>NZ_CP109379.1:0-4800000 GCF_045208355.1 Streptomyces sp. NBC_01546
ATGGAACCTGAGCGCTGCGCGCTCAGGAGAGAACCGCCTCGCTGCGCTGACGTGGCTCGGCTTCGCCGACAGAGCCGGCCCTTCGGGCCGGTGTCCTGCGCTTCGCTCAGCAGCCTGAGACCTCGCTTCGCTCGGTCTCGAACGGCCCGCTACGCGGGCTGGGGTGACCCCGTTTCACGGGGTCCGGGCCTTCGGCCCGTTGGGTGGATCCGCTGCGCTCCCCCACCCAGGTTCTTCCGGCTCCGCCTCCAGAACCTACGGGGCCGGACATCGGCTCTCATTCCTGCACGGTCACTCCTCGTGGACGCGCCGGCACACAACGAATCCGGGTTCGATTTCTGAGCAATCGAAGACCGGGGCGGGAGGGATCCCCGCCGTCACTGTTGTACCCAATTCCTCTCCATACTCCGCAGGGTGGTATGCGAGCGAGAAGTTCCCGACCGCATGAGGGTACTTCTCAAGTAGACCGCGAAATTCCACGATCAGTCCGCCAAACTCCTCCGGGATGATGTCACTGCTCTTGCGTTGCTCCGTCATGACCGCCTCCTTGGTCAGAGAATCGCTGGTACCGCCTCGAGCGGCAGTCGTAGCCATCGACGCCGTACCACCGCTTGAGTACGTCACACCCTCGCCCACCTACCGGCTTCAGTTTCGCTCGACGAACGCGCATTCGCAGCGTGCGCCACGCGGATGGACCGGACCGAACTCACCATGAGCCTAAGACGTCGCTTCATTTGGTAAGGCATCGGTAGCCGATGAGTGCTGTGGCTACGCCGACGAAGACAAGGAAGTGTTCGGCCTTGCGTTCGTAGCGGCGGTGTAATCCTCGGCAGCCGGCGAGCCATGGCCGGTACGCCCAGCCCGTGCTGGCCACGAGGATGACCTCCCTCCAAGGCTTCAGAATCACCCGCCCGATGCCGGCCCCCGCCCCTGCGGACGTATCACGTCCGCAGGTGGCACCACCCGCCGGAACAACACCCACAGCTCGTCCGGCACCAGACGCTCAACCAGATCCACCATGCACAGCTCAGCGAACGATCACACCAAAAGAAACGACTTCCAAATCCGCAGCAACCTCGACCACACTCCATGTATGATTCGTTTTCTAGCCTGGATAGAATCATGAACTAGGCACCTCCACCGCTACGGAGGTGAACCAGACATGCTGTCGCGGACCAGTGAAACAGCGTAGTGCTCAACCAACCCGAGCAGCCGGACTCGCACCGAAACGCACCCCAGGTCAGACGGCTGATGTCCCTAGACGCTGCGCAGATTCAGTGAGCCAACACAGCCACCAACCCTCTCAACCAAACTGCACAACCCCAGGTCAGAAGCATGACGACTGCTCAGATTCACTGACCACCGACAGCAGCACTCGCTGAACTCGGCGTGGACTGGGCGTGACCAATGCCGGTGACCGGCCGTATTGACCGGCCCCGGTCAGAGTGACGCACAGCCTGGGCTTCGGCGGCAAACTGAGCCCTGGCAGCGTCAGCAAGCTGGCCACGCCAATCCTGGAAAGCCCTTCCCGAATCACGCATGATCACCATGTGAGGCGTTCACTGAAGTGGGCTGGACTGCTGTACGCGGTAGTGCTCGCGGGTGTTTTGACCGTGTGCTCCGTTCGCCTTGGCGTGAACCGAGTGGAGGACGTGGGCAAGGTGGTCGGCGTTTTCGTCGCGCTGCTAGGGCTGCCCGCAGTGGTGTTCGCCACCGTGCGCCACAAGCCCAGCATGAGCGTACCGCCTGCTGCCCGACTGGAGGACGTGGCTGACCAGCTGGCCCAAGGGATACGCCAGCAGTGGGAAAACGAGGAGCGAGTACGCCGCCTCAACGACCCCTACCCGCTGCCCCTCGAATGGGAGGCCGCCGACACGGATCTGGTCGAGTCGTGGCCGCTCCTCCTCAATCTCGCCGGAGCAAGGCCTGAGGACCCAGCGGGCGACGCATCCGAGTGGGCACTCAGCCCCGCCGGGCTGGCCGGCAAGTGGGACGACATCCGCCAGGTCTTCGAACGAGTTCCCACGCGCCGCCTGGTGGTCCTCGGCGAGCCAGGCGCCGGCAAGACCATGCTGCTCGTACACCTTCTGCTGACCCAGCTCGAACACCGCCCGCCCGGCGGCCCGGTGCCGGCCCTCTTCTCACTGGCCTCATGGCGCGACAGGACCTGTACACGTGGATGGCCGACCAACTCGCCCGAGACCACCCCGCCCTGTACGACCCTGCCCCCGCAAGACCCCCGCAGCCAAGTCCAGGCACCTGGGCGCGCGCCCTGGTTGAAGGCCAGCTCATCGTGCCCATCCTCGACGGGCTGGACGAACTCCCCGAAGCAGCCCGCCCCCGCGCCCTGCATGCCATCAACCAGGTACTGCACCCCGGGCGGCCGCTGGTGCTCTCCAGCCGCACCGCCGAGTACCGCAGCGCTCTGAACCCGCCCGCGGGCACCCCCATGCTCCTGAACGGAGCCGCAGGCATCCGACTCCACCCGCTCAACGCCACTCAGGCAGCTGCCTACCTGCTACGCGACGCCGGCGGCCCCCACACCGCGGCCGCGGCCCGCTGGAGCCGGGTCACCGACGCCCTTCGCAGTGGCACCCCAACCGCCCAGGCGCTGAGCACCCCACTCGGACTGTTCCTGGCCCGCAGCATCTACAACCCCCGCCCCGGCGACGAGCACCCCGCCAGCCTCACCAACCCCGACGAACTCCTCGACCAAACCCGCTACCCCACCCGCCAGGATGTCGACGCCCACCTGTTCCGGATCTTCATCCCCGCCGCCTACAGCCCCCACCACCGCCACCCCAGCCCATGGACCGCCAAACAAGCCGAGCACACCCTCACCTTCCTCGCCCGCCACCTCGAACACACCCTCCACGGCACCCCCAACCTCGCCTGGTGGCAACTCCACAAAGCCCTACCCGCACTCGCCCTCGCTCTTATCCCCGGACTAGCGATCGGACTCGCGTACGGACTTACATTTGGCCTCCTCAACAACCCAATGCTTGGAATGCAGGCAGCTATGAATTGGGGAATGCTGGCAATAGTGCTGCTCATCATTGAACCGAGACTCAGCCCGACAGAGGGCATCCGCTGGAGCTGGAAAGGACGTTTCTGGGTACGCACGTTCATGCCCGCAGTTACATTGGGGCTCGGGTTCGGGCTCTTCACGTATCCAAGCGAGGAACGATTCAGCCTGGTCGGCGGGCTCCTCGGCATTGTCGTGGGCGGGCTGCTGGGAGGTCTGACATCACTACAGCCTGACCTGAACAAGGCAGTGGGACCAGGCGCGGTCCTGGCTCGGGACCGCCGTACATTCTGGACCGTCACGCTCGCAGTCGGGCTCATGAGCTGTCTCATCCTCGGGTTCGTTGCCCGGCTGTCTGAAGTGCGGATCACCGAGGCGCTCACACTCGGACTCCTGGTCGGAATAATCCTTGGCCTCGGAGCCGCTCAGTTCGGACGCGCCAGATCGGTATGGCTGGCTTTCCTGGCCGCGCGAATCGAACTGGCCATACTGGGACGTGTGCCCTGGCGTTTCATGGCCTTCCTCGCCGACGCCCACGCACACCGCGGCGTACTACGACAAGTGGGGGCGGTATACCAGTTCCGCCACCTCGACCTCCAACGCCACCTCGCCGGACCCCCACCAAGACGTCCCACCCAGAACCCCCCACGCTGGCCACCCCGGACGCCGGGCGCAGGGACTCCGTGATCGACTCCGACACATCCTGGGGGACCGCGAGTACTGGTCCCCCGCGATACGAAGGCATCTCCGCCGACGCGGCATCCGCGCCGTGATCCCACAGCCAGCAGACCAGATCGGTCACAGCCTCAAGCGAGGCGCCTGGCGGGCGACCGCCCGTCTTCGGCGGCGAGACCTACAAGCAGCCCAACGCGGTTGAGCGAAGCGTCTCGAGTCTGCGCCTCGGGGAGGCCGGCGAAAGCGTTCGCCTCCGCCGGCCGGGGCCGAGTTACCAGTCGAGGAGCCAGGTCATGAGGGATCGGACGGCGCCGGAGGCGCAGCCGCTCAGGGTGGCGCCGGCCAGGGCCAGGCGTTCACGGCGGGTCAGGCGGTTGCGGGGCATGCGGCCTCCACGGGTTGTGGTCAGTGGATGGGTAGCCGGCCGGCTTGCTGTCCACGTTCGGCCTCTTGGGAAGGTCGGCTCCGGGTTGCGACGGGCTCCGTTCCGGTGGCGGTATCTGTGCTGTTCAGCCCTGGTTGGCAGCAGTGCAGGGGGATGATGATGCGATGAGTCGCGATGTGGGGGGCGGTCCGGCTAAGCGGCCGCGGGCTTTGGAGCGAGCGCGGGTGGGGTGGCCTCGCGCGCTGCAGGAGCTGAAGGATCTGCTGTACGAGGTGTACTTGGCGGCGGAAGCGCCGAGTCTGACCGAGATCGCCGAGGACGTGGCCGCAGACTCGGGTCTGGCGGGGGCTCCGAGTCGGGATACCGTGCGGCGCTGCATCAGCGATCCCGTCCTACCCCCGGCTCAGGCAGACGCTGTAGCCGTGGCCGTGGTCTTGGCACGTCGGGCTGCCTGGGATACCGGGGACCTGGCCGCACGGGTGCGCGGCCTGTGGGTGAACGCCCGGATGGCCAGCGGTGCAGGACGGCCGCTCGGAGAGTTCAACGACCCGCTCGTATTGGCCGACCTGGAAGTCCACCCGGCCCTTGAGGCTAGAGGCGACCACAGCACGTTGGGTTCCCTACCTGCCTATGTCCCGCGCGGGTTCGACGCGCAGCTGGACGCGGTGGTCGCTTCCGCGGCGGCCGGGCACAGCGCAATCGCTGTTCTGGTGGGCGGGTCTTCCACGGGCAAGACCCGTGCGCTGTGGGAGGCCGTACGCAAGCTTCCAGCCTCCTGGCGGCTGTGGCACCCTCTATCTCCCATCCGGCCCGGTGCTGTTTTGGCAGAGCTCCCGGAAGTCGCTCCGCGGACCGTGGTGTGGCTCAACGAAGCCCAGCTCTACCTCAGCGGGGACGGTACTGGTGATCAGGTCGCCGCCGGCCTGCGGAGTCTGCTGCACGACACTTCCCGGGGGCCGGTGCTGGTGTTGGCCACGCTGTGGCCGGAGCACTGGGAGACCCTGACGTACCGGGGCAACCCCGACCGGCACGCCCATGCCCGCGAGCTGTTGAACGGACACAGGATCGATGTGCCCCAAGCGTTTACTGACGTCGATCTAGCTGTTCTCGCGGGCACGGCCGAGTCTGACCCCCGGCTCACGGAGGCCGCTACGCGCGCGACGGGACGCCAGGTTACGCAGTACCTGGCGGGCGTGCCTGTCTTGATGGACCGCTACCGCAGCGCGGACAAAGCGACCCAGGCTTTGTTTCACGCCGCCATGGATGCTTACCGGCTCGGCACCGGACCTCATCTGCCGCTCGCCTGGCTCGCTGAAGCAGCCCCCGGCTACCTGACCGACGCAGATTGGAGCTCCACCAGCGAAGACTGGCTGCCGAAAGCCCTCGAGTACGCGAGCCGGGAGTGCAACGGCATTCCCGGCATCCTCACCCCCGTGAAGCAGACCAGCCTCCGCAATCAGCGTCGGCGCAGCGTTGACAACTCAGTCGCCGATCAGGCGGTTCCGTACACGAACGGACCGCAGTATCAGCTAGCGGACTATCTTGACCAGTACGGCCGCCACCACCGCGCCGAAGAGATCCCTCCTGTCGACTTCTGGAACTCAGCGGTACACCACGCGCACCCCGCCGACTGGTACAACCTTGGCCACGCCGCTTATGGACGAGGTCTGTACCGGGATGCCGCCCAGCTCTTCAAGCATGCGGCTGCTTTCGGTCATCCGTATGCCCCGGCCGCACTGGTGAAACCATCTCCCATGCACACCGCTGATCATCGTCCGGCCTTGTGGGCTGTCTCGCACACATCCCTCGACGATCCGTATCTGTTGTCCTTGCTGCTGAACGGCTTGCTGGAGATTGAGGCGAGGGAGCAGATAGCTGCTCTGCTGGATCGTGCCCCTGCCGCACATGTTGTTCTTCGTGACCCAGCCGCGCTAGCCCGGTTCCTAAACAAGCTCATGGAGGTGGATGCGGCGGAGCAGATTGCTGTTCTGGTGTCCCGCAGCCCCGCTTCCCAGGTCCCTGCCGACAGCACATTCAAAGTTCGCTGGCTCCTCAACAGCCTGTGCGAGGTTCAAGCCTGGGAGCAAGTAGCTGTCCTGGCGGAGCGAGCTTCTGCGTGTGTTTCCCTAGATAGCCCCTACGGCGTTGCGCAACTGCTGGACGACCTGGTCAAGGTCGCCGCAGATGAATACACCGCTGTTCGGGCTGCGCGGGCTGCAGCCCAGACTGCCCTCGACGACCCGTATTTGGTCGCCGAGATAGTGGACCAGTGGTGGACGACTGACCACGTTGATCAGATGCGTGACTATGTCGCGGGAGCGATCAGCCGACTTCCTGCTGACAACCCATTCGCTACGGCGAAGCTGCTAGACAGCCTGCAAAACGTTCGCGGAACTGAACAGATTGCCGCCCTACTGGAGCGTGGACCAGGAGCCCACGCTCCCCTCGACAACCCCTACACCGTGGCAAAACTGCTGGACAGCCTGCGCCAGACTGGAGCAACCGAACAGATTGCCGCCCTATTGGAGCGTGGACCAGGTGCGCGCGTCTCCCTCGACAATCCCTATGCCGTGGCGAGACTGGTGGACAGCCTGGGCCAGGCTGGCGCAACCGAACAGGCGCAGGTCTTGGCTGCACGTGCCTCCGCCCATGCCCTAGGGGGCACAAGCGCGGCCGACGTGGCCTCGGAAGGCTTGCCCGCGATCAAGGCGATTGAGCGACTCGCTGTACGAGCTGCAGCTCAGGTCTCTCTCGACGAGCCGGGCGAGTTCACTGCGCTGACGTGGAGTCTGCGGCAGGCTGGCACCCTCGATCAAGCCGCAGTCCTGGCTTCACGCATCGCAGCTCACGCCTCCGTAGAAGACCCGTCCACTGTGGCCAGAGTGTTGGAGAGCTTGCATTGTGCCAACGCTGACGAGCACATCACCGCACTGGCAGATCGTGCCGCTGCCCACACAACGGTCGACAATCCGCTCGAGCTGGCCGAGTTGCTGATCTGGCTGCAGGAAGTCGGCGCAACCGAACAAGCCAACGCCCTGGCCTCTCGGGCCGCCACGCACGTTTCCATCAACGACCCGGAGGCCGTCTATCAGCTACTCACTGTCTTCCGGAGAGCCCAGACAGAGGCCGGGGTGGCAGCGCTGCTGGCACGCGACCCCGCCACGCACGTCGACCTGAGTCATGCGGGCGCCGTATCCCGGTTTCTGGATGAACTGCTGAGCGCCAAGGCGCATAGCCAGGTGAGTGGTCTTCTCGCTCGCGATCCTGCGGCCCACACGTCCCTCGACCACGCATTCAGTACGGCGTTCCTGCTGGACAGCCTGCGAAGGGCAGAAGCACACGATCAGGTGGCTGCCCTACTAGCCCGCCGCCCCGCTGACCACTGCCTCACCGACCAGCACGGCGGCGTGGCTGCCTTGATGACGAGCCTACGGAAAGCCGGTGCCGCCGACCAGGCTGCGGCGCTGGCCGCACGAGCCCCCACTCATACCCTGACTGACAAGAGCCCTTACGCGATAGCCCATCTGCTGGACAGTCTGCATGCGGCCAACTCAGACGATCAGATCGCAGCTGCACTGGCCCATAACCCCGCTGCACACGTCAGCATCGCCAGCGAGCACGCCGTAAAGAGGCTGCTGGAGTCCCTTCGGAACGTCGGAGCAGACGGTCAGGCAAGCATTCTGACCGCGCGATTGGCCGGCGTAGGACGGTTCCATAGTCTCTTGGAGGTCACAGGTTGGAAGGAGCAGTTCCGGTACGGCCGAGAGCCTGACGGCAGCCCCGCCCCCAGGTGGACCTGGGAGGACTTGGACTGACCCGCGGTGGCTGGCTGCTGGCTCATCCGAGTCCCCTGGGCTGCCATCTGGCGTGATGTGACCACGGAATCGCCCGGTCCGCGGACGGGATCCCGCTCCGGGGAAACCGAAAACCGGCAAGGCGGATGCTGTTGCGCGTGGCGTCACCTGTCCTGGGCGGTCAGGAGCAGGACCAGAGCCTTGGAGCGGGTGGTGCCGAGCGCGGTGGCCACCGCTTCGGCCGGCATGCCGTCGTCGCGCAGGGCGCCGGCGGTTTCCCGGCTCACCCGGGCAGCGATCCGCTCCAGCACACCCCCGGCACGCATCGCCGCCAACGGCGCAATGGCGGCCGTGGCGGTCAGCTGCCCGGCGACCTCGGCCAGGAGCCCGGCCAGCCGTTCGGGCAGCGGCACGGCCCCATCGCGGACGACGGACAGGTGCGCAGTCCAGTCCGTGAGCGGTCCCGAAAGGTCGACGTCCGCTTCCTACAGGGGCAGGTCGCAGATCGTCGCCCAGTCCAGGGGGTACTGAGCTGGACTGCTGTGAACGTTCTCGTTATTCCCCAGGGGTAAGTTCACGTAATTCCCCACCTGGTCGGCTGGCGTGGGGCCTGGGTATGAGGGGGTCGTCGGCCGGGCAGCTGCCTCTGGCAGACTTCGCGGCATGGGATTGTTCAAGCGGGCCAGCAAGTCGGAGAGCCCTGCTCAGGGAGTGGATCCGGCTGACCTGAGCACGCTGCTGCTGCAGGGCGAAGACGTGATCGACCAGCTGGCTCGGGCGCACGTGTCCTGGGGGCTGGGCTCGGCGGACCGCTGGGGCCTGGATCAGAGGACGGGCCTCATCACGTGGACCTTCCCCGAAAAGACCGCGACGGCGCCCGCGCAGATCCTGGCTAGCTTCAGCCCTTCGTCGGGCTCGTGGCTGTGGGCCTGGGCGAACGAGAGCATCCTCCCGGAGATGAGCCGCGACGCCCGAACCGTTCGGGACTGGGCAGAAGCACATGGCCATCACGCTCTGACCCAACCGAAGGTCGACGCGGATGAGCAGGCGGCGGCAACCCTCGCGGCTCTGGCCGTCCGGATCACCAGGGCAACCGGCTTCTATCGGGGCCCGGGAAACAACTCCGTCGCGATCATCACGTTCGGGCCGGTCACATTGACCGCAGCGGATGGCAGCACGTCCACCTTCAGCATCAATATCGACTAGCGGAACCATGAGGGATCGGTGCCTGGCCTTCAGCAGGGCAGGCACCGAACCCGGTGATGCGGTGGGCCAATCTCCCTATGGGGTCGTCTTTCCGTTCCTGTCGGTGGGGTTCCTGGATCGCTTGTTCGGGCGGTAGCTGGGGCCGTTCATGATGACCTGGTGGCTGGTGTTGATCAGCCGGTCCAGGAGCGACTCGGCGACGACGGGGTTGGGGAAGAGTGGATACCAGTCGCTGGGTGCCCGGTTGCTGGTGATGATCAGGGACCGGCCCTGCCGTTCGCTGACCAGTTCGTAGAGGTCATCGGCCTGGGCCGCGCCGAGCTGGCGCATGGCGAAGTCGTCGATCATGAGCACGTCGGGCCGTACCAGTTCACGGATCCGCTTGTCCCAGGTGCGGTCCGCGTGGCCGCCGGCGAGGTCCGCGAGGATCCGGCTGGTCTTGGCGAAGCGGACGTGGGCGCCCTGGCGGACGGCGAGGTGACCGAGGGCCTGGGCGACGTGTGTCTTTCCGACCCCGACCGGGCCGAAGAGGATGACCGACTCGCCGGAGTGGAGCCAGCGCAGGGCCCCGAGGTCGCGGATCTGGGCGGCCGGGAGCTTCGAGGAGGCGGTGAAGTCGAACTCTTCCAGGGTGACCTGCTGCTCGAACTTCGCCCGGGTCAAGCGCCGTTGGAAGGCAACGGTCTCGCGGCGGGTGATCTCGTCCTGGCAGAGGACCTGCAGGAAGTCCAGGTGCCCGAGCTCGCCGCCGTGGGCCTGGGCCAGGCGGGCATCGAGGGTTTCCAGCATCCCCGAGAGCCGCAGCGACTTCAGCGACTCACGCAGGGCAGAATCCATCACGCTCATCAGATGCTTCCCTCAGCTTCGCCGTGGACCTGGTCGTCGTGGAGCTCATCCGCCGTCTCGGACGGGGCGACGGAGGCGAACAGTCGCTTGGGCCCGTGGAGGAAGGCCGCGGCTCCTGCGTCCCCGCTCGATTCGGGCTCAGGATCCGTCTCGGTGCCGGCGATCAGGATGCCCTTGATGGTCCGGTAGGACGGGTCACCGACCGTGATGGCCCTCGCGCAGGCGGCCTCCAGCCTCGCGTCGCCGTACTTCTTCTTCAGCCCGAGGATCCCCTGGGCGGCGCGGAGCCGGCAGAGCGCGTTGACCTCCAGCAGCTGGTCGACCACGGTCCGGCAGGCGTCACCGACCTCGGGTGCCTGGGTCCGGCACCAGATCGGCGTGCGCATCTGGAAGGCGATCTTCTCCGGCGGGTAGTCGCTCCTGTCGGTTCGTTTTCCCTGCTCAAGTGCCACGTGGGTCTTGACCAGATCGCCGTCGAGGAAGACCTGCACCATCGTGGCGGTCGAGCGGACATCGACCCGGCGGCCGATCAGTTTCCAGGGAACCGAGTAGAGGGTGCGTCCGACCTTGACGTGGATGTCCGGCCCGACCACCGCCGTCGACCAGCGGGCCAGCACGAACGCAGTGGGCGGCAGCGGCAGCAAGGTCTCGGCTTCGACGGCCTCGAACACCGCCATCGGGGCGGCTCCCTGCAACGGCCGGCACTGGCGTCGGCCCGCCACCTTCTGACTCCAGGCCACAGCCTCGGCCTGCATGTGCTCGATCGAGGTGAACTCCCGACCCCGCCAGAACGAGTCCCGGATATAGGGCATCGGCCGCTCGACCCGCGGCTTGTCCTTGGGCCGGGCAGCACGGGCCGACACCCTCGCCAATGCACTCGGTCCGACCGTCGACACCCCGACGATCCACCCTCCACGGCAGCCGTCCGTTGACGTTGCCGTCAGCGTTGCCGTCAAACCGCTGAGGAGCCCCACCGAATCACGCTTCGGTGGGGCTCCTCGCATGCTACTCGAATGTCACCGAGAAACGATGGGACAATCCGAAGGATTCATCCTGCGACTGGACGCGAAGTAGGAGATCGCGAATCTTCTCGAACTCGCTTTCACCCAGCGCCCTTCTACTCAGCTCCGATTCCTTCCAGACGATCTCGACCGGTCGTTCCACGTCCGTCGATAGCCGATCCCACAGGGCACTCAGATTGGCTCCATAGTAGGGGCCGAAATCTAGAGCCCGCGACAAGAACTCATGAAGATCCCTCTGGGAGAGAATTGCTGCGCCATCGATTTCAATCCTCATAGGTTCTCATTTCCAGTTGGGCAGCTGAAAGAAGCTCCTGTAGTGGTCGCTGGTCACGTAGGCGAGCCCGTCATTCGAATAGACCAACCGAGTCCCCGGCTGCTTTGACCGCTTCATCATGTTATTGATCCCTACATCAGCCTCAGACCACGTCCGCCCTCCAGCACTCGGCAGCAACCCGTCGGTATTCTCGAATACATCTCCGCCGATCTGAGCGCCGGGTATTTTGTTCCCCAACGCCTTCCCGGGCTCCCAGCCGGCAGCAGAAGCTTGCAGCTTGGTTACATAGTTACCGGGCAGCGTCCCCGTCGCGCGGAGGCTTTCAATCAGCGGATTTGCCGCCTCCGCAGTTGCAAGAGCGCCACCGTAACGAATGCACGTGGAATTATGTACGAGAACCGGAGTCTCGCCCGCCAGCACATAGTACGTGTGGATGTCGTCGACGGTGAGGTTGTACGTGCGGGCATGCTGGGCATAAGGCTTGTTGGCCGTGACGATGACGGTGCTACCGGTGCTGGTCAGCAGTGTGGTGCCGGGAGTGAGGTTTCGTGCCTCGATCCAGGCTTGACCCGACGGGGACCAGAAGGGGTGTTCGTGGGTTGCCGTGATTTCCTTGATGCCGTCTTCAGTGGCGATTGAGAGCGCGTTGAAGTGCTTGTCGTCGTCAGTGACGATATGGTCGGTGACCTTCCGACTTCCGGTTTCTCCGGTTTCGGGGTCGGTCGCCTGGACTTCATCCCCTATTTGGATGTCTTCGATGCCCTTGGTGGTGCCATCTGCCATGAGCACATCAGTGCCCGCGAGGAAACACTTGCACGGTATATCCGCCGCCTTGAGCGACTTGCTTCCCTTGAGAAGTTTGCTTGCACCGTGGGAGAGCAGGCCGCCTGGCATGGGAGCGACGACGGTACCGAAGTCGTAGTCGCGGTCTTGTGTGTCGATACCGAGACTAGGCATCGCCTGCGCATACAGATCGCCGGGCTCTGGAATTCCGAGCGTCGGGAGTGCGCTTCCAGTCGGATCGATCCAACCGAGGGCGTCTGCAATGCCTTGCCCCATGCCGGCGACGAGGTGCTTCACTCTCTTGATGGTGAAGACCGGAGTGTGTTTGTAGCCAACATTCTTTTCGACCTGGGCCCGAATGTTGCTCCTGTACCAGTGCCAGGTTTCGCCGCTGGTTTGGTAGTGCCGCCACTGGGCGTCGGGGTCGCGGTAGGAGATGTCTGCAGTGTTCGAATATGTGATGGTGCCTTTACTGCCGCAGTTATAGAGGGTCCCGCATTCCTCGCTGCGCTGGCCGGTGGGGTCGCTTTGGGTGGTGGGGTTGTTGTTGGCGTAGTTGTAGCCGTTGAGGGACTGGGGCTGGTCGAGGCTGAGGATCGGGTCGACGCTGATGAACTGGCCGAGCTTGGTGTCGTAGTCGCGTGCTCCGATGTGGGTGAGGTTGGTGGTTTCGTCGATGTCTCCGCCGATGAATCCCTTCTCTCCGGGCCAGAAGGCGGGGGGTGTGCCCCGTTCGGCGCCGTACGGGAGCTGCTTTCGGCGGTTGAAGGCGAGGGTGGTGGAGCTGAGGGAGAGGGTGTTGGTTCCATGGTGGTCGGCGATCAGGAAGCGCAGGCGTCCGTCGGTGCTGGTGCGTACGGCTGTGCCACCGGGAAGGCCGTAGTAGCGGGTGCCGGATACTGTGCCCGCCGTCTTGTCGAGAACCAGTTCCTGACCCCCGGGGAGGTACAGGGTGGTTTCCTTGGGCTCTCGTTTGAGGATGCGGGTGCCGAGCGCGCCATACAGGAATGAGGTGGTGGCTCCGGCGGTGGTGGACGAGGCGAGCCGGCCTTCGTCGTTCCAACTCAGGGTCTGCGGCTGGCCGACTGCCGGGGTCCGGTTCGTCATGTTGCCGGTGGCGTCGTAGACGTAGGCGTCGGTGCCGGTCGCGCCCCCTGCCGCGGTGACGCCGCGGACGGCGTGTGCCTGGGCCGCGCCGGCTGTGGTCGGGTAGGTGTAGGTCCGGGTTGTGTTGGCAGTGAGGGGCCCGGCCTGGTGCTGGGTCTCGGTGGCGCGCTGGCCGGTGTCGGTGAAGGTCCAGCTGGTCCAGTACGGGTCGACAGTGCCCAGGTTCGGCGTGCCGGAACCGTTGACAGGCTTGGTGGTGCAGTTGTCGCTGGAGGTCCAGGCTTCACTGAGACGGGCAGCCCAGTCATAGGAGAAGCACTGGTCGTCCTTGACTGTGAAGTCGCTCTGTTCGTCCAGAATGCGGGTGATGTTGCCTGCGGGGTCGTAGGTGTACTTGGTGGACGAGAGGCTGCTGGGTGCGCTGGCATCTCGGTCGATGTCAGATCTGACGACACGGCGGGTGGCCAGGTCGCGGGTAAGGCTCTGATAGATGTTGGAGCCGAGGTTACCTAGCGTCGCTTGGGCCAGTTCGCCGAACTCGGTGTAGGCGGCGCCGCGCAGGTAGGCCTGGTTGAGGCTGCTGTCGACGATGGCGAGTTGGTCCTGGGCGCCGTAGTGGTTGGTGAGGGTCTCGGCGGGCAGGGCGGTGGTGGCGTTGGTGTTGGTGGTGCTGTAGGTGGTCGTGGCCGGAAGGCCGCTGACGGGGGTGGTGGTCCCGGTGATGGTGTAGGTGCCGGCCAGCTTCTCCTCGCCGGTGACCGAGGGGATGGTGATCTTCGTGCCGGTCGGGGATCCGGCGATGTCGTAGCCGATGACGGCGGAGGTGTAGGCGGCTGTGCCGTCGTAGCGGGTGGAGGTGGCGGGAAGCCCCTTGCCTGCCGTTGCGGTGTCGTAGGTCCACTCGGCGATCTTGGCTCCGGTAACCGATCCCTTCCTCAGGGTTTCCGGGCGGCCGAGTATGTCGTAGGTGGTGGCGAGGGTGATTCCGCGGGCGTCGGTGGCCGTCTGCGGGCGCCCGTCGGTGCCGAAGCCGGTGGTGGATCTGCCCTTGTCGGGGTCGACGGCTTCGATCTGGCGACCGCGCAGGTCGTAGGTGTAGGTCCAGCTGTTGCGGCCCGAGTTGTCGGTGATCTTGGCGAGCTTGCCGGCCCGGTCGTAGCTGAAGTTGTGCTTCTCGTACGTGGTGGCGGCGGCCGTGATGAGCGGGTTGCGGTCCTTGTAGGTCCGGCGCTCGGTCACGCGACCCCTCGCATCGGTGATGGCGAGTGAGGCCGGTGCTCCGTCCGGCGGGATGACCGCGGTCCAGTCGGGTCCGTACGTCGTGGTCGTCCGCCACTTCTCGGTGTTCAGCGAGAGCTGGACAGCGGCAGTGGGGCGCCCACGGCCGTCGTACTCAGTGGTTGTGGCCGACGGGATTGCGTTCTCGGGGGTGACGAACAGGCTGTTCGAGACGGCGGAGCTGTTGTAGAAGGGCGCGTTGGCCCGATAGGGACGTCCGTGGTCGTCGTAGAACAGGTCGCTGATGACGCGACCTGCGACTCCGATCGCGTCAGTCTGGGTCTGGCGCTGGCGCAGCTGCGAGTCGTAGAAGGTCTTTGACGTGCTCCAGATGCCGTCCTCGTTGAGGGTCTTGATGACGGTGGTGGAGGGGGTGGTGCTGGACGTGTTGTAGGTGATGGTGTTGTTCGGCTGCGTCGTTGTCGGTCGGCCCGCGCTCCAGGACTTGGTGGGGCGGCCCAGCGCGTCGTACTCAGATGAGGCTGTGCGCCCGTTGGTGTCCGTGCTGGTCAGAGCGAGGCCGCGGATCCCATCCAGTGTGGTCGTGAGGGTGTGGCCCTTGGCGTCCGTGACGGTGGTGCTGGTCGGCTGGGCGTCGGAGGTGGGGGTGTAGGTGGTAGTCGTGGTCCGCTGGTCCTGACCTGTGCTCGTCAGCGTGCGACCGTACTGGTCGTAGGTGTTCTGGCCGATGGTCTCCCAGACGAGCTGGTTGCCTGCGTCCAGTCGGCTGGCCTGTTCGACCTTGGTTTCATTGGCCTGACCGGGCTTGGGTGCGACTCCTACGGCCTGGCCGTCGTACGAAGTGCGGCCAGCGGTGGTGACCTCCGCATTGTTGATCGTGGTCGTGCACAAGTTGGCGATGGTGGCGGTGACCTGGCTGGAGTAGGCGATCAGCCAGTTCGTCGTGTCAGGTGCCACGTAGGAGGTGATGGCGCATGTGGGTGGGGTGCTGCCACCACCGTCATCGCCCTGCGCCGTGAGGAGGCCGTAGGTGGGCTCGTAGGTCTTTGTCAGGGTGACGCTGCGCCAACTGCCGTCACTCATGAGCGTGCTGCTCACGGATTTGCCGATGCCGGGGAAGCGGGCGACCTTGGGCGCCAGCGTGGGTGCAGGGTCGGCTGGCTTCTTGGGGTCTGTGATGCCCTTGACGGTTTGGGTGGCGTTGTCGCCGGAGACCCATGGCGTGGTGGTGTTCTTGCTGACGACCGAGCCCGACTCACTGGAGTAGGCGCGGGTCTCGGCTGTCTGCCCTTCGAAGTCGTTGCGGTCGATGACGCCGTTGATGGTCGCCACGGTGCGAGCGGTGCCGCCGGCGAGTGTGTCGCCCGCCATGCCGTTGTAGTAGTCGGTCTCGGTCCTCACCCGGTTGGTGGTTCCCGTCAGGGTGCGGACGGTGCGGTAGCCGCGGAAGTCGCTCCAGGTGCGGTGCTTGTCGAGTGTGAATTCGGACTGGTCGCGCCGCCAGTTCGGGGAGCCGGGGTAGACGTAGGTGGTGGTCTTGGAGGGTGAGCCGGTGCCGGCGGTGGTGTCGCTCTCCTCGATGCTGGCGACCAGGTACTTGTGGAAGTAGTCCTTGACTTCTTCGGTGCCTCCGTCGCGGGTCCACCAGGAGGGGTAACAGCGCTTGGTGTTGGTGTCGTCGGCTGCGGGCAGGTTGCTGGGGCTGCACTCCTGGTCGGTGTAGGTGACGAGTGTGGTGCCACCGGTTGCGTTGGTGATCTGTGTAATGCGGTGCTTGTTGATCGGCGGCCGCCCGTCGGCCTTGTCCACGCGGTTGGCCAGGGGCTCGCCGGTGAAGACGGTCTTGTCGACTCCGGGGATGTCTGTGAGCGTGCCGGCCTTGGCGGTGCGCTGGACGGAGTCGAGCCAGAGGGCGGGCTTGGTGGTGTCGCCGGTGGGTGGGTAGGACTGCGTCAGCGTCCAGTTGTCCACGCCGACGTGCGCGGTGCCCACCAGGGCGTAGGTGTCGATGGAGGTCAGGCGCTTGGTCGACCAGAAGGTGGGCGAGCCTTGCAGGCACTGCTGGGCGGCCTTGCAGTCCAGGTGGACTGGGACGTCGGTCCAGTCGTTGGCGTGAGCCTGGTCAAGGATGCAGGTGGTGGCCATGCAGCGGTCGGAGACCCAGAAGTTGACCTGGCCGGCGGCCTTGGGGGTCGAGTACACCTGGCCGTCGCGCAGGCCGTAGGAGATCCTGCGCAGGGTGCTGTCGCGCGTGTAGGCAACCGGCGTTTCTATCTTGTTGTTCTTGGCGTAGTAGCCGGTGTACTTGGTGTAGTACATGGCCATGGCGTTGCCGTGCGGGTCGACGATGTAGTCGAGGTTCCACCTCCAGCCCTGCATCCGGCTGGAGGAGGCGAAGTCGGCTCCACGGCCGGGCTCGCCAGCATGGTTGCCGAAGACCGGGACGGCGTTGACCGAGGACGTCTCCTCCTTGCCTGCGCTCCAGCCCGGGAGACGGTTCTTGCCGAACCAGTACTGCGTACCGTCGGTGGTGGTGATCCGCCAGTACTCGGAGTCCTCATCCCCGGAGTTGTTGCCGGGGGAATCGTAGATCCGCTCGACACGGGAGCCGTCGTCGTTCGCCAGCTTCCATAGGCCCTTGCCTGCGTCCCAGAGCAGCTGGGTGCTTGAGCCGTTCAGGGACATGGTCGCGTTCTCGGACTTCCAGCAGAGGTCGCCTACCTCCTCGGTGTTGCTGCCGCCCTGTTTGTCGTTCTCACAAGGGACGTAGTTGCGTTCGATAAACCCGGGGCTGTACTGCCAGCCCTCACCGACCCAGGACGACTGGTTGTTGGTGGAGCCGGTGCGGCCGTCGACGGAGGAGGAGCTGTAGGAGAAGCCCACCTTGGGCGCGAAGCCACCGGGCACCGGCGGGACCGTGATCGGAACGTTCCAGCCGAAGCCGCCTGAGTTCCCGCCCGCCGACCACGAACCTGACCCGGCGAGGGAGGTTGCCTTAAACGAGCCCTCGGACCCGTCGGCACTGGCCACGGCGGCCAGGACGGTCATGCCGCCCGCCGCTGCGGCAACGGCCGTGGACTTGGCGTCCTGGGCCGACGCGGTGTCCGCCAGGTCCACGTCGGCCGTCAGCGTCGCGGCGCTCTGATGGTTGAACGTCGGGACGGAAGAGCCCTTGAGGCACTCGGGCTTCGAGGGCGTCGTCAGCACACAGGCCGGCAGCTGGACGAGGTGCAGCGAGGAGGCCCAGTTCGCGCCGTAGGCGTCCTTGATCTTGGAGTAGTCGACCTCGACCTGCACCCGGCCGCCGGAGATACGGCTGTCCTTGCGCTGCACGGACAGCAGGAGCCCGTCGATTCCGGCCTTCTGGGCCGTTTTGCGGTCCGCGACGGTTATTTTGACCCGTTCCGGACCTGATGAGTCATTCGCTGCGTCGGACCGCAGGAAGAGCGAGGCCTTCGCGGACTTGGTGACGCGTACCGGCAGTTTCGCCTGCGCCCCGCTGTATGGGGCGGCGTTGGCCAGGGGCGCGGCGGCCGACAGGGTTACCTCCGCCGTTCCGGCGGAGGGCCACGTCACCTTCGAGGGCGTCCAGGAGGAAGCCGCTGCCGGAGCCTTCTTGCCTTGCGGCTTGAGGTTCTTGCCCGCGACAGAGGGCGTCTTCTGGGTGCCGCGGGGCTTGTACTCCGCGGGTCCCGCCCAGGCGGGGCCGGTGAGCAGGGAGACGGACAGGGCGACGGCTGTCGCACCGACAATTCCGGTACGGAGCCGACGCTTTCTGCGAAAGCGACCACCTCCGAACAATTCGGGCATCATGCCCGAACGGATGGACACAGCAAACCCCCCAAGGGAATAAAAGACAGATAAAATCGCAGCCAACACTCCCTCAGGCACTTCGCGCAAGACCCTACTTCGACACACCTGACCTGCAAAAACGTCATCGAGCGTCCTGAAACCGATCATTCCGGATGTCATGGCCTCGACAGGAAATGGCACGCCGGCAAGTCCGTCTATGCGGATGTGAATTCCTTCGCTTACGCTGCGCTGACTCACAGCCTTGACGTTTTTTCAGAAAGACCAAAAAACTTATGAACCACCGAAGAGCCGGAACGGGCCTGACCCACCCGCTGGCCGCCCTTCTGGCCCTCGCCTTCCCGCTCACCGCGCTGAGCGTGATCACCACCCCCGAGACCGCCACGGCCACCGAACAGACCGTCGGCGGCACAGACGGCACGCCAGAGGCCGCATCGGAGGTGAGGGCCTACAGCCTCGCCAAGACCTCGGGCCGGCGCGTCGAGATCATCGACCGCCGCACCGAGTACTCCGAGACCTACGCGAACCCCGACGGAAACCTGACTTTGCGGCAGTCCACGCTGCCCATCTGGTCACGCCACAAGTCCGTGTGGCGCAAGACCGACCCCACGCTCACCCAGCAGGAGGACGGAACCCTCGGCCCGACCGCGTCCTTCGGCATCGCCTTCTCCCGGGGTGGAGACGGCCCGCTGGTCTCGATGGACCGCGGCGGCAAGAAGCTGGCCCTGTCATGGCCGGGCAGGCTCCCGGAGCCGGTGGTGGGAGGGAACACCGCGCTCTACAAGTCAGTGCTGCCCGGCGTCGACCTCAAGCTGATAGCCGAGGTCAACGGCTTCGCCCAGCATCTCCTCGTCACCACCCCCGAGGCCGCCGCCAACCCGGCCCTGAAGACCATCAAACTCGCCGTCACCTCCGAAGGCGTGACACTCGACGAAGACCACAGCGACCGGCTCCTGGCCAAGGATGCCGAAGGCAACGTCGTCTTCAGCGCGCCCACCCCCAAGATGTGGGAGCAGCCCGCCGCCAGCGACCCGGCCGGCCTGGCGGCAAAAACCGCCATGTCCTCGGCGATGTTCTCCAGCGCCGCCGTCGCCGAGGAGACGGCGCCGGACCCGCAGCAGGCCCCCGTGGGCGCGGACGTCACAGGAAACACCCTCACGCTGACCCCCGACCCCGCTCTGCTGTCCTCGGCGACACAGTTCCCGCTGGTCATCGACCCCATCTTCACCGGCGGCTACACCGAGAAGTGGGCCGTGGTGTACTCAGCCACCCCGAGCGCGGACTACCCCTGGGGCTCCGGCTGGCAGTCCGGAAACCCCTGGGACGAGCCACGCGTGGGGTTCAACGGCACCGGCGACACCCAGTCGTTCTTCGCCATGAACACCAACGGCCTCAAAGGCGCCACCATCCTCGACGCCACTTTCGCCGTCGAGCAGACCCACTCCTGGGGCTGCGACGCCTCTGCGGCCGGCCCCACCGAGCTGTGGACCTCCCAGGACATCACCACCACCCCGACCTGGAACACCCGCAACAACTACTGGGGCTACAAACTCGCCCAGGGCAATTTCGCTCACGGCCACCCGACCTACTGCCCGGGCGTGGAGGGTTACGACTTCAAGTCCGCAGCCCTGACCTCCTACGTCCAGGAGGGCTGGGACCCGCTCGTCTTCGGCCTGCGCGTCCCCAACTCATACCTCGGCAACGTCAACAGCTTCAAGCGTCTGCGGAACAACCCCGTCCTGGAGGTCACCTACAACTTCCCGCCCGAGGTCACCGCCAGCGGAGCCTACGAAGGCAGCTGGTCCCCGTCAGGCGAGGGCAACAAGCCGGTGCCTTGCGGGGCCACCATCGGTAACAGCGGCCTCGCCCTGACAGCCGCCCTCCTCGACAAGGACGGCGGCACCGTATATCCCGAATTCGTCGTCACCACCGCCGCCGGCGCCGCCGTACCGGTCTCCTATGTCACCAACGTGGCCAGTGGCGGCACAGCCACCGCTACAGTTCTCGCCGGCAATCTCCCCACCGGCGCCTACAAATGGAAGGTCCGGGCAAAGGACGGCGAAGGACCCGACAGTCCCTACACAGCCGACTGCGCCTTCACCGTCGACAAGACCGGACCCACCAGCCCGGTCACCGTCACCAAAGAAGACGGCAGCGCACTGACCACCCACATCCAGCAGGCGCGTACCAAACTCCGCCTGAAACTCAAGAACCCTGCCACCGATCTGGCCGGCTTCTGCTGGGCCCTCGACCGCCCGGTATCGGTCTCGAGCAGTGGTTGCACTGATGCCTGGGTCCCCCTCGCCGCAGGAGCCACCGAGACGGTCATCGAAATCGTCCCCACCGGCCGCCCGCAAAGCAAGCTCCATGTCCTCGCCTACGACACGGCGGGCAATCACTCACCGGTCGACGGCGACGCCGACAGCACCATAATCATGACCTCCCCCGCTGCCTTTGTTTACGCCGCAGGCCAGAGCCCACTGACCAAGCCCGCCACCCGTGATCTCCTCGGCGACCTCAACGGCGATGGCTACACCGACATGTACGCCACCAGCACCGACACCAACGCCGAACTCCGATTCCACGCCGGCGACGGCACCGGCAAGCTCACCCCCTACACCGTCGGCTTCAAGGGCTGGTCAGGGGCGCTCATCGCCCACGGCGGAGACTTCACCAACCTCACCAGCCCCACCGCACCACCTGACGGCTACGAAGACTCTCTCGTGCGCCTCCCCGACGGCAAGCTCTACCTCTACCCCGGCACCGGCAGAGGCGGCCCCATGTACTGGACCCGCCGGGCAATCGCACCGCCCTCCGACCTCGGCACCCAAGGCTGGAGCCGCATCCTGCAGATCGTCATGCCCGGAGACATAGACCAACGCGCCGACACCGGCTTCGCCAACGGCAACGACCTCGTCGTCCGCGTATGCGTCGACGACGCCTGCACCGACTCGCGCCTGCGCATCTACTCCGGTCGCACCATGGCTGGTGGAGGCGCCGACCAAGCCGAGCCGTTCGACGTACAGCAGGCCAACTACGTCAGCACCGGCACGCTGTGGAAGGACTACACCATCCTCGCCGCCAGCGACCAGAACCGCGACGGGATCCAGGACATCCTCGCCCGCAACAAAGCCGACGGAATCGCCTACCTCTACCCCGGCAAAATCACAGACGGCAAGTTCACCCTCGGCGCACGCACCGTCTTCGGCAACGGCGGCTGGCAGACCACCACCCGCCCCCTGATCACATCAAACGGCAACGCCCAGGGCACCGTCGTCAACAAGAGCGTCAACGACGAAGGCACCACCATCTCCTACCGCGAATTCCAGCCCAAGACCGGTGACGACCTCGCTGACCTGTGGGCCACCACCCCAGCCGACCCCAACAACACCGTCACCTACGACGACGGCACCGGCACGACCAAAACCACCACCTGCCCAACCGGCTGCCTCCTCTTCTACCCCGGCACCCTGACCGGCCACAGGACACCCCTCAAGGTCGGCGACACCAACTGGAGCACCACGACTACGGGAATCTTCTAGCGGCCCACACAGCGGCCCCTGGAATGCGTTCCGGGGGCCGGACGCTTCAGCAGCGCCGCGATCAGCTGTCTGTCGTTGGGCAGGCATGACGACCAGCACGGAGCAGATCGCCGGCGAAACAGCCGCCCTGGACCTGATGCGCGGCTACCTCAACTACAGCACAGCCAAGTCGACACCGAAACGGTGGCGGAAGCCCTTGAAGCCCTGGCCAGCCTCGCCCGCCGCGCTCAGGCGAACGGCCTCGCTTCCGTCTCCGGCCCGAGGTCCATCAAGTGCACTCCGACGCGGGCCTTGTGCATCGGATTCGACGCCAGCGCCTCCATCTCCTTGTAGACCAGCACCCGCCGCCCCATCAGCGTCTGAGCCCTCGTGATCATCGCCGCCCCTGCGTCCGTGTCGCCCCGGTCGGTACGGATGGCCGGCTCCAGCTCACCCGAGACATTGCGCAGCAGCGCCAGTCGGACACCGGGGCGGTGGGGCATGAGTACTGGGCAAATGCCGATTCCGGCCGGGTCCGAGCCTTCTTCGACGCGTCCCGGGTTATGGGAGCCCAGTCGGCACGGCTGGGACAAACGCGCAGATCGGACCTCACCCCATAAGGGTCCGGGGGAACACCTGCTCTGTTCCGTGGGACGGACCGATCAGTACACTTCCCTTCGGCGGAACACCGGCCCCACCCCGCACCGCCTTTCCTCCACACACCCCTCTCCTCTCTCTTCTAACAGCGGTTGCCTCGTGCCGCCGCCGGGTTCCGGAAAGGCTCTCTTCTCACTGTGGCAACTCGTGTCCAGCTGACCGCACTGGCGACCACCGCCGCTGTCTTCGCCACTGCCGGCGGTATTCTGGCGACCGCTCCTGCCGCGGTCGCAGCCAACCGCGACACCCCCGCCGCAGGCCCGGTCGCGTCCGCCAGCACGCCCAGCGCCCTTCGTGCCGCTGTGCGCTTGCCGAATCCGTTCCGCCCCTCAACGCCGGCCGGGCTGTGGGTCAGATACGACGGGTACACCAACCAGGCCAGCCTGTACTGGACAGCGAGCAAGGAGACCTACCTCGCCGGCTACCGGGTGTACCGCCGGCTCGACCAGACCAGTTGGTCCCTGGTCAGCGGCCCTTCTCTACTCGCCACCCCCTACTTTGTCGACACCCCGAGCCCGACCGGCAAGACCGTCTCCTACCAGGTACGCGCCGTCAGCAAGGCCGGCCGCGAGTCCGCGGGCAGCCTTGCCGTCTCGGCCACCCCCGTGGACTGGACCGGCCCGGCCACCCCTGCCGGCTTGACGGTCACGAACGACTGGTTCACAGCGTTGCTTCGCTGGCAGGCGGTAAGCGACGCCGCAAAGTACGAGGTGTACTCCGCCGCGCGGGACACGGGGCCCTACACACTGCTCGGGACATCGACCACGCCCGCGTACAACGATCACAATCCCCCTCGCAACACACTGCGGTACTACCGCGTCAGAGCGGTGGACGCGCACGGCAACCCGTCGGCGTACTCCCCCGTCGTCAGCGGCGACGGGGTCGACCGGACGCCGCCGCCGGCCCCGACCTCGCTGAGTTCCTACGTCGAGGCCACGCAGACGCACGTGTACTGGAAGATGTCCGACTCGTTCGACAATGACCGTGTGAACGGGGGGCATTTCCGCGTCTATCGCTCCCCCGGACGAAGCCTGGATCCCGCGAACCTCACCCGTGTGACCTGCACTGCCATGGGCGACCACGGCTTGGGGCCGTGTACGGACCAGAGCATGGCCCCCGGAGCCGTGTACACGTACGCGGTAAGCGCAGTGGACATGGTGGGTAACGAGTCCGCTCGTTCCGCACCGATCACCGTCCGCAGCGGTGACCAGGTGGCGCCCGGCCCGGTCACCGGTCTGAAGGCCACGCCCCGCAAGGACGGCATGCTGCTGAGGTGGACGGCCCCGGTCGAGGACGACGTCGCCTCGTACGTCGGCCTGCGCGGCACCCGCCAGCCGGACGGAACAATCCGCTGGACCGACTCCAACTGCACGGACGAAGCCTCCGACCCGCTGGCGATGCTCTGCTCCGGCATACCGGAGGGCGGAACCTACGTGTACGCCGTAATCGCCAAGGACCTTTGGGATAACGCGCTTTCGTCCGAGGACCCGCAGGTCGCCACGGTCACGGCCACCGAGCTGAACCTTCGCCCGTCGGTAACGCTCCCCACCACGGGGCAGGACCTGATCGGTATGTCCTGGAACAACATGGTCACCGGCCCCAACGCACCCGGCATCTACTGGCGGTGCTGGGAGTCCGCAAGGTGTGCCGAGATCGCCGGCTACCGAGTCAGCCGGTGGAACCCCACCGCCTCCGCATACCAGCCGCTGCACACCGGGCTACTGCCGAACACGACCGAGAGCTACGTGGACCAGTCCGCCGCACCGGGTGCCACCTACTTCTACACCTTCGAGGCCCTGCGGGCCGACGGCAGCGCGGTCGCAACACACTCATGGGGGTGCAACCGCCCGCTGTACGTCTGAGCTTGACTCTGTCGAGGATCTTGGAGTTGCCGAGGTCAGCTGCCCAGGGTTCGCCAGGACTTCGGCCGGGGTATCTCGCGCCGGTCGAGGTAGTTCTGGAAGGCAGTCGGCCGGCGGGGCATGGGGACTTCCTTGGTCGGTGACAGGCCGCTGAGGCGTTCGATGTTGACGGCGATGGCTGTCAGGACGTGCTGGATGTGGCCTTTTCCCTGTCCTCGGTAGCGGCAGCGCCGCATGCCATGTCCGTGGGCGAACTCGTTGACCGTGCCCTCCACTCCGGAACGGACCGCGTAGCGGGTCTTCCACTCGGGCGTCTGTTGCTCGGCGCGGACGCGGAGTTGCAGGTCGCGGAGCTCTCGCGGGGGAAAGCCCACGGTGCGGGCGCTGTCGGCGGTGGTGGTGCACTGGGCGCGGGCCGGGCAGGGGCGGCACTGGCTTTTGGTGAACCTGGCCACGATCAGCGGGGCCGCAGTGGGCGAGGAGGTCGGGTAGGGGCCGTGCCAGCCCGCGCTGACCTGTCCCTGGGGGCAGGTGACCTGCTGCTGGTCGTAGTCGATGTGGAAGTCGTCCCGGGCGAAACCCTCGTCCCGGCGGTGCTGGCGGGTGGGGTTGCTCCGGAGTGGTCCGGAGACGGTGACCTGGTGTTCACGGGTGGCTTGTTCCAGGTGGGGCAGGGAGGTGTAGCCGGCGTCGACCAGGTGCTCGGCGGGCAGCAGCCCGCGACGGGCCAGGCGGGTGTGGATACCGGGCAGGACCTGGCTGTCGTGGGTGGTCGCCGCGGTGGTGGCCACGTCCGTGATCACGTTGGGGCCGTCGGGAGCACAGGTCTCGGTCAGATGAGCGGAGAACCCCTTCCAGCTGATGATGTGTCCGTGCCGCGCGTAGCGGGCCGAGGTGTCGTAAGGAGAGACGATCGCCCGGGACGAGGGCGGCAGCCCGGGCCCGCCTTCCGTCTCGGCGGTGCGCCAGCGCAGGTGTCCTGCGGCATCCCGGTGGTAGTTCTGCACCATGATCTGGCGCAGGGCCTGGAGGCGAGGACCGGACGTGCGGTCTGTGCCGTGCCGGTAGAGGTGTTCCAGGAGCCGGACGGCGTCGTTTCCGGTGGCGAGGATCCTGGTCTTGGGCTTGGTGGGGTTCTTGCCCAGGCGGACCGGTCGGCCGTAGCGGCGCCCCCAGTCCTCGTCGACCAGCTCGTCCAGCAGGTGAGGGGAGGTGCCGGCGACTTCTTCGAGTGCGGCGCGGACCGCTTCGGTGATCAGCTCCAGGCGGGTCAGGTCGCGCACCGCGGCCAGGACATGGGTGGAGTCGGTGCGCTGGGTGGTGCGCTCGCGCACCAGTCCGGCCTCCTTGAGGCGGGCCAGCGCGAGGTCGAGGAGCCGGTCGGCACGGTCGCCTTCGGCGAGACGGTCGCGGAAATCGGCCAGCACGCTGTGGTGGAAGCCGGGGTCGTCCAGCTCCATGGCCATCGCGTACTTGAAGTCGATGCGGCAGCGGACCGCCTCGGCGGCCTGCCGGTCCGACAGGCCGAGCAGGAACTGCAGCACACAGACGGTAGCCAGTTGAGCAGGTGAGAGACCCGGACGCCCGTCTCGCGGGTACCAGTCGGCGAAGTCCTCGTCGTGCCACAGCCCGTCCAGCCGGTCTCTCACCCATATCGCCGTCGTGCCACCCGGGTTGCTCGACCGTGCGACCTGCGCGGTCAGAGGCGGGATCTGCTCACCGGAACGTGGGCGAAGGACAACGGGCACCTCGACAGCTGCATCGGTCGGCGGAACTACCCGAGCATGCCCGTTGACCATGCTGCCGCACTGGGAAACTCCAAGATCCCCGACAGAGTCAAGCTTACTTACACCGCTTTCCGCGAGGTCGGCCGGGTGATCCGCACTGTCCAGCTGCTGCGCTACCTTTCCGATGCCCCGCTGCGCGGCCGGGTGACGGCCGCGACCAACAAGGTCGAGGCGTTCAACGGCTTCTCGGACTGGGTCCGCTTCGGACAGCGCGGCACGGTGAGGGAGAACGACCCGGTCGAGCAGGAGAAGGACGTGAAGTTCACCTCTCTGCTGGCCAATCTGGTGATCTTCCACAACACCCTGGACATCGCGGACGTGGTCCGCGAGCTGCAGGCTGAGGGCGAGGTCATCGACCCGCTCGACCTGGCTCAGATCTCCCCGTACCTGACCGAGCACATCATGCGTTTCGGTGAGTACTCCACCCACGAACTCGGCATCACCCCGGACGACTACGACGCCCATCTCGACGTCGACTTCAGTGCGCTCGGCAAAGACGTGGCGGAGGCCGCCCGCTGAGCCGGTCTCAGACATCCCGGCGCCGCACGACCATCACAGCAAGGGCCACCGAGACGAGCGCCCATGCCGCGAGCGCGATCCAGGAGCCCGTGATCGTGGCCGGATATTCGCCCAGCCTCGTGTGGCCGTCGGGGTTCAGCGCCAGCCGGGCCTGCGCGGCCAGCGGCAGGTGGTTGCCGATCTCCTTCAAGAGCCGGTACCTCTCGCCACCGAAGAGCATGGGCAGGATGAAGAGCATCCCCACGACGGCGACGATCGAGGCCGTGGCGTGTCTCAGGACGGCGCCGAGCGCCATGCCGATGAGCGCGCAGACCGGGATGACCAGCGCGTATGCCGCGACGGCCCGCAGGCAGCCGGGGTCGTGGATGGAGAGTCCGACGTGGCGGGAGGCGAGCATCGCATTGGTGGTGAAGAACGACGTCACGGAGACGATCACACCGAGGACGAGCGTGATCGCCGTGACGAGGGCCACCTTGGCCGTGATCACCGCGCGCCGGTCGGGAGTGGCGGCGAGCGTGGTGCGGATCATTCCGGTGGCGTACTCGCCGAAGACCGTGATGGCGCCGAAGCTGGCCGCGGCCAGTGCCATGACGCTGGCGGCGATGCTGCCCAGGCCGTGGAACAGCGGGTCGTACTTGTAGGGCGGGAGGCCGGGTAGTGGGGGATGCGGCTGGTCGATGTACGTCAGATCGGAGTGAACGGCGTTCACGTTGATCGCGATGGCGACGACGGCGCTGAGGGCGAGCACCCAGTAGGTCGACCGGAGGGACCGCATCTTGATCCACTCGGCAGCGAGCAGGTCGGTGAACCTGGCCACCAGTTCGGCGGCGCTCTCGGACGGCCGGGTGCCGGAGAACATCATGGTGCTCATCGGGCTTCTCCTGCGAGGTATTCGACACTGTCAGCGGTGAGGGACATGAACGCCGACTCCAGGGACGAGGTGTGGGTGGCGAGCTCGTGCAGCACGATGCGGTGCCGGTGGGCGAGGTCGCCGATCCCGGCTGCGGTCAGGCCGGTGACCCGGCCCGCCTGGTCGCTCTCGCGGCGCACCGACGCACCCCCGGCGATCAGCACGGCCTCCAGGGCCGCCAGGTCGGGCGTGTGCACGGTCACGCCCAGGGCGGCGTTGCGGGCCGAGAAGTCCTCCAGGCTCTCGTCGGCGATCAGCCGGCCCTGGCCGATGACGATGAGCCGGTCGGCGGTGTGCTCCATCTCGGCCATCATGTGGCTTGAGACGAACACGGTGCGGCCCTCGGACGCCAGACGACGGAACAGACCGCGCACCCACAGCACGCCCTCGGGGTCCAGACCGTTCAGGGGCTCGTCGAACAGGAGCACCGGGGGATCGCCGAGCAGGGCGCCCGCGATGCCGAGACGCTGTTTCATCCCGAGGGAGAACCCTCCGATCCGGCGCCGCGCCGCCTTGGCCAGCCCGACCTCTTGGAGGACCTCGTCCACGCGGGCCGGCGGGATGCGGTTGCTGCGGGCCAGGGCGGACAGGTGTGCCTGTGCGGTGCGTCCGCCGTGGACGTCCTGGGCGTCCAACAGCGCGCCGACGTGACGCAGTCCGCGCGGGCGGTGCGAGAAGGGAACCCCGTCCACGGTGACGGACCCACTGGTGGGGGCGTTCAGGCCCAGGATCATCCGCAGTGTGGTGGACTTGCCTGCGCCGTTCGGGCCGAGGAAGCCGGTGACCTTGCCCGGTTCCACAGTGAAGGTCAGGTTGTCGACGGCGACGGTGTCGCCGTACCGCTTGGTCAGCCGGGTGGATTCGATCATGGGTCCAAGCTGCCGGGGAGGGCAAGGAGCCGGCATCGGCTGGTGGTTCACACTTGTGAGCCCTGCTGGTAGCCCGGGGGATTACGCCCGTGGGCCAATGCCCCGGTGGGAGCGCGTCGATAGGATCGACTGATGATCGCCACTCCCCATCCACCCCTGCTCAAACGCGTGCCACCGGGTGTGTGGGTGGCGGCCTTCTGGTCGGCCCTCATCCTGGTACGCACGTTCCAGCGGCCGGACGAACTGCAGCGTCTGCTCCGGTACAACGGCAACATCGAGGACGCACCGCTGCTGGTCACCGCCGTCGTCACGACCCTGGGCGCGCTGCTGCTGTTCCGCGCACCGCTGGCGGCCGTGGCCATCGCGCTCGCGGGCGCCGTGTTCTCGCTCGGGATGCCAGTGCGGGCGACGCCGGTCGTGCTCTTCCTTCTGGCCGACGCGGCCGTGGGCTACACCGCTGCGACCCGCTCACGGCGGGTCTCGGTCCTCGCCGCCGCGCTCCCGGTCGGTGTGCTGGTCGCGTACACGGTCTGGCGGCTGGGACGCGGGTACTTCTTCAACCTCTCGGTGCCGGCCGCCCTCGCGTCGACCGTCGTCATCGCCTGGCTGATCGGCAACACGATCCATCAGAACCGGGCACACGCGGACACGGTACGCGCCCAGGCCACGCAGCAGGCGGTAACGGCCGAACGGCTGCGGATCGCCCGGGAGCTGCACGACATGGTCGCCCACAACATCGGCATCATCGCCATCCAGGCCGGCGTGGGCAGCCTGGTCATGGACACCCAGCCCGCCGAGACGCGCAAAGCGCTGGACGCCATCGAGGCCACCAGCAGGGAGACCCTCGCCGGCCTGCGGCGGATGCTCGGCGCGCTGCGCCGGAGTGACCCGGAGTCCGCGCCGCTGGATCCGATCCCTGGTCTGGCCGCCATCGGGCAGCTGGTCGGAAAGACCGCGGCCGCCGGGGTCCGGGTCGACGTCCGGTGGCGGGGTGAACGTCGCGACCTGCCCTCCGACGTCGACCTGGCAGCCTTCCGCATCGTCCAGGAGGCGGTCACCAACGTCGTGCGGCATTCCGGCACCCGGGACTGCAGCGTCACGGTCGACTACCGCCCAGACGAACTGGCCGTCGACATCGTCGACCTCGGCTCGGGCGGCACCGTCGCAGAATCCGGATACGGCATCGCCGGAATGCGCGAACGGGTCAGTCTGCTGCACGGCGAGTTCAGCGCCGGGCCGCGTCCGGAAGGCGGCTTCCGCGTGGCAGCTCGGCTTCCGGTGCCCGTGGAGGCCCGACGATGATCCGTGTCGTTCTGGTCGACGACCAGCCCCTGATCCGTTCCGGCCTGCGCGTCCTCATCGCAGACACCCCCGACCTCGAGGTAGCAGGGGAGGCCGGGAACGGTGCCGAGGCGGTGGAACTGGTCAAACGGCTACGGCCGGACGTCGCCATCATGGACATCCGCATGCCCGGCATGGACGGCATCGAGGCCACCCGCCGGATCAACGCGGATCCGGATTCTAAGACCCGCGTCCTCGTCCTCACCACCTTCGACGACGACGAGTACGTCTATGGAGCGCTTCGCGCCGGAGCGAGCGGCTTCCTCGTCAAGGACATGCCGCTGAAGACCATCCTCGACGGGATCAGGGTCGTCGCCGCCGGAGACGCCCTCATAGCTCCGAGCGTCACCCGCCGTCTCATCGAGGAGTTCGCCGCACGGCCAGAACCCGCCCCCACCCGCCGGGCGGTAGTCGACGGCATCACCGACCGGGAAACGCGAGGTCCTGACCCTCGTCGGCCGCGGCCTGTCCAACACCGAGATCGCCGAAGAGCTCACCATCAGCGTTGCCACCGCCAAGGCCCACCTCGCACGGCTCTTCACCAAACTCGACGCACGCGACCGGGTCCACCTCGTCATCCTCGCCTACGAGATCGGCCTGGTCGCGCCCCCACGGTGAGGTTCACCCGCGGATGACCAGGCCAGCGGCGGGCCACCGCCACCCGCAGCGGCAATGAAGATCGCGATAGCGGCTGGCTTCGCTCTCCACGCTTCAGAAAACCAACGTTTGGGGGCACACCCGTCCCCTCCGCGAGCAGCTCCGTCCAGGACAGCGGTCCGGCGTCGGCGCCTTCGGCGGGAAGGCGGCGCACGGCGTTCGGGGCGAGCCACACCGCCTGCCAGAGCGAGCAGTCGTCGATCCTGCTCGCTACGGGAAGACCGCACGCCGCGCAGGCCATATTGGGGCCGTCACACCGGCGAAGCCGCAGCAGGCGCCGCCGCGCTTCTCGGGGATCAACACGGCGCCACGGGTGTCTCCCGGCGCGATGACAACCGCGCCGGGCGCGCCGTCGGACAGGGCCTGGAGCGGCGCGTAGATGCCGCGGGCAGCCGCCTCATCCGGATCGATCTTCTCCCGCCTTCGCCACGGCGGCCCCCGGGCTCCGGTTCCACGGCGAACGTCCCCGATTCCATTCAGCTTTGTGGCCGCACGCCGGACCCGTCGCTGTGGGCCAGGCGGGCGAGGACCTTGGCGTACACCATGGTTGCCGCTGCGGTGACAGTCGCTACGGACGCCAGAGCGAGGATGCCCATCAGCGCTGGCCACTGCCGCAGCTCGTCGCTTCGGCAGACTATGTCCTGAGGCGACGGGTCGCCGAGCGGCCCTGGCACACAGCGTGGGTCCCCTTGTATGAGGACACCTCGGGTCCGTAATCGGCGACCATCAGGAAGATGAAGCACCCCCAGACCAGCATGGCGAGGAGCATCCAGACGATCGACCACCCCTCGATGCGGCGCGCGTCCCGGGCCCTCTTCTCAGCCCTCTCTGGTGCGGTGTCTTCAAGAACCGACACTTCCAGAGGCGTCTCATCGGCTTCCATTCGTCCCCCTCCTGCTTTCAATTTACGATCATCAGTTCATCACAGCCTGATTGCGCACCCTGGACTGACGTCCCCAGAAGTCGTTGCCGGACCTGCGTCTTTGCGATGGGGAGCGCAGCTCCGCAAACGCGAGGCAAGCAGGGGACCGTCGCCTCACGGACCGGAGGGACGTATGGGCTGTGGCACGCGGGTAGAACGTGCTCCAGCGTTCAGAGACGCTCGGCGGCTCTCAGGGCCACGCACCGGCGGATTGGCCGCTCAGGGCTTGGGCGGGCTGGTGGGCAGCGGGGCCGGCCAGGGTGTGGGGGTGCTCGCCGGTGGTGGCCACGAGTATTCGTAGCGTGGCGGACTCCATGTGGGCGCGGGCTCCGGTGCGAACGGGCCTGCCCGGTGCGCCATGAGGAGCATCATCGTCCCGGCGAAGAGGAGGGAGACGATGATCAGGGTGAGTCCGATGGGGTTGCGCGGGTTGTAGTAGTACCTCTGGGTGCCCCACTTGCTTCGTTTGAACACCGGCTCACGGTCGTAGTTCACCTGGCATCCCCCTCGCTTCGCGCTCGCGTCTTGGGGCCTGCTCTCAGCGGGCCCCAAGGATGTGCGAGCTAGCCGGCGATTTCGATCTTGCCGTTGGATGAGTTCGGCTCGGGCATGGCGGACGTCTTGGCGGTGGTCAGGCCGCCTAGGAGTTGGGCGAGGTCGACGCCTGTGGCGGAGGAGAGAAGTTCCATGCCCTGGGCGACGTTGTCGGTGACGGTGCGGGAGAGTTTGCTCGCGCCGTCGGTGGAGATGACGGTCATCTTGTCGATGGCGGCCAGCGGTTCGGCGGCCTTGGCCACGACCTGGGGCAGTGCCTCCACCATCATCTGGATCATCGCGGCGTCGCCGTAGCTCTCGAAGGCGTCCGCCTTCTTCTGCATGGCCTCGGCCTCGGCGGCGCCCTTGGCCAAGATGGCGGCGGCCTCCGCGTCGCCCTCCAGGCGTACCGCTTCGGCGATGGCCGCGCGGCGGGCGCGTTCTGCCTCGCCGCGCTTGGCGCCCTCGATGGCCTCGGCCTCGGCAAGGGCGGAGCGGCGCTGCTTCTCGCCCTCGCCGGTCAGGCGGGCCCGCTCGGCCTCGGCCTGGGCGGCGGCGATGGCCGCCAGGCGCTCGGCCTCGGCCTGCTTGACGCGGGCGACCCGCAGTGCTTCGGCTTCCTGTTCGGCCTGGTAGCGGCGGGCGTCGGCGGGCTTGCGGACCTGGGTGTCGAGCTGTCGGTCGGTCAGCGCCGCCTGGCGTTCGGCGACCTTCTCCTGTTCGGCCAGGATCTGCTGCTGCCGGTCGGCATCGGCGAGGGGGCCGGCGGCGTTGGCCTGGGCGGTCGCAGCGTCGGTCTCGGCCTTGATCTCGGCCTGGCGCAGATACAACGTCCGCTGGGCGACGGCGATTTCCTCCTCGGCCTTCAGGCGGGCCTGTTCGGCGGCCTGGCGGGAGTTGGCCTCGGCGATGTCCGCTTCCTGCTTGGCGCGGGCGGCCTCGGGGCGTCCGAGGTCTTCGAGGTAGGAGCCTTCGGTGGTGATGTCCTGGATCTGGAAGGCGTCCAGGACCAGGCCCTGCCCGGACAGGCTGGCCTCGGCTTCCTCCGCGACCTGGCCGGCGAACGCGGCCCGGTCGCGGATGATGTCCTCGACCGACATGCGGCCGACGATGGCGCGCAGCGCGCCCGACAGAACTTCCTGGGTAAAGCCGACGATGCCGTCCTGTTGCTGCAGGAACCGTTGGGCGGCGGCGCGGATGGCGTCCTCGTTGCCGCCGACCTTGACGATCGCGACGCCTTCGAGGTTGGCCTTGATGCCGCGCAGCGTGACCGCGCCCCGGACGGCGATCGGGATGTGGCGGCTGGACAGGTCGAGGGTGTAGCGCTGCTGGACGAACGGGACGACGAACACGCCGCCGCCGACCACGACCTTCTGACCGGTGTTGTCGGTCGATATCCGCCCCGTCTCCGGATCGGTGGACCGCTTGCCCCGGCGCCCGGTAATGATGAACGCCTCGCTGGGTCCGGCGACCTTGTAGCGGGTGACGACAACGAGGGCGAGCAGGACGAGGAGTACGACGACTCCCACGACCGCGGTGACAACAGGACTCATGGTGGTTCCCCCCTGCCTCCCGGGTGGGGGCAGACTCAAGGGTTGATGGAAAGAGGATCGGAAGGTGGAAGGCTCTGGTGGCGCTGCTCAGCGCTTGACGGCGCGGACGCTGACCGAGGTCGTGGACGGCGTGGCCGTCACCCAGATCTCGGCCCCGCGCTCCAGCGGGGCGTCGGCGGTCGCGGCGTACTTCAGCGGCTGGCCGCCGAGCGACAGCAGTACCTCGCCGTAGCCGTCGGCCGGGATGGCGGTGACCACCCGGCCCGCTGAACCGACGAGGTCCGCCTGGTGCGGGGCGCTGCCGTCGCCGTCGCGTTGCAGGGCCCGGCTGAAGCCGTACGTGGCCCAGCCCGTGCCTGCTCCGGCCACGGCCCCCGCGGCGGCTGCCGCTCCCGGCCCGAGCCCCGTGGACCCGAGCACGATCGCCCCCGTGAAGCCGAGCATCGAGACGAAGCCCGCGATCACCGGCAGCGACAGCCACCCGTCGAACAGTCCGTCCAGGGCGCCGTCGAAGGCCCCTTCGAGTACCCCGTCGAACACCAGCGAGGCAGCGAGCAGGACGATTCCCCCGATGCCGAGACCCAGAAACAAGCCCATGGACACCTCCCCGTCTGACTTCTACTTTCCCGCTGGACAACTCCAGATTGGCAGGAGGCCGCAGGCTCGCACATTGCCTGTCGTCGGCAATCTTTACGCCTCTTTGACGCACGTGGTGGAGGCGTCGAGGGGCGGGGGGCCCGCTCGTCTATCGGCGGCTGCGCCGCGCGCTCCTGGCCCTCACGAGCGCCGACACCACCAACCTGGAGGCCGCCGCGCGCGGTCAGACCTGACCTTCGGGTCGTCATGCGGCTGTACGAGGACGACTTCGCCACCGCCGTCTACCGCACGCTGCGCGCAGCACACCGGGCCGCCCTCACCCACAGCCGCAGCCGCAGCGTCACGCACCTGGCCGCGCCCGCCTTCGGCGGCGCCATGATGGGCCGGCAGATCCTCGGGGCCATCCCGGTGGAGCGGCGCGTGTGCTCTTCGCGGTCCTCGACGTCGCCGGGCACCCGCAGCTGGAAGACCGTACCGTCGCCGAATCCTTCAGGCGGGGGGCGTAGCGGGTGATCGCCTTGGACATTGCTTCGCGGGAGGAACGGCTACCGGACCTGTCGTCCACGCCCGGTGTGGGACCTCCATCCGGGCTACCTCCTCAGGGGCCCAGGACCGGGTCGTACTCGCCGCCACGCGCCGGGGGCCGGCCGAGTTCCTCGGCCGCCGGGACGTGCACGCCTCGGGCTCCTGACCCGCCGCAATCAGCTGCGGCGGACCGGCTACGGGTAGCGCTGTACCCGGGCACCCGGGCCGTGGGAGCCTCGTGGTTCGACTCCCTTCCTGCCAGGAGTACTCCCCATGCCCCGCCCTTCCCGCATCGGACGTTCCTCGCCGCTGTTCACCTTCGGCGCCGTCCTGACCGCAGCTGGGGCCGCGATGTACGCGCTGCCGGAGTACAGCCATGCGCTCCTCGCCCTGTGCGCGTTCGCCGTGGCGGCCGCGGCGGCTGTGTGGATCTCCGCCAAGCAGCGGTGACCGGTTGACGCGGCACGCGATCCGGCAGGTGCGAACGCGGCACGCTCGCCCGCCTGGTCCGCGGCGCACGAAGCGGTGTGCACGCAGGACGAACGCGGGAGTGAGGGGTCATGCTGCTCGTGCACACCTCGCGCCAGGTGTACACGAGCACACTCACCACACTCCGCTCGGCTTCACCTCGGGCGATCAGGGGCTCTTGCGGGCCGCCCCCAGCATCACGAGACCAGTGATCAGCAGGGAAAGCCCGATGACCAAGAAGGGGAAGCCGGGGCCGGGAAGGACGTACATGGCGACGCCGGCCAGGGTGGTGGGCGTTCCTGCGACCACCATGGCGACCGCCATGCGGCGCTCGGTGATGTTGCGGCGCGCCCACGCAGTGATGCTGCGGCCGTCCATCGGTCAGGCCACCCGCTTGGGGTCGGCTCGCCGTGCCGTGCGTTCGGCCTGGATGAAGTAGCCGACAGCGGCCGCGATGAAAACGAAGCCGAGGACGGTGCAGGCCATCACGGTATCCGCGGATGCGTCCAGCATTCGAGGGACGGCGTTGAGCGGCATGAGGGTGTGAGGCAGAGCACGGCCCAGGCGTAGGGGCGGGCGGCCAGTCGCCGCCCTCGCAGGCCGCGTGGCGTCCAGCCGGTGAGGATCGCCAAGGGGACGGGCAGCACGAGCAGTGTGCCGGCCGCGAGGGCGATCGCGTGGTAGGTGGGGTTGCCGTTCACCGGTACCTTCCTGGATCGGACGCCCACGATAGACGGGGTGTTCGTGACTTGTTCATGCCGGAGTCCGGCAAGTTCCGGTGGGTCGAACTGCTGCCAGGGAACCGTCAACGGGACGTATGGAACGTGTAAAGTCCGCCGAGGTGTGCCGGGAAGCCTGGTCGGCGATAGGGATAGCTCTCTTCGCGGGATCGGGGTTTTCACGTCATGGTGCTCGTCGCTGTTTTCGGTGTGGCGCTGCTGGTCGCCGTGCTGCTGTCCGGGCTTGCCGCCCGCACGGTCCTGTCCACTTCGCTGCTGTTCCTGCTGGGCGGGGCGCTGGTCAGTGACGGGTTCCTCGGTCTGATCCACATCACGGCCGACAGCGAGATCGTGTCGGTGACTGCCGATCTGGCCCTGTTCGCTGTGCTGTTCACCGACGGCATGCACGTCTCGTTCCTGAAGCTGCGGCAGAACTGGAAGAACCCGGCCCGTGCGCTGGGGCTGGGCATGCCGCTGGCCATGGCCGGCATGGCGCTGATCACCCACTACCTGGTCGGGCTGGGCTGGACGACCTCCTTCCTCGTCGGCGCCGTGCTCGCGCCGACCGATCCGGTCTTCGCCTCGGCGATCGTGGGCCGCAAGGAGGTCCCGGCGAAGCTGCGGCAGCTGCTGAACGTGGAGAGCGGCATCAACGACGGTCTCGCGCTGCCCGTCGTCCTGCTCCTGATCGCCGCGGCCGGTCCCACCTCCGGTCAGGCGGATGCCTCCGTCGGTGAGATAGGCCTGGAGCTCGGGCTCGGTCTGCTCTTCGGTGTCGTGCTGCCGCTGGTGGTGGCGGGTCTGGTCCGGGTGCGGCTGCTGGGGGCGGAGCCGAAGCTACAGCCGCTGCTGCCTCTGGCGACAGGGATCATCCTGTACGGGCTGTGCCACCTCACCCACGCCAACCCCTACCTGGCAGCCTTCTCCGCCGGCGCCGTCCTGGCCTCCGTCTCGCCCGAGGCGAAGACCGTGTTCGAGCCGCTGGGCGAGATGCTCGCGGAGCTGGCGAAGTTCGCAGCCCTCCTCGTCTTCGGTGCGCTGCTGACGCCGGCACTCTTCGGCGACCTGTCGGTGGGCGGCTACGTGGCCGTAGTGCTGGCGATCGTCCTGATCCGCCCCGCCTCATTGCTGGTCTCGCTGCTGGGTGCGCGGATCGAGCGGCGGGAGAAGCTGGTCGCCGCCTGGTTCGGCCCCAAGGGCTTCGCGTCCGTCGTCTACGGCCTGCTCGTGCTCCAGGCCGGAATCCCACAGGGCGAACAGGCGTACACCCTCATCGCCGTCTGTATCGCCTTCTCGATCATCGCCCACTCCAGCACCGACGTCCCCATCGCCCGCCTCTTCGACGTGGAAGACCTCACCGGCATACCGGACGACGACCAGGCCGTCGAGCCGACCGACACCGTTTTCGCCCCGCGCAGTGCACTCGACCAGGAGAAACAGCATGATCGCCCGTGATCTCGCCGAGCCCTACCCTCACGTGACGACCGACGACCAGGCCGTGGACGCGGTACGCCTGCTCGCCGAGCACGACCTCGCCGCGCTCCTGGTCCTGGACAGGGACGGGACCCCGTACGCGGTCGTCCCCGGCTCGCAACTGGTGCGGCAGCTGGTGCCCGAGTACGTCATGGAGGACCCGCTCCTAGCGGCGGTCATCGACGACCGGCACGCCGACTCCCTGACCGAGGGCCTCACCGGGAAGACCGTCGCTCAGTGGATCCCGGCGCGTTCCTTCAAGCCGGCATTCGTCGGCCCCGAGGCCGGGGCGCTGCAGATCGCTGCGCTCATGGCACGTACCCATGTGCCGCTGGTCGCCGTCATCGACCGCGACGACGACGGACGCCGGTCGGTGGGTGTGGTCTCGGCCGCCTCGCTGATGCGTCATCTTCTCGACGTGGGGGGTCAGGGGTGAGCGGCTGGCAGAGCTGGGCGGCGGTCGCGGTTTTCGCGGGCGTCTACTTGCTGATCATTACCGAGTGGGTCCACCGCGTCGCCGCCGCCCTGGGCGGGGCGGCGCTGATGCTGGCCATCGGTGCCACCGACGACGCGTCGGCCTTCTACTCGGATGAGACCGGCATCGACTGGAACGTCATCTTCCTGCTGCTCGGCATGATGATGATCGTCGGGGTCCTGAAGCGGACCGGCCTGTTCGAGTACCTGGCGATCTGGTCGGTGAAGAAGGCCAAGGCCAGACCGTTTCGGGTGATGGCCATGCTGATCGTCATCACGGCGGTGGCTTCAGCGCTGCTGGACAACGTCACCACCGTGCTGCTGGTCGCCCCGGTGACGCTGCTGGTGTGCGACCGGCTGAAGCTGTCGCCGGTGCCGTTCCTGCTCGCTGAGGTGTTCGCCTCCAACATCGGCGGCACCGCCACCCTGGTCGGCGACCCGCCCAACATCATCATCGCCAGCCGGGCCGGCCTGACCTTCAACGACTTCCTGGTCCACCTCGCCCCCCTGGCAGCGGTCCTGACCGTCGTCCTGGTGCTGCTGTGCCGGGTGATGTTCGCCAAGCACTTCGTCTACGACGAGAAGCGCGCCGCGCAGATCATGGAGCTGCGTGAACGGGAGGCGATCAAAGAGCCGCGCCTGCTGATTCAGGGCCTGGGCGTCCTTGCTCTGGTTGTCGCCGGATTCGTCCTGCACCCGGTCCTGCACTACGCGCCCAGCGTCGTCGCCCTCCTCGGCGCCGGCCTGCTGATCGCGATCTCCAAGGTCGAGACCGGGGAGGTGCTCGGCGAGGTCGAGTGGCCCACCCTCGCCTTCTTCGCCGGCCTGTTCGTCATGGTCGGCACCCTCATCGAGACCGGCGTCATCGGAGAGCTGGCCAGCTCCCTCGCCAGCGTCATCGGCGGCGCACAGTTGGGCGGCACGATGCTCCTGCTGGTCGGCTCGGCCGTGCTGTCGGGAATCGTCGACAACATCCCCTACGTCGCCACCATGGCCCCCATCACCAGCGAACTCGTCACCGACATGGGCGGCGACCCCGACCACGTCATGTGGTGGGCCCTCGCGCTGGGCGCCGACCTCGGCGGCAACGCCACCGCCATCGGAGCCTCCGCCAACGTCCTCGTCCTCAGCATCGCCGAACGCAACCGCCACCCCATCACCTTCTGGCAGTTCACCAAATACGGGCTCATCGTCACCGCCGTCACGATCGCCCTCTCCGCCCTCTACCTGTGGCTGCGCTACTTCGCCCTGGCGTGAGAACCGACCGACCTCTCCCCCTGGGGAGGGGAGAAGGGAGCTTCGTCATGGCACGCAGCCGGCGCGCGGAGGCCGTCTCCATCGCCCTGTGGTGGGGTGGGCTCACCGTGTTGTTGTGGGGTGGAGGGCACCTCAGGGACATGCCTGCCTCGCTGGTGGCGTGTGCGGCGAGCGCCGCCCTTTTGATCAGCCTCGGCGAAGTGGCCCACTGGCTGCGCTGCCGCATCCGGGAGCACTGGGCGGCCCGCAGGAACCGCACGCCCTGAGGCGCGGGCTCACACCTCGGTGTCGGGCCAGTCGAGCAGGCGGGCGCCGATCACCGCAGTCTGGAGGGTGTAGCGGTTGACCGGGTCGGCTGGGTCGGCGCCGGTGAGGCTGTGGATCCGCTCCAGCCGGTAGGTCAGCGCCCGCACGCTCAGCGACAGCCTCCGTGCGGCCTCGGTCGCCACGCAGCCGCTGTCGAAGTAGGCGGTGAGGGTGTCGATGAAGGTCTGGGCGCCGCCGCGCCCGTTTCGGAGCGGGCCCAGCACGTTTTCCACCAGGTCGGCCATCGCCTGCCGGTCCCGCGTCAGGACCGGGTAGACCAGCAGATCGGACGCGTGCAGCACCGGCCCGTCCAGGCCCATCCGCTCGGCCAGATCGAGGGCGTTGAGCGCCTCCTCGTAGGAGTGCACCACGCCGCCGGCGCCGGGATGGGATCGGCCTATGGCCACTTTGCCGCCGTCGGTGGCGGCGTACGCCTGCTTGGCGAAGAACGCCAGAACGTCCGGCTGGTCGCCGGGGGCCACACAGATCAGCCGCCCGTCCTTGGTGGTGAGCAGGATCTGCCGGCCCGCGAACCGGGTCAGTACCGCCGACTCGATCCCGCGGGCCACCGGGTAGCCGTCGCCGTACGGCTCAGGTCCACTCGCCACAGCCACCGCGTGGGCCTGGGAGAGGCGCAGCCCGAACCGCTCGGCACGCTCCGCCAGCCTCCCGAGATCGCTGCGCCCGTACAGGAGGTCGTCGATGAACTCGCGGCGCGCGGCCTCCTCCTGGCGCACGGCCTGGTGCTGGGCACGCTCGTAGCCTTCGACGAAGGCGTCTACTGCCTGTTCGGTTACGGCAAGCAGGGAGCCTGCCTGCTGGATCGGCACCCGGGTGAGGACTTCTTGGGATACGGCCAGGTGCTCGCGGATCATCACGCGCAGGGTGAGGCCGAGCTCCGCGGCCCGCTCCCCCTCGGCGCGGCGTGCCTCCAGCTCGGTGCGCGTCATCCGGCGCCCGGTGGTACAGGCGTCGCGCAGGCACTCGGCATACCCCGTCTGCTGGTCTTGCGGTGCTTCCCGCTCCGTCACGCACTCCCCCGTTCTCGTCGCGTCGGTGAACCCGTTGACGCGCAATCAGGTTGCCATAGGCAGCAAAGGGTCCTTCACCGGCAGCGAATGGTGGGTGAAGACTGCCGGTCGACGGCAATGCGCTGCCGCGAAGCGGCGGAGAGGATCAAGGAACGCCCTGTGTCGAGGAGAGCTGCGCCGTGCCCGGTATCCGGAGGTCGCTGCCGCGCGGCAGTAACTGGACGCGGCAGGCATCGACCAGCGGCCACCGCAGCTCCTCCACACCATCGTCGGTTCGTGGTCTTTTCGCGAGCATGGGCCGTTTGACGGTCTGCAGGGAACAACGTGAGTTGAACGGGGGCGGTCGTGTCGGGGGACTTCACGCAGGAGTGGGGCAGCGAGAGAGCAAGGGCCGCCGGTCAGGCAGCGATGCGGCTCAACGGTGTTCCGGCAGCCGACGGCGGTGGTGGTGGCGGTGGGACTTTCACGTCGACGCCGGCGCAGAAGAGGTCTGCCGCGAACACCATCGAGACCGAGCTCGAGCCGAACACCAAGAAGGCGACGGAGTACGCGGACGAGAGCACCGATACCGCGGTCAAGGGCTTCGACGGCTGGGACGCGGCCGCGGGCCTGAAGAAGGCGGCGGACACGTGGGACCAGCAGGTGAAGGTCCTGATGGGCCGGCTCGGTTCTGAAAAGGGTTCGCTGCGCGGCGCCTCGGGCCTGTTCGTACAGAACGACCTCGGCACGGGGGACGGGTTCCGTCCCCTGGGCACCCAGTCGAAGCTCAACGGTCTGTAAGGGGGAGCAGTACATGTTGACGTACCACGAAGTGATGTCGACCGACCTGGGCCTGCTGACGACGGCAGCGGGCAAGTGGGACGAGATGGCGGGCGAGCTGAAGAAGGTCGAGACCCGTTACGGCGACAGTGTCCAGAAGATCACCATGGGGCCCGACTGGAGCGGCGTCAGCGTCGGCGTCGCCCACACGAGCTTCGCCGCCACGCGGTATGAGTACTCCGCCGCGCAGATCCAGGCCAAGGCTGTCGCGAGCCTGCTGCGCGATGCCCATACGCAGTTCGCCGACCTGAAGAAGCGCGTCGAGTCCGCGCGTGACGACGCGATCAAGGCGGGGATGACCGTCTCGGAGCAGGGCAACGTCGCGTTCGACTACGCGAAGCTGACTCCCGCCGAGCGCAGGGCCTACCACAACGACCCTGACGGAGAGATCACCATCCGTGACGCGGTCAACAAGTGGCAGCAGCACATCAACGACCAGGTGAAAGCCGTATCCGAAGCCGATCAGGGCGTCAAGATCGCCCTTGAGGCCGTCGTGGTGGACAGCAACAAGGACGCCTTCGGCAAGGGCAACGACGGAACCCTCAACGGCTTCAACGCCGACGCACAGGGCGACATCGAGGTCTACGAGGCCCGCAACGCCGAGGACATCGCCACCCGCATCAACAGCGGCGACAAAGTGTCGGCAGCCGACTACGCCGAGCTGGACCGCTCCTTCCGCGACAACGCCAAGAGCACCGAGTTCAACCAGACCTTCCTCAACGGGATGGGCGCACAGAACACGCTCAAGTTCACGAACAAGCTCAACGACCTCGCCTACCAGGACGACAAAAAGGGCCGGCAGACCTACCTGGACCTGGAAAAGGGGCTCGCCAACTCCCTGTCCAACGCCATGCAGGACCCGAAGTCGAAGTTCTACAAGGACTTCCGGGAGCAGCTGAAGAAGGCCGGCGTCGAGAAGTTCGACCTCAAGGAAGCCGCCGAGGGCCCCAACACCATCAGCCGCGGCCACGGGCAGCAGGTCCGCGGCTACCAGAGTCTGATCACCCTCATGCAGAACGGCGACGGGTACTCGGCGCCGTTCATGCACGACCTCGCTGACGACATCCGCTCGGCGGAGGACAAGAAGCGCGGCGGCGATCCGAACATCTGGGATCTGCAGGGAGACTTCAGCGGCAAGAACGGCGGATGGTTCGCCAACGACCCGCTCGACGGCCTCCTCGGCATCATGTCCAAGGATCCCGCCGCCGCCACCTCGTATCTCGACCCCGGTGCAGACCACAAAAACGACAACCTCCAGTACCTGCTGAAGGAACGCGACTGGAAGTTCGACGACACTCCCGTCTGGCACGGCGAGATCGAGACACGCAGCGACATCGAGAGTGAGGGCAAGGACGCCCGCACCGGTCTGGGACTGCTCCTTGAATCCGGCACGACCGGCCACACGCCGCTCGGCCCGAACCAGGACCCCTGGCCGGCGACCCCTCACACCGAGGGACAGGCGCGCATCATGCACGATGTGATCGGCGGGCTCGGACCCGACCAGAGCGTCCACGAGAACATGCGCGAGCCCCTGGCCCGCGCCCTGGCCACCTACACCGCCGACACCCACGAGATCCTCGGAGGCCTGGACTCCAAGTACATCTCCGCTGCCGGCACCGGATACTTCCAAGATGGCGACAAGACCCACATGGCGGTCAGCCAGAAGGACCTGGTGCAGTTCATGCGTGGCCTCTCGGAGAACCCGGAGGCTTACGGAACGCTCCACAAGGCGGAGTCCCGGTACATCGACCTCTCTCTCGAAGAGATCCCCAAGGGAGCGCACGGATCGGAGCTCACCAACCCGATCAACAAGGCGGGCACCGCTCTGGGCGTCATGAGTTCTATCCGGGAAGACGTGATCAACGACGGCCGGATGGCCGGTTACAGCGAGGCCGACTGGAAGGCGAAGCTCGCCTACCACGTCATCGGCGGCGCGGTGACGCCCATGTACTTCACCACGGCCGGCGGTGTCTCCCTCGCCTTCGGCGACTCCATCCAGCGCGGCGTCGACACCTGGGCCTGGGAGTGGGGCAACCGGATGAAGGGCGAGATCGACGCCAAGGTCAACCCCCAGATCGCGGACGAGTACCTTTCCGTCAACACCCAGGCGCCGATCCTGATCCGCGAATGGGCCAACGACCGGGCCGACATCTCGGAGAGCGACATCCAGGACTACACCCGCGATGTCCTCGAAGGCCGGGTCCGCGGTACAGAGACAGCACACAAATACCTGACCGATACGACCAACTGATCGGGCAGGCAGGCAGCGACGTGGGGACAGCGATGACGGGGAGCACAGGGCGCCGAGCCGTGCCGGCGAAGGCTTGGGCTGCGGCAGGAGTATGCCTGGCAGTGCTGGGCGGATTCGCTGCCTGGCTCCTCCTCGGACGCGAGACGTCCCCACCCTGCAACGGCCTGGCCGAAGACACGAGGGTGCAGAAGTCGGTGGGGCAGGATGTTCACCCCGGCATGACCTGCGCGGCACTCGGCCAGGCCATCGTCAAAGCCACGGCGGGCAGCGAGCCCGGCCGCCACAACCAAACCCAGACGCAGGCAATGAAAGACGTCCTCTTCGCACTCGGGTCCGGGCAGTCGAAACAGCTGGACCTCGACCCGGCGCTGCGTGTCCCGATCGCCACCGCGCTGGCCGACTACGCCCCCGACGTGCACGAGATGCTCGCCGGCCTCGACAGCACCTACGTGACCAAAGCCGGCCGCGACACGCCGCCCTGGGAAGCCGGAGGAACCCACCACCTGTCTGTCCCCGCCAATGCATTCAGGAAGACCCTGCGCGCGGTGGCCGAGGATCCCCAGGCGTACGCCCTGCTGCGGATGGCAGAAACCCGCACCGCAGCCGGACAGCTCGCTGCCGTCCCCGCTGACGCGACCGGCTCAGAGCTCTCGCTGCCGCCGACGAAGAACGCCCGCGCACTCGGCATCCTGGACGGCGTCGCCGACGCAGCCATAAGCCAGGACGCCCAAGAGGCCCGGAAATGGCATGCTGCGGTCTTCGACCGCCTGATCACCGAACAGGCAGACCAGGCGGAGCCGGCCGGTCGCCTCACCGCCACGTGGCTCCAGGAACTCAAGAACACCCCCGAACAGCAACGCGCGGAACGCCTGCATACCCAGGGCGTTGACCTGGCCCGCACCTGGGCCCAGGCCCGCACCATGGACGAGCCAACCCGGCAGGAACTGCTCGCCAAAGTAGAAAACAGCGCCCGCAACGCCCACGAGGAAGTGAAGCACTGAGGCCTCAGGCTTCACTGCGAGAAGGCCCAGCCTGCGCCGCCGCCACGAAGCGCGGCCGCAGCCGTCCGGTCGGCCTCGCAGGCGGTCGACCGGCTGAGGTCGCACGGTGCGGGGGGGACGTGGGCTCAGCGCGGGGGCGCTCGACGTCCTCGCACGGCTGAGCACAGCCGTGGACGAAGGCCTGAGCATTGGCGAACTGGCTCGTGCGGCGGGGGTGAGTTCCCGCAACGTCACCGGCTTGGTCGACACACTCGAACGTGACGGCCTGGCGCGGCGGGTCCAGGACCCGCGCGATCGCCGGTCGGTACGAGCCACGATCACACCGGCCGGCCGCGACTGGCTGGACGCCTTCCGGCAGCCGACGCAACGCGCCATGTCCGCCGTCTTCCAGGGCTTCACCGAAGATGACCTTGCCCGGTTCCGCGACCTGTGCCTGCGCGTGGTCGAGAACCAGCAACGCATCGAGCAGTACCTGAACGCGGGACGGCACGACCAGCCGCCGGCTTCCTGAACCGACGACGACGGAGCACCCCATGCCCACCGACACAGCCTCCATAGCCACCCGACGCACGGTCCGGGCCTACCACGAGGCCCGCTTCCGGGGAGACGTCAGCGCGGCCGCCGCCCAGATCGGCGAAGGCTTCCGCTTCCGCAGCCCCTTCATCACCTCCGACAGCCCTACCGGCCACCTCGACGGCCTGGACGGGCTCCTCGGCATCGTCACCGGTGTGGAGCTGATCAGCGAGCTGTACGGCGAGACCGAGGCCACCCTGGTCTACGACGTCCACACCGCCCCTGCCGTCGGCATCACCCAGCACACGGCCGAGCACTTCCGCTTGCGCGACGGCCGGATCACCTCGATCAAGCTCATCTTCGACGCCGCCCCCTGGCAGCCATCATGTCCGCGGCCGGCCCGACCCACGATTAGGACTCTCCCACGCCGTGACCGGCCACGCGCCAGCACGACGCAAAGCATCGGCACGCCGCCGAAGCAAGTACCCGAGTGCTCTCGAAACTGGGGTTCTGGCTCAGGTTCTGTGGACTGGCCACACTGAGTCACGGATCGGCAGGTGGGGGGCGGCCACGGACGGGCACGGCTCTGGAGAGCATGCGCCCGGAACCGGGGCCCAGCTCGGGTAAGGCTGCCTCAGCCAGGGGCGACCTGATATGAGTTGATCATGAATGCTGAAACTCTTGACCCGATGGAGCGCCTGCTCGCAGAGCGGGCTTGTGAGCGGCTGGTCGTCGAGTTCGTCCACCGGCTCGACCTCGGGGACCCGGGCTCGGTGGCGGACCTCTTCACGCAGGACGGCACCTGGGAATGGCCCGCCGGCGACCGCCGCATTGCGGGTCACGACGCCCTGCGCATCTACTTCGGCAACCGGCCCGCAGACCGACTGTCACGCCGTATATGCACCAACATCCTGGTTACCGTGGCCTCTGCGGACACCGCCGCCGCCACCACCTACTTCACCACCTACCGTGTGGACGGCTACAGCGAGGGCCTAGTACCGCCGCGGCCCCCGGTTCAGGTGGGGCACTACGAAGACACGTTCCGCAAGGTGGACGACACCTGGCTGCTCACCACGCGGACTCTCTTCCTCTCCTTCGCCGGTCCCACGGAACGCCTCGACCGGCCCAGCCAGTCATGAGAACGACTCCCCAGCCGACCGGCCGTCAAGGGCCCTGCGCCACGGGGAGTGACACTCCACAGAACTTGAGCCAGAGCCCGAACTCGTGAACAAAGCCAGTGCGGCCGACGGGGCGGAGGCGTCCGGTTGGGTCGTGACGGCCGAGGATGAGGAGTTGGGGGCGGGTGAGGGTGCCGGTGATGGCGCCGATGATCGCTTCGGTGGTGTCTCTGCGTCGGATTTTGGTCCAGGCGCGGTCGCGGGATCCGGGCCGGTAGCGCTGGTTCATGGCTTTGACGACCAGACCTTCGACGCCGGTGACGTCCGTCCAGTCCTCCAGCCATTCCCTGGCTTTGTCCGTCGGTGGTCATGGGGCACAGGGTCCACGGGCGGTCAGTGCGCGGGCCGCGAAGAGGACCTCTAGGCGTCGGCGGCGCTCGGCGTAGGCCAGCGCCAGCAGCTCGATGCCGTCGATCTGCAAGGCGTCGAAGGCGATGAAGAACGCAAGAGTCTTCGCGGCGAGCGCGGTGGCGGTGCGGCCGCGGGCGGCGGCCCGGCGCTGGAGGGCTTCGAAGGACAGCCGGCCGGCTGCGGTGTCCCAGACGACGAGCTCGCCGTCGAGGACCAGGCCGTCTGCCAGTTGCTCGCCGGCTGCGACCAAGTCGGGGAATCGGTCTTGGACGAGGGAGCCGCGCCGGGTCTGCAGGAGCAGCTGGCCGCCGGGGCCAGCGGGGGTGAAGAGGATCGCGCGGTGGCCGTCGAACTTCTGTTATGCGCTGTTGAACTGTCCGCAGATAGTGTCCGGCTCCATGTCGAGGACGGGATGGCGGGTGCACTTCACCCGCCGGAATCTGGTTTGGCACCGCGTGGTCACACCCTTCATGCGTGAGTTCAGCAACCTGTTCGCCACCCTCGAAGGGTGGCTTGATGAGCAAGGGGTGCCTGAGGGGCAGCCGTTTGAGACGACGAGCGGAACAACAACGTCAGGGGCCGACGTACTCGAAGACGCCGCCGTACGGATGCCGCAGCACCGCACGGCGGCCGTTCGGGGTGGGCTGAATAGGCATCACGATTTCGGCTCCTCCCGCCTCCGCCTCCTCTACTGCGGCGTCCAGGTCGGCGACGGTGAGAGTCGCCGCCACGCCCGCGACGCGCTGCACCGCCTCATCAGGCCCGGCAAACAGGAGGAAAGGCCCGACGCTAGCCAGGGTGACGCCGGCAAAGGCGAACCGCGATGCGCTGCTTCCAGTCAACTCCTCGTAGAAGGGCACAGCCGCATCCAGATCCTCCACGCGCTGTCGCACGACCACTGAATCTATAGTCACGATCAACACCATCACATCTTCATATGCGCCCGCGAAGGTCATCCTGCAGACCCGCAAACCGCGGAGCGCCAGTCACGTTCGAGACGCCGTTCGACGCCGAACCTTAAAACGACAAGCTCAGGGCACGGGTTGTGAACAGCACCTCCAGATGCCAGCGGTGTTCCTTGTAGGGCAGGGTGACCAGCTCGACGCGCTCGGCCTGCAAGACATCGAACGCGATGAAGTAGGCCGGCCACTGGGCGGCCAGGGCAGGGGCACCGCGGCGGCGGGCGGTGGCCCGGCGCTGCAACCCCTCAAACGATATCCGGGGTGCCTGTCGAACTTCTGCTGTGCCCTGTTGAACAGTTCGCGTCCGCGGCCCTCACGGCTACGCGTCCGTGACGCCCCGTGCCGCCGACGGGTCGAGGGAGTCGACGTCCTCCATGAAGCTCAGCATTCGGGCGTTGACCAGATCGGGGTGGTCGATCTGCGGGCCGTGGCCGGTCGCGGCGACGATCTCGGCGCGGGCGCCAGAGATCAGGCGCGGTACGCGTTCCAGCTGCCGCTTGGGGTGTACGAGCAGGCTGCGCTTGCCCATGATCAGGTAGAATGGCGTCCGGATGGAGCCCACTTCTGCGTCCGACAGCGGCAGCGGGGCGGGGCGGCGGATCCGGAAGGCCTTCACGCTGGCCTGGATCATCGCGCGGAGCTCGGGGACTACGATCACCGGCTGCTCCAGCCACTTGGCGAGGCGGGGGCGCCACGCCTTGGGGGCGTAGGTGGCGAAGAGGCTGGCGAAGATCCATACGAAGAAGCGCAGGCCAACCTTCTCCAGACCGCCCGGGTCGAGGGCGGTGACCGAGGCGAGGCGTTCGGGCCGCAGGTGGGCCTGGTTGATGACCAGCCAGCCGCCGTACGAGGAGCCGACGAGGTGGACCTTGTCGAGGCCCAGTGCGTCGAGGGCCTCGTCCATCCACTGAGCCGCGCGCTCGGGCTGCCACATCGGTTCGCGCTGGACGCTCCGGCCGGGGTCGCCGGGAGTGTCGAGGGCGTAGACGGGGCGCTCGGCGCTGAGGGCAAGGGTGTTGGGGTACCACTGGGCGGAGCAGCCTCCCGAACCGTGTATCAGGACCACGGGCGTGCGTGAGTCGGCTGCCGGGTCGGCGGGGCCGTACCGGTAGACGTGGGTGGTGCCGAAGCTCGTCTCGACGTCCGCCTCGGAGCGAGCGGGCGCGCCCTTCGCGTAGAGGACGTCGCAGGTGGCGAAGTAGCGGTCGCGCAGCTCGTCGCTCACGTAGTGGCCGATGTCGCGGCGTACTCGGGTCGTGTTCTCGGGCACGGGGCACCTCCAGGAAGATCTGTTCTTCGTGATACGAACGTACCATATTGTTGATACGGCGGTACCATGAAAATGTTCGGACCAAGCCGGACTGCGAGCCCCTGAACCACCCACCCCACCCACGGCCGGAGACAGCACTGATGCCAAAGCGCGTGGACCACGAGGAACGGCGCACCCAGATCGCCGAAGCGCTCATCCAAGTCGCGGGGCGGCGAGGCCTGCACGCCGTCGGCATGCGCGACGTGGCCGCCGAGGCCGGCGTATCCCTCCGGCTCGTGCAGTACTACTTCGAGACCAAAGAGAAGCTGCTCTTCTACGGACTGCAGCACCTGACAGACCGCTTCACCGCCCGCGTGGGCGCCCGCCTGGCCGCCGCCGGCCCGGACCCGGGCCCGCGCGCGACGATCGAGGCGCTGCTGCTGGCATCCCTGCCGACCGACCAGGAGAGCCGGACCTTCCACCTCCTGTACAGCTCCTACTCGATCCTGTCCGTGACCGACGGTGCACTCGCCGCCCAGCCCTTCATCGACAACCCCGACGCGGCCGAGAACGCCCTCACCGGCCTGATCGAAGGAGCCCAGGCGGCAGGCCTGGCCGATCCCGGCGCCGACGCACGCACCGAGGCCGTCAGCCTGCTCGCCATGACCGCGACCATGGGCACCAGCATCCTCGTCGCCCAACGGACACCGGAGTCAGCCATCGCCGTACTCCGCCACCACCTCGACCGCATCTTCACCGCCGGCGGCCACACCACCCCGGACGCCGGACAACGGACAGACGCCCATACCTGTCCATAGTTTCTGCTCCAGGGCCAGGCCGCCCGCCAGGACGCCGGGACCGGGGACGGACTCGGCGGCCTGGGCGAGCATCGGCTCGAAGGGAGGGGTCAGAACCACTCGGGGTTGGCCTCCTTCACCGCCACTCCGGGCCTGGCCCCCCCAGCGTCACCGGCCGGGCGCGGCCCGGCGCGCCCGATGCGGCCAGAAGGCCCCGCAACGTCAGGCTCCGGGTGGGCCGGCTTCTGCTGTGACGCCAGGAGCCGGGCGCGGCACTCCTGGCAGAGGGGGTTCCCACCAACCCCATATCGACAGCATGCTCGATGGCTTCTCTGCACTAACCTCAGCCGCCAGCCCTCGTGAGGCTGGCGGCTGGTGGGTCGGGCCGCGGAATGGTGGCGGCCGACTACTCCGACTTGGGGAGATTCAGGATGTCGAGGTTGGCGGACTTGAGCTTGGTGCCGTCGAAAAAGTGATCGACGAAGAAGCCGTTGTCCCCGCCGTCATCGGCGGGCTCTGCCGAGCGTGGCCGGCCAGCAGCGCCAGGATTGCAGTGCTGTCGCCACCGCGCTGTGCCTTCTCAGTACACTCGGCCAGCCTCGTCGCTGAGGACCTCCTTCAACACGGTTACCAACGGGCACGAGGCGTTCTTGCCTACGTTGCCGCTCGTCCCGGCGCTGCCACCGGACAGACTGCGAAGGCACTGGAGATGCCCGCGAGCCCCGGAACCAGCCCCTCGACGGCGTCGTGCGGACGGGCCACGCGTGCCAAGAGCTCCACAACGGACAGCGCCACAGCCACCAGCACTCCATAAAGGATGCCGAGGGTCAGCACGCCCACTGTGCAGCCGAGCGCCAGGAGCAGTTCGCGCCGCCGGAAGGCGGCGAGGCGGCGGAACACTCACACTTGCACGAGGCTGACGGCGGCATAGACCACGATGGCGCCCAGCACGGCGGCCGGGGTGTGGGCGATGAGGGGGCCCAGGAAGAGCAGTACGGTCAGTACAGCCCAGGGCGGCGGCCAGCGAGTATCCCTGGCTGCGTGCGCCCGTCGAGTCGGCGAGGGCCGTACGGCTGGCGCTGCTGCTGACCGGGAAGCCGTGCAGGACGCCTGCTCCGAGGTTGGCGGCGCCCAGGGCGAGCAGCTCGCGGTTGGCGTCGAGCGGGCGGGGGTCGTCGTGGGCGGCGAAGGCCCGTGCCGTGAGGATCACGTCCGTGTAGCCGACGAGCAGGATCCCGAGGGCGGGCAGCAGCAGGTGGGACAGATCGGCAATGCTGGGCAGTTCGGGGCGGGCAGGCCCACCGGAACCGAGCCGATCACCGTGATTCCGTACCGGTCGTCGAGTCCGAAGACGGCCACCGCAGCCGTGGCTGCGACGAGGACGAGCAGCGGGCCGGGGTGAGTACGCCACAGGAACGGTGCGGCGAAGAGGACGACGAGCACGGCCGCGGCCAGGACCACGGTTGGCCAGTGCGCCTCCGATACGTGCCGAACGGCTGACAGCCGCTGCGGGAAGAAGCCTGAGCCGCTCGCCCGGACACCGGTGAGCCGGGGCAGCTGGTCCACGATCATGATCAGCGCTACGCCGGCCATGTAGCCGACCAGCACGGGCCGCGAGAGCAGGTCCGCGCAGTAACCCCAGCCGCATGCCCCAGGCCACCAGGCACAGCAGCCCGACGACCACCGCGAGAGCTGCCGCGAGGACGGCGTACCGGGCCGGATTCCCAGCCGCCAGCGGAGCCACTGCTTCGGCGGTCATCAGAGCTGTGGTCGACTCGGGGCCGGCCGGAGAGTAGCCGCGAGGAGCCGGTCAGCGCGTCCAGGACCATCGCGGGCAGGACGGCCCACAGGCCTACCACCGGCGCCAGCCCAGCCACGCCCGCGTAAGCCATGACCTGGGGCACGAGGTACGCGGCGACGGTGATACCCGCCAGCAGGTCGCCGCGAAGCCAGCTGCGCTGGTAGCCGGCCAGAGCGGGTGGCTCGACGCCAGCTTTCAGACGCTGGGGCATGGCACTTCTTCTCGCCGCGGCCCACAGCATCCCGCGAACGCCCCTACGTCACGGGTACCGACAGTCCAGGTCCCGCCCGTCGGCCGCTACTTCACACGCCCGCCGACCAGGAGTCCGGGGGCGACTACTCGGCCGCGTCGAGCAGGAAGCCCGTGACAAGATCCGGCCTGATGCGCAGGGCCCTGGTCATCGTCTGACGTACCCACGGCACGAGCAGCGCCGCGTACGGGTCGGCCCCGTCCTCTTCGGCGACCGGAGAGGCGTAGCCGGTGACGACGACGCTCCAGCCGAGGCGGGTCTCGGGGTCTACGACATCTGCCTCGTAGGCGACAACGACCCCGGGGGCGTCGGGCGTCGCCACGAGCGATGCGAGCGCTCCGCCGTCCTGGAGCCGGACGACGATGTCCTCCCCGTCCACGAGATGGTTGACCAGCCTCACGGCCGGGAGAGCGTGCTCGGTGAAGACGATGCGTCCCAGCGATACCGTGCCGAGCAGGCTCAGTGCTTCGCTGCGGTCCAACGGCTTCATGCTCCGAGTCGGCGCCCCATCCGGGCCGCTGAGATCTGGTCGCCGCGTCGCTTCGTGGTTCATCGTTCGCGCCCCTTGCTCGGCTCCCTCTTCCCGATTGATCGCGAGACCGGGAGGCTTCCTGACGCGCCTTGCCTCCCTCTCGTCGGGCCGGGTTCAGCCCTCTCCCGGTTCGGGCCGGCTTCGACCAGGACCGTGCTCACGCAGCACGGTCAGACTCCGTTCGAACTCTTCCTCGTCGATCTCCCCTCGGGCGAACCGTTCGGCGAGCACCTGCTTGGCGGAAGGCGTGGCGCGGGGCTCTACCGGGCCTGAGGGGAAACGGTCGGCGCTGCGGAGGAGCAGAACGACTGCCATGACGGCCAGAGCGACGAGGAGGACCATGCTGAACGACATGGCGACCCAGCCCCATCCGCCCATTCCGTGGTCGTACCAGAACATGGTTCACGCTCCTGGGGCAACGGCTTGGGACTCTGCCACAGGGCAGGTCCCGCGTGTTCCTACTGTCCACCGGCCTGCGGCGTCAGGGCATGGGCCGGTCGGGGTCACGACCAGGGCCGATCGGCCCATCCCCGCAGCCCTGCCGTGTCCCAGACTGAAGGCGGACTCGAACGGAGGCCGCGATGAGCACACATTCCCCCACCCGGATCGCCACCGCCCTGTCGGCGGAGTACCGCGCCCGTCTGACGGACATCGCGCGTGAGGTCGGTTTTCCCGTAGGTACCCGCCTCTTCAATGAGGGAGGCCACGCCGACCGGTTCTGGATCGTGCGATCCGGCACGGTCGGCCTCGACGTCCACGTGCCCGGCAGACAGGCAGCGGTGATCGAGGCTCTTGGTTCCGGCGAGCTGGTCGGCTGGTCCTGGCTGTTCCCTCCCTACACCTGGCACTTCGGTGCGGAGGCGACGAGCCCTGTGCGCGCCCACGAGTTCGATGCGGCCGCCGTGCGCACGATGATGGAGGCCGACCCCCGATTCGGCTCCGCCATGGACCACTGGGTGGGTCAGGTACTCGCCCACCGGCTCGTGGCCGCCAGGGTCCGGCTCCTCGACCTCTACGCACCTCACGGCAGCGGCAGCTCGCTGTGAACCGGATCCTCCCCCATCGAGATCATGTGAGGGAGCCGGCCATGCCCGCATCCCAGTACACCGTCAGTGATGTCATGACCCAGACCGCCGTGGCCATCGGCCGCGAGGCCTCGTACAAGGAGATCGTCGAGCTGATGCATCAGTGGAAGGTCAGCGCACTGCCGGTACTCGAAGGAGAGGGCCGGGTCGTGGGCGTCGTCTCCGAGGCCGATCTTCTGCCCAAGGAGGAGTTCCGGCGGAACGACCCGAGACTGCCCGAGCAGCTGGAGGAGGCGTCCAAGGCCGGAGCGGTGCTCGCCGAGGAGCTCATGTCCAGTCCTGCCGTCACCGTGCACCCGGACGCCACGATCGCCGAAGCCGCCCGCATCATGGCCAGGAAGGGCGTGAAGCGGCTGCCGGTGGTCAATGCCATCGGCCTGCTGGAGGGCGTCGTCAGCCGCAGTGACCTGCTCAAGGTGTTCCTGCGGCCCGACGAGGAGATCGAAGACGAGGTCCGCAATGCCGTCCTCGCGGAACTGGCTCCCCCGGTAGGCATCGACTGCACGGTCGAGGAGGGCGTCGTCACCCTTCGGGGCGACCTACGGGACCGCGCCCTGGCACCTCTGATCGCCCGCGCTGTCCGCGCCGTCGAAGGGGTTGTGGACGTGCGGATGGAGCTCGCAGGTCCCGTCGGTACGGCTGCGTGACCCGCTCCCCACAGGTACTTTCCGACCCTTCCTGCGACAATGCGACTGAGACGTACACCGATCTCAGGGGCGTGGATGTCCGATGCACCGGCTGCTTCTGCGGAGGCGCCCATCAGGGTGTTCCTCCTGGACGACCACGAGGTCGTCCGCCGGGGGCTGCACGACCTCCTCGACGCCGAGCCCGACATCGAAGTGGTGGGCGAGGCCGCTACGGCCGAGCAGGCTCTGGCCCGGGGTCCGGCCCTGCGGCCGCACGTGGCGGTCTTGGACGTACGTCTGCCGGACGGCGACGGCATCACCGTCTGCCGCGAGCTGCGCTCGCGCATGCCGGAGCTCGCCTGCCTCATGCTGACGTCCTTCGACGACGAGGACGCCCTCCTCGACGCGATCATAGCCGGCGCCGCGGGCTACGTACTCAAACAGATCAAGGGATCCGACCTGGTCTCCGCCGTACGGACGGTCGCGACGGGGCAGTCGATGCTCGACCCCGCGACCACCGCCCGGCTCATGCACTCACTGCGGGTTCCGGAAGCCGCCAAGCCGCCGGAGGACGAGCGCCTCGCCACGCTCACCGAGCGTGAGCGGGCTGTCCTTGAGCTCATCGGCGAGGGCCTGACCAACCGGCAGATCGCCAAGCAGCTCTATCTGTCCGAGAAGACCGTCAAGAACCACATCTCCCGGCTGCTCGGCAAACTGGGCGTCGAACGCCGTGTCCAAGCCGCGGTCATCGCCGCCCAAGTGCACGAGCACGAAGAGGGCAAGCCCTGACAACCGCTGCGGGGTCAGGCGTCGGCCCTGGGCAAGGGAACCACCCATTCGAGGCAGGTGCCGTGTCCCACGGCGCCTCGTGCCGAGACGGTCAGTCGGCCGCCCAGCTTCTCCGCCCGCTCGGCCAGGTTGCGGAGCCCGCTGCGGCGCCCATGTTCTGGGAGCCCGACGCCGTCGTCGGTCACGGTGACCACGAGTACGCCGTCGACCGCCGCGATGGAGACTTCCGTATGCCGGGCCCGTGCGTGCCGAACGACGTTGCTGAGCGCTTCACCGATCACGGCCAGCGCCTCATCGGCCACTGGCACTGGCACGTCGGTTTCTACCAGTCCCTCCATCCGCAAGGCGGGGGCGAAGCCCAGCACGGCAGCGGCCTCGTCAACCGCTCGGACCACGCGGAGCCGGAGTTTCGGCTCCGCATCCGGCACCTCGTGTTCTCGAAGGCCGAAGATGGTCGACCGGATGATCTTGATGGTGGTGTCGAGGTCGTCAATCGCCCGCCTCAGCCTTTCGGACGCCTCGGGATGCTCCACGAAGTGTTGGGCGCTCTGCAAAGTCATTCCCGTGGCGAACAGCCGCTGGATCGCGAGGTCGTGCAGGTCCCGGGCGATGCGGTCGTGGTCCTCGAGCAGACTCATTTGTTCCGCGTCCCGCCGGTGATCGGCAAGCTCCAGGGCGATCGCGGCCTGCCCGGCGAAGCCTGGCAACGCCAAGATCTCCGCAGCGGCGAACGGTGCGCGACCGCGTCGACGGGCCAGCATCAGTACGCCGCTCAGCCGCTCCTTGGTACCCACCGTGACCGCTACCGCGGGCCCGAAGCCCTTCCACCGCTCCGGCTGCACGGTCACACCTTCGTCGCTCTCGACATCCGGGACCGTGATCAGTCCGTCCTGGGCGAGGGCCGCTGCGGCGAGGGTGCCCTCGCTGCTCGGCAGCACGATGCCCCGATGTGCCTCGGCTCCCTCGCCGACGGCCAGCGAGCCGCGCAGCTCGCCGCCCGGGCCCACCAGGTAGAAGACGCCCATGTCGGCCACGGTGATCTCGCGGGCCCGCTCCAGCATCCCTTCCAGTACCTGGATCTCGGAGGAGCCGGACAGCAGCTCGTTCGTGAAGTCGGAGCTGGCCTCCAGCCAGCGTTCCCTGAGCCGGACCTCCTCGAAGAGCCGTGCATTCTCGATCGCGATTCCGGCCGCGACAGCCAGGGTCGACAGGACGGCCTCGTCCTCGGCATCGAAGTCCGCCCCGCCCCGCTTCTCGGTCATGTAGAGGTTGCCGAACACCTCCTCGCGCACCCGGATGGGCACTCCGAGGAAGGTGTGCATGGGCGGGTGGTGGGCCGGAAAGCCGTACGAGGCCGGATGGTCGGACAGTTCCGTCAGGCGCAGCGGCTGCGGGTGACGGATCAGCTCTCCGAGGATGCCGTGTCCGGAAGGCAGATCACCGATCTGGGCACGCAGCTCGTCGCTGATGCCGACCGGGAGGAATTCCGCGAGTGTCCGGTCGTCCCCGATCACTCCCAGGGCCCCGTACTCCGCGTCCACAAGTACCGCGGCGGCTTCCACGATCCCAGTCAGGACCTGGGGCAGGTCGAGTTCACGGCCGACCGACATCACGGCTTCAAGGAGACCGTTCAGGCGGTCCCGGGTACCGCGCACCTCGTCTATCCGCACCTGAAGTTCGTCGAGCAATTCATCCAGCCTTAGACGAGGCAGCTGGGCGCGTGGGGTGTCGTGGCCCTCCCCGGCCATGGCACCTCCAAGGGCACGCGGGAACGGAACTGACGTCTGCCTCCACGGTAGCCCCGCGTTGCGATGCGTTCATTTCGGAGGGGTGCGCGGCCGCCGCTGTGCCTGGCGGTCTGCCGGCTTTCCTTCGGCGTCGCCCAAATGCCTGACGTGGGCATCCGGACCGGGAAAGTAGAGCGTGACGCGGCCGGTGTCCGACCAGCGGATGTCGTACGGCGGAGTGCCGTCGTCATGGTGCAGTCCGACGACTTCGCCGTCACGGCCGGGCTTGCCGACAGTGGGGCCGCCCACGACCATCTGGTCCCCCAGGTGTGCATGGATGCCACTTCCGGTGGTGTCAGGGTTCATCGTCTTGTCTCCTTGTGGAATGCGGTTCTCGAGAGTCGGGCTGCGGTGCCTGCGGTGATGGCGGCGATTGCCGCGAGGCCGACGCCGGTCCAGCCGAGGGGCTCGGTGTCCAGCACCGCCTGAAGGAACGGCGCGTAGAGCGCGGCCGCGCCAAGCAGCACCGACGCGAGTACGGACAACGGCAGGAAGAGATTCTCGCGGGTCAGCAGACGCGTGCGCAGACCCAGCACGACACCCAGCTGGCTTGCCAGGAGGGCGAGGAACAGGACGCTCTGCCACGGCAGGCCCCAGTGCCGCGCGACGACCCCGGCACCGAGGCTCGACGCGGTGACCACAGCGGCGAGGATGAGCAGCCGCTGCCAGGCTCCGTCACCGAGGATCTGCTGGCCCGGCGGCCGCGGGGGCCTGCGCATGGCTCCTGGCGCGACGGGCTCGGCTCCCATGGCGACACCCGTCAGTCCGTGGGTGAGGAGGTTGATCCACAGGATCTGCCCCGCCCGCAGCGGCAGGGCGAGTCCCAGCAGGGGGCCTGCCAGCATCACGAGAATCTCTGCCGCGCCACCGGCCAGCCCGTAGACGAGGAAACGGCGGATGTTGTCGTAGACGCGCCGGCCCTCCTCCACGGCCGCGACCACGGTCGACAGCTCGTCGTCGGTGAGCACCAGGTCGGCGGCCTGCCGGGCGACCTCCGTGCCGCGGCGGCCCATGGCGACGCCGATGTCGGCCTGCCGGAGGGCCGGGCCGTCGTTGACTCCGTCGCCGGTCATCGCGGTGATCTCGCCACGCGAGCGCCATGCCTCGACGATGTCCAATTTCTGCTGCGGGGTGGTACGGGCGAACACCCTGACGCCGGTGAGGTCGGTGATCCGTCCGGCTGCTACGTCCGACCCGGTGACGACGCGCTCCTCAGTGTGGTCGTCGTCCAGCAGTCCGACGCGTGTCGCGATCGCCCGTGCCGTGGCGGGGTGGTCTCCCGTGATGAGCACCGGGGTGATGCCTGCCGCGCGGCAGGCGGCGAGCGTGGCGGTTGCGTGGGGCTTGGGCGGGTCGCTGATCGCTACGAGGCCCAGCAGGCGCAGCCCCGATTCCGCTTCGGCGGCGTGGCGGGGCACCTCGTCACGTGTGCCCGTAGCCACGGCCAGGACCCGATAGCCGTGGGAGGCCAGCAGTGCTGCTTCCTGCCGGGTGCCGTGGAGCAGATCGGGCCTCTCGTCGAGGATGGCTGCGTCCAGCACTACTTCCGGCGCGCCTTTCAGGCACACGAGCAGCTGGCCCGACGGCGTCGTGTGCAGGGTGGTCATCCGCTTGCGCACGCTGTCGAAGGGTGCCTCGTCGGTGCGCGGGCGCTCACGATGCAGGACTGCTTGGTCCGCGCAGCCGGCTTTGGCCGCCGCGGCCAGGAGCGCGGCTTCCATGGGGTCTCCGACCGCGGTCCAGCGGTGCTCTTCGTCCGAGGAATCCTGGGGTGGCCGCAGCCCCGCGTCGTTGCAGAGGGCCGCGACGGTCAACAGCTCGCGTACGGGATCGAGTTCGTCGAAGGTCGGCCGCCTGCCTTCCACCCGCACGTCGCCTTCCGGTTCGTAGCCGACACCGAAGAAGTCGAACGTGGCGCGTGGCGTCCACACGTGCTGGACCACCATGCGCCCCTCGGTGAGGGTGCCGGTCTTGTCGGTGGCCAGGACCGTCACCGAGCCCAGTGTCTCCACTGCGGGGAGCCGCCTCACCAGGGCGTGCCGGTCCGCCATCCGCCGCGCGCCCAATGCCAGGGACAGGGTGACCACGGCCGGCAGGGATTCAGGGACGGCCGCCACGGCGAGGCTGATCGCCGTCACCGCCATCGTGGCGACCGACAGGCCTCGGGCGAGGCCGAGTACGAACACGACCATGCAGAGGGCCAGGGTGACGGCGGCGAGGACGCGGCCGAGGGCTCCCAGGCGGCGCTGCAGGGGAGTCGGCTCCCGCCTGCCGTCGAGCAGGGCGGCGATGCGGCCGAGCGCGCTGTCGGCTCCCGTGGCCGTCACCATTGCCACGCCTCGCCCTCGTACGACGACCGTCCCGGCACTCAACCGGGCGCCCGCGTCCTTGTCCACGGCCACCGATTCACCGGTGAGCATGGACTCGTCAACCAACAGGGCGGTTGCTTCGGCAAGTTCGGCGTCGGCGGCGACGATGTCACCCTCGCCGAGGAGCAGTACGTCGCCGGGAACGATTTCTGCGGCTGGAACCTCCCCCGGGGCGGAGTCGCGGAGCACCCGGGCGTTGGGGGCGGACAGGGCGGACAGGGCTGCCACGGCATTGTCGGCCCGGACCTCCTGGGCGACGCCGACGGCGGTGTTGACCACGATCACCAGAGCGATGACCACCGCATCGGCGTGGTCGCCGATCGCGAGGGTCAATACGACGGCTCCCAGCAACACGAGGATCAGTGCGTCCCGCAGTTGCGCGAGCACTCTGGCATACAGCGGAACGGTCTTGGCGGCCGCCACCTCGTTGCGGCCGTGTTCCGCGAGCCGACGCGCCGCCTCCGCCTCCATCAGACCCCTGTGGGGTCCTGCGAGAGCGGACGCCTGCTGAGCGGCGGACATCGTCACGGCAGTCCTCACACGACGGGGACCGTGATCACCGGGCAGTGCGCCCGGTGCAGCAGCCCGTGGACGACCGATCCGAGCCGCATACCGGTGTATCCACCCCTGCCCCGCCGGCCCACGACTACGGCCAAGGCGTGCTCGGCGGCACCGGCGAGCTCCTCCACCGGGTGTCCGATGTGTATCTCGTGTGTCAACACGACGTCCGGGTACTTCTGCGACCAGCCTGCCGTCGTCTCCGACAACATCCGTCGCTGCGCCTGGAGCGCAACCTCCTCGTCATGGAGCAGGAAGACCGGAGCCTGCCACACGGAAACGGCACGCAGCTTGGCTCCTCTGAGATCGGCCTCCTCGAACGCCTGCGCCAGCGCCGCCTTCGATGATTCGCTGCCGTCGATGCCCACCACCAGGTAGGGCGGCTGCTGTGTCACGTGCTCGGCGTCGCCCACGACCACGACTGGACACTGCGCCTGCGCGGTGACGGGGACCACGAGGGAGCCGGCGCTGAGGAACTCCGAGGTACGGCTCAGGTGGCGCGAACCGAGGACGATCATGCGGGCCTGCCTGGACAGTCGGCCTATCGCCGGAGCGGGGAACCCGTCGACCAGGTCCGCGACCGGTTCGACTTCCGGGTGGCGCTCCCTGCTCCAGGCGGCAGCGGCGCTGAGGGCCTCCGAGGCGGCCTGGTGCAGGGCGATGCTGCGGGGCGTGTCGTCGACGTGCTGGGTGTCGTGCTGCGGGGGTACTGCGGCGACGAGCCGCAGTCCGATCCGGCGTCGACTGGCCTCGTCCACCGCCCAGGCCAGGGGCATTCGCCAGTCCCTGGCCGGGTCGATTCCGACGACGATCTCATCGTGGTCGCCCGGGGCCGTCACGACTCGCTCCCGTGCTCCTGGCTGTGGCGCGGAATGAGCTGCACGGGACAGTTCGCGTGGTGGACCAGAGTGTGCGTGACCCGCCCGAGGGTGGGTCCGAGGTAGCTGGGGGAGCGCCGGCCGCCCATCACCAGCAGGTCCGCCCGGCGCGAGGCCTCGACCAGGACACTGGCCACGGACACGCTCTTCTCGGCGTCCACCTGCACGGTCAGGTCCGGGAACTCCTCGCGGATCCGCTCCCCCACCTCGTTCAGGTGATGGACGTGCTCGCCTGCGATTTGGTCCACGTCGTCGAGCATGGTCGCGACCATGCCGACGGACTGCAGGATGTTCCACACGTGCAGCAGCCGCAGTGAGCCCTTGCGGAGCTCGGCCTCGCGTGCGGCGTACCGTGCGGATTCGAGGTCGTGTTCATCGCGGACGGCAGCAAGCACCACACCCGTCTCGGCGCCGTTGTCGATGCCTCTGACAATGATGACGGGCGTCTTCGCGCCCGCAGCGACCTTCAGTCCGACCGAGCCGAGCATGAGTGAGCTGAATCCGCCCGCGCCGCGGTTGCCGACCACGATGGTGCCGTGGAGGCCCGCGGACCGGTGGAGGCTCGGGACGGGTGCGCTGCGGCTGAACTCGGTGTTGACCTGCAGGCCGGGAAACTGGTCCGTCACCGCGGTGGCGGTGGTGTCCAGCAGTTCACGGCCCGCCTGGCGGACCTGCTCGATGGTCTCCGCCGAAACGTAAAGGACCCGGCCGTCGGTGTCGGACCCGTACACGATGTGCAGCGGGCGCTCGCGGCGCGCGGCCTCGGCCGCTGCCCACAGCGCTGCCTGGCGGGCCGGCTCGGAGCCGTCGACGCCGACTACGACGGAGCCCAGTTCCGAGCTGCTCGTGGTGCCTTCCATGGTTCCTCCTCAAAGAGCCGCCAAGGGTCCGGCTCTCACGCTGGCACAGCGGACTCCCGCAGCAAGAGGGCCGCTCAGGTCCCCGAAAGGGACCAAAGGTCCCGGTTCATGCAGGAAAGAGGCGCCTGCATGTGTGGGGGCAGGTCCGATCGGTCCCGGCTCCGGACCATTCGGCCCTCCTCCTCTCGTCGGGGTCGGTGGATCGTGGGTTCTCAAGCGACCCCCGGCCTTCACGTCCGTGCGGATCACTGGGACGACGGGAGGTGCCTCATGAAGCACATCAAGGTCGGAGACCTGATGACCGACGAAGTCGTCTCGGTCGTCACCTCCACCTCTTTCAAGGATGTCGCCAAGCTGCTCGCTCAGCACGACATCAGCGGACTGCCGGTCCTCGACGAAGAGGACCGGGTACTGGGCGTCATCTCCGAAAGCGACCTGATCGTCCGGCAAACGGCGGAGCATCCGCTGATGAGCGATGCGCCCGGCGGCCGAGGGACATTCGCATCTGAGGTGTCCTTCACCGCTGGTGAGGTCATGTCCGCGCCGGCAGTGACAGTCCACGCGGAGGAGACCGCGGCAGGCGCCGCCCGCCTGATGGCCCACCGAGGCATCGAGCGGCTGCCTGTCGTGGACGAGGAGGACCGCCTCGTCGGCATCGTCACCCGTCGTGATCTCCTCATGCTCTTTCTGCGACCGGACGCGGAGATACGGCGCCGCGTGGTCGAGGAGATCCTCACGGACACGATGGGGCTGGGCGCGGGCCCAGTCACCGTCCACGTCCTGGACGGCATCGTCACACTGGACGGCCGGCTGGAGAGACAGAGCCAGGTTCCGGTCCTGGTCCGCCTCACCGGTCAGCTCGAGGGCGTGGTCGGGGTCGTCCCCCGACTGACCGCTCGCGTCGATGACTCCCCGCTCGCTGCCCCGCCACGCAGCCCCCTTGGGATGCCCTGGTGACCGTGAGGGCCGAGCGTGGACCGTCCGGGGGACGCCTGGAGCCCGCGCAGCCGCGTTTGCCGCCGTCACAAAGCGTGACGGTGTCTGCTTGAAGATTCCAAGGCGAGGCGAGGACCCGGTCATGGACCACCTGATCATCCGCAAAGAGCCCAGACCGGACGCCGTCTTCATGCTCCAGGACTACGAGCGTGCCCGCGCGGACTTCACCTGGGACGAGGCTCGATCCTGGCTGTCAGGGCTGCCCGGAGGAGAGGGGCTCAACATCGGATACGAGGCCGTCGACCGACACCTGGCGGCAGGTCACGGCGGGCGGGAGGCCCTCCGCTGCATCGCGGCCGACGACACCGTCACCCACCTCACATATGGCGAGCTCGGCGGCCTCACAGGCCGCTTCGCCAACGCACTCACAACCCTCGGCGTGGGCCGGCAGGAGAGGGTCTTCACGCTCCTCGGCCGCTGCCCTGAACTGTATGTGGCTGTCCTGGGCACATTGCGCAGCGCGCGCGTGCTGTGCCCGCTCTTCTCGGCCTTCGGGCCCGAGCCCGTGCGCCAGCGGCTGGAGCTGGGCGATGCCCGGGTCCTTGTCACCACCGAGGCGCTGTACCGGCGCAAGGTCGAGGAGAACAGGCACCGCCTGCCCCATCTGGACCATGTCCTGCTCGTGGGTCCGGTCACTGATCCACCCCCGGGGACCGTTTCCTTCGCCGAGCTCATGGAGCATGCCCCGCAGGAGTACGTCGTGCCGCCCACCGATCCGGAGGACATGGCGCTGCTGCATTTCACGAGCGGCACGACCGGTGCCCCCAAAGGCGCGGTCCATGTGCACGAGGCGGTCGTAGCCCACCACGCGACGGCGGCCTTCGCGCTCGACCTTCGCCAGGAGGACGTCTACTGGTGCACGGCGGACCCCGGGTGGGTGACGGGCACGTCGTACGGGATCATCGCCCCGCTCACCCACGGCGCGACGGTCGTGGTGGACGAGGGCGACTTCGATGTACACCGGTGGTACCGGATCCTGGAAAGCGAGCGAGTCACCGTCTGGTACACGGCCCCGACGGCCGTCCGCATGCTGATGCGCGCCACGCCCAGGGAGGGTACCCGGAAGCTCCCGGGGCCGTACGACCTGTCGGCCCTCCGATTCATCGCCAGCGTGGGTGAGCCGCTGAACCCCGAAGCCGTGCTGTGGGGGCAGGATGTCCTCGGTCTGCCCATTCATGACAACTGGTGGCAGACGGAGACCGGCGCCATCATGATCGCCAACTTTGCCTCCTGCGACATCCGGCCGGGCTCCATGGGGCGCCCACTGCCCGGAGTCGAGGCCGCGCTTCTTGAACGCGGCGAGGACGGCCGCGCAGAGATCACCGACGGGCGCGTGCGCGTGATCGGCGAAGCGGGTGTCGAGGGAGAGCTGGCGCTCCGTCCGGGCTGGCCCTCCATGTTCCGGGGCTATCTGAACGAGGGGGCACGCTACGCGGCGTGCTTCGCGGACGGCTGGTACCTCACGGGCGATCTCGCGAAGCGCGACGAGGACGGCTGGTTCTGGTTCGTAGGCCGCGCCGACGACGTCATCAAGTCGGCAGGGCACCTCATTGGCCCGTTCGAGGTGGAGAGCGCGCTGATGGAGCACCCCGCCGTCGCGGAAGCCGGCGTGATCGGCCGCCCGGACCCGGTCGTCGGAGCCGTCGTCAAGGCCTTCGTTTCCCTGCGTCCGGGGCTCGTCCCCGACGCGCCCCTCAAGCGAGAACTTCTGGCGTTCGCACGCCGGCGGCTGGGCCCGGCAGTGGCCCCCAGAGAGATCGAGTTCGATCAGAACCTCCCCAAGACCCGCAGCGGCAAGGTAATGCGCCGACTGCTGCGGGCCCGGGAACTGGGGTTGCCCGAAGGGGACCTGTCCACGCTTGAGAACCCCGGATGACCCGCTCGCGAGAGAAGGCGGAACGATGAGCAGCACCAGCGCGCAGACGGAAGGGAAAGCCCGTCGGGCAGCACGCAAGAGTGGACGCAGGAAGGCAGGCTCCGCCACCGCGCGCGGCGCTCCCGACAGCCTTCCCTCACCCGACCATCACCTCTCCCTGCTCCGGCAGATGCTCACCATCCGCCGCTTCGAGGAGCGGTGCGTCGAGCTGTACAGCAGCACGAAGATCCGCGGCTTCGTTCATCTCTACATCGGCGAGGAAGCCGTCGCCGTAGGCGTCAACCAGGCGCTGGGCGAGGAGGACGCCGTGGTGTCCACCTATCGCGAGCACGGGCACGCCCTGGCCAGGGGAGTTCCCGCCGAGGCCGTGATGGCGGAGATGTACGGCAAGGCCACGGGGTGCAGCCGCGGGCGCGGCGGCTCCATGCACTTGTTCGACGCGGACCGCCGCTTCTATGGGGGCAACGCCATCGTGGCCGGCGGGCTGCCCTTGGCAGCGGGGCTCGCCCTCGCCGACCGGATGCGCGGCAGCACTCATGTCACCTGCTGCTTCTTCGGCGACGGCGCCTTCGCCGAAGGCGAGTTCCACGAGACGGCCAACCTCGCCGCCTTGTGGCAGCTGCCCCTGCTGCTGGTCTGCGAGAACAACCTGTACGCCATGGGGACGAGCCTGGCCCGGGAGCACGCGCAGACCAACCTCGCCATGCGCGCCGCGTCCTACGGCATGCCTGCCTGGACGGTCGACGGCATGGACGTGCTCGCAGTCGAAGCAGCCGCGCGGCGGGCGGTGGAGTCCGTACGAGCGGGCAACGGACCGCATTTCATCGAGGCACAGACGTATCGGTTCCGCGCCCACTCCATGTACGACCCGGACCGCTACCGGGCCAAGTCCGAAATCGAGGCGTGGAAGGGCCGCGACCCCGTCCAGGGGCTGGCCGACCTGATGCGTACGGACGGCCGGCTCGACGACCGGACGATGGAGGAGCTCGACAAGGGCGTACTCGGCGAGATCGACCGGGCTGTCCGATCGGCGGAGGACGCGCCCATGGAGCCCGTCGCGGACCTGCTTCGCTTCGTCACGAGCGCACCCGGGAGCACCACATGAGCACGCGAAAGTCATCCACCGGGGCTCCGCCGCCGACCACGTACCGGGAAGCGCTGCGCGAAGGGCTTCGCGAGGCTATGCACGAGGACGAACGAGTCTTCCTCATGGGCGAGGACGTCGGGAAATACGGCGGATGCTTCGGGGTCAGTCTCGGACTCCTCGAGGAGTTCGGACCCGAACGGATCCGCGACACTCCTCTGTCCGAGTCGGGGTTCGTGGGTGCGGGCATCGGCGCCGCGCTCGGCGGAATGCGACCAGTAGTCGAGATCATGACCGTCAACTTCAGTCTTCTCGCACTGGACCAGATCCTCAACAACGCGGCCACCCTGCTGCACATGTCGGGAGGGCAACTGGGCGTCCCCGTGGTCATCCGCATGACCACCGGAGCCGGGCGGCAGCTCGGTGCCCAGCACTCCCACAGCCTCGAAGGCTGGTACGCCCACATCCCCGGGATCCGGGTACTCGCCCCCGCGACCGTGGACGACGCGCGGCACATGCTCGCGGCTGCTCTAGCCGACCCGGACCCGGTACTGATCTTCGAGCACGGCAGCCTCTACAACGCGGAGGGCGTACTGGACAGCACCATCGAAGCCGTCGACCTCGACACCGCCGCCGTACGCCGGCCCGGCACGGACGTCTCCGTCATCACGTACGGAGGCTCGCTGCCCAAGGCCATGGCTGCAGCGGATGTCCTCGCCGGGGAGGGCATCAGCGCGGAGGTCGTCGACCTGCGTACCCTGCGGCCCCTCGACGATGCCACCATCATGGCCTCCGTCGGCCGCACCCACCGGGCGGTGATCATCGACGAGGCCTGGCGCAGCGGCAGTCTGGCCGCGGAGGTCTCGTCCCGCATCACCGAGCAGGCCTTCTACGAACTCGATGCTCCGGTGGAACGCGTCTGCAGCGCGGAGGTACCCATCCCCTATGCCCGGCAGCTCGAAGAGGCGGCACTGCCCCAAGTCGCGACCATCGCGGACGCGGTCCGCCGGACGGTGAGCTGACATGGCCGAATTCACCATGCCCTCCCTCGGTGCGGACATGGAAGAGGGCACTCTGATCGAGTGGCTGGTCGGCCCGGGCGACACGGTGACGAAGGGGGATGTCGTCGCCGTCGTGGAGACGGCCAAATCGACGATCGAGGTCGAGTGCTTCGACTCGGGGACGATCAGCGCCCTCCTGGTAGAGCCAGGCACTACCGTGCCGGTCGGCACACCGATGGCATCCATCGACTCGGCCGTTGCCCCTCCCGCCCGCCCTGCGGCCAAGCAGCCCATCACACCCGCCCCGGCTCCTTCTCCCGACCTGCAGCCCGCCCCCAGTCGGCCCGTCACGCGGACCGAGAGGGCCGTATCCACCCCTCTCGTGCGGCACCTGGCCGAGGAGAAGGGCATCGACCTGTCCACCGTCCACGGGTCCGGCAAGGGAGGGCGGATCACCCGCTACGACGTCGAACACGCACCGACCGAGCCGCCGCGCCGGCTGCGGGCATCGCCGCTCGCCCGCCGCCTGGCTCAGTCGATGGGCGTCGATCTGGGGGGCCTACGGGGCACCGGGCGCAACGGCACCATCAGGGCGGACGACGTACGTGCTGCGGCGGTGGATCATCTGCCTCGTAAGGCGGAACCGCAGGAGCCGGTGGAGAAACCGGTGCTCGCATCGCCGGCCGAGTCCGCTCCGGGCGCGCGTGCGGCGATCGCAGCGCTGATGACGCGGGCGAAACGCGAAATCCCCCACTACTACCTGTCCACGAAGGTGGACCTCGCCGCCGCCATGACGTGGATGCGCGACCAGAATGCGGGCAAGCCGGTAGCGCAGCGGCTCGTGCCGGTCGCCTTGCTACTGAAGGCCGTAGCACTGGCCGCCCACCAGGTCCCGGAACTGAACGGCCATTGGAGGAACGACGCGTTCGTCCCGGCGAGCGGAGTACGACTCGGCATCGCAGTATCCCTGCGTGGCGGTGGCCTCACGGCGCCCGCACTGGCGGACGCCGACACCATGCCGTTGCCGGAACTGATGGAGGCGCTCAGGGACCTCGTCTCTCGGGCGCGTGGCGGACGCCTGCGTGCTTCGGAGACCACCGACCCGACCCTCACGGTGACCAACCTCGGCGACCAGGGTGTGGAGGCCGTCTACGGGGTGATCTACCCACCCCAGGTCGCGCTCGTCGGACTGGGACGCGTCATCGAGCAGCCGGTGGCCGTGAACGGAATGCTCACGGTCCACCCGACCGTGACGGCCACGCTCTCCGCCGACCACCGTGCGAGCGACGGTGCGACCGGCGCCCGCTTCCTGACCGTAATCGACCGACTGCTCCAGCGACCGGAGGACCTGTGAACCGTGATGCGGCTCTCGAATTGATCAAGGAAGTTCTGACGGAGGTGGTCCCGGGCGCCGACCCGACCGCACTCTCGCCCGACGAGAACATTCGGGACACCCTAGAGATGGACTCGCTGGATTTCCTCAACCTCGTCGAGGCGCTGAGCGGCCGCACCGGCCTCCCTCTCCCGGAGACGGACTATCCCGCCCTGAACACCTTGAACGGCTGCGCGGACTACATCGCCTCGCACACCTCCCCGGCGTAGTCGGGGCTGGTCGGTCCCACAAGGGACCATTTGGCCCCTCCTCCGCCCCCGACCCCACCGGCCACGCTGAGAGCCAGACCGCGGACCCGCGGCGCGCAGGAGGCTCCCGCCATGAAACATCACGTGACCGTCGGCATCGACGGCTCTCCCGAGAGCATGGCGGCCGCCCGGTGGGGAGCCCGGGAGGCGGCCTTGCGGCGGGTGTCGCTGAGGCTCGTCCACGCTGTCGACTGGCCGAGCAGCCCTGCCATACCGCGGCTGGGCCACGAGGCGGCCGACCGGTGGGCCGACGAAGCTCTTACCGATGCGCTGGAGGACGTACGTCCCCGTCACCCAGATGTGGAGATCACCACGAGGTGTCTGTCCGGCAGGCCGGCCGCGGCGCTTGCCGCTGAGGCGATCGACGCGGGACTGCTCGTCCTCGGTTCCCGAGGCCTTGGCGGCCTGGTCGGCTTCCTCATCGGCTCGGTGGGCATGTCGACGGTCGCAGCCACCGAGACCCCGGTGGCCCTCGTACGGGCATCGGATGAAACGGCGGACGCGGAGCCCACCCGGTACGGCGAGATCGTCGTGGGTGTCGACATCCACGAGGCGGCCGACAAGGTCCTCGCGTTCGCCTTCGAGGAAGCCTCCCGTCGCGATTGCGCCCTGCGGGCGGTCCACGGCTGGAAGCTCCCATCCGCTAACGAGTACGTCCCTTTCTTCGACCCCGACAACGAACGTGACATCGGCCGGAGTGTCACGCAGATGCTGGACGAAACGCTGCTGCCGTGGCGTTCCAAGTTCCCGTCCGTGCGGGTCACCCACAACGCGTTCATGGGGCCCGCCGGCCCGCAGCTCGTCCAGGCTTCAGCCGGCGCGGACCTCGTTGTCGTCGGCCGGCATCTGCGCCGCTCGCCTCTGGGCGCGCATCTCGGACCGGTGGCTCATGCCGTTCTGCACCATGCCGCCGCACCTGTCGCGGTCATCGCCCACGACTGACGGACCCGCATGCAAGGGAGATCAGGCCATGCCGCATCGCACTCGCCACCACCCCATCGGCCTCATCTCGGAGGCCGACCTGCTCCGCCGGCAGGCCGGCCTTCCCGGCACCGACGGTCGGGACCACATGCGCGGGACGGCCGACGTGGACCAGCACGCCACGCGGCAAAGGCGGAAAGAGTCCGCCCGCTTCTCGCGGATCCAGATTGTGCGGTGCACGGCCGCCAGCCGCTTCTCCGCATCCGTAAGGACTCTTTCCGTCAATTTCATTCAAGCACCGCCGGGGCGCGGCCAACAGGGCCAGTCAGTCCCCAGCGGACCCCGGACGGCCCTACCTCCGGAGGACGGCGATATCGAGGATCGAAATACGGGCTGATATTTCAGGAGGCGTCATGAAGCACCTGCGCACCGTCGACGACGTAATGACGCATGCCGTCATCTCCGTCGATCGCGGAGCACAATTCAAGGACGTGGTGGAGACCATGCGGCAATGGCGGATCAGTGCGCTGCCCGTCCTGTCAGAAGACGGACGGGTCGCCGGCGTGGTCTCCGAAGCGGACCTGCTGCTCAAGGCGCAGGGCGCGGACGAGTCCCGCGCCGTCACCGCAGGCGAGCTGATGACCGTACCGGCCGTGACGGTGCGCAAGGACGCCACCATCCCGGGCGCCGCCCGCCTGATGGCCCGCGGCCACTTGAAGCGGCTCCCTGTGGTCGAGGGCGACGGCCGCCTCGTCGGGGTGGTCAGCCGTGGGGATCTTCTGAAGATCTACCTCCGCCCCGATGCTGACATCGGAGAGGAGCTCCGTGAGCTGATCATGGCTGAGCTCATCCCCGCCGGTTCGGCCGAGGTGCACGTCCACGTCGCAAACGGAATCGTCTACCTCCACGGCTCCATCCCCGCCGCGACTCTGCGGGACGTGTTGATGCGTGTCGCACGCACGGTACCGGGAGTCGTGGACGTCACAGCGCAGTTCGACGTCGAAGTTCCCGCATAGGGAGGACGACGATGAGGCACCGCAGCGTCGCCGACCTGATGACTCCGACAGCCGTCAGTGTCCAGCGCGGCACCCCGTTCAAGGAGATCGCCCGGCTCCTCGACGAGTTCGACATCACCGCTGTGCCCGTCGTGGACGAGTCCGAGCGTCCCGTGGGCGTCGTCTCCGAAGCGGACCTGACCGTCGAGGTCGCCGATGGGGTGGTGACCCTCAGCGGCGCGGTGGGACGGCACAGCCTCGTCCCCATCGTCGTGCGGCTGTGCCAGAGCGTCGACGGAGTGGTGGACGTGATCAATCGGCTCAACTACGAGCATGAAGACATGTCGCTCGGCTCGCCGACGGCCACCGAGCGGTAGGAGAAGACCGTGAGGCATCGAGAAGTAAGCGAGCTGATGACCCGGGAGGTCGTCACCGTCCCCCAGAACGCCGCCTTCAAGGACATCGTCCGGACACTCGTGGAACACCAGGTGTCGGCAGTCCCCGTCGTCGACTCCGCGGGGCATGCCTTCGGCCTGATCTCGGAAGGGGACCTCCTCCCGAAGTCCGCAGCCCAAGGCGACTACTTCCGGTCGCTGCCCGAACGGGAAGCGTGGCAAGAGGACAAGGCAGCGGGGTTGCGTGCCGAAGAGCTGATGTCCGCTCCTCCCGTATGCGCCAGACCCGACTGGACCGTCGCCGAAGCCGCCAGGCTGATGGAAGCGCAAGGAGTCAAACGTCTCCTCGTCGTCGACGAGACGGACACGCTGGTCGGCATCGTCAGCCGACGGGATCTGCTGCGCATCTTCCTCCGTGACGACGATGCGATCCGCCACGAGATCACGAGTGACATCCTCGACCGCACCCTGCGCCAGAGCTCCAGCGCCATCACCGTGGACGTGACCGGCGGCCGGGTCGAGCTGCACGGAACGGCGCAGCTCAAGAGCCTCATCCCGGTCATCGAAAGGCTCTGCCGCACGGTGGACGGCGTGGTCTCGGTGAAGGAGCAGCTCGGCTTCGCCGTCGACGACACCCTCGCACCCTGAGGAGCTGAGCCTCATGATGCCAAGCGCCCTCCAGCCGGTCCTGGTCTCGGCCCGGCTGGACTCTCCCTTGTCCCGGTGGCTCTGGCTGATCAAATGGGTCTTGGCAATTCCGCACTACATCGTGCTGTTCTTCCTCTGGATCGCCTTCGCCGTCGTGAGCGTGATCGCGTTCTTCGCCATCCTCTTCACGGAGCGGTATCCGCGCCCCCTCTTCGACTTCAACCTCGGTGTGCTGCGCTGGTCTTGGCGCGTGTCCTACTACGCCTACGGCGCGCTGGGCACCGACCGGTACCCGCCGTTCAGCCTCGGCCCCGAACCCGACTATCCGGCCCGCCTGGACATCGCCTACCCCGAGCGCCTCTCCCGGGGCCTGGTCCTGGTGAAATGGTGGCTGCTCGCCATCCCTCACTACCTCGTGATCGGCTTCTTCACCGGTGCCGTGCGAGGCGGCTGGTGGGGCGGCGGCCTGATCGGTCTCCTCGCGCTCATCGCGGTCGTCACACTGGCCTTCACCGAGAAGTACCCACGCGATCTGTTCGACCTCGTCATCGGGCTCAACAGGTGGGTGCTGCGCGTCGCGGCCTACTCCGGTCTCATGACCGACGTATACCCGCCGTTCCGCCTCGACATGGGGGGAGAGGAGCCCCCCGACCGCATGCCGAACCCTGTCAGAGGAGCATGAGGATGGCCATCATGAACGGACTCGTCGCCGTCGGCCTCGACGGCTCGGCAGAGAGTGCGGCAGCAGCCCACTGGGCCGCGCGGGAGGCACTCCTGCGTGAGGTTCCACTCCATCTCGTCCACGCTGAAGAGTGGGCGTCCCCCCTCGACCTCACCCCCGTCACCAGTGCCGGCATGCGCTCTCAGTGGGCGGAGGCGCTCCTGCGCGATGCCGCAGACGAGCTCCATGACAGGTATCCCGAACTGAGCATCAGCACCCGGTCGCTCGACGACCGGCCAGCGAAGGCACTGGCTGCCGTGGCAACAACCTCAGACATGCTCGTCCTCGGCTCGCGGGGGCTCGGAGCCCTCGCCGGCTTCGTCCTCGGCTCCGTCGGTATGGCAGTCATCCACTCGACAGAGCGACCCATCGTGCTGGTGCGCGCGGGCGAGGATGCGATTGCGCACCCCCAGGACTGCCACAGAGACCGTGAACTGGTCGTAGGCGTCGACATCGGCCAGCCCTGCGAAGCGCTACTGGCCTTCGCGTTCGAGGAGGCATCCCGGCGGTCCTGCACGTTGCGTGTGCTCCACAGTTGGGCTCTTCCCCCGCTGATGGGGTACGGAGCTGTGTACGACCCGAGGATTCACGCACAACTCGACATCAGCGCGAATGCCGGCCTGGACGAGATGCTGGAGCCTTGGCGTGAGAAATACCCGGGCGTACACGTCGCCGCGCGTGCGACGGCCGGCCATGCCTCCTGGCAGCTCGTGGAAAGCGGATCCGAAGCGGGACTCATCATCGTCGGCCGACGCATCCGCCGTTCTTCGGTCGGCGCGCACATCGGCCCGATCACTCACGCGGTCCTCCACCACGCCCGGGCGCCTGTCGCCGTCATCGCACGCCAATAGTGAAGCCAGGCCGTAGAAAGCGAGAAAGACACTTCATCGAAGGAGATGCACCTCATGACGAGCCAAGTGACTGTGGGCCTGGACGGCTCCCCTGAAAGTACTGCGGCGGCCAGCTGGGCGGCCTATGAGGCCGAGCTCCGGAACGCGTCCCTGGATCTGGTCCACGCCGAGGAATGGCTGGAGAATCCGCCACTGCCGGTCTTGACCACCGAGGAACGCCGCCACTGGGCCGAAGGCATCCTCCGCGATACGGCCGACGAGCTACGGCGCGAGCATCCTTCGCTGGAGATCTCTACGCGCCGGGTGGGGGGCCTGCCTGCTTTGGCCCTGGCGTCCGCCGCGAAAGACTCCGACATGCTCGTACTCGGCTCCCGCGGGCTCGGCAGCATCGCCGGCTTTCTCGTCGGATCCACGGGCGCCGCCACCATCGCAGAGGCCGAGCGCCCGGTCGTGCTCGTACGGTCAGCCGACAGCACGGGGACCCCAGCCGTCCGTGACCGTGACCGGGGACCTGTCGTGGTCGGGATCGACATCCACCACCCTTGCGACAGACTCCTCGCCTTCGCATTCGAAGAAGCAGCCCACCGCGCCTGTCCGCTCATCGTGGTGCACGGATGGTCTCCGCCGCCGATTCTCAGCTATGCGCCGATTCTCGACCCCGGAGTGCAGTCGGAGATGGCTCACGGCATCAGCACGGCGATGAACGAAATCCTGAGCCCGTGGCAGGACAAGTTCCCTTCGGTGGCCGTCGAACCGCGCGTGACCACCGGTCAGGCAGCGATCCAGATCCTCGATGCCGCCACCGGCGCCGCCCTCGTCATCGTCGGCAGGCGTATCCGCCACTCCGCGTACGGCACCCACATCGGCCCGATCGCACACGCTGTGATGCACCATGCGGCAGCGCCGGTTGCCGTGGTCGCCCACGAGTGAGGTCCACCGCCAGGCAGGAAAGTCCCATGACCACAACTCTCCCGGACGCATCAGAAGTCCTCCCCCTCATCGAGGACGCCGTCATGGCGCCGTCCATGCACAATGCCCAACCCTGGAAATTCGTCTTCCAGCCGGACACCGGAGTCATCGAACTCCACGGCGACCCCGGCCGGGCGATGCCCCACGCCGACCCGGACCACCGCGCCCTCCACCTGGGCTGCGCCGCCGCGTTGTTCAACCTGCGGGTGTCCGCCGCCTGGGCGGGCTGGGAGCCTGCCGTACGGATGCTGCCCGACGACGGCTCCCCGTGGCTCCTGGCCACAGTGAGTCTCCGGAAACCAGAAGTGACGGGCACCGAGCGGGCTCTTGCCGCCCTGCACCCGGCCGTGCGGCGACGTCACTCCAGCCGATTCCCGTTCAGGGAGGAGGAGGTACCACCCGCCCTGCTGGACGGTCTGCGGGCCGCCGCTCTCCTGGAGGGCTGCCGTCTGGCCGTCCCGGAAGCCTGGCACACCGAGACCGTCCTCGGCCTGATCCACGACTCCGAGCACCGCGAGGAGATGGATCCCGTCATGCGGGCGGAGACGGTGGCGTGGACACATTCCGGTACGCCGGAAGGGCAGGTCCGACCCGACGGCATCCCGGCCTACGCCTTCGGGCCCAAGCAGTCCGGCCGGGGCAGCGGCGTACGCGACTTCGGCCGCTCCCAGTCCGTACCCGGCCGCGGGTGGGCCGCCTTCGAACGGCGACCCCAGATCGCACTGCTGGGTACCTCCGGGGACGGACCCGAGGACTGGCTGCGCGCAGGACAGGCCTTGGAGCGAGTCCTGCTCCAGGCCACTGCCGACGGCCTGGTCACTTCCATGACCTCGCAGCCGCTCGAGTGGCCCGAACTCCGCTGGACGGTGCGCGACCCGGGCGCCGCGATGAGCCACGTCCAGATGGTCATCCGGCTCGGCTACGGCCCCCAGGGGCCTGCAACGCCCCGGCGCCCCGTAGCCGAAGTCCTCGACGTCCGATGAGTTGCCAAAGGAGGCCCGGTGCTCGGCGACGGGGTGAGGTGTTCGCACCCTCGCGCGTGCCGTACCGGAGCAGCCCTGATGCCTGCGAGAGCGTGGTGCCATGGTGATGTGGATCCGCACATATGACGAAGCCCGAGGCCTTTGGCAGTACTTCGAAGGCGATGAGGAAGGGCGGGTCCTGCGACAAGTGGACTTGCGAGGCGATGACAGCACGCCGGTGACCGCTGCCTCCCTGGAGGAGGTTCTCCGACTTCAGGAGCGCGCGGACATCGCCACTATGAGCCGGTATGAGCAGTGGTACGGCCTCGTCACCGAGGGCAGACTCACCGGATGGGAAGAAGCGCCGCGCGCCGGCGAGATCTCGGCCGAGGAGTTCGAGAGGGTATGGCTGGTCGCCCGGCGGACCTTGGGTGCCACCGCCTCCTCCCCGCACACGGAAAGATGACGACCACCCCCGCGCCCGTCCAGTGCCGCCAGTGGACACCTAAGAGGCCTCCATATCCAGCCAGCCCGTGTACGGCTTCGGGGATTCCTCATGTGACGGCGCGCCGACGGCCTGCATGTCTCCATAGGCCGTTCGCTTCAGCTGCTGGGCCAGGTTCTCCATGGCCCGTGCGGTGGCGAGTTCGTCGCCGATTTCCGGCACATCCTTGTCCCGGGGTGCGCAGCGGGCGGTGCCGTGGCCGATGAGCTTGTTCGTGCCGGTGTCCAGTTCGAGGCGGGCCTTCGTCGTCTGGTCCTCTTCGAAGAGGTAGAGACGGACCTTCCATTCTGCGGTGTGTGTCATGGCGTGCCTCCGGTAATGGGTGTCAGGGCGTCGTATGCTGGTGGGTGCGCCGGACCCAGCGCCGCAGTTCGTCGGTGCCCCAGACGAGGACGGGGAAGGTCGCGATGAGGGCGACGACGTCGAGCGGCAGGGCGGCGGTACCGAACAGGCCTTGCAGGGGCGGCGCGTAAACGAGGGCCGCGGTGAAGGCGAGCTCGAAGGCGATGCCCGCCAGGAGCAGGGGGTTGGTGAACAGGCCGATGTCGCGCAGGGCCGCATGGTCGGTGCGGGCGGCGAAGGCGGTGCCGACCTGGCAGGTGACGATGCCGGCGAACGTGGCCGTGGTCGCGGTGATGTACGCGTGGTGCAGGGGGCTGCCCGCGCCGGTGGGGTCGCCCGGGTGCCAGCCCGCGCGCCACAGTACGTAGAAGAACGCACCCATGACCAGGACTGCGGAGACGGTACCGAGGTAGCCCCAGCTACGGATGAGCATGTCTCGGGAGATGACTCCTTGCGAGCTCGGGCGGGGCGGGCGGCTCATGGTGCCCGGCTCGGCTCGTTCGCGGCCGAGGGCGAGGGCGGGGAGCGTCTCGGTGCCGAGGTCGATGGCGAGGATCTGCAGGACGGTCAGCGGGAGCGGGACCGTGCCGGCCGACAGCGCGAAGACCAGGAAGGGGACGACCTCGGGGGTGAGGTGGGCGAAGATGTAGACGATGAACTTGCGGACGTTGTCGTAGACGCGGCGGCCGGATTCGATCGCGGTGACGATGGTGGCGAAGTTGTCGTCGGTGAGCACCATGGTGGACGCCTCACGGGCCACGTCCGTGCCGGAGAGTCCCATCGCCACTCCGATGTGGGCTCGGTGCAGGGCGGGGGCGTCGTTGACCCCGTCACCGGTCATGGCGACGATCTGCCCGTGTGCGCGCAGGGCGTCGGCCACCTTCAGCTTGGTCTCGGGCGAGGAGCGGGCGAAGACGACTTCGGCGTCGGCTGATGCGAGGAGTGCGTCGAGTTCGTGGTCGCCGATCGACTCGGACTGTGCAACCACCTGCAGACGAGGTAGGCCTATGCCGACCTCGCGGGCGACGGCCGCGGCGGTGGCGCCGTTGTCACCGGTCACGATGTGCACGCGGAGTCCTGCCTCGTGGCAGCGCCGGACGGCGGCGGCGACTTCGGGGCGCGGTGGGTCGTACAGGCCGACGAGCCCGAGCAGGCAAAGCCCGGTTTCCACGTCCTGGCGACGAGTCGGTACCTCGGCACCGGCCGGCAGTGTTCGGACGGCGACGGCCAGGACGCGCATGCCTTCGTGGGCGAGTTCCTCCGCCGCTGCGGCCGCGGACTGCGAACTGCCTTCCAGGGTTTGCAACACCGTCTCCGGCGCTCCCTTGACGATGACGCGCAGACCCTGCACGCCATCGGCTTGGACGACGGACATCAGACGCAGCCGGGGGTCGAAGCGGAAGAGGGCTCGACGCCCGGTGTCACGCCCGTCGAGGTCGACGGGAGCGGCGTGGGCAGCGGCACCTTCGACCAGGGCCATCTCCGTCGGGTCGCCGTGAAGTTCGCCTTCTTCGCCGCGGGTGACCGTCGTGCACAGCGAGCTGGTCCGCATCAGCTCTCCGTCCCAGGGGCCGGGCTCCCTTCCGTGCTCCGGCGTCCACACGGCTTGGAGTCGCATGCGGTTCTGGGTGAGGGTTCCGGTCTTGTCGGTGCAGATGACGTTGGTGGAGCCGAGCGTTTCGACGGCGCTCAGGCGTTTGATCACCGCTCCCTGGCGGGCGAGGACGCGTACGCCGACGGCGAGCGCGAGGGTGATGGTCGGCAGCAGGCCCTCGGGGACGTTGGCGACGAGGAGCCCGATCGCGAACATGAGGGTGTCCGTCAGCGGCAGGCCCACGGCGACACCGGCCGCCAGGAACACGCCGCCCATCGCGACCGCTACGGCGGCGATGAGCCAGGCAACCTTCTTGACCTGCTGCTCCAGGGGGCTGGGGTCGCGCCGGGTGCGCTGACTCAGTGCGGCGATGCGGCCGAGTTCCGTGTGGTCCCCGGTGGCGAACACGATCGCCTGGGCCTGGCCCCCGGTACAGACGGTGCCGCTGAACACGAGGTTGGGTTCCTGCAGCAGCGGCGCCCCGATGAGTCCGGGGCCGACGATGCGTTCGGCGGGTGTGGACTCCCCCGTGAGCATCGACAGGTCGACCTCGATGCCGCCGTCGGTCAGGCGCGCGTCGGCGGGAACCTTGGCGCCCTCTTCGAGAACGACCAGATCACCCGGCACCAGTTCTCTTGCCTCCACCGCCGAGGGCCGGCCGTCGCGAATCACCAGGGCGTGCTCGGGCAGGTACTTCGCCAGAGTCTCCACCGCCTGTTCGGCCTGCCGTTCCTGGAGGAGCGCGAACGCCGCATTGACGAGAACCACGGCGATGATGGCCCACCCGAGCACGGGGATGCCAGCAACGAAGGCCAGCGCGGCGGCCGCCCACAGCAGCAAGGCCAAGGGATGGACCAGCTGCCGTACGAGTTCACGCCCCAGGGAGGTACGGGCCTTGCGGCGGACTTCGTTCGGACCATAGACGGCGAGGCGTCGGCTCGCTTCCCGAGTGGAGAGGCCGCTCGAGCCGGTATGGAGTTCACGGCGCAGCAGCGGCAGAGGCTCCAGCGGGTCCGGGCTCAGGAGCGGTTCCTGACCGGCGGGCAGAGGGGTGGTGGTGGCCTCAGTCATCTTCGGCTCCCGGTTCCCGGCGCAGCCGGCCGGACCAGCGTGGCTCTACGAGATCCCACTCGCGGTCCCACCCAGCGAGGCTGCGCGCTTCGACGCGGCGGAGCCTGAGCCAGACGACTCCCCCGGCGGAGAGAACAAGTACCCCGAAGGCCGCGGCCCCGGCGGCAACGGCGGTGGAGGCGAGTTCGCCGTCGGGGCGAGGAGCCGGCGCCTTCCTTCCGGAGTCATCGACCCAGACCGTGACCGTCCCGCCCACGGCTGTGCCGGCCGGGACCAGGACCGTGTCGGTGTGCCGCTGGGAGGCGGGATACTTCCAGGCGGCCTGCGCCGTCGCCATCGGGGCGTTGTTGACTCTCGCGGGGAGGGCGCGGTCGGCCTCACCAACCGTCGTCGCCGACACCTGATGCAGGTGCAGGGCCTCCGCACGGGCGGCGCGGACTTCGGTGTTCCAAACAGCCGTCCCGATGGCGATCGCGCAGAGCACGGCGATGAAAGGAGAGAACGCGAAGGCGACGAGCCAGCGGCTGCGGGTACGGTCGGCGGCGCGCCGCAGTTCGTTCGAACGGCGACCGAGCAGCCGTCGCAGCGGGCCCTTCTCCGGGTGAGCCTCGAACATGTCCTGCCTCCGCGCTGTCGCCTTGCCGAGTCGCTCAGTTGAGGGCGGCGAGCTCGGCGCTGATGTGGTGAGCCCAGGTCTGGATCCGCTCGGGATTGCGGAAGTCACCACCCTTGCCATGCCGGACCAGCGCCTTGGCGATCAGACCCGGAGTGTGGGACGTGATGCTGCCGCCGAAGGTGACGTGTTCGCGTGCACCCAGGCTCTCCATCTGCTGCGCGACCGCCCGCACCGGAGGGATGTCGTGCTGCTCTGCGGAACTGTCGACCGGACCGCTGCTGAACAGCCAGACCGGGCGGTGCTTCAGGTAGTCGGCGTTGCGTTCGGCGCAGCGCTTGGCCTTGCGGCTCCAGTGCCCTGCGTACAGGGCTCCTCCGAGCACCACAGCGTCGTAGCTGCGTACGTCGTCCACGTCGTCGGCGGGGAGCACGACGGCGTCGAGACCGTCCTCGCGGAGGGTCACACCGATCTGCTCGGCGATGCCGGCGGTCGCTCCGTGCTTGGTGCCGTAGGCCACCAGTACCCGCTTCGAGGTCATGGCGTTTCTCCGTTCCCGTCGTTCTTGGTGTGCTTCACCGGAATGCCGCGCACCCTGGCGATGTGCTCGGGAAGGAAGCTGCGCCTCCGCTCCCTCACCGTTCGTGGCATGGCGTGCTCCTCTCATCCGCTGGACGACAGGTCCACTCGGGGCATTCGGGGCTGGGACGGGCCCCTTCGGTCCGCGCCGTATCGCTTCAGTTCGGCGGCGGCCACGTGCTGCTTGACCGCCGCGAAGCTGTCCGGGGCCACGGAGATCGAGTCGATGCCGGTCTTCACCAGAAACTCGGTGAAGGCAGGGTCATCGCTGGGCCGCTGGCCGCACAGGCCGACCGTGGCACCCACCGACTGGGCACACGGGACGAGGATCTGGATGCTGCGGGTGACCGCGGGGTCGGTCTCGTCGAAGATGTGGGCGAGAGCTTCGGAATCGCGGTCGACGCCCAGGGTGAGCTGGGTGAGGTCGTTGCTGCCGATGGAGAAACCGTCGAAGCGCTCGGCGAAGTCCTGGGCCAGGATGATGTTGGCGGGGATCTCCGCCATGACGTACACCTTGAGCCCGTTCTCGCCCCTGCGCAGTCCCTCTTCTGCCATGACCTCCAGGACCTTGTCCGCCTCTTCGAGGGTGCGGCAGAAGGGGATCATGATGATCACGTTGGTCAGGCCCATCTCGTCACGGACGCGGCGTAGTGCTCGGCATTCGAGGGCGAAGCCTTCCCGGTATCCGTCGCTGTAGTAGCGGCTCGCGCCGCGCCAGCCGATCATCGGGTTGGCTTCGACGGGTTCGAAGGGGCGCCCGCCCAGGAGGCGCGCGTACTCGTTGGTCTTGAAGTCGCTGGTCCGCACGACGACCGGGGAGGGCCAGCGGGAGGCGGCGATACGGGCTATTCCGTAGGCGAGGCGGTCGACGAAGTATTCGCCGCGGTCGAGGTAGCCCTCGGTGAGCTGGTCGATCGCGCAACGGTCTTGGTCATCCAGTCGTTCGGGGTGCAAGAGCGCCATCGGGTGGACCTTGACCTGGTGCGCGACGATGAACTCCAGCCGGGCGAGCCCCACACCGTCCGCCGGCAAACGCCACCAGCGGAAGGCCGCGGACGGATCGGCGAGGTTCAGCATGACCCGGGTCCGGGTGGCCGGCAGGTCAGCGAGGTCGGTCTCGGTCTCCTCGTACGCGAGCAGGCCCGCGTAGACCCGGCCATGGCCGCCTTCGGCGCAGGAGACGGTCACATCCTGACCGTCGCGCAGCGCCTGAGTCGCCCGGCCGGTGCCGACGACAGCGGGGACGCCGAGTTCGCGGCTGACGATGGCGGCATGCGAAGTGCGGCCGCCGTGGTCGGTGACGATCGCGGAGGCCCGCTTCATGATCGGTTCCCAGTCCGGGTCGGTGATGCCGGTGACAAGCACGCCGCCAGCCGGGAACTGGTCGAGGTCGACGGGCGAGTCCAGGGCGACGACCGGGCCCCGGCCGATGGCCTCACCGACCGCGATGCCCTCGATCAAGGCCTCGCCCGGCGTGGCAGTCAGCCGGCAGCGGCGCAAGGTGGAGGCGCGGCGCCGGGACTGCACGGTCTCGGGCCGGGCCTGCACGATCCACAAGTCTCCGGTGAGTCCGTCCTTGGCCCATTCCAGGTCCATCGGGCAGCCGTAGTGCTCCTCGACGGTCTGGGCCCAGTCTGCCAGCAGCCGAACTTCCGCATCGGTCAGCACACGCCTCGAACGCTCCTCGCCGCTCGTGTCGACGGTCCGGGTCAGCCCACGTTCTGCGTAGACGGCCTTCTGGCGCTTCGCGCCGATCCGTACGCCGATCACCGGGTCCAGAGACGGGTCCTTCATGCTCGGCTTGAACACCGTGTACTCGTCGGGATCGACCTGACCGCTGACGACGGTCTCCCCCAGCCCCCAGGCCGCGCTCACGACGATGACCTCGGGAAAGCCGCTCTCCGGGTCGAGGGTGAACATCACGCCCGCACCTGCCAGGTCAGACCGGACCATCACCTGGATGCCGACCGAGAGCGCGACAGAGAGATGGTCGAAGCCCATCCGCTCCCGGTAGTCGATCGCACGGTCGGTGAAGAGCGACGCGTAGCAGCGGTGGCAGGACTCCAGCAGCTGGGCGGGCCCCCGGACGTTCAGGTAGGTCTCCTGCTGCCCCGCGAAGCTCGCCTCCGGCAGGTCCTCGGCCGTGGCGCTACTGCGTACGGCGACCTCAGGTTCCTCCCGCCCCTGGTCACGGGCGAGCTGCTCGTACGCCGAGACGATCTCGGTCCGCAGCCCGTCCGGCAGCGGCTCGGCCATGATCAACGACCGGATCGCCGTCCCCACCTCGTCCAGCGCAGCCCCCTCATGCAGACGCCCGAGCTGCTCCTCGATGCGCCCGCGCAGCCCGTGGCCGCCCAGCAGCGCTCCGTACGCGTCCGCCGTCGTGGCGAACCCGGGAGGCACATGCACACCCGCAGGGGCCAGGTGGGCGGTCATCTCTCCCAGGGAGGCATTCTTGCCGCCTACGTGGCCGACGTCCTGCCGGCCGAGTTCTGCGAACGGTATGACGCGTCGAATGGTGGCCATGACGTCCTCCGTCGGTCAGGACCAAGGGATCGATCGGTCCATGGGCCTCAACAGGGCAGCTGCGATGAAGGCGGCCCAGAGCCCCATACCGCTGCCGTGCACGACGTTGCCGTGGCTCCCAGGAGCAGAAGGACATGCCGCCAAGCTCAAGATGCTCATCCAGACACCTCCGAGCGGTTGGTCCAGGCTGAATGAACCCATTTCCAGGGAACCCGCCGGGCCGTGCCACGGACAGGGCCGCGTGGGGCAATCGAGGGCCCAAAGGGCCCATGCCGCGGCGGCCGGGCGCGGTCACGCTGGAGGTATGTCCGAGACGACGACCGACCTCTACGAGGTGACGATGGCAATGTCATACCTGCGTGAAGGTATGCGTGCCCCGGCCACGTTCAGCCTGTTCGTCCGGGATCTGCCGCCCGGCCGGGGTTTCCTCGTCGCCGCAGGTCGCCGCAGGTTTGGAGCCGGCGCTGGACTACACCTCCCGGTTCCGCATCACGGCGGATGACGTGCGGGACTTCGCCCACGCGCTGCACAGGCCTCCTGAGGAGCTGGCCGCCCTGCTGGACCTCAGCTTCGGCGGGGGCGTCCGGGCAATTCCCGAGGGCCGGCTCGTATTCGCCGGCGAGCCCCTGCTGGAGGTCACCGCCCCGCTGCCGCAGGCCCAGCTCGTCGAGACGTACCTGCTCACGCAGATTTGCCGCCAGACCGCGGTCGCGTCCAAGGCGGCCCGATGCGTGATCGCCGCGCAAGGACGGCCCCTGGTGGACTTCTCGCTGCGCCGCACCCACGGCCCCGGGGCCGGGGCTGCAGGCCGCCCGGCTGGGTGCTCTGGTGGGATTCTCCGGCACCAGCAACGTCGCTGCCGCCACCCAGCTCGGTATCTCCGCGTCCGGCACGATGGCGCACTCGTACGTCGAGACCTTCGCCTGCGAAGAGGATGCCTTCCGCGCGTTCGCCCGCGCCCACCCCGGCCCGCTCACGTTCCTCGTGGACACGTATGACACGGAAGGTGGCGTCGCGACCGCCGCCCATGTCCTGGCCGACCTGCGCCGCGGCCCGGGCTGCGCGATCCGCCTCGACAGCGGCGACCTCGGCGCACTCGCCCACCGGTCACGAGCCCTGCTCGACACGGCCGGGCTGGAGGACGTACGGATCATCGCGAGCGGCGGCCTGGACGAATACGCCATCGCCGCGCTCATCGGCGACCAAGCTCCGATCGATGTCTTCGCGGTCGGGACCCGCGTGGGCGTGGCAGCCGACGCCCCGTACCTGGATGCGGCGTACAAGCTGGTCGAATACGACGGGAGGCCGGTGATGAAGCTGTCGGCCGCGAAGGTCACCGCGCCTGCCCCCAAGCAGGTGTTCCGCCGACCCGGGTGCATGGATGTGATCGGCCTGCACGGCGAAGAACCGCCAGACGGGGCGACGCCCCTGCTGCGTACGGTGATGCGGGGCGGACGCCGGACGATCCCACCCGATTCGCTCGCTGCTGCCCGAGCACGATTCGAGGCGGATCTCGCCGGGCTACCGGCAGCCGCGCGCCGCATTCAGGACCCCGAGGCGCCGGTCCCGGCCGCTTCCGCGCAGAGTCGACCATTCGTCCTCCCTGTCGAAGAGCCGATCCGGCTTGGCAGAAAGGTCAGGGACCGCCATCTGGGGTCGCTGTCCGTGTACGGCATTCACACCATGCACCTCCGGAAGCAGCTGAGGGCTGACTCCATTCTCGGGCTCGTGACCGTCCAGCGCGCGGCGCGGTGCCCTCCATCGTTCCGGCGCACCTCGTCGGGGCCCGCCTGGGTCAGTCCCCAGTCAGTCGGAACCATCGCTCCTCCCCCGCGGCAACGGCCGCAAGCCGTTCGCCGGCCAGGCACACCGGCAGCGGCGATGCCAGCGAGGAGGTGGGCACACTGATGCCCAGCCTGCCGGGAAGGAGCTGGACACGGATGCCTCGGTTCCCGAGATAACAGAAGGTGAACGAGGAGCGGGGAACCTCCCGGAGCGGGACGGGGTCGATGAGGAGTCCCCCCGGGCCCGCCTCGAGCCCCGCGATACCCCGCTCGATGAGGTCGAGGGTGCCGGCCATGGCGCCGAGGTGGACGCCTTCGCCGGTGGTGCCGCCCTGAATATCCGCCACGTCACTGAGCAGGGCCTCCTCGCAGTACCGCCAGGCGTCCGCGCCCTGCTGGCAGGCGAGGACCCACCCGTGCACCAGGCTGCTGAGAGTCGACCCATGACTGGTGCGGTTCAGGTAGTACGTGACCGTCTCGCGCCAAACGTCGTCATCGAGCCGGTAGCCGAGACGGGCGAAGAGAGCCTGTAGGTCCGAGGGGCGGAAGAGGTAGCCGAGCATGAGGGTGTCGGCCTGTTTCGAGGCCTGATAGCGGTCGACCGTGTCACCTTCGGCTTCCAGGATGCGATCGAGCCGGCGGATGTCGCCGTAGCGGGCCCGGTAGGCCTGCCAGTCCAGTTCGGCCAGGCTTCCGTAGCCTTCGAACTGGCTGACGACGCCGGTGTGGAACGGCACGTACATCCGACGGGAGATGTCCTCCCAGCGCTCCAAGGTCTCCTCGTCGGAGCCGAGTTGCTCGACCAGCTCTCTCCGGCGCGCTTCAGGCAGCCTGTCGAGCAGCTCACGTGCCCGCGCAAGGGTCCAGGCCGCGGTCACGTTCGTGTACGCGTTGTCGTCGATGCCGGGCCCTGGCGCCTCGGGGTAGGCGTCGTGGTACTCGTCCGGGCCGACCACACCGCGGATCCGGTAGCGCTCACGGTCGGCGTCGAAGGTGGTCACGGAGCCCCAGTAGCGGGCGATGTCGAGCAGCAGTTCCGCCCCGGGGCCTTCGATGAAACCGGTGTCCCCGGTGGTCTGACCGTAGCGCCAGACGTTCCACGCGATGGCCGACCCTACGTGGCGCTGCAGGTGCGAGTGGTCGCGCAGCCACCGGCCCGACCTGGGATTGAGGTGGAGCGTCTGCGTCTCCTCGACGCCCGAACTACCGCTCTGCCAGGGGAACATCGCACCGCGAAGACCGCACCCCTGCGCGGCGGTACGGGCCGCCGGGAGCCGGCGGTGACGGTACATGAGTAGAGCGCGTGCCACTTCCGGGAAGTGCAGTGTGAGGTAGGGCAGGACGAACAGTTCGTCCCAGAAGACGTGGCCGCGGTACGCCTCGCCGTGCAGTCCTCGGGCGGGCACACCGACATCCATCTCCGCCGTGTGCGGGGAGAGCGTCTGGAGGACATGGAAGAGGTGGAGCCGAAGGATGCGCCCCGCCTCGCCGGGTACCTTCACTTCACCCTGGCTCCAGAGACGTTTCCAGGCAGCACGATGGGAGGCGAGCAACACCTCGAACGCGGCGGCGTGTGACGCCGCCTCGACGGCGCGTGAGAGGGGATCGCCCTGTGGGCGGTCCAGGGATGTGTACAGGGCTGCGGACTTGACGACGGTTGCGGAACGATTGCGGGAGATCGGCAGCCTGAACGTCTGGGTCGTGGCGGCCTGTGTACAGCTCATGGCCGCCGCGACGATGGGCCGGGACGTCGTCCTGACGGCGACACCGATGCCGATCCGGGAGGCACTGGTCCGGCAGGACAGCCACGCGACACCATCCGCGCCGACTCCGGCGCGGTGGCCGGTGAGGTGGTGCCCGTCCAGGTCCCGATAGCGCTCGACGCCCGCGTTGGTGACGTTGCCGTCGAGGACCGCCTCGGCCTCGATCGTCCCGCTCCAGCCGTACGCGCGGAAGGTGGTCCGCTGGGCGGCGAGGTACGGGTCGCCCATGTGGACCAGTCGGGTGTGGGTGACGCCGAGTCGGCGGCCGTGGCCGTCCTGGAAGAGCATCCGGCGGGTGAGGACGCCGCCGCGGAGGTCGAGCGAGGTCTTGTGGTGCCGCAGGCTCGGGTCGTCGGGAGTGAGCCAGGCACCCGTCGGCCCGTCGTCCGGCAGGCAGCGGTAGCGCAGGCGGAGCCAGTCGGGCAGGTTGACCAGATCCTCGTTGGCGACGCTCTTGCCCGCGACTTTCGAGGAGAGCCGGTTGTAGCAGCCGGCCGCATACGTTCCGGGGTAGTGGATGGTGTCGGCGCTGACCTCGGACGCGGCTCCCCGGGTGGCGAATCTGCCGTTGCCGAGTGCGCACAGGGCTTCGACCAGACGCTCCTCCTTCGGGTCGTAGTCGTTGAAGGCCCAGGTCCACGAGGTGTTCACGGCACTGCTCCGCACACTCTCTCCGCCACGGCGGTGAGGCCGGGAAACACCACATCCGCGCCATGAGCGCGCAATTGCACTTCAGCGTCAGGGACACGGGTCCGACTGATGCCTACGACCAGGCCGAAGTGACCGCGACGTCCTGCTTCCACCCCGGCGAGCGCGTCTTCGACGACGGCCGCGCGGGCGGGGGCGATGCCCAGCCGGTCAGCGGCTTCGAGGAACAGCGCGGGATCCGGTTTGCCGGCGAGACCGAGCCGGTCGGCGTCGGCCCCGTCCACCAGAGCGTCGAAGAGGCCGGCCAGGCCCGCGGATTCCAGCAGTGGGCGGGCATGACGCGAAGCCGATACGGCCGCGCACCGCACGGTCTGGTTCCTGAGCCTGCTGAGCGCGGGCCTGACGTCATCGAAGGGCTCGACGGGGCGGGTCCGCAGCGTTTCCATGAACGCGTGTTCCTTCCTGGTGGCGACCGCCCACACGGTGCCGCAGCCAGGTGGATCGTCGGGGGCACCCTCCGGCAATACGATCCGCCGGGCTGTCAGGAAAGCCAGCGCACCGTCATGGCGGGGTTTGCCGTCGACCAGGCCCCGGTACTCCCGTTCGGCGTCGAAAGGCGACTGCCTCCCGCCAGCCGATGCCCAGGTGTCCAGGCAACCGTCGAATGCCGACTTCCAGGCAGCGGCGTGCAGCGCCGCCGAGTCAAGCAGCACCCCGTCGGTGTCGAAGATGACCGCGCGGAGTGTGCTCACGGGTTCACCACGCGGCGTCCGGTGATCCGGATCGGTGTGATCTTCATCCAGTGGGTGCGCTCGCTCCCTGCCCAGGGCATCGAGCGCGCAACGGCATCGAGACGCTGCCTGCCCGCCGCATCGACGACGCCCTCGGCCTCGCCCACGGCCATGACACTCCAGCCTTGTTTCATGGCGTCGTCGATGTGGTCGACCTCGAAGGCCACCTCCGTACCTGCGGCCCTCGCGAGAACCGCGCCTTCGGACGTGCGGAACGCGATCTCGTTGCCGGCCACCACGTAGTTCACGGGGAAGATCGCAGGTCCCTCGGGAGTGAAGACCGCGACCCTGCCGATGCCGTGGGTGGACAGCAGACGTCGGCACTCGGCGTCGGTGAGCGTGATCAGTTCCGCGTCCCGCAGAGCGGTGCCCCGCCCGGGCGGATACTCGGTGGTCGCGCCGGTCAGTTCCGCCACGGTCGTTCCCAGCGCGTCGGCGATACGGGCGAGGGAGCCGATGGCGGGGGCCGCAGCGTGTTCTTCCAGGTAGGCGACGTACGTGGCGTCGGCCCCGCAGCGCTTGCCCACCTGCTCCCGGGTGAGGCCGAGTTCCTGGCGGCGCGCGGCGATCCGGCGCCCCAGGTCGGTACGACCGGCGGGCACCTCGGTGGAGGCGGGTCCGGACTTGTTCCTGCTCACGACCATCACGTCCTCTCGACTTCGCGCTGAGCCGCCTCGGCAACCACGTCGTGCCGGGGGCTGCCCAGTACTACTTTCAGTGCACCCGTGTCACCGGCGCGGGCGAACACGTCGTACGCCTCTTCCATCTGTCCCAGCTCGAAGCGGTGGGTGACCAGCGCGCTTGCGGGGAGGCGGCCGGCCGCCATCATGCGGAGCAGCATCGGTGTGGAGTAGGTGTCGACCAGCCCTGTGGTGATGGTGACGTCCTTGATCCACAGGTCTTCGAGGTGCAGGGTGGCGGGCTTGCCGTGCACGCCGATGTTGGCGACGCGGCCGCAGGGACGCACCATGCGGGTGCACATCTCGAAGGCTTCCGGGACTCCGACGGCTTCGATGACCACGTCGGCGCCGAGCCCGTCGGTGAGGTCGGCGACCAGCTGTTCCGGTTCCTCGGTCGCGCTGGCGGTTGTGTCCGCGCCGAGTGCGCGGGCGGCGGCCAACCGCGAGTCCGCAAGGTCGACGGCGACGATCCGGCCGGGGCTGTAAAGGCCGGCGGTGGCCATGGCTGCGAGGCCGATCGGGCCCGCCCCGACCACCACGACCGTGTCGCCCGGCCGCACGTTTCCGTTGAGCACGCCGACCTCGTACGAGGTGGGGAAGATGTCCGCCAGCAGGACCGCGTCGTGGCTGTCCACCGCGCTCGGGAGCGGGTGCACGGAGAGGTCGGCGAAGGGAACGCGGACGTACTCGGCCTGGGTGCCGTCGATGGTGTGGCCGAGGACCCAGCCTCCGCCTCCGCGGCACTGTCCGTAGTGGCCCTTGCGGCAGAAGTGGCACCGGCCGCACGAAGAGATGCAGGAGATGAGGACCCGGTCCCCGGGCCGGACGGTGCGGACGTCGCCGCCGGTCTCCACCACGGTCCCGACGGCCTCGTGGCCCAATACGCAGCCCGGGGTCACCTCGGGCACGTCGCCCTTGATGATGTGCAGGTCGGTGCCACAGATGGTCACCGCGTCGACGCGGACGATCGCGTCGGCGGTGTCCTTGATGCTCGGATCGGGCACGTCCTGCCAGGCGGTCTGTCCCGGGCCGTGGAAGACGAGTGCCTTCATGACATCGTCCTTCTTCCCTGTCTCGTCCGGTGGGGGACACCGCCAGGCTGACCCCGACAGCTGCTTCGCCGCATGGGCCGGTCGGTCCCTGTCCTGCCCCTGTCGGCCCCCTCTCCGCCCCATGCGGCAACTGCGATGGTGAAGACCGGTACCCGCCTCGGAAGGAGGGCTGCCGCCATGGCCGAGACAGCCCCGACAACCGTGCCCTCGTCCTCCCGCCCGGCTCTGCTCCGCTTCCTGGGAGGCGTGCGGACCGTGACCGGCAGCAAGTTTCTGGTCGAGAGCGACCACGCCCGCATCCTCGTCGACTGCGGCCTCTTCCAGGGTTTCGCGGACCTGCGAAGGCGCAACTGGGAGAAACTGGCGTGCGACGCCTCCGACATCCACGCCGTGGTCGTCACGCATGCCCACCTTGACCACTGCGGCTACCTGCCCCGGCTGGTCCGGCACGGATTCCGCGGGCCGATCCTGACCAGCGCCCACACCGCCCGACTCGCCGAGATCGTCCTCCGTGACAGCGCGAAACTGCAGATGGAAGCCGCTCAGCACGCCAACAAACACGGCTGGTCCAAGCACCGGCCCGCCGCTCCGCTCTACGACGACAACGACGTGGACCAGACGGTCAAGTACTTCGACCCCGTGCCGGTGGGCGAAGAGGTCGAGATCATGGCGGGAACGAAGCTGAAACTGCACCACGGCGGCCACATCCTCGGCTCCGCCTGGGTCCACCTCACGCTGGAGGACGGGCACACGCTCGCCGTCAGCGGCGACCTCGGCCGCCCCGGCCACCCCCTGCTCCTCCCTCCGGAGCCGTTCACAGGCTCGGACGTGCTGTTGATGGAGTCCACCTACGGAGACCGGCGCCATGATCACGAGACGGCTCAGCGGGAGTTCGCCTCTGTGATCACCCGAACCCTCTCCCGGGGTGGAACCGTCGTGATCCCGGCCTTCGCGATCGACCGCACCGAGGTCGTACTGCACGAACTCGCCGGACTGCGCCGGGACGGTGTCCTGCCCCACCACGTGCCGGTGTACGTGGACAGCCCCATGGCCCTGGCCGCGCTCGACGTCTACCGCGACGCCCTTCGTTCCCAGTCCCCCGAGCTGCGGCCGGAGGCCCTGGCCCAGGGCGACCAGGCGATCAGCCCGGATCCCTTCCTTGCCGCCCGCACGGTGCAGGAGTCCATCGACATCAACAACGCCGAGGGGCCGGCCGTCATCGTCTCCTCCGCCGGCATGGCGACGGGCGGGCGCGTCCTGCACCACCTGAGCAGGGTTCTTCCAGACCCGCGGAGCGCCGTGGTCATCGTCGGGTTCGCCGCGGCGGGCACCCGGGCCCGCGACCTCGTGGACGGCGCACGCGCCCTCAAGATGTTCGGCGAGTACATCCCCGTGCGAGCCGAGATCGCCGATGTACCGCACTTCTCGGCCCACGCCGACGCCGGCCAGATCATCGACTGGCTGCGCGGCGCCCCCGCACCCCACACCACCTACCTGGTCCACGGCGAGGAAAGCGCATCCGAGACACTCCGGGACCGCATCGACCGCGAGCTCGGCTGGACGGCCGTCGTACCCAAGTCCGGGGAAGCTGTCCTGGTCCGCTGACCTGGGCCGCACAGCCCTACGTTAGGTACCGCGAGGCCCTCCCGAAGCCCCTGAGCCGGGCGCGAGCCTCTGGGGGAAGGGTTGGAGGCACGCCATGGGCACCATGAGGACCCTGCTGAACGACATGGCACCCGAGGCACACGAGGCCCTGCTCGCTCACTCCCGCCGGGTGGACTTTCCCGGCAGGACCCGCACCGTCGAGGAGCGGCGGCGCGCCGACCGGTTCTGGATCATCGAGAACGGCACCGTCGACCTTGACGTGCACGTTCCCGGGCACAGGGCCACGGTTGTCGATACCCTGGCCTCCGGGGAGCTGCTCGGCTGGTCCTGGATGGTCCCGCCCTACGTCTGGCACCTCGGCGCCACCGCCACCCACCCGGTCCGGGCCCTCGAAATCGACGCCACCGCCGTACGAGAGCTCTGCAAGGGGGACTCCGTGGTAGGACGCGCCGCCTCGATCGCCGTCGCGGCCGTTATAGCGCAGCGCCTCTCCTCCGCCCGCACGGGATCCTCGACCTGTTCGCCCCTCACGGCAGCGGTTAGCCGCTCGCCCACGCCCGCTGAGGAACATGCCATGACCTCCACCCCGTACACCGTCGCCGACGTCATGACCCACAAGGTCGTGGCAGTCACCCCCACGGCAGAGTTCAAGGAGATCGTCACCGCCATCGAGCGGTGGAAGGTCACTGCCCTCCCCGTCGTCGAAGGTGAGGGACGGGTGGTCGGCGTCGTCTCGGAAGCCGATCTCCTGCCGAAAGAGGAGTTCCACGAACACCGCCCCGGCATGATCGAGCAGATGCGCCGTCTCGCCGACACCTCGAAGGCCGGCTCCACGTGTGCCGCAGACCTGATGACGACCCCTGCCGTCACGGTGCACCCCAGCGCGACTCTTCCCCAGGTCGCCCGCCTCATGGCCGAACGACACATCAAGCGCCTCCCGGTCGTCGACGCCAACGGCACCCTCAAGGGCATCGTCAGCCGCGCCGACCTCCTCAAGGTCTTCCTGCGTTCCGACGACGCACTCGCCGCCGAGATCAGCCACGAGGTCGTCGAGCAGCTCTTCCCCGTCTCGCGGAAGACCGTCAAGGTCGATGTCACGCACGGAGTCGTCACGCTCTCCGGCCAGGTACGCGACGCACACCGCATCCCTTTGGCCACACGCCTCGCCCAGGCCGTCGAGGGAGTCGTGAACGTGCGCAACCGCCTGGAAGCGCTCGCCTCCGACCCGGATGACAGAGCCTAACGGGCTGTCCCGCAAATGACTTTGAGTGCGTGACGGGCCCATCGGTGATCCCTCCAGCCGGCAAACACGAGTGAGGGGCGCGGTACGTCAATGCCTCCTCCGGCCGACCGAGCTGGTCTTTGCCCTGATGGGCGTGCCCCCGTGCCGTGTGTGTGAGACGTGGTGCACACTGCTGGCATGCCTGAGGACGAGGCGCAGCACACCCCTCCAGACTCGCTGCTACAGGTGATCGACAACCTGGCGCGGTTCCATCGAGAGCATGAGAAGTACTACTCACATGCCCCACTGCGGCAGGCCGAAGAGCTACAGGCGCGATCTCGGGCGTTGAAGTCACTGGCTGACTGGTGGAGCGACGTCGAAGCTGGTGAGCAGACGTCGACGATTGCGTTCGCCGGCACGGAGGACCTGAATGCACCGGGGCTCGTAGCAGAGTCGGGGATCCTCTTCATGGAAGGGGAGGACGAGCCCGCCGAACTCCGAAAATTGAAGAGGGAAGTCGGCATGCTTGCCGAAGACACCGAGCGGGGCGGCGTCTGGCTGGCCCACGCGATGGAGCAGGCGTGGGAGATCGCGGGAAGCCTGGCAGCCTACCCGGCGCTTGCCGACCTGTTGGGGGAGCGGCACCGGATCATCGCCAATGACTGGCAGTCGGCGGGACTGCAGGCTCTGGTCGCACGGCTGTTGCGCCGCGCCCTTGACCTGCTGGCCAGGGTCGACTTCTCTCCGGCGGCGCTCCGGGCCGACCTGCGAGGCGAGCGGAAGGCCCCTGACTACCTCTATTCGACTTCTGAGCTGTTCGACCGGGCAGCCGACCTGATGGCGGAGTCAGCGACGCTTGTGCATGAGAACGAGAGGCGCTGGCGCATGTTCCGTGCCCGGGTTCGCGAATTGCAGTCCGAATAGGGCAGCAGCCGGGAGTGGTCCCACCTCGCGAGATGATCTTCAAGTAGCAGGTGTGCTCATGGCTACGGTGCCGCCCTGGACAGTCCCGTTAAGCGGGCTAAGAGGTCCTAACAAAGGCGTTGGACGTGGCGGTGGGTGATGAGGCAGGTGGCGAGGCCGAGGAAGGCCTCGTGGATGTCGTCGCGTCGTTCCCACCGGATTCGTAGCCGGCGGAAGCCGTGGAGCCAAGCGATGGTCCGTTCCACGACCCACCGGTAGACGCCGAGGCCGGAGCCGTGCGGGACACCTCGGCGGGCGATCACCGGTTTGACGCCCAGCGCCCAGACGAGACGGCGGTATTTGTCGTGGTCGTAGCCGCGGTCACCGAGCAGGGTGTCGGGTCGGTTGCGTGGCCGTCCGAGGCCGGCGACCGATGGGATCTTCTTCAGCAGGGGTATCAGCTGGGTGACGTCGTTGCGGTTCCCGCCGGTCAGCGAGACGGCGAGCGGGATGCCCTGGCCGTCGACGATGAGGTGGTGCTTGCTGCCCGGACGTGCGCGGTCGACCGGGCTGGGCCCGCTTTTGGGCCCCGTCGAGCGGCCCGGACGTGGGAGGAGTCGATCACCGCCCTCGACCAGTCCAGCTTCTTCGCGATCCGCAGCTTCTTCAGCAGCACCAGGTGCAGTTGGTCCCAGACGCCGGCGTCGTTCCATGCGGCCAGGCGCCGCCAGCAGGTCATGCCTGATCCGAAGCCCAGCTCCTGCGGCAGGTACTCCCACTGGATCCCGGTATGCAGTACGAACAGGATCCCGCAGAGGGCCTGCCGGTCCGGCACCCGAGGGCGTCCCTCCACCTGTTTCGGCGCCGGCGCAGGCAGCAACGGCTCGATGAGCGACCACAGTTCATCCGACACGATCCATGGCCGCGACTGACGTTTCCCCACGGCCAGACCAACGACCATCCGAACCGAAAGGCACATGATCAACAGCTTCTGTTAGGGCCTCTAAGCCTGCGCTGTTTCGGCGACCGACTGCTGACGGTCACGGCTCACTGGCGTGCGAATCTGAGGCTGCGGCAGCTCGGCCCGCTCTTCGGGATCTCGAAGCCGCGGCCGATCGGATCATCAACGACCTTGGGCCGCAATCGGGCACTGCAGGCCGCAAGGACACCGTGCTGACCGTGGACGGCACCTTGCTGGCCACCCGCGATCACGACCTGGCCGAGCAGTCGAAGAACCGCCGATAGCCCACCATCCACCAGGCCGTCATCGACGCGGACACCCCGCTCGTCGTGGTCGTCGGCTGTGGCCATCGAGCACAGGGCTGGTAATCCTGCAGAGCCCGGACAGGCCGAACTGCCAGCCTGGAACGAAGAGCACAACGCTTCCCACCGCCAAGTCCGCAGCTGCGTGGAGTACGTCTTCGCCCGGATGAAGTGCTGGAAGATCCTGCGTGATTGCCACCTGAAAGGCGCGGGGTCCACCACGCCACGCTCGGCACGCCCGGCTGCACCACCCCGCCCTTGCCGGACAGACGGAGCCACGAGTCAACCAGCCACCCTGCCACGAGCACGGTGATCATCCGCGGGACAGTCCTCAGGGGGACAGATCCCGCCTCATCAGCAAGGCGTGTGCCGCAACGAGTCCCAGCACTCCGACGCCGACGAGGACCCCCAACTGCGGCCACAGCACGTGTCCCTGGGCAAGTGCGTCACCCGGCGTGTAGTAGTGGAACGGGCTGATGAAGCGGAGCGGCGCCGCCTTCGACCACGCCAGGGCAATGAAGTTCACCGCGAAACCCACGGCCCCGATCGCGATGGTCGCCCCGATCACCTGGGCCCGCCTGCGCCCCCACGCCGATACAGCCAGGGCCGGCCCCATCAGGCACAACGCAAACCCGCACCCCATCACCCCGGCGGCGAACACTCCGCTGAGCGGCACGTCCTGATGGATGTCCGGTGACAGAGCCACCCCCGTCGCCACCGTCAGCGTGGCGGCCGCGTTCAGAGCCAGCGCGGCCAGCCCCAACGCGACCGTACGCTCGGCCAGAAGGCGGTTGCGGGACACCGGGCGAACGATGAGCAGCTCGATCGTCCCCGACTCCACGTCGGCGGCCACGGCCGCAGCCGCAAGGGCACCGATCGCCGTCAGCTGCATGGCGATCCAGAACGGATGCACCAGGCCGGCCCCCAACAGCCCCGGGTAGCTCGCGATCGACACATCACCGGTGGACCCGCTGAACGCCCGGAAGGCCGACGGCGTCCCCTTCCCCCTCCCGGAGAACAGTTGGCCCGGCGGAATCGTGTTCGCCACGACGACGATCAGTGCCTCGAAGACGGCCATCCCGATCACCAGGGCGACCAGCATCCGCCGACGCCGGTGGAGCGCCAGCCACAACAACGGCCATCGGGATTTCACAGCTCCTCCCCCGCTTCCCCGTTCCGATAAAGGTCCAAGAACGCCTCGTCAAGGCCCGCCTCCTCCACGGTTACGTCGGCCACTGCCAAAGCCAGCAGGCCCCTCAGCGCGGCCACCACCTCGCTCGGCGGCACGAGCAGCTCCACCCGGTCGCCCGCCCACTGCGGCGACCACTGATCCCCGAGCCCCAAGGGCCGAGGCCCCGCCCCGTCGCCGAAGGTGAGACGGATCCTGCGGGCCCGGGCCTCACGGAGCGCCGCCACGCTCTCCACGGTCACCAAGCGCCCGTCCCGTACGATCGCGACGCGCCCGCAGGCCCGTTGCACCTCGGGCAGCACATGGCTGGACAGCAGCACCGTCCGGCCGCCGGCCGCGGCCTCCCTCATCAGCTCGAAGAACGTCTCCTGCACCAAGGGATCCAGTCCCTCGGTGGGCTCGTCCAGCACCACGAGCCGCGGATCGTGCTGCAACGCTTGGACGAGGCCGATCTTCTGCTTCATGCCCCGCGAGTACTCGCCCACCGTCCGCCGCAAGATCGCCGAGTCGAGCCCCAGCCGCTCGCACAGCTCCCCGCGGCGCCGCGACGGCACACCCTGCAGGGCGGAGAGAAGATCCAGGGTCTGCTCGCCCGTGAGCTCCGGATACAGCCGTAGCTCACCTGGCAGGTATCCGACCTCCGGGGCCACCCGCCGGTGATCAGCTATGGGGTCCAGCCCCAGCATCAGCGCCCGGCCCGAAGTCGGCCGCAGCAGCCCCGTCAAGCACCGCAAGGTGGTCGTCTTGCCGGCCCCGTTCGGCCCGAGAAACCCGAAGACCTCCCCGGCCCGCACATTGAGCGTCAGCCCCTCCACACCGACCACAGCCCCGTACATCTTGGTCAGCCCGCTTAGCTCGATGGCATACCCAGTGCCCATGGAACCAGTCTGTCGCCGCCCTCAAGCCCGCGCCCCACGAACCACGGTTCCGGAAGCCAGCGGCAAGGAGAACGCTCAGCTCCTGCGCATACGACGGACCTGGGCACCGGCGGTCGCCGAACGCGTCGGCCTCCCCGGTGCCTCGGCCCTCGGCCCCGCGATGTACTTTCTCAACCTGGCCACTACGCGCGGCCGCCGGCACGTGGGCGGGCGCTCGGCAGCGGCTTCGTCGCCGCGATCGGCGGATGCCATGTCGACGCCCTGGGGCGAAGCTGGGTGTCCGCGCGGCTCCGCTTCCTCGGACGGAGCAGCGTCGCTGCAAGCAGTGCCGTCTCTTGTCACGCGTTGCGCCGGCCGTCCCCGTGGCCGCACCACAGTCACTGCACATCTCCGACACGAGGCCGATGGATCAGCCGAAGAGATCAAGCACCCGGATGGTGTGTATGGGACGCAGCCCGGGTTGGTCCCTCCCCGGATCCCCGGGAGGAGGCGTCGGCGTCGTGCGCGTCGGCAGCGTGCCACTCGGACCACGACAGACCGGTTCAGGGGGAGCTGCCACGAGTTCCCCGAGTGGAGTCGCATGCGCCGTCACGCTCTCCTCCTATCGGCAGTTCCGGGGTCCGCCGGTGGGCCGCCCGGCGTAGCACGTGAGCGGCCAGCCGGCCGGGCCCCAGATCCCTTACCCGCCCTCACAGTGCTTCAAGGGACGGCGCAGACGGCTTCGACGAAGTGCCCAACCTGGTCTTCTGACAGATGGCGTGCGAGGTCGGCTTCGCTGATCATGCCGACGAGCCGATGGTCTTCGATGACGGGCAGTCGTCGGACACGGTGCTCTTGCATGATGTGCAGGACCTGTCCGCTGTCTGCGTCCGCGGCGACCGTGAACGGCTTGCCCTCGGCCAGCATGCCTGCCGTCATGTGGTGCGGGTCCTTGCCCTTGGCCAGACACTTGATCACGATGTCACGGTCGGTGATGATGCCGTGCAGCCGGTCATCCGGCCCACAGATCGGGAGTGCTCCCACTCCCAGTTCTCTCATGCGGCGTGCCGCGTCCATGAGCGTCTCCTCCTCGCGGACGCAGGACGCGCCCTCGTGCATGATCTCTCGCGCGGTCGTCACGGCCGCCTCCTGGTTGGTTGTGGTGACAGAGCACGGAACTCCGAGTGACCTTTCTGAGGGTCCGGGAACACGCTGTGCCTAAGTTCCCCCCTCCTCGATTCATCTGCCCTGGGCTCGAGCGCCCGACAGGGACTCCTCCAATCTGCGCCTGGCCTGGAGAACGGTCTTGAGACCATCGGGTCCCTTGAGGGGACCATTCGGCCTAAACGAGAGGTGATGACTGTCAACTCGGGCCACCAGTGAAAGCCTGCGGCCACATGGGTGGCTTCGGCACCGCCCCCGGCCGGATACACAGGCTGGCATCGAGGTAGTGCCCGTCGGTTTGCTGCCGGGCCGGCCCGGGCGGCGCAGTACCCCACCCACGACCTCCGAAGCGGATACGCGTACTCAACGTTCACGCCGCGCGCTGCGCTTCGCGCCGATGGCGCAGTCCGAGCGGGAGAACTCCGGGTGGCGACGCTGGAAGTCCGAGGCCAAGGCCCTCATGACACGCTGAGTTACATTGCACTTCGCGGCAGCTTCGGGAGAGCAGGGCCGTGACCACTTGCGCACCCGCCGATCAGCCGTGGTTCTCTCACCCGGACGGGTGCCCGCTGCCACGTCGGGCCAGGCGGAACTGCCGCCCAGCTCCGAAGTCGTCGCCTACTGCCGCAGCGAGTACTGCGTCCTGCCCCACGACGCCGTTCGGCTCCTCAACGCCCTTGGCCATCGCGCCGTGCAGCTGACCGACGGCATGCTGGAAGGGCGGCTGTCAGAACGACCCGTGGACACCGAAGCCGCAGCATGAACTCCAACCTCCTGCTGCCCCACGGGCTGCAGGCTTCAGGGAGCAGCTGAACGATGAACGTATCCGATCGAATGAGCGCACCAGCAGTGACGATTCCTCCGCGGACACCGGTCGGTGAGGTGGCCCGGCAGATGGGCGAGTACGGGATCGGTTCCGTGGTGGTCACGGAAGGTGGGGCGCTTCGGGGTATCGTCACCGACCGTGACCTGGCCCTGCGCGCGCTGGCCGGGGGCCTGGATATGGGCGAGTCGGTGGATGCGGTGATGACATCCCCAGTCGTCACCGTGAATGCGACCGACGACATCCACGAGGCGTACCGGACCTTCCGGAGAACCGGGGTCCGCCGCCTGCCCGTGCTGGACGGAAGCCAGGTGGTGGGCATGCTGACCGTGGATGACCTGCTGATGGACGTCTTCCAGCGGGTGGCGGACCTACTCGGTCCCGTCGCGTGGAGCGTCCTCGAGGAACCACCCGGGCCGCCCTCCTGAACGTGTGCCTTCGCCCTCACACACGCCTTGTCCCGGCCGCGGAGAACGATGCCTGCGACGGATCACTCCCCCTCCCGAGTATGGGCGCGCCGGCGCACGGCGGTTTGCCGACAGCTCGACTCCCTCAAACTTCATCGAGGCGCTGAGCAAGCGCACCGGTCTCGCCCTGCCCGAGACCGACTATCCGGCGGTGAACACCCTGGATGGCTGCGCGGACCGCACCTCCGGGGAGTAGCGGGGGCTGATCGGTCCCACATGGGGCCACTCGGCCCCTCCTCGGTCACCGCGCCGCAGGTGACGCTGGAAGAGGGCCGCCGTCCCGCGGCGCCCAAGGAGGTCTCGCCATGAAGCACCATGTGACCGTCGGTGTCGACGGCTCTCCCGAGAGCCGGGCTGCGGCCCGTTGGGGCGCCCGGGAGGCAGCCTTGCGGGACGTGCCGCTGAGGCTCGTCCATGCTGTCGACTGGCTGATCAGTCCTGCGGTACCGGGGCTGGGCCGCGAAGCTGCCGACCGTTGGGCCGACGAGGCGCTCACTGAGGCATCGGAGAACGTGCGACGCCGGCATCCCGGGCTGGAGGTCTCGACGAGATGCCTCTCCGGCAGGCCGACGGCAGCCCTGGCCGCGGAGGCGGCCGACGCCGGGCTGCTCGTCCTCGGCTCCCGCGGGGTGGGAGGCCTGGTCGGATTCCTCATCGGCTCGGTGGGCTTGTCGACACTGGTGGCCACCGAGACGCCGGTTGTGCTCGTACGCGTGTCGGACGCGCCCGAGGAGGCCGAGCCCATCCGGTACGGGGAGATCGTCCTGGGTATCGACATCCATGAGGCAGCGGACAAGGTTTTGACCTTCGCCTTCGAGGAAGCCGCCCGTCGCGGCTGCGCCCTGCGTGCGGTCCACGGCTGGAAGATGCCCTCCATGTACCAGTACGCGCCCTTCTTCGACCCGGAGAACGAGCGGGAGGTCGGCCGGAGTGTCACCGTGATGCTCGACGACATGCTGATGCCGTGGCGGCACAAGTTCCCGTCCGTGAGCGTCACCCACGAGGCGTTCATGGGGCCCGCTGGCGAGCAGCTCGTTCAGGCCGCGGCTAGGGCAGACCTGGTGGTTGTGGGTCGCCATCTGCGCCGCTCGCCCCTGGGCGTGCATCTGGGGTCCGTGGCCCATGCGGTCCTGCACCACTCCGCGGCGCCCGTCGCGGTCATCGCTCACGACTGACGGCCCCACTCACAAGGAGATCGGACCATGTCTCATCGCACTGTCGCAGACGTCATGACCCGGAACGTGGCCACGGCGAGCCCCGAAGCCTCGCTCAAGACGGTCGCCCGGAGCCTTGACGACAACGGGGTCTCGGCCCTGCCCGTCGTGGACACCCGTCTCCACCCGATCGGCATCGTCTCCGAAGCCGACCTGCTCCGCAGGCAAGCCGGGCTGCCCGATACCGAAGGGCGCGACCCCATGCACACCACGGCGTCCATGGACCGTGCCTCCATGGACGCCCGGACCGCCGGCGATCTGATGTCCACCCCCGTCCTGACCGCCCGGCCGGAGTGGGGCATCGTCGAGACGGCCCGCTTCCTGCACGAGCGAGGTGTCAAGCGTCTGCCGGTGGTCGACGACACCGGAACCCTGGTGGGCATCGTCAGCCGCACCGACCTGCTACGCCCCATGCTCCGTCGCGACGACGCCATCCGCGATGAAATCGTCGACGACGTACTGGGCCGGACGCTCAGGATGACCCCGGGAGGCGTTGCCGTGACCGTAAACGAAGGGGTCGTCTCCCTGAGCGGCCAGGTCCAGGAGCGGTCAACCATTCCGATTGTCGAACGACTGTGCCAGTCGGTCGACGGGGTCGTCAGCGTGGACCAAGCCCTCGGCTACGCGATCGACGACCTGTCTCCAGTTGCCGACCCTCGCCATGCCACGCATTGACCCCCGCGACACAGGGCGGAAAGAGTTCCGCCTGCTTCTCGCGGATCCCGATCGTGCGGTGCACGGCCGCCAGCCGCTTCTCCGCATGTCCCAGGGACCCTTTTCGTCAATTTCATGAAAGTACGCCCGTTCATGGCGTACGCCCGTCACCTGGCGAACAGGGCCAATCGGCCCGAAGTGATCCCCTGGTGGCCCTACCGCCAGGCGGGCACAGGTGTCCACGATCGGATGTATCAAGACGCCGCTATGGAGGCATCATGAAGCACCTTCGCACCGTCGAGGACGTGATGACCCATGCCGTCATCTCCGTCGACCGCAGAACACCGTTCAAGGACGTCGTGGAGGCCATGCGGCAGTGGCGGATCAGCGCCCTGCCCGTCCTGTCGGAGGAAGGACGGGTCGCCGGCGTGGTATCCGAAGCGGATCTGCTGCTCAAGGCTCAGGGTACGGACGAGTCCCGCGCCGTCACCGCCGGGCAACTGATGACCGTACCGGCGGTCACCGTGACCAAGGACGCCACCATCCCCGGCGCCGCCCGCATGATGGCCCGCGGCCACCTCAAGCGGCTCCCCGTCGTCGACGACGACGGCCGCCTGATCGGCGTGGTCAGCCGGAGCGACCTCCTCAAGATCTATCTCCGCCCCGACGCCGATATCGCCGAGGAGCTCCGCGAACTGATCATGGCCGAGCTCATCCCCGCCGGCTCGGCCATGGTCCAGGTGCATGTGGCCGACGGCATCGTGCATCTGGACGGATCCATCCCCGACCCGGCCCTGAAGGACGTGCTGGTGCGTGTCGCACGCACCGTACCGGGGGTCGTGGACGTCACGGCCGTGCGCCTCGACGCCGAAGTCCGCGCGTGAGGGAGGCCGACGATGAGGCACCGCAGCGTCGCCGACCTGATGACCCCGACAGCCGTCAGCGTCCAGCGGGGCACCCCGTTCAAGGAGATCGCCAGGCTCCTGAAGGAGTTCGACATTTCCGCTGTGCCCGTGGTGGACGAGGCCGAACGCCCCGTGGGCGTCGTCTCCGAGGCCGACCTGCTGCGCAAGCGCAGCTCCGGCAGCGGCACGAACACGGCCGCCGATCTCATGACCAGCCCCGCCGTCACCGCACAGACCGAATGGAGCGTCGTCCGCGCGGCGCGAGTCATGCGGGGGCGGCAGGTCAAGAGGCTGCCCGTGGTGGACGCCGCCGGCCGGCTGATCGGCATCCTGAGCCGTAGTGACCTGCTTCAGCTCTTCCTTCGCAGGGACCACGCGATCCAGGAGGAAATCCTCGAAGACGTGGTGACCCACACCCTCGGGCTCAGCCCGTCGTCGTTGACCGTCGAGGTCACCGACGGGCTGGTGACCCTCAGCGGCACCGTAAGCCGGCGCAGCCTGGTCCCCATCGTGCTGCGCCTGTGCCAGAGCGTCGACGGCGTCGTCGACGTGGTCAACCGGCTCGACTACGCACAGGACGACGTGTCGGTCGGCGCTCGAACGCCCACAGAGCGGTAGGAGAAGAGCATGAAGCATCGGGAAGTCCGCGAGCTGATGACCCACGAGGTCGTCACCGTCCCCAACAACGCTCCGTTCAAGGAGATCGCCCGCACCCTGACGGAGCACAAGGTGTCGGCCGTCCCGGTCGTCGACTCTGCCGGCCGTCCGCTCGGCGTGATCTCGGAACGGGACCTGCTGCCGAAGTCCGCCGGCCAAAGCGACTACTTCAGGTCACTTCCCGAACGGGAGGCCTGGCAGGAGGACAAGGCCGCGGGTACGCGCGCCGAGGAGTTGATGTCTTCGCCCCCCGTGTGTGCCCGGCCGGACTGGACCGTCGCCGAAGCCGCCCGGTTGATGGAAGCACAAGGAGTCAAGCGGCTCCTGGTCGTGGACGACGCGGACGTACTGATCGGAATCGTCAGCCGACGGGACCTGCTACGGATCTTCCTGCGGGACGACGAGGACATCCGTCACGAGATCATGGGTGACGTGCTCGACCTCAGCCTGCGCCAGAGCCCCTCGGCCATCACCGTGGCCGTCAGCGACGGCCGGGTCGAGCTGCAAGGAACGGTCGACTACAAAAGCCTCATCCCACTCATCGAGCGCCTCTGCCGGACCGTGGACGGCGTGGTCTCCGTCACCTCACGTCTCGGATACGCCATCGACGACACGCCCTCAGCCTGAGCGAGCCAACGACCGTGTCGAGTACCTCCGGACCCCGCGGCCGGTCAGCACGTCGGCGCGGTCAAACCATCCCCTCCTCACGGTGGACGTGGCCCGTCAAGTGGATCCCGGTCATTCCCCCCATGCATGGGGAAGCCATCCTCGTCGCCTTCCACCATGCGGTCCTCCCAGTGGCACTACAGGCCCTGGGCCAGGAGAAGCTCATGAGCGAGCCGTGCGCCGCGCGCCGCGTGGGCCGATCCTTCTGTCTCCTGTGAGGGGTTGGCCTCCAACCCCTCGGCCAGTGCCCGCACTGCCTGGGCGAGCGTCTGCACCTGTGCTTCGACGAGGGACAAACGGTCCTGTTCGGAAGGGGTGCTCTGGGTCATGACAAAGCCTCCGTGATCAAGACAGCGGGTGTACGGCGTCACGTGCCACTGTGCGCCATGCCAAGGGGCGGGTCCACCGGAGGCATTCGGCACCTGCTCTTGCCGGGGGCGAGACAGATCTGCCGCAGGGCGAAGCAATCACCGCGGCCGTCCGCTTCGCGCTTCTTCTCTCCGGCCGGGCCGGCACCGGCAATAGAGGCCGCACTACCTCCCCCTGCACGTGCGTCATGCCGGAGAGACCCTGATTCACCCGGTCGTCGTGATCAGCCGCCCTGGCTTCGTGCTGGGACCACCGGCTCGCCCGGGCCCTTTGGAACAGGACGTTCGTTGCGGCGAGCGGGCGGCTGCACACAGGCTCGCCACGCTGCTCAGTCCGGCTCCATGTAGGGGCGGCGGAAGACCGGGGCCTGGCCGGAGCCATACGGGCGTACGGCCGCCATCGCCTGGATGACCGCGGCATTCAAAGGGCCGCCGGTGTCGATGGGGACGGCCTCGTCCCACGGCGGCTCCGTGGCTGCAATGGCCTTGGCCACCTCGGGGGTGGCGTCGGATGCTCCGGGGGCGCGCGTGGTCAGGCGCGCGGCCGACACCTCGCCCGGAACCCGGCAGTGCAGGGCCACCAGGTCGGCACTGGTGCGTTCGGCCATGCGCAGGGCAGCCTCGCGCTGTCCCGCGTCGGACCAGGTGGCGTCGAGGACGACGGACTCGCCCAGGGACAGCAGGGTGGACGCCCGGTCGAGCAGGGCGGCGTAGGTCCTCGCGGTCCACTCGGGCGTGTACAGCCCCTCGCCGTACCCGGCGGCCGCGGATTCCTCCGCCGGGATGCCTGCCAGCTCCTTGCGCAGGCGGTCGCTGCTGAGCAGTGTGACGCCCAGACGATCGGCCAGTGCGCCGGAGAGCGTGGACTTCCCGCTGCCCGGCAGGCCGCCGACGAGGGTCAGGCCGACGGTGGAAGTGCGCAGATGGCGCAGCGTCGTGGTGACCAGGAGCCGCGCTGCCGCCTGCGCGCCGCGGGCGCCTTGAGCTGCCTGGATCAGGGACACCTTGGCCCGGACGAACGCGCGGTAGGCGACGTAGTGGTGCCACAGGGACGGCGGTGCAGGGTCGCCGGAGTACTCGCCGAACTGGGCGAGGAAGAACGCCGCGGCCTCCGGGGCACCCGTCTGCTCCAGGTCCATGGCGAGGAAGGCCGCGTCGTCGAGTCCGTCGACATAGCGTAGGCGGTCGTCGAATTCCAGACAGTCCAGGATGCGGGGGCCGTCGTCGAGGCAGAAGATGTCCTGGGCGAGCAGGTCGCCGTGGCCGTCGACCACCCGTCCCTGCTCGATACGGGCGTCGAACAGTGTCTCGCGGCCGGTGAGGTAGCGACGCACCAGGTGCTCGATCTCCTCCACCCCGTCGAGCAGCCGGCCGTCTTCGGTCAGTTGCCTGACCTGCGTGAAGCTCGCTTCCCAGCGCGCGGACAGCGCGTCCCGCCTGCCCTGCTCGTCGATGTCCGGGCCGCGGGGCGCGTCCGCGTGGCGGGCCGCCAGCAGGCGCGCGACGGACCGCAGGGCGTCGTCGACGTCGGCGCCTTCACTCACGAGCAGGGACAGGCGGCGTTCCGCCGGCATACGACGCATCACCACGAGAGGTTCGGGCGTGTCGGAGTCCGGTCCGCGAAATTCGCCCAGCCCCAGGTAGACGTCAGGGGCAAAGCGACGGTTGAGGGCGATTTCCCGTTCGCAGACGATCCGCCGGGCGGCCGTGGTCGTGTAGTCGAGGAACCCCAGGTCCACCGGCTTCTTCAGCTTGTAGGCGCGGTCGCCGACGAAGAACAGGACCGCGGTGTGCGTCTCGCACACCTCTGCGCGCGGGAGTGGTGGAACATCGAGGCCGGTGCCGGTCCGGAGCGCGGACGCGTCGGTGCGGTGCGCCGGCACCGACGGCTCCTCGTTGTAGCTCGGCTCAGTCATGGGGAATGACGGCGACGGGGCAGCGCGCGTGATGGATCGCGGCGGTGGCCACGGAACCCAGTGGGGGTGCCAGGGCGGGCCGATGCATGCGGCGGCCGACGACCAGGAGCCCTGCGCCCTTGGCGGCCCGCACCACGGCCTTGGCGGGGCTTTCAAGACCGATGCTGTCGGCCACCTCCACACTCGGAAACTTCTCGCGCCAGGGGCGAAGGGCGTCGCTCAGGAGCTTCTGCGCCTCCTGCGTCATCTTCTCGGTCACGTCATGGTCCGTGCCCCAGGGAGCGTGAGCGTGGAGGGGAACGCTCCGGCCATGGACGGCCCGAAGGGGCACGCCCCGGGCTGCTGCGGCAGCGAAGGAGAACGCGAGCAGGTCGTCGCACGGACCGTGCAGTTTCAGTGCCACCACCACGCCGCCCGAGGCGCCCGGAGCGGACGGCGGACCCTCATCGCGCGTCCCGACGCGCACCAGGACCACCGGCCGTTCGGCCCGTGCCACGACGGGCATGCTGATGTCGCCCAGGAAGTAGCTCTCGACGGGCTCCAGTCCTCGCGAACCGAGCACGGTGATCTCGGACTCCGCCGCCGCTTTCAGCAGCGCCCCCTGCGCATCCTCGGCGACCAGGTTTCCGACGATGGTCAGGCCCGGGTGGCGCGCTTGGAGCTCCGCCTTCGCGTTGTGCACGATCCGCTTCGCCCAGTAGTTCTGATCCATCTCGGAGGGGCGGTGGGTCGGTTCCGGCGCCAGGAGGGGCCACGCGTGCAGCAGTCGCAGTGTGAGTTTGCGGCGGTCGGCTTCGTCAGCGGCCCAACGGGCGGCGGCGAGGCTCTCGGGTGAGCCGTCGAGGCCCACGGTGACGACTGGCTCCATGCCGACTGCTCCGTCTGGTAGATGACTGGAATGGCGGTGAGGTGTCCATCCGGCGGCCCAGAGCCCTGTCGTCCCCGCGCTCGCGCCGGTAGCCGTGCAAGTGACCGTAAGCGGTACTCGACGGAGCACCTGTGCCAACGCGCCGAGCTACGGCCGCATGTCATCCGAGGAGCGCCCGAAGCCTCCCCGCAGCGCACAGGAGGCCGTCCTTCCAGGGCGTGATCAGTGGGTGCGTTCGATGTCCAGTTCCAGGAAGTGGGCCGAACACGAGATGCACGGGTCGTGGTTGCGGACGGCCCGCTCGCACAGCCGGGTGAGCTCGGCCTCTGAGCCCTCGCCCCGATCGAGGCCGGCTTGGACCAGCCTACGCAGGTCCTCCTCGATGGCGCCCTGGTTCTGGGCGGTCGGTGGCACGATGCGGGCGTCCGTGACACGCCCCCCGTCGTCGAACGCGTAGCGGTGGTAGAGCAGGCCGCGTGGCGCCTCCGTGGCACCGTGGCCGGTGCCGGCCCGGGCCGGCACCTCCACGTACGGGCTGGCCGGACGCTCGTACTCCGCGATGATCCGCAGGGCCTCCTCCACCGCGTACAGGACTTCCACCGCCCGGACGAGGATGCTTCGGTACGGGTTCCTGCAGACCTCTCCCCGCCCGGCACCTGCGCGCGACGGGGGGTCGCCCAGCCCGGCTTCCCGTGCCGCTTCCAGAGCCAGCGGGGACAGCAGGTGGCCGCTGACTGCCCAGCGCGCGAGGGAGCCGGTGAGATGCCTTCGGCCGTCCAGCCGGGAGTGGAGGGCGGTGGAGTGGGAGACCTGCTCCTCGGCCACGTGGGCTGTGAAGTCCCGCAGGAGGAAACTGTACGGGCGCAGCGTCTCGTCGTACGGGAGCACGCTGGGGACACCGGACTCGATGGCGTAGGTGCCGGTCTCGGCGAGGGCGAGCAGGTCGGCGGTGCACTCGGCATCCGGGAATTCGAAGCCGGCGACCCAGCGCACCGTGTCCCAGGCGTCGTCGAGGGCAGTGCGCAGCCGTTCTTCCAGGGGTCGGAGTTCGGCGCGGGTCGGAGCGCGGTGGAAGCCGCCGATCCGGACGTTGACGGGGTGGATGGCCCGGCCTCCGAGCAGTTCGACCACGGCGTTACCGGTCTGCTTCAAGCGCAGTCCGCGCTTGACGTGCTCCGGATGGGAGCGGGACAGACCGATCACGTCGTCCTCGCCGAGGAAGTCCGGTGCGTGCAGCATGTGGATGTGAAGCGTCTGGCTCTCGATCCATTCGCCGCAGTACAGCAGGCGGCGCAGGGCGGCCAGTTGTCCGTCGACCACAACGCCGCATGCGTCCTCGATGGCACGGCAGGCACTCATCTGGTAGGCGACGGGGCAGATCCCGCAGATGCGGGAGGTGAGGTCGGGTGGCTCCGTGTGGGCTCTGCCCAGGAGGAAGGCTTCGAAGAACCGCGGCGGCTCGTAGATCTTGAGCCGCGCTTCGGTGACCGTGCCGTCGTGGATCCTCAGGTGCAGTGCGGTCTCACCCTCGACACGGGCGAGTGAGGGGATGCGCAGCTCCTGGTATCGGGGCGTGGAATCGCTCATCCCGGTCCTTCAGCGTCGGTCACGCCGGGCTGTCCTTGCTCCTCCACGGCGGTGAAGGCGGTCACGTTGAAGGTGTGCAGGAACCTGCCGATGTCCTCCTCGCTCATCCCGTCACGCTGCATGAGCGGGACCAGCGCGGGAAGGTTTGTGGTTCCGGCCGGACCGAAGCAGCCGTAGCAGCCGCGCCCGTAGGTCGGGCACAGGGCCCCGCAGCCCGCGTGGGTGACGGGGCCGAGGCAGGGTGTGCCGTGGGCGACGGTGACGCAGACGTTGCCGCGCCGTTTGCAGGCGAAGCAGACGCTGTGGTTCGGGATGGCGGGCTTGCGTCCGGCGAGGAACGCGGTGATGACCTCGACGAGCTGACCGCGGTCGATGGGGCAGCCGCGCAGTTCGAAGTCGACGGGTACGTGGGCCGAGACCGGTGTGGAGGTCGCGAGGGTCTCGATGTAGTCGGGGCGGGCGTAGACGGTCGCCAGGTACCCCTCGACATCGGCGTAGTTGCGCAGCGCCTGTACACCGCCGGCCGTGGCACAGGCCCCGATGGTGACGAGGTGGCGGGCTTCGGCGCGGATGCGCCGGATGCGCTCGACGTGCTCGGGTGTGCTGACCGACCCTTCGACGAGGACGAGGTCGTAGGGGCCGGGAGCAGCATCGCTGGACGCTTCCAGGAAGTGGGCGATATCCAGTTCGGCGGCGATGCCGAGCAGTTCGTCCTCGCAGTCGAGGAGGGTGAGCTGGCAGCCGTCGCAGGAGGCGAACTTGAACACGCCGAGGCGGGGGCGGGCACGGGGCTGGGGTGTGGTGGGGGTGCTCATCTCACAGTTCCCGGACGGTGAGCAGGGGCTCGGCCTGGTCGTAGCCGACGACCGGGCCGTCGCGGCAGAGCAACAGGGGTCCGAGCTGGCAGTGTCCGCAGTGGCCGGTGGCACAGCGCATGTTGCGTTCGAGGGAGACCCGGACGCGGTCGGGACGTACCCCTTGGTGGATCAGCGCGCGTGCGGTCGCGCGCATCATCACCTCGGGGCCGCAGACGAAGGCGACCGTGTCCGACGGTGTGAACCGGGCCTCGCGGAGCAGCGTGGTGACGACGCCGACCCGGCCGGTCCAGCCGCCGGAAGGCCGGTCGACCGTGACCGCGCCGAACGGCTTTCCCCAGGCGGGGAACTCGTCCCCGTACAGCAGATCGGCGGGGGTCCGGGCACCCGCGAGGACGTTCAGCCGCCCGAACGCCTGGGGCTCGGCCAGAACGGCGTCGACGAGGGGACGGAGCGGAGCGAGCCCGATGCCGCCGGCGATGACGAGCAGGTCGTTGCCGTGAGCGGCGGCCGGGTCCCAGGCGGTACCGAAGGGGCCGCGCACGCCGACCCACCCGCCGGTCCGCAGGGCGCACAGTGCGCGGGAGACGGCTCCGACGGCGCGGACCGTGTGCGTCAGCCGGTGACCATCTGCGAGCCGGGACACGGACACCGGGATCTCGCCGACACCGAACGCGTACACCATCGCGAACTGGCCCGGTGCGAAGGGGTTCAGGGCATCCCCGGCAGGCTCCAGTACGAGCGTGACCGTGTCGTGCGTCTCGTCGCGACGGTCCACCACGCGGTAGGAAAGGGGCGTGAGCGTCATGGTGTCGGCCCGCTCCCCTGCGGTCTCGGCGGTCCCGGCGGTCCCGGCGGTCCGTAGAGGTCGAGCATCCGGGTGCGGGTGGCTCGGAGCCGGTCGCCGATGGTCTCGGCGACGACGGTGACCAGCGACAGGCCCAGCGCCGTGTCCTCGGCGCACAGGTCATGGACCGCGGCGGCCTCGAACTCCCAGGCGCGGACGGGGTCCCTTGTCTCGGCCGCGAGGTGCCACTGGCGCGGCGGGCACAGCCATGACCAGCCGAGCAGGCTGCCCGCACCGATGGTCTCGACGACCACTCGCCCCCGACCGGGCATGTGGACATCGAGTGCGACCGTGCCCGAGCGGATGACCCAGAAGCGGTCGGCCTTCTCCCCTTCCTCGAAGATCCGCGTGCCGCCCGGAAGAGCGACTTCACGGGCGAGGGCCATCAGCTTCCCGCGGTGCTCCGCCGTCAGAGCGGTGAACACCCCCTCGCCGGGGAAACCAACCGGATGCGAGGTCACGGCGTGCTCTCCCGCTGCGTGGCCTCCTGGTGCAGGGCGTGGGCTTCCTCCGTGAGGTCGATGCCCGTGGGACACCACACGATGCACCGGCCACATCCGACACAACCCGAACTGTCGAACTGGTCGTGCCAGGTACCCAGCTTGTGGGTGAGCCACTGGCGGTAGCGGCTGCGCGGGGTGGCCCGGACCGGGCCGCCGTGGAGGAGCGAGAAGTCCAGGTCGTAGCAGGAGTCCCAGAGACGCCAGCGCTCGGCGTGATCCCCGGTCAGGTCGGTGACGTCCTCCGTGGTGGTACAGAAGCAGGTGGGGCAGACCATGGTGCAGTTGCCACAGCTCAGGCACCGGGCCGTGACGTCGTCCCAGCGCTCCGCTTCCAGGTTGTCCCGCATGAGCGTGCGCAGGTCCACCGGCGGCATGGAGCGGCCCATGCGTTCGGCGGCGGCGCTCACGGCCTGCGCCGCGGCCGCTCGGGTGGAGCCATCGGCGCTCCGGCGCGGCAGTTCCGCGAGGACCGCGGCTCCCTCCTCGCTCCCGCTCCGGCACAGGAAACGGTGACCGGCATCGTCCACGACCTCGGTGAGGGCGAGGTCGTACCCGGCGTCGACGGCCGGCCCGCTCCCCATCGAGACACAGAAGCACGTGGCACCCGGCTCGGTGCACTCGGCCGCGATCAGGAAGGCACCCGTCCGCCGGGAGAGGTAGGCGGGATCCCGGTACCGGCCTCCGCTCATCACACGGTCCAGGATCTGAATGGCACGCAGATCGCAGGGCCGCACACCGAGGAACGCGTACGAGACGTTCTCCTGCTTCTCCTCGCGGACGACCGGCGCACCGTCGGGGCCGCGGTCCGCGGACCACTGGCGGACGCGCTCCGGATGCAGGAACGACTTCCACGACTGGGGTCCCGCGCTGTGCGCGAACACGGCCCCGTCCTCGCGGCGGCGGAGCCGGTACTGCCCCGCCTCCAGCTCGACCCCCCACCCGTAGGGAAGCGCATCGGCGGAGTCGAGCTCGGCGAGGACGATCGCGCCGTCGCGCACGGTCGGGCCGATCACCGTGCGGCCGCGCGCCTTCAGGACCCGCACGAGCGCGGCCAGACCGTCGCGGTCGAGGACCGCCTCGGTCTGGTGGTCGAGGACGGCTCCGGCATCCGAAGCGTCGGTCATGGTCCACCTCTCGGTCTCCACGTGCCTAGATCCGGCAGCATGTCAGACCTGCGGGCTCCCGGGTTCGAACCTGGTCCGGCGAGTCCGCTCGCGGTGCTGGCGGACGTCTTGCTCGATGCGCAGGGCCAGAAGCGGCAGGGCGGCCGCCACCGCCGGGGTGAGCCCCGTGCCCAGCGAGCGGTCCGCCCCCTCGACCGCGTACACGACGAGGCGGCCGGGGCCGCGCCCGAGACTGTCGGCGAGCAGGAGGGCCTCGGCGAGCCCGAGCCCGTGCGTGCTCTGCCTGCCTGCGGCAGCCGGGTGCAGCATCTCGCCCGGGGCCACACACCACCGGTGTGTTCGCCCGGGCTGCGCCGCAGGTGGGAAGCAGGCGTCGACGACGAAGGTGAGGGCCTTGCCTTCCCAGAGGCTGATCAGCCGGCCGGGGTCTCCGTCACACTGTGCGAGCTCAGTACCGGACGGGAGAGGTCGCTGCGCTTTCCGCGCGCGCAGCAAAGCGATGGTGGCCCACCCCACCCCGTCATCGCGCCGGAACTCGTTGCCGATCCCGATGACCGCCGTGCCGGCGAGCGGCTTCATACGGACCCGCTTCCTTCTCCGGGCGTCTCCAGGCACAGCCTGCCCCACTCGCGGGATGACGTCCTGTGCCACGGGGCAAACGGCGCACGGCACCGCACCGAGTGATGTGCGGGGCCCGGCCTCCCACCAAGGTGCCCGCCCCCGTTACGGCCATCGGTGATCCGTTGCGTCGGTGGTCAGATGCTTGCATCCCGGGTTTGTCATCCTTCCCCGTTGGGGGTTCCCTCGGCCGTTACGGACTCCAGGTCTCGGCACACGCGGGGCAGTACGCTCACCGGTTCTGTGGGCGGAACCGACGTGGGCAGGATCCTTGCCGAAATCCGCAAGAGTGACGGGGTATCGGAGGTGGCCGATCGGCTCATCGCCGTATGAGGGCCCGCCCGCGCCCTGACGTCCAGATCATCGCTCTCCCTCTTGGCCCGGCTCGCCGTACCCGCCTCCTCCTGGGGTCTCCACCACGAGCACATCGCCGGTCCGGACCTCGACGGAGTCGCAGCCTGCCATCGGGACGGAGGTTCCGTCGACCCGCTCCACGTGGTTGACGCCCAGCCCGCCGGGGGCTCCGCCGGCCATGCCGTAAGGCGGGACTCTGCGGTGGCCGGAGAGGGTACTGACCGTCATCGGTTCGCGGAAGCGGATCTTGCGTACGGTGCCGTCACCGCCCCGCCAACGACCCTCGCCGCCGCTGCCGCTGCGTACGGAGAACTCCTCCAACAGCACCGGAAGGCGCCACTCGAGAACCTCGGGGTCGGTGAGCCTGGAGTTGGTCATGTGGGTTTGCACCGCGGATGCCCCGTCAAACCCCGGTCCTGCGCCGGAGCCGGAGGCGATGGTTTCGTAGTACTGGTGGCGTTCGTTGCCGAAGGTGAGGTTGTTCATCGTGCCGCTGCCCTCTGCCTGGGCACCCAGCGCGGCGTACAGGGCCCCGGTGATCGCCTGCGAGGTCTCGACGTTCCCTGCGACGATGGCCGCGGGGTAGACCGGCGCGAGCATCGATCCGGCCGGGACGATGATGCGCAGTGGCCTGAGACAGCCGTCGTTGAGCGGGATGTCCTCGGCCAGCAGCGTCCTGAAGACGTACAGGACTGCCGCGTTCACCACGGCTGTCGGCGCGTTGAAGTTCGTCTCCAGCTGTGGCGATGTACCGGTGAAGTCGATCGTTGCCGACCGCTGCTCGCGATCCACGGTGATGCGTACGGAGATGACCGCGCCGGAATCCATCTCGTAGCGGTACGCACCGTCGGCAAGGGAGACGAGCGCGCGGCGGACGGCCTCCTCGGCGTGGTCCTGGACGTGTCGCATATAGGCGCGCACCACGTCGAGGCCGAAGTGGTCGATCATCTTGCCGACCTCCTCGACGCCCTTGCGGTTGGCGGCGATCTGGGCCCGCAGGTCGGCGAGGTTGGTTGCCGGGTCTCGCGACGGGTAGGGCGCATCCGTCAGCAGTCGCAGCGTCTCGTCCTCCCGGAGCCTGCCGTTCTCGACGAGCAGCCAGTTGTCGAAGAGCACTCCTTCCTCGTCGATCTCGTGGCTGTTCGACGGCATGGATCCCGGTGTCAGGCCGCCGATCTCCGCGTGGTGACCACGTGAGGCGACGAAGAAGAGGATCTCCGCGCCAGGGGCCCCGTCCCTCTCGCCCCGCTCGTCGAAGACCGGAGTGACCACGGTGATGTCGGGCAGGTGAGTGCCGCCGTGGTACGGGTCGTTGACCGCGTAGGCGTCGCCGGGCCGCATCGCACCGCGGCGGCGGCGGATCACTTCGCTGACGGCGGTGCCCATCGAGCCCAGGTGCACCGGGATGTGCGGGGCGTTGGCAACGAGATTGCCATCCGGGTCGAAGAGCGCGCAGGAGAAGTCCAGTCGTTCCTTGATGTTGACTGACTGAGCCGTTGCCTCCAGACGGCCGCCCATCTGCTCGGCGATCGACACGAAGAGGCTGTTGAAGATCTCCAGCATGACGGGGTCCGCCCTGGTCTCGACCCCGGTCTGGGCAAGCCCGACCACGCGTTCGAGACGCAGATGCCCTGTGGTGGTCGCGGTTGCCTGCCAGCCGGGGTCGACAACGGTGGTGGCGTCGGCCTCGGCGATGACGGCCGGACCGGCCACGACGGCGCCCGATCCCAGACACTCCCGTCGCCGCAGGGGGACATCGCGCCAGGTTCCGCCAGTATGGAGCGGTACGGAGTCCGCTTCCTGCGCGCCGTCGTCAGCCGTTCCGGTCGGGGTAAGGCGGCCTAGATCGGGCTGCCGGGTCAGTCCCGTCGCCTCCACCGAGAGGGCGTCGACGATGACGGGGCGGTCCAGAAGGAACGAGTACGTCGCCCGGTGGTTCTGCTCGAATTCCGCTGTCATGGCAGTGGGGTCGGCCAGTGCCACCGTGACGGTCGTGTCGGTGCCGTCGTACCGCAACCGTGCCTGCCGCGACACCTGGATTCGGTCAGCGGGGACGTCCTCGTCGTGGAGCACGGCGCGGGCGGCGTCTTCCAGTTCGCGCGCCACAGCGAGGATCCGCTCCATGGTCGGCTCTTCGAGGGGCAGTTCCACCGACTGCTCGCGCAGGGTAGTGGTGTCGGCGAGTCCGATGCCGAGCGCGGAGAGTACTCCGGCCATGGGCGGTACGAGGACGGTGCGGATGCCGAGGGAGTCGGCGACGGCGCACGCGTGCTGGCCGCCGGCTCCGCCGAAGGAGGTCAGCGCGTACTCGGTGACGTCGTGGCCCCGCTGTACGGAGATCCTTTTGACGGCGGTCGCCATGTTGGCCACCGCCACCTGCAGATAGCCTTCGGCCACCTGCTCCGGCGAACGCCGGTCGCCGGTATGCGCCTGAATCTTCCCGGCGAGTTCGGTAAAGAGCCGTCGTACGACCTCGTGGTCCAGGGGCTGGTCGCCGTCGGGCCCGAAGACGCGCGGGAAGTGGGCCGGCTGCACGCGACCGAGCATCACGTTCGCGTCGGTGAGGGTCAGCGGGCCCCCCGCGCGATAGCAGGCGGGGCCGGGGGCCGCTCCGGCCGAGTCTGGTCCCACCCGGTAGCGGATGCCGTCGAAGTGCAGGACGGACCCGCCGCCGGCCGCGACGGTGTGGATGTCCAGCATCGGCGCCTGGATCCGGACTCCCGCCACGTGGGAGGTGGACACCCGCTCGTACCCGCCGGCGAAATGGGACACGTCGGTGGAAGTGCCGCCCATATCGAAACCGATGACCTTCTCGAAGCCCGCCAGCTGCGACATGCGCGCCATACCGACGATGCCGCCGGCCGGACCGGACAGGATCGCGTCCTTGCCCCGGAAGTGTCCCGCCTCGGCCAGACCGCCGTTGGACTGCATGAACATCAGCCGAACGCCGCGCAGCTCATCGGCCACCTGCTGTACGTAGCGGCGCAGGACGGGAGAGAGGTAGGCGTCGACCACAGCGGTGTCCGCGCGCGGAACCAGCTTCATCAGCGGACTGACCTCGCTGGACAACGAGATCTGAGGAAAGCCGATCCGCTCGGCCAGGGCGCCGATCGCCTGCTCGTGTGCGGGGTGGAGGCTGCTGTGCATGCAGACGACCGCCACGGCGCGAATCCCGTCGGCGTACGTGCTCCTCAACTCGGCTGCAAGGGCCTCCAGATCGGGCGGGGTCAGCACCGTGCCATCGGCGGTGACGCGTTCGGAGACCTCGACCACCCGTTCGTACAGGGCTTCGGGGAGGACGATCTCCCGCTCGAAGATCCGGGGGCGGTTCTGGTAGCCGATGCGCAGGGCGTCCCGGAAGCCGCGGGTGATCACCAGCGCGGTCGGCTCACCAGCACGCTCCAGCAGGGCATTGGTCGCCACCGTGGTGCCCATCCGCACCGCATTGATCGCACCGCCGGGAATCCCTTCCTGCTCGGAAAGGCCGAGCAGCGCGCGGATTCCCGCGACGGCCGCGTCGCGATAGCGGGCCGGATTATTTGAAAGGAGCTTGCGGGTCAGCAGTTCGCCGTCCGGGGAGCGGGCCACGATGTCGGTGAACGTGCCTCCTCGGTCGACCCAGAACTGCCATCCGAGACCGGTACTGGGGGCCATGTACCCAGCATTACCCGTGCGGCACGCTCAGTGACCATGCGACTCGCCCTGAGCGAGATCCATACTGAACGGGGAACGCGTTCGGAGGGTGGTGCAGCAGTGACGGCTCCCATGATCGTCGGCGTGTGCGGGGAGACCGCGCCCGGGGAGCGTCGCGTTGCCCTCGTGCCGGACGCCGTGGGCGCGGTGCAGGCGCTCGGGCTGGAAGTGCTGGTGGAATCGGGGGCCGGAGCAGCCTCCTGGCTGCCCGACCTCCTTTACCGGCAGTCGGGTGCGCGGGTCGCGACGCGCGACGAACTGCTCCATCGCGCGGACATCCTCGTGGGCGTACGACCGCCCGCCTTCCCGGCGGGGCACCGGTTTCGCCACGGACAGGTTCTGATCGCGCTCCTGGATCCCCTGCGCATTCCGTTCGACGTGCGGCGGTGGGCGGACGAGGGCGTGACCGCCATCGGGCTGGACCTGGCTCCCGACAGCTCGGTACTGGCCCGGCCCATGGACGCCGTCGCCTCCCAGGACCGGCTCGCCGGCTACAAGGCGGCGCTGCTGGCAGCCGACCGGTTCGGGCATCCCCTGTCGGGCACGGTTGTTCCTGCCGCTCCCCGGGCGGTACGGGCTTTGGTCCTCGGCTCCGATGCCGCCGCCCGGCAGGCTGCAGACATCCTCCGCCTGCTGGGGGCGACCGTAGCCGTCAGCGATCTTGTTCCGCCGTACGGTCCGACATTGTCCGGCCTGGTGGCCGGTGCCGACATCGTCATCACCACGGTCCGCCCCCGCCGGGGCCTACGGCCACCGGTGCTGGTGACGGCACGGGCCATGGCGGGCATGCGGCCAGGCTCCGTGATCATCGATACCGCCGTCGGACCGGACGGCGGAAACGTCGAAGGCGTTCTGCCGGAGTCCACGACGACCGTGGGCCCCGGCGTCACCCTGATCGGCGCCGGCCGACTCCCGGAGCGCATCCCCCAAGCGGCTTCCGCGGCATACTCGCACAACGTCACGGCACTACTCGGGCACCTCGTATGTGACGGTGAACTGCTGATCGACCCGGCCGACCCCGTCCAGACCGCAATGCTGGTCACCCACGGCAACGTGGTCCTACACAAGGGCGTGTGGCAATTGATCGTGGAGCAGACCGCTGTGGCCGGCCTGCCCTGACCCGCCGGCCGGCCTGCTCACCGCCCTGGTGCTGTCTCCTGTAGCAGGGCGATGTGACGGGCCACGGCAACGGCTCTCTGGGCGCACTCCTGGTAGCAGCGGCCGAGGACCGCCGCGTCGACGGCGTCACGGGTGGTGAGCAAGTCCCTGCTGGACAGCAGGACGCGACAGAGCTCCTGCTGGCGACGGTCGATGTCCTCCACCTGCCTGTCCATGACCGCATGAGGCGCGGACAGCTCAACGACATCAGCCACCCGTCCGACCAATGCAAGGCAGTCATCACCCATGTCACGTACGCGGAACCGCACTTCGTCGGGAAGAGGCTGCCTCGACCGGCGCGCCCACGCGATGTCACCGACCTGACGGATCAGCAGATCGATGCGCCCCGCGTCCTGGCCGACGTACATGTCCGTCACCAGGGATCGGAGGTCTGCCTCCTCGATCGTTCCGATGGAAGTATCTGCCGCGACCAGCTCGTCCGTCTCCTGCCGGAGCTCGCCCAGCGCTCCGCTCAGGGTGATCATCCCCTGCTCCAGCCCGGCCTCGGGCGTCGCCAGCAAGCCTGCCGCCTGGCCTACGGCGGCGTGAGCCAACCGAAGCACGTGCGCCACACGGCGGACAGCCTGCTCCGTCTGCTCCAGCGCTCTTTCACTCATGTCGAGCTCCCGCTCCTGCGGCCGGCCGAACCGTCGGCCGCGTCGGCCGCGGCATCCCGAGAACCGCAGCCGCGGCAGCTTTCGCAACCGCGCAAGCATGGCAGAGAACAGCCTGCCGGACGTCGGCACGCCACGCCTCACGACACCCTCACCAGGGCCGCTCGGCCAGCGCCGGGTGACCACAGCTCCCGTTGCCATCCAATCCCCTGCGTGCGCGTACCGGTGGACGGTCTCCGGTCCCGGCCGCTTCCACCTGGACCTGCCGGGTCTCTGCGAGCCCCTGCGCGCCGCATTCGGAGAAGGCTGCACTTCGTGCGGGTCTGATTGGGCCACCTGTGGGGCCGGTCGGCCCATGCCTGGCGAGGGACCTCTGAGCAAGACTGGAAACGCACTCGAACGGAGGCCGCCATGAGCACCCCTTCTCCCATCCGGATCACTGCCGCCCTCTCGGCGGAGCACCGTACACGGCTGATGAGCGTGGCCCACGAGGTGAACTTCGTGGAGGGAACTCGGATCTTCAGCGAAGGAGGCCCTGCAGACCGGTTCTGGATCGTGCGGACCGGCACCGTCACTCTCGACGTCAAGGTGCCCGGCACGAAACCTGCGGTGATCGAGAGCCTCGGTCCCGGTGAGCTGGTCGGCTGGTCCTGGCTGTTCCGCCCCTACACATGGCACTTCGGCGCCGAGGCGATGACACCTGTACGTACCCACGAGTTCGACGCCGCGGCCGTGCGGATGATGATGGACGCAGACCCGGCGTTCGGGTCCGCGATCGGCCACTGGGTGGGTCAGGTACTCGCCCACCGGCTTCTCTCCGCACGGATTCGCCTGCTCGACCTGTACGCCCCCCACGGGAGTGGCAGCACGCTGTGAGCCGCCACGGACCGAGAGCGGGATCCAAGGAGCCGGTAATGCACGCAACCCGTTAGGGCATCAGCGACGTGATTTCGCATACGGCCATCGCCGTGGGCCGCGAGGCCTCGTACAAGGACATAGTCGAGCTGATGGATCAGTGAAAGGTCAGCGCCCTGCCGGTGCTGGAGGGCGAAGGAGACGTCGTGGGCGTCGTCTCCGAGGCCGATCTTCTACCCAAGGCGGAGTTCCGGCGGGACAACCCGAGATCTCCGGAGCAACTGGCGGAGGCCCCCAAGCCGGAGCGGTGCTCGCCGAGGAGCTCATATCCAGCCCAACCGTCACCGTGCACCCGGACGCCACGATCGCCGAAGCCGCCCGCATCATGGCCAGGAAGGGCGTGAAGCGGCTGCCGGTGGTCAATGCCATCGGCCTGCTGCAGGGCCTTGTCAGCCGTAGTGACCTACTCACTCCGGCGCCCCACGAGCGGCTCTGGTCCGGCCCCGGTCGGGCTCAGCCACCTGATCCGGTGGCTGAGCAGCGATCATCAGGAGCTGCTCCTCACGTGAGATGCCCGTCGGACTTCTCACGGAGCCGCAGGCGTTGCTGCCTCCGCCGAGCCCACCGGCATGGCGAGTACGGCGGTACGTCCTCTACTGGTTCTTTTGACGTACCGGGCACGGTGGAGCTGGCCAACCGGCTGACCGCTTCGCGCCGCACCGTTTGACCTGTGCGGCTCAGCTGCCGAAGCCCTAAACGCGGGGCAGCCATCCGTCACCGAAGTCGGCGATGTCTCGTGCATGTTGCGCCCGTTGCTCGATCAGGAGGCGGAAGCCTGCCAGTGCGTATCGCTCCCCGGTGGCCGATCCCGGACCAGGAATCCCGGCAACCTGGGCCATCATCTGCTGCGGCTGGGGCTGCCAGCCGACAACAAGCACTCGCAGCCCCAGGCGCTCGGCGCGCCGGTGCAGCTCCAAGAGGTGCAGCAGTCCGTCGGCGTCCATGGACAGCAGGCCGTGCAGATCCACCATCAGATCCCGCTCGCAAACGGTGACGTCGTCCAAGGCCCGCTGGAGCAGCGCGCCCGCACTCTCGTCCAGTTTCCCGCTGATGCCGACCATGGCCGAACTGCCACGGTGCTGAACGTCGATGGTGATCAATGCACTCTCCTTCCACCGGCGGCCCCGCGCCTGCGGCCCCCATCCTGGCCCCGTGTCCCCCGAACGGACGCGAGGCTCGCTGAAGCTCTGTGCGCGTGATGGGTGGCCTGGCTCACCGCGCCGATCACTGACGGCGTCGAGTGCAGCGGGAGTGAGGGGCAGGCCGGGGCTGCGGCAGTGGAGAGACGCGCCGGGTACAGAGTGCCAGGACCATCGGCGCCCGAGTGTTTGGGGATTCGACGACCGCCCGGGGCGGAACCGGTCGTGCCTTGAGGGGGCACTGACCTTGCGGCGTACGCCCGCTGCCGGAGATCATCACCGCAATCGTCCTGATCCGCAGAGCCGGGCTGGTGCGCGGCGGACGGTATGCCGCGCCGACGGCAAGCCCGTCCGTAACGTGGCCTGTATGGCGCATGGAACTGGCGAATCGGACGGTACCGGGCAACCGGTTCCCCGGCCGCTGCCCGCGTCGGCCCGTCACCCGTTGTGGTGGCTGCTGTCGGCCGTATTCGTGACGGCTGCCGCGGTCGCCGCTGTGAACCGGCGCCACGACATCGCCTCGGCCCTCCGCCTGATGGGGGCGGTGCCGCCGGCGTGGCTGGTACTGGGCGCCCTGCTTGAGGTGCTGTCCCTGACGTGTATGGCGGCGATGCAATGGTGGCTGCTGAAGCTGGGTGGTGCCCGTCTGGGATTCGCCCTGATGGGTGCCATGGTCGCCGCAGCCAACGCAGTGGCTGGAGCACTCCCCGGTGGTGCGGCATTCGCCGCTGCATGGCTGTTCGGGCAGTTGCGGCGCCGAAACGTACCGCTGGTGCTCGCAGGGTCCGTCCTCGCGGTCTCCGGCCTGCTGTCCTCTCTCGCCCTGTTCTTCTTGCTGGTGGTCGGTGTCCTTACCGGCAGCGGGCCGGGGCCCGCCGCCGGTCTGCGCTCCGCCGTGCTCTGGCTGACAGTGGCCCTCGTGCTCGCCGCCACCGCGGTAGTCACCCTGTCACGGTTTCCTTCCTTGCGGCGCCGCGCATGGCGTCTGTGGCGAAGGATCGGAGTCCGCACCCCCCGCATGTGGGACATCGAGGAAGGGCTGTCCCGCCTCGTCCGACAGGTTCGAGTAAGTAGGCCCGGCGTGCGCCCATGGCTGGCGCCGTTCGCCCTGGCCGTCTCGAACTGGATTCTGGATGTGGCCTGCCTCATCGCCTGCGCATGGGGACTGGGGATCGCGCCGCCCTGGCCGGGCACACTGATCGCCTACACCCTCACTCAGATGACGGGGGCCCTGCGGCTCACACCCGGCAGCCTCGGAGTCATCGAAACCAGCCTCGCCGCGCTCCTGGTCCTCTACGGACTCCCCGCGGATCAGGCCATCGCGCTCACACTCCTGTACCGGATCGCGAGTTACTGGGTGCTGCAGCCGATCGGCTGGGTGAGCTGGCTTGTCCTCACCATCGCCTCGCGTCATGGGGCGGTCACTCTACGAAGACGGCCGAAGGCGTGAGAAGCCGTGCCCGGGCAGCGCCTCACCGCTGCAGGGCGAGAATGGAAGAACAGGTACTTCACCTGCCGTCGTCAACCGCGACGTGGTCTGCGAGACGGCCGCCGGGTCCTGCTAAGGCTGCCACGCGGCCGTGGCTTCCCAAACGAGTTGAGACCGGGGACCGGGCGGCTGTCCCGGTCTGGTGTGAACGTGCCAGTGAGTCGATCTGAGTCTCGAGAGGCGGTGGGGATGATGAAGACCCCGGCTCCCCTTGTCGTAGGCGTCGACGGTTCCGATTCCAGTCTCACCGCGACGGACTGGGCAGCGGACGCGGCAGTACGACTCGCGCTCCCCCTGCGCATCGTTTACGCCTCGTTCTGGGAGCGGTACGAGGGAGCCGTACCAGCCTGGAGCCTGGACCGTCCCTCCGGACAGATCCTCGCCGAGAACATCGTGGGGGTCTGCACCGAGCGCGTCCGGCGACGCACACCCGGCCTGCAGGTCACGACGGACATCACGGCCGAGGACGCGGCGAGCGCTCTGCTGCGCGAGGGACGCACGGCAGACGCCGTCGTCGTCGGCTCGCGCGGACGTGGGGAACTCGCCGACCTTCTGCTCGGATCCGTGGCCCTGGTCGTGGCCGCCAGGTCCTCCGGCCCAGTCGTCGTCGTGCGCGGGGACCGGCACGCCCTGGAAGCACGCCACGGGCGCGTACTGCTCGGCATAGGCCCCTACGACGTCGACTCTCCAGCCGTACGGTTCGCCTTCCGCGAGGCCGCCGCACGGGACGCGGAACTCGATGTCGTCTGCACCTGGCGACGCTCACCACACGAACCGGTCGACCACATGGTCCTGCCCGGCGACGCCACCCGCGACCACGAGGAGCGGGCGAAAACGCTCCTCGACAAAGCCGTGGAAACCGCGGCCCGGGAACATCCACAGGTACGGCTCCGCCGCACCGCACTCGAAGGCAACGCACGCAAGGTGCTCACGGAGCGGGCCGCCGCAGCAGACCTCTTGATCGTCGGCGCACGGCGGCCAGGCAGCCTGATCGGCATGGAACTGGGGAGGGTCGCCCACCGAGCCCTGCATCATGCCCTCTGCCCCGTCGCAGTCGTCCCACAGCACCACGGCGCACCGGCTCAGGCAGCACCATGACCTAAGGGATGACCATTACGGCACACCCTCCTGCGCCGCCGCAGGGCCATGCGGTCCCAACGAAGCGGATCCGGGAAGCCACCCGCCGCTCCGCGTGGAACCCGCTGCTGCTCAAGGCATATCTCTGGGGCCGCCGCCGCTGTGTGGGCGCCCCTTGGCGGGGGCCGTCATCAGCCAGGACACGGTGCGACTGATGTCCGAGGACGCGACGATGCCGACCAGGCTGCCGCTCTCGTCGACGACGAGGGCACGCTGCCCTCCCCCCGCCAGCATCTGCGGCAGCACTTCAGCCAACTGGTCGTCCGGGCCGACGACGGTGACGTCCGACCGCGGGACCATCACCTCCCGAACCCTCGTCACCTCGCGTCGCCTCTCGGCCACCCGCCCTGCCGAGGAAAGCGTCAACAGCCCCACCAGGGAGCGTCCGTCATCACCGATGACCGGGAAAGCCGAGTGGTGGTAGCGGTAGCGGGGATCTGCCAGGAGCGCCGCAATGGTCAACCCGGCGGGAACGGTGACCGGGGAGGGCGTCATGGCATGCCGCACCGGTACACCCGCCAGCACCGCCCGCAACTGTGCCTGCTGCCCCTCCGCGGTCGCGGCGGCGATCAGGAACCAGGCGATCATGACGAGCCACAGCCCGCCGACCACGTCACCGCGCGCGAACAGCAGCAGACCGAACAGGAGGAGGAACCAGCCGAACCCGCGCCCCGCCGCTGCCGCACCGGCCGTGGCCCGTGCCCGGTCTCCCGTCCTCCACCAGAGGAAGGCGCGCAGCAGTCGGCCTCCGTCCAATGGAGAGGCCGGCACAGAGTTGAACAAAGCCAGCAAGAGATTGATCACCGCGAGCCACATCAGCGCCTCGCTCGCCAGCCCGGGCCCGGCAGCAGTGTCGACCAGCCACCCGGCCAGCGCGAAGCCCACCCCCAGAGCCAGGCTCACGAGGGGTCCGACGCCGGCGATCCGCAGTTCGGCTGCGGGCGTGGATGCCTCCGACCTGAGCCTGGCCACGCCGCCCAGTAGCCACAGCACGATGTCGTCCACTGCCACCTTGTTGCGCCGGGCCACCACGGCGTGGGCCAGTTCGTGGGCGAGCAGAGACGCGAAGAAGAGCGAGGCGGCCAACAGCCCCACCAGCCAGTACACCCACCAGGAGCGCCCCGGGTAAGCATCCGGCAACCGTCCCTCGGCCAGCCCGAGTGCGATGAGCATGAAGATGACCAGGATGCTCCAGTGCACACCGACCCGGACTCCCGCGATCCAGCCCAGTACGAATGTCGGCTTCACGGTTCCTCCAGCGTCGCGCCCCCGCAGATCGTTCTCGACCTCGCCAGTCGACAGGCCGTGCCACGCCCCCGGGGCCTGCGAGGTGAGATCTCTCGCCCGGATTGCGTATCGGGGGCCATCACAAGCCGGTGATCCGGCAAGGCCTCGTCGCCGTTGACACCGGCGAAGCCGAGTCCCACGCTCCCCTCGCAGCCCACTCACCAGGCTAGACACCGGCCCGTCTCCTCACAGGGGCCGACTGGTCCCGCTCCTGTCCCCATTGGTCCTAGGCACGGAATGCTCGGCAACTGGCTGCACTCTGCACGGAAGCCTGGCCCGGTGGTCTCGGCCGCATTCACCGGCTGGCAACGACGCGGTGCGGATCAGCCGACCAGTTCGCGGACCCGGATGGTGTCCACGGACCGATCTCGTGGTGAGGCGCCCCGGCCGTACAGGCGGTGGCCCGACGGGCTTCTCGCGTGCGGGCAGCAGACCGCTCGGTCCATCGGCGTGACGCGGGCACCATCCGGATGCGGACTTCGTGCACCGGTACGACCCTGAAGTCAGGGGTTCTGTTGCGTGCCCGCCAGCACGTGATGCGCAGGTTGTCGGGGCTCCTGAGCTCGAACCCCGCACCACCGCGGCCTGGCCTGCCACCGAAACCGTCTGGTTCCGACCCGGCCCTCCGGCCGGTGTCTCTGCGGACGCTTGACGGATCGGGGCCGTGAAAGGAGACGCGGTATGTTCTTCTCCAATCGAACGGCCGCTGGCAGACAACTGGCCGGTGAGCTGGCCCGGCTCGGGCTGGTCGAGCCGGTGGTACTCGGGCTCCCCCGCGGCGGAGTACCCGTGGCCGCAGAGGTCGCACGCGTCCTGGGCGCACCGCTGGACGTGATCGTGGTCCGCAAACTCGGTGTGCCCTTCCAACCCGAGGTGGCCTTCGGCGCCATCGGCGAGGGCGGCGTACGGCTGATCAACGGAGCGACGGTCCGTGCAGCCGGCCTCGGAGAACGGGACTGCGCCAGGGTCGAGGAAGCCGAACGGGCGGAGCTGGAACGGCGACAGGCACGCTACCGCCGGGGAGGGGAACGGATCCCGCTCACCGGACGGACGGTGGTCGTCGTGGACGACGGCATCGCCACCGGATCGACCGCGTCCGTGGCGTGCGAGGTTGCGCGGGAGCACGAGGCTGAGCAGGTGATCCTCGCCGTTCCCGTGGCGGCTCCCCAGGCACTGGAACAGCTTCGACGCGAGGCGGACGAGGTGGTGTGCCTGTCGGTGCCCCGTCATTTCTCCGCGGTCGGCCAGTGGTACGAGGACTTCTCGCAGGTGGGAGACGAGGAGGTCGCCGCGCTGTTGGCCGAGGCGGCGCGGGCACGCCCGCCAGCACCGGCACAGGCTTCAGATCGGGTCGCGCCACAGACTGGTGAAGTGGTGGTGGACGCGGGAGGCACGGCGCTGCCCGGGCTGTTGACCGTGCCCAAGGACGCCGAGGGCGTCGTCGTCTTCGCGCACGGCAGCGGCAGCAGTCGCCTCAGTCCCCGAAACCGCCACGTGGCCGAGGTCCTGAACCGTGCGGGGCTGGCGACGCTGCTCTTCGATCTCCTCACCCCGGCCGAGGCACGTGACCGGGCGAAGGTCTTCGACGTACCGCTCCTCGCCCTCCGCTTGACTCAGGCCACGGGATGGATCCGGGCGCGGCTTGCCCTGCGCATCTGCTACTTCGGCGCCAGCACGGGCGCCGCGGCCGCGCTCATGGCCGCCGCCGAACCGCGATCGGACATCGCCGCGATCGTCTCGCGGGGCGGACGCCCCGACCTGGCGGTCTCCCGGCTCGCGGCCGTACGTGCTCCGACCCTGCTGATCGTCGGCGGAGCCGACGATCAGGTATTGGACCTCAACCGTCAGGCCGCGGCGCACCTGCGCTGCGAGCACCAGATGGGGGTGGTTCCTGGTGCGACCCACCTCTTCGAGGAACCCGGCGCGCTGGACGCCGTGGCCGACGCCGCGCTGGACTGGTTCGTCCGCCATCTCCCCCACCTCGGCGTCGTTCCCCACAGGTCCGACGAACACCGAGAGACGTGATGGCCGCGCGCGCTGCCGAAGCCGGATGTCCCAGCCTGCCTCATCTGTCCCGCTGCCCTGACCCCTCTGTTCGCGCGCGCCGCCCGCGCCGTCGAAGGCATCGTGGACGTGCGTGTGGAAATCACAGGAGCTGCGTGGGCCGCCCACTGACGGACTCACCGCGGCAGGCCCGGAGGCGTTCCACGACGCTGACGCCGATTCCGCGCCCTTCGGGGTGGTCACAACCCTTGGTCCTCGTCGTCCTGCTTGCCATGGCGCGGAATGAGTTCCACGGGGCAGTGTGAGTGGTGCAGGAGGCTGTGCGTCGCCCAGCCCAGGGTGGGCCCGAAGTATCCGGGGGTGCGCCGTCCGCCCATCACCAACAGGTCCGCGTGGCGTGACGCCTCCACCATCACCCTTGCGACGGACGAACTCTTCTCAGTGTCGACGTGCACGCTCAGGGCCGGGAACTCGTCACGGATCCGGTGGGCCACTGACGTCACCCTTCGTACGTGCACCTGCACTCCCTCGTCCGCATCGTCGAGCACGGTCACGCTCTCCGCCACGGACTCCAGCACATTCCAGACGTGCAACAACCGCAGTGACGACCGGCGCAGCTCCGCCTCACTCGCCGCGTACCTCGCGCACTCCACATCATGTTCGTCACGGATGGCGGCCAGCACGACCCCTGCTTCGGCGGTGTTCTCGTCCCCCCGGACCACGACCACGGGCGCCTTGGCGCCCGCGGCGACCTTCAGGCCGACCGAACCCAGCATCAGTGACTCGAAGCCGCCGAGGCCGCGGCTACCGACCACGATGGTGTCGGAGTCCGCAGCCGCAGCGTGCAGGCCGGCGACCGGCTCGTGGGGACTGAGTTCGGTCGACACGTGCAGCCCCGGATGGCGTTCGGCGACCTTGGCGGCGGTCTCCTCGAGCAGGTCCCGGCCCGCCCGACGTATCCACTCGATGGCGTACATAGATGCATACAGCATCCGGCTGTCGGTGTCCGCGCCGTGCACGAGGTGCAAGGTGCCATCCCGCCACACGGCCTCCGCTGCGGCCCAGAACACCGCCCGCTCCGCAGGCCGGGATCCATCCACCCCCGCCACCACAGTGCCGAGCTCAGGACCATGCGTCATACCGACTGCCATGAATCCTCCTCACCGAAAGCCAAGGAGGGGTCATCCATCACACGCTCCGAAACCTGATGACGAACGAGGCCGCCTTGGTAGATCCGGTCAGCTCCTTCAAGAATGTCGCGAAGCCACGCGTCGCGCACGGCATCACCGAGCTCCCTGTGGACGAGCACGAGCGAGCGGCGGTGTCGATCGGAAGCCGACCGGCTCGCCCGCCAGGCCGACCTCGCCTTGCCTGCTCCCCCACCAGCGCCGATCGGTCTTATATGGGCCCTCTCGGCCCTTCTCCAGCGTGAGCCGTCGGGGGACTCTGGAGGCAGTAGCGCACCATGCCAGGGAGATGTTCCTCATGACCAACCAGGTGACCGTCGGCCTCGACGGCTCCGGCGCCAGCACCGCCGCCGCCCACTGGGCCGCGCACGAGGCCGAACTCAGGAACACGGCACTGGAGCTCGTCCACGCCACGGAATGGCTCGAGCAGCCGCCCCTCCTTCTGGCGAGCACCGAGATACGCGGCCAGTGGGCCGAGAACCTGCTGCGCGAGACGTCCAACGAGCTACGGCGCCTGCACCCGCTCCTGGACATCACCACCCGAGAGGTCGCCGGACCGCCCTCCGAGGCCCTCGCAGCCGCTGCGCGCTCCTCGACGATGCTCGTCATCGGCTCACGTGGGCTCGGCAGCATCGCCGGGTTCATCGTCGGTTCGGTCGGCTCGGCCACCATCGCCGCGACCGAACATCCTGTGGTGCTGGTCCGCTCCTCCGGCAACGCCGTGGCCCCCGCCGACGGACTGCGCACGCACGGAGCCGTCGTGGCCGGCGTGGACACCCGTCAGCTCTGCGACAAGCTCCTCGCCTTCGCCTTCGAAGAGGCAGCCCACCGCCGGGCCGCCCTCCACGTGCTGCACGGCTGGACTCCACCGCCGATCCTGAGCTACGCGCCCGCCCTCGACCCCGTTCTCCTACAGGAGATGGCCCACGGCATCACCGCCACACTGCAAGAGATGCTCAGGCCATGGCGCGACAAGTTCCCGTCAGTCGAGGCCGAAGTGCGGGCGCCCATCGGTCACGCCGCGATCCAGCTCGTCGAGGCCGCCTCCGACGCGGCTCTCGTCGTCGTCGGCCGCCGGATCCGCAGCTCCACCCTCGGCCCCCACATCGGACCGATCACCCACGCCGTACTGCATCACTCCACCGCACCGGTCGCCGTCGTGGCCCACGACTAACCGGCTCCGCAGGAAGCACCGTCCCGCGCCCGCACCACCCCGGCAACGCTGCCGCGACTGCCCTCGCCGCCCGGTACGGGCGGCCGTGTGCCGCGCTTCATTGGCTGACCACAACGTGGCCGCCGACTTCCGCGACAGACTGATGACGGGCTGCTGCCTCGCAGGAGAGCTCACCCGGAACTGTCCGCGGCAGCCGAGGAGTCCAGGTCCGCCCCCTTGACATGACGCTCTTCTGCCGGGAGACGCGCCGGACTCGCCCTCCAGATATCTAACTACCGTCAGTAGGGTCAGCATTCGTCCGACGAGACCTGACCGCAGCCGGATCCACGCGAGGCTCGCCCCATCGACTGCACGAACCCGGTCGACTACACGACCGAATGCACGGCGGAATGTGGCAACGGGTCACGGCCGGCCGCTTGTGCATTGGCAGCTCGCGTACTTGTGGCCAGAAGGGCCCAGGGCTCTGAGAATGTCGATGTGCGCCGGCGCAAGACCGCGACCGTGTACCGCCTTCGTTGACCGGGAGAGAAGTATGACCATCAAGGACATCGGGCCGGAACCTCAAAGCTTCGACCTGGAGAAGGCGACGCTCGAGAACACGAACTATCGCGCCGTCGCCTGGTCCGGGAAGTACCTTCAGCTGACCCTCATGTCGATCCCGGTGGGTGAGGACATCGGCTTGGAAGCGCACCCGGAGACTGACCAATTTCTACGACTCGACGCAGGCCGGGGACGCGTCCAGATGGGCAGCGCGAAGGATCGACTCGACTTCGACCAGGGGGTCGAGGATGGTTGGGCCATCTTCGTACCCGCCGGTACTTGGCACAACATCACCAACATCGGCGACGAGACCCTCCGGCTCTACGCCGTATACGCACCGGTCCACCACGCGTCGGGCAGGATCCATGCAACAGCCGCCGACGCGGAGCGCGACGAGGACTCAGGCGGCGACGAGCCCGCAAGCTGGTCGGCCCAGCCTGACCAACAGCCATCGGACAAGCACGCCTGACCAGCAAGGGCGTATCGCGAAAGTAGTTCCTGGCCCCGAGGCGAGCCGGGAAAATCACGATCTTGACTTCCGCCCGTACACCCATCTGGCCGCTGTTGACCGCTTCGAAGGGCACGGTTGGGGCACGTCTTCACGTGTCCGCTCCCTTTCCCGGGTTCATGGGCCTGGATGTGCCACCCAAAGACTGTTCCCTCCGAGCGTGCAGCACATGACGAGGTACCCATTCCCGCGGCACGCGACGTCCCGCTCGGCCTCTGACAGGCATGGACGTACCTCTGCGGCAGGTAGTGACCGGCTCGGTGCTCGACTGTCCGCAAAGTACGGAGCATTCCGAGTTCCTCCGCAACGGGCCGGCGTCAGCCTCAACCGTTCGTTCTCCAGGGCAAAAGCGCTCCAAGAAGGTCAATGCCACGCTGTCCCCGTCCGAGCTGGACGACGAGATTGCCAAGGGGCGCACGTTCTTGCCCCGGGTGCCGCAGCTGTCACCGCCTACCCGATGCTCTGGTGGATCCACATGCCGAGGAACAGGCCCAGCCGTGGGCCGGCATGCAGGTGACGTCAGGCTGTTTCAGTATGGAAGTCGGATCGGACGTGTCGCTGTCCACGGAGGTGAGTGCGATGACGCTTCCCGCGCGGCGCCGGACCGGTGACCCGGTGGAGCCGGACGCGTTCTTCGGCCGCACGCACCAGTTCTTTGGCGCGCCACGGGCGCGGCACACGCCGCTCCAGCCGATGCGGGTACCAGGCCATGCTCCCCTCGGCGGTGAAGAGCGAGGACGCCGGTACGGCTCCGGCCGACAGTGCGCTCACGGTCACCGTTCCCAAGGCGCAAGCAGCCACGGCACGGGGCGGGAAACGGCCTCCGTAAATCTGTGCGAGAGGACAGCGGGCATTGCCAGGCCCCACGCGTCCAACGGTCGGCACCGTGATCAGGAGCCGAAGCTGTTCCTGGCAGCGGCCGGGATCGGGATGGGCCGTGCCCAGCGGGCGGTGCGCCGGGAAAGGGTCGGCGCGACCACCTGGGTACCGCGATGAGGACGGCCGCGACGCCGGAACCCACCACAGCCAGAAGTACCGACGGTGCAGGAGGATCGGAGAGTGCGGCCAAGCCGTCGATCCTCACCTTGACGATGAATCCTGCGGTCGATCTCTGCTGGGAGGTCGGGCACCTGGAGGGCATCGGCAAGAACCGCGCCCGGGTCAGGTCGGTAGCCGCCGGGGGTGGAGGGATCAACGTCGCCCGTCACGTCGTGCGGCTCGGAGGACGAGCCACCGCCGTCCACACCGCCGGAGGCGAGGTCGGGCTGCGCCTGAACCGGCTGCTGGACGAAGAGGGCGTCGACCACGTCGCCGTCGACATCGACGACGACACCCGCGAAGCACTCGTGCTGTTCGAGGCCGAATCGAGCCGCGGCTACCACATCGTGCCACCCGGGCCGCACCTGCACGACCACGAGGGGCGGCGATGCCTGGATGCTCTGGTGCAGGCCGTTGGCGGTTGTCCGTACGTCGTGGCCAGTGGCAGCCTGCCCGGCGGCTTGCCCGACGACTTCTACGCGGCCGTCTCCCGCCGCATCAGGGAAGCCGGATCCCGACTGGTCCTGGACACCTCCGGTCCGGCGCTTCGCGGAGCACTCGCGGAGGGCGTGTTCCTGCTCAGGTGCAACCGCACGGAGGCCGAGAGCCTGACCGGACGGCCGGTCCGCGACTTCGACGACGCCCGGGCCCTCAACGAGCACCTGCTCACCACGGGGGCCGCCGAGATCGCCGTCACCACCCTCGGAGAACTGGGCGCACTGTGCTCGACCGGCCACGGCCACACCGAGCTCTACGCGCCGCCGCTGCCCGGCGAGCCCCTGAGCGACGCCGGGGCAGGAGACAGCATGGTCGCCGCCCTCATCACACAGCTGGCCGCCGGAGAGGATCCCGTCAGCGCCTCCGCGTTGGGGGTGGCCGCAGCCGCCGCAGCGATGCTCACCCCCAGCACCGAGCCCTTCGACCTGGACGTGGCCCGATCCCTCCGCTCCCAGGTGAGGACCAGGTTCCAGACCGATACTCGGCGCCGGGGCGTTTGACCCTGCCCACCCCCTGCCGTTCGGTCGGCCCCTCAACCACATTGCGTACCCCGTGCCCACAAGCCGACCCTGCCCCCGTCACCGCGTCGGGGCGGGGCGCTGCCGGTGGTACTGAGCGACGCCAGTGCCGACCTCGTGATGCGAGCGGGCCTGCGGTTGGGAAGACTGGAAGCATGGCGACCAAGGCAGTGCTTGAGGGCGGCCCGGACGATCTGCCCGAGCGGGTCGTTCCGATCTCCGACCCCGGACAGGACCTGAAGATTCCACACCGCGGTGGGTACGAGCATTTCAAGATAACGTCGCGGCACCAGGACAGCTCGGAGGGTCAACTGGCAGTCTACGAGTGGTGGGAACGGACAGAGATCGCCGAATGAAACGGACGGTCAAGTCCCGGTCGTCGGCCCGATCAGGTCGTGAGGACCTTGGCCGGCGGTCACTTCCCACCGTGCTCCTCACCCGCGGAGACGGTCGTTAAAGCACGGGGAGGATCGTCAGGGCCGCGACGATCGGGAACATCCGGCGCGCGCCCCAGCGGTCGGTGAGAGCACCGACCGGGATGCGGCCGAGCGAGCCCACGATGACCGGTACAGCCACGATCAGGGACTGCTGGAACGAGCTGAGATCCAGATCGTCGCGGACCGCCGGCCCGAGAGGCGCCAGCAGAGCCCACGCCCAGAAGCAGAGGGTGAACCCGATCGTGGCCAGGGCCAGCATCCGTACCGGCTGCCGGGAAGCCTCGGCATGATCCCTGCTCTGTCGGCGTCCCGCATCATCCCTCTTCCTCTTGGCCCTACCGCCGCGCCAGAGCGGGCTCGGTTGGGTTCAGCCGGCGAGCATCGTCCGCATCTGGGCGATCTCGGCCGTCTGGGAAGTGATGATGCTGTCAGCGAGGGCCTTGGCAGGGCCGTAGGCGCCTTGCTGCTTCTCCGTCTTGGCCATGTCGATCGCGCCCTCGTGGTGCTCGATCATCATGGTCAGGAACATAGTGTCGAAAGCGTTGCCCTTGGCGTTCCCGAGCCGGTTGATGTCCTGGTCACCCATCATCCCGGGCATGCCGGAGGTGTCGTCGCCGTGCCCCATGCCGAGGCCGGTGGGGACCTTCTCGCCCCATGCCTTGAGCCAGCCGGTCATGGTGTCGATCTCGGGCTTCTGCGCCTTCTTGATCTTTTCCGCGAGTTCCTTGACCTCGCTGGATGCACCGTGGGATTCGACCATGTCGGACATGACGATGGCCTGCCGGTGGTGGGGGATCATTCCTTGCGCGAAGGCGACGTCCGCCTGATTGTGCCGGTCGGCCTCTGTAGCGGCCGGGGCGGCGGTGGTGGTCACGGCAGTGGTGCCGGCCGTGCTCGTGCTGTCGTTGCTGCCGCAGGCGGCCAGGACCAGGCCGGCAGCGGCCGCGGTGGCCGCCAGGGCCGCGCGATACGTCAGGGATCGGTTCGTGTTCATTTCGCTGAACTCCAGTGATCGGATGCGGAGAGGAAGGCTGTGTGCGGCGCCATCGGGGCGTACCGCAAACGGCGCTCCTATATCCGCAGGAGCTGAAGTTCGGCGAGTGAGGGCGGTGCCCGCCCTCCGGCCGGCTCGTAGGCCACCGCGATCGGCAACGGAACCGGGACATCGGCGGAGCCGTGCGCCGTGGTGGTGACCGGCTCGGTGTCAGCTGCGGCGATGCCGGGAGATCCCGGTAGAGCAGTGGACGCGCACATCTGGTCCGTGTGGATGACAAAGCGGCCAGTGTCGCGATCGTCGTCGGGGCATCGGTACTGCGCATCGAGGTCGGCGGGGGCTGCCGCCACGTGGTGGGCGGTGTGCTCGGTGGCGCCTGCCGAGGGCAGGGCGGCGGCACCCAGGGCGTGCATGCCGAGCAACCCGACAATGACGGCGAGGACGAGCAGCGAGGAGAGCCGCAGCACGGGCTGCGGCCGCGTGGGGAGCTCGCGGCTGGTCACATTTCCCACGGTAGGACGCACCCGTGTACTACGCAGCGCAGCACGACCCGGATCACTGGCCACCACGAACGCCTCCATCGGCTGGGCCAGTGGGGGCGGGCGGGACAGGCGGAGGCGCTTGAGGACCTCGTGGGGTCCGTCGCCTGGAGCGTCCTCGAGGAACCGCCCGGGCGATCCCGAACGTACGCCGTTGCGGTACCGAGTCTGCGAGTGGAGCCTCGTAACGTGGGGCGACCCGCGGGGCCATGCCGACCCTCCCCCCGGACCTGGTCGCCTGGAAGACGGCCGTCCACCCGGGCCGGGGCAACCTCCCCCCGGCTGGATCACCCAGCGTACGAGCACCACTGGCCCCACCTGACCCGGCCCACGCCACAAGAACCCTCGCCGACACGCGTCACAAGCCCCGACGAAGACAAGGCCAGACCGGATTGCCGGTCTGGCCTTCTCGTACGTCAGCAACATCCGGACGGGCCTCGCAGTTCGCCTTCCAGGCCCCGGATCGATGTCCGCAGCACATGGTTTCGGGCCGCTCGCGCTGAGGACGATGGTCACTCGGGATCGTCCCCATCATGTGCGTCGCCGGGTGCCGGTGCGTCGTAGCGGTCGGGGTCGGCGTCGTAGGCGGCCGCACACCGGGCGGAGCAAAAGAAGAGGTGGCCGGTGGCGGTCTCTCGCCGCTCGGTAACGGTGGCCGGGTCCAGGCGCATGCCGCACACCGGGTCGACCACGGTGGTGTGGTCGCCTTGCCCAGGCGCGTGATGGTGCTCGGTCCGGTCGGCCGCGGATTCGACCCGGGGCTCGACCGGCGCGGGTGCGGCGGATGGCAGTGGTGCGGGATGCCAGCGGCGCAGGCGGGAGGAGTTGGTGACGACCGACAAGGAGGACAGGGCCATCGCGGCCGCGGCGATGATCGGGCTCAGGCGGATGCCCCAGAGGGGGTAGAGGGCGCCTGCGGCGAGCGGGACGCCGACGGCGTTGTAGACCAGGGCGAAGAACAGGTTCTGCCGGATGTTGCGCATGGTGGCCCGGGAGAGCCGGATGGCGGTGACGACGCCCGTCAGGGAGCCGGAGATGAGGGTGATGTCGGCGGCTTCGATGGCGACATCGGTGCCGGTGCCGATGGCGAGCCCGACGTCGGCGGCGGCCAGTGCGGGGGCGTCGTTGATGCCGTCGCCGACCATGCCGACGGTGCGGCCCTCGGCCTGGAGGCGGCGGATCTCGTCGGCCTTGTGCTCGGGCAGCACCTCGGCCAGAACCCGCTCCACCCCGACCTGGGCGGCGATGGCGGCGGCGGTGCGGGCATTGTCGCCGGTGAGGATCACCGTCTCGATGCCGAGCCGGTGCAGGGCGGCAACGGCCTGGGCGGAGTCGTCTTTGACAGTGTCCGCGACAGCGAGGACTCCGGCCGGCCGGCCGTCGACGGCGACGAGTACGGGGGTCTTGCCCTGGGCGGACAGCTCGGACGCGACCGGGGTCAGGGGGCTGGTGTCGATTCCCACGTCCGCAAGCAGGCGGGCCGTTCCGACCAGTACGGCGCCGCCGTCGACGGTGGCCTGGACGCCCTTTCCGGTGACCGAGTCGAAGCCGCTCGCGATGGGGACGGTGAGTTTCCGCTCCCGGGTACCGGTGACGATCGCGCCTGCGAGTGGGTGCTCGCTGTCGGCTTCGGCCGCGGCCACCAGCGACAGCAGCCCGTCCTCGGTGAAACCGTCGGCCGTCTGAACGTCGGTCAGGGTGGGCTTGCCGGCGGTGACCGTGCCGGTCTTGTCCAGAACGACGGTGTCGAGCTTGTGGGCGGTCTCCAGGGCTTCGGCGGAGCGGATGAGGATGCCGGCCTGGGCGCCCTTGCCGGTGCCGACCATGATGGACAGCGGGGTCGCCAGGCCCAGCGCGCACGGGCAGGCGATGATCAGCACCGCGACCGCGGAGACCAGGGCGAGCGTGAGCGCCGGGGCGGGCCCGAGGGTGTACCAGAGCGCGAAGGCAGCGATCGCGATGGCGATGACGGCCGGCACGAAGTAGGCGGAGACCGCGTCGGCCAACCGCTGGATCGGCGCCTTGGACGCCTGGGCCTGCTGCACGAGGCGGATGATCTGAGCCAGCATCGTGTCGGTGCCCACCTTGGCCGCTCGTACGCGCAAGGACCCGGTGCCGTTCACGGTCGCGCCGATGACCGTGTCCCCCGCGCGTTTGGTGACTGGCATCGGCTCGCCGGTGACCATGGACTCGTCCACCGCCGAGGAACCGGACAGCACCTCCGCGTCGACCGGCACCTTCTCCCCGGGCCGGATGACCACCTCATCGCCGACCGCGACGTCTTCCACCGGAATCTCGGTCTCGACCCCGTCGCGGATCACCCGAGCCGTACGGGCTTGCAGCCCGAGCAGGACCCGGATGGCTTCACCGGTGCCGGCCTTGGCCCTTGCCTCCAGCAACCTGCCGAGGAGGATCAGGGTGAGGATCACCCCGACGGCCTCGTAGTACACCTCGCGCACGTCCTCGGGCAGCAGCGAGGGGGCGAGGGTGACCAGCAGGCTGTAGCCGTACGCGGCCGACGTGCCGAGGGTGATCAGGGAGTTCATGTCCGCGCCGCGGTGGCGAAGGGTCAGCCAGCCCGTCACGTGGATCGGCCACCCGGTGTAGAACATGACCGGCGTGATCAGCACGAGCTGGAACCAGTGGTTCAGCATCCAGCCCGGAACCCAGTCCGCGCCGAAGAGTTCGTGGGCCATCACGGCGAACAGCACCGGCGCGGTGAGCACCGCGCCGAGGGCCACCCTGCGGGTCAGGTCCTTGATCTCCGCCTGCCGCTCAGCGGCTTCCGCGGCCTCCGCCTCGGCCGCCCCCCGCTCCTCACCGGCTCGGGGCGCGCCGACCGCCGGGGCCGGAGGCCCGCTCGCGCCGCCGTGCCCGCCCGGCGCGGACGGCACATTTGCGGATTCCTCGTCCGGTTCGACGACCAGCGTGCCGTGGATCATGTTCATCCCGCAGGCGAACCCGAAGGACCCGGCCTCGGACGGATCGACCCGCACGGCGGTGCGCGCATACGCCGGCAAGCCCGCGCTGACGCGCAGGTCCGGGAAGACGACCCGGCTGGTGCACTCCCCGCTCTCCTGCCGGTCGAAGACCAGCTCCAGCGGGATGCCCTGGCGGACCCGGATGACGTCGGGGCTGTAGCCGCCCCGCACGGTCACCTCGACCCGCTGCACCCCGCCCTCCAGCCTCGCACTGCGGGCCCGGCGCGGGCCGAAGAAGAACCAGACAAGACCGGCGATCAACACGACGGCCAGCGCGACAACGGCAACATCGGCGGCATCCATGGCAGACCTGCCCTCCTGCGGAAACCCCCCCAGGCCCAGCGTCGGCCCGCCTGCCCCTACCGGGTAGGGCTGACCGGACCCCGGAGGGGACCGACCGGCCCCGTGCCGAACGCCCTGGGCGGCGCGACCGTGGCAGTACAACGCCTGGGACCGCTGGCCCACTGGCCACGGCTCGAAAGCCGGAAAAGTGTGAGTCGTGATGATGGTCTGGTACGACCACAATGTCAGCGGGTGGGGCTGGTTCGCCATGTCGGCCAGCATGATCCTGTTCTGGGCCCTGATCATCACCGCCGCCGTCCTGCTCTTCCGCGCCTTGAACCGCGCCCACGAGCACACCTACCTCTACGCAGGGCCCGCGCCCGAGCAACTGCTCGCCGAGCGGTTCGCCCGCGGCAACATCGACGACGAGGAGTACCAGCGACGTCTCGCCGCCCTGCGCTCCTCCGGTCCCCCCAGCCAGCCCGGACAGCCTCCCAAGAAGTAATAGAGGACCGGCCATGAACAACAACAAGAACTACGGCCTGTACGTGATCGCGCTGGCCATCGCCCTGGTCGGCTCACTGGCGCTCGGCGTGCCCATCGGCACCCTCGCCGTCCTCCTCATCGCGCTCGCCTGCCCGCTGATGATGTTCTTCATGATGCGCGGCATGGACCACGACGACTCGGCCGAGAAGCGTGACCCGCACGACCACGAGCCGCTCCGCTAACAGGCCCGTGCACCGGGTACGGGAAAAGGGGAGGTGCGCACGATGTACGCACTGATCGCGTCCCGCCATGGCCTACGACACGTGCGCCGGATCGCGCCGGACGAGCACCCTGATCGTCTTCCCCCATCCTCGTGTACGTGTACGTCCGCGTCGCCCGCAACGAGTAACGAGAGGTCGGCGTCCGGTTCGGCGACCGGTGGGCCGCCTACGCCGTACGCACCCCTGCTTCTGGCCGCGCCGCCACGGCGGCAGCCACCCGACCGCAGAAGGCGGCGACACCCACACGGACCCGGCCGGAGGTGAGCGGCCATGGAGGCCCTAGCCTGGGCCCTCCTCGCACTGGGAGCCGTGACCACCGTTGCCTGCGCCGTCCGTCTCGCCCGGCGCGACCGGGGTGACGCCCCTGGATTGGCCCGCGCCGTCCCTCGCACGGCTCCAGCCCTGCTCGCGTCCGGTCTGCTTCCCCTGCCCGCCATCCTGGCCGCCGCCATGCCCGCAGCCGCCTGGGGCCTCTGGGGCGTCGACACCATCGCCGCAGCCCTGGTCTACGCGGTCGCGGACACGACGCGTGACACCCCCGGCCCGCAGCCGCCGTACCGAGCAGGGAGCGGGCCGTGAGCCGGCTGCAGACACGATCAGGCTGCCAGGCCTGGTGTGGACCCGGACAATGGAAGAGGCACGCCGTGCGCTGTGGCCAGCGTCGGGACGGGCGTCACCGACGTGCCCGGCGTACTTTCACCGGTCGCACCCGGACTGCGCCGGCGCCGAGAGGAAGGCGGTCGCCCATGACCAGCATCACTCAGCGCATCGCAAGCCTGTTCCGCATCAAGGCGAACAAGGCCCTGGACAAGACCGAGGATCCACGCGAGGTGCTGGACTACTCCTACGAGCAGCAGCGGGAGATGCTGCAGCGGGTCCGGCGCGGCGTGGCCGACGTGGCGACCAGCCGCAAGCGGGTGGAGCTGCAGGTGAGCCAGTTGCGTCAGTCCGCGGAGAAACTGCAGCGCCAGGCGGAGCAGGCACTCGCCGCGGGTCGTGAGGACCTGGCTCGTGAGGCACTCACCCGGCGTACAGCCGTGCGCGCACAGATCACCGACCTGGAGGTCCAGCAGGCGTCGCTGAAGGAACAGGAGGAGAAGCTGACTCTGGCGGCGCAGCGCCTGGAGGCGAAGGTGGAAGCGTTCCGTACCCGCAAGGAGACCATCAAGGCCACCTACACCGCAGCCGAGGCGCAGACCAGCATCACCGAGGCCGTCACCGGCATCGGCGAGGAGCTGGGCGATGTCGGCATGGCCATGCAGCGCGCCCAGGACAAGACCGAACAGCTCCAGGCGCGCGCGGGTGCGCTGGACGAACTGATCGCCTCCGGCGTTCTGGAGGACGCCACCTTGTCGGCCGGGCGGGACGACATCCAGGCCGAGCTCGAGCGCGTGACCGCGGGCCAGGACGTGGAGACCGAGCTGGCCCGGATGAAGGCGCAGCTCCCGGCCTCCTCCGCCCCGGCAGCAGTCGAGGGCGCTGGAGCCCCCAAGGATGAGGAGGCGAATTCATGATCATGCGAATTCTCGGCGAGGGCCAGTACGAGATCACCGAAGAGCACGTAGCCCGGCTCAACCAACTGGACTCCGCCCTCCAGACAGCCGCCGACGCGCACGACGACGTGGCCTTCACCACCGCCCTGTCAGCCCTGTTGGACGCCGTACGCACCCTCGGCACACCACTGCCGGACGAGCGGATCACGCCGTCCGATCTGGTGCTGCCCGACGAGGACACCAGCCTCGCGCAGGTGCGGGAGCTGCTGTCCGACGAGGGCCTGATCCCGGGGTGATGGCGATGCGCAGCCGTTTCGAGCCCGACCGACAGCTGACCGCCCGCATGGTGGTCACGATGTTCCTGCTCGGGCTGGTGTACGTGGCGTTCATCGCCGCGCTGATCGCGCTGCTCAAGTCCGTCGTCCTGGTGGTCGTCATCGCCGCCGCGCTGCTGGGCGCCCAGTACTGGTACTCCGACCGGATCGCCCTGTACGCCATGCACGGCCGCCTCGTCACGCCCGAGGAACAGCCCGTGCTGCACGGTGTCGTCGACCGGCTGTGCGCCGCCGCGGACATGCCCAAACCCCGCGTGGCCGTCTCCGACATGGACCTGCCCAACGCCTTCGCCACCGGCCGCGACGCCGAGAACGCCGTGATCTGCGTGACCACCGGACTACTGCGCCGCCTGGAGACCGAGGAGCTCGAAGGCGTCCTCGCCCATGAGCTCTCCCACGTCGCGCACCGCGATGTCGTGGTGATCACCATCGCCTCGTTCCTGGGCGTGATGGCCGGGCTCGTGGTCCGCTTCGCGTTCTACTCCCAGCTGTTCGGCGGACGCAGCCAGCGCGACCAGAACACCGCCGTCGTCTTCATGGCCGTGATGGCGGTCTCCGCCCTCGTCTACGCGGTCAGCTACCTACTCATCCGCGCGCTGTCCCGCTACCGCGAACTGGCCGCCGACCGGGCTGCGGCCATGCTCACAGCGAAACCCTCCGCCCTGGCCTCGGCATTGACCAAGGTCAGCGGCGAGATCGCCCGGATCCCGACCCAGGATCTGCGCACCGCACAGGCGTTCAACGCGTTCTTCTTCACCCCCGCCCTCGGGCCCGGCACGACCGTGGCGAACCTCTTCTCCACGCACCCCACCCTGGAACGCCGCCTGGAGGCACTTGCGGACATCGCCACTGAGCTCGGCGGACCGGGCAGTCCGGGGCCGTGAGAAGGAGCTGATCCCCGTGGGTTTCTGGGACGTCCTGTTCGGCCGCAGCAGGCCGGTCAAACCCGACCTGGACCAGCTCTTCGGCCTGCCCTCGGCGGCGATCACTCTCCAGGCCGCCATCGGCTTCACCCCGACCGGCCTGGGCGCGGTCTGCTTCGCCGCCATCGAAGGCGGGGCCTTCGCACAGGTCCAGCAGGAGGTACGCGCTCTCCTCGATGCGGACGCCGAACGAGCCGGCACGCCGGTGGAGTTCAGCCGCGACGAGTACGGGTACTCGTGGCTGCTGTCCCGCCGCAATCCCGACGAGCTGCCAGCCCTGGTCAACGACCTGCACGCGGTCAACACCGCCCTGCAGGACAGCGGCTTCGGCCCCCAACTCCTCTGCTCCCTCGTCACCTTCCACGACGCCGAACTGCGGCCGCTCGTCCTCGTCTACCTCTACAAGCGAGGGACGTTCTACCCCTTCGCTCCGCTGCCCGGCCATAAGCGCGACAACCCGCTGGAGCTCCAGGTCAAGGCCACGGTCAAAGACGACCTGCGCATCGAGGAGGACCTGGGCCGCTGGTTCCCGCTCTGGGGCGCCCCCGGCCTGTGACGAGGTGACACCGTGACAACATCGGACGCCCGCGTCGGCGAGGGCGTCCAGGCTGTTTCGCAGGTCGCTCCACCAGGCATCGGGCAGGTGCGGGTCCTCGGTGAGGTCGGGCGTCTCCGGGGAGATCACCGGCTGGGCGATGTAGTCGATCAGCTCGCCCTCGAAGACGTAGGGGTCGGACTCCCAGCGGTGCAGGCCGTGCAGGTGCGGGCGGGAGACCAGGCGGGAGATCCGCTCCTCGGCGACCACGATCCCCTCCGTCATCGCGCCCGACGCCTTCGCGATCTCTCCGCAGTGGACGCGCAGCCACCGGTCATCGGTGGTGCGGGAGCCGATGGTGCGGCCGAGCCAGCCCCAGGAGACCGGGCCGGTCGCGGTGGCACCGAAGTGGTCGCAGGCGCGGGCCAGGGCGTGCTCCATGCGGCCTTGGGTCTCGTCATCCTTGGGCGAGTACATCGGTGACCTTCCTCAGCTGGTCGGGTGCGAGCGGGGCGGCGGCGGCCTCCTGCGCGGCGGCCCAGTGCTCGGGGGTGCTCGCGGACAGCAGTACCACGTCGAGACTGGGGCAGGAGACGGCGGCGAGGAGACAGGCGGCGGCCGGCGTGCTGCCGGGGCGGATGTAGTCGGCGAGTTCGGGTGTGGCCAAGCGCGGGAGTTCTCCGCCGTGCAGGGGCGAGGAGCCGAACGTGGTCAGCCCCGCCGAACGAGCTTGCACCAGGGGGCCGCGGCCGTCCAGGGCGAGGCTGATGGGCCGGGCCATGACCAGGATCACCGGGAGCTGTACGGCGCGCAGGTGATGTTCACCCGATCCGGCGGCTTCCCGCGCGAGGTCGAGGAGTTCGGTGACGGTGAACGCGCCGGAGGTGAAGGCGGACCAGGCGGCCACGCCGTAACCTCCGATGCGCCGTGCGTGGGCGAACTCCTCAAGCACGGCGAATGCCTCGCGCAGCCGCTCGTGCAGTTCCTCGCGGTCGAGGTGGGCGTGCTCGGGGTTGTGGACGAACACGATGTCGGCGCGGCCGAGGACATCCAGGGAACGGTCTGTCTGCCACCTCAGGAGTTCGGGAGCGAGGCTGTGACCGGCGGCGGCCTGGTCGTCGTTGAGGGATGCCCTGCTGGACCGCCGCGGTGCCCTCCTGCCTACCGAAGAACCCCGTCTTCGTGGACACCTTGACCTGCACGTGCTCGGCGAGGACCGGGGCGAGTTCCTGGTGCGCGCGGCCGTAGTTGGGGGCGGTGTCGATCCAGGCCGTGCCTTGGGAGCAGGCGGTGCGCGCCGCTTCGGCAACGTCGCGCACCTTGTACGTGCCCAGACCGAGCGAGGCGGTCACCGGCTGCTCCCGACCACGGCGGCGGCCTGTCCTACGACCAGCGCGGTCATGACCTCCGCGGCCTGGTCGACGGTGAGCCCGGAGTGCTGCGCGAGCGCGGCGAGGGTGACCGGGCTGCCTTCGGCCAGGAGGTGCAGGAGCGGGGCCACAGGTAGGGCGAAGGCGAACTCGGCGTCAATCGGCCGCGACGTCGTCGGCGAGGGACCTCGGCGGCGCTCCAGCGTTGCGGAGGCTGTGTTCGACGAGGCCGGGTTGGTCGATGGTGCCGGTGTAGCGCAGGGCCGCGCCGACGGACAGGCCGAACAGGTCGCAGATGCGGCGGGGGTCGCCGCCGGTGGCCTCGGCTTCGTGGAGGAGTCGGTCCTCGCGGAGCCAGCTGGTGGGCATGCCGAGCACGTCGTTGATCCAGACGTAGCTGACCGGCTCCACGCCGCAGCCCGTGGTCTGGGAGACAATAGGTGCGAGTTCGCGGTACGGGGCCACCGGTGGTTGCGGTAGTCCAGCGGGTCCGTACGGGGTCGGCGAGCAGGACCGTTCGGTCGGCAGGAACAACCGGCCGTCACGCAGATCGGTGGTCTTCAGGCTGCGCAGCTGCCCGGTGGTGAGCGCGTGGAAGATGGCCAGCGCAGCCAGGGCCGCCCGCGGTACTTCCTGGTCGTGGAGGACCTTGCGGAGGTCGGCGGCCTCGACGGGCAGGGGAATGGTGGAGGTCGGCATGCCGCAGAAGATCCGTGCGGTCGGGTCGGTGAAGATGATCCGCCGGTTCTTCAAGGGCCGCAGGATGTGCCGCAGGCCCTGGAGCATGTCGACGCGCGGTGTTCCGCTGTCGGGCAGGGCTGCGACGACGTCGGCCCGGGTGATGGACCTGAGCGAGTCCTTGTCCTGGTCCGCCCACGTCCGAAGGGCGCACCGGGCAGCGCGTTCGTCACCATCCGCTGAATCCACCGGTGCGGTCGCGCCTTGACGCGCGGCGCGGTGGTGCTACCGGACAGCTTCAGCTCGAACCAGGCGGCGAGTTCACCGGCCATCGGTTCGGCAAGGCCGGCGGTGCGCTCGCGGAGCCAGGGGACGATGTTCGGGATGCGGTCGTCGTCGAGCATGTCGATCTGGGCGAGCAGCCTCAACAGGGGCTTGACCGGGAGGATCAGGTCCCGCAGCAACAGGACGTCGGACGCCAGGAACCGGGCGCCGGGCGTGTCCTGGATGCTCAGCAGGACACGCAGCCCGCGGTCCAGGCCCCAGGCAGTGTAGTACCCCAGCCTGTGGTATTGCGCGTAGTCGTCGACCGCGGCCTTCAGCGCCGCCGCGACCTCGGGTGCGTCGACATCGGGGAAGCCGCGCTCCTGGCCGCACCGCAGGTCCCGCCCCTCTGGGGGGAACAGGGCGAGCTGCCGGTGCCCCGCCGCCACCAGCGGGGGCAAAGGCTGCGGAGCCGGTTCGGGCCGACGCCGCGACGATTTCGGGTTCAGCAGCTGCAAGCGCCGTTCGGTGTCCGCGAAGTACTGCTGCTGCCCGTGCCGGTTCGCCCCTTCCAGGTCCAGGGCGTGACGGCGGGGCCGCAGCACATACGCCTGCTTCGTGCACAGCCGACACGCGCCGGTCTCGCCCAGGTGAGGCTCGCGCCCGCAGATCCGGCACGGGCCGGAATCCGGGTAGAGCCGACGCCAGCCACGGCACCCCACGCACATCCTGCCGTAGCGCCGCAGCATCCCCCAGGCGAAACAGTCTGGGCAAGACGCCGGACGCACCGCAGACGAATCGCGGTAACAGTCACGGCACTTGAATTCCGCCTATTTCCGCGGCGCGCGGCGCTGGGAATCAGGGTACGCGGCGAGGCGCTTAGCGCTCGGTACCTTCGTTGGGAAGTTTTCCGAGGAATAGGAGTTGCTGGTAGCGCGCAATCTGCTGGGCTTGAGGGTGCTCGACTACGAATGTCTTTGAAGTGAATGGCTGGAAGCTGTTCGGCACCATCGTCACGAGGCGGCCGTCGGTGAAGTTGGCGAACGGGATGCCTGGCAGCGCCTGCGGAGAGAGTTTTCGGTTGGCCCAGGGGTTGATGAAGAGGTGCAGCCCTTCGGCAAACGTCTCCTGCTCGCCCGGGGGTCGGTCGCCCACGACATAGGCGAAGGGCCTTGGCTCGGAGGCGTTGGGGTCCGGGTTGTAAGCGGTCCCCACCCGGCAGATCGCAACGTCATCGGGGCCGTACCCGGACTCCGTGCCGATGCGATTGAACATGCCCATGGTGTGCGCGTTGCTGAACAGGACACCTGCCAGGTTTGCGGCTTCAGGCATTTGGAACAGTCCACTCGGGATGCTCTTGCCGCCAGATTCGTGCCGCTCCACTTTGTCGGCCGTGATCGTCAGCTTGCCTGTGGTGTCATGCGTGAGGACATCGCGCTGTCCGTAAAGGTATTCGGCGACTGTACCGACCACGTGCATCTGCGCGTTCTGGTTATGGAAAGCACCTACTGCAATGACGAATGGAACATCGCGGATGTGCCCCTTCTCCCAATATGCCCGACAACTGGCGTCGCGGTGCGTCAGCTTCCGCCTCAGCGCCTTGCCGAGCTGAAACACGAACGCCTTGTCTGCGTCGGGGAGGTCTTCGTGAAGAAGGGGCGCGTACTCCAGGTCGTCGGGTTCGCCTCCCTGCGCCGGGTTGGTTGTAGTGACCTCGATAGCCACGGGCGTATCACCGAGAACCGCAAAGTCCGGTGCGGCATGGGACCGGTCGGGGATGAGGCCTTGCTCCCGTAGGTATGCGAACAGCGCCAACTCGAAGACTCGCGCCGAGAAGCCGCCCGTCTGGAACTCGCGTACGAAGCTCTTGTCAACGTCATGAAAGTCCGCGAAGACCTCGTTCATCAACCGGCGAGCGGCGGCGTGCGGTGCGCCCGTCCGTACACGCTGGAAGAGGTGGTGGGCCTGCTTGTCGGTGACGATGGGGGCAAAGAGGTCGCGGCTCATCCAGACATGGTGCCCGGTGGGCGCTGCCTTGACGAGTTCGTTTCGGGACGGCCGGCCGGGAGACCTCGGCCCTCAGCGTGTCGTACGCGATCGGCATGTACGCGGTGTCTCGCTCGGTGGCCAGCCCGGTCGGAGTGCCTGAATCATGGGGTCCTGCCCCCTGGGGCCTGACAGCAGATGGTGGCCGCCACCCGCGAAGCACCTGGCCCGGCTGGATCAGCAGGCCCGTACGGGCCCGCAGCCGTCGGGGTTCCCCTGCAGGGTGTGCGGCAGTACGTTGCTCACGCACTGGACACCCGTGTACGCCTCCTCGCGGTACGGGCGTGACTGACCGTGGCTGGGCCGGTGGGCGCAGGTACCGGGCCCGTACCGGGACACGGCCCGCGACCTGGCGGTACGCTGACGGACCTGGCTCGGCAGGCATCGGGCGGGGCGCGGACCGAGCATCCTTCCGGGTCGTGGTCACGGTGGCATCGGCGGCCGACGACGCCGGTCCAGGGCGGTCGCCCGTCAAGATGCCCCGGCGTTCCTGATACGTCGCGCGAGGGCCCCGGCTGCTTCGGCCCGGCGCGTGTCGGCGGCTTGGCGTGCCTGGAGGGTCGCGGCCTGGTAGTGCTCCAGTGATTGGCGGGTGCGGCGAGGGATCACCAGTCTTCTGCTGCCGGCGGGTGAGAGGTAGGAGGCGACGCCGGCCCCGTATCGGCCTTCTCGCGTGTCGTGGTCGGTCTTGTAGTGCAGCGAGTCCTTGATGCCTGCGTCTCGTAGGGCGTGCAGGACCCGTTCGACTTCCTGTGCGTCCCGCCAGTCGAGGGTGAATATGCAGATGGGGCGACGCGTGTCGTCGCTTCCGGGTCGCGCGTTTCGCAGGGTTCCGACCTTTGCTCGATAGCTGAGGCGATTCTCACGGACGCCGGCGCACACTGTGGCCCACGCCTGGTCCAGGTAGCTGAGCGGCGGGAACCACAGCCACTTGCCGGCCCACGGGGCTGATTCGGGAAAGGGCGGCGCATCCGGGGACTGGGCCCAGAACCAGGATTCCCCAAGTTCCACGGAGGGAGAGGCACCAGCCGGTAGTACCGGCTGAGCCATTAGAGCACTCTTCGTGTCCACGCCACCATCATATGTGGATAAGTATGCGCTATTCCGAGTATTTAGACCTGCATGGGCCGAATTGACCTGGATAATGCACGAGTGCGTCGCGATCGGGCTCTCACCGCGTGCTGCGCTGCCGCAGTTGCAGAAGCAGACAGGGATGGGGACGCTCAGCAGCGCGCGGCAAGGCTGATGGACTGCCTGGGAGTTCTGCGCTCTGTGCATCCACCAGCATCAGCGGCTGGGCTAACCATGGGAACCCTGCGGCATGGGCTCCGTGCAGGGCTAGGAGCCCTGCTCCCGCCAGGCCTGCCTCGCCTGGGAGCATCGCGCGCAGTACCCGCTGCCCATCCATGCCGGCATCCAAATGGACCAGGACCACCCCCAGTACCGGCTAACAATCGACTGGAACGCGGGCGAAGACGGAAGCTGAGCAGAGGGCAATGCCATTGCCAGCCAGCAATACAGCAGGTGATCCCCGGTTACAGTACCTGCCCATCCTCGTCCAACCGCACCTGCTCCAGCGCGCGAACTCCCGCCTCGGAGCGGCTTCGTCGGTCGCCGACAGCGCGGGCAGCAACGCGGGCGCCGCACTGGTCGGCGTCTTCGGCGCCGCCCGCTCGGTGATCGCGAATGTCCTGCCCTACCTCATCGCCGCCTTCCTCGTGTGGCGCATCCGCACGCCCGAGCCGGCCGCCGCGCCGTCCGAGGGCCGCCGCAGCCTCGCGCGGGACATCCGCGAGGGCCTGCGCTACCTGCTCGGGCAGCCCAGACCGCGTACGCCCCACCGTCCGACAGGCGGGGGTGACGCCCCGTCAGGTCTGCGGCTATCCCCTCGAAAGCCGACTGCTGCCGGTGACGGTGCTGGTTATGCAGGCCGACGCATCGTTCTGGGACTCGCTGGTGTTCGACGGAATCGACGACGTGGACGTCGAGGCGGTGACCGCTGTCTTCGGCACGGTCGACGTGGTGGCGAAAGGCCGGGCGGCCAGCGCGGCGTGTCCGGACTGCGGCCCGCTTGTCGGACCGGGCGCACGACTCCTACCAGCGCAGACTGAAGGATCTGCCGCTCGGCGGGCAGAGCGCCCTGATTCATCTGACGGTCCGGCGTTTCCTCTGCGACACAAGGGACTGCCCGCGTCGTACGGTCGCCGAGCCCTTCGCGCAGCTGCCGCCCCGTACGTGCGCTTCACCACTCGGCTCAACCACGTCCTGGAGCATGTCGGCCTCGCGCTTGCCGGACGGGCCGGCGCCCGGCTGGCTGACCAACTGGAGGGCGCCAGCAATGCGACCAAGACCCTGCTCCCTGAACTGAGCAGCGGTCGCCTTCAGCTCGGCGGTTTGATCACGTATGAAGTCGCGAAGCGGTACATCTCGATCGATGATAGTGGTAGTGGACTTCTCCACAGCGTTCACGGATGACCGCGGGTCAGCCGAAGTACGGCTCCGCCAGCAAGTCCTGCATCACCTGGCGCCCGTCAATGTACGTGTTCACACGCCCATTCCGAGCCGGCCCGAATAGGAGGCTGCGCGCATGGCGGTGCTTGTGGTGGCGGTCCGGCCGGACGGCGAGCGCACCGGCGTAGCCGACCTCGCTGACGTGCTCATAGTACGTGAGCTCGGGCCTGAGACGTGGGCGCGTCTTGCAGTCGATCTACGGGTCGGCAAGGTGATTGGCGCTGCGGTAACTAGCGAGTCCCGGAGCGATGCATGGCAGCTTGTCCATGCCGCGCACAGAGGACTCCTCGTGGACAGCGCGGAGGAGGAAATCGTCTCTGCCCTCATTCACCACGGATGGATGGGCATCGCGAGCCACGAGCAGCAGGTCGTGCTCGTGCCGCCGGCTGAGTCCTCCCCGAATCGCTCGGTCTCGGGTGAGGAATTCGGCCAGCTGATCGAGGGCGATGAGCCTGTATCGACGCTCGTCGATCCACGCGAAGTCTCTCTGGACGACGATCAGCTCTTCGGCGTGTTTGCATCGCATCGCCTGGGCGGGAGCTCGGCGTTGTTGGCCATGTCGGGAGCAGACGTGGCCAGTTGCAGGATGGAGGATCGTCGGCTCGAGCTCCGCAATCCTGCGGCTCTTGGCCTCGAACGCGTCGATCGAGACCCGTGGTCGATCGTTACGCCGCCCGTGCGGTGCGTCGTGCTCGGCCTCGCCTCCAGGGACGATGCACCGTCGTGGACACTGTTCGCGGAGCCGGATGCCGTCTCGCAGCTTTGGGAGACGCGTGACCGTGACCGCGCCGACTTCTGGCTGATGATCGAGCTGACGGCATCCGAGGTGGATCCGCCGGTGTGGATGCCAGCCGGCCAGATCTTCGAGCAGAAGTCTTTCACTGGTCGCCAGACACTTGCGACGACTGCAGCCGCCGGCACTCTGGTCACCCCTGCCCGCCGCTCGACCTTGCTGCTTCCGGCGTTCTGCCTCGACCGTCATCTCGGCTCGCCTGCGAGCGATCCGATGCGTGTGACGCCGTTGCGGAGCCCGCTGCCTCGAGGTGCGACGCAAGACCGGGTGTGGTGGCAGAGGATCCTCGCGCGCGGGGGTCAGGCGTGACCTCGGGCGCGGCGATGCTGCCGCGTGATCTGCGTCAGGAGATCGCCGACGCGATCACAACGTCGGAGCCCACATGGCTCGCGTTCGTCGACGACAACCGCGAGGCAGCCGGAGGTCGTCCGCTGGCCGTGAAGTACGTCCCGGCGCGATACGCGGCCACCTACCAGAAGCCGAACAGAGGGCTGTTTATCGGAAGCAGCAACTTCACCTGGGGGCGCGGCGTCTACGTCACCGGGGTGCAAGAGCCATTGTCGACCGCCATCTACGGCCGCGTCGGCGTCGTGTCGCGGTTCGACCCCTCTGGTTGGAAGGCCTTTGACGCGCGCGATCAGGCGAACGAGCAGCTGTACCTCCGATGGCTTCACACCCAGCCCGATTATTCTCAGGCCGTCCTCACGGTTCACTCTGACTACTGGCTTCATCAGTTCCGGAACCTGTTCCGTGAGCAGTTCGAGATCGATGTTGTCCTGTTCCATCCCGACGAGAAGGACGCCGGTGGTTGGTACACCGATCCGCAGCACACATGGATGACCGTCAGCGACTGGCAGAGCCGCCAAGTGCTGTCGCGTGCGGACTACTCGACCCGCTTTGAGGACGTCTGGCTAACAATCCTCATCGAGGAGGAGTTCACGCCGGACACGCCTGCGCTCACGCGCACCCCCCACTTCACGCTCAGCGGTGGGCCGCCCGCACCACTACCACCGGTCGACGTGCGCGACGCCTATCGGAACAAGACGGTCGTGCGGGTGGAGTCATGAGTCTGATCCAGATATCCGCGGAGCTGATCCGACGCGCAGTCATGGACGATGGCTACGCGCAGGATCTTCGCGACGCCGTCGCAGCCGATCAGGGGGCGCTCAAAGGATTGGCCTACGCTCCGATCGTCGAGGATGACCTGGGTTGGCTGGCACCCAGCGAGTGGCAATGGTTCGCGCACTGGCGACAGAGCATGAACGGCCCGCTCGACAAGACGATACTGCGGCACCTCGCGCAGGCAGCGGTCACGCGATACGCCCGATTCGACCTGCGCGGGCTCGTGATGCGCGACCAGCGCACCAACGAGCTCGCGCCAGAGGCAGGGTCTCCCGAGACGCACGATGGCCTCGGGCTCCGCTGGCTCGCCGCCGAGGCGCAAGAGTTCCCAGATAGCATCGAGATCGCCGGCGACGCGCTGCAGTACGCCACAGAGGCGTCATGGTTCACGCTGCGCGTGCTCACGTCCATCGACGACGAACGCGGCGAGGAAGTACGCGCTCAGCTCCGAGAGTTTGCAGCGCAGCGTCAACTCGGCGAAGAGATCATGCATCGCTGGGGCATGTGATTTCACCGCAGCTCGACGCGCGCCACTCAATGCGCGGCCAGGCCGACCATGTCCTCTAATGCCATCACCTAGAGCCTGACCTGGGCCGACGCCTATCCCGTGTACTGCTTGAGGCCAATCTTACGGATACACCATGTCAGAACCGGCCCGATGGTCCGACCTTGACAGGTGCAGAGAAGGAACCGCCACCACCGCAGCAGGTCCATCCCATACGAGCGGATCGTCGAGGCAGGTTTCGCCTGAGCCTGGAGTTCAGCGAAGAAGGCGTCTAGCGCGGCTCGACCACCAAGCCGTTGCTGTCCACCAGCTGGTACGGCATCCACGGATCGTCGGTCTCCACCAGCCGCCCTGCCTCCGGTAGCAGGAAACCCGCCAGGTCCCTTTGCGAACCACCATGTCCGAGCATGCCGTGGAAACTAACAGAGACCGCCACTGACCTGCTAGTTCACGGCTACTCAGTCAACACACCAGGCCCAACGAGATAGCGTCGGACCAGATCGTTCGGGGCATGACTGACCTCCGCGACTACCCCGAGCAGCTCGGCGAGTCCCAGTGAACGATCAGTTCGTTGGGATGGCGTACGGGCTGCAGGACATCGTTGAGTTCCTGTGTCTCGCGGGCCTGGAGGACGTTGACAACGAATGGGGCCGGCAGTCCGGGCTGATCGAGTGGCGGGGCGACGGGCCGGATAGCTGGGAGCACTGAACGGCTGGCCAGCGGCGCACTGCGGGTGGATCGGAGGACCAGATCAGGAAACGGCCAGGAAACGGCGGTGGGAGGTTGACTTCGAGACGCCGAAGCAGTGCGGCAGCGCCCGCCAGGCACAGCACCCTTGCCCTAGGCAGGGTAAGCGCCCTCGCAGAGAGCGCGCTACGGCTTCCTCGCTCTGGGTTCGGTGACACCGAGGCGGTGGCGTAGAAAGGCCACGACGTCCGCGCGGGCCTTGAAGGCAGGGTGATCCGGAGACTCGCGTAGCTCGTGGGTGAGGACCGCGTGGGCGAAGCGCCCGAAGCCGCCGCTGTTGCCTCGCCCGGAATCGAGCGGGATGACCTTGAAAGCGTCCCCGAGGCGGGCGCTCAAGGCTGCGAATCGCTGCTCGGGGGCCATCCAGTCCTTACTGAAGCGAAGCCCCAGCACACACAGGCCGTCGTTCCGTGTGCGCTCGGCAATGCACGCGAGTTCTTCCTCGGAAACCCCCAAATCCGTCCGCTGGCCGGTAGTCAGGGGCAGGGGCAGTGAGGGTTGACTGAGAACGGAGGCTAGCACTGATTCGTCTACAGCAGCGGCCAGCGCAAAGCCTCCGGTGACGCACATTCCGATGACGCCGACACCCTGGCCGGGGCGCCGCGAGGCGAGGTCATGGGCAAGGTCTCGGACAAAGTTGGCGACGGGGCGCGAGGCATTTGTGGCGAAGGCACGGAATTCTGCAGAGATACAGACTCTGGCGCCAACTTTCGCCGTCCGAGCCAAGGATGCGGGCCGTCCAGGCTCGCCAAACAGTGACGGGATCACGACGGTAAATCCCTCGGTCACCAGATGGTCACCGAGCCCCAGCACCTCCGGGGTGATACCGGGGAGCTCTGGAAGGAGCACGACACCGGGGCCGTCGCCCTTTTCGTAGCAGTCATGTGTGTATCCCCCAACCGTGAACGTTGGTTCCCATCCGGTCAGGCCGGAGGTCGGTGGACCGCTCATTTCCTGCTGCCTCTCAGTCAGCCGAGTGGAGACCGTGCCCGAGCTGCTGGAACACCTCTGGGTGGTCGAGATGTTCCTCGATGCTGCGCGCAGCCGCCAGGCCGCAGTGCAGGCACGCGCCGTGCCGCCGCTGCTTTGCGCTGGCCGCTGCCGTCCTGCGGAGCTGGAAGCTGATGGTGACTTCGTTTGTTTGGTACGAGGTATTGAGCAGTGAGCTGATACCGCCCCTGCGCATCGGTCAGCAGTTGCGGAGAGGCTGACTCGCGGCGGGGTCGTGCCTGCCGGTTGCCCACATAGTGTTCTTGACGAGGTCCGATCGGAAGTATCCACGCCGGACTCAAGTAACGCGGCACCCCTATGGACCTGTCGCTGCGTGGTGGCGCTCTTGTAGAGCCACGACCCGCGGGAAGTGCCCGCTCCGCAGAAAGGTATCGACGGCTGGCGTGGCCGGGGTTGATGCCTGAGCGGCTGTGGGCGGAGACGTTCCCCGGACTGCGGTCGATCAGTTCGGTCGGCTGCTTCGGGCGTGCGCTGCGGCGGCATCCGCGGCGAGCGCGGCCACTGGGTTCTTGCGGATGTCAGAGTGCGCGCCGGAGAAGGACTGTCCCTCCACGTCGTTGATGACTCTGGCGGCGTTGACCCGGTAGAAGGTGCGGGGGGTAAACCCGTAGTTCGTTTTGCCATCGGCCAGCATCTCACGGTCCTCCAATGGGTTCACTGCCTGGTACCCGTCGGCGCCCATGCCACCCCAGCGCCCCGCGGCCTGAGCCTGCGCGTCCTCGCCGGCCAGGAAGGAGGCCTTCGGGTACCACACGCCGACTGCCCAGTCGTGGATGCTGAATGTGGCCACCAGAGGGCCGTGTACCCGGTCCGCGAAGCCATGCAGGGCGCCAGCACTGCCGAAGGGGTTGTCCTGCTCGTGCGCGAACGACCAGTGAGAGAACGCACCCTGAAGGAGCAGCAGTGACGCGACCGGGCTCTTCTCCGGCGCGCTAATACCGGACAAAGCGAAAGAAACCAGCCGGGCGCCGAAGCTGTGGCCGATCAGGTGCACCCGCACGGAGGGCTCCCGTGCGGAGGAGGACCGGCCGTGCAGGGCTTCAAGCAGCGGTCCCAGTCCGCTGCGGCCGATGTGGCCGGCGCGTGCCTTCATCGTTGTGTACGAGAGCACCCGCATGACGTCCTTCGCGCCGTTGATGGCGCTGTTGAACCAGTCGCCGATTCCTTGCGTCGCGGAGCCCGGCGGAGCGCTGCCGAAAATTTCCGCAGCTGCTTGGTAGTCCCTCTTCGGGTCGTCGGTCAGCAGCAGTGCGGTCTCGCCCGAGTCCTCGAACTCGCCATTGGGCGCCGGCGGCACGAGTGACTTCAGCTGCTGGTGGATCTGCCGCAGCCGCTCCTCCTTCTCCGCCTCAGATTCATTCGAACCGACCGCTTTCTTTCCCTCGTCGATAAGCCGGCCGATCTCCATCACCGTCTGCTGCTGCACCGGGTCAGCGAACCCTGGCTGCAGGGAGGCGGCGATCTTTCCCCCGGAGAGTGCTGTCGTCCCTGCGTTGAGGTCCACTACGGCGCCGCTCCCGGCCTGTGTCGCGTCAGCCGCTGGTGGAGGGGTCGCCGGTGTGGGCGGGAACGACAGGGAAGGCCAGTAAATGCCAACGAACCCCATCTTGCCGATGCCCGGCGTGCGGGTAGCGGCTTCCAGGATCCTCGGAAACATATCGTCGTACAGCTCGCTAGCCGTGTTCTCCGGCGTGCCCCACCCGTGGCTGAACATGAAGAGGTCCTCTACGCCCGCGTCGATCACCCGGTCGAGGAAATCTTCCGCAACTGGCGCCGTTAGCTTACCCTTCTCATCGAATTTGAGGTCCCACACCAGCAGTTCGTTGGTCGCCTGTGGTGTCATGGCCGTTGCCCCTTCGTCAAACGTTGGCGAGCATTCGCATCAGGTCAACCAGGCCCGCCCCTTGCGCGTACCGTTCCCGGCCGATGTCGGTGGCGCTGTCTGTGAGCAGGCGCTTGACCTGCCGTGGCCGACCGATGAACTCCGGGCGGGCGGAGAGAAAGGCCGCGATGACGCCGGAGACGTGCGGCGCCGCCATCGATGTGCCGGACTGCTCGGCGTACGTCAGCAAGCTCGCTGGGAGAGGGGTCCCTGCGGCTGGGTTCAGCCCGGCCGCAGCCCGGATTGTGCCGCTGGCGGCCGAGGCGATCCACTCGCCGGGCGCCACGACGTCCGGTTTCATCCGCCCATCGAGTGTCGGCCCCTTACCCGAGGTCCAGGTGACGCCGAAGGCGTGCGGCGCGTCACGGTGCGTGGATCCGACAGCGATGCAGTCCTCGGCATGCGCTGGTTCGGTGATCGAGCCCATGACGGCAGAGGTGTTGGCCGAGTCTCCGGCGGCGGTGCGGGCACCGTAATTGCCCGCAGAGACGACCACGACCACACCTGAGGCGACAAGCTGGTTCACGGCCTGGCAGAGCGGTGACTGGCCTGCGGCGTACTGATCGGGTCTCCACTCGGAGCCGAGGCTCATGTTTACTCCGTGAACGCGCAGAACCCCCGGGTCCACATTGACCTCGGTTCGCAAGTACGTCAGGGCACGGATGACTGCGCTAGACGAGGTGACCCACGTGCCATGACGGCTGGGCCGCATGACCTTGATGCTCACCAGTTCGCACGCAGGCGCCATTCCGGACAGCTTGTCTACATGGGCCCGCTGGACGTACCCGCCGCTCCCAGGGTCATCCGACTCCGCCACGCGCGGCTTCATGCCATCAGGCGTGCAGCCCGAAATGATGCCCGCTACGTGCGTGCCGTGCCCGTTGACGTCCACCAGGGGCCGCTGTTGGTACTGATCATCCGGCCCACTGGAAGTACCCTGGGCGACAGGCTGCACTGGGTCGTCGGGGTTCACGAGGAAGCTGAAGTCGCGGTGCAATTGGCTGGTCAGCCCCTGTTGAAGGTCCTCCCCTCGGCCGAGTTCCAACTGGGAGAAGTGCGGGTGGGAGGCGTCGATTCCGCTGTCGATGACCGCCCAAACGATCCCGTGGCCGCGTGCGTCGTAGGAGCGCCAGGCGGCGTTAGCCTTCACGGTAGGCGCGGAACGATCGATCTGCGGATGGAGCTTGTAGTCCGGCCATACCCGGAAGATGGTCGGCGGCCGGCGGCTCTCGTCGGCGAGATGGCGGTCTTCCTTCACCAAGTTGCGCAGGTCTGCGCGGGAGAGCACGCACTGGTAGAGTTTCGGCGCGATAAGCGCGAGGCCTTGTGGAACGGGTGGTTGGACGGGGCTCGCCGACGTGAACTCCTCGGGCCACCGCCCGCCAGCCCGCTCCGCGTAACTCCCCCAGAGATCGTAGAATGCTTCGCGGACGGCCAGCAGGCCTCCGGGATAGAGTGCGTTCAGCTCGATCAACATCGGGATCTGCTGCTGTGGGTCGACAGAGGCGGAGCCCTGCGCGGCAGTGCCGTCAGGCGGCAGGTTGAGGTCACCCACAATGGGGGACCGGAGGGATCCCTCGGGTTCGTACGTCATGCGCTCTCCCCTTTTCTTCTCAAAGCAGGACCAGCCACGTTCTCCTAAATCCAGGCCAGGTCGGCGAAATTTTCGAGCTGAAATATGCAGAAATGCTTACCATTCGAATATATCCCGTGACGTAGTCTTTATGTGTTACCGCTCATTCCAGTGGATCCCCCCCCGTACTGGTTTTCAAAGTGAGTGTTTTCGCTGCGCACGCAAAGCGTGGAGTTAGGGCTAGAGGCATCTGAAGCCGGTCGCACGCAGCAACCGGCAGCGGCCAAATATGAGCACTTGCGCTTCCGAGTGCGCGTAGAGGAGGGCCAGCGTGGTGACACGGAACGGCGGATAGATGACTGCGCCCAGGGGCACATCGACAGCAGTGGCTTTCCCCCACCGTGGACGCCGCCCGCGCTCACCAGCGTGTCCCTGGCAGTAGGGCGCCACGGTTCGGCCTCGCTCTTCCGTTCCAGCTGGTGCAACAGCGGCCGACCATACGCACCCGTCATGCGTGCGGTAGATTATGCCTGCGCTGCACCACCTCGAGCAGTTTATCCGCTGCGGCTTTCAGCTCTCTGGGATTAACGCGGAGATCTTGCATCATGTCGTGGCGCAGCCTGATCGCTTTCATCATAGGATCAAAGTCGGCTCCCAGGTATTCGCGCAACCGGTCCACCGGGCCACCGCTTGCGGCGTGCTCTATCGGACCGCCTGACATCGAGCTTCCCTCTTTATCGCGAACCTCGGACTCCAGCAAAGCCAGACATGCCCAAAGCAGCTGATCCTCATAGCCTTTCCCCGCCAGCTGATGCAACCCGCTGCTCAGAGACGAAGGAGCAAGATCAGGCTTCTCTTCCGAGATTCGTTCCAGCAGTACAGGAACGAAAGCAGAAGGCCACTCTCTCATCTCTAGCGGGCGCGCTGTGGTGTCAGAAACCAGCACCGCCGCCAGACCTGGATCGTCCGGCCCAGAGACCATCACGAGCGGCGCGCCACTGCGCTTGGTGATGACATAGTCGAGGGGAAGAAAATTGCCCGGGCCCATGTCGTAAATGATGACGGCGGCCTTCGACAAAGCCATGTCGATGGCCATGGGCGTCATCGACCTATCTCGCGCCTGGACATCATCGATTCCGAGCGCCAGAAGTCCAGTCCGCGAAACAACCGGAAATATGAAATCCCGATAGAGCGCCAGTAGCGATCGGCTTGCGATGAATAGTGCTAGCTGAGGGGCCACGGGGCGTCGCCGCAGCTCTGCAGTCGTCGCATCACTCCGACCTTTAAGCTGCGCGGAAATCTCATGCTCCCAAATTGTTCGCAGCTCGCCAAAGAAGGACGCCATCACGGCTGAACGATCAGCTTTAGGGTTCTTATCAAGGACAATAGCTTTGATCCCTCGGCGAGTAAATTTCGGCGCCTCCTCGTAAGGATCAGTCGGAAGGATGGCCCATGCTGGGCGTGTCATCCGCCCTAGGCGCTCACGCAAGAGCGTGAGCACTTCTCGCATGTCTGCATCGTCGAGGCTATAGCCCATGAAGACGGGCTCATGACCCAATAGCACCCATGACAGGTACGTCGCCAAGAGAGGATTGCGGCGGACGAATCCGTCATAGTCGTCCTCGGTGGCAACCAACTGGTCCGGGTGATTCAAATCGCCATGAAGCTTAAGGAGATAGGTAGCCTCCGGTCGATGCTGGATTGCTAGCTGCGACTCGCCAATCAGGGGGACGCATGGCCTGCGCTCCTCGGCGTATCCTTGCTCCACAAGGAAGTCAAAGTTCGTCGTAACGACAGTGTCAAACGGCAACTTCGCAAAAGCTTTGTGAGTTTCGCCCGGCTGAATTTCATTTACGTAGAGCAATTCGACGAGCCGCTCTATTAAGTAAGATCTGCCGTATGTGTCAGCATAGGCGCTGATCGAATCAATCGGGCCTGCGTATATGCGGCCCGGAAGATCCTTTTCGAGCTGCTCCGCCAGCTGTGGCCAAGTTGGGGGGCTTCGCCCATCCTCAGTCATAGCAGCGGCGCTGATGCCGGCACCGACAATTGGCAACCACCGCCCAGCAGCGAGCGCGCGGCGCAGGCCGGGCGGCAGCTGCTTCACGTATCCGTTGCTTTTCAGGGGAATAGTCGTACCGTCCACAATTATCTCCCTCGGTGAACGAGACGATTAACCGTGGCACCGCAAACACCCTGCATAGAAAACACAAGTGTCGAATGCCTGTAATGCTTAGCCGCCATGAGGTGGCTGCCCCGCTGGCTTCCGGCGAGAGGTGCGAAGCTGTGCACCTACTAGGTTCCCACATGGCGTGGAACATGTCCCGCCCACCGATGGCCCGAAACGCTCGAGGACGTTCGTACTGTTGGCATGCGGGTTTGGGTGTTTTGCTACCTAGTGGAACCGATCCTGGCCGACTTGTGGGCCGAGCGGCAAAAGACCCCGCTGGGCCTCGGCAGCAAGGTCGCCGACCTACGTAAGGGAGTCAGGCTGGGTCTTCGACGACGAGCACAAGGCGGTGGAAGAGTCGGCGGGGTACGTGGTCGACCTCGACGACATCGAGGGCACCGAGCGTATCGATGCCGACCGGCTCGAGCCATGCACGGACCTGCGCTGGCCACGCCGTCCGAGGGGCACCCTCAAGGACGGCCCTCCTCCGGGCCTTCTTGATCCGCTCCCACCGCGGCTGACGTGCGCCGAGGACCTGGAGGAGATCCTCGACCGGGCGATCAACGACCGGTGGTTCAGCAAGAAGCACAAGGCGTTCGGCGGCAAAGTGCAGTTCCTGTCCGCCCCGGACGGCACCCCGTTGTAGGTCTCCGACTTCGAGCCCGGTTCCACCCCCGATATCACCGCCGCCCGCAGCCACGCGCTACCCGCGCTGTGCAAGGCAGCCGCCGAGGGAATGCCGACTTTGGCGGACAAGGGCTATATCGGTGCGGGCATCGGTATCCGGGTACCCGTCCGCCGTCCCAAGGGCCAGTCCGAACAGGCCCTGCACGCCGACACCCGCGCAACGAACGCCCTGATCAGAAACGTCCGCGCCCTGGGCGAACGCACCGCCGCCGAACTCAAACAACGCTGGCGCACGCTGCAACACGTCACCCTCAGCCCAAGCCGAATCGGCGACATCACCCGCGCCGCCCTCGTCCTCAACAGACACTGGAAGTGATCTTCACTCAGAAGACGTCACCGACTGGCCCGTTCTTCCTAGAACTCGGCGGACGAGCCGGCTAACGCGCCACGCGGTAGCGGAGGTAGACGACTCTCGAGCTGAAGGTGCGGGTCTCTTCATCGCCCTGCCTCCCGGAAGCCCACCTCGCTGGGACTGCACGGCGGACGTCGCTGCGACGACCGCTGCAGGGGTTGTCAGCTTCCTACAAGCGGTAGCACCCGGACGATCAGACTCTCGGTCCGAGCCTAGCGAAGCGCAGCGGGCACCCCGACCGGCACGTAGCCGGGAACAACTTCCAGACAAGCGCGGATCGCCGACGAAGCCGCTTCGACGTCTGTACCTGCACGAAGCCTCACCTGACGCAGCGTCAGGAAAGTCAGCATTGGGTCAGCATTCGTAGACACACACCCACCCACGGACGCCCACAGAGGGGGAAGGCCCCGCACCATCGAAGGGCAAGCGCGGGGCGCGATCGGAAGCGCCGAGGCTTCAGTAACCGGAAGGCGCCTGACCCGCGCCCCGCGGGGCCGCCTCACTCCAGATATCGCAGGTCAGCGCACTCGACCGCGTGGTTTGAGGTGGGCCGGGGGCAGGTCAGGAGCCGGAAGCGGAGGGCCGTCATACCCCTTCACCTCGCCGAATCTGGTCCCATTCATCCAGTCCTCGCGGGCCTGTGCGATATCCCCTTGGGACCGTCCGATCCAGTTCCAGAACATGACGATCCTCGAAGGATTCGCCGCCCACAGGCCCAGCCCCGAGGAGGCCGGCAGGGCGAGCTCGGTCGGCCATAGCCGAGGTGAAGCATCGAGCCCAGGCGGAACGGACGCATGCGACGTTGGCCTGGCCCCACAAGCAAGCCCGCGCATTCGAAGTCCGGATCGTACGGCAGGCGACTCTCGGTGCCCACCGCGACGGCTTGGTCGACGGTGGACGTCCAGGGCAGGTGACCCTGCGATCCAGGGCAAACGGTCTCGAGCGGGGCTCCGACTCCACCAGCGACTGGGGTGACGCGACTGACGGTACGTTGGCGTCCACAACCAGCACTCTCCGCTCCGGTGCTGGTTCGGTGCTGGTTGTTCTGCGTGCCCCAAGACGCAGGAAGGCACAGGCTCGGGCTTCCTGCGTATGGAAAACGATGACCCGATGGCAGAGCTTCAGGCCCAGATCTTCGAGGAAGCCGGGATAGCGCCGCGTGCCGTCACTCCCTGGAATGCCTATCCCTGATACATCAACCGCTCACCGAACGCGGCTGAGCTCCAGGCTGGTGCCGAGGTCCTGAAACCGCTGCTGGGGCTGATGACAAAGGCAGAGGTCCTGCTCCTCCAGGGCAACGAGGCCCAAGACGTGTGGCGCAGCCTGCTCGAGAAACGCCCCGAAGCCGTCCGGGAGAGGACCCTGGAGGGGGTCAGCACCTACCACCCCGGTCGGCAGGCTCTCTTCGTGCGAGACCCGGAGGAACGCGCCCGCCGCGCACAGCACCGCATCGACTCCCACCAAAAGGGAAACGTGTGGTTGCTACGGCTACTGATGGGCGCAGCGGGGGTTGGATCGTTCGCGGTCGTCGTGGGGGGGAGGGCCTCGCCGACGGGGGTTGCGGCGAGGCCCAGCCCCGAACGGTACAGCCCGCAGTCGACAGAGAACCGCAGAATCCGCGAATTGCAGAAGTCTGCAATTTCATAGATGCTGTGGGTGCTGTGTCCGTAGGTAGCCGCGGGCACAGCACCAAGCCGTGCGCCCCGGTCCCCGGGCCGATGAGGAGGGTGCGAGACCATGCAGGTTCCGCTGTATCAGGCCAAGGCCGAGTTCTTCCGGATGCTCGGGCATCCGGTGCGGATACGGGTCCTGGAGCTGCTGCAGGACGGTCCGATGCCGGTGCGGGACCTGCTGGCCGCGATCGAGGTCGAGCCCTCCGCACTGTCGCAGCAGCTCGCGATGCTGCGCCGTTCGGGCATCGTCACCTCGGTACGTGACGGCTCGACCGTGGTCTACGAGCTGGCGGGCGGCGATGTCGCGCAGCTGATGCTTGCGGCGCGGCGGATCCTGACCGAGGTGCTGACCGGGCAGAGCGTGCTGCTGGAGAAACTGCGCGAGTGCGGGGTCCAGGCCTCGTGACCGTGAACTCCTTCCGGATCTCTGTGCTCGGGCGGGTCCGCTTGTTGCTGCCGGCCCGGGCCGACTTCAAGGCGATGGGCCGCAGCCCCCGCAGGGACCTCCTGGCCGGGCTGACCGTAGCGATCGTCGCCCTCCCTCTTGCGCTCGGCTTCGGTGTCTCCTCCGGGCTGGGCGCAGAGGCGGGGCTCGCCACTGCCGTGGTCGCTGGGGCGCTCGCGGCGCTGCTGGGCGGGTCGAATCTCCAGGTGTCCGGTCCGACCGGGGCGATGACTGTGGTCCTGGTGCCGATCGTCGCCCGGTACGGGCCCGGGGGCGTTCTCACCGTCGGGGTGATGGCCGGGGTCCTGCTGGTCGGTCTAGCCCTGCTGCGGGCCGGGCAGTACATGCGCTATGTGCCGGCTCCGGTGGTGGAGGGCTTCACCCTGGGTATCGCGTGCGTGATCGGCCTCCAGCAGATACCGAACGCGCTCGGCGTCGACAAGCCCGAGGGCGAGAAGGTCCTGCTGGTGGCATGGCGGGCGCTTGTGGAGTTCGTGGCGTTCCCGAACTGGACCGCGATCAGTCTCTCGGCCGGGGTTGCGGCGCTGATGCTGGCGGGCGCCCGCTGGAAGCCGGCGATCCCGTTCTCGATCGTCGCGGTGATCGCGGCGACCGTGATCACTCAGGTCTTCCACCTGGACGCGGCGGCTCCGATCGGGGACCTTCCCTCCGGGCTGCCCGCCCCCTCCCTCGCCTTCCTCGATGTCTCCGCGTTTGGCTCTCTGCTCGCCCCGGCGGTCGCGGTGGCCACTTTGGCCGCGCTGGAGTCCCTGCTGTCGGCGACGGTCGCGGACGGGATGACGGTGGGGCAGCAGCATGACCCGGACAAGGAGTTGTTCGGGCAGGGCGTCGCCAACCTCGCTGCCCCTCTGTTCGGTGGCGTTCCCGCCACGGCCGCGATCGCGCGCACGGCGGTCAACGTCCGCACCGGCGCCTCCTCCCGGCTCGCCGCCCTCACCCACGCCGCCGTGCTCGCGGTGATCGTGTTCGCCGCAGCCCCCCTTGTTTCGAAGATCCCCCTCGCGGCGCTGGCGGGCGTACTGCTGGCGACGGCGATCCGCATGGTGGAAGTCGGCTCCCTGCGGGCGATGGCGAAGGCGACGCGCTCGGACGCCGTCGTTCTCGTCCTGACGGCCGCCGCCACCCTGGTCCTCGACCTCGTCTATGCCGTGATCATCGGTCTGCTCGTGGCCGGGGCCCTCGCGCTGAAGGCGGTGGCGAGTCAGGCCCGGATGGAGCAGGTCGACTTCCGCCCGGATGTGCCCGGCGAGCACAGCGACGAGGAACACGCCCTGCTCGCGGAGCACATCGTCGCCTACCGCATCGACGGCCCCCTCTTCTTCGCCGGCGCCCACCGCTTCCTCCTCGAACTCTCCGAGGTCGCCGACGTGAAGGTGGTGATCCTGCGCATGTCGAGGGTGACCACCCTGGACGCCACCGGAGCCCTCGTGTTGAAGGACGCGGTTGAGAAGCTGAACCGGCGCGGCATCGCCGTCCTCACCTCGGGTATCAGGCCCGGCCAACGGCAGGCCCTGGACGCGGTGGGCGCGCTAGAGCTGCTGCGTCTGGAGGGCCGCGAGTACGCCACCACCCCGGAGGCCATCGCCGGGGCACGCAAGCACCTGGAGCAGGCGGGCCTGCTGCCGCTCAAGCACCGATCGCACCGCATCCGGAAGGCCGCACGATGACCGTCCCCGCCGACCGCCGCCTCATCGAGGTGTCCGGCACCGAGGCCCTGTGGCTCCTCGAAGGCTCCGCCCAGGGCCGACTCGTCTACGTCCAGCGGGAGCTGGCCGTCGTCCGGCCCGCCGCACACGTGATGGAGTACGGACGCCTCGTCGTCCGCGCCCCCGTGCAAGCCGCCACCATCCCGGGGCGCGCGCTGCTGACCTACCAGGTGGATGAGATCCGCACCCCGGACGGCACGGGCTGGACGGTCAGTGCTCATGGGCCGGCGGACGTCATCGCCGATCCGGACGAGGCCGCCCACTACCGGCGCACCCTGCCCGGCTGGGCCCACGGTCCCCACGACACCCTTCTGCGTCTGCACCCGCAGGCCGTGTCCGGGTTCCGCCTGGCCCGGACGGTTTCGGGGGCGGGCCGATGAGTGTCCAGGCCCCGACGATGCCCTACCGGCACGTGCTGGACGTGCCCGCCATGGGCTCAGCCGTCCGTATCGCCCGTGAGACCACCGAGCTGGTCCTCGTGGAGTGCGGGGTCGGCCTTCGGCATCCGAGCGTGGGCCCGGCGCTGCTGATCCTGGCCGAGCTGGTCACCAACGCCGTCCGCCATGCCGCCGTGTCCTCGCCGATGATCACCGTCACCTGTGCGCACGGTCCGGGCGCCTTCGCGTTCGCCGTCCACGACCGCCACCCCTACCAACCCGCCCTGTTCGGGGCCCTAGCCACCGCGCCCGGCAGCGGACTCGCCATGGTCGTCGAGATGACGATGGAACTCGGCGGCACCGCCGCCGTACGCGCGGATGCGGACGGGCGCGGCAAGGCCATCTGGATCACCCTCCCCCTGTGAAGCCGAGGAACTGACAATGACGATCGAATGGCGGTACACGACCCGTCAGGACCTGGGCGTGCTGTCCCTGGCCGGCTACCTCGGCGCGGACGCCGTGGACCGGTTCACCGGCGCCGTCGGCTGGGCGCTCGCCCGGGGCACCGGCCCGGTCATCCTCGACCTGACCGGGCTGATGGGCTGGTCGGCCGGCGGGCAGATCGCGGTCGCCCAGGCCGCACGCCGCCTCGCGGGGAGCGGGCGCCGCCTGGAACTGGCGGCAATACCCGCGGACGGATCCCTGGTCCCGGATTCCACCTGCCCGCCCGTCACCGTCCACTGCGACCTCGCCGCGGCCCTGGCCGCGCACGGAGCCCACGGGCAGGAAAGGCAGTGGCGGACCGATGACTGGCCGGACCCTCATTCTCCAGCCGCACCCGCCCTCACCTGAACACCCGCGACCAGCACCGACCACGAGAACAAGGACCCCACCCCATGAACGACATCACCGTCAAGGACTCCAACGGCACCCCGCTCGCCGACGGCGACTCGGTCACCCTGATCAAGGACCTCAAGGTCAAGGGCACCTCCGAGACCCTCAAACGCGGCACTCTCGTGAGGACTATCCGCCTCACCCCCAAGCCGGGCGAGGTCGAGTGCAACACGAAGAAGGTCAAGGGCCTCGTCCTGAGGACCGAATTCCTCAAGAAGGCGTAACCCCACCCGGAAGGCCCCGGCACAGGGTCATCGGGCCTGTGAGGTGCGGTACGAACGTCACGAAGACGGACCGCCCCGTCCCAGGAGTTGCATGGATCTGCAATTGTGGAGGTCGCAAGGTGTGAAGAGGGGCGAAGGGATGCCCCTACGGCGAATGGTTCCGGGTGGATGCGATGGGCAGTCAAGGCAGGGGTACGCAGGTGAGCACACCGCTGTACCAGCTCAAGGCGGAGTTCTTCAAAACGCTGGGGCACCCGGTCCGCATCCGCGTCCTGGAACTCCTGGCCGAGCGCGAGCACGCGGTCGCCGAGATGCTGCCGGAGGTCGGGGTCGAGGCCGCGAGCCTCTCCCAGCAGCTGGCCGTCCTGCGCAAGGCCAATCTGGTGGTCACCCGCCGGGAGGGCTCGAACGTGTACTACACGCTCACCCACCCCCAGATCGCCGAACTCCTGAGGGTCGCCCGCGGCATCCTCTCCGGCGTCCTGGAGGGCCAGGCCGAACTACTGGCCGACCTCCGAGCCAGCCGCCACACCTAAACGGTGCCAGCCCTGCGGGGCCCGCACCCCATATACGGCGGCCGTCTTCCGTTAGTGCGGGTTCAACGCGCTTCTGACACCGGAAGACGGCCGCTCCCTTGCCTGCGCAGCCGTCCGTGTCCGGCCTGGTTTCGGGCAGCCCGGCCCCAATCTGAGGTACTTCGCCACCACGTGGCGGATTTTCGAAACTCAATCAGCGGGGACGACCGAAAGACCCGACCAGATGACCGCTTCACCGCTTCTGCGGTCGGCAGGACTCCCGTCCTGACGTGCTGGTGTGCCACGATGGCCGCCAGGAGGCGGGATGCACTATGTGGTGCTGGGGGCGTTCATCGCGTTTGCTCTGGCGGTGGCGATAAGTGGTGTGGTCGAGCTTCTCACCGGGTGGATCCATCCCTGGGAGCGAGCCCGGGTCCTGCGTCCTGTGCCTCATGGACTTGGTCAGGTGCTGACGGGGAGCGGTCTCTGTTGTTTTTTCAGTGCCTTCGCCTTCACCCTGTCAGGGAACGCGCTCCCTTCGTTCATGGCAGTGGGCGCTGGGCTCTTCCTCGCTGGAACCGTCCTGGTCGGTGTGTCCCGATTTCCAGACCGCTGAAGCTGCTGATGACCGGAGCCGGATGACGAGGGCTGCGGCGGTTGCGGTGCCCAGGTAGCTCCTCCCGGCCTCGATGAAGATCGCGCACTCCGCACAGCGCGGCGCCGTCGTCCTCGAGGCCGTCCCGAACACCGCCCGCTCCACTCGGCGCGAGCGGATCGGCCCGGCCGGCCTCCCGGTGATGGAGCTGTTCTCCCCCCGCGTCCGCTGGGCGCTGGCCGCCTTCACCGCCGCCGTGTTCGCCATCGCCATCACGTCCTTGATCACCACGGGCGACCCCCTCGCCCACTGCGCCTACGTCACCCTCCTGGACCTCTTCTCCATCAACGACCCGGCCGTCGGCGACCCCACCGAACGCCAGCTCCCGCAGCTCTTCGCCGGCCTCGTCGGCCTGCTCCTCCTGCCGGTCCTGGTCGCCGCCGTCCTCGAAGCCCTCGGATCCTTCCGCTCGGCCACCAGCCTGCGCCGGCGACCACGCGGCATGGCCGACCACATCGTGCTGCTCGGCCTCGGCAAGATCAGCACCCGTGTCTGCTGGCCCGACTGCGCGAACTCGGCACCCCTGTCGTCTGCGTCGAGGAAGACCCCGATGCACGGGGCATCGCACTCGCCCGCCGCCCGCACGTGCCCGTGGTCCTCGGCGACGTCACCCAGGACGGCGTGCTCGAGGCCGCCCACATCCACCGGGCCCGCGCCCTCCTCGCCCTCACCAGCTCCGACACCACCAACCTCAAGCCATCCTCTGCGCCCGAACCAGCACACCGGACATCCGCGTGGCACTGCGCCTGTACGACGACGAGTTCGCGACCGCCGTCCACCGCACCCTGCGCACCGCCCACCCCCGGGCGGTGACCCGCAGCCGCAGCGTGACCTCCCTGGCCGCCCCCCGCCTTCGCCAGCTCCATGATGGGCCGCCAGATCCTGGGCGCACTGCCCGTCGAACGCCGCGTACTCCTCTTCGCCGCTCTCGATGTGGCGGGCGTACCCCACCTCGACGGCCGGACCATCTCGGACACGACCAGGACAGGCCACTGGCGTGTCCTCGCCCTCGACACAGCCGATCCGGCCGACCGGCGCCCCGACCTGCGGGCCACCCGCCTCGACGGCCAGGCCCACGCCAGCGGACTCCTCTTCGACCTCCACCCCGGCCACATCCTCGGACCCGACGACAGAGTGATCATCGCCGCCACCCGACAAGGCCTCGCCGAACTCCTCGGCAACCCTGGTCGCGGACGTACAGGGTCAGCGGTTAGGGCCACGCCACCGTGGCCCTGCCCGAGTATTGGGCTGGCTGCACTGCCGCGGACGTCTGGTGTGTCAGGTCCCCATGCCGAATCTGGTCATCGACGGTCTGCAGGACCAGCCGAAGTAGTGACCGCCATGGCGTCCGTTCGTCCTCCGTGTTTCCGTGTTCGCGTGGTCGGGACCGCAGGGGGCGAGGCGCGACGCCGGGGCTGGGTCAGGCGGCTTCGGAAGGCTGTTGACGGGGTGCCGGTGGCCGGTTGGCGAGTGAAGCTGCGGTCATCAGGGTGATGGCAGCCCACGTCAGGTGGCTCTCGCTGGGCGAGGGACTCACTTCTGGGCGTGCTGGCCCAGGTAGAACAGCAGCCAGATGAACCCGGCGAACACGTGCGTGCCGAAGATGTAGAAGAAGGCACGCATCGCGACGCCCTTCTCCTTCCACTTCTCGTGATCCGCCGGCGACTTCTTGGCGGCGGTGTCATCCGTCATGGCGTGCTTCCGTCTCGGATTGATCGTGCGGGCGGGTGTAGGGGCGGACCAGGACCTGCATGCCGTGCTCGCCGGCGTGCTCGATGACGGCCGCGACCTCCCCGGCCTCGACCGTACGGACATCCGGGGCGGGGCCAGTGCCGAGATAGGTGATTCGATACAGCCGACCGGCTCGGTCGCTGCTGGTCACGGTGTGCCTCCCGGCAGGATGAAGCGGACGACGATCGTCTTGCCGGGCCCGTCGGAGGAGGACTCGATCCGGACGTCCCCGCCGAAGGTGCGAGCCAGGTCGGCCACCGTGCGCAGCCCCTGGCCCGGAGTCCGGGCAGCTTCGGCCAGCGATCTGGGGCTCGGGTCCAGGTCCGCGACGGCGACGGCGAGCATGTGGTCGGTCATGTGGAGGGTGACCTCGGCGTCCGGGGAGTGCTGGGCGTGGCGGACAGCGTTGGTCACCAGTTCACTGACCACAAGCAGCACTGCACCGAACAGCGCGGAGGCACTCTCCAGGCCGAGGAGGACCAGGGAGCTTTCGGTGCGCTCTCGTGCTGCTCGCACCGAGCCCGGCACCAGCGGCACCGTCCACGCGTGCTTGCGTACCTGGACGGCCGGCTGCCCGCTGGGGTGCCGGGCCATCACCGATGCCTCGGACACACCGGTGACGCCGTCCGGTTCACCGGCTGCCTTCGTCGCCGGTGGCCACGCTGTGATCGCGGGCCACACGCAGCGCGTCCTCCAGCTCCTCTGTGGCCTGCGCCTCCTCGAAGGCATCGTCAGCCTCCTGCGCAGCCCGGAGACGAGCCCGCGCCATGCGGACCCGTTCCAGCGCCGCTTCCTCGAACCCGGCCACACCGCAACCCCCGTCCACCAATCCATAACTAGTAAATTGCATAATTCTGCAAGTCTAGCGGGTGCACGCTCGCGACGCGGCGAAGGCGGTCCTGGTCCTCTTCCGCCTCCGCCTCATGCATCCCGAGATCACCATCGTCTGGGCCGACTCCGCCTACGCAAACCCTCCACCGGCACCTGCGGCCGGACCTTCTCCACAGCCTGCGTCCACGAACACGCCTGTTTGCGATGGGCCCTACTCCGCCCCGGCTCAGCCGAGCGCCCCCGGCTCGTCGAGATCCGCGACAATCTCGTCGCCCGTATCGTCGAAGCCAAGCACGGGGGCCGGCTCGGGAAGTCACGGGTCTCGAAACCAGCCTCGCCGGTGCCCGGGACAAGCCGTTCAGATGGACGCCGCTGCCCTACGCACGGCCGCCGCAGTACCCGCCGACCTCACCCACGCCGGCATCGGGGCCTGACCTGGGTCACCCAGCATCCGCCGCACTACCTAGCCGACGACATCGACGGCCGTGCCCTTTTCGACCACGCGACCGCCCGCCGACGCGCCCTCGACGAAGACCGCACTGACAGCGGCGGCGTCGCCTCCCTCGGCGACATCGTCGCCGTCCCGCCCGTCCGCGCGGCCCGCGACGCCGGACTCCTCAGCGCCAGGCCGATGTTCACTCGCCTCACGCCGACCGGGGTCAAGTGGGCCGACGGTACCTGGGCCGAGGCGGACACGGCCCTCTGGTGCACCGGCTTCCGCCCCGCCCTCGCCCCCTTCGCCTCCCTGCGCCTGCGCGGCACCCGCGGCACATCGCAACCGTCGGCACCCGCACTGTCGATGAGCCCCGCCCGCACCTGCTCGGCTACGGCGACTGGACCGGCCCGGCCTCCGCCACCCTCATAAAGCCCTGGTCATCACCAACGAACAGGGAAGGCTTGCCAGAGCCCCCTACCCGTGAACAAGGCCACCGCCGGGCAAGTCACCGCAGGCTCACCCCGACAGCAACCCAGCAGGTGACCGACGCGCTGAACACCCGCCCGGCGCCCGCTCTGGGGGAATCCGAAGGGGACGCCGCCGGTGGTGGAGGGACCGTCGAAGGTGTCGCCGTTGCTCGTCGAAGGTACTGACCTGGCTCCACCGCAGTCGCGCCGCCCGGATCCTGGCCAATCTCGCCGAAGAACCTGCGGAGATCACCCACAGCCTGCTCGACGGCCTGCCACAGAACTCGCCAACCCGCCATGTCCGCGGCCTACTGGTCGCCGCCGACATCCTGCCCCGCCGCAACGAACACCTCGCCCGCCGCGAACACTGGATCGCCCACAGCGTGCCCGGGCTGCCGCCCCACCAGACCACGATCATCCGGCCGTTCGTCGAATGGTGCTTTTTTCGCGACGCCCGCCGGCGTGCCGCCCGCGACGGCTACAGCCTCTCGGCCTCCGCCACCCCGGCTCCGTAGTACTTGGCGACGGCGGGAGGCAAGGGCGGTGAGTGCGGGCGACGTGGGCCCGGGAAAGATCCGGAACGGGGCGGCCCAGGGGCCGTGGGCCTCAGCTTTGCGCCTGCTGGAGGAGAGAGATCTGCTGGGCGATCATGGCGGGCGGGAAGGCGCGTATGTCGCGGTCGCCGACCGACAGTTTGGTGAACGTGGCGATGACGCTTCCGGTGCGGACCACCGTGTACTGGGTGACGTGTGGGCCCACCTCGGTCGGGGCGGTGACCTCGAACTGCACCGCTTCGTCCCCGAGCCTCGGGGCGGGATCGACTGTGACCGTGCCCTTGTAGGTAGTGGTGGGGGCCGGGCTCTCGAAGTACCGGCAGGTGCTCAGCCCCTCGCGAACCTCCGCGAACACCGCCACCGCGCCGGAGTTCCCGTACGAGGCGAGGGTGGATGCGCCGCCGTTGTCGTCCTTCCAGTTGAACGTCTGGTTCACCACGGCCGGAGCCGGCTGGGAGGGCCGCCGGGCATGGGCGGCTGCCAGAAGCTGTCCGCAGGCAGGATCGGAGATTTGGTCCTCCAGGTCGCTGACCTGGAGCTTGCGGACGGAGACGGGATGCCGGTCCGCGTCCGGGCTCTCCTGCGGCAGTGCGGCCGCCACCAGTTGTTCGGCGGTCAGCGGGCGGCTCGCGGAGGCCACAGCGGAGGGGGATGCGGAGGCGGTCTCAGGGAGCGCGAGCTCGGACGCATGCTTTCCAGGACCCGCCCCGCAGCCGGTGACGGCCAGTGTGGCGACGGCCACGAGGGCCGGCACGCCGGAAGCCCGCAGGGCAAAGCGTATTGGCATGGTCTGCCCCCGGGCACGGTATGGATGATCAGGCGGAGGCTATCTCACCGGAATCCCGGTGACACACGGGGCCCCGCTGGTACGCGGGGTGCTGTCTGTGGTTCTGGCACGACTTCCGGGAAGCGGTCACGAATCTCCTTCTGACCTCCGCCGGCGGCGGGGTGCGCAGCCGCCAGCGGCACACCCAGGCGCAAGCAACGGAGCCGTATTTGCGTGAGGCGTTCAGCAGCATCACGCCTTCGTTTCTGGCCGTGCCGCACTGTCCGCCCAGGCTCGAGTGAACCGGTCGTGCGCGGGTGCCGGGACCGCAGCGGGGGCTTCTGCCGGGGCGGCGGGTGCGGGGCGCGGGGCCTTCGCGGCGGTCAGCTCCTTGCGGACGGCGCGGTGATGATCGATGGACCAGGAGTTCCAGCGGCGGACGGTGCGGTCGGCCGGGCGGTCGAAAGCGTGCAGCTGGAGCTGGAGGGCGGCCGCGTCACGGCTGACACCGAGAGCCGCCGCCACCTCGTCCACCAGGTCCGGGACGCTGAACAGCGGGTTGGCCTCGTACTGGCCTGGCGGAACGGGGGTGGTGGCGGACCGGTCCGCCAGTCTGCGCAGAGCGGGGAGCAGATCGGCGGGCAGGTCCGTGAGCCCGCCGAGCAGGACGCGGGCACCCTGCGCCGCAGGGTCTTCTACCGGGCGCTCGGCGAGAGCCCAGGCGACCGCGGTGGCGGCGGCCTGCATGCCGTCGGCCTCCAGTGGTTTCTCGAGGCGGCCGGTGAGCAGGGCCGTGGCCCAGATCTCCGGGAGTCCGTGGTCCGCGGCGAGGGCAGCGGCATGGCTGCCGTCATCGGTGTACGGGGCGCCACCGAGCAGCTGGGCCCAGGCCACGGCCATGCGTTCCGCGGCCGCGGTCATCCCGCCAGGGGCCCAGAGCTCCGCCGGGTCGCCGGGCAGTGCGGCGACGAGCACGGTGCGCCGGCCGGCCGGACCGAGCCGTCGCTGGAACTCGTCGTACGCGTAGAGGGTGGCCTGGTCCGCCTTGTACGGCTTGGAGCGGACCAGCTTGCGGTGTGCACCGTAGTCGTCGCTGCCGGCGAATCCGTCGAGGACCAGGGCGGCGATCGGGCGCGGCACCCCGGTGCGCCAGCGGAACAGGTCCACGGCCTCCTCGGGCACCGGCAGCGGACCCTGTCCGGCGAGCAGGACCAGCAGTCGGGGGAGCCGGGTGGTGTCATCGGCGGCGATGGTGTGCGTGGCGCACTCTTCGGCATCGTCGGGCACCGGATCGGCTGCTCGCTGGAGGAAGGGGGCGAGGCCGCTGCGCTCCGGGCCGGAGGCCACGACGAAACCGTCCGCGCGCAGTGCGGCGATCCGCTGCTCCGGGGCCCGGCCGGTCCGCCAGGAGCTGTCGGCCTCAGCGAACGGCTGCCGGCTCCATACGCCGAGCAGTGCCGCGAGCGTCTGTCTCTGCTCGTCGGGGGTGGCCGCGACGACGGTCCGCCAGGCCACGGCATCGATCCGGCCGGTAAGCACCGACCACTCGGAGGGCGGCGCGGGCAGGGCGAGCACCCGTACCTCGTCGTCGATCTCGCCGCGCAGGTACCGGCCGTCGGCGGCGACTGAGGTGAGGAGGGCGGGCTGTGGCTGCGGCTGCCGTTCCTCGTAGCCGCGCAGCTGGGGCAGCAGGCCGTGGAGGGCAGGGACGAGCCGGTTGTCCGGCGCCGGGTCGGGCAGGTCGACGACCGGCCCGGCCCGCATGACGGCGATCCGGTGGGACAGCTCCCGGCGGCGGCGCAGTACGTCAGCGGCGAGCCGGACGGCGCGGTCGACGCCCTCCTGGACCCGCGGATCGGTCACTCCCGGCAGGGCGCGCCCGATGCCCTGGTGCATCAGCTCGCGCACCGCACTGTCCGTGACCGTCCGCAGGACACGGGACGAGAGCTCGTCGCGCGGGGTGAGGAAGTGCCAGAAGGCAGGTGGCGGAACCGGCCCGGCCAGTTCGCCCAGGGTGGCCCGGCTCCGGGTCCTGTGGCGGCTGCCGGGGAAGCCCTGGACCTGCCAGAGCAGCGAGTTGTCGGCGGCGGCGTGGCTGCGGATGGTGGTCCCGCCGGCCAGGACCGCGTCCTCTCCGCCGAGCGGCAGGGCAAGGATTCCCCACGGGCGGCGGCCCCAGGTGTGACTGCGGTAGGAGGCGGTACGGCCGTCGATGGACTCCATCACGAACTCGCGGGGCGAGGGACCCGCGTACGGCGTGCGGTAGTCGACCCGGCAGCCGGTGAGTGCGCCGTCCTGGCCGAGCGGAGAGGGCGGGGCGCCGGGCGGCAGTGCAGCGAGGATCCGGTGGTCGGGGAAGGGCTTCGTGCCGGGCGGGGACCGGTCGGGGTCGTGGAAGGCGGGCAGGGTGCGGTCGGCGGTGGGAACCCCGGTGGCCGGGTCGAGGCGGTTCCAGCCGCCGTGGTCCTCGCTGAACACCTCGGTGCTCCAGAAGTCGTGGCCGTCGTACATCTGGTAGTCGCGGTGGCTGATGCCCTCACGGCCGCCGGCCCGCAGGACGCGCTCGCCGTCGAACCGGCCGCCACCGTCCGGGGTTTCGAACTGGTAGCCGAGGCCGCCCTGGATGCTGCCGCCGTAGGGGCGCAGTCCGTACGTCTGCTCTGGTTCGAACTTTTCGCTGGGGTGGTCGGACCAGTAGGCGGTGTTGGAGGAGTTGTCCTTGTGTTCCTCGTTCCAGGCGACGAGGAACTGGCCGCCGACCCAGTGCACGGTGTGGCCGAGCGCGCCGTCGGGCAGTTCCAGGGTGTGCTCTGCGCGCAGCCCGGCGTGGTCGACGGCGAGGGCGCGGGTCTCGCCGTACACGGTGAGCACCGGCCAGGTGCAGGTGACGTGCACGGTTTCGTCGGGCCTGAACGCGGCGAGGGCCTGGTCCAGGGCGGGCCAGCCCAGCTCCTCGGGGAGCCCGGCCCGCAGGGCGCGGGCCAGTGGGCCGGTGAGGTCGAGTGCGTCGAGGGCCTCCTCGATGCCGTCCAGGGCGATGGCGGTGGGCCGGTCGAGGAGGCCGTGCAGCTCGTCGACGGCCTCGTCGGCGGCGGCGAGTCCCCCGCCGCGCAGGGCGTCGAGCAGCTTCTCGACGCGGGCGTGCACCTCGACGGTGATGCCCGGATTGTGCGGGAGCCGGCTGATGGCAGTGCCGCTGATCGCAGTGCCGCCACGGGTGCGGAGCCCGGTGTGCACGGTGCCTTCCAGCCGGGGGCCGAACACCGGATCGGTGGCGAGTGCCTTGAGGTCGCGCTGGGAGTGCTCACCCCAGAACTCCAGGCTGATCGCAGCACCGGGGTCGTGGACGGGTACGCCCTCGGCGAGGCAGAGGTCGAGGAGGTCGGCGTCCAGATGCGGCCACCGGTAGCGGTCCTCGTGCAGCCGGACCGGGGTGCCGTGCGCGCGCAGCAGCGGAGCGAACCGGCTCACCAAGTCGAATAGTTCTGCGGGCATGGGCTGGCGGGTCACCCCACCGCCGCCGACCGTGCGGTGCGAGTATCCGGCGGCGTACCGGCGCAGCCAGTCGCCGAGGCCGTCCTCCGGCGTGATCCGCCCGGCCGCGGCCGCGTCCGCGGCACCGCACGCGATGAGCAGCCGCAGCCAGGCAGCCGCGTCGTTCTTCGACTCGGGAAACAGGTCGAGGAGGGCCGTGGCCTGCTCGTCGGTGGGCGGGTGGTCGCCGAGCGGGCCGGCTGCCGCGTCGAGCAGCCGGTCGGGTAGGGCCTTGCCGCGGGCCGCGGCCAGCACCCCGCCCAGCACCCGGGCCTCCTCCTCGCTGCCGAGCCCGGCCGCACGGGCCGAGTCCCGGACCCGGCGGGCCAGATCGGCGGGAAGCTCGCCGGGGGACGCCGCCCAGGCGCTCAGCAGGCGGACGAACTCCTGGTGCGCGTCAACCGGTTCGAGGACACCGGCCAACCAGACCGCCGCACCGCTGAGCTCACTGGCGGGCAGGGCGCCGAACCGGGCGAACAGCAGTAGATTCGCCCGCCGCCAGTCAGGATCGACCGGCAGAGCGTGGGTGCGCTCGGCGGCGCGCGCCTGCGCGTAGGCGCGGACTGCGGAGCGGCGGTGCGTCTCCAGCATCCAATGACCGATGGTGTCCCAGAACCAGGGCAGGTGGGCGGCCGGCAGGCCCCGGGCCAGGCGCTCCGCGTCGTCCACGAACCGGCCGGGCCTCTCCCAGGCCCGGTGCCGGCTGCTGCCCGCCCGTTCCAGCGTGTCGCGGGCGTCGGTTTCGACGCCCGGCCCCTGAGTACGTGCCCAGTCGGCGTACGTCTCGGAGATGCGGTGATTGGCTGGGGGCCGCACGGGAGTTCCGGTGTTGCTGGTCATACGTGTGATCTTGCCAGGCGGTTCTGACAGGGGCTGTTCACGGGTGCCGCTGACCTGAGCCAATGCGACGCTTTGAAGATCGTTTCCCACTTCTCAGGTGATCGTTTCCCGGCCGGCCAGGATCAGTCCCACCAGAATTCCCAGCAGTGGACGTCGATGAGTCGCTCGGCGTAGGCCGCCAGGGTCTGGAGGCGAGGGCCTTGCCAGATGCTGTCGGGGCAGAAGGCGAAGTGTTCGGCCGCGACGGGAAGGGCGTCTTCCGTGCTTGTCGGGGGTGCAGCGACGCTCAGGTGGAGCGTGTCGGAACCAACGGCGACCACGCATGCACCGAAGCGTTGTTCCCAGTCGCTCACCACGGCGGAGAACGGGGCGGTGTCGTTGTCCCAGTTGGCGGGTCCATCCCAGCCGACGAGGGCGAGGGCATCGGCACCGGAAGGGGCGGCGATGCCGCAGGTGTCCAGACGTGTGGGGTTGAACGCCTCGGATTCCCATAGCCAGCGGGTCTCGGTGTTCTCGGTGGTCCGGTCTTCCTCGGGAAGCCACGTACGCCAGGACTCGCTGTCGAATTCCCCCTCGGCCACGGTCAGGAGGTGCTCCATCCGGCCTCCGCACGTTTCGCAGTCCGGCCAGCAGGGCTCCTGGCTCCAGCCTGGGTAGCCACCCAGCTTGATTCCCGGTGCGTCGGCAAGATGCGATGAGTACCGCAGCCCGGTTTCTGCCAGCAGCGCTTCGAAACGGTCCTCGAGTGCGTCGCGGAGATCCCGGGGGCAGTCATTCCTCGGGTACTCGGTCACTTGCTCGGGGTGGACGACGCAGGGTGCCAGGTACCAGCCGTCGGGAACGGCCCGGCTGCTGTGATGCTGAGCCAGGGGCGCGCGGCCCACCATGGAGGCTCAGGACGGCGGCATCGTCGTAGCGGTATCAGGCCCTCTGGGGCCTGGCCGTCGATGGCAGGCATCACTGCCTAGCGGGGCGGCGAGATCAGCTCCCGGGGCGTCGCGTGTCGTTCCGCCCCGGGGCTGGTGTGGCGACGTCACTTCCGACCGGTCGAAGGGGTCAGGGCCGGTCGTACCGCACGCACTTGAGCGGGTTCGCGTTCGCATCGTCGATACAGACGATCACATACGCGGCCCCACCGGGCACATCCGCAGGGATTCCGGTACTGACGGGATACGTCACGTCGCACTTGGTACTGGTGCTCCTGGCGCCGAGCTCGTTGCCGGAGGCACCGTACGCGCCGAACCACGCCCTGCGGCAGCCGACGGCCCGGAGCGTTCCCTCGACCCCGACCGACCGGTTGTACCAGGTCAGTGTGCCGCGGACGTAGCTGGCTCCGTACGTAACGTCGACAGCGGTGGTCGGGTATGCGGCGGTCTGCGCTCCGGCGGCGGGAGCGCACAGCAACGTGCCCGCGGTCAGCACGACGGAACCGAGGGCGGCGGCGAGATGAGTCTTCATGCGATCTCCATGGTGGGATGAGCCGGTTGCGGCTTCACATCCTGGGCGGGTCGGTCACCTGCGGCCTACCTCTTAAGTCACGGCTTAAAGGGGGAACGGGACAGCAGGCGCGGCGCCTCACGCGCCCTCGGCACGAGGTCCGGTGGCACCTGAGCGGGGCGGCACCGCGCTCACCGGTCTGATGCCGCGGCGCCCTTCGGGCCTCACGGTTGCGTCAGGGCACCGGTCCTCAGCAGGGCCAGCCCGAGGGGGGTGATGAGGTGCAGCACGGACCCGCCTCGGCGGGTGGTGGTGATGAGGCCCGTGTTCCGCAGCACGGTCGCGTGCTGACTGGCCGCTGCGGCCGTGACGTTGAGGCGGCGGGCCAGTTCGCTCGTCGTGCACCCTTCTGCTGTCACGTGCAGGGCGGCAGCTCGCGTACGGCCGAGCAGAGACTCCAGGTTCCGCACGGCCGAGCCGTCCGCTTCTTCCGGTCCGGTACCGGTCAGCGGCCGACGGAGAGCCGGCACGGTCAGTCGGGGTGGCTGGGCGGTATCGAGCGGGTCCCATAGAAAGCTCACCGGGCGTTTCGAGAAGACCGTGGGCGTGATGATCAGCCCCCTTCCCTGGAGACGCACCTCGACTCGGCGCGGGTAGGGAGCTTCGAGCACCGGTGGACGCCAGCGGACCAGTGGCGGGCAGATCGAACGCAGCAGCAGATCGATGCCCCCCTCCAACACCAGGTTCGCGCAACGGGTGGACAGCGCGACCAGTTCGGCCCGCCCTCGATGCCAGTAGGGCTCAACGGTCAGCCGATGGCAGGCGCGCACGGCCTCGGCGAGCTCCCGCAGCGCGTCGCGTTCGCCCTCGGACACCCGCCTGGCCCATGGCAGGTGTCCGGGGTGGAAGTCGAGACCCTCGAACTCGCGTCGCAGCCGGGACACCGGGGCGTGCAGCAGGTTGTCCACGGCGTGGTCCAGAGAGGGCACATCGCCCATCAGGGCCAGCAGATCGAGCCCGGGACCGCGCACCGGAACCAGGGAGGTCAGGGGCCGCGTGTCCGCTCCCATCCGGCCCGCGACCGCTGACCGCCACGTGCGGAAGTGAGGAAGTTCCCGGTTGTCTCTCAGCAGCTCCAGGCTGTAGTAGACCTCCGCTGCGACGCCGATCGTTGCGGCCACCCGGGTCCGGGCAAGGTCTTCCTTCGTGAAGAGAATGCGTAACACCGACCGGCCCCCCGCCGAAGTAGAGTGCGTGAGCGCACGCACCCCCAGCATGCCCCAACCTGCCTCGCCCGACCCGGCATTCAGGCTCAGGCAGCATCCGCTTGCCGACTGCGTATGCGCGCCCGTAAACCGGTTTGTGCGACGGATCGGGTGCACCACCAATTCCAGTTGGTGCTTCGTTCTGAAAGATCAGTAAGGGGCGACACCCCGGAGTCGGTCGCAGGGTAGCGAAGGCGGTCCCTGCCCCTTCGGAGGCTGGCTCAGGTGAGGTCGAAGGTGCCGTTCGCGGAGCCGTCCCAGTCCGGTGCCTCCGTGAGCGAGAGGGTTCTATTCTCTGCCTCGACGACCCGCACCACGATCCCGCCGCGATCCTCGCTGAGAAACGCAATGGAGAAGTAGGGAGCCATCTCCACGAGGAAGTCCCAACCCTCGCGCTGGGTCGTGTCGAGGGTGCTGGCATGCCGACCGGTTGCCCGCAACGTGCCGACCGCGTCGACAGTGACCGTGATGTCGATGTCGTACATCTCAAGGCAAGTCGAGTGATTGGCCCACCATTGGAGGCGGGCCTGACCCACGAACCGATACATGAACACACTATGCACAATGCCTAGGCCGGACAGAGTTGCATGGGCAGACCGCACAGGTCCTCGCTTCAACCGGCTGCGCCTGCTCCGCGTCGCCGGTGCCCGCTGGGAAGTCGAGGAATGCCTCCACACCGCGAAGCAGGAGTGCGGCCTGGACGACTACCAGGTCCGCCGCTACGACGGCTGGCACCGCCACATGACCCTGGTCATCGCCGCCCACGCTTGCCTCACCGTCCTACGGGCCCGCGAACTCAACACAGACGAAGCAGAAACGGATACTCCCAGCTCATACCCCTCGCCTCCACGAAATCCGACGCCTGATCCACCGCCTCACCCGGCCCCGCGCGAGCATCGACGACGTCCTGCACTGGTCACACTGGCGACGCCGACGACAGTTCGAGGCACGTGTCAGCCACTACAAACGACGCGGTCACACACCACCAGAAGCCAACACACCATCACAGAAACACCCTCGCAGTACGAGGCGCCGTACTCCGTCGGGTTGCATGCACTCCACGGGATCAGATTTCGGTAGCCTGATCATCTACTGCATGGGGTGACCATGCGCTCGGCTGGTCCGTACGAGGGCTTTCGGCGGAGGGTGAATGGGGCTGCAATGAGTGAACTGACGAAGCCCGAGATCAAGCTTCCGGAGGGTGATGCTCCCCAGGGGCTGACAATCCGGGACCTCGTCGTCGGGGACGGGCCTGAGGCGAAGCCGGGCAGGGTTGTCCGGGTTCACTACGTCGGGGTCACCTTCGAGTCCGGAAGGGAGTTCGACGCCTCCTGGGACCGGGGCCAGCCGTTCAAGTTCGCCGTGGGCGGTGGCAGGGTCATCAACGGCTGGGACCGGGGGGTCAGGGGGATGAAGGTCGGCGGTCGGTGCGAGATCACCGTTCCCCCGCGCCTCGGCTACGGCAACCAGTCGCCGTCGCCGTTGATCCCGGCGGGCTCGACGCTCGTCTTCGTCGTGGACCTGCTCTCGGTCTCCGTCTGAGGCCTGCCGCTGCCCGGCCTCCCCGGGAGCCAAGGCCGGATAGCACCTGCTCGGCTGACCGTGACACCGCATCCGTGCGCCCTTCAGCCGTAGCCGCGGAGGAAGGCGCACGCCAGTGACAGCACGCATCAGCGTTCGGGGTCCACAAGCGGCAGACGCCACGGCAGTGGGCGTCCACGTCCGCCTGGACCGCCGGGTCGGCGACGGGCGTGCCGACGGCTGTGGACTCCGCGAAGCGAGGGGATCATCTGCGCGGTGACCTCGCGCTGAGCAGGATCCGCTGAAGCCGCGGCAGTCGGCCCTTCCCGTAGCAGCGCTGCCCGTTGCTCGCGATGTACGCGGGCGGCAGCAGGCCTATGTCGTGATAGTGCCGCAGGGTCTGGGACGTCACGGGCGGACATCCGGCCACGTACGCGATCGACCAGGCCATCAACGGTGCTCTTCCTTCGCCGGGGCTGGTGGTTCCGGCCCCGCACGAAGCCGTTGCAGTTGACGCGGCGTACACCGCAAGTCCGACGCGTGCCGTCGCTTCAGGCTCGTGACGCAATCGGTCACCCGATCGTTCCGGGCACGGATCATCGGGCCCTGGAAGCGAGGTGATTCATACGGTGAAGACATCAGAGGGAAGGACACGCACCCGTGCTGGAGCAGCTCAACGAGGCGCTCGACCACATCGAGCGCTGCCTCGAAGCGGAGGCCGGCCGGGAGGTCGACATCGTCGAAGTCGCCCGGATCGCGATGACGTCGGAGTACCACTTCCGGCGCCTGTTCTCGGCGCTCGCCGGGATGCCGCTCTCCGTGTACATACGACGCCGGCGCATGACGATTGCCGGGGCCGAGGTGCTGGGCGGGGAGCGGACGCTGCTCGACGTGGCCGTGCGGTACGGGTACGGCTCGGGCGAGGCGTTCGCCCGGGCGTTCCGGTCGGTGCACGGCATCGGGCCAGGCGAGGCCCGGCGCACGGGTGCGACGCTCACGGCGCAGTCGCGCATGTCCTTCCGTGTCGTCGTCGAAGGGAGTACGACCATGCGGTATCGGATCGTCGAGAAGGAAGCGTTTCGGGTCGTTGGAAGGAAGGCGCGGGTCCCCCTCGTGCACGAGGGGGTCAACGCGGCGGCCGCGGCACACGTGGAGAGCCTGGACGAGCAGGCCATCGTAAGGATGAAGAAGCTGGCCGACGGGGAGCCGAAGGGGGTCCTGTCGGCGGTGGTGCATCTGACCGACAGCCGGGAGGAGGGCGCCGAGGTGGACTACTGGATCGGCGTGGTCACCGGCCCCGAGGCGGCCGCGGAGGAGCTCGACGCCCTCGACGTACCGGCCGGGGCCTGGGCGGTCTTCGACAACCACGGGCCGTATCCGAGCGCCCTCCAGGAGCTGTGGCGGGACGTGTTCACGCAGTGGTTCCCCTCGAACCCGTACGCGAGCCGGCCGGGTCCGGAGCTGCTGCGGACACAGCCGGTGGAGATCGGCGCGGAGACGGACTCCCAGCTATGGATCCCGGTCGAACGGGTCAGCGGGACCAACGGGGAGTGAAGACCGAGACCTGGACGTCGTCTTTCGGGCGGAAGGCGACGTTCAGGTCCAGGGTGCCGGCGGCCATCCCCGCGCGAGCGAGGAGCAGGCCGCGAGGCCGCTGGGGAGAGCTGATCACCGCAGCCCGTCAAGGGGCCGCCGCGTCGCCAAGGGTGCTCGGCTGGATTCGGTACGACGACGGTCCTGTGCAATGGGAGCAGCAGATCACGGTCATGCGGGTGCCGTTCGCGTCTTTTGCGGCTTCTGGGGTGTGTCCCAGGAGGCCGCGCGAGGCCCGCCCGCCTTTTGGCTCGGTGCGCGCCGAAGGCGCCTGGCAAAAAGCGCTCCGCGTAGCGGACCGAATCGCCGGTGAACGCGCCCGGCGGTTCGCCCGGAGGGCCCGCCAGGGCCCGTACCCGAGGACGGCAGCAGCCTGCTCGGCGCTCAGGTCCTGACGCGTGGCCCGAGCGGCCCCGTGGCCGACCTGCGCGGCCGTGACCGGTGTCAGCGGCCGTCGCGGCGCCACTCGTATCGCCACACTGCGTCGAGTTCGTACTCGTGCGGGGTGCCGGGCGGTGCTGGGGGAAGGCGGCGTGCCGCTTCCACGCACCGCTCGTCGTTGTGCAGCGCAAGCCCGTACACGGCGGTGACCTGGACTCGGCGGTCCGTGTCGTCCAGCAAAGCAGCCATGGCGTCGGCGAAGACGGGATCGTGGTCCCTTCCCTCGGCCACCGTGAGGCAGGCGGCCCGCCGGACCACGGAGTCCATGTCCGTCATCAGCACCAGCAGCGCCTCACGAACATCGTCAGTGCAGGCAGGTGTCTCGGGGCATGTGCCGAACCCGCGTGCCACCGCGCACCGTACCCCCGCGTCGGGGTGCCCGGCGTAGGGCGTAAGGGCCGCGTCCGCGCGCGGATCGCCGTGTTCTCCGAGCGCGACCAGCACCTCGGTGAGCACGGCGAGGTCCTCTTCCTCCGTCGACCAGTCGGTGAAGAGGTCCAGGGCAGGGCCGGCGAACGCGTCCTCGTCACTGTCGTCGAAGAGGTGGGTCAGCCGTAGCACCTCAGCACCGAACAAACGGCGGGACGGCTCGGAATGTGTTCGCAGCGCCGCGGCCGCCGTCCAAGTCTCCCGGTCTCGACGGTTGGCCAACAGGATGGCGGCATTCCCCCATGCGGCATGGTCCTGGTAGCGGTTCAACGCGCGTGCCATCAGCTCCTCGAAGGAGCTACGCCTGCCCAGCAGATCCTCCAGATGCGTGAGAATCGCCGCGTGCCCATCGCGAACAGTCATCCCCCCGAGGAAGTACTCGTCGACGCTGTAGTACTCGTCGTCCTGAACGCGGGTACGGACAAGAGCATCCCGTGAGCCCGTGAGGCGCCGCAGTTCGGTGTCGACGCCCGCCTCGTGCCAGCGGCGCGCGAGATCCCGCGCCTCCAGGAGCTCGGACTCGCTGTACCTCCCCCGAATCGTGTCGTACAGGAGCGCCTCGACCAGGGCGGGCGAGCCCGAATCCACCGCTTCGCGCAGTGGTAGCAGTTCGCCCGGTCCGCACCGGCGGGGGTCGGCGCCGTGGTGGAGTAGCAGTTGGGCTATGGCTCCCGAGTACCTTCCGACGGCCAGGCAGAACGCGGCGTCCCTGACGTCGGAGTCACTGTCCTGCAGAAGCAGCCTCTTCACCAGGGCGGTGTCTCCGGCTCGGACCGCGGACATCAGGGGAGAACTGCCGTCCACTGCACCACTGGCACCACTCGCATCACTACCCATGTCGCTGCTCCCCCGTCGCGTTTTCGCAGCTCGTGAAGTCTAGGGCCGTCGACTGGGCACCGGCGGGAGGGTCGGGAGGTGGCGGCCGTGCGCAGTCGTGCGCGGTCGAGGGCCTCGACGATCAGATACCTCGCAGCGGTACTCCCCCGCTCGGCTGTTGGGTCCAATGCAACATCGTGGCGTCAGATTTACCGCCCCAGGCCAGACCCCACACCATCACATGATGGAGCGACGCCCCGTCATCAGCCCGCACCAAGCCGTCACCCACGTCCGCGGAAGCGCGATTCCCGCGCTCTGGTCCCGCTGCTCCGGCGTCGTCATGCCCACAAGCGGACGAGCATGCACGGACACGGAGTTGTCGACTTGCGCAGCGAAGAGGGCGGCGCCCAGCTCGGGCACGGCCTCTCCGTGTGGTCACGAGGCGCGCGACCGCGCCGGTACGACGCAGCGGATTCCGCCGCCGGGGTGCCACTCAGTGCCACTCCAGCACCGGCCCGACAGCCTGCCCATGCTCGCGGCACCAGTCGACCGGGACGACGCCGCCGCAGCCGTGCCCATTGCACACGCACGCCCTTCGCGGGCCGGCGTACAGGTACCTCGTGGCGGACCACTCCGCCCGCCGCGCCGTCCGCAGCGGTGCCCCGCAGGCCGGCCAACCCAGACGTCCCCCGCGGGCCGCCCGACTCCGACCGGAAGCGGTCGATTACCCGCACCTCCCCCAGCACCGCCACGGGACCCGTGCCGGGCGCGGTCAGCCGGCGCTCCGACGCCGCGAACTCCCTGGCTGTCAGTGTGGCCAGGAGGTCGGCGTCCGTCGGTGGACCAGCCGGGCCCCCAGTCGCGGTGCCTGCCGTTCGGAGAGGAGTAGGCCAGGTCCACCGCGATCACCGATTCGTCACGCTGTAGGCGCGTGACGAACGTGCCGGCCGTCAGCAGCAGCCCGCCGGTGGCGGCCAGTGGCACGAACACCGTCGCGATTTCGAGTAGGGCAGGCAGGATCAAGGCCATCGCGGTCGTCCGATGCGGGGCCGGGGTACTCGGGATGGTTATGGGCGACGCCCTGCACGGCGACGGCCTGCGCCACGGCGGTCGGGTCGCCGGGATGTTCGGCTGCGGCCTTGTCGAGGCCCGCGGCCGCGTGGGAGGGCTCAGCGCCGCCGGGGCAGACGATGGAGCGTCACGTCGTACACCCTCCCGTCAGCGACCGTCAGCGTCATGAACGAGCAGAAGGGCTGGCGTCTGCGGTCCGTGGGCGAGCCCGGGTTGAGCAGGCGCAGTCTCCCGGCGGTGGTGTCCCACGGAATATGGCTGTGGCCGAAAACCAGGAGGTCCACCTCGGGGAACCGTGCGGCGCAGCGCCGTTCCCGTCCGGCGGCCGCTCCCGTCTCGTGCACAACCCCGAAGCGCACTCCTTCCAGCTCGGCGTAAGCGACCTCCGGGAGTCTGCGGCGCAGGCCGGGGCCGTCGTTGTTGCCGTACACGCCGATCAGCCGGCGGGACCTGGACTCCAACAGGTCGAGTGTGGGCTCGTCGATCCAGTCCCCGGCGTGGATGACGGCGTCGGCGTCGTCGACGGCGGCCACGAGGGCTTCCGGGAGTGACGTGGCGCGGGTGGGGATGTGGGTGTCCGAGGTCAGCAGGAGCCGCATGCGTCCCACGGTAGAACGCTACGGCCACGAGCACCTCGGCGGACGCGATCCGTCTGAGCACGGTGGCGGTACACGGACCGCTGGAGAGGCCGGGGGCGAAGGACCGGCTCCGTGCGCTCTGGCGAAGGAGTTGCCGAGGTCAGCGTGCCGTGCGGCCCCGCCGCCCTGGCCGCGTCCTCAACCGGCGCGTCCTCGACCCCGGACACGAACGCTGGTGCTGAGATGGGGAAGGTGGCGTCATCTATGACGGTGTCGTTCATGTACCGCATCCCCGGGGCAACAGGCCGAGGCGGCCGTATGGCCGGCTACGGCTCGGGGTGAGGGGCCGCCCCACCGCCGGCTCGGGCGCTGCACCTCATGCCAAGCGATAAGCAGGCCCGCACGAATTCTAAGATTCGGCGGCAGTACCTGACTGAATGAAGTAGCCGTCCGCCGGCACCGCAGGCCCTGCACTGATCGCGGCCCGATACCTCTCTTCCACTATCTCGGCGAACATCGCAGCTCTTCGATCCCGCCCTCCGACGGCGCCTTGAAGCCATGTACTGCTACCAAGACGCCAATGCAGTCTTCCTATTTCGCCGCGAAAGTGCCGATCAAGGATAAAGCGAAGTGTGGAGGCATCTATATCCCCAAGCTGATACGCAGCATGCCATCTACCTATGATCAGATTGGTAAAGATGACCTGCCGGTACCGCTCGAATACGATCGGAGCGTCAGGCGGTTCCCAGCACACAGCCAGGGCGGGATCCTCCATGGCCAGATAGACCATCTGTCGATGCGTAGCTCTGTCCCGTTCGTCTCTCACAGCCTTCGTTTGCCGGGCTTGATACATGAGCGACATTGCGACACCTGCCAGCGCAATACCAGACAGCAGCACCGATGCCGCACTGAAAGCCTGAGTGCGGTCACCGAGAATCTTGAAGACGGACACAAGAAGTGCTGCAAATAGCACCACGGAACCGGTCACGGAGACCACAAGCCGACGATGAATCCTCAAAGCATGAACCACTACACCTCCCCCAGTCCCGCCAATGTTGACAGCACAACGGAACGGGAACAATAGGCTGGGTGACCGCGATCCGACTCTCCTGAAACCTCCGCCCCAGGAAGTGGAAGTAACCACTCTGCTTTCACAGTCGCCCAGCGGAAAAGGTCACATTCCGTCCAGGAAGGACCGTCGGCCGCCCTGCCCATACCTACGACGAGCACGTCGATAGCTGCGCTGTGTGTTGCTGGGCGAGCCGAACTCCTGAGCTGGTTGAAGACCACCGCGGAGGCGATGCCTTCTGAGGATCGACCTGCCGGACCTGATGTTCGACGCCCAGCGCACCCGTATGGAGGAGCCTGCGCGCTGGCCGAGCTCGGCGACGACCGGCACCGGTTCGCCGATGCCGCGGACTGACACTTCGTGTCCGGACTCGACCTCGCGCCCCTCAACCTGAGCCTCGCACGTGTGCGTGCGAAGGGGCCCGGGCTCTCGTCTGTGGTCCACGACGCGGTGGCTTCGCCTGGAGGCCGCCTCTCCTCCAAGTGCTGGCATGGCCGTTCAAGGGCGACGGTCAAGGCTGGTTTACCCCCGAGAACCTGGCCCGCTGCATGGATGGCTGGAGCAGCCGGCAGCGCATGGACCAAGGTCCCCGCGTCACCTTGTGCTCCGCGCATCCCACCGCTGAGACAGCCGCCCAAGGACCCACCCGCGAGGCGGCGGGGACCGCAGCGCATCGAGTCGGTGAACTGTGGCCGGCGGATGACTGGGCTGTGGCGAGAAGTGCGGGTTCAGGTGGCGTAAAAGGGTCTCGACTGTCAGAAGTGTCCGATACAACTTGCAGTACTACCTGACGGTGTTCACCCGCGGCACCCCCGGGCCGCGCAACGGGAGCGTCCGACTGAGGACGAGGTTGGTGGTAGTGCTCCCGAACTCGGCCAGCTCGTCAACGACCTCCTCCAGGTGGGCCATCGACGTGGCCGTCACCTTCATGACGTAGCAGTCGTCTCCGGTGGTGCGCAGGCACTCCAGGATCTCCGGGCGCTCCTCCAGCAGCCGGCGCAGCGGCTGGTGCCGGGTTCCCGGCCCCGGGTACTTGAGCCGGACCACCGCCATCACTGGGTAATCGGTCCGCTCCGGGTTCACCTCCGCACGGTACCCCGTGATCACCCCGGCCTCCTCGAGCCGGCGCACCCGCTCCTTGGTCGCCGACGCGCTCAGGTTCACCCGCCGCGCCAGCTCGGTGAACGGGATCCGGCCGTCCCGTTGGACTTCTGTCAGGATGGCCCAGTCCGTCACGTCGAGACTCTCGGTCATACGCCCATTCTACCGGCGGATCCACGGCTGAACCGCCTCTGAACAGGCGGGAATCCCTTCTGGCGATCCATACGCCCTGCCTAGGGTTGGGCCTATGAAGATCGGAGTGAACGTCCTCAATTTCGGCCCGGGCACTGACCCCGGAGTATTGCGAAGCTGGGCCCAGACCGTGGAGGGCCTGGGCTTCGACCCACTGATGATCTCGGACCACGTAGCCATTACGCCGGATGTCGCCGAGCGCTATCCGGCCCCCTTCTACGAGCCCTTCACCACCTTGTCCTGGCTGGCCGGCCTCACCACCCGCATCCAGCTCGGCACGACTGTCCTCATCGCTCCCTACCGGCACCCGCTGCTCACCGCCCGAATGGCGGCCAATCTGAATGAGCTGAGCGGCGGCCGGCTGGTCCTCGGCGTGGGAGTGGGCTGGGCGCGGCAGGAGTTCGCTGCCCTCGACATCCCGTTCTCACAGCGCGGACAGCTGACCGACGGCCACCTGCGGGACATCCGGGCCGCCTGGAAGGACACCGCCTCATACGGAGACCGCCGGATCCCGGTGTGGGTCGGCGGCAACAGCGACGCGGGGCTGCGCCGGGCCGTACGACTCGGAGACGCATGGCATCTGCTGCGCCCCACCATGCCGTGGCTGCGCGAAGCCGCAGGCAGGCTGGAGACGTACGCGGACGAGCAACACCTGCCGGTGCCCGCCCTGGCTCCCCGCATCGCCCTGCGACTCACCCAGGAACCGGTCGACGGAGCAGGACGGCTCGCTGGTGAGGGCACCATCGACCAGATCATGGACGACCTCGACCAGCTAAGGCTGCTGGGCGCCAAGTACGTCGTCCTGGACACCTACCAGGGCGACCCCCACGCGACATGTCACCCGCAGGCGGCCTGGCAGGCCCTCGCCACCGTAGCCGCGCACCGTCTCCCGCCCAGCGCCCCCCACCGCACCACGATGGAGCAGTCATGACCACACCCGACGACCACACCCTCCTCCGACAGGCCATCTCTCTCGCGGCCAAGGCACACGCGAGCGGCAACCCGCCCTTCGGATCTCTGTTGGCAGGACCGGACGGAACGATCCTGGCCGAGGAGCACAACACCACCCGCACCGACAACGACATCACTGCACACCCGGAACTCAAATTGGCGAGGTGGGCCGCAAGAGAACTCGACGCGCAGACGGCGGCAGGCACCACGATGTACACCAGCTGCCAGCCGTGCGGGATGTGCGAGGCCGTCATCCAATGGGCAGGGCTGCGGCGAGTGGTGTTCGCCCTGTCCGCCGAACAGCTCCTGGACATCAGACCGGGCAGCAGCCGACCGCCCGTGCCGCAGGAGGGCCCCGCGCTGCTCGACGAGGTACGGGCTGCGGTCGAGCCCTACTATCGCTGACCGCCGCGCGGCACAGCCCGCCACCAGCGGAACACACATGGGTGCGCTCGTGCCTCCAAAAGAGCCACGTGCGCATGCCTGTGCATGGCGCCGGCTCCGGCCAGCCTCGCGTTGCCTGCGGCTCGGCGACCACGGTGCCTCGTCCCGGGGAGCCGGCACGCCGGTGATGGCCTCGAAGACCATGTCCTCCCGCAGCGCTGCGTCGACGGGTCACAGAGACCGAGGCCGTCGTGCGGCGAGCTGCGTCACGGAGAAGGGGCCGGCCCTGGAGTGCGACCCTTCGCGTGTCGTGGCCCATTCGGCGTCTCCGTCCGGGCCGTCCGCCTGCCCGTACGGATCACGCCGGGAAGCCGACGGCGGTTGCGCATGGTCGGCTGGGCTCGGCTGGTTGCGGTCCCCTGACGGTCGGCCGTACACCGCAGAAAGAGGAGTCTCCGATGTCTCGTCGGCATGTCCCGGCCGTCCTCGGCCTAGTGGCGGGCGCGCTGGTGGCGGTCCCCGTCCCGGCCGCTCACGCCGCCACAGTGCAGGCTCGCTGCTCCGTCTCGGCTTCACTGGAAAACGACAGCGACCTTCACCAAGAAAACGACATCCCCACGAGCCCACCCACCCCAACTACCAGCAAAGACGCCTCACACACCCAGTGCAAACAACTGACGCCACCCACTGAAAGTCACACGACGCCCATCAATCTGCGCAGCACTCAACCAACCTGCGCAGCGGCGGTCAGGCCGACGAACACCGCAGGTCAGAAGACCAACGAACCCCGATGCTGCCCAGATTCAGTGAGCCGACCCATCACCAAAACCGCTCACCCAAACTGCACAACCCCAGGTCAGAGCCTTGACGACTGCTCAGTTTCACCGACCAGCGACACCAGAAGGCTGCGCGGTCAGCGCCGGCCGCGGCCGATGCGGCGGTCGTCCGCCAGTGCGGTAAGCGGGCCGAACTCGCGGGCAAGCTGGTTCCACGTCAGAACCTCGCCACAGCGGGCCGGGAACTCCTTCGGGTTGAACTCGGGCATGGTCCAGGTGCCAGTGCCCCGGTCCCGCAGCCACAGGTCCCCGTCACCGTCGACCACAGTCGGCGGGACCGGTACGGGCTCGGCCTGATCGGTGGGCTCCCAGGTGACCCGGCCCGGGTGGGAAACGCGGCGCAGCTCGGTGGTGGCCAGCCGCGCGGCCAAGTCACGGGTGGACTCTTCGGCGTCCTTGACCGACGCGAGTCGGAATGCGTCGTCAAGTACGGGCAGGGCTGGATTCTTGCTGCGCTTTGAACTCATACGCTGACTACCTCCGGTGGGGGGCGTCACATCCGTTATGGCACCCCGTAGAGGAACACGGTATCCGAGGCGGGAGCCGGGCCGGCTACGACCACTGTCCAGGTGGAGGCGCTGGCACACCGGTCGGTGGGGCTAGGTGGTGAGCTGGTCCACGGCGGGGCGCAGCGGGGCCGGGACGTCCTCGATCCGGCGCTCACGGCGGGCTGCCGCCCGCGTGCTCTGGATGTCTGTGGGGGCGTCGAAAAAGAGGTGGGTGTGGCGGTTCCGGGAACGGATCTCTTGAGGTGCCTGCTGGTGGAGCGGCCAGAGGTCAGGTTGATCTCGGTGAACCTAACCGAGCACGGCGTTGACGCCGTTGACGGCCGCGAATACGGCTCAGGGAGCCCCTGCTCTCAGGGTAGCCAGACGCCTCTGCCCGGGGATCAGAAGCAGGCACTCAGCTTGACTCTGTCGGGGATCTTGGAGTTTCCCAGTGCGGCAGCATGGTCAACGGGCATGCTCGGGTAGTTCCGCCGACCGATGCAGCTGTCGAGGTGCCCGTTGTCCCTTCGCCCACGTTCCGGTGAGCAGATCCCGCCTCTGACCGCGCAGGTCGCACGGTCGAGCAACCCGGGTGGCACGACGGCGATATGGGTGAGAGACCGGCTGGACGGGCTGTGGCACGACGAGGACTTCGCCGACTGGTACCCGCGAGACGGACGTCCGGGCCTCTCACCTGCTCAACTGGCTACCGTCTGTGTGCTGCAGTTTCTGCTCGGCCTGTCGGACCGGCAGGCCGCCGAGGCGGTCCGCTGCCGCATCGACTTCAAGTACGCGATGGCCATGGAGCTGGACGACCCCGGCTTCCACCACAGCGTGCTGGCCGATTTCCGCGACCGTCTCGCCGAAGGCGACCGTGCCGACCGGCTCCTCGACCTCGCGCTGGCCCGCCTCAAGGAGGCCGGACTGGTGCGCGAGCGCACCACCCAGCGCACCGACTCCACTCACGTCCTGGCCGCGGTGCGCGACCTGACCCGACTGGAACTGATCACCGAAGCGGTCCGCGCCGCACTCGAAGAAGTCGCCGGCACCTCCCCTCACCTGCTGGACGAGCTGGTCGACGAGGACTGGGGGCGCCGCTACGGCCGACCGGTCCGCCTGGGCAAGAACCCCACCAAGCCCAAAACCAGGATCCTCGCCACCGGAAACGACGCCGTCCGGCTCCTGGAACACCTCTACCGGCACGGCACAGACCGCACGTCCGGCCCTCGCCTCCAGGCCCTGCGCCAGATCATGGTGCAGAACTACCACCGGGATGCCGCAGGACACCTGCGCTGGCGCACCGCCGAGACGGAAGGCGGGCCCGGGCTGCCGCCCTCGCCGGGCGATCGTCTCTCCTTACGACACCTCGGCCCGCTACGCACGGCACGGACACATCATCAGCTGGAAGGGGTTCTCCGCTCACCTGACCGAGACCTGTGCTCCCGACGGCCCCAACGTGATCACGGACGTGGCCACCACCGCGGCCACCACCCACGACAGCCAGGTCCTCCCCGGTATCCACACCCGCCTGGCCCGTCGCGGGCTGCTGCCCGCCGAGCACCTGGTCGACGCCGGCTACACCTCCCTGCCCCACCTGGAACAAGCCACCCGTGAACACCAGGTCACCGTCTCCGGACCACTCCGGAGCAACCCCACCCGCCAGCACCGCCAAAACGAGGGTTTCGCCCGGGACGACTTCCACACCGACTACGACCAGCAGCAGGTCACCTGCCCCCAGGGCCAGGTCAGCGCGGGCTGGCACGGCCCCTACCCGACCTCCTCGCCCACCGCGGCCCCGCTGATCGTGGCCAGGTTCACCAAAAGCCAGTGCCGCCCCTGCCCGGCCCGCACCCAGTGCACCACCACCGCCGACAGCGCCCGCACCGTGGGCTTTCCCCCGCGAGAGCTCCGCGACCTGCAACTCCGCGTCCGCACCGAGCAACAGACACCCGAGTGGAAGACCCGCTACGCGGTCCGCTCCGGAGTGGAGGGCACGGTTAACGAGTTCGCCCACGGATACGGCATGCGACGCTGCCGCTATCGAGGACAGGGAAAGGCCCACATCCAGCACGTCCTGACAGCCATCGCCGTCAACATCGAGCGCCTCAGCGGTCTGCCACCAACCGAGGAAGCCCCCACGCCCCGCCGACCGACTGCCTTCCAGAACTACCTCGACCAGCGCGAGATACCCCGGCCGAAGTCCTGGCGAACCCTGGGCAGCTGACCTCAGCGGCCCCAAGATCCCCGACAGAGTCAAGCTCAGACAGCGGCCTTCAGGGCCTTACAGCTCTGACACAAGGGGCTGGCCCCGTGGCCGTACCTGCAACACGGCTGGTGGCTTCTCTGCACCGACAGCGAGATCGAGGCCGTCATCGAAGCGCCGGCCGAAGACCTCATCACGTTCCGACAAGTCCTCACCCAGGTGCTCGGCTACGGACGTGCGGACGCCGTACCCACGCGTGTAGGCATCTGATCGGCCTCTCCTTGAGACTCGGAAGCGCCCTGCCCAACGAGCCAGAGATGATGCAGTTGACACCCCAGCATCTCGCGGCTGGCCGGCCGCGCAGCCACACACTTGACCTTCACCACCCGCCTGCGCTTTCTATCTGTATCGCCAGCCACACGAGCGGTGCCGCTGCCAGAACGATCAGCACCAGACAGCACGGTACCTGGGACGGCCCCTTGAGTGGCTCGGCTGCTACCTGCGGGGCCACTCGGCGCACGTCGTCGGCGTTATACCACTCCTTGTGGGCGTACCCCGTAGTGGTCAGCCAGCTCTCCGTTCCCATCCGCACCCCATGGGCCAGCGCATTCACATGCACCGAGTGAGTACGGACGCCCGGCCACAAGTAGCTCACCTCGCGAGCCGTCAGCATGTCCTTCTCTTCGTGCGCCATATTCCGCCCTTCCCCCCGGCAGTCGGTGGCACGACATCATGAACTGTCCCATAGTCAGGCGCAGTTCGTCCCCCTATCGATCCTCGGCGTTCCGACGCGGCGATCCGCTTCCCGGGCCCCGAACGCCTGGCGCGAGCGGGCTGGCCCTCGTCATCGAGAACGGGCGGTCAGGGTCTGACCGCCGCCCTACCCCGAATCACGGCGCCGGGGCGTGAGCACCGTCAGTGCAGTCAACAAGCCCGCCATGTGCGCGATACGGGGCCCCTGCGAACCCTTGTGCGAGGCGTGTAAGGCCGCGCGGCGGGCGCAGTACGGAGACTGAAGCCGTGTCTGTCCTGCCGCCTGACCTGCCTCGGCTGCGGACGCTGGTCACCTACCTGCGCGGCGAACTGGGCCGGGCCGAACAGGCCCTGGCCACGGCGGAGGAGCGCGAGGCCATCGCCGCATCCCGGCTGCCGCCGAAGGAGCCGCCCGCGTGGCTGATCGAGCGCGGGATCGGAGGCGGCCGGCTTCCGGCCTGCGTACACACCGGGGACTGCTGGGACACCGGCAACCGCTGCACCCCCGCCACCCCCGAGCAGATACGGCAACTGCTCGCCGAAGGCCACCCCGCCTGCCCCCACTGCCGGCCCGACACCGCGCTCGGAATGCTGGAGTGAGCGGATACCGGCAGGGTGAAGGGATGAGCCCTGCCCCGCGTGTCGGCGTCATCCGCCGGACGCCCAGGGCGGCCGCCGCGTCCGCTGCGACGGTGAAATCCTCGGCCGCGCCCTCGGCACCGCCGACCTCCTCGAGTTCCTGCGCCGGGCCGGCCTGGACCCCGACGTCGTCCGCCTGGATGATCCGCTGCTCATCGAATGGCGGGGCGGCGGGCCCGCCGTCTGGACGCCGGACACCGGCGAGGATGGCGGATTTCGCCTCGGCGGGAGGAAATGATCAAGTGCCGGAGTCTGATCGATTGGGCTGCGGCCGGGGCGTCAAGATCGCGCCGTGGTACGGATGAAGGAGTGGAACCGATGGCAACAGGCACTGTGAAGTGGTTCAACGCCGACAAGGGGTATGGCTTCATCAGCCAGGACGATGGCGGCCCCGACGTGTTCGTGCACTTCGCAGCCATCCAGACCAACGGATACAGGAGCTTGGAAGAGAACCAGCGGGTGGAGTTCGAGGTCACCCAGGGGCAGAAGGGTCCGCAAGCGGAACTGGTCCGCCCCTTGTAACCCCCTCTTCGTTCTGGCTGCGCTCTGTATCCACGCGATGGCCAGTGGAACAGAGCGCAGTCCCGGTTTCGCCAACAGCATCCCCGGTAAGGGTGGCGGCCCGCACTGCTGCTCCGGTCAGTGGCTCCGGCCGCAGGAACCGGTTACTGAGGATTTCAGGCTGGAGTCGGTGGGTTGATGGGGGCCGGCAGCCTGGTCCCTGGCGTGACCGTGGGCGAGGACCTCGCCCCGCACCGGGCGAGCGCGGCCCGGCCGGCCACCGCCGCCGGACCGACCCCGGCGGGCAACGGGATCCCGGTCTCCGGTGGAGTCCCGGCGCGCCCCGCCACGACGGGCGGCGCCGCGGCCGCTCCCGCCTTCGGGACGTCCTCCGCCGGGCGGGGCCGCCCGACCACGTCCTCGGGCTGAACCGCTCCGCTCCGCGACGGGGCGGCCTCGGCCGGGCGGAGCCGGGGGCGCGCGAAAGCCCGCATTGTGGCAGACGCGGGCGCGGGGGTCATGCCACGCGTTCCCGGGGCATGACCCCCGGATGCCGCGGGTGGACTAATGAGGGCAACGAACCGGGCGGAACCGCCGCCCATCCCACCCCGAAGGAGGACAGCCATGGCTGCCCTGATCCCCCTCCGCAAGTCGCTCCTCATCGCCGCCTCCGCCGTCGCCGCGCTCCTCAGCGCCGGATCGGCCCAGGCCGCGTCGAGCTCCGCCCACCTGGCCAACGATCCCTCCGGGGCGAAGGTGCAACGCAGCAGCACGCTCGGAGGGTCGGACCACTCCAGTGCGTATTACTACTACTACGTACAGGCGCGGTAGCAGATGCTGTCTTCCCGTGTGCCGCCCGGCCCCTCGGGGGCCGGTCGGTACGGCAACCGGCGCGCGTTCGAGCGGGACCACCTCGGTTTCCTCCTCGACCAGCAGCAGTACGGCGACCTGGTCCGCTTCGACGACGACCTGTACATCGTGAACTCGCCCGCCCTGGCGGAGGAGGTCCTCAAGCACACCAACACCACCTACGGCATCTCCAGCGACCTGCTGGGCGAGGCGACCGACGGAAGCCGCGCCTCCGAAGACCTGGCCCTGTGGATGCGGGCCCGCAGCCTGGCGGGACGCGGCCTGAACCGGACCAGCATGCGCGCCGCCCGGGACAGCCTCGCGTCGACCGTCGTCCGCCACGCGGACACCTGGCACGCACGCGGCAGGATCGAAGCGATCCCCGCACTGGAAGACCTCACCGCCCACCTGATCGCCGAGTTCTGCCTCGGGCCCGAGACCGGCGATGTCCCCGACCTCTTGGCCCGCCTGCAGGACGCGCTGCTGCCCCCCACACTGCCCCTGCCGGCCCGCTGGCACGCGCTGCGCCGACGCCGCCTCCAGCGCGCCGGCCGCGACCTAGCCGACGAAGTCTCCTCCCTGATACGCCGGCGGCGTACGACGAGGCGGGACGACTCGCCCTCCGTGGTCGCCGACCTCCTGAACACCGCGTGCGACGAAGGCGCCCTCACCCACGAGGGCGCGACCAGCGTCATCGTCGCCAACCTCTTCGCCGCCCACGAGACCACCGCCGCCGCGCTCGCCTGGCTGCTCCTCCTCCTCGACCGGCACCCGGAAGTCCGTCGGCGGGTACGGGACGAGGCCGACCGGGAACTCGCCGGCGCGCTCCCCACCGCGTCCGACGTGCCCCGGCTGGCCGTCACCGAAGCCGTCGTGAAGGAGACCCTGCGCCTCTACCCCCCGCTCTGGTTCCTCCAGCGGACCATCCAGGAACCCACCGAACTCGCCGGCTACCCCCTGCGCCCCGGCCAGAAGGTCGCCGTCAGCCCCTTCGTCCTCCACCGCGACCCCCGCCACTACCACCGGCCCACCACGTTCGACCCGGACCGCTGGACCGACCGCGCCGCCAACCCGCTGCCCAAGTACGCGTTCATGCCGTTCGGCGGAGGGCCGCGCAACTGCCTCGGAACCCACTTCGCCACCACCGCCATGACCATCGTCACCGCAACCCTCACCCCCCACTACGAGGTCACCCGATCACCCGGCACGACACCCGTCTTCCACACGCGCACCATCCTCCAGCCCCACGACCTCACCCTCGACGTCTCGGTCCGTCCCCACCCACCCGGCGACCGGCCCGGCGACCACCGGCCCGCTGCGGACCCACAGCCCGAAGACCACCGGGCAGCCCGGTGTCCGTTCACCGCCAACACCCCCGCCGCACCGTGATGGACCGGCGTCCCCGCCTCCTCGTCCGGCTTGCTCCGGGCCCGGGGCCGGTGTAGTCCGGTACTGAGGTTTTCAGGGTGGGGTCGGTGGGTCGATGGCCAGATGTGTGGCCGTGAGGCAGCCGTCGACCAAGTGGGGTCGGAGTTGGATTCTGTGTAACTCGCGGCGGAGTGTGCGGTCGAGGTCGTCGGGTGTGGCGAAGGCGGTGTTGGCCATCGCTCTGCGCACGAGTGACCAGACGGCCTCGACGGGGTTCAGGTCGGGTGCATAGGGCGGGAGCCGGACGGTGGTGAGCCAGTCGTGCTCGGCCTCGTAATGTTTCAGCCCCGCGGCCAGGTGGGTGTTGAGATTGTCCCAGACCACCACGATCGGGCCGCCGAGCTGGATGTGAGCCCGCACCAGCAGGCCGCGGTAGTCCTTCCAGGAGAAGCTCTTGCGCGCACCCTTGAGCAGGAGATGAGTGCGGGGCCGGTGGATGAGACGGCTGTGTTCACCGGGTTTGCAGCAGCACAGCGCGGCGACCGAGGTCCGGCGGCGGGACCTGCCGCGCACACGGATGACAGGGGTCTGTCCGCGCCGGCCCCAGGTGCGGGCACGGGGCGGAGTCATCGAGAAGCCGGCTTCGTCCTCGAAGACGATCCAGGCACCGGACGCCGCCGCGAGGCTTTTACCCCCGGCCAGACCTCCTTCTTCCACAGCTCCACCGCGTGCTCGTCACGCTCGAGGGCTCTGCGGGCGGGCGTCTGCCAGGACCAGCCGTGCCGTTTCAGCAGCCGCCACACCGTCGCCACTGACAGGCTCACCCGAAGATGCCGACGGATCAGGGTCTGGACCCGGGCCAGGGTCCAGCGTTCGTCTTCGAAGCCGTGTGCCGACGGCCCCTTGCCGAGTTCCTCCTCGAGCACGGCGAACTGTTCATCGGTGACGGTCGGGGCGTTCGCCGGACCCGTCGAGCGCAAGGCATCCATGCCGCGCTCGCGCCAGGCACGGCGCCAGCGTTCCACGGACCGCACACTCACCCGCAGGTCCTTCGCGATGACCGCTGTCTTCTCACCCGCCGCGAACCGCACGCCGGCCTGAAGCCGGATCTCCTCACGAAACGCCCGACGCTCAGCGGTCAGGCCCCCGCCCTCTGGATACCTCACCTCACCGGCATACCGCAGGGATCATGAACCGTCACTACCCGACGACGACCCGAAAACCTCAGTAGTGGTCTTCCCGCTGTCCTCACCCCGTGAGCGCAGCCACTTGCTGTTCATCGCTGAATTTTCCCTTACCCGCGATCGTTTCGTCCACGACTCCGTTGCCGACGGCACCTCGTCCATCGGAGCCACCGGAGCCGCTCTTGGGCTCGGTACCGAAATCAGGGCGTGGCCTCCGCTGGACCATCTTTCCCGGATCTGTCGTCCTCTGGAAGTCCGGCCCGACGACGCCGACCGGGGGCACCCGCCGGACCCTGCAGTGCGCCGTCACGCCACCCACACGCACGCACCACGCAGGAGGGCGGTTTGCGCGCGGCCGAACCGGCCGTCGTGCGCGTGCCATTCCGTGGTGGACAGGATGTCCGAGCCGCTGCCCACGTCGAGGTAGACCGGCCCCGGCTTGGTTCCGTCCTACAGCAGCACCCCCAGCGAGCCCGCGTGCGCAGCACCCCGATCCCTCAGCAGCGGGTGATATAGCCACCGCCCGGCTGGCAACCAGCGCCACGCGGGTTCGAACCATGCGCCGACGGCGTTTCGTTGGCTGCATCCTGGATCTTGTCGAAGAGATCCAACAGGGGGCACATGATGTGGTCAGTGGTGTCAACGGGCGAGGTTCCGGAGGGGGAACGGTTCGACTGGTACTCCGACATCGTCTCGCGTGAGGTGATGCCCGCTGCGCTCAGCAGCGAGCGGCCCGCCGAATTCCAGGGCGAGGCCGCGGTGCTGGACCTGGGGGACATCCGTGCGTCGAGGTTCTCCTTGTCGCCCCTTCGTTCGCGGCGCACGGCCGCAATGATTCGGCGTGGCGACCCGGAGCAGTACCAGCTGGCCCTTTTGCGCAAGGGAGCCACGTCGCTGTCGCAGCATCGGAACGAGTGCACCGTCGGAGCCGGTGACCTGATGCTGTGGGACACCTCTCGGCCCTCCGACAACCAGATGCCCGCCGCGGGCGGCCAGGTGCGGGCCACGATCCTGCTGCTGCCCCGGAACATCATGCCGCTGCGCACCCAGCGCCTCGACCAGGTGCTGGCCCGGCGCATACCGGGCGACCGGGGCATGGCAGCGATCCTGGCTTCCTTCATGACCTCACTCGAGGACCACAGCGCTGAATGCACTCCGGAGGAACTGCGCAGGCTCGGCACGATCGCCGCCGACCTCGCTACGGCCTGCCTGGCCCAACTGCTGGGCGCCGAGGACCGGCTCCCCACCGAAGTCCGAACACAGGCACTGGTACAGCGGATCCACGCCTTCATCGAGCACAACCTCAGCGACCCGATGCTGAATCCTTCGGCGGTCGCCGCTCACCACCACATCTCGGTGCGCACCCTCCACCAGCTCTTTCACGACCAGAAGGAGACCCTGCACGCCCGGATCCGTCGTCGCCGCCTCGAACAGTGCCGCACCGACCTCGCCAACCCAGGTCTGCGTGCCCACCGTGTGGGCGCCATCGCCGCCCGCTGGGGCTTCAGCGGACCGGTGGTCTTCAGCCGTTCCTTCCGCGAGGCATATGGAATCAGCCCTACCGACTTCCGCGCGCTGAGCGTCAACGATCTCTGCGCCGAGCATTCAGTCTGACGATCAACTCCGGCCTAGATTCGATGACGTCGGCGCCGCTCCAGGCCCCGCGGCCCCGGGCCGACGTTCTGCTCTCCCCCATTGAAGAGGAATCCGTTCATGCGTCTTCGTCATACCCTTGCCGCCCTCGGCGTGGCCGGTTCCCTGCTGGCGGTCGCCACCCCCGCCCAGGCGAACCAGAACCCCTGCCCGTCCGGCATTGGTGGCAGCGTCGCCTGCTTCTACTACAGCCCTTACCTTGAGGGCGCGTACCACGTGTACTACCAGTACAACGGCGACGTGCCGGACCAGTCCGGCGATAAGTTCGGCGGCTACGGCGCCGGCAGCGGCCAGGGCGTGCGGAACAACGCCGCGTCGGTGCAGAACACCTCGTCATCGAGGTTCGTCTTCGTCTACTACAGCCCGAACTACGGCGGCCCGCGCGAGCAGGTCAACACGAACGACTGGATCAACCTCACCACCCTGCGAAACAACAACGCCTCCTTCAAATGGTGGTAAGCAGCACGGCTTCCCCCTGATGTATCTCTGATTCCCAGGCGGTGCGCCGTCGCACGGCGCACCGCCGGGGCATGGCCCGCAGACCTCCAAGGACTCCCGTGCTGTTCTCCCGCTCCACTCGTGCTGTGGCCCTCCTCTTGCTCGCGGGCGCCGCAGCGTCCGCCTGCTCCGCGTCAGCGCAGCCGGGCGGGGTGTCGGCCTCGGCGTCCGGATTCGCGCCGCCCCCGCTCACGAGCAGCGACGCGCTCGTCCTTCCGCTCGACGCGTATCTGCCGTCGCAGGAGGACACGAAACAGGAGGTGAGCGCGTACCGGGTCCTGCTCCGTAGCTGCATGCGGCGACTGGGATCCGCCTACGCCCCGCCCCCGCTGGGTGAATTTGCCGGCCCGCGTACCCAAAACGAGCGGCGGTACGGGCTGACGGACGGGGCGATGGCGGCCGAGCACGGCTACCACATGCCCGGCGCGGCATCCGAAGCGCCGGAGGCGCAACCGTCGCCCCGGGACCTATTCCTCCTGAAGGGGACCGGCGGGGACGGGGGAGAACCCCAGCCCCCGGAGGGTGGGTGCGTCGGCGAGGCCAAGGGGAAGATCTCCTCGCCGGAGGACGAGGCCCGGCTCCGCTTCGCCCGAGACCTGGGCCTGCGCAGCTACGCAGAATCCAAAGAGGATCCCCGCGTCCGCGAGGTGAACCGGAGGTGGTCGGCCTGCATGAGGGGGAAGGGGTTCGACTTCCCGGACCCCATGGCGGCCATCGGCGCCGCCGCCTTCGCGGGGCCCGCTCTGGGCGAGGGCGAGCAGCGGACCGCCGTCGCGGACGTAGAATGCAAGGCGCGGGTCAACGTGATCGGTGTGTGGGCGGCCGTGGAGGCCGAGCGCCAGCGGAACATCATCGCAGAGAACGCGGATGCGCTGGCCGCGGAGAAGAAGTCCAAGGACGCCAAGACGGCCGCCGTACACTCGGCTCTCGCTACGGCGCCTCCGAGCAGCTGACCGGGCCCGGCTCCACCTACGGGGGTGTTGGTGGATTCACCATCGAGCCCAAGCCGCGCAGAAGGTCTCCGTCACGGGCCCTGAAGATAGGTGCGGATCACCTTCATCGAGTTCGCCCTGCAGTGAAACGAAGGCGCCGGTCTGCGGCAGTGGTCAGCGGGCTGCCAGCGCCAGCCGGTACCCGTGTGCTTCCGGATTCATCTGTTCGTCTTCACTGCCCTCGACGAACCACAGGCAGGATTCCGACGGGCCAGCGTTGTCGGTCCCCGGTGTTAGCGTCGCCACCATGGCAAACCGTTCATATCTCTACTCCGCGGACTCGATGCCGAACGAGGCAGAGATCCCCAAGCGGATCCGATGCATATCCGAGCACAACTGGGACATCCCGCTCGCGCACAAGCTCATGGTGGGGCGCGGAACGACGATCGTCCCGTCCATGATCTGGAACCCTCCGATCGGCATCGCCGCGGACTACGCCGGCGGGGCGGCCCTGCTCCGCGACCTCCTGCGCTCGGTCGGCAAGGGCCTGGAGGACTACGCCGAGTTCGCCGAATGCGTTGCCAGGACCACGGCCCACCTCGAGAAGCAGCAGGCGAAGTACTTCGTCCTCGAGACCGGGGAGATCGTCTCGATGTCGGGCGACGATCCGGCAGCGAGCGTGCGGCGTCTGGCGTCCGAGGACATCCCCGACGCCGTCGCCAATGCCGAGGCGGCGATCGCTGGCCAGAACGACGACTGGCTGGCCTCGGTCCGAGCCGACTGGGAGAGGCACTTCGCGTCCTTCTACAGCGAGGCGCTCTACTTCTCCTTCCCCGACTGACGTCGCCCGCGGCGCGGTGCCGGGCGATCCCGGCCTGATCCGAAAGACACGACCCGTCGCACCAGCCTCCTGAGCTGGAGGATCTGGGCGGCGTAGATGGGCGAGATCGCCGTGCTGACGAACCGCTGCCGGCCGTCGTCCGAGCTGCCGTTCGCGGCGAACCCTGCACCCAGCTTCGCCTCGCCCGTTTTCTGACCACCGACCTGCGACGGCCGTGGGAGAAACCGGCAGAGCCGAACAAGCTCACCCCGGCCCGAGTCCGACGCGGGTTCCGACACCTGCACGCCAGAACCTCAACGCCGGCCGCAGTGCCGAAACCCGCTCGCCCCGGCCCCGGGCGCCCGCTCGGCTCGAAGAACCGCCGCCCCGCGAATCGCTACGACGTGGGCCTGCTCTTGGTCACCGGCGAGTCATACCGCCGACCGGCTCACCACAAGGTCGGCACCAAACCACGCCGCACCGAATAAATCACAAGCTGAGCCTAAGGGCTGTCCCGTAACTGGGCGGCGCCTCCACACCGATCCCGGATCGGGGCGTGTCAGTGGCTGGTGACAGGATCCGAGTGTGCTGATCAAGGGATATGGCGATGGCCCGCTGGTTGCGGGCGAGCCACTGCTGGCCCGCCCGGGCTTCTGGTCGAACTACCTCATGGCGATGTGCGGCGATGGGTCGAGCGCTGCGCGTCCTGTTCCGGAGTGGTTCGGCGATGACGGCGCCGATACCGATGCCTTGTCCGAGGTCCTCTTCGATCCCGAACGCTGGCCGGTGTTTCGGGTACCGGCTGCAGACGGTCCCGGAGCTGTGGTGATCTACCGCAACCTGGTCGGCGACTACGGCACCGACTACCTCCTCACTCATCCAGGCCGGAGCCACGCCCAGCAGATCGCCAGCTGGGAAGGAGTCCTTTCGGGGGCCGGGCTGACGTGGCATGAACTGGTCCGCATCGCCGACAGCCCGTCCCCCGCGGCCGAAGGTGTCGAGGACGCGGCCGCCCGCCTCCTGCTGGTCCTTCCCCTCCTTACCGACTCGGACGTGCCAGAGTCGGCGCCGGCAAGGCTCAGCGCCGCCCTGACTTCGGTTGGAGCACCGCAAGACACCGTCTTCAGTACGGCGGAGCATCTGCTTACCCACCTGACGAGAGGACCGCGCCACGATCCCGCATGGGGATCGCCGCTGAGCGGCGGCTAGGACTGGCCCAAGCCGCTGATCACCCAATGGGACGATCTTGGTATGGCTGGTGTGATTGCGGCGTCGGAGCCTTCCTGGATAGCCCCGTTCACCGGGCTGAGCCCGCGCCAGTTCGGCAAGCTGGTGACCGTGCTGCGGCACGAGGGCGCGGACGGTGTATGCATGGGGCGGCCGTGGAGCCTTCCGCTGGAGGACCGGGCACTGCTGGTCGCGGCGTACTGGCGAACGAACTTGACGATGCGGCAGATCGCGCCGCTGTTCGGCGTTTCGAAGTCTGCAGCCCACCGGATCATCGAGCACCTCGGGCCGATGCTCGCGCTCCGGCCCCGTAAGCGGTTCGCCAAGGACGCCGTACTCATCGTGGACGGCACCCTGGTGCCCACCCGCGACCACGCCATCGCCGCGCAGTCAAAGAACTACAGGTACTCCACGAACCACCAGGTGGTCATTGACGCCGACACCCGGCTCGTGGTCTTGATCGGCCGGCCCTTGCCCGGAAACCCGCAACGACTGCAAGGCGTGGGAGGAGTCCGGCGCCAAAGCTGCCGTCGGCAAGACCACCACGATCGCTGACGGCGGCTATCCCTGCACCGGACTCGTCATGCCCCACCGCCGCCGCAGGGGCGAAGACCTGCCCGACTGGAAGGAAGCCCACAACACATCACACAAGCAGGTCCGGGCCCGCGTCGAGCACGTCTTCGCCCACATGAAGACCTGGAAGATCCTCCGCGACTGCCGACTCAAAGGAGACGGCGTCCACCACGCCATGCTCGGCATCGCCTGCCTGCACAACCTCGCCCTTGCCGGATAGCGAGCGGGCTGCACAGCGAACAGCCACGTCCGCACCCGCCCAGAGAGCACTTACGGGACAGCCCTTAGCTCGACGAAAACCCCGCCCCCGAGAGCACGCCACATACCGAGGATCACTGAACTGCGCACTGCTCAACCAACCTGAGCAACCACAGCCAGGCCACAAAACACCGCAGGTCAGACGGCTGACGCACCCAGACACTGCGCAGATTCCATGAGCCACCCCAGCACCAAGCCACTCAACCAACCTGCACAACCCCAGGTCAGAAGCATGACCATTGCTCAGTTTCACTGATCCGCGACAAGTCGCAAGAAGCGTCATCACTTGTCACCATCAAAACCACAGCGACCTGTCCCGTTGACTGCACGAGAGACCAGGTATGCGCAGGTCAAAGCGGAAGAGGCCGTGGTGTCGCAGCTTGACAGCGCAGATGGCGAAGCTCACGCAGTCCGTAGTCCGGTGGCAGCCACCCCTTCTTCCGCCGCTCGATGGTCTTCCGCGTGTGCGGAGGTGGATACGGGCAGCCCTGCATCAAATCCGGTTCATCCCTGGCCCACTCAAGCCCGTAGTGGGCGGTACACACAGGCCAGATAGTCTTCGCAGGCTCCTTCGGCCTCGGCGTTGTCCCTCGCCGGCGGCGGCGCAGCTTGGGGCGCGGCGGCTGGGGTGGCCGCAGCCTGCAGCCCTCGCTGAAGGCCCTCAAGGGCATCAGCCCCTCGCCTTCCAGCGGATCGCTGAAGAGTGCGCAGCTGGTGCCGGCCGGCCCCGATCCGCCAGAGGAGTGCAGCCGCCCTCAGGAGCAGCGCCATGACCGCCCCCGCCCCCACGCCAGACCGCAGGTCGCCACCTGGTCGCCTTCGCAGACGGGACCTGACTCCACCACCTACGGCTTAAGGCTGGGCGTAGAGGCTGGTCCATTCCTGGGCCGTCGCCTCGAAGCGCTTCATCTCGTTGGCGTCCTCGCCAGCCGGGCGGGCGGTCACGTAGACGAGGGTGCCGCCGTCGTACAGGCCCACCCCGGCCCGGTGGAGGGCGAGGTCGGCCAGGCTGAGGGTGCGGGCGGAGGAGCCGATGTCAGCTGTCGGTGTGGAGGTGGGCTCGCACGGCGTCGACGAACTCGTCGACGTGTTGGAAGACGCCGCCGTGCCCGGCCCCTGGATAGATGATCAGCGTGCTGCCGGGAATGCGGGCGTGCATGTCGTGGGACAGCTCGGTGGGGACCATGCGGTCGTGGTCGCCGTTGGCGATGAGCGTCGGGGCGCCGATGCGGGAGAGGTCCTGCGGCTCAGCCCGGCCCCAGCCCCGGATGGTGGTGATCTGGCGGTGAAAGGACGACAGTGTGATGGGGGCGTCACGGTCCATCACGCGCTCGCGCAAGCGCACGAGGTAAGCCTTGGCTGCCGCCTTCCCCGCTGGAGTGCGGGGAAAGAACAGGAACTCCTTGGCATCGGTGCGGGCCATCGCGGCACGAGCCATGTCCCAGTAGACGTAGGCTCCACCCGTCGGACGGTCGATGCCGGCTCCCCCGGCGGGGCCGGTTCCGGCCAGGACGAGGCGGCGCACGAGCCCCGGCGCATCGAGGGCCACCTGCTGGGCGACGAAGCCGCCGAGCGAGAATCCGAGCAGGTCCATCTGGGTCAGGCCGAGGGCGGCTACGAACCCCTCCGCCGCACGCGCCATCGCGGCGACGGTGCCTGGGACACGCCCGGTGGATCCGCCGACCCCGGGGAGGTCGAGCGCGACGATGCGGCGGTCGCGGGCGAGCGCGTCGACAAATCGGGGATCCCACTCGTCGAGCGTGGCGCCCAGGTGAGTGAGCAGGACCAGCGGGACGCCGTTCTCGGGGCCGAGGTCGCGGTATACGAGCGTGTTCGAACCTACGACGATGCGGCGGTTGGGCGCCGTGGCCCACGTGGTCGGGCGGGGACGGACGTTGGACTCAGCCACGGTTGGTCACCGCCGTCGGGTCGGTGGTGACCAGGACCTTGCCGCGTGTCCCGCCGGCGAGCGCCTCGTCGAGAGCCCGCGGGGTCTGGTCGAATGGGAGCACCCGGTCGATGATCGGGCGCAGCACCCCGTCGTCGACCAGCCCGGCGACCTGGCGCAGCGCGGCGCTATCGGGTGTGATGAACAGGAAGCGGTAGGTGACCCCGAGCGCGCGTGCCCGGCGGCGAGTACGGGCACTGAGGGCCTGGATGGCGAGCCGGACGACGGGGTTGACGCCGACGCGCCGCGCGAAGGCCGGGTCGGGCGGGCCCGTGATGCCGATGACGGTGCTGCCGGGGCGCAGCACACCGAGGGAAGCCTGCAGCGTGGCTCCGCCCTGGGTGTCGAGGACGAGGTCGACGGGCGTGCCGGCGAGGCTCTGCGCGAGGTCGTCGTGGCGGTAGTCGATGACGATGTCGGCACCAAGCTCTCGGGCGGCTGCGATGTTCGCCGTCGAGACGGTGGTGGCGACGGTGCAGCCCAGGTGCTTGGCGAGCTGGATCGCGACCGATCCCACGCCACCGGTCCCGCCATGGATGAGGACGGTCTGGCCCTTCTTCACCTTGCCCATCTCGACGAGGGCCTGCCAGGCCGTGAGCGCGACGACTGGAAGCCCCGCGGCCTCGACCAGGCTCACCGACCGGGGCACGGGTGCCATCGTGGCGGCGTCGGCCGCGACGAACTCGGAGAAGGTGCCCGTGGCCGCCAAGTCGACGTAGCTGTACACGTGGTCGCCCACGGCGATGTCGCGTACCGCGGAGCCGGCCTCAACGACCTCGCCGGAGAGCTCACCGCCCATGACTTTGGGTAGCCGGAACGGGAAGATTGCCTTGAACTCGCCGGAGCGGACCCGCTCGTCGGCATGGTTGACGCCCGACGCAACCATGCGCACGAGCACCTCATGGGGGGCGGGGACCGGTACGGGCATCTCGACCTCCCGCAAGGGGGAGCCGTACCTCTCGAGGACGAAGGCCTTCACGGAGCACTCCTAGCAAAGCGTTTCTGGGGGCGGGTATCTCGGCGGCGGGCGCATCCCGAATGGCCGCCGTACTTCTTGAAATAGTTTGTGTTGTTTTTCTGGCTGCGGCGCGGGCCACCCCGCGAGTGGAGGGGCGAGCGTCAGCCCGCGTTTGGCTGGGGCGCCGCGGACAGGCTCTGCTTGACGTACCGGCTGGTCTCGTCGGCGAGGATCTCGGGCAGGCCGGTCTCGATGCCGGACAGGGCCTGCGCTGCGACGTCGGCGGCGGCGACCTTCTGATCGGCAGGCACGCCGGCGGCCATGTCGGTGTCCATGTAACCGACGTGCAGCGCCGAGACGGTGATCCCGCGCGGTGCCAGCTCCTCACGGGTCGCATCGCTCAGCGCCCAGGCGGCGGCCTTGGAGGCCGCGTAGGAGCCGAGGCCGGCCGGGTGGAACCAGGACAGGGCGGACAGGACGTTGAGTACGGCGCCGCCGCCGTTGCCCTCGATGACGGGGGCGAATGCGCGGGTCGCGGCGAGCGGGCCGAAGAAGTTGGTCTCCATCTCCCGGCGCACCTCAGCCACGTCGCCTCTGATCAGCGTCACGCCGGTGGAGATGCCCGCGTTGTTGATCAGCAGTGTCGCGTCGGACGCCACGCGGGTGGCCTCCTGGATCGACGCCTCGTCCGTGACGTCGAGGCGCAGCGGGATGACGCCCGGCACGTCGACCGCCTCGGGGCGTCGGGCCGCGCCGTACACCTTCGCGCCGCGCTCGACGAGCTGGGCGGCCAGGTGCCGCCCGAGCCCTCGGTTGGCGCCGGTGACGACCGCGACCGTGTTCTTCAGTTCCATGCTCGCTCCTGGTCCTGGCGGGAGCCGTCGGCCACCCGCAACAAATTAGATTATGAACTCAATCTAAACATGGGTCTACGATAGATGCCAGTCGACATCCAAGTGGGAGGTGGTCATGGGCCGCGTATCGCAGGCACAGGCGGAGGAAAATCGCAGGCGAGTGGTGGACACCGCATCTCGGCTGTTTCGGGAGCAGGGCACGCAGGTCAGCGTCGCCGACCTGATGAGGGCGGCCGGTCTGACCCACGGCGCGTTCTACAAGCAGTTCGCCTCCAAGGAGGCGCTCGTCGACGAGGCCACCGCCCACGCCTTCGCCGAGCTCACCCAGCGCTACAGCGCCGGGCTCGAGCGGCACGACGGACCACGCGAAGCCGCCCAGCAGGCACTGATCGACACCTACCTCTCCGTCGAGCACCGCGACGACCCGGCGGACGGCTGCCCGGTCGCAGCCCTCGCCACCGACATCGCGCGCGAGGGCGGGGGGCGCGAGGCCCGTCGCGTCTACACCGAGGGGGTGACCGACTTCGCCGACTTCCTCGCCACCGACGACCAGGACGGCATCGTCCGCCTCTGCACCCTGTTCGGAGCGCTGGTCCTGTCCCGGGCCACCAACGGCTCCCCACTCTCCGAGGAGATCCTCGCCGCCGCGCACGCAGCCTTGACCGAAGCAGGCTGATCAAGGGCGCGGCGCGGGCGCACACGACGGCACTGGGCGACGAGGCGTCCATGGCCTGGCGGAGGCAGTGGGAGAAGCCGCCGACGGCCTGTGTGAGCAGGCGCCCCCATGACGTACTAACTGGCTGCCAATTTCTAATGCCTGAAAAATGGTTGCAGGACCGTGCGCCCGCGAGCCGGGAAACCAGGCGCGCCAACACCGGACATCACCCCCACCAACGACCCCGCACGCCACCGCTGCACGCCACGCCCCCACCCACACCACCACACCACCACCCCCACACACACCCCCCCACCACACCAACCACAAAGAAGCGACGACCACCCCCGTCTGAAGCTCCGCCACCACCGTTCTTTCCTGCCGCACGCAACGTCGGTGCTTAGATCGTGTCCTATGTGGTGAGGTGTCGTTGGCCTTGGTATAGGGCGGGGTACGTGGAGTTGGATTGTTCCGGACGGGTTGTGGGAGATCGCGGAGCCGTTGATCCCACCGTCGAGAGTGCGGTCGCAGGGTGGCGGGACTCAGGACACGCCTGATGAGACGCTGTTCGCCGCGATCATCTATGTGCTGGTCAGTGGCTGTGCCTGGCGGGCTCTTCCGCCCTGCTTCGGGATATCGAAGTCGACAGCCCACCGCAGATTCCTGATCTGGTCGCGAGCTGGAGTCTGGGGTCGGCTGCACGAGGAGATCCTGCACCGGCTCGACGACGCCGGCCTGCTCGATCTCTCCCGAGCGGTCCTCGATTCCGCACACGTGAGGGCGAAAAAGGGGGCGGACTCACAGGTCCGAGCCCCGTGGACCGGGGCAAGCCGGGTTCCAAGATGCACGTCCTGTCGGACGCGGCAGGACTGCCTCTCCTCGTCGGTCTCTCGGCCGCCAACACCCACGACAGCCAAGCTCTGAAGCCCATGGTGCTCGGTCACCAAACGATTCCCAATGGAGTTGTCAAGCTCGGCTGGTGACTCGCAGTGAGGGTTCAGCCCAGCACGAGGGAGTTTGATGGTGCGGCGATCTCGAAGGTGCGGCCGTCGCGTATGAGGGCCCACAGGACGTTCAAGCGGCGGCGTGCGAGAGCGATGACGGCCTGCTTGTGGCTCTTTCCTTCGGTTCGTTTGCGCTCGTAGAACGCCTTCGAGACAGGACAGCATCGGGCGGCGACCATAGCGGACATGTAGAAGACACGCATGAGGCGTCGGCAGTAGCGCCGTGGTCGGCGCATGTTGCCGCTGATACGGCCGGAATCCTTGGGGACAGGGGCCAGGCCGGCGACACCGGCAAGGCGGTCGGACGTGCCGAAAACGGCCATGTCGCCACCGGTATGCGCGATGAACTCCGCGCCCAGGACGGGGCCGACACCAGGCATGCTCAGGATGACCTCGGCTTGTGGGTGGTCGTGAAGCCGGCTCTCGATCAGGGCGTCGGTTTCGGCGATCTCCTCATCGAGGGCCATCACCGCCTTCGCCAGCTTCGCCACCACCGCGGCGGCGACCTTCTCCCCGGCAACGGTGGTGTGCTGGGCCTCGGCGGCCTCGGCGGCCTCGAGCGCGGTGGCCGCGACGGCTTTGTAGTTGCGGACCTTGCGGTTCTTCAGCCACGTTGCAAGCCTGTTGTTGCCGATTCGACGAAGTGCGGCCGGGGTCTGATAGCTGGTGAGGAGTATCAACGCGGCCTTGGAGGTCTTGTAGTCGAAGGCCCGCTCCAGGGCTGGGAAGTACTCCAGCATCTGGGCCCGTAGCCGGTTGATCGTTCTGGTTCGGTCAGCTGCCAGGTCCAGGCGGCGCGAGGTGAGGATGCGCAGATCCACAGCAATCTCATCACCACGGCGCATGATCTGGAGGTCGCGGCGCATGCGGGCTTGGTCCGCGATGACGAATGCGTCCTTCGCGTCCGTCTTTCCTTCGCCCCGGTAGGAGCCGGCGGCATGGTGGACGGTGCGGCCCGGTATGTATAAGACCTGCTGCCCGTGGTCGGCCAGCAGCGCGATCAACAGCGCGGCGCCGCCGGCGTTGAGATCGATCGCCCAGGTCACTGGCGCGCCTTCGCTCAGTGCGAGGACGTCACCGATGAGGTTGAGCAGGCCGGTCTCGTCATTGGCCACCCGCCTCGACAGCTTCCGCCTGCCGTCGATGCCGATCACCACGCAGTGATGCTCGGCCTTGCCCGCGTCTGTACCGGCCCACAGCTCGGGCACGACCACCTCCGAAGTCGTTGCGTGCGTTTGTCCCAACAGACGACTTCGCCAACGTGTCCTTACCAAGCAATCTTGTCGCGCGCATCCCAATGAGTGGTCGAGTCGTCGCCGGATGCCAGGCGGCCAATCGTTTGAAGCCACCACCGGGCTGGAGACACGCAGCCACACCCAGCATCCCTGGGCCTTCCGATCCTACGAGTGACCGGAATCAGCCCAGGAACAACGTAAGGAGACACGACCCCCACAACGGCCGCCACTTCAAACCCCAACGGCTCCACGCCGACAAGGCCTACGACATACCTGAACTGCGGAAATGGCTACGCGGCAAGCGGATCGGCGTCCGCATTGCCCGCAAGGGTGTCGAGTCATCAGAGCGACTCGGTCGGCGCCGGTGGGTGATCGAGCGGACCATGTCGTGGCTGACCGGCTACCGCCGACTCAACCACCGCTACGAACGCCACCCCCGCGACTACCTGGCCTTTCTCGGCCTCGCCGCAGCCCTCTGCTGCTACAAACGCCTCCTCCGCCCCACCACATAGGACACGGTCTAAGTCAACGGCATTGCGTTTAACCTCATCTTCTTGAAGGGGTGGGGATGGAGCAGACGGTCTTCGAGTCCATCAGGTACTCGACTGGGTGTCAGGACTGCGGTGCGGAGTTGGAGTGCTGGGGTGTCCAAGCCCTGGTGAACGGCTCTTTGCGCTGGGACACGGAGTCCAGGTGTCCAGCCTGTGGGTTTGCGGTGGCTTCGTGCGGTGGTGACCTGTCTGCCGAACTGCGGGGCCGACTGCTCGCCGAGCATGGACCAGCGCGCCTCCAGGTGGATCCATCGGCGAGGAACGCTGCGATCATGCGCGTTCTGCGGGCAGAACTTGGCATTGGTCTGGCTGACGTCAAGTCCGTGCTGAGCGAGGTCGTGGCGGGCGCGCACTCAGGCACGATGCCCGAGATGGAATTCCTGGCCCGCAAGCTGCGGGCGTCTGGGATTGATGCCGTTGCTGCTCGGCCGTAGGGACCCTGACCTGGCTATTCAGCTGACTCTCCGGGGTCTGGTGCCCGTCTTGTGGCGGGCGGGGAGGCGGTAGGGCTGGCCGTTCCACGAGCGTTTCTGGCGCCTTGCCAGGCGTTCCCCGGGATGTCGGGGAATTCCACGAAAGCCTCACCCGTTCGGCTTGATTCCTTGACCGCCGGGCGAGGCATGAACGGGGCGCCTGCCACCGCCGAGTCTCCGCACCGCCCATCCTGGCCAACACCGGATACGTGTCCGGTAAGCCTCCCGCGTCCGAACGGAGTTTCCGTTGAGTTATCTTCAGTTCCCGCGCCTGCACTTCTCAGGAAGGTTCGTTTTCGACCCTTCCACCGTCAACAACGACCCAAGGCACTTCAACAACGACACGTTCCAACCTCGTTTTCACAGACGCAGTCGGTCCGCGAAGGACGGCTGGTGGAATCCACGGGGAAGCGCCTCGTTCCGCCTGCGCGGCTGCAGGGTGACCAGCGTCGTGGGGGCGGATGGCCGCCTGGTGACGTCCGGTGCGATCGAGCCCGTCGTTGGCGGCTCCCTGATGGACGACGGCGATCGCGTCAGCGCAAAGATCCAGGATCTGGACCCAGTGCAGCAGGGCGTCTCCCAGATCTGGGGCCTGGGGCTTCGGCTGTTCGACAGCGGGCAGCGGCAGGTGCTGTACGGGGACTTCCGCCACGCCTCGTTCGTCGACCTGTGGGCGCGCTGCCCCCAGGCCACAGGCCTGGACAGGTACTCCGCCGCCTACCAGTCCGTCATCAGGCTCAGCCCTGACCAGACGGACACGGGGTCGTCGCCGTTCCTGAAGGAACTGGTGGAGAGCACGGCCGATGACGAGTTGTCCATCAAGTTCATGCTCGACGGCTACGAAGCCGACTGGGACTCGCCGCGGTTCGGCACGGGCCGTATCGTGGGCTCCATCGGGCCGACCGCGTCCGGAGAGCCCCGGCACTTCACCGCGGCGCGCCGACTGCGCAGCCCAGCCGAGGGCGGACCCCTTATGGACGCGCCGTGCCGCATCGACGGGCAGGACCGGCTGCACATCGATCTGGGCAACAGCGTCCCCACCAGTACCCCCGGCGGCCCTCCCCTCGACAGCATCGGCCTCCTTCAGGTGGTGGCCCTGCCGAAGGGCGGCGGCGAGCCGGATGTGCTGGCTCAGCTCGGCCCCCTCGACGACAGGTTCCTCACCGAGCGCGGGGGCATCGCCACCATCCAACTCGGGCAGGGCAAGGCGACGTTCTCGGACCGTCGGCTCGCCCTGAGGACTCTCGACGGCACCGTGCTGCTGGAGGAGAACAGCGACGCCAGTTTCGCCCGCGCCGACGACGTCGTCTTCCGTGTCTACCCGCCGGTGCAGGCGGGGGAGGGCCCGGCCACCACCGTCCACGCCACCCGGTTCGGTGAGCCGGCCGCCAACGTCAAGATCGTTTTCGGCAACGCCGCCATGGAAGACGCCAAACGGCATTCCGACGACAACTCGCTGGTCGCACCGCCGATCGCGATGGGCGAGCAAGGCGGGCTCCAGCCGATCCAGTCCGTAACCACCGATCAGCGAGGGCAGGCCACGGTCCGACTGGCGGCGACCGACCCGGGCAACCCGCGCGGTTATATCGACGGACAGGTCTACAACGTAGATTACGGCCCGGAGTACTCGAGCGGCAGCGGGACCGTGATGCTCAAGGAAGACCAGCTCAACGTGCTGGTCTGGGACGAGTACAAGGAGCCGGCCGACATCGCCTGGATCCCCGACGTCAAGCCGATCCTCCAGCAGTACGCCAACCTGTACCCGGTGATGCGGGACGTACTCGACCTGGCGAACTACCACGACGTCGTCAAGTACAAGCACCGCCTGCAGCACGTCCTCACCGAGCCCATGGATTCACCGAGCCACATGCCGGTCACCCGCGACCTGTCGCCGGGCAAGCGGGACGCGATCGTGAGGTGGCTGCGCCAGGAGCGGCCCCCCTTCCTGGCGCTCCGGAACGTCGATGACCTGCGCCACGCACTCCAGCTCGCCCTCGAACTTGAGCACTCCACCATTCCGCCGTACCTGTACGCGCTGTTCTCCCTCAAGCCCGGCAGTAACCGCGAGGTGGCCGAGATCATCCGGGGCGTGGTGATGCAGGAGATGCTGCACATGACCCTGGTAGCCAACCTCCTGACCGCGTTGGGCGGGAAGCCCCGGATCGGTCGGCCGGGATTCGTGCCGACCTACCCGAACCACTTGCCCGCCGGCGTACTCCCCGACCTCGTCGTCTCGCTGCGCCGGTGTTCGATCCAGCAGATCCGCGACGTGTTCATGGGGATCGAGAAGCCCGAGCGACCTCTCACCAAGGCGAGGACGCGCTATCCAGAGCCAGTCGTCCCCGAGCGGATCGAGCTCAACGAGCTGGGCGAGGTCACGTCCTACCACTACGAGTCGCCCCAGAACAACACTGTCAAGATGGCTCAGGCCATTTCGGCGGAGGATCTGGACACCCATCTGTTCTCCCCACTGAGGACCTTCTTCCAGGAGGCGGAGTTCGAGGAGTTCACCATCGGGTGGCTCTACACACAGGTGGCCAGAAAGATCAGCGAGATGGGGGACGGCATTTTCACAGGAAGGGACAGGCCCCAGGTGCTGAACTGGCCCGGCGAGGCGCCGGGGAACCTCCACAGGGTGTACGACGTTGCCACCGCCCACTCCGCGATCTACGAGATCATCCATCAGGGCGAAGGCACCATCGGCAACCCCGAGTATCAGGGGCAGCCCTCCCACTACTACCGGTTCCAGCAGGTCGTCAGAGGCAGACGCCTGATCCAGAAGGACGGCGCATGGGTGTTCGAGGGCGAGGAGATCCCCTTCGACCCGGACGGCGTGTACCCGGTGATGGACGACCCCGATACGTCCGCGATTCCGCAGGACTCCCCCGGCCGGCTCGCGTCCGAGCTGAGCGACCGGACGTACGGTGATCTCCTCGGGGCCCTGGACCGGGTCTTCAACGGGCACCCTGAGCACCTACAGGAGGCAGTCTCGCTGATGTACTCCGTCGAGGTCCGCGCCAAGGAGCTGTTCCAGCACCCGTCCGCTCCCGGCGCCGATACCGTCCTGGGGCCGAGCTTCCAGCTCTGACGCGGCGCCAGGCGGCCACCACCTCCACGACCGCCACTCGCGCATGTGGGTCCATGGCCTGGCCGGAGCATTGCCCGGCCAGGCCCGGACTCCTGGTGCGGCGTCCGGGGCCGCAGGCCAGAGCCCCTCCGGCGCCACCGCCGACAGCAGCGGCGCAAACCACCGGCACCGATCGGATACCGCGGTCAGCAGGAGAACGGCGAGGCCGACCACGATGCAACGAGCAGCGGCATGCGCCGGGCCCGCTGTGGGCAGTGCGTCGTCGCGCAGGCCGGAGACGAATCCTCACGTGTCTTTGTCCTGGGGCGAGGAAACCCGCAGGCCCGCTGTCCCGGCAACGGGCTCCCGGTGGGCCGGGTACGCGCTACCCGAGGCCCGCTAGCCGCAGGAGTAGCGGCTTCACATCGGTGGCCTCGACCCGACCGCAGACGGCACCGGAAGCCGAGCACACGATGACCGGCCCGTCATCGGGGTCCTCAGGCAGGCGGCCGTGGCTGCCGCGGACGGGCGACGGGTCGAGGGGTACGACTGCCATGTGGTAGCGCATGCCGAGTTTTTTGCGGGCGAGCGCCCACATCGCCCTGGCTCTCACCCAGGGATCGAGGGGGTCCAAGAACAGCTCGGCGGGGTCGTAGCCGGGCTTGCGGTGGATCTCTACCGTCCGGGCGAAGTCCGGGGCGGCCGCGTCGTCCAGCCAGTAGTAATACGTGAACCAGGCGCCGGGCTCGGCCACGGCGACCAGGTCACCCGAGCGCGGGTGGTCCAGGCCGTGGTCCTTCTTGCCCCGGTCGTCGAGGAGTCGTTCCACGCCGTCGAGGGCCAGGAGCGCCCCGCGGGCAGCCTCCAAGTCCTCCGGACGGCGCACGTAGACGTGCGCTACCTGGTGGTCGGCCACCGCAAAGGCGCGTGAGGCCGCAGGGTCGAGATACTCCATGCCCTCCTGGGTATGCACCTCGAGCAGTCCGGCGCGGCGCAGGGCCCGGTTGATGTCGACCGGGCGGCTCACAGGGGTGATGCCGTACTCGGACAGGACGACGACGGTGCGGCCCTCGGCCTCGGCGTCGTCAACGAGCGGGGTGATCACGGAGTCGAGTTCGGCGGCGGCCCGCTGGGAGCGCGAGTCGTCGGGGCCATACCGTTGCAGGTCATAGTCGAGGTGCGGCAGGTAGGACAGAACGAGGTCCGGAGCGCTGCAGCGCATGATGTGGCGGGTGGCCTCGGCGATCCAGCGGCTTGATTCGATGCCCGCGCCCGGTCCCCAGAAGCGGAACAAGGGGAAGGTGCCGAGCGCCCGGGTGAGCTCGTCGTGGAGCCGGGGCGGGCGGGTGTAGCAGTCGGGCTCCTTGCGGCCGTCGGCGCGGTAGACGGGGCGGGGGGTGACGGTGATGTCGGTCTCTGCGCCCATCGCGTACCACCAGCAGACGTTGGCGACGGTGTAGCCGGGGTAGGCGCGCCGGGCCGCGTCCCACAGTTTGTCGCCGCGGACCAGTCTGTTGTGCTGACGCCACAGGAGCACCTCGCCGAGTTCGCGGAAGTACCAGCCGTTGCCCACGGCGCCGTGTTCCGCTGGGAGCGTGCCGGTGAGGAAGGTGGACTGTGCCGCACAGGTCACGGCGGGCAGCACCGTCCCCAGGTGCGCCCATGAACCGGACCGGGCCAGCGTGGCGAGGCGGGGCATGCAGTCGAGTAGGCGCGGGGTCAGGGCCGCGACGTCGAGGACGAGGAGGGGCCGTGGCGGGCGGTGACCTGTCATGGCAGCTCCTTGAGGCCCAGGTCGACAAGGAGGTCGCGGGCGAAGGCCAGTTCGGCGGCGATGCCGTCGGCGAGCTGGCCGGGGCCGTCGGGGCGCAGCTCCGAGGGGAGGACCTGCCATGTGTAGGTCTCGACCTCGAGGTGGCGGCTCAGCGGCGCCGGGCCGCCGATGAGATGTTCCAGGGTGTCCCGGAGCACGTCGGTGGTGGAGGTCAGCGGAGGGGAGGGCGGCGCGTGCAGGGGAACATGGAAGTGCGCGCGCCACGGCGAATCGTCCGGCAGGACGCCGCCGACTAGCGCCTCCGCGAGATCATCGGTGCCGAGCAGCCCGGCGGCGGTCCGGGTGCGGGTCTGGTGTAGGAAGCGGGGCTCGGCGAATGCCGCGAGGGCCTCGCGTACTTCGGGCAGACAGGGGTGCTCGGCGTGCAGCGCGGCGGAGAGCTGGACCTTGGGCACGGGGATCCGGGCGGCCTGGAGAGCGTTGAGCGCGGTGCGCGGGTCCTCGAAGCAGGTGGCGAGGTGGCATGTGTCCAGGCAGACGCCGATGCGGTCGCCGGGGACGGTGGTGAGCTGTGCGATGGCTTCGGCAGTGGTCTCGATCACGCAGCCGGGCTCCGGCTCCAGGCCCACCCGGACGCGGCGGCCGGTCTCCGCCTCGAGGGTGGCGAGCCGTTCCGCGAGGGTGGCCAGGGCGGCACGGGCGGCACGCGCCCGGGCCGCGTCGAAGGGGGTGCGCCAGGCGACGGGGAGAGTCGAGACGGTGCCCTCTGCGACGTCGTCCGGCAACAGTGTGGTGAGGAGCCTGGCCAGGTCGGCGGTGTGGGCCAGACGCCTGGGGTCGGTCCAGTCGGGCCGGTAGACGCGGTACTTGACCTCGGCGGCGCCGAACCCTTCATAGGGGAAGCCGTTGAGGGTGACGACCTCGAGGCCGCGCCGGTCGAGTTCGGAGCGCAGTCGGCGCAGGGCGGCGGAGTCCGCGGTCAGGGTGCGGACTGCGTCGCTGGAGAGCCACAGGCCGATGCCGAGCCGGTCCCGCCTGAGCAGCCGTCGCACCGGCTCGCAGTGGTCGCGGAGTTGGGCTAGCACCCCGTCGAGGGTCTCGGCCGGGTGGACGTTCGTGCAGTAAGCGAGGTGGACGACGTCGCCGTTGGGGTGGCGGAAGCGCACGGGGGCCTACTCCTCGCCGCGCAGGATGGAGTTGCCCTCGTAGGGGGCGTCCGGTCTGCCGCGGTCGAGGCTCAGCCGTCCGCTCAGTCCGTAGAATGCCACGGGGTTGCGCCACAGCACCTGGTCGGCATCGTCCTCGCCGAACCCGGCCCCCAGCATGGCATCGCCGACCTTGCGGGTCGTGAGGGGGTCGCTTCTACCCCAGTCCGCGGCGGAGTTGACCACGACGCGTTCGGTCCCGAAGTCCTTGAGGACGGCGACCATGCGGTCCACGTCCATCTTGGTGTCCGGGTAGACGGAGAAGCCGAGCCAGGCGCCGCTGTCCTTGGCCTCCTTGGCCGTGGTCTCGTTGAGGTGGTCGAGCAGCACCCGCTCCGGAGGGAGGGCCGACTCGCGCACGACGTCGATGGTGCGGCGTAGGCCGTTGAGCTTGTCCCGGTGTGGGGTGTGGACGAGGGCGGGAAGCCCGTGGTCGTGGGCGAGCTGGAGCTGGGCGGCGAACGCGGTGTCCTCGGCGGGGGTCTGGGAATCGTAGCCGATCTCGCCGACGGCGACGACGTGGTCTTTGACGAGGTAGCGCGACAGTTCGTCGATGACGGGCACGCACCGTGGGTCGTTGGCCTCCTTGGGGTTGAGGGCGATCGCGCAGTGGTGGGTGATGCCGTACTGGGCGGCGCGGTAGGGCTCCCAGCCGAGCAGTGAGTCGAAGTAGTCGAGGAAGCTGGCGGGCGAGGTGCGCGGCTGGCCCAGCCAGAACGAGGGCTCGACGACGGCCCGCACGCCCGCCGCGCGCATGGCCTCGTAGTCGTCGGTGGTGCGGGAGGTCATATGGATATGCGGGTCGAAGATGCGCATCAGGGCGCCTCCGCCTCTGTGGTCAGGGCCTGAACGAGGTACAGGTCGACGGGTACGGGGCGGCCGGCGGCTGTGCTTTCGCCGGTGTGGTCGGCGAGCATGCGCGCGAGTTCGGCGTCGCCGCGGGCCCGCCTGGCCAGGCCGGCGACGGCGGCCACGGGGACCCCGGTGCACAGGCACTTGAGGACCGCGTGTCGCCAGGTGTGCGGGGCGAGGTGTTCGGCGGCGTACGGGCCGACTGCAGCGGCGATCAGGCGGGTGTCGCTGGTTCGCAACGCGTCCTCCACGAGCGGCAGCCCTTCCGCAGGGGCGAGCTCCAAGCCGGGCAGGGCGAGCAGCACGGCGCGGCGTTCGTCGGCGGTGCCCCGGCGGTAGAGCCGCGCCACGGTGGCGGCGCCGGCGCCTGCGGTGTGCAGCAGCAGGATGCGCGCCGTGTCGGCTGCGGCCTCCGAACCGCAGCGGCGGCCGGCCTCGGCGAAGCGCAACTCCCAGGCTGGCAGGCTCCGCCGGTGTCCGGCCGGGGCTGCGGGTGTGGCCGCCTCGGCAAGGGCAGCATCGAGCCAGACCCGGGCGGCGGGCGGCAGCCGCTCGCCGAGGGCTGTGAACGGCTCGTCCGCTGCCGCTCTCGTGATTGCCGGTGGGGTGGTCACGATGTGCCTCCGTTTCGCAGGAAGCGCAGGGAGCGCTCGGCGAGGTCCGGACCCATGTACGAGTGCCGGGGCAGTTCGACAACGGTCAAGCCCCGGTAGCCCACGGTGCTCAGGGCATCGAGGACGGGCGGGAAGTCGATCTCGCCTTCGCCGAAGGGCAGATGCTCGTGGACCGCGCGGCGCATGTCCTCGATTTGAACGTGCCGCAGCCAGGGTGCGGCGGCCCGCACGCAGTCGGCGGGCGGCTCGGGCTCGAGGCACTGGCAGTGCCCGATGTCCAGGGTGAGGCCAAGGACATCCGGGTCGCCGAGGTCGGCGCGCAGGCGGTGGAAGTCGGCGAGGGTGCCGAGGAGGTGGCCGGGCTCGGGCTCGACGGCGAGGGATAGCCCTTCGCGTTCCGCCGCAGCGAGTACCGGTTCGAGCGCTTGGCCGAGCCGCTTCCACGAGGTGTCGCCATCCGCTCCGTCCGGCACGGTGCCGCTGAAGCAGTGCACTGCGTGCGCCCCGAGTTCGGCGGCGATGTGCACGGCGGTCACCAGCAGCCGGGTCCTGATGGCGCGCGCTTCGGGGTCGGGGTCGATCAGAGAGGGTCCGTGCTTGCGCCGAGGGTCGAGGATGTAGCGCGCGCCGGTCTCGACGGTCACGCCGAGGCCGAGCCGCGCGAGGCGCCGCGCCACCTGCCGGGCACGGGCGAGCGCATCGGGGGCTGCCGGGTCCAGGTGCATGTGGTCGAGGGTCAGCCCAACCCCGTCGTAGCCCAGGTCGGCGAGGAGTACGAGGGCGTCGTCGAGCCTGAGGTCGGTCAGGCCGTTGGTGCCGTAGCCGAGTCGCAGGCTCATGTCGGACTGACCCTCCGTGAGAGCCTCCGCGCGGCCGGCGCCAGGGCGATGATGGCCGCCGCGGCACCGACCGATCCGTCCCGCGCCGCCAGTGCAGCCTGCAGCGGGATCATCGCCCGGATCCCGCCACCGACGGCCTGCCGGGTGCGGGCGGGCGAGGGGTCGAGCACTGCACGGATCAACGGCCCCGCGACCGTGGCCGCGAACCCGGCCGCCAACCCGGCCGCGAGCCCGGCCCGGGTGGGGCCCTCGGGGGAACGGCTCCGACGCCGCCCGAGTCCGCGCCGACGGCTCGTCACGATCCCCACCACTGCCGTCGTGCCGAGCGCGGCAAGGGGGGCGGTCCGCGAGCCGCCCAGCACCTCGTGGCGGGAGACCATCGTGACGGCGAAGGTGTGCGCTCCCAGGGCGGCCGCCGGGCCCAGCGCCGCCCGCGTTCCTGAGCGGGACGTCGCCGCGGCGCCCAGGAGCAGGTCCAGGCAGCGGGCTGCCGTCATGACTGCCGGACCTGCCTTGGTCCGCTTCAGGCCCAGGTCATACGCCCACACCGTGGCCGCGAGGACCGCCGCGGTCCGCGCGGCTTCGCGGCCCGCCTGGCGAGCCAGCGCCAGGCCGGCCGCTGTCAGGCCAGCCGAGGCCGCGAGCGCGGTGCCCGGCCTGATCCGACCGGAGGGGAGCGGGCGGTGCGGTCGGCAGGTCGCGTCCTCGTTCTGGTCCGCCCAGTCGTTGAGGGCCATCCCTGCCGCGTACAGGCACAGTGAGGCGCCCATCGCGAGCCCGGTACCGCGGGTCGGCCGCTCCCCAGTGGCCGCCGCCCCGGCGAGCGCATCACCCGGAACCGTGACCAGGGCGGAGACTCTCAGGAGTTCTGCCCAGGCACGCAGCCGGGACGCAGGCCGCGCGGCGGTTCCCCGGCCGTCGGCCGGCATCACCGTGGCTCCCGCAGGCGCTCGGCGAAGCCCAGCAGGGCCGTGTACTGGTCGGCCAGCGCCGAGGAGCCGCCGTCGGGATCCTTGAAGTAGAATCCCAACTCCGGGCGTGGGCCCGTGATCCCCGCCTCGTGAGCGCGGGCAAGCAGCCGCACCAGGTCGAGGACCAGGGGTGCGGCCAGCGCCGAGTCACAGCCCTGCCAGATCGTCTGCAGGAACATCCGCGCACCGAGGAAGCCGTCAAAGGCGATGTGGTCCCAGGCAGTCTTCCAGTCCCCCAACACCGGCACGTTGTCGATGTGCACCTTTCCTTCGGGCAGCGAACCGAGGGTGTCGTGCAGCGTCCGGTTTTTGCCGGCGTTCTTGGCGGCAGCAGCCCCGGGGTCCGCCAGCGCGGCGCCGTCCCCTCCGCCGAGCAGGTTCGTTCCGGACCAGGCGCGCACGTCCAGTGCGCGCTGCCGGAACATGGGCGCGAGCACGGCCCGGAGTAGGGTCTGCCCGGTCTTGCCGTCCCGGCCCGCGTGGGGCACCGCCGCGTCGCGGGCCGCCGCGCGCAGCGCCGTGTGACGCAGGCCCAGGGACGGCGTGAAGTTGACATAGGGGCATCCGGCGCGCAGCGCGGCCGCCGCGTACAGCGAACTGGGGGGCAGAGGGGCGTCGCCCGCAGCGGGCGCGGGCTCCGTGGTGGCGACGTTGACCACGACCGTGCGAGCCGCACCGCATCGGCTCGCGAAGCCGGCGATGTCGGCCGCGAAGCCCGCGATCAGTTCCTCGTCGCCTCGGGGGTCTGCAGGCAGCGGTCCGCCGATCCGTATCTCCGCGTCAGCGGCGTCAAGTTCAGCGCGCACCGCTGACGGCAGACCGTGTGGCAGCACTCCCGCAGAGGCCAGCGACTCCGCCTTCTTGGACAGCGGGTCGCCTGCCGTGTCGTGCCCTCCGAAGACGAACGAGGACAGGGAGGGCAGCCCGCTCCCCGCGAACGGCGGGGTCTCGGTAACCATGCCGGTCGGCGGCAGCAGCCCGGCGGTAACGGCGGCGCACCCCGCAACCGCCGTAACGGCGACGGAGCCCCGGGCCCCGACGAACCACACTCCAGTCCGGGATCCGGCCTCGGGCTCGGACCCATTGGCGTGAAGGGACACAGGCTGCCTCCTTAAAGGCGCCGACTCTTGACGATTCGTAATTCTGACATTACGGGATAAGGCCCGACTCCATGTCTATTTGGTACCTATGTTCCTCTTGTGCTGGTGCCGTGGCCCGTGGTCGCGCGACCCTGCCGCCGAGTCGCACAAGCACCTGAAGACCTCCAGTCGTAGGTGGTGACGCGTACGCGATCGAGGCGGACCTGAAGCGCAACGAAACGTGACGGGCTGTCGGCGTTACGGAAGCCCCAAAGGCCATCGCAGCAGGTCAAGCGGCAACAATGCTCATGGATGAGTCCGCCCGGGCCGATCGCGCCTGCGTACGTCGAACCGGCGGATCCGGTCCCGCTCGCCGGGCCTGCTTGCCGCTTGCCGCAGGTGAGCGGGCAGGTTCCGGAGACGCAGGGCGGCTTACGGCCACGTGCCTCGCACACCTGCCGCACCCGCAGTGGGGCGTCAGGCTGACCCCCACTTCGAAGGCGTCTGCAGCTCCCCCGAGGTTGAGTCGCTTGGCCCAGGCCGTCATGCCGATGGCGATGTCCGCGAGTCGACGCTCGGTTTCGGCGCACGGTGACCGCTTACTTCGAGCTCCTCAGCGACGTGGTACGGCTTGACCGGGGAGCGCTTCAGATCATCGTTTGCGACCATGCGAACCTGCTGCCCGACGGCTGGTTCCAAGATGCCGTCATCGGCAACTGGCGCCCCGATGCCGAAGGCAACCGCACCGCCCTGATCCCTCTGGACTGGCTCGACTGATGACACCGCCGCCGCCGGCAGAGAGTGCCGACCGGCACGGCCGGATCTAATGCGAGTGGCGAAGCGGGCGGGCCGTTGATCTACTTCCCGATGCAGTGGAGCATGGCCGAGGAAGCGTCGGCCTACGCGGCGCCGTGGCGCAGTCCACGGGGCTGGTCTGTTTCGACGTGCAGCAGGACCGGCTCAGGCCTTGAGCGGGTCCCTCACTGGCGGTAGCCGGTGAGGGCTGTGTCCTGCCCGGCACCAGCTCCGCCCAGCGGGTGTATCTAGTGCCGTATCAGGCAACGTTCGCCCTGTCGACGACGGCGCGTAGGCGCCGGTCGTCGGCATGGTGGTTTCGCCAGATGATGTAGCGGCAGATCATGCTGCCCTGCTCTTCGTGGTCGGCGTGGTCGGTGCCGTCGAGGGTGAAGTAGCGCAGGGCGGTGAACTGGGCTTCGATGCGGTTGAGCCAGGAGCTGTTGGTCGGGGTGTAGGCCATCTCGACGTTGTTCGCCGCAGCCCAGGTGCCGACGCGACGGCACTTCTTCGTGGTCAGGTGCGGGGAGAAGTTGTCACTGACGATCGCGATCCGGACCTCGAGCGGGTAGAGGCTGCGCAGGTAGCGGCAGAACTCCAGGAACTGCGTCCGCTTCTTGACCGGCTTGATGTGGCCGTAGAGCTTGTCCTTGGCCAGGTCCAGGGCGGCGAACAGGTGCCGCACTCCGCCGTAGCGGTTGTAGGTCGCCCGCCGCCTGCGGCGGAGCTCACGGTCGGATCCTTGTGCGTGCCTCCTCGTTCAGCCCACTGCTTCCCGGGGTGGGGCATCAGATTGAGGGGTCCCAACTCGTCCATGCAGAAGATGACCTCGGGCTCGCCATCTTCGAGTATCACCTCGCCATCGGCGATCGCGTAAAGGTGCTCCACGCGGGCTTTCTTCCCCGCGTAGTCCGGGTCGCGGGAGGTCTTCCAGGTCTTCAGGCGTTGAAAAGAGACGCCTTCCTCGCGGAGCAGAATGCGCGACCCTCGTGGCTGATGTCGTCGACCACCCCCTCGGCAACCAGGAAATCGGCCAGCTTGGTCAGGCTCCAGGTCGAGAACGGCAGGTCGTGCTCGGCCGGTTTGGACTTGGCGATCTTCTTGATCTCGCGTCGCTCGGACAGCGTGAACGTCCTGGGCCGGCCACCGGCATACTTCGGATACAGCGAGTCGAAGCCGTCCGTGTTGAAGTTATGGATCACGTCGCGGATCCGGTCGTCACTGCTGAACGACACTTCGGCGATCTTCGCCACCGGCATGCCCTGCGCGGACAGCAGCACCATCTGGGCCCGCCGCCAGGTCACCACCGACCCGGTGCCCCTGCGGATGATCCGCAACAGCCGCCGACCCTCGTCATCGTCAATCTCACGAACCCGCACCCGCTCCGCCATAGGACAACAGCCTGGCGCCCACATGCGGACAGGGAAAGGACCTTCGCGGCGGGCTACCCGGCACGGCGCCGCCGAAGCTCCTCCAGCCACCCCCGTACCTGCTCGTCGTCGTGCAGGTACGGCTCATCGGGACCCATCCGCAGATCGATCCCATGCAGGAGCCCCAGCGCCCACCAGGACAGTTCGTCCCAGTCGAGCGTGTCGTCGACCCACCAACGTGCGGCCCACCGGTCAGCTGCATCCCGGCTCACACGTCCCTCGACCACGGCAGCGAAGCACGCCTCAATCTCGTCCAGGTCCGGCTGGTCACCACCGCTCATGGACTCACCGTATCCAGAACGGGGCGAACGTTGCTTGATGCGGCACTAGAGTCCCCGGTATGACGGGTGCCACTCTCATTCCACTGATCACCTCGGTGATCATCGCTGCCGCAGATGTAGCCGCGTCGCTCAGCACCCGGCGCCAGACCCGAACGGTCATGCGGTAGCCCAGCGGGCACCACCGCAAGGAGGCAACCAGCGCTGGACTGTGGCAAGCGGGTGCCGTTCACCGCTGCGGCGGTGAGCCGACGAGGCGGGCGGCCCGACGGCGGATGAAATGGCTCGGAACTGGACAATCCGAGGACAGGACGCGCGATGACTGTGAGTGACGCTACGGGGGTTTCCCGCCGGGCAGGCGAGCTCTTCCGTTCCGGGGGCGACCGCATCCTCGACGATGTCGGGCGACGGAGGATTCAGTACCACCTCCTTCGGCTGACCCTCGTCGGCCTGACTCGGGACGACGTGGAGGATCTGCGCGAGCTCGCCCGCCTCGCCTTCGAGGACGCCGATGTCACCGGGCAGGCCGCGAAGATCAAGGAGCGTGCCGGGGCAAGCACCCTGGCGGTCGCGATCGCGGACATCGTCGAGCAGGCCAGGGCCGCTGGCCCCCAGGGCTCGCGGGCACAGGTGATGATGGGTGCCGTTCTCGGGGCCTACGCCATGGTCGGCGGCACGGTGGCGGAAAGCGACCTACCCTTCGAGAGTCTCCCAGCGGCAGCCGTTGTGGCAGCGGTCGGTGGCGCGCTTGCCGCGTCCAACGCCCCGATGGCCTTGGAGCGGATCGACGAAGTGGGCCTGGCGGAGTACCTCAGCAGGCAGGACTAGAGGTCGCTTTCTCCCGGCGTTTTATCCCGGAATTTGCTATTTGGCCTATGGTGTCGGGTCGCGCCAGGAGATGGTGGCTTCGCCGGTGAGGCGGCGTGCCATGAGGTCGGTCATGGCGATGTGGATCATGGCTTCGGGGCGGGTGGGGAGGGTTTCGTAGTCGCGGGCCAGGCGGCGGTGGAGCATCAGCCAGCTGTAGGTCCGCTCGACTGCCCAGCGTTTGGGTATCGGGGTGAATCCTCTGGTCTCGAGGGTGCGTGTGGTGATTTCCATGTCGATGCCGAGGGTGGCGGCGTGCTCGACGAGGTGCTGGCGGTAGCCGCCGTCGACCCAGACCTTGCGCATGCCGGGGTGGTCGGCGGCGACCTGGTCGAGGAGCCGGGTGCCGGCCACGGAGTCCTGCACGCTCGCCGCGGTGACCAGCTTGCCGCCTCGAAGCCGCGTGAGGCGGCCGGCACCGACGCGGCTGCTTTCACCGACTGCGAGTCGATGATCGCGGCGGTCGCTCAACGTCCCGGTCCTCGTTTGCGCGGACCTTCCCGCTCAGCCGGTCGTGGAACTCGGCGATCAGCCCCTTGTCGCGCCAGCGCCGCCAGAAGGCGTAGACCCGGTCCCAGGCGGGGAGATCGACCGGCATCGCCCGCCACTTGATGCCGCCCGCGACCAGGTAGCGGATCGCGCGTCGCTCATCTGCCGGTGGCAGTAGCCCTCCGGCTGTCCGCCCTTCCCGTTCATCCATGCGGGCACGGGCAGCTGATCGCGCACCGCTGCCCATTCCTCATTCGTCATGTCGGAGGGATAGGCGGGCGCAGGCTCGGCACGGTCGCCCGCGTTCCCGTACTGATGCGCGAGGCAATCACACGACCGGGCAACCGAGTTGGACCCCGCGGGTGTCGGCACGGAAGACTACGACAACAGGGCCTCCTGTCGCTCGGATGGATTCGACACCCACGAGCTGTGGAGGAGGCCCTGCCTTCGTGCCCGTGCCGCCGGAAGACCACCCGACCGGGAACCCTCGTTCGACCGCCAAGCGAACTTCTCGGTACGACAACGGCTACTTAGAGGGCGTTTTATCCATTGAATTCAGTCTATTTCAGGGTGTGTTTGGCCCCTGCCAGGGCCCTTCTACGGCGGCCCCGCAGTCGCTCGGGAGGTGCGCGACGACGAGAGCGGCGGCCGCTTGGGGTGTAGCCACTTCGCCGAGGATTTCGGCGTAGCCGGCGGCATACACCAAGTAAGTCTTCTCCCCGCCAGCTATGAAGGGAAGGTCGTTGCTCCACGGGAAGTCTGTGTTGCGGTGAAAGGTCAGGCAGCCGTGGCTCGGAAAGGGGAACAGCTGGCGCAGACGCGACTCTGCGAACGCGGCTTCAATCACCTCAGGATCCCCGCGGCGGGCATCAGGGTGGCGCTCCAACAACATGCGCCAGGTCTTCTCGACCACGGTTTCCGTACTCATGTCATCGATCATGCGCAGTGGCGCCTGCCAGAGCAACCCACAGCCCTTGTCCGCGGGTCGGTGTGCTGAAGTTTGCGGTGCGTCGTCAGGTGTCGCGCCATGTGCGTGTGGATTCGCCGGTGAGGCGGCGGGTCATGAGGTCGATCACCGCGAGGTGGATCATGGCTTCGGAGCGGTGCGGGTGGGCTTCGTAGTCACGGGTGAGGCGGCGGTGGTTCATCAGCCAGCCCAGCGTTCTCTCAACGGTCCACCGACGGGGCAGGACGGAAAACCCTCTGGTGGCGGGGTCGCGGCGGACGATGTGCATGTCGATGCCAAGGGTGGCTGCGTGCTCGACGAGGTGCTGGCGGTATCCGCCGTCAACCCAGATCTTGCGGACGGTCGGATGGTCGGCGGCAACCCGTTCGATCAAGGTTTGGCCGTCGATGGAGTCCTGCACGCTCGCAGCGGTGACCAGGACCGCCCAGAGCAGGCCGACGGTGTCGATGACGATGCTCCGCTTGCGGCCCACGATCTTCTTCCCGGCGTCGATGCCTTGCTCGCAGGCGGGGACGTTGGTGGACGTCTTGATGCTCTGGGAGTCGATGACGCATGCGGTCGGTTCTTCCTCCCGGCCTTCCCGTCTGCGGACTTGGCGTCGCAGGAGTGTGTTGAGCTGGTCGAAGACGCCTTCTTCCTGCCAGCGGGCGAAGTAGGCGTAGACGGTGTTCCAGTGCGGGTAGTCGTGCGGGAGGTAGCGCCAGGGGATCCCGGTGCGGTTTACGCAGAGGACCGCGTCCAGGAGACTGCGCAGGTCGTGGTCGGGCGGTCGGCCGATGTCGAGGCCGCGGCCGCGGCGCTCGGATCGCCAGGCGGTCAGGACCGGCTCGACCAGCTCCCACCGGGCATCAGACAGATCGCTGGGGTATCGGCGGCGTTCAGGCATGATTCCGGGCCGTGTACTCCTACGACGCCGCGACGGGCGATAGACGCTGGCGCGCCACGGTCGATTCAACGATGGCTCTCGAGGCGGCGCCGGGCGGGTCCGCCGTCTTTCTGACTACCAGTGACAGCTTCCGGGCCGCGCAATCCATCGACTCCGGCGTCCAGAACCCCTTCGCCGACGGAGCGAAGAAGGCCGACGGCTATGTCACCGCAAGAGCCGCCTCCGACGGGAAGCAGCTGTGGCGTACGCAATCCAACAGCTGCACCTCCGCACCGGCGTTGGCCGGGGGGCAGTCCGTACTGGTGGCCCACACCTCGGAGTTGTGGGCCTATGATGCCCGTACGGGAGCGGCGCGCTGGCGAGTGAAAGGCGAACCGGGTGCGGATCGAGTCCCCCTGGTCGCCGGCAACAGGTTGTACGTGCTCACGGACGCGGGGGTCGACGCGGTGCCGGCATGAGGTCTCCGACATCAGCCCCGCCTCATGCACCCCGAGATCACCATCGCCTGGCAGACTCCGCCTACGCCGGCCAGTTCGTCACCTGGGCCAAACAGCACCTCCGCCTCACCATCAAGACCGTCAGCCGACCCAAGGACACCACCGGGTTCGTCGTTTCTGCCCCGCCGCTGGGTCGTCGAACGAACCCTTGCCTGGCTCATGCACGCCCGAAGCGGACCGCACCTTCCCGTTTGAGCACTGGGAATACGACAGCGGGCGCATCGACGGCTTCGACTACGACATCGGGGCAGTCCTCATCGCATCCGCTAAGGCAACCGGCGAGTCAGAGCTGATGACCGTACTGACCGGCTGGAAACTCAGTCCCCGCCAGTTCGTCTACTCCTGGGACAGCCAGGACCCCAAGTAGCTGCACAGTCGCTCGCTCAACACACCTGCGAGCCACCGCCGCCCAGCCCTCGCTCACTATTTGTCACGAACAGCTCAGACACTGGTGGCGCTGGTACTCCAGCAGGATTTCGCTGTCTGACCTGCGGGTTTCGTTTGGCGGGTGGAGTGTAGCGGGCTGTGGAGTGGTCAGGGGTGGCCTTCGGGAGGCTGCCCCTCGGTCGTGTGGCACCGGCGCTGGTAGTGGCAGCGGCGGGCGACCGCTACGAGCAGGGTGGACCTAGCGCATCAGGTCGAGCGGCCCTTCCCGAGGTAGATGCGCCGGGGAAGCGGTAGGTCGCGGCCCCGGGCGACGTACGGAAACGCCCCACTGCGCGCGCAACAGGAGGGAGACCCAGCTCCGGTAGGGCGCCCAGTGGTCGCTGATGCCCGCGAGGCGGCTCACCTGGGACGAATCCGGCTCGCTCAGGCCGTAGGCACGCGCCATCGCGGCGTGCAGTCGGGGTTCGTGGCGGGGAAAGACGTCGGAGTGTCCGGCGCCGCGGATGAGGATCAGCTCGGCGGAAAAGGGGCCGACCCCGGGCAAGGTCTGAAGGTGGACAAGGGCGTCCTTGGCCGGCATCGCCCGCAGTTGGGCGGCGTCGAGGTCCCCAGCGAGAGCCGCATCCGCGAGGTGGCGAAGACGTTCGACTTTGATGTCGGGGAGCCCTGGGATGCGTTCGAGTTGGCGCAGGGCCCGTGGGGTGGGGAAGGCGTGCAGGGTGCGGCCGGCGACAGTGACGTGTTGTCCCTGATGTTCGGCGATGCGGGCCTTGATCGCGGCAGCCTGGACCATGCGGATGCGGTGGCCGATGAGTGCCCAGGCTGCCGCTTCGTACGGGGAGTGGAAGCACACCGGCCGCAAGCCCGGGTACGCCGAGATGAGCTCGGCCACGACGGGATCGCCCTTGGCGAGCTGGGGGAATCCGCTGCCGTCGACGTCGAGCGAGAGGATGCGGGCCAGCTGCTGCCGCACTGCGTCGACCCCAGAGGAAGCCGGAACGGGCTCGATCCCTGCCGCCGTCCCGGCCCGCCCCTTGCAGGGCGGGCCGGTATACAGGATGGCCTCCGCCTTCACGATGCCCTGTGGGCCGTCTTCCTGCCTCACCTCGACCCCCACAGTCGAGTGGCCGTCGTCGGCGGGGAAAGCCAGCCGTATGGCTTGGCCCTCACCGGTGTCGTAATACCCGGCGGGGGTGAAGCCCTTCAGGAAGCCGAGACCTGCTGCGAGGGAGAACGGTCCTTGCGGGGTGATGGTGAAGGCATACACGGTCAGTTCCCGTGGGCGGTGATCGCGTAGCCCTCGGGGCCGAGGAAGGTGAACATCCTGCCGAACGGGCCGTCTTCCGGCTCCCTGACGATGGGGGTCCCGGCAGCCAGGAGGCGGTCGTGGAGGGCTTGGGCGTCGCTGGTCTTGAACCACAGCGCAACACCGACACCGGGCCGCTCCACACCGTCGAGGTTCACGCCCGGCAGGGCTTCGCGGACAGCGAATGCGACCGGCTCGGTCGTGAACACCACGGCGCCGGGGGGCGAGGCCGGCGCCCGGCGCAGTCCGAGGTGAGTCTCGTAGAAGGCAGCTGCCGCGTCGACGTCACGCACCTGCAGTGCGATGAAGTCCGGTCCGGTGACGGAAACGGTGGTGGTCATGGGAGCTCCTCAGATGCGCTCAATGTCAGGACTTTGACATGGATGACGCTAGGCGTCCCCGCCCACCTATGTCAAACTCCTGACATGACTGATGGGCCGACCGACAACCCGACCCCGACCGGCGACGTGACCGAGCGCCTGGGCTACCGCCTCAAGCGCGCTGCCGCCGCCCTGCGCGGCGCAATGGACAGGGCCCTGCGTGAGCACGGCTTGACCGTGCCGCAGTACGCCTGCCTCGAACTGCTCGACCAGCAGCCCGGGCTGTCCAACGCCGAACTGGCCCGCGGCACCTTCGTCACCCGGCAATCCATGAACGTCGTCCTGCGCGGACTACAGGAGGCCGGCTTGATCACCCGCGCGACCACCACCGACCACGGCCGGGCGCTGCCCGCCCACCTCACCGAGGATGGCCACCGGCGCCTCGCCGCGGCACGCTCCGCCGTCTACGCCATCGACCAGCGGATGACCGACGCTGTTCCGCCGGAAGGCATGGCAGCTCTTCTTGCCGACCTGGACCGGATGGCGGAGACACTCGGCGGGTGAGCGATCTACAGCTCGATGACCGCCGATTTCACGGTTCCCATCACTGGACACTCTCGCCCCGGCGCCCAGGCGACGGGGGCCGCGAGCCGTCGCTCGTGGATGCGCCGGGCTGCCGACCCGGGCGTCGTGTGCGGCCAGGCCGACGGCTACGCCGGGGTGCTGTTCTCGGTCATGGCCTGGGTACCGATGACGTTGAGGAGCCTCAGCCGGTCGGAGGCGTCGCTGCCGGGGGCGGCGGTGTAGGCGACGATGCGTAGATCGCTGCCGGGAACCATCAGGACATCACAGTCGAGGGTGAGTACGCCGACATCGGGGTGGTGGACGGTTTTGGTGTCCGTCTCGTGGACACCCACCATCCCGGTGTCCCACAGGCGTGCGAAGTCGCTGCTGTTGCTCCGCAGGTCCTTGATCAGGGAGCGCAGGCCGGCATCGGCGGGGTAGCGGGCGGTCGCCGCCCTGAGATCGGCGACGGTGGCAGCCTCGAACCGGGCTTCCTGCCCACGCCCCCGGAAGCTGACCTCAAGATCACGAGTGCGGAATTCGCGCTGCCCCAGCGTGTCAAAAGGCAGCCGCCCCCACACACGAACCGCCTACACCAAACGACTCTCGATGCGAGCGTGCTACCGGTCGCGAGCCTGCGGGGCGCAGGGGTCGGGTTTGCTTTGGGTGGGTGTCGGCGTCGGTGACGTGCTGGGCGTCGGGGTAGGGCTCGGTGTCGGTGTTGGAGTGGTGTCCGCCGAAGCGCTGGAGGAGGGCGCGGTCGGGAAACTGAAGGCGGGGACCTTGCTGTAGATGATGTCCCCTGGCTTGAGGGCGAATGCCGCCTGCTGCACGGTTTTGCGGCCCTGGAAGTCGGCTCGGGGGATTAGCTGGTCGGCGGTCTGGGTCTGACCAGCCTGGCAGGTGCCCGGGGTCCCGGTGAGGGAGTCCCCCGCCAGCATCGCGGCCAGCGCCAGCCCGACGACCGCGGTCGCCGTGGCCAGCGGACGTAACGCCGGCCGCGCCACAAGGTCCCTCCCCTGCCGCCGTAACCGGCCGCCGACGCCGGCGGCGGACGCCCGGGTGTGCAGACTTTCCCCTTCTCGTGATTGCGACCCGTGGGCTCGGGCGGCCGTCTGGCCGGCACGGTGCAGGACTTCGTCCGCGTCGCGCTGGGCCTGGGCGCGGAGTCGTTCGGCGTCGGCTTCCGCGCTCGCGCGGATATGGTCGGCTTCCGCGTGGGCGTCCTTGCGGACGGTTTCGGCTTCCTGTGTGGCGTCGTCCAGGGTCTGCCGCACGGAGGCACGGAAGCGCTTGCTCGCGGGCTGGGCCCGGCGCTGGAGCAGCTTCACGTCCTGCCAGCGGCCACGCCAGTCGTCCACGAGTGCGGGGTCGGCCCGGAACCCGGCAGCGGCGGGCGGATCCAGGTCCCGGGGGGTGGTGACGACCCGGACGAATTCGAGCAGGGCCTCCAGGGAGGTGAACCGCTTGCCGGCCAGCAACTCGTTGAGGCCGGCCTTGGTCAGCCGCGGCCTCGCCGAGGCACTGGCCAGGGTCGAGTAGCTCGGCGCGCCGTTGGCAATGTGAAGCCGGTTCAGCTCCTCGGTGAACTCGTGCAGCGCGTCCTCGAACGCAGCGATCGCGGCGGCATCGTGCGGCTCGATCCCGGGATCTTCATGAGTCACCGGATCACCCCCCTTGTTCGGAAAGCAACGCTAGAGAGTCTTGGCGCCGTACGTACACGGAATCTGCCGAACGATGCTGAACGCCCGACGGCGTTCGAGGTCAGGACGGATTCACCTGCGCAATGCAGGGCGGCGTCCGGGTCCATGCGGGCCCGTACGGATCACTAGGAACCCGTCCTCGCGGCCGCTCTCCTGGAGACATGACCGACACCGACGCGACACCACAGAAACCCGACCCGACACGTCCCCCCACCCACCCGGAACCGACCGCACCCCCCGAAACGAACCGGCACACAACCCACGACAGCCTCGTGCTGCTCGCCCTCCTCGCCACCTGCGCCGGCATCTACCTCGCCGTCGGGGACACCGGCTTCGCCGGCATCATCAGCGCCGTCGCCGGCCTCTACGGCACCTGGCGCATGCGCCGCTGAAACACACTGCCAGTGGGAATCGAACATGGCTCATCCCACGGCCCAGCTGGCTCTGCCCACGAGAAGGGGTTCTGGCTCAACTTCTGTGGAGCTGCGTCGCGTGCGCTCGTGCCCGCGTCGGACCAACGCGTTGACCAGCTGGTCCCCATCGTCCAGCGTCCCTATGAACTGAGCGTCGAGCCGTCACCACAGAAGTTGAGCCAGAACCCGAGAAGGAGCAGCAATTCGACGTCGAATGGGAAGGCACACTCGGCCAGGGATCGCGTCGCAAGCGCCGCCACGCCGTTTCGTACGGATCACCGCGCTGGCCGCACGCCTATCTGCACTCACTCTTCAGCGAGGCGGGCAGGCCAGTGGGGGCTGGGTCGTAGTGTGGCGTGCAGTGTTGTGGAGGGATGGAGCTGTAGGCCGACCGTGGGGACCACTTTCCCTGGGGCGATGTCTACGTGGAAGCGCTGGGCCAGTGTTGCGATCACCAGTGTTGCCTCGACCAGGGCGAACCGGGCACCGAGGCAGGCGCGGTGGCCGCCTCCGAAGGGGAACCAGGCATACGGGGGCACACTGGCTTGGGCGTGCGTGTCCCAGCGTTCGGGGCGGAAGGCCGTGGGGTTGGAGAACCAGCGGGCGTCTCTGTGTGTCGCCCACGGGCTGCACCAGAGCGTCGTCCCGGCCGGGATCCGGATTGCTCCCAGGGTGGCTCCTTCCCGTGCCACCCGGGGAGGAATGATCCACGCGGGCGGGTAGAGCCGTAGGGCTTCCTTGATGATCTGCTGGGTCCAGGTCAGCTGCTCGTAGTCGGCGTACGTCGGGGGGCGCCCGTCGAGTACACGGTCGAGTTCCGCGGCGAGCTCCCTTCGCGCGTGCGGCGATGCCGAAAGCAGGTACCAGGTCCACGTCAGCGCGGTCGCCGTGGTTTCGTGTCCAGCGGCCCACAGCGTCACCGCTTCGTCTCGCACCTCAGCGGCGGTGAGCGGCCGTCCTTCCTCGTCCCGGGCTGCGAGCAGCCTGCCCAGCAGGTCCTCGCCGCTGTCGCCGGCCTCTCCTGATGCCTGTCGGGCGTGGATGAGCTGGTCGATCTCAGTATCGACGGTCGCGACGGCGTTGAGCAGGCGTCGGCGGGCGGGGGTACGCACCCAGGGCGGCAGGAAGAGTCCGATGCCCCGTAGCTCGGCGCCGATCTCTCGCCCGGCCACGGACATCGCGTCTCGTAGTGCGTGGGCCTGGTCGCCGATGTCGTTGCCGAAGAGGTTTCGGACCACGATCCGCTGGGAGAGCTGATCCATCTCTCGCAGCACATCGATCTGGGTGCCTTCCTGCCAGCGGTCGGCAAGCGCCACGGCGCAGTCGACCATCGTCGTGGCGTAGCGGCGTACCTGGGAGGGGCGGACGGAGGGCTGGACCAGGGATCGCTTGCGGCGCCAGACAGCGCCCTGGCTGCGCATGACGCTCTTGCCGACCAGTTGTTTGAACGCCCAGCCGGCATCGAGATTCTCGAAGTGTCCTTCATTGCTTCCCAGGAGCTCGGCGATGTGCTCAGGGTGGGTGAGGGAGATGATCTTCATCGGGCCGAGCGACCAGGTCACGACGTCCCCGAACTCGTCGCGCAGACGTTCTAGGAACGCCAGCGGGTCGCGGCCGAATGCGGGGAGGTTTCCGAGCAGCGGCAGTCGGCGTGGGCCGGCTACGGGGACGAACGGGACAGGGGGCACTCCTCGTGAACGAGCAGCGTCGTGAACGGTTGTGCGCGGGAAGAGGAGCGGTGCCGTGGCTCTCACCCAGGTGAAAGGTGGGCCAGTAGTGGCGAGCTCAGTCCGCCGACCGACCAGGCGTCCCCCCGCAAGGGCCTTGGTGCCGTCCGGGGCCGAAGTCGTCGGAACGTTTCCGGACGCTGGTTACGGCTCTGGCGAGTGCGGCACGTCCGTCGTTTTGCACGGGAGCTCTCCCGGCCGCCCCTGGTGTAGGTAGCGGCCGAGTGCCATCAGGGGAAAGACCTGACGGTAGAGGTGGTATCTGATCGAGTAGTCGCCGGGGAAGCCGGTGCCCGTGAAGTGCGGCTCCTCCCACGTTCCGTCTTCGTGCTGAGCCTGGACGAGCCATCTGACGCCCCGCTCGACAGCCTCGCTGTCTCCTTCACCGGCCGCCAGGACTGCGAGCAGCGCCCAGGCGGTCTGGGAAGGGGTGGAAGTGCCCTGCCCAGCCCACCGTTCGTCTCGGTAGGAACGCACATCCTCGCCCCAGCCCCCGTCCTCGTTCTGCACGGAGCACAGCCAGGTAACGGCTCGGCGGATCGCGGGGTGCGCCGCGGGCAGTCCGGCAGCCGTGAGCGCGGGGACAACCGCGCCGGTTCCGTAGAGGTAGTTGACGCCCCAGCGGCCGAACCAGGCCCCGGACGCCTCCTGCTCGGCCAGGAGAAAGGCGATGCCACGCCGGGTGCGGGGGTCATCCCGCTTGCCTTCGCAGGCGAGCATTTCCACGACATGCGCGGTGACGTCGGCGGACGGCGGGTCGGGGTGCCGGAGCCGGCGCAGCGCGAGGATGACCTCGGCGGTGTCGTCAAGGTCGGGGTTGCTTTCGTTGTGGAACTGAAAGGCCCAGCCGCCCGGGTCGAGTCTGGGCCTGCGCACGGCCCAGTCGCCGGGCCGTGCGTGCTGCTTTCCCAGCATCCAGTCGGCGGCCCTGATAAGCGCCGGGTGGTCGCAGCGCACCCCGGCGTCGGCGAGAGCGTTGACGGCCAGGCTGGTGTCCCACACCGGCGACTGGCTGACTTCGATCATGCGGGCACCGTCCTGGCGCCAGACGGCGAAAGCGTCCAGCGATGCCAGGCCCGCGTGCATGACGGGATGTTCCAGTCTGTAACCGAGCAGGTGCAGGGCGATCAGCGCGTAGGTGGCATCCACCTGAAGGCCGCCCCAGCAGCCGTCACTCTCCTGGCGCTCCATGATCCAGCGCGCGACGCTGCTCATGGCGGCCCTGCGCAGCCGACCCGGTGCCACCTTGTGATACGCGTGGAGCGCCTTGTCCAGGCAGGTGAAGAAGCGCGTCCAATGGCTGGCCGGAACACGCGGCGCGGAGGGAGCGGACGTCTGCGACTCGGGATACAGCTCGCCAAGAGTGAACGGTGCGGGCCGTACGGGACGCTCGGCGCAGACGACGCTCAGCGACACGATGGTCTGCCTGGACCAAGAGGCGAAGTGGTGAATGTTGAGCGGGAACCACTTGGGCAGGAACATCAGCTCGGGGGGGCAGTGCCGGCAGGTCCTCCCACTTCCACCAGCCGAACAGTGCGAGCCAGATACGCGTGAAGACCCGGCTGGCGGCGGTACCACCGTGGGCGCGGATCCACGCGGCCGCCTTGGCCATGTGCGGCTCGTCAGGCGCGTCTCCAGCAAGCCGCAGGGCGACATACGCCTCGATGCTCGTGGAGAGGTCACCTGGGCCCCCGTAGAAGGTGGACCAGGTACCGTCCTCGCGTTGCTCGCCGCGGATGTAGAGGCTGGCGGCGTGTGTGATCTTCTCGTCCCCGATCCCGAGGAACTGGCGTAACAGCAGGTCCTCGGCATCGCCCGTCACATTGCACTCGAAGGTGCCCTTCCACCAGCCCTGAGCGTCCTGGCGAGACAGAAGATGCCCAACTGCCCGTGTCCTCGCGCGCTCAGCCAACTGGCGCGTCGTCAACCGCCTGGCGGGGACCTTGGTCCCCGTGACGGTCCCAGGCAGAGTGGGATGGGATGAGCGCATCAAGTAAAAGCCTCACGGTCGGTGAGCTCAAGAGCGGGCTGCCCCTGGTGCTCCAACGACGCGAAGCGGCTGTCGTGACACTCGATCGAGGCACCCCGGGCAGGGGCCGTGCACCCCCAGTCCAACGAGCTCTCGCAGAACCGGTTCCGCGAGTGTGGACCGCCACGGAGCGAGGGCGTTGTCCTCCCTGCTGGGCTACCTCGGCGCCGGTGCCTTGCCGGACATCTCGATGCCTGCCCGGCGGAAGTCGTCCAGAGTCGAGGCAATGGTGCCGGGGGCGACACCGACCGTGTAGTCCAGGCGTACCCGGGTTCCGAATCCAGCCGCGGCAGCGTCCAGAGCGGTGGCACGCACGCAGTGGTCGGTTGCGATGCCCACCACGTCGACATCCCGCACCCCGCGTGCGCGCAGCCAGTCCGCGAGGGAGGTGCCTTCGGCGTCCGCGCCTTCGAAGCCGCTCTTGGACGCGCTGTGGGCGCCCTTGAAGAAGACGGCGTGGACCTTGCCGCCGGCGGCGGCGGGGGCGAAGTTCGGGTGGAATTCTCCGCCTTCGTCTCCGGCGACGCAGTGGACGGGGAAACTGTCCTTGAAGTCCGGGTTCGAGGAGAAGTGGCTGCCCGGGTCGATGTGGTGGTCGCGGGTGGCCACGACGTACTGGTAGTCACCGTCCGCGCCCTGCTCCACCAGCTCGGCGATCGCGGTGGCGATCTGCGCGCCTCCCGCGACGGGAACACTGCCTCCTTCGCAGAAGTCCTTCTGCACATCCACGACGATCAAGCCTCGGCTCATCACGAACACCCCTCAGGACGACGGAACGACCCCTGTCTTCTACCTGCCTCCTCACCTCCACCGGAGACATAGCGGGCTGCGCTCACCCACACAGCCGCAGACATTCACCGCAGGAACGATTCGCACTGTCGACGCAGTCAGAGGCCAAGTGCGCTGCGCGGTCGGGGCGAAGGCTGCCGTCGGGCGCCGGGTGGCGGCGGCCACACCTGCGAGGAAGCCCTCGGCGGCCTCTACCTCCCAAAGCGGACGGGGCGCGACGCGCCCATACCGCGGCCGTGGATCAGATCGTCCCCCCGGTGGCTGCCCGGCGGTTGCGACCAGGTCGGGGAATCGGTTTTGGACCAGGGATCCGCGCCGGGTCTGCAGGAGTAGCCGGCCGCCCGGGCTGGCGGTAGTGACCCGTACGGCCGGTCCGAGCGGACATGAACAGCCGTCTACATTCAAACCGGTCCGTCTGGGCGACAGGTTTGCCTGCTATGCGGGGTCCAGTGGTCCGAGCAGCCACACACCGGTGGAGGTCGGCTCCTCGTTGAAGTAGAACTCACGGATTGCCTGGAGCATCTCGTCCCGGCTGATCAGCCCGTCGGCGTCCCGGTCGAGACGGCCGAAGACCTCTCGAGCGTCCGCTTCAGGCAGCCCCATCAGGGCGCCGGACCAGCGAACCTGCTCATCCCGGGTCAGTTTCCCGTCGCCGTCCTCGTCCGCGATGTCCATCAGCGCATCGAGGAACGGCATGTACCCGGCGTCGAAGGAAGCGGGCGTGACCAGCAACCCGGCGGCGAACGCCGCCTGGTACTCGGCGAGGCTGATGCGTCCATCGACGTCGCTGTCCGCGGCCCGTGACAAGTGCTGCCACAGGCCGTCGCTCAGCTCCCGCATGTGCTTGAGCGCGGGGGCTTCACGCGCGAGACGGAAAGCGGTGGCGAGGCGGTCGCAGGCCGACTCAAAGTCGGCGCGGTCGATATAGCCGTCACGGTTGGTGTCGAAGGTGGCGAAGCGGCGGGCGAGCTTGCGCTGCAGGAACGGCGAGATGTCCATGCCCGACACCCTGCCCGCCACAGCAGCGCCCGAAAAGCCCCCGACAGCCGGTAGCACCCGTACGAGGCGCCAGATTGAACCTCGGCCACAACAGATGAAGCGCCCATCCGTCAGATAGAGCACGGGACTTCCCACGTGGGCCGGAGCGCACTCAGGGCCACCTGGCGCGCCGTGCACGGTGCGCTGCTGCGCGCGCAGGACCTCTGGGCCTGCCGGGAAGTTCTGGGGGCCCGGGGCGTCGCGCCGATTCCGGCCGGCGGTGTCCCGCAGCACGAGGAGGTCTCCAACCGGCTGCAGGCCCTGACGGGCTTCCGCTTCACCCTGGCGGGCGGGATCGTTGCGAACAAGCGTTTCCTGGGCGCGATGGCCAAGGGGTATTTCCATGCCGTGCAGTACGTACGGCATCCAGCGATGCCCCTGTACACGCCGGAGCCGGACGTCCTGCACGACGTGTTCGGGCACGGCATCCATCTCGCCGATCCGTTCTTCGCCGACCTGTACCGCACGGTGGGCCGGGCCGCGGCCCGGGTGGAGACTGCCGACGCGCTGGATCTGATCAGCCGCGTGTACTGGTTCACCCTCGAATACGGCACCGTCCTCGAGCAGCGGCGGCCCAGAGCGTACGGGGCGGCCCTGCTGTCGTCCTACGGCGAGCTCGGGCGGTTCACCCAGGCCGACCTGCGGCCGTTCGACCTCGCCGAGCTGGTCCGGATGCCGTACCAGGTCGCCGGCTACCAGCCCGCCCTCTTCACCGTCCAATCCCCGGCCCACCTCGCCGACCTGCTCCACGGGTTCCTCGACGACTTCGACGAGTCCACCCGCGATCGCTACCGCCTGCCCGCCCTGTCCGAGCGCGGCTTCATGGCCCGTCCGCCCACCCGATGAAAGCGAGCGGCCGCAGCACCGCCCCCCGCAGACCGGGTATCGCCGCCCTCCCCGCAGACGCAGGCCGGGTGGAGGTCACCGGGCAGTCTGCGTCGTTGACGAACGGGCATCCGCCTCGGCGAGATCCCCCGGCACGGACAACCTCGGTGTCGCGGCAAGCTCAGCGCTCCTGGTCCCCCGCTCCGGCGGGGAACCTGCCACCGGCATCGCCGCACCCGGGCCGCCCATATCCCGGGCGGGTGCGTGGTGCATGGCCGACAACCGGACGACGGTGAACAGGACGACCGCGGCACTGCCGCCCAGGGGGGACTTATCCACGGTGATCTCGCCGTCGGCAATGCCTTCCTACACCACACGGACGGTCAGGGTCAGATCACTGAAAACCCGTACATCCGGCGGCCGTGCCACGCAACATCGTCACGACCGGCACCACCGCCGACCGTGAACCGAAAGAGAAGGCCCGATGATCAAGCGAATCCTGGACCAGTGGACCGCCGACCAGGAGCAGAAGCGACGGTGCCTGACCACCGCCCTGAGCACCCCGCCGGCCCGCGCCGCCGCGCCGTCCCGGCCGCGACGCCGAGGGCTCGGACACGGGTGGAACGGCATCAACGCAAGCTGAGGGGCTGGGCCGTACGGGCCCTGACCCCGGATTTTGGACACCGGAGAGACTTGGATCTTGATGGTCCAGGAGAACGGAGTCCCCGTGGGGATGAAGCACTATCCCGCTGGGTTCAAGGCGGACGCGGTCGCGTTGTACCGGTCGAGGCCGGGAGCGACGGTCAAGTCGGTCGCGGCTGATCTCGGGGTGAACACCGAGACGCTGCGGAACTGGATCAAGGCCGCCGACGGACGCCGCCCCGGCGCTCATTCCGCGCCGCCAGCCGCTGCCCAGACCGGAGGTGACATCGTTCAGGCGGAGCTGACCGCGGCACGCAAGAGGATCCGTGAGCTCGAGGAAGAGCCCGGCATTCTCCGCAAGGCGGCCCGGCATTTCGCGACGGAGACGCGCTGGTGAACCGCTGCCAGTTCGTTGAAGATCACCAGCGCCGTCACGGCGTGAAGCGGCTCTGCGACATCCTGGGCTTGTCCCGCTCGAGTTTCTACTACTGGCGCCGCACGGCGGCCGCAAGAGCGGCCCGGCAGACTGCCGAGGCCGGGCTCGCAGCCCGGATACGCAAGGCCCACCAGGACTCCGACGGTACCTACGGCGCCCCAGGAATCACTGCCGAGCTCCGTGACGAGGGCGGCCCGGTGGTCAACCACAAGCGGGTCGCGAGGATCATGCGAGCCATCGGGCTCGAGGGGGTCCGTCTGCGCCGTCGGCATCGGACCACCGTCGCCTCATTGGCTCCAGCAGATCATACGCCCGAATGACTGGTTGTCACGCTTCGTGTCCGGACTGATACGGTGCGAATGTGTACGCGTGATCAGCAGTCGACTTCGCGGCATCGTTTGCGGTCATGGATTTCGACACAGCGAAGCCTGATCGGTCCTCTCACCCGCCATGCGACCGGCAGACGAGTGGTTCCGGCGTTCACGATGACGGGCGTCTTACCGCTTGCCTGTCTCTTCGGTTTGCCCACCTGGAGGATTTGCATGTCGCTTTTAACATCCCACGGCACCGTACGAGCGGATGCACCTGCGCCGTGGGACTGTTCGGCGGTTGATGGGTTGCTTGCTCGGTTCCTCGCCGACAAGGAGCAGGCATCGGGCGGTCCCGAAATCGCGATGTTCGTGGAACTGCTGGAAGGGTTCCTGTCCGGTGGCAAGCGGCTGCGCCCGCTGCTGTGTTACTACGGCTGGCAAGCCGCGGGTGGGCACGGAAGTACCGTCGCCGTGACTCATCTGGGTGCCGCGTTGGAACTGTTCCACGCCGGCGCTTTGATCCACGACGACGTCATGGACGGCAGCGACATCCGGCGGGGGCGTCCGACGGTGCACCGCTCGCTCGCCGAAAGCCATGGCCGGCATCCCTCGGCTGACCGTTTCGGGGTGAGCACGGCGATCCTGTTGGGCAATCTTGCGATGTGCTGGTCCTTCGACCTGATCCATGTCGCCGAGCTGGCCACCCCTCGGGCAGGAATGCTGAGAGCCCTGCTGGACGCCATGCGCATGCAGGCGGTGACCGGCCAGTATCTCGACCTTCTCGCAGCGGGGAGCTCCGACATCGCTGTCGAGGAAGCGCTTGCCATCTGCCGTGCCAAGACCGCCCGTTACACCGTGGAGTATCCCTTGATGGCCGGTGCGCAACTGGCGGGCGCCGACCAGGGCATGCTGGACGCGTGCAGCGCCTACGGTGTTCCGCTCGGTGAAGCCTTCCAGCTCCGCGATGACCTGCTCGGGGTCTTCGGCGATCCGGGAACCACCGGCAAATCGGATCTCGACGATCTGCGTGACGGCAAGCACACCGTGCTGCTGGCCATTGCCAGGCAACGTGCCGACTCGGTCCAGGCCGGCGCTCTGCGCGCCCTGATCGGGAACGCCCGTCTCGACCGTACCGGTGCCCAGGACATCCGCGACATTCTCGTCGCCACGGGAGCACGCGACGCCGTCGAAGACATGATCGCCCAACGCCGGATGCGTGCCCTGGCTGTTCTCGACGGCTTCCCTTTCCCGGCTGCCGCGGCCGCATCCCTGAGGCATCTGGCCGACATGGCCACCCGCCGCGACCGCTGAACAGGCCATCACCCCGAACAAGGAACTGTCATGGCAAGTCGGTATGTCCCCTCACTCCTCGCCCCTGCTGCTGCGCCGGGTGGCGACGCCCTCTTCGATGTCGGCCTGCAGCTGGTGGAGAGGCACGACGGAGGAAGGAAGCCGCAGGAATTCGAGATGCTTGGGTTGCGGTGGGATCTCATTCCCCAGGTGTTCGCTCCGGTCCACACCGACTCCACCCAGCTGTTCACCCAATGGCTGCCGTTCCCCGTAGGGGGAAGCTTTCTGGAGGTGGGCTGTGGAGCCGGCGTCACCGCGGTGATGGCGGCGTTGGCGGGGTGCTCGCGGGTCACCGCGGTGGACATCAACCCTGAGGCGGTACGCAACACCGAGCTCAACGCCGCCCGCCACGGTGTGACCGACCGGATGAACGTGCTGCACAGCGATCTGTACGACGCCTTGGCGCCCGGTGAACAGTTCGACGTGGTGTTCTGGAACTCCAACGTCATCTGCGCCCCCGAGGAGTTCGTCTACACGCGCCCCATGCAGCACGCGATCTTCGATCGTGGCTATGCCACGCACCACAGGTACCTGCGTGAAGGCCTGGCACGGCTGACCGATTCGGGTCGGCTGTTCCTGGGGTTCAACAGCCTCGGTGACCCCGGCCGGCTGAACTCGCTAGCCGCCCGGTGCGCTGTGCGGCTCACGGAGCGGGAACAGACGACCCGCCAAGCTGGTGACGTTCCAGTGACGTTCCAACTGCTTGAGGCCGCCGGCGTCCGCGATGAGCGGAGGAGCGCGTGACCGCCACGCAAACGCCGGTCGCCGCCTCGATCAGGCCCCGGCCCAAAATCATCAGCTACCTCAGGCTCGCCAAGGCCCGGGTCTATCACTATGCCTATGGCTGGGCCCTAGGGCTGCTGCTCCTGCGGTCGGACGGTTTTCTGAGCGGCGGCACGCTGCTCGCCATGGCATTCATGCTTGTCGGCACGCTGGCCATCCAGTGGAGCGCGTCAGCCGCCGACGACGTGAGCGGGTTCCTGAACGGCAGTGACGCCCGTAACTACGTGGGACGGCCACTGGTGACGAGGGTGAGGAAACCACTGCTCACCGGTGCGCTGGCCTTGCCGGAGGCGGTTCGGTTCGCCGTCGCCGCGTGGATCGGCGGGATGCTCGCGATCTCGCTTGCCGCTGGCGTTCTGGACTGGCGGGTTCCCTTACCGGCCATGGTGGTCGCCTTCGGTGTGCCCGCTCTCGCTGTCCAGTACTCCTGCGGTATCAAGCTGAGCTACCGGCCGCTGGGACTCGAGTCGACGATCTTCTTCACTGGTGTCTGCACCGTACTCGTGCCCTACTGGTTCGCCGCCGGAACCGTCAGCCGTGAGACGCTCCTCATGAGTGCGTTGTTCGGACTGTGGTTGCTCCTGGTGGTGTCGTACGGGAACGCCTCCGACCGGGCAGGAGACGCTGCCGTCTCCCGGAAAACCCTTGCCGTCGTCCTGTCACCCCTGGCGTTCGCCGTCGTACTTCATGTGCTGGTTGCGGTCAATGCCGTACTGCTTGTTCTGCTTTTCACCACGACACGGCTGAACGCGGGATTCATCGTGCTCAGTGCTCCAGCGGTGGCACTCCAACTCGCCCAGCTGTACTACGGGGTGTATCGCCGCGAATTGCGCAAGGCCCGGTTCCTCGTGCTGATCTCCATCGACCTCGGGTTCCTCGGCCTCGCCACCGCGCTCCTGACGGGGCGCCCCTCATGAACGAAAGCGTTGGCGACCGGGCTGTCGTACTCGGAGGAAGCATCGCCGGAACGTTCTCGGCCAGGGTCCTCTCGGAGTTCTACCGTGAAGTCATCGTCGTGGACCGCGACCGGGTGGTCAGCGTGAGCCGGCCGCGGCGCGGCACTCCCCATGCCGGGCATGCCCACGGACTGCACGCCCGCGGCTGCCTAATCCTGGAGGAACTCTTTCCGAACCTGCTTCGGGACATACGGCACGCACAACTTCCCGTGGGGGATTTGGGCGAGCAGCGCTGGTACTTCAACGCCCGGCCGTTCCGGTCCACGCGGACCGGCTTGCCGTCCGTGACTGCCCAGCGGCCCGTGCTGGAGGAGTACTTCCGCAACAAAGTCGCCGCGCTGCCCAACGTCACTTTCCTGGAGCGGACTGAGGTTCTCGGCTTTCTCTCCACACCGGACGGCAGACAGGTGACCGGGGTCCGGCTGCGTTCGACTGCAGCGGATGCCGGAAGCGCATTCGATCTCGATGCCGATCTGCTCGTCGATGCCACCGGCCGCGGATCGCGCACGCCGGTATGGCTGGAGGAGCTGGGGTACGAGCGACCGGTCGAGCAGCGGATGACGATCGGTCTGGCCTACACCACACGGCTCTACCGCCGCCGCCTGGACATGCTCAACGGTACGCAGTTCATCAACTGCATCGCATCACGCGAGTTCCCGCGAGGGGCGTTCTTCGGACAGGTCGACCGCAAAACCTGCATCGTGTCGCTGACCGGCATCCTCGGCGACCATCCACCGACCGATCCCGGCGGATTTCTCGCATTCGCCAGGTCCCTGCCCGTCGCTGACGTCTACGAGCAGATTCGGCACGCCGACCCGCTGAGCGACCCAGTCTGCTTCCGCTTCCCGGCGAGCGTGCGCCGACACTACGAACGGCTGCCTCGCCTTCCCGAGCGGCTACTCGTGCTCGGCGACGCAGTGTGCAGCCTCAACCCCAACTACAGCCAGGGCATGACCGTCGCGGCCATGGAAGTGATGGCCCTGCAACGGCACCTGTCACGCGGCACGCCGAGCACCATCGCGTTCATGCGCGACGTCGGGCGGATCGTAAACCAGCCGTGGTTCATCTCGACGACCAGCGACCTCAAGTACAACGGAATGGCAGGGCATCGTGGGCTCACCGCGCGGATGGGGAACGCGTACGTGACGCGGTTGCATCATGCGGCGGCGAAGGACCCCGCCGTCACAAATGCCCTGATGCGAGTCGCAGGGCTGATCGACCGGCCGACCGCGCTCATGCGCCCACGCGTTCTCCTCGGGGCACTGCGACCTCAGGAACCTGGGACAGGGCCCGTCGAGTGACCGGACCGCCCACGGCTGCGGTGCCAACCGACCTGGCCGGCACAGCGCGCGGCGAGCGCCTCCACGGTCCGGGAATGACCGGCCGCTGCCTTACGGCGTTCGCTACCTCGGCCGGCTCCCCCCTTGGCCGCACAGCCGCCAGATCACCGGCGGCGTCGCGACGGCTCATGCTCCGCGGTACCCGCCTGCCTCTGCTGCGCTGGCCCGGCCGGACGAGCCAGAGCGGAAGAGGCAGAACAAGGCACGTACCGGGCCGACAACGTGATCGTTGGACAGGCCCTGCGACACACCAGAGAGGGCGCGATGAAACCGTCAAGACGACGAGCCTGGCTGACCGTGGTCCTGGCGATGCTGGCCGCGGTGTGCGCCGGTGTCCTGGCGCCGGCTGCGATGGCATCGCTGACCACCGGCGGCTCGGTGGCCACCGGGATCGAAGCAGTGCACGCCCAGCGGCGGGCCGAACGGCTGGGTGTTCCCTCTCCAGACCTGTTCCTCGCCCTGTCCCGCGCCGGAGCGCACCCGGCGCAGCCGCCTTTGGAAGACGGCGTCGTGGCAGTGGCCGCAGCCCTGGCCGGCGACCGCGAAGTGGCCGGCGTATGGGCCCCCACCGTGCGCGACAACGCGTGGTTGCTCTCCCGGGATGGCGAGACCATGTTGGTCGCCGCCCGTTTGAAAGGGGTGGACGGGCAGCCCCCGCCTGATGTCTCCCGTCTGGTCAAAGCCGCCCGCACGGCGGCCGGCGGCCTGCGGGTGGAGGCCAGCGGTCCAGCTGCCGCCAACGAGGAAATCGACGAAACAAGCGCACGCGACCTCATGCGCGCAGAGCTGATCACAGCCCCCGTACTGTTTCTGCTGCTGATCTTCGCCTACGGCTCCCTGGTAGCCGCCCTCCTGCCAGTCCTGGTGGCCGTGCTGGCAGTCGGCTGCACCATCCCTGTGCTGGGACTGCTTGCCCAGGTCACCGAAGTCTCCTGGGCAGCGGTCAACGCCGCCTCGGCGATCGGCGCGGGACTCGCAGTCGACTACAGCCTCTTCCTCCTGGCCCGGGTCCGCGAGCAGCGTGCACGAGGCGACAGCGCACAGCAGGCGCTGTCCACCGCGCTGCACTCCACCAGGCGGTCCATCGTCTTCTCCGCCGCCGCGATCACCGCCTGCCTGGCGGCCGCACTGGTGGTGCCCGTACCGGTACTGCGCGCCCTGTCCATGGCGGGCATGATCGTCTCGATCCTGTCCGCCGCCGTTGCCCTGCTAGTGCTACCCGCTCTCCTGCGTTTACTCGGTCCGCACACCTACGCTTTCGACCCCTTGTCCCGGTGGCGACGCACCCACCACGAGAACGGCAGCAAATTCTGGCGGTCCACCGCCCGCACGGTCACCACACGTCCCCTGCTCACCACCGCTCTCGCGGCCGTCCTGCTGGGAGTGATCACCCTGCCGCTTGGCCACGCCCGGCTCGGCCTGGCGGACGAGCGCACTTTGCCGCCCTCCGCCCCGGCGGCGGCCGCCGCCCAGCACGTGAGGGACACCTTCGCCGCCCCACCCGAACGGCTGCTGACCCTGGTCGTCACTGGCCCCGATACCGCCCAAGGCCTGCCCGCCTACACGGAACGACTGGCCCGCGTCCCCCACATCATCGGCGTCCGCATCGTGCGCCCCGCCCAGCCCGCGAACGGACCTAGCCATACCGACCGTCCTTCCCTCGCCGCCGTGCTCCTGCTCGCCTCCGCCGCCGACCCAGGCACCGAGCAGGCGGCAGCAGTCGTACGGGCCGTACGCGCCACAACCGCACCCGGGGCCGTCCTGGTGGGCGGCCGGGCCGCAGAGGTCACCGACACCATCACGGCCATCCGCAACACCATGCCCCTGTGCTTCCTCCTCCTGGCTTGCGCACTCCTGACCCTCCTCGCTGCCTACACCCGCACGATCATCGCCCCGCTCAAAGCCCTCCTGGTCGCCATGGCCAGCCTGGGAGCCAGCCTCGCAATCCTGGTAGTCCTCTTCCAAGACGGCCACGGCCGCACCCTGCTCGGCAACTTCACCGTGACAGGAACCCTCGACACCCCCATGCTCCTGTTCACTCTCCTCGTCGCCCTCGCCCTGTCCATCGACTACGAGATCTTCCTCCTCGGCCGCATCCGCGAGGAATACGACCGCACCGGCAGCAACCGCACCGCCATCATCGACGGCATCGCCCGCACCGGCCGCCTCGTCAGCAGTGCCGCCGCAGCCCTCGCCCTGTCCGCCGCAGCCATGGGCACCTCAGACGTCAGCCTCCTCAAATTCACCGGCGTCGGCATCGCCATCTGCGCCCTGGTCGACGCCGTTCTCGTACGCGGCATCCTCGTCCCTGCCGTCATGGCAGCGCTCGGCCCCGCCAACTGGTGGACACCCGCACCATGGCGAAAACCCGTCACCGCCTCCTGAACGGAGCTGATCAGCCGGACCGGACGATGAGAGCCTGGTCCCGATCGGATCCGACGCTCCTATGTCGCCGCTGTCGGCCGGGTGGTCGCGCGGCGGTGGCCAGGAGTTCACTGCCGAAGAACTTAAGAACGTCGGCGCAGTGGTGACCCCGTCCGCCGGTCAGGTCAGGTTTGGTTGACGCGGCGTGATTCCCCGCCCAGCGACGCCGCTCACCCAGCGGGCCTGCTCTTCGTCTAGGTGCTGCGCGCCCTCCTGACCGACGCGAAGTCCGACGCCTATCCCACCGGGTGGCTCCGAGCCCTCGCCGACGAGCGCGTCGCCCCTGCTCTGCGACTCGGCTCGACCGTAGAGCTGTCGCTTGATCTTCTTGATCCGGTTCACGGCGCCCTCGATGCTGCCCGAGCTCCAGTCCAGGGTGAGCCCGGCTGTCACGGCGTCAAGGTCCCGGAGCAGGTGGAGTGCGAAGCCGGTGAGCCCGGGCAGCTGGCTGGCCTCGACCGCGTCGATCCAGGTGGGAAGGGTGGAGCCGAGGCGGCCGGTGAGTATCTCGCCGAAGCCGCGGACGTGCCCGGCGGCCGTGTCCAGTTCGGGACAGCGTGCCAGGACATCCTTCAAGCCGGCGCGGTCGTCCTCGCTCAGCGCGGTGGGGTGTCGGGTGAGCCAGCCGGTCACCTGGCGCACCGTCGGAGGCCGGGGCGGCTGGCCGGCCGGAGCCCCGCGGAGGGTGGCGATGTGGGCGCGGACCATCTGGTAGGTGACGGGCGCGTTGTCGGCGACGAGTTCACTGTGGAGGTGGGTGACGCTGGTGCATCCCTCGGGCGCCTCAAAAGCTCCTGGCCGTCCTGCTGCAAGAGGTCGAAGGCGACGAAGTAGGCCGGCCACCGGGCGGCCAGGGCCCGGGCGCCGCGGGCGCGGGTGGCGGCCCAGCGCTGCAACGCCTCGAAGGGCAACCGGCCGGCCTCGGTGTCCCAGACGACCAGTTCGCCATCGAGGACCGGGCCGTGCGGCAATTGCTCGGCTGCCGTTCCGCCCAGGCTCCGCTCCGACTGCGCTTGCCCTGCTGTTGTCGACAGGTGCCACTGGCCCGGAGGCAGCAGTTCTCTCCCTCCCTGGTCACACCACATGTGCTCCGGGTGACTCCCGCACTGGCCTCGACCGGATCCCTGTTGCGGCGCGCGACTGGTCTCGCGGGCTTCCTGTACATCGCCCATGCTGAGGAGGAGAGCGCTGTCGGCCCGAGACTTGTCCTTGAAAGGGCCGAACGGGGGCGCCTGAGAGGAGGAAGTCATGCGTATGAGAAGAATGCTGGGCCTCGCCTTGGCTGCAGCCGCCCTGGCCGGCGCGAGCGCGGTCGGTGCTTTCAGCGCTCAGGCCGCCGCGTCTCCGACCATCACCGGGGAAGAGTGCGCGGCCGCGGGTGGACAGGTCAAGGAGAACCCGTACAGGGCCTCCACCTGCACGTTGCCTGACGGGAGTCAGCAGACGATCACGGTGGGCTGACGTCAAGCGGTCCGGGACGGCCGGGCGGGGTCAGTTCCCGCGGGGCGCGTACATGATCACGGCCATGCCCGCGAGGCAGACCAGGGCGCCGATGACGTCGTAGCGGTCAGGGCGGTAGCCGTCGGCGACCATGCCCCAGGCGATGGATCCGGCGACGAAGATCCCGCCGTACGCGGCAAGAATGCGGCCGAAGTTGTCGTCGGACTGGAAGGTGGCCACCACCCCGTACAGGCCCAGCGCGATGACGCCAGCGCCGATCCACACCCAGCCCTTGTGCTCGCGGATGCCGTGCCACACCAGCCAGGCCCCGCCGATCTCAAAGAGGGCGGCAACGGCGAACAGGGCAACGGAACGAGCGACGGTCATACCGGCGAACCCTATCGACGGCCCCCGCTCGTGATCTTCAGCGGGTCGGCATCCTTCTGGCAGCCGCACCCGCCCTCACCTGTGCTCTTCGTGCCGCAAGAGCAGGAGCGGCGGCGCTGTCCGAGCCACCATGTCCCGCCGGCGAGCACGGCCAGGACCACGGCGAGGGCGGGCAGCCAGCCCACCACCGCACCCGCGCCGGCCCCAGGACGCCCGCGGCGATCAGGACGGGCAGCGCGCAGCACGCCACGCAGGCCAGAGCGGCCAGGCCCGCAAGCGCCTTGGGGGCCTTGTCGGAGTGGGCGTCAGCAGCAGGGTCCGGCATGGCGGTTCTCCTCGGCAAGGTCGGTGAAGGGCATGGGACAGCAGGCGCTGGACGCGCACACGGTCAGGTCGTCGCAGCCCGCCTCGACCGCGGTGGCCAGGGCGGTGCGGATGGTGGTGAGGTCGGCGATCTTCGCGTCGACCTCGGCGAGCTTGGCCGAGGCGCGCTCCTGGAGCCCGGCGACGGGGCGGCCGTGGCGGTGGCGGCCGGCCTCGAGCAGTTCGGCGACTTCCTCCAGGGTGAAGCCGAGCCGCTGCGCGGCCTTGATCACCCGCAGCGCGGTCACCGCGTCCTCGCCGTACAGGCGGTGTCCGCCGTTGCTGCGTTCCGGCTCGGCCAGCAGGCCCCGCCGCTCGTAGTAGCGCAGCGTCTGCACGTTCACCCCAGCCGCCTCGGCGACCTGACGATGCCCTCGACTCCGGACACATCCGTCCAGGACTCCAGCCACTCGCATGCCTCGGCCAGGTCCGTGGTCATCGGGCACAGGGTCCACGGGGCTGGGGCCGTCAGGCCGTGCCCGGTGAACAACTCCTCGAGGAGTGCGCGGCGCTCCGGGTACAGGCGCGCCAGGAGCTCCACCCCGTCCAGCTGCAACACATCGAACGCCACGGAGTAAGCCGGCCACCTGGCGGCCAGGCCGGGAGCGCTGCGGCGGATGCGGGTCGGCATCACGGCGAGCGCACAACTGGGTGGAGGCCAGAACGGCTTAAACACGGGGCAAGTGCTCTCAACCACCCTGTGACCGGACGAAGCATCCCGCGCAACGGCTCGTGTGCCGGGGCAGCAGGGAAATCGTCGTCCATCCCGAAATTCGGAGAAGGTTCAAAGATTGACGCAACAACCACTCCGGGGCGTCCCGCTGTTCGGCTGAGCGGCACCCCAGGCCCTGTGCCCATACTGAAATGAGGGGAGGAACTCCGACATATGAGCGCGGAAAAGTGCCGCCGAGGAGGCGAGCCGAGATGACAGTGGAGCAGTTGTCACACGTCGACACGGGTTTCCTGCAGCAGGTGGAGGATGCCAGTCGGCGCTACGCAACCCGCACGACGGAGCGTGACGGCCACATGGAGGCGCTCGAGCAGCACGGCATCCTCTATGCCGACACCCAGGAACGGGTCAACAACAGGCTGAACCGTCTGGGCGTCGACTGGGCCATGGCCACAGCGATCGAGCGGACACCGGAGACCGCCACGACCGGTACGAGCCTGGATCTGGACCGCGAGCTGGTCAGCACCGACCTGCTGGTGCTCGAACGGTTCATGGGCCGCAACGATCTCATCGGAATCGACTACCTCGAAGGCGGTTTCCTCGCCGCCCGCTCGGTCGGCCGAATAACCGTCCGGAGTCCCGGGTCGTCCCACCACGGCACCGGTTTCCTGGTGTCCCCCTCTTTGATGGGCGCCCGGGCGCGTCATCCATCCGAGGGGCCGCGGCGGGGCTGTCTGGGGCGCTCGGTCGGGTGCGTGGCGGTGTGGCGGGTGCTCACCGACCGGATGAGACCAAGGCCCCAACTTCTTGTAGAGGTCGGCTTTCGACAGGGCAGTCAGGTCGTCCTTGGCTTTCGGTGCGGAGCGGATTCGCGCCCGGTCACGCCACGGTCGGTGGCCTTGCTACGGGCGCTTCAGCGCGCCGCGCACTGGCCCTACGCGGTGCCGCGCCAGGATGAGGCCCCGTGGGTCCGGAGCCTTCGGGTGACGGGAGCAGAACATTGATCAACGTGGACGTCCAGCACTGCGGCAGCTCGATTCTGGTCAGCGCCGCTGGGGAGATCGACGAGGGTGCGGGAGAGGTGCTCCAGCGTGTGCTGGACCACGTGACCATGGACGAGCGGGACCTCCTGGTGGACCTGCACGCCGTCGCAGCCATGGACGCCGACGGCCTGCTCCACCTCCTGAACCTGCACCGTCGCGCAGAACGCATGCGCCTACGGGTCCAGGTCACCGGCTGGCAGCCCCAGCCCCAGCAATGCATGGCCACCGTCGCCGGCATCCCCGGACCCGGAGCGGCCACCGGGGAGCGCTACGCCCTCGCAGGGTTCCGCCGACTCCTCGAGGAGAAGGCACAGCGCGCACGGGACCGCTCCGACTTCGCCGACGGCTGGCTGCCCCGCATCTAGTGCAGAGAAGCCACGCCCCCGCGTGCCGGTACGGGGTCGGGGCCAGCCCCTTGTGCGAGGCGTGCAAGGCCGCGCGGCGGGCGCAGTACGGGAGCTGAAGCCGTGTCTGTCCTGCCGCCCGACCTGCCCCGGCTGCTGACGCCGGTCACCTACCTGCACGGCGAACTCGGCCGGGCCGAACAAGCCCTTGCCACGACCGAGGAACGCGATGCCCTCGCCTCGTCCCGACGGCCGCCGAAGGAGCCGCCCGCGTGGCTGGTCGAGCGCGGGATCGGAAGCGGACGGCCCCCGGCTCGCGTGCACACCGGGACTGCTGGGACACCGGCAACCGCTGCGCCCCCGCCGACCCCGAGCAGATACGGCGGCTGCTGGCCGACGGCGTGCCCGCCTGCATCCACTGCCGACCCGACACCACCCTCGCAGTGCCGGAGTGACCGGGCACCGGCAGGGTGAAGGGATGAGCCCTGCTCGTGTAGTCGTCTATCCGCCGGACGCCCAGGGCGGGCGCCGCGTCCGCTGCGACGGCGAGATCCTCGGCCGCGCACTCGGCCCCGCCGACCTCCTCGAATTCCTGCGCCGGGCCGGCCTGGAGCGGACGTCGTCCGGCTGGACGATCCGCCGCTGATCGAATGGCGCGGCGGCGGGCACGCCGTCTGGAGCCCCGATCCCGGCGAGGCATGAGAGCAGCAGTGCGGGCCGCCACCCGGCGAGGGTGGCGGCCCGCACTGCTGCTCCGGTCAGTGACTGTGCCCCGAGGGTCTAGGCCTCGGCCGCCGCACGGAGGCTCATGACGTAGATCTGGGCGTCGTCCTCGAACAGCGTCACCTGCTCGGCGCCACCATCGAGAAGCTCCTTCCACACCTCGCCCACCCACGACTCGGCATCCCCCTGCGTCGTGAACTCCTCCGGCTCAACCGCCGGCGCGGTCTCCGTGCCGTCGGCCTTCTCGTATCGCCACGTCCAGACCATGCTTCTCTCCGATCCAAGATCCACAATTTCCGGTGAGGCTAGCGGTCGATCACCACCACGGCTCCCCGTTCACCACATTGAACTCCACGCACAACCGCGTTCCGTGGGCGAACTTCTTGCCGCCTTCCACTTCCACCCGACCGTGGACAGCTTGTTCAGGGCCGCCGTGACGGAGGTAGCGTCCTTCCAGCCGGTCAGCTCCGACCGATACCCCTTCGGCGTGTACGTGATCAGGCGGGCGCGTACCTCGGTCCCGTGACCTTCCATCTAGGCGCCCACGTCATCGACCCGCAGGCCCTTGCCGTAGACCGACAGCCCTACCTTGCCGTCACTGGCCTTGGCGTTGGCTTGCGCGGGGGCGGCGGCGAACACCAGGCAGGCCGCCGTGAGCGCGTCGATCGTCTTTCTGATGCCAGCTCAACCGGGCGCGGGACGGGAAGGTCACCCTTCGGAGGCCGCGGTGGCCGAGTTGGCGAGGACGTCGTTACGGCGGACGTCCTCGCCGAGGATGGCGAGCATGTCCGCCAGGGGGCCCGCAAGGTCGGCGGCGGCCTCCGGGTCCTCCTCCCGCAGCAGGTGCCAGGCCGCATGCGCGTTGCGGGCCGTGCACACCGTGTCGGCCTCGGGGCGGTACCGGGCGGCCTGGCAGCAGAGGGCGGTCGTTGAGGGGCCCGGGCTGCTGTGGAAGCCCCCGGGGTACGTCCTCAAGGCCGAGGAGGCCGTGGTCCTGGGCGCCACCCGCCGGGGCCTGGCCCAGCTCCTCGGCCGCACAGGAGGTTCCGCCCCCAGCCCCCCAGCCCTGACGGGCCGCAGCCGCGCCGCCATCCAGGCGGTGAGCGAACGCAGTTCGCGCCGGCGTGCGTAGGTGGCAGACTGCCCGGCGTCCGTGACCGCCCGGGGCCCGGCACCGTTACCCACGGAATGGCCCACTATGACCTGTACGAGCAGCTGGACGAGGCGGGCGAACGGCTGGCAATTCTCACCCGCCTCGAGACCGAAGCGCTCATCACCGTTCTCGGACAGGTCGCCGAGGCGCACGCCAATCTGCGGGCGGCAGCACTGGAACTACAGGCGACGATTGGGATGCGGCTGCCTGCGGGCCGACGACCCTCCCGTGGGGAGGAACGAGAGGGGCGTCGGCCTGGGATGGTCCCTCGCGGGATCACACCCGAACTTCTTGCTCCCAACGGGCCAGTATCTCGGCCACGCGCGGGTACCGCTCGAGTAGCTCGGCATCGGTCAAGTCCATGTCGGCTGTCCCCAGGATCGTGGCGGTGCCGGCTGGCAGCATCAGTTCTCTGGTGCGGTACTCGTCGGTCACGGGACCTCCAGCGTTCGTTCGGCTGAGGCGCCCACGATCCGCCTGGCAAATGCCTGCGTCAACCCCTGCGGAAGAAGTCGTTCCAGATGCAGCGCATGACGTTCCCCTACTCGTTGTCCAGGGACGTGTCTGGTTCTTCGCTCCACCGCTGGAACGTCTCCGTCAGCTCCGCCTCGACCTCGTCGGGCAGGTTGCTCCGCCATGTGATCTCGCCGGTCTCGTACCAGATCTCCATCCAGGAAGTCCTGGCCGCGCCACCAGCACCGGCAGCTCGGTGACCTCCCAGATGCCCTCTGGCGGCTGTCGCAGCCGTCGGGCATGCTCGCCGTCGGCGTTCCGGCGCCTGAAGCTGGAGCGCTGAAGGCCCGTCCTCGACCGCGACCAACAAAGTCGAGCGCCTGATCGAGCGGCTCGCCTCCCGCGCGTTGACATCGGCGCACGATAACAGGGGCGCTGCTGATCTCCCCGGGCGGGTGGATCCACACGTTGCCGGGAGGACGGCCCCTGCCATCCGCTGCTGTGTCGTGCGGTCACAGGGGTGAACCGAGGCCGGCGCCTCTTCCAAAGGGTGGGACCCAGGATCCGATCTCAGCCGACCACTCTCGTGCCAAAGATCAGTTACGGGACAGCCCTTAGCCTGGCTGTCAGCCGCGCGGTCAGTCTGCGGACGTAGTGGGCGAGGACGGCGGCAGTGGGGACGACAAGGATGTGCAGGGCCAGGTTGACCCAGGTCAGGGGCTCGAATTGCCACGCCCGCCGCTGCCGACTTCGGGTGATCTTGGGGGCAACAGGCGGCCATCCGCGGAGGAGGGCCGATACATGGCGGTCGACAAATGCCCCGGTCCGCGTCCGAGGTGGGCGCGGACCGTACCCCCGCCGTCGATCCGGACTCCGTACGAGGCGAACGCATCGCCCGGAACGGCCTGATGGGGGGCGGCTGCTGCCGCGCTGCGGCTGGGCCCGGCATCGCTCTCCAGCGCCGCACGCCTCGTCGTGGCTGAGCGGCCATCGAGCCGACTGCCTGCGGCAACTCCCGACAGATGCTGCGCCTTTGGTCGTTGCGGAGAAGAGCTCGGCATCAGGCCAACCCATACGAGGCTCTGCCCTGCGCCTTAGCTTCACCCTATGATCGGCTTGATGGGGGACATCTTCAGGGTGGGCGACACCCTGGCCAGCGACCGGTACCACATTGATCGCCTGCTCGGCCGGGGCGGTATGGCGGTCGTGTACGGGGCCTGGGACGAGCGCCTGGAGCGGGCGGTGGCCGTCAAGGTGATGAAGACGGGGCTCGGGCTGGACGACGGGCACGCGTCCCGGTTCCGGCGTGAGGCGCAGGCGATGGCCTCGTTGTCCCATCCCAACGTCGTTACCGTCTACGACACTGGAGAGGAGCCGTGTCCCCAGGGCCCGCCGGTGGCGTACTTCGTGATGGAGCAGGTCCACGGCCCCTCCCTGGACGGCCGCCTGAAGGCGGAGGGGCCTCTTCCGCTCACCGAGGCGGTCCGTATCTCCCGCCAGGTACTGGCCGCTCTTTCGGCCAGCCACATCAGGGGGATGGTCCACCGAGACATCAAACCGGCCAACGTCGTTCTCACCGGGGAGGGCTTCGCGAAGGTCGCCGACTTCGGAATCATGCGCGCGGTCGATGGAGCCGGCAGCACCGCCCTCACCGGTACGCACGCGGTCATCGGGACCCTGCCGTACATGGCACCTGAACAGTTTCAGGGCCGCGCCACCCCCGATGCGCGGTCCGACCTCTACGCGGTCGGCGTGGTCCTCTTCCAGATGCTGACCGGGACGCTCCCCTTCGACGGTGCCGACTCCCTTGCACTCATGTACCAGCACGCCATGCAAGCACCCCCGACCCTCGCAAGCCGTGGCACCGACGCCGGTCCCCACCTCGAAGCAGTCATCGCGCGCGCCCTCGCCAAGAATCCCGACGACCGCTACCCCGACGCCCAGGCGATGCGGACCGCCCTCACGGCTCCCACCTCCGCAGGCACTCCGTCCGTGCCCTCACGCCCAGGCTCCGCCGCCTCCCCGCCCGGTACACCTCAGCTGCCCGAGCTGCCCGAGGCATCCAAGCCGCCCGCACATGGTCCTCATGCCCAGACCAGGACAGCAGAGGCGCCATCGTCTCCCCCGGTACCGGAGCGCCCCGTCGATCCGGAGATACTCGCTCTCATCAGCCTCACCCGCGAGGCCGCCGAAGCGGAGCGCCTTGAAGACACGCCCGCCGCCTGCCGTCTTTACGCCGAGCTGGCCGAGCGCTCAGCCCGAAAGCTGGGTCCAGTGGCCGTGGCCACCTTGCTGGCCCGTCACAATCACGCGCATTGGGCAGGGGAAGCGGGTGATGCAGCCAAAGCGCGTGACCTGATGGCGGCGGTGGCGAAGGACCGTACGCGGGTACTGGGCGCGAATCATCCGGACACCCTCGCGTCCCGCCACGAGTACGCCCTCTGGATGGGGGTAGCGGGAGATGCCAGGAAGGCACGAGCCCAGATGCGGGCGGTGGTCTCTGACCGCACCGGGCTGCTGGGCGCGAATCATCCCGACGCCCTCGCATCCCGCCACGACTACGCCCGCTGGACGGGGGGAAGCAGGTGCAGGCCAGCGGGCCTCGAGTCTGTTCGCGTCGGTGGTGGAGGACCGCACCCGGGTACTGGGCGCAGACCATCCCGACACCCTGGTGTCCCGGCACAACCACGCTCACTGGGTCGCGGCGACGGGCGACGTCGCGACGGCACGGGACCTGTTCGCCGCCGTGGTGAAGGACCGCACCCGAATGCTCGGTGCGGACCACCCCCACACCCTGGTGTCACGCCACAGTCACGCCGTCCTGGTGGGGGCGACGGGAGACCCTGCTTGGGCACGGGACCTGATGGCGGCGGTGGCAGCTGACCACGCCCGAGCGCTGGGTGCGGCCCATCCCGACACGCTGCGAATCCGCGAATCCCTTGCCCAGTGGACGGACGCAGCCCGGCGTTGAGACCGTGGCACCTGCAGTCTTTTTGCCTGAAGGCCCCGATCAGGTACTGGGGCGCAGCGAGAGCAGTCGGTCGGCGACGTCGTAGACGTTCAGGCGCAGGGCGCGGATGTCGACCGCTGCTAGCCTGCCATCCATGATCAAGAGCGGACTGGCGGGCCGAATAGGCAACATGGTCGGGGACACCAGGCCGGAGCGCGTACTGATCGCCGCCAGTTTCGTCAACCGGGTCGGCAACGGTCTGTTCAACGCGGCGTCGGCGCTCTATTTCACCTTGGTCGTAGGCCTGCCCGCGGTGCAGGTCGGCGCCGGGCTCACCATCGCCGGAGTGATCGGCTTGTGCGCAGGGATACCCGGAGGGCATCTCGCCGACCGGCGCGGGGCGCGCACGATCATGATGCTGACCCTCGCGGTTCAGGCGATGTCGATGGCGGCCCTTGTCCTTGTCGAGAGCTGGGCCGCGCTCACGATCATCGCGACGGTCGACCAGATCGCCGCAGCGGCGGGTGGAGCGGCCTGGGGCGCTCTGGTGGTCCGGGTCGGGGGCGATCGCCCGGCCCTGTTCCGGGCGAAGCTGCGCACCTTCGTCAACCTGGGCGTCATTCTCGGAACGGTGGGTGCCGGGCTGGCGCTGGCCGCGGACACCCGTGGCGCTTATGTCACGCTGATCCTCGGCAACGCGGCGAGCTTCGCCCTGTGCGCGCTGCTTTTGCTCCTGTTGCCCCGCTATCCGGTGCTGGCGGCACCGTCGGAGCAGCGTCGCTGGGTCGCTTTCGCGGACCGCCCGTTCCTGACGTTCACAGCCCTCTACGGGGCCATGGGACTGCAATACCCGGTGGTCTCCCTGCTCCTGCCGATCTGGATCTCCGAACACACCGAAGCACCGCGCTGGACGGTGGCGGCACTGTTCGCGGTCAATGCCGCCTTCTGCGTACTGATGCAGACCAGGATCGGCTCCCGTATCGAAACCCCGCACGACGGCGGCAGGGCGTTTCGCACTGCGGGGCTGCTCTTCCTCGTCAGCTGCCCGATGATGGCGCTCGCTGCGTACACCCCCGTCTGGGCGGCAGCGGGACTGGTCCTGGCAGCGATCTTCGTCCATAGCCTGGCAGAGGTCTGGGAGTCCTCGGCGGGCTTCGCCCTGGGCTTCGGCCTCGCCCCCGACCACGCCCAGGGCCAGTACCAGGGTCTCCTCGGCCTCGGCTTCAACGCGGGCCAGGCCCTTGCCCCCGCGATTCTCACCACCGTGGTGCTCGGTCTCGGCACAACGGGCTGGCTGCTGCTGGCGTTGTTCTTCGCGGCGCTGGGCGCTGCCGGCCCATCGCTTGCCCGCTGGGGCATGCGGACCCGGCCGCAGCAGGGCGTTGCCGCGGAAGTGACGGGATGACCAAGGAGTAGGTGTGTCAGGCCGCCTGGCCGTAGCCGTCCACGCCGGGGACATCGCCGCGCAGCGGACTGAAGGCGACGTCCAGGGGCGGGTCCCACCAAAGACCCTTGGCCGAATGGGTGACGAGCGACACCGGCCGGACACCAAGATCAAGTACTTGCGGAATTGGGCCTTACCTCGGGGCTCCCCCTGAAGGTTCCGCCGTGTCGATCGCACAGGGGTCTGCCAATCGAACGGCTCTGTCTCACATTCGGTGGTGACGGAGGGTGGCTAAGTGGTCAACGCTTGAACTTCTTCGGGGGTTGACCACAGAACAGGTTTTATGGCGAGACCGTCCGGGTGTCTTCGTTGCAGAGCCGAGGCTGCCTCGGGTTCAACCTGGTACGACTCCTGCGGTCCACCTACCGGGTTCCGGTGGGCGTGGATGCAGAACGGTCGTTCGCACCGTGGCTACTGCTGCTCCCACTGCTCCTTGGTGATCTCGTATCGTACGCCTCCATGCTCGGAGCCCTCGACCATCTCCATGTCGGAGGGAGTAGGGATGGTGTCCGCGAGCGTCATTTCGAGCTTCTCCATGATGTTGCGCGAACCGTGGTTCACGGACATCGTCGCAGCCCAGACCATGCGCACACCGAGCTCTGTGAACGCCTTGCCCAGCAAGGCCCGCGAGCCCTCGGTGGCATAACCCTTGCCCCAAGCCGCCTGCCGCAGCCGGTAGCCGAGTTCGGCTTCGTCCCGCGGGCCCTCCAGCCCGGGACGCAGGTGGAACCAGCCGATGAACGCGCCGCCGTCCCTCTCGTGCGCGGCGAATAGTCCGAGGTCGCCGCCCCACTTCTCGTAACCAGCGAGGATATTCGGCAGGTCGCGCTCGCGGACGAGCTCCGGCGCGGTCGGATCGCCGCCGGTCAGGTAGCGCATCACCGCCGGGTCGCTGTCCAGCTCGATCAGCAGGTCCGCGTCATCGGCAGTGAAGCGGCGCAGGGCCAGGCGCTCGGTATCCAGGTAGGTGTCCACGAGTCGATCATGCCTGCAGCAAGTTGGTCAGCCCAACGATTTTCCTCGGCAACTCGGGGGCGTTGCCATGACGTTGCAGGATAAAGAGATGGGTGCGGCCTGGCGCCGGCCCGTGCCCCGTTGCCCCTGAAGGATCGGTCACTTTTCTCCGTGCCCCTCGCCTCCGCCGTGCCCGTCGTGGTGACCGCCTCCGAGCGCCACCGGCTGAAGAAGATGGCTTACGGCCACAAGACCCCGCATCAGGCCCGGCAGCGGGCAACCATCGTGTCATTGGCGGCCCGAGGGCGTCCCAACGCCCGGATAGCCGTGCAGACGCGGCTGCACGTGGACACGGTGCGCACCTGGCGGGGCCGCTTCGCCGCTGGAGGCATGCCGGCCCTGGCCGACCGCAAGCGTTCCGGTCGGCCGGTCTCGTTCACCGCGCTGCAGGTTGCCCAGGTCAAGGCGCTGGCCTGTCAGTTACCCGCCGGGACCGGCGCGCCGCTGTCGCGCTGATCGTGTCCGGAGCTGGCCCGGGAGGTGGTCGCCCGATCCAGGCGCATTGCCGCTGCCACCCGACGCTGGCACCCGAGCAGGCCCGGGCAATGCGCGTTAACCACGAATACGACCGCGGCGGCGCGCTTGCCTACCTGGCCGCATACGACGTCCATCACGCCCGTGTCTTTGGCCGCTGCGAACCCAGAACGGGCATCAGGCCCTTTATGAACCTGGTCACCCAGGTCATGACCACCGAGCCCTACGCCAGTGCCAAAAGCGTCTTCTGGATCGTCGATACACGGTACATCGATTCGATGTACACATCGAATCGATGTGAGAGGATAGGGCCATGCTTGACCTAGCGATACTGGGCTTCCTGGCCGAGCGGCCCTTGCCCGGACATGAACTGCGACGCCGACTCTCGGAGCTGACGGGCTACACCCGGCCGGTGAGCGACGGCAGTCTGTACCCGGCGATCAAGCGTCTCGCCGCGGCGGGCCTGCTGGAACGGCGCGCGGACCCGGCTGGGGGTGCGGCCCGCTACATACTGAGCGTGACCGCCGCCGGGCGCACCGACTTGCTGAAGCGGTTGCGCAGGCCCGCTGACCACGAGATCAGCGACTTCACGCGGTTCTTCACCGTGCTGGCGTTCCTGTCCCTCCTGCCGGACGTCGCCGAACAGCACGCGGTGCTGCGGCGGCGACTGGAGTTTCTGGAGGAGCCGGCGAGCTTCTTCTACGACGGCGACCGGCCGCTGCGTGCCGAGGACATGACCGACCCCTACCGGCGCGGCATGCTGCTGACCGCCCGCGCCATCAGTAGCGCCGAACGCGACTGGTTGCACGAGGTTCTGGACGATGACGAGCCAGTCACCGCGCGCACCGAGACGGACCCCCCTCTACGCTCGGACAACCTGTGAGCTGACCAGCCCCGGAGGTAGCCGCCCATGATTGCGTCCTGGTACGACCGACAGGGCCCCGCCGCCGACGTGCTGCGCGTCGGCGAGCTGCCCGACCCCACCCCCGGCCCGGGCGAGGTCCGCGTCCGCGTCACCGTCTCCGGTGTCAATCCCGGCGACACCAAGAAGCGGCGTGGCTGGCTCGGCTCGTCGATGCCCTACCCACGGGTGATCCCGCACAGCGACGCCGCCGGAGTCGTCGACGCCGTGGGCGAGGGGGTCGACGAGCGCCGTGTCGGACAGCGGGTGTGGATGTACGGCGCCCAGTCCTACCGGCCCTTCGGCACGGCCGCCCAGTACACCGTCGTACCCGCCGATCTGGCTGTCCCGCTGCCCGACCACCTCGGCGACGAACTCGGCGCAGCCCTGGGCATCCCCGGCATCACCGCCCACCGCGCCGTGTTCGCCGACGGCCCGGTCGACGGCAAGCTCGTGCTGGTGCACGGCGTCCTGGGCGGGGTCGGCTCCCTGGCCGCGCAGCTCGCCTGCTGGGGCGGGGCCAGGGTGATCGCCACCGTCCGGCGCGGCGCCGATCTCGCACAGGTCGACCCGGCTGCCGTGTCCCACGCCGTAGCCCTGGACCAGGAGGACCCGGCGGCGGCGATCCGCGCGTACGCGCCCGGGGGCGTGCACCGGATCGTCGAGGTGTCCCTGTCCGCCAACGCCGACCTGGACAACGCCGTCGTCGCGAACGGCGCGGTCATCGCCGCCTACGCGACGAGCGCGGACCGGACCGAGATCCCCTTCTGGCCCCTGCTGTTCAACAACGTCATCCTGCGCCTGATCGGCAGCGACGACTTCCCCGAAGAGGCGAAACGCCAGGCAGCACGCGATCTCACCGCCGCGGCCGCCGCGGGCGCCCTGACCGTCGAAGTCGGCGACCGCTACGAGCTGGCGGACATCGCCAAGGCCCACGACCGCGTCGACGCCGGCAGCCGCGGCCGCATCCTGGTCGTCCTCCCGCAGTGACCCCACCCCGCACCACGGCCTGCGGCTGGCTGGCCTTCAGCAACGGAGAGCACGTTGCCGTGGTGTCCGACCGGCTGCAGGAGGGGCGAACACCGACCGAGGCGATGGCCGGCCTGGAGTACGAACCCGACCCGCGGATGTTCACGCCCCGTATCCCAGCGGCGGCGGATCTGCGCTCGGGACAGGACGCCTGGTCGGTGCCGCCCGTTGAAGGGCCGCTGGCAGGTCGTCGGCAAACGTGCTGAGGCTCGCCGTCCGCGGTCTGGGTCCCGGAGATGCCGTGTTGATAACGACGTACCGATCTGACGGGCATCAGGTCGCGAGCCGTTCCTCGAAGCCCGTACCGAGGCAATCGATCAGGGGGAGCTTCTGGAGAAGCAGTGGGCCGCGCTGGCCCCGGAGTTCCGCGTGGCGGTGGCGGTCTTCGAGCCCGGACAGCTGGCCGATGCCGCCATCCGCCAGGAGGCGGCGGCTGGGCGGGTGTGATGATCACCCGCCTGCTGGGTCCGCGATTTGGGCTTCGAGGTCGGCGACGCATCGGTCCTGGAAGCGGAGGTTGGAGCGGGCCGCCTTGAGGCGTTCGTCGAAGGACCGGTTGTCAGTGGTGAGTTGGCGGACGCGCTGCTTGAGATCGGTGTTCTCGGTGGTGATCCGCTGTAGCCGGCATCGCGGCTGTCGGAGGGGCTGAAGTAGACCTTTCGCAGGGCTTCTTGCATCTCCTGGACCATGCGCTGGTGGTAGTCGCGGGGAAGACGGACGGGTCCAGGCCGGCCAGGGACGCCACGTCGCGACGCTGGCACTCGTCCGCGAGCGACTGCACCCACGTCAAGTTCCACACGGCGTGGGCTGCAGACCGTGGACATACATGGCCCACTGGAACTCGGCCCGCAGCAGGGGCCGCAGGCCGCGCAGGTAGATCCGCCCGGTGCGTAACTGCATCACCATCTGCCAGCCCTAGTACTGCGCCGGCCTACTGTTTCCGCGGACCTGACCTGAACTCGGCCGGGGGCGCGGGGATCGCGGTTGCTTGACCGGAGACCACCTCACTATCGATGTCCTGCGGTACCCGGGCTCAGACTTCCGCCCGGGCGATCCTGATGGCGCTCGGCTCCTCCGTTCTTCCCTCGGCGGTCAACTGCTTATCCAACGGGGGACTGCGTACTGCTGGTCCTGCTCTCCTGCGTACTACTCAGTGGCCTGTGACAGCGCCACTCTTCGGCAGCCAGCCCCGTCGCCCGTCCTGCGTCTGCTCTGGCTTGGAACCCCACTGCCGAACTTCCCGGTGCGCGCGCCCGCAGCCGACGCCTTCACCGAGGTGCTGCTCACTACTTCACTGCGGGTGCTGCGAACTGCACTTACGGGTACTGCCACTGCGTTAACTGCGGTCCTGCTACGGCGGCCCCTGATCACTGCGGGCCGCCCGGTCCGGTCGTCAGTCCCGTCGCCGTCATGGAACAGCCCTGACTTCGGCACTCCACCACCGCACCACCCTGCGCACTGCAACCACGTGTACTGCGGGTACTGCTGCCCGGCAGTTCGTCTCTGCCAGGCCTGCTGTCTCTCTGGGCTACGAGAGAAACCATAACCACGCCACCACCCAATGTCTACTCTGGCCGTCATAGATTTTCGCGTGTTCGACGGTGAGGTACTCGACCTCGAACGCGGCCTGTCTCTGCTCTCGGGGGCAGCTGACGGGCGGCACCGCATCCCGTCGCACCGCCGCCTCGGCTCGACATTGCAGAGGGGTGCGGCAGCTGAAGTCCTGCCGGGCGGCCTCTGCAGGGTTCGAGGGCTCTGCCGCGACTGCTGCGAGGCACGATCAGGCGGCGGGCTGGGGTCGGCACAGTTCGGCCTGGCCGAAGAGGAGGGCGTAGCCGTCCGGGAGCTGGCGAAGGATGCGGGCGAGGAGGTCGGGTCCGGCGAGGCGTGTGACGACGGCGAGTACGGCGCCGGTGTCCCAGCGGGCGGTGGCCGGGGTGGCGCCGGTGCGGGAGGCCAGGTCTTTGATGAAGCCCCAGCCGGTGAGCTGTTCGGTGTCGGGGATCTGGGCGGTCAGGGTGACGGCGGCCTCGACGGGCAGGCGCTGTGCGAGGTCGACGCGTTCGTCGCCGGTGACCTGGCGGCCGAGGGCGGCGAGGACGGTGTGGACGGATTCTGCGGCGCGTTCGCGGGTGGGGTAGGCGCCCTCGTAGCGCACGCGTTCCAGCATCTGGTCGAACGTCATGGCCGCAAGGGACGGGTTCGCTCGAGGCTGGTCGTACATGGTGCTGCGGTTGCCTTTCTCTTCGCGGGTTCGGGTTACGGACGGTGGCGGCGGGCGGTCAGGCGGGCTGGGGGTGGCCGAAGAGGAGGTCATACCCGGGCGGAAGCTGGAGCAGGACCTCGCGGATGAGGACGTCACCTGCGGCGGCGGCCACGGTGGAGAGGACCGCGCCGATGTCCCACAGGGCCGTCTTCTCGGTGGCGCCCTCGATCCAGGCCGCAGTCGCGCGGACGAAGCGTTCGGGTGAGAGAGGTTCCGCGGCCTGCAGGGGGTTGAGGAGGATCAGGGCGTACGTCTCGGGGAGCCGGGCGGCGAGCTCGGCCCGCACGGTGCCGACCAGGTGCGCGCCCAACAGAGCCAGGACGACGCGGGCCGCCCGTTCGGCTTCCGACAGGGTCGTGTATTCGCCGCGTTCCTGGACGTGGGCCAGGAACGCCTCCCGGCGCATCGGCATCACGTCACCTCCGGGGAGGGTGGGGGTGCAAGGGGGCGCGGAGGACGGGGTGCCGGAGGGGGATCGGTTCCCCGTCCTCCGCCGCTGGTGCGGGAGTGTTCAGCCGGAGATCTGCTTGCGGCCGGACTCGCCACCGATGCTGATCTTGCGGGGCTTGGCGCGCTCGGCGATCGGGATCCGCAGGGTCAGGACACCCGCGTCGTAGTCGGCTTCGATGTGCTCGGTGTCGAGGGTGTCGGCCAGCATGATCTGTCGGGAGAAGACACCGAGGGGCCGCTCGGAGAGTTCCATCTGCACGCCGTCGGACTTCCCCGCGGGCCGGCGCTCGGCCTTGACGGTCAGCATGTTCCGCTCGACGTCGATGTCGATCGCCTCGGTGCTCACTCCGGGGAGGTCGAAAGCGATCACGTACGCGTCGCCCTGCCGGTAGGCGTCCATCGGCATCACGGACGGCTTCGACCACGTGCCCGACGTACCCGACAGCTGCTGGACGATCCGGTCCATCTCGCGGAACGGGTCAGTGCGCATCAACATCGCGAAACACCTCCAGTTGGTTCAGGCAGAAACTGCCAATGCGCTTCAACGTGCTCCTGTTGTAACATGTCATCGAAACGATGACAAGCAAGGAGTCATCTGGAGGATGACAGAGTCCCGGAGAACGCCATGAACGAGGCCCCCGAACCGACCGCAGCCGTCCCCTTCCTGGCCGCCGCGGCGGCACTGGAGACCATCGACCAGGCCCTCAGGGGCGCGCAGCAGTCCACGGAATCCGCCACGGCCGAGGCAGGGCCGGCGCCGGAGGCAGGCCCACACCCGGCTCTGGCCGCACTGCTGATGCTGCGCGAGGTCCGCGAGCAGCTCGCCAGCTGGGAGAGCGGCCTGATCGAGACCGCCCGCGACCGGGGCGCGAGCTGGGCCGACCTCGCAGGCCCGCTCGGGGTCGCCAGCCGTCAGGCAGCCGAACGCCGCTACCTGCGACTGCGCCCCGGCACCGCCGGGAGCACCGGCGAGCAGCGGGTCCAGGCCACCCGCGACACACGCGCAGCCGACCGCACCGTGACCGCTTGGGCCCGTGACAACGCGGCCGACCTGCGCCGGCTCGCCGGCCAGGTCACCGCCCTCACCGCTCTCCCCGCCAGTGCCGATTCCGCCGTCGACGATCTGAACCTGGCCCTTGCCGACAACGACGCCGCTCGCCTCGTGCGCCCGTTGGCCGACACCCGGCCTCATCTGCGGCCGGAGGATGCCGAACTCGCCGAACGCATCGACGCCCTGACCCGACACACTGACCAGCTCCGCCAAGACACCCACGACCAGCGCAGCATGTGATCCGCACCCCGAACCCTCGACCGGCGTCGGGACCACGCCCGTCGACCCAAGGAGTGATCCACCATGGCCGAACGCCCTCCCCAGGAGGCCGGCAGCAACGACGTCGCCGTGGACGTCTTGGACCACACGGTCGCCGTCCGGCCCGTCGGAGAGATCGACATCGAGACGGCACCCTCCCTCCGGCTCGCCCTCACCGAAGCTCTCGCCCACGCCTCATCGGCCAAGGCCGTGGTAGTCGACTGCAGCCGCCTCACCTTCTGCGACTCCTCGGCACTGAACGCACTCCTCACCGCGCGACGGGCAGCTCAGGAGACCGACACCGTCATCCGCCTGGCAGCCCCCAACCACCAGCTCCAGCGCCTCCTGGAGATGACCGGCGCCCTGCCCCTCTTCCCCGTGGACGCAGACCCGCCGACCGACGGCCGCATTCCGAGTGACTGCGTCAGTGACAACTGACTCCATTGGGCGCTCAGTTTTGACTTGTTCCCCACGCTGCCCCGGCAGAAGTGGAAGCGCCGTTCCTGTTCCTGCGGGAACGGTGCCCACGGCCCGCGGGTCTACGACTGGGCCAGGGTCGAGGTCCCTCCCTGGCATCGCGAGGACCGGCGGCACTGGGTGATCGCCCGCCGAAGTGTCCGCCGGCCCGAGGAGATCTCTACTACATCGCCTACTGCCCGGCCGAAACCACCCTCGACGAGCTGATCCGCATCGCGGGAAGCCGGTGGGCGGTCGAGGAATGCTTCCAGACCGCAAAGCAGGAGTGCGGCCTGGACGACTACCAGGTCCGCCGCTACGACGGCTGGCACCGCCACATGACCCTGGCCATGGCCGCACACGCCTGCCTCACCGTCCTGCGGGCCCGCGAACTCGACCGGGAAAGCAGAAGTCAGCCACTACAAACGACGCGGCCACACACCACCCGAAGCCAGCAAACCATCACAACCAAAACCGTTGCAGTACCAGCTGATGGCACCGAGAACGAGGCACGATTCCTGGACTGCTCGCGGACGCGGTCGTGGACGGTCGAAGTACGCGTCAGCTGACCCGAAGACCGACCGCCAGCGTCAGTTCAAGGACCCGGTGTGGCGATGCGAGATCCGGAAACAGCTCCCGCAGCTGCGACATCCGGTACCGGACCGTCTGGGGATGGACGAACAACGCCGCCGCCACCTCGTCCCGCCTGCCCTGGTGCAGCAGCCACGCTCGCAACGTCTCCTCCAGCCGCCGTGCCGTCGCGACAGGCAAGGTCCGCAACGGCGCGAGGGCTCGGGCACGCAGGTCTGCGAACGCGTCCACGTCGGCGCTCAGCACCAGCTCGGGCAGATGGTCCTCGGTGTCGCGAATATCGGAGGAGAGGGAGCGCGCGCGTACGGCTCGTGCGTACGAGGCGGACGCGCGAGTCCATGGCCGGGCCGGGCCGACCACCGCGGTGCGGTCGGTCAGCTGCCGCAAGAGATGTGATCGGTCGGCATCGGGGACGAGCAGCACACCGGTGGCGTCCGGCAGATCGTCGAGGACGAGGGTGCTCGGGTCGAGCGCGCGGTAGGCAGGCCGGGCCTGGGCGGCGGGCAGAAGGACCGCGGTCAGCGAAACCGGAGGCTGCCACCCGGCCCGTTGAACAGAGGCCAGCAGCACGTCCGGGCTCGCGCCGGCGAGGAGGTCGCGGGCCAGGTGTTCCAGGTGGCGCTCGTGGGCCCTACCCCGGGCGCCCAGTTCGTCGGCGTGGCCCGCGGCGCTCGCGGCGGAGAGCTCGTCGATGTAGGCGAAGGTCAGCTCGGCGAACTTGGCGACCTCGGCGGCGGGCAGACCTACCGGTACGGCACCCGCTGCCAGGCATCGCCAGGCCACGCGGGCGCCGACGCGGTAGGCGCTGAGTAGGGCGTCCATCGAACGGCCGTCGCGCACCTCGCCGCGGCCCAGCTCGTAGGCTGCGTCACCGGCGTCGCCGCCTGTGGCCTTCCCGCTCGCGAGGTCCAGGTAGTGCCCCAGGGCGGTACGGACGGCTCGGCGGATGGTGGCGCCCATGCGGCCCGAAAGGGCGTTGGCGTAGGGAGGGACCTCGTCGATGATCGCCTGGACGACCTCGTCGGCGGTGGTCTTCAGCGCGGCCCGAAGTACGGTGACCGTCGTCTCGTCCAGGGCCAGTTCGCTGGCCCTCCGGATTGCATGGCTCACGGTTTTGTTCCCTGCGAACAATTCAGCCGATCAAATTTACGTCTTACGGTCAGGACTTTACCCCTTGAGGCGCAGCAAGCTGGAGCCATGACGAGTACAGCCCTCCGCAGCAGGGCGTGGAAACTGCTGGAGATGGTCACGACGCCGCTGCTGCCGTCGGACTACCTCGACCTGGTCAGCCCGCTGCGTGCGGGCGCCGACCTGCGTGGGCGCATCGAGGCCGTGCACCCCGAGACGGATGACGCCGCGACCATCGTGATCAGGCCGGGACGGGGCTGGCGCGGCCACACAGCCGGTCAGTACGTGCGGATCGGGGTCGACGTCGACGGGGTGCGCCTGTGGCGTGCCTACTCCATCACCTCACCGACCAACCGCCAGGACGGCCGCGTCACGATCACCGTGAAGGCGATCCCGGACGGCAAGGTCAGCAACCACCTGGTCCGCAGGGCGAAACCGGGCACGTTGATCCAGCTCGACCAGCCGACCGGCGACTTCGTGATGCCGCAGGCCAAGCCCGCCAAGGTGCTCTACCTGACGGCCGGCAGCGGCATCACGCCCGTGATGGGCATGCTGCGCGACACCGAGTTCGACGACGTCGTCATGATCCACTGCGCGCCACAGCCGCACGACGTGATCTTCCGCAACGAACTGCACGACCTGGTCGCGGACAAGAAGCTGCGGCTCACCGAGGTGCACACCGACACAGACGGCATGCTCGACATCGCCCGTCTCGACGAACTCGTGCCCGACTGGGCCGAGCGCGAGACCTGGGCCTGCGGGCCCGCGGGCCTGCTCGACGCCGCCGAAGAGCACTGGACCGAGCACGGCGTACAAGAGCGCCTGCACACCGAACGCTTCCGCCCCGGCGTCGTCGTCGCCGGCGACGGCGGCGAGGTCACGTTCAGCACCACCGGCAAAACCGTCGACGCGGACGGCGCCACGCCGTTGCTGGACGTCGGCGAGGAGGCCGGCGTGCTCATGCCCTCCGGGTGCCGGATGGGCATCTGCTTCGGCTGCGTCACGCCGCTCAAGGCGGGCGCCGTCCGCGACCTGCGCACCGGCGACATCACCGAGGCCGAGCCGGGCGTCCTCATCCAGACCTGCGTGTCCGCCGCGGCGGGCCCCTGCGACATCGAACGGTAGGAGCACCTTGACCGCCATCGACCCCACCGCCCACCTGACCGCGGAGCAGATCGAGGAGCTGGGCCGCGAGCTGGACGCGATCCGCGACGAGGTGATCGCCGGCCGCGGCGAGAAAGACGCCGCCTACATCCGCAAGGTCATCTCGGCGCAGCGCAAGCTCGAGCTGGTCAGCAGGGGCGTGCTGCTGTTCTCGATCTTCCCGCCCGCATGGCTGATCGGCACCGCCGGTCTGTCCGTGGCGAAGATCATGGACAACATGGAGATCGGCCACAACATCCTGCACGGCCAGTGGGACTGGATGCGGGACCCAAAGATCCACTCCACCACCTGGGACTGGGATCACGTCTCGCCGGCCGATCAGTGGAAGCACTCGCACAACGAGCTGCACCACACGTACACCAACGTGATCGGCAAGGACAACGACCTCGGCTACGGCATCATGCGCGTCGACGAGGACCAGAGGTGGCACCCGTTCCACCTCGGCCAGCCGCTGTGGAACTTCCTCAACGCCTGCTTCTTCGAGTACGGCATCGCCGCGTACGACCTGGAGCTCGGCAAGAACCTGCACAAGCGCCGCCGCAAGAACCCGGAGTTCCGCGCGCGGGCCAGGGCCGTGGGCCGCAAGATCCGCAAGCAGGTGCTAAAGGACTACGTGATCCACCCGCTGCTGTCGGGCCCGTCGTTCCTCACCACGCTCGCCGCCACGTTCACCGCGAACCTGGTCCGCAACATCTGGACCCACTCGGTGATCATGTGCGGGCACTTCCCCGAGGGCGTGCAGGTCTTCGAGCGCCGGTCGATCAGGGGCGAGACGCGCGGCCAGTGGTACCTGCGCCAGATGATGGGCTCGGCGAACATCAGCGGCAGCAGGGCCATGCACTTCATGACCGGCAACCTGTCGCACCAGATCGAGCACCACCTGTTCCCGGACCTGCCGAGCAACCGGTACGCCGAGGTCGCGGTGAAGGTGCGCGCGCTGTTCGAGAAGTACGAGCTGGAGTACGTCACCGGACCGCTCCCCAAGCAGGTGTTCTCCGCCTGGCACAAGGTCTTCCGGCTCGCACTGCCGAACAAGAAGCCCAAGGTCAAAACGCCGGACCGCGAGCAGAAGCTCGTCGCGGCCTGATTCCCGGTATTGGTTCAGATCTTTCGGCCGGACCGGCGGCACCGCCGGTCCGGTCAGCCGCGGTGGAACAGGTCTGCGCCTGCCGACCGGTGCCTTCCTTTTGACGCGGTTCCTTCGCCGCCGGGAACCTCCCGGCCTTCCTGGCGCCACTGCCGCTCGAGGGCGTCGTAGATCGGACAATCCGACACCCACCCGCCGCCCGCCCGCACGTCGGCGAAACTTCTCTGCGCTGGAACGTTCCTGTGGTCCATAAGCAGCCCAACGACGCCACGCCGGGCGCCGTGGCGGCCCGTATCCCGACCGTCACCAGGAGACCCGCAACGGGGTGACGGGTATGCCTGCCTTGGGCGCCGCCGGTTCGGGGTCAGGATCCGAGGACGAGCAGCACGCGGGGTGCGTTGGGCAGGTCCTCAGGGACGGTGGCGGTGCCGGTCAGGGGCATCAGGTGCCCGTTGGCGCAGTCGCCGGGCTGCTGATGGTCGATCTCCCAGTCCCAGCCGGCCGGAATCGCAGGGGAACTGGTGGCGTAGAGAGGTTGGCGGCAGGAGCGACACCAGTAGAACGACCGCCCCCTCACCCCGGCGCCCCCTCCCGCGGACGCGCCACGACTGCCACTGCGGACGCTAGGACCCGGCCCGGAGAGCTGGAGCGGACCGGACGGCGAAAGCCCGGAACGAAAAAGCGGAATGCATCATTCACATCAGCTGAAACGATCCGGCCGCCTCCACGTCACCCCTCCACAAGAGAGCGGCCTGCTGGCCGAGCACCCTGGCGTAGCCGGCAGCGCGAAGCGAACTGCGGCCTCCAGGCGCAAACGGGAGCGCGGTGTTCGGGCGCAGGCCCGTCGTTGCGCGGAGTGTGGTGTGCAGGCGGGTGCGCAAGTGTATGAGGGCGTGGAAGCCCGCGAGGTGCGTGAACCGGGTCAGCAGGCGGTCGATCAGGATGCCGTCGCCGGCTCCCATCGCCCACACGATCGCCTCGACCGTCTCCCGTACCGCGGGAGACAGTAGCGAAGGACCGGCTGCGTGCCCGCCGGAACCGGGGCGGGCCCCCGCGGACGGCACCGTCACCTCGTCACACACGGGCAAGGTCCCGACGAACCTGCACGCATGATTGCGACCACGAGTTGGCGCTCCTCAATCATGGCTCGATCCTGCGCTCCCCCGAGGTCAGGCAAACTCAGGAACGCCGTTTACAGACCAGCCTGGGCATCGCCCTGGGCATCGCCCTGGGCACCGCGCTGACTGCCCACCGCACCCTCTGGTGGATCAGCGGCACCCTCGCCCTGATGTGGGCCCTGATGTGCTTCCTGCCCAAGCGACCGCGCAGTCAGGCAGGCAGAGCCCCTCTGCACGGCGCGGTACCCGGTCCCCTGCTCGATGGGGCGAGCGCGCGGGAGATGGCGATGCACCACCACGGACGAGGGCCGCGCGCAGTCGCGCAGCCCTCGTCCGGTGCGTGTCCATTGCTCTGGGGCGCCGGCCTGGCTTCCGTCGTTCGGGTCGCCCGCTACCGGGCGGCCGGGAAGCCGGGCGATCTCGGTGCCCGCAGGCGGAGGTGGGGAGGGTTAGGCCGGGTTGATGTTCTCGGCCTGGGGGCCCTTCTGGCCCTGGGTGACGTCGAACGTCACGATCTGGCCCTCCTGGAGCTCGCGGAAGCCCGAGGAGTTGATCGCCGAGTAGTGGGCGAAGACATCCGGGCCGCCGCCGTCCTGGGCGATGAAGCCGAAGCCCTTCTCCGCGTTGAACCACTTCACAGTTCCCGTAGCCATATCCATGCCTTCCAGTCGATGAACGCCTCCCACGATGTGCGGAAGGCGGAGGTGATCGCCCTGGTTCCTGCGGCACAGCACAGCAAAACACCCACGCCGAAGGCGTGGGCAAAGGGAACTTCCGAACCACGACAGCTGACCCAAACGCTACACGCCCGCACACCCTGTCACCAGAGGAAACGACTCGGCACACCCGGGCGCGGGCCAGCCCGGGGCCCGCCAGGTGTCCGGCGGGCGTGGGTGCGGTCTCAGGCCGCGGCCGCCGGGTTCGCCGAACCGGCGGCGCGGCGGTACTCGGCGTTGACGCGCCGGGCTTCCTCGAGCTGGTCTTCCAGGATGACGATCCGGCAGGCCGCCTCGATCGGTGTGCCCTGGTCGACGAGTTCCCGTGCGCGGGCCGCGATGCGCAGCTGGTAGCGGGAGTAGCGGCGGTGGCCGCCCGCAGAGCGGAGCGGGGTGATCAGGCGGGCCTCTCCGATGGCGCGCAGGAAGCCCTGGGTGGTGCCGAGCATGTCTGCCGCCCGGCCCATGGTGCAGCGGGGAAGTCGTCATCGTCGAGGTGGCCACCGAGCGGGCCGGCCGGGCTCTCTGCTGTCATTGCACCTCTCTGTGGAACGCGTGGAGGGGCCCGGGTGCCTGTCGGCACCCGGGCCCCGAAGGAACTGCAACACCATCTCGGCCCTGATACTGCGCCGGCGTTCTGTTTCCGCCTGCCCGACCTGAGCTTCGTCGGGGATGCGGGGATCGCGGATGCGTGACCGGAGTCCACCTCACTAACGATGTCCTGCGGTACCCGGACTCGCGTGGCGTCCGGGCGATCCTGATGGCGCCTCAACTCCTCCGTTCTTCCCTCTGGTGATCAACTACTTACCTGCGGGAACTGCTGTACTGCTGGGTACTGCGAACTGCACTTACTGCGGGTACTTCCACTGCGTTAACTGCGGTACTGCTCTCGGCGGCCCCGGATTATGAGCTGTGGCGTTCACCTGCATGTCGCCAGCGGCTACTCGGCCCGCTACGGCGCCTCCCACCCCCGTGACCTGGTACGACCCGCGGTCGAGCGTGGGATCGGGACTCTCGCGCTGACCGACCGGGACACGGCGACCGGGGCCGTCCGGTTCGCGAAGGCCTCTATCGCCGCCGGGATCCGCCCCGTCTTCGGCATCGACGTCGCGGTCGCCCCCTGGGCCCCGTCCCGCCCGGGGCCCGCCGCCCGCCTGCGGACGCCGGTACGTGGCGGTGCGCACGTGGTGGAGCCGCCGCTGCGGGTCACGCTGCTGGCGCGTGATGCGGCGGGCTGGGCGCGGCTGTGTCGTCTGGTGTCCGCCGCGCACGCCTGTGCGTTGGGTGGGCCGCCGGTGGTGTCCTGGGCGGTGCTCGGGCGGTACGTGGACGAAGGGCTGACGGTGTTGCCGGGGCCGGTGTCCGAGCCGGTGCGGGCTCTGTCGGCCGGGCGCCCGGACCTTGCCGGGCGGTTGATCGCCCCATGGCGTGAGGTGGCCGGTGCGAACCTGCGCCTGGAGACGGTTTGGTGGGGCCTGCCCGGAACGGGCCCGGGCTCGCTGCGCCTGGCCGCCCGCACCGTCGGACTTGCCGACCAGCTCGGCATCCGAGCACTGCTGACCAACGCGGTCCGCTACGCCGACCCTGCCCAGCACCGCCTTGCCGATGTGCTCGATGCGGCCCGGCTGCTGCGCCCGATCGACCGGCGGATGCTGGACTGCGGCGAGCGCTGACTGAAAGACCCCGGTGCCATGAAGGCGGCGGCAGAGCGGATCGCGGAGGCGGTCGGAGCCAGCCCGGGCCGCGCGACCGCACTGCTGGCCGAGACCGATCGGATCCGTCTCGGCCACTCAAGGATCCTGCCAGCTGCCGGTCAGCGCAGCACGGAGGAGAAGCTGTCCAGCTGGACCCAGGTGACCTTGTTCGTGGCCTGGGGGCCGTAAACCATCACGCGGCCTGCGGTATCGGCCTCGACGCGGGTGGAGTTGATGCCGAGGTTGTTGTTGCGGGGGCAGACGCCGCGGACCATCTTCGGCGGCTGGATCGCGGCCGGCAGATTGCCCAGCTGGGAGTCCGTGGCGAAGTCACAGCTGATGCGGCCGCGCAGCTGCAGGTACTCGGTGCCGGCGATGCTGACGACCCGGGCCTGCGGAGGCTCGCCGGCGGCGGCGGTGACTCCGGCGGCCAGTGCGATGTTGCTCCAGTCCACGACGGAGACGAATCCGCCCTGAGCCGTGGCGGCGGCGGCGGAGTGCGCGAGGAGAGGAATCCCGACGGCGGCAGCCGGGGCGGCTACCGCAGCGGCGAGGAGGGTACGGCGGCTCGGGGTGTGCGTGGTCATGGTGGATCCTCCGGATCGGGAAAGAACGGTGCGGTGCGTCGGGCGCTGCCCGGTCAGCGCCAGGCGACGGAGACGCTGTCGAGGTCGATCCAGGTGATGGCATTGTCGCTCGCGGCGCCGTACACCCAGAGCTGGCCGAACTGGTTGGCCTCGATCTGGCACACCCCGCGGCCGTAGTACATGTTGCGCGGCACGTTCTGCCTGGCGCTTCGGGTAGGGAAGAGCCGTTGCGGGAGGGTGGCCACGACGGCGTCTGCCGTCAGGTTGCCCGTGAGGATGCCGCGCAACTGGAGGAACACCGTGTCCCCGAGGGCGACGAGTCGGCCGCGCGGAGTCTCGGTTCCCGAGTTGATGCCGGGTGCGAGGGTCAGGTTCTCCCAGTCGGCGAGGACCTTCACGCCGTCGACCGCCGACTTGGTGGGGTACCAGCAGATGGTGATGTTGCGCCGCCCCGTCGTGCCGGGGACGGTGTCGCTGAACCCGAACAGTAGCCGCGTCTCGGCCGTCTCGGGATCGATCTCGACGGCGAGCCCCTCCGGCTCACGTCGCTGCAGGCCGTCGGCCGCGGTGACGACCTGCGTGTCAAGCTTTGCCTTGGTGTCTAGGGAGTACGAGGTGATGAAGGAGGTTCCCGGGTACGTCGTCACCGGGTCCTTCTTCCACTGGTAGATGTACAACACCCCGTTCAGGGTGGTGAAGCCCTGGAAAGTGAGGCCCGTCTCGGCGCCGGCGGGGAGGGTGAAGGTCTCCCCCATTTCCACCCACTCGTCGTTCGCGGCCTTGGCCAGGTCGTAGCGGGTGAAACACCGAACGCCGGACTTGATGTACACGATCGTCAGGGTGTTGCCGGCGAGGTCGACGGACGGGCCTGTGCTCCGGCCGCCCGGCGGGCAGAACTTCTTCGCGGCCGGCACGTCTGCCTGGTCCAGGGTCGCACCGTTGACGAAGGGGAAGCGGGTGACCGCCGTGCCGAAGCTGTTACTGACCCCGTCGTTGGGATAGACGGGACCGACCTCGGTCCACAGGTACGTCTGGGTGCCGACCGGCTGGGCACCCATCGAGATGCCATGTCCGAAGCCCGTGAGGTACATGCTGCCGGTCAGTTTGCCGGTCTTGCGGTCGATCCGGTTGAGGTACATGTTGCCCGCCGGCGTCGTCGCGGCGCTCTCCATCTGGAGGACGAACACGTGCCCGTTGAGCGGGTCGGTGGCGATCGCCTGCGGTGCCGGGTTCTTGGTCAGGGCGATCGTTTGGATCAGCTTGCCGGTCACCCCGGACAGATCGATCCCGTTTATATCTGTAAAGGACATGCTTCCCTCCCATGGACCCGGTACGGACCCACCGGCCGAGATCGTACCTGTGCCCATCTGGATCAACCCGTGCCAGGGGTGCCGCACTGCCGAAGTGCGGTCGGTTCCTCCTCGCGGCCCTCCTGCCTGCGGACTTGCCGCCGTAGCAGGCTGTTGAGGTGGTCGAATACGCCTTCTTCCTGCCAGCGGGCGAAGTAGGCGTAGACGGTGCTCCAGTGCGGGTAGTCGTGCGGGAGGTAGCGCCAGGGGATCCCGATCCGGTTCACGTAGAGGACCGTGTCCAGCAGACCGCGCAGATCGCAGTCCGGTGGACGGCCGATGTCCAGGCCGCGGCGTTCGGACCGCCAAGCGGTGAGGACTGGCTCGACCAGCTCCCACCGGGCATCGGACAGGTCACTGGGATTTCGGCGACGTTCAGGCACCATTCTGGGCTACCCAGCCAGGCCCTGGCGGGCCTGGGCGCAGACACCGGCGCCCGAAGCGCACGGCGCACAACCTGGCGTCTTGGGATGAAACAGGAGCAGCCAGGGGAGCCTGCGAGCAGCACAGAGCGGACCGCGACCATCGGCCGCGGGACGCTGCGGTGCGGGTCGCGGATCTCGGGCTCCTCCTCCGTGCCGGTGGTCTCCGGGCCCGTCCGCCGGGTCGGCATCGGTGCGCCGCGGGCCGCGGGCCGCGAACACCCGTACCGCCGCCCGCAGTACGGCTCCCCCGGTGTCCGCGGGCACCAGCACGAACAGCGGGATCAGGCAGGCGGCGCCCGCCTCCGCAGCGCTCGACGACCGCTTTGCCCAGGGCCGTGCCGAACGGCGGCAGCCCTTCCAGGGTCAGCCCGCCCACCGCGAACGTGACCTCGTCGGCGGGGATCAGCAACCGGCCGCCCGGCAGGGAGATCAGCGGCACTGACGCGTTCACGGCGACACCCCGCCGGGTGGCGTTCGCGGGTGGCGTTCACTGCGCCGGGCGGCGGACCTCAGGTGCGGGTGGCAGCCTTCGGGTGCCGGGATGTGTCGGGCTCTGCGGCCGAGATGGCCGCGAAGGCCGACCCCGGATCCCGTTCCACCGTGAGATCGCCCAGGGTGACGACGCCGACGAGTTCGCCGTCCTCGGTCTCCACGGGCAGGCGCCGCAGCGCGTGCCGGCGCATGAGGTCCATGGCCTCGTCGACGCCGTCGGCGGGCCTCACGGTGACCGGTTCGGTGCTGCAGATCGCGTGCACCGTCGTGTCGGCAGGGTCACGGTTCTCGGCCATGGCGCGTATGACGAGGTCCCGGTCGGTCAGGATGCCGCGAAGCCGGCCCTCGTCGACGACCAGGACGTCCCCGATGCCGGCATCCCGCATGACCCGTGCTGCTTCCGCCAGCGACGTCAGTTTCTCGACGGTCACCGGCTTCCCGGTCATCACCTCGTGGACTCGACGGGTCATGACACCTCCCGCGGCTGGAAGCGGTTCCTGCGGGGCGCCTACCCTCCCCTGCGATCAGTAAGCGCCCTGCGCCACCCGCCGCCGGAGCCCGTCCTCAGGTGATGGGTTCCGGTGCCGGTACGGGCCGGCAAGGGGACCTGACTGAGGGTGCGGCTCGGGCCGCGGTGCCGGGCCCGGCTGGGGATCGGGCCGGGGCCGGGGGTGGATCCGGCGTCGGCTGCGGGCCAGGGGCGGGGGCGGGTGCCGGTCGCGGCGCCTGGGGGTCGCCGGGCCAGGGGTGGGTGGGAGGCGCCGGATGCGGTCCGACGGGTCCCGCGGGAACGGATGGGTAGGCGGACCGCCCTTCTCATGCGTATGCGTCATAGGTTCCTCCAGGTGGTCATCAGGGACCGGCAGCGGGCCGGTCAGGCACGGTCGGTCCTGCCGTGGGTCGTGTCCTGGCGGACGATCACGACCGGGCAGGACACGTGCGCGGCGCATTGCCGGCTGACCGAGCCCAGCACCACCACGCGGGGCGTCCGACCACTGGTGTCCATGGCCTCATCCCTTCTCCCCCGGCCTGCGGTCCTTCCCCTCGTCCTGTGCCCGGTCCATCGGACGGACCAGGTGTTGCGCGCCTACCCAGCAGTAGACCGGGCGGCCCGGACCGACGTCTGGAACGGCGTTCTCGATCGGAACCGAAAGTTTGGGACGCCGGGAACGGGTTAGACGCTGCCAAGGACCGATTCCGAGTTCCAAGCGATGGGAGTGACATCGTGTCGGGCGAAGAGAAGATGCGGGCCAAGAAGGAACAGGCGACGGGCAAGGCCAAGGAAGCCGCAGGCCGGGCCGTCGGTAACGAGCGTCTCACCGCGAAGGGGCGCACGGAGCAGGCCAAGGGCGATGCCCGCCAGGCCAAGGAAAAGATCAAGGACACCCTGGAGGACTAGCGGGAGTACATTCCAGTTTCCTCCGTGTCCCATAAGAAGGCCGCCTCTGGACCGGTGTCCGGAGGCGGCCTTTCCCCCATGGGAGGGGTGACATGAGCAAGCGAGAGCCGAGGCGTCGACGGCCGCCCACCCCACCGTCGCAAGGAAGTCCGGACGAGGCCGTCGGGCATCGCCTCGGAGACACCGCCACGGGCGACGGCGGGGCAGGAGGCCACGCCGCCAAACGGCAGCAGACCGGCAAGGGACGCGAGGAACAGGTCCGCCCGCATCAGGCGCGCGCGGCCGAAGAGCGCTGACTATCGGCGAACTCCCGCACCAGCACGGTACAGAACGCGTCCAGATCAGCCGGTTTGCGACTGGTGACGAGCGTCGCGGGCGCCGCGTGGCAGACCTGGACCTCCTCGTTCACCCACGTGCCGCCCGCGTTGCGGATGTAGGTCGCCAGACTCAGCCACGAGGTCAGCGTCCGGCCACGAGCTCCATGTCGCGGGGGGATTCGACTTTGGGGACCACGATCAGGTCGGGCCGGGAGGTATAGGCGGTCATGGCGACGAGGTCCTTGACGCCCTCGATGGTCAGGGGGTGTTCATCCGGATGCCGAGAATGCACGGCGGGTTGGGGACGGCGAAGAATTCCTCAGCGGCGGTGCGGGCGGCCTGCTTGTTGAGCGGGGCGACGGAGTCCTCGATGTCGACGACGGCGACTGCGGCGCCGGAAGTCTGCGCGGTGGCGAAGCGCTCCGGGCTCAGGCCCGGGGTGATGATCCAGGCCCGTCCGGGCCGGCTGCAGCTCTTGATGGCCTCCGGGTAGGACTCGAGTAGCGGTTGCGGTGGGTCATGTCAGACTGAGCTGTTCTCCGGGAGGCTGTGGCAGGAGCACGTTCTGCAGGCGGCGGATGTTCGCGCGCCAGGGGCCGCCATCCGACTCGGCCCATAGGTCCATCAGTTCGGACGGTTCGGTCATGATGCGGTCGAGGGCCTGAAGGGCGAGATCGCGTAGGCCAGTGAGATCAGGGAGCGACTCTTCCGGCCCATAAATGGGATCGGCCGGCTCACCCCCGGGGCACTGCGCGGCGACAAGTGCGGCTGCGGCTACGGCGACCTCGGATGCGGGTGCTTCGAGGTAAGCCGCGGTGTCGATCACACGTGTGAGAGCACTGCGGACGATGCCCTCACGTTCGCCTGCAGCTACCTCATCTAGGTCACCGCCGAAGTCCGCTGCGGTGTCGTTGTCGAAGGGGCCGACGTCCCAAGTGCCCATGGTCTCTCCTGATCACGTTGTTGACCGGGGCATCTTGACAGAGGCCACTGACAGAAGCGTGCAGTCCAGAGCGGGGTTTCAGCCGCATGTGAGTTGTCGAGACAGATGTCACCTGGCCCCGATTGCCGTCACCCGCGTCAGTTCGCCGGGCTGCCACCATGCTGAGATGGCCCACGACATAGTGTTCTTCCTCGCCCCCGACGACGAGACCGCTGCTGCGACGCGCCTGCGGGGACCCGGTGAGGCCTTTGATTCAGTGGCCTGCCGTTTCATTGAGCCGGACAGTGCCATCGCCGAATGGGACATGTACTTCGAGGAGACTTCGGCCGAGGCCCCGCCGGTTGAGCAGCTCCTTGGGTGGGCGTGGCCGGAGTGGGTCACTGCTCCCTTGAACGACAGCGTTGAGGTGTTCGCTCTGCCGCAGCGGTTGACCCGGGCGCTGACCAACGCGAGCTCCGCCGAGCTGGAAGAGCTTGCAGGCCGCTGGACCACGCGGCTCCGGTGTGAGGACGGGGACGACATGACCGACGATGATCTACTGGCGATCCTGCAGGGAGTCGCCCGGCTCGCGGCATATGCAGTGAACACCGGTGACGGCCTCTACAGCTGGAGCTTCTGACCACCCACCCATCAGGCGATGCTGCGCTCGTCACCTGCGGTGTGACGGCGAGGATCGCTGCCGCTATCGCTTCCGGTGCGTCGCGGCGGCCGCGGGGCGAGCGGCCGCTCGGAGTCGGGCACTTCCGGCCAGGCGGACTTGGCGTGCCGCAGGACGAACAGGCGCCGGAAGGTACCCGGCGTCATGGCGTCGTCTGGTGCTGGTGGCCGACCTCGCGTACGAGGTCCAGCCCGAGGACACGGTCGAGAAGGGCGAACGTCTCGAACTTGGCACCGGCCGGCACGTCGGCGCGCTCCGCCACGCCGACCAGCATGTCCAGTACAGCGGGGACACCGAGATCATCGGCGAGCGCGGCATGAGCCTGTCGCAGCACGACGGCAGGGATCGGCCTGGACGGCTCCTGCGCCCACTCGGCCACCTGCTGCCGCCAGTGCCCCAGCGTCCGCCACGCCTGGGCGAGAGCGGCGCTGGTGACCGTGACCGGCGTGCGGTAGGCGTGGCCGAGCAGCAGCATCCTCACAGCCAGCTGATCGGTCCCCTCCGGGACGCCCCCGCCCGGGGGAGCCGGGCTGACCTGGCCCACGTCGATCCAGACCCCGCCGACGGCGCCCTGCACATCGGTTCCGTACGCGAGCACGTGCACATCGGCAGCGGCGCAATGAGTCTCGGTCGGCTGGTGAACACCCACGGTGGCGGGCGGGTGGATACCGAGAGTGGCCATGGCGTGATCGAGTGCATGGGCTTGCTCTTGCGGCAGGTCCGGCGTGATGTGGACCGTGAGGGATTGCAGACCGTGCAGCTCCGCGGTGCGCGCCAGTACGTCGCCGACCAAAGGCGCGCGCAGGTGCACCGAGCCGATCCTGGTGTCGAGGACCGGCAAATGGACACAGATACGCAGCAGGTGGCGGCGTGCGGAAGGAATCTCCACGAAGCGGCCGGTGCGGGTGTCGGCAATACGCAGCATGATCCGGAGGCTAGTCGTGGAAACCTCCGGCACCGGGGAGGACCTGACCAAGACGCCCACGTTGTGGCATACCGTGCGTCGCGCGAACGCGTGGCTCCGCCGCGATCAGCGTGGACGACAAGCCCCTCTGCCAACGCGTCAGGACGGCAGAAATAGGAGCGTCCCCTGGCCGCCGCCATCCGCGTGAGCCAGGGCTCCCCAGAAGTCAGGGGTGTTGGACAAGCAGCTCTCCTGGCCAGTGCCGCCACGGCCCGTCTCCGATGCGGGCCAGGCAGCCTCTGGCCACCGCGGGCGACGACGGCCCCTGACGTCGGGCACGGAATGGACCTTCATCGCTGGGGCGAACGATCCCGCACTGCACCTGAGGCCACGCGGGCCGCCTGGATGCAGTGGTACCCGAAACGCCCGATTCGAGGTGCTCCAGAGCACGGGGCACTACGCACCGGCGGAGGCCTCAGGATCGGGCTGCCGGGTCGGCGGCGCCGCCGTCCTCGGGTTCGGGTGTCGTGGCGATGAGGATCTGAGCGGCCTGCGTGATGTTGTCGGCGCGGACGGCGCGGGCCATCGCTTCGCGGGCGGCGTCGGCAGTGGTGACCGGGGGAACCACCAGCAGGGCGAAGTGGATGTTGTGGCCGCGGGTGATAAGGACGGTGTCGTCGCCGACCGGGTCGGAGTCGAGGTGCACGACCTGGGCGTCGATGACCAGGCGGCCGGGGAGGCCGTTCCAGGCGGATGCGTCCACGCCGACCCGGGTGATGCGCCCGAGATGCTCGGTCAACGTGCTGATCAGCGCGGGCAGCCCGGTCTCGATGTCGCGCGTGCGGGGCCACCACGCGCCGTCCAGGAGCCCCTCCCAGGACCTCGTGATCTCCAGCCGCAGCAGCGCCGTGCCAGGTTTGATCGCCTGGTGGATCGCATCTGGCAGGAGCAGTGGGAGCCTGTGAGGGGCCTCGGAGTCAGCCATGTGGGTCCGCCCGTCTACGGAGTGCGGCCGTTCCTCATCGCAGGCGGCGCCGGTGCCGACCTGCGACGTACGCGAGCCCGCCATCGTTTCACGGTACTCCCGCGGCCCGCACCGCCGCTCTCCACGACTCCTCCGCCGGAAAATACCTGGTCACACCGGCCATAGCTCATCGAACAGGCGTACAGTGAAAGCACCGGAAGTACTTCGCGCACCTGCTTTCACGCGGGTGTCGTTTCCGGTGATCGCCAAAAAACCGGACTGCCGACGGGCAGTTCGGGGGCAGGTCAACGTCATGACCACCACCCCCGACCGGACCGCGCCCCGCGACCTCGCCGCCAAGCTCCCGGCACGCTTGTCCCTCACCCCGAAGACCACCCTCGCCAGCCAGCTGGACGGGGCGTGGTGGCCCTACTCCCGCGACCTCGAAGCCGAGCTCCCACCGCTCGCCGCCGCCCTGGAGGAACCCTGGGGCCGCGTCACCCGCGCCACCGTGAATCACACCCGCTGGCCGGTCGTACCGCACACGGTTGCCGTGGACGGGCGCACGCTGCACGTGGGCTGGTTCACCGAACAGGACCCCGACAAGCTGATCCTGCTCTCCTACACCGTGGGGCGCTGGGACCTCCTCGTCATCCCGCCCGAGACCGAACCCGCCGCTGCGGCCCGCCTGATGGCCGCCGCCGCGATCCCCGGCAGCGTGCTCACCGCCGGCGTCTTGATTGCCAACGAAGCCGCCATCGGGCGCGGCATCCGCGACGCCGTGCGCCGGGAAGCCACCTGGGAGGGCGAAGGCGGGGCCTGCATGTCCCCCTTCGGAAACCCGATGGACCGAAGCACCCTCCCGCTGCCCGGAAACGGCTGGAGGTGAGCGACATGGAGGCCATCGTCCTCATCGCGCTGATCGCCCTCGCGATCGGCATCGGAATGCGGTGGATCCACCTGCTCAACGCCCAGCACGACGCGCGGATCGCGGCCTACCACTTCAGCGACCCCCTGCCGAGACCTCCCGGCCTGCCGGACGACATCAGTCGTCGAACCCACCGCACGGATGCCGACCGGTGAGGAACAGACCTTCCTCCGACCGGGGGCAGCGGGCGGGGCGCCACGGCGCCCCCACCCGCCGGCTTCTCCCCCACTCTGAGAGGGAACACGCCTACGTGAAGTACGTCGAGACCCAGACACTGCCGTCGCTCGGGCACGCCGAGGTAAGGATCATCGCGCACACGCCCGAAGCAGCCCGAGCGGTCGCGGAGGCGCTTCGCCACTGCTTCGAGGGCACGGAGCAGCGCAGCTACCCCGCCCTCGACGGCGCCACCCGCCTCCACCTCACCGTGGACACGGCAACACCCGCCGGACCCGCCCGCTCCTGGCTGGCCGCCAGCCGCACGTCCGCCGGCACCGGCGCCCACTCCGACGAGACCTGAGAGCCCCCAAGGGCCCCGGAGCCCACCCCCGAACACGAAAGGACGCGGTCATGGCCACACTGCGCGAACGCAAGACCTACCGCGAACAGGTGCTCCGGGTCCTGTACGAAGCCGTCGAAGGCAACCGCCTCCTCGGCATCACCGGAGCACAGCTGCGACACGACCTCCACGTACCGGAACAGGACCTGGCCGCCGCCTGCACCTACCTGGCGGGCGAAGGCCTGATCACCGTCGACTGGGAACCGGGCAACACCCCCGCGATGGTCACCCTCACCCACGAGGGAATCCGGCGCATGGAGGCCGAGGAGGAAGAGACGGCCTAGATGCGGGCGAACTTCTCGGTCTGGTGGGCGAACTCCTGGGCCATGGCGGCGCTGACCGTGGGCTTGGTGTCGCCGATGGTGCCCAGGTAGTCGTCGGTGGTGGGTCGGGTCCGGGTTCCGGTGTCGAAGGTGCGCTCGAACTGGACTTGGGAGACGGTACGTGCCACATGGGCGATGTCGGCGGGAGTGAACCCCTCGCTGGCGGACGCCAGCGCCGCGCTGTCGGCCTCCGCGCCCGCTCGGGCCAGGTAGCTCTCCCACAGCGCGGTCCTGGCGCGGTGGTCGGGAGGCCCGATCGGCAGCACGTAGTCGAAACGGCCGTGCCGAAGGAACGCGGAGTCGAGCGTGGTCACGTTGTTCGTGGCGCAGACGAGCAGCCGGCCGTCCTGGCCTCGGAACTGGACGATCGCCTTGAGCAGTTCGTTGACGACACCGACCGCGGTCGCGTCCGCACCGCTGCGTGTCCCGGCGATCTCCTCGACCTCGTCGATGAAGACCAGGACATGGTCGAGCTGGGCGATCTCGTCGAAGCGTCGGTTCAGCCCGCTCGCCAGCCCGTACTCGGCGGCCAGACGGGCGGGGAACAGTTCGAGGAAGGGCCATCCCAGGCGGCTGGCGATCGCGTGCGCGAACGTGCTCTTCCCGGTCCCGGGCGGACCGAACAGCATCACCGCCCGCGGCGGCTCCACCCCGTGCTGGGCGGCCAGTCCCGGGTGGGCCAGCGGCAGGACCAGACGCCGCTCGATGAGCTGCTTCTCCCTCTGCATGCCCGCGACCTTCTGCCACAGTCCCCCCGGTGGCAGCTCCGCTCCGAGCGAGGAGAGCATGCTGACCGCCTGAGGGGTCACTCGCCCGCGCTTCTCGAAGAAGACCAGGCCCGGGCGGGCGCCGAAGCCGCAGTTGTGCAGGGCGGCGGCTCCGGTCCCGCCGTCGGGCAGGACCGCCTGCACCGTTCGGACGCCACCGGCGAACAGCCGGTCCTCCAGGGCTGTGATCAGATTGCTGCCCAAGCCCTGGTGCCGCCAGGCGGGCGCCATGCAGATGCGCAGGATCCACGCTCTGTCACCCTCCACCTTGCTCACTGCGGCGCCGACCACCACCTCGTCCGCCGTGGCCACCACCGCCGGGTGGAGGGCCTGAAGGGCGGCCACGGCGTCCGCGAGCGGGAAGAGCGGTGGCTCCTCGGCCGTGCGATTCTCCGCATCGACGCGGATCACCGCTTCGAGATCGTCCTGGGTGTAGTCCCTGACACGCCAACCCGTCATGATCAGCTCCGCGCGTTCGGCCGTACTCCCATCATCAGCCGATGCACGGAGGAAGCGCGCGACGGGGCCACACGTCCGATCAGCCGGCGCCCTGCCACTCGATCAGCACGTGCTTCTGTTTCGCGCCGGGCGCAGCCCGGAGGCGCTACGACGTCAAGCCGACGGGTGCGTGCCCCAGCCGTACCCTTAGTGGCTGTTGTTGTTCCGAACTTGAGGAGTGCTGGTCGAACGGGAGTCACCTGAACTCCCGACCCGACCGGTCCTCCCCCGCCGTCGTGACCTCCGCGTCCATCACATCGAGCGGCATCATGACCGCGCGCACCGGGTGGACGTCACGTCGCCGAGTGCCCGGCCGCACGGCGAGGCCAGAGCACCCACAGGCACGACGCCTGGCGTACCGCCACCACCAGCGTCCTCGCAGCCGTGCGCAGCTTGTCACCCGAGCGGTGGGAGGCGAGGACGTCCGCAATGGCCAACCGGCGGCGACTGTGAAAATCGCTGTCCGATCACCGGAGCACGGTGATAGACATCCGGTGTGGAAAAGAATCTTGAGTTTTTTGATCTGTTGCGACTGATCGATGAACGGTCGACCGCCTTCCGCGCCGTGGTCGCCGCCGCGCCCGGTCTCGACGCGCAGGTGCCGACCTGCCCCGGGTGGACGCTGTTCGATCTGGTGAAGCACCTCGGTGGGGGAGACCGTTTCTGGGCCGCCATCGTCGGCGCGGGGTCTGCCGACGCTCCCCCGGCCGAGGCCGTCGCCGCGCGCGCCGCGCTGGAAGTGCCGCAGGAGCGCGAGGCCCTGCTGGCCTGGCTGGACGCGTCGACGCAGCTTCTGCTGGGCGCCCTGCGCGCGGCGGGACCGGAGAGCGGTTGCTGGACGTGGTGGCCCGCGTCGCAGTCACCGCAGACCGCCGGCGGCACCGCCCGGCACCGGGTCCAGGAGACCGCGGTGCACACCTACGACGCCCAGCTCGCCGGGGGCGCCCCGCAGCCGCTGCCGGTCGAGCTGGCACTCGACGGTGTGGAGGAGTTCCTGTTCACCGTCTGCGCAACGCCGAGTGCCTGGCCGCACAAGCCCACGGCCTTCGACTTCCACGCCGCCGAGGGCCGCTCCTGGCGCCTCACCGTCGACGGCGACGGCGCACGCATCACCCGCATCCCCGCGCCCACCGCCGCGACCGGCGAAGACTCGGATGCAGCCGGCGCCTCCGTCCACGGCACGGCCAGTGAGCTGGTCCTCTACCTGTACGACCGGATCCAGGCCGACTCCTTGCACGTTGACGGAGACGCAGGGCTGCTCGACCTGCTCCGCGCCTGGGAGCCGGAGGAGAAGTAGGACGTAGCGGGGCGGTTGGCCGCGCCTCGAGCCGGTAAGACACGACTCTTCGCCAGGCTCGTCAGTCGCGGCACCGGGCTCAAACCCGCGAGGCGGCCTCGGGGCGTCACCAAGCCGACCGTCTACCTGGATGGCAGTGCGAATTTGTCCGTCCCAGCGATCACGAGAAGCGACGCGACTGCCGTCGTCCCGATCTCGTCGAGAAGTCAGTCGATCGGGTGACTGCGGCGGCTGCCGTGCATGAGAGCAGGGCCTCTTGGTAGCTCGAAGGTGTCGAAGCCAACGTGCGGTCCAGGAGGCCCTGTTGTCGCATTTCTACGGCAACGCGGGAGCGGGTCCACTTCAGCCAATCTCGCGTGTGACTGTCTGGCTCACAGGTTCGGGAACGCCAGAGACCACGGGGCGCGCGAGCGTCGGTATCCCACCGACATGTCGGACGCCGAGTGGGCGGTGGTCCGGCCACTGCTGCCGGTGCCGGGCTGGCTGCGGGTGCCGGGGCGGGCAACCGGAGGCTTATTGCCACCGCGCGATGCTGGACGCGATCCGCTAGGTGGCGACCCGAGTGTGGAAGATCGTGCTGGCGAACAAGCAGGAGAACGGGGTCGTTGAACGCAATTCGGCAGATTGATCACCATTCGACACATGCATACCTGGTCCGCTTGCAGCGAGGAGCCCGGTTCGCAGGAGCCGTACGGCTGGGGAGGGCTGGCGTCGGCGCGTGATGAGTCCGAGCCGGCGTGCGGCGAATTGCGGCCCTGGCGACAGCCGGAGGCTCCCGCCACTGTGCTCCCGCGCGGCGTCTCCAGACCACCCCGTCGAACTGCTCCCGCAGTTTGGCGGGGTACGAGCCAGCCTAGGCGTCAGACCGGCTCCAAGGTCAGCGAAGTGACTGTCGGCGTACACAGGAATCTGCTCAGGCCCGTACCCGTGAATGTGCTCGGGCTCTCGGAGTCCGCGCCGGCCGGCTCGGTTCGAGTGGGGGCTACGGGTGGTTCAGACGAGAACGTGACGGCTCGCGATCTCCGGTACGCACGTATGGAGGGTGGCTACGCGGCGAACCGGCGGTTGCCGGTGAGCGACCACACGCCGGAGATCCGGCCATCGGCGATGGAGAACATGTCGATGCCGCTCTTCGTGACAGGTGCGCCTGAACCGTCAACGTAGGTCACGGTCCACCGGGATGCGAGCTGTCCGTGAGCAACGTCGATGACGGGCGGACCATCGAGGTCGTAGGTCAGTCCGGTAAGGGCCTGGCGGTGGGCGGTGATGAAGGTGAGGAGGGTGCTGCGTTCTAGCATGGAGTCGGTGCCGGTGCCTTCGACGGCGTTCGCGAAACGCAGCTGGAAGCCGGGGGCAATGATCTGCTCCGCGAGTGCGAGCTCGCCGTTCCACAGCGCCGTCCACCCCTCCAGCAGCCTCGTGCCGTGCTCGCGGGTCGGCAGGGCTGCGTCGGCGGTGGGAGGCTGGGTTGTCAGATGCATGGGGTGCCTTTCCGTTGTCGTGGGGCACCAGCTTCTATGCTTTGGGCGACAGCCCTATGTCGGTGTTTACAAGTTCGTCGAGAGGGACGAACTCCCAGCCCAGGGTGTCGACGGCGGCAAGATCCACGGGGCGCGGCGGGGCCGTCTCCGCCAGGGCGTTCGCCTGCTGGATGCGGTCGAGACGGAAGCCGCGTACCGCGGCACGGAGCCGGCACCAGCCGATGAGGTACCAGTGGTCGCCGCCCAGAAAACCCATGGGTTCGACGATGCGATCGGTGCTGGCGCCCTGCGCGTCGGTGTAGTGCAGGCGTAGGACCCGTCTAGTGGAGAGCGCCTCTCGCAAGGTGTGAGGGACGTTGGCCCGTTGCCGCTGGGAGACAGTGAGCCGGACGCGGTCGGCGAGCTCGTGTGTGGCGTGGCGCTCGCGCTGGGGCATGACGGCGAAGACCTTGCGCAGCGCCGAACGGGCATCGCCTGCGAAAGGTGTCCCGGACAGTGCGTGCAGTCCCACCGCCAGAGCTATCGCTTCCGCCGGGGTAATCGTCAAAGGTGGCAGGGTGTGGTCCTTGTCCAGGACATATCCACCGCTGCGGCCGGGCTCAGCGTAGATGGGCACACCGGATTGCTGCAGGGCGTTGAGGTCGCGCTCGATGGTGCGGGAGCTGACATCGAAGCGCCCGGCCAGCCACCGGGCGCTCCGCGGGCGGGGCGAAGCTGCACGCAATTCTTCCACCAGCGCATACAAACGATCAGTACGGTTCACAGGAAGGGACCGTAGACCAGCGTGACCAGAGACGCCCGGGCAGGTAGGTGCCTCCACCACCCGCCAGCGAGCCTGTTCACTCGTACCCGGCTGAGCACATTGAGGTGTACGCCGACAATTGACCGTCACCCGCGAGTCATCCCGAGAGACTTGGCTGAGCTGGGATGTTCATGCGGCCACTGCTTCTGATTGGGGTGGTTGGGCCCTGGATGAAGCGATCGCCACCATCGACGCACGCATCGCGGCCCGATTCCGAGAGCACCGGGATGCCAAGGTGATCCTCAGCATGCCCGGCATGGGCCCGTTTACTGGGGGCGGAGTTCATCGCCTGCACCGGCGGGGACATGGACGCCTTCGGCAGCGCGGGCCGCCTCGCCGGAGTCGCCGGCCTCGCACCGGTCCCACGGGACTCAGGACGGATCAGCGGCAACATGCGCCGACCACACCGCTATCACCGCAGGCTCCTGCGCGTTTTCTACCTCTCCGCCCAGATCGCCGCCCGTTTCCGCCCCACCTCGAAGACCTTCTACGACCGCAAGCGGAACGAGGGCAAGAGCCACAAACAGGCGATCCTCGCCCTCGCTCGCCGCCGCCTCGATGTCCTGTGGGCCCTCATCCGCGACCAACGCCAATGGACAGCCCAGCCACCGCAACCAGTCCTGACCGGCGCCGCATAAAGCCGACCGTCCTGGTGAAGGTAGGTTGATCACCAGTTGGCGGGTGGCCGTGGGGAGGAGCTGCTATGACAGAGATCGAGGTCCCGGGGCCTGAGCCCGACTGGCAGCCGGCCACACAGCCGCCCTACTACACCGGCAAAAAACCCCGCCAACCAGTACAGCGTCTGGGAGCACTCCGCCCCGCTGTTCCAGATGATCGGAGCGCTGGCGTTGCCGGTGCAGCCCGTGGCTCAGCGGCTACGTCTGCACGTGGAGCGGTCGTGGGACGGGCTGGACGAGCTCGATGTCGTTCTGTTCCGGCTGGACGGTTTCAGCTTCGCGATCAGCAAGCACGACGGCAATCCGCTCGGCGTCTCGTATGTCTGGCTCACCCAGCCGCACGAGCAAGCCGACAAGGCCCTGGACACCCTCCTGGAGACAGTCGGGATCGGGGAGGACGCCGTCGCGTTCCGCGGAGACGCCCATGATTTTCGAGCAGAGCAGATCGCCACATCACAGGAGACCAGCTCTCCTGCCGAAGCTTCCGGCGCCACCTCGCCGACCTCTCTGTGGGCAAGGTTCCGCCGTGCCATCGGCATGACATCAGCCACCCCGTAGTCACCCTCGACGCTTGACCTCCGCCACCAGCTGATCGAAGGCCGGGCTGATGTGCCCCGTGTCGGTTTGGTCGTCGCGCTGAACACCGTCCCCAGGTACGCCGTTGTCGATGCGGACGGGACGGTCGTTGCTCATGTTGTCCCGTACCTGCGCGGTCTGATCCTGGACGACAACCGTCCGGCGACCGTGAAGAGCTACGGTCGGCCGCAGGTCGCGACGATCACGGCCAGGGCTCCGTCGCAGTAAATCCGGTATTTACTGCGACAGTTGGGAATACGTATCCACGACAGCACAACTGTCCGAATGCGGATCGGCTGTGAGGGCTTGAGGGGAGGAGGCTGTCAGTGCGCGACGCCAACCAGGCCTGGCACCAGCATGTTTGCCTGGGTCATGCCCCCAGGTCCTCCATCACAGGCAGGCACTCGGCGAGCAGGTCGACGACGTCGCGCCATGCTCGCTGCGCGTGCTGTGGGTGGTAGCCGACGCCGGGAACCGTGGGGTGGTCGACCGGCGGGTGGTGGAAGGCGTGCAAGGCGCCGCCGTAGACCGTGAGGCGCCAGTCGACGCCCGCGGCCTGCATCTCGGCGGTGAACGCGTTCCGTTGTGCGGGCGGCATGATCGGGTCTTCCGACCCGACCCCGGCCCACACCGGGCAGCGAATGCGCGCTGCCTCGCCCGGTCGGCCCGTGGTAGTTGCGTTGACTGTCCCGATCGCGCGCAGGTTGACGCCGTCGCGCCCGAGTTCCAGCCCGACGGCGCCTCCGGTGCCGTAGCCGATGGCGGCGATCCGGTCGGGGTCGGCCCGCGATTCGGTGCGCAACACGTCGAGCGCCGCATGGCCGATGCCCCGCATCCGGTCGGGATCAGAGAGCAGTGGTATGCAACGGGCCAGCATCTCCTCGGGGTCGCCCAAATAGCGCCCGCCGTGAAGGTCGAAGGCCAGCGCTACGTATCCCAGCCCGGCGAGAGCATCGGCCCGGCGGCGCTCGACGTCGCTGAGCCCCATGCCCTCTGGTCCGAGCAGCACCGCGGGCCGGCGGTCGACACCGGCCGGGAGCGCGAGGTGCCCGATCATCGTCAAACCGTCCGCCGGGTACTCGACCGCACGCGTCGTGATCGTCGTCATGAGACTGGACTGTAGTGATCGTCGAGCTCGGTCCGGCCGGTGTTCTGCCGCTGGCAGAACAGCGTGCGTGTCCCTCGTGTCCCTCTGAAATACGGGGGCCGAGCGCTCAGGGCTTCAAGATCATCTCGTTGGCCCTTTGGCGCGTACCTCGGTCACACCCCACCCGACGTGCAGAACACCGCCGCCGCCTTCACCGTCGGCATCAATGGGCCACCACAGCCACGGCAGAGCCGCGGCCCGGGATCGTCGTCCGTGACCACGACCAGCCTCAGCCAGGGCGCTCCATCCCTGCCCACAGGCCACCATAGAGGCCCAGTCAAGGCAAGCCGAAATCCCGTGGAGCCCACCTGCATGGCGTGGAATGATCTTGGCGACTGCTGACGAAAGGGAAGGCTGAAAACGTGTACGTACCGTCATCTGCACGAGCTCTCGATGATGACGAGCGTGAGCTCGTGGAGCTGGCACGCCGCACGATAGACGCGCATACCGACGCCGGGCCCGACGAAGACGGCATCCACACGATGGGCGCCGCGGTCATGGCCGCCGACTACCGGATGTTCGCCGGCGTGAACCTCTACCACTTCACCGGCGGACCCTGCGCCGAACTCGTGGCTCTGGGAGCCGCACGAGCCCAGGGCGCCCGCCAGATGCGCTGCATCGTTGCCGTGGGAAACCACGGGCGCGGGGTCATCGGCCCGTGCGGGCGCGATCGGCAGGTCTTCGTGGACTACTACCCCACCATGCGCGTCATCGTGCCCACGCCCGCGGGGCCCAGGTCCGTTCTCGCCGCCGACCTGATGCCGCTGACTCAGCGATGGACCCCGGAAGGCATGAACGGTCTCGACCCATCGCTCTACCAAGACCCCGAGACGGCCGGTCCCCCGATCATCCGGTTCAACCCCCGCTACCTCGAAGACGTCCGCTCCGGCGCCAAGACCAAGACCACCCGCTTCCGGGACCCGGCCCAGCTCGGGCCGGCACGGCTGGTGTTCGAGAGCGACCCCGAAGTCGTCCTGCCGGCAGAGGTGACCGGTATCAGGCACTGCCTGGTCAGCGACCTCACCAACCAGGACGCCCAAGCCGAGGGGCTGACGACCGCAGCCGAACTCCGGGAAGGCCTCAAGGGCCACTACCCAGATCTGGCGGGAACCGACGAAGTCGACGTAATCACCTTCCAGATCAACGACAAGACAGGCGCCGCTTAAACCGCGGAGGCACCAGCAACGACTGGGCCGCAAGGTGACGACGAGCACGGGGGCCACCATATTCACGGCGAGTTGGGAGCGCACCGCACAAGTCGCCTACGCGTACGCGAGCGCCGGCCCGGGCGGCGCCGATGCGCCTCACCAGACGACGTTGCCGCGATCACTGCGGGCCTCGATCCGGACTGCTTCGGCATCGGCTTCCACTCTGTCGACCACGAGGTCTTCGACCTCCGGCCAGACCAACTCCCGGAACCACTGCTCTCACTGCGGGCGATAGCGGACCCAGTCTGGTGTTCACGCGAGGCCCTGCCGCGGGTTCGCGCGGCAGGACCTCGCACGAAAGTCAGGACAGCGGCGCGGGCTCTTCCGGGTCCAGTGAGTTGCCTGCGGGGATGCGGCCGCAGTCGGACGGGGCCGACCGGCCGGCGAAGCGGTCACCCAGCCAGCTCAGCGCGACGGGCGCCCAGACGACGGGCGCGCCTGTGTGGCTGAGCAGCTCGTACTGGCTGTACTTGACGGCGGCCTCGCCGGTGGCGCAGTACTGCCGGGCGAGAGCCCGCGCGTCTCCGGTGACCATGACACCGTCGCCCGTGCCGATTCCCGGATGGTTGTTGAAGGTTCCTTCCAAGATGCCCGCGTTGCCCTGGGCGATGAATCCGGGGACGGACGGGGTGCCGGCGGAGCCGAGGTTGAGCTTGTTCACCGCCTCCAGAAACGCGGGAATCGAGTTGGGGTTGGCGTACTCCGGCTTCGCCATCTTCTTCCAGGTCAGCCCGGGGTAGCGCCCGAGGGCGTCAACAATGGAGCCGTGCTCCAGCTCCTTGTAGACCTCCAGGCCGTAGCCGTTGAGATGGGACTTGAGGTCGATGCCGTAGGAGCGGGCGACTCCGATGACCGACATGGGAATGACACCCGACCACGCCAGTGAGCCGTCCACGTACTTCAGGTTGTGTGCCGGGTCCACGAGCAGGCCGCCCTCGGCATACCCGACCAGCTTGCGGTTGACGTCCGGCGCGTAGCTCGGCGCGAGCGCGGCCGCCCAGTTGGTCGCGATGGCACCGCCGGAGTAGCCCATGAGGCCGAAGGCAGTGGAGGAACTTAGGCCGGTCTTTTCCGACTTGGTCGCGGCGCGGATCGAGTCCAGCGTGTTCGTCCCGTACTCCGGCCCCGCGGCGAAGTTCGCTCGCTGTCCCTCGGTGTCCGGGATGACGACGTCGTAGCCCTGCGTCAGCAGTGGTGCCAGGAAGAGGGCCTCGACGTTCGGGATGAGGCCGCCCAGGGTTACGTCTCCGGCGATCGCCCGGGATGGCCCGTCTTCCGGGCTGAGCGAGTCGTAGAACGACTGGTAGGACACCGCCTTGCTCCGGTCGCCTGTGGGGCTGCGCACCACCGTGGTCACGTTGGCAGCCGGGCGGCCCTGGGCGTCGGTGGTGCGGTAGAGCAGTTGAACTGCCTTGAGCGGCGTGGGAATGCCGACGAGGTGGTACTGCAGCGTCCGGGTTTTCAGCACTGTGCCCGGCGCGAACGCGGACAGGGGCTCGCTGCCTCCATAGGCGTAGAACGGGTCGCTCGCCGTTGCCGTCGCTGCTTCCGGTGTGGACTCGGCGGCGGTGGCCGCCGGCGCGGCGGTCATGGCCGCCGCGGTGGCGACTGCGACGGAGATCAGGCGAACGGTTGCCTTGGTCATGCGTTCCTCGATTCCTGGGTGGGGGGCTGACGCGCCGGCACGAGGTCCCGTACATCGGCGCGTCAGGTCGGGGCGGGCGGCCCCCGGCAGGCAATTGCGGTGAACGATGCGGCCGCGGTCCGCCACATCTGGCCATTCACCGGCCAGTCGTGTTACCAACCAGTAGGTGATGTCCCGGAAACATCATGGGGCCGGTATGCGGCTGCGGCTCCGGGGCGGGGAACAGAGATGTGCGAGGTGGATTGTGACCGGATCCAACGCGGTGGAACGGGACCCGGTGCCGCAGTTCGGCGGCGTGCCGGTCCACAAGCGGCTCCAGGACGCCACCGGGGCGCTGGAGCGTGCGGTGATGGCACGGCTCGTCGAGCGGCTGCCCGTCTACGGAACGCTGCCGGCGGAACACCTGAGCGGCGACATCGCCAAGCAGGTGACCCTCGGCATCCGGAGCTTCGCCGCGGTCCTGTGCACCGGCGAACTGCCGGAGCAGGCTGAGGCCGCGGCGATTCGCGAGTCCTCGGCCCGGCGTGCCGACGAAGGTGTGCCGCTGGAGGCCGTGGTCGGTGCCTATCACCTGGGTGCGGAGGAGTGTGCCGCCCAGGTCTTCTCGGCGGCCGAACCGGGTGACCTGAGCGACGTGCTGCTGGTCCAGCGCCAACTGCTCGCGTATCTGCGGCTAGTGAGCTGCGAGGTCGCAGCCGGGTACGTACAGGAGCGGCAGACGGCCCTCAGTGACGAACAGGTCGCCCTGCAGTCGCTGTTGTCCCGGCTACTGGAGGGCGGCAGCCCGCAGGTCGCGGCCGACCGCGCCGGCATCCGTCTGCCGCCCCGCTACCTGGTGTTGAGCATCTCAGTGGGACCGCACCCGGACGAGCTGGTGCCGGGCGTGAACCATTCCGTCGCGGCGCGCCGCAAACTCCGGCGGCTGCGCAATGAACTGCAGCGCCAGACGACGGGAGTGCCGCTGTCCGTGCTCTCCGGCGACGGCGGGCTTGTACTGATCCCGTACGAGACGCCCGCCGCCGACTTCGGCCGTGCGGACCGGGACCGGCTCTCCCGGCTGGTCGAACAACTCGGCCGGATGTGCGGCGCCGAGCTGGTGGCTGCGGCGGCAGCCGCAGCACCGGAAGGTGTCGCGGAGGCTGCCCGGTTGGCCGGGGAGGTACGCGAGGTGGCGGAGGCGTCCGGCCGAGGGCCCGGACTGTACCTGCTCGACGATGTGCTGCTCGAGTACCAGCTGAGCCGCCCCGGCCCGGCCAGGGAAGGGCTCGCTGCGCTGCTCGCCCCGCTGGATGCGCGCCCGGAGCTGCTCGTCACGTTGCGCGCGTTCCTCGCGTGCAGCCTCGACCGGCGCCGGGCGGCGGCCCGGCTCCAGGTCCACCCAAACACGGTTGACTACCGCCTGCGCAAGGCGACCGAGTTCACCGGACTGGACGCTGCCCGCGGTGCCGATGCGCTGACGCTGCGCGCCGCACTGGCCGCCCACGACGCCGTACTGCAGGGTAAGCCTGACGCAAGCTGACACCGCCCGGCTTCGCCGGGTCGGAAGACCGGCCCGTACGCGCCGTCTCCCCCGCCGACGGGCCCGACGCCCGGTCAGCGGTTCTTGGGGGGTGGGGCCGGTTGCCGTCGGTCAGCCCGAAGGGGCGCTGTGACGCTGTCCGGCATGGGGTGGCTCTGTAGCGGCGTCAAGAGCGCGACCACGGACCGCGATTGACGGGGTCAATCGCCGGGCCAGCAGGTCCAGGGCCTGGGAGACCTCGCGAACGACGCCCGGATCCGGGGCGGTGCCGTCCGGGTCGGCCAGAGCCGCGGCAAGCACGTCGTCGATGGTTGCGGCGCGGACCTCGGCAACCCGGCCGGACGGCTTCGCGGTGGGCCGAATGAGCCGGCGTCGCCGATCGGCCGGATCGGGCTCAGTGTCGACCGAGCCGGCTGTCTCCAGCCGTGCGACCGCGGTGGATACCTGACTCTGTGGCAGACCTGTCCGCTCGGCAACTTCGCCGACGGTTGTCCCCGGGTGGGATACGAGGTCGCCGAGGACGACCAGCACCGAGCGGGTCGCCCCTGGCGAACCGGACTTCACCTGGGGCATCGCCTGCTCACCGATCTTCATGAGGGTGCGACCGAGGAGGAACAGCTCGACTCCGTTCATACACGAAGAGTACATCGAAACAGATGCATCCATCTTGATGTATCTGTTTCGATGGATTACGCTCGAGTCGTCAGCCGCCCCAGGCCGACAACACCATCAGAGGGGACCTGCCATGCCCACGACCGCCGCCACCCTTCGCACACTCTCCGTCCCGGGCTCCACGCTCCACTTCCGGACCGAGGGCCGCGGCCCCGTCCTCCTCATCTCCCAGAGCGGCGAGGGCGACGCGGACCGCACGGTCGACCTCGTCCCGCACCTGGCGGACACCTTCACGGTCGTCACCTACGACCGCCGCGGCCTTTCGCGCAGCACGCTCGACGACCCCGCCCGCCCCGTCACCATGGCCGACCACGCGGACGACGTCGCGCGCCTGCTCGCCGAGGTCACCGATGGGCCGGCATTGATGGCCGGGTTCAGCATGGGTGCCGCCATAGGCCTCCAGACCGTGGCCCGCCACCCAGGCATACTGCGCACACTGATCGCGCACGAGCCCGTGATGCCGAACCTACTGTCCGAGACGGGCCGTGCGGAGCACGTGGCGGAACTGACGGCCATCCAGGATGCGTTCACGTCCGGTGGTCTGCCGGCGGCGTTCCCGGCGATCGCCCGGCACCTGGGCATCGACCCGGAGCACGACGAGACAGAGGAAGGCCTCACCCCCCAGCCGCTGACACCCCGCCGAACGGCCAACTTCGAGTTCTTCATCGGAACGGAATTCACGGCCGTCACCACAGACGCCCTCGACCCGGCACGACCGGTGCAGGCCGCGGCGCGGACCGGAACACGCATCATCCCGGCGACGGGCCGAAACACCCGGCGCACGGTGCACACCTACCGCTGCGCACTGGCACTCGCCGCGCAACTGAACACGGAATCAGTCCAGTTCCCCGGCGGGCACAACGGCAACACCGCGTTCCCCCGCGCGACAGCCCAGGTGCTCAAGGACCTCCTCAGGGGGTGACCCGAGCAGCAGACACAGAAGGGACACAGCGTGCGCTCAGCCGCGGACAGCGGACAGCGGACAAGCCTCAATCCCTGTCCACAAGCGCAAGACAGGCGCGGCCCTGCAGCGGATCAAGGACACCCTCCAACGGCTGGCCAAGACCAGAACACCGATCACCATGGCCGCCGTCGCCCGCCAGGCGGACGTTTTTCCCGCACTTTCCTCTACGAACACGCCGACGCCAAGACCCTGGTGAGCGAGGCGATGAGCCGGGCCGCTGGCCGCCGCTTCCAAGACCGCAGGGACGAGCAGGCTGCCATGGGGGCATCTTGGCGCGAGCGCGCGCTCAACGCCGAGGATGCCCTCAAGGCCTCAAACGCCGAGATCCTCGCCCAGCGCGAACAGATCGGCGACTTCCTTGGCCAGATCAAGGACCTGCAGACCCAGTGGACCGAGGAAGACATCGTCCGGATCACCACTGACAACGGCACCTTGAAGAGGCGGGTCCGAGAACTGGCCGCGGAGAACAAGTCGCTGATCGGCAAACTGGCCGCAGCCCGCGACAACATCCGGTTCGCCGACAAACGGATCGCCGAACTCGAGACCCAAATCCTCGAACACCAACGGACCTGAGAAGTCCTATCTCAACCGATCTTGGAACGTAGGTCGAACATTCCTGATCACCTTCGACGGCCGACTCCCAGTGGCCCGTCAGTAGCCCCAACCACCATGGTTACAGCGTTCGACTGACCCTCTCTGGGTCGTGCCCCATCTGGGACGCCGCCAGCATCTTCAACCACAAGCAGTCCACGCTCGTCCCGAGCTGAGGTGGGTGGCTATGCAGGGGTCAGTGCGGCGGCACGGCCCCGGTCATCGGCCGGCGCTGGAGCAGACGGAGACGGTCGGCGACGAAGGCCCACTCCAGGTCCTGCGTCCCGCCGAAGACCTGCTCGCAGCGGGCGGTGAGTTCCCGCAGGCTCTCCAACCGCGTCTCGTCGAGGCAGAGTCGGTGAATTCGGTCGGCGGGGACCGGGACCTGGCTCGTTCCGCCGACCAGCGCGGGCTCCACAGCCAGGTCCTTCATGCCTGCCGTGCGCTCGATCACCCGGCCGTCGCGGCGGACCCGGTAGTGATCCGGTACGACCAGGCCGCTGACCACGGCTTCGCCCAGGCCCCAACTCGCCTCGATCACCAGGACGTCGGAGCCGTCGAGGGGGTCTCGGGAGAACAGGACTCCGGCGCACTCGGGTACCACCAACTCCTGTACCACCACTGCCACTCTGGGCAGGCCGGGCAGCCCGAGCCGCTCACGGTAGGCGAGCGCGGCGGCCGAGCGCGCCGAATCTCTCACCGCTCGGACCGCCTCGGTCAGCCCGTCCGGACCCTGTACGTTGAGGCAGGTGAGGTGCTGTCCGGCGAAGCTCGCCGCGGCCGAGTCCTCGCCCAGTGCGGATGAACGCACGGCCAGCCCGCCGCCCTGCAAGTCGGTGGTCGACACGTGCAGGGCGGCGAGCGCCTCGTCGTCGCCTTCTGCGACGGCGTCGACAAACAGCCATTCCAGGGCGATTCCTTCCGGTACCGGTAGACCGACCCGGGCGGCGGCCGCGAGCTGTGAGGCCTTGCCGCCGTACCGGCTCTCGTCGGTGGCCAGGCGGAGCGGCACCGGGGCGGACCACGTGCTCGGCGACAGCGGACCGGTCATCGGACCACCGCCGCCTCTCCGGCCCTGCCGTCGACCCGCACCCAGGCGCCGTCGGGTATCACTGCCGTGGCATCCGTGCATCCGACGACGCCGGGGATGGCGAACTCCCGGGCGACGATGGCGGCGTGGGAGAGCGCCCCACCGCGATCGGTGACGATCGCGCCGAGCAGTGGCAAGACGATGTTGAAGGCCGTGGTGGTCGCGCCGGTGACCAGAACGTCCCCGGGCTGGATGCGGTCGAACTCGGGCACGCCGCTGATTACCCGTGCCGTGCCCTCGTACACGCCCGGGCTCGCGCCGAGCCCGTGCACGGTCCGCCCCTCGGTCCGCGCTGCCGGGTTGCTGAACATGGCAAGGACGATGGCCCCGAGGGCGCGTTCCAGGCGTGCCGCGGCGGGCGGCAGCCAATCAGGCGGCAACGGGTCGCCCGGGGGTGGACCCAGCATCGGCGGTGCGTCTGCGTACCGGGCGTGGTCGCGGTAGTGCGCCCGGGCGGCGAGTTCTGCGGCGTCGGGCCCGGAGCCCGTATGGACCAGGGCGCGCAGCTCGGCGTAGCCAGCCTCGGCCAGATGGGCGGGTGCGTAGATCCGGCCCTGCTCGGTGAGCCGTCGGCCGGCCGCCAGGATGGCGCGCCGGGTGAGTCCGATGGCCGGCAGGTCCGCGCACGAGCCGCGCTCGTCGCGCAGCCGGGAGACCAACCGCGCCTCGGCGAGCAGCTCGTCGAAGCGGGAGCGGTGCGGCGCGGGTACGGCGGCGCGAAGGTCGGCCGCCGCGTAGGCGCGCTGGTCGACGCGGGCGTCCGCCTGGGGCCTCGTCGAGGAGGAGACCGCCGAGCGAATGGCCGCGAGCACGACGGCGGGCAACTCCGCCACGCAGGGATCGCCCACGTCCTCGCCATTGACGGGGCGCCAGCCCGCCGTCTCCAGGTAGTCGGCGAGGGCGGTACTCGTACGTCCCGCGACGGCCCCCAGCGCCGCCAGCAGCTCCTGGGGTCGCGCCGGGGAGGCAAGCAGCTCGCTCGCCCGGGGGTCCGCTGCTACGGCGGCGGCCAGCTCGGCCAGTTCCTCCCGGTCCGCCAGCGGGTCGGGGCTCGATCCGGCCAGCGGGGCCAGGATCTCGCCGCTGGTACGCCCGGTCCACTCCTGACAGTGTGCGAGCAGATCGCCCATCGGCAGCAGTGCCGGCATGTTGAACAGGTGGTGCAGGTAGCCGGCTCGGCGCTGGTGTTCCCGGCACCGGTCGAGGTAGGCGAGCAGACTGCCGGTATCGAGGAGACCGGGCTCGACCTGCTGCAGTTCGCGCCGCTCGCGCTGCAGCCCGGGTCTGACCTCCTCGTCCCAGCGGCGCAGGTCCTCGCGCCACAGCTTGCGCTCGAAGACGGTCGCGCTGGTCGAGAGCCTGGCGCGGATCTCGGGATGAACGGCGGCAAGGCGTTCCCAGACCTCTCGCGGCGGGTGGTCCGTGGCGTCCGGCGGGGCTCCCAGCGGCTGGGGATGGTAGTAGCAGAAACCGTTGACGAAGGCCCAGTCCAGCCGTTCGAGCAGCGACCCGTACCGGCGCAGGCTCTCTCCGAAGCCGCGGTGCATCTCCTCGATGAAGATCTCGGCGTGGAACCTGGTCACCGGGCGGGTGAAGTGGGTCGGGTCCAGGAACCAGGTACCCGGCCCCGGTGGAGCGAAAGTGCGTTCCGTGGCGATGCTCATGGCTTCCTCCTCGCCGGTCATCTACCCGGGTCGCGCAGCGGGCCGTCCGGGTCTCGCCGCAGCTCGTCCGTGAGCACCCGCACCGCCCAGGCGGCGGCCGCGCCGGCCTCCGCCCCGTCCAGCCCCGCCTGCAGCCGCATGGCCTGCCAGGCCGGGGCGCTCACCAGCAGGTACAGCACGGCGACCGCGCGGCGGCGGGCTACCGGGTCGGCCTCCGCCGTGAGCTCGGCCAGCGCCGCCTCCACCGAGTGGAACCGGTGCCTGCGGCCCTGCTCCCGCAGCGGCCGGGCCGCCTTGGAGTTCAGCATGGCGAGGATCAGCGGTGCGTGCTCGTCGTACGAGCGGTAGAGCTCCGGCGCCACGCGGCGCAGCCCGTCCAAGGTGTCCGGGTAGGACTGCGTGAGCACGTGCAGATTCTCCTGGGCCCACCCGCTCCAGGCCGCGAAGAGCGCCTCCCTGGTCGGGAAGTGCCGGTAGACGGTGCGGACGGCGACGCCTGCGCGCTCCGCCACGAGTGGAATGGTCAGCTCCTGGACGCTTTCGTCGGCGATGGCCTCGGTGAGCGCGGCGAGGATCAACTGCCGGGTCTGATCAAGCTGCCCGGCACGCAGTGGACTCTCGTACGCGCGCTTCTCTTTCATGGCACGTCGACAGTACTACAATTCACGCTAAACTGTCAAGAAACGGGAATAATCCCCCCAAGGAGGGATGGAGGCTGAGAGAGATGTTGGACGGACATCCGGCTCTCACCGGCTGCGTGGGAAGGTCGGTGAGCGCGAGGGCCGGGAGGTGGAACCGAGCGCGGGGATCATCGACGCGCAGTCGGTTCGGGCCGCCGCGTCGGTGCCGGCCGCCTCACGCGGCTACGGCGGCGGCAAGAAGGTCCCGGGCCGCAAGCGGCACGTCATCACTGCTGAACATCCCCGACGCCTCCTGGACCAGCCGCCCTCGCTCCGCCAGGCGCTCGGCCTTCGACCGCACCCCCCGACCTTCGCCGGTGTCGGCTCCAGCCCCAGCACCACCACGCTCTCCCTGTCCCGCACCGGCTGTTGACCGGCCGGCGAAATGCTGGAGGCCAGGCGGAATGCACAACGTGCCAACTACTGAGGTTTTCGGGTTGTCGTCGGTAGTCACGGTTGATGATCCCTGCGGTATGCCGGTGAGATGAGGTATCCGGAGGGTGGGGGGCCTGACCGCTGAGCGTCGGGCGTTTCGTGAGGGGATACGGCTTCAGGCCGGCGAGAGGTTCGCGGCGGGCGAGAAGACCACGGTGATCGCGAAAAGACCTGCGGGTGAGCGTGGCCCCACCCTGAAAACCTCAGTAGTTGTTGTCAGAGATCCGTTTTCTCGCCTCGAGCGTCCGGCGCCCATCCGGGCGCTCCGTCCCTGCCTTGAGGCGTTCGCGACGGTTCATCGCGCTTCCAGGATGCTGCATCCCGAGCAATCGGGAGATGGCAGCCCACTGCATGCCGTCTGCCCGGGCGTCTTCGATGGCTGCGAGCTCCTCCCTATCCAGCACCGCGCGAAGGTGCCGCACGATGGTGAGTCGGATTCCGGCCTGGTCACCGCGGTGGCGCTGCCCGCAGGTCGCCGGAGGTAGCGCGCAGTGGAACCGGCGGGCGTAATCCAGAATGCCAATGGCATCTTGATAGTCAGGCCACAGAGCGAGACATGGATCGTCGACGCCAAGATGTATCTCAAAGAGGGTGGCCAGGAGATCTCGCAATTTAGCAGGTTCTGGCGGGTGTGGCTTTCCTTGGGGCACTCCCCGATCTTGGCAGGGCCATCGCGCCCTTTCCCAGCCTGGCACGCACATTGCTGCGTAATATGCCAGCGGCAGTTACTGAGGTTTTGAGGGTGGGTCGGTGGTGCGAGGGTCAGGCCGGTGGCGGTGAGGCAGCCGTCGATGTGGTGGGACCGGAGTTGGATTCTGCGTAACTCGTGACGGAGCTTGCGGTCGAGGTCGTCGGGTGTGTCGAAGGCGGTGTTGGCCATCGCGAGCCAAGGCGAAGGCGCGGCCGAACCCTGCCCTGGCGCCGCACCGCCCAGCCCGGCTCACACCTGGGACGGGAGCCGGGGACATGAGGGAGCTGTGCCGCGCGGCCCATGGCGTCACCAGCCCCGCAGTCGCCTCGCCGTGTTGGTCCTGTGCCATCGAACCTTGACCGATTGCCACTGCCATCGAACCTTGACCGCCCAGGTCAGGGCCTCGCTGAGCAGTGTCAGAACCCTGCTGAATGATCGGGCCATGCTGATTGCGACCAACGAACGCGGCCATGTGGTGAAGCGGCCCTCCAAGCCGGCCATCGGGAAGATGCTGGCCGACCTGCAACGGGGGAACGCTTACCTGGTCTTGGAGCGGGTGGACGAGGAGCGGCCCGGCAGCTGGTACATCCAGGTCCTGCTCCGCGAGAACAACACCTTCCAGCTCCAATACCGGGACGGCGTGGCTGAGCTGCACTACCAGACACAGACGATCTCCCAGGAGAAGGTCCTCGGGGCCCTGCTCGGCTGGGCCCGTGCAGCGCCGGACTGGCGGGACAGCTTCATGTGGAGCAACATCTCCGAGCAGTTCGGCCCGAGCGACCGTGAGAGCCCGCAGCAGCCGGGTGGCGAGGAGCCCTCGACCGGTACGCATACGGGCTGACCAGGGCGGTCAAGGTTCGATGACACGAAGCGCATAGTGGTCAAACTTCAGTGGCAATGAGGAGCGCGTGGAGCTGCTGCTCCACCACGTCCATGGGGTCTAGCTGAGGATTCCCGTGTTCGGGCGGGGCCCTGTGGAGGGGCTGCTGAAGCTGGAAGAGGATGCGCTCCGTGAGGTCTTCACCGGGCGCGTCGGCCACCACGCTCAGTACGGCGCTGACGTCCCAGCGGTCGCGTCGGCCTGTAGCGGGTTGAGCAGGACCAGTGTGAACTCCGAGCTCTTCACTTTCCGGCAGGCGGTAGAACGCCCTTCTTCCGGGCCTCGGCAATCCACCGTCCCGCTGTCGCCTCCGACCTGGCCCACCTGCTGGCGATGGCACGGCGGGGCGGGATGTTCCGCTCGGTCGCCCACTGATACACCTCGGCCACCTTCGCGAGGTGCTCGTCACCCCCGCCGTACGGGCGGCCCTCGGTCGCGGGTGCGGGCTGCACCTGTACGGCGATCTCCGCCGCCCTCACCTCGGCTGCCACCCGCAGCAGCCGGTCCAGCGGCAGCCGGCGCAGCCATGTCGCGCTCACCGGCTGGTCGTCCGGGGCCTTGACGTAGAACCCGTTCGGTTTCGTTCCGCCCGCAGGGAAGCCGATGATGAAGCTATGGCCCTCGTAGCCGGGGAAGTCCTCCACTGTGACCCCGCTTCCGCCGTTCTTGACCTTCATGCGTCGCCCTCGCTTCGACTTCTGATCGCACACTTGTGAGATGCGCGCGCAAGTTGATCGTTGCTATGTCATCATGATGCCGCCCCTGCCGCATCGCCGCATCGCTGCGACCTGGGGACTCCATCCTTCCTAAGGATCGCCCAGTCATGTCCGGATACCCGCAGCAGCCCCAGCCGCAGTACCCCGCCCCGAAGCCGGGAATGAGCACCGGCAAGAAGATCGCGCTGGGCTGCGGCATCCCCGCCGTCCTCGGCCTGCTCCTTCTCGGCGGCTGCACCCTCCTCGTCGGCGAAGCCGCCGAGGAGGTAGGCAAGGAGCTCGACAAGTCGTACGACAGCGCACAGGTCAACCCCTCCGGCGGCACCAGCGGGAAGAAGGGCGAGCCGGACATCACCCAGGACGCGAAGGTGACGTCCTGCGCGGTGAAGACCGGCGAGTTCGACATGAAGGAGCTCGACGTGAAGGTCGAGTACACCAACAGCGGTGGCCGCCGGTACAGCTACCTCGTTGAGGGCGAGATCCTGGTCAACGGCGAGAAGAAGGAAGACCTTCTGTCGACCGCCCAGAATCTGGCCCCCGGCCAGAAGTACACGGACGACAATGCCGGCGCCCTCGCGTTCAACACCGCGAAGGCGGCCAAGGCCTCCGACAAGATCGAGTGCAAGATCCTCAAGGTCTCACGCAACGCACTCTGACCCGCGGCCAGCACCCTGACCACGGCGGCTTCAACGCCTTCATGAACGACCCTGACGCCGGTCCTCCGGCTCGGCCCCAACCCGCCCGCACCGGAGCGCCCCGCACCGTTCCCAGCCGGACCCGAGGACGTCGACCAGGGCCAGCCGACCGAGTCGGATCCCACCTACGTGTCCGACGCGAGCGCGACGGTGCCGGTGCCGGTGCCGGTGCCGACAGCGCGAGCCGCCACCGGGTGTGGCGGCGGCCCGCGCCGGGATTCGGCAGGGGCGGTCTCTCAGGCGGAGGACCACAGGGACCTTGATGGGGTTTCTGCTCGTCAGCTTGCCCGCTCGAAGGCCAGGTTCGCGTTCGGACAGTCGGCTGCGTACCGCAGCAGCGCCTCACGCTCCGCCTGGTCCCCCTCCAGACCCCACCGGTGTTTCGTGGCCACCCACTCCCCGATGTACCGGCAGTGCACCGCCGGGGCCGGCATCCACGAAGCCGGATCCTGATCACTCTTCTGCCGGTTCGAACGGCCGTGACCCCGACCAGCGTCACATCGCTGCCCAGGTCGTTGGTGTACCGGCGGCGCCGCTTTCCGCATGAGCAGTCCGCCTACCTCGCCGGACACCCCGCCTACGAGATGCGAGAGAAGAACCCCAACACCGGGTCTCCGATTGACCGTGTGTTCGTGTACCTGGACCGCGCCGAAGACCCCCACGCCGTTGCCATCGAACTGACACGCCGCGCCCTCGCGCACGCCACCGTGGTCGTCCTCGCCAAGTAAGCGCGCACCGCGGCCCCGCCGACCAAACAACCGGTGGGGCCACCATCCCCGAGAACATGGAGAACCGTCCCGTGGCATACGACCCGAACCAGCAGCAGCCCGGCCCCGCCTACGGCTACCCCAACCCCCAGCAGCCGCAGTCGGCATGGGCGGCGGCCACCGGGAAGTTCCAGAGCATGAGCACCGGCCAGAAGGTCGGCATAGGCTGCGGCGGCCCCTTCGGCCTGTTTGTCTTCCTGGGCCTGATCGGGGCCGCGGTCGGCCCGGACACCAAGGAGATACAGGTTCCCGGGCCGACGGTCACCGTCACCGTGACTCAGACCGTGCCCGGCCCGACCGTCACCGTGCCCGCCGCAGCCCCGGCGGCCAGCGAGGCCCCGAAGCCGTCCGACACCCCGGCGCCGGCGCAGCCGACCAGGGAAGCCACCGGCACCCTGCCCAACTTCGTCGGCAAGCAGTTGCAGGCATCCCAGGACGGCGCGCAGGCCGCAGGTTTCTACCTGCTCAGCAGCACCGACGCGACCGGCGCAGGACGCATGCAGGTCTTGGATCGCAACTGGAAGGTCTGCGCCCAGACCCCCGCCCCGGGCACACACCCGCTGACCACCCAGGTCACCTTCGACACCGTCAAGACCGAAGAGTCCTGCCCGTAACGAACCCCCCGCGGAGCCCCGCCGGCGCGAATCCGGCGGGGCCCCACACCCCCCAGCATCCACCACGAAACGGAGCACCCGTGCTCTACACCCGCAGCGCCGCCCTGACCGGCGCTTTCCTCCTGGCCGTGTCCATACTGACCGGCTGCACCAGCAGCCCAGATGCGCGGCCGGCCGCGGCGTCCCCGACATCGGCGGCGTCCTCGTCCAGCCCGATACCGATCACGCCCGGACCTGCCACCAGCGACCCGGCCAAGGCGGCTCCCAATCCGCAGGCGGGGTTCGTGGACTGCTGGGACCACACCACCAGCGGCACGGCCAACGACGGGTCCGGCATCACCTTGACCGGCATCGAGTGCTGGCACGGCCAGGGCTTCGTCAAGGTCACCGCCCGGGCCGGGACGCCCGGACCGGGGGGTATCGACGGGCAGGGCATCGTCACGATCACGTACACACAGCAGGGACGCCGCTGCACCGGCCGGAACCTGGTGACAAACATGACGGAGATCGGCCGGACGGACGGAGACAAGACCCGCATGTCCACGGACATCGTGCGCGCCGTAGCGGGCAGCGGATGCCCGGGAACCGCCGACCCGGACCCCGGGACAAAAGTGGCCGTGATCGAGGCGCACATGGCGACCGCGCAGGACCTGGCCGAGGCGCTGCACCCCCAGCATTAGCGCCCCAACTACCTGTCAACCACGCCCCGCCGGGACCGGATTCCGGCGCGGCAGCACACCCCGACGAGAGGCCGCACCATCGTGACCGACAACAACACCGAGTCGACCGGCAGCGCGGAGCAGCCCACCACGGTGCCGCTCGCCCCGCCCGTACCGGCCCCCCAAGTATCCGGCCGCACGGCCAAGGGCCTGCCTCGGTGGGCGCTGCCGGTCGCCACCGGCCTGGCGGGACTCCTTCTCGGCTCCGGCATCACCTACCTCGCCAGCAGCGGCAGCGAGGACGAGCCCAAGCCGGTGAAGGGGCCCGCCACGTTCCAGATGGGCGGCTCCATGAAGATCAGCGGCGACTACAAGTCCGTCTCCAAGGACTACGGCGGCGGGTGCAGCGGCGTGGGCGGCTACAAGGACATACGCGCCGGCGCGCAGGTCAACGTCTATGACAGCGCCGGTCGTGTGCTGGCCACGGGGGCGCTGGACAAGGGCGCCGCTACCGAAAGCAAGACGGGGACGGTGACCGTGTGCACCTTCCCCGTGATCGTCAACGACGTCCCCACGGGCGCGGGCCTGTACCAAGTCGAGGTGTCCCACCGGGGCAAGCTCAGCATCTCCGAGGCAGACGCGGTCGCAGGCACCTTCGCCGCCTCCCTCTGACTCCTGTCCGCACACAGCAGCTGATGGCTCCGGCGACTTCCCACGCGTTGAGCACGGCTTGGCCGGCGCCGTTGGCGGAGAGCTGGAACGGCAGCTGGAGACGGTGACCCGGGCCTCGCGCGGGTAGCAGGTGCGTGAGGGCCGCGTCACCGTCGGGCTGGACGACCTCGATACCGGCGGCGGCGATCTGAGGGCCTGGTCGTTGCCGCTGGCAGCCGCGTGGACGGTGGAGTACGGGATGGGCAACGACAGGCCCCGGTTCGCGTGGACACCGGGACCTGGTGGGACGGCGGCCCACTCCCTGTGATGGAAGCTTGACTGGTCTCGTCCGGGAGGTCACGGGCCGCCCCCACGGTGTCGGCATGGACTACATCCCGCGGCGGGCGGCGAGTGAGCTCCCCTTCGACAGCACGGACATTCTCCTGCGCTACAGCTTCGAGCACCCCGCGCTCCCCTGCGAGTTCGAGGACGCGCTGGAGGTCTGGTCGGTCGGGATTCCGCAGTACCACCACGAGGACGGCTGCCCGCAGTGCCCGCCCGAAGACGTGTGCCGCTTCCACGACGGGACTCCGATCGGCGAGATGCACTTCGTCAAGATCCGCGGCTTCACTGCGGACCCCGCCTGGGAAGCCGCGGACTCCCACACCGGCGACATCGAGAAGATCGTCGCGGTATGCACCGACCCCGCCTGCGCAATGACGCCGGGCCTTCACTGGTCACCCGAGTTCCAGGAGCGGATCGACTGTCCCGTCGGGGACCTCCTGATCATGGACCGGGTGAAGATCGAGCCCCAGTGGCGCGGGTTCGGGATCGGTGCTCTCGCCGCGGCCGAAGGATCCACAGGCTCGTCGCCGGATGCTGCGCGGTCGCCTCTGAGGCAGCGCCCACGGACGGCGACTACGAGGACGATGAGCCCGGCTACCAGGCCGCCCAGGCCGCCCAGGCCAAGATCGCAAAGGCGTCGGCCAGTGGCAGCACCCGGTACGGGACGGGCGTATGGGCCGCGCCCGAGGAGAACGACCTCTAGGCGAACTGGTTGCCCGTCCCTTGGAGGTCTGCGACTGGGGTGATCACGTTTCCGATCCCGTTGTTCACCGAGTCACCGAAGCTCTGAGTGTTGAAATTGAACGACTCGTCCCGTGAGACGCTCCCGATGTCGCCGTGGCTGTCACCCTGACTGGCCATCGCGGTTCCCGTGAACGACAGGGCGGCCCCCGCGAGGGCAAAAGCAGCAAGTACGCGCTTGGTGTTGTTCATGCCCAACCAACGATCTTGAATCCCGGCGGGTTACGTCCGGACCGGGCAGACCCGGCCCCGTACACGACCCGGAGCGTCATCCAACCGAGGAGCGCAACAGGGCCCTCGGAGGCGGTATCAGGCCTCTCGGGCACAGCTACCGGCTGCAGTTCCTCCCGGGGAGGATGAGCGAAGAACTGCAGCGGCCCCTCCACAGCAGGAGCCGCACATGAGCAGGCGCATCGACCACTCCCGGTCCCGCCCTCTGGCGTGCCGAGCGCCCTTGAGAATGCGGGGCGTCCAGCGTCGGCGGCGCGGTCTGCGGAAGGTGCAGGGCGCCAGAGCGCCACGCGCCGGCCAGCACCACGGCTCCGGCCCAGTCGAGGACGGCAGCGCGTACTGGCGTGTTCGGCGGGCTCGGGTGGTGCCGGTGTCACAGCTGGGGGATGTACGGGGCGAGGCCGATGATGAGGATGGACCGTTCGCCCGGCCCTGGCTCGGAGCCCGCGCGGACCGGGCCGACGTAGTGGCTGACTCTGTGGTCGTGGACGGCGTAGCCGTCCAGTGGGTCGGTGAGGGTGAAGTCGGCGTGGATGTCCGCCCACGGGTCCTCGGGCTGGAGGCCTGCGCTGCCGGGTGTGGCGATGACGTTCTGCCCGCCGGTGACGTTGGTACGGCTGATCAGGTGGGCGAAAGTGAATGTGCTGGCCGAGCCTCCGTCTTGGTGCAAGCAGTTCGGGGAGGAAACGGCGTCCTGTCCGGGACGGTCGACGCCGAGCCTGATCAGGTGGACACCAGCCCACAGCGGCCGTCTCCCCAGGTTCTTCAGGGACAGGACCTGCTCGATGTCCCAGCGCAGGAGTCGCAACAGCAGAGCGTTGCCGCGCAGCGCCTCGGGGATGTCGGGGAGCACTCGCCGCGTCCGCGGGTACTCAGGGTCGTCCTCGCCCTGGGAGAAGTCGGTGACCGTACCGTGTACGGGGTGGGGGGTTCCGGGAATCCAGGACAGTTCGTCCTTCCACGGCAGGTACACGGCATGGGAGTACCGGCGGAACCGATTCGTTCCCGGAGCGTACGGGTCGGGCGGCAGAGCCGCGAAGACCTCCCGGATCCTGGCCAAGTCCCTCGCAGCGGAGCCGGCCGGGATGATACCGAGCTGCGCAGCGCCGTAGCGGGCGAACCCGCGCTCACGCAGACCGTCCATGCCCTCACCCGGCTCCCCCGCATCACAGTGCGATCGCCGCTGGGGTTCAGCCTTTTCCACGTGTTCCTCCAACAGGTCACCACCAGGGCCATGGCGCCGGCGGCCCGTGCCGGCCTTGCGCACGACTCCCCCGTCACGCCCCGGGCTCGACGCGGCCCTGCGCTGCAAGCCACAGCAGCCCTTGCGGCGTGCCCGTCGGACGGTCGAGGCTACGGGCAGTTCGGGTGCGAGCGTCCTACGGGTCGCCGGAGGAAGCAAATGCCTGGGCTGCGCTGTCTCCTCGCCGCTGAGCCCGCAGCCCGCCCGTACCCCGGCCGGGGTACTCATCGGTGGTCCGGAGCCCGGAAGTGAGTACGGGTACTCACGTGCGGGGCAGCGGTCCACCGGCAAGCTGCGGTCATGCGAACGATCTCCCTCCCGAAGCCCCTGATGGCGGCCGTACTCGGCGCCCTGGCCCTCTCCGCCTGCGGCGTTCCGAACGCGGACGCCGAGCGGTCCCCCGCCGGCAAGGCGCTCCTGGCCGACGCGTCGCACGCCCCCGGGGCCGACGCGGCGGAGATCCGCTTCATGGAGACGACGACCCGGTTCCTTGCGGAGTGCTCTCCCGGAGCCCCTTCCGACAAGGGCGCGGCCGACGCGCCCCGCCCTGAGGACGCCTGGGCCGGGGCGCCCCGCCCCGAGGACCTGCCGGGCGGCTCCGGGCCGGTCACGCCCCGCTACGGCCCGGGGCAGACGCCGCCCGGCATTCCGAACGCGGACGGGTCGATCCCGGTCCCGCTCGACGACCCGGCGCCGCCCCTTCCCGCCGCGACGCCGACGCGCCCGGGTACGGTGTCGGAGGTACCGCTCACCGAGGCGGAGCGCTGCGTCGCAGACTTGCACGCCCGCCGGATCACCGAGGCCCTGCGGAAGGCCGCCCCCGCCGACCACGAGGCGCTGCGGACCGCCCTCACCGGACTGGACTACCCGGCGGCCCGGATCCACCGGATGCCCGACGGCGACAGCACCCGGGTCGACCTGCGCTTCATGGGCGGCGTTGCGGTCCTGGAGATCACCGGCACCGGCCCCACCCCGACCCTCACCCTGAAAACGGAAGACGCCGCCATCACCGCGGCCGCCCACACCCCCTGACCTTTCCGGCCCGCGCTGACATCACGCCGCCACGAACTGCCGGTCGTCCAGATCCGCGGTCACGCCGAGATCGGCGAGCGTGTCCACGTACGCGGTCTTGAGGTGGTCGTGCCACGGGTCCAGGTACGCGGCTAGGGGCGCCCCCTGGCCGGCGGGCATTGGGCCCGCGGCGACGACAAGGGGTACGGACGATGCCGGCGGACACGCTGCGGTTCCACGGTCGTGCGGCAGAACTCGCCGGGCTGGACCTGGAGATATCCAAGGAGGCTGAGGCGGTACTGGACCGCTTCGAGTCCGTGCACGGCCATGTTGTGCCCGCGTCGGTGCGTGAGTGGTTCGCGCTGGCACAGGGCGCCGCCGTGCTGCGGAAGTTCAGCAACGACGACATGGCAGCGGATACCGCCTTGAGGGTGCCACTCCAACACCGGCCCCACGGCGTCGCCGTGCTCGGCGCACCAGGAGACGGGGACCACGCCGCCGCAGTCGTGGCGCCTGCACACGCACCCCTCGCCCGGCCCGACATGGGCGACGCCGTGTGACGGACCGGCCCGCCTCGTGCACCTGAGGCGGCGGTGCCGCGCAGGCCTGCCGGCCAGGCCAGCGTGAGGCGCAGGCCGCCCGAGCCCGACCGGAACCGGTCGAGCACGCGGGCCTCGCCGAGGACGGCCAGGGGCGGCGTCCCGGGCGCGGCCAGGTGCTTGACGGTCAGTCCGAACATGCCCGCGGACAGGGCGGCGAGGGTGTCGGCGTCCGCATCGGTGGACCAGCCGGGCAAGGCCGGTCCTCTGTCGGACTGGCGCGGTCCGGCCGACGCGCCGTCAGGCCCACTGCCGCGTGTCGGCCAGCTGTCCGGATATCGCATGGTACGTGAGTTGTACAAAGAGTGGCCCTTACGGGGGATTCGCCCCGCCCGCCGATGCAACACGGTGGGCAGGCACGCAATCTCCGAAAGAGGGGACACCGCACGTATGAAGCGCCTCGCACCGCTGTTGGCGACCGCCGGACTCATCGCAACCACCCTGTCCCAGCTGGCCGTTCCCCAGGCATCCGCTGCCCAGTCCACCCCCGAGTACATGAGCCAGAAGCCCGCCTGGCACCGTTGCAGCGCAGACAAACCAGCGACCTACGAGTGCGCGGCCCTCAAGGTCCCGCTCGACTACGAGCGCCCCCAAGGCCCCACGATCGACCTCGCGATATCCCGAGTGAAGAGCGAGAACCCGGCCAAGCGGCACGGCGTCATACTCCTCAACCCGGGCGGACCCGGCACCACCGGACTCTACCGGCCGATGCGGATGAGCACGGAGATGCCCAAGGACGTACGGGACCGCTACGACCTCATCGGCTTCGACCCGCGCGGCGTCGGAGCCAGCAGCCCGATCACCTGCGGGCTGAACCAGACCGAGACGGGCATCGGCGGGGCGTACCGGCCCGAGCGCTTCTCCTCGGACGTGGCGTGGGCGCGCAACGTCGCGGACAAGTGCCGTGAGAAGGCCGGTGACGTGCTCCCGTACATCACCACCCGCAACACGGCCCGCGACATGGACGTGATCCGCGCCGCGCTGGGCGAGCGCAAGATCTCGTACCTGGGCTACTCGTACGGGACCTACCTCGGCGCGGTGTACTCCCAGATGTTCCCGCAGCGGACGGACCGCTTCGTGCTGGACAGCGCAGTGGACCCGCACCGCGTCTGGCGCGGCATGTACCAGGTGTGGGCGACCAGCTCCGGGCCGGCCTTCGAGCGGTGGACGCGCTGGGCGGCGGAGCGCTCGGCCGAATACGGTCTCGGCGCGACCCCCGAGGCGGTGTCCGACACGTTCTGGGCACTGGTGGCGCGCGCCGACCGGGAACCGATCGACTACTTCGGGCAGAAGATCACGGGTGACGACATCCGGGACCCGGGAGTGTTCTACTCCCCGGTCGAGGCCTCGATCATCACGAGGTCCATCAAGGCCGCGGCCGAGCGGACACCCCTGCCGGCGGACGCCGGGGTGGCGGACGTGAAGAGGCTCCTCGCCGGCGGCCGGGGGGCCACCGGGCCGGATACCGACACGGCGGCCGCCCCAGCGCCGGGCAACGGGCCCGCCCCGGCGGCCGCCCCCGGTGACAACGCCACCGCCGTCTACTGGTCCGTGGTGTGCGGGGACACGGAGAACTGGCCGCGCGACCCCGAGCAGTACGCGCGGGACGCGGTCCAGGACAAGGTGAAGTACCCGCTGTACGGGGACTTCGCATCGAACATCAAGCCCTGCGCCTTCTGGCAGCGGCCGTTGGAGGCCGCGACGCCCATGACGCACCAGGCGAAGGTGCTGACCGTGCAGAACGAGTGGGATCCGATGACCCCGCTCAGCAGCGGTCAGGGCCTGCACCGCGCTCTGAAGGGCTCGCGGATGGTGCTGGCGAAGGGCGGGCAGGGCCACGGCGTGTACCTCACCGACCCCACCTCCTGCGCCAACGACCCCGTCAACACCTACCTCACCACGGGCCGACTCCCCGCGAGGGACCTGACCTGTCAGAGTCCGCCGCGCGACCAGGAGCCGAAGAGGTCCCCAGCGCCGTGAACCCTGCCATCGTCCTGGATACCGGATGAGGGGACGAGGGGACACCAGCCAGACGCCGGAACGCGATCGAGAGCCGACCGCCCTGCCGGCGCCAGGCCCGCAGTGCAGCACGCACCGCCCCCGGGCCGACGGCCTCCACCACCGCACGCGACCACCGGGCCGGCCCGACACCCGCGGCCGGGACCAGGCCCGAGCCGGTCGCCCACCGCCACGCCGCGACCGGCACCCGCAGCCGGCCCGCCGCCTGACCCTCCTCGAACACCTCACGCACCGAACGCACCACGACACACACCCCAATCCACACACCGAGGCGGTCCGACGATCGGGACACACCCGAAACATGCCGAAAGATCCCGTTTGATGTCAATGGGCATGATTCCGAGGTGAGTTGGGGGTGCACCACACAAATCGCCTACGCGTACGCGAGGGCGAAACTCACCCCTGCGGGTGAGTCCGGAGCCAGCCCCGGACACACGGCAGCGCGGGCCGCCACCGGATGGTGGCGGCCGGCCGGTGTGGTCCCGGATGTCCTTCTCCGCCGCGGAGGACAACCTGCACGCGGCCGCCCGGCACGGCACCGACGCCTCCCTGTACTGGCCGGGCATGGGCGAGGTCCCGGCCCCCGAGCTGGTCCTGCGTCGGCTGCTGCCACTGGCGCACCAAGGTCTGGCGGCCGCGGGCATGGACGACGTGTGGCACGAGTCGCTGCGCCGGATGACGGGCCAGTACATGGAGCTCATGCACATGAACGCCCCGCCCCGGCACACACCTGGCCGGTGGACTGACCCGGCCGGGGCACCGAGCATTTCACGGCGAGGCCCCGCACCGGTGTGGGTGCGGGGCCTCGGATCAGGTACGGAGGGGTTTTCGGGCGGCCGTCAGTACTGCTCGATCCTGTTGGCGTTGATGTCGTCCAGGATCCCGATGATCCTGCTGTAGCGCTGCGCGGTGCCGGAGTTCACCGGGAGGAGCAGCGTGTCCTGTGCGTAGATCACGGCCTCGCGGACGTTGCGCAGGCCCAGGGCCTGGGTGGTCCGCGAGAAGATGGCCGTGCCGGCGTTGATGCGCCGGGCGGCGAGGTTGAAGTAGACAGCCATGAGCTGCTTGCCCAGGACGCTCTTGGGTGCGGTGCTGTCACCGAAGGCCGCGGTGACCTCGGCGGCGGACAGGGCCCCGCTCCGGTCGGTGTCGTATCGCTGGTCGGTGGCCTGTACGCGGGCCAGCAATTCGGCGGTCCACAGCTCCGGGTGGTTCTTCCAGAAGCCCTGGGAGAGCGGGTCGCGGCTGGGCGGCATCACGGTGATGGTGGTGGTGGCCGAGTCCGTGACGGGCGCGAAGGTGCACGCCCCGCCGGCGTTCTTGTAGGCGACGGACACGGTGTCGGTGTACGTGGTGCCGGCCAGGGCCAGGAGCGTCGGCCTCGCGGTGAAGACGATCTGCCGGTCGCCGGAGTGGGCTGGGAGGCTGCCCACGTTCCAGACCAGGGTCCGGGTGCCGTCGTTGTTGAGGGTCACGGAACTCGGCCTGGGGCCGGTGCCGAGATCGAGGGCCTGGCTGTAGTACACGCCCGCCGGCAGGGTGTCCGTGAGGGTGACGCCGGATGCGGCGCCGCCCCCCGCATTCGCGTAGGTGAGGGTGTACGTGATGGCCTGGCCCGCGTTGACGGTGGCCGTGGCGGTCTTGTCCACGGTCAGGACCGGGGCGTGCACGGTGGTGGTGGCCCGTGCCGTGTTGTCGTCCGTGTACGGGTCGGGCACGCCGTCGGTGTCGGTGCCGGTGACCGTGGCGCGGTTGGTGAGGACCGTGCCGTCGGCCGTGCTGCACGGTACGAGGTAGGTGAAGGCCGGTGTGACCGTGGCGGTGGCGCCGTTGGCCAGGTCGGCGAGCGAGCGCTGCTGGGTGCTGCCGTCGGGCAGGGTGTCGTCCACGTGGATGCGGGTGGCGATGCCGGGACCGAGGTCGGTCACGGTGGTCGTGTAGTGCACCGTGTCCCCGCCGGTGGCTTCGGCCTCGTCGGCGGACTTGGCGATCTTGAGGTCGGCCTGCTGGAACATGGCGCGGACCGTCTCCTCGGTCAGCTCCGGCAGGTACGGGCGGTCTCCGTCGGCGAAGAACCCGGCGTTGAGGCGGGGGTTGTACTGGATGTTCGCCCAGTCGTCGAAACCGCCCAGGCTCTGGCCGGGGCTGGCCTTGCTGCATCCGCCGTCGTCGGGACCGATGGACTGGATGTAGTTGATGTCGGCGGGGATGCCGGATTCCTTATCGCCGCCGGTCTCGTTCCAGTCGATGGGGCCGTGCGTGGCGGGTGCGACGCGCAGCTTGCCGCCGACCCCGTAGACGGTGTTGCGGGCGGGTGAGGGCGTCCCGTACACGCCGTTGTTCTCGTTGAGGATCGTCTCGTTGAGCACGGTGGCCGGGGTCGTCCCGAGGGCCGTGCCCCGGGCCGCGCTGGAATAGTCCAGCGGCCTTGCGGAGTCCCTGCCCGCGAACTGCAGCGTGTAGTTCATCACGCTGAGGTAGTTCGGCTTGCAGTTGACCGCGTCGTTGCCGCCGTGTCCCAGGCTCAGCGTGTGCCCGAACTCGTGCATGAAGGTGGCAGCCTCGGACTTCCTGCGTGCGCCGATCTTTTCGATGGTCGAGGAGTCCCAGGTGCCCAGGGTCACGATGAAATCGTTGCCGCCCTGGGGGCCCACGGAGGTCCACTCGGAACTGCCGGACACCTTGGACGCCTTGGGCGGCGTGGAATCGTCGAAAAAGCTGACCGCGAAGATCATGTAGCGGAAGGCCTGGCGTTTCGCACTCAGGATGTTCGCGCAGTTCGGGCTGGACCGGTCGGCCGCGGTGCCGAAGAAGCCGGTACAGGGACCCGGCGGGCTCCCGCTCTTGAGGTCGTTGAAGTCGTCCGCTGTACCGGGGCCGTTCGACCGCCACATGAGGGGGTTCACGGTCGTCACGGCTTCTCCCTCCGTCACATGGAGGTTGATGCCCCGGAACTTGGTCTTCGTCGCGTCGGACGGGTCGGGGTACGGGTCAACCGGAGCATCGGCGAACGCCTTGACCACGTCGGCGAGGGCACCGGCCTGCGGCTTGACCGCGGCCATGTAGTCCGCCTCGACGAACAGGTCCTTGCGGTACGGCACAGCGCCGTACGGGAGGTCCCCCAGCGGCAGGTCGACCGTACCGTCGGCATTCTGGTCAAGTCCCAGCCCGGGAACCTCCCAGGCATTCATGAGACCGTCGCCATCGCTGTCAGTATTGTTCGCCACGGCGAGACAAGACGGGGTGGTGATGGTGAAGTACCCGCGGGCCGAGTTGTCGGGAAAGGCCCCGCCGCCCTCACTCTCTCCTGCCAGTGTCGGCGCGCCCGCTCCCTGCTGACCGGTGAGCCCGCTGCCCGTGAAGATGCAGGTGGTCAGGTCGAACTTCAGATCCAGGGAATTATCCTGACCAACCCACTGGACAGGATCATGCGGGGGAAAAATGTCCCGGTCCCACAACGACATGTGAATGTCGACCGGGTTGTGGGTGGTGTCCACGGTGGCTTCGTGGACCCAATTGGTTCGGAAGTCGACCCCCTCGATGCGATCATCTTCGCGGTCAGAAAGCCCCTGGTGGTCGATCTCGAATCTGGGATAGTAGTCGTTCGGGCACGGCGACGGTTCACTCACCTCTTCATCGCACGAAAGTTCAACGACCCTGTACAGGCTGATGGTGATCTTCTCGGTAGCGGCATGCGCTGGCGTGGCGCCTGCGGCTGCCACTCCGGCTAGAGCCAGCAGGAGCGCGGCGAGCAGACTGGCATAAGAATGGACCCTAGGCATCCGGATCTCCCCTCAGAGGCAGAGCAATAACGGACCAGGACGGGTCGGATGTTCGCACTGAGAAACGGGCCTGGCGGGGTCAACACGCTCTATCCGCGATCGCAGTCGTCCAGTGGGCCGTCGCCGAACCGTTTCTCTGACGACGCGGGACACTCGCCGGACAGCAGGAGGCGAGCCGGCCGCCGCCCCGGCGGGCTCCCGACCGCAGGGCCGAAGGTCCGGTCCGGCCGCGCAGGACAACCCCGCCCAGGCCTGCCGTGCACCCCGTCGCCAAGCCCAAGCCCAGAAAGGTGAAGGGGCCGACCCGTACGCACGTGCCGCACCGTCCGGCACGGCGCGCCAGGGGTGGGGGCCGCGGACATGACGGAGCTGTGCCGCGCCACGCACGGCGTCACCAGCCCCGCCGTGGCCGCGCTCTGCCACCAGACCTACGGGAGACTGAGCGCCCCAGGGTCCCTCTTCAAATGGCACTGTTAGTCGTTTCACCTGCCCTGATGTGGCATCGCTCATGCTCATGGGCGAGGCTGGAACCCATGAAGATCAGAACGGGCCGCAGGAGCGATGCGGCCGAGGTTGCGGCGCTGCATGCCGAGAGTTGGCGTAAGGCGTATGCGGAAATCATGCCCAGCAGCTTCTTGGCCGGCCCTCTCCTCGAAAATCGCCTGGAGCTTTGGTTCGGCCGACTTGACGAGCCGCACCCAGGGGCGGCGCTGTTCGTGGTTGAGGAGGCGGTCAAAATAGTGGGTTTCGCGTATTTGATCCCTCGATCTGACGGTCGGCTCTTGTTGGACAACCTGCACGCCAGGCCGGGCCGCACCGGGTCCGGGATTGGCGGCCGGCTGCTGGCGCACGCCTTGGCATGGGCGGCCGATGAACACCCGGGTAGCTCGGTCTACCTGGAAGTGCTGCGCGCCAATACACGCGCCATCGCCTTCTACGAGCGGCATGGCGCTCTCCGTACTGACGAACGCGTCTGCCGGTTCGAGCAAGGTTTTGAGCTGCCCGAGCTCGAGTACACCTGGCCTGTCGCCTCACCCGCGTAGGCAAGCACGGCGTGCACTCCTGCGGAGGGGCGGGGAACTGTCCCCAGCACTTGACGCTTCCGGGATCATGATCCCGTACATCACCGTCAGACGAACTTGCCGATCACGAGTGGAAGTTACTCGCACCGCTGCTGCCACAGGCTAGGGCAGGCCGTCCGCGAGTAAACGACCGCAAGGTCCTCAATGCGATGGTCTACAAGATTCGGACCGGGGTTCCCTGGCGTGACCTGCCGGAACGTTACGGCTCCTGGAAGACGGTCTACACCCGCTTCCGCCGCTACGCCATTAACGGCGTGTTCACTCAGGCCCTGCAACAGATCCAGGCTCAAACGGACGCCGCCAGCGACATCGACTGGCTCGTCCAGATCGACTCCGTCATCGTCCGTGCCCACCAACACGCCGCCGCCACCGGCCGAAAAGGGGGACCTACCGGGCGGACGAACCAGACTAATGCTGCTGCAACCAGCTCAAAGGCTACCGAGGCATCGCAACCCGCTACGAGAAGACCGCCGCCTCCTACGAATCTGTGGTCACCCTCGCATCGCTCCTGCTCTGGGCTAGATCAATTTGAAGACGAACCCTAGCGGCCATTGCGGCGCCGCCGACGAGTGCTGGCGTCGTCGAAGCGGATCACGCCAACTCCTGACATGCCCCTGAGCGCGGCCATCTCCTTCGTCCCGTGCACGAGTCGGCATGCCCCGGTGTCCTGGTCGACGATGATGGGCCAGTTTCCCCCGCCCCGGATCTGGCGCCCCTGTTCGTCCTTCGCCGTGGGATACCAAGTGAAGCCATAAACGCCCCTGCTGGTCGGGGTCGCTACCAGGCCGAGTTTGAAGGCCCACTCATCCCAACGGTCGGTCAGGGTCCGGCCGAACTCTTCTGCACGTCTCCGCGCTTCGCTCTCCTCCAAGAGATCCCCCTTCACCACTCTCAGATACTTGAGAGAGCAGACGCTACGGGACTGAACCCGGCCACAGAACGGGAGCCACCTCGGTGCACACGTCTCCTTACTTGACGGTGCACACAGAGAAGTACGTCGGCCTGCGGGACTCGGAAGCGGCCGACCGCTGGACCTGGCTCGTGCTGGCCGCGCACGCCCAGCTCCGCCGCGCCCGCCCGCTCGCGCGGGACCTCCGCCGACCGTGGGAGCGGCCGGCCGAACCGAACAGACTCACCCCCGCCCGAGTCCGGCGGGGGTTCAGGAACCTCCGTGCGAAGACAGGCACGCCAGCCGGTGCACCAAAACCCACCAGGCCCGGCCCCGGCCGCCCGCTCGGCTCGAAGAATCGACAGGTGGCCACCCGCTATGACGGCGGCCGCGTCCTCGCCACCGGCGAGTCCTACACCCGACCCGCCCACCACAAGGTCGGCACCAAACCCCGACGAACAAGCCCCACCCCCACGCAGTGAGCCTGAGGGATGGCGGTCATGATGTCCCAATGATATTGGGGCCATCGAGCGATGACGCTGTGGAAGCAGGCTGGCAGAAGGTCCGCGCTGACGGACGCGTGCGCCCGGAGCTACTGGAAGCCGCTTACACCGAACCGCGCCTGCGGCAGCTGTTCCCGTGGACCGGCATGGGCGAGCTGCACTTCAGCCGCTGCACCGAAAAGCGGTGGACGTGGGACATCCCCTACATCCAGCCTGCTGCCGGAGGCAGCTACTGGGTGTCAGGTCCTCTCCGTTCGCAGGCCGTGGGGCCTGCGGAGACGGTCTCGCAAGCCATCGCCATGGTTCTGGAGCGCCTTCCGGTCGGCTGCGGGCCGGCCTTCCTCGGCACTCCAGAGGAACTCGCAGTCCACGAGGCAACGCAAGAGCCGCTCGACGGTTAACGGCAAGCTGAGGCAGTCCGTAAGACGCCGAACGCACGGTTGCAGTCGATGCAACATCGTGGCGTCAGGTGCCATCAGCCGAGGCGAGAGACCTTGTCGTCACCAGAGCAAGCGACGGCTGCACATCGCTGACCAGGTCGGAAACGGTCAGTCGTAGTACGACCACCCCACACCCCCGCTCAGCGCGCAGCCCGGACCGATGGCCGGGTACTCCACGGCCTCGGACAGCAGGACCTCTTGACGGGTGTTACAGCCGTCGTTCGGAAGGTCGCCGGTGTTCCAGTGTTTGAAGGAGGTCCGCCGGTAACCGGTCCGGTCCTCGACCGCGACCGGGAGCGCGGACACCGCAACCCCGATCGGCAGGGCCTGCGGCACCGCACGCCCCTCTTCCGCGGCGTGCGCGGTCGTAGCAGGCAGGGACAGGGCAAGCGCAGCAGCGGCCGCGACTACGGCTCCGGCTCATGATCATGATCATGATCATGATCATGATCATGATGAGCCGGTTGCACCGGCCCACACACCATCAGCAACAGGACCCTGCGACGCGGTTCACCCGGCCGGGGACATGGGTTCACCGCCGAAACGGCACTACACCGACCACCAGGTCACCGCTCGGGACCGTTCTGGAACAGCAGCGCTCTCGGCCCGCAGACCGCGCCTACTCAAGCCGTCCGCAACTTGGTCGGTGGAGCGGGACGACCCGCTGCCGCCCCACCCTTGGTACCCGTTCCAGCCGTCCAGGGAGGCGTTCCGGTACACGCCGAGGATGCTGACCCGTCAGACTTCAGTAGCCATCGCCGAAATGGCCTTCGCCCATGGCAACGCACTCGTCGTCTGCGTCGTAGTCGGTGAGGCGAGCCAGCCCAGAAACCAATCGTGGGGTGGGGTGACGCGGGCCGGAGGCCACCGTCCTGGTCTTCGTTGCCTGCGGACTCGTGAGACTCGACTGCGCACCTCGTCGGCGCCCGCATCGGCTCACCGCGCACAAAGCCCTCCACGCATCCGAGGGCATACTGCTACTCGCGACTCGATTGATGACATGTGAGGTGACCCTTGAGCAGGCTGCTGGATGGTTTCGAGACTACGGTTTCTCCGAGTTATCGCATATTTGGGCTGGTCGATACGAGCGTCGATACGTATTCGCCGCACGCGGATCGCACGAAGTGGCTCCTTTCCGCCCCCGGCATGGTGTATCTGCAAGTGCCGCCCCAGGTGATTCGGGCGTCGGTCCGTCTGGAGAGCTGGTCAACCGCTCCTCCGGCAAGCGATGCCTCGTGGTCCGGCGCGCAGGACGCGCGTTTGCCCAGGGCTCCGCAGTACTGCGGGGCCACCCCGACTGGCATTCTCCCGTCCTTGGGCAGCGGCACGTCGTCGAAGCCCGCCTTGGCCCGTACGTTGTAGGCGGCGCTGTCGAAGCGGATCTCCCCCTGCTCGCCCTCGGAGGGGATGAGCTGGGAGTAGCCGGGGAGCGTGAACTCGAGTACCGGGGTGAAAAGGCCCGTGGCAATCTGATCGCCGTTCGCGACATCGGGCAGCCTCGGTGCCAGCGACCACAGGTCGAACTTCGTGTCACCGTTGTACTTCCACTGGCTGGGTGAATCACTGCGGCCCGTGTGGAGACCTGGCTGGCAGTATGGCTGACTCAGGCTGAATTCCGTCCCGGTCAGCTGCCGATCACGACGATGAACGGGTCATGGCTCAGGATCCGGTCATTGTCGTACCAGGCGCCGAGGCGCCGCCCGGCTTCCTGGTTCTCGTTCTAACCGTCAGGTCGCGGTCAGTGTTCATGCCGCGACCGACTGCGCCTCCTGCCCGCTCCAGTGGAGGCTGTTCCTGCCTCGAGTACGGGGCGGCCAACCGCGAGAACGGCTCGGCGAACGTTCGACGCGGACAATCCGCCGCCCCACAGATGAAACGCCGGACCACCAACCAAATAACGAACCCCTGCTCAGCGAGCGGAAGATCCTTCAGCTTGTGCTCGTAGCGGTCGTGCACCCGCTCCGAGAAATGGCCGCAGTCCGGACACTTCGCCCCGGCCGCCCGCCCTCTCGCTACCACCTCGACCGTGCCGGACACAGCCGTCACCGCCTCGACATCCACGTCGTCGATCCCGTCGAACACGATCGCGTCCCAGAACGATGAATCGGTCAGCATGACCAGCACCATCACCGTCCACAGCCGACCACGGCAGAGACCACCATGGACCTGACGGAGCGTCATTCTCGATCGGTGGACGTTCAGGCGTACGCGGTCTCACCCCGCCCTGACCGGGTCCCCGCACCCGCGGTTCAGTGCTCGCAGAGGGAGAACTCCCTTTCGTAGAGCTGCTCGTTGTGTTCGTCGACGAAGAACTTCCTTTCCTTCATGAGTTCTTCGCGGTACGTCTTGGCCTGCTCGAGCGTCATGCTCGATGTGTCGGACCAGGGCTGCTGCGGCGGTACGTCGGAGGTCGAGACGATCTGCTCCGCCGGGTCGACCAGGAAGAACGCGAGGATCTTGCGGTGTCCCGGGCGGGTGGGGTCCGCGAGGCGGAACGCGTCCACGCGGTGCTGCAGGACGTTGGGAAACACCAGGCAGCGGCCCGACGGGGTCGGTACCGAGCCCAGCACCTGGTTCAGCGCGTCTTCGTCCTGAAGGCCATAGACCTCGCGCAGCCCGGCGTCGTCGTTCTGTTCATAGTGCGGGTCGTCGAGTGCGGTCCGGAATCCCAGCCGGCTCTCGGTGATGTTCTCGCTGTCCCAGTAGTAGATGCCGGTCGAGACGATCCGCTCGTTCAGCATGCCCTCGACGTGCCAGGAACCGCCGGGGTATTCGGGCTTGTCCGGGGTGAGGTGGACGGTGGCGAGCTTGACGATGACCTGGAGCCGACGGCCGCGCAGGTCGACCCGGGCAGAGGCGTCGGGCAGTGCAGGCGGGCTGAAGGCCGGGGCGTCCGGGACGATCGGGCGGCGGTTCTCCCACCAGGCCTCATAGGCCTCTTCCCAGACAGCGCGGGCATCCATGTAGGTCGCGTTGTCACTGTAGGAAGACTGGCGCGGATACTCCGGTTCCGAGTCGTACCAGCCGTAGGGATCGGCCTCGATCCGCAGGGCTCGCGGGTGCCGCAGATCGGTGAGCACATTCTCGAACAGCGGGCGCAGGCGCGCGAACACGTCCGGCAGGACGGACGCCAGTGCACGATGCGCCTCGGGGTGGACGTTATTGACGTACGAGCGGAAGGTGACGGCCCCGTCGTCACTGACGTCGACGTCCGTGGGCAGCCACTGGAACCTCTCCGAGAACTCGTACTTCGAGTAGTGGTTCGTCGGGTTCTGCCAGGCCCGCTCGGGCCCTCCGCTCACCTCCCTCACCAGGCAGAACAGTGAGGGGTGCACGAGATCCAACACCTGGCCGCCGGATCCGGGATGCCAGTCCCGCTCCGCTTCGGGTACCTCTTCCAGGACCCGGACCGCCTCACGCAACCGGGACCTGAGCTGCTCGTCGACGAGGGTGTCCGACTGCCAGACCCCGTCGACCGCGGACACCTCGATGCCAGTGTGCGCGTCCCGCAACGCGGCGTAGTGCCCCAGCTCGGCGAGAACGTAGCGCACCTGCGCTTCGGTCAGACCCTGCGCCACCGCTTCCTGCGTCCATCTGGCGACGATGTCGGCGTCGTTCATCTTGTCGAACCACACGGGCTTGGCGCGCAGGTGCGAGCTGCACTGCATCATCTGCAGCTCCCGCAGCGTCCGGGGCGTCGCGAACGCCGGGGAACGGGAGGTCTGGAAAGGCAGCGGGAAGGCGGGCAGGCCGGTCACTTCTGGTGGTCCTCACGATCGGTGTGCGGTGCCCGGAAGAATAGCCCGGCCCACTGACACCACAGCAGCGGCCCCCGAGCGGGGACGACCATCGCGGTCGCCCCCGCCCGGGGCCGGACACCGTGGGATGTCCAGCCCCCGGGACCGCGCGGGTCAGGCGTTGTCGCCGGTGAGGCCGGCGTGGACGTCGCAGGCGGCAGCCACCAGGCTCTCCAAGCACACACGGGTCTCGGGCCAGCCTCGGGTTTTCAGGCCCCCGGCCGGGGTTGACCCACAGCCGTTCGGCGGGGATGGCCGCCAGGCGATGCGCAGCAGACCGGCCACCTGGATGGACTGAGCCGACTCGCCCCTGAATTCGAACATTGAACTGGGCGCGGTAGACGGGGACTCTGGGCTGTCGGCAGAGAAGCGAGCCCTACACACACGCCACGCCGACTACCCGCCGGTGGGGCTGGTTGCACTACGAGCTGCACGGGACACTCGCCGCCCCGCGGCACGCAACCGTGCTCGACCGGCCGGTCGAGCAGTGGCTGACCACGTCCGCCGCCCCGGCGGGCTGGGCAAGCTGGGCGTGAAGAGGCCGCACGGGCGGGCAGGGTCCCGGTGAAGGCGGCCGCGGCCGCAGGGCGGCGGGTGGAAACGGGGGCGGGCGGCTACCAGCTCTGCCATGCCGGGGCGGGGTGGCGGAGTGCGCGCCGCTTCCGGGCTTCGATCCCGAGGAACATGGCTCCCGAAGCGAGGGTCGCGAGGAACGACACCAACATGGCCAGCGGCAGCAGGACGCTGGCGGGTTCCCCCAGGCACAGCCACAGCGCCGCCGTACCCACCGCCAGGGCAACCAGCAACGAAACCCTCGCCGCGAGCGACAGCCTGCCGCTCACAGCGACGAAGGCATACCCGACGAGCAGGCCCAGCGCGACGACCACTATCAGGCCCAGGAACAACAGGAACAAGAAGACGAACAAGGCGATGATCATGTCGTACCGACCTCCGGATCTCATGGCCAACTCGTGCCGAAGGCAGACGGATCCACGTCCCCCCGGCCTGGCAGGCCCTTCCGGACGCCATGCTGTCAGATTTTCTGAACACGTTCAACGCAGCTCGTGGACGGTGTCCATGAAGGCGCGGAACCGGGCGGTCTCTACCCGACGGGAGGGGCGTCGCTGAAGGGGACCCAGATGCGATCTCTCGCCTCCGTGTCAGTACACGAGCTGCACGTCTATCGCCCGATGACAGTAGGGACACCCCAGATCTCTCACCTTCGTGGCAGTGACCCCACACACCGAAACAGCCACCGACCAGCACCAACGCACAAACCCGCACTGCCTCTCACACCACCGTCACGAAACCGAGAGATCGCACCCGGGCGCGGCCACGGTGGTGTCGGCGGAGCGGGGGCCGGATGCGGGCGGGGCCGGCAGTCGGCATGGTGGGGGGTCAGCGGGCGCTGCCGATGTTGCGGTCAGCGTCGGAGCCGCTCAGCATCAGGGTGGTTTCCTCGATGCGGTGGAAGCGGCCGTCGGGGGCGAGATCGGCGAAGACGTAGACCTCCATACTGACGGTGGTGCCGTCGTTCTTGGTGATGTGGCAGGTGTGCCGGTCGGCGTACTTGTTGCCGTCGTAGAGCTCGTCGTGGACCTCGACCTTGCCGCCGGCGACGATGCCGCGCAGGTGGCGGATGTGGTCGAGGAACTCGGCGTGGTCGGCCCACTGGCCGTCCGTGCGCTGGCGGTACCCGGGGGTGAAGTGGCGGTCGGCGGCCTTCTCCAGGGTGATGTCGTGGTTGAAGAGCAGGTCGTTGAGGGCGGCTTCGATACAGGTGCGGTTCATCGGGGCTTCCTTGAGGTGTGAGGCGGTCCGGGAGACCGGGTCTGCATGACAGGGCAAATGCCGGTGCCGGACGGGCTATCGGGCGACGGTGGCGAGGGTGGTGTCGAGCCAGTCGTAGATGCGGGCGAGGGCCAGGCGCATGGCGCCGGGGTGGCAGTGAGCGCCGGCGCCTTCCTCTGCGGTGAACAGCATCAGGGTCTTGGGGCAGGTCAGGTGCTCGTAGAGCTGCTCGGGCTGGCCCTTGAAGAACTCGTCCTCGGCGGCGTCGCACACGAGGGTGGGGCACTGGATCAGCTCGGCGATGCCGCCGCCGAGGGTGTAGTCGAGGTAGGAGGCGCTGAAGGCCCGGGGAGTGTCGACGCCCATCACGTACATGCCGTGGTTGATCGCCCACCGCGCGGTGGCGTCCTGGGCCGTGATCTGCTCGAGGCGTGCGTCGAGTTCGGGGGCGCAATCCGCGCGCAGGAGCCGTTCGGCCTGGTCGCGGTCGCCGGGGATGTGGCGGGTGGATATCTGGCCGAGGTCGTAGACGCCGTCGACGGCGATCAGGGCGGCGAGGCGGTGCTCGAAGGCTGCTGCCCTGGGGGCGAGTACGCCGCCCATGCTGCTCCCGAGGAGCGCGATGCGGCTGCTGTCGACCTCGGGGAGGGTTTCGGCGAAATCGACGACCGGGGTGATGACGTTCTCCCAGTCCGGGCGGAAGACCAGGCCCTGGTGGTGGCGGGGGCCGGGCTGCCCTGGGCCGTCGAAGGTCAGGACGGTGTACCCGCGCTCCACGGCGGCCAGCGCGCCGCTGAAGTGGAGTTCCTCGGCGGTGCCGTCGAAACCGCTGTGCATGATCAGGGTCGGGCGGGGCGTGCCGGTGTCGTCGGCCCGATAGAGGTAGCCGGGCAGGGTGGTGTCCTCGTAGGGGATGCGGACCGGTTCGATGCGGGGCGCGCAGAGCGCGGCCGCGGCCCGGAAGCAGGCCACGCTGCGGCCGTAGGTGTGGTCGTGGCGGGGATCGCACGGGTGGCCGTGCTGGAAGAACTCCGCCGACCGGTAGTAGTTCGAGGCGCGCAGGAATCCGTCCCGGGCGCTGACGGTGTGGCCCGCGTCCAGGGCCCGCTGGGCCTCGGCGGCCACCCGGTCGGCGGTCGCCGTCCACTCCTCGTGCCAGCTGTCGTAGTCGCCTTCCTTGATACGCGCGCTGGTGGAGACGACCTCACCGAAGTCGGCGCCCCCGTAGGCGATATGGCTCATCGAGCGCAGGGTCTCGTACCAGAACTGGGGGTTGTCGGGGAACAGCAGCGGCTTCATCACACTCTCCCTAAGCACAGATCTGTGCGTACGGCAGGACTGTAGACCCTGCCGGCCCCCATAAGCAAATAGATGTGCTTACGATGTGCGGGTGACTCCGAAACAACCGGCCGCGCGCCTCCGCAAGAGCCCCGAGCAGGTCCGCTCAGCCGTCCACCAGGCCGTCATCGACCTGCTGTCCGACCCCGAGGGCGCGGACCTCACCATCCCGGCGGTCGCGCAGCGCGCCGGGGTGAACCACACCAGCGTCTACCGGCGCTGGGGCAGCCGGGAGGCGCTGCTGGCCGACGTGGTCGTCACCCGCCTCGAACGAGACTGGCCGCTGGCCGACACCGGAACCCTGCGCGGCGACCTGACAGCATGGGCCGAAGCGGGCGTCGCGAGCATCCGCACCCCCGAAGGGCGACTGCTCATCCGCGCCGTCGCCCTGTCCATGCCAGGCAGCGCCACAGCTCAGGAGGGGCGCGCGCAACAGTTCGAGCGCCGCATCGGCGCCATCGAGCGCATCCGCGACCGCGCCACCGCCCGCGGCGAGGTCCCCCCACCCCTCGACCAGATCCTCGACCAGCTCGTCGCGCCGCTCTACCTGCGGGCGATCTTCGGCATCGACCCGCCGGCCTCCGGCTACCCAGAACTCCTCGTGGACCGCCTCCTCGGCAGCACGATCACGCCGCAGCTGCGAGACCGAGAGGCGGCGCGAGACGGGCGCTCGTGACCAGGACGAACGTAGGATTGCGATCATGATTCGTCCGGCGGAGTGGAGTTGACCAGCTGTGATGCCCCCGTACTGCGCGATCTGCAACGCGTCACTCAGGGACCACGGCTACGAGACTTTCACGCTCGTGTACTTCCGTGCGATAGCGCCACCTCTCGATCACGAGGGGCATCCCGAGAACGCCCTCTGGTTCTGCAAGAGTCACGTCCGGTACACCGAGGGCAAGACCCACATGAGCGCCATCCTGGCCATGGTCCACATACGCGCGGCGATCCGACGCAACGCCCAAAACCCCTGGCCACTCACCAGCATGCCCTGAGCACCATGCCTTGAGCACGATGCCTTCGCCCCGATCCGCGGGGCGCCGGCGCCGAACAGTTGTCAGGCGGAAGACGGCAGTCTCGCGCCGCCGCAGCCGTGAGGCCCGCCAGCCCGGCAGCAAGTTGGCCGCGCACTGGGCAGCGTCGGGTGCAACGCCGTGCGCGGCGGCCCCCGCCCTCCGGACTCAGGACCGAGCCCGGGCCATCAGTCACGAGCGTCCGGGAACCGTCCGACCTGCGCAATCGTCGGTTACGGATGTGACTGAAGCGACGCCCATGCTGCCTGCCGACCACCGCGAACTGATCTCCGACCTGTCCGGGATCGTCAGCGACTACCCCTATGCGGATCCCGAATCGACCCTCGCCGTCCTCGCCGGCGACGCGGCGGAAGCGCTCGGCCGCGACGCCACCCCGGAGGGCCGCCGGGAGCGGACCGGGTACACGATCCTCCTGCATGCCACCTGCTGGTACGTCAGCGCACGCATCTTCAGCAAGACCCTGTTCGCGTCGTACATACAGGCCCTGGACGGATTCCGTGCGCAGTTGGACCGGGCCTCATGCACCTGCCCGGCCGGCGCCCACCCCGCGGAACTGGACTCGGAGTACCAGGTCGAGGCGGGGGTGAGCATGCTGACCGAGGCCGGACGGGCCGCATTCGCCGAGGACTACGGTCTCGACGAGGAAGAGCCGGCGGTGTTCGACTGCGACGGGTTCCTCGCGGACCTCGCCGATGAGGCCCTGGGCCGCTTGCGCGAGGCGTACCAGGAGCTCTTCGGCGGCATCGACGTCTCCCATCTGGACGCGCAGTTCGTCCGGGACGACGGCCGCCTCGACCTCGTCGCCATGCAGGAGGCGATCAGCCGTAGCTGGGAGGACAACACCGGCCCGGTCGCCCTGTGGTCCGCCCGCCGATGGCTCACCGGGCAGGCGCGGGACGAGGAGCGGATCGGCCTGTTCCTGTGCCTGTGGATGGGCATCGCCCAGACGTACGAGGGTCTGCCGCCCTCGTACGCGCGCGACCTGGCCGCCGCGCTCGCCACCATCGACCTGGACGTCTCCTGCGAACATCCGCAGCACCCCTGGTCCACCGCCGACTCCACCGTGCAGTCCCGGTACCGCGCGGTGGTCCACCTGTACGCGCCGGAGGACCACCCCGACACCCCCGTGCCCGCCGAGCTCTCGGCCCGCGAGCTGTGGGAGTGCCCGGTGCAGTACGCCCAGTTGGCGCGCAAGGCGCTGGAAGACCTCGAGGGATGGCGCACCATGCGCGGCGGCGACGACGAGGACTGGGAGGGCTGAACGGTACGGGGCCGCTTCGGCGCTCGTCCTACTCCCAGTCCAGCAGGTACCCCTGGTGGCGTACGCATCCTCCGCCGGCCGGGAAGTGAACCGTTCCTCTTCCCACGGCTACTGCGTGGGAAGAGGTGTCATTTTCCGGAGGAGGCTCCCCCACGGGGGCTGACCTGGGCAAAGGGACAGTCCACGCTTTGATGGGCCCCACAACCGGCGCGGGTTGCGGGAGGCGCCGTGCCTTCGCACGCTGGTTGGCCAGGCTCTGCGGCGTTGGATGGTCAGATGACCGCCATCTCGACGCGAGTGTGTGCGGGTGACCCCCGATCAGCGGCGGCCGGTGGCCAGGATGACGAGGAACTGGCCGCCGCCCGCCTGGATGTCGGCGGTCACCGGCATTCCCGGTACCAGTCGGGAGAACCGGTCCACCAGCCAATCCGCCGCCTCTTGGGCGTCCTTCCTGGTCGGGCAACGGCCCACCATCTCGCGGCCACCCTTGCGCTCCAGCCTCTCGGCAACGGCGATCAGCGGCGCGGGTTCGACTACGTACAGGCGCTCCGGCCAGGCGATGACCACCTTGACCGCACCCTTGCGGGTGTTGCACCCGCGGTGCGCGAGCCGCTCGGCCACCTTGGCCTTCCGGTCGGCCGTCCGGCTGTCGACACTGGGCCCCCGCGGGTCGTTCACCGACTCGTCGGGGTCGACCGGTTCGTCACACACCCAGCACCGCCAGCCGTCGCGCTCGGCCACATCATCAAGAAGACTCATCCGAGCAAACTAGCCTGCCCGGCCGCCACCCGCGCACCAGGGGCCCCCGGCAAGGTCTCAACACCGGCGAACAGGGCTGCGACGCCTGGCCGACTAGCGTCCCGACCACAGGCACGACGCGGGCCAGGCCGGCTCCCCCTACGGCCGCAGCGCGAGACATCGCCGTGGTGCAGTTCCAGTTCTGCGCGCTGCGGCGGCCGTGGGCAAGCCCCCGTTCGAGGGTGGCTTGCCCACGATCACCAGGGCTTGCCCGACTCGGCGACCAGAGAGCATAGCTGCCGGCCCCCTCCGCAATGCGCGGGGCACGGTCCGTCTTCGTTACGCCGACCACGGGCCGGGCGCGCTCTGCCCCCGAACGCCCCCGCCGCTCCCCCGGTTTCCGTGCCCCCGCCCGGAACCACCTCGTTGGTCCGGCTGGATGTTCTGAACGTGCTGGACGCGAAGACCGCCGGGAGACCGGCGCCGGGAGACGGGGGGGAACGGCATGCGCTACGGGCGCTGGAGGGTGACCTGGGGGCTCTGCGGGGCAGTCGCCCTGACACTGGCGGTGCTGTGGGGCGTGCAGGACGCCGAGGTCGTCTCGACGGCCGCATCCGTCCTCGCCACCGTCCTCAGCGTGTTCGGCGCGCTCTCGGTGTGGGCCTGGCGCCGCTCACCCGGCCGGGCGCGCTCCCACGGCGACCAGCTGACGCAGGCCCAGGACGCCCTGGCCCGGTTGGTCCAGGCGCAGTGGCGCGAGGAGGCGCGGCTGCGCGGCCTATACACCCCCCTGCCTCTCCCCGTGACCTGGTCGGACTCTCCACGGGAGGACCTGCGGGGACACTCCCCGCTGATCGGCGGCCCGGTCTCCTGCCGGGTGGACCAGCCCGATGAACTGGCCGCGCTCCTGGGCCCGCCGCCCCGCCCCCGCCGGCTCGTCGTGCTCGGTCCGGCGGGGTCGGGCAAGACCACCTTCGCGGTCCTGCTGGCGCTTGCCCTGCTCGGCGCCCGCGGTCAGGACGATCCGGTGCCCGTGCTGCTCACCGCGGCCTCCTTCGACCCGGACCGGGAGAACGGCACCGTATGGCTGCGCCGCCGGATCGCCGCCGACTACCCAGCCCTCACCGACGCCGACGCCTACGGCCCGAGTGCCCTCGACGACCTCCTCGACGGCCGGCGGATCCTGCCGGTCGTCGACGGGCTGGACGAACTCCCAGAGGCGGCCCAACAAGCTGTTCTGAAAGCGCTGAAGGACGCCTTCGACCCCGACGCACCCCTGGTCCTGACCTGCCGGACCGAGGCCTTCGCCGCCGCCGTGGCCGGGGCGGGCCCGCTGACCGGCGCCGCGGTGATCGAGCCCGCCGCACTACATGCCGCGGCCTCCCTCGAACAGCTGCGCCTCGCCACGGCGGCGGGACCTTCCCGGACCCGTTGGGACCACGTGGCGGAACACCTGCGGGACCACCCCGACGGCGCCCTCGCGCAGGCCCTCACCAGCCCTCTGAGTGTGGCCCTCGCCCGGACCGTGTACGCCGAGGGCACCGGCGACCCCTCGGTGCTGCTGCCCCTCACCACCAAGGAGGCCGTCGAGGACCACCTCCTGGACGCCGTCGTACCCGTCACATACGAACGCGCCCGGCGCCGGGACCCCGCACGCCGCTGGGGCCCCGAGGACGCCCACCGCCACCTCACCCGCCTCGCCTCCGGCATGGCGCGGCGGCGCAGCTATGACCTCGCCTGGTGGCGGCTGTACGACGACACTCCCACGATCGCGCGCGCCTGCTCCCGCGCCACCGCCCTGGCCGCCGCCCTCGTCGTCCTCACCTTGCTGGGCTGTGCCGTCGCACGCTCCCTGCCAGGGGTTCCGCCGCCGGAGCCGGGCCTGGCCGAGTGGTACGTACGGTCCGCCGCCGTCGGCGTGTGGTGCGCGTGCCTGACCGCCGTGTGGATCCCCGCCCGCCCGGCCGGCCCCGCCCTCACCGCCTCTCTGGGCGGACTGGCCTTCGCCGTTCCCGGGATGACGGTCGACCCGGTCCCGGGAGTGGAGCGGGCCTGGTACGCGATCGGCTGCGTGTGCGTCCTCGGCTTCTCCTTCCTCCTCGTCCTGTACCCGTCCGGACACCCCTCACCGCCGCCCGTACCGAGCCGCGGCACGCTCACCCCGGCACACCGGTCGCGCCGCCTCGCGCGGGCCGCGCTCCTCGTCGTCGGCACGACGCTCCTCACCGCGGTCGCCCTCTGGGCCTATGGCCTCGTCGTGCACCCCACGGGCGCAGCTGGGCCCACCGCCCGGTCCGCCGTCCCGCTCTGGGCGTACGGCCTGGGTCTCGGCGCCCTCTTCGGCACCGGCCAGGCCATGCTGTACTTCACCCGCGGCACGACGACCGTACGAGACCGCCTCCACCCCGCCGCCACCGTCCGCGCCGACCGCCTCGTCACCCTCGTCGGCTGCTGCGCGGCACCCCTCCTCGTCACCATGCCGTGCGGTCTCCTCCTGGTGCTGCAGGGCAAAGCAGAGGCCGCTGAGTTCGTCGGCCTGTTGCTGAGCATGGGACCCACCGGTCTGGTGCTCGCCCTCGCCGCCCGCGCCTGGCCGTACTACACCGCCGCCCGCCTGCTGCTCGCCGCCCGCGGCCAACTCCCCTGGAGCCTCCAGGCCTTCCTCGACGACGCCCACCGCCTCGGCGTCCTGCGGCAGGTCGGCCCCGTCTACCAGTTCCGCCATGCCCGTCTCCAGCAGCGCCTCGCCCACCGCGACATGGTCCCGACCCCCCGCCCCGCCCCGGACAGCGACACGCGTTCCGGCCGGCCCGCCCTGCCGTGACCGCACCCGCACCCGCACCCGCACATCTCCGTCAGCTGATGGGCGGAGTGACGCCGGCGCCTCCTGGCACCTCCTCAGGTACCTGTGCAGCTTCAGCTGGGCGGAAGAAGGAAGGCCGAATCGTGCGCGGCCTGCCGGACTGCCGCGAATGCCGGCGCGAGGTCCAGCTCGGCGCCGAACGCCCTCGCGGCAACTGGTGATCCGCCTAACCCTTCCCGCGTGCACGGCTCTGACCAGGTACGCAGGACAGAGCAGGATGAGTACGCAGTCGGGGCACGCCACAGGACGCCGCGCCCTCCCGGGTCTGCCGCTCCACCGCGTCCTCGATGCCGTGTCCGCCCGCCGGGCGGGCGCTGCCCCACGGTGCGCGGCGACCGCGCGGCGGTAGCCGTCCGGCGCCGGCCGCCGTACCGGCTCAGCGGGCGCCCGGGCGGGACTACCGGGGCGGCGGCATCGGCCTGTGCGGGCACGGCACCGGGAGGCAGAATCCGCAGGGAGCCGCCGGCGGCCGGGAGCTCCCGGGCCCGCTCGATCGGGCCGTGCGGCCGATGAGCTTTCCCGGGCCCCGGCCGGACGGGCGGATCAGCGCAGTCCCGCGAAGAGATCGTTCTCGGGTACGGCCGCACCGGTGGCGTCCTTGACACGTACGAAGGTCTCCATGCCCATCAACTCGCCGAACCTCTCCTTGCCCATCTTGAGGAAGAAGATGTTCTCGCCCTGACTGGCGTGCGCGGCCAGCGCGTCGAACTTCTGACCGCTGAACGCGGTGGTGTCCACCCACGTGGTGATCTCATCGTCGGGGAGGCCGATTTCAGCCATCGCGGCGGCCTCGGCAGGATCCGGCTCCGGCATGTCCTCATGAAACTCGCGCATGATCTCCCCGAACCGCTGCATTCCCGAGCGGGGCATCGTCGTCCAGTACACCTTCGGTGTCAGCGCGGTCATCTCCAGCGCCGCCATCGTGATGCGGTGGGCCTGGATATGGTCGGGGTGGCCGTAGAAGCCGTTCTCGTCGTAGGTGACGACCACATCGGGCCGGTAGTGCAGCATGAGTTCCGCGAGTCGGGCGGCGCCTTCCTCCACGGGGGTCTGCCAGAAGGATCCGGGGGCGTCGTTGCTCGGCCAGCCCATCATCCCGGAGTCGGCATAGTCCAGCATCTCCAGATCGCTGACCTTCAGGACGTCACAGCTCGCCTCGAGTTCTTGACGGCGCATCAAGGCGACGGCCGCCGGATCGTGCCCGGGATCGCCCGGCTTGACACCCCCCGGTCCGTCACCGCAACCGCCGTCAGTACACGTCACGAGAACCGTGCGGATGCCCTCCGCCGCGTACCGCGCGAGGACCCCTCCGGTTCCGGTCGCCTCGTCGTCGGGGTGAGCGTGCACTGCCATGAGCGTCAAAGGGCGGTCAGTCATGAAAAAATCCTCCTGCAGAAATACTTCTTGGTCCGAGTGCGCGGCGGGCGTACCGCGATCTTGGGGGCCTGGATCCTGGTGGCGCGGACGACCTTGTGGCCTCCGTGTTCCCCGCCGTGCGGCGCCGGCCCCTCGTCGATGCAACCGCGCCGACCGGCCCGGCTGTTCCCGCCGCGGCTGCTTGATGTAGCGCGGGCACCAGGTACTCATGCACGGGGACCACCCCGCGTCGGCGGGGAGCACGACGAGTTCGACCCGCACGTCGAGAAGAACAACCTCTCTGTCCTGCCCATCCCGGGCGACCAGACCGGTGCCGATCGATCACGTACCGCTCCACCCCGTACGCCGTGCCCTCGTCCCGCGTCACACGTTCCACCTCAGCCCTGCCCGCGCAGCGGACCCGGACCCGCCACATACCGCCGCGGCCAAGCCGGATCAGCTCCTCGGCACGGCCGCTCCCCCACACCGCCACATCGCCCGTGACTGACTCGTAGTCGATCTCCCCCTGCTCCTCCCACTCGCCGTCCTCGGCATCAGGCGGGCTGTCCCAGACACGGCTGTCACCCCGGCGGTATGGGGGCCGTGCCGAGGGCTGGGCGGCGGTTTGTTAGGTGGTGGGGAGGAGACCGGCGACGAGGACGGCGAATTCCTCGGGGTCGAGGATGCGGATGCCCAGTTCTTCGGCCTTGGCGCGCTTGGAGCCGGCCTTCTCGCCCGCCACCACGAGGGTGGTGCGCTTGGATACCGACGACGATGCCTTTCCGCCGGCCCGCTCGATCAACTCGTTCATCTCGTTGCGGGACAACACCGCAAGGGGGCCGGTCATGGAGCCGGTTACCACGACGGCCTGTCCGGCCAACGGGCCGTCCGCCGATTCCTCGCCGTCGTTCGCGTCGGTCGCGGGCTTCTGCGGCTCGGTGACCTGCATGCCGACCTGCTGCGCCTGGAGTTTGTCGAGGAGCGGGGCGAGTTCGAGGAGTTCCGCCGCAATGCCGCGGGCCTTCTCGGTGCCGATGCCGTCGACCCCGGCCAGCGTGTCCGCGTCGGCGGCCCGGATCGCGGCCATCGAGCCGAAGTGCGCGGCGATCCGGCGGGACATCGTGCGCCCGGTCCCACGGACACCGAGGGCGCAGAACACGCGGCTCAATACAGCCCCGCGGGCGGTCTCGATCGCGGCCAGGAGGTTGGCGGCGCTGGTCTCACCCATCCGCTCCAGACCGAGGAGCTGCTCGCGGGTCAGCGTGAACAGGTCGGCGACGTCCTTGACCAGACCGGCCTCCACCAGCTGGATCGCGCGCGTGCCGCCGAGACCTTCGATGTCGAGCTGGTCCCGGCCAGCCGCGTAGATCACCGAGGCCACGGCCTGACAGCTCCGGCCGCGCACACACCGCCACCGCTGCTCGGAGGTGTCGATCGCGTCGCCACAGCGGGGGCACGCCTCGGGGAAGACGATCTGGCTCTCGGCGCCGGTGCGCTGGTCGACCAGCGGTGCCTCGACCCGGGGGATCACGTCGCCGGCCCGGTACACGAACACCTGGTCGCCGATCATGAGCCCGCGACGGGTGATGTCAGACGGATTGTGAAGCGTGGCGTAGGTGACCGTCACCCCGTCGATGACCACGGGCTCCAGAACAGCGCGCGGGGCGATGATCCCGGTCCGGCCGACGTTCCACTCCACCGCCAGCAGGCGCGTCACCTTGTGTTCGGCCGCCAGTTTCCGGGCAACCGCCCACCTCGGGCGCGCGAGCCGTTGCCTGCCTGCTGCTGGTCCTCGGCCGTGTCGGCCTTGACGACGACACCGTCGATCCCGAACGGCAGGTCTCCGCGCAGGCCGGCGATCACGTCGATACGTTCCTGCACCTGCTCCACGGTCTCGCATCGCATCGGGGCGGCGGCCGTGCTGGCGGCCGTGTTCGCGCCGAGCGCGGCCAGGTTCTCCAGCAGAGCGACGTGGCCGAGGTCGTCCAGGCCGATCGCGCTGTAGGCGAAGAAGGTCAACTCGATCCGGTAGGGGCGGTTCTTGGCCCGCAGGGTGCCGGCCGCTCCGCTGCGCGGGTGCGCGAAGGGCGTGGCCGCGTGGGCGAGCCGGATCCGGTTGGCCTCCTCGAACTGTGCGGTCGTCAGCAGCACCTCGCCGCGCAACTCGACCTCGATCGGCTCGGTGAGTACCGGAGGCAGACCGAGGACGGCGTCGGCAGCGTGGGTGATGTCCTCGCCGGCCAAGCCGTCGCCGCGGGTGAGGACCTGAACGAGCCGACCGCCCCGGTACCGGGCGGCCACCGCGAGACCGTCGAGCTTCGGCTCCACACACCACCCGGCCACAGGGTGCCCGAGACGCCGTTCCAGCCCTGCGGCCCACTCGGCGAGCTCGTCCGCGTCGAAGACGTTGTCGAGGGAGAGCATCGGCACCGAGTGCGGCACGTCACCCTGCACAGCCCCGCCCGCCACCTTCCCGGTCGGCGACTCGGCAAGCACCTCGTCCGGGTGGGCCTCCTCGTAGGCCGCGATGGCGCGCAGCAGTCCGTCGTACTCGTCGTCACCTAGCGGGGTGGTCCCGTCGCCGTAGTACGCGGCCGACGCCGCCACGGCGGTGGCCACGGCCTCCACGTAGGCGGCAGGAGAGAGCAGGGCACTGTTTTCGGTCATGCGGGTCATCATCCTGCGCCGCACTGACAACCTCGCCGACCGACCCCGCCTTGCCGCGGCACGCAACCGAGCCGCCCTGCGGCACAGGGCGGGGAACGGCAACGGTGTGCTGATCAGCACCGCCCTCGAAATCGATCGCCCGGACCGAAACCGGCTCTCGACGGGTCACACAGACGCACCCCGTGACCTGCGGAGATGCCCCTCGTTCCGACATGTGGCCCGATTCCTACCGGATGGCCTCAAGGGGCTATTGTCCTCCGGTCACGGACGGCAATCGGCTCGTCCGTTCAACCCAGGGGAACCGACATGACTGATCTGAACTCGCTGCGGGCAAGCCTTGCGTCAGGTGAGCACGAGTTCGCCGACACCTTGGCCTTCATCACCGCACATTACGAATACCAGCCGCAGGCGTTCCGCAACGGGGAACTGGAAAATGCCGCAGGTGAGAACGAGGGTTCCTGCAAGACGCTGGGACTGGCCCTGCTGGAAGGGCTGAGCGGCCAGGAGGCGCTGCTTGCATTCGGTGAGCACTATCGCAGTGTGCTGGCGACACCGAACGACACTGATCACGGCAACATCCGCAACCTCATGGCCCATGGCCTGGCAGGGGTGCGCTTCGCCGGGCAACCGCTGGCCCGCAAGAGCTGAACAGCGAACTCCGGGCGAGCACCAAAAGTCACCTCCACCACCCCGTCCGGAAAGCCTCGCCTCGTGCCGCAGTCGACGGCAGCACTGCCTACAGCGGCAGCGCGGATTCGGGCCGGGGCCTGCCGAAGCCAGGCTATGCGCGCCCAGACGATTCCCCAGGTTCGCCCTGGTCAGCCAATCCGCTGGCGGTCCGTCAAGACTGCCAGCTGGATGGGCCGTCCTCGTCGGTGAGGAAATAGACGTGGCGCAGTTCGGCGGGCGCCAGGGGGCCGAGATCGAGAAGGACGGAGTCGACTTGGACCTGTTGCCAGAACTCCGCTTCGGTCGACGCGGTCCCGAGGACCATCCACGGCGCGCCGTACTTCGTCCTCGCTACCCATACCCCGAGCCCGCGACGACCCGAGCCGAAGAGGTCCTCCCCGACCGGTTCCTCCTGCATCTCAGCGACCAGGCTCGACGTGTGCTGGTGTGGACACTCGGGCTGCAAGCGCCACTGCTCCCACCAGGTGCAAAGACGTTCCGTCGCCGAGTCGGCGACGTCGTCGGCGGCATCCAACGCCCCTTGATCAGCGTTCGAGGCAGCCGGCCGGACAACACGCACCAGCAGCTCGTGCCCGCAAGGCTGGTAACTGAAGAGTCTGAAGATCTTGACCGGGACGCCCACGGAACCATTGTGCCGTTCACACGACAGCGACTCTTCTTCCCCCATCTCGTCGCCCACCGACCTGCCCACCGGCGGCCGAGAGGCTATCCCTGCATGCGCCGTGAGCAGGTGCCGACGCCGAGCTGCACCCACGTGCCAGGGGGACATAACCACACATGCGGGGATGAACCCTGCCGCTGCTACCTGGCCGCAGCCGTCGCCCCCTTGGCTGGATGCTGGCGGATGTCGATGAGAAATGGCGGCACCTGGGAGCGTGGGGTCGGTCGGCCAGGTGGGTCAGAGCCAGACTCCCTCCCCCAGACGGGGGAGGGAGTCGGTACGAGCGGAGGAGGTGGCCCGGCCGCTGCTCACCGCAGGATGAACCCATGCCCCGATCCCACAAGAAGCAACTGGCCGCAGCCCTCACCGCCAGCCTCGGCGCTCTCGCCTACACCGTCAGCAAGGTGGACCTGGCGAGGGCGGGCGAGCTGGGCATGCCGGGCTTCCCCGCGCCGGCTGAGGCCTACGCCGCCGTTGCCGACGTCGAGACCGCCCAACTGGCCAACGCGGCCCTCGGTCTGCTGATGGCCGTCGTTGCGCTGCTCCTCGTCCGCCTGCCGGGGACCCCGCTGGTCCGCTGGCCGGCGCTCGTCGTCTCCTGGGCGGGCATCGCGATGGTGGGAGCGGGCGTTCTCGGCTTCGGCGCCCGCGCGGCGGGCCTGGCACCGGGCCTGGGTGCCACCCCTCCCCACATGCCCACCGCGCTCGCGGCATTGCTTGTCGGAGCCGTGTGGGTGACGGCCTGGACCATCGCCACGGTCTCCGCTACGCGCAGCAGCCGCAGGCGGTGCGCCGCCAGCGCCAATCTGTGAGGTGCAGAGTCACCAGCCGACGCAGCGGGTTGGCAGCGGTCCATCAACTGCGGAACCAAAACGCCACCGTTGACCCGAAACGCACTGTATCGCCCTCCTGCCTGTGGTTTCCCACTGATGTGCCCAGCAGTGGCAGAAGGGTCGTGCGGTTCGAGAACCCCTGCCGCGAATCACGGCGGATCGCCGCGTCCGACCCGCTGACAAAGCCACTCAGTGGCCGGCCTCTCGGCCTGGGGGCGGGCCGGGACGTACGGGACGGCGGGCCCGCTCGTCGCCCTCACGCACCGGATGCGGTACGGGACGCGCCTGGTGGGCGTATCGCTTCGTGAGCGCGCGGCCTCGATCGACCATCTCGGTGACGGAGTCCGTGAGGTGACGCAGCTGCTCCACGTCGGTGCGGGACTTCTGCAGGGCCCGCACCGCCGCCAGGCCGAGGCCCGTCTGCGGCTCGTCTGCGGCTCGTCGTCCAGGCGGTCGGCCTCGGAGTTGGCTTCCGGGAATGGCACGAGGAGCTGCTCGGGCATCGCGGCCTGCTGGTGCGCGGTGACGTCGTACATGGCGCGGGCGGTGCGCAGTTGGGCGGCCAGCATGGTGGTGGCGATGACCGCGCGGTCGTAGCGCAGCGGGACGCTTGGGATGTCCCACTCCCCCGCCTCCAGCGGCAGCTGGAGCGCGTCGCGGTCGCCGGGGCTGGCCGGGGGCGGCTGGTCTGGGTCGGGTGCGGCCGTGGGCTGCCGACGGCGAGTGGGTTGCGGGTCGGTCAGGGCCAGGCGGGCGGTGTAGAGGCGGTAGTCCGCCGTGAGGCCGCGCACCACCGGCACGCACTGGGGGGCTACGTGCTTCCTGGAGAAGGCTTCGTGCCGACCTTCGAGACGTTCCCCCGCTTCACCGCCGACCTCCACCACCTCACCCGCGCCCAGCTACGTGTGCTCGATCATCGGCCGGGGCGGCGGCGCGCAGCGCCGCCTCAACCTGGCGGTTGCTGGTCATGGTCGCGGTGACGGTGGTCATGGTGAGGAGGAGGCCGGCGGCGGCGTACAGCGGGGTGCGTACGTCGTAGGTGGTGGCCAGCCAGCCGCCGAGGAAGGCGCCGAACGGGGCGGCGCACATGGCGAGCATGCGGGAGGTGGAGGCGACCCGGCCCATCAGGTGGGCGGGGACGATCGCCTGTCGGAGGGAGGGAGCGAGCACCATCGTGGCGCCCATGGCCGCTCCGCAGATGGCGAGCGCGAGGCCGGCGACGTACGGGTTCGGGGCGACGGCAAGGCCCAGGATGGCGAGTCCCTCGACTGCGGCCGTGCAGGTAAGCGCGGTGCCGGTGCCGAGTCGTCGGCCGAGGAAGGAGGCGATGCCCGCGCCGAGCAGACCGCCGGTGGCCTCCGCCGTGAGGAGCAGGCCGAAGCCGAAGGTGTCAATTCCGAGACGATCGTGCGCGAAGAGGGCGAGTACGGTCTCCACGGCGAGGAAGGCGACGTTCCCGACCGCCGGACGCAGCGCGAGCCCGAGCAGCAGCCGATCCCGGAAGACGTACGAGGCGCCGGCCCGCGCCTGCCGCAGCAGCGACTCACGGGCCTCCGGTACGGGCCGGGGTGCGGCAGGCAGCGACCGTACGAGCAGTGCGGAGAGCGCGAAGGACACCGCGTCGGCGAGCAGGGGAACCGCCCGCCCGAGCGTGAGCAGAGCACTGCCCGCGGGCGGCCCCGCGAAGCCGGACGCGGCGGTCTGGGTGCCGCGCAGACGGGAGTTGGCGCGCTCCAGGAGCGCGGGGTCGCGGCCGAGCAGATTCGGCAGATAGGCCGTGGCGGCCGTGTCGAAGAAGAGTCCGCCGAGGCCGAGCAGGAAGGCGACGGCCGCGAGCAGTGGAATGCTCAGCACGTCGAGCGCGGCCGCTGCCGCCGGTATCGCGAGCAGTACCGCACGCGCCGCGTCCGCGACCCACATCGTGCGCCGGCGGTCCCAGCGGTCCACCAGCGCACCGCCGAGCACTCCGAAGAGCAGCCACGGCAGGGTTCCGGCGGCCGTGACGACGGCGAGCGCCATCGGGTCCCGCGTCAGCGTCAACGCGAGCAGCGGCAGCGCGGCATGTGTCACCCCGTCACCGAGCGAGGACACCGTCTGCGCAGTCCACAGCCGTCCGAACCCGGTCGGCAACTTCCGGACGTCTGAAGTCACTTGGCGTCCCCTTCGGCCTGCTCGCGCGGTGCCGGGTGGAACAGTGCGAAGACGAGTGACGCGTCCGGCAGCGACGGATCGGACAGCTCTCGGTACTCGTCCGCCAGTGCCTGCAGCCGTGCACCCAGCTCCGCGAACTGCTCCTCGGTGAGCCGCAGATGCGCCATCCGTACGTGCCGCTCGCCATCCACCGGCGCTGCTTCCAGGTCCGCCACCGCATGCCGCATCAGCACATCCGGGCCTCCCTCGCCCGGATCCGGCAGCACGATCGCCCGCGCGGCCATTGCGTAGTACCGCTCGGTGACCCCCCGGACCTTCCGCGTTCGTACCACCTTCACCAGGCCGGCCCGCTCCAGCAGCCGTACGTGGTAGCTGGAACTCCCCTTCGCCAGGCCCACTCGCTCGGCGATCTGCGTAATCGTCGCGGGCTCGAAGCGGAGCACGGCCATGATCCGGTGACGCGTGAGATTGGAAACGGCTCGTAGCTGCTCGTCAGTGGTGACGTGGAACGTCTCGGGAAGATCATCGGTAGGCATGCACCTAATGGTCAACACTTCTTGACCATTAGGCAAGGGGTTTTGTTCGGGCTTCCGGAATCGGCTGTCCAGCACGTGAGGCCTTCGCTCCTGCACCCTCCTTCTCGACCTGCTCAACCCGCATCCGGGCGCCTTCGCTCCACCAGTCGCGGAAGCTCATCTGCACCGCCCGAGCCGTTGACTCGTCAAGAAACTGGTTCTGCACTGCCTGACGGTCATCCCGTACGACCCCTCCCCCAACTCCTCCAGCGCTTCGGCGTCGGCTTCCACACCCAGCCGGACAGGCGATCCACCCCTTCCTCATCGTCCGCCAGGAGCAGCAGGGGGTTGTCGACCCGGACGCCCTTGACACACGACAGGGCGGGCCGCCACCGGGTGGTGGCGGCCCGCGCCGAGATGGGTCTGAGAGCTGGTTTCAGCCAACAGCAGCAAGCCGCCGTCGTCGGATCCGCTGGAGAAGAAGGCGGGGCGTTCGCAGCGGGAGCGGTCCAAGGAGCGCAGGCCCGGCGTGCAGAAGGGCCGAGTGGGCCGGGCGCTGGAGTGGAGATGGTGGCCGAGCCCGACCGGATCGAGCGGATCGACCCCGTGGAGTGCGCCGGCTGCCACAACTCGCTGGCGGAACGAGGTCGATGCAGGCTCCGTGCCGTGCAGGTCTTCGACATCCCGCTGATTGAACAGCAGGTCACCGAGCTGCACCTGGCGCGGCGGCGGTGTGCGTGCGGGACGGTCACCGCCGCCGCGCCGGCTCCGGCGGGGGCACACGGCCCGACCTGCTACGGGCCGAACCTACGGGCGTTCGCCACGCTGCTGGCCGCCGACGGCAGATCAGCACCGAGCGCACCGCGAAACTGATCGAGGGCCTGCTCAACATCCCCTTCTCCACCGGGTTCGTCGACCGCTGCCTGACCCGCCTGGACAAGCGCCTGGCCGACTTCGAGGCACACCTCAAGCAGGCCCTGCGCCGCGCGGCGGTGATCGGCACCGACGAGACCTCGATCAGCCTTTCGGGGGCACCCGGCTTCCGCGACCCGATGGTCATGATCAGAGACCGGCCCGCCGAAGCCGCCGACCGCGCGATCCCTGGTCACTGGGAGGGCGATCTGATCAGCCTGGCTGTAGGCCTTGTCCGCAGCGATACTGTCCGGCTTCTTGCGGGGCCTGCCCAGCCCGGGCGGGGGGACGCGGATCTTCTCCAGCACCGGTTTGAACTGGGTGCAGTCTGCTCGATGTCCCTGCGCGCCAATCAGGGACAGCTGGCGGCAGCGGCGTCCGCGCTCAGGTGGAGCTTGGCGGTGAACCAGCCTTGGACGCTGACCGCCCGTACCGGTCGTGGCTGAGGAGGACACAGCGCCCCGGTGCCCGTCAGCCGACGAACGTCTCGCGGTAGACACTGGGCGGCACTCCGACGTGTGCCTTGAACAGCGTCCGGAAGTTGGCCGGGGTGCCCAGGCCGCAGTGGCGTGCGACGGCTTCGACCGTGAGGTCGCCGGATTCGAGGAGTTCGCGTGCGCGGGCGAGCCGGGCGTCGAGCAGCCAGCGCATGGGCGGCAGGCCGGTGTCGGTGTGGAAGCGGCGGATCAGGGTTCGGCGGGACATGCCAGCCTGGAGCGCCAGCTGGTCGACGGTGAGCGGCTGGTGCAGGTTGCGCAGGGCCCAGTCGTAGAGTGCAGGGCTGTCGGAGGGCTCGGGTCGCACCGGCAGGTCGATGAACGGGGCCTGGCCGCCGGTGCGGTGCGGGGCGGCCACCAGCAGGCGGGCCTGCTGGTTCGCCAGGCGGGGGCCGTGGTCGCGGCGGATGAGGTGGAGGCACAGGTCCAGGCCGGAGGAGACTCCGCCTGATGTGAGCACCTGGCCCTCGTCGATGTACAGATCCTCGGGCACGACCGTCACCTGCGGGTACCGCCTGGCCAGCGCCTGCGCGAACAGCCAGTGCGTGGTTGCCCGGCGGCCGTCGAGCAGACCGGCGGCGGCGAGGGCGAACGCGCCGGTACAGATGGACGCCATGCGGGCGCCGCGGGCTGCCGCCCCCGCCAGTGCGGCAGTCACCTCAGCGCCGGGCAGGTCCGGCTCCAGCCCGTCCGGCTCCAGGTAGCCCGGGACGATCACGGTGTCGGCGGATGCCAGGGCGTCCAGACCGTGCGCGACGGACAGCGCAGGGCCGCCGTGCATCGGGACGGGGCCGGGCCGCTCCGCGCAGACCGTGAGCGTGTACGGGCCGTCCCGCCAGCTCCCGAAGACCTGCATCGGGATCCCGATGTCCAGCGCGAGGACGTTTTCCAGGGCCACCACGACCACGTGGTGTGCCCCGCCTGCTGCCCGATCCGTCATGGCATGATTCTATCGATTCGTGGCACGAGTGCCACTCACGGCTGGGTCCGCTGCGCGCCTACGGTCGCCTCATGGACACTGAAGCCAGCCTCCTGCCCGCGCTCCCGGACACTCCCGTCGCCCGTGCCGCCGTCGAGCTCGTCCGGTCGCGTGAGAGCGAGCCGGTCGCCAACCACAGCATCCGCAGCTACGTCTTCGCCGCGCTGCTGGCCGAACACGAAGGGCTCAAGCCCGGCATCGACTTCGACGCCGAACTCCTCTTCCACGCCTGCGTCCTGCACGACCTCGGGGCCTCACCGTCGGCCCCGGGCCAGGCGCGATTCGAGGTGGAAGGCGCCGACCTGGCAGCCCGGTTCCTCACCGAGCACGGCTACGGCGCGGACAAGACCGACCCGGTGTGGGAGGCGATCGCCCTGCACACCTCGGACGGCATCGCGGAGCGCCGTGGCGTGCTGTCCTACCTCACCCGCCGGGGCATCGGGGTCGACATCGGCTTCGGAACCGAGTTCGTCACCGACGCCCAGGGCGAGGCGCTCCACGGCCGCTACCCGCGGCTGGACATGGCCACCGTGCTGGTCGACGACGTCGTGCGGCAGGCCGCCCGCTCCCCGCAGGCCGGCGCCCGCTACACCGTCCCCGGCGAATTCCTCCGCGAGCGCGGCGAACCCGGCGCCGTCACCGCCCTCGAACTCGCCGCGCGGGCCTCACGCTGGGGCTCCTGACACCAACACCGCGCCGCAGGGCTGAGCCTCGGCACCGGGCACTCCCAATTTTGGCGGCCGTGCACCAGATCCGCGCGCTCACATCCTCGCGTGGTGTCGGGGCGTCCGGCTGGCCGATGACCTGGGTACGGTTTCACGGGAGCAGGCCGTCGACGCCGTCCATGGCCGAATATGGAGGTCAGCGGTGAGGAGTCGACACGAACCGATGCGGTCGCGCCGCGCAGACGTCGGCGCGACCCGGGCTGCGGCAATCCACATGATCGTGCTCCCCGGCGGCGGGTACGCGGAGCACGCGGCACACGAAGCGGAGCCGATTGCCGGCTGGCTCGGTGGGCTCGGCATCTCGGCGAGCGTGTTCCGGTACCCGCTCCATGCGCGCCATCCCGAGCCCCTGCTGGCGCTGCGGGCCGAGATCCGGCGCCGCCGCGAACAGGGCGCCGAGCGCATCGGTCTGACCGGGTTCTCCGCAGGAGGGCACCTGGCCGGGCACGCCGCGCTCGCACCGACCGCCGACCTGCGTGAATCGGTCCAGTTCGCCGTACTCGGGTACGCGATCACGTCGATGGAGACCGAGACCTACCGGCCCTCGCGGATCATTCTGCTCGGCGAGGACGCCTCACCGCACCTGCGGCGTGAGACATCGCTGGACAAGCTCGTGACCGCCCAGTCACCACCGTTCTTCCTGTGGCACACCGCCGAGGACATCTACGTCCCTCCGGAGCACACCTACCGCCTCGCCGCGGCCTTGGCCGTGCACGAGGTCCCGCACACAGTCCATGTCTTCGCGCACGGCCCCCACAGTCTCGGGCTCGCCCAAGGGGCCGGCGACGCGATGGCCTGGACCACGTTCGCAGCCTCCTGGATCGCCGAACAGATCGACGCTCCCGCCAGAGGCACCGCGAACTCGCACCGCTGACGACAGGGGCAAACGCCATGAACATCAACCTGGACACGGCCCAGACCTTGGTCGAGAGGGCCCGCGCCCGCGCGATGGCGATCGGCGTCCCGATGAACATCGCCGTCGCCGACGGCGGCGGACACCTGCTGACGTTCGCCCGAATGGAGAGATCATGACCAGCGCAGCGCTGACCGGGAGCGCCCTGTGGACGCGAACCGTCGACGGCCTGGCGATCCGCCACCTGGATACCGGCGAACAGCCGGGGCCGACGCTCCTCATGACGAGCCCGTGGCCGGAGAGCCTCCTCGCGTTCCGCCGCATCTGGCCGCGCCTGGCGCCACTGGGCCGGCTGGTGGCCGTCGACCTGCCCGGATTCGGCCACTCGGAGGGCGCACCGAGCTCTTCGCCCCCTCCGCGATGAGCGAGTTCCTGCACGCCCTGATCGGCGAATGGGGCCTGGGCGCCCCGCACGTGCTGGGCCCGGACGTCGGCACCGGCGCGGCGCTGTTCCTGACCGCCCGCCACCCGGAGTCGGTGGCATCGGTCATTCTCGGCAGCGGTGGGGCGGCGTATCCGCTCGACGTGTCCGGCGCGCTCGCGGACATCATCGCGGCACCGGACCTCGGCTTCCTCAAAGACTTCGACGCCCGTGCGTCGGTCGGCGCGGCGGTGAAAGCGGGGGCGCCAAAGCGCGAGGAGCCCGAAGTGTGAGAGGACTACGTGTCCGCCTACGAGGACGGACGCTTCGCCGAGTCGGCTCGCTACGTCCGCGCATACCCTGCGGAACTCCCCGTCCTCGGAGACCTGTTGCCGTCGATCATGACGCCCGTGCTGGTGATGAACGCCGAGCACGACGAACTCGTACCGCCGTCCAACGGCGTCTACCTGCACGACCGGCTCCCGAACAGCCGCCTCGTCTCCTTCGACTCCGGTCACTTCTCCTGGGAGCAGGCCGCCGCCGCATACGGCGCGACCGTCGCCCGGTGGCTCAACGAAGAGCACGCCAAGGTGGCGGAAGCGTGAAGGCCCGACGGACAAGGGGAGTCAGCCTGCACTGCACTGCAAGCGGGGTTCACCGCTGTCGCGGCCACCGTTGCGGCGGCTGCCATGACGGCGTTCGCGATCGGCCCCGCCGCGACGGCGACCGCGCCGGTGTCCACGCATCCTGATCCACTACGACCTCGCCGCCGACGAGCAGCCCGAGATCATCGCCGCTGAACCGGGCGGCGCTTTCGACGTGGTGCCGGCCCGGGCTGTCAAGGTCGAGCAGATCACACACCGCAGGGCGGTCGGCACCTGCCGGCATCCCTTCCCGTCCCCGCCGGCGGCGGCGCGCACACCCCAGCACCCGGCTACGCCGTCGCGACAGGTGGTCCGGGTTGAGGTTCGTCAGGACGACGTGATGAAGCGCAGGGCTAGGCCGGGGGCCGTTGTCCAGTAGGTGACGCGGGCACCGTCGTCGAAAGCCACCCGGCCGGGCAGGTCGAGGTTGATCGGCTCGCTCACTTTGCTGCCGAGGTCGGGGCCCTGGAGGCTGAGGGGGATGGTGTTCGTGTCGTACGTATCCATGCCGCCGCCGCTGGCGAGCAGGGCTGCGTACGCCTTCTCACCCGGAGCGAGGGTGGCGGGCGCATCCGCGCTGTCCTTGATCACGGCGAAGGCTTCCCTGGCATAGGCGAACTTCAGGTAGGGGTAGTGGTAGACGTTGCACCTCTTGTTCCCGGTGTTGGTGACGGTGAGGAGGAGGTGCCTGACGCTCTTGCCCTCCTCGTCCTCGTTCGTGGCGGAGAACGCGAGGTCGCCTTCCGCACACGCGACAACGGCGGTGGGTGCAGTGGGGGACGGCGCAGTGGGAGACGGCGCAGTCGGGGACGGCACAGTCGGGGAGGCAACGGGCGGGGCCGGGCGCCGATGGGACTCCGGGCCGCCGAGGGCCATGGTCAGGCCGAACACGAGGGCTGCGGCCACTACGGCGGTGCCGCTCGCGACGGCCGTGTGTCGGCGGCGCCGACGGGAGGCGGCCCGGCGGCGTACTTCCGCGCCCGTCGTGGGGGCGGGCCTGCCAGCGCTGTCGGCCAGCTCGCGCAGGGCGGAGGAGAGGTCATCAGCCACGGTCATCCTCCTTCTTCTCGCCACTCCCGCCCGCTACGCCGACCTCGTTCGCCGGCAGCAGCTTGGCGAGGGCTGCACGGCCGCGGGAAAGGCGGGCCTTGACCGTACCGGCCGGGGCGCCGGTCTCGGAGGCTACCTGCTCCACGCTGAGGTCACACAGGTGGTGCAGCACGATCGCCAGGCGCTGGGGCTCCGGAAGCTGTCGCAGCGCCGCGACAAGGGCGACGTGCTCGGGGTCGGGGCCGGGGGCGTGACCGGGCAGTGGGGTGTGGCGTATCAGCTCCAGCCACCGTCGCGCCCGCCGCCAGTGACTGACCGCGAGACGCATCGCGACGGTGCGGATCCAGGCTTCCGGGGCCTCGGTGGCAAGGAAGTCACCCCGCCGGTCCCAGGCACGTATGAAGGCCTCTTGGACAACGTCCTGGGCCTGGCCGTGGTCACCGGTGAAGGAGTACACCTGGCCGACGACCCGCGGGAACGCCGACGCGTAGAACGCGTCGAACTCGTCCTCCGTCATGCCGCCCCCATCGGTCCAAAACTTTTTTCGTTCCGCATGCAACCCCGTGACTTCTGGCATGCGTACAGGTCGTGTAAATCGAAGCACACCACAAGGGGGCTCCGTTGACCAGGGGAAACAAGGTAACCAGCAATGCGGCGGTCGTGGCCGCTCTGGGTGCGCTGCTGCTGGCGGGCACGGCATGCGAGTCGAGCGGGGCCGATGGATCGGACGACTTCAAGCCCTCGGACCGGCCGAGCGCGACGAGCTCGCCGAAGGCGGGTGAGACGGCTTCGGCGAAGCCGGGCGGCGGTTCGGGAAACACCGGCGGCGAGGCGAGTAGCAGCAACAGCGCCGCCGTTGTCGCGTGTGCGGAAGGCGACCTCGCGTTCTCCGCCACGAACGAGGACGAGGAGGGCAAGAGCGTCAGGCACCTCCTCCTCACCGTCACCAACACCGGGAACAAGAGGTGCAACGTCTACCACTACCCCTACCTGAAGTTCGCCTATGCCAGGGAAGCCTTCGCCGTGATCAAGGACAGCGCGGATGCGCCCGCCACCCTCGCTCCGGGTGAGAAGGCGTACGCAGCCCTGCTCGCCAGCGGCGGCGGCATGGATACGTACGACACGAACACCATCCCCCTCAGCCTCCAGGGCCCCGACCTCGGCAGCAAAGTGAGCGAGCCGATCAACCTCGACCTGCCCGGCCGGGTGGCTTTCGACGACGGTGCCCGCGTCACCTACTGGACAACGGCCCCCGGCCTAGCCCTGCGCTTCATCACGTCGTCCTGACGAACCTCAACCCGGACCACCGCGCTTCCGTGAAGGCTCCGCCTGCCGCACACTCCGAGTCCCTGTCCACGCCAGAGCAGCGGAACTCCTTCGCTGATAGCAGTCGGGACCGGCGCCGGGGTTGGGCCTTCACGGAAGGGCGGGCAGAACCCAATTGGCGCGCTCAGGGGCAGCGACCGGCTTACGCGGCAAGTCGGCGCCGCCTGTCGGCGGAGTGTCGGTATCCCGGCCGTGGCGGTCGGTGGTCTATGGGCGATGTGTCGGTTCTCGCTGGAACCGTGGATGACAAGCCGCTCCCCTTGGAGCGGCCGCAAATCGCCTCGTCCTGCCGGATCAAGGGAGCCTCCCGTCATGTCGCCAACGCCCTCCACCCCGCCCTGGGATGTTCACCGGCTGCCGCGTGCCGAGGGCAGCGTCTTCCTGGTCACCGGTGCCAACGCGGGCATCGGGTACTTCATCGCAGAGCAGCTTTCCGCGACCGGAGCCACCGTCGTGCTGGGCAGCCGCAACCCGGAGAGAGCCGAAGCCGCCATGACCTCTATCCGCTCGCGCGTGCCCGGCGCGGAGGTACGCGCCATACCGCTGGACCTCGCCGACCTGCCGTCGCTCAGCGCAGTGGTGGAATCCCTGGAGGTGAATGCCCTCGATGCGGTGGTCCACAACGCAGGCGTCGCGTTCGACGACCCGCCGCGTCGCGAGACAGGAGACGGTCATGAACTCATGTTCGGTACGAATCACCTCGGACACTTCGCGCTGACCGGCCGACTGATGCCGCTGCTGTCGGCCGCACCGGCGGCACGTGTCGTGACCGTCGGCAGTTTCGCGGCGAAATCGGAACGGCTGGACCTGGACGACCTCCAGTCCCGGCGGGACTACCGGGCCAAACGCACCTACGGACGATCCAAGCTGGCACAGATGTACTTCGGGCTCGAACTCGGCCGCCGCCTGCGCACCCTCGGCAGCTCGGCGGAGAGCGTGGTGGTCCACCCCGGCGGCGCGCTGGACTCCCTCACCCCGTCACGACCACCGGTCCATGTGCGAAGCGTCGGCGCGCGGCTGCGCACGGCACCCGCCGCTCTACTCGTCCAAGGCAAGCACGCCGGCGCATGGCCAGCGGTCCGAGCGGTGCTCGACCCGGCCACGCGCGGAGGACAGCTGTGGGGACCACGTCTCTTCGGTCTGCGCGGTACACCTCGACAAGAAGCGGTATGGAGTCATCTCGCCGACACCGCTGTCGCGGCGCGGTTGTGGGACGCCAGCCGCAACCTGACCAACGTCGACCCCGCCAATCTGCGCGGATAGGCCAACCGAGCAGGCCGTGGACAACTGGCGTGCTCAGAGTGGCCAACCGGGGGTTCTGGATCGTTCTTCCGTGAAGACCAGCCTGCCGCTGGCCGCGATTACTTCGAGCGCGGAGCCCCGCGCTGCTCAGGTGACTGCCTGGTATGGACGCGGGCCGTCCTTCTGGCGCAGTCATCACGGAAGCGCGGCCAGCACCGGGCAGGCAGGGACAGACTCTCGGGCTCCTTAGCCGGCCCGGCGGGTGGGCGACTGTGGGAAGAGCGCGGGCGGTCCGGCGGCTTCGCGCCGAAGGCGGAGGCGGAGGCTCTCGCCGATCGCGGCGTTCATGGCGGGTGAGCAGTGCGGCGTGAGCGTCCTCAGGCGGCCAGCCCTGCGTGACGGGAGCCGGGACAGCATTCGAGCGAGCGCCGTCGCGTCGGCCGGGCCGCTGAGCGGCCCGGCCCTTCAGCGGATCAGGCGTGGACCGGGCGCCATGGGGTGCACTGGCGCTCGCTGCCCTTCACGACGCACCCACGCAGCTTGTACGGGTGCCCCTCGGGCAGGTTGCCGGATACGACCTTCATGTAGATCGCCTTGTGGCCGCGCGTGGAGGCGATGCGGCCGGTGCTCAGCTCGGCCTCGACCGCCCAGCCGTCGGGGCTGATGTCCTTGGCGATGAGGGAGTCGCCCGGGATGTCGGGCGCGGGCTGCGGGTCCGCGTTCCACCGGACGAAGCCCATGTCGTGGCCGTCCCTGGGGCTGGTGATGTGGACTGTAAGCGACCCGTCCGCCGACATCGCAGCAAGACCCGAGACCCCGGTCGTGGACACCGAGACATCGATGTCGGACGCGAGGTCACCCGTCTCGTCGGCACTGGCGGTTCCGGCCCCGGCCGTGAGCGCCACGCCGACGAACAGGGCGGCCGAACCGAGGACCGCGCCGACGCGCTTGTGTATCGAACCCATGTTTTCCTTCGTTCCCGCGCGCGACGGCACGCCGCCGCACGCACGTTCTCCCGCCGGCTTCGAACATCGCTGGCGGTTAGTCAAGATCACTGTAGCCAGGCCCTGTTGGAAATCTACTGGCGGGTACCTATCGAGGCGGCACGTCCGGCGGGTGGCTTCCCCGATGACCGGGAACAGCGGGGTGAGCAGGCCTGAAGGTGCGCAGCATCCGGCCCGCGATGGTCACCGGTGCGGCCATGGCTTCGGGACGCTCGGGTTCACGAGTGCGCTCTTGCCCTCTTTCGTACTGTTCTCCACCCTGCTGCCGCCGCAGGTCTGCGCGGGTCTGCTGTAGCGGTGCTGAGGCGCGATCCAGACTTTTCGGAGTCCGGCGGTCTGAGGATGTCGAGAACGTGCCACCGGCTCCGTCCCAGGGACATCAGCGGCCACCACCGGCCGCACGAGGAACAAGGAGAAAACAGCATGGCGATTCAGCGGATGGACAACGTCGGCATCGTCGTAGAGGACATGGATGCCGCCATCGCGTTCTTCGTGGAACTCGGTATGGAGCTGGAGGGCAGGGCGGAGGTCGAGGGCCTCGTCGCCGACCAGTGCACCGGACTCGACGGCGTCCGCTGTGACATCGCGATGCTCCGGACCCCGGACGGTCACAGCCGGCTCGAGCTGGCGAAGTACCGCAGCCCCTCGGTGATCAGCGCCGGGCCGCGCAACCGGCCGCACAACATTCTGGGCACGCACCGGGTCATGTTCGCCGTCGACGACATCGAGGACACCGTTGCCCGCCTGCGCCCTCACGGCGCCGAACTCGTCGGCGAGATCACCCGGTTCGAGGACAGCTATCTGCTCTGCTACGTCCGCGGCCCGGAGGGCATCATCGTCGGACTGGCCGAGCAACTGCACTGAGAAGGAGAAACCGAACCATGCAGCCGAACCTGCTGGCCCGTGACGTGACCCGCCTGGGCTCGTAGGCCACCCCCGCCCGCAGCACGGCCGGGCCCGGCACCGAATTCGGGCAGCGAGGTGGTCAGCATTTGCTGGGTGGGGTGGCGACGAGCGTGTAGCGGACGGGGAGGGCGGGTCCGGGCGCGTTGTCGGCGCCCGGCGGCTGCCGTCAGCTGAACATGGCGGCGGCCGCGAGCCCGAGGTAGACCAGCGCGACGAGGTACCGGGCCCTGCCTCGGCCCGGCGCTGCGCGACCGCGCAGCCTTCTCCCGAGCGCGCCGGCGGTAGCCGCGTACCCCAAGTCCATGGCCAGCGCGACCGTGAAGGTGATCGCGGCGAGTATCAGCAGTTCCGTGCGGGTCTGGGCACCGCTGGCATCCTGGCTCACCCACTGCGGCAGGAAGGCCAGGAAGAAGAGCATGACCTTCGGGTTGAGGACATTGACGAGGATCCCTTCGCGGTAGACGCTCCAGAGCCTCCTGGGTACGGGCTGGGCCGAGTTGCCGGGCGAGCCGGCTCCGGTGAGGGAACGGATTCCGAGGTAGAGGAGGTAGGCGGCGCCGAGCAGGGTGAGGGCTTTCAGTGCTGCCGGTTCTGCGGAGACGAGGGCCGCGACTCCGAAGGCGGTGGCGAGGGCGTGTATCACGGTGCCGGTCTCCACCCCGAGTGCCGAAACCATCCCGGCGCCGGTGCCCTGGGCGACGCTGCGCGTGCAGATGTAGACGAGGTTCGGTCCGGGCAGGCCTACGAGGGCGGCGGACGCGCCCACGAAGAGCAGCAGCTGCTGCGGGTCGGAGAGGACGCTCATCGCCGGCCCGCTCCGAGCAGGGCCGGCAGCAGGGTCAGTGGGGGCGCGCCCAGGTTGAGCAGCGCCGTGTGGAAGCGCGTGTGGGTGAAGCCGGTCCCCCAGTGCCGGCGCGCCTGGTCACGCAGGTCGAGGATCGCGAACTTCCCGCGGGTGTAGTCGCCCGCCTGGGGGTCGAGCAGGCAGCGCGTGGCCTGCTGTGCGGCGAGTGCCGGGGGTGTGTGCGCCTCTGCTTCGAACCGGGCGGCCGCCTGTTGGTGGGTGAGTTCGCCGGTGTGCAGCCCGATGACGCAGGCCAGGCGTGTCAGGCGCAGCAGTGCGTCGCGGGCGACGGCCGCGGTGTGCCGGGGGTCGCCGTCACCGAAGCCCGCCTCCAGGGCCATCTCCTCGCAGTAGTGCGCCCAGCCTTCGCTGGTCGCGTACGACTGCAGGCTGCGGCGCACTTCACCCGGGACGTGGCGCAGGATCCGGCGGTGCGCCAGGTGTCCTGGGGCGACCTCGTGCACGGCGATGTTCAACAGCTGGTGGCGGCTGTACGTGCGCAGCCAGGCGTCGCGGTCCCGGGCCGGCCACTGCTCGGGCGGACGGCGGACCCGGAACCAGCCCGGACGGTCCGGCTCCCCCGGGGCGGCGGCCGTCATGGTCGCGACCTCGTGACTCTGTGACTCTGGGAGAAGGCCGACCCGGCACGTGAGGTGCCCGCCGGGTATCAGCTGGGTCCTGTCGGCCCAGTCGGTGACGGTCTTGACCGCCTCGCGGGTGGCGGCCAGCAGGCCGAAGGCGGTGGGGTGGTCGTCGTCCAGGTGGTGCAGTGTCGTGACCACGTCGGCGCTGGGGTCGATACGGCGGCAGGCCTCCTCCAGGAGCTGTGTGAGGCGGTCTCGTTCCGCGTCGGTGCGTACGGCCAGGCTCCCGAGGTCGACCTCGCTGCCTTCGGTGGCCGCCAGCATCCGGGTGAGGCCGTCCTCGCCCAGTACCGGTGCGGCGCGCTCGCCCCGGGCCGTTGTCCGCAGGTGGGCTTCGAGACGCGCGAGCGCTTCAGCGGCCCGCCGGTCTCGGGAGGTCGTCTCCTGTCCGGGGCGGGTCAGCTGGTGCCGCAGGCCCTCGACCGCGGGCAGGGCGGCGCGGGCCTGCTCCGCGGGGACCAGGTCGAGCGTGGTCACGGCGGCGGCCACCAGGTCGGGCCAGGCATCGAGGTGGTCCCGTCGGGCGCGCGCCCGCTCGGCCTGGGGCGCGTAGTCGTTCTCGTAGCCGCTCAGATCCAGGTTGTCGATGTGCAGGTACGGGTCCCGGCGGTGCATCTGGAGGTCGCCGAAGCGCAGCGACAGTGCGTACTCGAAGGCCTGGAGCGTCGCCTCGTCGAGCGGGTCGTGTGCCGGGGCCGGGGTGTGCGGCCGGCCGGGCTGCGGTGCGCTGGGGCGGGCGGCGGCGATGGCCGACAGTGCGCGGCGTATGCCTGCTTCGGAGAGGTCTTGGGGACGGCCGTCGTATTCGTGGCGTCCGGTGTCGTTGCGTGCGGCCGGCACGGACGCGTCGAGGACGGCACGGAGGCGGGCCGAGATGGCCGGGGAAATAGGGGCGACTGGATTGACTGGGGTGACTGGCGGCATCGGGGCGTTCTCCTCGGGGCGGATAAGGTCAAGTGGTAGGCCTGAGACCAGCCAATCCAGGATTGGGGCAGGCCACACGATCCAATGGGGGCCGAAGTGGACCTTTCGCGGAATCCGGAACGGCTGGTGGAGCTGTTGCCGGACGGGTGGGCCGGGAGCGGGGCCCTGTTCCGCGGGCTCGCCGCCGCGCTGCGCCACCTCGTCGACGAGGGTGAGCTGGCGCCGGGCGTCCGGCTGCCGTCGGAGCGCAGGCTCGCTGCCGCGCTCGCGTTGAGCCGCTCGACCGTCGTGGCCGCCTACGACGAGCTGCGGGCCGACGGCACCCTTGCCAGCAGGCGGGGCAGTGGCACCCGAGTGGCCAAAAGGGCGGGGGGCGGCCGCCGCTTGGGGCACGAACTGCGGCGGGGGCAGGCCGATTCGGTCTTCGCTCGGCTCTCTCGGGGTCCGGGCAGCGTGATTTCCCTGGCGTACGCCGCGGACGCGGGCGCGCCCGAACTCGCCGAGGCACTGCGCGACGTGATCGCGGACGACCTCCCCCACCTGCTCTCCGACGCCGGCTATCACCCGCGGGGGCTGTACGCGCTGCGTGAGCAGATCGCCGTGCACATCAGCGGGCTGGGGCTGCCCACCTCGCCCGACGAGGTGGTGGTGACGACGGGCGCCCACCAGGCCATCGCCCTGACCGCCCAGATGTACCTGCGGCCGGGCAGTACGGTCGTCGTCGAGTCCCCCAGCTGGCCCGGCTGCTTCGACCTGTTCTCCGCGCACGGCGCCCGGACGGTCGGTGTACCGCTCGACGAGGAGGGAATGCGGCCGGACCTGCTGGCCGCAGCTCTGGCCGAGCACGAGCCGGACCTGTTGTTCGTCATGCCGAGCTTTCACAACCCCACCGGCCGGCTGATGAGCGCGTCCCGGCGCCGCCGCATCGCCGAGCTGGCCCAGCAGCACGATGTGGCCGTCGTGGAGGACCTCGCCTATTCGGGGCGCATCGGCACCCGGGGCGAGCTGCCGCCGCCGCTGGGAGCCCTCGCTCCCCGGGGCGGTGAGGTACTGACCATCGGTTCACTGTCGAAGTCGGTATGGGGCGGGCTGCGGGTGGGCTGGCTGCGTGCGGAGGAACCCGTCGCAGCGCGGTTCGCCCGCCACAAGGCGCTGGCCGATCTCGGCACCCCCGTCCTCGACCAGGCCGTCGCCGTCCGGCTGCTGCCCCGCCTCGCCGAACTCGAGCAGACACAGGCCCAGTCCGCCGCCCGTCGGCTGCGCCACCTGACCGGACTGCTGGAGCAGTCGCTGCCGGACTGGAGGTGGGAGCCTCCCGTCGGGGGGTCGGCCCTGTGGATCGAGCTTCCCGAAGCCGATGCCGGCGCGTTCGCACAAGTCGCGCTGCGCCACGAGGTCGAGGTGGTGGCGGGACGGACCACCGATCCCAGTGGCCGCCACGACTCCTTCATCCGCCTCCCCTTCACCTACCCCCCGGACGTCCTGACCGAAGCAGTCCACCGGCTGACCCGGGCCTGGGCCGACTTCCGCCGACACGGCCCCGCCCCTGAACAGGAATCCCCGCTGGTCTGAGCCCGTTCACCGGGCGGGCCGGTCACGGTCACGGCGCGTAAGGTGGTGTCGACCAGGCGGCGCGCAAGCTCGCCAGGCGGGCAGAGCGCGTCCTTCCGGCCTGACGCCGTGACACCACGTCACGCAGCTTGGGCCGGACCCCCCCCAACCACCCCGCAACCCCAGACTGACATTCTCGGGTCCCGTACCTGGCCTGCGATGATGATGGAATGCCAGAGCCAGGGACCACTGCCGTCGTCATTGTCTTGCCCGATGCCGCCCCGCTCCTCGATGCGGCGTGGCGTATCGACCCGGCTCTCGTGCGTCGTGGGGTGCCGGCGCACGTCTCGCTCCTCTACCCGTTCGTACCGGAATCGGCGCTGACGGGTCAGGACGAGAAGGGCGTGCGTTCCCTGGCGGCGAGCTTTCCGGCAGCTGATCTGCTCTTGGCGGAGGTCGTGACGGAGTCCGGCTTCGTCGCCGTCACCGTTCCGGGACTCCAGCCGATCGTCGATGCGTTCCGCGCCCAGTGGCCCGGGTTGCGCCCGTACAAGGGCCGCTTCGGGGCGCGGCCCGCCGCCCATGTCACGGTCGCCATGGGCGCGGACGACCCGACGGCTGCCACCCATGTCCGCGCTGCGATCGGCAGCCTGCTGCCCCTGCGCACCCGTGCGGCGGCGGTCCAGCTGGTGGTGCTGACGGAGGAAGGCTGGCAGTCGCGGTTCACCGCGCCGCTCGGCGTCCCGGACGGGCCGTGAACACCCGTGCGATGCGTGGGCGCTTCCCCTGCACGTCATACCGGCGACGCGCCGCCCCCACCCCCCGGTGACCCGTTCGGCCGCCGCCGTCCGGGGCGGCGGCGGATCGCGTGGCTCGGTGGGCACGAGCGCGGACAAGCCCGTGGAGGTCATCGCATGGCGTCTTCCCCGGAGCACCGCGCGAGGGCACCCACCTGGGCAGCCCGTCGCTCGCGGTGTCGCAGTCGTCTATTTGCCGTCACCCGGCAGAGGAGGACACGCAGACGGGGTGGTTGCGGCAGCTGAGGTCGGTGTCGGTGAGGTTGGCGCCGTCGAGGTTGGCCTCGGTGAGGTCGGCGTCATGGAGGTTGGCGCGGGTGAGGTTGGCGCTGGCGAGGACGGCGTGACGGAGGTTGCCGTTGCTGAGGTTGGCTCCCTCGAGGTTGGCGCTCAGGGCGTTGGCGTTGGTGAGGTTGGCACCAATGAGGATGGCGCGCTCCAGTCTTGCGCTGGTGAGGTTCGCGTCGGTGAGGTTCGCGTCGGTGAGGTTGGCATCAACGAGGTTCGCTTCCGTGAGGTCAGCACCGGAGAGGTTGGCCTCAAGCAGGTTCGCCTCCGTGAGGTCAGCGCCGGCGAGGTCGGGCTTGATATCGGGGTTGTCCGTACGCCATTGGTTCCATTCCGACAGGCTCCTCTTGAGCAGGGCGACTTGGTCGGCATCGGCTCGCTGAGAGGCGGCGGCCGCTCTGAGGGTGGGGGTGGCCTGGGCGGCAGGGACGGTCAGGGCGTAGCCGGCGAGGACGAGCGCGGCGATCAGGGTACGGGGGATGGTGATGTTCGTTCGCATCCTGAGTCCTTTCAATGGGTCAGGTTCCCGCTGGATGACGCGAGCCCCTCCAGGCCTGCCCCCCGTCCCAGTCCTTCTCACCCTTGAGGGATGGGAGGCACTCTTCTGGTCGCGCCCACGGTCCTGTGAACGTGTGATGCGGGGCACAGCAGTCGACGCGGCGGACCACGGTGACCGACCAGCCCTCTCGTGAACCACCCCGCATCCCCCTCATCAACGCGAGTCCCGAATATGGGAACGATCCATCACCCCAGGTGGCACCGTTCCCGGACCCGGGAACGGCTACCTGCCGCGGCCCGACTTCCGTACGGGCGCGGCCTGCTGACGGTGCGCGGGACCACCGGCTCGGCCGGGACGGCGCCCGCCGAGCCACGTGCGGCGGCGAGGGTGGTAGCGGAGCCATCCGCATCTCGTGGCCCCTCGGCCGGATCCCGCGCCAGACGGTTGAAGATCCGGGTCCACCGCTGCTGAACGGCGACCGGATCGTCCGGAAACCCGGGCCGCCTGCGAGCGGCCCGGGACGGCCCAGTAAGGGTGTGCGGAGATGCGGCAGGAAAGGGTGATGAGCCGCCGTCAGAGCGTGGTGGTGCCAGGGCTGGCGGGCTGGCGGGCCAGGTCGGCGCACGGGTGAGCAGCCATGCGGCCTGGAGGTCGAGCAAGTCGTCAGGGAAGTGGCGACGGGCGGCACCGGCCAGGCTCGGCAATCCTCGACCGGAGCGCGAACGCCCCGTGACCTCGGCGGACCGATGTCACGGGGCGTCCTCGGACTCGGACCAACCGTCCGCACGGCTACCGGCTACCGGCTGAGCGACCTGAGCGCCGCCGCGTCGTACGGCTTCAGCTCGTCGAAGCGGTTGCCGAGAACCTTCGCCGCCCACTGCGGGTCCTGGAGCAGCGCCCGGCCGACGGCGACCATGTCGAACTCGTCGCGTTCCATGCGGTCCAGGAGGTTGTCGATGTCGCCGAGCGCCGCACCCTCGCCGACGAAGGCGCGGATGAAGTCGCCGTCGAGGCCTACCGAACCGACCGTGATGGTCGGCCGGCCGGTGAGCTTCTTGGTCCAGCCTGCCAGGTTCAGGTCCGAGCCCTCGAACTCCGGGAGCCAGTAGCGCCGGGTGGAGGCGTGGAACGCGTCGACGCCCGCCGCCGCCAGCGGGGCCAGGATCGCCTCCAGCTCCTCCGGGGTCTGCGCGAGCCGTGCGTCGTAGGCCTCCTGCTTCCACTGCGAGTAGCGGAAGATCACCGGGAAGTCGGCCGGGACGCGCTCGCGGACCGCGGCCACGATCTCGGCGGCGAACTTCGTACGGGCCACCGCGTTGCCGCCGTAGGCGTCGGTGCGGCGGTTGGTCCGCTCCCACAGGAACTGGTCGAGCAGGTAGCCGTGGGCGCCGTGCAGTTCGACGCCGTCGAAGCCGATCCGCTCGGCCTCCGCGGCGGCGTCGGCGAACGCGCCGATGACGTCGTCGAGGTCGGCGCGGGTCATCGCCTTGCCGGTCCCCTCGGTGCCGTCGACGCGGATGCCGGAGGGGCCGACGGCGGGGGCGTCGGCGTACGGTGCCTCGCCCTGCTTGCGCACCATGCCTATGTGCCACAGCTGAGGCACGATCGTGCCGCCCGCCTCGTGCACGGCCGCGGCGACCTTCGCCCACCCAGCCAGCTGGTCCTCGCCGTGGAACCGCGGCACCCGGTCGCTCTGCCCGGCAGAGTCGTGACCGACGTAGGTTCCCTCGGTGACGATCAAGCCCACACCCGCGGCGGCCCGGCTGGCGTAGTACGCCTGCACGTCCTCGCCGGGCACGCCGCCGGGGGAGAACATCCGCGTCATCGGCGCCATCGCGATGCGGTTGGGGACGGTCAGGCCGTTCAGCTTGACGGGCCGGGACAAGATCTCGGCGGCGCGGGAGGCGGTGGACGTGGTGACGGTCATGCGGGTCCTCCGGGTTGAGGCTGTGGCTCGTCAGGGTGACAACGAGAAATGCATAATACACATGCTATGTATCATGCATATTGCAGTGTCCGGCCATCGTGCGGCGCCGCCCGCAGGCCGAGCCGTGCAGGGGTCCGGCGGTCCCCTGGTTCACAGGTCCGCGATAATGGAGCGCCGGAAAGAACGGGAGGCGCAGTGCTGGAGAAACTGGAGCGGGAGCTGATGCTGCTCTCGCGGCACCAGGTGCTTGCTCGGCGCGAGCGCGACCCCGAACGCCTGGAGCGGTCGGCGTACCTGCTGCTCAGCCGGATCGACACACAAGGCCCCATGTCCATCGGACAGTTGGCGGAGGCCTTCGGGCTCGACACCTCGACCGTGAACCGGCAGACGGCCGCGCTGCTGCGCTGCGGACTGGCCGAGCGCGTCGCGGACCCGGACGGCGGCATGGCACGCAAGCTGCGCATCACCGTTGACGGCGGGCGCCGGCTCGCCGAAGACCGTGAGGTCAACCGGGCCTGCCTGGCCCGGGTGGTCGCCGACTGGTCCCCTGAGGAAGTACGGGAGCTGGCGGACGTCCTGGTCCGGCTCAACCGCAGCGCCGAGGCCCTCGAAGGGCGGTACTGGCCGCGCGCGGAGGATGGCGACATCCGCGCCGCGTGCCACCCGCCGGTCCCACACGGATCCCCGACGCCTGCTCCGCAGGCACCCGCGACTCCCGCCCCGTAGGAGCGCCCACGCATCGGGGCACCCAGACCCGGCCAGCGGCCGGGCCCCGGTCGGCTGTCGGCTGTCAGCTGTCAGCTGTCAGCCGATTCTGAGCATTGGTGTTGTCCATCCGGGCCAGGTGTCCGGCGGGGCCTGATGGGACAACTTCAATGCCACCACCAGCTGGCCACCCGGCGTGAACCGGGTCACCACCGGGCGCGCAGCACGCCGTCGCTGTCGGGCAGGGCGGCACAAAGAAGCGGGTGGCGTTCGTCGTGGCAAATGGGCAGGGCGCAGGCCGCCCGGGCGCCGGCCACCAGGGCGGCGAGCTCTTGGTACTCGGTGTCGTCGACGATCGCGTGTCTGATCGTGCCGTCCTGTGCCTCCCAGACGAACTCCGCGGCTCCCTCCTCCGGCAGCGCGGCGAGGACCGCGCCGACATCGGGGTTCAGGTCAGGCCAGACGGTCAGCAGGGCGCGCGGGCTGAGAGCGGTACGAACCGCGTCGAGGTTCTCCGGCGTGAGGCGGTGGAAACGTGCGGCATTGCGGACGTAGCCCTCCTCCAGGAGCACTGTCTGCCGTGAGGCCAGCGCCGTGCGCACGCGCGCCCAGAACCCCTCGTCGGCGGCCTCCGTCACGTCCGGTTCCTCCAGCTCCGCCGCGTAGGGGGAGGTCGTCATCGGTTCCGGGAAGAGGCCGAGTTCCCGTGTACGGGCCACGGCGTCCGAGCAGAGCCGGTCGCTGCCCACGTACACGTACTGGTCCCACCCGACGTGCACGGTGAACACATCCCCCGCCTCCAGACGACACCAGGCACCTTGGTCGCGGAGCATGGCCCGGACCAGCTCCAGAGCGACCGGGAGGGAGACCTCGGCCCCGTCGTGGTAGCCGGCGAGGTCGGGCGGGAAGAGCCCGCCGAGGCCATGTCCCCCAACCGGCGGCTCCACGCCGAAGTGGACGAAAACGGTGACTTCGGGCTCGCGGATCTCCAGCCGATCGATGCCCGAGGCCTCCGCGAAGGCGCCGATCGCCGCGAGGTACGCCGCTTCGACCGGCCCATGGTCACTGACCGTCTCCTCGGCACCGGTGTAGTGGCCGTGTTCGTCACGGTCGGCGGGGTCATACTTGGTGATCCGGTGGACGAAGGACGGCGGCACGTTGCTCCCTGCGCGGTATGAAGGGCTGCCAGCGTAGTTCCCCGGTCCCGTTCCAAGTCTGATCAAGGTGATCCAGACGCTAGCCAGCGGGCCACCTATCGCGCTCAGAGGCCAAGTAGCAGGCTAAAGGACCGGCTACCCGCCTCCAGCAGGCCGGCGGGCTTCGCCTCGAACTCCCACAGGCTGGCCAGGATCTCGTCCCGTTCCGTCGTCTGCGCGTGCAGGTCACAGTCACTGTAGGCGGAGTCGGGGACGAGCAGCCAGATCGTGTCGTCGAAGATGCCGTCGCCGTACGTCTCGACGAGCTGCTTGTAGTCGGCGGGCAGAGCCGCACCCAGGGCGCGCTCGACCTGCGCCCAGTCCACCGCGGGCGGCGGTTCGGCGGGCGGCGGGCAGAGCCGGACGAGGGCGTCGAGGGCGTCGAGGGCGTCGAGGGCGTCGAGGGCGTCGAGGGCGTCGAGGGCGATCATGGAACGGACGCTACTGGACCGCCTACGGCAGTTCACCCTCGCCGGCTGCTACCACCACGCCCGCCGCCCCGTCGTCCTGACCGCACACCGACGCGAACGCGCCCGTATCCGCAGCGAGAAGGGCATCCGCTGGGGCGGCCGGTCCAAACGTCGCCGCCGCGTGAGCTGCGCGCGGCGGCAGACCGGGCGGGGCCGAGCGCTGGTTTGCCGATCAACTGACGTGGGCGGCGATGGCTCGCGCACACACCACGGATTCGGTATGCGTCGTATCGACCTCAAGGTCGTAGGTCACCCCTTGGTGAACCACATCTGCCTGCGACGCGGCCATTCCCTGGACTCGATCTCCTCGTGCGACCTCACGGCCGGCGGCGACCGCACTCTCACACTTGACGCCGACCCATAGCACCGCCAGGTCGCCCGTAGCCTTCTGCCACCGCTGTTGGGACGCGGCTCCGCCGAGGAAGACGTCGTCGACGATGATCCGGGCGCCTGCACCGGCCATCGCAGCGATGCCCTCGGTCCAGGCGGCTTCCAGCGCCCGGAAGTCCGCCCCGACGCTCACTCGGCCGTCTGCCCCGATCTCGATCCCCGCGTCCGACGCCTGCATCTTCGCGGGCAGCGCGTCGACGAACGAATCGACCCCGAACGCCAACCACGGATCCGGCAGTACGGCCTGCAGGCACCGCACGATCCCAGACTTCCCCGAGCTGGAACCACCATTGAGAATGATCATCTGAGTTGTCACCGCGCCACGGTAGGGGCACCTCCCCAGGACACGAAACGAATTTCGGCAGACACCACCCTGCTGCCACAACCCGGTGAACGTTCCCGGTCACAGCACTGGGCGGGCCTCACCTCGGCGACGCTGAAGTACAGTTCCGGCGTCAGGCGCCGTCGGCAGCCTTCCGCAGCTCGTACAGCTGCCCGGAATCAGGGTGACCGACGTGCTGGTATATCCGGGGCTTGCGGTCGGTGCCGCCGACGCTCCACGCCCGCCAGGAACACCCCGGGACGTCGATGCGGACCTCCTGGGTCCAGACGTCCCGCCCAGGCTCGTACGACCAGGTGCCGGCGCCCGAGCACCGCCGTGACGGGCCGCTGGGGTGGTCGTCGGGGTGGTGCTGGCCGACGCCGGAGGCCGTGACCCGTCCGTCCGACGTGAAGACGAGCGTGCCGCTCGTGTGGTCGACCCAGGTGCCGGCCATGGTCGCCGGACCGATCGCCGGCGGCTCGTACGCGGGCAGCGGGCCGACCGTGAGCCCGAGTGCGCCGAACAGGCCCGTCCCGGCCACCACCGCCGTGCCCCACAGCGCCACTTGCCGGACCAGTCCCGGGTGCCGGAGCCGGGCAACCAGGCCGCCCATCGAGAGCGCGGCCGTGGCCACCGCCCAAAAGGCGAGCACGGGCCGCGCCTCCACTCGGTTGTACGCCGAGAAGGCCGCGATCGGCGGGGCCACCAGGGCCGCCACCACCAGCGGCACCCACCACCACGCCTCGCGGCCGCCGATCCGGCGGCCGAGCAGGTCGGCCAACGCCACCGCCGGCAGCACGAAAATCAGGGACAGCAGGAGCGCGATCACGCCGACGATCATGCCGAAGGAGAGCAGGCCCGCCACCAGGGCGGTGTGGTCGACCGGGGTGTCCGGCGGCGGCTGCGTCCGGACGTACAGGAGGACCACCACGACGGCGAGCGCGACCTCCAGGCAGCCCAATTGCGCAGCCGCGGGGCGTCCTGGCGCAGGGCCTTCGTGCCCAGGACGTAGTCGGCGTCGGCCCGGGGCCTCCTTTGAGGTCTGTGCCGGCCTACGACCAGGGCACGGGCGGCCGCGAAGTGCTCGTCGCCGCCGGCCGTGCACGCCGACCAGCTGAAGGATCCGGCCGTCCGCAAACCGCTGCCCGCGAGCCCGGTACGCCGAGCCCGGCCGGTCCCCGTCGTCACGCGGCGAGGAAGAGGTCGAGGCTGGCAAGGTGCCTGACGCGGGTGCGGTCGAGCGCGTGGCCGTTCCACCAGGCATCGAGGCGAATGAGGTTGAGCGCAACGGCGGAGAAGACGTGCTCCAGGTGGGTCGTCTGGAGACCGAGGTAGCGGGCACGTCCCATGCCGGTGAACGAGCCCGCCGGCGCCGCTCGCCTTGTCGGCGGCCAGCCGTAGGGTGACCGGGTGAGCGACATCTATGAGCTGATGATTTCCGTGGACCTGCGGGATGAGATCTCCGAGCAGGAGCTCGTCGAGCTGAGCTGGCATCTGGGGATCGGGCCGCAACCAGAGCGTCTGTTCATCGTCACCGCGTTCCCAGTCGTGGTGGACGACTCGGGGATCCCGGTGATCGAGGACGATCCGTATCCACTGCTGGCTGAACGCGGAGCGGCATCGCGGGTGGGTGGTGTGCTCTGCTCGGCACTGGCCAGTCGCGCGGACCTGCCGCGGAAGGGCTGGTCGCTGATGTCCCGACAGGAGATCCACCCGGACGAGTTCGAGAAGGTCGGCGAGCTGCTCTGCTGGCTGGCCACAAGGGCTCACGAAACGCATCTGCTGGGGGATGGCGCGGTCGGGATGGGATTCCTCAGGTTCTATGAAGCCGAGGTTCCGGATGTCCTGCAGGTCGCTAGCGGACAGGTCAGCTGGCCAACCTGAAGAGAACGGCCGAGGTCGGCTACCCACCGGAGCCGGCGGGTTTGGGGCGGTCCGTCGCCCGGCCGGACTCATGGCCGGGGCCCGGGGCCCTTCTTTCGGATCAGGACGGATCTGCCCAGGCGAGGGAACGCCAGACCTCCTGGGCCCAGGCGAGATCCACGGGCTCTTCATGAGTGCAGAACACCCCGGCGGCGGTGCCGGAGGCCGGCACCGTGAAGCCGTAGAACTCGTGCCGTTCCCGGCCGTGGTCGTCCGGGGCCAGCCAGAAGGCGTGGCGGAGGCCGCCGGGCAGAAGCTCGGTGAGCCGCTGCGCGGGAAGCTTGTCGGGGGCTCCGGCAAGCAGTGCGGAGAGGAAGTCCTCAGGGGTACGTCCCGGGTTGTCGTCCGTGAACACGGTCACGGCGACGCTGCGGTCCGGCCCGGCGAACTGGTCCGCTCCGTCGGCGAACCGGGCGGTGAGGCCCGCGCTGCGGACGATGGACCAGTGGTCGCCGAGGTCGGTTCGCACGTCGACGGGGAGCTGGTGCGGGAAGCGGCTGAGGACGTGGTCCCGGTCCCAGGTGTCTTCCAGGACGCGGGTGGCCGTCGGGTGGTGGCCTACGACGAGGTGGGGCAGCTCCTCAGGGTCGGCGACCCGGGCGGTGAACGGGGCGCCCAGCAGGTCGTCGCCCCAGGGACGAATCTTGTTGGCGAGCCTGCCCCTGAAGGCGAGATCGGCGTAGCCGTGGTCCTCCCACATGTCGTGGGCCTTCCGGAGGGCGGCGTCGTCGACCTCCAGCCAGATGCCCAGGACGAGTTCCGTCTCGTGCGTCAGCCGGATGAGCAGCAGGCACCGGATGAACGAGCCGACGCCGTCAACCCGGAGCAGCGCGGAAGGGCCGAGCCGGTGCCGGGCCTCTTCAGGTGCGGTGAGCGCAGCGTCGGGCAGGTTGTAGCCGACGTCGATACGCCGCTCGTCCGTGAGAGAGTCGCCGCAGCAGGAACAGGAGGGCAGGTGGCTGGTCACGCCGCCAGCTTAGGTAGCGGATGCACTGCCCAGATGCCCGGGGCGCCCTCGGGGCGGCCACTCACACAGATCTGGCCGCACGGTGATCCGAAGGAAACGCCTTGGGTCGGCAGGACGCGAAGGCCCCGCGCCCGGTCGCCAGGCGCGGAGTTCCTCCCCGTGTTGCTACTGCTTCACCCTGGTCAGGTGCACTGCCGCGATGTCACTCGCGGTGACGGCGACCTGGTAGTCGGTGTCGACCGCGGTGGCGGTCGCCTTGACCTCAACATCACCGCCCTGGAAGGGGGTGGTTCCCGTGGGGTCCGCCTGGGCGCTCCAGGCGACGGGCGGGCCGGGTACGCACTTCACGGTGGCGCTGTACGGGCCGCGGATCAAGATGTTCCGCTTGACCTGGGTGACCAGGCCCGACACGTCCACCTGGGCCGGCTTGTTGCAAGTGACTTTGCCGTGCACGGTGGCCTTGCCGTTGAGTGCGCTGGCCTGGCCCTCGAGCGTCACCCCGACGCCAAGCGAAAGCTCGGCAGGGGCGGCCGGATTCTTGACGTGCACCTGGCCGCGCAGGGCGGACTCGCCGCCCTCGCAATGCTGCTCGTAGACGGCGTCAAGGGCCTCGACGTACCCGTTAGGGCCCCAGTTGATCTTCGAGATGGTGAAGGACCCGGTCAGTGTGCCGCAGCCGCGGCCGTTGCCGTCGTGGTTGAGGCCGGGAGCGTTGGCCCCGTTGAACGGGTAGCGGGTGGCGCCCTCGTACGTCTTGGCCTGGAGCTGCTGGCCTTCCGGCGCAGACAGGGAGACGGACCACCAGTCACCGTTGGCGCCGCTGATACTGACGTCGACCAAGCCGCGGGCCGCGGACCCGCTCACCTGGATCCGGTCCGTGCCAGCGGAGTAGGCGTAGGAGCCACCGCCGGTGATGTAGTCCCCTGGGTCGCCGCTGAAGCTGACGGTCCCCTCCGTCACCGGCTGCGCATGTGCAGCCGCTGCCGTCACAAGGCCACCCGTGGCCAGCGCCAGCGCGAGCCCCAGCCCGGTTGCGGTGCGTGCCAGAGCGCGACGCATCGTGTGTTTCGTCAAAACTATCCCCCCACGTGACATGCGTGGAACCCTGCGCGGCCTGCTGCCGCAAGGGCCACCGGAGTCTCGCAAGACGGGATACCTGGGGCAACTCCTTTTGCAGGATGGGCTGTTGGGAGCGCTGAGCCTGGTGGCTGTAATGGAAAAGGCCCTGCCCCGGGTCCGCGCCCAGCGGCTCCTGGACGCCCTGGACGCCCTGGACTCACAGAGCCACGACGGCGCGCTTCGCGCCCGACACCGGCTTGCGGACGAGCGACGAGCCAGAACCTGCCGCTGCTCGGATACGTCGATCCATACGACGACTCCGTGTCCTCGTCTCAACGGCGACTGCCGACGCCACTTCCACAGCAGGCAGCCCGAGCCGTGGCCGTGCTCATCGGACATAGCGCGCTAGCAGTCGCGCGGCGAGTCCGGCGGGCAAATCTCAACGGGCTGATAGCTTCCACAGGTGATCAACGGTGCACACACGATCATCTACGCGAGCAATGCGGAGGCGACGCGCGCCTTCTTCCGCGATGTGCTCGAGTTCCCGCACGTCGACGCCGGAGACGGCTGGCTCATCTTCAAATCCCCACCTGGCGAACTGGCTGTACACCCAGCCGATCCGCAGGCCGCCGGCAACAGCGAGCTGTTCCTGATGTGCGACGACCTCGCCGCCACGGTCACGGATCTGAAGGCCAAGGGCGTCGAATTCACCACGGACATCTCCCACCAGGGCTGGGGACTGGTCACCACCCTGGCTGTACCGGGCGCGGGCACGCTCGGTCTGTATCAGCCAAGGCACGACACCGCGTACGACCTGGAATGATCCGCATCACCGTACGTTGCGGCGCCGTGCCTTCGGGTGATGGGCACTCAACTTCTCCCAGCGGGAGGGCCGACTGGCTCCCCCTGAGCCCCGACCACCCCTGATCCTGCCCGGCGGCAAAGAGATCCGAGCCGAGCGGGCGTGCTGCCGGCCGGGGCAGTATGACGGCCGAGGTGTGACGGCTGCCGGGCCTGCCCGCAGCCAGCAGCGCCACTGGGGCTGGGAGCACGGCCTTGACGACCGCACAGCACCAAAATATCCCGCGCACCCACACGTCGGCCCTGGCCACCCCGGCGGTCAGTTGCCGGTCCGGCCTCGGCCCGCGGCGGCCGCGTCGAGCCGGTGCTCCCGCAGTGTCGCGCGCAGTTCGTCCAGGCCGGTGAACAGCGCACCGCGCAGACCGGCGGCGCGCGCCGCGCACACGTTCTCCTGCCTGTCATCCACGAAGAGGACGTCCGCCGGTTCGACTCCGAGCGCCCGCACACACCATGCGTATGCGCCCGGCTCGGGTTTCGCGTGACCGATCCGGCAGGAGAACCCGCACACCTCGAAGTGCCTCAGCCAGGCGTGGTGCGCTTCGTAGTGCGCGGCCAGTTCCGGTGGGATGTTGGAGAGCAGGCCGAGGCGCCGGCCCGCTGCCGCGAGCTCCTCGATGAGCGTCACCATATCCCCGTCGACCGCGCTCCAGCCGGAGATATCGGCCTCGATGAGCGCCCCGATCCGTGCGGCGTCGAAGCGTACGCCCAGAGACGTCCCCACCTCGCGCCAGTAGGCCGGACCGGTCAGCTCACCCCGGTCGTACGGCGGGCGCAGCCGCCAGTACGCTTCCCAGAAGGCGGGCGCGGGCGCCCCGGCGGTCGAGACGAGCACCGTTCTCGCTTCCGGGGACTGGTGCTGTGCGATGACACCGAACAGATCGAAGAGGACGGTGCCTTGGGACGTCATGGTCCGTCTCATACCTTCCGTACGGTGACGCCGGCCGTCGCCAGCGCATCGGTCACCTCGGTCGGCGCCGACTCGTCGGTGACGACGGCGTGGAGCGCGGTGGGTGGCGCCACGAACGCCAGGGCCGTGCGGGAGAGTTTGCCTCCCTCGGCGACGGCGATGGTGCGCCGGGCGGACGCGATCGCCGCGCGTTTGACAGCCGCGTCGGCGAGATCGTAGGCGGTCAGCCCGTCGTCGGCGGTGAGGCCGCAGCAGCCGATGACGGCCGTGTCGAAACGGACCGCCGCGAGGGAGGCTTCCGTGAGGGGGCCGGTCAGCGCCAGCTCGCCCGGCCTCGGCTCGCCGCCCGGGAGCAGCAGCCGCACCGAAGGGGAGCCGGTCAGCGCGTTGGCGGCGTGCAGCGACAACGGCATGATGGTGACGCGGCGGTCGCGCAGTGCCCTGGCGACCTCCAGGCACGTCGTCCCGCTGTCGATGACGACGGACTCGCCATCGGCGATCAGCGCGGCGACGTCCGTCGCGATCCGGCGCTTGACCTCCGCCCCCTCCTGAGCCCGCAGTCCGAACGGCGGCTCCTCGCCGCGGAGGAGCAGGCTGCGTGCACCGCCGCGGAAGCGTTCCAGCACGCCCTGTTCGGCCAGGATCTCCAGGTCACGGCGCACCGTCATCTCGGAGCAGTCAGCGAGCGCGGCCAGCTCGGCCACGCTCAGTTCGCCCGCCTCCCGTACGGCGGCGGCGATCCGGCGGTGTCGTTCGGTAGTCCCCATGAAAGCATTGCACACCAGGTGTGTTCGATAGTCAAGCTATCGAACACGATAATTGTTCGTTATGTTGCTGCCATGAACCAAACCCTACGAGCCGCCCGACTTGCCACGTTCTCCTTCTTCGCCCTGAACGGCTTCCTGATGGGCATGTGGATCGTGCACATCCCCGCGGTCGAGTCCCGGACGGGGATCGGCCATGCCGTACTGGGGTGGCTCCTTCTGCTGCTGGGCGGTGGTGCGTTCGCCGGGATGCAGCTGTGCGGCCGCCTCACCGACCGCATGGGCGCCCGCCGGGTCGTGCCTGCGGGTGCCGCGCTGTGCAGTGCGGCGGTGGTGCTGCCGGCCCTGGCCGTCGACGCACCGACCCTCGGGGTGGCGCTGTTCCTGCTCGGTTTCGGCAACGGCTGTCTCGACGTCAGCATGAACACCCACGCCATCCAGGTGGAGCGCGGATACGCCCGACCCGTCATGTCTGCGTTCCACGCGGTGTTCTCGCTCGGCGGCGTGCTCGCCGCGCTGGTCGGCGCGCGGCTCATCACCTGGGGGTGGGACCTGGGAATCACCCTCACTGCCGTCGCCGTGACCGGTCTCGTGGTGACCGTTGTCGCCACTCCGGCTCTCCTCAGCCCGCGGGGCGGCGCTCCCAGCTGCGCCCGCTCCGACGCTACGGCCGTCGGCGTCGCCACGGCGTCCACCGGTACGGCGGCCGACGGCGCACGCCCGGCACGGCGGCGGCGGACACCCCGACGGGTGTGGGTCCTGGCCGTGTTGACCCTGCTGCTCATGCTCTGCGAAGGCGTCGCCAACGACTGGAGCGTGCTGCACCTGGAGGACGTACTCGGCGCGTCCGCCGCCACCGCGGCCTTCGCCTACGGTGCCTTCGCCACGGCCATGACGGTGGGCCGGCTGCTCACCGACCGGGTCGCTGCCCGCACCGGGCCCGTGTTCGTCGTTCGCTACGGCGCCTCCGCCGCGGGCGCCGGTCTGGCCGTCGCCGCGCTGTCGCCGTGGGTGGTGCCCGCGCTGGCGGGCTGGGCGGTCTTCGGGCTCGGCCTGTCGGGCTGTGTACCGCAGTTCTTCAGTGCCGCCGGACATACCGAGGAGGACGCGGCCGGTGCCCATGTCTCCCGGGTCGCGGGGCTCGGCTATCTCGGGATGCTGGCAGGACCCGCAGTCATCGGCCCGCTGACCCATCTCGTACCGCTGAACCTCGCCCTGCTGCTGCCCGTAGCACTCTGCGCGGCGGCGGCTGCGGCCGCGGGCGTGCTCCGCGCCGAGCGTCCGCCGGCGTCCGGGGCGGCTCCCCAGCCAGCGTCGTCCGGCACGCCGTCGGTCGACACGGCGCGGCCTGGGTCTAGGTATGAAACTGACGCAGGTTGTTGACAGGTGGGGCTCTCGTATTTGGGAGACCTGTACGACTGCACGCGAGCTCTCGAGGCGGGCGAGGCACGGCTCACCGCGGATGGACTTCCCGCAGAGTTCGGGCGCGGCAAGGCGCTTTCAGCTCTACTACCTCAGGCCGACGCAGTCGAAGACCCCGACTGGTTGTCGCGGTCGATTCCACCATCATCCGTGCACACCAGCACACCTCCGGGGCCCGCAGAAAGGGGCCCCGGCCGGTGCCGCTCCTGCGGAGGACTGACCACCAAGATCCACCTTGCGCCGTGGGGGCGGACATCCCAGCCCCCAGACCTCGCCGGGGCATTCACCGACCTGGTCCGCACCCGCCGCGGATCCTTCCTGCTCGAATGGATCCGCCAAGCCGAGCAAGACGCCCCGAAACCGATGAGCGGCTTCGCAGGCTTCCAGCGTCAGGACCTCGGCCGCTGGACTCACCCTCCACAGGAGCTCACGCGTTGTCGAAGGCCACGTCGACAGGGTCAAAACTGTGGCGGAGCCCGGCGGGCGGAACGCCGCAGGAGCCGGTGCGGGTCTCGTGTTCTGATCCCGCTGAGGCCATATGCGCCAAGAGGCGGGCGGTTGGAGTCCGGCCGAAGATCCTGGCGCTGCTGGCCGCCCGTCGAATCCGGCGGGCGGGGCGGCGGCCCGGCTACTACCCCCAGAGCGCTCTGGGTACCGGGCCTGACCCGCACACCCATGCCGGCACGAGCTGGATCTGACCCTACCGGCCCGCCCGGCCTGGCTCATGTGCGGAGCTGCCGCTCGCGTCCGGTCAGTTGGTGACCGGCCACTCCAGCGGTTCCCCGTGGAAGCCTTGCATCAGCTCAACCGCGACGGGCTTGCGGCCCTCCGGGATGAGAAACGCGGTGCAGATCTTCTCCGACTGGCCCGGGGTCAGCTGCTTTTCCGAGTCCGGCTCCGGGCAGTTGGGCCACTTCGCGTCACCCATCATGACCAGGAGGGCACGGGTTCGCTGGCCCGAGTCCGTCTTGATCACCAAGTCGTCGTCCATGTCGCTGATCTCCATCGCCGTGCCGCTCTTGTGGGTGAGCGTCGACCAGACGTAGACGGGTATCTGCGGGCCGTCCTTGTCGTCCTTCTTCAGGCCCGAGTTGTCCATGTCGGCCTGAGTCCCGGTCTTCACCTCAGTCGGCGTGACCGTGAACTTGGCATCCGCCGATCGCGTCTTCGAGCTCTCCTGCGCCGGGCTGGCCTCACCCAAAGCGAACTTCGTCTTCTTGGCACCAGCCTTGGAACCGGAACCTGAACTGGGCGACTGGGAGCTAGAGCTGTTGCTCTCCCCCAGGCCCAGGTCATTGCAGCCGGTCAGCGCCACGGCCAGAGTGTGGTGCTGACTAGCCGTGCAGCTCCGTGCGGTCGGAAGGAGCGGTTGGCGTTCGCGGCGGTGACTGCGGTCAGTCCCGCTGGGCCTCGAGAGAGGCGGGCCGGCCGGTCCGGCGGGATGTGCGGCGGGTGATTCGCCTGGCCATCAGCGTGATCGCGGCCCAGGTGCTGAGCGACTCGGAGTGCTGGATCAGCCGTTCGCAGTCGCGGGCGTGCCGGCGGGCGTGCATGACGCAGGCGATCTACCGCTCGACGACCCAGCGGCGGAGCTGGACGACCAACCCCTTGGCGCCCTTGGGCCGACTCACCGTCTTGACCGTCAGGTTCAGGTAGTTCGTCGCCCAGGTCACGAGCTGTCCGGCGTAGGACGAGTCGGCCCAGACGATCGTGATCTCCGGATGCGTCAGCCGCAGCCGGAACAGCACTTCCTTCGCCGCGTCGCGGTCGGTGATGTCGGCCGGGGTGGCCATCACGAACAGCGGCAAGCCCTTTTGCTCGCCGTGACAGCGCAGCGGAGACGGCCTCGGGCCTAACGCCGCCCGGGGACCACTCCCCCGGGCCGTGGCGGCCCGGCTGGTTGGGGACCGCCCCCCGGCAAGGCGTGAGCGCGGCGGGCGGCCTGCGGGCTTCGACCGCTGCGACGCGGAAATGGGAGTTGCGGGCAGAAAGGCCCGCCGGTCAGGCGACCTCCTGGCGCTCGGGCGCCTTCCGTGTCTTCACCCCGCCGACGATGAGCGCCAGCCCCAAGACGACGATGCCGAGGTAAGCGGTGGACGGAAGGTCGATGACCTTGTGCAACCAGCCCCACTCCGTGCCGAAGAGGGTCTGCGAAGCGAAACTGACAAGCCCCTGGGCTCCTACGACGTAGCCGATGCTTTCGACGGTGTATCCGATGGTTGTTCGCACGGATCAACCCTCTCCCAGCGGCGCCGCAAGATCGTCCTCCACAGGGCCGAGAACACAGTAGGCCAAAGGATGCAGTCGCATGCGGAGAGCACCGGCACAGCACCGCTCGACACGTGAAAGAGATTCTGGCCGAGGGCGGCGACACTGCACGCCGGCTGAGTGAGCTGTTCAACCAGTTCATGGCCTGGAATTTGGTGCTCATGGGCGCTTTCCTGGGCTGCTAGCCTCAGTTATCAGGGCAATCTCCTCCCTTCAGCCCAAACGCGACGATGGGGAACCTCAGGTAAGGGCTCACCACCATCGCGGGCGCGTCCGGCATTGAGCCCACCGTCAGGGCCCCCCGCCGAGCCCGGCCCCGGCGCCCCCTCTTGGGCGTCACGCGTCGGCCGATTGGCGGCCTGGTCAGCCGGCCTCCCCGTACGCCTCACGGGGACGAGGACGTGATGCCATGGCCCGTCAGCCCGCCGCGCGGTCGGAGGCCTGCGGGCGGCGGCGCCGCGCGGGGTCGGTGAGGTGCGGCGGACGCCAGACCCCGTCGGGCTGGTAGACGTTGGTGCCCGGCGGGACGATCTCGTCGATCCGGTCGAGGGCGGCGTCGTCCAGGACGACCGAGGCCCCCTCGAGGGTGTCGTCGAGCTGCCCGAGGGTGCGCGGCCCGATGATGACCGAGGTCACGGCCGGGTGCGCGAGCGGGAAGGCCACCGCCAGCTCGGGGAGCGTGCAGCCGAGCCGCTCGGCCACCCCCACCAGCTCCTCCACGGCGTCGAGCTTGGCCGCGTTTCCGGGCAGCGCCGGGTCGAAGCGGGCGGGGTGGAGCGCGGGCCGTCCGCTGCCGAGGTCGATGGGCCGGCCCTTGCGGTAGCGGCCGGTCAGGAAGCCGGAGGCGAGCGGGCTCCAGGTCAGCGCGCCCATGCCGAGCCGCTCGACGACGGGCAGGACGTTCGCCTCGACGCCGCGCGCCAGCAGCGAGTAGGGCGGCTGCTCCGTCCGGAACCGCTGGAGGCCCCGGCGCTCGGCCACGTGGTGGGCCTCGACTATCTCCTCGGCGGGGAACGTCGAGCACCCGAAAGCGCGGATCTTGCCCGCACGGACCAGGTCGCCGAGTACGGACAGGGTTTCCTCCACGTCGGTCGTGTGGTCCGGCCGGTGTACCTGGTAGAGGTCGATCCAGTCGGTGCGGAGCCGCCGCAGGCTCTCCTCCACCTCCGTTACGATCCAGCGCCGCGAGTTCCCGCCGCGGTTGCGGCCCTCGCCCATCGGGAAGTGCACTTTGGTGGCGAGCACAACGTCGTCGCGGCGCCCGTGCAGCGCCTTGCCGACGATCTCCTCGGACTCGCCCGCCGAGTACATGTCAGCAGTGTCGACGAAGTTGATGCCCCGGTCGAGAGCGCTGTGGATGATCCGCGCGCAGTCGTCGTGGTCCGGATTGCCGATGGAGCCGAACATCATGGTTCCGAGGCAGTACGTGCTCACTTCGATGCCCGTGCCGCCGAGAACGCGGTAGCGCATGGTCGACCCCCTTGTCGGTGACGGGCGTTGTCCGCCCTGGTGCCCGGGACTCTACGACCTAGAGTCGGGTCTAGATCAAGTACGACAGGACGGGGGCGGACGTTGACGCAGGTCGAAGCGGGGCTGGGCATCGGTGAGGTGGCTGAGCGGACGGGCTTGAGCGTGCACGCCCTGCGCTTCTACGAGCGTGAGGGCATCCTGCTGGCCGCCCCCGCGCGACGCCCCGGTGGCCGCCGCGTCTATACCGAGGGCGACGTCGGCTGGCTCAACCTCTGCGTCGTCCTGCGCGCATCCGGCATGCCGCTGCCCGTCATCCGCCGGTACACCGAGCTGGCCCGGGCCGGGGCCGGCAACGAGCCCGAGCGCCTCGCCCTGCTGCGCGAGCACGAGGCCCGGGTCGTCGCGCAGATCGCCGAGCTCAGCCGCAGCCTGGACCTGGTCCGGCACAAGGTCGCGGTGTACGAGGACCTGATCGGGCACGAGCCCCAGCCGGCCCAGGCGCCCGCCTAACGGTTGGGGCCGGCTTGCCGGTCTCTCGACGCAGCACCAGCCCTCGGCCCCCGGATCTGCGGCGCCAGGGGACGGCAGTTCCGTCACGATCGCGACGCCGGCGGGGGCAGGTGGGCGTGGATGTACTCGGCCGTCCCCTGGAAGCGCAGGGTCACCGCATGCTGGTACGGAACCGTGGCTGTACCGGCCGGGCAGCGGGTTCTGGCGGATGACGGCCTGTCTGGCACAGAACGCGCGGCGGCCGTTGACGGCCTGGGCGTCGCCGAGCAAGGCGTGACGTTCGTCGGCTCGTCGGCTCGTCGGCTCGTCGGCTCGTCGGCTCGTCGGCCAACGCCACAACGGACCTGGTATGCGCCGGAAAGCATGTGTCTTGATAATTGATCGCGTGGCCGTGGGAGTGGGGCACGGCTGTGCGACAAACCGATGAGGGGCCGGATCGCTGTCAAGGGCGAGGCGTGGGGGATCAGATGGGGCTGCTGGTTGCGTCGGATGCTGTCGGGGCAGGCGAGGACGGGTTCGATTGGTTCTGCGAGACGGTGTCCGACGAGGTGATGCCCGTCATGCTCAGCACCCGGCATGCGGCCGGCTTCCGGGCGAGCATCACGGACCTGGATCTCGGGGTGGTGCGGCTGATTGCTCTGGCTTGCTCACCGGTGCGCTCGCGCCGCACCGCGACTCATGTCCGTCGTGGCGATCCCGAGCACGTGCAGCTGGCGCTTCTCACGCAAGGCGCTCTCGTGGTCTCTCAGCGGGGCAACGAATCGGTGGTCGCGGGGGGACTCGTACTCACAGACACCTCACGACCGAGCGAGGGGGCATGCACAGACGGGCAGATCGAGTCGGTCGTCATGCAGATTCCCCGTCAGGCCCTGGCACTGAGCTCAGACCGGGTGGACAGCCTCCTTGCACAGAGCCTGGCCGCAGACGTGGGCTCAGGGGCAATCCTCGCCGACTTCCTGAAGTCGCTGCTCACACGCGGCCCGCACTGCCGCCCGGAGGAACTGCGCGGAATGGGGACCGTCGCCCTCGACCTGGCCACCGCGTTTCTCGCACGGCAGCTCGGTGACCCTGGTCAGGCGCCTGCCGAGGCCCGTGCGCAGGAGACACTGCAGCGGATCTACCGCTTCATCGAGAACAATCTCGGCGACCCGGGCCTGACTCCTCAGGTGATCGCCGACCGGCACAACATGTCGCTGCGGGGTCTCTACGCCCTCTTCGGCGACCAGCCCCTGACCGTCTCGGCACGCATCCGCCACAGCCGGCTGGAGCGCGCCCACACAGACCTCGCATCAGGGGAATTGAGCGGTCAGCCCGTTCAGGCAATCGCGGCCCGCTGGTGCTTCTCCAGCGCCACCGGGTTCAGCCGGGCGTTCCGCGAAGCCTACGGCATCACCCCGACCGAACACCGTGCGATCGCCCTGGCCGCCTCACAGCACGCTGAGCACACAAACCCAGCACGCCATGCACACCACCATGCGCTGCCCGGCCCTAGATTCTCCGCTGGAGACAGCACCACAGTGTGAGTTGCGGAAGTCGGTAGCCTGCCTGAGCAGGGCGACCGACGGCTACTCATGGTGTGAGTGTCGATGGGTGACAATTCGTCAAGGGGAGACATCGCATGTCTGGAATGTTCGGCAAGGTCGCGGCCGTGGCGGCTGCGGCGACGGCGGTCGTGGCAATGGCGGGGGCGCCCGCGAGCGCGGCCGACACGGCGTACAACACGCGGAGCGTGTGGCTGGACGGCCAACCGAGTGGGGCAAACGCAAGCGCGTGCACCACCAGGAGCATGTACCTGGCCAGCGGCACCTACACGTGGACGCAAATCTTCGGGGGCAGCCGCACGCCGACCCGCGACATCTACTTGGCCACGGGCACCTACACGTGGAGGGACTGCGTCGTCCCCCATAACGGCTACTACGAGCAGACGTCCAGCCTGTCCAAGCCCGGTTCGGAGACGGCGTACCTCATCGACCCGAGCTTCGGCCAGCTGGCGGGCACTTACACCTTCGGCTCACTGCTCGACCCGCACTTCTGATCGACCGCCCGGGCATCGCCCGGATCCGCTGAGGCGGGCCGGCCCGCCTCAGCGGCGTACTCCAACGCCTCCGGCAGGGCACCGCGCGTGGTGATCAGCTCGGGCGCACCCGGGCGGCGCAGCTGCCCGAGGCGGCCCCGCTCGGCGATGCGAGCCTGCTGCCACAGGTCTTACTCATCCCGTCGGCGAAAGAGCACACGCGCCCGGTGCAGGGCGCGGAGATGGCGGAGCTCGACTGGGGCCCCTGGCTGAGGGGTACCTGCGCACGTACCGGGCGGTGGTGGAGGAGTTCGACCCTGCGACCGCGAGGACCGGCTCGGGCGTCCTGCCAGATGGGTCTCAGCGCAGGTATCGGGGCGGCCGTAGAGCCCTTCTCACGTCACGGCCCGACCGGGACGATCACGACGCCGAAGCCGTAAAGCGGTGGACAGCCCTATGGTGCTGGGCGAGCATCTCCGCGATGAACAACGAACCTCTCCCCATCGCCAAACGCATCCGCTTCGTCGAGCTCAGCGCAAAAGCGCTGCGGGCTCTTGCTGATGGTGACCTCGCCGGCGGCAGCGCCGAGGCCGGGGTCGCCCTTGACGAACACTTCGTCTGCGACCGTGCCCGCTGGATCTTCGGCTATCGCGCTGACCAGCTCGCCGAGGACCCGTCCGCCGCGCCGTGGATCACGCGCGCCGCGGTGTCCGAACCGGACGGGGCCGTCGTAGGCGACGCCGGGTTCCACGGGCCGCCGGACGAGGCCGGCATGGTCGAGGTCGGCTACACCGTCGTGCCCGGGTACCGCCGCCAGGGCTACGCCCGCGCCATGCTGACGACGCTGCTGGCCAGGGCCGCCGCCGAACCCGGTGTCAGAACCGTGCGGGCCACTATCGGATCCGACAACAACGCCTCCCTCGCCACCATCGCGGGCTTCGGTTTCACGCGCGTCGGCGAGCGGGGAACCGAACGTGACGGGATCGCGATCGTCTTCGAGGTCCCGGCAGACGCGATTCAGGCCGAGTAGCCGTACGGCCTCGGCGGACATGGTGATCGTCCCGGCCGGGCCGCCGTGACAGGAGAAGGGCCCCACGGGTTGGGTGAGTTGTGAAGCCGAGACCTGGGCTCACGGTGCCTCACGCTCACACTTCGCCGAGCTCGCCAGTGCGTGGGAGGCCGCGCGGCAGTCCGCCTCCGCGAGACCCGGGCCGCAGGCCCGCCGTGGGCCGCAATGACCGGCAGTTCATCTCCGGCAAGAACAAGCAGAACGCGGTCAAGGCCACGGTCCTCACCGACGCCGCAGGCAAGCTCCTGTTCTACGAACGCCAGCGCAAAGCTCCCTCCTCGCGCCGCATCCGCGTCGAGCACGGCATCGCCCATCGAAAGTCGCTTGGTCCGCTTGTCGGACACGCCTACCCTCTGGCCCATGATCCAGACGAGGCATGACGACTTGCGTAGCTATCAGGTGGGACCAGTACACGCGGAGCTTCGCGGGCTCACGGTAAGTGACGACCGTGAAGGCATGCTCGAAGGGACGCCGCACCTGCACCGTCGCTTTCGTCTGATGGGCATCGAGAAGGCGATGGCAGCGACGCCGCATTTGTATGTGCACGATCTCGACAAGCTCCGAGCCGATGCGGAGCGGCGGGTCGAGGAGTGGCTGCCGCGAGAGGCGGTTCATGCTCGGCTGACGTCATGGTGGACGCCCGAGGCCATGGCAGACCCTGGTCATACGGCGCTCTCGGTGATGTGGTTCCAAACGCCGGCGCAGGATCCCTTTGCCTACCTGGCCACGATCGTGCGTCCCCTGGACTGGACTTCACTTGCCGGGTTTGTTCCATTTGAGGATTAGGTATGTGTTGAATGTGCTGGTCACAGCCATTCACTCAGATCACCCCGCCCCATGCCCACGTCAACGGCCCCGGCACCGATCAGTCACCTGATCGGCCGGACAACTGCGACCCTGCCGTCAGAGTCCGCCCGGCGCGCGCGCAGGTGCTGCCAGGCGGCGATGCCCCGGGTGATCCCCCAGGTCAGGAAGAGGGTGTACCAGAACAGGGCCCAGGCGGCCTGCGGGTGAGCGTCCTGGGTGGCGAAGGCCGGGGCCGAGACCACGCGGTCGGCGGAGAGCAGGTACTGCATCGCGAAGTACGTGAAGCCCCAGAGGGTCATGCCGATCGCGGCGAGGCCCGACGGAACGGTGATGAGGAGCGCCGGGATCCGGCGGCCCCAGGGGCGGACCAGGCCCCTGAGCTGCGAGGTGCCGGGCTACTTGATGCGGTCGAGGAACCCGAGCACCCGATGGGTGGCCTGAGTTGCGGCGTGCTCGTCGTGCGACGGCAGGCTGCTGTCGGCGAACAGGTGCCTGTCGCCTGGGTAGAGGAACAACTCGGCATCCGCCGCCATCTCGACGAGCAGGCGGGCCGCGTCCACATCGCCCTCCCCGGCGAAGAACGGATCTGCGTCCATGCCGTGGATCTGGACCGGGACGTCCTGGGGCCAGACACCGCCGAACTCCGAGACCGGGACGCATGCCTCGAGCAGCAGTGCACCCTTCGCGCCGGGGCGGGTTTGGGCCAGCTTCTGCGCCGGTAGGGCGCCGAGTGAGAACCCGAGGTAGACGAGCTCCGCAGGCAGCCCTTCGGCGGCGGCGGCTCCGCGCGCGATGATCGTGCCGAACCCGACGCTCTCGGCGTAGCCGATACCCTCCGTGAGGCTGTCGAATATCCGTCCATCGAACAGATCCGGAGTGTGCACGGTGTGCCCGGCCCGTCGCAACTGCTCGGCGAACTCGCGGACGCCGGCGGTCAGCCCGTGCCCGTGGTGGAAAACCAGCACCTCAGCCATGTCGCTCCCCTCGTGCTGCGGTGCCCGGGCGGCGCCGCAGCACGAGTATGGCCCGCGCCACTGACATCTGCGGGTCGTAGCCGGACGGGATCAGATCCCGCTGGATGGCCTCATCGGCCCACTCAGCCTGCAGGTAGCGGACCTCACCGAGGAGTTCACCGATGCGGGTCCGCTGGGTGAGCTGGTCGGCCAGGATCTGGGACCGGTGTTCGCCGGCTTGGGCCATCGCCGCGGCGATCGCGGTCCTCGCCTCGCCTCGCCTCGGGGTTGTCGTAGAGGAAAGTGCGGGAGACGTCCGCGCTGCGGGCAACGGCGGCCACTGATCTGTGCCTTGATCTCAGGTGAGATGTCTTGGCGATCACGGCTGTTGGAAGGTTCAACCTGCGTGCCGAGGGCCGGGCCGGGCGCACGGGCACATATGCGAACCCCTACCCTGGTGCCCGCCACGTGGCGAATTTCGAACAGTGCGACGAACGGGATGTGACAGGTGACGGGGGCGAACGGCGCGGATCTGGCCGGCGAGGTTCTGGGCGGGCGATACCGCGTGACCGCCACGATCGGCCGCGGTGGCATGGGTGTGGTCGCCCGGGCGGTGGACCAGTTGCTGAACCGCGAGGTCGCCGTCAAGGTCCTGCGGGCCTACACCGACGCCTCCCCGGCCGAACTGGCCGATCTGCGGGTCCGGATGCAGCGGGAGGCGCAGGCCGCCGCCCGTATCCGGCACAGCGGTGTGGTCACCGTGCACGACGTGGTCGAGGAGCAGGGGCTGCCGGTCATCGTCATGGAGCTGGTCGAGGGACCCTCCCTCGACGCTGTGCTGGCGGAGCGCGGCTCACTGGATCCGCGCGAAGCGGCCGCGATCGGTGCCAAGCTGATGGACGCGCTCGACGCGGCACACCGGGCCGGGGTCCTCCACCGGGACGTCAAGCCCGGCAACGTACTGCTTGAGCGCAGCGGCCGGGTCGTGCTCACCGACTTCGGCATCGCCAGCATGGAGACCTCCGGCGACGAGGCCCTGGCCAAGCTGACCCAGAGCGGTCAGATCGTCGGCTCTCTCGACTACCTGCCACCGGAGCGCGCACAGGGCCAGGTACCGGGTGCCGCGTCGGACATCTGGGCGCTCGGCATGACGCTGTACGCGGCCGTGGAGGGCGCTTCGCCCTTCCGTCGTACGTCGGTGTGGTCCACGCTGGCGGCGATCGTCGGCGAACCGCTGCCGGAGCCCCGGCGAGCCGGACCGCTCACCCCGGTGTTGCAGGCGCTGATGGCCAAGGATCCGCTGCAGCGGCCCGACGCCGGGCAGGCGCGCGAGATGCTGGAGGCGGTGGCCGCGGGCAGGAGGGCGGACCTCGCGGCGGCACCGGCGCCCCAGCCCGTCACTCCGCCGGGCTTCGGTCCCGCCCTCGCCGTGCCTCTCGCCCAGCCTGCCCCCCAGCCCGTCGCTTCCTACTCGGCCGGCGCGTACGCTGCCCCGCCGCTGGTGGGCGCCGCGCAGCCGGGCATGGCGGCGGGTATGCCCGCCGGTCACAACAGCAGTTCCGAGACCCGTGCCACGACGGTCCGCGCGCGGCGCCGCCGCACCCGTACCATCGTCGCGGTGGCGACCGCCACCATCCTCACCTGCGGCGGAGTCGCCTACGCTCTGATGGACATGCGAGGCGTCGAGGGCAGCGCTGGGTCGAACGCGGCGTTGCCCACGGCGAGCACGACCGACGGCCGGACCTCCCCGGGGGACCTGATGTCCATCAGCCCCGGCGAGAAGTCGTCCGGTACCCCATCGAAGAAGGATGGGGGCCGAGAGCCAGGTCCCACGTCAGCGCCCGGCAACGGAGGTGACAAGCCGGCAGGGGACCCGTCAGCCTCTCCGAAGGCAACGCCCGGTTCCACGGCGAAGGAGCCCACCCCGGTGTCGACGGCGTGCACCGGCTGGGCCCACTCGAACCGCAGCGATGGCTTCGGCCACGCGGCCCAGAACACCCACCTCTACACCGGGCCGTACGCGGGGTGCTCCTATGTGACCGAGGTCAAGTCCGGCGCGAAGGTCTACTACCACTGCTATGTCACCAATGCCCAAGCCAACAAGTGGATCTACGCCCGTATCGCGGGCACGGACACCGAAGGCTGGGTGTTCGGCGACAAATCCACCCTGGACAGCGGCACACTCGCCCGCTGTTGAGACTGATCCGCAATTCACCAGAGGGTGAGTCGCTGGTCGCAGCCAGGGCCGCGTCGGGGCGCTGCGGACTCTCCTCGGCCGCCGAGTCCATGAGGACGGCGGCCGAAGGATCCGCAGCGAGCGTGATCCTCCTCCAGGACTGCGTCCTGCCCACCCGGCACGAACCGCACCTCGCCGCGGTGTCATCACGGCTCTCGAACAGGTCAGTGCGCCCGGATCCAGGCCCCTTGGTCCGATCGCCAACGAAATCCCCTGCTGCCGCCTGGGTCCCCCCGTACGGAGGGTCACTTTCCGTCGGTGATGTAGTAGTCGTTCTTGAGGTACTCCAAGGTGTAGCTGCCCAGGTCTTCCTCGGAGAACGTGGCGGAGGACCTGACCGCTTCGAGCGGCATCTCGATCTTGTCGAGGGTGTGGACCCGGACGCGCAGCGGATCGACCGTCGCGGTCTGCAGGGCCTTCTTCTGCTCGGGTGAGATCATCTGAAACACGATCACGTACGTCGACGTGCACGGGCCGAATCCCTGCTCCTCTGCCTTCTTCGCGCCGGGCCCGGCCACTTCGCAGACCGTGTCGATGTCCTCACGCCCGAGGCCGTGGAGGTACTGCTCGTACCGCTGGATCGCGCGCTCCTTCGTCCTGGGCGCGGGCAGGTTACCGGTCACAGCGGCCGACGGCTTCTCGGTTCCGGCGGACGCGGACGGCGTGCCCGACGGCACTGTCGCCGGTGTGGACGCGGACGGCTGCGAAGGCTTCGCGTCAGCGTTCTCCTTCGCCTTCTCCGGACCGCACCCGCACGCCGCCAGCGCCACGCATGCCGATACCGCCACGCTCACCATCGTCCGCGTTTTCATCAGATCCCCTCCACCAGCCGACTGCCCATCAAGAGCTCACGCAGGATACGGCGGAACGGTTCCCCCTCAGTTGGGGGGCGTTCGACCACTTCAAGTTCGGCTGGAAGCTCTGCGGAAAGTGTGGCGGCATGTCCTTCGCCGACGACAGCGAGTTCAACGGCGACTGCCCAGTCAGCGCCACACACCACGCGGTCAGCGTGGAGTTCGGATCAAGTGGGCAGACATCGACCAGGTCAATGGTGGCGGCGGTGGAGCTTCAGGGTGGTGACGACCGCCACGCCGAGGGTGATGTGCATGAGGGCCAGGGCCACGACGGTGCCGCCGTCGGCGCCGGACGACAGCGGGCCGGCAACCGACAACAGCGCCAGGCCACCGCCCACGTACTGCCCGATCCGCAGGAAGACGGGCTTCCACAGGGCCATCAAAAGGGCAGCGCCCGTCCCGACGACCAGCGGGACCACGGAGGCACCGATGACGCCCCCGACCGTGATCGGGTGCTCTGCGCCGCCGTCGACGACGACCAGCGAGGCACCGGCCAGCGTCGCGACGGCAAGAACGATCAGATTGACCACGGCCGCGCCGACCGCGCCGGTGACCAGCACCATCCACCAGCCGAGGCCGGAACGGCGGACCGAGGGCACGGCGGGCACGGCGGGTACAGCGGGTACAGCGGGGCCGGAGTTTGGAACGGCACTGCTCGACATGAGACTTCCTCCAACGTGTGAAGTGCTGCGCTGCGCCGCCCTAAGGCCAGCGGCATACGAAGAAGCCTCCAACCTGAACCTCACTTGAGGTCAAGCCCTCCCCCGGCTCTCCCGGCCCTGCAAGGTCAGACCATAAAGAACAAGTTCATGCCAGCATGCACGGAGTGACCCCTCCTGCCTCGATGAGGAGACCTCGTGAATCACACGACCTGCCGGATTCTGGTGACGGGTTCCGCCGACGGCCTGGGACGGGCCGCAGCGCACTCGCTGCTGTCCGCGGGACACGAGGTGGTGGTGCACGCCCGGAACCCGGAGCGCGCGGCCGGCCTCGGCCCGCTGCTGGACCGAGGAGCAGGCATCGTGGTGGGCGACCTCACGGACCGCGACGCCGTCCGGCGCATCGCCGCAGAGCTGAACGACGCGAAGCCGCTCGACGCGGTCATTCACAACGCCGGCGTGTGGAGGGGTCCCGCGGTCATGCCGGTCAACATCGTCGCGCCATACCTGCTCACGGCCCTGCTGCGCGAACCCCGCCGCCTGGTGTACCTGAGCAGCGGCTCACATTTCGACGGACACCCCCACCTCTCGCTTGCCGGCATCGACTGGCGGGGCGAGCACGCCGGCTCGTACGCGGACAGCAAGCTGTTCGTCACGGCGCTCGCGGCTGCCATGGCCCGCCTGCGCCCCGGGGTGCTGAGCAACGCCGTCGATCCGGGCTGGGTGCCGACGAAAATGGGAGGTCCAAACGCCCCGGATGACCTTGAACTGGGCCACCGGACGCAGGAGTGGCTGGCGACGAGCGACGATCCCCAGGCCCTGACGACCGGCGGGTACTGGTACCACCGCCGGCAGCAGCCGCCGCACCAAGCGGTCAACGACCGAGCGTTCCAGGACCGCCTCCTGGAAGCGCTGGCCCATGAAACGGGCGTCTCGATCTGACCCATGTGCGAGGGCTGCACCAGGCATGAATCCAGCGCGCACGCGCCTGGCGTTCAGCCGCGCCGGGAAGCCGCTCGGATCCAGGTGGCGGCGGCGTCGGCAGACAGGGCGCCTGGGCTTGGACGGCTCCCCGAGGTGCTGCATCTCCTTCCCGAGCCCGACACGCAGTTGCGGCAGCTCACCGAGGCGATCGCTGATCGTTGGCCTGAGGATCCGCCGTATGGCGGCCGGTTCGCCGAGATCGTGCCGCACCTGACCATCGCTCTCGCGCCCCTGCCCCGCGGCTCGGACCTCCCCGTCAGTACGGGCCGCCGAGGAAGAGCCGCGTGCCGTGGTGGCGCGGGCGGTCGCCACGTTCGTGGGCCGCGTCGGAACGGTCGGCGGGGGTCGAGAGCCGGGCAAGAGCCCGGAGGGTTTCCAGGCCGGCCATCACCTCGTCACGGCGCTCCGCGGACTTCATCCAGGCCGGCAGCCGGGCGAACATCGCCATCGTCGGGGAGGCGTGACGCTCGCGCAGCCGGGCGCCCACGTAGGCGGCGAGGGCGTCGACGTGCTCCTCGTCGTAGGCCCACAAAATCCGTCCCGCACAACGGGTCTGAAGCCAGAGCGGCCGCCGGAAGAAGGGGTCCTCGGTGCCGCCGGGCACCGCGCCGACCAGACCGGCGCCCCGCTCCTCGGCCGTCCAGTCGGCGACCGCGCCGCAGCCGGCGCAGGTGAGTCGGCGGGGCTGGAAGAGCAGGGCGCTGAAGTACTTCGGCGCCGGGAGGCCGGGCCGAGGCACGACGAGCGCGCGGCCCCCGCACCTCGGGCAGACCACGAGCACCCGGCCGGTGAACTGGACGAGCCACGTGCCGTGGTCGTGGTGGCGGACCGGATGAGGGTGCGCGGGCTCGTAGCTCATGACGGACACCCTGTCAGGGCGCGACCCGCCCCAAGGACCGGGGTACATGGCTGCTGTTCGCGGCTGAGGGCTCGGCGTCAGGTGAGCGCGAAGGTTGTTCCAGACGAGGACGACCGGAGCCCCGGGCTGATCGTGCGCGCGCACGATCAGGTCCCGAGAACCCGAGTTCCGACGGAGCCGGGCCTTCCTCGCCCGGAATCCCCGGACCTCCTAGAAGGCGACGTGAAAGTCCGATCGCGTCTTCCCCTGCACGGCGGAGGTGAGCTCAGCCCTCGGGGCATCGGGGGCGGATGCGGATGCGGTGATGGCGGGTGTGGCGATCACTGCTTCGGGTGCGGACACGGCGACGGGGGTGGCGATCGCGGCGGCGATGGCGAGGATGGCAGTGGCGCGCAGGGTCCACTTCAGCATGGTGAGGCTCCGATCTCGGCGTGTGATGGCATGCGTCTTGATCGTCGCCACCCATCCGGTGTCCGGGCATCGTCCGAAGGTCGCGGCCGTCTCCCCCGCACGGGGGAGACGGCCGCCGCGGTGTGCCTCACGTCCTGGTGAAATCGACTCTGGGCCCGCCCTGGGGACACCCCGCTTGGGTGCACCGTTCTCCGATGCAGCGGGTGTCCGAACGAACCTCCGCATCCGAACCGGCGCGCGATCCTGTTCCCGGGCGCTCCCGGAAAGTATGATCAAGCAATGTCCGACACGACCGAGACCGCACACGGCTGGCTGAGCAAGGACGAGCTGGAAACGGCCAGGGCGCGCATGCCGATCCTGTACGTCGAGGCCGTCCCCGTACGCGTGGATGACAGCGGCGAGGTGACCAGCATCGGCCTGCTGCTGCGCATCGGTCCGGACGGAACGGTCAGCCGCACCCTGGTGTCCGGCCGCGTCCTGCACCATGAACGGGTCCGTGACGCGCTGCTGCGCCACCTGGAGAAGGACCTCGGTCCGGTGGCCCTACCGCGCGTCCCCGCTTCCCTCCAGCCCTTTACGGTCGCCGAGTACTTCCCCACGGCGGGCGTCACTTCCTACCACGACCCGCGCCAGCACGCGGTGTCCCTCGCCTACATCGTGCCTGTGGCTGGTGACTGCCGCCCCAGGCAGGACGCTTTGGACCTGGTCTGGTTCAGCCCGCAGGAGGCGGCCTCCCCGGCCGTGCAGAGCGAAATGCCGGGCGGGCAGGGTGTGTTGCTCAAGCAGGCGCTCGCGCACGCCGGGCACGTCTACTGAGACCCCCGCGGCGAGCGGAGCGCCGTCGGGGCCCGCGAGATCCCAGTTCTCGTGCAGGTCGACGTCGAACCCGTCCCTGAACTTGGCGTTCTTGAAGTCGGCGAACGGATCGGTGGTGCTCGTGAAAATCCCGTCCCGATCGGGCAGATTCCGGCACATCCTCCCGGGGGTCGGCCGATCGGGGGCCCGCTGCGCTGTCGTGCATCAGAGGGGGTTGGATGGCCTCACGGTCCGTCCGTGAGGCCACCCGCAAGGCCACCCGTGAGGCCGGACACCCAGGGCCGGCGGCGGGTCAGGCGGGCGCCAACTCCTGGTTGCGGTCGAGGGCTTTGCCCAGGCGGATGGCCTGCGTGACGAGGCGGGACCGGCCGCCGCGGGCCGCGACTGCGGCGAGGCCGGCCGGGTGCGAGGAGGCGGCCGCGGACTCTTCCACGCAGTCGGCGGCCATCTCGAGGAGGTCGCCGGTGCCCCGCGGGTCGGCAATGCCGGCGAGCAGGGCGGGCAGGGCGGCCGCCAGGACGGACCAGGTGGTCGTGCAGGCGCCGGTCGCGGCGGCGGTGCGCAGCGAGTCGGCGAGCCGGTTGGGCTTGACCGTGCCCAGGGTCAGTTGCTCCCCCAGGTCGGAGCCGAGGCGTACGGCGTCCAGTTCGCCGCGGGCGGCGAGGGCGAGGAGCGCGTCGACGGCCCTCAGCCGGTCTTCGGCGTGCCGGGCGCCGAGTCCGGTGGCGACGGCCAGGTGGAGCGCCGGGCCGGCCGGGCCTCCGGCGGCCGCGAGCAGGGGCAGCACGGTGGTCCCGCCCCGTCCTTCGTGGAGGGCGCAGGAGGTGATGGCCGGGAGCGACCAGGCGGCCAGGGTCTCGCGGTCCTCGGGGAGGGTGGCGACCAGGGCGGCGTCGCCGTCGCCGTCCCAGCAGCGGCCGGTTGCCATGCGGGCCTGTCCCAGCTCCCGGAACGGCTTGGGGAATCGGCGTAGAACGGTGGGGCGTTCCCCGGTGTCCAGGGTGAGGTGCTCCGGCCACTCGTCGTAGTGGCGGGCTACGGCCGGCGCGGTGCGGCGGGTGACGGCGGCGGGCAGGCCTTGCTCGCCGAGCCAGGCCGCGAGCCGGTCCCCTTCGGGTGTGCCCAGGGCGGCGGCCGCGGGGATGGCGGTGGGGTCGCGGCGGGTCCGTAGCAGGGCCTGCGCGAAGTCCACCGGGGCGGGGGTCTCGCCGAGCCGTGCGTACGCGGCGAGGCGCTCGATCAGGGTGCGCGGGTCCAGGGAGCCGCTCGTGTGGGTGGGAACGGCGAGCAGGAAGGGGAGCGGCCGGCCCGCGATGTGCCGTGCCGCCTCGGCCACGCGGGCGTGGGCGACGACGTGGAAGGCGGGGTGGTGGCAGTCGCTGCGCCAGGACGCGAGCGCGCGCCCCGGCGGGTGGAGCGGCGCCGCCGGGCGTGCGCCTAGGACGGCGGCGGCGACGTGTTCAATGCCGGGCAACTCGCTGGTGTAGTGGCGGGACTGCTCGGGGTCGAGCCACCAGCGGCCGGCCAGCGCGGGGCGCAGCGCCGCCGCGAGGGCGGCGCGGTCCCGGTGGGCGTGCCGGACGAGGCCGTCGAGGGCGCGTTCGTACTCCTCGACGCTCGCGGTGCGGGAGTTGACCACGGCGGCGACGAGCTCCGCGGTCTCCTCGACGCTTTCCGGGGCGGGTGCGAGCGGGACCTGGGCCGGGGGCGGCGGAAGGATCTCCCGGTAGGGGGCATCGTCGGTGGCGGGGGCGGCGTCCGGGCCGAGGATCTCCACAGCCCGCGCCCGATGTAGGGGGCTCAACAGGTGTGCGGATTCGGCGAGTCCGGCGCGCACGTGCGGGTCGGAGACGAGATGCGCGGCGGCCAGCTTGAGGGCCCGTTCCTGGATGTCGGTGTCGGTGTGCCCGAAGGCCTCGCCGAGTACGGGCAGCAGCTCGGGGGCGGCGGCCGGATCGCGGACCAGCTCCCGGCCGAGCAGCACCAGTTGGGCGCGGACCAGCTTCTTCTCGGGGCGGAAAAGGACGGTCAGGGACATCTCGGCGAGCAGGCGGGGGGCGAGACCGCCGGCCGCGGCGAGCCGGGCCAGGGCCTGCTGGGCGTGCCCGGCAACGGCGGACGGGGCATCGGCGGCCAGCGCGATCCAGTCGGCGACACGCTCCCGCTCCTCCTTCGCGGTCGGGTGCAGGCCCTGCAGGATCGCGAGGTACGGCTTGAGGTGGGGGGCGGTGCCGCCGCGCAGCAGACGGGCCGTGCACCCGTCCAGGAGGGCCGTACGGTCGACCAGGCTCTCTTCGGCGAGGGCGACGAGCGCGGTCGGCCAGTGGTACGGGCCGGCGGGCTCGCCCAACCAGCGGAGCGAGGTGACCGGCTCGGCGGTCTCGAAGAGGCGCGGGACGAGCTGGGCGGTGTACGGGTCGCTGCGCAGGGCGTCGACGAGGGGGGTGCGGTAGGTGGGCAGGGACGAGGCCCAGCCCTCGAGGCAGCCGTCGGTGGTCGGCATCGCGCATCCGGCGAGACCGACGAGCACGCGGATCAGCGGGTAATCCTGCTCCGCGGTCGCGGCCCGCGCGGCGAGCCGGTGGGCGAGGTCGCCGAGCCACCGGGGCTCCCGGTCGGACAGGACGTCGAGGAGGACGCCGGTCGGGAGCGCCTGCCAGCGGCGCAGGTCGCGTGCGGCGATCCAGGAAGCCGCGGCCGCCGCACCGGTGGTGCATCCGGCGCCGGCGACGACCAGGGCCGGGTTCGCCAAGTCCCGTTCCCGCCAGTTCTCCCAGCCCTGGGAACGCAGGTCGGCTCGCAGCACCTTCAGCTCGGCGAGCAGCTCCCGGCGCTGCGCCCGGTCCAGGGGCTTCAGCAGTCCCGGCAGGTCGGCGGCGCGCCCGGCCCGGACGGCGGCGAGGATCTCCCGCGCGGGGAGGTCGGTCTGCGCGGCGGGAGCGGATGTGTCCTGGGCGGTGGCGTTCATCGTGCGGCTCCGGCGGGGGTGGTGGTGTGCGTGGTGTCGGGGTGCGTGGCGTCGGGGTGCGTGGTGTCGTCCGGGTGCGAGGCGGCCCGCCGGGCCATGCGGGTGGCGAGGGCGTGCTTGCAGGGGCCCCGGCGGCCGCGGTAATCGGCCCACCACTGGCAGGTGCAGCTGAGGGCGCCGCCGGTGCCCCGGACCTGGTAGCGGCGTTCCCCGGAGGCGACGACGGCGGTGCCGGCACCGTCGTCCAGGGTGACAGCGCCCTCCGCCAGCAGGGCGCGGGCGGCGACCAGGCGCGGGTTGTGGCGTTCTGCGCGACGGGCATCGTAGGGCAGTTCGCGATGGAAGTAGGCGGCTTCGGCGAGGTCGTAGCCGACGCGGCCGGCCGTGCCGAGGTGCGTGAGGGCTGCCCGTACGCGCTCTACGGGCAGCCCGGACTGCTCGGCGAGGTCGGCCGGGTCGATGCGCGGCTCCCAGGCCAGCAGCACGGAGATCAGGTCGGCGTCCTCGGCCGCCGTGTCCGTGGCAAGGGCCTCCAGGACGCCGCCCTCGCCGGAGAACCCGCGGTCGGGCTCCGGGGAGAGGGTGAGCGTGAGCCGCATGCCGGGCAGCCCGACCTCCCATGCGGAGGCGGTGGGCCCGGCGCCGTCGGCCGGAGGCCCGTACACGCGCAGGCCGGTCGCGTTGCGCAGTACCCGCTGGAGGGCCGCGAGCCGGTCCGGGCCGGGCAGGCAGACCGCACCGGGCACGGGGCGGGTGGTGGGGCGCAGCGTACGACCGGCGGGCACCACCCACAGGGCGGCGCTCGCGGCGCCGCCGGCCGCGGGAGTGCGCGGGAGCGAGCGCAGGAAGCGTACGGCTTCGGCGGCGGTGAGTTCGGCGCGCAGGTCGAAGCCGGTGGTGATGGCCTGGGATTCGGCGAAACCGCGCAGCCAGCGGTCGGGCAGCGGCACCTTCTTCTCGACGACCGGACCGTCGAGGGTGGTGACGGTCAGCTCGTCGGGGCCGACGCGCAGGTGCAGCGGGTCGTCGCCGGTCAGTCGGGACAGGGCCTCGCGCAGCGGGTTGTTGACGTCGACGTTGGTGGTGCCGTGGCCGGTGTCGGCGCCGCCCAGTCCCTCGGGGAGCACGTCGAGCCGGGCGTATACCCCGCAGCACCCGGAGAAGGACTCGAAGCGCAGCCGGTCGCCGTTGCCCGTGACGACCGGGTCGAGGGAGGCCCGCAGGGTTCGCCGGTAGTAGCGGGCGGCAGCCACGTCGGCGACGGCGAGCAGGGCGCGGGCAGTGGCCTGAGGGCTGTTCAGGAACCCGGCGAAGAACTGGGGGTGGGCCTCGGCCCCGGCCGGCGTCAGGCCGCCCGCGGTCTCCAGGCCGAGCATCCGTCCCGTGCCGGCGGCGGTGGTCAGCGAGGATGAGCCCGCGTAGGCGAAGGTGTGTGCGGTTCGCGTCATGACCGGAACGCTAAGCGGGACCACTGACAACGCCGCTGCGCTCCCCCGGCCCTGCCGGTACGGGGGGGCACACGGGAGCGATTGCCTGACGATTCGTCAAGTCGGCGGCGTTGCCTGGGCGATGATCCGGGCGGCGGCGAACTCCGCGAGGCAGGCCTGTTCGGCCTCGTCGAGGCATCCGTCAGCGTCGTCGCCGATGGGGATCCGCAGGGGCGCGGCAGTGTCGGATCCGATGATGTCCAGGGCCCCCGAAAGTCCTCGGGGCGGCGGGTACGGAGACCTTGCTGAAGCAGGTCTGGGACGAGCACGCCGACCCGTTCACCAACACCGCCGCCCCCGATCTCTACCGGATGGCGCCAGCCACACCAGGTGCTCTGTCGCAGGACGCGGGTGTAGCCCCCTCGAACGACACCGGGCCGGACCATGACGGACGGCCCAAGGCGGACGCCGGCGCTCTGGCCAGCACGGGGAGAATCGTCATTTAAGATTCAAGGCGGCTGCGGGACTGCGGACCGTCACTGTGCGCGGCGACTGCGGAACGATCAGGCCTGTCGAGGAGAACGGCCTGGCCAGGGCCCTGGGCCGGACGGGAACCACATGACGCTGATCATGAAGGTCCCGCGGAGTCGCGTGGCCGCCGACGTGCGTCTCAGGGGTGTGACGCGCCGAGCACACCCGGCCACGAACGGAAGACCCCCGGGGAGAAGTGAGGTATGGCAGTGATCTGCGTCGGAGGCATGATCGGAATCGGCAAGACGAGCGTGGCCGAACTCCTCGCCAAGGAATTGGGCAGCGAAGTCTTCTACGAGAGCGTGGAAGACAATCCGATCCTTCCGCTCTTCTACACGGCGAGCCCCGAGGAGATCCAGGCGAGGCGCTACCCCTTCCTGCTCCAGCTCTACTTCCTGCAGACACGGTTCGCCTCGATCAAGGAGGCGTACAAGCAGGGCGACAACGTCCTCGACCGGTCCATCTACGAGGACTGGTACTTCGCCAAGCTCAATCACGACCTGGGCCGGATCAGCTCCCTCGAGATGCAGGTGTACGAGGGACTGCTCAACGAGATGATGCGTGAAATCGACGGCCTGCCGTACCGCAAGGCACCCGATCTCATGGTCTACCTCAAGGCGGACTTCGATACGGTGCTGCACCGTATCGGCCTGAGGGGCCGCGATTTCGAACAGGACGAGAGCCTCGTCGAGTACTACCGGACGCTGTGGTCCGGCTACGACGACTGGGTACACAAGCACTACTCGGCCAGCGAGGTCCTCGTCGTCGACATGAGCCACACCGATGTGGTGAACAACCCCGAGGACGCGGTCCGCCTGGTGCGCGAGGTCAAGGACGCCCTGGCCGCGGTCAGGCACCAGGTCTGACCTTGTGGGCACGGTCCGCTGCCGCACGGTGGCCGGGATCGGGAAACCGCCAGGCACGGTTCTGGTCGGAGGTGCGCGGCGTCCTGCTGCGCACAGACGGTCCGCTCCGCAGCCCGGCCGACGGTCGCGATCACCCGTCGGACGGCGCCGCACCCACGTCAGCGGGTGAGGAAGCGGGTGGCACCCACGTAGACGCGGCCGGTGGAACCAATGGGTTCCTCCTTCACCACGTCACCGGTTCGAGGCGAGTTGATCATCATCGGTTCGCCGTTCCTCGTCCCCGAGTAGATGCCGACGTGGGTGACCTCGGTGCCGGTGGCAGGGCGGAAGGCGACGATGTCGCCGGGCCTCAGGTCCTTCGTGTCGGTGATGCGCACCCCGACGGCCGAACCGGCGGGTGCCTGCCCGCCACCCGCGTCGAACTGCGGCTGGGCGTCCCGGGGGATCGTCATACCGAGGGCGGAGTAGACCTGGCCGGTCAACCCGGAACAGTCGTAGCCGAATCCGGAGGTGCCCGACCACAGGTAGTCCAGACCCATGAAGGTGCGTGCGGCGGCGACCACGTCCTCGCCGCGCGGCGCGGCCGGCACCTTCGCCAGGTCACCGGCTCGGAAGAACACCCGGGCACCGCTGTGGGAGTAGGCGGTGACGACGCCGGGCAGCGGGCCGGCTTTCACGGGGAATGAGGTGTTGTACGAGTACTCGACTGCCTGCCCCGACCCGGCCCCTGTGAAGGCGGCCTCGGCGGTGGTGAAGCCCCGGGCCGTGGGGCGTCCGACCCGTTCCTGGTGCGTACCACCGGGCGGCCGCCGGTGATCGCTGGTCAGCTGCCGGTCGGGAATCCAACCTGGGTAGGCGCCTCGTCCGGCCTGGTCCCTGGGAGTGGGCTGGCCATGCACCCATACGTGGTCCCATAGGAGGCCGCCGTGCCACATCGTCTGGTCGACGGTCACCTCCACGCCGTGGAGCGCCTGCGTCTCCCCGGCTACGTCACGACGCTCGTCCAGTGACATGGCCGCCAGCCAGCCGCGGATGTCCGCGGGATTGGCGGTCGCGGGAGCGTCCACGGGCCGGACCTGCCCGGGGCTCACCCAGACCTGGGCCACCGCCACGTCGACATAGCAGGTCGGGGCACCGTCGCACGGACTCGCCGCGGCGGGCGTGGAGCGGTCGGCCGGACCGGCCGGAACGGCGGGGAGTGCGGCGGCCGGGGCAGCGAGGGCGAGGAGCGCTGCGGCAGCCGTCAGGGCGGTCTTCACTGAGTACATGAGCCGATTCTGTCCACTACGCCGCGTCTGCGAACCCCTCCGGCGGTGGAGCGGGAGGGACATGGTGCCCGGCCCGGCAGGCCCGGCGGCACCCGCAGCCCCGGACGGGTACTCGGCCGGCACGTCCGAGTACTAGCTTGTGGGCGTGGACCTCTTCTCAACCTCGTGGGCGGCGTTGCGGGCGGCGGTGGCCGGGCTCGGTGACGAGGACTTCGCGCGGCCGTCCGGCTGTGACGGGTGGCTCGTGCGGGATCTCGTGTGCCACCTCGTCATCGATGCCCAGGACGTCCTGATCACCCTCGTCACCCCCGCCGATACGGAGCCCACCAGGGACGCGGCGACCTACTGGGAGGTAGGCGCAGCCCCGGCCGCACAGGACCCGCTCGACGCACTGACCGTGCGCCTGGCCGCCGCGTACGGGGAGCCGTGGCTGCTCAGGTTCCACCTCGACGACGTCGGCTCTGCCGCAGGCCGCGCCGCCGCCCTCGCGGATCCCTCGGCCCGGGTCGGCACCCGCGGCCAGGTCCTCACCGCCGGCGACTACCTGTCCGCGTACGTCCTGGAGTGGACGCTGCACCACCTCGACCTCGTCGCGCATCTCCCCAACACGCCGGGGCCGCCCGCCGAAAGCCTCGCCGCGGCCCGCGCGCTGCTCGAGCGGATCGCCGGGACGGCGTACCCGCCGGGGTTCTCCGACAAGGACGCGCTGCTGGTCGGCACCGGCCGACGCGCTCCGACCGCCGCCGAAGAAGGCGCACTGGGCGAGTTGGGAGCGCGCCTCCCGCTCGTCCTCGGCTGACCGGTCAAGCCCGCTCGGACCGTGGGGGTGCCCGATCTCAGTGAATACTGGCGGGGTCGCCTTCATCGCCGCGTTCACTCCGCAAGCAGACCGACTTGCCATGTCGCTCGGCCGGATGGCGGTGTCCCTCCTCCCCCGGGCTTCGTCCGGGGCGAGGAGGCACAGCACGGAGTTGGCGACCGGCCGGCCAGGTACCGCCGGAAGAAGGCGTCGATGCAAGCCGCGCCGACCCGGCGTTGGCCGGCTCGGTCAGCCGCGGAACACAGGTGGAGCTGCCGGGTTCGGTGCACCGCCATTCAGCGCGTAGTGTCCGGCCATTCCTCACGCAGCATCCCGAACAGCACGGTGTCGTAGCGCTTGCCCGCCACCAGCACCGTGGACCGGCGTCGGCCCTCCTCCCGGAAGCCCGCCTTGGTGAAGGCGCGGACCGCCCGCTCGTTGCCGCTCCAGGTGTCGAGCTCGATCCGGTGCAGCCCGAGGACCCCGAACAGGTGCCCCACCAGCAGTCGCAGCGCGTCGGAGCCATGACCGCAGCCCCAGCGGCCCCGCTCGCCGATGGTGACGCCGACCGTGGCCTGCCCGGCGAACGGGTCCAGCTCGCGGTAGTCCACCATGCCGATCACCGTGCCGTCGGCCAGATCCTCGACCGTGAAGACGGCCGACTCCTTCGGGTTCAGCCGCAGCATCGTCTCAAAGCCGAGCTCGACGGCCTCCGCCGTGACCGGGCCGAAGCACGGGTTCCCACGTGACCCGCTCCCTGTGCGACAGCCGCGTCGCCGTCCGGAGTTCAACGGAGTGGGGAGCTTCAGCGAGTGCCTCAGGTGGGGTTGTGGGGCAGGGTCTGCCCGTTCGCGCAGCGTGACGAAATCGCCGGCGGGGTGGGGTAGGGGGTGGTACGGACTGAAAGGGCGTTCCCTTACATGGGGAACGAATGCACGCGCACCGTTCCGGTTGGCCAGTTCACCCCGTCATGGAGCGGTGTCCACATGGTGCGCAGTGGCATCGGTACTGGTCCCTCGTGTTGCTCGACATGGACCTCCTGGTCCAGCGCCTGCCAGCCGAGGCGCTCGTAGAAGGGCGCGAGTGGAGCGCGGCAGAAGAGGAGCGCGTGCTGCGGCCCGAGCGTTCGTGCATGGTCCAGGGCCGCCGTGATGACCAGCCGTGCAAGGCCCTGACCCCGTAGGTTGGGAGAGACGGCCACTCCGCCGACGCCCACCACCTCGGTGTCCACATCTCCGATCGATAGGGGCAGTCGGAGCAGGCCGGCGTGCGCGACGAGGCGGCCACCGAGCCTGATGCCGAAATGATCCTCCTTGGGGAGCCAGGTCAGACCGGTGTGTGCGACGCCGAACGGATCGTCGCCGTTGCCGAGGATTTCGCCCTGTTCTGTCTTCGTGTACTGCGTGAGTCGCACTGTGGTCGGCGATGCGGGTGACAGGTGATCAGACATTCTCACATGATCCCTTTTGTGTCACTCCATGCCAACAGAAGCACTCAGCCGGCCAGCTGAAGGCACACGGACAGGTCGCCGACCCCTTGGCTCTGACGGGCGATCAGGGCCCTGCCCTTGGTGCCCGCCTGCAGGGCATGCCGTTCGACGCTGCCTTGAGCTGCCCCCTTCTTCTGGAAAGCGCCTCGGGGTCCAACGTGTCAGGCCTGGGCTGGGGAGTGTGCAGGCAGGACTGGTCTCACAGGCGCGGCATCAGGTCGGTCAGCGGAAATGCCTTCGCGTCTTCAGGGGGGCGCGACAAGTGCAGCGCCGTGTGGAAGTAGCCGTCGGTCTCCTTCCCGTATGGGTCATCGCCGGCCGCGGTCACCGCTTGGACGGCGTATCGCTGTTCGTCCGCGTCTGTGAAGCGTCGTTGCCGGAACGTGTGCGTGGTGGCCTTCTCGGTGACCAGGCCGTTCGCAGCCAGGCATGCGGCGATGGACTCATAGGAGGTGGTGCGGAGCACGAAGGCCGCGACCCACACCGGGTCTTGGGCAAAGGCCAGGATCGGTTGGAAGGTACGGGGGGACAGGAAGGTAGCCCCTCCGGTGATCGTGATCAGCCGGGCGTGCCGCGCGGCGCGAAGCAGAGACGGAGAGGGAGGCCCGGTTTCGAGGTTCTCAGCGAAGCCTTGTTCCAGCAGACCGACCTCGCATGCGTAGGAGATGGCGTTCGTGGCCACGTCCAGTCCGATCACCCGGGCCGGATCTTGGCGCCGGCGAGCCGCGTAGTAGCTGCGGTCCCATTCGATCAGTTCGGCTGTAGTGAGCGCGGTGGCCTGCGGCGAGGTGTAGTGGGCATAGAGGTCGTCCAGTGTCACCTCGTGGTTGAGGAGGGCGGCGTTGATTCCGTAGGAGCAGCAGATGTCCAGCACGGTCACCGGTCGTTGCCCCGCGCGGACTGTACCCGTGCGGGCCGCAACCGCCCGCCGGAAGACGCTCTGTCCGTGATGGGGTGCCTGGTATTCCAGGGGGCCCAATGACCGGAAGTAGGCCCGAGGATCCGGCTGGTCGTAGATGTCGTCGAACGCCGTCATACCCTCCGGGACGGGGATCTCCGATGCCTGCGAGCCGTCGGCGGCGACGTTGCCATGACCCCTGTTCCGCATCCCGCCCATGCCGGTCCTCCTCATACAGCTCAGGTCCGCTATCCGGTCAGGGTCGGTGACCCGGGGCGGTACGGGAAGACGGCAGGCAGAAAACAAGCCACGCGCCGCAACGGGCCGGGAGAGGATCGAACGCCCCGGTGTCCGTGCCCCCAGCGGTCGGTTGATCGTCGACTCCCCATGGTCCGAGGACCACGTGCGCGAGATCGTGGCCCGCATTCCCCCCGTACCTATCGCGTCGAGGCGGCTTGGACGGAGGCGCCGTACGAGCATGGCGGCGAGTACTTCGACGGACGGGAATGTGCCGCCACCCGGCTGCGCGTCAGTGCCGACCCGGTGGTCGTCTGGGAGGCGGTTGAAGGAGCTCGTTACCGGTTGGTGCGACAGCTCGGCGACGGCGATATGGGGCAAGCGCCGGAGGCGCAGGACGAGACTCCGGGCCGGCCCGTTGCGGTCAAGGTGATCTCCCTGCTCGCCGGCGGCGGAAGCCGCGGCAACGAGGCACGCGCCAGGTTCCTGCGACGCGCGGCACCAATCACCGCTCAGCTGCAGCATCCCAACATCGTGACCATCCACGACCTCGGCGAAGCCGGCACCGGGGACAACAAAGCACCGTTCCCGGTGATGGAGCTGATCCGAGGCGAGGGCATGGACGCGACGCTCTGGCCACGCACCCGGACGGGGCGCCCGGCGCTCTGGTAAGCCTCCGAACAAGCTCAGGAGGTGTACACCACGATGAAATCGCCGCAGGGCTGTGAGCCCGGTTGTCCCGCAGTCTCGGCGAGCGCCTTGCGCAGTGTGCGCAGATGCGCGGCGGTGAGCTGAAGCGGAGGCTCGTCCGGCTGGTAGGTGGTGCCACGGGGGTAGTCGGTGTCCGCAACGGTGGTCATCTCGATGTGGCAGCCGAGGACGTGGGTGACCGGCCGGGTCGCGCAGAAGTCCAGGAGCCGGTCCACGGTCTCGGCGTACGCGGCCCGGTCTTCCACATAGAGCCGCCCGGGGTAGAGGGAGTCGCCGGTCAGCAGCAGGCCCGTGTGCCGGTCGTAGAACACCAGGGCCGCTGAGTGGTGTCCAGGGCCTGGGACGAGGTCGAGGATCCGCCCGCCCAAGTCCAGTTCGGCCGTACCGTGCGGCCAGCCGCCGAGCCCGAAGTGGGCCGTGACCTCGTCCAGGCCGTGGCCGACGACCGTGGTGCCGGGCCTGTCGGTGAACTGCCCGTCGGCCGCGATGTGGTCGCCGTGGCCGTGCGTGTGGGCGACCGTCAGCCCGTACTGCGCGCGGGGATTGCGCATCAGCCAGTCCTCGATCAGTGCGTCGACCGTCGCACGCAGCGGAAAGTGGCCGGGGTCGGAGGTGGCGCCGGTGTCGATGAGCAGCGCGCTCTCGTTCCCGAATAGGAGGAAGAGGAAGGGTGCCTCGTAGTGCACGGACTTGTTCTGGCGCAGGATCACCGTGTTTTCGGTGTACGCGTGAATCTGGATCTCCGGGGCGGGATCGTGCTTGGGCGATGGCCAGCCCGCGTGCCACACGATGTCCAGGCTGCCGGCGACCGGGATGTCAGCAAGAAAATCGATCACGGGTCCAACCTATCGCCATGGTGCGGGCCCCTGCGGGACGGGCGGCGTGCCTGTGACTGAACCACCGTGTCCGGACGGCGCCGGTGGCATCGTCCGGGGACGTGCACGATCCGTCCCCGGCGGAGCGCGCTGAGGGCCCTGCCACGCCCGGCCAGGGGCCCGTCGCTCCCGTCCAACCTGGGCGGCGAACGTCAGGCGCAGGCGAGTCCGGCCTGCATGCCGCAGGCCAGGGGTCGGTAGGGTGATGAGGTGTCTACGCTGCCTCTGATCCTCTTGCTGTCCGGAAGCCTGCGGGCTGGTTCCTCCAACGAAGCGGTACTCAGCACTGCGCGTGCAGTAGCCCCCTCTCACGTGCGCACCGTCGTTTACGAGGGGTTGGCTGCGCTTCCGCACTTCAATCCCGACGATGACACCGATCCTCTACCGGCTCCCGTTGCCGAGCTTCGCGCGGCGATTGGCGAGGCGGCAGCGGTGTTGATCTGCACTCCGGAGTATGCGGGCACTCTCCCAGGCTCGTTCAAGAACCTGCTCGACTGGACGGTCGGCGGCTCCGAGATCTGCGACAAGCCCACGGCCTGGGTGAACACCGCTGCCCCCGGGCGTGGTCAGGGTGCGGAGGCTACGCTGCGCCTGGTGCTCGGCTACACAGGCGCTGCCATCGTGGAATCGGCCTGCGCCAGTATTCCGGTGTCCTCCCAGATGGTCGGCATGGACGGGCTCATCACCGACCCGGAGGTGCGTGAGCAGATCGGCAAGGTTCTCGTCCTGCTGTCGGAAGCGTGCGAAGAGGTCACAGAACTCGACCGGGGGTAGCGTCCGTCGACTGGCGGGGTGCACAGGAGCACACGCTGGTGCCCGTCCGGGGCGGGCGGGACCTGGCAGTCCAGCTCGACCGATCAGCGGGTGCACGACGCGCATGTGCGATGCCCGGCGTACGGAGACCTAGTGCAGGTCCCGAGGGCGGCGAGCTCCTCGCCGCCCTCCAGGAGCCGCTCCACCAAGCGTGTCGCAGCCGGGTCGCCGGCCCGTCGGCCGACGGCCGCCCGCAGGTCCGGCCACGTGCACGGCTGTCGCAGTCGTGCCCCTCCGGCGGGTAGGCGGCGCGCTGGGCATGGTCGGCGAACCGGCGCCAGACCACATGGATCCAGCCACTCAGGACCGCCGCACCCACAACACCCTGCTGAAACACGGGAGCGCGGACGAGCCTCGACCACCACGACAGGACCGGAAGTATCGACCGACAACACCAGAAGCCCCGCCAAGTGCGGTAATGGTTCTGCCAGTTCGACCTCCTGGAGCTCCGTCCGGAATCCCCCGCGTACGCCACACAGGTACGGCTGTGATGCAGCGTCAGGACCGCGAGCACCTGCGCGAGCCCGCCGGTGTCCCACCCGGTGGCGAAGCCGGTGAGGACAGCCGGAGCAGCGCCCGGGCGACCTCGGGAGCATGAGCCGCGAACAGGCCGAGGTCGGTGGCACGGGCGTAGGCGGGGTGGTCGGAAAAGGCGGCGAGCCGGTCCAGGGCGCGCAGGCCGTAGTACGCGGACGGCTCCGCCGCCGCGCGGGGTGCGGGGTGCGCGGTTCCGGCTGCGACGGACGGGAGGATCTGCTCGAACAGGGCGTGGCAGGCTCGGACTCCGCGGAGCATGACCTGGTGGTAGCAGTCCTCGGGCCCTAGGGGGAAACGGTGTTCGGCCAGGACCGGACCGGTGTCGATGCCGGCGTCGACCTCGTGGGCGGTGGCGCCGTACTCCGTGTCGCCGTGGAGGACGGCGAACAGGACGGCTATGGAAGGGAGTCCGCGGTGCCGGGGCAGCAGTCCGTTGTGGATGTTGAGGATGCGCAGGCCCTCGGACCGCAGCAGCGGCTCGCGGAAGATCTGCCGGTTGTTGAGGGACCAGACGATGCCATCGGTGCAGGCCCGGGCCAACGTACCGGCGTGGTCGTTGACGTCCGCCGCCGCCAGGTGGGGCGCCTCGGCGGGCGCGGCATCCAGCGGGTCGGCGGAGCAGACCAGGTCGACCGGATGGCCTCGGGTGGCCGCATGGGTGACGGCGCGGCGCAGCAGGGCTCCCTCTCCGACGAAGATCATGCGGCGGCCTCCTCTCGGGCGGCGGCCAGCCGCGAACAGACCTGCTCGAGCGTCAGGTTCCCTACCAGGCAGTCGAGGCCGCTGGTGAACCACTGGGCCTGGCCGGGGCTCAGCAGGTCGGAGGAGACGGCGGTGAGCATCTCGACGAGGGCCAGGGAATCGCCGCCCAGGACGTGGAAGTCGGAGTCCGCCGACAGCAGCGTGCCGTCAACGCCGAGGATGGCCGCCCAGTGATGCCTGACACGCGCCTCCACACTGTCCGCCGGGGGTGCGGCGGACTGCGTGGTACGGGTGAAGGGGTCGGGGAGGGCGTCGAGATCGGTCTTGCCGCTGACCGTGCCGGGCATCGTGTCGACCACGACGACATGCGCGGGGACGAGGTGCGCGGGCAGGGTCCGGGCGAGCTCGGACCGCAGGACGCGGGCCAGGTCCGTATGTGTCGTGGAGGCCTCGAGGTGCTCGGCGTGCGGCAGAACGTATGCGCAGAGCACGGCCGCCGTCGAGTGCGGGCGGCGGCGGGGCAGGACGACCGCCCGGTGGACGGCAACGTGGGCTTCGAGGGCGGCGACGACCTCGGCGGGCTCGACGCGATGCCCGGCGATCTTGACCTGCTCGTCGATGCGCCCGGCGAACTCGACGGCGCCGCCGGCCAGTCGGCGGCCGAGGTCACCGGTGCGATAGGCGCGGACGCCGTCGGGGCCGATGGTGAAGGGTGAGCGACGGACGGCGGCCGGGCCCAGGTAGCCGCGGGCCACTTGGACCCCGCGTACGACGATCTCGCCGGTGCGGCCGATGTCGCCCGGTCCGCTGCCGATGGTCTCGTCGTCCTCGCCGACGAGTTCGACCCGTGCGTACGGGCCGGGAAGGCCGATCGGGACGGTGGCGCCGCTCTCGCCGCCGTCCACGGTGTGGGCGAGCACGGCGACGGTCGCCTCGGTGGGCCCGTACGCGTTGATCACACGGCAGCCGGCCCCGAAGGCGGCGTGCGCGGACCGTACAGCGGCGCGGGTGAGGGGCTCTCCGCCCAGCACCAGGGTGCGCAGGGAGTGCGCGGGGCCGCCGCTCGCGGCGCCGAGGAGGGCGAGGTGGGAAGGCGTGAGCGCGAGGGAGTCCACGCGGTGCTCGACGACGAGAGCACGCAGGACGGCGGGCGAGGGCGTGCCGGGCGCGAGGACGACCGTACCGCCGGCCAGCAGGGGCAGGAAGAGGGGGAAGCAGGAGATGTCGAAAGCGTAGGAGGAGGCGAAGCCGAATCGGGTGCGACCGGTGACCCGACAGACGCCGGTCATCCAGCGGACGAATCCCATGAGGCTGCCGTGCTCGATCTGCACGCCCTTGGGGCGGCCGGTGGAACCGGACGTGTGGATGACGTACGCGAGGTCCCCGGGCCGTACTTCTGCGGCGGCCCTGGGTTCGGCGTCACGGACCGCGCCGGCGACCGCCGCGGCGGTGTGCGGGCCAGGACCCTCGAGGAGATCCTCGACGGCGAGCAGGGTCCCGGGCACGAAAGGGGCGAGTTCCCCGACCAGATGTCGCCGGGTCAGGCACAGTCCGGCGGCGGATCCCTCGAGGATCTCCCTGATCCGTGCGCCGGGATGACCGGAGTCGAGCGGCACGTAGGCGGCGCCTGCCTTGAGGACGCCCCACAGGGCGCACACTCCGGCGGGAGTGCGGTCGACGACGAGTCCCACCAGGTCCTCTCGTCCGACGCCGCGCCGCCCGAGCCCGGCCGCGACCGCGTCGGAGCGCCGGTCGAGCTCGGCGTACGTGACCACGCCTTCGGGTCCGTCGAGCGCGGGCGCGTCAGGGGTGCGGGCGGCCTGGGCACGGAAGACGTCCACGACGGTGGGCCCGGGAACGGCCCCATCCGGGACGGCCTCATCCGGCCGCGCCACCGACGGCGCGGGGCGCTCGGCCGCCGCGTCCGGCCCGGCCCGGCGGGCCCCCGCCGCCGGCCTGTCGTCGAGACCGGCCAGGGTCGTGTCCAGCAACTCCGCCGCACGGGCGGCGAGGCCCGGGCCCCTGCCCCGGACGCCCAGCGTGATCTCGGTGGCAGTGCCGGTCTCGGCCGCTACCAGGGAGAGCGGGACCAGCGGAGCATGTACGGGCAGCGCGTAGGCCGTGGACGCTTTGAAACCACCGCCGGAGAGTTCGGTCAGGTCCAGGCGGCCGAGGTGGGAGACGACGGCCGAGGCGAGGTGCCGGTCGGTACGCAGCGCCACGGCCTGGGCGGTGCGCAGCAGACCGGCGGTCACGGCGGGCGGGAGCACCGCGAGGGCCGTCTCGAATCCGGTGGCGAGTTCGCGGCCCTCGGCGAGGGCGGTCACCAGGTGGGTGTGCGCGGCCGTCCACTCCGCCCCGGGGCGCAGGTCCAGGAACAGCGGCAGGCTCAGGTTGCCCGTCGCCGCGATCCCGGGGCGGTGGCGGCGCAGGTCGACGGGGACCATGACGCGGGTGTCGAGCCGTGCGGCGTCGGTCAGGCTCTGGGCGAGGCGGGCGGTGAGCGCGGGGCGACGACCGGGCAGGGTGCGGCGCAGCCACATCGTCCGGAGCGGGCCGCTGCCGCCGTGGGCGGTGCCGAGCGGGGAGCGCCGGGCGGGCCTCGGTGTGGGCCGCGGCCCGGTGCTGCCCAGCCGGCGCAGCAGCCCGGCATCGGTGTCCACGTCGAGCGCGGGCCGGGCGGGGTCGCCCCGCAGGGCGCGGAAGACCTCCCGTACCCAGGTCAGGGCGCCGTGACCGTCCATCACCGCGTGCGAGGCGCTGAAGACGACAGTGGTGGTCGCCTTCCCTTCCCCGCCGGGCACGACCAGTACCTCGCAGCCCGGCGGCTCCGCTCGACGCGACGGCCCGGCAGGCAGCACGACCGTCCCCGGTGCCGAGTCGGCGTACGCACCGGCGCGCGGTGCGGCGTACCGCACCCACGGCGACGGCCCATTGGCGCTCCACATCGCCCCGACGCGCACGAGCCGGGAGCCCGGACATGCCTCGGCGGCCTGGGCCAGGGCTGCCCGGAGGCGTCTGCGGTCGATCACGCCGTCCCCTTCGACGACGATGCGCAGGGCCATGTCCCCGCGGGTGTCCCCGGCGGCGAGGTAGAGGCGCTCGGTGGGCGACACCGGACGCCGGTAGCGGGTGGCGTCATCGGCGTCGACCTGACGGGATGTCATGACTGTGCGTTCCCTTGTTCGGTGTGGTCGGATGCGGTGCGCGGCGCCGGGCAGGCCGATGCGACGGAGCCGGCGGAGTGGGACGGGCTGGCGGTCCAGGCGGCGACGCCGCCCACCGCCGTCACCCAGTTCCGCAGCGCCCGCAGTCCGTCGGCCTGGGTACGCGGAGCCGCGTAGCCGAGGTCGCGACGGGCGGCAGTGGTGTCGTACGTCGCCGACCGGGTCAGCAGCGCCATCATGTAGCGGCTCAGTGCTGGACCCGTGTCCGTGTCTCCGCCTCTTCCCGCGGATCGGCGGCTCAGGTGCCATCCGGTGTCGACTGCCGCGGCGATCCCGCGGCCGAGGAGGAGCGGTATACGCGGGGCGGGCGGCGGGCACTCGAAGAGGGCGCCGACCCGGGCCAGGAAGGGCCACAGGTCCGTCTCCTCGCGGTCCACGACGAAGTAGGCCTTGCCGCCGACCCGCCCGGCAGGCGCGATCGCGGCCCGCAGGCAGGCGTCCACCGCGTTGTCGACGTGGCACAGCGACACCAGGACCCGCTTGCCGCCCGAGAGATCCGGCAGCCGGGCCGCACGCATGGCCTCGACCATGCGCGGCAGGAATCCGGCGTGGTCGCGCGGCCCCCAGATGCCACGCGGGCGCACGGCGCAGGTGGTGAACTCCGGCCCGTCGGCCGCCCGTACGTACTGTTCGGCGATCGCCTTCGTCTCGCAGTACTGGTTGAACCACCGCTCCGGGTACGGAGTGCTCTCGTCGATGCCGAAACGGTCGCCCTCCCGTACCCGCATCAACGCGCTCGGGCTGGAGACGAACACGAACCGCCGCGCCCCCGCCGACCGTGCCTCTGCCAGCAGCCGCAGCGTGCCGGTGACATTGGCGGCCTGGAACTGCGCGCGGCTGCCGTGGTCGACGACCCGTGCCGCGCTGTGCAGCACCGCCTCGCAGCCCTCCGCCGCCCGCCCGAGGGAACCGCCGTCGGTGAGATCACCGGTAACGACCTCGACGCCGGGCAGGGAGCGCAGCCGTACCGCATCGCTGCCGGGCCGTACGAGGGCGCGGACCAGATGGCCTTGGCGCAGGGCACCCTCGACCAGGTGCCCGCCCAGGAACCCGGATGCTCCGGTGACCAGAATCTTCACAGGGACCGCCACCAGGTCGCACCGTAGAGCATGGTGCGTCCGACCACCGAGGAGGTCCCGTGTCCCGCCGCCCGGCCGCGCGGCAGCGCGAGCGGAACCTGCGCGGCGTGCACGCCGATGCTGAGGAAGGCGTCGGCCCACCACAGCCACCGCAGCGCCGGGAGGTCGGGGACCCCTGCGGTCGCGGCCCACACCGCCCCGCCGACAAGGTACGCCCACCCGGCGAGCGGCACGATCCGGACCGCCCGCCGGCGCCGGGCAGTCCGGGGCTGCTGCCGCTCGGCCCAATGGGCCAGCTCCTCGCGGCCGATCTTGGCGTTGTGGCGGATGTCCACGGGGAAACCGGGGTGGCGCAGGAACTCCTGGATGCCGGTCGTCGGGGCGTGCGCCTCGGCCATCGCGCGCAGTTCGGCGACCAGGTTCGTCCACCCGGCGTCGTCGAGAGCCGCCCCTTCCGCCCCGGTCTCGGTCTCCACGCACACGACGGGCCGTTGCGCGCCGGCCGGCCCGATGCCGACCAGGGCGGTGCGCCGGACCAGAGGGTGGGCGTTGAAGACGCCCTCGCAGCGCACGGTGTGCAGGTCTCGGTAGGCGGTGCGGACCCGCTGCGCGGCGCGTCCGCAGAACCACAGCCGCCCCTCGTCGTCGAGGCGGCCGAGGTCACCTGTCCGGTGCCAGACGCGCGGGGCTTCGCCGCCCGGGCGTTCCTCGGTCACCTTGTGCGCGGCGTCGCATTGCGGTGCGCGATGGTAGCGCCGGCTGACGGAGTCTCCGTGGACCAGGATCTCGCCGACGCGCCCGGCCGGCAGGCTGGTCTCGGAGTCCAGGCGGGCGAGAGGGCCGTCGGTGACGGGGGCGATGGTCACGCGGGTGCCGGGAACGGGCCGGCCGACACAGGTCCCCTCGCCTGCGGCGGACCGGGCCGCAGTACCGGCACGGTCGCCGCCGCTGCCACCGTCGCCGTCGCCGTCGCCGTCGCGGTCGCGGTCGCGGTCGCGGTCGCGGTCGCGGTCGCCGAGGATTCCAGCTGCCTCGATCGAGGTGATCGGCAGTGCCTCCGTGGCCCCGTACGTCACATGGATCCGCGCCTTCTCGTCGAGTACGCGGCGCAGCGCGGCCACGACCGCGTCGGGCACCGGGGCTCCGCCGGAGACGACGCAGTTCAGGTCGGGCAGCGGGTGGCGGCCGCGTGCGGTGCCGGTGAGGTGCCCGGCCAGGTTCCGCAGCAGAGCGGGTGAGGCGAACATTGTGGTGACGCGGAATCGTTCCAGAGCGTCCACGATCAGGGCCGGGTCCGCCCGTGCGACCCGGGCGGGGGCCAGCGGCGCGAGGACCAGGGTGGAGCCGTAGACCAGGTCGAGCACCCCGTAGAAGGGCATCGTGACGAGGGAGACGTCGTCGCGGGTGCGGCCGTGGACCGCCTCGATCTGGCGGGCGATGGACAGAGCCATGCGGTGGGTGTACTCGACTCCCTTGGCGGGGCCGGTGCTTCCGGTGGTGAAGCCGATCATCAGCAGGTCGTCCCCGCCGGTCAGCGCCGCCGCCTCCTCGTGCCTCCCGGTTCCCGAGGTGGCGCGCAGCGCGGCCAGCGTGTGGCCGCGGCCGAGCCGGCATCGCCCCAGGGTGATGGGCACGCGCACCGCTGCGAAGGTACGGCGGCTCAGGACGCGCACGAGCTGGGCGACGGGCGGTCCTATGAATGCCTCGGCTCCCACGGCCCGGTAGCAGTGCAGCATGCGCCGTACGCCCATGCCCGGATCCACGACGACGGGCACGGCTCCGACCCGGAACAGCGCGAAGGTGAGCGCGAACAGCTCCGGCCCGGGTGGGGCCATCAGCACCGTTTTGGTGCCCCGGGTGATCCCGGCCCGCTCGAATCCGCGGGCCAGCATCTCGACCGTCTCTTGCAACCGGCCGTAGGTGAGGGTGCGGTAGCGGGAGCCGCGCCCGTCGGGGTGGATGACGGCCGGCTTTTCGGGAAAGGCGCGGGCGTTCCACTCCAGCCACCCGGCCACGGTCCCCGTCACGGTGGCGAGGTGCTCCGCGGCGTGGTCGGCGGGCTGCCCGGTAGCTGACCTCGTGCTCCTCACGGGGCTCACCACCCCTCGGGCCGGTAGACGGCACATGCCGCGCTGGGTCCGGCGCCGACGGACACGAACAGCAACTGGTCATAATCGTCCCGGCGTACGCCGTCCATCGCCCGGAGGTAGCCCAGGACCGGCGCCGCGGTGTGCGGCTCTCCCCCGCCCTCGGCCTGGGCCGCGGACGGGCCGATCACGAGCGTCCGGTCGAGGTCTACGCCGGTCTCCTCCGCGTAGTCGGTCACGGCCCGCGCCGCGAACTCCCTCAGCCGCTCCCCGTGGCCCGGCTCACGCCGGACGGTGATCGCAGCCCGCCCGTGCCTGCCCATGGCGTCGGTGTCGAGGTAGCCCTCGACATCCGTGGGCAGGTCAGCGGTGTAGTGGCGCACCGGACCGAATCCGGCACCGGGGTCGGCGCTGCGCTCCAGCAGGAAGGCGCCGGCCAGGTCCGCGTACGGGTAGCCGGTGTCGCGGTCCGCGTCACCCCCCGGGTGCACGTCGGCGGCCGTGATCAGCACCCGCTCGGTGCTTCCCGTTTCCAGCAGTGCATGCCCCACCTGTACGGCGTTGAGCACGCCGCAGGCGCCGTTCATCAGGTCGAAGGAGAAGCCTGCGGCAGGGTCGGGGTCGGCGATGTAGTCGAGGTTGATGCCGACCTCCTTCTGCACCAAGGCCGCCATGGCCGGCTCGAAGGTGTTGTGCTCCCGGTAGACGCCGACGTTGACGAGCACGCCGATCGACGAGGCCGACACCCGCGCCCGGGCCAGGCAGCTGCGGGCGACCCGGCCTGCGAGGTCCACGACGGACGCGGGGGCGGACCCGTCGGGGACAGCGGTTGCGGCGGCGGTGATGACCATGCCCACGGCTCACACCCCCACGTTCGTGAGCGTCGCGGACAGGGCACCGGTGACCACGCCGGAGGCAGCCGGCACCAGGAGGAACTTGGCCCCGGGGCGGGCGCTGCCCGTCCTGAGGTGCTCGCACAGCGTCAGGAAGTGCGATGTCGTGGCGGTGTTTCCGTACCGCTCCACCACGGAAAGGGAGGCAGGCATGGGCGTGCCGAATTCGGCCTCGGCCATCTGGTTGGCGTAGTCGATGAAACGCGTGCCAACCTGGTGCTGGATGACGTAGTCGAACTCCTCACCGGCGAACTCCCGCCCCCTCTTGGCCAGGAAGTCTCCGTGGAACCGCGGCCACAGCCTGAGCCGGTCGCGGTTGTGCATCTTCTTGTTGTCCGTGTACAGGGCGATGCCCGGGGTGCGGTCGCTCGGCATGCCCATGCACAGGTGGGAGTACTCGGAGCAGGTCATCAGCTCGATGTAGTGAATGCGGTCGGCCGGGTCGGCGGAGGCGTCCAGGACGACCGCGGCCGCCGAGTCGCCGACGGAGAGCGAGGCGAACTGCGGGTCGTAGGAGTCGGTCATCTCCTGTGCGGCGGTCTGTGCGACGCGGGTGGCCTGCTCGCCGCTGACGACCAGGCCTCGCCGGACCGCACCGGAGCGGATCATCCGGTCGAGCAGCCAGACGCCGGTCATCATGCCGGCACAGGCGTTGGAGACGTCGAAGTGGATGGCGGAGCGGGCCCCCAGCTCCCTCGCGAGCATCGAGGCGAAGGAAGGCTCGAAGGTGAAGCGGCCGCCGTCCTTGAACCGCGTGATCGAGGCGGAGATGACGATGTCGAGGTCGGCGGCCCGGTAGCGGGAGGACGCCAGGGCGTCGCGGGCGGCGGCCAGGACCATCCCGAACGAGTCCTCGCCGGCGGCTGGTTCGGGGTCGTACACGCGCCGCTCGGCGATCCCGGTGATCTTCTCGATGTCCACGTCCCCCAGCCCCGGGACCCGGGCGGCGAGTTGAGGGGTGGTCTGTACGGCTGCCGGCAGGCAGACGCCTAAGGCTTCTATTCGGCTGTATTCGGTCGTGCTCATGTATGTCGCTCTCCGTGGCGGTCCGCCGCGGGCATGGGAGTGCCAGGGCAGTAGATGACAGAGGGATGCAAGGGGCGTCCAGGGAATAACGGACAGTGAAGTTACCGTAGCGTACAGATCTCCCACGGGTTCGTCAGAGATCCGCAAATGCGGCACATCCGGTCGAATACCGGCCACGGGACCCGATGGCGACACCGCGCAGAGTCAAGGCTTCCGCCCCTTTCCGCAGCGCCTGCACGCTCGAAAACCTGTCCGGAACCACCCGGTCCACCCGGTCCCAAGCCGACCCGCGCGTAGGAACCGACGCATCCATACGGGCCGGGGCTTCTGGCCGGGAATGCGGCCTCGGGGTGCCTCCGCCAAGTCCGGGAACTCGTCGACGCATCGCACCGACTACTCATGGGGAAGGCGTCGGGGCACGAAGGGATGCCACCTCGGCAGCGGTCCACGTACCGCAGCACCGGACTGGCAAGCGGCGCCGGACAGCGCCCGTTCATGGAGTGGCAATGGCGGAACGTCAGCAGTCCCCCGGCAGCACGTACCTCTCGCTGCGGCGGTGGGTGCCGCCGCCGGCGCTCACCGGGTTCCTGGCCTTGCTGGTGGTTGCGTTCTGACCACTGTCACGTTCAGCAAATGGGATGACATCCGCCAGGTCTTCGAGCGCGTTCCCACGCGCCGCCTGGTGGTCCTCGGCGAGCCGGGTGCCGACAAGACCATGCTGCTCGTTCGCCTGCTTCTGACCCAGCTCGAACACCACCCGCGCGGCGGCCCGGTGCCGGCCCTCTTCTGGCCAAGTGCGGCGAGCTGCGTCACGGCGAACGGGTCCGCCCTCCAGGGCGGACCCGTTCGCGCGTCTTGACCCGTTCGCACGTCTTCATGCTCCGTCCGGGCTGTCCGCGCCCCCGTACGGATCATGCCGGGAAGCCGACGGCGGTTGCGCATGGTCGGCTGGGCTCGGCTGGTTGCGGTCCCCTGACGGCCGGCCGTACACCGCAGAAAGAGGAGTCTCCGATGTCTCGTCGGCATGTCCCGGCCGTCCTCGGCCTACTGGCGGGCGCGCTGGTGGCGGTCCCCGTCCCGGCCGCTCACGCCGCCACGGTGCAGGTTCGCTGCTCGGTCCCGGATCTCGTCGCGGCGATCAACGCCGCGAACAGCTCACCAGGGCCGGACACGCTCCGGCTGGCGCGCAAGTGCACGTACAAGCTGACGGCGCCGGACGCCGTGAACCCCGGCAACGGCCTTCCGGTGATCGCCAGTGAGATCACCATCGACGGGCGTGGGGCCACGATCAGGCGGGACGGGCGCGAGAGCAACGTGCCGAAGTTCCGGATCCTCTTCGTAGGACCGACGGGAAACCTCACGCTCACCCACACGACGATCAGTGGTGGCTTCGCCACGGACTGCCCTGCTTTCCCCGACCCCCCGGGCCTGGCCTGTGGCGGCGGCATCTCCAACGCCGGAACGATGACGGTGACCCGGAGCAAGTTCATCGGCAACACGTCCCGGTCTGACGTGTTCGCCCAGGGCGGCGCCATCGACAGCCCCGGCACCGGAAGCGTGAGCGAGACCGAAGTCACCGGAAACCACGTCATCTACAGCGGGAGCGAATCCGGCGGCGGCGCCGCCGGCGGCGCCATCGCGAATGACGGTCCGCTGACGGTCACCCGCTCCCGGCTGACCGGGAACACCGCGACCGTCACCAAGAACACGCAGAGCACCGCCTTCGGGGCCGGCATCATCAGCTTCGCCGAGACGACCGTCGAGGACACGATCATCAGCAAGAACCGTTCCTTCGCCCCCGGCGGGTTCGCGCGTGCCGCCGTCTCCAACGGCATTCCAGCGCCCGGCAGGATGACGGTGACCGGCGGCGCCATCACCGACAACACCTCGGACGCTCCGCAGGGTGTCGCCCAGGGCGGCGGCGTCGCGAACAACGCCCTGATGACCGTGAGCAAGGTGAAGATCAGCGGCAACCGGGCGGTAGCCAAGGACGGCACCGCACGCGGTGGTGGCGTCCGCGTGGGCCCCTTCGGCACGCTCGAACTGACTGACAGCCACATCACCGGCAACACCGTCAACGCGTCGAACGGTACGGCTCAGGGCGGCGGCCTCGACAACCCCGACGGCGGCACCCTGACGGCCAGGCGCAACAAGGTTCTCCGGAACACGGTCACCGCGAAGGACGGCACGGCGCAGGGCGGCGGCCTCTACCACGCCGGGGGACCCGCGGGGCTGGGCACCACCACGCTGGAGGAGAACTCCATCACCCACAACCGGGCGGGCGACGGCGGCGGCATCTTCAAGGCGTCCGGCGTCCTGACCCTGAACGGCGATGTCATTCGCGACAACCAGCCGAACAACTGCAGCCCGGCCGGTGCGGTCCCGGGCTGCACCGGCTGACGGTCCCCCAAGGGGCAGTCCAGCCCGCCGGGCTGTGAGGCCCACGAACTCGACAATTGACTGCCGGGCCGCCCGAGCGGCCCGGCTCATTCCTCTCCGCCGTCGTCATCATCGTCCAGCTCGACCGCGTCCGGTTGCGCAGGTGCCGCAGCCCCTCGCGCGGGACAGACGCGCTGAAGCTGCAGCGACCCAGGACGTTGAGGTTTCTGTGCTTGAGCGGGGACAGCCGCACGATGTCCTCGTCGCGGATCTCGTGGGCCTCCGCGCGGAGCTGGGCGACTGTGGCGTCGATGTACCGCGTCGTCCACAGCACCACCGCCTTGAGGACCAGGCCGAGGGCGGCGAGCTGGTCTTGTCCGAACTAGCCCAGCTCAGCGACGGTCCGCCTGCGAGCCGACGTTCACCACGGAAAGCAGTCGTGAAGAAGTTGGGTGGACGGGCTCCGGCGGGCGTGTCGTCTCCCCACGCCCTTCTCGGTCCTATTGGGAGAACGCGTAGGTCCGGATGGGGTCGAGATGGAGTTCGTAGGGCCCGAAGCAGTCGGCCGCGAGGGTCGCGACCGGAGCGCCGCAGGGGCAGGCCCGGTTGAGCCCCTCGTCGCCTGTCGGTCCGCAGCAGCCAGTGCTGTTCTCCCAGTTGGGCAGTGGCTGAAGGCCGGCGGCGGCGTCGGGGTGCACCAGTACTGTGTGTCGGGTGCCCGCCGAGAGGACGAAGCCTTCTTCGCGGCAGACCAGAGGTCCGCGTGACTGAGCCGGCTTCGGGTCCTCCTGATCGTCCTGCACGACGTAGGGAGGTCCCCAGGGCTCGGGATCGATCGCGTAGTGGCCCCGCGGAACGGTGGAAGGTGCCCGGCGTGTTTCCTTGTCCCGGTCGCGTTCGTCGTCCGAGACGTCAAGGACGGCGGCAAGCTCAGCCGGCTCCGGCGTGATGGCGCCGCCGCATTTGGAGCAGAGGAAGACGGTCATCCCCTCGTTGTAATACTCAGGACTACTGACTCGCGTGGGGTAGGCGGCTCAGAGTCAGAGGGGGCGTGTGGGGTGGCCGGATACGGCAGCGAGCGGACCCTCCTGGCGCCGGAGGGTCCGCTGCGGGGAAGTTGCTCGGGGAGCTACCGCTTGTGCCCGTGCTGCACGTCCAGGCACAGCGCCCAGACGTCGGAGTAGCTGTTCGGGGAGGGCGAACCCCCGCTGTGGGTGGCTGCCGTCCAGTACGACGGGTTGGAGCCCCCGTCGCCGACCGGGGTGCCGGCAGCGTCGCTGGGGAAGCTGCCGTTGAGGTGGGGGCCGCCCGAAGTCGCCTTGCTGAAGTCGGTCGTGGTCACGTTGCCTCCGCTGATGGCGGCGCCCCCGCTGACCAGTTGCCCGTCCTCGCGGGAGCAGCCGGCCGTCGCCGTCTGTCCCGTGGAGGCCGTGTTCGGGCCGCTGACCTCCCTGAAGTGGACCGTCGTGGAGACGTGCTTGAGGTCGATGTCGTCCGCGCTGCAGATCGCGTAGGCGTAGGTCATGTTGTCCTCGCCGCGTCCGCCGCCGATCCCCCCGACGGCCGTCCAGGAGTCGGGGTCGGTCTCGCCGTCGCCCGCGGCGATCGCGCCGAAGTGGTGCTCGGAGTCGTTGAAGGTGGGGAAGCTGGCGATCGGCTTGAGGCTGCCGACGCTGGCCGGGGTGGTGCGGGCGCCGCCGCCGATCAGGACGGTGTTGGCTGGGCAGGTCGCCGTCACGAGCTTGGACGACAGCCCGCTGGTGGGACCGGAGGCCTTGTTCATGACCACCTGGGTGTGCCTGATCAGGTTGCTGTGCAGGCAGATCGCGTACGGGGTGGTGGAGAAGGCGGTGCTGCTGCGGCTCCCGCTTCCGCCGAACGCCATCCAGTGCGTGGCGTCGCTGCCGACGGTCCCGGGCGTGTCGGTGTACTCGGTGGCGCCGTCGGCACTGGGCACCATGCCCAGCACGTGGTTGCCGTTGGCCATCTCGTCGTCGCCGATGGCCTGGTCGACGCCGCCGCCGGAGACGAGGCCGTCGGCGCAGTCCGCGTGCGAGGAGACCCCGGTGAAGGGGGTCGCCGGGCCCATGGTGGCCCCGGGGGTGATGACGGTGACGTCGGCGGTCTTGGCGTACGCGGCTCCCGGCACCGCGACGGTCAGCAGAGCGGCCAGGATCAGGGCCTTGCCGGTGGCGGAGCCCCGCCGGAGTTTCGTGCTCATCGAATTCTCTCTCTTGTTTACTTGTACGTGGCCGGCCGTCCGGAACCGCTGCCTCAGACGCCGTCGTCGGCGCACAGCGCCCAGACGTCGGTGTGGGTACCGGGCGAGGACTGACCGCCGGTGTGGGCGGCTGTCCAGTACGCCGCCGTGGTGGTCCCGTCGCTGACCGCGGCGCCGCCGGAGGTGCTGGGGAAGCTTCCGTTGAGGTGGTCGCCGCCCGAACCCGGGCCGGTGAAGTCGGTGGTCGTCACGCTGCCTCCGCTGACCGCGGCGCCGCCGCTGACCAGCTTCCCGTCACCGCCTCCGCAGCCCACGGTCGCCGTCTGGCCGGTGCTCCCGGAGGTCGGGCCGCTCACCTCGCTGTGGCGGACCTTGACCGTGGCGCCGCTGACGTTGATGCCGCTTCCGCTGCAGATCGCGTAGGCGTAGGTGTAGTTGGCGCTGTTGGAGCTGCCGTCCCAGCCGACCGCCGACCAGGAGTCGGGGTCGGTCTCCCCGTCCGCCGCGGCCTTCGCACCGTAGCTGTGGGCGGAGTTGTTGAAGGTGGGGAAGCCGGCGATCGCCTTGTAGCTGCCCGTATTGCCCGGGGTGGTCCGGGCGCCGCCGCCGAGCAGGCGGGTGTTGGCCGGGCAGGTCGCCGTGACGCGGCCCACCGTCGCCCCGGTGGTGGGGGTGTTGGCCTTGTTCATGACGACCTGGGTGTGGTTGATCAGGTTGCTGGTGAAGCACATCGCGTAGGGGGTGGTGGAGAAGGAGGCGTTGACCTGGCCCCCGGTTCCGCCTATGCCGAGCCAGTGCGTCACGTCAGTGCCGACGACACCGGTGGAGCCGGTGTATTCGGTGGTGCCGTCGGAGCTGGGCGAGGTGCCGTTGGCGTGGTTGCCGTTCACGCCCGCGCCGGCGCCGATGGCCTGGTTGATCCCCCCGCCGGAGATCAGGCCGCCGGAACAGTCCGCGTGCGTCGATATCTCGGCGTTGGCGGTGGCGGGCCCGCTGGTGGCCCCGGGGGTCTTCACGGTGACGCTCACGGTGTTGGCGTAGGCGGTTCCCGGCACGGCCAGGGTCAGTACGGCACCCAGGAGCAGCGCCCTGCCCGTGGCGGAGCGGCGCAGAAGTCCTGTGTTCATGTGGATCTCCCCATCTGATGGGCGAAAGCGGCAAGCGATAGGCGTCGAAGGCGCATGGCGCGGTACGGAGCGGTATCCGAAAGCGGGGGCACGGGCGTCGTCGGTGCGGTTTTGCCACGGCATCACAACGGTTGCCTGCCTCGCGGATGTATGCCGCTCAGGGGCAGACCAGGGGTTCAGATCGGCCATCTCGCCACCCTGTACCGAGCAGCGCATGCGGACTCTAGCAGCGAAAATACCCTGCATCTACATATGAGATTCGCAATTTTGAGTAGCAGATGCGGATGTGCAAGATGTGACTGCCCGGCAGCCCAAACGCCCCCAGGTCACACGCCCGTACGCGAAAACACCCGCCCCGCGCCGGGACCGCGGGACGGTTGATCCGCAGGCGGATTGAGAGCCGGACGATGGAGTTGATGTGGGCCTGGACACATCGGCGGACCCGCTCGGTCCGCCGCAGGTCCTGGTTTACCGGCGACGCGAAGACGGAACTCGCCCGGCCGCGCCGCAAGGTCAGGCAGCTGCGCGAGGGAGAACAGAGCACCTCCCCGTCCTGCCGTGGCCGCCACTCAAGCGATAGAAAATGGGACAAAGAAACCTAAATAGTGCATTTAATTTGATTGTCTGTCATATGCCCCTTGATGGTGTGTCAGTCGCAAACGCGCGAGGCATAATCGGGCCCGGTCGTCTCCGGTAAGTGGTGGAGCCATCGGGACGCCGACTCCCCCTCGGCGGAAATCCGCACCGGATCGACCCTCAAGGCGTTGCAGATGTCCCTGGCCAGCCGCACCCGCCTCGCGGCCCTGCTCGCCACGCTCACCGTCGGCGCCGCCGGGGTGACGACCTGGGCCTACGGATACGGGACCGCGCAGGAGCCGACGGCTCCCGAGGCGGCCTTCCGCCCGAGTGTGACCGAGGGCACGGTCCTCCAGGTCGTCGCGCATCCCGACGACGACCTGTTCTTCATGAACCCCGACCTGAGCCGCTCCATATCGACGGGCGTCAAGGTCGCCACCGTCTACCTGACCTCCGGCGAGTCCGACGGCAGGAACGAGGCCCACAGCCCGCACCTGGAGGACCCCGCGGGCCCCGCCGACCACGCCGCCTACGCGGAGGCCCGGCAGAACGGCATACGGGCCGCATACGCGCAGATGGCCACCGGCAGCCGCACCAGCGCCTGGCAGCGCAGGTCCATACCCACCGCGGGCGGGGGGAGCGCCGAGGTGGACGTCCTCGTCGCCAGGCCCGAGGTCAACCTGGTATGGATGCAGCTGCGTGAGGCCCGCAGCATCTCCGGCGACAATCCGGACAGCCTGCGCGGCCTGTGGGACGGCAAGGTTCCCGCCCTGGGCGCCCAGCTGACCTCCGGAACGCCGGTCAAGCCCTGGTTCTCGTACACCAAGGAGCAGGCCGTGGAGGCCATCGCGGACATCTTCGCGATGTACCGGCCGACCACGATACGGACGCAGGACCCGACGCCCGGCCGGTCGCAAGGCGGCGGCGCCTTCCTCGACCACCAGGACCACATGTACGGAGCCCGCTTCGTACAGGCCGCGGCCGAACGCTACGCGAAGGCCACGGACCGTCCGCACTTCTCGGTCCAGAACTATGTGAGCTACCCCAACAGCTCCCTGCCACCGACGCTCGACCCGCAGGCGGCCGAAGAGAAGCTCGGCTACCTCAAGACCTACGCCTGGACGGACCACCAGGACTGGTGCGGCAGCCCCGCCGGCTGCGGCGACCGCAAGACCGCGACCCGGCCCACCGGCGCCGGATGGAACCAGACCATCCGCTACAGCCGGGGCGACGGCACCTCCTGGATGACCGAGGGCGTCTCCGGCCGACTGTGGGCCTTCGCCGTCCTGGACGGCCGGATGGCGTACTGGTCGCGCAGCAGCCCGAAGACCTCCTGGCAAGGGCCCCAGTTCCTCCCCGGCGCCGGGATCGACGCGGGCGCGACGGCTGCCCGGCTCCCCGACGGCAGGATCGCGGTCTTCGGCACCCAGACCACCCTAGGCGCCACGCCCCAGGAGTACGGGCGCAATGCCGTGTACGCCGTCCAGGCCACGCCCGACGGTGCCTTCGGCCCGTGGGAGTCACTGGGCACCCCGGACACAGACGACATATCCGGCACCTCGGCGATCAGTGCACCTGCCGTCGCCGTGGACCGCACCGGCCGGATGACCGTGTACGTACGCGATTCCCTGCGCACCCTGCGCGCCCGTGCCCAGGCGACCCCGGACGGCGCCTTCGGCGCGTGGCAGGCCCTCGGCGGCACCAGCCTGCAGGGCGACCCGGTCACCGCGACCGACGGGGCGGGGCGGCGCCATGTGTACGCGGCCACGCCCCAGAGCGTGCTGGCCTGGATCCAGCCGACACCGGACGCCCCGTTCAGCGGCCCCTTCCCGACCGGGCTGCCGGCGACCACCGGGCCGCTCTCGGCGAGCCCGCAGGGCGACGGCGTCCGCCTGTACTTCCGCCACCCCGGCACGGGCACCGTCGGTACGAGCCTGGCCACCGCGGGCGCCCCCGCGCCGACGTTCTCCCCGGTCACCGAGGCTGGCGGCGGGGGCGGCTACGGCGCCGTCGGTGTCGCGGGCCACCTGCTCGCGGGCCGCGCGGGCGCGGGCACGGTCAGTGTGTCGGGCCCGGACGATGCGCCGTCCTGGTACGAGTCCCAGATGCTCTACACGGGCGCACCGGCAGCCATGGCCGAGCCGGACGGCACGACCGTGGCCGCAGCCCTGGGCCTGGACGCCGGGCTGCACATCACCACGGCTCCCCCGGCCGGATCCGAGCCTCTCGGCAGCCGCCCGCCCGCCTCCCCGTGGCACCGGGCGGCCCAGCCCTCGACGGTCACGCAGTCCGCACGCGCGGACTCCGTGTGGCAGCGCTGACCGGTGCGGGCGAGGATGGCGGGCGGACCACGTCGGGGCCCGGCCGAGGTCGACTCCCGACCACCTGACCACTAGTGATCGGGGCTCCCATGACCCGTTGCTCCACCGTGCGCGGGCGCGCGGGACAGGGAACGGTCCGCGCCGTGGCCTCCGTCGCCATGCTGGTGGCCCTCGCCACCGGGTGCAGGAACGACGCCACGCCGGCCTGGGGGTACCCGGAGCTCGAGGCCACCGTGGGATCGCTCTCCCGCGCCCTGGAAGAAGCCTGTGACGGGACGGCCTCCGACGGCTGCGCCGATGACCTCGACCGGCTCGACACCCTGGCGGAGCGCGCCTTCGACGAGGTCCTCGACCACCGGCTCCTCGACGCGGGGTACGTCGAAGCCAGGAGCGAGGTGGACCGCGCGAGGGAGTTCCGCCTCGCCGCCGCAGCGCAGGCTCAGTCACCGCGTGATCCGAACTACCTCCCCCTCGGGCGGGCGATGGCGGCCGAAAGGCTCGCCTATCGGGGCCTCCTGGCCGAGCTGGAGAGGATCCGCACCACTCCGCCGCCGCGTGACGGGATGGAGCCCGTCTGAGCCCCCGCCGCGCCCCGTGGCTCGAGTACCAAGGCCGCAGGGACGTTTCTCGGCGCTCCGTACCCGTCCTGGCGCACCCGGGATGCCGGTGGTGGCGAACCGTGCACATCATGGGTGTTCGCGGGCCGTGCGGTCACCGCGGTCGGCGGGCGCATCGGCCGCCTCTCCGGCCGGGCCCCGCTGCGAAGGGGTGGTGTATGAGCACTGCTGCGGTCGAGGGCGAGGACGTCCGCACCTCCTCCTCCGCGGTGGGCCGGGGAACCGGCCGCCGCCCCCTCCTGCGCAGGCTCCTCCCCGCAGCCGGGGCGACGCTCGTCGCGGCGTCCGGAGCCCTGATCGCCGTCGGATGCTTCCTCGGTCTCTACGTACGACCCACGTCCGACGACTGGTGCGCCGCGTGGAAGGCCCGTGATCTGGGAGTCCTCGGCATCACGTCCGATTTCTACATGACCCAGAACGGCAGGATCGCCAACGCCTTCCTGAGCGGTGTCGTCTACGGCGACGGACTGGCCGGGACCAAGATCCTGCCGACGGTCATCGCCGTCTCCTTCACAGCCGGACTCGTCCTGTTGGGGCGTGAATTCATTCGGCTTCTCGGCGGCAGACCCCGGGTGCTGGTCCTGACCGCCTGCGCCCTGGTGGTCCAGGCGCTGCTCTACTTCGGGGGCACCCGCAGCTATCAGGTACTGCTGTGGGCCCCTGCCGCGATCTCCCACACCGTTCCGAGCGTCATCGGCGTGTGGATGCTCCTGCTGGCCATCCGGACCGTCCGCCATCCAAGTGCAGCCGCCCGCGCGGCCGGCTTCGCCTCTGCCTTCCTCGTCGGCTTCGCGCTCGGCACCCTGAGCGAGCCGTTCGCGCTGGTCAGCGGGCTGCTCGCCGCCGCGGTCGGGCTGCTCTCCCTGCCCCGCCTCGGCCTGGCGCGGAACTGGCATCCGTTCACCTGGTGCCTGCTCTGGTGCTCCGGCCTCGTTTGCGGACTGGCCGTGCTCTACACCTCTCCGGGCGCCCGATGGCGCCGGGCCCAGCAGCCGGACAAGGCATCCATGCTGTCCGCGGGCGAGCTCAGGGGCACCTTCGAGGACTGGCTGCGCATGTGGGACTCCGTCACCGGCCAGTGGGCCTACCTCGGAGCCGCCGCCGTCGGCGTCCTCCTGGGCCTGGCGAGCGGGCTCCGCGGGCCCTCGCCCGGTCAGCGGGAGCCGCGGCGGACCGTCCCCCGCAAAGTGCTGATCGCCATGCTTCTGCTCCCGGTGCCCGTGGTGGTGCTGGGGTCGCTCGCGGTGGCGGTGGGCCTGCGCAGCGGCTACGGCCCGAGCGGGTGGACGTACGCCCGTACCTGGACGAGCTACCTCGTGCCGATGGAACTGGCGCTCTGCGGGTACGGCGCACTGCTGGGAGCGTGGGGCGGCCGGTGGCTCTCGGGCCGTCGCGCCGACGCGGCCCTCGTGACCGGCGCCGTGGCGGCGGGCTGCCTGGCGCTGGCCTCGGTGACCGCGCTCGTACCGAACGTCCAGCAGCTCACCACCTCCACGGTCGCCCGTTCCGTGGCCTGGGACGCCCAGAACTCCCGCATCCGGACCGATTCCGTACGGGGGGCCACGGACGTGGGCTACCGGCCCCTGTACATCGGCACTCTCGCCGAGCCCTTCTTCACGGGGAACTACGAGCGGGACTGGGTCGCGGCCTGCGTTTCGAAGTGGTACGGCGTCGACCGGATCCACCGCCGCTGAGCCGCGAGTCGCCTCGGACCGCCGCTTCGCGTTCGGCACTTGCTGCCACGAGTGATGCTCTTGACCCTCACGTGGCGTCAGGCTGCATAGTCGATGCCGTGGAGGATCACTGGACCGTGGGACGCGTGGCCGAGCTGGCCGGCGTGAGCGTCCGCACGCTGCATCACTATGACGAGATCGGGCTCGTTCGACCGTCGGGGCGGACCGTGGCCGGGTACCGGGCCTATTCGGCGGGCGACGTGGAACGGCTGCGGGAGGTGCTGGCCTATCGGCGGTTGGGCTTCGGCCTGCGGGAGGTTGCGGAACTGGTCGGCGACCCGTCCACCGACGCGGTCGCGCACCTGCGCCGACTGCGCGGCCTGCTGCTGGAGCGGCGTGATCGCGCTGACGCCATGGTGGAGGCCATCGACAGGGAACTCGAGGCACGGGCGAAGGGACTGAAGGTGACACCGGAGGAACAACTGGAGATGCTCGGTGCACGGCTGTACGACGCGATCGGCGGCGCCTACACCGCGACACGGCGTACTGAGCCACGGATCGCCGCGCAGATCTGGGACGCGCTCGGGGACGCGCAGACGGTGCTGAACGTCGGGGCCGGCACCGGCTCCTACGAGCCTGCTGATCGTGACGTGACCGCGGTGGAGCCTTCGGCGGTCATGCGGGGGCAGCGGCCTGCCGGCTCGGCGCCGTGCGTGGCCGCCGCCGCGGAGAGCCTGCCGTTCGAGGACCGCTCCTTCGACGTCGCGATGGCCGTCTCCACCGTTCACCACTGGGGGGACCCGATAGCGGGGCTGCACGAGATGCGGCGCGTGGCCCGCCGCGTGGTGGTGCTCACGTTCGACACCGACGAGCCCGGATGGCAGGACCGGTTCTGGCTCAGCCGCGACTACCTGCCCGAGTTCGCCGGCGTCCTCGCAGAATTTCCCTCGCTTGCCGGGATGGCCGACGCGATCGGCGCCCGCGCCGAGCCGGTACCCATCCCGTGGGACTGCGCCGACGGCCTGTTCGAGGCGTACTGGCGCCGACCGGGAGCGTATCTGGAGGATCACGTGCGCCGTGCGATGTCGGTGTGGACGAGGGTCGGGCCGGAGGCCGAGCAGCGGGCGGTACGAAGCCTCGGCGACGACCTCGAGTCCGGCCGGTGGGCCGAGCGCAACAGCGACCTCGCCGGCCTCGACACGGCAGATCTCGGCCTCCGCCTGCTCATGGCCTGAACCGCGTCGCGACGTCAGTGTCATGGCGGCTCCTGGGCGGCCCGGCACATCGTCGCGCGCAGCCCCCGTCAGTCGGCGGCCCGGCGCCTGCCCCGTCGGCGGCGCGGGTACGGCAAGAGCCGCGGCGAGCGTTTGGCGGCCACGTCCTCGACCCAGCCGAAGGTCAGCACCAGCAGGCCGAGCAGCGGGATCGCCACCAGCAGCGTGAACCACTGGCTGGTCAGCAGCCACTGGAGGTTCTTGTAGAAGAAGGAGACGCTCCAGAGGGGGTCGATCAGCGGGATGGCGACCACCAGTGCGGCCTGGTGCCACAGATAGATGCTGACGGCGCGTGCGTTGATCAGGCTGATCAGGCCGTTCCACCGTTCCAGCGGCCTGGGCCACTGCTCCCAGGACGGGCTTACGTGGAGCAGGATGGCAACGAAGCCCAGGGACCACAGGGCCTGGGCAATCGGCCAGGACTCGATGTCGGTCGGTACGGTCGGATCGACCGGCCGGGTCTGCAGGTACCAGAAGCCGGCCACCATGATCAGCGGCGCGATCGACGGCAGTACGTACTGCGGGACCTTCTTGAGCAGCCCCTCCTGGTGGGCCATGCCGAGGATCCAGCAGGAGCCGAACATGGTGAAGTCGTTGGCGGTCTCCCAGACCCGGCTGTAGATGAACTCCTGGTCGGCGAAGAACGTGTTCATGACGATCAACAGCGCCAGAGGAGTGACCAGCGTCAACACCGGAAGTCGTCGCAGCGCCCAGAGCATCAGCGGTGAGAGCAGCACGTACCACAGGTAGGCCCGCAGGTACCAGAGCGGGACGATGATCTGCTCGGCCCAGGTGTGTTCCACCTGATGGAAACCGGACAGGCCCTCCGCGAACGGCGGAGTGCTCAGCGGCAGGATCCAGAACGCCAGCTTGGCCCACCACCAGGTGGGGTGGCCGTCGGAGTCGGGGCCCCAGCCGTCAAGGATCTGGAGGGTGATCAGGACGGCGCCGAACAGCCACATCGGCGGGAGCAGCCGGCGCAGTCGGCCACGGATCACGCCGAGAGCGGGACGGCTGAGCGAGCGGGTCATCAGCGAGCCGGCCAGCGCGAACATCACGCCCATCGACGGAAAGGCGAGGGGCAGCCAGAACCAGCCGAAGTTGTGGTACAGCACCACGCGAAGCAGCGCCAGAGCGCGCAACAGGTCGAGATAGCGGTCCCGGCCGCCCTTGCGTGTGGACGGCGCCTCCGGCTCCGGCTCCTGTCGCAGGACGGCGGGGATTCTCAACTGGACGGTGTCGTGGGTGCGCCCGAGGTCGATGGATGCAGTCATGGTCAGGCCTCCACCGGTACAGCGACCTCGCCGGTGCGCCGGAGCTTCTGCCAGCGCAGTCGGCCCCCGGTCATCGCCGTGATCGCGGACTGCAACAGGACGATGTACATCAGCTGCCGGTAGACCAGCTGCTGGATCGGCAGGCTGATCAGATGCCAGGGCTTCTCGCGGTCGAGCCGGAAGGCGTACCAGGACAGCGCGGCCTGGAGCAGGATGAAGCCGCCCCAGCTGGTGAGGGTGATCGGGGCGTCCCCGAACAGCACGCCGTACAGCAGGAACAAGTCGACCAGCGGCGCCAGCAGCGGGGCGATCACGCCGAACAGCACGACGAGCGGCAGCCCGAGTCGGCCGAAGCGCCCGGCCGGGCCGCGGGAGGTCACCGCGCCGCGGTGCTTCCACATCGCCTGCATGCTGCCGTAGCTCCAGCGGTACCGCTGGGACCAGAGCTGCTGGAGGCTGGCGGGAGCCTCGGTCCAGGCGCGGGCGTGCTCGGCGTAGACGATCCGCCAGCCGTCGCAGAGCACCGCGATGGTGATGTCGGTGTCCTCGGCGAGGGTGTCGTCGCTCATCCCGCCGACCCGCCGCAGGGCCTCCTTGCGGAAGGCGCCGACCGCGCCGGGGATGGTCTGGATGACGCCCAGCATGTCGTACATCCGGCGGTCCAGGTTGTGGCCGAGGACGTACTCGATGTGCTGCCAGGCGCCGATCAGGCTGTCGCGGTTGCCGACCTTGGCATTGCCCGCGACCGCGCCGATCGCCGGGTCGCCGAAGGGCTGGACCAGCTCGTGCACGGTGGACGGCTCGAAGACGGTGTCGCCGTCCATCATCACGATGATGTCGTGCGAGGCAGCCGCGATACCGGTGTTGAGCGCGCTGGACTTGCCGCCGTTGGCCTGGCGGATCAACCGGACGAACGGCAGGTCCATCTCCTCGACGATGTCCGCGGTGCCGTCCGATGAGCCGTCGTCGATGACGATCACCTCGATCGGATAGTCACTGGCGGCCAAGGAGTTGAGGGTGTTGGCTATGCACTCGAGCTCGTTGTAGGCGGGGACCAGTACGGTGACCGGCTCGGTGACGGGCGCTCCCCAGGCGTCCCGCCGCTTGGCGCGGCGGGCGTGGATCGGTGCGAGAACGAGCATCAGCGCGAACCGGCCGAAGTTGAGGAAGCCGACGAGGGCCAGCAGCCCGACCAGCACCGGCAGGGTGTGCACGGCGACCTGGGTGGCCCAGATGTATCCCTTGCCCGCCCACAGCTGGAATCCGTGCACCGGCACGGTGGCGCTGGAGGCGCCGAGTGCGTCGGAGATGGTGGTGAAGCGGTAGCCCTGGGCCTGCAGCTTGTCGATGATCTGCCCGAGCGCGGTGATGGTCTGGGTGCGGTCGCCACCCGCGTCGTGCAGCAGGATCAGCTCGCCCGCACCGGGCTTGGACGGCATCGCCGCCTTGACGATCTCCTCGACTCCGGGACGCTTCCAGTCGTCGGTGTCGCGGTCGATGAACGCGGTGAGGTAGCCGCGCGCGCCCACGTACTTGATCACCGGGTAGTTCCAGTCGTCCATCGCCGAGGCGTCGGAGGAGTACGGCGGACGGAACAGCGCGCTGTGGACGCCCGCGACGCCGGCCAGCGCCAGCTGCGTCTGCGCCAACTCCCAGCTGATCCGGGCGTGGGACTGGTACACCAGATCGGGGTGGGTGAAGGTGTGCACGCCGAGTTCGTGGCCGCCCGCGACAATCTGCCGGATCAGCTCCGGGTTGCGCGTGGTCATGGCGCCGGTCACGAAGAAGTCAGCACGGACGTTGCGGGCCGCGAGCAGCTCCAGGATCTTCGGAGTCCACTCCGGCGAGGGACCGTCGTCGAAGCTCAGAACCACGGTGCGGTCGGGGATGTGATAGCTCACGGGCTGCGCGTTCTTGGTGCCACGCGCGTCGATGATCGGACCACCCTTGAGCAGGTTGTCCGGCACGGTCGTCTTGTCGACCGAGATCGCGATCCGGGAGTCGTGGAAGGCCTCGTTGGTGGCGAGGCCGCGCAGGACGAGGAGCGCAAGCAGGCAAGCGAGCAGCGACAGCGGCATGAAGAAGCGCAGCGGCGGCGCGGCCAGTCGGCGCGGCCTCAGCAGGGACTGCCGGCGGCGCTGGTGGCGGGACAATGACGCTCCTGGAGATGGGTGGTGCGGACGATCAGGGGCGCTTGGTCGGTTGGCCCGAAGGCTTTGTCCCGTGCGGCGCGGTGCTCGTGGGCTTTGATGCGGTGGTCGTGGGTTTCGCTGTGGTGGCCGTGAGCTTCGATGTGGTGGCCGTGGTCTTCGTCTGGGGTGTCGCGGACCGCGTGGCCGTCCGTGGTGAGGACGACGCGGACGACGGGGTGGGCGACAGCGACGGCACGGGTGAGGGCGACGGGGCGGACGATCGCGCAGGCTGCGCGGGTATGCCCATCGCCGGGGCGTCCGCCTGGACACCGATCAGGCTGCTGCCCATGGCGACCGCCAGGATCGCGCCGACGACGGAGACCGGCCAGCCGAAGCCCCGAAGCAGACGGCCGCGCAGACCCGACTGGTCGACGAATACCGGTGCTGGAGCGGGCTCCTCGAAGCTCGACTCGGACATTTCAGGCTGTGCCTGGTGCGCCGATCCGCGTTCGATGGAAGTGATGACTGAGCGCACCTTGCGAGGCCTTTCATTGCAGGGTACGTAGACCGCGGGATCGCAGGGCGAACGCTAGTGCACCGGCCTGAATCGACTTGGGTTCGATGTACGCATTTGGCGCGATCTGCTCAGGTGTCGTAATCGGATCGGAATGCCAATTGGTCGTACCGGCCAGTAGTCCTGCCCGAACGGTCGCCGGGCACTGATCGGTGCGTGTTCAGCCGGAGCCGTTTCGCCGGGACCGCGGTGGCCGGAGTGGCCGGAGTGGCCGGGGTCGCTAAGGTCACCCCGGTGGTCGCCCCAGCGGTCACCCCGAACCTTAGGATGACCCCCTCATGGGATCAGCCATTGATCCTCATGCAATGGGCGTGTCCAGGTACCGCCTCTACGCCCCAAGGAGCCCGTGTGAGCCAGTCCCGCCGCACCTCTCGTCGCCGCGCGTGGACCGCGCTCACGCTGCCTGCCCTCCTGTGCGTACTCGCCGCGTGTTCCGGCGGCCCCGGTGACGATGCCGCCGCGCCCGCCCCCAGCGCCTCGCCGACCCCCTCCGGACCGCCCGGAACCCTGTTCGACGACTTCCACTACAGCGGCCCCGACGACCCCTCGCTCGCCGCCCACGGCTGGGAGGTCCGTACCGGTGGGGGTGGCCCGGGGATCAAGGACACCTGGTCCACCGCTGGTGCCAGCTTCCCCTCCGACACGACCGCCCAGGGGGGCAGGGTCCTGCAGCTGCAGTCCTCCACCGACGGCACCAAGCAGGGCACCAAGCAGGTCGAGGTGCAGAGCACCGGCAAGAACCTCTTCACAGGGACCTTCGCCGCTCGGGTCTACCTCAGCGACAAGCCCACGAGCGGTCGCAACGGCGACCACGTCGTCCAGACCTTCTTTCCGATTTCCCCCTCGGACTCCTCGGCGAACTACAGCGAACTCGACCACGAGTACCTGCCCAACGGCGGCTGGGGTTCGGTGGGTCCGCAACTCGACAACGTCAGCTGGTACAAGGCCGATCCGCCGGACCGGGTCAACCACACGCTCAAGCAGCGCCTCGAGGGCTGGCACATCATGATGATCACCGCCGTGGACGGAAAGGTCACCTACTCCCTGGACGGCAAGGAGCTGTTCACCAGCTCCGGCAAGTACGTCCCGCGCGAGAAGATGGACGTCCACTTCAGCAACTGGTTCATCGACCTGCCCTTCACCGGTGGTCCGCGCACATGGGGCATGAAGATCAACTGGTTCTACTACAAGGCCGATGAGGCCGTTTCCCAGGCGGATGTCCAGAAAACGGTGGACGGCTTCTACAGTGCCGGCACCAACTACATCAACACCGTGCCGAAGTCCTGACCCTGGTCCTACCGCGCCGGCTGCCGATCGACGGCGAAGAACACCCGACGAGCCGCCCCCCCTACGTCCCAACGCAGATCAGCCCGGTCCTGGGATGACGCCCCGCATGCCGGGCGGCGGCTACCGCCGCACGGCGGCGTGTTCGAGGACCGCGCGGACCTCCGCAGTGATCGCGCTCTCGTTGCGTTCGAACTCGGGGCCGGTCAGCAGCTGGGGGTCGGCCGGCAGACCGGTGAGCACCGGGGTGTGGAGGTGGCCGCCGGGCAGGTGCGGGGCGAGTTCGGCACGCAGCCGGTTGGAGCGGTAGGCGACCTCGTTGGACAGGTAGCCGCCCCCGCCACCCGCCACGGCCCGCGAGCCCGGCGTCGGGCCGTCGGTCCGGTCGACGGGATCCGTGCCTCCCGCCGGGATCTCGGTCACCTCGGTGTTGAGGAGGACCGGGTACGGGGTCTGCACGGCGGCGGTCACCGCGTCGGCGGGCAGCGTGGTGCGGATGAACTCCGGGCCCGGGCCGAGGCCAGGGGCCGTCACCGGACGCTCGCGGGTGCCACCGGAGAGGGCACGTGCGTTGTCGGGGTACGGGTCGGCGGACCGCGCCCGCCCCGCCCAGTCCTCCAGGGTGAAGATGCCGGGGTAGCCCTGGCTGACGGTGGTGATGATGTCGGCCGAGGCGGGACCGGCGGCCAGGCGCGGGGCGAACGCCCGCTCCACGATGCCGGCGTCGAAGTCGGCGTACCGCACGGGCAGAACGACGGCGCGGATTTCGGCAGGGCTGCCGTCGGCGAGGGTCACGCGCCGCCCGTTGAGCTGCAGGGCAGCCGATCCGGACGGGTTGGCGCGGCGGATCTCCGCGTCGAGCCCGAAGGGGTCGAACCCGCTGATGAAGAGCCTTCGTACGCCGGGCGCCGTCCGGAAGGCGTTGTCGGTGAGGCCGCGGGAGGCGTCCTCGAAGCGGACGCGGAGCGCCGCCCGATCGACGGTGAACTGCGGCTGCCAGCGGGCGAGTTCGGCGGTCATACCGAGCCGCGCCCAGTACAGCGGCCGGTCGTCCCCGGGGGCGAGGTCGCCGCCGTGCCGCTGCCCCTGGGCCCGCCGCACGGAGGCCTGCCAGAGAGCCTGGCCCCAGGAGTCGAGGAGCCGTTCGGCCTCGGCGGGGCTGCGCGTCGTGCACAGAGCGGTGGGAAACCGCCGTACGAAGTCCCCGAACCCGGCACGCTCGACCAGGGCGGTGGTGCGGGCGTCCGCGAGCCGGTCCTGTTCGGCGTCGAGCGGTACGGACGCCGGGGGGCGGCAGGCGGACGCGCCGTCGGCCGCGTGCGCGGGCGAAACGACAGCCACAGGGAGGACCGTGAGGAGAAGGGCAGCGGCCGATGCCGCACGGCGTAAGAGTGTCATGCGATGTGACATTACATAGCGGCTGTCACCCCCACCAGGCACACCGGCCACAGCCGCCAGGACTGGCTCAACTCCGCCGCTGACCAGTCCGGTTCGGCCAGCCACCACTACCGTCGAGCCGCCCGCTCTGCCTGAGCACATTCGATCACGTAAGCATGAAACCCCAGGGGCGCGACCCCGCGTCACGGCAGCGAGCGTGTGAGCCACACCACTTCACCGCTGTCCTCCGTGGAAACGTGGCCCCGCTCGAACCCGAGCTTCTCAAGGACACGGAACGACGGTGTGTTCCACGCGCCGACGGTCGCCCAGAGCCGCTTCCGCCCGGTCGCAATAGCGGCATCGAGCACCGCGCTGGCCGCCTCGGTGGCGTAACCATGCCCATGCGCGCGCTGGAACAGCTCATACGCGATTTCAGGCTCCTCTACGGTGGAGCGTCCGATGATCAACCCGCAATAGCCGATGAAGTCGCCTTCGTCACGGCGCTGGATGGGCAGCAGGGCGAACCCGGTTGTCGCCGTTGCGGTGAGCAGCTTCGCGATGGAGGGAACCGACGCCATGGCGGGGACGGCCTGCCCCGTCCCCCGCCATAGCTTCGGTGGCCCCGAATCGGCTCTGGCCGATCAGCCCACGCGCTCGATGCGCGCCCGCCGGATCAGGTTCTTGCCCGGCTCCCGCACCTTGTCGAAGGCCGCGTTGTTCAGCAGGACACAACTGCCCGACGGACCGTTCACCGTCACCGTCGTCGCCTGACCATTGTCCAGATTCGTCACCTTCAGCTTCGTCCCCACTGGAAACGTCCCACTGCTCGCCGCCGGCGCACCCGCCTCACCCGACAACGTCACCGTCGACCCCGGACAAACCACCTCACCCGTGGCCGGCGGCACCTGCCCACCCGCCGTACCAGCCGGCGCGTCACCGCCACCACCCACGCGCTCGATGCGCGCCCGCCGGATCAGGTTCTTGCCCGGCTCCCGCACCTTGTCGAAGGCCGCGTTGTTCAGCAGGACACAACTGCCCGACGGACCGTTCACCGTCACCGTCGCTGCCCGACCATTGTCCAGATTCGTCACCTTCAACTTGGTCCCCACCGGAAACGTCCCACTGCTCGCCGCCGGCGCACCCGCCTCACCCGACAACGTCACCGTCGACCCCGGACACACGACGTCGGGGACGGCGGCATTGCCGGTCGCCATCGTGGTGACGAACCCTCCTGCCACCAGCGCTCCCGCGACGACAGAGAGCACGACCTTCTTCTTGGAACTCATGATCCGCTTACGGGACATTGACACTCCTCGATCGATGGACGCTGTCCCCCTGTCCTTCATACGGGCCGACATCACGAGCGAGTGCAGTCTTGTCACCGCCTTACAAATCCATCCTTGAGGAGGTTCCGGGTGGGCGGCGCGTGGGATGCCACGGCGGCTCGAGGCTCAGGGAGCACGTTCAAAGAAGCAGGTCACAGCCCCAAAGCCCTTGGGGGTCGACGTGTGTGCTGCGCTCACACCGACGGTCTTGATCGACGCGCGGCCGAGGAGCCCAAGGCAGCCTTAAGGTCCAGTTGATCTGCCGTTAACCAACCCAAGGGCAAAGGGCAGCGAGCCACGTAGGCATCGCCACCATCGCCACTCGTGCGGAGACGTCACCATCGCCTCACCGCGGCCTACGCCGGGGTGTTCACGCACCGCCGCGCGACCACTGCGACCAGGCCCGCGCCACGACGTGAAACCGCCGCCCGCCCTCCGCCCCAGCCCTTGCTCAACCTATCGAAATTCGATAGATTCCCATCGCGACTCGATGGAAGGATGGGCTATGGGAAAGCTGACAGTGGGTGCGCTGCGTGCCGTGCTCGTGGTGGTGCTCGCCGGCACCGTGTTCGTGCAGGCAGGGATGGTGTGGGCGTTGTTCAACGACCCGGAGGACGGGTCGCTTCCGCTGACCCCGCTGCGCGTGCTCACGATGCTGGGCATGGTGTCGGTCCAGGTCGCCGTGGTCTGCGTGTGGCGGCTGGTGACGATGGTGCGGCGCGGAACCGTGTTCTCCCACGCTTCCTTCCGGTACGTGGACGTAGTGATCGGCGCGATCGTGGCGGCTGCCCTCGTGTGGTTCGCGGTCACGGCCGTCAATGCACCGGGCCAGCGGGAGGACCCGGGTGTCACCGTCATCATGGGCGGGGTCGGCGTGGCCATCCTGGGGGTCGCGCTCTTCGTGCTCGTACTGCGGACGCTGCTCGCCCAGGCCGTCGCGCGTGACGTCGAAGCGTCGCAGATGCAGGCCGAGTTGGACGAGGTGATCTGATGCCGATCGCCGTCGACATCGACGTGATGCTGGCCAGGCGGAAGATGTCCGTGGGCGAGCTCGCGGACCGCGTAGGGATCACTCCCGCCAACCTGGCGGTACTCAAGAACGGCCGCGCCAAGGCGGTGCGCTTTGCGACGCTCGCCGCGCTCTGCGAGGTGCTCAGCTGCCAGCCGGGCGACCTGCTGCGCTGGGAGGCCGAGGAGGCCGAGGAGGCCGAGGACACCGCGGGCGCCGCGGGCGCCGCGGGCGGATGACGTGCCCCACGGCCGGCGTGAAAATGCCTTGCACCACCGGGCCCCTGACGCGGCACGTGGACCGCATGGACCTGGTCGACGATCGCGACCTGCGAACTCGACCTCCCCACAGCAAACCCCCGTCCTTCCAGAGCGGAAGGGCGGGGGTTCGTCGTTGGACGTGCAGCCAGGGCCTCGCCCGTAGTCGCTCGACGCCCGATTCACGACAATCTGTCAGTCCGACGCAATTCTGGGAACGCGACAGGCACGGGCGTCCAAGATCATGGAGTCCTCGACGCCCCATGATCCGAATGGAAGACCGTGCCTGCCGGAGCAATTGGCCGAGCTGCCCGACGCTGGCCGATGGCGGGTCGTCAAAGCACTTTGTATGTCAGCTCGTACAGCGACAAGGACAGCGCGCCGATTGCCTGCGTTCGCTCTCCAAGGCCTACCTCGGAGGGGACGATCTTCGCCCCTCCAATGAAGCTGACCTGATCGGTTGCCTCATTCACTTCATGCAGAACAACGTCAATCGGCGCTTGGTTGACGAACGGCACGAACCGCTCGTCGAACTCAAAGACGTCCCCTACTCGCATTCGTACCTTTTCAAAGGTACCGCCGTCCCCTCTACCGACGAGGACCTCGTCCGCACCGTCCGGGTCCTGAACCCTTTTCGCCTCCAGGAACAAAAGCTTGGCGAAAGCCGCTGCCATGTTGATCCTCCCATGCTCCCGTGTCGTCTCGCCCAGCATATTGCTGAGTCCTAGCACACGTGTCTAGGCAGCGCATACCGTGAGGTTCCCGCCGCCGTGCGGGAGTGACTTCCTGGCTGGTCAGGGCGGGTTGACGTGGTCTCAGGTTCACCGGTTCGGCCTTTGCCTGGTCGGCGTAACTGAATGTGGCTCAGCTATATCCGCAGCGAGCTCCTGCAGCTTTTCGAACGCGAGGAACACCCGAATCGCCAGTCACTCGAACCGGACGTCCGGATAATTCCGGTCGCTCAAGATGCGCACCCGGCTTTCACCGGCCGGGTCAAGCGCCTGATCGCCCTGGGACGGACGAGCCCCGCGCGGGCGGACGACCCCGCCGGGGAGGCCGAGGTCGTCGTCAGCGCTCACCGGATCACACGGTTCGCCCATCCTTACGCCGTCGCCGCCCAGTGCGTCCAGGGCCCGATTGGGCGCTTGGACCAAGCCGGTCGGATCCGGACTGCGGCCCGGGGGCGGTGCCGATATCCTGGAATAGCTGGATTGACCAGCTCCGGGAGTCTTCGCTCGGTGTCGACCCGCCGAGCCGCGCGTGGGCTGAAGTTCTATGGGATCCAGCCCACTCCGACTCCGTGGGGCCTTGAGGCCCGCAGGAACAGCGGACGGGGTTCATCACTCGCGTCCGGCAGCACCTGCGGGACGTCTGCGACAAACGTCAAGGAAGCGTTCGGGAGCGATCCGATGAACCTGTTGCCGGTCGAGATCAAGGTCAACATCGAGGGTGACGTGGGGGCGGCGCTGTCCGCTCTCGATGGGTCGCACAGCTCGGTGACGACGCGTCGGATCTGGTTCGCGGAGGACGTGGACGGCGTCACCGAGGGGCGGTTGCCGCTGCTGGACGGCGGCGTGATCGTACGGTTCAGGATCGGCGGCGGTCCGGACGACCTGACCGTCAAGTTGCGTCCGTGCACACAGGAGCAGCTGGTCGGCCGGTTCTCCGCCCCGTTCGACGTCGAACCCGTCACCTACAAGATCGAGGAAGACTGGTCGGGCAGCCGCCGCACGCTGGCTGCCTCCCTGGTCCACGATCATCCGCCGGGGGTGCTGTCGGACACGGTGGCGCCCGGCGCCGATCCCGCCAAGCCGATCGACGCGGTGCAGGACCAGTTCCTGCATGCCTGCGCGCCCACCGTCCAGTTCGGCGGGCTGGTCGCACTGGGGCCGATCCTCTCCACGAAGGTCGACGACGTCGCGCTCGATGACCTGGAGGTGGACTTGGAGGTGTGGTCAGCCGCCGGTCTGGAGCTTCTGGAAGCGTCGATCCGGGTGAAGCCCAAGGACGGTGACGACGCCGAGGAGCTCACGGCACGGGCCGAGCGCAAGCAGCGAAAACTCGAGGATGCGGTGCGGGGGCTGGGGGTGGCGCTCTCCGAACACCCCGACAGCAAGACCCACCGCTTCCTCATCGCCTTGGCCGAGGCCCGACGCGGCTGAGGCCTACCGGACGGGCGCAGATGTCTGCCCGCCGCCCTTTCCCGCTTGAGCGCCACCCGCGCGCCAGATCCCCAGAGCCACCCCGCTCCTCATACCCGCCGCCCCTCGCCACTCGCCATGGCCACAACCAATGGTTGTGGCCATAGGGTGGCGACATGGACCTCGACACCGTCCGGACCTTCGTCGCCGCCGCCGACACGGGGCAGTTCCAGGAAGCCGCCACCGAGCTGGCGGTCACCCAGCAGGCCGTCTCCAAACGCATCGCCTCGCTGGAGCGCAACCTCGGCGTACGGCTGTTCACCCGCACCGCGCGCGGCGCCGAACTCACCATCGACGGGCAGGCGTTCCTGCCCCACGCACGCGAGCTGCTGCGCGTCGCCGAGCGCGCGGTCGCGTCCGTGCGCCCCGGCCGCCGTCCGCTGCGCGTCGACGTGATCGCCTCGCGCGTCGCACCGTCGGGCCTGATGCGCGGCTTCCACCGCGCACACCCCGACATCGACCTCGACGTGGTGATGCTTTTCGACATCGAGACGGCCGTCGCCGCCCTCCGGTCCGGTGCCATCGACGCATCCTTCCGCGCCGTCGCCGTGCCCGGCCGGCCCCTTCCCGAGGACATCGAGTCCATCCGGGTGCTCGACGAGCCCCTCCAGCTCCTCACCGGCCCCGCGCACGCGCTGGCGCGTGCCCGGTCGGTGCCACTCGCTCAGCTCGCCGGACACCGGATCTGGATGCCCGGCATCGTCCCCGGTACCGAGTGGACCGCCTACTACGACGACCTCGTCGCCGAGTTCGGCCTCACCATCGAGGCGACCGGCCCCAACTTCGGCTCCGACGCACTCCTCGACACCATCGCCGACACCCCGGCCCTGGCCACCTTCATGGGCGAGCACACACGCCTCGTCTGGCCCGCCGGCCACGGCCTGCGCCGCATCCCGGTGACCGACCCGACGCCCGTCTACCCGCACTCGCTCCTCTGGCACCGCGACAACCCCCACCCGGCGCTGGACACCCTCCGCACCCACCTCGCCACCACAGCGGCCGGCCACGCCGTCGCCGGGACATGGACGCCGGACTGGGTGCTTCCGCGCTAAACGCCGCCGCCCCGGACGTGCGGCTGGCGATCTCGGGCGCGCCCATGGTGACGCAGCGCTTTACAGTCGATACCCTGCGTGACGATCTTGTTCGTGCCCTACGTCGCCTGCGGGTCCCGCGACCCGCCGGGAGGTGCCGACATGCCCTCATCGTTCTCCGCCCCCGGATTCGCCGACGAGCTGACTCCCGGTGTCCTCGACCGCTGGAACCAGGTGGTCGAGGATGAGTTCAAACGCCTCGAACCCCTCTACGGAAGCCCGTACTTCACGCTCGAACCCGGCGATCCGGACACCCAGCGGGTGGCCGTCACCTGGTTCGGGAACCCGGCGGAGCCGGAGTTCTGCTTCGACGAGACGACCGCCCGCCGGCTCTCCGACTGGGGCGTCCGCGGACGGCGCGCGCTCCACAACGAGTACTGCGAGTACGCGGTGGTCACCGCCCCCGACCAGCAGGGCAACCTGCGCCCCAAGCGGGTCCAGGTCACCACCGAACTGCCCGAGTACTACCAGCTGCTCGCCGAGGACGCCCCGGACCTGCTGCGCGACATCCTCAGCGACACGCTGGGCGGCGAGCCTCCCCGCTGGGAGGAGCTCTACGGTCCCGCGGTCGCCAACCCGAAGCTCCTCAGCCCCGCACAGCGCCGGGTGGCGTTCGCCCGCCAGATGACCGGCCACGGACTGCACCCCGACCTCCAGGAAGCCGATGTCCCGGCCGATCCCGTGGGCTCCCTCAACGCCGTCAACGCCCTCTTCATGGCCCACCCCATCAACGGGCTCGACGACCTCCTCTACATCGTGATGTTCGGCGCCAAGCCCTACGCGCGCCGCACCGCCTCCGGTGCGCTGGAAGCGGCCGGACGCGACCAGATTTTCCGCCAGGACCCGCCTCTCGCCGCCCTGGCCTGCCGCAATGCCGACCCGGCCGCCGCGATGGCCGCGGCGGGCGCCGCCTTCGACGGGCGGACCGTGTCCTTCGCCGACCCCATCGGCATGTACATCCACGCGTTCACCTCCGAGGTCTTCCAGTTCGAGGGCGGGCCGGTTCCCGATCCGTGGATCCGGCTCAGCCGCGGCCGCCAAGGGCTCCACCAGCGACTGGAGTTCGGCCCCGGGGACGCGGACCCGCACTTCCTCGACGACATCACCGTGGCCGAGGGCGAGTCGGAAGACCCGCTCACCGGCGGCTACCAGGTCGTACGCCACGTCCAGGTGGGCCCGCTCGCCGCGCTCGGCGCACCCAAGGACGTCCCGCCGGGCGACTTCGTGGTCCTGCCCGATCCGCCCGGCCCGATCCGCTGCCGCGACGCGGGCGTGTGCAGCGACGTCGTACGGCCGCTGAAGGAGGCGTTCGAGGCCGCAGCCGGGCAGCCGGCCCCGCCCGCCGGCCCGCGCGGCCGCCGATGAGCACCCTCCAGGACGGGATCTACCACGCCCCCGGCCGCCGCCCGCCCGGGCACCTCGCGCTGGTGTTCCTGCGCGCCGACCCCGCGGCGGACTCCACCGCCGTGGACGGCGCGCTGCGCGAGGTGACCGGGATGCTGGGCGACCTCGCCGAAGGGCGCGTCGGCGAGCTGCCCGGCCACCCGGTCCCGACCGGTGACCTGGAGTTCCTCCTCGGCTTCGGACCCAAGGCCTTCGACATCCCCGGCGCTCGCGTCACCTGCCCCGCCGCGCTCGGCCCGCGCTTTCGCTTCCGCTCCCCGCTGCCCACCGGCGGCGGCCCCGTGCTCGTCGGCGCGGGCCTTCCGTACGCCTCGGACATCGTCCACAACGACGCCACCGAGGAGTTCTGCCTCCAGCTCACCGCCGGGACCCAGCTCGCGGTCTCCCGCGCGGTCGTGGAACTGTGGAAGCTGCTCGGCGGCAGAAGGGACAGCCGCACCCGGATGGCGCCGCTGGAGATCGCGGGCATCCACACCGGCTTCCAGCGCGACGACATGCGCAGCTGGATCGGCTTCCACGACGGAGTGTCCAACCTGGAGAGCAGTGACCGAGAAGGGGTCATCTCCATCGGCGACGCCGAGGCCGGCTCCGACGCCTGGACCGTCGGCGGCACCTATCTCGTCTTCCTCAGACTCGCCGTCGATCTCGACCAGTGGCACCATCTGCCGCGCGTCCAACAGGAGTTGCTGGTCGGCCGGGACAAGCTCACCGGCGCCCCGCTCACCGGCACGGACCCCGAGGGGCTGCCCGTACCGGCCGCCGGCTGCCCGGTGGCCGGAACCACCGAGGTCACCCAGCCCGGCAACAAGGACTTCATCGAGCCGGGCCCCACCGACGACCCCGTGCTGCTCGCCGCCCACGTCCGCCGGGTCAACCTGAGCGGCGGCGACGCCCCCGACCTGGCCGGCTCGCTGCGGATGTTCCGCCAGGGCCACGAGTTCTTCGAACCCGTCGCGGCCGCGCCCGGCTTCCGCGTCGGCCTGAACTTCATCAGCTTCCAGGACCGCCCCGACCGGGTGCTGCGCGTACTCACCCAACGCGGCTGGCTGGGCGGCGTCAACTTCGGCGGGCAGCCCGACCAGGACGGTCCGGCGGGCCGGCTGCTGACCGTACGGGCCGGCGGCACCTACCTCGTCCCGCCGGTGCGGGACGCCACTCCCTATCCGGGAGCCGAGGTCTTCGGGTGAACACACCCCCTCTCCCCGATGGAAACGGAGACGCACGGTGATCGAAAAGATGTGGCTCTACCCGCCGCTGGCCTTCGCCCGGCTGGGTCCGTCCCCCCACCCCTGCGAGAACTACCGCTACGGGCCCAACGACCTGAACCCCCGGGGCACCGGCAAGACCGTGGCCCTGCCCGCGCCCTCGCTCGTCGTCGACGCCACCGACGGCACCCTGACGGAACGCCCGCCCCAGGGCAACCGGGTCCGGTTCAAGGACGAGCACGGATTCCGCCCCATCTGCCCCTTCTTCGAACTGCACGGCTCGTGGGTCATCGACGGGGTGCGCGGCGACGGCCCGATCACCACGGAGGTGCTGGACGCCTTCGACCTCACTCCCGCCGACGTGCAGTGGAAGGTGGAGGTCGCCAACCTCAAGGCGCACCACTGCACCCGCGCCGAGGACGACCGCATCGACGCCACCGTGGAGGTCGCCGGGAACCAGCACCAGAAGAGGCCCTTGGAAGGACGCTCCCCCCAGACGGCGGCCCGTCCCCTGGTGCCCCCCGGACGGCACGTCCCGCTCGGCTCGGTCCAGATCCCGCAGCCGAGCGGCGCCTTCCCCGGACTGCGGCTGCGCTTCACCCCCGCCGCCGGACTGGTCTACGGCCCCACGAACCTGCGCCAGCGCACCACCCGGTATCCACTCCCCGCCGAGCAGCTGTTCCTCTCCCCGAACTCCCGCTGGTGCGAGTTCAGGACGACCGTCAGCGACCCGCGGACCGAGCCGGGCGGCCTCTACGCCGGGGCGTCCGACGAGGACGGCGGAACCAGCTTCGGGCTCGTGGACGACGTGTGCGACGGCCTGGTCACCGTCACCATCGCTGAGCTCACCGCCCGGGCCCGCATCGTCGTCACCCCGCCCGACTTCGCCCCCGACCGCAGGCCCTTCACCTCCCTGGCCGACGGCCTGTCCGACCGGGTCAAGCGCGCCGAGGTCCGCGACCCCGCGTACGTCTCCGGGAACCCGCAGCTCACCGCTCTGGAGGTGCGCGACCTGTTCGAACGGGCCCTGGAGGCCATGGACTCCGTCAACGTGGACGCCCAGAACCAGCGCGCCACCAGCGAGAACATCGGCAACGCCCAGGGCGAGGGAAGTTCGGTCGCCGAGGCGCGCGCCCGCACCTTCCCCACACCGGTGCCCCTGGCCGGGATCACCCTCGCGCTCACCGAACGCGGCCGGCGCAAGCACCGCCGCTTCGCGGCCCTGGAGGTCCTGGAGGACCTCATCCGCGAACAGCCCAACTTCATCGAACGGTTCGTCAGGCCGCCGGCCGCCGAGGATCCCTGGTACGACCGCCGCATGCCCGTGGCCGTCCGCGGATCCGACGCCTTCCCCATGCACCTGACGCGCCGCCAGTACGACCTCCTCGTGGCCTGGGCCCGCTCCGTGCGCGCCACCGTGCAGGAGGGGTCGTGAGCGTCTTCCTCCAGATCGGCCGCCGCCCCCCGGAGCCGGAGCGGGAGCCGGAATCGGGCCCGGACAGCACTCCCGCGGGCCTCCCCGCCGAGACCAGGGTCTTCCGCAGCGCCCACGGAGCCCACCTGTTCGTGGCCGACGGAAGCCGGATCTACGACCTCCCCGAGGCCACCGCCGCCCGGCTGGAGGCCTGGACGGCAGCCGCGGGCGCGGCGGCCCACGACCCGGCGGCGGACACCGCCCTCGCCGCCGAACTGGGACTGCCCCTGTGGGGCGGGGCGGGAGTCCCCGCCCCGCGCATCGACGGCACCCCCGCCGCGGTACCCCCGCTCGCCTCCCTCTCGCTCAACGTGATGCAGGCCTGCAACCTCAGCTGCGGGCACTGCTACGCCGACGAGGGCAGGTTCGGCGGCTCCGCCCGCGCCATGCCCCGCGCGACCGCCTTCGCCGCCGTGGACCGGCTCCTCTCGGAAGCCGCACCCGGAGCCGGAGTCGTCGTCGGCTTCATGGGAGGCGAACCGCTCCTCGCCCGCGAACTGGTCCACGAAGTGGTCGGCTACGCGACCCGGGCCGGCGCCGAAACCGGGCACGCGGTCCGCTTCGCCCTCACCACCAACCTCACCACCGTCCGGCCCGAGGACGCCGAGCTGTTCGCCGCGCACCCGTTCACCGTGGCCGTCAGCCTCGACGGCGACCGCGCCGGACACGACGCGCTGCGCACGGCGCCCGGCGGGGGCAGCGCGTACGACCGGCTGCGCGCCGGGCTGGACGTGCTGAACCGGCACGGGCGGCCGCGCCACCTGTCGGCCCGGGTCAGCGTGACCCCGTACACCGGGCGGCTGAAGGACGTCCTGGAGCACGGGATCGGGCTCGGCTTCGACGAGGTCGGCTTCGCCGCGGTGGTCAGCGCCCCCGACCCCGCGTACGAGATCGGCGCGAGCGCCTTCGCCGGGTTCCTGGAGCAGATGACCGAATGCGGCGAGGCGGCGCTGGCCGCGCTCGCCGCGGGCCGCCCGTACCCCTTCGGCAACTTCCAGACCGCGATGTACGAACTCCACACCGGCGGTCACCGCCCCTACCCCTGCGGCGCCGGCGCCGGCTACCTCAGCGCCTCCGCCGAGGGCGGCCTGTACGCCTGCCACCGGCTCGTGGACGACCCGGCGTTCCGGATGGGCTCCGTCGCCGGGGGATCCGACCGGGCCGCGCGGGCCGAGCACCTCGCGGCCCGCCACGTGGACCGGGCGGAACCCTGCCGGTCCTGCTGGGCCCGCTACCTGTGCGGCGGCGGCTGCTACCACGAGGTCGCCCGGCGAGGCCGCCCCGGCTGCGACTACATCCGCGGCTGGCTGGCCTTCTGCCTGCGCGCGTACGTCGAACTCACCGAGAGCGCACCGGAGTTCTTCCGCCTGACAACTCCGTCCGACCTGCCCGGCGATCCTGCCGGACTGGCCCGCTGACCGTTCCTGTGACCCCACCCGGACGAAGGAGCCGACCGTGAACAACCCGATCCCCGGCAGCGTGGACCTCCCCGTACCCGAGGGGAAGGTCTTCCCCCGCAACCTCACCGCACGGGCCGATTACGCGGTCCCGGGAAACCCGTCCGGCTCCCGCCCGGAAAGCGGGGTGGACAACTGCTTCCCGGGTCTCGAATTCGACCAGCGCAACCTGGAGAAGGCCTTCTTCCCCGGCCTGCTGTTCGACTTCCACCACGAGCGGGGCTCCCGGTTGATCGGCGTCATCAAGGACGCCCCGTCCGTACTCGACCTCACCACCGCGGACCTGGGTGCGGGCGTCGCGGCCGACCCGTGGCGGCTCCACCTGTGGGCGGTGTGCGGGCGGACCACCGTGGACCAGACGGAGTCGCAGGCCCCGGTGTTCCACGCCACCGCCCGCACCGGCCTCGCCCTCTGGCGCCACGTCCACGACCTGCTGCCGGGCCGGATCGCCATCCTGCTCGGACCCACCCCGGGCAGCCTGTCCCCGGGCGCGAACATCGTGCCCGACGGTCTCAACGCCTGGCGCATGCAGAACGAGACCACCGTGGAGCGCGATGCCAACGGGAGGGTGGAGGCGGCCGTCCTGATCGCCGACCGGGCCGACTACCTGGACCCCGACGGAATCATCGATCCCGATGTCTACCTGCCGGGAGAGCTCACCCGCAGCCTGTGCGCCCCCTGGCAGTACGACTTCCGCGAATGCGGCTGCTACTACTGGGCCGCTTCCAAACCCGATATCTCGGCCAGCCCCGACGGCCGGTTCCGTCCCCTCAACTTCCAGCGCTCGGACCGCACCCTGCCCCCGCCCAAGCTGGACACGCCGAACTACGCCGACCGGGAGGGCGACGAACTCGACCACCCCGCACTGATCACCAACTGGAACGTGCTGCCCGTGGTCCTCAACGGCCGCGAGGACGACATCCTGGGCCCGGGCACCCCGTTCGAGGTCGAAGAGATGACCCGCGAGGAGGTGATCGAGGAACTGGAGCGGCTCGCCGACGTCGAGCACGCCCTGTGCCTGGAATACCTGTACGCGCACTACTCGCTGAACGCCCCGACCGCACTCGCCCCCGGCACGAACCCCGAGTCGCCCATCTCGCGGTTCCACGCGGCCGCGACCGAGGTGTTCTCGGTCGCGGTGGACGAGATGCGTCACCTGCGATGGGTCAACGAGGTGCTCGGCGTGCTCGGCAGGCCGCACAAACTCGACCCGCCGCCCCTCGGCATGCCCATTCAGCCCCAGTCCGGGCAGGTCTTCGAGCTGGAGCGGCTCACGGCCGCCCAGCTGGACTGGTTCATCAAGGTGGAGAGCACCAGCGCCGAGCTCAACCCGGACGGCATCGACGGCATGTACATCCGCCTCCACCACACGATCGAAAAGCGGCCCGACCTGTTCCCGCAGGCCGACCGCCTCTCCCACCTGATCAAACTCATCATCGACGAGGGCGTGGACCACTTCGAGCGGTTCAAAGCGATCAAGGGGCACCTCGCGGAGTTCTCCGAGGACGAGTACCTTCGCAGGCTCGACAAGACCCCGGACCCGCTGGACCAGCGGCTCCTGCAACTCGCGGACCTCAACTACGCCGTGCTGCTCGGCACGATGAAGGAGACCATGGCCCTGGGTGACAGCGCCGGAGGCGTGCTGATCGAACACGCCCGGCGGGCCATGACCAACCTCCATGAGGTCAACCACCTCCTCGCCTCCCGCGGGGTCGCCCCCCGCTTCCAGACGCCCCAGCCCACCGTCGTCGCGGCGCTCGCCGACGGTCAGGCCACCCTCGCCGCCGCCCGGGCCGCCCGGCAACTGCAAGAGACCGTCGGCTCGCTCGACGGCGCCGGCCTGCGCGGCATGATGACCCGCCACCAGGCCACCACCGAGGCCCTGATCGCCGACCTCATCCTGTGAGGATCCCGTGAGGCCGACCACCGTCGCGATCGCCGGATCCGGACTCGCCGAACTGACCTGCGCCTGGCTGCTCGCGGCGCGCGGCCACCGGGTCCGGCTCCGGCCGCGCCCGGCCGGCGGGCCCCGCCCGCTGCTGCTGGGCGACGACACCCTTGCGCTGCTCCACGCGCTGTGGGGCACCGAGGCGGCGGACGGGCCGGCCGCCGACAGCCACCGCCTCACCCACCGGCACGCCCGCTGGACTCCGGACCGCGACGCCGACCCGCCCCTGCCGCAGCCCGCGGCGGTCGTGGACGGCTCGCGGCTCGCCCGGCGACTGCTGGCCCGCCTCGCGGACCGGTACCCGGACGCCGTGTCGGAGGAACCGGACCCGGCGGGACCGCCCGACGCGCAGGCGCGGCCCGACGCGCGGGTCCCGCCCGTACCGCCTGACCCGACCGACCCGCAGTGGACCGTCACCGCCACCCCGCCCGGCCGGGCCGGCGCGTACCGGACGGCCGGGCGACGACACCTGCTGGCCGGGGAGGCGCCCTGCGCGGCCGGGCAGGACGACACCACCGCCCGCCTGGAGCGCACCGACGACGCCTGGCTCCACCTCACCCCGCTCGGCGACGGCAACGCCCTGCTCCAGGCGATGGTCCCCGGCCCGGTCGGGCACCCGGCGCGACACCTCGGCCGCCTCCTCGCGCACAGTCCCCTGGCAGCGCGACTCGCGCAGGCGCCCGCCAGCGCCGTCGCCCTGCCCGCCGCACCCCGCCTCCACCGCGCCCCGGCGACCCCGCCGGCCGGCCGGACCCCCGGCCTGCTCCTCGTCGGCGCGGGCGCCATCCGCTACGACCCCCTCAGCGGCACCGGTACCGCCCAGGCCCTGCGTACGGCCGTCCTGGCCGCCGCCGTGATCGACTCCGCCGCCGCAGGCACCCCGGCGGACCGGCTGTGTGCCCACTACACGGCCCGCCTGCGCACCGCGTTCCGCGACCACCTCGCCACCTGCGCCCGGCTCTACCCCCAGGCGTTCCCCACCCCCGCGTGGCAGCACGAGCTCGACGCCTGCCGGTCGGGGTGACGGCCGGGGCATCTGCCCGCTGTCCAGTGTGGTGGAGTCCCAGGTGACGTGCGACTCGGCGGCGCTCGCCCCGAACGCCGGGCGCGTGGCCGCCCCTCCGTAAACGGTGCGGCCCGCCCTTCGGTCGCGCATCGCACGCTCGTTTGTCAGCATGGAGAGCTGTACGGACGATGCACTCCTGTACAACGCTCCACGAGCCCTGTGCACCCCAGTACAGCCCGGCAGCGCCGCATCGCGGGAGATCGAGCCATGGCCGTCATTTCCGATTCCTCGTCCACCGAGCCTCCGGGGCACGACGCCCGGATCGTGCGGGCAGCCATCCACCCCGCGATCGGCGTCGCCCGGGTCGGCGACAGCGCCGACGAGTTCTTCCTCTCCCCCGAGACCGAGGACGAGCCCCCGCTCCCCACCGGCTCGTACAAGGACGCGACCGGCGCCCTGAAACGGCAGGCGGCCCGGTTCCGGATCTACGGCTACAACGCGGCCGGGGAGCCGGTGGCCGAACTCACCGAGGACAACGCCGAGGTGCGCTGGACCGTGCACGTAGCCAACAAGAAGGCCGCCTGGTACCAGTTCCAGCTGGCCCTGGACATCCCCGAGGCCGCCCAGGCGGACGAGAGCCAACTCCGCAACCCCCTGGTCGCCGGTCCGGACCGCCCCAGGCTGATCATCGACCCCGGCTGCCGTTCCGTACGCGGCCGCGACCGTGCCGGCGGTCCCGAACTGCGCTTCGACACCGGGAGGTTCCTCCGCATCCCGGTCTACCTCGGCGAGCTGCGCACCGACGGGGCCGGGCGGCTGATCTTCCTCGGCGGCCGGGGCGTGGCCGAGTCCGTCGACTTCAAGGAGGCCGATACCTTCGCGAACAACGACGGCTGGTACGACGACATCTCCGACGGCCCCGTCACCGCCGAGGTCCACTTCGACGGCCGCGCGCTGCCGGTCGAACCGGCCTGGGTGGTGGTCGGCCCGCCCAACTACGCCCCCGAGCTGAAGTCCGTACGCACGCTGTACGACCTCGTCCGCGACGCGTTCACCACGGCCGGAGCGCTCCCCGAACCGGAGCAGGTCTCCTTCACCCACGACATCCTGCCCATCCTGCGCCGCCTGTGCGATCTGCAATGGGTCAACCAGGGCCTGGCAACCCTGTTCGGACACGGCGGACGCGAATACTTCCTCGACCCCGGCCTGCTGGCCGCCCTCGCCGACCCCAGTCCACGCCACGAGGAGCTGCGCCGGCAGATCTCGAAGACCATGCGCGACCCCGACCGGGACGGCACGTCGCCGATTCCCTGGCCACCCGTCTACGGCGACGCGATGAGCCTGCCCCCCGTCTCCGCACGCCAGCACCTGGCCCTGTCCCCGCTCCAGACAAGGCTGTTGGTGCGCTGGACCCGCGGAGACTTCGTCCCCGACCACGTCGTCGGGGCCGAGACCACGCCCACGGAACTCGACCGGCTGCCGCTCGCCGCCCGACCCGCCGCCCTGGACCGCGCGGCCCTGTCCTTCTGCCTCGCCGACGCCTTCCACCCGGGCTGCGAAATCACCTGGCCGATGCGCCACACCACGCTGTACAGCGCGCCGTTCCGCATCCGCCACCGCCCGCAGAGCAACCCCGAGCGCCCCTACGGCAGGGTGCTCACCCCGCAGACCGCCCAGGCGTACGACGGGCCGCTGTACGGCCAGGAACCCGGCGGCCTGACGCGCTGGATGGCCGTGCCCTGGCAGACGGACACCGCGAGCTGCCGCTCCGGGTACGAACGCCGGTACGACCCGTACCTGCCGACGTTCTGGCCCGCCCGGGTGCCCAACCACGTCCTCGAAGAGGAGGACTACCTGATCGCCGTCGACACCACGCGCCCGCGGGAGGAGCGGCTCGCGGCGTTCGCACGGCGGTCCCCCTGGGACCGCTGGCTGCCCCCGCCCTACAAGGCCACCATCAATGCCATGGTGAAGGACTTCGGCCGGCTCGGCCTGGTCGAACGCCGCCCGGGCGTCACCAACGACCCCCTGCTGCCCGCCGAGATGTTCGTCGAGTCCGAGGTCTCCTTCCCCGCCGAGCCGGCCCCGCCGCGCGGCCGCAACCTGCTGAGCCTGCATGTACCGCTCGCCGCCGACGAGCGGCTGCGGGACGCCGTCCTGGCGACCGCCGTCGCCCTGGCCGAGGAACCCGACGAGGAACTGTCGGCGGGCTACATCGAGAAGGTCGCCCGCTTCCCGGGCAACCGATGACCCCGCACGCGACGGCCGGCCCCGGCGGCCGGCGGTGACCCGTCACGAGGTGTACGACGCGGTCGTCGCCGGCGCGGGACCGGCCGGCGCGGTGGCCGCCCTCGTGCTCGCGCGGGCCGGCCGGCGCGTGGCGATCGTGGACGACCCACCCGCGCCCGCAGCGGGCGCCCACAAGGTCGGCGAAAGCCTGCCGTCGGCCGCCGCCTCGCTGCTGCGCGACCTGAACCTGTGGCCCGACAGCACCGCCGCGCCCCACCTGCGCTCCACCGGGATGTACGTCTCCTGGGGCTCGCCCGCGCTCCAAGAGCGCGGCCCGGTGCAGGACCCGTACGGCGCGGGATGGCAGCTGGACCGCCTCCGCTTCGACGCGTTCCTGCGGGAGGCAGCCCACACGGCGGGCGCCGAGCCGCTCCGCGGGCGGGCCGTGGACGCCGTGGACGACGGCCCCGGCCTGCGTCTGCTCGTGCGCCAGGAGCATGGCACACGCGAGCTGCGCTGCGCCTGGGCCGTCGACGCGACGGGACGGCGCGCGACCATCGCCCGGCGCCGGGCGGTCCGCAGACGCCAGGACCGGCTCGTGGCGGCCCATATCCTGATGTCACGTCAGAATTCTTCTGCTGACGGGCAGTCGGACCGGGAGGTCAGGACCCTCGTCGAAGCGGTGCCCGGCGGATGGTGGTACACGACGCTGACCCCCGTGGGCCGGATCGTCGCCCATCTGACGGACCCCGACATCGCCGACCCCCTTCTGCGCACCCCCGACGGGTTCCTGCGCGCAGCCCTGCACACCCGGTACATCGGCGCCCGCATCACGGCCGGGGACCTCACCGGCCCGCCGACTCCGCGCTGGAGCGCCGCCCACGGCCTGCGCCTCGAGCCGTACGGCGGCCGGGGCTGGATCGCCGCTGGTGACGCGGCGCTGGCCTTCGACCCGCTCTCGTCGCAGGGCATCCTCACCGCACTGCACAGCGGAGCCCGCGCCGGCCTCGCCGCGGCCCTGTGCCTCGCGGGCGCGCCGCCCCGCCCGGTCCTGGCCGCGTACACGGACTTCCTCGACGGCGTCGCCGCCGCCTACGTACGCCACCACGCGGAAGCGTACGCAGCGGAAACCCGCTGGCCGGAACTGCCTTTCTGGCAACGGCGGGGGGCCGTCCGCCAACGCGCGGGCCAGGGGGCCCCGCAACTAGATCTCGAGAACTGGCGAGTTCACGAGGTCGTCAGGCGAGAGTGGTGAGGCAGAACTGGACGAGTCCGGCGTCGACGTCGAGGACGATCTTCTTCATCTCCGGCCACGGCGGGTGGAAGTCCATCCCCCATTCGACGGTGAAAGCCAGGATCCTTTCGTCGCTCTGCTCGACGATGTGCCTCGCGAACGTGTAGTCGTCGCTAGTGCCGCAGGTCGGGTAGAGGTCGAAGGCGGGCTTCGGGGTGTAGACCTTGCCGCGTACGGCTTTGAGCGCCTTGCAAAACTGCTCGGCGAGCACGGCGGAGTCGTCGGCGTCCGTCTTCGGAATGAACTCGGCGTAGAGCAGGTCGTTCTTCATTCCGCGCTTGCCGTCGAAGGCGGGGTTCTGAAAGTTCCTGGTCAGATCATCCGACTGGTTGTTGTCGTCACCCCAGACGTAGAGCATGTTCTGGGTGTAGCTGTGCACGTCGACGTACCAGCGGGTGCGCAGGAAGTGCTCGATCAGCCAGCGGACGTTGCGCGTCTCGGGCTCCGAGAAGGGCTGTGGGCCCTGGTACACCTGGTTCGGGTCGGCGGGGTCGTTCGAGACCCGGACCGGCGCGAGCGGGTGGAAGGCGGTCTCGAAGTCGAAGAGGAAGTCGAAGTTGCGGTTGATGTCGACGCCGATCGCGGCCGGATTCCCGCCGGACTGGGCCGGGTTGCGGTTGCGCCGCCATTCCGGGTCGACGGTCTGGCTGTAGCGCCGGCCATCGGGATTGACGAGCGGGAAGACCACGACGTCCAGTTCCTCGAGGATCGTGCGCACCTGGGCGGAGGTGAAGTGCGTTCCGCCGTACGCCAGTCCCGTTCCGCCGGCGTGGGCGTGCAGCAGGTCGGCCGCGAGGTTGACGAGGATCTCGCAGCTGCCCCACTCCCTGGCGTGCATACCGCCGGTGAGGACGATGGCGTCCTTGGGCGCCAGGCGGTGGGTGCCGATCCGCAGGGCGTGGCAGGCGCGGCCCTCGACGGAGGGCTCGGGCAGCTCGATGAGGTCGCTCGTGTTCTGAAACGCCGCGGCCAGGCTGGTCACGCCGGACTCGACCTCGACGATGTTCATGTACGGCATGACGTCCCTCCTAGGTGTCCTTCACCTTGAGGGCGAGTCCCTGCGGAACCGCGTCCTCTGGAGCGAACCGGTCCCCCTCGCCGACCTCGGCCTGGCGGGCCCGCCCGACGGCGGTGGCGTCCTCGACGACCGTGACCGTCACGCCCTCGCGTTCGAGGGCCTCGGCTTTGTAGGGGGTGACGTAGGCGTCGATGGTGCAGCTGCCGTCCTCGGCCTGACGGACCCGCCCGCCGACGTCGGGGCGGGCTTCGCGCAGGAGGGCGCGCAGGGTGTCGGGGTCCTTGGCAGTGACCCGGACGCGCAGAATCGTGTACTCGTTGGACATCACAGGGCCTCCCTCGGGCGCCGTTGGGCTCACATCAGGAAGCAGGGCCAGAACCGGCATCAGGGTGTCGGGGCCGGTACCGCCCACGGCGCGCAAGCGGACACATATACGAGCACGTATAGATATATCCGATGCGTACCTCGTATCCTCAGCGTGCGCTTCCGCCGTAGAACGCGTCAAGGGGCGCCTCGGGCACCCGGCTCAGGAGGCTGGTCGAGGCGTGGACGGACAGGGCCGGGCCCCCTTCCCGCGCTCGTGCGGACCCGACGACGGAAGTCGCCGGGCTGAGCACGGAGAAGGGGCCCGGCCCATGGGGTCGGGGTCAGCGCGTGGTGGCAGTTCCCCGGCGGCGCGCGTAAACCACCGCACCGCCGATCGCCGCCACGGCCGCGGTCCCGGTGGCGATCCCGGTGGCGGAGATCGGCTGCCGGGACGCCTCGGCCACCGGTTGCCCGGACGTGGCAGCGACCTGCTCCGACTGGTCCTCCACGAGGCCGCCGTATCCGCCGGCCAGGCCCTTGCGGTCGTATTCCGAGCCGGGCATCTTGTCGCCGTAGCGGGCGGTGACCAGCTTCTGGTACGCGGCAAGGGTCATGCCGTGCTTTCCGCCGAGGCCGGTGGTCGCTTCCTCGTTGAGCGGCTCGACCATGCCTTCGGCGGTGAGCCGGTACCAGGCGTGGATCTGCGGCTCGGTGAAGGTGCGGGCCTGTGGAGTGCCGCGCTCGGCAAAGCCGACCTCGGCGTCCCCGTCCCGGATGCCGGCCAGCTGCCAGCCTTCCGCACCGACGTTCCGCTCGCCGCTTCCCGGCGTAGCGGGGTTGCCCTTGGGCGCGAGCAATACGGCGGCGGGTCTGCCGTCGGACGTGGTCACCCGGGAGGCCAGGTAGGAGAGCCGGAGCGCGGTCTGCGGGGTCGCCTGGGTCTTGCCGGTGACGAACTCGGGGCTGATCTCGAACATCGGCACCGGGTCCTTGTTGAGATCGAACCCGGGCGGCGCGGCGACCGCGGCGGGTGCGTTCCCGGGGGTGCCGACTGTGCCGCCGTCTGCGGCGGGGGCAGTGCGGGGCTGTCGGGCCGAGACCAGGAAGCGGGAGACGGTGTCGCGGAGTTGGTCGCTCCGGAGGGCCTGCTGGGCGGACTGGTAGCCGGCGATGCCGTCGCCCTCCGCGGCCTGTGCGGGAACGATTCCGCACAGGGCGGCGGCGAGCGCGGCCGTGGCGAGGACGGCGGCCCGCAGTGCAGCGTGCCTGGCCTGTCGCATGGTCTGCATGGTCGGTCTGCTCCTCAGCCCTGGATGCCGATGCGGGAGTGGGTCCACTGGAACGAGTTGTTGTTCGCGTAAGTGGAGTGGTTCCACCATGTGTAGGTCTGGGTGGTCTGCCACGGGTCGCCGACCGCGATCATGCTGGTGGCGCTGTCGTAGCCGTAGATGACGTTCATGTGACCGCCGCCGGTGCGCCAGCCGAACCGGACGGCGAACGGCCGGCCCGCGTCGATCTCGGCGGCGGACTCACCGAACGAGGCGTTGCGGTTCAGGCTGTGGCCGCTGTTCCTCAGTCCCAGCCTGGCCAGGCCATTGGCCATGTCCTCCAGCGTCGCGGGCTGGTTGTTGCAGTCCACCCACGTTCCCTGGGCCGCGAGTTGGCAGAACTGCTCCTGACTGACGGAGCGGCCCCAGTGTTTGGCTATGGTCACGCCGGACGCGTCCCAGCACCACTGGGTCCTGACCTGCTTCTGCATGTCGATCCCGAGTGTCTTCGCGGTCGTAGGCGTGGGTTTCGGGTTCGGGGTCGGGGTCGAACCGCAGACCGGCAGGGGGGTGGTGTTCTCCTTGATGAAGGCGTCGGCGATGTAGTACGAGCCGGTGAAGATCCACCTCGGGTTGTTCTCCACGGTGTCGCCGGTGGTCCGGCAGGACATCTGGATCTTGGCGCCCACCTTCGAGGACCCCTTCACCTGGGCCGAGAGGGACGGCTTGGCCCGCTGGTTGACGGTCTTGTAGTTGCCCTGCCCGCCGATGACCGTGCCGCTGACCACATCGGCCTGGGCAAGGGCATTGAAGCCGAACAACAGGCCGCCGGAGAGTCCGGCGGTGATCGCGGCTATCAGCGCTTTCTTGCGGCGGGACGCGCGACGTTTGTGCATCATGCTCCTTGATCTGAAAATGCGGAACCGGCTTGCCTGGCCGGCGCTCCAATAAGTGACGATTGGTCAGCTCGCCAGTCCGAGAGCGGCGCTCGAAACGGACGGCCGGCTACTCACCGGAACGGCGGCACAGGCGGGCGACTCGACCACCTGCAGTCGCGGTCTGCTCGCCGCCAGCGACCCAGGGACGGCGCCGCATTGCCGATGCGGCTTCCGCGGCGGGCCGGGCAGACATCAGAGGCGATTGATGGCCGGCGGCCGGACGACTACAGCCGGGCGACGCCAATTGACCGAGCGTCACATTCGAGCGGATCTGCGGCCCCGCACTGCCGGTGAAGCCGGGATTCAGGCCTTCCACGAACACGCACGACCACACCTCTTTCCTTGACTGGATTGGGTGCCGGGAATCCTGCCAGAGAGATCACGGGTTCTGAACGCGGTTGCTCTACGCGCGAAGATGTCGCGAATTCAATCACCATAAATAGGCGACCTGATTGACCGTCAATTTCGCTACAACTCCGAGGAGTTGGCGAACATCCAGCCATTGGTCCAGGCCATTTACAGCCACCCGACGGCGTGGGACTTTACGTAAACTTGATGCATCGCCGCTCTTTATTGGACACGCCGTCAAGTAATTAAATCGCCCAGAGTGCATGCCGCGTGACTCTCCATCATTTCGTAAAGGAAACCGACCCCAGGTCTTGCGCGCAATGGGCGCATCCCGGCCCGCTCCGCCAGCGGTCGCCTTGCGCGATGCGTCCATTGGACGCATGATGTGCGTCCAATGGACGCACACGGTGACAAGGGGGGCGGCATGGAGGAACTGACGGCCGACGGCGTGGCGGGGGCGGCACGGCAGCCGGCCGCTGCGGCAGGCGGCCTGCGCGGCAGCGCCTTCGTCCCGCGCCAGGAGGACCTGGAGCTGTCACAGCCCCCGGTGTTCGACGACCTCGACCAAGAACGGGAACACCGCAAGCAGCGGCTGGCCGGAGCCTGCCGCATCTTCGGCCGGTTCGGATTCTCCGAGGGCGTGGCGGGGCACATCACAGCACGCGACCCGGAGTACCCGAACATGTTCTGGGTGAATCCGTTCGGCATGTCCTTCCGGCACATCCGGGTCTCCGACCTGATCCTGGTCGACGACGAGGGCCAGGTGCGCCACGGTCGGCGCCCGGTCAACCGCGCGGGGTTCGTGATCCATTCCGCCATTCACGCGGCCCGTCCCGACGTGGTGGCCGCCGCCCACGCGCACTCCGTGCACGGCAAGGCATTCTCCAGCCTCGGCCGCCCGCTGGACCCGATCACCCAGGACGCCTGCGCCCTCTTCGAGCAGCACACCGTCCACCGCGACGGCGCAGGCTCCGTGGTGGTGGAGGAGGAGGCGGGCCGTCAGCTCGCCGCAGGGCTCGGCCCGCACAAGGCCGTCATCCACCAGAACCACGGCATCTTCACGGTCGGCGAGTCCGTCGACGAGGCGGCCTGGTGGTTCATCTCCATGGAGCGCAGCGCCCAGGCGCAGTTGCTTGCGCAGGCTGCCGGCACTCCCCTGCTGATCGATCCCGAGGCCGCCCGGCACACCCGTGAGCAGACCGGCTTCCCGCTCGCCGGCTGGTTCTCCTTCCAGCCCCTGTGGGACGAGATCGTCCTTACCGATCCCGACCTCTTCGAATAGGCCCCGACATGCCAACCGCCTCCGACCGCCGCCCGCCCGCAGATCCCGCCCCTGAGCCCGCCCCTGAGCCCGCCCCTGAGCCCGCGGAACCCGGTTCCGCCTCGTGGTGGCGGGCACGCTACGCCGAGCGCGACCGGCGCCGGCCCCGCACCGGCGGGCTGACCCTCGCCCGCATCACGGCAGGCGCCCTCGAACTGGCCGACCGGGACGGGCTGGACTTCCTCACGATGCGCAGCCTCGGGGAGCACCTCCAAGTGCGCCACACCTCCCTGTACCGCCATGTGGCGAGCCGGGAGGAGCTCCTGATCGAGACCGTGGACCACATGCTGGGCGAGATCCGGCTGCCTTCCCTCGAGGGGGGCTGGCGGGCCGGCCTGGAGCAGGGGGCACGGGAGTTCCGCCGGGTCCTCAGCGCCCACCCGGCGCTCGTGCCGGCCCTGACCAGCGGCCAGTTGCTCGGCCCCAACGCCCTGCGGGCCCGCGAGCACGCCCTCGGGCAGCTCCTCGCCCAGGGATGGGCCCCGCGCACGGCCGTGCACGTCTACCTCACGGTCACCCACTTCGTGATCGGCTCCGCCGTGCTCGACACCGGCGGGGCGGCCCGGACCGGTCCGCAGCGCGCCGCGATGATGGAGCTGTTCGCCGGCCTGTCCCCCCGGACGCACCCGGTGGTCCGCCGTCACGCCGACCTGCTCAACTCCCCCGACGGAGCGGACGAGTTCGCGTTCGGACTGCGTGTGCTGGTGTCGGGGCTGGGCCACCTGCACACCGAGGAGGCCGGAGGATGAAGAGCAGTCCGGTCCTGCCGCCGCTGGATCAGTGGACCCGGGGCGGCACCCGCGTCCGGATCGGCGGCCACGCGGTCTTCGTACGCCAGGACGGCCCTGCGGACGGGGCACCCGTGACCCTGCTCCACGGCTTTCCCACTTCCTCCCACGACTGGGCGGCGACCGTCCCGTCCCTTGCCGCGGCCGGACTGCGGGTCACCACCCTGGACTTTCTCGGCTTCGGTGAGAGCGACAAACCGCGCCGGCACACGTATTCCCTCCTCGACCAGGCCACGCTGGTCGAGGAAGTGTGGCGGTGGTGCGGTATCGGACGCACCGCCCTGGTGGCCCACGACTACGGCGTCAGCGTCGGGCAGGAGCTGCTGGCCCGGGATCCGTCACGGGTCACCCGCATGGCCTGGCTCAACGGCGGGCTCTACCCCGACCTGCACCGTCCGGTGCCCGCCCAGCGCCTGCTGCACGGGCCGCTCGGCCCGCTGCTCGCGCCCCTGACCACGCGCCGCCGGTTCGGCGCGGCCCTGCGCGATGTGCTGGGGCGGGAGCTCTGCGACGCGGACGTACGGGAGTTGTGGGCGGCGGCGTCCCGGGCTGGCGGCCACCGGCGCACGCCGCGGCTGCTGCGCTACATCGACGAGCGCCGCCGGCATGCCGGGCGGTGGACAGCGGCCTTGGAGGAGTACCCCGGCCCGGTGCTCTTCGTATGGGGGCCGGCCGATCCCATCAGCGGCGCGCATGTGCTGGCGCGGATCCGCACCAGGATTCCGCGGGCCTCGGTCGTCGAACTCGCCGGACCGCCCGCGGTAGGGCACTATCCGCAGCTGGAGGATCCACAGGTTGTCGCGAGCACGCTGAAATCCTTCCTGGCGCCCTGAGACCCGGCCCTTCGCTGTCGTACTCGGTGCAGCCCAAGCCCTGGTCACACGTGCTGTCAGGCGACCAGCTCGTAGATGCCCCGCGCTGTCAGCCACAGGCCGACGACCAGGGAGAGCGTGACAATCAGCTGGTTCTGGTGCTGCTCGAGCCAGGTCCGCAGGGCGTTCAACCTCGCCCCTGCGGCCGCCGGCGCCCAGACCGTGTACATCTCCATGACGATGAGGCCGAGCGTGGCCAGCAGGCAGTAGCCGGTCAGGGCGAGCCAGTCGGTGAGGGAGGAGAGGTCCGCGGCAACGACCGTCGCGGCGCCGGCACCGACCAGCGCCCAGGGCTGCAGCAGCCAGGCCAGCCCGGCGGCCGTGGCCAGTGAGGCGCCGTCCACCCGGGCCGTCCAGCGCGGCGGACCGTGCGGGCGGGGCGGCCGGCGGTGCCGGAGCAGGCCGTACAGCACCAGCCCCAGACCGATGGCGAGTTTCGCACACGCCGCGGCGGTCGACGGTGCGCTGTGGCGGGCCGGGGGCTCACCACCGGTCAGCAGCACCACACACGCGATCACCACAACCAGGTTGGCGAGCCAGGACAACAGGAACGCCAGGGCCTTGCGGACGCCACGCTGCGAGGAAAGCAGCAGGATGAATGCGCTGTTGTGCAGAGGCCCCAGGGTGATGGCCGTACCGATGACGACCAGGTCGAGGACCATCAGCGCAGTCACTCCCGGGAGCCAGGGTCGTCTACCGCCGTCGGACGGGCGAACCGGTGAACAGTGTCGGGCGGCGCTGTCACGGCGCCGCATCCCCGACTCTGCGGGCGGCTTCCCGACCGGTCAAGCACGCCACGCGCACGCCCCCGAACGCCGCACGCCGGGCGGCAGGAAGCTCACCGCCCGAGCGGCACCGCGCGCCCGCCGACAAGGGACACCGCCGTATCCGCCAGTGACTGATCTCGTCAGGTGAAGGAGACGACGAATGGGCACTCCGGGCCGTGACGATCTCCCCGGGCCTCGTAGCCCGCGATGTAGGCACCCGCACGGCCGACGTGGATGATGTTGCCGTCGACGGTGCAGCGATCGCCCGAGCGGAGCAGGGCCCACAGCGGATCGGTGTCCTCGACCGGATAGAGGGACTTGGCGCCGGAGTAGGTGATGGTGACCATGCCATCGTCGTGGTGAACGGCCTCCCCCTCGAACCCGTACATCCGAAGCTCGGAGACGCATAGCAGCGGCTTGGACATGGCCTCCTCGATCGCCGCAGCATAGAGCGGGAGTTCGGAGCGGATGACCTCGTGGAGGCGGCCGGCGAACTCGATGGTGGCGGGGCACGCATAGGAGCAGGGCATGTACGGGACCAGGCCGTACAGCGTGTGCCGGAGGTGGGGGTTGCACAGCGGGGACGGCCTGTCCCGGGTGTTGCGCAACGCCGCGTAGTAGGTGTTGTCGTCGTTCCAGTTGTTGCGCTTCCGGAAGAAGTCCTGGCAGCACGCGGGGTAGCCGAGGGCCTCCCCGAACGTGTCGTGGTCGGCCCGGTGTTTGTCGACGACCCTGCCGTTGACGATCAGCGGGTACCAGCCGGAGCCGACCACGTGGTCCAGAGCGGCCTGGTCACGGGCGAGGAAGACATGAGCCTCGGCGCCTTTGCGCAGGTCGGGCACGAAGGCTGCCCGGGTGGTCGTAAGACGGCCTGGAGGCATCTGGGCAATCTGCGGCGAGAGCCTGTCGAAGCAGGCGTCCACGTGGTGGACGAGGCCGAGCGTCTCGGTGAGGCCGCGCAGGGCGGGCCAGCCGTCCCGCGGGACCCACAGGTCCATGGCCGGTTTCAGTCCGCTCGCCACGGCGATCAGCGTGGGAAGTTGGGCGCCACCGCGCGTGGCCTCGGCCAGATCCCAGTACCGGCTGGCCCGCAGCTCGCGTTCGACCGCCTCCGTCGCCGACAGGTTCACCGGGCGTACCGGGACAGGAGCCGACTCCATTGCTTCCGGCAGGCGCAGGCCCCAGGCCAGGTCCTCCGGCGTCGTACGCACGTCCTGGTCTACAGAGAGCGGGGACCGCCGCGCCATGAGGGCTTCGGTGTGCGTGAGGATGTACAGCGCTTCATCACGGCGGCCCAGATGGCGAAGCGCGAAGGCGTAGCACTGCCAGAAGTACGGACTCCGCGGATCGTGGTTGACGCAGGCCGCGTAGCGCATGCCGGCGGTGCGGTAGTCCTCGGACACGTACGCGAGATGTGCCGCCGCGAGGTCCGGGATCAGGCCCTCGCCAGGGACGGTGTCCGGCAGCACGCCGGCGGTTTTGCCTCCGCGTAGCTGATGCAGGTCGCGCACGGCCTCGAGCAGGGCGTCCGCCGGATACCAGCGGCGGATGATCGCCCCCGGCGCCCAGTCCTCCGGGAGGCCCAGGGCGCGCAGGGTGGCGTGAGTGAGGGCGCGAGTGAGGGCGTCGTTCCGAGCGAGCCGTGCCACGGGCGCCGGCGTGGGTGCCGTCGTGGGTGCCGTCGTGGGTGCCGTCGTCACGTCCGGAGCCCGATGCCGTTCGTCCCAGCGGGCGCGGTGCACGGTGCGCTCGGCGTCAATGCGACGGCGGTCCTCCAGCGGAGGTGGAGGCAGACTCCCGCCGCATGCCTCGATCCGGTCGGTGACCGCGTCGACGAACGCGGCACCCAGAGGCGTCAGTGAGGCCGCTGCCCGCAGTTCGCCCAGCCCGTCACGGACCTGGCGGACCACCTGGTAGGCCCGGTTCACGACGCTCCGCGGGTCCAGGCCCCCGGCGTCCGGGGTGTCCAGAACCGCCCGGTAGAAGTCGGCGACGCTCACGAAGCTGTAGACGGCGTGCAGCAGTCCGCTCAGTGGCCTGGGGTCCTCTCGCCAAGGCGAGTAGTAGGCGGCCTCGCCGGTGTCGTCGACGATCAGCGGGTCGAGTGGCAGGACGGCGTTGAGCTTTTGGTGACCGTATTCGTGCACCAGGGCTTCCGCAGTCGCCATCGGCTCGCCCAGCGCCAGTGCGACCAGACCGGGCGCCTCATGGAAGCTTCCGCTCACGTGGACGCGCGACGGGTCCGGGGACAGCACCGGGACGATGACGCCCAGCCCGCCGGCAATCTCCTCGGCAAGGGGCGCGCATACCGCTCCGACGAGGTCGAGGTGGCTGTTCAGTTCGTGCTGCCAGCGCTGCGCCTGGCCGGGGTCCAGTTCCGCGTACGTGAATCGGGCCCGTCCGCCGAGCCTCAGGTCCCGGTCGAGCCAGTTGAGCTCCGTGCCGTCGACGAGCCGTGGTACCCGCAGTTGCCGTCCGCTCCAGGTCAGACGGCCGTCGTCTACGGTCAGGGAGGTACGGGCCCATGGCGCCGCACCCTCCAGGGCCAGGCCGGAGCCCGGCAGGCTGATCCGTCCTGCGGCGTCCGTACGGACTTCGGCTGTCAGCTGCCCCTTGCCCTGCAGGAGCAGCGCCGAGAGTGCGAAGCGTGCGAACTCCCGTAAATGCGGGAGGAGATGCATCTCGGGAAAGCGCTCGGGGGCCCGCCGTCCCACCAGGTTCCAGGCCACGTCCACCCAGAACGCCGCGCTCGGATGGTTGAGCACCCGCTTCTGCACGTCGGCCGGAGCGGCGCCGATCGCCTCCAGGCTCGCCGGAAAGCCCGACTCCGCCAGCGTGGCGGAGGCCCTCTCGGCGAGCAGCGCCGCGAGCCTGCGGATGCCCACCAGGGTGTGGAGGTACCGGGCCGCGAAGACGGCACGCGTGGTCCCCGTCCAGCCATGGGGGGCCGCCAGCGAGGTGATGGTGGTCCGGTCGAGCCGGGGGATGGTCGCGGTCATCCTGCTTTCCCCTCTTCGCGTTCGACGCGTCTGGGCAGGCTTCGCAGGTCCCTTCCGGCCGTGTCGGTGATCACACGGATGAGTTTCTTCAGATCGGCACAGTAGACGGATTCGTTCCGGAATCCGTTCGCCCGGGAGTACCTGTGCGGGAAGTATCCACCCCCGCATATGCGGACCAGTTCGCATTCCTGGCAGGTCGCCCCCAGGGTCCGCCACTTGTCCTGACGCGCGTGCACCAGCGGCGACTTCAGCGCGGCGTCGAAACTGTCGTCGAAGATGTTCAGACCCAGCTCACAGGCCCCCGGGTAGGTGACCTTCAGGGTGTCCACCGCCTGTATCTCCCCGTTGGTCTCGACCACGGTGAAGTCGACGGGCTGCAGCCCCCACTCCTCGGAACTGTTCGCGGCCCCCAGGTAGAGGGCGATGACGTCACGGAAGCGCCTGATCCTGACGGGCTGAGGGCGTTCCCGGTACCACATGTCGAAAATGCCGAGCAGCCAGTCTGCGTACGGGGTGGTGTCGAGCCGCTCCTTTCCCGGAGGGCGCAGGTCGTGATGGCCCAGCGGCAGGAGGAAGTCGATGGACGGCGGATCGAAGGAGCGGAAATAGGAGTACGTCTCGACCGGGTCCGACTCGAGGTCGATCACGGCGAGAATCCCACCCCACAGCCCGCGGGCCCGAGGACTGCTCAGCAGCTCGATCGAACGCTCCACCTGCGCGAAGGACGACCTGCCCGCGTGGTCCAGACGGTGGCGGTCGTTGACCCCGCGCGGCCCGTCCATGCTCAGTCCGAAGGAGACGTCCCACTCCCGGCAGAAGTCCAGGACCTCCTCGGTGTAGGCGGTGCCGTTGGTCTGTCCGTTCCAGCGGATCCTGACGTCCGGTGCCGCTTGCGTCACCGCTTCGCAGAGCGCACGCAAGTAGTCCACCCCGAGCAGCAACGGCTCACCCCCGTGGAGGGTCAGCTCCACCTCATGCAGGCCGTGTTCACACGCGTGCTCGTTGATCCGGCGACCGAGCTGGGCCGCGGTATCCATCGACATTCGTGTCGGCTGCGACCGCCACGACTGATCGGCGTGCCGATAGACGTAGCAGTAGTCGCAGTCGAGGTTGCAGCGGGAAGCGACCTTGCAGATAAAGGATCTGAACGGCTTGGTCCCGGATTCCAGGACCGTGTCAGACACGACCGGACCACGTGCTGGAACTGTGTGAGCTGAAGGAACTGAAGGAGCTGTGACTGCTGTGGTGGCTGTACTCCGGCCCTAACTCGGGGTCGCGGGTACCACTGAACATCTCGTCCAGGACTTGGCCGAGTACCGTGCCGTCGAGCGCATCGATCGACATGAGATCGAGGTCCGGCAGTTCGAGTTCGATGCCGTCCCTTTCCGCATCTGCAAGATCGGACTTTTTGAGCATCAATGGCCTCCAGCCGCTCATTCCGGTACTTGCCGCCTCGACCACGATCCCCTTCCGCCCATACACCGTCAACTCCTTCTAGAAAAAAATCCAGAACCGATGTTCTACGCTGTCCGTGACGAGGAGTGAGCGGACCAGCCGCCATGAGACCGAGGACCCCTGCACGATGAGCCCAAAACAACAACGCGGCGAAGCCACGGTCGAACAAGTGATGGATGCAGCGCTCAGCATCTACGCCTCGTCGGGCGAAGCCGGCCTCACCCTCGGCGCCATCACCAAGGCCAGCGGGGTCAGCTCCGGAAGCATCTACCACCACTTCGGCAGTCTCGACGGGGTGCTCTCCGCGCTCGCACTTCGCGCGCTGGGCCAGCTCCTGAGCGCACTGGGAACGGCACTGACCCAGGCGACCCACGCCCGCTCCGGCATCCAGGCCGTTGTCCTGGCGTACCTGGATTTCGTGCAGACCCATCCGGAAGAGGCCAGCCTCTTGCACTCCGTCGCCGCAGATCGCGAAGGCATGGCGCGCGCCGGACAGATCCGTGACTCCCAGGAGGCCCGGCTGGCACCGATCGCCCTCTGGATCCACGCGCACCAGGAATCCGGCGAACTCGTGAAGCTCTCCGCCCCCATGATCGAGTCCCTTGTCCTGGGCCCGGTCGTCGCCGTCGTCCGCCGCTGGCTCACCGTAGGCGATATCGATATGGAGGAAGCCGCCCGCGCACTGCCTGATCACATCTGGCGCTCAGTCAGTCACACCTAGCCTTGATCAACCGAGCGAACGCCGACTGCGGCAGGCCGGCGTCGGGTCCCACGTCGCGGGGAGATGTCCGGGCTGGGTCGTGCCGGGCCGTCGAGGGCGACGAGGGCTGAGACCTGGTGGGGGAAGGATGCGGGCACCGAGCACGGCCGCGGCCAGGGCCGTCAGGGCGATCGAGGCGATGATCCGTACCCGGTCAGGATCCAGTCCTGCGTGAAATCGTCTCTCTTTCGGACCGTCCGACCGAGGTATAGACGCAGCTGGGAGCGCACGGTTCATCCCGTGGCGCGCACGGCTCGGTCAGTTCTAATCTCGACACCATGCACCGTCAGCCCATATCCCCGCCGTTGACCGAGGTAGAGCTGGTCATGGCCGAGCACGAGCTCGGTGTGTCCTTCCCGGCCGCGTACCGCGCGTATCTCAAAGAGGCGAAGCCCGCCAAACCGGTGTTCCGGCCCCGTCGAAAAGAGTGGGGCTGGGACTGGGGCGCGGACCGTCAGACCCCGGCGGAGCTGCTGCCCCTGCCCTTTCCGCACCCCGACTCATACGTGAACGCGAACGCCGAACTGGACGCGCGCGAACCCCGCCTGGAGGACTTCACCAACGGGCAGGCCCACGCAGTTGCCTGGCAGGCCTGGGACGGGGAATGCGAGGTCTTCGAAGACCAGAAGACCGCCGGAGCCGTGATCCTGCAGGACCACGGCTGCGGCTTCTACACACTGCTGGCGGTCACCGGTCCACTCGCCGGCACGGTGTGGTGGGATGGTCGCGCCACCTGTGAACTGATCATCCCGCTGTCCCTCGATCACATGGGCAGCGCCCGCCCGGTCACGTTCGGCGAGTGGCTTCGCCACGATTCCTGGGACTTGCTGCCGCCGAACTGGGGTAGGTCCCCTCGCTCCACCTCATAGGCCGATTTTTTGGGATCACCTCGCTGACCAGATCAAGATGGCGGCGAGGCGGGGCCGTGGGATCGAAGGTCGGCGAGAGCCGACCTTCGCGGGCGCGAGCCGAGCCTTGGAGTATGCCCGGGCCTGTTGGCCCTGTTGACAAGACAAGGCCGGCTCGCGCTCGGCAGTGTGGGCATGAAGCGTGCAGAGCCCGGTGCCGTGTTGTCGGCATGGCCAGCCTCAAGGGGAGTTGGTCGGCGGCCCATCAGAGCGAAGCGCGGTCCGCAACTCATCGGGTGTTGCAGGCCCTGGGTCACGCACAGGCTGGCCGACGTCGGATGACCAGTTGGGACGGAAGCGTTCGACGAGGGCCGTGAAGTCATTCCGCAGGTACCGAGAATCGGACGGCATCAGCCGGATCTGTTGGCGGCTGTCAGCCCACCAGACCTCGAAATCGGCAACTGTGCCTTCCGCCGGCCAGTCCTCACTCTCGTCCGGCAGCCACAGGGCGTCGACGAAGCCTCCGACGCTCAGGCCGATGTCCACGAAGATCCCGATCGCACCGGGCCGGGGAACCTGCGCCACAGTGCCCTCGAAGACCTGGCCGAAGCGCAGGCCCCTCCGAATCCGAGCCCACTCGGCATCTGTCACCACGAACGAATGATCGCACTTTCGTCCGGATCGTGAACAGCTGGCGCTCAGGGTGGACTGCACGCAGCGTCCCGTCACCATACCGATCGACCTGTCCGCCTCGGCGACACGGCTCTGCCGTCACTTCTCGGGTTCTGGCACACCTTCCGTGAGCGATCTCGCTGCCTCTTCGACATCAGGATGTGCGCACCACGTGAGCTATGCGGATTGGATGTCACGGGAGGCCGGTGGAGCCTCAGCCGAGATCTTTTTCAGCATCGGGATGCTCCTGGTGAAAGGTGCTGGTCATGCCGCAGATGCGTCCAGCACGTGCAGCACGTCCTTTTCGTCCACAGGCAGCAAGGTCGAGCACGAAGCACTCGGGGGACTCTTCCGCGATGCGCTTCCTGTGAAAGCGCAGGGCGCCCACGAGTTGGCGGGATGATCGGCCCATTGGGGCCAACTACCGGATGATCACAGGAGGTTCACAGGTCTACCACGGTGATTGTGGTTCACTACCGGGGCGCGACAGGACATAAACGATCTGTCAACTGGAAGGTATAGAACCGGTGCATATACGACGCACCTGCAAAGCTGCCACCGCCTTACTGTTCGCGGTGGCGTTGATACCTGCCACCCTCACGACCGCCTCGGCGTCCGAGGCACCCACGCCCGCCGTGCCGGGCGTGACGTTCGGCAAGCAGACCACCGATCCGCAGAAAGTCCGGGACTTCTGGACCCCCGAGAGAATCGCCCGCGCGCTGGCGAACGAGAAGACGGACCAGGCCGGCATCGCCCGCGACGCCGCAGTCGCCAAGGCAGCGGGCGAGGCGACCGAGGACGCGGCAAGGAGCACCGCCCCGCGACTGACGGCCGAGGCTCCGCAGATCCTCCCCGCGAAGAAGGCGAGCGTGTCGACGATGGGGGCGGCGGCCGACGTCCCCGAGATGCCCGTCGCACAGAAGGTTCCGTTCCCGCAGAACGCGCCCGCCACCGTCGTCGGCAAGATCGTGTTCATCGACGACGCGGGCAAGGAGCACGGTTGCAGCGGCGCCTCGATCGCGGCTGACGGCAACAACACCGTCTGGACAGCGGGTCATTGCGTGCACCCGGGCGACGGACGCGGGACCGATGGCTTCTACGACCTGGTGCTCTTCATTCCGGGCTACAAGGAAAGCCTTGACACCCCTGGTGACTACGATGCCCCGTGGGGCGAGTGGGTCGCCCAGTCGTTCGTGGCCCCGCAGGCGTGGACCCGCGACAAGGACTACGACGAGGGCGACTTGGCCGCCTTCACCGTCAAGGCCCCGACCGGCTACACGAACCTCAGCGACACCGTGGGCGCGCTCGGCTACAAGTTCGGGTACGGCTCCGACTGGTCGGACATCATCGACTCCGGGTTCCCGGGCGAGGGCTACAACCGCACCGACATGGACGGCTACACGCAGTTCTACTGCACCGGCGACGTCGTGGACGCGGTGGACTGGTACCCGTGGGACAACCGGCTCGAGATGAACTGCGACATGGGAGCGGGCGCGAGCGGCGGACCCATGGCCACCACCGAGGGGCAGATCGTCGGAGCGAACTCCCACGTGGACACCGACGATCAGGATCAGCGGATCAACGATCACCTGTACTCGTCCAACCACGGCGACCAGGCAGTAGCGGTGATCAACGCGATCAACGACGCGAACTGATCCACCCGGCGCACAGCGGGCCCCGGCCCACCAGGCCGGGGCCCGTTCCCTCACCCGTCCGCGCGGCGGCCCATGTCCGGGTCGATGTCCTCGGCGGTCGGAGCGTTGAGTATCCGCTGGTGCAGGTAGCGGCCCCGGATCTCATCCGTGGTCAGCACTTCCCACCCGTCCGGCAGCTCCTTGCCCGCATGCTCGAGCTCGGCCGTCCACGCCTTGACGAGTCCAGCCCGAGTCTCCGGTACCTTCGACTCCGCCGGCTGCGGCATGCCGACCGTCACCGGAGGCAACTCGTCCTCCTGAACAGCCGCCACCGCGAACCCCAGCGCGCCGCCCGCCACGAACGTCGCCGCGGCTATGGCCCACACCTGCCTGCGTGTCATCTTGCTCCCCTCGCGATGCGCACCCACCTGTACCGTGCCACAGCCGGGCGAGGAGGGCGACAACCGGGGATCGACCGGCTCACGCCCAACGGCACCATCTTCGAGACCGGCACGGACTCCTACCGCCTCGTCCGGCACCGGGGCCCGAGCCGTTCAGACCGCAGCGGGCACACCCCGTCTGCGTCCAGACCTGGCGTGACCTCGTCGAAGCCACTGCGGCAGCCGTTACGCTCTGGCTCCGAACATGAGCGACGGGCTAGCTAGTCGGCGACGACCCCCGTGTTTTGGCAGGCGGTCAACAGCCAGCGGCCGTCGGATTGCTTCGAGATCACGTACAGCGGGGCGCCCTCGCTCTCCTCGCCCGGGGCCAGGTAACGCTGACGGACCTTGACTGCCGCGACTTCGGGGCGAATGAAGAGCACGTGGACCACTTCGTAGGTGACCTTGCCGTCCCAGGTCGCCGCTGGGAGGACTTTGCGCGTGAACTCCGAGATCGCGTCGAGGCCGATGAGGACCTTGCCGTGGGCCGTCGTCCAGATCGCGTCCGGGTGGAAGAGGCCGAGGAACTCCTCGGGGTCCTTGTTCTGCTGGGAGCGCTCGACGGTGGCGACGAGCCGGCTGATCGCTTCGATGTCTGCCGCGTGCGATGTGGATTCCGTGGTCATGCGGATCATCGTCACACCTCAAGCGAGATTGAGGTCAAGCGTGTGATCACATGGCGATGTGAGATCCCTTCTTCCACCGGGCCGGGCACGGTGAGCGGGTCATCTCGCCCACCGACCCCAAGTGGCTCTCCACCCTGGACGCCCTCACCACGGACCTGGTCTCCGACTCCCTGGTCTACCGCTACGACCCGACCGCCAGCCCCGACGGCCTGTACGGCCCCGAGGGCACCTTCTCGATCTGCTCCTTCTGGTACGTGGAGGCACTGGCCCGCGCGGGCCGGCTGGAGGAGGCCCGGCTCGCCTTCGAGAAGGTGCTCACCTACGCCAACCACCTCGGTCTGTTCGCCGAGGAGATCGGCCCGACCGGCGAACAACTCGGCAACTTCCCCCAGGCCTTCACCCACCTCTCGCTGATCAGCGCCGCCTTCAACCTCGACCGCGCACTCGGCTGACGCGCCACGGCCGCCCGGACGCAACGCCCGACGCGCTACGGCCGTTGCCGCAGCTGTGCCGCAGCCGGCGGAGTCGCAGGGCGGGGCTGGTCGGGTCGTGCTCGTATGCGGAGACCCTCACTCGGCCGTTCCAGACACCATTCAGAGCTCGTGTCCGACGGGTCGCGGCAGGCGTGGGCGTCAACGAACGGTGCGGTGATGATGTGCGGGTGTTCCACGAAGATCTCAGCGAGTACGACTACCAGGACGAGGATGCGTTCACGGACAGGGAGTCGCGCTTCTACGCGCTCTGGTACCGCCCGGCGTACACCCGTCTGAACATCGGGTGGCTGGAAGCCGGCAAGCCGTACTCGACAGGGACGGTCCCCACGGCGTTCGTGGAGAAACTGAAGGCTGTTCAGGAGATCCAGTGGATGAACGTCTGCCTCGGGGTGCACGAGTGCGACCTGTGTCCTGAGGAAGAGGCTCCGGAAGGGAACGGAGAGGTACGGATCCCGGGCGGGCCCGGCATCGCCTATGCCGCTCCGTTCCTGATCACGCACTACGTCACCGCCCACGGCTACCGACCTCCGCAGGCCTTCATGGATGCCGTTCTCGCCGTCGATCTCGACGCGTGGGCCTCCACACGATGGCCCGACGTCCCCTTTCCCTGGGTTCCAGATGACGCGGAACGCATGCTGGAGTAGGGGCGAGCGAACCTCACGTGCTCAGCCAGAGCCGGGTCGAGGCGATGGTGACCGTCCCGCTGGGCATCGTGATGCAGCGGACTCATTCCCCACGGCCTTCGTACTGATAGAGGCAAGCTCAATGGTGGCGGCGGTGGAGCTTCAGGGTGGTGACGACCGCCACGCCGAGGGTGATGTGCATGAGGGCCAGGGCCACGACGGTGCCGCCGTCGGCGCCGGACGACAGCGGGCCGGCAACCGACAACAGCGCCAGGCCACCGCCCACGTACTGCCCGATCCGCAGGAAGACGGGCTTCCACAGGGCCATCAAAAGGGCAGCGCCCGTCCCGACGACCAGCGGGACGACCGAGGCACCGATGACGCCCCCGACCGTGATCGGGTGCTCTGCGCCGCCGTCGACGACGACCAGCGAGGCACCGGCCAGCGTCGCGACGGCAAGAACGATCAGATTGACCACGGCCGCGCCGACCGCGCCGGTGACCAGCACCATCCACCAGCCGAGGCCGGAACGGCGGACCGAGGGCACGGCGGGCACGGCGGGTACAGCGGGTACAGCGGGGCCGGAGTTTGGAACGGCATTGCTCGACATGAGACTTCCTCCAACGTGTGAAGTGCTGCGCTGCGCCGCCCTAAGGCCAGCGGCATACGAAGAAGCCTCCAACCTGAACCTCACTTGAGGTCAAGCCCTCCCCCGGCTCTCCCGGCCCTGCAAGGTCAGACCATGAAGAACAGCTTGGAACCTGTCCGCCGAACAGGAACAACCCCAGAAGCTGCTGGCCCGATCGCGTGAACCCGGGACCCGCTTCCCGTCGGGACCCCACGGCGAAAAGTACGTTGGACGCGAACCCGCTCCGGCCGGACCGGGCGATCCCAGAGGAGCGAGCATGGCGACCGACGCGAGCCAGCCAACCGTCCCGCAGGTGACCATGACGCTCTCTGCGATCGCGGCGACCGCCGCCACCCCGCGCCCCTCGGGCGAGACCCTCGCGGAACAGAGCGCCCGGATCATCCTCGGCATCAACCAGCAACTGGCCGACACCTCGCTCGCGACCCAGGGCACCTGGGTCCTCTCCTGGCTCGGGGTGAGTCCGGGCAACGCCAACATGGCTTACCTCGCCAGGAACACCGACGGTTCCAACTCGTTCGCCGTGGTGATCCGCGGCACCGTCGGCAGTGTGACCGATCTGCTGGAGGACCTCGACGTCGGCACGGTAGTCCCGTTCAACCTCGTCGGGATGCCGTCCTCGGTCTCGGTCTCCAAGGGAGCGATGAAGGCGTTCACCCAGGTCGTCACCATGAGCACGGCGGGTGTCACGCTGGCGCAGGCGCTCAACACAGCCCTGAGCCAGGCGCAGCCGAACCCGACGGTCTACGTGACCGGCCACAGCCTGGGCGGCTGTATCGCGACCATGGTCGCCCCTTACCTCCAGACGCTCACCTGGCCCAGGGGGAAGCCGAACTTCGAGCTGCACACCTTCGCTGCCCCCACCGCCGGCGGAGCGGACTTCGCCGCCTACGTCGACTCCCTGGACTGGCAGGCGAACGAGCGCCACTTCAACATCAACGACATGGTGCCGCAGGCCTGGAACAACCTCGAGGTGACCAAGCAGTGGTACCTCACACCGGGCCCGGCAGCGGACGACGACGTCAAAGCAGTCATCTCGGCGCTCGTCGCCCTCCCCGGTCCCAACGTCTACGTCCAGCCAGGCAAGGACGACCCGCTGAACGACAGCTACGACCCCGTCGACCCGAACCTGGTGAAGGCGTCGCTCCAGGACTTCATGGGCCAGGTGGCCTTCCAGCACGCCAACTCCACCTATCTGGGCCTCCTCGGCGCGCCTGACGTGCAGTCAGGTCCGGTGGTGACCGTCGTGACCCCCGTCGGCACGGCCGGCGCCCCTGTCGAGATCGTCGGCAGCGGGTTCGGCGAGGGTGTCATGGTCGATTTCGGCACGGTGCCGATCTCCAAGGAGTACGTCCTCCGCGACGACGTGATCGTCGTCTGGGCACCCGAGGGCGTCGGCGTGGTCGACATCCGGGCCACCAACAATCTGGGCACCTCCCCGGCCGTCCCGCGCGGCCAGTTCTCCTACGGCGGCCCCGCCGCCGTGGTGGCCACTGGCATCAGCCCGGACACGGGCCGGGCCGGCGACCAAGTCCAGATCAACGGCGTCAACTTCGCCTCGGACTGCCAGGTCTACTTCGGCGACAACCTCGCCGAGCTCGTCGACTACGCCCCTGAGCAGCTGCTCGTCAATGCACCCAAGCCAACCATCGGCGTCGGCAAGTCCGCGACCGTCAACGTCACCGTCCTCTCGAACGGCTACTCGTCCCCCGCGACCCCGGCGGACGAGTTCACCTACCTGGAGTGGCACCGGCCCTGATCCGGTTCCTGACCCCTACGGCGATATCCGTGGGAGAACCTCACGGCCGGCCTTCGCCGCCACGGTCCCACGACCAGCCTGCCAGCACGCGCGCGACGTGGTGGAGACCGCCCGTACGGTCCAGCAACAGAGGCGGTGCCGCCCTCCGAGCACGGGCCAGGTCTACCCTCGGCAGGCCCCCAATCGGCGCGGCTGCCCCGACCTAGTACTCCAGCCGTGGATCGTGATCATGGTGATGAGGGTCGTCAGCTGGCCACAGCCACAGCCGGGATGCCCGGGTGGGTTACCGGAGATGCGCCCTGGCCGTTCCTCGTGTGGACTCCCAGCAGAGAGCGCGGACCTGCGATCCGTGCCTAACGGAGGAACACGCTATGGCGGCGTCGCAGCTCCGGGTTGATGGACGGGCGGCGATGACGCGACCAGCGTGCGCCGACCGTCGATGTGCCGCTGCCGACCGTGCCGCAGCGTTCTCGCGCCTGAAGCCTGAGGGGTTCCGGACCGAGCCCTGCGTTGCTGGGGTGGCCAAGCAACCACTCCCTGGCCTGGAGTAGGCCGCCTCGCTGGCGCAGCTGTCACGCATGAACGGTCGGGCCAGCCGCGGCGCCAGGAGGACACCGGACCGTTGTGACTCGCGGCAGCCGGCCATTCTGGCGAGCTGCCGCGCACAGTCACAGGTAGCGGTTCGGGTGGAGGGTCAGATGACCTCGACTTCCTCGGCCTGCATGCCCTTCTGCCCCCGGGTGGCGATGAACGAGACCGCCTGCCCCTCCTTGAGGGACTTGAACCCGTCCGCCTTGATGGCCTTGAAATGCACGAAGAGATCGTCGCCGGACTGCGGCGTGATGAAGCCGAAACCCTTCTCGTCGTTGAACCACTTCACGGTTCCGGTCTGCCGATTGCTCATGTCCACCCCAAGGGAGTCGTGGCGGCCTCGTGCCACCGATCCGATCTTGGCCCGTCGTGACCGGATCCACACAGGATGCCGCTTGGAGCGAACACCGCACATCCGTGGCAAGCCGCTTTCGGAGTGAGCGAAGCCGTGCGGGCCGCCACCCGGTGTGGGTGCGGCCGCCCCTCAGCGGGATGACCGCACTCGGCCCTGCTGCGGTACGGGGTGTCGCATCGGGTCAGCGGGCTCTTCGTACGTGACCTGGAGGGTGAAGGAACGTTTCTGCGCCAGATGTCATCAAACAGAGCAACTTCCCCTACCAGACCACTACTTCAGACGAAAGGCTCCGGTGGACAACCAAACTGTTCCCTCTGCCCCTACCCCCTCCTCCACGCACCCGGAGGGAAGACGCCGAACTCGCTACAGGACCGCGATCCACTCGGTCTCTCCCGCAGCCCACCGGAACACTTTCGAAGACCACGAGGCGTGCTTCCTCGGCGTCAGCCTGGACAACAGCAGTTTCACCCCGGCCAAGTTCGACAGCATGCTCAAGTGGGTCTCCCGCCACTTCAGCCGCTGCACCGTGCTGATCGGCGACAGCATCCACCGGCTCACCTTGGCCTCGACCCGCGGCATGAACCCCGACCAGGCTCTTGAGCACGCACTCGATCTGGGCCGGCAGTTCATCCACGCCCAACAACCGGTCCTGGATTCCTACCGTGCGGTGACCGACTTCACCGTCGTCACGTGCAGCCAGGTCCAGGAGACCGAGGAGTACGCGGAGTTCCACTACGAACTGCGCACACTGTTCGCCAAAGACGACGCCTTCCGCGCTTCGGTGGAAGCCTTCGGGCGCGCCTACCATGCCAAACACTCCCCCACGGTCAGTGCCGCGGAACGCCAGCAGCGCATCGATACGTCCAGCGCCTACTTCCTCGAAGAGTTCGCCGTCTTCTGCTACCTCACACGCCGCGACCTGCCCGTCATGGTCTACCCCGGACAGTTCGTCACCCTCGCCGAAATCGCCGCCGGCCTCCACCCCCAAGCACCGGACGAACTCCGCGATCTGACCCTCGTCTCCCTACGCGTCCAAGGCCGATAGCGTCCCCTCCCTCACCCCTGGCGAGCCAGGCAAAGCGCTGCGAATCCCGGCCCAGCGGAATGCGGTGGTGAGCGTGACGGTCGTGGGCGTCCCCACGGGGACGGCGGCCTCGGTGACCGTGGCCGTCGTCCCCCCGGCCGGCCCACCGGATAACCGTCGAGGTGCAGTTCGGCTACCGTCCCGACAGCGCACGCAACATCCTGGGGTGCCGGGAACGGTGTCACCGGGCGCAAACGGCATCCCCAGGAGGCGAAACGCCGCAAGCAGCGTCGTCCCAACCCGGTGGAACGCTGCAGGTGGTGGCCCTGAAAACGTCCCACTGTCCCGGATCCGGCGCTGGTCCTCGCCCGCTGCCCTCGGCCGATGGGACGTTCACCCCGACCCACTCGAAGTTCTGTGCCAGGGAGGCCGAAAATGAATTTGACCCGTGTCCGCCGCCGGATCGTCAATACGGTGGCGGCTTCCGCACTCGCCGCCGGAGCACTGCTCGGTGCGGCACCCACCGCGAGCGCCGGCGAGGCGTGCGACGGCGGCTGCTCCCAGACCTACAACGACACGGGGCTCAGCATGCTGGTCGCCCGCAACTGGTGCTGGGGGTACTGGGACGGGTGGCAGCGCTCGGGGGACGATGCGGTCCGCCAGTGCAACAGCGACGACAAGTACTCCTTGCTGTCCCCCTGGACGCGCACGCCCGGCACCGTGGACTGGGACACGTTCCGGGTCGACGGGGGCTGGTGCTACCGGATGTACTTCTACAACGACTGGACCGGGCGGAAGTCCTACTACACGCTCGACAGGACCGGAACAGACGGTCTCTGGGTCAAGGTGGCCAACAACGAGTCCGCGCACATCTATTCCCAAACGTACGGCCACTGCTGAACCGCCCCGCACCCAGAGCTGGCACCTCATTGGCCACCCTGCGCGGTTGACCGTTGCAGCCCTCTCCTCGCGCCGTTCCTCGATGCAATCATTGCGGGTGTGAGCTCCCCCGACGCGACACCCAACGCTGGCCTGGTGCATATCCGTTGGCGTGCCCGGGAGGCGCCCCACGGAGACTTCATCATGTTCTCCGACGGATCCCTGTCGGTAATGAGACTCGAGCGGCTCTCACCCGCAGGCCAGCGCCATGACACGCGGGCCGAGAACTGGCAGTGGTGGGAGGTCCTACGGGCCACCGCGTGGACCCCCAGCGACTGGATGAACGTCGATACGATGTTTGCCTCATGCACTTACGCCGGAAGCCGTGCCCTGGCAGGTGAATCCTCGGACCATGGCAGTATCGGCTGGGTCGCCCTGACTCGGGACGATGACCACAACACCTTGGAATGGATCGCAGTCTCCTGCTCGTCCAATCCGTTCACCGAAGTCACCTTGGACGCAACCACGGTGACCGCCACCAGCACCCTGGGCCGCATCTGGGCCTTCCCCAGAAACACCCCTCAGCAGGTGGAGATCACCGAGGACCCGGCCCATCCCTGGCCCTTGCCATCTCAGACAGGCGGTCCCGCCGGCTAACCGGGGTGCGGTTCGCGGCGGGTGAGAAGACCGTGGTGGGCGCGAAGGACTTGTGGGTGAGCCTGAGGTTGGTGGAACGCCGGCGCCGGGCCTGGCGCGAGGAGGGCATGGGAGGGCCTGCACACGGTCGGACCGGCCAACGCACCGACCGTCGCCGATGCCCAGTGCGCCCTGCTCGACTGCTCGACTGCTCGACTGCTCGACCCTATGTATAGGCCCGGCAGGCTGGCTTGCTCATGGGCGGTTACCCGCGGGGATCTGAGAACATCCGGACTAGGTACTGGGCGAATTCCTTCATGCCAACTGTGGCCCGACGGACCTCGAATTCCACGAACTCCTCCGCATCGGCATAGGCTTCGTCCCTCGTCGGCAGATATGCCATGCCGAAGTACCGGACCATGGCCTGCTGTTCATCCTCGGTGAGCGTCCCCCACTCGCCGCGGGCACCGCCGCACGCCGTTGAAACCGCGGCCAGGCATGCGACAAAGGAGCGCATCTCACTTCCGTTCCACTCCTCCCTCATCCACCGGTCGAAGTTCTTGTCGAAACGAGCGCGTTCCCGCCGCGTCACCGTACGCCTCACCATTTTTGCCACGATGGCGAGCTGCTCGTCCGCGTACCTGTTGGTCATGCCGATCCCTTCTACCGCCTGTTTCCGGTCGGGTGGTTTGAACGTGGGGCCCCCTTGAAGCCGGCCGAGCGGGTCAGCGGGCCGAGCCCGCGTGACAGCCTGTCCCGCAGACCGTCCAGCGCCGTCCTCGCGCCTTGGTGTCCGCCGCGGGCGGCCGTCTCGTACCACTTCATCGCCTCGGAGGTGTCCCCCAGCCGGTCCTCGTACAGGAGACCGAGCCAAAACGCTCCGAACACGCTGCCATGGTCGGCGGCTTTCCTGTACCAGTACATTGCCGCTTCGATGTCCCCGTCGGAGTTCTCGCCGAAGAGTTCTCCTTGGAGCCTTGCCCGTGTTCTGCCTTCAACAACGAGGCCGAGGCGGGCCATCGCATCGGGCTGTCCCAGATCGGCGGCCGTACGGTACAGCGACTCGATTTCTGCGAGTCTCTTCGCACCGCCCGAACCTTCTTCCAGGGCGAGGGCGGCGACGTACATTTCGTCGGCGTCCGGGCGGAGTGCGGAACTGTCAGCCGGTGCACCGGTGGGCACGGGGGGTTCGACCGTCGGCCCGGATGGTGTCCGTCGGGCCGGTCCGGGCAGGCTGGACCGCTGTGAGGATTCGAATTGCGGGTGGGCGCGGTTCCGGGCGAAGACGAATTCGGCTGCGTGGTCGCTGAAGCGGCTGCGGGGCGGGGGTTTGCCGTCGCGGACCAGCGCGTGGGCGGCATCCTGGAAGATCGGGCCGAGGGCGAGGCCGGCCGGTCCGCCCGGGACACCGTGTTCTATGAGGTCGGCCAGGTACTTGGTGAAGTAGGTCTGGGGCTGTGGGCTCTCCGTCGTGTTCTCGAACCAAGCGGTGCTGAACTCGCCAGTGGCCATCAGAAGGCAGAATCCCGGGGAGCGGGGCATGTCGTCCGTTCCGGCGAGCCTGCCGTCCTGACTGGCGGCCAGGCCGGCGAAGCAGCAGTCCAGTATCGCGATCTTCGTGGCCGCTTTGCTGGCGCGGAAGGCCTGGCGCACGGCGTCGAAGGTCAGGCTGGTGGTTGTCCGTAAGACCGGATCCGGGCTGGAGTCGCCCAACGCGAGGCAGAGCCTGTCGTCATTGTCGTACTGGCCGTGGCCGACGTAGTAGAACAAGGCGACGTCCACTGCGTCGCGCAATCCCAGCACGAGCTCGTGTGGCAGTTCACCGAGCCTGGCCCGGTTCCCGACGAAGGACACCCGCTCCTCGGGCCAGGTGCCGCACAGCGGCCCGGTCAGCAAGGCCCGCATCCGCTGGAGGCTGCGCTCCGCTGCGGGTACTGGTCGCAGATGGCGGTAGTCCCAGGTGCCCATCAGGACAGCCCGTGACCGCGAGAAGTCACGGTCCAAGGCGTCAGGCATCCAGCGCCTTCTCCACGATGGGCATCGCCTCGTCGATGTTCTGGGCGGTGACGGTCACCGTCTTCCCGGCCGTCTTCACCGTGACCGTGACGCTGGAACGGCGTGAGCGGATGAACTCCGGGAGGGTTCTGACGGCCACAGCGAGCGCCCCGCTGCCGACGGCCGTCACCTGCAGGACGTCCCAGACACCCAGTTCCCCCTCCCCGGGGATGCCTGGAGCCTGGTCGACGTCCACGCCGGGGATCAGCCGCAGATGTTCGCGCAGCGAACGCAGCTCGCCCGGGTCCGACACGGACACCTCGGCAAGAAGTGAAACTTCCCCCACCGGCCTGCCCCCTCACTTCTTCACCAGATGACGTACCGGACCGGACCGTTACCGCCTCAACCACGATCCGGGCCAGCTGGCATACCGTCAACTCTTTCTAGAAAAGAATCTAGAAACAGTGTCCTGCGCTGTCCGCGACGCAGAGCAACAGGATCACCCGCGGGCTGCCGTTCCCCGTTTGCCGCCCTCGCCCCGGTTGTCCCGGGCCAGGACGCGGTCCTGCTGGCGGGGGTGAGGCAGGACGGACCGCGGGAGTGGGGCGGGCTGCGGTGGTGACTGAGGTTTTCGGGTTGTCGTCGGATGGTGAGTCCGCGAGCTGGCCAACTTTGTCGCCGGGCTCTCGGCCAGGGCTGGGGAAACGATCCTGGCCACCGAGTGGTTCGCCTGCCACGAGCTCGGCCCCGCAAGCGGGGAGGCGCCCCCCTAAGCCGGGCAGTCCCGGACCAATTGGTCCGGGACTGCCCGCCCCCTGCGCTTGCGCCATCTACTGCGGGCCGCCCTCGGCGTTGCCACCCCGACGGTGCCTGCCGTAACCAGCCTCGTCCGGGTGGCTGGCCAGCCGGACAGCTTCCCAGGCCGCGTCTGCGCCCAGGCCCGGCCCGGACTCCGCCATGAGGCGTCTGGCCCGCCAGGACGTACGCGGAGTGAGAACCCACCGGGCAAAGGACAATCCGAGGCCGACCGTGGTGCGATCAGCCGGCCGTTTCGCATGCCGGCCGCGGGTATTCGGGGCGCGCTCATCCGGAGGTGGTGATGTCTCTGCCACGTCGCGAGTGTCACGCAAGAGCCTTCCGGAGTCGGCCGAAGCACGGGAAGACCACCGGATTGAGTGAGCGCACCGCGGAGCTCCCTGCCGATCGGCAGATGCGGAGCGACGTACCGCCATTCCTCGTCCGTCAACTGCACGCGCGTCCTGTGGCAGTTCGCGCGTCCGCCCCCGCCCGGGGAGGAGCGGGGGCGGACGCGCAGGGCGGACGACCCAGGAGGAGCGGTCAGAACGCGAAGACGGTGTTTCCGTTGAAGGTCGCGGACATGGTGCACGCGTTGGAGAAGGTGTGCTTCCAGGAGATGCGGCTGCCCTGCCAGACGCCGTCTGCGGTGACGGTGACGGGGGCGTAGTGCATCGGGCAGGCGCGGTTCGAGTCCGGGGCGGCCAGGAGCTCGTCGAGGGTGCCGGCGGTGGCGGCGAGGGCCGCACAGGCGGCCTTGGGGTCGGGATGCGTTCCCTGGGCGGTCGGCGCGCAGCTGAGGGTCGACGCCCGCACGACGGTGTCCGCGTACTCGCCCTGGGCGACGGTCAGGACCACGGCGGAGGGGGCGTACAGGCTGGCGGGCTGCGCCTCCGCGAGGCCGGTGGCGCCGGCCAGGGTCAGGAGGGTGGCAGTGGAGACAGCAGCGATGCGGTGACGCACGACGGAACTCACTTTCAATTCGAAGGGAAGAGGCAGCAGTTGGCTGCGATATACCGACTGGACACCGCCGAGTCTGTCGGGTGTGAAGGGTGCATGCACATCGAACGCCGATTTACAGACATCTCGTTCGATTATCGGCGACCGAATGGTCGTTCAGGCAGCTCGGACCGCGTGCGCGCCCTTCGTGATCACGCACAAACGGACGGTGACAGTCGGCGGAACAGCCGTACGTGGGGCGTTGACCTGCTGTTGGCTGCGCGCGGTTCATCGAACGTCTATCCAGGCTGACCGGATAGTGCCGGTGCCTCCCGGTGCCTCCCGGGGGACGCGGGTGGTCAAGGGTGGCCTTGCTCGTGTGGCGTTGGCAGGCCGAGAAGCAGGATGCGTCGTCGCCGCCGCTGCCGCACGCTCGCGGGCGGCGCCGGTACCGATCTGCCGCTGCTGTGTTGGGGCTTCAGGTACGGCATGGCCGGTGCGGGGAAGGCGAAGGCGTGAGCGACGACCGGCAGCACCGGGGAACTGCTCGATCGTCCGCCCGTGCTTCAGGGCGCCAATGCCCCTTCGCCTTCCCTGTCAAGTCCAGCCTGTTGATCCGACGTTGGAGTCAGGTCAGGGCTTGTGGATCTGCTGGACTTGGTAGTACTTGGCGGTGCACGGCGCGACCCAGTCCTTTCCGTCGTGACGGGAGAAGTAGGGCTCGGCGAGGGATCCGATGGGCATCGCCTCGTAGGTCACGCTGCCGGCTCCTTCGGTGACCTCGTCGCGGATACGGGCGTCTTGGGCGTCCCAGCGCAGTGCCCGGGTGACTGTCTGAGAGGTGAGTTGCTGGGCGGCGAGGATCAGGGCGGCCAGGGCAGCGAGAGTGAAGGTGCCCGCCAGGAGGGCTGCTGCCCGAGGGAGACGTGGCTTGTCGGGCGTGTGTGCGCGTTGTCCGGCCCAGTGGCCGAGGAGTGCCCCGTACAGGGTGAGGGTGGCCAGGTACGGGATGAGGAAACTGGTCCAGGTGCGGGCGTAGGTCCAGCCGTTGCCGCCGTATCCCAGACGCAGGCCGTGAGCGACGGCGAGGGACGACAGGATGAGGACGGGGATCGGGAGGATCAGCAGGAGCCGTGCCGCTGGCTGCGGGAGGCCACGCCGGCGGATGACGGGTGGCTGCGGTTGACTGGAGGTGAGGGTGAGCGCGAGGCCGAGGAGTACGCCCGCGGCAGCGGCGCCGAGGTAGGCCCACTGGCTGAGGACGGTGTCCCAGATGTGGACCCAGTCGCGTGCCAGGCGCCGTGCGCTGAATTCTCGTGGTGGGCGCTGTGCGCGGCGCCACGCGGCGCCGGGCGAGGTTGGTGATCCGCCCGTTCTGTGTCGGGTAGAAGTCGGACGTCACACCCAGGACGCCCATGTCCCGGGTCTCCCACGCCATGCACCACTCATCGGAGGTGGGCCGCAGGAAGGTCCCCAGGAAGCCGGCGATGCCCAGAAGCCCGCCGGCCGCTGCCGTCAGAACCCCACCGGTTCCGCGCAACAGCCCGGCGCCGGCGCTCTTGCCCGGCGGCCCGGCAGGGCCGGGTCCGGTGCCGGCGGCGCTGGTTTGGCCGGCCGGCCCCGCGATCGGCTTCCTTGCCTGCACGGGTAGTACCGCCCGCTCAGGCAGGTCCCGTGTCCGGCTCCGTTCGGCACGGTTCCGCGCGTCAGAGGTTGTCACGGGTTGTGAACGGGTTACGGCCGACCAGGGGAACGGTCCGGTGATGTGCCGTGGTCGTTCGCATGACTCTCGCTCGATCCGTTTCCACACACCGTACGGCTCACGCGCTCCGCAGGGCGGCGACGAGGGCCCGCAAGCGCTCGAGGCCCGCAAGCGGGACCAGGCCCAGGTGGTAGAGGTGTGCCTCGCCGAGGCCCGCGGCCACGTGGCGGGCGGCCAGCGCGGCGAGGCCCTCCTCGTCCGCGGGCAGGGTCTCGGGACGGAAGTAGCCGCCGACGGCGGTGGCGGGTGGCGCCAGATCGCGGAGGGCGGCAACCGGACCTCCGCCGGACGCGGGCCCGGACCCGGGCCCGGACCCTGACCCGGCCGCCCAGCAGTTGGCGACCACCGAGTCGATGCCCTCGGCCACCCTCGGCCCGAGGGGCGCGAAGGCCCCGGTGGCCCAGGGGGACGCGGAGCCGTGCACGGTGATGCGGATGCCGGGCGCGGCGGTACGCGCGGTGGCGATCCGGCGCGTGTGCAGAGCGGATGCGGACGCGTCGGCGCACTCGCGCAGCACGGCGGCCGTCTGTGCCCCGGCGGCGTCCTCGGGGCTCTTCGGCGGCTGCGCCGGCCCGAGGGCCGTACGGACTTGAGCCGCGACCGCGGCAAGCTGCGTACCACCCTCCACCACAATCTCTTCGAGAACGTCGTCGAGAGGGCGCCGCGGGTCCGCTTCGGCAAGGTCGACGCGTACAACAACCACTTGGTGGTGCCCGGTTCGGCATACTCCTACAGCTTGGGCATCGGAATCGAGTCCCAGCTCGTCGCGGAGAAGAACGCCTTCACGCTCGCCGATGGCGTCCAGGCCGGAGAGATCCTCAAGAAGTGGAAGGACGCCCCGGTCACCACTGCGTGCAACTTCGTCAACGGCAGGCAGGTCGACCTCCTCGCGGCCCACAACGCCCAGTTCCCCGGCGAGATCCTGCGCGCCGACGCGGGGTGGACGCCGACGCTGCGCACGCGGGTCGACGTGCCGCAGGCCGTGCCCGCCCTCGTCGACCACCGCGCGGGCGCGGGCCGACTGCGCTGACCTTCCGCCCGCCGCTCTCACCCCCCTTCCGCAGCGAAGACGCTCCCCCCTGCCCTCGCACCACCCACGAGCCTCAGCAGTGCAGAAAGAAGCATTCTGCTGCACACGCCTATCGCGAGGGCGTCGATGACTGCTAGAAGAGTGACGCTTCGACAACTCCTGATCCCCACAAAGCCGCAAGGAGTTCTTTGTCATGCACATGCATAAATTGAGATGGGTCGTGCCCTCGTTACTGACCCTGGTCGCCGCGACCCTCGGGCTCACCCAGCCCGCCTCCGCCGCCACGGCAGCAGGGGAGCGCTACGTCGCTCTCGGTGACTCCTACTCCTCAGGGGTGGGCGCCGGAAGCTACCTGTCCGACAGCGGCAGCTGCCAGCGCAGCAGCAAGGCCTACCCGTCCCTGTGGGCAGCAGCCAGCGCCCCGGCATCCTTCTCCTTCACCGCCTGCTCGGGAGCGACGACCAGCACCGTCAAGAGCAGCCAGCTGACCCCGCTCAACAGCTCCACCACGCTCGTCAGCGTCACCGCCGGCGGCAACGACGTCGGATTCGCGAACGTCATGCAGACCTGCGTCCTGCAGAGCGAGTCGACCTGCGTCAACGCGGTGAACAACGCCATCGCACAGGTCAACAACACCCTCCCAGGCAGCCTTTCGTCCCTCTACGGCACCATCCGCAGCAAGGCGCCGCAGGCTCATGTCGTCGTGCTCGGCTACCCGCGCTTCTACCAGCTGAACGGCAGTTGCATCGCCGGCCTGAGCGAAACCGAGCGGGCTGCGATCAACCGGGGCAGCGACGCCCTCAACGGCATGCTCGCGAAGCAGGCCGCCAACGCGGGATTCTCGTACTCCAGCGTCGTGGACGAGTTCACCAGCCACGAGATCTGCTCGGGCGACGCCTGGCTGCACAGCGTCTCGGTGCCCGTCTCCAACAGCTACCACCCCACGGCCACGGGCCACGCCAGCGGATACCTGCCGGCCTTCCGCTCCGCCGTCTGATCCCCCCAGGCTCCCCAGACTGCATCCCCGGGGTCTTCCGCGCCCGAGGGTCGACGCGGGTAGACCCAGCGGCTCTCCGTTCAGCACCTCCGCACCCATCCGCCGAATCCGCCGAATCCGCACCAGGAGGAAAGCTCATGACGTCATCCCAGGCCGGCGACACGGCCACAAGCAGCACACGACGAAACAGACTCCGCTCCGTCCTCACCGTCCTCACCCTCGTCCTCGGCGCGCTCTTCGCCCCCGGCGTCGGCGTCCTCGGCGGCGCCGGTGAGGCCCACGCGGCCACCAAGATCAGCCACTCCACCGCGACCTCGATGTTCCGCAACTCCGCCATCACCTGGTCCTCGTCCGGCGGCTGCTCGGACCGCAACAACCCGACCTGCACGTCCTTCGAGCAGCTCAACCTCGCCACCGCGCAAGGCGCCCAGACCCTCAAGAGCGCCAGCGGCTGCGCCCTGAACATCACCGGCGGCACCGAGACCGGCCACGCCGGCGGCACCTACTCGCACTGGAACGGCTACAAGCTCGACTTCAGCAAGTACACCTGTCTCGGGAACTACATCAAGAACACGTTCAGCTACATCGGCTTGCGCGGCGACGGCGCCCCGCAGTGGAAGTCCGGGGCCGGCAACGTCTACGCCGACGAGGGCAACCACTGGGACGTGACCTTCTACAACTGCGGCGGCTGCTGAGCCGGAGCCGGCTGCATAGAGGGTGTGTGCTCTGCCCGGACCTCCGGTTCGGGCAGAGCACACAGAGCAGCAAGGACCCTTCACCCGGCGGCAATCACCGGCTTCGGTGGTGCGCAATTATTGACCGAACGTTCTAGATATCTCTATGATCTTCAACGTGGCCAGGACCAAGGAATTCGATCCGGACGCCGCGCTGCAGTCAGCCCTCGAGCTGTTCTGGCGGCGCGGCTACGAGGCGACGTCGCTCACGGATCTCGTCGAGCACCTGGGCATCGGCCGCGCCAGTATCTACGCGACCTTCGGCAGCAAGCACGAGTTGTACCTGAAGGCCTTGGACCGGTACGCCGAGACGCACAATCCGCCGCTCCTCTCGGAGCTGTCCCAGCCGGGACCCGCACTGCCCGCGGTACGGGCGATGGTGCGGCGCTTCGCCGCGGAGGCCGCTTCCCCTGGGACCCGACTGAACGGCTGCTTCGTCACCAACACGGCGGCCGAGTTGGCCCCGCACGACGATGCGGCGGCTCGCCGGGTCGAGACCAGCTGGGAGCACGTCGAAACCCTGCTGCACTCTGCGCTCACACGGGCCCGGGCCCAGGGCGAGCTGCCCGAGCACCGCGATCCACGCGCGCTGGCCCGCATGCTGCTGGTCCTGCTACAGGGCGTACGGATCGTCGGCAAGGCGTCGACCGATCCCGCCCGGGTGCGGGACGCGGCCGAGCAGGCGCTGACCCTGCTGGACTGACCGAATCGCACACACGGGAGCCGCCCGGGCTCCCTTCTTCATGCCCAAATATTGGACCGATCAGTCAAGAATGGAGGGAAATGAAATCGGGGGAAAAGACCGCCACAGACGCCGCCCCGGTCGCCACCACGCGGCACCAGTACGCCTTCGCCCTGCTCGGCGGCGTCCAGACCGTGCTGATCTTCACGCTCGCCGCGATCAACGTGCCGCTGCCGCGCATCGGGCGTGAATTCGACGTGCCACGCGCCGACTTGATCCTGCTCAGCGCCGCCTACGGACTGACCTTCGCCGGGCTGCTGCTCTTCGGTGGACGCCTCGCCGACCGCTACGGTGGGCGGCGCGCCCTCACTGCAGGCCTCGCCCTCTTCGCCGGCGCCTCGGCCGCTGCCCCGCTCGCCCCCGGCATCGGGGCTCTACTGGCGGCGCGCTTCGTACAGGGTGCGGGGGCGGCTCTGGTCGCACCGGCCGCCATGGCGGTACTGCGCGCCGCCTTACCCTCTTCAGCCGCGTACGGCAGGGCGATGGCCACCTGGGGCGGGCTGTCAGTGCTCGGCGCGACTGCGGGCAATCTCCTGTCCGGCGTCATCTCGTCCCTGCTGTCCTGGCGTTGGACCTTCGCCGTACCACTCGCGATGGCCCTCGCGGCCCTCGCACTCACGCCCCGGCTACTGCCGGACACCGCCCCAAACCGGGGCAGAACCCTCGACCTGCCGGGTGCTCTGCTCGCCACCGCCGGAATCACCCTCGCCAGTTACGGGCTCGTCGTCACCGACGCCCAACCCTGGTCCTCGGCCGGCGTGGTCGTGCCGCTGGTCGGCGGGACCGCGCTGCTGGCCGCGTTCTGGTACACCGAGCGCCGGGCCCCCGACCCGCTGCTGCCACCCGGCTTCCTGCTCGACCGCCGGCGGGCCCTCGCCCTCACTGCCATCGCGATGAGCGCCTGCGGAACCGCTATGACCTTCGTGGTTCTCTCGCTCCACCTCCAGCAGGCGCGCAACTGGTCACAGTTGCAGACTTCGGCCGCCTTCGTGCCGTTCGCCGTCACACTGATCGCCTCGGGCCGCGCGGCAGGTCCGCTCATCGGCCGGTACGGTGCCCGAGCCGTCACGGCCGCCGGGCTCGCCACGGGCGCGGCCGGGCTCGCCGTCCTCGCGTTCACCGGGCTTGATGCGCACACCGGGTACGCGTATGGACTGCTGCCGGGCCTCGTGCTGCTGCCGGCCGGCACCGCGGCCTCCTTCGCGGGAGCCGCCGTGCTCGCCACCGAAGGTGTACCGCAACAGCAGGCCGGGCTCGCGGGTGGCGTGCTGAACACCGCGATGGAGTTCGGCCCGACCGTCCTCTTCACCGTCCTGCTCACGCTCGGCAGCGACGCCTCGTCCCTGGCCGCGACCGGGGCCGCCCTCGCCGTCGTCGCCCTCCTGAACCACCGCACCAAGTAGTCCATCACTCAAGGGAGTCACCGAAATGAACCGCTTCACCGGCAAGACCGTCCTCGTCACCGGCGCGGGCTCCGGCCTCGGCCGCGCGATCGCGCTCGCCTTCGCAGCCGAAGGAGCATCCGTGGTCGCCGCGGGACGCACCGCGGCCACCCTGGACGAGACGGTCGGCCTCATCGAGACCGCCGGCGGCACGGCCGCCGCCGTCACAGCCGATGTCACCGACTCCGGCCAGCTCCAGAACCTCGTACGCGAGAGCGTCACCCGCTTCGGCGCACTCGACATCGCGGTCAACAACGCCGGGATACTCCGCGGCACCGTACCCGTCGGCGAGGTGAGCGAGGAGGACTGGGACGCGGTGCTGCGGACCAATGTCACCGGCGTCTGGCTGGCGATGAAGCACGAGATCGCCCACATGAAGGCGAACGGCGGCGGCACCATCGTCAACATCTCCTCCAACCTGGGCGCACACATGCGGATCCCGAACGCCGCCGCATACATCACCTCAAAGGCAGCGGTCTCCGCCCTGACCCGCGCCGCCGCTCTCGACCACATCCACCAGGGCATCCGCATCAACGCGGTCAGCCCGGGCGCCTCCGCCGCTCCCATGTCGCTGCGGGCCGGCGAGACCGAGGCCGACCGTGCCGAGCGCGTGAAGACGGAGAACCCGCTCGGCCGGGTAGCGGAGGCCGGGGAAGTGGCGGCCGCAGTGCTCTACCTCGCCTCGCCCGAAGCCGGCGCAGTGGTCGGCACCGACCTGGTGGTCGACAGCGGGTCATCGGCCTGACGGTTCTCAGGCGGGGCCACGTGCGCGCTCATCAGCCATCCGACGGGCGCACGCTCTCGGCGTCCCGAGGTCTCCATCCCGGCGAGTCAAGCACCTCGGTCGGCGGCCATGGTCGGGAGCGGCCACCAACTGGCGGGGACGTTGCGCATGACCAGGGCGCAGTCCAGCGTTGCGCTCCCTGGCGGGAACCGGTCCAGGTCGTCGAAGAAGGACGACGCGGCGGAGCGAACCCGGCCGGCTTCCACGTGCCAGGCGTCGGTGTGCAGTTCCATGCCGTCCAGGTGGCGGCCGGACCTGGTGGCCGAGTACCCCTTCGCCCCGCCTTGAAAGAAGCGGGAAGCCTCGGCGAGATCGGCGAAGAGCTCGCTGCCCCGCAGCTCGTCGGACGGCTCGACGGTGACGTCCACCCGGGTGTCGCCGTCCCGCGTCGCGAAGGCAACACGCACCTGGTCGGGTGTCTCGTGCACCTCGAAATCGGCGCGGCCGTGTTCGCCGGGGAAGACGCGGCCTCCGGCCCAGACGTTGAGCCGCGAGGCGGTATCGCGACGCGGGATGTAGACGCCGGTCTCGACGCCGTCCGGTCCGTCCCATTCGACGGCGATCCGATGCGCCGCGTTCTCGCTCCGCAGCCCGAACGCCCTGGGGGCCCCGACCGGCCGGACACTTCCCAGCCGCAGCAGGCAGATGCCCGCGACCGCATGGCCGTGCACCAGTTGCGGGCGCAGCGGCTCGGGAAGCAGTCGTGCTGCGGCGTCCGGGGCGACTCGGTAGTTCACCAGCAACCGTCGTTCAACGACGCTGGACAGGCGCGGTTGCCTCATGATCCCTCACTCTGCGCCCCGGGGCGCCATTTGGTGTGGCGCAGGACGATCTGCTCGGGGCAGACGGCGCTGAGAAACCGACCGATGCAGGTCGCGAGGCGATCCTCGGCCAGTGTGTAGAGGATCCGGTTGCCGTCCCGGCGCTCGGTGACCAGTCCCGCTCCCTTGAGCACGCCGAGATGCCGTGAAATGGACGGCGCGCTGATCGCGAACCTGCTCGCGATCTCACCTGCCGCCAGCTCCACACCTCTGAGGTCCTCAAGGATCTGGCGCCTCGTCGGATCAGCGAGCGCACGAAAGGCCCCTGCCTCGTCCTGGGTTTCTGTCATGTTAGATGTTTAGCACATTAGCTAAACATCTAACATGGGTTCGGGGTCGTCACCGGTCGGTGACGACCCCGCTCCGGGCACTCCTGAGCCAGCCGACGTCTAGACGCTCGTGCGTACCGCTTCTGCCGTGCGATCGGACGCCGCGGATGCCGCGGATGCCTTGGGCAGGTCGTCGGCCGTCGGCCGGCCGAGCAGCCAGCTCAGCAGCGGGCCCGCCATCGCGGTCGTGACCACGGCCATGACGACCATGAGCGAGTAGAGGCTCTGGTCGAGGAAGCCCAGTTGCAGACCCACGTTGAGGACGATGAGCTCGGTCAGGCCGCGGGTGTTCATCAGCGCGGCGAGCGCAGCCGACTGCCGCACCGGCATCCGGTTCAGCCGGGCGGCGGCGAACGCGCCCGTGAACTTGCCGCCGACGGCCACCAGGAGGATCAGCGCCAGGACGCCCAGCCCGCCCATGTCCAGACCCGAGAGGTCGACCTTGAGGCCGGCGACGAGGAAGAACACCGGGAGCAGCAGCGTGCCGTTCATCTCCCCGAGGCGGTCGTGCACCTCGGAGCGGAGCCGCTCGGTACCGGTGCGCGGGAGGACCACGCCGAAGAGGAACGCGCCGAAGATGTAGTGCAGACCCACCCACTCGGTGACGGCAGCGGACAGCAGCAGCCCCGCGACGACGCACGCGAACACGGTCGGGGTGAGCCGGAGTGCGGGCCGGCGGGCCGCGTAGCGCTTCAGCAGGGGCCGCAGGACAAAGAGCATGCCCAGCAGGTACGGGATGGCGAGCAGGATGCGCCACTGGTCCGAGCCGGCCGAGCCGGTCATGGCGACCACGCCGGCGAGCACCGTCCACGCGAGCACGTCGTCGATGGAGGCGCAGGCCAGAGCCACCACGCCCAGCGGGGTACGCGTCATCTTCCGGTCGGTGAGGATGCGGGCCAGCACCGGGAACGCCGTGATCGACATGGCGATGCCCATGAACAGCATGAACGCGGTCTGGTCGCCAGTGCCGTACTCGTCCATCAGGTAGAGCGCCAGGACCATGCCGAGGCCGAAGGGCACCAGGATGGAGCTGAACGAGACGGTGGCGGCAAGGCTGCCGCTGCCGCGTATCAGCTTGGCGTCCCATTCCAGGCCGATGATGAACATGAAGACCGCGACGCCGACCGCGGCCAGAGCGCCCAGCAGGGGCCGGATGGATACGGGGAAGAGGGAGTCGGAGATCGCCCCGTGAAACAGGGTCGGTCCCAGAGCGATGCCGGCAAGGACCTCACCGATTACCGCCGGCTGGCCGAGTCGCCGGGCCAGCGCGCCGAGTACGCGTGCCAGGATCACGATGGCGGCGAGGCCGAGGAGGAGTGACGTGGTCTGATGCGTGGTCATATGGTCCGTTTCCGTAAGTCCGGGTCTGTCCTGTGACCCCGTGTGGGCAGCGCGGGCGGGTGGTCAGGTGCCCGGTGACCGCGTCGGGCGATCATCGGGTTCCGGTCGAGGTACCTGAAGGGGGCAGCAGTTTCACGGGGCTGCGCGACGACTGTGCCCCCTCACGAAAGAGTCGTGGTGCAGTACCGCCGGAGGTTCGGGCAGGACGGCAGCGTCGACTGCTACGGCAGGTGAGCCGGCTTTCAGGATGTCGTGCTCGGGATGGGTGGTGTCATGCGGCGGGGCAGGGTGGGTTGAAGTCGACCGCCGTGAAGTGCAGTGCCCATTGGGCTCTGGTGATCCGGGGGTACGCGCTGTCGCAGATGCGGGCGGCGACCCTGTCCAGGCCGGTGTCCCACAGCCGGATCGTGAAGTCGTTGCCTCCGGTGGCCAGAGTGTTGCCGTCCGGGCTGAATGCCACGGCCGGTACGGGGTTCGAGTGGCCTGTGAGGACAGCGGGAGCGGCCGCACCGCTCACGTCCCACAGCAGGGCCTTGCTGTCCCCGGCGCCGGCCGCCAGCCGGCGGCCGTCCGCGTCGAAGATCAGCGTGTAGAGCCAGGAGCCGGACGCCGGTAGGTACGTCACCTTCCCTCGCCGGCCGATGTCGTTGACGTCAATCAGCCAGACCGTCTTGTCCGTTCGGTGGAAGGCGGCCAGTCTCCGGTTGTCGGGGCTGAACACGCCGCCGGTCAGAGGGTCGGACCGGAACGGGGACGGCAGTTCCCGGGGGCTGCGCGGATCGCTGATGTCCCAGAACCGCAGCGAACCGGACTCGCCCGTGCTCGTCACCAGCGTGCGGCCGTCCGGCCGGAACGAGGCCATCGTGACGTGCGGCCCGTCCTCGGCGATCCGGCTCAGGGGCCGGGGATGGCCGGGATCGGTCAGGTCCCACAGCCCGGCCGTACCTTGTGCCCAGACGGCCAGCAGGTGGCCGCCCGGGCCGAAGCCGGCGCCGCCGACTTCGCCGGCATCGGGGGTGAAGACCGATGCCAGCCGCGGCATGCGTGGATCGGTCACGTCCCAGACGCGGACGGTGGCGTCCTCGCTCGCGGTGACGAGGGTGCGTCCGTCCGGACTGAACGCCACGGACCGGACGAACTTGGTGTGCCCGTGCAGGACCGACAGCGGCCACAGGGCCCGGCCGCCGGTGACCTGCCACAGCCGTGCGGTGCCGTCCCAGCTGGCGCTGGCGAGCAGGTGGCCGCCGGGGCCGAACGCCAGGGACGTGACCACGTCGTCGTGGGTCGCGAGCGACAGATCCCGCAGGTCCAGGAGCCGGTCGGAGTTGGCGAGCATGCGGCCGTCCGGGCTGAACGCGGCTTGGTAGAAACCACCCTGAACCATGCTGACCCGCTTCGGCTTCGCCGGGGCGGCGACATCCCAGAACAGGGTGGACCCGCCCACCGAGACGAGCGTGCTGCCGTCCGGACTGAATGCCACCGACCAGACGATCGCAGGATGGCCCAGCAGGACGGCCGGTGGCTGCGTTCGCGGGCTGCTGGAGATGTCCCAGACCCGTGCGGTGCGGTCCCAGCTCCCGGTCGCCACGGTCCGGCCGTCAGGGCTGAAGGCGGCCGAGACAACCGTGTCCGTGTGTCCGCGCAGAACCTCGAGGAGGAGCGGATTCGCGGGGTCGATGACATCCCACAGTCTGGCCGTGGTGTCGCCGGTCGTCGCCAGCGTGCGGCCGTCCGGGCTGAACGTCACCGAGGTGACCGTGCCGGTGTGGCCCGGCAAGCTGGCCAGCAGCCGCGGGTGGCGGGGATCGTTCACGTTCCACAGCCGCGCCGCGCCGTCGGTGTGGCCGGTGGCCATGACGCCGCCGGGCCGGTACGCCACCCACGTCGGCGCGGACCGCTGATCGGGCAGCGTGCTCAGCTCGGCGGGCGCACGCCGGTTCGCCACGTCCCACAGCCGCACCGATCGTTCGCTCGCCGTGGCCAGGACGCGGCCGCCCTCCCCGAACGCCACCGACATCAGCCGCTCCGGCTGGTTCAAGACGGCCAGCTGTACAGGGTGGTGGGCATCCCCGATGTCCCACAGCCGGACCGTGCGGTCCCAGCTCGCGGTGGCCAGGACCGTGCCCTTCGGGTCGAAGGAGATCGAGACCACGTCGGAGGTGTGGCCGGTGAGCCGGCTCGAGTACGGCGTCGCGAACGCGCTCATGAGCTGGTCGCGGACGTCGCCGGTGGCTGCCAGACGGTACGCGGCCAGGTTCAGCTGCGCGGAGAGCGCGGGGTCTTGCTGCCGCACCTCGGCCGCGTCCGCGGCGGCCTTCCGCGCAATGGCCACGTTGCGCTGCTGAATGGCCGAGTCGCGCGAGTCGACGGCCAGGCCGCCGGCGGTCGCCGCGATGACCACCAGCACGGTGAGCAGCGTGACCAGCTGCCGCAGGCGGACCGTCCGTCGCCTGACCGCCGCCATCTCGCCGGCCTGCGCTTCCTGGCTCGCGCCGAGGAAGCGCCGTTCCTTGGAGGTCAGCCGGCTGCCGTCCGCGGCGGCCAGGTCCAGCGCCGCGGCCAGGCGGGCACCCCGGTACAAGGCGTGCGGGTCGCGGTCCTGCACCTCCCAGTCGGCGGTCGCTTCGGTGAGCTGCCGGTGCAAGAGCAGCCGGTCCCGGTCCTCGGTCAGCCAGCCGCGCAGCCTCGGCCAGCACCGGATGATCGCCTCGTGGGTGATCTCGACGCACCCCTCGTCCAGCGTCACCAGCCGTTGCCGGGCAAGGGATTCGAGTACGTGGGTGGTGTCGGGGTTCGGGTCCAGCTCGTTCCTGGTGATCCGGCGCCTGGTGTCCTCGGTACCGTCGCCCAGCGCGGTCAGCCGTAGGAACAGCGACCTGGCGAGGTCTTGCTGCACCGGCGACAGCGCCCGGTAGGCGGCCTCAGCGGTGTGTGCGAGCGCGTGCTGGATGCCGCCGGCCGCCAGATACCCGTCCAGTGTCAGGCGGCTGCCGCTGCGGCGGCGCCAGGTCTCGGCCATCGCGTGCGAGACCAGTGGCAACGCACCTGGCTGCCCGGTCGCGTCCGCGACCACGGCCGCCAGCAGCGGGCCGGTCACCGTGCAGTCGGCGAGCACGGCCGGCCGGGTGATGGCCTCGCGCAGCTCCTGGCTGCTCATCGGACCTACCGCGATCTGCGCGTCGCGCATCGCCTCGACCAGCCGGGGATCCTGGACGCAGTGGCCGTAGAAGTCGGCGCGCACGCCGAGTACCACCCGGGTCCGGCTGGTCGTCGCCGTGGTGGCGGCGATCAGCATGGTGATGAACGCGTCTCGTTCGTCGCGGTCCCTGCAGAGGGTGAAGACCTCCTCGAACTGGTCGGCCACGATCAGCGCGTCAACGTCCGGTGAGCGGTCGATCACGGCTTGCCGGATCCGCAGGTGCAGCGCCACCGGATCGTCCCGCAGCTCGGTCATCAGCGCGCCGGGAGTCTCTCCCGTCACCGCGGCCAGGCGGATCGCGCACTCCTCCACAGGATGCGGGCCCGGCGTGAACAGCATCACCGGCCACCCAGTTGCCCGCGCGCGGGCGACGAGCCCCGCCCGCAGCAACGAGGACTTCCCTGATCCGGACGGCCCGAACACCGCCAGGAACCGGCGGTCACTCACCTTCGCGAGCACCTCGCCGGTCAGCCGCTCGCGCCCGAAGAAGCGGTCGGCGTCTTCCGGTTGGAACGCCGACAGCCCCGCGTACGGTGTGCTCTGCCGGCTGGTTTCCCCGGGCTCATCACCTTGTGCGCTCGCGGCGATCTCGGCGGCGACCGCATGCCATCGGGCTTCCCATTCGCGGCGGTCACCCTGGCACGCCTCGACATACGCGAGCGTGACACCAAGGCTCGGAAACCTGTGCCCGCCCGCGGCGTCCGACAGTGTCGTGGACGAATAGTGGGCCCTTTTGGCCAGTGCCCGATAAGCCGGCCGTCCCGCCGCCTCGCGGAGTTTGCGAAGGTCGGCCGCGAACCGGGTCAGTGGACCGGTGTCCAGGTCGAGCGGGCGTTCGGGGCGTGGCATGACCTTCCTTTCTGCGCCGTTCCGCAGCCGTGATGGGTGGTGGATGTCCAGCTGTTGATGTCCGGAATCCACGTTCCGGCGCCGGACATCAACCGGCGGCTAGACATGGGCCAGCGCAACCGCGCAACGGCGATACGAAGGAGAGTCATGAGGTCTGTGCGACGACTGATGCTGCTGGCGGCGGTCACTGGACTGCTGGCAGGCGGTACCTTGACGGGCGCGCCCGCGTTCGCCGCGGCACCGCTGCTCAAGTCCAACCTGAACGGAAGGTGCGCCGACATCTTCATGTTCCATCAGGAGAACGGCGCCTCCACCGTGACGTGGGACTGCCACGGCGGCACCAACCAGCAGTGGTACTGGGACGGTGAGCAGATCCGCTCGAGCATGAACGGAAAGTGTCTGGAGATCTACGGCCCCCATCTGGGTGACCAGGGCTCGGTGAGCATGTGGGACTGCAACGGCGGTCTCCACCAGAAGTGGTACCGGAACGGCAACGAGATCCGTAACCGGGTCAACGGAAAGTGCCTCGACATCCTGGCCGGCCGGCCTGACATCGGCCAGCTCCTGGTGAGCTGGAGCTGCAACGGCGCGCAGAGCCAGAGCTGGAACTTCTGAACGCCGGCCCGGCCCGGCACACCGCGTGCCGGGCCGGGTCTCATTCCTGCTCACGGCGAGGCTGCTGAGGATGTCGGCTCGCTCCATGCGAGGAAGGTAGCGGTGGGCGCGAGGACAGAAATCCGGGGTCAGGGGCGCAGTGTCATCCCAACAGGACAAGCCGCGATCATGTTCAGCAGGATGGACAGCACCGTAGGTTGACCCGTTGTTCGATGTCCGGTCGATCTTCGTGGATCAGCCCGTCTTGTGCGGTGCGTCGCGAGGCCGGGAAAGACCGCGTGCTCGGTCTGCACACTGCGCTCCGGCGATGAGAGGGATGCAGAAGGCGGGACCGGATTCAGCCTGCCCGGCACACCGAAGGCAGGGCCCTCAGCAACCCGGTCTCGTGCAGGGGGCTCAACCGAAGCCGCCCGGCCACCGTCCGTTCGACCGAGACGAGCCGGACCACGCAGCGGGCTCCGTCGCGCACCGGGTCGGTCGCGGACAGCTCCGCGAGGAGCCGGTGGTTGACACTGTCGATCAACGGCCGGATCTCGGCGAGCGTCGGTCGGTGCTCGGGCGGCCGCGCGGTGCCACGGTCCCAGGCCCGGAAGAGCTCCCGCTGGACCAGCTTGCTCGCCTCGATCTGGTCCTTGAAGACCGCCGTCGCCTCCGCCGGATCCAGGCCGAGTCCGCGCGCCTCCTCGGCCATGGCGTCCAGAACCTGCTTTTCCCGGGAGGGATCGTCGATCGGCGATTCGGTCCCGTACTTGGCCGCGGCAACCTGGTCCGCGAGCAGCACGCGCTCGGCGGCCAGCCCGACCAGCGGCGCCAGCACCGGCCCAGCCGGCGCCACCAACGCGTCGCGCGGCTGGGCCTGCGCCGGGCTGGCACCGGCGCCGAACACGGCGGCAACGGTGACGGTGACGACGGAACACACGGCGATACGGATGCGATGGGTCATCCGCTCAACCTAATGTGAGCGCTCGCGCTCTTCCCCAACTGCTCCTGGTTCGCGACCGGGTCGCTCACAGGCTGGAGATCTTGAGGATGTGTGTGGCGATCACCTTGAACTGCTGCAGCTGGCTTTGGATCTCGGAGCCGTAGTCCGGTGCCTCAACGGTGACGGGCCAGTCATTGCCCTTGGCCCGGTAATGGGCGGTGATCTCCTTGTTTCCGGCGAAACGCAGGGCGACTCCCTCCGGCCATTCCTGTGTCATCAGCAGCGGACCGTACGGTTCGAACCACGCGGGAAGTACCAGGGAGGTGAACCCGCCCTCGCCTGGAGGGATCTTGTCGGACGGCACGTCGGACTCGTACGACCCCACGCCGGGTGAGAGGGTCGCCACATCGGAACCCGGCCTGTCGATGATCGCCATCGCCGTGTTCTGCGTCCGCTCCTGGAGCAGCGCCACGTACTGGGCCACTGTTCCGCCGCGGGCGTCGGAGAGCCGCTCGCGCTTCATGGCCGATACGAGCATCCGGGCCAGGCCCTCGTCGCCTTGCGCCGCCTTGTGAATTCCGGCGAGGTCCTTCTCGGGGAGTTCCACACCATCGACGTCGCCGGCCATCTCGTCCAGGATCATGTCGTCTTCCTGGGGGCGTTCCATGGCGACACTGAAACTGCCGTTGTTGGGATCCGTCAGCGATTTCGTCACGACGTCCTGGATCTGGGCGAGATCCTGCGCCGCCCTCGCGTCGAGTACGTTCACGGCCAATGCGGTGCTGTCACCACGGTCGTTCGACCCGGTGTGGGCGATGCCCTGCTGGACGAGCGTCCCGCGGCCCAGGATTCCGCTGCTGTTGATGGAATGGACCAAGTCGATCATCGCGGCTATCCGGCCGACCTCAAGAACGAGTTCCTCACCGTCCTTTGCCTCCAGGGCGGCATTGGCACGCGGGTCCTTGAGGTAGTCCAGTACGCGCCGGCCGGTGGGTACGAGGAAGTGTTCCAGGTCGCTTTCCCCGATCAAACGGGCGGGGTCGCTGACCTTCGCGCCGCCTACCGTGACCGTTCGCTGGACTGCCGCCGACGGAGAGGCCGGAACCGAGTGTCCCTTGCCTGGAGCGTGGGCTGCGGTGCCGAGAGGACGCGCCCCGGCCGTCACCCGCGTCGCAGTGGCCTCCGCTTCGCGTTCGAAGCGGTCGGAGGGGTCCGAGACACGCAGCCCATCGCCGTTGTCGGTACCTGCCACCGGTCCGCGACGCTGCTGGATGACGTGCGTCAACTCGTGGGCGAGGGTGTGCTCGTCCGCCCCACCGTCGCCGATGACAACATGGCTGCCGGAGGTATAGGCGCGGGCGCCCACGGCGGCGGCAGATGCGCGCGCGGCAAGGTTGTCGTGGACGCGCACGTCTGAGAAATCGGTACCGAAGCGGGCTTCCATGTCCGTGCGGGTGGTGTCGTCCAGGGGGCGACCGCCACTGCGGAGGACGTCGTGGACCGCAGAGCGCTGCACCGTGGGCTGCTCTTCCTGCTGCTCTTCCTGCTGGTGACCGCAATCGACGCCGTGCCGGTGCTTCTCCTGGGCGCCGGGATGACCGGACCGACGGAGTAACTGCACGACTGCGGCGTTCCCCACCGTGCCTTGCAGGGCCAGCAGGCAGTACTGAGGCAGCCCGCCTCCGGAAGGTACACGTTTCGCCCTGCGGCCTGCCCCAACCTCGACGGTTTCAATCTTCTCGCGCTCGCGCATCCGGTTGCGTCTCCCTCGCGATCGTGCAGCCGTCCCTGACTACCCGATAACTACCAGGTAGCGGAAGGAACTTCCCGATCTCGACGGCTGATCGATACCGGGCCCGGCCGAAAACTGGCGCGATCGGTCGTCAGGCGTCGTTGCGCTTGAGCGCGAAGTAGCCGCCCGCCAGGGAGGCCGCGGCCCACAGCGCCATGATGCCGAGCCCTGCCCACGGGCCGTACGGCGGCCCGTCCGCCTGCTGCACCACCTGCATGACGCTCGTGCCCGCCTGGTCGGGAAAGAAGTAGCCGACCTTCCTGGTCGCGGGCACGAAGTTGAAGATCGGCGCGATCATGAAGAAGTAGGCCATCAGGACACTGAGGGAGAGCACCGCCTTGCGCAGCATCGTGGCGACGCCGACCGCGAACAGCAGCATGAGCGTCAGGTACACCCCGGCGCCGGTGACCGCCCGCAGCACACCGGGGTCGCCGAGGGAGGCACCGTGGTCACCGAGGAGCGCCTGGCCGACAAAGAACGTCGCGACGCTGGTGGCCATGCCCACGGCCAGGCCCGGTACGGCGGCGGCCGCGGCCTTGGCGCAGTACAGCAGGCCGCGCTGTGGCACGGCCGCGAGCGTGGTGCGGATCATCCCCGTGCCGTACTCGCTGCTGACCACCAGGACGCCGAAGGTGATCATCGCGAGCTGACCGAGGCCCATGCCGATGAAGCTGGTCATCACCGGGTCGAAGGCGGCCTGCTCCGCAGCGCCGAGGGTGTCGAACTCGCCGCCCAGGATGACGCTCAGGAGCGCACCGAGGCCGATGGTCGAGAAGAACGCGGCCGTCAGCGTCCACATCGACGAGCTGATGGTCCGGATCTTCGTCCACTCCGCCCAGAGGACGGCCGTGGTTGCGCCCATGGTCATGACTCCTTTCCGGTGCGGGAGCGGATCAGAGCCGGCGCCCGTTCCGGGGACGGGGTCCCGGAGGAGGCGGGGCCGGCATCCACGGTGCCGCCGGCCTGGTACTCGAGCGAACCCGCGGTGAGCCGCATGAACGCCTCCTCCAGCGAGGCACGCTGCGAGCCGATCTCGAGCAGCGCGATCCGGTGGGCGGCGGCGAGTTCGCCGAGCGTCTCGGCGTCGCCGTCCTGGATCTCGAAGGCCCCGTCCCCGGTGAGGACCGGCGCGATCCCCTCGCCGGCGAGGACGTCGAGCAGCCGCTCCGGCTGAGTGGTGCGCAGCCGTACGACGGAACGGGAGTTGTTCTCGATGAAGTCCGCCGTGGACGTGTCGGCCAGCAGCCGACCGCGACCGATGACGATCAGACGGTCGGCCGTCAACGCCATCTCGCTCATGAGGTGGCTGGAGACGAAGACCGTACGGCCCTGGGCCGCCAGTTGCTTCATCAGATTGCGGATCCAGAGAATGCCCTCGGGGTCGAGTCCGTTGACGGGCTCGTCGAGCACGAGCGTCTCGGGGTCACCGAGCAGCGCGGCGGCGATGCCGAGCCGCTGACCCATACCGAGCGAGAAGGCACCCGCGCGCTGGTGCGCCACGTCGGCGAGGCCGACTGCCTCCAGGATCTCTCCGACCCTGCGGTCCGGGATCCTGTTGGACCGCGCCAGCCACAGCAGGTGGTGGTAGGCGGTGCGGGCGGGGTGCAGGGCCTTCGCGTCCAGCAGCGCGCCGATCTGCTTCATCGGCTCGCGCAGATCGCTGTAGCGCTTCCCGCCGATGGTGACGCTGCCACCGGTCGGCCGGTCCAGGTCCAGCATCATGCGCATGGTCGTCGTCTTGCCCGCACCGTTCGGGCCCAGGAAGCCGGTCACCGTGCCGGGGCGCACGGTGAACGTCAGGTGGTCGACTGCGGTTTTGTCCCCGTACCGCTTGGTAAGCCCACGTAACTGGATCACACGACGCAATATAGGTCGCCCGCATGCCGTGAATGATCTGTAAATGCAGGTTTGTTCAGTCATGCTCCCCGGATGACAGGAGGCAGGTTGAGGGGGTTCCCTCACGGGCGTTTTCCTCAGTAGGGGGCCCACAAGGGTTCGTGACGGTTCGTCGGCCGCGGTGCCGAGTCGGCGGGTGTGCGCTTCACGCGCCCCTCCGCGGTACGCCCATCTCCGCCTTGCTGCGTTCCAGGAACAGCTCGTACGGCTGGGGAGCGGGATGGTGTTCTCCACGACCCTGCAGGAAGGCCGAGTGGAACGCCACCGTGGTCCGCGGCGACGTGGCCACCGAGATCCCCAAGATCAAGGACCAGTACACGGGCGACATTCTGATCTACGCCAGCGGCGACCTGCAGAACTCGCTGATCGAACTCGGGCTGATCGACGAGCTCAAGCTCTGGATCCACCCCGTCGTCGTCGGCAAGGGCAAGCGCCTGTTCCCCGAGGGCATCCCCACCACCTCGTGGAACCTCGCCGGCACCACCACCTTCAGCACCGGTGCCGTGGTCCTCGACCTCCGTCCCGCCGGGGCGGGGGCTCACGAGTAGCGGAACCGACAGAAATGGCGGCCCTGCGGCGTGAGAAGCCGCGTGGCGTGTCGTTCACGTCAAGACGACGCATCCCTGTCGCTCCAGTTCGGTCAGTAGCGGCAGGGAGGGGTCGATCTCGTTCCATCGCAGATCCAGCTTCTCCAGTGATGGCATCAGGGCGAGCCAGTCCGGCAGCCGGCTGAGGCGGTTGCTCCGCAGGTCGATCTGACGTAGTCGCGGGAGGCCGGCCAGCGACTGCGGCAGCTCGGCCACGGAGTTCTCGCGCAGGTCCAGGTGTCGCAGCTCGTGCAGTGCGGCGGTCGACGGCGGCAGGTGCTCGATCGCATTCCCCCGGAGCCAGAGCTCACGCAGGTTGCGGAGTTGGCCGATGGAGTCCGGCAGCGTGGTGAGGCGGTTGTGCTGTGCCCTGAACTCTATGAGGCCGGTCATCCTGCCGATGGCCTCCGGCAGGGAGGTGAGGGAGTTCTCACCGATGTTGAGGTAGCGCAGCCGCGTCAGGTTCCCCAGAGAATCCGGAAGCCGTGACAGCTGGTTGTCGTGCAAGTAGAGGCAGTCGCTGAGCCCGGTCAGCTCGCCCAGCTCGTCCGGCACCGAGGTGAGCGCGTTGTGGCCAAGGTCCAGGGTGTTCAGCAGGTGCAGCTTCCCGATCCCCGGTGGGAGGGCCGTGAGTCCGTTGTCCGCGAGGATCAGCACGCGGAGCTCGGTCTGCTGCCAGACCGACTCGGGCACCTCTCCGAGCTCTTGACGCCACAGGTTCAGTGCGTGCTTCACGGGCTTCTCCCCCTCGTCAGCGGTTTGGTCCTAGATTCTCATCCGGGACTTCGCGGCAGGCAGAAGGCTGATGGAGCTGCCGTCAGGAGCGCGGCGCGGCGGGTGCCAACCGGTCCGGACGCACGGACTGTCGTGACCGCGTCGTATGTGACTGAGTTCCAATTGGCCCTGTGCCCCTGGCTGCTGACGGATGCTGACGGCTAGGGCAGGCCCACCAGCCCCCAACCGCGGCTCGCAGCCTCTCTGGTCACCTCGCCCCATTCACGCAAAAGCGTCGTGAAGGCCTCGAAGGTGTCCGGGCGGCCTGCCCAGCCCTCGCACTCGGCGGCGAACGGTTCGCGCAGCTCCTCGAGTCGGGACTCCACCCGCGCCCAGGCGCGGGCCTTGCCGGGTACTGCCTCCGGCGGGCACACGAGAAGGGCAGCCGGGCGCCAGCGGTCGGTGGCCGGCGGGAAGAGCCCTCCGCCGCCAGTCAGTGCAGGGTCGTCGGCTGGATCCGCATCCCAGATCAGACCGACAAGAAAGGTGTCCATCGCCTGGCGCACGAAAGCATCGACGAGGAGCCGTACGTCGGCCCATGCCTCCCCCGCGCGGGCGTGCGGGCTATAGGCGCCGGTGGTGGTGAAGAAGCTGTACTCGGCGCACCATGCAGACCCACGATCCGGGGGCCACAGCCAGCCGTCGCCCCGCCCACCCCCCTGGTACTCGTCCTCGAGCTCCGGCAACCAGGCTGCGTCGTCCAGTGCTCGGACCCGGTTCTCGACGGGGACGGCACTCAAATACCTCCAGTCCGCCATGAACAGCGTGAGACACAGACCCATGGCGGCAGCATAGGCAGGCCCCGCGCAACAAGCCCACACGGACCACCACTGCGGGTCGGGCGTCTGACGAGAGATCGTCCGGCCTGCCGACGCGCCGCAGATATCCTCCCGGGACGTGATCGACAGAGAGACGGTGAGGATGGCCGAGGACGTTCCGACAACAGCCCGAGTGCACGACGTACTGAACCGAGCCACGCGCGTGGTGATCGTCGAGGCATCGCCCGACAAGGTCGACTCCACCGACCTGACGCGGCTCGTGGTGACCGGTGACGAGATCGCCGACCTGGCCCGGCACTTGGCCATCGTGGACGGTGGGACCGGTGATCGCTGCCGGTGCAACGGCTGGCCGACAATCATGGTTCACGGACCGGACGGTGAGCTGACGGCCTGTTGGACGCTGCACCACCAGACCGGGCTGCGAGGGATCGGTAACTGTGACGCCGACTTGCGCGATGGCCCGGCCCTTACCGAATGGCTGGCACAGCGAGGCCTGACCCGATCGCAAGATGTCCAGGAGATGCTGGCCGAGGAAGAGGCCGAGGCCGAGCAGCGTCGGATGCGCTGGATCCAGGCCGCACCGGCCGGGCTGGCCGACGTAGCCGCGGATGTGTCCCGGCCACCGGGCCGTGACGACGAAGCCTGGTCACGGCAGCTGGACGACGCCCGGGACCGGCTCGCCGCTCGCATCCGGCAGCACTACCCCGATGCGATCGAGCGGATCCGCGCTCTGCTGGCATGGGCGGGAATCTGCTCCAGGGAGTCCACCGGTGGCTGGAAGTGGTACGACATGGCCGTGATGCGCCAACTCCACGATGAATCTCCCGACCTCGTCCTCGGCGCGCTCGCTGCTCACCTCCCGAGCCCGGCTCAACTCGACGGGGCGTCCGAACTGTTCTGCACTGTCGAATGGACCAAGGCACACGACCGGCATCTGCCCGAGCCGCAGAGGTCGATGCTGATCGGACATATCCAGGCAGACGGCACCGACGCCATGCGACGCCGGCTGAGTTGGGGCTACTACGGCGCGGAGCGAACTGCCTGACAGCACCGGCGTGCCTCGGTAGGGACGGGGCGATTGATCATGTGACTGGCGGGGGCGGGGGTGGATGTCGTGCCGCGATGTGCAGGGCCGGATCTGACAGAACCTCGTCATTGCGGACATGGAAGCGCAGCGAAAGGATGAGGGCATGCTTCCACCGCACAGAGTCGTCATCGCGGCCTTCCCCGGCGTCGAGCTGCTGGACGTCACGGGGCCTGCCGAGGTCTTCTCGGTCGCCACGCGCGTCGGAGGCGGTAGCCGTCCCGGTTACACGGTCCGGATCGCGACGGCCGACGGCGGGCCGGTGACCACCTCCAGTGGTGTCCGGCTGATCGCCGACCTCACACTGGACGAGGCCCTCGACCAGATGGACACCCTCCTGGTGTCGGGTGCCGTCGCAGTCAGGGACGACGGTGTGGAGCCGATACTCGACGACGAGCTGACCACCTGGCTGCGTGACGCCGGGCCCCAGACCACACGGGTCGGCTCGATCTGTGCGGGCGCTCACCTGCTGGCCGCCGCGGGCCTGTTGGACGGGCTGACCGCCACGACCCACTGGCTCACGGCCCCGCAACTGGCCGCAGCCCACCCGCGCGTCACTGTCGACCCGGACCCGATCTTCATCCGGGCCGGCCGCGTGTGGACCTGCGCCGGCATCACCGCGGGGATGGACATGGCACTCGCGATGGTCACCGAGGACCACGGCCCCGATCTCGCCCTGGCCACGGCCCGGATGATGGTCATGTACGTCAAACGCCCCGGTGGCCAGAGCCAGTTCAGCGTCCCGCTCGCAGCACCCGCCGCGGCCGGTGACCGCATCGACGACCTGCGCCTGTGGATCGGCGAACACCTGGCGGGCGACCTCTCCGCGGAAGCCCTCGCCGCACGCCTCCACTTGAGCGTGCGCCACTTCAACCGGCTGTTCCGCCGACGTACGCAGACCACCCCTGCCGCATACGTCGAGGCCGCCCGGCTCGAGGCCGCTCGCCGACTGCTCCAGGAGAGCGACCGCCCTCTGGCGGAGGTCGCCGCGGCCAGCGGCCTCGGTTCGGTGGAAAGCCTGCACCGCTCCTTCCGCCGTCGACTGGGGACCACCCCCGCCGAATACCGCCGCCGCTTCCGCTGACCCCCTGCCGATCCCGGCCTTCCACCGCCCCGGCGCAGCGCCGCCGGGGCGGAGCGTCGGCGTGCCCGTACGACGGGCATGCCACGACCACGAACCGCGAGGAGAACACCGTGTCCCAAACCAAGGTCATCCCCATCCCGGTCATGGGCCGCCACAGCATCAACGCCTACCTCCTGCTGGGCCGACGTCCCGTCATCGTCGACGCGGGAACACCCGGCAGCGGGAGGAAGATCTACGAACAGGTCGCCGCGCACGGTGTGGATCCCACCGACATCTCGCTGATCGTCATCACCCACGGCCACATCGACCACTTCGGCTCCGCCGCCGAACTGCACCGCCTGACCGGGGCACCGGTGGCCGGCCACATAGCGGACCTCGGCCCGTTCCGTACCGGCCGGGTCCGCGAACCGTACCTGCCCACCGGCCCCATGGGCCGCCTCATGGCCAGGAACAAGAACCTCCACGTCCAGGCCGAACCGCTGGAACCCGAGGTACTTGTACGAGGTGAGACCCACCTGAAGGACTTCGGGATCGCGGCGCGCATCATGCCCACCCCCGGACACACCGCAGGGTCCATTTCCGTCCTCACCGACCAGGGAGATCTCGTCGCAGGCGATCTGGTGGCCAATTCCTTCATGGGCCTCATACCCGGCAGGCCGGCCAACCCTCCGTTCCACGACGACCCCCTGGCCAACCTCGCCAGCCTGCACAAGATGCTCGCCCTCAACCCCACCCGGCTCCACGTCGGTCACGGCTCGCCGCTGGAACCCGACCGGGTCCGCAGCTGGGCCGCCCGGGAGCATCGCCGACTGTCCCGCCGCGAAGCGGCCGGACGCCTCGCCGTCCGCACCGATGGCGTCGGAGCCTGACCGACTCACGACTGCGACGGCGCAACTTGAATGGAGCCGGGGCCGCCAGGCTCGGATTGAGGGTGTGTCAGGAGGCGTCGAGCCACGGGCGGCGGCCCGGGCCCGTCGGGTGGGTGCCCGTGACCGCCATGACCACCGAGTAGAGGCTGGTCTCGGCGGTGATGAAGAGGCGGTTGCGCTTGGCCCCGCCCCAGGAGATGTTGGACACCGTCTCCGGGACGTTCAGCCGGCCGATCAGCGTGCCGTCGGGGTCGTAGCAGTGCACACCGTCGGCCATCGCCGCGACCCACAGCCGGCCGCCGTCGTCGAAGCGGAGGTTGTCGAACCGGGCTACGCCCTCCGCATCGGCCTTGGCGAAGACCTCGCCGTCGGAGAGGCTGTCGCCGTCGGGGTGGACGTCGAAGACGCGGATGGCGCCGCCCCGGGTGTCGGAGACGAACAACTGCCTCTCGTCGGGGGAGAAGACGAGCCCGTTGGGGGCGGCGAAGCAGTCGGCGACCAGGCGGACCTCGCCCGTGGCCGGGTCGATCCGGTAGACGTTGTTGGAGCCGATCTCGCTCTCCGCGCGGTAGCCCTCGTAGTCGCTGGTGATGCCGAAGTCCGGGTCGGAGAACCAGATCGAGCCGTCCGACTTCACGGTCGCGTCGTTGGGGCTGTTGAGCCGCTTGCCCTGCCAGCGGTCGGCGAGCACGGTGAGGGTGCCGTCGTGCTCGGTGCGGGTCACCCGGCGGTTGCCCTGCTCGCAGGTGATCAACCGGCCCTGGCGGTCCAGGGTGTTGCCGTTGGTGTGCCCGGCGGGCGAGCGGAAGACGCTCACGGTGTCGGTGGTCTCGTCCCACCGCAGCATGCGGTCGTTGGGGATGTCGCTCCAGATGAGCTGGCGCCAGGCCGGGAGGTAGATGGGGCCCTCGGCCCAGCGGCAGCCGGTGTACAGGACCTCCAGCGCGTCGTCGCCGTTCATGCACCGGCCGGTACGGAAGCGGTCGTCGAGGCAGGTGTACAGCTCGGGGCGCTCGGTGGCCATGTGCGTGGTCCTTCCTTGGAGGGAGCCGAAGATTGTTCGGCATGAAGTGATTATCTCAGTACGGGATACGGCTCTCTCAAGAGTTTGCCGAATTGAGTGCCCTAGATCACGAAGGATGGACGGTGGGCCGAACGGCCCGCCTCCAGGAGCCGCCGCCGAAGACGGTGTCGAGGATGCCGGGGTGAGGCAATGCGGTCGTCCGGGGCCGGCGGATCACGGGCCTGTCGCCGGATGTGATGGTCGTACGCGAGGCGTTGCCGTGGGCGGGTGGTGGCGGTGCCGCCGCACGCGCTCCAGCCGCTCCTGATTGCGCGGGGCGGCATCGATGCCGAGTTCCGCCCGCCGCTCCAGCCGGTACGCGACCACCTCACCGAGAGGGGTGTCCGCAGACTTCCGCCACCGACCAGTCCCCCGGCGGGCGAACCGCACCTCCGAGTCGCCCACCGACCCGCCGAGCGCCCTGAGCCGCTCCAACGCCAGCTGTTCGGCTGGTGGCGAGGGCTCCGGCGCCGAAGCGTCTCGCCCTGCCACCGGCGGCTGCGCGATCTGGAACGCGAGGGCGCGATCCGCGGCTACCGCGCCGTGGTCGACCCGGCTGCCGTCGGCCTGAACGTCGAGGCGCTCGTCTTCGCCACCCTGCGCGACCGCCGACCTGGCCGCGTTCCAGGAGTTGTACGACCAGCGGCTCGCCCGACTGCCCGGGGTCCAGCGTCTGACTTCCACACTCGTCATGAGAACGTCATTGACGACCGGCCCCTGCCCGAGAGTTAGTCACCACGAGGTTGCCTGCATCCCGCTCTCCACCTACGGGCTCGCCCGGGCGGGTGCGGGAGCGTCCTCCGAGGCCGGTCTCGGAGGGACGTAGGCCCTCAGACCCCGGCCGTGCAGAACACGCAGGCCTCCCAGAACGGCAGCGCGTCCAGCACCCGGTGACGTACGCACGAGGCCATCGCGGCCTCCCGCGGCCCGGGCAGGACGCCCGAGCCGGCCCTCGCGGTCGCAGGGTCGAACTCCTCCACCATCGCCCGGTACGTGCGCAGGTACCCCTCGGCCCGGGGCGGCTCGTACATCAGTTCCTCCCACCGGTGGCGGGACAGCGCCAGATCGAGGACGCGCAGCAGGAAGTCCTTGGCCGCGGCCCGCTCTTGAGGGGTGTCCCCCCAGTCGAGCTCCGCCAGGCCGAAGCCGACCACCCCACGCCCCATCACGTTCTGGTCCTGGAGCGTCAGCAGGGCGGCGAAGCGGAAGTCCCACGGCTCGCGGGCCAGCGTGGAAACGGCGAGCATCAGCACGTCCACGAACACCGCCGTGCCGCCGTTGGTCATCTCCAGGTACCGGCCGTTACCGCCGTCAAACACGTTCATGTCTCGAGAGTCAGGTACGTCCTGGGCCGTGACAAGGACCCCGGTCACAGTGGCTCTGTCGAGGACTTCGACAACGTCTGTTGCTCAGCGGTGGGATCGTCTGGTTCCACGTGAGAGTCATGGCGCTGAGTATTGGCTCTGGCCCAACTTCTGCGGCCCTGGCCCAACATGGCAATTCAGTGCGCTGGACCAAGTCCAGGTCGGTTGCGGTGCCGGCGGGATTCGAACCCGCGGACAGATGGGGGCAGGCCCGCCCCGTCTCCGTCAGTCGACGTGAGAGGGACCTCGCCCACGTCGATCGCAATGGACCGCTCTGCCACGGCACCGCAACCTGCGGGACTGCGCGCAGTCCCACTTCGACTCAGGGTAGAGACATCCTTCTCTGCGGACGAGTCCTTATCCGGGACACCGGAAACCATCGCTGGGCATCACGGGCGGGAGGCGGCGGCCCTGTTCGCCGAATCGGTGTCGTTCCGGATCCCGCACCCGCCAGGCATTCCGTGGGTGCCGGAGGTCGACTCGGCGGAGGGCATGCGGACGTTCTTTGAACTGCTGCAGACCCATGTGCAAGCCAAGGAGTTCGACCTTCGCCAGGTCATCGCCGAGGGCGACGATGTGGTGCTCATCGGGCGCATGATCTCCGGGGTCAAGAAGACGGGCCGGGACATCGACACCGCGTTCGCCCTGCACACCACGGTCCGGGACGGGCGGATCACCCGCTACCACCTCTACGAGGACTACGCCGTTGCCGAGGCATACTTCGGCGACTGATCGTCAGCCGCCCCCAGTGGCACCCGTACCCGACCGGTCAGCGGCTCATGGGGTCTGCCTGTCTTCAGTGGACGCGGTGGCCAGGCCGTGCGCCGTGTTGTCGTCGGAGTCGATCCCGTGGACCTCGGCACCTTCAAAAGTGGCGGCTTCGGCGCTGCGGGGGAACATGGCCTGCTCGTACTCGCTGAGCGCGGCCTCCATGTCGTCGGGGTGCGCGGCGAGGGCCTGGGCGAGTTCGGCGCCATCGAGCATGGCCAGGTTGGCGCCTTCGCCGTTCGGGGGCGCGAGGTGGGCGGCGTCGCCGAGCAGGGTCACCCCCGGCACCCGGTCCCAGCGGTGCCCGGTCGGCAGAGCGTATTGGGGGCGCAGGACCGGCGCGGTGTCGCCATCGGTGATCAGGGCGGTGAGTTCCGGTGCCCAGCCGTCGAATTCCTGCGCGATCCGCGCGGTGGCTGCGGCGGCATCGGTGAAGTCTATGGCGGCGAACCAGTCCTGCGGCCTGGCCAGCGCCACGTAGGTGTGCAGAGTGTCGCCGCTCTCCCGGTGAGCGAAGATCTCCCTGCCCGGTGCGGGCACCATCAGCATCCCGCCGCCGACCGCTTTCGCGGCGGCGGGGTGCCGGGTGTCGGCGTCGAACAGGTAGGTCTCGACGAACGACGTGCCGGTGTACTCGGGTGTGGCGGTGGAGAGCAGCGGCCGGACCCGTGACCACGCCCCGTCCGCGCCGACCAGCAGGTTGGTGACGACGGTGCCGCCGTCGTCGAACGTCACCTCGTGGCGGCCCCCGCCCAGGGCGCGCGTGCTGCTGACCTTGTGCCCCCACCGGACGGTGCCCGCCGGGAGTGAGTCGAGCAGGATCTGGCGCAGCTCGCCCCGCTGCACCTCGGGGCGTCCGCCCGTGCCGTCGTCGGCCTTGTCGAGCAGGACGGTCCCGTCCCGGTCGAGGACCCGCATCGCCTGGCGGCCCTCCAGGACGATGGCGTGGAACTCGTCCATCAGGCCGGCCGCCTTGAGGGCGAGCTGCCCGTTGTGGTCGTGGATGTCGAGCATCCCGCCCTGCGTGCGCGCCGCCGGGGAGGACTCCGCCTCGTAGACCGTGACCGGGATTGCGTGGACGTGCAGGACGCGGGCCAGCGTGAGTCCGCCGAGTCCTGCGCCGATGATCGTGACGGGGGTGACGGGAGTGACGGGGGTGTGCATGGTGGCTCCTTCGGGATCGGGGCCGCCCGGTGGGCTCCGGCCGGCCGTCCCTCGAAAGGTGCCAAAGCCCGCCGATGAACCGCCGACATCGGACCAACAGCCCCGACAGACGACCGACACCGCATCTCCGCCGCCCGATCCGTCAGCCAGAAGGAGCGTCAGCGCACGATCTGACGCGGAGCCCAGACGCCCACGGACCTCCACCTTTTCGCGAACGCATCAGTCGCAGTCGCTGACGGAATGTGCGCCAGACCCGTCGTCATCCGGCGCCGCCTCGCCAAATGTTGTCGAAGGCCGCGTCCTCGATGGATCGGCGTTGCCGTACGGCCGCCAGTTCCACCAATGTGTCGTTGACGGCGGCCAGCACCGTCGCGACGGTGTCGTCGGCCACGTCCGGGGAGTCTCCGGTCCGCTTGTCGCGGACCCCTACGGCTTCCGCAAGGGTGACGAGGACGGGTTCATCCGATGCCCAGCGGTCCGCGGCCTGGCGGCGGGCGGGCGAATCGACCAGCACCAGCTGACCGGACCGGAAGGAGATCCCGCGGCGAGGTTGCCGGATGAGCTGCCCTTCCGCCTCAAGCGCGGCCTGGTAGGCCGCGGAGAGGCCGCGGCCTCTGCGCCACAGGCAGTCAGCGACCGACTCGTAGGGCGCCTCTCGAACGAGCGACGCGGCTGCTTCATCCAACAGGCGATCAGCCAGTGCCGGCTGATCACCTGGCACGATGTGATCCCCGTCCAGCCTGATGACCTGGGCGCCAAGGAGGTCGATCACTTCGGCCCCGGCGAGCGCAAGCGACAGGTCGCCCTGTTCGACAGGGTGACTGGACTCCATGTCCATGGCGACGATCAACAAGTCCCGCGGTGTGGTCATCAAGGGCTCCTCTGAATCGTGCAGGAAGATCGCTGGCCAATCATCCATCGACTTGGCCAACTATCTCCTGTGCCACCGAAGGTTGAGCGCGTGCCAACGAATCCCGGGCGGTTTACGGAGGCTCCCGGACACCACCCCAGCGGAGTTCGGCCGTTTCCTTCAGCTGCCGCACCAGGGAGCGTCGCCGCGATCACTCTTGAGAACGCGAGATCACTTTGATGGCACAGCCTGAGTGGTGTCCGCGCGGAGGAACGGACGGAGGGCACCGAGAAGGGCGCCGACACAGGTGTCGCGCAGCTCCGTCCGCGTACACGTCTCCACGGTGAGCCAGTCCAGGCAGAGCACCCGGACGAACACCAGCCAGCTCCTCAGGACCGCTGCCACGGCTGCCCGGACGGACTCGTCCGCGAGCGGGAGGACCTCGAGGAGCCGGGCCCGCAGGACGTCCAGCTCGCCGTCGATGATCGTCTGGACCACTGGGTCGCCCGCGAGCACACGGTTCGCCGCGAGGACGGTGTTGCGGTGGGCGATGAAGTAGTCGAGGTGCACGTCGAGTCCGTCGGCGAGCTGGCCGAGCAGGTCACCGGGCCGGTCGAGAGGGACCTGTTCGAGCAGCCGGTCGGATGCCTGGCGGTAGACGGCCGCGAAGAGCTCCTGCTTGCCGGCGAAGTGGCGGTACAGCAGGGCGCGGGAGACTCCGGCCTGCTCGGCGACGTCCTCCATCAGCACCTCGTCGTAGGGGTACCGGGCGAAGAGCCGCGCGCCGACGGCGAGTAGCTGGGCTCGGCGTTCGTCGGGGCTGAGTCGTCGGCGAGGAGGCACGCGTCCGATCCTACTTGACACACGTCTACTAGTGGGTGCTACTAGTAGACATACGTCTACTTACCAGGGGTGGGAGGTCGGAACATGGCCAGGACTCTCAAGTGGCTCGTACTGGCGATGGGCGCCGCATGTGTGGCGATCGGGCTCGCACACGTGGCGCTCGGAAACGCGGCGATACCGGGAGCGGGCTCGGCCGGCGCCACGGTCGACAGCCTCGGCCGGTTCCTGGGCGCGACGTTCGCGGGCTACGGACTCGCCTGGATCTGGGCGGCCCGCCAGTCTCCGATTCCGGCGAGCGCGGTCCGGTGGCTGGCCGCAGTGTTCCTGCTCGGCGCGGCCGGGCGGCTGCTCTCGCTCGCAGTGCACGGGTGGCCCAACGGCTTCCAGGTGGCGCTGACTCTTGTCGAACTGGTCATGCCGCCGTTGTACTTCTGGCTCGCGGACGCCGACGAGAAGGCACACCGGGCGGCCCGGACCCCGGTCCCGGCCTAAGGGGATAACGGCTCATGGGCGACATCAGCCCTTTTGTTCTGGCTTCACGCGGTACGGCCTCCGCATGATGGGGCGGGTCCGGGTTCCTCCGGCCTCGCCCCCTCCACTGGAAGGCACCGCCTTGAGACGTACCCATCGCCGCGCCGGGATCCTGCTCGCCGCGCTGTCGCTGTGCACCCTGCCGCTGGTCCACTCCGCCTCGCGCGCAGAGGCGGCCGGGCCCCCGCGCTGCTCTCCCGGCGCGCTCCCCGTCCACCCGGGCCGACCGGGCGAGGACCCACAGGGGCAACTCGTCGCGCTCCGGCCGGACGCCGGCCCCAGGAGCGGCGGCACCCAGGTCACCCTGAACGGCAGCGGCCTGACCCCCTACACCCGGGTGCTCTTCGGCTCCCTGGGACCCGACGGCTGCTTCACGGGACGGGAGGCCGCCGACGTGGCGGTCCTCAGCGACACCGCCCTGATCGCCATCACCCCCCAGTGGCCCGCGGCCGAGACCGTCTCGGTGTTCGCGGCGACACCCTGCGGGCAGCTCACGAACCCACTTGCCTTCACCTACTTGGACTGAGCCCCGAGGGCCCGGGCGCCCGCGGCAGCGGATCGCCGGCCTGCGCAAGCGGCGGACGGCAGGCTTACGGGTGGGGATCTTCAGCAGGCGCAGTGGGATCGGCGTAGGCCGGGGCCGCCGGCCGTCGGTGGCGACCCCGCCTTCTGGTCGGCTATCGGACCAGCGTGAAGGTGCCGGCAGCGACGGCCCCGCCCACAGCAGCGCCCGCAAGAACCTGGGCAAGGGTGTGGTCCTTCAGCTCGACCCGGGACCAGCCGACGACGGCGACCATGGGGTAGGCGAGCAGCAGCCAAGGCCCATGGGTCACCGCGAGCATGGCGACGCTTCCGGACGATACGGCTGCGTGCACGCTGATTTTCCAGGCAGGGGTCACCGCGAGGAGGGCCGCCAGGGTGACCAGCATGGCGGCGATCAGCGCAATCATCGTCCGAGGGGCGCCGAGGGCCCACAGCAGAAGGATGCCGGTGGCGACCGAGACGACGATGAAGCTCATCACGGTGATGCGCTGCTGCCTGTGGCCGACGTGCCGGTCAGCCCAGCGACCGCGGCGGATGCCGTACTTGATGAAGGCCAGGGGAATGACCGCAGCGAACAGACAGCCGAGGAGGCCCCATCCGACCCCCGCGAGGCGGGCGGTGTGCCAGCCGATGAGGATCGTGTCGGCGATGATCCAGGTCTTGGGATCGAGCCCATCGGTGATCAGGCGCGCGACCCGGGACTGGGTGGGCCGGGTGATCGTGGTCGTCACGCCGTGGCCTCCTGGCTGGTCGCGGTGAGGATATTTTCAGCCGCGGCAGCGTGGTGGATCCCGGCGAACTGGATGAGCTCAGGCCTCGGTGGTGAAGTCGAGGTCGTCGATTCCGACGGTACCCGGCCCCTGTGTGCTTCCGACCGGCAGGGCACCGCGGGCCGCGGGCGACATCCGATTCCGGATCTGCTCCCGCCTCGCCGGACCACCGCCCCAGCCCGCCCGCGTGAGGTTCAGCCGTTCTCCTGGCTGGTGTCCGCCGCGGTCCGTGCCCGCCTGGTGACTACGACTCCTGCCGCGACGGCGCTGGTGGCGAAGGCGAGCGCGAGCATCCAACGCTGATCGAAGGTGTGGCCGGTGGCGTGGTCGAGGGAGTAGCGGCCCGCGCCGGCGAGGCCGATGGCGGCTGCGGTGAACCCGAGGAAGGCCGGGTACTCGTACCCGCCGCCCTGGGCGAAGAACCCGGCCGGGGCGTGGACCGCCACGGCGCCCGCCATGGCCCCCGCGGCTGCGGCACCGGCGGCCGGGGTGGCCAGGCCCAGCACGAGCAGTGCCCCTCCCCCGGTCTCCCCGAGCCCCGCGGCCAGGGCGCTGTGCCGGCCGGGCGTGAAGCCCATGTGCTCCATGGCAGCCGCGGTCTTGTCGAGCCCGGCCCCACCGAACCACCCGAACAGCTTCTGCGTGCCGTGCGCCATGAGCACCGCTCCGGTTCCGGCTCGCAGCGCGAGCAGAGCAAGGTCACGTCGGTTGATGCAGCTCATCGAAGTCTCCCCGGAGGCGGCCTGGTCATGGTGCGGCGACAACATTCGTATCGCGTCAGGGCGACGGCGACCCGGCGCCCGGCCGCAAGTCCGCCGAACGAGCGTCCGTCCGGCGGCGCAGTAGCTGGGGAGCATCAGACGGTCTCCAGGTCGGGCTGCCACCACACCGTGGCGGCTCGCGCTGCCTTCGGGTCCTCGCAAGAGTGCCCCCGGAGTCGCACGCGCCGGGGGCACCCTTGCCTGCGCCGCTACGGCGCGGTCACTGGCATGGCGTAGCCGAGCAGGCCCTCCCTCGTGTACGGCCCCTCGCAGTCGGCTCGGTTGGAGACGAAGTGGTCGAATGCGGATGGTATGTAGCACCGGTAGAGGGGCACCGAGCCCGGCACCGCCTTGGTGTACACGTATCCGACCGCGCCGAGGGGTTGTTGACCCTCACACCCCGGGTCGGGGGTGAGCAGCGAGTGGTCGGCCACCTTGCACTCGTAGAGCCGGACCGTGCCGGGCGCGGGGTCCCGCAGCACCTTCCAGACCCCCTCGTGGGTGAACCCGGCGGGCAGGGGACGTGAGGAGGCCAGGTGCCCGGCGTGGGGGCGGTAGCCGCGGACCAGGGGTGTGTAGGGGGTGGTGTGGCCGCGGGTGCGCTCCCAGGTGCGCAGGTAGCCGTCGGCGCCCTGCATGAGCTCGTCCACCACGTCCTGACCGCCGGTGACCCGGATGTCCTCGATCCAGTCCGGTACGAGGCCGTAGTGGGTGCCGCCGCCGTCGGTGTTGACGTCCCACACGCGCGAGCCGGTGACCTGCCGGTCGAGGACCGAGCCGCCGTCGGGACTGCGGAAGGGGTAGCGGACGGGGTTCCCGGCGTCGGCCCGGGGGCCGGGGAGCCAGGCGAAGCCGTTCATGTCGGTGCCGATCCCGTACCCGGCGCCGTACTTGGCGCGCAGGGCGGCGTGTCTGCGCGCCTCGGCGGTGAACGCGGGCGCCTCGTACATGTGGCCGGTGATGAAGCCGCCCAGGCCGTAGACCCGCTCGGTCCAGTTGTCGTCCATCCAGCCGTGGGTGGAGAGCACGCCGGAGTAGCGCTCGGATTCGAGCAACTGCAGCGCCCGGTCGGCCGCCTTGACGCTCATGTGGTCGATCTCGAGCATCATGTTGCGCTTCATCATGCCCAGCACCGCGTACTCGCCCAGCGCGGTCAGGCCGCGGCGGTTGCACTGCGCCTGGAGTGAGGGGCCGTACTGGGGCAGTTCGGCCCCCTCCGGCAGGGCTGCGCGGATCCTGGCCTCGGCCTCCGCCGGCGAGGTGCCGGGGTCCTCGGCCGCGTCGTGCTCGTGCGCCCCCTCGGCCGACAGTCCTGCGGCAAGTCCGAAGCCGATGGGGTTGTCGTGCTGGGGTCCGAGGCACGGCTCCGTGCTCCAGAACGTCCCGGTCGAAAGGAACTGGCCGGTGTTGATGGCCATGCCCTGGGTGCCCGAGTCGAACCGGACGCCGCACAGGGCGTTGTCGAACTTGTGGCACAGGAACATGCTGCGCACACCGAGGCGGTGCAGCTCGTCCAGGCCGCGGTCGATGTCGGCCATCGTGCACTGCGCTCGGTCGAAGACCTGCTTGCAGCCGAACGGTTCGGAGGTCTCCATCCCGAGGACGACCGCGAGCTTGCCCTCCTCGATCACCCTGCGCGCCTGGGCGGCCTCGGTGACGACCCGGAACCAGCCCTTGCCGGCGCCGCCGTACATGGCGTCGACGTAGTCCTGGAGTTCGTACGTCTTCTGGATCTGGAGCCTGATCGCGGTCATCTCGTCGCAGCCGCGGTCCTTGAAGAAGTAGAGCGAGCAGATGACTCCGTTGGTGACCATGTCGTTCACCAGGATCCGCTGGCCGCCCCTCCAGGCCCGTTCCACCCAGGCGTAGTAGGTCTGCTGGTGGGTGGCGGAGTCGTGGGCCGGCCAGTCGCGGAACGTCGGCCAGCCGTTCGGGTCGTGTCTGCCGTCACCGCCCTTGGTGATCATGTCGAAGAGGGCGAGGACGCCGTTCGGGTAGTGCTCGGGGCAGTCCTTGAGGGCGTCCGCGACCCCCGCCGCGGAGAATACCTTTCCGCAGACCAGCCGTCCCCCGAAGCCCTCGTTGGACATCAGGTGGACGTGCGCGTCGACGTATCCGCGGACCCGGCCCTGGGCGTCGGTCCCGGTGAACGGCTCCCCCGTGACGTTGACCTGCGAGTCCGGGGCCGGGCGCGCCACGGGCTCCCACCACTGCGGGTCCGCCGCCGCGCCGGTGGCCGCGGGGCCGAGCAGCAGGGTGGCCAGCGCGAGGACCAGGCCGATTAACAGGTACCTGCCTCTGAACAGGTACCGGCCTCGTCCGAAGGCTCTTCGTCGATTCATCCCCATCCCTTTCACGATGCGTTCATGACAATTCGGAGATGGTTCTCGGTCGCCTGGCCTGCGCGATGCGAGCCGGACTCAACCCGACCGGGGCACTGCTCCCGCCGCATGGGCACGGACCAGGGTCAGGTAGTCCGCCGCCAGGCGGTGGCAGTCGCCGGGCCACCGCGCGGAGACGTAGTTGCCGTCCTTGACGGTGAACCCGCGTCCGGGCCGGGCGGCGGTGTCGCGGAGGGGCAGCGGCGGGCCGGCGAGGAAGTGACTCGGATCGGCGAGCGCCGCGGTGACCTCCTGCTGCACGGTGGTGCGGTACGTGCGGTAGTAGCGCCCCAGCCAGAACCGGGTGAGGTTCCATCCGGTCAACTCCAGCAGGGAGGTCAAAGCCGTCGTCCGCCGGCCGTGGAGGACCGAACGCCCGGTGACCGGATCCTTGGCCCGGGCGGCGAGCAGCACGCCGTGGCAGACGGCCCCGACCGGCAGCCCCTGGGTGAAGGCCCGGGCGAACAGCCCCTGGGCGGTGGCGTCCTCGAGCAGCGTCCGCATGCCCGTGGCGTGGCCGCCGGGTACGAACAGGCCCGTGATGTCGGCCGGATCGACATCCGCGTACGAGGAGGGGGCGAGGAACTGGGGGTCCTCGGTGAGGCGCCGGTAGGCGGCCAGCTCGGCGCGGCGGGTCATCAGCCAGGGCGACAGCCAGGAGAAGCCGAGGTCCGTGAGCCGGGGGTCGGCGAGCGCGACCTTCCCGCCGGGGGTTGCGAACCGCACCTCGAAGCCGGCGTCCCGCAGTGCGGCCCAGGGCACCGCCGCCTCGGTGGGGTCGTAGTCGCCTGCGGGGAGCAGGAAGAGAATCACGGCGTACTCCTCTGAGCGGTGGCGATCAGGGCAGCACCGTCCCCCGGCACTCCATGGGCCCCTGATCCCCTCGGTGTCCGAAGGCCGACCTTAGGAGCGGCTCGCGGCCCCGTCATTCACTCGGGCGGCCAATCCGTTGACTTCCGGAACCGGCCTTTCCGGGCGGCCGTCCCACGGACGGTGTTGACGGGCGTGGTGCGCGCGCATTGACTGACCGACGTGTCAGCCATCGATCCGCCCTCCGTCACCGCGTGCTACGCCCTCGCCGTCCTGAGCGCCACGGCTGAGGGCACCGGCGCGTCCGGCTCCTGGGCCTTGCCCACGGACCGGCTGGAGTTCGGCGAGATGCGCGCCCTGTGGGACGCGGTGCTCGGCGCCCAGGGCGCCGGCCCGCACACCGGGCTCCTCGTGGGCGACCGTATGCGGCCCGAAGGCCTGCACATCCTGGGTCACCTCATCCTCACGTGCGCCAGCCTCGCGGACGCCGCGCTGGCGGCCGAGCGCTACCACCCCCTGGTGAGCCAGGCGGGCACGGTGAACCTGGACCGCCGCACTGGCGTCAGCCGGATCTGCTACCGGCCGACCGTCGACCCGGCGGCCATGCACCCCCAGCAGGTGGAGGCGATCGTGAGCATCATGGTGCGGGCGGCCCGCTGGATCTCCGGCGACGACTGGGCGCCCCTGGCCGTGTCGTTCGCCCACCCCCGTACGGGCTCGGCAGAGCCCTACGCCCGCGTCCTCGGCTGCCCCGTCACCTTCGAGGCCCCGGAGAACGCGATCACGGTCGCCAACGAGGACCTCGACAGGCGCCGCCCCCTCTACGATCCGGCGCTCAACGCCCTGCACCGCGCCTACGCCGACCGGCTCCTGCGCCAGCTGTCCGCGGCCGGGACCGTCGCCGGGCGCGTACGGCAGTGGCTGGAACACGCCGTGCTCGAGGACGCGGGCCCCGAGGGTCCCGCCAAGGAGCTCAACCTCAGCGTCCGGACCCTGCGCAGGGCCCTGCACGCGGAGGGCACGTCGTGGCGCGCGCTCCTCGACACCGCCCGACACGGCCGGGCCAGGCGGCTGCTGGAGACCACGGCCCTGCCGCTGGACCGGATCGCCCCGCTCGTCGGCCTGAGCGGCGCGACGGCCCTGGTCCGTGCCTTCACCCGGTGGGAGGGCATGCCTCCCGGGGCGTTCCGCAGCCGGCACCGGCCCGCGTCCCCGGATCACGGCGGGGCCGGCAACGGGTGAGGCACTTCACCGCGGGCGCGGCCCCGGCCGGCCGCCTCCGTTGCTAGATTGTCCGGCGGCCGGATCCAAGGCCCCGGACGAGATGCGCCGTACCCGGTTACGCACGACGACGCGCGAGGTGCTGCACGAGCAGCGCCTTCCGCTGTCCGCACCCGGGCAGCGTGTCGTCGAGCAAGATGGGCCGAACGCCATGACCGTGCCACTCACCCGCAGCCTGTACGCGACGACCGCACATGCGGCCGGGGGCCGTACCGGATCCGTCCGCACGGACGACGGGCGCCTGGACGTCCGCCTCGCCCCGCCGCGCAAGAAGGTTCCCGGGACCACCAACCCCGAGCAGCTGTTCGCGGCCGGTTTCGCCGCCTGCTTCACCTCCGCGCTCGCGGAGGTCGCCGCCGAGTTCGGGGCGGATGCCTCGGCCGCGCGCGTGGCCTGCGAAGTGCAGCTCGGCACCACGGACACGCCCGCGGGCTACGGCCTCGCGGTGGCCCTCACCGTCAGCCTGCCGGGGTGGCGGGCGGCGGACCTCCAGCCCCTGCTGCACCGGGCGGACGCGGTCTGCCCTTACTCGCAGGCAGTACGCGGCAACGTACCGCTGACGCTCCTGGCCGTGGACCACCCCGCCGCCGATGACCGGGCCTGAGCCCGGGCCTGCGGGCCGCTTCCCGGGCGGCCCGGGCGGCCCCGGCGTCCCGGTGCCCGAGCACGGCGCCTGGCTGCGGCGCGGCATCAGCCGCAACGGCGGACCCCTTCTCGAGGACAGCGAAGTGGTGTGGCTGCAGGCCGGGCCGTACTACGCCGACAGCCGGGGTTTCGCCGGTACGACCTCCTTCGACGGCTCCGAGGTGCGCTTCCACCACCTCACGGGCGAGCCCGGCGAAGACGCCGGCACCTTCGGGTGGGAGGGTGCGAACCTCGTCGAGCGGGGCACCAACCCGGACGGCAGCACCTTCCTGGAGATCTGGACCCCACTGCCCGGCGCCGACGGCGCCACCGGCTCCTGGTCCGGTCCGGACCACCACGTGGTGCGCGTCGGCCGGCACGTGGTGCACGTCGATTCCCGTGCGGGTACGTACTGGCGGCTGTGACCTCCCTGCGGTGGGAGACGCGGTCAAGGGCGCGGCCGAGCGACGGGTCAGGCGTGAACCGGGAACTCCGATTGGAACGCCAGGCGATGGCCGGCGTCCTCCCCGAGTCGGGCGAACAGGTCGTCGAGCGCGAGGTACTCCTCCCAAGGCTCCCGCCCCGTCGCCCCGGCCAGCGCCGTGACGAGCCTGTCCTCGAGGTCGCGGACGCGCTTGTCCTTCCACACTTTGTCGGCTGTGCTGACCAGGAGGTCCTCGATCGTCACGGCGGGGTCGTCCCAGCTGGCGTGGGTGGCGGCGAACCGGGCCAGGGCAGGCGCGAAACCGCGGCTCAGCAGCAGGTCACGGCCGGCCTCCTCGTGGGCCGAGCCGGGCCCGACGAGCTCCTCGGGGTGCAGGGTCTTCCCCACGTCATGGGTCGCCGCACCGAAGAGGACGCAGTCACGGTCGACGGCCAGATCCGGGTAGCGGTCCCGCACCCAGTCGACCAGTTCGACCGCAACGTCGTGAACCGCCCGCAGGTGCGCCGCCAACCGGGGCGGGGCACTCAGGGAACGCAGAAGTTCCGCCACCACGGGCGGCAGCGGCCGCAAAGGGGGCTCGCCCTGGGCGTCCAGGGCACGGGCCAAGAAGTCCGTAGGCGTCGCGGTCATCCCGCAGACACTACTCGTGCGACCCGGCCGGGTTCGGCCTGTACGTCCAGCGCTCGCGGTCAACACACCTAGGCTCGGGTTCATGAGCACTGCATCCATCACCCGGACCTGGGAGATCCTCCCCGCCCGGGGCTACTCCACCGCCTGGGTCGACTTCGCACCCGACTCCCTCTCCGCCCGCGGACGCGCCGTCGGTCTGCTTCCCGAGCCGTACTGGGTCTCCTACGAGCTGGAGACGACCGGCGGCTACGTGACCACCCGTCTGGGGGTCACCGTCGAGACCGCCACGTCGACCGAGTCCCTGGAGCTGCGGCACGACGGGGAGGGCCGCTGGACCGTGAACGGTGCCGAACGCCCCGATCTCGACGGAGCGCTCGACTGCGACCTGGGCCTGTGCCCGCTCACCAACACCATGCCCGTGCTCCGGCACACCCTTCACCGGAAACCGGGACCCGGCCCTGAGCTCTTCACGATGGCGTGGGTCTCGGTCCCCGACCTGACGGTCAGCTTGAACCGGCAGACGTACACCCATCTGGCCCGCGCCGAGCACGGAGCCCGGATCCGCTACCAGTCCGGGGACTTCCAGAGCGACATCGAGGTCGACGACCGGGGCATGGTCCTCGACTACCCCTCCCTGGCGACCGCGCTCACCCGCTGACCCGCCAGCCGCCGTTTTCAGGGCGCGGCCCGGTCTGCCGCTTCTCGGGTGATGCCGGCGTAGAGACGCCAGAGGACCGGGCGGGCCTCGCCCTGTTCTCGGTCGTACAGGGCTGCCCAGCAACGGGCGACGAGCTCCCGGGCCTGGGTGCCGGGCCAGGGCTGGGGCAGGAGCTGCGGGGGCAGCAGCGGGTCGGGCTCCATGGCGCGTGTGAGTTCGGCGGCCAGTTCGACCCCGATGGTGAGCAGTGCGGACGGGGAGAGCGCGGCAGGGCCGGTGAGCCGGGCGAGGCGGGGCTGGGCGATGCGCCTGAGGCGGTGGTAGCGGTCGGCGATCTCCTGCAAGGGCCACAGGAGACCGGCGAGTTCGTCAGGCTCCTGGGTGCCGCCCCTGCGCAGGTCCGCCGTGGTGAGGAGGGTGAGCGTGCCATGGGCTCCGAGGCGATGGGCCGCTTCTTCGACGTACGGCTCCCAGGAGTTGGCGCAGACGTACAGTCCGCCCTGGAGCGGAGCACCGCCGAGGTGGACGAGCGTCTCGCGCAGGGAGTCCCGTACCGTGCGCGCCGATTCGGGCACCGCGAAGGCGGCCAGGTGCCAGACACCGTCCCAGGGCGCCAGCCCGGCATCCTGCTGGAATGCGTGCCGGAGGAAGTCCGCATTGGGGGCGAGGGCACGCGTGGTGTCCTCGGTCGCGTGCAGCTCCGCCTTGCGACCTCGGCCCTGGTGGGTGAACCGGCCTTCTGCCACGAGGCGTTTGATGCACAGCCGCACCTGCTGGTCGCTCATGCCCAGGGTGTTGGCGACGATGTACAGCTCGTCGGCGCCGACGGTGCCGTCCTCGCGGATCAGCGCGTGGACGAGCATGCGGGTGGGGATCTCGATGTGGTCGCTCATCGTGTGGTCGGTCATCGTGTCGTCGGTCATGGTGTGGACAGTCCTCTCGGCCCATTCGCCTCGACAGGGCGCCGCATGGTGGTCACCGCGCCGAACCCGAGCAGCCGGCGCAGGTAGGGCGTGGGCTGTGTCCGGACGGCCGTGAAGCCGCGCCGCTCGTACAGGGCCTTGGCGCGCGGGTTGGTGTCGATCACATCCAGTCTGATCTCCCGGCAGTCCTGCTCCGCCGCGACGGCGGCCACTTCCTCGATGAGCAGGCTTCCGACGCCGCGGCCGCGCATGCCCGGGTCGACGGCGATGCCGTCCATGACGAGCTGCCCGGGGACCGGGTGCCGCTCGAACAGGGCGAGGAGCAGGAGTCGGTGCAGTCCTCGCAGGTGTCCGTACGTGCGCAACACGGCGGAAGCCGATCCCCCGGTGAGGGCCCGGCCGCCGAGCTGGTAGCCGGCGAGGCCGACGAGCTGCCCGTCGAGGAACGCGCACACCGCGCGATCGGCGTTCAGGTGGGCGGCGAGGAAGGCCACCGCCTTGTCCGGCGGGTTCAGGGCGGGGCCGAGTTTGCGGCCGAAGGCGTCCCAGTACAACTCGGCCGCCCGCCGCTCGGCTCCGGCCGGAACACCCCACCGCACGGTCACCGGTCCAGTGCCGGCGTCGGCGCCCGTCGTGTCCCGTCCCATGCCGTACCCCCTCGCTCGCTGCAACCTCGACCCAAACCTATCATTCTCATGACGATCGTGGACTGAGTGATAGTTTGCTGCGTAATCCCGAAACAGAGGCGGTCAGATCTCATGTGCCCAAAGATCCAGCCCCGACGGCGCGGGCTCCGCATCGCCGCGTGGTCACTGGTCACGGTCCTGTTGGCAGCCGCCGGCCTCGTCGGTGTGGTGCTGTGGCAGAACTCCTACGCCATGGACGAGCAGCGGGTCTCCATCCGCAACGGCGGCCACACCCTCAACGGCGTACTGGCCACCCCCAAGGACGGCCGCAAGCACCACGGCCTGGTCGTGTACGTCCACGGCGACGGCCCCGTCGGCGCCACCCACGACGATGGTTACAAGCCCATGTGGGAAGCGAACGCCAAGGCGGGGTACGCCTCCCTGTCCTGGGACAAGCCCGGCGTCGCGGGCGCACCCGGCAACTGGCTCGACCAGTCCATGGACGACCGGGCCGACGAGGCAGTCGCCGCCATCGCCTGGGCGCGCGCCCGCCCGGACATCGACGGCGACCGGATCGGGCTCTGGGGCGCCAGCCAGGCGGGCTGGGTCCTGCCGAAGATCGCCGCCAAGACGCCCGTGAGCTTCGTCATCGCCGTCTCCCCCGCGATCAACTGGCTCCAGCAGGGCCGCTACAACCTCCTCTCCGAGCTGCGCGCCGACAACGCGTCGGCAGCCCGCACGGACGCCGCGATCGCCACGAGCAACGCCAGACTCCGACTGCTGGAACGCCGCGCGACCTTCGAGGAGTACGTCAGGGCGATGGGCGACGACGCGAAGGGCATGACCGCCGATCGCTGGGGCTTCATCTCCAAGAACTTCACCGCGGACGCCACACAAGACCTCCACGCCCTGCGCGGTATACCGGTGTTGCTGACCCTCGCAGGCCATGACATCAACGTGGACACCGCCGACACGGAGCGCGTCTACCGCGAGGTGCTGGACGCGGGCGGTGCATTGACGGTCAAGCGCTATCCGGACGCGAGCCATTCCTTGCTCAAGCAGTCCATCGAGCAGTCGGAGCGCAGGACCACGCTCACCGCGCTCTTCTCTCCCCGCTCGCTCTTCGCGGACGGATTCCTGGACGACCAACGACAGTTCCTCAAGGCCCCCGGCCGAGCGGGGCCAGCCGCGCTCTCTGTGGTGGAGGGGGTGCTGTAGGCGGTGGAGTCGGGGGCGGGGTCGGATGACTGACACTGGAGTCGGCGAGCGGCTTGTCCGAGGGCGGGGCGAGGATGGCGGTGCGTTCCGGGAAGCGACCGGGGCGAGGACGTGGACGGGTTTCGAGCGGTCGGAGGCGGCATGGAGCGAAGCGGCTGTACCGGCTCGAGCCCAACGACACGGACGAGGGGATCATCGTGATGACCGACCCGGAGGGAACCGAGTTCTGCCTGGATTGAGGGCAGGGGGCTGGCTTCAAGGGTGATGCCGCGTCGGAACAGGAGGCAGCGCAGGGCCTCAGCCGCGGGACACCAACCCGGTGAACCTACGCGGTCAGAGCGCTAGCGAACGTGCGCCTTGACCTCGCCGTAGACAGTCCGGTCGGTCCGCAGGGCACTGTGGTTGAGACAGGCGGTAGTGCTGTTGACGGCACCTGAGAGGGCAACGCTGCTCTTCGGGCTGATGATGCTGTCGCATGGTGAACCCCATGTGGCGTAGCGGGAGGAGCCTGGGGTTTCGTCACCGGAGCTGAGGGCGCTCAGGAAGTCGGATCCCGGTCGCATCTCGATACAGGGAGCGCCGCCGCACCACTGTGCGGTGTCGGTGCCGTGGTTCGGTCCTGCCAGGGAGACCCATGCATCGACCTTGGCAGCGCCGCCGAGGTTCTTGAGGTAGTAGCGGGAAGAGAGGGCGCCCATCGAATGGGTGATGACGTCGACCTTGGTGGCGCCAGTGAGGTCCAGGACGCGCTCGACCTCGTCGGCAAGCCGTGCGGCGGTCGTGGCGTTGGGCTGTGTGGCGTTGTAGGTCCACTGGTCGAGGTGACTGGTCGGCCAGCCGTCAGCCTCGAAGCGTCCGGCCATGGTCTCCCAGGGAGAGGTGTCGGGGTTCCAGCCGTGAACGAAGACGATGGGGTCGGGGCGGACGGCCCCTTGCCGGCCGTCGGCGGCGGACGCCGCAGTGGGAAGGAGAGACGTGGCCGCAAGAAGGGCCGCCAGGCAGCTCCGCAACAGGTTCCTGATCATCCGAGGTTTGTAGCGTCCCTGGCGGTAGAAGCCACAGGACTTGGGGCGCTCGCTCACCCGCGCGGGGGCAGTGTTTCACCGCAGAAACGTCACAGCTCACCAGGTGCCACGTACGGGCGGTGGGTCAGCGGTCGCGCTGAACACTCCAAGATCGATTGTCAGTGGTGGATGGGAGGATCAGAGCATCAAGTCGGAAAGCGGGGGAGCCGTAATGTCCGGAAACCAGAACTACATCAACCACGTTGCTCTCGTCTTGGACGCCAGTTCGTCCATGTCGCACCTGAGCCGTAAGGTCGTCGAAGTCGCCGACCAGCAGATTGCATACCTGGCCCGCCGGTCACAGGAACTGGACCAGGAAACCCGCGTCACGGTGTACGTCTTCGCGGACAAGGTGGAGTGCGTCATCTACGACAAGGACGTGCTGCGAATGCCGTCCCTGAAGCAGCTGTACCGGGCCGGTGGAATGACGGCTCTGCTGGCGGCCACGCTGAAGTCACAGCGAGAGCTGGCGCAGACTGCTCAACTGTACGGCGACCACAGCTTCCTGACGTTCGTACTGACCGACGGGCAGGAGAACGCAAGTCACCGCTGCCCGGATGCCCTTACCCGGGACCCTCGTGAACTGGTGCAGGCCGTGGCCACGATGACCGAGACGCAGGAGGACAACTGGACGCTGGCCGTCCTTGTCCCGGACCAGATGGGCAAGCGCGAGGCCATGCAGTGCGGCTTCCCGAAGGACAACATCGCCATCTGGGATGCCACGAGCACACAGGGTCTGGAGGAAGCCGGCCAGGTTATCCTGAAGGCCACCGAGAACTTCATGGTGGGCCGCAGCAAGGGCATCCGGGGATCGCGGGCGGTGTTCTCCACGGGTGGAGAGGCAGTCAACAAAGACACCATCGAGGCAGCCGGTCTCACCCCGGTCAATCCGTCCCAGTACCAGCTGATTCCCGTGGCTCGCGAAACGGCGATCCGGGACTGGGTCACCGAATGCGGGCACACTTACCGAACCGGTTGTGCGTTCTACCAGCTGAGCAAGTCAGAAAAGATTCAGGCGCAGAAGCAGATCGCGGTGCTGGAGAAGAAGACGGACCAGGTCTACACGGGACCGGAGGCCCGAGCCCTGCTCGGCCTGCCGAACACGGAAGTCCGTATCAAGCCGGACCACAACGACGACTTCACGATCTTCGTACAGAGCACCAGCGTGAACCGGAAACTGGTGCCGAGCACGCGGCTACTGCTTATGGTCTGACGACACCTTGGAGGCCCCATCAGTCCCACTGGCGGGGCTTCCGTCATATTCGTCTACGCCACGACAACGGAGCGCGGAAGGGCCCCGAGGCCGCAGTTCTGGGATCGGTCGGGGTGTCGGTGATCCCGCCGGTCACTTGGCTTCCAGGTCGCTCTTGATCATGGACACGGCGGCTGCCAGTCGGCTGATGCCCTTCTGTACCTCGCGGATGCCCGCGGAGGCCTGGGCCTCGTCCTTCTTGCCGGCCCCGGCGACGCACTCGTTGCCTCCGTGCTCGAAGGCGGTCAGGGCTTCCGTCCAGAAACCCCGGGCGTTTTCGCTCGGGAGGGTGTCGGACTTCTTGGCCTTCGCCACCTCTGCCAGTAGCTCCTGGCAGGCGGTGTCCCAGATGTCCATCGGGCGCATGCTCACCTCGTTGACCCGGCCCGAGGTGTCGGAGAGCGCCTTGATCCTGCCCTCGCCCCCCGAGGACCACCAGTCCTCCAGCTCCTCGGCCGGGGTCGAACTGCACCCCGTGAGCTGCAACCCGGTGGCGACGGCGGTGGTGGCGAGCGTGAGTAAGCGGACGCGCGACCGCATGGCCCCCCTGGTCGGTCGTGCTGATGCTGTCAGGAACCACCGGTCCCGGTAGGGCCAACGCTGGAACTTCGGGCCGGCCCCACCGGGCTGCGCACCGGCGACGACGTTCGCCGGGCGTGTCGGCCACCGACCCGCCGATGAGGGTGAAGGCTTTCACCTGTTCGGGCCAAGCGAAGGCGGCCGACTGCCGCGAATGGCCCAGTATCGCGACACCAGACAGGCCGCGCATCAGATGAGATGCCTAACGTCATTGCCAGACACATCCGGTTCGCGAAGCTCGTGGAGGCGTGATGTCCCATCGAGGCCGCTGGCTGGCGGGCGCCTGCGCAAGTACGGTCGCTGTCGGCCTGCTCGTCACCGGGGGCGCACTCGCCACGCCGCCGCAAGAGAGTTCCGGCAGTGACCCAGGGACCGAGGTCGCAGTGGGCGCCTATCTCCACTACGGCTCGCCCGGCGTCGAGAGGATGCAGGAACTCTCGAGCTGGCTCGGGGGTACCGAGGTGCGCGCCGGGCACACCTACCTGCCTGGCGACACCTGGTCGAACATCGAGGGAGCACCCGATTCCTTGCGCAGCTGGGCACGGTGGCGCAAGGCCAGAGCCGATCGGCTGTTCGTACTGAACGTGCCCATGCTGGAGCGCAACGAGGCCGGTTTCCCCGACGACCGGGTCGCCGAGCTGATCCGCTCCGGCGCGCGGGGTGAGTACGACCACCACTTCCAGCGGCTGGCCGAGCGTCTGGTCGCCCTCGGGGTGCCGGACACGGTTCTCGTGCTCGGCTGGGAGATGAACGGCTTCAACTACACCCACCGATGCCGGCCCGACCCCGAGAACTGGAAGAAGTACTGGCGGCGCATCGTGGCTGCGATGCGCTCTGTGGACGGGCAGCGGTTCCGCTTCGACTTCGCCCCCAACCGCGGCGGTGACGCGATCGCCTGGACCAGGTGCTACCCCGGCGACGACGTGGTCGACGTCGTCGGCATGGACACCTACGACCAGCCTCCCGGCCACACCTTCGACGAGCAGGTCACGCAGCCCTACGGACTCCAGCAGCAGGTCGACTTCGCGAAGGCGCACGGCAAGCGGATCTCGTACCCCGAATGGGGGCTGTTCCGCAACGGCGACAACCCCGAGTACATGCAGCGCATGCTGGCATGGATCGCCGAGCACAAGCCGCTCTACCACAGCATTACCGACTACTGTCCGCACGGCGTGTGGCAGTGCAGCCAGAACCCGAACTCCGCGCAAGTCTTCCGGGAGTTCCTGTCCAGCAATGAGGGCCACGGTTCGGCCTTCCGCCTTCGACCGTGATGGCTACAAGGCCGTCGAGGGCGAAGGTGAGGTCAGCGTGTCTCGTCGTCGAACGTGACCTGTACCCCCGACGCACCGCGCAGCTCGGCGACGTGATCGGCCTCTTCGCGTAGTTGTTTGCGGAGCTCAGTGCTCAGCGACCGGAATGTCTGCACCGTCAGCGCCAGTTGGCGACCGCTCTTGCGTGGCCGCCAGATTCCGGCGATCGTTCCGTCGGCCAGCACCGCGCCGGGCTCACCGACGGATTTCCATACGTGGCGATGGTGCTTCTTGTCGACGATGGTTTCCCGATCACGCATCTGCGTATAGGGGTCGCGTGGCGGCAGAAGCCGCACCCCGCGCGTTTCGGACGGCGATTGCAGGGCTTCCAGATCGTCGGCGAGGATCCACGCCCGGTGGCCGTCGAATTCGACGGGGATAAGCTCGTCGTCCAGGGTGGTCCACCACGGGTCTACGTCACCGGCGTGAACACCGACCCAGGTGGCGAAATCCCTTCGGGTGGACGGGCCGTAGCAGTGCAGGTAGCGACGCAGCAGGCCGGCGGGGGCACTGTCCGGGTCGACCTGCGGCAGGGGGCGGCCAGCCATTCGTCGAACAGGACGAACGGAGCCTTGTTCTCGCTGCGCGGCGCGATGCAGACGATGCCGCGCAGCGTCAGCATCCGGATGCAGAAGTGCACGACGGCCGTCGAAACGCGATGACGTCGCTGGTTCGCACCTCGGCGGCGGTGCCGCCGGTGCTCTTGCGAGCTGTCATTGATCGCCTCCTGTTGAGTGAGCCCGAAGAGCGGAGTCACACTTGACGGACGTCACCACGTCGGCGGAGGCGTCGGGTTCACCAGTGCGAGCGGCGGCGCCCGGGGCGGGGCGGAACCGACGCCGGGCTAGCGCGGCGGCGGGCCGCGGCGAGGCCGCCGCCGGGTGAATGCTCTCCACCCGCCCACGGAAACACGCCGCCCGTATGCCGCCCTTGCCATCGGCAAACCTGTTTTCCTGCCCGGCCGGTCGTTCACCCTTCGGAGTGGCAGATCGTCCGGACCGCTTCCATCAGCGGGCACGTTCGGTAGTTTCCCCTGCACTGGTGCCGTGGTGGGGAGTGGTGGGAGATGCAGGTGGCGTCGGCGGCCGGGCTGGCCATCGCCTTGACGGTGGTCCTGTCGGGTTGCGGAAGCGAAGGGGGAAGCGGCGCGGCGGGACCCGACCGGGACGTCCCGCTGAAGGAGCGGACGAGCATCGCGCAGTTCGACGTCCCGCCGCTGCCGGTGGAGAAGGCCAAGCCGTGTGATCTGATCCGGCCGAAGGGCGAGGAGGAACTCGGGCTGGTCCCGCCCGACTCGATGCGGGCATGGGCGCCGCGCGGGGGCATGGCCCAGACGCCGACCAGCTGTTTCTGGCACAACCGCGTGAGCGAGGCGGTGGACCTCCGGGTCCACCGGAAGCCGGAGAACGACAAGGACAGCGCCATCCGCTTCGCCCTGATGGACGAGCACGTCGACCTGATCATGGGGTATCCGGCGGGCATGCTGCCCATCAGCTCATACTCGTGCACCGTCACCGTGGGCGTCTCCGACACCCGCTACCTCACCTTCCAAGTCCAGTCGAGGAACCGGGCCGGGCCCTGCGCACTGGGCGTCCGGGCGGCCCAGGAGGCCGTTCGCAACATGCCCGCCCGCTGAGCCGCCCTAGGGCTGTCCCGCACCGGGTTGGCGGTCACACGTCCCAGGTGACCGGGAGGCTCTTCACCCCGTAGATGTCCGCGGTCTCCGGGCGCAGGCCGACTTCTTCGGCCGGTACGGCCAGGCGCAGCGTGGGGAAGCGGTTGAGCAGCGCGGAGAACGCGATCCGCATCTCGACGCGGGCCAGCTGCTGGCCCAGGCACAGGTGGGTGCCGTGGCCGAAGGCCAGGTGTCCGCCGTCCTGCCGGTGGAGGTCGAGCCGGTGGGGATCGGTGAAGCGCTCGGGATCGCGGTTGGCGGTGTTGTACGACAGGACGACCGTCGTGCCGGCCTTGATCGTCTGGCCGCCCAGCTCGACGTCCACCAGAGCCGTCCTCATGAACGTCTTGGCGACGCTCAGATACCGCAGCAGCTCTTCCACGGCCCCGTCGGCGAGCGCGGGGTCGGCGCGCAGCGCGGCCAGTTGCGCCGGGTTCTGCAGCAGCGCGAAGGTGCCGAGGCCCAGCATGTTCGCGGTGGTGTCGAACCCGGCCGCCAGCAGAATCAGGCTGATCCCCTTCAGCTCCTCATCCGTCAGATCGCTGTCGGTGAGCTCGCTGAGCACGTCGTCGGTGGGGTTCGCACGCTTGGCGGCCACCAGCTCCGCGAGGTACTGCTGGGTCGCGGTGTAGGCCGCGATCAGCTCCTCCTCGCTCGGCTCCCCGTTCATGAACGAGTCGATCTGCTCCTGGAACGAGTCCCGGTCCTCGTACGGCACCCCCAGCAGCTCACAGATGATGATGGTGGGGATGGGCTTGGCGAACGCGGTCACCAGGTCCGTCGGCGGGCCGGTCTTCTCCATGGCGTCCAGGCAGTTGGTGGTGATCTGCTCGATGCGCTCGGTGAGCAGTCGCATCCGCCGTGCGGTGAACTTGCCCACCAGCGGTTTCCGGTAGCGCCCGTGCTGTGGTTCGTCCATGAGGAGGAACTCGCCGGGCGGCGCCGGCGGGATCTCGAAGTCGACCACGTTCAGGAGCTCTTTGCGCGAGCTGAACCGCGGGTCGGCCAGGACCGACCTGACCAGGTCGTATCCGGTGATCATCCAGCCGGGTTTTCCGCCGGGATGGGTGTAGCGGCTGATGGGCCCGTGCAGGCGGGCGTCGATCAGCTCTGCCGGCGGGTCGAAGGGGCAGCCGGGCGGGCGCGCCGTCGGCAGCGTCGTGACGGTGTGGAGGGATTCACCCATGTCCATGTCCATTCCTCATCTCGCGACCTTGCATGTTTGACACTTCCTGAAAGCTACGTTGCGTTCAGAATTTCGTCAATCGACTGAAGGGCATAAGTGCAGTTACATGGCGGTAAATTGATGCAATGACGCTGAGAGTAAATGCAATGCCGCATTGCAATGAATGGCAGTGAAGGCAATACTGGCGGCATGCCCGGAGGACGATTGACCCAGCAGGACCGCCAGCGCATCGCGGCCGGACTCGGCAGCGGGCTCTCCTACGCCGAGATCGCCAGACAGCTCGACCGGCCGACCTCGACGATCAGCCGTGAGGTCGCACGCAACGGCGGCCCCGGCGGCTACCGACCCCAGCAGGCGCACCAGGCGACGGTCCAGCGGGCACAGCGCGGCACACCGGCTCCCCCGCGCGCGGCCGGAGCGCCGGGCGGCCCGATGGAAGAGGAGATCATCGAGCTGGCGGTCAGGTCGGGGCTTCCGAGGATGACCGCGCGCGTGCACGTCGACCTGTTGCTGTCCGAGAACGGCAGGCGGACCGCAGCCGAGCTGACCCGCAGACTGAGGGTCAGCCCGGCCTCCGTCTCCGTGGCCGTGAACTTCCTGGTACAGCAGGGGTACGTCCGGCGCGAGCGCGATCCGCAGCGCCGTCGCGACATCTACGTGGTCGACGACGACGCCTGGTACCACTCGATCGTGATCAGCTCACGGCAGACGCTCGCGTCGGCGCAGGCCGCGATGGCGGCGGCCGAAACGCTCGGGCCGGACACGCCCGTGGGGCAGCGGCTGGCCAAGGTGGGGACGTTCCTGGAGCGAGTCATCGAGGACATGATGGAGTCGGCCGACCGCTGGCGCACCCTCCTGAGGTGATGGTGGCCGCCACCCGGCCTCTCTCCGAACTCGAGGCTCAGCCGGTGTGAAGGATCCGAAAGCGGTCGGGGTCCGCCGGATCTCGGTCAACGACTTGGACCGGCGTCCAAGCCCATTGCCACACGCTGATGCCAGGCGTGCGGGAGAAATGAATCTTCCCGCGGGTGCCTTCGACTGCAACGCGCGCCCAGGATTCGGCGATGCGCGCCCGGTCCGCGCCGTGAGAACGCAGCACATCGGCGAGGACGGTGACCGTGTCGTAGCCCTCGAACGCGACGAAGGAGGGCGCTTCGGCCAGCCGCTCGCGCAGGGCCGTCTCGACTCGTGCACCGAGTGGGCTGAGGCGCTCGGGCAGGTAGCGCAAGAACGGGACCGCGGCACTGTCGTCGCCCAGGAGGGTCGCCCATTCGGCGAACTCCGGTTGCCCGGCCGGAGCACCGATCATGATCTCGGCGAGGCGCTGGTCGCGGCGGACGGACTTGACGATCGACACCGCCGGCTCCGGGTGGCCGACCAGGAGAAGGAGGGCTGTCGCGCGATGGGTGACGAGTTCGTCGCAGACGGCCGTGGGGGTGAGCTCGCGCATGTCGAGTTCGATGACGGTGCCGCCGCGTGGAGCGAGGTAGTCCCGCAGGATGCGGGCCCCCGATGCCCAGTAGACACTCGGCGCGGCTGCTACGGCGATTCGACTGTGGCCCGAGCTGAGGAGGAAGTCTGCGTAGATCTGCCAGCCGTGGGACTGCGCCGGGGCGAGGCGCGCGACCCATTGCGTCGGCTGATCGGTGAGCGCGTCGAGCACCGCTGACGAGCAGAGGAACGGCAGGCCGAGGGCGTCGGCCCTGGCGGCAGCGGCGCGAGCGACGACGCTGTGATACTCCCCCGCCAAGGCAGCCACGCCCAGGCCGGCCAATTCGTCTACGGCCGCCGCGGCCCTCTGTGGATCAGCCGCGGTGTCTCGGACCACCAGCTCGAGTGGTATCCCGAGGATCCCGCCGGCGTCATTGACCTCGCGAACGGCCAACTCGAGTCCAGCGAGCAAGTGTTGGCCTGCCCCGACCCAGCCAGGCCGAGTCAGCGGGACGAGAGCGCCAATCCGGACGGATGATCCGTCAGTCCGCTCCGCTTCAGGTGACGATGGTGGCGTATTCATGCGTTGGCGTCTCCCGTGTGACGGTTCGGTCGCGGTCTGCCCGGATCTCGACGGCCATTGCATCCACCACCATCCCCAACAGGCAACCGGATATTCGTTCGCCGGGCTGCCCGGCTTCAAGAAACCGTTGCGGCCTCAAGGGATCAACCGGCCAGAATCCGATCAGCCTTCGGCCGCGCCCACGCCACAGGCCACAGGCCACAGGCCACAGGCCACAGGCCACAGCCTTGACGTCGCAACGGCCTACGCGGACACGCGCCAGGACCGGAGTCGATCAGCGATGTCGTACGCGTCCAGGCGCAGCGCGCGGATGTCGTTGATGAGGTCGCGCCACAACTCGTACGTGGTGTCCACTCGTTCACCGGACGCTTCCAGGTAGGCGACGGCAACCCCGTAGCCGTACGCCTCGTTGCGGGCGGGGAGCGGGCGCAGCAGTACGCACTCTTCCAGGAACACGGCGGCGCGCCAGAAGGGGTCCGGGTCGGTCTGGTCCAGGCGGGGGGTGTTCACCCGGTGCCGGGCTGCCATGCCGACGAGCACGGACAGATCGTTGACGGTGAGGTCGGTGCGCAGGATGTCTTCCTGTCGTGCCAGGAGCCATCGGTAGTCGACGAGCAGTTCCACAGGGTCAGGCCGCCCGCGGGGGCTGGTGGGCGGCGGCCGGCGGGAGCCCGCCGAAGTCTGCATCGAACCGGTCCAGGATGCCCGGCTCGCCGATGAGGCGGCGGAACGCGGCCGTCGCGGTGTCGAGGAGCTTCTCGTGCTCCTTCTCGGCGGCCACCTGGGCGAGGTAGTCCTTCATGGACATGCCCGCGCTGTCGGCCAGGGCCTTGAGGCGGTCCCGCGTGACATCGTCGATCTTGACGCTGGTGTCTGCCATGCTTCGAGTATGCCGAGTGGTATGCCACCGCCGCTACCCGTTCCCTGATCGCTGTGTGTGTGGGGGGGGCGTAGCGCCGTGCAGGGTCGTTGGTCACCGGGTTCCTGGGAGGCCGCGACGGCTCCCGCGAGGCAGGCTGTTCCCATGGGGTCACATCCTCGCTCGCCTTTTCGGCCAGGATCGTCGTCTCGAACAGGAGTGGGCGGCCACAGTCAGATCCTGTTCACACTGGCGAAATGCGCACCCTTCGCGATCGCGCTGGGTGTACTGGGTGTCGAGCTCTCCCCCGCTCACGATCTGGTCACCGGTCCCGTCCTGACCACGACGCCGGCTCTGGCCGCGCTGACGATGGGCCCGGTCGGCACGCTGTCCGCGGCAGTACTCGCCGCGTGTGTGAACGCGACCTCCGCGACCTACAACCACTCGTGGGGAACCCAGACCCAGCTGATCTTCGGCAACTTCCTGGGGATCATCGTGGTGTCCGTGGCCAGTGTCATCCTGAGCAACGCCGTGCGCATGCGCAGGCAGAGCGAGCTCGACCAGGTCCGCAAGATCGCGGTGGCCGCTCAGGAAGTCGTCCTGCGGCCTGTCCCCGAGCTCCTGGGCCCGGTACGGGCCGCCAGTCTGTGCCTCGCGGCAGGGACAGGGGCGCAGATAGGCGGCGATCTGTACGAGGCCGTGCAGACGCGCTACGGCGTCCGCCTGATCGTGGGGGACGTCCGGGGGAAAGGGCTGTCCGCCATACGCGCGGTCGCCGTGACGTTGGGCGCGTTCCGCGAGGCCGTTCACTACGAGGCCGAACTGCAGGAGGTCATGAACCATTGCGCGGCCGCCCTGCGGCGAGAGTCCGCCGTACCGGGCACCTACTCTCAGGCAGAACTTCCCGAAGTCCTCCTGGAGGGATTCACCACCGCGCTCATCGCCCAGGTGCCGGGCGAACAGGTGGTGCAACTGGTCAACCGCGGCCATCCCCCTCCGCTGGTGCTCCACCAGGGCGCGATTCAGACCCTGATGCCCAGCTCACCACTGCCGCCGCTAGGCCTCGAAGACCTCGTCGCCGGCCCTCCCCCCAAGCCCGAGAGCCACCCGTTCCTGCCGGGCGACCGCCTGCTGCTCTACACGGACGGTGTCATCGAAGCCCGCAACCGTGACAACGACTTCTTCCCTCTGCCGGAGGCCATGGAGCACATTCCCGCCGGCACCTCCCCACAGGAGTTCCTGGACGAGCTCCACCGGGCATTGATCCGCCACGCCGAGGGGCGCCTGACAGATGACGTGGCGATGATCCTCATCGACCGGCTCGCGTGAACCCGGCCGCCGCTATTGCGACGGCACGGTCTGTCCGCGGTGGGCTCGCCATTCGGGGGCGAGGACGGCCCAGACCTGCTTGTCGTGGCGGACGCCGCCGAAGGGCCAGGCCTCACGTCGCACGCCTTCCAGGGTCATGCCGAGCCGCCGGGCCACCGCAGCGCTGCGCTCGTTGTCGGCCCGGCAGTGCCACTCGGCGCGGTGCAGGCCCCGCTCGGTCAGGGCCCAGTCCAGCAGCACCATGCATGCCTCGGTGACCAGCCCGTGGCCCTCTGCGGCCGGCTCCAGCCAGCAGCCGACCTCGCAGGCTCCCCCGGCCGCGTCGAAGGCAGTGAACATGACACCGCCGACGAGGGTGTCGTCCGCGCTCCAGATACCGAAGAGGCGGGCACCGTCCGCCGCCTGACGCTCGGCGTACCGCAGGAGCGTGCCGCGCGCCCCGTCGACGCCCTCGGTGACGAAGCCGGCGCCGACCCACGGCCGGATGTGCTCGCGCGCCCGGTCCAGGTGGGTGGCGAACTGCTCGGTATGCCGGAGCTCGAGCGGGCGGAGACGGGCGCCGTCCCGCAATGGGAGGGAGAACATCGTGACCTCATTCACACAACAACTGTTATGGCTATTACCGTAGCACCATGCCACGCACCAAGGGAGATCACGAAGCCCGACGCCGCGACGTCTCGGAAGCCGTCTGGCGCGTGCTGTCGGCGCACGGCTTCGGCGGGCTGACGATGCGCGCCGTCGCCACCGAACTCGGCGCCACGACCGGTCTGCTCACCCACTACTTCGCCACCAAGCGCGACCTGGTCGCGTACGCCCTCGACCTGCTCGCCCAGCGGACCGCCGCGCGGCCGCGACAGAGCGGCGGCCAGGGCCGTGCCGCCCTGCGGACCGCCCTGCTCGGCATCCTCCCGCTCACCGCCGAGGCCACCACGAGCAACCGGATCTGGGTGTCCTCCTGGGACACCGCCCTGGCCGACCCGGCCCTGAGCGCGGATCACGCCGCCCGGTACGCGCAGGGCCGCGACCGGCTGGCCAAACTGGTCGCAGCCGGGCAGGAGCGCGGCGAACTGCCTGCCGGCGACCCGGAGCGCATCGCGGCCGGCGCCCAGTCCTTCGCGCTCGGACTGACGGTGCAGGCGCTGCTCGACCCCGCGGGGTTCCCACCCGTGCGGCAGACCGAGCTCCTCGACGACTACCTGGACTCACTGAGCAGCACGTGACGATGAAACTGCGGGCGCACCAGCGTGAGGCCGTCGCCCGACATCACGGCACGATCGCGCAGAGCGCCTTGTCACACGCCTGTGACAGTCGGCGGACACTCTCGCGAAGCCGCCCGGCCAGGCTCTTAGGCAGGAGACAAAAGGGGCATTGAGCCCGCTGCTTCCGAGGGTGCGAGCAGTGATGACCGAGCCGATCTGGCGGAGGAAGTCGCATGAGCCTCACACTCACCATGCCGCACACCCAGGCCCCCGCAGCCGCGCTGGCCCCGCGTGAGAAGGAAGCCCTGCGACACATCGCCGCAGGCCGCACCTATCTGCAGACGGCCCGCCACATGGGACTGTCCAAGCACACCGTCGACGCCTACCTCCGCCGCATCCGCGCCAAGCTGAACGCCCACAGCACCGCCGAGCTGACCCGGCTGGCCATCGCCCTGGGACTGTGACCCTCGGCCATGCGCTCGACACACCACGTCACCGCACCGGGCCTGCCGCCAGGCTGAGCGGCGCAAGCCGGGCCGGACGCGCCCGCGGCACTGTCCGGGCGGACATTCTGATGATCTGAAAGAAGTGGCCCAGGGATTGTCCTGGTGCATTGGAGCGAACTCCACTCCGAAGCCCGAGCCGTGATATCCGACCCGACATCCCTTGTGCTGATCTTTCTCCGTCACATCCGGCGCACACTGAGGGGCCTCCACCATGGGGCCCTGTCCGCCTTGAACGGTGAAAGGTGCATGTACGTGATTCGAGGAACAAACAGGCCGAACCACGGAAAGCGGCGGCTGCGCGCGCTTTCCGCGCTGGGCGCGGTGGGTATCGTCGCCGGGCTCGCTTCCAGCCTGCCGGCGTCACCGGCCGGTGCCGTCCCCGCCCCTGCGGCGGCTGTCGCGCAGCAGCAGCCCGACGGGAATCCCGTTGCGTGCGACGGGCAGGTCTACGTCTCGTTCGGCGACCCGGACCAGCTCTACACCGCCGACAGAGGGCCCGGAACGGTCCAGTTCACGCCGCTGGGCAACCCAACACCGTTCCTCTACAACGCCATCGGCGTGAACCCGCACGATCGCTTCCTCTACGGGACCACCTTCGGCAACACGAACAACGACCTGGTCCGCTTCGACGGCAATGGAGACTTCACCAACCTTGGTGCCATTGCCGGCCTGCCGCCCGCCGTCTACATCTCGGGAACGTTCGACAAGGACGGCAACTACTACGTCCTGGCCGACAATACGGGTGAGATCTACCAGATCGACGTCACCTCCCGCTCGGTCACGAACGTCATCAACGTCCCGGCGCTGGCCGACCCGGAACTCGACGTCTTCGACATCGCATTCCGTGACGGATTCCTGTGGGGCTCGACCGACTCGGGCGCCATCACGCGGATCGACATCGCCGATGAAAGCGTGGACTTCTTCCCGGGTGTCCTTCCGGGGGGTGAGGACTTCGGCGGCGTCTTCACGTACGGCAACGGCGATCTCGGATTCTTCCGCAATTCCGGACAGCTCATCCGGGTACACGTGAAGAACGCGACCGGTTCCAACCCGTCGTTCTCCGTGCTGTCGACGCAGACCACGACCCCGGCGACGAACCTCGACGCCACCTCGTGCTTCCTCGACTCGTCCGCCGACCTGGCGGTGCGCAAGCACGGCACCAAGCGCGTCGAGGTGGGCGGCGAAGTCACCTACCGCATCACCGTGAAGAACGAAGGGAAGGGCGACGGCTCCTCCGGCTGGTCGCTGACCGACGACCTCCCGGCGAAGATCCTGTCGCCCACCACGCCGACCGAGGGGTGCGAGATCACCAACGGCCTCCTCTCCTGCACGGGTGGTCCGCTGGCGAAGGGCCACAGCGCGGAGATCGAGGTGACCGGCACCGCGGCCAACGTTCTGAAGCCCACCACCGTGAAGAACACCGCCAGGGTGTTCGGTGACGACGCAGACCCGCGCAAGGGCAACAACACGGACACCGCGTTCACCCACGTCGAGCCGGGGAACAGCGACTAGCCCGCTTCACCTGCCGACCGGGGTCCCTTTCAGGGGCCCCGGTCGGCAGGTGACCGGAACGACGCTGCCTAGCGGTCACGCGCCTGCGGGGCGCAGGGGTGGGGCTTCTTTTGGGCCGGCGAAGCGGTTGGCGTCGGTGAGGTGCTGGGGGGTGGGGGTGGGGAGGCCGGCTTGGGGGATGAGCCGGTCGGCAGTTGTCGGATGCCCCGGTGAGGGAGTCCCCCGTGAGGATCGTGGCCAGCGCCAGCCTGGCTACCGCGGTCGCCGCGGCCAGCGGACGTAACGCCGGGCGCAGCACGAGGCCTTGGCCTGCTGCCACAGCTGACCGCCAGAACGCGCCGCGCGCCGGGGTGTTCGGGCCTGCTCCTTCCCATGTGAGTGCTCCATGGGCTTGTTCGGCTGTCTGGCGGGCGCGGTGCAGGAGCTCGTCGGCATCGTGCCGGGCCTGAGCGCGTACGCGTACGGCTTCGGCTTCCAGAGCGGCATCGTCCAGAGTCTGCCGCACGGTGGCGCGGAAGCGAGCGCGGGGGCGGCCCGAAACCCCGCTGCCGGCGGATCCGGATCCCTGGGTGTGGTGACGACCCGGACGAATTCGAGCAGTGCCTCGAGGGAGGCGAACCGCTTGCCGGCCAGCATCTCGTTGAGTCCGGCCTTCTTCAGCTTCGGTCTCACCGAGGCACTGACCATGGTCGCGTAGGACGGCGCGCCGTTGGCGATGTGGAGCCGGTTCAGCTCCTGCGTGAACTCGCGCAGCGCGTCTTCGAACGCGGCGAACCGGCACGAACACCGCGACGGCATCGTGCTGATCGCCCTCCTCTGCACCTGGCGCATGCGCCGCTGACTGACCGGTGGACCCGACCGGCCCGGCGGAGCCCGTCGGGATTGGCCGAAATTCGTTTACCTCGGTGGAAATTGACGGAGCCGCAAATACGTTCGACGGTCTGTCAGAAGAATCAAGGAGTTCTGGTTCCACCCGAGGAGTAACACCGTGCGCATCCTGTTCACCGGCCCCGCTTCGGCGGGCCACCTGTTCCCGATGGTGCCGACCGCGCAGGCACTCCAGACCGCCGGGCATCAGGTGCTGTTCGCCGGTTCGGCCCCGCTCGAGCAGCTTCGGCAGTCCGGCCTGCCCACCGTCGAGATCGGCGACGGCTCGACGCTGATGGAGGCCTTCCGGCGCGCCTCGGACGGCATCGATCCGCAGTTCGTCACAGACGGCAACAGCCCGGAGAACGCCGAGCGGCTGGCCGCAGCCGGTTTCGCCGAACACAGCCGGGTCACCATCGATGACCTGCTCGCGGTCGCCACCGCCTGGCGGCCCGACCTCATCGTCCACGCCGCCTTCCAGGGCGCCGCACCACTGGTCTCGGCCGCACTCGGCATACCCGCCGTAGTGCACAACTTCGGCGTGATGTCCGGCTTCAGCATGGTCGGCAGGCTCGCTGGCCTCCTGGCGGACGAATACCAGGCCCGCGAGATCGAAGGCCCGGCCACCCGCACCGTCCTCGACGTCGTACCCGCCTCCCTCGGCGGAGACGGCACCGGCTGGCGGGTCCGCTACGTCCCGTACAACGGCGGCGGCACGGTGCCCGGCGATCTCATAGCCCGTGGCTCCCGGCCCCGGATCGCCGTCACCCTCGGGACAGTGGTGACCACGTACGCGGGCGTCGGCCCGGTCGCCCGGCTGATCGCCGAGGCCGCCTCCGTCGACGCCGAGTTCCTGCTCGCCGTCGGCGACACCGACCTGAGCGCGCTCGGAACCCTTCCCGCCAATGTCCGTCCCCTGCCCTGGGTGCCGCTGGCCCAACTGCTGGACACCGCCGACGCGGTCGTGCACCACGGCGGCGCCGGCACCATGCTCACCGCCGCCGCCCGGGGCGTCCCCCAGTTGATCCTCCCGCAGGGCGCCGACCACTTCATCAACGTCGATGCCGCGACGGGCCTGGGCTTCGCCCTCCGTGCGAGTGGTGACAGCGTGGACGCAGCCCTGCTCAGCCGCCTCATCACGGACGAAGACCTCCGCAAGGCCGCCGCTGCCACCCAGGCCGACATCACCGCACTCCCCTCCCCCACCGACCTCGTCGCTTCCTTCGAGGCCCTCAGGTAGGTAGCGGTGGCCCCAGGGGCGCGGGGAACTGCGCGACCAACCGCTTACGGCGGTGCACGGTTGGCAGCACGGCTCCCCGCGCCCCTGGGATGCCCGGTACGGTCATACGGGCTCTTCGGCGGTCTCGGTCTCGGTTCCGGGCGCTGTTTCGGGTCCCGGGGCGGTCAGCGGCAGCAGCACCTGGAAACGGGTGTCGCCCGGTTCGGACTCGACCTGGAGGCTGCCGTGGTGCTTGTTGACGACGATCCGCCAGGAGATGTCCAGGCCGAGACCAGTGCCCTCGCCGACGGGCTTGGTGGTGAAGAACGGATCGAAGATGCGGCTGCGGATGTCCGCCGGGATGCCGGGCCCGGTGTCGCGGAACTCCACCAGCAGCCGGTCCCCTTCCCGTGCCGTGCGGACCGTCAGCGTGCCGTCGCGGCCGGTGCTCCCGATGGCGAAGACGGCGTTGTCGATGAGGTTGGTCCACACCTGATTCAGCTCCGCCGGGTAGGCGGGCACATCCGGCACGGAGCGGTCGTAGTCCTTGACCACCCGGACCCGCGGGCCGATCTTGCCGGACAGCATCAGCAGGGTGCTGTCGAGGAGTTCGTGGACGTCGACGACCCGGTGCGGGGCGCGGTCGAGCTGGGAGTACTGCTTGGCGGCGTCCACGAGGTGGGAGATGCGGGTGGTGGAGTCGTCGATCTCGTCCATCAGCAGCTCGGTCTCGACGGTGTAGTTGAGCCAGCCGATCGCTCCCGGGAGGATGTCCTCGGCCACGGCCGCCGCGACCTGCTCCAGCCAGTCCGTGTCCAGCCCGGCCTGCACGAAGGTCGGTGCGATCCGCCAGCCCTCGGGGATGCCGTGGTCATCGAGCCAGTCCGCGAGCTCGTCCTCCCGGTCGGACGCCTCCAGAGGACTCAACGCCGGTGCCTTCGCGACGCGTTCGGCGGTGCGCTCCTGGATCTCGATGAGGTCGGCGAGTGCCTCGCGGGAGTAGGGGCCATGCGCGATGACGGCCAACTTGTGCCGCATCTTGCCCACTCGTTCCCGCAGCGCCGCAGTGGCCCGGACGGCCGCCGCGGCCGGGTTGTTGAGCTCATGGGTGAGCCCTGCGGACAACGATCCGAGCGCCAGCAGCCGTTCGCGCTGTCCGATGGCCCGCTGGGTGTTCTTCGCGCCGAAGAAGAGCCCCTCCAGCAGGTGCGCGGCCATCGGGAACCATTCCTGCATGAAGTCCGCGAACGACTGCGCGGGCAGTACGAAGAACCGCGTCGGCTCGGTCACCCGCATCGAGTTGGTGTACGTCTGCGGCACCCGGTCGCCCAGGTAGGCCTGCATGGCCCCCGCGTACACCCCGCGCTGCGAGGTCCGGCTCACCTCCACGTCGTCGCCGCCGACCCGGCGGTACAGCACGACGGTGCCCTCTATCATCACGTAGAAGCAGGTCGCCGGGTCGCCCTCGGTGTACACCGGACCGGCCTCGAACCGCTCCACCCGCCCCTCGGCGCACAGCCGTCCGAGCTGCTCCGGGGAGAGCTTTTCGAACAGGAACAGCGAGGCGATCTCCGGCGGGCTGCAGGGCATCGCCTGCCCGCTCATGACTGCTCCAGGTACCGGTGGACGAGCATGACGGCCATGGCTCCTTCTCCGACGGCGGACGCGACGCGCTTCGCGGACTCGGCGCGCGCGTCGCCCGCCACGAACACGCCGGGAATGTTGGTCTCCAGGTGGTAGGGCGGCCGGTCCAGCTCCCACTCGGCCGGCGGCCGGCCGTCCGGCGTGAGGTCCGGCCCGGCCAGGATGAAGCCGCGCTCGTCGCGCAGCACCGTGCCGTCCAGCCAGTCGGTCAGCGGAGCCGCGCCGATGAAGACGAACAGCCACTGGGCGTCGACGAGTTCGGTCCCGCCGCTCTCCACGTCCCGCAGCGTCAGCTGCTCCAGGTGCCCGTCGCCGTGCGCCGCCTCGACGACGGTCCGGGTCCGCACCGTGATGTTCGGCGTCTCCTCGATCTGCTGGATCAGGTAGTACGACATCGACGCCCTCAGGGACTCCCCGCGCACCAGCAGCGTGACCGACTTGGCGCCCCGCGCCAAGTACACCGCCGCCTGCCCGGCGGAGTTGGCGCCGCCCACGATGTACACGTCCTGCCCCTGGCAGGAGGACGCCTCGGTGAGCGCGGAGCCGTAGTACACCCCGCAGCCGGTCAGGTCGTCGCAGCCCGGTGCCTGGAGCTGCCGGTATGACACCCCGGTCGCCAGGATAACGCTGTGGGCGGTGACCGACGAGCCGTCGGAAAAGCGGACGACGCGCGCCGCGCCGTTGGCCTCCAGCCCCGTGACCTCGCGTGCGGTGAGGATCTCGGCGCCGAACCTGCCGGCCTGGCGGCGGGCGCGGTCGGTGAGCTGCGCGCCCGACACGCCGTCGGGGAAGCCCAGGTAGTTCTCGATGCGGGAGCTCTGCCCGGCCTGTCCGCCGGTCGCCGACCGCTCGACCAGCACCGTCCGCAGCCCCTCGGAGGCCCCGTACACGGCCGCGCCGAGCCCGGCCGGGCCGCCGCCGATCACGACGAGGTCGTAGAAGTCGGCGAGCGGCGTCGTCGCGAGCCCCACGTGGGCAGCCAGGTCGGGCGCCTCCGGCTCGATCAGCACGGTGCCGTCCGGAGTGATCACCAGGGGCAGTCGCTGTCCGTCGGTCCCGGCCGCCTCCAGCAGTCGCCGTCCCTCGGGCTCGTCGGAGGAGTACCAGCGGTACGGCACTTGGTTGCGGGCCAGGAACTCCCGCACGTTCGAGGAGCGCGCCGACCAGCGGTGCCCGACAACTTTGGTGGCGGGCACGGGCCGGTAGTCGCTGGAGCGCCAGGCCGTGAGCAGGTCGTCCACGACCGGGTAGAGCTTCTCCTCCGGCGGGTCCCACGGCTTGAGCAGGTAGTGGTCGAGGTCGACGACGTTGATCGCGTCAATCGCCGCGTTGGTGTCGGCGTACGCGGTCAGCAGCACGCGCCGCGCCCCCGGGTACACGTTGAGGGCCTGTTCGAGGAACTCGATGCCGTTCATCTGCGGCATGCGGTAGTCGGCCAGGATCACGGCCACCAGGTCGCCCCGCAGCTTCAACTCGCGCAGCGCCTCGAGTGCGGACTCGCCGGACTCGGCGCGCACGATCCGGTACCCGGCTCCGTAGCGGCGCCGCAGGTCACGGGCGACGGCACGGGAGACTCCCGGATCGTCGTCCACGGTCAGGATGACGGTCCGCGCTGTGTCGGCGACCTGTGCCATGCGTCTCCCACGACCGGCTTGGACCAGCGGCGGGGCGAGCCGCCCGCGCCGGTTCCCGCCCATCGTACGTTCGTTCGTCCGGGTTCGCTCCGGGACGCCACAGATGCGAATGTTCGCGGGCACCGGCCGGCCCGGGGACCGTTCACGGGGTCAAGCCCGTCGTGGGGCTCCGGAGGGGCCGATGCGATCACCAGCCGTGCATCCGCGTCGGTGATCCCCTGGCGGTTCGCCAAGATCACCTGCAGGTTCGCCGACAACCGATGGTTACCGGCCCGGTCCCGACCGGCTCGGCCCCCGCCCGGAAAGGGCCCCCGCAGAACGTCCGGTTATCGACCCCCCAGGGGGAACACAGCGCGCCTTCCCGTCAGTTCACCGGAGGGAACCGGGGCGAGCCCGCACGTCTCGTCCTCGACCGGCAGAACAACGGCAAGGAGAACCCGTGCGCATACTCTTCACCGGACCGGCCGCGGCCGGCCACCTCTTCCCGATGATCCCGACCGCGCAGGCCCTGCGCGCCGCCGGCCACGAGGTGCTGTTCGCGGGCTCGCAGCCGCTGAACCAGCTCCGCGAGGCCGGTTTCCCGATCGTCGAGATAGGCGACGGCCGCAGCATCCGGGACGTGTTCGAGCAGTCCACGGGCGAGGAGGTGCGCTACGTCGCCCCCGACATGACCCCGGACCAGATCCTCGACAGGGCGGCCCACGGCTTCGCGCTCGTTTCCCGCTCCACCGTGGACGGCCTGCTGGAGGCCGCCGACAGCTGGCGCGCCGACCTGCTCGTGTACGACTCCTTCCAGGCCTCCGCCCCGCTGGTCGCGGCCAAGCTCAAGATCCCGTCGGTGATCCAGAATTTCGGCGTCACCTCCGGCCTTGACATGGTCGGCCGGCTCGCAGCCAACTTCACCGAGGCGTACGAGACATACGGGGTGGCCGGCCCCGCCGAGCCCACCGCGCTGAACATCGTCCCCGCCTCGCTCGGCGGCGACCCGGGCGGCCTGCGGATGCGCTACCTCCCCTACAACGGCGGCGGCACCGTCCCCGCCGAGCTGCTCCGCCGCGGCACCCGCCCGCGCGTCGCCATCACACTGGGCACCGTGCTCACCGAGCTGGACGGCGTCCGCGCCATCGTCCGTCTGATCGAAGCCGCCGCCTCGGTGGACGCCGAGTTCCTGCTCGCCGTCGGCGACGCCGACCTCACCCCGCTCGGCACCCTCCCGGACAACGTCCGCCCACTGCCCTGGATCCCGCTCGCGGAGCTGCTGACCGCCTCCGACGCGCTGATCCACCACGGCGGCTCCGGCACCCTGCTCACCGCCCTGCAGGCCGGCCTGCCCCAGCTTCTGCTCCCCCAGGGCGCCGACCACTTCACCAACGCCGACGCCCTCACCAAAACCGGCGCCGCCCTGCGCTCCGCCTCCGACGACGTCGACGCCACACTCCTCACCCGTCTCACCGTCGACCCGGCCCTGCGCGAGGCCGCCGCCCGTCTCCGGGCAGAGAACGCCGCCCTGCCGACCCCGGCCGAAACGGTCCCCGCCCTGGAGGCCCTGGCCGCCTCCTAGGGGTTCGGGCACCACGGCGGCGCTCCACGGGACCCACAGGAGCTGCCGCCGTGGTGCCGTATGCCGATCGAACGTACGGCCGAGGCCAAATCGAGCCTGATGGGGCCGACCCGACAGCGCCGGCAGCCACGGGACCGCAGTTCCGGACACCACCCGCGCCCGGCTCCCTGCCGGCAGCCGCGACAGCGCGCCCGTGGATCTTGGCCCCAAAGATCAAGGAACGGCGCCCCCGGGGGACACCCGACAGATCCGGGAACGCCGCCGCCCTCATGTGATCAAACGCCTGGTCAGCGGTATCTGTCCGATTCTCACCAGGTGGCGAGTTCAGCCCGATGATCTTCCGCCGTCGGATGCGTAGCGTCACCGGTCTGCGACGCAGGGAGGGTCTGAAGAGCATGGGAAACAGCAGTGCAAGGAACGATGTGGGAACGGCCTACATCAACGACGTATTCATGCGCCATCCGCTGACCACGCGGAATCAAGAGGAACTCGAAATCGCCGCCAGGGCCGCCGGCATCCTGCAGCGGAACCAACTGCGGAACGTACTCAAGCGGCCCCCTCAGGGAGGGGGTGAGCCGGTCGACCCGATCGGGTTCTCCCTGAACAAGGTGCGCTACGGCGGCTTCCCGCCGGAAGAGAAGACGGCGCACGAACGCGGCTGGCGCGCCTTCATGAACGTCGGCGTACCGGTCGTCGAGGAACGCAGCGACATCCAGCAGCCCCCTCCCGACATGATCTCCAAGCAGACGTACGTCAATGGCACCGACCCGATCAAAATCACCGTGACGGACACGGTCGAATTCTCGATTTCGAACACGATCAGCTGGTCGCTCCAAGGGGAGGTGAAGCTCACCTTCGGGGCGAAGTCCATCGCATCGCTCCAGCAGCAGCTCCAGAAGAGCATGGAGATGAAGCAGTACCAGAAGACCACCCTGCTCAACAGCAAGGACAACCAGGGCGTCAACACGGAGTCCCAGACCGAGGCGACGAGCAACACCACGTCCACGAGTTCCGTCACCGGCACCGGGGAGTTATGGGGAGAGCTCCTGCTCGGGATCACCGGTTCCGTCAGTGGTTCGCTGACCACCGAATGGAAGCACCAGTCGTCGGTCAGTTTCGAAATCATGAGCCGGGCTGACGTCATGGCTACGACGCGGCGCCAGATCCGCCAGTTCGACTATGAATTCCCCGTCACCTTCGGCGGCTGGGTCGCCTTGTACTATCCCGAGCCGGTCGCGGTCAAGGAGACTCCGCCGCAGGCCGCCGACCCGAAGTTCTCCCGGGTCATCGCGTGGAAACTCGGCGAGGCCTCCTTCGATTCCAGCCATTTCGACCTGGCCGACGAAGGAAAGCGGTCCATGCAGAAGGGGACGGCCGAAATCGTCGCCGTCCGTACCGGAGAACACCGGGTTTTCCAGCCTGAAGTACTCGACTACCAGAACCAGAAGCAGCCCCTCTAGAAGGGGTCAGGAGGAAAGCCCATGTCCTTCAAGAACATCTTCGACAACGGCGGGGACGAAGCAGGTTCCGCCGAAAAGTCCGCTCAGGCGCTCAACAAGGACACTCCGGGAGCAGGTGACGAATCGGAGGCCGTGCGCAAGCTGGAGAGCGAGCGCGACCCGTGGCTCGTGCGCCAGACCGCGCACGGGGCGTTCGACGTCATGGGTTTCCTGGGCCCGCTCTTCCAGAACGCCCAGGGCGTGGCCGCCGCACAGCGCCAGGCCTCCGAAAACCCCGGTTCGGTGTCCGGCATGGCCTCTGCGACCAACAAGGCCTTCGGACCGCCGAAGGTGAGCATCGGCGCCGAAGACATGCCGAAGCTCGAAGACCTCTCCAAGCTCATCGGCAACAGGCGGAGCTACACCCTCATCGCGACGGGTCTGGGGACGTCCGAAGGCCTGGCGGTCGACCCGTCGCTGAACACGGCGTACGTCGCCGACCGGGGCGGCGTGAAGCTGTCCGCGGTGAAAGTCGACACCGGCGCCCAGCACACGGCAGCGAGCGCCTTGGGCGACATCGGCGAGGTGCAGTTGGGCGGCCAGGGCACGGCCTACTCCACCGACTACGGCGGTGCGCGCCTGCTCGAGGTGAACCTGGCCGACGGCTCGTCCCGCAAGATCGCCGACGTGTCGGGCGCGTACGGCGTCGCACTCGACGCAGCGGGCAAGGCCTACGTCGCCAGCTGGCTCGACGGGCAGCTGGTCGCCGTCGACCTGCCGGGCGGACAGAAGCACACGATCGTCACGGGCCTGGGGCAGGGCATCGGCGGAGTGGCGCTGGACGGGCGGGGCAAGGCGTACATCGGCCGGAAGGACGGCGGCGGCCACCTGTACGAGGTCGACCTGGCCGCCCGTACCCACCGCGTCGTGACCAACCTTTCCGGGGCGAGCACCATCCGAGTGGCCCTCGACGGCGCCGGCCGGGCGTACACCATCGACCACGTGAACGGGCGCCTGTACGAGATCACTCTCGCGGACGGCGCGCAGCGCGTGGTGGCCAGCGGCCTGGGGACGTGCGAGGGCCTCGCGCTGGACACCGTCAACGGCTGGATCTACGTCAGCAACCGTGACGGCCAGCTGTGGCAGATCAACCAGCGTGCCACCCAGGCGCTGGGCGGCGTCGGCAAGGTCGTGCCCTAGTGCTGGAATCCTCGAGGGGTGGCCTGGGCTGTGACTCCGCCCACCCTCCCTTGACCAGGGAAAGAAGGGTTACCTAAGTTCGGTGCCATGGCACCCCACGACCCCATCCCTTCCCCGGACGAGCCCGACGCCTCCGGCGCGTCCGCGCTCGTCGACTTCGAGGTGGACCTCACGTCTCAGGAGGTGCTCCGGCGCGCCCAGGTGATGGAAGCCCTCGGCCCGGACTGGGATCCGGTCGAGGTGCTGCTCGGCGAGGAGGCCGCGTACGACCTCCTGTACTCCGGACTCGACGCGGAGCAGCAGCGCCTCTACGACAACCTGGTCGCGGCCGGTGTGCTGCCCCCGAGGGGAGACGGCCGTGCTGCCGCTTGACCCGCAGGCCGACCTCGGGCGCCGCGCCTGGGTGGCCTGCCCGAAGTGCGACGACGCCCAGGGCTGCGAGCCCTGCGAGCAGCGCCGGACCTGCTCCACCCACTGGCGCTACCTGCTCACCAACACCGGCAGCCTGCTCCACCTGCAGTGCCCCGCGTGTACCCACGTCTGGGTCCATGAGAGCGGTTTCGGTGCCACCCGCTCCGTGTGGGACCGAATCGTCGGCGCTCTGCCCCGCTTCTGAACCTGAACGCGCGCAGGCCCCCGCTCCAGCCGGTGATCCGGCGGACGGGGGCCCTGCGCGCGTCTGCTGTGTGGGTCTGCTCTGCCGCTGGTGGCTTAGTACCAGTGGTTGGCGGACCAGAAGTTCCAGGCGTCGACGGGGCTGCCGTAGCGCTCGTTCATGTAGTCCAGGCCCCACTTGATCTGGGTGGCCGGGTTGGTCTTCCAGTCCGAGCCCGCCGAGGCCATCTTCGAGGCCGGCAGGGCCTGGACCAGGCCGTACGCACCGGAAGAGGAGTTCGTGGCGGTGTAGTCCCAGCCGCTCTCGTGCGAGATGATCTTGTCGAAGGCGGCGAACTGGGCCGGGTCCTTGATCATCTGCTGGGCGATCGCCTTGGCACTCGACGGGGCGGCCTGCGCGGGAACCGCGGCCAGCATGGAACCGGCGACGCCCAGGGCGAGGACGGTACCCGCGAGGGTCTTCTTGGAAGCGGCGATGCGGCGGATGACAGCGTTGGACACGGATTGACCTTCCGAAGGGAACAAGGACGGTCGCGGCACGCCGAAGCATGCGTGAGCCACTCACGCGGAGGAGAGGGATTCGTCGGCGGCGGGTGAACAACCCCTGCCGCCCTGCGACTCATCCAGTTCTACCGACCCCCCAACCCCCTGGCAACGACCCCTCCTACTAGGAGCCCTCGCAGTCAGGGACCGACGACCCCACGGCAGACCTGGGCGGATCCGTGCAGGTGGGAGCCGGTGTCAGGCAGCGGGATCGGCCGTTGGGAAGCTACTAGCCCGGTTCGTACGTGACGTGGGTCCTATGGGGCGAGTCACCTCCAGGGCCCCCGAATCTCACCGAGTGTCATCGCTCGTACCCGACTGCAGGAACGGGGTGGCAGACGGGGCGGCTCCCCCATCCGGGCACCATCCGAACCCGTCCGGCATGGCGCCCGGGCCCGCGGCGACGCGCGGCGGATGCTGATGCCGATGCCTCCAACCCTGCAGGAGGGGCCCGTGAACGACCCCAGCCCTCGAGGAACCCGAAGGCCTGCATCCACCGGGGAGCGCGATGGCGCCGCCGGGCAGGCCGGGGTCATCGGCATTGGACTCGCCGCTGTACTGACGTTCGCACTCGCCCAGGGTTCCTGGCAGTGGTTCGCCACGTTCATCGGGGTGACGCTTTTCGCGGTGATCTTCGCCTTTCAGGTACGGCCGGCATGGACGCCCGGCTTCCGATCGGCATACATGCGCGCTCTGGTCGCGTATTCGCTGGTCGTCGGCCTGTGCGTAGCGATCGCGCTGGCCCCCATGCTGCAGCGCTGGTCTTGGCTGTTTCCGATGCCGGGCACGCGCAGCGGGTGCGATGGGCAGGGCAGGTACGAGGTCATCCGGACGAGGGCAGCGGTGGCGGATCTGGCTGGTAGCGACAGCGCTGCACTCGCGTACGCGCAAGAGGCCCAGAGGCGTAAAGCCGTCGCCGACTGTCTGGCAGCCACGACGACTCTGTGGCTGCCCTTGTACGGGGCCGGGGCAGCCGTGCTGGTGGGTGCGGGTGCGTGGTCGCGCGACCGGAGTCGGGCGAGGAAGGGTTCGCAGCCGAGCTCCGCCTCGCCGGTGCCGGTAGCCGCCGGAGGGCGACAGGACTGCACGAAGTAGCTGCCGGGAGATCACCCGTCATTTCACGAAGCGGTACTTCAGGTGGGTGGCGAGGGGGGTGCCGACCACACTGACCGGCTCGAGATCCTGCCGCCCGGCGCCCGGTCCCTCGAAGAGCCGCAGCCCCGCTCCGAGGAGCGCGGGCACCACGTGCAGCTGCAGCTCGTCGATGAGCCCCTCCCTCAGGTACTGCTGCACCGTGCTCGCCCCGCCCGCGATGTCGACGTTCCTTCCGCCGGCCGCGGCCTTCGCCTGGTCGAGGGCGCTGTGGATGCCGTCGGTGACGAAGGTGAACGTGGTGCCGCCCTCCTTGACCAGGGACGGCCGGGGGCGGTGGGTGAGCACGTAGACCGGGCACCGGAACGGCGGGTTGTCGCCCCAGAACTCCTCGCCCGTGTCGTACATCATCCGGCCCATGACCACTGCTCCGGTGGCGTCGAACCACTCGCGCATCAGCTCGGAGTCGCGGTTCTCCTCCCCGCCGGTCATGCCCTGGCGCTCCCGCCAGCTCGCCAGGTTGTGGATCCACTCGAAGAGGGGCTCGGCGCCGTCGCCTCCCGGGTTGTCGATGGCCACGTCGGTGCCGGCGATGTAGCCGTCGAGGGAAATCGCCAAATCCGCGGTAACGGTCACGATGGGGTCCTCCTGGAGTGCTGGGATGTACTGCCTTCACTCCCACGTCGATCGGGGACCGGCGTATTCGACATGCCCAGCGACATGCGGCGGTCTCCGCCCGGGGTCCGGTCCAGATGGACCGCCGGTGGCCTACGTCACGGGGATGTCGGAGGTGTCCAGCCCGGTTCGCGCCCGCTCAGCCCGACCGCCCGGTCCAGCAGCGGGGCGTCGTCCGGTACGGGCACGACAGCGCCGAAGATGCCGCCGCGGTCTTTGTCCTCGGCGGCCGCCAGGAGAAATGCATGCGAGGCGCGCAGCGCGGCCTGATCGGGTGCGTAGTCCTGGCCGGTGGCCCGGGCCAGGTCCCAGCCGTGGATCACCAGTTCGTCGACAGCCACCGCACCCGCGATTTCGCCGGGCAGGTCCACGCCGCCCGCGCGGGTCATGCCGGTCCAGGCGGCCGGGTCCCTCCAGGCCTCGGCCAGTTCGCCGAGGACCCGGGGCAGTTCCTCGCGCCAGCCGGCGGGGAGGGAGGGCACGGCTGTGTCGGGGGCCGTGTCGGTCGTGGGGCCCAGGTTCTTGCGGGCGGCGTCACGGAATGCGACGGCGAGGCCTGCGAGGTGGCCCAGCAGGTTGCCGACCGCGTACTCGGGGCAGGGTGTCGGGTCGGCGAGCCGGCCGTCCGGTACGCCCGCCGCGAGACGGGCCACGATCTGGGCTTGTGGTCCGAGGTCGAGAGTCGTCGTATCGGTCATCTGCCGCTCCTTCCAGGCGATGTGTCCGAAGGGTAGACCGGCGGCGGAGCCCGTACTCATCGCAACACGGGCAGGAGATTCACCCAGGCGGACCGGCTCTGCCAGTGCCCGGACGAGATCACCTACTACGGCCGGCCGGCTACGGGGCCGGGGACGGTCCGGGGTGGGGTTTGAGCTGGCGGAGGGTGTAGCCGTTGGTTGTCGGGTCGAGGGGCTTGGTGGTCTCTTTGAAGAGGTACTCGGCCCGCTCGTAGGACAGTCGGCGGCGGCCCGTGTCCGGGCAGAGATCGGCAGGTCCGGGTGTCCGGGCGGGTCCGGGTCGCCGGTCGGAGAGGAACACCGGCCCCCGGGTCCGGCCGGCCAGCAGCTCGGGCAGGAGCCGGGCGGTCCCGGAGCGCCAGGTCACCCACGTGTGGCCCGTGCGGGCCCGGCGGTCGTCCAGGTCCAGGTCCTCGACGTTCAGCGACAGGACGGCCTTCACCCCGGCCTCCGACTCGTGCAGGAGCCGCCACAGCGTCTGTTCGCGCAGCGGCAGGTCCGGGCGGCTCCAGAGCGCGTCGAGCTGCACGGAGCCCAGCGCCGGCGTCCGGGGGCGAGTCTCGGCCCGACGGTCCAGCCCGGCCGCGAGGTCGCTCAGGGACGCCCACGCGCAGAAGGACCGGACGGCCGAGCGGTGCCGGTTCCAGGTCGTGGCGGCTGCCTCGCCCCAGGCGGTCGCAAACACCCGCGCCACCTGGTCGGCCGTCAGCGAGGCCGGCGGCAGCTGGTCGCCGAGGGCCAGGCACAGGCGCCGGAGGGTCTGTCCGTACGAGCGGACCGTGGCCGCGTCCAGATCGTCGCGGCTCAGGAAGTCGTGGGCGGCCTGACCGAGCGTGGGACCGGGCGGGCCGGTGACCGTGATCTCGTCCGCGCGTCGGTGCAGAAAGGCGCGCTCGGCGGCGTTCCTCGTGAGGGACGCCGCCCGATGGAACTCCACCCGCGCTTCTTCGTGCCGGTCCAGGCGCGCCAGCAGGTCGCCCCTGACGCTGGGGAGGAGGTGGTAGTCGCGCAGTGCGGGATCGGTGGTCAGGGAGTCGACCAGGTCGAGGCCCTCCTGCGGCCCGTACGCAAACCCGAGCGCCACCGCCCGGTTGAGCTGGACGATCGGTGTCGGCAGCAGCCGCGCCAATGCCCCGTACAGGGCCGCGATCTGGGCCCAGTCGGTGTCCTCGGCGGTACGCGCCTGCGCATGGCACACGGCGATGGCCGCTTGCAGCAGGTACGGGCCGGGCGTGCCGCCGGCTTCCCGTGCCCGCAGCATCGCGGTGAAGCCGCGGCTGATGAGCAACTGGTCCCAGCGTCCCCGGTTCTGCTCGTGCAGCTGGACGGGCTCGCCCGACGGGCCGGTGCGCGCGGCCGAGCGGGAGGCCTGGATCTCCATCAGTGCGACCATCGCGTGCACCTCGGCTTCCTGAGGTGCCAGCTCGGCCAGGAGCCGGCCCAGCCGCAGTGCTTCGAGGCAGAGCCCGGGCCGCATCAGATCGTCGCCGGAGGTCGCCGAGTAACCCTCGTTGAAGATCAGGTAGATGACCTCCAGCACCGACGAGAGGCGCTCGGCCAGTTCCGGTCCCTCCGGCAGGTCGAACGGCACGCGCTCCTCGGCCAACGTCCGCTTGGCTCCGGCGATGCGCTGGGTGATCACCGTCCCGGTGACGAGGAAGGCCCGCGCGATCTCCTCGGCCGTCAGACCGCCGAGCAGCCGGAGCGTCAGTGCTGCTCGGGCCCCGGTCGGCAGTACGGGGTGGCAGGAGATGAGCATCAGCCGCAGGACGTCGTCCTGTTCGGGGTCCTGCTGCTGTTCCAGCTCGTGGGCGAGCTGCTCCTGCTTGTGCGTCAGCCGCTGGGAGCGCCGGATGTGGTCGACGGCCCGCCGCTTGGCGGTGGTCGTCAGCCAGGCGCCGGGGTTGTCCGGGACGCCCGTGCCGGGCCACTGCTCGAGCGCGGCGAGGAGCGCGTCCTGGGCCAGCTCCTCGGCGAGGCCGACGTCGCGCACCATCCGGGTGAGCGCTGCGATGATTTTGGCCGACTCGAGCTTCCAGGCCGCGTCTATCGTGCGATGGGTATCCAGCACAGGGGCGATCACAGCACTTGCCCCGACTCGCTCGCAAGCCGGGGCAAGTGCTCTTCGCGGTTCAGGGTTCAGGGTTTGGGGTTCAGGGTTTGGAGTTCAGGGTTCGTACTGCTGACTCACGGACCAAAAACCTGCTGAACCACGCTCTCGCCGTCACCAACGATCCTGCGGAAGCGGCGGGCCAGCTCGATCGCCTCCTCCTTGGAGCGGACCTCGATCAGTGCGAAGCCGGCCACGGCCTCCTTGGCCTCGGCGAACGGCCCGTCCGTCACCGTGATTTCGTCGCCGGCAGAGGTCACCAGGACGCCGACCGGCTCCAGGCCACCCGTGGCCAGCAGAACACCGGCCGCCGTCAGCTCCTCGATGAACTTGCCCATTTCGACGTACAACTTCTCGTCGGGCGCGGTGTCGGAAGGCCTGGTCGTCATCAGGTAGCGCATGGGGTTCCCTCTTCTCGTCGTGCGGTGCTTCTGCCTTGCCTACACGTCGAACAAGGACATGTGACAGGGAACGCAGCCGTTCCCTGTCACATTGCCGGATCGACGTGCAGGCAAGAACCGAACACGACGAACGAACCCGAGAGGCACACACCATGACCACCCGGACCCCCACCAGCGCGGCTATCGCCGCTTCCCCCGCCGCGACCGGAACCCCGGCCCGGTCCGCCACCCGCTCCCTGCTCACCTGCGTGGTCGTAGCGTCACCGCTGTGGGCGGTCGTCTCCCTGACCCAGGCCGCCGGCCGCGACGGCTTCGACATCACCCGCCACCCCCTGAGCGCGCTGAGCAACGGCTCCCTCGGCTGGCTCCAGATCGCCAACTTCCTGGTCGCCGGAGCCCTGCTCGCCATCGGGGCGACCGGTCTGCGCAGGGCCCTGCACGGCACCCCGGGGAGCACCTGGGCACCCCGACTTGTACGAATCAGCGGCATCGGCATGATGGCCGCGGGACTGTTCGTCATGGACCCGGTCGACGGCTTCCCCGCAGGCACCCCCGCCGGGGAAGCCGCCGCACTCACCTGGCGCAGCTACGCCCACTTCGCCGCCGGATCGATCACCTTCACCTCGCTGATTGCCGCCTGCTACGTCCTGGGCCGTCACTTCAGCCGCATCGGTCACCGCGGTTACGCCATCGCCTCCCGCGTGGCCGGCACCACCCTCCTGATCGGCAACGGCTGGGCGATGGGCGGCGGTAAGGCCGGCACCCTGACCCTGGCCGTCGGTGCCATCACCGCGATGCTCTCGATCTCCGTGATCGCCAACCGGTACCGTCGCATCCGCTGAGCCCACCCATCAGGCTCCGGCGGTGTGGCATGACCGAATAGGACACCGACAAGATTCTGCGGTCGCTTCTGGCGAAGATCACCATCACCGGTTGGGCCACGCTCACCGAGGATGTGAGCAGGGCCCATCCGGCGCGACCGGGGCATGGACAGCCTCGCCTGGCCAGTTGGAAACCCCGACGACATCCGCCGCTGCGTGGAACCGCTCACTCCGCGGCGACCACGATCCCCGCACCCGAAGGACCCCACGAGTGAGCCTCCGCGAGATCAAGCCCGCCAACCGCGGCTACCTCTACGTCAACAGCCATCCGACCGGCTGCAAAGCGGTGGTCGACCGCATGTGGCAGCGGACACCGGACCCTGCCGGCGACCGGCCCGGCCCGGTCGCCCTCGTCATCGGCTCCAGCGCCGGCTACGGACTGGCCGCGACCCTGGTCGGCCTTCGCGCCCACCGGATGCGCGGACTCGGCATCGCCTTCGAGGCCGCCGCGACCGAGCGCCGCACCGCCAGCGCGGGCTGGTACCGCACCGCGCGGACCGCCGAACTCGCCGCCGAGGCCGGGGCTGACTTCACCTTCCTCAACGGCGACGCCTTCTCCGACGGCGTCAAGGACGAGGCCGCCGACCAACTCGCCGCCCGCTTCGGCAAGATCGACCTGCTCATCTACAGCATCGCGGCCCCGCGTCGCACGGACCCGCTGACCGGCGAGGTCCACCACTCCGTCATCAAGCCGCTGGGGACCGACTACCGGGCCAAGACCCTCGTGTTCGAGGACGGCGTCCCGCAGATCGGCGAGTTGCACCTGCAGGCCGCGGACGAGGCCGAGCGCGACGCGACCGTGCAGGTCATGGGCGGCGCCGACTGGCAGATGTGGATCGAGGCCCTGCAGTCCAAAGACCTGCTCGCCGACGGCTTCCAGACCGTCGCCCTCTCGTACGTCGGATCCGACATCACCGCCCCCATCTACCGGGCCGGAACCATCGGCGCCGCCAAGCAGCACCTGGAAGACACCGCCCGCGCCATCAACACCCAGCTCAAGGGCACAGGCCACGCCTATACCGTCGTCGCGGGCGCAGCCGTCACCCAGGCCTCCACCGCCATCCCGAGCATCGCGCTCTACACCAGCATCCTGCACCGCATTACCGGTGACAGCTGGCAGTCCACCGTCGACCAGGCAGCGGCCCTGTGGAACCGGCTCGGCGGTGACGCCGAACCCGGCCTGGACGACCAAGACCGCATCCGGCTGGACGACTGGGAGATGAATCCCGGGGTTCAGGCTGCCGTCCGCGCCACGTGGGACCAGGTCGACGCCGACACCATTGCCACCAGCGCGGACACTGACTGGTTCCGCGACCAGGTCGGCCAGCTCTACGGCTGGGACGTTCCCGGCGTCGACTACGAGGTCGCAGCCGAGACCACCGTCCCGTGGCCCGCTTCCCCGTCGTCCGACGCCTGATCTGTGGTGCTGAGGAGCTGCGGACGTCGGCATTTGGGCGGACCCCAGCTCGGCCGGAGGAGCACTTCCAGATGCAGCTCCGGGAGGCGTTCGCCAAACTGATCGTGAAGTACGGCGACGCGGACGCGGCCCGGGCTATCCGACGAGACGAGCGCGGAGCTGGAGATGATCGAATTCCCACGTCCGTGCGCTCCAGTAGTGACAGTGAGACCGGGTTGGCGAGCGCTGCTGGTGATCGGCATGGTGCCCGATGCCTGACTCCGCGCTGGTGGAACCGACCCCACCGGCGCGCCGCGAATGGCGCCATGGCCTGCTGCCGCCAGTCGTCGCATGGTTGATCACGAACCTCATCACCTGGCTGGTCGCGAAGGCATCTGTTGCCGGCGATGGATCCAAAGTGGCTTATTGGTCCACAGATGCCCGGCATCGCTGGGATTCTGGAAACTATCTATCCATCGCCAAGACCGGCTACGAAATGTTTTGGTGCCGGGATCGCTACCCGAACTTTCGCGATGTCATGTGTGGAAATACTGCCTGGTTTCCTGGGTACCCCATGTCGGTCCGGGCGATTTCCACCACCGGACTTTCCTATGAGATTTCAGCTGTTCTCGTCACGGAAGTGTCCCTGCTAGGGATGTTCGCAGTGTTGTGGTGGCTGCTCGGCGCCCGGCTCACCTGGGCCACGGTCCTCACCCTCGCCATTGGTACGGTATTCCCAGGCGGCATCTATCTCCATGCCATGTTCCCTATCGCCACCGGAACGCTGGCACTGCTCGTCTGTATTGTCGGAGTGAAGCGCGGATCCTGGGAAATTGCTGCTCTTGGTGGTTTCGTGGCGGCCGCGTGCCATCCCGTAGGCGCTGTCGCTGTCGGCATGCTGCTATCGAGCGCGTTCTTCGCATGGCAAAGGGATGCGTGGCCGATACGGTTCGCGAAGGCAGGGTTGTCAGCGGCTCTCGCCGGCTGCGGGGTGCTCTGGGCGAAATGGCTGATGTGGCAGGCGACGGGCCGCTGGGACGCGTACGAGATCCTCCAGGAATCCAGTTACAAGCAAGGTGATCTACGTCGGCCCTTCGACGAGATGAGGAAGGCCTACGATTTTCCGTTCAGCAGCTGGTACACGCCCGAGGGAAACCTGCCATGGCTGGTGGAGCACAGCCTCGCCGCACACAGGACCCAGCTCTGGCTGAACATCGTCTTCATGTTGCTCATACTGGCGACGGCCGCAATTCAACTCGTCAGAAACCATCGGCTCGAGGTCGAGGAGTGGGCTGCCTTGATCTTGACGGTAGCAATTTTCCTGGTGCCGTTCTTCGCCGGCGCGGAAATGTCGTGGTATCGCAATCATGCGCAAATTTTCGTCGGGCTCATCCTGGTCAGACGCATGCCCAGATGGGTTCAGGCATCACTGTTGGTATTTTGCTCCGCCCAGTACGCCTTTCTGGGGGCGATGTTTTTCGCCGGGGTGTTGGTGTGACTGGCCCTTCAGGCAGGGAGGCCATAGGAGGGCATACCGAGGGGCGGGAAACGATATCTACTGCCGTTCTTCGTCTGTGTCGCGAGCGACGCAATAGGTGGGCCGAGCCTGGACGACAGTGTAGATACGGGCCACGTACTCGCCGAGCATTCCCAGGCAGAAGAGCTGAACAGCGCCGAAGAACAGGACCGTGGTGATCAAGGAAGTCCAACCGGGCAGGGTGCTTCCCGTGGCGTAGACGGTAAGGGTCCAGGTGAGAAAGGCAAGGCAGACGACGAGGCTGAGGGCGCCGATCGCAGTGGCCAGGCGCAGCGGGACTGCCGAGAAGCTCGTGATGCTATCCAATGCCAATAGGATCATTTTATGCAAGGGATATTTAGTGGTGCCGGCCACTCGCTCGCCGCGCTGGTAAGCGATCTGGCCGGCGGGGAAGCCGAGCGAAGGGATGAGCAGACGATAGATCTGCTGCTGGTCGGGGAGGGTTCTGAGGGTTTCCACGACGAGGCGGGACAGTAGGCGGCAGTCGCCGGCGTGAGCGGGGACGAAGGAGCCGGCCAAGCGGCGCATGAGCCAGTAGTAGGCGGCCGCCGTTCGGCGTTTGAATGCGGTGTCGGTGGAGCGGTCGATCCGTACGCCATAGACGATGTCCAGATCATCTGCCCGGGCCAGGGCGAGCATCTCGGGAATGATTTCCGGCGGGTCTTGGAGGTCCGCGTCGATGCTGATCACATAGGCGCCGAGGGCACGGTGCAATCCGGCGGTAAGCGCGGCTTGGTGGCCGCTGTTTCGCCGGAGGGTCACGATGCGCAGCTCGGGCCAGACCGTACGCAGATCTTCCAGCAGATGGGGAGTCTTGTCGGTCGAGCCGTCATCGACGGCGAGGACCTCGTACGGCTCGCCGCACTCGTCCAGGATCGGCCGGAGCCGCGCCGCCAGAACAGGCAGGGCCTCGTCCTCGTTGAAGATGGGAACCACGATCGACAGACCGATCGATCCCCTGCGTGTGTCATACACAGCACTCATGATGCGGGACACGCCTGGAGCTGGCACTTTTGAGACACCGGAGTGCCCCGGCGCCTGGCGCTACCTGACTGAGCCCTTCGCCCCCGGCCCCATCCAGGGCCGGCGAATCGAATGGAAGAACGATGCAGCAGGTCACCCTCAACAGCGGCGTCCAGATGCCCATCCTCGGATTCGGCGTCTACCAGATCCCGCCGGAGCAGACCGAACAGGCCGTCACCGACGCCCTCGCCGCCGGCTACCGCCTCCTCGACACGGCCGCCGCTTACGGCAACGAGCAAGCCGTCGGCCGCGCGATCAAGAACAGCGGCATCCCGCGCGAGGATCTGTTCGTCACCACCAAGCTCTGGGTACAGGACGCCCCCGCCCAGGACAACACCAAGCGCGCCTTCGAGGCCTCGCTGGCCAAGCTCGGCCTGGACTACCTCGACCTGTACCTGATCCACCAGCCGTTCGGCGACGTGTACGGCCAGTGGCGCGCCATGGAGGAGGTGTACCGCGAGGGCCGGGCCAAGGCGATCGGCGTCGCCAACTTCTACCCGGACCGGCTCGTGGACCTCATCATCAACAACGAGGTCACTCCCGCGGTCAATCAGATCGAGACCCACCCGTTCTTCCAGCGCACGGCCGACCAGGTGCTCATGCGCGGGCACGGAGTGCAGATCCAGTCCTGGGGCGGGTTCGCCGAGGGCAAGAACGGCCTGTTCACCAACCAGCTGCTGAGCCAGATCGGCGAGAAGCACGGCAAGTCCGTCGCCCAGGTCGTACTGCGCTGGCTTACCCAGCGCGGCGTCGTCGCGATCCCCAAGTCGGTCCGCGCCGAGCGCATGGCGGAGAACATCGACATCTTCGACTTCGAACTCACCGACGGGCAGATGGCTGCCATCTCCACCCTCGACACCGGGTCGTCACTCTTCTTCGACCACCGCGACCCGCAGATGGTCGACCGGCTCGCCAAGCACCGCGTGGACGCCTGACCCCTGGGGGTGCACCGTCATGACAGAGCCCGGCCGGGTGACTACGGGCCCGGCCGGGCTCTGCGTACGTGGACGAGCGGTGCCCTGGTCAGAGCCCCTCGTCGTGCAGGTCCTCTTCGCGCAGCAGGTCGTCCTCGCGGCGGCGCGAGGTCTCCTTCTGCCCCTGCTTCTCTCCCTGCTCCCGGCCCTTGCCCGGCTGGGGGCGCGCGGGGTCTCCAGGGCGGTGGTGTTCCTGCTGCTCACGACCCTTGCCCTGCTCTTGGCGCTTGTCCTGCCTACCGCCCATGACGGCGACTCCTTTGACGCGGGGTACAGATTTCCTCGCCCTCACGCTCACACGAACAGTCACAAGCTGCACCATTTCGGCTATGAACCGTGGCGCAAGAGTGAAGTCCGCTCTCGGGGTGGCTGCGTCGCATGCCCGTTCCGCGGCTCATGCGAAGGATGGGCGCCATCCACCCGACTTCCGCCGTCAGGAGCCCACTCTCATGCTGGAGCGCAAGCCGCGCAAGAACCGCACCGAGGTCACCTTCGTCCTGCCCGCCGACGCCCCGCCCGGACCGGTCAGCGTGGTGGGCGATTTCAACGACTGGCAGCCCGGCGCCCACCTCCTGGTGCCCCGCCCTGATGGCACCCGTGCGGTCACGGTCACGCTGCCCGGCAAGACCGAGCACTCCTTCCGCTACCTGGCGACCGGCGACCACTGGTTCGATGACGAACACGCCGACAGCCACGACGGCACCAATGGCCGCCTCCACACCTGACCACCCGGCGACATCCGCCCGCCCCACCCTGGCCGGCCTGTCGGCCAGGGTGGGCGGTCGGCCCCATGGGCGGGCGCGCGCCCCCGGGGGTCGGTAGATGCTAAATTTGGATCAGTTGTCCCGTTTTCTTTACGACCTCCTCGGCCCTGCCGCACCACCCCCGACCGTGCGGTACCGGACCGCCGAGCACGAGGGCTGTGACGCCGACATGTGGAATTCCCGAGCCGCCTCCCGTCGCACGCTTCTGCTGACACCGTGCGCGGCCCTGCTGGTCGCGGGGTTCGCACTGCCCCCAGGAAGCGCGCCGCCGGTCCAGCCCGGCGCACAGACCGCACCCACGGCTACCGTCAGCGCACCCGACCCCACCCCGTCGGCGCTCAAGCGCATCGATCCGGCCGCACTCCAGTCCGCCGTGGAGCGTGCGGCGAAGGATCTCATGGTCCCCGGCGCCGTGGTCCTGCTCCGCACCCCGCAGGGAACATTCCGGGCGACGGTCGGCACGACGGAGCTGGGCACCGCCGAACCGCCCACCGCGCGCGACCACTTCCGGATCGCCTCCAACACCAAGACCATGACGTCGGCCCTGATCCTCCTCCTCGCGCAGGAGGGCAAGCTCCGGCTGGACGACCCCGTGTCCGACTACGTCCCCGGGGTGCCGAACGGCGAGAACATCACCATCGCCCAGCTGCTGAAGATGCGCAGCGGGCTCTACAACTTCACCAACGCACCCGAACTCGCAGAGTCCATGGACGCCGAGCCGGGCAAGGCCCGGACACCGCAGGAGATGCTGGCCATCGCCTTCAAGCGCCCGCCGAACTTCAAGCCCGACGCGTCCTACGAGTACAACAACACCAACTACGTGCTGCTGGGCCTCGTCGCCGAGAAGGCCGGCGGCCGGCCGCTGGCCCGGCAGTTCCAGGACAGGCTGTACGGCCCGCTCGGCCTGAGCGGTTCGTCCCTGCCCGGCATCCGCGACACCTCCCTCCCCACGCCGTACTCACACGGCTACATGTACGGCGGATCGGCCTATGCGCTGGTGGACGAGCCCTACCCGGCCGACATGCAGGCGCAGATGCGGTCCGGGAAGCTCAAGCCGGTGGACTACACCCACCAGAACTCGTCCTACGCGGCCGGCGCCGGCGCCGCCATCTCCACCGCGGACGACATGGCCACCTGGATCCGCTCGCTGACGACGGGCAAGGTGCTGGACCCCGCGTTCCAGAAGCAGTGGCTGGACAGCCCGCAGGCCGAGGACCCGGACGCGCCCGAGGGACAGAAGTACGGGTACGGCATCGCCTACCAGCGCTTCGGCCCGAAGGCCGCGATGTACTACCACGGTGGCGAGTTGCCGGGCTTCAACTCCTTCATCGGCCACGACCCCGACAGCGACGTCACGCTCATCATCTGGACGAACCTGACGCTGTCGCCGGACGGCCGGACCACGGCCCAGGCCATGCTGCCCACCGTCCTCAACCAGATCTACGCCGGCCTCTCCCTCCCCGGCGCCTACTGAGCCGCAGAACAGGGCTGCTGCCCGCGTCAGGGCCGCTGCCGGCCCGCCTCCTGCCCGGCGTCACCGCGTGCCCGCATCGACAGGGGCGGGATCCTGCCGAGCACCACGAGCCGGTGGCGTACGGCCATGACGACCACCGCCGTGGCGAGGATGACCACCCCGCCCAGTCGCAGGATCGCGTCGTAGGCCTCCTCGGGCGGCCGCTGCGGCGTCATCGCCGAGATCCCCGCCGCCGTCCCGGCCAGGGCGATCGCACCCAGCGTGACCAGGAACGTCAGCAGTACGCCCGATGCCTCCCCCGCCCTGGCCGGCGGGACGACCTGCTGGGTCGCCACGCTGGAGAAGGTCCAGCCCAGCCCCAGGCCGAGGCCGCACCACGCGAACACCGGCACGTACAGCCACCAGGCCGTGACCAGCGTCAACGCGTACATCCCCGTGCCCGCGACGGCCCCGGCCAGCGCCATCACCGCGGTCGGCCGCATGTGCTGGGCGAGCCGCGCCCCGAGCGGCCCGCTGAGCGCCACCAGCAGGGCCGGGGCCAGGAAGACCGTGCCCGCCAGGAGCGGTGAGAGCCCGCGTACGCCCTGGAGGTAGAGCGTGGCGAGGAAGACGGTGACGGCGTAGCCCATGTTCGAGAGCGAGCCCATCCCGGTCACCAGGACGTACGGGACGTTGCGGAACAGCCGCAGATCGATCAGCGGGTGGCGGGCCAGCCGCTCCCGCACCAGGAACAGCCCGCCGGTCACCACGGCCACCGAGAAGAAGACGAGGGTACGAGCGCTGTCCCAGCCCCAGGCGTCTCCGCGCTCCACGGCCATGGTGAGGGTGGCCAGCGAGCAGACGATCAGGACGCAGCCGAGGAGATCGAGCTCGCGCGGCGCCGACGTATCGCGCGAGTCCGGCACGTAGACGAGAGCGATGAGCAGCGATATCAGGCTCAGCGGCGCCATCAGCCAGAAGATCCAGCGCCAGCCGGGCCCCTCGGTGAACCCTCCGCCCACGAAGGGCCCGAGCGCGGTCCCGATGTTGGCGACGCCGAATACCCCGCCCAGGGCTCTTGCCCGGGTCCGATCGGGAAAGGTGTTGGTGATCACGGACACGGATACCGGGAAGACGAACGCCGCGCCCACGCCCTGCGCGATCCGGGCCGCCACCAGCAGACCGAGACCAGGAGCCAGCGCGCAGCCCACGGAAGCCGCCGTGAACAGGGCGATCCCGGCCAGCAGGGTGCCCCGCCGCCCGAAGACGTCCCCCACCCGGCCACCGACGATGAAGAAGCAGCCGATGGCGAGCATGTACGCGGACAGGGTCCACTGCGCGGCCGAAACCGTGACGCCCAGCTCCGCCGACATGCCGGGAATGGCGAGGTTGAGGGCGAAGAAGTCGAGCTGGATGCAGAACAGGGCGACGGCGACCGCAACGAAAGCCCCCGTCCGCGCCGCCGCCGAAGACTCAGCGCGCATGAGGGCGTTCCTCTCAGCCGACGCGTTCGGGACACCGCCGAGGGCCGCACGGTAGGGCGGCTGTCACCGCCTGGCCCGGCGGCGGGCGATGAACAGGCCGAGCACCATGCCCACCAACAGCGTCACCGTGAGAACGCACCACAGGGGGATCACGACCGTGGGGATCCACAGCCTGATGGTGACGGACCCGGTATTGGCGGCGATGAACCAGATGACGACGGCGGCCACGACGACCAAGCCAAGGGTGCGCAACCGCATGTCCCGGCCCTTGACGGTCAGCGTCGAGGGGCGATGTGGCGTACCACCCTTCTGCGTCATACAGCCCATTATCAACCCGCATGCGCGATTGATCGACCGATGCCGGACAGGCAGGCGGTCAGCGCCGCGAGCTCCGCGTTGGCGCGCTCGGCGACCAGGGCGAGGACGCGGCCGACGGCGGCAAGGTCCTCGGCGGGTATCCCGCCCCGGCTTGAACCCCGACCATTCCTCCTGGTCAGCGGCGCGCATTGGTCTTTCTGCTGATCAAATTCAGCGTCCATGGTCTGGACAGCACATTGCGCGTAGGGGTGTTGGCGGATTGGGTTGCCAAGGTCACGCATTGCGACGTTGGAGAACGGAAGCGAATGGCATCCATGCTCAAGGGCTGCACACCCTGGCCCGAGGAGTTCGTCGACCGCTACTGGGCGGCCGGGCACTGGCGTGGCAATACGCTGGACAACCTGCTGCGCGACTGGGCCCTGCAGTACGGACCGCGGACCGCGCTGGTGCACGGCGGCACCCGCATCACGTACGCGCACCTGAACCGGCGCGTGGACCGCATGGCCGCCGGATTCCGGCTGCGCGGCCTCCGGGCCGGGCAGCGGGTCGTCGTCCAGCTGCCGAACGTTCCCGAGTTCGTCATCAGCGTGTTCGCGCTGATGCGCGCCGGCGTGCTCCCCGTGTTCTGCCCCATCTCGCACCGCGCGTCCGAGGTGTCCCACCTCGTGCAGGTCACCCAGGCCGTCGGCTACGTCGGCCCCTCGGCGTACCAGGGCTTCGACCACACGGCGATGACCGCGGACATCGCGGCCCGAGGGCCCTTCCTGCGGCGGGTGTTCACCCTTGAGGCGCCCGGCTCCTCGTCCCCGTACGGCGGCCTCACGACCGACCCGGCGGGCTGCCAGTACAGCCCGCTGGGCTCCATCGACGCCCCGCCCGAGCCGGCGCTTGCGCAGAGCGCGGACCAGGTGGCGTTCTTCCTGCTCTCCGGCGGTACCGCCGAGGCGCTCCAGCTCATTCCGCGCACTCACAACGACTACGCCTACCAGGCGCGGGCCGCCGCCGAGCTGGTGTCGCTCACCGAGAACGACGTGTATCTCGCCGCGCTGCCCGCCGAGTTCAACTTCACCTTCGGCTGTCCCGGCATCGTCGGCACCCTCTCCGTCGGTGGCACCGTCGTCCTGGTCGAGGACCTGCGGCCCGCCGAATGCCTTGCGGTCATCGGACGAGAGCGGGTCACCATCACGTCGGTGGTGCCTGCCGTCGCCCGGCTCTGGCTCGACGCGCTTCCCACGGTCCAGGCCGACTTGAGCAGTCTGCGTCTCGTGCAGATCGGCGGTGCGCCCTTGGACCGGGCGACCGCCGAACGGGTGGGCCCCGAACTGGGCTGTCGCCTGCAGCAGGTCTTCGGCACGGCCGAGGGGCTGCTCACCCTCACCCGGACCGCCGATCCGGACGAGACCGTGCTCACCACGCAGGGCCGCCCGCTCTCGCCCGACGATGAGATCCGCATCGTCGGCGTCGACGGCGAGGACGTGCCCGACGGGGAGCCCGGCGAACTCCTCGCCCGCGGTCCGTACACCCTGCGGGGCTACTACCGGGCCTCCGACCACAACGCGCGTTCGTTCACCGCCGACGGCTACTTCCGCACCGGCGCCCTCGCGCGGCGCACCCGGGACGGCAACCTGGTGGTGACCGGCCGCCTCAATGACCCTCGCTCTCGGTCGACTTCCACGACCTGACGCGGACGTAGACGCGGAGCCGGAAGCTGTGCCTGCGTTTTCGTGCGTCGGTCACAGGCTCGTGAGGAGGTCGTCGAGCGGGGCCGGTACCTGTCCGGGGACGAGGGCCTCCACCAGGAGCTGGCCGTAGCGGATCTTGCGCCCCTTCTTCGTGCCGAGGAAGCGCCGCAACTGCCGCTGTCGGGGCCGACCGTGGTGTGCGGGCTGGTGCAGGAAGGTCTGCCAGGCCCGCAGGTCACCCTCGGCCCGGATGATCTCCTCGACCCGCGCCGTGCCCAGCGCGCGGATGAGCTCGTCCTCCAGGTCCGCCACGCACACGAAGAAGCCCTGGTGCGGCGCCCGTGCCCGCTTCAGGCCTTGGTCGTAGAAGCGCTGCTCGCGCTCGTCGCACAGTCCCCTCAGACGAAGGCCAAGACCGGGCGGCCCGAGAAGACCGGCGTAGCGGCCGATGCTCATCGCCCCGCCCATCGGCACGACGCACACCCCTTCGGCCGCCAGGTCCCGGCCGCGCCGCGCGGCCAGCGCCTCGACGGCCGCGAGGTCGCTCGCTCCTTCCACCAGCACCGCCGTCCGCAGCCCCAGTTGCACAGCCAGATCCTTCGCCGGTTCGCCAGGACCACCGGCTGCCCAGTGGCTGACCGCGTCCCGGAATGCGCACATGTTCGCCATGGTGCGAGTCTGCACTTCCACCGACCGGCACGGCACGGAATATTCGATGGCGGCACACCATCGGACCGGCGACCTCCGTCAGCACCCACCTGACCAACAGCTACGTCCGGTTCGGTGTCTCGCCGACGGGGATCTCGGGCTCCGGGTAGAACCGAATGGTGGGATCCTGCCAGAAGGGGAACTAAAGCCGCCTGCCGGTGAGTAGCATCCGGCAGCAACACCGTGAGGTACGAGGAAAGCGAGCCGCAATGGCCAACGAGCCCGACACCACGCCCATCCATAACCTGTACGCGCAGCGGTTCGCCGCCGATCTCGAGACCAACCGCAAGGAGCAGGAAGTCGTCTCCTCGCAGATCGCGGAACTCGACGTACGCCTGAAGCAGTTGAAGGAAGACGAGAGTTGGCTGTGCGGCATCCAGGGCGCGCTGCCTGCGGCCGCCGCGGAGGCCACCACAGCCCAGTCCCCCGCCGAAGACACCGGCGCCGTGCCAGCCGCATCGGCGGAGGCCGCCGTCGCCGGGACCGTTCCCAAGCCGCGCCGGGCGAGGCAGGCGAGCGGCGGGACGGCGCGCGGCAAGAAGGCGACGCAGTCGAAGAATCCTTCCGGCTCCGCCGCCCCGGCTGATGCGAAGGCGAAGGCCAAGACCACCACGCGCAAGCCCGCGACAGCGGCGGCGCAGAAGGCCACCGAGCCGGCAGCCTCGCCCAAGGCCGCGGAACCGCCGCTGCGTGAGCTCGTTCTGGCCCTTCTGGTCAGCGTGGGCGAGCCCCGCCTGGTCAGCGAGGTCGCCACCGAACTGGCCCAGGCCCACCCCGCCCGGCCCGCCTCCACTCAGGTGGTGCGCAACACCCTCGAAGCCCTGGTCAAGAAGGGGGCCGTCGAGAAGGAGCACAAGCAGGGCTCGGTGATGTACACCGTGCCCCAGCCCGCGGCGGCCGAGCCGACGGGCGAGGCCGTCCCGGCCTCCGACGCGACGGAGGAGAAGGTGTCGGCGGACGTCTGATCCGTCACCGGCGCGCCACAGGCCGCGCGACGCTTGCCGACCGTTTCGTGGCCGAGCAGAACCGCCGCCCCCCTTCGTGGGGGCGGCGCGCGTCATGCAACGAGACCCGGTGGGTGATGGTCGGCGTACGAGCGCATCAACATGTCACCACCGCCGTTCAGGACATACGCTCACCAGCAACGACGACGACAAACTCACACGCGGCGTCGCAAAGGCGGGATTGAGCATGGTACGGATGGAGCTTCGGCCGCATCAGCGTGAGGCCGTGGACGCGGTACTCAAGGCACTGGAGATGCCGGCTTCGGGCCGGCTCCCGGGCCAGGGGCTGCGCACCCAGGTGGTCATGGCCACCGGCTCGGGCAAGTCCCTGGTGGCGGCCAGGAGCGCGGCGGAACTGCGCGCACGCCGGGTGCTGGTGCTGGTGCCGTCGCTGGATCTGCTGACCCAGACAGAGGCAGCCTGGCGGGCGGGTGGTCGTACCGGCCCGGTGCTGGGGGTGTCGTCGCTTCGCGAGTCCGAGGCCGGATTCGCGAACACCACCGCCCCGGGCGAGCTCGTACGCTGGACTGCGCACCTGGAGCAGATCACGGTCTTCTCCACCTACGCCTCACTCGGACTCGGGACGCTGGAGCGCGCACACCACGCAGGTCTGCCGGCCTGGGATCTGATCGTGGTGGACGAGGCGCACCGTACGTCCGGGCGGATCGGCAAACCCTGGGCAGTGGTGCACGACAACGCCCGGATCCCGGCCGCCCGTCGGCTGTACATGACCGCGACTCCGCGGTTGTGGCAGGACGGGGAGGCCGAGCAGGAGCAGGGCACGCCCGGTGAGCTCGTCGCGTCGATGGAGGACGACGAGAACGGCACCTTCGGTGCCCGCTGCCACACCCTGACCCTGTCGGAGGCCATCGACCGGAAGGTCGTCGCCCCCTACCAGGTCATCGCCGTCGACGTAAGCGACCCGGGCCTGCAGACCACACAGCTCCTCGGCGTCGAGCAGCGCTCCGACCAGGTCCGCGGTGCCCGGCTCGCCGCCCTGCAGACCGCCCTGGTCAAGGCCGCCGCCGGCGGGAGGTTCTGCCGTACGCTCGTCTTCCACCATCAGGTCAAGGAAGCCGAAGCCTTCGCCGCCGGCCTGCCCGATGTCGCCGCGCAGCTCCACGCCCTCGACCCCGGACTGTATCCGGCGTCTGTGTGGGCGGACTGGGTGTGCGGAGAACACCCGCCCCTCTACCGGCGCCGGGTCCTCGAGGACTTCGCCGACGGCACCGCGGCCGACGGGACGGAGGTCGACAAGACGTTCCTCAGCTCCGTTCGGGTACTCGGTGAGGGTGTCGACACCGCCACCTGCGACAGCGTGTTCTTCGCCGACCTGCGCGGTTCCATGCCCGACCTCGTCCAGGCGGTGGGCCGGGCGCTACGCATGCAGCCCGGCGAAGGGAAGACCGCCTCCCTCGTCGTCCCCGTCCTGCTGGGGCCCGGCGAGACGCCGGACGACATGCTCACCTCCCGCTCGTACGCCGACCTCGTAAAACTCCTCGAAGCACTGCGCGCCCACGACACCCGCATCGTCGAACGACTCGCGGAACCCCAGGCACCCAGCCGCTACACGCCTCTCTCCGAGGCCGAAAAGCCGGTGGAGTGGCACCCGGACGCCGAAGGCATCAGCGGCCCCGCCCATGCACTCCTGCGCTTCTCCACGCCCCGCAACCCCGCCAAACTCGCGGCTTTCATCAAGCTGCGCGTGCTCGAGCCGGAGAAGACGCACTGGCTGCGCGGGCTCGAAGCCGCGATGCTCTATCGCCAGGAACACGGCGATCTCCGCGTCCCCTTCACGTGCAAGGCCCCCACGTCCGAAGAGCAGGAGCAGGACCAGAAGCAAAGGACCGAAGCGGCCCTCGACGCACTGGAACACGCAGTCGTCGCGGACGAGCAGGAAGCGATCGACGAGACCCTGCTCGAGGCGGCGGCGGACGCCGAGGAACACCCGGTACGGTGGCCCGCCTCACTCGCCGGGTTCCCCCTCGGGCAGTGGATCGCCGACGCCCGCCGCAACCGCGCGGCCGGCCGTCTCGAACCCGGCAGGGTCAAGGCACTCGACGAGCTCGGCATGGTGTGGTCCGAACGCGACACCGCCTGGGAGGAAGGCATCACCGCGGCACGGGGGTGGGCTCAGGAACACGGGCACCTCCTCGCACCCGTCGATGCCGTCTGGCACGGGCAGCCCGTCGGAATCTGGCTCAAGAACGCGAGGGCGGCGGCACGGCGGATCATCCAGAACCAGCAGCGTGAAGCCGAGGGGCTGGAGCCCCTGCCGTTGGCGTGGTCGATGTCCCCGGAACGGCGCGAGCAACTGGACGAGATCGATCCGGCCTGGTGCGCCGCCTGGCCGGTCGCCTGGCAACGCTGCTTCACCCTCACACGCCGTCACCTGGAAGCCGGCGGACAGCTGCCTACGGCACCCGGCGAGGCCACCGTCCAGGGCGAGGACCTCGGCCAATGGGTGACGGCGCAGCGCTACGGATGGGACAACCTCGCGGTCGGGCAGCAGTGGATGCTGGAGAACATCCTCGGCGTCCAGCCCGCCACCCCGCAGGAGAAGGCGAAAGCCGTGGGGCGGATCAGCCAAGCCGACAAATGGACCGTGAACGTGACGGCGGCCGCCCAGTTCTATGAACGGGAGGGCCACCTCACGGTCCCCCGCAAGCACGTCGAACCCGTGGCAGTCGACGACCGGGGACTGCCCACGGGAGAGCCCGGACGTGGTCAGGAAGTACGCGACATCAAACTCGGCGCCTTCATCGCCAACTGCCGGGTGAGAAGGGCTTCGCTGAGCGAGGAACGCATCGGACAGCTCGACGCCATCGGGATGAGATGGGCCGCCTGAACCCTTGGGTACGCCAGGACTTCGACGACAGAGACCCGGCGGGGCCCTGCTACCCGGGGAGGCGGAAGCCGTTGAAGAGGTCGTCCATGCCGCGCAAGGCCAGGCGGGCGGGGGTGACACGGACCGCGAGGTCACGGGCCGCCACCGCGAGCGGGTTGCGGAGGGCGCCCAGGCGGCCGACCCGGCGGGCGCGGACGCGTACGGCGTCGGTGCGGTCGCGGCGGGCGGCGGTGTACGCGGCGAGGGCGGCCGGGACGGAGTCCGTGCTGTCCGTGCTGTCTCCGCCCTCTCCCCTCTCCCCGGCGGGAAGCAGGTGGGCGAGGACCGCCGCGTCCTCGATGGCCTGGCAGCCGCCCTGGCCGAGGTTGGGTGCCATGGCGTGGGCGGCGTCGCCCAGCCAGGCGATCCGGCCGTGGTGCAGGCGTGGGAGCGGGGCGGCCAGGTCGTAGAGGTCGTTTTGGAGGACGTCGGCGGGGTCGAGGCGGCCGACGCGGTCCAGCAGGGCCGGAATGGGGTCGTGCCACGAGCCGAAGCGGTGGCGGAGTTCGGCGCGGGGGTCGGCTGACCGGGTGCCTGCCGGGACGACCGCAGTGGCGTACAGGTAATACCGGCCGTCGGAGAGCGGGGTCACGCCGAACCGCTCGCCCCGCCCCCAGGTCTCGCTCATGGCCGGTATCCGGAGGTCCGGGGCGTCCACGACGGTCCGCCAGGCGGTCTCACCGACGTAGTGCAGGCCGGGGTGGGCGGGGAAGTACGCCCGGCGCAGCGGGCTGTGGATGCCGTCGGCGGCGACGACCAGATCGGCGGGAAGGGCCGGGCCGGCTGCCGTACGGACGGTCGGGCGGCCCGCTGCGTCGTCGACGGCGGTCACGGCGGTGCCGTAGCGAAGGGCCTCCGACGGCAGTGCGGCGGCCAGGGCGGCGGTGAGGGCCGGCCGCGGAACGGCGATCGGAGGCATGCCGTAGCGAGCCGCCATGTCGGCGGTGGTGCTCCGGGTGAGCCACTGGCCGTCGGAGCGGCGCACGCCCATCGTCGTGGGTACGGCGCTGCCGACGGCGCGGGCGGCGTCGACGCCGATGGTGTCGAGTGCGCGCAGGGCGTTGGGGGCGAGGCCGATCCCGGCGCCCGTGGTGGGGGGTTCGGGGGCGCGTTCGCAAACGGTGACGTGCCAGCCTCGGCGGTGCAGTGCGATGGCGGCCGTGAGGCCGCCGATTCCGGCCCCGACCACCACCGCGTGACGTTTCGGCATGGAACACCTCTCCGTTCGGTTTGGGCATCCTCTACAGCTGCAGAGTCCTCACTCTACAGCTGTAGAGCGAGGGTGCTGCGCCGACGCCGGCTCACGGAGTGGTGACGGCCTGCTCCAGCAGGCCGTGCAGCGCGCGCTGCTCCTGCGAAGTGAGGCCGGACAGCGGGGAGTCCACGGCGAGGAGTGCGAGGAGACGTGTCCGCAGCGCGGCGCCCTCGGCAGTGAGGACGAGGTGTTTGGCGCGGCGGTCCGTGGGGTGCGGGTGGCGCTCGACCAGGCTCTGCTTCTCCAGCTTGTCGACGACGAAGGTGGTGTTGGAGGGCTCGCAGCTCATGCGTTCGGCGAGCTCCCGCATGGTCATCGGCCCGCTCATCTCCCGCAGCGCGGTTGCCTGGGGCGCGGTGAGGCCCAGGGTGGCGGCCCGCTCCCGTACATGCTCGGCGATCCGCTGGGCCAGTCCGTTCACCAGACCGCACAGCTGTCGCTCGGCGATGGCCTGCTGCTCGGGGGGCGTCGTCATGCCACCACTCTAGCAAGTCCATCAAGAGAGAATATTTACAGCTTGAATGATTCAAACTTGATGCTTATGGTTGGCCTCGTCGCAGCGGTGAACACGGCGACGACCTGACGACGACTCACAGGAGAGAACCCATGGCTGACTTGACGGTGGCTCAGGACGGACGACTGCGGCGGCCGGCGGGAATCCGCTCGATACGGCTGGGCGACACGAAGGTGTCGTACGTGCCGGACGGCGATGTGCGCCTCCGGCCGCTGCACCTGCTCCAGGACACCACCGACGAGGTGTGGGCCGCACACCCGGAGTATCTGGACGCCACGGGCCACCTCGTGGGGAGCGTCGGCGGTCTGCTGGTGGAGCACGGCGACCGCGCGCTGCTGATCGACGCGGGCTTCGGCCCGCAGGCGCTCGAGGCTCCGGACGGGCCCCTCGGCGCGATCCAGGGAGGTGCGCTCCCGCACAGCCTGGCCGAACTCGGCCGCCGCCCCGAGGACATCGAAGCGGTGGCGTTCACCCACCTCCACTCCGACCACCTCGGCTGGGCCTGCCACCCCGCCCCCGGCGGCGAGCGGCCCGTGTTCGCCCACGCCGACTACCTGGTCTCCGAGCCGGAGTGGGACCGGCGCGACCTCCTGGAGGCGCAGGGCATGACCGAGCAGGTCGCGGCCCTCGCACCGCGCGTACGTACGGTCACCGACGGGCAGGAGGTCTTCCCCGGCGTGCGCGTGCGGATCACCCCCGGCCACACCGTCGGGCACGCCGAGTACGTCATCACCGGGGGCGGGCGGCGCCTGATCGCCTTCGGTGACGCCATGCACTCGCCGATCCAGGCCGACCACCCCGACTGGTCCTCGGCCTTCGACCACGACCTCGCCCGAACCGCCGTCCACCGCCGCCGGCTCGTCGCCGAGTTGGCGGAGCCCGGCACGATCGGCTTCGGCGTCCACTTCGCCGACGTGGTGTTCGGGCACGTACAGCAGGATGGAGACGGCCCGGCCTGGCGGCCCCTGGACGCCTGACGCGCCGGGGCCGTGTGCCGGATGCCGGATGCCGCGGCGGCGCCGGTACTCGCGGCACGGCGGGGTCAGTCGAGCCGCTTCTTGAGCTGGGCGTACAGCTCGGTGACCGCGGCGTCGGCGGCCGGGGAGACGGGGAAGAGGTTGAGGAAGGTGTGGATCAGCCCGTCGTAGGTGCGGGCGAAGACGTCCACGCCGGCGTTCTCCAGCTCTTCGGCGTAAGCGTTGCCCTCGGCGCGCAGTGGGGAGACCTGGAAGGAGTCCCGGACAGCGGGGTCGTCGCCTGCGTAGAGGTGCTGGAGGTCCAGTACGTCCTGGGTGCCGAGGACGTAGCCGGTGGCGTTCTCGGCGCGTGAGGGGTAGTCGGTCGCGGGGTAGACCAGGAGTTGGGCCGCGAGCGGGCGGTCTTCGTCGCGGAAGGTGAGGGCGACTGCGGCGGCCAGGTTGCCTCCGGCGCTGTCGCCGGCCACGACGAGGCGGTCACGGCGGCCGCCGTACTCGTCGATGTGGTCGGCCACGTGGCGGGCGGCGGCGAGGCAGTCGTCGTAGGCGGCGGGAAAGGGGTGCTCGGGGGCCAGGCGGTAGTCGACGGCCACGACCACGGTGTGCACGTCGCGGCACATCCGCCGGGTGACGTCGTCGTGGGTGTCGAGGTCGCCGGTGAGCCAGCCACCGCCGTGGAAGAAGACCACCGTGGGAACGGGTCCGCCGCCTTCGGGCCGGTAGACGCGCACGGGGATCTGCCCGGCAGGGCTGGGGACGGCAGTGTCCTCCACCGAGCCGACCTCGATCGGCTCCCGCGGTGCGACGCCGGCGCCCATCCGGCGGTTCACCTCGCGCAGCACCTCGGGGTCGGTGTCGATGACCCGGGGGACGGGGTGGGCGTTGACTTGGTCGAGTACGGCCGCGATGGACGGGTCGACGGGCATGGGAGGCACCTTTCCTTCGTGGGGTGCGCCGAGGGGCACGGGGAACGTGGCAGTCCGGGTCTTTGTTTCGCATCGTGCGCACACGGCGCGGATGCCGCCGTGTCAGGGGCGCAGGATCAGCCGGATCGGGTCGCCTTCCTTGGTGTGCAGGCGCTGGACGGCCTTGGCGGCTTCCTCGAGCGGCAGCACGTCGGTGATGGATCGGGAGAAGTCCAGCCGGCCGCCTTCGGCCAGGGCTATCAGCTGCGGGACGGCGTTCCCCTCGGAGCCGTAGTGGCCGAGGATCTGGTGCTGCAGATAGCTGAAGAGCGTGCCGTTGGCGACCGTGAGCGGCTTGTCGGTCAGTCCGACCAGGACGCGAGGACGCTCAGGGCCTGCTCACGGACGGCGGCGACGCCGGCGAAGTCGAAGGCGACCTCCAGCGCCCGGTCGCCGGTGGCGGCCAGGACCTGCTCGCGCAGCCGGGGGTCGGCCGGGTCCAGGGCCAGGTCGGCACCGAAGTCCAGGGCACCCCGGCGGGCGGCCGGTGCCGGGTCGACGGCGATGATCGGATAGGCCCCGACAGCGCGCAGCAGCTGGACGGCGTGGGCACCCAGTCGAGAACGACCTGGAGGAGGGGCGGCGCTCCTACTGGAACGCCCGCCTGGAGCGCGGCGAAGCCCTCGTCCGGCGCGGCATCGAACGGGGCGAACTGCCCGCCGGAACCGACCCCCACCTGCTGGTCGAGGCCATCACGGGTCCCCTCCTCGCCCGCGTACTGCTCACCGGCGAACCGCTGGACGACACCCTGGTCCCCCGCCTGGTCGACCTGATCCTCGACGGCGCACGTGCCTGACCCGTCGCCGACGATGGCGGGGGCCGGGCCGCAAGGCTGCGGTCCGGCTCAACTCCCAGCGGGTGCGTGGTCCACGCGAATGGGGGATGCTGGGTGTGGCCGCGTCGTCGGCGGCGGGCCGAGTGGTGAGGATGGTCTTTCGTGAACGTTTCAGCAACAGGCCGCCCCGCACGCGCATCCCGGTACAGGATGCGGATGACCACCCTGCTGTGCACGGCGGCGGCCCTGACGGCCGCGATGATCCCGGCCTCCGCGCACACCGGTGGAACTGCATCGGCCCGGACTCTGGGCCCAGGGGATCCGGTCGTGGTCGTCGACTGTTTCTCCCAGGCCCAGATGCGCCCCGAGGAATACCTCCTGGCCTGCGGGGACGGGAACAACCGCCTCGTCGGACTCCGCTGGGACTCCTGGGGGCCGAGGACCGCGACGGCCACCGGCACGGACATGGTGAACGACTGCCGCCCCTACTGCGCGGCCGGCCGCTTCCGCGCCTACCCGGTGACCGTGACCCTGAGCAATCCGGAAGCCTGGCCCGAGCACCCCGACGTCCAGCGCTTCACGACCATCCGGCTCATCTACACCGACACCGCACCGGCCCCGGTCCCCAAGGACGTGACCTACAAGCTGGTGTACTGACGGAACAGCCGGCGTGGCAGGCCGGGGGGCGGGGAGCGGCGCTACCCGAGATCCGAGAGCCCTGTCGCGGCGCTGTCCAGGTGGCCGGTACGGCGCAGGGTGGCGGGTGTGGTGCCGTACCAGCGCTGGACCGCCCGGCGCAGGGCGCGGGCATCGGCGTAACCGCTTCGAGCGGCTATGGCGTCGATGCTGAGGTCGGTGGTGTGGAGCAGCCGCGTGATGTGGGCTCGACGTACGGTTTCGACCTCGTCGCTCCATGTGGTGCCGTGTTCGTCGAGTCGGCGCTGGAGTGTCCGCGTACTGACGGCCGTGCGCCGCGCCACTGCGGACAGCGTCGGCGTGGTCTCGTAGTCAGCGGAGGCCAGAGCCGCGCGGAAGAGGTCCAGCCAGTTGCGCAGCGGGATCGCGGTGGCCAGGGTCTGCTCGGCGTGTCTTCGAAGCACGGTCGACAGGCCGGGCTGGGCATGTGGGTTCGGGGTCTTCAGGTCGCCGGCAAGGAACGTGATCGAGCTGTCCGGAGCTTCGAAGTCGATGCTGCGGGTGCCGTAGAGCTCGGTCAGGGCGTCGTGCCGGCGGGGTGCTTCGGCGGCCAGTGCAACGTGAACGGGGACGAGGCGCCGTTGTGCGGCTTCGCCGAGACGCCGCTGGTAGAGGCCGAGTGCGTAGGCGCGGATGGCGCAGGCCGCCTCGTAGGTCAGATCGGCCTGATTGACGTGGCTGATGGTGATGTGTTCGCCGTCCTCGGTGACTTGGAGGGTGTCCGTGCCGATGTCGGCGACGGTGGCGAAGTAGGCCGAGGCGTCCCGGATCCCTTCGAGCGGGGTGGGCGCGGAGGTGATCAGGTAGTCCCAGACCCCGAGGGTGCCGATGCTCGACTGCTGTGCCAGCAGCACGGACAGCTCGCTCCAGGGGGTGTGGACGGTGGTCAGTTCGGCGATGCGGATGCCCGTGGCCGCGGGGGTCCGGCACAGGTCGTCGTTGAGGTGCTCAGGGGCCAGGCCCAGCAGGTGCGCGTATCCGTGCGGGGGTATGCCGAGCAGGCGTGCGGCATTGACGCTCAGCCGGGTGAGGGCGGAGGAGGTCGTCCCCTGATGTGCATGCGAAACCACAGGGGTTGAGCATAGACCAGCACGAATTGCCAGATCATCGCCGGAGCTCGGGGCCGGCGTCCCCACATTGGCGTGGAGAGTCCCCCTGTGGCGCGCACGGTCCCCTTGCTGACGTGTGCTGCCCTGGGCCAAGTGATCTCCTCGGCCTTAGCGTGGCGATCGTTCTCGCACGGTGCGTGACCCCGTGAATCGGGGTCATCTCCGGGGCGGAGTACGGGAGGTCCCGGCCGGAGCCCCCCCACGGGGGTGGGGGGCCCGGGTTCCCGTGCGACGGGATCGCCTCCCGCACTCCGCGTGGGAGGTTCCGGCTCGGGCCCTGGTGGCGAGTGCGGTGTGTCATGTGCGGCTCCGGGGCAGTTCCCGCTCGTACTGGGGCGTTTGGTCGCGTCGGGGTAGCAGCAGCGGGGTCAGCATGATGAGGAGACCGGCGATCGCGATGGCGGTGCGGGGGCTGGTGATGCCGGCGAGCAGGCCCCACAGAGCGGTCAGCGCCGCGATGGTGGCCTTGCTGGTGACCGACCACGCGGACAGGGTGCGGGCGACTCGGTCTGCCGGGGTCCGCTCGAGCCGGTAGGTGGCGAACACCGGGTTGAACACTCCCATGCAGGTGATCAGCCCGAGCTCGACGGTCATGACGAGTACGAGCCCGGCAGTGCCGGGGCCGATGAAGGCCAGGCCGAGCAGCCAGCATGCCCTCAGCGCCCCTGCGGTGAGCATGACCCTGTGCTGCCCGGACCGGGCGACGAGCCGGGAGGCCAGGCGTGCGCCGATCAGGCCGCCGACGCAGGGCGCGGCGAATGCGAGGCCGTACTGCCAAGGTGCGAACCCGAGGGGGCCGAGCATGAGGACGGCGAGCAGCGGGGAGGTCGCCATGATCAGGCCGTTGACCAGGATCGTGTTGACGAACAGCGGCCGCAGCGCGGAGTCGGCCAGGATGAACCGCCAGCCGTCGAGCAGGTCGCCGGCTCGCAGCCGCGGCGGTGCTTCGGTGCTGGTGACGCGCGGCTCCCGCCCGCCGATCGCGCGGATCCCCACCGCCGAGAGCAGGTAACTCACCGCGTTGGCCACCACGGTCATCACCGGGCCGAACAGCCCGATCGCGGCCCCGCCGAGCGGGGGGCCGAGGACGGTGGCGGTCCAGGTCGTGGACTCGAACCGGCTGTTCGCGACGAGCAGGTCCTCCGGCCTCACAAGCGCCTTCAGACATGCGCCGCCGGCCGCCGTGAAGGCGATGTCGGCTGCCCCGACGACGACCGACACCAGCAGGAGCTGGGCGAAGCCGAGCCCGCCGAGCGCGAACGCCGCAGGGACGCTCATCAACGCCGCGAACCGGACCAGGTCCATCGCGACCATCACCGGCCGCTTGCGGCGGAACTCCACCCACGGGCCGATCGGCACCGCTACCGCCGCGCCGACCGCCAGCCCCGCGGCCGCCAGCACCGACACCTCGGCCGTCCCGGCGTGCAGAACGAGTATCGCGATCAAGGGGAATGCGTCGAACGCGAGCCACGTGCCGAGCGTGCTGACCGCGTACGCCGCCCAGAGCCACCTGAACTGCCGCCCCAACGACCGCCTGGCCACCATGATCAGCGCATCCCTCACTCTCTCGCCCGCCCGGACAACCAAACGTTGACCAGCGAGATCAAAGCGAGCAGCACATCGGCAGGTCAAACAACAGATCGGCCAGCAGCCACAACGGCGCGTTGTGGCTGCTGGCGAGAGTGGGTCGGCGTGAATCTCGAGAACGGTGCCAGCTTCTGCGCATCGGGATCACGTACTGACTTTGCTGCTGAGATGCCCAGATCACGTGGTGGGTGGGAGGCTGCGGAGCCACTGGATGGCGCTGCGCAGGCGGAGTCCGGCAGGGTGGTCCTGGGGTGTCTTGTTCAGTTCACTGGGCGGCATCCGACGGTTCGTACCAGAGGCTCGTCATCGGGGAGCGCATGGTCCAGCCCAGCGAGGAGTAGAGCGCCCGGCCCTCGGGCGTGCCGACCAGGAGGCCAGTCCTTGCACCGGCCTCGTAAGCGGTGCTCTGCAGCGTGCGCATCACCAGGCCGCCGAGGCCCTTGCGCCGGTGCTCCGCGGCGGTCTCGACCTGGTCGACCACGACATGGGCGCCTGCCTGGGCGATCTGTCCACCGGCGGCGAAGTGCCCGGCGCGGGTGCGGACCAGCACTCGGCTGACGCCGCCCCGGCTCCAACTGGTGAGCGTGTAACCGGCCGGCACCTCAGGGCGCTCCGGCGCAAGTTGACGGGTCATCAGGAAGCCGGGACTGTCGCACCGCCAGCCCGGCCCGACCCAGGGCAGGATCGCTTGGTCCTCGGCGAACAGCTTCAGCCAGGTCCCGGGCGCGCTCGTCGCGGCGACGATCTTGCGCACATCGGCCTCGGCGGGCTCCGGCAGCACGTGCCGAGCCACATGCTTGGGCTGCCCGACGTCGATCGTCCACCCCCACGGCTCGTCGATCGGGTCCGAGCTGCCGCGGGAGACGACCCAGCCGTTGATCCACATCCGCACGAGCTCACTGATCCCGGTGTCCGGCATCGCCGCCCGCCCCCCTTGAATGGTAATAGGTGCTAGTGCCAAATGAACCTTACGCGACAGGGGTGGGATTTGACCATAGGAGCAGGTTTCTCGGCCAAGGACGCGACTCGTGAGCAACGCCACCGCGTAGGCGACCCCCGCAGGGCCCGGCTTCGCGCGGCCGAGCGCGATCGTCGGCGACGAGGCGTACTCCTCACGCGCCGACCCGCAGGAAGAAGGCTCGCGCGGCGGCCGTCCCGTCACGTGATCTGAACTCAGAACAGGCCCTAGACTCGGGCCATGGACCGGACCGACCGCGCCAGCCGCGTGATCGCGGCACCACCGGCGGCCGTCTACGGCGCCCTCCTCGACCGGGAGTCCCTCGAGGCCTGGTTGCCGCCGGGCGGCATGTGCGGACGGGTCGAACGGTGGGATCCCCGGCCCGGTGGCGGGTTCCGGATGGTCCTCACCTACCTCGACCCCACCGACAGCCCCGGCAAGACTTCTGACGCGACGGATGTCGTCGATGTCGGGTTCGCCGAGCTGGTGCCACCGGAGCGCGTGGTGCAGCGGGCGGTGTTCGAGGCCGACGACCCGTCGTACGCGGGCACCATGACGATGACCTGGCACCTCGCGGCCGCCGGTGACGGGACCGAGGTGACCGTCATCGCCACGGACGTGCCACCCGGCATCGACCAAGCGGTACACGAGGCCGGGATCGCCTCCTCGCTGGCCAACCTGGCGTCGTACGTCGAAGGGGCCGGCTGACGCAGGTCGGCTGCGACCCGCACGGGCACGTCGTCGAGGAAGCGTCGAACACCCACACCCGTCATCACGCTGCCCGGCTCACCTCCGAAAGCCGGTCACCCAGAACACCTCACTGGCCCACCCTTCCGTCGACGCACTCGCGCAACAGGTCGGCGTGCCCGCAGTGACGGGCGTACTCCTCGATCCTGTGCACCATCAGCTCCCGCACGGCGATCTTGTCCTTCCCCACGCGCTCGCCCAGATCCTGGTGCTCGGCCAGCGCGGCGTCGGTCGCCGCCTGCTCACGCTCCAGATCGGAGTACGCGGCGTCGACCGCGGCCTGCTCGCCGACGGCTTCCTCGAAGTCCGCATCACGCCGGCCGTACAGCTTCGGCAGCGGTTCACCGTCGCTGATCCAGTTGTGCCAGTCCCGTTCCACCTCGGCGAGGTGCCGGAGCAGGCCGAGCAGCGACATCGTCGACGGCGGAACCGACCGACGGGCCAGTTGCTCCGCATCCAGGCCCTCGCACTTCATCCGCAGGGTCATGCGGTAGCCCGTCAGGAAGTCCTGCAGCGTCGCCGGCTCGCCCTCCGGACTGTGCCCGTCTTTGTGGCGGGGATCGTCGTCCGGGTCAGCCCACATGTCGGGGTAGACGCTCGCGGGGCTCCATCGTGCGGGTAGATCACTCATGCGTTCCATACTCGTCTGTGAGGGATCAAGCCAGCCAGCGGGTTTCTCAACGGCGTTCACTTCGGGATCCGTTGAGGACGAGGGCGGCGGGGCCGATGTCACCGATGCGGCCGGGGCTGGGGCTGGGCGTGACGTGTTACCGGGTGCGCCACCGTCGCCGGCCACGACGCCGGCCTGTCCGGGATGCCCTCGACGACGTCCGGTTCGGCCCGGCCGCGGATCAGCAGGATCTTCGGCGGGTGCACCCCGGTTTCGATCGTCAGGGCGACCGCCGGGGCATCGGCTGCCCGGCCTACAGCCGGATCGCCACATCCCGCGGGCCACCTTAGATTCGCCGAGGGCGCGGGATCTCGCCCGCTTTTCGACGAAAGGTCCGCCTGCATGATTCGCCGTTGGCTCACAGCCGCCCTGGGCGCGCTCCTGCTGCTCACACCCGGGTCTCTCTCCGCGGCCTCGGCCGCCGCCCAGCCCACAGACCAGCTGCGGGTCATCACCCGCAACCTCTACCTGGGTGCCGACCTCGCGCCCGTCCTCGCCGCCACAAGCCCGCAGACGCTCGTCGCCGCAGTGACCACGGTGTACGCGAACGTCCAGGCGACGAACTTCCCCGAGCGCGCCGAGGCACTGGCCGACGAGATCGCCGACGGCAACCCCCACCTCGTGGGCCTCCAGGAAGCCGTGCTGTGGCGCAGCCAGACCCCAGCCGGACCGGGCAGCGCCACCCACGTCGAGTACGACTTCCTGCAGATCCTGCTCGACAAGCTTGCCTCCCGAGGCAAGCACTACGCGGCCGTGGCCACCGTCACCGTCGGCAGCGACTTCGAGGCCCCTCGCTCCCTGCCCGGCGGCGGCGGTCTGCAGGACATCCGGCTCACAGACCGCGACGTACTCCTGGCCCGCACCGACCTGCCCGCGCACGTCTTCTCCGTGGCCAACCCTCAGGCGGCCCGGTACCAGGCCCACGTGCCTCTCTGCCGCCCGCTGTTCGGCTGCGTTCCGCCCGACAACGTCCCCATCCGCATCGAGCGCGGCTGGGTCGCTGCCGACGCCACCGTGCGCGGCCGCACCACCCGGGTGGTCACCACCCATCTGGAGCCCGCCGCTCCCACGGTCCAGGAAGCACAGGCCGACGAACTGCTCGCCGGCCCGCTGAACACCAAACTCCCCACCGTGCTTCTCGGCGACCTGAACTCGGCCGCCGGCGGAGTCGGCGCAACACCGGGAACAGCCACCCAGAGCCACAACAAACTTCTGGCCGCCGGCTTCACCGACGCCTGGACCGCCACCCGCCCCCGCAACCCCGGCTTCACCTGCTGCCAGGCCCCCGACCTGCGCAACGTCACCTCCAACCTCAGCCAGCGCATCGACTACGTGCTCTTCCGCGGCAAAATCACCGCGCTGGCGACCAAACGAGTGGGCCACACACAGGCCGACCGCACCCCGTCAGGCCTGTGGCCCTCCGACCACGCCGGCGTGAGGGGCGTGCTCCGACTGCGTTGAGCGGCCGCCGCCCAGACACGCGTACGGGCGGAGCGATCCCCGAAGTCCCAGCAGGCACCCACCGACCTCGAGATCCCGCACAGAGGGCATCTGCCGCAGCGTCAGGTCCGTGCGCCAGCAGGCGGCGACCGGGCGAGCCCGGGGCCCGATCACACGGATGGGTGACTGCGCTCGGTGCGCATCCCGGGCCAAGATCGAATACATGAAAACCTCCTTGATCCGCCACGTTTGTACCGCGGCCCTGGTGCTGACTGCGACGATGGCCCCCGCCGTGGCAGCCCAGTCGGACGACACCGCCGCACGGTCCCACATCGGGGCGCAGGCCCGGTTGCTGGGCGAGAAGATCGTTCCGCACAAACTCCCCTTCCAGAACACGACTGTTGGCGGACTGTCCGGCATCGACCGGGATCCGTGCACGGGCGAGTACGTCATGATCAGCGACGACCGCTCGTACCTGCAGCCCGCCCGCTTCTACACCGCCAGGATCGCGGTGGACGGCGCCGGGGTGCACTCCGTCGACTTCACCGGCACCCACCCGTTCCTGCAGCCGGACGGCTCCGTCTACCCACCCGCGAGCGCCGGCGACGGCAAGGCCGTGGACCCTGAAGAGCTGCGGGTGGACCCGTGGAGCTGCCGGTACTGGTGGGCACAGGAGGGCGACCGGCCGAAGGCGTCGAGCGATCCGGTGATCCAGCCGTCGATCCAGTTCGCCACTCGCTCCGGTGCCCACCGTGGTCAACTGCCCCTGCCGCCCAACTACGAGGTCAGCATGGGCGATCGGGGCCCACGGCGGAACAAGGCGGTGGAAGCGATCACGTTCGGAGCCAGGAACGGCGTGCTCACCAGCGCTGTCGAGGGTCCGCTGCTCCAGGACGGCCCGGAGCCCGACCTGGTACACGGCGCACTGATTCGCGTCACCCAGCAGAGCCGGGCGGGCGACGTGCTCGGGCAGTTCGCCTATCCCCTGGAGAAGATCTTCACCGAGTCCGACCCGTCCAGCCCGTGGCCCCCGGACACCGGTGTGCCCGCGATCCTCGCCTTCCCCGAGGACCCCAGCCGCTACCTCGTACTCGAACGCACGTGGGTGGCAGGCGCAGGCTTCAAGATCCGCATCTACGACGCCACCACCCGTGGCGCGACTGAGGTGCAGAACGTGGACTCCCTGGCCGGGCAGAGCGTCGTACCGATGCGCAAGGAACTGGTCGCGGACTTCCACGACTTGGGCCTGTCCACGGTCGACAACACCGAGGGCATGACCTGGGGCCCGACCCTGCCGGGCGGCGAACGGACCCTGCTCCTGGTCAGCGACGACAACTTCGCCCAGGACGAGGTCACCCAGATCGTCGCACTCGGCATCCGCTGAGACTGACGACCGGCGCCGATGTGCCGGTGGGGCCGAGGCGGTGTGGTTGGCGCACGCAACGGCAGTGACCTCGCCGTCCGGTTGGCCGGCGCCCCGATGGGCGCCGGCCTGTGAAGCGCCCCGAGCTCCTAACCCGAACTCCTAATTGGGGGCCACCTTGCAGGCGCTCACCGCGGTCCCATTGGTCACACCGCCCGCGGTCAGACCGGACACACACTGCGCGTTGTCTCCGTTCGGCTCGACGCTGCCGTTGACCTGGTTGATACAGGCCGTGACGTCCGCGTGGGCGGCCGGGGCCGTGAAGGCCGCGCCACCGAGTGCGAGGGTCAGGCCGGTGAGGACGCTTGCGATACGGGTAGACGTGCGCATGGGATGCATACCTGCTCTCCGGGATCGCCGCGCGGCCCGGGACCTGGGTATGCCGGAACCCGCGTGGGAACGGCGCCGAGCGCACGCGGCCCATGTACGGCCGCGTGGCCCGGGCCCCCGCACCGGACCTGCTCGGCAGGGTTTCCCCTCCCTCCTTCGACGCTAGAGCAGCCCCCTGCCGCACGCACCCGCTGGGGCCCGCTTCCGGCTCGGGAACCGCACTCGTGCACATCGCGGCGTTCGCGCCCGACAAGGGCGAATCCGTGAACACGCTCATCGCCGACCCGCCGACCCGGCGAGGTCGCCGCGCTCATCAAGAAGGCCGCAGCCGCGGCTGATTCCGGCCCGCAGCGCGCGTAATGGCAGCCGGTCAACGGCCGTTCAGTGCAACGACCGTCGGCTGACGGGCCGATTGTGAACCGGACCGACAGTCCGTATGCTTCATTTCATGCGGACTGTCGGTCCGTTTTCATTCGGGCGGTCCGTCCTGCGGGCCTGGAACGCCGTGCCTTCGAGCAGAACGGAAACCTTGATCATGACAATCCCCATGGCACCCGCGGAGCTGTACCGCCACGGTCTTCGGCTCCTGCTCGAGAAGGACATCCCCGCCTGGGTGGAACTGTGGGACGACAACGGCGTCCTCGAGTTCCCCTTCGCGCCCGAAGGCTGGCCCCTGCGCCTCGAAGGCAAGGCCGCGGTCGGCGCCTACATGCGCCACTACCCCGACCACGTCGACCTGCACGACTTCCCCCACGTGGAGATCCACCAGACCACCGTCCCCGAGAGGATCGTGGTGGAGATGCGCGGGGTCGGCCGCCTGGTGGAGACCGACAGCCCCTTCGACATGACCTACATCGCCGTGGTCACGGTGAAGGAGGGGCGCATCACCTCCTACCGGGACTACTGGAACCCCCTCGCCGTGTCGCAGCCCGGCGCCGACTTCGTAGGAGCGAACCGTTGAACTCCCCCAGCACCATCCTGGTCATCGGGGCCACTGGCACCACCGGCCGCCGTGTCGCCGCCGGCCTGATCACCGAGGGCCACCGCGTCAGGGCCGCCGGCCGGAACGCCACCCCGGTGGAGGGCGCACAGGCTGTCCGCTTCGACTGGAACGAGCCGGCGACCTGGAGCGAGGCCCTCGACGGCGTCGACCGCGTCTACCTCGTCCCGCCCATCGGCTCTTCGGACCCTGCCGCGGTCATGCTGCCCTTCCTCCGCCAGGCCCGCGCGGCAGGCGTGCATCGTGCCGTGCTGCTCAGCTCATCGGCGATCCCCGCGGGCGGACCCGCGGTGGGCCAGGTCCACGAGGCCCTGCCCGGCCTGTTCGAGCAGTGGGCGGTGCTGCGGCCGTCCTGGTTCATGCAGAACTTCGCCGCCTCCACCCCCCACGCGCGCAGCATCCGTGACGAGGGCGCCATCATGTCGGCCTCGGGAGAGGGCCGCGTCGGGTTCATCGACGCCGAGGACATCGCCGCCGTCGCCGTACGCGCCCTGACCGACGACCAGGCCCCCAACACCGACCTGATCCTGACCGGGCCGCAGACACTGAGCTACGCCGACGTCGCCGCGACCATCGCCGAGGTCACCGGCCGGCCCGTGGTGCACCGGCAGCTGACCTTCGAGCAGCTGCGCGACCGCTGGGCGGCCGAAATCCCGCTGGAGTTCGCCACCATGCTGGCCGGCATGGACCGCGCCATCGCCGAGGGCGCGGAGGACCGCACCTCGGACACCGTCCAGCACCTCACCGGCCGCCCGCCGGGCACGTTCCGCGCCTTCGTGGAACGGGAGGTCCAATGGAGCGGTTGATGTTCCATGACCGGCGCGAGAAGTGGAACAGTTCACGGCTTCGGGCACCGCGGACCCCTGCCTGGTTGGCAGGGGCCCGCGGTGCCGAGAGCTGAGGAGAGCCGGGACCCGTCCTCGACGAGCGGCGTCCCGGCCGACACCGCCTACCCTGCTGTCGGCCTGACGGCCCGGCCTCACTTCAGGTGCCGGCCAAAGAACCGGGTCCCGTCCTCCACCTCGAACCACGGGGTGCCGGTGTGCCCGCCCAGATTGGCGTGCAGCGTCTTCTCCTTGGTGCCGAAGGCGTCGAACAGGTCCAGGGCCCGCTGCCGGGGGTTCCCTTCGTCGTCCCACTGCAGCAGGAACAGCAGCGGAATGGTGACTTGCCGGGCCTCCTCGCGCTGGGCGAGGGGCACGTAACCCCCGGCGAAGAAACCGGCCGCCGCGATGCGCGGCTCGACCGCCGCCAGCCGAATGCCGACGGCGGTCCACCCCGAGTACCCGACCGGGCCGCTGATCTCGGGCAGCGAAAGGAGGGCGTCCAGGGTGGTCCGCCATTCCGGGACCGCCTTTTCGACCAGCGGGCCGATGAAGGACTCGAAGATCTCATCGACCGGCTCGCCGGCCTGCATCGCCCGGCGGAGGTCGGCGCGGACCTGCTCGTCGGCGGCGGAACGGGGCCGGTCACCGCACCCGGGGGCGTCGATGCTGGCCACCGCGTAGCCGGACGCCGCGCAGTGCCGGGCCCGGGCAACCAGCCGGGCTGCCCCCTTGGGCAGGCCGTTGTTGTGGGCCATCAGGATCAGCGGGGTCAGTGCGGCGGATTCAGGGGTCCACAGGGTTCCGGGGATCTCGCCGAGGGTGAATTCGCGTTCGAGGACGCCGTCGTCGAGGCGCTGTTCAGAAGTGAATTGCATGGTCGTGCCTTTCGGGAGGGCTCAGAGACGGCGCTCCCGGACGACCTATCGCCCGGCCGTGACCCCGGAGGGGAGCACCCATGTCGATACTGCGTTCACGGGTACCACCTCCTCGTTCTCTGGCACGGCTTCAGGGAAAGTAGCAGTGGTCGCCTGGTCCGCCAAACGGTTTCTTGCGCGGACTCCGCGGCGTTCCTGGCCGGGCGCGCGGGCCGCCACTGACGCGAACCCACCGCATACCATGAACCGTTCCGGGGGTCCGGGACAGGACTCGGACCAAGGAGGAGGAACCGTGGCCCAGCGCACCGAGCGCGCGGACGCCCTGCGCAACCGAGAAGCCGTGCTGGCCGCCGCCGACGCCCTCTTCGCCGAGAGCAGCAGCCCCCACAGCGTGTCGATGGACGACATCGCCGCAGCCGCGGGCGTGGGCAAGGGCACGCTCTTCCGCCGCTTCGGCGACCGTGCCGGCCTGATCGGCGCCGTGATCGCCTCCCGCCTCGAACCCCTGCGGCAAGCCGTGCGGGAAGCGCAGGACGCGGCCGGGTCCTCACCGCGGCAGCGGGTGCTCGACCTCCTCGACGCCTCGCTGCGCTTCAAGATCGAGAACCGGCACCTGATGTCGGCCGCGGAGGACGCCGGGCTCAGCAGCCCCTACCAGGCCGGGCACTACGGCTGGTGGCACGAAATCCTTCGTGCGGCGCTGGACCAGGTGCCTGGCGTCCACGACGCGGATTTCACCGCCCACGCCCTGCTGGCGGCCATCCGCGCCGACCTCGTGGCGCACCTGATCGACGACCAGAAGATGACACCCGACAGCCTGCGGGCCTCGCTCGCGGCCCACATCGACAACGTCCTCGGCAACAGATCCGATCCGCCCCGCACACCCGACGCGGCCTGAGGGCCCGGCGGGCGGCCTGCTCAGAGACCGAACATTCAGGGAGCCAGCAGGGGGCCGAAGGTCTGCGTCGCGATCCCGTACCCGCCCTCCAGCTGGACCCGGTGCCGGGTGCCACGGCGGAAACGGGTACGGCCCCGGACTATCGGACGCTTCCGCCCGCCACGGCCCGCCTCAGGGCCTCCACGCTCGGCGCCCCGTCGGTGCGGCCGTCCGCGTCGCGGTACAGGCGGCAGGAGACGCTCGGGGCCGCACCGGCGAGCGCGAACGGGTCGGCGCCGTCGAGCAGCACGGTGGGCGAGCCGGTCATGCCCCAGCGCGCGGCCTCCGCCTCAGTCCGCACCTCGACCAGCTCCACCTTCGCCGCCCGGCCGTCCAGAGCGGCGGCGATCCGCTCACGTGCGACCGGCGCGTTGGGGCAGTCTGGAACGGTCAGTACGGTGATCCGCATGAGTGCTGTCCTCCCACATCATGGTGTGGACATCCGACGCTAGACCTCTGCGCCATCCTGTCGCCGCACCGACGGTGCCCGACACCCTCAGCCGGCGGGTTCCGCGACCCAGGTGATGCGCGGGGGTACGACCCGCGCGCACACCGGTTCGCCGCATGCGTCGGTCAGACCCAGACGCCCGACCAGCAGGCCGCCATCCGCGGCGGCCCTGAGCACCTGACCGGGCACGGCATCGAGCATCAGCTTGGCGCGGCGGAACATCGTGAAGGCGCCCTCCTCGTCGACCGTGCCCCACGACAGGTAGACGAACCGGCCGCCCGGACGGCCCTGCACGTACGGGCCCTTCACATCGGGGCCCGCCGGGGAAGCGACGACGGTGCACTCCAGGGTCCAGGTCGCGGTCCTCGCATCACCGGGCTGCGGATCGAGGAGCTCGGCCGGGCGATCGCGTCGCTGTACGGCGACGTGGACGTTCCCGTAGAACGGCGCCCCTCCGTCAGCGGTGGCTCCGGGCGGGCAGGTGAGGCCGGGTAGCTCGACGGCTTCGATGCGGATGCGCATACCGGCCATCATCCACGCCGTCCTCCCCACCGCGGCCTCCCCCCCCAACTCGCCTGGCCGGGAGTGCCGCCGGCCAGCCGCTCACCGCTAAACGGATAGGCCATCCGGATCTGCTACGGTGGCAGCACTAAACGGATGACGTATCCGTATCGCGAGAACAGGATGTGCGATGAAGCAGACAGCCGTAGTCACGGCAGGGACGGCGGGGATAGGGCTGGAGACCGCCTTGGGGCTGGCCGCGGCAGGGCTCGCGGTCACCGCGGTCGGGCGCAGCGCCGAGCGCGGCGCTCGCGCGGTCGAGCGGATCAACGCCACGGCGCCGGAGCATCCCGCCCGGTTCCTGGCGGCCGACCTCGCCTCGCTCGATGCGGTCCGCGCACTCGCGGACCGCATCGCCTCCGAGGGCCCCTTGACCGTCCTGGTCAACAACGTCGGGGCGATGTTCGCCGAGCGGCAGGACTCGGTCGACGGCATCGAGGCGTCGTTCGCCGTCAACCACCTCTCGCCGTACCTGCTGACCGAGCTGCTGATCCCCACCCTTCAGGCCGGTGCGCCGAGTCGGATCGTGAACGTGACCTCGGGCTCGATCGGAGTCGCCAAGCGCACGTTCGATGCCGTCGAGCCGCCTGGCGGCTACTACGGCTTTCACTGGTACGGCCGCGCCAAGCTCGCCAACCTTGCCTACGCGCTGGACTTGTCCGGACGGCTCGACGGGACGGGCATCTCGGTCTTCGCCGCGGACCCCGGCGGCGCCGCGACCGACATGACCAACGGCACCATGCGCGATCCCAGAATCGTCTCCCCTGGACTGCGCCTGCTCTGGCCCCTTGTCCAGCGGAAGTTCGAGCGGTCAACCTCGGGTCCGGCCTCCGTTGCGGCCAAACCCTCGATCTTCGCCGCAACCGACGCCACGCTGGCCGGCCGGACCGGTCTCGTGATCGGACCCCAGGCGCATCCGGTCGCCCCCTTCCGCGCCGCGACCGACCCTCGCATCGCCGCGGCCGTCCGCCGCCTCAGTGAGCGCCTCACGGGATCCGTGAACCGATCAGCATGACCGCAGCGCTCAGGGAGGCGAGAGGGCAAGGCAACCTCTGGGGGTGGAGGCCCGGCGATCCGGATGAGCAATCCGGTTAGACTGCCCCCATGACGACCCCGCTACGCAAGGACGCCGCTCGCAACTGGGAACGGATCGTCGCCGTGGCCCGTGGCCTCATCGACGAGGGCACACCGCTGCAGCTCAATGACGTAGCCCGCCGCGCCGGGGTGGGCGTCGGCACCGTCTACCGTCACTTCCCCACCTCCGAGGCGCTCCTGGAGACCGTCGCCACCCCATGCCTGGAAGACCTCGCCGCCCAAGGTGAGCAGGCGCTGGCCGACGGCGACCCGTGGCAGGCACTCGTCGGCTTCCTGGCCCACACCATCGAAGCGCAGGTCACCGACGCGTCTCTGTCCCCGGTCACCGCCGCGCCCACGGACGCACTGCCGCGCACCACCGAACTGAAACGCACTCTCCGGTCGGTCGGAGAGCGGCTACTCGGCCGGGCCCAAGGCGCCGGGGTCGTGCGCGCAGACCTGACCCCCGGCGACTTGGTCCCGCTCATGTGCGGAATCGCCTACGCCGCGAACATGCACGGCAGCACCCCCGCCGCCCGTACCGCAACCGCCCACCGCTACCTGACCATGCTCCTGGAAGGCCTGCACGCCTAGGGGGTCTTGGTGCGTCAGCCCACCCGCGACGGGGTCCTCTTGATGCCGTCGACGATGGCCCGGTTCGTGATCGCGCTGGTGAAGGTGATCGTGCCGGGCTTGATCAGGGCCTGCTGTCCACGGTTCTCGTTCACCTGAACGGTGCGCTTGCCCAGGAAGACATGGGTGTTCCGCTCAAAGATCCACTCCTCGCGCTGACCGCTGTTCTCGTCCAGCCGGGCAACCGCCACCCCGGGCCGGCCCACCGCGTCCACCGCGTCCTGCACGACGACGACACCGGGGATCTTCGCGGCGGCCCTGAACAAGGCCGGGTACAGCGCCGCAGGCGGGTAGCTCTCGCCGAGCAGGTCGCCGATGGTGGTGAACGCCTGCTGTTCGGGTGAGTTGCCCATGCCTTCGGTCTCCTTGTAGATCTTGGCGAGCAGCTCGTCGGGGTCGGCGGTCAGCTTGGCCAGGTAGTCGTACGAGGGTGCGTTCAGGCCGGCCACCCGGGTGTTGCCCAACTCGTCGGGGAGGCTCAGGGTCTCTCCCTCGGGGCTGTCGTTGACGGCGGGGTCGATCAGCCAGCCCTTGGTGCCGTCGGGAGAGGCCCAGATCTGGCGGCGGTGCAGCTCGTAGCTGGCCAGGGTGGTCTTGTCGCCGACGGTCTTCAGGAAGGTGTCGGCCGTCTGGGACTCGATGTAGATGTACTGGCCGGGCTTGATGCCCTGTTGGGGCACCTCAGCCGCCGCCAGCGAGATCCGGTCGAGCAGTTCCGGCACGCCGTTGGTGGTCGCGGCGCCGACGGGCGTCGTCATGGCCGGTCCGGTGGCGAGGCCCCCGGCTTCGGTGCCGCCGGGCATCATCAACACGGCGACGACCGCCCCGGCGAGGGCGGTGGCCACGACGGGCAGTGTGATCGCCGGACGCGGCAGCCGGAATCGCCGCGCCCTGACCGGGGCTGCCGTCTCCGTACGCTGTTCCTGCTGGATCTGGGCCATCAAGAGCTCCTTGTGGAACTGGTGGCGGCCCGCCGGAAGGTCACGCGCCGTCTGGGAGAGCAGCCGTACGCCCTCGTCCCACTCGGCCGGACTCGGTCCGGACGTGTTCGCGTTCATCGGTTTCCTCCCTGCGCGGGCCGGACCACGTGTGCGTGGTCACCTCTTGTCTGTCGCGGCGAACCGCCGCCTTCCCGTTTTCCGCGCGCATTCTGCGGCGTCTTTTCGGCAGCCGGGCCGGCCGGTTCGTCCTCGGCGAGCACGCGCAGCTTCTTGCGCGCCCGGGAAAGCCGGGAGCCGACGGTACCGACCGGAATCCCGAGGGCTTGCGCCGCGGCTTCGTAGTCCAGGCCCTCCCCCAGGCACAGCGCCACCACCTCGCGCTCCGTTCTGCGCAGCGAGGCGAGGGCGGTCAAAGCCTTCGCGAGGCGGCGCCGGTCGTCGACTCGTTCGGCCACCTCTTCGGCGTGGTCGGGAACGGACAGCTCGGCCGCCGCTGCCGCGTTCGCCGCTGCCCGGTAGCGCCGGTTGCTCCGGTACTGGTTGCGGGCGGTGTTGGTGGCGACGCCCAGCAGCCACGGCCGCAGGGAGCCGCCCTCTGGATCGACCTTGTCACGCAGCCGCCACGCCTCCATGAACGTCGCGGCCATCACGTCCTCGGCCGTCGACCAGTCGGCGGTCAGTCGGAAAGCATGGTTGTAGACCGCGCGGGCATAGCTGTCGAAAAGCTCTGCGAACGCGCTTGAATCCCCGGCTCGTATCCGGGCTCGCATGTGAGTGCTCACCTCATTGAGCTGTCCGGCAGCGCACACCGGCTTCCCGTGACCTGCATCACACCTCGCGCCGATCGGAGCTCGCCGGCGCGTCATGCCTTACGGGCTCCCGTCCTCGTCGGGGTCGAGGCGTTGCAGCAGGTCGAGCAGGGTGGCGCGGTCGGCCGTGGACAAGGTGGAGAAGCATGAGGCCAGCACCGTATCGGCGATCTGGTGTCCGGCCTTCAGGACGCGCTCGCCTGCGGGGGTGAGGTGGTGTTCGATGCGGCGACCGTGCCCGGGGCGGCGTTCGACCAGACCCTGGGCGACCAGGCGTGCGGCGAGCGTGCCGAAGGCCTGCTCGCTCTGGAACGTGGCCGCGGCCAGCGCGCGGGCCGGCGTCCCGGGTGCGCCGCTGATCGCCCGCAGGGCGTCCCACTGGGCCAGTGTGGTGCCGACCGTGGCCAACTCTCGCTCCAGGGCGCGGTGCTGGCGGTACTGGGCCTGCTTGACCGCCCTGCCGAGGGTTTGCAGTTCATTGCGCATGGATCCAGCCTAATCCACAACCAAGCTAGCTTATATAAACTAGTTTAGTTACTGTGTGGAGCATGACTTCCACTCACACGGCCACCGTGTACCCGGACCTGCCCCTCACCCTGACCGAGGCCGGAACCGGCCGGCCCGTCCTGATCCTGCACGGCGGGGGCGGACCGGCCACGGTCGCGGGACTCTCCACCCACCTGGCGCGGACCACCCACACCATCACTCCGACACACCCCGGCTGGAACGGCACCGACCGCCCGGAGTGGCTGACCGGCATCGACGACCTCGCCCTTGCCTACCTCCACCACCTGCACGCCCGCGGACTGCGCGACGTCCTCGTCGTGGGCTCCTCGCTCGGCGGCTGGATCGGCGCCGAGATGGCGGTACGCGACACGGCGGGCCTCATCACCGGCCTCGTCCTGATCGACGCCGTCGGCATCCACGTCGCATCCGAGCCGATCCGGGACTTCTTCACCCTCGACGCCCGCGGCGTCGCCGAATTCGCCTGGCACGACTCAGCCCGCCACTACCGCGACCCCGCGCTCATACCGCCCGAGCAACTCACCGCCCAGCAGGCCAACATGGCCACCATGCGCGTCCTCGCGGGCGACCCGTACATGCACGACCCGAAGCTGCTGCGCCGCCTGCGGCAGGTCGAGATCCCCGCCCTGCTGCTCTGGGGCGAGAGCGACCGCATCGTCACGCCCGCCTACGGCGCGGCCTACGCCGACGGCTTCGGCAACGGCGCGTTCCAGCTCATCTCCCGGGCAGGCCACCTGCCGCAGATGGAGCAGCCGGACGACACCTTCGCCGCGATCGACTCGTACCTGCATCGCGCCGCCGGTTCCAGGGAGCGCCCCGACGGGTTCAAGACCGGCCAGGTTGCCTGATCCCCTGCCTTCAGTCCCGCAACAGCAGCACCACGACCGCCAGTACGACCCCCAGGGCCAGGGCGAGGAAACCGTACGCCAGCTTGTGGTCACGGAGCACCGGTACGAAACGGTCGAGGGCGAAGCGGCCCGGGCCGGTGAGGGCGAGGGTGACGGCCGCGGCGATGATCAGGGACTCGAGCTCGATGCCCTCCAGGCCGAGCACGGCGCCGGTCCACTTGACGGAAATGGCGTTGATCATGACGCCGACGATGGCGGCGGCCGCCAGCGGGGTGAGCAGGCCGAGGATCAGGCCCAGGCCGCCCAGCGTCTCGGTCAGGCCCGCGATCGTCGCCATGGTCTCGCCCGCCGGATAGCCGGCCTTGCTGAAGAACATGCCTGTGGTCTTGATGCCGGGGCCGTCGAACCACCGGAACAGCTTCTGGGTTCCGTGGACCGCCATGATCACGCCGAGCACGAGACGCAGCACGGGCAGACCGACGTCATAGGGGGTGGTGCTGATGGTTGCGGTGCGGGAAGCAGTGGGGAACCGGAGTGCGGTCATCATGTGCGCTTCCTGTCGGGGTGGGGAGAGGAGGGGAAAGCATCAGCCGCACCCAGAGTGACGAACAACAGGGCGAAATGCCCGCATGCGCATGTGCGAGTCGGCAACGAAGGACGCGCGTTCGAATCGAGCTGGTACAGCTCGTGGCGCCGCCGGCCGGGCCCACGGACGAGGACGAGGAGTAGTGGAGAGCTCACGAGCCTGCTCTCGCCGGGTGGGGGCGATCGCTGAGCCGCGTGCCTTCGTCCTTCTCGGCGGCAACGGCGGAGGCGGAGAGGAGTGTCGCACCGGCGAGGCTGCCCCAGAGGGCAGCCGAGCCGTGGGGTGCGAGAGCGGTGATGACGGCCGGAGAGACGGCGAGGCCGAAGCCCGTGGAGAGCTCGAAGCGGGCGAGGGTGCGTCCCAGGACATGGGCCGGGGCGAGGGCGGTCACGAGCGCGGTGGCGCTGCCGGCATAGATGATCTCGCCGAGGGTGCAGAGCACGGACACCGCGGCGACGGCCGGGGCACCCCAGCCGTGTCCCAGTGAGGTGGCCGCGAGGAAGCCGAGGTAGGACACGGCGAGTACCACGCCGGCGAGAGCCAGCACGGTGCGCCGGGAGAAGCGGGATAGCAGGACGGTGACCGGGACCTGCAGGGTGACCACCAGCACCGTGTTGGCCACGAAGATGGCTGCCGACCACACCGGGGATGCGTGCAGCTGTGTCAGCAGGACCAGAGGGAGCGCGATTTCGGGGACGTTGAGGCAGAAGACGTAGACCACGTTGGCGGCCAGCAGCGCGCGCGTCCGGGGTGCGGGCCCGTCGTCCCTGTCCTTGGCCGGGGTAGCGGCCGGCTGCGCGTACAGGTGGACCGACCACGCCAAGGCCGCCGCAGCCAGATACGCGAGCCCGGTGACGGCTGCCAGCGCCTGCAGTGCGCTGGTGCCGCCCGCCAGGCATGCTGTGGCGAGGAGCGCGCCCACGCCCAGGCCGGCGTTGCGCAGGGCGCGGCCTCCCGCGAGCGCGACGTCGCGTTCCCTGCCGTTGGCGACCGTGGCCACGAGAGCCGCGTGGGCGGCCGGCCATGCCTGGTTGCCGATGCCGAGGAAGAGCGCCGCCGTCGCGAACAGCCAGACGTGCCCCGCCGGGGCGGCCAGCAGCAGCGCCACACCGAGGACCCGCACCAGCATCGACGCTGCCACGACCGTGCTGCGTGCGCCCCGGTCCAGCCATCGGCCCACCGCCGGCATGCACACCAGACCCACGACGACGCCGACCGTCATGGCGATGCCGGTGACCGGCGCGGAGAGCCTCAGCACCGTCACCCCGTAGAGCAGCAGAAACGGCCGCAGCAGGCCGGTGCCGAGCGCGTCCACGGCCAGGGCGACGGCATAGCGGGGGCCTCCGGAGGCCCGGACGAGGGCGCGGAGCTTGATCTTGGTGGTGGTTGCCATGGCGTCAACGGTGCGTTCGGCCGCCGGGCCGGCCGCGTCGGTTGACGGACACCGTCAACCGACGACGTCGCCGGCCATCAGGTCAGCGATGATGAGGGGGTGACGTTGAGGATCGACATCAGCGGGCTGCCGTCCGAGCGACTGCGGTTCGCCGCCTCCCCACTGGCCGAGCTGACCGCGATGCTGCACGTACTGGCCGAACCCGGACATCATCCGCAGCTCGCCGGCTGGGCCGGGGACGTCTGGGCGGGGCTGCCGCCGGAGCTGGCCGAACGGTTGCGGGAGGCCGAGTTCCTCTGGCGTTCCTCACAAGCCGACTTCCTGCTCCCCGCCCGACCTCGAGCCACCCTCGCCGAGGAGTTGGACGACGTGGACCGGATCGACGACGAAAGGTATGTGACCGCCGCGCTCGTCACCACGTGCGGCAGCAACCGGGTCCACTTCGCCGCGCCGTCGCCGCTCACCGACGCGACGGCTCGCGAGCGGGCCCTGGACCTGGCCCAGGCCCGCGGCGCACGGCAAGAGGCCTTCGCGGAACGGCTGCTCGCGGACCCGGCCGCCGTGCGGGCGAGGGTGCGCCACACCCTCGAACAGTGCGCCGAGGCCTTCTTCGACGAGGCTTGGACGGGCGTCGCCGTGCAGCTCGCCACCGACCTGCGGCTGAAGAACGACCTGCTGAGGCGCCAGGGCATCGGGGCGGCACTCGCATCGGTCTCCGGCGCGGTCACCCTGGCACCGGACGGCGGCTGCATCATCGTGGACAAGCTGCAGGACAAGGCGACCGCCGCCCACGGAACCGGGGTCACCTTCATCCCCAGTGTCTTCGGCCGCCCGCACCTGGTGGCGGTCCACGCGCCCGGGTGGCAGCCGGTGGTGCAGTACCCCGTGTCCGAACCGGGTCCATCAGAGCCGGTATCGCTGGAGATGGTCACTCTACGGCTGGAGGCGCTCGCACATCCGGTACGGCTGCGGCTGCTGCGCACCCTGGCCCGCGGCCCGCACACCACCAGTGAGCTGGCCCACGCCTGGGAACTCACGCTCCCGGAGGTTTCCCGCCACCTCGCCGTCCTGCGCCGCGCGGGCCTGCTCACAGCCCGGCGGCACGGTCGTTACGTCCGTCACACCCTCAGCCTGCCCGATCTGACGGCGCTGGGCGCCGACCTGCTGGCGGCCGTACTGCGCTGAGTGCCTTCGGTGCCACGCAACGCCTGATCCCCTCAGGTTGCGGCGGCGGTCCCCACGTGCGCGGGTACGCGGCGCAGGTGGCGCCGCCCGGTGCCGACGCGACGGGTCGAAGCGACGGCTGCAGCGGCGATGGCGGCAGCAGCGATGGCGGCAGCGGCGTCCGCCAGGAACTCCGGCTGGGACACGCAGTATCCGGTGAAACCCGCGTCCGCCGTCTGGGCCGCTTCGCCCGCCACCGCCACCCGGTCCTGCGGACCGGGGCAGATCCCGCCGACCGGTCCCGGAAGGTCCGCGGCCGCCGAGGCCGCGGCGACGATCCGGTAGACCCAGGCGGCCGTGCTCTGCACCGAGAGCATGCCGTCCGTGAAGTCCGGGCAGGCGTGACGGCTGGTGAAGCCGAGTCGCACGACGGCCGGGTGCCGGGCCAGCGACGGGGCCCTGCGCAACGCCTCGGCGCTGTCTATGACCGGGATCAACGGGGTGCCCGGGCCGAGCGCGGCGACCCGGTCGAGGTCGTCCGTCCCGCCCACGCACGTGACCATCAGCCCGTCGACCGCCCCGGACAGCCTGCGCAACTCGGCTTCGCCCTCGGCACTGCGCGGCGGTGCGATCAACGCCCAGCACTGCCGCCCGGGCAGCACCGCCACATCCGGCATCCGGGCCGGGGCGCCCTCGACCTCGCGCAGGTCCAGGACGACCGCATCGGCGGCCAGTGCTGCTTCGGGAGCGGCTTCCGGAGTGCCGCTCGCGTCGGAACCGGCGGGGGACACGATGAGGAAGGTGACGGGGGTGGACGGGAGCAATCGCATGGGGATCTCCGTGGGGGCGGATGACGCCGGCGGCAGCCGGCAGGACTCCTTGCTCTCGCGGACGCTGACCCTCCGTACCGACACGGCAACGGAGGCGGGCGTCGATGCGTTCCACGGCCCTGCGGCGAAACGGGTTCACCAACCCTCGGCATCGGGAGGCGGATGGCTTGAACTCCGTCGCCCACCTCGGGTTCCTGGCCGGTATCCGGAACCCGGAACCTCTGCGAACCCCGGCCCGCCGCTTCGGTTAGGGTCGGCGGGACAGCACACCGTGAACCACGAACGACCACGAGGAGCAGCCGTGAGCCAGCCGGCGTCCACCGCCCTGCAGCAGGAGATCGCCCGGGAGCTCCTGGTGGCCGAGAGCTTCGACGCGCACCGGGAGATCGAGCGCCGGGTGGCCTTCCTCGCCGAGCGGCTCACCTCCACCGGCCTGCGCTCCCTGGTGCTCGGGATCAGCGGCGGCGTCGACTCCACCACCGCCGGCCGGCTGTGCCAGCTGGCCGTGGAGCGGGTCCGCGCGGCCGGTCACGACGCGACGTTCTACGCGATGCGGCTGCCGTACGGGGTCCAGGCCGATGAGAAGGACGCCCAGCTCGCCCTCGGCTTCATCAACGCCGACCGGGTACTGACCGTGGACGTCAAGTCCGCGAGCGACGCCGCGCTGGAGGCCGCCGTGGCCGGCGGCACCGTCTTCCGCGACGCCCACCACCAGGACTTCGTGCAGGGCAACATCAAGGCCCGCCAGCGCATGATCGCCCAGTACGCGGTGGCCGGCGCGCACGACGGCCTGGTCGTGGGCACCGACCACGCGGCCGAGGCGGTCTCCGGCTTCTTCACCAAGTTCGGCGACGGCGCGGCCGACCTGGTCCCGCTGACCGGTCTGACCAAGCGCCGGGTACGGGCCTGCGCCGACGCCCTGGGCGCCCCCGCCGAGCTGGTCTGGAAGACCCCCACTGCGGACCTTGAGACCCTGGACCCGGGCAAGGCCGACGAGGACGCGCTCGGAGTCACGTACGACGAGATCGACGACTTCCTGGAAGGCAAGCCGGTCGGCGAGCGGGCCTTCGACACGATCGTCCGCCGCTACCGCCTCACCGAGCACAAGCGACAGCTGCCGATCGCGCCGTAGCGGGTGGACTCAGATCGGCTCGGTGGCGAAGAGCTCCAAGTGGCCGCAGCGCGGGCAGCGGTAGGCGTCGATCTGCCGGCGGGGCCGGCCCAGCCTCTTCGCCCCGCCGAGCAGCCCGCGCTCCAACGGTCCGGCGATCCAGCGGGCATAGCCGCGAGCGCCCTCGCCGGTGTCCTCCACGAACCCCTGCTCAAGGCCGACGGCACCGCAGTACGTACACCTCATGTCGCTCGCCACCTCAGTGCACGGGGGTGGCGGCTACCAGCAGTGCGGCGAGCGCGACGGGGGCCGCCACCTGGTACCCGATCCACACCTCACCCCCGGCACTGCCGCCCCGCCATGCCATCAGCAGGCCGGCGAGCGCCGCCAGCACCCAGCCGATGTCGTAGGCAACCATGAGCCGCATGTACGTGGTCATCGGGCGGCTGCGCACGTACCCGATCTCGATCCCGCCACCGATCAGCAGGGCCACGCCGGACACGGCCATCAGCCAGGCGGGCACACCGAGCAGGTCACCGAGCCGGACAGCGCCGATGATGAAGGCGGCACCGAGCATCACCTTGAAGACGCCGTCGGCGACGGCCCCCGCCAGCATGCGTTTCGCTGACGAAGTCGCGGTCTGGGGCTGGTTCTTGGCCTGGGTCTGGTTCTGCGTCATGAGCGTTCCTCCCTGATGCCTGGTCAACTTCCCGTTCCGTAACATGATTACTACCATAATAAAATTATGAGAATGACGAGAGCCGAGACCAAGGAACGTAACCGCCGCGCCTTGCTGGATGCCGCGTTCCAGGTCGTCTCGCGAGACGGGTACCGCGCCAAGCTCGACGAGATCGCCGAGCGGGCGGGCCTGACCACCGGCGCCATCTACTCGCTGTTCGGCAGCAAGAGCGGCCTGGTGGTCGCCCTGGTCACCGACTACCTGCGGCCGCACTACGAAGAGATCGAACAGGCGATCCGAGCTGACATGGATCTCCTTGAAGCGGTCGACGCCTTCGCCCGGTTCTACCGGCGCAGTTGTGACGCCCCCAACGCGCTGTCCGGCCTGTCGCTGCAGATCACCCTGCTCGACATGGCCCTGCACGATCCGGAGTTGGGCTCCCGGCTCGCCGCATCCGTCCGGACGCATGAGAGCCACCTGATCGCATTGTTCACCGGCCGATCGCACAACGGGAACGTCGTGACGCCGCATCAGGCGCAGCGCCTGGCCACCGCGCTCCGGGCGCTGTTCGTCGGCCTCAGCCAGGGCGTCATGCTCGGCCTCGCCCACGGTGCCGACGAGCAGTACTTCGCCGACGCCGCCTGCGCCCTGGCATCCCGTACGGCCCTCATCGATCCGGCTCGGATCCATCCGCACGGGTCAGCGTGAAGTCCACGCCCTTGGGGTACTTGTCGGGCACGGTGAGTACCACCGTGCCCGGCTCATCGCGGCACTCCGCCGCCAGCGTGACCGCCCTGCGGCCCGTTCCTCTGAGACGGCGGCCGACACCCGTTCCCGTCCCCGCCCCCGTCGTCCCACCCGGAGGTGTCCCCATGTCCGCCCTCTCCACGATCGCCGTGGCACTCGGCGCCTGGTGCGCCGCCAGCGTCATCACCGCTGCGCTGTACACCGCCTTGCGCAGCCGCCAGATCCGACGGCAGCGGGCGGCGGCGTCCGCCTCACCGGCCGCCCGATGCGGGGCTGGGTGACGGACTTCTCCGCCCCGAGGACCCACACAGCGCCACCTGTACGCCACTTCCCCGTACCCGATCCGGACGGCGGACGGGTCTTCGTGCCGGCCTCCCTCAGCCTCTAGCCTGGGATCCGGCCTGGAACCGGAAATCGGAGGGACCTGCGGTGGACGATCGCGCGGTGGAGTCGGCGGCGGAAGTGTTCGACGGGATGGGGGCCGAATACGAGCGTGCCTTTCGCGACCTGCCCGGCCAGCTCGCCGCGCTCGACTGGCTCACGGCCCGACTGCCCGCCGGCGCCCGCGTCCTGGACGTCGGCAGCGGCACCGGGCGGCCGGTCGCCGAGACGCTCGTGCGGGCCGGGTACGAGGTCACCGGCATCGACGTGTCGGTGGCGATGGTCGAACTCGCCCGTGCCCAGGTGCCCGCCGCCCGCTTCGAGAGGCGGGACGTGCGCGACTACCGGGCTCCGGACGGCGGTTTCGACGCCGTCTGCGCCTTCTTCCCGCTGCTGGTGATGGGCCGCGACGAGGTCGGCGAGGCACTCCGCAGGATCACCGAATGCCTGGTACCGGGCGGCTACTTCGTGATGGCCACCGTGCCGGCCGACATCGCGGACGTGGAGATCGAATGGATGGGCCACCGCGTCCGGGTCTCCAGCTACTCCACCGCGGAGTACCTGCGCCGGCTCCGCGAGGACTGCGGCCTGGAGGTCCTGTACCACGCCACCTCCACCTTCCGGCCGGACAGTGATCTCGCCGAACCGGAGGACCACCTGTTCTGCTACGCCCGCCGCAGCGGCGCGCAGTCCGCCTGACGGGGCGTGTCCGTCTCGCCGCAGCTGCGGGCGGCGGTGACCAGCCAGGAGCCGCTGCGCAGCCACACCGCGCCGCCCTCCTCGTACGGGCGCAACGCGTCGGTCAGCGTCCGGCGGGCATGCTCCTGAACCTCGTGCCCGACCTGGCTCAGCAGGTGGCGGCCGGGCCCGGAGCCGAGGAGGAAGGCGGCCGCGTCCTCGGCGCTCCTCCCCCAGTTCCCGGCTGCTTCCACGCGCTGCGCCCGGGCGTCCTCGAAGCCGGCCTCGGCCAGCAGGGCGAGCGTGTGATCGGGGTCGGTGAGCGAGAACATGCCCGGGGCTCCGGGTGCGCCGAAGCCGTCGAGGGGCAGGATGCCGTCCAGTGAGGCCAGGGCCTTGAGCCATTCGTTGGTCTCGGCTTCGGCAGCGCAGATGAACGCGAGTCGGCCGCCGGGGCGCAGTGCACCACCGATGTTGGCGAAAGCGGCGACGGGGTCGACGAAGAAGGTCATGCCGTACCGGCTGACGGCCGCGTCGAAGTACCCGGGCTCGAACGGGTGGACCTGGGCGTCGCCTTGCACGAACGACGCGTTGTGCACGCCTTCGCGATCCGCGCTCGCGCGGGCCCTCTCCAGCATGGGGCCCGACAGGTCCACGCCGACGGCCCCGCCCCGATCTGCTCGCCGGGCGGCCAGGCGGGTGGTGCGGCCGGCCCCGCAGCCGATGTCGAGTACGCGGTCGAGCTCCCCGATGGCAGCGGCGGCGAGCAACGGCTCGTTGAAGCCGTCGTTGATGGCGTCCCACCGTTCCTGGCTGCCGGCCCACTGGGCGCCTTCGTAGCCGTTCCATGCCTGCGCCTGAGCGGTGTTGGCGACCTGATCCATGCGGCACATCCGTCCCCGCCGGAGACGCCGAGCGCCCCCGACCCTAGTATGGGCAAGTGCCCAAACAGTATGGGCGAACGCCCATACTCGCAATGGGCTTGGCGGAAGGGGCCGTTGTGTCACCTCGTGGAGTGGCGATTCCGGATCTGCGCGAGCGGCTGTTCGCGGCGGCGGAACGAGTGGTGACCCGCGACGGGGCGTCGGCCTTGACCAGCCGGGCGGTCACCACGGAGGCCGACTGCGGCAAAGGGGTCCTGCACACGCACTTCGCCGGCCTGGACGAATTCGTCGCGGAACTGGTCCTGGACCGGTTCGCGCGCAGCGCCCGCCAGGCCGAGGAGCTGGAGGCGCGGGTGGGGCAGGGCAGCGTCGCCGCCAACGTTCAGGAGGTTGCTCTCGCGCTGCTGGAATCCCTGCCCCCGGCGGTCGTGGGCCTGGCCATGACCCGCCCCGCGGCCACGTTGCACACCCGGGAGGGCCTTCGGTCCGGTGCGCCGGCCTTCGACGCGATCCAAGGCTCGTTCACCGGCTATCTCCAGGCCGAGCAACGCGGCGGCCGGATCGCGGAGGGCGCCGACACGGCCACGATCGCGCTCGCACTCGTCGGCACCCTCCACCACCTGCTGATGACGCGCGTTCCCGGCGAGAGCGAGGACGCGAAGCGGACCACCGAATGCCTGGTCGCCGTGCTGCTCGACGCCGCTCAGCAGCCTCCTGCTGCCTGACTCCGGGACCTGCCTGACTCCTGAAGGCTCAGGTGCACGTGGCGTTCTCGGGCGGGAGGGTCTTCGTGGTCAGGAACCGCTCGACGTGCTCGTGGACGCAAGCACTCGAGGTGAGGTACGCGCCGTGGCCTTCGCCCTCGTACGTCAGGACGCGGCTGTGGTTACCGAGGGCCGCGGCCATGTGGGCGGCGCCTTCGTAGGGCGTGGCGGGGTCGCCGCGGGTGGCCACCAAAAGGGCGGGAGGTGCGCTCGCGGCGTCCACCGGGAGGGTGCGCGTGTCGCCGGTGACGGGCCATCCCGTGCATTGGAGCATGCCGGCGGCCAGGCTCTTGCCGAAGACAGGGGAAGCCTTGACGGCCTGGGAGACGGTGTCGACGTAGTCCTGGGCGGTCGGCCGGTCATTGGTGTCGCGGCAGGTGACCGCCCGCTGCGCGTCGCTCGCCTGCACGGGATCGTCCGCCGTGACAACCGTCCGGCCGATCCCGTTGCCGCTGCCGATCCCGTTGCCGGTCCGGCCGCCTGCGAGTTCGACCAGCGCGGAGCCGTCGTGCTCGACGGCCAGGCCCGTCAATGCGGTGCGCAGGTGAGGCCAGCCACCGGCCTGGTTGTAGAGGGACTCCTCCACTCCCCGAATGAACGCGCTCTGGTCGAGAAGACCCGCATCCGTCGTCAAAGACTGTCGGTCAAGGGCGTTGAAGAGGGTCTCGACCTTCTTCTCTGCTGCGGCTCGTGTGGCGCCCAGGGGGCATTCGCGTGCGCCGCGGTGCACGCAGTCGGTGAGGAAGTTCTCCAGGGCTTTCTGGAAAGCCCTGCTGTTGGCCAGCGCGATGCCCCGGGCATCGAGGGTGGGGTCGTCGACGCCGTCCAGGACGAGCCGGCCCGCCTTGCCGGGGAACTGGTGGAGGTAGGCGGCACCGAGTTTCGTACCGTAGGAGAAGCCGAGGTAGCTGAGCGAATCGTCGCCGAGCGCGGCTCGGATGACGTCCAGGTCGCGTGCGGAATCCGCGGTTCCCACCCATGGCAGCACAGCGAGCGCGTCCTTGTTCTTACAGCGGGCGTTGTGCGCACGCTGGGCGTCGGCGACCTGTACCGCTTCAGCCCTCGTGTCGGGTGTCTGATCTACGGGCGCACCGGCGTCGAGCGGAGGCTCGCACAAGACCGGGTCGCTGCCTCGGACGCCTCGCGGGTCGTGGGCGACCAGGTCGTAGCGGGTGTTCAGCCGGGAGAACGATTCGGCGAGGCTGTTCAGCGCCGTGACGCCCGACTGCCCGGGACCCCCGAAGTTCAGCACCAGGGAGCCGAGTCGGTGTTTCGGGTCGGTGGCCTTGAGCCGCAGCATGGCGATCGTCGCGGTCCCGGCGCTGCCGTTGGGGTGTGCGTAGTCGCGGGGCACTTCCACCCGGCCGCATTCGGAGCGCGCCGCATGCCCGGGGACGAAGACGTCGCCCCGCTCCACGACCAGGAGCTGGGCCATCTCATCGGCGCAGTCCTCCCACTCGATCCGCTGCGCGTAGAACCGCGCCAGATCGGGTCGGCCCGGTGGCGCGGCTGCCTGTGCGGCGGGCATCGCCACGAGGACACCACTGAGCAGCGCCCCGACCGCGCAGAGGCGGACGACTCGCCGCTTCCAGGTGCCTGCGCGTGTGCCGGTGCCTGTGCCACGTAGAGCGCACACCCCCTCACCGTACGACCGGCGCACCCGCACCGCATGCGCGGCCGGGCCGCGACGCCACCTCAGCCGGCAGCGCCACCGAGCCCGGCCGGCAGCGGAACGTCGATGTCGCCGGCGCTTTCAGAACGCGTTGCGGCGCCGCAGTCCCAGCGGACGTCCGTCCGGGTCGACCAGGACGTGGTGCAGCGGAGTCGCGAGCACCCTCTTCGCCCTGGGCAGCTCCGGCGGAACGTACCGGCGCAGACGGCCTGGCGGCCGTGGACCGCGGCAGCCGCCCTCGTGCCAGGCGTCCAGGGCGTCGGCGGCCTCGCCGAAGGCGTCGAACGCGGTCATCGGGTCGCACAGCGCGTCCTGCGCCCCCGGCCCTGCCCCGTCCTGTGCGTCCAGGTGCTCGCGCATGAGCTCCAGGCGCAGTTCGCGGGCGAAGACGCGCGCGCCGTCGCCGAGACCTCCCGGGTCGGCCGGACGCCGCGGGTCCGGGCTCTGGTCGAGCACGACACAGCTGAGTTCCGAATCATGCGTCCACGAACGGAGGTTGATGTTGTCGGAGCCGACGGAGGCCCACACGTCGTCGATCACGCACACCTTGGCGTGCACGTAGACCGGGGTACCGGCAGGGTTCTCCAAGCCGTACACCGCCACGCGGTCGCCGCCGGCGCGGCGCAGTTCGTCCAGGGCCGTGATCCGCCCGATCAGATTCATCGGAAGCGTGAGCCGGCCGTCCTGCTCCGGGACCGAGGGGATGACGCCGATCAGTCGCAGCTGTCGATGCGTGCTCAGCGCCCGGGCGAAGCAGTCCACGACCCGGGGCGACCACAGGTACTGGTCCTCGAGGTAGATCAGCGCCCGGGCCCTCCGCAGCGCTTTGAGGTAACCCCGTGCGATGCTGCGCTCGCCGTCGGGTGCGAAGGGGTAGCCGTACAGCAGACGGTTCGGATAGGTCCGCAGCACCTGCACGGTGTGCGTACCGGCGGGCGCCGGGTCGGCTTCCTGCGGCGGCAGGCTGTCCGCGCTGGTGTCCTCCCGGTGCACCAGCTCCCGCAGGCGGGTGAGGGGGCTGCGGCTGAGCGGCGCCGGGTCCTGCCAGCGTTCGCGGAAGACGGCCTCGACGTCACCGACGGCCGGGCCGCGGACGGCGAGCTGAACGTCGTGCCACGGCGGGTGCGGCCCGTACGCGGAGGCCATGGGCAGCGACTGGCGGTCGCCACGGTGGGTCGCGTCGTCGTTGCGGTTGTGGCAGAGGTCGATGCCGCCGACGTACGCGACGTCCAGGTCCGGGCGGCCGGGGTGGCGCAGCACCACCAGCTTCTGGTGGTGTGAACCGCCGGGCCGCACCCGCAGGTCGAGCAGGCACTCGCCGCCGGCCTCCTCGATCTCCTCGCCGAGGCGGCGGTTCTCCGCTTCGCTGAACTGGAGGCTGTCCAGGTGCGAGCGCCACAGCAGCCCCTTGACGATGACACCGCGCTCCGCCGCCCGGCACAGGACGCCACCGATTTCGGTGCCGGGTCCGTCGAGCCGCTCGTCGGGGTCGCCGCGCCAGTCGGTGAACAGGAGCAGGTCGCCCGCGCGCATCGCGCGGATCCCCGCCAGAAGCTCCGCGAAGTACGTGGCGCCGTGGACCAGGGCACGTGTCCGGTTTCCCTCGGACCAAGCCGTCCCGTCCGGGTGGCGCTCGTCCAGGCGCGTCGCGGTGTTGCCCCGTTCACCTGCTGTCAGGAGCCAGTCTGCGCGCGTCACGGCATCGGTCCTCCGGCTGGCGCCTACCCACCGCATGCCTCCTCACTCGCCTCGGCGTACGGCGGCCGCCGGGGAGGAGGTCGCGCGGTTGTCAGCCGTGCCGATCCTTGTTTGAGCGGACGGGATCAGGGCAGGCGCCGTTGCGTCGAACACCGGAACAATGGAGACGGCCCTGCGGAGGATTCGATGTCCACCAGCACACTTCTTGCCGTCCTGATCCCGGTCGCCGTCGTACTGATCCTCGCCGCCCTCGCTGCGTGGATGTTCCGGCGGCGGCGCCGGCTGCAGGAGCGGTTCGGTCCGGAATACGACCGGACCGTGGAAGGCACGGGCAGCAAGCACGCCGCCGATGCCGAACTGCGGGACCGCGAGGTCCGGCACGACAACCTCGACATCAGGGAACTCCCCGCGGAGGAGCGGCACCGCTACTCCGACGCGTGGACCACCGTCCAGCAGCGCTTCGTCGACCGGCCGGAAGGCGCGGTCGCGCAGGCGGACGAGCTGGTCACCCGCCTGATGCGGGACCGCGGCTACCCCACCGAGGGGTACGAGCAGCAGCTGCGCGAACTGTCCGTCGAACACGGGCGGACCCTGGAGCACTACCGCGCGGCGCACGAGGTCAACATGCGCAGCAGCGGCGGGCAGGCAACCACGGAGGAGCTGCGCGGGGCCATGGTGCACTACCGCGCGCTCTTCGACGAACTGGTCGGGACGACGAGGTGACCCGAGATGCAGCGGGAAGAAGAACAGCGGGAAACGGAACAGAGCTTGACCACCGAGCAGCTGGCCCACCCCGGAGGCGGTGAGCCGCCGCCGCTGTACCCGGGTGAGGCCACCGCCGACGACAGCCGGGAGGAGGACCGCGACCAGATGCGGCAGGAGGCGGACACCACCGACGCGAAGGAGTCCGCCTACGAGGAGAGCCCGGCCGCCGAGGGGACGGCGGACGATTCGGCATCCGTCCCCGAAGGGTCCGCCCCCCGGGAGGAACCCGAGGCGCTGCTCCCCGAGCGGGAGTCCGAGGAATACCAGAAGACCTGGGGTGAGATCCAGGCCCGCTTCGTGGACGACCCGCGGGGTGCGGTGCGCGACGCCGACGGCCTGGTCGCCGAGGTCATGCAGACCCTCGCCGGAACCTTCGCCGACCACAAGAGGAATCTCGAGAGCCAGTGGCAGCAGGGCGAACAGGTGGCCACCGAGGACCTGCGGCTGGCCCTGCAGCGGTACCGGTCCTTCTTCGGCCGGCTGCTGCGGACCTGAGGGCGCGGGCTCTGCCCGGCCCACTGCGCCGGGCAGAGCTTCGCCACCCGGCTCGTCCCCCGTCAGTGGCTCACGGCCTGGGCTACCAGGAACCACAGCAACATCAGGCACGCCCAGCCCAGCAGCCCCAGCGAGCCCAGCGTGATCCCCGTGACGGACGCAGCACGCCCGGACGGCCCGACCACACCTCCCCGCAGCGCGCGGACGCCGGACACGACGGCGGCGACGCCGAGAGGCAGAGCGAGGAGGACGAGGTACGGCAGGATCGGCAGGCTCCCGAGCACCAGGACGGCGCCGGCGCCCAGCGCGAGTGACGTCATCCCGGTCCGGTGCCCCTCCGGCGCGATGTCGAGACGGTCGGTAGCGGTCAGCTGATCAAGGCTCATGCCGCTCACCCTAGGCCGGGCGCCGGGCGCCGGGCATGGGCTCGGCTACTCAGCCGGCCCTGAGTACCCCGCCGCGCGAGCGTCAGCCCTGGTCCGCGCCCAGGTTGCGCCGCTCGCCGATCCGGTTCCCGAAGAAGTCGCGTGTGACGCCGTCGCCGGTCACCGTGCCGGCGCCGCGGGCGTCCCGTGACCGCCGGTGACCTCGTTGTACTGGTAGAGCACCTCGTCCGAATTCCAGGCCCAGATACCGGCGTTGTAGCCGACGGAACGCATGTTGAAGCCGTCGACGCGGTTGTGCTCGACGAGGGCGCCCTTCGCGGCCTGCACGACGATGCCGTCTCCGCCCGCGTCCTGGACCGTGTTGCGCCGGACGACGAGGCCGGTCTGCGGCTGCCAGCTCGCGCCGGGGCCGTTCGGGTGTTCGGCGCGGCGGCCCCGGGTGGACGAGGTGGCGATGCCGGTGCGGTCCACGTGCCGCACCGTGGAGTCCTCGACCCGCGGGGAGTCGAAGCGGGCGGGCACGGCCGAGCCGCGGACGGCGAACAGGATGCCGCCGCTGGGGTCGGGGTCCTTGAAGTCCGCGCCGTTGACGTCGTGGACGTCGACCCCGCTGACCTCCACGCGTCGCCGCGCGCGGTGCCGGAGGCGTTGTCGTCGCCGCCCTGGCAGTCGACGAAGTACGTGGTTCCCGAGGTGGCGCCGTGGGCCGATGCCACCGAAGCCGCCCGGCCGCCGTAGCGGGGAGTAGTGAGACGGTCACGGCAATGGCGCCGGCAAGGACGGCTGAGCGGCTCGGGGAGAGGGACACGTGCGACTCCGATCGGTCCGCGCCGCCCCTGGGTGCTTCCGCACAGACGGCGTAATCTGGTCAGACCGTCGCATGTATCCCATACGGTGCGTGCCGTATGCGCCGATCCAGGGAGGCGGCGCGTGACCGATCCCTTCGGCTTCCTCAAGATCCCCCGCAAGCCCGTCCCGGCCCGTCCCGTGGAGGAGCGGCTCGGCGACTGGCGCGAGGTCCACGCGGGGCAGGCGCTGCTCCCGCTCGTCTCCGAGCAGGCCGACCGCTGCATGGACTGCGGCATCCCGTTCTGCCACACAGGCTGCCCCCTGGGGAACCTCATACCCGAGTGGAACGCGTACGCGGCCCACGGCGACTGGCGCGCCGCGTACGACCGGCTGCACGCGACCAACAACTTCCCCGAGGTCACCGGCCGGCTCTGCCCGGCCCCCTGCGAGGACGCCTGCGTCCTGACGATCAACGCAGATCCGGTGACCATCAAGAACGTCGAGCAGGCGATCGCGGACGAGGGCCTGCGACGCGGCTACATGGTGCCGCGGCCGCCGGAGCGGCACAGCGGCAGGACCGTGGCCGTCATCGGCTCCGGACCGGCCGGACTGGCCGCGGCGCAGCAGCTGACCCGGGCCGGCCACGGCGTCACCGTCCACGAACGGGCCGACCGGGTCGGCGGCCTGCTGCGCTACGGCATCCCCGAGTTCAAGATGGAGAAGGCGCACCTGGACCGCCGGATCGAGCAGATGCGGGCCGAGGGCACCACGTTCGTGACGGGAGCGGACGTGGGCGGCGCGGTGGGCGCGGCCGAGCTCCGGAGCCGGTACGACGCGGTCGTCGTCGCGGTCGGGGCCGCGGAGCGCAAGGAGCTTCCGGTGCCGGGCCGCGAACTGCGCGGCATCCACCAGGCCATGGACTACCTGACCTTCGCCAACCGGGTCCGGGAGGGCGACTACGCCGTACCCCCTGTCACCGCCGATGCCAGGCACGTGGTGATCGTCGGCGGCGGCGACACGGGCTCGGACTGCCTCGGTACCGCCCTGCGGCAGGGCGCGCTCTCCGTGGTCCAGCTCGACATCAATCCGGAACCCGGCCCCGACCGGACGGACGGCGAGCCCTGGCCCGTGTACCCGAAGGTGTACCGGATCTCCCACGCCCACGAGGAGGCCCGCGGGCGCGCGGGCACCGACCCCCGGCTGTTCGCCTGCGCCACCCTGCGCTTCGAGGGGGACGCCTCGGGCCGGGTACGGGCGCTGCACCTGACCGCCGTCGAACCCCCGGCCCGTACGCCCCTCACCGGCACCGAGCGCGTGATCCCGGCCGGACTGGTGCTGCTGGCCCTGGGCTTCTCCGGCCCCGAGCGGGCGGGCGGCCTGCGCGAGCAGCTGGGGCTGGAGCTCGACGGCCGCGGCAACTTCGCCCGCGCCGCGGACTTCACGGCGACCGGCGGGCGGGCGCCCGGAGTGTTCGTCGCGGGGGACGCCGGCCGGGGCCAGTCGCTGGTGGTGTGGGCCATCGCCGAGGGCCGGGCGGCGGCCGCCGCGGTGGACCGCTACCTGACCGGATCCACCTCCCTCCCCGCCCCCGTCGCCGCCCACGACCGGCCCATGACGGCGCTGGGACGTTTCCGCTACGGGGGCGACTAGGACGTGTCCGGGACGACTAGGACGTGTCCGGACACGTCCCAGCCGCTCGTCCTGGCCGTGGCCGTCGTCAGGAGGGTTTGGTCGGCGAGAAGGCGGTGACGGTCGCCTTGTTGTCGCATTCGGCGAAGACGCCGTCGTCCATGGCGATCTGGTGCGAGCCCGCACCGGGCACGCCGAGGACGAGCGTGGGGAAGCTGGCGGGCGTGGCGCCGGATACGCAGTAGCCGTCGGCCTCGCCTTGGACGTTCACGAAGGTGAGCTTCGTCCAGGCTCGGGCGCCCGGGGCCAGGGACACCGTGGAGGCCGAACCGCTGTGGGTGATGGCGAGCGGGACGTTCTTGTCGGGCGAGCCGTTGCCGGCTCCGGCGACCGTCGGGAATCCGCTGAGCGTGCAGGGCTGCTTCGAGGTGTTGGTGACCGAGACGATGACGGCTCCCGTTCCCGTACCCGGCGGTCGGACATCGGCCTGGTGGGCGTCGGAGGCCTTGATCTGGTCGATCACGCAGGCCTTCGTACCGCCGCCCGTGGCGCCCCCGGCGGCGGAAGAGCCGGCGGGGGGCGTGGGCTTCGGCTTGGCCGACTCCGAGCCCGCGGGCGTCGTCGGCTTCGTCGGCGTCGTCGGCGTGGCGATCGCGCCGTCGCCGCCGGCCGGCGTGCAGCCGGCCATCAGGGTGGTGACCGCCACGGCCATCACCAGTGCTGCCGCGGTACGGCCGACGCCTGCTGTGTAGTGCATGAGCGCTCCCCGAGGTTCACGACCGGTACCACACCGGCACTCGCCGCTGAACACAGCATCGCGCCCCACTCGGGTTCCCCGGGGCACGACGCTGTGGCGGTTCCGTGACGCGACCAAGACGTACGTACGCGGGCGCACCCGCCCCCGAACCGCGCACACCCCGCGTGCGTCCTGAACGGCATGCCCGTCCCGAGAAGCGCCACCGTCCACCGGGTGGGCCACGCCCTCCGCCAACTGATCCACTTCGGCCTGCGCCAGGCTGCCAGCTGCGCGTTCGCCGTGGCCCTGCTCGCCGGGGTGGGCCTGTCCGGACTGCTCCCCGAACTGCCCGTGGCACGCTACGACCTGCTGTTCGGCTACGGGGTTCTGCTCAGCGTGGTCTTCCACGTGATCGGCTGGGAGCGCGGACGGGACCTCGTGGTGATCGCCGGTTGCCACCTGCTGGGCCTGGTCTTCGAGTACGTGAAGGTGTCCCTGGGCTCCTGGTCGTATCCGGAGCAGGCGGCGCTGAAGTTCGGCGGCGTCCCCCTCTACGGGGGCTTCCTCTACGCGGCGGTCGGCAGCTACATCTGCGCCGTGTGGCGGCTGCTCAGGCTGGAGCTGAGCGGGTACCGCCCGGCCGCGACCGCGGTGGCGGCCGGCGCACTGTACGTGAACTTCATCAGCCACCACTGGCTGCCGGATCTGCGCTGGCCGCTCGCCGCCCTGCTGGTCGCGGTCACCGCGTCCGCCCGGGTGCACTACACCGTGGGGAAGCACACCTACTGGATGCCGATGCCGGTGAGCTTCGTCCTGGTCGGCTTCTTCCTGTGGCTGGCGGAGAACATCGCCACCTACGCCGGCGCCTGGCGGTACCCGTACCAGCTGGACGGCTGGGAGCCGGTGTCTCTGCAGAAGTTCGGCGCGTGGGCGCTGCTGGTCAGCGTCCTGTGCGTCCTCGGAGCCGCGGCGCTGCAACGGTCCGGGTCCCTCGTCGGCACGGCACGGCGCAGCCTCGCCTCGTGGCCCGGCCGGGGCAGCCAGTAGGGTGCGTGGGTGAACACTTCCTCCGCGCTCCCGCGTTCCTTCCGGCTGCTCGTGACGGGCGGAGGGACCGGCGGTCACACGTACCCCGCTCTGACGGCCGTCCGCACTCTGCAGGGCCGCCTCGCGGCCGCGGGTGGCACGCTCGACGTCCTGTGGATCGGGACCGCCGACGGTCTGGAGGCGCGCGTGGCGCCAGCGGAGGGCATCGCGTTCAAGACGGTCGCCACGGGGAAGATCCGCCGCTCGGCGAACCCCCTGAAGATGCTGTCCGCGGCGAACGTGAAGGACATGGCGCGCGTGCCGCTCGGTGTGGCCCAGGCCCGGACCATCGTGTCCGAGTTCCAGCCGGACGTCGTCCTCGCGACGGGCGGGTACGTGGCGGTCCCGGCCGGGCTGGCGGCGCGACTGTGCCGGCGTCCGCTGGTGCTGCACGAGCAGACCGTTCGGCTGGGTCTGGCCAACCGGAAGCTGGCGAGTTCGGCCACCCGGATCGCGGTGTCCTCGGAGTCCTCGCTGGATCTGCTGCCGGCCGAGCTGCGTGAGCGCGCGGTCGTCACCGGCAACCCGGTCCGGCCGGAGGTCCTGGCCGGCCACGGCGACAAGGCGGTGTACGCGCTGAACCTGACGGGCTTCGACCGGCGCCTGCCGACGGTCTACGTCACCGGCGGCGCGCAGGGTGCCCAGCAGATCAACGGTGTCGTCCGGGACGTGCTGCCATGGCTGCTGGGTCACGCGAACGTGATCCACCAGTGCGGTCCGGCGAACGTGGACGAGCTGCGGGCGGCCGCCGCGGGTCTCGACCCGGTGCTGGCCGGCCGGTACCACCTGACCGGGTTCGTCGGGGCGGAGCTGCCCGACGTGCTGGCGCTGGCCGATGTCGTGGTGTCCCGGAGCGGGGCCGGCACGCTGGCCGAGCTGACCGCGCTGGGCAAGCCCGCCGTTTTCGTGCCGCTCGCCACCTCGGCCGGGAACGAGCAGGCGCACAATGCCAAGCATCTGGCCGATGCCGGGGCCGCCCTCGCGCTGCTCGGCGAGGTCACCCCCGAGACCCTGTGGAACGCCGTGGGTCCGCTGCTGACCGACCCCGCCCGGCGGGCGGCGATGGCGGAGCGGGCCCGGGCATACGGCCGGCCGGACGCCGCGGACAGGCTGGTGGACGTGCTCCTGTCCGCGGCGGCCGCACAGGCGTCCTGACGAGCCGTTCCGGTCAGGAACGGGGTGCGCCGGATGCGCCCCCCTTCGATCCCGAACTGAGTGCGGCGCTGGCGGCTCAGGGGGACGCGGCGAGGGAGCCGTTCACCCCGGAGAACCTTGCGGCCCGGCAGGCTCGGGATGCCGCGGCCCGGCCCAGGCCGACGGTCCGGGAGCTCCGGGCCGACGGCCGCTTCGAGGTGGATGAGCTGCGTGTGCCGGGCGCGTCGGGCGGGCAGGACGTCACGCGCCGCTCCGGCCCGTGCCACGGATCTGTCCAGGCTGCCCCCGGCCTATATCGAGGTCGGGTCGGCCGAGACCTTCAGGGACGAGGACGTGGCCTACGCCAACGCGACGCCCGTTCCCGCTGGCTGCGGCGCAGCCTCACACAGCCCGATCCGAGCAGCGGACCTGCCCGCTGAACACGTCACGGCGAAGCCGAATTCGCGATCACGGAGCGTCACGCAGTGGCCGTCGGCCCTGGACCGCCCAGGCGCGTGCGGTGAGTGCGATCGAGCCGTCCGGCCGCGTCGGCCCTGGACCGCCCAGGCGCGTGCGGTGAGTGCGATCGAGCCGTCCGGCCGCGTCGGCACGGCCTGGCGGAGCGTGTCGCGCAATCGGTCCCGGGCGGGTGGGACAAGCGCGGCGATGTAGCCGGGGGCGGGGCCCTGGCCGGCCAGGAACGGCTCCCACAGATCCGCGAAGCTCGCGAAGCTCGCGAAGACGGTGGGCACCACCAGCGGGGCGACAGTCACGTCGACGAGCCCCGCCCGCGTCCACAGCGATCGGAGCGGATCCGGACGGCACTGCGCGAACCGGCGGCCCTCGTCCAGCGCGGCAGCCGCGGGGTCCAGCGCGGTCGCGGCGTCCCAGAAGTGGCGCAGGAGCTCCATGCCCTCGGCGTAGTCCCACACGTACGCGGCGACTCGCCCGCCCGGCCTCACCGCCCGGCTCGCCTCGGCCACCGCCGCGTCCGGCTGCGGAAGGAAGTTGAGCGCCAGTCCGCTGACGGCGATGTCGACCCCTTCGTCGCGGACCGGCAGCGACAGCGCGTCGGCCACCACGAAGCACGCCGGCGCGGGACCAGCGGCACGAGCCGAGGCAACGAATCCGGCGGACCGGTCCAGCGCCACCACCGTCCTGGGCCGGCAGCGGGTGGTCACCGTCGCGGTCAACGCGCCGGTACCACACCCCACATCCAGCCAACGCAAGCCGTCGCCGCAGCTGAGCCAGGCCACGAACCGGTCCGCGACCGGTCGGCTCCACCGGCCCATGTACCGCTCATAGGCGTCCCCGGCCGCCCACACGTCGAACCGCTGCTCGTTCATGCCACCACGATCCCCGACCGGAACCGCACCTGCCGCAGACACGCGTGTGCCCCGGCGAGGCGCTGCGAAGTGTCCGCCGTACGCGGCCCGTGCTGCCGGTTTCGGCCTATCGCGCACCGGGGGGCTTGCGGCAGGACCGGGGTCATGCCGCAAGATCATCGAGCGAGGCCGGAACCCAGGGGAATGAGAGTCGCGAAATGCGCGTGTTGTTGTCGACGTACGGGTCGCGCGGGGACGTCGAACCGGTGGTGGGACTCGCCGTTCGGTTGCGGGCACTCGGCGCGGAGGTGCGGGTGTGCGCGCCGCCGGACGAGGAGTTCGCGGAGCTGCTGGCCGGTGTCGGCATACCACTGGTGCCGGCGGACCGGCCGGTGCGCGCGGTGGTGACCGGGGCGACGCCGCCGCCGGCGGGGGGCGTGCCCCAGCGCGCGGCCGAGATGATCGCCGCATACTTCGACGCGGTCGCCGCGGCGGCCGAGGGATGTGATGCGCTGGTGGCGACCGGCCTGTTCCCGGCCGTGGCCGGCACCCGGTCGGTGGCCGAGAAGCTGGGCATCCACTACGTGTACGCGGGGCTCCAGCCGACGATCCTGCCGTCACCGCACCACCCTCCGCATCCTTACCCGGGCCGGCCCTTGCCGGCGGACGTGACCGACAACCGGGTGCTGTGGGACCTGAACATCGAGTCCATGAACGCGCTGTTCGGCGCGGCGTTCAACACCCACCGGGCGTCGATCGGCCTGCCGCCGGTGGACAACGTCCGCGACCACGTCTTCACCGACCGGCCGTGGCTGGCGACGGACCCGACCCTGGGCCCGTGGCAGGAACCGGCCGACCTCGACGTCATACAGACCGGCGCGTGGCTCCTGCCGGACGAACGCCCGCTGCCGGCCGAGTTGATGGCGTTCCTGGACGCCGGCACACCACCGGTGTACGTGGGCTTCGGCAGCATGCCCATGCGCGCATCGAAGGACGTCGCACGGGTGGCCATCGAGGCGATCCGCGCACAGGGCCGCCGCGCGCTCGTCGCCCACGGCTGGGCCGACCTGGCCCTGATCGACGACCAGGAGGACTGCTTCGCCGTCGGCGAGGTCAACCAGCAGGCCCTGTTCGGCCGGGTGGCCGCCGTCGTACACCACGGCGGCGCGGGTACGACGACGACGGCCGCCCGGGCCGGTGCCCCTCAGGTGGTGGTACCCCAGATCGTGGACCAGCCGTACTGGGCCGGCCGGGTGGCCGACCTGGGCATCGGCACGGCACACGACGGTCCGGCTCCGACCACCGAGTCCCTGTCAGCCGCGCTCGGAACGGCCCTGGCCCCCGAGACCCGCGCACGCGCGACCGCCGTGGCCGACATGATCCGCACCGACGGGACGACGGTGGCCGCGAAGCTGCTGCTCGACGCGATCAGCCGAGAGAAGCAGCTTCACGTTCCGAGGGCGGCGGCCGCACCCGGCCGTCGCACCATGTAGATGTCGATCGGGTCCTGAACTTCCGTGGTGAACCCGTGGCGCTCGTACAGCCGCCGGGCGGCGCTGCCCTGCAGGACGTTCAGGCGGACGAACACCCCGTCGGCATCGGCCCGGTCCAGGAGCGTGCGCAGTACGGCCGAACCGAGCCCCCGGCCCTGGGCTTCCGGAGCGAGATAGAAATGCTCCAGCCACTGTCCGCCCTCGGCCGGGCGCACCGTGACGCAGCCCGCGAAGGCGCCATCGGCCACGATGACCGAGGTGTGCTGCGGGGAGAAGGAGTCCCGCAGCCGCCGGCGGACCCGATGCTCGTCGAACCGGCCCAACCGCTCCAGGTCCGGGCGCATCACCGTTGCCCGCAACTCCGCGATCGCCTCGACGTCCGCCGGCTCCGCGGAACGCAGCTCCCATTCCATGGGGCGGCCCGACTCGATGCCGGGCGCCGCCCGGTCGGGTCGTATGCCGTCCGCCCTCGCAGTCGTATCCATGGCCGGAGTATCTCAATGGCCTGCCGTGACGGGTGGCGGGGGCGGGGCGGGGCCAGGGCCGAGGTCAGGCGGCCGGGTGGCCGGGCGGGCGAGTTCGCGGCGGGCGCGCAGGAAGGGCTTGGGACGGTCGACGGCCAGCACCGCCGTCGTACGGCCCTGATGCTCGTACAGGCACAGGAAGCTCCCCTCGTCCGTGGAGCCTTCGACGACACGGACGGTGTCGCCTTCGTGCCGTTGCCCCGCGAACTGGATGCGTGAGCCGTACTGGTCCGACCAGAAGTAGGGCAACGGGCGGGCGCTGTCCACCGTCCGGCCTGCCAGCAGGTTGCGCACGGCGACGGCGGGCTGCTCGGTCGCGCTGGTCCAGTGCTCGGCGCGCAGCCCGCCGACCCGGGCGACGTCCCCGACCGCGACGACCTGCGGCAGCGCGGTGACGCAGCCGTCGTCGCAGAGCACGCCGTCGCCGAGCAGGAGGGCGGAGCCGGCGAGCCAGCCCGTGTTGGGTACGGCTCCGATGCCCACGACGACCAGGTCGGCGGGGAGCACCCGTCCGTCGGTCAGCTCCACGGCGGTGACGGCCCCCCGCCCGAGCAGCCGGGAGACGCCGGTGCCGGTGATGAGCTCCGCTCCGCCGCGCCGGTGCAGGGCGGCGCACACACCGGCCATCTCCGGTCCGAGCTGCGGGACCAGCGGCAGCGGCGCCGCCTCCACGACGGTGACGTCATGGCCGAGCGAGACGCAGGAGGACGCGGTCTCGGCGCCGATGAATCCGCCGCCGATCACGACGACCCGGCGGGCACCGCCGCTCAAGGCGTCTCGCAAGGCGCATGCGTCGTCGAGCGTACGGAGCGTGTGGACCCCCGCGAGTCCGGAGGTACCCGGCAGGCGGCGGGCGGAGGCGCCGGTGGCGATGACGAGTCCGTCGGTGCCGAGGGTCCTGCCGTTGTCCAGCAGCAGGGTTCGGCCACCCGCGTCGAACCCATGGGCGCGGGTCGCGAGCAGCCAATGCGCGGCGAGGTCGGTCTCCTCCTCCGCGTCGCAGAGGGCGAGTTGGTCCTCGTCCGCCCGGCCGGAGAGGAAGTCCTTGGACAGGGGCGGGCGGTCGTAGGGGCGGTGACGTTCCTCGCCCACGATCACCAGCCGGCCGTCGAAACCCTGGGCGCGCAGCTCGCGAGCGGCGTACAGGCCGGCGAGCGAGGCGCCGACGACGGTGACGGTTCTCATGCGGCGGTGTCCTCCTGGGCGGCCGGGCGGACGTGGATGACGCCGTCGGCGACGACCACTTCGTGGGTGCGGACGGGCCGACGGGCGGGCAGGCAGGTCGGCTGCCCGGTCCGGAGATCGAATGAGGCGGCGTGGAGCGGGCATTCGACCAGACAGCCTTCGAGCCATCCCTCGGACAGCGAGGCGTCCTGATGGCTGCAGGTGTCGTCGATGGCGTACAGCTCGCCGTCGGCGTTGAACACCGCGATGGGCGGTGTGGTGTCGATACGGACGGATTCGCCCGCAGGGAGGTCTTCAAGGCGGCAGACGGAAATCACGGGCCCCCCTCGTCCAGCGCTCATCGCCGGACTCTTCGATAGCATGAGGTTGCGTATGGCACATGATGGATCGCGATGCGCAACAGAATCCGGTCGGGCTGCCCACCGCGTCAAGGGCTTCCCGAGGATGTGTCCCAACCGTGTGCCCAACGGACCGGAAGATGGTGGGAGTTGAGCTATGACCGGCGACCAGGCAGTGGCTGAACAGAGCGGTGAGACACCGGCCCGAGCGCCCAAGGGGGCGGCAGGCGCGATCCAGTCGGTGGACCGCGCCGTGAGCGTGCTGGAGATCCTCGCCCGGCACGGCGAGGCCGGTGTCACCGACATCGCCGACGAGCTGGACGTGCACAAGTCCACGGCGTTCCGGCTGCTCGGCGTACTGGAGAACCGGGGCCTGGTCTCGCAGGCCCAGGACCGCGGCAAGTACTTCCTCGGCGCGGGCATCCTGCGCCTGGCGGGGGCAGCGGCCACCCGCCTGGACATCTCCCAGGAGGGCGCCCCGGTGTGCCGGGAACTCGCCGACGAGCTGGGCGAGACGGTGAACATCGCGGTCCTGGACGACGATGCCGCCGTCAACATCATGCAGGCGCGCGGCCCCGCCTCGGTCACCGCGCAGAACTGGCTGGGCCGGCGCACGCCCCTGCACGCCACCTCCAGCGGCAAGGTGCTCCTGGCTCATCTGCCGGTGACGCTGCGCGAAGGACTCCTGGCCCGGGCGCTGCCGCGGTTCACCGAGTACACGGTGACCAGCGCCGGCATGCTGCGGGCCGAGCTGGACGCGGCGCACGCGCAGGGCTTCGCGATCGTCGCGGAGGAGCTGGAGCTGGGCCTGAACGCGGTCGCCGCGCCGGTGCGCGCCCACGACGGCCGGGTGATCGGCGCGCTCAGCGTCTCGGGCCCGGCCTACCGCCTCGAGCGGGACCGGCTGCCGGAGCTCGCCGCCCGGACGGTCGTCGCGGCCGATCAGCTGTCGCGGCGGATGGGGCATGGCTTCTGAGCCATTTCGCGGAGCTGCGCCCCACGCGACGCGGGGCCGGGGTGACCCGGCCCCGCGTCGTCGTATGCGCGGGTGTGCGGGGTGGACGCGCGTGGAGCTCGTATCGCCGGCGTTTCCGTGCGCCCTCGGCGTCCTCCCGGATTTGCCAGTCCTCAACACCGGCCTCTTGACGGCAGGTTGTCGGCGTTCCCACTATGTTCCCCATCACGCAACCCTTCGTGCACTGCGCAACAGCCGAGGAGCCCATCGTGCCCCATGAGGTCCGTGCCGTCGTTGCCGTGAAGAAGGGGGCACCCGTCGAGGTGCAGACGATCGTCGTCCCCGATCCCGGCCCCGGCGAGGTTCTCGTCTCCGTCCAGGCCTGCGGTGTCTGCCATACGGATCTGCACTACCGGGAAGGCGCCGTCAACGACGACTTCCCCTTCCTGCTCGGCCACGAGGCCGCCGGCACGATCGAGTCCGTCGGGGACGGCGTCACCGACCTGGCACCGGGCGACTACGTGGTCCTCGCCTGGCGCGCCCCCTGCGGAAACTGCCGTTCCTGTCGCCGCGGCCGCCCCTGGTACTGCTTCGCCTCCCGCAACGCCGCACAGCCGATGACGCTCCTGGACGGCACGCCCCTCTCCCCCGCCCTCGGCATCGGCGCCTTCGCCGAGAAGACCCTGGTCGCCGCGGGCCAGGCCGTGAAGGTCGACCCGGCCGCCCCGCCCGAGGCCGCTGGGCTCATCGGCTGCGGAGTGATGGCCGGTTACGGCGCTGCGGTGAACACCGGAAAGGTCGGCCGGGGCGACACCGTCGCGGTCATCGGGTGCGGCGGCGTCGGGAACGCCGCGATCGCGGGCGCCTCGCTGGCCGGGGCGCGGCGGGTCATCGCCGTCGACATCGACGACCGCAAGCTCGACGCCGCGACCCGCTTCGGCGCGACCCACACGGTCAACTCCCTCGGTACGGAAGCCATCGAGGCCGTGCGCGGACTCACCGGCGGGTTCGGTGTGGACGTCGCCATCGACGCGGTGGGCCTGCCTGAGACCTACCGCCAGGCCTTCTACATGCGCGACCATGCGGGCGTGCTCGTGCAGGTCGGGGTGCCCGACCCGGACATGCGGATCGACCTGCCGCTCATCGACCTGTTCTCGCGCGGAGGCGCACTGCGGTCCTCCTGGTACGGGGACTGCCTGCCCAGCCGCGACTTCCCCGTCCTCATCGACCAGTACCTGTCGGGCGGACTCGACCTGAACGCCTTCGTCTCCGAGAAGATCGCGCTCGGCGAGGTCGAGCAGGCGTTCGCCAAGATGCAGCGGGGCGAGGTCCTGCGCTCGGTGGTGATGCTGTGACGGACCGGCAGACCGGCCGCGTGCGCGCCGAACGGGTCGTCACCTCGGGCACGTTCAGCCTCGACGGCGAGACCTTCGACGTCGACAACAACGTCTGGCTCATCGGCGACGACGAGGAGGTCCTCGTCGTCGACGCGGCCCACGACGCCCGTTCGATCCTGGCCGCCGTCGCCGGACGCCGGGTCACCGCCGTCGTGTGCACCCACGGCCACGACGACCACATCGGCGCGGCCGCGGCCCTGGCCGAGGCCACCGGAGCTCCCGTCCTGCTGCACCCCGCCGACCGCGAACCATGGGACCACGTCCACCCGTTGCGCGCTCCGGACGGCGAACTCTGCGACGGGCAGCGGCTGCTCGTCGCCGGTACAGAGGTGCGGGTCCTGCACACCCCCGGCCACACCTGGGGCAGCTGCAGTCTCCACGCGCCGTTCCTGGACGCCGTGTTCACCGGCGACACCCTCTTCCACGGCGGTCCGGGCGCGACCGGCCGCTCGTACTCCGACCGCCCGACGATCCTGGCTTCCGTACGGAGCCGCCTGCTCACGCTCCCCGGCGCGACCGTCGTCCACACCGGGCACGGCGAGGACACCACCATCGCCGCCGAGCGCGTCACCCTGTCGACCGTCCGCTAGGTCCCGCCATCCCCACCCGATGCAAGGAGGGGCATGTCCCACGCACCCGTACCCAGTCCCCGTGTCGTGGTCATCGGCGCCGGCATCGTCGGCTGCTCGCTCGCCGACGAGCTGACCGCCCGCGGCTGGACCGATGTCACGGTCCTCGAACAGGGCCCGCTCCCCGCCCCCGGCGGATCCACCTCCCACGCCCCGGGGCTCGTCTTCCAGACCAACCCCTCCAAGACGCTCACCGCGTTCGCCGCCTACACCGTCGAGAAGTTCAGCGCACTCGAAGTCGACGGCCTGCCCTGCTTCAACCCGGTGGGCGGCCTGGAACTGGCCACCACCGAGGAGCGGCTGGCCGACCTCCACCGCAGGGCCGGCTACGCCGCCTCCTGGGGCGTCCGCGGCGAGCTGATCTCCGCCGAGCGGTGCAAGGAGCTGTGGCCGCTGCTCGACGCGAGCAAGGTCCTCGGCGGCTTCTTCACCCCGGACGACGGCCTCGCCCGCGCCGTCCTCGCCTGCCGGGCCCAGCGGGAGCGCGCCGAGGGCCGCGGCGCCCGCTTCCTGGAGCGGCACACCGTCACCGGCATCGAGCGGGAGGACGGCCGGGTGACGGGTGTCGTCACCGACCGGGGTGTCTTCCCCGCCGACCACGTCGTGTCGGCGGCCGGCTTCTGGGGTCCGGTCGTCGGCCGGATGGCGGGGATCGACGTGCCGCTGCTGCCGCTCGCCCACCAGTACGCGAAGACCCGGCCGCTGCCGGAGCTCGCGGGTGTCAACGACCCGCGCACCGAGGCGTCCCGGCCGATCCTCCGCTTCCAGGACCGCGACCTCTACTTCCGGGAGCACACCGACAGGATCGGCATCGGCAGCTACGCCCACCGGCCGCTGCCCGTCGACCCGTTCACCGTCCCGGCCTACGACGAGGCGCCGGTCATGCCGTCCTCCTTCCCCTTCACCCCGGAGGACTTCGCGCCGAGCTGGGAGGACTGCCGGGAACTGCTGCCCGCACTCGCCGCGAGCGAGGTCGAGGAGGGGTTCAACGGAGTCTTCTCCTTCACGCCGGACGGGATGCCCCTGCTCGGCGAGACCCGCACGCTGCGCGGATTCTGGCTCGCCGAGGCCGTCTGGGTCACGCACTCGGCGGGGGTGGCCCGGGCCGTCGCGGAGTGGATGGTGGAGGGCCGGCCCCGGATCGACGTCCACGAGTGCGACCTGACCCGCTTCGAGGACGCCCAGCGCTCCCCCGCGTACGTCGCCGATCGCGGCGCCCGGCAGTTCATCGAGGTCTACGACGTCCTGCACCCGCTGCAGCCCATGGAGCAGCCGCGCCCCCTGCGGGTGAGCCCCTTCCACGCCCGCCAGCAGGAGCTCGGGGCGTACTTCCTGGAGGGCGGCGGCTGGGAGCGTCCGCACGGGTACGAGGCCAACGCCCCGCTCGCCGAGGGCCTCGACCTGCCCGAGCGGGACGCCTGGTCGGCCCGTCACTGGTCGCCGATCGCCGCCGCCGAGGCACGGGCGACCCGCGAGAAGGTCGCCCTGTACGACATGACCCCGCTGCGCAGGCTGGAGGTCACCGGGCCCGGCTCCCTGGCCTTCCTCCAGCGCATGACGACCAACAACCTCGCCAAGAAGCCCGGCGCGGTGACGTACACGCTGCTGCTCGACGAGACCGGCGGCATCCGTTCGGACCTCACCGTGGCCCGCCTCGCCCCCGACCGCTTCCAGATCGGCGCGAACAGCCGCGCCGACGAGGACTGGCTGCTGCGCCACGCCCCCGACGACGTGCGGATACGTGACATCACCTCCGGCACCTGCTGCATCGGGGTCTGGGGCCCGCTCGCCCGCGCGCTGGTGCAGCCGCTGACCCGGGACGACTTCTGCCACCGGGGCTTCGGCTACTTCCGCGCCCTGGAGACGTACCTCGGCCACGTACCGGTGACGGCGATGCGGCTGAGTTACGTCGGCGAGCTCGGCTGGGAGCTGTACACCACCGCCGACCTGGGGCTCCGGCTCTGGGACACGCTCTGGGAGGCCGGGCGGGAGCACGGCGTGATCGCCGCCGGCCGCTCCGCCTTCAACAGCCTGCGCCTGGAGAAGGGCTACCGCTCGTGGGGCCTGGACATGACCGACGAGCACACCCCGTACGAGGCCGGGCTCGGTTTCGCCGTACGGATGGACAAGGGCGACTTCCTCGGACGGGCCGCTCTGGAGAAGGCGGGCGAGCCGCGGCGCAAGCTCACCGCACTGCTGCTGGACGACCCGGCGGCCGTCGTCCTGGGCAAGGAACCGGTGTACGTGGGCGGTCTGCCGGCGGGGTACGTGACCAGCGCCTCCTACGGCTACACGCTGGGCCGCTGTGTCGCGTACGCCTGGCTGCCCCCGCTCACCGCCGGCACCCCGGTGCACATCGAGTACTTCGGCGAGAAGGTACCGGCGACCGTCGCCGACGAGCCGCTGTTCGACCCCGACATGAGCCGCATCCGCCGCTAGGGCCTGGAATCGTCCGAGGAGGACCCCGCTGTGTCACCCACCTATGACGTGATCGTCGTCGGCCTGGGCGGAATGGGCAGTGCCGCCGTCCACCACCTGTCCGCGCGCGGCGCGCGCGTGCTCGGCCTGGAGAAGTTCGGTCCGGTCCACAACCGCGGTTCGAGCCACGGCGGTTCGCGCATCACGCGGCAGTCGTACTTCGAGGACCCCGCGTACGTGCCGCTGCTGCTGCGCTCCTACGAGCTGTACGAGGCCCTGGAGCGCGACACCGGCCGGGACATCGCGACCCTGTGCGGCGGCGTGATGGTCGGCCGCCCCGATTCCCGTACGGTGTCCGGTTCGCTGCTCTCGGCCCGGCAGTGGGACCTGCCGCACGAGATGCTCGACGCGAAGGAGATCCGCCGCCGCTTCCCCACCCTCACCCCTGCCGAGGACGAGGTGGCGCTGTACGAGGCGCGGGCCGGGCTCCTGCGCCCGGAGAACACGGTCGCGGCCCACCTCCAACTGGCCACGCGGTCGGGCGCGGATCTGCACTTCGAGGAGCCGATGCTGCGCTGGGAGCCGTACCGCGACGGGGTTCGGGTCCACACCGCCGAGGACTCCTACACCGCGGGCCAGTTGGTGATCTGCCCGGGTGCGTGGGCACCGCAGCTGCTCACCGACCTGGGTGTGCCGTTCACCATCGAGCGGCAGGTCATGTACTGGTTCCAGCCCGACGGCGGCACCGGTCCCTTCCTCCCCGAGACCCATCCGATCTACATCTGGGAGGACGCGAACGACGTCCAGTGCTACGGCTTCCCCGCGATCGACGGTCCCGGCCTCGGCGCGAAGGTGGCGTTCTTCCGCAAGGGCACCGTCTGCACCCCGGACACCATCGACCGGACCGTGCACGAGGACGAGGTCGCGGCGATGGCGGAGCAGGTCTCCCGGCACATCCCGTCCCTGCCCGGACGGTTCCTGAAGGCCGCCACCTGCATGTACTCCAACACCCCCGACGAGCACTTCGTGATCGCGCGCCATCCAGCGCACCCCGGCTCGGTGACCGTGGCCTGCGGGTTCTCCGGCCACGGCTTCAAGTTCGTGCCCGTCGTCGGCGAGATCGTCGCCGACCTCGCGCTGAACGGCGCCACCGAGCACCCCATCGAGCTCTTCGACCCCCGCCGGCTGTCCGCGCCGGCCGCGACCGTGCCTGCGACCGCACCCGTGCCCGCACCCGCGCCCGCGCCCGCGCCTTCCGCCTGAGGAGTCCGCCGTGACGGCAACCGACCTCCCGCCCAGCCTGATCGCCACGCTCCCCGGCCGCTTCTACACCGACCCGGAGATCTTCCGGCTGGAGCAGGAGCGGGTCTTCGAATCGATGTGGTTCTGCGCCGTGCGCGGCTCCGACCTCGACCGGCCCGGTGCGTTCCGTACCGTGCAGGTCGGCCGCGAGAGCGTGATCGTGACCCGTAACCGGGCCGGCGAGCTGCGCGCCTTCCTCAACATCTGCCGGCACCGCGGCGCCCGGCTGTGCACCGAGGAGTCCGGCGAGGTGCGGCGCACGCTCCAATGCCCGTACCACGCCTGGACGTACGACCTCGACGGCAAGCTGATCGCCGCCCCCAACCTGGTGAAGATGCCCGACGTCGACCGCACCGCCTACGGCCTGGTGACGGTCCACTTGCGCGAATGGCTGGGCTACGCGTGGGTGTGCCTGGCCGACGAGCCGCCGTCCTTCGAGGAGACCGTGATGAGCGCGGCCGTGGAGCGGCTCGGCGACGCGGCGTCCATCGAGCGGTACGGCACCGAGCGTCTGGCGCTCGGCCGGCGGATCACGTATGACGTGAAGGCGAACTGGAAGCTGATCGTCGAGAACTTCATGGAGTGCTACCACTGCGCGACGATCCATCCCGAACTCACCGAAGTGCTGCCGGAGTTCGCGCAGGGCTACGCGGCGCAGTACTACGTGGGGCACGGAGCGGAGTTCGCCGAGGAGGTCAAGGGCTTCACCGTCGACGGCAGCGAGGGTTTCGCCAGACTGCCCAAGGTGGCCGAGGAGCAGGACCGCCGCTACTACGCCATCACGGTCAAGCCGACCGTGTTCATCAACCTCGTGCCCGACCACGTGATCCTGCACCGGATGTTCCCGCTCGCCGAGGACCGCACGGTCGTCGAGTGCGACTGGCTGTACGCGCCGGAGGTCGTCGCATCGGGCGCGGACGTGTCGAAGTCCGTGGAACTGTTCCACCGGGTCAACGTCCAGGACTTCGACGCCTGCGAGCGCACCCAGCCGGCGATGGCCTCCCGCGCCTATCGCGCCGGCGGCGTACTGGTGCCGTCCGAGCACCATCTCGGGATCTTCCACAGCTGGCTGAACGAGAAACTCGGAGGCACCCGTGCCTGATCTGTTCATCGGCGGGGCGTGGCGGGCCGCCCGCGACGAGCGCACGCGGGAGATCCGATGTCCCGCCGACGGCACCCTCGTCGCGGAGGTCGACGAGGCGGGCGGCAAGGACACGTCCGACGCCATCGCCGCGGCCCGCCGGGCGTTCGACGAGGGCCCGTGGCCGCACACCTCCGCCGCCGAACGCGGCGACCTTCTGCTGCGCGTCGCCGATCTGCTCGCCCGCGACAAGGACGCGCTGGCCCGCGCCGAGTCCCTCGACACCGGCAAGCGCCTGGTGGAGAGCGCGTACGACATCGACGACATCGTGAACTGCTTCCGGTACTTCGGTCGGCTCGCCGCCACCGAGACGGGCCGGGTGATCGACACGGGCACGGCGAGCGCCGACAGCCGGGTGGTGCACGAGCCGGTCGGGGTCTGCGCACTGATCACTCCGTGGAACTATCCGCTGCTCCAGACGGCGTGGAAGGTCGCGCCGGCCCTCGCCGCGGGCAACACCTTCGTCCTGAAGCCGAGCGAGCTGACCCCGCACACCGCGATCCACCTGATGCGCCTGCTCGCCGAGGCGGGACTGCCCGGCGGGGCCGCCAACCTCGTGCTCGGCGCGGGCCCCGAGGCGGGTGCGCCGCTCGCCGACCACCCCGACGTCGACCTGCTCTCCTTCACCGGTGGCCTGCAGACCGGCCGCCGGCTGATGGTCGCGGCCGCCGGTACGGTGAAGAAGGTCGCGCTCGAACTGGGCGGCAAGAACCCCAACATCGTGTTCGCGGACGCCGATTTCGAGACGGCGGTGGACATGGCGCTGACGGCCGTGTTCCTGCATTCGGGGCAGGTCTGCTCTGCGGGGGCGCGGCTGCTCGTGGAGGACTCGCTGCACGACCGGTTCGTCGACGAGATCGTGCGCAGGGCCCGGACGATCCGCCTGGGCGGTCCCTTCGACGAGCGGGCGCAGACCGGGCCGCTGATCTCGGCCGCCCACCGCGCCAAGGTCGAGGCGTACGTCACGCGCGGGGTCACCGAGGGCGCGGTGCTGCGCTGCGGTGGCACCCGGCCCGAAGGGCCCGCGTACGACCGGGGCTTCTACTACCTGCCGACCGTCCTCGACGAGTGTGACGCGGGGATGTCGGTGGTACGGGAGGAGTCCTTCGGCCCGGTCCTGACGGTGGAACGGTTCCGCGACGGCGACGAGGACGAGGCCGTGCGGCTCGCGAACGACACGGTCTACGGCCTCGCGGGCGCGGTGTGGACGGGCGACGAGGGCAGGGCGCGGCGCATCGCGGGACGGCTGCGCCTGGGCACCGTATGGATCAACGACTACCACCCCTATCTGCCGCAGGCGGAGTGGGGCGGGTTCAAACAGTCCGGCACGGGGCGGGAGCTCGGTCCGGCCGGTCTCGCGGAGTACCGCGAGACGAAGCACATCTGGCGCAACACCGCACCGCAGCCGCAGGGCTGGTTCGCGTGACGCGTCACCCGACGCATCGCCTGAGACACAACCTCTACCGTCTGTCCAGGAGTTGACCCATGGCCACTGATCCACCCTCCCCGCCGAGTGACGACGCCGAGCTCGCCGAGTTCGGCTACCGTCCCGAACTCAAGCGGACGCTCGGCAACTTCCACACCTTCGCGGCCGGCATCTCGTACATCTCGATCCTCACGGGCACCTTCCAGCTCTTCTACTTCGGATTCGCCAGCGGCGGTCCCGCCTACTGGTGGTCCTGGCCGATGGTCTTCGCCGGCCAGTTCATGGTCGCGCTCTGCTTCGCCGAGCTGGCCGCCCGCTATCCGGTGGCGGGCTCCATCTACAACTGGGCGAAGAAGGTGGGGAACGGACACGTCGGCTGGCTCGCCGGCTGGATGATGCTCATCGCCTCGATCGTCTCCATCGCCGCCGTGGCCCTCGCCTATCAGTTGACGCTCCCTCAGATCTCGTCCGTCTTCCAGTTCGTCGGAGACGGGACGGGAACGTACGACGTGGCGACCAACGCGGTGCTCCTCGCCGCCGCCCTGATCCTCTTCACCACGGTCGTGGGCGCCTTCGGCGTGAAGCTGATGGCGCGGATCAACACCGCGGGCGTCTTCCTCGAACTCATCGCCACCGTCGTACTGATCGTGCTGCTCGCGGTGAACGTCGTACGCGGCCCGCAGGTCGTCACCGAGACGGCCGGCACCGGCTCGGGCCAGCCCTTCGGCTATCTCGGGGCGTTCCTGATCGCCTCGCTCGCCTCGGCCTATGTGATGTACGGCTTCGACACCGCGGCGTCGCTCGGCGAGGAGTCCCTCGACCCCTCGCGCAACGCACCGCGCGCCATCATCCGTGCGATCGTCGCCTCGTTCGTCTTGGGCGGCCTCGTCCTGATCCTCGCGCTGATGAGCGTGTCGAGTTTGCGTGGCGAAAAGCTGTCCACCGACGGGCTGCAGTACGTGGTCCTCGACGTCCTCGGCCCGACGGCCGGCAAGGCGATGCTGTGGTGCGTGCTGATCGCGGTCACCGTCTGCGCGCTCGCGGTGCACACGGCGGCCGTCCGGCTCGCCTTCGCCATGGCCAGGGACAACAACCTGCCCGCGTCCTCGCGGCTCGCGAAGGTCAGCCCGCGGTTCGGCACCCCGATCCTGCCGACCGTGATCATCGGGGTGCTCGCCCTCGCGATCCTGCTGGTCAACATCCGCCAGCCGCAGATCTTCACCGTGGTCACCAGCATCGGCATCGTGATGGTCTACGTCGCCTATCTGCTGGTCACCGGGCCGATGCTGGTGGCGCGGCTGCGCGGCCGCTGGCAGCCCGCGGAAGGCAAGTTCTCGCTCGGCCGCTGGGGGCTGCCCGTCAACATCATTGCCGTGCTGTGGGGGGCGGCGATGACGCTCAACCTGATCTGGCCGCGGTCGGCCGTCTACAACGCGGCCGCCCCGTACCACTGGTACCTGCGCTGGGGCGCGGTGCTGTTCGTCGGCGCGATCGCGCTGGGCGGCTTCGCCTACTACTGGTTCGTCCAACGGCACCGTACGGGCGTCCTCGCCGAACACGCCGCCGCGGGACGCCCCGAGCCCGTCGCGCTGAAGGAGGTCACCTCCACATGAGCGAACACACCGGAGAGTCCGCGGAGTTCGACTACGTCGTGGTCGGGGGCGGCACCGCGGGCAATGTCGTCGCGGCGCGGCTCAGCGAGGACCCGTCGGTCACCGTGTGCGTCCTGGAGGCGGGCCCGAGCGACGTCGGGGACGACGACGTCCTGAAGCTGGAACGGTGGATGGGCCTGCTGGAGTCCGGCTACGACTGGGACTACCCGGTCGAGCCGCAGGCCAGCGGCAACAGCTTCATGCGGCACGCGCGCGCCAAGGTGCTCGGCGGCTGTTCCTCGCACAACTCCTGCATCGCCTTCTGGGCGCCCGCCGAGGACCTGGACGGCTGGGCGGCGGCCGGCTGTCCGGGCTGGAGCTCGGCGGACCTGTTCCCCCTGTACAGGAGGCTGGAGAACAACGACGCCCCCGGCGCCCACCACGGCCGGTCGGGACCGGTGAGGCTGCGCACCCTCAAGGGCGAGGACCCGTGTGGCGCCGCCCTCCTGGAGGCGTGTGCGCAGGCGGGCATCCCGACGACGCCGTTCAACACCGGCTCGACGGTGCTGCGCGGTGCCAACTGGTTTCAGATCAACGCGGACGAGAACAACATCCGGCAGTCCTCCTCGGTGGCCTACCTCCACCCGGTGCTGGGCAAGCGCCCCAACCTGGAGGTACGCACCGGAGTTCGGGCGAAGAAGCTGGTGTTCGACGGGCTGCGCTGTGTCGGCGCCGCGTACCTGGACCCGGATCTCGTGCACACCCGTACGGTCCGTGCCCGCCGCGAGGTCGTCGTGTCCTGCGGCTCGATCGACACGCCGAAGCTGCTGATGCTGTCGGGGATCGGCCCGGCGGAGCATCTGCGGGAGGTGGGCGTGGAGGTGCTCGTGGACTCCGCGGGGGTCGGCGAGAACCTCCAGGACCACCCGGAGGGCGTGATCATGTGGGAGGCGCGGCAGCCGATGACCACCACGTCGAGCCAGTGGTGGGAGGCGGGCATCTTCTACGACACCGAGCCGGGTCTGGACCGGCCGGACCTGATGTTCCACTACGGCTCGGTGCCCTTCGACATGAACACCGCCCGGCACGGCTATCCGACGTCCGAGAACGCCTTCTGTCTGACGCCGAACGTGACGCGTGCGAAGTCGCGCGGCACGGTGCGGCTGCGGACGCGCGACTACCGCGACAAGCCGAGGGTCGACCCCCGGTACTTCACGCACGAGCACGACATGCGGGTGATGAGGTACGGCATCGAGCTGGCCCGCCGGATCGCCGCGCAGCCGGCGCTCGCCGGGTGGGCGGGGGCCGAGCTCGCCCCGGGCCCCGATGTGCGCACCGCCGACGAGGTGCGCGACTACGTCCACACGACGCACAACACCGTCTACCACCCGGCCTGCACGGTGAAGATGGGGGCCGACGGCGACCCCATGGCGCCGCTCGACGCCCGTCTGCGGGTCAAGGGGGTCGTCGGACTGCGGGTCGCGGACGGGTCGGTGATGCCTGACCTCATCACGGTCAATCCGTGCATCACGACGATGGTGATCGGCGAGAAGTGCGCCGATCTCCTGCGCGCGGACGCCTGACGGGGGAGGGCGGAGGCGGTGTGCCGGGTCGGCGGTGACGGCGTGGTGGCGATGTGAAGATCGAGCGGACGCGAAGCACCTCTTAGCGGAAATACCGGTCCAGACGGAATCGTCCGCTGCCGGTCGTGACTTCGGGTTACTTCTGAGTCACCGACAGGGTCATGTAGCGTCCGGATCCGCTTGATCCGCTTCATCGCTCCCGCCCCACCGTGAGGACTCATGCCCGCCACCTTCGACGCCCCCGTCACCGCTCTCCTGAGACGACGGAGCGACGCCGCCCCGCGGTCCGCCGGCGGGAAGCCATCCCGAATAGCGGATGGAGGAGCGCTGGCCCCTTGAGGTTCCGGATCGATCGTTCAGGCCACAACACCTCCGCGCACCCGTCTCCGCAGGGCCCGGCGCCCGCTCCGGACGTCCACGCCGTTGAGCCAGAGGCCGTCGAGGCACCCCTGTCGGCCCACGAGATCGACCTCATACGCGCCTCCGTCTCGGTGGTCGAGCCGCTCGCCGCGGAAATGACGGTGTACTTCTACGCGATCCTGTTCGCCCGGTATCCCGAGGTCCGGCCGATGTTCCCGCCGGGGATGGACGCCCAGCGCGGCCGCCTGCTGCGCGCGCTGCTGCGCATCGTGGACCTCGTCGACGACCCGGAGAGCCTGGTCCGCTTCTGCGGACACCTCGGACGCGACCACCGCAAGTTCGGCACCCTCGGCGCGCACTTCCCGGCCGTGGGCGAGTGCCTCCTCGCTTCCCTCGCCCGCTACGCCGGCCCCGCGTGGACCGCGGACCTCGCCGCCGCCTGGACCAAGGCGTACGGCGTGGTCGCCCAAGTGATGATCAGCGCGGCCGAAGAGGACGAGGCGGTACGGCCCGCCGTGTGGCCCGCCACGGTCGTGCACCGCGTCTCGCGCGGAAACGGGATCGCCGAAATCACCGTACGTCCCCACCTGCCCTACGCCTACGCCGCGGGACAGTACGTGAGCATCGAGACTCCGTGGTGGCCGAAGCACTGGCGCTACTACTCCCCCGCCAACGCGCCCCGCGAGGACGGCACCCTCACCTTCCACGTGCGCGCGGTGGCCGGCGGCACGGTCAGCAAGGCCCTTGTGAACCGAGCGGTGGTGGGCAACGAGCTCCAGCTGGGGCCCCCGATGGGCGACATGGTCCTGGACGCCGCCGTCCACAGCGATCTGCTGTTCGTGGCCGGCGGCACCGGCCTCGCCCCGATCCGCGCGCTCGTCGAGGAGGTGGCCCGTCGCGGCGGGCGCCACCAGGTCGACCTGTTCCTCGGCGCCCGTACCGGCGCCGAGCTGTACGGGGTCGACGACATGCTCCGGCTGGCCCAGCGCCACCACTGGCTGACCATCAGGGGCGCGGTCTCCCACGAGCACATCCCCGGAATCCGGGGCTCCCTGCCGCAGGTGCTGGCCGAGTACGGGCCGTGGTACCAGCACGACGTCTATCTCAGCGGCCCGGCCCAGATGGTCGTCTCCGCCAACGAGACGCTCACCCAGGGCGGCACCTTGCCCGAACGCATCCACCACGACCCGTTCGAAACGCCCGTTCTGACCATGTCCTGAGCCACCCGCTTGCCCGTCCTGCCAGGAGAACGCCCCGTGACCGTGCCCCCGCCGCCCTTCGGATCAGCAGGTGAACACCTGCTGCAGCAGCAGCTGGGCACCGCCGAGCGCGCCGCCCGGTTCTACGACCAGCAGGTGCGCCCCTGCCTCACATCCGAGATGCGGGAGTTCATCGGCCGCCAGGCCATGGTCTTCCTGGCCACCGCCGACTCCCACGGAGAATGTGACTCCAGTTTCCGGGCGGGGCCGCCGGGGTTCGTCCACGTGATCGACGACCACACGCTCGCCTACCCCGAATTCCGCGGGAACGGTGTGCTCGCCAGCGCCGGCAACATGGCGGAGAACCCCCACCTCGGCATGCTGTTCGTGGACTTCACCCACCACCACGTGGGCCTGCACGTCAACGGTGTGGCCCGGCTCTACACGGACTCCGGCCTGCGTTCTCTGCATCCCGGGCTGCCCGTCGACGTGGCACCTGGCCGCAGTCCCGAGATGTGGGTCCAGCTGAGCATCGAGGAGGCCTACATCCACTGCTCCAAGTACATACCCCACTTGGAGCCGGCCCCCCGTCCCACCAGCCATGACGCCGCGCGCCCCAAGGACGCGAACTATTTCACCGGACGGCACGCCGCCCGGGGCACGCCGGCCTAGCCGCCGATGCGGGCGACCAGGAGCGCGATGTCGTCGTCAGCCGCTGCCGGGACGAGGTGGGTGATCAGCGAGTCGCACACGTGATCCAGCTGCCGCTGGGGATCCGCGAGGAGCTGCGTCAGTTCGGCCAGCCGCTCGTCGAGGTCGCTGCCGCGGGCTTCGATCAGTCCGTCGGTGTAGAGCACGAGGAGGCTGCCGGGAGGCACGTCGATCTCGGTGGGGGTGAAGGCGACTCCCCCGACACCCAGGGGGACGCCGGGCGGGGTGTTCAGGAGCCGTACCGTGCCGTCGGGGAGCGCGAGTGCGGGCGGCGGGTGTCCGGCCCGGGTGACGGTGCAGTGTCCGGTGGCCGGGTCGCAGACTATGTAGAGGAACGTGGCCAGCATCGGCTCGGCCAGATCGGCGAGGGCGGCCTCCAGCTGGTGCAGCAGCCCGACGGGCGAGAGGTCCAGGCGCGAGAGGGCCCGTACGGAGGCGGACAGCCGGCCCATGACCGCGGCCGCGGCGATTCCGTGTCCCATGACGTCGCCGATGATCAGGCCCGCCTTCCCGCCGGCCAGGGTCAGGACGTCGTACCAGTCCCCGCCGACCTCGTTGACGTCGCTCGCGGGAAGGTAGCGGTGGGCCACGGCGATGCCCGGGGGCGGGGTGATGTGCTGGGGGAGCATGCTGCGCTGGAGGATGACCGCGGTCTCGTGCTCGCGGTGGTAGAGCCGGGCATTGTCGATGCTGAGGGCGGCGCGGGCCGTGAGCTCACCGGCGAGGGTGACGTCCTCGGATCCGAAGGGTCCTATCGGGCGGGTGCGGTAGAAGGTGGCGACGCCGAGCACCGACTCCCGTGCCACGAGCGGCGCCATGACGAACGAGTGCACTCCCACCGCGACCAGTTCCGCGGGCTTGACCGAGTGCCGACCGGCTGGCGCGATGGCCTGCTCGTCGAAGCGGGCGATCAGGAAGGGCTGCCGGGCCGCGAGGGACTGGGTGTAGGGGGCGGACGCGGGGAAGGCGAGCGTCCTGCCGAGGGGGGCGAGGATCTCCGTCACCCTGGATCCGGACAGGGGAGCCTTGCCCAGCCGCCGCAGGGCGACCCCGCCGGTCAGCCCCATGCCGGGGTCCTCCCCGCGCGCCAGCACGTCCAGGACGTCCACGGTGACGGCATCGGCCAGGCGCGGCACGGCGAGATCGGCGAGTTCCTGCGCGGTGCGCTCCAGGTCCAGGCTGGAGCCGACGCGCATGCTGGCCTCACTGAGCATGGCCAGCCTGCGGCGTCCCGCTTCGGCTTCCACGTGGTCGCGCTGCTGCTCGGTGATGTCGACGAGGGAAGCGATGACACCGATCGGCAGCCGGGCGGGATCCTCGACCCGGACGTAGGAACACGACCACACCCGGTCGTGGTCCGGCTCGGCCGGCGTCCGTCCGACACGGCGGCGATCCAGGACGGGACGCCCGGTCTCCAGGACCTGCCGCATGGCCTCCTCCATCTCCAGGGCGTTCACCTCCGGGAGGATCTCGGCCAGGCGGCGACCCACGTGCGCCGACTCCGGCAGGCCGTTCATGACTTCGAGCGCGGCGTTGACCTGCAGGAACCTCAGCTGTGTATCAAGAATGGCGATGCCGACCGGGGAGCGGGCGAACAGGCCGTCCCACACCGCCGACGACCCCCGGATGCGCCGTGCCGCGTGGGCATCCGCCGCGAAGACCAGCACCGTGGCCGCACCGTGCTGGCGATCGGACACCGGAGCGGCCCAGATCTCCACCTCCAGCGGGTGCCCGTCGCGGTGCCAGGCGGTCACGGTGCCCATCACACCCCGCCCCGAGGCCGCGGCTTCCCAGAGGGAGCGCCCCAGACTTCGATCGGCTCCCGGATGGAGCAGGTCCGCGATGTTGCGGCCCAGCATCTGTGGCGGGGCGTAGCCCAGCAGCTCCTGCGCGACCTGGTTCCAGCGCACGATGGTCCCGTCGGCGCTGGTGGCCACCAGCGCCACCGGCAGCGCGCCCAGCCATCCGCCGGCGGCCTGCGCGGCGCCGCTGATCAGCTCGTCGACCGGGATCTGCTCGTTCATCTGGCACCTGCCACGGATCCATCGTCTGCCGGTCGGCGTGCCGCCGCCTCCCCGGTCGCCCTCCCTGACGCACTGCCCACACCCGGTCACCGACGGTCACCATGTCTGCGGGTGCTGGTCCGAACCGGGGATCCAGGGCCTTTCCCGGTGTCGCGCCGAGGGCATCAGGGGATCCGTGAAGGGCTGTTTCAGCCCAGGGAACGAGGGATGGCTGTGCCGAAGGCTTATCTGGTGGGCAGCGGGATCGCGTCGCTCGCGGCGGCGGCGTTCCTGATCCGCGACGGCGGATTCGCCGGACGCGACATCGTGATCATGGAAGAGCAGGACCGCGAGGGCGGGAGTCTGGACGCGGCGGGTTCGCCCGAGACCGGCTACACCATGCGCGGCGGACGGATGTTCGAGATCCACTTCGACTGCACCTACGACCTCCTGTCTTCCATCCCCTCGCTGGACGACCCGGCCACGTCGGTCACCGAGGACACGTTCGCGTTCCACGAGGACTTCGCCTGGGAGGACCAGGCCCGCCTGGTGGACGGACACGGGAACGTCATCGACGCGCACTCGATGACGTTCACCGAGCGCGACCGTCTCGAGCTCCTGAAGTGCGTGGCCACCCCCGAGGCACTGCTGGACGGCAAGCGCATCTCGGACCTGTTCGACGAGGAGTTCTTCACCACCAACTTCTGGGCGATGTGGTGCACCACCTTCGCGTTCGAGCCCTGGCACAGCGCGATCGAGTTCCGCCGCTACCTCAACCGCTTCGTCCACCTGTTCAAGACCTTCGACACCATGTCGGGGATCTACCGCACCACGTTCAACCAGTTCGACTCGATCGTGCGCCCCCTCCTGGCCTGGCTCACCGCCCAGGGCGTCACCGTCCAGCTGGGCACCCGCGTCACCGACCTGCGCCTGGCCGACGGCGATGAGCTGACGGTGGAGGCCCTCACCTGGGAGCGGGGCGGCAAGACCGGGGAGACCGGGGAGACGGTCATCGGCCCGGAGGACCTGGTGCTGGTGACCAACGGCTCGATGACCGCGAACTCCACCCTGGGCTCCACCGACACCGTCCCGGCCCTGGACACCGCCTCCCCCAGCGGCGCCTGGCAGCTGTGGGAGACCTTGGCCGCCAAGCGTCCCGGAGCCGGACTGGGCGACCCGAAGGTGTTCAACTCCTCGACGAAGGACTCCACCTGGGAGTCGTTCACGGTCACGACCAAGGACCCGCTCTTCTTCAAACTGATGGCGGAGTTCAGCGGCAGCGAGGCGGGCAAGGGCGGCCTGATCACCTTCAAGGAATCCAGCTGGCTGCTGACCATCGTGCTGAACCATCAGCCGCACTTCCGCGAGCAGCCCGAGGACACGTTCGTGTGGTGGGGCTACGCCCTCTTCCCGGACAAGCAGGGCGACTTCGTTGACAAGCCCATGTCCGCGTGCACGGGCCGCGAGATCCTCGACGAGGTGCTCCAGCACCTGCCCTTCGAGGAGCGCCGGCGGATCCTGGACAGCTCCATCGTGATCCCCGCCATGATGCCGTACATCACCAGCCAGTTCCTGGTCCGCAAGGCCGGCGACCGCCCCCAGGTCGTCCCCGCGCGCTCCACCAACCTGGCGTTCATCGGCCAGTACGCCGAGGTACCCGACGACGTGGTCTTCACCGTCGAGTACTCCGTGCGCACCGCCTGGACCGCGGTCGCCCAGTTGCTGGGCCTCGGCAAGAAGCCCCCGGCCGTCTACAAGGGCGGGCACGACCCGAGGATCCTCGTCGAGGCCCTCGAGACCCTGCACCGGCGCTGATACCCGGGGTCGTCCGCATCAGGCAGACCCGCTGTCGAGGCCGTGGCGTCCGGCTCCGGAAGCGAATCGGGCGGCGCCGGTCACGGCTTCGGCGGCGAGCGAGACGGTACCGTGCCCGAACTCGACGGCAAGGGCGGTGTTCTCGTCGAGGCCTTCCTGTTCGAGTACCGACATGCGGTCGTTGCGCATGCAGGTCTGCGGGAACTGCGCCAGGTGCGCCGCGAGTTCCTGGGCCTTCGCCAGTGCCTCTCCGACGGGGACCACGCGGTTGGCGAGGCCGATGTGGTGGGCCTCGGCGGCATCGACCGCTCTGCCGGTGAGGATCATGTCCATCGCCCTGCTCGTGCCGATCAGGCGGGGCAGCCGTACCGTTCCGCCGTCGATCAGCGGTACACCCCAGCGGCGGCAGAACACTCCGAACACCGCGCTCTCGTCGGCCACGCGAAGGTCCGCCCAGAGCGCCAGTTCCAGACCGCCGGCTACCGCGTGTCCGCTGATGGCGGCAATGACCGGCTTGGAGAGCCGCATCCGTGAGATGCCCATGGGGCCGTCGCCGTCCGCGGCGACCCGGTTGCCCTTGCCGTCGCCGATGGCCTTCAGGTCGGCGCCCGCGCAGAAGGTTCCGCCCTCACCGTAGAGCACGGCAACGGCCCCTTGCGGGTCGGCGTCGAAGGCACGGAACGCATCGGCCAGCGCCTGCGCGGTGGCCAGGTCCACCGCGTTGCGGACGTGCGGTCGGTTCAAGCTGATCGTCGTCACCGCGTCCTTACGGTGGACCAGTACGGGCTCAGAGGAGGTCATGTCGTGCTCGGATGCCATGTGGTGCGTGTCTCCTGACTGGCAGGTCCGCCCGTGGACGCAGCGGAGTGGCGGACTGCCAGGGCCAGGGCGGGCCTGGGCCAGGACCGGCGCCCGATCGGAAGGTACTCAGATGACAGATCAGACGCGCGAACATGTCAATGCGCGGCCGGCCCCGTGCCGGCCGGAACGAGCCACCCGGTCGCCACCGGCCATCTGGAGCAACGCCACCCCGGGCGACCTGCTGCGCACCGCCTCCCTGACGCAGATCCACCGGCAGACCACGGCCGCCGGCCCCGCCCGCCGCATGGCACGTCTGCCCAGCCTCTGACGCCGGGGCTCCATCGCCGGCACGGCCTCGTCATCGACGCCTACTTGGGACGGGTGGTGCCGGGACGGCAGATCACCCTCGGGTTGTACGTCTCGAACACGCCCATGGGGTTCTGCTTCCACAGCCACAGGTGCAGCGCGTAGTGGACCGGCTGGCCGGGGAAGTTACCGCGCTGCGGGCCCTTGAAGGGGGTGTCGAACAAGGTGGGCCGGTCGTCGTCGGTCGCCAGGTCCTGGTCACGGTCGTAGACCATCCACTGGACCCCGACCAGGCGCTTGCCGCCATGCCCGTCGTCCTCGTAGAACAGCGCGGTGGGCTTCGCCGGGTCGAGGGAATTGTCGAGCGAGTGGTTGAAGTGCGGGTAGCCGAGCGCCCCCGGTCCCGCCCGGTTGACGACGCAGTACTTGTCCGGCACATAGCCCGCCTTCACCGCGTTGGCGTGCTGGTGGAACCTCGCGGTCGCCTGGTACGTGATCGCGCGGGCGGCCGCGGCTCTGCCGGTGTCAGCTCCGGCGGCGGGAGCGGCGACGAGCGTCAGGACCAGCGAGGCGGCGGTCGTGAGGACCGGGGTGAGGGTTCGGGTCATGCTCGGACTCCTAGGGGCGGGCTGACATCACGAGCAGCCTGTCCCGCGATCCCCCGGCCCGCCACACGGCGCGACAGGTCGGCTGACCGCCGGTCGGGTGACGGCTCGTCGGGCCGCACGGAGCGTGTCCGTGCGGCCGGCCGCCGGGGCGCTCACCCCATCGAGCCAACGGTGGTTTCACGCTCCGCTCCCACAGGGAACCCGTGTGTCCGCAGAACTCGAGTGTCACGGGGTGTGGAATGGGTGCGGAAAGGGTGCGGAAGATGACGCAGGAGAACGCGACACCGAACGACCACGGTGCCCTGCACGACCTCGTGTCGGCCGTGTCCAGGGGTGCGCCGGAATACCGGGCGTGCCCCCATCCCGTCTACGCCGCACTGCGCGAGCAGGCACCGGTGTGCCGGCTGACGCCTCCGCACGGGGTCGACACCTATCTCATCACCCGCTACGAAGACGCCCGGGACGCCCTGTCGGATCCGCGCTTCAGCAAGGACATGCGCGGGGCGATCGACACCTACCACGCCGTGTACGGCAGCTTCTTCGACGCTCTCGACGACAACGTCCTGAACTCGGACCCGCCCCGGCACACGCGGCTGCGCCGAGTTCTCCGGAGCGGCTTCACCCCCCGGCGGGTGGAGGAAATGAGGCCGAAGGTCACCGCCATCGCCGAGAGTCTGCTCGGCGCGTGCGGGAAGAGCGACGCGGTCGACCTGATGTCGTCGTTCGCGTTCCCGCTTCCCATCGCGGTCCTGTGCGACCTGATGGGCATCCCCGAAGGGGACCGTCCCGAGATCCTGGCCCACTTCGGGGTGGTGTCGCGCGCCAGGTTCGATCCCCGGATGGGGGCGGAGCTGCAGGCGGCCGAGGAGTGGCTGCGCGACCGGTTGGCGCAGCTCATCGCGTACACGCGCGCCCATCCGTCGGATTCGTTCCTCACCGACCTCATCCGGGCGGAGGAGGGGCTGGATGACGCGGAACTGATCTCGTCGTTGTGGGTCCTCTTCTTCGCCGGCCACAAGACGACCGCATTCCAGATCGGCAACTCCGTGCTGAACCTGCTGCTCCATCCGGATCAGCTGGAGAAGCTCCGGAAGGACCCGCTGCTGATTCCGCGGGCGGTCGAGGAAATCGTCCGGTTCGAGGGATCCGTGGAGATGTCGACCTTCCGGTACGCGACGCAGGACGCGGAGGTCGGAGGAACGGTGATTCCCAAGGGCTCCCTCGTCCAGATCTCCATCACCTCGGCGAACCGCGACCCCGGGAAGTTCGACTCCCCCGACGTCCTGGACGTGACCCGCGAGGGACTCCAGGGCACGCACCTGGGCTTCGGCCACGGCACGCACTACTGCCTGGGCGCACCCCTGGCGCGGCTCGAACTCGAGATCGCCCTCGCCTGCCTCCTGCGGGAGTTCCCCGAGATGGAACTGGCGGACGCGGAGGCGAGCAAGGGGGCGTGGCTCAAGGGGCCGATGGCGGCGTTCCGTGGGCTCCAGGAACTCCGGCTCGTCCTGGAGCCGGCCCGGCCGGCCCTTCACCCCGCCCCGGTGTCCGTGGCCTCCGTGGCGTCCGGAAACTGACCAACTGACCCAGCCCCGACGGACGGTGGTTTTGGCATGACAGATTCCGCGAGCACCTCCAGGCTAGGCCTCCTCGGAACGTCGGCGGACGAGCCGCTGACTTCCGCTGCGGGCACCGAAGAGATCGTCGGTCTTGCGCGGGATTCCTCCGCCCCTGGCCTGACGGACGTACACGCGACACAGTCGAAGATCGACATGCATCATCACTTCTGTGCGCCGGAGTGGCGCGAATGGGCCGCGCGGCACGGGCTCGTCAAACCCGAGAAGCTGCCTCCGTGGTCACGGCTCGACACCGAGGCCGCGGTCGGCTTCATGGACCGGGCAGGCATCTCGACGGCCGTCCTCAAGCCCATGCTCCCGGCGCGCTACCGCTCATCGGCCCAGCTGCGTGAAGCCATCAACATCACGCTCCAGTCGATGCTCGAGGTGGCGAGTTCACATCCGGGCCGGTTCTCGTTCTACGTACCGCTCTTCCTCGATGACCCCGACGCGTCGTCCTGGGCCGTACGCCGCGGGCTCGGGCAGCTCGGCGCCGTCGGCGTGAACGTGACGGCCAACTACGGTGGCGTCTACCTGGGCGATCCCACCTATGACCGGGTGTTCCACGAGTTGAACGACCTTTCCGCCGTGGTCGACACCCATCCGCACAATCTCCCGGACGGCACGCCCGGAGCGGTGACGGTTCCCGGCATTCCGAACTTCATGTGCGACTTCCTGCTGGACACGACGCGGGCCGCCGTGAACATGATCGTCCATCGGACGCTCGACCGTTTCCCGAACATCTCCGTCATCCTGCCGCACGCCGGCGGCTTCGTGCCGTACATCGCCGGGCGCCTGGAGGCACTCGGACGGTTCTGCGACCCGCCCCTGGAACCCGCCGCGGTCCGCGACCACCTGCGGCGCTTCTACTACGACACGGCCGGCCCCATGGCCGGCGCGGCGACGCTCCTCGACCATGTGCCCGCCGACCACATCCTCTTCGGCACCGACTGGCCCGCCGCCCCCGCGGACACCGTGACGAAGCTGGCGCTCCCTGCTCTGGATGAGGACCCCGCCTTCAGCTCGGAGCAACTGAGGGGGATCTACCACGACAACGCACTGCGCCTGATCCCGCAGTTGGCAAGCGTCTGACGGCCGGCGGTCGTGGAACCGGCTTGATCTTCCCTGGCGTCTCCGTGGTCACATGGCCGTACAGGGCCGTACAGCGAGAGGAGAGGCCGACGTGAAGACCGTGGGCGCCTTACCGTCCCGTCGGGCAGTACTGACTCTGAGCGTGGGGACGGCACTGGCTGCCGCGCTGCCGGGGAGCGAGGCCCATGCGGCGTCCTCGCCCGGCGGGGAGGGCCTCGTCAGACAACTGCGCGAGCTGGAGCGGGAGCACGGAGCGCGCCTCGGGGTGTTCGCGCGCGACACCGGCTCCGGCCGGACCGTTCTGTACCGCGCCGACGAGACCTTCCCCATGTGCTCGCTGTTCAAGACGCTCACGGCCGCGGCCGTGATGCGGGACCTCGACCACGACGGCGAGTACCTGGCCCGGCGCATCCACTACACGCAGAAGGACGTGACGGACGCCGGCGGCGGCTCCGTCACGCAAAAGCCCGAGAACGTGGCCGGCGGTATGACGGTGGCCGAACTGTGTTCCGCAGCCATCTCGCAGAGTGACAACGCGGCCGCCAACCTCCTGCTCCGCGAGCTCGGCGGCCCCACCTCGACAACCCGCTTCTGCCGATCGCTGGGGGACCGTACGACCCGGCTCGACCGGTGGGAGCCCGAGCTGAACTCGGCCGAGCCCTGGCGCGTGACCGACACCAGCAGCCCCCGCGCCATCGGGCGGACGTACGCGCGGCTCACTCTCGGCGACGCGCTGACCCCGCGGCACCGGAAGCTCCTCACGGGATGGCTGCTGGCCACGACCACGAGCGGCGACCGGTTCCGGGCCGGCCTTCCTTCGGACTGGGCCATCGCGGACAAGACCGGCACCGGGTCGTACGGGACCACCAACGACGCGGGCATCGCCTGGCCGCCCGGACGGCCGCCCGTCGTGCTGGCCGTCCTCAGCACCAAGCCCGACGCGGCCGCGCCGCGTGACGACGCCCTGGTTGCGAGGACCGCCGCCCTGCTCGCGGCCGCGCTCGACTGAACCATGCGCGGCACTGTACGAAGTCCTATGTGAACGAACAGATTCAGGCCGAGACCGTTCGGATATTCGTCGCTCTCGCTCCGCCCGACGATGCGAAGGAGGAGCTGGCGCGGGAGCTGGGCTCCGCCTACGACGCGTACCCGCGCATGCGGTGGAACCGCATCGAGGACTGGCACATCACCTTGGCGTTCCTCGGAGAGCTCCCCGTCGCGACCGTTCCGCTCCTGCGGCCGCCGCTCTCGGCCCTCGCGGCGGCGCGTCGGCCCGTACAACTGGCGCTGCGCGGCGGCGGCCACTTCGACGAGCGGGTGCTGTGGAGCGGGATCGACGGGGACCTCGAAGGGTTGCACCGGCTCGCCACCGAGGTGCGCGCCGTGGTCAAGGAGTGCGGTATCGCTTTTGAGGAACGGCCGTTGCGCCCCCATCTGACGCTGGCCCGATCCCGCCGGGGCGACCCCTCCAGCGTGATCGAGGCCGCCGCCGGACTCACCGCGTTCAACGGCCGCCGGTGGCAGGCCGAACGCCTGCACCTGGTCGGCAGCAACTTCAGCCGTGGCCCGGGACCGATCCGCTACCGCGACATCGAGGCCTGGAGCTTCGGCGGCGGGTGCTGAAAGCCCCCGCGCGGGAACGGGACGGGAACGGGACGGGAAAGGCCTCGCCGGTGTCACACCGACGAGGCCTCGATCCCGCTGAACGCGTCGACTGGGGCCGGGCCTCAGTCGACGCGGTGTGTCAGACGGAGCTCTTCGCCGCGGTGGAGACGACGCATTCCTTGTACTCGCTGCCGTCGCCCTTGCCGGTGTACGGCGTCGTGGCCTCGGTCTGCCGGGAGGCACCCGCCTTGACGGTGAGTCCGGTCACCTTGGCCTGGGCGAGGTTCGCGCTGGAGGTGGTGTCCCCCTGGAACTTCATGGTGATGTTGTAGGTGTAGTCCAGCGAACCGCTGTTGGTGACGGTGATCCTGGCGACCAGGTTCTTGCGGGCGTCGTCCAGCTTGCAGCTGTCGATCTTGATGTCGCGCTCGGCCTTGTTGTTGCTGCTGGAACCGCCGGGCACCGACCCACCGCTCGAACTGCCGCTGGTGCTGCTGCTCGAGCTGTCGCTGTCGTGGTTACCGCCGGTGGTACCCCCGCTGGAGCTGCTGGAGCTCGAGCCGGAATGGCTGCTGCCGCCGCAGCTGGCGCCGTGGGAGCCACGGGCTCCGGTGAGTGCGACGACCGCGATACCGAAGATGGCAACCGCGCGGACATGGCGAAGCTTCACGTTCAACCCCGTTGAAATATCAGTAACTGTGACCACCCGCCTTGACGGGCACACGTCACCCTAACAGCGTGCGCAGACAGTCGGTGATCGGCTGGATCCCGGCTCAGCTCGTGCCGTCGGTCCGTGCCGACAGCCCTCGGCGCAGGCATGCGGTGAGGCGCGCCCCGATGGTCCCGCCGGGGTCGAGGCGGGGGTTGAAAATCGTGACGTCGAGGCCGACGGCCCGTCGGTCGGCCAGTGCCGTGCACAGCACGCTCTCCAGCTCCGACCAGGTCAGCCCTCCGGGAAGGCGGTAGTCGACGGCGGGCATGACCGCGTCGTCCAGGACGTCGACGTCGAGATGGACCCAGTGGCCGGCGCTTTCGCCCTGCGTGAGCCGGCCGATCGCCCCACCCGCGGCGGTGGCGGCGCCGACCGCGCGCACAGCGTCCAAGTCGATCGCGTGGAGGCGTGGCGGCAGCGGTTGCATCCCGGCCTCGTGGGACTCGGCGGAGTCGCGGAAGCCGAAGGCGACGACGTCCTCGTCGCGGAGCAGGGGCCCGCGGCCTTCGAGGTCGGTGAGCAGCCGGGGTCCGCGGCCCGTGGCCAGGGCGAGTTCCATCGAGGCCGCCTCGCCGGCCGGCTCTGCCGAGGGCTGGTAGAAGTCGGTGTGGCCGTCGAGGAACAGCAGGCCGTAGCGGCCGCGGCGGCGCAGGGCGAGGAGGTTGCCGAGCAGGATGGTGCAGTCTCCGCCGAGGACCACGGGAAAGCGGCCGTCGTCGAGAACGGCGCCGACCGCGTCGGCCAGCCGGACGGAGTACCGCGCGATGCCGGCGGGGTTGAGGATCCCGGTGTCAGGGTCCCGCCGGGGGTCGTACGCCGGTGCCTCGACCTTGCCCGCGTGCAGCGCCCCGGGATGGTCCAGCAGACCGGCGTCGAGCAGAGCCGCCGGCAGGTCCTGGACGCCGGACGGGCGCAGTCCGAGTACGGACGGTGCTTCGATGATCGCCATCTCGTGCACGTCTCAGCCCCTTCGCCGCCCGGTCGAGGACCGCACCCACAGACTCATGATCCCGCACCACCGACACCTCTGCCGAGCCGGAGGCCGCGGGTCGGGGCGGTCGCGGGCGGGGGGTCAGCCGGTGCCGAGCACCAGGTCGGCGCGGTGGCGGCCCGGGGCGATGAGGCGGGCGTTCGGCTCGTCCGAGCGGGCCACCCACTCGCGTGCGTACGCCGGGTCCTTTCCGTGGCGTACGTGCCGGTCGACCAGGCGCCGGACCCGCAGGTCCTCGTCCGGGGCGAGGTACCAGACCTCGTCCAGCAACGGCCGTACCGACGCCCACTCCCCCGCGTCGTGCAGCAGGTAGTTCCCCTCGGTGATCACCAGCGGTATGCACGGGGTGACGGGGATGCTGCCCGCGATCGGCTCCTCGAGCGAGCGGTCGAAGGCGGGCGCGTACACCGTGGCCCCGTCGGCTCCGCGCAGGCGGCGCAGCAGGGAGACGTACCCGGCCACGTCGAAGGTGTCCGGGGCTCCCTTGCGGTCGGCCAGCCCCGTCCGGGCCAGCTCGGCCTGGGCGAGGTGGAACCCGTCCATCGGGACCACCACGGCCGTCTCCGGCCCGAGCGCTTCGGCGAGCCGGGCGGCCAGCGTCGACTTCCCGGCCCCGGGCGGTCCGGCGATGCCGAGGATCCGCCGGCTGCCCCGGGTGGCCAGCGTGGCCGCCCGCCCTGCCAATTCCGTCGTCTGCACCTGCGTATCCTGCCCGAGCAACACGCCCCGCGTCTTCCCACTCCGACGCCCCGGCCCACACCCCACGAACGACGCCGATTCACCCTCGACGCACGTGGCTTGACCCTTACGTCAGCCCATTACACGTTCGAGTTAGTTCGTGCCGGTTTGGCCCACAGGTCTGGGACGCTGCCATGCGAGCGGACCACCGCGCGCAATCCGGACCAGATGGACGTCTTCGCCATCGACTCCGACGGCCGGGCCCAGAGCGCCTGGTGGCACGGGGAATGGCACGACTGGTTCCCCATCGGCACCCGCACCTTCCCGCCGGGTGCGCCGATCGCCGTGCAGAGCCGTAACGACGACCAGATGGACCTGTTCATCGTCGGTGGGGACGGCAAGGTCTACAGCAGCTGGTGGAACGGCGAATGGCACGAGTGGTTCCAGGTCGGCAGCCGCGTCATCGGGTAGCCGGGCGGTGACCGGGCGAGGGCGCCGCGCGGGGCGGCGCCCTCGTCAGGTGTGGGGCAGGGCGGTCTTCAGCTTCGCGTGCAGGGCATTGGCCAGTTCCCCGTCCGATGGTGGTTTGTCGGCGTAGAGGCGGCGCAGTTCGGTGGTGAAGGTCTGGGTGAAGGCGCCGTACAGGGGGGTGCGCGGGCGCTGGACGGCGTTCTGCAGTGTGGGCAGCAGGGTGTCGCGCGCGTACTTCGGGCGGCCGTGTTCGTCCCGCGGCATGCGGTCGGTGCTCTCGGCGGAGGGGGTGGACGGGGTGGCCGGGCCGGGGGGCTTCGCCGCGCGGCACGTCAGGCCGTTGTCGTTGTACGCGGACAGCCTGGTCGCCGCGAACCCCGCGTCGAGCAGGCAGCGTTCGCTCTCGTGGTTGGTGAGGAACCTGATCAGTTCCTGGGCCGCCGGGCCGCGCTTCGATGCCGTGGTCACGGCCAGGTTCTGGCCTCCCAGGACCGCTCTGCCGGGCAGCGGGGCCACCCCCAGCTGCTGGTCGGTCAGGGACTGGTGCAGGGTGCGGTAGGCGTACGGCCAGTGGCGCAGGAAGGCGGTTCGGCCGTCGGCGAAGTCGCCGAGGGATTCGGCCTCGTCGGAGCGGCCGGCATCACCCAGGGTGTACGGGGCCTGGGTGCGGTCGCGCAGCTCCTTCAGCCCCGCTTCCAGGTCCTGCACGGAGCCGGTGTACCGGCCGGCGTCGTCGGTGAGGCGGAGTCCGTCGACGGCGGAGGCGAGTGCCTCGATGCCGTTGACCGTGAGGCCCTCGTACGGCGCGAGCTGGGTGGTCCACCCCTTCTCGTAGCCGTCCACCGCGCTGCGGCCGGTGTCCCCCACGGTGCCGATGAGCTTCTGGACCGTGGACCACTCGGTGCCGTTGCCGAGTTCGGTGTCCGTGACGCCCGCCTTCTTCAGGTAGTCGCGGCGGTAGAAGAGCAGCCCGACATCGCTGTTGAAGGGGACGGCGTACAGCTTCCCGTCCCAGCCGGCCGTGGCGGCGACGGAGGGGATGACGTCGGCGTCCACCAGATCGTCGGGGAGCCGCCGGACCAGGCCCGCGTCCGCGAACTCGGGCACCCACGTCACGTCGAGGTTGACCACGTCGTACTCCGCGCTGCCGGACTGGAGCGCGCCCAGCAGCTGGCTGCGCTGCTGGTCCGCCGAGCCGGGCAGCTCGACCAGGCGGGCCCGGGAGCTGGAGCCCTTGTCCTCCTGCTGCCGGTTCCACTGCTCGATCAGCTTCTGCCGGATGCCGCCCTTGCCCGTGACGTCACGTCCGCTGGCCACCACGATGTCGCCCTCCACGGCACCGGCACCGGCACCGGCACCGGCCTGCTGGCCGGTGGCCTCGGACCCGCTGTCGCCGCTCCCGCTGCACGCTCCCAGTGTGAGGACCGCGACGAGGGCCGCGATGAGGGCTCGTGGGCGCCGGCCGGACGCAGGGCGCCGTCTGCTGCCGGGCCTCATCCTTCGCCTCCTGTTCCCGCTCGGGCGACCTCGTTGCGCAGGCCGGCCACCAGATCGGTCCTGGTGTCCAGGCAGCGCCCGCCGCTCGCCTCGGAGATGACGGCGTCCGGCTTGCCCTTGTCGCATCCGCCGCTGTCCAGGGATGCCATGACCACCGGAACCTTCCTGTCCCGCGCGAACGCGTGCAAGGCTTCCAGCCGTCCGCCCTCGGTCAGCCGGTTGTTGTCCTCGTCGTCGGTGATGTAGACGATCAACTGCGGACGGTCGTCGTCGGCGCCGCGCCGGCTCATGTCGTCCAGGGCCGCGACCAGGGCCCGGTACGGATCCGCCTCCACGTCTTTGACCTGGGCCCGCTGGTCGATGGCGCGCTCGGCTTCCTCGCGCCGGTACCGGCCGAAGGGCAGCAGCTCCTGGTGCGCGAGCGGGGCGCCGGGCGCGGCCGCGACGGCCCAGACGCCGTACTCGTCCTGCTCCCCCAGGCCGCCGAGCGACTGCTTGAGGATGCCGGGCGCACCGCCGGGCCCCTCCCACAGGTCGCCCATCGAGCCGGAACTGTCGAGCAGGAACAGCACCCGTCCGGGCCCGTTGGCCTCCCGGTACTCCTTCAGCGCCGCGGCCATCGCGGCCTGGCGGGCGGGGCCGGCGAGGGTACCGAGGCTGCCGAGGGCGCCGAACTCGCTGAAGGTGAGGTCGGGGGCGAGGGGCCGGTGTTCCCCTGCGGCGCTGCGGAAGCCGTCCTTGCCGAACTCGACGAGCCCGCCCCGGATCTCCTCCCCCGCCTTCCCCTTGCCGCCCGCCGCCGTGCCCTGACCCTTACCGGTCAGCCAGGCGCGGAACCGCTCGACCGCGTCCTGCCGCGCGGCCTTGTCGCGGCCGGCCTCCTGCCAGCGCACCTGTACGAACGTCGGGTCCAGGCCCGGCGCGTCGTCGGGGTAGGCGGCCATCCGCCGGTCCCTCGTCGTGCTGTCGCAGTCCACGCCGGACTTCATCAGGAACTCCGGCACCAGGGCGGCGGTGCGGTCGTCCACGGAGTCGTCGTCGGGCAGGACGCACAGCAGGTTCCCGGCGGTCGGCGAGGGCGGTCCGGGCTGCGCGACGCGGCCCTCGGCGGTGGCCGCGTTCACTCCTCCGGCACCTCCGGCACCGTACAAGCCGATGGTTGCGACCAGGCCCGAGTCCGTGTGCTCCGGGTCCGGCCGCCGTACTTCCGCCTTCGGGTTGCGCGTGCGCAGTGCGTCGATCAGCGTCGCGAGCCCGCCGGTCCGGTCGGCGACCCCCTCGGCCGCGTGCTGCTGAGGCACGGCGAGTACGAGGGGCGAGTAGGCGAACGGAGCCGGGTCGACGATCAGTTCCGCGTAGCTGCGCTGCTCCTGGGGCGGGCGGGCCCGGGCGGCGCTCGCCGAGGTCGCGGGAATCCAGATGTCCGGCTGCGGGCCGATGTCCCGCTGCGGGTTGACCGCCTCGGCCGTGGGCCGCTGCCAGGGGTCGGACTGGTCGTGGAACGCGGCGACGACATCCGCGGCGCCGGCGCTGTACACGGTGATGCCACTGCGCCGACAGCCGTCACCGGTCCGGTTCGCGTCCGACACCAGGTACACCTCCGTCGCCTTGCGTACGGTGGACTCGATGTCGGGGTCGGTGAGCAGCCGGAGTTCGAGCGGAGGTTTGCAGGGGAGCCCGTCGCCGAGGAGGTCCCCGGCGAGGAGGAACCCTGCGGGGACGAGACCCGCGAGCACGGTGAGCACCCCGGCGGTGACCGCGACCGCGCGGGCCCTGCCGGTCAGGCGTCGACGGCCGGTCCGGCGCGGACGGCGCCTGCCGGGAAACGGCCACAGCGACCGGCGGTTCCGCGAGGGCATGTCTGTCACGGCGGTCACGGGTGTCACGGGGTCCTCGCCGTGGAGCTCGTGGCCGCCGGTCCGGGGATCCGCCGCGCTCGCGCCGTCGGCGGGGCCCGCCGCGAGCAGCACGTCCGTGCCCGAGGCGGCGGGGCGGCTCTGCGGCTCCCACGGCTCGGGGGGCTCGCGCAGCGTCTCGTGATGCACGGACATGTACGCCTGTAACCGCTCCGCCAGCTCCCTGAAGCCCACGGGAGCCGCGGGAGCCACGGCAGTGCCGTGCCCGTCGGCCCGCAGGAGGCGTATCAGCTCCCCGGTGAACGGTGTCGGGGTGGCGTCGTCCCCTGCGTCGATCCGATTGTTGGCCTGCACGCTCATCAAGAGCGAGATGCGATGGCGCTGGGAGGTGTCGAGCGCGTCCCAGGCCGCCGAAGCGTTGCCCGCGTAGCAGCAGTCGAGCACGACCACCACGTGCTCCGCCCTGGTGCGGGTCAGCACGGTCAGGACGCTCTTCCAGGGAACGGCACCCCGGAACACCGACTCCGTACCCGCCACGATCGTTGCCGCGCGCATCAGCAGCCACAGTTCGTCACCGGTGCTGGGGACGGCGCCGTGCCCGGAGAAGTAGAGCAGGAGCAGGCCCTCGGCCTCGTCGACGGCGTCGTCCAGGCGACGGTCGAACGCGTCCACGTTGCGCGGCCGGAAGACCCCGATCTCGTCCTCGCCGAACACCCCGCCCGCGCGCAGCGCAGCCTCGAGGCCGACGAGGTTGTGCTCGACCGCCGCAAGGTCGCCGGGCACGCCGAAGGGATGGCCGGGCTGCGTGAACTCGTACGCGGGCACGCCGACGAGCAGCGCCCGGTTCACCCTCCCGCGCGGGTCGAATCGCGCCACCGGGCTACCTCGCGTCGCCGTCCGGTACGACCTCGACCTCCGGGGGTTCGCCCCGCTCCACGGAGCGGCGGTTCTCCCGCCACGCCCGTACCCCGCTCTTCGCCTGCTCGTACACCTCGTCGAAGATCTTGGGACCCGCGATGCCGACCAGGACCAGCAAGATCTCCAGCCCGGCCCCCATCGGACTTTCGGCGTGCTCTTCGGCCCCGGCACGTTCCCTGATCTCCAGGTCGCCGCTGCTCCTGAGCGCCTCCAGCTTGTGCTCTCGTTCGAGCCACGCCTTCAGGGCTCCGACATCGCTCGCGCTCGCACCCTGTCCCAGGCGTATGCGGACAGCCCTGTTCGCCAAACCCTCCCCCTCGTTCATAACTCAGCATCATGGCATGTGACTTGGGGGCGTGGGGAGACATCGGTCCGGCCCAGGTCCACGCCCGCGCGCGCCTGGGCCCCGACGACTCCCGTTCAGTCGATGACGGCGACGGCTTCGATCTCGACCATGTGGTCGGGTACGTCCAGTGCCGCGATGCCCAGCAGCGAGGCAGGCGGTGTCGCGGTGACCCCCAGCTTGGCGGCGGCCCGGCCGAGCCCCTCCATGAGCACGGGCATCCGGTCGGGGGTCCAGTCGACGACGTAGACGGTCAGTTTCGCGACGTCGTCGAAGGAAGCGCCGGCCTCGGCCAGGGCGGTGCCGACGTTGACGTAGCACTGCTCGACCTGAGCGGCGAGGTCGCCTTCGCCGACCGTGACACCGTCGGCGTCCCAGGACACCTGCCCGGCGATGAAGACCAGCTTCGACCCGGTCGCGATCGACACGTGCCGGTAGGCGTCGACTTCCGGCAATCCGGTGGGGTTCACGAGGGTGATGGCCATGCTGCGTGCCTCCGTTGCCATGAGATAGCCGCTCTCTTGCGGTTACTCAGGAACCGTAGGAGAGTGGCCGCTGACATGGAAGAACGCACTTTTCGGTGACTGGGGAACCTGATGGGAACCAAGCAGCTCAGCGGCTCGCCCGAGGACGCGGACCTGAGGCGTGCGGACTCTCTGGCGCGGGAGATCTTCTCGGACGTCGCCAACAAATGGGCGCTCCTGATCATCGAGGCTCTCGGGGAGCGCACCCTGCGCTTCAGCGAGCTGCGGAACGAGATCGAGGGCATCAGCCACAAGATGCTCACCCAGAACCTGCGCATGCTGGAGCGCAACGGCCTGGTCGAACGGAAGGTCCACCCGGTCGTACCGCCACGGGTCGAATACACCCTCACCGAGCCGGGCCAGGCCCTGCGGGCGACGATCGACGGACTGTGCGACTGGACCCACCTGTACCTCGGTCACATCGAGGCCTCCCGCCACCGCTTCGACGCCTGACGCCCGGGGTCAGCTCACCGGCTGGGGCGCCCCCGTGAGCCGCGGGTCGGAGAAGAACTCGCCGGGTGTGGTGAGGCCCGCGTGCGCTCACACGTGTGCTTCACCGCCGCCGGGGTGTCGAATACCGCCCGCACCGCGTCACCCGGCTCCGCCAGGGGAATGCGCGCAGGTATGCCGGAAATGATCAGCGGCCTCGCCGCCCGAATCGCTCACCGCCGCCGCGAGCCGGTCGCCGTCCAAGCCCTGCGGTCCACCGCGGCGGCCGTCATCAGTTATGTCGTCGCGCTCCGCCTCAGCAGTGAGCCGAGCCCGCTGACCGCACCGCTGACCGCCCTGCTCGTCGTCCAGGTCACCCTCTACTCCACGCTGACCACCGCCATCCGGAGGGTGAACTCCGTCGTCGTAGGCGTCCTGATCGCGATCGGCTTCAGCGTGCTGGTGGGCCTGACCTGGTGGAGCCTCGGGCTGCTCATCCTGGCCTCCCTGGTGGTGGGCCACCTGGTCCGGGTCGACGAGTTCGTCCCCGAGGTCGCGATCAGCGCAATGCTCGTCCTCGGTGTCACCCAGGTCGCGGACACCGCCTGGGACCGGGTGCTGGAGACGCTGATCGGCGCGGCGGTCGGGATGCTGGTCAACCTGCTCGTCGCGCCGCCCCTCTGGGTCGGCCCGGCAGGTGCCGCGATCACCGACCTCGCCGCGCGCATGAGCCGGCTGCTGAACCACCTCGGCGAGGAATCCCTCGGGACCGTCAAGGTGGAGCAGGCCGCGGCCCGGCTGCACGAGGCACGCCGGCTCGACAACGACGTCGCGCAGGTCGACGCGGCCCTCCGGCAGGCCGAGGACAGCCTCCGCCTCAATCCGCGGGTCAAGGAGGGCCTGCTCTTCCGGCTGGTGCTCCGGACGGGCCTGGACACCCTGGAGATCTGTGCGGTGGTGCTCCGCGTGGCCTGCCGGACGCTGACCGACCTGGCCAAGGCCCGCCCCGACCGTCCGCTCCTCACGACCGAGACCACGATCGCGCTGCGGCAGGTCCTCAGGCACACGGCCGTCGCCGTGGAGAGCTTCGCCCAGCTGATCACCGCGCAGGTCAGCGCCAACGCGGAAGAGGCCGAGGCCCGCCTGACGGGAGAGCTGGCCGTGGCCCGGGCGAACCGCGACCGGCTCGCCGACCTGCTGCTCGCCGACATCGGCGAGGACCCGGCCCAGTGGCAGTTGCACGGCGCACTGCTCGCGGAGATCGACCGGGTCCTCGACGAACTGGGCGTGGACAAACGCTCCCAGCGCCTGCTGGAGGAGCTCGACCACCACACCCGGAGCCGGCGCAGCGGCGGCCTGCGTGGGCGCCTGCGCCGACGCCGCGACCGGGGTGTGCCGTCGGAGTGAGACGGGGTCAGGGGGCCCGGCGGCTACCCGCACAAATCCGTTCAGCCGCCGGTCGCCGAGAAGTGCTGGTAGTCGGGGTTGGACCAGTCGCCGCCCCAGTGCCAGCCCACCTCGTCGAAGGCCCGGGTGATGACGTCTCCGGGGCGGATCATGCCCCGGACGGGGCGGTCACGACGCAGGTGCGGGCGGCCGTCGGCCGGACGGGGGGTGCCGCGCCGGTCCACGTACGGGTTCTCCACCGGGTTGACGTCCACGGCGTCCCCGTGGGCGTGCCGTGAGAGGCGGCCGGGATCGCCGGTGACCTGCCGGCAGTTGAAGGCGGACGTGTTGTCGTCTGCCATCGACCGGACGTCGTCACCGCCGTAGGCCGCGGTCGACCGCATGCGCCGGATGGGGAACCCCGCGTCGAACGCCTTGCCGAAGACGCGCAGGAGGGGGTTGACCGCCCGCTCGTGGACGACCAGTTCACCGCGGTGGACCGTGCCGTCGAAGCCCCAGTGGTTCATCCGGATCAGCCGCAGCCGGTCGGGGCCGACCGGGCAGCCCGGCCGGTACGTGACGCCCAGCGCCGCGGCCGACACCCTCACCACCTCGGCGGCGAGCTCGGGGTGGTTCCGGACACGGGCCTTTGGCGGGGTCGAGGGGGCGGCCGTGCAGGCGAGGGTGGCGGTGCACAGCACGAGGACCGCCGCGGCGGCAGTGGAGGCAAGGCGCACCACATCACGGTATGGCCCGCCGCGCCACGCCGCACCACGCGCGGACCGGGCTCAGCCCGCGTCCCGGGGACCGGGCCGTACCTCGAAGCCGCGCAGCTCCTCCGGCGCGGCCGTCTCCTCGCGGACCTCGACGGCGCGCACCTCGGCCGCCGGCGGCCCCGTACGCGCCCACCGCACCATCGCCGCGACGGCGCCCTCGCCCCCTTCGAACAGCGCCTCGACATCACCGTCGGGCAGGTTCCGCACCCAGCCCGAAACCCCCTGTGCGAGCGCCTCACGGCGGCAGGTGTCCCGGAAGAACACGCCTTGCACGGTCCCCGACACGATCACGCGCTTGCGTACCATGCTCCGACGATAAGGCCGTGTCGGCTCCGGCGGGACGCCGCGTACGCCAAGGTGGTGTCATGGTGCACGTATTGGGCAGCAGGATGCTGCTGAGTCCCACTGACCCCGAGCGCTCACGCGTCTTCTACGGCGACACCCTGGGGCTCGCCGTCTACCGCGAGTTCGGCACCGGCCCCGAGCGCGGGACGGTCTACTTCCTCGGCGGCGGGTTCCTCGAGGTGTCGGGCCGCGCCGAGGCGCCGCCCGCACCCGGGCTCCGGCTGTGGCTCCAGGTCGCGGACGTGCAGGCGGCGTACGAGGATCTGCGCAGCAGGGGCGCCGAGGTGCTGCGGCCTCCCCGGCGCGAGCCCTGGGGCCTGATCGAGATGTGGATCACCGACCCCGACGGCGTGCACATCGCGATCGTGGAGGTCCCGGCGGACCACCCCCTGCGCTCTCGCCCCTGAACGGACCCGGTCCGCCGCCCGGGCGTCGGGGACCGGCCTGTCCGCAGCTGGGCAACCGGGATCAGGATCCGCAGAACGACATGGAGCGCACGTATCCGCCGAAGTTCTCGTCGTCGGTGCCCAGGAGGGCCTCGGCGGACCCGGGCAGGCACTCCACGGCCTCGGCCTTGTACTGCGGGAACGTCCCGAGCACGGTCGCAGGCGCCGCGAGGGTGACCCGTACCCGGCCCGCCTCCGACACGGTCACCCGGCCCGCATCGCTCACCGCGGAGTCGAACGGGCCGTCGTCACCCGCGTCCGCCGCCGAACTCACGATGATCCGGCCGGAGCCGGTCACCGAGATGTCGGAGATGTGCCGCGTGCCGCCGTCGGTCGGGTACACCGCCCGGAAGGCCCGGCGCGTCACGGCGCCGAACAGCGGCTGCCCCCACGAGGCGAAGGTCAGGGGCGCCGCGTACAAGGTCGCGGGACGATCCGCGCCGGCTCCGCGGTCCGCCCACAGGGCGGCGAGTTTCCCGTTCTGGGCGACGAGCGCGAGGCTCTCGAAGTCGTCGCCCTCGCCGATCGCCGGCAGTGGCGCGTACTCGACGACCGTCGCCGTGGAGCCGGTGACCTTCAGGCGGTAGACGATGCCGCGCCCGACGAGCGCCAGGTACTCCCCCGGCATCCCGGGAATGGCTTCGATGGCCTCCAGATCGACGGGTTCCGCCCCGTCCCAGGTGAGCGGCGAGAGGCCGTCGGAGCCCTCCCGGTGGGTGATCCGGGACAGGCGCGGCTGCCCGGACCGCTTGTTGTCGTGCACGGCCAGCACGTGCACTCCCGTTCCGTCTTCGGTACGGCCCTCGTACGCCAGGCCGCTGACACCGCTGCGGGCGTCGCCGCCGACCTTCTGCCAGTCCCCGTCCGCGCCTGCCGGGGCGGCTGCGAGCATCGTCAGCAGCGCGGTCGCCGCGGTGAACCAGGCCGTGCGCTGCAACATCGGGAGTTTCACCGGGCGCTCGCCTTCTCCGTCCGACAGGCGCGAGGTCACGCGCCGGGCGTCAGGTTATTGATCATGGTGAGCGCGGGCCCAGCGGCCGTTACGCCATGCGCCGGAGCGCGAAGTCGGACTCGGCGGGCACGCGCCGCACAACCGCGCGCCCCCGGAGTGGCCTATCCCCGTTCCCAGAAAGTGCAGTTGCGGCGGGTGTCCGGGGCGCCCGGGCCGAGGCTCGGGCACGGGACCGGGTCCGCCGCGGGTGCGGCAGGGCGCTCCCATCGCTGCGGCTGCGCCGGAGCGCTTCCCGGGTCCTCCAGGTACAGGGTGGCCGCAGCGCCCGCCAGGACGAGCACCGCCCAACCAGCCACCGACCACCGCCGGATCGACCTCGACACCGTCCGCCCCCCCCCTGCCACGCTCGCCGCCCCCGGGACTCCCCCGGCGCCCGGCCCCGGACCCATTCTTCCGCAGCCCGTCAGTCCTCGATCGTGATCTCGCGCTTGAGGATCTTGCCCGTGGGGCCCTTCGGCAGGCCCTGCACCAGCTGGACGACCCTGGGGTACTTGTACGGGGCCACCCGTGCCTTCACGAACGCGCGGAGTTCGTCCGCGGTGACCTCGGCGCCCGGCTTCAGCGTGACGACGGCGGCGACCTCCTCCCCGTGCACCTCGTGCGGGACCCCCACGACGGCGGCCTCGGCGACGGCCGGGTGCTCGTAGAAGACCTCCTCGATCTCGCGCGGGTAGACGTTGTATCCGCCGCGGATGACGAGGTCCTTCTTGCGGTCGACGATGAAGTAGAAGCCGTCCTCGTCGCGCCGCGCCAGGTCGCCGGTGCGGAACCAGCCGTCGGCGAACGCGGCCTCGTCGGCCTCCGGGCGGTTCCAGTAGCCGGGCATCACGTTCGGGCCCTGCACAGCGATCTCGCCGACCTCGCCCTCGGCGGCGTCCTTGCCCTCGTCGTCGATCAGGCGTACGCGCACGCCGTCGATCGGGGTGCCGATCGAGCCGGGCTTGCGGGGGCCGTCGAGGGAGCCGAACGTGACCACCGGGGCCGTCTCGGACAGGCCGTACCCCTCGACGACCGGGCATCCGAACGCCGACTCGAAGCGGTGCAGCACTTCCACGGGCATCGCCGAGCCGCCCGTCACGCTCAGCCGCAGGCCGCCGTCACCCGTCAGGCCGGTGGAGCCGGCCGCTTCGGCGGCGGCGAGCAGGCCCAGGAACATGGTGGGCACGCCCTCCATCACCGTGACCTGGTCACGGGAGAGGATCTCGAGCGCCTTCGCCGCGTCGAAGCGCGGCAGCAGGGTGACGCGGGCGCCGGTGAGGACCGCCGCGTTCAGACCACAGGTCTGGCCGAAGACGTGGAAGAAGGGCAGGCCTCCGAAGACCGTGTCCGCCGCCGACATGTCCAGCACGCGTGCCACGGCGGCCGTGTTGCTGCCCAGGTTGCCGTGGGTGAGCCGGGCGCCCTTGGGCCGCCCGGTGGTGCCGGAGGTGTAGAGCAGCACGGCGAGGTCATCGGTGTCCCGGTCGACGACCTCGGTACGCGGCTCGGTGGCGGCCAGGGCCGCGCCGAACTCTTCGGCGGTCACGTCGACGCAGTCGATGCCCAGTTCCGCCGCCGCGCCACCGGCCTCGGCCAGCGCCGGCCCCCAGGCCAGGATCAGCCGGGCGCCGCAGTCGCCCGCGCTGTAGCGGATCTCGGCGGACTTCAGCAGCGGGTTCATCGGGACGGCGACCGCGCCGGCCCGCAGGACGCCGTAGTAGAGGACCGCGAAGTGCGGGATGTTCGGCAGCAGGATCGCCACCCGGTCGCCGGGCCCGACGCCCAGCGCGGCCAGCCGGCCGGCGACGCGGGCGCTGCGCTCGTCCAGCGACCGGTAGTCGAGCGCCAGGCCGTCCAACTGGATCGCGGTGCGGTCGGGGTTGGCCGCCGCGGTGCGGACCAGGTTGAGGGCGAGGTTGGTCATCGTTGACCTCTTTCTGACGGTTCGGTCTTCAGGTGGGCGCCGGTCGCCACCGTGCCGGTCCGCTGCCAGCGGGCCGACACGGTGAAGTGGTACATGTCCGGCGGGAACTCGGCCACTTCGGCCCGCCCTGCTCAGCGGCCAGGTTATCGGTCAGGTGTCGGATGCCGATCGCGACGAGGGCCAGGGGCTTGCGTGCCGGTGGCCTGTGTGACCATGGCTCGTCGATACATCCGCGCTTCCTGGGGGGACCATGCGCACCCGCACCACCACCGCCACGACCGGCCTCGTTGCCGCGCTCGCAGCGCTGCTCGTCCTGGCCGGCTGCACCGCACCGGGCGGGCGCCCGGGCGGGGCGGTGACGTCCGGAGCCTCCGCGCCCGCGCCGAGCGGGGGGTCCGGGTACGAGGGGCCCCGGCCGCAGGATCAGAACCTGCTGGCGTGGACCGGCGACCCCAATGACGCGGGGCACGTCACCGCCCAGACGGCCGCGGGGGTCGGGGGGCGGGTCACCCTGGTGCGGATCGTCCTGCGCGAGGAGATCACCTGGTCGAACATCTGGCTGGGCCTGGCTGGCATCGACCCGAACGCCCAGCTCGCCAACTGCCAACTCGGCGTGTACGACGCCCGCGGCACCCTGCTCGCGGCCACTGCGGACATCTCGCCCCAGCTGATGACCGAAGCGATCGCCAAGCCACTGCCCCTCGCCAAGCCGTTCACCGCCGCGCCCGGAACCTACTTCATCGCTCTCCTGCTCAACGGCAATTGGGCCACCAATGCCCTCACCCTGAAGTCGACCGGGGCCGGCATCTCCGTCAACGCCGGTCTGGCGCCGCCACTGCTCCGGTACAGCACCATCCTGACGGGTCAGACCTCGCTGCCGGCCACCGTCAACCTCGCCGAGCAGTCCACCAGCACCATCAACACCGGCTGGGCCAGCCAGTGGTACGCAATCTCCTGAGGCCACCGGTGTAACTTGCGGGTGTACCAGGCGAGTTGAGGGAGGATACAAGCCCGTGGCAGACCACGAACTGACCGGCTTCAGACAGAGCACGTTCACCCACGACGGCGCCTCCCGCCAGGTGCTGCGCCGGGGGACGGGCCCTGCGGTGATCATCATGGCGGAGATCCCGGGCATCACCCCCAAGGTCATCGAGTTCGCCGAGCACGTGGCGGCGTCCGGCTGTACGGCCGTGCTGCCGGTGCTCTTCGGCACACCGGGCCGTGACGCGAACCCCGCCGCCCGCGGCTGGCCGAGCACCGGACGCTACATGGCCTCGTCGCTCTGGCGGGTGTGCGTGAGCCGGGAGTTCACCCTGCTGGCCACGGGGCGGAGTTCGCGGGTCGTGCAGTGGCTGCGCGCGCTGGCCGCCGAGGAACACGAGCGCTGCGGCGGCCCCGGAGTCGGCGCCGTCGGCATGTGCCTGACCGGCGGATTCGCCCTGGCCATGGCGACGGACAAACGTCTCCTCGCCCCGGTGCTGTCCCAGCCTTCGCTACCGCTGCCCTGCACCGCGAGCCGTGCCGGCGCCGTGGACATCAGCCCCGGGGACCTCGCGGTCGTCCGCGCGCGCTGCGAGCGCGAGGGACTCCAGGTCCTGGGGCTGCGGTTCCGGGGCGACCGGCTGGTACCCGGGGAACGGTTCGCGCACCTGCGGCGCGAGCTCGGCGACGCGTTCGTCGCGATCGAGCTGGATGACAGCACGGCGAACCCCGAGGGCGTTTTCGCACCGCATTCCGTGCTGACCGAGCATCTCGTCGACGAGCCCGGGCATCCCACACGGCAGGCGCTGGACACGGTCCTCGACCTGTTCCGCACACGGCTGCTCGGCGAACAGCCCGGCGCCACCGACTGACACGTCCGGTTCCCCGTGCGCCGCACCGTCTGGCACGGCGCACGGGGACGGGGTGGAGGCCGGGGCTACTTCGGGGTGACCCAGACCTGGCGCTTGTTCGTGTTCGCCGTGTAGAGCTGGACCACGGTGCCGTTGGCGGTCGCGCCGCCGGTCACGTCGAGGACCTTGCCCGACGCCACGTGGACGATCTGACCCTTGGCGTTGACGGACCAGCGCTGCGCGGCGGAGCCGTTGCAGTCGTAGAGGCTGATCTTGTTGCCGTTGGTGCTCGCGTTGCGCGCGTTGTCCAGGCACTTGCCGAACGCGCGGAACGTGCCGTCCTTGCCCAGGATCCACGACTGCGCCGCGGAACCGTTGCACGTGTAGAGCTGGATCTGCGTGCCGTTGACCGCCTTTCCGCCCTTGACGTCAAGGCACTTGGCGCCGATTCCGGTCACCTTGCCCTGCGGGGACGGCACGGCGCCGGCGCCGGCCGCGAGGAGACGCAGGCCCTGCACGTCGAACTGCTGGACGTACGTGCCCGCCCGCTTGTCCTGGTAGGCGTACGTGGGTGAGCACATGACCGGGAACTGGCCGGAGTCGGTCCCCTTGACGCAGTCGCTCTTGTTCAGGCTGCGGTTGGCGTGCGCCAGGCCCAGGGTGTGTCCGAGCTCGTGGCTGACGTGGTTGCGCATGTACGTCTCGCCCATGGCGGCGGTCGGCTTGCCGGCCGTGGTGAAGAACTCGTCGTCGATGTAGGCGTGTCCGCTGGTGACGGTCGCGGCCACGGAGGAACTGGTGAAGCCGCAGCTGAGGTTCGCGCTGCCCGAACCGTCGTGGACCACCTTCCAGCCCGTGTTGCCCATGCTGCCGCCTTCGGCGGGCGGGACGCACGGGCGGTGCAGGACCCCGATGACCACTTCACCCTTGGGCCTGGCGTAGTTCCAGCCGACCGGCTTCGTGTCGACGGTGACCGGCAGGTTCGTGATGCGCCGCAGGTCCGCGGCGGATGCCTGCACGTACGGAGCCAGCCAGTCCGCGGACTTCTGGTCGTAGAACTTGATCGTGTAGCCGGTCTGCAGCCACTTGGTGGCACCGCTCAGCTTCCACCCGTCGCCCTGGGGCGCCGCGAGTGCGGCGGCCGCGGCCGACCTCGTCGCGGGTTGTGACGCCTGTGCGCCGAGCGACATGACGCCGTCCTTGAAGACCGTGCTGTCGCTGCTGTAGGCGGCGGAGTCCTCCGCGTGGGAGTCGGGTGCCTCATCGGCCGACGGTGTCGGCTGCGAACTCGCGGCCTCCGGCGGGTTGTCGCCTGTGTCCTCGGTGCCGAAAGCGCTCGAGGGGAGTTGCAGACCTCCCACGATCGCCGCCACCGCTGCCGCGGCAACGATGGATTTCCGGTGCTTGCCTGTCAATCGCAAGTGTTCGTTGCCCTCTCATCAAGAATCGTTTCCCGCCGGCCCTGTGGCGACAGGGCCGGCGGAAATCGAACTGATGATAGGACAGCGCAGCAAAGAGCCAGGCAGGCACCGGAATTGGCAGATCCGACTACCCGAACTGGCCGGGCTGGTAGTCGCCGGCGGGCTGCTGGACGATGACGTTCACCCGGTTGAAGGCGTTGATGAGGGCGATCAGCGACACCAGTGCGGTGAGCTGCTCCTCGTCGTAGTGCTTGGCCGCCTTCTCCCAGACCTCGTCCGGGACCCCACCGGCCGCGTCCGCTATGCGGGTGCCCTGCTCGGTCAGCTCGAGCGCGGCGCGCTCGGCCTCGGTGAAGACCGTGGCCTCCCGCCACACCGCGACCAGGTGAAGACGCGCCGACGTCTCACCGGCGACGACGGCCTCCTTGACATGCATGTCCGTGCAGAACCCGCAGCCGTTGATCTGACTCGCGCGGATCTTCACCAGCTCCTGCGTCGCGGCGGGCAGCGGCGAAGCCGCGACCACTTGGCCCGCCGCGATGATGTGCTTCAGGAACTTGCCGGCCGTCTGGCTGCCGAGGACGTTCAAACGAGCACCCATGGTGGCTGCCTCCTCTGTCGTTGTCGGTGGTGACACACCTCTGACAGGACAGCCCGCCACTATGTGACAGCCGCAGATGTGACCTGCGTCTCCCCCGGACACGGAGCTGCGACTAGCACTCGGGCACGCGCTCGGGGGAGACCTCTCCGCCGTCGCTCATGATCGATGTGCTGTCGTCGATGTATCCCGACCCGCCGTCGTAGGAGACCTTGTAGCTCCCGCCGTAGCCCATTCCCTGGGCATCCACCTTGCCGGGCTCGTGGCACTCGACCGTCACCGGTGTCAGGATGGTGAGGCTGGCGATCGGCTGCCGTCCCTTCGGGTCCGCGTTCTCCCAGACCGGCACGCGGTCGTAGTTGCCGATCTTGCCTTCGATGCCGCCGCATCCCGTCAGACCCACTGTCGCGAGTGCGACAGCGGCCAGCGCCAGCGGCGTACGCCCCTTGTTCTTCATGAAGTTTTCCTTCCGGTTGTCCCTGCGGAGCACCAGGACCAGGAAGCCCCGGGCGTGGTGTGGTTCAGCGCTGGCAGGACGCCGCGAGGATCAGCAGAACGACCAGGATTCCCAGCATCGGCAGACATCCGAGGCCGCCGCTCGGGTCGCTCTTGTTGACCTCCACGCTGCCGCCCGGGGGAACTCCGGGGTGCTGCTTGGCGTAGTGCTGGATCTGCTGTTCCTCGCTCTGTGACTCGCTGAGCCACGCCGTCTTGTAACTGCACTCGCCGCACCAGTGGCGGTACGCCATGTCGACTCCTCATGCGGATCGGGTTCGCGGCGTGCGTCGCCGCGGCCACCGCCCGGGTGATGACCGGGCACCACCGATGCTGCGGTTCCTGCTGCTCAGACGAACAGGCCAGGACACCGGCCACATATGACCGGTCGTCACGATAGGCTCGCCGTCGGCCCTACCCGCAGGCAGAGAGGGCGCCGAAGTGGCGGATCAGCTCGGCACGCTGTTACGCACGCTCCGCAAGCAGGCGGGGCTGACACAGGAACAGGTGGCGGAGCGGTCGAAGTTGGGCGTGCGCACCATCCGCAGGCTGGAGACCGGCACGTCCACCGATCACCGGCTGGGAACGGTGAACCAGATCGCCGACGCTCTGGGGGCAGGGCCGGAGGAGCGCCTGCGGCTGGCGGCCGCACTCGCGAAAACCTCGCCCGAGCCGGTTTCCGAACCCGAGCCCGAACCCGTCTCCGCATCGGCTTCCGGGGCTGCCTCCCCATCCCGGCGGATTCCGGGCGCCCTCGCCCGCGCGGCGGAGGAGTTGGCGAACGAGATCACTCGTCGCTGGCAGATCGAAGAGGAACAGCGCCGGGTCCACGATCCGTTTCCCTTGCCGGTGCGGTGGCAGGATGCACCCGAAGTACTGACGGATCGTCCGGAGAACGTTCGGCGGCTTCCACCGGGGGCCACTGCGGGCCCCATCGACCTGAACGGTGATCTGCACAGCGTGGCCGACGTCTACCGGCGGATCCCGTCCGGCCGGCTGGTGGTCCTCGGGCGGGCCGGCTCGGGCAAGTCGATCCTGACCATCCGGTTCGTCCTGGACCTCCTGGCCACCCCGGCTCCGGCCGCTGCCGAGGCGGGGCACCCGATTCCGGTGATCTTCAGCCTCGGATCCTGGGACCCGACGACGACCGCCTTGCACGACTGGTTGATCGGCCTGCTGCTCCGCGACCACCCCCATCTCGTCGAGCGGGTCCCCGGCGGCTCGACGCTGGCCGCCGCGCTGGTCGACGCGAACCTGGTGCTGCCGGTGCTGGACGGTTTCGACGAGATCGCGGAAGGCCTGCGGCCCGACGCGCTCGAGGCGCTCAACAGCACCTCGATACCGCTCGTACTGACCAGCCGCCGGGAGGAGTTCGACAAGGTGGTCCGCAAGGCGGGCACCCCGCTGGTCTGGGCCGCCGGTGTCGAACTCGTCGACCTCACCCCCGGAGACCTCACGGACTACCTGCCCCGTACCTCCAGGCCCGTCAACTCCCGGGGAAGCAGCCGGAGAAGCGGCCGGGAGGAGCGGTACGCCAATGTGTGGGATGTCGTCCTGGAGGCGCTGCGCACCCAGGACACTCCGGCGGGCAGGAACCTCGCGAGGGTCCTCAGTACCCCCCTGATGGTCATCCTGGCCCGGACGATCTACAGCGAAGCCTCGGACATCGATCCGGCGGACCTGCTGGACACCACCCGCTTCCCCACCGAACACTCCCTCGAAGAGCACCTGCTGGCCAGCTTCGTGCCGACGGTCTACCGGCGCCGCGCCCCCGTGCGGTCCACCGGCGGCCACCCCCGCCGGCAGCCCGACCGCGATCCCGAACAGGTCCACCGCTGGCTCGGCTACCTCGCCCACCACCTGGCCCGGCTCAACGACCTCGATCGGCAGGATCTCGCCTGGTGGCGGATCGGCGACTCGCTGCGTCCCTCGACGCGCGTCATCGCCGTCGCGCTGACCTGCACGCTGTCCATCACCGTGGCCGAGTGGTGCGTCGGCCTGTTCGTCCACTACCTCGGGGGCGGCATCGCCGCGGCATTCGGCAAGGTCCTCGTCGACGGAGCCCTGATGGGGCCCATCGCGGGCCTGGCCTTCGGGTGTGTGTACGGACTCATGCAGAGGTTCGGCACAACGGCCTTCAAACCGGCCCGTGTGCAGCTGCGACTGCGCCTGCGACTGCCCGCAACCGATATCCGCACCCACGTCGGCCGCGGGCCGATGCGCACCTTCACCTCCCGGTTCGTGGCCGGGCTGCTGGGCGGATTCGTGATGGGCGCCGGATGCGCGTGCGCCACCACTCTGGAACGCGTGCTGTACAACCAGATCCCGCTGACCAGCGGCACGCTGATCGAGGGCACGCTCATCAACGTGCTGGGCTACGGGCTGATCTTCGGCTCTGCTGCCGGACTGGCCTACGGGCTCCTGGCCGTGCTCGAGGCGCCCCTGGACATCGCCTCCGCGGCCACCCCGGCCGGCCTGCTGTCCGCCAACCGTGCGACGGTGAGCCGGCAGGTCCTCGTGCTCGTGCCGGCTGTCACCCTCGCGATCGCGCTCGGCGGCCTCCTCTTCGTCGCCCTGATGCAAAACATCGTCGGACCCCTGAGCTGGAAGCTGCTGGACGGGTTCTTCATCGGAGCGGTGGGCGGCCTGGGCGGCGCGTTCTCCTACGCCCTGGCCTTCACCGCGTGGGGCCAGTGGGTGATCCTCACCCGCGTCTGGCTGCCCTTGACCGGCAAGCTGCCCTGGGACACGGTCGCCTTCCTCGACGACGCCTACCGACGGGGAGTACTGCGCCGGACCGGTGCGGTCTACCAGTTCCGCCACAGCCGGCTCCAGCACCATCTCGGCGACTCCTTCCGCCGATTGCACACCGACCACGAGCCCGCCACGTTCCGTTCCAGAGCACGGACGGGAGCACGGACCGGTTCCTCGTGAGCACCCGGGTGGAGCGCCGCCCGGGGTCAGAGGGAGAGGATCGCCGACGCGGTCGTCCGCCACCCGTCGTCCGTCCTGGCGGCGAGGTACAGCACGCGTACCCTCTGGAACTCGCGCCCGCTGCCGTCGCTGCGCGCCCAGGTCACCTCGATGAGCGCGGACCGCTCGTTCAGGGCACGGACTTCGAGGTCGAGTGCCTCGCTGCCTCCGTAGTCGGCCTCCCGCAGCGTTTGCAGCTCGTGGGTGAGTCCGGCGACGAGCGCGGCGCCGGAGGTGAGCACCGTGTGGGCGCCATCGGTGGTCATGGTGATGGGTACGGCGAAGTAGTCGAGCAGCGGCGCCGGGTCGGTGCGGCCGGCGGCCGCGAGGCCGATGAAGGTGGTCACGTACCCGTCGAACCAGGCTCGGGCGTCCGCTTCGACAACGGAAAGATCCGTGTGCGGGATGTGCGGCATGGGATTCCTTCTCTCTCGTGCAGGGCCGGGCGGGCCGCCGCGTGCCGGGCGGCCGGTGCCGGGGGATGCTGGTTGCATGGCTGGCGTTCCCAGGGTGCGGCTGCCCGCCGCCTACCGGGCGGCGGCGCGTCGGTCGGTCCGGGTCACGCTGGCCGGCAGTGCCGGCTTCTACCTGTTCCTGTACGGCTTCGGGTCGGCCGTCGCGGCGACCTACGCGGTGTTCGCCGCCGTGGCCATGGCGGGCCTGTCGCGCATCCCCGGTACCGGCCGACAGCGCGCCGCGATGCTGCTGCGGCTGGTGCCCGCCTGCTGGGTACTGATCACGATCGGCACCTATCTGGCCGTACGGACCTGGAGCGCGGCCCTCGGGATGCTGGTGGTCGGCTTCGCGCTGGCCTTCACCGCCGTGGGCGGGCCGCGCCCGGCGGGAGCCGCTCCGGGGCTGCAGCTGATGTACATCCTGCCGTCCTTCCCGCCGTACGATCCCGGTTCGCTCGGCGAGCGGCTGGCGGGCGCGACGACGGGCCTCGCGCTCCTCGTCGTCGCGGAGGCACTCCTGCTGCCCGATCCGCCGACCGTGCCTTACCGGGAGCTGGCCGCGCGCGCCGCCGACAGCGCGCAGCGGTGCGCCGACGAGCTGACCAGTGCGTCCTGCACGCTGTCCGACGGAACCTTGCGGGAGGCGCGGGAGGCGAGTACAGGGCTGCGGTCCTCGCTGGTTCCGGAGGCCGAACGGCCGGCCGGGGCGAGCGTACGGGACCGGGCACTGACCCACACCGGCCTGTCCCTCCGCACCCTGCTGAGCAGGCTGCCACTGCTGCCGCCGGTCCCCGCGGGCCCCGATCCGAGCCGGGCGGGGCTGGACGCGCTGCGCGCGGTACGGGACGCGGCGGAGGAGACGGCAGTCCTGCTGCGCGGCCGGGCCCCCGCCGGGGACGCGCACGCGGAGCTGCTGCGGGCCCGCTCGGCCCTGGCGGCAGGCCCGGCCGCCGACGCCTCCCCGGCGGTGCTGCGCCGACACGTGGCGGTGCTGGAGGCGGCCGACGCCGCGCTGGCGATGTCGACGGCCGCATGGATCGCGGTACGGGGCCGGGCGGGCGCGCCGCGGGCGGCGCCGGGGCGGTTCTGGTACGCGAGCACGCCCGCACCACAGCTGTGGTGGCGGCGGCTGGAGGGGCACGCCGGCGGTCGTTCGGTGTTCTTCCAGAACGCGGTGCGGATCAGTCTGGCGCTGGCGGCGGCCCGGGTGATCGCGGGGGCGGACTCGCTGCCGCACGGGTTCTGGGTGCTGCTGGCGACCCTGACCCTGACCCGGACGACCGTACGGGAGACCCGGTCGACCGTGCGGGTGGCGCTGACTGGGACCCTGATCGGCGCCCTGATCGTGGCCGGGCTGCTGGCGCTGGTGGGGACCGACACCACGGTGTACGCGGCGGCGCTGCCGCCGCTGATGCTGGTCGCCTTCACGCTGGGTCCGGTCAAAGGGGTGGGCTGGGCCCAGGCGATGTTCACACTGGTGGTCGCCCTGGTGTTCGCTCAGCTGGCGCCCGCGACCTGGCAGCTGGCCGAGGTCCGGTTGCTGGACGTGCTGACCGGCAGTGCGATCGGCGCCGTGTTCGGGCTTCTCGCCTGGCCCCGCGGCGCGCAGGACGAGCTGCGGCGCTCGGTGGCGGTGATGCTGCGCAGCGCGGCGGAGGCCGTGGTGGCCACGACCGCCCAGCTCGCGGCGGGCGGGGTGCGCAACCCCGTGCTCGCCGCGCCGGGACACCGCTCGCTGCAGCACGCCGTGATCCTGGCGGAGTCGGCGTACGCGCAGTTCCAGTCCGAGCCGAAGGAACCGGCCGTGACCTCCGCCGGGCAGGACTGGCAGGCGACACTGATGGCCGGCCACCACACGCTGTGGGGGGCGGTCCGGCTGCTGGCACCGCCCGAGCGGGTCGACGTACCGCCCCTGGGACGGGAGCCTGCGGCAACGGTGACCCGGCTCGGGGACCGGGTGGCCGGACGGATGCTGCTGGTGTCGGCGCGCCTGGACCCGAGCGGCGACACCCCGGAGGGGCCGGTGCCGCTGCGGGATCCGGAATCCGACGGATTCGCGGCGGAGCCGCCGGGCGCGACGACCCTGTACTACGGGGCCGCGGCGTGGCTGGACTCGCTCATGACGGACCTGGAGCGCATCACCGGGCAGTCCGGGGACGGGCGGGCAGGGCCGGGCTGACCGGTGGGGCCCCGCCCTGGACGCCCTCGGCCAGACCCGCTGCGACGCGGGTCAGCGGTTGTCGTCGAGTTCCTGGTGCATCTGGGGCTGGTCGTCCGCGTCGTGGGTCAGTGCGTACCGCTCGACCTCGTTGAACGCCTTCGACCCGATCCCGAGGATCTCCTTGTACGGGTTCACGCCGACGGCCTCCTTCGCGGCGCCGCCCAGGAGTCCGCCGGCGGTGCCGCTGACCAGGCCGTGGCCGCCTGCCAGGACCTTTCCGGCCGCGTCCAGCACGCTCTTCTTCAGGCCGGCCATGTCGGCGTACTTGTCGGTGAGCGCGGTGCGGACCATCGCGACGTACGCGTCATGAGCGCCGGGCGGCAGGAACTTGCGGTAGAAGTCGATGGCTTGTTCGGTCATGAAGACGCCGTCGTCGGTCTTCTTCCACTCCTTGTCGCGCTCCTGGTTCCACAGCGCCTCCACGTCGTCGGCGTTCTTGGGGAGCAGCCACTTCTCGGGGGTGCCGAGGTAGTGGCTGACGTAGTGCCACGCACACATGAAGCCGTGCGCGTCGTTCTTCGACACGTCGAGGCCGAGGTTCTTCATCCCCTGGAGGATCTGCGTGCTGAACACGCAGGCGGCGCCGGTGGTGTACTTCTGGGAGACCGGCTCGCCCCACTTCGCGTAGTCCCACACTCCGCTCTTCTTGTGGAGCTGGCGCACCGACGCGTGCACCATGCGGACCTTGGTGACGGTCGAGGCGAGGGATCCGTCGCGCATCGCGTTCTTGTTGCCCATGTCGATGAAGAGCCGGGAGGACTGCGACAGGCGCCGGCCCGGCCCCTCGACCCCGCCGAGGCGCCCGGTGGAACGGAGCGTGAACGCGCCCGTCGGCGACAGGTAGGTGCCGATCAGGCCCACGGTGCCCTGGAGCATCGAGACCTCGCCGTGGTGGTGGGCGAAGAAGCTCTCGGCGGCCTTGACGTCCGCCTCGCTCCAGTCCGTCGGCGGAGCCACCGCCTTCTTCAGGAACTCGGCTAGACGGGGCGGAAGTTGGGACAGGTCCTGGTTCGGTCCCAGCGTGCCGATCGTGCGGAACAGGGCGTTGACCCCGTCGATTTCGCCGTTGTCGATGAGACCGGACACCAACTCGTCGGCTTCGGGGTCGCCGACCTTGTTGGCCGCTTCCAGTTCGGCGGCGAACGTTGCGGTCGTCATTGCCACAGGGACTCCATTTTTCGTGGACGGTGGGTGATCCGGCGGCAGGGCCGGACAGGGGGATGCTGTCGACATGCGCGGCACGCTGGGAACAACCCCGGCGAAAGGGATCGTTTCGCCCTCACCTGGATGGCCGAGGGCCCCCCTCGCCGCCGTTCATCGGATGAAACGTGGTTCCGGTCGATGGCCGGAGAGTTCAGGCCGCCTGACGGTGGGAGCGCTTGGGGCGGTTCTCGTCAGGGCAGGGCTGTTCGCCGTGAAGTGGTCAGTGGTCGTCGTGGCCGGCAGCGCGTCCGCGAAGGGATGTCAGTGAACGCAGGCGAGAACCCGAGGCGGGATGCGGGGCGCGAGGGCTGCGAGGTCGAGGGGTTCCTCAGGCTCTCCAGCCAGTTGACCGGGTTCGGCTCTGACGAGTTGCGCGAGGGCGGTCTGGCTCCCGCCTTCCTGGCCGTCGTACTGGACCAGCTCGGTGCCGACACCTACCGGCGGCTGGCCGCGGCGCCCGACGCGCGCGAGGAGGAACTCGAGGCGGCGGCGGAGGCTCTGATCCGCCTCTGGTACACGGGCAGCTGGACGGGGCCGACCGGCACCGGCGGGCCGTTCGTCGTATCGCCCGAGGCCTACGCCGGCGCCCTGGTGTGGCGGGCCATCGGCGGCCGCGCACCGGGTACTTCCGCGCCGGGCTTCGGAAGCTGGGCCGAGCTGGCGGGCGTTCGCACCCAAGGAGCGGGGTGGCGTCGATGACCGGGCCGGGCCGGTACGACGTGATCGTCGTCGGTGGTGGCATCGCCGGCTCCCTCGTCGCCCGCCAACTGGGCGAGCGCGGCCGCCGTGTTCTCGTACTGGAGGCAGGTGCCCGCGCGGACGACCCGGAGCAGGGGCATCGCGAGGCCATGGAACGGTTCCTGACGGCGTCGGCGAAGGTGCCCGGGTCGCCCTACCCCATGCCGGACGCGACCCCGTGGCCCGAGGTCACCGACCTGACCGGCCTGGACGCTGGCGGATACCGCTCCGACGGCTACCTCGTCCAGCGCGGCGAGCTCCCGTACGCCAGCGGGTACGTACGGGTCAACGGCGGCACCGGCAACATCTGGACCGGACTCACCCCGCGCATGCTGCCCGAGGACTTCGACACCGAGGCCTTCGGCTACGGCCGCAGCTGGCCCCTGACCTACGCGGACCTCGAGCCGTACTACCGCGCGGCGGAGTTCGCGATCGGGGTATCGGCCGACGTGGACGAGCAGCGCGCGAAGGTGGGCCTGCCGTTCCCCGAGGGCTACGTCTTTCCCATGCGGGCCCTGCCTCCCAGCCGTGTCGACGCCGTCCTCGCCGGACGTCTTGACGGCCGGCGGGTCGCGGAGCCCGGCGTCGGGGAGCCGGTGGAACTGCGCGTGGTGGGCACGCCTCAGGGGCGCAACGGCATCGCGAATCCCCGGTACGCGGGCGGGGCGGGTTACGAACCCGTCGGTGCGCACGGGCGCCCCGATCCGGACAGCCGGTGCGTCGGCAGCGCGACGTGCATCCCCCACTGCCCCTCGCACGCCAAGTACACCCCCCTCAAGACGCAGGCGGGCTGGGGCCCTTCGGTCACGCTCGTGGACCGGGCCGTGGTCAGCCGGATCCTCGTCGATCCGGGGGGCCGGGCCACCGGAGTCACATACCTGGCTCCGCCGCGGACCGGCGAACGCGCGCAGGATGGTGCGCCGCCGGGTCCGCAGCCGGGTCCGCAGGCCGTGACCGGGCACACCGTGCACGCGGATGTGGTGGTGCTGGCCGCGCACGCGATCGAGAACGCCAAGCTGCTGCTCTTGTCCGGCCTGGGCAACCGCAGCGGACAGGTGGGCCGCAACCTGATGGACCATCCGGTGCTGCTGACCTGGGGGCTGCTGCCCGAGCGGGTGGGCCCGTACCGCGGGCCGGGTTCCACCTCGGGTTTTGAAGGGTTCCGGGCGGGGCCTGCCCGCCGCCGGCGCGCGCCGTTCCGGATCGAGATCGGCAACTGGGGCTGGGTGTGGGCCAAGGGGCCCGTCGACACGGACATCGCCGAGCTGACCCGTGCGCAGGGACCGGACCGGCGGCGCGGGCTGCGGGGAAGCGAGCTGCGCCGGGCGGTGGCCGACCGCATCGGACGGCAGTTCACGCTGCAGTTCGAGATGGAGCAGAGCGCCGACCCCGCCAACCGCGTCACCCTCGATCCCCGGCACCGAGACCGGCTCGGTCTGCCGCGCCCGGTGGTCACCTACGGCCTGTCCACGCATGTGAAGGACGGCATCGCGGCGGCCAAAGCGCTGTCCGACCAGCTCTTCGCACTGCTGGGCGCCGAGGACCACACCGCCTTCGAGCCCACCGCCTGGCCCGGCCGCTTCGAACACCGGGGCCGGACCTACGGCTACCGGGGCGCCGGCCACGCCGCCGGCACCCACATCATGGGCGGCAGCCCCCACACGTCGGTGGTCGACCAGTGGCAGCGCTGCTGGGACCACCCCGGCCTGTACGCGGTGGGCTGCGGCAGCATGCCGTCCGTGGCGACGTCCAACCCGACCCTGACCATGGCCGCCCTCGCACTGCGCAGCGCGGAGCGGATCGAAGCCGAGCTGGCCGACCGCGAGCGGCCCGTCACCCTGACCGCCACCCGAGCCTTCGGAGCCACCTCGTGACCCCACTGCCCCTGCCGCCCGTCGCCGCTCCCTACCAACTGCCCTTCCACTACGGGGCGCTCCACAACATCGGCCTGGACTACCTCGTCGACCCCGAACCGGTGCGGGAGGTGCTGGCGAAGCACCATCCGGCCCTGACCGCAGCGGAGTTCGACGGACAGTGTCTGGTCTCGCTGAACTACCAGCTGTACTTCGCCCAGTACCAGTTCGGCGGGGGCATCACCCAGGAGATCGAGGTCAACATCGTCGCCTACCCCACGGCGGCCGCTGATCGGCTCCCGCAGGTGGGCTATCAGCAGTACGCCCAGGGGTACGACCAGACCAAACTGCTCGGCATCGCCCGTATCCACGTGCTGTGCGACAACGCGCTGGCCATCGACGCCGGGCGCAAGCTGTACGCGGAACCCAAGTATCCCGGCTGGTTCGAGGTGGAGATGCCCTCGCTCAACGGCCCGGACGGCGACACCTGGGACGTCCACTGCCACGCGGCGGAGGCCACCCCGGACGGCGGGATCGCCCGCCGTGACGGCGAGTTGTTCTCCTTCAGCGCCCACCTGGGCCGGCTCACGTCCGTCCCCGCGAACAACACCCCGATCACCGGGTACGGCACCGATTCCGAGGGTGTGGCACTCGCCGGTCCGATGAACGTCTACCAGCCCTACCGCTGGTACGACCTCAGCGGCCCGGCGTCCGGATGCTCGCAGCTCACGGTGCACGATCCGGCCGGTGACGTCGGCCAGGACCTCCTCCGGCTCGTCCGCGACACGCCCGCGGCCGGGGCCTGGACCTACCAGTCCGCCCCGGTCGCCGCCCACAACCGTCCGTACTACCTCGCCTGACGGGTCATAGGGACAGCACGCGCCCTCGCCGGCCAGGTCGGGGGTGTGCCGGTCCGCCGCCGTGCGACGCGGCGGACCGGCCCCGGGCGCATCAGGTCACCAGCGCACGGGCAGTTCCCGTACGCCCCTGATCAGCATTCCCGGCACCCAGGACAGCTTCGACTCGTCGGCGTCACCCGCGAGTTCCGGGAAGCGCTCCAGCAGCGAGCGGAGCGCGATGCGGCCCTCCATCCGGGCCAGGGGCGCACCGAGGCAGTAGTGCAGACCGTGCCCGAAGGCGATGTGGCCGCGGGCGTCCCGGCGGATGTCGAAGCGGTTCGGATCCTCGAAGCGCGCCGGGTCGCGGTCCGCGTCGGCCATGGCGATCAGGACGGCCGAGCCCGCCGGTATCACCACCCCGCCCATCTCCACGTCCTCCAGGGCGAGTCGCTCGGTACAGGTCTCGACCGGACCGTCGTAGCGGAGCATCTCCTCGATCGCGCCGTCGAGAAGACCGAGGTCGCCGCGCAGGTCGGCGAGCTGGTCGGGGTGGGCGAACAGGGCCCGCATCCCGTTGCCGATCATGTTGACCGTGGTCTCGTGTCCGGCGATGAGCAACAGGACGCTCATGCCGATCAGTTCGCTCGGCGAGAGCCGGTCGCCGCCGTCGTCGACGGCGTGGATCAGCGCGCTGAGCAGGTCGTCGCCCGGGTTGGCGCGCTTGGCCTCGATGAGCCCGGTCAGGTACTGCGGCATCTGTGCGTACGCGGCGGCCTCGGCTTCCGGGCTGGTGCGAGCCACCATTTCGCTGGACCACTTGCGGAACGCCTCGCGGTCCAGCTCGGGCACGCCGAGCAGCTCACATATGACGGTCATCGGAAGCGGGAAGGCGAAGGCGTTCACCAGGTCTGTCCGGCGCGCTTCGTTCGCTTCCATGGCGTCCAGCAGTTCATCGGTCACCTGCTGGATGCGCGGTGCCAGTGCGTCGATGCGGCGCGGGGTGAACTCCCGGGCCACCAGGCGGCGCAGCCGGGTGTGGTCCGGCGGGTCGGACATCAGCATGTGCGCGAGCGCCGGGTGGTCCTGGTCGGCGTTGATGATCTGACCCATGTCGCCGGATCCGCGCCAGTCCCTGCTCAGGCGCGGATCGGTGAAGGCCGTACGGCAGGCGTCGTGACCGACGACCAGCCATATCTCCTCGCCGTCCGCGGTGCGCACATGGTGCACGGGGCCCTTCTCCCGGAGGGCCGAGTAGACCGGATACGGGTCGCGCGTGAAGTCCGGGCTGAGCTCCAGCAGATCGACAATGGCGGGTCGAGGCACCATTCCATTCCCCCTGAATCGAATGCGTTGCGAAAATCGTACGCCGATGCGTGTAACCACCACAGTAGTCGTGAGGTAGCTGGGCGCCTACCTCGTCAGGCTTGCCCAGCGGCGCAGGGCGGCGGTGGCCTCCTGGGCCTCGTCCGCAGGCAAGCCGCCTATGGAGACATGGTGATTGGCGCCGGGCACGGTGAACAGGAAAGAGTCGTGCGTACCGTTGCCCAGTCGGAAGGGCTCCGCGGTCGCCACGTCGTTCTCACCGTTGACGAACATCAGCGAGCTCCCGCGCTGGCGGACCCAGCGGTCGACGTCCTTCATCGCCGCGGGCCAGAACCGCAGGTCTATGTCTCGAGGCACATACGAGCGGATCTCCTGGATCCCTGGATAGCGCAGCAGACCGTCCAGGTGCGGGGTGGCAAACTGCGCGTACCCGAGTTGGGTGCCCAGTTGGTAGAAGTACGGAGTGAAGGCAGCGAGGGTCTGGTCGGTGTAGACGGGAAGCTGGGTCACCTTGGCGATCCATGCGTAGAGGGTGTCGTCCGTGACCTCGGTCGTGGGTACGGACACGCAACTGCCTGGGGGCTGGTGCATCCAGAACATCATCGGCAGGCGCAGGACGGCCAGTTCGAACGCGCGGTCCACGCCCCCGATGGTCTGGAAGGTCTTTCCGTCGGCCTCGGCCCACCGGCCGTACCGCTCCGTCATCGCCTGGCGCCGGATCAGTCCCTCACGCTGGACGGACTTGATCGCCGCTCGGCACTCGGCGGTTCCTATCTGCTCGAGGCGCGCATCGTGGGCACGGTCGTCCCGGTCGTCCGTGTTGTTGGGGGCGGCGTACGCGACCGTGCCGGCCACGTCGTGCGGGTAGAAGCGGCGGTGATAGACGGCGGCCATGCCGCCCTTGCTTCCCCCGGTGGAGATCCATGGGCCGCCGTAGACCGCCTTGAGGGCCGTGATGAGCCGATGGTGGTCACTTGCCGCCTGCCATATGGTCAGCGTGGACCAGTCCGCGCCTTCGGGCCGGGACTCCCCGAAGAAGCGGTGCTCGGTGGTGATCTGGTTGGCGTCCAGCAGGGTGGTCGGCTCGGACAGGCGCTGCGGCGACCCTCCGAGGTCGTAGCCGTTGGAGTAGAGCACCACGGGACGCCGTGTCGACTTGTGCACCAGCGTCACTCGCTGGTCGAAGAAGCCCTTGCCGGGATGATGGTGGTCGGTCGGCTGGCGGTAGGCGAGGTCGAGGATGGTCTGCCCGGGATCGGCTGGCCGTTCGCCGACCACGCGCATTCCGGGGATGGCCGCAATCCTGGCGCGCAGGTCGCCGTCCGGCGCCTGAGCCGCGGCCGGGGTGGCCAGTCCCGTGACCGTCAGCAATGTCATCAGCAGGGCCGACAGGGGCAGTCGGAGTCTCGTCGTATGTGTCATACGTCCAGACAACCGGCTGCTCAGGGCCCGCGTATCCCCCATGCGGGGATGGCTTCTCCCCCTGACGGGGGAGAACGGGTCCGTACGTCGCCGCCGCCTCCACGGGAAACGGTCCCCGATCTGGCTAACTGCCGACGGCGCGCCGTTCGGGTACCGGGCGGGACCGTGCGGGGCTGCCAGGGTTGGCGGGCGACGCAGTACCCGTCTCGCACGCACCCCTGGAGTCCTCATGGTCTCGGTCGACAGCACGCCGGAACGGGCGGTACGCGATCCGGGTACCGAGCGCCGTGTGTCAACGGGGAACACCGTGCTGAGGCTGCTGTCGACCACCGATCACAAGGTGATCGGCAACATGTACCTGGTCACCGCGTTCGCGTTCTTCCTGTTCGCCGGAGTGCTGGCCCTGGTCATGCGGGCCGAGCTCGCCCGGCCCGGTCTGCAGATCGTCTCGGCCGAGCAGTACAACCAGCTGTTCACCGTCCACGGCACGATCATGATGCTGCTCTTCGCGACACCGACCTTCACCGGCTTCGCCAACGCGGTGATGCCGTTGCAGATCGGCGCACCGGACGTGGCCTTCCCCCGGCTCAACGCCCTCACCTACTGGGTGTACCTGTTCGGCGGGCTGATCGTGGTCAGCGGGTTCCTGACGGCGAACGGCTCGGCCTCGTTCGGCTGGTTCGCCTACGCCCCGCTCAACAGCGCCGTCTACTCCCCCGGAGTGGGGGCGGACCTGTGGGTGATGGGCCTGGCCGTCTCGGGGCTGAGCACCATCCTGGGTTCGGTCAACTTCATCACCACCATCGTCTGCCTCCGCGCGCCCGGCATGACCCTCTTCAGGATGCCGATCTTCACCTGGAACGTGCTGTTCACCTCGATCCTGGCGCTGCTGGCCTTCCCCGTCCTCACCGCGGCGCTGCTCGCGCTGGAGGCCGACCGGAAGTTCGGGGCCCATGTCTTCGACGCGGCCAACGGCGGGGCGCTGCTGTGGCAGCACCTGTTCTGGTTCTTCGGCCATCCCGAGGTGTACATCGTGGCGCTTCCGTTCTTCGGGATCGTCAGCGAGATCGTGCCGGTGTTCAGCCGGAAACCCATCTTCGGATACGCCGCCCTGGTCGGCGCGACGATCGCCATCACCGGGCTGTCCGCCACCGTCTGGGCCCACCACATGTTCGCCACCGGCGCGGTCCTGCTGCCCTTCTTCTCCCTGCTGTCCTTCCTCATCGCCGTCCCGACCGGAGTGAAGTTCTTCAACTGGATCGGCACGATGTGGAACGGCTCGCTGTCCTTCGAGACACCGATGCTGTGGTGTATCGGGTTCCTCGTCACCTTCCTCCTCGGCGGTCTCACGGGCGTGATGATCGCCTCTCCTCCGCTGGACTTCCACCTGACCGACAGCTACTTCATCGTGGCGCACCTGCACTACGTGCTCTTCGGCACGATCGTCTTCGCCACCTTCGCCGGTTTCTACTTCTGGTGGCCCAAGCTCACCGGAAAACTGCTCGACGAACGCCTGGGGAAGATCCACTTCTGGCTGCTGTTCGTGGGCTTCCAGCTCACCTTCCTGGTGCAGCACTGGCTCGGTGAGCAGGGCATGCCGCGCCGGTACGCCGACTACCTGGCGGCGGACGGATTCACCCTCCTCAACTCGCTGTCCACGATCGGCTCCTTCCTGCTCGGCCTGTCCACACTGCCCTTCCTGTACAACGTGGCCCGGACGGCCCGGCACGGACGGCGGGTGGACGTCGACGATCCGTGGGGCTGGGGCCGTTCGCTCGAGTGGGCCACGAGCTGCCCGCCGCCCCGGCACAACTTCGATGCCCTGCCGCGCATCCGGTCGGACTCGCCGGCCTTCGACCTGCACCACCCGGAGGTGAAGCCGCTATGAAGGCGGAGGCATGGCTCTTCAGCGGGGTCGCGGTCTTCTTCGCGGTGACCGGTGGCGTCTACGTGTGGTTCTCGGACGATCCGGCCGGGGCCGCCGCCCTCGCCGTGTCGTTCCTGATGTCCGCGCTCATCGCCGCCTTCCTGTGGTGGCAGTTCCGCCGCGACGGCTACCGGCCCGAGGACCGTGCGGACGCTGTCGTACGGGAGGCCGCGGACCGGCGGTTCTCCTTTCCCGCGCGGAGCTACGCGCCGGCGGTCTCGGCCGTGGGGACGGCGCTGGTGGGCCTGGGCGTCGTACAGGGGCTGTGGCTGGTCCTCATCGGATTCGGCGTCCTCGTCCCGGGCGTCTTCGGGTTCGTGTTCCGGCCGGGTGAGGGTCGCGAGGGATGAGGGCCGCGAGGGGGTGAGCTCCCGCACGGTCAGTCCCCGGCGGTGGTCTGCCGCGCGTCGGGGCCCGCGAGGATCGTGTCGACCGTGCGCCGGTCCTCGGCCGACAGGGGCGGCGTCAGCACGTCCTTGTAGTACCAACGGCTCATGGCCGTGCGCAGCCGCTGCGTGAGCCCGCGGATCCGGCCGCCCCGGACCGGGGCGGCCGGGCGGACGGGGCCGAAGACGGGGTACACCAGCAGCGGATACCGCCGTGCGGCGCTCAGGGGCCGGTGCGACGGGTGGTATCCGCCCTCGACGGCTTGGCGCACCTCGTCGGTCTCCTCTCCGTGCTTCAGGGCGTCGATGTCCTCGCGCTGCAGGGCCAGGCAGATCCGCCGGGTGAGCCAGAAGGCCACCGGCGGGACGAGGAACAGCGCGCCGCGCAGGGCCCACGTCAGCCCCGGCAGGGGGAGGTCGAAGACGAAGGCGATCAGGTCCTGCGCACCGGCGAGCAGCAGCACCGTGTAGGCGGAGAGCACCGACACCGCCAGGGCGGTCCGGGCCGGCCGGTGGCGGGGGCGGTCGCACAGGTGCTGTTCGCCCTGGTCGGGGCTGATCCAGCGCTCGAAGTAGGGATACGCGTACAGGCCCGTGAACAGGACGCCGGGGAGCACGATGCCGGCCACGAGCGGGTTCCACATCAGGGTGTGGCCCCACAGCCTGGTCTCGACTCCGGGCATCAGCCTCAGCGCGCCCTCCAGGAAGCCCACGTACCAGTCGGGCTGGGCGCCGGTGGAGACCTGGTCCGGCAGGTACGGCCCGTAGGCCCAGACCGGATTGATCTGTGCCACCGCCGAGAGCGCCGCGAGGACGCCCGCGACCAGGAAGAAGAAGCCCGCCGACTTCGCCGCGTACTGGGGGAAGAAGGCCTTGCCGACGGCGTTGCGGCCGGTCTTTCCGGGCCCGGGCCACTGGGTGTGCTTCAGGTGCACGACCAGGAGGAGGTGGAGCGTCACCAGTGCGAGGAGGAGCCCCGGGACCAGCAGGATGTGCACGGGGTAGAGCCTGGACACGATGTCCTCGCCCGGGTATTCGCCGCCGAAGACGAGGAAGCTCATGTACGTGCCGACGACGGGCAGGGACAGCATGATGCCCTGGGCCGTGCGCAGGCCGGTTCCGGAGAGCAGGTCGTCGGGGAGCGAATAGCCGGCGAAGCCTTCGACGAGGGCGAGCACGAACATCGTGACCCCGACCATCCAGTTGAGTTCCCGCGGTCTGCGGAAGGCTCCGGTGAAGAAGACGCGCAGCAGGTGTACGGCGATGGCGGCGACGAACACGAGCGCCGCCCAGTGGTGCATCTGGCGGATCAACAGGCCGCCGCGCACGTCGAAACTGATGCGCAGGGTTGATGCGTAGGCCTCCGAGACCTGCAGGCCGCGCAGCGGGCCGTAGGAGCCGGTGTAGACGACCTCGTCCATCGACGGCTGGAAGAAGAACGCCAGGTACGTGCCGGTCAGCAGCAGTACGACGAGGCTGTAGAGCGCGATCTCTCCGAGGAGGAAGGACCAGTGGTCCGGAAAGGCCTTCCTCAGCGTCCCCTTGACCACTTCGGCCAGGGGCAGCCGGGCGTCGAGCGCGACGGCGGCCCGCGTGGCCGAGCGCCCGGCCCGGCCGGCCCAACGCGCCCTCCTCTTTTCCGCCAGCACCGAACCACGCCTTCCCGCCGGAGGTCGCCGAAGTACCGGCTCGTGCCGTCGAGCATGGCGCTCCGGCGGCCCGCCGGCAGGAAGGCACGCAGCCCGGGGGCGGAATGCGCCTCCCATGGCGGACCCGCTGCCGCTGGCAGGAGAGCCGCCGCTCCGGCGTGGGCCTGTTGCCGTCGGGTGTGACCCCCGCCGTGGCAGACTCGGGTCCGTTCCGTCCGGATCTGCCCCTATACCGGGCCTGGATCCCGACCCCCGTCCCCGCGGGAGGCCCCGTGTTCCGCTGGCTCGCTCTCGTACGAGGCGCAGTCGCCGCCCTCGTCGCCGCCGGCCTGATCCTCGGCCTCACCGCCGGCACCACGCGGGCGGCTCCCGGGGCTCCCGGGCCCCGGGCCACCGCGGTCGCCGCGGCTCCGGGCAGTGCGACGGTCCTGTCCGGCTACGCGATCCAGTCGACGGCGAAGGTCGCGGACCCGGCGGCCACTGTGTCCAGCCCCGGCTATCCGGCGGCGGGCTGGTACCCGGCCGGGCCTCGCTCCACCGTCCTCGCGGCGCTGCTCGCCGCCGGTGTGTACCCGGATCCCTTCTACTCCACCCAGCAGAAGCAGATCCCGGCCGCGGACTTCACCGTGCCCTGGTGGTACCGGTCCGACTTCACCGTCGCCGACCCGAGCGCCCGTACGTACCTGGACTTCAGCGGGGTGATCTCCGCCGCCGACGTCTTCGTCAACGGCCGCCAGATCGCCACCGCGAGCACCGTCGCCGGTACGTACACCCGGCACGAGCTCGACGTCACCGACCTGATCAGGGCGGGCGCCAATACGGTCGCCTTCCGGATCCAGCCCAACAACCCGCGCAAGCGGCTCACCATGGGCTGGCTCGACTGGCTGCAGCCGCCGCCCGACGAGAACATGGGCATCGTCCGCGATGTCACGGTGCACCGCGGCGGGCCGGTCGCCCTGCGCGACGCGCACGTGGTGAGCGCCCTGGCCATGCCGTCGATGTCCTCGGCCGACCTGACCGTCAAGGCCCGGGTGCGCAACGACACGTCGGACACCGTCACCACGACGGTGTCCGGCACGGCGGGTCCGGCCGCCGTCAGCCGCACGCTCACACTGGCGCCCCACGAGACCAGTACCGTCGTCTTCTCCCCCGCCGACCATCCCGCGCTGAGACTGAGCGCGCCCCGTGTGTGGTGGCCCGCCTCGATGGGCGAGCAGCCGATGTACGGTCTCGAGCTGACCGCGACGGTGAACGGCACGACCTCGGACACCGCTCAGGCGTCTTTCGCCCTCCGTGATGTGCAGGCACCCCTGAACGCCGACGGCGCCCGGCAGTACCGGATCAACGGCCGCCCGCTGCTGATCAAGGGCGCCGGCTGGTCCCCCGACGAGTTCCTGCGCTGGGACCGCACCTACGTCGAGGACCGGCTGCGGTACGCCCTTGACCTGGGCCTGAACGCCCTGCGCCTGGAAGGGCACATCGAGCCCGACGAGTTCTTCGACCTCGCCGACCGGTACGGGATCCTCACGCTTCCCGGCTGGGAGTGCTGCGACAAGTGGGAAGGGGAGGTCAACGGCACCGAGGCCGGGGAGAGATGGGACACGCCCGACTATCCCGTCGCCAAGGCCTCGATGGCCGCCGAAGCGGCCCGGCTCCGCCACCACCCCAGCGTGATCTCCTTCCTCATCGGCAGCGACTTCGCACCGAACGAGGAGATCGAGGAGATGTACGTCGACGCGCTGAAGGCCGCCGACTGGACGACCCCGGTGGTCCCCGCGGCCTCCGACGCCTCCGCGCCGATCACCGGAAGCTCCGGCATGAAGATGACGGGTCCCTACGACTGGGTGCCGCCCGGCTACTGGTACGCCAAGCGCGAGGGCGGTGCGACCGGCTTCAACTCCGAGACCAGCGCGGGCCCCGACATCCCCACCCTCGACACGCTGCGCCGCATGATGTCCCCGGCCGAGCTGGAGACCCTCTGGAAGAACCCGTCCGCCGCCCAGTACCACCGCTCCCCCTCCCCCACCTACGCGACGCTCAAGCTGTACAACGCCGCACTGGCCGGCCGGTACGGCCCCCCGGCCGGCCTCGAGGACTACGTGCGCAAGGCGCAGCTCGCCCAGTACGAGAACGTGCGCGCGCAGTTCGAGGCGTACGCCCGCAACGCCAAGGACGCCTCCCGGCCGTCGACCGGCGTCATTTACTGGATGTTCAACAGCGGCTGGACCTCGCTGCAGTGGCAGCTGGTGGACCGGTACCTCGACCAGGGCGGCGCCTACTTCGGCGCGAAGAAGGCGAACGAGCCCCTGCACATCCAGTACGGGTACGACAACCGGGCGGTGACCGTGGTCAACAACCGGACCTCGGCGGCCTCGGGGCTGACCGCGCGGGTGACGCTCTTCGGCACCGACGGCACGCAGAGGTACGACCGGACCGTGACCGGTGTCGGCGTCGCGGGCGGCGGCGCGAGCGGAACCGTGCTGACCGTCCCCGCATCGGTGCCCGGCCTGACCGGCACCCATCTGGCCCGGCTGCTCCTCACCGACGCCGACGGGCGGGAGGTGAGCCGCAACGTCTACTGGCTCTCCACCACGGCGGACGTGCTCGACTACACGAACAGCAGCTGGTACCACACGCCCACCACTGCCTACGCCGACCTCACCGGGCTGAACTCGATGCGGCAGGCGACCGTCACCGCGACGGCCGCGACGACGGCGGACGGTTCGGGGACGTCCACGACGACGGTGACCGTGCGCAACACGGGCACCGGAAACACCCCCGCCCTGCTCACCGATGTCCACCTCGTGTCGGCGCAGGGCGCGCCCGTGCTGCCCGTGCGGTGGAGCGACAACCAGATCAGCCTCTGGCCGGGCGAGTCGGCCACGCTGACCGCGGCCTACCGGACCGGCGATCTGCACGGCTCCGCGCCGCACCTGCGGATCTCCGGCTGGAACACGCCGGCCGTCACGATCCCCGCCGCCTCATGACGGGGCCGGCAGCCGGGCCGCCACCAGCGCCAGGCCTCGCCGCAGCCTGCGGAAGTAGGTAGCGCGGCTCAAGTGGAGCCGCCTCGCGACCTGGTGGTGCGTCCGGTCACGCCCGAGGTAGTACGCCTGGAGGATCGCGCCCGCCTCGGCATCGGCGGGGTTCTCCGCGTCCGCCAGCTCCAGTACGGCGCTCCGCAGCCAGCGGCGCAGCGCGTCCGGTGACTCGAACTGCGGGCACGACAGCAGCGGGCTCGCGGACAGCGCCGCCGGATCTCCGAGTCTGCCGAGCGCCCACGCGACGAGGGCCGCCACGTCCTGGCCGCCGTACGCCGAGCCCGGCGCCGTCGGTGCGAGCGCGCGCATCCACCCCGGCAGCCCCGCCGGATCGAAGTCGTGGCTGTAGACCTCGGGGCGGCGTCCGCACCGGTACACGTCGTCGCGGATGCCGCCGTGCGGCCGGAAGGTCAGCGTGCGCAACAACGCCTGATAGTCCGGGCTGGCGGTGGAGACCACCAGGTGACCGGCGTGCACGGCGTTGACCAGGATGTACCGCAGGATCTGCGCGTGCGTCACGGGATCCGCGCCGTACGCCGCCCCGAGGAACAGCCCCGGCCGGTCGCCACCCCTCAGGGCCGCCGTGTACTGCTGGAGCAGGGGCTCGATCCCGCCCTCCGTGCCCGCGCCGATCGGGACCAGCGCGGCCAGTCCCACTGGCCGGCCGTCCGGATCCCGCGCCAGCTTGAACGACGCCGGCTCGTCAGCCAGCCAGCGTTCGGTGATCCGCTGGGAACGCCGTACGTCGAACCCGCCGCGCACGGCCCAACGGTGCATCAGCCGGACGATGTCCTCGGCCTCCTCCCGCCGGGCCGGGCCGATCCGCGAACCGTCCTCGGCGGGCGGGAACAGGGTGCTGCGCAGCAGCGGGTCACCGCTCAGGAAGAGCCCCTGCTCCACGAGTCCGGCCCGTTCCTCGGGCCCGAGCGTGCGCTCACGGAGCAGTGCCCCGCGATAGTCGGCGGCCCGGGTGCGCACCTGCGCGTGTGCCTTCGGCCGGCGCCACTGGTACGCCAGCTCGAACAGGCTGCGATACGGCTCCCGCACCGCCAGGCCCAGCCGGTCGTGCCGTACGACGCTCAGACCGGCCAGCGTCGAGAACAGCCCGGGCCCGCCCGCGACCAGGTGCTCGTCCCCGGACCGTACGGTCGCCAGCAGGCGCAGCGCGTGGCGCCAGCGCCGGCCGGGCCGCTCCCGGCCCAGCCACTCCAGTACCTCGCCCGCCATCCGGTCGGCGGCCGCGCCGATCCCCGCGTGCAGGGCCCGGCAGGCCAGCTCGGCCAGCAGCGGCACCCCGCCGGCCAGCCGCACGACCATCGCCAGGCCCTGCGGATCCGTGATGCCCGAGGCCCGTGCCTGCGCCTCGACCGCCTCGGGCGGCCGGGGTCCGACGGTGACCGTGACCGGACCGAGCTCCGACCATCCGCCGGCCGCGCGCAGCGGACGCCTGCTGACCACCAGCACCGGGCGCGCCGGCCGAGGCGCGCACACGGCGTGCAGGGACGCGGCCAGCGCCTCGGCCTGCCCGGGGCCGTCCACGCCGTCGATCAGCAGCGGGCCGCCGGGCTCGACGACGAGCCCTCGCAGCACGGCGGGATCGCAGGCCTCCTCGGGTCCGACCACGGCCGCGGCCGGCAGGCACCCGGCCAGCCTGCTCTTCCCCGTCCCCAGTGCGCCCGTCAGGTTGACCAGGCCGTGCTGCGTCAGGGCGGCCCTCAGGCGGGCGAGATCATCGGTGGTCTCCACGGTCCCGGGGACGATACCCAGCATGATCACTCCAGTCCACGGCCGGAACAGGCCTTTCGATGACCGGAGTTGATACTCCGGTGAGACTTCACGACGGCATGGCGCGGCTAACGTCGTCACCACCGCGGGCCCGGCGGTTCCGATCCTCCCGACCTCTCGTGAAAGGACCCCTCGTGAAGTTGGCTCGATGGCTGCCGACCGCGGTCGCGGGCTTCCTCGCCGGCGCGACGCTCTTCGCCGGCCCGGCGGCTGCCGCACCCGCCACGACAACGACCCCTGCCGCTACGGCCATTACCGCCGCGGCGAACGCCCCCACGGCGCCGAAGTACTTCCTCGGCACCGGATACGGCCCGCTCAACATCGCCACCGAGGCAGCCTGGGGCAGCGCGTACGCCCAGGCGGAAGCGGAGGGCTACCCGGCCGCCAACTGCGCCCGCTCGGCGGGTCCCGCCGCCAATCCGGTCGGCAGCGGCGGCTACTACCAGGTGCTGCTGGAGCTCTACTGCGTACCGCCGCCGCCCCCGGGCTCCGGCCAGATCGTCGGCGTCCACTCCGGCAAGTGCCTGGACGTGAAGGGCGCCAAGACCGCTGACGGCACGCCCATCCAGATCTACAGCTGCAACGGCACCAGCGCGCAGGCCTGGAAGCTGGAGGCCGACGGCACCCTCCGCGCCCTGGGCAAGTGCATGGACGTCCAGTACGCCAAGACCGAGAACGGCTCGCTCATCGGTCTCAACTCCTGTCACCAGGGCTTGAACCAGAAGTGGGAGCAGCTCCCGAACGGCCTGCTGCGCAGCGTCCACTCGGGCAAGTGCCTCGACGCGCTCGGCTGGGCCACCGGGAACGGCGCCCGCGTCGGCATCTGGGACTGCACCCCGCAGCACACCAACCAGCAGTGGCACGGCTCCGCCCTGGGCACCTGACGGTTCCACGGACCGGCGGCGCGGCTCGCGCCGGACCTGCGGTCAGGCCCTGTGAACAGCAGGGCGGGCCCGCCGCGCGTGAGGTGCGGCGGGCCCGTCCGGGGCGCGGGCGGTCCGGTTCAGGCGATCGGGGACAGGAGGCTGCTGCCCAGCCCTGCGGGGCCGGTCCCTCCCTCCTGTGCCGCGTTCTGACGCGCGGCGGGCTGCGTGCTCCCGGCGACGATCAGGGCGATGAGGACGGCCGCGGCTTCGCTCTGCAGGATCCGGGCGGCCTGTTGCAGGCGGCGCGGGTCGGTGGCCGGGATGGACAGGGCCACGCACTCCGCGTTCGGACCCGCCGTGATCGGCACCGCCGCGCAGACCGTGCCCAGGGCGTACTCCTGGCGGTCGAGGAGGGGGGCGCTGGGCCGACGGCTGTCGAGTTGGTGGAAGAGGGCTTCTGGAGTGCTGAGGGTGTAGGCGGTGAAGCGGGTGAGCCGGTGACGGGAGAGGTGGTCCTTTCGCTGGTCGTCGTCGAGCTGGGTGAGCAGGGCCTTGCCGACGGCGGAGGCATGGGCGGCGGCCCGGAAGTCCACCCATTCCTCGACGAGCGGGGTGGCCGGCCCGTCGGCGTACTGGGTGATGGAGACCTCGCCGTCGGTGTAGCGGGCGACGTAGACGGCGGCTCCCACCGCGTCCCTCACCCAGGCGAGGGTCTCCTGCAGGTGTGCGCGACCGTCCTCGCCATCGGTGAGCCGCAGGGCGCTGCCGGCGATGTACGCGTCGGGGCCGATCGGCGTGGCCAGGGCCGCGCGGATCAGTTGCTCCATGGCCCGGGCGAGGGCCAGTTGGGGCAGCCCCGTTTCGCGGGCGATCTGGGTCAGGCTCACTCCGCCCGAGTAGCGGTTGATGACCTCCAGGACCCGCAGGGCGCAGTGGACGGATTCCATCGCGGCCGACGCGGGCCGTCGTTCGGGTGAACTGCGGGCGGCCCGGATCGGGTGGGGCTCCTTGAGCACTTCGAGGGCCCACGCGTGGGCCGCTTCGGTCAGGTGCAGGGGGTTGAGGCGTGCGTGCTGTGCGACGGCGGCGGCGACCTGTGGCCCGGGGAGGGGAACGTCCCCCAGGTCCGGGTCCTCGGACCAGACACGTGCCGTGACGGCCCGCCGCAGCCGGGGGGGCAGCCGGTACAGGGGGCGTCCGAAGCAGCCTCCGGCGGTGAGGGCGGTGAGGTTCTGGGTGGTGATGGGCGGGGAGGTCCAGATGATCGAGGCCCGCAGGGCTTCCTCGAGGCTCTCCGGGATCTCCGGCAGGGACGGAAGGTGCTCGTCCGGCGGCAGTGCCTGGGCCTGGCGCTTCCAGTGGCGGGCCGTCTTGACCTCGGCGCGGGCCAGGTGGTGGAGGTAGAGGCACCGGGCGGCGGTCTGCGAACCCGCGCCGGCCGCGTACTGGAACCAGAACTGCGCGCCCTCCTCGTCGTTCAGGTAGAGGAGGCAGCCGAACAGCAGTGCGGAGTCCGCTCCGTGCGGCCACGAGTCGGCGCCCAGGGCGAGCTCCGCGAAGGGCCGGCTCTCGGCCAGGACCCAGGCGATCTCGTCCAGGGCCCTGGCGGCCCGCACGTGACAGGTGGCGTCCAGGACGAGGTCGTCGGCCGACCGCGGCGCGGGCGGGACACCCGCCTCCGTGCCGATCGCCGCCCGGGCACGGTCGGCCACGATCCGGCGGGCGATCCGGCGCCGCGCCGCGCCCTCGTCGTAACCGGCGTACTCCTCTACCAGAACCTCCGCTTCCTGCAGTGCCGCGTCCAACCCATCCCACGTCACAGGGTCGCGGTCGCGAGTCACATCGCTCACTGGTCCTTCTCCTCTCCAGGGACCCAGTCCACTCCGAGTTTCCGGGACAGGTTTCGGCGCGCGCCCCGGATGTGCGAACGCACGGTCGCGGAGGAAATGCCCATCATCCGGGCGACGGAGTCGTTGTCGTTGCCCAGCAGGAAGGCCAGCAGCACCACGTCGTACTGCCGCTCGGACAGGTCCGCGATCGCCGCGTACAGGCCGAGTTTCGACTCCAGCAGCTCCATCCGCTCCCGGGAGGCGCGGCGCAGCGCGGCGAACCACGCGGTCTCCACCATCGCCACCGACCGGGCCGAGACGGCGAGTCTGCGCTCGACGTGCTCGCGGAGCACCGCCCACGCGAACCCGTGCAGGCTCGCCTCCTTCAGGGCGTGCGGCCACACCTTCAGCAGGAAGGTGAACACGTCGTCGACCACATACTCCGCGTCCTGCCTGGAGCCCAGCTGCAGATGGGCATAGCGCAGGTAGGCGCGATGCTGCTGGGAGTGGAAGGCGGTGTAGTCCACGGGCAGGACACCAGCCAGCTCGCTGGAGACCGCCTGGTCTCCGGATGGGTCGAACTCGCCCTCACTCATGCACTCTCCCACGGCTGCTCGTCGCCGCCCACGGGGGCGGCAACACCCTGACCACGTCAAAAGCGAAAACACGGACCGCGGTAGCGGCTATCAGCACGAGGGCAACGACCTCGACGTTCACGTCTGCGCGAAACCTTCCCAATGGCGTGCGTAGCGGGTCTGCCTACCCCCCGGATCCGGCAGCCTCAGAGCACCAAGCGCTCCTCATCACCACCCCATCGGAAAACACGTCCGATCGTGCAAGCCGGTCCCCGGGAATCTTCCGGAAGTAGCGCATCCACTCCCTCGCGCGCCCCGAGGCGCCCGCGCACGCCCCCGGTTTTCTTAGCGGGACGTTAGATCTGGGTGGCGGAGCTTGTCCGGGGGTGACGGCAGCCGCATGCTCTGGACACTTCCCCACCACTGGGGCATCTCCCCCGTCCCCATCAGGGACTTCCGCCTGGAGCCGCCATGTCCTCGTCCACCGTCATGCCCACGTCGCCGTCACCCGGGGACGAGCGCAAGAAGCGCCGTCTCGCCCTGGTCGGCGGGTCGCTCGGCAATCTCGTCGAGTGGTACGACTGGTTCGTCTACGCCAGCTTCGCGATCTACTTCGCCGACTCCTTCTTCCCCGGCGACAATCCGACCACCCAACTGATGAACACCGCGGGCATCTTCGCGGTCGGCTTCCTGATGCGGCCCGTCGGCGGGTGGATCCTCGGCCGTGCCGCCGACCGGCGCGGGCGCAAGAGCGCGCTCACCCTGACCGTGACCATGATGTCGGTGGCCGCCCTGCTGATCGCCGTCGCCCCGACCTACGGCCAGGCCGGATACTTTGGCGCTCTGGTGCTGCTGCTCGCGCGGCTGCTCCAGGGGATGAGCATCGGCGGCGAGTACGCGGCCAGCGCCACCTACCTCACCGAGGCGTCGGCCCGCAATCGGCGCGGCCTGGGCTCGTCCTTCCAGTACGTGTCGATGACGTGCGGGCAGCTCCTCGGCCTGGGCATCCTGATCACGTTGCAGCACACGCTCACCACGGCCCAGTTGGAGAGCTGGGGCTGGCGGATCCCGTTCCTCGTCGGGGCGTTGTTCGCGGTGGTCGTCTTCTGGCTGCGGCGGCGGCTCCAGGAGACCGACGCGTTCAAGGAGGAGACGGCGGGTGAGGACGCCCACGACGACAGCACGCGCGGCACGCTGAAGACCCTGTGGCTCTACCGTCGGCAGGCCGGCCTGGTCATGGCGCTCACCCTGGGCGGCACCGTGGCGTACTACACGTACACCACGTACCTCACCAAGTACCTGGTCGGCAGCGCGGGCATGGAGAAGACGACCGCCACGCTGGTCAGTTTCACCGCCCTGACCCTGTTCGCCGTGCTGCAGCCCTTCGCCGGGATGCTGTCCGACCGCATCGGCCGCCGTCCCCTGCTGATCACCTTCGCCGTGGGCTGCACCGTGGGTACGTACCCGATCATGACCGCCCTCGGGTCGGCCTCCTCGTACTGGTCCGCGCTGGGGCTCTCGCTGCTGGCCCTGGTGATCATCACCGGCTACACCTCGATCAACGCGGCCGTCAAGGCGGAGTTGTTCCCGACCCGGGTGCGCGCCCTGGGCGTGGCACTGCCGTACGCGATCGCCAACGCGCTGTTCGGCGGCACGGCGGAGTACGTGGCGCTGTGGTTCAAGAGCAGTGGCCACGAGACCATGTTCTTCTGGTACGTCTCCGGGTGCGCGCTGATCTCCCTCGTGACGTACGTGCTCATGCCGGACACCCGCGATGCCGCGCTCAGCCGCGCCGAAGCGCAGGCCGACGCGGATGCCGATGCCGACCCGGACCGGCCGGCGGTGGCTCCCGTAAAGTACTGACCCCGGTCACAGGTCGCGAGGGAACTGTCTATGCACGCGCTTCTCGTCGAGGACGACGACCGCATGGCCCAGGCCCTCGGCACCGCCCTCGCCCAGCGCGGGCACACGGTCCGCAGGGTGGGCCGCGCGATGGACGCCCTGCGGCACGTCCGCGAGGCCGATTTCGTCCTGCTCGATCTGGGCCTGCCCGATCTGGACGGGCTCGAGCTGCTGCGGCGGCTGCGTACCGTCTGCGACGCGCCGCTGATCGTGGTGACCGCGCGCTGCGAGGAGCGCGACATCGTGCAGGGGCTGCGGGCGGGCGCCGACGACTATGTCGTCAAGCCGTTCCGGATGGCCGAGTTGATGGCCCGCATCGACACCGTACGCCGCCGGACGGGCCCGCCGTCCGGCCGCTCGGAGGCCGCAGGCGGACCGGTGCGCGCCGGTGACGTCGAGGTCGACCCGGCGGGCCGTACGGTGACGGTGGCGGGCGCCGAAGTGCGGCTGACCCGACGCGAGTTCGATGTGCTGGCCTTCCTGGCCGCCCGCCCGGACGAGGTGCATTCCCGGGAGGAGATCCTGGACCGGATCTGGGGTGACGCCTTCCTCGCCGCGTCCCGCTCCCTGGACGTCCACGTGGCGGGCATCCGCGCCAAGACCGGCCGCTCCGGCCTGGTGCGCACCGTCCGGGGGTTCGGCTACCAGCTCGGCTCCCCGGCCGCGTCGCGGGAAGAGCAGAGCGAACAGAACGAGCGGGACCGGCGGTGAGACGCAGGCTCCTCGCCGTGCTGATGGTGCTCATGGGGGCGGCGGCGCTGCTGCTCTGTGTTCCGCTGGCCGACGCCTACGCCCGGGGCCGGACCGAGCACCTGCTCCTGCAACGGCGCTCGGAAGCGGTGCGGTTCGCCGATCTCGCCGACCGGATGCGCACGGGCCCCGACCGGGTGGAGCTGTCCGCCGAGATCGGCCGGTACGCCCAGCTGTACGGAGCCGGGGTGGTCGTGGTCGACACGGCGGGAGGCACGGTGGCGCGGGCCGGAGCGGGGCCCTCCTGGGAGGCCGCCCACGATGCGGCGGACGCCCGGCGCCGCGCCCTCACCGGCCGTTCCACTGACCGGCTGCCCACCGTTCGCCCCTGGGGCCCGAAGACCGTGGTGCTCGCCGAGCCGGTGGGCCGGGACGAGCGGGTGAGCGGGGCGGTTCTGATGGCCGTACCCACCGACGCGGCCCGCCTGGACGTGACCGTCCGCTGGTCGCTCATCGCCTCCGGGGCGGTCGCCGCCTTCGCGGCGGCGGCCCTGGTGGCGGCCGGCATCGCGCGCTGGCTGATGCGCCCGGTCCGCGATCTGGACCGGGCGGTCGAGGGTCTGACCGCCGGCAGCCTCCAGGCACGCGCCGTCTCCGACACCGGACCGCCGGAACTGCGCCATCTGCGGCAGCACTTCAACATCATGGCGGAGGCCATGGCCGACTCCATCGGCCGCCAGCGCGACTTCGTCGCCGACGCCTCCCACCAGCTGCGCAATCCCCTGGCCACCCTGGTGCTGCAACTGGAGAACATCGAACCGCACATCGTCCCCGGGCCCGGGCAGGCCGAGCACACCCGCGCCCTGGACGAGGCGGAGCGCCTGGAAGAACTGCTCGACGGACTGCTGGCCATGGCGCGGGTGGAGTCCGGCAGCGCGGACCTGGCCGACCAGGACGTGTCGCGGGCCGTACGGGAACGGGTGCGGGCCTGGACTCCGGTATTCCGAGACGCCGAGCTGGAGTTGACGGTCACCACCCTGCCGGAGGACCTGCGGGCGCGCACCCTGCCCGACGCGGCGGGCCGGATCCTGGACGCGCTGCTCGACAACGCCGTCAAGTTCGTCCCACGCGGCGGCCGCATCGAGGTGAGCGTCACGCACGGCGCGGACGGGGCGGCCGTCGTACGGGTATCCGACGACGGCCCGGGCGTACCGGAGGACCAACTGGCCTTGCTGCTACGGCGTTTCGCGCGCTCCCCCGAGCACCAGAACGTACGCGGCAGCGGACTGGGACTGGCCATCGCCGACGAGATCGCCCGCATCAGCGGCGGCCGGCTCGGCGTCAGCGGCAACGCGCCCCACGGACTGGTCGTCGAGTTCCGGCTCCCCTCCTCCCTCGGGACGGCTCAGCCGTACACCGACCGGTAGTACGCGACGGCGCCCGGGTGGAGCGGCACCGCCCCGGTCGAGATCGCGAACCGGGGCTCCAGACGCGCGCCCGCCGTGACCTCCCGCAGCAGGTCGCTCCACCGTTCGAACACCACCTGGAGCAGTTCGCGCGCGGCGCTCTCCGGTACGTCTTCACGCGCCAGGAGGTAGTTGCCGACCCCGATGGTGCCCACCGGCTCCGTGAGCCCGTACACCCCGGCGGGCAGCGTGACCGCGGTGTAGACGGGGCCGTGGCCCTGTCGCAGCGCGCCCACGTAGCCGTCCAGCGGGAGGAACCGCAACGGCAGTTCGCGCGCCAGCCCGGACAGGGCGGGCGTGGGCACGCCTCCGGACCAGAACAAGGCGTCGACCGCGCCCTCCCGCAGCGCCGCCGCCGACGCGGCGAGCCCCAGTTGCCGCTCGGCGGCCGGCGAGGAGCCGGCGCTCAGCCCAGCCGCCCGCAGCACCCGCCCGGCGACCACCTGCACCCCTGACCCCGTCGCACCTGTGGCGACAGGACGCCCGGCGAGATCCTGCACCGATCGCACCGGCCCGTCCGCCGGGACGAGCAGGTGCGTGTAGTTCACGTAGACCCGGGCCAGCGCCGTCACCGAGGCCGGGAGGGAGAACGACTCGCGCCCCAGCACGGCGTCCTCGGCAGCGTCCGCCATGGCCAGCGCCAGCTCGACGGAGCCGTCGTCCAGCTTCCGCAGGTTGTTCACGCTCGCCGAGGTGCTCACCGGGACGATCTCCAGCCGGCGTCCGCTCGCGGCGACGGCCTGCGCCAGCGCCTCGCCGAACGCGTTGTACGGACCGCCCTCCGGCCCCGTCGCAAGGCGAAGCCGCCGCACCGGACCGGAGTCCCCCGAGCATCCGGCCAGCGCCGCCGCGACCGCGCCGAGCCCGGCACCCATCACCCGTCGGCGGCTCACCTCTGCACTGGTCACGCCCGAAGCGTAGCCAGGGATCACACGGCCAGGGGCTCCAGGTCGCGGTGGATCCGCCGCTCGTCGCGGGCGTAGCGGGCCAGGCCGTGGTCCTCGCCGAGCAGTCGGCCCAGCTCGGCCACCACCTCCGCCCGCAGTCGGGCCGCCTCCTCCTTGCGGCCCATGGAGTCCAGGCTGATCGCCATGTTGGAGCTGCTCGCCAGGGTCTCGGGATGGAGCGCCCCGAGCACCTCGCGCAGCCGCGTCACGGCCGGCCGCTCCAGCTCCAGGGCGCCTTCCGGATCGCCCTGGTCGGCCCGTGCGTTGGCCAGGTTGATGTGGGCGAAGACGGTGTGCGGATGGTGATCTCCCAGCACCTCGCGCATGGAGCGGATGGTCTGGCCGAGCAAGGCCTCCGCCGTCTCCGCCGCACCCGCACCCCAGTGGAAGACCGCGAGGTTGTTGACCGCGGCCAGGGTGTACGGGTGCCGCTCGCCCGGCACCCTCATGTACGCCTCCACCACCTCCTGCGCCAGGTCCAGCGCCCCGCCCGGGTCCCCGGTCGCGAACAGGTCAGCGGCCAGGTTCAGTTCGCAGGAGAGCAGGTCCGGGTTGGCGGAGGTGTACTCCCGGTAGCGGGCCCGGGTGGCCGTGGTCAGCCGGAAGGCGTCCTCCAGCCGGCCCGCCCGGCGCAGCGACACCGCCAGGTTCTTCGCGGCCGACAGGGTTCCGGGGAAGGCCTGCCCCAGCGTCCGCTTGTAGGTCTCGTACGTCCGGCTGAGCAGCTGCACCGAGTCCTCGTACCGGCCCACCTCGCGCAGGTCGCGGGCCAGGTTCTGCGCGGAGGACAGGGTGTACGGGTGCTCCGGCCCGAGCACCTCCGCGCGCAGGTCGTACACCGCCCAGTCGATCTCGCGGGCTCTGGCGTACTGGCCGACCAGCCGCAGGTTCAGCGCCAGGTTGTTCGCGGCGGCCAGCGTGCTCGGGTGCGCCTCGTGGAAGATCTGGCTGAACCCCTCGTGCGCGTCGGTCGCCAGCTCCATCGCCTGGGCGTACTGGCCCAGCGCGCCCAGGGTGTTGGCGAGACCGCTCGTGGTCATGTACGCGTGCGGGTGCGAGGGACCGAGCACGGCCCGCTGGCGCTCCAGCGTGACCTCGTCCAGCTCCCTGGCCTCCACGAACCGCCCCTGGGAGCGCAGGATGTTCGACAGGTGGAAGCGCAGGTACAGGTACTGCGGGTCATCGTTGCCCAGCAGCTCCTTCCAGGCGTCCCGCAGCTCCTCGCCCAGCTCGTACGCGGCCTTGAAGTCGCCGCGCTTCCACAGGTAGCGGACGCGGTCGATCAGCAGCCGGCGCGTCTCCGGCTCCTTGCAGTACCGGGCCTCGGACGGGGTCAGGTGCGGCCAGATGGTGTTGAACTGCGGCCAGGTCTCCGGGTTGTCGATCGGCTCGTCGTCGTACGGCCGGGCGCCCGCCAGGATCCGGTGGACCGCGTGCCGGGCCTCCCGCTGCTCCTCCTGGCTCAGCTGGGCCCGGATCATGGCCTGGACCAGGCGGTGTACCTGGATGCTGTTGCCGGCCTGGTCGACCTTGGCCAGCGCGAACCGGCCGATCTCCCGGATCACCCGGCCCAGCACCACCTTCTCCTGGAGCGAGGAGTCATACGGCTTCAGCGCGTCGATCATCTCCTTGCTGTAGAGGAGGTTCGCCGAGATCGGTTCGGGTCCGAAGAAGGCACACAGCTCCAGCAGTCGTGCGGCGGCGGGCGAGCTGGAGCGGAGCCGTTCCATGGACACGTTCCAGGTGGCGGGCAGCGGTTCCGGGTATCCGGCCTGCCGGGCCAGCTGCTCCAGGTACGCGGACACCGGCGTCGCGGTCTCCGCGATCCAGGCGCCCGCCTGCTCCACCGCGAACGGCAGATCGTCCAGCGCCGCGGCCACCTGATCGGCGTCCTCCGCGCTGAGCCCGGGGACCCGGCGCTGGAGGTGCTGGATGGACTCCTCCCGGAGGAACACGTCCACCGGCAGCGAGTCGCAGTACTGGGACCAGGACTGGTTGCGGGAGGTCACGAGTACGTGCCCCGGTCCGCCCGGCGGGATGAACCGCTTGAGGGCCTCCGGATCGTCGGCGTTGTCGAAGACCAGCAGCCACCGCGAGGACGGAACCCCCCGCCGCAGCAGGTCGATCGCCTCCTGTGCGCCGGCCGTCATGTCCTCCCCGGTCTGCGCGCCCAGCCGTAGGGCAAGCTCCGCGAGCGCGGCAACCATGTGTTCGGTCTGCTCCGCGGGGATCCACCACACCAGGTCGTAGTCGGCCATGAACCGGTGGACGTACTCCAGCGCCACCTGGGTCTTGCCCACGCCGCCGAGTCCGTACAGGGTCTGCGGCTGCGGCAGCACCACGGTCATCCCGCCGCCGAGCTGGTCGCGCATCCGCTCCAGCACGGTGTGGCGCCCGGTGAAACGGGGGTTTCGGGGTGGCGCGTTCCAGACCTCCGGGACGGTTCCGGGGAGGCGGGGCAGGTCGGTGGGCGGGACCGGGGGGCGGCGGGTGAAGGCGTCCCGGATCCGCAGGCGCGTCTGCTCCTCCATGGCGGGCATGGACGTGACCTCGCCCTCGGTGATCACGGCGGTGAGCCGTTCGAACGCGGAGAGCAGGGAGTCGGTGAGCCCGGCCTCGTCGCCGAAGGTGGCCAGGGTCTCCTCGTAGGCGTAGGAGGAGCGGTACGGGATCTCCACCGCGCGCCAGTAGGAGGTGAGTTCGTCCCCGGCGAGGCCGTGGGGGAAGCGGTCGAACGTGATCCGGGCCAGTGCGCGGCCCGCTTCGGCCCTGTCCGGATCGCTCTCGTCGACGCGCATCGGGACGGGGTAGATCGTGATGCCCCGATCGTTGAAGCGCTCGTCGATCTGCCTGGCGACGGCGGCGGCGCCGTCGATGGACTGGCCGGAGAGGGTGAAGCAGTCCACCAGGACGTCCGGGAGGTGGACGGTGCAGATGTCCGCGGTGTCGGACAGGCCGGTGCGGCTGTCGATCAGGACGTAGTCGTAGTCCCGCTTCATGTCGGCGCGTAAGGCGTCGAAGAAGAGGCCGCCGCCGAGTCGGTCGTAGAAGTTGTCCCAGTCGAAGGTGGAGACGGTCGCGGAGTACTCGCGGTTCTGCCGGCCTGCCGAGACGAAGTCCAGGGTGCCCCCGTCCGGGAACTCCCAGCCCAGGGCCTCGGGAGCGAGCGAGACGGCGTGCGGTTGTATCCGCGCGTAGTCCTCGTGCCATTCGCCGGCGCGCTGCACCGGGCTGACCGCGGCCCATGCGTACTCGCTGACCAGGTCGATGACCCCGGTGGTGGCTCCGAGCGTGCCGGGATCCAGGAAGGGGTGGAAGAAGCGGTGCAGGCCGGGCGCCTCCAGGTCCCAGTCCACGGCTAGGACCCGTTTGCCGTTGGCCGCCAGGATCCATGCGGTGTTGGCCAGCGCCATGGTGCGGCCGGTGCCGCCCTTGTACGAGTAGAAGGTGACGATGCGTCCGTCACGGCTGTCACTGTCACGACTCACTGTCATCCGCGTCCCCCGGCCGGTGTGCACATCCTCCATTGAACGGGCCGGGGCCTGCTGATGCCAGGGGGTCTCCGGTTGTGCCCCGGCCTGATGGAGTCAGCGTTCGCTGCCGTCGTCCGGCGGGGGCGGGTGTGCGGTGCGGTCGGCATCGTCGAGCTCTCGCATGCGGCGCTCGACTGCTTCCTTCAGGCTCTCGCCTTCCCGGGGTTCTCCGGGTGCGGAGTCCGGCTCCGGCGAGCCGAGCCTGGCCCGGGCGATCTGTCGGCGGATCTCCTCCGCCCGGGCCTTGCGCTGCTCAGCGTCGTCACTCATCACTTCTTCCAGGCGGACGCCGCGGGGTTCGCGGTCCTCAGCTGGTCGATCTCGGCGCGCAACGACTCGGCCCGTGCGCTGGTGGACTCCTTGGCCTGGGCCGTGAGGGCCTTGGCGGCGCTGAAGAGCCTGGAGTCCGGGCCGCTGGCGGCCAGGCGGCTGACCGTCTTGGTCTTGGCGTCGATCGCCTCGCGGATGCTCCGGCTGCCGGTCAGGTGCCCGAGGTTGACGAACTTCGGCGCGTTGCCCTTGAACCAGGTCTGCTGCCACCACTCGCCCGTGACCGGCTCGCGCCAGCTGATGTAGCCGCCGCGCAGCACCTGCCTGGGTGCCTTGATGTGGCCGCCGAAGCTGTACCGGACTCCCTCGACGGCGACCGGATCATAGAATCTCTGGGTGAAGAAGTCCGACACGAGCATGCCGTTGACGGTGTAGCCGAACTCCGCGGACTCCGAGGGATCGGCGACCTCCACGAGGAACTCGACCCTGCCCTGGTCCGGGTGAGGCGACGGGCCGGCCACCAGACGGCTCCCGTACGGGTCGCTGATCATCTCCAGCATCTCGTGGCTCGCCGTAAGTGACCAGCTGTTGCCGAACTCGATCAGGGAGTACGGCTGTCCGTTCCGGTCCGTGTGATATCCCCCCGCCGGGCCGGGAACGTCGTCGACCACGATCAGCGGCCAGTACCCGAGGGGAACGTCGTCCAGGCTGTCGAAGGCGTCCACGGTCGCCTCGACCTGCCAGAGCGGGCCGAAGTCCCGGGTTGCCTGCTTTTGCAGCGCGGCGGCCACCCGGGTGAGCTGTGAGGCACTGATCTGGGTGTTCTGGGTCTCGGACACGAGGGCGAGCTGAGTGAGCAGCATGCGCGTGGCTGACCTTTCGCTTCGGAACGAGCGGTTGCCGAACCCCTCGAGGTTCACCCCGGGACAGCCTGCTCATGCGCCTGTGCATCCAGATGCGTGTAGATACCAGCCGAACGGTCGATGCGCCCCGCTGCCCAAAGAGGCGTAGCCGGCGCCGGTCGCGCCGCGTAGCCAGCCGACGCTCCCCTCGACGAGGCGGGCGACGGGGGCCTTCGCGGGCGGATCGGCGAGGAGTTCCAGGACGGCGATGTCGCCGGAGCCGTCCGGCCGCACTGGCGTCCAGGCGCCGACCCGCGCGGGCACCCTGGTGCCGCGCTCGGCGAGCGGGAAGTCGATCCATAATCGGCCGCCGGGTGATTCCCGGGTGTCCGGTGGCAGACCGAGCGCCGTGGCGACCACGTGGGCGCAGGTGATGACCTCGCGCTGCCCGGCGCGGAACCCGGCGCCTTCGGGTCTTCCGTCGGCGCCCAGGATCCGAGCCACCGATACATCGCTCGGCGCTGCACTTCCCGGTTCCATGGTGTCCACCCCCGGGCACCAGATCAGGGCGCAGGCCTATCCGCCCCCCGTCTCCACGCCGTCCTCGTCCCGCGGCGGCCATCCGGACGTCGCCTTCCCCGGCGCCAGCCGCTCCACCACCTCGGCCAGGTCCTGGCACGCCTGCTCGATCCTCGCGCGGATGATGTTCTGCTCGGTGACGATCGCCGACAGCAGCAGCGAGGTCAACGCCGCGGAGCCGTTGAGCGCCTGGAGGTTGACCATGGCTTCGACGAGTGTGTGGTGGTCGAAGGGGCCTTCCTGGGCGATCGCCGCCGAGTTCGCCATGGCGGACACGAGCAGCATGCACGGCGCGCTGCCCTCCAGCTGGAAGCGCAGGGCCGCCCAGATGAGGAGCGGGAAGACGAGGAACAGGAGCGCCATGTCGCTCCTGGTCGCCAGCAGGGTGACGGCGAAGGCCGTGACCAGCAGGGCCGCCGCCTCCGCCCACCGGTAGGCGCCCGAGGGAAGGCGGGCCATGCGCAGGACCAGGAGCAGCGGCGCGATCACGAGCACGCCCATCGCGTCGCCCGCCCACCACGTCCACCACACGATCCAGAATCCGCTGTCGGGCAGGCTGTCGGTGACCACCAGCAGCCAGGCGCCGATGGTGGCACTGATCAGCATCGGAAGCAGGCCGCCCAGGAAGACCAGCGCCACACCGTCCCGGAGCCGGTCCAGTGTCACGCGGAAGCCGACCCGTCGCAGCATCAGGTAGGCACACACGGGAGCGAGGGTGTTGCCCGCGACGATCCCGAAGCCGACGGGGTCGATCGAGCCGCTGATCGACTGGATGACGAGACAGGCACCGAGTGCGATACCCGGCCAGACGCGGAGCCCCATCCAGAGCAGGCAGACGAGGGCGATGCCCGTGGGCGGCCACAGGGGTGTGACGACCGCGCCCTGGATCACCACCTGCTGGAGCAGGCCGATGCGTCCGCCGGCGAAGTAGGCGGCGGCGACGATCAGGTTCAGGAGCACCGTCATGCACAGACGCCGGAAGCCCTCGGTGCGCATCACTTCATCAGACAACAGCCCGCGCCCGCCGACGGAGCATGACACGCGCTACGGTGCCCTGCGCATCATCCGGTTCCACCCCGGACGGCCTCATGGCGCAGCACGAGCACGGCGGCGTCGTCCTCGTGACCGGTGGAGTCGGCGACCCTCATCACCTCGGCGGCCAGCTCACCGGGGTCCGCGCCCGCCTTCGCCCGGACCACCTCGGCGACGCGCGCCAGACCCCGGTCGATGGGGAAGGACGGGCCTTCGACGACCCCGTCGGTGACCAGGACGAACGAGCCCCCGGTGGCCAGCCGGCGGCGGGTCACGGGGTACTGCGAGCCCGGCAGCATGCCCAGGGGCAGACCGCCTTCGTCCTCCACGATGCCGTGCTCGCCGTCCGTCGTGGCCCAGACCCCGGGAACGTGGCCGGCGCGAGCGGTCTGAATCTCCCACGTGATGGGGTCGAAGCGGAGAAAGGTGCAGGTCGCGAAGAGATCACAGTCCACCGAGAGCAGCAGATCGTTGGCCCGGCTGAGCACCTCGCCCGGGTCGGCGGCGGACGCGGCGACGGCACGCACGGCGATGCGGACCTGCCCCATGAACGCGGCCGCCTCGACGTCGTGGCCCTCCACGTCCCCGATGGAGAAGCCCAGAGCGCCCTCGGGGAGCAGGAAGCCGTCGTACCAGTCCCCGCCTATGCTCAGGCCGTGACGGGCGGGTGCGTACCGGGCCGCGGTGCGCAGGCCCGGCACGCCGGGAAGGGACGCCGGCAGGATTTCCCGCTGCAGTGCCTCGGCCAGCTCGACCCGGGCCTGCTGGAGCTCCGCCCCTTCCCGGGCCTGGGCCGTGAGCCGCCCGAGCCTGGTCAGCAGGTCGTCCGCGGTCGCCGCCCGCGTGGACCGATGGTGGCTCATGGACCGCTCCGACATACGTCCGCTTCAGTTTCCGACACAGATGGCCAGAATCATCATATTTCGGATATTCGCTGATCACATCACGGGCGCAGGCTCCTCAGGGGTAGCTCACCAGGTTGGCCACGTTGGTGGACGCGTTCGAAGGGCCTCCCCTGTCGTTGATGACGTGCCGGATGGTGCCGGTGCCGCCGAGCGAGACGGTCACCATGCTCTGGAAGCGCACGTTCGGGTTGCTGGGGGCCTCGAAGGCACGTTCGGCGGTCACGCTGCTGTTGACGTTGAAGAAGCAGTAGCTGCCGAGCCCGAAGGCCTGGTGGCTGGTCACGTGGTCGGCCACCTTGTACGCCGCGTAGCCCTGGGTGGAGCCGTTCATCCAGGCGGCCTGGTTCGGCGGGTCGTACGGCATCTCGTTCTGGTAGAAGTACGTCCGCCCTCCGTTGCCGTTCCACACGGTCTGGTGCTTCTGGTAGTGCTCGACGAACAGTCCGTACATGGTCACGCCGTCGCCGTTGACCACGAGTCCCGTGTCCGCCGTGTTGCTGTTCCAGCCGATGCCGCTGCCGTGGTCACCGCGCCAGATCCACATGTGGTCGCCGATGACGTGGTCACTGTTGACGACGAGGCTGGTCGTCGCCTTGCCCACGGCGGCTCCGCCGACCCGGAAGAAGACGTCGTGCAGGGAGGTGGGGTTCGCCGAGTGGTTGGCTGCGGCGCCGGCCGGGCCGACCTCCATCAGGGTCCGCGAGGTGGTGGTGCCCGCGTCGAAGAGCACGCCCGCGATCTTCACACCGTCGACGTCGGCGACCGTCATGGCCGTGACCCCGTTGTCGGGGATGAACGTGGCGAGGCCGAGTCCGAGGACGACGGTGTCGGGCCGGGTCACCCGCAGGGTCCGGTCGAGGTGGTAGACACCGGGCGTGACCAGCAGGTTCTTGCCTTCGGCCAGGGCCGCGTCCATCTGTGCGGCACTGGCTCCGGGCTTGACGACATAGAACTGGTCCATGCCGAGCGAACTGCCCGCAGCGTTCCCGTTCGCCCAGCTGGTGGCCGAGGAATCGGTCCGCAGGGACGGCACGAACACCTTGTAGGCGCCCGTCCCGTCCACGTACAGGAAGGGCTTCTCGCGGATGGTCGGCGTCTGGTTCACCGTGGTGTACGGCGGGTTCGGGAAGCTGGTGGCGGGGACGCCCTGGCTGCCGACGAAGACCATGTTCCAGTTGGACCCGGTCCAGCCGCCGAGCTGCGAGTTGCGGGTCAGCCACTGCTGCTGCGTCCCCGACCGCACCTGGCCGTCGATCTTGCTGTCCGCCATGAATCCGCCGCTGGCCCAGCCGCCGTCGTCCAGGGCGAGGTTGCCGCGCACGTGCATGCGGCGGTACGGCGCGGCCTGGGACACCGCCCAGCGGTCGGTGCCGCCCGTCGGGTTCACCGACAGGTTCTCGGCGCCGCGCCAGAAGTTCTGGGTGGCGTTGTGCGGCGGGAACCAGTCCGCCTCCACGTGCACGGCGCCGTTGATCGTGACCGAGTCCGGTGACTGGCCGAGACCGAGGACCTGGGTGTAGAAGCCGACGTTGACGTCGTTGGCGTACGTACCCGGCTTGAACATCACCGCGTAGCGCTGGGCGCCGAACTGGTTGGTCTCCTGCTGCCGGAAGATCGAGTCGAGCCGGCTCTGGATCGTGGACGAGGGCATGGAGGAGTCGAAGACGACCACGTTCGGGCCGAGGTCGACGTCCCCGGGGGCGGTGTTCACGGGAGCCACCTGGAAGCGTTGGGCCGCCGTGCCGTTGCAGGTGTACTGCACCAGCTGGACGCTGTCGGCGGTCGAGGCGGACGGCACGTCGAGGCACTTGCCGCTGTGGCGGCTGACGAAGTGGTAGGCGCCACCGCCCTCGTCGACGGCCCTCCACTGCTGGTTGGCTCCGCCGCCGTACGTCCACAGGTGCACGGCCGCGTTGTCCGCCGAGGACGTGTCGCTGACGTCCACGACCTGAGCGGCGTCGTTGCGGTTGCCGATCCGGACGAAGCCGTCCGTGGTCGGGGTGAAACTCCACTGCTGCGCCGAGGAGTTGTTGCAGGTGTACTGCTGCACCGCGGTGCCGTTCGCGGTCGCGGCGGACCGCGCGTCCAGGCATTTGCCGCTGCCGGCGTTGACCACCGTGGACCAGCCCGTGGGCAGGGCGGCGGCCGCCTGCGCCGAGGCCTGCGGGGTGGCTGCCTGAGTGGGCTGGACGACGGTGAGCACCGAGACGGCCGAGGCCGCGGCCACGAAGGCCGTGAGCCGGCGCCCGGTGGTGCGGGTCATCGGGTCACCGTCCACTTCTGGTTGGCGGCTCCCGTGCAGGTCCAGATCTGCAGCCGGGTGCCGTTGGCCGAGCTGTTGCCCGCGACGTCGAGGCACTTGTTCGCCTGCGGGTTGACGACATCTCGGGCCGCGGGGACGGCCCACTGCTGTGCGGGGGTCCCGTTGCAGTCGTAGAGCTGGACCGGCGTACCGTCCGCGGTGCCTCCCGAGGCCACGTCCAGGCACTTGCCGAGCGCGCGGATCGTGCCGTCGGATCCGACGGTCCACTGCTGCGCGGCGGTGCCGTTGCAGTCGTAGAGCTGTACGGGTGTGCCGTTCGCGCTGTTGGCGCCGGCCACGTCGACGCACTTGCCGCCGAGGCCGGTGATCGGACCTCCGCCGCCCGGCTGGCCGCCGCCGGAGGTGACCCGGACGTAGTCGACCAGGAGCTGCCCGGGGAAGACCGTGCTGCCGTCGGGGTCTCCCGGCCAGTAGCCGCCGACCGCGAGGTTGAGGATCAGGAAGAAGGGCTTGTCGAAGACCCACTGGCGGCCGCCGAGGTCTGCGGGGGTGCGCCGCTGGTAGACGGCGCCGTCTACTGACCAGGTGATCGCGTTCGGGCTCCAGTCGACGGTGAAGGTGTGGAAGGCGTCGGCGAACGCCTGGCCGCCGGGCAGGGTGTACCCGGCGCCGATGCCGCCGGAGCCGGAGTAGCCGGGGCCGTGGAGGGTGCCGTGGACCGTGGACGGCTCGAAGCCCACGTTCTCCATGACGTCGATCTCACCAGAGGCGGGCCAGCCGACCTGGCCGATGTCGTTGCCCAGCATCCAGAAGGCCGGCCACATGCCCTGCCCGCGCGGAACCTTCATCCGGGCCTCGACGCGACCGTACGTGGTGGTGAACCTGCCGGCCGTGTTGAGCCGGGCGGAGGTGTACTCGCACCTTCCGTACCAGCACTGGTAGTTGGCCGGGTTCTCCCGGCGGGCGGTGATGACCAGGTTGCCCTGGCCGTCGAGGGCCGCGTTGCGGTTGCCCGAAGTGTAGAACTGCCGCTCGTGGTTGTTGACGTTGTCGCCCGTCTCGATCTGCCACTTCGCGCCGTCGACGGCCGAGCCCGCGGGCCCGTTGAACTCGTCGGAGAACGTGACGGCCTCGGCCGACGCGGCGCCTTCGGCGGCAACGGCGGCCGGTGCGGGGGCGTGCAGCGGGGGCACGCCCTGTGCCAGGCCGGTGGACAGCGACGCGAGGGCGAGGAGCGAGACGGCGGACAGCAGCAAACGCCGCGATAGGTGCGGGAAGTTCATGGCTCTCCCTTCCGGGAGTGTGGGGGAAGGCCGGACAGGATCGTCATGACCATGCCATGCCCTTAGTTCACTACGTGATTTAAGAAGTGAACAAATCCCGTGTCAAGAGCTTGGCCTGGACCATATAACTGCCTTGTCCAGCATGTGAGTTACCGCATGCAAGACATGGAACGGACCGTCACGCTCAGGTACCTTCCATCACGTCGTCGCCACACCCGGGGCACAGGGCCCCACGGGACTCGCGGCGACCAAAGGAACCGACGTCTGTTGACGACAGCCACAGAAGTCTTCACGGTCCAGCCTTTCACCCCGCACTGCCAGGTGATCCACACCGAAGGCGACCATGCGGTGATAGGCATCTCACCGGGCAACAGTTATTTCTCCGCGCAGCGCGTCACCGACCTCGCGCACTGGGGTCTGCGCAACTTCCGGCAGGTCGACCTCATCTACACGGACATGCACGTGGCCGAGATGTACGAGGCCCTCGGCTATCCCGCGGACGAGGCGCGGCGCAAGGCGGTCAAGAACCTGCGCGGGGTCCGCGCGAAGGTCAACAACGCCGCCGCCGAGGCCGATCCCACGGGCACCCGCCTACGCGCCCGCCCCATGTCGTCCCTCACCGACATCCCGGCCTACCGCAGGCTCCACACCCACCTGAACACCCTCCTCGGCACCGACCCGGAGTTCCGCGAGACCTGCAACGCCCTGGTCGACGCGTTCCTCTCCTCCAAGGTCCTCGGCGGGAAGACCGCCACGGTCCGGCAGCGCGAGGTCTGTCTCGAGTACGTCTGCGCCGAGGCCCCGCTCTTCCTCGACACCCCGGCCATTCTCGACGTGCCCTCGTCCCTCAACTGCTACCACCAACTCCTGCCGATGGCAGAGCTGTTGTATTCGCGCGGTTCGGGCCTGCGTGCCTCGCGCAACCAGGGACACGCCGTCATCACCCCCGCCGAAGGAGAATCCGATGCCCACTGACACACTTCTCGACTTTCCGTTCTCCGCGCGCGGCGACCAGCTCCCCCACGAGGTCGAGCAGCTCCGGACCGAACCGGTCAAGCGGGTCCGTACGATCGCCGGGGACGAAGCCTGGCTCGTCTCCTCCTACGACCTGTGCAAGCAGGTCCTCGAGGATCCCAGGTTCAGCCTCAAGGACACCTCGGCTCCCGGCGTACCACGCCAGTACGCCCTGACGATCCCGCCCGAGGTCGTCAACAACATGGGCAACATCACCGGCGCCGGACTCCGCAAGGCCGTCCTCAAGGCCATCAACCCCAAGACCGACGGCCTGACCGACTGGATGCGCGCGCAGGCCACCACCCTCGTGGACAGCCTGCTCACCGAGGGCGCGCCGGTCGACCTGCGCACCCAGTTCACCAGTCCGTACGCCGAGCAGCTCCACTGCCGCATCCTGGGCATACCCGGGGAAGACGCCCCGCGCCTGGCGGCGAGCCTCGACATCGCCTTCATGAACTCGGCGTGCCCCATCACCGGAGCCAAGCTCAACTGGGACCGGGACATGGCCTACATGGTCGAGCGCCTCGACGACCCCACCGTCACCGGCCTCATGGCCGAGCTGGCGGCCCTGCGCAAGGACCCCGACTACGCCCACCTGACGGACGAGATGCTCGCCACCGTCGGAGTCACCCTCTTCGGCGCCGGCGTCATCTCCACCATGGGCTTCCTCACCATGGCCCTGGTCTCGCTCATCCAGCACCCCGAGGTGTGGCAGCAGATCCGCCAGGACCCCTCCAAGATCCCCGCGGCGGTCGACGAGCTCCTGCGCATCAACCTCTCCATCGGAGACGGCCTGCCGCGCCTCGCCCTCGAGGACGTCACCCTCGGAGACGTCGAGGTGAAGAAGGGCGAACTCCTCCTCGTTCTGGTCGAAGCCGCCAACACCGACCCGGACGTGTACCCCGACCCGCACACCGTGGACATCGACCGGCCCAACGCGGGCACCCACCTCTCCTTCGGCGGCGGCCAGCATTACTGCCCCGCCACCGCCCTCGGCAAGAGGCACACGGAGATCGCCCTCGAGGTGCTCGTCGAGAAGATGCCCGGTCTCCAGCTGGCCGTGCCGGTCGAGCAACTCGTCTGGCGCACGCGCTTCATGAAGCGCCTGCCGGAGCGGCTGCCCGTCCTCTGGTAGCAGTCCGACGGCCGGCGGCGCGGGCATCCGAGGTCACCTTCGACCTCGGATGCCCGCGCCGCCTGTGGCGCGTCACCCAGGCCGTCCCGGCCGCCGCAGCAGGTAGACGGCGGCGGTCGAGACGAGGACGGCCATACAGGCGATGAACACCAGGCCCGCGCCCTCCAGGCCCATCGGGCCGGCCAGGAGACCCACGCCGATCACCGGGACCGAGATGCCCGCGTACGCGACCACGAACAGGCTCGAGATCACGGCCGCGCGCTGGTGCACGGGAGACGCCTCGGTCACCGCCGACATCGCCCCGCGGAACGCCAGCCCCTGTCCGGCTCCGCCGACGAGCGCGCTCAGGACCACCAGCGACAGCAGGTCCCAGTACAGCGCCCCCGCCAGCAGCACCAGCCCGGCGAGGAGCCCGGCGCAGCCCAGGGGCAGCGAGCGCGTCACCCCGACCCGGCCGACCAGCAGCTGCCCGGCGGTCGAGGCGAAGAAGGCCAGCGCGACGACCAGCCCGCTCACGGCGTGGTTCTGCACGTCCAGGGACTCGGCGAGGAACGCCGGGCTGACCGAGGTGAACACCCCGAACAGGGCGAACCCCACGAACGAGGCGATCGCCGCGGGCACGAACACCGCCCGGACTTCCGCGGGCAGGCCGGGCCGCTGTGGCCGTACGGCGCTCAGGGGCCGCCGCTCCCGTACCGTCTCCGCGAGCCGCAGCAGGACGGCGACCGAGACGGCCACCAGGGCGAGGTCCACGGCGAACGGCAGGTACAGCGGCGCGACGGCGTACTGCGCGAGCACTCCGGCGAGAAGCGGACCGCAGCCCAGCCCGCCCATGTTGGCGGCCGTCGCCACCAGCGTCGCCTTGGCGGCCCGGCCGGACGGGGCCAGCTCCATCACGTAGGCGGTGGCGGCGCCGGTGAACAGGCCGGCGGACAGTCCCGAGAACAGCCGCCCCGCGTAGAGCCAGCCCATCCCGGTGGCGCACAGGAAGCAAACGGCGCTCGCCGCCGCGCATCCCAGGCCCGCGAGCAGCACCGGCCGCCGGCCCACGGCGTCCGAGGCGTTGCCCACCAGCAGCAGCACGCCGATGACCCCGAAGGCGTACACGGCGTACACGACGGTCACCATCAGCTCGGAGAACCCGAACTTCTCCTGGTAAAGGCCGTAGAGCGGGGTCGGCAGCGTGGTGCCCGCCATGCACACGGCGAACACCGCCGCGCCGAGCAAGCACTGGCGCCACCCTTGGCGATCACCGTCCATGCCGCCGACGGTAACCCCGCACCCCGTCCCCGCCCGGCGCGGCGTGCCCGGCGCGCCGCCGGGGTACGGGACCGCGGGTCAGGCCGACAGCAAGATCGGGTTGGTCAGCGCCGCCGGAGCACCGGGGAGCGGCGGGGCCGAGGCGGGATGGCGGACCTCGGCGCGGACGTAGGAGGTACGGGACGGGGTGGTGCGCCATTCGAGGCTCGTGGCCGCGGGGGCGGTGAACGCCACGCCCTGGTCGGTGACCAGCCGCAGGTCGTAGCTGCCGCTGCCGGTCACGGTCAGCCGGATCAGGACCTCCTCGGTGTCCGCCGTGGCCCGGATCCGGTCGCCGATGCCGGCGTGGGCGCCCCGGGCGGTCACCGCGTCGAAGGTCACCGACACGGCCGAGGACTCGGCCGCGTAGCTGTGGCCGGCGCGCAGACCGGCGAGTATCGCCTCGCGGGACAGGTCCTCGGCCAGCACCACCGTCTGCGGGCTGCCGACCCGGTCGGGGTCGCGGTGGTAGTCGCTGCTCGCGAGGACCGGGAGCCACTGCCCGCGACCGGCGGTGAGGGTGGCGTCCCAGGATGCGAGGGCCACTTCGTCATCGGGGGTCCAGGGGCCGTTCCACACCTCCACCGCGTCCGCCTCGCCGAAGCCGAACTTCCAGGCGCAGCCTATGCAGGTGGCGTGCGGGTGGGCGGGGACGACCAGTCCGCCGGCCTTGCGTATGTGGTGTGCGAAACGGTCGAAGCGCTGGTCGCGGGCCCGGTAGCGCCAGTCCGTGAAGGTGCCGGGTGCGGTGCCGACGGCGACGACGTGGCCGGTACGGGTGGTGATCTCCTCCCCGGTGAGGACGAGCAGGCCGGGATCCGCGGCGGCGACCGGGCCCCAGGCCGCGTGCGCCGCGTGGGTGTTGTGCTCGGAGGAGTTGATGAAGTCCAGACCCGCCGCGCGGGCCAGCGCGGCGAGTTCGGCCGGGGTGCGGCGGCCGTCGGAGTGCACCGAGTGCAGGTGGCAGTCGCCCCGGTACCAGGCCCGGCCCCGGCCACGGGCCCGCTGCGGCGGGTAGCCGGGGACGGCGGGCGTGCCCGGGTCGCCGTAGGTGAAGGTGGCGGTGATCACGTAGGTGAGGCCCTCGGGTGCCACCGTGTACGGCCCGAGCGCCACGTGCCAGCGGCCGGGCTCGAGGGGTCCGGGCAGATAGCCGGGGGTGGCGGCGTCGGCCCGCAGGAAGAACTCGCTGCGGGCGCCGCCCGACCAGCCGCGGAAGCCGTGGCCGCCGAGCCCCGTGCCTCGCTGGTCGAAGATGCCGATGTCGAGCGCGTTGCCCGGGGTGCCGGGTGGCACCGGGGGTTTCGCGTAGGTGTAGGAGACGCGCAGCTCCGCGGTCCCCGGCGGGACGTCCAGGGGGAGGTACACCCAGTCCGGGGCGCCGGGCGCGATCGTGCCGCGCAGGGTACGCGTGGCCGTGTCCCGGCCGGTGGGGGTGAGCGGCCCGACGGCCGCCGTCACCCCGGATGCCAGTAGTTCTCGTCTACTGAGAGCCATACGGCAACGGTGGCAGCCCCGGGTGAACCCGGAGTGCACGGCGCACGACGCGGAGGGACAGCGCTTCCGCGGCGAGCCCGTCGGGTGCGGGTCAGGAGTCGCCCCGGAGGCGGTCGCGCTGGATCCGGTGGGCGAGGGCCCGGCGCACCGATGCGGTGCCGGTGGCGGCGGTGGCGGCGGCCTTGGCGGGGACGTCGAGAGCGCGGCCGATCTGGTCGTAGGCGGCCTGGTGGCGTGCGGGCAGCTGCCCCCGGTGCAGGCGCAGGTCCTCTTCGAGGAGACGTCGCAGTTCGTCGACGTCCCGGGGCGTGAACCGCTTCCGGCCCCGGGCGAGGGCGTCGACGGTGCGGGTACAGCGCGCGGCGCCGTCCAGCGTCTCGGAGATTTCCTCGGCGAGGCCCCAGAGACGTCCCTCGAGCCACGGGGCATCGTACTGGTCGAGGGAGAGCTCCAACGCGGGCAGCGGATCGCCCGTCTTGTACTTCGTGACCTGCTTGGACACGGCGGGCTGGCTCATGTCGGTGAGCCGGGCGATCTTGTCCTGGGTCCAGCCGAAGCCGACGAACACCTTGATCATTTCGGTGCGCAGCTTCCGCATCTCCTCGCCCGCGCGGATGACCTCGTTCATCCCGGCGAGCATCCGCTCGGCCTGTTCCTCGGTCAACGTCTCCGGGTTTCGGGGTACACCCTTTTCGCCTGCCACAACTCGGTTATACACCCGAGAGCCGGATCGTCATAACCTAGTTGTACAACCTGGTTATGAATGGCAGGATCCGCGGCATGCACACCTTCTCCGCAGCTGACGGAACCCGCCTCGCCTACCGCACCCACGGAGACGGCGACCCCGTGGTCTGCCTCCCCGGCGGACCCGCGGACTCCGCCTACCTCGGCGACCTCGGCGGCCTGTCCGCGCACCGCCGGCTGATCGTCCCGGACCTGCGCGGCACCGGCCGGTCCGCGGTTCCCGAGGACACCTCCTCGTACCGCTGCGACCGCCTCGTCGACGACGTCGAGGCGTTGCGCGCGCACCTGGGACTCCCCGCGATGGACCTGCTCGCCCACTCCGCCGGGGCGAACCTCGCGGCGCAGTACGCGGCCCGGTTCCCGCACCGCGTGAGCAGACTCGCGCTGATCACCCCCGGTGCCCGGGCCGTCGGCATCGAGATCACCGGGGAGACCCGGCGCGAGCTCGCCCAACTCCGGGGGAACGAGCCGTGGTTCCCGGCGGCCTTCGCCGCGCTGGAGGCGATCACCGAGGGCACGGGCAGCGACTGGGATGCCACCGCCCCCTTCTTCTGCGGCCGTTGGGACGATCGCGCGCGGCAGCACCAGGCGGCCGGCCGGCCCCGGAACATGGAGGCCGTCACCGTCTTCGCGGCCGAGGGAGCCTTCGACCCGGAGACCACGCGCGCCGCACTCGCCGCCTTCGCGGCCCCCGTCCTGCTGCTCGCCGGGGAGTTCGACCTGAACAGCCCGCCTCGGTCGACGGCCGAGTTCGCCGGGCTCTTCCCCGACGCCTCATTCGTCGTACAGCCGGGGGCCGGCCACTACCCCTGGGTGGACGACGCCGACCGCTTCGTGGCGACCACGGCCGCGTTCCTGGGGTAGTTCCCCCGCCCGAGGCCGGAGCGGGGCGATCGCGGGAAATCTGCCAGACTCCCCGCATGCCGCCTTTCACGACCGTCGCCGCCTACACCCCGCCCGGTGTCGGCATGCTCGCCGTCGGTGTCGTCACCGAGGTGTTCGGCGCGCGTGCGGGGCTGCCCCGCTTCGACTTCGCGCTGTGCGCCGACCGGCCCGGGCCCGTTCCCACCGACCTCGGCGTACCGCTCGCCGTCGAGTACGGGCTGGAGCGGATGGCCGTCGCCGATCTGGTGGTCGCCCTGCCCTGGGCCGGCTTCCGGACACCGCTCGCACCGGCCGTGCTGGAGGCCCTGTCCGCCGCCCACGAACGCGGCGCCCTGGTCGCGGCCCACTGCGTCGGTACGTACGCCCTCGCCGCCGCCGGGCTGCTCGACGGGCGGCGGGCCACGACGCACTGGCGGTTCGCGGAGCTGCTGGCCCGCCGCCATCCGGAGGTCACGGTCGATCCTCATGCCCTCTACGTCGACGAAGGCCGCGTCGTCACGGGGGCGGGAGCGGCGGCGGGTTTCGATCTCTGCCTGCACCTGGTCAGGCGGGAGCACGGTGCCGCGGCCGCCAACGCCATCGCGCGCGACCTCGTGCTGCCCTCCCACCGCGAGGGCGGACAGGCCCAGTACCTCGCCGCCCCCGTCCCCGAGGACGCTCAGGACACCCGCCTCGCCGAAGTCCTCGCCTGGGCGCGCGAGCACCTCCACGAGCAGCTTCCCGTCGCGGAACTGGCCCGGCGTGCCGTGATGAGCAAGCGCTCCTTCGCCCGCCGCTTCACCGCGGCGACGGGGACCACCCCGCACGCCTGGCTGGTCAGCCTCCGGCTGAGCCGCGCCGAGGAGCTGCTGGAGACCACCGACCTGTCCGTCGAGGAGATCGCCCGCGCGGTGGGGTTCGCGAGCGCGGCCGTGCTCCGCGAGCAGTTCGTACGCCGGCGCGGTGTGCCGCCCCGCTCCTACCGGCGCTCCTTCACCCGCACCCCGTAGCGCCCGTTCATGGAAATCCGGGAACGGAGCACCACGTACGGGCAGGTCACCCGGGCGGTCGCATCGGAGCCGAGCCTCGCGAGCGGGGACGCCCGACGGCGCTAGGGTGAGCCGAACCCGGCCGTAGTGATCGCGAGCAAGGTGGGCAGCTGTGTCGACGTCGAGTCAAGAGATGTTCGGCGCGCCGTGCTGGGTCAGCCTGATGACCGGGGACCTCGACTCGGCGCAGCAGTTCTACGGGGCCGTCCTGGGCTGGCACTTCCGCCGCACCAGGCTCGGTGACGGCTTCTCCATCGCCTTCCGCGACGGCGCTCCCGTGGCCGGGGTCGGCGCTCTGGCCCAGCGGCTGGCCCTTCCGGCCGCGTGGACCCCGTACTTCGCCGTCGACGACGCCGATGTCACGGCGGCGCGGATCGTCGAGCGCGGCGCGACCATGGCGGTGGGCCCCCTCGCCTTCGGCACCGGACGCGCCGCGCTGGCCTCCGACCCCGACGGAGCGGTCTTCGGGTTCTGGCAGGGCCAGGTCATCCCCGACTGGACGGTCGGCCAGGGCAGCGCGCCCGCCTGGCTGGAACTGCGCACCCGTGACGCCTTCGCCGCGGCCGTGTTCTACGGTGAGGTCCTCGAGTGGGCCGGCGAACGGCCCGGCGGCTGCACGGTCTCCTACGAACACGACCACGTCGTGCTGCGCCACGGGAACGACACCCTGGCGCGCATCGTGGGCGGGGCCCTCGAGGAAGCCCCCGATCCGCAGGTCCGACCGCGCTGGCACGTCCATTTCCGCGTCCCCGACCTCGAGGCGACGGTGGAAATGGCCACCGGTCTCGGCGGTCGCGTCGTCTCGCCCGTGGACACCACGAGCACCAGCCGCTCGGTCGCCCTGGCCGATCCCGACGGCGCGTTGTTCACCGTGGTGGCCCCGCAGAACCAGTGACGGGACTTCGGCCACGGCAGCTCTGGAGGGCTGACATGAGGAAGATCATCGCAGGGCTGTTCATTTCGCTCGACGGCGTCGTCGAGGCACCCGACCAGTGGCATTTCCCCTACTTCAACGACGAGATGGGGGCGGCCGTCGACGCCACCCTCGGCTCGGTCGACACCATGCTGTTCGGCCGCAAGACGTACGACAGCTTCGCGGGGGCCTGGCCCGAGCGGGAGGCCGCGGGCGGGGAAGACGCCGCCTTCGCCAAGATCCTCGGCGACGCCCGCAAGATCGTCGCGTCGAACCGGCCCCTCGACTTCTCCTGGCGGAACTCCGAGCGGCTCGAGGGCGATCTCGTCGAGGCGGTGACCGCGCTCAAGGCCGAACCGGGCCCGGGGCCCATCGGAATGAGCGGCTCGGTCTCCGTCGTGCGTCAGCTGCTGGCGGCGGGACTGCTGGACGAGCTGCACCTGCTGCTGCACCCGATCGCCGTCCGCAAGGGCATGCGGCTGTTCGACGAGGGCGAGGCTCCGGTCCCGCTGACGCTGATCTCCTCGGAGACCTTCCGGACGGGCGTGCTGAACCTCCACTACGCCCCCGCGGAGCGGGTCGGCCAGGGAACGTACGAGGACGCCAAGACCCACCTGCGGCAGCAGCCCGAGGGCTGAGCGGTGTCGGGTTGAGGCTTCGTGGCACCGGCGTAGCGTGGAATGTGCTCGAGAGTCGGCGGCACGACGCACGCGAGGAGCAATCGCCATGGGCAAGCCCTCGATCGATCAGTTGCGGGAACGGGCACGCGGGGCGGTCGTCACCCCGCAGGACGACGGTTACGACGAGGCGCGCGCGGTCAACAACGCCATGATCGACAGGAGGCCGGCCGCCGTCGTGCGCTGCGCCAACGCGGGCGATGTGATGGCCACGGTCGACTTCGCCCGCGAGAACGGGCTCGACCTGGCGGTCCGCGGCGGCGGCCACAGCGTGCCGGGCTTCGGTACCTGCGACGACGGCGTCGTGGCCGATCTCTCCGCGATGCGTTCCGTCCGTGTCGATCCCGTCCGCCGGACGGCCCGTGCGGAGGGCGGAGCGACCTGGGGCGACTTCAACGCGGCGACGCACGCCTTCGGTCTGGCCGCGACCGGCGGGATCATCTCCACCACCGGTGTCGGCGGTCTCACCCTCGGCGGCGGCATCGGCTACCTCGCCCGCGGACTCGGCCTGAGCTGCGACAATCTGCTGTCGGCCGATGTGGTGACCGCGGACGGGCAGCTGCTCGTCGCGAGCGAGGAGGAGAACCCGGACCTGTTCTGGGCCCTTCGCGGCGGGGGCGGCAACTTCGGCGCGGTGACCTCCTTCGAGTTCCGGCTCAGCCCCGTGAAGGACATCTACGGCGGGCCGATCCTGTACGAACTGGAGGACGCGCGCACCGTCCTGCGCGCCTTCCGCGAACTGATCGCCGACGCGCCGGAGCAGCTCGGCGGCTTCCCGGCCTTCCAGATCGCACCGCCGCTCCCCTTCATCCCCGAGGACCGGCACGGCGAGCCCTTCGTCCTGATCGTGTCGTGCTGGGCCGGACCGCTCGACGAGGGAGAGCGCGCCCTCCAGCCCTTCCACGACATCGCACCGGTGGTCGCCGAACACGTCGGCCCGATGCCGTACCCCGCGCTCAACAGCGCCTTCGACGCGCTCGTACCGCCCGGCCTCCAGCACTACTGGAAGGCCAACTTCGTGACCGAGCTCAGCGACGACGCGATCGAAGCGCATCTGGTGCACGCGCCGCGGCTGCCCGCCGTGAACTCGACCGTGCACATCTATCCCATCAACGGCGCCTGCCACCGCGTCGCACAGGACGCGACGGCCTTCGCCTACCGCGATGCCACGTTCGCCACCGTCATCGCCGGGATGTGGCCCGACCCCGCCGACAACGAAGCCAACATCGCGTGGGTCCGGAACTACTACGAGGCGACCGCCCCGCACTCCGAGGAGGGCGGCTACATCAACTTCATGGCCGACGACGACCAGGGCCGGATCAGGTCCAACTACAAGGGCAACTACGACCGGTTGGCGGCAGTCAAGCGGGCGTACGACCCGGGCAACCTGTTCCACCTCAACCAGAACATCAAGCCCTGATCCGCCTCAGCGCTCCGACAGTTCCGACGGGGCCTCCTGGACCACCCAGCCGTTGCCGTCCGGGTCCTCGAACGTCATGAACGAGTTCCAGGTCCCGCCCTTGCCGTCCTCCCAGCCCGTGGCGCCGACATGGCGGATCGGGGAGACGTCCACACCCCGGTCCACCAGCTCCCCGCGGGCTGCCTCGATGTCCGTGACGCAGATCTGGAGCCCCTGGAGCGTCCCGGGTGCCGTCACCTTCGTACCGGGCGCCGCGGGCATCCCCTGAAGCATCGCGATCGAACACCGGGAGCCGGGCGGGGTCATCTGGATGATGCGCACACCGGGGGCCACCTCGTCGTCCAGGTCGACGTTGAAGCCGACCTTGTCGGCGTAGAACTCCTTCGACCGGTCCATGTCGGTGACAGGGACCGGGACGACTTCGAGTGTCCAGTTCACGGAGCGTCTCCTCACGAACGCCGGCGCGGCGGGGCGCGCCGGACCGAACGGATCAGGTCGGGTCCACCCTCGCCCACGAAGGAGCGGCCGCGCACCCCGAAACGCCGAACCGGCCCGGCGCCCCGAACCGTGAAGGTGTCTCAGTACCGGTTGGTCGCCCGGGCGCCGAGTGCCATGCCGACGGTCAGTGCGGCCAGGGCTCCGCAGAAGACCAGGGGCGACCACACCAGGACGGCCGGGCCGATCATGAGGATGAGGACGCTCAGCATGAACCAGGCGACGCCCAGGGGCAGTAGGGCGATCGGCCGGGCGCTCGCGAGTGCCCAGGCCGCCACCGCGAGACCGGACCAGGCCAGGGCCATCCAGGGCCACATGTCCGTCTGCGAGGCCGGCGGGTAGGTGCGGATGTGGGTGCCCACCTCCAGGCGGACCACACTGCCCTCCCAGAGCCGCAGCCGGACGCGGTCACCCGGCCGGGCCTCCGCGTACGCCTCGTGTCCGACCTCGAGCCACTCCGACCTGTCGGACCAGGAGACCCGCAGGCTGTAGGTCGTGGTGCAGCTGCTGCCGCCGCCGGTGGTGGCGGTACCGCCCGCCGCCGCCGTACCGCCGCTCGTGCCCGTCGACGTACAGCGTTCGCCGCTCTGCCGGTCGCGCACCTCGGCCGTCTCGGGCCGTACGCACCCTTCGCGGTCGCAGACGGGCGCCTGCCGGTACACGACGGTCGCCCGGTAGCCGTCCACGATCGCCTGCGCGGAGAGGAGTACGCCGAGTCCCGCGGCGAGGACGAGGAGTCCCCGCACCCAGGCGGGGAGCCTCCTGTCGTACCAACGCCCCCGGAAACCGGTCGAGTTCACACGCTGCTGGTGCCCCGCGCCCGGCTCGCGCACACCCGCCTTGCGTACGTGGGTCTAGATGCCGATCGCACCGTCGATGCGCTCGCGCAGCAGGTCCGCGTGTCCGTTGTGCCGGGCGTACTCCTCGACCATGTGGATGAGGACCCAGCGCAGCGACACCGTCCCGCGCCACACGTCGTGGCCTTCGACGTCGAGGTCGGGGGCCTCGGCGACGAACCGGTCCGCGAACTCCACTTCGGCACGCCAGGCCGCCCAGCCCTCCCGGACGGCCTCGGGGCCGGAATCCGCACCGTCGAAGTCCCCGTCGGGATCGGTCGGCGAGGAGAACCGGAGGGCGACGTCCTGCTGTGCCAGCACCTGACGGAACCAGCGGCGCTCGACGTCGGCGAGGTGCCGGACCAGGCCCAGCAGCGACAGCGTCGACGGCTCCACGGACCTCCGGGACAGGTCCGCTTCCAGGCCCGTGCACTTCAGCTCCAGGGTCGCGCGCTGGTCCGCGAGGAAGCCGGCCAGCATGCCCCGCTCCTCACCGGTCGCGGGGCCGCGGAACCTGCCGTCCTCCTCGGGCCCTACGAATATCTCGGCTCTGCTGCGCGGTGTCGTCGTCATGATCGCGATTATGCACCGCCGCCGATTTGCGGTGCAGCCGGATGTGGGGTTGTTTCGAAGTAGGTGCGTACGTGGTTTCCGTCTCCCCTGGGTTTGGGGGTGAACCACCGTGTTCTTCGCCCACCGCGAGGACGCCGGACGGCGCCTCGCCGCGGTCCTCGGGCACCTGAAGCAGGAGGATCCCGTCGTCCTCGGCCTGCCGCGCGGCGGGGTCCCCGTCGCCTTCGAGGTGGCGCGGGCACTCGGCGCCCCCCTCGACGTGATCGTGGTCCGCAAGCTCGGGGTTCCCTACCACCGCGAGCTGGGTTTCGGTGCCATCGGCGAGGGCGGGGTACGGGTGATCAGCGAGGAGATCGTACGCAGCAGCGGGGTCGCGGCGAAGGATCTCGCGGCGGTCGAGCACGCCGAGGAGGCGGAGCTCGTGCGGCAGGCGGATAAGTTCCGTGCCGGCCGCCCACGGCTGCGGCTCGACGGCCGGACGGTGATCGTGGTCGACGACGGGATCGCGACCGGAGCCACGGCAGCCGCCGCCTGCCAGGTGGTACGGGCGATGGGGGCGGCGCACGTGGTGCTGGCGGCGCCGGTGGCGCCACCGGACGCGGTCGGCTGGCTGCGCACCGCAGCCGACGAGGTGGTCTGTCTGTCCACGCCCCGTGGTTTCTCGGCCGTCGGCCAGTGGTACCAGGACTTCTCCCAGACCCCCGACGAGGAGGTCGTCTCGCTGCTGGAACAGGCCGCCCGGGCCGAGAGGACGGCGCAGGCCCAGGCGGAAGTGCAGGCGGAAGTGCAGGCGGAAGTTGAGGTGGACGCGGGCGGCGTCACGCTGGCCGGTGACCTCGCCCTGCCCTCGGGCGCCGGGGCGGTGGTGGTGTTCGCGCACGGCTCCGGCAGCAGCCGCCACAGCCCGCGCAACCGGTCGGTGGCCGCCGCCCTCCGGCAGGCGGGTCTGGGCACCCTCCTCTTCGACCTGCTCACACCGGCCGAGGAGGCCCACCGGGCGAACGTATTCGACATCGAGACGCTCGCCCGACGGCTGACGGACGCCACGCACTGGCTGCGGCGCCGGGAGTCCCTTCCCGTCGGCTATTTCGGAGCGAGCACCGGAGCGGCGGCGGCGCTGTGGGCCGCCGCGTCCGCCGACACCGGCGTGGGCGCCGTGGTCTCCCGCGGCGGCCGCCCCGACCTCGCCGGGGCTCGGCTCGCCGGCGTACGGGCGCCGACCCTGCTCATCGTGGGCGGCCGCGACACGACGGTCCTCGGCCTCAACCGGGAGGCCCAGGCACAGCTGCGCTGCGAGAACCGCCTCGACGTCGTCCCCGGCGCCACGCACCTCTTCGAGGAGCCGGGAGCCCTGGAGGAGGTCGCCGGCCTCGCCCGCGACTGGTTCACGCGCTACCTGACGGAACCAGACCGGTAGGCAGGTGCTCCACGGCGAGGGGCCCGAAGGTGATCCGGGTCAGTGATCCGTCCTCCGCCCACCGGACCTCGATGCCGTCGGCGTCCGCGCGCACGTCGGTGACCGCCGCCGCCAGAGGGGCCGGATCCGGCTCCGCCGTGAGGGTGGCCAGGGCCGCGTACAGGCCCGTTCCCGCCGCCTCGGCCGTCAGCCGCGGTACGAGGGCCCACGGGGTGAAGGCCGTACCCGCGGGCGCCCGGACCTCGTCCCGGGCGTCCCATCCGTGCAGCGGGTGGAGCGCGGACCGGACCGCGTCCGCGGGGCCAGCGGCCCAGCCGGTCTGCTCCGCGCGAGAACCCTCCGGAGCCCCCTGGACCCGGTGGACCCGCAGTTCGTACCGGCCCCTGACCACGGTGACGCTGTCCACGCGCAGGCCCGGCACCATGGGCATGCCGCCCGTGAAGACCGGCCGGTGCCAGGAGGCCGCCCAGCCCCAGCCGTCCCCCTGCCCGGCCCCGAGCGGGTGGATGCGGCGCCGGGCGCTGCGCACCCCGGCCACGACCACCGCGAGATGGTTGTCCGGGGTGTTGCCGTACGCCGTGGGACCGGTGCGGGTGGAATAGGCCTGGCGGGCGTAGAGCGGGTCCTCACGCGCCGCCGACTCGGCCTCGTCCGGGCCGACATGATCGCTTCCGTGGTTGTGCAGGCGTACGAGGCCGTCGGCGCGGGTGGACTGGACGAGCAGGCCCGGCGCCGGCAGGGCGAGCACCCGGTCCTCTCGCTCGCAGGGCGCGGCCTCCTCCGTCGCGGTCCACAGCGGATGTGCCGCGGGGGCCAGCAGGCAGACGAAGGCCTTGGACGCCCAGTACGGCGAGGCCGGTCCGGAGTAGGGCTGCAGGGTCGCCGCGTGCGCGCCGTGCCAGCCGAGGCCGAGCAGCCCGGCGTCGTCGACCGCGCCCCGGTCCAGGAAGTAGCGCAGCGATCCGCTCAGCAGGCGGCGCGAGGTGCCCGGGGTGAGCGGGGTGTGCCCGGTCACGGCGCCGAGGCCGACGGCGGCCGCGGCGGCGAAGCGGTAGGTCAGGGAGCGGCCGAAGTAGAGCGGCGCACCGTCGGCTCCGAAGAGCAGGGAGTGGCTGTCCAGGTGCGCGCGCAGCCGGGCCCCGTGCGGCTGCGCGCGCACGGCCGGGGTGTCGGCCGCGCCCGCGAGGTGGGCGTCGAGCACGGGATACAGGTGCAGGGCCCAGCCGTTGTAGTGGTCGAAGGCGCGGCCGTCCCCGTCGGCGTACCAGCCCTGGCCGCGGTACCACTGCTCCAGGAGGCCGAGGCCGCGGCGCCGGGCCCGGGCCGTCTCGGCGTCCCCCCGCCCCACCGACTCCAGGAATCCGGCCACGGTGAAGGGGAAGAGGTACCAGTTGTTCGGGGAGGGCACATGGCGCAGGGCGCCGCGCAGCCAGTCCTCGGCGCGGTCCTGTACGGCGCTGTCCAGCCGGTCCCACAGCCAGGGCCGGGTCAGCCGCAACCCGAGGGCCACGGAGGCGGATTCGACCATCGGCTGGCCCTGGACGTGCAGATCGCGGATGACCGGCCAGGATTCCGCGTCGTCACGGCCGGGGGTGCGGGTGCCGGCGGCGAGCCCTTCCGCGTAGCGGTCGAGCCAGCCGTACGGGTCCTTCCCGCCGTCGCCCGCGACGCGGAAGGCGGCGGCGAGGAAGGTACGGGCGTAGCCTTCGAGCCCGTCGGAGCGGACCCCGGAGGCGGAGGGCGGTCCCGGCAGGTCGAGCAGGGCCCCGCCGGGAGTGGCCCACCGCCAGGCGGCGCGCAGCAGTCCGTCCGCGGCCGCCTCCCAGTGGTCCCGCGTGTAGCCGGTGTAGGGGCTGAACTCACGGTTTTCGGCGGGGAGTCCGGAGATGACCATGCGGACATGCTGTTCGCATCGCCATCTCCGGGTCAACCGTCCGGTCTGTTGCCGAGGTTCAGGCGCAGGAGGTGAAGGTCGGGCTGGTGTTCGCGATGTAGAGGGTGGCGCCGCCGCTCGGGTCGTCCTTGACCGGGACGGTGATGGTGTCGTCGGCCTTCCAGGGGAACCCCTGTGCGTCGAAGGTCCAGTTGCCCGTCACCTTCCGCGCGAGCACGGAGAGGGTCACCCATCCGTAGTGTGCGGCGGGAACGGACACCTGGATGGCGTCACCGACGCTCGTCGAGCCGCTCCACACGTTCTGGAACGACAGGGCGACGCCGACCTCCGTCTGCAGGGCTCCGGCGGTACCGCCGCTGAGGCTCGAGGACAGCTCCGTCCCGATGCTGCTCTGCCAGCCTGTGGTCTTGTTCACGGAGAAGGACTGGCTGACCGGGGAAGCGGAGTTGTTGTACCAGACGGCAGACGCGCAGACCTTTGGCAGGGGAGCCGCGGGGGCCTCGCTCTTCACGGCCCAGGAGCAGCTGGCGGGGTCCCGCTGGCAGACCTTGGCGCCGTGGTCCACGGCCAGGTTCCAGGCGGCCGTCGAGTTCGTGGTCCAGCGCTGGTTCGCACCGGCGTGGCAGCGGGACTGACCCGTCCACGCGTCGTCGTACTGGGCGCTGGCGATGAGGTCGAGGCAGGAGTTGTCGCTCGCGTTGCGGATCATGAACGCGGTGGTGGAGCCCGCCACCGGCTGGAAGTACCACTTCTGGCTCTTCTGCCCGCGGCAGGTCTGCTGCCGCAGCGCGGGCCAGCTGAGGTCGATGCACTTGCCGGTGGTGCCGTTGACGATGGCGAAGCTGAAGTCGGCCGGGTCGACGGCCAGGTTCCAGGACTGGTGGAAGCCGGGCGCGGAGTTGGTGACGACGTACGCGTTGTCGTCACGCGAGCCGTTCTGCACGTCGAGGCGGCGGCCGTTGCTTACGGAGGTGAAGTTCACGCCCTCGAGGGCGGAGCCGCTGCTCTGGTCCGCCGTCGCCTGGGCAGCCGCGTTCGCCGGGGCAGCCGCGAGCGGCGAGGCCATGATGCCGAGGGCGACGCAGCAGGTCGCCAGGGCGGCGGCGAGTAAGCGCAGGCAGGACGTGGTGCGTTCCGGCACGGTGGCCGGGGATGAGCTCATGGGTCGGGCCTTTCTTGCGTTGGGTCGGGTGGGAGGGGTGGCGCCGGTGCGGCGGAGGTCAGGCCGCGGGGGCGGCGGCGAACGCCGCCTCCAGACGCGGGACCCAGTCCACGAGGTCCTGGCTCCAGCAGCCGCTGTTGTGGCCGCCGTTGCAGTTCGCGCCCCAGCCGGCGCCGTTGCCGTAGTTCACGTAGTGGTGCGGGAATCCGAGGGCGTCCAGCCGCTCCTTGGTGTGCTGCGCCGCCGACTGGACCCAGAACTCGCCGTCGGAGGGGTTGCCGTTCCCGTTTCCGGTGTAGACGGCGATGCCCATGCCCTTCAGCGCGGCCATGTGCGCGATGGGATCCGCGGCGTTCCAGCGCCAGTCGGCGTCGAAGAACGGATAGGGCGTGCCGAAGAGCGCGTCGCTGGAGACCGAGGGCCCGAAGTCGAGGGCGCAGGAGGGGCCGGAGCTGGAACCGCACAGCGGGGCACCGATGTTGGTCAGGGTGGCGACGACGGCCGCGCGGGTGACCGCGTGGTTCCTGGACAGTTCGTTGGCACCGGAGAAGGTGGCGACCTGGCTGAACAGGCCGGGGTGGCGCTGGGCGTAGTGCAGTGCGCCGAATCCGCCCATGGAGATGCCCGCGACGGCCCGTCCCTGCTTGCCGGTGAGGGTGCGCAGGTTGGCCTCGATGAAGGGGATCACCTGGTTGATGTGGAAGTTCTCCCAGTTCTGCGCCCCCGCGGCGGTCTTCTGGTCGAGCCAGTTGGCGTACCAGCCCCGGCGGCCCCCGTCCGGGATGACCGTGATCATCGACTGGGAGGCGGTGAGCGCGGGGTAGGCGAGGGCGGGGTTCGCGGGGTCGTCGGACGCGCCGTGCAGGAAGTAGAGGACCGGGTAGCGCTTGGCCGGGTTGGCGGCGTAGTCGCCGGGCAGCAGGATCCGGATGCGGTGCTCGCCGGCGACCTGGGGCGTGGTGACGGTGAGTACGAAGTTGGTGCCGGTGCCGGTCACGGAGGCGGTCTGGGTGAGTCCGAACCCGTCGGTCATGGCGGGCGGCGCCGGGTCGTCCGCGTGAGCGGGCGGTGTGCCCAGCAGGAGCATGGTGGCGGCCAGGGCGCCGACCACCGCCTTCGCGCGCAGGAGGCGGGCGGACAGGGACGTTCTCGTCGAGCGGGTGCGAACGAGGTTGTTGGCCATGGGCCGAGTGTGGACCAGCCACCCCGTCAATTTGGAGTCTAGTTCTAGAAATTTCTCGGCTTCTCTGGCCGGAACCGGGTCGGTCGCGCGGCCGGGAGCCACGAGCCACCGCTCGCGCCCCCGGCCTCCGGCGCGTTCGCGCCCGTAACTACTTGTTCTTGGCCAGGTCTTCCTGGAAGAGCTTCTCGCACGTGGGGCCGGTGTCCGTGGCGATGAAGGTGACCATCTGCAGCGCACCCGCCTTGCCGTGGTGGCTCGCCTTCAGGGTCCAGCCGCTCTTGTCCAGCGTCTTGATGACCGACAGCTGCTGATCGAGGGTCCGGCCCTCCTTCCATCCCCCCTTGACCAGGGCGGCGACGGTGGTCTCGTAGGACTTCTTCGAGTCGGTGGCCTTCTTCTCGTCCGCCTGCCAGCTGACCATGCAGGACTTGAGGGCCGCAGGGACCTCGTCCCCGGGCTTCTCGGCGAACCCGGCCGTCGTGGCCGCGCCCTCGATCTCCTTCTTCACCGCGGCGGCGTCAAGGGTGCCGCCCGAACCCGCCTTCGCCGGGGCGGAGGAACCGGAAGCCGGCGTTTCACCGCCCTTGCCCTTGTCCGAACCGCCTTCACTGCCGCAACCCGCGACCAACAGCACCGCACCGGCGGCCGCGGCCGCCCACCTCGCCTTGCGCACTACAACCCATTCCCGTGTGCACGCGGACCCGTGCCCGCGTGATCAAGGCAGAAGTCTGCCACGGGGGTTCACGTCCGGCGGCGAGGCCGCTCGGCCCCACCGGGACGGCCGGGCTCGGCACCCTGCGCGCACGGCCGGAAGGCGCCCGTTCACGACAGAAGCCGCCCGAGGGGGCTCCGGATGCATTCCTTCGCCGGGACGGGGCAGAAGCGGGCTACGAGATTGGAGGGAAAGTCATGATCGTCCTTGGAGTCATCCTGCTGGTCATCGGCTACTTCGCCGGCATCTCCATCCTGTGGACGCTCGGGATCATCCTCGTCGTCATCGGCCTGATCCTGTGGATCCTGGGCGCCGTCGGACACGCGGTCGGCGGACGCAAGCACTACTACTGAGTGCGACCCGCCGAGCACTACGCGGGGTGGCCGGGCTTCAGCCCGCGCACGTCGCCGTACCTGAGCAGGGCGGGCGGCGGGCCCTCGGCGGGCGGGCTTTCCCGGGCGGGCGCCAGCAGGAAGCCCACGTGGTCTCCGCCCTCGATCTGCCCCTCGACACGGCCGGTGAACCAGGTGTCCACCTCCGTGAGGACGGGGCTGCCCTCCTCGCCCGGCCGCCAGCCCGCCCGCGCGAACTTGTCCACGCGGTCGCCGGTCCGGCCCCCGAAGAGCTCGGCCAGCGGCAGCTGGTCCCGGCGCAGCGCGTGGACCGTGAGGTACGAAGCCTCGCGCGCGACCCGGTACGTGTGGTTGGCCGTGGACAGCCAGACGACGAAGCGCGGCGGGTGGATGGAGCATTGCGAGGCGAAGCCCACCAGGCAGCCCGCCCGCTGTCCCCCGGCCGCGGCAGTGACCACGTACATCGGGCCGTCCAGTACGTGGGTGAAGGCGTCCAGCTCCGGCACGGCGGCTCTCCTCGTGGTGCGGTCGAGTGTCTGGCGGGTGCCCCGGGATCGCCCCGGTCATGCGCGGCCGCGGCCGGTCAGGGGTGTGGGGCGGCCGCCCCGGTACGGCCGAGGAGCTCGGCGAGCCCGCGGCGGGTGGCGGCCAGGACGACGCGGTCCTCGGGCTTGAGCACGTAGCCCGGGTGCGGCTGCCAGACCAGTCCCGGGCCGGGGGCCGTTCCCTCGCGCGGTGCGGAGGCCAGGTCGGGGCGGCGGTCCGCGGGCGAGGCGGTGTCGAGGGCGACGACCCGCCAGGCACCGGGGCGGAAGGACTCTGTGACGGTCCGGCCCTCGAGCCGCGGGTGGCCCGCCACGTCGACGACGGCGAAGAGCAGCACCCGGCGTTCCACCGCTATGGCCCCGAGGATCTGCCGGCCCATCATCGCCCCGGCGAAGGCGGGGGCGGCGAGGTGGGTGACGCTCCGGCTGCGGGTGAGCGCGCCCGGGTGGGCGGCGCGCAGGGTGCGGTAGACGGCGGTCGCGAAGTCGTCCTCGTACAGCCGCATCACGACCCGGAGGTCGGGCTTCACCCCGCGCGCGTACAGGGCGGCTTCCAGGTTGGTGGTGTCGGAGCTGGTCAGGGCCAGCAGGGCGTGTGCCCGGTGGACGCGGGCGGCTTCCAGTACGCCCTCGTCGGTGACGTCCCCGACGACCACCGGCACCCGAAGGCGGCGGGCCAGGGCCAGTCCGCGGGCCCGGGGGTCGGACTCCACGCAGACCACCGGGATCTCCAGCTCCCGCAGCCGCGCCAGCACGCGGGTACCGATCTTGCCGAGGCCCAGCAGCACCACGTGCCCGGAGAGCCCGCGGGGCGGGCGGCGCAGCACCGTGGCCGTACGGAAGGCCCCCAGCGCCTCGAGCGCCGCCGCCACCAGGACCGGCAGCAGGAGAAGGCCGACGAACCCGGCCAGGATCTGCAGCACCTGACGCTGTGTCGGGGCTCCGACCGCCGGGTCGTTGATCGCGAAGATGTCGAGCAGCGTGACGTACGCGGCGTGCAGCGGATGATCGCCCGTGGTCAGCCAGGAGGCCACGGCGAGTGCGGTGACGGCGGCCACGATGCCGGCCAGCGACCAGCGCAGTCTTCGGGAGAAGAGCGAGGCCACCGGCAGTGAGGCGGCGCTGAGCCGCGGGGTCGCCACCTGCGCGGGACCGGCGTGGGTCACCGTTTCGAGGGCCACGATGCCCCGTCCCGTCGCGGCCGCCACCGCTCGGTCGTCGGGCAGGAGTTGGAGCCCGCGTTCGCCGCCGAGTACGGAACTGTCGCTGCCGGCCGGGTCGGTGGACGTCGCGGACAGCAGCGCGAGGGTGCACAGCCCGGGATCGGCCGTCTCGCCCCGTCCCCGAGGCGTACGTTCCACCGCGCGCAGCAGCAGACCGTCCGCCTGGACCACCTTGCTCGTGCCGGCGACCGCGCTCGCGGCCAGCGCGGGCGCGGCCGTGTCGGCGTCGGACAGCACGGTCGTGGCGGAGTCCCGCTCCCGCGGGTCGATTCCCGGTTCGGCGACGATCGCCGCCTGGTCCAGGAGGTCCTCCAGATGCTGGCCGAGCTTGCGGTTGTAGAGCCGGATCACCAGCCGCAGCCTGGGGTTGAGCCGCCGGGCCACCAGGGCGGCCCGTACGTTGCGGTCGTCGTCCTCGTACACGAGCGCGAGCGCGGCGGCTCCGGCCACCACGGAGGCCAGTACCTCCTCGTCCGGCTCCGCCGCGTCCACGATCCGCGGCTCGTCCGCCGGCCGCTCCCCCGCCGGGACGCGGGGCGCTCTGGCCGACGGGATGCGCCCCCAGCGCCCCCGCCGAGGCGGGGAGCCCACCGCGAGCGGTGGCTCGCTCGTCGGCGGCACGACCAGCGTGACGCGTTCCCCGTACACCTCCCCGAGTTCGGCGGCCAGCCTGCGGGCCAGCCCGTCGTCACCGCACACCACCATCCGGCCCGCGCCGCCCGGGACTTGAAGAACCTGCTGCGGAATCTGCACGGGCTCAGCATGCCTTGCGCCCCCGGCACCGGGCCCGGCAGGCCCGGCCCGGCCCGCACCGTCTCGCGGAGCCCCGGCACCGGGTCCAAGCTGGAGGAGAAAGTGCGCGTTCAGGAGATCACCCGAAAGAGAAGGGCCCCATGACAGCAACCACACGCGAGGACACTCCTGTCGCCATCGAGGGCGGGGGCGTGGAGCTCCGGACCCGGGAGATCGGCGGCGACATGTCGGTCGCCTTCGTCCGCTTCCCCCGGGGCACGGACATGGGTCCGGCCCTCAAGGGCCGGGCGGACGACGGCCTCTGCCCGTGTCCGCACTGGGGCTACCTCGTCAAGGGCCGACTCAAGATGGTCACGCGGGACGGTGAGGAGGTCTACGAGGCGGGACAGGCCTCCTACTGGGCCCCGGGCCACTCGCCGGTCGCCCTCGAGGACTGCGAGTACGTCGACTTCTCCCCGACCCGGGCCTTCACCGAGGTCCTCGACCACGTCAAGAACCAGGGCTGACCGCGGAGCGGCCGTCACGTCAAGGCGGTGCGCAGCTCGTCGCGGTGGGCGGCGAGCCAGGTCCCGAAGTCCTGGAGGGCGGGATTGAGGTCGCGGATGGCGGCGAGGTCCCGGGCGGCGGTGAAACGGTCCGCGCAGTCGGCGTAGTACTGGAACATGTTCCCGGTCTCGTCGGCGCCCGGGAAGCCCAGACCGCGGAAGGCGTCCGCGGTCACGGGGCGGTAGCGCACGGGTTCGCCGACGGTCTCGGTGAGGGCCGCGGCCATGTCGGCGACCGTGAGGTGCTCGCCGGCGATGCTGACGGTCGCCGCGATGAGGTCGGTGTCGCGCTTGAAGACGCCCAGGGCGGTCTTGCCGATGTCCGCCACGGCGATGCCCGAGAGCCTCCTGTCGCCCATCGGGAGGACCAGCTCGAGGACGCCGTCCTCGCCGCGCCGCGGGGCGGCGATGGTGAGCAGGTTCTCCCAGTAGAACGTGGTCCGCAGGAAGGTGGTGGGCACGCCCTCCTCGGTGAAGTAGTGGTCGGCCTCCGCCTTGCCGTCGAAGTGCGGGACCTTGTAGTGCTCCTGGAGCGTGGGCATCCGCGTGTCCTCGAGCGGGACGCAGTCGCGCGTGTCCTCCAGCGTGGACCAGATCGCGTGCTGGATTCCGGCGTGGGAGGCGGCGCGGGCGAGGGCCAGTGCCTGGGCCTTCTCGCGCTCGGCGGACATGTGCTCCCAGAAGTTGGTGACCAGGTAGGCCCCGTACGCGTGCTCGAAGGCGGCCGCCAGGCTCGCCTCGTCGTCCATGTCGGCCTGGACCACCTCCGCCCCGAGCCGGGTCAGCTCCCGGGCCTGCGGGGAGTCGGAGTGGCGGGTCACGGCGCGGACCGCGAAGCCGCTCTCCGGGTCCGCGAGGATCGCCCGCACCAGGCCGCCGCCCTGCGAGCCGGTGGCACCGAACACTGTGATGGTCTGCTTCTCGCCCATGACCCCCTTCTTCGCACACTCTCCGCGTCCGGGACGTCACGCCACGCCATGAGGAAGGTGCTTCAGTGGCCCGGGCGCAGCGGTACGTCCGGCATGAGGTACCTCGTGCCGGACTCCATCAGGGCGCACATCGGGCTGTCGTCGGCGCTGTCCGGGTAGGCGAGGTCGATGGCGAAGGGCTGCGGCGGATCGCCCGGCAGCTCGGCCGTCAGCACCGTACGGGCGGCCCTGGGGGCCCGGCCCACGGCGACGGTCTTGCCGTCGACGAGCACCTCCACGGGCCGGCGCGGGCCCTCGTACAGGACGCTGATCGAGTGACCGTTCTGATCCAGATGGAATCGGTGCCGGATGGTCATCGCGCACTCCCGGAACGACGCGTGCCCCTCCCTCGATTGCATCGTACGGCGCAACATCATGCGGTGCGTGCGTAACCCATTGCGCGGCGGATCGTTTCTCCAGACGTCGCACATACACACTCGCGTCCCCCGCGGTGTACGCGGCCCAGGGTCCGGGGAGAACCATCACTCCCCGGGCCCTCGGTCATACCGCCCTCACGGTGCCGTTGCGCCCTACGTTTTCACCCTCCGGCGCACCCGCCGGGGCGGGCGCCGGGGAACCGGCGCGCTCCATCGCCTCCCGTACGGTCGCGGCCACGCGATCGCAGTGCGGTCCGCTGACGACGATCCGGGCGAAGCGCGACGGGGGCCGCAGGTCGGCGTGCACGACACCGTGGTGCCGGTGCCGGATCGCGACGAAGTCCACGCCCGTGGCGTGCTCCCACAGCCCCAGGCACAGCGCGCCGGGAATCAGCGTGCCCCGCGCCCGTACGCCGCGCAGCGGTCGCCACCAGTCCGCCGTGGCGCCCACGTCGGCCACGGACGCCAGGGGAACGCGCACATCGCCGTGCCGGGCCAGCGGCCGCTCCCACCACGCCGTTCGGACCACCAGATCGTCTCCGTCGACATACAACCGTGCCATGTCACACCTCATGCGGCCTGAGGATCGGCGAGCCGTCCGCCCGCCCTTGTGTTCCCTGCACCCCTCCGATGCCTCTCTCCAATATGCGCGCATGCGCCCCGTCCGCGAGGCCGCGGAAAATACGGTGCCCCGGCGCGGCCCCGTTCCCTACACTCGCCACACGCGCTGCCGACAGAGCGGCGCGTGTCTCATGCCGAGTGAAGAGAAGGGGAGCCGGGCCATGTGCGTTCACCGCACCGCAGACGCCTTCGCTGCCCCGTCCCGGTACGACGTGATCCCGGTGTCTCACGCCTGACGGTGCCGGCTGCGCGGCCGCCACTGTTCACCCGTGACGCATCCTCAGTTCCCGCTCCCTCCCCTCCCCTGCCCTTGCCGCGCCCGTACGGGCCTTGTTCCGGGCGGGGCGGGCGAGGCGGGCACGGCACCGCCGTCCGGGAATCGCGCCGCCCTTCTCCTCATCACTCGAAAGGCCTCGGGCCATGCGCACCAACCGGCGATCTCACGCCACCGTTTCCCCCGCCACCACCGTCCGGAACCTGGGCATCCTCGCCCACGTCGACGCCGGCAAGACCACGATCACCGAGCGCATCCTGTTCGCGACCGGTGCCATCCACAAGCGGGGCGAGGTCCACGACGGGACGACCGTCACCGACTTCGACGCCCAGGAACGCGACCGCGGCATCACCATCTTCGCCGCGGCCGTCAGCTGCACCTGGGACGGACATCGCGTCAATCTGATCGACACCCCCGGCCATGTCGACTTCTCCGACGAGGTCGAACGCTCCCTGCGGGTGCTGGACGGGGCCGTCGCGGTGTTCGACGCCGTGGCCGGAGTCGAACCGCAGAGCGAGTCGGTGTGGCGGCAAGCCGACCGGCACGGTGTGCCGCGGATCGCGTTCGTCAACAAGCTGGACCGGGCGGGCGCCGATCTCGACACGGCGGTCACCTCGATCCGCGAGCGGCTGGGCGCCGTACCGCTGGTGGTCCAACTGCCCATCGGAACGGAGGACGCGTTCACCGGCGTCGTCGACCTGCTCGGGATGCGCTCGCTGATCTGGCGCGCCGGCTCCGACACGTACGAGACGGGGCCGGTCCCCGAGTCGCTGCGCGAGGAAGCCGGCCGGCGCCGCCGCCTGCTCGAGGAGACGGTGGCCGAACTCCACGCGGACGCATTGGAGGAGTTCTGCACGACCTCGGCGCTGACCGGACAGACCCTCGCCCACGCCCTGCGGGAGCTGACCCTGCGCGGGGACGGGGTCGTGGTGCTGTGCGGCTCGGCGTACAAGAACCGGGGTGTCGAGCCGCTGCTCGACGCGGTCCTCGCGTACCTGCCGTCGCCCGCCGACATGCCGCCGGTGCGCGGGACGGCGGACGGCGCGGAGGTGGAACGCGCACCCGACCCGGCCGAGCCGTTCGCGGCCCTCGCCTTCAAGGTGACGGCGACACCGACCGGGCGGCTCACCCACCTGCGGGTCTACGCGGGCACGCTCCGCAAGGGCGAGTCCGTACTGGACGCAGGTACGGGCCGTACGGAACGGGTGGGCAGGATCCTGCGGGTGCAGGCCGACCGGCACGAGGAACGGGAGGAGGCGGTGGCCGGTGACATCGTCGCCGTGATCGGGGTGAAGGCCGCCCGGGCCGGTACGACGCTGTGCGCGCCGGGGGCGCCGCTGCTCCTCGAACCGCCGTCGGTGGCCGAACCGGTGGTGTCGGTGGCCGTCGAGGCCCGTCGCAGCAGCGACACGGGACGGCTCTCGTCGGCCCTGGCCCGGCTCGCCGAGGAGGACCCTTCCCTGGTGGTGCGGTCCGACGCGGAGACCGGCCAGACCGTGCTGTCGGGGCTGGGCGAACTCCATCTGGAGGTCGCCGTGGAGAAGATCCGCAGCGGCCACGGGGTGGAGGTCGTCGTCGGGCGTCCGCAGGTCTCCTACCGGGAGACCGTCGTACGCGGGGTGACCGGCCTGGTCTACCGGCACGTCAAACAGGACGGCGGTGCGGGGCAGTTCGCGCACGTCGTCATCGATGTCGAGCCGTTGGCACAGGAGGCGACGGGCTTCGAGTTCCGGTCGGCGGTCGTCGGCGGCCGCGTGCCGCAGGAGTACGCGCGGGCCGTGGAGGCCGGCTGCCGGGACGCCCTCGCCGAGGGTCCCCTCGGCGGGTTCCCGGTGACGGGGCTGCGGGTCACGCTCACCGACGGGGCGACCCACTCCAAGGACTCCTCGGAGCTGGCGTTCCGGGCGGCGGGCCGGTTCGCGCTGCGCGAGGCGCTGCGCCTGAGCACGGTGGAGCTCCTGGAGCCGGTCGTGGAGGTCACGGTGACCGTCCCGGAGGACGGTGTGGGCGCGGTCCTGGGCGATCTCGCGGCCCGCCGCGGCCGGGTCTCGGGATCCACGTCCCAGTCCGGGACCGCGGTGATCACGGCGGCCGTTCCGCTGGGCGAGCTCTTCGGCTACGCGTCCCGGCTGCGCGGCCGTACGCAGGGCCGGGGTACGTTCACGACCCGCCAGGCCGGCCTCGCGCCGGTCCCGCCCTCGGTCGCGGGGACCCTCCTGACCCGGTGAACCGCCGGACCGGGAACCCCGGATCCGGACCGCCCCGCCCCCCGCAACGGGGGCGGGGCTCTCACCGGAACGGTGCGGACACCCCCTAGGCTTCGTGTCCCGGGGTATCCGTCGACAGGCAAGGTGCGCACATGTTTGAGTCGCCGCAGGAGAATCCGTACCCGGACAGCCATGTCCTCGGCGAGGGACCCGAACCGCACCCGCTGCTGCGGCCGGTGCTGCCGCTGCTGGGGCGCTGGCACGGCCGGGGCCGGGGCGAGTACCCGACCCTGGAGCAGGACTTCCGGTACGAGCAGGAGATCACCTTCAGCCACGACGGGCGCCCCTTCCTGCGCTACGAGGCACGCGCGTGGCTGATCGACGCCTCGGGGGCCCCGGTGCGCCCGGCGAGTCGGGAGGCCGGGTGGTGGCGGGTGACGCCCGACGCGTCCCTGGAAGTCGTACTCGCCCATCCGACCGGCATCGTCGAGACGTACGTCGGGCGGGTGTCCGAAACGGAGATCGAGATCGAGACCAAGGACGTGGCGCTGACCCCCTTGGCCAAGGAGGTCACCGGCACCCGGCGCCACTACGCCCTTCAGGGTGCGGAGATGACGGTCACCCAGGACATGGCGGCGGTGGGGCAGCCGCTGCAACACCACCTCACGGCCCACCTGCGCCGGCGCCCCTCCTGACCTCACCCGGGGCACCACCCGGGTGAGGTCACCCGGGTGCCCGGCACGGTGTGCCCGGCGGCCGGGTCCTCCCTCTCGCATAGTCGAGGTACGCCGTGGCCGCCACGGCGCCGTGCCGGAGGGATGGACCGTGGTGGATTCTGGACGACGCGCTGCGATGACCGCGCTGCTGGCCGCGGGCCTGGCCCCGGGCGCGGGTACGGGCGTCGCGGAGGCAGCGACCGCACCGGCACTGGCGCCGGCCGGGCCGGCGTCCGCGCGGGGCCCGCGCCCGCCCGTGGAGCTGCTCGGCGCCGAGATCCGCCGGTTGCCCACGTCCCGCAAGGTCGTGGCGCTCACCTTCAACGCCGCGTGGGACGTGAGCGGGGTGGACACGGTGCTGGGCGAACTGCGCCGCCGGAAGCTGCCCGCCACCTTCTTTCCGACGGGCGAGTTCGCCGACGCCCATCCCGCGGCCGTGCGTGCCATGGGCGCGGCGCACGGCCTGGGCAACCACTCGTACAGCCACCCCCACTTCCGCGACCTGAGCACCGCGGAGCGGGCGGAGGAAGTGCGCCGGGCCGATACGGCGATCCGCGCGGCGTCCGGGACCGAGCCGCTGCCGTTCTTCCGTTTCCCCTACAGCGCCACGAGCGAGGACTCGGTCGCCGACGTCAACGACCTCGGCTACGCGGCGATCGAGTTCACCGCCGACACCAACGGCTACCTGGGCCCGGCGGGCGGCATGACGGTGGACAAGGCGGTCAAGCGCGCCGCCGACGCCCTCGCTCCCGGCGCGATCGTCCAGATGCACGTGGGCAGCACCGGGGACGGCATCGTCCTCGACGCCCAGGCCCTCCCCCGGATCATCGACGCGGCCGAGGACGCCGGCTACGAGGTCATCGACCTCCGCCGGTTCCTCGTCGAGGGCCGGGCCGTCGAGCCAGGACATTGAGCCGGGATATTGGGATGCGGGCAGGTCAGCGGGTGCGTAGGGTCGATGCACGTGGAACCACTCACTGAAAAGCAAATCCGCTCATCCTTCGTGAACTGCACCAAGGGCGAGGCGGCGCGGCTGCGGCTGCCGCTCGACTTCGCCGAACTGCCCTGGGAAGGCCTGGACTTCCTGGGGTGGGTGGATCCGGGGGCGCCGCTGCGGGCCCATCTCGTACTGCCCCGGGCGCAGGGTCCGATGGGGATTTCGCTGCGCGTGCCCTCGGTGGGCCGCACCAGCGCGGTGAAGTCCAGCCTGTGCCAGATCTGCCTGACCGGTCACGCGTCTTCCGGGGTCACCCTGCTCGCCGCGCCCTTGGCGGGCGCCCGCGGCCGGGACGGCAACACGGTCGGCATCTACGTCTGCGCGGACCTCGCCTGCCCCCTGTACGTGCGGGGCAAGCGCCAGCCGAAGCTGCGTGCCGGGCGGTACGAGGAGTCCCTGACCCTGGACGAGCGCCTCGCGCGCATGTCGGGCAACGTGGACGCGTTCGCGGCCAGGGTCGCCGCGGCGTGACCTTCGAGCAGGTCTTCACGTACGCGTGGAAGCACCACACGGGCAAGGGCTCCAGCGTCCTGTCCGTGGCCTACGAACCGGACGAGGCGGGCCGGCCGCGGCGCTGGCTGCTGTTGGCGGGGCTGCCCGATTTCAGTGAGCTGCTGGGCTTCGACGATGCCGCGCACGTGCGGGAGTTCGCGCTGGCGGTCCTCGAACTGCCGCTGACGGCGCGGGTCCACGAGCGGGACATCGAGCTGTACCAGGCCGGCGCGCGGGGGGACCGCCAAGCCACCCTGACGGTGGCCCGTGACCCCGCCGACGAGCTCCGCGCCTACTTCGCGTACCAGTCGTACTACGTCTTCCCCGACCGCGACGGACGGCCGGGCCCCGCCGGCCTGGGCCTGCAGGTCGTGTGCGACGACGTCGACGTGGCCCGGGCGCACGCCGAGGCGCGGGCCCTGCTCGCGGCACTGGACGAGGCCGGCCTCCCGGGGCAGCCCGCCTGACATGTGCACGTGATGCGCAGCAGCGGGACGAGCGGCTGGCAGTCGCCGTATCCGTCCTGATGGCTATCGTGATGTGGTGCTGTCCGTACTGCGCCACCGCACCTACCGGCGTCTGTTCACCGCTCAGGTCGTCGCCCTGGTCGGCACGGGGCTCGCGACCGTCGCGCTGAGCCTGCTGGCCTACGACATCGCCGGGGACGACGCCTCGGCCGTGCTGGGCACGGCCCTGGCGGTCAAGATGATCGCCTACGTCGGCATCGCCCCGCTGGCCGGCGCGCTCGCCGACCGGATCCCGCGGCGCACCCTGATGGCGGCGATGGACCTCACCCGCGCCGCGGTCGCCCTGGCCCTGCCGTTCGTCACCGAGATCTGGCAGATCCATCTCCTGATCTTCCTGCTCCAAGCGGCGTCGGCCGCCTTCACCCCCGTCTTCCAGGCGACGATCCCCGAGGTGCTGCCCGCCGAACGCGACTACACCCGGGCCCTGTCGATGTCCCGGCTCGCCTACGACCTGGAGAGCCTGTTCAGCCCGGCGCTGGCCGCCGCGCTGCTGACGCTGGTCTCCTACGACTGGCTCTTCACCGGCACCTCCCTCGGCTTCCTGGCCTCCGCCGCCCTCGTCGTCGCCACCGTGCTGCCCCGGCCCGCGCCCGTCGAGCGCACCGGCGGCGCCTACGCCAAGGCCGCCTTCGGCACCCGGCTGTTCTGGGCGACGCCCCGCCTGCGGGCCCTGCTCGCCCTCGACCTCGCGGTCGCCGCCGCCGGAGCCATCGTCTTCGTCGACACCGTCGTCCTGGTCCGGGGCCACTTCGGCCGCTCCGCGGGCGCCGTCTCCCTGGCCCTCGGCGCGTACGGCGCGGGGTCCATGCTGACCGCGCTGCTGTTGCCGCGTCTGCTGCGCCGGCGTCCGGACCGCGCCGTCATGCTCCCGGCCGCCTGCGCCCTTCCCGTGGTCCTGGCCGCCGTCGCCGCCCTCACCGCGACGGCGCCGGGCACCTGGTCCTGGTCCGCTGTCCTGGCGGGGTGGGCCGCGATCGGCGCGGCCTCCTCCGCCGTCCTCACGCCCGGCGGCCGTGTCATCCGCCGCTCCACCGCCGACCCGGACCTGCCCGCCGCGTTCGCCGCGCAGTTCTCGCTGTCCCACGGCTGCTGGCTGCTCACGTACCCCCTGGCGGGCTGGCTCGCCGCCTGGGCCGGGCTTCCTGTGACCGCGCTGGTCCTCGGCGCCGTGTCCCTGGCCGCCACCGGGGCGGCCGCCGCCGCCTGGCCCGCCCGCGACCCGTCCCGGATCGAGCACGTCCACCCCGACCTGCCCCCGGGCCACCCCCACCTCGCCGACGCGAGCCCGGCGGCGGGCGGCTGGCGGCACGGGCACCACTACGTCATCGACCGGCACCACCACCGCTGGCCGTCCGGCGGCCTCACAGGGGCTTCGCGCGGGCGATGACCAGTGCGACGTCGTCGTGGTCGTCCCGCCGGCGCAGGGTGTCCAGGAGCCTGTCGCAGGTCTCCTCCAGCGGGCGGCTGGTGTCGGCGAGCAGTCGCAGCAGGAGGTCCAGGCGCTCGTCGATGGGCTGGTCCCGGGTCTCGACCAGCCCGTCCGTGTACAGGACCAGCTGGTCTCCGGGCTCCATGCGCACGGAGGTGACCTCGAAGGGAACGCCTCCCACGCCCAGGGGCGTGCCGGTGGGCAGGTCGAGGAGCCTGGGAGCCCGGCCGGACCGGATCAGGACCGGGGGCAGGTGTCCGGCGACGGCGATGCGGCACTCCGCGCGGTGGGGGTCGTAGACGGCGTAGACGCAGGTGGCGATGGTTTCCTCGAGGGCGCTGGTGGTGCGGTCCAGCTGCTCGAGGACGCGGGTCGGGTCGAGGGACAGTTCGGCGAGGGTGCGGGTGGCGGTGCGCAGTTGTCCCATGCCTGCGGCGGCGTTGATGCCGCTGCCCATGACGTCTCCGACGACGAGGACGGTGGTGTCGTCCGGCTGGGCGATGGCGTCGAACCAGTCCCCGCCGATCTCGCTGGTGGCCGCGGCGGGCCGGTAGCGGTAGGCGACCTCGAGACCGGGCGTGGGCGGCGGGTGGTGCGGGAGGAGGTGGTGCTGGAGGGCGAGGGCGGTGTGGTGCGCGTTGCGGTACCAGCGGGCGTTGTCGATGCACACGGCGGCGCGGGCGGCCAGTTCTCCGGCCAGGATGATGTCGTCGTCGTCGAAGGGCCGCGGGTTGCGGGTGCGCTTGAGGTCGAGGGCGCCGAGGACTTCGCCGCGGGCGATGAGCGGCACGGCCAGGTACGAGCGCAGTCCGGCCCGGGCCAGGAGGGCGGCCGCGTCGTCGTCGCGGGCGATGCGCGAGATGTCCCGTGCGTGCACGTGGGCCACCAGTACGGGGTGGCCGGTCGTCACGGACTGGGTGACCAGCCGGTCCGCCTCGTAGCGGGCGATGTCGCCGGGCGGGTCGGCGGCGCGGACCGCCTCGCTGGGGTAGGCGGCCGCCACGGCCAGGGCCCGGAACACCGCCGGCTCGTGGGCGGACGACTTCAGGCTGGGCCGGCCCTCGAGGACGGAGTCGAGGATGTCGACCGCGGCGATGTCGGCGAGCTCGGGAACGACCACATCGGCGAGTTCGCGGGCGGTCTGTTCCAGATCGAGGGTGGTGCCGATGCGGACGGTGGCGTCCGCGATCAGGGCGAGGCGGCGGCGGCTGTGGGCGATCTCCTTGGCCGCCTGGTGACTCTGGGTGATGTCCACCACGGAGGTCGCGAGGCCGAGCACCCGCCCGGTGGCGTCCTCCAGCCGGTAGTAGGAGACCGACCAGGCGTGCTCGTGGTGCTGATCGCCCTGGGTGTGGCCTGCGGTGAACTGCTCGACCAGCGGCGTCCCCGTGGCGAGCACCTGGCGCATCGCCGACTCGACGGCCCCCGCGTCGTCGAGGAAGGACAGGGCATCGCGGACGCCCCGTCCGATGTGCTCGGCGGCCGGCAGCCCGTTGATGCGCTCCAGCGAGGGGTTGACCAGGACGTAGCGCAGCTCCGTGTCCAGGACCGCCAGCCCGATCGGGGACTGGGCGACCAGCCGGGCGGAGAGCGCCAGGTCCCGCTCCAGCCGGCGCAGGCGGGTACGGTCCGTGGCGATCCCGAGGGCGTAAAGGTCTCCGTGCTCGTCGAGCAGCCGCATGTTGCGGAATTCGACCAGGAGCGTGCTGCCGTCCTTGTGCCGTACGGGGAACGCCCCGGCCCAGTCCCCGGCGCCGCCCATGACCCTCGCGAACAGCTCCACGACCAGGTCCACGTGCTCGTCGGACGCCAGCAGGCGGGCGGCGGGCCGGCCGAGGGCCTCCTTCGCCGTCCATCCGAACAGTTGCTCGGCCTGCGGGCTCCACAGGGCGATCCGCCCCTGCGCGTCCAGAACGACCGCGGCGACGTTCAGGACGTCGAGCAGCCCGCTCGGCGGGGACACCCCGGGCACGGCGCGCCCGGCCGCCTCCGCCCGGCCTGCCCCGAAGGCTCCGGTCGCATCCATCCAAGGCGCTCCCTTCCGGCGCGGCTCCCTTCATGGTCCCTCCAAATCCGCCCTCCAGCCCTCCAGCGGTCAGGACGGAGTGGGTCACGGCGGGCGCACGGGACACGGCCCGCCCGGTAGGGAGCCCCTTCTCAGTGCAGCGCCGTGAGGACCCGCTCCGGGGTGAGGGGGAGGTCGCGCAGACGCCGGCCGGTGGCGTGGCACACGGCGTTGCCGATCGCGGCCGCCGTGCCGACGATGCCGATCTCTCCGATCCCCTTGCTGCCCATCGGGTTGAGGTGCTCGTCGTGCTCGTCGATCCATCCCACCTCGATGGCGGGCACGTCGGCGTTGACCGGCACGTGATAGGCCGCCAGGTCGTCCTCGGCGAAGCCGCCGTGGACGGGGTCGACCGTACTGCGTTCCGTCAGCGCCATGCCGATGCCCATCACCATCGCCCCGGTGAACTGGGAGCGGGCCAGCGCCGGGTTCAGGATGCGCCCGGCCGCGAAGACCCCGAGCAGGCGGCTCACGCGCACCTCGCCGGTGACGGTGTCGACCCGGACCTCGGCGAAGTGGGCACCGAACGCGTGGCGGGCGTACGGGGACTCCTGCCGGACCGCCTCCGTGGTGTCGGCCGATGCGGACAGGCCCTCTGCGGGCAGCCCGCCCCGGTGGCCCGCCAGCCGGGCGGCCAGGGCGGTGCAGGCCTCGTGCACGGCCCAGCCCCAGGAGGCGGTGCCGCAGGATCCGCCGGCGAGGGAGGCCCGGGGCAGGTCGGTGCGGCCGATGGCCACCGTCACGGAGTCCAGCGGGACCGCCAGGGCGTCGGCCGCCACCTGGGCGAGGACGGTACGGGCGCCGGTCCCGATGTCGGTGGCGTTGATCTCGACGAGGTGGCTGCCGTCGGGCCGCACGTGCACCCGGGCGGTCGAGGGCGCGATGTACACGGGATAGGTGGCCGAGGCGACTCCCACGCCGCGCAGGAACGGTCCGTCCTCTCGCGGAGTACGGGACGCGGCCCAGCCGAAGCGGGCCGCGCCCTCCTGGAGGCACTCCACGAGGTGCCGGCTGCTGAAGGGGCGGTCGGTGTCGGGTTCGAGGGCGGGCTCGTTGCGGATGCGCAGCTCGACCGGGTCCACTCCCAGTGCGTCGGCCAGCTCGTCCATGGCCGACTCCAGGGCGTACATGCCCGGCGCCTCGCCCGGGGCCCGCATCCAGGAGGGCGTGGGCACGTCCAGGGCGACGGCCCGGTGGAGGGTGCGGCTGTCCGGTACGGCGTACATGACGCGTGCGGGGACGGCCGCCTGCTCGACGAACTCCCTGACTCGGGACGTGTGCGTGGTGGCCTCGTGGGTGAGCGCGGTGAGCGTGCCGTCGGGGCGGGCACCCAGGCTGATCCGGTGGAGGGTCGGCGCGCGGTGTCCGACGACGGTGGGCAGGTGACGCCGGGGCAGGGCGAGTTGGACCGGTCGTCCGACGTGGCGGGCGGCCATGGCGGCCAGTACGACGTGCGGGCGCGGGGTGCCCTTGCAGCCGAATCCGCCGCCGACGTGCTCGCTGACGACCGTGACCCGCTCCTCCGGCAGGCCGAACAGCGAGGCCAGCGCCGTGCGGACGGCGCCCGCGCCCTGACTGGAGTCCCACACGGTCAGGTGCTCGCCGCCGGCGTCCCACTCGGCGGTGGCGGCGTGCGGTTCCATGGGGTGGTTGTGCAGGGGCGGGACCGTGTAGGCGCAGTCGACGCGTACCGGTGCGGCGGCGAGGGCCGCGTCCGGATCGCCGCGCTCCCGGAGGGCGGGATATCCGCCGTTGACCTCCTCGGGCGTGTAGGCGCCGGGATGGTCGGCGCGCAGGCCGCCGTCGTGTTCCTCGGTCGCGTAGCTGATCCGCACGGCTTCGGCGGCCGCCCGGGCCCCTTCGAGGGTCTCGGCGATCACCAGGGCCACGTACCAGCCGCGGTGCGGCACCTCGTGGTTCTGGAGCACCTGGAGGGTGGGGTCGTCCGAGGGGCCCAGGCGGGGCGCGTTGTCGGGGGTGAGGACGTCCAGTACGCCGGGGAGCTCCAGGCAGGGCCCGGTGTCCACGGCCGTGACGCGGCCGCGGGGTACTGCGGCGGGCACCGGCCAGGCGTGGACGCGGCCGCGCGGGCTGTGGTCGGTGGCGTAGCGGGCGGCGCCGGTCACCTTCTGGGAGCCTTCCGCGCGGACTGCGGAGGTGCCGAGGACGGTGTCCGGGCGTCCGGGTCGACGGTGGCGGTCGGGGCACATGGCTGCTCCTACGGGGTGCGGGGCTGTCCGTCCTGCGCGCGTCGGGCAAGTGTGGCGAGTGCGTCGCACGCGAGGTTGCTGGCGAGCGCGATCTTGTACGCGTTGTCGCGCAGGGGCCGGGCCTGGGCCAGTTCCGCCTCGACGGCCTCCCGCACCGCCTCGGCGGTCGGCTCGGCGCCGGTCAGCCGTGCCTCGGCCGTGGTGGCCCGCCAGGGCCGGTGGGCGAGGCCGCCGAAGGCGAGGGCGACCCGCCGTACGAGACGGCCGTCGGGGCCGAGGTCGAGTACGGCGGCCACCGAGGCCAGCGCGAAGGCGTAGGAGGCCCGCTCGCGGGCCTTGCGGTAGAGGGAGACGGCGCCCGGGGCGGCGGCGGGCAGCAGGACCGCGGTGACGATCTCGCCGTGCCGGATGACGGTGTCCTGCTCGGGCCGCTCACCGGGCAGCCGGTGGAAGGCGGCCGCGGGCACGGTCCGGGTGCCCTGCTCGCCGTGCAGCTCGACGTCGGCGTCGAGGGCGGCGAGGGCGACGGCCATGTCCGACGGGTGGGTGGCGATGCAGTGCTCGGAGTGTCCCAGTACGGCGTGGTCGCGGTGGACCGCGTCGCGGGCGGCGCAGCCGGAGCCCGGATCGCGCTTGTTGCAGGCGGTGGAGACGTCCTGGAAGTAGGGGCACCGGGTGCGCTGGAGCAGGTTGCCGCCGGTGGTGGCCACGTTGCGCAGCTGCCCCGACGCTCCCGCGAGCAGTGCCTGGGTGAGGGCCGGGTGGCGGGTGCGGACGAGGGGGTGGGCCGCCACATCGCTGTTGCGGGCCGTGCCGCCGATGCGGAGCGTGCCGCCGGGCAGCTCCTCGATGCCGTTCAGGGGCAGCCGTGCGAGGTCGACGAGGGTGCCCGGGCGCTCGACGCCCCGTTTCATGAGGTCCACGAGGTTGGTGCCGCCGGCGAGGTAGCGCGAGCCGGGCAGGCCGGCGTGGGCGGCCGTCGCCTCCTGGAGGGTGGTCGCACGCACGTAGGCGAAGGGTTTCACGCGATCACGTCCAGCACGGCGTCGACGATGCGGGGGTAGGCGCCGCAGCGGCAGAGGTTGCCGCTGAGCCGTTCCCGGATCTCCTCGGCGGTCAGCGGGACGGGGGCGGGATCGGCGAGGGTTTCGGCGGGTGTGGCGTGCGACGGGTGGCCGGCGGCGGCCTCCTCGATCGCCGCGACGGCGGAGCAGAGCTGGCCGGGTGTACAGAACCCGCACTGGAAGGCGTCCCGGTCGATGAAGGCCCGCTGGAGCGGGTGCAGGGCGCCGGAGGGGGCGGCGAGCCCCTCCACCGTGGTGACGTGCGCGCCGTCCTGCGCGACGGCGAGCAGCAGGCAGGCGTTCACCCGGCGCCCGTCGAGGAGCACGGTGCAGGCGCCGCACTGCCCGTGGTCGCACCCCTTCTTCGCGCCGGTCAGGCCGAGGTGCTCGCGCAGGGCGTCGAGCAGGGTGACGCGGTGGTCGAGCCGCAGGATGTGGTCCGTGCCGTTGACACGGAGCGTGACGGAGGAGGCAGGGGGCTCGGTTCCACTCGCCACCGCCGGCTCCCTTCGACTGGGTGGACGTCGCTGTAACACGTCGACTATCGCGCCCCGGGGCCGGTGGGCGCCGTGCCACGCGGAGGGCGGCCGCCCCGGAGGCCGATCTTCCATCGGTCGGCCCCGCCGGCGGCCGCCCGGGAGGCATGCACGCCGGGCGGCCGGGGTAGGCGCGCTGTACGGGGCGCGACCTGGCCACCAGGCTGCGACGGGGTCGCGCTCCGGCCTAGCCGAGCGCCGCCAGGAGTTCCCGCTCGCGCGCGGCGCTGAGGCCGGCTCGGCGGGGCCGGTCCAGGCCCGCCTCCGCTCCCAGGCCAGGGTGTCCGCCAGCAGCTCCGTCCGGGGCCGGTGGCGCAGGCCGGCCGCGCTCGCGGCGGCGCCGCTGCGCGCGCAGAAGCCGGCCCACTGCGGGTCGGCCATCCACATCGCGAGGGACTCCGGGCCCATGAACTCCCCCACCTGCTGTCCGCGCAGCCAGTCGCGGCCCGCCGGCACCACCGGTCCGGTGTGCCCGCCGATCTCCCTCGAGAGGGCGACCCATTCCCCGAAGGGCACCACCGGGCCGACCGCGTCGTAGGTGCCGGTCGTCCTCTTCTCCGCGCAGTCCAGCAGCCACGCCGCGAGGTCCCGTACGTCGACCGCCTGCGTCGGGACGTCCGGGGAGTCGGGCACCAACAGGGGCGCGAGCGGCTCCCGGGCCGCGCGGCCGACCCAGTACCCGGTGCGGCCGCTGTTGTCGCCGGGCCCGCCGATCAGTCCGGCCCGCGCGATGAGGAGCCGGTCGCCGAGCGCGGCCGTCGCGGCCCGCTCGCAGGCCACCTTGGCCTGCCCGTACTCCTCGCGGCCGAGCTCGTCACCCGCGGCCGCCGGCAGCAGTTCGGCCGTCTCGTCCTCGCCCGGCCGCGCCTGCGAGGCGTACGCGCTGACCGAGGAGACGTACGTCCAGTGGCCCGCCCGCGGGCCGAGCGCCGCCAGTGCGCCGCGTACGAAGCCGGGCTGCCAGGACACCTCCACCACGGCATCCCAGTCCCGGTCCGTGAGGCTCTCGTACGCCGTGGCCGCGCGCCGGTCGGCGGCCACCAGCGTGGCGCCCTCGGCGACTTCGCCGCTCTCGCCGCGGGCCAGGCACGTCACCCGGTGTCCGCGTGCCATGGCCTGCCGCGAGATCTCTCGACCCACCCATGCCGTTCCGCCCAGTACCAGGATCTCCATCTGCCCACCCAAACACGGGTGATGGGCATTCGCCCAGGGGGCTTCGCCGAGAGCGGACCGCGTCGCCGCTGGCTTCGGTTCGGTCAGGCAGCCAGCGCCGTGGTGATCACCAGCGGTGGCCTCGCGCGCTCCGCCGACCAGGTGTGGGCGCGCGCAAGCTGCGGATCCGCGAGGGCGAGCGCTTCCTCCACGGACGGGCGGTGCTGGACGGCGTCCCGGAACCCGGCGCGTTCCAGCAGCCCCGGGATGAGGGCGACGGGCCACGCGTGGTTGCGCACCTCCTGCCAGGAGCCGTCGGTGCGCCGGAGCCGCACGGTGAGTTGCTCGCCCGGCCCGTAGGCCTCGCCCGGGGCGCCGATGCGCAGCGAGGCGTAGTCCATGCCGGTGCAGTCCGGATCGGTGACCAGCAGGACGAACGGGGCTCCGGGCCGCAGCAGTCGGCGGATCTCCGTGAACACCGCGAGGACCGCTTCCTCGGTGGGCAGCGAGGCGAGTACGTGATTGCACATCACGGCGTCCGCGCAGCCGTCCGCCAGGCCGGCCACGCGTCCGTTCCGGACGAGGTGGTACTCGGCCACGGCCGTGCCCGAACCGCGTGCCAGGGCCAGCATTTCGGGCGAGGTGTCCACGCCCAGCACCCGCGCCCCCAGCAGCCGGGCCGCCTGGTCGGCGACCTTCCCCGGCCCGCATCCGTAGTCCACCAGGACCTCGCCGCTGCCGAGCCGGCGGGCGAGGTCCCGGAAGACGAACGGGTAGCCGAGGAGCCAGTCCGTGGCCGCTTCCACGGCCGCGAAGGCCTGCGCGCCCTCGCGGCCCGACCATGCGGCGCTGTCTCCGACACCGGGCTGCCCGGATCCCTGCGACCTGTCGCTCACAGCCTCACTATCGGCCCACCGCAGCGGTGCGGGGGTGGTACGACACGGGTCGCCCTCCGGATCAGGTGGTCGGGTGCAGGCGGGACGGCGCGAGCGGCGCACCGTGCCGGTGCGCGTCGGCCGCGGCCAGGGCGCTGCCCGCCAGCCAGCTCCCCCAGTCGAGGTTCCAGTCGCCGAAGCCGTTGGCGAAGGGGGCCATCTTCTCGCCGCCGCTGTTGACCACTTCGACGATGTCCCCTTCGCGCACCGTCTCGAAGAACCAGGCGGCGTTCTCGGTGCTCATGCCCGTACAGCCGTGGCTGACGTTCTCCTCGCCCTGCGCCTCGACCGACCAGGGCGCCGCGTGGATGTACTCGCCGCTCCAGGTCACCCTGGTCGCGTACAGAACGGGCAGGTCGTAGAACTCCTTGGTGCCGCGCTTGATCCCGACGGTGTCCCCCCGCATCCGGACCTTGGGCTCCTTGCGCAGCACGACCTTGATGCCGGCGCGCGTCCTGAACCCGGCCTTTCCGGTGGTGACCGGGATCGTCCTGATGATCCGTCCGTTGCGGCGTACGGTCATCTCGTGGGCGGCGGAGTCGGTGACGGCCTCGATGCGGTCTCCGACGGTGAACTCCAGCTGCTCCGAGGGGCCGCCGTAACCGAGGTCCCCGACCTCGACCCCGTCGAGACCGCTGCGTACGCGGACCACGGTGTGGGCGGGCCAGTAGGTGCGCGGGCGGTAGTGCAGGGTCGACGCGTCGACCCAGTGCCAGGCGCCTTCGACCTGGGGCTCCGAGGTCACCTGCAGTGCCTGCTCCACCCGTGCGCGGGCCACCGGGTCGTCGGCGGGCACCGGGCGGCTGAGGTCCGCGGTGACGATCTCCCCCGCGCCGTACGTCCCCGGGCGGGGCCCGAACTCGGCCGTCAGCCGGCCCCCGTCGGCGGGCGGGGCGGTCCGGAACGCCATGGTCACCCCGACCGGGGTGCCGGCCGCGTCCTGGGCGCCGACCTGCACGGTGTACATCTCGCCCGCGCGCAGCGGTTCGGTGTTGAGCCAGTGCCCGCTGTCGGGGCCGAGCTCTCCGGCCAGGTGGCGGCCGTGCCCGTCGGTCACGGTCACGTCGGTGAGGCGTCCCGGTTCCGCGAGGGCGATCTCCAGCGGCGCGTCGGCGTCCGTGGGCAGCGCATCCGAGCGGGCTGCGCTCGAGGTGTCGCCGAGGACCGGCATCCGCAGGACGGTTCCGCTGCCGTGGGCGGTGGCCCGGACGCGCTGCTCCCGCCAGCCGCCGCACAGCCCGGGCCGGAAGGTGTGGACGGCGCACCGGCCGGCCGCCGCCGGGCCGCCCTCGTCCACCGCCCGGCCGACCAGCAGGGTGACCGCCGCCTCCTTCGCCCCGCTCCCGGCCGTGTGCTCGGCGGCGTCCGCGTCGGACGCCCGGCCCGGCGCAGCCGCTGCCACCAGCATGGCTCCCGTCACAGCGGCCACCACGCCCCACGCCTTGGTCAGTTGCATTCGTTGCCCTCCCAGATCTCACACGGCCGGATGGCAGCATCAAAACGATCGGGAGCCAAAATGATGATCATGAACTCGGCTCTGGGGCCGAACGGGCACCCCAAGAGAACTCGTACGGAGCACACACCGGCCGGTGGGCTTGGCCGCGGAGTACGGCCTGGCCTCGCTGCGGGCCGTCACCACACCGGACAACGCCGGCTCGCGCGCCGTCCTGGCCCGTAAGGGCTTCACCCCGGCCGGCGAGATCGAGCTGGACGGCCGCCCGGGGCTGCGTTTCGTACGCGCCCTGTAGCGGTGGCGGGCCACCCGGGACCGCCGGCTCCGCCGGCCGCATTCCTTGGCGTCACAGGGTCCGGCGCATGCAGATCCGGGGCCAGCGGTCCAGCCCGTGCTGCGCTTCGCGGGCGCGGATCTCGCGCAGTCCGGGCGTGAGGCCGGCGTCGTCCAGCGGCAGGAAGCCGCAGCGCGCGTAGTACGGGGCGTTCCACGGGACCTCGGTGAAGGTGGTGAGGGTCAGCGCGGGCACCCCCTCGTCGGCGGCGTACTGCGCGAGGTGGTCCAGCAGGGACCGGCCGATGCGGCGGCGCGCGCTGTCCGGGTGGACCGACACCTGCTCCACGTGGAGACTGCCGTCGACGCGGTCGGCGATCAGGTAGGCGACCGGGGAGTCGGCCGGGTCAGCGGCGATCCAGGCCAGCCCGGCCCGCTGGTAGTCGGCGAGTTCCTCGAGCGGGAGCGGTTCGTCGTCGGCGATCTCCGGCATGCCGATGTCCCGGAAGCACCGCCCGGCCGCCCTCTCGATGTCCTGGAGGAGGGGCAGTTCGTCCAGGCGTGCTGCTCGTATGCGCATGGACGCATTGTCGGGGCCGGGCCGCGCGGTGCCACCCGATTTACCCGTGGTCGGCGGCGCCGCCGCAGTGCCGTAGGGTGGGGTTCACCGACGCGGGGTGGAGCAGCTCGGTAGCTCGCTGGGCTCATAACCCAGAGGTCGCAGGTTCAAATCCTGTCCCCGCTACTGATGGAAGGAAGGGCCCGGATCTTCAACGATCCGGGCCCTTCCTTCCTTTTGGCTTGCCTTTTGGCGTGCCTCTTGGCTTGGTCAGAGGCGCTCCAGTACGGCGCTCAGGGAGTCCATGACGTGGCTGCGCCAGCCGCCGCCCATGATCGTGCGGGCCCTCATCTGCGCCGGGTCGTCCGGGTCGAAGCCCTCGTGGACGAGGAAGAGCCTGGTTCCGCGGCCTTCCGGTTCAAGCGTCCACGTGATGGTCCAGTCGGCCCGGCCGGCATCGGGGCCGCCGGAGGCGTCCGTCCAGCGGACCGAGAGCATCCGCCCGGTCTCGTAGGCGAGCACCTCGGCCGCCGTCGTGCCGGAGTAGCCCGTGTTCGGGCGGGGCAGCGAGGTCATCGTGTAGCGGTGGCCGACTTCGAGGCGGAAGTCCGAGGGCATGAGCCACTGGGCGATCAGGTCGGGCTCGGTGAGGGCGCGCCAGACCTTGGCGGGCGGATGCGGCAGGAACTGGTCGACCCGGACCGTGCTGAGGTCCTCGTCGAACCCCTGGTCGGACGCTTCGGAGGCTGAGGTCATGTCTCATCGTCCGGCATGCGGTCCAGGAGGTCGCCCAGGCCCTTGAACCTGTCGCGCCAGAACCGCTCGTACGGATGGAGCCAGTCCTGTACGTCGGCCAGCGGCGCGGCCTCGAGGCGGTAGATGCGCTGGCGGCCGGCGCGCTCCTCCGCGACGAGCCCGGCCTCCCGCAGCACCTTCAGGTGTTCCGAGAGGCTGGGGCGGCGCATGTCGAAGTGGTCGGCCAGGGACTGGACGGACTGCGGGCCGCGCTCGCGCAGCAGGCGCAGGACTTCGCGGCGGGTGCCGTTGGCGAGAGCGGCGAACACGCGGTCCTCGGCGGTACCCGTCGTGACCATGGCGCTAGAAGCCTTCCTTCTCCGTGAGCAGCATCAGGGCGTTGCCGTCGAGGTCGCGGAAACCGGCCATTCGCCCCCAGGGGGCCTCGTCCGGACCGTTCACCTCGAGACCGGCCGCCGCTAGCCTCGCGCAGTCGGCGTCGACATCGGCCGTGACCAACATGATCCCCCGGGCGGAGCCGGGCGTGAAATCGCCCATCCCCGGGCCGGAGAGCGTGAAGACGGTCTGCGCGCCCTCGGGGGCGACCTGCAGCCAGCGCGCCGGGCCGACCTGGCGGTCGGCACGGACCTCGAAGCCCAGGACGCCGGTGTAGAAGGCGAGGGCCCGGTCCTGGTCGGCGACGGGGAGGGTGACGAAGGAAGCGTGCGTGATGTTCATGCCCCCACGATAGGTAGGGATTTTCCTACGTGTCAAACGTAGGGGATTTCCTACCTATGTCCGGCGGCAGCCCGTCGTTATGATCACCGGCGGCAGGGCCGTAGCGCAGAGGTCGTCGCACCTGGCTTGCGCAGCCGGAGGACGTCGGTTCGAATCCGACCGGCCCTGCCGCCTCCCGCCCCGCTTCCGCCCCCCACTCCTGCCTCGAAGGGTGCTGACCATGAGCAGAAAACCGCTGGTGGGCGGGCTCCCCGTCGAGGAGGTCGCCCTGTGGCACCGGGTGCGGCGCTTCGCCGTGCCGCGCTGGATGATCGAGGGCGCGACCGAGGCCCGGCTGGCCGGTGACTGGCGCGCGGCCTGCGCGGTCGCGGCCGTGGACGTCGCACTCGACCTGGCGCGGATCGGGGACCGGCACGGCGCCGCCGTACGGGACGCGGTCGCGGACGACCTCGCCCACCTGGCACCCGACCTGCTGCGCTGGCACCTGCCCCGGGCGCCCGCGTCCGGGGGCACGACGCTGGCCGCGCGCCGGGTGGTCCTCCTCGCCCCCCACGGCGGCGTCAGGCGCAGGTTCCGGACGCACGCGCAGCCGTCGTACCTGGTCGTCCGCACCCCTGGGGCATGGGACGGTCCGCAGCGGCTGGTCCTGGACCTCCTCAACGCCGACGACCCCGGCCTGCTGCCCGAATACCTCGTGAAGGACTGGACCGCGGCCCGCCACTTCTGGGACGCCCGGCACGCCCCGGAACTCCGCGCATGGTGCGGGGGCGGCGGCGGGCAACGGCTCCCGTTCTTCCACGCGGACGGCACTCCGCTCGGACCACGGGAGCTGCCCGACACCGACCCCGGCTCCGGAGGCGATCCGGCCGCGCGGGAGGAGTGGATCGCCGTCCTCCAGGCCCGCGGGGACCTCGTGGGCGCCTTCGCGGCCGCCGGTGTGGACGTCGATCCGACCGCCGTGCCGCTCAACTCCGGCTGGGGCCCCGGGGAGCCGGAAGCCGTCATCGCGGCGCTTCCCATGGACCTGCCGCGGACCGTCCGGGAAGTGCGGCGTCTGCTCGCGGCCGGGGTCGCCGACCGGTTCCGGATACCGGGCGGGTACCGCGGTGACGTCCTGGTCGAGCCGGCCGGCCCCGGGCCGGACGCCGCTCTGCGCGCCCGCGCCGAGGGTCCGCACCGGGACGCCGGACTGGCCACGGTCCCGGGGATCGCATGGCGGCGCATGCCCGACCTCCAGCTGGTCCGTACCGGGCGCCTCGCGCCGGAGGAGCTCCACCCGCTGGTGGCGGCCGCCCTCTTCCCGGCATCGGGCCCCGCCTGCGGGCCGCCCGGCCCGCCCGCCGTCCTGGAACCGGTGCGGGTCAGATGCGGCGGCGAGTGGCACCTGGTCGGCTTCCGCGACGGGGAGCTGCGCGTCCCGCACAGTGCCCGGGAGCAGCTGCGCGAGCAGGCCATGCTGGCGTTCGGGGGCGACGTCTCCGGGTGCTTCGCCGTACAGCGCGCCTGGGCCTCGGGGCGGGGGCGGCTGCCGCGCGCCCTGCGGCCGCTGCGGCGGGAAGTGTTCGAGCGTGCGCGGCACGGCGACACCCCCGGGCTCGCCGCCCTGCTGGCCGCCGGACTGGACCCCGCCGTCCGGGACAACGAGACCGGCCACTCCCTTCGGGACGTGCTGCGCCGCCTCGACCCCGAGGCGGGCTGACGCCGCCGGGAGGAGGATGGGAGAGGGACCGACGCGTCGACGGGAGTGATCATGTTCCAGGACACCAAGGCGTTCAGCGGGTTCTCGGTGGACGACATCACGAAGGCCAAGGAGTTCTACGGCGGGACGCTCGGCCTGCGGGTCTCGGAGGAGAACGGCATGCTCTTCCTGAACCTCGGGGGCGGCGGCACCGTACTGCTGTACCCCAAGGACAACCACCGGCCGGCGGAGTTCACCGTCCTCAACTTCCCGGTGGACGACATCGACAAGACCGTCGACGCGCTCACGGCCCTCGGGGTGACCTTCGAGCGCTATCCGGACTTCGACGCCGACGCCAAGGGCATCGTCAGGGAGCAGGGCGAGGGCATGCCGTCGATCGCCTGGTTCAAGGACCCGGCGGGCAACGTGCTGTCCGTACTCACCGAACCGTCCTGACCGAAGGCCGCTCCCTGCGCCGCGCCCGCGCATCACGGCACCGCGGCGCCCCTGTGACGGCACTCACACTTCTTCCCGGTGTTCCGTGTCGACCGGATGCGGTCCGGCGGGCGTATGCCTGGTGAGAGGGTCACATGGATTCGGGAGCGATTTTTGACCGTCGAGGAGTTCGAACAGTTCTACGCACACGCGGCGGGACGGCTGACAGGTCAGTTGTACGTCATGCTCGGCGATCATCATGAGGCTCAGGACGTGGTGCAGGAGGCCTTCGTCAGAGGCTGGGGCAGACGGCATCAGCTGGACCGGGACGGCCGGCCCGAGGCGTGGATCCGCACCGTCGCGTGGCGGCTCGCGGTGAGCCGGTGGCGCGTGCGCCGTCGTACCGCCGACGCCTGGCAGCGCACTGCCCCCGCCGGTCATGTGGAGGGTCCGGGGCCGGAGGCCGTCGCCCTCGTCGACGCGTTGCGCCACCTGCCCCTCAAGCAGCGCCGGACGATGGCTCTGCACTATCTGTGCGATCTGACGGTCGAGCAGATCGCCGCCGAGACCTCCCTGTCCGCGAGCACGGTCAAGACCCATCTCACCCGGGGCCGGGCCACCCTCTCCCGCCATCTGCAGGACCCCCGCATTGAGGAGGCGCCCGATGCATGACTCCCACGATCCGCTGCGGTCCCTGTTCCGGGAAGCGGCCTCCGCGGGGCAGTCCGGGGCCGGTCTCCCGCCCGTCTCCGTCATCGCCCGGCGCGGGGAGCGGGCCCGACGGCGCAGGATCGTCTCCGTGGCGGCCGCCTGCCTCCTGGTCCTCGGCGGGACCGGCGCCGCCCTGTCGACGCTGCTGCCGCACGACTCGAGCCCGACCCTCCCGGCGACCACCCCCTCTCCCGTGCCGCCGTCCCCCGTGCCGACCGCGCCGGGCGCTTCGGCCACGCCCGGCGCTTCGACCTCACCGGGCGTGACGACGTCACCGCCCGCCCCGCCGCCCACGACTTCGGGTCCGGGCAGATCCACCGCCACGTCGTACCCGCCTCAGTAACCCCTCCCTCCCCATCAGCGGACACCGGCCCCGGAACCACGGCCGGCGGTTCCGCACGCCTTCAGCCGAGCAGGAGATCCACCCATGTCCGTTTCCGCCCCGCCCCGGCCTGTCGAGGTTCCCCGCAGGCCCGCGGTGCGCCGCCCGGTGTTCGCGTGGCGCCCCGGCCGTGCGGACCGCGAGGTGCTGTGGCTCTACGTGCTGACCCGCGTCGGCCTGTGGACCACCGCGGGAGCCGCCCGCTGGCTGTTCCCCTCCGACGACCAGGCGCGGAACCCCGCTTCGTTCCTGTCGCCCTGGCAGCAGTGGGACTGGTGGCACTACCTCCACATAGCCCAGGACGGCTACTTCCCCGACCAGGCCGGTCCGTGGACGGTCGGCTGGGACAACAGGGAGGCCTTCCTCCCCGGCTTCCCCCTCACCCTGCGCGCCGTCCACGCGGTCGTCCCGCACTGGGCCGCGGCCGGAGCGCTCATCTCGTTCGTCGCGGGCGGCGTCGCCGTCCTGGCGCTGGCCCGCATCGCCCGCCGCCACCTGCCCGACCCGGACGCGGGCCGGCGTACGGTGCTGTTCTTCCTGCTCTCGCCGTGCGCCGTGTTCCTCGCCGCCGGCTACACCGAGGCGCTGTTCCTGGCCCTGGCACTGCCTGCCTGGCTGGCAGCCCAGCGCCGGAACTGGCCTGCGGCCGGGGCCTTGGCCTGCCTGGCCTGCTCCGTACGCGTCACCGGGCTCTTCCTCGTGGCCGCGCTCGTCCTGCACTTCGCGCTCACCACCCGGGGCAGCCGGGCCTGGCGCGCGGCTCCCTGGCTGTGCCTGCCCGCCCTCTCCCCCGTGCTGTACAGCTGGTACCTGGAGGCGGGGACCGGCGACTGGATGGCGTGGAAGCACGCCCAGGAGCGCGGCTGGTACCGGGACTTCCACGCGCCGTGGGATGCCTGGGCCAACACCTGGAACGCCGCCTTCCATCACCTCCACCCCACCGGCTACGCGCTGATGTGGCAGGCCGAGCTCCTGGCCATGCTGGCCGGGGTGATCCTCCTGGTCCTGCTCGTACGAGGCCGCCGCTGGCCCGAGGCCCTCTACATCGGCCTCACCCTGTGGGCGCTGGGCACCTCCTACTGGTACACGTCGATTCCCCGTTCCACCCTGCTGTGGTGGCCGCTCTGGATCGGCCTGGCCGCCTGGAGCCACCGCCGCCCCCGGGTTCTGACGGTGTACCTGTGCGTCGCGGCCCCGCTGGCCACCACGGTCGCCCTCACCTTCCTCACCGGGCGGTGGGCGGGCTGAGAAGGGCGGCCGGTCGCGGCATAGAGTGCCGCCTGTGGACAGACACATAACCTTTGAGCGGCTGCACAACTTCCGTGACCTGGGCGGCTATACGGCCGCGGACGGCCTGACGGTGCGCTGGGGCCGGCTGTTCCGGTCCGACTCCCTGGGCAAGCTGCGGGGCGAGGACTGGGAACGCTTCCTGGAGCTCGGCGTCGAGGCGGTCATCGACCTGCGGTACTCCTGGGAGATCGACGCGAAGGGACGGGTGCCCGGGCATCCGTCACTCGCCTACCACCACCTCAGCATCGAACACCGCCCCTACGACCAGGCGGCCCTCGGCCCGGAGGTCGAGACCGGGCCCTACCTCGCCGAGCGGTACATGGAAGTCGCCCACGACGGCGTCGGCGAACTGCGCCGGGCGCTTGAGGTGATCGCCGCCCAGGAGGGCCCGGTGGCCTTCCACTGCGCGTCGGGCAAGGACCGCACCGGTCTGCTGGCGGCGCTGGTCCTGGCGCTGCTGGGGGTTCCCGAGGAGGTCATCGTCGAGGACTTCGCCCTCACGGAACTCGCGACCGGCCGGCTGCTCGCGGACTGGCGGGCGGACCACCCCGGCCAGGAACCCGCCTGGCCGGGGTACGGGCGGGCGCCCGCCGAGGTGATGCGCCTGTTCCTCGCGGCCCTCACGCGCGAGCACGGGTCCGTACGGGACTACGCGGCAGACCTGCTGGGCGCGGACGACACCCTCGTCGCCGCCCTGCGCGAGAACCTGCTCGAACCCGCCCGGCAGAACGCGTAGGGCTCAGCCCCGCCGGGTGCGCGCCTTGCGCTCCCGGCCGGGCACGGGCTCGGCCCGCCAGGAGCGGTGGGCTTCCAGCAGCCCGGCACGCTCGTCGGGGTCGCTGTCGCGCAGGACCATCCGCAGGGTCACCAGGTCCCGCAGTCCGCGTACCAGGGCGGCCGGTGCACGGCGGGGCCCGAGGGCGAGGCGCACGAGCAGGCCGAGCACGAAGGGCGCGGCGATCAAGGCAAGTTGGAGGTTCACGGGTACTCCTCGTACGTCGAAGGTTTCGGTTCGGGCAAGGGCCGGCCGGCCTCGAAGTACCAGGGATAGCCTCGACAGGCGTTCACAGGGGTGATGTGAACCGGAACGTACGGCCTGGTCAAGGGGTGTTGGGTGGAGGGTCTGAGCACCGAGGTCCCGGGCGGCGCCCACCGGGAGCTGATCGCCCGGATCCGTACCGCGCTGGCCGGGCGGAAGCAGAGCGAGGTGGCCCGGGACGCCGGCATCCAGCCGTCGACCCTGAGCAACATCCTCAACGCGAAGGCGGTGCCCACCCTCACGACGCTCGACGTGCTCGCCCGCGCCCTGGGGATCACCGGACCGGCCCTGGTGGAGCTGCGCCGGCTGCGCGAGCGGGCGGACGTGCGGACGCGCCGCATCGACGGCTACCTCGCCGCGGCCCGCGACGCCGCGCGGGAGCACCCGTACGCCGGTGTGCTGCCGGGCACCACGCCTCCGCTCGCCGCGGTCTACTTGCGGCAACGGGTGCGCCGCGCGGCCGAGGCTGCCGGGGCGGCCACCGTGCCGGCCGACGAGGTCCCGGCCGGCGGGCGGGTGTGCGTGATCCTGGCGGGGCCCGGCGGCGGCAAGTCGAGCCTGCTGCGGACCTGGCTTGCCCGGGGCACGGGCCGGTGGCTGAAGGGGCGGGGCGAGGAGAGCGTGCCCGTGCTGGTACCCGCCGCCGACCTCGTCGACGCCCCGCTGGCGGACGCCCTCGCCGCCTCCGTGAACCGGGAGCTGGAGGGACTGGTGGAGAAGCTGCCGGCGGCCTTCTTCGGCTCCGAGCCGCAGCCGGGGGCGGGCTGGCTGGTCCTGGTGGACGGGCTGGACGAGGTCACCGACGCGGCCGCCCGGCGCAAGGTGTTGCGCCGCCTCGCGGACGCCTCCGGCGGGGAGCATGCCGGTCTGTACCGGTTCATCGTCGCCACCCGCCCGCTGCCAGGGCGGGAACTCGACCTCCTGGGCACCGACGTGCCCCACTACGCCCTCCAGCCCTTCGGCCGGGACGACCTGCCGCTGATCGCCGGGAACTGGTTCCGGTGCCTGGAGGTGGCGGACCCCGAGGGTACGACGCGGCGGTTCCTGCGGGCGTTGGAACAGACCCGGCTCGCGGCGCTCGCACAGGTGCCGCTGATGACCGCGATGCTGTGCCAGCTCCACGCGGCCGCCCCGGACCAGCCGTTGCCCGCCGGGCGCGGGCAGCTCTACCGCAAGTTCGTCGACCTGCTCCACCGCCAGCAGCACCGGGCCGGTTCGCACGGCCTGCCCGTGCTGACCGCGGGCCTCGGCCGCTACGGACCCGGGGCGCTCGCCGCCGCCGAGGAGACGCTCGACCACCTCCCCGAACTGATCGCCCGCCTCGCGGCCGAACGCCACGCCGGGAACATCCGGCCCGCGCTCGACGTCCTGTGCGAGCAGCCGCGGGCGCGGCGGCCCGCGCGGGTGCCGGAGGGCGACTGGCGGGCGTTCCTGGACACCGCCGCCCGGCGCGGCGGCCTGCTGATCCCGCGCGGCGGCGACCTCGTCTTCCTCCACCAGACGCTGCTGGAACACCTGGCCGCCCGCCATGTCCTGCGCGACCCGAAGGAGGGTGCGCGGGCCATCCGGCGGGCCTTCCACCAGCCCCGCAGATGCCGGCCTGCGGTTCCGATGTCCGTCTACGCCAGGGGGACACCACCCGGGGTCCGGCCGCGCGCGTGGGGCCTGCGGTACTGGGCGCCGCCGACCGATTCCTCCTCGACCGGGTTCCTCCTCGACGCCGCGCACGACGCCGGTCTCGGCCTGCGCAGGTCACCGCTCCGGCGCCTGGCGTCGCGGGGCGGGCTGCCCGGCTGGGAGTTCGTGGCCGCCCAGGCCCACATGGGGACCCGCGTTCCCGACGACGTGGTCGCCACGGCAGCGGGGCGCCTCCACGCTTACACGGGCCCCGAGTTCAGTGCCCGCATCCGCACCCAGGCCGCCGAGGCGCTGACCCGTCTCGGAGACCCCCGGGGACCGGATCTCCTGTACGGCTTCGCCGTCGATGCGTCCTGCCCGGAGTTCGATCGGTTTCGGGTGGCCGGGGCCCTGGTCGAGTACGGGGATCCCCGGGGCCCCGCCTCGCTCGTCGTCGTTTCCGGGGACCCGGTCGTCTCCAGCAAGGTCCGCCGCGACGCCGCCGCGGCGCTGGCCACGATCGGCGACCCCCGCGCCGCGGGCCTGTTCCTCGCGATCGCCCTCGCCGGGTCCTCCTCCGGCCGCGACCGTGTCCCGGCCGCCGAATCCGCGGCCGAACTGGGCGACCCCCGTGCCCTGGACGCGCTGTACGCACTGTGCCTGGCACCGGACATGCCCGCCGCGTACCGTGTGGCGGCCGCCGAGGCACTGGCCACCCGCGGCGACCCACGGGGCCCCGCCTCGCTCCTGTCCGTCTCGCTGGACGTGAACGTGCAACAGGCGGTGCGCGTCAGAGCGGCCGGGGCGCTGGTCTCCGCGGGTGATCCCCGTGGGGCCGACCGCCTGCACGCCCTCGGCCTCTCCTCCGGCGGGCCGGGGCAGGCCCGTTTGGAGGCCGGTGTGGCGCTGGCAGGCATCGGCGACCCGCGCGCCGCCGAGGTGTTCCACTCACTCGCCGCCAACCGGGGCGAGGGTCAACACGATCGCGTCCGCGCGGCGAAGCAGCTGGCGGCGCTCGGGGATCCCCGCAGCCACGGCCTGCTCCTCGCCCTCTCCCGGGACCCGGGCATCAGCGGCTCCCCACGTGTGGAGGCGGCGACGGCACTGGCCGCGCTGGACGAACCGGCCGCCGCCGAACAGCTGCACGCGCTCATCTGGGCCCGGGCCCTCTCCACCCGGGACCAGTTGGCGGCCGCCGTGGCGCTGGCCGGCCTGGGCGACCGCCGCGCCGCCCACGCCCTCCACCTCCTGGCACTGTGTCCCGAGGTCCCGGACCCGAGCCGGGTGAATGCCGCCAGGGCACTGGTCGGGCTCGGCGACCCGCACGCCGCCGACCTCCTGCGCGCCCTGCCCGCGCTCTTCGACCCGAACACCTTCGGCGACTATCTGCTCGACGTTCCACGGCTGCTGGCCGGCCTCGGAGACGCGCGGGCCGCAGAGCTGCTGGCCGCCCTGCCGGCGCCGCTGTGGCCGGGAGAGCAGACGTCGAACCTGGTCAGGGGGATCCTGGAGGAGGTCGGCAGGCCGCCCCGGGGACCCCGGCCTAGACGCGGTTCCCGCCGAACGGGCCGCCGAACGGGCCCGCGAAGCCCCAGTACGTGACCAGCACGTCGCGGTAGCCGGGGTCGCCGAGGTGCTGCTCCCGGTGGAACTCAGGGGCGGCCTTGATCTGTTCCTTGGTTCCGTCCACGTACACGGTCCGGATCTCCGGGTCGATGCGGGTCACCGCGCCCGCCGGAACGAGGACCTCCCTGCCGAAGATCCACACGCCGGTGTCGACCACCAGATAGGCGTCGCCGGCCTCGTCGTTGTGCTGGTCGACCTTTCCGATGTGGCCGTCCGTCGCCTCGACCGTGTAGCCCGTGAGGTCGGTGCCTGCCAGATGGCCCGAGGTCGACCGGTAACTCCATACATGCTGCGTCACTCGAAAGCTCCTCGGTTCGGCGGGCGGCGGGTCCTTCCCGCCGCACCTCCTCGCCTGCCCGGTGAGCGAAGCCGTAACCACCCCCGTCGGGGCCCCGGACGGCGCATACTCGGACCATGGCTGACACCACCACAGTCGAGGTCGACACCGATGTCCACGACCGGCTCGCCGCGCTCGCCGCGGCCCGCGGACTGAGCCTGCGCGCGTATCTGGCCGAACTCGCCGCCGCCCAGGAGAACCAGGCCGCCCTCGCCCGCGCCGCGCGCGCCTTCGACGAGGCGGTCGTGCGGCCCGGGTTCCGCGAGGGCTTCGCGCGCGACTTCGCCTAGGCCTGAGGTCGGTCCAGCGGCGCGAAGCCGAGCCGCAGCGTCGTCCGCCGTGCGCGCAGTTCGTGCTCCGGCAGGGGGCCCGGACCGCAGGAGGCCGTGCCGATCCCGTGGTGTGCGGCGTCGAGGTGCAGGTGGACGCGGTCGCCCGGCACGAGGTCGGTGGTGTGCCGGGCGGCGGCGAGTTCGGCCGCCGTCCAGCGGCGGGCGGTGAGGTCGTACCAGGGGTCGCCGGTCACCAGCAGTCCGCCGCCCGCCCCGGTCAGCCGGGCCCAGCGGACCTGATGCCGGTTGCCGTTCTCCTGCGGGCGCACGTACGGGGTCTGCAACGCGTCGACCGTGTGACGGTGGCGTCCCAGCCGCGCCGCGGCCGCCGTGTCGCGGTACGCCTCGCCCGGGCCGCGTCCGTACCAGTCCACGGTGTCGATCCAGCCGGGCAGGGCCGTGCGCAGCCCGATGCGCGGCAGCGCGCCCGGCCAGTCCCCCTCCGGTACGACGGTGAGGTCGAGCCACAGCGTGGAGCCGTCGGTGCGCCAGCGGTACGTGGTGTGCATCGCGGCGTCGGTGCCCGCGGCCGCCACCCGGGTGGTGACGGTCAGCGCGTCGCCGGAGGCGTCCAGCCCGGTCAACCGGGTGGTGAGCCGGTGCAGTCCGAGGGCCTGCCAGCCGTCGGCCTCCCGGCCTCCGAGCCGGTCGTTGTCGGTGGGAGCGCGCCACAGGTCGAGTACCGGACGGTCGAGCGGCAGCCCGCCGACGGCTCGCAGGCCGCCCGTGGCCGCGTCGAACCGGCCGGGACCGACGAGGACGTCGGCGCCCTGCCGTGACAGGGGTGCGCGCCGTCGCACCGGCGGCGGCGCCAGCGGCGACACCGCCTGGCCCCAGGCGATGTCGTGGCCCGCCCCGGCCCAGGGCTCGTCCCGGGCGAGGCGGGCGGTGACGGTGAAGGCCCGTTCGCCGTCCTTCGCGGGCGGCAGCGCGGGCCACGGCAGGAGGGTGTGCTCGCCGGGCCGCAGTACGGGGACCGCCAGCGGGCCCTGCGCGAGGGGTTCGCCCTCGTCCTCGGCCCGCCAGTCGAAGCCGAGGTGCCCGGTGTCGCGGAAGTCGTGCCCGTTGCGGATCAGGATGCTCTCCCCCGCCGGGTCCAGGTCGATGGTGACGGGCTCGATCACCTTCTTGTACTCGATCAGGCCGGGCGAGGGGGTGCGGTCGGGGAAGAGGAGCCCGTCGGCGACGAAGTTCCCGTCGTGGACGGGCTCGCCGAAGTCGCCCCCGTACGCGTGACGGGTGCGGCCGTCTGCGGTCCGCCGGGCGATGCCGTGGTCGATCCACTCCCAGACGAAGCCGCCCTGCAGGCGCGGGTACCGCTCGAACAACCGCTGGTACTCGGCCAGTCCGCCGGGTCCGTTGCCCATGGCGTGCGCGTACTCGCACAGGATGAAGGGCAGGGCGCGCCGGTGTGCGTCGAGCGCCGGGTCCGTGGTGGCGGGTTCCTCGCCGCGGCCGATCAGTTCGGTCTCGGCGTGGTCGGCGTACATCCGGCTGTAGACGTCGGCGTAACCGCTGTCCTGGTCGCCCTCGTAGTGCAGGAGCCGGGAGGGGTCCCGGCGCCGGGTCCACGCGGCCATGGCGGCGAGGTTCCGGCCGGTGCCGCTCTCGTTGCCGAGGGACCACATGATGACGCTGGGGTGGTTCTTGTCCCGTTCGACCGTGCGGCTCATCCGGTCGAGGTACGCATCCTGCCAGCGCGGGTCGTCGCTCGGGTTGGCGTGCCAGCCGACGGGTTCGAACCCGTGCGTCTCCAGGTCGCATTCGTCGACGACCCAGAGGCCGAGTTCGTCGCACAGGTCCAGGAAGGCGCTGTCGGGCGGGTAGTGGCTGGTGCGGACGGCGTTGATGTTGTGCCGCTTCATCAGCAGGACGTCGTGGCGCATGGTCGCGTACGAGAGGGTGCGGCCGCTCTCCGGGTCCCATTCGTGGCGGTTGACCCCGCGCAGCAGCAGCGGACGGCCGTTGACCTGGAGCCGCCCGTCCTCGACGGTCACGGTGCGGAAGCCGACGCGGATCCGCACGCGTTCGCCGGCGGTGACGAGTTCGCCGTCGTAGAGGTGCGGCTGCTCGGCGGTCCAGGGGACGACGGCGGGGAAGGCGTGCGGCCCGGCCGGGTCGGCGTCGTGCAGGCCGAGCGCCGGCACGTGCAGGCGGGCGGCGGCTCCCGTGGTCTCCACGCGGAGGGTGCCCCGGCCGGTGGTGTGGTCGTAGTCCGCGTGCACGAAGACGTCGTCGAGGCGCTGCGCCGGCCGGGCGAGGAGGCGTACCGGGCGGAAGATGCCGGACAGCCACCACATGTCCTGGTCCTCCAGGTAGCTGCCCGCGGACCACTGGTGCACGCGGACGGCCAGGAGGTTGCGGCCCGGGCGCAGGGCGCCGGTGGCGTCGAACTCGGTGGGGAGCCGGCTGCCCTTGCCGTCGCCGAGCCGCTGCCCGTTGAGCCAGACCGCGAAGCAGGAGTCGACGCCCTCGAAGCGCAGGACGGCGCGGTCGGCGGGCCAGGGCTCGGGGAGGGTGAACGCGCGCCGGTACTCGCCCGTCGGGTTCTCGTCGGGGACGTGGGGCGGGTCCACCGGGAAGGGGTAGGTGACGTTGGTGTACGCGGGTGCGCCGAAGCCGTTCAGCTGCCAGCAGGACGGTACGGGCAGCTCGTCCCAGGTGTGATCGTCGAAGCCCGGGGCTTCGAACCCGGCGCTGAGGTCGTGGAGTCCGGCGGCGAGGCGGAAGCGCCAGGGCCCGTCGAGTGCGAGGCTCGGGGCGTCCGAGTGGAGGGCCGCCCGGGGGGCGAGCCGGCCGCGGCCGGGGGCCCGGTCTTCGACGTACGCGGTGTCGCGGGTGGTGCTGGTCATGGCTGGCTGTTCTCCTACGGGGGGTCGTGCCGGTCACGCCGAACGCAGCAGCTCGTCCGGGCCGACGCCGTGGGCGAAGGGCCGGCCGTGTGCGTAGCGTTCCACCTCGTCGATGGCCCAGTGGGCCATACGGGACAGCTCGTTGCCGAGGGAGCCCGCGATGTGCGGGGTGAGGAGCACGTTGGGCAGGGTGAAGAGGGGCGAGCCGGCCGGGGGCTCTTCGGGGTCGGTGACGTCGATGACGGCGTGGATACGGCCGGTCCGCAGTTCGGCGACGAGGGCGTCGGTGTCGACGAGAGAGCCGCGCGCGGTGTTGACGAGGGTGGCCCCGTCGGCGAGCCGCCCGAGCAGCTGCGCATCGAACATGTGGCGGGTCTCGGGGAGTTGGGGCGCGTGGATGGAGACCACGTCGCTGCGCGAGACGAGTTCGTCCAGCGGGAGCGGGCACACGCCGAGGGCGGCGGCCTCCTGCGCGTCCACGTACGGGTCGTAGAGCAGCACGTCGAGGTCGAAGGGGCGCAGCAGCTCGATGACCCGGCGGCCGATGCGGGAGGCGCCGACGATGCCCACGGTGCGCCGGTAGTTGCCGTATCCGGCGAAGTAGGGCAGGAGTTCGTACGCCGTGCGCTCGCGGCGGTAGCGCCGGGCGCTGTCCAGGACCCGCTTGTTCGCGAACAGGATCGCTGCGAGGGTGAACTCGGCGACGGGCCGGGCGTTGGCCTCCGCGGCGGAGGAGACGGTGATGCCCCGCTCCCAGACGGCCGGGGTGATGTGGTGCTTGACGGACCCGGCGGCGTGGACGACAGCCTTGAGGGCCGGCAGCCGGCGCAGTGCCTCCTCGTCGAGGAGCGGGGAGCCCCAGTGGGTGAAGAGGACCTCGGTGCGGGCGAGCAGCTGCGGGTCGGCGGCCCGGTAGTCGGTGACGAGCAGCGCGGTGTCGGTGTCCGCGACGCGGGGCAGCCGCTCGAGCGCGGCGGCCTCGAGGAGGGTGCGGTGGACGGTGGCGCCCATGGCAAGGAGGGTGCGCGGGGCTCCGGCCGCGGGGGGCCCCGGTTCGCGTAGGGGCGTGGTGGTGGTCACGGTCACTTCACCGCGCCCGCGGTCAGACCCGAGCGCCAGAAGCGCTGGAGGCAGAGGAAGGCCACGGCGAGCGGCAGGACGGAGACCAGGGAGCCGGTGATGAGCAGGGCGTACTGCTCGGGGTACTGGGTGAGCGTGGCGTTCCAGTTGAACAGGCCGAGTCCCACCGGGTAGAGCTCGTGGTCGTTGAGCATGACCAGCGGGAGGAAGAAGCTGTTCCAGCTGCCGGTGAAGGAGAAGAGGAAGACGGTGACGAAGGCGGGCGCGAGCATCGGCAGGGCGACGGATCCGAAGGTGCGCAGTTCGCCGGCGCCGTCCATGCGGGCGGCCTCCAGGGTCTCGCCGGGGACGTAGCCCTCGGAGAAGATCCGGGAGAGGTAGACGCCGAAGGGGCTGACCAGGCCGGGGATCAGGATCGCCCAGTAGCTGTTGACGATGCCGGCCTTGGAGGCCAGCAGGTACATGGGCAGGGAGATGACGGTGGCGGGGACCAGCAGGCCGAGGAGGATGAAGCCGTACAGCTTCTCCTTGCCCCTGAAGTCGTACTTGTCGAAGGCGTAGCCCGCGCCGAGGCTCAGCAGGGTCGAGGCGAGGGACCCGAGGACCGAGTAGACGAAGCTGTTGAGCAGCCAGCGTCCGAAGATGCCGTCGTTGTACGTGAACAGGTCGCCGAGGTTGGCGAACAGGTTGAAGTCGCCGAGGGTGAAGCCGGGCTTGCCGAAGAGGTCCGCGTTGTTCTTGGTCGCGGCGAACAGCAGCCAGGTGAGCGGCATCAGGGTGTAGAGGGCGATCAGGGCGAGGAGGCCGTTGACCGCGGCTTTCGAGGCGAGGATCCGGCCGCCGGTGCGCGGGCGGCGGGGCGGGTGCGGGTGGCGGCGGCGCGGGGTGCCGCCGGGCGCGGGGTGCGCGGTCTTGTCCGCGGTGAGGGTGCTCATGCTTCCTTCCACCGGTTTCCGAGCCTGGTGACGACAAAGGACAGCAGGGCGCCGAGCAGGGCCAGGATGAGCGAGGCCGCGGCGGCTATCCCGTAGTCGTGCTTGGAGAAGGCGGCCTGGTAGATGAACATCGTCGGCGACCACTCGGGCGACAGGCCGGTGGCGTCGTAGCGGAAGGTCTCCGGCTCGGTGAACAGCTGGATGGCGCCGATGCAGGTGAAGAGGGTGGTGAGGACCACCGAGGAGCGGATCATGGGGAGTTTGACGGACAGGGCGGTGCGGACGGCGCCGGAGCCGTCGACGGTCGCGGCCTCCAGCGTCTCGCGGGGGATGGCCTGCAGGGCCGCGTAGAAGATCACCATGTTGTAGCCGATCCACTGCCAGGCTGTGGCGTTGGCCATCGAGAAGAGAATGGCGTCGTCGCCGAAGAAGTCGGCCTTGGCGCCGGCCCAGTCGAGGAACTGGTGGATCGGGCTGAGGCCCGGGGTGTAGAGGAACACCCAGATGATGGCGGCGATCAGACCGGGCACCGCGTGCGGCAGGAACGCGGCGAGCTGGAAGAACCGCTTGGCGCGGGCCAGGGTCGAGTCGATGAGCAGGGCGAGGACGAGGGCCCCGCCGATCATGACGGGAATGTAGACCGCGCAGTACGCCGCGATGTGCAGGAAGCCGGTTTGCAGGGCGGGGGCGGTCAGTGCCCGGACGTAGTTGTCGATACCGCTGAAGAGGGTCTGCGTTCCGCCGAAGCCGAGGCCGGAGGACTGCTCGCGGAAGAGGCTCAGGTAGGCCGCGTACCCGATGGGCACGACCATGACGGCGAGGAAGAGCAGGACGAACGGTCCGATGAGCAGGGCGGCGGCGGTGCGTTGACCGCGCCGGCCGCGGCCTGAGCGCCGCGTGCTGCTGGGGGCGAGGGGTGCCGGCTTCACGGCGAGTGGTGCCGGCTTCACTTCGCGAGCTTCAGACCGCGGTCGTTGATCAGCTTCTCGGCCGTGGCCTGCGCCGTGTCGAACGCGGCGGCGAAGTTGCCGTCCTGGGCCTTGGCCAGGGCCGCGACGAGGTCGACCGAGGTCGCGTTGTGGACCGGGCTCCAGACCCAGCCGGTGGCGATGTTCGGTACCTGCTCGGAGGCGGTGGCGTAGATGTCCTGGCCGCCGTAGAACTTGGTGTCGAATGAGGCCTTCGCCGTCTCCCGGAGCGCCTCGTCGGCGGGCATGGCGCTGGAGGTCCCCGGGCTCAGCCGGGCCTTGACGGCCTCCGGGCTGGTGGTGGCCCACTTGATGAACTCGGCGGCGGCCTCCGCCTTCTTGCTGTCCTTGATGACGGCGAAGGAGGAGCCGCCCACCATGCCGATCTTGCCGTCACCCCAGCCGGGGAGCGCGGCGGAGGCCCACTTGCCCTCCTGCTTCGCCTGCTCGGTCTTCAGGCTGCCCGCGCTCCAGGAGGCGCCGAGGCGGGTGTACACCTTGTTCTCGGAGGCCGCCTTGGTCGATTCGGGGCTCCACGCCTTGTGGTTGAAGACCAGGTCGTTCTTGACCAGGTCGCCCCAGTACGCGGCGACCTTCTTGGTGGCGGCGTCGTTGATGTTCACCTTCCAGGCGTCGCCCTCCGTGCCGTACCACTTGGCACCGGCCTGCTGGGCGAGGCCCGCCCAGGTCGCCGACTCGTCGCCCCAGAAGGAGGTGATGCGGGCCTCGGGGTCGGCCTGCTTTATCTGCTCCGCGGCCGTCCGGAACTCGTCCCAGGTCTTCGGGACGGCGATCTTGTGCTGCTCGAAGAGGTCCTTGCGGTAGTAGAGCATCTGCGGCGCCACGTCGAAGGGCGCCGCCCACAGCTTGCCGCCGAGGGTGACCAGGGCCTGGACCTGCTCGGGCTGCTTCTTGACGGTGGGTCCGAGCAGCTTGGAGGAGTCGGCGAGCAGTCCCTGGGTGACGAGGTCGGGGACGGCCTGGTACTCGATGTTCATGACGTCCGGGCCGTTGCCCGCCTTCACGGCCGCGGCGAGCTTGTCGTAGCCGCCGGCCAGGCCCGCGGGCACCTCGGCGAACTTGACCTTGATGGTGTCGTGGCTCGCGTTGAAGGCCTCGGCCGTCTGCTTCGTGCCCGGCATCCAGGACCAGTAGGTGATCTCCACCGGCTGGGCGGCGGTGCCGCCGCCCGCGGCCTTGCCGGAGCCGTCGCCGTCGCCGCAGGCGGTGGCCAGAAGCCCCAGGGCGGCGAGGGAGGCGGTGGCGGCGACTGTGCGGAACAAACGTGAAGTGCGCGACATGGCACGGCTCCTACGGGGCCTCGTACGGAAGGAGTGGGGTGAACGGGCACCATCGTTTGTCCGAAACCGATCGCAGTCAAGGGTGAACGCACATAACAATCGAATAGACAGGCACTTTCCGTTAGGTTTCGATCGAGACGCTCAATACGTTCACTCCAGGGCGGGTTCAAGCCAGTCGTTGAGCTGCACCTGACAATTCAAGGTCCCTGTGACACCCTCCGTGACGCACTCCCGCGAGGCCTCCGGGCCCTCGCATCACCCCCACAAGGACGTGGCAAGGAGGAGCGACATGAGGCACATCCCCACGCTCACCGGACTCGCCGCACTGGCGATCGCGGCAACCGTCGTCGGCACGTCGGCGGCGATCGCCGCGGGACCCACGGTCGATCAGAAGGCCGACGGGGTCATCGTGGTCGCCGGCAGCACCTGTACCTGGACCAACGCGAGCACCAGCGCCGTCCCGCCGAACGCCCTCACCGTCGACCGCAACACGATCAACAAGCCCGGCGGCAATCTCACGTGCAACGGCGGCATTACCGCCACCCTCAACAACAACCCCGCCTTCACCTTCGACGACGCCGGCGCCGTGGCGAAGACGGACGCGATCGACATCACCGGCAAGCAGAGCTTCATCTCCTGCCGGTACAAGGCGACGAACCTCGAGTGGAACCGCGACGGGACCACCCGGAAGTACACCAACAAGCCCTTCACGGCCACCAAGACCTCGGGCAGCTTCCTCTGTCCGGGGTCGGTCACCACCGCGGCCGGGGACGCATCCATGCTGTTCCACTGAGCACCGGCCCGCCACGGGCCCGGCCTCGTCCGCGCTTGCGCCGGATGAGGCCGGGCCTCCCCGGACGGCCCGGTTCCCCCTCGGTGAAGTATCGTCAGCCCTGCTCCCGTGACCGGTGGGTGGAGGTTTGCACGGGCGCGATCCGAAGATCTACATTCTCACCGCATGACCATGTCACGCAGAACGATCATCAAGGGAATGGCCGCCGCGCCGTTCGTCACCGCGGCCGGCGCCGCGCTCGCCCCCGCCACCGCCGAGGCGGCCACCATCACCCCCGGCCAGTTCACGCTCGCCGAGCGGACGTCCAACGCCTCCGGTACGTTCGCCGACCACATCGCGGGCCTGGCGCGGGCCCTGCCCCGCGCGCAGATATCCGATGTGCTGGCCGTCGCCAACCGCGACGCCACCCGCCTCTCCTCGGCCCCCGCGGGCGTGGGCGGTTTCTCGCACGGGTTCACCTGGAACACCGGCGACCAGGACGCGGTCGAGTGGATTCCGCAAGGCATCACCACCAGCGCGGACGCGCTCGGCGCCGGTCTGTGGCCCGCGGGTGGCAAGCGGGTGGTCCTGGTCTCCTGGTACTTCGAGACCGACCCCGACGACAACGGCGTCGACGACTTCCTCATCGACAAGGGCATCCGGGTCAGCTTCGTCGACTACACCTCGGCCGCCGCCCCCGTCTACCGGCACGTGCTGCTGGTGGAGCCCGTCCGCGGGGCCGGCGGCACCTTCACCTACGAGCCGGTCCGCAAGCACGCCGGCGGCATCATGTGGTACGGCAACCGGCTGTACGTCGTGGACACGTACAAGGGCCTGCGGGTCTTCGACCTGGACAGCATCCTCGAGGTCAGCACCGGCCTCCCGGACGCCTGCGGGCTGCAGTCCGACGGCAGTTACCACGCCTACGACTACCGCTTCGTCCTTCCGCAGTGCGGCGCCTACGACAACACCGGCACGCTGCTGCGCTTCTCGGCGATCGGCCTCGACCGCGCCTCCAGCCCGGACAGCCTCACCGTGAGCGAGTACGCGACCAGCCTCACCAGTCCCGTGGTGGACTACTCGGGGACCGGGTGGAACGGCAACGGCACGAAGGTGGACCTGCCCAAGATCGTCCGCTGGCCGCTCGACTACACGACCCGCAAGCTCGCCGCCACCACGGCCACCGAGGCCGTCACGGTGAAGCAGGGCAAGATCCAGGGCGTGGTCTCACGCCAGAGCAAGCACTACCTGTCGCAGAGCAACGGCCCGTCCTCCAACGGCTATCTGAAGACGGTCACTTCGGGCACCGATGTGCCCTCCACCGTCGTCCGCCTGGGTGTCGGCTCCGAGGACCTGAGCTTCCACAGCGGCACCACCACCGACTGGGCCTACCGCGAGTCGGTGATCTGGAACCTCAGCGAGTACGCGGGCCGGCGCGACGTCTACGCCGTGTTCGCCGACGGCTCCTGACCGACAGTTCCCCCACGGGCCGCACCCGTCACTCCAGTGCCGGGTGCAGCTCCGGGTGTGCGTCCCACCAGTCCTTGTGGAAGGCGTGGTTGTCCACGTTGGCCAGATAGGCGCGGGCCGCGGCGCGGTAGAGCAGTTCCGCCTGACCGGCCGAGACCGCGGAGCGGTTCCAGGCCAGGCGGATCCGGCCGGTGACGGGCGCCCCGGCCAGGGGGCGCATGACGGTCCCCGGCACCTGCGGGGCCGTCGGCTGGCTGAGGGAGATCGCGCGCCCCGCCGCGATCAGGTCGTAGTGCATCTTGCGGTCGGTGATCCGGTAGCGCAGCGACGGGACGAACCCGGCCTTCGCGCAGGCGGCGACCAGCGCCTCGGGACCGCCGTCGTCGTCCTCCACCAGCGTCATCCACGACTCGCCGGCGAGGTCGGCGAGGTCGATGCGGTCCAGGCCAGCGAGGGGGTGTCCCGCCGACAGCCGGATGCAGAAGGGCTCCTTGGGGATCAGCGTCCGCGCCAGGGTCCCCGCCGGGAGCGGTACCTCGTGGTCGTTGACCTCCCCGTACACGATGGCGTCGTACCGCCCCGCGCCCAGCATCCGGGCCAGCGCGGTCACCGAGTCCTCCAGGTCCACGGTGATCTCCTGGCCGGACATGGACAGATCGGTCTCGGCCAGCAGACCGTCGAGCAGGACGAGCAGGATGCAGCCCAGGCGCAGCGGGGTGCCGGTGGCGAGTGCGCGGGCCTCCGCGCCGAGGGCGTCCATCTCGCTGAGCACGCGGCGCGCCTTCGCGAGGACGAACTGGCCGAGCGCCGTGGGCTCCACCCCGCTGCGGCCCCTCACGAACAGCTCGCCGCCAGTGACCCGCTCGATGCGGCGCAGCTGGGCGGAGAGTGCGGGCTGGGACACTCCGAGCCGCCGCGCGGCTCCCCCCAGACTGCCCGCCTCGGCGATCCGGCAGACGGCTTGCAGATGCCTCAACTCCAGCTGCATCCGGGCAGCGTACGCAGCCCGCCGCCACCGCACCATAACCCCGGCCTTATGCCTGCCGGGATGTCCCATTCCCGTCATGTCCACGCTCATACTCGGCCGCGAACGAGCACGCACTCCCCCCACCCACCCCCCACGATCGGAGTGGACGTTGCAGCCCACCAGATGGACGGCGGCCGTGGCAGCGATGGCGCTGGCCGCGAGCCTGGCCGGCACCGTGGCCGGGACGGCATCGGCAGCGCAGCAGGCGCAGCCCGCACCGTCCCCGCAGGACACCCCGGCCGCCCGCGCGGTCGCCGGCGCGGACCGGGCCGTCGACAGCGGTCTCGACTCCCTGGTCAACTCCTCGCAGGAGCAGTACGAACGACGCCTGGTCACCCCCTGGCTGAAGGACCTCTACTCCGTTGCGTACGAGCGCAGCTACCGGGGCCTGCCGGTCGTCGGCGGCGACGCGGTCGTGCTCGCCGACGGCGAGGGCAGGGTGCGGGCCCTGCAGTCCGCCTCCTCCGTACGGATCGAGGTGGCGACCGCGCCGACGGTCAGCGCCAAGGACGCCGAGTCCGCGTCGCGGGCGAAGCTGGCCTCGGTCGACAAGGTCGACAGCAGCCGCCTGGTCGTGCGGCTCAAGGACGACAAGCCCGTCCTGGCCTGGGAGACCGTCCTCTCCGGCCGTACCAGGACGGCGCCGAGCAAGCTGCACGTCTTCGTGGACGCGCGCACCGGCGCCTTCGTGGACAGCTACGACGACGTGGTCGCGGGCAGCGGAAACAGCAAGTGGAACGGGCCCGGCCCGATCACGATCGACACCACCAACTCCGGCTCCACCTACACCCTGCGCGACCCGAACCGTACCGGCCTGAGCTGCGCGGACTACAGCACCGGCACGGTCTTCACGAAGTCCTCCGACTCCTGGGGCACAGGCAACCCCACGAGCAAGGAGACCGGCTGCGTCGACCTGATGTTCGCCGCGCAGAAGCAGTGGGACATGCTCGGCCAGTGGCTGGGCCGCAACGGCGTCAGCGGCAACGGGCGCTCCTTCCCCGCCAAGGTCGGGCTGAACGACCTCAACGCCTACTGGGACGGCAGCTCGGTCACCATCGGGCACAACAGCGCGAACGAGTGGATCGCCGGCGTGGACGTGGTGGCCCACGAGTACGGGCACGCCATCGACTCCAACACCCCGGGCGGGACCGGCGGTCAGGAGTCCGGACTCGGTGAGGCCACCGGCGACATCTTCGGCGCGCTGACCGAGGCGTACATCAACCAGCCGGCCCCGTACGACACCCCGGACTACACGGTCGGCGAGGTCATCAACCTCCAGGGCCGGGGACCGATCCGGAACATGTACAACCCGCCGGCCGTCAACAACGACCCGGCCTGTTACAGCTCCGCGATACCCGGCACCGAGGTGCACGCGGCCGCGGGTCCCCTGAACCACTGGTTCTACCTGCTGGCCGAGGGCACCAACCCGGGCGGCGGCAAGCCCGGCAGCAGCACCTGCAACCAGTCCACGCTGACCGGTGTGGGCGTCCAGAACGCCGGCAAGATCTTCTACGGCGGCATGCTGCTCAAGACCAGCAGCATGTCCTACAAGAAGTACCGCACGGCGACCCTGAGTTCGGCGAAGTCCCTCGACACCACCTGCAACCTCTTCGACAAGACCAAGGCGGCCTGGGACGCCATCAGCGTGCCCGCCCAGGCCGGTGACCCGACCTGTACCCCGAGCGGTCAGAACAACGACTTCTCGCTGGCGCTGAACCCGTCCTCGGGCACCGTCCAGCAGGGCGCCTCGGTCACGACCACGGTGGCCACCAGCGTCACCACCGGCGTCGCCCAGTCGGTGACCCTCACCGCGAGCGGACTGCCCGCCGGGGTGAGCGCCGCCTTCAGCCCGGCCACGGTCCAGTCCGGCCAGTCCTCGGTGCTGACCCTGACCGCCACCGCCAACGCGGCGCCCGGCTCGTCCACGGTCGTCGTCAAGGGGCAGGGCACCGCCCTCTCCCACACCGTCGACTACACGCTCAACGTCGGCGGGACCCAGCCCGGCAACGACCCGCCCAACATCAGCGTCGCCAACGTCCAGGCGCACCTGACGCAGTTGAACACCATCGCCTCTCAGAACGGCGGCAACCGCCGTGCGGGCAGTGCTGGTTACACCCAGTCGCTGGCGTACCTGAAGGGCAAGCTGACGGCCGCCGGGTACACCGTCACCGAGCAGAACTGCTCCTCCTGCACCTACCCGTCGAACAACCTGATCGCCGACTGGCCGGGCGGCCCCGCCGACCAGACCGTCATGTTCGGCGCCCACCTCGACAGCGTCTCGGCAGGCCCCGGCATCAACGACAACGGCTCGGGCTCCGCGACCCTGCTGGAGAACGCCCTCGTCCTCGCCCAGCAGAACCCCACCATGACCAAGCACGTCCGGTTCGCCTGGTGGACCGACGAGGAGCAGGGCCTCAACGGCTCCGAGTTCTACGTCAACCAGCTGACCAGCGCCCCGCGTTCGGCCATCAAGGGCTACTACAACTTCGACATGGTCGGCTCCACCAACGGCGGCTACTTCATCAACAACCTCAACTCCACCACCGCGACCCCGCTCAAGGCGTACTGGACCTCGCTGAACCTCGCGCCCGAGGAGAACACCGAGGGCCAGGGCCGCAGCGACGACTACTCCTTCCAGCAGGCGGGCATCCCCACCTCCGGTTACGCTGCCGGCGCCAGCGCCCGCAAGACCTCGGCGCAGGCCGCCAAGTGGGGCGGAACCGCGAACGCCGCCTACGACCCCTGCTACCACAGCTCCTGCGACACCACGAACAACATCAACGCCACGGTGCTGGACCGCAGCGCCGACGGCGTCGCCTACGCCGTCTGGAAGCAGGCCGTCGGCGGTGGGACGCCCGCACAGGACTTCTCCCTCGCCACCAGCCCGTCCGCGGGCACCGCGGCTCCCGGCGGCTCCACCTCCGCCACCGTCAACACCCAGACCGTCAGCGGCGCCGCCCAGACGGTGGCCCTGTCCGTCTCCGGCGCACCGGCCGGGGTCAGCGCCACCCTCAGCCCCACCTCCGTCCAGTCCGGCAGCTCCTCGGCCCTCTCCGTGCAGGTCGGCGCGAGCACCACGCCGGGCACCTACACCCTGACGGTCACGGGCTCCGGCACCGTCAGCCACAGCACCACCTACACGCTGACCGTCAGCGGTGGCGGCGGCACCTGCACCCCGCGCCAGCTCGTGGCCAACGGCGGCTTCGAGAACGGCACCAGCCCCTGGTCCGCGACCGCGGGCGTCATCACCAACCAGTCCGGCCAGGCCGCGCACTCCGGCAGCTACATGGCCTGGCTCAACGGATGGGGTTCGTCCCACACGGACAGCGCCTCGCAGCCCCTGACCATCCCCTCGGGCTGCACCTCGTACCGGCTCTCCTTCTTCCTCCACATCGACACGGAGGAGAACGAGAACGTGGTCTACGACCGGTTCACCGTCTCGGTGGGCGGCCAGACCCTGGAGACCCTGTCCAACCTGGACGCCAACTCCGGCTACACGCAGAGGACGTACGACCTGTCGCGGTTCGCCGGGCAGACCGTCACCCTGAGGTTCGACGGCACGGAGGACCAGTCCCTCCAGACCTCCTACGTCGTGGACGACGTCACCGTCCAGGTGAGCTGAGACTCCCCTGACTCCTGAGGTCCGGGCTCCTCCCCCCGCTCGGGGGAGGAGCCCGCCGCCGTGCTACGGCATGAGCTGGTACTCGGGGAAGTTGCCCGGCAGCCGTTCGCCGGGCGGGCCGTCGGTGACCGCGTGGACGAGCAGTTCCCCGCCGACGAACGCGCCGCGCCAGGAGCCGCCGAAGCCCCCGAAGAGCTCCTCGCGGTCGCCGCGCGAACGGGGTGTGCCGTGCCCGAGCTTGAAGGCCCGGATCTGCGGGGCGAGCCGGGCGAAGGTGGCCGGGTCGTCGGTGGACAGCGTGGCGACGAGCGCCCCGCCCGAGGCGTTCATGGCGGCGAGCAGTTCCGCCTCGGTGTCGACCAGGACGATCGTGTCGACGGGGCCGAAGGGCTCCGCGTGGTAGAGCGGGGAGGACGCCGGCGGGCTGAGCAGCGTCAGCGGGGCCACGTACGCGGAGGTGTCCTGCCCGGCCAGGAAGCGGGCCGGGTCGAGCGTGCCGCGGAAGAGCGGTACGGCGCCGCGCTCGACGGCCTCGGCGGCGTGGTCGGTGAGCTCCTTGGCCTTGGCCGCGTTGATGAGCGGTCCGAAGTCCAGTTCGGGCAGCGGGTCTTCGGGGCGGGCGACGGCCAGGGGGTGGCCCGTACGGATGGACGCGACGGCCGGGAGGTAGGCGGCGAGGAAGGCGTCGAAGGCGGTGCGCTGGACGACGAAGCGGGGGTAGGCGGTACAGCGCTGCTTGCCGTAGTCGAAGAGCTTGGGGATGACGGCGGTCAGGGCGGCCCAGTCGGTGTGCTCCCAGACGCCCCAGGTGTTGAGGCCCTCCTGTTCGAGGATGTGGCGCTTGCCGAGGTCGGTGACGGCGGTGGCGATCCGCGCGCCGGTGTCGCGGCCGCCGACGAAGGAGACGCAGCCGATCTCCGGGGAGCGGACGAGGGCCTCGGACAGTTCGGCCCCGCTCCCGCTGACGAGGGTGACCGGGATGCCCTCGCGCCGGATGAGCGCGCAGGCGAGGGTGAGGCAGGCGAGTCCGCCGTCGGTGGGGGTCTTGGCGATCACCGCGTTTCCCGCGAGGGCCTGTACGAGCATGGCGTGCACCAGCACGGACATGGGGTAGTTCCAGCTGGCGATGTTCGAGACGGGCCCGGCGAGCGGGGTCCGGCCCTCGGCCATGGTCTCGATGTGCTCCACGTACCAGCGGACGCCGTCCACCGCGCGGTCCACATCGGCCTGGGCGAGCCGCCAGGGCTTGCCGATCTCCCAGACGAGCAGGAGCGAGAGCAGTTCGCGGTGCTCGGTGAGGGCGTCGAGGGCGGCGCCGACCCGGGCACGGCGTTCCGGCAGCGGGACGTGGCGCCAGGCGCGGTGCTGGTCGAGGCTCGCCCGTACGGCCTGCCCGGCGGCCCGGGAGTCCAGGCGCGGCGGCCCCGCGACGGGGCTGCCGTCGACGGGGCTGGTCGCGGGCAGGCTGCGGCCGTCGGCCTGCCAGGAGCCGCCCCAGAGGTTGAGGACGTGGTCGTCGCGGAAGGCCTCGGGGGCGGCGGCCAGAGCCCGCCGCCAGGCGTCGGACCAGGCCGTGCCGGGCTTGAGGGTGAGGGTGGGTACCATCTGTGGTTTCTCCGCTCAGGGTGTGTGGGCGGGGCAGGGAGGTGGCTCGCGTACGGTCGCCTTCGCACGGGGCGGCCGTACGCCGAGGCTACGGCGACGGGTGGTCCGACCGTAGGTACGGCGTTTGCCGAATGGCCGGTTTCACGTCCGCGCGGCGAGTCGTGCCAGGACGAGGCGGGCGGTCTCGGAGGGGGTGGAGCCGACGGCGACCCCGCGGCTTCCAGGGCGGCCTGCTTGGCCTCGGCCGTACCGGTGGAACCGGAGACGATCGCGCCGGCGTGGCCCATCGTCCTGCCCTCGGGGGCGGTGAAGCCGGCGATGTATCCGACGACGGGTTTGGTGACGTGCGCCGAGATGTGGGCGGCGGCGCGCTCTTCGGCGTCTCCGCCGATCTCCCCTATGAGGACGATGAGTTCGGTGTCGGGATCCGCCTCGATGGCGATGAGGTCGATCAGGGGATGATCGCAGCGGAAGAGGATCTCGCGGCCCTCCGCCGCATTGTTGCCGTCCAGGCGGACGACCAGGGGCTTCGTCAGGCGGACGGAGTCCAGGGCATGGACGATGCCCTCGGCGACCGCGTCGCACGCGGTGATTCCGCCGAACACGTTGACGTGGACGGAGCGGACCGACGGGTCGGCGAGGATGACGGAGAGGCCGCCGGCCATCACCCGGGCAGAGGCGCCGCCGCCGATGTCGAGGAAGTTGGCGGGGCGGGCTCCGCAGCCTGCGACCACGTCGAGGGTGGACATGACCAGGCCGGCCCCGTTGCCGATGATGCCGACTTCCCCGTCCAGCTTGACGTAGTTCAGGCCCTTGGCGCGGGCCACCGTCTCGATCGGGTCGCGGTGCGGGAAGGCGAGCCTGGACGCGGTCCGTACGGCCTCCCGGTTCGCGCTCACGGACAGCCCGCCGGTGCGGATCACGCCCGCTGTGCTGGCCGGCCTCCCCGACCGGCTGCGGTCGGCGCAGCGGGTCTTCGACCGCACCGGCGGGCTCCATGCCGCCGCGCTGTTCTCCCCCGCCGGGGAGTTGGTCGACGTGCGGGAGGACGTGGGCCGGCACAACGCCGTGGACAAGATCGTCGGCCGGGCGCTGCGGGACGCCCGTCTGCCTGCGCGGCGATTCCCTGAACGTGTACGCGGGTGGGCAGCGCCTCGCCCCGGCGGCCTCGGCCGTCGCGGGGTGAGGCGGCCCGCCGCCCGCGGCACGGCGGCAGGGCCCGGACCGGCGGGGAGCGCCCCCTGCGCTGGCGGGCCCTACTGCCGCCGGCCCTTCGTTCCCTTCCCGCCCTCGGGGGCGATCAGGGCCGTCATGCCGGGGTCCAGCTCCGAGCCGTCCACGAGCACGGCCTCGACCGTGCGGCTGACCGGGTCGATGTCGGCCTCCATTCCCTCCCCGACGTAGCGGGGGTAGCCGGAGGCGCCCGTCCTGCCGGTCGCCTCGACCACGGCCGATCGCAGGGGGTGGTCTGCTTGGGGGGCGCCGCTCCGGTTCTTGACGTGCTCGGCTACCAACAGGATCTCGAAGCGCTGCGGCTCGGTGGTCATGTCCCGACGCTAGACACCGGCCCTCCGGGCATGCAAGAACCGTGGCCTCTGCGAGGAGCACGCCGGGCAAATGTCACGAGGTCGGCTCTGTGACCGGCACGAGAAGGACAGTCGGCTGACGCTACGCCGGAGGGTAGCCGCGGGCGTGCACCAGGCGCCGGGTGAGTCCGGCGAAGGCGCGGGCCGCCGCGCTCTCGTAGGCGCTCTCCCGGCGCAGCAGGGTGACCGTGCGCGGAGGCAGGACGGGCTCGAGCGGGACGGGGCGCAGGTACGGATGGTCGTGGGTGACGGCCTCGGGCAGGACGGTGGCCAGCGAAGTGCGCCGGACGATCTCGGTGAGGGCCTGGACGGAGTTCGCCTCCACGGCGACGTGCGGCCGCACCCCGTGGGCGGCGAGGTAGGCGTCGACGTGACCGCGCGTGGCGAAGTCCCCGCTGAGCAGGGCCAGTCGGCGCTCCGCCAGGTCTCGTACGGGGAGTGCCGCACCGGCGGGCGGGCTGCCCGCGCCGGTGCCGGCGGCCGTGACCAGGCCGAGGGTCTCCGTGAACAGCGGGGTCGCGGCGATGCCCGGCGGGTGCGGCCCGTGGAAGGCGAGGCCGAGGTCGTGTTCGTCGGCGAGCAGACCGGCTTCGATGCGGTCCTGGGGCATCTCGCGGACCTCGAGGGTGATGCCGGGGTGTGTGGCGTGGAGTTCCGCGGTGAGCGGGCCCACGAGGTACGCGCTGAAGGTGGGGGTCAGCGCGAGGCGCAGATGGCCCCGGGAGAGGTCGGCCAGGTCCGTGACGGCCCGCTCGGCGGCCGCCAGGTCCCGTAGCGCGCCGCGCGCGTAGTGCACGTACGTGGCGCCCGCGTCGGTGAGCCGTACGGCGCGGCCGGTACGGTCCAACAGCTGGACTCCCACGGTGCGTTCGAGTTGCCTGACCTGCTGGGACAGGGTGGGCTGGGAGATCCGCAGCTCCTCGGCGGCGCGGGTGAAGCTGCCGTGTTCGGCGACGGCGATCAGGTAGCGCAGATGACGCAGTTCCAAGGCCATGCGCCAACTATAGATGGCATCGATAGAGGACATGGATATTGCGTCTTGGACACAATAGATGCAGCTCATGCATGGTGGAACACGTCAAGCCCCACGGGGCGCATCCCACCCGAGGGAGTGACCATGCACGATCTTTCCGATGGCGTCGCACACTTCCAGCACGAGGTGTTTCCGGCGAAGGCACGCCTCTTCGCGGACCTGGCCGAGGCACACCGCCCGGCGACCTTGTTCATCGGCTGCTCCGACGCCCGCGTGGTGCCCGAGCTCATCACCCAGAGCGAGCCGGGCGAGCTGTTCGTCATCCGCACCGCCGGGAATCTGGTCCCGGCGTACGCGCCCGGCCCGGACGGGGTGACGGCGAGCATCGAGTACGCCGTGGCGGTCCTCGGTGTCAGCGGCGTCGTCGTGTGCGGGCACTCCGCCTGCGGCGCGATGACCGCCCTGGCCGATGGCACGGACCTGAGTGCCGCGTCCTCGGTCGCGGGCTGGCTGCGGCACGCGGACGCCTCGCTCGCCCGGACGGCGGGCACCGGACCCGGCCGGGTGGCCGCACTGGTCCGCGAGAACGTGCGCGCCCAGCTGGCGAACCTCGCCACCCATCCCTCGGTCGCCCGCGCCACGGCCGCCGGGAGGCTCAGCCTTCGGGGCTGGGTCTACGACATCCCCACCGGCGGGGTCGCCGACGTCACCGGCCCCACGGCCGCCGTGGCCGTCTGAGCCCCCTCGCCCCACCCTTCAACCCGTTCCGGAAGGACGCCCCCATGCCGCACGCCCAGTTCGACCCCACCGCCCGCCAGACCCTCGCCGTCGCCGCCGTCGAGGCGAAGACCCGCAAGGACCTGTCCTGGCAGCAGCTCGCCGACTCCACCGGCCTGTCGGTCGCCTTCGTCACCGCCGCGCTGCTCGGCCAGCACCCGCTGCCCGAGGACGCGGCGAGGTCCGTCGCCGAGCTGCTCGGCCTGGACGAGGAGGCGGTCCTGCTCCTGCAGACCATCCCGACCCGCGGCTCGGTCCCCGGCACCGTCCCGACGGACCCGACGATCTACCGCTTCCACGAGATGCTCCAGGTGTACGGGACCACTCTGAAGGCCCTGGTCCACGAGCAGTTCGGGGACGGCATCATCAGCGCGATCAACTTCAGGCTGGACGTCCGCAAGGTCGCCGACCCCGAGGGCGGGGAGCGCGCCGTCATCACCCTGGACGGCAAGTACCTGCCGACGAAGCCCTTCTGATTGGGCGGGCCGGGTAGGAGCCCCTCACGTCAGAGAGCCTCTCGCCCGGCTGGCGAGAGGCTCTGTGACGTGAGGACCGGTGCCCGTACCGGCGGCCTCGGGGCCGCCGCACGCCTGCGGAACAGTCGGATCCGCAGATCCGGTGGAGCAAGCCGGGGCCCCGTGGGCACTCGCGCGGGCGTCCGAGGCCCCGGCTCGAAAAGGGAACTGCGTCAGCTGCCGGCCGAGAGGTTGCCGGACAGGACCGGGATGTTGCTGAGGATGTGCGAAAGCGGCTCGTCACCCTTGGCCTGGGTGGAGTTCTCGGTGCACTGCTGGTTCTGCGGGTTCGACAGGACGTTGATGTCCTGGACACCGATGTTCAGCGCGGCAAGGATCGACTGGGCGTTGACCTTGGCCGGAAGACCGATGCAGGGCTTGTTCAGCGTGCCCTGGACCAGGCCGAGCTGCGGGCTCTGGTCACCGTGGGTCTTCTGGTTGCCGTAGATCTGCTGGGCACCGTTGCCGTTGACGGTGTTGATCCCATTGTCGTTGCCGATGGCCATGGCCGGGGCGGCCAGAGCGGCGCCCGCACCGACGATGGACGCGGTGGCAGCGGCGGTGGCCATAATCTTCTTGATCATTATTGGTCCTTCTGTTGCACGAGTGCACGGTGGTGAGCGCCTTGATCAACGGCCGACCTCACCACGAGTTGCGCGAGTTCACCCGATCAGCCCCCGGAACGGGCCCGTACAGGCAGTTTGCGCAGGGTGTCCGTGCGGTATGTCACGGAATCGGCAAGGGCGTTGGATCGCCGTGCCTAACGCGTGGCGGCGTAGGTCCAGAACTCGCGCATCAGCTCGGGCGAGGTGGGGCTGACCATCTCCCGCTGGGTGAGGAGGACGGTGACCGTCCCGGTGGCCGGGACCACGTGGGCGGCGGTGCCGGTGCCGCCGATCCAGCCGTAGCGGCCCGGCACGTTCCACGGGTCGAGGCGGGCCACGTCCACGGAGCCGCCGAACCCCCAGCCCTGACCCTCCAGGAAGAGGGCGCCGCCCTCGCGCTGCTCCGCCGTGAGGTGGTCGGTGGTCATCTGCCGTACGGAATCGGCCGAGAGCAAACGCCCGCCCTCGTACGCGCCCTCCGCGAGCAGCATCCGGCCGAAGGCGAGCCAGTCGTCGGCGGTGGAGACCAGCCCGCCCGTCCCGGAGGGGAACGCGGGCAGGGTGCTCCACTGGCCGTCGGGGGCGTCGGCCAGCTCCAGCGCTCCTCTTTCGCCGGCGCCGGCGCCGCCCGGTGCGGGCCGGTAGTAGGAGGTGAACCGGTCGAGCTGTCCGTCCGGTACGGCGAAGCCCGTGTCCCGCATGCCGAGCGGCTCGAAGACGCGCTCGGCGAGGAGGTCCGGGAGGGACAAGCCGCTCGCGCGGGCCAGGAGGACCCCGAGGATGTCGGAGCAGGTGTTGTAGAGCCACGCCCGGCCCGGCTGGTGGAGGAGCGGGATGCGGGCGAGGGCCGCCATCCACTCGTCCGGGGCCGCGATCTCCTGGGGCTTCGGCGGACCCTGCCCCAGTTCGCTGAAGAGCAGCCCGACCGCGGGCAGCGAGAAGTCCGAGGGGAAGCCGTAGCCCGCCCGGAAGGTGAGGAGGTCCTCGACGGTGATCGGGCGCTCGGCGGGGACCACGTCGTCGACGGGTGAGGACGGCGTACGGACGACCACGGGCGCCGCGAGTTCCGGCAGCCAGCGTGCCACCGGGGACTCGAGGGCGAGCAGGCCGTCCTCGATCAGCGTCATCGTGGCCGCGGCGGTCACCGGCTTGGTGAGCGAGGCGATGCGGAAGAGGGAGTCGCGTGCCATCGGGGCGGTGGCGGCGGTGTCGAGCGAGCCCACGGCCGCCACCTCGACGTCCTCGCCGCGGGCGACCAGCCCCACCGCGCCGGGCAGCGAGCCCTCACCGACACGGGCCTCCAGGAGACTGCGCAGGCTGCTCATGGTCCACCTTCTCGTCCGTGGCTACGCGGCGGGGACGACCGAGGCTCGTATCGCCGCGGCCCACTCCGCGAGCAGCATGGCGTGCCGCACGCGCTCGGCGTCGGACAGGCGGCCTTCGGCGCGGGCGAAGAGGCCGCGGATGTCGGAGTTGATCTCGGCGAGGGGACGCTCGGGGGCCAGGTCGTCAGGGGTCGGGCTCACATGATCAAGAGTAGGCGGTGCCACTGACAACGGTGACCGCCGTCCGGCATGCGGACGTCAGGCGTCCGCGTTCAGCTCCCGGTCTCCGGGGCGCCTCCGACGGGGTGCACCACGACGGGATAGTTCGGGGCGCCCTCGGGGAGCGGGCAGGCGTAGGCGCGCGCGGCGATCTCGGCGGCCCGGGCGAAATCGGCGACGTCGACGATCCAGTATCCGGCGATGACCGCGCTGGTCTCGCCGTACGGCACGTCGGACACGTTCGGCGTGCCGTCGGCTCCGGCGGTCACCAGACGGGCCTGGCGGGGTTCGGCGAGCCCCTGGGCGTCGACCCACTCGCCCGCCGCGGCCAGCTCGCTGTTCAGCGCTCCCATGTGGTCGAACATCGCCTTGAGGTCGGCCGCCGACCAGGCCGGGCTGTCGCCGCTCGCCTTGCCCGCCATGGCTTCGTAGTCGGCCTGCTTGCCCAGGACCATCAGCATGTACTTCATGGGATGCCACTCCTTCCGCCCGCCGGCAGCGGTCACTCCCATTCCGACACACCGGCGGTGACGGCGCGAGACGGCGCTCCCGAAGGAGGCCCGGTTCCCGGTCCGGCTTAGGCTGGCCCCATGAAGATCATCGACCTTGAGCCCGGCGACTCGCGACTGACCGGGGACCTGCTCCCCGTGCTCCTCGAACTCCGCCCCCATCTGACCGAGGACGTGTTCCGCTCGATCCTCGCGGAGGGGCACGGCCAGGGGCTGCGCTTCACCGCCGCCTACGACGAGGACGGCGTGTGTGTCGGCGCGGCCGGCTGGCGGATCGTCGCGAACACCTACCAGGTCCGCAAGCTCTACGTCGACGACCTGGTCACCACGGCCGCCGCCCGCTCGACCGGCGTGGGCCACGCACTCCTCGCGCACCTCGAGCAGCACGCCAGGGCAGCCGCGTGCACCGCGCTCACCCTGGACTCCGGCACCCAGCGGGCCGACGCGCACCGTTTCTACTTCCGCGAGCGGATGGCCGTGACGGCCTTCAACTTCGAGAAGCCCCTCGTCTGAACGTTCCGGACGGGCGCGCCGGGCGACCTGCGCCGTGACCGAACCGTCGCCGCCCCGATGCCTGCCCGGCCTCGTCGCGGCGGGCGCGTGCTTGTTAGGTTCCTCCCTCAGCTGACCCGGAGGAGAACCGATCCCATGCCCGCATCCGCCGAACGCCGCCGGGCCCTCACCGCCGCGGCCGCGGCCGCCGTGCTGCTGGCGAGCCTGACCAGCCTGACCGGATGCGGGGACAAGGACGGCAAGACCCCGGCGTCCGCGTCCCTCTCCGGGTCCGCTGCGGCTTCGGCGTCCGCGTCGGCCACGGCCGCCGGGTCCGCCTCGCCTTCCGTCTCCGCCTCACCGCCGGTCTTGGCGTCCCCGTCCGCGTCCGCACCGCCGGCCCCGGCCACGACGCGCGCCACGCCTCCGCCGGTGGCCCCGACCCGGCTGCGGGCGGCGGTCGACACCCGGGGCGGCGGGCTCGCCCTCGTACGCGGCGGCCCCGCCCAGGAGTTCACCGTCACCCTGCGGAACGGGAACTCCGCGGAGTACCGGCATCTGCTGGTCGCCTTCCAGATGGAGATCCTCGTCGGCGAACCGGGTGACCAGCCCGGCAGCGGACCGGGCTTCCTGCTGGAGCGGTTCGACGCGACCTCGGGCACCTGGCGTGCGGCTGCTCTGCGCGTCGCCAACGACCACATGCCGGAGTCGATGTTCACCGGCGGCGGTCCGCTCGTCCGCGAGGGTGTGCGCGTGGAGCGCTACCGGCTGCGGGCCACGGCGGGCGGGCCTACGGGCAGCAGCCCCCTGATGGTGTCCTTCATCGACACGGACGCCGACGGGGAGGCCGCGGCCCACGTGGTCCTGGCGCACACCACTCGCTGACGGGCTCGCCGAGGGAGAGCGCCGCGGTGCGCCAGGCGGCGGTGACCGCCCGGCGGGCCTGCTCCGTCGCCTCGGGGACCCGGTCGGTCAGCTGCAGCGACGAGCCGATGTGCACGTGGAGGCCGGGCCTGCGCAGCGGGGCGGTCAGGGCTCCGGCGAGCTGCTTGGCACGGCCGCCGGAACTCAGCCGGCGTGCGCCGGCCTGGCCCACGGGCACGACCGGGGCTCCCGTCGCGGCGGCCAGCCGGGCCAGGCCGCTGCGGAAGGGGCCCGGCGCGGACTCCCCCGCGTCGCGGCGGCCGGGCAGCCCGCCTTCCCCGTAGAGGAGCACGCTGCGACCCGCGGCGAGCGCGGCGGCCGCGGCGTCGAGGGAGTCGGCGGCGCGGTGCGTGCCGCGGTGGACGGCAATGTGCCCTTCACGCCTCAGCGCGGTCCCGAGCAGCGGCACTCGCCACAGGCCGCCGGTGGCCAGGATGACCGGCTCGATCCCGTATCGGCGCAGGGCGGCGACCACGACCGCCGGGTCGGCGAGGGAGGTGTGATTGGCGACGAGGATGCTGCCCTCGGCGGGCCGCGTCCCGGGGTCGGCGGTGACCGTCAGCGTCCCGAAGGCGGGAACGACGGCGGCGGCGATTCGGCTGAGCATGGACAACCCCGTTCGGGCGGCGCGGTGGTGGTGGTGTCGTTCATGGTCGACCGCTCGCGCGGCACGGTCATGAGTAGCCGTACTCAGCACGCCTAGGCGACGCGACACCCGCACGCCTGCTCAAGCCCACACAGGTTTATTGCGATGCGAAGTCGATTTCTTGCATCAGTTCATAGACTTCCTTCTGGCGGAGTCGTAGCCTCCTGCGTTGAGTCGACTCCTTCCCCCCACCGATCGAGCCGCAAGGACGTGCCTGCTCATGTCCCAACTGCCGCACAGCCATGCCCCGAGACCCGGACAGGTCCGCAGGATCAGACGGCGGGGCGCCGCCGTCTTCCTGACCCTGTCCCTGACCGCGACCGCCGCGCTGACCGCCCTGACCCTCGGCGGCGCCCCCGCCGCGTACGCCGCGGGCGTGCCCGCCCCCTCACCGATCGGCATACCGGGTCGCGGCGCCGACGTGCCCTTCACCGAGCTGGAGGCCGAGTACGCGCAGTCCAACGGCACGCTGACCGGCCCCGACCGGTACTACGGCCACCTCCCTTCGGAGGCTTCGGGGCGGCAGGCGGTGACGCTGAACGCAGCCGGTCAGTACGTGGAGTTCACCCTCACCGCACCCGCCAACGCGATGTCCCTGCGCTACAGCCTTCCCGACACGGCCGACGGGAAGGGGCGCGACGCCACGCTGGACGTGCAGGTGAACGGCCAGTCGGTGCGCACCTTGCCCGTGACCTCCAAGTACAGCTGGTACTACGGTGGTTATCCCTTCAACAACAACCCCGGCGACACCAACCCGCACCACTTCTACGACGAGTCCCGGACCCTGCTCGGCGCCACGCACCCGATCGGTACGAAGATCCGGGTGCAGGTGACCTCGACCGCCCAGTCGCCGGCCTTCACCATCGACCTCGCCGACTTCGAGCAGGTCGCCGCGGCCGCCGCCAAGCCGGCCGGGGCGCTCGACGCCGTCGCGGACTTCGGCGCCGACCCCACCGGGGCCGCCGACTCCACGGCCAGGATGCAGGCGGCGGTCGACGCCGGACGCGCGCAGGGCAGGACGGTGTTCGTTCCTCCCGGCACCTACACGCTCTACGACCACGTGGTCGTGGACGGTGTCACCGTCCAGGGCGCGGGCCCCTGGTACACGGTCTTCGGCGGGCGCGACCCCGTGAACCGCAACCGGGCCGCCGGGTTCTACGGCAAGTACGTCCCCGGCGGCGGCTACACCGGTCCGGTGCGGCCGCACGAGGCGAACGGGCCGAGCAGAAACGTCACGCTGAAGGACTTCGCGATCATCGGCGACATCCGCGAGCGGACCGACGACGACCAGGTGAACGCCATCGGCGGCGCGATGTCGGACTCGACCGTGGACAACGTCTGGGTGCAGCACGTCAAGGTCGCCGCGTGGATGGACGGTCCGATGGACCGCTTCACCATCAAGAACAGCCGCTTCCTCGACATGACGGCCGATGGCGTGAATTTCCACACGGGTGTCACGAATTCCCGCGTCACCAACACCTTTGTGCGCAATGCCGGTGACGACGGGCTGGCGTCCTGGCCGCAGGACAAGCCGAACGTCAACATCAGCTTCGACCACAACACGGTCGTCCTGCCGATCCTGGCCAACAACATCGTCACGTACGGCGGCAAGGACTTCACCATCTCGGACAACGTCATGGCCGACACCGTCAGCAACGGCGGCGGGCTGCACATCGCCAACCGCTATCCGGGGGTCAACTCCGGCAAGGGCACGGCGGTCGCGGGCACCATCACGGCCGCCCGCAACACCCTGATCCGGGCCGGGAACAGCGACTTCAACTGGAACTTCGGCGTCGGCGCGATCTGGTTCTCCGGGCTCAACGAGCCGGTACAGGGCGCGGCGATCAACATCTCGGACAGCGACGTCCTCGACTCCTCCTACGCCGCGATCCACTCCATCGAGGGCGCCATCAGCGGGGTCAGCTTCACCGACATCAACATCGACGGCGCAGGCACCTACGCCATCCAGGCGCAGGCCAACATCGCGATGAAGCTCACCAACGTCACGGCGAAGCACATCGCGCAGGCCGCGACCCCGATCCACAACTGCATCGGCACCGGCCTCCAGATCACCGACGGCGGCGGCAACTCCGGCTGGAACACCGGCCAGACCTGCTCCGGCACCTGGCCGGCCCCGGTGTGGACCAACGGCGGCGTACCCGGTGGCGGCGGCACCACACCACCCACCACGCCTCCCACCACACCCCCGACGACGCCTCCGACGACCCAGCCGCCCACGACCCCGCCGAACGGCAACCTGGCGCAGGGCCGGGCCGCCACCGCCTCCTCCTCGGTCCAGTCGTACGGCGCCGCGAACGCGGTGGACGGCAATGCGTCCACCTACTGGGAAAGCAGCGGCAACTCCTTCCCGCAGTCCCTCACCGTCGACCTCGGCGAGGCGAAGACGATCGGCAAGGTCACGCTGAAGCTGCCGCCATCGGCGGACTGGGCCACACGGACCGAGACCCTGTCGGTACTCGGCTCCACCGACAACACCACCTGGTCCACGCTGAAGGGTTCCTCGGGCGTCACCTTCAACCCCGCCTCCGGCAACAGCGCGACGCTGACCTTCGACGCGGCCTCCGCCCGCCACGTCCGGGTGCACATCACCGGGAACACCGGCTGGGCGGCCGGGCAGGTCTCGGAGTTCGAGGTCTACGCCGCCGAGGGCGGTCCGACGACCCCGCCCACACCTCCTTTGGGCGGCAACCTCGCCCAGGGGCGGACCGCCTCCGACACCGGCCACAGCCAGGGATACGTGGCCGCCAACGCCACCGACGGACAGCCGGGCACGTACTGGGAGAGCACCAACCACGCCTTCCCGCAGTCCCTCACCGTGGACCTCGGCGCCGAACGCACGGTGGGACGCCTGGTACTCAAGCTCCCCGCCGCGTGGGGCACGCGTACCCAGACCCTCTCGGTGCTCGGCTCGACCGACGGCACCACCTGGTCCACGGTGAAGGCTTCGGCGGGCTACACCTTCGCCGAAGGCGTCAACACCGTCACCATCCCCCTGCCCGCGACCGGCGCCCGCCATCTGCGCCTGACCTTCACCGCCAACACCGGCTGGCCCGCGGGCCAGCTGTCCGAACTGGAGGCGTACGCCTCGTAACCCAGCACGGAATATGACCGAACGGTCACAACCTCCGGCCGGGGGAACGCCCGGTGAACCCCGGACATCTAGGAGACCGGCGCGGCTCCGCGGAGGGCCGCGCCGGACGTGTTGGCAAGACCGGCGGCAGCCGGGTACGAGGGCAAGGCGGGGCTGGGATGAAGGCGACAACGGTGGCGGGCGGTTCCTCGGACAATCCGGAGGCCGAGGAGACGAAGGCCCCGGCATCGGGACCCGACCCGGTCCTGCCGGACCCGGACCCGACGGAGGCCCCCGAGGCGACACCCGCCGATCCGGCCGAGGCCGCGGCGGCGGAGTCCGATGCACCCGCCGCCTCGACCGAGCCTGAGGCCGAGGTCGAGTCCGACTCCGAGGCTGACGCCGAGGTCGAAGCTGAGGCCGAGTCCGAGGCTGACACCGAGGCCGAATCCGATTCCGAGGCCGAAGCCGAGCCTGAGGCCGAAGCCGAGCCTGACACCGAAGCCGAGCCTGACACCGAAGTCGAGCCTGAGGTCGAGGTCGAGCCTGAGGTCGAGCCTGAGGTCGAGGCCGCAGCCGAATACGTGGCTGACACCGAGTCCGAGGCCGACACCGAGGCCGAGCCTGAGGCCGAGGCCGGCACCGAAGTCGAGGCTGACACCGAGGCTGAGGCCGACACCGTGGCCGAGCCTGAGTCCGAAGCCGGCACCGAAGTCGAGGCTGACACCGAGGCTGAGGCCGACACCGAGGCCGAGGACCCGGTCGAGGTCGAGGCTGAGGCTGAGCCTGAGGTCGAGGACGCAGTCGAGCCCGCGGAGCCGGAGGGCGACGACACGCCCGAAGCCGAGCCCGAGCCCAAGCCCGAGGCCCCCGGCGGAGCCGACACGCCCCGACGGGTGCCCTCGTGGGCGCGGGGGGCCGAGGGCGACGCCGAGCGGACGAGCCAGTTCGTCGCGCTCAAGCCGCTGGACACCCCCGCACCGGCACCGGCACCGGCACCGGCACCGGCACCCGCCCCCGCGCCCCCCGTGGCGATCACCCCGCCCCCGGCTGCCGCCCCGCTCGAGCTGTTGGCCGAGCTGACCAACACCGCTCCCCCGCCGGAGACCCCGCGCCGCACCGCCCTGCGCCGTGTCAAGATCTGGACCCCGATCCTGCTGCTCCTCGCCGGCGGGTTCACCGGCGCCCAGCTGCTGCGCCCCCTGCCCGCCCCGACACTCGTCGCGGCCGGGACCGGCCACACCGTCGACGGGCAGTTCTCCATCCCCTGGCCCGCCAAGGGCCAGGGCGCCGTCCGCGTCCCGGGCCTGGGCGACATCGGCGCCTTCGGCGAGCAGAAGCCCGTCCCGACCGCCAGCGTCGCCAAGGTGATGACCGCCTACGTCATCCTCAAGAACCACCCGCTGAAGAAGACCGAGGCCGGTCCCTCGATCGAGGTCGACGCGAAGACCGTGGCGGACGGTACGGCCGAGCACGAATCCCGGATCGAAGGGCTCACCGCCGGGACGAAGTACAGCCAGCAGGACATGCTCAAGATGCTGATGATCCCCTCGGGCAACAACGTCGCCCGCCTGCTGGCCCGCTGGGACACCGGCACCGACTCCGAGACGGCCTTCGTCGAGAAGATGAACGCCGCCGCCAGGGAACTCGGCATGACGGCCACCACCTACACCGACCCCAGCGGCCTGGACGCGGGCACCGTCAGCACCGCCACCGACCAACTGAAGCTCGCCGAGGCCGTCATGAAGGACGAGACGTTCCGCGCGATCGTGGCCCTGCCCAGCGCCACGATCAAGGGGCTGCCCCAGCAGATCACCAACAACAACGACCTGCTCACCACCGCCCAGGGCCTGAGCATCCGGGGCATCAAGACCGGCTCCAGCACCCCCGCCGGCGGGGCCCTCATGTGGGCGGCGTACAAGTCGGTCGGCGACGAGACCCCGCTGATCCTGGGTACGTTGATGGACCAGCGCGTGGACGGCCCGGACCCGGACGCCATAAACAGCCTGGCCCTGGTGAAGACGAACAGCAAGAAGATCATCGAGGCGGTACGTGCGGCACTCGCGTCGTCCCCGGTCGTCCGCAAGGGCGACACCGTCGGCTATGTCGACGACGGGCTCGGCGGCCGTACGCCGCTCGTGGCCGCCAAGGACCTCAACGTGATCGGCGTACCGGGCCAGCAGCTGAAGCTCACCCTCGCGGTCGGCGCCTCGCCGGTGCCGCACACCGCCAAGGCCGGCTCCGAGGTCGCCGTACTGACGGTGGGCGAGGGCGAAGGGGCCAAGAGCGTGCCGGTGGTGCTCCAGGGCGAGCTGGCCGAGCCCTCGTTCGGTACCAGGCTCACCCGCCTCGGCTGAGGCCTCCGGCCCGAACTGCGGCTGTCCCCCGGGGCCCTCTGACCCGTCCCCCGGGGGCGCTGCCGGCGCTACTGGCGCTCCTCCATCCGGATCGCGTTCTCCAACTCCTCGCGGGTCCCGTCCGCCTCATCCGACTTCTGGTCCAGGAGGGCGCCGGCGATGGCGTCGAGCTTGCGCTGGATGGCGTGCTCGGCCCGGCGCTCGGAGTTCTTCAGCAAGGCCAGCAGGAGGAGCGAGACCGCGGCCATCGCGTCACCCGCGAGGTGTTGCCATTCCATCGGCAGATGGGCCAGGTGGACGGCCACGAATCCCGCCACGAGGAGCACGCACAGCATGGAGAAGAGAGCCGAGCTCGTGAAGTTGGAGGCCAGCTCGGCCAGCTTCTCGAAGCGGCCGGTCCCCCCGCCGGTCCTCTTCTTCGCGGGATGTTGGAGGCTCATGCTCCGCCCCTGCCCGGGCGACGGCTGGGCATACGCACAAACCGGGGTGAAATCGTTCGGTCGCCGGAATACGGGGACGGAATACGGGGACGGCCGCGGCCCCGGGGTGTCCCCGGGGCCGCGGCCGCCTGCGTGATGACGCCGTACCACCGCCGTGGTCAGGCGCGGGGCGGCACCTGGGACGGGCGGCCCGGGCCGCGCGTCAGGGAGTAGCCGAGGATGCCCGCGAGGGCGGCCAGTACCCCGCCGGCCGCGGTCCAGATCCAGCGGTCCGACCACCATCCGCCGGACCAGCCGTCCTCGGGCTCGCGCAGCGACCCGGTCACGGTGGCGGGAACCAGCGGCGTGGAGAGGGCGCCGTCCACGGCGTAGGAGCCGCCCGCCTCCTTCACCGAGGCCTCTACGGCCGCACGGACCGGCAGACCGAGGTCCTCCTCCGGCACGTCGACGACGGTCAGGCGCACGTAGTAGCTGCCCGGCAGCGGGTCGTTGGCCCACTGCTCGGCTCCGGCGCGGACCGTGCGCAGGGTGCATGACAGCTCCACCGAGGCCGCCTCCCGGGCCGCGGCCCGGGTCTGCGTGCCGTAGGTGCACGCCTGGTGGCGGCGCAGTCCGTCGTACACGTCGAGCTGCCAGGTCGAGGCGCCGTGCCGGCCCTTGGCCTCGGGCAGCGTGACCGTGGCCTTCACGCTCAGGCGCTGCTGCGCGTCGACGGGGAGGGCCCAGTAGAGGTAGTCGCCGGTGGACGCGCCGGCCGTGGCCTGCTGCCCCGGGCGGAACGCCGCGGCGGTACGGAAGCTGGTGCCCGCCTCGGTCGGGGCGGCCTCGTCCTTGGCGGAGTTCGGGCTGGAGCTGGGGCTGGGGCTCGCCGCGGAGGTGTCGGCAGAGGCCGTCCCCGCCACCGTGAGGGCGGCGGCTCCGGCCAGCAGGGCGGCGGTCAGGGTGCGTACGGTACGCATCAGTTGGTCCTCCAGACGGAGATGCGCCAGCGCGAGATCCATCCCCACACCACACCGGCGGCCAGCCCGATGAGGGCCAGGGCGGCCAGCAGCCACCAGCCCCGGCCGAGGCCGAAGGCGGCGGCGTCGGACGCGTCGTCGGGTCCGTCCACCAGCTCGATGGTCAGCTCGACGGGCATGCCGGGGGTGGTCTTGACGGAGGCCGGGGCGGAGAAGGAGTTGCTCACCTGGACGCAGACGGTCTCCGCCGCCTCGTTCGCGGCCTCGTCCTCGCCGTCGATCTCGGCCTTCGGGTAGCGCAGGCCGGTCGAGAGGACGTCCGTACGGCCGTCACCCGCCTCCGAGCCCCGTACGATCTCGCGGCCGTGCACGGTGGTGGCGCGCAGCAGGAGGCCGTAGTCGTTGTTGACGGCGCGGTCGGCGGCGATGCTCACCGAGGCGCGCAGCTCCTGGCCGGGGCGTACGTCGACCCGGTACCAGCGGTGCTCGCCGAAGGTCTCGCGGTCGCTGTAGAGGCCGGGCTTCAGCTGGGGGGCGCCTTCGCACTGCTTCGCGCCCTCGGTGGCCACCGGGTTGACCACGGGGTCGGCGGCCCGGTCGACCAGCTGTTTGACCCTGCCGGAGAGTTCGGCGGTGTGCTGCACCGAGGTGTACGTGCCGCCGGTGGCCTCGGCGATGCAGGTGAGCTGGGCGCGGGTCTTGGCGTCCGGGACCAGGCCGAGGGTGTCGATGACGAGGTGGATGCCCTTGGCTGCGATGTCGCGGGCCACTTCGCACGGGTCGAGCGGGGCGCAGGTGTCCTCGCCGTCGGTGATGAGCACGATCCGCTTGGTGGCGTTGCCGCCGTCCAGGTCCTGGGCCGCGCCGAGGAGGGCGGGGCCGATCGGGGTCCAGCCGGTGGGGGCGAGGGTCGCGACGGCGGTCTTCGCCTCGGTCCGGTTCAGCGGCCCGACCGGGTACAGCTGCTTGGTGTCCTTGCAGCCGAGCGCCTTGTCCTCACCGGGGTAGGTGGCCCCCAGGGTGCGTATGCCGAGCCGCACTTCGTCGGGGACCGCGTCGATGACCTCGTTGAAGGCCTGCTTCGCGGCGGCCATCCGGGACTGGCCGTCGATGTCGTTCGCCCGCATCGAGCCGCTGACGTCCAGGACGAGATCGACCTTCGGGGGTTCCTTCGCCGTCGGGCCGTCGGCGGCGGTGGCGCTCGCCGGGAAGAGCCCGACGGCCAGGGCGGCGAGCAGGCCGCACGCCCGGGCCGCAAGCCGTTTTCTTGTGATCATCGCCGGATCGTATTGAGGATCGTCCGGCAATCCAAAACGGGCCGCCGGCCCGGGTCTTCGGCCTGTCGGGAAACCGCCGTGCGGCCGCTTGTTCGAGCTGGGCAAGCGCCGGCGCCAGGCGGCCGCGCGCGGACTACTCCTGAGGGCCCGGGGCGAAGGTGGCCTTGAGGTGGGCGGCCAGTTGACCGGGGTCCGGTGGGGTGAGGCGGGCGGCGAGGTAGCCGTCCGGGCGGATCACGAGGGCCGTCGGCCGGTCCACCGCGTAGAGACGGGCGAACTCGCCGCCGGTGTCGCGGTAGGCCGGGAGCTCGGCCGTATCGGTGGTGTCGGCCGGGGCGTCGGGGGCGACGATCACGCAGGCCTCCATCCGGCCGGCGGAGGACTCCCGGGCCGTCCGCGCGAGTTCGTCGGTCCACGGCCCGCTTCCGTAGACGAGCAGGACGTGTCCGCGGTCGCGCAGCAGGTCGTAGAGGCGGAGCGGGTAGGCGGCGATCTGCCCGGTGAGGCCGCCGCAGTCCGGTGCCCGGTCGCCCGGCCGGGGTCCCGGGCCCTCGCCGGGCGCGTCCACGATCGGGCTGCCCCGGTAGGCGACGAGCAGTTGGGCCTCGCGCAGCATCACGGTCTCGGGGTCGTCCGGGTCGGCCTGGACGCCCGCGGCGGCGTGCCGCACGGTGCGGCCGACGACCTCCTCGCCGACGGGACGGCGTTCGGTGTCGTAGCTCTCGAGCAGGCCGGGGTGGGCGCGGCCCTCGACCGCGAGGGCGAGTTTCCAGGCCAGGTTCCAGGCGTCCTGGATACCGGTGTTCATGCCCTGGGCGCCGGTCGGCGGGTGGATGTGTGCCGCGTCTCCGGCGACGAAGACCCGGCCGTCGGCGTACCGGTCGACGATCCGGTGGCTGATGCGGAACACCGAGGCCCAGCGGATGCCGGAGGCGGTGGCCGGTCGCGGCGCCAGCCGGTCCAGGACGGTCTGGACGTCGGGGAGTCCAGGGGCCCGGCCGCTCTGCAGGCCGTGGGCGACGCCGTCGGAGACGGCGTCGGCCTGCTGTGCGGCGGAGAGTTCGGGCGGAACCCTCATCGACACCCGGTACCGGCCCCGGCCGGGCAGCGGGATGCACACCAGCAGGTCGTCGACCGTGCCGTCGGCGCCCAGGTGCATCGAGCGGACGGCGTACTCGTGCGGCAGGTCCCAGTCGACCTGCACGTCGGCGAGCATGTACTCCTCGGGGAAGGCGCCGCCCTCGTAGCTGAGCCCGAGCCCCTTGCGGACGATGCTGTGCGCGCCGTCGCAGCCCACCAGGAACCGGGTCCGTACCTCTTCCTGCGCGCCGGAAGGGGTGAGCAGCCGGCTGGTCACCCCGTTGGCGTCCTGCGCGAACGACACCAGCTCGGTGCCGCGTTCGACCGCGGTCCCGAAGCGGGCGAGGAACTCGTCGAGGATGCGCTCGGTCTCGTACTGCGGCAGGCCGGCGAAACCGTACGGGACCTCGGGCGGCAGCCTGAAGTCGATGCGGAGCTGCTCGACGCCGTTGACGTACGCCAGCTGTCCGCGCATCGGGACGGCCGCTTCCATGACGGCGCGGACCAGCCCCATGCGGTCCCAGAGCTCCAGCGTGCGCGGCTGGATGCCCACCGCCTTGGCGAACGGGAGCCGGGCGGGCAGCCGGTCGACGATCCGGCAGGAGATTCCGCGTCTGCGGAGCTCCACGGCGGCGGTCAGCCCGACGGGCCCGGCGCCCGCGACCAGGACGTCCGTTGCGTAGGTGTGCGCCACTGGCGCCTCCCGGCGTGCGGCCCCCGTGCGGGGCGGTGCCCCTCCATGGTCGCCGCCCGCCGGGCGTCCGGCATCTTCGCTCGATGCTCGATCGATTACTCGATCACGAGGTCCACGTCGATGTTGCCGCGCGTGGCACGGGAGTACGGGCAGACCTCGTGCGCCTGCTTGACCAGCAGGGTGCCCGTCTCGCCCGCCAGGGACTCGGGGAGCTCGACGCGCAGGACCGCGGCCAGGCCGAAGCCGGCGCCGTCCTTGCCGATGGAGACCTCGGCCGTGACCGACACCTCGCTGGTGTCGACCTTGGCCTGGCGGCCGACCAGGCCGAGGGCGCTGGCGAAGCACGCCGCGTATCCGGCCGCGAAGAGCTGCTCGGGGTTGGTGCCCTGTCCGTTGCCGCCGAGCGCCGGGGGCATGGCCAGGGCGAGGTCGAGCTGGCCGTCGGAGCTGACAGTGCGGCCTTCGCGGCCGTTGGCGGTGGCGACAGCGGTGTACAGCGCGTCCATCGGAGTTCCTCTCGCAGGGGTGACCCGTTGGGTGGTGGGTGGCGGCCGGTGGTCGACCGCGCTCCACCATTAGAGCACGCAATTGAGTTGTGCACAATTCAATGCCTCTCAAGCCTCCCCGGGTACACTGGCACCCATGACCGAGAAGCCGACCGCACTCCACCCCGATCAGGACTTCCTGCGCCTGGACGGCCAGATCTGCTTCGCGCTGAACGCGGCGAGCCGTGCCTTCGGCGGTCTCTACCGCGTCGTCCTCAAGGACCTGGGTCTGACCTACCCGCAGTACCTGGTGATGCTGGTGCTCTGGGAGCACGGCGAGCTGCCGGTCAAGGAGATCGGGCAGCACCTGCGCCTGGACTCCGGGACGCTGTCCCCGCTGCTCAAGCGGCTGGAGGCGGCGGGCCTGGTCCGCCGGGAGCGCAGCACCGAGGACGAACGGTCCGTGCACGCACACCTCACCGAGGAGGGGGCCGCGCTGCGCGCCCGCGCGGCGGAGGTCCCGCGGCGGATCGCGGCCGCGACCGGCTTCGAGCTGGCCGAGATCCTCGAGCTCCAGACCCGTCTGAACCGCCTCACCGCCGCGCTCGACGCCGCCGTCCCGCAGGAGGCGTAAGCGCGCACCTCGCCGGACACTGGGTCCGGGAGGCAGGAGGTACGCCGATGGACCCGGTGGCGGCGCTGGACCGGATCGCCTTCCTGCTGGAGCGGGCCCAGGAACCCACGTACCGGGTACGGGCCTTCCGTACGGCCTCGGCCGCCGTCCGGCACATGGGTGAGCGCGAGACGGCCGAACGCGCGGCGGCCGGTTCCCTGGAAGCCGTCAAGGGCATCGGGCCCAAGACCGCCCAGGTGGTACGGGAGGCGCTCGGCGGGACGGTGCCGGCCTACCTGCAGAAGCTGGAGGACGAGGTCGCCGCGCTCCCCGGGGGCCCGCCGGCCACGCCGGCCGCCACCGCCCTGCGGGCGGCGCTGCGCGGGGACTGCCACGTGCACTCGGACTGGTCCGACGGAGGCAGCCCGATCGAGGCGATGGCCCGGGCCGCGGCCTCGCTGGGGCACGAGTACGCCGTGCTCACCGACCACTCGCCGCGGCTCACGGTCGCCCGCGGACTCTCCCCCGAGCGGCTGCGGGAACAGCTGCGGGCGGTGGCGGAGCTCAACGAGACCTGGGCGCCGTTCAGGCTGCTGACCGGCATCGAGTGCGACATCCTCGACGACGGTTCGCTGGACCAGGAACCGGAACTCCTCGAACAGCTCGACGTCGTCGTCGGTTCCGTCCATTCGAAGCTGCGGATGGACGCTCCCGCCATGACCCGGCGCATGGTGGCGGCCGTCCGCAACCCTTTGATGGACGTACTGGGCCACTGCACGGGGCGGCTGGTGACCGGCCGGACCCGGCCGGCGTCGCAGTTCGACGCCGAGGCCGTCTTCGCGGCCTGCGCGCAGTCCGGCACCGCCGTGGAGATCAACAGCCGGCCCGAGCGGCTGGACCCGCCCCGGCAGCTGCTGCGCCTGGCCGTGGCGGCCGGGACCTTCTTCGCGATCGACACCGACGCGCACGCCCCGGGCCAGCTGGACTGGCAGATCCTCGGCTGCGAACGGGCCGTGGAGTGCGCGGTCCCGGCCGAACGCGTGATCAACACCTGGCCGGCGGAGCGGCTCCTGGAATGGACCCGTACTAGGCAGGCCTGAGCTGGACCACCAGCAGCAGGACATCGGCTCCGGCGACGGCCAGTACGGCCAGGAAGGGGAGCCGTCCGGCGGGGCGGCGGGTCGCGAGCAGCAGCGTGACCGCCGTCCCCGCCAGCAGGCCCCAGCCGTACGCCGTCACCGGCCCCGGCGGCCCCACCACCAGGGCGGCCGCCGAGCCGAGCACCAGGACCGCGGCCAGCGCGGCCGAGTACCGGGCGCCGAGCCGCTGGGGCAGGCCCACGACCCCGGTGGCCAGGTCGCCGGCGATGTCCGGCAGCACGTTGGCGAAGTGCGCGCCGGCGCCCAGCAGGGCCGCGGCCGCCGTGAGCCACGGCGGCGGCCACGGCGCGCCGGGCAGGCCGAGGGTGACGAAGGCGGGCAGCAGGCCGAAGGCCAGGGCGTACGGCAGCCAGGAGGCGGCCGTGCCCTTCAGCCACAGGTTGTACCCCCAGGCGGCCACCACACCGACGAGGTGCACGGTCCCGGCGAGCAGCCCGCCGGCCAGCGAGAGCGGGACGCAGACCAGCAGCGCCAGGGCCGCCGCGAGGGTCACTGCGGCCGGCCGCACCGCACCCGCCACCAGGGGTTTGTCCCGCCGCCCCACGGCCAGGTCGCGCCGCAGGTCGGCCCGGTCGTTGCACCAGCCGACCGAGAGCTGTCCGGCGGCGACCGCGCCCACCGCGGTGGCACCTCCAGCGAGACCGCGCCCCGCGGCGGTCGCGAGCGCCGCGGCGAAGAGGGTGACGGCCGCCGCCGGCAGCGGGTGGCAGGCCGCCAGCAGCCCTGCGGCCGCAGCTCCGCGGCCCCGGCGTACGGCCGTGGTGGTGGACACGGCAGCGGCAGCGGGCTGGGGCGGCCATCCGGATTCTGCGGTTCGCGCGGGCACGGCGACACGCTATGCCGCGCCGCGCCCGGTTCGCCTGATTCATAACGATGTGTCAGTTGTTTCCTATGGTGAACGAATGACGCGTGTCCTGGCAGTCAGCAGCGTGCTCCCGCCCCATCGCCATCCGCAGGCCGAGATCACGGCCGCACTCGCCCGCTTCCTTCCGTCGGGCGCCGACACCGCCCTGCTGCGACGGGTCCACGCCTCGGTGCGCGTGGACAGCCGTCATCTCGCGCTCCCGCTGGATCGGTACGGGCCGTGGAACGACTTCGGCACGACGAACGCCCTGTTCCTGGAGGCGGCCCTCGAGCTCGGCGGCCGGGCCCTCGAACTCGCCCTCGCCGACGCCGGTCTGGCTGCGGCGCAGATCGACCTCGTCATGTCGACCACGGTGACCGGGCTCGCGACGCCCTCGCTGGAGGCCCGGCTCGCCACCGGCGCCGGGCTGCGTCCCGATGTGCGGCGGATGCCGCTCTTCGGCCTCGGCTGCGCGGCGGGCGCCGCCGGTGTCGGCCATCTCCACGACCACCTCACGGGCCGGCCCGGCCACGCGGCCCTGCTGCTGTCCACCGAGCTCTGTTCGCTCACCCTGCAGTCCACCGACACCTCGATGGCGAACCTGGTGGCCGGGGCCCTCTTCGGCGACGGAGCGGGCGCGCTCGTCGCGGTGGGCCGCGACCACCCCCTGTACGCCACCGGCGGCGGGCCCTCGGTGGTGGCCGCGCGCAGCCGCCTCTACCCGGGCACCGAGCACCTGCTCGGCTGGGACATCGGCCACTGGGGCCTGCGCATGGTCCTCGGCCGCGAACTCCCGGACCTGGTCAGGCTGCACGTGGCCGAGGAGGTGGAGACCTTCCTCGCCGCGCACGACCTCAAGCCCTCGGAGGTCGACGCCTGGATCTGTCATCCGGGCGGCCCGAAGATCCTCGACGCGCTGGGCGAGGCGCTGGCGCTGCCCGAGTCGGCCTTCGCGGCGAGCCACCGGTCGCTGGCGGCCGTCGGCAACCTCTCCTCGGCCTCCGTCCTGCACATCCTGGGCGGCATCCAGAGCGCGGGGCCGCCGCCGCCCGGATCGGTCGGGCTGATGCTGGCCTTCGGGCCGGGCTTCGCCTCCGAACTCGTCCTGCTCCGCTGGTGACCACCGGCTCGCGGCTCCTCCGACTCCTCCGACTCCGCTGAACCCCCCCGACACCCTGGCTGGTGACTCCATGGCCCTCACTCCGTCCATGACCTGGTACCTGCTGCTCATCGGCCTGGTGGCGGCCGAGCGGCTCGCCGAACTGGCCACGGCCCGCCGCCACAGGGCGTGGAGCCTGGCCCGGGGCGGCCGCGAGTACGGCCGCGGCCACTACCCCGCCATGGTCGCCCTGCACACCGCCCTGCTCGTGGGCTGCGTGGTGGAACCCTGGGCCGCCGGCCGTCCGTTCCTGCCCGCGCTCGGCTGGACGGCCCTCGCCCTGGCCCTCGCGGCGCAAGTCCTGCGCTGGTGGTGCATCGCGACCCTCGGACCGCGCTGGAACACCCGGGTCCTGGTGGTACCGGGACTGCCGCTGGTCGCGGCCGGGCCTTACCGGTGGATGCGCCACCCCAACTACGTGGCGGTGGTCCTGGAAGGGTTCGCACTGCCGATGGTGCACACCGCCTGGCTGACCGCTCTGTGCTTCACCGCGCTCAACCTGCTGCTCCTGCGCGTACGGATCGGCTGCGAGGACGCCGCGCTGACGGACGGCGGACGGCTGCGCGCCCCCGCCTCCGTACCGACGGCCGGTTCCTCCTCGTGATCGACCTGCTGATCGCGGGCGGCGGCCCGGCGGGCCTGGCGACGGCCATCCACGGCGCGCTGGCGGGTCTCGAGGTCGTGGTCGTGGAGCCGCGCCCCACCCCCATCGACAAGGCCTGCGGCGAGGGCCTGATGCCGGGGGCGGTACGCCGCCTGCGGGAACTGGGCGTTCCCGTGGCCGGGCAGCCGTTCCACGGCATCCGCTACGTCGACGGCGTGAGCGGGCGGCACGCGGAGGGACTGTTCCGCGCCGGTCCCGGCCTCGGCACCCGGCGCACCGAACTCCAGGCCGCGCTGGCCGAGCGGGCCGCGCGGCTGGGCGTACGGGTGGTCCGGCAGCGCGTCGAAGGGGTCAGCCAGGACGGCGACGCCGTCAACGCGGCGGGACTCACGGCCCGTTACCTGGTCGCCGCGGACGGCCTGCACTCCCCCGTCCGGCGCGCGCTCGGCCTGTCCGCGCCGCCCACGCCCGGCCGCCCGGCACGCTACGGCCTGCGCCGCCATTACGCCGTCGAACCGTGGAGCGACCTCGTCGAGGTCCACTGGTCGGCGCACTGCGAGGCGTACGTCACCCCGCTCGGGCCCGACCGGATCGGCGTGGCCGTACTGACCTCGGAGCAGGCCCCGTTCGACGTACAGCTCGCGCGCTTCCCGCTGCTGGCGGCGCGGCTGCCCGCGTCCCCCGCAGCGCCGGTGCGCGGCGCCGGTCCGCTGCGCCAAGGGTCCCGCGTACGGGTGGCGGGGCGCGTGCTGTTCGTCGGGGACGCGGCGGGGTACGTGGACGCGCTGACCGGCGAGGGCCTCACCCTGGCCGTGACGGCGGCGGGCGAACTGGTGCGCTGCGTACGGGCGGGGCGGCCGCAGGCCTACGAGCAGGCCTGGCGGGAACTGTCGCGCAGCTACCGCACGCTCACCGAGTCCCTGCTCTGGGCGCGCCACCGGCCGCCGCTCGCCCGGCGGATCGTCCCGCTGGCGGCCCGGCTCCCGCGCGTGTTCACCCGGGCCGTGAACCTCCTGGCGTGAACCTCCTGGCGTGGACCTCCTGGCGTGGACCTCCTGGCGTGAAGCGGCACCCCGTGCAGGATGCGCACGGGGTGCCGCTCGTCTCACCGCAGGATCAGGCCGAGCTCTCCCGGCGGTTCCTCAGCGCCAGGCCCGCGAGGACGGCGCCGGCCGCCGCGCTGAGCACCGCGACGGCGCCCGCCCAGGCGAGGGACCCGCCGACCGCCCCGGCCAGGGGGTCGAAGGCCACGGCGCCGCCGAACACGTGCAGGGCGACGACGCCGACGGCCGTGGCCGCTCCGGCCCGCCACACCATCGTGGTGTCCCGGAGGGCGAGCAGCGCCCCGAAGCCGACGCACAGCACGGTGACGAGGAGCGGCAGGAAGCCGACGGGGGCCGCCGACGGCAGGGCCGCCATGTCCTCGGGCAGGTGCAGTGCGCCGCTGACCAGCAGGGCGAACGCCACCGGCCAGCGCAGGACGTGCCGCAGGACCGGCGGGCCGGAGCGGGCCGGTTCGGGGGCGGGCTGGGGGCCGGGGTGGGGGTGGGGGTGGCGTTCGGTGTGCCCGCGCGGCTTCGCGTACGGGGCGTCGTACAGCTCCTGGTACGGGGGCTCGTACGGCTCTTCCTCGTACGGCTCCTCCGCGGGCTCGGGCTGCCCCGGCGGTTGGGCCCGCACGCCGGCCTCCCTGGCCTCCTCGGACTCGGTGCCGAGGATGGTCACCAGCAGGGCCACGTCCTCGATGGACCGTCCGACGGCGGCGGCGCGCAGCGTGATGTCCGCCGCGTCCACCTCGTGCGGGGGCTCGCCCAGGAGGGCGACCATCTCCCGCACTTCGTGCACGGGACGGGTCACGGCGGCCGTGCGCAGCGCCTCGTGTCCGGGGTTGGGCAGCTGGCCGGTGTCCTTGAGGAGGCTCACCAGGGCGGTGACCTCCTCCAGCGGGCGGCAGGTGGCCGCCGTGTCCAGCAGGGTGCGTACGGGCTGGGTGCCCGGAGCGCCCGGAGGTGTGGTGTCGGGGATCCCGTGGCGGTCTTCTCGGTCCGTCGCCGCGAGGGTTATGGGGTCATTCATGGAAAGCTCCGTTCGCCGACACGCGGGTCTACACATCGCGAGCCGGTCATCGTGCGTCATGGGAAGCGCACGCTTTGTTACATTTACTGCCAGATCCGCCCACTGCGCCATTCGGGGCGGGCAAACGGGGACGGGGCGCCGGGCGCGCCGCCACGGCCATGGGGAAGGCGTGACACATGCCCGATCTGCGGAGGTTCTGGCGCCGGTGCGTACTGCCGCTGACGCTGCCGGTCGTCCTGCTGCTGGCGGCCGCGGCGCCCGGCGGCCCGGAGCGGCCCGTCGTGGACACCGACCGGGGGCCGGTCCGCGGCGTGAGCCACGGGGCCTACCGCACCTTCGACGGCATCCCGTACGCAGCTCCCCCGACCGGCGCACTGCGCTGGCGGCTTCCGGAGCCGGCGCCCCGGTGGGCCGGGGTGCGCGACGCCCGCGCCCCGGGCTCCCGCTGTGTGCAGCTGCCGCCGATCGGGCCCGGCGGGCCGAGTGGTTCCGAGGACTGCCTGTACGTGAACGTCACCGCGCCCTCGGGCGGCGGCCGGGGCTCGCGGCGGCCCGTCATGGTCTGGTTCCACGGCGGGGGCTTCGTCAACGGCGCGGGTGACCTGTACCGGCCCGAACGGCTCGCCGTCCGGGGCGACGCCGTGGTCGTGACCGTCAACTACCGGCTGGGCGTCTTCGGCCTCTTCGGCCATCCGGAGCTCGGCGGGGCCCCCGACTTCACCCTCGCCGACCAGCAGGCGGCGCTGCGCTGGGTGCGGGCGAACGCCGCCGGGTTCGGCGGCGACCCGCGCAACGTCACGGTGTTCGGCGAGTCGGCGGGCGCCCTCAGCGTCTGCGCGCACCTCACCTCCCCGGCCTCGGCGGGCCTCTTCCACCGGGCGATCGTGCAGAGCGGATCGTGCTCGACGAAGGTGCCGCCGTGGTCGCTGCTGCCCACGCTCGGTACGTACGAGCCCTTCGTGCCCGAGCGGGGCACGGTGGCGGACGGAGTCCTGGCGGCGGCCCGGCTCGGCTGCGAGGGATCCACCGGCGTGCTGGACTGCCTGCGCCGGCTGGACGCCCGCGAGCTGGCCACCCCGGAGCTCATGCAGATCTTCTCCAGGGTCTCGTACGGTGGCGCCCTCCTGCCCGTGGAGCCCCGACTGGCGCTGGAGACTGGACGGTTCCACCGGGTGCCGGTGATGCAGGGCACCACGCAGGACGAGATGCGGATCTTCCTCGCGCAGACCCTGGCGGAGTACCCGATCGCCGACGGGGCCGCCTACCGGGCCCGGCTGGAACGGTCGTTCGGGGCTTCGACGGCCCGCGCCGTCGAGGCGCGCTATCCGGTCTCGGACTACCCGACGCCGGCGATGGCCTGGGCGACCCTGCTGTCCGACGCCTCCTTCACCTGCCCGACGCTGCGGGACGGCGGTGCGCTGGCCCGGCACGTGCCGACGTACGGCTACCGGTTCTCCGACCGCGCGGCGCCCAACTTCACCGGGCTGCCGGAGGTACCGGGGCTGCCGTACGGCGCTTCGCACGGCTTCGAACTGCCCTACCTGTTCGAGATGGCGCCACTGCCGGCCGCTCAGCAGGAGCTGGCGGACCGGATGACCGGCTACTGGGCGCGCTTCGCCCGCACCGGCGTCCCGGGGACGGCGGGCGCTCCGGAGTGGCCGCGCCACCGCCCGCCGGCCGCCCCGGTGCTCTCGCTGGCTCCGGGGCCGGACGGGATCCGTACGGTCGATGCGCGGGCCGAACACCACTGCGCGCTGTGGGACACGCAGTGGCCCCGGGTCACCAGTTCTCGGTGACGACCACGCTGTCGCCGTCGGTGCGGACCTGCACCGTGCCGTTGTCCCCGTAGAGCTCGTGTCGCCACGCGGCGAACACCGCGGCCAGGCGGCGGGCATCGTCCCCGCGGCCCTTGCCCGGGCTGTCGGTCACGAAGCTGATCTTCGCCTCGCCGACCTCGCGCACCTTGCGGACGCGCACTTCCTTGATCGCGTCGGCGGCCATGAAGTGGTCCGCGCGAGTGCGGTGCTTGGCGAAGTAGGCGTTGAAGTCCCGTGTCATGTCGAACCAGTCGGCCGGCCCGCAGGGACCGCCGCCGTTGCCCATCTCCCCATCGGTCGGCGGCCCGGCGTACCCACCGGTCTCCTGATCGGTGGGCGGCCCGGCGTACCCACCGGTCTCCTGATCGGTCGGCGGGCCCGCGTATGACCCGGTCTCCTGATCGGTCGGCGGCCCGGCATAGCCGCCCGTCTCCTCATCGGTCGGCGGACCCGCGTAGCCACCCGTCTCCTGGTCTGTCGGCGGGCCGGCGTAGCCGCCGGTCTGCTCCTCCGTCGGCACGTCGAGCGCGCACTTCGGCGTGAGGCTGGGTACGGGGGCCGGCCCCGCGGCCTGGCCCGCCCCCTTGGTCCCACACGCCGCGAGCACGGCACACAGCAGCCCCGCCACCAGCACCCGGCCGGTCGTCTTCGTTGTCATGGTCATCCCCCTCGGACCTCAAGAGGGCCAGACCCCGGCCGTGGTTCCACCGGTCGGGGACTACCGTGCCGTCATGACCGAATCCACGGCGCTCCCGCTGCTCTTCCTGGATGTCGACGGACCCCTTATCCCGTTTGGGGCGGGCCCGTATCCGGAGGGAGACGCGGCCAATCCCCTCCTCGCCCGGATCGACCCCTCTCTCGGGCCCGGGCTGGCGGCCCTGCCGTGCGAGCTGGTGTGGGCCACGACCTGGATGGCAGAGGCGAACGAGTGCGTCGCGCCCCGGCTCGGGCTGCCGGAGCTGCCCGTGGTGGACTGGCCCGAGCCCTCGGCCGAGGACGGGCGAGGCGGGATCCACTGGAAGACCCCGACGCTCCTCGGCCACGCCGCCGGGCGCCCCTTCGTCTGGGTGGACGACGAGATCACGGACGCCGATCGGGCCTGGGTGGCCGCCCACCACCCCGGCCGGGCCCTGCTTCACCGCGTGGATCCGGGCCGGGGCCTCACCTCGGCGGACCTCGTCGTGCTGCACGACTGGCTGCGCGCCGATCAGGCGTCCGGAGTGGTGGTCCAGGAGGCGGAGATCAGGGAGCGTTCCGCTGCTGCCAGGTGGGTGGCCGCGGACAGCCAGGCGTGGGCGTAGGCCTCGGGGGAAGGGTCGGCCAGGCGGCCGAAGGTGTCGCGCGGGCGGCGGTCGGCCTCGGCGGTGAGGGCGGCGGCCAGGTCCGCCGCTCCCGTGAGCCCGGCCCGGCGCAGGGGACCGTAGGCGGCGAGGGGTTCGGCTCCCCGCCCCGCCTCGGCCACGGCGCGGCGGCCCCCGCGACCCCGGTCTCCAGGAGGCGGCGTACGCGCCACAGCGGGGAGTCCGCCAGCGGGTCCGGGCCGGTGGGGGCCGGCTCGGGAGCGGGGTCGGCGGCCTGCGGCGGGAAGTGGATGCCCTGCAGGCGGTCGTAGCCGAGGTCCGCGCGGCCCAGCCACTCCTCGGGCAGCCGCAGCGTGTACTCCGCGCCGGGCACCGGGCCGACGGCGAGGGGCGCAGGGTGGCGGCCCGGTCCAGGTCGGGGCGGCCCAGGACGCGCAGCAGCAGACCGGGGTACGAGCCGAGGCGGCGCAGGTTCGCGGTGTGCGCGAGCTCCGGGTGGGGGTGCGCGGGCCGCAGCCGCAGCAGGGGCGCGCCCGGCCGCAGCTCGCGGACCAGGAGGTGTTCCCCGCCGCGCCGGCGACGGCGACTTCGCAGCCGAGCAGCGCGGGTTCGGCGCCCTCCTGGTCCGCGGGCCGGTCGGCGACCGCCTCGGCCGCGGGCCGGGCGAAGAGCGCCGCCGCGGGCTCCTCGGTCCAGGCGATGCCGCGCAGCGGGGTCGCCCGGTCGCCGCTTCCGGCGCCGAGCCGGCCTTCCGGGGACACGGTCGCGCCGACGATGCGCAGGCCGCCGCGGGCCAGCCCGGCGTGGTCGAGGACGGCGCCGCCCAGGGCGACGGAGGCCGACCCCGCGCCACGGGCCCGGGCGAGGCCGCCGGGGCGCACGTCGGACAGCGAGTACGCGGCACCATCGGGGGCCAGCAGGTGGGTGACCACTCCCCGTAGCCGGTGGCGGAGAGCACGGGCTCCCGGCACAGGCCGTACACCTGGAGGCTGCCGCCCGGCGCGTAGGCGCGGCGGGCGGTGCCGGTCAGGGCGGGGTCGGCGCGTCCGGCGGCCAGCAGCGCGGCGGTGCGCAGGAGTTCGCGGAAGGCTGCGGTGAGTGCGCCGAGCCGCTGCCCGGCCTGCTGCCCGCGGGCGGCGCGCAGGCCGCGTACGACGCGCAGCGCGGCCGCCTCGGCGTGCGGCATCCCGGCGAGGCGGGCGGTGTGCGCGGCGCGCAGCAACTCAGCCTGGACCACGGCTCCTCCGGCGGTGACCCCGGCGGCGAGGGCCTCGGCCGCGGCTCGCCAGAGCGCGGCCGCGGCCCGCAGCTGGGCGTCCGTGAGCGTCACTTCGGGCTCGGCCGGCCCGGCCGGCCCGGCGGGCCCGGGCGTCGCCGGTTGCGCCGCTACGGGCGCAGAAGCGTCCGCGTCCGCGAGCGGGGCAGCTCCCAGGGCGGCGGCGCGGTGGAGACAGCGGGGCGCCAACAGGCACGTGCACACCGCCTGTCCGGCCTCGGTGACGGCCCCTCCCGGGCCGGGGCGCAGGGTGACGACGGCGTCCTCCCCGAAGCCGATGACGACGGCACCGTCCGCCCCGCTCGAGGCGAGGGCGCCGCAGCTCGCGGTGGCGGCGTCCAGCTTCTTGCGCAGCCGGGCGCTGAGCTGCTCGACGGCTTCGGCGAGCACCTCGGGGGCGACGGGCGGCAGTGAGGATGTCAACGGGGTTCTCCACGGAGTCGGTCGCCCACCCAGCGGGCGAGGGCGAGCGGACTGAGGGCGGCCACCGGCATGCCGGCCGCGACGAGTTGCCGGGCGACCGGGACCGAGTACCGGGGGGTGCCCGCGTCGTCGAGCGCGGCGCAGCCCAGCAGATGGGCGCCGGAGGCGGCCAGCGCGCGGACCTCGCCGAGCAGCCCGCCGATCGGGGCGCCCTCCTCGAAGTCGCTGACCACGACGACGAGGGTGCGGCTCGGGACGGTCACCAGCGAGCGGGCGTGCGCGAGTCCGGCGGCGATGTGCGTACCGCCGCCGACCCGGACCTCCAGCAGGAGCGAGAGCGGGTCCTCGACCCGGTCGGTGAGGTCCACGACCTGGGTGGAGAAGGCGAGGAAGTGGGTGGACAGGGTCGGTACGCCGCCCAGCACGGCCGCGGTCAGCGCCGACCAGATGACGGAGGCCTCCATCGAACCGGACACGTCGACGACCAGGATCAGCCGCCAGTCGGTCTCGCGGTTGGCCCGGGTGCTGAACACGGGCCGTTCCGGGACCACGACCACGCTGCCGTCGGGCCGCCGCCGGGTGTGCGCGAGGTTGGCGCGCAGGGTGCGGGCCAGGTCGAGCTTGCCGCCGGGGCGGCGGGTGGGGCGCGGGGTGGCGAGGCCGGAGAGGGCCGGGCGCAGCCGGGTGGCCAGCTCCTTGGCGAGTTCGTCGACCAGCCGCCTGACCAGGGGCCGCAGCCGGGCGAGTTGGGCTTCGGGCATGCCGCCGGCGAGGGACAGGACGGAGCTCAGCAGTTCCACGGAGGGCCGTACGGACGCCGGGTCGAGCTGGGCCAGCACGTCGGTGCGGCCCGCTTCGGCCGCTCCGCCGAGCACCTCTTCCCGTACGTCGGCGCCGAACAGCGCCTCCAGTTCCTCCGACCACTCCCGGGCGGTGGGGAAGGAGGCTTCCTGGCCGCCGCCCCGTCCGCCCTGTCCGCCCCGGCCGCCGTCGAGGTCGGTGGAGCCTTCGCCGCGGCCGGCGCCGTACAGCTCGTCGAGGGCGTGGGCGTAGCGGCGCGCGCCCGCGGGGAGCCGGTCCCGCTCGCGGCCGAGCAGCAGCCGCCAGCGGTCGACGGGGGCGAGCCGCAGGCCGGTCGGTACGGGCGGACGCGGGGCCTCGGCGGTCTCCGGCGTCACGGACGCCACCACGACCGGGGCCGGAGCCGAAGCCGGGGACGGTACGGCCACCTCGGGCAGCGGGAGTTCCTTGAGCGCGGCGAGTCCGGCGGCGTCGGCCGCGGCCCAGAGGGCGAGCAGCCCGGGCGGTGCGTCGAGCGCGAGGTCGATCCGGTCGCCGAGCCGCTCGCCCACGGTGTCCAGCAGCCGGTCGCGGGCGGCGGGGGAAAGGGTGTCGAAGCCGCCGCGCAGGGCGGGGAGGCGGTCGAGGAAGTCCTGGTCGGTGAGGTGCTCGACGCGGTCGAGGAGCGGGGTGAGGGCGGCCGGGGAGGACTGCAGGAGCGGTCCCGCGGCGGTGAGGAGCCCGCCGAGCCGGCGGGTCAGGGCGCGGCGGCCGTCGGGAGTGGTGGCGCCGTCGATCCAGCCGGCGGCGCGGTCGCCGAGCCGGGCGGCCGGATCGAGGTCGAGGAGGACCCGTACGGCCAGGGCCGCGCCCTGGATCAGCGGGGAGCCGGAGTCGGCCAGGGCGGCGAGGGCCTCGTCGGTGCGCAGCCCGAGGTGGTGGGCGGCGGCGCGGTCGGCGAGGGCCACCAGCGCGCTCGCGTCGGCGGGTTCGTCACTGCCGGCGAGGCCGGGCAGGGAGCGGACGGCCGCTTCGAGCAGGTCGCCGGTGAGCGCGGCGGCGGTGGCGCGGGACTCGGCTACGGTGCCGGGGAGATGGCCGCGGTGGAGGGCCTCCAGGAGGTCGAGGGCGTCGAGGAGTTCGGGCAGGGCCGCGGTCTGCGGCAGGACGGTGGCCGCCTCGTGGAGGCGTACGTCGACCAGCTCGGGCAGATCGCACCGCGCGGCGGCGGCCAGCCCGGCGAGGATCTGCGCCGGGGTCGGACCGCCGTCGGCGGCCGCGCGGCGGGCGGTGTCGCGGAGGGTGCCGGCAGCGGCCTGGGCGGCGGTGACGCCGCGGACCCCGGCGAGATCGAGGCGGGCCGGGACCGAAGGCGTCCAGGACAGCCGCCACTTGGTGCCGAGGGCGGTGCCGTCGCCGGTGGTGGCGACGCTCAGGGGCTCGCCGTAGGAGGCTCCGCAGACGAGGAGCCGCTGGAGGAGGACCTCGCGGCGGCCGTCGAGGGCGGAGCGCAGCGGGTCGAGGCGGACCTCGCGGGAGGCGGGGTCGTCGGGGCCGGGCAGCCGCAGCTCCGTCACCTCGGCCTCGACGGAGGGGCCGAGGCCGGAGCGGGGGGCGTGCGGGGTGATCCGTCCGCGCGCGGTGCCGACGAGTACCGCCTCGAGGGCGCGGGCGAGGGCCCGGCCGCGGCCGAGCGGTTCGCCCTGCCCGAGGACGGTGGTGACGGCCTCCAGGAGTTCTCCCCGGCCGGGCGCGGGGAGCCCGCGCAGGACGGCCAGGTCGCAGGCGAGCCGCAGGGTCTCGGCGGCCTCGCCGGTCCCTGCGGTGTGCCCGGCGCGGCGCAGCTCCCGGCACAGGCCGGTGAGGGCGACGGAGGCCGCGTCCCGCAGCCGCGCGGGGTCGCCGGCGGCGTTGAGGACGGCCTGCTGCCAGAGGGGGTCCCGGATTCCGGCCGGGTACCCGGAGCGGGAGTCGAGGAGGTCGAAGGAGTACGGCACGAGGGAGGTGACGGGCCCGTCCGCCTGCGCGGCCTCCGGGTCGCCGCTGTGCGCTCCGCTGTGCACGCCGCTGTGTCCGCGATCGGGCCCGGCGCCCGAGCCCAGCAGGGCCGGGGCGTGGAAGGCGCCGATCACGGCGGCCACCCGGTGGCCCGCGGCCGCCGCGTCGGCGATCACGCCGCGCATGTGGGACTCGCGCGCCAGGTCCGTCGCCGGGACGGTGGTGGTGTCCGCACGCAGCGCCCACCCGACGCCGAGTGCGGCGCGGCGCACGGCCTCCGGGGAACAGCCGGGTGCGAGGACCTCGACGACGCGGTCCCACGGATCGTCACCGTCCCGGCCCGTCCCGGCGGCGGTCAGCGCGTCGCCGAAGGTGCGGCCGGGTCCCGCGCCCGCGTCGGGTGCGGGCGGGGTCGGGTCCGGCGGGGTCCAGCCGCGGTCGGACAAGGGGAGGTCGCAGCAGACGACGGCCGCACCGGACCGGCGGGCCCAGCGGATCGCGGCCAGTTCCGGGGAGAAGTCCGCGAAGGGATAGAAGGCCAGGCGGCCGTCCTGGCCCGTGCCCGCCAGCGCGACGGGGGCGACGGTCTCCGGGTCGGCGAGGTGCTTCAGCCACGGCTGGAACTCCGCCGGGAGCTCGACGCAGACCACGTCCGCGCCCGAGGCCTCCAGCAGGGCGGGGACCAGCGCGGCCAGCGCGGGGCTGTGGTGGCGTACGCCCAGCAGGTACGGCTCGCGGGACGCGGCGAGCGCCTCGACGGCCGTACGCGGGTCAGCCGTACGCGGGTCCGCGGGCGCCTCGGCCGGGGTCAACGCAGGCTCCCGCGCAGGTCCCAGAGGCGGCGCCACATCGCCGAGCCGTCCTCGGCCCGGCGGCGGACCGGGCCGTCCCAGTACCCCAGCAGCCGTCCGTGGTCGGCCGGGTCGTCCTTGCGTACGACGCCCAGCAGGTGCCCCGGCAGCAGGTCCAGCACGTCCCCGCCCGGCAGGTAAGCGGCCGAGACCCCCAGCGAGGCCGCCACCTGCACGGCTTCGGCGGTGGACATGACCGTACCGGGGCGCTCCACGTCCCAGCCCTCGGCGGAACGTCCCGAGCGCAGGTCCCGGAAGACGGTGACGAGCGCGTCGAGCACGGCGTCGTCGACCCCGAAGGCGGCGCCGGCCCGCTGGACGGCGGCGACCGCCTGGCGGCGGATCAGGGTGGCCTCGGCGTCGGCGTCGGCGATCGGGGCGACGGTCTCGAAGTTGAAGCGTCGCTTGAGGGCGGCGGACATCTCGGAGACGCCGCGGTCGCGCAGGTTGGCGGTGGCGATGACGGTGAAGCCGGGGGCCGCGCAGACCACCGCGTCCTCGGTGGCGGTCAGTTCGGGCACGGTGACCCGCCGGTCGGACAGGATCGACACCAGCGCGTCCTGGACCTCGGGCAGGCAGCGGGTGATCTCCTCGACGCGGACCACCCGCCCGGTGCGCATGGCGGAGAGCACCGGCGAGTCGACCAGGGCCTGCGGGGTGGGGCCCTGGGCGAGCAGGAGTGCGTAGTTCCAGCCGTAGCGGAAGGCGTCCTCGGTCGTACCGGCCGTGCCCTGGACGGTGAGGGAGCTGGTGCCGCTGACGGCGGCGGCCAGCAGTTCACTGAGCATCGACTTGGCCGTGCCGGGCTCGCCGGTGAGCAGCAGGCCGCGCTCACCGGCGAGGGTGACCACGCAGCGCTCCACGAGGGCGCGTTCGCCGACGAACTTGGGGGCGATGACGAGCTTGGCGCCGCCCTGGGGCAGGGCCAGTTCGGTTCCGTCGCTGCCGCAGACGAAGGTGACGACGGCGCGCGGGGTCAGTGCCCAGCCGGGCGGGCGGGGGCCGGGGTCCTGGGCGGCGAGGAAGGCGAGTTCGGCGGCGTAGCGCTCCTCGGCGGGCAGTACCTGCCGTGCGGATGCGGATGCGGACGGTTCGGTGAGGGTCATACGGGTTCCTCGAAGGTCAGGGGGAGGGTGCGGAAGGGGTGGCCGGGGGCGCGGCGCACCGCGGGCGGTGCGCCGCGCCGGGGTCAGCGTCGTCGCGTGCGCTTCACCTTGAGCTCCTCGAAGCGCGGGCCGTCGCCCTCGCGGACGCGCTGCCAGGCCCGGCGGTAGAGATCCGCGGCCGGTTCGGCGGGAACCAGCAGGCCCGGCAGGCGGTGGCCGTACATGGGCAGCTTCCACTGCTCCACCGGCAGCAGGGGGGCTGCCATCTCGGACCATCCACCCGGCAGGAACAGCGAGCGCCCGGCCCGGGTCCGGCCGGCCGACACCACCAGGTCGGTGGCGGCCAGTTCGGCGCGGGCGGCCTTGAGGCGGGCGGGCTTCCAGCCGGTCCAGCGCGCGGTGTTGCGGTCAGTGGGGTCGGGCATCGCGAGCAGCATGAGGTACAGGGCGGCCGCGTCGGCGCCGAGCCCGTACTCCTCGCCCGCCTGCGCCACCACCTCGGGGACGGAGCGGCTGGGATCCTGCGGCCACCAGGTGCCGTCCTTGTCGACGGCGCCCGCCGCCGGGGCGCCCGGATCGGCGAGCAGGGCGGCGAAGCGCGGGTCGCGGGCGGCCAGCAGCGCCGCCTCGACGCCCGACGGCCGCTGGTCGTCGCCGCGCAGCAGGGCGAGGTACGGGTCGGATCCGGTGGAGTCGAGCAGCGCCGGGCGCAGCGCGGGCTTGGGCCGGTCGTCATGGGTGGCCATGTAGACCGCTCCGTACCGCTCGAAGCCCTCGCCGGTCTCGGTCGGCGTGCCCGCCGCCTTCCGGAAGTCGGCGAGGCTGGTGTAGTGGCCGGTGCCGAGCAGCAGTTCGGGACCGGCGAGCCGCTGCCGTACGGCGGTCAGCGCGGGCGGCAGGGCGGCGCGTACGGGATCACCGGCGGGCAGCCGGTGGGCCAGCCAGGCCGCCATGGCGAGCGTTCCGGTCAGGACGGCGGAGGTGAAGGGCTCGGTGGCCGGTTCGCGGGGTTCCACGTGGTCGCCCCTGACGGTCCACGCCACGTCGACGGAGAGTTCCCGCGAGGCGGCCGGGTCGAGCAGGGCGCCCAGGGCCCGGTGCGCGGTCCAGCCGGCTCGGACGGCGCTCGCGGCCTCGGTGGCGAGCCAGTCGGGTACGGGCGTACGGCGGCCCACCCGCGCGTTCCACACCTCCGCGGCGGCGGCTACGTCGGGTCCCTCGCTCCACAGCCGCGCCGGATCGGCGGGCAGGAGGGCGCCGACCACGGCCCGTCGGACCCCGGCGTCGAGGTTCTTGAGCTCGTCGCGGGCGTACGCGGCGTCGGCGGCCTTGAGACCGAGGGCGGTGCGCAGCTCCGTGGGCAGGAAGTTGCGCTCGTAGCTGTCGACGTACGGGAGCCCCGCGACCACCAGCTTGGCGAGCGCGCCGGAGACTCCGGTGAGGCGGGAGAACTCCTCGGCGGCTGCCGGGAGGAACGGCGCCGGGCCGTGCTCGGCGGCGGCGCCGAGGAAGGCGGTCAGCCAGCCGGATCCTCGTTCCTGATCGCCGAGCGGGGCGTCGCCGCGCACGGTGTACGGGCCCGGGACGGTGAAGCGGCCGGTGGGGTCGTGGAACAGGGCGCCGAACTCGTGGCCGTCGGGGACGGACTGGCTGTGTTCGGTCAGGGCGAGGACGGCTCCGCCGCCGAGCGGCAGTACGGAGCGGTGGTACAGGCTGCGCTCCAGGCCGTCGGGGGTGCGCAGATGACGCTGGTCCAGGTGGAGCAGGACCCGGCGCCAGCGGTCGGCGGAGCCCTCGGCCGAGCCGAGCCCCAGGGCGTCGACCGCGTCCAGCAGGCCGACGAGGGCCTCGCGCTGCTCGTCGGTGGCACCGGCGGTGACGGCCCGGTAGGCGACGGCGGCGGGCTGGTCGAGCAGTTGGGTCCACGGGAGCACGGAGTGCGGCAGCGCGGGCACGTCGAAGTGCAGGCGGCCCGGCGCCAGGGCGGTGTCGGTCCGCGCGATGGCGGCTGCGAGCTCCCGCAGCGTGCGGTGCGCGGCGTCGGCGTCGCCGCCGTAGCGGTAGTAGCGGGAGTCGGTCAGGCCGGACAGGGCCTCGCCGAGCAGCCGGTCGGTGGGGCCCTGGACCTTCTCTTCGGCGGTGTTCGCCCCGGGGTGCAGCCGGGCGGCGACCGCGTCCAGGGACTTCTGCTGGGTGAGGGTGAAGCGCAGCACCTCCACGATGCCGCCGACCAGCTTGGGGGCGGTGACCTGCGGCAGCGCGGCGTTCACCAGGCCGGGCAGGTCGGTGATCTTGTCGGCCGCGGCCGCCGCCTTGAGCAGGATGGCGACTGTCTCCCGGTCGGCGGCGCGCAGGGCGAGCGATCCCTCGGGGTCGCGCGGGCGCAGGGCGTACCAGTGGGAGAGCGGCGGGAGGTCGACGCTGCCGGTGGCGAAGGCGGCGTTGCGGTGGTCGTCGCGGGACTGGGCGGTGACCACGCCCTCCGGGTCGGTGATGCTCAGCTCGCGCCAGTGCTGCGACAGGGCGCGCGGCCGGTCGTCGCCGGGGAAGGTGAGCGCGGCGAGGGGCATGTCGTGTCCCTCGGGCACGGTGACGGCGCGGCCCGCTGTGTCGGACCCGTGCCAGCCGTGGCCGGGGACGCGGACGGCGCGCCAGCCGAGCAGACCGTCGGCGGGGGTGCCCAACACGGAGCCCTCGACGGCCGGGGCCGGGTGCAGCCGGCAGGTGTGCGCGGGGAGCTGGGCGCCGTCCGGGTGGCCGCGTAGCGCGTCGGCGAGGAAGGCGGGCTGGGACAGCCGGCCGTGGGCCGCGCCGGCCGGGTCGTATTCGCGCCAGCCGCTCTCCTCGCCCGCGGTGTGCCCGTCGCGGCGCTGCCACACCCAGTACGAGGTGCCGTCGGACAGCATGGCCCGCTCGTCCGGCAGCTTGGTGTCTGCGCGGTGCAGGACGCCGCCGCCGGTGGTGCGGCCGCCGCCGGGCAGGGCCAGGGAGAGGTGCTCGCTGCGCAGCGACCAGTGGCTGCGCGCGGTGTCCAGGGTGATGACGGTGCCGGGCGAGGAGAGCCAGTAGCCCTCGGTCCGGTTGTTGCTCCAGTCGGACCAGAAGACCAGCAGGTCACCGTCGACGTAGTGGAATCCGTACCGGTGGTGGGAGCCGGTGGGGACGCGCAGGTCGTGGGTGAGGACGGTGGAGTCGGCGTCGATGACGCGGACCTGGGTGCGGTTGGCGACGATCAGGCAGGGCCAGGACTCGACGACGGTCAGGCCGTGCCGGTCCTGGCCGGGGGCCAGCTCGGCGACCGCGCTCTCCCAGGCGGGCCAGGCCAGTTCCTCGAAGAGGCCGCCGCGCAGGGTGCGGGCGAGGATCCCGGCGAGGTCGGTGGCGGCCGCGGCGGCCACCTCCTCGGGGGCGAGTTCGAGGGCTTCGGCGGGCAGCCAGGCCAGCCGCCGGATGGCGTCCGGGAATCCGGGGAGCCCGGCCGCGGTGGAGGCGCGGGCGACGCCGCGCATCCACTCGGCGAGCAGCGGGCGGCCGCCGGGCGAGGCGGCGACGCGCTGGATGATGTCGGTGCCGCTGGAGGCGTCGCCGAGGGCGTTGAGCGCGCGGTCGAAGGCGGGGTGGAAGCGGCGGTCGGCGGCGAGGGCGAGCAGGTCGCGGCGCTGGTCGGCGCGGGCCCAGTCGCGCAGGTTCAGCTGGTGGTGCCGGTGCTTCTTGTTCTCGGGGTCGGGGTCGGCGACCGGGAGCTCCAGGGTGAGCAGCAGGTCGAGGAGGTCGGCGTCCTCGACGCCGATCCGCAGGCCCGCTTCGCGGCCGGGCCGGGCGAGTTCGGCGCGCAGCTGCCCCGCGCAGCGGGTGACGAGGTCGAGCAGGGCGGGGGGTGTGGGGTGCATGCCCCAGCCCGAGTGGCGGGCGGCGTGGAAGCGCTCCAGCCAGCCGGCGGCGCCGTCGGCGCACCGCTGGCCTGCGGGCAGGTCCTCGGATTCCAGTCCGGCGGTGGCGCCGGACTCCTCCAGGATGTCCAGCCACAGGCCGGTGAGTTCGGCGCTGTCGCCGCCGCCGGGCGGGGTCAGCCCGAGGAGCGTGCCGCGTACGGAGGGGACGCGCCGGGCGAGCGCGACGAGTGCCCCGCGGTGGGCCTTCCACCAGCCGGTCGCGGCGCGCAGGGTGGCGGGCAGCGGCAGCAGTTCGGCGAGGTAGTCCTGCTCGGGTTCGGTTCCGTTCAGGCCCGCGGCGCGGGCGAGGCGGCGCAGTTCGGTGGCGGCCTGTGCGGAGGGCGGCAGCCCGCCGGCGGTGCGGCGGACGCACAGGCGGCGGAAGCGCTCGTGGGCCTCGGCGGGGCTGACGCGGACGGCGAGGTCCTTGCCGTAGCCGGTGAGGACCTTCACCGGCAGGGCGCCGGCCAGGGCGAATTCGAGGAAGACGGCGTCGAGGCGGTCCTCGTCGACGCTCAGGCCGTGCTGGGCCTCGGCGGTGCGGGCGCGGCCGAACAGCTGGGCGGCGTAGGTGGTGTTCTCCACGGCGAGGAAGGTGCGGGCCGCCTGTTCGTGGAAGACCGGCAGGAAGTGCGGGACGGAGGCGGCGAGCCGGCCGGCCAGTTCGTGGCAGGCGTCGAGGGCGGCCTTGGGCTTCGTCTTGGCCTGGCGGGTGATGCGGTCGAGTTCGGGCACGACGGCGAGGGCGTGGTGGCCGTCCTCGGGGTGGTGGACGAGGACCCATTCGGGGAAGCCGAGCGCCTGGCGGTGGCCGAGGCCGACGACGGGCGGCTCGGTCTCCTCGGGTACGAGGCCCAGGAACCCGGCGGCGAGGTCCTCGGCCGCGCCGAGCTCGGCTGCGGCGAGCCGGACGATGACGCGGTCGTCGCCGAGGGCGGGGTGGCGGTAGGAGCGTGCGGTCAGATCGACGGCGGTGGGGCCCGCGTCCGGGGTGCCGTGCGGCAGGACCGCGCCGGCCCTGAGCAGCAGTTCGGCCTCGCTCACGGCCGCGCCGTCCTTCCCGATGGTGTTGGTGGTGCTGTTGCTGCCGGTGCCGTTGTTGTCGGTGGTGCTCACGCGTCCCCGCCCTCCTCGATCTTGCGCCCGGCGTACAGTGCCGCGGCCATCCGCATCCCCTCGGACCAGGCCACCGGTCCGACCTCGGCCGGACGCACCGCCCGGCCCTCCTCGTCGTGCCAGGTCAGTGCGCCAGTGCTGGTTTCCTCGTCGTAGTAGGGCTCGCCGATCCACACCGCCGCCTCCGAGGCCCGGCCGGTGTCGCGGACCTTGCAGGTGGCGTAGCCGCCGGAGACCCGGTAGCCGAGGCCGGTCGCCCGCGCGGCGAGGCTGAACCGGGTGGGGAAGACCCCGCCCGCGTAGTCGCGCACCTCGGTGGCGGTGGCGGCGAGCCCGGCCGGCTTCTGCCAGGTGGCACGGTGGATCTGCTCGACCCGCTGGACGATGCCCAGCTCGGCCGCGAAGTCCCGTACGTCGTCCAGGTCGGGCAGCAGCACGGGGTGCGGGAGGGTCACCGTGCGCGGGGACAGCCGTACGGTCTCGCCGTCGAGGTTGACCACCTTCAGCTCACCGGAGGCGGTGGCGTCCCGCAGGAAGCCCACCTCGTCCGGGTCGTCGCCGACGACGGCCAGGTCGCGCAGGGCGCTCTGCCAGGCCTCGTCCGGCCAGACCCGGGCGAGCAGCGCGGTCGGCACGGGCAGCGAGGACACCATCCAGGTGTCGACCTGCGCGACGCACGCCGCCGCGTGCCGGTCGAGCCATTCGCCGAGCCGGCGCAGCCGGTCCACCTCGGGATGGTCCTTCAGTGCCCTGGGCAGGGTCTTCAACTGCCGCCCCGCGGAGCGGCCGGTGGCGGACCGCGCCGCCACCCGCCCTTCCACCAGGGCGATCTCGTACCCCTCGCCCGCTGCCACCCATGCCATCAGCCCGTGTCCCTCCGCCTGTCCCGGCCCTGTCCGCGCAGCCCGGACAGGGGGTGGGAACCCCCCTGAGCTGCGGTATGCGGGGAGACTAGCGAGCGCCACTGACAACGCACGCCGGAGGGTGGGTGGTCGGTTTTTTGTCCGGTTCTGGGTAGTGTCCAGGGGACATTGACGCGGAGTCGGTTTGGGGTGGGGTCCATGGTTCGTCAGATACGTGTGCCGGGTGCGGTGCTGGCGGCTTCGCTGCTGCTCACCCTGGCCGGTTGCTCCGATCCGGCCTCGCCCGGCACGGGCTCGGGCCCGGGCCCGGGCCCGGACCCCAAGGCCTCGGCCTCGCGCGCCGCGCCACCGGCCGGGGGCGGCAAGCCGGCCGGCGGGGACGTACTGCCCGGCATGGTCACCACGGCCGTGGCCCGCACGCAGCTGGCCGCGCTGAAGGTGGCGCCGGCCGGCACGATGGCCGGGTACAGCCGGGACAAGTTCACGCACTGGGCGCAGCAGGCCAACAAGTGCGACACCCGCGAGGTCGTCCTCGAACGGGACGGCACTGACGTGAAGCGGGACGCCGAATGCCGGGCCGTGTCCGGCAACTGGAAGAGCTTCTACGACGGGGTGGCCGTCACCGACGCGGCGAAGATGGACATCGACCACATGGTGCCCCTCGCCGAGGGCTGGCGCTCCGGCGCGGCCGGCTGGGACGCCGCCAGGCGCAAGGCCTTCGCAAACGATCTGGCCAACCCCCAGCTGCTCGCCGTGACCGCCGCCTCGAACCGGTCGAAGGGCGACCAGAGCCCCGACCTGTGGCAGCCGCCGGACAAGTCCAGCTGGTGCCAGTACGGGCGGGCCTGGACCACCGTCAAATCCGCCTACGGCCTGACCGTCACCGAACCGGAGAAGAAGATGCTCACGACCATGCTGGACACCTGCACGTCATGACCGACGGACAGCAGTGGCAGGACGAGGTGCTCGCCGGGCCGGGCGGCGCGATGACCGACGAGGTCGGCGTCATCACCGGCCCGGTCACCCTGCGCACCACGGCGGTGGCCGGGGGGCTGGCCAGCTTCGGCATCCAGTACAAGGACGCCGACGAGTGGTACACGCTCACCGGCAGCCCCCTGCCCCACCACGGCGACCCGGCCGCCCTGCACGCGGCGGCCCTCGCCGCGGTCCGCGCGGGCCACGCGGCCCAGGCCCCGGGAACCGCACCGGGCTAGGGCGGCTCAGGCCTCGTACTCGGTGAGGTCGATGGCGTGGATCCGCAGGAGGTGGCCGTACTCGGGGTGCGTGGCGTCGCGCTCCGCGACCATGCCCAGCTTGCGGATCACGTTCTCGGACTCTTCGTTGCCGACCCGGTTCACGGCGACGACCCGGTCCAGGCCCCGGTCCTGGAGGGCGAACTCCAAGGTGGCGTGGGCGGCCTCGGAGGCGTAGCCCTGGCCCCAGTACTGGCGGCCGAGCCGCCAGCTGATCTCGACCGCCGGGAGCACCTCGGGCAGGTACTCGGGCACCGACAGGCCGACGACGCCGATGAGCTCGCCGGATCCGAGGAGCTCGACGGCGAAGAGGCCGAAGCCCTCCTCGTCCCACTCCTCCTCCCAGCGCTCGAGGTCCTCGGCGGTCTCCTCCAGGTCGCGGACCGAGCCGTCGCCGATCCAGCGCATCACCTCCGGGTCCCCGTTGATCTCGGAGAGGGGGACGAGGTCGTCGTCGGTCCAGCGGCGCAGGATGAGGCGGGGGGTCATGATCTCGGTCATGCGGCCCATCCTGCCGAACACTGCTGGCCAGCGGTAATCGGGTCCCGGCCATTGCCACCGTGTTGCGGGTTCGTGGCCATCGGGGCGGGTAGCTTCCGGCAGCTCGCCGCGGGCCTCTACGGTCCGTCGGGAACCGCGACCCGCAAGGAGTGTCCCCGCATGCCGCACGACCTGTCGGACGAGAGCCGGTACGACCGGGCCCGCCTGCGCCAGTGGGCGCGCGGCCGGGCCCGCTCCGCCGGAGTGGACCGCCGCGACCTGCTCAGGCTGTTCGCGGCGGGGGCCGCCGCCGGGGCGGTGGGCCTGGGCTCCGCCGGCCCGGCCGCTGCCGCCGGCGCTCCGGCCGCGGTGCCCGGTACCGTCAAACCGCTGCCGCCGGAGCTGTTCACCATCCGGGGCACGAACGCGGAGACGAACTTCGCGGCCCTGCGCGGCACCGGGCCGCTCACCCCCGTCGACCGGTTCTTCGTGCGGAACCACACCACCACCCCGCGGATCGAGGCGGACGGATGGAAGCTCTCGGTGTGGGGCGACGGCCTGGCGGGCGGCCCGGTGGAGTTCTCGTACGACCGGCTGCGCGAGCTGCCGGCGGTCCAGCGGACGCTGTTCATCGAGTGCGCGGGCAACGGCAGGAACTTCTACGCCACACAGCAGGGCCAGCCGGTCACCGGCACCCCCTGGACCCTGGGCGCGATCGGCGTCGCGCGCTGGCGCGGCGCGCGGCTGTCGGACGTGCTGCGGCTGGCGGGCGTGACGCGCGGCGCCGTCGACGTCCTGCCGCGGGGACTGGACGACGAGGTGGTCACGGGCGGGGTGAACCTGGGGCGGGTGCGGCGCCCGCTGCCGGTCTCCAAGGCGCTGGACGACGTACTGCTCGCGTACGAGATGAACGGGGAGCCGCTGCCGCCCGACCACGGCGGCCCGGTCCGCCTCGTCGTACCGGACTGGATCGGGATCTCCTCGATCAAGTGGGTCGGGGACATCGAGGTCAGCGGCGCGCCGCTGTACTCGCCGTGGAACACCGACACCTACCGGCTGTTCGGGCCCGGCTATGGGGCGGAGGGGGCCCCGATGGGCCGGCAGACCCTCAAGAGCGCCTTCGAGCTCGAGCTGGGGGCGACCGTGCCGGTGCACCGGACGCGGCTGCTGACCGGGCGTTCCTGGTCGGCCGCAGCCCCCGTGGAGCGGGTGGAGGTCAGCACCGACGGCGGTGTCCGCTGGCAGTGGGCCCGGCTGCACGACGCGCCGCGCCGGGGCAGCTGGGTGCGCTGGTCGCTGCCGTGGACCCCGCGGGCCACGGGCGCCACCGCGCTGCTGGCCCGGGCGACCGACGCCACCGGGCGTACGCAGCCCGCGACGAGCCCCCACAACACGCAGGGCTACCTGTTCGACGCGGTCGTGCGCCACCCGGTGACGGTGGTCTGAGCGGCGGTCAGGGGGTGTGGAACCTGACCTCCGGCGCGTCGGGGGCCGGACCGTCCAGGAGGGGCTGCGGCTTGCCCTTGAGGTGCTGGTCGAAGAAGGCGCCGACGTAGCGCCGGGTCAGCTCGACCGAGCGGGTGCCGGGCAGCGGGGCCTCGGGATCGGGGAGGCCCAGCTGCTCGGCGATCGCCGGGAAGTCGCTGAACGTGAAGTGGCCGGAGTCCGCGAAGGTGATCCACCGCTTCCAGCCGTCGAGCAGGGGCCAGTCGTGGTCCCAGGACGGCATGCCGCCGGGGCCGCTCTTCTGCTCCCCGAGCAGCATGAAGGGGCGCCCGCCGAGCCCGGCCTCGGGGACCGGTGTGTGCAGGCCGCCGTCCATGTTCACCCCGGCACGGATCCTGGGGTCGGTCGCCATCGCGGCGACCGCGGAGGCTCCGCCGATGGAGTGGCCCGCCATGGCGATGCGGCTCTGGTCGATGAGGCCGGCGTGCCGCCAGGCGGGGTGGCGCCCGGTGAGGCGGTCCAGCAGGAAGGACACGTCGCGGCCGCGGTTGTCGCTGACCGCCTTCATGGGGGTGCCCCCCTCTTCGGTCTTGTCGCAGGCCAGGCACTCCAGCACCCGCCCGCCGGGGAACGCGGTGCCCACGCTCTCGTACGCGTGGTCGACCGCGGCGACCACGTACCCGCGGGAGGCCAGGTCCTCGGCGAGCGCGGTGAGGGTGGCGCGGTGGACGGTGTAGCCCGGGGAGAGGACGATCAGCGGGTACCGTCCGGCTACGGGCCGGGCGTTGGACCGGGAGTGCGCGGCCGTGCCGGCCAGCGTCTCGACCGGGATCGCCTTGTCCAGCCCCCGGTCGACCAGCAGCAGCCGGGCTTCCTCGCTCGTGAGGTAGTGCACGGGACCGCCGGTGCCGCGCTGCGCCGGATAGCGCATGGTCACCATCAGCTCGCGCGGCCCGGACTGCGCCCACGGGTCCGTGCGGCTGCGGTCCACGAGGTGGAGCGTCTCCTGCCCGACGGAGAAACGGCCGGTGGGGCGCGGGAGTTCCACCGCGGCGCGGCGGCTCTCGGCCGCGGACGGGGCATCGGCGGCAACCGACGTGCCGGCGGCGGCGAGGGGAAGCGGCAGGAGGAGGGCGAGTAAGACTGCGGCGGAGGCGGATCGGCGTCGGTTCATGCGTCCGAAGCTACTGAGATCGACCTGCCGGATCGTCAGCTCACAGGAGGAGGTGCCGTCCCACCGGGGTCGGGTTCCGGGATCACCCTGAAGTAGTACTCCCGTCGGTGAAGCTGATGGCGCGGAGCTTCTCCCGCAGGTAGGCGTGGGAGTCGACCGGGTCGTGCACCACACGCCCGACGGGCGCGGGCAGGGATTCCACCCGGGTGTGCGCGTCGCATTCGTAGAAGTAGACCAGTGAGATCAGCTCCTCGTCCGGTGCGTCGGCCGGCGGCGGCAGTACGCGGTGGCGGCCCGCGCGCCAGCGGTCACCGGTCCAACGGGCCATCAGGTCGCCGATGTTCACGGTGAGCGCGGCCGGGTCGTACGGGGCGTCCTGCCAGCCGTCGGCGTCGGTGTGGATCTGGAGCCCGCCCGCGCCGTGCTGCCGGTCGAGGACCGTGACCGTACCGAAGTCGGTGTGGGCCCCGATGCGGAACTGGCCGGGCAGCGGGGCTCCGACGACCTCGGTCCCCGGGTACCAGTTGAGGTTGAACCCCCAGGTGGGATGGGAGGTGTGGCGGGTGAAGTGGTCCTCGGCGAGGCCGAGGGCGGTGGCCAGCAATCGCAGCAGCTCATCGGAGAGGGCCCGCATCAGGCTCAGGTACTCGGTCACCAGCGGCCGCAGCGAGGGCACCTCCGCGGGCCACGCGTTGGGGCGGAACCACTCGGCGTCCACGGCGGGCACCCCGGTGGGGTCCTCCGCCGCCCAGGACCACGACTCCTTCAGGTCGGGCGGCGAAGCCGTGCCTTCCGCGTAGCTGTTGGCCTCGGCGCCGGGGCCGAGCCAGCCGCGGCCGCCGACCGTGACCGCGTACGGCGCCTTCGCGGGGGCCGGCAGCAGGAAGAACTCGCGCGCGGCCGCCCTGATCCGGGCGGGCAGCGCGGGATCCACGCCGTGCCCGGTCACCAGCAGGAATCCGGCGGCCCGCAGGGCCTCGTCGACGCGGGCCGCCGTACGTGCCCGGGCGTCGGGTCCGCCCGACCGCCACGGCTCGAGATCGATCACGGGGACCTGGGAACGCGCCATGGGAGACCTGCCTTCCGAGCCTGCGGGTGGCGTCCGCATCAGAGGCTATCGCCGCCCGCCGCTCACTGGTAGTGACGGCATGCTGACGGCATCCGTCCCGTCGGCCGGGAAGATCCTCCCGAAAGGGACGAGAATGGGACCGTGTGGCCAGGTCCAGGGCCGGGGCCCACGAGGGACGGAGCGAGCGGTGGAGATTTCGACCAAGGAGGTCTTCGGCGCCCCGTGCTGGGTGAGCCTGATGGCCCGCGACCTCGGCATGGCGCAGCGCTTCTACGGTGCGGTCGCGGGCTGGACCTTCCGGCGGGCCCGTCTCGGCGACGCGTTCTCGGTCGCCGAACTGGACGGCGTGCCGGTGGCGGGCATCGGAGCGCTCGCCTCCGACCTGGGGGTCGCGGTGGCCTGGACCCCGTACTTCGCCGTGGACGACGCCGATGTGGCGGTGGACCGCATCCGGGAGCGCACCGGCACCATCGCGGTCGGGCCGGTCTCCTTCGCCACCGGTGGCCGCGCGGCGCTCGTCGCCGACCCCGACGGCGCCGTCTTCGGTATCTGGCAGGGCGCCGTCTCCGCCCACTGGCGCGTGGGCAAGGGCCCGGCTCCGGCCTGGCTGGAGCTGCGTACCAGGAACGCCTTCGACGCGGCGATCTTCTACGGGGCGGTGCTGGAGTGGGCCACCGGCCGCGCCGGCTGCTGCGAGGTCTCGTACGAGGAGGACCAGGTCGTCCTGAGGCAGGGCGGCGAGCCCGTGGCCCGCCTCAACAGCGGCCCGGTCGAGCTGGCCTCCTACTCCCCGCACACCCGCCCGCGCTGGCACGTCCACTTCCGCGTCCCGAAACTCCGGCCCGCCATCGAGGCCGCCGTGGCGCTGGGCGGGCGTACCGTCTCGGACATCACGTCGAACGCGCTCGAGCGGTGGGTGGCGCTCCGCGATCCGGACGGGGCCCTCTTCACCCTGACGACCACCCTGGCGGCGGACACGGCATAGCGGCGGACGGTCCCTAGAGTTCGGGCACGAAGGGCAGATAGTCCAGCCCGGGGGTGGCGGGGATCATCGCGTAGCTGCCCTCGGGCAGTTCGTTCCACACGCCGGGAAGGTCACCGAGGGGCTCGGAGACCACCAGCCGCGTCGAGTCGGACACCTTCCCGAGGAAGGGCAGCTCGGGGTGGAGGTGCCGGACGGTCTCGGCCGCGCTGCTGTAGAACAGCGACCTGGACTGCCCCTGGCTCGAGTAGCGGAACGCCCAGACGCGCTCCCCGTCGCTGACCGCGACCGTCATCTGGAGCGGGTCGACCACTCCGTGCTCCTTGCCGAGCCGCTCCACCAGGCCGACCATCCGCGCCACGGCGCCCGGCACGTCCTGGTCGAGGCCGTAGGTCACCGCCAGGTAGAACATCACCTCGGAGTCGGTCGAGCCTTCGATGCACGGGAAGAGGGCCGGGTCCACGGCCATGCAGAGATCCCGCTGCAGCCGCTGGAAGTCCGTGATCGCCCCGTTGTGCATCCACAGCCACCGCCCGTGCCGGAAGGGGTGGCAGTTGGTCTGCTGGATCGCCGATCCGGTGGAGGCGCGGACGTGCGCGAAGAACAGCGGAGAGCGGACGTGCCCGGCCAGCTCCCGCAGGTTGCGGTTGTTCCAGGCCGGTGCGATGTCCCGGAAGACGGCGGGCGTGCCGTCACCGCTGCCGTCCGCGCTGTACCAGCCGATGCCGAACCCGTCACCGTTGGTCGACTCGACGCCCATCCGCGCGTTGAGGCTCTGGTTGATGAGCGAGTGCTCAGGACGGTAGAGCACCGCGTCGAGCAGCAGGGGAGAACCCGAGTAGGCGAGCCAGCGACACATGAACACCATCCCCTTCTCGGATCCGAGCCTAAGCCCGTCGGCGGGGCGCGGCGCGCCCGGACGTCCGGACGGGTCACGCTCGGTGACGGTTCGAGATGCGGGCGCGCGGCGCTGCTGGTTCGCTGAATCCGCCCGCTCTCCCCCACCGATACAAGGAGCGATCATGAGCGTTTCAGGCGAGTCCCGCGGCCGGTCCCAGCAGATGCGCGCCAAGGCCCAGGAACTGAACGAGGCGGCCGACCGTTCGCAGGACCCCGAGGAGCGGCAGCGGCTGCGTGACAAGGCCCGCCGCCTCCAGGAGCAGAGCCAGCAGGAGAACCGGATTGACGACCGGGGCATGGACCCCATGTAGTCCCGCTCCTCCGTCCTGCGCACCCCCGGCCGGTGGCCGCCGCGATCCCCGTCGCCGCGGCCACCGGCCGGTGCGCGGTCAGGAGGAGCCGGCCGGGACGTGCTGGGTGACGCAGTGGACTCCGCCGCCGCCCCAGGCGAGGACGCGCGCCGGGGCGGCGACCACCTCGCGGCCGGGGAAGAGGGCGGCGAACTGTGCGAGGGCGAGGGCGTCGGCCGGTTCGCCCGCGGTGGGTACGACGACGCTGCCGCTGGTCAGGTAGTAGTTCGTGTAGCTGAAGGTCTCCACGCTGCGCCCGCCGTGGCGGAACTGGGGCTGGTGGTGCATCTCCACCACCTGGAAGGGGCGCCCGCAGGCGTCGGTCGCGGCGTCGAGTACCGCCTTGTTGGCGGCCATCCGGGCGTGGTTGGGGTGGCTGGGGTCGGGCTGGGTGTGGAGCAGGAGCCGGGCCGGGCCCAGGTAGGCGGCGACGAGGTCCACGTGTCCGTTGGTGACGTCGTCGTGGTGGAGTCCGTACGGGAGCCAGATGACCTTGCTCGCCCCGTACGAGGCGAGCAGCGTGGCCTCGATCTGCGCCCGGGTCATGCCCGGGTTCCGGTTGGGGTGAAGCAGGCATTCCTCGGTGGTGACGAGGGTGCCCTGTCCGTCGGTGAGCACGGAGCCGCCTTCGAGGATCATGCCGACCGGGGTGCGGGGCAGGCCCAAGTGTGCGCACACGCCGACGGGAAGCAGATCGTCCTTGTCGTAGGGGAACTTCTCGCCCCATCCGTTGAAGGCGAAGTCGAGGCCCGCCCGTTGGGTCCGCTGTGCGTTCACCGCGAAGACCGGTCCGGTGTCCCGGGTCCAGCAGTCGTTGACCGGGTACTCGATCACCGTCACCGAGCTCCCGCACAGATCGCGTGCCCGCTGCGCCGTTCCCGGCTCGGCGACCATGAGGACCGGCTCGAACCGGGCGACGGCCCTGGCGATGCCGGCGATCTCGGCCTGGACGTCGGGGAGCTGCCCGCCCCATCCGACGGTCCTGTCCCACGGCCAGGCCATCACGCAGCCGGCGTGCGGCTCCCATTCGGCCGGTGCGTGGAGCGGGTCCCCGCCGGTCGCGCGTTCGGCGGAGGGAAGGGTCCGGGCGGCGAAGGCCGGGCTGCCGAGCAGGGGGAGGGCGGCGGCCGCGAGGGCGGCGGCGCCGAAGCCGCGCCGCGTCATGCGTGGCACGTGCATGTCATTGCTCCTTCTGCGGGAATCGGTTTCCGAAGGGCCCGGGTGAGCCGGGGTGGGCCGGGGTGAGCCAGGAGGGGCCGGGACGAGCCCTGGGATCAGCGGCGTTCGGCGGCGAGCACGTCCACGCGCCCTGCCCCGCCTTCGCCTTCCTTGTCCGCCTCGCGCGCCTGCGCGGCGCGCAGCGTGTTCTGCGGCTTCTTGACCGTCAGGTAGACCAGACCCGCCGTGATCACCGCGCCGGTGCCCAGGAGGCCCGCCCAGATCTGGTACCAGGGAGCCCCCGGCGGGGCCATGACGGCGCGCGGCCAGCACACGTTGACGACCTCGAAGGCGGTCCACAGCACGGCCAGCACGTTCAGGAAGGTGCCCTTGCGCCCCTGCCGGATGTGCCCGGAGGGGACCCAGCTCCCGCGCAGCCGGGCGATGAGTGCGGCCAGGGCGACCAGGAAGAACGGCAGGAAGGTGGCCGCCGTACCGAAGGCGATCAGGCTGCCGATGGCCGTGGCGTTCAGCCCCAGCAGCAGACCGGTGCAGCTGACGAGGGTCGAGGCGACCAGTCCCCCGATCGGGGCCTGGCGGCGGTTGACCCGGCGCACCTGGCGGGAGAAGGGGAACACCCCGTCGCGGGCCAGCGAGTACACCCCGCGCGCGGCACCGCCCTGGGAGGCCATGGCGCATGCGAGGAACCCGACCAGGACCACGGCCACGAAGGGCTTGTCGGACCAGGAACCGAACGCGCTGGTCACGGCGGTGGTCACCGGGTCGAGGTCCTCCCCCGCGACGACGGACCGCGGCGCGGGGTGGGCGAGGGCGACCGCCATCGCGTTGAGGATGACCACGAGGCCGACGCTGAGCAGGGCCCACCACATGGCGCGCGGGACCTGCCGGCCGGCATCCTTGGTCTCCTCCGCGGTGGAGACGCAGGCGTCGAAGCCGATGAAGCCCCAGCCCGCGACGGCCAGGACGGCGAGGAAGGCCATCGCGGTCGACCCGCCGGAGAGCTCTTCGGCGCCCAGGGTCTCGGTGAACAGCGCGAACCCGTGTTCACGGAAGAACAGCAGCAGCGCGAAACCGACCAGGACCGAGGCGATGGCCTCGGCGGCGATGCCCAGGGAGACGAACCAGCTCAGGATCCGGATCCCGTACGCGTTGACCAGCATGCAGCCGAGCAGGATCCCGGCAGCCACCGCGACCATGGACCCGGGTGTGGGCGTGGCGCCGACGAGGGCGAAGACCCAGGGGGCGGCCAGGTACGCGACGGTGGTGTTGCCGAACATCACGGCGAACTGCCACACCCAGCCGCTCATCCAGCCGAAGGAGGGGCCGAGCAGCCGCCTGCCCCACTGGTACGGGCCGCCGGCCAGCGGCCACTGCGAGGCCAGCTCGGAGTAGACGTTCACCACCAGGCACTGGCCCAGGAGCACGATCGGCAGCGCCCAGACCCAGGCGGGCCCGGCGATCATCGTGCCGACCATCGAGACGGCGTACAGGGCGACGACGGGCGAGACGACGGCGAAGCCCATCGCGATGTTCCCGAGGATGCCGAGGCTGCGGCTCAGTTCCTGGTTGTAGCCGAGGTCGGTCAGGCGGGCGGCATCGGCGTCGCCCGTTTCAGGGCGTGCGGAGGGAAGGTCTGGCATGCGCACCTCTCACGGAGGGATGACGCACCGGGGCGCCCGGCGCGTCCCGAAGGTTAAATCTAACGTTGTTAGGTATCGGGAATGCGGGGACCTTAACCCCGGCCCGGACCCCTTGGGAAGACCCTGCGTACGGGTAACCTGGCGGCCGGGAACGAGGGGGATCGCACCGTGGGCCGACCGAACCAACCGCTGCTCAGCCGCGAGATCATCGCGCGCGCGGCCCTCGAGCTCCTCGACGAGGAGGGGCCCCAGGCCCTGAAGATGCGGGCGCTCGCCGACCGGCTCGGCGTCCGCGGAGCGTCCCTGTACCACCACGTCGCCTCCAAGGACGACGTGCTCGACGCGGTCTCGGAACTGATCAACGACGAGATCGACCTGAGTCCGCTCGACGAACCCGACTGGCGGGCCGGAATCGCGGCGTACGCGCGCGGCTACCGCCGGGTGTACCTGCGCCACCCGAACGCCATCGCACCGGCCGCCCGGCGCAGGGTCGAGGCGGACCGCGCCCTGCGCGGCTACGACGCCCTGCTCGGCGCCCTGATCCGGGCGGGCTGCACCCCTGCGCGCGCCGCCGAGGCCGCCGCCGCCATCGACTACCTGGTCCTCGGCTCCGCGCTCGAGACCTTCACCGCCGGGTTCACCCGCGCCGCGGCCGACTACCGCCCCGCCTACCCGGCCCTCGCCGACTCCCTCACCGGCGCGGCGGCCACCGGCGCGGGCCTGGCCGAGCTCGACGACCGCGGGTTCGAACTCGGTCTCGGGCTGGTCCTGGACGGCCTCGCCGCGTAGCCGCCCGCCGGGCGGGTAGCCGCGTGGCAGGACGTCACGGCGGAAGGGCGGATACCCATGGGCGGCGAGGCGGCGCGCGAGGGCGGCACGGCTCGGGAGGTGGCGGCCCGGTGCGGACTGGTGGCACGCGGCGTGCTGTACGTGCTCGTCGGCGTACTCGCACTGCGCGTGGCGTTCGGCGACCAAGGACCGGAGGCGGACCGCAAGGGCGCACTGCAGGAGCTCGTGGACAAGCCCCTCGGTGGTGTCCTCGTCTGGGCCATCGGCATCGGCCTCGTCTGCATGATGCTGTGGCGGCTGTCCGAGGCGGTGTTCGGCGTGGCCGGGCCCGACGGCGACAAGGCCTCCAAACGGCTCGCGTCGGCGGCCCGGGCCGTGTTCTACGCGGTCGTCGCGTTCTCGGTGCTGTCCTTCGCGGCCGGTTCCGGCGGCGGGCGGTCCGGCGACGAGCAGTCGCGCGACGTGACGGCCAAGGCGATGGAGCTGCCGGGCGGCCCGTGGTGGGTGGGCGCGGTCGGGGCGGCGATCGCCGTCGGGGGCGTCGTCATCGCCGTACGGGCGGCCCTGCGCACGTTCCGCAAGCACCTGGCGCTGGACCGGATGCCCGAAGGGGTCCGCAAGGCGGTCGAGTTCCTCGGCGTCACCGGCGGCGTGGCCCGCGGCACCGTCTTCGCGGCGGCCGGCGCCTTCGTCGTGTATGCCGCGGTGCGCTACGACCCGGCGCAGGCCAAGGGCGTCGACGACACCTTGCGGTCCTTCACCCAGACCCCGGCGGGACCCTGGCTCCTCGTCCTGATCGCCGCCGGGCTCATCCTGTTCGGGCTGTTCTCCTGGGCGATGGCCGGCTGGCGCCGGGTCTGAGCAGTCCCTCAGCCGCGCTCGCGGAGGTACGCCTCCAGCTCGGCGGCCCCGGTCAGCATCGCCCGCCCGCGCGCGGACAGCCGGCCGCGCCAGTCGCCCAGTGCGGCCTCCAGCGGCTCCAGACCGCCGGCTCCCCGCACCTGGGCGATCAGCGGGGCGATCTGCTCCAGCAGGTAGCCGCCCCGCCTGAGTTGGTGGGCCAGCCGGACGTCCCGTACGTCGGCCTCGTCATAGACGCGGTACCCGGTCAGCCGGTCGCGGCGCGGGCGCACCAGCCCGGCGCGCTCCCATGTGCGCAGCGTCGCGGGCCGGATGCCGAGCCGCGCTGCCAGCGGCCCGATGAACGTGCCGCCGGGAGGCCCGGACTCCGCCGCGCCGGGTTCGGACGGCGTGGTGGGCGCCAGGTCGCGCAGCGCGCTCTCCACCGCCTGGAGTGTGCGCCGGTCGTCGAGGAGCTGGGCATGACTCTCGTCGATGAGGCGGAAGGCCTCGTCGACGGCGCCCTGGTTCACGGCCCGCATGACCGACGCCGCCGTCCGGTGGCCGTGGCCGGGCACCAGGGCGAGGAACGCGCCCAGGGCCCGCGCGTGCAGCGGGGCATAGGTGCGGTAGCCGTGGGGTGTGCGATCGGCGGCCGGGAGGATTCCGGCCTCCTCGTAGTTCCTGATCGCCTGCGTGGACAGACCGTGCCCGCGCGCCAGGTCGATCGGCCTGAGCTTCCTATCGCTTTGAAGGTTTCGTCCCACGAGCCCGAGGATATCGCGGAAAAGTCTCAACCGAATCTTCAGCGATAGCGTTGAGGGCATGGCAACTGACATCAAGGACACCGCCCGCGCCGTCGAGGCCGCCGCCGTCATGAAGCTGCTTCCGGCCCGGCCGCGGCTGCTCGCCCTGGGCGAGCCCACCCACGGCGAGGACACCCTGCTCGACGTGCGCAACGAACTCTTCCGGCAGCTCGTCGAGCAGGAGGGCTACCGGACGGTCGCGATCGAGAGCGACTGCGTGCGAGGCCTGCTCGTGGACGCCTACGTCACCTCGGGCACGGGCACCCTCGACGAGGTGATGGAGCACGGATTCAGCCACGGGTTCGGCGCGTCCGCGGCCAACCGCGAACTCGTGCGCTGGATGCGGGCGTACAACGAAGGCCGGCCCGCGCCCGAGCGGCTCCGCTTCGCCGGCATCGACGGCCCGCTGGAAATCACCGGCGCCGCGAGCCCCCGGCAGGCCCTCACCGCGCTCCACGGCTGCCTGTCCGCCCGGGTGGACGCGGATCTGCTCCCCTGCACCGCGGAAACGCTCGACCGCCTGCTCGGCGCCGACGACCGGTGGACGGAACCCGCCGCGATGTTGGACCCCTCCCGGTCCGTGGGGCGGTCGGCCGACGCCAGGGAGCTGCGGCTGCTCGCCGACGACCTGGCGGCGCTGCTCGACGAGCAGACCCCGCACCTGATCACGGCGACCTCGCGGGACGACTGGGAGCGGGCGCGCCTGTACGGGCGCACCGCCACCGGCCTGCTGCGCTACCACTTCTGGATGGCCGACACCTCACCGGGCCGTATGACGCGGCTGCTGGGCCTGCGGGCCCAGATGATGGCCGAAAACCTCCTCGCGATCGCCGCTCGGGGGCCGGCACTCATCCACGCCCACAACGCCCATCTCCAGCGGGAGAAGAGCACGATGCGGATGGGCGGGATGCCGCTGGAGTGGTGGAGCGCCGGCGCACTCGTGAGCGCCCGCCTGGGCGAGGGGTACGCCTTCCTGGCCACGGCGCTGGGCACGATCCGGCACCAGGGAGTGGACACTCCGCCATCGGACACCCTCGAAGGACTCCTGTACGCGCTCCCGGAGGACCGCTGCGTCATCGACGCCCCCCGGCTGGCCACCGCCCTCGGCGACCCGCTGCCCGCCCCCCGCGTATCCCCCTGGTTCGGATACGCCCCGCTCGACCCGGCCCACCTGGCGGACAGCAACGGCATCGTGTTCGTCAAGGACTGCCCGCAGGACTAGCGGGCAAGACACGCCCTAGAGCCGGACCGTCCACTCGGCCGTGGAGCGCAGGGTGCGGGCGATCTTGGGGTCTCGTACCGAGGGGGTGCGGTCCTCCGCCGTGACCGAGAGCCGGTGGGTGCGGAGGTCGAAGAGCCACAGGTCCGCCACCGCCACCTCGGTCCGGCCCTCGAACCTCTTCAGCTCCCTGCCGTCCAGGTACCACCGGACCACGAGCTGGCGCCCGTCCGCTCCGGCCAGCCTCGGCACGGCGGCCTTCGCCGTGTGGCGCATCCGCAGGGTGCGGTCGGTCGGGGTGAGCGGCGTGACGGTCCTCGCGTGCTGGTGGAACCCGCCGATCATCGCCTCGACGCCGGGCAGGTTGAAGGGCTTGCCCAGCACCCGCATGATCGAGTTGTCCGTGGGCCGGTACAGGCCGGTGGCGAAGTAGCCGCCGCCCTCGTACGCGCCCACCGTGCCGCCGTCCGGAGACGGTTCGCCGAGCCAGCGGTACCACTTGGCCCGCTGGGCGGCCATCCGGTCCGCGGGCAGGGCGGAGCTGTTGGATTCGGCGGGCTCGGGGCCGGTGTACTTCTCGTACTCCGGGACGCCGGAGTAGAAGTACTCGTCCGCGAGCTTGCCGAGCGAGTGGCCGGTCTCGTGGATGGCCACCTGACCGGACTTCGCGTGGCCCGCCGAGGCGGTCGATATCCCCTCGTAGCCGAGGGTGGTGCTGCGCTCGTTGTAGCCCGCGCCGCCGTACTTGGCGCTGTTGGCCAGCACGATGACCAGATCGGCCTCCGGCGCCTTCGCCACGTACGCGTCGACCTTGGGCTGGTCGATGCAGAGCAGCCGCTCGATCTCCTCGCACCAGAAGTACGAGCCGAGGGCGGTGTCGCGGACGGTGGCCGGGGTGGGGTCGCCGGAGACTCCGGACTCGCGGGAGACGGCGTCGACCGTCCACACGTTGAAGAGGTTCCGGTAGGTGGTGTACGGCTCGACCGCCGTCACCTCGTCCCACTTCTGCCGGGCATCGGAGCGGAACCGCTCCAACTCGGCGGAGGTGTAGCCGTCGCCGATGACGACGACGTCGAGGCGGTCGGCGGTGGGGCCGTTGTCGATCATCTTGACGACCTCGCCGTCGGCCGCCCGCTCGGCCGCGGAGAGCCCGCCCGCGGTCTTCGCCCGGGCCCCGGCGGCCGGTACCCGGGTGTGGCCGGATCCGGCGTCGCCGCCTTGTTCCGGCCCCGGTATCTCGACCTCCACCCCTGCTGCCGGCGGCGCGTCGGCCGCCCCTGCCGGTGCGGCTGCCACCAGCACGGCGGCCGCGCAGGCCGCCGCGAGGGCGGCCCGCAGTACGGGACCCTTGGCCCGGACTCTGACTGGACGCATGAAGTCCTCCCCCTGGAAAGGAAGTTAAACAAGGAGATAAGTCTGCTGAATCGATTGCTTAAACTAGGTGGCGCACGGGGCGTGCGCAATGGCCTGATCCCCCTGAATACTGGGGAGTTCGAGCAACCAGGGGGATTCCATGGACGAACCGGCCCGTATCGGCAGCAGGGTTCAGCGGATGCGCAACGAACTCGGCATGACTCAGAGACAGTTGGCGGAGCCCAGCTATACCCCCGCCTACATCTCGACGCTGGAGTCGGGCCGGGTCCGCCCGTCCGAGACCGCGCTGCGCTTCCTCGCCGGGCGCCTGGGCACCTCGTACGAGGAGCTGGCCACCGGCCGCCCCGCCCACCTGGCCACCGAGGTGCGCCTCGCCCTGGCCGACGCCCAGCAGACGCTCGCCACCGGCGCCGCCGACGAGGCCGCCGTACGCTACCGGCAGCTGCTCGACGAGGCGGAAGAGCTCGCGCTGGTCCCCGAGCAGGCGGAGGCCCTCCTCGGACTGGGTGACTGCGCCCTGGAGTCGGGGGAGCTCCCGGATGCGATCGGCCACTTCGAGGCGGCCGAGCGTCTCCTGGCCGGTGAGCCGCTGCCCCGCCGGGCCCGCCCCATCCGCGGCCGCGCCGTCGCACACCTGCTCGCCGGAGAGCTGCGCTACGCCTGCTACCTGCTGGAATCCACCATCGACGAACTGGGCGCGAGCGGGCTGGCCGACCCGGAGGCGCTGGTCCTGCTCTACGCCGCGGTGATCGGGCCGTACATCGACATGGGCGCCCACGCCCGCGCCGCCCACGCGGCCGAGCTCGCCCTCGCGCTGGCCCCGCAGGTCAGCGATCCGGCGCTGGTGGCGGGGATGCACCGGCAGGTGGCGCGGACGTTCCTGGCCGAGGGCCGGGTGGCCGACGCCGACGCCTCGCTCGCCAAGGCGCAGGCGATCTACGGGCAGCTGCGGCTGCGGACCGACCTGGCGCACTGCCACTGGATGCGCGGGTACGTACAGGCTCAGAACGGCGAACTCGACTCGGCGGAGCGGGAGTTGCGTACGGCCCGGGAGATGCTGTCCGCCCGCCGCGCCGCCCTGTACACGGCGCAGGTGGAGGTGGAGCTGGCCGACGTGCTGCGCAGGCTCGGCCGGTACGAGGAAGCCGCGGAGCTGCTCTCGGCGCTGCTGGAACTGGGGGACAGCCACGGCGCCGTGCACGCGGGAGGCGCGCACCGGCTCCTCGGCCTGATGGCCGAGGAGCGCGGTGAGACCGAGTCCGCCGAGGAGCACTACGTTCAGGCGCTGGCGCTGCTGGAGCGCAGCGGGGCCACCGGCGACCTCGCGGACCTGTGCCGGATGCTGGGCGACCTGCTGCGCCGGACGGGCCGGACCGAGGCGGCGCTGGACGCGTACCGCACGGGCCTGGGACACCGGGCCGCGCCGGGCACCACCACCCTGGGCCCGGCGCCCGCCGCGCCCGCGTTCGGTTCGGCCAGGATCAGTGGTTCTCGGTGGGCTGGAGATCGCGCGGAATGAGCGCCCAGGTCGTGGCCGCCGCGGCGATCGCGAGCCCGCCGGCCATGAGGAACGCCGGGGTGATCGCGAGGGTGTAGGCCTGCGAGGCGGCGTCGAGCAGGGCCTGGCCGACGGTGCCGCCGAGCCGCTCGGCGGTGTGGGCGGCCTCGCCCACGGAGTCCCGTACCGCGGCGGCGCTCGGTCCGTCCAGGTCCAGGGCGGGCAGGTTGCCCCGGTAGAGCGCGGCCGCGGTGGAGCCGAGGATGGCCACGCCCATGGCCGAGCCCAGTTCGTAGCAGGTCTCCTCGATGGCGGCGGCGCTGGAGACCTCGTCCGCGGGCGCCGCGGAGATCAGCGTGACCGAGGCGACCGTGGTCGCGATCCCGGCGCCCAGGCCCATGACGGTCAGGGCGGCCGCGAAAGCGGGGTATCCGAGGTCGGTGAACTGCTGGAAGGTCCACGGCAGGGCCATGCCGACCGCCAGGACGACCAGGCCGGCACCCAGCACGTGCCGGATCGCGAAGCGCTGCATCAGGGTGGGGGCCACCATCGAGGCGCAGATCAGCGCGAGCGGGGCCGGCAGCAGCCGCAGTCCGGCCTCGAGCGGGGTGTAGCCCTGGCCGTACTGGAACCACTGCGTGACCAGGAAGAGGATCGCGCCCATGCCCACCATGGGCAGGAAGATCGCGGTCGCCGCGACGCTGAAGGCCGGCTTGGCGAACAGCCGTACCTGGAGCAGCGGGTTGTCCCGGTGCAGCTGGCGGCGTACGAAGACGGTCAGCGCGACGGCGGCCAGGACCAGCAGGGCAAACGGGAGCGGGTCCGCGACGCCGCTCTTGCCGAGCTGCTTGATGCCGCCCGCGAGGGCGAGCATGCCGACGATCGACTGGCCGACGCCCCACCAGTCCCACGCGCCGGTGCTGTGCGCGGAGCGGGACTCGGGGAGGTAGCGCAGCCCCGCCGCCACGATGAGGGCGGCGACGGGCAGGTTGAGGAGGAAGGCGGAGTGCCAGCCGTGGTCCTGGACGAGCAGCCCGCCGACGACCGGACCGAAGGCCATGCCGCCGCCGAACACGGCCGCCCAGACGGCCAGGGCGAAGGCGCGCTCCTTGGCGTCGGTGAAGACGCTGCGCAGGATCGACAGGGTGGAGGGCATGATGGCGGCGCCGCCGACGCCGAGGAGGGCGCGGGCCGCTATGACGTGCCAGCCCTCGGTGGCGAAGACGGCCATGAGCGAGGCCACCGAGAAGAGACCGAAGCCCGCCATGAGCAGCCGCTTGCGCCCCCAGCGGTCACCGAGCGCGCCCGCGGTGACCAGCAGGCCGGACAGCGCGAGCGCGTAGACGTCGATGATCCACAGCTGCTGTACGGCGCTCGGCTGGAGGTCGCCGACGAGGGAGGGGAAGGCCACGTTGAGGATCGTGGTGTCCATGGAGATCAGCAGGAGGCTGCCGGAGAGGATCGCCAGGACGATCCACCGGCGGGGGTCGAGCGCGGCGGGGTGCATGAAGTTCCGTTCGGGGTTGTGCACGGGGCGGAGCGGAGCGGGGCGGGATCTACGGTGCGGACGGTGGTCCGGGGGTCCGGGTCCCGCTGAGGAAGGACGTCAGGATCAGGTGGCCGATCTGGCGGGGGGCGAAGTGCCCGTCGCGGACGCCCTCGGCGGCGGCGTCGAGCAGGCCCCACAGCGAGTACCAGATCCAGTACGGCGGCAGGTCGGCGCGCAGCCGCCCCAGCCGCTGGCCGAGGGAGAGGAAGGCCAGCGCTTGCTGGTCCTGCCGGTCGACCCCGGCCCGGAACTCCGGGTCGGCGAGCACGGTGGCGTCGCGCGAGGTGAAGCCGTACAGGTGCGCCGCGGGCAGCAGGGCGACGACCAGCTCCTCCAGTGCGGCGTCGAAGGCCGGACCGTCGGCGGTCTCGGGCAGGTCGGCCGGGGTGAGGCACTCGTCGACCACCTGGATGGCCCGGACCGCGACGGCTTTGAGCAGCGCCTCGCGGGTCGCGTAGCGACGGCTGAGCGTGGCGCGGCTGGTCCCGATCCCGGCGGCGATCTGCACCATCGAGGCGCTGTGATCGCCGGCGAGGACACGCGCGGCACTGTCCAGCAGTTCTTCTTCGTGCACCATGATGAGCCTCCTTCGCCTCGAACGATACAAAATTGTCTCATTCGAGGCAAGCTTGACCCGCCGCTGGTGCCTTCCGCGCGCGCCGTTCGCTACCGTGGGGGGACCATGGACGAGAAGAAGAACGACAGCGCCGGCGCCACCGAGATCGCCGCTGCGGCGAAGTACGAGAAGTGGAAGCAGGACGGCGTGGCCCTGCGCGCCTTCTTCTACATCCTCGGCACCCACGTGTTCGCCGGCTTCGTGTGGCTGCTCTTCCACCTGGGCCAACAGGCCCAGAAGTAACCGCCGGGAGAACTGGGAGACGGCATGCCCGACGACGGCAGGAACGAGAGCGAGGAAGAACGCGCGGACCGGCAGTGGCAGGAGCTGGTGCAGGAGATCCGCGTCGCGCAGACCGGCGTGCAGATCCTCTTCGGCTTCCTGCTGACGGTCGTCTTCACCCCCCACTTCCAGGCCCTGCCCCAGACCGACAAGACGCTCTACATCGTGACCGTCGTCCTGGGATCCCTGTCGACCGGCGCGCTCATCGGCCCGGTCGCGTTCCACCGCATCGTCTCCGGCCGCCGGATCAAGCCCCAGGCCGTCACCTGGGCCTCACGGCTCACCTTCGTGGGCGTCCTCCTGCTGCTGGCCACCCTCACCGCCGCGCTCCTGCTGGTCCTGCGCGTGGCCACGGACAACGCCTTCGTGCCCTGGCTCGTGGCCGGCGTGCTCGCGTGGTACCTGCTGTGCTGGTTCGCCCTGCCGCTGTGGGCGCGCACGCGCTACACGCGCAAGGACTGACGCCGGCCCCTGCCCCGGGTGTGCTACTCCGAGTCCTGATCGGTGCGCGCCCGGGCGCCCGAGCGGGTGCGTCCGGGCGTCTGGGCCCGCTGCGGGTGGCGCCGTACGTACTCGTGCTCCAGCTCGTTCATCCGCTGCGTGTGGGTGACCAGGGCGTCGTCCGACCCGTGCAGCAGGGTCTCGTGGCGCGTGCGGTGGATGGCCTCCAGCTCCTTGAGCAGCCGGCCTTCCTCCAGTTTCCGCGCCGACGGACCGCCGTCGTGCTCCGTCATGGCACGCACACCTCCTCCACGCTCGGTTCGGCCCTCGCCGAAGCGGCCCTCCGCTTCCATCATCTCCTGCCCGGCCCGCGTCAGCAGATGCGCGGCAGTTGCTCTCCGATGGGCAGGTCGACCACCCGGGTGCCGCCGAGACCCGTGCGGGCCACGACCAGACCGGGGTGGGCGGCGACCGCCTCGCCGATCACCGCCGCGTGGCGGCCCAGCGGGTGGGCGCGCATGGCGTCGAGGACGGCGTCCGCGTGCTCCCTCGGGACGAAGGCGACCAGCTTGCCCTCGTTGGCCACGTACAGCGGGTCGAGGCCGAGGATCGCGCACGCGTTCTGGACGGCGGCGGGGACCGGCACGCGGCCCTCCTGGATGACGACGCCGGTCCCGGAAGCGGCCGCGATCTCGTTGAGGGCGGCCGCCAGCCCGCCGCGGGTGGGATCGCGCAGGACGTGGAGGTCCGGGGTGACGGCGAGCATGGTCCGGACGAGACCGCCCAGGGCCGCGCAGTCGCTCTCGATGTCCACGCCGAACTCCAGTCCCTCCCGGACGCTCAGGATGGCCACCCCGTGCAGGCCGATCTCGCCGCTGACGATCACGACGTCGCCGGGAACGACCCGCTGCGGGCGCAGGTCCACTCCGTCGGGGATCAGCCCGATGCCCGCGGTGTTGACGTAGACGCCGTCGCCGTGGCCCGCCTCGACGACCTTGGTGTCGCCGGTCGCCACCTCCACCCCGGCGGCGCGCGCGGCGGCGCCGAGCGCCTCGGCCACCCGCGCCACGACGGACATCTCGACCCCCTCCTCGAGGATGAACCCGCAGGAGAGGTAGGCGGCTTGGGCCCCGGCCATGGCCAGGTCGTTGACGGTGCCGTTGACCGCCAGGTCGCCGATGCTGCCGCCCGGGAAGAACAGCGGCCGCACCACGTACGAGTCGGTGGAGAACGCCAGCCGGACACCGCCCAGGGAGACGGCGGCGGAGTCCCCGAGCTGGGCCAGTACCTCGCCGCCGAAGGCGGGGGCGAAGAGGTGCTGGACCAGTTCGGCCGACAGCGCGCCGCCTCCGCCGTGCCCCATCACCACGCGGGGGCGGTCGCGCAGGGGGGCCGGGCAGGTCCAGCCGGTGATGTCGAGTGCGGTGTCAGGGTGTGCGGTGTCAGGGTGTGCGGTCTCAGGCAACGGGGCTCGCCTCCGGCGAAACGGCGGTCCGGGCGGGAGTGAGTTCCAGCCGGCGGTACAGGTAGTACGCGGCGCACGCGCCCTCGCTGGACACCATCGTGGCGCCGAGCGGGCTGCGCGGGGTGCACAGGGTGCCGAAGGCCTCGCACTCGTGGGGCTTGAGCAGCCCCTGGAGCACTTCGCCGCTGCGGCACTCGGCGGGCTCCCGGGTGTTGATGCCGGTCACCGAGAAGCGGTGCTCGGCGTCGTACTCCCGGTAGCGTGCCGACAGCCGCCAGCCGCTGTCCGGGATGACGCCGATGCCCCGCCAGGCCCGGTCGGTGACCTCGAAGACGTCCTCCAGCATGGCGAGGGCGGCCGGGTTCCCCTCCGGTCGCACGGCGCGCGCGTAGGCGTTGTCGACGGTGTGCTCGCCGCGCTCCAGCTGCCGTACGGCCCGTCGTACGCCTTCCAGGATGTCCAGCGGCTCGAAGCCGGTCACGACGATCGGGACGCGGTGGCGGGCCGCCAGTTCCGGGTACTCCCCCATGCCCATCACACTGCACACGTGGCCGGCCGCGAGGAAGCCCTGGACCCGGCAGCTCGGCGACTGCATGATCGCCTCGATGGCCGGCGGGACGCGGACGTGGGAGACCAGCAGGCTGAAGTTGGGAATGCCCAGCTTCTTCGCCTGGTACACCGTCATGGCGTTGGGCGGCGCCGTGGTCTCGAAGCCGATGCCGAAGAACACCACCTCGCGCCCCGGGTTCTCCTGCGCGATCCTGAGCGCGTCGAGCGGGGAGTAGACGACCCGTACGTCGCCCCCCTCGCTCCGCACCTGGAAGAGGTCGCGGCCGGTGCCGGGCACGCGCAGCATGTCGCCGAACGAGCAGAAGATCACATCCGGCCGGGAGGCGATCTCCAGGGCCTTGTCGATGACCTCCAGCGGGGTGACGCACACCGGGCAGCCCGGGCCGTGGATCAACTCCACCTGATCGGGGAGGAGTTGGTCGATGCCGTGCCGGATGATGGTGTGCGTCTGGCCGCCGCAGACCTCCATCAGGGCCCAGGGGCGGGTCACGGTGGCGTGGATGTCGTCGAGCAGCCGACGGGCGAGCTCGGGGTCCTGGAACTCGTCGATGTACTTCACGGGCGGGCTTCCTCCTGCGCTACGGCTTCGTCCGGGTCGTCGGTGAAGGGCCACGGGGAGCCGCCCGCTGCCGCGGCCTGTTCCCAGGGATCGCCGAACTCCTCCTGCAGCATGCCGAGTTGTGCGAAGAGTTCGAGGGTCTGGCGGGCCGACTCCTCGTCCAGTCGCTGGAGGGCGAATCCCACGTGGACGATGGCGTACTCGCCGACCTGGAGGTCCGGCAGGTACTCCAGGCACACCTCTTTCTGCACGCCGCCGAAGTCGACGGTCGCCATGCGGGTGCCGTCCTTCTCCCCGATGTCAAGCACTCGGCCGGGTACCGCCAGGCACATGGGTTCTCCTTCGCTAGGGGTGGTGATCCGTGGCGTGTACTGCTGCTGCCACCATGAGCTGGCCCAGCGACAGCCCGCCGTCGTTCGGCGGGACGCGGGTGTGACGCAGGACGGTGAACCCCTGCTCGCGCAGGATGCGGGCGCAGGCCGTGGAGAGCAGGGTGTTGGCGAAGACCCCGCCGGTCAGGGCGACGGTGTCCAGGGCGTGCCGCTCGCGGGCCAGAGCGCAGAGCGCGCCCACGAGGCCGGCCACCGAGGCGTGGAAGCGGGCGGCGATCCTGGCCGGATCCGTGCCCGCGCGTACGTCGGCCACCACGGCGGCCAGCACGGGCGCCGGATCGGCGGTCACGGGCCCCTCGGCGCCGTCCGGCGGCAGCCGCAGGGCGAAGGCGTACCCGGGTCCGGCTCCGGCTCCGGCTCCGGGTCCACCGGCGGCGAGCGCCGCGGACTCCAGCTCGATCGCGGCCTGCGCCTCGTACCCGGAGCGGTGGCAGACGCCCGCGAGGGAGGACACGGCGTCGAAGAGCCGGCCCATGCTGGAGGTCGGGGCGCAGTTCAGGTTCCGCTCCAACTGGCCGCGCAGTACCCGTAGTTCGTCGGGCGGACAGGCGGCGACACAGGGCAGGTCCGCGGTCCATTCGATGCCCGCGGCCCGCAGCTGGGACAGGGCCATGCGGTACGGGCGGTGCACGGCCGCGTCGCCGCCCGGCAGCGGGACGTAGGCGAGGTGGGCGAAGCGCGTGTACCCGGCGTAGTCCGCCAGGAGGAACTCGCCGCCCCACACGGCGCCGTCGTCTCCGTAGCCGGTGCCGTCGAAGGCGACGCCGATCACCTTGTGGCCGCCGTCCAGGCCGTGTTCGGCCATCGCGGAGGCGATGTGGGCGTGGTGGTGCTGTACGCGGACCAGCGGTCGCCCGGCGGCGACGCGCCGGGCCCGTTGGCCGGACCGGTAGCCGGGGTGGAGATCGGCGGCGAGCAGGGCGGGGGTGACGCCGGTGACGGACTCCAGCTGCCGCTCGGCGCGTTCGTAGGCGTACTGGGTGGCGAGGTCGTCCATGTCGCCGATGTGTGCGGACAGCCAGGCCCGGCGTCCTTCGCCGAGGCAGAACGTGTTCTTCAGGTCTCCCCCGGCGGCGAGGATCGGGGGGACCGGCAGCGGGAGGGTGACGGGCAGCGGGGCGTAGCCGCGGGAGCGTCGTACGGTCAGCGGCTCGCCGTCGCAGACGCGCACCACCGAGTCGTCGCAGGGCACGTGGATCGGGCGGTCGTGGGTGAGCCAGGCGTCGGCCAGGCCGGCGAGCCGGTCCAGGGCCTCGGCGTCGTCGGTGACGATGGGCTCTCCGGAGAGGTTTCCGCTGGTCATGACGAGCAGCCGGGGACCGGGCGGGTCGCCGGGCAGGCCGAGCAGCAGGTGGTGCACGGGCGTGTACGGGAGCATCGCGCCGAGGTCGGGAGAGCGCGGGGCCACCCCCTCCGCGACTCCCCCGCCGACGCCGGCAACGGGCGCGGCGGCGCGGCGGCGCAGCAGCACGATCGGCCGGACCGCCCCGGTGAGCAGGGCGTGCTCCTCGGGGCCGATGTGGACGAGGTGCTCGAGGTCGGCGGGGTCGCGGGCCATCAGGGCGAACGGTTTGTCCCCGCGGGCCTTGCGGCGGCGCAGTTCGGCCACGGCTCCGGGGTGGGCGGCGTCGCAGGCGAGGTGGTAGCCGCCGATCCCCTTGACGGCGAGGATCGCCCCGGCGGCGAGCAGCCGACGGGCCTCGGCGACCGGGTCCACGCCGGTGACCTCGTGGGGAGGGTGTCCGGCGAGGAGTCGCAGCCGGGGTCCGCAGGCGGGGCAGGCGACGGGCTGTGCGTGGAAGCGGCGGTCGGCGGGGTCGGCGTACTCGCGGGCGCAGTCGGGGCACATCGAGAAGCCGGCCATGGTGGTGTGGGCGCGGTCGTACGGCAGCCCGGTGACGATGGTGAAGCGCGGTCCGCAGTGCGTGCAGGTGATGAAGGGGTGGCGGTGGCGGCGGTCGGCCGGGTCCGCCAGCTCGGCGAGACAGTCCGCGCAGGTGGCCACGTCCGGTGGGACCAGCGTGCGGGCGGGGCCGCCGGCCCGGGAGGCGACGATGGTGAACCCGGCGCCGCCCGCGACGGGCACCACGCAGTGGTCGACCGCGTCCACCACCGCCAGCGGGGGCGCGTCCGCCGCGAGCCGGTCGCAGAACTCGGTGACGGCGGCCGGTGCGCCCTCGACCTCCGCGACCACGCCCTCGGGGGTGTTGGTGACGTGCCCGGCGAGGCCGAGGCCGGTGGCACGGGTGTACACGTAGGGCCGGAAGCCAACGCCCTGCACCACGCCCCGGACGATGATCCGTCGGCGCTCGACGGCCTCCATCAGTGCGTCTGCACCACGGCGTGCGGCGTCCCGTGGTCGTGCGCGTGAGCGTGGGGCTGCCGCGCCATGACCGGCGTGTGCGCCCCGGCGCCCGCGCCGACCGCCAGCGCCCGGTCGAGCAGCAGGCCCGCGCCCTCTCCCGCGCGGGCGGACGTCAGTGCCACCTCCACGCCGGGGTTGACCCGCTGGACGTTCGCGCGGAACGCGGCCTCGTCGAACTCGACGGCCTCCGCGATGTCCGTCTTGGTCACCACGACCAGCTGAGCCAGTCCGAAGGCGGTCGGGTACTTCAGCGGCTTGTCCTCGCCCTCGGTGACCGAGGCGAGAACCACCCGCAGGGTTTCCCCGAGGTCGTAGGAGGCCGGGCAGACCAGGTTGCCCACGTTCTCCACGAAGAGGAGCCGGGTGTCCTCGGGCAGCCATCCGTCCAGGTGCCGGCTCAGCATCCCGGCCTCCAGGTGGCAGAGCCCGTCGGTGAGCACCTGCTTGACGGGGACTCCGGAACGGGCCAGCCGCCGCGCGTCGTTCTCGGTGGCGAGGTCGGCGGTCAGGGCGGCCACCGGCACGCCCCGCTCCCGGGCGAGGAGCAGTTCGCGCTCCAGCAGTGCCGTCTTCCCGCTGCCCGGGCTGGAGAGCAGGTTGACGACCACGGTTCCCCGTGCGGTGAGTTCGGCGCGCAGGGTGTGCGCCGCCTCGTCGTTCTTGGCGAGTACCGCCTGCCGTAGATCGACCACTCGGCACATGGTTCAGGCCTCCTCGGAGATCGGTTCGCGGGTACGGGCGGCGGCGCAGGGGGCGGGTCCGTCCTCCCAGTCCACGCTGAGGATCCGGAGCTCGCGGCCCGCGATCAGCTCGACGTCGGTGGCCCGCGAGCAGCCGGGGCAGCACAGGTCGGGGGGCATGCCGGTCGGCCATGCGTGGTCGCAGGCACCGCACCGGGCGCGGGCCGCCACCGTCTCGGTGACGAGGCCGGCGCCTTCCAGTACGGTTCCGGCGCAGGCCAGTTCGAAACAGAAGGCCAGGGCGTCGGGGACCACTCCCGCCAGCTCTCCGACCTGCAGCCGGACGGCCGTCACGGCGCTCGCGCCGGCGGCTTCGGCCGCTTCCTCCACCTGGCCGACGACGGCCATGGCGATTGACATCTCGTGCATCGGACTCCGTCCTGCCGGGGCTCATTACACCGGCAGGACGGAGGCGGGGCGGGCGGGCACGCCGACGCGCGGCACGCCCCGTACGCCATTCGGGCGCCGGGGCGGGCGCTGTCCTACATCTTGGTCATCCGCAGGTAGCGCCTGATGTCAGGGAGGACCTGCTTCAGTACGACGACCAGTGCGACGGTGGCGGCCCCGCAGATGACGGCCTTCTTCATGGGGTTCTCCTCAGTGCTCGGGGAGGCGTGGCGGTCTCGTCCCGGAGCAGGTCCAGCACCATGCGGACGGCCCCCGGCACGGCCGCGGCCACGAGTGGGCTCAGGCCGATGCCCTCCTCGACGGAGGCCGGTTCGCAGCCGACGACCAGCGTCCGCCGGGGTGGGGTGGTTCCGGTGCCGGCGCACAGGGTCTCCAGGAGGGCGAGGACCGCGTCGGGGGACATGTGGTGGCCGTCGAGTACGGCGCCGCCCTGCGGGGCCGCGCCGGGGCCGTCGGCCTCGATGAGGTACAGCGTGCCGGGGGCGCCGCCGCGTGCGGTGGCGTCGACCAGGACGAGGGTGTCGTAACCGTCGAGGAGCTGGTAGGCGAGGTGGACTCCGCGCACGCCGAAGTCGAGGACCTCGACGCCGTCCGGGAGCGGGTGTGCGGACAGGGCGCGCACGGCCTCGACGCCGAAGCCGTCGTCGCCGAGGAAGACGTTGCCGATGCCGGCGACCAGTGTTCCGCCGCTCACGCGTCCTCCAGGGGGGTGACCTCGTCGGGCTGGAAGTAGAGGAAGCGGCCCTGCTCCCGTCGGATGTCGGCGCCCGGGTCGTCCTCGACGGTCACCGCGAGGTGGACTCCCCCGTCGACGTCGTGCAGGACCGCCTCGACCCGGGCGGCCATGCCCTGGAGGAACAGGTCCTGGGCGTCGGTGCGGCGCAGGCCCGGCCGGAGCAGGACCCGGCTGCCCACGCCCACCGGGGCGCCGTCGATCAGGATCCGGTCGCGCGCCGGGTCGGCGGTGTCCTCCCGGGCCGGGTCCCACCAAGGGGTGTCGGACCTGAACACCGCTTCCTCATCGGCGAGTTCGGCAGGTTCCGGAGGTGCTCCGCCGGGGTCGGTGATCTCGCGCAGGGCGCGCACCGCCCCGTGCAGCCGCTCCAGTACCTCGGGCGGCATGGAGTCGGCGAGGTCGATCACGGCGGCGGCGCGGGCGTCCGTACCGCGCGCCTCGCGCTTCTCCTGGTCGGTCAGGGCGGCGGTGCGCAGGGCGAGGATCTCGTCGATCTCGGTGGCGTCGTACATCGCGCCGGCGCTTTCGGGGGCGATGGCCGGGTGGTCCTCCAGGATGATCGGGGAGGACAGGACCACGTCGGCGCGGCCTGGTTCGCCGGCGAGTACGGGCCAGGTGTGGCGGTTGACGCAGGAGGCGACGGCTCCCTTGGCCCACTCGGGCGGGTCGGTCATGGAGAGGAAGGAGCCGGCGTCGAGGCCCAGCAGGAGGTGGGCGGCGACCAGCGACCGGGGCAGGGCCGCGTCGCGGTCGGCGGCCCGGTCCGGCGGGGTCCACGGGCTGGTGTTCTCCACCACCGCGGTGAGCTTGAACACCCGGTAGGCGCCTTCGAGTTCGGTCGCGCGCAGGCGTACGACGCCCTCGATCTCCTCGGTACGCCGCACCAGGCGGCCGACACGCCTGCCGTCGGCGTCGAGGACGGGCTCGGTGTCCTCGCGGGCGGGGCGGCGGAAGGGAAGGGCGACGCCCTCCCCCGCCAGTTCGGCCACGTCGACGGACAGCTCGACCCGCTCCTCGGCCCCCTCGTCCCAGGGGACGAGGACCCGGTCCGTCAGGTGCAGTTCGGCCACGCCCGCGAAGGTGCCGTCCGCCAGGGCCTGTTGGACCGTGCGGCGCTGTGCGTGCAGGAAGCGCAGCTCGACGTCGAGGCGCGCCGTGCCCTTGGGTTCCATCAGGATCTCGGTCTGCTGGTGCGCGTGCTCTTCGTGCGCCGGGCCCCACGCGGGCGGGACCAGTACGCCGAACTGCCAGCGCAGCCGGTTCTTGGCCGCCGAAGCCCGGTACGGGTAGAGCACGTAGCCCTCGAAGAGGACGGCGTCGGCCACCTGCCGGGCGGTGGCGAAGCGGGAGTCCGTCGCGGCCGTGGTGGTCATGGCGCCGTCCTCTCGGTGGCACGGGGCAGTACGGAGCCGAAGCGGACGGGTGCGGGTGGCGGCTGCGCGGCGGCGGCCGCGTCGAGGAGGGTGCGTACGGTGGCCTCCCAGGAGGCGAGGGAGTGCCGCGAGCGGAAGGCGAGCAGCTCCGCCATGGTGTCGCGGGGCAGCCGCAGCCAGCCGCAGCCCGGGAAGTGCTGCTCGATCATCTCCCGCCACACGGGTACGGGCATGCGGTACGAGGCTTCGCGGTCCCAGGGCACGGGCTCGACGCGGAAACCGCCTGCGCCGGTGAAGGCGGTGCCGGAGAACAGCATCAGCAACGGCGCCTCGCCCTCCTCCAGGGCGTGGAAGTACCGGGTCGCCGCGATGTCCATGTCGTAGGTACAGGGGACGACCAGGTCGATCTCGGTCTCGCCGGTGAAGCTGGGCACCATGAGCGCGACCTGGGCGAACTGCACGGGCTGGAGGGTGGTTCCCCAGCGGCTGCGCTCACCGAACAGGTCGGCCAGGCCGTCGGCCTCGGCGGGGCCGTAGCCGCGCCGGGCCGGTTCGATGCGGATCTGGCAGCGCAGGGCGAGGGCGTGCACCCGGGCGTCGCCGGCGGCGGTGATCCGCAGCCGGAAGACGAGGGTGGGGCCGGCGGCGTAGGCGTCGGCGCGCACTCCGGTGCAGGTGAAGCCGAAGTCGGTCATCGCGGCCGCGCCTCCGCCGCGTCGGCCGGGACCTTGGCCCGGCGTTCCACCTGGTCGAAGAAGGCGTCGAGGGCGGCGCGGGCCTCGGCGCCGCCGTCGAAGCCCTGCCACAGCAGCCTCATCCGGCCCACCAGTTCGTAGCAGATGTCGATGGGCACGAGGTGGCAGGTGGTTCTGCCCTCCGTCCGGCGCAGCAGCAGCGCCTCCACGTCGGGTTCGAGCAGGGCGGCCAGCCGGTGGCCGCCGAGTACGGTCTGCCAGGTCTGCGGGTCGAGTTCGCTCTCGGTGGCTCCGGCCGGGCTCGGGTAGAGCGCGACCAGGCGGTCGAGGGCGGCGTTGCGGAAGAAGAAGGCGACGCCGACCGGGATCTGGAGCAGTTCCCAGGCTCCCTCGTCGAGCGGGTGGCCGGGGTCGGTGAGGTAGCGGTCGGGTACGGCGCGGTACCGCCCGGTGGTGGTGCCCGGCCGGTCGAACAGCAGGGCGCAGGCGGTGCAGGCGCAGACCAGGGCCCGCTTCTCGGGCTCGACGAGGTGGCGGTGGCGGTCTTCGGGCACCACCACCCCGCACAGTTCGCAGGTTTCGGGGCGGGGCGGGCGCGGGCCCGCGAACCGCCGCAGGCCGCGCGGGGCGCCCGTACGCTCCGGGTGTCGGTTCACGGCACCTGCGCCGGGGTGTGCGGGCGGGTGGAGATCTGGAGCAGGGCGGGCTGCGGGGCCGCGGCCGGCTCGCTGTCCACCCGGGTCACCTCGGGGGCGAAGGCGGCCAGGGCGTCCTCGACGGCCTGCCCCGCTGACTCGCCGCCGGCGTGGCAGCCGCAGCCGCTGCCGGCGGCCTCTGGGCGCAGGCGCAGCACTCCGGTGGTCTCGTCGAAGCCGAGCACCTCCACGGGGTCGCCCGCGGCGTCGAGGGCACGGGCGATGCGGGTGTGCACGTCCTCGGGGTTCAGGTCGTGCAGGGCCAGCAGGCTCGCGACGAGTTCGTCGTCGAGCAGCGGGCGCAGCGGCGCCTCGCCGAGCCGCCCGACGATCCGGGCGAGGCCCGCCCCGTAGAAGTCCATGAGGACGCGCACCAGTTCCTCGGCGGCCGCGCACGCCTCGCGGTCGCCGGTGGCGGCGAGCCGGTCGAGCACCTCCTCGACGCGGCGGCCCGTCTGCCGGGCGTCGACGGCCGGGCTCATCCGCCCAGTCCGCTCAGGCCGGTGGGCACGTGCATGGTCTTCACCGTCTTGCCGCCGCCCACGTACATGTGGACTCCGCAGGGCAGACAGGGGTCGAAGCTGCGTACGGCGCGCATGATGTCGATCCCCTTGAAGTTCTCCGGGGTGTTCTCCTCGAAGATCGGCGTGTTCTGGACGGCGTCCTCGTAGGGGCCGGGCGTGCCGAAGGTGTCGCGGGTGCTGGCGTTCCACGGGGTCGGCGGGTAGGGGTGGTAGTTGGCGATCTTTCCGTCGCGGATCACCATGTGGTGCGAGAGCACGCCCCGTACGGCCTCGGTGAAGCCGACGCCGATGGACTCGTCCGGCACCTCGAACTTCTCCCAGGTCTGGGTGCGTCCGGCGCGGACCTCGGCCAGGCCCTTCTCGGCGCAGTGCAGGGCGATGGCGGCGGCGTAGGCCTGGAAGTACGTGCGGGCGCGGTTGCGCTCCAGCGCGTTGCTCCACTTCGGGATCTTCCACTCGAAGCGCGTCTCGGGCTTGGTCATCGTGCGCGGCAGGTTGATGACCACGCTGTGTCCGGTGGCCTGGACGTAGCCGACGTCGACGAGTCCGGACAGGGCGGTGGACCAGAGGCGGGCGATGGGGCCGCCGCCGGTGTCGAGCGCGAGGTGGTCCTTGCCGTCGAACCAGCGGGGCGACATCACCCAGCTGTACTTGTCGTCGAAGTTCCGCTTCTGCGGGGCGGGGATGGTGTGCTGGTTCCACGGGTGGCGGGGGTCCACCGGGTTGCCGAGCGGGTCGTGGGTGACGAACTGCTCCTGGCCTGCCCAGTCGTCGTAGTACGAGCTGCCGAGCAGGATGCGGATGCCGAGGTTGATCTCGGTGAGGTCGTTGGTGACCAGTTTGCCGTCGACGACGACGCCCGGGGTGACGAACATCTTGCGACCCCAGTCGCTCATGTTGGCGTACGTGAAGTCGCAGTACTCGGGGTCGTTGAGCGCGCCCCAGCAGCCGAGCAGCACGCGGCGCCGGCCGACCTCCTCGTAGCCGGGCAGGGCCTCGTAGAAGAAGTCGAAGAGGTCGTCGTGGAGCGGGACGACGCGCTTCATGAACTCCACGTACCGCATGAGGCGGCTCATGTAGTCGGTGAAGAGCTGCACGGAGGCGATGGTGCCGACGCCGCCCGGGTAGAGGGTGGAGGGGTGCACGTGGCGGCCCTCCATCAGGCAGAACATCTCGCGGGTGTAGCGGCTGACCTGGAGAGCCTCGCGGTAGAACTCGCCCTCGATGGGATTGAGGGAGCGCATGATGTCGGCGATGGTCTTGAAGCCGTGGTCACCGGCGTGCGGGGCCTCGGTGCGCTCCGCGAGCTCGAGGACCCCGGGGTTGGTCTCGCGGACCATCTTCTCGCAGTAGTCGACCCCGACCAGGTTCTCCTGGAAGATGTTGTGGTCGAACATGTACTCCGCCGACTCGCCCAGGTTGATGATCCACTCGGCGAGGTGGGGCGGCTTCACCCCGTAGGCCATGTTCTGCGTGTAGACGGAGCAGGTGGCGTGGTTGTCACCGCAGATCCCGCAGATGCGGCTGGTGATGAAGTGCGCGTCGCGTGGGTCCTTGCCGCGCATGAAGACGCTGTATCCGCGGAAGACCGACGAGGTGCTGTAGCACTCCGCGACCCGCTTCTGCTTGAAGTCGATCTTCGTGTGGATGCCGAGGCTGCCCACGATCCGGGTGATCGGATCCCAGGCCATCTCCACCAGGCCGCTGCCGTCGCCGGACGCCTTCGTCTTCGGTGCCATCGTGTCTGCCGTGACCCTTCTTGCTGCTCTGCTGCGAGGAGTTCGTGAGCGGGGTGAGGACGTCGGGGCTCACCAGGGCGGGCGGTAGCCCGTGGTCAGCTTCTGGCCGGTGCGGCGCCACTTCGGCTCCTGGTCCACGGTGTGCGCCGTGATCGAGCGAAGCCTGCGGACCACCGCCCCGTACGCGCCGCTGGCCTTGCTGGACAGCTTGGCGCCGGGGGGTTCGTCCATGAACGGCATGAACTTGTCGGGGAAGCCGGGCATCGTGCAGGCGATGCAGATGCCGCCGACGTTGGGGCAGCCGCCGATGCCGTTCATCCAGCCGCGCTTGGGGACGTTGCACTTGACGACGGGACCCCAGCAGCCCAGCTTGACCAGGCACTGGGGCGAGTCGTAGGTCGTGGCGAACTGGCCCTGCTCGTAGTAGCCGGCGCGGTCACAGCCCTCGTGGACGGTGGCGCCGAACAGCCAGGTGGGGCGCAGCTTGTCGTCGAGCGGGATCATCGGTGCCGAGCCCGCCGCCTGGTAGAGCAGGTAGGTCAGCGTCTCCGAGAAGTTGTCCGGCTGGATCGGGCAGCCCGGTACGCACACGATCGGGATGCCGGCCTTCGACGTCCAGTTCCAGCCCAGGTAGTCGGGCAGGCCCATGGCTCCGGTGGGGTTGCCCTCCATGGCGTGGATGCCGCCGTAGGTGGCGCAGGTGCCGATGGCGACGACGGCGAGGGCCTTGGGGGCCAGCCGGTCGATCCACTCGCTGGTGGTGATGGGCTGGCCGGTCTCGGGGTCGTCGCCGAAGCCGCACCAGTAGCCCTCGGGCTTGATCTTCTCGTTGGGGATGGAGCCCTCGACGACGAGCACGAACGGGTCGATCTCGCCCCGCTCCCCCTTGAAGAACCACTCGATGAACGTGTCCGCGCCACCGACCGGACCGCATTCGAAGTCGATCAGCGGCCAGTGCACCGCGATCTTGGGCAGCCCGGGGAGTACGCCCGTCACGATCTCCTCGATGCTGGGCTGCATGGCGGCGGTCAGGGACACGGAGTCGCCGTCGCAGCTCAGCCCGGCGTTGATCCAGAGGATGTGGATCGGGGGGTCTTCCACCGGGGCCGGCGTCGCTGGATCCATGGGGATGCCTCCTCGGGGAGGTGCTCGGGTCGGAGTGCGGACGAGGCGGCGTTCGCGGCCTCACCCTCTCTTGCTAACAGCCGGGCGCCCGGCGTGCTGCGTCATGTGCGGCCAGTCCAGTGACCGGGCGCTGCCGGGAGGGCAGCGGAGCCGTGTGCCGGCCGGCCGCCGGGCGCGCGAGGTGGGGTGGCGTGGCCGCCGCGGGCTCCTTGCGTACGAAGGCGCGGCGCAGGGCGTGGTACGGGGCGTCCGGGTCGGAGAAGGTCTGCCTCATCAGGGCCAGCTCGGCCTCCCGGTAGGCGGCCAGGGGCTTCTCGGCCTCGTCGCGGTCGCGCCGGGCCTTCTTGGCGGCGATCCGGGAAGCGGTTGCGGGCAGCGCGGCGAGCCGCGCCGCGAGCCGCGCCGTCTCGCCGGCGAAGGCCTGGGGTGCGCAGGGCACCGTACGGTCGGTCAGCCCCAGCCGGAGCGCGGCCTCCGCGCTCAGCGGCAGGGCCTCGGTGGTGAGGCGCTCGGCGACGCCGGTGCCGACGCGGCGCGGCAGGGTGTAGGTCCAGAACTCGGAGCCGTGCAGTCCCATCAGGCGGTAGTGCGGGTTGAGCACCACGCCCGAGCGGCACCAGACCTCGTCGGCGGCGAGGGCGAGCATGGCCCCGCCTGCGGCGGCGTTGCCGCCGAGGGCGGCGACGACCAGGCGGTCGGTGGTGGTGAGCACGGCCTCGACGAGGTCGTCCATGGCGTTGATGTTGGCCCAGGACTCCTCGGCCGGGTCGGCGGCCGCCTCGATGACTCCCAGGTGGATGCCGTTGGAGAAGAAGTCTCGGCCGCCGCCGAGGACCAGGACGGTGGTGGGGCGGGCGCAGGCGATCCGGTAGGCGTCTCGCAGGCGCCGGCAGTGGGCGGTGCTCATCGCGCCGCCGGGGAAGGAGAAGGTCAGGAAGCCGGTCTGCCCCTCCTCGCGGTAGCCGATGTCGGACCAGGTGCGGCGGCGCGCGTCCGTGTGCAGCGGGGCGGGATGTTCCCGCAGCGCGGGCAGCCGGTCGGCGAGGGCCACGGTGGCGGGCAGTTTCGGGGCGGCGGGCCCGCCGGGGGTGCGGCGGGCGCGGAGTTCGGGGATCCAGACGGCGCCGTCGGCGGTGGCCCGGCAGATGGCGCCCGCCCGGGTGGCGAGCAGTTCCCCGGGGTGGCCGCGCAGGCGGTCCTCGGCGTGGCCTCCGTGCAGGAACCACTCGGCGCCGAGCAGTTCGTCCCGTACGCCGGGCTGTGAGTCGGCGGCGCGCAGGACGCGCAGGACGCGTGCGGTGGAGTCCGCCTGCCAGTCGATCCGGCGGTGCTCCTGGCGCATCGCGGGGCGCGGGTGTCCGGCGCTCTGCCGCTGCGGGGTGTACGTGCCCGAGGCGAAGCGGCCGACGGCGAGGTGTACGGCCTCGAGGGCTGCGTCGGCGACCTCGCCGCGGTAGAGGTCGCTCTTGCCCACCGGTGGTACGGGGCACGTGACGTGGGCCCAGACGGGTCCGGCGTCCATCTCGGCCTCGGCCTGCAGGACGGTGACGCCCCATCGGGTGGCCTGCTCGTGGAGGGCCCAGTCGAGCGAGGAGGGGCCGCGGTCGCCGACCGGTCCCGGGTGGACGATCAGGCAGGTGTACGCGGCCCAGACCTCCTCGGGGAGGGCCGTCCGCAGCATCGGCGCGAGGACGAGGTCGGGCTGGTGCCGGCGGACGGCGGGCGCCAGGGGGACGTCGGGCAGGGCGAGTTCGACCGCCACGCTGTGGCCGTGGTCGCGCAGTTTGGCGTGGATCCGCTGGGTGAGGCTGTTGAACGCGCTCGCGACGAGCAGGACGTGCACGTGATCTCCCAGCGGCGGCTCGGAGCCGCGACGCCGGAACGCCTCGGCTGATCATGGCCGGCGACAGCTCGAACAGCATGACCGGCCGCCTGAGATCGTCTGGTACCCCGGTGGGACGCGCCCGGCGCCGAGCGGTGGTGTCACCCGAAAGCGCCGCCATCGGGGGCCACTCGGCCCTGGTGGGCGTCCTGCGCGGGCAGGAGCCGGTCCAGGTGGTGGCGCAGGACGGCGGCGGACGCCTGGGTGACGATGTGGAAGGTCCGGCTGGCCTCGTCGGTGGGCAGCGACTCCGTCAGTAGCGCCTCGGTCATCGCCCGCGGGCCGGGATCGGGGCCCGCAGCCGCGCCATGACCCGGGCGCCGAGGCCCTCGGCCAGGTGCTGGAGCGGGACTCGGTCGACGCCGCGTAGGTCACCGGGCGGCCCGGGCCGTACAACTGCGGGCGACCTCGGCGGCGAAGGCCCGGGCCGGCGGGGCGAGGGCGGCCCAGCGACGGACCGCCCAGCCGACGGCGAGCGGCGGCAGGGCCGGGATCGGGACCAGGCGCAGCGGGCCGTCGGTGCCGGGGACCCGCCAGCCGGGCAGCGCGGGTACGACGGCGTGGCCCAGGCCCAGTTCGGCGAGGAGCAGGGCGGTGTCCCAGTCCGCCACGCTGGTGTCGGAGCGGACCCGGATGCCGGCTTCGGCGAACGCGGCGTCGAGGCGGGCGCGGGAGGCGGAGTTCTCCGGCAGCCGGACATGGCGGATTCCCGAGAGGTCGGCGAGCTCGATCCGGGGGCGGGCGGCGAGGGGATCGTCGGCGCCGACCGCGAGCACCCAGGGGAGTTCCATCACGGGGCGCTGCTCGATGCCGCGGACCGGGGCGCCGATGGTGATCCAGGCCAGGTCGAGGTCGTCGGCGGCGAGGGCGTCGAAGCAGCTGCGGCTGGAGTTCTCGGTCTGGAACTCCAGGCTCACCCCGGGGTGCCGGCGGCGGAAGGTGACGACGGCCTCGGACATGAAGTGCCGGACGGTGGTCGCGCCGGTGGTGACGCGCACCGAGCCACCGCCTCCCCGTACGAGGTCGTCCAGGCGGCGCAGGGCGCCGTCGAGGCCGGCGATGCCGTCGGCGGCGGCCGCTTGCAGGATGCGGCCGGCCTCGGTGGGCACCACCCCGCGGGCGTGGCGCTCCAGCAGGGTCGCGCCGGTCTGCTTCTCCAGGCGGCGTACGTGCTGGCTGACGGCGGACTGGGTGCGGCCGAGGTCGCGGGCCACGGCACTGAGGCTGCCGGCGCGGCAGACGGCCACGAACACGCGGAGGTCGTCGAGGGTCATGGGATCCAAGCTATCGCTTGGATGTGGGGAGCAAATCGGTGGATTGACTTGGGTGTCGGGCGGGATCAAGATCGATGCAGGGCCCGGGCGGCAACCCGTCCCGCGTCTTCGCCACGGGGTCCGGACCCCAGGCGCGGACGGGGGACGGGTGCCGACCCACCACATCGTGAAAGGACGCGCCCGTGTCGGATCGAGCCGTCACATGGCTGCGGGAACTCGGCGCCGAACACATCGCGCATCCCGGCGGAACCCTCCTCGCCCACCTGGGGCGCGTCCGGGAGCTGCTCGCCTCCTGGGGAGCGCGACCCGCGCTCCAACAGGCCGGTCTGTGCCACGCGTTCTACGGGACGGACGGTTTTGCGACCGCCCTGCTGCCGCTCTCGCGGCGGGCCGAGCTGGCCGCGGTGATCGGCGCGGAGGCCGAGGGGATCGTGTACTTCTACGCCGCCTGCGACCGGGCGGCGTCCTATCCGACGCTCGGCGACGGGGAGGCGGCCTTCCGCGACCGGTTCACCGGTCGCGTCCACTCCCCCGCCCTGGAGCTGCGCCGGGACTTCGCCGAGCTGTCGGCGGCCAATGAGCTCGACCTCGCACGGATCGACCCGGCCTTCCGGGAGGGGTGGGGCGCCGAACTGCTGGCGCTCTTCGGCCGGTTCCGCGGTCTGCTGAGCGAGCCGGCCTGGCGGGAGTGCCAGGCCGGGCTCGTCGGGTGAACGGGTCAGGGGGTGAAGGTCCAGCGCTGGGCCGGGGTGTTGTCGCAGGCGGCGCGGGTGAGGAGGGTGCCGTTGGCGGTGCCGGATCCGGCCGGGGTGAGGCATTGGCCGGCGGTGCGCAGGGTGCTCTGGGGGCCCGCCTGCCAGGTCTGGCCGGCGCTTCCGTCGCAGGTCCGGATCGTCACGCGTGCGGCGTCGGCGCCGTCCAGGCAGACGCCGGCGAGACCGGTGAGGCGGCCGTCGCTCTGGAGGGTCCAGCGTTGGTTCGGGCCGCCGTGGCAGGTGTAGAGGGTGGGTTCGGTGCCGGGGGTGGTGGCGCTGTGCGGCAGGTCCACGCAGCTCGCGGAGGCCGCGTTGACGAGGGTGGCGTCGGCCGGGAGCGGGGCCGGGCGTCCGGTGAGGGTGATCTCGGCGGCGCTGGTCCACGGGCCGCGCCCACCGGCCTCGGTCAGGGCTTTCAGCCTCAGGTAGCGGCCGCTCTTCACGGACAGGGCGGCGCTCTTGGCGGCCGCCGTGTCGGCGAAGGTGCCGCTCGCCACGGGTGAGCCCCAGTCTGCGGTGGTGTCGGAGACGTAGACCTCGTAGTCGCCGATGCGGCCGTTGACCCCGCCGTCCTGCCGGGGCAGGTAGCCGAGGCCGTCCACCGCGTAGCGGGCGCCGAGGTCGAGCTGGATCTCGTGCGGGAGCGCGGCCGGCTTCCCGGAGGACCAGGCGGTGTGCCACAGCGTGGCCGGGTTGCCGTCGAAGGCGTTGGCCGCGGCGCCGTTCTCGGCGGCGGTCTCCTGGCTGTCGGCCGAGACCAGGGACCAGCCCGACTGCGCGATGGGGCTGGAGGAGGGCAGGGCGCCGGCCGCCGGGATGGTGGTGCCGGTGGCCGAGACGCTGAACGCGCCCGGCTTCGCACCCGTCTTGACCCACAGGACGCCGGAGCGGTCCGACGGGTCGAAGAACCAGCCCGAGGCGGCCGCGTCGTAGGCGGCCTTGGACGTCAGGCCGGCCAGGGCGGCCCCGTCCGCGGTGAGGGCGGTGGGTGCGGAGGCCACGTGGAGGGTGAACTCGTAACCCCGGGAGGCCGGTTTGCCGGTGTAGCTGCCGGTGGGGGCTCCGACCGAGACGGTGACCGTGCCGGTGCCCGACGCCGGGGCGGTGACGTCGACCTGCTGGCGGGCGAAGGCGCCGGACTGGTGGGCGCGGGTGCGGCCGTCGTCCTCGTAGAGGCTGAAGGAGGAACTGCCGCGCGGGTGGATGTCGTAGGTGAGGGTGGAGACGGGCTTCTCCCCCGTGTAGTTCATCTGCGGCCACATCGGCACGATGGCGCCGCCCTTGACGAAGAGCGGCAGGGTGTCGAGCGGGGCCTGGTAGCCGTTGAGCCAGCCCGGTCCCGCGTAGGTGCGGCCCGTCCAGTAGTCCGTCCAGGTGCCGGCGGGGAGGTAGATCCCGTCCCGTACGGAGGTGTCGGAGACGACGGGCGCGACGAGGAGGGAGTCTCCGGCCATGAACTGGCCGCTGGTGAGGTTCCCGCGGGCCACCGGGTCGTCGGGGTATTCGAGGACCATCGCGCGGGTGCTGGGCACGCCGGTCTCGTTCGCGGTCTTGCTCATCGTGTAGAGGTACGGCATCAGCCGCATCTTGAGCTGGAGGTACTTGCGGTTGATGGAGAGGTACGGCTCGGCGAAGCGCCAGGGCTGCTTGTCCTGGTAACCGGCCGAGGGACCGGTCGCGCCCCAGCCGGACATGGTCATGAAGGCGGGGGTGAAGGCCTTCCACTGGAGGTCGCGGGTGTAGGTCTTGGGGCTGCCGCCGAAGATGCCGTCGACGTCGCCGGAGGCGTAGTTCAGGGCCGAGAGGCCCGCGCCGGTGATGGCGGGGACGTGCCAGCGCATGTCGTCCCAGGTGCCGTTGGTGTCGCCGGTCCAGACGACGGCGTTGCGCTGGGTGCCGGCCCAGCCGTCGACGGTCCAGACGTAGCGCCGGGCGTCGGAGTTCTTCTCGATCCCGTCGACGGCCTGCTGCACCCCGTTGAAGGCGTACTTGTAGCCGCTGCCGATCCAGGCCACGTCCGTCTTCACGCCGCGGCTGCCGGCCGTTCCCACCTCGTCGCCGATGGAGCCGAGTCCGGTGGAGGTCCACAGGCCGGTCTGGAATCCCTTGGCCTTCAGCGCGTCCACCGTCGACTTGAGGGGCGCGGTGTAGCCGCAGCCGTAGCCGTCGTTGGGCAGGAACCAGCCCGAGGGCATGTCGGCGGCGCGGGCGTCGGCCGCGTACCCGACGACGTCCGGGGTGGTCTGGTGGCGGAGCCGGTTGTGGTCACCCTGGTAGTCGGGATTGGAGGCGTTGAAGCAGTCGGCGTTGCCCAGCTCGAAGCCCCACATCGGCGCCATGAACGGCTTGCCGCTGACGTCGGTGTACGCGTCGAGCACGGACTTGAGGGAGTCGCCGGTGAAGTACCAGGCGTCGAACCGGCTCTCGTTGTGGGTGAGGGAGGTGGGCGCGTTGAAGGCGTAGGAGCCCGGGGCCCAGGTGTTGCGCATGGCGCCGTAGCCGTTGGTCGACATGTAGAAGGGGGCGGGGCTGGCGTTGTTGTTCTCGCGCCACTTGTTGTCGACCGCGACGGGGACGGTCTTGCCGCGCAGCGCCCATTCGCCCAGGCGCAGGCCGGTGCCGTAGAACTGCTCGTCCGCGCCCCGGGCCAGGTACTGGGTGGTCTGGCTGCCGGTCCAGCTGGTGGGCTGGGTCTCCTGCCAGACGAGGGTGGTGTTGTCGGCCCGGTAGACGGAGAACCGGAGGGGGGACTTGTTGACCCGGATGGACAGGGCTCCGGTGCTGATCCGGTAGTACGCGCCCGCGTCGGTCGAGCTCGTCGTGACGGGACCGAAGTCGGTGGTGGGCGCGAGGTCGGTGCCGGCCGGGTCGTTGGTGAAGGCCCCGTCGGGCGAGAGCCAGAGCCGGAAGATGTCGGCCCGGGCGACGACCACACGGGCCTTGGCGCCGCTGGAGGCCGTGACGGTGAAGGTGTTCCCGGCCTGGCTGAAGCCGGTGACGTTGCCGGCCGTGGCCGTGGCTCCGGCGGGGGCAGCGGCGGCGGGCGAGGCGACCGGTCCGGCGGCGGCCAGGCCCGCGACGGCGAGAGCGGCGGCGAGCAGGGCGGCCCGGGTGCGCCGCAGCCGGGGTGGGGTGGCGGTCCTGCTCATGGCCCTGGCCCGGGTCCTGGTCCTGGTCCTGCGGATGCCTGGCAGTCTCATGGGGCAGCTCCTCGTGCGGTCCGGATCACGGACACACCGCTTTGGCATGCACCTGGCAAGATAGCGCCCGAGCGAGCCCCACTGAAGGATGATGCTCGAAATCTCTCTCTATCACGCAACTTTGAGCATGAAGGTGTCTCTCAGAGGGTGACCGCCAGCACCGGCGGGGCCGGGGAGGACCACCGGTGGCCGCAGGGCTCGAAGACCAGCACCACCGGGTGTCCCGGCCGCTGGCGCCAGGAGATGCGTTCCGCCGCGCCGTCGCATACCGGACAGCAGGGCAGCGGGCCGGGCTCCGGAGGGCACTCGGGCGCGGCCGCGAGCGGGGTGGAGTGCGGATCGCGCATGGAGGCTCCCTGGTCGTGCGGTTGGGCTGATCGCACTGTGCCATGGCGGAGCCCTGGTCCGCACGGGCGAATCGTCCAGGGTTTTGGCTGGTCAGAGGTGTGGTCCGCAGGAGGATTCCGGTCCTCTTGGGGGCACTTGGTGATCAACCGCACGCACCACCGGCCGCCACCAGGCCCGATGCCGCTCCGGCGCTCCGGGGTCCACGCCGCGTGGACCCCGGAGCGCGCACGGTCAGGCCAGCTTGTCGACCTCGGGGTGCTCGGCGAGCCAGGCGCGGACCGCCTGCTGCTCCTTGCCCTTGCCGGTCTCCTGGATCTTCGCCTCCAGGCCGGTCAGCTGCTGCTCGGTGAGCTTGAAGGAGCTCAGCCACCGCGCCACGTCGGGCTCGTCGGCGGCGAAGCCCTTGCGGGCCAGGGTGTGGATGCCGTCGCCCTTGCCCCAGACCCCCTTCGGGTCCTCGAGCTTGGTCAGCTCGTACGAGGAGTACGCCCAGTGCGGGGACCACAGCACGGCCACGACGGGCTCCTTCTTGTCGTAGGCGCGCTTGAGCTCGGCGAGCATGCCGGGGGTGGAGCCGTCGACGACCTCGTACTCGCCCTCCAGGCCGTACTCCTTGAGGACCTTGTCCTTCAGGATCGACATGACGCCCGCACTCGGCTCGATGCCGATGATGCGGCCCTTGAACTGCGCGGACTTGCCCTTGAGGTCGGCGAGCGAGCGCACGTCCTTCACGTACGAGGGCACGGACAGCTCCAGCGAGGTGGGGCCGTACCAGGAGCCGAGGTCCTCCAGCTTGTTGCCGTACTTCTCCATGTACTGGGCGTGGGTGACGGGCAGCCAGGCGTCGGTCTGGAAGTCCAGCTGGCCGCCGGACAGGCCGGTGTAGAGCGCGCCGGCCTCCAGCTGGCGGGCGTCGACCTTGAAGCCGCGCCGCTCCAGGAGCTCCTTCCACAGGAAGGTGGAGGCGATGCCCTCGTCCCAGGGGATGTAGCCGACGGAGACCGTGCGGCCCTTGCCTATGTTCGCGGCGCCGGCCGGTCCTTCCTCGGCGGCCGAGCCGCCGAAGGTGCTGAGGCCCCCGGCGACCAGGGCCAGGACGACGGCCCCGGCGATGGCGTAGGCGGGCTGGGGGCGGTGGTTCCACACCTTGGCGGCGCCGGTGGCTGCGGACCGCGCCTTGGCGAGGGCGCGCCGGCCGAGCGGGGAGACCTGGCGGCCGAGCGCTCCCGTCATCCGGTCGAGGTACATGGCCAGGATGACGATCGAGATGCCTGCCTCGAACCCGAGGCCGATGTCGACGTTGCCGATGGCCCGGTAGACGGCGCCGCCGAGGCCGCCGCCGCCCACCATGCCCGCGATGACGACCATGGACAGGCCGAGCATGATGACCTGGTTGACCCCGGCCATGATGGTCGGCAGGGCCAGCGGCAGCTGGACGCGGACGAGGGTGTCGCGCGGCGTGGTGCCGAAGGCGTCGGCGGCCTCGACCAGTTCCGGGTCGACCTGGCGGATGCCGAGCTCGGTCATCCGTACGCCCGGCGGCAGCGAGAAGATGATGGTCGCGATGATGCCGGGCACCACGCCCACGCCGAAGAAGATGATGCCGGGGATCAGGTAGACCATGGCCGGCATGGTCTGCATGAAGTCCAGGACGGGCCGCAGGACGGCGCTGACCCGGTCCGAGCGCGACGCCCAGATGCCGAGGGGGACGGCGAAGACCAGCGTGACGAGGGTGGCCACCAGGACCAGGGACAGCGTGGACATGGCCTCGGACCACAGGCCGACGGAGTCGACGAGTGCGAAGCCCGCGAAGGCCAGCAGGCCCGCGAGGAGCCCGCGCAGCCACCAGGCGCCGACGGCCAGGATGCCCGCGAACAGCAGCGGTGCGGGGGCGGACAGGACGGCGTCGATGCCGTCGTAGAGGCCGGTGACGAGCGCGCTGATGGCGTCGAACAGCCAGGACAGATGGCGCTGGAGGAAGTCGACACCGCTGTCGACCCAGGCGCCGAGGTGCAGGCGGGGCATCAGGCTGCCACCTCCACGCAGGCCATCGGGGGCCGCGGTTCGTCGCCGATGAAGGCGACGAGGCGGTCCCGCGCGACGGAGCCGATGACCGCGCCGTCCGCGTCGGTCACGGCGACCGGGTGCGGGACCCGGGCGCTGACGGCGCACAGGTCGGCGAGCGGGGTGTCGGCGTGGACGGTGGGGCAGGCGCAGGCGTTCGCGTCGGAGAGGGCCTCGTCCATGACGGCGTCGGCCGTGAGCACGCGCGACCGGTCGACGTCCTGGATGAAGGAGGCGACGTAGTCGTCGGCGGGCCGGATGAGGATGTCCTCGGCGGTGCCCTGCTGGACGATGCGTCCGTCGCGCATGACCGCGATGGCGTCGCCCAGGCGCATGGCCTCGTTGAGGTCGTGGGTGATGAAGACGATGGTCTTCTTCAGCCGCTGCTGCAGTTCGAGGAGCTGGTCCTGCATGTCGCGGCGGATCAGCGGGTCGAGGGCGCTGAAGGACTCGTCCATCAGCAGCAGGTCGGCGTCGGTGGCCAGGGCGCGGGCCAGGCCCACGCGCTGCTGCATGCCGCCGGAGAGTTCGTCGGGCCAGGACTTCTCCCAGCCGCCGAGCCCGCACAGTGCCAGGGCCTCGGTGGCCCGGCGTTCGCGCTCGGCCCGGGGGACGCCCTGGACCTCCAGTCCGTATGCGGCGTTCTCCAGGACATCGCGGTGCGGGAACAGCGCGAAGTGCTGGAAGACCATGCTGATCTTGGTGGAGCGGACCCGGCGCAGCTCGCGCGCGCCGAGCGCGGTGAGGTCCTCACCGTCGAAGAGGATGCGTCCCGCGGTGGGCTCCAGCAGTCCGTTGAGCATGCGCAGCAGCGTGGACTTGCCGGATCCCGACAGACCCATGACGACGAAGATCTGGCCGGGCTCGACGCGGAAGGAGGCGTCGATGACCGCGGCCGTCGTTCCGTCGGCGCGCAGCTCGTCACGGCCGGCGCCGTCCCGGAGCGCGCGGACCGCGTGGTCGGGTCGTCTTCCGAACACCTTGTAGACGTGTTCGGCCTGGAGTGTGGACACATACACCTCGCGGGTCGTACCGGGTACGGCGCGCGCCGGTCCGGCCGGCGGGCCGTGGAGCGGGACGGGATCTGCCCGCGTGCGCCACGGCTCCGGCGGCCTGCGCCGGAGTGCGTGGTTCCACTCCAGCCCCGCTGCTTCCCGGAATTCACCTGAGCAAACGCAAAGGTGATCTACCTCACGGCGGCCCGGTGCGGGGCCTCCGGTTGGTCCTCGAGCATGGAGTCGCGCAGGTGTCCGAGGATCCGGTTCAGCAGCCGCGAGACCTGCATCTGCGAGATGCCGAGCGCGGCGCCGATCTGGGCCTGCGTCAGCTCCTGGCCGAAGCGCATCTGCAGCATCCGGCGCTCGCGCTCGCTGAGCCGTTCCAGCAGCGGCGCCAGGGTCTGGATGTCCTCGACCAGTTCCATGGCCGGCTCGTCCTCGCCGATGACCTCGGCGAGCGTGTGACCCTCGGCCTGACCGCCGCCGTACTCGGACGGGGCCATCTGCGGGGCGTCCAGGGAACCGCTGGTGTGGCCGTTGGCGGCGAAGAGCCCCTCGATGACCTCCTCCTCCGAGAGGCAGAGGCGGTCGGCGAGATCCGCGACGGTGGGCGAGCGGTCGAGCTCGCTCGTGAGCGACTCCTTCGCCTTCGCGATGTCGATGCGCAGCTCCTGGAGCCGGCGCGGGACGCGGACGGCCCAGGAGGTGTCGCGGAAGTGCCGCTTGATCTCACCTGTGATGTACGGCATGGCGAGCGTGGAGAACTCGTTCTCGCGGGCGGGGTCGAACCGGTCGATGGCCTTGATCAGGCCGATGGTGCCGACCTGGACGATGTCCTCGATGTCACCGCCCTCGCCGCGACTGCGGAAACGGCGCACGGCGTACTGGACGAGTGAGGCGTTCATCTCAATCAGGGTGTTGCGGACGTACTGGTACTCCGGAGTGCCCTCGGACAGCGCGCGCAGCCGCCGGAAGAAGGCCTTCGACAGCTCCCTCGCGTCAGCCGGGGCCATCTCCCGGGGCTCGTCGATCCGCGGCACGCCGGCACTGCGAGCAGCAGCGTCGGCGTTCCGGCGCGGGCTCGGGACGGCGGCGGCGCCGTCGCGGACGGCGTCGGTATGGGAGGACAGGGCAGGGACCGGCATGGGGTTCGCTCCTTGGGCTGGTCGGCTTGCGGCGCGGGACCTTGACTGCCGTAGATGGTGGACCTCTTCTCGTCGCCCGTCAAGAATTGCCGGAAATCCATTTCACGTCTTGCGTCACGTGAATCGCGCATCGCATCATGACGTGCATGGGGAGCATGTCTCAGCGACAAAACTGGACATTTCTGACTAATCACGCCCGAGTTCTGGTGACCATCGCCCGGGACCCGGCCGTGCGGCTCAGAGATGTCGCCGCCGTGTGCGGACTGACCGAACGCACCGTGCAGACGATCGTCACCGACCTGGAGACGGACGGCTATCTGCGGCGCGCCCGCGACGGGCGGCGCAACCGGTACGAGATCTCCCCCGGCGCGGTCTTCCGCCACCCGGCCGAGGCGGGCGTCCAGGTGGCCGGTCTGCTCGCCCTGCTGACCGGCGCCGCGGCCGACCCGGACGCCCCGCCCCCGACCCCGGACATGACCGGCGCGGAGGCCACCGAACTCCTCGGCATCACCCCGGCCCTCGATCCTTCCACCTGACGCCCCGGCTACGTGACCCGGAAGCCGGTGACCGGGTGGTCACGGCGGTCCGGGCTGTTCGGGCGGTCCCGGTGGAAGGTCAGCCTGTCCCAGGTGGGGAAGGCCAGGTCCGTGACGGCCAGCAGCCGGCCCGAGGTGTCGTGCAGGGTACGGCGCGCCGTCAGGCCGCAGGTCTGGACGGCGGCCGGGGGATGAGTGGTACGCGTCATGGTGAGGGTCTCGGCGACCCGGCCGTCCGCCTCGGCCCGGTCGAGCCAGCGGTGCAAGGGGGCCAGGTCCTCGTCGCGGGCCGCCGCCGGCCGGTCGCGGTAGCGGGCCAGCTCGGGGCTCCCCGTGACGGCGTCCCGGCTGAGGTAGGTGACGGCGTGCCGCAGGGTCTCGCCCGCCGGGCCGCGTTCGCGGTGGTGGTGGACCAGGGTGCGCTCGCCGCCGCTCATGCCGAGCAGCGCGGCGAGCGAGGGCGGGACGGTGACCAGCGTGAGCCAGCTCTGCGCACGGACGGGCTCGGGTGCGAGTACGAGTACCGGCGCGGGCACAAACCCTGGCGCCGGTGCGGTCCCGGCGGCCGCGGCCGCGGCGCGCGTGCCGCGGCGGCCGGTGACCACGAGGCCGTCCTCGCGCAGGTGCTGGAGCGCGGCCCTGATGGTCTGCCGGTTCACCTGGTAGCGGGCGGCCAGGCTGCGCTCCGAGGGCAGTCTGCCGCCGGGGGTGTGCGCGGCGCGGTCGAGTTCGTCCCGCAACGCTGCGGCGATCCGCTGGTACTTGGGCATGACGGCCGGGCCGCCGCCCCGTGAAGGGGAGGGCATGGCTTCTCCTCTGACGGGTGGTCAAGAAGTGCGCGGTCTGCCCGACCAACCTAGCATTGGTCTATACCTCTGGGTGAGAGGGCTTCGCGGAACGCGCACCGCCTTGGCCGATTCCCTACCCCCGCAGCGGGTTCGGGAGCGGCAGGTAGCGGGCGTCCGCGCCGTCCGCGCGGGTCCAGCGCAGCAGCAGGTTGGTCTTGGCCGGCAGGGCGGGGGCGGTGAGCAGCTCCTCGATCTCGGGGAGCCCGCGCGCGGCGTCGTAGCGCTGGAACTCCTCCCGTACGGCCGGCCACACGAGCGCGGAGATGTCCGGATGCCGCTCGCTCAGCGCCCCGGCGATCTCCGCCAGGTTGTTGACGACCAGGCAGTAGACCAGCCGCTGCCAGGCCGCCCCGCGCTCGAGGTCGGTCAGGAGCTTGACCCCCTCCGCGTCGCGGAACAGCGCCTGGACCGGCATGCCCGCGCCGTCTACGGCGACCAGGGTGTTCTGGAGGTGCGCCTCCAGCACGATGCCGTGGCGGGCGAACAACTCCAGTACCGGGGGCACCACGTGGCGCAGGTACGCCCGCCACCAGGCGGCCGGGTCGGTGGTGAGCGCGAGGGGGCTTCCTGCGTAGCCCTCGGCGAGGGCGGCGGCCAGCAGCGGAGTGGCCCCGGGTGCGGCGTGTGCGTGCCCGTCGTGGGCACCGAAGCCGTCGCGGACCAGGACGGCTAGCTCCTCGAAGGCGAATCCCGCGGTGCGGTAGCCGCGGTCGGCGAGCCATGCCGCGCCCGAACCGGCCCGGCGCAGCGCGGCGAAGCCGGCTTCGACCGCCGCGTCGGTGCGGCGCAGCTTCAGCAGGTCGTGGCGCCACAGCCGGCGCACGTCGTTGGTGATCCGGACGTCGAGGCTGAACTTCACGAAGAGGTCGGCCGCGGGCCCCGGCCCCGGTACGTACAGGGTCCTGATCGAGGCGGTGGGCCAGGCCGGCAGGCGGCTCTCGCCGAGCCGCAGCAGCCGCCCGTCGGCGAAGGCCTCGCGCACCGGCGGCCGGGAGCCGACCAGGTCCAGCTGCCAGGGGTGCGCGGGCAACAGCCGGTATCCGGCGGGCGGTCGCGGCCCGCCGAGGGCCTCGGCGAGGGAGTCGATCGCCGCGGCGGCGGCCGGCCCGCCCTCCTCGACGGTCTGGTCCTCGCGCAGCCCCAGGAAGGCCAGCGGGAAGCGGGCGTGGGCCTCCGGCGCGTACGGCAGCCAGCTCCCGGCCGGGGCCCCGCCCCGGGCCTTGGGTGCGGGGTGGTGCGGGTGGCCCATGACCAGGGACTGTTCGGAGAGGAGGTACGGGTCGGCCGGGGGCTCGGCTGCGGAGCGGGCGGCCAGCAGCGCGGCGATGGCGTCCCGGCTGTCGTTGATCTCGACCGGGAGTTCGTCGTTCGGGACGCCGGTGTAGCGGCCCAGTTCGTCGGAGGTGAGCTTGACCAGCTCGGTGTGGCTGAGCGGATGCCAGCCGTCCGCCGTGCGCAGCTCGGGGTGCTCGGGCCTGCGGACGCCCCGTACCCGCAGCAGCCGGCCGCTGCCGCGGAGCCGGTGCTCCCCCACGGGCCCGGCCGCCTCGGCGGCTTCCCTGAGCAGGCAGTTCAGGAGGGGGGTCGCGGCGTACACGTCGGCGGCGGCGTTGAAGTCCACTGGTTCCATTCGGTCCATCCGGTGCGCCGGAGGTTCGCGGGACGCGCCCACCGGCCGTGATCATCAGTATCCGCGATGATGACGCGATCATCCTGAAAAGCGATATCCCGATGTGCGGAGCGCCCAGCATGTACTTTCCCCCTTCACCCGCCGAAGAGGCCGTCGCCGCAGAGCTGGCCTCGGTGCGCCCCGCGCTGGAGACGGCGTACGCCGGCGCGCTCGACGGGGCACGGGCGGCCGTTCTGACCCGGCTGTGGCGGGCCCTGGCCTTCGAACCACTGCCGTGGGTGGTGGGCCGGGAGCGGGGTTCCGACGGGCTGACGCTGCGGCTGGCAGGGGGCGGCCGCCTGGACGGCCCGCCGCCGGACGCCCACGCCACCGGTGCGTACGTGGAGGAGCTGCTGCTCGACGGCAAGCCCCACCGGCAGGCCGCGCGGCTGATGGCGGCCCTGGGCGTGCCGCACGGGGAGGAGTTCGCCGCCGAGCTGGACGGCAGCACCGCCTCCCTCGCGCTCTCCCGGGCCGGACAGCCGGCCTCGGGCACGGACTTCGCCCCACGGACCACCCGGGAATGGGAGCAGCGGGTGGTCGACGGGCATCCGTACCACCCGAACTGCCGCTCCCGGCCCGGCTTCTCGGTGGCCGAGCAGCTGGCGTACGCGCCCGAACACCGGCCGGTGGTGGAGCTCGGGCTGGTCGCCGTACGAGCGGAGGAATGCCTGGTCACGGGCGGCTGGCCGGCGGAGCTGCGGGACGGGCGGCGAATCCTGGTCCCCGTGCACCCGTGGCAGGCGGAGCACGTACTGGCGCACGAGCGCCCGCGGTCCGGATTCGCGGCGCATCCGCTGATGGCGCTGCGCACGCTGGCCCCGGTGGCGGGCGGGGCGCACGTCAAGACGGCGCTCAGCACCCGGCTGACCTCCTCCGTACGGGACATCTCCGGCTACTCGATCGAGACGGCGGCGGCCGTGTCCGCCTTCGCGCAGGCGCTGTCGGAGCGGCTCGACGGCCGGCTGCACGTCACCCGCACCCTGGGCGCGGCCACCGCGCACAGCCCGGACCTGGCGGCCGTGCTGCGCGAGCCGCCGGAGGTGTACGCGGACGCCGCCGCCGGTGAGCGGGTGCTCCCGGTGGCCGCGCTGGCCTGGTTCCCGCCCGCGCGCTCGGCGGCCTGGCGGGCCCGGTTCGCCCGTCTCGCGCTCTCGGTGTGCCTGCGCGCGCTGGAACTCGGCGTGGCCCTGGAAGCCCACGGTCAGAACCTGCTGGTCGTCCTGTCCGCCACCGGCGTCCCGCTGCGGCTGGTCTACCGCGATCTCGCCGACATCCGGATCAGCCCGGCCCGGCTGGTGCGGCACGGGCTGCCGGTACCGCCCCTGTCCGGGCGGCTGATCACCGACGACGAGACCGTGCTGCGGCGGAAGCTGTTCGGATCCCTGCTGACGGGTGCGCTGGGCGCCACGGCGGGCTCGGCCGGGGCCTTGGCGGAGGCCCTGGCCTCCGCTGCGGCGGCCGGACTGCCGGCCACCGCCGACACCGAGGCGCTGCTGACCCGTGGGCTGCCCACCAAGGCGCTCACCCTGATGCGGCTGAGCCCCGGCGTTCCGGGCGACCAGTGGGCGGAGCTGCCCAATCCGCTGGCCGAGCGGTGAGTCGCGGCGCGAACGTTGCATGATCATGCATGATGTCGCATACTCTTCCTATGTCTAAGGTTCTCACCTCCCTGCCCACCGGCGAGCGCGTCGGCATCGCCTTCTCCGGCGGCCTCGACACCTCCGTCGCGGTCGCGTGGATGCGCGACAAGGGTGCCGTCCCCTGCACCTACACCGCCGACATCGGCCAGTACGACGAGCCCGACATCGCGTCGGTGCCCAGCCGTGCGACGGCGTACGGCGCCGAGATCGCGCGCCTGGTCGACTGCCGCGCGGCGCTGGTCGAGGAGGGCCTGGCCGCGCTCACCTGCGGCGCGTTCCACATCCGCTCCGGCGGACGCTCCTACTTCAACACGACGCCGCTCGGCCGCGCCGTCACCGGCACCCTGCTGGTCCGGGCGATGCTCGAGGACGACGTGCAGATCTGGGGCGACGGCTCGACGTTCAAGGGCAACGACATCGAGCGGTTCTACCGCTACGGCCTGCTCGCCAACCCGCACCTGCGCATCTACAAGCCGTGGCTCGACGCGGACTTCGTGACCGAGCTCGGCGGCCGCAAGGAGATGTCGGAGTGGCTGCTCGCCCACGACCTCCCCTACCGCGACAGCACCGAGAAGGCGTACTCCACGGACGCCAACATCTGGGGCGCCACCCACGAGGCCAAGACCCTGGAGCACCTCGACACCGGCGTCGAGACCGTCGACCCGATCATGGGCGTGCGGTTCTGGGACCCCTCGGTCGAGATCGCCGCCGAGGACGTGACCGTCGGCTTCGACCAGGGCCGCCCGGTGACGATCAACGGCAAGGAGTTCGCCTCCCCGGTCGAGCTGGTCATGGAGGCCAACGCCATCGGCGGCCGGCACGGCCTGGGCATGTCGGACCAGATCGAGAACCGGATCATCGAGGCCAAGAGCCGCGGCATCTACGAGGCCCCGGGCATGGCGCTGCTGCACGCCGCGTACGAGCGCCTCGTCAACGCGATCCACAACGAGGACACCCTCGCGCAGTACCACAACGAGGGCCGGCGCCTCGGCCGCCTCATGTACGAGGGCCGCTGGCTCGACCCGCAGGCGCTGATGATCCGCGAGTCTCTGCAGCGCTGGGTCGGCGCGGCCGTCACCGGCGAGGTGACCCTGCGGCTGCGCCGCGGTGAGGACTACTCGATCCTCGACACCACCGGCCCGGCGTTCAGCTACCACCCGGACAAGCTGTCCATGGAGCGCACCGAGGACTCGGCGTTCGGCCCGGTGGACCGGATCGGCCAGCTCACCATGCGCAACCTCGACATCGCCGACTCCCGCGCCAAGCTGGAGCAGTACGCCGCTCTCGGCATCGTCGGCAACACGCACGAGACGCTCATCGGCGCTGCCCAGGCCGCGTCGACGGGGCTGATCGGCGCGATGCCGGAAGGCGGCGCCGAGGTCATCGCCTCCCGCGGCCAGGCCGAGGGCGACGACGAGCAGATGCTCGACCGCGCCGCGATGGAGTTCGGCACCGACTGACCGTGGGCCGTTCGGGGGGCCGCCCGGTGTGTGTGGGCCCGCCTTCGCGCCGATCGGCGCGGACGGTGGCAGGAAGGGGGCATGAGCCTCCGTCGGCGCCAGGTCCTGGGCAGTGCGGCCGCGGCCGTCCTGGCTTCCGTCGGGGCGGCCGGCCAGGGCCCTGACTACGGCGCGCTCGCACGCGGGATCGACGGGCGGGTGGTGCTCCCGGGCGACCGGGAGTACCCCGAGGCCCGGCAGTTGTTCCAGCCCCGGTACGACTCGGTGGCCCCCGGCGCGGTGGCCTATCCCGCGCACGCCGATGATGTGGCCGTCTGCCTGGACTTCGCCCGCCGCGCGGCCGTGCCGCTGGTCGCCCGGGGCGGCGGGCACGGCTACGCCGGGTGGTCGACCCGCGCCGACGGGCTGGTCGTCGACGTCGGCGCCATGGCCGAGGTGGCGGTCGAGGGGGACGGCGTAAGGATCGGCGCGGGGGCCAGGCTCGGGGACGTGAACGCGGCCCTCGCCGGGCAGGGGCTCGCCGTCCCGACCGGGCTGTGCCCCTCCGTCGGCATCGCCGGACTCACCCTCGGCGGCGGCCTGGGACTGGCCTCGCGGGCGTACGGCACCACCTCCGACCGGCTCACCGGCGCCCGGGTGGTCACCCCCGACGGGGCCGTCCGCGAGGTGTCCGCCGACCGGGACTCGGAGCTGTTCTGGGCCCTGCGGGGCGGCGGGGGCGGCAACTTCGGGGTGGTCACCGAGTTCCGGTTCCGCACCCACCCGGCGGGCGACTGCGCCTTCGCCGAACTCCACTGGCCCGACGGCGACTCGGAGGCCGTCCTGCGCGGCTGGCAGCGCTGGCTGGCCACGCTGCCCGACCCGTTCTGGAGCCAGGTGGAGTTCACGGTCGGGGCGGGATCCGCCGCGCAGCCCCCGGCGGTACGGGTGGTGTGCCTCGACGGGCGCCCCGAGCTGGACCGGCAGCTGACCCGGCTGTCGGATCTGGTCGGCCGGCCGGTGCGGGACAGCTGGAGCGTCGTACGGGGCTACGGGGACACCGTTCTGGCCCTGTCGGGCTGTCTGGAGCGCAGCGCGGAGCAGTGCCGGCTGCCGGGCACGCTGCCCGGCCGGGACCCCCGCGGCCTGCTGGGCCGGGACTCGTACGCCGCGCGCTCCGACTTCTGGGCGGGCGCCGGGCTGCCGGACGGGGCGATCGGCGCGGTGCTGGCCGCCGTCCGGCGGTACGGGTCCGCGGTTCCTCCCGGCGGACGGGGGGTGGTGCAGTTCGACGGGGTCTGCGGGGGCGCTGTGAACCGGGTCGCGGCAGCCGATACCGCCTTCGTCCACCGCGACAGCGCCTTCCTCGCCCAGTACCTCGTCTACTGGCCGCAGTCCGCGACGGCCGCCGACGTGGCCCGGCACCAGGCCTGGCTCGACGGGCTCTGGCAGGACCTGCGCCCCTGGGCGAGCGGCCGGGCGTACCAGAACTACACCGATCCACGGCTCGTCGGCTGGCGCGAGGCCTACTACGGCCCGAACCTCTCCCGGCTGGAAGACGTCCGCCGCGTCTACGACCCCGACCGGATGTTCCGCTTTCCCCAGGCCCTCTAGGAGAGTGCATGCGACGTACGTTGACGATGGCCGTTGCGGCCGCCGCCCTGCTGCTGCCGGCCGGGCCGCTGCCCGTCGCCGAGGCGGGCGGCGCCGCGCAGACGGCGGCGGGCCGATGGTCCGCCCGGGAGGCGCAGGCCTTCTGGACCGCCGAGCGGATGGCGTCGGCCGCCCCGCTGCCGCCGGCGGAGCCCGAGCCGCCGGCCGCGGTGCCTGCCGGAACCCCGTCGACCCCGGCCGCCGATGCCACGCCCACGTCAATCCCGACGCCGTCACCGTCACCGTCACCGACGCCGACACCGGCGCTCACCCCGACACCAACCCCGACACCGACACCGACACCGATCCTCACGCCCGCCCCGGTCGTGCGGCCCGCCGCCGCGGGGCCCGGTGTCGGCCAGGACTTCGACGGCGTCCCGGTCGTCGGCCGGATGTTCGTGGTCAAGGGCGCCGGCGCGTACTTCTGCACCGCGAGCGTGGTCGCCTCCCCGGGGCGCAACCTGGTGCTCAGCGCGGCGCACTGCCTGCTCGGCGCGGACACCCAGCAGGTGGCCTTCGTACCGCGGTACACGCGCGCGAACCCGCGGCCGTACGGGATGTTCCCGGTCCTGCGGGACGCGGCCGGGCACTCCAGGATCTGGATCGACCCGCGCTACCGGTCCCAGGGCGCCGACCGCGCGGCCGCGCTCGACGTGGCCTTCGCACAGGTCGGCCCGGACGCCGACGGGTCCCGCGTGCAGGACGTGGTCGGCGCGAACCGCCTGGTCACCGGCTCCGGTTACGCACATCCGCAGGTCACGCTGATCGGCTACCCGGCCTCCGCGGCCCGCCCGCGCCTGTGCGTCAACCGGACGACGAAGTTCACCAGCAAGGACGCGCGGATCCCGGGCTCGTTCCTGCGGATCGACTGCACGGGCTATCCCGGCGGGACCAGCGGCGGCCCGTTCCTGGTCCGCTTCGACGGGCGGACCGGGACCGGTGACGTGGTCGGGGTGATCGGCGGCTGGAAGACCGGCGGGGACACCGCCGACACCTCGTACAGCTCCTACTTCGGCACGGCCATCAGGAAGTTGTACGAGAAGGCGGCTGCCGCGGCGAAGGCGGGGTGAGCACCCGGACCCGACGGGTCCGGCGCGGGTTGCCGACCGTGCGCGGGGTCGCCGGGAGACCGGCGGCGTTGAGCGGGTCGGCGGGCGCGAGGCCGAGCCTGCGGCGCAGGTCGGCGAGGGCGGCGTGGACCGGCGCGAGGACCACCTCGGCCCCCGGGTCGATGTGGGCGAGGGCGTGCGCGGTGGTCTCGATGGCCTCGGCGGCGTCCTCGGCGGCGGTCCGGCTCCACCCTCCGGGCGCGCCGGTCCGCCAGGGCGCGACGGTGTCGTAGAGGTGGCAGGCGGCATCGGCCACGGCGTCGGCCCGTTCCCCGACGCCCGGCGCCGCGATGGTCGGCAGTTCCATGCCGGGTCAACGAGCCGGTTCCCTCCGGGGGTACGAGCCGATGCCCTGGAACGGCGCACCTCGACCGGGTGCCGCGTGGCCCCGCGCGCTACCGCGCCGACGCTTGCCGGAGGATCCGCCGGGAGACCGCGTGGGCCGCGGCGGTGGCAGCGCCCGCGAGCGCCAGTCCGGCCACCGCGTCACGCGCCCGCGCGGGCCGCAGGACGCCGGCGTGCCGGAGCCGGCCCCGCGCCCAGAGGGTGAAGGGGACGACGACGAGCGGCGAGGTGACCACGCCCGGGGTGTAGCCGCGGGTGGCGGCGGCCTGTGCGAGGTGTACGAGGCCGTGCAGGCCGAAGCCGTTCAGGGAGGCCTGGTAGAAGGCCGAGCGCCCGCCGGTGCGGTAGCCGTCGGCGGCGGCCGCCGCGACGACGATCCCCATGACACCGACGGCCGTGGCGAACTCGCGGCCGTCCACGGCTTCGAGGCGCCGCCATACGCGGTCGGGTACCCGGGGGTGGCGCTCCCGCAGGGCGGGGACCCGGGTACGGGACCAGCGCGCCATGGTGGCCACTTCTTCGAGGTCGTGCACGGCCCAGGCGGCCAGCAGACCGACCGTGACGGCGCCCCGTGATATCTGCGATGCGTTCATGAGGCAACAGTCTGCAGCCAGAGGGGCAGCAACAGGAGGGAAACGAGGGAGGACTTGATCACCAGGGACGCGGAGAGTTCGACGCCCACGTCGTAACGCTGGGCGAAGATGAACAGGTTCTGCGGGGTCGGCATCGCGGCGAGCAGGACCAGGTAGGCGAGCCACTCGCCCCGCACGCCGACCAGCGCCCCGCACACCACCCAGGTCAGCAGCGGGAAGGCGACGCACTTGAAGGCGATGAGCGCCAGTTCCTCGCGTGTGGTGCCCCGCAGGTCCAGGCCCAGGCCGCCGAGGTGGAGGCCGAGGGCGAACAGGGCCACCGGGGAGGCGCTGTCCCCGACGAAGGCGGCTCCGTCCAGGACCACGGCCGGGACGTGCACGGACAGCAGGTTGAGCACGATGCCCGCGTTGCAGGCGAGGACCAGCGGCGTGGCGAGCGAGGCGCCGACCGCCCGGGCCAGGCGCCTGCCCGGGCCGCCCGCCCCGGGACCCGCCCGGCCCAGCTCCATCAGGGAGATGACGACCAGGGACAGGACGCACACCTGGAACAGCAGGATCGGGAAGATCGGGGCCGCCGTCCCGAACACGGTGATGAAGACGGGGACGGCGAAGTAGGCGGTGTTCACCTGGACGCCCGCCATGACCCGCAACGCCACGGCCCGGGGTTCGCGTATCCCGTGGGCCACGGCGGCCACCGTGACCGCGGCCACCGCGAGGGCGGCCGCCCCGGCGTAGCCGCCGATCGCCTGCCAGTCGAACAGGGCCGCCAGGTCGCCGGCGTAGATGTTGCCGAAGAGGTAGCAGGGCACGGCGAAGAGGAAGGCGTAGTCGGAAAAGGCCTTGGAGGCCTCGGCCGGGACGGCCTTGCGGCGGGCGAGCAGCACCCCGCCGCCGAAGGCCAGCAGCACCGGCACCAGCTTCTCCAGCGCGGCTGCCCCACCCATGCGTACCGGCTCCCCCGTGATCGTCCGGCGAGCAGCCTATCCCCCGGACCCGTTGCGCATAGGCTGGCCCGATCATGAGCGACAAAGCCCGCTTCCGGCTGCTCGGCCGGACCCGCGAACGCGCCCGTACCGTCGCGTCCTCCCCCGGCTCCCGGGTGCCCGGGGCGCTGGCTCAGCTGGCCGTGGTGCTGCGCCCGCCCGCCCGGGCGGCGCAGCCCCTGTTCGCACAGGCGCCCAAGACCTGGCAGCGGATGCTGCCGTTCGCCGTCGTCGGCGTCTTCGTGGTGACGCTGCTGCCGGTGACCATCACCGTGCTGGCCAACGACTACGGACTCGGCGGCGGCTGGTCGGGCGCGCTGGGAGTGGCGCAGACCGTGCCGCTGCTGCTCGCCGTGACCCGGCCGCTGCAGGCCTGGGCCGTGGTCCTGCTCGCCGACACGATCGGCGCGATGCTGCTGATCCACGCCGACCGGGTGGCCGCGCACCCGTGGCCCTGGACGCCGATGGTCATCGTCGGCTACCTGCTGCTGATGGCGTGTCTGGGGCTGCGCGAGTCCATCCGGACCCTGGTCGGGGTGTGGCTGGTGACCGGCGCGGTCGGGGCGGTGCTGGGCTTCTTCCAGCCGTCGGGCTCCATGAACACCGCCGCGCTGCTGTTCGTGCTCGCCGGGGTCATGCTGGCGCTGACGGGCGCGCTGCGCGGGCTGGGTGACGCGCAGCAGCGGATCGCCGAGCAGGAGAGCATCAGCGAGGCGGAGCGGGCCCGGCGGACGCTGCTCGAGGAACGGGCCCGGATCGCCCGCGAGTTGCACGACGTGGTGGCCCACCACATGTCGGTGATCACCGTGCAGGCCGATTCCGCGCCGTACCGGCTGCCGGGCATGCCGGAGCCGGTGCGGGAGGAGTTCGCGGCGATCGCGGCCAGCGCACGGGAGTCGCTGGGCGAGATGCGGCGGCTGCTGACCGTGCTGCGCGGGGACGGTACGGAGCGCGCCGAGGGCGAGAAGGCCCCGCAGCCCGGGATCGACCGGCTTCAGCAGCTGGTGGAGGCGACCGTACGGGCCGGGCAGCCAGTGGAGTTGTCCCTGGCGACCGGGGCGGCCGAGGCGGTCCCGCCCGCCGTGGACCTGTCGGCGTACCGGATCGTGCAGGAGGCGCTCGCCAACGTGGTCCGGCACGCGCCCGGGGCGTCGACCCGGGTCTCGGTGACCGTCGACGAGGACGAGGTCCTGGTGCTCGTGGTCAACGGCCCGGCCCGGGACGCCGTGGTGGCGCTGGAGAGTTCGGGCACGGGGCACGGTCTGGTGGGGATGCGGGAGCGCGTACGGTTGACCGGCGGGACGCTGGACACCGGACCGCTGCCCGACGGCGGCTTCCGGGTCGCCGCCCGCCTGCCCATGAACACCCTTACCGAGACGACCCATATGAACGAGGAGGGGAGTTGACCATCCGCGTGATCATCGTCGACGACCAGGCCATGGTGCGGGCGGGGTTCGCCGCGCTGCTGTCGGCGCAGGCCGACATCGATGTGGTGGGCGAGGCGCCCGACGGGCGGCAGGGCGTGCAGGTCTCCCGCTCCACGCACCCCGACGTGGTACTGATGGACGTGCGGATGCCGGAGATGGACGGGCTCACGGCGGCCCGGGAGCTCCTCGATCCCCCGCCGGGGGTGGTGCACCGGCCGAAGGTTCTGATGCTCACCACCTTCGACATCGACGACTACGTGTACGAGGCGCTGCGCGCGGGCGCGTCCGGGTTCCTGCTGAAGGACGCGCCGCCGGCCGACCTGATCGCGGCGGTACGGGTCGTCGCGTCGGGCGAGGCGCTGTTGGCGCCCTCGGTGACCCGGCGGCTGATCGCGGACTTCGTGCAGCAGCGGCCGGCGCCGCGCAAGGATCCGGCGCTGCGGCTGAACGGCCTCACCCCGCGTGAGACCGAGGTACTGGAGCTCATCGCGCGCGGGCTGTCGAACCAGGAGATCGCGGGCCATCTGGTGCTGGCGGAGCAGACGGTCAAGACGCACATCGGGCGGGTGCTGGCCAAGCTCGACCTGCGGGACCGGGCCCAGGCCGTGATCTTCGCGTACGAGGCGGGAGTGGTGCGGCCGGGCGACTCCGCCTGAGTCCCCGGCCGGTTCAACGAGGGGGCGGGGCAGGGCCCGTCTCCTCCACCCCCTACCCGGGTATGACATCCGAGTTGGCTCCACGGTGGGACGCAGCCGCCGGTACCTCCTTCCTACCTTCCTCCTCGTCACGAGGAGAGGAGAAGGGGCATGCGCCGCTTCGGAAGGACGATGGTCACGGCCGCGCTGGCGGTGGCCGTCGTCGGGGGGACCGCCGGCTGGGCCTCCGGCGACAGCCAGCGGGCGGTCACCGGGCCGCCGCCCGGCGCCGCCGCCTGGCGGGCCGACACGGCGGCCGGCCGGGCGCTGCCCGATCCGGCGAGCGCGACGCCGCACGAGGTGGCCCGGTTCTTCGACCGGCTGGACGAGGCCGCGCGCCGGGAGCTCGTACGGTCCCACCCGCTGGTGGTGGGGAACCTGGACGGGGCTCCGCCGTCCCTGCGGTACGAGGCCAACCGGATCGCGATCGCCGCGACGGGTGAGGCCCGCTACGCCTCGCTCGGTGCGCCGGACCGGCAGATCCTGGCCTTCGACCCGCGCGGCCGGGGCCAGGTCGCCGAGGTGTTCGGGGATCTGGAGCACGCGGCGCACGTCTCGGTGATCGTGCCGGGCTCGGACAACGACGCCACCCACCACGACGCCCGGCGCAAGCCCGCCAGCGGTCCGGCCGGGATGGCCCGGGCGCTGCGCGCCGAGACCGGCGAATCCACCGCCGTCATCGCGTGGATCGGTTACACCACCCCGGTCGGGGTCGGCCTGGACGCGGCCGACGGCCGGCTGGCCGAGGCGGGGGCGGTCCGCCTGGCCCGCTTCACGGCGGGGCTGGACGCGGTCGGCGCACCCGACCCGGTGCTGTTCTGCCACAGCTACGGATCGGTGGTGTGCGGGCTGGCGGCCCGGCACACGGACGCCACCGACATCGTGGCCTTCGGCTCCCCCGGCATGCGCGCCGGCACCGCGGCCGGGCTGCGCACCGCCGCCCGGGTGTGGGCGGCGCGGGGCCCCTCCGACTGGATCGCCGACGTCCCGAACGTCGGGTTCGCCGGGATCGGCCACGGCGCCGACCCCACCTCCGCGGGCTTCGGCGCCCGCCGGGTGCCCGCCGCCGATGTCCAGGGCCACACCGGCTACTTCGCGCCCGGCACCCAGTCCTTGGCGGCCTTCGCCGCGATCGCAGAGGGAGAGATCCGATGACGACGCCGCGCACGCTGACGTTGCTGAAGAGGACCGCCGACGGGATCGAGCGGCAGACCCCGGCCCATCGCGACCGGGCGATCGACGGGCTGCGCGCCCTGGCCCTGCTTGCCGTGCCGACGGGCCACTGGCTGCTCGGCGGGTTCACCCTCGACTCCGACGGCGGCCTGCACAACGCCAGTCCGCTGTCGTCCTTCGGCGGGCTGGCCCCGGCGAGCTGGGTGCTCCAGATGCTCGGCATCTTCTTCCTGGTCGGCGGGTACGCCTCGGCGCTCTCCTTCCGGCGTCACCAGGGTTCGGCGGGCGCGTGGCTGAAGGGGCGGATCGTCCGGCTGGGGCGGCCGGTGCTCGGGGTCACGGCGGTGTGGGCGCTGGCCGCGCCGGTGCTGTACGCGGCGGGGGTGCCGGAGGCCACGCTGCGGACCGGGGCGACGCTGGTGATCCAGCCGCTGTGGTTCGTCGGGGTGTATGTGGTGATCACCGCGCTGACCCCGTACTGCGTGCGGGCGGCGGGCCGGCTCGGCGGCTGGGCGGCGGCGCCGCTTCTCGTCTCGGTCGCCGTGGTGGACTTCCTGCGCTACGGGCCGCTCGCCGGCTCGGTGCCGGGCTGGGTGTCGCTGCTCAACATCCTGCCGGGCTGGCTGTTCGCGTACCAGCTGGGCGTCAGCTGGGGTGAGGGGCGGATCGGCCGGCGCGGGGGCTGGCTGCTGCTGGCGGGCGGGACGCTGCTGTTCGCGGCGCTGCTCGCGGTCTTCCACTACCCGGCGTCGATGGTGGGCGTACCGGGTGCCGCGCGGACCAACTCCCACCCGCCGTCGCTGCTCGTACTGGCCCTGGCGGCGGGCCAGTCGGGTGCCGCGATCCTGCTGCGCGACCGGCTGGCGAGGCTGCTGGCCCGGCCGGCCCTGTGGGCGCCGGTGGTCGTGATCAATCTGTGTGCGATGACGATCCTGTGCTGGCATCAGACGGCCATGCTGGCCGCGGCCGTGCCCGGTTCGTTCCTGGGTGAGCTGGCGGGGCTGACGACGGCGCCGGACAGTCTGGGCTGGATCGCGGCGCGGCTGGCGTGGATGCCGGTGTTCGCGGTGCTGCTGGTGGGCATCGCCCGGTACGCGCAGCGGTTCGAGGGTCCGGCGCGGGAGGCGCGCACGGCCCCGGCGGTTCGCCGGACCGTGGCGGGGCTGCTCGCGGCGGGGTTCGCGGTGTTCGCGCTGGGGCTGGCGTAGACGCGGGGTCGCCGGGATACGACGAGAGCGCCGCTCCCGATGGGGAGCGGCGCTCTTCGTCGTACCGGCGTCAGGCGATCGAGGCCGCCACGATCGCGGCCACGGCGAGGTTGCAGGAGGCGGTGACCCAGACCGCGGGGTGGGGCTCCGGGTCGACGACGATGGCTCCGAGCTTGCCCGGAGTCACCAGGTCGAGCACCAGGAACGCCACCGCCATCAGGACCAGGCCGAGCACGCCGAAGGCCGCGGTCGACAGCAGGCCCTTGCCGAAGTTGTCGTACGTGGTCCAGATCGAGGTGAAGACGATGCCGCCGATGCCGAGGAGCGCGGAGCTCAGCAGGAGGGCGGCATTGCGGTTGCGCTCCTCCCAGATCTGCTTCGGGAGCTTCCCGGGCGTCAGCACGTCCACGAGGACGATGCCGAGGATCAGCAGCACCAGGCCAAGAGCGCCGAAGGCGCTGGTGCGGCCAAGTCCGTTGATGATGTCGCTCATTGAGAAGCCTGTCTCCGCGTGGGTGGGAAATGATGTGCCGTGGGGAGGCCGAATCTATCGCACGGCCTTGGCGCGGACCATGGGGAGGTCAGGAAATGGCAAAGGTCAGGGCCGCGCGGGCGGCCGAGGCGGAGGCCCTGACCGGGCTGGTGATGCGGTCCAAGGCGCACTGGGGGTACGAGCCGGAGGTCCTGGCCGCCTGGGCGGAGGAACTGCGGATCCGGCCCGGCGACGTGACCGCCCGCCGCATCGTGGTCGCCGAGGACGGCGAGGGGGCCGTGCTCGGGCTCGCCTCCCTGGACGGGACGGCCCCGCTCGCCTCCCTGGGGCTGCTGTTCGTGGAGCCGTCGGCCATCGGCCGGGGCGTGGGGCGGCTGCTGTACCGGGACGCGCTGCACCGGGCGGCGGAGCTGGGGGTGCGCCGCCTGGTGATCGACGCCGATCCGCACGCGGTCGGTTTCTACCGGGCGATGGGGGCGGTGGCCGCGCCGGGCGGCCCCGGCGCCCTGGTGCGGTTCGAGGTGTCCCCCGCGCCGCTCGCCGCCTGGGCGCGGGCGTGGACCGGTGGCGGGCGGGCCGTTCACCTGGGCAATGTGGCCGAGTTCAACGCCCAGTTCGCCGACGTCTCCCTGGACGGCGAGCAGCGGGCCGCACACCACTACGCGTGCCTGGCCGCCTTCTACAGCCCCGACCCGGCGGCGCTGGTGCTGCCCCGTACGGTGCCGCGGGGCTGGACCGAGCGGGTCTGCCGCCGGCTGGGCTGGTCCGGGGTGGAGGTGTACGACGGCCTGGCGGAGGAGGGCGGTCCCGGCCTGTCGGATGCCGTACGGGCCCGGCCGGCGCTGGCCGCGCTGCTGACCGGGGCGGGGCTGCCCCTCGTACCGTGGGGGCGGACGCGGCCGTTCGCGGAGCTGACGGGCCGGCCGTGGCGGGCCGGGGAGCTGCGGTACGAGTCGAAGTCGGCGGCGCACGGTCTGTTCGCCCGGATCCTGTCGGGCGGCGGGCATCCCGGGATCGTGCTGCCCGAGCAGTGGCGGGCCGGCTCCCGGCGGGCGGCGGTCCGCCTCGTCGCGGCCCGGGCCAAGGCGGGCGAGAGCACTGTTCTGAAATCGGAGCACGGTGTGGGGGGTTCGGGCACCACGGTGCTCACCCCCGCCCGGGTCCGGGCCGAGGGCGGGGCCCGCGCCGTGCTGAGGCGGCTGCCGCGCGGGCCGCTGCTGGTGGAGGAGTTCGTGCACGGCTCTGGGGAGGAAGAAGGGCCGCGCGACCTCACGTACGACGGGTTCGTGGCTGCCGACGGCCGGGTGCACGAGGTCGGCGGGGCGGTGATGGACGTGCGGGACGGCTGCTACGCGGGGGCCACGGTGGGGCCCGGGGTGGTGCCCGGCTGGGCGGAGAAACCGCTCGGCGCCTTCGGGGCGGCAGTGGGCCGGGAGCTGGCGGCCGGCGGCTACCGGGGCTGGTTCGACGTGGACTTCGTGACCGCCGGCGAGGGACGGCTCGCGCCGACCGAGACCAATCTGCGCCTGACCGGGCCGGCCGTGGCCTTCATGGTGGCGGCCCGGCTCGACGCGCTGCGGGGCGCGGGGCACCTCGTACGGATCGTGGACCGGGTGGAGCTGGGCGCCCGGCTGCCCGAGGCCCAGCTGGACGAGCTGTGCGCGGGGCTGGACCGGGAGTGCGCCGAGCTGGGCGCGGTGTTCGTCCCGGCGATCCCGACGGCCGCCTTCGAACCCTCGCCGTGGCTGGGCTTCCTGGTGGCCGCACACAGCGCGCGGACGCTGGACGCGGCGGAAGCACTGGTCCGGGCCAGGACCCTGGCGGGCGGGGGGCTGTTCGGCCCGCGCGAACCGATGCCGTGAGCACGGGCCGCCCGGGCCGGGTCAGTCGTCGACGTCGAAGGGCTTCGGCGGTTTGGCGATGACGTACGCGGCGACGACGACGCCCGCGATCATCAGGGGGATGTTGAAGGTGTAGACGAGCGCGGCCTGCCGCGGCCAGTCCTGTTTGGCCGCGAGCCGGTAGAGGTTGTCCTGCGGCCACCACGCCATCAGCAGGTATGCCACGGCCAGATGCGCGGCGGTGGTGAGCCTGCGGCCGCGACCCCGGAGCGGCATCCGGGCGCGGCCGCGGAACAGGAAGACCAGGCCGATGCCGAAGGACACGCACTCGATGAGGTAGAGCAGGAAGAAGAGGAACGCCCAGGGCTGCGGTACGCCGGTGAGGTCCGTCGATCCGGGCCAGAAGACCTTCGTGAGGATCAGGCCGACGAAGCCCGCCGCGACGCCCCCGCAGGCGGCGGCCCAGAGGCTCGGGAACGGACCGATCGGACGGGTCGCCGGCCGGGCGGACTTGCTCCCGGCGGGCTGCGCCGCGGAGGCGCTCGTGATCGGCAGGGGCAGGGCGGCCCGGTCCTCCTGGCCGGCCCTGTCGCGGGGCAGGACGCGCAGCCACACCACGGCGCGGGGCCGGTCCTCGGGGGGCACCCGGCCCGCCAGGTACTCGCGGAGCTCGTCGACGTCCGGCAGGCCGGAGCCCGGGGGCCATGACGGGTCGGCGGGCGGCGGGGCGACGTAGGCGACCAGGCGGGGAACCCCCTGGAAGCCGGGCACCGCCGCCACCAGCGCCGAACCGATGCCCTCGTGGCCGCGGATCACCGATTCGAGCGGGTGCGGGTCGAGGGTGCGCCCGTCCACGGTGATCCGGTCGCGGATCCGGCCGCCGAACTCCAGCAGCCCGTCGTCGCGCAGCCGCGCGAGGTCGCCGGTGGGGATCGCGTCGCCGCCGTCGGGCGGGGCGAGGCGGACCTCCCCGTCGCGCAGGTCGACGCGGCAGCCGGGGAAGGGGGTGCCGATGAGGGAGAACCGTTCCGGGTCGTCGACCGGGCCGGGCAGCTGCGGCAGTTCGAACCAGGCACCGGTGCCCGCGGTCTCGGTGAGCCCGTAGACGTTGAGCAGCCGCACGCCGGTCCGGAGCCGGTCCTGCAGGGCGGCCTGTTCGTCGAGGTGGAACCGGGCGCCGGTGACGGTGAGCAGCCGCAGCGAACGCAGCTCCGGGTCGGCTTCGCGGCGGGCTCGGGGGACGGACGGCTGTGTGGTGGCTGCCGGCCCGGGGTCGCGCAGGAGCAGCCGGGCCGCCCCCACCGGGTCGGTGTGCACGACGCTGACCTGGTCGGAATCGATCGCCTGACGGATCTTGTCGGGCTTCCACGGTGCGCGCTCGGGTACGACGAGGGCCCCGCCCGAGCACAGGGCCCGGGTCCAGCCCGCCGCGAAGGCGGTGAGGGCCGGTCCGGCGGTGATCAGGTGGCGGTCCTCCGGGGTCGGCCGGATCACCTCCGCCCAGCTGTCGTGGGCGGCGAGCAGCCGGGCATGGCTGACGGGCACGGCGCGCGGGACCGCTCCCCCGGTGAAGAGGACGGCCGCGGTCCGGCCGCTTCCGGAGGGCGCCGGGGGCGGCCCGGTGGGCCGGTCGGCTATCGCGTCCGCCTCCGCGCCGAGCCGGATGACCCGCAGGCCGCTTCCGTCATCGAGGCGGGCCTGGTGCGCGGCGTGCGTGAGCAGCGCGAAGGGCGGGGCGGCGGCGAGCTGCTGCTGCCCGGTGCGCGGCACGTCGACGTCGAGGACGGTGTAGGTCCCACCGGACTTGAGGACGGCGAGGACGGCGACGAGGAGTTCGGCCTGGCGGTCCGTCCCGATCGCCACGAGGCCGTCGGCGGGCAGTCCGGCGTCGAGCAGGTGGTGCGCCAACTGGTTGGCCCGGGCGTCGAGTTGCCCGTAGGTGAGGCTCTCCGAGCCGGATATGACGGCGCGGGCGCTCGGGGCGTCCCGCACCCACTGGCCGAAGCGGTGCAGGACGGTGTCGGTGGCGGCCTTGCCGAAGCGTACGGACTCGGATCCCTGCGTCATGGACCGATGATGCCACCGGGCACCGACAGCGGTCCGGGGTCGTGAAAATCCTTCGTCCGAGCGAGAGTTGGCACAGTCCGGACCGGAGATGACTCGAATCCTTGACCTCGACTTTGGTTGAGGTCCTAACGTTTCGGCCATGGACATGGAAGTCACCGCTTGGACATCGCTGCACAGTGCGATCAACGCGCAGCAGGACCGCCGCCCGGTCTCCCGGGCGAGCCTGCGCCGGGTCGCCGCCTTCGCCCGCCCGCACCGCCGCGGGCTCACCCTCTTCCTGCTGCTCAGCGTCGTCACGGCGCTGCTCGCCGTGGCCACCCCGGTGCTCGCCAGCCGGATCGTCGACGCCATCGTCGGCGGACGCGACAGCGGCACCGTCACCCGGCTCGCCCTCCTCATCGCGCTGATCGCGGTCGCCGAGGCGGGCCTGGGGCTGCTGACCCGCCGGCTCTCCGCGACCCTCGGCGAGGGGCTGATCCTCGATCTGCGGACGGCGGTCTTCGACCACGTGCAGCGGATGCCGGTCGCCTTCTTCACCCGGACCCGGACCGGCGCCCTGGTCAGCCGGCTCAACAACGATGTGATCGGTGCCCAGCGGGCGTTCAGCAACACCCTGTCCGGGGTGGTCGCCAACACCGTGACGCTGCTCCTGACCCTCGCCGTGATGCTGAGCATCTCCTGGCAGATCACCCTGCTGGCGCTGGTGCTGCTGCCGGTGTTCGTGCTGCCGGCGCGCCGGATGGGGGCGCGGATGGCGGGGATGCAGCGGGAGGCCTCGACGCTGAACGCCGCGATGGGCACCCAGATGACCGAGCGGTTCTCCGCGCCCGGTGCGACGCTGGTCAAGCTGTTCGGGCGGCCGGCCGACGAGTCCGCGGAGTTCGCGGCCCGGGCGGCGCGGGTGCGGGACATCGGGATCCGCACGGCGATGGCCCAGTCCGCCTTCATCACCGCCCTCACCCTGGTCTCGGCCCTGGCCCTCGCCCTCGTCTACGGGCTGGGCGGGTACTACGCCCTGCGCGGGACCCTGGACGCCGGTTCCGTGGTGGCCCTCGCCCTGCTCCTGACCCGGCTGTACGCCCCGCTGACCGCGCTCGCCGGTGCCCGCGTCGAGGTGATGAGCGCACTGGTCAGCTTCGAGCGGGTCTTCGAGATCCTCGACCTGAAGCCGCTCATCACGCAGAAGCCCGACGCCCGCACGGTGCCGGACGGGCCGGTGTCCGTGGAGTTCGACCGGGTCTCCTTCGGCTACCCGTCCCCCGACAAGGTCTCGCTCGCCTCCCTGGAGGAGGTCGCCACCCTCGACGCCAAGGGCGGTACACAGGTCCTGCACGAGGTCTCGTTCCGAGCCGAACCCGGCCGCATGATCGCCCTGGTCGGCTCGTCCGGCGCCGGCAAGTCGACCATCGCCCAGCTGCTGCCCCGGCTGTACGACGCCGACGCGGGCGCGGTCCGCCTCGGCGGGGTCGACGTACGGGACCTCACGGCCGACTCGATCCGCGAGACGCTCGGCATGGTCACCCAGGACGGGCACCTCTTCCACGAGTCGGTACGGGCCAACCTGCTGCTGGCCCGGCCGGAAGCCTCCGAGGAGGAGATCTGGGAGGCCCTGCGCCGCTCCCGCCTGGACGGCCTCGTCGCCTCGCTGCCGGACGGACTGGACACGGTCGTCGGGGAGCGCGGCTACCGGCTGTCGGGCGGGGAACGGCAACGGCTGACCATCGCGCGGCTGCTGCTGGCCCGCCAGCGGGTGGTGATCCTCGACGAGGCCACCGCGCACCTGGACTCCACCTCGGAGGCGGCGGTGCAGGAGGCGCTGGGCGAGGCCCTGGCGGGCCGGACCGCGGTGGTGATCGCGCACCGGCTGTCGACCGTACAGGCGGCCGATCTGATCCTGGTGGTCGAGGACGGCCGGATCGTGGAACGGGGCACCCACACCGAGCTGCTGGCGGCGGGCGGCCGGTACGAGGAGCTGTACCGCACCCAGTTCGCGGCGGCGGACACGCCTGCCGACGTGACATCGGGCGGCGCGGCGGCGGTGCCGGGAGCATGATGCTGTGATGGACATCAAACTGGAACTGGTCGCCGTCCCCGTCACCGATGTCGACCGGGCCAAGGCCTTCTACGAGAAGATCGGCTTCAACGCCGACCACGACGTGACCGTCAGCGAGGACGTCCGCTTCGTCCAGCTGACTCCGCCGGGGTCGGCCTGTTCGATCGCGATCGGCAAGGGACTGACCCGGATGACCCCGGGATCCCTGGACAACATGCAGGTCGTCGTCACCGACATCGAGGAGGCGTACGAGGACCTGCGCGGCCGGGGCGTGGAGGTGACGGAGATCCAGGACCTCCCCTGGGGCTCCTTCGTCTACTTCTCCGACCCGGACGGCAACGGCTGGGCGGTCCAGCAGACCACGCCCCGCAAGCGCGGTACGCAATAGGGGGCAGGGGGTGACGGAAGCGCACGGGAAGGCCGGCCGGCCTGGGGTCCGATCCGGCCTTGGCGGATTCCGTTCAGGCTTCCTTGTCAGCGAACCTGGTCGCTCTTCGGCCCGATGCCTTTGACCCTGGTCGGAGTTCCCTCCGGGGCGAACGAGTGGTGGAAGGTGAAGGCGTGCGGCGCGGAGCCGTGGTCGTGGAGATGTTCCAGCCTGGAAACCCCGTCCTGCCAGGTGGGTATCACGCCGTCGGAGACCCACCAGAACACGTAATTCGGGTGTCCTGTCCTCTCGAACCAGTCGTAACGCCTGTTCAGCGCCTCACGGTGCAGACCGGTGTAGATGGCGTCGAAGGCGGGGCGCAGGTCGGTCCAGAGTGAGAGGGTCGTGGCCAGGGCGGTGGTTTCCACCGTATGGCCCTTGCCGTACCAGGTCGGTACGGCGAACTCTCCCCATGCACCCCAGTCCGCATCGAAGAGCTCGCCCCGGTCACCGTCTGCCGCTTCAGCACGCGCGAGGTACCCGGGGTGCTGACTGATCTTCCCGTAGACGGCCTCACCAATGTCGTAGAACTCGCGCGTGAGAGGTCCGGTATCGGCGAGAGGTGACTTCAGGACGCCGAATGTGTACAGCGCAAGATGGGGCATGCGTCTCTCCTTGGTTGGGGGTGCCTGGTGCGGACCCGGTTCGCTGGCTTACGCATGGGGCGAGGATTCGTGGGGCGTGACCAACTCGTCCCGTCGCGGGTGGCTCAGCCTGAAGGAACTCCTGTGCGACCGTGGGCGATCGCCGATGACCAGGTGAAGGTAGCTGCCTCTGCGAGCCATGTCGAAGTTGCGTTTTCCCTGCCCAAGTGGCCTCTTGCACCGGCCATTGCGTGGGCAGGCTGCGGGGTACCAGTGATCCGCTTCGGCCGATCGGTTCGCCCGCCATGCCCGTCCGCCCCCCTGCCGACCGGCATCCTCGCCGGGACCGTAGGCTCTTCGCATGGTGGGTACACAGTCGCGTGGGGCGGAGCGGGGGCCGGGGCGGCCGCGGGAGGAGCGGGTCACGGGGGCGGTCCTGAACGCGGTCGTCGACCTGATCACCGAGCAGGGGATCGGGGCCGTCACGATGGATGCCGTCGCCGCACGGGCCGGGGTGAGCAAGCCCGCCATCTACCGGCGTTGGCCCACCAAGCAGGACCTCATCATCGCCGCCGCCGAGACGCGTATCGGCGTCCTGTCAGTGCCTGATCTGGGCGACTTCCGCGCGGAGCTCCGGTCCTTGCTCACCACTCGTCTGGAGGCCTACCGGCTGCCGGGATCGGACCGGCTGATCGCGGGCCTGATCGGTGCGGCGGCCGAGACGGGCGCGGAGCGGGGCCAGTACGCGGGGTACACCGAGCGGATCACGAGCGAGACCAGGCGCATCCTGGAACGCGGGATCGCGCGCGGTGAGGTGCGGCCCGAGACCGATGTCCGGGCCGCGGCGACCCTGGTGGCCGCGCCGCTGCTCTTCCGGCTGATCGTCGAGCAGGAGCTGCCCGACGCCGCGCTGGTGGACACGCTGGTGGACCTCGTCAGCCGCGCCGTCCGCTCGGCTGCCTGAGCAGTCTCCCACCCGGATTTCCCGGCTCGATTTTCGATGCCCACGGACCCTTGCCTCCGCACACCCCAATAACGATACTTCCGGTAACGATTTTCCGCCCTCGTTACGGAGGCCTCATGGACAGCGCCGTCACCACTCCCGCCCCCGCGCTCGACAAGCCCCTGATGCACTACGGGAAGCGCACGCTGGACCGCATCGCGCCGGGCGCGGAGCAGCCCGACTACCTGCTCCTGGACGTCTGCCCGCTCACTCCGCACATCGGCGCCGAGATAGAAGGCGTCGACCTCTCGCTCCCGATCGGCGAGGACCTCGCGGCAGAGATCAGGCAGGCCCTGCTGGAGTGGAAGGTGCTGTTCTTCCGGGACCAGCACGCCTTCGACCCGCAGGCCCAGCTCGCCTTCTCCGGGCTGTGGGGCGAGCCGGAGCCGAACCCCTTCTTCCCCAAGGGCAACACCGTCGGCGTCTCCCGCCTGGCCAAGGACGCCATGGCCATCGGCACGGAGAACATCTGGCACAGCGATCACTCGTTCATGGCCGCGCCGGCACTCGGCTCCGTCCTGCGCGCCGTCGAGGTCCCGTCCGCCGGTGGCGACACCATGTGGGCCGACATGGCGGCCGCCTACGACAACCTCACCGAGTCCATGAAGGCCCGGATCGAGGGACTCACGGCCGTGCACGACTGGGTGCCGAGCTGGGGCGCGCTGATGACCGAGAGCCAGATCGCGGCGCACCGTGAGAACCTGCCGGCCGTCGAGCACCCGGTGGTCGTCCGCCACCCGCGCACCGGCCGGAGGCTCCTCTACGTCAACGAGCCCTTCACCACCCGGATCGTCGGACTGTCGGACCTTGAGAGCCGTGAACTCCTCGACGAGCTCGTGCTCCAGGCCCGGATCCCCGAGTACCAGGTGCGCTTCCGCTGGCAGCCGGGCTCCGTCGCGATCTGGGACAACATCGCCACCCAGCACTACGCGATCAGCGACTACTTCCCGCAGCGCCGTGTCATGGAGCGCATCGCGATCGCCGGCGTCCCGCTCTCCTGAACGGACAACGGACCTCCCCTCCCCATCCAGTCTCCGCGGAGCCCTTGTGACCGACACCGATGTCGCACCCGCCGTGCCCGCCGGCCCCCCGAAGGCGCCGAGCAGAATCAGACGCCGCGCGTGGACCGTCACCGCGCTGCTCGTCGTCTTCATGATGATCAATTTCGCCGACAAGTCCGTGCTCGGTCTGGCCGCGGACGAGATCCGACAGGACCTCGGCCTGTCGGCATCGGCCTTCGGACTCGCCAGCAGCGCCTTCTTCCTGCTGTTCTCGGTCTCCGGCGCCGCGGTGGGGCTGCTCGCGGACCGCATACGGCCCAAGTGGCTGCTGCTGGCGATGGCCGTCCTGTGGTCCGTCTCCCAGGCGCCGCTGGCGGTGGGCGGAGGGCTCGCGGTGCTCCTCACCTCACGTGTTCTCCTCGGTGCCGCCGAGGGGCCCGCCTTCCCCGTCGCCCAGCAGGCCACCCTGTCCTGGTTCCCCAACCACCGACGCAACCTGCCCGGGGCGTTGATCGTCCTCGGAATCACCCTGGGGGTCCTGGTCGCCGCTCCCGTACTGACGTGGGTGATCCATCACCACGGCTGGCGCTCGGCCGTCGCCGCGGTGGCGCTCGCCGGTGTGGTGTGGGCCTTGCTCTGGATCCCCTTCGGCGGGGAGGGGCCGTACGCGGCCGCGTCGGACACCACGGCGCCGACCGGCTCCGCCGACAAGAGGGGTGAGGGGGCGGCGGGAGCCGGGCCGGTTGCGGCCCGGCACAGGACGCCGTACCGGCGGATCCTTTCGACCCGCACCTGGATCGGTGCCACGGCTGCCTACTTCGGCACCTACTGGGTCATCGCCTTCGCCCTGGTCTGGCTCCCCTCCTACCTCCGCGACGCGCTGGGCTACGACTCGGCCGGGGCCACCCAAGTGCTGATGCTGGTCTGGGGTCTGGGCGGCGTCGTGGTGCTCGGGCAGGCGGGCCTGACCGGATGGCTGCTGCGCCGCGGGACCGCGAGCCGGTGGTCCCGCGGCGGGGTCGGCGGCGTTCTGCTCCTCATCGGTGCCGCGGCATGCCTCGCACTGCCGCTGGCCCCGGCCGGCGCCGTGACCGCCGTGCTGCTGGTCGCGGGATTCGGGCTCGCCGGAGCGATGAGCAGCGTCGCCGTCACCACGGTCACGGAGCTGGCTCCGGCCGATCGTCGCGGCGGTGCCCTGGGCATCATGAACGCCGTGGTGACCACCGCCGGTCTGATCGCCCCGACGCTGATCGGGCACTTCGTGGACACCCACGGTGCGGAGGGCTACCAGTACGCGGTCCTGGTCACCGGCGCCGTACTCCTGCTGAGCGGGGCCGCCGCCCTCACGTTGATCGACCCGGACCGCGACGCCCGACGACTGTCCAGGTGACCACGCGCGTGCCTGCTCCTCGCGCAGTGCACGGAGCGGGTATCGCCCTGCCCACTCCCGACCTTCCCAAGGACCGACGTTGAACACCAGCGCCCTCGACACCTCCTTCCTCGACCTCACCGTGGGCCACGTACGCGGCAGCGCCAAGTCCTGGTCCGCCACCCCGCTCACCGAACGCATCGCCCTCCTGGAGCGGTTGCTGCCGCGCGTGGTCTCCCGAGCCTCCGAGATGGCCGCTGCCGGTGCCCGCGCGAAGGGGTACGCGTCCGATTCGCCGTGGGCCGCCGAGGACTGGATCGCCGGGCCGTGGGCCCTGGCGCAGAACGCCTCGGCGTATCTGCACGTGCTGCGGCGGATCGCCGCGGGCAAGGATCCCGTCGACGCGAAGGCCGTCCACGAGGAGGACGGTCGCACGCGGGTCGACGTCTTCCCCGCCACCGGCTGGGACAGCCTCCTGCTGGGCGGCTTCACGGCCCAGGTGTGGATGCGCCCCGGCACCACCGCGGAGCAGGCACGCAGCCGAGCGGCGGGCGAGTACCGGGACAGGCCCGGCCGCCCGGGCGTGTCTCTGGTGCTCGGAGCGGGCAACGTCGCCGCCATCACCGCGCTGGACATCCTGCACAAGCTCTTCGCCGAGGGCCAGGTCGTCATCGCCAAGATGAACCCGGTCAACGACTACCTCCGCCCCCACTTCGATCACGTCTTCGCCGAGTTCGTCGAACACGGCTGGGTGCGCTTCGTCGACGGCGGTGCGGCCGAAGGCGGTTACCTCGCCGCCCACGAGGACGTGGACGCCATTCACGTCACCGGCAGCGACCGCACCCACGACGCCATCGTCTGGGGCACCGACGAGGACGCCGAGCAGCGCCGCCACGACGACCGGCCGCTTCTGGACAAGCCCTTCAGCAGTGAACTGGGCGGCGTCAGCCCCTGCATCGTGGTGCCGGGGCCGTGGAGCGACGCCGACTTCCGCTTCCAGGCCGAACACGTCGTCACCACCAAGATGAACAACTCCGGACACAACTGCATCGCCAGCCAGATCCTGGTTCTGCCACGCGACTGGGACGGCACCGAGCGGCTCCTGGCAGAGATCCGGCGGCTACTGCGCGAACTGCCTCCACGCACCGACTACTACCCGGGCGCCGCCGGACGTCTCGCCTCCGTCCTCGCCGCCCATCCGGAGGCGGAAGCCCACGACGACGGCTGTCGGCTGCTCGTCCCCGACATCACCGACCACGACGACGTCCTGATCACCGAGGAGGTCTTCGGCAGCGCCCTGGGGGTCCTGCGCCTGCCCGGACACACTCCGGCCGAATTCCTGCGCCACGCCGTCGACTTCGCCAACAACACCCTCCCGGGCACGCTCGGCGCCACCCTGATCGTCCACCCAAGGACCGAGAAGGCCCACCGGGAGGCGGTGCGCAGCGCGATCGCCGACCTGCGCTACGGCACCCTGGGCGTCAACTGCTGGTCGGCGGTCGGCTTCCTGCTCGGCTTCACACCGTGGGGCGCCCACCCCGGGCACACCCGCCAGGACATCGGAAGCGGCATCGGCTTCGTGCACAACGCCTTCATGCTCGAGGACATCGAGAAGACCGTGCTGCGCGCCCCGTTCACGCCCGCTCCGCGAGGGCTGGTCACGGGCGACCCGTCACTGTCCCCTCGCCCGCCGTACTTCGTCACCCACCGCACCGCACTGACCACCGTGGAGCGCCTCACCCGCTTCACGGCCGCGCCGAGCGTGATGAAACTGCCGGCCCTCTTCGCTTCGGCGTTGCGCGGCTGATGCCTTCGCACATGCCCCTGCCGCGAATCTGCCGTTCCACGGGACGGTCCGGTGGCAGATCCCCTTTCCGCCGCTTCCACCGACACACCCCACGGAGACCTCACATGCTCAATCTCGCCGCCGTGCTGGAGAACAGCGCCCGCGCCGTGCCCGACCGCACGGCAGTCGTGCTGGGCGTCCAGCGACTGACCTATGCGGAGCTGGACGCGGCGGCCCGTCGCGTGGCCAACCTGCTCCGCTCACGCGGCATCGCGCCGGGCGACAAGGTCGCGCTGTCCTGCCCGAACGTGCCGTGGTTCCCGATCGTCTACTACGGCATCCTCAAGGCCGGCGCGGTCGTCGTCCCGCTCAACGTACTGCTCAAGGGCCGTGAGATCGCGTACCACTTGGCCGACTCCGAGGCCAAGGCCTACTTCTGCTTCGAGGGCGGCGCCGAGCTCCCGCTGGGGCAGGAGGGCTGGGCGGGCTTCGGCGAGACCCCGGGCTGCGAGCACTTCTTCCTGGTGCCCGCCGCCCCCACCCAGGACTCCCCGATCACAGGCGCCGAGACCCTGACGGCGGCGCTGGCCGGGCAGAGCGCGGACTTCGAAACGGTGGCCACCGAGTCCGGTGACACCGCGGTCATCCTGTACACCTCCGGAACCACCGGCCGGCCCAAGGGCGCCGAACTCACCCACTCCAACGTGATGCTCAACGTGCTGACCTGCCACAAGCTGTTCGGCGAGATCGAGCACGACGTGCATCTGGTCACCCTGCCGCTGTTCCACTCCTTCGGCCAGGTCGTCCAGATGAACGCCGGACTTGCCTCAGGAGCGACGCTGGTGCTGCTGCCGCGCTTCGACGCCCGGTCGGCCCTCGCCCTGATGCAGCGCCATGCCGTCACCTTCTTCGCGGGTGTCCCCACGATGTACTGGGCGCTGCTCGAAGAGGAGGCGCCCGACGTGGACCTGCCGCAGATCGCCCGGAACCTGCGGATGGCCGGCTCGGGGGGCTCGGCGCTCCCGGTCGAGATCCACCGCCGGTTCGCCGAGCGGTTCGGCGTCACCATTCTGGAGGGGTACGGGCTCTCCGAGACCAGCCCGGTGGCCACGTTCTCCCCGCGTGGCGAGAAGGTGCGGCCCGGCTCCATCGGACGTCCGGTCTGGGGCGTGGAGGTGGACCTGGTCGGCAAGGACTGGGCCCCCGTCCAGGGTGCCGACGCCATCGGCGAGATCGTCGTCCGCGGACACAACGTGATGAAGGGCTACTTCAACCGGCCCGAGGCGACCGCCGACGCGATGCGCGACGGCTGGTTCCGCACCGGGGACCTGGCCCGTCGGGACGCCGACGGGTGGCTCTACATCGTCGACCGCGCCAAGGACATGATCATCCGCGGTGGCTTCAACGTCTACCCACGGGAGATCGAGGAGGTGCTCCTCACCCATCCCGCCGTGAGCATGGCGGCCGTCATCGGAATTCCGCACGAGCGCCACGGTGAGGAGATCAAGGCCTGCGTGGTCCTCGCTCCGGGCGCGACGCTCTCCGAGGAGGAGCTGATCGCCTGGTGCAAGGAGGAGATGGCGGGCTACAAATACCCCCGCCTGGTGGAGTTCTTCGCCGCCCTGCCCACCAATGCCACCGGCAAGATCCTCAAGCGCGAGCTCCGGGACGCGGGTACCTCGGATGCCGGCACGATCGCATAGGAATCGATCCCCCTTTCCGTTGTCGATGGCGAGGGCTCCGAATGTCCTTGCCGGACCACCGGACACCTTGGGGCTTCCGCTCACCGCGCGGCCAGGGACCGAGCTTCGGACGCTGCATGGGGTCGGGCGCACCGGAGGGTCCGGCGCGCTGCGCACGCTGCGGCCCGGCACCGCCACCGGGCCGGCCCGGTGGCCGTCGACCGGGCCGCGCCGACCCAGCGGGGCTCAGGCCTCCGCGGCGGCGTGGTGGTGGTCGAGCTCCCACGCGTGGTGCTTGAACTCGTGGCGGAAGTCGGCGTGGTCCTCCCACTGGCGGGCGATGCCGCGCAGCACGTCCCAGTTGTGCTCCACCGACTGGTCGATGACGCGGCGCATGGCCGGGTCGGCCGACTCCCGCTGCGCGATGAGGCCCTTGATGGCGGAAGCCTCCAGGACGGCGTTGCGCAGCGCGCGCAGGGCGCGGGAGGTGTCGTCCATCCCGAAGCCGTACTCGCTGCCCGTCTCCGCGTCGAACAGCGGGGTGAGCCGCGCCTCGATGAAAGCGGTGATCCGCTCGAAGTGCTGCACGTCCATCGGGGGCTCCCTCTCCTGCCGGACCACCACGTGTCCCCGGCGTCTCCACTGCTTCTGCTGATCACCGCCATTATCCAGCAGCGCCCTTCCACGCCCGGACCGGCCGGGGCGGTCCGGGTCCCGCCCGGTCCCGCGCCTCCAACTCCCCGCCCACGGCCGCGACTTTCCGATGATCTACGTTGATGGTCCGCTGCGAGGAAGGAATCCGGCCCGTGGACGACAGCTTCCGACTGACGGAGCGTTTCGAAGAGCACCGATCTCATCTGAGAGCGGTGTCCTACCGGATGCTCGGCTCGCTCAGCGAGGCCGATGACGCCGTTCAGGAGGCCTGGCTGCGCCTGAACCGCTCCGACACCACCGACGTCGAGAACCTCGGCGGGTGGCTGACCACCGTCGTGGCGCGCGTGTGCCTGAACATGCTGCGGGCGCGCGAGTCCCGCCGCGAGGACTCCCTGGAGGCGTATCCCAGCGACCCGGCAGTCAGCCGCGAGGACGCGGTCGACCCCGAGCAGGAGGCCATGCTGGCCGATTCGGTCGGGCTGGCACTGCTGGTGGTGCTCGACAAGCTGACACCGGCCGAGCGGCTCGCGTTCGTGCTGCACGACCTGTTCGCCGTGCCCTTCGAGGACATCGCCCCGTTGCTCGACCGGTCCCCGGCCGCGACCCGGCAGCTCGCGAGCCGCGCCCGCCGCCGGGTCAAGGGAGCCCCGCTGGTACCCGAAGCCGATCTGTCCCGCCAGCGCCGCGTCGTGGACGCCTTCCTCGCCGCCACCCGCGGCGGGAACTTCGACGCCCTGGTCGCGCTGCTCCATCCCGACGTGGTGCTCCGGGCCGACAAGGCCGTCGGACCCACCCCCGCTCCGCTCCTCATCAGCGGCGCGGTCACCGTCGCCCGGGGCGCGATGGCCGCGATGCAGCGGGCGCGGTCCACGCAGCCTGCCCTGCTCAACGGCGTGGCCGGTCTGGCGATGGCCCCGCTGGGACGGCTGTTCCTGGTCCTCGGCTTCACGATCGAGGACGGCCTGATCACCGAGATCGACGTGATCGCCGAACCGGAGCGCCTGCGCGAGCTCGATCTCGCCGTTCTCGACGCCTGACCCGCCCGGGGGCCCTACGGGGCGAGTACGTCCAGCTCTTCCAGGGCCCCCACGGCGATCTGCCGGGTCAGTGCCTCGGCACGCGCCGCGTCACCCTCCCGTACCGCCTCGGCCACCCGCACGTGCAGGGTGACGGCCGCCGGGTCGGGGTCGTGGAACATCACCGTGTGCTCGGTGCGGCCGGTCAGCACCTCGGCGACGACGTCTCCGAGGCGGGCGAACATCTCGTTGCCGGAGGCGTTCAGCACGACGCGGTGGAAGGCGATGTCGTGGCGCAGGTAGCCGTCGAGCTGGTGGCCGCGTGAGGTGCGGACCATGCCGAGGGCCGCTTCGGTCAGTTCGGCGCACTGCTCGGGAGTGGCCCGGGCCGCGGCGAGCCCGGCCGCGACCGGCTCGATCGCGGAACGCAGCACGGTGAGGGAGCGCAGCTGCCGGGGCCGGTCGGTGCCGGCCAGCCGCCAGCGGATGACGCGCGGGTCGTAGACGTTCCACTCCTCGGTGGGGCGCACCGTGACCCCGACCCGCCGGCGGGATTCGACCAGGCTCATCGACTCCAGTACCCGGACGACCTCGCGCACCACGGTGCGGGAGGCGTCGAAGCGCTCGGCGATCTCGTCCGTCCGCAGCACGCTGCCGGGCGGGAACTCCCCCGCCGTGATGGCGAGTCCGAGGGTGTCCAGTACGTGGGAATGGAGCCCCTGTGCCGGTCCAGGACTGCCTTCGGTGGTCATGGCGTAAGCGTACGGTGACGCCCCGGCGAACAAAAAATGTGATGTTTCTCGGCTGCCCCTTGAATAAGTACTACTTAATGCGCTTCAGTGATGCCCGCACGGACCGATGTCGACGAGGACAGCGAGGTACGACGTGAGCTCCCAGCGCGTCATTGTGGTGATGGGCGTAGCCGGTACGGGCAAGACGACCGTGGGTCGGCTGCTCGCGGAGGCCCTGGCCCTTCCGTACGCGGAGGGGGACGCGTTCCACCCCGCCGCCAATGTCGCCAAGATGTCGGCCGGCACCCCGCTGGACGACGCCGACCGGTGGCCCTGGCTCGACGCCATCGGCGACTGGATCCGCAGCCGGGCCGGACTCGGCGGGGCCGGGGGCGTGGTCGCGGCCTCGGCGCTCAAGCGTTCCTACCGCGACCGGCTGCGCACCGCGGCTCCCGAGGCGGTCTTCGTCCACCTGACCGGCGCGCGTGCACTGGTCGGGCAGCGGATGGCGGCCCGCACCGGTCACTTCATGCCCGCCGTCCTGCTGGATTCGCAGTTCGCCACCCTGGAGCCGCTCCAGGAGGACGAACTCGGCGTCGTCGTCGACGTGTCCGGATCCCCGGAAGACATCACCGAACGGGCGCTGGCCGCCCTGCGTCGGCTCCCCACACCCCAGAACTAACGAAGGAACGTCACCGTGACCGGTCTCAGTGTCGAGACACTGGCAGCGGCAGGCACCGGACCGATCACCTCGGCCGGGAACACCCAGCTGGGCATCGCCGTGCTCGCGGGCATCGCCGTCATCGTCCTGCTCATCACCCGCCTCAAGCTGCACGCCTTCCTGGCGCTGACGGTCGGTTCGCTCGCCCTCGGGGTGTTCGCGGGCGCGCCGATGGCCAAGACGATCACCAGCTTCACCGCCGGACTCGGCGCGACGGTCGCGGGCGTGGGCGTGCTCATCGCCCTCGGTGCGATCCTCGGCAAACTGCTCGCCGACTCGGGCGGCGCCGACGAGATCGTCGACACGATCCTGGCCAGGGCCAAGGGCCGGGCCATGCCGTGGGCCATGGTGCTGATCGCCTCGGTGATCGGGCTGCCGCTCTTCTTCGAGGTCGGCATCGTGCTGCTGATCCCGGTGGTGCTGCTGGTGGCCAAGCGGGGCAACTACTCGCTCATGCGGATCGGCATACCGGCGCTGGCCGGTCTGTCCGTGATGCACGGGCTCATACCCCCGCACCCCGGGCCCCTCGTCGCCATCGACGCGCTCCACGCGAACCTGGGCGTCACCCTCGCCCTCGGTGTGCTCGTGGCGATCCCGACCGTGATCATCTCCGGGCCGCTGTTCGCCCGGTACGCGGCGCGGTGGGTGGACATCCCGGCGCCGGAGCACATGATTCCGCAGCGCCCCTCGGCCGATGTGGAGCACCGCCCCCGGTTCGGGGCGACCGTCTTCACCGTGCTGCTGCCGGTGGCGCTGATGCTGGTCAAGGCCCTGGTCGACATCGTGGTCAACGACCCGGCCAACCCGGTGCAGCGCGTCACGGACGTCGCGGGCTCCCCGCTGATCGCCCTGCTCGCGGCGGTGCTGGTGGGCATGTTCACCCTCGGCCGGGCAGCCGGCTTCACCAAGGCGCGGCTGTCCACGACGGTCGAGAAGTCGCTGGCTCCGATCGCCGGCATCCTGCTGATCGTCGGAGCGGGCGGCGGCTTCAAGCAGACGCTGATCGACGTGGGCGTCGGCCAGATGATCCTGGACCTGTCGGAGAACTGGGCCATCCCCACCCTCCTGCTGGCCTGGCTGATCGCCGTGGCCATCCGCCTCGCCACGGGTTCCGCGACGGTGGCGACGATCTCCGCGGCCGGCCTGGTGGCCCCGCTCGCCGCAGGCATGTCCACCACCGAGACCGCACTGCTGGTCCTGGCCATCGGGGCGGGCTCGCTGTTCTTCAGCCACGTCAACGACGCCGGATTCTGGCTGGTCAAGGAGTACTTCGGGATGACCGTCGGCCAGACCCTGAAGACCTGGTCGGTGATGGAGACCGTCATCTCGGTGGTCGGCCTGGGCTTCATCCTGCTGCTCTCGCTGGTCCTGTAGCGCCCGACGGCCCCGGCGGCTCAGCCCGGCAGGCGCTCCTCGCCGAGCTGGGCCGCCGCCATGGTGAAGCCGTTCGCCGCGGTGGCGCAGCGGCCGGCGAGGGTCGCGACCTCGGCGCGCAGGGCGTCGTCCTGCGGGACCCGCCAGGCGGGTGCGGCCAACGTCGCACGCAGCCGCACCGTGTGGGAGCGGAGTGCGGCGGCGTGGCCGCGCAGACTGCCGGGCCGGTGCGGGTGCCGGTACGGGTCCGGTCCCATCGGCGGGACCGCCCGCAGCCGTCGGGGCGCGGGGCGCGACGGCTCCGTCACGTTCCCGGCGTCCTCTGTGTTGCCGGCCTTGCCGGCCTTGCCGGCGGGCAGACCGGGGCCGCGGTCGCAGAACGCCCGGAAGGCGGCGCCCAGTCCGAGGAGCGGCGCGGCGGGCACGGCCCTGCCGGTGGCCACCTGCCAGCCCGCGTGGTCGTTGAACGGGTTGGCGTCGGTCAGCGCGTGCCAGGCCAGGATGTCGGCGAAGGCCGGGGTCAGCAGCGAGAAGGCGTGCTCGGCGCCCCGTTCGCGCATGATGCGCCGGAACAGGCGGACGGCCTCGGCCTGTCGGCCTTCCGCGACGGCTCCGAGGACCGCCGCCGCGCCGGGATCCCTCAGGAGCTCGGGGCGACGGGCGTTCGCGACCCTGATCCGGGCTCTGAGCCCGCAGACGGCGACACTGATCGCCAGGCTCTCGCGGCCCGTCAGCGTCCCCGCCAGCCGCCCGGCCCGCGCGATGCCCCGGCCGCGCGGCGCCCAGCCGAGGCCCGCCGGGTCGGTGAGGGTCCGCAGCAGGGTGCGCCAGCCGTGCCGGCGCAGCCCTCCCCGGGTGAGAGCGGTGGCGGGGAGGCGGGCGCCGAGGGCAAGCCGGGAGGCGTAGCCGGCGGCCTCACCGACCGCGTCGGCGGCCTCGGCGAGTTCGCGGCACAGGTCGTCGAGCAGGTCGACGTCCGTGGCGTCGAGCGCGGAGGTCACGGCGTCGGGCATGGGGTCCTCGCGTGGTCAGCGGCGGTGACATCGGCTTCACCGTACGTCGCTCCCGCGGACCCCGCGCTCCGAGCGCTACGGCAGGGCGAAGGCGGCGTCCCGGAAAGCCGTACGGAGGGTGGTGTGGCGGCCGGGCGGGAGGGTCGGGAGGAGCACCGCCCAGCGGCGGCGGCCCGGCGAGACCCACAGGGCCGGTCCGGTGGCTGCCGCCGGGGCGGGGCAGGCCCAGACGCCGTGCGGGGCCGGGTGCCAGAGCAGGCCGCGGGCGGGGGTCAGTTCACCGGTGCGGATGCGCAGGGACTCGGCCGTCCAGGCGGGGGTGATGCCCGTCGGGCCGTCCGTGTCCGCCGGGGCGAGCAGGTGGCTCAGGAAGCGGACGAGGTCGGCGAGGGGCGCGTGGAGGACGCCGTCGGCGTACCGGGTGCGGGTCATGCCCAGGGGGTGCCAGACACGGGTCGCGGCGAGTTCGGCGAGGGAGCTGTCCGAGAGGTGCTCGGCGAGACGGGTGAGGGCCGCGGTCCCGTCGGCGTGGGTGAGCAAGTGGTGGGCGGTGGTGCCGACGGGGGTTCCGGCGGCAGCTTCCTCCCCGTAGGCGGCGAGCGGCGTGTGCAGCCGGAGCGCGCCCTCCTCGACGAGGCTGCCGAGGGCGGGCCAGAGGGCGAGGACGGCGGTGAGCCCGCCGACGTCGAAGACCGCGTCATCGGTGGCGTGCGAGGCGGCGTGGACGCCGTCGGGGCCGCCGACGGCCCAGACCGCCCCGGGGTCGGCGGAGCCCACGAGGGCCCGGATGTCGTCGGCCTGGTCGCTCAGGAGCGTCATGGTCGATCAGGCTAACGAGCCCGGCGCGGCTCCCCCGGCGCGTCGGCGCGGAGTCGGGACTCCCCACCCGAATGCGCCGCGGAGGGCGGGGCGCCCTGGAGCGCCCCGCCCCCGCCGGTCGTGCGGTCAGCTCTGGTCGGGACGGTCCGTCACCCGAAGGCTGTTGAGCAGGGGCTTGCCGAATCCGGTGTGCGTGACGAAGCGGACGTTGAGCACCCCGTCCGTCACCTTGACCGTGTACGTACGGGTCAGGGCCTTGTACGTACCCGCCTCCAGGGAGATGTCCAGGGAGGGCAGGACCTGCTGGCCCTCGGCCAGGACGTCGAAGACGCGCTTGTTCGGCCGGGTGGAGGAGAGCTCGGCGAAGCCCAGCTCCACGGTGTAGGTCCCGTTCGGCACGTTGTCGAAGCGGTACTCGTACATGCCCTCACGGGCGTTGCGGAACAGCCGCTGGTCGTCCGTGCCGGCGATCGTGCGGCTGGTGGACTGGACCGAGCTGCTGCCCTGGTAGCCGTAGGAGCCCGCCGTGTACTTGCGGTCCGGGGACCAGCCGTCCCCGAGGGCGTCCTTGCCGGCCTGGTCGGAGCCCGCGTCCAGGGCGACCTGGTAGCGCGGGACGACGACCTTGACCGGGACGGTCAGGACCGGGGTCCGGCCGCTGGCTGACGTGATCTTCAGGTCCGCGGTCAGGACTGACCCCGGGGTCAGTCCCGTCGTGTCCACCGCGAGGGTGAGCGGGGTCTTGGCCCCCGTGGGAAGGTTCCCGGTCCCCGGGGTGGCCGTCAGCCAGGCCGCGTCCTCGGTCACCGTGAAGGCCGTACCGAGGCCCGGGTTGGTCAGGTCCAGGGTCCGGGTCCGCTGCTGGTTCGCCGGGAGGACCACCTCCACCGCGGGCTTGGACGCCGTCACCCGGCCGGTGCGCAGGGACTGCGTCACCGTCGTGACGTCGGCCGCCTTGACGTCGACGGTCGCCTGCCCGGACTCGTACTGGGGCGCGGAGAGGGAGACGGCCCGCGAGCCGGACGGGCTCTGGACCACGTAGCCGCCGTCCGCCGCCGTGGTGGCCGACACCGCCGAGTCGCCCGTGCCGACGGTCACCGTTGCGCCCGCGACGCCGTTGCCGTCGTTGGCGTCGAGCACCCGGCCCGCCACCACACCGCTCTTGGTGGTGCGGAAGGCGATGGACAGGCCGTCCGTGATGACCGGCGTGTTGAAGGAGTACTTGAAGGCATCGGTGCCGGTGGCGTTCTCCACGCCCACCGTGGCCGTGGAGCCGCCCTTGATGCCGGTGCCGCCGGTCCCCTTGTAGGCGTAGGAGACGCTGCCGTCCTCGCCGATGGACGCCGAGAAGGAGAACTTGTCGGCCTGCGCCGACCAGTGGGACACCTCGCGCCACTCGATCACGTAGCTGCGGTGCGGGGCGGTGCCTGTGACGGCGGTGAAGACGCCGGATCCGGTGCCCGCCGCGCCGACGACCAGGTCGTCCCAGAACGGGTAGAGGGCGGCGTTCGGGGTGGCCGTGCTCGGCAGGTCGCCGTTGATGTCGCCGGTGTTGTTGCCGCCGAAGCTGACGGTGCCGTTGGTCCCGATCCAGGCCTGGCCGTACGTCTTGCCGTACAGCGGCAGCGGGAAGGGGAGGTCGACGCGCTCGGTGGTGTTGTCGCCGGTCAGCGCGAGCTGCCGGCTGCCCGCGGCGTACGGGCGGTCGTTCGCGGTGGCGCAGGCGTGGCCGTAGCCGTCGGTGCGCTCGGGCAGGTTCACCGTGACGGTGGCGTCGCCCGCGACGGTGGCCTTGGCGGTGCCGCCGGTGACGCAGCGGGAGGGGTGGGTGGCCTGCACGTCGTAGGTGCCGTGCGGCAGGGTGACCTCGAAGCGGCCCTGCGCGTCGGTGGTCGCGGTCACCGGGGTGTCCGCGATGGTGACGGAGGCGCCCGCCGCGGGTCCGGAGGCGGCGGTGACCGTGCCGCTGAGCTTGCCGGAGGCGGCCTGGACGAGGGTGAAGTCGCCGGTGGCCGTGGCGTTCTCGGTGACCGCGGCCGTCGCCGACTGCGGTCCGTAGCCGAACTTGGCGGCGGTCAGGCCGTAGTCGCCCACCGACAGCGCGGCGAACCTGTACGTGCCGTCGGCCGCGGTGGTCGTCGTACGGTCGATCGGGCCGTCGGCGGTGACCTTGACGCCCGCGACCGGCGCGCCGTCGGAGCGGACGGTGCCGGCGAGCGCGCCGATCGCGCCGCGCGGGGCGCCGTTCACGGCGGCGAGGGCGTCGAGCCTGCCCTCGCCGAAGACGTTGTTGTCGGCGGCGTTGCCGCCGCACTGGGCGCTGTCGGTGTCCTGGGCGGTGCCGTCGAGCAGCGCTTCGGTCTGCGCGATGTCGCCTTCGAGGGCGGGCGCGGCGGACCAGAGCAGTGCCACGGTGGCCGCGGTGTGCGGCGAGGCCATGGAGGTACCGGAGAAGGCCTCGTACCCGCCGCCGGGGACGGAGGAGCGCACGTTCACGCCCGGGGCAGCGATGTTCGGCTTGATGACGCCGCCGGGGCCCGCGCCGCGCGAGGAGAACGAGGCGATCGCGTTGTTGATGTCGAAGGCCCCGGAGCTGTAGGAGCTCGCGTAGTCGCCGGGCGATCCGCTGGTGGCGCAGCTGGGCCCGGAGTTGCCGTTGGAGAAGGCCGGGAAGATGCCCGCGGCGCGCCAGGTGTCGACGATCTGCTGGTACCAGTCGTCGTGCGCGGCGCTGCCCCAGGAGTTGTTCACGATGTGCGGGGCGAGGTCCGGGCGGGGGTTCTGGCCGCTCGGGTCGGTCGGGGCGACGATCCACTGGCCGGAGGCGAGCAGGGAGGCCTCGGAGCAGGAGTTCGTCTCGCAGCCCTTGGCGGCGATCCACTTGGCGCCCGGCGCGACACCGATCTTGTTGGCGCCGCCGTCGTCGCCGACCATCGTGCCCATCGTGTGGGTGCCGTGGTCGTTGTTGTCGCAGGGCGCCGCGGCGGCGCAGACCCCCGCCGGGTCGAACCAGTTGTAGGCGTGGGTGTAGGTGCCGTCCGCGTTCTTGCCGCGGTACTGGTTGTTGACGGCCGGGTGGGTGTAGTCCACCCCGCTGTCTATGTTGGCGACGACGATGCCCTCGCCGCGCACTCCGGCCTGTTCCCAGACCTGGGGGGCCTTGATGCGGTCGATGTTCCACTCGACGGCGTCGGCCGCGGCCTGCTCCCGCTTGCCCTCGGCGGGTTTGGGCAGGTCGACCTTGTCGTCGGCGTCGATCCGGGACACCTCGGGGCGCTGCGCGAGGGTGCCGGCGAGCTTCTCGCTGCCGACGACGCGGACGGCATTCACGATCCAGTACGAGGTGTACTCGGCCTTGGCGCCCTCGAGGGCCTTGATTACCTCGGCCTGGCTGCGCGCGGCGTGCTCCTTCTTGGTACGGAGCACGGTCTCGGCCTTGGCGGCGCGGGTCTGCTGCTTCGCCGCGGCGCCGAGGTCGGCGGCGCTGTCGAGGTAGACCCAGAAGACGGCCTTGTCGGAGCCGTCGAGCTGGGCGCGGAGCTTGGGCTCGATCTTGCGTTCGGCCGCGCCGGGCGCGGGGCCCGGGTCCGGGGCGGCCGCGGCGACGCCCGCGCCGAGGGGTAGGAGCAGGACCGAGGTGAGAGCGGCGAGCGCCGCGCGTAAGGATCGCCTGTTGCGTTGGACCACGTGTTGTCTCCTCGTACGCCGTGTGCAGGTTGTGCTGGAAGAGGGTGCGTGATGTGCGTGATGTGCGCGGGTCATGGTGATTGAACGACATGTCCATTACAAGAGGGCCTATTGAGCCGGGCTCCGCACCCGGCGCCCGCCCGACGCCCGCCCGACGCCCGCCCGGTGGCCCCCGGCGAGCGAGCGGGCCAGCCTTGAGTCATGACCGCTCCCGACCGGCCGGCCCGGCCCGCTGTCCCGATCGCGTCCGCACGGGGTCGCTGGATCCTGCTCACCACCGTGCTCGGGTCGAGCATGGCCCTGCTGGACTCGACGGTGGTCAATGTCGCCCTCCCGCGCATCGGAGAGGATCTCGACGCCGATCTCGCCGTCCTGCAGTGGACGGTCAACTCCTATCTGCTGACCCTGGCCGGGCTGATCCTGGTCGGCGGGGCGCTCGGCGACCGCTTCGGGCGCCGGCGGGTCTTCGTACTCGGCGTGGTGTGGTTCGCGCTGGGCTCGCTGCTGTGCGGCCTCGCGCCGAACGCCGGGGTACTGGTGGCCGCCCGGGCCCTCCAGGGCATCGGCGGGGCGCTGCTCACACCCGGTTCGCTCGCCCTGATCCAGGGCTCGATCCGGTCGGAGGACCGGGGCCGGGCGGTGGGCCTGTGGTCGGGGCTGGGCGGAGTGGGGGCGGCCGTGGGGCCGTTCCTCGGCGGCTGGCTGGTGGACGGGCCCGGCTGGCGCTGGGTGTTCCTGCTGAACGTGCCGCTGGCCGCGCTGTGCGTCCCGGTGGCGCTGCGGCACGTACCGGAATCGCGCGATCCGCAGGCGCACGGGCGGTTCGACGTGGCCGGTGCGGTGCTGGGCGCGGCGGCCCTCGCGCTGATCACCTACGCGCTGATCGAAGCGCGTTCCGGATCTCCGCTGGTCATCGCCGCGGCGGTGGGCGGCGTCGTGCTGGCCGCCGTGTTCGTGTGGGTGGAGCACCGGCGCGCCGACCCGATGGTGCCGCCGGAGATCTTCGCCTCGCGGCAGTTCACCGCCGTCAATCTGGTCACCCTGTGCGTGTACGCGGCCTTCAGCGGGTTCTTCTTCCTCGTCGTGCTCCAGCTCCAGGTGGTGTCCGGGTACTCCGCACTGGCCGCCGGGGCCGCGTTGCTGCCCACGACCCTGCTGATGCTGCTGCTGTCGGCCCGCTCCGGGGAGTTCGCGGAACGGATCGGGCCGCGCATCCCGCTCACCGTGGGGCCGCTGCTGTGCGCGGCCGGGACGCTGCTGATGCTGCGGGTGGGGCCGGACGCCTCGTACCCGGCGGACGTGCTGCCCGCGATGGTGGTGATGGGCATGGGGATGGTGACCCTGGTGGCCCCGCTGACGGCGACCGTGCTGGCCTCCGTGGACCCGGGCCGGGCGGGGCTGGCGAGCGGCATCAACAACGCCGCGGCCCGGGTGGCCGGGCTGCTCGCGGTGGCGGCGCTGCCGCTGCTGGCCGGGATGGGACCGGAGGCGTACCGCTCGGCGGAGCAGTTCGACGCGGCCTTCGGGCGGGCCATGCCCTGGTGCGCGGGGGCGCTGGTGCTCGGGGCGGCGGTGGCCTGGATGACCGTACGGACCCCCGCTCCGGGCGCGCCGCACCCGCAGTGCCGGACCCAGTGCGCGATGAGCGCCCCGCTGCCGGAACCTCCGCGAGAGGACAGCGCGTCTTGACTGAAAATTCAGTCAATGCCACAGTGCCGTCACCTCTCATCCACGCCCCTTCGGAGGTTCGTATGAACCCAAGCCGTAGAACCGTGCTGCGATCGGCGGGCGCCGGCGCCGCCGGACTGGCCCTCGGGACCCTCGCACCACCACCCGCGCAGGCCGCCACCGGCCGGATGACCGTGCCGCTCGACGACGTGCGGCACGTACGCACCTGGATGGCCTGGCCCTCCAGCCGCGCGATCTGGGGCCGCGACCTCGCCGGCGTGCAGCAGGACATCGCCCTGATCGCGCGCACCGTCGCCCGCTACGAGCCGGTGCTGATGTGCGCGGCCGACGAGAGCTCGGCGGCCACCGCCCGGGCCCGCTGCGGCTCCACCGTCACCGTCATCTCCTCGATCCCGGTCGACGACCTCTGGATGCGGGACACCGGCGCCGTCTTCCGTCGCGACGGCGCCGGGGCGGTGGACGCCATCGGCCTGAACTTCAACGGCTGGGGCGGCAAGCAGACCCACCGCAAGGACGCAAAGGTGGCCCAGCTGCTCGCCGCACACGAGTCCCTGCCCTTCACCGTCGCCGCATTCGTGGGCGAGGGCGGCGCGGTGGAGACCGACGGCGACGGGACGCTGATGGCCACCGAGAGCAGTCTGGTCAACAAGAACCGCAATCCCGGGCTGACCCGGGCCCAGGTCGAGGCCAAGGTGCTCGCCGCCTACGGCGCGGACAAGATGATCTGGGCGCCCGGGATCAAGGGGCAGGACATCACGGACGACCACATCGACGTCACCTCCCGGTTCGTGCGTCCCGGCGTGGTGATGGTCCAGGTGCCGCCCGCGGACCGCACCGACATCTGGGCGCGGGACGCCCGCGAACAACTCGCGATCCTCTCCGCGGCCACCGACGCCAAGGGCCGCCGGCTCCAGGTCATCCGGGTGGACGGCCCGCGGATCCTGCGCTCCGACAACCCCGACTTCGTGGACTCGTACCTGAACTTCCACCTCGCCAACGGCGCGGTGATCACCTCCCAGTTCGGGGACGAGGCCAGGGACGCGGGGGCCCGGCAGGCCCTGGCCGCGGCCTTCCCCGGCCGCACCGTCGTCCAGCTCGACGTGGACCGCCTGATGGCCGGCGGCGGGGGCGTCCACTGCTCGACCATGCAGCAGCCGGCCGCCCCGTGACACGACTGGCTTGAAGTTACGAAGTTACCTCGAGGTATCTAGTGACTTCACACGCACGTAGCAGTAGAACTCGTTCTCATTCAGCCGAGAGTGAGGAACGTCACATGAGTGACAATGGCGTGCCCAGAAACGGTTCCAGCGGATTCTCCCGTCGCGGATTCCTTGCGAGAACAGGTTCTATTTTGGGGGCCGTGGCCCTCTCCGCACAAGTCACCTCCGCTCATGCGGCGCAGGCCGCCACCACCGCCGCCGCCATCGACGACGGGGCCCGCGTCCCGGTCCTGGTGATCGGTACCGGATACGGCGGATCCGTCGCCGCCCTGCGCCTGGCCCAGGCCGGCATCGACGTCCACATGGTCGAGATGGGCATGGCCTGGGACACCCCCGGCAGCGACGGCAAGATCTTCGCCCACACCACCAATCCCGACTACCGTTCCTACTGGCTGCGCACCAAGACCAAGGCGCCGCTCAGCAACTTCCTCGGATTCCCGATCGACAAGGCCGTGCCCAAGTACACGGGCATCCTCGACGCCGAGGAAATGGGCGGCATCATCGTCTACCAGGGCCGCGGAGTCGGCGGCGGCTCGCTCGTCAACGGCGGCATGGCCGTCACCCCCAAGCGGGCGAACTTCAGCGCCGTCCTGCCCTCCGTGAACGCCGACGAGATGTACGACACCTACTACCCGCGCGCCAACGCCGGGCTCGGGGTGGGCCTCATCGACCCGGCCTGGTTCGACACCGTCGCCTGCTACCAGTACGCCCGCGTCGGCCGCAAGCACGCCCAGCGCTCCGGTTTCCCCTTCATCTTCGTCCCCGACGTATACGACTGGGACTACATGAAGCAGGAGGCGGCCGGCACCGTCCCCAAGTCCGCGGTGGACGGCGAGATCCTCTACGGCAACAACCACGGCAAGAAGTCGCTCCAGCAGACCTACATCGCGGCCGCCAAGGCCACCGGCAAGGTCTCCATCTCCCCCCTGCACCAGGTCACCTCGGTCGCCCCGGCCTCGGGCGGCGGCTACACCGTCACCATCAACCAGCTGACCACCGACGGCACCGTCTCGGCCACCAAGACCGTGACCTCCGACCGGGTGTTCTTCGCCGCCGGCAGCGTCGGCACCAGCAAGCTGCTCGTCAAGCTGAAGGCCACCGGCGCGCTGCCCGCCCTGAACGACGAGATCGGCAAGGGCTGGGGCGACAACGGCAACGTCATGTGCGGCCGCGCCAACCACATGTGGGACGCGACCGGCAAGGTGCAGGCCGCCATCCCCTGCGGCGGCATCGACAACTGGGACGCGGGCGGCGCGTTCGCCGAGGTGGCGCCGCTCCCGACGGGGATCGAGACGTACGCGTCCTTCTACCTCTCCATCACCAAGAACCCCCACCGCGCCCAGTTCTCCTGGAACGCGGCTGCGGGCAAGGTCGAACTCAACTGGCAGACGGCCTGGAAGCAGCCGTCCATCGACATGGCCAAGACCATCTTCGACAAGATCAACTCGAAGGAGGGGACGATCTACCGGACCGATCTCTTCGGCACCAACAAGATCTGGGGCGACCACCTCACCTACCACCCGCTCGGCGGCGCGGTACTGAACAAGGCCACCGACAACTACGGTCGCCTGCACGGCTACACCGGCCTGTACGTGATCGACGGCGCGCTGATCCCCGGCAACACCAGCGTCAACCCGTTCGTCACCATCACGGCACTCGCCGAACGGAACATCGAGAAGATCATCGCCACCGACCTGTAGCCAGGTCCGCACGCACGACAGCCGGGGCCGATCGGATGCACCGAGCGGCCCCGGACCCATGTCAGTGACCCGGCAGCATGCAGACGCTGTCGAGGCCGAGCACGTGGTTGAGCCGGCCGAACGCCAGCCAGGACCCGATGCTCATCGTCAGCTCCACGACCTCGAGCTGGCTGTAGTGCGCGGTCATCCGGTCCCAGAACTCGTCGTCGAGTCCGTGGTGGTCGAGGGTGTACCGCTCTGCGTACTCCGCCGCCAGCCGGGTGCGCTCGTCGAAGCGGTCCGTGGTGCGCCACTCGGTGACGGCGTCGGAGAACTCCTCCTCGACCTTCTCGCCCTCCCGCTCGGTACGCCAGTCCAGGCAGAAGACGCAGCCGTTGATCTGCGCGACCCGCAGCCGGGCGGCCTCGAACTCGCGCAGCCCCAGGGTGGTGTGGGCGTACACGGACAGGGAGAAGTTGGCGGCGGCCATGCCGATGCCGGGGACCAGGTCGCCCCACACGTACTCGATCGGGTGCTGGCCTTCGGGAACGTCGATCCTCATGACTGTTTCCTTCCGAGTTTGCCGATGGCGGGGCGCAGCGGGACGTCGAGGGCGTCGTAGAGCCCGGGTTCCGCCTCGGTGAGCCAGTCGATGGCGCTCACCAGGCGCCCGACGGCGGTGGCGTTGCCGCCCGCCGAGCGGTTCTCGCCCTCGTCGGTGGCCTCGATGGTGACCTCGATGCGCGGGCGGCCCTCGATGACGACCCGGTGGGCGCCGTCGCCGCCGTCGGGCGGGGTGGGCCAGTCCGGGGCGCACGAGGCGTGGATGCGGGTGACGTGCTCGATGACGATGCGGGGTTCCCCCTCGACGATGCCCTGCACCTCGAAGCGGATCGCTCCCTGGGTGCCGCCCTCGAACGCGCCCATCGTCCTGGTGGTCACGGTGGTGTCGAGGGCGCGCCGGTCCACCGTCTCGCGGATCTCGTCCAGTTCCGCCCCGAGGGCCCGGGCCATCATGCGTATCTGCCCTCCCCACACCATGGTCGGGATCGAGGGCATGAGCATCATCGGCTCGTAGTCCATGGGCTGGCCCATGCCGACGAGGTAGCGGACGGAGTCCGGCTGGTCGTAGGTGGAGTAGTCGAAGATCTCCTGACAGCGGATCACGTCGATGCGGGTGCCGAGTCCGCTGAGCAGGAGAGGCAGGACGTCGTTGCCCCAGCCGGGGTCGACGCCGGAGGCGAAGAACGAGCCGCCGCCCTCCTCTATGGCGGCCAGCACCGGATCGCGGAACTCCGGCGGTGCGCTGCGGTGGTCGTAGAGCGGGTAGAGCGCGGGGCTGACGACCACCGCGCCGGAGCGGATCGCCCGGGTGATGTCGGCGAGTGCGTCGTCGGGCCGGACGTCCCCGGACGCGGCGTACACCACGGCCTGGGGGCGGGCGGCCAGTACGGCTTCGACGTCGTCGGTGGCCTCGACCCCCAACAGGTGGTCGAGTTCGCCGAGTTCACCCGCGTCGCGGCCGACCTTGGCTGGATTGTGGACGATGACTGCGGAGAGTTTCAGCGCTGGATGGGCATCGACGGCTCGGATGGCCAAACGGCCGACGTTGCCGGTACCCCAGACAACCGTGGAAATCATGCGCGGAGGGTAGCCACAGGACCTGGACGTTTCCATAGTCGTGCGGCCGCGGTCCTGCGGCCCGGGGCCTCGCGCCCGTCGGCGTCACTGGTTCTCGGCGCCCAGGACGAAGAGGAGGTAGACGAAGAAGGCGAAGAGGTGGCCCACGAACAAGTAGGCGATCAGCCGGATCACCAGACCGCGGGGGAACTTGCTCTCGAGGCGCGTCCGCACGGAGACGGGCTTCTCTGCCTGTGACATGGGTACGGCTCCTCGGCTATCGGTGGTGTGTGGTGGTGGCGCCGCCCAGGCACAGCCCGGCGACGCTGCTCTGCAGCAGGGTGTGGACGAACAGCAGGTCCGCTCCCCCGGGGTCGGCCCCCGTGATCCGGTGCGGGGTCAGCGAGTCGAAGTGCGCGCTGTCCCCGGGATCCAGGAGGTACTCGGCCTCCCCCAGGTGCAGCCGCAGCCGGCCGCCCAGCACGTACAGCCACTCCTCCCCGGGATGTACGCGGACCAGCTCGCCCGGGCCGCGGCCCTGGGGTACGTGCACGCGCAGGGCCTGCATCCCGCGCCCGGAACCGCCCGCCTGCCAGTACGTCCATCCGTCGGCCTCGCGGGCACCCGGACCGCCTGCCCGTACGATGGGATCGGCGACGGCCGGGGTCTCGCCGAGCAGCTCGGAGACGGTCGTACCGTAGGTCCGGGCGAGTGCGAGCAGCAGCGGCAGCGAGGGCTGGCGCCGGCCGGTCTCCAGGCGGGACAGGTGGGCGGGCGAGAGTCTGGCCCGCGCGGCGGCGGCTTCCAGGGTGAGTCCGGCGCGGCCGCGCAGGTCGCGCAGTTGCGGGGCCACGGCCGGCAGCTCGTCGCCCCCTTCCTCGGGGGCAGGACCGGGGTTCATGCCTCGATTGAGCCAGAGACTTGCCTCCCTGGCAATCCGTCTTGCCTCTGAGGCAAAACCACCACGGCCCGCTGAAGAAGAATCACCCGCCGCTGCCGCCTTCGAGCACCGTCTCCACCGTGTCCGCCTGGTCCGCGCTCTTGTCCGGACGGTGCCTGAGCACCCGCGCGAAGCGCAGCGCGACCCCGGCCGGGTAGCGGGAGGAGCGCTGCAAGCCGTCGTAGGCGATCTCCACCACCAGTTCGGGCCGCACCCGCACGGTGAAGCCGTCGTCCGAGGTGGCGAGCGCGCCCAGCGCCCGCGTCTGCCAGCGCAGCATCTCGTCGGTGAGCCCCTTGAAGGTCTTGCCGAGCATGGCGTACGTCCCGTCGGCGGCGCGCGCCCCGAGGTGCAGGTTGGACAGCAGCCCGGTGCGCCGCCCGTGGCCCCATTCGGCGGCGAGAACGACCAGGTCCAGGGTGTGCACCGGCTTCACCTTGAGCCAGTTCTTGCCGCGCCGGCCCGCCGCGTAGGCGGAGTCGAGGCTCTTGGCCATCACTCCCTCGTGGCCGCGGCGCAGGGTCTCGGCCCAGAACTCCTCCGCCTCCGCCGCCTGTGCCTGCGGGTCCTCGACCACGAGACGGCGGACCCGGGCCCTTTCCGGAACGAGCGCGGCGAGGGTCTCGTACCGCTCGCGGACCGGGAGGTCGAGCAGGACGTCCTGTCCGGCGGCCAGCACGTCGAAGAAGTACGGGACCACGGGGAGCGTCCGCCGGGCGGCCTCGACGTCGACTCGGGAGCCGACCCGGCTCGCGATCTCCTGGAAGGGGACCGGGCGGCCGTCGGCGGCCCGGCCGATGACCTCTCCGTCGAGGATGAACCGCTCCCCCGGCAGCGACCGGGCCAGCTCGGCCACCTCCGGCAGCCGGTCCGTGATCTCGTCCAGGGAGCGCGTGTACACCCGTACCTCGTCGCCCTCCCGGTGGACCTGGACCCGGATCCCGTCGAGCTTCTCCTCCACCGCGCAGGGCCCCAGCGCGGCCAGGGCCTCGGCGACCGACTTCGCGGTGCTCGCCAGCATGGGCTGTACGGGCTGCCCGACACGCAGGGTGAAGCCGCCGAGCGCAGGTGCGCCCCCGGCCAGGACGGCCGCCGCGACCCGGGGCAGCGAGCCGTCCAGCATCACCGCCCGGCGCAGGTCGGCGGCCGGTACTCCGGCGGCCGCGGCCACGCCCTCCAGGGCCACCGCGTCGAGTGCGCCCTGGCGCACCTCCCCGGACAACAGGCTGCGCAGGAACCGCTGCTCGGTCCAGGTGGCCGCGCCCAGCAGGCCGTCCAGAATCCGGCGGCGCCCGGCCTGCGATCCCGCGCCCGCGACGGCCGCCAGCTCGGTCACCGCGGCGTCCACGGCCCGGACGGTCAGGGTCGGCTCCGGCGCGGGTTCCACTTCCTGTCCGAGGGCGCGCCAGCCGATGCCCGGCCGGCCCTGCGGGAGGCGTCCGGCGAGGTAAGAGATCACCAGCGCGGCCTCCTCCGGGGGCGCGGCGGCGAACAGTTCCGCGAGCAGGGCGGTCTTCCGGGACCGGGCGGAGGTGTCGGCGACCTCCCGGGACACGCGCGCGACCTCGGCCAGCAGCATGCGGCCATCCTCCCGCCGGGCGGCGCGCCCCGCAGGTCGGGATCCGGCCGCCCCGCATACCGCAGGCGCGGTACACGGGGCCGCCGGTGTACTCCTGCGGAAGGGCGGGACATCCCCCTGGGGACGCTCGGGCGCGGGGCACCTGGCGCTTAGGGTTCCCGTATGAAGCTCCGACTGCCCAGGCGCCGCCGGGTCCGCCTCTTCGCCGGCGCCGCCGCGCTCGCCGTCGTCGCGGGAGCCGGGCCGTGGCTCGTGTCGGCCTCGGCCGGCGACACTCCCGCCGTGCACCGCGAGGACCGCGTGGTGGACATGCCCGGCGCCCCGATCGACACCTCGTACTTCACCGCGGGCGACGGCTCGGGCAAGAGCTCGGGCGAGGGGAAGAAACGTCCCGCTGTGCTCCTCGGCCACGGTTTCGGCGGCAGCAAGGAGGATGTGCGCGCCCACGCCGAGCAGTTGGCGCGTGACGGGTACGCCGTCCTGACCTGGTCGGCGCGCGGCTTCGGCCGCTCCGGCGGCCGGATCGGGCTGAACGACCCCGAGTACGAGGTCAAGGACGTCTCCCGGCTCATCGACTGGCTCGCCACCCGGCCCGAGGTGCGGCTCGACGCGGACGGCGACCCGCGCGTCGGCGTGGCCGGCGCCTCCTACGGCGGGGCGGTCTCGCTGCTCGCCGCCGGATACGACCGGCGCGTGGACGCGATCGCCCCGCAGATCACCTACTGGAACCTGGCCGACTCCCTCTTCCCGAACGGGGTCTTCAAGAAGCTCTGGGCCGGCATCTTCTTCACCACCGGCTCCTCGGGCGGCATGCAGCCCTCGCAGCAGGGCCCGCAGGCACCCGATCCGCTCGCCGCCCCCGGCTGCGGGCGCTTCCAGCCCGAGCTCTGCGCGATGTACGAGCGGGTCGCGGTGGCCGGGAAGCCCGACCCCGAGGCCCGGGCGCTGCTGGAGCAGCGCAGCCCGTCGGCCGTCGGCGCCCGGATCAAGGTGCCGACCCTCATCGTGCAGGGCCAGGACGACTCCCTCTTCCCGCTGGACCAGGCCGATGCCATGGCCAAGGCCATCGCGGCGAACGGCGCGCCCGTCTCCGTGGACTGGGCGGCCGGCGGACACGACGGCGGCGTGCGCGAGGCCGACCGGACCGGGGCGCGGGTCGCGGCCTGGTTCGACCACTACCTCAAGGGCGGCGGGGCCGACGGAAACACGGACACCGGCCCGGCATTCCGCGTCTCGCGCTCCGGCGGCATCGACTCGACGGACGGCCAGGTGCAGCTGCGCGGCGCGAGCGGCGAGCGGTACCCCGGGCTCGCTTCGGACCCGAAGGAGTTCGCCCTGACCGGGCGCGAGCAGAGCTTCGCCAATCCGGCGGGCGGCGCCCCTCCCGCGCTGTCCTCCCTGCCGGGCATCGGCGGGCAGCTCGCGGCCTTCGGAGCCGGGCTCTCCTTGGACTTCCCGGGGCAGAACGCCCGCTTCGAATCGCAGCCGCTGACCGAGGAGGTACGGATCACCGGGGCGCCGGCCATCACCCTGAAGGTGAGGTCGACGGCTGCGGACGGCTCGGCCGTGCTGTTCGGCAAGGTGTACGACGTCAGCCCGGACGGCCGCCAGCAGGTGCTGCCGAGTCAGCTGGTCGCCCCAGTGCGGGTGGAGAACGCGCAGCAGGAGACGGCCGTCGAGCTGCGGCTGCCCGCGATCGACCACGCCGTCGAGGCCGGGCACCGGCTGCGGCTGGTGGTCGCCGCGACCGACCTGGGCTATGCGACCCCGGCCGCGCCGGCCACCTACACGGTCTCGGCTCAGGGCCCCCTGGCCGTCCCCGTGGCCGCAGGGGTACGGACCGCCTCGGCCGGGCTGCCAGCCTGGACGTGGGGGCTGCCGCTGGGCGCGGCGGCGCTGGCCGCGGCGTTGCTGGGAATCCGGAGGACCGGCCGGGGGCCCGCGGGCGCGCGGGGCGGCGTACCGCAGCCGGAGGCCGCGCTGGCCGGCGTACCGCTGGAGATCACCGGACTGACGAAGCGGTACGCGAAGGCAGAGGACCGGTACGCGGTGCGGGACCTGTCGTTCCGGGTGGAGAAGGGGCAGGTGCTGGGACTGCTCGGGCCCAATGGGGCCGGGAAGACCACCACCCTGCGGATGCTCATGGGGCTGATCTCGCCGGACGCCGGGGAGATCCGGGTGTTCGGGCACGCGGTGCGGGCCGGGGCGCCGGTGCTGTCGCGGGTCGGGGCCTTCGTGGAGGGCGCGGGGTTCCTGCCGCATCTGACGGGCCGCGCGAACCTGGAGCTGTACTGGCAGGCCACCGGCCGCCCGGCCGAGGACGCCCACATGGCGGAGGCCCTGGAGATCGCCGGGCTCGGCGACGCGCTGGAGCGCGCGGTGCGCACGTACTCGCAGGGCATGCGGCAGCGGCTCGCGATCGCCCAGGCCATGCTCGGGATGCCGGACCTGCTGATCCTCGACGAGCCGACGAACGGTCTGGACCCACCGCAGATCCGGGAGATGCGGGACGTGATGATCCGCTACGCGGCGGGCGGACGGACGGTCATCGTCTCCAGCCACCTGCTGTCGGAGGTGGAGCAGTCCTGTACGCACCTGGTGGTCATGGACCGCGGCAGGCTGGTGCGGGCGGGAGAGGTCGCTGAGATCACCGGCGGCGGGGACACCCTGCTGGTGACACTGGCCGGGCCGGTGGACGAGATGGTCGTCGAGAAGGTCGCGACGCTGGAGGGAGTGGGTTCCGTGGTGGCCGCCGATGACGGGCTCCTCGTACGGCTCGACGGCGCGACGGCCGCCGGGCTGATCGCCGAACTCGTACGGCTGGAGGTGCCGGTGAGCGCAGTCGGACCGCACCGGCGACTGGAGGACGCGTTCCTCACCCTGATCGGAGGTTCGGCATGAGCGCCGTACAGGAGGTGGCCCCGGGCTACCAGGCCGGCCGTACGCTGCCGCTGCGCGTGGAGGCCCTGCGGCAGTGGCGCAGGCGGCGGACGCTGGTGATGTTCGGGGTGCTGGCCGCGCTGCCGTTCATCATGCTCATCGCGTTCGCGGTGGGCGGCGGACCGGACGGCCCCGGTGGCGGCAACGGCCGGATCACGCTGATCGACACGGCGACGGCCTCGGGCGCGAACTTCGCGGCGACCTGCCTGTTCGTCTCGGCGGGCTTCCTGCTGGTGGTGCCGGTGGCGCTGTTCTGCGGGGACACGGTGGCCTCGGAGGCGAGCTGGTCCTCGCTGCGCTATCTGCTGGCCTCGCCGGTGCCGCGGGCGCGGCTGCTGTGGAGCAAGCTGGTGGTGGCGCTCGGCTTCAGCCTGGCGGCGATGGTGCTGCTGCCGGTGGTGGCGCTGGCGGCGGGCACGGCCGCGTACGGCTGGGGGCCGCTGAAGCTCCCGACGGGCGGTGCGCTGGCCGCCGGGGACACCGTGCCGCGGCTCGCGCTGGCGGTCGCCTTCGTCTTCGTGTCGCAGCTGGTGACGGCGGGTCTGGCGTTCTGGCTGTCGACACGGACGGACGCGCCGTTGGGCGCGGTGGGCGGTGCGGTCGGGCTGACGATCGTCGGGAACGTGCTGGACGCGGTCACCGCGCTCGGGTCGTGGCGCGAGTTCCTGCCGGCGCACTGGCAGTTCGCGTGGGCGGACGCCTTGCAGCCGCAGCTGGAGTGGGGCGGGATGATCAAGGGGGCGGCGGTGTCGGTGTCGTACGCGCTGGTGCTGTTCGCCCTCGCCTTCCGGGGGTTCTCCCGCAAGGACATCACGTCCTGAGCGGAAGAACCCCGGTCACAGCACTAGGGCAGGACGCGTACGGGTGAGCCGTCGAGGAAGGCAGCGATGTCCTCGACGGCTTCGCCGTAGTACGTGGCGTAGTTGGCCCGTGTGACATAGCCGAGGTGCGGGGTCGCCAGGAGCCTCGGGGCGGTGCGCAGGGGATGGTCACCGGGCAGCGGCTCGGTGTCGAAGACGTCGAGGGCCGCGCCCGCGATGCGGCCTTCCCGCAGGGCCTCGATGAGCGCGTCCTGGTCGACGATGGCCGCCCGGGAGGTGTTGACCAGGTAGGCGCTCTGCTTCATCAGCGCCAGCTCGGCAGCGCCGATCAGGCCTCGGGTGCGGTCGCCGAGGGCGAGGTGGACGGAGACGAAGTCGCTGCCGGCCAGCAGTTCCTCCTTGGACGCGGCGAGGGCCACGCCCACCTCCGCGGCCCGCTCCTTGGTGAGGTTCTGGCTCCAGGCCACCACGTCCATGCCGAAGGCGAGCCCGACCCGGGCGACTCGGCTGCCGATCTTGCCGAGCCCGAGGAGGCCCAGTCGGCGGCCGTGGAGGTCCGCGCCGATCGTGCTCTGCCACGGGCCGTACGCGCGCAGGGCGTTGTTCTCCCGGACGAGGCCGCGGGCCAGGCCCAGCAGCAGGGCCCAGGTCAGCTCGACGGGCGGGGTCGAGGAACTGCCGGTACCGCAGACGGTGACCCCGTTGCGCGCGGCGGCGGCGTAGTCGATCACGGAATTGCGCATTCCGCTGGCGACGAGCAGCTTGAGGCGGGGCAGCCGGTCGAGCAGGGAGGCCGGGAAGGCCAGGCGCTCGCGCAGGGTGACGACGATGTCGAAGCCGGCCAGACGCGCCGCGAGCCGGTCCTCCTGGGAGAGGTGGTCGGCGTAGGTGACCACCTCCACCCGGTCCGCGACCGGGGACCAGTCGGCGAGCGAGGTCGCGGCCTCCTGGTAGTCGTCGAGGACCGCGCAGCGCAGCATGCCCTTCACGCCGGGGCGCCCGGCGCCACGGCGTCGATCTCGGCGAGCAGCTCCGCGTCCAGCGGGCGGTCGGCGACGGCCGCGTTGGCGCGCACCTGTTCGGCGGAGGTGGCTCCGGCGATGACGGACGCGCAGCCGGGCTGGGCGCCGAGCCAGCCGATGGCGAGTTCGAGGACGCTGCGGTCGTGCTTCTCGGCGAGGGCGGCCAGTGCTTCGACCACGTCGAGCCGTTCCTCGGTGAGGTAGGAGTCGCGGCCTTCGAGGCGGGAGCCGGCCGGGACGGGTGCGCCCCGGCGGATCTTGCCGGTCAGCAGGCCGTTGGCGAGCGGGAAGTACGGGAGCACGCCGACGCCGTAGTGCAGGGCCGCCGGGACGAGCTCGCGCTCGGCCGACCGCTCCAGCAGCGACCACTGGTTCTGTGCGGAGACGAAGGACGCCGCGCCCGTCTCGCGGGCGACGTGGGCGGCTTCGGCGAGCTGCCAGCCGGTGAGGTTGGAGTGGCCGATGTAGCGGACCTTGCCCTCGGCGACGAGCTCGGTGAGCGCGGCCAGGGTCTCCGCGATCGGGGTGGCCGGGTCGGGGCTGTGCAGCTGGTAGAGGTCGATGTGGTCGGTGCGCAGGCGGCGCAGGGACTCCTCGACCGCCCGCCGGATGTACGCGCGGCCGCCGCGGGACCCGGCGGCGGGCCCGTACTTCATGTCCATGCCCGCGTAGCCGAACTTGGTGGCGAGGACGACCTGGTCCCGACGGCCCTTGAGGGCCTGCCCGAGGTGGTTTTCGGAGCCGCCGAGGCCGCCGTAGATGTCGGCGGTGTCGAGGAGGGTGATGCCCGCGTCGAGCGCGGCGTCGACAACGGCGCGGGTGGCCTGGGCGTCGAGGCGGCCGCCGAAATTGTTGCAGCCGAGCCCGACGGCGGAGACCTGTAGACCCGAACTGCCCAGGGAGAGATAGCGCATGCGTTTCATGCCTCCGCACTCGTACGATGCCTGACCGGCCGTCGGGTCAGTCTAGAAGAGGCCCGTCACGCGAAGATCCTCCCTCCCTCACTGGAGCGTGACGACGGTACGGCGGCCGAGGTCGGGCTGGTCGCGCAGCGGCAGTTCGGTGCCGGGGCGCTCGAGTTCGAGGACGACGATCTCGTTCTCGCCCGTGTTCCACAGGGGGCCGGGGGCGTAGAGGGTGCGCTGCGGGCCGCGCGGGGTGTCGTGGTGACCGAGGAGGAAGCCGTTCAGCCAGACCAGGCCGGTCCCCCAGCCGGACATGTCGAGGAAGGCGTCGGCCGGTGCGCCGGTGAGGCCGTGGGTGAAGCGGTGGAACACGGGCCGGCCCTTGTCGGCGTCGGCGGACCCTTCGGCGGTGAAGTCGAGTCCGGTGAGGTCCGTGAGCGGGAGCGGGCGGATCTCCCATTCGAACAGCTGCTGGTGGCCGTGGCGTACGCCGCGCCAGATGCCCTTGCGGTCGTCCAGGAGCGGACCGTAGTTGACCCGGCCCTGCGCCCTGACCAGGACGTCGAGAACCACGTCGGCCTCGCCGACGGGCAGGTCCAGTCCCTCGTCGGGCGCGTTGCGGTCGAGGACGCCCAGCGGCACTCCGTCGGCGAAGACGTACGCGCGGTCACCGAGGCCGTCGATCTTCACGGGCATGACGGGGCGCGGGCCGGTGATGGTGGTCCGGTAGTGGATCAGTCCGTGGCTCTGGCCCAGGCGTTCCATGGACTCGGGAGCCGGGCGCAGCACCGGCGGGCCGCCGAGCAGGTCGAGGGCGGTCAGCAGCGGCGCGGTGCCCGCGGGGGTGGCGAGGGCGGGGGTGATCCGCGGCGGCGGCTCGGGCAGCGGCGTGTCGGGCAACGGTACGTACTTGGCGATGACCTCGCGGAACGCGTGGAACTTGGGGGTGAGTTCACCGGCTTCGCCGATGGGCGCGTCGTAGTCGTAGCTGGTGACGGTGGGCTGGTAGCCGGCCTCCCCGGGGCGCGACCCGGTGTGGTTGGCGCCGGCCCAGAAACCGAAGTTGGTGCCGCCGTGGGCCATGTAGAGGTTGACGGAGGCGCCGGTGGCGAGGAGTTCGTCGAGGGATGCGGCGGCGTCTTCGACGGCGCGGACGTGGTGGTCCTCGCCCCAGTGGTCGAACCAGCCGATCCAGAACTCCATCGCGGCGAGCGGGCCGGTCTTCTGATAGCGGCGCAGGGCGTCGAGTCGCTCGGCGGGCCGGGCGCCGAAGGTGGCGGTGGCGAGCCGGCCGGGGAGCATGCCGCCTTGGAGCATGGCGTCCTCGGGGCCGTCGGCGGTGAACAGCAGGCAGTCCACGCCGCGTTCTACGAGGCCCTGCTCCACGTGGGCGCGGTAGCGGCTGTCGTTGCCGTACGAGCCGTACTCGTTCTCGATCTGCACGGCGACGACCGGGCCGCCGCGGCTCGCGAGGAGGGGCAGCAGCTCGGGGACGACCAGGTCGAACCAGCCGTCCACCTCGGCCTCGAACCGGGGGTCGGAGCAGCGCAGGTGGAGGCCGTCGACGGCGAGGAGGCGGGCGGGCAGGCCGCCGAAGTCCCACTCGGCGCAGATGTAGGGGCCGGGCCGGACGATGGCGTCGAGGCCGAGGTCCTGGGCGGTGCGCAGGAACCGGCCGAGGTCGCGCCAGCCGGTGAAATCGGCCTTGCCGGGCGCGGTCTCGTGGAAGTTCCAGGGGACGTAGGTGTCCACGGTGTTCGCGCCCATCGCGCGCAGCCGCTTCAGCCGGTCCTCCCACAGGTCCGGATGGACCCGGAAGTAGTGCAGGGCCCCCGAGACGATGCGGTGGGGGCGCTCTGCGCGCCGGAATCCGTCCTGGTCGTGCGTGAGCATGCGCTGACTCCCGAAAGAGGGTCGTGATGCCGTGAAGTGCGGGACGCCGCCGAATATATGAACGCACCGACCACGCCGTCAATGACAATTTGATCGGAATCGATCGAATCGATCGGTTCGATTGCCTATGATGGAGCTGACGGAACGGCAGAGCGCAGGGGGACACCTTGAGACCACACGTAGACCAGCGTCAGGCGCAGGTGCTCGCGCTCGTCCGGGCGCGGGGCAGTGTGCGCGTCGCGGACCTGGCCCGGGAGCTGGGCATCTCCCCCGTCACCCTGCGGCGGGACATCGAGGCGATGGCGGCGCGGGGCGAGATCCAGCGGATGCACGGGGTGATCAGCCGGGTGGAGGCGGGCGCGGCCCCGGCGGCCGGCCGGGCGGGCACGGGGGAAGCCGGGTCCTCGGCCGGGGCCGGTCACGGAGCTTCGGCCGGTGGCGGCGAGGGGCTCGTGATCGGGATGGTGGTGCCCACGACCGAGTACTACTACGCCGATGTCGTACGAGGGGCCCGCGCGGCCGTGGAGGCCCGCGGCGCCCGGCTGACGGTGGGGCTGACCCGGTACCTGCCGGGCGAGGACCGGACCCAGGCGGACCGGCTGCTGTCCACCGGGGCGCACGGGCTGCTGCTGACCCCGAACTGGGAGGCCGGGTCGCCCGGGCCCGGGGAAGGGGCCTGGACGATGGAACTCCCGGTTCCGACCGTCCTGGTGGAGCGGTGGGCGCCGCCGGGGCATCCGGCGGCGGCACTGGACCGGGTGGCCTCCGACCACGCGCACGGCGCGGCCCGGGCGGTGCAGCACCTCGTGGGGCTGGGGCACCGGCGGATCGCACTGGCCAGCCGGACCACGCCCACCACGGCGCGGCTGCGGGCCGGGTACGAGGCTGCCGTGGCCGCGCTCGGGCTGGAGCCCGCGCCGCCGTGGCCGCCGGCCGGGCCGGGCCCGCTCTCGGACGCGGACGCGTTCTCCCGGACCCTGGAGTACCTGTGCGAGGCGGTGTCCGCGGGCGGGGTGACCGCGGCCCTGATCCACAGCGACACCGACGCGATCATGCTGATCCCGCGGCTCCAGGCGCGGGGGGTGCGGGTGCCCGAGGACCTGGCCGTGATCACGTACGACGACGAGGTCGCCGGGATGGCCGACGTACCGCTGTCGGCGGTGGCGCCGGCCAAGCGCGAGGTGGGCACCCGCGCGGCGGACCTGCTGCTGGACCGGCTGTCGGGCGAGGGTCCGGAGGAGGGCCCCCGGCAGCACCTGGAACTGCTGCCGCGGCTGACCATCCGCCGCTAGGGGGACCGGCGGGGCTCGGGCGGGCGGAGGAGCCGGGCGGAGCCGCTCACGCTCCGAACTGATTACTTCGATCGGATTGCGCATTCGATCTTGGTCGAGGTCCCGACTGACCGGCTCGGCCTGACCTCACGGGGCGCTGCCCGCCACCAGTTTCGCCAGGTGCTCCCGCCCTCGGGCGAGCTGACCGGGCAGCTCGGCCGCCTCGGGGTACCAGCGTTTCTCGTACTCCCAGCAGAGCCAGCCGCCGGCCGGCGCGGCGGCCACCGCTCCGGCCAGCGGCAGTACTCCGGCGCCGAGCCCGAGCGGGGTGAGCTCGTGCGCCGAGACCACGTCCTTCACCTGTATGTAGCCGAGGTGTGCGGCCAGGGCCTGCCGCGACCGCTCGGGGGACTCGCCTCCGAGCCAGGTGTGCAGTACGTCCCACAGCGCGCCCGCAGCCGGATGCGCGACCTGGTCCAGGACCCGGGCGGCGGCGGCCCCGGTGCGGTGGGAGTCGTGGGTCTCCAGCAGGATCCGCACACCGTGCCGCTCGGCGAAGGGCGCCGCTGCGCGCAGTCTGCGCACGGCGTTGGCGTCGGCGGTCGCCTCGGGCAGGTCCCGGCCGCCCGGGAAGACCCGTACGCAGGGGGCTTCGAGGTCGGCGGCGAGCCGGACCAGCGCTCGCAGTTCGGCGAGGACCGGCTCGTCGGCACCGGCCGCGGCCACCTTGGCGTAGCCCGCGACTCCGAGGACGGCGACCCCGGCGGCGGTGAGGGTCCGCCGTCCGGCGGCGCGTTCGGCTGCCGGGCTGCCCGGGTGCAGGGGCTCCTCGGGGTGGGCACGCAGTTCCAGGCCGTCGTACCCGTGGTCGGCAGCGAGGGCGGCACTGCGCTCGAGGGGCGTTCCGGGGAGGCCGAGCGTGGAGATGGCGTACTTCACGGGCGGCTCCTTTCGGCCGGGGCAGGTCCGGTGGAGGCGCGCACCATCAGCTCGGTGGGCAGGGTGGTGATCCCGCCCGGGGGCAGCGGTCGGCGGCCGGTGACCAGCTGGGCGGCGAGTGCGCCCGCCTCGCGCAGGGGGACCCGGACGGTGGTGAGGGCCGGGGCGGTGTCCGCGCAGAACGGCAGGTCGTCGAAGCCGGCGACGGAGACGTCCTCGGGAATCCGCAGCCCGGCCTCGCGCAGGGCGGCGGCGACTCCGGTGGCGACTGTGTCGTTGGCCGCGGCGACCGTGGTGAAGGGGGCTCCGCGGCGCAGCAGTTCGCGGGTGGCGTCGTAGCCCGCAGAGCGAGTGAAAGCCGCGTGCACGGTGAGTTCGGCGCAGGCCTCGGCGAGGCGGGGGTCGTGCCGCCGCAGGGCGGCCCGGTGACCGGCGAGCCGCTCTCGGGTGGTGCTCAGACCGGGCGGGCCGGCGATGGAGGCGATGCGCCGGTGTCCGAGAGCAAGCAGGTGCTCGGCGAGGCGGAAGGCGCCGCCGTGGTCGTCGAACGTGACGGTGGCGACGGGCAGTTCGGCGGGCAGGGGCAGCGGGGGGCGTCCGCACAGGACCACGGGCGCGCCGGTCGCGGCCAGCCGGGCGACGCGGGCGGCGAGTGCCGCGGTGTGCCCGGGGTCTTCGGGGGCGCCTCCGGTGAGGACGACTCCGCCGGCCCGCTGGCCCTCCAGCAGGGCGAGGTAGGCCAGTTCGGCCGCGGGGTCCCCCTCGGTGTTGCAGACGACCGCGAGGCGGCGGGCCTCCCCCCGGCCGGTGGGCGCGAGGGCGCTCTGCAGGGACCCGGCGAGGATCCCGAAGAAGCTGTCCGCGACGTCGTGGACGAGGACGCCGACCAGGTCGGAGGTGGCGGCCGCCAGCGCGCGGGCGGGCCCGTTGGCGATGTAGCCGAGCTCTTCGACGGCCTGCTCCACCCGGGTCCGGGTGCCGCCGGCCACCGGATATCCGCCGTTGAGCACGCGCGAGACCGTGGCGGGCGACACCCCCGCGCGCACCGCGACCTCGGCCAGGGTCACCGCCATGGCGCACCTCCCCTTCTCCTGTTCCGGTCATCGTCTCATTCGGTGTGTGGATCTCCATACTCCCAGATTCAGTAAGCGCTTTCTATCACTCGTAAGAGTCTTGCACTGGCGGTGATCGCGGCCCTAGCCTGATCGAAGTGAAAGCGCTTTCTATCGAACGGGGAGGACACCGTGGACCGCAGGACCATCAAGATCGCCATGAACGGCGTGACCGGGCGCATGGGGTACCGCCAACACCTGGTCAGGTCGCTGCTCGCCCTGCGTGAGCAGGGCGGACTTCCACTGGGAGACGGCACGGTGCTGTGGCCGGAGCCGGTGCTCGTGGGGCGCCGGGAGCCGGCCCTGCGGGAGATCGCCGAACGGCACGGCCTGGAACACGTCAGCACCGACCTGGAGGCGGTGCTGGCCGATCCGGAGGTCGAGATCTACTTCGACGCCCAGGTGACCAGCGCCCGTGAGACGGCCATCCGGCAGGCCGTGGCGGCCGGCAAGCACGTGTACTGCGAGAAGCCGACCGCCATGACCTTCACGTCCTCGCTCGAGCTGGCGCGGCTGGCCGCGGCCGCCGGGATCAAGCACGGCGTGGTGCAGGACAAGCTGTTCCTGCCCGGGCTGCTGAGGCTGAGGCGGCTGATCGAGGGCGGCTTCTTCGGCCAGGTCCTCTCCGTGCGCGGGGAGTTCGGGTACTGGGTGTTCGAGGGGGACTGGCAGCCCGCCCAGCGGCCCTCGTGGAACTACCGCGCGCAGGACGGCGGGGGCATCGTCGCCGACATGTTCCCGCACTGGGAGTACCTGCTGCACGAGCTGTTCGGCCGCGTCCGCACGGTGCAGGCCCTGACCCGGACACACATAGACCGCAGATGGGACGAGGAGGGCAAGCCGTACGAGGCCACGGCCGATGACGCCGCGTACGGGATCTTCGAACTGGAGGGCGGCCCGGTCGCCCAGATCAACTCCTCGTGGGCGGTGCGGGTGCACCGCGAGGAGCTGGTGGAGTTCCAGGTGGACGGTACGCACGGGTCGGCCGTCGCCGGGCTGCGGAACTGCCGCATCCAGCACCGCGGGGCGACCCCGAAGCCCGTGTGGAACCCGGATCTGCCGCAGACCGAGGCGTTCCGCTCCCAGTGGCAGGAGGTGCCGGACAACACCCCCGCCGACAACGGCTTCAAGGCCCAGTGGGAGCTCTTCCTGCGCCATGTCGTCCTCGACGAACCATGGCAGTGGGATCTGCTGGCCGGGGCGCGCGGAGTACAGCTCGCCGAGCTCGGCCTGCGGTCCTCGGCCGAGGGCCGGCGGCTGCCGGTGCCGGAGGTGACCCTGTGAGCATCCGGCTCCCCTCGGCGGACGGCGGGTACCGCCTGCACCGGCCGAACACCGATCCCTTCGCCCCGCTCAGCTGCGGCCCGGCCCACAGCCGGAGGTTCTACTCGGCCGCGCACGTGGTCGCCGATCCGCGGACCCCGCAGGGCGCGGCAGAGCCCGCGGTCGACTGGGAGGCGACACTGGCCTTCCGCCACCGGCTGTGGGAGCAGGGTCTCGGGGTCGCCGAGGCGATGGACACGGCGCAGCGCGGAATGGGCCTGGACTGGCCCACCGCCGCGGAGCTGATCCGGCGCTCGGCGGCGGAGGCCAGGGGCGTGGGCGGCCGGATCGTCTGCGGGGCGGGCACCGACCAACTCGCCCCGGATGAGGCGCACTCACTGACGGCGATCACCACCGCGTACGAGGAACAGCTCGTGCACGTCGAGTCCTGCGGGGCGGGCGCGGTACTGATGGCCTCGCGGGCGCTGGCCGGCGCGGCTCGCGGCCCCGAGGACTACCTGGAGGTGTACGGAGGCCTGCTCCGGCAGAGCGCACGGCCGGTCGTACTCCACTGGCTGGGGCCGATGTTCGACCCGGCACTGGCCGGGTACTGGGGGCACCACGACCTCGACGCGGCCACGGAGGTCTTTCTGAAGATCATCGCCGACTGTCCGGAGAAGGTGGACGGGATCAAGGTCTCGCTGCTGGACGCGGAGCGGGAGGTGGACATCCGGCGGCGGCTGCCGGCCGGGGTGCGCTGCTACACGGGCGACGACTACCACTACCCCGAACTGATAGCGGGTGATGGGGAGCTGGCCAGCGACGCGCTGCTGGGCATCTTCGATCCGATCGCCCCGATAGCCGCGCGGGCGGCGCTCGCCCTCGACCGGGAGGACGCCGCGGGCTTCCGGGAGCTGCTGGATCCGACGGTCCCCCTGTCCAGACACCTCTTCGCCCCGCCGACCCGCTTCTACAAGACCGGGGTGGTCCTGCTGGCCTGGCTGGCCGGGTACCAGGAGCAGTTCAGGATGGTCGGCGGGCTGGAGACGGCGCGGCCCCTGCTCCATCTGGCGACCGCGTACGAACTGGCCGACGGGCTGGGACTGTTCCCGGATCCCGAGCGTGCCGAGGACCGGATGCGCGGCCTGCTCGCGATGCACGGGATGGCGTCGTGAAGCCGGCACCGGCGCCGCCGCGGTTCAGCCTCAACCAGGAGACGATCCGTCAGTGGTCGCTGCCCGAGCTGGTCGCCGGGTGCGCGGCGGCGGGGGTGGGCGCGGTCGGGCTGTGGCGCGATCCGGTCCGGGCGTTCGGGGTGCGGGAGACGGCGAAGCTGGTCGCCGGTGCGGGGCTGCGCGTCAGCTCGCTCTGCCGCGGCGGCTTCTTCACCGCCGCCGACCCGGCCGGTCGGGCGGCCGCGCTCGACGACAACCGGCGGGCCGTGGAGGAGGCGGCCGAACTGGGCGCGGACACGCTGGTCCTGGTCTCGGGCGGGCTGCCCGGAGGCGACCGGGACCTGGTGGGGGCGCGCGGGCGGATCGCCGGGATACTCGGCGAGCTGGCTCCGTGGGCCGCCGCGCACGGGGTACGGCTGGGGATAGAGCCGCTGCATCCGATGTTCGCCTCGGACCGCTGCGTGGTCTCCACCCTCGGCCAGGCGCTGGACCTCGCCGAGCCGTTCCCGGCGGAGCAGGTGGGGGTGGTGGCCGACTCCTACCACCTGTGGTGGGACGAGCGGCTGCCGGCCGATCTGCTCCGGGCGGGCGAGGGCGGGCGCATCGTGTCCGTCCAGGTGGCCGACTGGGTGACTCCGCTCCCCGAAGGCGTGCTGCTGGGGCGCGGGCAGCTGGGCGACGGCTCCATCGACCTGCGGGGCTTCCGACGGCTGGCCGACGCGGCCGGTTATCGGGGTCCGGTGGAGGTGGAGATATTCAGCCCGGGCCTGTGGGCCCGGGACGGCACGGAGGTGCTGCGGGAGGTGATCGACCGCTACCACGAGCACGTGGACTGAAGGGTGGTGCGGCGGGGTGCGTCAGTTCTCGTAGTCGTACTTCATCCCGATGCCCAGGGTGCCCTGGGCCGGGAGGAGCCCGGCTCCGACGATGTCGAGGACCGGCGGGAGGAGCAGCTCGGCGAGCCGGGCCACCTCCTGCGGGCTCAGCGCGGCCCACGGGGCGGCGGCGAGCTGGTCGGTGAGCTTCTCGACCGCGGTGCGCAGTGCCAGTCCCGCCGGGGTGGCCGTGCCGTCCTCGGCCAGCAGGCCCTGGGCGGCGAGACGGCCGCGGGCGGCGCTCCACTCGTCCGCCGTCCACTGGCGGTTCTCGAACGCCTCGGCCGGGGCGGCTCCGGCGCCGGAGTGCAGGACCAGGGACTCGACGGGATCGAGGTGGTGGGCCTGTAGGGCGGCGAGGTGGCCGTCGCCCCGGTGTTCGCGCAGGATCGTGGCGGCGTGCCAGAGCACGGAGTGCGGCGCCTCGGGCCAGGGCAGGGACGCGTTGGCGGCGGCCAGCGGGCGGCCCGCCGTGGCGGCGGCCTGCGCGGCGCGGCGGGCCAGGCGCGCCGCCTCGGCCAGGTCCGGGGAGGCCGTGCGCTCGCCCAGCAGGGTGTCGAGGGCGCGCCGGGCCGCGGTGGCGCGGGCCTCGAGTACCCGGTCCGCCGGGGCGGTGTGCCAGGCACGGTCGACGTACCGCTGCACCATGCGCGGGCTGAAGGAGTAGAAGAGGGCGCTGACGAGCTCTGCTTCGGCCGGCCCGAGCGGGGCGGCCCGGAAGGCGAAGTACATCGGCCACCGCTCGTCCGTGGGGTAGCCGAGGGCCGCGGCCTCCTCGTAGCACTCGGGAGCGAAGTAGACGATCGCGTGGACGGGTTCCAGCAGCTGCCACAGCTGCCGGACGGCACCCAGGTCGTGTACGGCGTCGTACGTCATATCGCTTTCCCCCAGGGTCGGTTGAGGCGTGGCAGGGCAGGGGCGTCAGCCTAGACGCCGACGGGCGGTACGGGGCCGGGCGGGGCGGTGGGAGTGGGGGCGGAAGGGTGACATAACGTGCCCTCCATGGATCAGGAGCACATATCCGGGGATGGCGAAGGCGCAGGCAGGCGGCGGTTCCTCGCGATCGCGACGGGGGCGGCCACGGCGGCCGGGCTCGGGGCCGTGGCCGTGGCCGGCTGCGCGAGCGGGGACGGCGGGGCGGACGGGCCGGGCGGTGACGCGGCGGCCGGCGGGTCACGGGCGGCGAGCGGGAAGCCGTCGCCGGGGCCGGCGGGCTTCGACGTCAAGGCCGAGAACGCCCGTCCGGGCAACGCCGACTGGCCGGTGACCAAGGCCGGAGCGGCCCGCGCCATCGAGGGCTTCGCGGACCGGGTCAGCGTCCTGCCCGGGGAGTCCTTCGGTCTGTACGTGTCCACCACCGCGCCCCGGTTCACCGTCTCCGCCTACCGGATGGGCTGGTACGGCGGAGCCCGGGCCCGCCTGGTGTGGCGCTCCGAGGCCCTGCCCGGGGTGCGGCAGCCCGAGCACACGGTGGACTCCGGAACCCGGATGGTCCGCACCCGGTGGGCCCGTACCACCACCGTCGACACCAAGGACTGGCCCGAGGGCTGCTACCTGCTGCGGCTCGACGCGCAGGGCGGCGAAGGCCAGCGGTTCGTGCCGGTCACCGTCCGCTCGGCGGCGACGGCCGGCCGTACGGTCGTGGTCAACGCGGTGGCGACCTGGCAGGCCTACAACCGGTGGGGCGGCTACGGCAGTTACGACGGACCGGGCGGCGGCTATGCGACGCGCTCCCTCTCGGTGTCCTTCGACCGGCCGTACGAGTACGACGACGGCGCGGGCTTGTTCCTGGTCTACGAGGCCCCGCTGATCGCGCTCGCCGAGCGGCTCGGCATACCCCTCGCGTACACGACGACCACCGACGTGGCCCGGGAGAAGCGGCTGCTCGAAGGGGCCTCGGCGGTGCTCTCCCTCGGGCACGACGAGTACTGGTCGCCCGACCAGCGGGCGCACTTCACGGCCGCCCGCGACGCGGGCACCAACATCGCGATCCTCGGCGCGAACTGCTGTTTCCGCCGGATCCGGCTGGAGGCCTCGGACCTGGGGCCGGACCGCACGCTCGTCTGTTACAAGTCCGCCTACGACCAGGACCCCGGGTTCAAGCGCGGCCACCCCGCGACGGTGGACTTCCGCTCGGCGCCCGGCGCGGATCCGGAGAGCTCGCTGCTGGGCGTGATCTACGACGGCTACCCGGTGGACGCCCCGTACGTGGTGACCCACCCCGGCCACTGGCTGTTCGAGGGAACCGGCGCGAAGGCCGGCGACCGGTTCGAGCACCTGGTGGGGGTGGAGTACGACAAGGTCGACACCGGTTTCCCGACGCCCCGGCCGATCGAGATCCTGGCCCACTCCCCCGTGGTCTGCGAGGGCCGGCCCAGCCATCAGGACACGGCGTACTACACGGCGCCCAGCGGAGCAGGGGTCTTCGCGACCGGCACGATGCGCTGGGTGGAGGCCCTCGACGCGTCGGGCGACGGCCGCAGTGGCGCCAACCACGGCCTGGACGCGCGGTCCGGGGCGCTGACCACCCGGGTGACGGAGAACCTGCTCCGGGTGTTCGCGGCGGGCCCGGCGGGCCGGACGCACCCGGCGCAGGACAACCTCAAGGCGGTGTACGGGGGCGCGTGAGGGCGGCGGCCATCGGCCTGAACCGGTGGACTTCACCCGGAAGCGGTGTTTAGGATCGTGATCGCGGCATCGCGTGTCGGTCACCGGCTGGGTGAGGCATGGAGGTAGCCGCGAAGTGCCTTTCGGAGGCATTCACCCATGTCAGTCGCACTGAACCACACGATCATCCACTCCCGTGACAACCGGGAGTCCGCCGAGTTCCTGGCGCACGTCCTCGGCCTCCGGGTCGGGACCGAGTGGGGCCCCTTCATCCCGGTCGAGACCGCCAACGGCGTCACCCTTGACTTCGCGACCATCCCGGCCGGGTCCATCACCCCGCAGCACTACGCGTTCCTCCTCTCCGAGGAGGAGTTCGACGCGGCCTTCGAGAAGATCCGGTCGGCGGGGGTCGCGTACTACGCCGACCCGCACGGAAAGCACCCCGGCGAGATCAACCACAACGACGGGGGCCGCGGCGTCTACTTCACGGACCCGGCCGGGCACGGGATGGAGATCATCACCCGCCCGTACGGGTACCAGGAGGACGGGGCCGCGTAGCCCCGGCCGAGTGAAGGTAGACGATGTTCGGTGCGCCCGTGTCCGGGTGGACCCCGATGCGGGTGCGCACCCCGTACACCTCGGCCAGCAGCTCCTCGGTGAGTACCCCGGCCGGCGGGCCTGAGGCCACCACGCGGCCGCCGTCGAGCACGTACAGCCGGTCGCAGAAGGCGGCGGCGAGGTTGAGGTCGTGCAGGACCAGCAGCCCGGTGGCGGGCAGGGCGCGGACCAGGCCGAGGATCTCCAGCTGGTAGCCGATGTCCAGATGGTTGGTCGGCTCGTCGAGGGCGAGCAGGCCGGGGTCCTGGACGAGGGCGCGGGCCACCAGGGCGCGCTGGCGTTCGCCGCCGGATAGCTCGTCGAAGCGGCGCGCGGCGAAGGCGCCCGCGCCGACGGTCTCCAAGGCCTCGGCCACCCGCCGGACGTCGTCCGGACCGTCCTGCTCCCAGAACCGCTTGTGCGGACTGCGCCCCATGGCGACGACCTCGCGAACGGTCAGCCCGAAGGTGCCGCTCGCGTCCTGCGGGACGACCGCCACGCGCCGCGCCCGGTCCTTGACCGTGAGCGCGCCCGCGTCGGCGCCGTCCAGCAGGACCCGGCCGGCGGTGGGCCGCAGGGTGCCGTACACACAGCGCAGCAGGGTGGTCTTGCCGCTGCCGTTGGGGCCGACCACGCCGACCGTCTCGCCGGGGCGGGCGGTGAGGTCGACACCGTGCAGCAGCGTGTGCCCTTCTGTCTCGTAACGCACGCCCTCGACGGCGAGTTCCAGCGCCTGGGCCGCGATCACGGTCATCCGGTCATCCCCTCGGTGCGGGTGGAGCGGCGCAGCATCCACAGGAAGAACGGCCCGCCGACGAGGGCGGTGACCACGCCGACCGGGATCTCCTCGGGCGCCGCGGCCGTACGGGCGACCAGGTCGGCCAGCGTCAGGAACACCGCCCCGCCCAGCGCGGCCACCGGCAGCAGCGCCCGGTGCCCGGCGCCGACGACCATCCGGGCGGCGTGCGGGATCATCAGCCCGACGAAGCCGATCGCCCCGCTGTAGGCGACGAGTACGCCGACGACGAGGGAGGTGAGGACGAAGACGGCGGCCCGGAAGCGTCCGGTGTCCAGGCCGAGGGTGTGTGCGCCCTCCTCCCCCGCGAGGAGGAGGTCGAGCGGCCGCGCGAGGGCGATGAGCAGCGCCGTGCCGGCGAGCAGTGCGACGGCGGGCAGGGCCAGTTCGTCCCAGCGGGCCCCGCCGAGGCCGCCGAGCGTCCAGAAGAGGACGGAGCGGACCTGGTCGGGGTGCGCGGCGAGCACCAGGACGAGGCTGGTGAGCGCGGACAGGATGTACTGGACGGCGACGCCGGCGAGGATCAGCCGGCCGGTGGTCATGGCTCCCCCGCGCCGGGCCATGGCGTAGACGGCGACGAGCGCGCCCAGCGACCCGGCGAACGCGGCGAACGGCACGCCGAGCCCGCCCGCGACACCCGCGGCACCGGCACCGGCACCGGCGCCCGCGCCCGCGCCCGCGCCCGCGCCGAAGACGATCACGAGGACGGCTCCCGCCGAGGCCCCGGACGACGCCCCCAGCAGGAAGGGATCCGCGAGCTGATTGCGTACGAGGGCCTGGAGCACGGTGCCCGCCACGGCGAGCCCGGCGCCGACGACGGCCCCGAGGAGCACCCTCGGCGTCCGGACGTCCCACACGATGGAGGCGAACGCCCCGGTGCGCCGCTCGCCCGTCAGGCCGCCGAGCACGATGTCGAGGACCTGGCCGGGGGCGATCCGTACCGGCCCCAGGGCCAGCCCGGCCACGGCGGACGCCGCCAGCAGGGCGGCGAGGAGGACGAGGACGGCCGGGGTCCGGCGGCGCCTCACGCTGCGTCGGGGTGCAGCTCGCGGCCCAGGGACTCGACGGCGTCGGCGACGCGCACCCCGAGGACGGCCGAGGAGAGCGGCAGTACGACGAACCGCCGGTTCTTGATCGCGGGAACCTCGGCGAGGGCCGGGTCGTTCAACAGGCGCTGCTTCTTGGACTCGACGGTGGTGCTGCCGTAGTCGTAGATGAGGACGACCTCGGGCTTGCGCTCGATGACCTTCTCCCACGACACGTCGCCGAAGGTGTCCTTGAGGTCGGCGAAGACGTTCGTCCCGCCGGAGAGGGAGACGATCTGGTTGCCGATGCCGTCGCCCCCGGCGGTGAAGGCGGAGGCCTCGCCGGAGTCGTAGACGAAGACGGACGGCCGCGGTTTGTCCTTCACCCGGGCGGTCACGGTGTCGATGCGGCGCTGCTCGTCCTCGATGAGCTTCGCGCCGCGCTCGGGCACGCCGAAGGTCCGCGCCACCTCGGTGATCTCGGTCTTGAGCTGGTCGAGGCCGACCGGGCCCCCGGCGCAGTTCTCCACGTTGAGCCGGGTGTTGACACCGGTTTTGGCCAGACCTTCGCGGTCGCGGCCCTGCCCCTTGTCGAAGGCACTGGAGTAGCCCCCGTAGACGAAGTCGGGGTTCGCGCCGAGCAGGATCTCCTTGGAGGGGTACTCCTTGGCCAGCACCTTGATCTTGTCGTAGGCGGGCCGGTAGGCGGGGAGCACGGCGTCGTCGAGGTAGGCGGAACCGGCGATCCGGTCCTCCAGGCCGAGGGCGAGCAGCACCTCGGTGGCGTGCTGGTTCATGGTCACGGCACGCTGCGGCGGGGTCTGGTAGGTGCTGCTGAGACCGCAGTTGGTGACGGTGTACGGGAACCCGGGCGCTTCGGCGGACGATCCCGCGGCCTTGGCCTGCCGTTCGGCGGGCGAACCGGCGCAGGCGGCCAGGGGTATCAGGAACGCGAGGGGGGTGATTGCGCGCAGGACGGCGCGAGCGCGGGAACGCGACATGGCAGAGCCTCTCCGGGGGATCCGCGTCCCCTGGTCGACGTGAAGGAGCGAGCAGAGGCGGTGCGTCAGTGTCTGACTCCCGGCCTCCCCCACGGGGGACGAGCCGGTCACAGTGGCGGGACCGCACCGGAATCGCACCGGTTTCCTGTCCTGCACCGCCTGGGGTAACGCGGGCCAGTCTGCCAGAGGCAGTGGCCTGACGTGCCGTCGGGCCGGACCCTGGGGGTCCGGCCCGACGGCACGTCACGATGAACTGATGGCAGGGGCGGCAGGATTTGAACCTGCGGCCTACGGTTTTGGAGACCGTTGCTCTGACCAGCTGAGCTACACCCCTTCGGTGGGACCAACCATGGCACGGAGCAGCCTGAAGATCCACCAATTTCCGGGGTCATGCGGGTGGAAGTCGCGTGACCGTGCGGGTGGCGGGACCCCCGGCGGGAGAGGATCGTGGACAGGGTGATCGGTGGATCCGCAGGTGCCTCCATGCCCCGGCGCCGCCTGCGCGGCGCCCTGGCCGCGCTCGCCCTCCTCGGCCCGGCCCTGCTGGGCGCAGCCCCCGGCGGGTCGGGCGAGACCGTCTCCCTCGCCGGGAACGAGCCCGGCCAGCGGCTCGACGTCACCCTGGTACAGGTGGTGGACCCCGCGATCCCGGCCGATCCGGAGGGCCCGGCGCCCGATGCCTCGACCCGGCTGCTTGCCGTCCGCTTCCGGCTGGAGAACACCGGGACCGCCGTGTACAAGGACTCCCCCGCGCCGGCCGCGCACCTGCTGGACACCGCCGGGAAGCGGTTCACCGGCCTCAACAGCCCGACGACGGCCGGGGCCTCCTTCCCCGACACCGTCACCCTCAGCCCCGGCGGCTCGGCCGAGGGCTTCGTCACCTTCCGGCTCCCGCAGGACGCCGTCCCGGCGGCCGTCCAGTTCGCCCTGAACGGCGGCCTGGCCGACGACGTCGGCCAGTGGAGCCTCCCGTAACCTCCCGCAGCCTCCCGCCACCCCTTCACCCGCGGCAGGCGAGTTTCCGCCACCCCCTTGACCACTCTGGTCCAGACCAATAGTTTCCGGCATGCACCGCGCACGCGCTCACGCCCCGCTCCCGCCTCCGCAAAGGAAGCCCATGCGCCGCAGCATGCTCGGCAGACTGGCCGTCGCCGCCTGCTCCCTCTCCCTGCTGACCGCCTTCGCCCCCGCCGCCGGCGCGGCGCAGGACGACACGGCGGGCGGCGACCACCGCTCGTACAAGAAGGTCGGCTACTTCACCCAATGGGGCGTCTACGGACGGGACTTCCAGGTCCAGGACCTCGAGGCGAACGGCTCCGCCGACAAGCTCACCCACATCAACTACGCCTTCGGCAACGTCAGCGCGGAGGGCAAGTGCTTCACCGGGAACGTGCCGGGCGAGGCCGATGCCTGGGCCGACTACGTCCGCCCGCTCGACGCCGAGAACTCCGTGGACGGGGTGGCCGACACCTGGGAGCAGCCGCTCGCCGGCAACTTCAACCAGCTCCGTGAGCTCAAGGCCAAGCACCCCGGCCTCAAGGTGCTGATCTCCCTGGGCGGTTGGAGCTGGTCCACGCACTTCTCGGACGCGGCCCTGACCCCCGCCTCCCGCAAGGCGTTCGTCGAGTCGTGCATCGACCTCTACATCAAGGGCAACCTGCCGCAGGACGGCGCCCGCGGCGGCGCGGGCGCGGCCGCCGGGCTGTTCGACGGGATCGACCTCGACTGGGAGTGGCCCGGCTCCGCCGGTGACGCGGACACGAAGTTCCGGCCCGAGGACAAGCGCAACTTCGCCGAGCTCGTCCAGGAGTTCCGCACGCAGCTCGACGCGTACGCGCGCGGCCAGAAGCGGAAGTCCCCGTACGAGCTGACGGCCTTCGTCCCGACCGCGCCCGCCAAGATCGACGCGGGCTTCGACGTCCGCCGGATCATGCGCGACCTCGACTTCGTGACCCTCCAGGGCTACGACTTCCACGTCTCCGGCGAGTCCACCACGGCCCAGCAGTCCGCGCTCTACGCCCGCGGGGACTTCAGCGTGGACGGCACGGTGGACGCCTGGCGGCGGCGCGGCGCGCCCGCGCACAAGCTGGTGATGGGCATGCCGTTCTACGGGCAGGGCTGGACGGGCGTCAGCGGCGGCGGCGACGGCATGGGGCAGCCCGCCACCGGGCCGGCGCCCGCCACCTGGTCGGCGGGGTACGAGGACTACAAGGCGCTGAAGAAGCTGTCCGATTCCGGGACCTACCAGGTCCACCGGGACCGGCGCGGCGGGCACGCCTGGCTCTTCGACGGTACCACCCTGTGGACGTACGACGACCCGCAGGTGCTGCGCGCCAAGGCCGGCTACATCCGCGAACACGGCCTCGGAGGGGCGATGTTCTGGTCTCTGGACGCGGACACCGCCGACGGCGAGCTGATGACGGCCGTGGACCGGGGGCTGCGGGGCCACTGACCGGCGCCGCCGGGCCGCGACATCGGATCCGGCCCGGCGGCGCCCTCCACGTACGCACCTCCATGAGGCCTCAGGGGGCCCGATACGCTCGGCGGATGACCTCAGAGACGATCACCGCGGCGGCCGCGGGCACCTGGCAACTCGGCGACCTGCCCGTCAACCGGCTCGGCTTCGGCTCGATGCGCCTCACGCACCTCGCCGACGGATCCCCCAGCGACCGCGAGCGAGTGACCGGCGTGCTGCGCCGCGCCGTCGAGCTCGGTGTGAACCACATCGACACCGCCGCCTTCTACTTCTCCCCGCTGCGCTCCGCCAACGAGCTGATCAACCGGGCGCTGGCCCCGTACGCCGAAGACCTCGTCATCACCACCAAGGTCGGGCCTGGCCGCGGCCCGGACGGCGAGTGGTGGTGGGCCGAGCCCGGGCAGTTGCGCGGTCAGGTGGAGGAGAACCTCCGTCAGCTGGGCCGGGACAACCTGGACGTGGTCAACCTGCGCGTACCCCGGCGGGAGACGACCGGTTCGATCGCCGAGCACTTCGGGGCGCTCGCCGACCTCCGCACGGCCGGTCTGATCCGCCACCTGGGCATCTCCAACGCCCGCCCCGACCATCTCGCCGAGGCGCGGGCCATCGCGCCGGTGGTGTGCGTGCAGAACCCGTACGGGATCGGGTCCCCGGCCGAGGACCATGCCTTCCTGGACGCGTGCGGGAAGCAGGGCATCGCCTTCGTGCCGTTCTTCGCGATCGCCGGCGCCGGCAAGGAGGCGGGGGCGACCGCCGAGGACGGGCCCGAGGTGAGCGCCCTGGCCAAGGCCCACGGGGTGTCGACTGCGCAACTGCGCCTGGCGTGGACCCTGAGCCGCGGTCCGCACGTCCTGGCGATCCCGGGCACGGGGAACCCCGACCACCTCGTCGAGAACGTCGCCGCCGGGTCCCTGCGCCTCACCGCGGAGGAGGTCGCGCTCCTCAACGCCCTGTGACCCGGCGGTGCCGCGCCGCCAGCGCCGCCGTCTCCGTGAAGACGGGGACGCGCCCGGTGCCCCCGCGGCCGGACACGGAGAGGGAGGCGGCCGCCGTGCCGTAGGCCACTGCGTCCTCGAGCCCGTCACCGAGGGCGAGCCGGGCGGTGGCGGTGCCGGTGAAGCAGTCGCCCGCGCCGGTCGCGTCGACCGGAGCCGGGTTCACGGGCACCGGCCGGTACCGGGCGCCCCCGCCGTCGTCCAGCAGCAGTCGGCCGGCGCCCGCGGTGACCACGACCGTACGGGCGCCCAGCGCGCGGCAGCGGACGGCGGCGGTGGCCGGGTCGCCGGTGTCCACGAGGGCGAGGGCGTCTGCCGGGCAGGAGGTCTTGAGCAGCCCGGTCAGCGGGGCGATGCGGGCGAGCAGTTCCCGGGCCCGGGCACGGCCGGTCAGCCGGGGGCGGAAGTTGGGGTCGTACGAGAGGTGCCCGCCGGCCCCGTGCACGAGGTGCGCGGCGGCGAGCACGGCGTCGTGGCTGGTCGGTGACAGGGCGCCCGTGATGCCGCTGGTGATCAGCGCCGTGGACGTGGTGAGCAGATCGCGCCAGGACTCGATGTGAGCGGGCGCGAGGGTGGAACCGGCGCTGTGGGCACGCCAGTAGACGAACTCCCGGTCGCCCTCGGTGTCGGCGGACAGCAGATAGGCGCCGTTGGGCCGCGGGGCGCGGCGTACGTGGGAGACGTCCACGCCGAGTTCGGCGGCGCGCCGCAACAGCGGGATGCTGAGCTCGTCTTCGCCGACGACGGCGAGCAGGGCGGTCCGGGCACCGGCGGCCGCGGCTGCGGCCGCCGCGTTCAGGGCGTCCCCGGAGTAGGAGATACGGGCTGGGGTGCCGTCGGCGGCCTCGCGCAGCGGGGCTCCGGCGTGGATCTCAGCGAGCACCTCGCCGAGCACGAGCACGTCGTACGACGCCGCGGCCGGTGCGGCGGCCCGCGTCGACGCGGCCGGTGCGGTCACGGCCGGGACTCCCGGCCGGCGCAGTCGCCGCGGCCGCAGCACGGACGGGCCAGCTCGGCGAACACGGCGGCCAGTTCGGCCGGGTCTGCGGGCAGCCCGCTGCCGATGCCGACGGCCGCCGCCCCGGCGGCCAGCCAGTCGGGAACCTCACCGGGCCGGATGCCTCCGGTCGGGATGATCAGCCCCTCGGGCAGTACGGCCTTGAGGGAGCGGATGAACCCCGGGCCGCCGACGTGCGCCGGAAACACCTTGGCGGCGCCCGCGGCCCGGACGGCGGAGGCGATCTCGCCGGGGGTGAACCCGCCTTCGATGAACACGGCTCCGCGGCGGCCGGCGACTTCGCGGACCTCCGGCGCGGGGTGGGGGGAGATCAGGAAGCCGGCGCCCGCGTCCAGGGCGGTCTCGGCCTGCTCGGTGGTGGTCACGGTGCCGAGGCCGACGAGGGCGCGGCGGCCGCGCGCGTCGGCGAGCGGGGTGGTGCGGGTGAGGGCTTGCGCCCAGCCGGGGGTGGAGGTGGTCAGCTCGACCGCGCGGCATCCGGCGGCGAGCAGGGCGGTGGTGTGCCGGACGGCCTCGTCGGCGTCGGCGTTGCGCAGCACCGGCAGCAGGCGCTGGGCGGCTATCACCGCGTACGGGTGGCAGGACAAGGGACCCTCCCGTTTGTTCCACGTAATGGAACGACGTATTGTGTAGCGGAACCACGTGGTCTAGACCCTACCCAGTCCGGGAGTCGTCATGTCAATGGATGAGGCTCCGGAGCCCGGGGGCGGCGGCGCGCCACGCGGCGGCCGGACCTCCGCCGCGGGATCGGCGCTGGAGAAGTCCCTGCGCATCCTGGAGGCGGTGGCGGCGCCGGGCGGACCGCACCGGCTCGCCGAGGTGACGGCGGCGGCCGCCGTGCCCAAGTCCAGCACCTTCCGGATCCTCGCCTCGCTGGCCGAGCAGGGTTTCGTACGCCAGGAGGCCGATGGCCGGTACGGGGTGGGGCCGCGGCTGCGCGGGCTGTCCGCCCTGGTCAGCGGCGGGGAGCCGGCGAGCATCGGGCGCATCCTGGACGAGCTGCGGCAGGCGGCCGGCGGCCAGACGGTCCATCTCGCCCTGCACAGCGGGGAGACGATCACCTACATCCGGAAGCTGGAGAGCGAGCAGCCCTTCCGGACGGCCTCCCGGGTCGGCATGCGCATGCCGCTGCACACCACCGCGATCGGCAAGAGCATCCTGGCGCACCTGCCCGGGGCGGAGGTACGGGAGCTGATCGCCGCCACCGGGCTGGCGCCCCGGACTCCCCGGACGCTCACGCGCGCGGAGGAGCTGTACGCGCAGCTGGCGGAGGTCCGTGCCCGCGGCTTCGCCCTGGACGACGAGGAGAACGAGCCCACCATCCGCTGCATCGGCGCCGCGGTCCTCGGCCCGGACGGCCGCCCGATCGGCGGGGTCAGCGTCACCACCGTCACCTTCCTGGTCTCCCGCGAGGAGATCGAGTCGTACGCGCCCGCCCTGCGCGCGGCCACGGAGGCGCTGGCTCCGCTGCTGTGAGCCGGAGCCGGCGCCGCCGCCGGCGGTCAGCGCCCGGCAGCCTCGACGACCGATGCCGCCGGCGACGCCGACGCGCCCGGTTCGAGCCGCGCCCCGGACCCGCCCCGCAGGGCGAGGGCCGCTCCCGCCGCCACCGCGACGGCCAGCCCGGCCGCCGCGGCCAGGGTCACCCCGTCAGGCGAGGTGAGGGCCTGCCCCCGCAGGGCCTGCCAGGTGGTCAGGGCCACCAGACCCGCGTACCCCGCCGCCGCGACCAGGACGAGGCGCGTGCGTACGGCCGGGACGGACGCCCGGCCGTACCGCCGGGCCGCGAAGGTCAGCGCGAGCGCCAGCAGCGGCAGCACCTGGAGGGCGTGCATCCCGACGAAGTGGGCGATCCGCAGATCGCCCCCGGTGGCCGCCCAGCCGGTGACCGGCAGGTGCGGTCCGCCGTCCGGGACGCCGACGCTGTGCGCGCCGACCGTGTCGGTGATCTGCCCGGCGAGCTGCGCCTCGGTGGGCTGGACCATCAGGAAGCCGATCGCGAGTCCGGCGAGCGCGACGACCGAACCGGTCCGAATGGCCCAAACGGTGGCCCGGTCCGCGAGCGGCTGGCGCCACAGCACCACGGCCATCAGCAGCGTGGCCAGCCACAGCACGACGATCGTCGTGCCCATGACGGCGAACAGGCGGCTGTCGAACGGGGTTTCCTGGTTGAAGTGGCTGCGCTTGCCCCGCACCACCTGGCCGACGATCACGGCCATCTCGGTGACGCTCGCCGCCACGATCACCGCGCCCGCCCACCAGCCGACCCTGCGGCCGCGTGTGAGCAGCGAGTACATCCATGCCAGCGTCAGCCCGTACACGACGAACGAGACCGAGAACTTGAACGGCTTGTGCCAGATCGGGGATCCGACCAGCGCCCGGTCGTCCACGATCAGCCCCACCCCCGAGACCAGCGTGAGCACTCCCATGGCCGCCGCGAAGACGAGCAGCGGCCGATGCCATCCTTCGATGTGGTTCCGCATCCTGCACCCCCATAATGGATACCGGAACTACCCAGTATCCGATAGTGCCACTGTCCATAATCCAGCCCGCCCGCGCAAGCCCCCGGGCCCAGCCGAAAGCGAGAATTCACTTTGCGCATGGGAGAGTTGAGCCGGACCACCGGCGTTCCGGTGCCCACCATCAAGTTCTATCTCCGTGAAGGCCTGCTGCCCGCCGGCGAGTTGACCAGCCCCAACCAGGCCAGTTACGGCGAACAGCACGTCCGCAGGCTGCACTTGATCCGCGCCCTCACCGATGTCGGCGGGCTGCCGCTCGCCTCCGTCGGCAAGGTGGTGGAGGCGCTGGCGGACCGCGAACGCCCTCTGCACGACCTGCTGGGCGAGGCTGCCGACACCGTCGGCCTCGCCGACCCGCCGGAGGTCGACCCGGCGAGCGGCGCGCAGGCGCGGGCCCTGGTCCAGGAGCTGATCACGCGGCGCGGCTGGCAGGTCCAACTGGGCGACCCGTCGGCGCTCGCACTCACCGCCGCCGCGGCCTCCCTGCTGGCGGTCGGGCACGGGGACTACCTGGACCACCTGGACGAGTTCGCCACCGCCGCGGAACGGATCGCCGCCGCCGACCTGGCCTTCGTCGCGCGCCGGACGGAGCGGGAGGACATGGTGGAGCGGGTGGTGGTGGGCACCGTACTGGGGGATGCGATGCTGGCTGCGCTACGGCGGCTCGCCCAGACCGACGCCTCGGCGCGGCGTTACCCCCTGCCGCCCGCAGCAGATGCCGGAAAAACAACTTCCGGATAAGTGTTATCGAGGCCCCTCTCGACGGTCTCCCAGTCATTGGGCATCATCGACCGCCGGTACGGACAGGGAACATCACATGAGCACTCAGCACACGGCAGCGCTGGTGGCAGCGGCCCGCGCGGGCGATCCCCGCGCGCAGGACGAACTCGTCGGCACCCATCTGCCGCTCGTCTACAACATCGTCGGGCGGGCCCTCAACGGGTCCTGTGACGTGGACGACGTGGTGCAGGACACGATGCTGCGGGCCCTCGACGGGCTGGGCGGCCTGCGCGCGGACGAGAGCTTCCGGTCCTGGCTGGTGGCGATCGCGATGAACCGCGTACGGGCGTACTGGCAGGCCCGGCAGAGCGGCTACGGCGAGAGCACGCTGGAGGCGGCGAGCGAGGTCGCCGACCCGGGCGCCGACTTCGTCGACCTGACGGTCGTCCGCCTCAACCTGGCGGGTCAGCGGCGCGAGACGGCCCGCGCCACGCGCTGGCTGGAGCCCGACGACCGGGCGCTGCTGTCGCTGTGGTGGCTGGAGTGCGCCGGGGAGCTCACCCGGGCGGAGGTGGCCGCCGCACTGGAGCTGTCCACGCAGCACGCGGCGGTACGGGTGCAGCGGATGAAGGCGCAGCTGGAAGCGGCCCGGGTGGTGGTGCGGGCCCTGGACGCCCGGCCGGTGTGCGAGGAGCTGCGGACCCTGACGGCGGGCTGGGACGGCCGGCCCTCGGCGCTGTGGCGCAAGCGAATAGCCCGCCACGCACGGGAATGCGTACGCTGCTCCGGCCTGTGGAGCGGCCTGGTGCCGGCGGAGGGACTGCTGGCCGGGCTGGCCCTGGTACCCGTCTCGGCGGCCCTGCTGGCAGGGGTGCGGGCGGCCGGTGCGGCCGACTTCACCCCCGCGGGCGCCGCCTTCGCCGAAGGCGACGGCGCGGGCTCGGGCTTCGCCGACACGGCGGCCCACACGCACCTCACCCCGGAGGTGGGGACGGCGGGCGGCGGCCGGAGCGCGCTGCGCAGGCGCAAGCAGAACCGCCGCCGGGTGATCGGCGGCGCGGTGCTCGCCGCCTGCGTCGCGGGCGGCGGCCTGGTGTACCTCGGCACGCTCCCCGGTTCCGGCGACACGAAGACGGGCGAGGCCGCAGCCCCGGCCCCGCTGGCCGCGCTCTCGGCCTCCGAATCCGCGCTCCCCTCGGAGCCGCCCTCGCCGTCCGCCTCCCCCTCGCCCTCCGCGTCCCCTTCGCCGTCGGCCTCCGCCTCGCCGAGCCCGGCCGCGAGCCCGACCCCGGCGCCGAGCCGCAGCAGCTCCCCGGCCCCGAAGCCCCCGGCGCCGGCCCCCGCCCCGCCGGGCATCGCCGGCCAGGTCGTGGCCCTGGTCAACTCCGAGCGGGCGGCGGCGGGCTGCGGTCCGCTGAAGGAGGACGCGCAGCTGCGCTCGGCCGCCCAGGGCCACTCCGACGACATGGCGAAGCGGGACTTCTTCTCGCACACCAGCCCCGACGGAACGGACCCGGGCCAGCGGACCACCGCCGCCGGATACCGCTGGTCGACGTACGGCGAGAACATCGCCAAGGGCCAGCAGACGGCTCAGTCGGTCATGGACGCCTGGATGAAGAGCCCGGGCCACCGCGCGAACATCCTCAACTGCTCCTTCAAGGACATCGGCGTCGGCATCCACCAGGGTGCGGGCGGTCCCTGGTGGACGCAGAACTTCGGGGCGCGGTAGCCCGCTCGCGGGGTGCGGTTCAGGGCTGGATGCCGCGCAGCTTCTGCGGGTTGACGACGAAGCGCAGCGCGGTGATCCGGCCGCCGGCCGCCTCGAAGGTGACCGCGCCGAGGTTCACGCCGCCGGCGGACAGCAGCAGTCCGGCCTCGCCGTTGATCTCGTCGACGCGCATCTCCACACCCTGGACCTCCGGTTTGGCCAGGACGCCCAGGAGCCAGCGGGCGACGTGGTCGGGTCCGTGCAGGGGGCGGCGGGCGGCCGAGACGACGCCGCCGCCGTCCGACCAGGAGACGACGTCGGGGGCGAGGAGCGTGAGCACCTCGCCCAGGTCCCCGCCCGCGCAGGCCGCGAGGAACTTCTCGGCGATCTCGCGCTGTTCGGACGCGTTCGCGCTGAACCGGGGGCGCCGGGCCCGCACGTGTTCACGGGCCCGGTGCGCGGACTGGCGGACCGCGGCCTCCGACTTCCCGACGACCTCGGCGATCTCCGCGTAGGAGTACCCGAACACCTCGCGGAGCAGGAACACCGCACGTTCGACCGGGGTCAGGGTCTCCAGCACGACCAGGACCGCCATCGAGACGGTGTCGGCCAGTTCGGCCTCCTCGGCGACGTCGGGCGAGGTCAGGAGGGGCTCGGGGAGCCACGGGCCGACGTAGGCCTCACGGACGGCCTGGGCCGACGTCAGCCGGTTCAGGCTCAGGTTGGTGACGGTGCGCACCAGATAGGCCTTGGGATGCTGAACGGACGCCCGCTCCGTCCGGTTCCAGGCGAGCCAGGCGTCCTGCACGATGTCCTCGGCGTCGGCGACGCTCCCGAGCATGCGGTAGGCGGTGCCGAAGAGCAGTCGCCGGTTCTCCTCGAACGTGTCGGTCATGGGCCACACCGTCGCATTCCAGCACCCGTTGATCAAGAAGCGGGGACCCCGCTCGCCCGGACAGGGCCTAGTGGTGGAAGCCGGACCGGGGCTCGGTGGCGGGTACGGGCGGGGGTGAGGCCTTGAGGTGTTCCAGGGCATTGCGCAGGTCGGTGGCGAGCAGGGCCATCTGATCGCGGGTCACCCCGTGCCGGACGAGGACCCGCTGGATGACGGTGTCCTGGCGGTCGGCCGGCAGTGGGTACGAGGGCACCTGCCAGCCGCGCATCCGCAGCCGGTCGGAGAGGTCGTAGAGGCTGAAGCCCGCTCCGGCCGGGTCGGTGAGCGTGTAGGAGACGGCGGGGAGGGCGCCGCTGCCGTCGTAGAGGAGGGTGAACGGGCCCATCCCGGCGATCTCGTCGGCCAGGTACTGGGCGGTGTCGGCGCAGGCCTGCTGCACGCGGCGGTAGCCGCCCCGGCCGAGGCGCAGGAACAGGTAGTACTGGGCGATGACCTCGCCGCCGGGCCGGGAGAAGTTGAGGGCGAAGGTCGGCATGTCTCCGCCCAGGTAGTCCACGTCGAAGACGAGGTCCGCGGGGAGAAGGTCGGAGGTGCGCCAGACGATCCAGCCGACGCCGAGCGGCGCGAGTCCGTACTTGTGGCCCGAGGTGTTGACGGAGGCGACGCGCGGCAGCCGGAAGTCCCAGACCACGTCGGGGTGGAGGAAGGGGGCGACGAAGCCGCCGCTCGCGCCGTCCACGTGGATGGGGACGTCCCAGCCGTGCTCGGCCTGGATGCGGTCGAGTTCGGCGGCGATCTCGGCGACGGGCTCGTAGTCGCAGGTGTAGGTGACGCCGAGGATGGCGACGACGCCGATGGTGTTCTCGTCGACGTACGCGGCGAGCTGGTGGGGCTGCAGCCCGGTGGCGCCGGGCTCCAGCGGGACCTGGCGCAGCTCGACGTCGAAGTAGCGGGCGAACTTCTCCCAGCAGATCTGGACCGGGCCGCACACCAGGTTGGGACGGTCCGCGGGGAGGCCCTCGGCGCGGCGGCGGGCGCGCCAGCGCCATTTGAGGGCGAGTCCGCCGAGCATGGCGGCCTCGCTGGAGCCGGTGGTGGAGCAGCCGGTCCCGGTGGTGCCGGCGGGGGCGTTCCACAGGTTGGCCAGGATGTTGACGCAGCGTGACTCGATCTCGGCCGTCTGCGGGTACTCGTCCTTGTCGATCATGTTCTTGTCGAGGCAGTCGTTCATCAGGCGGTGCACGCCGTCGTCGGACCAGGTGGTGCAGAAGGTGGCCAGGTTCTGCGCGGCGTTCCCGTCCAACAGGAGCTCGTTGCGGAGGAGTTCGTAGACGACCTCGGTGGGCGAGTGGTCTTCGGGCATCCGGTACTTGGGGAGGATCTGGCCGCTCAGGGCGGACGCGAACACGTCCGAGGCAGCGTCGGGGGCGTCTGCGTCCTTCGTCTTGTGAAGAGCCATATCGGCACTATAGGTGAGTAAGCGACATATCCCCCTGATGCCGCGACGCGGCTTCCGGCCGACTCTGCGGTGTGATCCCCTCCATAGGCGCTCGGTGGAGCCGGAGAAATTACTGCCGGGTAGCATTACCACCGCAGATCTTCCCGCCGGAGCCGGGAAAGCCGGCCGGGACCGAAAAATCATTCGATTCGTTCTATACGAAACTTGTCCTCCGATGTCCGGATAATGGCCAACTGCCCTTGCTGCCCTGGTACTTCTTCGGTCATGAACAAGATCACCCGTCGGCAGGCCTTGGGCACCACTGCCGGCGCACTCACCGTCCTAGGCCTTGCGGGCGCCACAGCGCGCGCCGCCTCCACCGACTCCCGTGCCGCCGCCACCCCAGCCGGCCCGGTCGACGAGGTGTACAAGGGCAGACGCATCCAGATAACCGCGGGCACGGGAGGCGGCCACCACGGCGGACACCACTCCCCCGGTCTGCCCACCGTCCGGATAGACGGCCGCGAACTGCACGTGATGCGGAACGCCGACGGCACCTGGATCAGCGTGGTCAACCACTACGAGACCTATGCCGACCCGACCTCGCTGGCCCGCGCCGCCGTGCGCGAGCTCCAGGGCGCCGTGCTCGCCCCGTTCGCCCCGATGGGAGGCACGGCATGACCGTCCGCAAGAACCAGGCCACGCTCACTGCCGAGGAGAAGCGCGCCTTCACCAACGCGCTGCTGGAGCTGAAGCGCACCGGCCGCTACGACCGGTTCGTCACCACCCACAACGGCTTCATCATGAGCGACACCGACTCGGGCGACCGGGTGGGTCACCGCTCTCCCTCCTTCCTGCCCTGGCACCGCCGGTTTCTTCTCGAATTCGAGGCTGCTCTGCAGGCGGTGGACGCGAACGTCTCGCTCCCGTACTGGGACTGGACCGCCGACCGCACCACCCGCTCCTCCCTCTGGGCCGCCGACTTCCTGGGCGGCACCGGCCGGGCCCGCGACGGCCAGGTCCTGGACGGACCCTTCGCCTACGCGACGGGCAAGTGGAACATAGCCGTACGGGTGGACGGGCGCGCGTACCTGCGCCGGGCGCTGGGCCAGGGCGTGGCCGAGCTGCCGACCAAGGCGGAGGTGGACGCCGTACTCGCCATGCCGGTGTACGACGCGGCCCCCTGGAACAGCTCCTCCAGCGGCTTCCGCAACAACCTGGAGGGCTGGCGGGGCGCCAACCTGCACAACCGGGTGCACGTGTGGGTCGGCGGCCAGATGGGCACCGGGGTCTCCCCCAACGACCCGGTGTTCTGGATGCACCACGCCTACGTGGACAAGCTGTGGGCCGACTGGCAGGCCCGCCACCCGCAGTCCACCTACCTGCCGGCGGCCGGCACCGCGAACGTCGTGGACCTGGGCGACACGATGCGGCCGTGGAACGACGTGACCCCGGCGGACATGCTGGACCACCGGAAGTTCTACACCTTCGACACCGAGCCGGTCGCCGCCGCCAGCCAGCGGTAGTGCAGTTCGGGGCGGCCGACCTGGCCGTACCGGGGGGTGCGGTCCGCGCGGCCGGTGTCCACCAGGTGCTCCAGGTAGCGGCGGGCGGTGATCCGTGAGATCCCGGCCGCCTCGGCCGCCCCCGCTGCGGTCAGCCCCTCGGGGGCCGACCGCAGCAGCGCGGCGACCCGGTCCAGGGTCGGCGCGCTCAGCCCCTTGGGCAGCTCCGCCGGGCGCGGGGCGCGCAGGGCGGCCATCGCCCGGTCCACGTCGTCCTGGCCGGCCGCCTCGCCCGCCGTCGCGCGGAACTCGGCGTACCGCAGGAGCCGTTCGCGCAGGGTCGGGAAGGCGAAGGGCTTCAGCACGTACTGGACCACGCCGAGCGAGACGCTCTCGCGGACCACGGCCAGGTCCCGCGCCGAGGTCACCACGATCACGTCGACGGGGTGCCCGGCGGCCCGCAGCCCGCGTGCGAAACGCAGGCCGTGCCCGTCGGGCAGGGTGAGGTCGAGCAGCAGCAGGTCGGCGCGGGTCCGTTCCAGGGCCCGGGTGGCCTCGGCGAGCGAGTGCACGGTGCCGACGGCGGTGAAGCCGGGGACCCGGCCGACGTAGAGCGCGTGCGCGGCGGCGGCGACCGGGTCGTCCTCGACGATCAGCACCCGCACCTCGGGCGCGCTCATACGGACTCACCCACCGCGGGACGGCCGGGCGCCGGCAGCCGTACGGTGAACTCGGCGCCGCCGGACGGGCCGGAGGCGGCGTCCGCGGTGCCGCCGTGGCGCTGCGCCACCTGGCGCACGAGGGCCAGGCCCAGGCCGCGGCCCTCCCCCTTGCCGGACCAGCCGCGCCGGAACACGTCCACCCCTTCCGGCAGGCCGGGCCCGCTGTCCGCCACCCGCAGCAGCAGTCCTTCCCCGTCGCAGCGCACGGTGACCGCGATCCGGCCGCCCGGGACGCCGGTGAGCGCGTCCATGGCGTTGTCCACGAGATTGCCGACCACGGTGACCAGGTCCCGGGCCGGCGGGGTCCCGGGCCCGCCGTCGATGGCCGTGCTGTCGGGGGTGACCACCAGCTCGACGCCCCGCTCGTGCGCCTGGGCGGCCTTGCCGAGCAGCAGCGCCACGAGCACCGGCTCCCCGACCGCGGTGACCACCTCGTCGGTGAGGGCCTGCGCCAGCTCCAGTTCCGCGGTGGCGAACTCCACCGCCTCGTCCGCCCGGCCGAGCTCGATGAGCGAGACCACCGTGTGCAGCCGGTTCGCCGCCTCGTGGGCCTGGGACCGCAGGGCCTGAGTGAACCCGCGTTCGTGATCCAACTCCCCTGCCAGTACCTGGAGTTCGGTGTGGTCGCGCAAGGTGACCACGGTGCCCCGGCGGCCGCCGCCCGCGACGGGTGAGCTGTTGACGACGAGCACCCGGTCCGCGGTCAGGTGCACCTCGTCGACCCGGGGCTGGTCGGCGAGCAGCGCCCCGGTGAGGGGTGCGGGCAGCCGCAGGTCGGCTACGCCGGTGCCGGTCACCACGCCCCTCAGGCCCAGCAGTACGCGTCCCGCGTCGTTGATCAGGGTGATCCTGCGCTGGCCGTCGAGCATCAGCAGCCCCTCGCGCACGCCGTGCAGGGCCGCCTGGTGGTAGTCATACATCCGGCTGAGCTCGGCCGCGTTCATCCCGTGGGTGTGGCGCCGCAGCCGGGCGTTGACGATGTACGTGCCAGCTCCGCCGAGGGCCAGGGCGGCGGCCGCGACCCAGACGAGGGCGGTGAGCTGCTCGGCGAGACGCGCGCTGATCGCCCGGACGGTGATCCCGGCGCTGACCATGCCGACCACGCGGCCGTCGTCCGTCAGCGGGGTGACCACACGGATCGAGGGCCCGAGGGTGCCGGTGTAGGTCTCGCTGAAGGTCTGGCCGCGCAGGGCGGGGGCGGTGTTCCCCATGAAGGGCTCGCCGATCCGGCGCGGGTCGGGGTGGGTCCAGCGCCGGCCGGCCGGATCCATGATCGTCACGAAGTCCACGCCCGAGTCGACGCGTACCCGCTCCGCGTACGGCTGGAGCCGGGCCGCGGTATCGCCGCCGCGTACGGCCTCGCGTACGGCTTCCAGGACCGACGGGGAGTCGGCGACCGCTCGGGCCACCGCCCCGGCCTGGCGCCGGGCCGCGTCCTCGGCCTGGCCGCGCGCGGTGGCGTACGCGAAGACGGCGCACCCGGCCACGACCACGGCGACGAGCAGCACCTGCATGGCGAAGAGCTGGCCGGCGAGGCTGCGCGGCGGCCGGGGCAAACGGAACATGGCGCTCAGTGTGCACCGGCTCGTGAACTCAATGAACGCAAGGGTGACCGGGGTCACAGCGGCGGGCGATGGTCCTCCCGGGACGTATTCACCACCAGGAGGCATCGTGGCCGCCACGCGCGACAGAACGCACTATCTCTACATCGCGGTGATCGCCGCGGTGCTCCTCGGCATCGCCGTCGGCTTCGCCGCCCCCGGCGTGGCCGTGGAGCTCAAGCCGCTGGGCACCGGCTTCGTGAACCTCATCAAGATGATGATCTCGCCCGTGATCTTCTGCACGATCGTGCTGGGCATCGGATCGGTCCGCAAGGCCGCCAAGGTGGGGGCGGTGGGCGGGCTCGCCCTCGGCTACTTCATGGTGATGTCCACCGTGGCCCTCGCCATCGGCCTGCTGGTGGGGAACCTGCTGGACCCGGGCAGCGGGCTCCACCTGACCGAGGCGGCCAAGCACGCCGGAGAGGCGCAGGCCAAGGCGGGCGGGGCCAAGACCACGCCGGAGTTCCTGCTCGGGATCATCCCGACCACGCTGGTGTCCGCCTTCACCGGCGGCGAGGTGCTCCAGACGCTGCTGGTGGCGCTGCTGTGCGGGTTCGCGCTCCAGGCCATGGGCACGGCGGGCGAACCCGTGCTGCGCGGGATCGGGCACGTGCAGAAGCTGGTGTTCAGGATTCTGGCGATGATCATGTGGGCCGCGCCGGTGGGCGCCTTCGGAGCGATCGCGGCGGTGGTCGGGGCCACCGGCATCGACGCGCTGAAGTCGCTCGCCGTCATCATGATCGGCTTCTACGCGACCTGTCTGATCTTCGTCTTCGTGGTGCTGGGCACGCTGCTGCGGGTGTGCACGGGAGTCAGCGTGTTCGCCCTGCTGCGCTACCTGGGGCGCGAGTTCCTGCTGATCCTGTCCACCTCCTCCTCGGAGTCGGCGCTGCCGCGCCTCATCGCGAAGATGGAGCACCTGGGGGTGTCCCGGCCGGTCACCGGCATCACGGTGCCGACCGGGTACTCCTTCAACCTGGACGGGACCGCGATCTACCTGACGATGTCCTCGCTGTTCGTCGCGGAGGCGATGGGCAAGCCGCTCGCGCTGGGCGAGCAGATCTCGCTGCTGCTGTTCATGATCATCGCCTCGAAGGGCGCGGCCGGGGTGACGGGCGCGGGCCTGGCCACGCTCGCCGGCGGACTGCAGTCGCACCGGCCGGAACTGGTGGACGGGGTCGGCCTCATCGTCGGCATCGACCGGTTCATGAGCGAGGCGCGGGCACTGACGAACTTCGCCGGGAACGCGGTCGCGACGGTGCTCATCGGCACGTGGACCAAGGAGTTCGACCGCGGACGGGCCGACGAGGTCCTGGCCGGACGGCTGCCCTTCGACGAGACCACGCTGGTGGACGACGCGCCGCACGAACCGGCGGGCGCCGTCCCGCTCCAGCCGGAAGGCGCCAAGGACGGCGTACCGGTGTAACCGGTGGGCCCAGTCGGGCCGGCCGGGCAGGGCTCGCCCCCACGGTGCCCAGCCCGGTCGGTCCCGACTACTCCCGGTAGGGGCGATTTTCAGCCATGGGCCGGAGAACGCGCGTGCGGTAAAAGGTACTTCCATATCGGGGCACACGTCTGACATCTTGCGTCCACCACTCGTTTCGTACGGCCCGGTAGGTGTCATCCGCACCACCGGGTCATCGGAGGACGCATTGATACCCCACATATCCAGCCGACCTCGACGTACCCTCGTGCTGGCCGCCACACTCGGCGCCGCACTGACCTTCGGGGCTCCCGCCGCACTCGCCGGCACCGACCCCGTCGCCCCCTCCGGCTCCGCTTCCGCCCCGGCGGCCGCGGCGGCTCCCCAGGCCGCGGCCCCGACTTCCCAGAGTGCGACCTGGGTTGCCGGCACCCGCGCCTACTTCGTGATCACCACACCCGGTGACACCTCGGCGGTCCGCGCCGCCGTCGCCTCCAACGGCGGCTCGGTCTTCGCGTCCTACGACGCGATCGGCGTGATCGTCGCCCACTCGGCCTCCGGCACCTTCGCCACCGCCATGCGCGGTGTGAGCGGGGTCCAGCAGGTCGGCGCCACCCGCACCTCGGACGTGCCGGCGGACGCCTACAACCCGGCGCTGCCCGCCAACCCGGCGCAGTCCACCACTCCGGCGGGCGAGCCGGTCCGCGCCGACATGACGCAGATCAAGGCCGACCAGGCCTGGGCCGTCACCACCGGCTCCGCCTCCGTCAAGGTCGGCATCCTGGACACCGGTGTGGACGACCAGCACCAGGACCTGGCGCCGAACTTCAACGCGGCGGACTCCGCGTCCTGCGCGTACGGCAAGGCGGACACCCGCACCGGGGCCTGGCGGGACGTCGGCACCCACGGCACGCACGTGGCCGGTACGGTCGCGGCCGCCAAGAACGGCAAGGGCGTCATCGGCGTGGCCCCGGGCGTGAAGATCTCCTCGGTGCGCATCGCCGAGCCCGGCTCCTCGCTCTTCTTCGCCGAGAACACCGTCTGCGGCTTCATGTGGGCCGGTGACCACGGCTTCAAGGTCACCAACAACAGCTACTACACCGACCCGTGGCAGTTCAACTGCCCGGACAACGCCGACCAGGCCGCGATCATCGAGGGCGTCAAGCGCGCCCAGGAGTACGCGGAGGGCAAGGGCTCGCTCCAGGTCGCGGCGGCCGGCAACTCCAACCTGGACCTGGCCAACAAGACGACCGACACCGAGAGCCCGAACGACTCGACCCCGGTCACCCGCACCATCACCAACGCCTGCCTCGACATCCCGACCGAACTCCCGGGCGTGGTCACGGTCTCGGCGATGGGCACCACCGCGAAGGCCTCGTACTCCAACTACGGCCTGAACGTCATCGACGTCACGGCCCCCGGCGGCGACGCGACCGGCATCTACAGCACCCAGCCGGGCGGCAAGTACGGCACCATGAGCGGCACCTCGATGGCCTCCCCGCACGTGACCGGTGTGGCCGCGCTGCTGGCGAGCACCAACCCGGGCATCACCCCGGCGCAGCTGCGCGACAAGCTGGCCACCCAGGCCAACGACGTGGCCTGCCCGTCGGACAGCCGGTGCAAGGGCACCACGGCGAAGAACGGTTTCTTCGGCGAGGGCCAGGTCGACGCGCTCAAGGCCGTCGGCAGCACCCCGCCGCCCGGCAAGTACTTCGAGAACCTCGGTGACTTCGCCATCGGCGACAACACCACCGTGGAGAGCCCGGTCACCGTCAGCGGGGTGACGGGCAACGCCCCGGCCACCCTCAAGGTGGGCGTGAACATCGTGCACACCTACATCGGTGACCTCAAGGTCGACCTGATCGCCCCGGACGGCACCGTGTACACCCTGCACAACCGGACCGGCTCGAGCACGGACAACATCAACCAGACCTACACCGTCAACGCCTCCTCGGAGGTCGCGAACGGCACCTGGAAGCTCCGTGTGAACGACAACGCCGGCGGCGACACCGGCAAGATCGACGCCTGGAACCTCACCTTCTAGTTCCGGCCCGCCGCGGGGGCCCTCGGGAGCACGTGCTCCCGAGGGCCCCTGCCGCGCGTTCACCGGGTCCGCAGCACGCAGTCCCCGCAGAATCCGCCGCCGGGCACCCGGTAGTAGAGGCAGCAGCTGCGCCGTACGAAGGCCACCCCGAGCCCTTCCTCGTGGACGAAGGTGCCGGTACAGGCGAGGGCTCCGTCGTCGGCGAGCAGGGCGGCCGCCAGTTCCGCGGCCGCGGCGCCGGGAATCCGGTCGACCAGCACGCGCAGGGCCCCGACCAGCCCCGACGCGGTGTTGCCCCGCAGGACCTTGGGCGACACCCCGAACCGCTCCCGCACGGCGGCGTCGAGCTGCGCCAGATTGCCGAGCACGTTCTGGCCGAGCTCCCCGGCCGGCAGCTCCCCCGGCTCGGGCAGCCACAGCTCCAGCGATCCCGCACCGGGCAGCCGCCACCACACGCGGTCGGCGGCCAGGTCCGGTACCCGCCCGGCCAGCGCCGCGCAGCCCAGCCCGATCGACCACAGCCGTGCGGCGATGCCGAACTGGGCGGTCGAAGCGGCCACCCGCCCCGGCCCGCTGCGGATGCGCCGCCCCACCTCCGCGACGTACGGCGCGAGTTGCTCCCCGTACAGCGCGGTCAACGGCCGGAACCCGGGCCCGGGCGGCGGTTCCTTCCCGTACGCCACGGTGAAGAAGGGACCCAGGGATCCCAGTTGCCTCAGTACGTCGTCCACGCCGCTCACCGTATCCGCCGCCGGGCCTCACCCCGGCTGTCCGACGGCCCCCGCGGGCCCGGCCTGCCCTGCCTCCTGTCGGACCGGCCCGGCCCGGCGGACCGCAGGGCCCATCCCGTACGAGGCGGCCAGCAGGATCACGCCGAGCAGCAGCCATCCCGGGATCCCCCACCCCAGGAGCAGCCAGGTCAGCACCAGCGGACCGGCGGTCCTGGCCACCGGGACCCCGGCGGCGAAGAAGCCCTGGTACTGGCCCATCCGGTCCGGCGGGGCCAGCGAGAAGCCGATCTGCCAGGACCCGGCGGACTGCCGCATCTCTCCGTCCGCCTGGAGCACCGCGCCCACCACCAGCAGCGCGGCGGCCGCCCAGGCCGGGCCGGGCAGCGCGGAGAGCGCGAACACCGCGCACGAGACCGCCATGACCAGCCCCGACACCCGCACCGCCCGCCGCGCGCTGTCCAGGTCGGTGACCGGCCGGGCCACGCGCACCTGGAACAGCATCACGGCGGCGGTGTTCAGCACGAACAGCGCCGACACCAGCCAGCCGGGGGCGTGGGTGCGCTCCACGATCCACAGCGGGAGGGCCAGGCTGAGCAGCGGCATCCGCAGCAGCAGGATCGCGTTCAGCAGGGTGACCAGCGCGTACGGCCGGTCGCGGAGCACGGCCAGCCGGGGCTCGCCCGCCGCCCGCCCGGTCACGGGTGCCACCGCCGGCAGCCGCAGCAGCACGGCCGCGCAGACCAGGAAGCCCGCCCCGTCCAGCACGAACACGGCGAGGTAGGCCCGTTCGGTGTCCGCGCCCAGGGCGAGCCCGCCGAGCGCGGCGCCCAGCGCCAGGCCGCCGTTGAGCACGGACTGGAGGTGGGCCAGTACGCCGGTCCGCTGCTCCGGGGGGACGAGGCCCGCGAGCAGCGCCTGCCGGGAGGCCGCCAGCCCGCACTGGGCGGTGGCGTACACGACGACGGCGATCAGGAAGGCCAGGAAGGACCGGATGAGGAGGAAGGCGAAGACCGAGGCCGCGGTGGCCACCGCCAGCGCCGCCGAGGTGCCCCGGGGGCCCCGCCTGTCGGCGAGCGCCCCCAGCGGCACCCCGGCGACGGAGCCGACGGCCCAGGCGACCGTCAGCCCGAGGCCGATCTGCGCGGGCGAGAGACCGACCACTCGGGTGAAGTAGAGCGCCGAACACACGTAGTAGGCGCCGTCCCCGACGGAATTGCTCAGCTGGGCGGCGACCAGTCGGCGCGGTGGGCCGGGCGGAGGCAGGATCCGTATCGTCACCGGCCCATTGGATCAGCCGAACGGCCCACTCCACTGGGCCATTGGGGGCCTGGTACACCGGTCCACTTCGCCCCTGGATCAGAGGCCGGAGAGGAACTCCAGCAGCACCCGGTTGAAGACCTCGGGCTGCTCCACGCCCGGCAGGTGCCCGGCCCCCTCGATCACGGCGAGCACCGAGTGCGGGATCAGCGCGTGCAGGGCCTCGGCCGCCGCGACCGGGGTGTAGACGTCGTCCGCGCCGACGACGACCAGACAGGGTTCGGCGGTCTCCGCGAGCACGGGCCGGTAGTCGGGGCACTCGGCGCGGCCGCGCAGGGCCGCCGCGGCGCCCTCGGGGTCGGTCGCGCGCATCATGGCGGTCACCCGTGCGGCGGCCCCCGGCATGCCGGTCACGTTGTAGGGCGCCAGCATCTTGTCGATGACGTCTTCGGCGTAGGGCCCCATGCCCTCGGCGAGCAGCCGGTCGGCGGTCTCGAGGCGGGCCTTGCGGACCTCATCGGTCTCCGGAATCGCGGTCGTGTCGCTGAGCACGAGGGCCCTGACCAGACCCGGGTGGCGCAGCCGCATCTCCATGGCGATCTGCCCGCCCATGGACACTCCGCCGACGACCACCTGTTCGACACCCAGGCGGGCGAGGAGGGCGGCGAGATCATCGGCGAAGTCGGCGAGCAGCGTCTTGCCCGGGCGGACCGGGCTCTCCCCGTATCCGCGCAGGTCAGGGGCGATCACCCGGTACCCGGCGGCCGTCAGGGCGGCCGTCTGGGGGGCCCACATGGTGCGGTTGAACGGATGTCCGTGGATCAGGATTACGGGCTCTCCGCCGCGGGGACCCAAGTCGTCGAAAAAGAGACTCGCGCCATTGCCAAATTGGGGGTTCATGAGAGGAGTTTAAGGAGCTACATTGAGCCACCCGCGTTCACCTGACCGCCTGTTGCCTTTCACCCGTGTTTTGCACTGGGGGCAACGTCAGAAACGCAGACTGTGCAACCACCCCACCGCCCAGAAGGACCGAAGGCTCCGTGCCCGTACCCGTACTCCTCGCCGGCCGCTCCGTGCGGCTCGAGCCCCTCGCCCCCCACCACACCGAGGCTCTGGCCCTGGCCGGGGCCGAGGATCGTACGACTTACGCCTTCACTCCCGTACCCCACGGCGTGCAGGCGTCCCACGAGTACATCGACCGTGCCCTCGCCGATCAGGCGGCGGGTCGATCGGTCCCGTTCGCGGTGGTCAGAGCCACCGACGGGCGGGTCGTCGGTTCGACCCGGTTCCTGGAACTGGACTACTGGCAGGGGCCACTGGTGTGGCCCGCAGTGCCGGGCGTCCCGTTCGGCGATCCGGCGACGGCGATCCCCGATGCCGCCGAGATCGGCAATACCTGGCTGTCCCCGGGCGCCCAGGGAACCGGCATCAACACCGAGGCGAAGCTGCTCATGCTCCGCCATGCCTTCGAGACCTGGGGTGTGCGGCGGATCTCGCTGAGGGCGGACGCCCGCAACGGCCGCTCGCGTGCCGCGATGGAACGTCTCGGCTTCACCTGCGAGGGGGTCCGCCGGGCCCATTCGCGGGGGCTCGACGGCGCGGTCCGCAGTACGGCCTTCTACTCGATCCTCGACGAGGAGTGGCCGGCCGTGCGGTCGATCATCGAGCTGAGGCTGTCGGCCGGTGCGCAGCGCAAGCGGCGCCGGCGCACCTTGATCCCCGCGTAGTCCGCCTGGCGTAACGCTCCTGCGGCGGCCCTCCCCCGGCCTCCTCCCCCGGATTCATCCGAGGAAGGCCGGGGCTAGGGCCGATGCCATGAGCCGGGCGGAGGCGCCGCTGCCGTCGGCCGGCACCGAGTAGAGATCGGCGCCGAAGTCCCCCGGCAGGGAGTAGACGACGGTGCGGTCGTCCGTCCACACCACCTGGTCGTCCACGCTCCGCTCCTCGGCCAGCGGGGTCTCCGCTCCGGAGGCCAGGTCCAGTGCGTACAGCCGCCACGGCGCCTCGGCCGGCAGGCCCGGCACCCGCTTCTTGAACACCACCCGGGTCCCGTCGGGCGACAGCGACGGGCACTCGACGTTCTCGCGCAGCGTGGTCACGGTCCGCTCCGCGAGGTCCCCGCGGACCAGGTGGGTGCGGCCGCCGGTACCCAGCGTGGCGTAGAAGGTCCGCTCGTCGGCGGTGAAGGTCACTCCCCAGAAGTTCACGTCGGCGCTGCGGTACGGCTTGCCGTCCTTGAGGATCGTGAACTCCTCCAGCGAGGCGTCGAGCCTGCCGGTGCGCAGGTCGAGCACCGAGGTCCGCGTGGAGAAGTCGGTACCGGCGTACGAGTCCCCGCCGACGAAGACGGTCCAGGCGGCGAGCCTGCCGCCCGGCGAGACCCGGGCGCGGGTGGGGATGCCGGTCAGCGCGTGCGCGGAGACCTCCTTCAGGCGGGCGTCGAGAACGACGGCCCGGTAGCGGTCCGGGACCCCGCCCTTGTCGGCCTGGAGGCAGATCCCGGTCCCCGCGGCCGAGTGGAAACGCAGGCAGGCGACGCCAGAGGCGGTACGGGCCCCCTCCGGCGCGCCGGCCGGAACGGTGGCGAGTTCGTCGCGGTGCGGGCCCCAGGCCATGTTCCGGAACACGATCCGCGGGCCGCCCCCCGCCGGGTTCAGGGAGACCGCACCCCGGGTGACCTGCGGGCCCTCGGCCTGCGCCCGGTTCTTCTCGTCGGCACGGGAGGAGGCCCGTACGAGGGCGGTCACGGCCACGACGGCGAGCAGCACGAAGGCGGTGGCCAGGATCAGGATCCGGCGCTGGAGGGTCAAAAGGGGTCCTCTCCTCTCGCGGGGCGGGGGCACCATACCCATTGACATGCACATGAGCCAGGCCTGTCCGGCGAACGGCGCGGGAACGCGGCGGGCCTTGCCGGCGCCGGGCAACGGCCTTCCCCAAGAAAATCCCAAGAAAAGGAAAAATGCGGAACCCTGGCATGCTTTCGTTCATCCTTCGAACGGAAGGATCAAGCCCGCCAGACCACCGCCCCGTCGGGGCAGCACCAGCCGGAGAGCCACCGCACATGTCGTACGCACCCGAAGGGCAGCAGTACCAGCCGCCGTACCGGCCGGAGGGGCAGAACCCGCAGCAGCCCTACGGCGACCAGTACGTACAGCAGCAGTACGGGCAGCAGGAGTACGGGCAGCAGCCTCCCCACGGACACGGACCGTACGAGCCTTACGGGCAGGAGCCGGAGTACGAGCCCCGGCGCAAGTCCAGGGTCCGGCGCTGGGTGATAGCGGGTGTCGTCGTCCTCGCGCTCGCGGGCATAGCGGCCGGCGTGATGAACCACTACGAGATACCCCCGTTCACCGACAAGGGCTCGGCCGTGTCCTTCGGGAAGCCGCCCGCCGGCGGCGACGGCAAGAAGGACGCCCCCCAGCAGGCGGCGAACTCCAAGATGCTGATGCCCACCGGGCCGGCCGCCGACTTCAAGAATTCGATGACCCTGCCCGACGGGACGCACGTGGCCGTCACCACGCTGGACGGCAAGAAGTCCGGCTTCAAGGGCAAGGTGTGGGTCTGGGCGCCCAAGGAGTACAACGACCCCAAGTTCGCCAAGAGCGGCTTCCCGGTCATGATCGCCCTGCCGGGCGGCGCCGGATACCCGAGCAACTACTGGATGGGCACCGACCTCGGTCTCCAGACCAGCATCGCCAAGTGGTACTCCGAGGGGAAGAGCAAGCCGTTCATCCTGGCCATGCCGGTGCTCAACCCGGGGCCGGACGACAAGGGCGTCTACTGGGACGGCTCCGACATCCCCGACCAGCCGAAGATGGGCACGTGGCTGACCGAGGACGTGCCGGACCTGATGAAGGCGAACTTCCGGACCGTGAAGTCCCGTGACGGCTGGGCCTTCATGGGTTCCTCCACCGGCGGGTTCGCGGGCCTGAAGGCCGTGCTGAAGCACCCGGACAAGTTCAAGGCCGTGATCGCCTCGGGCCCGGACATCGTCCCGGACTCCTCCCTCTGGAAGGGCCACGACAAGGAGAAGGCCGAGAACAACCCGGAACTGCTGGCGAAGCAGCTCATCGACCGCAAGGGTCCGGACGTCTACCTCGCCTTCCAGGTCGGCGACAGCGAGAACAACAAGAAGACCCTGCCGGACGTGCAGAAGTTCATCGCCACCTTCGGCAACAAGGGGCCCGTGCACACCGAGCTGAGGATCATCAAGGGCGGCCAGCACAACGCCAAGACCTACGTCCCGAACATGGGCGAGGGGCCGATCCAGTACATCAGCAAGGTCATGGAAGGACCCGTCGAGTAACTGCCGGCGTCTCCACCGCGTCCACGGCCTCCACCCCCTCTTTGGCCTCCGGCCCGCCGAACACCTTCGGCGGGCCGCTGCCGTTCCAGGGCGCCCAGCCCGGATCGCCGGTCACCGCGAAGCGCACCCAGGCCGTGTGCATCTCGTCGGCCAGCGCCTGCGGGGCGTCCGGCCCGGCCAGCCAGGCCGCCTCCGGCACGTCCAGCCTGTCGAATACGAAGCCCAGCTCCAGGGCGTGGCAGGCGCCGAGCCCCGGGACGCCGGAGCGCCACGCGAACTCGTACAGGAAACTCGGCGCCGCCCGCCCCGCCCCGGCGAGCCTCCGCAGCGGATCGCGCAGCAGCCGGTCGGTGAGCAGCTGCCCCGCGAGGTCGGCGGGGCCGGCCCCGGGCAGGGCGGCGCGCAGCGCCCGTACGGCGGCCAGGTCCTTGCCGCTGCGCCACCGGGCCAGCGCCACCGCGAGCGGGCCCAGCCGGTCCAGCAGCCGCATCGCGCCCGTCGGGGCGAGCCAGAGCCGGTACTCCTCGGCGGTCCAGCCCAGCAGCAGCGGTACCTCGGCGGCGCGGGCCGCGTCGAGCGGGTCGCCGGGCAGCGTGTCCGGGTCGGCCACCAGGCCGAAGGCGGGACCGCCCGCGAGGGGGCTCGATCTGCGCAGCACGGCCGCCTGGGCGGCGAGCAGGGTGGGCAGGGCGGTGGCGCCGAAGGCCTCCGCGGTGGCGTCCGTCTTCAGCAGGGAGGCCATCCGCCGGACCATGGCACGGACCCGGTCGCGGTGCAGCACCTCGGGGGCGCCGCTCTCCAGGACCGCCTGTGCGAAGAGTCCGGCGGCCCTGGGGGCGGCGAGCAGGGCGCCGATGCTGATGGCTCCGGCGGACTCGCCGAAGACGGTGACGCGGGCGGGGTCGCCGCCGAAGGCCCCGATGTTGTCCCGGACCCACTCCAGGGCGGCGATCTGGTCGAGCAGACCCCGGTTGGCGGGCGCGTCGGGGAAGAGCCCGTAGCCGAGGACGCCGAGGCGGTAGTTGAGGGAGACGAGCACGACCCCGTCGCGGGCGAAGGCGGAGCCGTCGTAGACGGGGACGGCCGAGGAGCCCCGGGTGAGCGCCCCGCCGTGGATCCACACCATGACGGGCAGCCGGGCCCCGGGCGCCGGCTCGGGGGTCCACACGTTGACGCTCAGGCAGTCCTCGCCGGGGATCTCCGGGTCGGCCAGCAGGGCCGCGAACTTCGGCGGGTAGGGCACCTTCGGCGCGGTGGGACCGTAGGCACCGGCGTCGCGTACGCCGTCCCAGGGCTCCGGGGGCGCGGGCGCCGCGAAGCGGAGGGCGCCGACGGGCGGGGCGGCGTAGGGGATGCCGCGGAACACGGCGATGCCGTCCGGCCCCGTCCGGCCCTCGACCACGCCGTGCGCGGTCCTGGCCCTGGGCCGGCCGCCGGTGTCGCCGCCCGCTGTGCTCATCTGGTCCTCCCGCGTTCCGCCCCGCGCACGCGCGCGGTGCGCGCACGGTCGCACAGCGGCCCCACTGGTGACAAGCCGTGACCGTGACCTCACCAAGTAGGCCTAGCAGCCGTGACCACCCGGGCCTCCCCGCGTTGTATGCCATGTCAAACGCCGCAGACCTGCGGCACCCCATATCGCATGAGGAGATCTTGATGTCGCGTATCGCGAAGGCATTCGCCGTCACCGCTGTCGCCGGTAGCGTCGTGGCCGCCGGAGCGGGTCTGGCCGTCGCCGATGCCGGAGCGCACGGTGCGGCGATCGGCTCCCCCGGTGTCCTGTCGGGCAACCTGCTCCAGGTTCCGGTGCACGTCCCGGTCAACGTCTGCGGCAACACCGTCAACGTGATCGCCCTGCTGAACCCGGCGTTCGGCAACGTCTGCGTGAACGCGTCGGGCCACGAGGACGAGCACCACACCGAGGGCGGGGACTACGGCCACTGATCGTCGGCCGCTGATCGTCTGATCGGCTGAAGGGCCCCCGCCTCCTGGCGGGGGCCCTTCAGCGTGTCATTCGTAGCGGTAGATGCCCTTGTGGCCGAACATCTCGCGCGGGGTGACGTCCCACGGCGGCATCGGCTCGTCGAGGGCGATCACCCGGCCGCGCTGGAGGTCGCCGAGCGCGGGCGGCACGGCGGGCAGGTAGCCGGAGCGCGGGTGCTTCCGCTGCCAGCGGTCCCAGACCAGGTCCACGAAGGCGTGGTGCAGCCAGAAGGCCGGGTCGTTGGGCGCCGTTCCGCCCGTCATGTGGCCGCCGATCCACTGGTGGACCTTGTTGTGGTTGCGCCAGCGCTCGCTCTTGGGCGCGGCCCAGCCCTCCAGCTTGTTGCGGAAGCCGTCGACGGCGGAGTTCCAGGGCGAGATGTCGTAGACCGGGTCGTCGATCGCCCACTGGAGTTCGGCCGGGGTGGGCAGGGCGATCGGGTTCTGCGGCCGGCCGAGGTTGCGGGTGAGGAAGCGGGCTTCCGAGATGCCCACCGTCACCGTCCAGTTGCCCTTGTCGTGGGCGAACGGCCCGGTCATCACCTGCCGGTCCGAGGCGCGGCCGGTGCCGCCGAGGAAGTCGTCGGCCCAGAGGGAGGAGACCGGGCTGTTGTCGGTGGTCCAGTCCCAGTAGGGGATGGAGACGCCCGGGTCGACGGCCTGCAGCTCCTTCTCGAAGGCCAGCAGGTAGTACCGGTGCCACGGGAAGAAGGACGGGGACATGTGCCCGACGCGGAGCTTGCGGTCGCGGTCGGGCACGAAGTACTTGCCGTGGGTGCGCACGAAGGTGTCGTAGACGCCGTTTCGCTTGAGCTCCAGCACGGCCGCCGTGAACCGCTTCTTCTGGGCGCTGGTCAGGTTCTTCTGGTTCTGCCGGGTGTACAACTCGGGGCTCCTCCCCTCAGCCGTGGTGCGGGGCGGACGCCAGGACCAGCTGGGCCGTGCCCAGTTCGTCGACGGCCGCACGGGCCAGTTCCAGCGGTGTCCCGAAGGACTCGAAGTGGTTGACCCCGCTCAGGTAGCTGCCGTCGGCCCGGCGCATGACGTGCAGCGGGCGCCCGTCGATGCGGATCCCGGCCTGGTCCACGGCGATGTGCCGGCCCCGGTACGTCTCCTCCGCGAGCGGGGCCGGAGTGAGGGTCTGCCGGGGGCGGCGGGCACGCAGTACGGGAGCGAGCGCCGCGGCCGTGCCGGCGAGCACGGCCGCGGTGAAAGCCGTACGGAGAAGGGCGCGGCGGGTGGGAAGTGCGGCGGGTGCTGCGGACATTCGGTCTCCCTCGCTCGGTGGCCGGCGGCTACGGGTCTAACGCCGCGCGGCGGGCGAGGTCACCCCTGAGGGTGCTTGTAGAAGAGGTCGTTGGGTGCAGGCGGCCGTCTCGTGGTCGAGTCCGGCGAGGATGAGGATCAGGCCGCCGCGCGCTGGAGGCGGGGCAGGTGCAGGTCGCGGAAGATCGCGGCCGTCCGGAGCGCGAAGACGAGACCGGCCGAGATGACGATGTTCAGCGTGTCCGCGGTCCCGGCCCGGTGCAGGCCGAGGTAGGCGGCGGCGCCGGCCAGCGCGGCGGTCGCGTACACCTCCTCGCGCAGCAGCAGCGGAGGGAACTCCCCGCACAGGACGTCGCGGACGACCTCGCCGGTGACGCCGGTCAGGACGGCGAGGATGAGGACGGCGAAGGGGTCCATGTTGGCGCGGTGCGCGGCCAGTACGCCGGAGGCGGCGAAGGCGGCGACGCCGAGGAGGTAGAGGGCGTGCAGCATGGCGCCTCCTTCACGGGGCGGGCGGGTTCTGGGGGGGGCAACCCGTCGAGGGTGCCGCACCCGGCCCGGCCCGCGCATCGGCCGTTCGGCCATGCCGCAGCCCCTGCCGGTGGGCGCCGGGCCGCACCCGCCCGAGCACGCCCTCTCCCGGGCCCGCTCCCGGACGCCTCCTAGGGGGCCGGGAGTTCCGCGAAGTCGGCGACCAGGCCGCGGTGGTGGCCCGCCGTGCCGAGGGTCAGGGAGTCGGCCTTGGCCCGCTTGAGGTAGAGGTGGGCCGGGTGTTCCCAGGTCATGCCGATGCCGCCGTGCAGCTGGACGCACTCCTCGGCGGCCCGGACGGCCACGCCCGAGCAGTAGGCCTGGGCGACGGCGACCGTGAGCGGTGCGTCGGGGGACGCGGTGGCCAGCGCGTCGGCCGCGGCCCTGGCCGCCGCCCGGGCGGAGGCCACGTCGAGCCAGAGGCGTGCCAGGCGGTGCTTGAGGGCCTGGAAGGACCCGACGGGCCGGTTGAACTGATGGCGGACCCGGAGGTATCCGACGGTCTCCGTCAGGCACCACTCGGCGATGCCCAGCTGCTCGGAGGCGAGCAGCCCGGCCCCGGAGAGCAGGGCCCCGGCGACGGCCGCCCGGGCCGTGGCGGGGTCGGCGAGCCGGGTGCCGGCGGCGGCGTCGAGGGTGACGGTGGCCAGCGGGCGGGTGAGGTCCAGCGGGACCTGCGCGGTGAGCTCGGCCGAGGCGGCGGGGACGGCGTACAGCCCGGTGTCGGCGAGCACCAGCAGCACGTCGGCGGCCACCGCGTCCGCGACGGAGGTGACCGTACCGGTCAGGGTCCCGCCGCCGGAGTCCCGGACGGCGGCCGGCAGCGGGGCGCCGGGGGCGAGGGTCAGCGGTACGGCCGGTACGCACACCTGCCGCCCCGAGGCCAGCTCCCGCAGCAGCGGGGCGGCGTCCCCGGTGTCGCAGCCGAGCAGGATCTCGGTGGCGAGCACCGCGCTCGTCAGGTATGGGACGGGCGCCACGGTCCGGCCCAGCTCCTCCAGGACCACGGCCGCCTCGCGGTGGCTCGCGCCCTGCCCGCCGAGCTTCTCCGGGACGAGGAGCCCGGCCGCGCCGATCCCGGCGGCGAGGGGGCGCCACAGCGCGGGGTCGTGGGGGCGGTCGGTCTCGATCCGGGCGAGGATGCTCGCGGGTGCGCAGCGGGCCTCGAGGAGCGACCGTACGGCGGCGCGGAGTTCTTCCTCGGCCTCGGAGTAGAGCAGGTCCGTCGGTGTCGTCGGTACCGTCATCGGGTCAGATCCTTCCAGGCCAGGTCCTTGTCGTCGCGCGGTTCGGGAGGCAGGCCCAGCACGCGTTCGGCGACGATGTTGAGGAGGACTTCGCTGGTGCCGCCCTCGATGCTGTTGCCCTTGGCGCGCAGATAGCGGTAGCCGGCGTCGCGGCCGGTGAAGTCGACCAGTTCGGGACGGCGCATGGTCCAGTCCTCGTACGACAGGCCCTCCTCCGCGAGGAGTTCGACCTCCAGTGCGCTGATCTCCTGGTTGAGGCGGGCGAAGGTGAGCTTCATCCCGGATCCCTCGGGGCCGGGCTGGCCGACGGCGAGCTGCTGGCGCAGCCGTTCACCGGTGAGGCGGGCGACCTCGGCCTCGACCCACAGCTCCAGCAGCCCCTGGTGGAGGGCGTGGGTGCGCAGTTCGGGGCGTTCGCGCCAGGCGGCGGCGACCGGCGCGGTCATGCCGCCCTCGCGCGGGATGCGCATGCCGCCGATGGAGACGCGTTCGTTCATCAGGGTGGTGCGGGCGACCGCCCAGCCATCGCCGACGGCGCCGAGGCGGTGGGCGTCGGGGATGCGGACGCCGGTGAGGAAGACCTCGTTGAACTCGGCCTCGCCGGTGATCTGGCGCAGCGGCCGGACCTCGACGCCTGGGGCGTGCATGTCGCAGAGGAAGTACGTGATGCCCCGGTGCTTGGGCTGCGCCGGGTCGGTGCGGGCGATCAGGATGGCCCAGCGGGCGGTGTGGGCGCTGGAGGTCCACACCTTCTGGCCGTCGACCACCCACTCGCCCGACTCCTCGTCCAGGACGGCGCGGGTGCCGAGCGCGGCGAGGTCGGAGCCGGCGCCGGGCTCGCTGAAGAGCTGGCACCAGACCTCCTCGCCGACCCACAGGGGCCGCAGGAAGCGCTGCTTCTGCTCCTCGGTGCCGTACGCGAGGATCGTGGGCGCGGCCATGCCGAGGCCGATGCCGATCCGGCGCGGGTCGTTGTCGGGGGCTCCGGCGGCCTCCAGTTCGGCGTCGACCACGGCCTGGAGGGTGCGGGGGGCGCCGAGGCCGCCCAGGCCCTCGGGGTAGTGCACCCAGGCGAGTCCGGCGTCGAAGCGGGCGCGCAGGAAGTCCGTACGGGACGTGGTCGCGGGCGGGTGGGCGGCGAGCAGTTCCCGTACGCGTGTGAGCAGGTGTTCGGCGGTGGTGGCGGTCATCGGGAGACACCCCGGTCCCTGGGCATGACCAGGACCAGCCGGCCGGTGGTGGCGCCGTCGGCGAGGCGCTGCACGGCGTCGGCGACGGCGGGGAGCGCGATGGTTTCGCTGACCAGGGGCTTGATGGCGCCTTCGGCGGCGAGGCGGGTGAGTTCGGCGTGGCAGGCGGCGATCGAGGCCGGGTCCTTGACGGCGTAGAGCCCCCAGTGCAGGCCGAGGATCGAGTAGTTCTTGACGAGGGCGTGGTTGAGGGCGGGCGCGGGGACGGCGCCGCTCGCGAAGCCGACGACGACGATCCGGCCCTCGAAGGCCACGCACTTGGCGGAGGCGGTGTAGGAGTCGCCGCCGACGGGGTCGTACACGACGTCGGCCCCGCGGCCGCCGGTGAACTCCTTCACCCGGGCGATCACGTCCTCGGCCGTACGGTCGATCACCAGGTCACAGCCGAGTTCCTCGGCGGTACGCGCCTTGGCCTTGCCGCCGACCACCCCGATGACGGTGGCCCCGGCGGCCTTGCCGAGCTGGACGGCGGCGCTGCCGACCCCGCCGGCGGCGGCGTGTACGAGCAGGGTCTCGCCCGCCTGGAGGCGGGCCCGGCGGTGCAGGCCGAACCAGCCGGTCTGATAGCCGATGTGCAGGGCTGCGGCCTGGGCGTCGTCGAGGCTCTCGGGGGCCGGAAGCAGGGCCCGTTCGGGGGCGACCACGTACTCGGCGAAGCCGCCGTGGGGCAGGCTCGGGTTGGCGATGACGCGGCGGCCGTCGTCGGTCAGGCCGCAGATCTCGACGCCGGGGGTGAAGGGCAGCGGCGGGCGGATCTGGTACTGGCCGCGTACGAGGAGGGCGTCGGGGAAATTGAGGTTCGCCGCCAGCACCTTCAGCCTCACCTCGCCCTCGCCGGGCACCGGTTCGGAGATCTCCTCGAGGCGCATGACCTCTCGGGGCTCTCCAGGGGTGTGTACTCGCCATGCCTGCATCCGGGGCCTCCAGCCGCCGTCGAGGAACCACGCTCCGCGGGCATACTAAGCGGTCGCTTGCCCTCCTGTGAACCACGCGGACACGCGGGAAAAGGGGCGGCCCTTCCGGTGGGGCCGGATTAGCATCAACGGGCAGTTGTCATGGGGCATATGACACGACCATCGGGGGGAACCGTCCAATGAACAGAAGCCGTATGAGAGGTACCACGTCCGCCGCGGCGGCCGCCGCCGTCCTCGCGGGGCTGATCACCGCCGCCGGTCCGGCCGCGGCGGCCGAGCCGGCGTGCGCGCCCGGCATCACCGTCCTGCCCTCGCTGACGGGCGGCCCCGCGGGGGCGGTCCACGGCTTCGGAGCCGGCGGCCTGGCGGTGGGTTCCAGCGCCGGGCTGCCCGCGTACTGGACCGCGGACCACCGGGTCCACGCGGTGCCGATGCCGGAGGGCTTCCAGGAGGGCACGGTCACCGCCGTGAACGGCAAGGGCCTGATGGTGGGCACGGTCCGGAGCACCGTGCAGGGCTACCCCGGGGCCGCCTTCACCTACCAGCTCGGTGCCGGATCGGTCCAGCTGATCACCGCCTCCTCCGGACGCTCCGGCGGGGCGGACGTCAACGAGGCGGGCCACGTCGTCGCCCTGGACGACGGCGTCGCCAAGGAGTGGGTGAACGGCCATGTGGTGCGCGAGCTGCCCGTCCCCGCCGACGCGCACCCGAGTACCGTCATCAGTTCGGTGAGCGGCATCAACAAGCGCGGCGACATCCTCGGCACCGCGTACACGAACTACTGGGACCAGGACAACGACCAGATCGTCAGCAAGACCTTCCCCGTGGTCTGGCCCGCCGGCGACTACCCGACCTCGAGCCTCCCGGTGTGGAACGACAGCGACTGGACCGTGGGCACCCAGGCGACCGGCATCGACAACCGGGGACGGGTCGTCGGTTACGAGGCCCGCAGCTACCGGGACTGGCAGGAGCGCAAGCCCGCCGTCTGGAAGCGGCCGTACGACGCCCTGCCGGCCGGCCCCGGCCTGGTGGCCGGATACGAGCACCTCACGCTCGACGCCATCAGCCCGGACACGAACGCGACGGTCGGCACGGCAGTGACCTTCGTCGACGGCTACGCCAACCACACCCAGGCCGCGTACTGGCCGGGTGCGGGCCCGGTGAAGGCGCTCCCCCACCCCGCGGGCGCCACGCCGGACGCGCGCAGCCAGGCCCTCGCGGTGTCGGACGACGACCGGGTGGGCGGCAGCTACTGGGGCTGGGACGGCATCGGCTCGGGCGCCGTGATCTGGACCTGCGCGAGCAAGCAGGCGTACACGCCGCAGAGTTGATCCGTCCGGGGCATGGTGATCTCGGGGCCGGCGCGCTATCGATGCCCCATGACGGACGAGATCCCGCGCGGCCTGCCCGCGCCCCCGCCGCTCGGCGCCGCCGCCCTGCCCCCCGGTACGTACGCGGGGCAAGTGGTCCTCGTGACGGGCGGCGGCACCGGGCTGGGCAAGGCCATCGCCGCCGAGTTCGCGCGGCTCGGCGCCGATCTGGTGATCGCGAGCCGCCGGGCCGAGCATCTCGAGGCGGCGCGCAAGGAACTGGCGGCCGTCCCCGGCGCGGGCCGGGTGACGGCCGCGGTCTGCGACATACGGGACCCCGAGCGGGTCGCGGAGGTCTTCGACGCGGCCCAGGCCGCGGTCGGGCTGCCGGACGTCCTGGTCAACAACGCGGCCGCCAACTTCCCCTCCCCGGCCGAGGACTTGTCGCCGAACGCCTGGCGGGCGGTGGTGGACATCACCCTGACCGGCACCTGGTTCATGACCCGGGAGTTCGGCCGCCGCCACCTCGCCGCGGGCACCCCGGGGTCGATCGTGAACATCGGCGCCTCGTACGCCTGGACGGGCGGGCCGGGCTTCGCACACAGTGCGGCCGCCAAGGCGGGGGTGAAGAACCTGGTGGAGACCCTCGCCGTCGAGTGGGGCCCGTACGGCATCCAGGTCAACGGCCTCGTGCCGGGGCTCTTCCCGCACGCCGACATGACCGGGGACATCCGGGACGGCCTGGAGCGCGCCGCGCCCGACGCCAAGGACGGGCGGCAGCCGGCCCTGCGGGTGGGCGCGCCACGGGAGCTGGGCTGGGCCGCGACCTTCCTGGCCTCGCCGTACGCCCGGTTCGTCACGGGCCACACCCTGGTGGTCGACGGCGCGAACTGGCAGCGCCGGTCGCTGGTCAACCCCGAGGTCGTGCCGGTGCGCGAGCAGCTGGGGCGCGGGCCCTTCGGCGGGGGCAAGGCACCGGGCAGTCCCTAGCCTCCCGTGAAGTGCGGGGGCCGGCGAGCGGCCTTGGCCCCGTAGCCCTCGCGGCAGTCGTCCGAGGTGAGGGTGAGGGCGGCCGTCATCGCGACGCGGTCGAGGGCGGCGGGCAGGGCGGCGTCCGCGTAGGCGTCGACCGCGCGCTTGACGCCCTGGACCGCGAGGGGGGCGTTCGCGGCGATCTCCGCCGCCAGGCCCCGGGCCGCGGAGTCCAGCTCCTCGCCGGGGACGACCAGTTGGACCAGGTTCAGCCGCTGCGCGGTCGCCGCGTCGATGCGACGTCCGGTCAGGGCCAGGTACTTGGCCCAGCCCGCGCCCGCCTCGCGGGCGATGCGGAGGTCGCCGCCCGCGTCCACCGCCACGCCCAACCGGGCCTCCGGCAGGGCGAAGACGGCGTCCTCGGCCGCCACCCGGATGTCGGCCATCAGGGCCAGTTCGAAACCGAAGCCGAGGCAGTAGCCCTGGACGGCGGCCACCACCGGCTGCGGGAGGCGGGCGAGGACCGCGAAGCGCTCGTGGACCCAGCGGATGCCCTCGTAGTAGTTGCGGGTCCGCTCGGCGGCCGTTCCGCCGGTGATCGCGCCGCCGGGAGCGGTCACGTCGATGCCCGCGCAGAAGGCCCGGCCCTCGGCCCGCAGCAGTACCGCACGGACCGAGGGGTCGAAGCGGATCCGGTCCGCGAGCAGGCCCAGCTGGCGGGTGGACTCCCAGCTCCAGCCGTTGAGCTTGTCGGGGCGGCACAAGGTGAGGACCGCGAGCCCGTCCGCGGTCTCCAGCCGGATCCGCGCCTCCCCCTCCGCGATCTCCGTGGTGACGGTGTCGATCACTCCGGCCTGCACCCCCCGCAACATATCTGACGAACCGTCAGCCTAGGGGTGCCCGGTCAGCGGGGGAAGACCTCGAACGGCACCGCCGGGCGGCCGCCGAACCGGGCCGCCGCCTGCTGGGCGTTGCCGGTGAGGAAGGTGCGGACGTACTCCGCCGGGTCCTGGTCCGTGAGCACCTCGATGTACGACTTGTGCTCGAGCAGGGACGTGATCGACCGCAACAGGCCCGGACCGGCGTCGGCCGCGTGCGTGGGCGTGCTGGAGCCGGACACGGCGACCCAGCGCACTCCGTTCCACGGCTCCAGGCCCTGCTCGGTGAGGAGTTCGGGGAAGATCCACCGGTTTCCGGCGTCACCGGCCGCGTCCAGGGTGGCCCGGCCGACGGCCTTGTGGTCGGGGGTGTTCCAGTAGCCGCCGCCCTGAGCGCCGCCCCACGTGTCACGGTGGTTGAGCGTGATCACCAGCTCCGGGCGGTGCCGGCGGATGGCCGCCGCGATGTCCCGGCGCAGGTCGAGGCCGTACTCGACCACGCCGTCACGGTAATCGAGGAACTCCACCTCGGACACGCCGACGACGGCCGCGCTCGCCCGCTGCTCCGCCTCGCGCAGCGGTGCGCAGTCGGCGGGGGCGATGGTGTCGATACCCGCCTCACCTCGGGTGGCGAGCAGGTAGACGACCTCGCGGCCCCCATCGGTCCAGTCCGCAATGGCCGCCGCGCAGCCGTACTCCAGGTCGTCCGGGTGGGCGACGACGGCGAGGGCGCGCTGCCAGTCGGTGGGCATGGGCTGCAAGGGGGCGGGCTGATCAGGCTGTTCGGTCATGGGTCGCACCATAAACGAACGGACCGACAACGACGGAGCCCGGCACGGCCCGGTCAGGCCTCGCCGCGCACCAGGGCCAACAGCCGGTCCAGGACGCGCGGACCGCCCGCGCGGACGCCGTCGTGCTCGAACTCGTCCGTCACCCAGGTCCGCAGGCCCCGTACGGCGCGGGCGGTCTCCAGGGAGTGAGCGGTGTCCACGTACATGTCGTCGTGGTAGACGGCGGCGGCCACCGGCACCTCGTTGGCCGCGAGCCGGGCCGGGTCGTAGAGGGGTTCCCAGCCGGTACGGGCGGCCAGCAGTTCGGCGGTCTCGCGCAGCGGGGCGAGGGAGGGGTCCACGGTGAAGTGCCAGGGGTGGATGGTCTCGCCGGTGAAGAGGAGGGGCTCGTCGCCCGCGAGTGTCTTCGCGGCGTCGAAGCGGGGGTGGCCGGCTCCCACCCGGTCGGCGGCCCAGGCGGTGGGCACGGCCGGGTCCTGGGCGTAGATCGCCTCGTGGACCAGCGCGTAGAGGGGGTGTCCGGCGAAGGAGAGCAGCGCGTGGGCGCCCTCCAGGAAGGCGTCCGAGAGCGCCGGGCCGGCGGGGGTGCGGACGAAGGCGTCCTCCAGCAGGTAGTGCAGCTGGTGGCTGCCGTCTCCGGAGCCGAGAAGCAGGCCGAGGGACCGGAAGGCCTCGACGGTGAGGCGGTAGCCGCCGGGGAGTTCGGCCGGGCGCTCGGCGAGGTGGGCCGCGATCCGGCGGGCCCGCTCCACGTCCATCGGGTACCGCGCGTAGTGGGCCAGGTTCTTGCGCTCGATGCGGGGGTACGCGGCCTCGTACACCTCGTCGGCGGTGGCGGTCAGGGACGGGAGTCCGCCGGTGATCAGGGCGGCGCTGAGGCCCTCGGGGGCGGTGGAGAGGTAGTGGGTCGCGCAGAATCCGCCGAAGCTCTGGCCGAGCACGGTCCACGGGGCGCCGCCGGTCAGGGCGGGGCGGATGGCCTCGGCGTCGCGCACGATGGAGTCGGAGCGGAAGTGGGCGAGGTACTCGGCCTGCTGTGCGGGGGCGCCGCGCAGTGGCAGGGTCTGCCGGTTGACCGGGGTGGAGCGTCCGGTTCCGCGCTGGTCGAGCAGGAGGACGCGGTAGTCGGCCAGGGCCCGCTCCAGCCACGCCTGCCGGCCGATGAACCGCCGGGCCCCGAAGCCGGGTCCGCCCTCCAGGTAGAGCAGCCACGGCAGGGTCTGCGGATCCTTGCCGGAGGCGACGACCTCGCGGGCGTACAGCTCGATGTGCTCGCCGTCCGGGCGCGCGTGGTCCAGCGGGACGGTGAACCGGTGGTCGGTGAGGACCGTTCCGGGCTGGCGGTAGCTGTGCTCGATGGTCACGGACGGCCCCTGGGGTACGAGGTACGGAAGACCCGTGCCCCGGCCGGGTCGCGGCAGGGGCACGGGTGTGGCGTTCCGGCGAGTCTAGTACGGGTCCCGGCACGGGCCCGGGGCTTACGGGAACTCGACCACCGAGCGGAGCACCTCGCCGCGCTCCATCCGGGCGAACGCGGCTTCGACCCCGTCGAGCGGGATGGTCTCGGAGACGAAGGCGTCCAGGTCGAGCCGGCCCTGCAGGTAGAGGTCGACGAGCATCGGGAAGTCGCGCTCGGGCAGGCAGTCCCCGTACCAGGAGGACTTCAGCGCCCCGCCGCGGCCGAAGACGTCCAGCAGCGGGAGTTCGAGCTTCATCTCCGGGGTCGGCACGCCGACCAGGACCACGGTCCCGGCCAGGTCGCGGGCGTAGAAGGCCTGCCGGTAGGTCTCGGGGCGGCCGACCGCCTCGATCACCACGTCGGCGCCGTTCCCGTCGGTCAGGCCCTGGATTGCCTGGACCACGTCTTCCTTACGGCCGTTGACGGTGTGCGTGGCGCCCAGGCCGCGCGCCCACTCCAGCTTCCGGTCGTCGAGGTCCACCGCGATGATCTTCGAGGCGCCCGCCAGCCGGGCCCCGGCCACGGCCGCGTTGCCCACTCCCCCGCAGCCGATGACGGCCACCGAGTCGCCCCGCCCGACGTTGCCGGTGTTCAGGGCGGCGCCGAGGCCGGCCATCACCCCGCAGCCGAGGAGTCCGGCGGCCGCCGGTGCGGCGGCCGGGTCCACCTTGGTGCACTGGCCGGCCGCGACCAGGGTCTTCTCGGCGAAGGCCCCGATCCCGAGCGCCGGGGAGAGCGGGGTGCCGTCCTCCAGGGTCATGGGCTGGGTCGCGTTGTGCGTGGCGAAGCAGTACCAGGGGCGTCCGCGCTTGCAGGCCCGGCAGGTCCCGCACACCGCACGCCAGTTGAGGACGACGAAGTCGCCGGGGGCCACGGAGGTGACGTCCGGTCCGACCGATTCCACGATCCCGGCGGCCTCGTGGCCGAGCAGGAAGGGGAACTCGTCGTTGATGCCGCCCTCGCGGTAGTGCAGGTCGGTGTGGCAGACCCCGCAGGCCTGGACCCGGACGAGCGCCTCGCCGGGTCCGGGGTCGGGCACGAGGATCGTCGTCGTCTCCACCGGTGCGCCCTTGCTCCGGGCGATGACCCCTCGTACGCGATGCGTCACGTCGTAACCCCGTTCTGCTCTCGTTGGTTCCCGCTCAGAACGTACACGGGCGCCGCGCGGTACGGGAGTTGCCTCACTCCGGGGCGCCATATCCGGCCAGCTCAGGGGGTACGGACGCGCGCAGGGCGGCGCCGAACGCGGCCACCGCCGGGTGGGCGCCGGCTCCGCTGCGGAAGGCGAGATTGGTACGGCGCTGCATGCGCAGGCGGGTGAGGCGGACGGCCGGGCCGGCGGGGCCGGTGACCCCGAGCTGCGGTACGACGGCCACCCCCTGCCCGGCCGCGACCAGGGCGAGCACGGTGGCGAACTCGTCGACCTGGTGGCGCACCCGCGGGCTGAACCCGGCGGCCTGGCAGGCCCGTACGGTCATGGCGTGGCAGAGGGTGCCGGGGGTTGCGGTGATCCAGGGGTCCTCCGCGTGCGCGCGCAGGACGGCGTTCTGGTCGTCCCCCGGGGGTGGTTCGGGGAACCCCGCCGCGGGCGCGGCCAGGTACATCGCCTCCCCGTACAGCGGCTCGGTGGCCAGCCCGGGCTCCTGGGCGGCGGGCACGAAGTCGTAGGCGTGGACCAGGGCCACGTCGAGGTCGCCCGAGCGCAGGGCGTGCGCGACCGCCGCCGGGTCGGTTTCGCGGACCATCGGCTCGAGTCCCGGATGGCGCCGGGCGAGGGCGGTCAGGGCGGCCGGGACGATGGCCCGGGCGGCTGTGGGGAAGGCCCCGATGCGCAGGGCTCCGGCCAGGCCTCCGCGCGCCTCGGCGAGATCGGACTCGGCTTGTTCCAGCCGTTCGAGAACGGCCTCGGCATGTACCACCAGGTGCTGCCCGGCCGGGGTGAGGCGGACCCGGCGTCCGGTGCGTTCCAGCAGGGGCAGCCCGGCTTCGCGTTCGAGGACGGCGAGTTGCTGGGATACCGCCGAAGGACTGAAGGCGAGGGCTTCGGCGACGGCGGCGATGGTCCCGCGGCGGGCCAGTTCGCGCAGCAGTCGCAGGCGTCGTACGTCGAGCATCGGCTCAGCTTACGGGTCTGGTAAGAAATGCGAACTGGATCTGTCGGGTCTGCCAGGCCAGGCTCTACGGCATGGCACAGGACACCACTCAGAACCCGGCTCGGGCCCTCTCGCCCGCCGCCACCTCCCTCCACGGGATCCACGTACCGCTCGTCACCCCCTTCGACCGGGCCGGGGAGGTGGCCGCCGAGGCCCTCGAAGGCCTCGCCCACGAGGTGCTCGACGCGGGCGCCACCGGGATCGTCGCCCTCGGCACGACAGCGGAGAGCGCGGCCCTCGACGAGGCGGAGCGCGACCTCGTCACCGACGTGTGCGCCCGGGTCTGCCGGGAGCGGGGCGCGACGCTGACCGTCGGCGCCGGGGCGAGCGGGACCCGGGCCGCCGAGGCCTCGCTGGCCCGGCTGACCCGGTGGCCGCAGGCGCGGGCGGCGCTGGTGACCGTCCCGTCGTTCGTACGGCCCGCGGCGGCGGGGGTGCTGGCACACTTCGCGCACCTGGCCGATGTGAGCCCCGTACCGCTGATCGTTTATCACATCCCGTACCGCACGGGGCAGCCACTCGACGCATCCGCACTGCGGGCGATCGGGGCCATCCCCGGGGTGGCCGGGGTGAAGTACGCGGGCGGGGGCATCGGCGAGGACACGGTCTCGCTGCTCGGTGACCTGCCGGACGGGTTCGAGGTGCTGGCCGGGGACGACGCGTACCTCTCGCCGATGCTGGCGCTGGGCGCGGCGGGCGGGATCCTCGCCTCGGCGCATCTGGCGACGGCCCGGTTCGCGGAGCTGGCCTCGGCCTGGCGGTCGGGGGACGTGGCGCGGGCGCGCACGCTGGGGCACGCGCTGGCCCGGCTGTCCGCGGCGGCCTTCGCCGAGCCCAACCCGACGGTCGTCAAGGGCGCGCTCCACGCGCTGGGGCGGATCCCGACGCCTGACGTGCGGCTCCCCCTGCTGCCGGCCTCGGAAGCGGCGGTGGCGGTCGCTCTGGAGCGCCTGGCGGAGCTCCAGAGCTGAGGATTACGCGCCGGGAAACGTCCGCGATGGGCGATTTACCCCCTACGCGCGAGTCGCCCGAATGAGGCCCCCGGAGAGCCGAGTTGCCCGTATTGGCCGCAGAGCCGCCGGCCCGTGATGTGAGTCACGCCGGATGTGCCAACATCATTTCCCCCGGGAGGCCGATCCCCTTTTCCCGGAAAGGGAATCGGCTATTGCACAGAGACGCCGACAAGGTCATTTACCGGACGTATAGCGGGAAGTCGATCTACCGGTGGAATTGGGCTCTTGTTCCCGCCCGGCGGGCTCGCTTACGGTCACCTCGTTCCTGGTGGTACGCAGCCGAATCCGGCCCGCCTCCCGGGATCTCCGTCCCCCCACGTGAGGAATTCCGCCATGCCCGCAAAGGGAAAGCACCGCCGGCCGAAGCACCACCCGATCACCCGCAAGCTGGCACTCGTCGGCACCGGTGGCGCGGCCCTCACACTCCCGCTGATCAGCGCGACCACCGCCGGGGCGGTGGCGACGACCACCGCCCCCGCAGCTCACACCGCCGCCCCCGCGGCCCCCACCGCCACTCCCACGACCTATTCCGTGGTCGCCGGCGACACTCTTTCCGAGATCGCCGCGGACCATTCCGTGAGCGGCGGCTGGAAGAAGCTCTACGCGGCGAACCGGAGCGTCATCGGCGACAACCCGGCGATCATCCGGCCCGGTATCAAGCTGAACCTCGGCACCCAGGGCGAGACCGCCCGCGCGAGCAGGTCCGCCGCCCGGCCCGCCCTCGCGCCGGCCGCCAAGCCCGCCTACGCGAACAATCTCGACGGATGGATCCGCGAGTCCCTCGACGTGATGGCCAAGCACGGAATTCCCGGAACCTACAACGGAATTCACCGCAACGTGATGCGGGAGTCCTCGGGCAACCCCCTCGCCATCAACAACTGGGACATCAACGCCCAGAACGGGATCCCGTCCAAGGGCCTGCTCCAGGTCATCGACCCGACGTTCCAGGCCTATCACGTGCCCGGCACCTCGCAGGACTCCTACGACCCGGTCGCGAACATCACGGCAGCCTGCAACTACGCGGCAGCCCGCTACGGTTCGATCGACAACGTCAACGGGGCGTACTAGAAACGCTCAGAGCCAGCCCTGGCGGCGGGCGGCCCGAACGGCCTCCATGCGGTTGCGGGTGCCGGTCTTGCCGATGGCCGAGGACAGGTAGTTCCTCACCGTCGACTCCGACAGGTACAGCTTCGCGGCGATGTCGGCGACGGTCGCCCCGTCCACCGCGGCGTTCAGGACGTCCACCTCGCGCCGGGTCAGCGGATTCGGTCCGGCGCCGAGCGCGGCGGCCGCGAGCGAGGGGTCGATCACGGTCTCCCCGGCGAGCACCCGGCGTATCGCGGCGGCCAGTTCCTCCACCGGCCCGTCCTTCACCAGGAACCCGGCGGCTCCGGCCTCCATCGCCCGCCGCAGGTAGCCGGGGCGCCCGAAGGTGGTCAGGATCAGCACGCGGCAGCCGGGGCACCGCGTGCGCAGCTCGGCGGCGGCGTCGAGGCCGCTGCGGCCCGGGAGTTCGATGTCGAGCAGGGCCACGTCGGGCCGGGCCTCCAGCGCGGCGGGCACGATCTCGTCCCCGGCGGCGACCTGCGCCACGACCTCGATGTCCTCCTCGAGCCCGAGCAGCAGGGCCAGCGCGCCCCGCATCATGCCCTGGTCCTCCGCCAGCAGGACCCTGATCATGCGCGCTCCTCAATCCCTTGTCCGGCCGGCTCCAGCGGCAGTTCCACGGTGACCCGGAAACCGCGGCCCGGGGCTGGGCCGCTGCGCAGGGTGCCGCCCGCCACGGCGAGGCGCTCGGTGAGCCCGGTCAGTCCGCTGCCCGGCGCGGTCGAGCCTACGCCGCCCCCGTCGTCCGTGATCACCAGCCGGACCTTCTCGGCGAAGCTCCGCAGCTCGATCTCGCACGTGTCGGCGCCACTGTGCCGGACGGCGTTGGTGACGGCCTCGCGGACCACCCAGCCCAGCAGCGCCGCCGCCTGCGGGGGCAGCGGGGGCCCGGCCTGCCGTACGACGGGCTCGATCCCGGCGGCGGTCAGCGCACCCCGGGCCCGGTCGAGCTCGGCCGCCAGGCTCGCCTCGCGGTACCCGGTGACAGCCTCACGGATCTCGGTGAGCGCCTGACGGCCGACGGACTCGATGTCGCGGACCTGCTCCAGGGCCGCGTCCATGTCGCGCGGGGCGATCCGGCGGGCCGCCTCCGACTTCACGACGATCACCGACAGGGTGTGGCCGAGCAGGTCGTGCAGATCACGGGAGAACCGCAGCCGCTCCTGGTCCACGGCGGCCCGCGCCAGCTCCTGCCGAGTGTCGCGGAGTTCCTTCACCGTCTCGGACAGGGCCAGGATGGCCGCGGTGACCATGCCGGACAGGAAGGTCCCGTAGACGATGCCGAGTGCGTCCCAGCCCTGCTGCAGCCCCGCGATCACTCCGGCGAGGGCCGTGACGCCGAACATCACCGGGCCGAGCTGCCGGCCCCGGACCACCGCGCCGGTGGCGAGGCCCAGCAGCGGGAAGAACAGCAGCCAGTTGTCTCCGTAGGCGATGGCGAGGGCGCAGGTGACCGCGCCCAGCGCGATCAGGCACCAGCGGGTGCTCCGCGCCTCCCGCGCCGGCTTGTGGAAGGCGCGGAACACCAGGGTGATGTAGAGGGAGTTGAAGACCAGCAGGCCCAGGCCGCCGATCCAGGGGTTGGGTGTCTCGCCGTGGATGACGTTGGACATCGCTCCCATCCCCAGGAGCAGCCAGGGCAGCAGGGTGAAGGCACTGGGCGGGCCCACCGGGCCGTGCCCGCGGCCGTGCCCGCGGCCGTGCCCGCGGCCGTGCCCGCGGCCGTGACCTTGGCCTTGGTCTTGGTCTTGATCTTGGCCTTGGTCTTGACCTTGATCTTGACCTTGATCTCGCATCCCCGTTCCCCGCTTCATGAGTTACGCCGTCCTCGCGGACCGACGGTACGAGAGCACCGCGTACGAGCCGAACACCAGGGCCCACACCGCGACCACCGCCACCGCGACGGGGCCGGGGGCCGCGCCGGTGGCGACGGACTGGCCGATCTCGGCGAAGCGGCGGGTCGGGGTGAGTCCGGAGAGGGAGCGCAGCCACTGCGGAAACAGCTCGACGGGGAACCAGAGGCCCCCGGCCACGGAGAGCGCGAGGCTGCAGCCCACGTTGACGAGCCCGGTGGTCTGGGCGGTGAGCCGGTAGCCGTTGCCCAGGCCGAGCAGGGTGAAGGGGAACGCGCCGAGCCAGAGCACGAGGATGAGTGCGCCCCACTGCCAGGCCTCCATCCGGACGCCGTTGACGACCGCGCCCGCGGCGAGCACCGCGGCGATGGCCGGCAGCACGATGACCGAGCCGGTCAGCGCCCGCCCGGCCACCACCTGGCGCGGGGTCATCGGGGTGACCCGCAACTGGCGGAGCCAGCCGACGCCCTTGTCCTCGGCGACGCCGGTCCCCGTCGACAGGGCCGCGCCCAAGGCCCCGTAGGCGGCCATGGCCACCATGGAGGCGGTCCTCCACTCGGTCCCGCTGCTGCCCAGGTTGGTGAACATCAGGTACATGAGCACCGGCATGCCGATGCCGAAGACGACGAAGGCGGTGTCGCGCAGGGTGCGGCGGACTTCCAGGCGGACGTAGGCGGTGATCATCGGGCACTCCCCGCGGCAGTGGTGGGGCCGGTGGCGCCGGCCTCGGTCAGGGCGAGGAAGGCCTCGTCGAGCGAGGGCGCGGTGACCTCGATCCCCCGGACGGCGCCGAGGCCGGCGAGGGCGACGACGGTGGCGTCCGGATCCTGAGTACGCAGCCGGGCCCGGTCTTCCCGTACCTCCACGGAGACCACCCCGGGCAGCGCGCCGAGGGGCGCGGAGGAGTGCCCGGCCAGGTCGAAGGAGACCAGTGACCCGCCCGCGGCGCGGCGCAGTTGCTCACCCGTGCCGTCGGCGACGATCCGGCCGCGGTCCACGACCACGATCCGGTCGGCGTGGGCGTCGGCCTCCTCCAGGTAGTGCGTGGAGAACAGGACGGTGTTGCCGCGCCGGGCATAGCCGCGCATGGACGCCCAGAAGGCCCGGCGGGCTTCCACGTCGAGGGCGGCGGTCGGCTCGTCCAGCACGATCAGCTCCGGGTTGCCGGCGAGGGCGACGGCGAAGCGGACCCTCTGGGCCTGACCTCCGGAGAGCCGGTCGATGCGCCGGCCGGCGAGGGCGGTGAGACCGGCGAGTTCCAGCGCCTCGGCGACGGGCATCGGGGCCGGATAGGTCCGGGTGACGAAGGCTATGAGCTCCCGCACGGTGATCCGAGGGACGGCCCTCCCCTCCTGGAGCATCGCGCCCACCCGCCCGGCCCGAACGGCCTGCCCGGGGGTTTCACCGAAGAGGCGCACGCTGCCCGCGTCGGGCTCGTTCAGGCCGAGCAGCAAGCTGATGGCGGTGGACTTGCCGGCGCCGTTGCGGCCCAGCAGGGCCACCGTCTCCCCGCGCCGGATGTCGAGGTCGATGCCCGCGACGGCGTGGACGGGTCCGAAGGATTTGGCGGCGTGCCGGAACCGGATCGCGGGCCGCTCGCCCGGCGGAGTCTTCGTCGTCTGCGTCATGTCCACCACGCTAGGGAGCGGGGCCGCTCCCCCGGCAGATGCGCATGTACGGACACCGGCAGTACAAATGTCACCGCTCCCGCGGGGCTACGGGGCTACGGGGTGCGGGAGCGCACCCCGGCCCGGGCCCTCAGCAGGGTGCGCAGGGGGGCCACCAGGCCGTAGCCGGTGTCCCGGCGCAGGGCCGTGATGCCCGCGCGCTCCACGGCGGTCAGCTGTTGGGCCATCAGCTCCTTCATCGTCGCGGTCACGGGACGCAGCCCGGGATCGGCGAGGTCGAGGATGCCGTCGGTGGCCTCGAGGGCGGCCCGGGCACGGCCGGTTTCGGCGGCGAGGAGCGCGCGCACGGCGGGGGTGTCGCGGGCCTGTTCGAGGTCGGCGCGGGTCACGGAGTGCTCGTCGAGGCGGGCGCGCGGGATGCAGAGACGGCTGTCCGCCAGGTCCCCGGCGAGGTCCGCGAGGAAGTCGACCCGCTGGGCGGCGTCGACGAACCGCCGCCAGGCCGCGGCCTGTTCGGGGTCCGGCCCGCCCTGGTACTGGAGGCCGGTGAAGACCAGCACCCCCGGCCAGGCGTAGGCGTCGAGGTAGGCCTGGAACTCCGCCTCGTCGGCGAAGCCGTCGAAACCGGCCTCCGCGGTGGCGGCGCCTTCGAGGAACCGGGAGACCCAGTGCGCGGGCAGGGCGCGGGAGTCCACGGCGTGCGCGTAGGCGCGCAGCAGGGGGTCGGGGCTGTCCCCGGTCTTCAGGGCGGCTTCGACCCGCTCGGTCAACGCGGCCAGGTTGGCGGCCCGTTGCGGCACAGTGCCGGTCTCGGCCACGTCGTCGACCAGGTTCATGAAGGCGAGGCCGGCGGCGAGCCAGGGCACCAGGGGCGGCGCGGCGAGCAGGCGCAGCGCGAGGTACGGGGCGGGTTCGCGGCGGAGTACCCGGCGGGCGGCGTGGGTGTAGTCCTCCCGCAGCCGGGTGCCGGATATCCCGGCGGCCGTGAGGGTGGTGCGCCAACTCGGCATGGTGGTCGTGCTCCTCGGAACGGGTACGAAGGTCAGGATCGCAGACGCCGGGCGGCGGGCAGCGGCCGCCTCAGGAGCGGTAGACCTTCCTGACCTTGCCGTCGGTGCCGGCCAGCACGTAGCCGCCCTGCCCGTACTCGTCGCTGAGGTAGGGCCGCATGGACGGGCTCTGGTCCAGCATCCAGGGCTCGACGATCACGTAGCGGGTGGACGGGTTCGCCACGCCCAGGTCCTTCTTGGCCTGCTCCAGGAGGGCGGGCAGGGTGTCCCATTCGACCGTGGCCATGTCGATGAGCGGGGCGCGGTCCTTGACGGTGCCGGCGGGGCCGGTGCGGGTGACCCCGCCGTCGCGGTACTGCCAGGAGTCAACGGTCTTGGCTCCGGGGGCGGTGGGGACGGATGCTATGACGTAGTCGTCGTAGATCCGCAGGTTCACGAAGCTGGTGGTGCCGGTCTGCTGCTTCAGGGCCGCCAGGGCGGTCCGGATGCTGGCGGGGGTGAGCAGGCTGCCCTGGGGGGCCTCGCCCTTGCTCGTGCTCGCCTTGGGGCCGGGGGTCGAGGGGGTCGGGGAAGTTGCGGGGCCGGCGCTGCCGGTGGGGCCGCTGCTGATGCCACCCTTCGCGTCGCCGCCGGAGGCGGAGCCGTCCGGGAGCCACTTGACGATCCCGACCGTCCCGGCCACGAGGACCGCCGCGACGGCGGCGCCGAGCAGGACCGGGCGCCTGCGCGGGGTCGCCTCCGCCGGGAGGGGCGCGGTGACCGCGTACGGGTGGGGCACCGGGCCGAACGGCGGCGGTGTGGGCGGCCCGTACTGCCCTACGACCGGCGGGGCCGCCGCAGCCGCCGGGCCCGCCGGAGCCGTGCCGAGAGCGGTGCTCGCGTCCCGGAGCAGTCGTTCCAGCTGCTCCGCGTCGGGTCGCGCGGCCGGATCCCGTACGAGCAGCCGTTCGAGTACGGGCGCCAGCGGGCCGGAGCGTACGGGCGCCGGGATCGGTTCGTCGAGCACGGCCACCACGGTGGCCAGGCTGGTGGCCCGGCGCAGCGGGTGGACGCCCTCCGCGGCCACGTACAGCAGCATGCCGAGCGACCACAGGTCGGAGGCGGCCAGCCCCTCCTCCCCGCGGACGCGCTCGGGTGCGATGTACTCCGGCGAGCCGATCAGCACACCGGTGGAGGTGAGACCTGTCGAGCCGTGCAGGGCCGCGATGCCGAAGTCGGTGAGCACCGCCGATCCGTCGGGGCGCAGCAGCACGTTGGCCGGTTTCACATCCCGGTGCAGGACCCCTTCGGCGTGTGCGGCGCGCAGTGCGGACAGGAGGTCGAGGCCGAGCCGGAGCACGTCAGCCGTCGGCAGCGGGCCGGACGCCAGCCGGTCGTGCAGGGAACCGCCCTTGACCAGTTCCATCACGATCCACGGATGACCGTCCGTGCCGTCGGCGGGCTCGACGATGTGGTGGATCGTGACCACGTGCGGGTGGGCGAGACGGGCGAGGGCCCGGGCCTCGCGGACGGCTCGTTCGCGCAGCTGGGCGGCGAGACCGGGCTGGGCGGCGGCGGTCGCCGGGTCCGGCGGGCGCACCTCCTTGAGTGCGACCTCGCGGTGCAGTGCGATGTCGCGGGCGCGCCACACCGTTCCCATGCCGCCGCTGCCCAGGGGCGCGACCAGCTCGAAGCGCCCGTCGATCGGCTGTCTGCCGGCCTCACTCGTGTCCATGGCCGGTCATCGTAAGGGGCGCAGACGTCAGCAGCGTCGGCGGTCCGCCGTGAGGATGCCCTGCACGGTGGTGACCGTACGGTCGTAGCACCCGACGGGGGCCGGGGACCCGTACAGGCGGGAGCGGGCGGAGGTGGTGGCGACCGCGTGCCGCTGGTCGCGCGGGACGTTCGCGGTGTAGGTGGCGTCGCCCGTGTAGCGGTCGTCGAGCCGGGAGATGTCGGTCTTCCGGCCGCCGCGCAGGGTGGCGGTGTCCGCGCGGTCGCCGAGCGAGAGGACGGTGCGCAGCCGGTCGCCGGCGCCGAGGGTGGTCTCGCCGTCCACCGTGTAGGTGCGGTGGGTGCGGGTGCCGGTGGCCCCCCGGGTCACGGTCTCCTCGTCGGTCCAGGTGGCGGTGAGCGCGTCGCGGTTCTCGCCGTCGGTCCAGCGGTGGACGGAGGTGCCCCGCACGGCGCGGGTGACGGTGGTGGTGACCCGCCCGTGGGAGGTGTCGAGGTGTCCGGCGACGGTCAGCCGGTGACCGCCCTCGGTGTCGAGGCGGTGTTCGCCGCCGGGTGCGGCGGGGGTCCAGCGGGAGGAGTTGGCCGGGTCGCTCTGCTCGTTCCGGGTCAGGGCGCCGGTGACGACCTCCCGGGCCTCGTCCTGCCACAGCAGCAGGTTGGTGGGGGTGCTCCAGCCGCTCTGCCCGGCCGGCACCCCGGCCACGGACACCTCGATCCGGTGCGGGCGGCCGTCGTTGAGGAGCGCGGCGTAGGGGGTCAGGTCGTAGCGGATCGGCTGGACGTCGAAGGCGCGGAGGCCGGGGGTGACGTACCAGAGGAAGGGGTTGGACCAGCCGCCGGTCCAGACGGTGGGGAAGGGCGCGGCGATGCCGGCGAGCTGTCCGTCCACGGAGACGCGGACCTCGCGGTAGGGGCCGTCGGCGGCCTTGCAGGAGTACGGGGCCGCGTCCGGGGTGGTCATGTACCAGTACTCCTCGCAGCCGCCGCCCGAGCCGGTGGCGTACACCTCGGCGACGAGGCGCTCCGTGTTGCGCGGGGTGGTGACGGCCGGGGTGGTGAGGGGCAGGACGCGGTCGGGGGTCTCGGCGGGACCGGTGCGGCCCTCGGCGGCGTAGAAGGTGAGGGTGACCTTGACGTCGATGACGCCGGTGTAGGTGTCGTTGACGACGTTGCCGATCAGCATCTCGACGGGCTGCGGGCGGGCGAGGGTGTCGCGGTAGCGCGTGACGTCCTTCTCGACGGACCAGGTGATGCCGTCGGGCGAGGGCTGGGGGGTGGAGGTCCGCAGGATCTCGACGCCGCCGAGGGAGAGGTGGCCGAGGCGGTCGTACTGGCGGCCCTTGACCTTGCCGTCGAGGCGGAGCACCACCGCGGCCCAGTGGTCGGCGCCGCAGCCCTGGGGCGGGGCGTAGTTGCCCCGGTAGGGGGTGAAGTCGCGGAACTGCGCCTCCGCGAGGGTGACTTCGCAGGACCGGGTCCCGGGCCGGGCCACGGGTGGGCCGGCGGTGAGGGGGTCGTGCCAGTCGGTGCCGAACTCGGCGGGCGGTGTTTCGCCTCCGGGCGCGGGCACGGGGGCGGCGGCGTTCGCGGGTCCCGCGGTGCCGGCCAGGGTGGCCGCGGCGAGGGTCAGCGCGCCGAGCAGGCCCATGGTCCTGTGTCGTCTCATGGGCCAGCAGTGAAACCGGCCCGTCCGGCCGGCGCCAGGGCTCGCGCCCCGGCCCTGGCCTGATTTCGCCGGTCGCGCGCCGGTCGGACCGGTCGGGCGCCGGTCGGACCGGTCGGGCGCCGGTCGGACCGGTCGGGCGCCGGTCGGGCCGGGCGGGCCGGCAGGACGACGACTCAGTCGCGGGAGTTGCCGAAGAGGATCCGGTAACCGATCAGCAGGACCAGCGAGCCCGCGATGGCGGAGCCCCAGGTGGCGACGTCGAAGAACTGGGTCTGGATCGGCCGGTCCAGGAACTTCGCCGAGAGCCAGCCGCCGATGAAGGCGCCGGCCACGCCGATGAGGGTGGTGCCGATCAGGCCGCCGGGGTCCCGGCCGGGCAGCAGGACCTTGGCTATGCCTCCGGCCAGCAGTCCCAGGATGATCCAGCCGATGATCCCCATGTCCATGCACTCCGTTTCGGTGTTCCGGTGGTTCTCCAGGGAGGACGCGCCCGGGGCCGAAACGGTTCTCCGTACGCTCAGCGGTGGTGGGCCGGGGTGAGCGCGCCGAGCGGTGCGGCGGGCGACGGGACGGAAGCCGGGACGGGCGGCGGCGCGGGCGGCGTACGCGTGAGCAGGAGGACCCCGCGTGCCGCGGCCAGGGCTCCGGCCAGGGCCAGTAGCACTCCCGCCGCGCCGCCCTGGAGGCGTTCGCCGAGCAGGACCATGCCGATCGCGGCCGCGGCCAGCGGGTTGGCCAGGTTGACCACGGCGAGCGGGGCACCGAGCCCGCCCCGGTAGGCCCGCTGCGACAGCAGCATCCCGCCGACGGCGAACACCACCACGAGCAGGGCCACGGCGACGACCCGGACGCTGAACAGGGATCCGCCGCGGCCCCCCGCCACGGCCACGGTCTGGGTCAGGGCCGAGGCGGCCGCGGAGGCCAGGCCGGAGGCCGTGGCGTGCCGCAGCCCCGAGCGCGGGTCCTTGGCGGCGGTGAGCAGCAGGATCACGGCGGCCGTGGCCCCGGAGACGGCGAGCGCCTCGGCCAGGGTGAGGGTGTCGTCGGGGGCCGGCCCGGAGGCCGGGAGCAGCAGCAGGCCCAGTCCCGCGACGGTGGCCAGGGTGCCCCGCCATTCGGTGGCGGCCACCCGGCGGCCGGATCCGTGCGCCCCCAGCGGGACGGCGGCCACGAGGGTCAGCGCACCGAGCGGCTGCACCAGTGTGAGCGGTCCGTACCGCAGGGCCGCCGCGTGCAGCAGGGCCGCGGCGGCGTTGAGTCCGGCCGACCACCACCAGGCACCGTTGCCGAGCAGTGCCTTGGCGCTGCGCGCGGCTCCGGCGCGGGCGAGCCGCTCCTGGGCGACGGCGGCGGCCGCGTAGGCCACGGCGGAGGCGAGGCAGAGGCCGACGGCGAGGGCGGTGGCGTTCACCGCTCGGCCCCCACGGGCACGGCGGCGGCGCGCCGCGGACCCGGCAGCTCGGCCACGGCGGTGCCGATGGGGCCCCGGCGCGGGATGAGCAGCAGGGCCACGCCGAGGAGCAGGGCCGCCACGATCGCGTCGAGCCAGTAGTGGTTGGCGGTGCCGACGACCACGAGCAGGGTCAGCGCGGGGTGCAGCAGCCACAGGGCGCGCCACCGGCCGGAGGTGGCGGCGATCATGCCGAGCGCGAGCATCAGCGCCCAGCCGAAGTGCAGGGAGGGCATCGCCGCGAACTGGTTGGCCATGGTGTCGGTGGCCGGCGCGGCCCCGTAGACGCTGGGTCCGTAGACCTGGCCGGTGTCGATCAGGTGCGCGGCCTCGAGCATCCGCGGGGGCGCGAGCGGGAAGGCGAGGTGCAGGGCGAGGGCGGCTCCGGTGAGCACCGCGAGCACGCGGCGGGCCCACAGGTAGTGGTCGGGCCTGCGCAGGTAGAGCCAGATCAGGAAGAGCGCGGTCGCCGGGAAGTGGACGGCCGCGTAGTAGGTGTTGGCGGTGTGGACGAGGGTGTCGCCGTGCAGCAGCAGGCGCTGCACCGCTCCCTCGCCGGGCAGGTGCAGGGCCCGCTCGGCGTCCCAGATCCGCGCGGCGTTGCGGAAGGCCTCCTCGGTGCGTCCGGTCGAGAGCATCCGGCCCGCCTTGTAGACGGTGAACAGCCCCGCGACGAGCAGCAGCTCGCGTATGAGGCGGCGGCGAGCGGCCCTCCGGGCGGCCGCCGCCCCTGCGGGTGTGATGTGGGAGGTCATCCCCCGGTCTCTCTTCCTGTTGCGCACAGATCGACACGCCAGTGTATCGATACATCCGCGTATCGATACGATCGTGTAGCGATACGCTCGCGTTCCCGTACACTCGCACTGGAAGATGCCGCCGAGGCGCCCCCGAGGAGAGCCGCACCCCATGACGTCGACGCCGACCACCGCGCGCCGCTCCAAGATCACTCCGGAGCGGGAGCAGGAGTTCTTCGACGCCGTCCTGGAGCAGCTGCGCGAGCACGGCTACGAGGCCCTGACCATGGAGGGCGTCGCCGCGCGGGCCAGCTGCGGCAAGTCCACGCTCTACCGGCAGTGGAAGACCAAGCCCCAGCTCGTCGCCGCCGCCCTGCGCGCGAACCGGCAGGGCACGCTCGTCGCGGTGGACACCGGGACACTGGCGGGCGACCTGCGCGAGGCGGCCCGGATCGCGGCCTGCACCTCGGGGCGCGACACCCGGCTCACGCAGGCCCTCGGGCACGCGGTGCTCAGCGACGAGGAACTGCAGGCCGCGCTGCGCGAGGCGCTGGTCGAGCCGGAGCTGGCCGCCTTCGCCGTGATGGTGGAGCGGGCGGTGGCGCGCGGCGAGATCACCGCGGACCACCCGGCCGTGGAGTTCCTGCCCGCGCAGCTGATGGGTGTGCTGCGCATCCGGCCGGTGCTCGAAGGGCGCTACGCCGACGCCGACTACCTGGTCCGGTTCGTCGACGCGGTCATGCTCCCCTCCCTGGGCCTCACACCGCCCGGAACCCCCGGAACCCCCGGGGCCCCCTGAACCGGCGGGCCGCCGTCCCGATGACCGGACGGTGACCTGCCCGCGCTGCCTCGTGGGGACGGCGGCAGCGCGCCACCCGGACCGGGCGGCGGTCACTCACTCGAGGAGTGACCGCCGTCCGATCTGATGGGCCCCCGGGCGTATCAGCCCGTCGTCAGCGGACTGCGCCCATGGTGCGGGTGAACTCCTCCGGGTCGGCGTCGAAGCCCTGCAGGCGGGCGTCGAGGGACCAGGCCCCCGAGTCGTCTCGGGTGAACACCGCGACCGTGGCGGCAGTGGCGGACGGGATGGCGTCGAAGTCACCCTGGGCGAGGTCGGTGTGCCCCTCGCGGATCCGGACCCCCGTACCGGCGATGTCGGCAAAGGTCGCGCGCCGCCCACCGGTGTCCTGAATGAGCACCCCGACCACCACGCGGTGCAACTCCGATGCCATCCGGTCGAGTTCGAGGGTCATCACCTCGTCGAAGCCGAAGCCCTGGCCCGTGTGGCTGTCCCGGTTCAGGGTGATGGTCCCGTCGGGTGACCGGCTGCCGAAGTGGACCAGGTGGACGGGTACCCCGTGCAGGTCCGCGGCGCCGTACACCGCGGCCACGATGTCGAGGTCGTGCGCGGGCCGTTCGGCGGGGCTGGGGTCCCACCTCAGCGCGACCTCGACCTTGGCCAGACCCTTGCGTACACCGGTCACCGAACTCCCCCTTCGCTTACGGGTATTGCCCGGCCATGTTCCCACGTGTCCCCCGCCGCGGTCCGAACGACCGTACGTTCCCGGCCAGTGCGTCGCTCATGTGGCGAGGTCGACGCGTACGGTCTCCACCCAGGCCGGGGGCGCGGGCGGGTTCGCCCCGACCAGCGCGGCGATCAGCCGGCAGGACGGTGTCTCGTCCGGCCACGGCGTGTACCCGTCGGTCAGCACGACGACGACGTTCGGCCGGTCGGGCAGGGCCAGCGCGGCGCCGATGCCGACCCGCATGTCCGTGCCCCCGCCGCCCGCCAGGGTCACCTCGCCCGCGCTTCTCACCCGGGTCACGGCGTGTACGTCGGCGTCGCAGGCCAGTACGGCGACCCGGTTGCCGCCGACCCCCACCTCCCGCAGGACGCCGGTGACTTCGGCCAGCGCGGCCGCGAGGTCGTCCGGGCCCATCGACCCCGAGGTGTCGATGACGATCGCCACCCGCGGCAGCGGCCTGCGCAGGCTGGGCAGCACCACCCGGCCGCCGAGCGCGGGAGTGCGGCGCGAGGGGCGGCGGTACGTGTAGTCCACCGCGCCGGCCGCCCAGGCGGCGGCCTCGCGGACCGCTCCGGACAGGGCGCGGCGCCAGTCGACGGTGGGCTCCAGCAGCTCCTGCGCCCACCGGGCCCAGCCCGCGGGGATGGTGCCCCGGGTGCGCTGCTGGGCCCGTACGGCTTGGGCGGTCTGCCGGCGCAGCGCCTCAGCCTCCACCGGGCCGACCCGGGCGGGGCCCCCGTCCTCCCCGAGCTCCCAGGGCATGGGGGTGCCGTGCGCGCCGGATCCGCAGTCGACCCCGTGGGGCGTGGGCGGGATCGCGGGCAGGTAGGCCTCGAACAGGCCGCCGGTGGCCAGGCCGAAGAGCCTGGGCTCCATCCGCCCCTCGGGCAGCGCCAGCCCGTCGGCGAGCAGGTCGTCGTTGATCTCGCAGTCCTGGGCGATGTTGACCCGGACCGGATCGCGCTGGTCGGCGGCGGGCAGTCGCTCGGCCCGGCCGTGGTGGTCGCGCAGCAGGTGCGCCACCTCGTGGATCCACACCCCGGCCAGCTCGACGACCGGGGTCGCCTCGACGAAGGCGGGCGAGACGTAGCAGCGCCAGTGCCGGTCGACGCCCATGGTGCGCACGCCGTCCGAGGGGACGACGGTGAGGGCGTACAGGGCGGAGGCGAGGTACGGGCGGGCTTCGGCGGCCTTGTAGCGGGCTGCCAGCAGCTTCGCGCGGTCCAGGCTCACGGCGGGCCGGGCTCAGCCGCCGCCCGGCAGGGAGCCGGACAGCTGGAGCAGTTCCACGAAGGCGTCGATGCCGGCGGGCACGGGCCAGTCGAGGTCGCGCATCGCGGCGAGGTCGGCGGCGGCGCGGGCGGCCACGTCGGGCACGCCCGCGTCCACGGCCTTGGCCAGGACGGCCCAGCCCGCCTCCCAGCGGGGGCGGGTGAGCTCGCTCTGCACGGCCGCGACCACGGCGATGAGGAAGGCCAGCTGCCGGTCGCCGCGTTCGGGCAGGGCGAAGGCGTCCGGGTCGGCCAGCACCCGGTCCGGGTCGGGCAGGTCGAGGTGTTCGAGGTACGAGAGCAGTTCGATCCCGGCGGCTTCGCCCACGGCCCCGGTGAGCGCCATGGCCAGTGCCTCCCGGCCCGTCGAGGCCGCGTACCCCGTGGCCAGCAGCCGCAGGGCCATCTCCCAGGTGCGCGGGGAGGGCCAGCCGCGGCCCCGTGCGGCGGCCTCGGCCGGCATGTGGTGGACCAGGCCCGGCCGGGCGGTGAGGAAGCCGGAGACCGCGCCGCGGGCCCGGGCGACCGAGCCGGAGGCCTTGGCGGGATCGACGGCCGGGATCGCCACCTCGGGCCAGGTGCCGGCCATGCCACGGGCCACGGTGCGCGGGTTGTGCGTCCAGTCGAGGTGGACGAAGCGGTTGGCGAGCGGCGGGCTGAGGTGCCAGCCGTCGGCTGCGCTGGCGGGCGGATTGGCCGCGGCGACGATCCGTACGGCCGCCGGGAGTTCGAGGCTGCCGACCCGGCGTTCCAGGACCACGCGCAGCAGGGCCGCCTGCACGGCGGGCGGGGCGGAAGACAACTCGTCGAAGAACAGCAGCCCGTGGCCGGTCCGGGCGAGGCGTACGGCCCAGTCCGGCGGGGCCATCGGGACACCCGTGGTGGCGGGGTCCTCGCCGACGATGGGCAGCCCGGCGAAGTCGGAGGGCTCGTGGACGCTGGCGATGACGGTCTCCAGCTCCACGCCGAGCGCGGTCGCGAGCTGCTGCATGCCGGCGGACTTGCCGATGCCCGGCTCACCCCACAGCAGGACGGGCTGATTGGCCGTCACGGCCACGGCCAGTGCCTCGAGTTGGGGGTTGGTGGCGGGTTCGGTGCGGATGGCGCTCAGCCGGGCGCCCAGGGCGTCGGCGGCGGCCAGGGCCCGGGCGGGCTGCGGCTGGGCACTCATGCGTCCTCGCCCTCGTCCATGTACTCGTCGAACCAGTCGGCGCCGATGCCGGGGAACTCCTCGTCGACCCGCTGCCGCAGGAAGGTGAGGTCCGTGCGCTTGTAGCGGCGGATCTCCTGGGACAGCGACAGCTCCATCTCGTCGACGACGTCGATCCGGGAGCCGGCCGCCAGCAGGGCCCTGACCAGATCCGCCGAACCGCCCCAGTGCACCGCGGAGTGCAGCGGGGTGCGCTCGTGCTTGTCCCGCGCCTCCAGGTCGAGTCCCGCCGCGAGCAGCCGGGGCAGCAACACTTCGTGGTCGAGCAGGTGGAGTTCGTGCAGCAGTCCGCGTCCGCGGGCGTTCCGGATCCGGGGGTCCACGCCCGCGTCCAGCAGCGCCACGACCGCCGGGGTGTCCCCGTGCTGGACGCGCAGGAAGAGCTCCCGCTGCTGGGCCCGCAGGGCGCGCGGCAGCCGCCCCTCGCCCGTGGTCCAGGTCTGCTGAACGGCGAAGCACCCGGAGACCGCGCCGCCGAACGCCCGCATGGCGCGCTCCCGTTGCTGCTCCTCCGGGGTGTGCGGCACGTCGAGTACGCCGCCCCGCGAGCGGACCTCGTGCCACGCGCCGCGGCAGCGCACCCGTACCGGCTTCCCCGTGTCGGGGCCGGGCGGGCCCGCGGCCGGTCCGGCGTCGGGGAACAGCGCGGCGGCCACCACCGGGTGCAGCTCGCGCGGGGTGATCCGGCCGGTGCGCACCAGTTCGAGGTCGGGGAGGCGCTTCCAGATGTACCTGGGCAGGTACGGGACGGTGAGCGCCTCCTCCGTCTCCATGAAGCGGGCCCGGAGCCGGTCGGGGCCGTCCGGCTCCACCAGGAGGTGGGTGCGCCAGTCGGCCGCGATCCGGTACCGGTCCCCCGCGCCGGCCGCCACGAGCCGCCCCACCTCCGGCACGAGCCGGGTGAGGTCGATCGGCATCCGCTCGAAGAGGGCCGTGGGGTCCACCGGACGCTGATAGGGCTGTGGGGTGGGCACGGTCAGGTCGCACTCGATGCCCGCGGCCTCGTACGCCGCGGCGATGTCCCCCTGCGCGTGGAGCAGCGTGATCCGTTGGGCGCGGCCCTCCGGGTCGCCGAAGCGGGCGCCCAGCTCGGATGCGCGGCGGGCGTCCCAGAACGGCCGGACCACGGTCCAGTCCTCCGGGACGAAGCCGCGGCCCGTGTACCGGTTCCACTTCATCGGGACGACCGGCTCGCAGTGCAGGCGCAGGCGCTGCGCTCCCTCGGTCATGACGGGCGTGGTGAGCGACAGGGTCGGGCCGTCGGCGCCACCGTACGAGGCGAGCAGGATCCGCAGGTCGGTGTCGATGGTGGTGCGGCCGCCCAGGAGCCGGGGCAGGTGCCAGCGCAGCAGGTCCGGGGCGAGGTGGCGGAGGTCGTCCTCGACGGCCTCGGCGACGGAGGCGCCGTAGCGGGCCGCGATCTCGGGCAGGTCGAAGCCGATGTCCACGCCGGCGCAGGCGCAGGCCGACTGCCAGTCCCCGGCCAGGCGGTGCGCGGTGGCCTGTTCGATCATCCAGCCGGGTACGGCGTACCGGCGGATCCGCTGCCAGGTCGGGACGTCCTCGGGCCGGAGGCCGCCGGGCAGTTCGGCGTGCTCCGGGCTCACCGGTACACGCTGCCGATGGCGCGCAGGTCCGGGTGGGCGGCCCGGGCGGGGCGGAGCCGTTCGGTGAAGGAGCGCTTCACGCGGCGGGGCAGGCCGGGGCCCAGGCCGACGTATTCCAGGGGGCTGTCGGCGGGCACCGCGGCGAGCAGGCTCTTCGCGCCGCGGCCGGTGAGGCCGGTGTGCCGCAGCTCCAGCCGGCGCAGGGGGCTGCCGGGGAGGGCGGCGGCCAGGGCGTACGCCCCTTCGTCGCCGGGGTCGTTGCCGGTGGCTCCGAGGCTCCGCTCGGACATGGTCCGCCCGAGGTCCAGGGCTTCGATGCCGCCGAGGGCGCCGGCCAGGGAGCGCGCTCCGGCGGCGCCGATGCCGTTGCCGCCGAGGCCGAGGCGGACCGGGTGCGGGGAGTCCGCCGCGGCGGTGGCGAGGGTCGCGGCGCCCTCGTCGCCGAGGTGGTTGGCCGGGACGTACAGCTCCCGCACCCCGGCCTCCCGGATCATGGCGGCGAGCAGCGGGGCGGTGTCGGGGCCGAGGCCGTTGCCGCCGAGGAAGAGCCGCTCCAGGGGCTGCTCGCGTTCCAGCAGGGCATCGAGCAGGAGGCGTACGCCGTCGGCGCCGATCCCGGTGTTGACCACGTCGAGGGTGCGCAGGGCGGTGTTGCGGCGCAGCAGCGCGGCCAGGGTGCGGGCGCCGTCCTCGAGGAGCGGGTTGCGCTTGAGCCAGAGGGCCCGGACGGTGGTGTCCTCGGCGAGGGCGCCGGCCAGGGCGCTCACCCCGTCGGGGCCGATCCGGTTGCAGCCGAGGTAGAGGGTGTGCAGGCCGTGGCCGCCGGTGAGGGTCCCTGCCAGGGTGCGGGCGCCCTCGTCGCCGATGGCGTTGGTGCCGAGCAGCAGGTGGGTGGCGTGCGCGGAGGCGGCCGCGGCCGGCAGCAGCCGGGCCGCGCCGCCCGGGCCGAGTCCCTGCTTGCAGAGGTCGACGCGGCCGTCCGTGCGCAGGGTGCCGAGCGGAAAGGCCTCGTCGGTCTCGACCGGCCGGTCCGCCGCGAGCCGGGCGAGCAGCGGGTCGAGTCCGGCCGGGTCGGCCGCGGGCACGTCCGGGTGCTCGATCGCGGGGCACCGTACGGGTGTCGGCTGTGTCATCACCACTCCACCGGTTCCTTCGCCGGTGCCCGGCGTCCATCACGACTTGAGACGAAGACGCAAGACCGGTCGGATTCGAACCGACGTCCTCCAGCTTGATGCGTGGGCGCGACGACCTCTGCGCTACGGCCTTGCTGCGGACGATCATACCGACCCGGCGGCCGAAAATCGATCACCAGTTTGAGGCATCGATTCCCGACTGCCCTGATAGGTCTACCAGTTGCCGTCCTGTACTGGTTTGCCCGGCCTCGGGGTGTTTTCAAGCGGCTTGACCTGTGCGGGGTCCGGCTCCGCCCACGGGGCGTGGTCGTCACCGAGCCACTCCCCCACCGGCTGAACCCCGGTCAGGGCCCCGGAGGGCGCGAGGTCGGCACCGGACTCGTCGCAGTAGTCGAACCCTGGCAGCCCGGCCCGGGTGTAGGCGGCCCGGTCCACCGGCGAGGGCGGCTCCTCGCCGGTCACCTGCCCCTCGACGGTGGCGCCGAGCCCCAGCGGCACGGCGACGAACTGGCGCACCGTCCCGTCGCCCGAGTTGATCCCGTCCGCTCCCCCAGTCCCGGCGACAGTGCGTGCGTGCCCGATTCGGGCAGCCACAGGGTCCGGATGAAGCGGATTTGCACCCCTTCACCCAGGAGCAGCGCATTCCCATCGACTCGTACCGAACCTGCCCCCATGCCCGCCCTTTCTCCAGCTCCGGGCCGAACCCGCCACAGAATCTGCGGCCGAACCGGATTGTTATCCTCAAGTTTTGCTCAGATGTAGTGACGCTGCGCCCGTCGCCTTCCTAGCTTCCTCGTACACGTGTCTCGATGTCCCCCCACGTACCCGCGGTTCCGCGTGCCCCAGCGACCCTGACGGCCGTCCCGCGTTTTTCGAGGAAAGAGTGCAGCAATGAAGGTTCCCCAGGCCGGCGCGGTCGCCGCAGTGATCGCCCTCGCCCTGACCACCTCCGGGTGCGGCGGTGACGATCAGGCCAAGGGGACCCTCTCCATCGGCATCAAGTTCGACCAGCCGGGCATCGGCCTTCGCGAGCCCGGCGGGATCTTCTCCGGGTTCGACGTGGACGTGGCCACCTACGTGGCCAAGCAGCTCGGCTACCCGGCGGACCGGATCGAGTTCAAGCAGGTCTACAGCAACGACCGCGAGCTGCTGCTCCAGTACAACGAGGTGGAGTTCGTCGCCGCGAGCTACTCGATCAACGAGAAGCGCAAGGAGAAGGTCGACTTCGCCGGGCCGTACTTCGTGGCCCACCAGGACATCCTGGTCCGCGCCGCCGACACCTCCATCACCAAGGCGGAGGACCTCAACAACAAGAGGCTCTGCTCGGTCACCGGCTCCACCTCGGCGGAGAACATCAGGAAGGGGCTCGCCCCCAAGGCGAGCGTGCTGGAGCTCCCCGGCTACTCCGAGTGCCTCGTCGCCCTCCAGGACAACATCGTCGACGCCATGACCACGGACAACTCCATCCTGGCCGGGTACGCGGCCAGCAAGGGCAACGAGGGCAAGTTCAAGCTGACGGGCCAGAACCTGAGCAACGAGAGCTATGGCATCGGGGTCAAGAAGGGCGACAAGCAGCTCCAGGTCAAGATCAACGCCGCGCTGAAGAAGATGGTCGAGGACGGCTCCTGGGAAGCGGCCGTGAAGAAGAACTTCGGCCCCGACTACAAGTACGAGCCGGCCCCGCCGATCACAACGGGCAGCTGACGATCGTCGAGGCGGTGGCCGGGTCCGACCAGTCGGCGTCGAAGCGGGCGTTGACCACGTAGAGCCGGTCCCGGTACACGGCCGCCGTCGTCGGCTCGTCGAAGCGCGGGTCGGTGATCTGCCGGACGAAGCGGGCCCGGCGGCCGTCCCCGCTCAGGGTGAACACGTCGACGGCGTAGCTCCAGTTGCGTACGACGTACAGCGTGCGGCCGTGGACCACGAGTCCGTCGCCGTTGCCCACCGACCCGCCGTCCAGGACGGTCCGGGTGGCGGCGCCGGTCCGCGGGTCGACGCGGAAGAGCGCCTGGGCGGTGTCGTGCACCACGAGCAGGGCCCGGCCGTCGGGGGTCCGCTCGATGCCGTTGGCGCCCCAGTACGCACCGCCGGGCGGAACCGGGACCCATTCCCCGCCGAGCCCGAGGGCGCGCGGGGCGGCGCCCGCGCCGGTGAGCTCGCGCCCGGCGGGCAGGAAGTACAGGACGTCGTTGAAGGAGTCGGTGAACCAGGCTCCGCCGCATCCCACGATGACGTCGTTGACGAAGGTGGCGCCGGTCGCGGCCTGGTGGGTGGCCAGCATCCGGCCGTCACCGGCGTGGACGACCCGGATCTGACCGCTGGCCCCTCCCGCGACCAGCAGCCTGCCGTACGCGTCGAGCTTGAGCCCGGCCGAGGCCGGCCCCTGCCCCTCGGTGATGATCCGGCCGGTGCCGGTGGCCAGGTCGGCCCGGTAGATGGAGCCGTCGATCAGCGAACCCGTGTAGGCCACGCCCCGGGCGGAGACGGCTATGCCCTCGGGCTGGAAGCCGGGCGGGGTCGCGAGCGTGTCGGGCCGCCCGGCGGCGGACGGAGCGGCTTCGGCCGGGCGCGCCCGGGCGACCGGGGCGAGCGGACCTGCGAGCGCGGCGCCGCCGAGGGCGGCGGCCGCGCCGATGAACCTGCGCCGACCCAGGGGTCCAGTCACGGCGGTGTCCTTTCGACTTCCTTGGCACGAGCGATGGTTGACCCTTCTACCTCAGCACATCGCCCGCGCCCCGTCTGTCCCGGAACCGGCCAGTCCCCCCCTGCCGTTCGGCCGGGGACGCACGCGCTCCGCCGCCCCCGGCCGGCCCTCGGTCAGGCCACCGGGGCCTTCCCGCGCAGCACCGTCAGGAACTCCCGCATCCAGCGCGAGTGGTCGGGCCAGGCGCGGGCCGACACGAGCGTGCCGTCGACCACGGTCTCGGAGTCCTCGAACTCGGCGCCTGCCGCCTTCATGTCGAGCTCCAGCGCCGGGTACGCGGTCACCCGGCGGCCGGCCAGCCCCCCGGCCGCGGCCGTGATCAGCGGACCGTGGCAGATCTGGGCGATCGGCTTGTCCGACTCGGCGAACGCGGCCAGGATCCGCCGCACCTCGGGGTCGTTGCGCAGGTACTCCGGCGCGCGGCCGCCCGGGACGACCAGGGCCGCGTAGTCCTCGACGACCACGTCGGCGAAGGCCACATCGGCCGGCCAGGTGTAGCCGGGCTTCTCGGTGTAGGTGTCGAAGCCCTCCTCGAAGTCGTGGACCACGAAGCGCAGCTTCTTCACCGACGGCGCCGCGATGTGGACCTCGTACCCCTCCTCGCGCAGGCGCTGGTACGGATACAAGACCTCCAGCGACTCCGCCGCGTCACCGGTCACGATGAGGATCTTCACTGCCATGGGCTGCTCCAGGAAGGGCTGTTCACGGTCGGACCGGCCCCCGCGGGGCCACCGCTACCCTGCCCGCGGCGCGCGGACGGCACACACCAAGCTCCCCGCTCCGGACACATGGTTTTCACCTGTACGGCACATGACAATGTGATTCTCGCTCTGCCACCTGACACCCCGCCAATTCCCCGGGCGGGGACGGTGCGTGTGGAGAGGTACCCCCACGTGATGAGAATCTCGCGCCTGACTCCCTGGGCCGCCTGCCTCGCGGCAGCCGCCCTGTTCGCCGTACCGGCCGCCGCCTCCGCCGGCCAGCAGCGGACGGCGGAGCCCCTGTCCGCCGCGGCCGCGGTCGACAGCTACTACGCCCCCGCCGAGGGCAAGACCGGAGCGGCCCTGAAGGCCGCCCTGCACGACATCATCAAGACCCAGTCCAAGGTGTCCTACGACGGCGTGTGGAACGCCCTCAAGGTGACGGACCAGGACCCGGCGAACCCCGACAACGTCATCCTCGTCTACTCCGGCCGCTCGCAGTCGAAGTCCACCAACGGCGGCGGGGCCAACGACTGGAACCGCGAGCACGTCTGGGCCAAGAGCCACGGCGACTTCGGCACCGCGACCGGTCCGGGCACCGACCTGCACCACCTGCGCCCCGAGGACGTCACCGTCAACAGCACCCGGGGCAACAAGGACTTCGACAAGGGCGGCAGCCCCGTCAGCGAGGCCCCCGGCAGCTTCACCGACGCCGACTCCTTCGAGCCGCGCGACGCGGTCAAGGGAGACGTGGCGCGGATGCTGCTCTACATGGCCGTGCGCTACGACGGCGGCGACGGCTTCGCGGACCTGGAGATGAACGACAAGGTCAACAACGGCTCGGCCCCCGCCCTGGGCCGGATCAGCGTGCTGAAGCAGTGGAACCAGATGGACCCGCCGGACGCCTTCGAGCAGCGCCGCAACCAGGTCATATTCGACACCTACCAGCACAACCGGAACCCGTTCATCGACCACCCGGAGTGGGTCGCCTCCATCTGGTGACCCCCACGCGACCCCGGGCCGGGCCCCTACAGGGCCGGGTAGTCCGTGTACCCGCGGGCATCTCCGCCGAAGAAGGTGGAGGTGTCCGGGGTGTTGTACGGGCCCTCCGTGCGCAGCCGCGCCGGAAGGTCGGGGTTGGCCAGGAAGAGGGCCCCGAAGGCGAGCAGGTCGGCGGTGCCCTCCTCGATCAGGGTGAGCGCCCGGTGGTCGGTGGGGCCCTCGGTCGCCGGGTTCAGCACGAGCGGGCCGCTGAACTGCTTGCGCAGCGCCAGCGTGGTCTCCCGGGCCTCGGGACCGTGCTCCAGGATGTGCAGGTAGGCCAGCCCGAGCCCGTCGATCTCCTTGACCAGGGCCTCGTAGGCGGGCTGCGGGTCGGGCTCGTTGATGCTGTTGTACTGGTTCCCGGGCGAGATCCGCAGCCCGGTGCGCTCGGCGCCGATCGCGGCGGCGACCGCCTTGACCACCTCCACGGCGAAGCGGATGCGGTTCTCGGTGGTGCCGCCCCACTCGTCGGTGCGCTGGTTGGAGCCCGGGGCCAGGAACTGGTGGATCAGGTAGCCGTTGGCACCGTGCAGCTCGACGCCGTCGAACCCGGCCTCGACCGCGTTGCGCGCGGCCTCGGCGAAGTCGGCGATGGTCGCCCGCACCTCGGAGCCGGTCAGCTCGTGGGGGGTCACGAAGTCCTTGAGCCCCTCCCCGGTGAAGACCTGGCCCTCGGCGGCGACCGCGGAGGGTGCCACCGGGATCAGACCGTCGGGCAGCAGACTCGGGTGGCCGATCCGGCCGGAGTGCATGATCTGCGCGAAGATCCTGCCGCCCGCGGCGTGCACCGAGCCGGTGACCTCGCGCCAGGCCGCGACCTGCTCGGCGCTGTGCAGGCCGGGGGTGAATGGGTAGCCCTGCCCGACGGCGGAGGGCTGGATCCCCTCGGTGATGATCAGCCCGGCGGAGGCGCGCTGGGTGTAGTACTCGGCGACGAGGCCGGTCGCGATCCCGCCCTCCGCCGCCCGGCTCCGGGTCATGGGAGCCAGTGCGATCCGGTTGGGGAGGAGCCCGCCGGCGATGTGGACGGGTTCGAATGCGCTGGTCATGTCTGCCTCACAGAATTAGTTGGTCGGCCAATGAAGGGCTGCGGGATGCAGCGTACCCCATTACTTGGCCGACCAAGGTAAAATCTGCAGGGCGGGTAGGATCCGCAGCACGAGACGAAATGAGGACCCCTGCCATGACCGCGCAAGCAGCCCGGGAACCGCGCACCGAACCCGCCTGTACGGCGGTGCCCGGCGCCGTGCTGGACGGGCCGGTCAGTCACGCCATCAGCCGCGTGGCCCGGCTCCACCGGATCGCCGCGGGCCGCGCCCTGCGGGATCTGGGTCTGCATCCGGGGCAGGAGTTCCTGATGATGCACCTGTGGGACAGCGGGGCCGTGCGTCAGTCCGAGCTGATCAAAGCGGTGGGCCTCGACCCGTCCACGGTGACCAAGATGCTCCAGCGCCTCGAACAGGCCGGACACGTCCGGCGCCGCCCCGACCCGGCCGACCGCCGCGCCTCCCTGGTCGAGGCCACGGACGCCAGCTGCGGGCTGCTCGTCGAGGTGCGCAGGGCCTGGGGCGAGCTGGAACGCCAGACCCTGAACGGCCTGGACGCGTCGGAGCGCGCCGAACTGACCCGCCTGCTGGGCAAGGTGGAGACCACGCTCTGCACCGAGCTCACCCGGAGCGGCGGCGGGGACTGCGACACGACCTGTTAGGGCGGGTCCACGCGGTCGGCGAGGGACTGGAAGCCCGTCCACGGCAGAGCCGGGGTGCGGGCGTCCCAGACCTTCTGGGAGAGCGCGGCCAGCGGCATCCGGATGCCGGCCGCCACCTGGGCCTGGGTCTGGGCACCGGACAGGTCGGCCCATATGGCGAGGCGCCCGCCCAGGATCTGGTCCGCGTACTGCGCCGGGACGGCGGTGGTGCCCCGCAGGACCAGCGGGGTCCACTGCTCGTAGATGCGCCGGCCGGTGGGGTAGGTGAACTGGTTCGGCTCGCCCAGCACGTAGTACAGGTACTCGTCGTTGAGGTTCACGAGCTTGCGGCCCTCGCGCAGGTACTCGAGCGGCGGGCGGGCGCCGATCTCCTTGCCGGTCCAGTACTCGACCTGGATGTCCTTGGCCGCGCTCGCGACCCCGCCGCGGAAGAAGCCGTCGTTCCAGGCCTTCAGCGCCTTGCCCGACGGGCGCACGGTGTCCGCGCGGTCGTTGAGCCAGCCCGTGGCCAGGTCCTGCACCCGTGCCGCGGCCCCGTACCGCTGCCGGGCCGCGCTCGCGAGCTGCGGGAAGGAGGCCTCGGGGTTGCTGACCACCAGCGCCTGGTACTCGTCGGCGCCCAGGTGCCAGGCCCCGCCGGGGAACAACGGCCGGTACTCGCGGAGCAGTTCGTCGACGAGCTTCGCGGACGCGGGGTTGGCTATGTCCACCGCCCCCTTCACCGCCCTGCCCTGTGCGTCGCGCAGCTGGAGCTCGGGGTGGACGCGCAGCACCGCGCCGAGGTGTCCGGGCGAGTCGATCTCCGGGACGACCGTGATGTGCAGGCGGGCGGCGAGTGCGGTGATGCTCCGCACCTGGGCCTTGGTGAGGTGCGGGGTGGAGACGATCTCGGGGTGGCTGTCGGACTCGATGCGGAAGGCCTGGTCGTCGGAGAAGTGCAGGCCGAGCTGGTTGAGTTTCAGATCGGCCATCTCGCGCAGCCGGTCCTCGATCCAGACGGGGGTGAAGTGCTTGCGCGCTATGTCGAGGTTGAGCCCGCGCTGGGGCTTTGCCGGGCCGTCGCGCACGGTGCCCTCGGGGGCCGAACCGGCGCTCCGCACGGCCTGTTTGAGGGTGCGGGTGCCGTAGAAGACCCCGGCCTCGTCGGGGCCGGTGACGCGGACCCGGCCGTCCTTGACCTCGAGGGTGTAGGACTCGGGCGTGCCGGAGCCCTTGGCGCCCAGGGACAGGTGCACGTCGCCGGGGCCCGGCTCCGCCGATTCGGCGTACCCCATGCGCAGTTCACCGGCGAGCAGCCTGCCCTCGTCGGCCAGGGCGGCCTTGTCGCCCGGGTCGACGACCACGCGGGCCCCGGGGGCGGGCTTCCAGCCGGGGCCCCGGGCGGGCACGTGCTCCCGTACGGCCGGGATGGTGCGCGGGGCGACGGACAGGGCGTAGGACGGCGTCGGGGACGGGGCGGCCTCGGCGGGCGCCGCAGAAGGGGAAGGGGAAGGGGCCGGCGAGCCGGCCGGGGTACTGGTACCGGGAGTCGGCTCGGCCGGGGCGCGGGCCTCGTCGGAGGCGGCCGTGCAGCCCGGGACGGCAAGGGTGACCAGTGCGGCGACCGTGGCCGTCGCTATGACGTGGCCTCTCACGTGAAACCTCGGATTTCGCATCATGCGCCCGTGTCCCCCGTACCCAACCTGGCACGGGGGACACGGGCGCGCGACCCGGCGGTCTCAGACCAGGGCGTCGAGCGCGGCGGCGGCGAAGCCGTGGTCCTGCTCGGGGGCGCCGCCGCCGACGCCGATGGCGCCGATGAGACGGCCGTCGCGGTGCACGGGCAGCCCGCCCGCGATGAACAGCAGCGGACGGTCGAGGGCCGTGGGCAGGGTGTGGAAGGGACCGCCGGGCTGGACGGCGGCGACCAGGTCGGCGGTGGGCGCGTTCAGCTGGAGCGCCGTGAAGGCCTTGCGGGTGCTGGTCTCGCCGGAGATCAGCACGGCGCGGTCGTCGCGGCGGAAGGCGAGCAGGTGGCCGCCCGCGTCGAGGACGGTGACGCTGACCGTGGCCCCGGCCGCTTCGGCGGCCGCCGTGGCGGCGGCGACGAGCAGCTCGGCGTCCTCGGTGGTCAGCGGGGCGACGGCGGTGCGGATGGCGCTGGACATGCGGGTTTCTCCTAGCGGGGGGTGTGTACGGGGGAACGGGGGCGGGTCAGTGGTGGGCGGGTGCGGCGGCGGCCGCCTCGGGGGCCGCGGACGCGACCACCGTGCCGCCGCGTACCGCGTGTCCCGCCGTACGGCGCTCCAGAGCTCCGGAGACGAGGGCGAGCACCAGGGCGGAGGCGGCCAGCGCCGCGCCGACCCAGTTCGGGGCGGTCCAGCCGAGGCCCGCGGCGATCACGAGGCCACCGAGCCAGGCGGCGAGCGCGTTGCCCAGGTTGAAGGCGCCGATGTTGACGGCGGAGGCCAGGGTCGGCGCGCCAGCGGCCTGGTCGAGGACCCGCTTCTGGAGCGGGGGCACGGTCGCGAAGCCGAGGGCACCGATGAGCACGATGGTGACGGCGGCGCCCGCCTTGGTGTGGGCGGTGAGGGTGAAGACGGCCAGGGTGACGGCGAGCGCGCCCAGGGAGACGTACAGCATCGGCATCAGCGCACGGTCGGCGTACCGGCCGCCGATGAGGTTGCCCGCGACCATGCCGAGGCCGAAGAGGACGAGCAGCCAGGTCACGGAGGAGTCGGCGAAGCCCGCGACGTCGGTCATCATCGGGGTGATGTAGGTGATCGCGGCGAAGACGCCGCCGAAGCCGAGCACGGTCATCGCCATCGCCAGCAGCACCTGCACGTTGCGGAAGGCGGCCAGCTCGCTGCGGATCCGTACGCCGCCTTCGGGCCGGGGCAGTTCGGGGACCAGGCGGGCGATGCCGAGCAGGCCGAGGACTCCGAGCCCGGCGACGATGAGGAAGGTGACGCGCCAGCCGAGGGTCTGGCCGACGAGGGTGCCGAGCGGGACGCCCACCACGTTGGCCACGGTCAGGCCGGTGAACATCATGGCGATCGCTCCGGCCTTCTTCTCGGGGGCGACGAGTTCGGCGGCGACGACCGCTCCGATGCCGAAGAAGGCTCCGTGGGCGAGCGAGGCGACGACGCGGCCGGTGAGCATGACCCCGAAGGCGGGGGCGAGCGCGGAGAGCACGTTGCCCGCGATGAACAGGCCCATGAGCAGCATCAGCATCCGCTTGCGGGGGATGCGGGTGCCGAAGACGGTCATCAGCGGCGCGCCGAGCACCACGCCGAGGGCGTAGCCGGTGACCAGGAAGCCCGCGGTGGGGATGGAGACGCCGTACTCACCGGCGACCTCGGGCAGCAGGCCCATGATCACGAACTCGGTGGTGCCGATGCCGAAGGCCCCGATGGCGAGGGCGAGGAGGGCGAGAGGCATGAGGGGAGGTGTCCTTCACGGGGAGGGGGTGGTGCGGGGGTGGCGGGCGGCCACCGGGACGACACGTTGCTGTCGCCGCTTACGTGCGTCCACATTAATTGCAGACGCGGGATATCTGCAAGCGCGGGCTATTGCGGAGGTGGCCTATCCTGGTGGTCACACGCGATGTCACACGCGATGTCACACGCGATGTCACACGCGATGTCACACGCGGTACCCGCTTCGAAGGAGGAGCCCATGACGGCCACGGACAGCGCGCTCACCGCCCTCTCCCAGGGATGGTGCGCCCTCTCCCTCCTGCACGGGCGGATCGAGACGCACATCGAACGGGCGCTCCAGGCGGGGCACGGCCTCAGCGTGCGCGAGTTCTCGCTGCTCGACGTCCTGAGCCGCCAGCACAGCGGGCCGGGCGGGCACCTGCGCATGCACCAGGTCGCCGACTCGGTGGTGCTCAGCCAGAGCGCGACGACCCGCCTGGTCAGCAGGCTGGAGGACCGCGGCCTGCTGAGCCGCTACATCTGCGACACCGACCGGCGCGGCATCTACACCGACGTGAGCGAGGCGGGCCTGGCCCTGCTGGCCGCCGCCCGTCCGACGAACGACACCGCCCTGCGCGAGGCACTGGACGAGGCCGCGCGCAATCCCCAGCTGGCCGCGCTGGTCGCGGTGGTCGAGAACAGCCGCCCGGCTACCGCCTAGGGGTGGCCGGCGGCACCGCGGACGGGCTGGCGGACGGCGCCGAGGAGGCCGAGGGCGGACGCACGCCGCCCGGGACGGGCCTGGCCGACGGCGACACCGAGGCCGAGGCCGAGGACGGCGGCGAGGGCCGGGGGATTCGGATTCCGGCGCTGGTCCAGGCGTCGGAAGCTCCGGCGGCGCGGCGGGCGGCACCGGGCGGACCGGTGCGGGGTCCGGGGCGAGCACGAGGTAGCCCACCACGGCAGCGGCCGCCGCGGCCAGCCCGGCCAGGGGCAGCCCGAGCCCGCGCAGCCGCAGCAGGGGGAAGCGACGTACGTGCGGCCCCGGCGGATCGGCGGGCCGCAGCTCGCGGACGGTGATCCCGGCCGCGCGGGCGTCGAGGGCCTGCCGCAGCCGCCGCTCGATCCCGTCGTGCGCCGTGCGCGTCATATCCGTCCCTCCAGAATCCGTTCCAGCGCGTCCAGCCCGCGGCTCGCGTTCGACTTCACCGCTCCCCGGCTGATCCCGAGGGTGCTCGCGATCTCCGCCTCGCTGAGGTCGGCCCAGTACCGCAGCACCAGCACCTGGCGGCGGCGCGGCGTCAACCGGCCGAGCGCGGTGAGCACTTCGCGGTGCGCCTCGTCGATCACCACGTGCGCCTCCGCCGACGGTACGTCGGCCGGCGCGGCGGGTGTCCAGGCCCGGGCGGTCCGCCGTCGGCGCAGGACCGAGCGCGAGGTGTTGACCACGGCGGTGCGCAGGTAGCCCAGGGCGTTGTCCACCTCGGTGATGTGCTCCCCGTGGCGGCGGTACAGGGCCGTGAAGGCGTCCTGGACCACGTCCTCGGCGGTGGCCAGGTCGTCGACGAGGAGCACCGCCAGCCGGACCATGCGCAGGCGGTGCGCGTGGTAGAGCGCGGTGACGGTGGGCGGCGGGTCCTCCCGGCCGACGAGGTCGTGCGCGTACGAGTCCGCGTACACGTCCTTGTACGGGCGAGGAGGGACCGGCGGGGCGGAGCGGTCGCGGCGCAGCAACGACCACAGGCCCCGCCACACCCGGTCGATGACGGGCATGGCGGGGCCGGCGGTCGGTACGAGGTGGAGCACAGGGTCCTCAGCCGTTGGCGCGGCGCCGCACGGTGTACAGGGTCCCGGCACCGGCGGCGATGAGCACGGCGGCCCCGGCCCCCAGTGCGGCGGTGGTCGCGGAGGAGCCAGTATGCGCGAGCTCGGGCCCGCCGGGCGAGACGGCCGGTGCGGGCGCGGCACCCGGAGCCGCGGGGCGGCGCTGGGCCGGGCGCTCGGCTCGACGCTGGAGGCGGGAGCGGGAGCGGAAACGACGGGCTTGACCCCGTCGGCCGGTGCGGGGGCGGCGCTGGGCTGCGCGGAGGCAGGAGCAGGAACGGGAGCCGGCGTGGCCGAGGCGCCGCCGGTGGCGGACGCCGGCCCGGCGAGAGCGACGACCACTCCGGCTGCGGCCGCGGTGACGGCCGCCCGGCAAAGGGTGCGGGGGACTCGCTTGTGGTTCTTCACGGTGGTTCTCCACGGTCGGGTCGAGGGCGCGGGACCGCACCTTCACCCCCGCACGACGCGCGACCCCCGCCGAGGTTGCCGCCGATCGCCGAGAATTTTCCGCAGGGCCGTGCCCAGCGTGGCGACACCCTCCTCGATCTCGCCCGCCGAGCCGGCCGCGTAGCCCAGGATCAGGCCCGGCGGGCCCGGGGCGAGGCGGTGCCACGACAGCGGGTGGGTCTTGACCCCCAGGGCCAGGGCCGCCGAGGCCAGCGCGGTGTCCTCGAAGTCGGCGCCGTCGAAGGTGACCATCAGGTGCAGCCCCGCGGCCGCGCCGTGCACCCGGGCCCCCGGCAGCCGGTCCGCGACGGCCCGGAGCATGGCGTCCCTGCGGCGGCGGTGGCGGCGCCGGACGAAGCGCAGGTGCCGCTCCAGCTCCCCCGAGTCCATCAGCCGGGCGAGGACCAGCTGGGCGAGGACCGGGTTGCCGAGGTCGGCGTAGCGCTTGGCGGCGGTCACGGCCTCGCTCAGGCGCGGCGGGACCAGGAGCCAGCCGAGGCGCAGGGCCGGGGCCAGCAGCTTGGAGACGCTCCCGGCGTAGCAGACGCCCTCGGGCAGCAGGGCGCGCAGAGCGGGGACGGGGGCCCGGTCGTAGCGGTGCTCGGCGTCGTAGTCGTCCTCGATGACCACTCCCCCGTCGGCCGCCCAGCCGAGCAGTTCCCGCCGGCGCTCGCCGTCGAGCACGACCCCGGTCGGGAACTGGTGCGCCGGCGTGAGCAGGACGGCCCCGGCCCCGCTCGCCCGGAGCCCGGCCACGTCCAGCCCGAGCTCGTCCACCCGTACCGGAACCGTCTCCAGCCGCCCGTACTCCAGCTGCTGCCGGGCCCCGAGCGAGCCGGGATCCTCCACCGCGACACGGCGTACCCCGTCCTCCCGCAGGACCTGCGCCAGCAGCCCCAGGGCCTGGGCGACTCCCGCGACGATCACCACCTCGTCGGGGTCGGCGCGGATCCCCCGGTTGCGGGCCAGCCAGCCGACGACCGCCTCGCGCAGTGCGGGCGCGCCCTGCGGGTTGCCGTAGCCGAAGTCGGCCGGGGTGAGTCCGGCGAGCACCCGGCGCTCGGCCTGGAGCCAGGCGGTACGGGGGAAGGCGGTCAGGTCGGGGACCCCGGGCGAGAGGTCGATCCGGCAGGGCACGGCCCGCAGGGCGTCGACGAGCCCCCCGCGCGCGGGAACGGCCGCAGGCGCGGCCACCGGCGGCGGGGCGGCGACCACCACGGTGCCGCCCCGGCCGCGGCCGGACACCTGGCCGGTCTCCGCGAGCCGCTGGTACGCCTCGGTGACCAGCCCCCGGGAGACGCGGAGTTCGGCGGCGAGTACGCGGCTGGCCGGGAGCCTGCTGCCGACCGGCAGGGTGCCGTCGGCGATGGCGGCGCGGAGCCGGCCCGCCAGCCAGTCGGTGCGGCCGCCGGGCGGGGCCTGGCCGATGTCGAGCTGGAGGAAGTCCGATCCGCTTTTGGACCCCTCGTTCGCGCCTTCATTGGACCTGCTCACAGGACCATTGTGCCGCGAGGGTGGACGACATGAAGAGCATGAAAGCCATGAAGGGCGCGAAGGCCGCGCAGACCCCGTCCCTCGCCTTCCGGGACCTGGCACCCGGCATCGCCGGGATGGCGCTGGTGGGCAGCAGCGTCACCGTCTCCCGCTCCCTCGTCGACGCCCCGCTGTTCGCCGTCCAGGCCGTCCGGTACGCGGCCGCCGCACTGCTGCTGCTCGCCCTCGCCCGGGCCGCCCGGGTGCCCGTCCTGCGGCCTCGCGGCCGCGAGTGGCTGTGGCTGGCCGGGGTCGCGGCGACCGGGCTGGTGCTGTTCAACGTGGCCGTCGTACGCGGGGTCGCGCATGCCGAACCGGCCGTCATCGCCGTCGCGGTGGCCTCCGTACCGATTCTGCTGGGGCTGATCGGCCCGTTCCTGGAGGGCAGGCGGCCCAGCCGCCAGGTGCTGATGGCGGCGCCCGTCGTGGTGGCCGGGGCCGTGCTCGTGGAGGGGACGGGCCGGACCGACGCCGCCGGGGTGGCCTGGGCGGCGCTCGCGCTGGCCTGCGAGGCCGGGTTCACCCTGCTCGCCGTGCCGGTGCTGCGCAGGCACGGCCCGTGGGGGGTGTCCGTGCACGCGGTGTGGATGGGTGCGGTGATGCTGGCGGGCCTCGCGATGTGTCTCGAGCACCCCGCCGACCTGCTGGAACTCGGCGCGGCCCAGTGGGCGGCCGCCGCGTACCTCGCCGTCCTGGTGACGGCGGTGGCGTTCCTGCTCTGGTACCGCACGGTGGCCGCCGTGGGCTCCGGCCGGGCCGGACTGCTGACCGGGGTCGCGCCGCTCGCCGCGGCGGGCACCGGGGTCCTCACGGGCGGCGGGGTCCCGGGGCCGGCGGTGTGGCTGGGCCTGGTGGTGGTCATCGCCGGGCTGGCGGCGGGACTCCGGCCGCCACGCCGCGCGGCCGAGCCGCTCCCGCACCGCGAGCCCGCTTCCCCTTGAGGGCGCCGGGCCTTGTGGATCACAATCCGCAGATGGCGACGCCCTCGTACAGCGGTCCCCCGTACAGCGGTTCCCCGTACAGCAGCTGGATGCGGTACTTCTCCCCCACCGCCAACCACCGCAGACTCGGCCTGGTCTGCCTCGGGGTGGGGGTGCAGCAGGGCGAACTGCCGGTCGTGGGACCGCGCTTCCTCGACCACCACGTCGCCGTGGTGGTCACCCGCGGCCGGGGCTGGTTCAGCCACGGCGGCCGGCCGCCCCAGCCGGTGACCGCGCCCGCGCTGCTGTGGCTGGTCCCGGGGGTGGAGCACCACTACGGGCCCGATCCGCGGACCGGCTGGGACGAGTGCTTCGTCGACTTCACGGGCAGCAGCGTGGAGGCGTACACCGACCTCGGCTACGTCACCCCGGACCGGCCGCTCGTGCCGCTGAGCGGGACGGCCGGGGTGCAGCACGTGGTCGACGGGATCGTACGGGCCGCCCGGCGCGGCGGCCCGCTGCTGGAGGTCGAGGCCGCGGCCGCCGTGCACGGGCTGCTGGTGGCGCTGCGCTACGCCCGGGCCGAGGTGTCCCGGCACGGGGACGCCGTGATGGACACCCTGGCGCGGGACGCCCTGCTGCCGATATCGGTGGCCGAGCACGCCGCCCGGCTCGGGATGCCGCTGCCCCAGCTGCGCTGGGCGGTGCGGCGCAGTACCGGGGAGGGGGTCAAGGAGTACCTCCTCGGGATCAGGCTGAGCCGGGCGAAGGAACTGCTCGCCCGCACCGACCTGCCGGTCGCCGGGGTCGCCCGGCGGGTCGGTTACGAGGATCCGGCCTACTTCAGCCGGCTGTTCAGCCGCCGGGTGGGCATGGCACCCGTGCGGTTCCGGGCACAGCAGTCGGCGGGCAGGACACCTCCTACGGCACGTAGCCGACGGTGAGTTCCGCGACCGAGGTCCAGGGGTTGTCCGCCACCTCCCTCGTGGCCTTGAGCTTCACGTAGCGCGCGGTGCGCGGCGTGAGGGCGACGTCCTGCTGCGACGTCGTGTCGGCGAAGGCCCCGGAAGCCGCCGCCGTCCCCCAGGTGACGCCGTCGGTGGAGGTGAACACCTGGTAGTCGGCGATCCGTCCGTTGCTCTGCGTCTGCCGGGGCAGGTAGTGGAGGGCGGAGACGTTGTAGGAGGCGCCGAGGTCGAGGGTGATCTCGTGCGGCATGGGCGCGGTGGCGGCGTACCACTGGGTGTGCCAGATGGTGGAGCCGTCGCCGTCCAGGACGTTGGCGGCGCCGCCGTTCTCGCCGGTGGTCTCCTGGCTGTCGACCGCCTTCACGCTCATCTGGCTCTGCGGTACGAGGAGTTCACCGCCGCCGACCGGGCCGAGGTCGTCGACGGTCAGGTCGTCGAGGATCAGGTCGGCCTCGTTGTGGGAGTTCTCGGGGGTGACCTTGCGTACGCCGACCCAGGCGTCGGCCCCGGCGGTGAAGGTCTTGGTGAAGGTGGTGGGGGTACGGGCCTGGTTCAGTGCGGTGGCGGTCTCGGTGGCCCCGGATCCGGTGATGAACTGGTAGTCGCCGCTGAATCCGGTCTCGTAGCGGAAGGTCACCTTGTAGGAGCGGCCCTGGACCAGCCGCAGGGTCTGCGGCAGGGTGCGGTAGACCAGTCCGGTCCGCTCCTCGTGCGACTTGAGGGAGTTCTGGCCGCCGATCACGTCGTCCACCAGCTTCCCGCTCCACCCGGCCTGGGTGTAGGGGGCGTTGCGCTGGGCGATGTGGGTGCGGGGGTCGGTGGCCGAGCCGCCCGCGCCGCCGAAGGCGAAGGGGCCCCAGCCCGCGTCGACGTTCTCGAAGTCCTCGGCGAACCAGTGCCCGGCGAGCGGGGTGCGGGCGGAGCGGACCACGCGGACGTCGTCCAGGTAGACGGTGCCCGGTCCGGCCGCGGCGGACAGTTTGAGGGTGGCGGTGGACTGTCCGGACGGCACGTCGAAGAGCACCTTCATGCGCTGCATCTTGGTGCCGTTCTTCTCGCTGCCGCCGAGGTTGTTCGTCAGCGGTGAGGAGTCGGCGTACACCGAGGCGGCGCCGCCGCCGGCGGGGGTCGCGGTGAGGGTGGTGGCCCGGCCGGCCGGGGTGGAGACCCAGACGGAGGCGGCGTAGGTGCCGGGGGCGAGGCCGGTCAGCTGCTGGGAGACGGCGGGGGTGGTGCCGGGGGCGAAGGTGAGCTCGCTCTGGCCCTGGGCGTTGCGGGTGACGGCGGCGCCGGTCCCGGTGACGGTCCAGGCGTTCAGATTGCCCGAGTGGAACGACGGGTCCTTGACCGGGGTGCCCTCCCCCCACTTGGGGTCGGCCGGGGCGGGGACCGCGCCGTTGGTGACCACGTAGGCGGTGCGGGCGGCGGCGTTGATGGTGACCTGGCCGCCCGTTCCCACGGTGAGGTCGCCGACCGACTGGCGGCCGGTGTCGGTCAGTTTGTAGAGCTTGGGGGCGCTCCAGCCGGCGGGCAGGGTCCAGGTGGTGGAGCCCGCCTTGTCGTTCCAGTGGTAGAGCTTTCCGTCGCGGGGCAGCAGGTAGGCGTCCCCGGACAGGACGGTGCGGCCGGCCGTGGTGATCTGGCGCTTGTTGCCCGCGGTGGTGACGGTGGTGCCGTTCGCGAGGGTGACCGCGTCGGCGGTCCACTTCACGATCGGGGATTCCTGGAGGTACTTCGTCGGCAGATTGACGGCGAAGGTGGTGTTCAGGAAGGCGGTGAAGTCCTTCTTGCCCTGCCAGCCCTCGTACGCGGTGACCTCGGCGCCGCCGAGCAGCGGACTGCGGGCGATCCAGTCGTCCTTGGCGTGGTTGGCGATGAACCGGGCGATGGTGGAGTTGATGCCCTTCAGGTCGCTGCCGCCGTAGTCGACGTCGGTGGCCCAGTGGTGCCAGAGGGACTGTTCGGTGAGGGTGTTGGGGAACTCGGTGGTCAGCTGGAGTCCCATCCCGGTGATCTCGCGCTGGAGCTTGCGCGAGACGTAGCCGTCGCCGTACCAGACGTCCACGTACAGGAAGTCCAGGCCCGGGGCGGCGGCCTTGAGGTCCTGGAGCCGCTTCAGCCGCTGCCCGGACTGGCCGTCCTTGCGCGTGTCCACGTAGTAGGACTGGTCCAGCCAGTCCCAGCCGAGTCCGCCGCTCTGGTGGGCCGGGTCGAAGGTGGCCGAGACCGGGTACTCCTCGGTGGCGTTGACGTGCACGCCGAAGTCGGCGTTGTAGGCGTGGCCTGCGGTGGTGAGGGTGTTCAGGTCGACGGCGCCGCCGAGCTTGGAGCCGATGTTCTTGTAGTCCATGTGCGCGGAGTCGTGGCCCTCGGAGGCGTAGCCCTTGAGGAGGACGAACTGGCCGAGGCCGTCGGTGGCGAGGTTGACCCGCTTGGTCTCGTCGAGGGTCTGCGCGAACGGGTGGGTGGCCTGCGAGGCGAAGTTGAAGGGGATCCGCTGCACGACGCGGTCGGCGGTGTCCTGCCAGCCGGTGGGCGGGGTCCAGATGTCGCGGTAGGCGACGGCAGCGTCCTGCCAGTCGACGGTGGAGTCCGCGTTGCGGTCGGCCGTGACGGCGATCCGGACGTACGGCAGGGGCTCGGTGTCGGTGTCCGCGGCGCCGGCGGCCCGGTGGAGCCAGGCGCCGCTCCACAGGCCCGCGCGGCGGTAGGAGCCCTTGTCGGTGACCCGCTTGGCTATCCGGCCGTTCTCCCGTGCGGTGCCGCCCGAGGGCGTGTCGTACAGGGAGTTGGAGTCGATGGCGGCGGCCAGTCTGCCGGTGTTGGCCAGGCCGTACATCACGGTGGTCGCGGCGGGGTCGACGGGAGTGGTCGCGGTGACGGGGGTGAAGGTGTCCCCGGTGCCGGTGGTCGCGGTGTGCATGGTCGCGGTGGACAGGGCGGCGCCCTGCTGATCGCTGCGGACGCTGACGAGGTTGTGGTCGGGGATCGCGAAGCTGCGTACGCGCAGCGCGGCGGTGTCCTCGATCGCGGTGACCTTGAACTCCACGACCGAACCGGCCACCGAGAGGCGGGATCTGACGGTCACTCCGGAGAAGGCGAGTGCGTAGTCCACGCCCGAGGCGGAGGGGGTCGAGGTCACCGTGGGGGTGTAGCTCGTCCCGTTCACGTGCACGGTGCTCAGCACGTCTTCGTTGCCGTGCAGGACGTCACCGGTGGCCCGGCGGGTGTAGCTGATGACGCGGGGGAAGCTGCTGTCCACGCTGACGGACAGTTCGGGCGAGGTGATCGTCACGGGTGCGGCCGCCGCGGCGGGTACGGCGGGTGCGGCCACGACCAGGGTGGCGACCAGGCCGGCCACCGCGGCTGCGGCCGGCCAGAGGGGGGTTCGCATCGGACCTCCGGGAGTCGGCGCTTCCTTGGCGGAAGACCGCTCGGCACGAAGGCCCGAGCGGTCCGCTCACTGACCTGACAGCTTGCGGACCGGGGCCGGGCAGGCCCATGGACAAAGCGGAGCGCCGTCCTGGACTTACGTACTCAGGTGGAGGCCGGGACCAGGATGACGGCGGTGCCGTAGGCGCACACCTCGGTCCCGATGTCGGCGGCTTCGGTCACGTCGAAGCGCATCATCAGGACGGCGTTCCCGCCCCGCGCCTTCGCCTGCTCGATGAGCCGCTCCATGGCCTGGTTGCGGGTCTGCACCAGGGTCTTGGTCAGACCCTTCAGCTCTCCGCCGATCATCGACTTCAGGCCCGCGCCGATCTGGCTGCCCAGGTGGCGGGAGCGCACGGTGAGCCCGAAGACCTCCCCGATGACCCGCTCCACCCGGTAGCCGGGCACGTCGTTGGTCGTCACGACGAGAACGCCCGTCTGTTCGGCCCCGGGGCCGCCGCCGTAGTCTTCGATACCCATGGCACCCACTCTTGCCCGGCCCGCCGCCGCCCGCATCCGGAGGCGGCCGTGATCAGGGCATTCGGGCGGCGAGGCCGAACTCGTGGGCCACGACCACGGCCTGGGCGCGGCTGGACAGCCCCAGCTTGCTCATGCAGCGGTGCACGTGCGTCTTGACGGTGGCGGCGCTCAGGACGAGGCGCTCGGCGATCTCGGCGTTGGGCAGGCCGGCGCCGACGAGGCCGAGCACCTCGCGCTCGCGCGGGGTCAGTGCGTCCAGCCCCGGGTGCGGGGGGCGGGCGACCGGGGCGGCGTACGTGTCGATCAGTCCGCGCAGGGCCCGGGGGCTGAACAGCATCTCGCCCGCGTGCACGGTGGCGATGGCGGCGAGCAGCCGGTCGGGCGGGGTGTCCTTGACGAGGAACCCGCTCGCGCCGACCCGCAGGGCACGGAAGACGTACTCGTCGGAGTCGAAGGTGGTGAGCACGAGCACCTTCGGCCCGCCGTCCGGACCGTCCGGGCTGTCCGGGCTGTCCGGGCCGTCCCCGCGTGCGGCCAGGATCCGCTCGGTGGCGGCGATCCCGTCCGTGCCGGGCATCCGGATGTCCATGAGGACGACGTCGGGCCGGGTCTCGGCGGCGAGCCGGACCGCCTCCTCGCCGTCGGCCGCCTCGCCCACGACCTCGTAGCCGGGCGCGGCGGTGAGCAGCGCCGTCAGTCCGGACCGGATCAGGAACTGGTCATCGACGACGAGTACGGACGGCATCCGCGTCATCCCCTCCCGGTCGGGGCACGGGAATCCGCAGGCTGACCGCGAAGCCTCCCCCGGGGGCGGGCCCAGCGGTCACCGTGCCGTGGTAGATCGTCGCCCGCTCGTGCATGCCGATCAACCCCTGACCGGCCGTTCTTCCCGGACCGGCCGGTATTGGGGCCGGTACGCGCCCCCGGCCGTCGTCGTCGACGCCCACGCGGACCTCGTCCGCACCGTAGTGGACCCGGACGGTGGTGTCCGCCCCCGGGGCATGCTTGATCACGTTCGTCAGTGCCTCCTGGACCACTCGGTACGCGCACAGGTCGATCCCGGGCGGCAGGTCGTACGCCGTCCCCGTGATCCGTACGCGGACGGGCACCCCGGCCTCGCCGACCCGTTTGACCAGCTCGTCGAGCCGCCCGAGCCCCGCCACCCGGCCGTCGTGCTCCTCCGGAGCGGGCCGCGGTCCTTCCTCGCGGAGCACGAGCAGCATCCGTCGCATCTCGGCCAGCGCCTCGCGGGCACTGTCCCCCACGGTGTCCAGGGCCTTGCGGGCGGTCGGGAGGTCTGAGGAGAGCACGTAGGAGGCGAGCCCGTTCTGGACGGAGATCACCGAGACGTGGTGCGCGATCACGTCGTGCAGCTCGCGGGCGATCCTGATGCGTTCCTCCACGACGGCCCGGCGGGCCTTCTTCTCCTGCTCCAGCCGGAGTTGGCGGGTGAGCTCGCGCAGCCGGCGGGAGCCGTCCCCGGCGACCCAGCAGACGACGGTGGCGACGGTGACGAAGGCCATGCTCATCGGTACGACGCCCGGCTCGGCGAGCCGGGTGCCCCACAGGAGCACGGCGAGCGCCCCGGCCGCGGCCTTGGCCGAAACCCTGCGGGGGCACAGGGAGGCCACGGTGTAGAGGGCGGTGGCCAGCCCGCACGCGGCGACCACGTGGTAGTAGCCGAGGGTGAAGTAGACGCCGGCCCAGAGCCCGGTGTTCACCAGGATCGCCACGGGGTGGCGGCGGCGCAGCACGAGCGGCAGGTAGATCACGGCGAGCAGGGCGTAGGCGAGCGCGTCGGTGTCGCGCCAGTAGTCGTGGGGGTCGGGCCAGTTGTGGAGCAGCGTGGACGACATCCACATCGAACCGGCGGCCCATACGATCTCGCCGACGGCCGGAAGTACGGCGCGGATCCGGACCACTGCCGGATGTGCGGACAACTGCACGTCAACCCCCTCGTGTACACCCCTGGTTGTACAGGGTCGCCACCCGAGGGGGTAGGCCGGTTTCAACCCGTGGATGGGCGCGGCCCGTGAGCGGCCGCCCGTAGATTCTCCAGGGCCGGTTCACCGGCCGGCACGGCCTCTCCCCCCGGGGCCCTCGTCGCGCGGCCGTGCCCGTTCGGGGGCGGGCACGGCCCCGCTCGCGCGCCGGCGTCGCTCCGGGTCGGGCGAGCCAGGCGGTGGAGACCGGCAACGGGCCCGGGCGTGGAGGCTGACGCCCCGTCCGACAGGGGTGCATATTGGGCATATCGGGCTACAGTGCGGTGAGCCACCCACGTGAACGGCGCTGCCGTCGCCATAGTCGTCCCTGGCGACCGCCAGGTCGCCGCCCCGCGCCGCGCGCCGCGGCCGGGCGGATGTCTTCGTAGAGGAGCCGGCTCATGCTGAAGCCCACCAGGACCATCCTCGCTCTCGCCGCCGGAAGCCTGGTGCTCGGCCTGGTCGGGGCCGGGGCCGCGGTCGCGGACGAGGAGCCGATGGCCGGCGCCGCGTCGCAGCAGATGGCGGCCCAGGCCCGGTACGCGTACGGCAAGGTCGTCTCGAAGGGCAAGCTGAAGGTCCGCAGCAAGCCGAGCACCCACTCGCGGGCCGTCGGCTACGTGTACCCGGACCGCAAGGTCGAGATCAAGTGCAAGAAGTACGGTGAGTCGGTCGACGGCAACCCCATCTGGTACCGCCTGGCCGACGAGAACGGCTCCGAGGAGAACGGTTCCGAGGAGAACGGCAACAACGAGAACGGCACCTGGCCGGGCAGCGGTAACCCGAACGCCGGCACGGGCGGCAGCGGTGGGAGCGACGACAAGGCCTACGACGGCAAGCGCTGGGTCTCGGCCCGCTACGTCAAGAACCTCACGACGGTGCGCTACTGCCACTGACCCCCGGCGGGCCGGTCAGCGGTCCGGGCGTACGGCGCGCGGCCCCACGCAACGCGCCCCGTACGCCCGGACCCGCTCGCGCAGTTCGCGGTCGGCCGTGACCACCACGCAGCCGCGGTCCGCATGGGCCGCGGCCAGCTCCACGATCCGGTCGTCACCGCTCCCGGGCGCCGGGTCCACCCGTACGCCGGGAACGGATTCGACGCCCCGGGCGGCACCTTCGACGACGAGGATGATCTCCTCGTCCCCGCCCCGTGCCGCCAGCCGGTCGCGCAGCCGCTCGGCCGCGCCCCGCCGGTCCCGCCACCAGCCGTCCGGTACCGAGCCGACGACGTTGGCGCCGTCCACGATCAGCACGGTCCCCGTCGAAGCGGCCAAGACACCCCTTAGAAGTCGCCGTAGTTGACCTGCCAGGTGGGCAGGCCCATCCGGCGCCAGACCGCGACCACCCGGTCCCGGTCGTCGAGCGAGACCCGTACCGCGTACCGGTGCCGTACGTGCGCGTCGAAGAGCTCCGCCTTCACCACGTCGTCGCGGCGCGTGTCTCCGGCCGCGCGCATCCACAGCTCGTCGTACGGGACCCTGTGCCGCGCCAGCCAGGACTCGGTCTGCGGGCGGTGCTCCTCGCTCCGCCCCGACAGCAGCACAATCACGTCGCCGTCCGCCCGCCGGAAGGCGTCCAGGGCGTGGCGGACCGGCTCGTTGAGCCGGTCGAGCTCGCAGCGCGAGAAGTCGTACGGGCCCCGGTCGCCGATCAGCGCGAGCGTCCCGTCGATGTCGCACATCACCGCGGCGGGCAGGGCCGGGTCGGCCACGTACTCCCGCACCGGCGGCACGGCAGTCTCGCCAGAGGTGCCGTTCAGCCACTCCGCCGTCAGCCGCCAGCCGCCCTTGCGGGCCTTCTGGTGCTTGTCGGCCAGGATCCGGATGATCTCCTCGCCGACCTGGTCCTCCCGGGCGGCATCCCGGCGCAGGCACTCCTCCAGCGGGACGTCGGTGAAGTCGTGCACGACGAACGTGGCGAGTCCGCCGACCGCCGCCTTGAGGCGCTTCGGGATGTGCTTGGTCAGGTGGGTGTTGTCGACGACCACGTCGAAACCGCCGTCGACGGCCGCGCGGACCGCCGCGTCCTGGACGGCCAGCACGGTCTGCTCGTGCGCGTAGGACCGGCCCCGCTCGGGGTCCGGCAGGTCAAGCATGCGCCGCAGGTCGTCCAGGTTGACGCGGCGCATCCGGCCGCCGGAGCGCGCCTGGAGGGCGCGGGCCGCGGTCGTCTTGCCGGAGGCCGGCAGACCCGTCATGACGTGCACGACGGGCAGCGCGGGCTCCTGCGGGGCGCGGTCCTCCGGACGGGCCGCGGCCGGGGCCGGACCGGGAACGCGCGGCGCGGCCTGGGGCGCGGCCTTGGGTACGGGTGCTCGCACCGCTTCGGGCGCGGCTTCGGACACTGCCTGGTCCTCCTCGTCGGTGGTGTAGGGGTCGCCGGTCTCGGGCCGCACGTGGCGCCAGGTGGTGAGCTCGGTCGGGCGGCCGTCGAGCCGCATGAACATCGCGGGGCGGATCTCCCGGTCCTCCAGTTCCCTGACCGCGCGGGCGAAGGCGCCCCGGTCGCCGGCCAGGTGCACGAGTCCGGCGTAGGCCTCGTCGATGGCCTGCTCGTGGCGCGCGGCCTCGCCCTCCAGGCGGTCGATCACCTCGCGCACCCAGGTGTCGAACTCGTCGGGCACTTGCTCCAGCAGCGCGTCGAGCGGCTTGCCGCCCGACGCCTCGATGTCGGCGACCGTGCAGTTCAGACCCTGGGCGAGCTGCTTGGCGGGCAGGCCGGCGAACCGCTGGATGCCGTGGCCGCGCCAGATGTCCCGCTCGTTGACACCGGTGAGCACCTTGTGGAGCCGTACGTACTCGGACAGCTTGGCCTTGGCGCGCACGCCCGAGGCGAAGCGCAGCACGAAGCCCTCCGCGTCGGTGCCGTTCGCCGCGGCGCCGCCGGGCAGGGTGTTGGACTCGGTCAGCGCGATCAGCTCGTCGAGGGGCATGGCGGGCCAGACGGTGACGACGGAGCCGATCCCCTGCCAGTGGGGCGCGGCCTCGGCGAGCGGGACCTCGGTGCCGTCCGCTCCGAACGCGGCGAGGAGGACGAGGTCGCGGCGGTTGCCGTAGTCGACGACGATGCGGTTCTGGGGGTACAGGATCTCGGCGAGGTAGGTGGTGCCGGGGCGCAGCGCCGCGGTGTCCCTGGTGTCGAGGAGGCGCTGGGCCCAGGTGGCCTGGGCGCTGATGAAGGAACCCTTGGAGGCGACCCGCCAGCGGTCCGCGTAGTGGAAGACCACGGCGAGGCTGCCGTCGACCTTGTCGTACACCTCGAACGGCTCGTCCGGCAGGGCGGGCGCGTAGGGCTGACCCGACTCGTGCTCGCCGACGTTGAAGAACTTCGGCAGCGGCAGGGCGACGATCGCGCCGGTGGTGTCGTCGGCGACGAGTCCGCGGCAGCGCGTGGTGACCTGGTTCCAGACGCGCTCGTACTGGGCCGTCCGCGTGTACGTGTAGATGGACAGCGGCAGTTCGGGGTGCGACTTGCGGGTCACGTACCCGGCGTCGATCGAGTCCGCCAGTGCCTGTGCGGGCAGCAGGTCATGGAGAGTCAGGCGGTCCTGGCTCATGGGTTCCTCCCGGTTTGAGATGGCTGATTCTCGCCTGCGGGAGGGTCTGCCCGGTAGTCAATTATGCCTGGTCGCGGCACCGCCCAGCCGGTTGATGTCTTTCGGGCGCAGGGTGCGGCCGGCGACCTCGGTGCCGGGTGAGGCGACGGCGATCATGGCGCGGCCCATCGCCTCGGAGGGGATGACGAGGTCCGGCGCGATCCGGCGTACCAGCGGGATCAGGGGTGTGGTGACCGCGTAGAGGATGCGGTTGAGCCGGGCCTTGGAGGGCACGCCGCGCACCGGCTGGACGATGCCCGGGCGGAACATGTAGGCCTGGAAGGGCAGTTCGAGCAGGTCGTTCTCGGTCTGCCCCTTGACCCGGGCCCACATGGACCGGCCCTGCCCGGTGCTGTCCGTGCCCACGCCGGACACGTAGACGAAGGTCAGGCGGGGGTTGGCGGCGGCGAGGGTGCGGGCCACCGCGAGGGTGAGGTCGTGGGTGATGCGCCGGTACTCCTCCTCCTTCATCCCGACGGAGGAGACGCCGAGGCAGAAGAAGCAGGCGTCATAGGCGGCCAGGTCGAGGTCGGGGGCGGAGAGGTCGGACGGGTCTTCCTGGACGCGTTCGCGCAGTTTGGGGTGGGTGACGCCGAGGGGGGTGCGGCCGATGGCGAGGACGCTGGTGACGGTGTCGTCGCGCAGGCATTCGCGCAGCACGCCCCGGCCGATCATTCCGGTCGCGCCGAAGAGGATGACCTTCACGCGAAGTCCGCTTCGTGGGTGATGCAGAGCTCGTTGCCTTGCGGGTCGGCGAGGGTGGTCCATGCCGAGGGGCCCACCCGGCCGTCGTGGAGGAAGGTCGCGCCCTTGGCGAGCAGCCGCTCGACCACGCTCTTCGGGTCGTCGGAGCCGATGCGGACGTCCAGGTGGACGCGGTTCTTGACGGTCTTGGGCTCGGGGACGAGCTGGAAGAGGATCCGGGGGGCGCGCTCCAGGCCCTCGGGGTGGCGGATCGCGGCACCCAGCTTCCACACGAGGGTGCCGCGGTGGGTGGTGGTGTCGTCCTCGCTCGCGTGGCCCGCGGCGATCAGGCCGCGGATGAATGCCTCGTCGCTCGGCTCCACTTCCCAGCCGAGGGCGTCGGCCCACCAGTCCGCGAGCGGGTGCGGGTCGGCGGAGTCGATGGTCACCTGGAACGTGTAGGCCATGCCGGGACCCTACTGAGCGGACACCGCGGCCGCCACAGGAGCCGGCGGGCGGGGCAGGGGGTACGGGGGGTCATGGCCGGGAGGTCAGGTGGGCGGTGAGGAACGTGACGAAGGTCAGCAGCCAGGCGGCGACGGCGATCCAGAGCAGGACTTCGCCCAGCGGGCGCAGCCACGGCAGTCCGGTCGGGTCCGCCGCGGAGAGGCAGGCGGTGGCCGTCATGCCGAGCGGGAAGACGGTGGCCCAGCGCCGGATGTCGTAGTGCGGCCGGGGGTGGCGCAGTTCGGCGCCGAGGAGGACGGCGTACCAGACGAGGGACAGGGTGAGCACGATCAGCGTGGCGGTCCGCAGGGCCGTGTGCGCCGCACCGGTCCATACGGGTGACGCCGTGAGCTTGGCGCCGGCCAGGGCGCAGATGGACAGCGCGCCGCCCGCCACCCAGTGGTCGCCCGCGCCGCCGATGACCTCGCGGAGGTCGAAGCGGACCAGGGCCGCCACGTAGAGCAGCAGCCCGAGGCAGAAGGCGGCCAGTGCCGCCCAGGCCAGCCAGTCGGGGTAGCCGGCGGCGGCGAGGGTGGCCGCGAGCACGGCGAGCCCCTCGGTGGCGACGCAGACGAGGAACGCCGCCCCCGGCATGCGCCGCCGCCAGTGCCGTACGACGCCGAGCAACAGCCCGGGCCAGAGCACTGCGGCCAGCGCCAGCAGCGCGGCGGCCACGCTCTGCCAGCCGAGTTGCGAGAGCCGGGTTCCGAGCACGGTGGTGGCGGCGACGGCGGTGAGCGCGGCCGGGGTGTCGGCCTCGGCCCGGAACCTCCCGCGGTCCCCCAGCAGCCGGGCCGTGAAGTCGGCGGCGAGAACCAGCCACAGCGCCCCGGAGAGGGCCAGCGCGATCAGCGAGAGCACCTCGTACCCGGTCAGGTGCAGGCCGACGGAGAGGATGCCGGCGGCCATGACGGCGGCTCCCGCCGCCGGCGGGAGGCCGGTCCACCAGGCGCGACCAGAAGGAGGGCTCGAAGGAGGGCTCACGCCTCCAGCGGACCCCAGCGCTCCGCTGCCCGCCAGCGGACGGGGGCTCCGCCGGGCCGCCTCCGCGCGCCGCCGGTGTCGTCCCCGGGGGGCGGGGTAGCGTCGCCACCGCTCGTCCGGTGGCCGGAACTCGATCTTGCCAGAGTGGTTAGGCCTACCTAACCTTTGGCTCGCCCGAGTGCGCGTCCCCCATTCCCGCGCACCACACCGGCCACCACTTCGGGACCCGTCCCCACCGAAGGAGCCCCCACATGACCCCCCTTCTCGACAGAAACCAGCCGTACGCCGTCGCCCTGTTCCGGATCGTCACGGGACTGCTGTTCGCCTCGCACGGCGCCGCCTCCCTCTTCGGCGTCCTCGGCGGCGCCCACGGCGGCGGCACGGTCCCCGTCGGCGCCTGGCCCGGCTGGTACGCCGCCGTCATCCAGCTGGTCGCCGGCGTCCTGGTCCTCCTCGGCCTCGGCACCAGGGCCGCAGCCCTCGTCGCCTCCGGCTCGATGGCGTACGCGTACTTCAGCGTCCACCAGTCCCAGGCCCTGTGGCCGTTGCAGAACGGCGGCGAGCCCTCCGCGATGTTCTGCTGGGCCTTCCTGCTGCTGGTGTTCACCGGCCCGGGCGCGCTCGCGCTGGACGGGCTGTTCGCCTCCCGGACCTCAGGAGGCCGCAGCCGGGGCGAGCGCAGCCCGGAGGCCGTGGCCGCCTGAGGAATCGTTTCCCGGCCGATACTCAGCGCGGTGCCGTGACCAGGCCCATCTCGTAGGCCGTGATCACGAGATGGACCCGGTCCCGGGCTCCGAGTTTGCTGAACAGGCGCGCCACGTGCGACTTGGCCGTGGCCGCCGAGATGAACAGCTCCTCGGCGATCTCCGCGTTCGACCGGCCCCGCCCCACCAGGGTGAGCACCTCGCGTTCGCGCTCGGTGATGCCCTCGACCGGCCGCGGGCCCCCTGCCGCCGGCGCGGGACGGGGGCCCCGGACGATGTCCGCGATCAGGCGGCGCGTCACCCCCGGCGCGATGAGGGCGTCTCCGGCGGCGACCACCCGGATCGCCGCGAGGATGTCCTCCAGGGCCATGTCCTTGACGGCGAATCCGCTCGCACCGGCGCGCAGCGCCCCGTAGACGTGGTCGTCCTCGTCGAAGGTGGTGAGGACCAGGACGCGGACCGCCTCGCTGTCCGCGGTGATCAGCCGGGTGGCCTCGATCCCGTCCATGCCGGGCATCCGGATGTCCATCACCACGACGTCCGGGCCCAGTTCGCCGGCGAGGCGGACCGCCTCGGCGCCCGTCCCGGCCTCGCCGACGACTTCCAGGTCGGTGGTGTCGGCGATGAGCACGCGCAGGCCGGACCGGACCAGCGGCTGGTCGTCCACGAGCAGGACGCGGACAGCCCCTGCCACGGGTGCGCCGGTCATCGGAGCTCCTCCGCCGCGGCCGCGGTGACGGGCAGCGGGAGGGCCGCCTCGACCCGGAAGCCGCCGCCGGGGCGCGGCCCGGCGCTGAACCGGCCCTGCAGCAGGCCGACCCGCTCGCGCATCCCGGTGATGCCGAATCCGGACCGCTCGAATCCGGCCCGCCCGGCGCCGCCCGGGGTGCCGCGTCCCTCGTCGACGACCTCCAGGGTCAGCTCCTCGGCCCCGTGGCCGATGGTCACCCGGCAGTGCCCTGTGCCGGCGTGACGGACCACGTTGGTCAGCGCCTCCTGCACGATCCGGTACGCCGACAGGTCGATGTCCGGGGGCAGTTGACGCTCCGCACCCTCCCGGCGTATCTCGACGCGCACTCCGGCGTCGGCCGTGGTCCGCACCAGTGCGTCGAGGTCCGCGAGGCCGGGGGCCGGGCCGAGCGGCGCCTGCCCGTCGCCCGCGTCGGGCTGGGCCTGGCGCAGGGCGACCAGGGTGCGGCGCAGGCCCGACAGGGTCTCGCGACTGGTGGCCTCGATGGCCCGCAGGGCGGCGCGGGCCTCGGCCGGCTGGGTCTCGATGACCCGGCTGCCCACCCCCGCCTGGATGGCGATCACGCCGATGCTGTGGGCGACCATGTCGTGCAACTCACGGGCGATGCGCAGCCGTTCGGCGGTCACGGCCTCGGACACCTCCTTGCTGCGCAGGTCGACCGTGTGCTCCCGGCGTTCGCGGATGACGAGGCCGGTCAGGTAGACGGCGCCCAGCGACAGGAAGGCGATCAGGCTCGTGCTCATCAGGTCATAGGGCCCGCTCGTCAGCAGCGCGATGGCCGGGCATTCCACGACCAGCACCAGGACGACGGCGATGATCCCGGCGCGGCGCGGGCGGGTGGCGACGATGACGCCGACGACGAGGTCCGACGCCAGGAAACCCAGGAGCCGGCCCGGGGTGTGGTCCCTGGCCGCCCCCGCGACGAGCGCGCCCGCGAGGAGGGTCAGTACCAGTGCCACCATGGGCCGGCGGCGCAGCAGTCCGGCGAGCGGGGTCAGCGCGAGCAGCAGCACCGCCCCCAGGAGCGGGCCGGCGGCGTCGGGCACCCCGCCGATGAGCAGGCCCACGACGAGGAGGTGGAGCGCAGCCCCGCCCCAAGTCCTGAGGCCCGCCCCGCGTTTCGGCATGGGGATGGTCGCGGCGTTCGTTGAATCGTCCATGCCGTGACCGTAACCAGCGGACCCGGGCCCGTGCATCGGCCCCCGGATGTACACCCCCGGGACGGTGCGCCCGTGGCATTGCCACCGCCCGTCCGATGCGCGCCGGCGGCCCGTCCCGGCAGGCTGGGCGCGTGATCGAGGTCAGGGAACTCACCAAAGTGCACGGCGCCACGGCCGCCGTCGACCGGCTGTCCTTCACGGCCGGGCCCGGCACCGTCACGGCGCTCCTCGGACCGGCCGGGGCGGGCAAGACCAGCGCGCTGCGGCTGATCCTCGGGCTGGACTCCCCCACGGCGGGCACCGCTGCCGTGGGCGGCGTCCCGCTGCGGGGCCGCCCGCGCAGCCCGCACCAGGTCGGGACCCTGCCGGAGCAGGCCGCCCTGCCCGGCCGGAGCACGGCCGCCGCGCTGCTGAAGGCATTGGCCCGCCGCCACGGAACCGGGTCGGGGCGGGTCGCCGAGGTGCTGGCGGAGACGGGCCTGGCGCGGGAGCCGCGGCGGCGCGTGGGAACGTACTCCCCGGCCATGCGGCAGCGGCTGCGCATCGCCGCCGCCCTGCTCGGGGATCCCCCGGTGCTGCTCCTCGACGAACCCCTGGCCGGTCTGGACGCCGAGGGCCTGCGGTGGGCGCGCCGGCTGCTCCGGGCATGGGCCGCCGAGGGCCGGACGGTCGTGATCACCGGTGAGCGGGCGGCCGAGATCGCGGGGACCGCCGACCGGCTGGTCGTCCTCGGCCGGGGCCGGCTGGTCACCACCCTGTCCGCGGCGGAGTTCGCCGCCCGGCACGCCACGAGCCGGGTCGTGGTGCGTACGCCGAGCGGCGCCGAGCTGGCCGCCGTGCTGACCGGCGAGGGCGCGACGGTCGTACGGTCGGGCCCGGCAGGCCGCGAGCAGCTCGCCGTGACCGGTACGACGGCGGAACGCGTCGGCGCGCTCGCCATCGAGCACCGGATCGTGATCCTCGAACTGGACACCCGGCCGCCCTCGCCGGAGGAAGCCCTGCAGGAGCTCACCGGCGGCCTATAGCGTGGGCTCATGGACGAGTTCGACGGAGTGGAGATCATCGCCTTCCCGGACGCCGAGGCGTTCGAGGGCTGGCTGGCCGAACACCACACCCGCCACGAGGGCGTGTGGATCAAAGTGGCGAAGAAGAAGTCCGGCATCCCGTCGGTGAGCGATGACGAGCTCGTCGACACCGGTCTGTGCTACGGCTGGATCTCCGGGCAGCGCCGGGCCCTCGACGCGACGCACTACCTGCAGAGGTACGTGCCGCGCCGGCCCCGGAGCCTGTGGTCGCAGGTGAACGTGGACAAGGTCGCGATGCTGACCGCCACGGGGCGGATGCGCGAACCGGGACTGGCCGAGGTGCGCAGGGCGCAGTCCGACGGACGGTGGGCGGGGGCCTACGAGTCGCAGAAGACGGCGGCGGTCCCGCCCGACCTCGCGGCGGCGCTCGAGGCGAACCCGGCGGCCCGCGACGCGTTCGAGGCCCTCGACAGGACCGGCCGCTACCTGGTGGCGCTGCCGCTGCTCCAGGCACTCAGCCCGGGGACGAGGCAGGTCCGGCTCGACCGCGCGGTGCACATGCTGGCGACGGGCGAGCGGGCGTAGGAGTCCGTACGAGGGCGTGGGAGCGCGTAGGAGCGCGTGGAAGGCATCGGGCCCGGCTCCCCGAAAGGGGATCCGGGCCCGATGACCAGGAGCGGGACGCGGGTCAGGAACCGGCGTTCTTCGCTGCCTTCTCGGCCTTCTCTGCCTGCATCTCCTTGATCCGGACCGCTTCCTTGCGGACCTCGGCCTGGGTGGCGCGCTCGCGCTCGAGCCAGTCGGGAGCTTCCTGCTTCAGTGCCTCGATCTGCTCGGTGGTGAGCGCCTCGGTGACCCCGCCGCGGGCGAGACCGGCGATGGAGACACCGAGCTTCGCCGCGACCACGGGGCGGGGGTGCGGACCGTTGCGCCGCAGTTCCACCAGCCACGCGGGCGGGTCGGACTGGAGGGCGTTCAGCTCGGTGCGCGAGACGACACCCTCCTGGAACTCAGCGGGGGTGGCCTCGAGGTACACACCCAGCTTCTTTGCCGCGGTCGCGGGCTTCATCGTCTGGGTGCTCTGGTGCGACGTCATGGTGTCAAGAGTATCGAGCGTGTGCGCTACCTCCGACCACGACCGGTAACCTGGCGGGGTGACAGGCTCGGAAGTACCCCATTCGTTCCGGCTCGCTTACGTCCCCGGGGTGACACCCACCAAGTGGATCCGGATCTGGAATGAGCGACTGCCCGACGTCCCGCTGACCCTGGTCGCGGTGTCCCCCACCGAGGCGTTCGGCGTGCTGCGCGACGGCGATGCCGACGCCGGTTTCGTACGGCTCCCCGTGGACCGGGACGACCTCAGCGCGATCCCGCTCTACACCGAGACCACGGTCGTCGTGATCCCCAAGGACCACCTGGTGGCGGCGGTCGAGGAGGTCTCCACGACGGATCTGGCCGAGGAGATCGTGCTGCATCCCCTCGACGACACCCTCGGCTGGGAGCAACTGCCGGGTCGGCCCGCGATCGAGCGTCCCGCGACGACCGCGGACGCCATCGAGCTGGTGGCGGCGGGGGTGGGCGTACTCGTCGTCCCGCAGTCGCTCGCGCGCCTGCACCACCGCAAGGACCTCACCTACCGGCCCGTCACGGACGCCCCCGAGTCGCGCGTGGCGCTGTCGTGGCCGCAGGAGGAGACCACCGACCTGGTGGAGCAGTTCATCGGGATCGTCCGCGGGCGGACCGTGAACAGCACCCGGGGCCGCCCGGCCGCCGCCCCGCAGCCGAAGGCCACCGCCAAGGCGAAGGCAAAGGCGAAGGCAAAGCGTCCGGACACGGGCGGCGGCGGCACGCCGCGCAAGCCCGCATCCGGAAAGCCGGCCGCCCGCAACCCCAAGGGCGGCAAGGGCGGCAAGCCCCGCCGCCGCTCGTAACCGGACCGGCCCGCTCAGGGAGCACCCGGGCGGCGGCGCGATCCACGGAGCGCGGCGCGAGAAGGGAAGCCCGCGACGGCCGGGTCTGGCGGACGCCGATCCCTTCGCGGTGTATGCAGGGAGGATGGATCTCCGGCCGCCGCTCGCGTCCCACCCACGGTCCCGGCAGGTGCGCCACGCACAGCTGGCGGTTCCGTTCGCGCTGATCGCCCTGGTCACGGTGGTCGACGTGCTCGCCCCGCCCGATGTCCACCTCGGACCGTTCCTGGTGGCCGCACCGGCTCTGACCGCCTCGTTCGCCGGGCCGTGGATGACGGGGTTCGTCGGCCTGGTGGCCGTGCTGGCCCAGACGGTGGTGGCGATGGTGCGCACCACCCTCACCGATCTGAACCACACCTTCCAGATCGGCGCGCTCATCATGATCTCGGTGTTCGTGACCCTCTTCGCCCACCTGCGGGAGGTGCGCGAGCGGGAAATGGTCCAGCTGCGGTCCGTGGCCGAGACCGCACAGCAGGTGGTGCTGCGGCCGCTGCGCGACCGGATCGGTCCGCTGGGCGTGGCCTCCCTGTACCTGGCCGCCGCGGCCGAGGCCCGGATCGGCGGGGACCTGTACGCCGCTGCCCGCACGGCCACGGGGACCCGGCTGATCATCGGCGATGTCCGCGGCAAGGGGCTGGAGGCGGTCGGGGACGCCGCGCTCGTCCTCGGCGCCTTCCGTGCCGCCGCCCACCAGGAGGCCGGCCTGCCGGGGCTGGTGGCCTATCTGGAGGCGGCGGTCTCCCCGGACCTGGACGACTCCGGGGACCAGGGCGAAAGCTTCATCACCGCGGCCGTCCTGGAGATCCCCGACGACGAGCCGGTCCTGCACCTCGTCAGTTGCGGTCACCCGCCGCCGCTGCTGCTCTCGCGCGACGGCCGGGCCGTCGCCCTCGACGTGGACCATCCCTCGCCGCCGCTGGGTCTGGCCGGTCTGGTGGAATCCGCCGTGACCGTGCAGACCTTCGCCTTCACGGCGGGGGACGTCCTGCTCCTTTACACGGACGGGGTCTTGGAGGCACGCGACGCGGCGGGGACGTTCTACCCCCTCGCGGAACGCGCGGCCGCCTGGTCGGGCACCCACCCGCGCGCCCTCCTGGACCGGCTGTGCGCGGACCTGCTGTCCCACGCGGCCGGCAGCACCCTCGGCGACGACGCCGCGATGGTGGCGATCGAGAGGCTCCCGCAATAGGAGCATGCCCGCCCTGTCGCGTTTGCCAGAATCTGATCATGCTGAGCATCGGAACGATCGTGATGGGCGCCGCGGACGTACGCAGGGCGGCGGAATTCTGGGGCCGGGCGCTCGGGTACGTCCCGCGCGACGGCGAAGTGGCCGACGGCTGGACCGTCCTGGTCCCCGCCGACGGCACCGGCCCGGGCCTGGCCCTCGGCCGCAGCGTCTCACCCGTACAGGAGCACCCGCGGGTCCACCTCGACCTGTACGCCGCGGACGCGGCGGAGCAGGAGGCGGAGGTGTCGCGCCTGGTGTCCCTGGGAGCCCGGCACGTCGACTGGGACTCCTACCCCGAGGACCCCGATTTCGTGGTCCTGGCCGACCCGGAGGGCAACCGCTTCTGCGTCATCGACACCAGCCACGGCTGAGACTTAACACCTGCCCATCGCTTCCTTAAGCGGAACCTAAGAGTCTTCAGTGCCGCCCCCAAACGAACGAATGTCCGTTTCGGGGCGGCTAGCGTGCTGCCGCACCCAACTCCCCAGTAACACAGAGGCAGGCACGCGATGAGCAGGACAGTCGGGCACCGGCGCAGGACGAGCCGTACGGCGAAGGTCACGGGCGCGATCGTGGCGGCGGCGGTGATCGGTGGGGCGGCCTTCGCGTTCACCGGGACCGCGCAGGCCAGCTCCGTCGGAGCCGTGTACACGAAGTCCAGTTCCTGGAGCGGTGGTTACACCGGCCAGTACGTCATCACGAACCCCACCGGACAGAGTCAGTCGGACTGGACGCTCCAGTTCGACCTGCCGGCGGGCGTACGGATCGACTCCCTGTGGAACGGGGTCCACACGGTCGACGGGCAGCACGTGACGGTGAAGCCCTCGAGCTGGAACCGGCAGCTGGCCGCGGGGGCCTCGGTCACCGTCGGCTTCGTGACGAGCGGTTCGGGCACCCCGGGCGACCCGACCGGGTGCCGCATCAACGGGCTGAAGTGCTCGGTGGACCAGGGCGCGACGGCTGGCCCGAGCGGACGCCCCACGGTCCGTCCCACCTCCGCGCCGACCGCGGCGCCCACGTCCACGGCCACGGCCACCGCCGCCCCGACCGCGACCTCCGCCCAGCCGACCCGGACCACGTCGCCCGCCCCCACCGCGACCGCCCCGGCCACCCCCGGCGCGCGGTTCGCCCCGTACGTGGACACCTCGCTGTACCCCGCGTACGACCTGGTCGACACCGCGGACAAGACCGGCGTGAAGGAGTTCCACCTCGCCTTCATCACCTCGGGCGGCGGCTGCGCGCCGCTGTGGGGCGGCGTCACGGACCTCGCGAGCGACAAGGTCGCCGCCCAGATCGGTGCCCTGCGGGCCAAGGGCGGCGACGTCCGGGTGTCGTTCGGCGGGGCCGCCGGGCACGAACTGGCCCTGAACTGCGCCACCGTCGACGATCTGGCCGCCGCCTACGGGAAGGTCATCGACCAGTACCGGCTCACCAAGGTCGACTTCGACATCGAGGGCGCGGCCCTGCCGGACACCTCGGCCAACGCGCGGCGCGCCCAGGCCGTCGCCCGGCTGCAGAAGTCGCACCCGGGCCTGGACGTGGCGTTCACCCTGCCCGTGATGCCCGAGGGGCTGACCCAGCCGGGCGTGGCGCTGCTGGCCGACGCGAAGAAGAACGGCGTGCGGATCGACGCCGTCAACATCATGGCGATGGACTACGGGCCCGCGTACAGCGGGGACATGGGGCAGTACGCCATCCAGGCCGCGACGGCCACCCAGGCACAGCTCAAGGGTGTGCTCGGGCTCTCCGACGCGGCGGCGTGGAAGGCCGTCGCCGTCACGCCGATGATCGGCGTGAACGATGTCGCCAGCGAGATCTTCACCGTCGCCGACGCCACGCAGCTCGTGGACTTCGCGGCGGCGAAGGGGATCGGCCGGCTGGCCATGTGGTCCTCGACGCGCGACAAGCAGTGCGCGGCCGGAGCCGTCAACTACGCCGATGCCACGTGCAGTTCGATACTCCAGCAGCCGCTGGCCTTCACCAAGGCGTTCGCGGCGCTGAAGTAGCCGTAAGGGCGCTACGCGAGGACGCCCGCGCGCGCGGCGAGGGTGAGTGCCACCTCGAGTCGCGGCGCGGGCTCCTCCACGGCTCGGGCCGGTGCCAGCAGCGCCGCCACGGCGGCCTCGTCGGCCTTGCGTTCCCGGGCCGTCTCCACGAACCGCTCGACGGCCTCGGTCAGGATCCGCCGCCGCTCGTACGGGACGTCGCGCGACTCCACGGCCAGTTCGAGGAACTCCTCGTGCGAGCCGGCCCAGGGCGCGGCGCCGTCCAGGCCGTCCTCCTGCATCTCGTCCGGGTACGGGATCCGGTGCCACGCGCCGTCCTCCCACCAGTAGACGAAGCCGAAGAGGTTGCCGGCGGCGTCCTCGCGCAGGAGGTCCCACGGCAGCCAGGCGGGGCCGCCCGCGAGGAAGTCGATCTGCCGGCCGCCGACGTGGGTGTGGCTGCCGTCCGGGTCCTGGCCGCAGAAGACCGCGCGCGTCCCGTCGAGCACGGTCAGGCGCCACCAGCCGCCCGCGCCGGTGGAGTGGCACCACACGCCGTCGTCGTCGACGGCGAAGTCGGTCCGGACGGAACAGGCCGCGTCGAGCACGGCCAGGGTCACCGCCCTGGCCCAGAGCAGCTCGGGGCGGTCCAGGTCTTCGGGCAGGCTCGGCTGGTGCATCGTGTGGGTCCCCTCCCGTACGGCCGGGCTGTATGCCGGTCCTGTGGCCCGGTCCTGCGTGCCGGTCCTGTGAGCCGGACAAGCCTCGCACGGGCCGGTCTCCCCCATCGGTCCCGGCCCCGGCTTCCGTCCCGGCTTCCGTCTCGTCCTCCCACTCGGCCGAATTGCCGATGTTCCCGGGGGCACGGAGCCGGGAGTCTGGAACGTAGGCATTCGCCCTGCTTTCTCCCACTTCCTCCGCGGACAGGAGCTGCCCCGTGCTCGTCCTCGACTCCTCTCGTACCGACGACACCGCGCTCGCGCGGCGTGCCGCCGTGCGTTTCGTGCGGGCCAGGTGCCCCTGGGCCGACGTGCACGACGTCCTGCTCGTCGCCAGCGAGCTCCTGGGCAACGCCGTCCGCCACACGGACGACGGCGGCTGGCTGCTGCGCATCGCCTGCCGGCGGCCGGAGGAGCTGGTGGTCGAGGTCTACGACAGCAGCAGCGCCCGCCCTCAGCGCCGGGGCACGCGGCTGACCTGGGCCAGGACCAGGACCGTGTCGTCGGCCGGGACGCTGGGCAGCAGGTTCGCGAGGATGCGGTCGGCCGCCTCCTCCATGGTGCCCCGCGCCTGCCGCAGCTGGTCACGCAGCGCCTCCATGCCCGCTTCGATGTCCCGCCCCCTGGTCTCGATGAGGCCGTCGGTGTACAGGGCCAGGGTGGCCCCGTCCAGAAGGTCCAGCTCCGTCGTCTGGTACGGGAACCCGCCCACGCCCAGCGGCACCCCGGGGGCCTGCGCCACCGTGTCGACAGTGCCGTCCGGGAGGCGTACCAGGAGCGGCGGATGGCCCGCGTTGGCCATGCGGGCGCGCCCGGTCGCGGGGTCGTAGACGAGGTAGAGGCAGGTGGCCAGTTCGATCCCGGCCTCCCGGGCGCAGGCGTCGAGTTCGGCGAGCAGCTCGCCGGGGTCCGCGTGGTGCCGGGCCAGTGCCTTGGCGGTGATGCGCAGCCTGCCCATGGCCGCGGCCGCCTTCACCCCGTGCCCCATCACGTCGCCGACGACGAGGGCCACCCGGTCGCCGGGCAGGCTGATCACGTCGTACCAGTCGCCGCCCACCTCGGTGACGTGGCCGGCGGGCAGGTAGCGGTGGGCGACGCGCACGTACGGGCCGGCGCCCGTGGCGCTGGGGAGCAGGGCCCGCTGGAGGGTGAGCGCGATCTCCCGGACCCGGTCGTAGAGGCGCGCGTTGTCCAGGCAGAGCGCGGCGCGGGAGGCCAGCTCCCCGGCCAGCCCGAGGTCCTCCTCGGAGAAGGCCGGGCGGTTCGCGGCCCTGCCGAACATGGTGATGCCCTGGACGGTTCCCCTGGCGATGAGCGGGGCGATCAGGATGTCCGCCAGCCCGCTGGCGAGCAGCAGCCGGGCGCGCTCCTGGTGGATGACGGTGCGGGTCGCGAACTCCTCGTTGACGGGGACGCACACGGGACGTCCCGTGCTCAGCGTGGCGTGGATGCTGGAGCCCGGCGGGTAGGTGATGTGCTCCAGCCCGCTGACCAGCTCGTCCGCGGGCGGGGGCAGGATGGTCCCGGAGGCGATGCGGCGGGTGACGAGCGGCAGCTCGGGGTCGAACACCTCGGGATCGTCGGGTGCGCGTTCGACGAGTTCCACGACGGCGCCGTCGCAGAATTCGGGGACCACGGTGTCGATCAGTTCCCGTGCGGTGACGTGCAGGTCGAGGGTGGTGCCGATGCGGGCGCCGGCCCGGTCCAGCAGGGCGAGGCGCCCGCGGGCCGCCGTCGCCTCCAGGATGGCGTGTTCCCGGTCGGTCACGTCCACCAGGAGCCCGCCCACCCCGGGGCGGGTGTCGCCGGCCTGGCTGAGCGCGAAGAGGCTCACGGACCGCACCTGGTCGCGGTCGGGACGGCCCGCCGTGCGCAGGCCCACGAGGGCGCCGACCACGGGGCGTCCTTCCGCGGCCACGGCCCGTAGCGTGCGCTCGTACTCGCCCCCGTCGGAGGTGAGCATGACCTCGGTCATGCGGCGTCCGAGGTGTTCCGCGATGGGCATGCCGTCCATGTCGGCCAGTGCCTGGTTGAGGTGGACGTACCGCAGCTCCTCGTCGAGCATGACCAGGCCGATGGGGCAGGTCTCGAAGAGGGCGTCGAGGAACGCCAGGTTCGTCTTGACCCGGTCGAGGTCCTCGCCCCTGCTGGCCAGGCCCATGACCACGGAGCTGCCGCCGGGGCCGGTGACGGGGAAGACCCGGAACCCGCAGTCGAAGACCGTCCCGTCGCGGTGCGCGGCGGGCATGCGGACCCGCCAGTAACCCAGGGTCCGGCCGCGCTCCGCCAGCTGCGCGGCCGCGCCGGGGCGGCCCGGGGGCGGGGCGGGGAACAGGACGTCGGCCGATCCGGAGAGCACTGCTTCGGCCGGGTGTCCGAAGAGGGTCTGGGCGCCCGGTCCCCAGTAGCGGATGCGGCCCTCGTCGTCGAGACCGAACACCGCCACGGCAACGTGCTCCAGCAGCGTGCCGGGCTCCGACCTCAGGAGGCCAGGGGACTGCTCGCGCGCGCCCCCCGACGGATCCGTCGGCACCAGACGCCCCCTTTCGGGCTTCCCGGCTTCCCGGCTTTCCCGTCAATTCTGCCCCTTCCCCGTCCCTCGGACCCACTTGCGCCAGTTGAGCGCTCGGGTGCGCGAGCCGACGGCCGCGCGTCCGCCATCCGCTGCCGACCGACTCGAGGAACGACATGCTCCTGCCCCTGAACCGACGGCTGGCCCTGGGCGCCGCCCTGCTGGCCGTGCTGGCCGGCGTGGCGCCGGCCACCGCCGCCCACGCCTCCGAGGCGCCCGCCGATCTCCAGGCCCTGGTGCAGGCCCTGCGCCAGACGACCGAAGCCGGGGCGCCCGGGGCGATGGCCCGGATCACCGGCCCCGACGGCGTCCGGTCCAGGGCGGTGGGCGTGCGCGACAGGACCACGGGCGCCGCCATGGACGCCCGCTCCCGCTTCCGCATCGGCAGCGTCACGAAGACGTTCTCCGCCGTGGTGCTGCTGCAGCTCGTGTCCGAGAAGAAGATCCGGCTGGACGCCCCGGTCAACCAGTACCTGCCCGGTCTGCTGCCCGACGACCGGATCACCGTGCGCCATCTGCTGAGCCACCGCAGTGGGCTGGCCGACTACACGGACGCCATGTTCGCCCGGACCGTTCCCGGTTTCGAGGCCGTGCGCACGAGGGTGTTCGGCTACCGGGAGCTCGTCGGCCTCTCGCTGAAGGAGCCGAGGACGACCGAACCGGGCGCGGCGTACGCGTACTCGAACACCAACTTCGTCGTCGTCGGCATGCTCATCGAGAAGGTCACCGGGCACCGGGTGGGCGAGGAGTACGAACGCCGCGTCATCAGGCCGCTGCACCTGCGGAACACCTCGTACGTGCACCCCGGCACCCGGATCGAGGGGCGGCACGCACGCGGCTACCTCCACCCGGACGAGGCGGGCGCGCCGCTGGTCGACTCCACCGAGCAGACCGTGTCCTGGGCGCAGTCCGCCGGGGCGGTGATCTCCGACCCGGCCGATCTGAACACCTTCACCTCCGCGCTGCTCGGCGGCAGGCTGCTGCCCGCGCCGATGCTGGACGCCATGCTGGAGATGACCCCGACCGACGCCGCCCGCACCCGCTTCTACGGGCTGGGCCTGCGCCGGTACGACCTGACGTGCGGTACGTCTGTGTACGGCCACACGGGGACCGTGCAGGGCTTCTACACCTACGCGTTCGCCACCCGTGACGGCCGCCGCAGCCTGACCGCGATGGCGAACACCTCGAACCGGGGCGCCGCGAACACGGCCCTGGGCGGGACCCTGGAAGCCGCCTTCTGCGGCAAGCGGGCCGCGTCGGCCTCCGCGCGCGGCTTCGCCGTCGCCCCGGCCGAGGTGGATCTGCCGGAGCACCACGCGCGCTGAGCGCCCTCCCCGGCGCCCCGTCCGGGGGGTAGCCCCCGGACGGGGCGCCGGGGATCATGAGGGAACGCCTGCCCACCGGGCCTCGCGCCCGGCCATCGAGCCCTGGAGATACGTGTGTCCTCCGCGTCGAGTTATGCGTCCGGTGTCTGCGACGTGCCGCTGCTGGGCGACACCATCGGCGAGAACCTGGACCGCACCGTGCGGCGGTTCCCCGGGCACGACGCCCTGATCGACCGGGCCACCGGGCGCCGTTGGACGTACGCGGAGCTGGCGGCCGATGTCGACACCCTCGCGCTCGGCCTGCTCGGCCTCGGCATCGTCAAGGGTGACCGGGTCGGTATCTGGGCACCGAACCGCGCCGAGTGGACGCTGGTGCAGTACGCCACCGCCAGGATCGGGGCGGTGCTCGTCACCGTGAACCCCGCCTACCGCTCGCACGAACTGGAGTACGTCCTGCGGCAGTCCGGGATCCGGCTGCTGGTCGCGGCGGACCGGTTCAAGGGCTCCGACTACGCGGGCATGATCGCGGAGGTCCGGCCGCGCTGTCCGGAGCTGGAGTTCACCGTCCTGCTGGAGGGGCCCCTGTGGACGGCCCTGCTGGAGCGCGGACGGCAGGGCGACCGGGCCGACCTGGCCCGGGCGCAGGCCGCGCTCAGTCCGGACGACCCCATCAACATCCAGTACACCTCGGGGACCACGGGCTTCCCCAAGGGGGCGACCCTCTCGCACCACAACATCCTCAACAACGCCTTCTTCGTCGGCGAGTTGTGTCATTACACCGAACGGGACCGGGTCTGCATCCCGGTGCCCTTCTACCACTGCTTCGGCATGGTGATGGGCAACCTGGCGTGCACCAGCCACGGTGCGGCCATGGTGATCCCCGCGCCCTCGTTCGACCCGGCGGCCACCCTGGCCGCGGTCGAGGCGGAATCGTGCACCTCGCTCTACGGGGTCCCCACCATGTTCATCGCCGAGCTGGCGGACCCCGGGTTCGAGGGCTACGACCTGTCCAGCCTGCGGACGGGAATCATGGCGGGCTCGCCCTGCCCGGTCGAGGTGATGAAGGAGGTCATCGACCGGATGGGCATGGCCGAGGTGTCCATCTGCTACGGGATGACGGAGACCTCGCCGGTGTCGACGCAGACCCGCGCGGACGATTCCGTCGAGCGCCGGGTGTCGACCGTGGGCCGGGTCGGCCCGCACCTGGAGGTGAAGGTGGTCGATCCGCAGTCCGGCCGTACGGTGCCCCGCGGAGAGCCGGGCGAGCTGTGCACCCGCGGCTACTCGGTGATGCTCGGCTACTGGGGCGAGCCGGAGCGGACCGCCGAGGCCGTCGACTCGGCGCGCTGGATGCACACGGGCGACCTGGCGGTCATGGACGACGAGGGCTATCTGAGCATCACCGGCCGCATCAAGGACATGGTGATCCGCGGCGGGGAGAACCTCTACCCGCGCGAGATCGAGGAGTTCCTCCACACCCACCCGGACGTCCTGGACGTCCAGGTCATCGGCGTACCCGACCCGAAGTACGGGGAGGAGCTGATGGCGTGGGTGCGGATGCGCGAGGGAGCCGAGTCGCTGACCGCCGCGGACGTGCGCGCGTTCTGCGACGGCCGGCTCGCCCGCTTCAAGATCCCGCGGTACGTGCACGTCGTGGAGGAGTTCCCCATGACGGTCACCGGGAAGATCCGCAAGATCGAGATGCGCGAGGCGGCGGCCCGCCTGCTGGACCTTCCGTCCGACAGGCTCTGAGGGCCGCCGCGCCCGCTCCGGTGGATCAGTTCTTGCCGAGGAGCCCGTTCATCGTGGCGATCTCGGCGGTCTGGGAGCTGATGATGGCCCCGGCCATCGTCTTGGCCTCGGGGAAGACGCCGTCGGCCTGCTCCGTCTTCGCCATGGCGACGGCGCCCTCGTGGTGCTTGATCATGAGCTCCATGAAGGCGGTGTCGAACGCCTTGCCGGAGGCCTTGCCCAGCTGGTCCATCTCGTCGGCGGTCATCATCCCGCCGCCGGCGCCGTGACCGGAGTGGCCGGCGGCGCCCGCGGCGGGCACCTGCTCGCCCCACGAGGTCAGCCACCCGGACAGGGTCTTGATCTCCGGGTCCTGGGCCTTCTTGATCGCCTCGGCGAGCTGCTTCACCTCGGCCGAGCCGGCCCGGGAGGGGGCCAGGTCCGCCATCTCCACGGCCTGGCGGTGATGCGGGATCATCCCCGTGGCGAACGCTACGTCGGCGGCGTTGTGCTGCCCCTGCGCGGCGGACGACGAGGCCGACGCCGACGGGGACTGCGCGGTGTGGCCGCCGTGCCCGGCGGCGGCGCCGTCGTCCGCCGCACCGCAAGCGGCGAGGACGAACGAGGCCGCGGCGGCGGCCGCGACGGCGGTGGTACGGCGGATCGGGGAACGGTTCTTGCTCATGGTGCTACGACTCCTTGACGCGTGAGGACATGGCGGAGCGCGGCAGCCCGGGGACGGGCGCCGTGCGGGCCGCTCTAGATGCGCAGGAGTTGCAGTTCCGCCAGGTCGGGCGAGGCGCGCCCGCTCTCGGCCGGCGCCGACGCGCGGGTGGCGAACACCGCGGCCGCGGGCGTGCCCGGGAGAGCGGCCGCGAGCGCGGGCGGCGCGTAGGCGGTGGTGATCCCGGTCGCGGCGCAGGTGGCGTCCGCGTGGTGCACGTGGCCCTGGCCGTCGGCGCTGTGCGAGCAGTCCTCACCCGTCTGGTGGTGACCGGACTCGTACCCGGCGGCGGCGACCGCGTGCGCCCGTACGGGCATTCCCCCGGTCCCGAGCCCGTGCATGGCCAGTACACCGGCCAGTACGGCGAGCACCAGCAGCAGGCGGCCGGGCCCGGCGGGGCGGCGGCGCGGCGACTGCGGGGCGGGGATCATGCGGTCATCCTACGATCCCGCTCCGCCCGCGCCTCGTCGGGAGTACCCCGTCGGCGCGTCCCCGTCGGCGCCGACGGGGCGTTCCGGCCAACGGCGGCGCCGCGCGATCGGGCCTTGCGACAATGTCCGAATCAACGCCGTCGATCACGGCAAGCGGACGCTACGATCACAACATGATCACAGCCGATCCGCGTCACACCTCGCGAGTCGGACTGTTCGCCGGGATCCTGAGCGCGCTGCTCTTCGCGGTCCTGCACTGCTCCTCCCCTCTTCCCGGCGACGGGCTCCCGCCGTCCGGCACCGCCTCCGTCGGCGCGGCTGCCGCCGAGACCGCCTCTCAGCACCCTGCGCACCCGGCCCATCCGGCCCACCACATCGACTGCCTCTCCCCCGGCCTGGCCCCCCAGGCGCAGAACGAGCCCCGCCACTCGGCGGACGCGGAGCCCGCGCTCCCCCTCACCCCCGTCGCCGATCCGCCGTCGGCGGACCCGGCCGCGCCCCCCGGCGCCGCACGGATGGCCCGGACCGGCCGCTCCACGCTGACCAGCGTGTGCCGATGGCGCATCTAGACCGCTCCCGTACCGCATGAGCGACTTCCTGACGCATCATCGAACGAGAGCGGACCAATGGATTCCTCACCCACCCACGTGACACCCCCTGCCCGCACGGCCCTGTCCGGGCTGGTCGGCAACACTCCCCTACTGCGCGTGTCCGAGCCGCTGACCCCGGCGGGAAGCGGCTTCTGGGCGAAGCTGGAGGGCTTCAACCCCGGCGGCATCAAGGACCGCCCCGGCCTGCACATGGTCGAGCGGGCCCGCGCCCGGGGCGAGCTGAAGCCGGGCGCCCGGATCATCGAGTCCACCAGCGGCACCCTCGGCCTGGGACTCGCCCTGGCCGGCATGGTCTACGGACACCCGGTCACCCTGGTCACCGACCCCGGCCTGGAAGGGTCGATGAACCGGCTGCTGACCGCCTACGGAGCACGGGTCAACGTCGTCGGCGAACCGCACCCCACCGGCGGCTGGCAGCAGGCCCGCCGGGACCGCGTCACACAGCTCATGGCGCAGCACCCCGGCTCGTGGTGCCCCGACCAGTACAACAACCCCGACAACACCACCGCGTACACCCCGCTGGCCCTGGAACTGGCCGGCGAGCTGGGCCACATCGACGTCCTGGTGTGCAGCGTCGGCACCGGTGGACACTCCGCGGGGGTCTCGCGCGTCCTGCGCCGGCTCTGCCCCGGCCTCGCCCTGGTGGGCGTGGACACCGTCGGCTCCACCATCTTCGGCCAGCCCGCCCGCACCCGGCTGATGCGCGGCCTCGGTTCGAGCATCTACCCCCGCAACGTCGCCTACGACCAGTTCTCCGAGGTCCACTGGGTCGCCCCGGCGGAGGCCGTGTGGGCCTGCCGCCAACTCGCGACCTCCCACTACGCCAGCGGCGGGTGGAGCGTCGGAGCGGTCGCCCTGGTGGCCGGGTGGCTGTCCCGCACCCTGCCCAGGGACACCCGAATCGCCGCGATCTTCCCCGACGGGCCGCAGCGCTACCTAGGCACCGTGTACGACGACGACTACTGCGCGGCGCACGGCCTGCTCGACGCACCTCCGGCCCCCGAGCCCGACGTGATCGGCCGGCTCGACGAGAAGGAGGTCACGCGCTGGACCCGCTGCGCCTCCGTCGTCGACCCGCTCACGCTCGGCGAGCCCGGCGCACGGGAGGGGACGCGGTGAAGGCGACCCTCGCGCAGGTCCGTTCGTACGAGCGCAGTGTCCAGCTGCTGATGGTGAACCAGTTCACCATCAACCTCGGCTTCTACATGCTCATGCCCTACCTGGCCACGCACCTGGCCGGGCCGCTGGGCCTCGCCGGCTGGACGGTCGGGCTGATCCTCGGCGTGCGCAACTTCAGCCAGCAGGGCATGTTCCTCATCGGCGGGACGCTGGCCGACCGCCTCGGGTACAAACCGATGATCATCGCCGGGATGGTGCTGCGCGTCATCGGCTTCGCGACGCTCGGCCTGGCCGGCTCCGTACCCGCGCTCATCGCCGCCTCCGCGGCGACCGGACTGGCCGGGGCGCTGTTCAACCCGGCCACCCGGGCCTACCTGGCCGCGGACGCGGGGGAACGCCGGATCGAGGCCTTCGCCCTGTTCAACGTCTTCTACCAAGCCGGGATCCTGCTGGGCCCGCTGGTGGGCATGGTGCTGACCGGGGTCGACTTCCGACTCACCTGCCTGGTCGCGGCCGCGATCTTCGCCGTGCTCGGCGCCGTGCAGATCCGGGCGCTGCCCGCCCGCCGGGGGAACGACGCCCCGGACCGGGAGGCGGCCCCGCGCGAGGGCGTGTTCGCCCAGTGGCGCGGCATCCTGGCCAACCGCCCGTTCCTGCTCTTCTCCGGCGCCATGGTCGGTTCGTACGTGATGACCTTCCAGGTCTATCTGGCGCTCCCGCTGGAAGTCCGGCGGCTGGTCGGCGAAGGCTCCTCCGGCACGGCCGCGGTGGCCCTGCTCTTCGCCGTGTCGGGGCTGAGCACCGTCCTCTTCCAGACCCGGGTCACCGCTTGGTGCAAGGCCCGGATGGAGCCGGGGCCCGCCCTCACCCGGGGGCTGCTGGTCATGGCCGCGGCCTTCCTGCCCCTGGCGGCCGCCGCGGCGCTGCCGGTACCGGACGGCGGCATCGGGCGGTGGCTGCTGGCCGCGGTCCCTCCCGCGCTCTCCGCGTTGCTGCTGGCCCTGGGCACGATGATCGCCTACCCGTTCGAAATGGACACCATCGTCCGCCTCTCCGGCGACCGGCTGGTGGCCACGCACTACGGGCTGTACAACACGGTCTGCGGTGTCGGCATCGCGCTCGGGAACCTGCTCACCGGTGCGGCGCTGGACGCGGCCCGGGCGGCCGGAATCTCCGCTCTCCCGTGGCTGGGGCTCGCCGTCCTCGGCGTGGGCTGCGCGGCCGCCCTGCACGCGCTGCACCTCTCCGGCCGCCTCACGTCCGCCCCGCGTGGGGCACCCGCCGAAACCACGGCCGCCTGACGGCCTGACCGTCCGTCGTTCGGTCCGAGCGGCAGCACGGTGCGGGGGCGGCCACCCACTCCCGGCCGCCCCCGCACCGTGCCCGTACCCGCGCCCGCGCCCGCGCCCTTGCCCTTGCCCTTGCCCGCATCCTGAGACCGTCCCGCTCCCATCCGGCCTGCTCCCGCGCGGATCGCGCCATTGCGTCCGACGGGCCAACTCCTTTGCCCACAAGGCGGGTTACGGTCCCGCCATGAATTCGAACACGCGGAGACCAGCCGCCCTCCAGCCCAGTCGCCGCACCCTCCTGCGTTCCGCCGTGGCGGGCACGGCGGCCGCCGGGGCGGGGCTGGCCCTCGGTCCGGCGTTCCCCGCCGCCGCCGCAACGCCGGAGGCCGAGAGCACGGACCGCCCGGTCACTCCCGCACAGGCACTGCGCCGGCTGGCGGCCGGAAACGAGCGCTGGCGCAGGCAACTGCAGGAGCACCCGCACGAGTCCACCGCCCTGCGCCGCCGACTGGTCCTGGCACAGCACCCGTTCGCGATCGTGCTGGGCTGCGTGGATTCGCGGGTGCCCCCGGAGCTCGTGTTCGACCAGGGGCTGGGCGACCTCCTGACGGTCCGCTCCGCGGGCGAGGTGCTCGACGAGGCGGTGCTGGGCAGCATCGCCTACGGTGTCCTGGAACTGCACGTACCCCTGGTCCTCGTCCTGGCCCACCAGTCGTGCGGAGCCGTCGCCGCCGCGGTCCACGCCGACGAGACCGGTGAGCCGCTCCCCGCCCACATCCAGTACCTGGCCGACCAGATACGGCCGTCCATCGACCACGGCCAGCACGGCGAAGCCCGCGTCGACGCCACGGTCAACGCACACGTACGGCGGGTACGCGGCCGCCTGGCGGCCGAACCGGACCTCGCCGGCAAGGTCGCCTCCGGCGAACTGGCCGTGGTGGCGGCCCGCTACGAACTGCGCGACCAGCGGGTGCGCACCCTGTCCTAGGCCACGGTGTCGCCGGTGAACGGAACGAGCCCCTCCCCCGGAGGGGCCCTTCGGCGGTTGAAGTAGCGTTCGGTGGATGACCACTCCGCCGCCCCAGCAGCCCCCCGGCCCGTACGGGCCCCCGCAACACCAGCAGCCGTACCCGCAGCAATACCCGCAGCCTCAGCCTCAGCAGTACCCGTATCCGTACCCGGGGCAGCCGCCCTACCCGCCGCCGCGCAAGAACCGGACCGGCATGGTGATCGGGATCATCGCGGCCTCGCTGGCCGGGCTCGGCCTCATCGCCTTCGGAGTGGGCCGGCTGGGCGAGGCCAGGTCCCAGGCCGGCGGATCCGGCTTCCCCGAGGCCGAGTACCGGCTCACCGTGCCGAAGGCCCTGCTGGACGGCGAGTACGAGCTGGTCCAGGACCTGTCGCAGACCGAGGGCAAGAAGGCGCTGGACGGCGCCTACGACCCGAAGATCCGCAACCCCGAGCCGGTGGTCGCCCAGTACACCTCCGAGTCCCGGAAGGGAGTCGGCGCCCTCGTCATCTCGGGGATGTACGGCCAGTTCAAGGACCCCGCGACGGCCCGTAGGAAGATGCTGTCCGGCGCCGCGGACGCGAAGGGCGCGACCCTGGCGGTCCCCGCCCGGGAGATCACCCCCGCCGGTTCCGGGATCACCGTGTCCTGTCAGGTGCTGACCTCGGCCCAGGACGGCACCAGGACCACCGTGCCGATGTGCGCCTGGGCGGACGAGAACACGGGCGCGTCGGTCGGTGTCATCACCCCGGAGAGCGCGCAGCAGGACCCGAAGTCCGTCGACCTGGCCAAGGTCGCCGAGAGCACGCTCAAGGTGCGCGAGGAGGCCCGGCAGCCGATCCGGTGACGCCGGGCATGCGTGTGCCGCCCCGCTGAGCTGCGGGGCGGCGTACGCATGGCGGGGCCGGTCGGGGCTACGAGGTCCGGCGCGGCGCTGCGAAGCTCGTGAACGCACTCCGTTTGGGCAGCCGGTAGGCCTCGCGGCCGGTGATCGCGTTCAGGATCGTGGCGTTGCGCACCGCCCCGATGTCCAGGTTGGGCGAGGAGACGCCGTGGCTGTGGGTCTCGGCGTTGGCCACGAACACGCGGCCGGTGATCCCTTCCACGAGTTCGACGGAGTGGTCAAGGCGCACCCGGTGACGGCCTCGGCCGTCCCGCAGCAGCAGGTCCTCGATGGGTTCGAGGAACGCGGGCGGGCGGTTGCGGTAGCCGGTCGCGGCCACCACCAGGTCGGTGGTGTGCTCGAAGGTCTGACCGGTGTCGCGGTGCCGGCAGGTCAGCACCGCCCGCCCCGCGGCGTCCGTGGCGGCGGACTCCACCGTGACGCCGAACCGCAGTTCCACCTCGGCCAGTCCGTGCTCCAGCTGGCGGCGGTAGAGCAGTTCGTGGATCTCCTCGAGGGTGTCGGTGGAGATCCCCTTGTAGAACTGCCACTGCTCGCGGGTCAGCCGGTCGCGTACCTCCTCGGGCAGGGAGTGGAAGTACTGCATGTACGCCGGAGTGGTCATCTCCAGCACCATCTTGGTGTAGTCGAGCGGGGCGAACGACGCGGTGCGGGTCAGCCAGCTCACCGCGGGCCCGAACTCGACGTTCCGGCCCAGCAGGTCCGCCGTGACCTCGGCCCCGGACTGGCCCGAACCGATCACGGTGACCTTCGCGGCCCCGTCCACGTCGGACGCCCGGTAGAGGTAGTCGGCGGTGTGCAGCAGCGTCGACGGGGGCAGTCCGGCGAGGGCGTCGGGTACGTACGGCGCCGTGCCGATGCCCAGGACGAGGTTGCGGGCGTGCATCCGCAGGGGCGTGCCGTCGCCGCGTACGGCGTGCACGGTGAAGCGATCGCGCGCGGCGTCCCAGTGGACCTCCTCGACGCGGTGCGAGAAGTGCACCGAGGGGAGTTTCGCGGCCGCCCAGCGCAGGTAGTCCTCGTACTCGCGGCGGGAGGGGAAGAAGTTCTCGCGCACGGTGAAGGTGTAGAGCCGGTCCATGTCGTGGAGGTAGGTGAGGAACGACAGGGGATGACCGGGTGCGACGAGGGTGACGAGGTCGGCGAGGAAGTTCACCTGCATCGAGGCGTCGCCGAACATCATCCCGCGGTGCCAGGTGAGTTCGGGCTGCTCCTCCAGTACGACGAGGTCGAGGCCGTCCACGGTCGAGGCGAGTGCGGCGAGTCCGAGGTTGAAGGGACCGCAGCCGACGGCCACCACGTCGTGCTCGCTCACGAGTTCGCTGACGCGTTCGCTGTCGAGTCCGCTCATCGGGGGAGGTCCTCCTCGCGGCGCGGGTGGATGAGCAGGGCGGCGGTCTTGTCCGGGAAGACGACCTCCCCGACGTGCCGGAATCCGGCGGCGGCGAACGCCGTGAGGGAGGGCGCGTTGTTCACGTCCGGCTCGGCGGCCACCCGGGTGCACGCGGGGTCGGCGGCCAGCAGGCCCTCGGCGAGCGCGCGCAGCAGGGTCCGGCCCAGGCCCTTGCCGGTGCGGCTCTCCTCGCCGATGGCGATGTGCAGGCCGAGGTCGTGGGGCAGGTGCGGGTACTGGCCGGCGAGGCGGTCGCGCAGCACCCGGTAGACCTCGATGTACGCGAACGGCCGGCCGTCGAGCCCGATCAGGACGGGCAGGATGGCGTCCCCGGCGAGGTGTCCGGAGATCTCCTCGGCCCAGCGCTCGCGCGGCCATGCCTGGTGCCAGAAGGCGTCGATGTGCGGGGACTGCATCCAGCCGTGCACAAGGTCCAGGTCGGCCCCCTCGGCCCGGGCGACACGTGCCGACCAGGGTCCGCCCAGCTGCGGGAGCGGGGGGCCGGGGACGGTGGCGGCGAGCCGGGTTCCGTCGTGGTGTAACCGCTGCACCGGGCTCATGCCGCGGCCTCCTGGAGGGGGTTGGGGGCGTCGAGGTAGACGGACTGGGCGTCGAGGGGGGCGAGGACTTCGTCGATCCCGTGCAGCCGGGTGAGCAGGTTGCCCTTGCAGGGCAGGGTGTCGGCCTCCAGCCAGCGGCGGGCGAGCCGGTCTCCGTCGGGGCCGGCGGCGGCGAGGGCGGGCAGGGCGGCGCGCAGCCGGCCGGCGAGTACGGCGAGCAGGTCGCGCTCGTCCGCGAGGCCGTCGACGGCGAGCCGGCCGATGACCGACAGGGCCTGGTTGCGCAGCAGGTAGTACGAGAGCCGGTCGTCGACGAGGGTGTCGGCGACGACGGCCAGCGTGGAGGAGCCGGCGCCGAGCCGCCCGAGCAGACCGGGGAGGTGCGAAGCGGCCAGGTAGTAGCCCTGGTTGTCGCGGAAGGTGCCGCCGGTGACCCGGCCCCGCTCGTCCAGCCGGACCAGGGTGTTCTGCTGGTGGGCCTCCAGGCCGATGCCGGTGGCGGCGTACAGGTGCAGCATCGGGACGAGCACCTTGTCGGTGTAGTCGGCCGTCCACTGCTCGGCGGCTCCGGCGCCGAGGCCCGCCACCAGGTCCCCGAGCGCACTGCGGCCGAGGCCGGGGCGCGGCGCCACCAGGCCCACCAGGCAGCGCAGATCGGCGATGCCCTGCGGGACTTCGCGTACGGCGACGTCGAGGCCGGTGACCTCCGGGCCTTCCGGGCGCCCCGGTTCGTCCACCGCGAGCCAGGCGGGGTCGCGGGTGATGGCGAAGCCGGGGTGGGCCCCGAAGGTGGAGTCCGCGTACCCGGCGTCGAGGAGCCGGTTGATCTCCAGGCCGCGGCGCAGCTCCGTACGGGTGGATTCGCGGCGGGAGTTGGTCAGCCGCAGGCCGAGCGAGAGCTTCAGCATCACGTCGGCGTCCGGCCGGTACACGGTGCGCACGCTGGAGGTCGGCCACCACTCGGGGCCCAGCTCGCCGAGCGGTTCGAGGGCGCCGGAGTCGATCAGGGCGGCGATGCGCGGGCGGTGGAGCAGGTCGCGGGCCTGCCAGGGGTGCGCGGGAACCAGGACCCGGCCGTCGTGCAGTCGGCGTCCGGCGAGTTCGGCGAGGAGGGCGACGGTGTCCTGTCCGGCGAGGGACGGGGCCTTGTCCACGGCGTCGTGCGAGACCACCGACTCGTCGGCGGCGAACCAGTGCAGCCGGAAGGAGCCGCGCAGTTCGGGTGAGAAGGCGGCCGCGTCGTTGTCCGAGATGCCGTCCCGGCTCTTGGGCGCGGGATGGTTCAAGTGGCCCAGTATCAGGGCTTGTTCGGCGTCGAGGAAGCCGTCCACCTCGGGCGGCGCCGCCGGGTGGGTGCGGCGGTCGGAGATGAAGGAGGCGACGCGGCGTACGGACTCGGCGGTGCGCTCCACCAGGTCGGCGACCTCGCCCGCCGGAACGCCGCCGGGGCGGCTGCCGCCGCGTACGGCGGCCTCGGTGGAGAGCAGCGCGACGGCGGTCACGGGGTCGGCGCTCGCGCCGAGCGGACCGCCGGGTCCCTCCAGGCGGGCGGGGGCGAACCGGTGCAGGCCGGTCGGCGAGCGGTGGGTCACCTCGGTGACGAGTGCCAGCCCGGCGGTGGGGAGTTCGATCCGCAGCGGGCCGGGCGCGACGGGCGTGCCGGTCTCGAGCAGCCAGCAGCGCAACAGCGCCTCGATGTGGGCGTGTTCGGCGGAGCCCCGGGCGTCGAGGGCGTGCAGCGGGTCGGCGCCGGCGGCCTGGTCCTGGGCAGGGGCCGGGGTGGGGGTCGGGGTGGAAGCCGCGGCGGTGGTGCTCATGCGGCGCTCTCCTCTACGAGTCGTTCACAGGTGCGGCCGGCGTCGAGGACGATGTCCACGAGGCCGTCGATGTCTTCCGGTGTGGCGGTCGGGTTGAGCAGGGTGAACTTCAGGCACACCCGGGCCGGGGAACCGGCTCCGGCGGTGCGGACCTCCGTACGTCCGATGAGGGCGGCGCCTGATTCCAGGAGCCGCCTGCGCAGGGCGCCATTGAGCTCGTCGGCGGCGCTCGGATCGGCGCCCCGGTAACGGAACACCACGGTGGTCAGGGCGGCCGGCGAGACGAGTTCGAGCTCCGGTTCGGCGAGGATGCGGCGCTCGGCGTGCCGGGCCAGGCCGTGGCAGGCATCGACCATGCGGCCCATCCCGCTGCGGCCGTACGTCAGCAGGGTGGCGGCGGCCTTCACTGCGTCGGGGCGCCGGGTGGTCTGCAGGCTGCGGCCGAGCAGGCCGTCGTAGCCGGCTTCGGAGTCGTCGGCCGGGTTGAGGTAGGCGACCTCCCGGTCGAGGGCGGTGAAGGCGGTCGTGTCGGACACCAGCAGCACACTCGTGGCGGCGGGCTGCCAGCCGATCTTGTGCAGGTCGAGGGTGACGGAGTCGGCCAGTTCCAGTCCGGCGAGCCGGCCGGCCAGCCGCTCGGAGAACAGGGCGCCGAATCCGTACGCGGCGTCCACGTGCATCCAGATGCCGTGACCGGCGGCGATCTCGGCGATCTGCGGGAGCGGGTCGATGGAGCCGAAGTCCGTGGTCCCTGCGGTGGCGACGACGGCGAGCGGGGTCCGGCCGGGGCCGAGCCCGTCCAGGGCTGCGGTCAGGGCCTCCGGCCGCATCCGCCACCGCTCGTCGGTGGGCACGAGGTGGACGGCCGACTCGCCGAGTCCGAGGGCGGCGCAGGCCCGTTGCACCGAGAAGTGGGCGAGTTCCGAGCAGAAGACGACCGGTCCGGGCAGGGCGGCCACCCCGTCCTGGCGGGCGTCGACCCCGAGGCGCAGGGCCGCGGCGTCCCTGGCCAGCAGCAGGCCGAGCAGATTGGACAGCGAGCCGCCGGGGGTGAGAACGCCGTCGGCGCGCTCCCCCAGTCCCGCCAGGCGGGTCAGTACGCCGATGAGCCAGCGTTCGACGGCGATGGCCGAGGGGCCGGAATCGTATGTGTCCAGCGAGGCGTTGGTCATGCTCGCGAGGGTGTCCGCGGCGACGGCGACCGCCAGCGGTGGCGGCTGGAGGTGGGCGGCGGCCCGGGGGTGGGACAGGTCGATGCCGTGTTCGACCAGGAGGCTGGCGAGGAGCTGGAGCGCGGCCTTGGCGCCGAGCCCCTCCGCGGGGAGCAGGGCCGGTCCCAGTGCCTGGGCGGCCGACGCGAGGACGGCGGAGGGGGCGCCGACCGGTAACGGTCCCGCCGGGCGGCGGGCGTTCAGCGCGGCGTCGATCGCCTCGCCCAGGGCGGCGTAGACCTCGGTGAGTCCCTCGCGGGAGCCCGCCAGCAGGGACGGCGGGAACAGTGGTGCCTCGGTGAGCGGTATCACGCCCTGGCCTCCTCAGGCTTCTGCCAGCGGGTTGGGGTGAGTGCCGTTCGGATACAGCGCGTGGCGCAGGGCGCGGTCGCCGTACCGGGTGACGACTATCCGGTCGCGGTTCAGGCCGTACCGGGGGATCTGGGGGGTGAGCAGGTCGTACTCGGCGAACCGTTCGGACAGTTCGGGGAAGCGCTGCTGGAAGTCGAGGATGGTCCGGCGGACCATGCGCCAGAACGTCTTCTCCGGTACGCCGAGCTGTTCGGCGCACAGCGGGGCCAGGTAGCGGAAGTGGCCGACGAAGACCTGGTCGACCACGTGCTGACGGATGATCGAGGGGTGCTTGCGGGGCAGGACGTGGTCGTGGCCGTCCGGCTCCGGGCCGCGCTCGGGCACGTCGGTGAAGGACACGCACACGTCGTCGACGAAGTCCTTCAGGTACAGGCGGGTCGGTACGTCGTTCTCGTCGTAGCCGATCAGGGTGTTCTGTCCGTGCGGGTTGAAGGTGACCCCGTAGCGGTAGAGCACGTGCATCAACGGGACGAGCAGGGTGTCGAAGAGCCGCCGCAGCCATTCCTGCGGGTCGAGGCCGGAAGCGCGAACGAGTTCGGCCACGAACGCGTCGCCGGTGTGGTCGACGTGGAGCAGCGAGGCGAAGGTGCGGACCCGCTCGCCGGGGTCCTTGCGGGCGGTGACGGAGTCCCGCCAGATGCAGCCCAGGGCCTCGAGGTGCTGGTAGGGCGCGTCCTCCAGCTTGGAGAGGTAGGGGTGGCGCACGGTGACGGAGGCGACCTCGCCGAGGAACACCGTCCGGCACTCCTCGGTCAGGAACGCGTCGCGCTCCACCAGTCCGCGCAGCCACTGGGTGACGACGGGCGCGCCCATCGTGCAGTGCGGCGGGATGCCGCGCCAGACGAGGGTGTTGAGGATCTTCAGCGGCAGTTTGACGTCGTGGCGGTCGGGGACCGTGACGTTGGCCATCGTGCGGATGGACTGCCCGGGCAGGTACGCGTCCGGGCTGTCGCCCAGCGGGATGATGCGGCGCTGCGCCACGTCGGCCGCGTGCAGGATCTGGACGGCGTGGTCCCACTGCCAGGGGTGCACGGGCATCCACACGTAGCCCTGCGGGTCGACTCCGGCCGCTTCCAGTACCTGCGTGAAGCGGTTCCGGGTCGACTCGTCCAGCTCCCGGGCCAGGATGTCCTGTTCGGACAGTTCCGAGGTGCCGCGGAATTCGGCGAGGCCGCGGTGCACGGCCACCCACTGGAGCCGGAGCGACTGGGCCGACTCGGGGGCGTAGTTGCGCACGTCGGTGGCCGAGAAGCCGATGCGGCCCTTGTTGGCGACGAGCAGGTTGTGACCCGTCATCCGGCACTCGAGCTCCGTGTGGCCGAGGGTGCGGAGCTCGGCCACCGTCTCGCCGCCGTGCGTGATGCGTGCCGCGTCGACGGCGAGCGTGGCGGACAGCTCGGTGAAGTAGGTGGCGATCGTCGACGCGTCGCTGCCGAGGGTCGAGGCCGCTTCGAGGAGGAACTGCTGGGCGTCCCAGGCGGGTTCGGCCACCGCGTTGCCGAGCATGCTGGTGGCGGTGCGGGTGATCGACCGCGGGTCGACCCGCAGCCATCCGAAGGCGCCGGGCTCCGCGTTGAAAGCGTAGGTCGTACCGCTGTCGAGATCGACGCGGTAGTTGCCTTCTCCGGTTTCCGCCGCCTTGAGCATGTCCTCGAAACACCACTCGCCCAACGCCTTGGCGAGAAGCCGGCGGTTGGCCTCCCGCCAGGCCGCGGGGGCCACTTCGGGGAGGGTGGGGACGGGATGTTCGGGGGGGATGGACATCAAACGGCTCCGTGGTCGCTGGATCGGCTCACCTGGGCAAACCGGCCCAGGCAGTGGTCAGATTAGGTAAGGCTCACCTAACCGACAAGGTCGGCTTCCAGCCATAGGGTCGACATGACACACCATCAACAATCGCCTTAGGTTAGGCTAACCAAACCATCATTCTTCCCGGATTCCCGTTCGAGGTGATCAGTGGTGCCTTCCTGCCGTCGCACTCCCCGATGGACCTTTGCCCTGGTCAGTGCGGGTGGCGTGGTGATGACCCTGGACGTGACCGTGGTCAATGTCGCCCTCTCGGACATCGCCCGAGACTTGGATGCCGGGCTCGGCCGGGTGCAGTGGACCGTGTCCGCGTACTCGCTGGCCTTCGGCGCGCTGCTGCTCACCGCGGGGGCGCTCTCCGACCGCATCGGGAGGCGAGCGGTGTTCACCGCCGGGATGGCGCTGTTCACCCTCGCCTCCGCCGGATGCGGACTGGCCCCCGACGCCGGCACCCTCATCGCCGCCCGGGCGGCCCAGGGCATCGGCGGCGCCATGGTGTTCGCGCCCACGCTCGCCCTGCTGGCCGCCGCGTACGAGGGCGCCCGCCGCCAGGCGGCGATAGCGGCCTTCGCGGCCATCGCCTCCGCCGCGGGAGCACTGGGGCCGGTGGTCGGCGGCCTGTTCGTCCAGGGGCTCGGCTGGCGGTGGATCTTCCTCGTCAACGTGCCGATCGGTGTCCTGGTCGTGGCCGGTGCGCTGGCCCGCATGCCGGAATCCGCCGCCCCGGCCGAAACGCACCGGCGCATCGATCTCCTGGGCGCGGCACTCGGCGTGGGCACCCTTCTGGCCCTGCACTATCCGCTGGTCACCGGCCCGGAGGCCGGCTGGACGGCGCCGGAGGTACTCGGCTCCGCGGTCCTGGGCGTCCTGCTCGGCGTGGCCCTGGTGGCCGGCCAGCGGCGGGGCGGCGGCCTGATCGACATGGCGCTCCTGCGGGTGCGCGCCTTCTCCGGCGCCGCCGTCCTGGGGTTCCTCGCCCGGATGTCGAGCCTGGGCGTCCTCGCCTTCACCACGCTCTGGCTGCAGAGCGCTCACGCGTTCTCGGCGCTCGAAGTCGGCCTGTACCTGCTGCCGCTGACGGGCAGTCTGCTCGTGGTGGGCCTGTTCGTCTCGCGGCTGCAGAGGGTCTTCACTCCTGACGTCCTGGTCGCCGCCGGTTTCGCCCTCCAGGGGCTGGGCCTCCTCGCACTCGCCGCCGCCGCGGGGGTGCACGCCGGGCAGGCCGCCACCGTCGGCGGACTCGTGCTCCTCGGCGCGGGGGGCGCCGTGATCTTCCCGCCGTTGATGGGTGTGGCGGTGAGCGCGGTGCCCGCCGAGCGGGCCGGGATGGCCTCCGGGCTGACCAACGCCTGCTTCCCGCTCGGCACCGCGGCCGGTGTGGCCGTGTTCGGGGCGCTGTTCTCCGGCCGGGTGGAGGCCGGGCTGGAGGCGAGTCTGCACGCGGGGCCGAATCCCGGGCCGGACGGCCTCGTACCGGCCCGGACGGCTGTGGAGACCGGGCGGTTCGAGCTCCTCGAACCCGCCCTGCGGCCCCTGGCCCGGTCGGCCTTCTCTGATGGCTTCACCGCCGTCTGCCTGGCCTCGGCCCTCGTCTGCCTGCTGGGCGTGTTCGCCGCCCGCACGCTCAGGGCCGAGGCGCGGACCGTCGGCGGCGGCGCCGCGAAGCGCCGCCGGTCCTCGGTCGCTCAGACCTCCTGAGTCCGGCGCAGCAGCCACACCAGGTACGGGGCCCCGACCAGGGCCGTGACGATGCCCACCGGAATCTCGGTCGGGGCGAGCAGCCAGCGGCCCAGGGCGTCCGAGGAGACCACCAGGACCGCGCCCAGCACCGCGGCCATGGGCACCATCCGCGCCGTGCTGTTGCCGACGATGCGCCGGGCCAGGTGCGGGGCGACCAGTCCGACGAAGCCGACCGCGCCCACCGCCGCGGCCGTACCGGACGCCAGCACGGCGCCCGCGCCCAGTACGAGCAGCCGGGCCCGGCCCAGGTCCAGGCCCAGGGCGCGCGGCAGTTCGTCGCCCAGGGCCATCAGGTTCACCGGCCTCGCCGCGATCACCAGCACCATCGCGATGAGCGCCGGCAGGGTGAGCCAGCCGAGCGCGGTGAAGTCGCGGGCGTACGTACTTCCGGCGAGCCAGCTCAGCGCCGCCGAGATGTTCATCTGCGCGCCGACCACCATGATGTTGACCAGGGCCATGGACGTGGCGGCGGCGCCGAGGCCGACCAGCACCACCCGGGTCGGATCCAGGCCCGCGCGGCCGCTCTCCTTGCTCCCCCGGGCCACGAAGACCACGAGGGCGAGCATCAGCACGCCCCCGATGCCCGCGGCGGCCGGGAGGGCGGCGAGCGGCGCCGCGGGCACGACGAGGATGACCAGGACGGCGCCGAGGGACGCACCGCCGGTCACCCCGACCAGCCCCGGTTCCGCGAGGGGGTTGCGGACGACCGCCTGCACGGCGGCGCCCGCCACGGCCAGGCAGGCACCGGCCAGGGCGGCCACCAGGATCCGCGGCAGCCGGTACGACACCACCGCCTCGGTGATCTGCTCGGCGGAGCCGAAGAGCGCCGCGCCGAGCTGGCTCCAGCCGATGTGCACGTCGCCGACCCGCAGGGACAGCACCATGGCGACGGCCAGTGCGAGGAGCCCGCCCCCGATCGCCAGCGCGTACGCGGGAGTCCGGCGGCCGTCCGAGACCGTGACCGCCGCGCCCGTGTCGGCGTCGCCCGTGCTCACCCGGCGGGCGAGCAGCATGAAGACCGGGCCGCCGATCAGCGCGGTCACCACGCCGACCGGGATCTCCGAGGTGTAGACGGCGGACGGCGGCACGGCCAGCTGGGCGGCGGCGTCCGCCGCCAGCAGCACCGTGGCGGCCAGCACCGCCGACATCGGGATGAGCAGCGCGTGCTTGCGGATCCCCAACTGCCGCACCATGACGGGTGCGATGAGACCGACGAAGCCGATCGGGCCGGCCAGCGACACCGCCGAGGCGGACAGCAGGACGGCGATCAGGAAGGCGGCGGGACGGATCCGCTCCACGCGGACACCCATCGCCTCGGCCGTCTCGTCGCCCAGTGCCAGCAGATCCAGCGGGCGCGCCAGCAGCGGCGCGGCCAGCGCGCCCAGGGCGACGACCCCGCCGAGCGTCAGGGGGCGTTCCAGCCCGGACTGCATCAGGGTGCCGTTGCCCCAGAAGAACAGCCCGCGGGTGGCCTGGAGGTCGAGCATCTGCAGGAACTCGGCGGCCGCCGTGCCGGCGAGGGCGACGGTCGCCCCGGCGAGCAGGACCCGGCCGGGTGTGAGTACGCCCCTGCTGCTGAGCAGGTAGACCAGGGCGATGGCGAGGATGCCGCCGACGAAGGCCGCGCCCCCGGCGGGCAGCGGGCCCAGGCTCACGCCGGTGAACGCCACCAGCACCACGGCGAAGTAGGCACCGGCGTTGACACCCAGGGTGTCGGGAGCGGCCAGCGGGTTGCGGGTCGCGCCCTGTACGAGGACTCCGGAGACGCCGAGCGCGACGCCGACGACCAGACCGGTCAGCGTGCGCGGCAGTCGGCTGCCGACCAGGATGTCGCGGGTGTGCGGGTCGCCGTGGCCGGCGAGCAGCGCCGCGAAGTCGCCGATGTCCACGCCGGAGGCCCCGAGGCCGAGGTGGACCACGGTGACCAGGCACAGGACGAGGGAGAGGGCGCCGCCCACGAGCAGGGCTCGCGGGCGGCGGCCGGACAGCCGGCCGGGGCCGGACAGTCGGCCGGATAAACGGCCGGACAGGCGGGCGGGCAGACGGGCGGACAGGCGGGCGGGCAGACGGGCGGAGAGCGTCATCAGACCTTCAGGGCCTTGCCGGTCTCGTCGAGGATGTGCAGCGCCGAGAGCGGGCCGCCGAAGAGCCAGGTGCCGGGGTCGAGCGGGATGACGCGGTCGTTCTTCACGAACTCCAGCCCCTTCCACACCGCGTTGGAGGCGAGGTCGCCGGTGAACGGGTTGTCCTTCACGCTGGCGACGTAGAGGAAGGTCGCGTCCTGCTCGGTCTTGGTCAGGCCCTCGACGCCGACCGTGGTCATGCCCCAGGCGTCGGGTTCGCCCTTCCAGCCGTTCTTCAGCCCCGCGAGGTTCAGCACCTGGGGGGCGATGGCGTCATCGGTGAGCATCCGGATCGACGCGGTGCCGTTGGCGGTGAAGCCCTGTGCGACGGCGTACTTCAGCCCGCCCTTGCCCGCCTTGTCCAGCCGCCCCTTGAGGTCGGCGGCCTTGGTCTCGATCTGCCGGTTGACCTCGGCCGCCTTGTCCTGCTTGCCCACCGCCTTCGCGAGCTCGGTGAAGTTCTTCTTCATCGTCTCGAGTTGGGGCTTGGTGGTGTACTTGAACGACACGACCGGGGCGATGCCCTGGAGTGCCTTGAGGTTGGCCTTCGACCGGTCGTCGTCGATCACGATGAGGTCCGGCTGCAGGGCCCGGATCTTCTCCAGGCTCGGCTCGTTGCGGCTGCCGACGTCCGTGGTGCCTTCCGCGAGGCCCGCACCCTTCGCCGTGATCCAGGTGCCGTAGCCCTTGTTGTCGGCGTTGCCCACCGGGGTGATGCCGAGGGCCACCAGTTCCTCGGTGTACGTCCACTCCAGCGTCACCACCTTCGCGGCGGGCTTGTCCAGGGTGACCTGGCCCTGCGCGGTGTCCACGGTGATCTTGCCGGTCGCGCCCTTGTCCGCGGCCGGCTTGTCGGCGGCGGGCTTGCCGCCCGCCGCGTCCCCGGCCGTTCCGGAACCGCAGCCGACGGCGGACAGCGCGAGTGCCGCGGCGGTTCCGGTCGTAGCGAGGGCGCGCAGAATCCTCTGCATGGCGAACTCTCCTTGTGTGCGGGGTGGTTCTGGTTCAGGAAGTGGCGGCGGACTCTGCGGCCGCGTCGGAGCGCCGGGGGAAGCAGGCGAGGTATCCGCTGTGCGGATCGCGGACGACGGTGACCTGCAGGCCGAACGCGTCGTGGATGACGTCCGGGGTCAGTACCTCGTCCGGTGCCCCGGAGGCCGCGACGGCGCCGTCGGCGACGACGACCACCTCGTCGGCGTACGCCGCCGCCTGCATCAGGTCGTGCAGCACCACGCCGCAGGCGATGCCGTGCTCGCCGGCCAGCCGGCGCACGACGTCGAGCACCTCGAACTGGTGGCGCATGTCGAGGTAGGTGGTGGGCTCGTCCAGCAGCAGGACACCCGCCCGCTGCGCCAGCACCATGGCCAGCCACGCCCGTTGGCGCTCGCCGCCGGACAGTTCGTCGAGCCGGCGGTCCACGAGCGGAGCCGCGTCGGTGACCTCGAGCGCCCACTCGATGGATTCGGTGTCCTCGCCGGTGTGCCGGGCGAGCGCGCCCCGATGGGCGTACCGGCCGTGGCGTACGAGCTCACGTACGGTCACCCCGGCCGGGGCGTGGGAGGTCTGGGGAAGGAACGCCAGACGCTGGGACAGCGCGCGACGGGCCAGCTGACGAAGCGGTACGCCGTCGATGCGCACCTCGCCGCCAATGGGCGGGAGGAGGCCGGCCACGGTCCGCAACAGGGTGGATTTGCCACAGCCGTTGGGACCGACCAATACGGTGATCGCGCCGGCCCGCAGCGACAGATCCACCTGTTTGAGCACCGGGCGACCCGCGTGCCCGACGTCGAGAGCGTCCGCCACCAGACGGACGTCACCTAAGGACACCACATGCCTCCCCATCACCGACCTGTCGGCGTCACCCTACAACTTAGGTAAGGCACACCTAAAGGAACGGCCAGGGTTCGCGCGGCTTGTGATCAGGTCGAGATCATTTGCACCACCGCGCGCCCCCTGTTCACGCTCACTCCCCCTTGCGGAGATCAGATCTGATCATCCGTCACATACCGGGGTGACGCCGGTGATCAGGCGAAGAGTCCGGTGATGCGCTGGAGCGGGACGAACTTGAAGTTCTGGTTCCCGCTGCTGCCCGGGGCTCCGTTGGAGCCGTCCTGGCAGATGAACACGCCCTGCGGGAAGGCCGGGCCGAGGTTGGCCGCCGTGGCGTCGATGCCGTCGGTGTCCTCGCAGTCGTCGGCCGCGGTGCCGTTCGCGACGGAGAAGCGGCCGAGGTAGGCGCGGGTGGTGCGGTCGTAGACGGTGAAGTCGTTGCTGCCCTGGGAGGAGACGTAGATCCGGTTGCCGGCGGCGGTGATGCCCTCGGCGTCGGCGGTGATGTGGCCGCCGGAGCCGGTCGAGTCGAGCTTGGTGCGCGCGGTGCCGGCGGTGGGTTCGGCCCCGTACACCCAGACGCCGACGTCCTCCTCGCCGAGGTACAGCTTGCCGGTGGTCTCGTCCGCGTAGCAGCCCTCGACGGCGGAGCCCGCGTCCCACAGGCGCACGGAGGTCGCGGTCACGGAGTCGCCGCTGACGGCCAGCTCCCACTGCTCGACGCGGCCCGAGGTGGAGTTGGGGAAGGCGTACAGCTTCCCGGAGGCCGGGGAGGTGTAGAGGCAGATGCCGTGGGCGGTGACCTCGGTGGGCACGTCCTTCAGCCACTTGAGCTGCCGGGTCACGGGGTCGATGCGGTAGATGTGCATCGCGCCGTTGCCGCCGGCGGCCTCGTCGTCCGCGGAGACGACGATGTTGCCGCGCAGGTCGACGTTGTTGCCGTAGTCGCCGCTGATCCGCTGGATCCGGGTGCCGGACAGATCGTAGACCTCCAGTGCGCCCTTCTTGTCCGTGGCGACGACCACGGATTTGGCGGGGTCCGTCGGGTGGACCCAGATCGCCGGATCGTCGGCGGCGTCCCCGCTGTGCGAGACCGGCGCGGTCTCCACGCTCGCGGTGACGGAGACGGAGGCCGCCTGCGCGGGCGCGGCCGGTATGGCCAGGGCGGCCAACGCGGCGGCGGGCAGGACGGCCGTACGGACAGAAACGGTGAAGGACACCGGGTTTCCCTTCCACTCTGCGTGCAGGACACAGGGAGGTTAGGGAGGCCCGGCAAGCGGGGCGTGAACGCCAGTTGAACCGGCGTCAGATCGCCGTGTCAGGTCACCGGCTGCTGTCGTGGGCCTGCGCGCATCACGGCGCAGTGGGCCGGGGGCGTCTTGTCCCGGTGATCGGGGATCGCTAGCCTCGCGCCCCAGACGTCGCCTAGGCAGGGAAAGCGGGACGCATGCCCTCCGGAGTCACTCTTGCCGTCGTCGGTGCCGGGGACCGCGGAACCGGTCACGCGGGCTGGGCCCTCGCCCATCCGGAGCGGGCCACGGTCGTCGCGGTGGCCGAGCCGCGCACGCTGCGCCGGGACCGGTTCGCGGCCGCTCACGGTCTGGATGCCGGGGCGGCGGTGGACGACTGGCGGGTGCTGGCCGCCCGTGGCCGCGTCGCGGACGCGGTGCTGATCTGCACGCTGGACCGTGAACACCTGGAGCCGGTGCTGGCGTTCGCCGCGCTCGGCTACCACATCATGCTCGAGAAGCCGATGGCGCTGACCGAGGAGGAGTGCCGGCGCATCGTGGCCGCGGTGGAGGAGGCCGGGGTGATCCTCTCCGTCGGCCACGTCCTGCGGTACACCCCCTACACGCAGGCGCTCAAACGCGTCCTCGACTCCGGCCGGATCGGAGACGTCGTCAGCGTCCAGCACCTGGAACCGGTCGGGTTCTGGCACCAGGCCCACTCCTTCGTGCGCGGCAACTGGCGCCGCGAGGACGAGGCCACCTCCATGCTGATGGCGAAGTCCTGCCACGACCTGGACTGGCTGCAGTACGTGCTCGGCCGGCCGCCCGTACGCGTCTCCAGCTTCGGCCGCCTCTCCCACTTCCGGCCCGAGGGCAGGCCCGCTGGCGCCGCCGACCGGTGTCTGGACTGCGCGGTGGAGAGCACCTGCCCGTACTCCGCCACGCGCGACTACGGCGACCGGCTCGCCGCGGGCCGTCACGGCTGGCCGCTGAGCGTGGTGATCGACGAGTTCACCCCGCACGCCCTGGAGACCGCGCTGCGTGAAGGCCCGTACGGGCGCTGCGTGTACGCCTGCGACAACGACGTGGTCGACCACCAGGTGGTCGCCATGGAGTTCGCCTCCGGGGCCACGGCCACCTTCACCATGACCGCCTTCACCGAGCACGCGGACCGCCAGACCCGGATCTTCGGCACGCGCGGGGAACTGCGGGGCGACGGCAGGCAGTTGCGGGTCTACGACTTCCTGTCCCGCACCGAGGAGGCCATCGGGCTCGGCTCCGAAGGGGCGATGGACGCCGCCGGTGGTCACGGAGGCGGCGACGCGGGCCTGATGGACGCTTTCGTCTCCGCCGTCGCCACCGGGGATCCCGGCCTGGTGAAATCCGGCCCGTACGAGTCCCTCATCAGTCACCTGACCGTGCTGGCCGCCGAACGCGCCCGGCGCAACAACACCGTCGTGGACATCCGAGTGTGAGCGTCTGGAGCGATCGATCCGAAGTGATCTGAATTGATCTGATCGTTTGAACGATCGATCTTTACGCACCTCTTGAACGTTATTTCGCGCACGTGCTACAAACCGGTCAGCGGGCGCCCCCTCCCACCCCGCTTCCACGCGTGTCACCGCCTCACCGCCGAGCGGTCGTCTCCTGCTGCGCGCACACGCGCGCACGGCGCGCCCCGCCGTCCGGCGAGCCGGCCGCGCCCCAGTTCTGGAGGCTCCATGTCCAGCCCATGGTCCCGCCGTTCCTTCCTCCACCTCTCCGGCAACGCCGCCCTGCTGGCCGGGATGTCCTCGGTCGGCGCCCTGGCCCCGACCGGCACCGCATCCGCCGCGGGCGACGAGTACGACACCCTGCGTCTCAGGTGGCGCGGGATGGTGCTGGGCAGCGGATTCGACCCGGCGGCCGAGCCGTTCGCGGGGAAGCTGGCACTGCTGGGCACGCAGGCCGCCGAACACCGCTCGACCATGGCGGCCGTCAGCGGGTCGCTCTGGCCGGACCTGCCCCTGACCATCTCCAGCTCGATCACCGGCAGTTACGCCCGGCTGGCCACCATGGCCCAGGCCTACGCCCAGCCCGGCACGGGTCTGACCGGCGGCGCCGCGCTCGCCGCCGAGATCAAGACCGGTCTCGACCACCTCTACCAGCAGGTCTACAACCCGGCGAAGAGCCAGTTCGGCAACTGGTGGGACTTCCAGATCGGTTCCCCGCAGATCCTGCTGGACATCAGCGTGATCCTCCACGACCAGCTCTCCGCCGCCCAGCTCGCCAACCACCTCGCTGCCGTCGACCGCTTCGTCCCGGACTCCTCGGTGGCCCAGTACACCGGCACCAGCACGGGCGCGAACCGGGTGGACCTGTGCCGCTCGCTGGCCCTGCGCGGCATCCTCGGCAAGAACGCCGCCAAGGTGGCGCTGGCCCGCGACGCCCTCTCCCCCGTGTTCCCCCTCGTCACCAGCGGGGACGGCTTCTACCCCGACGGCTCCTTCGTCCAGCACACCTACCTCTCCTACACCGGCTCCTACGGTGCGGTGCTGCTCGGCGGCCTGGCCGGTCTCTTCTCCTTGCTCAGCGGCTCGACCTGGGCGGTCACCGAGCCCAAGCGGCAGCTCGTCCTCGACTCGGTGGAGAAGTCCTACGCGCCGTTCCTGTACAACGGCCTGATGATGGACGCGGTGTCCGGGCGCGCCACCAGCCGGGGCAACCCGCGGATCACTTCCTACGGTTTTCAGGGCGGCGACCACGGCCGTGGCCACGGCGTCCTCGCCTCCATCGCCCTGCTGGGCGGTGCCGCGAGCAGCGCGGAGAACCAGCGCTGGCGCGGGCTGGTGAAGGGCTGGATGCAGCGGGACTACTACAGCCCCGTGCTCGCCGACACCGACCTGAGCGTCGCGGCGCTGGCCAGGCTCAAGGCCGTACAGGACGACAACGCTGTCACCGCCCTCGGCGAGCCCACGGGACACCGGCTCTTCCCCAGCATGGACCGGGCCGTCCACCGCCGGCCCGGCTGGGCCGCTTCGATCAGCATGGCCTCGAAGCGGATGGGCTTCTACGAGACGGGCAACGGGGAGAACCTCCGCGGCTGGCACGCCGGGGCCGGCATGCTCCAGTGGTGGGGGGACACGTACGCCAACGGCCAGTACACCGACGCCTTCTGGCCGACCGTGGACCCGTACCGGCTGCCGGGGATCACCGTCTCCCGCAAGGTGCTCGCCGATGCCGAGGGCGGTGCCTGGGGGCTGCCGAGGCCGGACGTCAACTGGGTCGGCGGCGCCACGGACGGGGAGTACGCCGCGATAGGCCAGTTCGTCCGCGGGCTGGCCGGCACGCTGTACGCCAAGAAGTCCTGGTTCTGTCTGGCCGACTCGGTCGTCTGTCTGGCGGGCGCCGTCCGGAGCGCCGACGGAACCACGGTCGAGACCGTGGTCGACAACCGCAACCTCGGGGCCACCGGCACCCAGGGCCTCACGGTGAACGGAGCCGCGCAGTCCACCGCCCTTGGCTGGTCGGCGTCCCTCACCGGTGCCGGCTGGGCACAGATCGCGGGGCACGGCGGGTACGTGTTCCCCGGCGGGGCCACGGTCAAGGCGCGGCGCGAGGCCCGGACCGGTTCCTGGCACGACATCAACACCGGCGGCACCACGGACCCGATCACCCGCCGGTACCTGACGCTCTGGTTCGACCACGGCGTCGACCCCGTGGATGCCGCCTGCTCCTACATCCTGATGCCGGGCGCCGGGACGGCCGCCACCGCCGCCCGGGCCGCCGACACCGGCTGGCTGACGGTCCTGGCCAACGACAACGACCAGCAGGGCGTCAGGGTCGCCTCGCTCGGCGTCACCGCCGTCAACTTCTGGTTCGCCGGGACCGTCGGCACGCTCAGCGCCGACAAGCCCGCCTGCGTGCTCGTACGGGAGCACGGCGACGGCACGGCCACCCTCTGCGTCAGCGACCCGATGCGGATGCAGACCGGCCTCACCGTGACATGGAACCGCCCGGTGGCGTCCGTGCTCTCCAAGCCGGCCACGGTCGCCTCGGCCACCACCGGCTCCGCGCTCACCCTCACCTTCACGGACCTCACGGGGCAGGCCGGAGCCACCCAGACGATCACCGTCCGGCTCGGCTGAACCGCGGACCGGTAAGAGGCGGCGCGGGGGTACTACCAGGACGACTTGGTGACTCCGGGGAGGAATCCGGCGTGCGCCTGCTCGCGCATCCGGACCCGGGAGAGCCCGAACTTCCGCAGGTGGCCGCGCGGGCGGCCGTCCACGCCGTCACGGTTGCGCACCCGGGTCGCGCTGGCATCGCGGGGCTGCCCGCGCAGCTCGGTCAGCGCGGCGCGGCGCTCGGCCTCCGTCGAGGAGGGCCGGCGTACGAGCGCTTTCAGCTCGGCTCGCCGGGCGGCATGGCGCTCGACGATCGCCTTGCGCTTCTCGTTCTGCGCGATCTTGCTCTTCTTCGCCATCAGACCTTCACCCCTCGGGCCCGGATCCGGGCCACGGCCGCCTCGACGCCGATCACGTCGACGGTCTTGATCGCCTTCGCGCTGAGGGTGAGACGGACGTACCGGCCTTCGCTCGGCAGCCAGTAGCGCTTGCGCTGGATGTTGGGGTCGAAGCGGCGCGATGTGCGCCGGTGCGAGTGGGAGATGGTGTTGCCGAAGCCCGGCTGGGCGCCGGTCAGCTGGCAGTGGGCGGACACGGTGTTACCTGCCTCTCTCTGGAGCGGAAGAGTCATCGAAGGTTATTGGAAATGATTTCCATTCCCGTATAGTAGCGGCATGGCACGCAACGAAGTACGCCCGATCGTCAAGCTCCGCACCACCGCGGGCACCGGCTACACCTACGTCACGCGCAAGAACCGGCGGAACGACCCGGACCGCATGGTGCTGCGCAAGTTCGACCCGGTGGTCCGCCGGCACGTCGACTTCCGCGAAGAGCGCTGAACCCACCCCACCCCGCAGAAGGACACCGCCATGAAGCCCGGAATCCACCCCGCCCACGGCCGGGAGCACGGCGTGCGCCTGCCCGTCGTCATCGTCGGCGGGCTGCACTCCGACGCCCGCCGCACCACCGTGGAACGGCTGCTCGCCACCGTCCCCGGCAGCGTGGCCCTGCACCACGACCTCTCCACGGCGGCCGGCGGAACCGTCCGGCGCACCGTGCGCGACGCCTCCGGAACACTCGGGTCCGGTGAGGCGCCGCTCGTCAACGACTGCGCCTGCTGCGCCTTGCGCGAGGACCTGGTCCCCGAACTGTGGCGGCTCGCCGACGGCGGGCTGACCCGGCTCGCGGTCGTCGAGTTGTGGGACTCCGTCGAGCCCCGGGCGATGGCCGAGGTCGTCGAAGCGCACGGCGGCGAGCGCTTGGAACTCGCCAATGTGATCACCGCCGTCGACCCGGCCCTCGTCCTGCCGTACCTGTCCAACGGGGACGACCTCGCGGAGGCGGGGCTCGCGGCGGCGGCCTCCGACCGGCGGACGGTCGGCGACACCTGGGCCCGGCAGCTCGAGTACGCACCCGTGCTCGCCCTCCTGGACAGCCCCGAAGCGGACGAGGAGGACCGGGCCCTGCTGGAGCAGCTCCACCCGACCGCTCGCCGGGTGGAGACCGGTTCCCCTGATCTGGCGCGGCTCGCCTTCGCCGGATTCGACACCGAGGCCGCTGCCGCCGCGCAGCACCCGGCCTGTGCGCTGCTTCCGCAGGAGGCCGACGAAGCCGGGGTCGCCACCCTCGTCTGGCACCGCCACCGGCCGTTCCACCCGGAGCGGTTGTACGAGGCGCTGGAGGACCTGGCCTGCGCGGCCGCCCGCAGCCGCGGCCGGTTCTGGCTCGCCGACCGCCCCGACACCCTGCTCGCCTGGGACGCCGCGGGCGGCGCGCTCTGCGTGGAGAACGGCGGCCCCTGGCTGGCCTCGCTCCCGGACGCCGCCTGGGAGATGGTGCCGCCGGTGCGCCGGGCGGCCGCCGCGCTGGGCTGGCACCCCGAACACGGCGACTGCTGCCAGCACCTGGTGTTCACCTCGCCCGGCCTCGACCGCGACGGGCTGGAGCGGCTGCTCGACTCCTGCCTGCTGACCGACGCCGAGTTCACCGCCGGGCGCGAGGGGTGGAAACGCCTCCCCGCCGCCTTCGACGCCCTGCTCGACCCCGTCTCGTAAGACCCGTACGACACCTCACTCCAAGGACTCCCCATGGCCCGACGCGTCACCCCGCGCAAGCCCGTCTCCTCCCGCCCCAACCCGCTGGACGCGGCGAAGATCACCTACATCGACTACAAGGACACCGATCTGCTGCGGAAGTTCATCTCCGACCGTGGCAAGATCCGCAGCCGCCGCGTCACCCGCGTCACGGCTCAGCAGCAGCGACGGCTCGCCGCCGCGATCAAGAACGCCCGCGAGATGGCCCTGCTCCCCTACGTCGGCAAGTAGGGCCCGGGCAGCACGACGACGTCGCTCCCGTGGCCGGCCCTCCCCCAGATTCCGTCCGGGGGGACCCCCAGCGTCCACGGGCCCGGCGTCCGTCCCGGCTCCCGGCCGCCCCGACCGTCCCGATTCGGCCGTCGGGCGTCACGAAGCAGTCCCTCCCCCGCCGGGCCGGACCCAAAGAGGCCCGATCGGGTTACGGTCGTATGACCGTTTGCCGAAACCGGTACGTATTCCTCGTCGGGGAGGAACAGCTGGGATGAGCAACGCACCTCTGTACCTGGAACCGCGGCTGGCACCGCGGCTGACGTCCTTGCTGGATGCGGCCTCCTTCCTGCATGCACTCGTGGACGGGCTCGGATCACCCCTGAACCTCGTACTTCCGCAGCAGTTCGCGGAGAACGTGGCGCGATTCCGCACCGTCCTGCGCCGGCACCACCTCGGCGGCCGGGTCTGCTTCGCGCACAAGGCCAACCGCTCCAGCGCCCTGGTCCGGCACCTCAGCACGACCGACGCCGCCCTCGACGCCGCCTCGCTCGGCGAGTTGAGGCACGCGCTCGCCTCGGGATTCACCGGGGACCGGATCGTGGTGACCGGCCCCAAGGACCCCGAGGCGCTCTGGCTCGCCGCGCGCTGCGGGGCCGTCGTCAACGCGGACGGGGCGGCCGAGCTGGAGGACGCGGCCCGGATCGTCGGCGCGTTCGGCCTGCCCCGCCTGCGCGTGATCCTGCGGCTGTCCGAGTTCGAGACCTCCGGCACCAGAGTCCTGTCCCGCCGCAGCCGCTTCGGCACCGCGGTGAAGTCGCTGAACGACCTGCTCGACGTACTCGAACGCCACCAGGACGCGCTGGAGCCGATCGGGGTGGGCTACCACCTCGACACCACGAGCCTGGACGAGAAGGCGACGGCGCTCGAAGGGTGTCTGCGGGCGATGGAGGAGCTCCAGATACGGGGGTTCCGGCCGGGCGTCATCGACGTGGGCGGCGGCTTCGGCGTCAACTACCTGGCGCACGCCGCGCAGTGGGACCGCTACACCACCGAGCTCACGCACGCCGTGATGGGCCGGCGCCCGCCGCTCACCTGGGGCGGCCACGGCTACGGCCTGCGCGCCGAGAACGGCACCCTCAGGGGATCCCTGGGCCTCTATCCGGCCCATCGCCCCGTCGCCGGCGCCGCCTACCTCGACGAGCTGCTGTCCCGTCCCGCGCCGGGCCTCGGCCGCCCGTTCGGCACGCTGCTGCTGGAGAGCATGTACGACCTGTACGCCGAACCCGGCCGGGCCTTGGCGGACCAGTGCGGGCTCACGCTCGGGAGGGTGCAGGAGGTCCGGGCCGGCGGGGCCGGGGAGCACCTCGTACGGCTCGCCCTGAACGCGGGCGACGTGGGCCTGGAGGACCACGGCGTCCTCATGGACCCCGTCCTCCTCCCCCGCGACGACCACGACGACCGCGACGGCACCCCTGGGCACGCCACCGGACCGGTGGGCGTGTACCTCATGGGCAACCTCTGCCTGGAGGCGGACCTGATCACCCGCCGGATGGTGTTCCTGCCCCGGCTGCCGCGACCGGGTGATCTCCTCGCCTTCGCCAACACCGCGGGCTACTGCATGGACTTCACCGCGACCCGGGCCCAGCAGCAGCCCGTGGCCCGCAAGGTCGCCGTCCGGGAGGAGAGCGCCAACGAGGGGAGCGGGAGCTGGAGTTGGTGCCTCGACGAGCAGTACTGGCCGGTCACAGCCACGGGGGGACGGCGGACATGAGGTACGACAGCATCACCGAGGCCATCGGCAACACGCCGCTGGTCCGCATCGACCCGGCGGTACACGGTCTGCTCCACATCGACCTGTACGCGAAGCTGGAGATGCTCAACCCCTTCGGCTCGCTGAAGGACCGGGCTGCCTGGCACATGGCCCGCTCCGCGCTGGCCGACGCGAAGGCCGGCGCGGCGACGGTCGTCGAGCTGTCCAGCGGGAACACCGCCAAGGCCCTGGCCCTCATCGCGGGTCTGCACGGACTGCCGTTCAAGAGCGTCACCAACCGCATGCGCATACCGGAGATCAAGGAACTGCTCCTGCTGCTGGGCGCCGAGATCGAGGAACTGCCCGGGCAGAGCGAATGCCTCGACCCGACCGACACCGAGGACCCGCTGACGCGCTTCCACCAGCGGCTGAGCCGCCCGGACGGCGCCCTTCTCCACACCGACCAGTACTTCAACCCCCTGAACGCCGAGGCGCACGCGCAGGGCACCGGCCCGGAGATCATCGCCGATCTGGACGGCCGGGCTCCGGACTGGTTCGTGGCGTGCGTGGGCACGGCCGGTTCGTCCACCGGGGTCGCCCGCGCCCTGCGCGCCCACGACCCGGACGTGCGGGTCGTCGGTCTGGTCGGGGAGAAGTCCGACTTCATCCCCGGCATCCGCACCATCGACGAGGTGCAGGAGGTCGGCCTCTTCGATCCCGCCGCCTACGACACGATCGAGGCGGTGAGCTCGGACGAGGCCATCGACGGGATGCTGACGCTGATGCGCCACTGCGGGCTGCTCGCCGGTCCGACCGGCGGGGCCGCGTACCTGGGGGCCGTGCGCCATCTCCGGCCGCTGGACACCCCGTCGGGCGGCGAGCGCAGGACCGCCGTGTTCATCGTCTGCGACCGGGCGGAGAGCTACCTCGGCTACGTGCGGCAGCGCCGTCCGGAGCTGCTCGGCAGGCCTCCGGCCAAGAACTCGGTGACCACGCTGACCGAGGCCGAGGTGCGTTCGGCCACCGTCATCGAGGTCGCCGAGGCGCAGAAGTGGATGGAGGACCGGCGTCCGCTGGTGGTCGACCTGCGCGGCCCGTTCGCGTACGCCGCGCTGCACATCGACGGCGCGATCAACATCGTCGACGAGCTCTTCGACGAACTCGTCCGTGGCGGCCTGCCCTTCGGCACACGGCAGCCGGTGCTGCTGACCTGCCCGGTCGGCGAGAAGTCCGCCCGGTACGCGGCCCTGCTGACGCGCATGGGCCACCCGGACGTACGCAGTCTCGCGGGCGGCATCGTGGCCTGGCGGGACGCCGGAGCGCCTCTGGTGCGTGACTGACGTGGCAGCGGACCCCGCCGGGGAGATCGAGGAGCTGGCCTCGTGGCAGCGCGGGCTGCGCGCCCAGTTCCCGATCATCGTCGGACATCCCCACCTGACCTACCTGGACAGCGCGGCCACCTCACAGAAGCCGCGGGCCGTCCTGGACGCCGTGCACACCTACCTGACCACCTCGAACGCCAACGCGGGCCGGGGCTCGTACCCCTGGGCGAACACCACGACGGCCTTGGTGGAGGGCGCACGCGACCGGGTCAGGGAGTTCCTCGGCGATCCGTGGCCGGACCGGTCCTCGGTGCACTTCACCACCGGGGCCACGGACGGGTTGCGCACCGTCGCACGGGAGTGGCTGCCCGAACTGCTGGCGGACGGCGACGAGATCGTCGTCCCGTTCGCCGACCACGAGGCGAACCTGTCGCCGTGGCTGGAGGCGCGGGAGCTGCTGGCCCGCCAGGGGGTCCGGATCCGGGTGCGGGAACTGCCCTGCCAGGCGGGCTCCGGGGACTACGATCCGGCGGCCCTCGCCGGGATGGTCGGCCCGCGCACCCGTTTCGTGGCCGCCACGCACGTGCACCACGTGTACGGGGCCGACATGAACGTGCACCGCGTCCGGCGGGTGGTCGGGCCCGGCGTCCCCATCTGTCTGGACGCCGCCCAGAGCATCGGCCACCTCCCGGTCTCCGTGGCCGAGCTCGACGTGGACTTCGTGGTCTTCTCCGGGCACAAGGCCCTCGCCCTGCCCGGAACCGGCGCGGTCTGGGCGCGGGGACGGCGGGGGCCCGCCTTCCGGCCCGGCGGCTGGAGCGGCACGCCGAACACGGTGGGCATCGCCTCCCTGGTGGCGGCCCTGGACTGGCTGGACGCCGCCGGGACCGACCGGATCGAGCGCTGGACCGTGGCCCTGACCTCCCTGCTGACGGACGGGCTCGAGCGACTGCCCGCGTACGAGGTCCTCGGCTGCCGCTCGAGTCTGACCACCGCCTCCGAGGTGCAGCGGCGCCGGAGCATCGTCACCTTCCGGCATCGTGAGATCAGCGCGCAGGACCTCGGGTTCATCCTGTTCAGCCACGGCATCATGGTCCGCTCCGACGGCCACTGCCAGGCGGGCGGCGGCGACCGGGACTCCTCGGTACGGGTGAGTCTGCACGTGCACAACACACCTGAAGAGGTGGAAGGGTTGCTCACCACACTCGCCAATCTGCAATGATTTCCATTATGGAGATGAGCACGATGACGGCCCTGACGGCAGCGCGCTGGGTGGAGCGCTGGGAGAGTCAGCAGCAGCGGTACGCCGTCGACCGCGAGGAGAGGTTCACGGTCATCGCCGACGTCGTGGAGCAGGTGACGGCCGGCCGGGCCGCTCCCCTGGTCCTCGACCTGGGCAGCGGCCCGGGAGCCCTGGCCTCCCGGCTGGCCGCCCGCCTCCCGGACGCCGAGGTGCTGGCCGTCGACGCCGACCCCCTGCTCCTCGAGCTCGGGAGCTCCCACTACGGACCGGCGCTGCGCTACGCCGAGGCCGTGATCGGGAAACCCGGCTGGCTGGACGCACTCGCCCTGGACCGTCCGGTGGACGCGGTGGTCTCGGCGACCGCCCTGCACTACCTCGGGGAGTCCACACTGCGGCAGGTCTACCGGGAACTCGCCGAACGGCTGCGCCCCGGCGGGGTCCTCGTCAACGGCGACCACATCCGTCCCGCCGGCCCGGACGCGCCGCGCATCGCCGAACTGGCCCTCCACGTCGGAGAGCGCCACTCCGAGCGGCACCTGGACACGACCGAGGACTGGGAGTCGTGGTGGTCTGAGGCGGCCGCCGACCCCGAGCTGGCACCTCGGCTCGCGGGGTGCGGGCCGGACCGGCATCCGCACTGCGAGGGCAACGACCTGACGCTTTCCGGCCACATCACCCTGCTGCGCGAGGCCGGATTCACTCAGATCGGCACGGTATGGCAGTTCGGCCACAGCCATGTGGTCGTCGCCGTCCGCTAAGGCTGTCCGACGACCACCCTCGCCCCGGGGCTGAAGTACGCGCATCGGCCTGCGGGGCGGGGGCGCTCCCCCGAACGGGAGGCAGCGGCTACCCCTTGACGAGGCGGTCGCCGCGTCGACCCGTCAGAGGCGGCACTGTCCTGAGCGGGGTCCCTGCACGACGGTGTCCGTCTGCAGCGATGCCGGGCTGTTGGCTTCGCAGCGCAGGGGTCCGGTGACCCGGTTGGCCCGGAACGCCGGGACCGGCTCGCCGGACAGCGGTCCGTCGGCGCTGTTGCCGTCGATCCTCACCGGTCCGGTGACCGTGTCGGCCGATGCCTGGAGACCACCGGTGTTGCCTTCGAGGGTGAGCGGGCCGTTGATCGTGTTGCCGGGGCAGGCCGTCGAGTCGTGGTCCGAGCCGATCAGCACGTAGCCGGTGCTTCCCTTGACGCCGACCGGTCCGGTGAGGCTCGACCGGCAGACGGTGAGGGCCAGAGCGCCTTCGGCGGACAGCGGCCCGGAGATCCGGGCGTCCGACACGGCCAGGGACCCGCCGGGCCGTACCGTGACCGGTCCCGTCTGGCTGCCGCCGGAGGCGATGCAGAGCGCCTGACCGGCGGACACGGTGAGGGCTCCCTGGCGCGCAGTGGTGAGGCACGGCTCGCTGAATCCGACGGTGACGGCGGCCGGTTGGGCCGTTGCGTCCGGCGTGTGGCCCGGGTCTCCGCCGTATCTCGCGGTGATCGGATGGGAGCCGGGCTGGAGCGTGCCGGTACGGAATCGGGCCCGGCCGCTGCCGTCGAGCGGCACGGTCGCCAGCTCGGTCGCCCCGTCGGAGAACGTGACCGTCCCGCCCGGGGTGCCCGCGGAGGGGTTCGCCGAGCCGACGGTGGCGGTGAGGGTCACCGGGTGCCCGAACAGCGGTGCGGCCGTGTCCGCGGCCACCGTGACCGAGGCCCCGTACCGGAACGAGACGATCGCCTTCCCGTTGCCCTGGTTGACCGCCGGGAGGAGCGAGACGTCGGTGGCCGTCGGTGCGGCGAAGCTGCTTCCGCCTCCGCCGCCCGCTCCGTAGAGGTTGCCGGGGTTCCCGCCGCCGGAGCCGCCTCCGCCGCCGAAGTAGCCGCCGCCTCCGCCGCCTCCGCCGTTTCCGCCGCGGGCGCCGTTGCCGCCGGGGCCTCCGCTGCCCGGGTTGGGCAGACCGGTCTGGGGGTCGATGTCGCTGCCGGCGATCCCGGGGCCGCCGAGCGCCGAGTTGGGGCTTCCGGTGCCGTGTGCGGTCTGGCTCGCTCCGCCGCCGGCGACACCGGATCCCTCGGGGCCGCCGCCCTGTCCGCCGGGCTCCGCGACGGGACCGCCGGCGCCGCCGCGCAGCAGGGGTCCGCCGTTGCCCGCGCCTCCGCCGCCACCGGCGACCAGGACCCGGTCGGACGGGCCGAAGGCACCGGCCCGTACGTCGGACGCGCCGCCGCCGGAGCCGCCCCCGCCGTGCGACCCGCCGCCGCCGGATCCGTGGCCGAAGCCGCCGGGGCGGGCGTACTCACCGCGCCGGGAGCTGCCGGGGACTCCGGCGGCTCCCACCGTGATACGTCACGTCGGTGCCGACCACGCCGGTGGAGCCGGTGTACTCGGTGCTGCCGTCGGGGCTCGGCGAAGTGCCGTTCACCTTGTTCCCGTTGGACGAGGTGCCGGTGCCGATGGCCTGGTTGATCCCGCCGCCGGAGATGAGACCGCTGCTACAGGCCGCGTTGGTCGAAATCTCGGAGAAGGGGGATCCGGGCCCCATGGTGGCGCCCGGGGTCTTCACGGTCACACCGACCGTGTTGGCGTACGCCGACCCCGGTATCGCCAGGCCCAGCAGGGCGCCCAGGACCAGCGCCTCCCCGCCGAGGGACCGCGCAGAAGCATCTTCCTCATCGAATTCTCTCCTTCAGAGGTGGATTCCGTCCTGTGCGCATGCGGAATGTATCAGTCAGATAAGCCAGCAGGTAAGGCAGATTCAGCAGATTTACCTAGCAAATGCGTACTCATCGGCAGTAGAGTCGCGAGCCCGTACACGCATCGCGAGGGCGAGCGCGATGACGATCAGGACCGCCGCGACGGCGAAGGTGACCCGCATGCCGGTGGCGACGGCCTCGGGGCGCGCCGTGGTCACGTCGGTCGTCGCCGATGCGAGAGCGAACACGGCGCCCATGACCGATGCCCCCGTGATGAGGCCGAGGTTGCGCGACAGGTTGAGCAGGCCGGAGACGACGCCCCGCCGGTCCGGGAGGACATCGGCCATGACCGCGGTGTTGTTGGCCGTCTGGAACACCGCGTAGCCGGCCGTGACGACGACCATAGGTGCCACGTAACCGGCGACGCCGAGCCGCGCCGGTATCGCGGACAGGACGGCGGATCCGGCCGCCATGGCGGCGAGCCCGGCGATGGTCATGCGTGGCGCGCCGAAGCGGTCCGCGATACGACCGGCCGGAACACCGGCCAGGGCGGCGACGAGCGGACCGACCGACAGGACGAGTCCGACGAGGGCCTCTTGGAGCCCGAGGGTACGAGAGAGGTAGAACGGCCCGACCACCAGCGTCGACATCATCACCGTCGAGACGAGGGCGCTCGTGGCGAGGCCCCCGCTCAGCCTCGGATCGCGGAGCGTCCGCAACCGGATCAGGGGGGACGCCGCTCTCGCCTGGGCGCGCACGAAGAGGCCGGCCCCGCAGGCGGCGGCCACCAGCAGTGCCCCGTTGAGCGCACCGAACGCGCCGCGCCCCAGGGTCACGGCGAGCGCGTACGCCGCGAGCGTCAACGCGAGCAGCAGCGTGCCGACATGGTCGAAGCCGGCCCGGCCGGCCGTGGGCCCGCGCCGGTCGACCGGCAGGTGCCGGTGGGCGAGGAGAAGGGTCAGGATTCCCAGCGGGGCGTTGACGAGGAAGATCGCCCGCCAGCCGAACCCGGAGATCAGGACACCGCCGAGCGAGGGACCGAGCGCGGTGCCGACGGCGGACATCGTGCCGAGCAGCCCCATGGCGCTGCCGGTCTTCGCCTTCGGGACGGTCTCACCGACGAAAGCCATGGTGAGGGCCATCATGACGGCCGCTCCGAGGCCCTGCGCCGCCCGGGCGGCGATCAGCAGCCAGAGCGTGGGCGCGGCGCCGCACAGCACGGAGGCCACCGTGAACAGGAGGATCCCGGCCAGGAGCAGCCGTCGGCGGCCGAGGATGTCGCCGAGCCGTCCGGCGCCGACGATCAGGGTGGTGATGGCGAGGAGGTAGGCGAGGACGATCCACTGGACCTCCTGGAAGGAGGCGCCGAAGGCCTGGGCCAGCGTCGGCAGGCCGACATTGGCGATGCTGGTGCCGAGCGAGGACAGCAGCACGGAGAGCGAAAGGGCGGCGAGCGCCCGGCGAACCGCGGGTCTGGAGTCACTGTGTGGGTGCATGCGCAGGAGCGTGCGCGCGCCGTGCGGTATCGGCAAATTTTGTTGCCGTTTCCGGGAAATGCCGCCGTGCGGTGCGGTCCCCCGGATCCGCACCGCACGGCGTCTCTTGCCTTCAGGCCGGCCGCTCTACGGGAGCGGCGCCCCCGATCAGTACGTGTCGAGCCGGAACCGCTGGTAATTGGCGTAGGGCCCGTTCTGGTCCTGGCAACCGAAGTGCCGCAGGCCGATGTTGCTGTCGTCCACGCACAGACCGGTGGCCACGCTCCTGAGACGCCGGGTGGAGACGGCCTGGACACCCACGGCCTGCCCGGAGGCGGACCGGGCGACCAGGTCGGTGGTGGGTGCCGCCGAGGACGCCGGAATCGACGAAGACACGGACGCGGACACCGCCGCCGACGCGGCCGCAGACCCAGCCGGCGAGGTGTCGGCCGTCGAGGAGCCCGCTCCCGCGAGCGTCAGGGCGGATGCCGCGAAGACCGCGGCGGCGATCCGGAACACCCGTCCCGCCAACTTGCTCGTGCTGTTCAACGTACCTCCTGTGGTGAGTTGGGTCGTACTCGCGCCGCTTGCCCGGTGGATTCGAGACAAGGGCGCGCCTTGTGGTGGACGGCACCGTCGAACCGGTCGCGGAGCAGGAGTGGTACCTCACCCGGGAGACGACCGACCCGTCGGGCACCGTCTACTCGGTCCGCAACCGGTTCAGCGGAATGTGCCTGTCCGTCGACGCGGCCCGGACCACCAACGACGCCGCCGTCACCCACTACGTGTGCGGCGACCGGGAGGGACTGTTCCCCGACCAGTTCTGGAAAGTGCGCTACGCCGGCGGGCACCGTGCCTGGCAGCTGGTCAACGTCCACAGCGGCAAGTGCGCCGGGGCACGACCGGGTGACGGGGCGAACGCGCCGGTACTCCAGCGGGACTGCCGCGACGACCCCTGGCTCATGTGGGCGCAGTGACCGGGACCGCGGTCCGACCGGGCCGGCTGCCCGGGCCACGGCCTGCCGCGTGACGAGGGGCGGGTACCGGGCGGGCGGAGGAGAATGGGAGACAGCTCACGGAGGGTCATGTCTGCCGTTGTCCGATGGTCCGGCCGATCGCTGACCGCGGTGCTTCTGAGCACGGCGGTCGCGTGGGGATCACCCGTCGCCGCACCGCCCGCCCAGGCCCGGGCGGCCGCCTCGATCGTCCTCACGCCGGACCAGGGCTCCCCCGGAACCCCGGTCGTCGTCAGCGGGTCCTGTGGCAGCGGCCCGACGGCCGACACCGCCGTGGGGGCGCGCGACAACGTCCGCGTCCGCTGGGACGACAGCCAAGTCGGCGCCACCGACAGCAACGCCGACGGCGCGTTCGAGCTCTCCTTCTCCGTTCCGGAGGATGCCTCGGCCGGACCCCACCCCGTGACCGTCGACTGCGTCTACTCGGTACGGTCCACCGCGACCGCCACCTTCACCGTGGCGCCCCTCGCCGTCCCCGCCCTGACCCTGAGCCCGGCCGAGGGCCCGGCGGGGACGCCCGTCCGGGTCGACGGCTCCGGTTTCGCGTCCTGTCCCGGGAAGCTTCCCGGTACGGTCTCGCTCCTCTGGGACGGGAGCGCGATCGGATCCGCCGAAGTCGCCACCGGTGCGGACGGGTTCACCGCGGACATCACCGTCCCGGCCGATGCCGCCCCCGAGGCGCACGACGTGAGGGCCGTCTGCGACCGGGACGACAGGATCGTCGCCACGGCGCCCTTCACGGTGGACGGCGGCGGGTCCCTACCGCCCGATCAGGATCCGGTGGTGACGCTCGTTCCCGACGAGGGACAGGCCGGTACGGCGCAACCCCTCCTCTCCGGTTCCGGATTCAACTGTTCGAGTGTGGACCTGCTCTGGGACGGGGGCACGCTGGGCTCCTCCGAGGTATCGGAGGCGGGCACGTTCGAGACCAGGGTCCAGGTCGCAGCCGATGAGCCGGCGGGCGACCACGCGATGCTCGTCCAGTGCGCCTCGGACCCGGGCCAGGCCGCCGAGACCGCGTTCACCGTGACGGCCCCGGGACCGTCCCCGGAACCGGAGACCACCGGCCCGGGCCCCACCCCGAGTCCGGTCCCCAGTCCGGTCCCGCCGACGCCCGTCCCACCGACCCTCACCCCAGGGGACCAGAGCTCGACCCCCGTCGGCTGGGTGGTCGGCTCGAGCCTGCTCGGAGTGGGCCTGCTGGCCGCCGCCGGGGCAGCGATGCTGTCCCACCGCCAGCGGGGGCCGCGCTGGGTGCACGAGCACGTCAGCACCCGGCTGCGCCCCTCCCCGGGGACGACCGACGTCATAGGCCCGCCCGGGCACTCCGTACGGCTGGAGCCGCGTACGGACCCCGGCGAGCAGACCGTGCAGGAGGAAGACCGATGACCACTGCTCCTGTCGCCGAGCCCCTCACCGTCCGGTCCTTCCTGCTCGGCACCGAGGAGGACCAAGCCGCACCCGGGCTCACCGAGGCGTTGCACGACCAGCACGCGGGCACGGGCCTCCTCCCCGGCCTGCGCGGTCTGACGAACGCGGCGGACCGGGCGGTCGAGGCGGAACTGGCCTCCGTCATCGGCGGGTTCCTCGACCTCGACCTCGTCTCCCTGGTCGCGGGCGGCTGGTCCAAGCACACCGCCCTCAAGGCCGCCGCCCGCCGGACCCGCCAGTACCCCGGCAGCGAGGAGATCGTCGCCCTGGCCACCCACGCCATCACGTCCACCCACCACCCCTCGGTGGACGTGCTGGTGGACGGCGCCCCGGCCGCGACCGTCGACGTGGGTCTCACCGTCGTCTTCCGGATCAGCGGACTGGTCGGCGTGGTCCGCGACGCCCGGCTGGTCACCGTGCGCGCCGCGGAATGCGAGGTCGAGGCGAAACTCGCCGTCCGGCAGATCGTCGTCGCGTCCCGGCAGGGCCGCCTGGACCTCCCCGCGGAACTTCGCCTGCGCTCCCCCGTCGAGCTGCTGCCTCCCGCGGACCAGGGGCCGGCGTAGACCTGGAGACCTACTGGCGGACCGGCGGATCCGGATAGGAGCATCCCGGGTAGGTGTCGCCCTCGTATTCGATGCCGCCCGCCATCGTCTGGTCGCAGTCGGGACAGGTGACGACGAAGTGCGGGTTGACACGGAGGAAGGCCGCGTTCTTCAGCTCGAAGATCGCCTTCACCGCATCCACCCCGTGTTCGCGGATCCCTTCCTTCAGGAAGTCGTACGCACTGAACGTATGGCCGTTCTTGCACGCGAAGTCGGCGAACCGGAAGTAGCCGATGTCTCCGAGTCCCAGCTCGGACTCGATCCGCGACTTCTCCTCACTCGATACCGGTTCGAGCCGTGACGCTTTGACGCGCTCGGGCGTCCAGTGCAAGCTCCTGAGGATGCGGGCCTGCTCGCGGGACAGGAAGAAGGAAGCGGTTCTGCCGCTTCTGATCGCCTCCTGCACGAAGGCCACTACGGCTTCGTCGTCCGCCGAGAAGACGGCCTTCCCCTCGCCGACGACGGCTTCGACATGGGCCAGCAAAGATGTGTCCACGACGCGTCCTTCCAGGTCTGCAGCCTGAATCCGATCCTGTGGTCGCGGACAACTATTCTGTTCGATCGCCCCGTTCGGCGGGTGCCACACGGCAGCCGCACCCGCCCGGCCTAATGGAGGACAGCCTCACGCGCCGACGGGACCCATCGAGGACGGTCACGTCTGATACGGGTCGAAGGGGATGCCCGCCGGCTTGGCTTTGGCCAGGTGGGATGCGAAGGCGCTGTCCTTCAGGCCGAAGTGGGCGCTGCCGAAATCGGCCTGGCTGAGCTTGTCCCGCAGCGTCGCAGGGTAGCCCGACCACCCGACGAGCGCGGGGAACTGCCAGGCACGGCGGTGGTTCTCGGGCGGTTCGTCGTTGGTGTTCGCCGCGCGGAAGCAGTGGGTGCCGGCGCCGTCCTTGTGGTAGACGATCTTGGGGTGGGTGCCGTCCCAGCGGATCTGGTCGCGCGCGTGGATGTTGAAGTCGCCGTGGGCGGAGGTCGCGACGTACTTGGCCTCGTTGCCCTGGATCCACACCACCACGTGTTCCCAGTCGTGGCGGTGGCCGCCGAGCTCGATGCCGGGGATGGCCTGGTCCTTCTCGAAGTACAGCGCGTACATCACGGCGCACCAGCCGTTGTTGCAGCTCCAGCGGGAGTATCCGTTGGTGTTGTCGAGGTCCGAGGCGTCGCGGCAGTTGCCGTTGAGGGCGCCGGTGGGCTTGAGTCCGCTGTTCAGAACTCCGGTCGGGCCTATGGCGGGTGTCGGGTAGCAGCCGTCGGTGTCGTAGTCATAAGCAGGCTGGAAGGTCTGCTCGATCGCTTCGGCCTGGGCGGGCAGGGCCGGGGGTGGCGCCGCGAAGGCCGCCTGGGAAAGCCCGACGACCAGCGCGAGGGCGGCGCCGACGACCACGGCTGATCTCTGGATGTGACGGTTCGTCCGCACAACAGGCCTCCTGGCCGGTCGGGTTCGAGGATGGCGGGCGAATCACGACCACCGTCGTCCGACACGCCCGGAGCATCATTCGCGAACCGGGGCGACACGGCAAGGGTCCGGGACGTCTCTCTTCCTCACACGGCGACACTTCCGGACTGCCGCTCGGGCGAGAGGAGTTGACCAGCCGTCAGCAATGGAGGGCGCCTTGGGCTGGAATGCGGCAGGGGCACCGGTGGGCGTTGAGCGGCCCGAACCGGGCGAGGGTACTCACGGGAGGCACGGGGCCAGGGCGGGAGTGGTCCTGTCAGCTACGAGGAACCGTCGCCGCGCGGCGCGGGAGTCGGCGCGGCGCAGGAGCCCGCGCGGCACAGCAGGCCGCGCGGGATGGGAGTCCGAGCAGGATGGGAGCCCGCGCGGCACAGGAGGCCGCGGGATGGGAGCCGAAGGCCGTCAGACGGTCATCGTCCGAGGGTGTTCATCAGGACGAGGGCCAAGAGGTCCAAGAGGATGACGGCGACGACGCCGCCGATCATGATCCAGGCTCTGCGTGATTCGTCCATGCGTACGAGTCGCCTCCCGAGTCGGACATGCCGCCGTGCGCGGGTCCGGCGGCCGCCCGAAGGCCCCGCCGGCCTCTGGCCATCATGACCCGGTTCCACACGGAGCACAGGTCGGACGTCCGCCGGGGTCAGCCGGAGTGGCCGTCGGGGGTGAGGGTGGCGGCCGCCGCGAACAGGCGGGCGCAGCGCTGCGTCATGGCCGCCGGGGTCTGCTCCGGGTGCTTGACCCACCAGCGAACGAGGGTGGCGACCAGGTCCCGCCATACGTACTTGAGCGCGTCGGCGTCCAGCGGGTCGGTGGATCCGGCCGCGCGCAGCAGTTCGGCGGTGCCGCCGGCGGCGAGCCGGTCGATGGCCGACCAGTACTCCGAGGCCCGGCGTGCCGCCTCGCCGCCGGGCGGCAGGGAGGTGTCGTACAGCACGAACCACGCCTCCCGCCGACCCTCCAGGGCGGTGAAGACGCCGTGCAGTACGCGCAGCGGCGTGTGCGGAGCGGTCCCGTCCGGGCCCATCGCCGTATGGATGGCATTCAGGAGCCGATCCCCGACGGGGACCAGGCAAGCGACGTACAGGTCCTCCTTGGTGCCGAAGTACTGGTGCAGCAGCGTCTTGGTGACGCCCACGCGGGCGGCGATCGCGGGCAGCGACGCGGCCGCGTAGCCGCGGGTGCCGAACTCCTCCGTGGCCGCCTCGAGCATCTGCTGCCGGCGGTGCTCCCGCGGGACTCCCTTGGTACCGGCTTTCGAAGGTGGGGTTGCCATGAGCGGATATTATCAGTAGGTAATTTACCGCTAGGTAAATTACCTCGACCTCTGGAGCGCCTCCATGGCCGGCACCACCACGCAGCCGACGTCCCGCACCCGCTCCTGGTGGGGCTGGGGCTGGACGGACGCGCATCCCGACGACGCGGAATGCGCCGCGATGGGCGCCCTCCTGCCCGGCACCCTCAGCCGCCCGCTCCCGGTGCCCCGCGTCCGGGACCTGGGCATCGGGAGCCCCGCCGTCGAACCCCCGCCGAGCCTCGCCCACCTGGTCACCGCGGACCCGGGGGACCGCGCCGCCCACGCCATGGGAAAGGCGTACCGCGACGTGGTGCGTGCCCTTCGCGGGCGCCCCGGCCGCATCCCCGATCTCGTCGCCCGCCCGACGGACGAGCAGGGCGTGGCGGACCTGCTGGACTGGGCGGGTGACCGGCAGGTCGCCGTCGTCCCGTACGGCGGGGGTTCCTCGGTCACCGGGGGCGTGGAGTACCGCGGCGACGCCCACCGGGCGGTGCTGTCCCTCGACCTGACCGCCATGGGCCGCGTCCTGGAGGTCGACACCGAGGGCCGGGCCGCGCGCATCCAGGCGGGCACCCTCGGGCCGAGCCTGGAGGACCAGCTGCGGCCCCACGGCCTCACCCTGCGGCACTTCCCGCAGAGCTTCGAGTTCTCCACCCTGGGGGGCTGGCTCGCCACCCGGGCCGGCGGCCACTACGCCACCGGCCGCACGCACATCGACGACTTCGTGCAAGCGATGCGCGTGGTCACCCCGGCCGGCACGAGCAGCTCCTGGCGGCTGCCCGCCTCCGGGGCGGGTCCCTCCCCCGACCGCCTGTTCCTGGGCTCCGAAGGGGCCCTCGGCATCATCACCGAGGCATGGGTCCGCCTGCAGGAACGCCCCCGCCACAAGGCGTCCGCCGCGGTCACCTTCACCGACTTCCACGACGCGCTCCGGGCGGTGCGCACCCTCGCGCAGTCCGACCTCTCCCCCGCCAACTGCCGTCTGCTGGACTCCGGTGAGGCCGCGCTGTCGGGCGCGGCGCAGGACGGTTCCGCCGTGCTGGTGCTCGGCTTCGAGTCGGCGGACGAACCGGTGACAGCCCGGCTCGAGCGGGCCGTCGGCCTGGCCCGCTCGTACGGCGGCCGGTACGGCGGGACCGCAGGCCCGGACCAGGCCCCGGGCGAGGCCGCGGCCGGTGACACGGGCGGTGACGCGGCCGTGGGCGCCTGGCGTTCGGCCTTCCTGCGGATGCCCTACCTGCGCGACGGTCTGGCCAGGATGGGCGCCGTCGCGGAGACCTTCGAGACGGCGGCCACCTGGGACCGGATCCCCGGCCTGATCGAGGCGGTGCGCACCGAGGTCGGCGCGGCGGCGCTCAAGGCCACCGGACACCCGGCAACCGTCAACTGCCGTCTGACTCATGTGTATCCGGACGGGGCGGCTCCGTACTTCACCGTCCTCGCCGCAGGCCGTGCCGGTGACGAGGTCGCCCTCTGGGACGACCTCAAGGCCGTGGCGGGCGAGGTCCTGCACCGCCACCGGGCCACCATCACCCACCACCATGCCGTCGGCCGGGACCACCGTCCGGGCTACGACCGCCAGCGCCCCGAGCCGTTCGCCCTCGCGCTGCGGGCCGCGAAGGGGGCCCTCGATCCGCGGGGCATCCTCAACCCCGGCGTGCTCGTGGACTGAACGGGGCCGCGGGCGGCCGGCGGACACGGCGGCCCGGCGGGTGGACAGCCGGGCGAAGTGCGCGCCGGATGGGGCCGTGCCACGCTGGTCAGAGGCCTGGGGGCACGCTGACCGGGCGGCGCGGCCCATGTCCGTCGAGCCGAACGGGGCGTGCCATGGTGCGAGTAAAGAACACCCGATCGCGGGGGCGCCGCACGGTCGCCGGATGCGCGGCCCTGTTGCTCGTGGCCCTGATGTCGGGGACAGCGGCCGGAGCAACGCCGACGCCCACCCCGACGCCGACGCCCACGCCCACCCCGACCCCGACACCGTCCGGCGACGGCGGTTCCGGCCCGCTGGACCCACGCATCACGGAGATCATGCGGAAGCCGGAGTACCGCTACGCCCAGTGGGGCCTCCTCCAGAAGGACCCGGCCTCCGGGCGGGTGGTCCACAGCCTGTTCCCCGGACAGTTCTTCATCCCCGGGTCCACGGCCAAGCTGTTCAGCGTGTCCGGGGCGTGGAACACCCTCGGTGCCGACCACCGCTTCGAGACACCGGTCTACGCGGTCGGCGAGCGGCGCGGCGCCACCCTGACCGGTGACCTCGCCCTGGTCGCCCAGGGCGACCTCACCATGGGCGGCAGAACCAGCCCCGACGGCTCGGTCTCGTTCACCAACCTCGACCACACCTATGCCAATGACGTCCCCGGCGCCACCCTCACCCCGGAGAACCCCCTCGCCGGGATGGACCTCATGGCCCAGCAGGTACGGCGCTCCGGCATCACCCGTGTGGACGGGAACGTGATCGTGGACGACCGGCTCTTCGCCCCTGCCCCGGTCCTCGACCCGACTCCCACCCCGCTGATCATCAACGACAACCTCATCGACCTGACGACCACGCCCGGGGACCGCGCCGACGCGCCCGCGCGCCTGGACTGGCGGCCGAAGGTGGCCCCGTACGTCGTCACCTCAACGGTGAAGACCGTGGCGGCGGGCAAGCCGGCCGCCGTCACGGTGACGACCTCCGCGAACGGCACCCGGATCCGGCTGTCCGGCACGATCGCGGCGGGCTCCGAACCGGTGCTGCGGGTGGCCCCCGTCACCGACCCGGCGGCCTTCGGACGCACCGCGCTGATCGAGGCGCTCGAACGGGCCGGGGTGGATGTCACCGCCGGCCCGACGGGCCCCAACCCGGTCGGCGAGCTGCCCCGCACCTACGAGGGCCGGCCGCGCGTGGCGGTGTACACCTCGCCTCCCTTCGCCGAGTACGCCAAGCTCATCCTCAAGGTCAGCCACAACCTGGGCGCCAACCTGGGCATGTGCCTGATGGCCGTCACGACCGGCAGCCACGACTGCATGGACGGGTTCCCGGTGCTGGCCGGGTTCCTGGACGAGGCGGGCGTCGACCGCAAGCAGGTGCAGCTCCTCGACGGCCGCGGCGGCAACCCCGTCGACCGGTCCACGCCGCAGGCGGAGGCGCAGATGCTGACGTACTGGCAGCGCAACCCCGAGGCGAAGCTCTTCCGGGAGGCGCTGCCCATCCTCGGCGTCGACGGCCTGCTGGCCGAGAACTGCCGCGACTGCCCGGCGCGTGGAAAGGTGTTCGCCAAGACCGGCGCCGCCGTGGGGCTGGACGCCCTCAACGACCGCCTGGGCGTCGGAGCGATCACGATCGCCGGGTACCTGGACAAGGGCGGCGGCCGCTACGACGTCTTCTACGCCGGCGTCACCGGTGCCTCCACGCCGACGACCGACCCGAGCGGCATCCTGAGCATCGCCAACGACCTCGCCATGGTCGCCGCGTACCTCCAGGAGGAGTGAGCAGCGCGGCCGACGCCGTCGGGAACCCGTGAACCGGCTCCCGGTGCGGGGCGGTTCACGGGTTCCCGACGGGGAGCGGCGCCGGGCTGAGCACCGCGAGGTCCGGGCCGTAGGCGACCACGAGCCGCCCGTCCGGGGCCGTGGTGAGCGCGCCCACGGGGAGCGGGAGCAGGTGGTCGTCGGCGGCCTCGCACCCCGTGGCCAGGTCCCAGAAGCGCACGGACTCTTCGTGGCCGATCGCCACGACCGGCCGGCCGTCCGTGACGGTGACGGCAAGGGTTGCGTGTGAGTCCTTGTGACCGGTCTGCGCTCCGCCGATCTGCTGCAGGGTGGCGAGGTCCCACAGCCGTACGGTCCCGTCCCGGCTCTTGCTGATCGCGGCGACCCGCCCGTCCAGCAACGTGGTCGCCACGGCCGTCACCCAGTCGGTGTGGCCGGTGAGGGGTTCGCCGATCTGCCGGCCCGTGCCGAGGTCCCACAGCCGTACGGTCTTGTCCCAGCTTCCCGTGACGGCGACGGGGCGTCCCTCCAGCACGGCCGTCGCGAGGGCGGTGACCCGGCTGGAGTGGCCCGCGAGGGGCTCGCCGACCCGCTGACGGGTGGTGAGGTCCCAGACGGCCAGGGTGCGGTCGCTGCCCGCCGTGACGGCGACGGGACGGCCGTCCAGGGTCGCGGTGGCCATGGCCAGCACCCGGTCGTGGTGGGTGAGGAAGCGGCCGTCGAGGTCTCCCGCGGCGGCCGGATCCAGGATCTGCACTGCGGCGCCCGGACCGGCGGTGACGATGACGACCCGCCCGTCCACCACCGCCGTGGCGAGGGCGGCGGGCTCACCCTCCGGGCCGGTCACGGGGGCAGTGGCCGGCCGGCCGGTGGCCAGGTCCCAAGTGCGCAGGGTGTGGTCGGCGCCTGCAGTGACGGCAACGGGACGCCCGTCGAGAACGGCCGTCGCGATCGCCAGGACCGGTCCGCTGTGCCCTTGTCCTTGCTCCGCGTCGCCGTGCCCCGTCGTGTGCGAGTCGCCGAGGTCCCAGACGCGGAGTGTGTGGTCGGCGCCCGCGGTCACGGCGACCGGCCGCCCGTCCAGGACCGTCGTCGCCACGTCCCAGACCCGGCCGGTGTGGCCGGTGTGACCGGTCAGCAGTTGGCCGTTCCTGCGGTCGGAGAGCAGGTGCCACAGCGGTGTCTGCCGAGGCGTGCCGGTGGACTGGGAAGGCAGCTGTCCGATCGCGCCGATGCTTCGGATCACCCGCGTGCCGTCCGTGTGGTGGCCGTCGGCCGTCAGGTCCCAGATGCGCAGGGACCCGTCCGCCGCGGTGGCGAGGGCAACCGTCCGCCCTCCCGACACCGTGGTCTCCCGAGCCCGTACGTAGGCGCCGCGTTGACGGACACCGCTCAGGGAGCCGATGAACTCGGGGTCCTCGTCGTCGAGCCCGAGGGCGACCGCTCTCCCCTGCACCACGGTAAGGGCGGACACACCGGGCACCTCCGCGGCGCGGGACAGGTCCGGGGAGGCAGGGGAGGCCGGGGAGGCCGGGGAGGTCTCCGCCGGGTGGCCGGTGGTCAGGTCCCACACGCCCGGCACCGCGCCATCCTCCGGGGCGGTGAGGGCGAGCATGCGCCCGTCGAGGTCGACGGTCCTCACCACCCGCAGGGACTCCCCCAGTTGGCGGCCGCGGGCCAGGTCCCACAGCTCCACGGTCCGGTCCACGTCCGTGCGGTCGAGGGTGACGACGACACGGCGCCCGTCGTCCAGCGTCGCGACGTCGATCGCCGACGGGAACGCGTTGACCTGCCTGCCGCTGAGCGGGTCCCAGACGCGCAGCGTCCCTTCCGCCCCCAGGGTGAGGACGGCGCGGCACCCGTCCAGGACGGTGTCCTCCACCACCCTGACGAATTCCCCGGCCTCGCGGCCGGTGGCCAGGTCCCAGACGAGGACCGCATCGTCGGCGTGCAGCGTGAGCGCGACGGCCTTCCCGTCGGCCACCGCCGTGGCCACGGACAGCACTTCGGCCGTCACCGACGACACCGGATCGGTGTGGCCGGTGACGGGGTCATGGAGCTGTACGCCCGTCGCCACGTCCCATATCCGCACGGTGTTGTCCCGGCTGCCGGAGACGGCGACCGGCCTTCCGCCGACGATCGCGGTGCCGACCGCCGTCACCGGACCGTCATGGCCGGTGAAGGTGCCCAGCAGCCGACGGTCCGGCAGGGAAGACCCGCTCGCCCAGTCCGCCGTCCACGCGGCGGTGGGTTCTCCCGGCAGATCCGCGACGGGCTCACTCTCGGAGTTCTCAGACATGCCCAGAGGCTAGGCGCCGCCTCTGACATTCGGGGTCAGCGGGCCCCGGAGCCGAGCTCCTGCAGGACGGCCTGTCCCGCCGCACGGTGTTCGGCGGCCGCGGCCCGGTCCGTCCCGTCGAGCACGATCGCGATCCCCTCGTGGGCCAGTGCTTCCTCATGCCGGTATCCCAGCCTCGGGGCCAGCTCCAGCGCCTGCCGGTACAGCCGCAGGGCCTCCTCGGGCAGGGCCGCGAGCCGGCAGGTCTCGGCGTAGCCGTTGAGGAAACGGATCTTCCAGTGTTCCTCGAACAGCTCGTCCAACAGCGCGAAGGCCTCCCGATGACTGGCCAGTGCATCCTCGTACCGGCCCATCCGCCGCAGGGCGACACCCAGGCAGTTGAGGGCCCACGCCTCGTTGTTCATGTGCCCGTCCTCGCGGGCCAGTGCCAGCGCCCGGTGCAGGTGCTCCGCCGCCTCTTCGGGTGCCTCGCCGGCGATGGCCACGCCGAGGGTGATCCGTGCCGTCAGCGTCGGCGGCCATGCCGGGTCCGCGTGCGGAATGCCCAGCACCTCCCGGGCCCGCCGCGCCGCCTGCTCACGGTCTCCCAGTTGCAGCATCGCCCAGGCCTCGGAGGCGGCCGCGTGGGCCGCGCCCGCCGGGAGACCGGCTTGCTCGTACAACTTCCCTGCCAGCCCGAAGAGTTCGAGTGGCTCCTCGACACTCCCCTGCTCCCACCTCAGATAGCCGCGGCGCATGGCCAGTTCGGCCTCCGAGCGCACGTCCCCCGCCCGGGACACCTCTACCCCGGCCGCCTCGTACGCGGCTCCGGCCTCCGCCATCCGGCCCGCGTTGTAACGGGCGAAGCCCAGGTCGCTGTACGCCTCCGCCAGTTGCAGCGGATCGCCCAGGCGCTCGGCGGCGGCGAGCGACCGCTCGAAGAGGTGGTTGAGGTGCGTCGTACCGCACCGCCGCGCGAAGTACGCCCGCAGGAAGCGCGGCAGCTCGCACACATGCACATCGGCCCCGACGGCGACCGCCGTCTCGAAGGCGGCGATCATCGCTTCGTACTCCGCGACGAGCCAGGCCAAGGCAGTGTTCTTGTCCGTGAACCGCGGCAGCGCGGCCGGGGGACGGCCCGCGGAGGGCGACCGGCCGGGCGACAGGACCGGCATCGCGGCGTCCGCCGCGGCCGCCGCGTGCACGTAGTAGTCGAGGAAGCGGCCCAGCGCCCGCTCCCGCTCGGCCTGCGAGTCCTGCTCCGCACAGGCCGCGCGCGCGTGCTGGTGCACCAGGTCGTGCAGCCGGTAGCGGCCGGCCGTCGGCTGCTGGACCAGGTGCGCGTCGACCAGGTCCTCCAGCATCTCCCGGGCACTGTGGAGGGGCACGTCCGCCAGCGACGCCGCCAGGTACTCGTCGAAGGAGCCCCCGGGCAGCAGCCCCAGCATCCGGAACAGCCGGGCGTGCGCCCGGTCCAGCTGCCTCACGGACATGGCGAACGCGGTGTCGAACTCGTTCGCGCCCTGCGCCAGCCGCTCTACGAGGATGCCCACGGTCCACCCCGGCCGGTGCCGCAGCCGGGCCGCGGCCAGCCGCAGGGCCAGCGGCAGATGCCCGCACAGCCGCAGTACCTCGGCGGCGGACTCCGGTTCGCGGGCCAGCCGCCCTTCGGGGCCGCTGGGGTCGCCGCTGGCACGGGCCAGCAGCTCCGCGCTCTCCTGGGGGCTCAGCACGTCCAGCGACACCGGGGGCACCTCGTCCAGGCCCAGCAGCCGCTTGCGGCTCGTGATCACGACGACGGAGGGGCCTGCGCCGGGCAGCAGCGGGCGGACCTGGTCGGCGTCGGCGGCGTTGTCGAGGACCACGACGGCCCGCCGGCGGGCCAGTTCCGACCGCCAGCAGGCGGCCAGCTGTTCGATGCCCTCCTGCGGGACCCTCTCGGACGGGACGTCGAGCGCCGAGAGCAGCATGCGCAGCGCGGAGTCGGGATCGAGCGGTTCGCGGCCCTCGGTGAAGCCGTGCAGGTCCACATAGAGCTGGGCGTCCGGGTAGGGGGCGGCGAGCCGGTGCGCGGCGTGCACCGCCAGGCAGGTCTTGCCGACGCCTGCCATGCCGTCGAGGGCGACCACCTGGTGGCTTTCCAGCGCGGCGAGCACGGCGGCGAGTTGGGCCTCCCGTCCGGTGAAGTCGGGTACGTCGCGCGGCAGATCGTTGCGGGGCCTCGGCTGGACCTGGCGGCTGGACTTCGGGGGCGCTGGCAGCGGGTTCGAGGACCGTTCCCACAGGGGGCGCAGGGGGCGGGGGTCGCGCTTGACGAGGCGGCAGAGGGCGATCACCGCGGGCCAGGGCGGCACGGTTTGACCGCTGAGGTAACGCGACAGCGAGGAGGAGCTGAGTCCGGTGTCCCTCGCGAGGGCGCGTACGCCGAGCCCGGACAGCTCCTGGATCAGGCGCAGCCGGGCGGCCAGCTCGTCCTGCGGCCCGGTCTTCGCCGTCCGCTGTTCCACATCCATGGTTCCCCCGCTTCGCTGTCCCGCCCCGGCCGAAGTATTGCGGGCCAAGTCTGCGCAGATCAAGGCCATTTGAACTGTCCCAGGGCGTCCCATCGCCGTCGTCACGGCACGCCGGAGCGGCTGTCATGGAGTCACACCCCGAGGGAACGGGGAACCAACCGGTAAGAGGAGCGAACCACCATGCAGTCTCGTATGCAGAACCCCGCCGTCGTACTGTCCGGCGCGATGCAGCCCATCCAGGAGATCTTCAAGGCCGTGCACTCCGGTGGGGTGGACGGGCAGACGCTGGAGCTGGTGCATCTGCGGGTCAGCCAGATCAACGGCTGCAGCGCCTGCGTCGACGGCGGCGCCAAGTCGGCCCGCAAGGCCGGGGTGAGCGACGAGCGGCTGGCCACGGTCGCCGCCTGGCGGGAGGCCCCGTACTTCACCGAGGAGGAGCGGGCGGCCCTCACGCTGGCCGAGGCCGCGACGCGGCTGGCCGACCGTCCCGACCCGGTGAGCGACGAGGTCTGGGACACGGCCGCCACCTACTTCGACGAGAAGCAGCTGGCCGCGATCGTCCTGATGATCGGCGTCACCAACATGTTCAACCGGCTCAACGCCACGACCCGCCAGATCGCCGGCGCCTGGGGATGACGGGCCCCGGCCGGGGCCGGCGGGCAAACCCGCCGGCCCCGGCGGCCCGAAGGCATGACGATGACGTCCATCAAGCCCTGTACCAGGAGGAAACCCGCAATGAACGACACGCAGAAGCCCGCCGAGAACACCACCGCGACCGACAGCTCCTCGAAGAGGTTCACGGACGAGGAGCGCGGCGCGATGAAGGAGCGGGCCCAGGAGCTGAGGGCGTCCGCGCGCCGCGGATCGCGCGCCGACAAGGCACGGGAGGAGGAAGCCGCCGTGCTCGCGAAGATCGCCGAGATGTCGGACTCGGACCGGGTCATGGCCGAACGGTTCCACGCGGTCGTCAAGGCGAGCGCGCCGGAACTCGCACCGAAGCTCTGGTACGGGATGCCCTCGTACGCCAGGGACGGCAAGGTCGTCTGCTTCTTCCAGAGCGCGCAGAAGTTCAACACGAGGTACGCGACGCTCGGTTTCAGCGACAAGGCGAACCTCGACGAAGGCGCCATGTGGCCGACCTCGTACGCCCTGAAGGAGCTGACCGCCACCGACGAGGCGAGGATCGGCGCCCTCGTGAAGCAAGCGGCGAACTGAGGCCCGGGCCAGGTCCGCGCACCGGAAGCGATCCGGCGTCACACCTTCCTCAGGAGACGCCGGACATGCCGGAGATTCCCCTCTCCCCCATTCTTCTCATGGAGAGGCCGCCACAGCCGACGGGCGCCGTTCCCGGAAGGAGGCGTCACCGTGCCCGGACCCCGTGCCTGGCCGCGTCGCTTCACCATGCCGGGCTGGATGCGCAAGTACACGCCGTTCCTGGGCCGGATCCTCGAGCAGCTCACCAGCATCTACGTACTGGACTGCGCCACTCGGCTGGCGGCGCAGGCGTTCCTCGGCGCGATCCCCGCCGTCTTCGTCATCGCGGCCGTCTCCCCCGACTGGATGCGCGAGCAGCTGATCTCGACGATCAGCTCGACCCTGGGCCTGACGGGCCCCGCGCTGGACCAGGTGCGCGCCGTGTACGCGGCCGGTGACGCCGCGGCCGTCGCGAGCACCGGAGCCGTGGGCATCCTGGTGACCTTGCTGTCCGCCACCGCCTGCAGCCGCGCCCTGCAGACGACCTGCGAACGGTCCTGGCACCTCCCGAAAGCCGCCGCCCGGCTCGCCGCCTGGCGCTGGCTCGCCTGGATCGGCGTGTGGCTGGCCGCCCTGATCTTCCAGGGACCGATCCAGAACGCGTTCGGCACCGGCCGGGCGCTCGGCGCGGTCCTCGCGCTGGTCAGCGGCACCCTGCTGTGGTGGTGGACCCAGCACCTGCTGCTCGGCGCCAGGGTCCCGTGGCTGCCGTTGCTGCCCGGCGCGATCCTGGTCGCGGTCGGGGAACAGGTGGTCACCTGGGGGTCCAGGTTCTACATGCCCCGCGCGATAAACCGCAGCCTGGAGCAGTTCGGGGGCCTCGGGCTGGTCTTCGTCATGCTGTCGTGGCTGATCATGTTGTTCTTCGTCGTCACGGTGGGCATCGCCGTGGGATACGTAGTGGCCCACGAACCCCTGCCGGCACGCCACCTGGGCACTCCCGCCGACGCCCCGGAGGAGACGGCCACCCGGGGGTGAGTCAGACCCCGCCAGGGTGACACGACTGGTGATCACCACCGATCACGGCTTGAGTGGAGGGCGTGGGCCGATCACAGTGCGTACCCGGTGAACCTTCGGTGGCTTCATGCGGAACCCGAACCCCGTACCCGTAGGGCCCGAGGTCCCGGGACGTCCGGAGCTCCCGAGCCTGGCGCCGTCCGGTGACCCGATGCTCACGGTCAGATTCGCCGTTCCGGCCGTGCCGAAGCTCCTGGTGTCCCGGCCCGAGCTGCTGAAGCGCCTGACGGCGGGGATGGGGGGCCCGCTCACCCTCGTCAGCGGTCCGGCCGGCGCCGGCAAGACGGTGCTCGCCGCCCACTGGGCGGCCAAGGGACTCGCGCCGCGGCCCCCCGTATGGCTGACCGTCGAGCCCGGTGATGCTCCGGGCGCCTTCTGGGCGTACGTCCTGGAAGCCCTCCACCGGGGCGGGGTGGTACTGCCGGCCGAGGTGGGCAGGCCCACCCGCGCCGAAGGGGTGAGCCAGTCACTGCTGGTGCGGCTGGCGGAAGGGCTGTCCGGGCAGCCGGAGCCCGTGGTGCTGGTGCTCGACCGGTTCGACGCGGCCCGCGCCCCCGCGATCACGGACGGACTGGACTTCGTGATCCGGAACGCCGCCGAGGGTCTGCGCACCGTGCTCACCAGCCGAACGGACGCGCTGCTTCCACTGCACCGCTACCGGGCGGCCGACGAGATCACCGAGATCCGCCAAGCAGACCTGCAGTTCAGCCGGGCGGACGCCGAAACTCTCCTCGGCAAGCACCGGCTGGAGATCTCGCCGGAGGGCATCCGGCTTCTCGTGGACAGAACCGAGGGATGGGCGGCGGGGGTGCGCCTGTGCGCCCTGGCGATGCAGCGCAGCACCGACCCCGAGGAGTTCTTGCGCCAGTTCGCCGCCGACCGCACCACGATCGCCGACTACCTGCTCAACGAGGTGCTCGACGCCCAGCCGCCGGCCACTCAGGATCTGCTGCTGCGCGCCTGCGTCACCGACCGGATCCACCCGGACCTCGCGGACGCGCTGACCGGCCGCGATGACGCCGCTCAGACACTCGCCGGGCTCGCCCACTCCAACACGTTCCTCGAACAGGTCGACGCAACGGCCTGGTACCGGCTGCACCCGCTGTTCGCCGAAGTCCTGCGCGCGCACCTGCGGCAACGCTGCCCCGGCCTCGAGCCCCGGTTGCACGGGCGGGCCGCGCGCTGGCTCGCCCGGGCCGGGCAGCTGACGGAGGCCGTGACGCAGGCCGCCGCCGCCGGTGACTGGGAGTTCGCGGCGGGACAGCTGATCGACAACGTGGCGATCGGCCGGCTCTTCACGGGCCTGGAAACGGACCAGCTGGGCGGTGCGTTCGCCGACATGCCGGCCGACACGAAGGGCGCCGCACCGGCCCTGGTCGGCGCGGCCCGCAGACTGACCGATCAGGACCTGCCCGGATGTCAGGCCGGGCTGCGGCGGGCGGACCTGTACCTGACCGACGCCTCGGGTCCGCAGGCGAGGCTCTGCCGCGCCTTCCTCGGGGTCCTCGCGGGGCGGCTGGCGGGCGACCTGGCGGCCACCGAGCGTGCGGCGGCCGACGCCGACGATCTGCTCGAGCGCATCCCGCCGCGTCTGCTCGCCGGACACCCCGAGATCCGGGCCCTGATCCTGGCGGCCCTCGGCTCGGTCGAGCTCGGCGCCGGACGCCTCGACCGCGCCGAGTCCGCGCTGACGGCGGCGGTCGAGGCCTCCGGCGGGCAGGGGACGGAGGCCTCGCTCTGCGACGCGCTGGGATCACTGGCCCTGGTCGAGCTGCTGGGCGGCCGGCTGCGGCAGGCGACCGAGCACGCCCGCGCCTCGCTCGCCGTCGCCGAGCGGTCCGCACTTCCCCCGGAGCGCCGGGCACGTGTCGGCCACCTCGTCCTGGCGGGCGTCTCGGTCGAGCACGACGACCTGCCGGCCGCCCGCTCCCATCTCGACCTGGCGACCTTGGCGGCGGGTCCCCGTCCGGAGCCCGTGGCCGTGGTCGAGGCCGCCGTCATCGGCGCGCGGCTGGCCGCGGCCGAGGGCGACGGGGAGGGGCGCTCGCCGCCGTCCACGCGCTCGGGCCGGCCGCGTTCCCGTCCCGGCTGTCCGCGTGGGCGCTCGACGAGCTGGCCGTCGCCGAGGCGTCCGCGTACCTCGCGCGCGCAGACGCCGCCGCGGCCCTGGTCGTCCTGGACGCGGTGCCCTCGGACCGGCCGGAGCATGCGCTGGCCCGGGCCCGCGCCCTGCTGGCGGCGGGACGCGGCGACGACGCGGTCGAGTCGCTGGCCGGGCTGTCGGACGAAGCGGGCGTTCCGAGATCCGTGCGGGCGCAGGCGTGCCTGCTCCGGGCGCAGATCGCCGCGTCGGACGGCGCCTCCGAGGAGACGCGGCGCCGGCTCGGTCAGGCGCTGGCGCTGGCCCGGCCTGAGGAGCTGCGCCGGATGTTCGCCGAGAGCGGCCCCTGGGTAGGCCGGATCCTGCGCCAGGACCCGCAACTGGCCCGGCTGCACAGCTGGCTGCCCTCCCTCGCCCCGGGGCGTGCCGGCTCTGCGGCCGGCGAGCGGCCAGCTGTGGTGGAGGCGCTGAGTGAGCGGGAGACCGAGGTGCTGCGCAAGGCCGCACAGCTGCTGTCCACGGAGGAGATCGCCGCCGAGCTGTACGTGTCGGCCAACACGGTCAAGACCCATCTGAAGAGCATCTACCGCAAGCTCTCCGCCACCCGGCGCAGCGAGGCCGTCCACCGGGCCCAGGACCTCGGGATCCTGTGACTCCCCCGAACCAGGCGATGCCGAGAAGGTGGTCGGGGACCGACCATGGAAGGTGAGGTCGGACGAGAGAGGTGAGTGCTCTCATGCGCTACGAATTCCGCATAGCGGGCATCGTGCCGGACGCACTCGCCGCGAGCTTCCCCGAGCTCGACCGGATGCCCCTGCGGGAGCAGACCCTCTTCCTGGGCACCGTGGCGGACGAGGCCCACCTGTACGGGCTCCTCACCCGCTTCCAGTCCCTGGGCATGCGCGTGGTCGAGATGCGTCAGCAGCCTGCCTGACGGGGCGGCGGCTACGACTTGCCGGCACGCTCGGTGGGTTCGCTGTTGCGGCCGCCGGCCGCGAGGAGCGCGAGTACGGCGAGCACGGCGAGGAGGATGACCACCATCAGCAGCACCGTCAGCACCGTCGGGTGGTTCCACAGCGCGAACACCAGCGCGATCACCAGCAGGGCCGCGAGGGTGAGCCACCGCCGGTAGGCGTCCACCCAGGTACCGACCTTGCCGGTGTGCACCCCGTGACCACTGCCCCAGCGCGCGGCGGAGTCGGCCATGGTCTCGGCCTTCCCGCGCACGGCGATCGGCAGTCGGCCGGCTCCGGACAGGTAGGCGCCGATCGCCACCACGATTCCCAGCACGATCGCGGTGCGGATGCTGACGCGCAGGAAGCGGACGAGGGTGTCGAAGACGGCGGCGGCCGCGGCCGGGGACTGCACCTCCGCCGGCAGGTGATCGAGGTAGTAGCGGCGGGCGATCACGAGGCCGATGGCGAGGATCAGGCAGGCCGCGGCCGCGCAGAGGGTGGTGGTCACCAGCGCCCTGCGACGGCGCCGGGCGAGCAGCACCCCGATGGCCCCGAGAACCACGGTGAGCACGGGCAGCCAGTTGCCGACGACGTCGAGCAGGTGCACCGCGTTCCTGATCTTGGCCAGCTTGTCGGACTGGAAGAGCACCATCTGCTTGTTGACCTCGGGGATCTTCTCCGCCGGGGAGAGGCCGGCGGCCACCAGATCCTCCTTGACCCGCTCCACCGCGACGCCGACGTCAAGGGTGACGGTGCCGTCACTGACCCCGACCGCGCCCCGGCCCTCACCGGTGAGCGCGCGTACGACGGCCGTGTGTGCGGCCCGGTTGGCCTCGGTCCACACCTTCTCGAACCGGTCGCTGTCGACGAAGCGCGTCGCCACCTTGGTGACGGCCTGGTCGACGGCCGAGTCGAGCTGCGGCCCCAGCGCCTTGACGGCCGTACTGGCGCGCGGCGGCAGTCCCTGGGACTCCAGCCACGCCGCGATGTCCGCCGCGACCCGGGGGCCGTCGACCCGGACATCGGCTGCCTCGGTGATGCGGTGGACGGTGGCGGCCTCGATCGCGGGGTCGGATGCGAGCGGGGACACCGTCGACACGTACCGGTCGGTGTCCAGCACGATGTCGTGCACCCACACGGTGAGCAGGGAGACCGGTACGAGAATGCAGGTGAGCGTGATCAGCACGGCCGAGACCGTGCTCATCGCGATCCGCTTGGCGCGGGAGCCCTCGTGCGCCTTGCCGGACGGGGCCGACGGCGACGACGGGGCGGACGACGCGGACGGCTGGGGCGGCTCGGGCGGCTCGGGCGGCGTACTCATGGCACTCCCAGGGGACGACCGCGGCGAAGCTGCCGCTGCCGTCCATTGGACACGCACCGTAGCGACGTTCGCACGCCGGGTTGCTCCCTCCGGGCGGCGCCGTGGCCCAGTAGCGGTACGAAGATCACCCGCATCGGGTGATCACGGGAACCCGCTTCCTCGTGATGCTGGGAGGAAGGCACGGCCGGCCCGCAACGACAGCTGTGAGGTGACTTCCATGAGCCAGCAGACACCGACCGGAGGGAACTGGAACACCGGACCCGCTCCCGGCACGACACCACTGACCGAAGGTGGCGGCGACACGATCAGCGGCGGCGTGCTCTTCGCCGCCGTGATGCTGATCGTCTCGGGCTGCCTGGCCGTGTTCGAGGGCATCGCGGCCATAGCGAACGACGACGTCTACCTCAGGATCGGGAGCTACGTCTTCGAGTTCGACCTGACGGCGTGGGGCTGGATCCACCTCATCATCGGAATCATCGTCGTCCTCGCCGGGATAGGCATCTTCGCCGGCTCGGGCCTGGCCCGTGGAGCGGGCATCGGGCTGGCAGGCCTCAGCATCATTCTCAACTTCATGTGGCTGCCGTATCAGCCCTGGTGGGCGATCATCATCATCGCGATCGACGCGATCATCATCCTGGCCCTGTGTACCGGCTGGAAGAAGCAAACCGGCTGACGCCGGCGACAGACCCTGCTCGGCGCGCCGCCCGGCCCTGCCCGGCGACGCGCCGAGCAGGGCTGCGCGCTGCCGGGGGGCGGACGCATCCCTGACGCGACCCGACGCCGCGTCAGGGACCCGTATGAACTCGGCCGGTCGTCGTCAAGGACCCGTCATGGGGTGGCGGCAGGTGCGGGAACCCGGGGATAGCTTCGGTGTCGCGCCCCGGACTGCCTCCCCGCACCCGGGGCCTCAACCGCCACTCGTGGTTCCTCCGGGAGGGCCCCATGTGTTTGTTCCCGTACGAAGACGACCCCGATCCTGAAGAACGCGTCCCGGCCGGACCCCTCTGCGTGCCCGTCCGGCCGGGAACAGCGGAGGTGGTGCTCCGGATGTTCCGCACCCCTCTCGGCGACCGCACCGCCGTCGGATTCACCCGCCCCGACCTGCTGGCCGCGACGCTCGGCGCGGAGCAGCCCTGGATCCGGCTCTCCGAATCGGCGCTCCGCGCGGTGGCTTCGCCGCTCGGCGTGCGCCTGGTGACGATCGACCCGGCCCTCTCCGCCCCCGCCGTCACCCCGGTGCCGGCGAGGACGACCGACGTCACAGTCCGCGTTCTCTGAGGGGGAAGTCCCGATGACCATTGCCGTACTCTCCGACGTCGCCACCGGCGCGGAGGATCTGTCCATATGGCCCGCCTCCACGGAGCGGCTCCCGCACGGCGGCCTGGCCGTCGGCGGGGTCTCCCTCACCGAGATCGCCGAGCGGTTCGAGACCCCGGTCTACGTCCTGGACGAGGGTGAGGTGCGCGGGCGCTGCCGGACCTACCGGGAGGCCTTCCCCGGCGCCGATGTCCACTACGCCGCGAAGGCGTTCCTCTCCCGCGCCATGGTGCGCTGGGTGCAGGAGGAGGGACTGGGCCTGGACGTGTGTTCCGCCGGGGAGCTGGAGCTCGCCGTCACCGCCGGCTTCCCGCCCGAGCGGATCGTGCTGCACGGCAACGCCAAATCGCCCCGCGACCTGGAAGCGGCGCTCCGCCTCGGCGTGGGGCGGATCGTCATCGACGGTCCGTCGGAGATCGCCCGGATCGCGGCCGCCGTCGGACCCGAGGGGCACCAGAAGGTCATGGTGCGGGTGGTGCCGGGCGTCTCGGCCGGGGGCCACGACAAGATCCGCACGGGCACGGAGGACCAGAAGTTCGGGCTGTCGCTCACCGACGGGGGCGCGCAGCACGCCGTCGCCCGGATCCTGGGCCAGCCGCAGCTCGAACTGACCGGCCTGCACTGCCACATCGGATCCCAGATCACCGACGTGAAGCCCTACCTGGTGGCCCTGCGCCGCATGGTCGGGCTGATGGCCCGCATCCGTGACACCCACGGCATCGTCCTGCCCGAACTGGACATGGGCGGCGGCCACGGCATCGCCTACCGGCCCGGCGAACCCGCCCTCGACCTCACCGCACTCGCCCGACGGCTGCGCGCCGAGCTGGTCGAAGGGTGCGGTGCGGCCCGGCTGACCGTGCCCCGGCTCCTCATCGAACCCGGGCGGGCCGTCGTCGGGCCGGCCGGAGTCGCGCTGTACCGGGTCCTCGCCGTCAAACACACCGGCGAGAGGGTGTTCGTCGCCGTCGACGGCGGTATGAGCGACAACCCGCGCCCCGCCCTGTACGGGGTGCGCTACGCGCCCCGCCTGATCGGCCGCCACTCGACGGCCGGCCCCCGTACGGCCACGGTCGTCGGCCGGCACTGCGAGGCCGGCGACATCCTCGCCGCCGACGTGGAACTGCCCGACGACATCCACCCCGGAGACCTGCTCGCCGTACCCGTGGCCGGTGCGTATCAACTGTCCATGGCGTCCGGCTACAACCTCGTCGGCCGCCCCGCGGTCATCGCGGTCCACGAGGGCGCGGCCCGGGTCCTCGTACGGCGCGAGACGCTGGAGGACTTCCGCAACCGGGACATCGGCGCATAGAGCCTCGCGCCGACGCCGAAAGCGCCGGGTCCGTCGGGTGACGGGTCCGGCCCTTTCAGGCGGCGGCGGTCGGGGTCAGATGCGGTCGGCCGCGATCAGGAGGTACTGGAAGGAGCCGTCCTTGTAGGAGTTGATGAACGCCTCTTCGATGCCGGTGACCAGGCGCGAGGTGGCCCGCAGCTCCCAGTAGGGCAGGGTCGCGGGAGTCAGGTCGATGACGGCCTGCGGTACGAGGCGGTTGTCGGCCATGGCGCGCATGTACTCCCGGCGGGAGTGGATGTTGCACTCGAAGTGCGCGTTGATCTGGGAGACCCACTTCGAGGGCTGGCCGTAACGCGGGTTCCAGCAGCCCGTGATGGTCACGTAGCGGCCGCCGACCTCGAGGACGCGGGAGTGCTCGGCGAAGAGGTCGTCCAGGTCGACGTACATGCTCGACTCGTTGTTCCACGAGGCTGCCGCCTGCCCGGTCTCGAAGGGCGTGCCGAGCATGTTGCAGACACGGGCGCGGACGTGGTCCTCGATGCCGAGTTCATGGGCGCGCTGGTTGGCGAAGTCGGCCTGCTTGGCCGACAGGGTGACGCCCTCGACCTTGCATCCGAAGCGCTGGTGGGCCATGACCATCGAACCGCCGCGGCCGCAGCCGGCGTCCACGAGCGTGTCGTCGCGCTCGATGGGGCCGAGGTGGTCCAAAAGCAGTTCGGCCTGCGCCGACTCCAGGCGGTGGAGCTCGGCGATCAGCTTCTTCTCGTATGCGCTGTCGTCGGCGTCGCCGAGGGCGGCGTGGTCCACGTCGCCGATGCCGTAGTGGTGGTGGTAAAGACCGTCGACGTCGCCGAGGCGCAGGTTCACGGGCCTGGCCTCGTTGTTCCAGTAACGGGCGATGTCCCCCTGATAGGGCGTCGCCGGGCCAGGGATAAATGCCGAGGTACCGGCCGAAGTGGCGGTAGCAGTGGCGGTGTTGAGATCGGTGCTAGTCATGGATACATCCCATCTTTACCAGAAATCGGGCAGGCTGTAGCGATAGGTGTTGGTCTGGTGCCAGTAGTGGTTGCCGTCGACCCACGCGGCCACTCCCCTCAGGAAGCGCAGCACGCTCGGGACGGGGCAGGAGGCGGCCAGGTCGGCGGCCGCGGCCTCGAAGTCGTGCATGAGGTCGTTGTGGACCTCGACCGCCTTCAGGTAGGCCTCCCGGTCCGAGATGCCCTCACGTTCCGCGATCACCACGGGCAGGTTCAGGTGCCGGCCGGGGCTGGCGAGTTCCTTGGTGTAGGAGTACAGGTCGTTGACGATGGTGGTGGCGTTCCCGGCGAGTGCGATGACCCGCTGCATGGCGGGCAGGGCATGCAGGTCCGCGGGCAGTTCGTAGCCGCCGACGGTGTCCGTGATGGTGGGGCAGGGGCGGAAGTTGTTGAACTGCCGCATCGCCAGGTACTCCCACACCTCGGGCATGTGCTCCGTCTGGGCCCACGCGGCCTCGGCGAGGTACCCGAGATGCAGACGGGCCATGTCGTGCCGGTACCGGTCGGCCTGGGAGGGGGTGGACTGCCGGACGAAGTACTCCATGGCGGAGCGGTAGGCACGCCGAGGCGCGTCCGAGTGGAGCGACTGCGCCCACTCCGGCTGGTACTCCTTCGTCGTGTGCAGGGCGTCGAGGGCGGTGTGCGCCAGCAGCAGGCGTCCGCCGAGGCCGATGGGCGAGCCGCCGTGGTCCTCGCAGTAGCAGTCGTCGACCGCGTTCTCGGCGACCATCAGCCGCGTGGCGAGCATCAGGTGCTCGACGGTGGGCGCGTCCGGATGGCAGGCGACCATGTAGCGCCCGACGTGGAAGCCGTCGAACTGGCCCTCCCAGTCCTCGGGGTAGAGCTCGACCTCGTCCAGCGCCCATGCCTTGATCCTGCGGCTGACCTCCTCCACCCGCGCCGGATCGGGCTCCGGCACCGGGTGGTAGTAGAGGCCCGGGATCGGATGGCCCTCCACCGGCGCCTCGGGCGCCGGTGGCGCCGGCGGCTCCTCGCGCCGGGCCGGGTGCAGGCCCGCCGTGCCCAGACCGCTGGGGCCGCTCAGGATCCGTTCCAGGGCAGGGCTCGGCCGCCTCACCGCCGCCGCGCCCTCCCCCACGTGCTGAGCGACCGGTTCGCCGGGGACGGGCACCGTCGCGGGCACGGCCCCCGCACCGAAGACGGGAACGAAGGGCAGGGCGGGCCCGGAAGGCAGGGCGGGGCGGGCGTCGCCGGCGGCGGCTTCGGTTCCGGAGGCGTGCGCGCGGGCGAGGACGTGGGCCCCGAAGCGGGCCGCGGCGGCAGGCAGGCTCGACTGCAGAGGGGAAAGCCCAGGATCGGGCATCCGTAGCTCCTTGGTGAGGTGGGTGGGCTGTCCCGGATCCCGGGCATGCTCGGTCGGCCCGGGAGGGTCCGGGCTGTCGTGACCGTGGGGAAGTTCTCCGGAGAGGGCCTAGTCGCGCCTGCGGGCGATCTGCACGTTCTCCAGCACGCCGAGCGCGTCGGGCACCAGGATCGCGGCGGAATAGTAGGTGGTGACCAGGTAGGAGATGATCGACCTCTCGTCGATGCCCATGAAGCGCACCGACAGACCCGGCTCGTACTCCTCCGGCAGACCGGTCTGGCGCAGGCCGATGACGCCCTGGTTGTCCGCGCCGGTTCGCATGACGAGGATCGAGCTGGTGTTCTCCTTGCTGATGGGGATCTTGTTGCAGGGCAGGATCGGGACCCCGCGCCAGGCCGGGACCAGCTGCCCGCCGACGTCTACGTGGTCCGGGTAGAGCCCGCGAGCGTTGAACTCGCGCCCGATCGCAGCGATCGCCTTGGGGTGGGCGAGGAAGAACTTGGAGCCGCGGCGGCGGCAGAGCAGCTCGTCGAGGTCGTCCGGAGTGGGCGGGCCGGAGTGGGTCTGGATCCGCTGCTTGAAGTCGGCGTTGTGCAGCAGGCCGAACTCCCGGTTGTTCACGAGTTCGTGCTCTTGCCGCTCGCGCAGCGCCTCGATGGTGAGCCGGAGTTGCTCCTCGGTCTGGTTCATCGGCTCGTTGTAGAGGTCGGCGACCCTCGTGTGGACCCGCAGAACGGTCTGCGCGATGGAGAGTTCGTACTCGCGCGGCTTGGCCTCGTAGTCGACGAAGGCGCCGGGCAGTTCGGCTTCGCCGGTGTGGCCCGCCGACATGGCGATCTCGGCCTCGCCGTGCTTGTTCTGCCGCTGACGGGGCAGGGCGCTGAACTCCCGGACGTGGGCCTGGAGGCTCGGGGCCGAGGCCAGCACGGCGGCGAAGTCGGCGCGGGAGAGCGTGAGCAGGGTGCCGGGGGTCTCGGCGGTGGCGGTGTAGTCCCACCCGCCGGCCCCGTCGAGCAGGGCGTTCTCACCGAACCGGTCGCCGCCGGCGAGCACGGCGACGGCGACCTCGTCACCGTACTGGCCGACGGAGGTCTGGTTGATGCGGCCGTGCGCGATCAGGTGGATGTGCTCGGAGGGGGCACCGCGCTCGACCAGCACCTCGCCGGCCCGGAAGTCACGCTGGACGCACCGGCCGGCGAGCGCGGTCAGCACCTCCACGTCGTCGAAGCCGCGCAGCAGGGCCAGTTCGCCGAGCTCGCGGGGGATCACCCGGACGGTGGCGCCGTCCTGGACGAAGTCGATGCGCCCGTCGCCGACGGTGTAACTCAGCCGCCGGTTCACCCGGTAGGTGCCGCCCTTGGTCTCCACCCAGGGGAGCATCCTCAGCAGCCAGCGGGAGGTGATCTCCTGCATCTGGGGGGCGGACTTGGTCGTGGTGGCAAGGTTGCGGGCGGCCGCCGTGCCCAGGCTGGACTGCTTCGGCGGCTCCAGCTGCGCTTCCGGGCTGGTGTCAACGGTCATCGGGCGAGCTCTCCTTCGTAAGGGAGGCGATCGGCATAGGTGCACGTCACCGGTGAAAGAGGAAAAAGAGGGCGAATATCAGGGAATCCGTCCAGATCCGGTGGAACATTAACGGCCGGTACCGCCATCCGCCCCGCCTGAATCGCTGGCATTACCTCGATGCAGTGATCTCGTCCCGCAGGGTGTTTGCCAGGGCGACCGACGGTATTCGGACTGGTCGAGAGCGCGCCCGGCACGCGGCGCGACCGCTCGCCAGGCCCGATCCGACGGCTCACCAGAGGAATCCGGCCAAATTCGCCACCGAACTCGACCGCCGATGGCCGCCACACTCCCCACCGGCCCCTCCGCTCTCGCCCGCGGCGGATTCGGTCAACTGCCGTGCACCCGCAGCCATTGACGTGTATGTGTCATTGCGTGGGGCTTGCCATGAGGTCGGTGGGCCGGTGCCGGTACGGGAGCGGTCGACGTGAGTCTCATCGAACAGGAGCAGCCACTGCTCCACGCGTTACGCCCGCAGGACCGGGCGGCGCTGCTGGCCCTCGGCGTACCTCGCCGCTACGAGCCCGGTGCGGTCATCCTGCCGGAACGCGCCACCACTTCCCACGTCGTGGCGATCACCGGCGGCTGGGCGGTGGTGTCGGTGACCACCGAGCGCGGCAACCGCCTGATCCTCGCCCTGCGCGGCGCCGGTGAGCTGGTGGGCGAGCTGGCCGCCATGGACCTGCGGCCGCGCAGCGCCACCGTGGCCGCCCTCGGGCCGGTGGCCGCCGTAGTGATCCCGGGCGACCGGTTCCGCGGCTTCCTCGCCGGCAGCCCCGCCGCCAGCGCGCTCGTGCTGCGCCAGCTCAGCTCGCGGCTGCGCAGCTCCGACGGCGAACGCCGCTCGCTGGCCTCGGAGAACGTGCTCCAGCGGCTCGCGGCACGGCTCGTCGAACTGGTCGAGCGGACCGGCCGCCGCAACCCCGACGCGAGCGTCACCATCGACCTGCCGCTCCCGCAGCACGACCTGGCCGCGTCCGTGGGCTCGACCCGCGAGGCGGTGGCCAAGGCCCTGCGCCTGCTGCGCGAGCGGGGCATCGTCCGCACCGCTTCCCGGCAGTTGGTGGTCACCGACCTCGAACCGCTGCGGCTGCTCGCCGGCGGGGGCGGCGGTGACGGAGCCGGGGGCGGGAGCGGGGGCCCGCGCCTACCGCGGCCGGGTGTGTAAACGGCTACATACAGCATGCCGGGGCGCCGCCATCCTGGGCGTGTCGGTTCGGCGTTCCAGGGGGGCGGAGTGAGCAACAGTCATGAGGCGGCCGTGCACCGGCTGGTGGTGAGCGCGGACATCAGAGGGTCGGGTCAGCTGGACCAGCACGCCAAACTGCGGTCGCGGCGCGCGATGTACGAGGTCTTCGAGGCGGCCTTCGAGGCGATCGGGGTACCCGTCGGACAGGTACACGTCGAAGACCGCGGCGACGGGATACTGGCCGCGCTGGACCCGGCCGTACCGCCCGCGGCTCTGGTGGGGGTGTGGCTCGAAGAGGTCCACCAGGGCCTGCGCGAGCACAACCGGGGACGGCTGGAGCCACTGCGGCTGCGCGTCGCCATGCACAGCGGGCCCGTCAGCGACGACGGCCGGGGGCTGGTGGGCCGGACCGTCGACCTGGCCTGCCGGCTGTGCGACAGCGAGCCGGCGCGGGAGGTACTGGCCGCGGACGAAACGATCGGACTGGTCTTCGTGGTCTCGGACGTCCTGTACCGCACGGTGGTCGCCGACGGCGGCCGGTTCGTCGAGCCCGAGTGCTACGCGCCGTATCCCGTACGCGTCAAGGAGACCGACGAGACGGCCTGGTTCCACGTGCCCCGGCGCTCCCGGCCGCCGCTGCCGGAGCCCGGGCGAGTGCGGCAGGACGGGGACGAGGCCGACGGGGGCGGCGCCGGGGACCGGCGGCAGGGCGACCGGCGGGAAGCGGACCGCCGGCAGGACGGGGACCGGCGGACGGGGGAACGACGGACCGGGGAACGGCGCGACGGAGACCGGCGCAACGGCGCCAAGCCCGCGCCGCCGCCGCCCGCGAAGTACGCGATCACCGTGCACGGACCCAATCAGATCGTGGACGGCGCCGAGGTGCACGGGAACGTCACCGGTGTGACCCTCACGCGCGACGAGGGCGACGCCGCGGACCGGGATGGTGGAGATGAGTGACGCAGGCGGCGCCGGAGCCGGCGCACAGGGCGGCGGAGAGGCCGCGGGCGGGAACGCGGCCGCCGCCGGGGCAGCCGGCGGCGGACCGGGCGCGGGAGGTCCCGCGGGCGGCGACGGCCGGGACTTCGCCGCGGCCCGCAGCGGCCCGTTCGGCAACAGGCTGGGGGACGGGGGCTACGACGCGGCGCGGCAGGCACGCGCGCACTTCTTCGACGTGCGCGGGCGCAACGCCGTCGTCGACGGCACCCGGGGCGACGTCCACCTGGGCGACCACCACCACTACCACGGCGGCCGGGCCGCAGCCGCCCGGCTGGTCACCGGCTCCGTGCACCGCGACGAACTCCGGCGGCTGCGGCGGGTGTTCCAGGAACCGCCCGGCTACGGGGCGGCGCGGACCCGCCTGGAGCGGCAGCGGCTGATCGCGTTGTGCGGCGACCCGGGCAGCGGACGCACGTACACGGCGCTGTCCCTGCTCGACGAGGTGACGCGCGGCCGCATCGAGCGGCTGGACCCGCGCACCGAGCTGCACCGCATCGACGGGGCCGACCTCCAGGCGGAGCACGGCTACCTGGTGGAGATCACCGGGGACGGCGTGTTCCACGCCGAGCGGCGCCCGGCCGACGAGGACCGGTACGGGGAGGACCGGGCCCGGTTCGCCGAACCTCCGGCCGAACTGCACCTGGACCGGCTCAGCTCGCTGCTGGAGCGGCACGGCGCGTACGCGATCCTGGTCGTCGAGGCGGGCGGCTTCGCGGACGAGCTGCTCCGCGGGCGGTACGGCACGCTGTTCCGGCCGCCCTCGTCCGACGGCATGCTGCGCAAACACCTGGTGGCCCTGCTGGGGCACGGCGAGGTGGAGCGGCTGGCGGCGGCCCTGGCCCTGGCCGACCGGGCGGACGTGACTGCGGCCCTCGGACTGGACCAACTGCGGCCCCATGAGGTCGAGTCGCTGGCCCGGCTCCTCGTCGACCACCTTGCGGGGAAGCTGCCCGAGGAGGAACTCCTGGCCGAGCTGCGGACCTTTGCGGCGCGGCAGGCGGAGGCCTGGTTGGCGGCGCCGGGGCGGGTGCCGCCCCGCAACCGGGCGGCGATGGCGGCGGCGACCCGGCTGGCGGCCTTCCGCACGACGGTGGCGGTGTTCAGCGGTTCGCCGTACAGCGTGGCCGCCGAGGCCGCCGAGCGGCTGGCCTGGGAGTTCGCGGTGACCATGGACCCGGCGAAGGATCCGGGCCGGGCGCTGTTCCACGACCACCAGGACGCCCGGCTCGCGGCCGCGCGGGCCGAGGTGTTCACCGGGGACGTCCGGTTCGGCAGCCGGCCGCTGGGCGTGCGCAAGGTACGCCTGCAGGGCCGGGCGCTGCCCTGGGCGGTGCTTTCCCACGCCTGGGAGGGCTACCCCAACGTGCGCGGGCCCCTGGGCCGCTGGCTGCGGACACTGTGCGACGACGGCCGGCCCGTCGCATGGGTGCCCGCCGCGCTCACCGTCGGGGCGCTGTGCCCGCGCGACCTGGCGTTCCTGTTCCAGGAGGTGGTGCTGCCGATGGCGACCTCGGACTCCCCCGAGCAGCACGTGGCCGCGGCGACGGCGCTGGCCTACGCCGCGTCCCTCGACGAGGCGGTCCGGCCGATCGTGCGCGACACGGTGCGGGCGTGGGCCCGCGACGAGGCCGACGCGGGCCTGCGCAGCACGGCGGCCCTGGTGCACGGTTACGGCACGGTCGAACGGTCCGTCTCCGCCTCCCTCGACGAACTCGGGCTGCTGGCCGGGCGCGACGACGAGGAGCTGCTGACGCACGCCTCGTACAGCGTGGCGCGGCTGGTCGTCGGCTCCCACGGGGCGACCGCACTGGCACGGCTGGGATCCTGGCTGGGCGACCGCCGCTGGAGCCGGCACGACCTGGCCCTGTTCACCGTGGACCGGCTGCTCTGGCAGCAGCCGTCCGCCCTGTGGGGCCTGGAGGACGTCCCCTGGCTCGCGGAACACCCGGGCTGGCCGGTGGTGGCGGGGCTGCTCACCGCCCGGCCGGAGGCCGCCCCCATGCTGGCGGACCTGGTGTGGACCGGACTGGACACCGCCCGGTGGCGGGCGGAGGTGGAGTCCTCCCTCGCCATCTGGATGCGTCTCGCGGACGAGGACCCCGGACTGCTGGACGTCCTGTGCGGCTTCCTCCCGCTCCTGGTGAGTGCGCAGGACGACATCGAGCGGCTGCGGAACCTGGTGCGGCGCATGGAGCGCGACCCCGACGAGTCCTTGACCGGGGCCACCACGCGGCGGCTGTACGACGCCGTGCCGCGGACCGTGATCATCCCGCCGGGTGCGTCCGGCGCCACGAGCTGAGAAGACGGAGTGATGACCATGAACTACCCCGTACACGTCGGCCCGCCCGCCCCGCCCGGGCCGCCGGCCCCGCCAGCCCCGCCCGTCGCGCCGCACCGCCCCTGGAACCCCCAGCCGCCCCATGCGGCCGCCGCGTCCCCCCGGCTGGAGGGCGAGCGCCCGGCGTCCGCACAGGCGCTGGCCGGCCCCTTCATCCGCGAGTACCGTCCGGCCTGGCCGTACCGGCACCGCAGCGCGCAGTACGTGGCCGTGCTCTACTACCGCAACCGTCCGCCGCGGGCGGTGGGACCCGAGGGCGACGAAAGCTTCCTGCTGCGCTGGTTCACCCGCCCCTACACCGCGTTCGAACTCCAGCTGGGCTGGCACACCGTCTCGTTCCAGGCCCAGTTGCCGGCGTCGGAGAGGGGCCGGTCCTTCCCCGCCGACGTGGCCGTCCGGTGGCGGGTGGCCGACCCCTGCGGCGTTGCCCGGAGCCAGGTCACCGACGTGGGCGCACTGCTCGTGCCGGAACTGGAGCAGCGGCTGCGCGACGTATCGCGCACCTACTCGATCAATCACGCCGAGGAGGTCCGCGACGCGGTCAACGAGGCGCTGACCGGACACGAGCTGGGCGTCCGGTTCGGCATGGAACTGGACGTGTTCGTGACGATCCAGGCGGACCGGCTGAGCCGGGAGCACGGCGTACGGGTCGGCGAGGTCCTCAACCAGACCGCCGTGGAACAGTTCCGCCAGCGGCTGCGGGAGATCCGGGACGACAACGAGCGCCTCCTCATCCAGCGCTGGGCGGAAAGCTTCCAGCACGCCATGGAGAAGGGCGACGACGCCGTCATGGCACAGATGATGGCCCGCAACCCGCAGGACGTGCAGGAGATCCGGAAGCTGTTCCGCAGTGAGCAGCGCGAGGAGCGCCAGGACGGCATGGAGCTCATGACCCGGTTGATCGACGGCGGGCTGCTGGAGCGCTGGGAGCTCGGCGAACAGGCCATGGTGGTCGTGGAGTTCCTGCGGTCGGGCGCCCGCCGGGTGGCCTCGGAGCCGCTGCCCGAGCTGACGGACGAGCGGCGGCGCAAGCGCGCCCTCTACTGGGAGCGGGAGCCGGACCGGGGCTCCGCCTCGGCTGCCGAGGACGGGGCGGCCGCCGGTCCCCCTGCAGACGCCGACGGGTGACGGCCGCCGCCCGGCCCGAGGAGGGCGCGGCGGGGGCCGGGCATCCCGCCGCGCCCTACGGGTCCTGGTCCTGGGCTAGTTGAACGGTTCCAGCGTCATGAAGGCCTCTTGCGGGTTGCCGTCGTGCACCAGCGACTCGTGGGCGCCCACGTCGTCGAAGGCGAAGCCGTACGCCTTACCGTCGGCCATCTGTCCGTGGATGATGCGGGAGTAGTGGTTGGTGACGGCGTCGCGGTAGAAGTTGGCGCCGTTCGCGTCGGGTTGGTTGGGGTTGGTCAGGAGCGTCGACCGGTTGTAGCCCGCGCACAGGGTGCGGGAGATCGGGCCGCGGACGAGGTCGTTGGGTGCGTCCAGGAGCTTGTAGCAGCCGAAGATGCTGTCGGAGTCCGGCTTCTGGAAGCTGGTGACCACCGCTCCTGAGCCGTTGGTGAAGTTCATGACGTTGCCCGAGACCCGGCCGTAGTACTTGGTGTTCGGCTGGTTCGCGAACGGCGTCACGGTGAGCGTGGAGGAGCTGTACTTGCTCCAGACCCGGTTGATGTAGTCGTTCATGACGCCGGGCGGGACTCCGCCCGCCTCGATGCCGTGACCGGGCGAGAGCGCTCGCAGCGGCGTGCCGTCGGGGCGGTTCTGGATCAGTCCGCCCCAGCCGGCCGAACGCAGTTGGCTGAAGACGGCGTTGTAGCCGCCCGGCTTCAGCCGGCCGGTGTTCCTGACCGTGCCGTCGGCCGCCTTCACGCCCACCGCGTAGGGAGCCGAGAACATGTCGACCTGGGTGCTGTTGATCCACAGGCCGGCGTCGTTGAGCGTGTACTCGGACCAGTTGAACAGGATGTTGCGGTTGGGGTCGGAGCTGTTCTGCACGGCAGGCTGCACCAGGCCGCCGGTGCTCAGCTTGAAGACGATCTTCTGGCCGATGGAAAAGTAGACGCGTCCCGAGAACTTGGGCATCCGGATCGTCTTGGTCTGCCCGTTGGCCGGACCCGCGATCGACGCGTCGGGCGCGGGGGTGGGGGGATTGCCTCCCGCGGGCCAAGGGTGGAACGTGCCGTTGGCGTCGGCCCAGCCCTGCTGGCCCGTCGTGAGCAGGGTTCCCAGGTTGTAGACGTAGACCGGCTCGCTGCGCCCCGAGCTGTTCTTGATCGTGAGCGGGATGGTGGCCGGTACGGCCTCCGCGGATGGCGACGGACCGAAAACCATCAGGCCGGCGGCGACGGCCAGCGCCGCGACCCCGGATGCCAGCACTTTCGATAAGCGGAACATGTTCTTCCTTACCTGTGGGGGGAAATCCGAACTGCTTGAGAGCGCTCTCAGCGTCCGGCTCCGGTCATCTCCTGTCAATGAACCTGACAGAGTCGGAGAACCCGATCGACCTCGGTAGGCTCGGTGCGGCGTTCGGGCAGGGGCAGGGCGCAACTGCCGTCAACAGGGGATGAGTCGACATGAGCGGTGCACCGTCTTTGGAGCCCTTCCGGCCCCTGGGGAACGACGACCCGCCCGTTGTGGGCGGGTACCGCCTGGCGGCGGTCCTGGGCGCGGGCGGCATGGGCAAGGTGTACCTGTCGTTCACACCTGGCGGGCGGCCCGTCGCGCTGAAGGTGATCCGCCCCGAATTCAGTGAGGATCCCGAGTTCCGGCGCCGGTTCCAGCAGGAAGTGCGATCCGCCCAGCGGGTGCAGGGCCTGTACACGGCACCGGTCATCGACTTCGACACCGACGGTGCGCAGCCGTGGCTTGCCACCTCCTACGTACCGGGGCCCTCGCTCGCCGAGGCGGTGTCGACGTACGGCGCGCTGCCGCTGCGCAGCGTGCTCCTGCTGACCGTCGGAGCCGCCGAAGCCCTGCACGTCATCCACGCCGCGGGCATCGTGCACCGCGACCTGAAACCCGCGAACGTCCTGCTCGCCGCGGACGGCCCGCGCGTCATCGACTTCGGCATCGCCCGCGCCGCCGACACCACGGCCCTCACCGGCACCGGCGTCAGCGTGGGCACGCCGGCGTTCATGGCGCCCGAACAGGCGGCGGGCGCTGCCGTGACGCCCGCCACCGACATCTTCGCCCTCGGCCAGATCGCGGCCTACGCGGCGATCGGGGCGCCCGCCTACGGCAACGGCCCCTCCCACGCCGTGCTGTACCGGATCGTCCACGAGGACCCCGACCTCAGCCGGCTGCCCTCCGAGCTGCGGCCGCTGATCGCCCGGTGCCTCAGCCGCGAGCCGGCCGGGCGGCCCGCCCTGACCGAGATCATCGAGCTGTGTCACGGCCTCTCCCCCGACCCGCTGAGGCAGGGCGAGGACTGGCTGCCGCAAACACTGGCCGGGTCCCTCACCTCGCGCCAACAGCTCCCGGAACCCGCCCGTACGCCGCCCCCCGCCGGCCCGACACCCACCGCGTACTCCCCGCACGTGCCGCCGCCCGGTTTCGGGCCGGCGCCCGGCTCGGAACCGGCGTCCGCACCCACGCGGACCGCGCCGGGCAGGCCGGGGACGGCTCCGGCCGGCCCGGGCTTCCCGCCCACTCCACCGCCTGCCGTCACCGGGCAGCAAGCCTGGGGCCCGCCGCTTCCCCCGCAGCGGCGGAAGGGCCGCGGCCTGATCATCACCGGCGCGGTGGCGGCGGCGCTGGTCGGGCTGGTCGTCGTCAACTCGCTCCTGCCGGACGGCTCGGGCAAGGACGGCTCAAAGCAGCCCGCCGCCGGCAACTCCGCCGAACCGTCGGGCGGGAAGCGGCCGGACCCGCAGCCCGTCGAGTACAAGGGCATCGACCTGACCGAGAACTACTTCGTGATGCTGGCCGACAACCCGCCGCGTCCGACCGGCAAGGAGGGCGCCGCATTCGGCAGCAAGGGTGACGTGTACTACCAGCCGCGCGTGCTCAACGTGGTGGACCGGGACGAGATCGCCACGGGCAACGGCAAGCTGGTGCTGCTGAACAGCGGGCAGCAGGGTTCTCTGGACACCTGCCGCTCGGAGACCCGTTACAGCAAGTCGATCCGCCTCGACCAACTCGGCGACGGCTCACAGCTCTGCGTCCTGAGCGATGCCGGACACATCGCGGTGGCGACGTACCGCGGCAAGTCCGGCGGGAACGATCCGAGCAAATACATCACCCTCGACCTGACCGTCTGGCGCAACGCCGAGGATCCGCAGAAGAAGGGGTGAGGGCGGACGTTGTGCGCCCCCGGAAAACGCCCGGGCCGACGCGGTCGCGGCAGCTACGAATGCCCCGTCCGACAGGCACGGGTCAGTCCGTCGGCAGTTCCTCCGCCGGCAGCCGGCCTGCGCGTACTGCGTCGACCAGGGCCTGATGGTCGCGCTCGTTCTGGTCGGCGTACGCTTCGGCGAAGGCGACGAGCGCCCGGTCGAAGGCTTCACCGCGGCCCAGGTACGCGGCGATCGCCACCCGGTCGCCCGACCGTGCGTGCGCGCGGGCGAGGGTCATGCCGCACACGTCGCCGAAGGCTGCCAGCTGCCGGGGCGACATCGTCTCCGGCATGGCGATGCCCTTCCAGTCGCGTAGCTGGCGGACGTAGAAGTCGCGCTGTTTGCCGTCGATCCCGTCCACCCGCTGCCAGCCGAGGAAGATGTCGCTCGCCGCCTGCATCAACCGCTGTCCCGAGACCACGCGCTCGCCCTGGTTGCGGTACCTGCTCGCGCCGACGTGCTCGGCGAGTACGGACGTGTCCGCTTCCTTGGCCTGGAGGAAGAGCGGGTCACGGCCGTCGCGGCCGAGGAGCAGGAAGATCCAGCAGCGGGTACCGACGCTGCCGACGCCGACCACCTTGCGCGCCACGTCCGCCAGCCGGTAGTCCGCCAGGAGTGCCCGCCGGTCCGTGCTCAGAGTGAGGCCGTAGCGTTCGAGCAGACTGCGGAACTGGCGCACGAGCGCGCTGCGCTCCTGGTCCGGCAGGAGGTCGGCGATCGGCACCAGCAACGGGGGGTCCGGCGCGATCCTGGGCCGGCCGTCGACCAGCTCCGTGAGCTTGTCGTAGACCTGCAGGCTGTCGTGCGAGCGGGCCTTCTCCATGGTGCCGGCCAGCTTCTTCTGTCCGCGCTTGCGGAGCTGCTGTGCGGCGAGGTCCTGGAGGCGGTCCGAGTCGATGCTCGCGTACCAGACCTCGAGGTTGCCCATGCCGGCGAATCCGCGCATCGCCTCGCGGTAGCCACGGACGGCGGTGCTCACGATCCGGGCACGCTCCGCGTCGTCGAATCCGTTCGCCCGGGCGGCGATGACAAGACTCGTGGCCAGTCGTTTGACGTCCCATTCCCAGGGGCCGGGCAGCGTCTCGTCGAAGTCGTTGATGTCGAACATCAGCCGTCGCTCCGGAGAGGCCAGCAGCCGGAAGTTCAGCAGGTGCGCGTCTCCGCACAGCTGGGCCGTGATCCCGGAGTCGGGGCTGCCGGCCAGGTCGGACGCCATGATCGCGGCGGCTCCCCGGTAGAACCGGAAGGGAGACTCCGACATCCTGCTGTAGCGGATCGGGACCAGTTCGGGTACCCGCGCCGCCGACTGCGCCTCCAGGATCGCCAGTGGGTCCGGCCTGTCCGGAGACGGCCGGTACACGGAGTGCCCGGACCGTGGCGAACGGCTCCGGGCCTCCTTGCCTTGGGCTGCGCGTTCCTCGGGCGTGCTGTGGGAAACCGCGCGCATCGCGGTGGCCGGGCTCTCGGACATCGATGCACTCCTGACTGGCCCTGCGGTCCTCGCGAAGGGAACGGCGCCCGTCTCCGCGCGCCCTTGATCAAGTGGTGCCGTGGGTCGTCCGCGTCAGCCTTGGGCCTCGATCTCGGCTTCGGCGACGGCGATGGCGATGCCGAGCGCCCTGGTGATGTTGCCGGCTGCCGTCATGACGCGGGCGGTGCCCACGATGGGGGCGATCGCGACCAGCACGTCCTGCAACTGCTCAGCGGTCAGACCGGCCTTGAGGGCGGGGTCGATGTGGGCGACGTAGGAGATCGGCGGAGCGTCCGAGGCGGCGAGGGCCGCGATGCGGGTGAGCAGCAGCATGTCAGGGGCCAGCCCGCAGCGCTCGAGCGAGTCGACCGTCATGGCGGCGAGGGTGTCCAGGACGGGGGTTTCGGATGCAATGGACATAGCGCACGTTCTCCTGGGGTGTCGGTGTCGACCCGCCCGAGCACGGGAGTGAAACGATGGGCGAGGATGCCCGTAATCAGTGGAATATCTTCGCTTCAACCCTAGAACCTCACCGGGTACTGCGCATGGGGGCGCGGGATGATGCGTGTGCGGTCCCCAGGGCGCCGGATCCGGGGGGCTGTTCGCCGGTCCCCAGTCGGAGTGCGCCGAGCTCAGCCGCGGCGCACGCTGGAAAGCAGGGCACCACGAGGGCAGAACGGAGCAGCGCCGATGGCTGACGCGGATGCCACGGAACGCACCGCCGGCGCCGTGCGTGGCGTGCTGGCCCCACTCGCGCTGGCCCAGTTCATCTGCAGCTTCGCCGGTTCGAACATGAACGTGATGATCAACGACATCAGCGAGGATCTGGACACGACCGTACAAGGAGTGCAGATCGCGATCACGATCTTCCTCCTGGTCATGGCGGCGCTGATGATCCCCGGCGGCAAGCTGACCGACCGCTACGGCCGCAAGCGGTGCTTCCTGACCGGCCTCGCCGTGTACGGCGTCGGCGCCTTGCTGAGCGCGATCGCGCCGGGTCTGGGCATCCTCATCCTCGGCAACTCGATCCTCGAGGGAGTCGGCACGGCACTGCTCATCCCGCCCGTCTACATCCTCACCACGCTCCTGTACACGGAAGTGACCTCACGTGCGCGTGCGTTCGGGACCATCATGGCCCTGGGAGGGATCGGCGCCGCCGCGGGGCCGCTGATCGGCGGACTCATCACCTCCGCCATCAGCTGGCGGGCGGCCTTCGTGTTCCAGGCCCTGGTGATCGCATTGATCATCATCCTGAGCCGCCGCATCAAGGATCCCCTGCCGGCGGATCCCACGCGCCCCTTCGACACAGCCGGAGCGGTCCTCTCGGCCGTCGGCCTCATCCTCATCGTCACGGGGATCCTGGCAGCCGACAACAACATCTGGCTGATGATCGCTCTGCTCGTTCTCGGCGCACTCGTGCTGCTGTGGTTCTTCCTGTCGGTACGCGCCAAGGAGCGGGCCGGCAAGGAGCCGCTCCTGTCGACGAGCCTGTTCCGCAACCGGACGTCCAACCTCGGACTCGTCACGCAGAACATCCAGTGGCTCATCCTCATGGGGACCTCGTTCGTGGTCGCCACCTATCTGCAGGTCGTCCGCGGATACGACGCGATCCAGACCGGCGTGATCTTCACGGCGGCCACCCTCGGCCTGCTCGTGTCTTCACTGGCCGCCGCGCGCCTGGCCGAACGGCACACGCAGCGCACCCTCATCATGACGGGCTTCATCGTGACGATCGCCGGAGTCGGCGTCCTGCTGAGCATGGTGAGCGGCACTCCGAGTGCGTGGGCCTTCGCCCCCGGACTCCTGCTGATCGGCCTGGGAATCGGCCTGATGCTGACCCCCTCGGTCAACGTCGTGCAGTCGAGCTTCCCCGATGAACAGCAAGGCGAGATCTCCGGGCTCTCACGCTGCATCTCCAACCTCGGCTCATCGCTCGGAACCGCGGTCGCCGGCACCATCCTCGTCGCCGGCCTCACCACGCGTGCCTACGGCGCCTCGATGATCACCCTGGCGGTTCTCGGGCTCGTCGGCCTCGCCGCTGCGGTGTTCCTCCCCCGGAGCCCGGATCCGAGCGCCACTCGCTGACCCATGGCGTCGGCACCGGACGGGAAGCGCCCGTTCAGGCGGCGGCAGTGGTCTCGGCAAGGTAGTCCACGACATCGCGCAGCCGGCCGTGGTGGCCGTAGGCGGCGCGTTGCCTCGCCGCGCCTCCGCCGTAGGTACGCAGCTGCCAGAGGTGCTGTTCGACCAGTGAGAGGTCGCCGGCGACGGCAAGCGCGGGGGCGGTCTTGGCGAGCAGCCGCTCGGCCAGGATGTGGGCGGGGAGGGTGCATCCGGTGGCCGGATCCAGGCCGACGCCTTCCATGCCGTGGCGGGCGGCCATGCGATGGGCCTCGTACAGCGCAGTCTCCGGGAACATCGGGACCGGGCGGCCTTGAGAGATGTCCGTGAGCAGCGTCGTTGCCAGGGCTCGGACGAGGGCTGCAAGGAGGACGACGGTGTCGACGTCTGCGTTGACGTCGGCGACCCGGATCTCCAGGGTGGGGACGTGTTCGGACGGCCGGGCGTACCAGTAGATCATCCGTCGGTCCAGCAGGCCCCTCTCGGCCATGAGCGAGGTGACCGCCTCCTCGTAGGCGGCCTCGTCCGGCAGCATGGGCGCCGGCCCGACGGTCGGCCAGCGGGTGTGCTCGACGGCTCGCCGGCTGGCGTAGCCGGTGTCCCGGCCGTGGACGAAGGGGGAATTCGCAGCCAGGTGCTGGAGGGTGGGCAGCCAGGGCCTCATGTGGTTGGCCAGTGCCAGAGCCTGCGCCCTGCTGGTCACGCCGACGTGGATGTGGCAGCCGCACACGATGCCGTCGTACTGCCCCAGGGCGGCGGCGAAGCCATGGGCCATGCGCTGATAGCGTTCGTCGTCGCTCACCGTCAGCGGCTCCGCGGGGTCCGTCACCGGGGTCCCGGAAGCGACCAGCAGGCATCCCTCTCCCGCCGCCGCATCCCCCATCACCCTCCGCAGGCGGACGAGCTCGGCCCGCAGCGCGGCCGCCGTCGAGACCGGCTGGGTACAGACCTCCACCTGCGCGGTGTAGAACTCACCCTGCGCCTGGCTTCCCAGCACCGTGGCCGCGGCCTCGAGGACATGCGGCGCACTGCCCGAAGGGGCCCGCGTATGGCGGTCCACCAACAGGAACTCTTCCTCCACGCCCATCGTCACCAGCCCGCTCGGCGGCGCGGGCTCCGCTTGCGGGTCAGGACGGTCCAGGAAGTCACGGCCCGCGGGCGTAGGCAGGATCAGCGTCATGGCAGTTCCCCTTCACCGGGCGGGTCCCCTGCCCTGGCGGGCAACGGAACCCGCCTCTCCCCGGCTCGGCTCTGTAGGGCCATCATCTCCCACATCCCCGGACACAGCCGTGCGGGACGCAGACCCTGGTCCGATACGTGCCTTGACCTCGGCATTCGCACGACCCCGACAACCCGGAACGGCCGTACCGGAGGGCACAGTACGTCCCTCTCGCGTCACTCCCCCGCCACGATTCGCGGTCGACGGGATGCGCATCGTGACGGACCGCGTGAGTGTGGGAGCAGAAGGCCTTCACACGCATCGAAGGAGTCACCGTCATGGGCGGTAGCCAGGACAAGCGCCGTGAGCCGGACAAGAGCCGCGAGGAACAGGAGCGCCTGCGGCGCCCGAGCCAGGACCCCGTCCACCCCGACCAGGGCCCGCCACCCCGTGGAAAGGGCCCCGACGAGATCAGCCGGCGCCGCGGGGAACACCCGCTCCAGGAAGAGCGCGACCTGCGTGACGACGAGGACTTCTGAACCGGAGCACCGCGGTCCCACGTACGCAGAGCCCCGGCCGGACACAGCCACCCCGGCCGGGGCTCTGCCATGTCTCTCCGATCGGCCGTCCGCTCCCCGGAGTCGGGCAGGGAGGAGAATGACGGGTACCCACCCCTGACAGCCGCCCGGCCGGCCTGAGGACCTGCCGACCTGCCGACCTGCCGACCTGCCAAAGGACGTGATGGCGATGTCACCGTCGCGCCCTTCCGGCGCACCGGCGCGTGCTCGGCTGTCAGCCCGGCTGGCCTTGGCCTGCGCACTGGGCGCGGTGGTGGCACTGGTGGCTGCGAGCGGCCCCGGCGGTCTGTTCATCCTCGTGGTCGGGGTGGTCGGCGCGGCGCTCGCGGCCGTGGGTACGTGGTGGGTGCTGTCCCACCACGGCGCGGTGCGGGTGGTCGGAGCACCGCTCATGACGGGCGCACCGCTGGCCGTCCTGGTCATCTACGCCCGGGCGGATCGGCCCGTGGCGCTGACCGCCATCGTGCTGTGGGGAGCCGCCGTGGTAGGCGCGCGGGCGGCGCTGCGCGGCGATGACCATGGGCGGCCGCAGAACCCGGCTCGCCCTCGGAGCGCTGGGAGTCGCCGGGATCCGGGTGAACAACGCGGCCCAGGCGGCCGACGTCGCGCTCCGAGGCGCCCGGGCCGCCGGCCTCCAGGTACTGACCTCCCAGCAGGTCGTCATCGGATCGGACACCAACAGCATCCCGGTCGCCGTGGACGGAGAGGCCCTGACCATGCCCACACCCGTCACCTGCTCCATCCGCCCGGGTGCGTTGCGCGTACTGGTACCGAGGATTCGCCCCGGGGCTCCGGCGGCCGGTCCGCCCATGCACTGGCGTGAGGTCGTGACACTGGCCTTCAGCCGGCGGCGGCCGGGGCGCGCAGCGGAGGACCGGGCCGACGGGGAGCGTGCCCCGTGACTCGCCCGGCCCGAGGATGCCCGACCTGCCGCGCGGCATCACAATGAGCCTTACCGCTGTTCCCTCTGTTCCCGCTGTTTCACTGCTTCCGCTGTTCGTAGCGGATTGGAGGCATCCGTGAAGGACCTCAAGTTTGAGCAGAAGCGTTCCCTGTCCCGCCTCGAGGCCGCCGATCAGCTCTCCGCGCTCGCGGAGGCGTTGAGGCACGGCGGCAATGCCGAACTGGAGCTCGGTCCCGGGACCCTGACCCTGCGGATCCCGGACGAACTCCGCACCGAGATCGAGGTAGAGGTCGGCGACGGGGAGATCGAGATGGAGATCGAACTCAAGTGGCCCACCGCCTGAGTTCAGGGCCGGGCATCAGGCTTTCCGAAGACCGGCCGCGTGATCGGGTACGGCGGTCTGAAGCTCCTTGGGCGGGCGCTCGTATCCCGTCGACGGGGGCCGCGGCGGCAGGACGAGCGACGGCAGGGCCACGTCCTCGTAGGAGACCGATGACAGCAGGTGCGCGATCATGTTCAGTCTCGCGCTGCGCTTGTCATCGCTCTCGACCACGTACCAGGGGGCGTCCACCGTGTCCGTGTGGACGAGCATCTCGTCCTTGGCCCGGGAGTACGCCTCCCAGCGCGTGAGGGACTCCAGGTCCATCGGCGAGAGCTTCCACCGCCGCAGCGGGTCCTGCGTGCGGCGGCGGAAGCGTTCCTCCTGGACGGCATCGCTGACGGAGAACCAGTACTTGCGGAGCAGGATCCCGTCTTCCACCAGCATGTGCTCGAAGACCGGGCACTGGCGCAGGAAGCGCTGATGCTCGGCGGGCGTACAGAAGCCCATGACGTGTTCCACTCCGGCGCGGTTGTACCAGCTGCGGTCGAAGAGCACGATCTCACCGGCGGCCGGCAGGTGCTCGACGTAGCGCTGGAAGTACCACTGGGTGCGCTCCCGCTCCGTCGGCTTCGGAAGGGCCGCGATGCGTGCCACGCGGGGGTTGAGGTGTTCGGCGACCCGTTTGATCGTGCCGCCTTTGCCCGCTGCGTCCCGGCCTTCGAAGACGACGACCAGTCGGGCACCCTCCACACGCACCCATTCCTGGAGCTTGATCAGCTCCGTCTGGAGCCGCAGGAGTTCCTTCTCGTAGACCGCCTTCTTGAGACCCATGGCCGTCTCCTCCCCGTCGTAGTCCGGCGCGAAATCCGTCGCGCCGGCCAGGCGCGCCGTCGCGTATAACCGTGCAGCTATGAACGAAACCCCCGACCGACCGACGAAGACATCACATTCAAGTGGAATATATGAGACAGAACAAAGACGTTATCCGCTCGTTATAGAAGCGGGGGTGGGGTGGAAATATCAGCATTTTTCATAGAACTATGGGGCACTTGTCGGCGCCTCGCGATCCCAGGAAGCCGTCTGCAACTATCACGAGTCATGCCAGTTCCATAACCCCTCAGGGCCATGCAATTTGCGCCATCGCTGGGTAACTTCGGCCCGCATGACTGCTCATGCAGAACTAGCCCGTTACGGAAAGATCCTGCCGTCCGCTCCGACCACCCCGACCAACCCCACCACGCACATCGACCGCCCCCGCCCAGGTGACGGCCCCCTGCTGTGGCGCCTCGCCCGCGACTCCAGGACGCTGGACCTCAACTCGGCCTACAGCTATCTCCTCTGGTGCCGTGACTTCGCCGGCACGTCCGCGGTGGCCCGCGACGCCTCCGGGCGTGCCGTCGGATTCGTCAGCGGATACCTGCGGCCCGACAGCCCCGGAACCCTGCTCGTCTGGCAGATCGCCGTCGACGCCTCCGCCCGCGGCCTGGGAATCGCCGGGGCCCTGCTCGACGGCCTCTCCGCCCGCGTGGCGGCAGAACACGGATTGAGCTCCCTGGAGACCACGATCTCCCCCGGAAACCTCGCGTCGGAGCGACTGTTCGCCTCGTACGCCGCACGGCACGGCGCCACGCTCACGCGCGAAGTGCTGTTCACCGCGGAAGAGTTCCCGGACGGCGGGCACGCCCCGGAGGTCCTGCACCGCATCGGGCCGCTCCACTTCTGATCCTGGTTCTGATCCCGGTTCGAACAGCCGATACCGAACACCCCCACATTCATTGGAGAGTTGCCTTGACCATGACCGAGCCGGTCCTGTCCGTCTTCGAGACCGTGGAGTCCGAGGTGCGAAGCTACTGCCGCGCCTGGCCCGTCGTCTTCGAGCGCGCCACGGGAAGCCGGCTGTACGACGAACACGGCCGCGGCTACCTGGACTTCTTCGCGGGCGCCGGGTCCCTCAACTACGGCCACAACAACCCCGTCCTGAAGCGGGCCCTGCTCGACTACCTGGAGCGGGACGGCATCACGCACGGGCTGGACATGGCGACGACCGCCAAGAGGGCCTTCCTCGAGGCGTTCCGGTCCCACGTCCTCGAACCCCGCGCACTGCCCTACAAGGTGATGTTCCCGGGACCCACCGGGACCAACGCCGTCGAAGCGGCGCTCAAGCTGGCGCGGAAGGCCAAGGGCCGCGAGTCGGTCGTGTCCTTCACCAACGCCTTCCACGGCATGTCGCTCGGCTCGCTCGCCGTCACGGGCAACGCCTTCAAACGGGCCGGCGCAGGCATCCCGCTGGTGCACGGCACGCCGATGCCCTTCGACAACTACCTCGGCGGCCGGGTCCCCGACTTCCTCTGGTTCGAGCGCCTGCTGGAGGACCAGGGCTCCGGCCTCAACCACCCTGCGGCGGTCATCGTCGAGACGATCCAGGGCGAGGGCGGGATCAACGTGGCCCGCGCGGAATGGCTCCGCGCCCTCGCGGACCTGTGCCGGCGCCGCGACATGCTGCTCATCGTCGACGACATCCAGATGGGCTGCGGCCGGACCGGCGAGTTCTTCTCCTTCGAGGAGGCCGGCATCACCCCGGACATCGTCACGCTGTCCAAGTCCATCAGCGGCTACGGACTCCCCATGTCCCTGTGCCTGTTCAAGCCCGAGCTGGACCTCTGGGAGCCGGGCGAGCACAACGGCACCTTCCGCGGCAACAACCCGGCCTTCGTCACCGCGACCGCGGCCCTGGAGACGTACTGGGGCGACGGCGTCCTGCGCGAGCGGACCCTCGTCCAGGGCGAACGCATCGAGAGCGCGCTGCGCGAGCTGTGCGGCGAACACGGCCGGCTGGGCGCGACGTACCGGGGCCGCGGACTGGTCTGGGGCATCGAATTCGCCCACAAGGAGCGCGCGGCGGAGGTCTGCCGGAGGGCCTTCGAGCACGGTCTCCTCGTCGAGACCTCGGGCCCCGAGGGCGAGGTCGTGAAGCTGCTCCCGCCGCTCACCGTCACCGGCGACGAACTCGACGAGGGCCTTGCCATCCTCGCCCGCTCCGTCCGCGAAGCCGCCTGACCGGCGCCCGCCCCCCACACCACGAAGGGCACCACCATGATCGTCCGCTCGTTCCGGGACATCGAGGGAACCGACCGCCACGTCAGGGCGGCATCCGGCACCTGGGAGAGCAAGCGCATCGTCCTGGCCAAGGAACGCGTCGGCTTCTCCCTGCACGAGACCGTCCTGTACGCCGGCACCGAGACGTCCATGTGGTACGCGAACCACGTGGAGGCCGTGGTCTGCACGGCGGGGGAGGCCGAACTCACGGACGAGGAGACGGGCCTGACCTACACGATCACGCCGGGAACCATGTACCTCCTCGACGGCCACGAGCGGCACACCCTGCGCGTGAAGCACGAGTTCCGCTGCCTGTGCGTCTTCAACCCGCCCGTGACCGGCCGGGAGGACCACGACGAGAACGGCGTGTACCCGCTGCTCACCGAACCCGACCGCAGCTGACCTGCGGAAACACTCAGAGAGAAAGCACAGAAGAAAGCACAGAGAGGAGAGGCAGGCACCACCATGACCTACGCATCCACCCGCACTGTGAACGACTTGTATCCGACCAGGGGCTCCGAGGAGGTGCTCACCGGCCGCACGGACCCCGTCGTCTGGTCCGAGCCCGGCACCCCGGGCCCCATCTGGGCCCACGAGCTGGAGAGCTTCGAGCGCGACGGCTACCTGTCCGTCGACGAACTCATCACGCCCGACGAGGTGGACGTCTACCGGGCCGAGATGGACCGGCTGCTGCGCGATCCTTCGACGCTGGCCGACGAGCGGTCCATCGTGGAGCCGAAGTCCCGGGAAGTACGCTCCGTCTTCGAAGTCCACCGGATCAGCGAGGTGTTCGCGTCCCTCGCCGCCGATCCGCGCGTGGTGGGGCGCGCGCGACAGATCCTGGGCTCCGAGGTGTATGTGCACCAGTCCCGGATCAACGTCAAGCCCGGTTTCGGCGCCAGCGGCTTCTACTGGCACTCCGACTTCGAGACCTGGCACGCCGAGGACGGCCTGCCGCACATGCGCACCGTGTCGGTGTCCATCGCCCTGACGCCGAACTACACCACCAACGGCGGCCTGATGATCATGCCCGGCTCCCACCGGAGCTTCCTGGGCTGTGCCGGTGCGACGCCGAAGGACAACTACAAGAAGTCCCTCCAGATGCAGGATGCGGGCACCCCCTCGGACGAGGCGCTGACCAAGTTCGCCTCGGCCTGCGGCATCAAGCTCTTCACCGGCAAGGCGGGTTCGGCCACCTGGTTCGACTGCAACGCGATGCACGGCTCGGGTGACAACATCACGCCCCACCCGCGCAGCAACGTGTTCCTCGTCTTCAACAGCGTCGAGAACCGCCCGTCGAAGCCCTTCGCCGCCCCGGTGCGCCGCCCCGGGTACATCGCCTCGCAGGACTTCACCCCCGTGCGCTGACGCGTCCGGCCGACCCGGCCCGGCCCGGCATCTGCCCGGCCGGGCCGGCCTGTCCCCCGCACCCGATTGGTTGCGCGTACGAAGACCGGCCGCACGAAGTGGCCGGTCTTCGTGGAATCGACCGACATCGGCTTGACCGATGAACCTGCGGCAACGTAACTTCGGCCGCACCGATTCGCGAGCTACTGGAAGGAGGCGAAGCCGGATGTCGACCATCTCCGAGCTGTCTCGCCTCGCTCACCAGATCGCCTGGGCTCCGGGTCGTGTAGCACACGGCTGCTGAGCAGCCCCCTCTTGCCGGCGTGCCCGATCGCGGCCCCGGCACCTTTCCATCTCTGTCACCGTTTACGGCATGTCGTTGTGTGCCGATTTATTGCGCTCTGGGTTCTCGAGCTGCGCCACCGAAATAGAAAGCTCCTGAAATGGCGACTAGGACAGTCAGATCGACCGCGCGCCGAAATGAGGACGTGCCATGGTAGCGGCGCGGATCACGGTCAACGGGAAAGAAACACCGATTTCACCGGCTGCACCCCACACCACGGTGCTGGATTTCCTGCGCGAGCGCGGCCTCACCGGCACCAAGGAGGGCTGCGCCGAGGGTGAATGCGGCGCCTGCTCGGTCCTGGTGGCCCGTCCCGGGGTGCACAAGCCCACCGACTGGGTGGCGGTCAACGCCTGCCTGGTCCCGGTCGCGGCGCTCGACGGTCAGGAGGTCGTCACCTCCGAAGGTCTCGCCACCGCCGGCGAACCCGGTATGCCGGCCACGTTGCACCCCGTGCAGGAGGAGATGGCCGTCCGCGGCGGCTCCCAATGCGGTTACTGCACACCGGGGTTCATCTGCAGCATGGCCTCCGAGTACTACCGCCCCGGCCGCTGCGCACACGCGGACGTGGATTCGGACTCGGACTCGGCCTTGGCCTCGGCCGACAGCACCGACTCCGAACACGGTCCGAACGGTTTCGACCTGCACGCGCTGAGCGGAAACCTGTGCCGCTGCACCGGCTATCGCCCGATTCGCGATGCCGCGTTCGCCGTCGGTGCGCCCGCCGAGGACGACGCCTTGGCGCAGCGCCGCGAGCAGTCCCCGCCCGAACCGGCCGCCACCGAATACACCCAGGACGACAGCGCGTTCCTGCGGCCGAGCACCCTGGCCGATGCGCTGCGGCTGCTGCGCGAGCGGCCCGGCGCGGTGGTGGTCGCCGGAAGCACCGACTGGGGCGTGGAGGTGAACATCCGTTCCCGCAGGGCGAATTGCGTGGTCGCGGTCGACCGGCTGCCCGAAATGCGGGAGCTGCGAGTCGAATCCGACCACATCGAGATCGGGGCGGCGCTGACGCTCACAGAGATCGAACGCCGCCTCGACGGCAGCGTTCCACTGCTGGCAGAGCTGTTCCCGCAGTTCGCATCCCGGCTCATCCGCAACAGTGCGACCCTCGGCGGCAACCTGGGTACCGGGTCCCCCATCGGTGACAGTCCGCCGGTGCTGCTCGCGCTCGAGGCGTCGGTGGTACTCGCCGACGCCGACGGTGAGCGCGAAGTCCCCCTGTCCGACTACTTCACCGGCTACCGGCAGAGCGTGCGCCGTCCCGGCGAGCTGATCCGCGCGGTACGCGTCCCGCTGCCGCTGTCGCCGGTCGTGGGCTTCCACAAGATCGCCAAGCGGCGCTTCGACGACATCTCCAGCGTGGCGGTCGCGTTCGCGCTCGGCATCGAGGACGGGATCGTACGCAAGGCACGCATCGGCCTGGGCGGCGTGGCCGCCACCCCGATCCGCGCCCTCGCCGCCGAGGCGGCCCTGGAGGGCAAGCCGTGGGCGGTGGAGACCGTCGAGGCCGCAGCCCGGGTGCTGCGGGCCCAGGGCACGCCGATGGACGATCACCGCGCCAGCGCCGGCTACCGCTCCGCGATGCTCGGCCAGAGCCTGCTGAAGCTGTACGCACAAACCACCGAGGCGGTGTCGTCATGAGCCATTTGTCCGAGCGCCCCGAAATGCCGGTCGTCGGCCTTTCGATGCCACACGAGAGCGCCAACCTGCACGTCACCGGCACCGCGCTCTACACCGACGACCTGGTCCATCGCACCAAGGACGTGCTGCACGCCTACCCGGTCCAGGTCATGAAGGCCCACGGCAGGATCACGGCGCTGCGCACCGGGCCCGCGCTCGCCGTGCCCGGTGTGGTCCGCGTACTGACCGGCGCCGACGTACCCGGTGTGAACGATGCCGGAATGAAGCACGACGAACCGCTGTTCCCCGACGAGGTCATGTTCTACGGCCACGCGGTCGCCTGGGTGCTCGCCGAGACCCTGGAGGCGGCCCGGCTCGGTGCGGCGGCCGTCGAGGTGGAACTCGACGAACAGCCCTCCCTGATCACGCTGCAGGACGCCATCGCGGCGGACAGTTTTCACGGCGCCCGGCCCGTGATGCTCGCCGGTGACGTCGACGCCGGTTTCGGCGACTCCGCGCACGTGTTCACCGGCGAGTTCCAGTTCTCCGATCAAGAGCACTTCTACCTCGAGACGCACGCGGCGCTGGCCCACGTCGACGAGGGCGGGCAGATGTTCGTCCAGAGCAGCACTCAGCATCCCTCGGAGACGCAGGAGATCGTCGCGCACGTGCTCGGCCTGCACAGCCACGAGGTGACCGTGCAGTGCCTGCGGATGGGTGGCGGCTTCGGCGGCAAGGAGATGCAGCCGCACGGGTTCGCGGCCATCGCCGCGCTCGGCGCCAGGCTGACCGGCCGGCCGGTGCGCTTGCGGCTCAACCGGACCCAGGACCTGACCATGTCCGGCAAGCGCCACGGGTTCCACGCCGAGTGGAAGATCGGCTTCGACGCCGACGGCCGCATCCAGGCCCTGGACGCCACCTTGACCGCGGACGGCGGCTGGAGCCTGGACCTGTCCGAGCCGGTGGTGGCCCGCGCGCTGTGCCACATCGACAACACCTACTGGATTCCCAACGCGCGTATCGCCGGTCGCATCGCCAAGACCAACAAGGTCTCCAACACCGCCTTCCGCGGCTTCGGCGGACCGCAGGGCATGCTGGTGATCGAGGACATCATGGGCCGGTGCGCGCCGCTGCTCGGCCTGGATCCGATGGAGCTGCGCGAGCGCAACTTCTACCGGCAGGGCCATTCGACGCCGTACGGGCAGCCGGTCCTCCACCCCGAGCGGATCTCGACCGTCTGGCAGCAGGTTCAGGAAGACGCCGCCATCGCCGATCGCAGGCACGAGATCGCGGCCTTCAACACCGCGCACCCGAACACCAAGCGGGCGCTCGCGATCACCGGGATCAAGTTCGGAATCTCGTTCAACCTCACCGCCTTCAACCAGGCGGGCGCGCTGGTGCTGATCTACAAGGACGGCTCCGTCCTGATCAACCACGGCGGCACCGAGATGGGGCAGGGCCTGCACACCAAGATGCTGCAGGTGGCCGCGACCACTCTGGGTATCCCGCTGCACAGGGTGCGGCTGGCCCCGACGCGCACGGACAAGGTTCCCAACACCTCCGCCACCGCCGCCAGTTCCGGGGCGGATCTCAACGGTGCGGCGGTGAAGAACGCCTGCGAGCAGTTGCGCGAGCGGCTGCTGCAGGTCGCCGGCACCCAACTGGGTGTGAGCGCCTCGGACGTACGCATCGTCGAGGGCGTCGCGCGGGCCCTCGGCAACGACAAGGAGCTGGCCTGGGACGACCTGGTGCGCACCGCGTACTTCCAGCGAGTCCAGTTGTCGGCGGCCGGTTTCTACCGGACCGAGGGTCTGCACTGGGACGCGAAGACTTTCCAAGGCTCCCCGTTCAAGTACTTCTCCTACGGCGCCGCCGCAGCCGAGGTGGAGGTGGACGGCTTCACCGGCGCGTACCGCATCCGGCGGGTGGACATCGTGCACGATGTCGGCGACAGCCTCTCCCCGATGATCGACATCGGTCAGGTCGAGGGCGGTTTCGTGCAGGGCGCGGGCTGGCTGACCCTGGAGGACCTGCGCTGGGACAGCGGTGACGGGCCGAACCGCGGCCGGCTGCTGACCCAGGCCGCGAGCACCTACAAGCTGCCGAGCTTCTCGGAGATGCCCGAGGAGTTCAACGTCAGGCTGCTGGAGAACGCCACCGAGGAGGGCGCGGTCTACGGGTCCAAGGCGGTCGGTGAGCCTCCGCTGATGCTGGCGTTCTCCGTACGAGAAGCGCTGCGGCAGGCCGCCGCGGCGTTCGGGCCCGGCGGAGTCAGCGTGGAACTCGCCTCCCCCGCGACACCGGAGGCGGTGTACTGGGCGATCGAAGCGGTCCGCAGGGGCGGCGTGCAGCACGACGGCCACGCGCCGGGCGCCGGCGAGGTCCCCACCGAAGCAAGCGCTTTGAGCAATGCCTGACATGACATGGGTCGCCGCGGTCGCGCGGTTGCGGGCACGCCGGGAACCCGGCGTGCTCGTGACCGTCGCGACCGTGCGCGGCCACGCGCCCCGCCGGGCCGGTGCCAAGCTCGTCGTGGGACAGACCGAGACCTGGGGTTCGATCGGCGGCGGCAACATCGAGGCGGTCGCCATCGATCGGGCGCGCGAGCTGAACGGCACGGCCGACGCGGAGCCGGAGCTGATGGAATTCGCCCTCAACGACAAGGTCACCGGCCGACACGGCGTGCAGTGCTGCGGCGGAGCCGTCACGGTCCTGCTCGAACCCCTGCCGGTGGTCCAAGCGGTGGCCGTCTTCGGCGTCGGGCACGTCGGCCTGGAGCTGGCCCGCATCCTCGCCCGCCACAACCTCGATCTGCACCTGATCGACACCCGCCCCGACATACTGACCGACGAACGGCTCAGCGTGCTCGCGGACGCGGTGGCGCAGATCCACGTGCACCACACTCCGCTGCTTCCGGAGGAGGTGCTCACGGAGCTGGCACCCGGCACCCACGTCCTGATCATGACCCACGATCACGCCGAGGACGCCGCGCTGTGCGACGCCGCCTTGCGCACCGCCGGTCTCGGCTCGATCGGATTGATCGGCTCGGCCGCCAAATGGGCGCGGTTCCGGCAACGGCTGGCCGCCGAGGGCGGCCACGACGCCGCCACCATCGACCGGATCAAGACCCCGATCGGAATGGCCGGGATCACCGGCAAGGAACCCGCCACGATCGCGGTGAGCGTCGCGGCAGACCTGCTCCGGGCCTTCGAACACGACCGCCACCGGGCAGTGCCGAGCGCGGTTGGCGCGGCGCCGTTCGCTCCAGTGGCCGGTAGCACGTGAGTTCACGGTCACGGCACCCTACTGGCCTCCGCGTCAGCCGCTCGCGGGGCGCCAGGGGATCTCGGCCCACACCTGCTTGCCGCCGCTGAGCGGCACCGAGCCCCAGGCCGTCGTCGTCGCCTCGACGATGAGCAGCCCGCGACCGCCGGTCGACTCCCAGCTCACCGACAGCGGTTTGACGGGGCTGCGCGGCGAGGTGTCGTTCACGGCGATCCGCAGCCGGTCCGTCGACAGGGTCAGATCCATGCCCACCTCGCCCTGGGTGTGCGCGATGGCGTTGGTGACCAGCTCGGACACGACCAGCAGAGCTACGTCGAGTTCGTCCTCCACTCCCCAGGACCGCAGGGTGCGCGCGGCGAAGCGGCGCGCGTGCATGACCGCCTTGGGGAGCCGCCACACCGTCCAGTGGCTCCGCTTCGGCCGGTCCCCCGTGCCGTCGTAGCGCAGCAGCAGCACCGCCACGTCGTCGTCGCGGCGGCCCACACCGAGGACCAGCTCGTCGGCCACCCCTCCGGCATCGGCCGGGTCGGCCACGGCGAGCATTTCGCACACCCGCCGCATGCCCTCCTCCAGCGGCAGCCTGGCGGACTCGACCAGGCCGTCCGTCAGCAGAACGAGCAGGGTTCCGGGGAGCAGCCCCGCCTCGGTCATGGGGAACTCGGCTTCCGCGAGCACGCCCAGTGGAGGCCCGCCCTCGACCACCATCTCCTCGGTGATGCCGTCGGGATGGCGCAGTATCGGCGGCATGTGGCCGGCCCGTACGACCCTGGCGATGCCCTCCTCCATGTCCAGGTCCACATACGCACAGGTGGCGAACAGATCGGTCTCCATGCCGACGAGCAGACGGTTGGCCCGCGCGACCACCACATCGGGCGGGTGGCCCTCCACCGCGTAGGCCCTGACCGCCGTACGCATCTGGCCCATGATGGTGGCGGCTCCCGCGCTGTGCCCCTGTACATCCCCGATGACGAACGCCACATGACCGTCGCTGAGCGGAATGACGTCATACCAGTCGCCGCCGACCTCGAGTCCCGCCGTCGCGGGCAGGTAGCGGGCTACGGCGACTCCGCCCGGCAGCTCCGGGAGCTTACGGGGCAGCAGACTGCGCTGGAGCATGGTGGCGAGTTCGTGGCGCGCGTCCAGTGCGTGGGCGCGCACCAGAGCCTGCCCCACCAGCCCCGCGGTCGCGGTCAGCAGCGACCTCTCCTCCGGTCCGAACCGGTGCTCCGCGTCCCACCCCACCAGACACACCCCGACGATCCGGCCTTCGGCGGGCAGCGGGAGCACCGCGAGCCCACCGGGCCCGACGCCCAGCAGACCGGGCTCGAGAGCCGCGCCCGGCGGCCACAGACTCATGTGCCCCCCACGCAGCGCGCTCTGCAGGGTGGGCAGGTCGCTGAGCGACACGTCGGGCCATTCGGACCGCCATTCCGAGCGCCAGACCTCGGGCCAGGCATCGGGTTCGGGAGGGTCGAGGGCGGTGACGATGAGCCGTTCGGGCTCCAGTTCGCCTACCGCGACCCGGGAGGCGCCGAGCGGCTCGCGCAGGGCGGCGACCACCAGCCGGCTGACGTCTCGGATGGTCGCCGCGCCGGCCAGCGTGGCCGACAGCCGCTGCACGAGGGAGACCTCGTCGGCGCTGGGGCGCAGATAGGTGGCATCGGCCACCACGCCCAGGACGCGCTGCGGTGTGCCATCCGAGTCCACCTCCACTCGGCAACGCAGCCCCAGCCAGCGCAGCTCGCCGTTCGGGCGGCGGATACGGAACGCCAGCTGCTGTCCGGAGGCGGCCAGCCGGTCCGGTTCCACGATCGCCATCAGTGCGGGCATGTCGTCGGGGACGGCGCAGGCGAGCAGGGTCTCCACCTGCCCGTCGAACTGCTCGGGTGGCAGACCGAGCAGTTCCAGCACGAGCGCGTGGGCCTCCATGCGGCCGGTGCTCAGTTCCAGGATGAACGCGCCGCCCTGGTGGGGCACCAGGGACTGACCCAGATGTGCCTGCGGGGCCTTGCGCCCGGCGAAGCGAGCGGCGACCGATTCGAGTCCGGCCGCCACCTGATCGGCGTAGAGCTCCAGGAGGCTGCGGTCGTCGGCGCTGAACCCGTCCGCGACCTCCCCGGCGACGATCAGGCACCCGAGCTCCTGGTCGCCGTGTCCCAGCGGCAGCGCGCCCAGCGAGATCCTGGCCGGCGAGTTGGGGTCACCGTCCCGGACCCGGGTGGGGAAGTGGTGGGGATCGTCCTCGATGAACGTGGCGAGTTCCTTGGGAGTCAGCCACAGCGGGCTGCCGGAGCGGAAGGCATTGGCGGCGGGCGAATGGCTGGCCACGGCGAGGATCGCGGGGAGTCCGTAGAGGACGCTGCGGTTTCCGGTCAGCTCGGCCAGATGGAGTTCCCTGGCCTGGTCGGCGACCACGTAGACAGCGGCAAGCTCAGCCCCGCAGAACGCAAAGCGATGTCCGGTCACTGTCTGTATCGCCTCCTCCCGAGGGCATCCCGCCGACCGCCCTCCCTCCATGCTGTCGTGCCCGGGACCGTTCGGGCGAGTCGGAACGCAGGCCGAACGGTCCCGGTGCCGCCAGACGGGCCGTGTGAGGGGCCCTATCCGCGTACGGCGGCAACCGCCTCGTCGAAGACCTGTTCCATGTCGACCGTCCCGTTGCTGCGCACCCAGGTTTCCATCGCCACGTCCGAGCAGGCCAAAGCACAGGCGACCAGGGCGCGGGCGCGCATCTCCGTCATCGGGTCCGCCTCGGGGCCCAGCCGTCTGGCGATGTCCGGCACGAGCAGGTCAATCCACTGCTGCCGTTTTTCCAGCTGGCGCCCGCGGAGGGAGGGCGATGCGTGGAGCATGCTGGTGATCTTGAGGAAGTCGTCCGGAGCGTACGGGAGGGACTCCACGAGTGCTTTCAGGGCGGCCCGGAGCGCTTCCCACGGGGACTCGTCCGCCGGCCGGGCTTCCAGCGCGGCCTGCAGAACCCTGCCGCTTTCGGCGTGGTCCCCCAGCACGATGTCTTCCTTCGTGCCGAAGTAGCGGAACAGCGAGCGCCGCGAAATACCGATCTCGCCCGCGATCTGCTCCATGGTGGTGGCCTCGAAACCGCGCTCCAGGAACAGCCTCATCGCGGTGGCGACGATCTCGGCCTGCACTGCCCGCCGGGTGCGCTCCCGCAGCCCGCCCGGCCCGCCCTTGCCCTCGCTCATGGGTCCGCACCCTACCAGTTTCTGCACTCGGTACCGCATTGACACTGGGTGACAGTTTAGGCTTACAGTGCCATCACGAGCGTGTTCAGCGTCTTCCCGGGAGCAGCCATGAGCGCCGTCGACTACCGCGGTCAGACCACCCTCATCACCGGTGCCAGCGCCGGCATCGGTACGGAGTTCGCCCGCCGGATCGCGGCGCGCGGATCCCACGTCGTCCTCGTCGCCCGGCGCAAGGAACGACTGGAGGAGCTGGCCGCCGAACTCACCGCGGCCCACGGCGTCGAAGCCACGGTCATACCGCTCGACCTGAGCCTGCCCGCAGCGGGGCAGACCCTCGCCGAGGAGGTGGAGCGGCGCGGCCTGACCGTGACGAGCGTCGTGAACAACGCGGGGTTCGGCACCTTCGGCCCGTTCCACCACGAGGACCCGCGGCGCCTGCGGGAGGAGATCAGCGTCGACATCGCAAACGTCGTCGACATCAGCCGGGCGTTCATCGAGCCACTGTGGACCGCCGGCACGGGAGTGCTGATCAACGTCGCGAGCATGGCCGCGTACCTTCCCGTCCCCAACATGGCCGTCTACGCGGCCTCCAAGGCCTTCGTACTGAGCTTCACGGAGGCCCTTTGGCAGGAGTCCCGCGGCACCGGCCTGCGCGTGCTCGCCCTGTCCCCCGGCGCGACCAGCACCGAGTTCTTCGACGTCATCGGCACCGGCGCCGCGGACGGCGGCTCCAAACGCCAGTCCCCCGGCGAGGTGGTGGCAACGGCACTGCGGGCCCTCGACCGCCGCACACCACCGCCGAGCGTCGTCTCCGGCCGGCTCAACCGTGTGATGGCGGGCCTGGGCCGGGGACTGAGCAGGCGTCGCGCGGTCCTGCTCATGGGATCCATGACCACCGCCCGTTGACCTGCGGACGCAAAGCCAGGGGCGGCGGCGACGCGGCGATCGGGCATGGAGGGGCGTTGTCGAGGTGGCGCGGTCAGCGGGCGGTCGGCCAGCCGGGGGTCTCGCCGAACCAACGCGCCTTGTACGCCAGACCCTTCAGATTCGTGGCCTCGGTCGGCGCCGCCTCGTCGCGGGTGAACCGGCGGACCTTCCGGGTGAAGTCCGTCCGCCAGTCGTTCGCCGTGTAGACGTACTCCTCACCCTCGGGGGACAAGGACAGGCTCTTGAATCCGGAGCGCGGGATGCGGGCCTGCTGGCGGTCCGGCGAAGTGACGAACCCCTTGAAGTACGTGTCGGCCACGTCGTAGCTGAACTCTCGCGTGTCCAGGTCGAACTCGTGGGCGTCGAGGTCGGTCACGATGAGCAGCTTTCGTTCCACGATCGCGAGCCTGTCGTCGGGGAGCACCTCCAGGGAGTGCATGGAGGTCCGCTACTCCGCTCCGGTGCCCGCCCCGGGTTTCCACGCTTGATAGGCCGCCAAGGCTGTGGGCAGGGTCAAGTAGATCCGGTCGGTGCCCACCGAGGCGGTCAGTCCGTAGGCATCCAGGCTCTGGCGCAGGTCCTGCTTGACCCGGGCCAGGGCGAAGACGACGCCCCGGTGCTCGAGCTCCAGGCGGAGGGCGTCCACGGCATCCAGGGCGGTGATGTCGACCTCGACGTTCGCCTCCATGTTGAGGACGAACCACCGGACGCGGGTGCTCTGCTCGTCGACTGCGGCCAAGGCCCGGAGGCGGAAGTTCTCGGCGTTGGCGAAGAACAGCGGAGAGTCGTACCGGTAGACCACCAGGCCCGGCACCGTGCGCGCCGTCGGGTAGTCGTCCACGTCGTGCATGCCGGCGACCCCGGGTACGAGGCCTTCCACCGCGTCGTGCGGTCGGGCGACACGGGCGAGCAGCTCGACGACCGACAGGGCCACCGCGACGAGTACGCCGTAGAGGATGCCGAAACCGAGGACGCTCAGCAGACATCCGACGGCCAGGAGAAGCTCACGACGGCGGAAGACGGCAAGGCGACGGAACTCTCCCACCTCGATCAGCCGTACGGCTGCGTAGACGACGATCGCTCCGAGGGCGGCCTTCGGGGTGTCGGCCAGGAGCGGGCCCAGGAAGAGCAGGACCGTCAGGACGGCAAGGGCGCCGACCAGTGAGTACACCTGGGTCCGGGCTTTCGCGGATTCGGCCAGCGCGGTGCGGCTGGCGCTGCTGCTGACCGGGAATCCGTGGAAGATGCCGGCTCCCACGTTCGCCGCGCCCAGGGCCAGCAGTTCGCGATTGGCATCCAGCGGACGCGGATCTCCGCGCCTCGCGAAGGCCCGGGCGGTCAGGATCACGTCCGAGTAGCCGACGAGGAGCACGCCCAACGCCGGGAGTACCAGCTGCGGAAGGTCACCGAGGGACGGCAGAGCGGGCACCGGCAGCCCTGAGGGCACGGCCCCGATCGTGGGGATCCCGTACCGCTCGTCCAGCCCGAACACCGCCACCGCCGCCGTGGCAAGGACCAGGGCGAGCAGCGGACGCGGCAGTACCGGCCAGCGCGTCGGCGCCGTGAAGAGCACGACGAGCAGGGTGGCGGACAAGACTGCGGTCGGCCGGTCCAGTTGTCCCAGGTGGCGGGCAAAGGAGTACAGCTGGGGGAAGAAGTCCGACTCCGTCGTGCGCACCCCGGTGAGCCGGGGAAGCTGGTCGACGATCATGATGAGCGCGACCCCGGTCAGGTAGCCGACGAGGACCGGCCGTGACAGCAGGTCCGCGAGGAAGCCGAGGCGCACCGCCCAGGCCACCAGGCACATCAGGCCGACCACCACGGCAAGGGCTGCCGCCAGGACGGCGTACCGGCCCGGGTCGCCGACCGCGAGCGGCCCCACGGCGACGGCGGTCATCAGCGCGGTTGTCGACTCCGGCCCGACCGACAGCAGCCGCGAAGAACCGATGAGCGCGTAGACGACCATGGCCGGCAGGATTGCCCACAGCCCGGCGACCGGGGGCAGCCCGGCCACGGCTGCGTACGCCATGACCTGCGGCACCAGATAGGCGGCGACGGTCACCCCGGCCAACGCGTCCCGACCCAGCCACGACCTGCGGTAGCCCCGGAAGCCGGCAGGAAGCAGGAGCGGTCGTCCACGCGCGGGCATCACGCTCTTCGCCGAGGCCCCGTCGGGCGCCCGGCCGCCGCGCCCGCCCCGCATCGGGCTTTCCGAAGACTGGCCGCGTGATCGGGTACGGCGGTCTGAAGCTTGATCGGTCCCATTACCGTCCTCCCCGTCGTCGTCGGGCGCTTCGGTCAAGTCAGTCACGGCAGGCGTCCGTGCGCAACGGTGCCCCTCGGGCCCGGGCGTGTCGATACGCTGGCCGCGGGGCGGGCCATCGGGCGGCAGACGGAGGGAAAACGCGTGGGTGTGGGGGATCCGTTGACGCAGGTACCGAGGATGCGGCTGGACGAGCTGCTGCACGAGCTCCAGGTGCGCATCGACGCCGTGCGCGGCACCCGCGACCGGGTGCACAGCCTCCTGGAGGCCGTGGTGTCGGTGGGGCGGGAGCTGGATCTCGCCCAGGTCCTGCGGCGGATCGTGGAGGCGGCCGCGCTGCTCGTGGACGCCGAGTACGGGGCACTGGGCGTGATCGGCCCCGACGGCCGCACACTCGCTCAGTTCCTGACCGTCGGGCTCACCGATGAGGAGATCGCCGGGATCGGTCCTCTGCCGGCCGGCCATGGCCTGCTGGGTGAGGTCATCCACCACCCGGAGCCCCTGCGCCTCACCGATCTCGGCGCACACTCCTCGTCCTACGGTTTTCCGGCCCATCACCCGCCCATGCGCACGTTTCTCGGCGTACCGATCCGGGTCCGCGACGAGGTGTTCGGCAACCTCTATCTGACGGACAAGCGGGGCGGAGTCGACTTCGACACCGAGGACGAGACCGTGATCTCCACGCTCTCGGTGGCGGCGGGCGTGGCGATCGACAACGCGCGGCTCTACGAGGGCTCGCAGCGCCAGCAGCGATGGCTCAAGGCCTATGCGGAGATCACCGAGAGCCTGCTGTCCGGAAGTTCGCGCCCGGCTGTGCTGGAGCTCATCGCCCGCCGGGCCCAGGAGATCACCGCGGCGCGGCTCGCGGACATCTCCATGCCGGTGGCCGGTGTCGACGGCCTGGTCGTGGAGTTCGCGGCCGGCGCGGATCGAGCCGCACGGCAAGGCCTTGTCGTCCCCTTCGTCGGCACGCTCTCCGGAGCCGCCCACCAGGCCGGCAGGCCCGTCACGGCTGTTCTGACCACGGGAGACGAGCGTTACCCGGCCGAGGTCCAGGTCCAGGGGAGGGACGGGCTGGGGCCTGCCGTGGCGGTCCCATTGGGCACTGCGGGCGGGGAGAGCCGCGGCGTTCTGCTGCTCGCGCGCTCGGCGGGAGACCCTGCGTTCGGCGAGGGGGAGCTGGAGCCGCTCGTCGCCTTCGCAGGTCAGGCGGCGCTCGCCCTGGAGCTGGCGGAGCGGCGCCGGGACGCCGAGCAGATAGCACTGTTGGAGGAGCGCGACCGGATCGCCCGCGACCTGCACGACCTGGCCATCCAGCGGCTCTTCGCCACCGGCATGACCTTGCAGAGCGCCGCCCGGCTGGTGGAGCACGAAGGGGCCGCCGAGCGGGTCGGCCGGGCGGTCGAAGACCTGGACGAGACCATCAAGATCATCCGGTCGACGATCTTCGGGCTGCGCACGAAGGACCGCGAGGGCGGACCCAGCCTGCGAGCACGTGCCGCCCGCGCCGTCGGCGATGCGGCCACCACCCTCGGCCATCCGCCGCGCCTGAGCATGGAGGGGCTGCTCGACACCGACGTGCCGCCGCAGATCGCCGACCACGTGATGGCGGTTCTGGGCGAGCTCCTCAGCAATGCCGCCCGTCACGCACAGGCCACCCGAGTGGGCGTGACCCTCAAGGCGGGGAGCGGCGAGGTCGTACTGACCGTCTCGGACAACGGCAAGGGCATACCGGCCCAGGGGCGCAGGAGCGGTCTGCTCAATCTCGACGAGCGGGCTCAGGGCGTCGGCGGGTCGTTCACCGTCGAGACCCCGGAGGAGGGGGGCAGCAGGCTCGTGTGGCGGGCTCCGCTCCCGAGCGGCCGCTGAGGCGCCGAGCCGCGGAGCCGCGGTCGCTTCAGGCCGCCGGCGCGGGCCGCGGCGGCGCCGCCTCCAGCCGGAACCCGGTGACGAGATCCGGGCGGATCCGCAAGGCGCTGGTCATCGGCTGTCCCACCCAGGGGCGCAGCAGGTCCGCATAGCGGTCGGCATCGTCGGCATCGGCCACCAGTCGCGCGTAGCCGGTGACGACGACGCTCCAGCCGAGGTGCGTGTCGGGATCGATGACATCCGCTTCGTAGGCCACCACCACGCCGGGCACGTCGGCGGGTGCCGCCAGAGAGGCGAGGGCCCCGCCTTCGTGGGTCCGGATGATGATGTCCTCGCCGTCGACGACATGGTTCACCGGCCGGACGGCGGGCAGCGCGTGCTGCGTGAAGACGATGCGCCCCAGTGACACCGTCGCGAGAAGTCTCAGGGCCTCGGCCCGGTCCAGTTCCCGCATGTGGCGGGCGGCCGTCGTGCCACCCGCCCGGTCGCCGGGTCGCCGTATGCCTTCCTGATCCATGATGCGTACCTTCGTCCGGCCCCGCTCGGTCTCATGGCTTCCGATCTCCCAGCCTCCCTCTTGATCCCCCGGTGGGACCAGGGCCGAACGGTCCCCTTCCGGCATCCGCATCCGGACAGCGCCGCGATCACGAAAATACGAACTTCAGGTCGCGGTCGGCGGCGAGCACCCGCATGGACTTGGCCACCAGGGGCGGCACGTCACACAGGAGGAGCCGTGTTCCCGCCGCACGGCAGTGGCGGTTGAAACGGGTGAGGAGGTCGATGCCCGCGCTGTCGCAGAAGGAGAGGCCGCACAGGTCCAGGATGATGTTGCGGTGGCCGGATCCGGCGAGTTCGCGGAGGTGTGGCCCTACTTGCCCGGCCGTGTAGAAGTCGAGCTCTCCGGCCAGGGCGATTATCAGACCTCGGTCGTCCCGGGCCACGGTCTTCAGGTCGATCAAGGCGGTCGTCATGGCGTCCTCCGCGCTGCGTGCGGCTCCGTGGAGTCGCGTCGTTCCCCGTGCGCCATCAGTTCATCGGGAGCCGCGTGCACCGGGGAAGGCCCGGCAGGCCCTCCGGACAGGGCCGAAGGTCCCTTCCCGAAGGCCCGAGCGGTACCTGCCGCGCGGCGCGGCTGGTCGATGAGGGCCGATCGGCCCTGTCCGCTGGGCCGCAGGGCAGGACAGGATGCTGGTGTTCGTGTGTCCAGGACGACCCAGGCGAAGGAGTTGCGTCATGGCCGGCAGCGGTGCCCCCTCCCCTGCGAAAGAGCCCATCAGCGTCTTCCTGCTCGACGACCACGAAGTGGTACGCCGAGGGGTGCACGACCTGCTGGACGCCGAGCCCGACCTGACCGTGGTCGGTGAGGCGGGCACGGCGGAACAGGCTCTGATCCGCATCCCCGCGCTGCGCCCCCAGGTCGCGATCCTGGACGTACGGCTCCAGGACGGTGACGGAGTGAGCGTGAGCCGTGAACTGCGCTCGCGGATGCCCGAACTCGCCTGCCTGATGCTCACGTCGTTCGACGACGAAGAAGCGCTGCTGGACGCCGTGATGGCGGGTGCCTCGGGCTACGTCCTCAAGCAGATCACCGGCACCGACCTGGTGACCGCCGTCCGGACGGTGGCCGCCGGCCAGTCGATGCTCGATCCCGGTGCCACCACGCGGCTGATGGCCCGCATGCGCGGCGACGTGCCCAAGGACGAGCAGGTCCCGGGGCTTCCCGGCTTCACAGACCGGGAGAAGGAGATCCTCCTCCTGGTCAGCGAGGGTCTCACCAACCGGGAGATCGGCAAGCGGCTGTACCTCGCGGAGAAGACCGTCAAGAACATCATTTCGCGGCTCTTCGTCAAGCTCGGAGTGGAGCGGCGCGTCCAGGCCGCGGTGATCGCCAGTCACGCGCTGACCCCGCCCGGCCGGCATCCGGTCCCGGCCGCGGAGTAGGAGCCGTCCGCAGAACGGGCCGCCCGCAGGAGGACCCGTCCGCAGAACGGGCCGGGCAGGTCGCACGTCGCCTGCCCGGCCTTTCCATGAGCGCGCCGTCGGTTCAGTGGTGCGGGACTCAGTGGTGCGGGACGACGGCGACGGGGCAGGCCGCGTGGTGGAGGACGGCATGGGCCACCGACCCGACACGCGCGCCCAGCGCCGACTCGCGGACCCGCCGGCCGACGACGAGCAACTGGGCGTCCGACGCGGCGGACAGCAGCACGTGACCGGCGCTCCCCTGCTCGGCGTGCGCGACGACCTCCACCTCGGGGTGCCTCAGCCGCCACGGCTCCAGCGCCTGCTCCAGCGCGGCCTTCTCGAACGGCTCCAGCCCGCCGAACTGGTCGGCGATCCACAGCGAGCCGGGGCTGTATCCGTAGACCGGGGGCAGGCTCCAGGCCCGGACCGCGCGGAGCGGGACCTTGCGCGCCGCGGCCGTCTCGAACGCGAAGCGCAGCACCTCGGCGGACTCCTCCACGCCGCCCTGCTGGCCGACGACCACCTCTCCCTCGCCGGCCCCGGACACCGGCCTGCCGCGCCGGACGCGGACGGAGACGACGGGGCACTCGGCGGAGGCGATCAGCTGCTGCCCGTAGGAGCCGAGCAGGAAGCCGGCCACGGCACCGTGCCCGCGGGAGCCGAGTACCAGCATCTCCGCGTCCTTGGCGGCACGCAGCAAAGCCGGAACGGGGACGTCCGGCACCACTTCCGCGGAGAGCGAGAGCCGCGGGTGCCGACGGATCAGCTCGGCCTCCGTCTCCTCCAGGATCTCCTGGGCCCGGCGGGCCTCGGCACCGCGGTCCTGGACGACCGGGACGGCGAGCGGCTTCCACTGCCAGGCGTGGACCACGTGCACGTGCATGTCGCGGCGCACGGCCTCCTGAGCCGCCCAGTCGGCAGCGGCCCGGCTCTCGGCGGAACCGTCCACTCCGACGACGAGGGTTCGCTTCACAGGTCTGTCCTCCGTACTGATGCCCGAGGCATCGTGGTCGCCGGCAGGGTGGGTGGCGCCGGCCGGGGGAAGGGCCGGGCGCCACCGGGATTCACCTTCCTCGGGCCGGGCAGGTGCGGAAAAGGGCCGACGGTCCCTCCCTCAGGGCCGGTCATCCCCTGCCGGCCGTACCCTGGCAGGGCGCAAGGTGTCGGCATCGGCTCAGTCGACGAACGTCCCGACCCTCACACGCAGGAGCGGACATGACCGCGTTGACCGCGTACTCGATCACGGAGCTCGACGCCCACTGGCGCGCCGCCAACTACCTGACAGTCGGCCAGATCTACCTCATGGCCAATCCGCTTCCGGCCGAGCCGCTGCGCCCGGAGCACATCAAGCCCCGGCTGCTCGGCCACTGGGGCACCTCCCCCGGCCTCAACCTGGTGCACACCCACCTCAACCGCGTGATCAGGGAGCGCTCGCTGGAGGCCCTGTGCGTATGGGGTCCCGGACACGGAGGCCCCGCCGTCCTGGCCAACTCCTGGCTGGAGGGGACGTACAGCGAGACCTACCCGGACGTGACGCGAGACGCCGACGGCATGGCCAAGCTGTTCCGGCAGTTCTCGTTCCCCGGCGGAGTGCCGAGCCACGTGGCGCCCGAGACCCCGGGCTCCATCCACGAGGGTGGCGAGCTCGGTTACGCCTTGGCGCACGCGTACGGAGCCGCCTTCGACCACCCCGGCCTGCTGGTCGCCTGCGTCATCGGTGACGGCGAGGCCGAGACGGGGCCGCTGGCCGCGTCCTGGCACTCGAACAAGTTCCTCGACCCGGTCCACGACGGCGCCGTCCTGCCCATCCTGCACCTCAACGGCTACAAGATCGCCAACCCGACGGTCCTGTCCCGGATCCCCGAGAACGAGCTCGACGCGCTGCTGCGCGGCTACGGGCACGATCCGCTGTACGTGACCGGCAGCGACCCGGCCCAGGTGCATCACGCCATGGCCCGTGCGATGGACCACGCCCTGGACCGCATCGCGGTCATCCAGCGGGAGGCGCGGGCGGCGGGCACGGATCCGGGGCGGGAGTACGCACGCTGGCCGATGATCGTCCTGCGCACGCCCAAGGGCTGGACCGGGCCCGTGACCGTCGACGGCGTCCCGGTCGAGGGCACGTGGCGTGCTCACCAGGTCCCGCTGGCAGGAGTCCGCGAGAACCCCGCGCACTTGCGGCAGCTGGAGGACTGGCTCCGCTCGTACCGGCCGGAGGAGCTCTTCGACGCCGAAGGCCGCCCGACGGCGCAGGTACTGGCCTGTGTCCCGGAGGGCGAGCACCGCCTGGGCGCCGTCCGGTACGCGAACGGCGGCCGGTTGCTGCGGCCGCTCCCGCTGCCCGCGCTCGACGCGCACGCCGTCCTGGTCGACAAGCCGGGCCGCACCCTCCACGAACCGACCCGCGTCCTGGGGCAGTTCCTCACGCAGATCATGCGGGACACGGCCGGGCGGAGGGATTTCAGGGTCGTCGGACCGGACGAGACCGCCTCCAACCGGCTGGACGACCTGTACGAGGTCACCGGCAAGGCCTGGCAGGGCATCACGGAGGCCACGGACCGGAACCTGTCGCGGGACGGCCGGGTCATGGAGATCCTGTCCGAGCACGTCTGCCAGGGCTGGCTGGAGGGTTACCTCCTCACCGGCCGCCACGGCCTGTTCTCCACGTACGAAGCCTTCGCGCACATCGTCGACTCCATGGCCGGCCAGCACATCAAGTGGCTGAAGACCTCGCGCGAGCTGTCCTGGCGGGCGCCGATCGGGTCCCTCAACTATCTGCTCACCTCGCACGTCTGGCGCCAGGACAACAACGGCTTCTCCCACCAGGACCCCGGCTTCGTCGACCACGTCCTCAACAAGAGCCCGGAGGTCGTGCGGGTCTACCTGCCGCCGGACGCCAACACCCTCCTCGCCGTGGCCGATCACGCCCTGCGCAGCCGTGACCAGGTCAACGTCATCGTCGCCGGCAAACAGCCCTGCTTCGACTGGCTGCCGATCGACGCGGCCCGCACGCACGTGACGCGCGGCGCCGGCGTGTGGGAGTGGGCGGGTACCGACCACGGCTCCCGCGAACCGGATGTCGTACTCGCCTGCGCCGGCGACGTACCCACCATGGAGGTGCTGGCCGCCGCGGCCCTGCTCCGCGAGTACCTCCCCGCACTGGCCGTCCGCGTCGTCAACGTCGTCGACATCGCCCGGCTGATGCCCCACGAGGAGCACCCGCACGGCCTGACGGACCCCGAGTACGACGCCCTCTTCACCACCGACAGGCCGGTGATCTTCGCCTACCACGGCTACCCATGGCTCATCCACCGCCTCGCCTACCGCCGGACCGGCCACGCCCGGCTGCACGTCCGCGGGTACAAGGAGTCCGGCACGACCACGACCCCGTTCGACATGGTCGTGCGCAACGACATGGACCGCTACCGGCTCGTCATGGACGTCATCGACCGCGTCCCCGGCCTCGCGGGCCGCGCCGAGGGGCTGCGCCAGGCCATGGCCGACCAGCGCATCCGCCACCACGACTGGATCCGCGAGCACGGCACCGACCTGCCGGAGGTCGCGGACTGGACTTGGCCGTACTGAGCACACGCCGTGCAGCGCCGCACGGACCGTCCGGGGCCGGCCCGGCCTCGCGCCCCGGCTCAGCGGGTGCACATGCCCCCCCGCCTGAGACAATTCGGGTGGAAGCATGCGCACGCAACGTCCTCCGGATCAGGCGGCGAACATGTCCGACGTACCGAGCGCCTCCGCGGAGGCTCCCATCAAGGTGTTCCTACTCGACGATCACGAGGTGGTCAGGCGGGGGCTGCGGGACCTGCTCGAAGCCGAGGCGGACATCACCGTGGTCGGTGAGGCGGGCACGGCAGATCAGGCGCTGGCCCGCGGGCCGGCGCTGCGGCCCGACGTTGCCGTCCTCGACGTCCGGCTGCCCGACGGGGACGGAATCACGGTCTGCCGGGAGCTCCGCTCTCGGATGCCTGGCCTGGCCTGCCTGATGCTGACGTCGTTCGACGACGAAGACGCCCTGCTGGACGCGATCATGGCAGGCGCGGCCGGGTACGTGCTGAAGCAGATCAAGGGGACCGACCTGGTCTCCGCCGTTCGTACGGTCGCCACCGGGCAGTCCATGCTCGACCCGGCCACGACCGCCCGCCTGATGCACTCACTGCGCGACCCGGAAGCCGCCAAGGCGCCCGAGGACACCCGCCTGGCAGTCCTCTCCGAGCGGGAGCGTGCCGTCCTCGAACTGATCGGGGACGGCCTCACCAACCGCCAGATCGCCAAACAGCTCTACCTCTCCGAGAAGACCGTCAAGAACCACATCTCCCGGCTGCTGGGCAAACTGGGAGTCGAACGGCGGGTACAGGCAGCCGTCATCGCCGCGCAGGTCCATGACCACGCGCAGGTCCATGGCCAGGGGCACGATGGTGAGGTGACAACGAAGCACTAGCCATCGGCTGCGTTCACGGCGGTGGTGAGCCGAGCGGCACGCACCATTCAAGACGTGTGCCCGGCTCGCCCGCCCCTCGCGAGGTGACTTCCATGCGACCACCGAGCCTTTCGGCGCGCTCGGCGAGATTGCGCAGTCCGCCGCGTCGGCCGCCGTCGGACAGGCCGACGCCGTTGTCCGTCACGATGACGGTGAGGACGCCGCCCTCCGCGACGATCGAGGCCTCCGCACGCGTGGCCTCGGCGTGCCGGGCGACGTTGGTCAGAGCCTCTCCGAGTACGGCGAGAACCTCGTCGGCGACGGCGGGCGGCACGTCGGTGTCGATCAGCCCCTCCATCCGCAGGGCAGGAGCAAACCCGAGGCCTTCAGCGGCCTGGTCCACGGCCTGGACGGTGCGGGAGCGCAGCTTGGGCGTCCTCCCGGGGACGTCACGGTCGCGCAGCCCGAAGATGGTGGACCGGATGATCTTGATGGTGGCGTCGAGGTCGTCCACGGCTCGCGCGAGGCGTTCGGACGCCTCGGGGTGGTCCACGAACCGCTGGGCGCTCTGGAGGGTCATACCGGTGGCGAAGAGGCGCTGAATGGCCAGGTCGTGGAGGTCGCGGGCGATGCGGTCGTGGTCTTCGAGCATGCTCATCTGCTCGGCGTCGCGACGCCGGTCGGCCAGTTCGAGAGCGAGGGCGGCCTGATTGGCGAATCCCGGCAGGGAAGCGATTTCTGCCGTGGCGAAGACGGCGCGGCCGTGGCGTCGAGCCAGGATCAGAATGCCGCTGAGTCTCTCCTTGGTGCCGACGGTAACGGCTACGGCCGGGCCGAAGCCCGTCCACCGCTCCTGCTGGACGGTGACACGCCGGTCCGTCGACACGTCCGCGACCGTGATCAGGCCGGCCCCGGCCAAGGCGGCCTCAGCCAGGGTGCCGCTGGTGCTCGGCAGGATGATGCCCCGGTGTGCTTCGGCACGATGCCCCAGGGCGATCGAGCCGCGCAGCTCTCCGGCGGTGCCGATGAGGTAGAAGACGCCCATGTCGGCCCGGGTGATGTCCGAGGCCCGCTCCAGCATGCCTGCGAGGACATCGTCCTCGGAGGCGCCGGAGAGGAGGGCGCTGGTGATGTCCGAGCCGGCCTCCAGCCAGCGCTCGCGCAGGCGGACTTCCTCGAAGAGGCGGGCGTTCTCGATGGCGATGCCGGCCGCGACCGCGAGCGTGGACAGGACCGCCTCGTCCTCGGCATCGAACTCGGCTCCGCCGCGCTTTTCGGTGAGGTAGATGTTGCCGAAGACTTCCTCGCGTACACGGATGGGGACGCCGAGGAAGGAGTGCATCGGCGGGTGGTGGGCCGGGAAGCCGTAGGAGGCGGGGTGCTCGGACAGCTCGGACAGTCTCAGGGGTTCCGGGTGCCGGATCAGCTCGCCGAGGATTCCGTGGCCTGAGGGCAGGTCGCCGATCCGCGCACGGAGGTCGTCCGTGATGCCGACGGGCAGGAACTCGGCCAGCTTGCGGTCGTCGCCGATGACGCCGAGGGCGCCGTACTCGGCATCCACCAGGACGACGGCGGCCTCGACGATGCCGCGCAGGACCTGGGGCAGGTCCAGCTCGCGGCCTACCGACATGACGGCCTCGAGCAGGCCGTTCAGCCGGTCGCGGGTGCCCCGGACCTCGTCCATGCGTACCTGGAGCTCGTCGAGAAGCTCGTCCAGCCGCAGCCGTGGCACGCCGCCCTGGGCGGGCCGACCGTCTGCGCACATGTCACACCTCCGGCCGACAGGAACGGTGGAGGACCGCCTCCTTCACCGTAGTCCCGGCAGGAGCGGAATTCCCTCCCGGCAGGGTGCTACTGCTGCATACGGCGGGTCACGTTCGGCTCGGCGTGGACGCCGTGTCCGGGTACCTGCGCCTCCCCGCCGTCACTGTCGTGCGACTGCTGATCGCGGCCTTCATTCCATCGGTACGGTGATCACCGGGCAGTGCGCCCGGTGCAGGAGGCCGTGGGCGACGGACCCGAGACGCATGCCGGTGTATCCGCCGCGGCCGCGGCGGCCGACGATGACGGCCAGGGCGTGCTCGGCCGCGCGTGCCAGCTCCTCGACGGGGTGGCCGGTCAGGACCTCGTGCGTGACTTGCACGTCCGGGTACTTGTCCGAAAGACCGGCGGTGGCCTCGGAGAGCAAGGCGCGCTGAGTGCGCAGAGCCACCTCCTCGTCGTCCAGCGTGAACACCGGCCGCTGCCACACGCAGACGACCCGAAGAGCGGCCCCGCGCAGATCGGCTTCGTCGAAGGCGAACGCCAGCGCGGCCGTGGCGGACGCGCTGCCGTCGATACCCACGACGACGTACGGCGGCTGCTGGCTGATGTGCTCCGCGTCGCCCACGACGACGACGGGGCAGCGGGCCTGGGCGCTGACGGGGACCACGATGGATCCGGCGCTGAAGAACTCCGCGCTGCGGCTCAGGTGCCGGGAGCCGAGCACGATCAAACGGGCTTCCCTGGCCGCGCCGCCCAGGGCGGGGGCGGGGAACCCTTCCAGCAGGTCGCCGGTGACGTTCACCTCGGGGTGCCGGTCGCGCACCCAGTCGCAGATTTGTTCCAGTCTGTCGGCTCCCGCCCGTCGCTGGGCCATCTGAGCGGGGGTGTCATCCACCTGGTGAGTGTCGTGCTGGGGCGGCACCGCCAGCACCAGACGCAGGGGGAGCCGACGACGGTGCGCCTCGTCGGCGGCCCAGGCCAGGGACAGGTGCCAGTCCCTGGCCGGATCGATTCCGACGACGATGTCGCGATCCCGGGGCCCGGTCATGACCGGCCCCCGAAGTCGCTGCCGGTCCGGGGGATGAGGAGGACGGGGCAGTGCGCGTGGTGAAGCATGCTGTGCGTGGCCCTGCCCAGGTTGCGGGCGAACCCAAGAGCCCCGGGGACCCGACGGCCGCCCATGACGAGCAGGTCGGCGTGGCGGGACGCCTCGACCAGGACGCCGGCCACGGAGACGCTCTTCTCGGCGTCGGCCCGCAGTTCAAGATCGGGGAACTCGTCGCGGACCGCGTCCGTGACGGCCCGCAGGGCCTCTTCGTGCCAGCCTGCCATCTCGTCCACGCCGTCGAGCATGCTCACCACCTCACCGACGGACTGGAGCACGTTCCACACGTGAAGCAGCCGGAGAGAAGCCTTGTGCAGTTCGGCTTCCCGGGCGGCATACCGCGCGACCAGGAGGTCGTGCTCGTCGCGCACCGCTGCGAGGACAGTGCTGGTCGCCTCTGCCCCGTCGACGCCTCGCACGACGATGACCGGGGTCATGGCGGCAGCCGCGACGTCCAGGCCGACCGAGCCGAGCATGAGGGAGTTGAAGCCGCCCAGACCGCGGTTGCCCACCACGACCGTGCCGTGCAGGGCGCCGGCCCGGTGCAGGCTACCGGCGGCGTCCGCGCGGCTGAACTCCGTGCTCACGCGCAGACCGGGGTACTCGTCCGTCACGGCCTTCGCCGTGTCGTCCAAGAGTTGTCGGCCGTTCGCGCGGACCCGTTCGATGGTCTCCGCCGACAGGTACAGGGCCCTGCCGTCGGTGTCGGACCCGTAGACGATGTGCAGGGGGCGGTCGCGGCGTACGGCCTCCCCCGCTGCCCACATGGCGGCAGTGCGGGCCGTATCCGAGCCGTCCACGCCTACGACCACCGTGCTCGTGTCCGGGGTGCGGAATGTGCTTTCCACGGTTCCTCCCAACCGAGAAGCCGATGAGGGACACCACTCACGCTGACACCGGCACTGCCCCAGGCAGAGGGCCGCCCGGGACCACGATCGGGCCAAAGGTCCCCATCGCCCCGGCGCCGCCCCGTTCCCCCGGTACCGCATGGCCCTTCCGGCCCCGGGACGGGACCGTTCGGCCCTCGACCGCCGGCGGGCACCGGCGGATGGTGGGGGCACACCCAACTCAGGCACAAGCCTCGCGTGACACTGCGGAGCAGGAGGGCGTCATGAAGCACATCAAGGTGGCGGATCTGATGACCGACGAAGTCGTCTCCGTGGCCCCGGACACCGCCTTCAAGGATGTCGCCAAGCTCCTCGCCCAGCACGGCGTCTCCGGGCTCCCTGTGCTGGACGACGAGGACCGTGTGGTGGGTGTCGTTTCGCAGACGGACATCCTGGCCCGCGCGGCGCCGGCCCCGCACCCGGCCGAGCAGACCACCCCACCGGCAGGGCCGCCCACGGCCGGAGGCGTCATGTCCACGCCCGCCGTCACCGTCCACGCCGAAGAGACAGCCGCCGACGCCGCCCGGCTGATGACCCGCCGGGGCATCGAGCGGCTGCCCGTCGTGGACGAGGAGGACCGGCTGGTCGGCATCGTCACCCGTAGGGACCTGCTGCGCCTGTTCGTCCGCCCCGACTCCGAGATACGCCGGCGAGTCACCGACGAGGTCCTCACGGAGATACTCGGCGTGCCGACCGGCGACATCGACGTCCACGTGGTGGACGGCTTCGTCACCCTGGACGGCCGCGTAGAGCGCCGGAGTCAGCTGCCTGCGCTCCTCAGCCTCGTCGAACGACTCGACGGAGTCGTCGCTGTGGCATCGCGCGTCGAGGCCCGGACCGACGACACACTGGCCACTCACGCCGGCCACGCCCGCCATGCGCAGCCGTGGTGAAGCGGTGTCGACCCGCATGAGAGAGGCTGCAGCCATGAGGCACCACGTGACCGTCGGAGTCGACGGCTCCCCCGAGAGCCGGGCAGCCGCGCGCTGGGCCGCACAGGAAGCTGTTCTGAGGCAAGTACCCATGCTGCCGCTCCGGTGGCCGTCGTCGCCCACGAGGAGAAGGGAGCAGAGGCCATGAAACACCTTCGAACGTGACCCGCCCGGCCGTGACCGTGACGAAGGACGCCTCCATCCGTACCCGGCGTGGTGGACGTGAAGGCGGACTTCACCGTCCCCGTATACGCATGAGGAGTTCATCGACGACGACGGGCACCCGGTCGGTGTCGTCTCCGAAGCCGACCAGCTCCGTCGGCGGACCACCTCACCGGTCGTGGTCGTGGCCACGACTGAGGCCGCACAGACAGGAACAGTCCCGTGACCGCAACAATCATCGCCCCCGACACCGTCGCCGAGCTGGTCGGCGACGCCGTCACCGCCCCGTCCATGCACAACGCGCAACCGTGGAAGTTCGTGTTCAGCCCTGATGGCCATGTCATCGAGCTGCACGGCGACCCGGACCGCGCCATGACACGAACCGATCCGAATCACCGGGCTCTCCACCTCGGTTGTGCGGCTGCCCTGTTCAACCTGCGCGTGTCCGCGGTCCACCACGGACTCCGGGCCCGCGTGCAGTTGCTGCCCGACGACTCCCGGCCGTGGCTGCTGGCGACGGCAGCCATCGGCGGTCCCTCCGACGAGGACCACGAGCTCGCCGCCCTGCACGCCGCTCTCCGGCGCCGGCACACCAGCCGCTTCCCGTTCAGTGACGAGCCGGTGCCGGACGCTCTCATGGACGGGCTGAAGGGCGCCGCCCGCCTGGAGGGTTGCCGGCTGGCCGTCCCGGGCGACTGGCACATCGAGACCGTGCTCGGGCTGGTGCGGGACGCGGAACACCGGGAGGACATCGATCCGCTCGTCCGGGAGGAGACCTCTGCCTGGACTTCCGATGCGCATGCGCCGACCGGCACACGCCGTGACGGCATCCCCGCCGCCGCGTTCGGTCCGCGAAGTTCCGCAGGCCCCTCCCCCGTACGCGACTTCGGCCGGGACCACCCTGCGGCGGATCGCGGCTGGGCCGTGTTCGAGAAGCGGCCGCAGCTGGCCCTGCTCGGCACCCCGACGGACACGCGGGTCGACTGGCTGCGGGCCGGGCAGGCGCTGGAGCGCGTCCTCCTCCAGGCCACCTCCGACGGTCTGGCCACCTCGATGACCTCTCAGCCCCTCGAATGGCCGGAACTGCGGTGGACGGTCCGCGACCCGGTCGAGGTCATGGGCCACGTCCAGATGGTCCTGCGCCTCGGCTACGGGCCCCACGGGCCCGAAACACCCCGCCGCCCTGTCGCCGACGTTCTGGAGATCCGGGAGTAGACACCCCTCAGGGCGCCGATCGGCACCTGCCGGTGGATGCCCGGTGACCACGTCCGCCGCCACGGCGGCCGCCGCGAGCCGCACGGTCAGGCTGGTCCTGGTCGGTGGCGGGCTCAGTCGTCGGCGCCTCCCTGTCCGGGTCGCAGACGGCCGGACCACCGGGGCTCGACGCTCTCCCATTCGCTTTCCCACGCTCGTCCGCTGCGCGCGTCGACGACCCGCTGGCGTACGTAGACGACCGCGCCGGCTGCGAGCGCGATTCCGGCCGAGGCTCCGATGCCGAGGCTGATGGCGTTCACAGCGATGTCGGCCGTGCCGGGCGGGGCGGTGGTCGCATTGCCCTTGCCGTCGATCCAGAGGCGGACGGTGGCTCCGTTTCGGGTCGCTGCCGGAACCGGCACGGTTTCCGTGTGGACGCGGTGTGAGGTGTCCCGCCAGGTCGCGGGAGCCACCGGGACAGGGCGGGTGCCCGGCCCTGACCCGGCCCGGTAGGTGGTTGAGCCGACCGTCACGGCCGTGACGGGGCTCCGGTGGCGTGCGATCTCTGCCGCGGCGCGACTGGCGTCCGTCCAGGCGCTTCGTCCGACCGCGACACCGCAGATCACGGCCAGCAGGCAGGCCAGCATGAAGGTGGCGCGCAGGCGGGCTCGGCTGCGGTCGGCGTCACGACGGAGCGGATTGCCTCCTGCCCCCGGCGTGCGGTGGTGCATGGCGCGCCTCCGTGCTGCGTCCGTGCCGGCCCGCCTGCTCAGGCGGCGAGTTCGGCGCCGATGTGGCGGGCCCAAGTCTGGATCCGCTCGGGGTTGCGGAAGTCGCCGCCCTTGCCTTGGCGGACCAGTGCCTTGGCGAGGAACCCCGGGGTCCTGGCCGTGATGCTGCCTCCGAAGGTCAGTGCTTGGTGCCGTAGGAGACCAGAACTCGCTCGGTGCTCATGACGGGTACTCCTTGGCTGCTCGATGAGGGTCTCCATCTACTGTCAGGCAGCCGGCGACGTGGCCACACGGGCCGGACGGATCCCGATGAGGGCCATTCGGGGTCTCAGTACGGGAGGGGGCGGCCGCCGACCGGCGGGAGGCGGGAAAGCTACTCAACGGGTACGTCCGGCCGGATGATCGCGACCGGGCACGGAGCATGCAGCGCCACCTGCTGGCTGACCGAACCGAGCAGGGCCCGGCGGAAGCCGCCGTGGCCGCGGCTTCCCACGACCAGCATGTCGGCACCCTCTGCCTGGTCCACCAAGACCTCGGCGGGATTGCCCCGCACCAAGCGCTCGTGGACCTGGGAGGCACCGCCCTCGCCGAGGACCGTGCGTACCTCCTCGACCAGACGCCGCTCGGCCTCCTCCTCGTCGAAATCGGCGTCCACCGCCGGAGCCGACCACGATCCCGCACCGGGCAGGTCCCAGGCGGACACCACTTCCACTTTCCCGCCCACCAGGCCTGCGTACCGGACCGCCCAGCGCAGCGCGGCCCGGGACGAAGGCGATCCGTCGACACCCACTACAACGCGCGGAGTCTCAAGCTGGCTGTCCATCCCGACTCACCCTTTCGATGGCTGTACATCCACAGTGTGCGAGGCGGGTACGCCCCGCCACGCGGAGCGGCCGTACCCGCGCTCATGACTCGTGCGCCACGCGACGGCCCGTGAGCCGGACCGGGGTGAGTTTCATCCAGTGGGTGCGCGGGCCGCCGGCCCAGGGCTCGGACCGGGCCGTGGCCGTCAGGTGCTGGATCTCCTCGGGGTCCGTGACGGATTCCAGCTCACCCACGGCCAGGACGCTCCAGCCGCCGGCGGTGACGTCGTCGATGTTGTCGATCTCGAAGGCCACCTCCGTACCTGCCGCTCTGGCCGCGAGGGCTTCCGCGGCGGTGCGGAACGCGATGTCGGGGCCTGCGATCAAGTAGTTGACCGGGAGGACGGCCGGCCCTTCGGGGTTGAAGACGGCGATGCGTCCCACTCCGTGCGTACCCAGCAGCGTTCGGCACTCGTCCTCCTCCAGCGACACCAGCGCGGTGTCGCGGCGGGCGGTGGAACGGCCGCGGACGCGGCCTGCGCTCGCGCCGGTCAGGTCGTCGACCGTGACGCCGAGTACGTCGGCTATGCGGACGAGGGTGCCTATGGCCGGAGAGGCCGAGTGCTCCTCCAGGTAGGTGATGTAGTTGCCGTCGGCTCCGCACTTCCGGCCCAGTTCTTCACGGCTGAGGCCGAGGGCGGCGCGTCGGGCCGCCATGCGGCGGCCGAGGTCGGTCCGTCCGGCCGGCTCGTCGGCATGCTGCGGTTGGATGCTCGGCGTGCTCTTCACGGCACTCACTGCTCCTGGGGCGGTACGGCGACGGTGTCGTGCTGCGGTCCGCCGAGCACGACCTTGAGGGCGCCGGTGTCGCCGGCGCGGGAGAAGACGTCGTACGCCTCTTCCATCTGGTCCAGCTCGAAGCGGTGGGTGACCATCGCGGCCCCGGGGAGGCGGCCTGCGGCCATCATGCGCAGCAGCATGGGGGTCGAGTGGGTGTCGACGAGACCGGTGGTGATGGTGACGTCCTTGATCCAGAGGTCTTCGAGGTGCAGGGTGGCGGGCTTTCCGTGGACGCCGATGTTGGCGACCCGTCCGCCGGGGCGGACCATCCGGGTGCACATCTCGAACGTCTCGGGCACACCCACGGCCTCGATGACCACGTCTGCGCCGAGCCCCTCGGTCAAGTCCTCGACCAGCCGCTCGGGCTCCTCCTCCGCGTTCGCGGTGGCTTCGGCACCGAGGTCCCGCGCGGCGGTGAGCCGGGACGCGGCGAGGTCGACGGCGATGATCCGCCCGGGGCTGTAGAGCCTCGCCGTGACGATGGCGGCCAGGCCGATGGGTCCGGCACCGACGACGACGACCGTGTCGCCGGGGCGCACGTTCCCGTTGAGCACGCCCACCTCGTAGGAGGTCGGGAAGATGTCGGCGAGCAGTACGGCATCTTGGCTGCTCACGGCGCTGGGAAGCGGATGGACGGAGAGGTCGGCGAAGGGCACGCGTACGTATTCGGCCTGGGTCCCGTCGATGGTGTGGCCCAGCACCCAGCCGCCGCCCCCGCGGCACTGTCCGTAGCGGCCCTCACGACAGAAGCGGCAGCGGCCGCAGGCTGAGATGCACGAGATCAGGACGCGGTCGCCGGGGCGGACGCTGCGCACGTCGCCGCCGGTCTCGACGACGGTGCCGACGGCCTCGTGACCCAGGATCCGTCCGGGGGTCACTTCGGGCACGTCGCCCTTGATGATGTGCAGGTCGGTACCGCAGATGGTGACGGCGTCGACCCGGACGATCGCGTCCGCGGCGTCCTTGATCGAAGGGTCCGGGACGTCCTGCCAGGAAGTCTGCCCGGGGCCCTGGAAGACGAGTGCCTTCATGACTGCGGCCTCTCTGTGCTGCGCGGGAAGGGGGTCACCGCCAGGCTGTGCCTACCTGCCTCCGTCCCGCTTGGGCCGGTCGGCCCCTCCAAAGGGACCAGTCGGGTCTCTCTGTCGCGTCGTGGTGGGTGCGACGGTGGAATCCGGCGCCACCCGTCCAGGTCCGCCGACCGGGGCCGGACGGCCCCGCGGTCTGACCCGCGCGGCCCTCCCAGGGCCATGACCGGCGAGGCAGGGTGAGGACGAAGGGTTTGAGGCACACCATGAGCGCCGGCGGCACACTCCAGGGCCCCAGGACGCACCACACCCAGGCAGCACGCCTCCCCACCGAGCCAGGGCGTACGCAGAGTCGCCGGAACCGCGGGCCCCTACCCGGTGATGGTGACGCTGCCGAGCCATAGCAGGTCACGAGCCCGGGTCATCGCCACGAAGAGCTGGCTGCGCAGCAGTTCCTCACGCTCCCGGGCCGTCTCCGACGTCTCCGTACCGCCCGCCGTGTCGGCCTGGGTCCCGTTCGCGAGCACCGCATCGTGCCGGGGCAGGAAGACGTTCTTGAACTCCAGGCCCTTGGCCCTGCGATAGGTGCCCAGCTTCACCGCGTCGACGGCACGGCCGTCGTAGTGCTCCAACTGGCACACCGGGATGCCCCCCTGGGTGAGCAGCCGCTGGTAGTGGCCGATGGCGCGCATGGAGGGGCACAGCAGGGCGGTGTCGGCAAGCGCCCCATCGGGCAGGGCGCGCAAGGCGTCCAGAAGTTCCCTGTCGTGGGCGTCCACCGTGGGCCTGGTGACGCGTACGACGTCCCCGTCGTGGTAGGTGAGGTCGACATCGCGGCGGCCCGGGGTGCGCATGCCGTCGAGGTCCTCGAAGGCATCGTCGGCCACGACGGTGAGGGCCGCGTCCAGGATCTGCTTGCTGTTCCTGTAGTTGGTGCGCAGCACCTGCCCGCGGTCGCCGCGGATGTCGATGCCCGCGTCGGTGAGGCGGAAGCCGCCCGGGTACACGGTCTGCTGGCCGTCGCCGACGAGCAGCAGACCGTTGGGCACATCACCGACGAGCGCGTGCAGGAGGCGCACGCCGACAAGCGTGAGGTCCTGGACCTCGTCGACGATGACGGCCGCGTACGGGGGCCGCTCGCGCCGGCGTGACGCTTCGGCCAGGGCGAGGGAGAGGACGTCGTTGAAGTCGTGGACGCCGCGCTCGCCGCGCAGTGATTCGTACGCCTCGTACAGCTCCCACACCGACTGCCGGTGCGTACGGTGGAGGCTCGCTTTCCTCCGCCGCCTGGGGACGGTCGCGTACTCCTCGAAGCGAGTGAGACCTCGCCCCTTGATGACGTAGTCGATCTCTTCGTGCCAATAGGTGGGGGCCGGGTCGAGCTCCGCCAGTCGGCTCTCGCGGCCGACGTGTTTCCAGGCGAGGCTGAAGGCGGTCTCGGCCTTGTCCCCGTGCAGCCGCACCGGTATGCCCCGCTCCTGCAAGAACTCCTGTGCCCAGGAGTGGAGGCTGCGGAAGTCCACCCGGTCGGCGACGGCCGGGGCCATGGTCCTGAGGAAGGTGCTCTGAACACGGGGCAGGTTGTTGGCGAAGGTGACGTACAGGATGCGGCCGGTCGTCCGCCTGGCCAGGTAGGCCGCACGGTGCAGGGCAACGACTGTCTTGCCGGTACCCGCCGGTCCGCTGATGCGTGCCGGGCCCGACCAGTTGCGGCGCACCAGTGATACCTGATCGGGGTGGAGGAAGGTCATCCACTGCTCGATCGGCGCCCGCATCGCCCCCTTCAAGGCCGCATCACGCAGCCCTTCCAGGTCGAACAGCCCATCTGAGGAGCTTCGTTGGTGGCGCTCGGGTGCCGACGGCACCTGCTGGTCGACCGCCGACCCCGCATGATCCGGGAACACCCGCTCGAGATGGTCGGCGATCGCCCGGACCGACTCCACCCGCAGCCTGTGCCGCTGCGCCAGCAACACCGGGCCGATCTCGTGTTCGCCCAGGAGCCGTATCCGGCCGAGGCCCGCGTCGCGACTCTGCCCGGCGAACACCATGAGCGGCTGGACCGCCACCGGTGACATTCCGAGGGAGGCCACTGCGCTCTCGGCAGCCTTCGTGGCGGCGAGCAGCTTGGCCGCGTGTTCCTCCCTCGGCTCGCCGCCGGCTGTGACGTCGATGACGAAGACACCGCCGGGCCCCACCAGCAACATGTCCGCGTCGGCGGTCCGCGGCCCTGGCCACCGCCGGTCGACGCACAACCGCCACCCGCGCGCGGTCAGTACCAACAGCTGGGCGAGAACCCGCTGCTCGCCCTCGTCGGCCGCTTCCCACCGCAGGGCCTGCCGGCGGGCGGCCTGCCACTGCTCCCGGAGTAACCGCTCCTGCCGCCGCGCGTCCTGCGCCCGCTGCGATGCCGCCCCGCCTGCCCCCATACCCAGCCCCCCTCGTACGCGGAGTAGCGATCATAGGACGGAACGCGACCGGAACGGCAGGGCGCATGGCCGCCCGCCGTACGACGGTCCGGCCCGTGGCTTGCCGCAGCCAACCTCGGGTCGTCCCCGAACGTCCGGCCTGGTTGCTCCTCTTACGATGGTCGAATCGACAGAGGAGCAGCGTGGATCTCAGACCGCCGGTACCTGCACGGAGACTTGGACCGCATGCGTTGACCGAGGACGGGATTGCGGCCTTGCTGGCCCGTTACGAGTTCGGCGACGCCTGCGTCCGCCGGGTCGTGCTCGATCAGGAATTCGGTCCACAGGGGCGGGGGCGAGTCGCCAGGCTCGTGATCGATGCCCGGGTGATCGACGAGGGCCTTCGATGGGAGCCAGTATGCCTGGACCTGTTCGGAGTGGACCGATTCCGAATCGACGAGAGCGGTGACTTCGCCTGGACGCTCTACGATCCCCCGCAGTTCACCCGCTTCGACGGGCTGATGCAGGTGGACCTGTGCGCCGAACGCTTCGGCAACCTGCACCCGAGGAACGCTCAGGAAGCCTTCGAGGGCTCCGAGTTGGTGTTCGCTGCGACCGACGGCAGTTGGAGTGCCCTCCAGCCCTGGGAATCATGACGCTGCGCTGATCCTGCTGCGCACGCACCGGGTCAGCTGCCGATGCCGAAGTGCACGTACCGCGGTTCCACGTTGCGGCGGTCGAAACCGCCCTGGAGGGTGTAGCCGGAGGCCACCCACTCCGAGGATTCCGGATCATGGCGGTGACAGGTGAGGTAGTCACCCCACTTGCCTCCTAGGGGGCCGTGCGTGCTGGTACTGGTAACGGCCAGCCGCCATTCACCGCCGTCGCGGAAGCCGACCACGTGCGAGGGATGCCTCGGGCCGCCGCCGAGGAACAGCGTGACGCCGACGATTCCTTGGGCGTTCGGGCATGCCGCGGGCTGGGCGTACGCGGACTCCTGGCTCCAGATGTCAGGCTCCTCCACCAGAGCCTGAGTGGTCACGTCGACGACCGCGGCCTTGACGTACGGCATGGGTCGTCCGGATCGGGGCCCGGCCGTCCACAGGAAGCCCGCACGGGTGCCGCTCACCCAGCCGCCGGTGATGCGCGAGTCGGTACGGGTGAGCCACTCGACGCCGCCGGGTCCGGGAGCGGAGAACGGATCACGGGTCCACGAGCTCACCTGCACGTCGAACGAGCCCACCGTGTTCGAGCCGTCGGGCCAGCCGTGGATCCGCAGGCTCCGGCCGCCTTTGTGGCTGGCGAAGAACATGCTGTCGGCCGCGCCCTGGGTGAGCCGCAGGGAACCGTTCTGCGTCGTCGTCCACCACTGGTACGTCAGCGCGGTCCTGGCCTTGAGCGCGTCGAGGGGCAGCTTGAAGACGAAGGCGCGCTGCCAGCGGCCGGCAGCGTTGAAGGCGTTGAAGGTGATGTAGAGGTGGTTCGAACTCACTGCCGCGTCCGGGTAGTCGAACCACATGTCCGTCCATGAGGGGTCCAGGTCCAGCGGACTGAAGTCTTGCCAGTTCCATGCGGTCGGGTCGTCACCGGGGGCGTACGCCACACGGAAGACGTTGCTGCCCGCCTTGGCGCTGTACTGGAGGATCCAGATCCAGAGGTCCCGGGTGGGGTCGTAGAGGACGATCTGGTCGCAGCAGAAGCCGCCCGCTGCAGAGGGCAGCGCGGTGAACGGATCGACCAGGGACCATCCCGCACCGTTGTCGGTGCTGCGGCTGGCGAACCAGTTACCGGTGATGAAGATGTTGTCGTGGGACGTCGCGACGGTCGGCTCGTGGATGGTACCGGTCTGGATGCCGGTGGCGTTGTCGTCGAGGCCGATGTTCTTGATGAGGCGGACCTGAGCCATGACTGCTGTCCTCCGTCACTGCTCCTCGGGCTCGTCGAGCTCCTGGGGAATGGTTTCGGGCACCTGGTCCTGAGCGGGGCCCATCGGCTTGCGACGTGGGCTGAACCTCGCCTCACGGGCGTCGAGCTCCTCGGGTGTCGGCGTACCTTCCGCCGACTCGGCCAGCGCCCTGGCCCGCTTTCCGGGCTTCGTCAGTGACTTCGGCTTACGGGCATGGCCCACATTCGCTTCCTCCGCCGCGTACGGGGGGCCCTCGGTCCGCTTCTCGTTCGACATCTGGCAGCCTCCGGTTCCTGCTGGTGAGCTCACTCGGTGCGCGGCTGCAGCGCCTTGGCCCTGCGCCATTCACCGCGCGCGAGCAGCGAGAACGTGAGCGTGGCGCAGACGGCGAGGGCGACGATGACCCATTCGAGCGCCCCGCTGTGCTGGTCGGGGTCGACCCCGAAGACCTCTTCGATCCAGTCGCGCCAGACCAGGGTCACGATGAGAAGGATTCCGCTGATCGTGGCGGCAATCGCCTCGATCCAGCCGCGCATACGCACATTACGCATCATCTTGCGCACCCTTCGCGATTCCACGGCCGGACCGGCCGCTCCACAACCGAGGCCAGGGTGAGCGCGCCCGGCCGGACGGACGGGCGACGACGGCCCGTCAGCGGCAGCGCCACTGCAAGCAGGAGGCAACAGAGGATGCCGGGCCGAGGCCTCACTCTCAGTAGGCGCCGCACCCCCGGAACTGTCAAACGCACCGGTACGGGGCGTGCCGTGGAGCGCCGTCTGGACCTCCCGGCGAAGAGCGTGGGCACCCTTCTGCAACAACCTTCAGGTGGGATGGGTGTCGTCGTGCTGGAGTGCGGTGCGGACGCCGGTGATGACCACGGCGATCAGGCAGAGGGCGATGACGGTTTCGGCCCACAGGAAGGCGAACCAGTCCATCACGCAGCCGATCGGGGGTGTGCCGGGAGCGTTGTTGCGGAAGGCCGAGAGGGCGAACAGGGTGGCGGCCATCCAGCCGAGGGCGGCCCAGACCAGGCCCTCTCTGCGGATCGTCAGGTACCAGGCCCCGATGAGCACGGACGCCGCCAGTGCCCACATCACGATCATCATGAAGACCGTGAAGACGAGCAGGCTGCCCGATCGGGCCAGCCCCAGCCCCAGCGCCACGCCGGCAGCCTCTTGCTCTGACGAGGTGGGTGTCGCGGAGATCGAGAAGAGCGTGTCGCTGTTGGAGAACAGCATCCGCACCGGCACCTGCTTTCCGTCCAGCTGTGCCCAGAACTCGATGTCGGTCTCGTAGGTGTCGAACGGGTAGTCGCTGATCGATCCATTCGTGAGCGCGACCTGCACGTCCCTGATCGTGAGCCGCTCGTGCGCCTCGAACTCAAGGTCGCCGAGGGTCTGCGCGGAGGTCTGGAGGCTGAGATCGGCCACCGGGGCGGTCCCCTCCTCCTCGCCGAGGGACCCGAGCGGGGTGACCCGGACCCGCAGTTCCAGCTCTCTGGCCGCGGCGTCGACGCGTTGGACGGTGGCCTCCACGTCCACCCGGTCGGCGGCTTGGGATCCGACGGTGTGGACCGTGTCCATCGCCTGCCGCTCGGAGAACTGGAGCCACGACCCCACGGACACCGCCACCAGGATCAGGATCGCGATGGGCAGCAGGACCGGCAGGATCGAGGCCCCGGAGCGGCGTGGGTGACGTGGTTCCCAGGTTGGGGCCATGGTGACTCCGACGAGGTGGGAAGGGAATGGACTCGTCCGGCCCGACGCCCGTCCTGGTCACCGACAGCGGTGACCAGGACGGTGGCTTCGGAGCTGAGCACGAGCGGTTTCAGGGCTCGGTCTTGAACTCCGGCGCCTCAAGGCTCTTCAGGCATTCGGTCTTCGGTGCCTCCGGGTTCTCGAAGAACGAGACGGCAATGTCCTGGGCGCACTTCGAGGTGGCGATCACCACGTGCGGCTCGTAGGGGATCGTGACGACCTTGGCCTTGCTCAGCGTGCGGGCGACGTACGGCCCATTGTCCGCCCCGGTCTGGGCGTCGAACGCACCCGACAGCGCGAGGGTGGGGATGTCGCTGCGGGTGACGTCCCTGATCGAGGGCGCGGCCGCGGGGACCTTCCAGACGTCGCAGTCCGGATGGAGGGAGGTGAGCAGCGGGGCCTGGGCCTGCACCGAGCGGGGGAACGACGGGAACTCTTCCTGTCCGCCCTGGAGCGCCGCGTCCCTGCTCTCGTACGGCGTCCACGCGCTGCAGAAGATGCCGTAGGCGAGACCGTGCGAAACCACGCCGATGCCCTTGGGGTTGAGCCTCCAGCCCGCCCACTGCTGGGCGATCCGCTGCGGGTTGCCGTTCGCCAGCTCGTCGATGGAGAGGGGTACGGCCTCCGCCGTGTGGGTGGCGGAGGTCAGCCAGTTCACCAGGGTCCCGCCGTCCAGCACGACCTTCACCGGCTTCTCGCTGCCGGGGAGCGTGACGGTGGTGGTGACCGGCTTGGCTTCGAGGTCGCTGACGAGCTTCTCGAAGGTGGCCGACAGGTTCGGATAGCGCTTGTTGCAGGCAGGCTGGTCCGCGCAGGCCTTGAACAGGCCGTCGACGCCCTGCCGGAAGCTGCTCCAGGTCGAGGCCGACCCGGCCTTGGACGGCGGCAGGATGCCGTCGATGCCCACCGAGCGGAGACCCTCGGGGTGCAGGCGCATGGAGACGAGCGCCAGGTGGGTGCCGTAGGAAATGCCGTACAGGTTCCACTGCTTGATGCCCAGCGCCGTGCGCAGATCGTCGTAGTCGGCGGCGCTCTCGGTGTCGTTGTAGGCACTGAGGTCGACGCCGCGGGCCGCCAGCTTCTCGCGGCAGGCCTTCGTGGCCTCGACGTGCAGCCGTTCGGTGGACGGAGCGTCGTAGACGAGGCTGACCACCTGTCCGTTGAACTCGTCGATGTTGGGGCAGAGGAGCTCCGGGTCGGCCGAGTACGTACCGCGCTGGGACATGAGGATCACGTCACGGTCGCGGTTCAGGCCGCCGTCGACGGCCATCTTCGCCTCTCCCACCGCATCGTCCCCGGGTCCGCCCGCGAGCCACACGATGGGGTCGGGTTTCGGTGTGCCGGCCACGGCCGGCACGATCGCGACACCGAGTTCGATCGTTCGACTGCTTGGTTTGGCGCGGTTCTCGGGCACGGTGAGCGTTCCGCAGCGGGCCTCCTTCAGCTCCTCGATCGGTTCCGCCGTCTTCGGGCAGGGACCCGGTTCGAAGCTGGCGTCGCCCACCGTCCGGGCGACCGTGCCGATCGGCGCTCCGGTGCCGTCGTCGGTACGGGACTGCGCCTGGGCGGGCGCTGTGAGCAGGCCGGTGACGAGGAGACCGGTCGCCATACCCGCCGACGTGGCCAGGAGTCGTCGTGTGGTGCGCCGACGACGGCGCGCTTGCTGGAGAGTCATCTGCCCTCCCGGCTATTTCGGGATGATCGTGAACGGCTGGGGCTCGAGATCGTCCACGCAACTGGTGTCGGGCGCGGTCGGGCGAGCGAGGAACGAGGCCAGCACGCTCTGCGCGCAAGGCGACTGCGGAACAACCCAGTGGCCGATTCCGGGGACCAGCACGGAGGTCGAGTTGGACAGGTTGCGGGCCACGCCCTTCGCCCAACTCGCCCCGGTCTTCACGTCGAACGTGCCGGAGACGACAAGTGCCGGCACCGAGCTGAACGTGGGCACCCGCTGGACGGACGCGCGGTCCGGAACGTTCCAGACCCCGCACACCGGATACTGGAAGGGCAGCTGCGGAGCCTGGGACAGGACCGTGTCCGGCCACCCGGGGAAGGCCTTCTGCCCCGCCTTCAGCACGTCGGCCTCCGAGTACCCCGGAGCCCATTCACTGCACGCGATCGAGTTCGTCAGGCCGTGCGCGAAGTCGCCGACCTTCTGGACCGAGCCGGCCGCGCGGGCCTGCGCGAAGCGCTCCGGGTTCCCCTTGCTGAGTTCCTCGAGCGCTGCGGGCATGTCCTTGGGTCGGGGGGTGAAGGCGACGATCAGATTCAGCAGCGCGCCCCCGTCGAGTACGGTCTTGACCGGCTTCCCACCGTCCGGCGGCGCAACGTTCAGCGTCAGGGGCTGCGCCTCCAGCTTGCGGACCTGCTCCGTCAGGAGTTGGGGAAGGTCCGGGTACCGGTCCTTGCAGGCGGGCTGCGCCGCGCACGCCGCGAAAATGTTGTGGATTCCCTCGGCGGTGCTGCCCCATGTCCACGGCAGGGTCACGAACTGGGAAGGTGCGATCGAGTCGATCGCCACGGCGCGGATTCCCTCGGGGTGGAGGCGCAGGTAGGTGAGGGCCAGGTTGCTGCCGTAGGAGTAGCCGTAGACGTTCCACTGGGAGATGCCCAGCGCGTTGCGCAGGTCGGCGAAGTCCGCGGCGTTCTCGGTGCTGTTGTAGGCGCCCAGGTCGACTCCGTCGGCCACGAGGCGGGCCCGGCAGTCCGTCACCGCCTTCAGCATGATCTGTTCCGCCTGCTGTGCGTCATAGCCCAGGCCCACGGCCTGCTCGTTGAACCGGTCGACCTCCGGGCAGGCGAGGTTCGGCTGGTCGTAGAGGTTGCCGCGCTGGGCCATGATGATCAGTTCGCGGTCCTTGTTCAGGCCGGAGTCGATCAGGAACGGGATGTCGTCGAACGTGTCGGCGCCGGGGCCGCCCGCCATGAACACCACGGGGTCCGCGGCGGGTTTGTCGGAGGCGGCCGGGATCCTCGCCACGGCCAGCTTGATGGTGCGGCTGTCGGGGCGGGAGCGGTTCTCGGGGACCTCCAGGAAGCCGCACTTTGCGTCACTCAGCGCTTCGATGGGCTCGGGCGGCTTCGGACAGGCGCCCGGCACGAACCGGGGGGTTACCGGGCTCGGCTGCCCGGCGGGTTGGGCAGGTGCTGACGCGGCGCTACTGGGCGTGGGGCCGAGTGCTGCCAGGCAGACCAGAGCTGCCCCGGCAGTCACTGCGGGGATTCTGTGCTTTGGCATGTGATCTCGTTCCTCTGCCGACATCGACGGCGGCCCTGCTGTGGCCAGGCCAGGCCGCAGCGTTTTGGGCAGAACGCACCTTCTCGACGCTACCGGGTGGCTGCTTCGCGCGCACCCGGGGTAATCGCGGCCCGTGGCAAGGGCCGTGCGCCGCTTCGGGCCACCCGGCGGGTGCCCTCCATCCAGTCCGCACGGAACTGCGGGCGGCGCCGCAGCAGGCAGCCGCATTTCTCAGGTCTTCTCGTATTCGTCGTGGCGGCGCAGCCAGTGCGTCTCCTCGCCCTCCTCGTGGCGGCCCAGCGGTGTCCGGTCGAGGAGGCCGTAGTAGGCCATGGCGGGCTCGAGGCCGCGCGCGGTGGTGACGTACGTCCGGTAGACGATGCCGTCCGACAGCGCGTAACAGCTCAACCCGGGTCCCTCGGTGACGTACCCGAGCACGTCCGTGCCGCACGCCCGCGCCATCTGGCTCACGATCGGCGGAACCCCGGCCTCCAGGAACGGTCTCAGCTCGTCCGCCGTGTACGTGAAACCGAGGTCGCGGTGGAAGTCGCCGCCGCCGGCGGAGACCCAGTCGAAGCTCCAGCCCATCCGCTCCCGGTAGGGGAGGAGCTTGTCGAGCGGCGCCCGCGAGGAGCAGATCAGCGTCACATCACGGGCCTTGAGGTGGACCGCGTTGGGATCGAGGGTGTCCGCGATCGAGGAGCAGACAGGGCATCCGGCCTCGTACGGCGGTCCGAACATGAAGTGGTAGACGAGCAGCTGCGAGCGCCCGTCGAAGAGGTCCGCGAGCGGCCTGGCCCCGCCTTCGGTCTCGAACCTGTAGTCCTTCTCGACCCGCACCCGGGGAAGTTCCCTCCGCTTCCGCGCGAGCGCGTCACCGCGCCGGGTCAGGTCCTTCTCCTCCACGAGCAGCTCCGCTCGCGCAGCCTCGAATTCCTCCTGTGTGCCGACTCTGTGCTCGGGCATGTGCCTTTCCCTCCTGTGCGGGAGCAGAACGCCGCATCGCGGCGGGCGGTCACCCGCAGCGGCTGCCGTCAGTGCCCGCACCGGCGTTACCCGTCGCCCTACGTCCACCGTACGCGCGCGGCGTCGGACCCTCGCGACCAGCTGGGGGCCCTCAGGGCGCACTCGTCGGGCGCCGTCGATGCGCAGGGAGTCGACGGCTGCCGCCTCCGAGGCGCAACCGTGACGCAGGCCGCGCGCAACCGGGCGTGGCAGGTCCGGAAGGCGGGTGCTCTCCTCCCGGGTTTTGGGCTGTCCGGTTCTGTGATCTGCTGGAGAAGTCGTCGGACCGTCGGCTGTCCACGGTGTACCACCGGCATCGGTGTGGCACGGGCGACCGAGGCGGCCGGGGCAACTCGCGTCCTTGGGAGGTTCCCGTGCCGCACCTCCGCCTGGCCCCTCCGGCACCCACGCGGCCCGGAGTCCTGCTTCCCGCGCGGGACCTGGCGGTCGCGTGGTTCCTGATGGTGCTGCTGGCCGCGCTGGCGTGGGTGCTGACCATCGGCCAGTCCCGCCACATGGGGATGGAGCCCGGCACCATGGGCCTGGCGCTCCCCCTCTTCCTGCTGCTGTGGGTGGTCATGATGGCGGCGATGATGCTGCCGTCCGTCGCACCCGTCGCCATCACCTGGGTGCGCGGGATCAACCGCCGTTCGGCCGGCCCTGCCCGCGCCCTGAGGATCGCCGGGTTCGTCAGCGGCTACCTCCTGGCCTGGACCGCATTCGGGCTGCTCGCCTACGGCGCCCTGGCCGCGACCGGGCACCTGGTGGACAGCAATCCCGGGGCGGGCCGCTGGATAGGCGCCGCGGTGTTCCTCCTCGCGGCGGCTCAGCAGTTCGGGCCTCTGAAACGAGTCTGCCTGCGTCACTGCCGCAACCCGATGTTCCAGCTGCTCCAGTACTCGCACTACCGCCCCTGGGCGAAAGACCTGCGGGTGGGCACGCACCACGGGCTCTACTGCGTCGGATGCTGCTGGGGCCTGATGATCGTCCTGATCCCGCTCGGCGTCATGAACGTCGCCGCGATGGCAGGACTGGCGGCCGTGATCTTCCTGGAGAAGCTCTGGCGGCAGGGACCCTGGCTGGCCTGGGCCGTCGGCCTCGTCTTCCTCGTCCTGGCCGTGCTCGCCCCCTTCCAGGACTGGCTGCTGCCCGGCCTGGAGACATCCGGTCCCCCCATGGACCAGATGGCCGGCTGGACAGGCTGAGCCGTGGCTGCGTGCCCCGCGGGAAGCGACCCGTACTGTCCTTCCGTGCGGCGCGAGTCTCCAAGATCGGCACACGGCACGGGCGGCTTTCGCCCACGTGGCAGCGGGGGGAGAATTGATATGACCCGTACGGCCGAGCGCCTGTACTGACGTCCGGCGGGGCAATCGCCGACCGTGCTTCCCGTCCGTACGGGCCGCGAGGAGGCGAGGAGATGTCTGAGACGGCAGCTACCGTTCCGAGATGGCACGCGGCCGGCGACTGGTTCGATACGTGCAGGTGCAACGTTCCCTGCCCCTGCTCGTTCGCCCAGGCGCCCACCTACGGCGAATGCGACGGCGTCCTTGCCTGGCACATACGCGAGGGCAACTACGGCGAGGTACGACTGGACGGCCTCAATGTGCTGATGCTCGGCTCCTTCGTCGGCAATGTGTGGGCCGAGCACACCGATACGTTCGCGGCGGTATTCCTCGACGAGCGAGCCGACGGCACGCAGCGCGAAGCACTACAGATGATCTTCGGCGGCCAGGCCGGCAGCTGGCCTGCCGAAATGGTAAGCATGATGGACGCCGAAATGCGGGGCATGGACTTCGCCCCCATCGAGATCGAGGTCGACGAAGACCTCGGCGGCTGGCGGGCCACCATTCCCGACCGGGTCGAGGCGAGCGCGCAGGCGCTCACCGGACCGACGACTCCCGAAGGCGCCCGAGTCCAGTCGACCAACCTTCCGGGCTGCGAGACCGGGCCGGGACAGATCGCGACCTGGGGCCGCTCGACGGCGGACCGCGCCGACGCCTTCGGTTTCCGCTGGAGCCGCGAAGGCCAGTCCAGCAAGCACATCACCTTCGACTGGACGGGCCCCGACTGAAATCGGCTGCTCCCGCCCGGCGGACGCCAGCCCCGCCGGGTCCTGGGGTGGAAGCAGCCGGCCCACACACCACCGCTCGGCGGCCTCCAGGGCTGCCCGCCGTCCGCGCAGCCGGGCAAGCGGCGGAATCCGGCACTCACCGGGAGTGACCAGGCGTCGCGCGGTGTCGTAGACGACGCCCGCCAGGATCAACGCGGCGGCGAGGACGGCTATCAGCCCAGCCCTGCGGCACGGCGAGACCCGCTGCTCGGTACAACGCGCCGGATCGCCCGCCTCACCGCCATCTGCCAGGAGGCGCGGGCCGCACCCGAGTCCTCGCTCCGCACCCTGGGTCGCCCCTTGAGCAGCGCATCCTGCCGACCGTCGGCGGCACCGCCGGATGAGCACCTTCGACGCAGGTGCCCAAGGCCCCGCTCACCGCAGGCGCGCCAGGGGTTGCTCCGCTCGTCTCGGGCTCGGCCATTCATGCACCCAAGCGCCCGGCGGGCACAAGATCGGATATTCATGTGTATTCAGGCATCAGTTGGAAGATAGGGATTTATCGCCATGTCACGGACCTAACATGCCTGTGGATTCTGGCACCTTGTTACCCGAGGTGCGGAGCCGAACTGAATGGGGACACCGGGATGATGCGCGACCGTCGGACCACCGGGTGGGGTCGCCGCAGTGGGGCGAAATTCATCGCAGGCGTGACCGTGGGCGCAATCGCCCTCACCGGATGTGACGTGCTCAAGCCCTACACACCACCGCGACCTCCCGTCAAGGGGGCCCTCACCTTCTACGTGAGCCCGGAGGGCGACGACGATCAAGACGGGCTGTCCGAGGCGACCGCCTGGCGCACCCTCGCCCGGGCCGACCAGGTGCCGTTCCGGCCGGGAGACCGTCTGCGGCTCAAGGGCGGCGAGCGCTTCGTCGGTGGGCTGACCATCGGCGCGGGCGATGCGGGCAGCACACCCAAGCCCGTGGTGATCGATTCATACGGCACAGGTCGGGCCACCATCGCGGCGCGGGGTACCGCGGGAATCGCCCTGCACAACACCGCGGGCGTGGAGATCCGGAATCTGACCATCGTTGGCGATGCCAAGGCTCAGCGCAATGAGGCCGGCATCAGCCTCTTCAACGACCGCCGCGACAGAAAGCCCTTGGACCACGTGCGGGTCTCCGGAGTCGATGTGTCCCGGTTCCAGTACGGGATCAGCCTCGGAACAGGCCCGAAGTCCTCAGGATTCCGCGACGTCCGGATCAGTGACTCGGCAGTGCACCACAATCAGGACGCCGGGCTGGTCACCTACGGGCCGAGCTTCACGGCCGAGGAGCCGACCTACGCACACGAAAAGCTCGTGATCACGCGGGTCAAGGCGTACAGCAACCCCGGAGACCCGACGGCCGACGACCGCAACACGGGCAGCGGCATCGTTCTCGGCAGCGTCCGGGACTCGACCGTTCAGCAGTCCGTCTCTTACGACAACGGGGCGAAGTCCTCGGCCGGCGCCGAGGAGGGGCCCGAGGGAATCTGGACCTACGACTCGACCCGCGTCGTCATCCAGAACAACAAGGCATACCGCAATCACACCGGCTCTCGGGTCGACGGCGGTGGTTTCGGACTGGACAACAACGTGTCGTCGTCGGTCCTCCAGTACAACCTGTCCTACGGCAACGACGGTGCGGGCTTCCTCGTGTACTCGGGGGAATCGACCAACGCCCACAAGGACAACGTCGTGCGGTTCAACTACAGCTGGGACGATGCCAGAAAGCTGTCCTGGTACGGCGGCATCGTGGCCTTCGGCAACCTCATGCGCAATCTGGACATCTACCACAACACCGTGATCCTGCGGTCGAGCGGCAACGACCGTCCCCCGGCCCTGCGCCTGCGCAACGGCATGCGCGGGGTCGGGGTCCGCAACAACATCTTCGTCACCAACGGTGCTCCCGTGGTGAATTCGGACACGAACTACACACCGGCCCTCGTGCGTCTGCAGGGCAACGACTACTTCAGCACGGGCGACTGGAAGCTGCAGTGGGGCAAGGCGCGGTATTCCGACTTGGATGCCTGGCGGAACCGGGCCGGACAGGAGCAGATGGGCGCCGTCCTCACGGGCAGCACCGCTGACCCGTGTCTCATGGGCGCGGTGGCCCCGGTCACCGATCTGGCCGGAGCCACCCCTCTCGTCTCGCAATGCGCCGACGAGCTCGAAGGTGCCGTCAAACTGCGGTCGGTCGGCGTGGACCCCGGCCCGGTCGACTACTTCGGATCACGGCTGAGCACTGCGCCCTCCGCAGGAGCCGCGCAGCCGCGTGCCGAGGACTGAGCGGGGCCGCCGCCACGCAGGGGTGCGGGCACCGTGGCGGGGCCCGGCCTGCCGAGTGCCCGGACGGTCCAGCCGGCGGAGCGCCACAGCCCCGCATCGAGGTTGTTGCGGGCGTCGACCAGCCGCGGTGCGCAAACCACGCGTGCCAGCTTCACCGGGTCGACCTCCCGGTACTGGCTCCACTCGGTGAGGTGCAGCACGACATCCGCTCCCCGGCACGCGGAGAGCACGTCCGTCTCGTAGCGCAGCTCGGGGTGAGCCACGTGCGCGTTGTAGATCCCCTCGGGGTCATGGACCCGTACCTCACCGCCCTCGCGATGGATCGCCGCAGCCACGGCAAGGGCCGGCGAGTCGCGTACGTCGTCGCTGTTCGGCTTGAACGTGGCGCCCAGGACCGTGATCCGGTGTCCGGAGAACGCACCACCGAGCAGGTCACGGGCGATGGTGACGGTCCGGGACCGCTGGCGCAGGTTGATGTCGTCGACCTGGGTCAGGAAGCTCACCGCCTCCTCGACCCCGAGTTCCCGGGCCCGCGCGGTGAACGCCCGGATGTCCTTGGGCAGGCAGCCGCCGCCGAAGCCGAGGCCCGCATTGAGGAAGCGGCGCCCGATGCGGGTGTCGTGTCCGAGCGCATCGGCGAGGGTGCTCACATCGGCACCGGCCGCGTCGCAGACCTCCGCCATCGCGTTGATGAACGAAATCTTGGTCGCGAGGAAGGAGTTCGCCGCGACCTTGACCAGCTCGGCGGTGGCGGGGTCGGTGCTGATGTACGGGATGTCGGCGTCGAGCATGGGGGCGTACACCTTGCGCAGGGTCCGGTCCGCGCGCGGTGAGGTGACGCCCACCACGAGGCGGTCCGGCCGCAGCGTGTCCTCGACCGCGAACCCCTCTCGCAGGAACTCCGGGTTCCAGGCAACCTCTACGTCAGCCCCCGCAGGGACAAGGCCTCTGAGCCGGGCCGCGATGCGGGGGGTGGTGCCCACCGGGACGGTGGACTTGCCCACGATCAGGCAGGGACTGCTCAGGTGGGGAGCCAGCCCGTCGATGACGGCGTCGACGTACCGCAGGTCGGCCGCGTTCGAACCGGCCTGTTGCGGGGTGCCCACGCAGACGAAGTGCACCTCGCCGAAGGCGGCGGCCTCGCTGAGGGAGGTGGAGAAGCGCAGGCGCCCGGAGTCGATGGCGCGGGTCAGCACGTCGTCGAGACCTGGCTCGAAGAAGGGGGGTCTGCCCTCGGTGAGGGCTCTGATCTTTTCGGCATCGACGTCGACCCCGAGGACCTCGTGTCCGATGTCCGCCATGCACGCGGCGTGCACGGCTCCGAGGTACCCCGTACCGATGACGGTCAAGCGCATGCGAATCTCCTGTCTGACGAGCTGTGTGGTGGGGTGCGATGAACCGGGGGCGGGCTCGGAGGCGTCAGCCGGCGTAGCCCGAGGGGTTGAGTTCCTGGAAGCGCCAGGCGTCGCGGCACATCGCGGCGAGATCACGGGTCGCGGCCCAGTTCCAGGCCTCCGCCACCGCGGTGGGGTCGGCGACGAGCTCGGTCACGTCTCCCGGACGGCGCCCGGTCACTTCGTAGGGGATGGGCCTACCTGACGCCCGCTCGAAGGCGGCGACGAGGTCGAGGACGGAGGACCCCACTCCGGTGCCGAGGTTGAAGACACGCATTCCGTTCTCGTCCCCGAGGTGCTCCAGCGCCCGGCGATGGCCCTCGGCCACGTCCATGACGTGGATGTAGTCGCGGATGCCTGTCCCGTCGGGGGTGGGGTAGTCATCACCGAAGACGCTGAGCCGCTCGCGGCGGCCGACGGCTACCTGAGCCAGGTACGGCATGATGTTGTTGGGCACGCCGCGGGGGTCTTCACCCAGCAGTCCGGACGGGTGCGCGCCGACCGGGTTGAAGTACCGCAGGGCCAGCACGCTGAGCTCGGGGAGGCGGCGGCAGGTATCGGCCAGCACTTGCTCGCAGAGCCACTTCGTCGAGGCGTACGGGTTGGTCGGCGCCGCCGGATCCGCTTCTGTCAGAGGCACCTTGGTGGCGTCTCCGTAGATCGAGCAGGACGAGGAGAACACCAGCCGGTGCACTCCGTGCGCATGCATGGCCGACAGCAGGGCGGTCGTGCCGCCGACGTTGATGTCGTAGTACGCGATCGGGATCTCCACGGACTCGCCCACAGCCTTCTTCGCGGCGAAATGGATCACCGCGTCGATCGCGTGCGAGTCGAATACCGCGTCCAGCGCACGCCGGTCCCGCATATCGGCCCGGTAGACGGCGGCGACCGGGCGTCCCGCGATCTTCGCGACGCGTTCCAGCGCCTCCGGTGAGCTGTTCGAATGATCGTCGACGACGACGACCTCGTAGCCGTTCTCCAGCAGTTCGACACAGGTATGGCTGCCGATGAAGCCGGCGCCGCCGGTGACCAGAACCGTCGTGGGCATGGGGAATCCTTTCTCCGTGATCGTCTGTGGGGGTGGAGAGCAGGTACGCCTGTGTCACCAGCCGAAGATGCCCGCGACGTAGACGGGGAACAGGCCGATGGCCAGGGCGAGCGGCAGCAGTGCGAGGGTTCCGGCGAGCAGGGGCAGCCGGGCCGTCACGACGGCCTTGTACTTGGGCACTCCCGCAGCCCGGGCCATCTCTGCGATGTGCAGCCCGGCAATGGTGAGGGTGACCATCGCGTACGAGAGCGAGCCGAGGATGCTCAGGAACACATATCCCGCGGCGGGGCCGGTGAGCTCGCCGGTCACGGCCGCGCAGGACAGTGTGGTGGTGATGATCAGGTAGGGCGCCATGAGCCGCAGCGGCAGGGGCTCGAGCCCGTCCGTCGACTTGGGGGTCACCTTGAAGACCACCGGCCGGGGGCGCAGCTTCTGTACCAGGGCCGCGCCCACCCCCCAGGCGACGAAGGGCCAGCGGGCGAGCCCGAAGAGCCAGCTCTCCCAGCTCAGGACCGGTGCTTTCGCGGGGCGGAGCAGGCCTCGTCTGCGTACGAGCATGGTCAGGAGCATCAGCCACACGGACATCGCCCAGAAGTGGCCGAGGAACGAGAAGTAGTTCACGTTGATCCACGGCAGACCGGTGACTGCGGCCACCGGAGGCAGAGCCAGCCCCATGGTCGTGGTCGCGGCGAGCAACGGGTAGTACGACAGGGCGAAGGCGAAGCGCAGGCGCAGCCAGCCGCGCATGCGGCCCAGGTGGCGCGGCAGCATCCCGAAGAGCATCACCGCGAGACTGCGGGACCACTGGAACTCCTGGGTGGCCATGGCCGCGAAGGTGACGGGGCCGTCGCCGCTCGCGTGGGCATCGATGGCGAACGAGCCCTGCCAGCCGGCCGAGTTCATCAGGAACGTGGTCGAGAAGTCCTCTGCGAGTTCGGGCCCGATGCCGCCGATGTCCCGCACCGCCTCCGTACGCACCGCGTAGTGGGAGCCGATGCACAGGGGCGCCAGGCCGGCCGAGTGGCCCAGCTGGACCGCCCCGTGGAAGACGGCCTCACGATGCAGTCGGCCCCGGGCGGACCAGGAGACGTCGGCGTTGGCATCGCACACGCTCGGAGCCGCGACGTAGCCGATCGCGGGATCGGAGAACGGCCGCACCATCTCGGTCAAGTACGTACGGCTCGGCACGTGATCGCAGTCCAGCTGCGCGACGACGTCGTAGTCCCGGTAGCCCCAGTGGTCGTAGAAGAAGGCGAGGTTGCCCTCCTTGCAGCGCGTGCGACGCGGCCATGTGAGCCGGTGGTAGTCCGGGCGGTCCCGGCGGCAGGAGACCCGGACTCCGTTCGCCTCGCACCATTCCAGGATGTCGCTGGACGGGTCCTCGTCGCACAGCCATACGTCGTAGGGGTGGGGGTAGTCCTGACGGAGCATCGCCTCCAGGGTGGTGCGGGCGATGTCCCAGTGCTCCGACGGAGCCCGGGTGACCACGAATGCCGCACGTACCACCGGGACTTCGATCCGCGAGTCGAACCGGCGCAGGCGGACGACCGCGACCAGGAAGTGCAGGGGCAGCAGCGCGAGGTAGAACAGCAGCGCACTGTTGACGGTCAGGCCCACCCAGCCGATCCGGTGCTCGGGACGCAGCCACCAGACCCAGAACCAGACGAGGCAGGCGACCCACCCCAGGGTGAGCACCACCACCTTCAGCCTGTCGGCTGTGCCGAACTGGCGGACGAAGCTCGTCGCGCGGGTCTCCCGAGCGCGGCGCGGGTCGGCGAACACGGGCCCGTCGGGGAGGATCTCGGCGACGCGGCCCCGGGAGAGCTCGCGGATCTGGTCCTTGAGTGTGGCCTGCTCTCCGGACGGGCTGGGGATGCGCGCGTCGGTCGCGGCAGCCGCGTGTACGAGCCCTGGCTCGGTCGGGGTCATGTGAACGCACTCCGGGATGATCTTGGTGTGGCGGCGCGAGGGCCTCACGGCCGCCTTGGAGGTGAGGAGCGGGCGGGGAGAGGAGTGCCGTGACGCCGCTCCCCGCCGGAGCGAAGGACCGGACGCGTTCAGGCCGGAGCGGGAACGGATTCCGGCCGGTCGGACACAGCGTCGGCGTGCCTCCTCGGGGGCGGCATCCCGTCCTCCTGGCCGCCGCGGATCGCGGCGGCTCCGGCCGAGAGGTCGGCCGGGCGGGAGGCGAACCAGTCACTCGTCCTGCGCAGCCCCTCCTCGATGTCCACCTCGGGCCACCAGCCGAGCGCGTCCCGCGCCCGGGAGATGACCGGCCGCCTGCGGACCGGGTCGTCGACGGGGAGCGGGTGGTACTGGATCTCCGACGGCGAGCCGGTGAGCTCCAGCACCATCTCGGCGAGCTCGGTGACCGTCCGCTCCACCGGATTCCCCAGGTTGAAGGGTCCGGCCTCGGAGGAGTCGAGCAGGGCCACGAGCCCGCGGACCAGGTCGTCGACGTAGCAGAAACTACGGGTCTGCTTTCCGTCTCCGTAAATGGTCAGGGGTTCGCCTGTGAGGGCCTGGGTGATGAAGCTCGAAACCACCCGTCCGTCGTGCGGGCGCATGCGCGGACCGTACGTGTTGAAGATCCGCGCGATACCGACATTCACACCGTGGGTTCGGCGGTATGCGACTGAGATCGCCTCAGCGAATCGTTTCGCCTCGTCGTATACGCTGCGCGGTCCGACGGAATTCACGTTGCCCCAGTAGTCCTCGTCCTGCGGGTGGACCAGGGGGTCTCCATAGACCTCACTCGTCGACGCGAGGATGAACCGGGCACGATGACGCAGTGCGAGACGGAGGGCGTTCTCCGTCCCCCTGCTGCCGACGGCGAGCGTCTCCAGCGGCTGCCGGAGGTAATCGGGCGGGGACGCGGGGCTCGCCAGATGGGCGACGGCGTCGACAGGGCCGGCGACCTCCGTCATGACGCTGACATCGGCATGGATGAATTCGAACGCTGGATTGGAGAGCAGGTGGGCGATGTTCCTGGGCTCGCCTGTCGAGAAGTTGTCCAGACACACCACGGAGTCCCCGCGCCTCAGAAGGGCCTCGCAGAGATGTGACCCAAGAAATCCACCGCCACCGGTGACGGCAACGCGCATACGCTTCTCCAGAAATCGGGAGCGGAAAGCCTCGGATCGCGTTCCTGGCACAGCCGACCCACATGCACGGCGGCCGGAAGCGAACGGGCTCGGGGGAAACTTGGAAAAGAATATGGAGATACGTAAGACATTTTTGTGCAGCGCAAATCTGCGCTACGCCGATTGGCCGCCCACCCCGGTGCACCACTCGCCGTCGGCCAGGGCGCCCAAGGCTTCGCGCTCCGATCAGTCCACGGTTCCGCCTCACTCGTGCGTGTGAGCCGCCGCCGCGCGCGTCAATGGCCGGATGGCCCAGCACCGCGGCTCGCGCGCCGACTGGACCGGTTCGGGCATCTGGGCATGGTCGCCGCGCCCTGCACGACGCACGCCTCGGCATCACTGGGTGCCGTCCGGAGCGGATGGGCGTGATCCTCGGCGTGGGGGCGAACAGTCTGCAGACCTCGACCGTCCGAACGTGCTGAGACGCAGTGCGTCGTGCAGCAGGTCGACGGGAGTGCGGTCAGCGGGGGGAGGCGAGCCAGCCGAGTACGTCGGTGACCGGGCGGCCGTGCAAGACGGGCAGCCGGCCGACCGTCAGTCCGGAGCGCAGCCTCCGCCCATGGCACTCGCGGACCCCGAGCCGGTCCCGCGGTTCGCCCACTCGATCCCGGAGCTTCATCTCCCGCTGGTCACCGTCCATCCTGCCCCTGGCCCGCAGCAACCGCGGACCGCTGCCCTGTGCATCCCACAAGAACTCGCCACGGCTCTCGATGAACTTGTCGTTATCCTCGCTGACGGGCAGCACGTGGCCGTACACGTCCGCAACAGCCATGGCCCTCGGCGACATCCCGGGGCGAGCCGGGGTGGGCGGGACGGCCGTTGGGCCAGCCCCGCCCACCCCGCTGGTCACCCAGCCGCGATCTCGTTCACGAGCCACGCCCCGAGTTCTTCGGTCATGGTGGTGTGGCCCTCGTTGCGGCCGGCGCAGTGGAAGGCGTCGAGCGCGCCGTCGCCCGCGGTGATCGGACGGTACAGCGCCTGCGGGTCGTTGATGTCGCCGGACGCGACGGCGCTGATGGCGGGGATGAAGCAGGACGTGGTGATGACGCCCGGGTCGACCACGTTGCCGAGAAGGCTCATGAGGAGGGCGGCGAGGCCGAAGCTGCCGGTGTCGCCGGCCGGGGACTGCATGGTGAACAGGCCGCCGGGAGCGCCGTCGATGTCGGGCAGCCCACTGGTGCTCACCATGGTCCCCTCGTCGCCCGCCGTCTGCAGCCTGGCGACGATCTGGTCACCCTTGGCCTGGATCTTCAACCAGGTGTCCTGCAGCGTTTCACCGTCGCCCCTCACCGCGATCGAGCCGGCCTCGGCGCCGTTTCCGACGCCGGTCTTCACGCCGTTGGCGACACCGATCTTGCGGACGTTCCGCGGCCACCCCCCGAGTTCGTCGAGCTTTCGGAGGAACGTCAGCCGCTCCGGTGCCTGCTCCGGCTCGGCGTCGACCTTGCCGATGTGCCACCGCGCCATCTCCTTCGCCGCGGGGCTGTTGAGCAGCCCGGAAAGCTGGCGCAGCACGGGGCCCAGCGTGGGATTGTCTCCCCACTGGTCCGTCGCGTAGTGGGTGAAGGCCTGGAGGGAGACGGGGAACCACGCCCCCTGGTGAGGGGTGTCGTAGGAGAGGTAGGTGGCGGTCTCGTGGTCCGGAAGGCCGGGGTCGTGCTCCATCCTGGCCAGCGCGTAGCGGGTGATGAGCCCGCCCATGCTGAAGCCGCCCACGGCCAGCTTCGCGTCACCCACCCGCTCGTCGACGGCCCGGCGGATGCACTCGATCGCGGTCTCGGCGTTGGCCGTGATCGAGGCGGTCCGGTCGTGGTAGCCGAGGATGATCACATCGCGGCCGGCGCCGTGCAGTTCACTGATGAAGCGGTAGTTCCCGTTCTCCTCCAGCCCGTGCCAGAGCTGGTCCAGGTTGGTCGATCCGCCCGAGAAGCCGTCGGAGAGGATGACGGGCCGAATGAGCTGCCGGCGGTTCAGCGGGCTGTAGTACACCCAGGCCGTGCCGCCCTCCAGGGGCCACTCGTCGTGCGCGTCCGGCGCGGGAGGAAAGGAAGAACGGGCCTGCGGGGAGGCAGGCCCCCAGATGTCAACGACGGTGTTGGACATGCTTGGTCGACTCCTTGCGTAGTCATGGAACACCGCACGCACGCGCAGTGACCCGGGGCAGGCGGGGAGCTCCTGAGGCCCAGCAGCTCCCTGCCGCACGGCATCCTCACACCACGCCCTCGGCCGTTCCCCGTGCCTCTGAACAGGGAAACCATCCCTCCGAGTGATCATCTTCAGCATTCGGGCGAGACGCGGCACACCAAAATCGTTTCGCCATCAGGGGGTTACCCAAGGGATCCCTACGGTTAGGGGAGCCTTTCCGATCACCGTCGGTCCGGGCGTCAGAGAAGCCGAGTTGTCTGACACCGTGTGGCCGGTGATGGCGCCGCTGTTGCCGCCGGTTAGAAGCGCCCGTGACGATGGCGTGGGCACCATCAGGTCCGCCCGCGAACGTGCCGTCGTTGCAAACCGGGCTGGGCTGTTGGCCGTGGGAGATCGGACCGTGCATGCTCTGTGCGGAGCCCATTAACCGTTACGGCCGATCCAGCCCACTCACGTGCCCTGGCTGCCGGGCAACCACCCAAGTCCGGCGAGGGTCACCGCCACGGGCGGCGATTCACGCCGGCTGCGGCACCGGCTGTTGCATCGGTGTGCCCCGCCGCAGCACGCTGCCGGAGATTCACCGTCTCGGTGCCCGGACGACGGGGTGCGGAGCCAGCCGTTGCGGGGAGCTTCGCCGTTCGCCGCAGGCGCCAGACCAGGACGTCCGTGAGGTTGTCCGCTCCGTCGACCCTGCTCGCGCATCGCGCCGAGCGGGGACGCGGAGGACGATCGGTATGCCGCCCGGAGGTGCCAGGCCGCCTGGCGGGCGGCGGCGGCCTGCTGGGCGTGCCCGCGGGCGGAGTGCCAGTGCACGGCGGCGATCGTGGCGAGGGACGAGGGTGGACAACAGCATCGCGGTGGCGCCGCCATCTTTACCTCGGCCGAGGGCGTCGTCGGCGCGGAGGATGCCTCGTGCGGCGGAGCGGATGGCGCGGTTGTCGAGCGCTCTGCGCGGATGTGGGAGCGGGCGACGCGTTCGAAGGCGCGGGCTGCCCGGTTCAGTTCGCCGCGTGTCGAGACGGGTGGCGCCGCAGATCTGGACCGCTACCGGATTCTCCGTACCCGGCCCGCGCACCGCACCTCTGCCGTGGACATCGGAGCTCGCCCCACGGTTCCGAGCGCCCGAAGCCCTGGCTGGTGGCGCACACACGGCTGACGCCTCAGTGGCCGCGCAACTGCCGCACGAGGGCGTCAACGAGGCGGGGCTGCTGCCCGAGACGACCGCAACCAACTCCTGGACACCACCCCATCGCGCAAGGGCAGGCCGGCGCACCCATACACGGCGTCCTCCTGAAGGACTATCAGCAGGTCCCGTGGTGATCCCTCCGGCATCCTCGGTGGAGCCCGAGTCGGACACTCATGCCGACGGAGCCCATGTGGCTACGACTCACCTGGTGTCCACCCATTCAACGCTAGGTTCGCCACAGCCGCGGAGTGCCCCTCCGCTGCTGCGGCAAGGGGGAACTCCGTCCAGACAGTCTTGCCGTCCCGGGTGTAGCGGGTGCCCCATCGTTCGGTGAGCTGGGCCACCAGGAAGAGGCCGCGCCCGCCCTCATCGGTGGTGCGCGCACGTCGTAGGTGCGGAGCGGTGCTGCTGCTGTCGGAGACCTCGCAGATCAGGCTGCGGTCACGGATGAGCCGCAGGGTCACCGGCGTGCCGCCGCCGTACCGGTAGGCGTTGGTGACCAGTTCACTGACGACCAGTTCGGCGGTGAAGGCCAGTTCCTCCAGGCCCCACCTGGTCAGCGTGGTCTCCGTCAGGCGCCGTGCCCGGGCGGCGGTGGTCGGCTCTGCGGGCAGTTCCCAGGAGGCGACCTGCTCCGGCGCCAACACGCGGGTGCGGGCCAGGAGCAGTGCGACGTCATCCGGCGGGTGATCCGGCAGCAGGACGTTCTGCACGTCCGCGCAGGTTTCCTCCAGCGAGCGGCCGGGCCGGGACAGGGCTTCTCGCAGCCGCTCAAGCCCCTCGTCGAGGTCGAGGCCACGGGCCTCGACCAGGCCGTCCGTGTACAGCGCCAGAAGACTTCCCTCGGCGAGTTCCAATTCGGCGGACTCGAACGGAAGTCCGCCCAGCCCCAGCGGCGGCCCCTCGGGAAGGTCGGGCAGGCTCACCGTGCCGTCGGAGGTCACCACGGCGGGTGGCAAGTGACCCGCCCGAGCCAGGGTGCAGCGCCGGGAGGTGGGATCGTAGACCGCGTAGAGGCACGTGGCGCCGACGATCTGCTGGCCCCGCGAGCGTCCGTCGGCAGGCTCCTGCTCAGCTGCCAGGCGGTTGACCAAGTCGTCCAGGTGGGAGAGGACCTCGTCCGGAGCGTAGTCGAGGCTGGCCAGGGTGTGCACGGCCGTGCGCAGGCGGCCCATGGTGGCCGCGGCGTGCAGACCATGGCCGACGACATCGCCGACGACGAGGGCGACGCGTGCTCCGGAAAGCGGGATGACATCGAACCAGTCGCCGCCGACACCGGTGGCGGGATCGGCCGGCAGATAGAGGTGCGCGACCTCGACCGCGCTGTATTCGGGCAACGCCTGCGGCAGCAGGCTGCGCTGCAATGTCAACGCGGCCTGATGCTGCTGGGTGTAGCGGCGGGCGTTGTCGATGCACAGGGCGGCCCGCGCGGCGAATTCTTCTGCGAGCGTGAGGTCGTCCTCCTCGAACGGCTCGGGCCGCTCGGCGCGCCACAGGCTGAGCAGGCCGAGGAGCAAACCGCGGGCCGTCAGCGGTACGACGATCAGCGAGTGAGCGTGCAGACCGAGGGCGCGCTGTGAGCGCTCTGGATCCTGGAAGTACCAGCCGGGGCTGCTCTGGAGCACTGGTTCGAGGATGGGCTGCTGCTCGGCGAGGCACCTGGCCTGCGGGGTACGAGGGTCGAAGTGGAAAACCTCTCCGGCGGAGTACATCACCCGCAGCGCCTCTGCCATGACCGAGTGGACGGCCATTCTGCGGACCGGTCCGGTCGCCTCCTCGGCGGTCTCGTCGCCTCGGGCGACCGACTCCAGCAGATCCACCGAGACGGCGTCCGCGAGGTCGGGGACGGCGACGTCGGCCAGTTCCCGGGTGGTCTGGCCGAGATCCAGTGTGGTTCCGACGCGGGCGCTCGCCCGGTTGAGCAGGGCGAGCCGCCTCCGGGCCCGGTAGCGGTCGGTGACGTCCTCCACCAGTTGGGTGACTCCGAGGATCCCGCCGGAGGGGTCCTCCATCCGAAACGCCGACACCGAGACCACCCGCTCGTGGCCAGGGTCACTCCTCAGGCGACAGGGCTGCTCGGTGAAGATCAGGGGGGCGCCCGTCTCCAACACCCGCCGCAGCCGGGTTTCGATGGTCTCCACGTCCGGACCGATGAGGAAGTCGCCGATGCGTCGGCTCCGGATCTCCGCCGCGGAGAGTTGCGTGAACCGGGCCAGCGCCCGGTTGATCCGCAGGATGCTCAGATCGGGGGCGTGGACGGACAGACCGATCGGGGAGCGCCGGAACAGACCGTCCAGGACCGACCGATCCGTCTCCCACTGGAGCACCTCCTCCGCCGGGGCGACGACCAGGAACCACTCGCGGGCCGAGTCGGCGCGGATGACAGCGCGGGCGCGGAAGCCCAGCTCCACCCGTCGCCCGCTGCGGTGCAGGACGGGCAGGAGGCCGGACCAGCCCCGGTCGCGCTCGCACGCGGCCGCTGCGGCCCGGACCGCCTCACGGTCACGAGAATCGAACAAAAACTCGAAGGCCATGCGGCCCAGCACCTCTTCGGGGAGGTAGCCGAGGTGCTCCTGGGCGCGCTCGCTCCAGCCGACGACCCTGCCGTGGTCGTCCAGAACCGCCGAGGCGGAGTTGTGCAGCGCGAACGGGTCCTCGGGCACCTCACCCGATCCCGGCGCCGGTGCGTCCATCGCTGCCACCCTCCGACCTGCTCGACCTGCCGAACGGACCGCACAGCGGGCATTGCCGCGGCGACTACCCAGAGTGATCAGAGATCAGCCGTTGAGCAGTCGGCTTACCTTCAGTATCGCCGCGCCGCTGTACGTCGGCAGTGGGTCGTCCACCGTCTGCCCCCTAGTTCGTCGGGCCCAACCCGCCGGGGCCGGCGCGTCAGGTGCCGCGCGACCGCCCCGCCATCGGACGACGGCGCGCTCGGGGCCACCCCGGGCAGCGCACCATGAGGTCGAGGATCTCTCGGGCCCGGTCGAGGCGCTGGTGCAGCAGCCACTCCGATGGGCTGAGCCCGGCCTCGGCCGCCCTGGCCGCCCGCCTCGCCGAGGGACGTCCTCCGCGAGACCCGCAGCTCACGAGCGCCCGGACCCGTGCAGGAACATGGGCCCGGCCCGGCAGCTCGAATCGGCGGTGGTGCCACACATGATGAAGACGGAGCACGTCCACCGGACTGCCACTTGACCGGGGCGAGTTGCAGCAGGTGCCGGGCAGGGGTCCGTGAAGCAGATCAGCGCATCCGACCCCGTGTTTTCGACGGCACCGGCGGGAGTTACGGGGCAAGGATCGGGGGCCGGCGTAGCAAGCCCTTGACCGCGCCGTAGCGGGTACCGACGGGTTGCCCCATCGACGACGAGATCGAAGAACTCCCCGGCGTCACCTCCAGCACCACCGACGTACGCAAAGAGCGCACGGTGGTCGAACTGACCGACCCCATCCCCGCGGAACGGATCGTCGCGGCCTTTGCGGAAGCCGGCTACTCCGGCACCCCGCTGGCCTGCCCCCATGGCCGTGGTGTCCCGACTGCCCGGTCCGGGACACCACGGCCGCTGCCGTACAGGAATCGGGTCAGCTTCCCTTGCCCATAGTCAGCTGGCTGCGATGGAAGTCGAAGTGCTGGGTGGGGTACCGGTAGATGTCCGCAAGGGTCATGAAGTCCTTGAAGAAGGGATCCCACCGGACCGGGTAGTGCATGCCGCGGGCCAGACCGGCCTCGGTCTCCGCTTCGAGGTGCCGGTGCAGCGAGGCGATGACCCGGTCGAAGGCGGCGCCCATCCGCCGGGGACCGTAGACCTTGGCCGCGCCGCAGGGGCCGACGTAGTTGATCAGGTCGAACGGGACCGTGGCCGCGTTCAGCAGCCGGGCGAAGACCTTGCTCGCCGTGCGGGGCAGCCGCCCGAAGACGCGTACCAGGACGAGCAGTGCCCGGACGATCATGTAGCCGAAGAGCATGTGCCACAACAGCTGCTTGTTGGTCCAGCGCGTGCCGTCGGTTGCCTTGGCAAGGTCTGCCGCGGAGGGCGCGTCGATCAACCTGTGGAAGGTCAGCCGGGCACGCTCGTAGTCGTCGTGAACGGCTTGGCGGTCCATCGGGTGGGTGTCCGTCATGGTCTGCCGGCTTTCGGTCGGCACTCCGAATTCCGTCGGGGCTTGTGATGATGCCCCCTGCCACGCTCCGGGACCAGTTGCTGGGAAGCGGGTGGTGCGGCGCATTGCCGGGCAGGCCGTATGACGGCTCCGTGCCTACGCTTGAGGTGGGGCGCTGGTCTGGGTGATCAGCTGGAGGCGACACCGATGGGACGACGCCATCATTTCCACGTCGAGTACGTGGGGCACTCGGTCAGTGCCACCGTCGAGGCCGGCCACACGGTCCTGGTGGAGGTTCTGGTCGACGGCAAGGAGACCGGACACGGCACGACGCACGACGACCACCCCGTGACCGTGCACGTCGAGCTGCCCACAGATCCGCCGACTCCGGTGTCCGTACGGGTGACGCCCGCTCCCGGCGTACCGCGTTGCATTCTGGAGGTCCCTGGAGCCGAGGATCACGTCATGTCACCCCGCCCGTTCTGACGGAGCACGCCGGCAGGCCTGGCCAATGAGCGAGTTGCCTGTGGCGCTCCGGCCGTTGCCCCGGGGCTTGGCGCCGACCCTCGTCTTGGCGACCCGGCCTCCGACGTAGGCGTTCATGGTCGGGATGGACATGCAGCGCAGCCGGTGCCGGCGGCCGTGATCGCCTGGCGGTAGGTGTGGTCGACGACGTCACCCGCGGGCGAACACGCCGGGAAGGCTTGTGCGCGTGGACGGGGACTGGACCTCAAGGTAGCCCTCGGCGTCCAGGTCGAGCTGCTCGGTGAACAGCTCGGTGCGCGGGTCGTGGCCGATCGCAATGAACAGGCCCGTGATGTCCAGGTGTTGGGTCTCTTCGGTGATCACGCTGCGGACCCTGAGGCCGGAGAGCTTGCCGTCCTTGTCCTCCAGCTCGGTGATCTCACTGTCGAAGAGGAAGGAGATCTTGTCGTCCGAGAACGCGCGGTTCTGCATGACCTGGGAGGCCCGCAGGGTCGAGCGGCGGTGGACGATGGTGACCGAGCGGGCGAAGCGCGTGAGGAAGGTGGCCTCCTCCATCGCCGTGTCGCCGCCACCGACCACGACGATGTCGCGGTCGCGGAAGAAGAGGCCGTCGCAGGTCGCGCACCAGGACACGCCCCGCCCGGAGAGCTCCTCCTCCACGTCGGTTCAGGCCTTCGGCTTGGCGTCGATCTCGGCGATCAGGCCCTCGATGAGGCCCTTGATCTCGTCGCGGATGGGTCGGACGGCCTCGACGCCCTGGCCGGCCGGGTCCTCGAGCTGCCAGTCGAGGTAGGTCTTGCCGGGGAAGTAGGGGCAGGCGTCGCCGCAGCCCATGGTGATGATGTAGTCCGACGCCTGCGCGGCCTCGGGGGTCAGCACCTTCGGCTTCTGGTCGGAGATGTCGATGCCCAGCTCGGCCATGGCAGCCACGGCGGAGGGGTTGATCCGGTCACCGGGGACGGAGCCTGCGGAGCGCACCTCGACGCGGTCTCCGGCGAGGTGGCGCAAGAAGCCTGCGGCCATCTGCGAGCGGCCGGCGTTGTGGATGCAGACGAACAGCACGGACGCGACAGGAGTGGAGGACATCATTCTTCCTTGGGGAGTCAACTGCGGGGTTGGAACGAGCGGGTGTGTCAAACGCCGAGCTGGGAGAGCAGCTCGGTGATGTGGGCGTCGATCTCGTCGCGGATCTCGCGGACGACGGCGATCGGGGCCCCCTGCGGCTTGAGGTAGGAGGCGGCGCTGACGTCTGCGCCGACCTCGGTGAGCGCCTGGACGACGTGGGGATCTACCGCGGTGGCGGGTCCGGTGCCCGGCGCTCCCTGAATCTTGGCGAGTGCCTCCAAGCGCTCGGCCGTGAGGCGTTCGGCGAGCACGACGAGGTGCGTGTGGACCTGGGCGTCGGTTGCCAGGAGCGCATAGGAGTCGGCGAGGAGTCGCTGCACGGTCTCCGGGGCGAACCCGCCTTCGTGGCCCGCGGCGAGGCGCGCCATTCCGGTGAAGAGCCGCTGATCAGGCAGTGCGGGGGCGGGGGCGAAGACATGAGAACCCTCCACGGACTCCAACAGGTCAGCCCCGGCTGGTATCAGGGCCGGGTGATGTGACAGTATCAGTCCATGATGACGTCAGTCGACACTGAACTGATCCGGGTACTGGCCGACCCGCTCAGGCTCCAGATCGTGACCCTCCTCGCCAAGGAGACGCTCTGCACCACCCATCTCGTGGAGGAGACGGGTGCCAAGCAGACGAACCTCTCGAACCATCTGAAGGTCCTGCGCGAGGCGGGGGTCGTGGATACGGAGCCATGCGGACGGTACATCTACTACCGCCTGCGCCCGGAGGTCATCGAGGCCATCGCCGGTCAGTTCGCCGACCTCGCTCAGACCGCGCGCGCCACCGCCGAAGCGAACCTCAAGCGGTCCTGCCCATAGCCCGCTTCTTGCCTCACCTGCCCGAGGAGAACCGTTGTCCGTCACCGAGCCCGTCGCCGCCCCCGCAGCGGCGTCCGGCATAGCCGCCGACGCGTCCCAACCCGCGCCTGGCGCGACCCCGCCCCAGACCCCGTTGATCGCCCGCGCCGCCGCCGAGCTCGTCGGCACCGCGGCGCTCGTGGCGGTGGTGGTCGGCTCCGGCATCCAGGCCACCGAGCTCAGCCAGGACGTGGGCCTGCAGTTGCTGGCGAACTCCCTGGCCACCGTCTTCGGCCTCGGCGTACTGATCGCCCTCCTCGGCCCGGTGTCCGGCGCCCACTTCAACCCGGCCGTCACCCTGGCCGAGTGGTGGACCGCCCGCCGCGGCGGCGCCGGGGTCACCGCTCGCGAGCTCGCCGTCTACGTGCCCTCCCAGATCGTCGGCGCGATCGCGGGCGCGATCCTGGCGGACGCGATGTTCGGCGAACCGCTGGTGAAGTGGTCCACCCATGACCGTTCCGCCGGCAACCTCCTCCTCAGCGAGGTCGTCGCCACCGCCGGCCTGATCATGCTGATCTTCGGCCTGGCCCGCACCGACCGCCTGCGCTTCGCACCCGTCGCGGTCGCTTCGTACATCGGCGCCGCGTACTGGTTCACCTCCTCCACCTCCTTCGCCAACCCGGCGGTCACCATCGGTCGCGCCTTCACCGACACCTTCGCGGGCATCGCGCCTGCCTCGGTCCCGGGCTTCATCGGCGCCCAGCTGGCCGGTGTCATCGTCGGCCTGGCCCTGGTGGCGCTCATCTTCATGCGCGGCAAGCCCACGATTGCCGGAGCCCCCGCGGCATGACGCAGAGCACGGACGTGGTGGTGATCGGCGGCGGCCAAGCAGGGCTCGCCGCCGGTTACCACCTGCGCCGCCTGGGGATCGAGTTCGTCATCCTCGACGCCCAGGCGGCACCGGGCGGAGCCTGGCAGCACACCTGGGACTCCCTCCGCCTGTTCTCCCCGGCCGCCTACTCCTCGCTGCCCGGTCGGCTCATGCCCGTCCAGTCCGGCGAGGTCTATCCGGACGCGCAGCATGTGGTGTCGTACCTCGCCGACTACGAGAAGCGGTACGAGCTGCCGGTTCAGCGCGGCGTGTGGGTCGATGCCGTCCACCGGGACGGCGCCTTCCTGCGAGTCGAAACCGACTGCGGTGACTGGCAGGCCCGTGCCGTCATCAGCGCCACCGGCACCTGGACCCGACCCTTCCTGCCCGCTGTCCCTGGCCGCCGCGACTTCGCGGGCCGCCAGCTCCACACGGTGCAGTACCGCAACCCCGAGGACTTCGCCGGGCAACGCGTGATCGTCGTGGGCGGTGGAAACTCCGGCGCGCAGATCGCCGCCGACCTCGCGGGTACGGCCGACCTGACCTGGGTCACCCAGCGTCCGCCCCGCTACCTGCCCGACGAGATCGATGGCCGCGCGCTCTTCGACGCCGCGACCGCCCGCCGCCAGGCCCTGGACGCCGGCCGCACGGACACCGGTGGTGTCGCCTCGCTCGGCGACATCGTGGCCGTCCCGCCCGTACGAACGGCCCGAGACGCCGGCCTCCTCAGCGCCACGCCCATGTTCAGTCGCCTCACCGAGGACGGTGTCGCCTGGGCCGACGGAACGAGCGCCCAGGCCGACGCGATCATCTGGTGCACCGGCTTCCGCCCGGACCTGGCCCATTTCTCCTCGCTCCGCCTGCGCGGCACCCGAGGCCACATCGCCACGATCGGCACCCGCGCCGTCGACGAACCCCGCTTGCACCTGCTCGGCTACGGCGACTGGACCGGGCCCGCCTCCGCCACCCTCATCGGCGTCGGGCGCCCGGCGCGCGAGTCCGCCCGGGAGATTGCGGAACTGCTCCGAGCCTGACCGGCAAGTCAATGAGCCCGCAACGCCATGTGGTCGTCGCTGGCCGCAGAGGGGCGCCAGCCCGGAGATGGCCCGGGCATCGCTGCAGGCGCTCGGAGGTCCGGACGACTGATCAGAACCTCTCTCCCCTCCGCTCGACGCACTCGGCACCCCTGGTGTTCGGCGCGGGAGCGGCCATCGGCGTGCTGGGCGGGATGATCGGGCTGGGCGGCGCGGAGTTCCGCCTGCCGCTGCTGATTGGCCTCTTCGGATTCGCGGCACTCTCGGCCGTCATCCTGAACAAGGCGATGAGCCTGGTGGTTGTGCTGGTTGCGCTGCCGGCCCGCCTGGCGGCGGTCCCGGCCGCCGAAGTGGCTGCACGCTGGCCGGTCGCCGTCAATCTTCTGGCCGGGAGCCTGCTGGGCGCCTGGGCCGGAGCGTCCTGGGCAGTACGGAGCGCTCCGCCACCCTCTACAAGGTGCTGGCTGCCCTGATGGTGCTCATGGCGGCCGCCCTGCTGGTCACGCACACCACCACGCTGGACACGCTCGCGCTGCCGCTGTGGGCACAGGTGCCCTGCGGGGTCGTGGCCGGGTTCGGCATCGGGGTGGTCGCGGCGATCATGGGCGTGGCCGGAGGTGAGCTGCTGATCCCGACGATCGTGCTGCTGTTCGGCGTCGACATCAAGACCGCCGGAAGCGTCTCTCTGCTGGTGTCCCTGCCGACCATGCTGGTGGCCTTCGCCCGCTACAGCCGTGACGGCAGCTTCGCGGTGCTCGGCACGAACCTACGCTTCACCCTGGTCGGGGCCGCAGGTTGCGTCGCCGGGGCGGTGTTGGGCGGGTTGCTCCTGGGCGTGTTCCCGGACCTGGTGCTCATCCCCGCGCTGGCCTTGATACTTCTCGTTTCCGCGGTGAAGCTCGCCCGTCACGACTGACCGGCGGTGGGCAGCGACCTACACGCTGGCTGCGCGGGTCAGGAGCTGGGCCATGGCCGCGAGGACCGCCGGCTCCACCCGGTAGTAGACCCAGGTGCCGCGCCGCTCGGAGGAGAGCAGTCTGGCTTCCTTGAGCTTCTTCAGGTGATGGGAGACGGTCGGCTGGGAGACGCCCACGTCGGAGATGTCGCAAACGCAAGCCTCGCCTCCCTCGTGCGAAGCGACTGCCGAGAAGAGCCGCAGGCGCACGGGATCACCCAGGGCCTTGAACATCGTGGCCGTGCGCTCAGCCTCGTCCGCGGTCAGCGGGCGCTCGGTGAGCGGCGGGCAGCACGGCACGACGGCTTCCGGCTCCAGCAGCGGCAACACGTTCACATTCGACATGCGTCTATGTTGACACATGTCGAACTAGGCAGCCAGGGGCACCTCACCTGCGGAGGTCGGAGGCCAGGCGGCGAGCCGTCGCGATGCAGCGGGCGTCCGTGGCCGTCAGCGACGCTGAGGGGCGGCGGTCCGGGGCGGCGGCGTCGACCGCGGCTCGATATCGGCCGGTGTCGAAGACCGGCTGGGTCGGCGGAGTGCACAGGAAGCGCCCGACGGGGGCGGCGTCCACGGCTGAGCGGACGAGTCAGAAGTGCATGTCGTGGCCGAGGATGCGCTGGGGAGCGAACTTCACGGGGGGTGCGGCCGGCCAGTGTCGCCCCAGCTGCGGAGGCGAGTTCGACCGCTATCTGCACCGCCGTGTTGCCCGCGCCCACGACGATCACCCGCTGGCCCGTGAACGCCTGCGGACCGCGGCACTCGGAGGCGTGCAGCACCGCGCCCTTGTAGCGGTCCAGGCCTCGGCCCGGTGGGGATAGCGATCAGGATCCCCGCGAAGGCGGGTTCGTTGTCGCGCTGGAGGACGGCGCCCGGATATCGGCCCTGTCCGACGACCGGCTTCAGCCCGTGCCTGACCAGGGCGTACATCGGCGCCAGTCCGGCTTGGCCTGCTCCGACCACGACGACGTCGACGTGCTCCATTAAATGATCTCCCGATTCGATGGATGTCTATGTTGACGCTCATCGAATCAAGTGCCATGCTGGCTGCGCAAGCCATCGACAGATGTCGAAACACCGAGGAGTCGACCGTGAACGCGCCTGCCAACACCGAGCTGCCCGTCGTTGTCATCGGAGCCGGCCCCATCGGGCTGGCCGCCGCCGCACACCTCGTCGATCAGGGCATCGAGCCCCTGGTCCTGGAGACCGGACCGGCCGTCGGCAGCGCCGTGCGGGACTGGAGCCACGTACGCCTGTTCTCCACCTGGGGTGAGGTCGTCGACCCGGCCGCGGAGAAGCTCCTGGCCCCCGCCGGCTGGGTCAAGCCGGACGAGGCCATCTACCCGACCGGCGGCGACTGGGCCGAGCAGTACCTGCAGCCGCTGGCAGCCGTCCTGGGCGAGCGCGTCCGCGTCGGCGCCCGCGTCACCGGCGTCTCCCGGCTCGGCCGCGACCGGGTCGTGGACGCCGACCGCGAGGCCCAGCCCTTCACCGTTCACATCGCGCACGCCGACGGCAGCGAGGAGCGGCTGACCGCCCGCGCCGTCATCGATGCCTCCGGCACCTGGTCGACCCCCAGCCCCATCGGTGGCGACGGCCTGCCCGCCCTCGGTGAGCGCTCCGCGGCCGACCGGATCTCGTACCGGGTCCCGGACCTGAAGGACCCGGCCGTCCGCACCCGTTACGCCGGCAAGCGCACTGCCGTCATCGGCTCCGGCGCCTCCGCCTTCACCGCGCTCGCCTACCTCGCGGACCTCGCCAGGGGCGAGGAGGGCACCCACGCCACCTGGATCCTGCGGCGCGGTATCAGCGGCTCCACCTTCGGGGGCGGCGAAGCCGACCAGCTGCCCGCCCGCGGCGCCCTCGGCCTGGCGGCCAAGGCCGCCGTCGACAACGGGTACGCCGACGCCGTCACCGGCTTCCGCACCACCGCAGTGGAGAAGTCCGCCGACCAGCTGGTCCTCGTCGCCGAGGACGGCCGCCACCTGGACCCGGTGGACGAGGTCATCGTCCTCACCGGCTTCCGCCCCGACCTCACCTTCCTCGACGAGCTCCGCCTCGGCCTCGACGAGCGCCTCCAGGCGCCCACCGAGCTGGCCCCGCTGATCGACCCCAACCAGCACTCCTGCGGCACCGTCTACCCTCACGGCGTGAACGAGCTCTCCCACCCGGAGAAGGACGTCTACCTCGTCGGCATGAAGTCCTACGGCCGCGCCCCGACCTTCCTCGCCATGACCGGCTACGAGCAGGTCCGCTCCATCGCGGCCGCCCTGGCCGGCGACCAGGAAGCAGCCGAGCGCGTCGAGCTCACCCTCCCCGAGACCGGCGTCTGCGGCGGCGCGGGCCTCTTCGATGAGCCCGAGGCCGCCGAGGCGACCGGTGGTGGCTGCTGCGCGGCGCCCGCCACCCTCACCATCGGCGCCCCGGCCTCTTCCGGCGGCTGCTGACCAGCGAAGTGACAAACCTTCACAACGGCGCGGCCGCGACCGGGACTGGGGTCCGGTCGCGGCCGCGCGGCGCGCTGCCCGCCCTGTGCGCCACCCAGATCACCAGCTGGGGCATCGTCTACTACGCGTTCCCCGTCCTCCTGCCACGCCTGACCGCCGACACCGGCTGGTCCGCCAACGCGGCAACGGGCGCGTTCTCCATGGCCCTTCTCGTCTCCGGCGTGGCAGGAATCCCGGTCGGCCGTGTCCTCGACCAGCGCGGTCCCCGCGCGGTCATGACTGCCGGCTCGGTCATCGGTGTGCTCGCACTCCTGCTGATCGCGGCCGCCCCCAGCCTGCCCGTCTTCTTCCTGGGCTGGATGCTGGCGGGTATTGCGATGGCGGCCACCTTCTACCCGCCCGCCTTCGCTGCCCTCACCCGCTGGTGGGGCCCCGACCGCATCCGCGCCCTGACGATCGTCACCCTCGCCGGCGGGCTGGCCTCCACCGTCTTCGCCCCGCTGACCGCCGTCCTGGCCGAACACCTCACCTGGCGCCAGACGTACGCGGTCCTCGCCGTGATCCTCGCGGCCATCACCATCCCCGCACACGCCCTGGCTCTGCGCGCCCCGTGGCCCGCCGCCCCACCCCAGCCACCCGCAACGGACCGCACCCCGATCCCCCGAACCCGCCCCTTCCTCCTCCTGGCCTCGGCCTTCACCCTCTCCAGCTTCGCCATGTACGCGGTGGTCATCGGCCTCATCCCCCTCCTCACAGAACGCGGCGCCAGCCCGTCAACAGCCGCCTGGGCACTGGGACTCGGCGGCGCCGGACAGACCCTCGGCCGCACCCTGTACGCGAGCCTCTCGGCCCGCACGTCCGTCACGACCCGTACGGCCACCCTCATCGCCCTCGGTGGCGCCACCACAGCCGCTCTCGCCCTCATCTCAGGCCCGATGCCCCTGTTGATCGTCCTCGCGGTCCTGGCAGGAATCGTCCGCGGCAACCTCACCCTCCTCCAGGCCACCGCCGTAACCGACCGCTGGGGCACCACCCACTACGGCCGCCTCTCCGGTCTCCTGGGCGCCCCCGCCCACATCGCCGCAGCCCTGGCTCCATGGGCCGGCGCCGCCCTCGCCGGCCTCCTCGGCGGATACCCGACCCTCTTTGCCGTCCTGGCAGCCCTCTCCGGAGCGTCCGTCCTTCTCGCCCTGGGCACTGCGCCGAAGCCCATCGTGGAGCGCCCAGGACTCAGCGGACGGTGAGGCGGCGGTAGCCGAAGAGCCAGGCGGTCGACCGTTCGATCTTCCAGCGGTGCCGGCCGAGGCGTTCGCCGGACTCGATGCCGGGCCGCGCGATGCGCGCGACGAGTCCGCGCTCGCGCCGCCAGGCCATGTGTTCGGCGGAGAAGTACGCCTTGTCCGCCGAACGGAGTTTGACGGGTCGGCGCCGCCGTGGTCCCGGCGGGACCGGACGGCGGGTATGCCGCGGATGAGCGGGTTGAGGGCGAGGCTGTCGTGCATGTTCGCGCCGGACACGGCGACGGCGAGCGGGATGCCCTGGGCATCGGACAGCACGTGCAGCTTGCCGCCCGGTGCAGCCGACGCCACAGGCCGGCCTCGGTCCATACCGTGAAGCGGCGAGGCGCGGTGGCGGGCGACGTGCCGAACGTCGGCGGCAGATGCCGCCAGGCACAGCCGCTGGTCAGCACGTACACCAACTGCCGTGAACACGGCCCGCTCGTCACACGGAGCGGTCCCACCACCTTGCGGACGAGCAGCGAACGACGGCAGCAACGGGGTGGCCAGCTCCCAGAGTTCATCAGGAACCAGACGCTTCGATGGATCAGCACCCACGACCGGCATCGTCCCGCACGGACATCACGTCACGTGCGACAACCTCTAAGCCTTGATTGGTGCGGCCGACCTGGCGGCCTGCTCGATCTTCGCGCAGTGGGCTGCACGGGCTTCCTCGTCGATCTGCTTCTCGTTTTCGGCGCGCACCCCGGTCCGGCCGTCGAGGCCCTCGCGCAGGATATCGGCGTGCCCGGCATGCCGGATGGACTCGCCGAGGACATGGACCATGATGGCGAACAGGTTCGTGTTGGGATAAGGCTCCGGCCACCACGGCACGTGGCCGGGGGCGTCGAGGGGAAGCTCGTTGATCGTCGCGTCCGAGTGTTCCCACGTGCGCCGATAGAACCCGATGATCTGATCGCGGGTCTCGTCCTCGGTCGCCCACAGATCGCTGCCGTTGGAGTCCTGCCACCGGGGCAGCGGTTCCGGGGAAGGGCGGTCGAAGACCTCGCCGAAGTACCTGGCCTCGACGGTGGCCACGTGTTTGACCAGGCCGAGGAGGTTGGTCCCGGTCGCTGTCAAAGGCCGGCGGGCGTCGTATTCGGACAAGCCGTCGAGTTTCCAGAGCAGCGCCTTGCGGTCCCGCCGCAGTCTCCCGTGCAGGTTGCCTTTCGCGAATTCATCGATCATGCGGCATGAGCCTGCCATGGGCTGCCCGTGGTCTCAAGATCCGGTACGTGGTCCGCAACGACTGGCAGAGCCGAGGCCTGGCCAGGGCCGCCGCCCTGACCTGCTACAAGAAGCTCACGAAACTTGCCACGCGAGACGACCTCTAAAGGGGCGACTACATGTCCGGAGGACTACATGTCCGGAAAAGGGAGGCGGCTCGACGTGCCGCAACGCCGCCCCAGCCCTGAGATCGAGGCAGGACAGCCTGTGGGGGCTCTGCGGCAGGACCAGGCAACGGCCGTCGGCCATCACGAGGTCGCGGCCATGTGCCCATGGGGGCATCCCAGTGGACGGAGCCGTCTCCGCGGTCCAAGCAGACCAGGCGGGTGTGACGCTCATGCACGACGACGCGGTCTTCCCAGGCCGGCCGGGAGCCCACCAGCGCCATGACCAGAGATCGGGGCACCTTGACAACCCAAGTGATTAGCCGCCATATTACTTGCATGACGAGGGACGGCATCGACGGCGAGGCACCCACGCTGGACCAGGCCAGGCGGCAGGTCGAGCACTACGGCCTGGAGGTCGACCCGCAGGCGGTACTGGTCGCGGTGCGGCTGATCTCGGCGGGCGCGCGGGTCGGCCGGGCGGCCGAGGCGCACTTCGCCCGGTTCGGCCTGTCGACGGGGCGCTACCGCCTGCTCGCCGACCTCGAAGACCACGGCGGGGAGAAATCCCCCTCGCACCTCGCGGTCGACCTCGGCGTCTCCAGGGCCACGGTCACCGGACTACTGGACGGTCTTGAGCGCGAGGGTCTGATCGCCCGCCGCCCGTCCACGGAGGACGGCCGGGGAACGGTGGCCGTCCTGACCGCGCGCGGGGCGCAGCGCCTGCGCGACATGGCGTCCGAGCATTTCGGGCGGCTCGAGGCGATGGTGGGCGGACTTTCCGTCGAGGAGCGCGCGGTGTTCCTGGATCTGCTCGCCCGCGTCGTACGCGGCAGTGCGGCCCTGGCCGCCGACTGACCCGGCCCCAGCCGGTTTGGCCCCGCCCTCCGGGTAGGGCCCTTTTTACGGGGCAATAGTTAGCCTCCTAATTACCTGAAGAGAAAGAGGCCCACATGTCCGCAACGAAGGACAGAACCAGCCGAAACCGGGCAGCCTCCCGGCCATCCCGGCCGTTCACCCTGTGGCGCGAGGTGCTGACCGCCTACGCCGCCCCCGCGCTCATGGCCGGTACCGCCGGAGTCGTCACCGGGCAGCAGGACCTGGCCGTGGCCGCTTGCACCTCCATCGCCGGCACCTCCGCCGCAGTGGCATTCCTCGTCGGCACCTGGCTGCGACACGGCGGGCAGCCCCGACGGTGGACCACCACCACGCCGCGCGTCGCCCTGACCGCCGCACTCGTCGTCACCGCCGTCGGCGCGGCGACCCTGCTGGGATGGTTCACCGCCCAATGGCTACCCGCCCACACCCCGATCCCCACACCCCCGTGGCTGGAGCGCCTGCGCATCGACCTGCCCGTCTCCGCAGCCCTCGCCACCACCATCGTCACCCTGCGCTGGCGCAGCACCACCACGACGTCCCGGGCATAGCCCCCTCCGACACCGGCCCGCCCGCCCCACGGCCCCAACCCGACCGAGCCCACCCCGGCAGCACCCGCCGCCGGGAAGTCACCAAGGAATGAGCACACGTTGATCGTTGTCATGGGAGCGACCGGAGCAACCGGGAACGCCCTGCTCCACAGCCTGCGCACACTCGGCACACCCGTCCGCGCACTGACCCGCACCCCGCACAGGCCGATCCCCGGCATGGCCGACGCACACCAACCGCCCGTCGAGGTCCAGTACGCCGACGCCACCGACCCCCACTCCCTGCGCACCGCCTTCAAGGGCGCCGACCGGCTCTTCCTCGCCATGGCCAACAGCCCGGCACAGGTCGAACTCGAAACCCGCGTCATCGACATCGCCGCCCACACCGGCATCGGACACGTCGTCAAGATCTCCGCGCCCGCCGCGGAACCCGACTCCCCCGTCGCCATCTCCCGCGGACACCACGCCGTCGAGGAACACCTGCGCGCCAGCGGCCTCGGCCACACCATCCTGCACCCCTACGCGTTCATGCAGAACGTCCTGCGCCTGGCCCCCACCGTCGCCCAGGGCATCATCCTCGGCACGACGGGCGACGCACCCTTCAACTACATCGACTGCCGCGACATCGGCGACGTCGCTGCCGCCGCCCTCACCAGACCCGACATCGCCGGTGGCACCTACACCCTGACCGGACCCGAGGCCGTCTCCTACCCCGAACTCGCCTCACGACTGACCACCCTGACCGGCAATCAGATCCGCTACGTGAACCTCACCTCGGACGAACTGCGCGACAACCTCATCCAGAACGCCCACATGCCGACCTGGCTCGCCGACCACGTGACGGAGATCCAGCAACTCGCCGTTACCCGGCCCGAAGCCCCCACCACCACCGTCAGCGACATCCTCGGCCGCCCGCCGCGCACCCTCGACGCCTTCCTGCAGGAACACCAGGCCCACTTCCACCGAGGAAGGAGCTAGATGGCGCGACAGCGAGCATCCTCCCGGGAACGCCACGAAGCCAGAGGTGCAGTGGCACCGCGTTCGAACAGCCAGGCAGCCGCGTCCACCAGACCCCTGGCGGCCTCAAGAGGTGTGGTGAAGGTCTATGTGGTCTCTGCGACGGTATGGCCGCCGCCATCCACTCTCTGATCGCATGAGACTTCGACTTCCGCCTCTACCTCCCAGGGGGACCCCATCGAAGATCCCACAGGCATCGGCGGGGAAAGTACAGATCTGCGGCGAAGGAGAAACCCGCGGCCTCGACGAAACCGAACACACCCGCTACTTCGATCCCCTGAACCCGATAAAACTCAAGGCCGCTGCCCGTCCGGCTTGCACGGACACCGAGGTGGTCGGCCGGCGCCCGAATCCGGGCGCCGGCCTCAATCAGCGCGTTCCGGACGGCGTCGGGGGCAACGGCAGTGCCCGTCGGCGTGCCGGGCGTAAGCAGCGCGCCGCCAACGTCACCTCCGGATCAGGCTCCTCGACCATGGGCAGCGGATCGCCGGGCACGCCGAGCAGATACAGCGGGGCTGACCAGCCTCAGCGGAACGCGGCGATATTGCGGGTGGCCCAGTCGGCGAACGGGCGCGGGGCGCGGCCCAGGACCCGCTGGACGTCCGGGCTGACGCGCAATTCGGCCGGGCTCGGGGAGCCGAGGATGTCCAGGGTGTCCTCGGCGAGCTCCGCCGGCATGCTCTGGGCCATGGCGGCCTTGGCCTCGTCGCGGGTGAGGTCGTGAAAGCGCACTGGCGAGTCCAGCGCGGCGGCGAGGGCCTGCGCCTGCTGGCGCGGCGTGATCAACTCCGGGCCGGTCAGCTCGTACACGCCGCCGGTGTGCCGGTCATCCAGCAGGCAGGCCGCCGCGACCTCGGCGATGTCGGCCGGGTCGATGATGGGCACCCCGACGTCGCCGAAGGGCGCGGCGACGACCCGCCGCGCACGGATGGACTCGGCCCACCACAGGGCGTTGGAGGCGAAACCGCCCGGCCGCAGGATGGCCCACTCCAGGCCGGACTCCCGCAGCACGTCCTCCACCGCGCGCATCGCGATCCGCGTGGGGCCGAACGGCCTGGTCGCCACGCCCTGCGAGGAGAGCAGGACGACGCGGCGGACCCCGCTGACCGCGGCCTCGCCGATGATGTCGGCCGGGCCGGCTCCGGCGGCGTGCATGTCGCCGGACAGCAGCAGGAACAGCGCCTTCGCTCCGGCCAGCGCGGGCTCGAGGCCGGCCGGCTCGGTCAGGTCGGCCGCCACGTGACGGACGCCGTCCGGCACGGCCGCCACGTGCCGCGACACCGCCGTCACCTGCTTGCCCGCCTCGGCCAGTGCCCGCGTCAACGGCCGGCCCACATTCCCTGTAGCCCCGGTCACCACGATCATGATCGACTCCTTGTCCGATGCCCTCTGTGGCCTTCACCCTAGGAGTCGGGCTAACTTTTGGTAAGGACATACCTTGAGGTAAGCTCATCACGTGACAGGAAGCGCGCAGCACAGACCGGCCGAGGCGGGGGCGCCGTATGAGGTGTTTCACACCGACTGCCCCGCGCGCGATGTGGTCGACCACGTGACCAGCAGGTGGGGCATCTGGGTGTTGATCTCCTTGCGGAGCAACGACCTTCGGTTCTACGAGCTGCGCGAGAGCATCCAGGGCATCAGCGAGAAGATGCTCGCCCAGACCCTGCGCGCGCTGGTCCAGGACAGCCTGGTCTGGCGGGAGGTCACGCCGACGACGCCGCCCCAGGTCACGTACGGGCTGACCGAGTTCGGTCGGGACGTCGGCGAGCCGCTGGAGGAGCTGTTCGACCGGATCACCCGGCGGCTGTCACCGCGCAACGCGGGGTAGTGACCGACCACGGATCCCCGCTACACCACCTGGCGGGACACCGCCTCCGCCCCTCCACCCCACACAGAAGCCGCCTCCCGGCAGGGCGTGCAGCCCAGGAGGCGGCTTTCCATCCATGACGGGCCGTCAGTGCCGTCAACCGGTTCCGGCTCATGCCCCCGCATCGTCAAGGCTCGCGCGGCGGACGACACGTCCTCGCTGCTGCACCTGCCCCTTCGCGGCTGTCTGCCGTCGACCGGTCCGTCGGCGTCAGTCGATTCCCCCGCATTCCAGTGGGGAAACGGGCGGATCCTTCAGTCGCCACCCGGTGTGGACTCCATGGTCCGTGCGGCCTCCTCGGAGCGCCTCTCCATCTCGTCCGGCGGTACGTCCTCGATGTGCGTGGCGATGTTCCAGCGGTGGCCGAACGGGTCCTCGAACTGGCCGGTGCGGTCGCCGTAGAACTCGTCCTTGATCGGCCGCAGCTCGGTAGCGCCCTGGGCGAGGGCCTCGGCGAACACCGCGTCGACGTCCTCGACGTACACGTGCAGGGTGACGGGCGTACCGCCCACCGACTTCGGCGAGCGGAATCCCATGTCCGGGTACTCGTCCGCGAGCATGATGACCGAGTTGCCGAGCTCCAGCTCGGCGTGGCCGATCTTGCCTCCGGGTGCGGCCATCCTCATCCGCTCCCGTGCGCCGAGCACGGAGACGTAGAACTCGATCGCGGCCGCGGCGCCGTCGATGCAGAGGTACGGAGTGACGCGCGGGTATCCCTCAGGAATGGGCTGGACACTCACCGGCCACCTGCCTTTCCGGACCGTGGCGGCCACGCCGACCGCCGCCTGCGACCAGGGATATCCCGAAGGTGACGCACACGTGCCCGCGCCGCGCACAGCCGGCCACCCCGGATACCCCAACGGGCTGCACGCTGCGCACCCCGGCACCGCCGACGCGGCCGCGGAAACGCACTCGGGACCCGGCGTAGCGGTAGTGGCTCCGCGTGCCGCAGGTGAGAGTTCTTCAGTTGATCACTTCAGAGACTGATGGCAGGATCGCCCGCCGGTCCGGAATTCGGACAAGTGAGATACACGAACGGGGAGTTGGGGCATGCGTGTGAAGACCGGGACGGGCACTGCCACAGTGCTGCTGGTGGTGTCGGCGCTCTTCGTGCCCGGCTGCGGCGCCGAACCGTCGAAGGGCGCGGGCACACCGGGGACGGGGGCCGCCTCCAAGCCTGCGGCGGGTGCGGGCGCCGGCGCGGGCTCGGGCACTTCCGCGGCGGAGTTCTCCACCGTGTTCAACACCGAGCGGAAGATCCAGGCGGCGCTGCCCGACCCCGATTCGATGAAGGGCTGGAAGCCGAAGACGGGCAGCGCGACCGTCGTCGAGCAGCCCACGCCGCCGGCACAGTGCGGCCCCGACTGGGACTGCGCCGCCGTGGCCGAGGGCTCTGCGAAGTTCGAGGAGGTCGGGGAAACCGTCATCTTCCGTCTGCACGCCTTCACCGACCAATCCACTGCGCAGGACGCCTGCCGCAAGGAGGCGACGCAGATGGCCAAATACACCAGGGCTGAGGTCGTACCCCTCGACGGCGCCACGAGCCACGCGTACTACCGCAATGCCGGAGGCCTCGACGGCATCAACGTCAGCCTCTGCCTGGGTACCGTCGTCGGCCGGGTCACCATTGAGGGCGGGGGAAGCAACCTGGATCCCGAAACCGCGCACTCCATGGCCCGCATCCTCATCGACCGTGTCCGCAAGGCCGCCGCAGCATCCTGACCCCCCTCCCGCAGCCGCACCACAGCCGCAGCGAGAAAGGCATCCGCTTGGGCGGACGACTCCTCAGTGCAGCCGCCTGACGGGCCACGCCGGTTTAGGCGTTAGGCCGACTGGAGTGGTGGGACGCTCCTCGCGATCGCGGCAGCCGGCAATAGAATGCTCGGCTCGGCGCCGGGATCCTCGACCATGACGACGCCAGCCGTCTGAATGTCGAAGCCCATCGGCCAGATGGTGAGGTCGCTTGCCAGTGCGCCCTCCAATTTCGCCCGTGTCAGGTCGGCACCAGTGAGGTCGGTTCCTCGAAGGTCCGCCAGTCTCAGGTCCGCGCCAACAAACTTGGTGCCACGGCCCAGCGCCTTGCGCAGATTGGCCTCCCGCAGGTCGGCATCGGAGAAGTCGGCGTTGCCGAGGTCGGCCCTGACCATGCGAGCGCCACGCAGGTCGGCTTCAATGCAGCGGCTCTCGTGGAGAATCGACGTCCCGAGCTCCACGTGCCGCATGTTGGCCGCGATCAGCGATGCCTTGGTCAGGTTGACCTGGTAGATGCTCGCCGCTTCCAGGCATGCACCGTCGAAGTTGATGTGGTGCAGCCACAGTCCGTCGCAGTCGGCCCGGCGCAGGTCGGTATAGCTGACGTTGAGCCAGTCGGGCTGGCGTTCCTGGCACAAGACTCCGAGACGGGTGAGCGCCACCTGGGCATCCGCGGCACGGGTCTCCAGCGGAGGCACGGAGTTGATGGCGGCATCCGCTGCCGGGGAGTCCTGCCCGTGCGGAGGCCATGGCAAGTGGGTCCGAAGGAACGCGGCCATGATCGATATGACCGCCTCGCGGTCGTGAGGCGAATGGTCCGCGATTCGCCACAGCGCGTAGAGAGCACCGATCCGCACGTCCAGCTTCTCGCTGCCGAGCTGGTCGACTGCCCGGCTGAAGCGGTCAGTGATGTGCCCTTCTCGAGTGGCGTTCAATCCCTCCTGGCTAACCCTCAACTGCCGCCAGGTGGCGTACGCCCCGAAGAGGAGGACAGCGCCACCGGCCGCCTGCAGAAGTGTCGTGCGCACACTGTTGACGGCTCCGAGCCGTTCAGCGGCCGTGATCCGGGCACCCGCCAGATCGCGGTCGACCACCAGCCCCGGCAGCACCACGACGACTACGGCCAGCGCGGCCAGCACGGCCAGCACCGCCCCCGTGGTGAGGAGTGCGTTACCGACCCGACGATGTCGCAAGGCGCCCGGTATCCGGCGGCCATGAGCAGATCCCCCCGTATCCATGCGCACATGATCGCAGGGCGATCCGGAAACCGGGCCGTCGCGATGCGTTCGGCAACCGGTCGGCGGCGCTGCCCCGTTGTCGACGGCCGAGCGTGCAGTATGAACCCGACTGACCTGTCGTCATGACCGAGGTGGGTTCGCATGCCCCGCAGCACCGCCGATGACGCCGGGCGGCGACACCCTCGGCTCCCGCGACGCATCGGTACCTGGCCGGCCGTGGGAGTCACGGTGGCCGTCCTCGTCGCCGCCAACCTGGCCCTGCACCGCTGGACGGGCCTGTGGGACCTGGTGACGGCCGTCGTCGTCAGCGGCCTGCTGCTCGGTGTGCTCCGCTGGGCCGGCGGTACTCTCGCGGACGCGGGTCTGGCCCGGGACACGCTGGCCCGCGGTGCCCGCTGGGCGCTGGTCCTGATCGGCCTGGTCGGCGTGGTCTACCTGGCCGGGGCCCTGTTGCCGGCCACCAGAGGGCTGTTCGAGGACCGGCGGTACGAGGCGATGGACGGGGGCGAGGTGATGCTCCGCGCGTTCGTGCTGGTCCCCGTCGGCACGGTCTTGGTGGAGGAGATCGCCTTCCGCGGCGTGCTCTACGGCCTGGTGTACCGCGTCCGCGGGGCGCTCCGGGCGACCGCCGTGTCGAGTCTGCTGTTCGGCCTGTGGCACGTACTGCCGTCGCTGCACCTGGCGACCGCCAAACCGGCCGTGAACGCGGTCGTCGGCGATTCCGGGGTCGGGGCCGTACTGGCGGTGCTGGGGACCGTGCTGTTCACGGCGGCGGCCGGCGTCCTGTTCTGCGAACTGCGTCGGCGCAGCGGCAGCCTGCTGGCCCCCATGGGCCTGCACTGGGCGGTCAACGCGTTCGGCTACCTCGTCGGGTACCTGCTGCGCTGACCGGCGCTGCGGCGGGCTCAATTCTGCGGCGAGACGATGTTCTTCAGCTCGTTCAGGTCCTGCGCGGTGAATCCGCCGGGCCGCATGATGTCGTTCCAGGCGTCGACGTACGCGGCCTTGTACGTGTGGCCGTGGCCGTCCGGTACGCCGGTCGAGAACGGCAGGTCGGCGGTGACCTGCCAGAAGGTCACGAACGGAATCCAGACCATGTCTTCGAGCACGTCCGAGCCGGGCCGCTCCCCGATCCAGTCGGGCTCGGTGAGAGCCAGATTCGGGCTCCACCAGACGATCGGATCGGACGGGTGCATGAGGTAGAGCACCCGCGCGCCGTCCCACGGCCGGTCCGCCGGAGGCGTCCCGGTGGCCGGGTCGTCGGTGAACCGGACGGTCCGCCCCTCCTTGTAGACGGGTTCGATCTCGGAGCTGCCCGCGTCACGGTGGTCGCTGAACTCGCGGAAGAGGGTATTGAAGTTGGGCGGGCCGGCGAACACGGTGCCGGCGGTGCGGTTGCGCAGGTCGGCCTCCCCGCTGAAGGCCGTCTCACCGCCGAACGACCCCAGGCTCTCACCCGCCACGAACAGGCGCGGGCGCCGGTCCTGGGGCAGCTTGGACCATTTGTCGTAGACCGCGTCGAAGAGATCGCGGCCGGCTTCGCGCGCCTTGGACTGGTCCACCAGGTACGACATCCACGACGGCAGGTACGAGTACTGCATCGCCACGGTGGCCGCGTCGCCGTTGCCCAGGTACTCGAACGAGTCCACAGCTGCGGGATCGACCCAGCCGCTGCCCGTGGTGGTCATCACGAGCAGGTTCTCGCGGGTGAAGCCGCCCGCCCGTTCGAGGTCCGCGACCGCCCGGGCCGCCCGGGTCTCCGTGTCGTCGGAGGTCTCCAGCCCGGCGTAGGCGCGGATGGGCTCCTGCGCCGTACGGTGGGTGAACGCGCCGATCTCCTGGGCCGAGGGTCCGCCGTCGGCGAACGCCCGGCCCTCCCGGCCCAGTGAGTCCCACGGCACGAGCGAGCCGGGTCCGCCCGAGCGCAGCGCCGACGTGGGCTGGTGCACACCTTCCGGGGTCTCCGTGTCACGCAGCGAGAAGGCCTCGTTGGCCGCGTTCACGAAGCTGCTCAGCAGCAGCCCGGAGAACGCGGCCCACGCCAGGCCCGCCACCAGGAGCCAGCCGACCACCCTCGCCGCCCGCCTGCCGATCCAGCGCCCGAGCAGGTCGGCGGCCCGGTGGTACAGGGCCCGGAGCCCCCGCCCGGCCAGGAGCAGGAGCAGGAAGACGAGGGCGGCGACGAAGGGGCAGGCGACGGTGGCCAGCGCGTTGTAGTCGGTGACGCCCATGAGCCGGCGGATCTCGTGCTGCCAGTACTGGCCGAGCCCGAACGAGAGGCCGAAGAGCACGACCGCGCTGACGATCAGGACGAGCCACGACCGGCGCGAGGGGCTGCGCGCGTCCCGGTCGGCGAAGGCGCGCCACACGAAGGCGGCGACCACGCCCAGCCCGTACCCGATGGCCGCGCTGATGCCGCAGACCAGTCCCTGCAGTACGCCTCCGCGGGGAAGCAGCGACGGTGTGAAGGACAGGCACGCCAGGACGAGGGCGCCCCAGCAGCCGGGGACCGTGAGGTGAAGCCGTCGGCGGTGCCCGGGCGGTGCCGGCTCCTCCGACGGAGGGACCGGCGGGGGGTCATGCGTCATGGTGTCCTCCGCGGTCATGGTCCCAAGGCCCGGCTGGTCGTGCCATCCGGCGCGGACGGCCGCGGTTGGCAGGCCGCGCGGGGGCGGCGCTCGTAGCCTGAAGTGGGTGCCCGACTCATGTCCGGCAGCCCGTGGAGCCGCGGGAGGTTGTCTAATGAGCAGGCGTTGGACCGCGCGTCTGGCCCTGGCGGCGGGCCTGGCGGCGCTCGTGGTGCTGGTGGTGTTCGGAGGCCTCGCGAGCCTCCTGCTGATGGCGGTGGGGTGGGCAGGACTGGTCCTCACGGCGGCAGGCGTGTGGTGGATGCTCACCCACACCGGCTGGATCAGGGTGCTCGCCGGGCTTCTGGTGGTCATCGCACCGCTCGCCGTCCTGCTTCTGTACTCGGCCGCCGGGCTGCTGTGGGTCGTGCTGGCCTCAGTTGGCCTGTGGGCGCTGGCCGTCGCCGCGGGCAGCGCCGCTCTTGCCGAGGACACCGCGTCGAGCATGCCGGAGCGCCCCGCCGTCCGGGCCGAGCGGCCCTTCGTGATCATGAATCCGCGCTCGGGCGGCGGAAAGGTCGGGAAGTTCCGCCTGGCGGAGCGGGCCAGGGCCCTGGGTGCCGAGGTCGTCGTGCTGGATCCGGCCCGGCGGCAGGACGTGGCCGAGCTGGCACGGCAGGCCGTCGAGGGCGGGGCCGACCTGCTGGGTGTTGCAGGCGGCGACGGTACGCAGGCCCTGGTCGCCGCCGTGGCCGTGGAGCACGACATTCCGTTCATGGTGATCAGCGCCGGCACGCGCAACCACTTCGCCATGGACCTGGGCCTGGACCGGCAGGATCCCTCCCACTGTCTGGAGGCACTGACCGACGGCGTCGAACTCCGCGTCGATCTGGGCTTCATCCATGAGGGAGAACCGGCGGACGGGAACACTGGGCGCGTCTTCGTCAACAGCGCCTCGTTCGGCGTGTACGCGGAAGTCGTGCAGAGTCCGGCCTACCGTGACGACAAGGCCCGCACCATTCTGGAGATGCTGCCGGCTCTGCTGACCCAAGCCAGCGGCTCGCGGCTGAGCGTCCGTGCGGATGCGCTGGTCCTGGACGGTCCCCAGGCCGTGCTGGTGAGCAACAACCCTTACCAGAAGGGCGATTCTGCGGGGCTCGGGCGCCGGGAGCGACTGGATTCCGGTGAACTGGGGGTGCTCGGCGTCGAAGTCTCGAGCGCCGCCGAAGCGGCGGGGCTGCTGCTGCACGGCAGGCAGGGCCGTGGGCTGACCGCCGTCACAGCCCGCGAGGTCGTCGTCGACGCCGACGCTCCCGCCATCCCGGTCGGTGTCGACGGGGAGGCCCTGGTGCTTTCCACTCCCGTGCACTGCCGTATCGCGTCCGGCGCCCTGCGCGTGCGCGTGCCACGGCACCGTCCCGGCGTGCCGCGGACCGCGCCCCCGATGGACTGGCGCCGGGTACGGCGGCTGGCGCTGACCATGGGACGGACCGCGGCAGGACAGGGCGCCGCCTGAGCGCCGGCTGTCGGAGCCTTCCGGTATCTCCGACCCGGCGGGCGGTCACTGCCCGCCGGTGGGCGTGGGACCGGTGGACCCGGGTTCGGGCCCGGCGGGCGGTTCGGCGGTGGCGGGGGACGTCCACTGCGCTCCGGTGCGCAGCCGGAAGGCGGCGACCGCGGCCTCCACGGTGGGGAAGAAGTGGCGGGGGTCGATGGTCCGGGTGAGTTCGTACCGCTCGATCTTCCGCCGCACGGGGTCCTTGAGCTCGGCGAACACGAGGTGGATGTCTTCCGCGTTGAGCGCCTCGTCGAGCTCTTCCAGAACGTCGGCGGCGGTGGTGTCCACGTCGGTCATGGGCTCCGCCGCGACCACGATCCACCTCGGCCGCGGGTCCGTGCCGGCCATCCGCCTGATCTCGTCCCGGAAGCTCCTGGCGTTGGCGAAGAAGAGCGGGGCGTCGAAGCGGTAGATCACCAGGCCCGGCAGCTGCTCGGCCTGCGGGTAGAAGCGGATGTCGTGGTAGCCCTCCAGGCCCTGCACCCGCCCCAGCACGGTGTCGTACGGCCACCAGGCCCGCCGGAAGACGTTGAGGACCGACAGGCCCACGGCGATGGCGATCCCGGGCAGCACGCCGAGCAGAGCCACGCCGGCGAAGGCCGCGAAGCACAGCAGGAACTCCGCCCTGCCCTGCCGCCACAGCCGTACGGCTCCCGGCAGGTCGGCCAGGGACAGTGACGCGGTGATGACCACGGCGGCCAGGGCCGGCTGGGGGAGGTTGCGGAACAGACCCGGAGCCAGCACGAGCATGAGGACGATCAGCACCGCTCCGACGACCCCGGTGAGCTGGCTCCTGGCCCCCGCGCGCTCCGCGACCGCCGTCCGGGACCCGCTGGTGCTGACGGGGAAGCCCTGGAAGAGGGCGGCCGCCAGGTTGGCCGCACCGACGCCCGCCATCTCCTGGTTGCCGCGGACCTCCTGCCCCGTACGGGCTGCGAAGGCGACGCGTTGGAGATCGTGTCGGCCAGGGACACCAGGGCGATGCCCAGCGCACCGCCGAGCAGCGGCGCGAGGTCGGCGAGCCGCACGTCGGGAATCGTGAACGGCGGGAAGCCCTCGGGCAGTACCCCGACCAGGCCGACGCCGTGCTCGTCAAGGTCGAAGGCGGCGGCCGCGGCGATCGCCAGGACCACCATCACGAGCACCGCGGGGACCTTCGGCAGGAAGCGCTGCAGGACCAGGATCAGGGCGATCCCGCCGAGGCCCACGGCGGCGGCGGCCGGCACCGTCGCCCCGTCGGCGATCTTCCGCACGAGGCCGGCACACTCGCCGATCAGGTTGTCCGCCTCGACCTTGAAGCCGAGCAGTTTGGGCAGCTGACCGATCAGGATGGTCAGGGCCAGGCCGTTCATGTAGCCGATCATCGTCGGTTTGGAGACCAGGTCGGCGATGAAGCCGAGCTTCGCCACCGAGGCGAGGATCATGATGGCCGCGACCATGACAGCGAGCATCGACGCCAGTGCGACGGCCCGGTCGGGATCCCCGTCGGCGGCCACCAGGGGCAGTACGGTGGCGGCGATCATCGGCCCCAGCGAGGAGTCCGGGCCCAGCACCAGGATCCGGGACGGGCCGAACACCGCGTATCCGAGCAAGCAGAGGATCGTCGTGTACAGGCCGGTGATGGCCGGCAGGCCTGCCAACTCCGCGTACGCCATGCCCTGCGGCACCAGCAGCGTGGTCAGGACGACTCCCGCGACCAGGTCCTTGACCAGCCACTCGCGCCGGTAGGACGACACTGCGCGGATCCCGGGAACTGCCCGGAAGCGGGAGAGCACCCCGTGGCCGTAACGCCGAGTGGTCACGGACAGGCCTGCGCGAAGCCGAAGGAGGCGTTGACGACGAAGTGGATCCACAGCACCTGCGGCGGGGTGAAGGGCTCACCGGCGGCGATGTTGAAGACGGGGGCCCCGAGGAACGTCAGTACGAACGTGACCAGCAGGAGCAGGACGAACCGGATGTACTTGGTGAGGTTGTCGTAGATCGTCCGGCCCTGCTCGACGGCGTAGACGATGGTGGCGAAGTCGTCGTCGGAGAGGATCATGCGGCCGGCGTTCTTGGCCACGTCCGTGCCGCTGCCCATGGCGATGCCGATGTCGGCGGCCTTGAGCTTGTACTCGGGGTCGAACGGCAGGGTGGCGAGCCGGGGAAGGGCGTCCCTCGTGGCGTCGGCGTCCTCGGGGGAGCGCGCGTACCAGCCGTCCCCGGCAGCCCGGGGCTGTTCCGCCACGGAATCCGACCGCACCGTCATGGTTGTGCCTCCGATCCGGGGCCGCGGACGCGTCCGGGCCGGCCGCGCGCCGCCCGAGGGCCGCTAGCCACGCTTCTTCTTCGGCTTGCTCCTCGGCTTGCCGTGCCGGGCGGCGTACGGGTCGGCCGGGGCGCCGGCGGGCGCCTCCTTCTCCAGCGCCCGTTTGGTGACGAGCAGGTCCTTGCGGGCCTCCTCGCCCACATCGGGGTACTGAGGATCGATGTCCATCAGGGTGTGCGCGAGGATCGCCCCCGCGCAGAGCCGCGCGAACCACTTCCGGTCCGCCGGTACGACGTACCACGGCGCCCACTTCGTACTCGTGGCCGACAGCATCTCGGAGAACGCATGCTGGTAGTCGTCCCAGCGGCGCCGCTCCCGGACGTCCGCCGCGGAGAACTTCCAGTTCTTCTCCGGCCGGTCGATCCGCTTCAGGAAGCGGGTGCGCTGCTCCTCCTTGGACAGGTTCAGGAAGATCTTCACCACCTTGAACCCGTTGTCCGTGAGGTAGTGCTCCCAGCGGTTGATCTCCCGGTAGCGCCGGTCCCAGATGTCCGGCCCGAGTACCTCCTCCGGCAGCTTCTGCCGCAGGAGGAGTTCGGGGTGGACCCGTACGACGAGGACCTCCTCGTAGTGCGAGCGGTTGAAGATGGCGATCTCGCCGCGCTCGGGCAGCCGCCGGGCGTAGCGCCACAGGTAGTCGTGGTCGAGTTCCTCGGAGGAGGGCACCTTGAAGCTGCTGACCCGTACGCCCTGGGGGTTGACGCCGCTCATCACGTGGCGGATCGTCCCGTCCTTGCCCCCGGCGTCCAGCGCCTGGAGGGCGAGCACCACGCCGTACGTGTCCTGGGCGGCCAGCCGCTCCTGGTACTCGGCGAGCAGCGACACCCCGGTCCGCAGCAGCTCCATCCCCTGGCGCTTCTTCATGCCGGCCTTGTAGCGGGGATCGAAGTCCCGTTCCAGACGCACCTTCGACCCCGGTCGCACCCGTAGCGGCTCGATGAAGTCCGCGATGCGTTCGGCTCTGTCGTCGGACATCAGCGCTCGCCCCTTCCCCGGCCCCCGGCGGTCACGGCCCGTCCCCCGCTGTGTCCGGGGTGCTCCCGGTGGCGGCGGCGAGCGCCTTCCGGGACCGGCGTTCGGCCAGGATCGGGACGTACTTCCTGACCCTGGCCTGCCGGAACGCGTCGTACGAGGCCCCGACCGTCGCCTCCACGGTGTCCGCGTCGACCGACGGGTAGGCCGCCTTCAGCCGAGCCACGGTGGTCCGGACGGACGCGAGTTCCTCCGGGGTGGGTGACGACTCTTCCGTTGTCCGCGCCCCAGGATCTTCCATGGCGGGTGAGGTCCCGGTCCGTTCCGCGCCCTGGAGCGTTGCAGGTGCCATATCCCACGACCTTCGGACCGCCGGTCCGCGCATGCCGACATCGGGTGAGGGTGTTCGTCATGGCGATTCTCTGCCAAACGGAACAAGATCGCCCATCGGGTGCGCGGATGTGGGAAGGCGAGCCGTGCGGCCGGGCCCGGCAAGGTCCGGAAGGGACGGCTTAGGGGTGTCTTGCCGTGGGTGTGGCGGCGTTCGAGCTCGGTGTAGGCCTCGCGCACTTGCTCCAGCGGGTAGACGTTCGCGATCGGCACTGCGGAACGAGCTGGCAGCCACTACGTCAGTCCACCCTGGACAACATCATCGCAGTTCAGCGCACTCTTCCCCTGGCCTTCAAGCGAGTTGGGGGGAGTTCCGGAGCCGGAATCGGAGCGCCGTCGTAGCCCTTGACCTCGCCGTAGCGGGTGCCGTTCATCCAGTCTTCGCGGAAGCCTGCGACATCCTCTTGGGGCCGTCCGATCCAGTTCCAGAACGTAACACGAGATATCCGTCTTCGTGCAGGTCAGGAATGGATTGGAACCTCTGGGGTCAGCAAAAGGTCAGCATTGGCGCCCCAGCAGTCCCGCACCGCATGGCAACGAAGTCGCTCGCCCACGGCATGGGCACCTTCTACAAGGACTGCGAGCACCCGCATATCGAAAGGACCACGGCAAGGTCGTCGGCCTCCTCCGGCAAGTCACCCCCAGCCACGCTTCACACCTTTGCTGCCTCGCCCGTGACCGCCGCAGACCAGGGTAGGAGACGGAGTGATGGCCGGGATGGGAATTCGAAGATCTTCCCCTCGATCGCCGCCAGCTCGATTACAGCTTGAGGATCACGGCTCACGGCGGCTGCGATCCTCTCGGGCGGCGTCCGACGAGGCACCGCCCCGCCGTTCCCCGCGCCCTCAGCTCGACGCCGGGCAACAAGCCATTGGCCCCGATATCTCACCCTCCCACCGTGCACGAGCTCGTCAGCATCCGTCGCCGAGGTTGATCCCCGCCGCGGCGGCCGAGTAGACGACGTACAGCTGGATCAGTTCCATCGGGATCGCCAGAACGTTGAACCAGACGGTGGTACCGGCGACGAGGCCCGGCCAGCTCTCCCCGAGCCGGCGGCCGTACCGTCCGCGCAGCCGCCGTGCGAGCAGCACGCACGCGGCCACCGCCGCCAGGCCGAGGCTCACACCGGCCCACCCCGCGACGTACTCCGCCATCGGAAAGGGCAGGTGCCGACAGGCTTCGCGCTGCCGGTCGGCCCACCCGTGCTCGATCTCCTGCGTGTGCAGGGAGGTGGCCACACCGGCCACGGTCAGCAGCGGCACCAGCAGCGCCGCCGTCACGGTGCCCGGCGTGACGGCACGCGGGCGCTCCGTGCCGTCGCTCGCGGCGGGGGAGGGCGAGGTGGTGGCCATCAGTACCAATCCGGTTCCGGGCGGACGATGCGGATGCGCTGCTCGCCCCCGTTCCTGTTCGCGATGTGTTCCCGGCTGTCCAGACTCACGTTCTGGAACGAGCTCGTGTGCTGGGTCAGCTTGATGTCTCCGTCCGGGGTGACCGAAGTGACGACGGCGGCGTGGTGGGTCTCGCCGGGGGCGGTTTCCGTGCCGGAAGCCACCTGCTCGTAGAAGACGATGTCACCGGGCTGTGCCTGGGTCCTCGGCACCTCCTTGCTGCCGTGGCGCAGCAGGAAGTTCTGCAGTCCCTCGGCCCGTGCCCATGACTCGGAGTGGTACGCGTGCTGGTCGAGCCAGTCCCACCCGGTCCCGCTCTGGCGGCCCCAGGCGTCGTCGCCCATCAGCCCCGTCCAAGGGTCGATCTTCTTCTTCATGCCGCCCGCTTCCAGGCTCGACGACACGAAATTGGTGCAGTTGCCGAGCGCCCCGTAGTCGAGGTCGTCCTTCTTGTCCCAGTGGTCGAGCGCGTACCGCACCATCTCGACCCGGTCGACCTTCCCGTCGGGTCCGCGCATTTCGCGCCCGACCTCGGGCGGCAGGCCCTTGAGGTCGGCGAGGGTCACGGGGTCGGCCCGCATGAGGTCCTTCTGCTGCTGCGGCGTCAGGCCGTCCCACCAGGTGCGGACGAGGTGCGGATCCTTCCCGACGGGGATGTCCGCCCTGAGGATGTCGAATTCGACGTGCGACGCCTCGACGAGGATCTCGTTGTGCGCCTGCGAGGTGTCGGAGACGTTGATGGTCTTCGCGAGCTTGTCCAGTTCGGCGGAGGCTTTCGCGTCCGCCTGGGAGGCTTCGCGCAGGGCCTCCTCTATCAGCCCGTTGACCTCGGATATCTGGCCCAGTTCCTTGGTGTAGGCGTCGCGTACGTTCTGCGGGACGTTCGGGCCGACGGGTGCGACCCCCGTGTACGCGCCCACGGCGCGGCCGTCCTCGATGCTCAGCCCGTGCTCGCGCGCCAGCTCGGTCGCGTGGAAGAGCGTGCGCTGGGCGAGGCCCATGGAATGGGCCAGGGCGTCGACCACCATGGCCACACCCTTCATGATGTCGCCGCCGGACTCCAGACGGTTGGCGAGGTCTTCCAGGCGCCGGCCGGCCTGCTTGCCGGTGGCGTCCGCCCAGTGATCGTCGAGTGGCTTCTTGCCCTGCACGCGGATGTCCTCGCAGGCGGAAGAGGAACGCCGGGCGAGGTCGACCCAGTCGTCCGCCGCCTTCTGCCACTGGTCCACGCGGCAGTCGTACAGGTCGTGATAGGCGACCACGGGTCAGCCCCTCCCGAAGTCGGCAAGGCCGTGCTGAAGCCTGGCGAAGGCGTCCTTCGCCTGTGCGTCCGTGGTGTCGTAGGCGTTGGCCGTGGTGTGGAGGTTGTCGGCCATGGTGTTCATCTGCTTCCCGAGGTCGACCATGTGGTCCTCCCAGGCGGTCGCACACCGCTTGAGCGCCCCGGCCGAGGCCCAGCCGTGGTGGCCGCCGGCTGCCGTGTCGCTCGAATCGAGGGACTTGCGGAGGTTCTCCAACGCCTTCTCGGCGGCCGAGCTCGCACCTCCCGCGCTTTGCCGCACGTAGTACGTCTTAATGTCTACATCCACGAATTCCCCCATGATCACTTCGTCCACATCCTAAGACACCGCTTCGCCGGTGTGATCATTCGTTGAACTGGCCATGGCAGGAACGGGGCCTGGTCGAGAAGCCGGTACCGGACGAGTTGGGAGTGCCGTTCCGGCGGGTGGTGCCGCAGGTGGAGGCCATACGGCCCGCAGGGTGGCGGCTGGCGTCGAGCGGGCGACCGCGAGGCATTGGCCGCGGTCACCCTTCGCGGCAACCTCGGTGCTGTTCTCGCGAGCCGGCACCTTCCGGCGGACCCCCCGAAAGGCTCGTGCCGCGTAGATGGCCGCGGCAGCTGCGAACTGCCCAACGCCGGCAACGCCACGCCGTCCGGCACCCGCGCCCCTCCGCCTCGTGTTCGCCACCCACCCGGACCGTGCGATCACCCTGTTTCACGACCAGGCCGAGATCTTGGCCGACCCGACGCTACGGCAGCTCTTCCTCGGCTACGACCACGCGCACGACCTCGACGCCGACGACCCACGCCTCGACGACCTCGCCCGCCGTATCGCCGAGGCGAATCGGGAGCGCTACGGGTCCGGTGAACGGCCCGGGCTGGATACCGGCTCCGAGATCCCCGCCCTCATCCAGGGCAGGGTCAACGCTTCGTCCCCGGCGTGGGAACGGCTCGACTCGCTCATTCGCGCCCAACTGAACGCATGACATGAGCACCCGGGAGCGATCTACGAGGCGCGCCTCGTCTCGGACCGTCACAATTCCCGTGGCTGCGGCGTGGAGTGGGGTGGGCGAGGGCGCCTTCTCTTCCAGGTGGACCCGCATGGCACGGCCAGGGGTCTGTTCACCGTCCCAGTACGGCGCCGCGGACACGATCGACGCAGGCGGGCACCACAGCGGTGGCGGACGACCGTAGACGGCCTCACCCGTCACCGGCTCGCGGTCACGCGTCCCAAGCGACCGGGAGGTACCACACCCCGTAGGTGTCCCGCGCCTCGGGGCGCAGGACAACCTCCTCGGCCCGTACGGCCATGCGCAGCGTGGGAACGCACTCGAGGAGCGCTGAGAACGCGACCCTCATCTCGACACAGGCCAGCTGCGCACCCAGGCACCGGTGCTCGCCGTGGCCGGAGGGCCAGGTGCTTGCCCCGCCGGACTCCCTCCGGAGGTCGAGCACGTGGGGAACGGCGTAGCGCTCGGGGGCGCGGCACCCCCACATGTAGGCGGAGCGCCGGGGTTCGTCCCGTGCGGTCGCGATCCGCAGCGGCGCCGGGACATCTACTTGGTCGACGACGACGCTTTGCACCACTCGATCGCGATCAGCTCGCGGCAGACGCTCGAGGCCAGCAGTGGCGCGGATCGCAGGGTCCGGTCCCTGTTCGCCGATTGCTGGCAACCTCCACTACTCGGTGATACCGTATAGCCGTACTCGGTACTACGCAGTACCGGTGACGCCGAGGAGGAAGACTTGAGATGGACGACCTGACGGAGATGCTGAAGGGCACGCTCGAAGGGTGCGTGCTCGAAATCATCGGCACTGAGGAAACCTACGGGTACGCCATCACCCGTCAGCTGAACGAGCTGGGCTTCACCGACGTCATTGAGGGGACGGTGTACACCATCTTGCTGCGGCTGGAGAGGAACGGGCTCGTCCAGGTGACGAAGCGACCATCCGGGGTCGGCCCCCCGCGCAAGTTCTACGCGCTCAACGACGCGGGCCGCGAGGAGCTCGCGAAGTTCTGGGCGAAATGGCAGTACGTCTCATCACGCATCGACAAGCTCAAGGAGGGCGGGCGATGAACTTCTGGGAGACCATCACCGGCAGCGATCTCACCAGGGAATGGAAGGCGTTCGAAGCCCGGGCCGCCGCCCTGCCGGGCGACTACCGGGCTGCGTGGGAACAGATCAAGGTCGGCCTCCTCCCCCACGGGGACTTCACCGGCCGCAACCTGATGCCGATCCTCGACGCCGCCCTGGGACTGCTCGAAGAGACAGCGGCGGACGGGCAGAGCGTCCACGAGGTGCTCGGCGACGACATCCGGGGCTTCTGCACGGCACTGGCCGGCGGCGAAGGGGCCCGAACCTATCGCGACCGCTGGCGCGAGCAGTTGAACAGGAACGTCGCCAGGAAATTGAGCAGGCTGGGAGGCTGACATGGGAATCCAGGACATCATCGAGGGCAAGAAGCAGTGGCGGGCGCACACGACTCGGGTCAAGGCCCTTCCACCGGACTACCAGATCGTCTACAAGGAAATGCAGAAGTACCTGTTCAAGGTCGGACCGATCGACCTGCCTGATGGGCCCCTGCTCCCCGGGATCGTCGACTTCTTCGAGGAGGGCGTCGCCGCGGGCAAGGGTGTCTTGCAACTCATCGGCACGGACGTCGCCGCGTTCTGCGACGACCTGATCAAGGACTCACGCACCTATGCGGACGTCTATCAGGAGTCCATCAGCGGGAAATTCGGCACGGCCGAGAAGTAACATCCGCCGCTTCACGCCAGCGGGCGTAGCCCGCACGCACGGTCCATCGCTTCGACGCGCCGCGAACAGGCGCGGTCCCACCAGCCGCCAGAAGCCGCCGCAGATCCAGTCCACCGAGGTGGTCGAGCAGACCCGGCCGGGCCCGCTTCACCCTGCCAACGCCGGCAACGCCCTCGGCGAACAGGTCTCCGGCGGCGGGGCGGTCGACCCCATTCCCCAGGGCGATGCGACTGACGTGCAGTCACCGACGGTCACTTGATCCGAGTTTCCGGAACAGCATCCACTCCCCCAAAGGAAGTCTCCCATGCCTTCATTTGTCATGCCCACATCCAGTAAAGGTGACGACGGTTACCCGTCGCCGCCCGCTGTCTCCGCCGTCGGGCTACGCAAGTCATACGGCGAAAAGATCGTCCTCGACGGCATCGATCTGCACATCCCGGCCGGGTCTGTGTTCGCGCTGCTCGGCCCGAACGGCGCCGGCAAGACCACCGCCGTGAAGATCCTGTCCACGCTCATCACCGCCGACGCGGGTGACCTGCACGTCGGCGGGCACGACCTGGCCACCGACCCACAGGCGGTCCGTGCCGCGATCGGTGTCACCGGGCAGTTCTCCGCCGTCGACGGACTGATCACCGGCGAGGAGAACATGCTCCTCATGGCGGACCTGCACCATCTGTCCAAGAACGAGGGGCGGCGGGTCGGCCGCGAACTCCTTGAGCGTTTCGACCTGGTGGAGGCCGCGAAGAAGCCGGCGTCCACCTACTCCGGCGGCATGAAGCGCCGCCTCGACCTCGCGATGACGCTGGTCGGCAGCCCGCGGATCATCTTCCTCGATGAGCCGACGACAGGGCTCGACCCGCGCTCCCGCCACAACATGTGGGGCATCATCCGCGGCCTCGTCTCCGACGGCGTGACCGTCTTCCTCACCACCCAATATCTGGAGGAGGCCGACGAACTGGCCGACCGCATTGCTGTGTTGAACGACGGAAAGATCGTCGCCGAGGGCACCGCCGAGGAGCTCAAGCGGCTCGTCCCGGGCGGGCACGTCCGGCTCCGCTTCACCGACCCGGTCGCGTACCAGTCCGCCGCTGACGCCCTGCGCGAGGTCACCCGCGATGACGAGGCACTGTCGCTGTCCATCCCCAGCGACGGCAGTCAGCGCGAACTGCGCTCCATTCTCGACCGGCTCGACTCCGCCGGCATCGAGGCGGACGAACTGACCGTCCACACCCCCGACCTCGACGACGTGTTCTTCGCCCTGACCGGCCCGGCCAACGTCCCCAACCAGCCCAAGGAGACGGTCCGATGAGCGCCCTCTCTCTCGCTGTACGCGACTCCAACACGATGCTGCGCCGCAACCTCCTGCACGCGCGGCGCTACCCGTCAGGGACCCTGAACCTGCTGCTCACGCCGATCATGATGCTGCTGCTCTTCGTCTACATCTTCGGCGACGTGATGAGCGCGGGCATCGGTGGCGGCGGCGCCGACCGCTCTGACTACATCGCCTACATCGTCCCGGGCTTGCTGCTGATGACCATCGGCAGCACCGTGATCGGGGCCGCGGTGTACGTCTCCATGGATATGACCGAGGGCCTCATCGCCCGCTTCCGCACGATGGCGGTCTACCGCCCTTCGGTACTCATCGGGCACGTCGTCGGCAGCGTGCTGCAATCCGTCATGAGCGTGGTCCTCGTCGGCGCCGTCGGCGCGGCCATCGGCTTCCGCTCCACGGACGCGACCGTCCTGGAGTGGCTGGCAGCATTCGGGCTCATCGTGCTCTTCGCCCTGGCGCTGACCTGGATCGCGGTCGGCATGGGTCTGGCCAGCCCGAACCCCGAAGCGGCCAGCAACATGGCCATGCCGCTGATCCTCCTCCCCCTCATCTCCAGCGCGTTCATCCCGGCCGACACCATGCCGGGCTGGTTTCAGCCGATCGCCGAGTACCAGCCCTTCACCCCCGCCATCGAGACCCTGCGCGGCCTCCTCCTCGGCACCGAGATCGGCAGTAACGGCTGGATCGCGATCGGCTGGTGCGTCGGCCTGATCGCGCTCGGCTACCGCTGGTCGACGGCACAGTTCAACCGCGACCCGAAGTAGCCGGGACGACCGAGCCGGCCGCCTCCCGCAACTCGTACCTCCCGAGGGCAGCGCACTCCGACACAGGAACGCCGGAGGACTACCGAAACCGGGCCATCGGCAGCTAGGGGCGGTAAACAAGCTCGATCATCATCGCGGCGATCACCGCCCAGACACCGAGGCCGAGCAGCCAGAGGGCCTCGAGGAGGGCGCCGGTGGCGATGACGGTCAGGCCGGCCGCGCCGAGGGCGAGAATCGCCCGGCGGATGCCGCGATCGGGAAACCAGTCGATGGTCACGTCATGAGAATCGCGCCGGGCCCGCGCCAAGGCGAGGGCCCGGCGCGATTCCTGTCGGCATCTTGACGCCGGATCCGGGGTCAGCCGGCGTGGACGTGGGGGCGGCGGGTGCGGTCGGGTTCGGCCTCGCGGATGACTTCGCGGGTGACGGGGGCCACCTCGCCCTGCCCGAAGAGGAAGAACCGGAAGAAGTTGGCCATCGGGTTGCCCTCGGTCCACTCGAAGTAGATGTGGGGGCGCTGGCCGGTCTCGTCGCGGACGTGCAGGAGTAGCGCCGCCAGCGCGTTGGGAATGCTGGAGCTCTCCAGCGTCAGGACGCGGTAACGGCCGTGCAGCACCTCGCCGCGTACCCGCATCCCGGACTCGAACTCGGACGCGTCCAGGACGGTGACCTCGACGAACATGACGTCGTCCTCGGCCGGGATGTCGTTGTCCGCGCGGATCTGCTGCTTCTTCTGCCGGTACTCGTCGAGGTCGCGACTGTCCGGCTCGTTGGCGATGAAGCGGATCGTCCGGTTGGCGGTGTCGCGGATGAACCGCTGCGCCATGTCGTCGAATTCCATGTGGGTGACGCGCAGCTCGAAGACGCGGGCGAGGCGGGAGAGCAGGGAGAGCGCCATGATGCCGGCGATGAAGCAGGCGCCGATCTTCACGCCGTCGGGGCGTTCGACCACGTTGACGGCGGTCGTGTAGACGAAGACCGCGGAGATCGCGCCGAAGGCGATCGTCCAGCCGCGCTGAGCGGCCTTCCGGGCGGCGATGGTCACGGCGACGGCCGCCGAGGTGATCAGGACGAGGACACCGGTGGCGTACGCGCCGCCCTGGGCGTCCACGTCGGCGTCGAAGATCCAGGTCACGAGGAACGCGATCAGGGTGAAGACGATGACCATCGGGCGCAGGGCTCGGGCCCAGGAGGGGGCCATGCCGTAGCGGGGCAGGTAGCGGGGCATCAGGTTGAGCAGGCCGGCCATGGCCGAGGAGCCCGCGAACCACAGGATCAGGATCGTGGAGATGTCGTAGACGGTGCCGAAGGCGGAGCCGATGTACTCGTGCGCGAGGTAGGCCAGGGCGCGGCCGTTGGCCTCGCCGCCTGGCTGGAACTGGGCGGGCGGGATCAGCAGCGTGGTGATGAAACTGCTGGTGATGAGGAAGACACTCATGATGATGGCCGCGGTGGTCAGCAGCTTCTTGGCGCCGCGGATCCGGCCTGCGGGCTTCACGTCGGTGTCGTCGGTGTCGCCCTTGACGTGCGGCATGACCGCCACACCGGTCTCGAACCCGGAGAGGCCGAGCGCGAGCTTCGGGAACACGACGAGGGCGATGGCGATCATCATGAAGGGGTTGCCGTGTTCGGCGGTCAGAGCCTCCGTCCAGTCGGTGATGACCTGTGGTTCGCTGAGCACCTCCCACAGGCCGACGGCCACGACGACGACGTTCAGCGCCAGATAGGTGGCCACCAGGACCACGGCAACGCCGATGGCCTCGCTGAAGCCCTTGAGGAACACGGCGCCGAGGAGCGCGATCATGATCAGGGTGATGAGCACCTGGTGGCCGTTGAGGGTGCTGGTGAGGTGCGGGTTCTCCACCAGGTGCGCGGTGGCGTCCGCGGCCGACAGGGTGATGGTGATGAGGAAGTCGGTCGCCGCGAACCCGAGCAGGGTCAGGACGAACAGCTTGCCCTTCCAGAACGTCAGCAACCGCTCCAGCATGGCGATCGAGCCCTCGCCGTGCGGGCTCTCCTCGGCCACCCGCCGGTACACCGGCAGGGCACCGAAGAGGGTCAGCAGCACGAGCACGATGGTTGCCAGCGGCGACAGAAGGCCGGCCGCGAGCGCCGCGATGCCGGGCTGGTAGCCGAGGGTGGAGAAGTAGTCGAGACCCGTGAGGCACATGACCCGCCACCACGGCCGCCCGTGGGGCTGGGCCGCTGCCTCCTTGGCTGCGGGCGAACTGTTCTCGGCGGTCAGGCCTTCCAGCAGCCACGCGCGCAGGCGCGAGGAGCGGGCAGGGGTGGCCATCGTGGGGGCTCCTGTCGTACGGCAAAGAATCAGCCATCGACATCGACGGCGGAGCAAGCGTACGCAGAGTGATCGCTTATGCCCGCAGCTGAGCCAATCCTGACGCGTCCTTAACGCGTACAGAGCCGCCTGTGGCGTAGTGAACGTCTTCGCACGCCAGTGACAGCAGCCTGCGGGCGAGCGGGCAGCCACGGTGGTCACGAACGAGGAGCGGGGGCGGCCCGGACGGGGGCCGCCCCCGCAGGGGAACCAGCGGAGTGTGGATCAATGCTGGCCGGCCTGACGCGGCCGTGGTCTGAAGGGAGGAAGGAACCTGCGGCAAGCAGATGGACGGCACTGCCTGGGGCCCTGGCGTTCCTCTGATGAGCCGTGGCCGAACGTCAGCCGAGGCCGGGGATGGTGGATACCAGCAGGTCGATGAGCTTGATGCCGACGAAGGGCAGGATCAGGCCGCCGAGGCCGTAGACGCCGAGGTTGCGGCGCAGCAGGTCGTGTGCGGAGGCAGGCCGGTAGCGGACGCCGCGCAGGGCGAGTGGGATGAGGGCGACGATGATCAGGGCGTTGAAGATGATCGCCGAGGTGATCGCTGAGGTGGGGCTGCTCAGGCCCATGATGTTGAGCGCGCCGAGCCCCGGGTAGGCCGAGGCGAACATGGCGGGGATGATCGCGAAGTACTTGGCGACGTCGTTGGTGATGGAAAAGGTGGTGAGCGCGCCCCGGGTGATGAGGAGTTGTTTGCCGATCTCGACGATGTCGATGAGCTTGGTGGGGTTGGAGTCCAGGTCCACCATGTTCCCGGCCTCCTTGGCGGCCGAGGTGCCCGTGTTCATGGCAACGCCGACATCCGCCTGCGCGAGGGCCGGGGCGTCGTTCGTGCCGTCGCCGGTCATCGCGACGAGCTTGCCGCCGGCCTGCTCCCGCTTGATGAGGGCCAGCTTGTCCTCCGGCGTCGCCTCGGCGAGGTATTCGTCGACGCCGGCCTCGGCGGCGATGGCGCGGGCCGTCAGCTCGTTGTCGCCGGTCACCATGACCGTACGGATCCCCATGCTGCGCAGCTCCGCGAAGCGCTCCCGGATTCCCTCCTTGACGACGTCCTTGAGGTGGATGATGCCGAGGACCCGCGGCCCGTCCCAGTCGTGGACCGCCACCAGCAGAGGGGTCCCGCCGGACTGCGAGACCTGAGCGGACCAGGCAGCGGCCTCCGCCTGTACGGTCCCGCCACGCATCGCCACCCAGTCCATGACCTGTGCCGCCGCGCCCTTGCGGATGGCGCAGCCCGCGCCGTTGTCCCAGCTCAGGTTGATGCCGCTCATTCGGGTGCGGGCGCTGAACTCGGTGAAGCGGGGGTTGCTGAGGTCCTCGGCGGCGGCCGGCTGGATCCCGTACTGCTGGGCCAGGGCCACGACGGAGCGGCCTTCGGGGGTCTCGTCGGCGAGGGAAGACAGCTGGGCGGCGTCCGCGAGCTTGATGTGGTCGATCCCGGGGAGCGGGATGAAAGCGGCGGCCTCGCGGTTGCCGTGGGTGATGGTGCCGGTCTTGTCGAGCAGCAGGGTGTTCACGTCTCCCGCCGCCTCGACGGCGCGGCCGCTCATCGCGATGACGTTGCGCTGGACGAGACGGTCCATGCCGGCGATGCCGATCGCGGAGAGCAGGGCTCCGATCGTGGTGGGGATGAGGGTGACGAGGAGGGCGACCAGCACGGTCGTGGACTGGGCGGCGCCCGCGTACGCGGCCATCGGCTGGATGCTGACCACGATCAAGATGAAGATGAAGGTCAAGGCTGCCAACAGGATGTTCAGCGCTATCTCGTTCGGGGTCTTCTGCCGGGACGCGCCCTCGACCAGCGCGATCATCCGGTCGATGAAGCTGTTCCCGGAGCGCGAGGTGACCCGTACGACGATCGAGTCCGACAGCACGGTCGTTCCCCCGGTGACTCCGGACCGGTCACCGCCCGACTCCCGCAGGACGGGGGCCGATTCACCGGTGACGGCCGATTCGTCCACCATCGCCGCACCGTCGACCACATCGCCGTCGGCCGGAACCAGCTCCCCCGCCTCGACGAGCACGAAGTCGAAGGGCTGGAGCTCGGCCGGGGTCACCACCTCGGTCTCGGCGCTGCGCAGGTTAGTCCCATACGTCCAGTGCTTGAGCCGGAGCGCGACCGTGTCCGTACGCGCCTTGCGCAGCGACTCGGCCTGGGCTCGGCCGCGGCCTTCGGCGACGGCCTCGGCGAGGTTGGCGAACAGGACCGTCAGCCACAGCCAGACGCTGATCACCCAGGTGAAGACCGACGGGTGGATGAGCGCCGACAGCGTGGTCAGGACCGATCCGACCGCGACGACGAACAGCACCGGCTTCTTCACCAGCTCACGCGGATGGAGCTTGGCGACGGCCTCCCTGGCCGAGGTGGCAAGGAGCTCGGGCTCCAGCACGTTCACCTGGCCGGAGCGTTTCCGGGAAGGCCGGTTGGCTGGGGTCCGCGGAGGGGTGCCGAGATCCGGGGGAACGTGCTGCGCGGCGGCGGGAGGCATGAAGCGACCTTCTGGTGAGTTCGGCTGGGCACCCCCCTGCCGGCAAAGGTCGGGCAAGGAGCGGGTGCGGGTGAGGGGTGTCGCCGCCGGGGACCGTCTCGCATGGACCCCCTCGGCCGTCATGTGAGTAGTCGAGATTCCCGGCGGCGCAACAGGCAGGAAACTACTGCCCGTTCCAGAGGAAAACCCCATGTGCGCGGGGGAATTGGCACCTTCTTGACGGCGGCGCACGAGACGCGTCAAGCCACCGTCAACAGCACGTCAACGCACGTCGGCGGTGATGCGGAAGCGCAGTCGGCAGATGACGGCGTCGGTGTCGCGGCGGACTGCGTGTGCGACGACGGAGCCGCGCTGGTTCTGCAGCATCCGCTGCCACAGGTGGGCGGGTTCCGTCTCCGGGATGAGGACGGTGACCTGGGTGTCCGGGTGTGCCTGTGTCAGCTCGCGCACGTACGCCGACACCGGGCGACCGAGCGAACGGGTGTCCGAGGAGACTTCGACCAGCTCGACCCCCGGCTTCCACAACTCCCAGTCCCGGCGCAGGGCTTCGGCCGCCTGACGGTCCTCCGGAGCGGGGTGGGTGACGGTAACGGCGAGGACCTCGTCGCCAAGCGAGCGGGCGGCGGTGAGTGCCTGGCACGTCAGTCGGGACAGCCCTGAGACGGGCACGACGACCAGAGAGCGGGAGCGTTGGGGCGGCTGAGGGATGCGGCCGAGCTCCAGGCGTTCGCCGATCTGACCGTAGGCGCGATGGATCTTCTCGAAGGCGAGGACGATCAGCGGCAGGGCGAGCACGATCAGCCAGGCGCCCTCGGCGAATTTGGTGGCGGTCACGACGAGCGCCGAGACTCCGGTGAGCAGTGCGCCGAAGCCGTTGAGGACGGCTTTCGCCTGCCAGCCCTGAGGCCGCTCCCCGTACCAGTGCCGGACCATGCCGACCTGGCAGATGGTGAAGCCGACGAAGACCCCGATCGCGAACAGCGGGACGAGTGTGTTGGTGTCGCCGCCGGAGAACACCAGCAGGGCGGCCGACACGAGCGCCAGCCACACCACGCCGTGGCGGTGCACCTGGCGGTCCGCCTTGAGGCCGAAGACGTGCGGCAGGTAGTTGTCGCGGGCCAGCAGGCTCATCAGGACGGGCAGCCCGCCGAAGGAGGTGTTCGCGGCGAGCGCCAGCAGCACCATGGTGGCGAACTGGACGACGTAGAAAGCGGCGTTGTGGCCGAACGAGGCGTCCGCGAGCTGGGCCAGTACGGTCACGCCCTCCACGGGCTGGAGGTGGAAGCGGCCGATCAGGACCGACAGGCCGATCAGCATGACGCCGAGGAGGGCGCCGAGGGCCACTTCGGTGCGCTGGGCCCGGCGTGCCGCCGGGGCGCGGAACGACGGGACGGCATTGGCGACAGCTTCAACGCCGGTCAGGGCGGAGCAGCCGGCCGCGAAGGCCTTCAGCAGCAACAGGGCCCCGACGGTGGTGGCACCTTCCCCAAGCACGGAAGCGTGTCCGGCGGCCGAGGCGGTGCTCACCGGGCCGTCACGGAACAGACCGACCACGACCATGGCAAGGATCGAGCCCACGAACACGGCGGTCGGGACGAGGAACGCCTTGGCGGAGTCCACGACCCCGCGCAGGTTCACCGCCGTGACCAGGACCAGCACCCCGAGGCAGATCCACACCCGCTCCCCGTACAGCTCCGGGAAGGCCGAGGTCAGGGCGGCGACGCCGGCGGTGACGGAGACGGCCACGTTCAGCACGTAGTCGAGGATCAGCGAGGCCGCGGCCACCAGGCTGGTGCGTCGGCCGAGGTGCCTCTTCGCGACGGCGTACGACCCGCCGCCGTCCGGGAACGCTGCGATGACCTGCCGGTACGAGGCCACCAGCACGGCGAGCAGTGCAGCGATCGCCAGGGTGACGGGAAGGGTGAACCCGAGGCCGTAGGCACCGGCTGCCGCCAGCACCAGCACGATCGACTCGGGCCCGTACGCGACCGAGGCCATCGCGTCCAGCGACAGCGCCGCCAGGCCCTGGAGGGCGGTCAGCCGGTGCCGGTCCCCCGCCTCGGGAGGCATCCGTACGCCGGTATCAGGAGGTTCTTCCGCTCCCGGGGCCTGTCCTGCCGCGGTCGTCTTTCCCATGCCTATGGCCATCTTCGCTGTTCCTCCGATTGGACAAAGTGAGGACAGCGTCGGGATGGCATGGCCGAACGACCAGTGCTCTTGGCGGAATCCATACGACCGCCGCCCCACTCTTCACGTGCTCCTGACGCCCGGGCCGGTAGGTCGTATGAGGTGCGTCAAGACCGCGCCAGGGTGCGTGGCTCCTTCTTCGACCGGGGGCAGGCTTGATGTGGGCGACTGATGCCCGACGGAATCGCAAGGAGTACACGCTGATGGACGCGGAAAACGTGGTCGGGCACATCGTCGCCGTCGCTCTGCTCGGCTATCTCGTGGCAGCACTGATCAAGCCCGAGAGGTTCTGACTCAAGATCGTCGCGTCCGGACAGGAGGCCTCACATGTCCGGGTACCGGTTCCACGACCGTGCGGTCCTGCTCGCGGCCCTCGTGGTCCCCTTCCTCGTCGCGCTCGCGCTCGTTCCGTTCCGTACGGACCTGTCGGCGACGAACGAGGCTCTGATCATGGTCGTCGCCGTGGTTGGGGTCGCCGCACTCGGCACTCGAGCGGCAGGGGCGCTGGCCGCGCTCTCGGCGGCCGCCTGGTTCGATTTCTTCCTGACCAGGCCCTACCAGCAGTTCACCATCGCCGATGGTGACGAGATCCAGACAGCCGTCCTCCTGCTCGTCGTCGGGCTGATCGTCTCGCAGCTGGCCGTACGCGTACAGCGGCTCCGGACTGTCGTGGTCACCGACGCCGCGCACCTGTCCAGCCTCCAGGGAACCGCTCGGCTGGTCGAGGACGGCGGCTCGCCGGAGGCGGTGGTCGAGTACGTACGCCGCGAGCTCGTCGGTCTGCTGGGCCTGCGCGGCTGCCGCTTCGAGTACGGCAGGCTGCTCGGGCACCGGCCGCGCCTGCAGCACGACGGCAGCCTGTGGCTGCGCAGCGGCAGCCACATCACCGAGTACGCCGACTGGCCGGACGGGGAAACCGAACTGCGAGTCGTCGGCGGCGGCCACTACTACGGCCGCTTCCTCCTCGATCCACTCCCGGACCGCCCCCTGCCCCCCGAAGAGGCCCGCCTGGTGGCTGTCGCGCTGGCCGCGCAGGCCGGCGCCGCCCTGGACACGGCCGGCCTGTCCCACCAGGGCTGACCGGCGATTCACGGCTTCATGCGTAAGCGTGGCGTTAAGAGTTCCCCTGCGCCCGTATGGACCCCGTCAAGGTGTCTTAACGCCGGGCTGAAGACACGGTTATCTCGTCATCGGCCATCTGGCCGATTCATTTCCTCCCTCTTCATCCAGGAGCTCACGGTGGCCGATCTGGCCTTCGTCGTCACCACGGTCGCGGTCTTCGCGCTGGTGGCACTCATCGCCCGGGGGGTGACCAAGCTGTGAACGCTGAAAACATCATCGGCCTCGTGGTGGCCGTCTCCCTGCTCGGATACCTCGTCCTCGCCCTTGTGCACCCGGAGAGGTTCTAGTCACCGATGAGTCCCGTTCTCGCTGGTGTGCTCCAGCTCCTCGCACTGATCGCCGCGCTCGCGCTGGCCTACCGTCCGCTGGGCGACTACATGGCCCGCGTCTACTCCTCCGAGAAGCACTACAAGCCGGAGAAGTGGATCTACAAGGCCATCGGCGCCAACCCCTCCGCCGAAATGCGCTGGCCCGCCTACCTGCGCGCCGTCCTCGCCTTCTCAGCGGTGAGTGTCCTCTTCCTCTACGCCCTGCAGCGGGCGCAGGGCGTCCTGCCCGGCTCGCTCGGCTTCTCCGCGATCGACCCGGACCAGGCCTTCAACACCGCCGCCTCGTTCGTGGCCAACACGAACTGGCAGTCGTACTACGGCGAGCAGGCCATGGGCCACGTGGTGCAGACCGGCGGCCTGGCGGTCCAGAACTTCGTCTCCGCCGCGGTCGGCATGGCCGTCGCCGTCGCGCTCGTACGAGGCTTCGCCCGCTCCCGCACCGGTGAGCTCGGCAACTTCTGGGCCGACATGGTCCGCGGAGTGGTCCGGATCCTGCTGCCGATCGCCGTGATCGGCGCGATCATCCTGGTCGCCTGCGGCGCGATCCAGAACTTCGCCGGCATCCACGAGGTCGGCCAGTTCATGGGCGGCTCGCAGCAGTGGAACGGCGGGGCGGTCGCCTCGCAGGAGGTCATCAAGGAGCTGGGCACGAACGGCGGCGGCTACTTCAACGCCAACTCCGCCCACCCCTTCGAGAACCCCAACCCGTTCTCCAACCTGTTCGAGATCTTCCTGATCCTCGTCATCCCGTTCGCGCTGACCCGCACCTTCGGCCGCATGGTCGGCAACCTGCGCCAGGGCTACGCGATCCTCGCCACGATGGCCACCATCTGGCTCGGCTTCACCGCGCTGATGATGTGGACCGAGTTCGCCCACCACGGCCCGGCCTTCGACGTCGCCGGCGGTGCGATGGAGGGCAAGGAGACCCGCTTCGGCGTCGGCGCCTCCGCGATCTTCTCGGTCGCCACGACACTGACCTCGACCGGTGCGGTCAACTCCTTCCACTCCTCCTACACCGGGCTGGGCGGCGGCATCCAGCTGCTGGGCATGCAGCTCGGCGAGATCGCGCCCGGCGGTGTCGGCTCGGGCCTCTACGGCATGCTGATCATGGCGATCATCGCGGTGTTCATCGCCGGTCTGATGGTCGGCCGCACCCCCGAGTACCTCGGCAAGAAGATCGGCACCCGCGAGATCAAGTTCGCGGCCTGCTACATCCTCATCACCCCGGCCTTGGTGCTGTGCTTCACCGCCGCCGCGATGGCCCTGCCGACCCCGCCGCATTCCATGCTGAACTCCGGGGCGCACGGGTTCTCCGAGGTGCTGTACGCCTACACCTCGGGTGCCAACAACAACGGCTCGGCCTTCGCCGGCCTGAACGCCGACACCCAGTGGTTCAACAGCACCATCGGCATCGCGATGCTGCTGGGCCGCTTCCTGCCCATGGTGTTCGTCCTCGCGCTGGCCGGCTCGCTCGCCGAGCAGAAGCCCGTGCCCGAGACGGCAGGCACGCTCCGTACCGACAAGCCGCTCTACACGGGGCTGCTCGTCGGCACGATCCTCATCGTCACCGGTCTGACCTACTTCCCGGCCCTGGCGCTGGGTCCGCTCGCCGAAGGGCTCGCATCATGAGCACCGCCACTCCGACCCGTGCTCCGCACGACGACCTGCCAACCGGCCACAAGCCGCCCGCCGGGCGCGTGGGCGGTGGTCTGTTCGACCCGAAGCAGCTGCTGAAGTCCTTCCCGGACGCGGTGCGCAAGCTCGACCCCCGGACCATGATCAAGTCGCCGGTCATGTTCGTGGTCCTGATCGGCTCGGTCGTGACGACCGTGCTGGCGCTGAAGGACCCGACGGACTGGTTCGGCTGGGCCATCACGGCATGGCTGTGGCTGACCACGATCTTCGCCAACCTCGCCGAGGCCGTGGCCGAGGGCCGAGGCAAGGCCCAGGCCGACACGCTGCGCAAGGCCAAGACCGACTCCGTCGCCCGCCGCCTGACCAAGGACGGTACGGGCGAGGAACAGGTCGCCGGTACCGAGCTCAAGATCGGCGACCTGGTGGTCTGCGAGGCCGGCGACACCATCCCCGGCGACGGTGACGTCGTCGAGGGCGTGGCCTCGGTCGACGAGTCCGCCATCACGGGCGAGTCCGCTCCGGTGATCCGTGAGTCCGGCGGCGACCGCAGCGCGGTCACCGGCGGTACGAAGGTGCTGTCCGACCGGATCGTCGTCAAGATCACGACGAAGCCGGGCGAGACCTTCATCGACCGCATGATCGCCCTGGTCGAGGGCGCCGCACGACAGAAGACGCCGAACGAGATCGCGCTGAACATCCTGCTCGCCTCGCTGACGATCGTCTTCCTGCTCGCGGTCGTCACCCTGCAGCCCTTCGCGATCTATGCGGGGGCCAAGCAGTCGATGATCGTGCTGACGGCCCTGCTGGTCTGCCTGATCCCGACCACGATCGGCGCGCTCCTCTCCGCGATCGGCATCGCGGGCATGGACCGCCTGGTCCAGCGCAACGTCCTCGCCATGTCCGGCCGGGCCGTCGAGGCCGCGGGCGACGTCTCGACCCTGCTGCTCGACAAGACGGGCACGATCACCCTCGGCAACCGCCAGGCGTCGGAGTTCGTACCCGTCAAGGGCACCACGGCGGCGGAGCTGGCGGACGCCGCCCAGCTGTCCTCCCTCGCGGACGAGACCCCTGAGGGCCGTTCCATCGTCGTGCTGGCGAAGGAGAAGTACGGTCTGCGCGAGCGCCACCAGGGCGAGCTGGCCCATGCCGAGTGGATCGCCTTCACCGCCCAGACCCGCATGTCGGGTGTGGACGTGGACGGCAAGGAGACCCGCAAGGGCGCGGCCGGCTCGGTCATCACCTGGGTCAAGGAGCAGGGCGGCGAGGTCTCCGACGACGCCGACCTCCTCGCCAACAAGATCTCGGAAGCCGGCGGCACGCCGCTGCTGGTCGCCGTCAAGGACGAGAAGGGCGCCCGGATCCTGGGTGTCATCCACCTCAAGGACGTGGTCAAGGAGGGCATGCGCGAGCGGTTCGAGGAACTGCGCCGCATGGGCATCAAGACCGTCATGATCACGGGTGACAACCCGCTGACGGCCAAGGCGATCGCGGAGGAGGCGGGCGTGGACGACTTCCTCGCCGAGGCCACCCCCGAGGACAAGATGGCCCTCATCAAGCGGGAACAGGCGGGCGGCAAGCTCGTCGCCATGACCGGCGACGGCACCAACGACGCCCCCGCCCTCGCGCAGGCGGATGTCGGCGTGGCGATGAACACCGGTACCTCGGCCGCCAAGGAGGCCGGGAACATGGTGGACCTGGACTCCAACCCCACCAAGCTCATCGAGATCGTCGAGATCGGCAAGCAGCTCCTCATCACCCGGGGCGCCCTGACCACCTTCTCCATCGCCAACGACGTCGCGAAGTACTTCGCGATCATCCCCGCCATGTTCGCCGTGGTCTACCCGGGCCTGGACAAGCTCAACATCATGGGCCTGACCTCGCCCGAGTCGGCGATCCTGTCGGCCGTCATCTTCAATGCGCTGATCATCATCGCGCTGGTTCCCCTGGCTCTGAAGGGCGTGCAGTACAAGCCGACCAGCGCCGACAAGATGCTCCGCCGCAACCTGGGGCTGTACGGCGTGGGCGGCCTGATCGCCCCGTTCATCGGCATCAAGATCATCGACCTGCTCATCTCCCTCATCCCCGGAATCGGCTGAGACGACAATGAACAACTCTGTAGGCAACACAGCGCGCCTGATCGGTGCGGGCCTGCGTGCCCTGCTCGTCCTGACCGTGATCTGCGGGGTCATCTATCCCCTTGTCGTGACCGGCCTCGCCCGGGCCCTGTTCAACGACAAGGCCAACGGCTCCGAGATCAAGGACAAGAGCGGCCGGGTCGTCGGATCCTCCCTCATCGGGCAGACCTACAACCTGCCGAAGAAGGACCCCAACGACGCCGAGGAGGCGGCCAAGCCGGACCTGAAGTGGTTCCAGCCGCGCCCCTCCAACGGCCTGGGCAGCAACAGCGTCAACATGCAGTACTCGCTGATCCTTTCGGGTGCCACCAACCGCTCCGCCGACAACGGCGCCGTGGGCGGCCAGTGCACCAAGGACGCCGGGGAAGGCACCCTCTGCGCCCAGGTCGTCGCCGCCAAGGACGCGGTCGTCGCGGACAACTCCACCGCCGGCTACCAGGTCAAGCCCGAGGACGTGCCGGCCGACGCCGTCACCTCCTCCGGCTCCGGCCTCGACCCGAACATCTCCCCGGAGTACGCCAAGCTCCAGGTCCACCGAGTCGCCGAACAGAACAAGCTCGACGTCAAGCAGGTCGAGAAGCTGGTCGAGGACCACACCGAGGGCCGCACCCTCGGCTTCATGGGCGAGCCCCGCGTCAACGTCCTTGAGCTCAACATCGCCCTGAAGGCGCTGTCCAAGAGCTGAGGTCCGCCATCCGCACGGACTGCGAGCCGGCGGGGCACGGAGCTCCCCCAGCCACCGCTGGGAGGTGCCCCCAGCGCCCCGCCGGCTTCCTGCCGTGCCCCTAACGAACGGAAAGGCTGCACACCGATGACCCGGGTGCTGGTGGTGGAGGACGACCCTCAGCTCGTCCGAGCGCTGAAGATCAATCTCCAGGCGCGCAATTTCGAGGTCGAAGAGGCTTCAGACGGCGGAACAGCCCTGCGGCTCGCGGCCGCCCGCAAGCCGGATGTCATAGTGCTGGACCTCGGGCTGCCCGACATGGACGGAATCGACGTCATCAAGGGCGTCCGCGACTGGAGCAAGGTCCCCATCCTGGTCCTGTCCGCACGCCACACGTCGGAAGACAAGATCCGGGCCTTGGACGCAGGCGCCGATGACTACGTGACGAAACCGTTCAGCATGGACGAGCTGCTGGCCCGGCTGCGGGCAGCGGCCCGGAGACATGAAGCGCCGGGAGCTTCACAACCTGACGAAGTCGCCGTGGTCACGACCGACGAGTTCTCCGTTGACCTGGTCGCGAAGAAGGTGCGGCGGGGCGAGCGCACGGTACGGCTGACCCCGACGGAGTGGCACCTGCTGGAGATCCTCATCACCCACCCGGGTCGATTGATCACGCAGGGGCAGCTCCTCCTGGAGGTCTGGGGACCGACGTACGGGGAGAACACCAACTACCTGCGTGTCTACATGGCCCAGCTACGGCGCAAACTGGAGGCGGACCCATCGCACCCGCGGTATCTGATCACCGAGCCTGGCATGGGCTACCGCTTCGAACCCTGATCACCCGCCCGATCCACGGCACGGACCCCCGTCGTCAGCAGAGAAGAAGAGTCGGAACATGGGACGCGGCAAGCTCCGCATCTACCTCGGCGCGGCGCCGGGCGTCGGCAAGACCTACGCAATGCTGTCCGAGGCACACCGCCGGATCGAGCGGGGCACCGACTGCGTCGTCGGCTTCGTCGAGCACCACAAGCGCCCGCGCACCGAGGTGATGCTGCACGGCCTGGAACTGATCGAGCGGCGCGAGATCGAGTACCGGGGCAGCACCTTCACCGAGATGGACGTGGACGCGATCCTCGCGCGGCGCCCCGCCGTGGCGCTGGTGGACGAGCTCGCCCACACCAATGTGCCGGGTTCGCGCAACGCCAAGCGCTGGCAGGACGTGGAGGAGCTGCTCCAGGCGGGCATCGACGTCGTCTCCACCGTCAACATCCAGCACCTGGAGTCGCTGGGCGACGTCGTCGAGACGATCACCGGGGTCCGCCAGCGCGAAACGGTCCCCGACGAGGTGGCCCGGCGCGCCGACCAGATCGAGCTGGTCGACATGTCCCCGCAGGCCCTGCGCCGGCGCATGGCCCACGGCAACATCTACAAGCCCGACAAGGTCGACGCGGCCCTGTCCAACTACTTCCGCCCCGGCAACCTCACCGCCCTGCGCGAACTGGCCCTGCTGTGGGTGGCCGACCGGGTCGACGAGTACCTCCAGGAGTACCGGGGCGAGCACAACATCCGCTCCACCTGGCAGGCCCGCGAACGCATCGTCGTCGGCCTCACCGGCGGCCCCGAGGGCCGTACGCTCATCCGCCGCGCCGCCCGCCTCGCCGAGAAGGGCGCGGGCGGCGAGGTCCTCGCCGTCTACATCGCCGCCAGCGACGGGCTCACCTCCGCCTCGCCCAAGGAACTCGCAGTCCAGCGCACGCTGGTCGAGGACCTGGGCGGCACCTTCCACCACGTCATAGGCGACAACATCCCCGACGCGCTGCTCGAGTTCGCCCGCGGGGTCAACGCCACCCAGATCGTTCTCGGCGTCAGCCGCCGCCGGTCCTGGCAGTCCGTGTTCAGTCCCGGCGTCAGCGCCACCGTCGCCCGCGAATCCGGACCCGACCTCGACGTCCACATCGTCACGCACGACGAGGCCGCCAAGGGCCGCGGCCTGCCCGTCGCCCGCGGCGCGCGGCTCGGCCGCTCCCGCATCATCTGGGGCTGGCTCGCCGGTATCGCCGGCCCCGCGCTGCTGACCGTCCTGCTGAGTCAGGTCGTCCCCGAGCTCGGCCTCGCCAACGACATGCTGCTGTTCCTCACCTTCACGGTGGCGGCGGCTCTCCTCGGCGGGCTGCTCCCCGCCCTGGCGTCGGCGGCCTTCGGGTCCCTGCTCCTGAACTACTACTTCACCCCGCCGCTGCACGAGTTCACCATCTCCGACCCCTTGAACATCGTCGCCATCGCGATCTTCGTCGGGGTGGCCGTGTCGGTGGCCTCGGTGGTCGACCTCGCCGCTCGGCGCACCCACCAGGCGGCCCGCCTTCGCGCCGAGTCCGAGATCCTCTCGTTCCTCGCGGGCAGCGTCCTGCGCGGGGAGAACTCCCTCGACGCCCTCCTCGAACGGCTGCGCGAGACCTTCGCCATGCAGTCGGTCGCCCTGCTGGAGCGCACCAGCGACGTCGACCCCTGGACCACGGCCGCGTCCGTCGGCACCAGCCCGGTCAGCCGACCCGAGGACGCGGACGTCGACCTGCCCATCGGCGACAACATGGCCCTCGCACTGACCGGCCGGGTCCTCCCTGCCGAGGACCGTCGCGTTTTGGGCGCCTTCGCAGCGCAGGCAGCCGTCGTACTCGACCGCCAGCGCCTCGTCGACGAGGCCGAGAAGTCCCGCGAACTCGCCGAGGCCAACCGCATCCGCACCGCGCTGCTCGCCGCCGTCAGCCACGATCTGCGGACCCCGCTCGCCGGCATAAAGGCCTCGGTGAGCTCGCTCCGCTCCGACGACGTCGAATGGTCCGAGGAAGACAAGGCCGAACTCCTGGAAGGCATCGAGGACGGCGCCGACCGCCTCGCCGCACTGATCGGCAACCTCCTGGACATGTCCCGCCTCAACACCGGCACCGTCGTCCCGCTGATCCGCGAGACCGACCTCGACGAGGTCGTCCCCATGGCCCTGGGCGGCGTACCGGAGGACAGCGTCGAACTCGACATCCCCGAAACCCTCCCCATGATCGCCGTCGACCGCGGACTCCTGGAACGGGCCGTCGCCAACATCGTCGAGAACGCCGTCAAGTACAGCCCCGACGGCCAGCCCGTCAACGTCACGGCCAGCGCCCTGCACGAGCGAGTGGAACTGCGTGTCGTCGACCGCGGGCCCGGCGTCCCGGACGAGGCCAAGAACCGCATCTTCGAGCCGTTCCAGCGCCACGGCGACGCCCCGCGCGGCGCCGGAGTCGGCCTCGGCCTCGCGGTCGCCCGCGGCTTCACCGAGGCCATCGGCGGCACGCTCACGGCCGAGGACACTCCCGGCGGCGGCCTCACCATGGTCATCACCCTCCCCATAGCGGGCAGCGCACCCCCGGTCACGGCGGATCTCCCGACGTCGGCGGTCACCTGAACCAGCCCGCGGACCAGGCCCGATGATCGCCGGTCACATCCTGTGGCCGGCGATCGTCCCCCCACATCAACTCAGTGGGCCCGCGATGGCCGTGAGGGCGGCGAGGTGACGCCGATAGGTGGTCATCCCCTCCTCGGTCAGCGACAGCCAGGTCCGGGGCCGGCGCCCGACCTGCCCCTTCTCCACCGTCACCCAGCCCGCTTCTTCCAGGCGCGAGACCTGTTTCGACAGTGCAGAGTCCGTGATCTCCACGAGGTCCCGCACATAGGCGAACTCGGCCTTCTCCACAGGAGCGAGAGCCGCGACGATCGACAGGCGCACGGCCGACGCGAGAAGGGGTGCGAGTCCGTGTCGCGGATGAGGGCCCTGACTGCCACCCACCGAGACTTCCGGCGTCATACGGCGCGCGCCTCACGCCAGGCCGCCGCAGCGGCCGGCAGCGCGCAGGCGACAGCGGCCACGACCACGAAGGCGACACTGTCCAGGAAGACGGTGAAGCCGAGCACGAGCGTCAGGACGTAGGCAACCGCCCAGGCGCCGATCACCCTGAGATGCCTGCTGCCGTAGCCGCGCGGGACCACGGGCTGCCTCGTGGCGAACACGGACAACCCCATGACCACAACGGCGTTCGCCAACGTGCTGACGAGCGTCCCCGTCCGCCCGTGCCACATCAGCACCGCCGGAACGAGAGCGAGCTGCCACACGGCGAACAGCCAGAGATAGCCGACGTACCAGCCGCTTCGCCCCCGCGCGGTCGCCTCGATCCGCGCAATCCCCTTCAACGATGCGACCGCATTGGCCTGTTCAGACATGGCACACCCCTCCCGTCGTCGCCGAGCAGCCTCGAACCTTCCCGCTCGGCATCCACTTTCCACATTAGCAACTACTTGCCGAGAGGGGATGCCTGCTGGTGTACGCGTTGACGACCGAAACACGCGAGCCGCCCAGCCCGGTATCCCCACACCGGAAGCTGGACGGCTCATGTGTTGTGCGACGTTTGACCAGCACGCGGTCGCATCGGCCCGTACCCCCACGGCCGGACCATGCGCATCCTCGGCGGTGTTCAGGTCACCGACCTCCAGCCGCGTTCCACCGGACCGTCACCGGCTCCGTCGCTCCGCCAGTCTGCAGCCGGCTGACCTCCGTGACAACGCTCCTTTACGCGTTCCTTCCGCACAGTCGTCGATCTTTGACGCGGCCCTTATGACCTGCGCGAAGACCGGATTCGCACGGTCACCCGACGGCCATCAGAAGGCCGTCAAAGTCCCGTTCAGGATCTTGCCCTGGCCTCCCCGATGCGCTGGGATGAAGGCATGAACAGCGGTCCGCGCTACGACGATCGGCCACCGTCATGGCGAAGCCGTGCCGGTGTCACGTCGGTGCAGCCGACAGCGCCCGCTGTCCGCCCGGCCCTCTGACGTCGGCCGCGCGTCCCTCCGCGTACCTGCCACCGGCGTCCTGAAGGACTCCGGCCGGGGCTTCGTACGCGTCCTCCCCTTCACCGCATGACCTGAGCCCTCGCCCCCTGCCCAACGCCGGGGGCGCCGGGCGCGTCAGCCATGCCTGCTTCCAGGAATCCGACATGTCTTCATCCCTGTCCGGACGTACCGTCCTCGTCACCGGCGCCACCGCCGGCATCGGCTACGAGACCGCCCGCCAGCTCGCCCAACGCGGCGCGGTCGTCCTTCTCCATGGCCGCACCGCCGAGGAGGCCCAGGCCGCGGCCGACCGTCTGGTGACCACCGAGGGCATCGACAGCGCCCTGCTGCGCCCACTCGCCGCCGACTTCGTCCGTCTGGAGGAGGTCGAGAACCTGGCCCACGCCGTCGTACGCGAACACCCGCGCCTGGACGTACTCGTCAACAACGCGGCCATCGCCGCCCCCGAGCGCCACACCCTCACCGTCGACGGCAACGAGATCGCCTTCCAGGTCAACTTCCTCGCGCACTACCTCCTCACCAACCTCCTGGAGCCCGCCCTCACCAGCGACCCGGGCGGGCGCGTCGTCAACGTCTCCTCCTCGCTCCACCGCACGGCCGCCATCCAGTGGAGCGACCCGAACCGGGAGCGCCGTTACTCGCGGCTCGCCGCCTACGCGCAGTCGCAGCTGGCGCTGACCGTCTTCGCCTCCGACCCGCGTGTCACCGCCGTGTCCGTCCACCCCGGTGTCTGCGAGACCGGCTTGCTCCCCCTCTACGGCAACGAAGGCGAATCCGCCGCCGAGGGCGCCCAGCACGTCGTACGCCTCTGCGACCCCACCACCGAGATCGTCAACGGCGCCTACTACGACCGCGACGAACGCGTCGCCCCGGCCGCCGCCGCCACCGAGGACCGCACGATCAAGCGCCTCAACAAGCTCGCCGACCTCCTCGTCGGCCACACCGCCTGAAGGGACACCCGTCCATGTCCAAGCGCGCACGCAAGAAGAGGGCCCGCCGCAAGAAGGGCTCCAACCACGGCAGCACGCCCTCCTGCTAGCCACCAGCCCATTCCGCGGGGCGGCCCTCCGAACAGGGCCGCCCCGCCTCCATGTCCCGACAAGGAACGCTCGTGATCAACTTGCCGTCCCACCGACTCCCGGCCCTTGCCCGCTGGTTCCCCACCGGGGCCCCGGGCTCGGCCGCCCTGACCGAGCACGTCCTGACCACCGAGGCCGGCCGCTGGTGGGTGGACCGCGTCATCCAGCCACGCGTGATCGCCGCCGAATGCGGGGACCACGTACTCCTGCGCGGAGACCCGCAGGCCCTGACGCCGACGGATCTCAGGGTCTTCGCGGACCGCTCCATCGAGGCTCCGGGCCGCTTCCTTCCGCTGATCGGGGCCGCGTTCGACCGGGTCGTGCCGTGGCAGCGCATGGTGTATGTCAAGCGCTGCCCCGTGCCCGCCACCCGGCCGCCCAGGGGTGTGACCGTACGCAGGCTGAACGCCCGGGACACCCGCGCTCTCAGCGGCCTTCCGCCCGCGATGAGCTGGATCCACCGCACCTGGGGCGGACCTGACGCCCTCGCCCGCTCGGGCTATGCCTGGGCAGCCTTCCAGGGCGACCGCATCGTGGCCGTGGCCTGCACCTACTTCCTCGGCACCGCCTACGAGGACGTCGCCTGCGTCACCGTGCCCGACCCGCGCCTGCAGTACCTGGCTCTCGACTGCGTCAACGCCCTGTGCTCGGACATAGCGGCCCGCGGTCACACGCCCAGCTGGACCTGCTCGGCGAGCAACCGCCCCGGCCGCCTGCTCGCCTGGACCGCCGGCTTCCGTCCCGAGCGGGAGTACGCCCACTACGCCGTCGGAACACCGGCGGCAACCGGAAGAGAGGCGGCAGGATGAGAAGCGATACGCCGGGTGGACTCCATCCACCGCACCACCACGGTGGTCTTCGTGCCGGGTGCGAACTTCAACGCCGCAGCATCTCTTCCCCTGGCCACCGCCGTTGTCGCGCCCGGCCATCGACTCGTCCTGCCGGACGTCCCCGGACAGCCCGGTCTCACCTCCGGGGAGCGCGAGATCCCCGACTCACCGGAACTCGGCCAGCCGGCGCCGCAGCCCCAGCACCGTCGACCCGGCCGTGAGCAGCAGCGAAGCGCCGGCCATCGGGCCCTGCGTGGTCAGTGCCCCTCGGCCCTCCCGGACAGCGAGATCGAAGTGCCTCTGGTTGATGGCGGTGACCTGGTCCAGAGCCTTCATCCACTCCCCGAAGTGGGCGTTCGAGGTGTCCGGCGCCCAGCCGACGCAGAAGACCGTGGCCTCCTGCGTCTTCCCCTCGGTCACCAGACGCCGGAAGGTCCGGTCGTCGCGCTGGTAGACGGCGTACGCCTCGACGGTCTTCTGGGCGGCCTCCCGCTCGCCCGCGAAGGTGATGTTGTCCAGTTCGCGCCGGTACTCGCCGGTGAATCGTTTGTCCTCGTGGTTGTTCAGGTACGTGGCCCACGTGTCGGCGAGCTTCCGGTCGTACGTATCGAGTCCGGCGCCCTGAATCCCGTACAGCTGATGCGACTTGTCGAGGAAGGAGAGCTCGTACGCGGGGCGGCGGCCGGGGTCCAGGAGGTAGCGGCTCTCGTCGGCGTTGGCGTCGTAGCCGATCGCTTTGGACCGTGACAACGCGATGACGGAGTCGAAGGAGTCGCGTCGGGCAACCTTCATCCGGTCGTAGGTGATCGTGAGCAGCTGGGCGCCGCACACGACCGCGACCACGGCGCAGAGGGTGGCGGCGATCAGCCCCGGGTTGAAGACCCGGTGGAACCGGCGCGCGAGGTGGATCTGGAGCAGTACCAGCGCGGCGATCAGCAGCACGCCGAGGACGGCTTCGGCGGTCCGCTGCACGTCGAGGTCGCCTCGCGCTGCGACGTACTGCCGCTCGTACACCGCGTTGTTGGCGTCGACGAGCTTGCGTGCCTCCGGGAGCAGCCGCCCCGTGAGGAGGTCGGTCGCGGTCCGGTAGTCCTCGCGGGCGGCGTCCTTGCCGCCGGGCCGGCTGTCGTTCTCCAGGGCCCGTCCGATCAGCTCCTGGTAGTGCGCGAAGTCATCGGTGAGCCGCACGACGGTCGCCTCGGTGGCCGGGTCGCCTTCCGAGGCCGCGGCGAGCGTGCGCAGGGAGCGGCTGATGGTCTCCTGCGCCTCTCCGTAGAAGCCGCTCGCCTTGGCGTACGACTCTTCCAGGCGCCCCTTGCCGGTACCGGAATCACCACTGGAGAGCAGGATGTTGGCCGTCTGCGCGTCCATGTCGTTGAGCGCGAGGTTGAGCCGGGTCGCGGAGACGGTACGGGGCGCGTCGTGCTGGGCCGTTTCGTCCCACGCGGTGGTCGCGCCCGTCGCCGCGACCGCGAGCAGGATCAGCAGTCCGGAGGCGAGCAGCACGCACGCCGCGCGAGCGAGGCGCAGCCGGCCGGGCAAGGTGGCCCAGTAGCGGTCGGCGAGCAGGCGGGCCGCCCGGGCGATCACGGTGGGAGGCCGTGGTCCCGGCGGCCCTCCTCCCAGCTCCCCTCCGGACGGCGAACGTGGGACGCTCACGCGACGGGCGTCCGGTGCGGGGCTCTGCGTGACAGTCTCCGGAGCCCCCGCTCCCCGGGTCTGTTCGGTACCGGCGGTGATCGTCACTCGCGCTCCAGCTCACACCCGGGCCGTTCGTACGGCCCTGCGTGCACGCCAGCATCTGGCTCAACAGTTCGACCCACCAGGCACGTTGATGGTCTTCATACGCGGGGAGACGCAGAATTGACGGGGCCTTGACGGCGCCCCCTGTCCGTCGGCTCCGCCGCGTCACGCCTCGAAGCGGTACCCCATGCCGGGGGCAGTGATCAGATGACGCGGGTGTGACGGGTCCGCTTCCAGCTTCCGCCTGAGGTGAGCCATGTACACCCGCAGGTAGTTGGTCTGCGTTCCGTAGGACGACCCCCACACCTCCTGGAGCAGACGCCGCTGGCTGACGAGCCGGCCCCGGTTGCGGATCAGGACCTCCAGCAGATGCCATTCCGTCGGCGTGAGCCTGATGCTCTTCCCTCTGCGCCTGGCCTTCTTCGCGAGCAGGTCGACGGTGAACTCCTCGGTCTCGACGACTGCTTCGTTCGCGGCGGCCGACTCCCGTGTCGGTGTGCGGCGGATGACGGCTCCCAGCCGGGCCAGCAGTTCGTCCATGCTGAAGGGCTTGGTGATGTAGTCGTCGGCGCCCGCGTCCAGAGCCCGGATCTTCTCCTCGGAGCCGTGGCGGGCGGAGACCACCAGGACGGGCACCTTCGACCATCCGCGCAGTTGCTTGATCACCTCGATCCCGTCCATGTCGGGCAGCCCGAGGTCCAGCAGGACCACGTCCGGGCGGCAGGCCGCCACGGCCGCCAGGGCCGTACCCCCGTCCTGCGCGCAGTCCACGTCGTACTTCCGCGCCTTCAGATTGATCACCAGCAACCGCGCAAGCTGCGGTTCGTCATCCACCACCAGCACCCGGGGCATCGTCGTGCCGCCTTCCTGTTGTACGTCCTGTGAGTACGGATAACCGGAGGGAACAGCGGTTTTCGGCCGCCTCGGCAGGCGTTGACGACGTCCATACGGCCGTGGGTGCGACTTTGACGGCTTCCTTACGGCGAGGCTCGTGCGGCAGCGCACGGGACGGCCCGTCCGTGATGCGTCCCGGCTCCAGCCCGACCCCCCGCGGTCCGGACTGGCGTGGTCTCGGCGCTGATCGTCACGCGCCCTCCAACCTCGCATCACGGACGGTCGTCCGCCTCCCCCTGCCACTCAGTCTGCGATCACCGCCATGTGCCAACGCACCACGTTGACGCCCCTCTTACGGCCAACCCGCACTTCCTGACGCGTTGCTGATGGCGGGCATCGGGGTGTCGTAAATGAGTCGTAAACACCACCGGCATCGGACGTAGCATCGGTGCGTTTGCTGTGATCTACGTGGTTCACCAGGGGGAATGTCATGGGCGTCGGCGGCAGGCAACGGGGGAGGTTCTTCGCCCTTGTTGCAGGTGGGGCGGTTCTTGCCTCGGGTGCGGGGTTGTACGGATTGAGCGGGACGGGCAGCTGGCCGTTCCGCGCGAGCTACTGCTGGGGGGCCTGGCAGGAGGACAGTGGTCCGTCCTTCCTCGGTGAGGAGGCGCTCGGCAAGTCCGGCTCCGCGCGCCGGGCCACGGAGTCGGCGCCGCCCTCCTCCGACCGGCCGACCGCCACGTGCACGGTCACGGTCGCCTCGTCGATCGCCGATGACGACTCCACCGAGCCGCTCACCTTCGATGAGCGCGTCACCCTCGCGTACGGCCCCGTCCCGGCCTCGGCCGAGGAGCGCCGTGCGTGGATAGCCCACTTCTTCGACGGTTCGGCCTCGCCGTTGCCCGACGGACTGAACGGGCTGGTCGGCGGCGATCGGGCCATGCTGGTGCTGCCCGAGGCCTGTGACGTGGACGGCAGACCGTCCGCCGTCACCATCCGGAGCGAGAGCTGGGGCGACGGCCACCTGGGGAAGAAGGCCATGCCCTTCACCATCGGAAACCGGATGGACGTCGCCCGGATGCTGCTGGACGCGGCCGGCACCACTGCCTCGAAGGCGGGCTGCAAGCCCGCAGAGCCGCTGCGCCTGTCCTCGCCGATGGTGGTCACCGCGGAGAAGGACGAGAGGGCCTCCAGTCCCCTGTGCAGGATTCCGGGGGTGACGTTCGAGTTCGGAAAGGACTCCGCCTATCAGCAGCAGGTGGGCGTGGTCGGTGAGCGGCTCCAGACCTGTTCGGTGGTGTGGCGCTCCCGGGGGGTGCCCGATGAGCCGGCGACGCAGTTCGTGATGGCGTCCGAGCCCCGCATGGTCGCACTGTTCGACGGGCTTCCCGAGGGCAACGGTCAGGGACTGGTGCGGACCACCTGTGGCGGTCGGCGGACCGTGTTCTACGGGAACGTCGAGCCCGGCCTCAAGGGCCGGAGCCGCCCGGACGACCAGCAGGTGTTCGCGAACTTCACCGCGTCCGTGAGCAAGCGCATCGGGTGCCAGGCCGGGGAGAACCGGTGACCGCAGACAACAACGGCAGCGTGGCGGACAACGGAGAGAGCGTGACACCGGCAGTGGACAGCGAAACGACCCCGGCCCGGCAGCCGGACAATGACCAGGACCTGGTTCCCTCGGTTCCCTCTCCCCCGCGGCCCTCGTTGGTGCGTCGGCTGCTGCGCAACCGCACCGTCCGGGCCACCGCCGCGGGCGTCCTGGCCGGCGGCCTCCTCGGGGCCGGCGCCGTCGCCTGGCGTACGGACACCCTGCCGCTGCTCGGCCCCGCCCCCTGCTGGGATTCCCTCAGCGACTCGACCGTGTCCTCCCTCTTCGGCGACCGCAGGACCGAGGTCGAGGAGCAGGTCCTGCAGACCGACCCCCACGGCCAAGGACTGTCCTACGGCCAGTGCCGCATCACCAGTTACAAGGACGACACGGCCAGAAGGCAGCTGACCGTACGGGTCCACAAGCTGGACGGTCTCTACGGAAGCGACGGGCGGCAGTGGCCCGAGGAGTTCCTCGCGGCCGGCATGGTGGCCCTCGGGGAAGGCCTGCCGGGCATGGCGTCCTCCTCCCGCGCCTGGCTGGCGCTTCCCCAGTCCTGTACCGGCAGGCCCGCCCAGTTCGAGGGCCCGGTCGTGATCGATGTCGGCATGGGGCCCGCGGGCCTTGACGTCTCGTCGGAGTACGAGAGGGAGGACCGCGCCGCTCTGGCCCACGCTGCGGTGGATGCGGCCAACGGCGTCATACGCGAGCTCGGCTGCTCCGGGGTCTACCGGTCTCCGGATCTGCCGAAGGACGTCGTCGCATGGCGGGACACACAGCCGGACGCCTTCTGCGGGATCAAGGGCCTCGCCCTGCCGGCCGCCTACCGCGAGAGCCTGTCACGTTCCCGGGTCAGCGGCGACGGCGGCGCTGCCCGGATCTGCGAGGCGGCCGGCAGCTACCCCAGGGCCGCAGTCCGGATGACGACCGTCGTGGACCCGGCGCTGACCGCCGTCTTCTCCCAGGATCTCCTCAAGGGCGGCTCGTCCTTCAAGGGCACCAACGGGTACGGGTCGTTCAACGTGAGCCGGGCCGTGTACCGGGCGCGGTGCCAGAGCGGGGACGTGATCTTCATGCTGGAGCAGAAGGACAGGTTCGGGGAGCAGGACTTCACGTTCGTCCGCGACCTGCTGCCCGCCTATGTCGAGGCGGAGTCCGTCCGTATCGGCTGCGGCCAGGAGAGGGTCACACTGCCCTGACTGATCCCGTACATGGCCTTACGGGGTGCACGCTCTGCTCTGATACCGGCATCACCCGTCCGAGTCATGCCGGTATCAGAGCTGTGTCAAGGACTGGCCGACTGTCTTGAGCCCTGCCCCGCAAGGCAGTTGGATGAGTGATGTGAACAGCGGTCTGCGCCACGACGACCGGCCACCGCATACGGTGCGCCGGGCCTCGCGCGCTGCTCACCTGCCGGTGCGCTGACGCACCGTTCCCGATCCGCGGCCGCCCGCCCCCGCCCGTATGGCGGGCGGCCGCTTCCGCCCGGTGCCTGCCCCGCCCCGGGCCGGCACCGGGCTCCACGTTTCACACGCTTCCGGTCCGAGCGCCCAGTCGGCGCTCGGACCGGCATGCCCTCACACCCGGAATGGACCATGTCACCTGCCGCCCTGTACGGCCGTACCGCCCTCGTCACCGGCGCCACCTCTGGAATCGAGGGAGCCCGCGGACGGCGCGGCCCATGCCGTACGGCTCTGCGACCCGACCACCGAGATCGTCAACGGTGCGTACTACGGCGGTGACGAGCGCGTTTCCCCGGCCGCCTGCGCCACCGAGGAGCGCACGATCCGGCGTCTGAACAAGCTCGCCAGACTGATCGTCGGCCACGACGCCTGAAGGCGATCCCACAGCCGGAACGGGGCGGGTTCCCTCCAGGGAGCGCCCCGCTCCCCTACGCGACAACCCGCGCACGACCGAGGAGCGTTGATGATCGAAATCGCACCACAGCAACTGCCTGCCCTGAGCCCTTGGTTTCCCACCGGCTCCCCCGGTCTCGGGGCACTCGCCGAGCACGTACTGACCACGGGTACCGGCCACTGGTGGGCCGACCGCCCAGACCGGCCCCGCGTCCTCGCCGTCACCTGCGCGGACCACGTGCTGCTGCGCGGCGACCCCGGCGTGCTCACCCCGGACACCCTGGCCCGGTTCGCGGACCAGTACGTCGAGACGCCCGAACGGTTCTGGCCCGCCCTCGGCAGTGCCTATGAGGACATCGCGGTCGTCACCTTGCCCGATCGCCGCCGTGAACGCCTTGCGCTGGCCTGCGTCGCCGGCTTGACAGCCGATATCCAGGCACGGGGACACACCGCAAGCTGGTGCTGCTCGCGCGACAACCGACCCAGCAGACTCCTCGCCTGGACGGCCGGCTTCCGGCTGACCCGCGAATACCTCCACCACGCCACCGGCCGGGCCCTGGCACGCAAGGTGCGGGCGACCCCGGTCCCGGCATGAGCCGAGCGTCGCTGACAGCTCAGTCGGGGCGCTGCGCACTCAGGGCGTTCAGCAGGGCTGCGCCGCGCTCGGCGTCGTCCACGCTCACCGCGAACTCGTGCCCCCGCCGGGGGTGGATCACCAGGCACTCGCCGCTGCGGAGCATCACCGTCGTGCCCAACCCACTCAGCCGGTACCCCCAGCCCCCCACCTGGCCGGGGGTACGGCTTTCGGTACGGGCCGATTCGACGTCCTGAGCGGGCCAGCGCCGCACCGGCCAGCCGAGTGGGCCGAAGGCCACGCTCAGGCCCTTCTCGGTGACACGCGCCTGCACGGAGGCGCAAGAGAGGACCGCCACAGAGACCGTGGCGAACGGTGCGACGACCGCCCACGGCAAATCCACCAGTCCGCTCACCGCGACCAGCACAGCGGCCAGCGCGACCAGCCCGGCCAGGGCCCCGATCCAGTGGAGCCACGGATTCGTCGTACGGGAGAGCCACACGAACTTCTCGCCGGCCGGAATCTCCATGCTCGGACCGCTCGCGACCACGTGTGACGTCGCAGCCCGATCCCGGCGGGTCACCACCCACTCGGCCAGCCCCGCCATGACCGCCACCCCGAGCGTCACCACAGCCCACAGGCTCACGGAATCGGCCTGCCGCCAGTCCGTGTGATCCAGGTTCGCCCTGACAATGGATGCCTGCGCGCCGACGAGGAGCACTCCGCCGGACAACAGCCCCACTACGGGCCGTCCGTGCACCGCCAGCCCGGAGGTCGCTCCCCCACGCCACCGCCCGAGCGCGACGATCAGCAGCACGAGGACCACCCAGATCAAGGCCGGGAAGAGCGCGGCTGCCCACAGGGGCATTGAGCCGTCCGGTCCGCCGGAGCCTGCGCCCCAGTGGGTCGCCAGCCGCTCCGGCAGCCGGCCGCTCGCGGCCCAGGGAAGTGCGACGAGCACGGCCAGGATCGCCACGACCCAGACCGCAACACCCCACCATGCTCCGCGCTTTCGCTCCGTCCCCTGGTTCATTCCAGCCCCCTGATCATTTCTATGAGATCGGCCTTGCTGTAGCCCAGATGCGCCGCATCACCGACCAGTTCGCGCACACGGTCGAGCAGCACCGACCGCTGGTCCGCCCCCTCGGCCACGGTCACACCGCGACCGCGCCGGAACTCCAGCAGCCCCTCGTCACGCAGCCCGCGAAGGCCACGGAGGACCGTGTTGACGTTCACCCCCAGTACCAGGGAGAGGTCGCGCGCGGAGGGCAGTCGGTCCCCCGGACCACATTCGCCCTCAGCTATGGCACGTCTGATCGCACCCGCCACCTGCTCGTGCAGAGGGCGGTTGTCCGCGATGTTCAATCTCAACAGCATGGTGCTAATGACACTAGCACCATCATCTTCAAGTCGAGAAAGGCCCATTGGTCGTCGCCGGGAAATGGCAACGACTTGGAGGGGCACCTGTGTCAGGCTGCGGGGCGTGGATTGGACATTCAAATCTCACGGTGGTGTCGCGGCCGCGCTGGGCGCCGCGCTGTTGGTGCTGGCCGCGCTCACCTGGCTGCCCGGGACCTTGCCGCTGACCGTGTCGGGGTGGCCGATGGCGGTGATTGCCGTGCTGCTCTTCCCGATCTTCATATCCGCCCTGGTGCGTATGCTCCTGACGCGCGCGGACCGGCACTCGGTATGGCTGGCGTTCAGGTGCCTTCCCCGCAAGGCCCAGATGGGCCTTGCGGCATTGGCGATTTCGGGTGTTGGGATCACGGTCATCAGCGGGGCCACGGAGGGGAACTTGCAGGCTGCCGAGGTGAAGGACGGTCAGTACTTCGCCTTCGACACCACGCCGCACGCGCGCGGCACGGTCGAGATCTCCCAGAGTCAGTACCAGGCTGTCCTGGAGAGCGATCAGCGCAGCATGTTCGCCATCCCCGCCTTGCTCTTCGTCGGTGCTGCATGTGTCGTCCTGGCAGCCGGAGAGCTGCGCCGAGCAGACCGTAATTCCACGCAATCGTGACTCGTGGCCACCGCGGCAAACCCCGGCCCCATGCCGACACGCCCCGCTGCCGGCGGGACTCGCCAGCTGGACCAGAGCACAGATCGGCCGTCGGCGAGGCATCCGCAACGAGGTCCTGAAGTCTGGGGAGTAGACGTAGCCGGCTGATCATCATCTCGCCAGGTCCAGCCGCGCCTCCTCCAGGTCCAGGGAGCGCTGAAGGCGTCGGCGGGTGGTGTCGCTGATGTGGTGTTCGTCGTAGAGACGCTGAAGTTCCACGGCCTCCACCCGGATCAGGTCACGGCGCAGCAGCCGGTAGACCTGGTCTGCGGATTCAGCCAGATCGGCTTCCTCCAGGCGGTCGCGGGCGTGTTCGAGCCGGGCCTGGAGGCTGCGCCGGAGCCGGTCTGCCACGACGTCCGGTACCGCTTCGAGGTCGGACACCTCGTCCAGCCGACGGATGCCGGCTGCGGCAAGGGCGCACCGGGCGGAGGCCTCCTCCCGTTCGGTGTGATCCGGTTCGAGGGCGATTCCGGAGCGACGGACCACGTCGGCCAGGGTGAAGCCCTGGGCTACGAGGGTGACCACCACCACCGACGTGGTCAGGACGAGCACGAGCGGGCGCTGGCCCAGGAGGCTGCCGTCGCCCTCCGCGACCGGGATGGAGAGGGCCGCTGCCAGTGGGACGACGCCGCGCGTGCCCGCCCAGGTCAGCACGGCCGGGACGCGCCAGGAGGGACGTACGCCCGCGTTCCGCTGGACGACGGCCGAGAGGGGCAGGACCCACAGCAGGCGAACGGTGATCAAGGTCGCGGCGACCGCCAGCGCGTACAGCGGCCAGAGCCCGTCGGCAGCGGTCAGCGCGGCGACCTGTCCCGGCAGGGTGAGCCCGATCAGGCTGAAGACGACGCTCTCCAGCAGGAAGACCACCGTGCCGTTGACGGCGTGCAGCTGGATGCGTATGCGGGCGTTGGTCAACCGGTCGGCCCGGCCTCCGAGCACGACGCCCGCCACGACGACTGCGGTCACACCCGACGCGTGCACCGCCTCCGCCAGCACGTAGGCGGCGTACGGGGTCACCAGGGCGATGACGGTCTCCAGTACCGGGTCCTCGGTCCTGCGGCGGATCAGCGCCACCACCCCGGCGACGGCTCCTCCGATGAGGGTGCCGCCCCCGGCGAGCAGTGCGAACTCCGTGCCCGCCGCTTGCCAGGACACCCCTGCGGAGGCCGCGGCGACGACGATAGCGACCCGGAAGAGGACGAGCGAAGTGGCGTCGTTGAAGAGGCTCTCGGCCTGTACGAGGACCTGGACACGGGGAGGCAGGGCGAGGCGCCGGCCGAGCGCGGTGACCGCCACCGGGTCCGTACTCGCGAGGACGGCTCCCAGGACCAGCGCCATCTGCCAGGTCAGCGGGGTGAGCAGCGACGCGACCAGACCGACCGCGGCCGCCGATGCCAGGACCAGACCGACCGCGAGCACGCTGACCGGCTTCCACACCAACCGCAGTTCGCGCCAGGACAGTTCCTCGGCGCTGGCGTACAGCAAGGGCGGCAGAACGATGAGGCCGATGGCCTCCGGACTCACCCGGATCTCCGGAGTACCCGGTATCAGCGCGACGACGAGGCCGGCCACAACGAGCAGTGAGGGCGCGGGGATTCGCCAGCGGCGGGCACCCGTGGCCACGACAGTGGCCAGCACCACGAGGAACAAGACCGTACCGACGCTGCGCATTCCGCCCCCACCCGAGTCGACGCGGACCATGCGGTCACGCGACGCCGACCAGGCTTCCCGGCACACCGCCTTCACCCTATCGATGCAACGGCCGTCAATACACCGTCAAAGTCCCAGTCGACTCGCGTCAGGAGTGCGTCAGGGACGTTTCCTTCGCGTCATCGCTGCTGTTCGCTGGTGAAGTTGAGGACGTGCGGAGGAGTCGGGTACGGGTGAGCACGGAAACTGTCGTAGGCATCATCGTCGCGGTCAGCCTGGTCGGGTACCTGGTCCTGGCCTTGTTCTTCCCCGAGAAGTTCTGAGCATGACGACCACGCACGAGGCGGGCCCGGTGGCCGACGCGGGACAGCCGGCCGTACGGCCGGGGAGGCTCAAGGTCTTTCTGGGCGCAGCACCCGGCGTCGGCAAGACGTACCGGATGCTCGACGAGGCACACCGCCGGGCGGCACGCGGCGCGGATGTGGTGGCCGGCTTCGTGGAGTGCCACCGGCGCCGGCACACCGAGGAGAAGCTCGACGGCCTGGAGATCCTCCCGCCGGCCGAACAGGAATACCGTGGCGGCCGCTACACGGAGTTGGACCGTGAAACGCTGCTGGCGAGGCGGCCGCAGTTGGTGCTGATCGACGAACTCGCCCATACCAATGTCCCCGGGGGCGGCCGGCACCCGAAGCGCTGGCAGGACGTCGAGGACATCCTCGCCGCCGGAATCGATGTCGTCACCACGCTCAACATCCAGCACCTGGAGTCGCTGAGCGACGTCGTCGAGAAGATCACCGGAGTCCCGCAGCGCGAGACGGTCCCCGACGAATTCGTGCGCCGCGCCCATGAGGTCGAGCTGGTCGACATACCCCCCGAGGGACTTCGCCGCCGCATGGCACACGGCAACATCTATCCCCCGGAACGGATCGACGCCTCGCTCGCCAACTACTTCCGCCCCGGCAATCTCATCGCGCTGCGGGAGCTGGCCCTGCTGTGGCTGGCCGGGAGGGTGGACGAGGCCCTCCACAAGTACCGTACCGAGCACGGGATCGGGGACGTCTGGGAGACCCGTGAGCGCGTCGTGGTCGCCCTCACCGGCGGCCCCGAGGGCGAGACCCTCATCCGTCGCGCGGCACGCATCGCCGGCCGGTCCGCCGGCGGTGAACTGCTCGCCGTGCACATCGCGCGCAGCGACGGGCTCGCCTCCGGGGTCTCGCACGCGGCTCTGGCCGGCCAGCGGGCCCTCGTCGAGCACCTGGGCGGCAGCTACCACTCCGTCGTCGGCGACGAAGTGCCCACCGCACTGGTGGACTTCGCGATGGCGGAGAACGCCACCCAGCTCGTCCTCGGTACGAGCCGCCGCCGCCGGCTGGAACGTTTCCTCACCGGACGCGGGATCGGCGAGACCGTCGTGGCGCTGTCCGAGGACATCGACGTCCACATGGTCACGCACGAGCGGGCGGGCCACGGCCGGCTACTCCCGTCCCGGCGCCGTACGCTCCCCACCTCCCGGCTCATCGCCGGACCCGTGGCCGGCGTGGTGCTCCCGGTGCTGCTCACCCTCGGCCTCGACGGCATGCGCGGCACGCTGAACCTCACCAGCGAGGCGCTGCTCTTCCTGGTGGCCGTCGTGTGCGTGGCCTGCATCGGCGGAGTGGCCTCCGCCCTGATCGCGGCACTGACCGCCGCACTGCTCCTCAACTACTGGTTCATGCCGCCCATAGGCGAATTCACCATGAGCGACCCGGACAGCGTGCTGGCGTTGGTGGTCTTCGCCGTCGTCGCCGCCACCGTGGCCGCCGCGGCGGACAGGTCCTTGCGGCTCTCCCGCCGTGCGGCTCGAGCCACGGCCGAGGCGGAGACGATGTCGTCCCTCGCCGGCAGCATCGTCCGCGGCGACCAGACCATCCCGGCACTGCTGGAACGTACGCGTGAAACATTCGGCATGGATACCGTCGAGCTGGCTCCCGAAACCTGCGGCACAGGCGGCGCGACGGCCCCCGCCCTCGTGGTGGCGGCCGGTCCTGAGGCCTTCCTCGTCCTGCGCGGCTGTACGCTGCCGTCCTCCGAACGCCGCGTGCTGGCCGCCTTCGCCGCGCACGTCGGCGCGGCCGTCGAGCGGGCCCGGCTGGCCGAGGCCGCCGCCGAGGTCGAGCCGATCAAGGCCGCCGACCGCCTGCGTACCGCCCTGCTCCGGGCCGTCAGCCACGACCTGCGGACCCCGCTGGCAGGGGCGCTGGCCGCGGTCAGCTCACTGCGCAACCAGGAGATCGAGTTCTCCGCCGAGGACCGCGCGGAACTGCTGGCCTCCGCCGAGGTGTCCCTGAACCGGCTCAACCGCCTCGTGGAGAACCTGCTCGATCTCAGCCGCCTCCAAGCCGGCGCGCTCACGCTCGACATGCGGGCCACCACACTGGAGGAAGTCCTGCCGGCCGCGCTGGACTCACTGGACCTGACACCCGGAGGTGGGCCCGCCGTCGATGTGCAGAACCTCGAATCGGTACCGGCACTTCAGGCCGATCCGCCGCTGCTCGAACGCGTGCTGGCGAACCTCGTCGGCAACGCGGTCCGCCACGCACCCGCGGAGCGCCCGGTGCTGGTGACAGCCAGCGCCCTGGCCGGGCGGGTTGACATCAGGATCGCCGACCGCGGCACCGGGATCGCTGCCGACGACCGCGAGCGTGCCTTCGAACCTTTCCAGCGCCTCGGCGACCGCGACAACACCGCCGGACTCGGCCTCGGCCTCGCCCTGGCCAGGGGACTCACCGAGGCCATGGACGGCACGCTCACACCCGAGGACACCCCCGGCGGAGGACTGACCATGGTCCTGTCCCTGCCGGTCGCCACCGATGAGACAGCAGGGCGGTTCTGACCGCATGTCCGCAACCCTCCAGCTCCGAGCGCGAGTCGGGCAGCGCTCCCAACACATGATCATTTGTGGTGACGACGGCCTCGCACACCGCCTGGCACAGGAACTCGACGCCGTGTGCGGCGAGGCCGTCACGGTCGTCCTGCCGTCGCGCCGCGAGGGGCACGGCGCCGAGCTCGTCGCCCTGCACCGGGATCCGCGCTCCCCCGTGGAGCTGCTCATCTCCGCGCGGCCCGATGAGCAGACCCTCCGGGAGGCCGGCGTCGAACGTGCCGCGGCGGTTGCCCTCACCTACGGCGACGACCAGATCAACATGACCGCTGCCCTGCTCGCCCGCAGCATCAATCCGTCCGTACGCCTGGTCATCCGCATGTTCAACCGGGACCGCGGCCGCCATCTCGAACTGCTTCTCGACCGGGCAGCAGCCGCGCACGCCGAGCAGGACGACGCGTTCATCGACGCGTCCACGACGGTGCTCTCCGACGCCGACACGGCCGTCCCCGAATTGGTGGCCGCCGCGGCAGTCGGGCACGGGCCCACCCTCCAGGTCGAGGGCAAGGTGTTCCGCGGAGTGGTCCGCCCCGCCGGAACTCCGCCCCACGCGACGGACCTGGCCACGCTCGCCGTTCTCTCCGGTACGCACATGGACGACCCACTGGGCGAGGACAGCGCGGAAACACCGGGCGCCAACGGCACCCAGCTGCTGCCCGACACCGCGACCGCCTACCACCGGCAGTTCACGCACGGCCGGCTCATGCTCGAAGAGGTGACCCACCACCACGCGCCGACGTCCCCCGCCGGGCGGCGGCGGGCCTACAGGGGCTGGCTGAGCGACCGGCTCGGGCACCTGCCCTGGAAGATCTTCGTCTCCCGCGAAGTGACCGCCGTCTTCGGGGTGCTCGCCGCAGCCGTGGTGCTACTGGCCACGGCGACGGCCGTCGTGGAGGACGGACCGCTGTGGAAGTCGGTGTACCTGCCACTGCTGGACATCTTCACCATGGGCGACCCGGCAACCGAAGACTCCACGGCCCGCCAGGTCCTCCAGCTCATCGCGGGTTTCGTCGGCCTGGCCGTACTCCCTCTCGTCGTGGCCGCCGCCATGAACGCCACCCTGGCCTTCCGCACGGCATCGGCCAACCACGTACCGGATACGGGTCTGCACGACCACATCGTCCTGGTCGGCCTCGGCAAGATCGGCACGCGCGTCCTGGCGCAGCTGTGCACCACCGACCACAAGGTCGTGGTGATCGAGCGGGACCCGCAGGCCCGAGGGGTCGCGCTGGCACGCGAGCTCGGCGTGCACCTGCTGCTCGAGGACGCCGCCGCTCCCGGAGTCCTCGATCTCGCCCGCATCGGCACCAGCAAGTCATTGCTGGTCCTCACGCACGATGACGGCGAGAACCTCGACATCGTGATGGCAGCCCGCGAGAGCAACCCCCGCGTGCGCGCCGTGATGCGCCTGTACGGGGACGACTTCGCCGCCACCGTCTCCCGCACCATGCGCGCCGGTTACCCGGACGCGCTCACCCGCAGCCGCAGTGTCTCGGCGCTGGCCGCGCCCTCCTTCGCCGCCGCGATGATGGGCCGCCACGTGCTGGGGGTCATGCCGGTGGAGCGCGGATCCCTGCTCTTCACCGTCGTGGACGTCGCCGGCCACCCGGAACTCGAAGGGCACTCCATACACGAGGCCTTCAAGGAACACGAGTGGCGCGTACTCGCCATCGGCCCCGCGACCAGCCGCCGGTCGGCCTCCTCGACGGACACACTCGGCGGATTCCGCACGGACCGGCCTGCCTTCAACTGGCGACCACCACACGGACGGGTCCTGCGCCACGACGACCGCGTCGTGCTGGTGACCACACGCCGCGGCCTGGACATTCTGATGACCGGCGTCCAGCCACGCCCCGCAGGCCGCCGGCCTCATCCGGCCCAATGATCTCGCTTGGACCGAACTCGCTCACCGAACAAGTCACTTTCACCACGGGGGTCCCATGTCATTCGATGCCGAATGGGCAGAGCTCAAGTCAGCCGCTGCTGCGAACCAGACGGCAATGCGGCTCAATCAGCTCGATCCCGGAGGGGGCGGCGGGCCCGGGCCACAGGGGGATCTGGTGGTCACCCAGAAGGACCTGGCGGCAGTAGGTAACGCCGCATTCAAGCTGCGGCAAAGGCTCGGCACCGATGGGGACCATGCCAAGGCCAGTACGCACGAGGCGGCCGGCTCCTTGAAGAAGGACTTCCCTCTGGGGACCGCCCTCTCGACGCTCGCGGACAAGTGGCACGACCAGGTGGGAACGCTGCTGGACGCCTGCGCCCACATTTCCAACCACCTCGACTACACGCAGAACGCGCACGCCGAAGGCGAGTACTGGATCGCCACCCAGTTCAAGTTCGCCCAGCTCAATACAGGATTCGAGGAAAGGGCGCAGCACTGATGGACCTGGAGGCACTGCGTTTCGCGGACTTCTCGAAGCTGTCAACCGCCGTCGCGGACTGGACGGCCATGGCCACGAAATTGTGGGAGCTGGAGTCGGATGCCCGTGGCGACCTCGGCGGTAAAGCCGCGAAGGCCGACTGGGCCGGGGTGAACGCTACCGTGACCCGGGAGTTCATCGGCAAGACCGCCAAGGAGTTCGCCGACGCCGCCACCGAGGCCACCAGTATCGGGAACATCCTGCGTGACACCCACGGTGAGCTCGTCGACTACAAGGCCAGGCTGAACGAGGCCATCCGGCGCGGGCTGGATAAGAACCTCACCGTGGTGCCGGCGGGCAACGGCGGCTTCACCGTCACGATGAACATCCACCCCGACCGCGCCGCCAAGGGCACGACGGTGCCCGAGCACACCGAGGCCGATGCGACCGCCCTCCGCGACGAGGTACAGCGGATCCTCGAGGGCGCCGCCGAGAGCGACGCGACGGCCGCCCAGGCGCTGACCATGCTGGTCAGCCAGACCCCGTACGGCTTCTCCGACGCCGCCTACTACGACCGCGACCGCGCCGCGGACGCCATGAAGGACGCCGACCGGATCGCGAAGCTCCTGAAGACCAAGGGTGACGACATGTCCCCCGAGGAGTTCGACAAGCTCAATGCCGACCTGGCCAAGTACAAGGACGACCGGCCCTTCCAGGAGCAGCTCGCCACCACGATCGGCCCACGCGGGCTGCTCGACTTCTGGGCCGACCTGGCAGACCCGTCCGACGGCGGCACCCTGCAGCGCTCCCGCCACGACCAGCTCGGCGACTTCCAGCGCAACCTCTCCCTCACTCTGGCCGGCGCCACCCAAGTGACCGACAGCCCGGCCATGCGCACCTGGGAGAACGACATGGTCAAGCTGGGCGAGGAGCGCATCCAGACCCGCGGCAGCCAGGTCTACGGCTACCAGGTGATGAGCAACCTCATGCGCAGCGGTGACTGGGACAACCGCTTCCTGAACGACTACGGCAACGCGCTCGTCGCCACCGAGAAGAAGATGAAGCTCCCGGCGAACTACTGGAACGGCGGGATGCCACCGGTACCGAAGATGAACTTCATCGGCGAGGACTTCGGCCGCGACCCCATGACCGGCTTCATGACCGCCCTGGCCGCCAGCCCGAACGCCGCAACGGAGTTCTTCAACGCGACGCAGCCCATCGACAACGCCCAGTACGTCCTCGGCGACCGGCAGACCTTCGACGACACGCCCCTCAACACCAAGGACGGCAACGCCGCACGGGAAGCCACGGGCGCCGCCCTGGTCTCTGCGGCCACGGGAGTCGACCCCAACAACATGACAACGCGTCCCGACGACCTCACGCCTGAACACCGCCAGGTTCTGGACCGCTCCCTGAAGTACCTCTCCGAGCGCGGCGACGAGTTCCCGTCCGAGATGCGCGACGACATGGCCAAGGTCCTCTCCGCCCACAGCGATGTCGTACACCACTCGGCCAGCGCCATGTCGGACACGCCGGACGACCCCCGCCAGCTCGACCGCCACCACCTCCTGGAGGTGAGCAAGCAGGTCTCCCGCGACCAGAATTCCTACGGCATGCTCAACGAGGCCATGAACCGAGAAATGATCAAAGACATCCACGCAGAACACCCGCGTGACCCCGACGAGACGCTGCAAGATGCGGGCCGTACGGTCGGCTTCCTCGAAGAGGCCCGCTACCAGGCCCTCAAGACCGACAAGGATGACCCCACGTGGGAAGCCAAGTGGGGTTACCACGGTTTCGGCGGAGCCGCCAACTTCATCCCCGTGGTCGGCGACATAGCGCAACGAGGTGTCGACGCCCTCGCCTACCAGTGGCAGCTCGACGAACAGGCGCGGATCGACGCGGGAGTCCAGGACCAGAACGCGAAGACGTTCACTCACCGGGAGAACCAGCTGAGGGCGCTCTCCGAGGAATGGGCCAAGGCGAACCCAGGGCACCCCTACACGCCGCGCACGCTGGAGCAGGAGATCAACACGTCCGCAGTGACGGGGAACGTCGCTGCCAAGGGTCTGGCAGGCGCCCAGTGAAGCGCCTGCGCACGGCCATGTTGGCCGCCGCGGGGGCCGCGGCACTGATCTCCGTGACCGGGTGCAGCGAGGGCAGGGAGTACGCGCTGCCGGGCGACATATGCGGCGTGGCCGTCGATCCGGCCCTCATCGCACCGCTGCTTCCGCCCGGCGCCAAGCTGGAGCAGTCGACGTACGCAGCCAGGCCGCACGCTCCGCGGTGCGAACTGACCGTGGACAAGAACACCGTCCTGACCATGAAAGGCGACGTGACCACGGCGGACGAAGACGTCATGGGTGGCATCGGTCAGCGCTTGGCGAGCTCCGGCGATCCCGCACAGATCAACGTGGGCGACGCCGCCCGCGTTGCCGACTCCATGGCCGTCGCGGTCGCACGGTGCACTTACGAGGGCAAACCCGGCCAGTTCGTCGTCGAGATCTACCCGCCCATCAAGGCCTCCGACGTGCCCGCACGCCGTGAGGCCCTCACCCGTCTCATGACCGTGTACTTCCCCGCGGCCCAGAAGGCAGTGGGCTGCGCCTCCTGACCGCAATGGCCGCTGGGGAATGCGCGCCACCCCATACCTTCGACCTAGGACACAGCCTGTGCACCACGACGACGAACCGGTCTTCAAGCGGAGCAAGTGGGGAACGAACCGCTACTACTACACCCTCGCAACCCCCTCGGGCTCGCCCTCACCGTCATCACCGTGCTCGCCGTCGGGACGATGCTGATCCTCATGGCCAACCGGGCCGGACCGTTCGAGCCACCGCCTGCCCCAGCACCGTGGAATCCCGCGCCGGTCACCACCGGCCCGCCAGGCCACTGAGCCGACGGGGGGCCTCGAACCAGAGCCCCGTCAAAATGCCGTAGCCATCACATCAGCGGTGCGTCAGGGTCCGGTGTCGAGGCACGTACCGGCCCTAACGTCACCCCTATGGGACGACGTTTCACGCAGTCCGCGACCGGTGCTCGCGCCGGCGCGGAGCCTCGAGGACCTATCGCACGCGACATCCACTGGGCCGGCGAGATGCGCTCGGCCATCGGTGTCGCGTCCCTCCTGTACTCGGCCCTGCTCGCCATGGACGCGGGTTTCGGCGAGCTCGACGCGACCCGCGGCGCCCTCTGGACCGGCCTGGCAGCCCTCCTCTTCGTGGTCCTGCTGCCGTCCAGGGTCTCCGTAGGTCCCGGTCTGCTGAGCGCCCGAGGACTGCTGGTGGAACACACTGTCCGCACCGACTCCCTCGTCTCGGTCAGGTGGTCCGACGGGCTGGCCCAGCGGATGATCCTCCGCGACACGGAGGGAAGCCAGGTCGAGATCGATCCGACCGTCCTGGCCCGCAATCCGGCGATGTGGCGCCGCCTCGACACGGACACCCGCACATCGATCCGGCGCGGCACTCTGCTGTGCGGCGAGACAGCCCTGCGCCGGCTGGCAGAGCGTATCGACCGCGAGACGGCCCTCACGGTCTTCAAGGTCTCAGGCCTGCAGTGATCGACGATCGGTGACTTCGGTGCACCCGGGCAGTGGCTGACGCGAGTCACTGATCCTCCGTCGGGGAGGACGCAGACGGGGTGATCGGCCGCCGGGAGGCCGCCGCCGGAAGCGTGAGCGTCACGGCAAAGCCGGGGCCGACGGCTGCGGTTTCAAGGGTGCCCCCCATGGTCTCCGTGAGGTCACGGCACATCCGCAGGGTCAGACTGTCCGGCGTGCGACTCGGATGTGTGCCGCGTTCCGCGCCCTGTACTTCGTCGTTGGTGCCGTCCGTCATATGGATTTCCACCTGGCCGGACCGGGTCTTGCCTGTCAGCCGCGCAGGCCGGTCCGGCGGGCTGTGGCGCTGGGCCTCGGCCGCCAAGGCGGTCAGCACGCGAGTGAGCACGGCCGCGTCGGCGATCACGTCGGGCAGCAGCTCCGGCAGGCTGCATTGGATCGTATGGCCACCGGGACCCAGGTCGTCCAGAACGGCGGTCAGCAGCTCGTCGAGATCGACCGGTCGCAGATACAGATCCAGTGCCCCGGCGTGCAGGCGGCTCAACTCGTCCAGGTCCGAGAGAAGCTGGACCGCACGCCGCACCGACGACCGGGCTATGGCGAGGTTCCGGCTCTCCCTCGTATCCGTGCCGACGCCGACGCCGAGGCCATCCAGCGCTTCGTCGGCTGTGCGCAGTGGGCCGCGCAGATCGCGGCTCGCGGTGAGGAGGAGCGAGGCCCTGGTGTGCTCGGCTGCGGCGCGCAGGCCCGTTTCGGCATCGTGAGCAGCAAGCCGGCCGTGCGAGTAGGCCATGCCCAACTGGGCCGCGCACGCTCCCAGTACGCGCTGGTCATCGCTGCTCAGCGGGCGCCCTCGGGCAGCCAAGGTGAGGTCGTCGCCGACGGGACTGTCCACATCCGCGTCGTACGGGCGCTCGGGGGGATCCACGCCTGTGCTGGCGATGACGTACCAGCGGGGCTCGGCGGCATGCCCCGTATCCCGTTCCAGCAGGCTCACCGCTTCCAGGCCGAAGTCCTCCCGTACCTGTTCGAGCAAGGTCGGCAGGTCCTGGCCGTGCATCATGGCGGTGGCCAGCCGACTCAGTGCCCGGGCCTCGGAGCTCGCGCGGACGGCCTGGTACGTGCTGCGAGCGGCCGTACCCGCGGCCATGCCGACGATGACGGCCGTGATGACGTACACCACCAGCGCTATGACGTCGGCGAGGTGCTGGACGCGCAACGAGTGCATCGGCGGGGTGAAGTAGTAGTCGGCGAGCAGTCCCGCGGCAAGAGCGGCCACGAGTGCGGGAACGAGGCCACCGACCAGGGCGATCACGACAACGGCGAGCAGGTAGAGCACCAAGGCGAGGGAGAGGTCCACGTGCTCGCCCAGGAGAACCAGGAGGGCGGTCAGGCCCGGGAGCGTGATCGCCGCGAGCAGCATCGCCGTCCAGAAGCGCCGTGGGCCGGTGGCGCGGCTCGGGTGCGGCAGTCGCAGCGGGGAAGTCGAGCCGGCGGCGTGCTCATGGGTGATCACGAGTACGTCGATGGGGCCGGATCGCCGGATCGTCCGGTGCCCCACACTGCCGCGGAGGAACGTGGAGAGCCTTCCGTGGCGGCTCGCGCCCAGCACGATCTGCGTGACGTTCTCGGCCTCCGCGAACTGGAGCAGCGCCTCGGGGATGTCGTCGCCGGTGGTCTGGTGGTAGCTGCCGCCCAGTGACTCCACCAGGGCCCGCTGGGCGGCGAGGGTGGCCGGATCGCCGTGGGTGAGGCCGTCGCTCGGTACGATGTGCAATGCCAGCAGCTCACTGCCGGGGACTCGGGCGCTGATCCGGGCGCTGCGGCGGATCAGAGTGTCTCCCTCGGGGCCGCCGGTGAGGGCGACCATGATGCGCTCGCGGGTTTCCCAGCGGGTGGTGATGCCGTGTTCCGCGCGGTAGCGCTGGAGGCCTTCCTCGACGCGGTCGGCGAGCCACAGCAGGGAGAGTTCGCGCAGGGCCGTGAGGTTGCCGACGCGGAAGTAGTGGGTGAGGGCGGCCTCGATGCGGTCCGAGGGATAGATCTCGCCGTGCAGCATGCGTCGGCGCAGCAGCTCGGGCGGCAGATCCACCAGTTCGATCTGGTCCGCGCGGCGTGCCACCTCGTCGGGCAGGGTCTCGCGTTGCGGGACACCGGTGATCTGCCGGACCACGTCGCCCAGGGACTCCAGGTGCTGGACGTTGAGCGTGGTGACTACGTCGATCCCCGCGTCGAGGAGTTCCTCGACGTCCTGCCATCGCTTGGCATGGCGGGAGCCGGGCACATTGGTGTGGGCCAGTTCGTCGACCAGGGCGACCTGCGGCCGGCGGGCGAGCACCCCGTCCAGGTCCATCTCGGTGAAGCTCGCCCCCCGGTACTCCATGGCGCGCCGGGAAATGATCTCCAGCCCCTCGGCGAGGGCAGCGGTGGGCCGCCGCCCGTGCGGCTCGACGAAACCGACGACCACATCGGCACCGGCCGAGGCCAGCCGCTGCCCTTCCTCGAGCATCGCGCACGTCTTTCCCACCCCCGGGGCGGCCCCGAGGTAGATCCGCAATCGCCCACGCGCCATCGACGGGCTCCTGCCCGCTCGTCACACCGCTCGCCTTCGTCTTTCCATGGTGCGCCCACAGGACCGCCTGCGCGCTCCGCCACACAGCGACCCATGTGCCCTTCCTGGTTCAAGCTTCCGGCACCGTGCCATGCGGCTGCCGTGCCTGGAGGCAGTTGATCAGATCGAACGGCACGGTGGCCGCTCAGCACCCGTGCGGGGCATGGCGTCGGGCCGCCTGGTGCTGTACGCGCGGCTGCGGATCACGCGTTTGGTTCGGCGCCGGTCATCAGGGCGAGCAAGCTGTGGGGCGCGTGGTCGTCGATCATGATCGTGTAGAAGCCGTCGTCGTCCGCTTCCACAGCGGCGGCGCGGGCGAACATGGCGTGCTCGTGCGCGGCGAGCGCGGTCTCCGCATCGCCGGGGTGCGCGGCGAGGGCCCGGCCGAGTTCGGCGCCGTGCTCGAACAGATTCTGGTAGTCCATCGCCGCCCGTCACGTGCGCCGTTTCGTACACGCCTTGGGGGCAGGATGCGGCCCTCTGCGAGGTCTCGGGAATGCCGCACCTCGGTAGTGGAGTGCCGGAACAGGAGGTACCAGCCATTCCGCGGGGCCGCACGCGCCGACGGCGTGGTCGTCATCCAGGACGTCACCGACATCACTCGCCCCTTCCCCCTCGGCAAGGCCGAGCCCTCCTCCGGGTCGATGACCCCCTCACGACGCAAGGACGACCGGCAAGACACCCGCCCGCCAGTAGTCCAGGGCGGAGAGCCCACGAGGCACACCGGCTCGACGCCTGGGGCCGGCATGCCGCCGGCCCGGCCTTCGCCGATCGGAGCCGAGGCCGGTAGCACCTTCTGCCGGGCCGGCGGAGCGGATCAGCGCTCCAGTGCCGCGGAAAGCTGTCGGCGGGAGGTGACCCGGAGCTTCCGGAAGACCTTGGCGCGGTGGTACTCCACGGTACTCGCGCTGACGAACAAGCTCGTGGCGATCTCCTGGTCGGTGGCACCGTGAGCGGCCATCTGCACGATCCGGGACTCCCGCGGCGTCTGCGGGTGATCCGCTCCGGCTCGCCGCCTGCGTGCCTCCTCGCCGGCGGCCCGAAGTTCCAGTCGGGCGCGCTCGGCGAAGGCGGCCGCACCCATCGACGTGAACTGTTCGTGGGGCACCTCTCAGCCGTATCCGGGCGTCGTGCTTGCGCCGTTGGCGGCGCAGTCACTCCCCGTACAGGAGTTCCGTGTGCGCCCTCTCGGTAGGCAGCGGCGTCGGCTCCAGAAGGTCGGCGGCATTCGCTGAACTGGGGCCATTCCCCTGGTCACGCACTTCCACCCTGCCCGCGGCCCGGCGGGTGCCGGTTCGGCGAGAGCGAAGCTGCTCCGGCCGAGCGGGCGTACTCGGTGGGAGTCTGACCGTAGTGCTTCTTGAAGGCTCGGGTGAAGTGACTCCCGTCCGCGAACTGCCAGTGTGCGGCGAGTTCTGAAATGCTCAGACGCCCTGGCTGCGAGACAAGGGCGAGCCGGGCCTCATGCAGTCGCCGGTGGCGGATGTAGGTGCTCACCTGCTCACCCACCGCGGCGAACGCCCGGTGCAGCGTACGGACGGAGACATTGAGTTCACGCGCAAGCATCGCCGGAGAAAGATCGGGGTCGGCGAGCCGACGGTCCGCGAGGTCCTTGGTTGCCTGGGTGAGCGCGGGGGCCAACCGGGGCTCCACGTCGTCGAACCGGCCCTTCGCCACCGCCTTGGTCAGCTCGATCAAGGTACCTTCGGCAGCTGCCACACCGGCCGGGCCGAGGTCGGCCACGGTCATGTGAATCATGTCGGTAAGGGCCGTCAGCAAGCGCATCTCGGCCGAGTCCGCCGGCCCGGCGATGCCCCGGTTCCCGAGCAGGGGTTTGAGCTCGCTGGGGGGCAGGACGACGAACTTCGCCGTGAGGTGCGCCGTCGTCGCGAATGCCGTCAGGCGCCCGAGGTGACGGACGAGGAACTGCCCGGCCGACACGGTCTGATCGCCGTAACCTGGCGGGCCGTCCAGAGTCCATGCGCCGCTCCGCACGACGTACATCGCCACCAGATCCTGATCGCCGCCCGGGACCTCAGCGGTGCGGGTCGCCGACGCAGCATGGAGATCGGCGATCGCCGCGCCGTGCACCTTGGCCACGTTGCCCTTGACCCGGAAGTCACCGACCGTGTCCGGGTTGAAGTCCGGCAGTTGGAAGACATCGTCGCCGACCTGCGTCTGCCATCCGCGCCGGAAGACGTCGAGTCCCCGCGGTGCGGAGTCCGGGGCGGTCGAGTCCACTGCGAACACCCCGCGCGCGCCGTTGACCTCCACACCAGTAGCGTGCATCCCTCTGCGATCCTCTCGTCTTCATTGCTTCAACGCCGTCCTGTGGTGATCGTGTTCCGCAGGACACCGCCATGACCCATGCGGATACCGTGCCAATCTTCCTATGGACGGACCGCATTGCAGCGGCCGAGAGGCAGAGCTGATGCTTCTGATCCGGCGAGATGAGCTGATCGCCCGAGGACTCGCCGCGGTGGTCGGTTCGCCCGGTTCGGCAACGAGCGCGAGCGCGACCCCTGACGACCAGGCTTCTCGCAGCCTGGTCGTCAGGGGTCGCGCTCGCGCTCGCTCCTCCCTCACGGGCTCGTGCCGGGGACGTCTTCGCCGCCCTCGGCCAGAGCTTCCGCTGGAGGTAACAGTTAGTGGGTGGCGCGCAGTTCGCCATGTGGGCCGATGTCGTCGACCGTGCCCACGCAGGCGCTGCCCCGGAGGCCACCGAGATCGTAGTGCCCAGACCCGGTGTCGACGGAACGGACCGTGAGCGTGACCTCGTAGTTGCCCGGGCACGTCACCTCACCGAGCCGCAGCCGAATCCGGGTGTCTTCCAGCGAGCGGGCCATGCCGATCTGCTGGCCAAGCCGTCTCGCCAAGATCAGCCTGTCGCGATCGTGTCCCACCGGGAACCTATCCGTGCCAGTGCCGGCTCCGGACACCCGCAGCTTGCACGGCTCGACAGTCAGCGGGCGATCGAGACCGCGAAGGGGGTGAATCCGGCGGACCGGATGACGTGCGGGACGAACAATATCGCGGCCTCCGTGGCGCGGGCGGTCTGGATCCCGCCGAGGTCGGTGATCCATTCCTTCTGCCAGCCGAGGTCGATGAGCAGTTCGCGGACGGTCTGCTTGGCCTGCGGGTCCTCGCCGGAGAGGAAGGCGGTTGGCGTCTGGGTGAGCGTGGCCGGGGCGGTCATCACCGGGAAGAGCATGGTGTTGAGCGTCTTGACGACGTGTGTTTCGGGGAGTGCTCCCTGGAGCCGTTCGGCGAGGCTTGAGCCGGGGTAGATGAGGTCGGCGGGCAGTCCGTCCGGTCCGTCGGCGGTGGCGTTGGAGACGTCGATGAGGATCTTGCCGTGCAGCTCTTCGCGGAGGGCGGCGAGACGTTCCAGGGATCCGGCGCCCGGGGTGGCGTTGATGACGATCTCGGCTGTCCGGGCGGCGTCGGCGGCGGCGCCGGGCTCGCGGTCCACCGCGGTCACCTGGTGGCCCGCCCGGGTCAGGGCTGTGGCCAGGTTGCCGCCGACGCGGCCGTTTCCGAGAACTGCGATCGTGGTCATGATGTTCTGATCCTTGCGTGGGTGTGGTTGTGGTGTGCGTGGTCAGCGGGAGAGCGTGGCGACGGCTTCGGTGTGGATGCCGGGCGCGGTGGCGAGGAAGCTGTCGCTCTGCGGGGTCCAGGGGCGGCCCTCGGCGTCGGAGATCCGTCCGCCGGCCTCGGTGACGAGCAGCGCCCCGGGCAGGAGGTCCGCCCGGGCTCCGGCGAACTGCCAGAAGGCGTCGATCCGGCCGGCAGCCACGTTCGTCAGGTGCAGGGTCGCGGGCACAGCGGTGCGGACGACGAGCGCGTCGAAGAGCATCGCCGTGATCGAGGAGCCGACGCGCCGCACGACCTTCTCGTCCTCGTCCGGCCGGGCCTGGCTGGTGGCCACGATGCTCAAGGCCAGGTCCGCGGTCGGGGAGACGCGCAGCGGCCGGCCGTCGAGGTGGGCGCCGCCGCCGATGAGCGCGGTGTAGGTTTCGCCGGTCAACGGCAGGTGCACCACGGTGAGCACCGGCTGGTTGTCACGTACGAGGGTGGCCGTCACCGCCCAGTCCGGCAGGGCGTGCAGGTGGTTGACGTTGCCCTCGGCCGGATCCACGACCCACCACTCGCCGGACGGCAGCGCACCGCCGTCCAGCTCGTCCTCCACCCAACCGGCCGCCGGGCGCAGGCTCGTGAGAATGGGGCGCAGGATGTCCAGGGCCGTGTCGTCGTTGACGGCGAGCGCACGCATCAACTCGTCACGGGTCTCGTAGCGGACCACCTCGCCGAACCGCTCGCGCAGCGCCGCACCGGCCGCGCGCACGGCGGTCGCGGTGCGGTCCAGCAGGTAGGCGTCGGAGGTGACGACGTCAGTGGTCTGAAGCGTTTCGGACATGGTGGTGCTCCTGTCTTAAGGGGTGTTGGGTCCGGCCGGGGCCGCATTCGGCGCACGACGGAGGCATGAAGCGGGTTATGGAAGCGCCGTGGGTACGGAAGGAGGCTCAGTCGAGCAGTTCGGCGGCCCGTTCGGCGATGGCGTAGACGGTCGCGTTGGTATTGGCCGAGGGGATGGACGGCATCACCGAGGCATCGGCGACCCGCAGCCCGGCGATCCCGTGTACGCGAAGGTTTGCAGGGTCGACGACGGCATCGGTGTCGGTTCCCATGCGGCAGGTGCCGGTGAAGTGGAAGTAGGGGCCGGTGGCCTTCCGGATGAACTCGTCCACGGACGCGCCGTTCGTCCCGGAGCCCGGCACCGCTTCCTGCTTGCGCCAGTCGGCGAACGCGTCGGCTTCCCCGATGCGGCGTGCCACTGCCAGGCCCTTGCGCATGACTTCCAGGTCACGTTCGTCGCTCAGGTAGCCCGGGTCGACGACGGGAGCACTGGCGGGACGGGCGTCCGCCAGGCGCACGGTGCCGCTGCTGTGCGGAGCCATCGCGGAGAAGGCGATGGAGTAGCCGTTGGCCGGCGGCCGGCCCCATGCCGAAGGCAGCAGTGCGGCGACGATGTAGACCTGAAGGTCCGGCCGGGCCGCGGCGGGGTCGCTGTACACCAGGCCCATCATCTCGGCCGGCGGGTTGGCAGGAACGAACGGTACGGGCCGGCCGGCCTCGTACACCACTGCCGCCATCGGATGGTCCTGCAGATGGGATCCCACTCCCGGCAGGTCGGCGACGACGTCGATGCCGTGTTCGCCGAGGTGTCGTGCCGGGCCGACCCCCGACAGCATCAGGAGATGCGCGGAACCGATGGCCCCCGCGGTCAGTACGACCTCGGCGCTCTCGACGGACACGTGCTCGCCACCCACGGTGTACTCGACGCCGGTGCAACGGCCCGCGGTGATGCGCAGCCGCTGCACGGTCGCGTCCGTGACGACGTCCAGGTTCGACCGGTCGAGAAACGGACGGATGTAGGCGTCGGCCGCGCTCTGGCGGGCGCCGCCGGGCAGATTCATGTCACTCCACCCGAACCCGGTCTCCAGCCCGCCGCCGATGTCACCGGCGCGTGTGAACCCAGCCTGCACCGCGGCGTCGACGCCCGCCGTGGCCAGGGGATGGGGCTCCGGAACCGGAGCGACCACGACCGGCCCGTCCGTACCCCGCACGGAGGCATCCCGACGGCGAGTGCTCTCGCTGCGCCGGAAATGGGGAAGCAGATCGTCGAAACCCCAGCCCGGAGCACCGAGTCCGGGCCATTCGTCGTAACCGGAGCGGTGCCCCCGCAGGTGGTAGAGGCCGTTGATGCTCGACGATCCGCCGAGCGCCCTACCGCGCAGGACGTCAGCGGCCCTGCCCGTACCTGCCTGCACGGTCGAGGCGCCCAGCCAGAGCGACGACGGGTCGAACCCCAGAAACCCCCAGGCAGACGCCATCGCCTCGGTCGCGTCCCGGGCTCCCGCCTCCAGCAACAGCACCCGCACGCCGGGGCGTTCGGAAAGCCGGGAGGCGATCACGCACCCCGCTGTCCCCGCTCCCACAACGACATAGTCATAAGGACTCTGGCCCATCATGTCTCCGCTTCCCACGGCAGCACTGTCCGCCCACCGGGTTTCAGGAAAAGGCTCCTCGACGATCAAAGAGCTGATTGCTTGCATGTACTCAAGGGGCCGAGAAGTGGCGACGGTTCCCTTCAGGTCGGCCCTGTGCCTCGTCCGGCCGCCTCCGAGCTCGGCCCGCAGAAGGCATGGAACGGACTGATCAGCAGCAAGCGGGCTCCCGTGGAGCAGGGCTGCCCGGAGGCAGGCCGCGCGCGCTGCTGGTGCTGACGGACACCGAGGTGCCCGGTGACGAACGATCACCTCCTTGGCGCGTACCCGTCCAGCAACAGCCCGGAATTCCCTTCTGCCGTCGAATCCTAGGAACACCGACACGGCACGCACTTGAACCTCCGCGACGTTCGTTCGGAACATCAGCGCCATACGAGTGGCGAGCCAGTCGACGTCACCCAGCACAGGGGCAGGCTGCTCGTAGGCGCCGACCGACTCCTTGCCCAGCCACAGGTGGCGCACCCTTCCCACCGGCGGCCGGGTCAACGTGGGTCGGTAGCGAGGACAGCGGGTGGACCCCTGGCGTTCACCGGTGGCAGATCCCGGCAGGGAGCCCCGCAAGGTCGGCGCCTATGGCGTCGCTACAGCACGGTCGCCGACAGAGCGAGGCCTACCTGACGCCCACCGGAACGATGCCGAGCCGGCGCTGTGTCTCCGGCTCGGCCCCCTCGTCCGAGGGCCCAAGGGCGACCGGCCCGGTCGTGACCCAAGGCCTCGAAAGCGCTGAAGCGGGACTCCTGGCTCCAACGCCCTGCGTAGGTCCCAATGCTCCGGATTCCGCCGGCTCCGCCCAAAACGGACCCGTGTGGTTCCGGACCGAGGCGGCTCCACCAGTCACCAGGGCCACAGGGTGCGAACGGGGCCGCGCCAAGCTGGAATCGAACGGACTCTGGGGTCCAAGTCGGGCCGGGTTTGGCGGGGCCAAGTGCACCGTTGGAGCCAGACTCCCCCATCCCGTTCCGCGGCGGTACCCGACGCATCGAACTCCCCGAGTGCGACGAACGGTTCCCGGGGCCGTGCTCGATGCTCGATGCTCGAAGAAGCGGGTGGGGAAATGCGAAGGCTGGCATCCAACCACTTGACCTGCGGAACACCCCTACACCCCTACACCCCTACACCCCTATGCCCCGACGCCCCGCTCGCCAGAGCCCGTCCCGAGCACAGGGCTCGCGCTGACGAGGGCACCGCCGACCGCCTACCGCGGCGGGTACGGCGCCGGGGTGCGGCCGTGGTGGCGCCCCGCGCCTCTGTGCTGCCGGACGGCTCTGCGACGACCACCCACCGGCCATAGCCGTCAGGACGGGCCGCCCGCAGGAGCGCCCTCCGCAACGCTGTGGGGCAACGCGCTGGCCGTCCCTGCACTCGCGGACCGCGTCCAGGAAGAGCGGCGAGCGGACTTGGAACCCCGGGACGGCAAGCTGATGTCGCTGTTCTTCCTGTCGAAGATCGTCGGCCCCCACGCGTACGACGAGGATCCGCTTCTGGCGGCGGCCCGGAAGGAGGCCGAGCGGCTGGTGGCAGAGCTTCAGTTCTGACGGTGTAAGTGGAGGGCGCGGAGGTAGGGCTTCCAGGGCCTCAACTCACAGATGCCGACCTCCGCCGTTCTCGACCTCAACCCTCAGGCCCCTCCCAGCTGATGGGCATCGAGGAGTGGCAGCCGCAGCACACCGTAGGTGCCGTCGGGGCCGATGCACTTCGGCATTGGTCCCGACGGCAAGTCCACAGATCCGGACAGCTACTTCGCAGCCTCTGCCAGAAGGGTGCCGGCGCCGATGGCGCCCCGGAGGACGTGGGCGATCTCCTCGGGCTTGAGATCGATGCAGTCGAGCCCCTCCGCGGTCAGCGGGATCTCCTCCAGCGCGTATTCGCCGCGGCCCTCGGCACTGAACTCGGGCCCGGTGCGGTCCTCGAAGGACCAGGTCGCGATGCGGGCGAGGTAGAAGAGCTGACGCTCGTCCTCGGACTCCATCGTGTGGAGGAGCCGGACGATGTCTGCCTTCCCCGCGATCTCCTCATGAATCTCTCGGTGGAGGGCGGCCTCCCGGGACTCGTCACTGGCTTCGACACCGCCGCCGGGCAGAACCCAGTACACAGGGATCTCGGGCTTGCTTCGGCGGATGACCAGCATCGTGTCGTGAGCGGTGACGAGGATCGCGCGGACTCGTTCGTTCATGTCGGTCTTTCTCCTTGCTTGTTGGCGTCTCAGTGCAGCAGCCAGCCGCCGTCGACGTGGACGGATTGGCCAGTGATGAACGAGGCGGAGGGGCCTACGAGGAACGCCACCAGGGCTGCGACATCCTCGGGCCGTCCACGGCGGGGGACGCACTGGCGCTTGATCTGGTCCTCCGGGCGCGCGCGGTGTTGGGCGGGGATGGCGTTCTCGGCCTCGACGTGGATGGCGCCGGGCATGACGGTGTTGACGCAGACCCCGTACGGACCCAGTTCGCGGGCGAGGGAGCGGGTCAGGCCCAGTAGCCCGGCCTTCGCGGTGCTGTACGCGACGAGGTTCGTGCGGCCGGCGCGGGCGTTGACGCTGCCGATGTTCACGATCCGGCCCCAGCGGCGTTCGATCATGCCGGGGGTCGCGGCGTGGCAGGTGCGGTAGTGGGCGGCTGATGGTCTGCGCGTACATCGGCGTGGCCGACTGCAACGACGCGAAGCAGATCACCGGCTGGGCCGCGAACGTAGCGGCGGACGCATACCCTGGGGCGGAGAACGAGGGGCAGAACGCCTACCGGCACTTCACCTGGCAGGCCATGATCACGGCCAAGCACGGGGCCCAGACCGCCGAGATGGTCGCGGACGCCCACGAGGCGTACGGCGACAGGGAAGGCCACAACTATGCTGATCACCTCTCGGACCTCGTGAACAACGAGTACGGCCGCCAGATGGGCGAGAAGATCGCCGCAGCCAACCCCGGGGCCTCGGAGTCCCAGCTCAGGGACGCTATCACCAGGGAGGCAAAGAACCACATGACAGGTGGGAACTATGCCCGACCCAGCGACTTCGAGTAACCCGCTCCAGAAGGGAGATGTCGGATGAGGAGTGGCGTCCGTTTTCTGGTCGGCTCACTGGTGGCCGTTCCGCTGGCGGTGTCCTGCACCGTGCAGACGGACGAGGACAGGGCGCGGCATGTCGTCGGGTCCTGGAAGTCGCCGACCCTGGGCACGATCCAGTTCCTCAAGGACGGTGCGCTCGGAGAGGTGAGCCTGCCTCCCAGCGTGTGTCACAAGGGGTCGTGGTCAGCCGACACGAAGTTCACCGGTACCTGGCGACCCTGGCATCTGGACTCCGTCGGGCCGGCTACGGAGGTCACGTTGACGGCCGCCGCCGGTGGCCCGACGTGCGACCTGTTCTTCCTGTACTCCACGGATCAAAGTCAGGCAGAGCTGGACCTGGCCTATGCCCCGGAGGGTAGCGAGCCCTTCGTCCGGCAGTAGACCAGCAGACCGGTCATCGCGGAGAACCTGAGCCTCCTTGACTCTGTCGGGGATCTTGGAGTTCCCCGGTGTGTCAGCATGATCAGCGGGCATGCTCGAGGCTGTTTCGAAGGCGGCAACGGCGAGCAGCAGTTGGGCATCGGATGTCACGGGGCTGGTCATGAACTGTGCTGGCGGTGTGTCGGTGTGGTGCTCGCGGTCCGGACCGTTACCTTTCCCTTCAGCAGGGGGCCCTGTTCCTTGAGGGCCACGCCGCACGCATGCCCCAGCCAGGCCCCGGCAGCAGAGTCCGGGGTGCGGGTCGGAAATCCGACCCGCACCCCGGACCCCCGGAAGCCCCCGGCTTACGCCCCGGCCCTCCTCAGCGCGCGGACCAGCACCCACGACAGGTCGTCGGCGTCGATGTCATCGACGTACGCCTCGGCCAGGTACCCCTCGATGGCCTGGAGCAGGACATCAGCCTTCTCGTCATCACTCACAGCCCGCATTCTGCCCGGCCCCGGCCCGGGCAATGGTCGCTTCGCGCCGGCTGCGGCGCAGTGCGGTGCAGCGGATGCCGCCTCCGGGGTGCCACTCCATCCGGGGCGCGATGCCCCCGTGTTCCGGGCACCACATCACCGGGGCGATGCCTCCGCAGTCGTGCCGCTCGCACTGGCACTCCTCCCCTGGGGCGGTGTGCGACAGGCCGTGCCGGATGACACCCTCCCCAGCCTCGGCCGTGCCCCGCACGCGGGACGGCCAGGACAACTCGACCCAGGCCCGGCCCGCCGTCGGGTTGCCCTGCTCGGATACCCGGACATCGCCCAGCACCGCAAGCGGTCCGGCCCCGGGCACCGGCGGCGCGAAGGTGTCCGACCCCACGATGCTCGCCATGGCCCTGCACCTGCCGGACGCCGAGAAGCTGAGCCTGCGGGACATCGCCCACCGGCTCGTCATCACCAGGGGCAAGAAGAAGGGGCAGCACCCCAGTCCGGCGACCGTCCTGCGGATGCTCCGGGACCACGACGAACAGATGGCCGCCGATGCCGAGATGCAGACGCAGCCGACCACGCCGTAAGCCTCCAGGCGCACATCAGCCCCTGTTAGGTCCAATGGACCTAACAGGGGCTGATGTGTGGTTCAGACGATCGGCGCGTCGGCCTCGGTGGCGTACTGGTACTGCATCCCGCGATCGCGCCACGCCCCACCGCCGACAGCAGGGCCTACGGGTGACACCGGAGGCAGTGTTGAACGCGTTCAATACCTCTGACAGTATGGCTTCCGGTGAACCTGCCGGAGCAGCGGAGTCGGATCCGCCTGCCCTCGCGACGGGTCGCCACGAGACCGGAGGTGGGCACGACATGGGCCTGATCCTGCTACTCCTCGCCCTGATAGTCGCCCTCGCCATCGCCCTTGTGGCCCTGGCCGTGATCCTCACGGCGAGCGCGGGCCTGGGCCTCGCGACCGCCGCGGTGAGCCGCAGGCTGCCGCTCTGGGCCAGGATCACGCTGCTGCTGACCCTTGCCGCCGCTCCGGCGGCGGCGCTGGTGAGCACCCTGGACGTCGCGGCCGTCTGGCAGCTGGCCGCTTGGGCGCTGCCGTTCCTCACGACGGTCGCCTCAGGAGCCGCCTGGCTCGCCTTCGAAGCCCACAGGCGCCGCGCGCCCAGGCTCCCGAAGCCGGCATGGCCGGTCCGCCACGCACCGACCGCCGGTCGCTGAGCACGCACCACTCACCCGCGGTCGTACACGGCCACTTCCACATCGCGCGCACACGACGCCCCGGTGACCGGCGGCTCGATCCGCGACCACGTACGGCCCACGAGCCCGCACCCGATGCGCGGCACCCAGCCCGAAGTCGTTCCCGCCGCACCCCCGGCGCCAGGCCCGGCACGCGGCCTCGGGCTCGCCCCACCGCCGAACACCATTCGCGAGGAACGACAGGCAGGGAGGGCGGGGGCTTCGGGAAGCGGGAACTCTGGTTGCGGGCCCGGGTGTGAGTAGTTGCGTTACAGAAAGCGCCGCTGAGATCTCTGTCGCTGCGCCATACGCATGATGAGCGGCGGCGATTCGTGGGCATGGCGCAGCCGGGTGGAATCCATAGGGCATGAGGACTACTGTGGCGCGCTGCCGACGAGGGGTGGGCAATTGCCCGTACCGCCTGGGATCTTGCTCGGCCCTCCGGGGAACGCAATGCGCAGGCGGGGTGGTTGCCGTGCGCGATGATCGGCCGGTCATTCTTGTCATGCAATCCGGTGACGCCATCTTGCGACTAGAGGCTTACGGTTCAGATTGAGGCCTGGTGCGACGGCAGTCTTGAGGCCATTGGGGTGGCTGATGTAGTTGAACTCACCAATACACTCGAAGGGGGATCTACGCCCAAGCGTCTGGTTGCCGTGGTGGCAGAGCCCGCCCTTGACGCTGACCAATGGGATGGGCTTGCCGAGTTCATTCTGGCGTTGCACCCGAAGGCGAAGCTGGAACTGCTGCCAGAGGCCGGGGCATTCAACACTGGACCGGATGAGGATATTTTCGTCGATAAGTTTGCGAAGAGAGCCTTTGAGGAGACCATTGAGCGCCTGTTCTACGAATGGGATCCGGACGATCCAGAAGTCGTGTTCAGCGGGGATCCAGAGAGCTCCTGGGCGGCGCATCTAAAGAGGTTTTTGTTCCTGCACGGGATCTCCTATCACTGGACCGACGACGGTGATGACAAGATCAAGGCTTGGCATGCGTACGACCTCGTCGTTGTGGCGGCGGGGCCGGCCGGCCTGTCCGCCGCAGTGAGTGCCGGCGCGAACGGTCTGAGCACTCTGGTGATCGAGGCCGGCAGGCCGGGTGGCAGTGCCGCGACGTCCATCAACCTCATCGAGAACTATCTCGGTTTCCCTGGAGGGGTCACTGGCACCAAGCTGCTCAAGCTGGCTGTCGAGCAAGCGAAACGGGTGAAAGAAGTCGATATCCATCCCACTATCACGGCAGAGAACCTCAGGAGGGATGACCGTCCCGGCCAAAAAGCCCGGTACATCATCGAGGTGACGGGCGCAAAAAACGGGGTGAACGAGGTGCCCGGGGGAATGGCCGCTGGCGGGACATCCAGCTCGCCGCGAACACCGGATCTGGCTCGGGAGCCGAAGAACCCTCGTGACCCGATCCGCTCCGGTCCACGATTCTCCTCGAGCGGGGCCCGGTTCCCTGTGTTCGGTGCGTCTCCGTGGCGCGGGGGGGTTCTCGGGAGAATCGTTCTGAGCGAAGGATCGAACACCCCTGCATGAACGCAGACGCCCTGAACGCGACGCCAAAACTCTGGAGCATGACGAAGGGCCGCCACCCGTCGGTGGACGCTTGATGGTGCCCATGCCCGGTCAATGCCGGGACCGCGGAAGCGGACACGGCCCTGACCCGAAACCGCCTCGGACGAGCGACCCCACGGCCCCGGGCGTCGAGCGCACGTCCCGTGCTCACGCGTCGCCGAGGAGTACGGCGGCCCGGCCGTCCAGCTCGGCGACGACGGGAGCCTTGCCGTACCGGGAGACGCGGACCCGCATGTCCGTCAGGTCGTCGGCGATCTTCACGGACTGGACACCGTCCGCGCAGTCGATGAACTCGGACCACACGGTCAGGGCGCCGTCCAGGTCGCCCTGGCGCAGGTGGACGTCCCCGAGGTCGCCGAGAACGATCGCCCGGGACCGTCGGCGGTCCAGGCCATGGACGTCGAGTGCGTGCTGGAGATGCTCGTGGGCGTCGTCCAGGTCGCCGAGACGGGCGAGGATCATCCCGGCTTTCGTCCAGGTGTCGGCGTAGTCCACGCACCGCTCGGACAGCCGCAGGGCGACGGCCCGCCCACGCGGGCCGAGGTCGATCGCCTGGGTGGCCATCCCGCGCAGGGCGGTAGCGGCCAGCTCGGCGGCGCCGGCTTCCTCGGCGAGGGCGAAGGCGTGCGCGTAGTAACGCTGTGCGAGGCCCTGGTGGTGGTCGTCGCCGCCTTCGTCCTGGGCCATCCACCCGCACAGGTGGACCAGCTCGGACGTGGCGGCGTACAGGCCCCGGCCGGTGGCCTCGGAGTACCGGCCATCCAGCCACGGCCCGACGCTGCTGGTCAGGTACCGGACGGCCAGCTGACGAACATGAGCGCCGCCATACTCGGCGGCCGCGTCGCCGAAGGTACGGGTCATGGTCCGGATCGCGGCGACCTCGCCGGCCCCGACGCGTACGGCCCCAGACGGCGCGGTGGATACCCGGCGGGTGACGGCCTCGGCGTCTGGGAGCCCCAGCGCCGACAGGGCGAACGAGGCCGTGGCAGCCAGCACCGTTCGTGGGTTTCGTGCGCGATGCGCCCAGGTGCGGTGGCCCTGAGGCTCACGATCACCGATGGGATGCGCCTCCGGCCCCGCGTGATCTCCTGTCGTGTCGGTCGTCGTGCGCACGATCCGTGTGGGCACGACGACCGCGGAAGATCCGTTCGCGGAGGGTAAGGGCCTGGGTGCCCCCTAACCCGTCCGGTCCCGATCGCCCCCCCAATTCTTCCCACTGCAGCCGCATGACCCGAGCTGGCGCCCCCACACCAAGATCCGGACCATTCCCGGACCAGCCGTCTCCAAGGAGTCGCGCGTACCATCGTTTCCCCTGGTCAACACGGGTGTCACTGCTGTACCACCAGGAGACGAAGAACCTCCTGATAGCCACGCCCTCACGGCAGGACAGGCCTGCCCGCGCTCTCTTGCGGGTTCGGGAGCGCCGTATTTGCTCGTGCCTACGACGCACTGCCGTGCCTTCGATTCAGCGTTCGGATCGCGAAGGCGCCCCCTCTGTCACAAGCGACGCTGCTTGATTATTACGGCGCGGCGAGACTCGCTCCTCGCTACAGAGCGTTACGCCGAGCAGCGTCAGGTCTCGATCGCCACTGCGACCCAGACAGCAGGACGGCAACAGAATTGACGAACCGTCACCAAAGTCAGCATTGGGTCAGCATTGGTCCTGGCAAAGCTGACCCCAGCTGGTCATACCTGGGAAACGGCGAGGGCCCGGAGAGACCCTCTCGGAGCCCCCCGTTGCTCGCCCTGCAGGAACGATCTCGGCACGGGATGCGACCTCTCCTTGGCTGATCTCGACCGCTCAGGCTGCTTCAGAAAAGCGCAGGTCAGCGCACTCGTCCGCGTGCCTTCAGGGGCACCGGCGGGAGTTGCGGAGCGGGGATCGGAGGGCCGTCGTAGCCCTTTACTTCGCCGTACCGGGTGCCCTCCATCCAGTCCTGGCGGGCCTGTACGATCTCCTCGTTGGAGCGCCCGATCCAGTTCCAGAACATGACGATCTCCTCCTCGAACGGCTCGCCGCCCAGGAGCATCAGGCTCGCGTCCGAGGCTGCCCGCAGGGGGAGTTCGGTGCGGCCGCAGCCGAGGTAGAGCATCGAGCCCGGGAGGACCGGGACGTCGTCGACGTGGGCCTCGCCCGACATCGACAGGACCGCGTACTCGAAGTCCGGGTCGAGCGGGAGCCGGGTCTCGGTGCCCGCCGCGAGGGAGAGGTCCGCGCCGACGATCGGGCTGTACGCCGTGCCCGGCGAGGTGGCCGTGTCCAGGGTGCCCAGGATGACCGTCGCGGTCAGGCCCGGCGAGGTCACCCGCGGGAGCTCCGCGTGGTGCTGGAAGTGCGGTTCCACATCGCGGTGGGCGTCCGGCAGGGCCACCCACAGCTGGGCGCCGTGCAGGAAGCGGGCGTGCGGGCGCGGGCTCTCCTCGGAGTGGCTGATGCCGCGGCCGGAGGTCATCAGGCCCAGCTCGCGCGGGCGGATCGTGGCAAGGCTGCCCACGCTGTCGCGGTGCAGCACCTCGCCCTCGTGGAGCCAGCTCACGGTCTGGAGGCCCGAGTGGGGGTGGGGGGCGACCTGCATGCCCGGCTCGTCCGCGATGTCGTCCGGGCCGTAGTGGTCGACGAAGCACCAGGCGCCCACCATGCGGCGGCCCAGGTTCGGCAGGAGTCGTCGGACCTCGGTGGACTCCCCGAGCTTGACCGTGCGGGGGCTGAGGAGCTCGCGTACCGGTTCGGCGACGACGAACCCGCGGCCGCCGCAGACGGAGAGTGCGGGCTGGCGATCGAGATTGCTCATGCGGACAACCTAACGGCGGGACGGCGGCCGCGGTCAGTGGAATGTTCCCCCGGCCTTGCGTGTTGGAGGCACCGGACAGAGACACGACAGCGGGAAAGGCGGAAGGGACGCGATGAGCACGCCGTACTTCGAGCACGGGACGGCAGCCGAGCGCTGGGCACGGGCCCGGCTCTTCTTCGACGCGAAGGAGTACGCGACGGCCGCCCGCATCCTGGACACGCTGGCGGGCGAGGCCCCGGAGCAGCTGGCGCCCCGCCTGCTGCTGGCCCGCGCCTACTACCACTCCGCCCAGCTCTCCCGCGCCGAGCGCGAGCTCCGCGCCATCCTGGAGCGCTGGCCGGTGGAGGACTACGCACAGCTGATGCTCGGTCGCACACTGGAGCGGAGCGGCCGGGCCGCCGAGGCCCGCCCGTACCTGCGGATGGCCGCCGCGATGGCCGGTGAGTTCCCGGAGTAGGGCCCGCTCGGCCCGGCGCATGCGGGGCCCGGGCTCCGGCTCGGATAGCCTGGGTCCCATATGAACCGCCTGACCACGCCTTTCGGCTCCTACGAGCTCACCCGCTTCCCCGAGGACCCGCGCGACCGGCTCCGCGCCTGGGACGCCGCCGACGAGTACCTGCTGCGCCATCTCGACGCCGGTACCGGCGAGCGCGGGCCGGTGGACCTGGCCGGCGCCGGGCAGATCACCGTGCTCGGGGACCGCTGGGGGACGCTGACGACAGCGCTCGCCGCGTACCGGCCGACGCAGATCACCGACTCCTCCCTCACCCGCTCCGCCACCGCGGCGAACCTGGACCGGAACGGGATCGGGACCTCCAAGGCGACGGTCACGCTGCTGACCACCCAGGATCCGCCGCCCGGGAAGATCGACGTACTGCTGGTGCGCGTGCCCAAGAGCCTGGCGCTGCTCGAGGACCAGCTGCACCGGCTGGCCCCGCACGTGCACGCCGGCACCGTGGTCGTCGGCACCGGCATGGTGAAGGAGATCCACACCTCCACCCTGCGGCTCTTCGAGCGGATCCTGGGCCCGACGAAGACCTCGCTCGCCGAGAAGAAGGCGCGGCTGATCTTCTGTACGCCGGGCACCCCCGGCGCCACGCGGCCCACGACCCCCGGGCCGTGGCCGCTGACGTACACGGTGGACGAGGACGCGGGGTCCGCTTCCGGGCTGACCGTCGTCAACCACGCCGGGATCTTCTGCGCCGACCGGCTCGACGTCGGCACCCGCTTCTTCCTGCAGAACCTGCCGACCAACACCGACGGCGCCCGGGTCGTGGACCTCGGCTGCGGCAACGGCGTCGTCGGCACGGCCGTGCAGGTCCACGACCCGGACGCCGAGGTCGTCTTCACCGACGAGTCCTACCAGGCGGTCGCCTCGGCGCAGGCCACGTACCGGGCGAACGTCCGCGAGGGCCGGCGGACGGCCGAGTTCCTCGTCGGGGACGGGGTCGCGATGCTGCCCCCGGCCTCCGTGGACCTGGTGCTCAGCAACCCGCCGTTCCACTCTCACCAGGCGACCACGGACGCGACGGCGCTGCGGATGTTCGCGCAGTCGCGCAAGGTGCTGCGGCCCGGCGGCGAGCTGTGGATCGTCGCCAACCGGCACATGGGCTACCACACCCACCTGCGCCGGCTGTTCGGCAACAGTGAAGTCGTCGCGAGCGAACCGAAGTTCGTGATTCTGCGGGCAGTCAAGGAGGACCGGCCGCGGCCCATGTGACCTGCCGGTATCCCCGCCGGTATCTCCTACACTCTGGCGCGTGACCAACCAGGCAGCCGGCGGCGAGGACACGGGCGGCGACGAGGCTACGGGCGGCGGGCGCTACCGCCGGGAGGACGTGGCCCGCGCGGCCGGCGTCAAGGTGCGCAACCTGCGCTACTACCAGGAGCGCGGGCTGCTGCCGCCGCCGCGCCGCGAGGGCCGGATCGCCTGGTACTCCGAGGACCACCTGATCCGGCTGCGGCTGATCAGCGACCTGCTGGGGCGCGGCTACACGGTCAACGGCATCGCCGAACTCCTGCAGGCCTGGGAGGACGGCGGCGGCCTGTCCCGACTGCTGGGCCTGGAACGGGAGATGACCCGGGACTGGGTGCGGGAGGAGCCGGTGACGATGACCCGGGCCGAGCTGCGGGAGCTGTTCGGTCCCACGGCCACCGCCGAGGACACCCGGCGGGCGGCCGAGCTGGGGTACGTCACGGTCGACGGGGACCTGGTCACCCACCCGAGCCCCCGGCTGCTGGACGCGACGCTGGCACTGGTGCGCCAGGGCGTGCCGCTCACGGAGATCCTGGACGCCGGGGAGTTCGTACAGGCGCAGGCGGCCGCCCTCGCGGACCGGTTCGTCGGACTGTTCCGGCGGCATGTGATCGGCCCGGAGGGGCTGGAGCAGCTTTCGGCCACCCAGCTCCAGCACATCACGGCGGCGGTGACGGCCCTGAGGCCGGTGGCCGGGGACGTGGTGGCCACGGAGTTCGCGCGGGCGATGGCGCGCCGGGTGGATGCGGAGGTCTCCGAACTGCTGCGTACGGAGCAGTAGGAGTCGGCCGAAAAGGTGCGCTCGCACAACCTTGCCAACCGTCATTGGCACTCTTACATTCAACTCGTCGGTAACAACGGCGCACAGCCGAAATAAGGGACGATCTCATGACGGATTCCCCGCACTTATCCGACCCATCCGACTCAGCCGGCTCATCCAGTTCAGCCGACTCAGGCGGCTCATTCGACTCATCGGGTGACGACAGCGGCTCCGGCCGTGTCCGCTGGCGGCGGTTCGCCGTCCTGACCGTACCCGCCGTGGCCGTGACCGCCGGCCTCGGCATCGCCCTCGCGCAGGGCGCGCTCGCCGCCTCCTTCGCCGTGTCGGGGCAGCAGTTCAAGGTGTCGGCGAAGAGCCTGGAGGGCGAGGGCTTCGTCCAGTACGGCAGCGTCGACGTCAACGCCCGCGAGGAGCTCATCCCGGTGGCCGTCACCGCCATCCGGGAGGCGAAGCTCAACAGCCTGTGCCAGTCGGTGGTCACCTCGCTCCCGGTGATCGGTGACATCTCGCTCAACCTGACGGCCGGCCAGAAAAGGCCCGTCGAGGCGAGCAACCTGTTCGTGGACGCGACACAGCTCTCCGGTGACGCGGTCTTCACCAACATCGAGATCGGGCGCGACGCCTCCACCCTCGACAAGGGCCCGGCCGACGCCCAGGGGATGCAGGACCTGTTCGCGCAGCAGGCCGACACGGTCAGCATCACCGATCTCCGGCAGACGGCGTGGGCGACCAACGCCGGCACCTTCAAGCTCTCCGGGCTGAGCATGGACATCAGCAAGGGCAAGAAGGAATGCTTCTGAGCCGACGGCGGTGGCGGCGGTGGCGGCGCGGCAGACCGTTCTGGGGCGGACTGTTCACGATCCTGGCCGGGGTGTGGATCTGCGTCCTGCCGCTGGCGCCGCTGAAGATCATGCTCCAGCAGGGGGTGGCGGGGATCCCGTCCGTCCTGATGGGCATCGTGATGATCGTGCTCGGCCTCACCGCCTGGTTCTCTCCCGCCCAGCGCGGTCTTGCAGGCGTCCTCACCACCCTGATCGCCACCGCGGCCCTGGTCCTGTCGAACCTCGGCGGGTTCCTGATCGGCACCTTGCTCGGCATTCTCGGCGGCGGCCTGATGTTCGCCTGGCAGCCGTACGCCGCCGCCCGCTCCGCCGCTCCTTCCACCGCACGTTCCGCCGCCCCGTCCCCCACGACATCCCCCATGGAATCCCCCACGACGCCCGCGCACCACGATCCCCAAGGAGCACAGCCATGAGCCGTACACGCACCGCGCTCGCCCTTGGAATGGCCGCCGCCGGAGCCCTCTCGCTGGCCTCGGTCACCGCCTCCGCCGCGCCGTTACCCGTGGCCGGGTCGACGACCGTCACCCCGGCCGGGCACGCCTTCAAGGCCACCCTCAGCGGGAAGGCCACCCTCAAGGCCGGTTCGGTGACGGTGACCTGCACGGTCTCCGTCGCCACCGGTACGGTGCCGGCCGCCCCCGGCAACCAGAACGCGGCCGGGCCGGTCTCCGCCCCGATCTCGGCGCCGACGTACAGCTCCTGCACCTCCAGCATGTGGGGCGTGACCCCGACGGTCACCACCAGCGGCGCCTGGACGGTGTCGATGCAGGACGGCTCCCCGATCACCGCGACCATGACCGTGCCGGTCGGCGGCCTCGTGGTCAAGACGACCGGGCTCGCCTCCTGTACCGTCACCGCCGCGCCCACGGCCGCGGCCGATGTCGGCGGCAGCTGGGCCAACGGCGCCCCGCCCAGCCTGACCTTCACCAACGCCTCCGTGCCGGTCAAGGTCACCGGCGGGTTCGGCTGCCCGACGAGCGCGACCTCGTCCACCTTCAACGCGGTCTACCTCGTCACCGACTCGACCGACCCGGCGCAGCAGATCACCGTCGGCCCCTGACCCCCCACGTGCGACAGGGCCCGCCGCCCCGGAGATCGTCCGGCGCGGCGGGCCCCTGTCGTGCCACGGCCTCAGCGGTGTGCCGGGAACTCCACCACCTGCTGGTACGTCGGCCTGTTCTGCCAGTTGATCTGCGGGTGGGACAGCCCGCCGACCGGGCGCTGGACGATCGAGTCAGCGCACCACTGGTTGCCCGCCGCGCAGGTCCCGTCGGCCGGGTACACCGCCGCCGGGGTGGCCGCTGCCGCCTGCCCGAGCGTGGCGGTCATGGCCTCGCGGCATGCGGCGAGCGAGCCGCCGCCGCAGTACACCTGGGGCGGCGGATCGGCCACCGGCCGGCCGAGGACCATGCGCAGGTCCTCATCCGCGTAGCTCCACCAGCCGTACTGGAAGGCCGACCCGGCGTGCGAACCGGTCGGCCCGTGGCCCGCGTTGGGTGCCTCGTCGACGGTCAGCGAGGCACGCAGGGCGTCGTACAGCGGGGCGCCGAGGCCCGGCTTGAACTCGGCCTCGATCAGCAGCGGCCACCAGGCGTCCATGATCCGAATCGCGTCGGCGTGCGCGTACGTCTTCGAACCCTGGGCGGTCTCCTTGCGCTTGGTACCGCTCGTCTGCCACGCGGCCAGCTTGTCGACCGCCGCAGCGACCGCCGGGTCGGCGATCGGTCCGCTGCGCAGGACGGCGAGGAGTTCGGGCAGCAGGTTCTCGGCGCGCAGGTCGGTGACGGCGGCTTCGGCCATCGCCTGCGTGAGCGTGGCGCGGGTGACCCCGCCGGCGGTGACGAGCTGCTTGACCCGGCGGTCGAGGAGGTCGCCGCGGTGGACGGCGCCCATGCCGAAGCCGGCCGCGCTGTAGTCCTTGGCCTGCTTGTTGTTCCAACTGATGTAGTAGTCCTGTCCGATGGACTGCGGGTGCTCGGCGGGCGGGGTGTAGGCGGCGGTGTTCGCGGCCGGGTCGAAGCCCTGCCACTCGTACTGCTGCCGGGCGTGCACGGGCAGGGCCGCGTCCACGCCCGCCGGACGCACGGGGTTCAACCCGCTGTTGTAGTAGGCCGCTTCGCGCGAGTCGGCGTAGAACCAGTTGAAGGCGTAGCCGATGTGCTGGGCCGCCTGCTGGAAGGTGCGGGCGTCCTTGACGTACGAGGGGTCGTTGAGCATCTGGAAGCCGATGATCGAGTCGGCTTCGTGACGGTAGGTGGAGCGCAGCGCGGTGTAGGCGACGGGCTTTCCGGCGACCGTGGCGCGGTGGGTCACGATGCCGTAGTGCGTGCGCCAGACCTGCATCCGGTAGGAGCCGTCGGGGGTGGGGTCGGCGACCGACTTCTTCCAGGCGTTGGTGTGTTCCAGCTTCTCCATGGGGGTGCAGGTGCCGCGGTAGAGGTACGAGGTGCTCGACTTGGTCGGTGTCCCGCCGCCGGGCTCGCACAGCTCGGCGGCGAAGGTGTCGGTGATGTCCTGGCCGGCGGAGGTGGCGCTCCAGGCGTAGTCCTGGCCGCGGCCCAGCTGCACGTACATGCTGACACCCGCGAACGAGGCGCCGCGGGCGCTGATGCCGGGGCCCTGGAGCTCCTGGAGCATGAGGAGCTGGGGCGCGAGGTAGCCGGTCTGCGGCCCGAAGACGGCTACGGGATGGCCGCTCGCGGTGCGGGCGCCGGAGACGAGCAGGGCGTTGGACATGCTCTGCTTGACGGGTTTGGGCGGGCTCGCGGCCTCCTTGGCGGTCGCCGCGCCCGTACGGTCGTACACGAGCTGTTCGGCAACCACGGATCCGGCGTCGGGGAGGGCGGCGCCCTGCGGGTTCGCGGGCTTCTGGGCGTACGGGAAGCTCGTGCCGTCGTGGACGGTGAGCACGGCCTCGGCGTCGTTGCGCTGGCGGAAGGACTCCCAGACCCTGGTCCCCTCCTCCAGGCCGTACTTCTGCTGCGCGGACAGCAGGGACAGCGCGGCCTGGACCTCACCGCCGCCTCCGCCGCCGAACAGGCCGCCGACGACGGAGGCGAGGGCGATCAGGTCGGTGATCTTGAAGGGCTGGATCTCGCCGGCGTTGGTGATCGAGTCGATGTGGCCGGTGAGGACGTACTCGCCGGGGAAGTACCGGCCGCTCTTGGACTGCGTGCGGTAGAGGTTGATGCCGTCGACGTAGGCCTGCGCGTCCTCCATCGCGAGCCGTCCGCGCTCGCCCTCGGTGGTGCGGATCCGGTCCACCTGGGCCTGTAAGTCGGCCTCGGTGTACGGGGCCTGCGGCCAGAACTGCTGCTCCAGGCCCTGGTTGGCGAGGGCGCCGCCCGCGAAGGGGGTCAGGTCGCCGCGTCCCACGTGCCGGAAGAGGTCCATCTGCCAGAGCCGGTCCTGGGCGGCGGCGTAGCCCGCGCCGAAGGAAGTCCCGTAGCGGGTGGTGCCCTTGATGTGAGGGACGCCGGTCTTCTTGTCGCGGGTGATGGTGACGTCGGAGCGCGGGCTGGCGGTGGATTCGACCTGGTCGGCGGGCACGCCGAAGGCCGCGTTGTTGAAGAAGTCGTTGACCTTGGCGTCGGTCAGACCCGGATACCCGGCCACCAGCGAGTCGTAGCGTGCCAGTTGGTCCGAGGTGTGGGCGGGCATCGTGCCGAACGCCTTGTGCAGCAGGATCTGCGCGAGCGTGGCGTTGCCGTTCTGGCCGGGTGGCAGGACGTCCGAACACTGGCCGCCGCAGTAGTCGGCGATCGGGAGCGGCACCGGGTCGGCGGCGCCCGCGGCAGCGGCGACGGGCGGTGTCAGCAGGGGCGCGCCGAGGGCGATCAGTGCGGCGGCGAGGGCAGTTCTCAGGCGAGCGGTGGGGCGTCGCATACGTGCTCCTCCGTGGGGGGCAGGAACCGGTCACGGGGGAGGGTACTGGCGGATCTACCGCTCAGTAAGATGAACGACCGTCACTTTTTGCGGAGGCGCCGGGCATTCGAAATTGCGTTGCCTGGCGGCGGGGGCTGAGGGAGGCTCCCTGTCATGTCACAGAGCACCGAGCATCAACAGCCCGCCGTCCGAACCCACCGGGACGTCTCCGACCTCTTCTCCGGCGGCCGCCTCACCTCGATCCCGCGCAAGGCGGCCCGGCGCGAGCAGTTGCTCGTACACCTCACGGAGACCCTCTTCACGGCGGACCGGGCGTACACCGAGCCCGAGGTGAACGACGCGCTGCGCACGGTGCACGAGGACTGCTCGGCACTGCGGCGCTATCTGATCACCTCGGGCCATCTCACCCGGACCCGGGACGGCAGCAGCTACCGGCGGGCGACGACCACCCGGTAGTGGGTCGTCAGCCGGCCATCGTCACCGATGACGTGGAAGGCGACGGCCGGCGGCTCGTCGAGGTGGACGTGTTCGGAGGTCCCGGTCGGCGCCTCCCACGGGAGCCGGACGGTGGAGACCACTCCGGGCGCGACCAGCAGCGGCCTGCCCGCGAAGGTGGTGGCCGCCGCGGTGTGGGCGTGCCCGCACAGGAACGCGGTCAGGTGCGGGTGCCGCTCGACGAGAGCGGCGAGCCGCTCCTCGCCGAACTGGCGGATCGTGTCCACGTAGGGAACGTGCAGCGGGACCGGCGGGTGGTGGAAGGCGACCAGGACCGGGGTCTCGCGCGGGGTGTCGGCGAGGACTCCGTCCAGCCAGGCCAGCGTGGACTCCTCCAGGAGGCCGTGGTCTTCACCGGGGACGGACGAGTCACACACCGCGAGCACGAATCCCTCCCCGCGCAGCACCTGGTCGACGGGCTCCGCGGAGGGGGTCTCCTCCCCCAGCAGCCCCTGCCGGAAGGCGACCCGCTCGTCGTGGTTGCCGGGACATACGACCACCGGGTGCCGCGAGCGCAGCAGCTTGGCCGCCTCCTCGTACTCGTCGGCGGCGGCGTGGTCGGCTATGTCCCCGCTCACCAGCACGGCGTCCACGTCGTGGGGCAGGGCGTCGAGGTAGTTCATGACGGCGCGGGTACGGTCGGCCGCCCGCGGGCCGCCGTCGAGATGGATGTCGCTGAGGTGGGCGATCACGATCACCGGCGATTGCTCCTTCATCTGGATGAGTCTTTGATCGGTCTTTGACGGCGTGCGCACGCCCTTGGCCGCCCTTGGCCGCCGACGTGCGCGCCGTTCCCGCTAGCCCCGGTACGTCTCCAGCAGCCTGAGCCAGATCTCGCTGATCGTCGGGAAGGCCGGGACCGCGTGCCACAGCCGCTCGACCGGGACCTCCCCCGCGACGGCGACGGTGGCCGCGTGCAGCAGCTCGGCGGCGCCCGGGCCGACGAAGGTGGCCCCCAGCAGGATCCCGCGGTCCAGGTCGACGACCATCCGGGCCCGGCCGCGGTAGCCGTCGGCGTAGAGTCCGGCGCCCGACACCTTGGACATGTCGTAGTCGACGGCGCGGACCCGGTGGCCCGCCCGTTCGGCCTCGGCCAGGCTCAGGCCGACCGCGGCGGCCTCCGGATCGGTGAAGACCACCTGCGGGACGGCCCGCGTGTCGGCGGTCGCCGCGTGCGCGCCCCAGGGTCCGGTGTCGAGCGGGGCTCCGCTGGCGGCGCGCGCGGCGATGGCGGCTCCCGCGATCCGGGCCTGGTACTTGCCCTGGTGGGTCAGGAGCGCGCGGTGGTTGACGTCCCCGACGGCGTACAGCCAGTCGTGCCCGGGCACCAGGCAGCTGTCGTCGACGCCGATCCACTGCCCCGCGGGCAGCCCGACGGTGTCCAGCCCGATGTCCTCGGTCCGCGGCGCGCGGCCGGTCGCCACCAGCAGCTCGTCGCCCTCGAGCATCTCGCCGCCCTCCAGCACCACCGTGACCGGGCCGGTGGATCCGTCGCGTACGACGGCCTCGACGGCCACGCCCGTACGGACCACCGCGCCCGCCTCACGCAGCGCCTCGGCGACCAGCTCGCCCGCGAAGGGCTCCATCCGCGGCAACAGCCCCGAGCCGCGGACGAGTACGGTGACCTGCGATCCGAGGCCCTGCCATGCCGTGGCCATCTCCGCGGCCACCACCGAACCGCCCACGATCAGCAGCCGGCCCGGCGCCGCCTGGGCAGAGGTCGCCTCCCGGCTGGTCCAGGGACCGGCCCCGGCCATCCCCGGCACGTCGGGGATCACAGCCCGGGTACCGGTGGCGACCACCACCGCGTGGCGGGCGGACAGCACGTGGTGCTGGCCCTCGGGGCTGGTGACGGCGACCTTCCGGACCCCGTACAGCCGGCCGTGGCCCCGGTACACATGGGCGCCGACCGAGTCGAGCCAGTCGATCTGGCCCTCGTCCTTCCAGTTCCCGGTCCAGTAGTCGCGGTGCGCGAACACCGCCGCCGTGTCCAGCGGTCCCTCGGCGGCGCCCGCCAGGCCCGGCACCCGGCGGGCATCGGCCCGGGCCAGCACCGGGCGCAGCAGCGCCTTGCTCGGGACGCATGCCCAGTACGAGCACTCCCCGCCCACGAGCTCGCTCTCGACCAGCGCGGTGCTCAGCCCGGCGGCGCGGGTCCGGTCGGCTACGTTCTCGCCGGCCGGTCCCCCGCCGAGCACCACTACGTCGTACTCCACGGCCTCAGTCATACGGGTCAGTGTCACCGCCCGGCGGGGGCGGCGTCACGCACTCAGGCCTCCGGCGTGCCGCCGTCCTGCGCGCGCTTCTGGTCCGCGGCGATCTTCGCGCGCACCTCGTCCATGTCGAGGGCGCGGGCCTGCCCGATGAGGTCCGTCAGTGCCGCCTCCGGCAGGGCGCCGGGCTGGGAGAAGATGGCCACCTGATCCCGGACGATCATCAGGGTCGGGATCGAGGTGATCTGGAACGCTCCCGCCAGCTCCTGCTGCGCCTCGGTGTCCACCTTGGCGAAGACCAGGTCGGGATGGGCCTCCGAGGCCTTCTCGTAGACAGGGGCGAACTGCAGGCACGGCCGGCACCAGCCCGCCCAGAAGTCGATCAGCACGAACGGGTTCTCGCTGACCGTCTGGTCGAAGTTTTCCTTGGTGAGCTCGACTGTAGCCACGGTGTCCTGACCTCCTGATTGAGCGTTCTGCTCCTTGAACGAACGACCTGTCCGCATCATTCCGCCCGCGATCATCGCGCCCGCGACCGGACGACTCCTAGAACGGATGCCCTGCGGGAGTGGAGCGGGTGGTGGTCCAGCGAAGCTCGGTGAAGGCGTCCAGGTTCGCCTCGCCGCCGAATCGGGCACCGGTGCCCGAGACGCCGACCCCGCCGAACGGGGCGACGGCCTCGTCGTTGACCGTCTGGTCGTTGACGTGCGCGATCCCGGTCGGGATCCGGTCGGCCAGGTCCAGCCCGCGCGCCGCGTCCCGGGTGACGATCCCGAGGGAGAGCCCGTACGGACCGGCCGAGGCCAGCTCCACCGCCTCCTCCTCCGTCGCGAAGGACCGTACGGGCGCGACGGGGCCGAAGACCTCCTCGGCGTAGGCGGGGGTGTCGTCGGAAACCCCCGCCAGCACGGTCGGGCGGTAGAAGAGGTCCCGGTGGGTGCCGCCCGCGACGAGCTTGGCGCCCTGTGCGGTACTGGCCTCCACCAGGGCGTGTACGCGCTCCACCTGGGCGCGGTCGATGAGCGGGCCCAGGTGGACCGGCTCGCGGTACGGGTCCCCCACCGCCAGTGCCTCGGCGCGCTCGGCGAGCCGCTCCACGTACTCGTCGTAGAGCGAGGCGTGCACGAGGTGGCGGCCGGCGGTCATGCAGATCTGGCCCTGGTGGAAGAAGGAACCCCAGGAGGCCTGCGCCACGGCGGCCTCGACGTCCGCGTCGCGGAGCACGACGAGAGCGGAGTTGCCGCCCAACTCAAGGTGGGCACGGGTGAGATGACGGCCCGCCAGCTCGCCGACGGACCGGCCGGCGGCGGTGGATCCGGTGAAGGAGACCACCCGGACCCGGGGGTCGGCGACGACCGCGGCCCCCGTCTCGGCACCGCCCGGCAGAACGTGCAGCAGCCCGCCCGGCAGTCCCGCGGCAGCGAAGACGGCGGCGAGGGCGAGGCCGCCGCAGACGGCGGTGCGCCGGTCCGGCTTGAGCAGCACCGCGTTGCCGAGGGCCAGCGCGGGCGCCACCGAGCGGATCGACAGGATCAGCGGGGCGTTGAACGGGGCCACGACCCCGACCACCCCGGCCGGCACCCGGCGGGTGAACGAGAGCCGGGGCGCCTCGCTCGGCAGCACCTGCCCGGTCGGGCGGGAGGCCAGCGCGGCGGCCTCGTAGCACTCCTGCGCGGCGACGTGCAGCTCGAAGTCGGCCTTGCCGGGTATCGAGCCGGACTCGCGCACCAGCCATTCCCGCAGCTCTTCGGCGTGCGCGGTGAACAGGTCCCCGGCGCGGCGCAGCACGGCCGCCCGCTCGAGGTGGGTGGCGTGCGCCCAGTCGCGCTGCGCGGCCAGGGCCCGTACGGCGGCCTCCGCGACATCGGCGGGCGCGGCCAGGTCGATGGTGGCGAGGGTGCGGCCGGTGGCGGGTTCGACGACCGGGGCGGCGCCGCCGGTGAGGGTGGGTCCGTCCTGCCAGAGCGTCGGATCGAGGAGCGGCATGGCGCGGGGCCTCCGGGTGGGGATGGCGGGTGCGGGGGGCGGCAGCACGCGCCATCGTGCCAGACCGAAGGCTCCACTTCTGTTCAGTTATTGGGCAGTTGACATGTGACCGTGACCGGAAACGATCGACACTCCCGAGCCAGGGGCAGGTTCAGCGTTCCAGGACGAGCGCGATGCCCTGCCCGACCCCGATGCACAGCGCCGCCATGCCGGTACCGGAGCCCGCCGCCGCCAGCTGGTGCGCGACCGAACCGGCCAGCCGGGCACCCGACGCGCCGAGCGGGTGGCCGATGGCGATGGCGCCGCCGCGCGGGTTGACCACGGCGGGGTCGAGCTCCGGCCAGGCCGCCAAGCAGCCCAACGCCTGGGCGGCGAAGGCCTCGTTGAGCTCGAAGGTGGTGAGATCGGCGAACTCGCGGCCGGCCTTGCCGAGCGCCCGCTGGACGGCGTCCACCGGGCCCAGCCCGAAGAGCTGGGGCTCGATTCCGGTGACGGCGGAGGCGCTGATCCGGGCGAGTGGCTCCCGGCCGGTGGCGGCCAGTCCCGCCTCGTCGGTCAACAGCAGTGCGGCGGCCCCGTCGTTGAGCGGGGAGGCGTTGCCGGCCGTGACCGTACCCCGGCCGTCCGTACGGAAGGCGGGCTTCAGCCGGGCCAGCGCCTCGGGCGTGGAACCCTCCCGGATGCACTCGTCCCGTACCAGGTCCACGCCCTCGTACGGCACGACCTCGTCGTCGTACAGACCGGCAGCCCAGGCGGCGGCCGCGTTGCGGTGGCTCTCGAGGGCGAAGGCGTCCTGCGCCTCGCGGGTGATGGCGTACTTGTCGGCGACGAGTTCGGCGCCCTCGCCGAGGGAGACGGTCCACTCCGCGGGCATGCGCGGGTTGGTCATCCGCCAGCCCAGGGTGGTGGACCACATCTGCTGGTGGCCGGCCGGGAAGGTGCGTTCGGGCTTCTGCACCACCCAGGGGGCGCGGGTCATCGACTCGACTCCGCCCGCGATGGCGACGGAGGCGTCGCCGAGCGCGATGGCGCGGGCGGCCTGGATCACGGCTTCGAGGCCGGATCCGCAGAGCCGGTTGACCGTGACCCCGGGGACGCTTACCGGGAGGCCGGCCAGCAGCACCGCCATGCGGGCGACGTCGCGGTTGTCCTCGCCCGCGCCGTTGGCGTCACCGAAGACGACGTCGTCGATGCGCGCCGGGTCGAGGTCGGGCGTACGGTCCACCAGCGCGCGGACCACGTGCGCGGCGAGGTCGTCCGGCCGGACTCCGGCGAAGGCCCCGCCGAACTTGCCGATCGGGGTGCGGACGGCGTCGACGACGTAGACGTCGCGGACGGTGCGGATGCTCATGGGGTCGCTCCTGGGCGGATCCGTACGGGCGGTGGCGCTTCGGTGCGTGTGTGGGCACCTCAAGACGCCGCCGGGCGCGCCCGGTGGGACGCGCCCGCAGTCTCCGTCCGCAGGTCACCGCCTGTCAACGGCCCCCCGGATTCTGTCGTGCCCCGGACTCTGTCGCGAAAGTGGTCTCGGCCGCCGGCCGTCAGGTCGACTCGCGCTGGACGGCCGCGGCCGCCATCAGGTCGTGCCGCTCCGTGGCCTCCGACGGCTCCCGCACCGCGCGGTCCACCAGCGAGGCCAGGTGGTCACCGGTCGGCAGCTCGATCTGCACCGTGCTCAGCCGGGGCCGCAGCAGCCGTCCGATGAGCAGGTCGTCGGCGCCGATGACGGCGACGTCCTCGGGGACCCGCAGCCCCTCGTCCTGCAGGGCCCGCATGAGCAGCATCGCGTACTCGTCGTTGTACGCGAAGGCAGCGTCCAGGCCGAGTCCGCGCCAGCGGGCCGCGAGCGCCGCGGCCGACTCCTCGGAATAGGCCATCGGGAGGGCCTCGATCTCCGCCCCGGCCCCCGCCGCAGCCCGCACCGCCGAGCGGGCACCGCTCAGACGGGGTACGGAGAACAGCCCCAGCCCGTCCTCCTCGGGCACGATCACGCCGATCCGGCGCCGGCCGCGCTCGACCAGGTGGGCGGCGGCCCGGGCGCCGACCTCCTCCTGGTTCATGACCAGCGCGTGCGCACCCGGCACGCTGACCGGGCCCATGGTGATCACCGCGCGGGCCCCGGCCCGCTTGAGGGTGGCGACGTTGTGCGCCGAAAGCGTGATCTCGCCCAGCGAGATCACGGCCACCGGACGCAGCTCCGCCCAGGCGCGCGCGGCCTCGTCGCCGCTGAGGCCGAGACTCCCGTACTGGACCACGGTGTAGTCGAGCCGGCGCAGCGCCCACTGGAGCTCGTTGAGGAAGGTGCTGTACAGCGGCCCGATCGGCACGTGCGAGGTGGGCAGCAGCACGATCCGGGTGTGTCCGGCGCGCAGGCTGCGGGCCGCCGCGTGCGGTACGTACCCGAGTTCCTCGGCGGCCTCGCGCACCTTGCGGCGGGTCGGCTCGCTGATGCGCACGGCTTCCGCGTTGTTCAGGACGTACGAGACCGTCGCGCGCGACACGCCCGCGAGCCGGGCCACGTCGGCGCTGGTCGGCACGGGGGGCGGCGTGGGCGGCGCCGCGGGGGGCCCGGAGGCGGGTGCCGGTGCCGGCGGCTTCGGCGATTTCGATGACTGAGACATTGCCGTGGCATCTTTCCAGACCGGTTGGGGCCGGGGGCTAGCGGATGGCCGGAAACGAATGCTACACAGTGGTTACACGATTCATTGACACGTGTAACCCAGGCGTCACATCCCCTTCACCGGGCGTGCCGCTTGACGTGTCCTGTCGTGTCGTCGCCCTGTCGCGCTCCGTCGCACCCCTGCCGTCGCGACAGGGCGGCGCGCCTCATCCCTCGTACCAGCCCAGGAGGGCACCGTGGGCCTTTCCTCCCCCGACACCGGCACCGGCACCGGCACGGCCACCGGCACGTCCGGCCCGTCCCGCCCTGGACGCGGCCTGCTCCCGCTGCTGCTGGTCGGCAACAGCGCCATGTACGCGCTGTACGTCGGCGTGGCGGGCGTCCTGCTCGCGCTCCAGGTGGAAGACATCGATCCGGCGAACAAGGTCGCGAATTTCGGCCTGATCGCAGGGGTCTCGGCGATCTTCGCCACGGTGTTCAACCCCGTCGCCGGAGCCCTGTCCGACCGCACCGGACGGCGCAACCCCTGGATCCTCGGCGGCGGACTCGCCGCCGTACCGGCGATGTTCCTGCTCGGCTTCGCCGACACGATCCTGCTGATCACGATCGCCTGGTGCCTCGGCCAGGCCGTCATGAACGTCTACCAGGCCGCCATCACCTCCGTGGTGCCCGACCGGGTGTCGGTGAACGCGCGCGGCAAGGCCTCCGCGGCCGTCGGCCTGGGCCTGCCCTTCGGCTCCACGCTCGGCGCGCTGGTCGGCGCGGCCTTCTCCGAGGACTACCGCACCGGGTACCTCGTCTTCGGCGCACTCGTGGCGGGCTCCGCGGTCCTCTTCACCGCCTGCACCCGCGAGCAGCGGCTCCCGGCCCGCGCCCCGATGCCCGTCAAGGCCCAGCTCGCCGCCTTCGTGGGCGCGCTGCGCGACCACGACTTCCGGTGGGCCTTCATCGGGCGGGCGCTGCTCGTCCTCGGATACTTCGCGGTGAGCGGCTACCAGCTCTACATCCTCCAGGACCACACGGTGCTGCCCGAGGGCATGGCGCCGGAGGCCGCGGTGGCGGTGCTGATGCCGCTGACCAGTGTGGCGATGGTCGTCTCCACGGTCCTCGGCGGCTACCTCTCCGACCGGTTCGACCGCCGCAAGCTCTTCGTGGGCGCCTCCGCGCTGCTGTCGGCGGTGGCGCTGGTGATCCCGGCCGTGTCGACCAGCTGGACCGCGATGCTGGCCTTCTCGGTCGTCAACGGGCTCGCGTTCGGCTGCTACATGGCCGTGGACACCGCGCTCGTGACGATGGTGCTTCCCAAGGCCGAGGACGCGGCCCGCGACATGGGCGTACTCAACATCGCCAACGCCGGTCCGCAGATCGTCGCGCCGTTCATCGCCTCGGTCATCGTCTCGCTCAGCGGCGGGTACACCGCCCTGTTCGTCGTCGCGGCCGTACTGGCGGTGGCGGGCGCCCTGGCCGTGAAGCCGATCCGCAGCGTGCGCTGACCTCTGCGCGCCCTCCCGTTCGCCTCCTCCCGTTCACCTCGTTCCATTCACCTCGTTCCATTCACCTCAGAAAGGCACCACCTTGCTGCTGCACACCCAGAGCTGGGGCGAGGGCGACCGCATCGCCCTCCTGATCCACGGAATCATGGCCGACCACCGGACCTGGCGCCGGGTCGGTCCCGCCCTCGCCGACCGCGGATACCGCGTCATCGCCGTGGACCTGCGCGGCCACGGGGCCAGCGGCCGTGGCGAGTACAGCCCGCAGCTCTACGCGGACGACGTGGTCGAGACCCTCCCGGCCGGCGCCGAGCTCGCCATCGGCCACTCCCTGGGCGGCCTGACCCTGTCGCTCGCGGTGGACCGGCTGAGGCCGCGGCGCGCCGTGTTCTCCGACCCGGCGTGGTACCTCGCCGCTCCGGTGGAGGGGTTCGGGCCGGAGATGCTCGCGCAGTTCAAGTCGGCGCCCAAGGAGCAGATCCGGGCGATGAACCCGCGCTGGGAGGAGGCCGATGTGGACATCGAGCGGGAGACGCTGGCGATGTGGGACGAGGCCACCGCCCTGAGCCTCGGCCCGCTGATGGGAGCCGACCTGATGCCGGCGGCGCCGGTGGTCCCCTCGCTCGTACAGCTCGCCGACCCGAGCACCCTGATCTCGGAGGAGCGCGCGGCGGTCCTCAAGAGCCGTGGTTTCGAGGTGCGTTCGGTCGCCGGGGCCGGACACACCATCCACCGCGACGACTTCGACGGGTTCATGGCGTCTCTGGAGGGCTGGATCTAGTCACCCCCGACCACTCCCCACTACCGTCTTCCTACCGATCGGTAATGGGGAGTGGTCGCGGTGTCCGATACTTCAGCGTCAACAGTCCCGGCGGCCGGCCCGGTCGCCTGCGGCTCAGGCTCAGGCACAGGCTCCGCAGGCGGGCCCTCGGGCCTGGTGGAGATGGCGGTGGCGCTCGCCGAAGGCAGCGTCTCCGCACGGCAGTTGACCGAGCGCGCGCTGGACCGGATCGCGGACGCCCAGCCGGAGCTCAACGCCTTCCGGACCGTACGCGCCGAGGCCGCCCTCCTGGAGGCGGACGCGGCGGACCGGCGGCTGGCCGCGGGCGAGCGGCTGCCGCTGCTCGGCGTCCCGCTCGCCGTCAAGGACGACATGGACGTGGCCGGCGAGCCGACCTCCTTCGGCTGCGGCGGGAACTTCCCCGCGAAGACCACCGACAGCGAGGCGGTACGCAGGCTGCGCGCGGCCGGAGCCGTGATCGTCGGCAAGACCCAGACGCCGGAGCTGGGCCAGTGGCCCTTCACCGAGGGCGAGGCCTTCGGCGAGACCCGCAATCCGTGGAACACCGCCTACACGCCCGGCGGTTCCTCGGGCGGCTCGGCGGCGGCGGTGGCGGCGGGGCTGGTCCCGGCGGCGCTCGGGTCCGACGGCGCGGGCTCGGTACGGATCCCCGCCGCCTGGACGCACCTGATAGGCGTGAAGCCGCAGCGCGGACGCATCTCCACCTGGCCGGAGCCGGAGTCCTTCCACGGGCTCACCGTCAACGGCGTACTGGCCCGCACGGTCGCCGACGCGGCGCTGCTGCTGGACGCGGCGAGCGGCCCGCACCCCGAGGACCTGCACCGCCCGGACCGCATCTCGGCCGTCGAGGCGGCCCATCGCACCCCGCGCCGGCTGCGCATCGCCCTCTCCTTCGCGATGCCTTTCACGGCGACGCCCAAGTCCCTAGATCCAGAGGTTCGTTCGGCGGTTGAGCGGCTGGCCGGGCGGCTGGAGTCGCTGGGCCACGAGGTGGTCCCCGAGGATCCCCGGTACGGACCGATCGGCCTGACCTTCGTCCCCCGTGCGACCAGCGGCGTCCGGGACTGGGCGTCGCGGGTGCCGGATCCCGGGCTGCTGGACCCCCGGACGCACGAGGCCGTACGGTCGGGCCGGATCCTGGGCGGCCTGCCCCTGCGGGTGTCCCGACGGGCGGAGTCGGTACTGGCCCGGCGGGTCGGGGAGATCTTCGGCCGCTTCGACGTGGTCCTGACCCCGACGACGGCCACCCCGCCCCTGCGGATCGGAGCACTGGCCGGCCTGGGGGCGATGGCCACGGACCGGGCGATGATCGCCGCCTGCCCGTACGCCTGGACGTGGAACGTCCTGGGCTGGCCGGGGGTCAACATCCCTGCGGGCTTCACGGAAGACGGCCTGCCGCTGGGGGCACAGCTACTGGGCCCGGCGGACTCCGAACCGACCCTGCTGGGGCTCGCGGCGCAGGTGGAGTCGGCGGAGGGGTGGGCCGAGAGGCGCCCTCAGCCCTGCTCCTGACCCGTCACCGCGTCGATCTCCACCTCGACGAGCCAGTCGGGTTCGATGAACCGGGAAACCTCCATGAACGTGCACGCAGGCCGAGTGGAGGCGAACCGCTCCCCGTGCGCCCGCGCGGCCTCCTTCCACCGCGTCACGTCGGTCAGCATGACGCGGGTCCGCACCACGTCCTCGATGGATGCCCCTGCCTCCCGCAGTGCCGTCTCGGCGATGTCCAGGCACCGCACCGTCTGCGCATAGACGTCGCCGGGCCCGACGGTGGCCCCGTCATCCCCGATCGGAGCCGTTCCCGCAACGGCGACGTACTGCCCTGCCCGCACCGCACGGGAAAACCCGACCTGCGGCTCCAACGGCGACCCTGAACTGACGATCTGACGCACATCTCCCATCTCGCCATGGCGCCAGAGCTTTCAACGGACTGTTGAAGAAAGCCGATCTGATGTAAGTTCCCTTTGGGAACTCATGGGAGCGAGAGGGGATGCCAATGGCTCAGCAGACCTGGACGGCCGTCGACGCATACTTCGACGGGCTGTTGGTCGAGGAGGACGAGGCCCTGACGGGCGCCGCGGCCGACAGCGAGGCGGCGGGGCTGCCGGCCCATCAGGTCGCTCCGAACCAGGGGAAGCTGCTCCATCTCCTCGCCCGGATCCGCGGGGCCCGCAGGATCCTGGAGATCGGCACCCTGGGGGGATACAGCACCATCTGGCTCGCCCGGGCCCTGCCTGAAGGCGGGCAGTTGGTCACGTTGGAAGTCGACGAGCGGTGCGCGGAGATCGCCGCCGCGAACATCGCCCGCGCCGGGTTGCAGGACAGCGTCGACATCCGTCACGGCAGGGCCATCGACCTCCTCCCGCAGTTCGCGGGCACCGCGCCGTTCGACTTGGTCTTCATAGACGCCGACAAGCCGTCCAATCCCGAGTACCTCGAGTGGGCGCTCAAGCTCACGCGGCCCGGCAGCGTCATCATCGGTGACAACGTCGTCCGCGACGGCGCCGTGGTCGACGCGACCAGCTCCGACCCCCGTGTGCAGGGCGTCCGCCGCTTCACCGAGCTGATCGCGGAGCACCCCCGGCTGACGGCCACCGCCCTGCAAACCGTCGGCAGCAAGGGCTACGACGGCCTCGTCATGGCCCTCGTCACGCACTGACCGCGCCACTCGGGTCCCTGCTGCCGGGCAAGCGGAATCCCGACCCGCTAACCTCACCCGGATGACGGCTATTTCCCCCCACGGCAACCACCACACCGACCAGCCCGGCCGCGACGGAGCCCCCGCCACCACCGAGGCCGATCCGCGCGCCATCGGGCCGGTGCGGACCTCCTACGCCCCGGACCCCGACGGGGATCCCGACCCCGGCGAGATCGTCTGGACCTGGGTCCCCTTCGAGGAGAACGACGGCCGCGGCAAGGACCGCCCGGTGCTGGTCGTGGCCCGGGAACCGGGCGGGCCGACGCTGCTCGCCGTACAGCTGTCCAGCAAGCGGCACGACCAGGACCGGGAGTGGGTGCCCATCGGCACCGGTCCGTGGGACAGCGCGGGGCGGGAGTCGTGGGTGGACGTCGACCGGGTGCTGCGGGTGCACGAGGCGGGGATGCGGCGCGAGGCCTGCGCGCTGGACCGGGGACGCTTCCAACTGGTGGTCGACCGGCTGCGCGAGCGCTACGGCTGGCGGTAGCCGCCCGGGGGTCCCACCCGCCCGGCTCCTTCGCCGCGACGCCCTCTAGCCTGGGCCGCGTACGTGATCAAGGGGAGCGGGAAAACAGTGCGCATGGAACGACACCGGGTGGACGAGGCCGCGTTGTCGGCGGCCCGTGAGGACTTCGCCAACCGGATCGGCGGGCAGGTCCACTCCATGGCGAAGGCCGGTCCGGTGACCGGCCACGAATGGTGGCTGATCGCGAAGGAGTTCCTCGACTACCTGGGCGCGCTCTCCGTCGAGAACCCCGACCTCGACACCCCGGAGGCGAAGGCGGCCCTCGGCGACGCCGCCGAGGCCGCCGCCGGAGCCGTGGCGTACGCCGCGTACTACCCGCACAACCCCTTCGACGTCTTCCTCACCTACGCGGACTTCGGCCTGCGTTACGACCCCGAGGCGGACGGCAGCCCGGAGCCCGTCGGCGCGGACCGCTGGATCGAGGCCTTCTGTCTCGCGGTTCTCGTTGGCAAGACCGAACACCACGGCGAGGCCTTCCACTTCGCCCGCCCGGCGCCTCAGCCGGGAAGCCCTTCGGCCGAGTTGATCAATGGTCTGCTCGCCTGCGTGAGCGGTGACATCGGGAAGGAATACCAGAGGGTCCCGCCGTCCCGCGAGGAGAAGCTCGCCGCGCTCGACGCCGCGCTCGCCCGGATCGGCAGTCGGCAGGCCGGGAGCGGGGAGGACCTCGCGGGCCACCCGCACAGCGCCGGACTCCGCGCGCTGCGCGCCCTGACCCGTGGCGACCGGGAGGCGTTCCGCGGCGAGTTGGCCGCGCTGCTGCTCCCGTACGCCTCCCTGGACGGAGGCCCCGCCGCCGCGCCCCGCACCCTGCTCCCCCTCCTGCCCCTGGCACTGACCGCGCTCGCCCGTCGCCTCGAGGGCTGGCAGCCCCCCATCGACACCGGCTACCTGCCGCGGGCGCTGGTCACCGGATTCGAGACCGCGGGACCGCGGGTGGCGGCGTACGGCCGGGCCCGCCGGCCGGATGCGGTCGCCGCGCTGGCCGCCGGTCCGCTGACGGTCGAGCGGCCCGCGCGCCCGCGGCCCGTCGACCCCGAGGCGGAGGCGCTGGTCGAGCAGTACGCCCGGGAGGCCATCACCCCGGCGCCGGGGGAAGCCTCCGCGGTCTGGAATCTGGCGCAGGCCGTCGGCTACCAGAAGCTCCTGTTCAAGGCACGCGCCGCGCAGTCCGCGGACGCCACGGACGCGCAGTGGGAGGGCCTTCGCCTCGCGGCCCGGCTGAGCTCCACGATCTTCCGTGCGGCACTCGCCGAGCCCGGCACAGAGGTCGAGGTGACGGTCGACGGGCAGCGGCTCGCGGTCCCGGCCGACCGGAGTGTGGAGACGGGCCCCGGGCCGTGGCACGAGGGGGTGATCCTCGCCCTGATCACCGGCCACCGCGAGGATCTCGCCCCGTTCGTCCTCACCGGTCCCGCGTTCCACCAGGAGGACCGTTCCGCCTACGCCTCCTACCGCCGGGCCCTGCACGCCTACCTGCGCGCCGACGATCCCGAGCCCGCCACCGGCCAGGCGCTGGCCGACGCCGTGAAGGCCAGGGATTGGGGCTTCCCCGAGCCGCCGGCCGTCCTCCTGTCGCAGTTGGTCGAGGGGGACGAGGAGAGCTTCAACCTGGCCCTGCTGGACGCCCTCGAAGCCCATCGCGACCACTACCTCGTCGGGGACCGCGCCGAGCGCCCCGACGCGGCGGTCGCCCTCGACGTCCTGGCGCTGGCCTGCCACGCCCGCCGCCGGGGCTGGAACATCAACGTCTCGTCCGCCTACCTGCCGCCGCGCCTGCTCGAGGCCGCCGAACCGATCTAGCCGACGGTCCGCTCGAAGGCCCGCTCGAAGGCCTCCCGGGTCTCCGGCTTGCGGTCAAGGATCCCGAACACCACCCGGTCGAACACACCCGCGAAGCGGTCCGCCAGCAGCCCCCGGAAGGCCTCCGCCACCACCGCGGGCTCGTTCTGGAACACCCCGCACCCCCACGCGCCGAGCACCAGGCGCCGGTAGCCGTGCAGGGCGGCCACCTCCAGGACGAGCCCGGCCCGCCGTACCAGCGCCCCCGGGATCTCGGCGGCCCGCTCCGGCTCCTGGCGGCGGATCGTGCCCGCGTTCGGCGCCGGCGAGGTCAGGAAACCGACCTGGAACGGGGTCTCCAGCAGCTCGCCTCGGTCGTCGCGGAAAACGGGGACCCCCGGCGAGTGAATCACCCGGTCGGTGTAGAAGGTGCTGCGCTCCGCGCGGTGGATCTCGTAGTACTCCGGAGCCTGAAGCAGGGTCTCGTACAGGGCCGAGGCGCGGCACAGCGCCTCCTCCTGGGCCTTGGCGCCGCGGACGTAGCCGCCCCCGGGATTCCGGGCCGAAGCGAAGTTCAGCACCGCCACCGGGGCGCCCTCCGCCGCGAGCCTGCGGGCTGCGACCGTACTGCTCTCCCCGGTGACCTCGACGGCCGTCTCACCCCCCTCACCCGCGATCTCCCCGCCTGGAATGACCCGGTTTGGTCCATATATTCTGGTTCCTGCCTTGGCTTCCGCCAGGGCGGCGGCCATTTCGACCCGCCGTCCCGACCGCGTCCGGTATCCGCCGGCCGCCACGATCTCCGCATTTTCCCGCGCGATCTCACGCAATCTGCTGCTCACACCAGCATCCTGCGCATCACGCCCCCCAGAGGTAAAAGGATTTTGCAGGCGACAGACGGGTAGGCACGGGTGATGTCACGAGCGATGTCACGACCGACGACAGGAGAAGAGGACCCGGTCATGCCCATGAACTCACCCGCTCCCCCGCCCTCGCCCATATCCGAGAGCCAGGCCGAGGATCTGATCCACGGCATCTGTTTCAAGACCGGCCCGCCCCGCCTCCTCGGTGCCGAGCTCGAATGGCTCGTCCTGGACGCCGAGCGGCCCGGTCGGCCCCCGTCCCCCGAGCGGCTGCACGCCGCGCACGCCGCCGCTCGCGCCCTGCCCCTGAACTCCCGGGTCACCGTCGAACCGGGCGGCCAGCTGGAGCTCAGCTCGGCCCCCGCCACCTCCCTCAGCGGTTGCGTGGACGGCCTCCAGGCCGATCTCACCGCCGTACGGGCCGCCCTGCTCGCCCAGGGCCTGGTCCTGGAGGGAAACGGCCGGGATCCGCGCCTCCCCCATCGCCGGCTGCTGGCCAGCCCGCGCTACGACGCGATGGAGGCCTACCTCGACCGCACCGGCCCGGCCGGGCGCACCATGATGCGCGCCTCCGCCTCCGTGCAGGTGTGCGTCGATGCCGGGTACGAGGAGCCCGGCGCGCTCGGCCACGGCCGGCGCTGGCGGCTCGCGCACCTGCTGGGCGCGGTCCTGGTGGCCGCGTTCGCCAACTCCGCCGTGTCCGAGGGTCCGTACGCCGGCTGGCGGTGTGCCCGCCAGGGGAACTGGGCGGACATCGACAGCCGACGCTCGCTCGCCCCGCCGCTGGACGTCCCGCCGCGGGACGGCTGGACCCGGCATGCGCTGGACACCGAGGTGATGTGCGTGCGGTCGTACGACGGCGAGCCGTGGACGATCCCGCAGGGCCTGACCTTCCGCGACTGGCTGCGCACGGGCGGCGATCCGGCGTACCCGGGGCTGCGGCCCCCCACCGCGGAGGACCTGGACTACCACCTGACCACGCTGTTCCCGCCGGTGCGGCCGCGCGGCCACCTGGAGCTGCGGATGATCGACGCGCAGCCCGGCGACGACGGCTGGCTGGTCCCGGTGGCCGTCGTGCACGCGCTGTTCGACGATCCGGAGGCCTCGGAGACCGCGTACCGGGTGACCAAGGCGCTGGCCGACATGTACGGCTCCGCACCCGCGCCCCGCAATCCGCTGTGGCGGTCCGCCGCCCGGCGCGGTCTGAGCGATCCGGAGCTGCGGGCCGCCGCCAAGGCCTGCTTCCGGGCCGCTTCCGAGGCGCTGCCCCGGCTCGGCGCGAGCGCCCACGTCCGGGAGACGGTCGGTGCCTTCACCGAGCGCTTCGTGCTGCGCGGCCGCTGCCCGGCCGACGACCCGCCACGGCTGCAGTCCGCCGGCGCCGGGAAGGAGGCCGGCCGATGACCACCGAATCCCACCCCGGCCTGCGGGAGCGGGCGGCCGCCGCACTGACCGCCGCGCGGGCCCGGACGGCCGCGCTCACCGACCCGGTGACCGACCAGGACCTCACCGCGCAGCACTCGCCCCTGATGTCCCCGCTGGTCTGGGACCTGGCGCACATCGGGAACCAGGAGGAGCTCTGGCTGCTGGGCCGCGTCGCCGGACGCGAGTCGCTGCACCCCGAGATCAACCCGCTCTACGACGCGTTCGAGCATCCCCGCTCCGAGCGGCCGAAACTGCCGCTGCTCGGGCCCGCGGAGGCCCGCCGGTACGCGGCCGAGGTGCGCGGCCGGGTCTTCGACCTGCTGGAGCGCACCCCGCTGGAGGGCAGCGCGCTGCTCGACGACGGTTTCGCCTTCGGGATGATCGCCCAGCACGAGCAGCAGCACGACGAGACGATGCTGATCACCCATCAGCTCCGGCGGGGCGAGCCCGTGCTGACGGCTCCGGAGCCCGAGGCCCCGTACGAGGCGCCACTGGTGGCCGAAGTCCTGGTGCCGGGCGGACCGTTCACCATGGGCACTTCCACCGAGCCGTGGTCACTGGACAACGAGCGGCCCGCGCACCCCCGGGACACGGCGCCGTTCTGGATCGACACGGTGCCGGTCACCAATGCAGCGTACGAGGCGTTCATCGCGGACGGCGGCTACCGCGAGCCCCGCTGGTGGGCCGCGGCGGGCTGGCGGCAGATCCGCGAACACCACATCGAGGCACCGCTGTTCTGGCACCGGGAGGGGCCCGGGGACGGCCAGTGGCTGCGCCGCCGCTTCGGGGTGACCGAGCCGGTGCCTGGCGACGAACCGGTGCTGCACGTCAGCTGGTACGAGGCGGACGCCTATGCCCGCTGGGCGGGGCGCCGGCTGCCCACGGAGACCGAGTGGGAGAAGGCGGCCCGGCACGATCCGGCCACCGGCCGCTCGACCCGCTATCCGTGGGGAGACGCCGATCCGACGCCCGCCCACGCCAATCTGGGCCAGCGCCATCTGCGTCCGGCCCGGGCGGGCAGCTACCCGGCCGGGGCCTCCCCGCTGGGGGTGCGCCAGCTGATCGGCGACGTGTGGGAGTGGACGGCCTCCGATTTCCTGCCCTACCCGGGGTTCCGGGCCTTCCCGTACCGCGAGTACTCGGAGGTGTTCTTCGGCCCCGAGCACAAGGTGCTGCGCGGCGGTTCCTTCGCGGTCGACCCGGTGGCCTGCCGGGGCACCTTCCGCAACTGGGACCTTCCGGTGCGCCGGCAGATCTTCTCGGGCTTCCGCACCGCGAGGGACGTCTGATGTGCCGTCATCTCGCCTACCTGGGCCCGGAGATGGCGCTCGGACGGCTGCTGTGCGACCCGGAGCACTCGCTGGTGCACCAGTCCTGGGAACCGCGCCGCCAGCGCAGCGGCACGGTCAACGCCGACGGCTTCGGCGTCGGCTGGTACGCGGAGGGCGACCCGGTGCCCGCGCGCTACCGCCGGGCCGGGCCGATCTGGTCCGATCTGACCTTCGCCGATCTCGCCCGCGTGGTGCGCAGCGGGGCCGCGCTGGCCGCCGTACGCGATGCCACCCGGCCCGGGGCCGACGGGGAGGCCGCGGCCGCTCCGTTCGCGGACGGGCGGTGGCTGTTCAGCCACAACGGCGCGATACGGGACTGGCCGGACGCGGCGGCCCCGCTCGCGCTCGGCCTGCCGCCCGAGGAGCTGCTCCAGTTGGAGTCGCGCACCGATTCGGCGCTGATCTGGGCGCTGGTCCTGCACCGGCTGCGTGCCGGGGAGGAGCTGGGCGCGGCGCTGGCCGGGACGGTCCTGGAGCTGGCCGCGGCCGCTCCCGGTTCGCGGCTGAACCTGCTGCTGACGGACGGCGCGGCCATCGCCGCGACGGCCTGGGGCGATTCGCTCTGGTACCTGGTCGACGCGGATGCGCGGCGCACGGTGGTGGCGTCCGAGCCGTACGACGACGACTCCCGCTGGTACGAGGTACCCGACCGGACCCTGCTGACCGCCACCTGTACCCGGGTCGAGCTGACCCCCCTCAAGGAAACCCCGTCGGGGGAGAAGGAGCGCCCGTGAGTGACTTCCAGATGACCCGGACCCTCGACGAGCACGCCGCCGAGGCGGCGCTGCGCGCGGACGTGCTGCACGGGCTGACGCAGAATCCGAAGGTGTTGCCGCCGAAGTGGTTCTACGACACGCGGGGCAGTGAACTCTTCGAGGAGATCACCCGGTTGCCCGAGTACTACCCGACGCGCGCGGAGCGGGAGATCCTGCTCGAGCGGGCGCAGGAGATCGCCTCGGCGAGCGGGGCGCGGACGCTGGTCGAGCTGGGCTCGGGATCCTCGGAGAAGACCCGGCACCTGATCGAGGCGATGCCCGCGCTGGACACCTACATCCCGGTGGACGTGAGCGAGAGCGCCCTGGCCGGTGCGGCCGAGACGCTGCTGGCGGCTCATCCGGGGCTGCGGGTGCACGCCCTGCTGGCAGACTTCACGAGGGCGATGCAGCTGCCCGAAACGCCCGGACCCCGGCTGGTGGTGTTCCTGGGCGGCACGATCGGGAACCTGCTGCCGCCGGACCGGGCGGTGTTCCTGGCGTCCGTACGGGCGATGCTCTCGCCCGGGGACACGCTGCTCATCGGCACGGACCTGGTCAAGGACGAGGCCGTGCTGGTGGCGGCGTACGACGACGCGCAGGGGGTGACGGCCGAGTTCAACCAGAACGTGCTGGCCGTGATCAACAGGGAGTTGGGCGCGGACTTCCACACCGCCGACTTCGCGCACGTGGCGGTGTGGAACCGGGAGCAGGAGTGGATCGAGATGCGACTGCGTGCCCGGTCGGAGCTGCTGGTGAAGATCCGGGCGCTGGATCTGGTGGTGCCCTTCGCGGCGGGTGAGGAGATCCTGACGGAGGTGTCCGCGAAGTTCCGTCAGGAGGGCGTGCGCAAGGAACTGGCATCGGCAGGGCTGGAGTTGGTCCAGTGGTGGACGGACGCGGCGGGCCGTTTCGCGCTGTCCTTGTCGGTCGCCGACGGCGCGGAGCGCTGAGTCGGGATGCCGGGAAGGGACGCGGCTGAGGTGATCGCCGTCTGAGCCGCGGCAGCGAGGTCCCGCCGGTCCGCGTACCGGCCCGGCGGGATCCGCGGCAGCAGTGTGACCTCGGCCCGCACTCCCCGGGCCCGCGCGATCCGCCAGAGCGAGGCGGTCAGCGGGTCGTCCCCGACGAAGGCGGGCTCTCCGGCCGTGTCCCCGTCGCACCGCAGGTACGCGAGGCGAATGGGGTGTACGGGGATCCGCGCGTCCAGTGCCGACTGGAAGGCCGCCCTGCGGAAGGGCCCCTGGGCGCGCCCGCACCAGGTGGAGCCCTCGGGGAAGACGGTGACCCGGTCACCGGCCAGCAGCGCGCGGGTCATGGTCTCGACGGTGGCGGGCAGGGCGCGGATGCGCTCGCGTTCGATGAACAGGGTCCCGGACTGTCCGGCGAGGCGGCCGAGGACCGGCCAGGCCCGGATGTCGCTCTTGGCGAGCATCCGGCAGGGCATGACGGCGGCGACGAGCGGGATGTCCAGCCAGGAGATGTGGTTGGCGACGATCAGGCGCCCGCCGCCCTGGCCGGGGCTTCCGTGCACGGTGATGCGTATGCCGAAGGCCCGGACCAGCGCGGCCGACCAGGCCCGCACCACCGCGTGCCGGGGCCGGGCCGGCAGCAGCCGCACCGGCGGGGCGCCGAGGATCCCGGCCAGGATCAGGAACACGGCGGCGACGAGCCGGAGCACCGCGAGCGGGACGCTCGCCGTGCGCCCCTCGTGGCCGGCGCAGGCCTCGGGGGTGCAGGGCGAGGTGGGCAGCCAGACGCTCATGCGCCCGGGACGAGCGAGAGGAAGTGCTTGAGGTAGCGCGGGTTCGTGCGGCGCAGGGAGAGCAGCACGTACAGGTCGGCGCAGCCGAACTCGGCGTCGAGGGCGGGCTCGCCGCAGACCCAGGCGCCCAGGCGCAGGTAGCCGCGCAGCAGCGGGGGCAGTTCCATGCGCGCGGGGAAGGTGATGCCCTCGGGGTTCCAGGGGAGGTGGGGGGTGACCCGGTACTCCTGGGGGGCGGAGGCGCGGGCCAGGGCGGCCTCGCGGGTGGCGGCTGCCAGGGCCCCGCCGTCGGCGAGCGGTATCGAGCAGCAGCCGGCGAGCCAGTTGTGCCCGGAGCGGTCCATGTAGCGGGCGAGGCCGGCCCAGATCAGGGCGATGACGGCGCCGTTGCGGTGGTCGGGGTGGACGCAGGAGCGGCCGACCTCCACCAGGTCGGGGCGGATGGGGGCGAGGGCGGAGAGGTCGAACTCTCCCTCGGAGTAGAGGCGCCCGGCGACGGCGGCACGCTCCGGGGGAAGCAGCCGGTAGGTGCCGACGACCTGCTCGGTCTCCTCGTCCAGGACGAGGAGGTGGTCGCAGTACGCGTCGAAGGCGTCGATGTCGAGACCGGGCTCGGGCCCGTCCAGGCGGGCGCCGAGCTCGCCGGCGAAGACCTGGTGGCGCAGCCGCTGGGCGGCGCGCACCTCGCTCTCGTTGCGGGCGAGCCGTACGGCGTAGCGGGGGCCCTGGGCGGGGGCGGGGGCACTGCCGGTGGCGGGGGCGGTGGCGGTGCCTGTCGCGGTGACTGTTGCGCTGGCTGTGGCGGTGGGGGAAAGGGGGGACGGGGACAGGGGTGCGATGGTCATGGCGGCTCCTGATCCGGGCACGGAGAGCCAGGCCGGCAGGTGTGCGACCTGGCTCCTTTACTTCTTCCGTGACCGGCTGGATTCGACATGACCGCTCAGCGGCACCCGGATGTGCGGACGCTGAACTCGGTGGTGGAGCAGGTGGCGGACTCGGTGGCTCCGGGGGTGAGCGGCGGGTCGGCGGCGGCTCAGCGGTCGGAGCTGAGCACCTTGCTGATGGTCTCGGAGGCCGTCCGGGCGGCCTGCTTCGGGTCCTGCCCGGTCAGGACGGCCGTCATGAAGGGCTTGATCGGGTTCTTCGCCTCGATCTCGGCCCAGCGGGCGGATTTCGGGGTGGCCCGGCCCTGGGCGGCGCCCACGGCCATGGTGGCGGCGCCCTCGTTGCCCTCGACCACGTGCGCGAGGGTGGTCTTGTTCGGTACGTAGCTCATCGTGCGGGCGAGCTCGGTCTGCCACCTCTCGCTGACCAGGGCCGTGATCACGTCGACCGCGTTCCTGCGCTGCTTCGTGCGCTCCGGGATGATCAGGTCCGAGCCACCGGTGAACACGGCGCCCGCCTTGTCGGAGGTCTTGCCGGGGATGGGGAAGTAGCCGAGCTTGCCCTTGAGGGCGGGGTTGGCGGCCTCGATCTCGGCGACCTGGCCGGGCGGGGCGATGATCTGGGCGACCTCCCCGCGGGCGAACACCTCCGACTGCGGGGGCGTCTCCTCGTCCGCGTCCTTGGGCCCGTCGCCGAGGGCCTGGAGCTGCTTGTAGAACTCCATGCCGGCCAGGGCCTTCTCGTCGTCGAGGCTGCCGACCCACCGGCTGCCGGTCTCGACGGCGAGGTCGCCGCCCTCGTCCCAGATGAAGCCGGCGAGGACGTACCAGTTCTGGCCGGCCAGGTAGATGCCCTGCTGCTCCGCCTTGTCGAGCTTCTGGGTGGCCTGGATCCACTCGGCGCGGTTCCTGGGGGTGTTCTTGATCCCGGAGTTCGCGAAGAGTTCCTTGTTGTAGATCACCACCCGGTTGGCGGCGTACCAGGGGACTCCGTATTGGGCGCCGTCGATGCTCCCCGGGTCGGAGAGGCCCTTGAGCCAGTCCTTGCTGCCCCATTCGCGCAGCCCTTCGAGGGTGAGCTCGGAGAGGCCGCCGGTCTCGATGTACTGGGCGACCTGGGTGTTTCCGACCTCGATGACGTCGGCGCTCTCCTTGCTCCTGCCCTCCAGCACGGCGTTGACCTTCTCGCCGATGCCCGTCCACTCCTGGATCCTGACGTCCAGGTCGACGCCGGGGTGCTCCTGCTCGAAGGACGCCGTGAACTTCCCGATGAAGTCGTCCGAGGCGCTGCCCTTCATCAGCCAGAGGGTCACCTTCTGCGCACCTCCGGCCGGGTCACCCGACTGGCCGCAGCCCGTCAGGGCGGTCACGGCGGCAAGGGCGGTACACACGGCAAGGAAGCGCATCTTCACGAAAGGTCACCTTCTGGGGACGGATCTCGGATGGCTTGAAATTGGCATAGACCAATAGGCGGGTCAAGGGCCTTTCGCTCGGGACTGTTCACGCAAAGTTCGCGGAGCCGGACTTACTGGGGCACCGTAGAACGAGGCAAAAGCCACCCAGCGTCGGGAGACCCCCATGTCCAATCACACGTACCGGGTGACCGAAATCGTCGGCACCTCCCACGAGGGCATCGATCAGGCCATCCGCAACGGGATCGCCCGTGCGGGCCAGACCGTGCGCAACCTCGACTGGTTCGAGGTCGTCCAGGTGCGCGGGCACCTCGAGAACGGCGAGATCGCCCACTACCAGGTGGGGCTCAAGGTCGGCTTCCGCCTCGACGGCGAGGACTGACCCGGGCGTTCACCCGGGGCGCGCTCGCCCCGGGCCTTCCCGGCCGTGCTCAGGTCCGCCCTTCGCCCTCCTGGGCGGCCTTGAGCTCCGGTGCCTCGGCCGCCCAGTCGGCGAGGACCACCCGGAAACCGGCGGCGCGGGCGGCCTGGCAGACCAGTTCGTCGTCGTCCACGAGCATGCGCACCTCCCGGCCCCGGGCGATCCGCTTCAGCACCTCCAGCTTGGTCGTCCGGGCCGGGCGCCGGTCCTGGTTCCCGCGCATCCACACCCGGCCCTCGGGCAGCCCGTGCCGGGTGAGCCAGTCCACGGTGTCCGCCCGGCACCGCTCCGGGCGCCCGGTCAGGTAGACCACCTCGCAGTCGGCCGCGCTCTCCACCGCCAGGGTCACCCCGCGCCCCAGCGGCGGATCGGCCGGCGCCGCACCGAAGAAGCCGCTCCAGTCGCGGGGACGGCGCTCCAGGAAGTGCTGGCGGTGGCCGGTGTCCGCCAGGGTGTTGTCGATGTCGAAGACGGCCAGCGGCCGGTGGGTGTTCTCAGTCATCCCGCAACCCTAGGGAATCCTCGCGGGCCCCCGGCGTTGAGACCTGTGTGATCCGAAAACTCTTCCGACTCTCCATACTCGACCGCTCCCGCACCCGCGAGGGCCACCCGGCCCCCGAGGCCCTGCGGGACACCGTGGACCTGGCCCGGACGGCCGAGGAGCTCGGCTACCACCGCTTCTGGGTTTCGGAGCACCACAGCGTGCCCGGCGTCGCCGGATCCGCGCCGGCCGTGCTGGCCGCGGCCGTGGCCGGAGCCACCCGGCGGATCCGGGTCGGCACGGGCGGGGTCATGCTGCCAAACCACCAGCCGCTGGTGGTCGCGGAGCAGTTCGGGGTCCTGGAGGCGCTGTTCCCCGGCCGGATCGACATGGGGCTCGGCCGTTCGGTCGGCTTCACCAACGGCATCCGGCGGGCCCTGGGCCACGACACCGGGGACGCCGACCGGTTCGAGGAGCAGCTGGCCGAGCTGCTGGGCTGGCTCGACGGCAGCCAGCAGGCCCATCCGGAGGTGCACGCGTACCCCGCCGAGGGGCTGCGGATCCCGGCGTACGTGCTCGCCACCGGCGAAGGGGCCGGGATCGCCGCCCGGGCCGGGCTGCCGATGGTGGTGGGAGACCTGCGGGCGCGCGGCCGGGTCACGGACATCATCGAGACGTACCGCAAGGAGTTCCGGGCCTCCGCGTGGGGCGCGGAGCCGTACGTGGTGGTCTCGGGGACGGTGGCGGTCGCCGCCACCACCGCGGAAGCCCGGCGGATGCTGGTCCCCGAGGCCTGGTCCCTCGCGTACTCCCGCACCCGGGGCAGCTTCCCGCCGCTGAGGCCGGCCGAGGAGGCCGAGGCCCTGTCCATGACCCCGAAGGAGCGGGAGCTGTACGAGGGCGCGCTGGCCGGGCACATCCACGGCACGGAGGAGCAGGTCGCGGCGGAGCTGGCCGAGGTCGCCGCGCTGACCGGCGCCGACGAGCTGCTGGTCACCACCTCCACCTACGACCGGGCGGCGCTGCTGGACTCCTACCGCAGACTGGCCCGGATCGCGGGCCTCTGAAGGGCCTCTAAAGTAGGACGAATGCACCAGTCTCCGGATCCCCGTTCCGCCCGTGATTCCCGCGTACGCGTCCGGGGCGCCAGGGAGCACAACCTGCGCGGTGTCGACGTGGACATTCCGCGCGACGCGCTGACCGTGTTCACCGGGGTCTCCGGATCCGGGAAGAGCTCGCTCGCGTTCGGCACGATCTACGCCGAGGCCCAGCGCCGGTACTTCGAGTCCGTGGCCCCGTACGCCCGCCGGCTCATCCACCAGATCGGCGCCCCGAATGTGGACTCCATCACCGGGCTGCCGCCCGCCGTCTCCCTGGAGCAGCGCCGTTCCTCGCCGGGATCGCGGTCCTCGGTCGGCACGGTGACCCTGCTGTCCAACTCCCTGCGGATGCTGTACTCCCGGGCCGGCAGCTATCCGCCGGGGGCCGAGCGGCTCGACTCCGACGCCTTCTCCCCCAACACCGCTGCCGGGGCCTGCCCTTCGTGCCACGGGCTCGGCCGGATCCACCGCACCACCGAGGAACTCCTCGTCCCCGACCCGGAACTGTCGATCCGTCAAGGTGCCATCGCCGCCTGGCCCGGCGCCTGGCAGGGCAAGAACCTGCGGGACATCCTCGAGGTGCTGGGGCACGATGTCGACCGGCCGTGGCGGGAGCTGCCGGCCAAGGACCGCGAGTGGATCCTGTTCACCGAGGAGCAGCCGGTGGTGACCGTGCACCCGGTGCGGGACGCGGACCGGATCCAACGGCCCTACCAGGGCACGTACATGAGCGCCCACCGCTATGTGATGCGGACCTTCTCCGACACCAAGAGCGCCACCCTGCGGGCCCGCGCGGAGGGCTTCCTCACCGACTCCCCCTGCCCGGTGTGCGAGGGGCGTCGGCTGCGCCCCGAGGCCCTGGCCGTGACCTTCGCGGGGTACGGGATCGCCGAGCTGGCGGCCATGGCACTGACCGGCCTGGACGGCGTACTCGCCGCCGCGCCCGTGGAGGGCGAGGCGGCGCGGGTGCTCGCGCAGGACCTGCGCTCGCGGATCGGGCCCGTCGTCGAGCTCGGGCTCGGCTATCTGAGCCTGGACCGCGCCGCGCCGACCCTGTCCGCGGGCGAACTCCAGCGGCTGCGGCTGGCGACGCAGCTGCGGTCGGGGCTGTTCGGGGTGGTGTACGTACTGGACGAGCCGTCGGCGGGGCTGCACCCGGCCGACACCGAGGCGCTGCTCGGCGTACTGGACCGGCTGAAGGAGGCCGGGAACACGGTGTTCGTCGTGGAACACGACATGGCGGTGGTGCGGCACGCGGACTGGCTGGTGGACGTGGGGCCGCTGGCCGGGGAGCACGGCGGGCAGGTCCTGTACAGCGGGCCGCCGCGGGAGCTGGCCGGCGTCGCGGAGTCGGCGACGGCCCGGCACCTGTTCGCGGCGCCGGTGCCGGCCGGGGCGCGGCGCCCGGTGCGCGAGGCCACCGGGCAGGTGCGCTTGAACGGGGCCGACCGGCACAACCTGCGCGACGTACACGTGCCGTTCCCGCTCGGCGTGTTCACCGCCGTGACCGGGGTGTCGGGGTCGGGGAAGTCCACGCTGGTGGGCCAGGTGCTGGCCCGGGAGGTCGCCGGGCGGCTGGCGGAGCCGGACTTTCCGGTACGGCGGCTGGTGGAGGTGGACCAGAAGCCGATCGGCCGCACCCCGCGGTCCAACCTGGCCACCTACACCGGGTTGTTCGACGTGGTGCGCAAGCTGTTCACGGCGGCGCCGGAGGCGCGGGCGCGCGGCTGGAAGGCGGGCCGGTTCTCCTTCAACGTGCCGGGCGGCCGGTGCGAGACCTGTCAGGGCGAGGGCTTCGTCTCGGTGGAGCTGCTCTTCCTGCCGAGTACGTACGCCCCCTGCCCTGAGTGCGGGGGTGCGCGGTACAACGCCGAGACCCTGGAGGTCCGGTACGCGGGGCTGGACATCGCGGAGGTGCTGGGGCTGACGGTGGAGTCGGCGGCCGCGTTCTTCGCGGAGGTTCCGGCGGCGGCCCGCAGCCTGCGGGCGCTGGAGGACATCGGGCTGGGCTACCTGCGGCTGGGGCAGCCGGCCACCGAGCTGTCGGGCGGCGAGGCGCAGCGGATCAAGCTGGCCACGGAGCTGCAGAGGCTGCGCCGGGACCACACCCTGTACCTGCTGGACGAGCCGACGACCGGCCTGCATCCGGCCGATGTACGGGTGCTGCTGCGGCAGTTGCACGGGCTGGTGGACGCCGGGCACTCGGTGGTGGTCGTGGAGCACGACATGGAGACGGTGGCGGGCGCGGACTGGGTCATCGACCTGGGTCCGGGCGGGGGAACGGAGGGCGGCCGGATCGTCGCCTCGGGGACCCCGGCGCAGGTGGCCGCGTCGGGGACGGGCCGCACGGCGCCGTACCTGGCGCGGGCGATCGGGGGCCGGACGGGTCGTTAGGGGGTCTCCGCCCCCGGGCCCGGTCACCCCATGGTCACGCGTCGCCGGCAAGCAGGTGCTGCGGCAGTTCGCGGAAGCTCCACTGCCCCTGGCGGCGGGTGAACATCCAGACGAGGTCGTGGCGGTCTGGCCAGGTGGCCGGGACACCGAGGACCCGGTCGGCGCCGAGGGCGCGGACCAGCCGGGGGATGCCGCTGTGCTCCCAGCAGACCAGCACGGGCATCGGGGCGAGCAGCGCGGCGCGGACGAGGGCCGGTTCGGCGCCGACGGCGAACTCGGTGCGGACGGGGGTGCGCAGGGCGGTGGCCAGTGCCGCCACGGTCTGCTTGCAGCGGGCGGGGGCGGCGGCCTTCCCGCCGGCCGCGAAGACGGCGGCGGGGCGGGGCAGCGAGGAACCGCGGGCGGGCGGGAAGAGCCGGGTGAGCTCCTCGGCCCGGCGCCAGCCGCGGCCGGCCAGCGAGCCGGGGTCGTCCTCGCCCTCCTCGTCCCAGCCCGAGTCGCCGGCGTACGGCTTCTCGGCGTGCCGGATCACCATGACCAGGGCGTCCTTGGCCCCGGCCTGGGGGCCGGGGGCGGGGCCGCCGGGGTGGTCGTCCGTGGAGCAGCCGGCCACCGCGAGCGGGGCGAGGGCGGCGGCCAGCAGGCTGCGGCGGCACGGTCCGGACCCGGCGGGGGCTTCTGGCATGGGGCCACTGTCCGCCATGGGCCGTGCGCCGCCGGGACGCGGCGCGGCGTACGGCCCGTACGAGCGCCCGGTCGGCGCATCGGGTCAGCCGATCGGCCCAGACCGGGACCCGGTCAGCCCTTGCGGACCGCCCGCAGCCACTCCTTGTTCATGGCGGCGATGGACGGGAGCGGGATGCCCTTCGGACAGGCCGTGGCGCATTCTCCGGTGAGGGTGCAGCCGCCGAAGCCCTCCTCGTCCATCGCGGCCACCATGTCCAGCACGCGGGTCTCGCGCTCGGGCGAGCCCTGCGGGAGGACGTTGAGGTGGTTGATCTTGGCGGAGGTGAAGAGCATCGCGGAGCCGTTGGGGCAGGCCGCCACACAGGCGCCGCAGCCGATGCACTCGGCGTGCTCGAAGGCGAAGTCGGCGTCGGCCTTGGGCACGGCGGTGGCGTGCGCCTCGGGGGCGGCGCCGGTGGGGGCGGTGATGTAGCCGCCGGCCTGGATGATGCTGTCGAAGGCGCCGCGGTCGACGACGAGGTCCTTGACCACCGGGAAGGCCGCGGCCCGCCAGGGCTCGACGTCGATGGTGTCTCCGTCGGCGAAGGACCGCATGTGGAGCTGACAGGTGGTGGTGCGTTCCGGTCCGTGGGCGTCGCCGTTGATGACGAGGCTGCACGCACCGCAGATGCCCTCGCGGCAGTCGTGGTCGAAGGCGACCGGGTCCTCGCCGCGCAGGATGAGGTCCTCGTTGAGGGTGTCGAGCATCTCCAGGAAGGACATGTCCTTCGAGATGCCGTCGACCTCGTAGGAGGCCATGGCGCCGGGGGCGTCGGGGTTCCGCTGGCGCCAGACGCGCAGGGTGAGCTTCATGCGTAGCTCCGCTGGGTGGGGTGGACGTACTCGAAGACCAGGTCTTCCTTGTGCAGGACGGGGGCGGCGCCGGTGCCCTGGTACTGCCAGGCGGCCGCGTAGCCGAATTCCTCGTCGCGGCGGGCCGCTTCGCCGTCCGGGGTCTGGGACTCCTCGCGGAAGTGGCCGCCGCAGGATTCGGCGCGGTGGAGCGCGTCGAGGCACATCAGCTCGGCGAGTTCCAGGTAGTCGACGATGCGGTTGGCCTTCTCGAGCGACTGGTTGAACTCCTGGCCGGTACCGGGGACCTTGATCCGCTGCCAGAACTCCGCGCGGATCTCCGGGATCCGGTCGAGCGCCTTGCGCAGACCCTCCTCGGTGCGGGCCATCCCGCAGTACTCCCACATGAGTTCGCCGATCTCGCGGTGGAAGGAGTCGGGGGTGCGGTCGCCGTCGACGGAGAGCAGCCTCTCGAGGCAGGCGCGGGTCTCCCGGACGGCGGCCGCGGCCTCGGGATGACTGTCGTCGATCTCCTCCTGGTGCGGGTGGCGGGCCAGGTAGTCGTTGATGGTGGAGGGCAGGACGAAGTAGCCGTCGGCGAGGCCCTGCATGAGGGCGGAGGCGCCGAGGCGGTTCGCGCCGTGGTCGGAGAAGTTGGCCTCGCCGATCGCGAAGAGGCCGGGGACGGTGGTCTGGAGGTCGTAGTCGACCCACAGGCCGCCCATCGTGTAATGCACGGCGGGGTAGATCCGCATCGGGACCTCGTACGGGTTCTCGGCGGTGATCCGCTCGTACATCTCGAAGAGGTTGCCGTACTGCTCGGCGACCCTGTCGCGGCCCAGCCGGCGGATGGCGTCGGCGAAGTCGAGGTAGACGCCCTGGCCGCCGGGGCCGACGCCGCGGCCCTCGTCGCAGACGTTCTTGGCGGCGCGGGAGGCGATGTCGCGGGGCACGAGGTTGCCGAAGGAGGGGTAGATCCGCTCCAGGTAGTAGTCGCGCTCCGCCTCGGGGATGTCGGCGGCGGGGCGGGTGTCGCCCTTGGCCTTGGGGACCCAGATGCGGCCGTCGTTGCGCAGGGACTCGCTCATCAGGGTGAGCTTGGACTGGTGGTCGCCGGTGCGCGGGATGCAGGTGGGGTGGATCTGGGTGAAGCAGGGGTTCGCGAAGTACGCGCCGCGCCGGTGCGCCCGCCAGACGGCGGTCGCGTTGGAGTTCATGGCGTTGGTGGAGAGGTAGAAGACGTTGCCGTAGCCGCCGCTCGCCAGCACCACCGCGTCGGCGTAGTGGGTGGAGATCTCACCGGTGATCAGGTCGCGGGCCACGATGCCGCGGGCCACACCGTCGACCGTGATCAGGTCGAGCATCTCGGTGCGCGCGTGCATCTCGACGTTGCCGGCGGCGATCTGTCGGGAGAGTGCCTGGTAGGCGCCGAGGAGGAGCTGCTGGCCCGTCTGGCCGCGGGCGTAGAAGGTGCGGGAGACCTGGACTCCGCCGAAGGAGCGGGTGTCGAGGAGGCCGCCGTACTCACGGGCGAACGGGACGCCCTGGGCAACGCACTGGTCGATGATCTCGACGGAGATCTGGGCGAGGCGGTGGACGTTGGACTCGCGGGCGCGGAAGTCCCCGCCCTTGACGGTGTCGTAGAAGAGGCGGTGCACCGAATCGCCGTCGTTGCGGTAGTTCTTGGCGGCGTTGATGCCGCCCTGGGCGGCGATGGAGTGCGCACGGCGCGGGGAGTCGGAGAAGCAGAACTGGACGACGTGGTAGCCCTGTTCGGCGAGGGTGGCGCCGGCGGAGCCGCCGGCCAGGCCGGTGCCGACGACGATGACGGTGTGCTTGCGGCGGTTGGCCGGGTTGACGAGCTTGGCCTCGAAGCGGCGGCGGTCCCAGCGGTCCGCGATCGGGCCTTCGGGGGCCTTGGTGTCGGCGAGGGGCTCGCCGGTGGTGTAGCGGGCGTAGTCGTTTCCGAGGTCGCTCATGGTCAGTTCACCACTCCGGTCATGACGGCCACGGGGACGGAGACGAAACCCGCGAAGAGGACGAGGGCCAGGGCGTTGGCCAGGAACTTCAGCGCCCGCTCGCGGCGGGCGTTGCCCGCGCCGAGGGTCTGGGCGGCGCTCCAGAAGCCGTGCCGGACGTGCAGGCCGAGGGCGGCCATCGCCACGATGTAGATCGTGTTGCCGTACCAGGTGGAGAAGGTGGCGAGGACGTTCTCGTACGGGTGGCCGGCCCAGGCGCGCTCGTTGACGGTGAGCGTGGTGAGGTCGAGTACGTGCCAGACGATGAACAGGCCGAGGATGACCCCGCCCCAGCGCATCGTGCGGGTGGCGTAGCTCGCGCGGCGGCGCTTGTGGGCGTACTTCACCGGGCGGGCCTGGATGCCGCGGCGGCTGAGCTGGTACGCGGACACGGCGTGCGCGACGACCGCGGCGAGCAGCACCACGCGGACGATCCACAGGGCCCACTCGTGGTGGAGGAAGGGCGAGCCGAGGGTGCGCAGCCAGTGGGCGTAGCCGTTGAACTCCCCCGCCCCGAAGAAGATCTTGAGGTTGCCGAGCATGTGCACGACGAGGTAGCCGAGCATGATCAGGCCGGAGACGGCCATCACGGACTTCTTGCCGACGGATGAGTCCCAGATCGTGCGCGTGGTGGACGGCCGTCGACCCGTCCGCGTTGCCAGAGCCATGCCATTGACCGTAAGGACTAAGGTCCCGAAAGGTCCAAGACATGATGAGGCTGATCTCGATAGCCGTTGCCTATGAAGGGCGTATCCTGGGCCCATGCAGTTCCAGCAGCTTCTGTACTTCGTCGCCGTCGCCGAGACCCGGCACTTCACGCGGGCCGCGGAGCAGGTGCATGTGGCGCAGCCCTCGCTGTCCCAGCAGATCAGGGCGCTGGAGCGGGAGCTGGGTGCCGAGCTGTTCAGCCGGGCGCGGGGCAACATCGCATTGACGGACGCGGGCGAGGCGCTGCTGCCGCTGGCCCGGCGGATCCTCGCGGACGCGGACACCGCACGGCTGGAGGTCCAGGAACTGGCGCAGCTGCGGCGCGGGCGGGTCCGGCTGGGCGCCACACCGAGCGTCTGCACGGGCCTGCTGCCGGACGTGCTGCGCGCCTTCCACCGAGCGCATCCGGGGATCGAGCTGCTGATCGAGGAGAGCGGTTCGCTCGATCTCGTACGGGAACTGGCGCGCGGGGCCCTGGACCTGGCCCTGATCGCGCTGCCACTGCCGCCCTCGGCTCCGGCGCTGACCACGGTGGAGCTGCTGACGGAGGATCTGGTGGTGGTCTCCTCCGCGGAGTTGCCGGCGCCCGGCGGGGGCGGGGCGCTGACGATCTCCGGGTTGCGCGACGAGCCGATGGTGATGTTCCGGCACGGGTACGACCTACGGGAGCTGACGGTGGCGGCCTGCCGGGCGGAGGGCTTCGAGCCGGTGTTCACGGTGGAGGGCGGCGAGATGGACGCGGTCCTGGGCTTCGTACGCGCGGGGCTGGGCGTCGCGGTGGTCCCGGCGATGGTGGTGGACCGCGCGGGTTCCGGCCTGCGGGCGACCCCGTTGGCGGGCTCCCCGCTGCGCCGCACGATCGCGCTGGCCCACCGCACCGACGTGGCTCCCCCGCGCGCGGCCCGCGAACTGAAGCGGATCCTGCTGGGCTGACCGGACAGGGCGGCCGGCCGGCCCGGGCCTAAGCCTGGGCCTGGGCCTGGGCGGGGCGTATGGGCAACACCTGGTCGAGCCCTCCGGCCAGCATGCCGAACGCGGCCTCCGCGTCGGCGACGGCTGCCGGATGGGCTTCGTCGGCGCTACGACCGGCTTCGATCCGGCGCCAGTTCTCCCGGCCCAGCTCCTGGCGGGCGGTCACCAGGTGCAGCGCCGCCAGCCGGGCGGTGAGCGGCGGGGCGGACTCGGCTTCGAGGGCGGCGGCGAGCAGTTCCACCTCGCGGGCGGTGTAGAGGGCGAGGCGGGAATCCAGGCTGGCGGTGGAGAAGACCAGTCGCTCGAAGGCGAGGACGGCGGGGTGGTCACAGAGCCCGGTGATCGGGTCCCGCCGGTCGAGGGCTGCCAGGAAGTGCTCCCGCACGGCGCCGACGGGGCCCTGCCCGGCCGGCCGCTCGCGCACGATGCGCGCCGCCTCGTCCTGATGGTCGGCGAAGCTGTCCAGCACCAGGTCCTCCTTGCTCGGGAAGTACCGGAACAGCGTGGGTTTGGAAACCTCGGCCGCAGCGGCGATATCCGCCACGGAGACGGCATCGAAGCCCCGTTCCAGGAAGAGTTCAAGCGCCGTGGCCGCCAGCCGGCGGCGCGTACGGAGCTTCTTGTTCTCGCGCAGACCCGTCGTGTTGTCCATGCCTCACACCCTACCACGGATTCGTTACCGAGTTATTTTTTGTACCGAGTTATTTTTTTGACCGGGTTGCTTTTTTGCCGGGGAGCCGCTTTCCTTGAGTCATCGACGCGACGAGAGGACTTCCGATGACCGACGTACTGATCGCGGGCTCCGGCCCCACCGGACTCACCCTGGCCTGTGAACTGGCCTTGCGAGGCGTCCCCGTCCGGATCCTCGAGCGGCGTTCCCGACCCCACCGCGAGTCCCGGGGCAAAGGCCTCACCCCGAGCAGCCTGGGGGTCTTCGCACGGCTCGGTGTCGCCGAGCGGCTCTCCACGATCGGCACCCCCGACCTGGTCCTGCGCAAGTACTTCGACGGCGCTCACATCAACGACACGCCGGCCGGCAACGGCGGCCTCCTGATCGGCCAGTGGCAGGTCGAGGAGGTACTCCGCGAGCGGCTCGCCGGCCTCGGTGTCCGGGTCGAGTACGAGGCCCAGGTCGTCGGGATCGCCCAGGACTCCGCCGGGGTCACCGCGCGGCTGGCCGACGGCCGCTCGGTCCGCGCCGGGTACGCCGCGGGGTGCGACGGCGGCCACAGCCCGACCCGGGAGCTCCTCGCGATCCCCTTCGAGGGACACACGGAGGAGGCGCCGTCGATGGTGCTCGGGGACGTGACCGCGCCGGGGCTGAGCCGGGACTACTGGCACCAGTGGTTCACCTCGGACGGCGGCGGAATCCTGCTCTGTCCGATACCGGGCACGCAGACCTTCCAGCTTCAGGCCTCGCCCGAGCCGGACCGGCGAGGAGAGCCGCTGCCGCCGTCACTGGAGAGCTTCCAGCGGCTCTTCGACCGGCACGCCCGGGTGCCGGGGATCCGGCTGGCGGATCCCACCTGGCTCTCGTCGTGGCGGGCCAATGTCCGCATGGCTGCCCGGATGCGCGAGGGCCGGGTCTTCCTCGCCGGGGACGCGGCGCACGTCCACCCGATAGCCGGCGGGCTGGGCATGAACACCGGGATCCAGGACGCGGCCGCCCTCGCCCGGACCCTGGCCGCCGCCCTCACCGGCCCGGCTCCGGACGGCGTGCTCGACATGTACGAGGCCGAGCGGCTGCCGGTGGCGGCCGAGGTGCTGGCCGACACCACCCGGCGGATGGAGCGGGTGACGGCGGCGGTCCGCGAACCGGGGCGCGGGACGGAGGCGGGCATGAACTGACCGGCGGGCCCGCTCGCCACCCCCATCCCGGGCGGGCGAGCGGCCGGTGTCAGGACGGCGTGGGCACGGCGTCGCAGAGGGAGAGGGTGTGGATGCGGTCGGGGGCTCCGGGGCGGGCGTAGTACCAGCCCTGGGCGGTGTCGCAGCCGAGGGCGCGCAGCTGGGCGGCCTGGGCTCCGGTCTCCACCCCCTCGACGGTGACGGCGAGTTCGAGGCTGTGGGCCAGGGCGACGATCCCCTCCACGATCTTGACGTCGACCGGGTTGGCCGGGCTCTGCTGCATCCCCTGGGTGAAGGAGCGGTCCAGCTTCAGGACGCTGACCGGGAGGCGGCGCAGGTTGGCCAGGTTCGAGTAGCCGGTGCCGAAGTCGTCGAGCGCGATGTCGACACCGAGAGCGGCGAGCCGGCGCAGTGGTTCCAGGAGCTCGTCATCGGCGCCGATCAGAGCCGACTCGGTGACCTCCAGGCACAGCGCACCCGGGGCGAGGCCCGACTTCTCCAGCACGGCGACGGTATCGGCGACCAGGCCGGGGTGGTGCAGCTGGGTCGGCGAGAGGTTGACGTTGATGCGCAGGGACGAGCCACCGAGCTGGCGCTGCCAGTTGCGGGCCTGGCGGACGGCCTCCTCCAGGACCCAGCGGCCGAGCGGCACGATCAGTCCGGTCCGTTCGGCGAGCGGGATGAAGCGGTCCGGGCCGAGCACCCCGTACTGCGGGTGCGACCAGCGCACCAGCGCCTCCGCGCCGTGCACGCTGCCGTCGTGCATGTGGACCAGCGGCTGGTACTCGATGAAGAACTCGCCGCGCTCCAGCGCCGCCGGCAGGGCGTTGGTCAGTCCGTGGCGGGTGATGGCCCGGGCGTCTGCCTCGGCGTCGGCGAACTCGAAGCGGTTGCCGCCGGCCGCCTTGGCCCGGTACATCGTGATGTCCGCGCTGCGCAGCACCTCCGCGGGGGTGCGCTCGCGGGCCGGGCCCTCGACGATGCCGATGCTGCCCCGGACCGTCAGCTCGCGGCCCTCGATCCGGATCGGCGTCGACAGGGCGGACAGGATGCGGACCGCGAGGTCGGTCACCTCCTGCTCGGTGTCGGGGCCGGTGGTCAGGGCGACGAACTCGTCTCCGCCGAGCCGGGCGACCACCTCGCCGGGGCCGGTCGCGCAGCTCTGCAGCCGGTCGGCGACCTCCACCAGGAGCCGGTCGCCCGCCGAGTGGCCGAGGCTGTCGTTGACCGTCTTGAACCCGTCGAGATCCAGGTAGCACAGGCCGAAGCGGCTGCCCCCGGCCCCGCTCAGGGCCTTCTCCAGCCGTTCGAAGAACAGCGTGCGGTTGGGCAGCCCGGTCAGGGCGTCGTGGGTCGCCTCGTAGCGCAGGCGCAGGTTCAGCAGCCGGCGTTCGGTGGTGTCCTCCATCAGCGCCAGCTGGTAGCGCGGCACCCCGTCGGCGTCACGCAGCAGGGACACCGTCAGGTTGGTCCAGAGCACGGTGCCGTCGTGCCGGTAGTACGGCTTCTCCACGCGGAAGTTCTCACGCTCGCCGCGCACCAGCTCACCGTGCATCCGCCAGACGTGCGGGGTGTCGTCGGGGTGTCCCCACTCGCTGACCTTGCGGCCCCTGACGTGCCCTTCCAGGCCGCCGAACATCTGCAGCAGTGCGTCGTTGACCTCGAGGATGTTGCCGTCCAGGTCGGCGATGCCGATCCCGACGGCCGCCCCCTCGAAGACCGCCCGGAAACGCGACTCGCTCGCGTGCAGGGCCTCCTGCGCGTCGGCGCGGGCGGTCAGCGCCGAGCGGGCGATGGCCTCCTGCTCCTTGAGGGTGCGCTCGCGCAGGGCGCGGGCGAAACCCGCCGCGATCCCGTGCTGGAGGCGGGCACAGCGGGCCCGGTACTCCTCGGTGTCCTCCGCCCCGGAGCCACCGGAGCCCGTGGGCCCGCAGTAGAGCACCAGGTACGACTCGATCACCCCGAGGGTGCCCGACAGCGCCTCGGGGTCGGTGCAGTGCACGGCGACGAGCTCCGCGCCGACCCGCTGGGCGACGCCGGCGTCGAAGGGCCGGGCGTGCAGGGCCTCGGCAAGCGTCCGGGTGAGGGGGAGGAGGTGCCGTTCGAACTCGACGCGGGTCAGCGAGGTCGCCGTGACCGGAAAGATCGCCCGCCCCCAGATGGTCGCGAAGCGGGCGATCCGGTCCTCGATACCGCCTTTGGGAGCCGCCGGTGGCTCCGCCGCCGCGGATGGCGCTGCCCCGGGCCCGGGGGCCGGGGCTCCGGCGGGCGCCGCGGCGGCGTCCGGCGCGCCCGCCGTCTGTGCCGGGAGTCTCACGCCTTGCGTCCCACGCCGCCGTAGCCCGAGAAGGCGTACGGGTCCTCTTGAACTCCGCCGTCCTCCGCCGCCTCGGCGCCGTCCGGCCGCCACTCGGGCATGGACACCAGCCCGGGCTCCACCATCTCGAACCCGTCGAAGAAGCCGCGGATCTGCTCCCCGCCGCGCATGACGAGGGGGTTGCGGATGTCCCGGTAGACGCCGACGGCCCCGCCCGCGACCTCCTCCGAGAGCGGGATCCCCTCGAACGAGGCGTGCGTGAGGATCAGCAGACTGCCGGGGGCCAGCGCGTCGCGCAGCTCGGCCACGGCCGCGTACGGATCGTCCGCGTCCTCCAGGAAGTGCAGGACGGCTACGAGCAGGAGCGCGACCGGCCGGTCGAAGTCGAGCAGCCGGGTGACCTCCGGGGCGGCCAGGATCTCCCGCGGCTTGCGGAGGTCGGCGGCGACGACACCGCTGCGCTCGTCGCCGGCCAGGACGGCCTGGCTGTGCGCTACGGCCACCGGGTCGTGGTCGACGTAGACCACGCGCGCCTCGGGGCTGGCGGCCTGGGCGACCTCGTGGACATTGCCGAAGGTGGGGATGCCGGAGCCGATGTCGAGGAACTGCGTGATGCCCTGGGCGACAGCGTGCCGCACGGCGCGGCGCATGAATGCCCGGTTGGCCTGCATGATCTTGGGCAGGCCCGGCATGAATTCCATGGCACGGCGGGCCGCCTGGCGGTCGACCTCGAAATTGTGGGAGCCGCCCAGGTAGTAATCGTAGATGCGGGACACGCTCGGCACCGATATGTCGATGCCTGGCGGGGCCCAGGCGGGGCGCTCCATCGGGGTCTCCAAGCGTTGTTCCTGCTGTGGTCCGTCCACGGTCGGACTCCTGTCCGAGCCGAATGTACTGATCATTGCCCAACGGGGCGAGCAAAAGCGGAAATTGGCGATCCGTTCTTCGTCACACACCAAACACACCTGCCGCACCCCTCGGGCACATTGATCGATACCGACAAATCCCTTTTGGGAATTGCGCGGTGAGCGTCCGAACCTGCCCGCCGAGCGACCCATGATTGGCTCAAACCTTTCCAGTCGGCACTCCACCCGATCAGGCGAACCGAGGCGGACCCGCGCCTGCGCGGGCGCACGCGGGCCCATGCTCCCCGGGTGAACAAAGCCTGTGCCAGGCGCCTGCTGGTGGTCCCGGTCCTGCTGTGGGCGGCCCTCTCCGTCACGCCGGCCGTGGCTGATAGCTGCGCCTACGCGACGACCGACTCCGGCGACGGCGCTGCCGCCGTCACCCTGGTCGCGTCGGCCTCCGGCGGTGGCCGCGGAGGCGGCCCGGGTGGCGGACATCACGGCGGACATCACGGCGGCGGCCACCACGGCGGCAAGCCCGGCGGACACGGCGGGCACGGCGGGCACCACTGCCCGCCACCGCCACCGCCGCCCTGCCCGCCGAAGCCGTCGCCGCCTCCGAAGCCCACGCCGAAACCCACGCCGCCGCCGACGCCGACCCCACCGCCCAAACCCACGCCGCCACCCCCGCCCCCGCCCCCGCCCAAACCGGCGCCGAAGCCCGTACCCAAGCCGGTGCCGAAGCCCGTCGCGCCGAAACCTGCGCCGCCCCGGCCCGCCCCGCCCCGGGTGTTCACGACCCCCGCCCCGCCCGAGCCCACCCCCGTGACGCCACCGCCTGTGACCAGGCCGGCGGTAGCCCGCCCCGCCTATCACGCACCGGCCCGCAACCCGGTCGAACACCACGTCTCACCGGTGACCTTCACCCTGCTGACCGCGGCTCCCGCGGTCCTGGCGATCGTCGCGCTGCGCCCCCGGTAGCCCTTCTGCCCCACCTGTACCCGATTGGGAGTCATCTTGTCGGAATGGCTCGTCCTGACCATCGCGATGGCGGCGGCCTGCGCCGTGGTGCTGTCCATCGCCTTCTTCAACCACCGCAGGATCGGCGAGGACGACGATCCGAACGAAACCCCGGACGTCATCGAGTACATGACGATGATGATCGGGGTGATCTACGCGATCGTCCTGGGCCTGGCCATCGCCGGTGTCTGGGAGGGCCGCGGAGCCTCCCAGGAGTACGTGCGCCAGGAGGCGCAGGCCCTCCACGAGATCAGCGTCCGCTCCGAGGTCTATCCGGCAGAGGTCCGCAAGACGATCCGGTCCGACGTCGACGCGTACGTGACCTACGTGGTGGACACGGAGTGGAGGGAGATGGCCGACCACGGCAGGCTCACAGACCGCGGCGGCGAACTGCTGGAACGCATCCGCCGGGACGTCACCGACTACGAGCCGAAGACCGACCACGAGGGGCAGGCGTACCAGCCGCTGGTCGACCAGGTCGCCATGGTGGACGACGCCCGCAGTGCGCGCGGCCAGGGCGCCGGAGCCACGATGCCGGGGGTCGTGTGGTTCGGGCTCATTGCCGGGGCCCTGGTGACGGTCGGTCTGATCTTCACCCTGCAGATCCGGCGCTCGTTCCGGGAGCTGCTGCTGGCCGGTCTGTTCAGCGCGCTGATCGCCTTCCTGCTGTTCCTGATCTGGGACTTCGACGCGCCCTTCGGGAGGGGCATCTCGGCCACCGCCGAACCGTTCCTCGCGCAGTTCCCGCATCTGGGTCTCGGGGACTGACAGCCCTGCCGGAAGCCGGCGGCAGCTGTCGGCGGACGGCGTCCGGCAAACCGGGGACGGGCCTCCCGTCCCCGGTTCGGCCTAAGGTCATGCCCCATTCGCCCGTTCCTGATCGCGGGTCAAGGCACCGGGACCTAGCGTGGCGGACATCGAGGCGCACGACCCCCCACGTGCGGAAACCCCTTCCGCGGCTGCTCCTCGGGGATCCGGAGAATCAACCATGGGTGCGATACGTACCTCCGCCACAGCCCTGCTGAGCGCCGGCGCCACGGGCGCCGTACTCGTGCTCGGCGCCCTCGGCGCGACCCCCGCGACCTCCGCGACCGCCGCCGAGGCAGCCCGGCAGATCACCTCGTTCGGTTTCTCACTCACCCCGTCCACGGTCGCTCCCGGCGGCCAGACGGTCCTCTCGGTCACCGGATGCAACGCCGCCTACGCCACCGCCTCCTCCGGGGTCTTCGACACCGTGAGCATCGCCCGTGGCCAGACCGTACGGGTCACGGTGGACCGGGACGCCCGGCGCGGAGCCGTGTACTCCGTCTCGTTCACCTGCAACGGGGAGACCGGCTCGGCCGATCTGACGATCGCGGGCGGCACCACCAGGCCGACCACCAGTTCCACGCGGACCGCCACCATCGCCGCGACCGGCGCCATCACCTCCTCCGCCCGGGGCGTTCAGGGAGGCGTGGGCGGCAGTGTGGCCGGCATGGACCCCGTGGAGCTCGGCGCGGGCGCGGGCCTCCTGCTCGCCGCCGCGGCCGGCACCGCGTACACCCTGCGCCGCCGCCGCAGCGGCCGCGGCCACTGAAGCCCCCGCCATGCCTCGTCATGCCCCGCCGTGCCCCCGTTCCCGGACGGCACATGACCGGTCGCCGGTCGCCCCGGGTCCTGGCCAGGACCCGGGGCGACCGGCGGCGGGGGTGCGTTCCCGGAAGACACCCCCGAGGGGGGGACTGACCGGGGAGGTCGGCCGGTCAGGCCCGGCCGCGGATCGGGCGGCGACGGCGCAGCACGTGCGCTCCGGCGCCGAGGGCCGCCGCGCCGACGAGACCCGCACCCATGGCGGTCTCGGCGGTGGACGGGCCGATGGAGCCGCCGATGCCGCCCTGCGAGGGGTTGCCCTCGAGGATCCTGAAGCGGGCCGTGGCGACCAGGCTGTTGTCGTTGCACTTGACCGACAGGGTGTGGGTGCCCGGAGAGGCGTGGTTGAAGATCCGGACGGTGGCGAAGCCGATCGAACCCGCGGACAGGTTGGCCGGCGGAAAGTTGCCGTGCGAGGCGACGGTACCGCCGTGTCCGCAGCCCGACGCGCTCACCTGCATCGTGGATCCCTGGTGCACGGCGAAGGGGTTGACCGAAACATTGCTCGGGCCGCGACCGCCGTCCCCGCCGCGACCGCCATCCCCGCCGCGGCCGCCGTCCCCGCCACGGCCGCCCTCCCCGCCACGGCCGACGTCCCCGCCGAGCGGGGAGACGTTCGCAGCGGCGATTGGAGTACTGAGGCCGATCGCGGCGCAGGTTGCCGCCGCCACAATGAGAGCGCGCATAACACGCATGATGGAACCTCCAGCGGAAAGCGCCCCGGAGCGTCGGCCCCGGATGATCGACGAGAACGCCTCCCATCTCGAACCCTCGGGGCGGCCCGCAAGCTCCGCATTTCCGCCTTTGGGCCGCCCGGTTGAGCGACACGCCGAAGCGCGGGCCACGCAACTGACGGATCCGCAGGTCACGACCCGTCAGGCATTTATGTGACGATTACCTGGATGGGCGCACCCCTTCCGGCCCCCTTCCGGCGGCGCCACCCGTTCGCCCCTCCCCTCTCGCCGTCCTGCCCGGGCGGCCTTAGCGTGCGTGAAGTAGGGCGTACACGGGGTGGGACAGGATCGCGGGTCGGGACCCCCGCGTCGGGAAGGGAGAACGATGGGCGAGGACGAGACCGGGAAGTCACGCAAGTTCTCACCGTGGGGCGTACTCGCCCTGGTCATGCTGAGCGGCCTCGCCATGGTGCGCAACGGTGTGGGCATCGACGACGGGCCGCCCCAGCCCACCGCGGCCTCGGCCGTCGCGGTGACGGCCGACCAGTTGCCGGCGAATCCTCCGCAGGCGCCGACGGATCTGGAGGTGCTGGAGCACTCGTCGGTGCAGCGCATCCGGATCCCCACGATCAGCGTGGACGCTCCGGTGATGACGGTCGGGCTGGACGCGGAGGGCTGGATCGACGCCCCGCCGCCGCAGGACCGCAATCTGGCCGGCTGGTACCTGAACGGCATCTCGCCGGGCCAGCGGGGCTCCGCGGTGATCGTGGGGCACGTGGACAACGCGCAGGGCCCGGCGGTCTTCTACGGCCTGGGTTCGGTCAAGCCGGGCAACCAGATCGAGGTGGAGCGGTACGACGGGCGCACGGCGGTGTTCGAGGTGTACGGCGTGGAGGTGTTCTCCAAGGACGCCTTCCCCGGAGCCCGGGTGTACGGGGACACCGGGCACGCGGAACTCCGGGTGATCACGTGTGGCGGCGGCTACTCGAAGTCCCGGGGCTACGAGGGCAACGTGGTCGTCTTCGCCCGGATGGTGGAGGCCCGCTGAGCGGCGGCCGCGGCCGGCCGGCCTGAGCCGCCTCGCCGGGGAGAATCCTCCTCAGCGGGGCGGCAGCGTCGGCAGGGTCATCCGGTAGCCGCGCGCGAGCAGTTGGGGCAGGTACGAGGTGATGGCCCGGACGCTCTGCGACCGGTCGCCGCCCGCGTCGTGCGACAGCACGATCACGCCGGGCCCGGCGCCCGCCAGGACCCGGGAGACGATCGTGCCGGTCCCCGGCTCCTTCCAGTCCAGGGTGTCCACGGTCCAGGCGAGCGGCTCCATGCCGAGTTCGGCCCCGATCTCGAAGGCGGCCCGGTTCCACGCCCCGAACGGCGCGCGGAACCACACGGGCGCCTCGCCCACCGTCTGCTGTACGACCTCGCTGGTGCGGCCGATCTCGGAGACCAGGGCGGGCCGGCTGAGCTTGGGAATGAGCGGGTGGGTCCAGGTGTGGTTGCCGATGACGTGGCCCTCGGCGGCCATCCGGCGCAGCAGGTCGCGGTTCTCGGTGGCCATCTCCCCGCAGACGAAGAACATGGCGCGCACCCCGTACCGGGCGAGGGTGTCGAGGATCCCGGGGGTGTAGCGGGGGTCTGGCCCGTCGTCGAAGGTGAGCACCATGGAGCTGCCCGTTGCGGTGCCGGGCGGGAGTTCGAGGATGGGGCGGGTCCGTACGGCCGGTTTCGCGACGGGCGGCCGGGCAGGGGCCTCGGCGGTCATCGGCCTCAGCCGGTAGGACTTCTCGAGTCTCCCGTCCGGGAGCACTCCGGGGGGTCCCGCCGCCGGATGCGGCCCCGGCCCGGCCGCAGGAGCGGGCCCGGGCCCGGGCCCGGGCGTACCGCCCTCGCCGCCCGCGTCGATCAGCCCGGCGGCGGCCGCGACTCCGAGGAAGACGGCGGTACGCAGGAGCGCGCGCCGCCCTACTGTCGGCTCGTCATTTTTCATTATTACTACGTATCAACGACATCGCCGCGGATGTCGAGAGGCGCGGACGCGCCTCCTCCCCCTCACCCGATCAGCCGCGCCGTACCAGGGGGAACGGGAGGGTCTCGCGGATCGTGAGCCCCGTGAGGAACATGACGAGGCGGTCCACACCGATGCCCAGGCCGCCGGTCGGCGGCATCGCGTACTCCAGGGCGTCCAGGAAGTCGTTGTCGAGTTCCATCGCCTCCGGGTCGCCGCCCGCCGCCAGCAGGGACTGGGCGGTGAGGCGGCGGCGCTGCTCGACCGGGTCGGTCAGCTCCGAGTAGGCGGTGCCCAGTTCGGTGCCGAACGCCACCAGGTCCCAGCGCTCGGCGAGCCGCGGGTCCTTGCGGTGCTGGCGGGTGAGCGGGGAAACGTCGGTCGGAAAGTCCTTGTAGAAGGTGGGCATCTTGGTCCGCTCCTCCACCAGCCGCTCGTACATCTCCAGGACCACGTCGCCGCGGGTGTCGTCGGGGGCGTGCGGAACGGCCGCCCGGTCGCACAGCCTGCGCAGGACGTGCTCCTCGGTGTCGGCGTCGACCTCCTCGCCGAGTGCCTCGCTGATCGCCCCGTACATCGTCTTGACCGGCCAGGGTCCGGAGATGTCGTGGACGACGAGCTTCCCGTCCGGTCCCGCCTTGTGGGCGACGGGCGAACCGAAGGCGGCGGTGGCGGCGCCCTGGATCAGCTCGCGGGTGAGGTCGAGCATCACGTCGTAGTCGGCGAAGGCCTGGTAGGCCTCGAGCATCGTGAACTCGGGGTTGTGCTTGTAGGAGACGCCCTCGTTGCGGAAGGTGCGGCCCATCTCGAAGACCTTCTCCATGCCGCCGACGCACAGCCGCTTGAGGTACAGCTCGGGCGCGATGCGCAGGTACAGGTCCAGGTCGTAGGCGTTGATGTGGGTGCGGAAGGGGCGGGCGTTGGCGCCGCCGTGGATCTGCTGGAGCATCGGGGTCTCGACCTCCAGGTACCCGCGCTCCAGCAGCCCCTGGCGCAGGGCCTGGACCGCGCTGGAGCGGGCCCGTACGACGTCCCGGGCCTCGGGGCTGGCGACGAGGTCGAGGTAGCGGCGCCGGACGCGGGCCTCCGGGTCGGCGAGGCCCTTGCGCTTGTCGGGGAGGGGGCGCAGGCACTTGCCGGTGAGCTGCCAGGAGCGGACGACGAGGGACGGTTCGCCGGACTTGCTGGTGCCGGTCTCGCCGCTGGCGACCACGTGGTCGCCGAAGTCGACCTGGGAGGTGAAGGAGTCCAGTACGCCGGCCCCGGCCTCGTCGCGGGTGAACATCAGCTGCACGTCCCCGGACCAGTCGCGCAGGACCGCGAAGACCACGCCGCCGAGGTCGCGTACGACCATCACGCGTCCGGCGAGGGTGGCCTGTTCCCCGGAGCGGGCGCCGGGCGGGTGGTCGGGGAAGGCCTTCTTCAGCTCGGCCACGGTGTGGGTCCGCTGACGGATGCCCACCGGGTAGGGGTCGGTGCCGGCGGCCCGGATGCGCTCCATCTTGTCGTGGCGCACGCGCACCTGCTCCGGCAGCCGCTCGGCCTTCGCGGCCTCGGCCTCCTCCCCCACGGCCTGCAGGTTCAGGGAGGCGATGGAGGGCAGGCCCTCGGTGGTGGCGGGGTTGGTGAGGCCCTTGGGGTGACCGTTGCCCCACAGGGTGCGCAGGCTCGGTACCGAGACGAAGCCCTCGGCGATGCCGGAGGCGAGGCTGACGCGGGCGAGCGAGCCGGCGTCCTGGTAGCAGAGGAAGCGCGGGTACCACTCGGGGCCGTACTTGACGTTCGAGCGGTAGAGGGCCTCCAGCTGCCACCAGCGGGAGAAGAAGAGCAGCAGTCTGCGCCACAGCTTGAGGACGGGGCCGGCGCCGATCCGGCCGCCTTCCTCGAAGGCGGAGCGGAAGACGGCGAAGTTGAGGGAGATCCTGCGCACGCCCAGGCCGGGTGCGGCGGCGCACAGCTGGGCGACCATGAACTCCATGACCCCGTTGGGGGCGGTGCGGTCGCGGCGCATCAGGTCGAGGGAGATGCCGTCCTTGCCCCAGGGGACGAAGGAGAGCAGGGCGATCAGGTCTCCCTCGGCGTCGAAGGCCTCGACCAGCAGGCAGTCTCCGTCGGCGGCGTCGCCGAGCCGGTCCAGGGCCATGGAGAAGCCCCGCTCGGTCTCGGTGTCGCGCCACTTGTCGGCCCGGTCCACGATCGTCTGCATCTCGTCCTCGGAGAGGGCGGAGTGGCGGCGGATGAGGGTGGTGGCGCCGGTGCGCTTGACGCGGTTGACGGCCTGGCGGGTGACGCGCATGTCGCGGCCGTCGAGGTCGAAGTGGGCGACCTGCAGGATGGCCTCGTCGCCGAGCTGGAGGGCGCTGAGCCCGGAGCGGGCGTAGGCGGTCGCGCCCTCTTCGGAGGCGCCCATGACGGCGGGCTGCCAGCCGTAGCGGCCGGCCACGGCCAGCCAGCCGTCGATGGCCGGGGTCCAGGCGGCGGGGTCGCCCACCGGGTCGCCGCTGGCGAGGCAGACTCCGGCTTCGACCCGGTAGGTGACGGCGGCCATGCCGTTGGGGGCGAAGACGACGGCCTTGTCACGCCGGGTGGCGAAGTAGCCGAGGGAGTCGGCGCGCCCGAAGGCGCCGAGGAGGGCCCGGATGCGGGGCTCCTCGTCCCCGTGCAGGGCCGCGGTCAGGCGCTGGGAGCGGAAGAGCGTCGCGGCGGCGTTCAGCAGGGCGAGGGCGCCGAACAGGCCGAGCAGGAAGTACAGCGGGCGGGGCGGGTGGCCGTCGAACTGACGGGCGGAGAAGAGACCGCCGAAGACCTGCTTGGCGGCCCAGTCCAGCCACTGGCCCTTGGGCAGGGTGCCGGGGAAGAGCGCGACGAGCCCCCAGCCGACGAGGACGGCCGCGAGCAGGCCGAGACCGAGCACCATCAGGGCGCGCCACAGCGCCCCGGGCCGGGAGGCGGCGTAGAACTCGTCGCGGGCGGCGATCAGCAGTCCCATGGCGGCGACGGCCAGCGCCATGGACGAGAAGCCGACCCAGTAGTCGCCGACGGCGATGTCGATCACGTCGTCGAGGATCAGCAGGGCCAGATAGGTGACGACGATCCACCAGGCGACCTTCTTGCGGGTGCCGAGGGCCGCGGCGAGCAGGAAGAGGAAGACGGCGTAGGCGAGGTTGGCGCTGACCGGGACGACGACGAGGTCGATGAAGCGGACGACGTGCCTCAACAGGCGCCGCAGCGTCGGGGAGAGCGCCAGCAGGGCGCACAGCAGACCGAGCGCGCCGAAGAACGCGCCGAAGCCGTCCGGTACCCGGTTGAGGAAGCGGTTCCGGGTTCCGCGCGTCTGCTCCACGGTGACACTCATGGTTCGCACTGTAGGGAGGCCGACGGCGCTCCGCGCGCCGAGCCCGGTGTACGTCCAGCCGGTGCGCCTCGGAACAGGCGGGCCACCGCTTCGTGGGTTCGTTGGCGATCCGCCTGGTCAGGGCCTGCCGCCGGCCCGTGACCGCCGTCCCCTGAGGGACCCGGTCCGCTACTTCGCCATGGTGAGGCCGTCCTTGGCCGCGCCGCGGCTGAGGACGGCCTCGGTGATGGCGTCCTGGGCGGTCTCGTAGTCGCTCTGGTCGGGGTCCTTGGCCAGAGCGGCGGGGAGGTTGACGACCCGGCCGATGGAGAGGTCCATCATCTGCGGGACGAACTCGGCCTTGGTCACCTGCCAGCGCTGTCCTGCGGCGGCCGGCGGGGCGAAGGTGAAGCGGCCGATCGATCCGTAGTTGCCGCGCATGTCCCGCGCACCCGAGTAGTTGAACATCTCACCCGCGACCTGGTCTCCCATGCCGTAGATGATCCATGTCCCGTTGACCTTCTCGTACGGCTGCGGGATGTGCGCGTGGGTGCCCAGGATCATGTCGATGTCCGGACGCCCGCCCGTCTGCGAGGCGGTCAGCGCCTTGCCGAGGGAGAGCTGCTTCTCGTCCGGTTCGGTCTGCCACTCGGTGCCCCAGTGGAGGCTGACCAGCACCACGTCCGCGCCCGCCTTCCGGGCCGCCCGCGCGTCCGCGACGATCTTGTCCTGTTCCATCAGGTTGACCGCCCACGGCTGTCCCGGCGGCAGCGGGTAGCCGTTGGTGTCGTAGGTGTACGCGAGGTGCGCGACCTTGGCGGAACCGGCCGTGTACGTGGTCACCGTGGCCGCCTCCGCCGCCGTACGGGCCGAGCCGGCGTGCTTCAGGCCGACCTTGTCGAACCGGTCCAGCGTGCGGCGCAGCCCGTCGGCCCCGTCGTCCAGGGTGTGGTTGGAGGCCGTGGAGCAGCCGTCGTATCCGGTCTCCTTCAGCGCGTCGGCGACGCTCGGCGGGGAGACGAAGGCCGGGTAGCCGGAGAAGGGCCCGCCCTCTTCCCCGTAGATGGTCTCCATGTGGCAGAGGGCCAGGTCGGCCCCGGATACCACGGGCTTGACGCCGGAGAACATCGGCCGGAAGTCGTGCCCGTCGCCGTCCGCGTCGTTGGCCGCCCGCTGGATGACCGAGGTGTGGGGCAGTACGTCGCCGCTCGCGACCAGCGTGAACCCCTTGGCCGCGGGAGACCCGGCGGCACTGGAGGCAACCGGTCCGCCGGAGTCACCCAGGCGTGCCGGTGCCGATTCCCCCGCGGCCGAACAGCCGGCGGCCGCCGACAGCAGGAGGGCCGACAGGAGCGCGGCAGCCTGTCGGGTGCGCTTGGCCATCTTCCCCAGCTCTCATTAGTACGACTATCCGATCTCTCGTAATCCATATAACAAGACGTCAATAGTCAAGGAACGGCTCCGTCCACTTGAGGTGCGACCACTCCGATGGCCGCCGCAGGGCACCCGCCCGGGCGCCCTGCCGTTCGCCGCGCCGTTCGACCGTTCACCGCCCGGCCCGGCCGCCCACCGGATGACCCGGGTGCTTGGGCGCACCGGCCGGACCGGACGGTTCCCGTCGGGGCTCCGTGCAGGTCAGGGTGAATGCGTCGACTCCCCGCACGGACATCCACGCACCCCGGAAGGAGCCCCTCGTGCCGCTCTCCCCCGCCCTCCGGCGTACCGACCCCGAGGCGCTGGCCGAACTCCAGCGCGACCACGGTCGGGCCCTGTTCGGTTTCCTGGTCGGGCTCACCGCCGGGGACGCCCAGCGCGCGGAGGACCTCGTGCAGGAGACCCTCGTACGGGTCTGGCAGCACCCGGAGGTCCTGTCGAGCGAGCACGAATCCATGCGGCCCTGGCTGTTCACGGTGGCCAGGCGGCTCGCCATCGACGCCCGGCGCGCCCGCCTGTCACGGCCGCAGGAGGTGGACCCGGAGGGGCTGGAGCAGGCACCCGCTCCCGAGGACGCGGTGGCCGGGTCGGTCACGGCGATCGACGTCCGGCGGGCCGTCGGTTCCCTGGGCCCGGAGCACCGCGAGGTGCTGATGCAGGTCTACTTCCAGGACCGCTCGGTGGCCGAGGCCGCCGCCGAGCTCGGAATCCCGGCCGGGACCGTCAAGTCCCGTACGTACTACGCCCTGCGCGCCCTGCGCAAAGACCTCCAGGGGTACGGGTACGGCCTCGGCGCCTGAGCCGGCCGGCTGCACGGGCCCCTGCCAAGAGGGCTGCCAAGAAGACGGCGAAGACGACGAGGACCGCCTCGAATACATGCGAACCGGACACAAACCGCATGGAATGAGGCATCAGACCGTTCAAGTTGAGTAAACATCCCCCGCCCGGCGAGCCGCTCGGTGAAGGCTCAGGGCTGACGGCGGGACGCTGAACGCGCGGGAGAAGGTGGAACGGTGCAGCCCGAGGGTATGAACGGCACCAGTGACGGCGGGCTCGCGGTGCCCATGGCTTGGCTTTACGCCGAGTACATCGCAGACGAACTGCTGCGCACGGGCCGGCTGATCCCGGTCAGCACCCTGGAGTTCCGGGCCGGGCGGGACACGCTCGCGCTGACGATCTACCTCTCGGACGCGGCCGGGGAACTCTCCGGGATCCGCGTGGTCTCCCAGCTCGACGAGTGGCTCTCGCTGACGGCGTACGGTCACCCCTGGCGCGACTGGGTGCACACCCGGTTCCTCGCGCTGGGCGAGGAGGCCCGGGAGCGCGGCCGTGCCGAGGAACCGGACCTGGAACTGGCCCGGGCGGCCTGGCGCTGGCTGGACCGCACGGAGCTGTTCGCCACCAACCTCGACCCCGGACGGCACGGCCACGCCGACACCCCTGCGGGACTGGACGAGAACGCCCGCGTGTGGACCCCGGCCTGGCAACTCGGCCTGCCGCTGGGCCACTTGGCGATGCACCTGTTCTGAGGACCCGCCGGGGCCACACGGGACGGCCCGGGCTACACGGGACGACTCGGAGCCACACGGGACGGCCCGGGGCTACACAGGCCGGCGGGGGCCCGGGGCCTCCGCCGGGTCCATCACCAGGCCGGTGAAATCAGCCTCGTTGCGCTCGGCGCACATGACGTACCAGCGGGCGATCAGCCACATCACCGGATACACCAGCAGGCCCAGCGCCAGCCACACCAGCGGCCCGGACGCCGCGCGCGGCAGCAGCAGCACCAGCGGCAGCGCCCCGACCGTCAGCACGAGTGCGGCCAGCGCCCAGATCCCCGCGCGCAGCTGGCTGCGCATGAGGGCCCGTACGTAGGTGGCGCCCAGGGTGGTCTGCTCGGAGATCTCCGAGCGGGCCGGGGTGTGCGCGGGCGGCCGGCGGCGGGTGCCCCGGGGCACCCCGGTGACGATCTCGCGCCGGGGCGGCGACTGCTGGTCCTCGGCCATGGTGCCGGAGTCTACGCAGCGCCCCGCTATTTGAGGAGGCGCGAAAGCCGCCGGTCGGCGAGCGGCTTCCCGCCGGTCTGGCAGGTGGGGCAGTACTCGAGCGAGGAGTCGGCGAAGGAGACCGAGCGGACGGTGTCCCCGCACACCGGGCACGGCTCCCCGGTCCGGCCGTGTACCCGCAGCCCGCTCTTCTTCTCGGCCTTGAGCTTCCCGGCGGCCACTCCGTGCGCCCGGCCGACGGCCTCCCGCAGGGTGTCCTGGACGGCCGCGTAGAGCCGGGTGGTCTGCTCTTCGTCGAAGGACGCGGCCAGTTTGAAGGGGGAGACCTTGGCGCGGTGCAGGATCTCGTCGCTGTAGGCGTTGCCGATACCGGCGATGACGCTCTGGTCGCGCAGCACGCCTTTGATCTGGCGCCGCTCACCCGCGAGCAGGGCCGCGAACGCGTCCCGGTCGAAGGCACCGTCGAGCGGATCGGGGCCGAGGCGGGCGATGCCGGGCACGTCCTGGGGATCGCGTACGACGTACACCGCGAGGCGCTTTTGGGTGCCGGCCTCGGTGAGGTCGAAGCCTCCGCCGCCCGCCAGGACCACGCGCAGCGCGAGCGGCCCCTTGCCGGGGCGCGGCGGCTGGGCGGGCAGGGTGTCCTGCCAGCGCAGCCAGCCGGCCCGGGCCAGGTGGGTGACGAGGTGGAGCTCGCCGATCCGCAGGGCCAGGAACTTGCCGTGCCGGGCGGTGGCGCCGGCCGTCTGCCCTTCGAGGGCGGTCATCGGCGGGTCGTACGTCTTGAGCACGCTCACCGCGAGCGGGAGGACGCGTTCCACCACCCGCCCGGTGAGGTGCTCGTCGAGGTACTCCCGCAGGGCCTCGACCTCGGGCAGCTCCGGCATGGTCCCAGCCTGCCCCCGGCCCGGGGGAAACGCGAGCCGTGCCCGGGCGGCGGCTTCCCGGAACCGGGGTCCGCCGCCCCGCACCCCGCCGCCGTCGGGGCGTCAGCCCACCACGAACTCGCACCACACGCACTTGCCGCTCCCCCGCGGCTCCACGCCCCACACGTCCGCCAGCCGGTCCACCAGCATCAGGCCCCGTCCCGACACCCCCGACTCTCCGGCCTCGCGACGCCTCGGCAGCGCGCTGGAGCGGTCCTCGACCTCCACCCGCAGCCGCCGTTCGAGACCGTTCAGGACCCGCAGGGTCACGATCGCCGGGCCGTCCGTGTGCATCAGGGCGTTCACGATCAGCTCGTCCGCGACGAGCTCGATCTCGTCGGCCCGTTCCCGCGCGCCCCACGCCCGCACCGCCGCCCCGATCATGTGGCGCGCCGCCACCAGGGCCTCCGGGTCCCCCGGCGCCACGTGCTGCTGTAGCCGGCCGCCGCCCTGCGGGGCGTCCTGCACCTGACGGCGCAGCAGGAGCAGCGCCATGTCGTCGTCGCCGCCCCGCTCGTCGACGACCCCGCACAGCCGGTCGGCGAGCAGCTGCAGGTCCGCCGGTCCGCCGCGGACCAGCGAAGTGAGCAGCTGGATCCCGTCGTCCAGATCGGCGCCGGGCTGCTCCACCAGGCCGTCCGTACACAGCAGAATCGTTTCCCCCGGATCCAGCTCCACCGTGGTCACCGGGTACTCCAGGCGGCCGAACTCCGCCGAGAGGCCCAGCGGCATCCCGCCCCCCACCGGGAGTCTGCGGCAGTCCCCGCTCCGGGTGCGCAGCAGCGGGTCGATGTGGCCCGCGCGGACCAGCTGGAGCACCCCCGTCGACAGGTCGGCCTCCACGTACGTACAAGTCGCGAAGCGTTCGGTGTCCAGTTCGTGCAGGAAGACGGAGGCCCGGGCCATCACCGTGGCCGGCGCGTGGCCCTCGGCGGCGTACGCGCGCAGCACGATCCGCAGCTGGCCCATGACCGCCGCCGCGTGCGTGTCGTGGCCCTGGACGTCGCCGATGACGGCGCCGACCCGGCCTCCCGGCAGCGGGATGACGTCGTACCAGTCGCCGCCGATGTCCTGGCCCATCCGGGCGGAGCGGTACCGTACGGCGATCTCCGCGCCCGGCACCGACGGGATCCGCCGCGGCAGCATCGCCTGCTGGAGCCCCTCGGCGAGGTCGTGCTCCTGCTCCAGCAGCATGGCCCGCTGGAGGCTCTGCGCGATGCTGCTGCCCAGGGCGACGAGCAGGTTCCGCTCGTCCTGGGTGAAGCCGTCCTTGTCCTGGTAGAGCAGGCCGATCGCGCCGATCGGGCGGGCCTGGGCGATGAGCGGCAGATAGGCGGCCGCCGAGATGTGCATGTACTCGATCTTCGACCAGAGCCCGGGATAGCCCGTGGCGAACTCCTGCGCCGAGTCGAGGAACCGCGGCTGGAGCGAGCGGACGACCTCGCTCATCGGGTAGTGCTCGTCGATGCGGGTGTAGCGCGTCCCGGGTACGAAGCTGCCCTCCGGGCCCTCGGCGACGAGGTGGATCCTTCCGGCCTCGACGAGGCCCATCACCATGCCCATCGAGCCGAGGCGTTCCAGGCCGTGGGCGTCGCCGAGCGCGTCGATGACGTCCTGGACGGTCCGGGCGTGCGCGAGGGCGGCGGTGGTGCTCTCGACCACGGACGTCTGGCGGCGCCGCGCCTCGTCCAGGCCGAGGCGTTCCGCCGAGTGGCTGAGCTCCTCGGTGGCGTCGCGGACGATGCCGATGATCCGGTACGGGCGCCCGTCCGGGCCGCGCATGACGCGGCCCTGGGTGTGCGTCCAGCGCAGCCGGCCGTCGTGGCAGCGGATGCGGAAGTAGGCGCCGTAGCTGTCTTCCTTGCTCTTGAGGGCGCTGGAGACGAGGGCGTCGAGCCGGGCGGCCTCGGCGGGCGGCACGCGCGCGCCCAGGGACTCGGGCCGGCCGTCGTACTCGTGGGGCGCCGTGTCGAAGACGTCGAGGGCTGCCGCGTCCAGGTGCATGAGCCCGGTAACCAGGTCCCAGTCGAAGCTGCCCATGCGGTTCAGTGCCAGCGACCGGTCCGGGTGCGCGGGCCAGTCGTCCGGCAGCGATACGGAGCTCGGCACCGGTCCACCATGACACACGGGCCGGTCAGGCGCTCTCCAGCGAGAAGCCGGGGTCGGAGGGCGACTGCTGCTGCCCGTCCGGGACGCCATTGGGGTCGGAGGGGTCAGAGGGGTTGGTGGGGCCGAAGGGGTCGTACGGCTCGCCCGGGAACTCCGACCCGTCGGTAGGAACGTCCGACGGGATGTCGGAGGGGAAGTCGGAGGGGAAATCCGATCCGTCGGACGGCACGTCGGAGGGCAGGTCCGACGGCGGCTGCTGGGGGGTGGCCGGATCCGACGGCAGGCCCGGACTCTGCTGCCTGCCCCCGCCCGGCGAGGACGGAGCGGACGGGGTCCTCGGCGAATCCGGCGGGCAGTCCGTGGCCGCGGGAGCCGGCACTCTCGGGCTGCCGCCGGGCGGAGCCGGCGGCGCCGTGCGGGCGAGGCTGTTGCGGGTGGGGCTCGGGCAGGGGTCGGCCGGCACGGTCCCGGGCGGGTCGACGGGCCCGTCGGGAATGCCGTCGGCCGGATCGAACTGGGGCACCACTTCCGGGGTCCGGTCCTGGGCGCCGTCGTCGCCCACCTTGCGCTCGATCCAGGTGTTGTCGGCGATGTTGACGATGACCAGGTTGTTGATCGCGTGGGTGGTGGGTTCGATGACCACGACCTGGTTGGGCTGGTAGCCGTTCCACGGGTCGCCCTTGTGCACCGGGGAGCCCTTGGGGGCGCGCGGGGACTGCAGCGGATTGCCGCAGGCGCAGCGGACCCGGGGCATCCCGTGCTCGTCGACGAGGACGGCGGTGCCGGCCTGGAGTACGGACTGGAAGCTGTCGGCGGCGCCGTCGCGGAAGCCGTGGCTGGTGACTCGGGTGTCTGCGCGGAGCACGACGGGGGTGAGGCCGCGGAGGAAATCGGGGATCTTCGCCTGTTCGATGTCGGAGGCCTCGGCGAATGCGCGCGCCTTGGCGGCGTCGGCGGTCAGGTAGCGGACCTGCTGTTCCACGTCGCAGCTGCCGAACCGCTGGGTGCCGCCGTACAGGCCGGGGGTGGCCGCGTTCACCGTGCGGATGCCCTGTCCGGTCTGGTTGGGCAGCGGGGGCTGCACGGGGGCGGACTCGGCGGTGGCCGAGGAGGCCGTGAAGGGGGCCGGGCCCGCGGAAGCCACGGGCTGGAGGTGGACTTCCTGGCTCTCGGATCCCGCGGTTCCGCGCTTCTCCTCGGAGCCGCCGCAGCCCGCCGCAAACAGGCAGAGGGCGGCCAACAGCGCGGCGCCGGCCGGTGTGTGACGACGCGGCGCCTGACGAGGTGTCGGAGGTGTCGGTGCGTGCACGTGGATCTCCCTTTTCGCCCCGGTTACTCCCTCTTGTCTGCCGTATCCGCACGAGGGCCGCAACCGGAGCGCTTCTTGAACATGTTCAAGGAAGGTCATAGAGTCACGGCCATGAGTTGAACGCGTTCAATGCATTCGGCTCATCCGATCGCACTCGGGAGGGGAGTCCGTCGTGACGGTACTGGTGAACGTGATCGTCACCCTGGGCATGCTCTACGTGGTCCCGGCCGGCCTGCGCCTGATCGACCCGGTCGGGCTCCGCCGGACCGCCCGCCTGTGGCCGCTGCCCGCGGCCCTCGGGGCGGTGTGCCTGTGGCTGCCGCGCGGCGGGCTCGCCACCGCGCTGGCCGCGCTCTACGCGGCGGCCTGTCTGGCCCTTGCGGTGAGGGGGTGTCTTGTCGGTCGGGCCGGCCGCGAGCCCGGCCTGACCGGCAAGACACCCCCTAATGCCCCGGCCGCATTCCGCCGCGGCCGCCCGGCGGACATCGCCGTGGCCACCGCGCTGGCCTCGCCCTCGATCGCCGGGACCGCCCTGGTCGCAGAGCGCGCCGGTTACCGGCTCTTCGGATTCGACCTCGACATCCTGGCGCTCACCGTGCCCCACTTCCACTTCGCCGGATTCACGGCCGCCCTGGTCGCCGGGCTGGTGTGCCGGGCCGCGGCACCCGGACCGGGCGCGCGCTGGGCCGCGTACAGCGTCCCCGCGGGCACCCTGCTCGTGCTCCTCGGCTACTTCGTCGACGACTGGGCCGAGCTGGCGGGCGCGGTGGTCCTGACCGGCGGGATGTGGGCCGTGGCGCTGGCGACCTGGCGGGAGATCCGGCCCGCCGCAGGCGACCGGACCACGCGGGCGCTGCTCGCGACCTCGGCCGTGGTCCTGGTGGCCACCATGCTGCTCGCGCTGTGGTGGGCGGCCGGTGAGGCCGCCGGGATCACCCACCCCACCCTGACCTGGATGGCCGCGACCCACGGCCTCGGAAACGCCCTCGGATTCGCCCTGTGCTCGGTGCTGGCCTGGCGCCGGCTGACCGCAGCCCACCCGCAGACCGCCCGACAGGAGAGCACGCCATGACCCGCCTCATCAGCACCGGCCGGGACACCCTCAGCTACCCCGACCGGGGCGCGACGGCCCGCCGCCCACTGCCCGCCGGCTACCACCACCTGCACCACCGCACCCGGATCGGCCAGGGGCGGACCGCCTTCGAGGCCGCCGGGGTCGCGGTGACCACCTTCCACGCCCACCGGACCTCGGGAATGCGGGTGCGGGCGGACGCCGGGGCCGTCCGCCCCGGCAGCCGCGCGGTGGTCGGGATCGGCCTCGGCCCGCTGCGGATCAGCGCTCCGTGCGAGGTGATCTGGACGGCGTACGAGCCCACGCGCGCCGGTTTCGCGTACGGGACCCTGACCGGCCACCCCGAGAGCGGGGAGGAGTCCTTCGTCGTGGACATGGACGCCGAAGGCACGGTGTGGTTCACCGTGACCGCCTTCAGCCGCCCGGACAGCTGGTACACCCGGCTCGCGGGCCCGGTGATCCCCCTCCTCCAGCGCAGCTACGCGATATGGCTGGGCCGCCACGTGCGCAAGCTGGCCGCCGCCGCCTGAACGGCCCGATACTGGAAGCGATGGACTGGTTCACGGCGCCCGGGTACTGGCTGGGCCGGCTGGTCTTCCAGCGGGCCCTCGCCGGTGTCTACCTCTTCGCCTTCATCGGGGCCGCCCTGCAGTTCCGGGCCCTGATCGGGGCGCAGGGCATGCTGCCCGTGCCGCGCTACGTGCGGTACGTGCCCTTCCGGCGCGCCCCGAGCCTGTTCCAACTGCGCTACTCCGACCGGCTCTTCGCCGGGTGCGCCTGGACCGGGGCGCTGGTGGCCGCGGCGCTGGCAGCGGGGGCCGGGGACGAGGTGCCGCTGGCCGCCGCCATGGGGATGTGGGCGCTGCTGTGGCTGCTCTACCTCTCCATCGTGAACGTGGGACAGACCTGGTACTCCTTCGGCTGGGAGTCGCTGCTGCTGGAGGTGGGCTTCCTCGCCGTCTTCCTCGGCAACGCGCGGACCGGGCCGCCGGTGCTGATGCTCTGGCTGCTGCGCTGGGTGCTCTTCCGGGTGGAGTTCGGGGCCGGGCTGATCAAGATCCGCGGGGACTCCTGCTGGCGCAAGCTCACCTGCCTCTACTACCACCACGAGACGCAGCCGATGCCCGGGCCGCTGAGCTGGTTCTTCCACCGTCTGCCCAGGCCGCTGCACCGGGTGGAGTGCGCGGCCAACCACGTGACCCAACTGCTGGTCCCCGTTCTGCTGTTCACGCCGCAGCCGGTGGCCTCGTACGCCGCGGGGATCATCGTGGCGACGCAGTTGTGGCTGGTGCTGTCCGGCAACTTCGCCTGGCTGAACTGGCTGACGATCACCCTGGCCCTGTCGGCCGTGGACTTCACCGGGCTCGCGGGCGCTCCCCCGGCCGCCGCATCCCGGTCGGCGCCGGTGTGGTTCGTGGTCCTGGTCTGCGCCGTGACCGTGCTGGTGCTCGTGCTGAGCCGCCATCCGGTGCTCAACATGATCTCGCGCCGCCAGGTGATGAACCGCTCCTTCGACTCGGTCCACCTGGTCAACACGTACGGGGCGTTCGGCACGGTGGGCCGGATCCGCGAGGAGGTGGTGGTCGAGGGCACCACCGACCGGGTGCCGCACGCTGACGGGGCCTGGCGCGAGTACGGCTTCAAGGGGAAACCGGGGGATCCGCGCGGGATTCCGCGCCAGTTCGCCCCGTACCACCTGCGCCTCGACTGGCTGATGTGGTTCGCGGCGCTCTCCCCCGGCTATGCGCGGGACTGGTTCGGGCCGTTCGTGGAGCGGCTGCTGGCGGGCGACCGGGACACGCTGCGGCTGCTGCGGCACAACCCCTTCCCGGACGCCCCGCCGCGCTATGTCCGCGCCCTGCTGTACCGCTACCGGTTCACCACCTGGCGGGAGCTGCGCGAGACGGGCGCGTGGTGGCACCGCACGCTGGTGCGCGAGTACCTGCCGCCCACCCGCCTCGCCGACGCAGCCTGGTCAGAGCCCGAGTAGCGCCGCCTCCCGCTCCGCGTCGATGCCGGGCGCCGGGCGGTCGGAGCGCTGCGGGGCGACTCCGCCGAGGCTCTGGAGCCAGGCCCAGGTGTCGGCCACGGTCTCCTCGACCGGGCGGCAGGTCAGGCCGACGGCCAGGGCCTTGGACACGTCGCCGCCGGCCATGTAGTCGTGGGCCTCGCCCGCCGGTATCCAGATCGGGAGCTCGGTCCAGGGCTGTACGCCGGCCTGCTGGATCAGATCCGGATCGGTCCAGCGCAGTTCGGCGCGGCCGCCGGTGGTGGCGGCGCAGGCGTCCAGGAGGCTTCCCATCGTGGCGTGCCCGGCCGGGGAGGCCATGTTGTACGCGCCGCTGTGCCCGGCGGCGGCCGCGTCGAGGGTCCAGCGGGCGAGGTCGCGTACGTCGATGTACTGGAGCGGGAGTTCCCGCGGGCCGGGGGCGAGGACCGGGCCGCCGCGGGCGGTGCGGTTCAGCCACCAGGGCAGTCGGCCGACGTTCTCGTACGGGCCGAGGATCAGCCCGGCGCGCACCAGCAGGGCGCGGTCGCCGAAGGCGTCGAGGGCGGCGAGTTCACCGCCGCGCTTGTCCTCGGCGTAGGCGATGGACCCGGCATCGGGCGAGCCCTCCACCAGGGGGCCCTGCTCGTCGAGTCCGGCCGGCGCGGGATAGGCGTACACGGAGCGGCTGGAGACGTACGCGTACCGCCCGACCCGGTCGCGCAGCAGGCGGGCACTGTCGCGCACGGCGGTGGGGGCACCGCCCCAGGTGTCGACGACGAGGTCCCACTCCCCCTCGGCCAGGGCGTCCAGGCCGCCGGGGGCGGTGCGGTCCCCGTGCAGGGCGGAGGTGCCCGGCGGGGGCGCGTGGTGGCCTCGGTGGAAGACGGTCACCTCCCAGCCCCGGTCGAGGGCCTCCTCGGTGATCGCGCGTCCGACGAATTCGGTTCCACCCAGCATCAGCAGTTTCATGTCCCTCAGCCTGTCCGGCGTTCCGGGGCGGCGGAAGTCATGATCGCTCTGAGCGATGACGCTCACGGCGTAGGCGGTTCGGGAACCCGTCCGGGCGCGGCAGCGCCCCCGGTGCGGGTGAGCACGGGGGCGCGCGTACCGCTCTGCGGACTAGTCGATGCCGGGCAGGATGTGCGATTCCGCCAGGTCGTCCTCGTACCCCGCCAGCCGGATCGGGGCGGACCGCGCCCAGACCTCAAGGCTTCCGAGCTCGTCGGTTCGCGGCTTGGTCCGCTTCCCCGTCCGCTCCAGCAACTTCGGTTCGGGCTTCGTCATTTCTGTCACCGCGCACTCCTTCGTGTCGCGTACCCGGCAGGCGTGCCGCGCCGGGTTGGGAGGAAAGGGTTTCCGGACGCGGTGGCGCCTTGGTGGAGCGTGGCCCGGATGGGGCCGTCTGATGCCCCAGACTACACATATGAGCGGGCCTCCGCTCGATCGAAAGGCAAAAACCACGTCGCCCTTTTGTTTTCGCCGCGAGTTCAGGAAGTCGTCGGCCCGCGGGTGCGACAAGCATGGTCCGCTCGACGCCGGATGCGCGCGGGGGCGACGGAGGGAGCGGCGGTGGCGAGGTCCGGAGTACGGGGGTTCGAAGTGCCCCACGTCTCAAGCGTTCCGGAGCTGATGGATCTTCTGCACGCCTGCCGCGGAGGCCGTGGAATGCGGACGGCGGCCGTGCTGCGCCGCGCTCACCCGTTCGACAAGGAGCTCCAGATCGCGGGCCTGGTACTGGATCTCGGCGAACTGCTCCGTCCGGGTGACGCAGCGTCCCCGCGCGATCACGATGTGGCGGAGGCGGTGCGTCCGCTGCTGGGTGAGCGGGTGGCCCGGCTGATCCGGCTGCACGCGCGGGCCGGGGACGAGGCCGGGTTCGGCGCCCTGGCGGCGGCCGGCCCGGACGGCGAGGCGGCGGCGACCCTGCGCCAGACCCACGACGGTGCCGATGCGGCGGGCCTGGAAGCGGGCGTCCTGGAGGACTGGCAGCCGGTGCTGGAACTGGTCGCGGCGGGGGCCTACCGGGCGGTGGCCGGCAGGCCGTTCCTGCCGAAAAGCTGAACGACCCCTTCGGCACGCCGAAGGGGTCGCGGGCGGGGCCGGAGCCGGGTCCTACCAGTTCGCGGGCGCGTAGTCCTTCAGGAAGACGCCGAACAGGTCCTCGCCCGCCTCGCCGCGGACGACGGGGTCGTAGACCCGGGCCGCGCCGTCGATCAGGTCGAGGGGGGCGTGGAAGCCCTCCTCGGCGAGGCGCAGCTTGTCGAAGTGCGGCCGCTCGTCGGTGATCCAGCCGGTGTCGACCGAGGTCATCAGGATGCGGTCGGTCTGGAACATCTCCTGGCCGCTGGTCCGGGTCACCATGTTCATCGCGGCCTTGGCGGCATTGGTGTTCGGGTGGCCCGCACCCTTGTAGCCACGGCTGAAGACGCCCTCCATCGCGGAGACGTTCACGACGTACGCACGCCCGCTGGACGCCTTCCGGGCGGCCTCGGCCATGGCCGGCCGGAGCGCGCTGATCAGGATGAAGGGCGACGTGTAGTTACACAGCTGGGTCTCGAGCAGCTCGACCGGGGAGATCTGGTCGATGGTCTGCACCCAGGTGTTGCTGTCGACGACGTCGGGCAGCAGGCCGCCCGCATCGATGGCGGTTCCGGCGAGGTGCCGCTCCAGGCTGGCGTTGCCCGCCACCAGGGCGAGGTCGGCGACCTTCTGCGCCTCGAGCCCGCTCACGCCGACGGGCAGCGCCGCCAGGCCGTCGACCGCTCCGGAGTTGAAGGCGCCGATGACGTGGTGGGCGGGGAGCTCACCGGCGGGCAGCGGGGCGCCCTCCCCCTCGACCAGCGCCGCGTAGGCGCTGGGCAGGCGGCGCACGGTCTGCGTCGCGTTGTTGATCAGGATGTCGAGCGGACCGGCTCCGGCCACCTGCTCGGCGAGGGCCACGGACTGGGCCGGGTCGCGCAGGTCTATGCCGACGACCTCCAGGCGGTGCATCCAGTCCGCGGAGTCCTCCATCGCCTTGAAGCGGCGGATGGCGTCCTTGGGGAAGCGGGTGGTGATCGTGGTGTGGGCGCCGTCGCGCAGCAGCCGCAGCGCGATGTACATGCCGATCTTGGCCCGGCCACCGGTGAGCAGCGCGCGCTTGCCGGTGAGGTCGGCGCGGGCCTCCCGCCTGGCCCGGTTCTCGGCGGCGCACTTCGGGCAGAGCTGGTGATAGAAGTAGTCGACCTCGACGTACCGCGTCTTGCAGATGTAGCAGGAGCGCGGGCGCTGGAGTATCCCGGCGATCCGGCCGGCCTCCGTGACCGAGGAGGGCAGGAGGCCCTCGGTCTCGTCGTCGATGCGCTCGGCCGAGCCGGTGGCGGTGGCCTCGGTGACGGCCTTGTCGTTGGCGGTCTTGGCGGCGCGGCGCTCCTGGCGGCGGCGCTGCTTGACCGTGCGGTAGAGACCGGCGGTGGCACGGCGTACGGTGATCGCGTCGGGGTGGTCGACGTCGAGCTTGTCCAGCTCGTCGAGCACGCTGAGGCAGAGAGCCAGTCGCTCGGGGTCGATGCCCGGCCCGTAGGCCTGCCCGTGGTCGTGGCTTTCTTCGGTCACCGTCATGGCCGCTGCTGTTCCTTGATCATTCGTCCGCATCCGCCTGCTGCGGAAGTCCTCAAAAGAGGAACTGTACGGATCGGACACGCCCCGAACCAAACCCGGCGCCGCGGACCTCACTCACCGCGATCGTTCCACCACTTTCCGCATCCGGATCGCTGTCCCGGGAGCGTCGGCTCGAGTACTCCTGTACTACGCCAGGAGTATGACTCGTGACCCCCTGTGGGCGGAGGAATAGCGAAGTCAGGTCGGGCATTGTGGAGTTCATGAGTGCACTGGCGCTGTCGGTCCTGCTCTGTCTCGTGTCCGCCCTGGCGTACGCGGGTGGCGCGATCGTCCAGGAACGGGTCGCGGCGAGCACGCCGGACCGACCGTACGCACCGCTGCGGCGGGGCGTTTGGTGGGTCGCGGTGGGGCTGAACGGCCTCGGCGCCCTGCTGCACGTGGTGGCCCTCGCGTACGGACCGCTGAGTCTGGTCCAGCCGCTCGGCGCGCTCACCATCGTCTTCGCCCTCCCGATGGCGGCCGTGTTCGTACGCCGCCGGGCGGGCGCGGCAGCCTGGCGCGGGGCGGTACTGGCCACCCTCGGCCTGGCCGGTCTGCTGGCCCTGACCGGCGGGGACGGGCGGGCGGAGCAGCCCCTCGCGGACGGCGAACGGAGCCTGCTGCTCATCGTGACCGCGGCCGGCGTGACGGCGCTGTTCCTGGCGTCGCACCGGATGCACCGGGCGGTGCTGCGCAGCGTGCTGATGGCCGCGGCGGCCGGTACGGCCTTCGGCATGGCCTCGGTGTTCACCAAGTCCGTGGCGGAGAGCTTCACGCAAGGCTCGCCGGACTCCCTGTGGCCCGATGTCGCGGCGGTAGCGCTGCTCGCCTCCTTCGGGCTCCTGCTGTCGCAGGCGGCCTACCGGGGTGCCGGGCTGACCGCGCCGCTGGCCACGGTGACCGTGATCAATCCCGTGGTCGCGGCGACGGTCGGCATCTCCCTCTTCGACGAGGGCTTCCGGTACGGGGCGGCCGGCACGGCGGCGGCCCTGGCCAGCGCCCTGGTCGCGGCGGGCGGACTGATCCTGCTCACCGCCGTGCCCTCGCGGGTACGGGGGTCAGATGTCGACTCCGTGGGCGCGGAGGTACTTCAACGGGTCGATGTCGGTGCCGTAGCCGGGTCCCGTGCGCATCTCGAAGTGCAGGTGCGGACCGCTGGAGTTGCCGGTCGAGCCGGAACGGCCGATCCGCTGGCCTCCGGAGACCTGCTGGCCGGCCTTGATGCCGAGCGCCGACAGGTGGGCGTACTGGGAGAACCGGCCGTCGGTGTGCTTGATGACGACCTGGTAGCCGTACGCACCGGCCCAGCCCGCGGAGACGACCTGTCCGGGACCGACGGACTTGACGGAGGTTCCGGTCGCCACCGGGAAGTCGACGCCCGTGTGGTAGCCGCTGGACCAGGAGGAACCCGCGACGCGGTAGGCGGTGCCGAGGGAGGCGTCGACGGGGGCGGAGAAGCCGCCCGAGGGGGGCTTCTGCTGCGCTGAGGCAGGCTGCTGCGCCGGCTTCTCGGCGGGTTTGGCGGCAGGCTTTTCCGCCTGCCTTTCGGCCGGTTTCTCCGCGGGTTTGGCGGCCGGTTCGGCTGCGGGCTTCTTCGCCGCCGGCTCCACGGGCTTGACGGGCTCGGCCGTGCGCGGCGGCTTCTCCGGGTTCTGCGCGGGCGGCGCCGCGGTGATCCGCAGGGTGAGCCGCTGGCCCGGGAAGATCAGGTTCGGGTTGCCGCCCACGGTGGCGCGGTTGGTCTCGTACAGCGCCTGCCAGCCGCCCTCGACGTGCTGGTCGGTGGCGATGGCCGAGAGCGAGTCGCCGGGCGCGACCACGTACGGGTTCGGCAGGACGGAGGTCCCGGTCGGGCGGGGCGTGCTGCCCTGCTGCCCAGTGGCCGCCTTGGTCTGCTGCGGCTGAATCTGCGTCTGCTTCTGTGCCTGCGCCTGTGGCACTACGGCCGGCGCCGGGCCGCTGCGGCTGAGCCCGGCCTGCTTGCCGCACTGGGGCCAGGCCTGCGGCCCCTGGCCCTTCAGGACCTTCTCGGCGACCGCGATCTGCTGGTCCTTGGTGGCCAGGTCGGCACGGGGGGCATAGGCGGTGCCGCCGAAGGCCCGCCAGGTGCTCTGGCTGAACTGGAGGCCGCCGTAATAGCCGTTGCCGGTGTTGATCCGCCAGTTGTTCGTCGACTCACAGGCGGCGACCTTGTTCCAGGTGTCCACGGAGGCGGCGTGCGCGGCTCCGGCGCCGATGAGCGGGAGCGCGATCCCGGCGCCACCGGCGGTGACGGCGAGCGAGGCCCGGTTGATGCTGCTCGGCTGATACCGGCGGTGCCGGCCCCGTACACCCATGGGAGCCCCCATCGAAGACATCAGGAACCGCACAACTTAACGTCCCGATCAGAGCATGACAAGGGGCGCAACAGGGCGCTCTCCAGGGGAATTTGACGTTAACTCGGCTTGCGTGACGCCGCTGGACACCCGCCTGGATGTAGCGTCGGTCATCCCCGCACACCGAAGCACGCAGGAGCGCACGCATGAGCACGAGCACAGCCCAGATCGGCGTCACCGGGCTCGCGGTGATGGGCAGCAACCTCGCCCGGAACTTCGCCCGCAACGGTTTCACCGTGGCCGTCCACAACCGCACCGCCGCGAAGACCAGGGCGCTGGTGGAGGAGTTCGGGGACGAGGGCGCCTTCGTGGCGGCCGAGTCCGCGAAGGAGTTCGTCGATGCGCTGGAGCGCCCCCGCCGCATCGTCATCATGGTGAAGGCCGGGGAGCCGACCGATGCCGTGATCCACGAGTTCGCCCCGCTCCTGGAGGAGGGCGACGTCATCATCGACGGCGGCAACGCGCACTTCCAGGACACCCGGCGCCGCGAGAAGGAGCTGCGCGAGCAGGGCATCCACTTCGTGGGCGTGGGCATCTCGGGCGGCGAGGAGGGCGCGCTGCTCGGCCCGAGCATCATGCCCGGCGGCTCGGAGGAGTCGTACGCGTCGCTCGGCCCGCTGCTGGAGAAGATCGCCGCGAAGGCCGCCGACGGCACGCCGTGCACCTCCCACATGGGCCCCGACGGCGCCGGACACTTCGTCAAGATGGTGCACAACGGCATCGAGTACGCCGACATGCAGCTCATCGCCGAGGCCTACCACCTGCTGCGCGAGGTCGCGGGCTACTCCCCCGCGAAGATCGCGGAGACCTTCCGGACCTGGAACCGGGGGCGCCTGGACTCGTACCTGATCGAGATCACGGCGGAGGTGCTCGCGCACACGGACGCCGCGACGGGCCGCCCGTTCGTGGACGTGGTGGCCGACGCCGCCGAGCAGAAGGGCACCGGCCGCTGGACCGTGCAGATCGCCCTGGACCTCGGCGTTCCGGTGTCGGGGATCGCGGAGGCCGTCTTCGCCCGTGCCGTCTCCGGCCACGCCGACCTGCGCAAGGCCGCAGTCGGACTCGCGGGCCCGACGGCCGCCGCGCTCTCCCCGCAGGAGGCGGACGCGTTCGCCGCTCAGGTGGAGCAGGCGCTGTACGCATCGAAGATCGTCTCGTACACCCAGGGCTTCCACCAGATCCGGGCCGGCAGCGAGGAGTACGGCTGGGGCGTGGACCTGGGCGCGGTGGCCTCGCTGTGGCGCGGCGGCTGCATCATCCGGGCGGCGTTCCTGGACCGGATCCTGGCCGCGTACGACGCTCAGCCCGCACTGCCGAGCCTGCTGGCGGACGCGCACTTCGCCGAGGAGATCGCGGCGGCCCAGGACGGCTGGCGCTCCGTGCTGGTGGCGGCGGTCCGGCAGGGCATCCCGGTGCCCGCCTTCGCGGCTTCGCTGGCGTACTACGACGCCCTGCGCACGGAGCGGCTGCCCGCGGCCCTCACCCAGGGACAGCGCGACTTCTTCGGGGCACACACCTACCGTCGCACCGACCGCGCGGGCTCGTTCCACACCCTCTGGAGCGGTGACCGCTCCGAGGTCCAGACGGGCTGACCTGCGCTAGCTGAGGGGCCCGGGCTGCGGAATCGGCGCGGGTCCCGGCGGCGCGGGGATCGGGTCGGGCTCGGGCACCGGCCCGGGTACGGGCGGTACGGGGCGCGGGACGGGCTCGGGATCCGGGAACGGGTTGGGTGCCGGGACCGGGTCAGGTTCGGGGACCGGCGGCTGCGTCGGTTCGATGTTTCGCCACATGTGTCACACCTTCCCCCGATCCGGGCCGGTACGCCCGCTCAGCCGCAGCCCGGCGGCCAGGCCCGGAGCCGGGCTGGACAGGACCGGGATCCGGGTCGTGGCCTCCTCCGTGGCTCCCGCCATGGAGGCCTGGGCCAGCACGATGACGTCGGCGCCGGTGACGGCGTCGGCGGCCGCGGCGACGCGGGCCAGGTACCCGGCGCCGTCCCCCGCCTCGAAGCGCTCCCAGGCCCCGGCGACCAGGTGCGTACGGATCGACACCGGCCGGTCGCCGGCCTCCTCGGCCAGCAGCTCCCCGGTCGGCGCGAAGGTCGACTCCAGGGCCGCGAGTACGACGATCCCCGGACCGGTGCGCACCGCCGCGGCGGCCATCGGCCGGTCCACGCGCAGCACCGGGGCGCCGAGCTCCGGAGCCAGGGACTCCGCGGTCGCCCCGATGGTCGAGCAGGTGACCAGGACCGGGCCCGGCGGCCCGGCCTCGGCGAGCAGCCGCAGCAGGGCCGGGGCCACCGCCTGCGGCCCCTCGGCGCGGGCCCGGTCCAGCAGCTCCGGAGCCACCAGGTGGCGCAGTACGGCCCCCGGGTGGTTCCGGTCCCGCAGCGCGTCGAAGACGGGGACGTGCACGGGCGAGGTGTGCAGCAGGGTGAGTCCGGGTCCCGTCACCACAGGTCGGAATCGCCGTCCAGCTGCGCCTTGGCCGCCGCCACGACCTCGGCCGGGGCCTCGGGCGCCTGGTCGGGGTGCTTGGCGGCCCAGCTCGCCGCGTACGGGCAGAGCGGAACCACGGGCACCCCCTCGGCGGCGGCGATCCCGTAGAAGGTCTTCACCAGCGCCCCGGCGATGCCGCGGCCCTCGTGGCCCGGTTCGACGACGGTGTGCACCGCCACCAGGGCGTGCGGCGACTCGGCGAGCACGAAGTAGGCGATGAAGCCGACCACCGCCCCGCTCTCGACGGCCAGCAGCCTGCCGGCCTTCCGCTCGTCCTGAAACTCGATCGCCGTGCTCGGGCTCTGCGCCATGGTCCCCGACTCCCCTCAGACAGCCACCGCGTGGGGGCTGCGCTCCTGATCCGTACCGGGCACCGGGGCGGAGGCGTCCGCGCCCAGCTCCACGATCCGATTGTCCGCGTCGACGTGCACGACGCGGGGCTTCAACACCCGGGCCTCGGCGTCCTCGACCTGCGCGTAGCTGATGAGGATGACCAGGTCCCCGGGGTGCACCAGATGGGCGGCGGCGCCGTTGATCCCGATGACCCCGGACCCGCGCTCCCCCTCGATGACGTAGGTCTCCAGCCGGGCCCCGTTGGTGATGTCCACGATGTGGACGAGCTCCCCGGGCAACAGATCGGCCGCGTCCAGCAGATCGGCGTCGATGGTCACGGACCCGACGTAGTGCAGGTCGGCCTGGGTGACCGTGGCCCGGTGGATCTTGGACTTGAACATGGTGCGAAACATGAAGAAGCTCCCGAATTGTCTGCTCCCTGCCTGCTTCACACAGGTCAAGGGCGGTCTTCGGAGCCTACAACGATTCGCATGTTCGGTCAGCTCTCCCCAGGTCTTTCAGGACTCATGCTGACCGGAGGCTGATTTCTCCGACACCCCATTAGACCGGTTTGAGCCCCGGACACTCGCACGGCACCGGGACATCAGCCGGAACTGTCGATGCCAGGCATGAGACAGACAATTCAACGTCTCGCGCCGAAATAGCCACGCATTCTCGCTGGTAAGCGTTGCCAGGAGTGAACCACTGCAGTCCAGCCATGGAACGTCGCGGATCAACCCGTCAGCAGCGGGATTCCTGCTCGCTCGTCCAGGGTGCGGTGCGCCGTGTTTCGGCCCCGACAACGTCCTCGGCATGTCCGGCTGATCCGGCCGGACGGGCCGAGGGCACGCCGGTCTCTGCTCGACGCCATCAGCATGTGTCCTGCAGGCCCTGCACCATGGCCGAATCCGAGACTCGCTGCTGGGCGTTGAAGCCAGCTCGTGGTGTCGCCGTCATGAGGAGCCTCTTCGGCCGGGTGACCACGCCCGCCACGGCTTTCACCGGACGGTCGGGGTGGGCCGGCCTCAGTTCGAACCGTGCCGCCAGGGCTGCCAGGGCTACGGGTGCGCTGATGGCGGCGAAGGGGGCACCGACGCAGCGGTGCGCACCGGCGCTGAAGGGGAGGTAGGCGTTGCCGCGGGTCGTGAGCGCTTCGTCGCCCGTCCAGCGGTGGGGGTCGAAGGTGTCGGGGCGCGGGTAGATAGCGGGGTCGCGGTGAATTCCGTAGAGGTTGAGCAGGACCTCCGCTCGGGGCGGAAGGCGGAATCCGCCGACGGTCACCTCACGGACGGTGTTACGCGCGACGACGGGGATGGGGTAGAGGCGCATCACCTCTTTGATGACCCGGCTGGTGAGGGGAAGGTGTTCGACGACCTTGTCGGGCAGGGGCCGACCGCTGTTGAACAGGGCATCGGCCTCGCTTTGCACGGCTTGTTCCAGGTCACGGTTGCGGGCCAGTTCGTGCCAGGCCCACGCGAGTGTCATGGCGGTGGCGTCGCTGTTGGCGGCCAGGAAGGTGATCAGTTCATCGATGACCGCGGTCCGGGTGATGTTCGGTTCGCCCTGGACGGGGCAGGCGGCTTCGTCCAAGAGGCTCAAGACATCGTTTCCGCAGCCGGCTGGGACGTGCCGTGCGGACAGGGTCTCGGCGACTTCTCGCAGGGTGCGTGTCGCCCGCAAGCCGCTGGGCGTGCGCACGGGAGGCAGCCAGAGGGGCGCCGTCATCCGCAGCAGGATTCCCCTCGACAGCGTGAATGCCTTGGTGGCCAGCCAGGAGACGGTGTCGACGGGTGCTTCGGAGCGGAACAGGCAGCGGACCGCGATGTCGACGCTGAGTTTGAGCATCTCGTGGTCGAGCTCGAGTACGGTACGCGGCGGCAGGCGTTTGGCGAAGTCCGAGGTGACCTGGCAGATCAGGGGCGTGGTGGCGGTGAGGGGGGTGCGGGTGAAGGCGGGAGTGACGATCTTGCGGCGCTCGCGGTGTGCGGTCCCGTCGAGGGTGAACAGGCCGTCACCTGTGACGGGACGAAAGCCTCGGGCCATCCGTTCGCGGCCGAATGCGCTGGTCTTGTCAGCCAGGATTTCGTGGGCCAGCTCCCCGTCGCTGATCACGTATTTGGTTCCGGGGCCGAGCTGCAGCTTCACCACGGGGCCGGCCTCGCCCAGTTCGCGGAGCATGGGCAGCATTCCGTGCCGCATGAGCGGAAGGTGGCCCAGCAGCCTGCGGTGTCCGGGGGCGTTGGGGACGTCTCGTCCCGCGACGGGGACCGCTGCTGCTGCTTCCGGGTTCTCCTCGCCCGTTCGTCCCGCTTCGGTTGCCGCACCGTCGGTTGCGTCGGTTGCTGACCGTTCCATGAGCATGCCTTTCTGATCTTGTGAAGACAGCCGGGGCCAAGCCGTCGCGGACGCGTGGTCCGTCGGCCGTCGTACGGCTGTCCAGGGACTTCAGGTGACCGGCGGGCGCCGTCAGGGGGTACGGAAGGCCAGGACGACGTTGTGGCCGCCAAAACCGACGGAGTTGCTCAGTGCCACGCCCAGGTGTTCGTTCGCGGCGACTTTGACGACGAGGTTGAGGTCGAAGGCCGGGTCGAGGCTCTCAAGGTTGGCGGTAGGCGGGATCAGTCCGTGCTGGAGGCTCAGTACGGTCAAGGCTGCATCGACCGCGCCGGTGGCTCCGAGGGAGTGGCCGAGGGCGCCCTTGGTGGAGGTGCCGAACGGGCCGTCGGGCAGCACGGTGCTGATCGCCTGCGCTTCGACGGCGTCGTTGAGGACAGTGGAGCTGCCGTGGGCGTTGACGTGGTCCACGTTGCGGGGGGTGAGTGCCGCGTCGGCCAGAGCGGCCCGCATGGCTTGCTTGAGCCCGCGGCCGTCGGGGTGGGGAGCGGTGGGGTGGTGGGCGTCGGTCGTGGACGCGCACCCGGCCAGGAGGGCTCGGGGCGTGTGGCTGCGGGCGGCGGCGTGCTCCGCCCGCTCCAGGATGAGGACGGCCGCTGCTTCGCCCCGCCCCCGCGGCAGACGCCTTCGCCGGCACGTTCGATGCCAGCCCGGCGGCAGCCGGTGACCCGATCTTCACCTTCGAAGGACACGGCGAGATCACCAACCCCATCGGCAGCTTCCCCAAGCGATAGCCAACCGCTCCGGTCCCCGGCGCCCGCGGCTTCACGGCCCGCAGCCCGCTGAGCGCCTTCGACAGCAGCCGACTGCACCGAGGGGCGCCGGGGAGGCGGACTCCTACCCATCTGCCTGTCCAGCGGCCGGACCCGGTACCAGCAGCCATGCCCGTACCGGGACGGCGGCAATTACCTGCTCGAACTCCACGGCGAGACCTATCTGGTGACCGCCCTCCGTACGGGAGACGATCTCCGATGCGGATCTCGCGCCCTCCCCAGAGAAGCTCGTTGTCGTCCCCGAACGCGTTCCTCTACGCAGCTTCCAGAAGCTGCGCACCCTTCCCACAGCCTCACGCGAGGCCGCCTTCACCTCCCGGACCGCAGCACCCGGCTCACGGACGCATCGGCCTGCGCCTGGAGGGCGGCGTGGACCACGGCATTGTTCATCGGCCGGAACCAGCGCAGATCGTTGGCATCCTGCACCAGTTCCGGAGCCAGGACCAGTCCGTCGCCTACGACCGCGAGTTGGGCGATATATCCCTGGACCCGCCCACAGGCGGTCGGACATCAACCTGCTGTCCGGATCGGTCCCGTTGGAGGCCCCGGCCGTCGACGCCCCGGCGGCGCCCGGGTCCGCGCCCCGGCCGTTGGGCTGAGCGCGGCAGCTCGCGGCCACCGGCCTGTACCCCGGGCCCCGTCCGCGGACAATGGGTATTGTCCGCAGCTGAACTGGGCTTTCTCGCCTCCTTGTTGCAGGACAATCCACGGCGCCGGAGTGTGGGACCGCCAACGGCCCCGCCCGACAGGGGTACGGAGGTCCAGTGACGCCACCGTCCGCGCCCGGGCCCTGTCGCGTCCACGGCGTGACGCGGCAGGACACAGCACACAGCAGTGACGGATACGTAGGGGGCGCCCGCCGGTACCGAACCGCTGGGGTCGGCGTCGGTCAGCCATGGAGAGAAGAGGAAAACAGTGAGGAACAAAGCAGCTCTCGCGGCTTGCGCCGCAACTGTAGTCGCACTCATCCCGATCGGTTCGGCTTCCGCGAACAGTGCGCAAGAAAAGACCAAGGAAAGCGCCGCGGCCACCGGCTGGTCCAACATAGCCAACCGCTACTCCGGTAAATGCCTGGACTGGGACGGGTCGGAACCCTGGAACGGAGGCACCGTCTATCTGACGAACTGCAACAACAGCGGAGGGCAGCGCTGGTACCAGGGAACGTACGGTGACCGGAGGGTCTTCACGTCGGTCTACGACGGAAAGGTCATCGACGCAGTGCCGGAGAACACCAACGGCAGCCGCATTACCCGATACCGCTGGCTGGAGTGGGAGCACCAACCGAGGAACCAGCAGTGGATCTGGACCAGCGCTGGTGAGATAAAGAGTGCCTGGAACGGGAAATGCCTCGACGCCGACCCCGGGCAGAAGGACTGGAGCATTCAGCGTGTCTATCTTTGGGACTGCAATGGCAGTGCCTGGCAGAAATGGCGCAACGTCTGAGCTCGTCCTACCTTCCAAGCATGGGCGGGGAAGCGGACATTCGGAAGGACTGTCCTCTCTCCCCGCCCGCGCATGCTGGCCCCCGCCGCCTGTCCGCGGCGGCGCTCGCGTCGAGGAACGCGCGCTCGCGCGAGGTGAGCCGGCCGGCCCAGTCGGCCGTCCGGCCGCGGTGAGTCGCGTACCCCGGCACCGGGAACCCCGCGTTGCCCCCGTGCCTCCCGCATCCGGGCGGCTTTCGTGGGACGGCGGTGCGTACACGGAGCCTTGCGGTTCTCGGTGAGAAGCTGTGTCACATCGGACCCTGACCCCAAGTCCTGGACACGGGTCTATGCGGCTCGCGACATCGTAGTTGACGGTTCGTTGAAGAGCTGGTCGTAGGTGAGCGGTGTCCGAGGCGGAGTGGCGGCGGACGCCCTGCTCCGGGTTGCGCGCCGTGGTCGGTGTGCAGAATGGCGCCGTTCAGGCTGCCGTGGGTCCGCTTGGCAGCATGAAGCGCGTCGATAACGAGCTCGGTGTGCATGTGGTCGGCCAGAGCCCAGCCGGCCAGGCGGTGCGAGGCGGGGTCGATCGCGGGCGCGAGGTAGCGGAACCTCCCGTCGCCAACGGCGAGGTAGGCGATGTCGCCGGGACGTACTTGTGCGTTCGGCGTGTTCGCGGTGAAGTTGGGGCCCATCAGGTCCGGGTCCTTGGCAGCGTCCGCGATGGTGGTGCGGTGCCTGCGCCGCAGCCGGAACCCCGTGACGCCGATGGCTTGCGTGAGGCGGGCGATGCCCAGGATGGTGCACAGCCGCTTCACGCCGTGGCGACGCTGGTGGTCGACAACGAACTGGAAGCGGGTCACCAGCCCGTCTCCCGAGGCGAAATAGCGGGCCACCGTCCGCAGATGGCGCGTTCCTCCTCCGGCTCGCGGATCCTCTTGCGCGCGGCAGGGAGTTCAGTCGCCACCGTTGTCCGCGGCTCCGGGACCGCGGCAGATGCGCGTGGGAGCCGGAGCGGCGGCCGTCCCCGCAGCCAGTATCCAGTCCCGCAGCGTCTCCGTGTTGACGCCGAGATTTGATTGTCGCCCCGGGCGCGAACCGGTACAGGGCGACCGCGTCCGCCTTGAACTCGGCGGGATAGTGCTTCACGCGCACGACATGTCCGTCTCTCAGACCCTCGAGATCAGTGTTTCGAGGATCACCCTGGCCGCGGTGGAGACCGACCCGGAACGCCACCAGGACATCGGGGACACGGGCAACTGTCTGATGATGGAGACGCAGTTCAGCTGCGGACAATGAGACGTTATCCGGCGCACAGAGAACACTCCGACGCCGGTCTCACCTGTGGAATCTCGCCATCGGCTGGCCATGTTGTCCGACAAGTGCTGGAAAGGCCGCCGTACCACCTGGTCTCCTGGGGCATCGCACTGGACAAGGCGGGCGAAAGGACGGTGCCCGCGGAGGCTGAGGAGTTTTCGGATGGGCAGGGCGGGACGTCTGCAAGGGGACCCCAGAGGTGAAACCGCCCAGGCAAATGCGCTGGCGGTATTCCTGCGGACCATGACGGAAGGGCGTACGGTCCGTGAGCTGGCAAGGTCGTACGGGGCCGGCAAGACCAGCTGGAGTGACTACCGCTCGGGGGTGAAAATCATCCCATTGGACCTTTTGAAGCGGGTGATATCGGGCCGGGCACGCGATGACAGGAGCCGCGCCGAACTCTGGAGCCGGGCGAGGAAGTTGCATGCTGCGGCCTGCGCGGCAGAGGAAGGCAGAGCCCTCCCGGACGCCAGCAGGGCGCCTGCACCGGAGACGTGGGAGGTGCTTCGCAGGGCCCAGCAGCGGGCCAACGCCGAACTCGCCCAGTCGGAAGAGGCGGTACGCACCCTGCTCGGGCTGACGAACAGACTCCAGAAGGAACTGGACGACGCTCTCGAGCGGACGGGCGGACGGCCTGCCGCGGCGCAGGAGCCACTGCTCGAGGACCGGCCCTCCGACGACGGGCATCCGCACACCAAGGAACCGCACATCGGGGCGCCGCACACCATGGGACCCCACCATGAGGAGCCCCATGGCGCGCACGCGCCGGGTTCGGCGCTCGTCCTGTGGGTGCCGCGCCGTCCCGCCTCTCGCGACACCGGAGAGGCAGCGGCCCGGATCGGCGCCGAAGTGGTACTCCGGCGGCCCCGGTACCCCGACCGCCTGCGCGACATGGTCCAAGAAGCCCGGGAACCACAACCGGTTACCACCCGCAGCAAGGAGCTGGTCCAGGCATCCCATGTCCTGGAACGCCGGGAGGGCCGGGGCCTGCCGGTCCGTGCCGCGCTCCGCACCATCCACCGCACCGCGCACGGCACGCGGCGGCTGCGCCACATACTGCTGTTCGCCGCCGTCATACTGGCCTGCGGGGTGACGGCCACCTCGCTGGAGCCGCCCCTGCAGCCGTCCCCTCCCGCCGCGGCCGGGTCTCCTCCGACTCCCGTGCCGGGAGCAGTCCCGCAAGAACACGCGACGAGTGCCCCGCCCGTAACCCGGCCGCCAGCGCCGGGAAGCCTGTCACCCCTCCGCACCCCCGCCAATGGTTCCGCCGGCCCCGCCTCCGCCTCGCCGAGCGCCGGAGTCCCCGAGGTAGCCCCCTCCGAGCCCGCCGAGGTAGCCCCCTCCGGACCCGTCGAGGTGGCCGCCCTCGAGGGCAGCGGCGTCTACGCCATAGCGGCCGAGGGCGCCTCGGTCGTCGAGTGGAGCGGAGCAGGCTCGCAGTGGTCGACGATCGGCGGCCCGGCGAAAGAGCTCTACGCCGGTCCGGCCGGGGTGTTCGCCACTGACCCGGAGACGGGCGAGCTGCGCGGATACAGCGGCGCGCCCGGCCGCTGGCAGACCGTCAGCGGACGCGCCGCCAGCTTCGCGATCAGCGGCCCGTACCTGTACCGGCTGGCACAGGACCACAGTGCCGTCCACCGGTGGGACAAGCAGCGCGCGACCTGGACCCAGGTCGGTGGACCGGCAGGGCGCCTCTACGGCGGCGGTGCGGGACTGTTCGCCACCGACCCCGTCGACGGCCGGCTCTTCGCATACGGGGGGAAAGGCATTGTCTGGACATACGCCGGGGGCGCCGGCGCCGACTTCGTGGTGAGCGACGACCACTTGTACGGCCTCAACCCCGAGCGCAGCGCGGTGTTCCGCTGGAGCGGCGAAGCAGGTGTCTGGAGCGCGGTCGGCGGACCTGCCGGCGCCCTCTACGCGGGCCCTACGGATCTGTACGCCACCAACGAGGCCGACGGTGGACTGTGGCGCTACCGGCAAGGAGCCTGGGCGCGGATCGGTGAGGCCGGAGCGGGGTTCGGAGCCCGCGGGGACCGCTTGTACCAGCTGGACCGGCAGGGCACGGCCGTCTGGGAACTGCAGGGCACGGTCTGGCGGCGCATCGGGGGGCCCGTCCGCTCGCTGGTGGTCGCCAGGTGACTCCACCGGCCGCCACATCGCGCGGGGCCGGCTGAGCATCGACCGCGCGCTGAGCACCGGGCCCGTGTCTTCCGCTCTCTCCGATCCCCGTTGTCCGCGGACAACGGGGATTGTCCGTTCCCGAGCTGGTCGTTCGCCGCGCTCTGTTGACGGACAATCGGCGGCACTTCAGCGTGAGGTCTTCCTCACCTCACGGACCGGAGGCCATCCATGCGTATGCGCGTCGTCGCGCTGTTCCTGTCGAGTACGGCCCTGTGCACGGTCGCCGCCCCCCAGGCCCTCGCCGATTCCGCACCTGCTACCGCGTTCGCCGGGTGCGGAGGTGTGCCCGAAGACCTCGATGGTGGCGGGTGGTACGCCACCGCTGGCGGGGCCGTGAACATGCGGTCCGGTGCCAGCACGGGGTGCCCCGTCAAGGGCGTCACCTACCAGGGCCAGGCCCTCGACTACCACTGCTTCGCCAATCCTCTGGCCGACGACGACTGGAACTGGACGTACGCGCGGAATGTGAGCACCGGCTTCGAGGGGTGGATCCGCAACGATCTGCTCAGCGACCACGGCAGCAAGGTGAAGTGCCGGTGACATCGTCACCGCCCCGCTTGTGACCTGGTGGCGATGGAAAGAGGAGTTCTGATGGCAGACGAAATGGTCATGCGCGCACAGCGTTTCGTGAACACCACGTATGGCGATCGCATCGGGATGACCGTGGACGAGGACGGGCGCGTGGGCTGGAACACGATGTACGCCCTCACCCGCGCCCTCCAGGTAGAGCTGAGGATCCCGACGCTGTCGAACAGCTTTGGTCCCACCACCTTGGCCACCCTGGCAGCCAAGTACCCCAGCCTCAACGCCTCCACTGTGCCGTCGCAGGACTTCTGCCGCATCGTCCAAGCCGCCATGTACTGCAAGGGATATGACGGCGGCGGCATCGACGGGAAGTACAACACGCGGGTCGAGGCGGGGATATCCAAACTGAAGGCCGACATGGGGGTCGAGGGGGCCCTTCCCGGCAGCGACGTGACACCGAAGGTCTTCAAGGCCTTGCTGAACATGGACGCCTATGTCACCGTCAACTCCGGTTCCGACATGATCCGCATCGTCCAGCGCTGGCTGAACAGCCGCCATGTGAACCGGCAGGACTTCTTCATCATCCCGTGCGACGGCCACAACTCGCGCGACGTGTCCCGGTCCATGCTCTACGCGATCCAGTACGAACTGGGGATGGCGGACGGGACGGCGAACGGCGTCTTCGGCTCCGCCACGCAGGCGGGACTCCGGTCCCGCTCTGTATCCGCGGGATCGCAAGGGACGTGGGTTTCCCTGTTCAGCGCGGGAATGGTCCTCAACCAGCGGCCCGCGGCCTTCTCCAGCTCGTTCGACTCCACTCTCGCCGACGCCGTCGCCTCCTTCCAGTCGTTCGCCAAGCTCCCGGTCACGGGTATGGGCGACTTCCCGACCTGGGCCTCGCTCCTGGTTTCGTACGGAGACCAGTCCCGCAAGGGGCAGGCCTGCGACGGCGTCACGAACATCACCGCCGCCCGGGCGGCGGCGCTGAAGGCCGATGGCATCACGTACGTGGGCCGCTACCTCACCAACCCCAGCACCACCTCGCTGCCGGAAAAGGCCATCCAGCCCGGCGAACTCCAGACCCTCGCCGACAACGGACTGAGGTGCTTCCCGATCTATCAGACCTACGGTCGCGACGCCGGCGGCTTCAACTACATCGCCGGACGGACAGCAGGACAGGCCGCCGTCAACGCCGCGCTCGACCACGGATTCCAGTCAGGCACCCGGATCTTCTTCGCCGTCGACTTCGACGCCGTGGACGACGACGTCACCACCAGCGTCCTGCCGCATTTCAAGGGCATCCAGGACGCGATCACCGACGACGGCGGCCGGTTCCAGATAGGTGTGTACGGTCCACGCAACGTGTGCACCCGTGTGTCGAGAGCCGGACACTCCTCAGCTTCCTTCGTCTCTGACATGTCCTCCGGCTTCTCCGGAAACTTCGGATACCCGCTGCCCGCCGACTGGGCCTACGACCAGATCGTCACGCGCACCGTCGGCTCCGGCGACGGATGGATTGAGATCGACAACAACGTCGCCTCCGGCCGCGACATCGGGCAGAACTCGTTCGACAAGCCCCGCGGTGTCAAACCCGACACCCGCCTCAACTCCTCGGTGACCAAGGCGATGATGGACGACGTCGGAAGGTACATGGAATCCCTCGGCTACCCGTCCGACGGCGGTACGCGGTCTTATCAGCACTGGAAGTGCTTCCAGAGCACCGTCCTGGATCACGATGACGTCATCACCGAACTGTCCCACGCACACGCCATGCGCAAGGCCCTGATCCAGACGTCGGCGTACTGGGAGATGCGGCACATCACTCCGGAAGACGAGTTGGCCTGGGAGGCCGTGATCCTCGCGTACAAGACGACAGGCATATACATCCGGGACACGTCCACGGGAATCGCGAAACAGCGCGCCCAGACACTCGTCGGGGCCTGGAACCACTGCCTCAGCAAGGGATACGTCACAGGCCGGCCGATCCTTGACGCGTCCAAGGACGACGACAAGTACTCAATCTGGAAAAAGGCGCATGATGACGAGGAGTTCGCCCTCACCAGCGTCAGCGTGATCCACATGTGGGACATCGACGGCAAGCCCGGCGGGGACGACAAATCACCTGCGATGAGGGCTCGCAACCTGGAGTACACCGACTCCGAGATCTACGACGTCCTGCGCCGCTACCAGGGCCCTGCCGAGCCCGCGTTCACCGAGGCCAAGAAGCGGCTGGGGCTTTACTACGTGATGGAGAAGTACAACTCGATCTCCCGCAACCGGTGACAAGAGCCCCCAGGTACTGGGAGATGGCCCGTACGCGCCCCACGACGCCGCTGCCCCGTTCTTGCTGTGTTCATCCCCACATACCTCAATCCGAAGGTGGCTGTGCTGAGCGTGTGCGCAGCAGTACTCACCGGACTCGCCATCGCACAACGCCAGGAGGAAAAGAGATGACAACCCCCCTGTCGCGACGCGCCGTTCTGCGTCGTGCCACCTTCATCACCGCCGGGGCCGCCATCGGATCGTCCTTGCTCGCCACGCCCGGACACGCGGCGGTCAAGCACGCTGATCCAGACGGAGTCCGCAAGGCAACGCAGAGGGCACGGCAGCGCAGGGACCGCGTGCTGACCGGCATCCCGTCCAAGAACGGATGGGAGATGGAGAAGGTGGCGGACGACCACGGCACCATCTACACCCGCCCCGTGCCGGGCACTCCGCTGGAGGGGGTGACGGTACGCATGGGTGAGGTGGAAACCGTTCTCGTCCATCTCATCCGCCGTTTCCACTACGAGATAGGTGAACTGCGCAGAGGCGACGTGGTCGGCTGGCGCTCCCCGGGGACCGTGAGGAAGGGACTGCCGGAGTCCAACCAGGCGTCCGGGACGGCGGTGCAGATTCGGCCCGATCACTACCCGGCTGGTGCACGTGGCGGGTTCTTCCCCCAGCAGCAGCTGGTGATCCGGGACATCCTCGCCGAGCTCGACGGTGTCGTCCGCTGGGGCGGGGACGAAGGCCGCTGGACGGACGAGGCCCTGTTCTCCATCGACGTGAAGCCCGGCGACATTCGGTTGGCGGACGTAGTGAACACAATCCGTGGCTGGCAGGACCAGTCGGGCCAAGGCGCCGGTTCGCCCGTAGATGTCGCTTCACGCCCCCGTCGCGAAGCGGCGGCGGCGCTGGAACTGCGACAGAGGAAGTCCGGGTAGCGGCCGTCGGCCACCACTTGGTGCGACTGCCCGTACGGGCAGGGGGGCAACTTCTGCAAGCACTGCGTGGCAGTCGGCCTGGCAGTCCTCGGACAGGCGGAGTCGGTGCCACGGCAGCGGGCGTCCGCCACCGGCCGCACCCGTGTGCTGGCCGCTTGGCTGGCGTCCCGGACCCGTGAGGAGCTCCTCGCGCTGCTGCAGGAGCACTTGGCCGACGACCGTGATCTGCGCCGCCGCCTGGAACTGCGAGCGGCAACCGCCGGGAAGGACACCGGCATCGTCCGAGAACGGATCCTGAGCCTGCTCGACACCCGCCCCTTCGCCCGCTACGGCTACGTCGAGTACGCCGACGCCGGAGCCTACGGGCAGCAGGCCGCCGAGGCAGTGACCGCCTTGCGCGCGCTGACGGCGAGCCGCCGGGCGGCGGACGCGGTGGAGGTGGCGCGGGAGGCCCTCTCCGCCCTGGGCCGGACGTACGGGGAGATCGACGACTCGGACGGCCTGATCGGGGACGTGGCGGCCGGGCTGGCCGAAGCCCATCTGGAGGCCTGCCGGGCCGCCCGTCCGGACCCGGTCCAGACGGCCGACTGGCTGGTGACCCACCTTCTCGACGGCCTGAACGACGCCACCGAAATCGACCTCTTCGACTACCACGCGGTACTGGGTGAGCCTGGCCTTGCCCACACCCGGGAACTGGTGGTCGCCGCCTGGCGGGCCAACCCCAAAGGGTGGGCGGAGAAGTACCTGATGGAACGTCTCCTCAAGGCCGACGGAGGCAGCTTGGACGCGCTGATCGCCGTCCACGCGGCGGACCTCGCCCCGAACGGCCACACCCATCTGGTGATCGCGAAGGAACTGGAGACGGCGGGCCGCTCCGCCGAGGCGCTGGAATGGGCCGAACGCGGCGTGCGTGAGACCGAGTCGGAGTGGGGCCCGGACGGCGAACTGGTTGCCTTCGTCTGCGAACGCTATGCACGGACCGGCCGCCTTGCCGACGTGGTCACGATCCGCCGAGACCTGCCGCGGGCCCGCCCCACGCTGGCCGCGTACCAGGAGCTGCGTACGGCGGCCCGCACGGCCGGAACCTGGAAGGCATCCGAACGCACGCGTGCACGGAAGGTGCTGCGGTCGGCCGACAGGCTCAAGACAGAGTGCTGGTACGGCGGTTCCGTGCTGGTCGACGCTCTCATGGACGACGGCGACCTCGACCCCGCATGGCAGGCCGCCGCCGACGGGTACGCCGACCAGCGGCAGTGGCTCGCCCTTGCCGACCGGATCCGCGCCCAGAGGCCTGCCGACGCACTGACCGTCTACCTGCGTTGGATCGAGCCGCTGCGCAAGCAGACCGGCAACGGCGCTTACGAGCGCATGACCGAGCTCCTGCTCAGCGCCCGCGCCTGTCACCTCTCGCTCGGCACGGAGACGGAGTTCACTTCCTACCTGGCCACGCTGCGCGCCGACCAGAAGCGCAAGCGAAACCTGATGGCGATGCTCGACCAGCATGGGCTCTGAGGGAGTTGCCGCACCGGGGATGGCGCAGCCAAGGGCATGGGTTGACGCTCAGAATGCGCGTAGAGGTGACACGCGTAGAGCACCTAACGCAGCTGGAGCAGCATGCCCTCGATGCGCAGGATGACCATGCCTGCGCCGGCAGCCTATATCACAGCGCCTGACCAGACCCTGGACGCACCCGGCATGGATCCGTGCGACGACCGCGAAGTCAGCTCACGGCTGGTTCCCGCCCACATGGCGGCGCCCCAGGTGCGACCGCCGCTGGTCAAGGCTCCCATGGGAGTATGAGCAGGGACGAGGCCAACGAGCAGCGTGCGAACACTCACGAACGGTCCGAGCTGCGCCTGGCTGCCACTTTCACGGGCGGGGTGAGCCTGGCGGTGTGGATGGGCGGCGTCGCTCGGGAGATGAATCTCCTGGCCGGGGCGGGCAGGCCGGAAGTGCAAGCACCCACCACACCCGCGGACCAGCAGGTAAGGGCGAAGTACCAGCAGCTTCTCGACCTCCTGAGACTGGACGTCAGCATCGACGTGCTTTCCGGTACCAGTGCGGGTGGCATCAACGCAGCCTTCCTCGGACTGGCAAACGTCCGGAAGCGGGACATTGGCGGGCTGCGCAACCTCTGGCTCGACAAGGGCTCGCTGAGCGCCCTGCTGCGTGATCCCTCCGAGCCGGCCCCACCGTCCCTGCTGCACGGCGACGATGTTCTACTCCAGGGCCTTCGCGACGCGCTGGGGGGAATCGTCAACGGAGCTCCAGCCGCCCCGGACGCCGCGCAGGAAGACCCTACGCGTGCGACGCGCGTCTTCATCACAACCACGCTCCTCGCCGGCCTGGAGAGCATGTTCAGGGACGACTACGGCACGGCTATCCGCGACACCACCCATCAGGGCCTGTTCACCTTCAATGCCCAGCAGCTCGACGCCGACGCTGCGGTGGACGCCCTCGCGCTCGCGGCCCGCAGCAGCGCGTCCTTCCCCGGCGCGTTCGAGCCGGCTTTCGTGCCTGTCGGCGAGCCAGGCACGGACGGCCATCCGGACATGGCCCCCTACATGAGCACCGATACCCGGACTCAGTTCTGCGCTGACGGCGGACTCCTGGCGAACCGCCCGCTGGGCCCGGCGCTGCAGGCCGTGTTCGAGCGGCCCGCGGACCAGGAAGTGCGCAGGGTCCTGGCATACGTGGTGCCGTCCCCTGGTCTGGCGGACCCCTCGACGGCCCCGCTTCCCCGCCAGGACGACATCCCGGCCATCGGCCCCGCACTCGTCGCGGACCTCAACGCCCTCCAGTCACAAACCATCACCGCCGAACTCAACGCCCTCACAGCACACAACGAGCGCGCCCGCACACGGAAGCGTGCCGAGAGCCGCCTGGCCCTTCTTGCTGGCCCGGACGGGAATCTGGCCGCAGGGGGACTCGACACCGAGTACCGCACCGTCCATACCCAGACACTCGCCCGTGCCGCCGCGAACGAGACACTGCGCCAACTAGCCGCGAGCGGCCGCCTCGCGGCGGACGGCCGCCCTGTCGGATTCGGCGGCGACCTCGACACGCTCACTGCTGCGGCTGCCGAGGCGATGACCGGGAGGCCGTGGGCAGATCTCACGGGCGGCGACCCCCTCAACCCGCTGGCCCGGTTTGGTCGACCGGCGCTCGACGGGGCCAAGGCCACCGTGCTGAGGCTGGTGCGCGGCGGCTTCGCGGCGGCCCCTCCGCCTGACGCCCGCGGGTTGTTGGGAGCGTTCATTGCGCAGGTACACGACGTGATGAGGCCCGTGCACGAAGCGATGCCCGCAGACCCGGCGGAAAACCTGCGCGAACAGCTCGGGTCGGTCCTCGCGAGGACACTGCCAGCCGACATGACGCTTTCGGCAACCGTGATCTCCCAGCTGGTGGCGTCGGCCGACTGGCGGAATGCTGTATCCAGCCAGCTGCCGTCGGAAGCTGAGCAGATGGCCCTCGCGGACGCGTGGCGGGCTCTCGCTCGTGTCGTCCTGGAGGCACGTGAACTTCTCCTGCAAGTCCTGCCACCGGGCGGCGCGGGCGCCGCAGACATCACCGGAGTCCTTGTCTACCTGACCGGCGTGGCCCCCGAGGCCTCGCTGTCAGACGAGACCGTGATCCGGGTAGCCAAACGACTGTTCGATCTTCAGGCAGCGCAACAAGTTATGTACCCAGACGAACCGGCTGCCCGGCAGGAGGTAGAACTACTCCAAATGAGCGCCGACACCAGGACCCTGCTCGATACTCGCAGCCTGGCCGAAGAGAAGCTCACCGGGCTACAGCTTCACCACTTCGGCGCCTTCTACAAGGGGTCATGGCGCGCCAACGACTGGATGTGGGGGCGCCTGGACGGAGCTGGCTGGCTCGTTCACATGATGCTGTCCCCGCGGCTGCTGGCGCGGCTCGCCAACGACCTAGGGGACGCCTTCAGAAGGACCCTTAAGGAAATCCTGCGGGACATCGCGGGCAGCGAGCCCCCCGTCGGCGTGCTCACTCCCTTCCCCGACGGGAAGCCGGCTGAACTGGCCTTCCTCGCTCCGGCCCCCGACAGCCCCTCAGACCTTCCGGCCAGCCTCCCCGTCACCTCCATGTGGGTGGCGAGCGGATTGCAGCGACTCATCGCCGCAGAGGAACTGCGCTGCGTGGCAAGGCAAGCCGAGCTCGACAGGAAGCTGGGGACCGCCGACACCGCCGTGGCCTTTCTCTCCGCATACGAAGAGGCGACCAACGGCCCGCCGGGCCATGCACGGGTTCCGCCGGACCGCGCCGCTGGCCTACTCGGCGCCTGCCGGATCTCGAGTGAGACGTTCGCCGACGAGCGCGGTACCAAGCCACTCACCCGCACCATCGTGCACAGCGCGGCAGTGGCCTCAAACGCCGTCGAAGCCGGGACTGCCCAGTGGAAGTCGCTTCGCCCACTGTTCGGCACGGCCAGCAGATCCCTGCGCCTCACACATCACGTACTCCGCCCCGAAGCCATCGGCGGCAAACCATTGGCCGCTGGACTGCTTCTCACCGCCACCGGCGCGATCGCCACCACCAGCACGGTCACGCTGATCGGCGTCCTTGGACTCGCGGCAGTGCTGGGGGGCGTCTTCCTTCTCTCCGTCGCCGCCACCTCCAAACGCATCAAAACCTTTGTCGCCGGCGTGGCCGTCGCGGCGGTCGTTGTGCTCGCACTGGCCGGATTCATCCGGCCAGTACGGGACTCTCTCTTCCCCTGGCTCGGCGACACAGCCGTCCCGTACCTGAGTGACCACGCATGGTTGTGGACTGCGGTTGTCATTCTCCTTCTACTCCCGCCCGTGTGGATGCTGGCCGATTCGTTCCGAGCGGCGCGAGCGCGGCGCGACCAGTGAGCCGCCGCTGCGCAGATGTACGCCTCCCTTCGATGGGCTGGCGATTGTCAACGGAAAGGCTGCAGTTGATTCCTGGCGGCGGACCGTCCCCAGACGCAATGCCGCGGTGTTCCCGGCGGCCGCGATTGCGGCCCCCTGCCCCCGCACGGGGCGGGGACAAGGGGCCGGTGTCACACGCGAGTCGCTGCTCAGCGTTCCTGGACGAACGTACGACCCTTGAGGGACCCCTCGGAGCAGGAACGCTTCTCCGCGGCGGTCATCTTCCGGCTCTTCACCACCACGGCATTGCTCTTGCCGTCGGTGCCGTTCTTGGCCGGGCTGGTGATGGTGTCCTGGAAGAACCAGTAGTAGTGACCCCACTTGGGGCTGTCGTAGTGGGTCTGCCAGGTACCGGAGACCTTCTGCATCACCTGGGCACGTGAGATCCAGCCCACCTCGCCGGGCTTCACCGTCATGTTGAGCGAGCTGCTCTCCGAGTGAGTACTCGACCAACTGTGGCTGTAACTCGCCGTTATGCTGAGGTCCACGATGCCCGCGATCTTGCCGCCGGCGGTGACGGAAACGCCCAACGAGTCGCTGGATCCCACCGTGTCGTCCCACGTCATCGCCTGAGTGGCGTCGGACGTACTGCAGTTGAACAGTGAGTTCGACACCTGACGGAACTCACCCAGGTATGCCTCCCCGAGCTTGGGCGAGTTGAACGTGCACTTGCCTTCGCCCGAGCCACAGTCCGTCATGAGCTGCGGCCGTGTCGGCTGGTCGGCAGCGGACGCCGGAAGGGTGCTTGCCACCGCAACTGCGCATGCCGCCGCCGTCATCGTCAGCGCGCGGGCTGCGTAGCGCTTGACGCGGTTTGTTGTCATCGTGGTACCTCTCACCATGCTGGGGGGGTCGGTTAACCGCCGTACGTCGGGGGCGAATTCAAGCGCCCACCGGCAGCACGTTCGATCACCGCCTGTTGCAATCCGAGATTCTCCCGACCGGTCAGAGGGGTACGGTGCGAATGAGACAACGTGCTGCGCGCCCTTCGTGAGGGCTTCCACGAGCGACGCACGGCGCGGCGGGCAGGCCGCGAGGGGCTCACACAACCGGCCACCTCGCGGCAGAGGCACCTCCCGGCTCCTGCTGATCGCCCTACTGACGCTCGGCGTCGACCACTTCGGCTCCTTCTGCGCGTTCGGCCGCATCCAGCACAGCCTGGACGCCTTCGAGGGTCTTCTGCTCGAGCAGAACCGTTACGACGTGCACTTCCTCGACGACAAGGCCTGGCGGTCCCTGCGAGTGGCCTGCTGCCGGGCACCGCTCGGACTGTGCGGGGGCCCGAACCGCGTCGCACGCAGTGCCTGAGGTGTAGTCGAGCTCGGGCAGCTCGAAGCCCTGCCAGTACCGGCAGATGCGTCCGTCGGTGCGCAACCGCGCCATGCCGCTCGCAGAAGGAGACAGCCTCGCTGGGGCGCGGAGCACCTTCACTGCGGCGTCCCCTCCGGAGTACTCGACGACGGCCCGGACGAGCGCGTGCCGCGGCAGGCGCTCCCCGGTGTCGCGACCGGGCCAGCCCGGCCACGCATACAAGGTTGTCCAGGAGGAGCCAGCCGTTTCCGCGGGGGACGAAGCACGCGAACCCGTCGAGCTGGCTCCCGTCGACGGCCATGACCGAGCCCGCTGCGGGATGCGGTTCGAGGAACTGTTCCGGCCAGGGTGCGGGACGATCCTCCGCCAGCGATCCGCCCACGAAGGCGGACGGCGTGATCTCGTCGTACGCGGTGCGCCGGCCGTCGGCGTGGACTGCGACAAGCTCCGCGACGGAGCGCGTACCCGCTCTGAATCATCATGACGCCGGGCTCGCCCATGACCCCCGGCCTTTGTCACCCGTGTATCAGTCAGCCGGGGTTCGCCGTGTGCGATCGCCGCGCCGGCCGGTCAGTGAATCGGCGACACAAGGCCAGACGGGCGCAGCTCGCAGGCGGCCGACCTGGATGCCCCGAATCCGCGCAGGCAGGAGGACTTACGTCATGGCACGCCCTGATGGGAGCGCCACGAACGCCGCCGTGGCTGCATCCCACGGTGGCGGGAGTCAGGACTCGATCCCCAGTTCGAGGTGGCTGCGGCCGGAGGCGATGGCGTCCCGCATGACGTCGGCGAACACGGTGCAGAACGGGCTGAAGCCGGGTGCCGCCGCGTAGTCCACGCCCACGCACCAGAAGTGGTACCGGTGCTGGTCTGGCTGCCGGCTTCGGTCACCAGCGCCTTGAGAAGCAGCCGCGCAGCCTTGCCATCGGACCTGACGAAAATCGGCCCCGTACCTCTCGGCCACGGACCGCCAAGGCACCGGGCAGGTACGAAGCACCCAAGGCCCGGACCATTATCGGGGCTGATGCTGATCACACGCTGACCTGAACCCTGAAAGCACGGCGCTGACCTGCGGAAATATCGAGATGCTAGATGTCGGACTTGAACATGGTGCGAAGCATGGACTAACTCCCGGAATGTCTGCTCCCTGCCCACTTGCCGCAGGTCAAGGGCGGTCTCCGCAGGCTACAACGATTCGCCTGTCCGGTCAGCTGTCCCCGGGTTTTCAGGACTCTCGCCGACTTCCTGCCGGTCGACGACGATGATCGCCACATCGTCCGCCAGGCGGCTCTTGGTGTGGCGGAGCAGTGCCTGGCGCAGCCCCTCCAAGAACGCCTGCCGGGTGTGGTCGCGCATGGTCACCATGGCCTCGGGCAGGTCGAAGAAGGTGTTGTCCCGGTCGCGGGCCTCGATGACGCCGTCGGTGTACAACAGCAGCCGGTCCCCCGGTGCGAACGGATGGCTGTCCGTCCGCCCGCGAGGACCGCTCATGAATTCCTCGAGCCCGAGCGGCGGCAGGGGGGCGGTGGGCATCAGGGACCGGACCGCGCCGTCGCGCAGCAGCAGCGGCGGCGGATGGCCCCGGTTGACCACCTCCACGTGATGGCTGTCCGGGATCTGGGCCACGAGCGCGGTGACGAATCCCTCCAGGAGGGTGTCGTCACCGTCGGCCGCGCCCACGCCCGCGACGACGGCGTCCCGCCGCAGGGCCGCTCCGCAGTGGTTGATGACCTCCACCAGGTCGCCCTCGTAGTGGACGGACTCGCGAAATGCGCCCAGCACGACCGCGGCGGCCCGTACGGCGGGCAGTCCCTTGCCCCGGACATCCCCGACGATCATGCGGACCCCGTACCGGGTCTGGACCACGTCGTACAGATCGCCGCCGATCTGCGCGCCCGTCTCGGCCGCCAGGTACATGCTGGCCGCCCGTACGGGGCCCAGCCGGTCCGGCACCGGCCGCAGCAGGACCTCCTGGGCGGCCGTGGCGATCCGGCGGACCTGGTTGAGCTCGTTCTCCCGGCGCGTGCGCGCGGCGCGGCTCGTCATGAAGCTCGCCACCGAGACCAGCAGCAGGGCGAGGAAGTTCGTGTAGACCTGCTGGCCGCCCCAGGCCTGGTTGTGGGTGGCGGTGGTCACGCTGACGCCGACGGCCACCCCCGCCGCCGCGAGCACGCCCTTGGGACCCATCGTCACCGCCGCCAGAGCGGGTGTCGCGACCAGCATGGGGCCGGTGTACACCACGTGCGCGGGCGTCAGCTCGATGAGGAGCACCAGCAGGGCGATCGCGAAGGGCACGCACTCCGCAAAGGCGAAAAGGAATTGGTGGTGCCGGCCGGCTCCCGGTCCCGGGGGCGAGCGCAAAGGCGCTCTCATGAATACAGCCTGCCTCGCCCGGGCGCATGGCTGCCACTCCGGATCAGCGTTTCGCTCCCCGCTGCCGACGGCCCACAGAGGTTGGAAGATGGAATATGAGCGACTTCCTGGAACCTCTCCGGCGTCGGCTGCTCGGCTCAACCATGACCTCTTCCTCTTCCTCTCCCCGGCTCTCAGGACACGGCCAGGAGCATTCGGAGCACGCCCAGCCCCCCGGGGGTAGGGCGCGGCGGCCGCAGCGCCTGTCCTCGCTTCTGAGCGTGCGCAGCGTGGCCGGCGAGGTGTTCCTCGTGCAGCTGGTCGTCGTGGTGCTTCTCGTCGCCGCCGCGGTGGTGGCACTCGTGGTGCAGGCCAAGAGCGCCGCCATGCTGGACGCCCGGCACCGTACGCTCGCCGCCGCCGGAACGTTCGCGGAATCTCCGGGAATCGTCGCGGCCCTGCGCAGCCCCCATCCGAGCGCGGTGCTGCAGCCGAGCGCGGAGGCGGCCCGGAAGATCGCCGGGGTCGACGGCATCAACGTGTACACGCTCGACGGGGTCACCCTCACCCACAGCGACCCGGAGCAGATCGGGAAGCACGTCGTCGGCCCCTTCTCCAAGGCCGCGGCCGGCAAATCGTTCACCGAGACCTTCGACGGGTCCCTGGGGCGGTCCGTGGTCTCGGTGGTTCCCGTCAAAGACCCCGAGGGTTCCGTCATCGCCGTCGTCTCCTCGCCGGTCACGGTCGAGAACGTCCAGAGCATGGTGAACCGGCAGCTGCCGGTCGTCCTCGGCAGCGCGGCCGCGGTGCTCGCCCTGTCCGCGGGCGGGACGGCTCTGGTGAGCCGTCGGCTGCTGCGCCGGACCCACGGCCTGGGGCCAGCCGAGATGACGAGGATGTACGAGCACCACGACGCGGTGCTGCACGCGGTGCGCGAGGGCGTACTGATCATCGGCGGCGGCGGACGGCTGCTGCTGGCCAATGACGAGGCGCGGCGGCTGCTGGATCTGCCGGCGGACGCGGAAGGGCTCCCCGTCACCGACCTGGGTCTGGAGGAGGGGATCGCCCGTCCGATCGCATCGGGCCGTTCCGCGACCGACGAGCTGCACATGGCGGCCGATCGGCTGCTGGCGGTGAACATCCGGCCCACCGCCCCCTACGGGCAGGCCGGGACCGTCGTCACGCTGCGGGACACCACCGAGCTGCGGGCACTGTCCGGCAGGGCCGAGGTGGCCCGCGAGCGGCTGAAGCTGCTCTACGACGCGGGTGTGCAGGTCGGAACGACGCTGAACGTGGAGCGCACCGCCGAGGAACTGGCGGAGGTGGCGGTCCCGCGGTTCGCCGACGTGGTCACGGTGGACCTGCTGGATCCGGTGCTGAGCGGCGAGGAGCCGCCCGAAGCGATCACCGAGATGCGCCGTACCGCCGTCGCCGGCCTTCAGGGCGACCACCCGCTCTCCCCCGTCGGCCAGCTGATCCGGTTCGCTCCCACCGGTCCCATGGCCGCCGGGCTGGCCGGCGGCCATGCGGTACTGGAGGCGGACCTGCACGCCACGCACCGCTGGCGGGCCCAGGACCAGGCCAACTCCCTGCAGATCCTGGACCGCGGGATCCACTCCCTGATCGTCGTGCCCCTGCGGGCCCGGGGCGTGGTGCTGGGGATGGCCGGCTACTGGCGGGGGCAGGACTCCCCGCCGTTCGACGAGGAGGACGTGTCCTTCGCCGAGGAGCTGACCGCCCGGGCGGCACTGTCCGTCGACAATGCCCGCCGCTACACGCGCGAGCACAACATGGCCGTCACCCTGCAGCGCAGCCTGCTGCCCCGGGGCGTACCGGAGCAGTCCGCCGTCGAGGTCGCGCACCGCTATCTGGCCGCCCAGGCCGGGGTGGGCGGTGACTGGTTCGATGTCATCCCGCTGCCCGGCGCCCGGGTGGCCCTGGTGGTCGGCGACGTCGTCGGCCACGGTCTCCACGCCGCCGCCACCATGGGCCGCCTGCGCACCGCCGTGTACAACTTCTCCACCCTCGACCTGCCCCCGGACGAACTCCTGAGCCACCTGGACGAGCTGGTCACCCACATCGACACCGACGATCAGGAGTGGCAGGGGATCACCGGAGCCACCTGTCTGTGCGCCATCTACGATCCCGTCTCGGGGCAGGTGACCGCCGCCACCGCCGGGCATCCGGGGCCCGCTCTGGTCCGCCCCGACGGAACCGTGTCCTTCCCCGAGGTGCCGGTCTCCCCGCCGCTGGGCCTGGGCGAGGGTCTGCCCATGGAGACCATGACGCTCACCCTGCCCGAAGGCTCCCGGCTGGCACTCTTCACCGACGGGCTGATCGAGAACCGCGACCGCGATCCGGACGCCGGCCTGGCAGCGCTGCGCGCCGCCCTGGCCGGGCCCGCCCGCACCCCGGAGGAAACCTGCACCGCGGTGATCGAGGCGATGCTGCCCGCCAGGCCCAGCGACGACGTCGCGCTGCTGGTGGCCCGCACCCGCCGGCTGGACCCCGAGCGGATCGCCGAGTGGGACGTGCCCCCCGACCCCGCGGCGGTTTCCCCGCTGCGGGCCGCCTGCGCCCGCCGACTGGCGGACTGGGGCCTGGAGGACATCGTCTTCACCACGGAACTCATCCTCAGCGAGCTGATCACCAACGCCATCCGCTACGGCACCGAGCCCATCCGGGTGAGGCTGCTGTACGACCGCAGCCTGGTCTGCGAGGTCTCCGACGGATCCAGCACCTCCCCGCACGTGCGCCGGGCCGAGGCCACCGACGAGGGCGGCCGCGGCCTGTTCCTCGTCGCGCAGTTCGCCGAGCGCTGGGGCACCCGCTACACCGCCCGCGGCAAGATCATCTGGAGCGAGCAGGCCCTCCACGACGGGGGCGCACCGCCCGCGACGGATCTCGGGGAGGCCCTCCTGGCCGGGTGGGACGACGAAGGGCTCTGAACGCGCGCCGGTGCGGCAGTCGCGCGGAAGACGGCGGACACCACCGTCTGGGACTGCGCCGCCGAGGCCACCGACCGTACGCTGGCCTCGATCGGTACGCGACCTCCCGATATGGAGCCTTTGTGCCCGCACCCCGCCTCCGGACAGCCTCCGTCGCCGCCTGCCTGGCCCTCGCGGCGGCGGCCCTCGGCGCCTGCGGGGAAGAGCCCGCCGCCGCCCCCGTAGCACCCGCGGTGGCCACCTCCGCCGCGGACGCCGGTGGCATGGCGGCACTGACCGCGGCGGCGAAGAAGGAGGGCTCGCTCAACGCGATCGCGCTCCCGCGCGACTGGGCCAACTACGGCGCACTGATCGACGGCTTCGAGAAGAAGTACGGGATCAAGGTCATGGTGGAGGACCCGGAAGGCACCAGCCAGGACGAGATCAACGCCCTGAAGGAGCACCGGGGCGCAGGCCGCGCCCCCGACGTGGTCGACGTGGGGGGCTCGTTCGCTCAGTCCGCGGCCCGGCAGGGCCTGCTCGCTCCGTACGAGGTCGCCCCGTTCGACCAGATCCCCAAGGAACAGAAGGACCCCCACGCCCGCTGGTACAACGACTACGGCGGTTACATCTCGATCGGCTGTGACGCCAAGCGGGTCAAGACCTGCCCCTCGACCTTCGCCGATCTGCGCAAGCCCGAGTACAAGGGCCAGGTCTCGCTCAACGGCGACCCCACCAAGTCCGGCTCCGCCTTCGCCGGCGTGTATGCGGCGGCCCTGGCGAACGGCGGTTCCTTCGACAACATCCAGCCCGGCATCGACTTCTTCGCCGAGCTCCGCAAGAACGGAAACTTCATCCCCGTCGAATCCACCCCGGCCACGATCGCGAAGGGCCAGACCCCGATCAGCATCGACTGGGACTTCCTCAACCTCGGATACGCCGACGATTTCCGCAAAAAGGGCGGGAACGTCGACTGGCGGACCGCCATCCCCTTCGACGGCAGCTTCGCCGAGTACTACGCGAACGCGGTGAACAAGGACGCCCCGCATCCCGCGGCGGCACGTCTGTGGCAGGAGTACTCCTTCAGCCCGGAGGGCCAGAACATCCGGCTCGGTGCCTACGCACGCCCCGTCCTCATGGACGCCATGGAGAAGGACGGCACCCTCGACAAGGCCGCCGCAGCGAAACTTCCGACCGTCGAGGGCACGCCGACGTTTCCGACGGAGGCACAGACGGAGAAGGCGAGAGAGACCGTCAACCGCGGCTGGGCCGAGGCCGTCTCGGGCTGAGGACCGGGGCTGCTCCCTGCGAACGTGCTCCGCAAGCCCGGCAGGCCCGGCAAGCCCGGCAACTCATCGGGAGGGCTCGCTCCGGGGACGCCGCTCACCGCCGATGCCCTGCCGGTCGGCCGTCTGCGCGCTGGCGCGCCGGGCGGGGTCGGTGAACGCCCGCCGGACGGCTTCCTCGAGGAGGGCGAGCTCCGCGCGCACCGCCGGCAGACGCTCGGCCGGCTGGGTTTCGAGCAGGTCCTCCAGCAGCGCGCGGAGCCGCCTGCACACCTGGAGGGACGTGGACCCGTACTCACGGATTTCGGTGACGCCGAGCTGCAGGTAGTCATCCCAGCCCCGGCCCGACACCACCAGCCGGGGCCGGCCCTGATCGTCGGCGAGCACGTACCGGCCGCGGAGCCGGGCCCGGCCGACCACGTGCAGGAACGTGTTGATGTGGTTGAGCACCTGCACGGCGGTCGTGGGGTCGTTCACGGCGGGCGAGAGGGCACGGATGGCGATGTCGACGAGGATGCGCAGGGAGAAGGCGGGGTCCTGCTCGATGGTGCGCTCGGTTCCGAGGGCGACGAGCCCGGTCACCCGCCGCGGGTCGGGCGTCCGCGCGGCCCCGTGGGCCTCGACGAGAGTGGTGCCGGGCGGTACGAAGTCGCCCACCTGGTGGGCCAGTACGAGGACGCAGTCGTGGCGGACGGCGGCGGCGATCAGCCCCTTCGCGTCGAACGCCTGGATGACTCCGCCCCGTTCGGACCGGATGTGGGTCACCGGACCGGCAGGCGGCAGGGAATCGTCGCGTGCCGAGGAGTGGTGGACCCGTTCCGTCGCGCGCAAGAGCACCTTCTCGCCCAAGCGCCCCACCAGGTCGGCGATGGCCACGGGCCGGAGGTTGTGGGTGAACCGGTTGAGGTAGATCAGCAGGAGCATGAGGCTGACGGAGACGGCCACGCCGGAGAGGGTCACCCCCAGGTCGGGGACGGTGTCCGACTCGATTTTGCGCAACAGGGAAAAGGCGTACGCGAACGTTCCGGTGAACGTGGCGAGCACGGCCTTCTGCAGCCGGTCGCGGTACCACAGGCGCATGTAGCGCGGGGACAGCGTTCCCGTGGCCTGCTGGACGACGAGTACACCGATGGTCACCACGAACCCCAGCAGCGCGACCATGGATCCGACGACCGAGCTGAGCACGGTGCTCGCGGTCGTCGCGGAGTACTGCCAGTTGTCCGGCAGCCAGCCCGCTTTATGCACACCGGCAACCCACTCGGCGAACACCGCGCCCAGCAGGAGTCCGATCAGGGGGATGATCCACAGACTCGCCTTGGCGTACTGCCGCAACCGGAAGCGCGCCGCCCAGGACATCATCGTCCGCTCCCGCGCGGTCCGCACCGCGGACCGCCGTGGGTTTCGGGAGCCGGCGCAAGGTTCGACAGCACGGGCAGCCTCCGGATTCGGCGGTGCGATGCGGCCTGAACATCCACTTCGTGCGTTCTCATGCTAAAGGCGATTCCCGGCAGACGCAGAGGCAGCCCGCTCGGCAGGCTGGCCGCGAATTCCGCGCCTAAGCTGACTGGGTGGCGTCGGAAGGGGTCCTCCCATGGCTGACTACCCGCTGATCGAAAACCATGGCCTGATCGGTGATCTGCAGACCGCGGCATTGGTGACCACTGAAGGAACAATCGACTGGTTCTGCTGCCCGCGTTTCGATTCGCCCAGCGTGTTCGGCGCGCTTCTCGACTGGGAGAAGGGCGGGCATTTCACGGTCAAACCGACGGACGAGACGTACACCACGAAGCAGTTGTACCTGCCGGACACCGCGATTCTCGTGACGCGGTTCATGACCGAGGCCGGTGCGGGCGAGGTGGTCGACTTCATGCCCGTGACCGGAACGACGGCCACGGACCGCCACTGCCTGGTCCGGATGCTCCGGTGCGTACGCGGCAGCATGACGTTCCAAGTCGACATCGCCCCACGGTTCGACTACGGCCGGGGGTCCCACACCCTGCACCTCACCGAGAACGGGGCGGTGTTCGCCTCGGAGGACCTGGAACTCACCCTCAGCGTGGTGCGGGAGCCGGAGGACGAACGGGTGGTGCACACCCTCACCGGCGAACACGACCTGCGCGTCACGCTTCCGCTCGAGGCCGGACAACAGCGGGGTCTGGTCATGGAGTCGGCCGCGCAGGGGCCGCCCCGCGAGATCCGCGTCGCCGAGTTCCAGGAGCTCTTCGACGACACCAGGCAGTACTGGCGGTCGTGGCTCCATCAGTCCCGCTACTCGGGCCGCTGGCGCGAGATGGTGGAGCGCTCCGCCGTGACGCTGAAGCTGATGACGTACGCACCCAGCGGGGCCCTGGTTGCGGCCCCCACGGCAGGTCTGCCGGAGCAATTGGGCGGCGAACGCAACTGGGACTACCGGTTCACCTGGATCCGTGACGCGTCCTTCTCCGTGTACGCCCTGCTGGGACTGGGGTTCACGGAGGAGGCGAGGGCATTCATCGGCTGGCTGAGCGACCGGGTGAAGGAGAAGGCCGGCAGCGACACCGGCACGGGACCGCTGAACATCATGTACCGGGTGGACGGTTCCTCCGATCTCTACGAAGAGACCCTGGACCACTGGGAGGGATACCAGGGATCCTCCCCGGTGCGCATAGGCAACGGCGCGGCGACCCAGTTGCAGCTGGACATCTACGGCGAGGCACTCGACAGCATCTCTTTCGCCCACCAGCACGGCATCCACCTGGACATCCGGGGCTGGACTTCGCTGCGCACCCTGCTGGACTGGCTCGTGGACCACTGGGACCAGGCCGGTGAGGGGCTGTGGGAAACCCGCGGCGGGCGCAAGCACTTCACCTACGGCCGGGTCATGTCCTGGGTCGCGTTCGACCGCGCGCTGCGGCTGGCGGTCGCCCACGGCCGACCGGCCGAGAGCGGCCGCTGGGCCGCCGAGCGCGACAACATCTACGAGCAGATCCTGGCGAAGGGCTGGGACCCGGAGCGCAGGGCGTTCGTCCAGCACTACGGCAGCGATGTGCTCGACTCGTCGCTGCTGCGGATGCCGACGGTGGGTTTCATCACGCCGGACGACCCGATGTGGACGTCCACCCTGGACGCGATGGACCGGGAGCTGGTGACCGACAGCCTGGTCTACCGCTACAACCCCGAGGCCTCGCCGGACGGTCTGCGCGGCTCCGAGGGAACCTTCTCCCTGTGCACGTTCATGTACGTCGACGCCCTGGCGCGGGCCGGGCGGACCGATCAGGCCAGGCTCGTGCTCGAGAAGATGATGACGTACGCCAACCACCTGGGCCTGTACTCCGAGGAGATCGCCCTGACGGGCCGGCAGCTCGGCAACTTCCCGCAGGCGTTCACCCATCTGGCGCTCATCGATGCGGCCATCACCCTGGACGAGACCCTGAACCGGGTGGGGCAGGGCGGGCGTTAGGCCATGGGAGGCGGTACGGGGCCGAGCAGAACGACAACGTCGCCTTCTTCCGGGGTGACGGCCTGCGTCTCGTCGACCGGCTCCAGCCGGCCGTCGGCACGGACGACGAACAGCATTTCGTGCCCCGGCGGGGGCGGATCGGAGGCGGGCTGCACCAGGAACCGGGCGCCCTGCTCGTACCGTGCCGCCAGGACGTGCCTGACGAGTGAACCGCCGAAGAGGACGGCGCCGCCCGTATAGGGCGCGACGACACCGTGGCTCTCGTGGGGCGGTCCCACCCGGTAGACGGGGCCCTCGACGTTGTCCTCGACCAGCACCGAGGCGAGCGCGTTGAAGTCGTCGTCATCGGTGAGCAGGAGGACGGCGTTGACTCCCTCCAGCCGCGCCCTCGGGTTGGTGGCCGTCGCCAGCAGGTCCCCTCTGGCGAGTTTGATCCCGGCGTCCTTGATCCGGGCGCGCTCCTCCTCCAGTCCCGCCCACATCTGTACGTCGAGCCCCGCCGACCGCAGGGCTCTTCCGAGTGCGATCACCCACGGTGCGCCGCCCACCAGGAGGGGCCGCGTGCGGTTCGGCCGGGCGACGCCGAGCCGCCGGGCCACGGGTCCGGCGGTCAGGGCGTACAGCACGACCGTCGAGACGATCACCAGGAAGGTGATGGGCAGGATTTTGGAAGCCCCGCGCAGCCCCAGTTCGACGAGGCTCGCGGCGAAGGCCGCCGCGGTCGAGGCCGCGACGATGCCGCGCGGGGCCATCCATCCCGCGAACGCCCGTTCCCCCAAGGTCATGTCCTTGCCCATGGTGGCGGTGAAGGCCACGAGCGGCCGCACGATGAGGACGAGGAACGCGACGAGGACGAGCGTGGGAAGGAGCACGGGCGTCAGGGAGGCCGGGGTGACGCTCGCCGAGATGGAGATGAACAGCAGCCCGATGATCAGCTGGACCAGTGTCTCGAAGAAGGGCCGGCGGGCGGGCATATCGAAGCCCCGGATGTTGGCCGCGGCCATGCCGATGACGATCGCGGCGATGAGCCCCGTGTCGTCGCGCACGATGTCGCACCCTGCCGACACGGCGATCACCGTGGCCAGTTGCGCCAGCGTACCGAGGGCCTCGCCGAGCCGGAGCACGCGCAGGGTCAGCCACAGCAGCGCCACCCCCACGGCCCCGCCGACGAGGCCGACGGCCATGCTGATGAGGAACTGGCCGATCTGGTACCCCCGGCCGATGTCGATCTGGTGCGTCGTGGCGATGGCGTGGAAGACCAGTGCGCCGAGGATGGCGCCGATCGGGTCGGTCAGCGTCCCTTCCCAGATCAGCAGGCGCCGGACCTTGTCCGTCGGCCGCACGTACTGGAGCAGGGGCCCCACGACCGTGGGCCCCGACACGACGAGGATCATGCCCACCATCGCCGACACCCTGAGCGACATGCTGAACAGGGCCGGGGCGACGGCGCAGACGGCCAGGAAGGTGAAGGCCACTCCGAAGAGCAGCAGCCTGCCCACGACCGCGCGGGTGTGGCCGGTGAGGTTGCGCAGGTCCAGGCCGAGCCCGGCGTCGTAGAGGATCACTGCCACGGACAGGGACACCAGGGCGGAGAAGTCCTCCCCGATCAGCTGGTCCGGATGGACGACGTCGGTCATGGCGCCCGCGGCGAAGCCCGCCGGCAGCAGCAGGATCAGCGCGGGGACGCGCAGTTTGCTCGCGAGGATCTGGCAGGCGGTGGCCAGGGCCACGACCAGGGCGATGCCGAGGAGGATGTCGTCCTCGCTCACAGCGGTTTCCTTCCTCGCCGCACGGGCGCGATGGGGGACTCGACGGGGCGGTGCGCGGCCCCGCCCGCGCGCTCAGTCGCCGTCGATCACGTCACCCCGGGTGGGGCCGGTGCGCCGCAGGTCGGATTCGGTGAGGGGTTCCAGCTCGCCGTGGGTGTCCAGCCAGTAGAGGAAAAAGACGGCCGGGGCGACGAGCAGCAGGGCAACGAGGCTGACCACCGACAGCCAGACCAGCGTCTGGGAGTCGCCTGCGGCATCCGCCACCGTCAGGGACGTGGGGATGAGGTAGGGATGTTGTGCGATCCCCCAGGCGAAGACGGCCGCGCCGACGACACCGACGGCGCTGAAGCGGGCCCAGTGCCTCTGCCCCCGCAGCACGAGCAGTCCCGTGCCGGCGAAGCACACCACGGACACGATCGCGAGGGCGAGCCCCGCACCGTGGGTCAGTCCGTGCCAGACATGGGGTGCATCGCCGCGGGTGACGAGGAGCACGCCCACAGCGAGCAGGGCGACCGCGACGAGACTGACGAGGGCGCGCAGCCGGAAGTAGCCGACGAGGTCGGGTGCGTCGAAGCGCGCGGCGTCGGCGGTCAGGAACACGGCGCCGAGGAGTGCGGTCCCGGCGACCGTGAGCAGCCCGAACAGGAGGGACGCGGGGTTGGCCCACGCGTCCGCCGAGGCCTCGGTACCCGGCGCGATCCGGCCGGTGGCGACGGCGCCGACGGCCGCCCCGAGGAAGAACGGGGTGAGCAGGGAGGCGATGGCGAACAAGGCGCCGTAGAGGCGCCGCCGGGCCAGCCGACTGCTGGGCTTGCGCAGGGCGAACCCGGCGCCGCGCAGGACCGTGCCGAGGACGGCCAGTGCCAGGGGGAGCCACAGCGCGGTGAACACCGTCTGGAACAGCACGGGGAACCCAGTCCACATGAGGACGAGGACGAAGATCAGCCAGACGTTGTTGACCTCCCACACCGGCGCCATGGCGTGGTCGATCAGCCATCGCGGGCGCTTGCCGCGCTCGGCCCCGCCGGCCGTCAGGTCCCAGAAGCCCGCCCCGTAGTCGGTCCCGCCGGCGCAGGCGTACGCGGCCACTGCGAGCAGCATCACGAAAGCGACGAGGTCGGCCATCACATTCCACCGCCCCCGGAAGGAGTCGAGCCGCTGTCGCCCGAGGAGGCGTCGCCGGCCGGGACGGGAGGGCGCGGACCGTAGGGGGTGACCGCCTCCGGTGCCTCCGCCATCCGCCCGTCCGCCTCGTCCGCCAGGCGCCAGCGGTCGCGCATCTTCAGCAGGACGGTCAGGAATGCCCCGAAGATAAACAGGTACACCACGATCACCAGGCCGAACATGATCCAGAGGGTGGTGGAGCGGGTGGATGTCACGGCCTCGGCGACGCGCATGTTCTGGTAGACGATCCAGGGCTGGCGCCCCACCTCGGTCGTGATCCAGCCGCATTCGACCGCGACGACGGAGCCGACGCCGGCGCAGGCGGCGCCGCGGTAGAACCACTTGGAGTCGGGCAGCCGGCGACGGCGCAGCCAGACCAGGCCGTACACGAGGGCGAGGAGCAGGAGCAGGGAGCCGATTCCGACCATGGTGTCGAAGGCCCAGTGGGCGATCGTGGCCTGAGTGGCGTTCGGCCGGTCGTTCGCCGGTACGGAGGCCAGCCCGGTCACCGTGGTGTCTGGGCTGAACCCGGCCAGGATGGAGTCGAGCTGGGGGATCTTGATGCCGCCGGAGACGGTGCCGTCCGGATGGAGCCGGCCGTAGAGGTACTCCGGAACGTGGGTGTCGGTCTCCCAGACGATCTCCATAGCCGCGAATTTCACGGGCTGCTTCTGGAACACCTGCCGGGCGATCGAGTCCCCCAGCATGAACTGCACCGGAGTGGCCACCGCGGCGATGGTGAAGGGGACCGCGAAGCCGAGCCGGTGGTAGCGGTCCCGGCGGCCGCGCAGCCATCCGACGGCGTAGACGCCCGCCACGACGTAGCCCGCCGTCACCAGCATCGCCACCACGAAGTGCCAGTACTCGGGCCCGAACATCGGGGTGAAGATGGCCTTCCAGACGTCCACGTCCACCGGGTTGCCCTCGGAGTCGAGTGTGAACCCCTGTGGGGTGTTCATCCACGAGTTGGCGGCCAGGATGCCGAAGGCCCCGAGCAGCGCGGTGGCCGGCAGCGGCAGCCCGAGCAGGAAGTGGGTGCGTGGCTTCAGCCTGCGCCAGCCGTACAGGTAGATGGCGATGAGCACCGCTTCGAGGAAGAACGCCCAGGCCTCGACGCCGAACCCGATGCCGAAGACATCGCCCCACTTGCCCATCAGTCCCGGCCAGAGCAGGCCGAACTCGAACGACAGCACGGTGCCGGTGACGACTCCGATCGCGAACTGCACGGCCATCACGGCCGACCAGCGCCGGGCCAGCAGCAGGGCCGTGGCGTCGTTCCGGCGCAGGCCGCGGTAGTGCATGACGAGGGTGATGAACGGCAGTGCCACTCCCATCGGCACCAGGATGATGTGGGAGGCGAGGGTGAACGCCATGAGCTCCCTGGCCGGGAGCAGCTGGGCGGGGGCGTCTGCCGCCAGCAGTTGGACCGTGGTGTGCATGCGTTCCTTTGCCGCTCGGGATGACTGGCCGGACGGGGGTCAGCCGCCGGTGGCGAAGCCGGGGAAGAGGGTCATCCCGCCGTCCACGTAGAGCGTGGTGCCCACCACGTAGTCCATGAGGTCGGAGGCGAGGGCCACCGCGGCGTAGGCGATGTCCTCGGGCTCGCCGATGCGCTCGTACGGGATCAGCCGGAGCAGATCCGTCCGCGCCTGTTCCGTCTCCCACGCGCCCCGGTTGATCGGTGTCTTGATGGCTCCGGGAGCGATGGCGTTCACGCGGATCTTCTTGGGCGCGAGTTCCTGGGCCAGGGTCGCCATCATCATCTGCACGCCCCCCTTGGAGGAGGCGTAGTTCACGTGCCCCGCCCAGGGGATGATCTGGTGGACGGAGCTCATGCAGATGATCTTTCCGGCGGCACGGGACACCTCCGGGACGACGCCGCGGCGCAGGAACTCCTTGGTCGCCTCCCGCGCGCACAGGAACTGGCCCGTGAGGTTGACGTCGAGCACCTTCTGCCACTGGGCGAGCGTCATCTCCTCGAAGGGGGCGTCGCGCTGCAGTCCGGCGTTGGCGACCAGGATGTCGATCGTGCCGAACTCCTGGACCATCCGGTCCATCATGGCCACGACCTGGTCCTCCTGGGACACGTCCGCCTCGTACGCGGCAGCGCGCACGCCGAACGAGGCGATCTCCGCGACCACCTTCTCGGCCTCTTCCTTGCCGGCCACGTAGTTCACGACCACGTCGGCGCCGGCCCGGCCCAGGCCGATGGCCGTTGCCTTGCCGATTCCGCTGTTGGCGCCGGTGACCAGTGCTTTCTGGCCCTTGAGCAGGTGGGCGGGGATCACTGCCCGCGATGCACCCTCGGTGGAACTCACGATCGACTGCCTCCTCGACTGCCCGATCCGGTCCGCCGGACCGCGGCCCGACAGGGTCCGAAAGCCACCGAATCACCCTCTTCGGAGATCGGCGGCCCGGGAGGGGTGCTCTTGGGCCACGCGGCCGAGCATCACCCCCCGGTCGGAGGAAGCTGCGGGGTCAGCCCAGCCGTTCCAGCAGGTGGTCGCCCACCCGCAGGGCGTTCGCGATCGCCGTGAGGGACGGATTGACCGCGCCGATGCTCGGGAAGAAGCTCGTGTCGACCACGTACAGGTTGTCGAGATCGTGGGCCTTGCAGTTCACGTCCAGCGCGGACGTGGCCGGGTCGTCGCCGAACCGGACGGTGCCGGCCTGGTGCGCCGTGGCGCCGATCGGCATGCCCTTGTGGAGGTAGATGCTGCGCGACAGGAGGTGGTGCTCGTGCATCCCCAGATGACCGAGCATGCCCTGGAGCTTGTGCCGCAGGCGTTTCAGCCCCGCCGTGTTGTTCTTCTCGTCGAGCACGAGACGGATGGTGCCTTCCGCGTCGACGGTGACCCGGTTGTCGGGGAGGGGAAGGTCCTCGCCGCACAGCCAGAAGTCGACCGCGTGGTGGGCCATGACTTCGAAGGGCATGTCGGGGGTCACGGCGCCCGCCCAGCGGGGCGCCTCACCGTGGATCTGGTCGGAGTCCGACTTGCCGAGCATCTGGATGCCGCCCAGCGGGTAGTCCCAGTCGTCGGCACCGAGGTACCAGTCGTGCAGGGCCAGGGTCTTCTGGAACCTGGTGTCGTTGGGCTCCTTCGAAATGGCCATCAGGGCAAGGTTGTTGTGGCGCATGTAGTGTCGGCCGACCACGTCGGAGCTGTTGGCCAGGCCCTGGGGGTGGCGGTCGTTGGCCGAGGACAGGAGGAGTACCGCCGAGTTGACCGCCCCGCAGGCGACGACCACGATGTCTGCGGTGTAGGAGGCCTCGAGCCCGTCCTCGCTCCGGGTGACGACGCTGCTGACACTGCGTCCGGTCGGGTCGGTCTCCAGCCGCACCACCCGCGCATTGGTGATCATCTCGACGTTCGGGTGCCGCAGGGCCGGATCCACGCAGATCACCTGGGCGTCCGACTTGCCGCGCACCAGGCAGGGGAAGCCGTCCACGCGATCGCAGCGGATGCAGACGCTGGATTCGGTCGCCCGCCCGTTCTGGTCCTGGCTCAGGTTGACGCCGATGGGCAGGTGGAAGGGGTGCAGGCCCCGCTTCTCCAGGTCGTCGCTGAGCTGCTGGATCCGTGGCTCGTGTTCGACCGGCGGGTAGGCGTACTGGGCGCTGTACGACCCTTCCCACGGGTCCTCTCCGTGGCGTCCGTGGACCAGGTAGAGGTGCTCGGCCTCGGTGTAGTAGGGCTCCAGGTCCTCGTACCGGATCGGCCAGGCCGGCGACAGCCCGTCGTGGTGGCGGAGTTCCCCGAAGTCCTCGGGCCGCAGCCGGAAGAGGGCGGCGCCGTAGAACTTGGTGTTTCCCCCGACGTAGTAGTTGACCTCGGGCGGGAATTCGTCGCCGTGCTTGTCCAGCCAGAACTCCGGGGCACGGTACTTGCCCTTCACGAACACGGCGGTGGAGTCCCAGTTGTCCCGCTCGCGGGGGAGGTAGTCACCGCGTTCGAGGATGAGGACCCGTTTGCCGGACGGGGCGAGCCGGTGGGCGAGCGTACCGCCGCCGGCGCCTGAACCGATGATGACGACGTCGTAGTGCGGGGAGTCGCCCACGGCGACCACCGTCCTTGCGCTCGTGGGCCCCGCCTGTCACCGGGCCCTCTCTCTGCGCGCTGCCGGGACACGGCAGCCACCCCACCTCTTCGAACGTATCCCTCCTCTCCCCGAGCGGCGACCGGACGGCGCTCCCGCGCTGCCGTCACAGAACCGCGATCGGGTTCACGGGTGAGCCGGTGGCCGAGGGGAGCCGGAGCGGCGCGACCACGCACAGGAAGGACCACCGGCCCGCGCGTGCGCACGCCTCGGTCAAGTCCTCGAACTGCAGGTAGTCCATCAGCTGCAGTCCCATGGCGTGCATGGCCAGTACGTGCACGGGAAAGCCGATTCCGGCCACCGCGCTGGGGGCGGTGTCGTGGTTGCCGTCCGCGCCCAGGACGGAGACCCGCCGCTCGGCCAGGAACCGCACGGCCGTGGGATGAAGGCCGGCCCGGGCCCGCGCCGCGTCCCACGCCCCGCTCTCCCGGCGCCGCAGGCGATGCCCCACCCGTACGAACAGCAGGTCCCCCGGCCGGACCCGGACCCCTTGGGCGGCTTCCGCCGCGGTCAGGTCATCGGCGGTCACGTGATCCCCTGGCTCCAGCCAGGGCACGCCCCGCAGCCGTGGAACGTCCAGAAGCACGCCACGGCCGACGATGCCGTCGCTGACGGCCTCGACGGAGAGCTCACGGGCGCCCTCGGGCGTCACGCTGCTCGCCGGCACGCCGTTGTAGAGCTCCCCGTCGAACAGCACGTGGCAGAGCGCGTCGAGATGGCTGTCCGCGTCCCCGTGCACGTTCATCGCGAACCGGTCGCGGGCGAAGTGCAGCCCGGCGGCACCGGTCTCACCGGCAGCGGGGGCGATCATCCGGTGGTGTGCGGGGTCGGGGTTGTCCGGGCCGGGCAGGGTCTCGATGGGCGCGGCCAGGGACACCGTGAGTCCGGAGCGGACCTCGGCGGCGGCGGCCACCACGCGCTCGGGCGTCAAGTGGCAGAGCGCACCGCGCCGGTCGTCTGGGGCGCGCGGGCTCCTCTCGCGCAGCTCCTCGTACAGCGCGCGGAAGGCGTCAGCAGTCATGGGCTGCTGCTGCGGCGGCGTCGAGGGCCCGGTGTCCGGGGTCACCAGGACCCCCACGGGGCCAGGCACCACCGGAAGACGTGGCTGCCGCCCGGTTCCAGGACGGTGAGCGCCGTGCCGCTGCGCAACGCGTCGGCCGGGCAGGACATCGGCTCGATGGCGACGCCGCGCCGGCGCCGCCCGGGCTCCGGCAGCGTGTCCCCGGTGTAGACCTGCACGTACCGGATGCCCTCGATGAGCCGTACGTCGATGCCACGGAGCCCCGAAGGATGCGCCAGCCGTACCGCGCAGTGGCCCGCTGGGTCGCGCTCGAGCTCCGTGTACGCGGTGTCCAGGCGCTGCTCGCCGATGGGCCGGGCGGTGCGGAAGTCGTACGGTGTGCCCTCGACGGGCTCCTCACCGGTCGGCAGGCCGTGCTCGTCGGTGACGAGCCGGTGGCGGGCCGGCACGGTCAGCAGCGCGGTGTCCACCAGGTCGGTGCCCACGGTCAGATAGGGGTGCTGGCCCACGCCGTAAGGCGCGGCCGTGTCCCCCGCGTTGGTGGTGGTGACGGTGGTCTCGAGCCCCTCCCGGCCGAGCCGGTACTCGGCGGCGACCTCCAGCCGGTACGGGTACCCAGGCTGCGGGTAGAGGACGGTGCCCACCGTGACCGCGTCCTCGCTGCGGGCGAGCAGCCGCCACGGCACCCACCTCAGGAGCCCGTGGATGGCGTTGTTGTTCTCCGGTTCGGTCAGCGGGAGTTGCCGGTCCTCTCCGCCGAAGCCGTACCGCCCGCCCTTCACCCGGTTGGGCCAGGGCACGAGAAGCTGACCCCGTCCGCCGGTGATCGGCTCGTCGGCGGCGAACCCGTCGAGGAGCGGCCGCCCGCCCACCTCGTAGTGGCGCAGGGCGCCGCCCAACTCGACCACCACCGCCGCCTGTTCGCCGTGGCGCAGCCGCCACTGTTCTCCTGATGCTGTGGGGGGCATGTGCGGCTCCTCGGTCGGTACGGCGCAGAGCTGGGCGACGACGGCTGCGACAACGGCCTCCGGGGGCTGGTCGATGTCCACCACGCAGGCGTGCTCGTCGGGCTCCGGCTCCTGGAGGTCGGCGAACTGGCTGTCCAGCAGTTGTGCGGGGAAGAAGTGGCCGTGCCTGGACTGCAGCCGGGACCGGATGAGTTGCCGTGAACCGTGCAGATGGACCAGACGTACTTCAGGCCGTCCCCCGGCCAGTTGGTCCCGGTAGGCGCGTTTGAGAGCGGAGCAGGCGACGACAGCGGGTTCCCGCGCTGCGATCCGCCGGCCGATCCATGCCGCGACGGCTGCCAGCCACGGGCGTCGGTCCTCATCGGTCAGGGACTCGCCGGCCGCCATCCTGGCCCGGTTCGCCGGAGTGTGGAAGTCGTCGGCGTCCTGGTACGCCCAGCCGAGCCGGCCGGCCAGCAGCCGTGCCACGGTGGACTTCCCCGACCCCGCCACGCCGGTCACGAGCACCACGGCCGCGGGCACGTTCGCGCCGGGGGCTTCCGGCTGGTGACGCGCCATACGGCCTCCTTCGTGCGGTACCACCTGCCACCTGCCAGTCCCGTCTCCGGCCGGGTACTTCCACTCTCGGTACGCGCGGTCCGCGGCGCACCTCGGCGACCGTACGGGGACTACGGCGGCGACTCAGACGGAGCCGGACGGCTTGGCGGCAGGGGGAGCCGCGGTCTGCGGTTCCGCGGGTTTGCCCACGGGTGGGACGGGGGATCCGGGCGGCAGCAACTGGGTCGTCACGAAGGCCACGACAGCGGCCAGGATCACCACGGGGACCATGGCGACGCTGCCGAGCACCAGGACGACGAGCACGATGCTGCTGACCGGCAGCCGCAAGGCACTGGTCGTCGCGGCCGCCATGCCCGCGGCCATCCCCGGTACGACGCCCAGGCCCGGCAGGGGCGCGAGCAGCACGCCCACGGCACAGCCCAGGAACAGCGACGGAAACACCGGGCCGCCTCGCAGGCTGCCCAGGCACAGGGAGTAGGCCACGCCGGTGCAGAGCAGTACGGCGATCAGGGCCCAGACCCCCCAGGAATGCGGATCGGCGGCCAGCCGGCTCAGCGTCGCCTGGCCGGAAGACGCCACGTCCGCGGGCGACCGGCCGGTGGTGAGCGCGTACACGGCGCCGCAGACGCCGGCGGCCACGGCGCACAGGGTCGTATGGACGACGGGACGCTTCGAGACGAACCGCGCGGTCATCCGACCCCCTCCCATGATCAGGTGAACGGCGCCACCGATGGCCACTGCCATCAGGACCGACCAGATCACGTCCCCGGCATCGAGCCGCGGAGCGGGCACGCCCACCTTCACGGAGAGGCTGTTCGCATTGAATCCGGTCCAGCGGCCGAAGCCGGTGAACACGAGTGAGCCCACCCCGCTCGACAGGAGCGCGGGCAACATGACCGCGAACAGCTGCGGCCCGCCCACCCCGGCCACCTCGATGAGCATCACCCCCGCGATGAGCGGGTTCCCGAAGATCACCGCGACCGCGGCCGCGGCTCCTGCCGCGCCCAGGAGCGCCGTGCTCTTGGCCGTCGCCGGCGCCCGCGCCAGATCCCTGAAGAGCAGGGCCAGGCCGCAGCCGAGCGCGATCAGCGGGGCCTCCGGTCCGAGCGTGGCTCCGAGGGGAAGACTGATCACCGCGGCGAGGATCACGCTGGGCAGAGTCCTGGGCGTGATCCCGCCCATGTGCAGTCCCGCGGCGGGGATGTGGCCGCCGGCGCCGGGCATGCGGGAGGCCACGACCCCGACGGCCGCGCCGGCCACGAGCAGCAGCGGCAGCGGCCACCACCACGGCGGGGCGTCCCACCCCAGCGCCTCCGGCAGATCGCTCCACATCAGGTGCTCCAGCTTGTGGAGTGCGACCAGGAACCAGAACGCCACCAGCGACACCGGAACACCGATGAGGGCGCAGAACACGAGCGCCTTGAGATAGCCGGGGCTGCGCAGCAGTTCACGCAGCCGGTCCGCCTCTTCGGGCTGTGTCCCCCCGCCAGGGCCCGCGGGGCGCGGATCCGCCGCCGTCATCGGACGTGCCCCGTCTCGGTTGTGCACGTCCCTTTCAGGCCGGCTGTGCGGACGACGCCACGAAGGAGTCCGGGCATGGTCGCTCATCTCCCAGGGGGTGCGGGTGGACCGTGGCGGACCGGGTTCGCACGGCCGGAGTCCTCGCCGCCGAGTGGGCGCCGATGCCGTCGCTCATGGCCACTCCTCACGAGCGGTTGCGGTCTGGGCCGTACCCACAGCCCGTTGTCCGGCGCTCGCCACGACACACGGCGACGGACAGACCTCCAGAGCCATTGCAGCATCCGGCCGGAGGCTTCGCATGTCCGGACGGAACCGCATGGCGGGCACCGTCGTGACGGTGGCCCTGCCCGGAGGCGGTGATCTCCAAGACGACGTCCGGCAGTTGGCCGTACTGTCGGACGCACTGCAGACCTACCTGGAAGGCCCATGATGCAGGCAGTGTTATCGGCGGGGCGGATGGTGACCGGGTCCGGTGGGCGGGAGACCACCGACGGTGCCGTGTTCGTCGACAGGGGCGTGATCGCCGCGGCCGGGCCGCGCGCCGCGGTCGAAGCACAGGCCGGTCCGGCCGTTCCCCGGCTGGCCTTCCCGGAAGGCACCCTGCTGCCGGGGCTCATCGACACCCACGTCCACCTCGCGCTCGACGCGGGGCCCGACCCGGTGAAAACCCTCCAGGCCGCCACCGACACCGAGCTGTACCCCGGGATGGCCGAGCGTGCCAGGCGGCTCCTCGCCACGGGGGTGACCACCGTGCGCGACCTCGGTGACCGAGGCGGGCTCGCGGTTCGCCTGCGGGACGAAATCGCGGGTCGGCGGCTCCCCGGGCCACGCATCCTCGCCGCCGGGACGCCGCTGACCGGGCCCGGCGGGCACTGCTGGTTCCTCGGCGGCGAGGTCGAGGGGGCGGAAGCGATCCGGGCCGCGGTCCGCCGTAACGCGGAGAGCGGAGTGGACCTCATCAAGGTGATGGCCACCGGCGGCGGCATCACCAAGGGCGGCCCGCCGGTCTGGCAGGCCCAGTTCACGACGCAGGAGCTGCGGATCGTCGTGGAGGAGGCGAAGCGGTTCGGCCTGCCGGTCGCCGCGCACGCGCACGGCACCGAGGGCATCGCGGCCGCCGTGGCCGCCGGGGTGGACACCATCGAGCACTGCACCTGGATGGGGCGCGACGGATTCGACGTACGGGAAGACCTGGTGGCCGCGATCGCCGCTCAGGGCATCGCAGTCGGCCCGGCGGCCAGCCCCGACTGGCGGGGCTTCGCGGAGCGATTCGGCCGGGAACGGGCCGAGGAGATGTTCGACAGGATCCGGTGGATGGCGCAGCGCGGCGTACGGCTCCTGCCCGGCACCGATGCCGGGGTCTCCCGCGCTGTCTTCGACGACTTCGTCTCCAGCCTGGAGTTCTTCGAACACATCGGGCTGACACCGGCCGAGATCATCGACCTGGCCACGACGGGCGCGGCGCAAGCTCTGGGCATCTCCCACGACACCGGCCGGCTGGCGGCGGGCTACCGCGCCGACGTCCTCGTCGTGGACGGCAACCCGCTCTCCGACCTACGGGCCCTGCGCTCGGTGCGCCTGGTCCTGGCCGGAGGCCACCCACTCGACCCGGAGCTGCGACGACCGTAGGCCGTCCAGGCCGCCATGCCACCAACCGCCCCGCGCGTGCCCGTGAGCCATGGCCCCGCAGGGCCCTGCCCACTGTGTGGACGGTCACCTTGACGACCATCGACACTTAGGCCAGCCTTACCTTCGCTCACTCCTTGCAGGTGTGAGCGCACCGTGAAGCAGATCCCTGGAGCAGCAATGTCCGCCGCCGATGCCACCGCGATCCACCGAAGACCGGGACGGGAAGGAGAACTTCTCCAGCTCCCCTCATGGTGCGGGACCGCAGCGGCATCCCTCGCGGTGTGCCTCGGGTGGGCGGCCGCGACGTGGATCGCCCTGCACTTGCGCGCGGACGTCACCCTTCACACCGCGGCGCTCTTCGTACACCTCGCCTCCCTGATCCTGGGCTTCGGCGCGGTACTCGCCATCGACTACTACGGCGCCCTGTGGCTCATGGGCCGCAAGACCCTCCGTGAGGTTCTCGACTTCACCGCTCCCCTGCACGTACCCGTGTGGGCCGGCCTGGGCGGCCTGCTCTTCAGCGGCGCGTTCCTCCACCCCGATCTCAGTTCACCGCTGACGTGCGTCAAACTCGGCCTCGTCCTGGTGCTCTCACTCAACGGTGTCCAGGCATCCGCCCTGCACCGCCGGCTGGCCGCCGTCGACGGCCCCGTCAGCCGCCCGCTGATGATCCGTGGTGCCGTGACGGCGTCGGTATCGCAAGCCGCCTGGTGGGGCGCGGTCGCCATCGGATTCCTGAACAGCCGGCACTGACTCGACGCCGGGGCACGCAACGGGTGACGAGCCCGCCGTCCGGCCGGCGGGCTCCACCCGATGCGTGCCGTGGGCGTATCAGCCCGTGAACATCTCGACGAGGGACCAGACGGCGAGCGCGAGCATGCACACGCCGCCGATTCGCTGGACGGTCTTGAGGGGGACTCGCTTGGCGATGAACCGGCCGGCCAGCAGGGCAAGGGCGGAGACGGACATGAGGGCTGCGGCCGAGCCGATCGCAGTGGACCACGTGCCGTTGCTGGCAGCGAGGTTGGCCGTGGTGATCTGGGTGAGGTCGCCCCATTCGCTGATGAACACAGCCATGAACGCCGTGGAGTAGACAGGCCAGAATCCGGTCACGGCCTTGCCCCCGGCCTCATCCCCGTCGCCATCTGCGCCTGCTCCGCGCAGCAGCATGAACGCGCCGAAGGCGAAGAGGGCGGCGGAGACGAGCTTGACGATCCAGTCGGGCAGGAGCCCGATCAGGCTGCCCGCCCCGACCGCGATCGCGACGTGCACGACGAAGGCGCTCGATGTGCCGATCCAGACGTAGAGCGGGCGCATCCGTGTGCCCATCGCCAGGGACGCGAACATCGTCTTGTCGGGCAGCTCGGCGAGGAAGATCAGACCGAAGGCGGTGAGGATCGCCAGAGGGTCGAGGTGCATGCCGGGTGGCTTTCTGTGAGAGCCGGGCCCCCGGTCTTCGCGAAGTGCCACAGGCAACCGGAGGACCGCTCGGCCCGGCACGACGGTCGAGCCCGCAGGGCGCGGGCACATCAATGCCTGACCGAAGGTCTCGCCCGCCCGCGCAATGCGCAGGCCCGGCCACCGGGAGCCCGGAGGCTCCAGTGTGTCGACGACCGGTTCGCGGGGCTACTCCCCTTCGCAGCCGTCAAGATTACCCGAAGATGCCAGGAAGTCACCCGCCCGCCCGTCCCGGCCGGGCTACCCCAGCAGCCTCCGCTCGAGGTCACACAGGTCCTTGACGAGGGAGGAGCGCACCTTGCGGGCCATGGCGGGCGCGGCCAGCCGGTAGAAGCCGCCCGCCTCGCCCCGGATGCGGATGCGGCCGGGCGGGATCGGGATCACCCGCTCGGCCGTCACGTCGATCGGCATGATGCGTGCGCCCCTGCTCAGAGGATGAAGAAGGGCTGAGGGGTGCCCGACTCGGCGTACTGCTTGAGGTGGGTCATCAGCTGCTCCCAGGTGCCGGCGGTGTGCGGGAGGTCGGGGTCGCCGGCCGCGAAGCCGGCGTGCCGGAAGTCCACGCGCGTCCCCGACCCGTCAGGGGCGTCGGTCAGCCGCCAGGTGATGACGGTCCCGGACCAGTGCGGCGGGAAGGCGCCGACCGAGGTCCAGACGACCTCCTCCTTGTCCGCGCGGTCCCGGCGGAGCCGGAAGGTCTCGGGGATCTGCGGGAAGTCGAAGAGGAGGACCTCTCCCTCGCGGTTCACGCCTGTGGTCCACCAGCCGGTGAGGCCGTCGTGGGTGTTCAGCGCTTCGTAGACGACGGCACGGTCGGCGCCGATGTCGGTCTGCAGGGTGATCTCGGACATTGCAGCTCCTCTGTGTGTGTACCGGTGTGGGTGTGTACCGGTGTGACCCAACCTTCGCTTTAGTCAACACTAAAATGACTCTGTGCGATGTGGCAAGTTAAAGCGGGCGCTAAAATGACAGCCATGGATGCGGTACGGGCTGTCGCCGAGCCCAGGCGGCGCGAGATTCTGCGGCTGGTCTGGGACGACGAACTGTCGGCGGGCGAGATCGCCGAGCGGTTCGACGTCACCTTCGGTGCGGTCTCCCAACACCTCAAGGTGCTGCGGGACTCCGGCCTGGTTACGCTGCGCCAGGACGGCAAGAAGCGTTTCTACCGAGCGGACCGCGACGGGATGGGGCCGCTCGCCGACTATCTCCAGTCGATGTGGACCAGCAGGCTCGACACCCTGGCCGAGCTGGCCGAGGCCGCCGAGCGGGCCGATCAGTCTGAAGGGACGAGCTCGTGAGCGCAGGCATCGGCGACGGCGTGGTCACGGTCGAGCGGCACATCGCCGCCCGCCCGGAGACGGTGTTCTCCTTCTTCACCGACCGGGACAAGTGGCTGTCCTGGATGGGCATTGACGGCGAGTTCGTCTTCGAACGGGGCGGCGCCTACCGGACGACCGTCACCGGCGAGAACGTCGCCGAAGGCCGCTTCACCGAGATCGACCCGCCCAAGCGGCTGGTCTTCACCTGGGGCTGGGCCCAGGGCAACGTGTCCGTGCCGGCCGGATCGACCACTGTGGAGATCACGCTGGAACCCACGGCGGACGGCACCCTGCTCCGACTCGTCCACAGCGGCCTCCCCTCCCCCGAGGCATGTGCCGCCCACGGAGAGGGCTGGAACCACTACGTCGCCCGGCTCGCCCGGCGCGCCGAGGGCTCGGACCCCGGCCCGGACCTCTGGATGTAGGCCCGCCGCTCGGCCGGCCCCGATGCGGCGGGTCCGTTCAGGGGCAGCTGGACGCAGGGTTGTCGTGGGTGAGCGCGCAGATCATCTGCTCACCGCGCCTGTTGTCGGGGTAGGTCTCGACGAGTTCCGCCGTGAAGTCCTTCCACTGGCGGGCTATGTCCTGGGCGGCGAGCTCGGACGCGCGCTGGAAGTTGCCGTTCCGCGAACGCTCGGAAGCCTCGGTGTCCTTGTTGAGGGTGCCGTTGTGCTTGACGCGTCCGGTGCAGTCGGCGGGCTTGGAACCGGTGGAATCGAAGTCGGGGTAGCAGCCGGTGGCCAGGTCCTCGGGGATCAGGCCGCCGGCTTCCCGGGTCCAGTCGGCGTCGTTCATGGAGCTGTAGCGGCGGATGTCGAGGAACGGCGCGATGGTGGTGCGGTTCAGGCCGGGCGGGTTGGTGGTGCCGATCGGGACGGCGTCGTCGGCCTTGTCGGACCAGTTGCCGTGGGAGTAGAAGTCCTCGATCGGGTGCCAGCCACGGCCGAGCTGTTCCAGGACATTGCACTTGGCGCGTTCCGGCTTCTCGTTCCACGCGCACGGGGCGTCCAAGTCGCTCTGGCCCGCGATGATCCTGCCGTTCGCGTCGACCAACCCGTCGGCGTCGCGCACGGCGCCCCGCAGGCGGGCGACGGAGCCACGGATGCAGGCGAGCAGTTCGGTGGTCGCCTCGTCACGGGTACGGGGGTACGCGGATCCGTACCGCGGGGCGAGGTAGTCGGCGTTGTCGCAGTGCAGGATGCCGAGGTCGAAATAGGCGCCCTGGTCGTTGGCCACGATCGCCCCCTCGCGGGAATCGGCCATCGCCGACAAAGACTTGGGCTCCCAGCTCAGGGCGGCGCGCGTGATCTTCTCATGATTGCCACCGCTGAACGCCCGCGCCGGACCCGGCACCAGCACGACCAGACATGCCCCGCAGGCGAGCGCCGTGGCGGGCAGTCGGCGCAGGACGTACGAGGAGGCGTGCGACACGAGACCTCCAGAGAACACCCGCGGAAGTGCGGTGAACCGGTCCTCCCACCAGCATCGCAGCCGGGAAAATCCCGCGCGAGCCGGGGCACGGAGGGACCCGCATGGCGATGCGCGGCGAGGGAGGTGAGAATGAGCTTGCGACTTACCGGCGCCCGGCAGCGGACCGGCGGTACAGCAGGCGAACTGCCACCCGTTCCGGCACGGCCGTTGGAGGCTCAAGCACAACGGCGGCGTCTCCGGTTTACACCTCGTGCGCCGCCACCTCTGCCTCCTGGTCGATCCTGCCCCGTTCTGCGACATCGAGGTCCGAAAGAGGCAACCGAGCGCCCGCCCAACCGACAGGAGCACGTCCATGAACCACGCGATGGTCGATCTGGCGGTGGACTACCCACTGCTGAACATGTTCTGGACCATGATGATGATCTTCCTCTGGGTCCTCTGGTTCATGCTGCTCTTCCGCGTCATCGGCGATGTCTTCCGCGACGACAGCATGAGCGGCTGGGGCAAGGCGGGATGGACCATCTTCGTCATCCTGGTGCCCTTCCTGGGCGTGTTCGTGTACCTGATCGCCCGCGGGCGAGGAATGGGCGAACGCGAGCTGAAGCGGGCCCAGGACAGCGAGCAGGCGTTCCGCTCCTACGTACGCGAGAGCGCCGGCCCCACCAGCGCTGCCGAGGAGCTGTCCCGGCTCGCCGAGCTCAAGAACCGCGGCGACATCTCGGCCACCGAGTACGAGCAGGCCAAGGCCAAGGTCCTCGCGACCTAGTGCTGTGGCCGGGACGGTTCACCGGGTCACGACGCCCGGCACGGCAAACCTTCCCGGCCACAGCACTAGCGTCGACAGCCCGGCCCTTACCGTCGGCCGGGAACGAGCACGGGTGCGGGGTGCGTGGGCATGGTGCTTGACCTGCTCGTCATCGGCTTGGCGGTCACGCTCTTCCCCTTGCCGATCATGGCCTTCGTACTGGTCGTGTCCGCACCCCGCGGGGTGTGGAAGGGGCTGTCGTTCATCCTCGGCTGGCTGGCGTGCCTCGTGGCCGTCATCGCCATCGTCATGCTCCTCACCGACGGGGAGCCGCCCCCGCCCCGCTCCCCGCCGTCCATCGCGGCACTCGTGGCCACGCTGGTGATCGGTGTGGGCCTGATCGTGTACAGCGAGCACAGGCGCCGCCTGCGACGTACCCGTCCGGCCCCGGACCCCTCCGGGGCCGGACGCCCTCGCCCTTCGGGTTCCGGGACATCGCTGACGTCTCGCACGGACGACGCCACCGGATGGTCGGCGGCCGCACTCGCCGTGCTCCTCCAGCCCTGGGGGATGGTCGGCGCCGCGGCCGCCACCGTCGTGCAGGCCGACCTCTCCCACAGCACCTCCTTCCTGGCGCTCGTGGGGTTCTGCCTACTGGCCAGCTCCACCCTGCTGGGCATGGAGCTGTACATGGTGTTCGCACCGGAGAAGGCCCATCGCGCCCTGACGAACCTGCGCGCATGGCTCGAACGCCACAAGGACCCGGCGATCGTGGTCACCTGTCTCGTCCTCGGAATCTGGCTCGTCGGCAGAAGCCTCTACCAGCTCACCGGATGAACGTGAAGGTGCGGGGCCCCACGGCGGATGCTGCAATGGCTACGGCCGGCCGGGCGCACGGTCAGGCCACCGAATCCGCGCCCGAGGAGTGCTCATGAGTGACGACATCGAAGACATGGGTCCCGTCGACTTCCTGGTCGTCGAGTTCCCGGGCAACCGGATGACGGGCGAGGCGTTCCCGTTGCTGATCGACCTGGTCGACAGGGGCATCGTCCGCATCCTCGACATGCGCTTCGTACGGAAGGACCTCGACGGGAGCGTCGTCGCCGTGGAGATCGCGCAGATGGACGACGGCAGCGGACTCGGTCTGTCCGTCTTCGAAGGTGCCTCGTCCGGCCTGCTCGGCCAGGACGACCTCGACGACGCGGGCAATGCCCTGGAGCCGGGGAACGCGGCCGCGATCCTGGTGTACGAGAACCTGTGGGCAGCCCCGTTCGCCCGGGCCCTGAGGCGCAGTGGTGCGCAAATGGTGGCCAGCGGCCGGATTCCCGTGCAGGCCCTGCTGGCCTCGCTCGACGCCGAGGAAGCCGGGGAGGGCTAGCACGGAACCGGCCAGGACCAGGTCAGGGTCAGGGTCAGGGTCAGGGTCAGGGTCAGGAGCTGAGGATCTTGCTCTTCTGCTCCGCGAACTCCGCCTCGGTCAGGAGTCCCTGCTCCTTCAGCGCTCCGAGTTCCTTGAGCTGATCGATCCGGCTGCTCATGTCGTCGCCCGGCGGGGGCGGCGCGGGAGCCGCGGCGGGCGCGGCCGGGGCGCTCTGCTCGGGGGCGGGAGCTTCCTGCCCGGCCCACCGGCCGGCCTGGCGCCGCGAGACCCGGTTGGAGACCGCCGTAGCCGTACCGGCCACCACTGCCGTGCGCGCGATTCCTCGAAGAAGTCCAGGCACGTCGCTTCTCCTCACTGACGGGGCCCGGGCCGGACAGGGCAGCTGCCGGCCCCTTGCCTACCTCCCAGCATCGCACCGACGCGCAGCTCGCACCCTGCGGGGAACCGGGCCGTGCCACCCGGGCCGTGTCACCCGCCGGGTTTCGCCGGGCGTGACTGGGTCGTCGGGATCCGCTGAGTGAAGAACAACGCGATGAGGGCGGCGAAGGCGAGGATGGCGAGTGCGGCGCGCAGCCCGTCGAGCCTCGCTTCGGCGTTCGCGTCCAGCGCGGCCGAGGCCAGCTCCGGGCTCGTGCCCGCCTCGTCGAGGGCGGTCTGGAGCTGGGCGTCCGACATGAAGGGCACCCCGCTCTCGAGCTTGACGGTCGCCTGGCTCTTGACCTCGGACGGGATGGCCTGGTTCTGCTCGACGGTGGTCACGAACGAGGCCGTGAGCGCGGCGATCATGATCGACCCGGCGAGAGCCGTTCCGATCGAGGCGCCGAGGTTGGTGACGGCGTTCTGGACACCGCCGACCTCCGAGCTCTGTTCGTCCGGCACCGCGGACACGGTGACCGCCCCGAGCTGGGAGGCCAGCGCTCCCATACCGAGCCCGATCAGCAGGAGCGGGACGGTGACGATCTCCGGGCCCGCGTCCGTGTCGAGCGCGGCCATCAGTGCCACCGCGCCCACGAGCAGCGCGAGGACGCCGAGTCGCACCACCCGGCGGGGTGAGGCGTCCGGGAGGAAGCGCGGGATCAGGACCGCGGCGGCCAGCAGGGTCAGGGAGAGCGGCAGGATGTACACACCGGTCTTGACCGCGGACAGGCCGAGTGCGACCGACAGGTACAGCGGGACGACGAAGAACACGCCCATCTGTACGAGGTACTGGAAGAAGAACATCGTCAGGCCGCCGGTGAGCTGCCGGTTCCGCAGCAGCTCCGGGTCCACCAGCGGCTCCTTGTGCCGCTCCACGAGGCGGGCCTCCCACCGCAGGAAGAGCCACAACAGGAACAGGCCCGCCAGCATCAGCCACACGACCAGGGAGATCCCGAGCCAGGCGGGCGCGCCGGGCTTCGGCAGGAACCAGCCCCATTCACTCGAGCGGAGGACGCCGTAGACGAAGATCCCGAGCCCGAGAGCGGAGATCACGGCGCCGACGAGGTCGATGCGCGGGCGCGTCTCGACCGGCGCGTCGGCGACGCGGCGGGAGAGCACCAGGATGCCGAGCACGATCAGGACCTCACCGGCGAAGACCCAGCGCCAGGAGAAGTACGTCGTGGCGATGCCTCCGACGAGCGGCCCGACCGCGATCGCCACGGCTGCCGCGGCGGCGACCAGCCCGTAGGCGGCCGGCCGGCGTTCCGTGGGGAAGTTGCCGGCGACCAGCGCGACGATCGCGGGCAGGATGAGCGCGGCCCCGACCCCCTCGAGGAACGACCAGCCCACCATCAGCACGGTCAGGTTCGGGGCCAGCGCGGTGATCAGGGATCCGCAGCCGTAGATAACGCAGCCGATCAGGAAGGCCCGCTTGCGGCCGATGATCGCGCCGACCTTGCCTCCGGGGATCATGAACATCGCCATCACCAGGGTGTACGCCGTGATGGCGCCCTGGATTCCGGTCACGGTCGTGCCCACGTCCTCGGCCACCGTCGCGATCGACACGTTCATGACGGAGCTGTCGAGCGCCATCAGGAACTGCCCGGACGCGAGTGTCAGCAGGACGACCCGCGACGATGCCGCCCCGGCTGGAGCAGCCGACCCCGCTGGAGTACCCGCGCCGGATGTCATGGGCGCAAGGTTCCCAGTCTCCCCGGCGCACCGGCTGCCGACCCGCCGGGGGTGTCAGCCGGTCGGCACAAGTCCGTCGACACGAGCCGGTCGACACCAGCCGGTCGGCGAAACGTCGAGGAGGGCCGGTGAACGTGCACGTCAGCCCAGGTGCGCCCAGGCTGGGAGCTGTGACGGCGAAATGGAGCGGAGCATGACCAGTGCGGCCGAGCGGGCCGGACGCGGCAAGGCGGCGCGACGACGGGCCGGCCGGGCCTCGCACGGTGAGTGGGCCGAGGCGGCTGACCGGCCCGATCCGGTCGGTGTGCTGGAGCGGCAGGCAGCCGACCGGGTGGTCGAGCTGTTGCCGATCCGCTACGGGCGGATGGCGGCGTCCCCGTTCTCCTTCCTGCGCGGCGCGGCCGCCGTGATGGCCGCGGACCTGGCCGCCCGGCCGAACACCGGGCTGACCGTCCAGCTCTGCGGCGACGCACACCTGCTGAACTTCGGCCTGTTCGCCTCGCCGGAGCGGGCGCTGCTGTTCGACCTCAACGACTTCGACGAGACGCTGCCCGGACCCTTCGAATGGGACGTCAAGAGGCTCGCCGCCAGCACGGCCGTGGCCGCCCGCGACCAGGGACACGGCGACGACCGTGCGTGGCGGACCGCCCTCGCCGCCGCCCAGGCGTACCGGCTGTCCATGCGACGGCTGGCCGAACAGGGCGAACTCGCCGTCTGGTACGAGCGGTTCGACACGGCCGAGGTGATCCCGATGATCCGCGACACCAAGCTGCGAAGCCGGGTCGAGGCGAATCTCGCGCGCGCCCGGCGGCGTACCAGCCTCCAGGCGCTCGCCAAACTGACCGAGACCCGGGACGGCCGCCGGCGCATCATCCACGATCCGCCCCTGGTCGAACCCCTCGAAGAAGCCGAGATGAGGGCCGTCGGCAAGATCTTCAGGAAATACCGCAGCACGCTCCCCGAGGAGCGACGCCTGCTGCTGGACCGCTACCGGCTGGTCGACGCGGCACGCAAGGCCGTCGGCGTCGGGAGCGTCGGCACCCGCTGCTTCATCGTTCTGCTGACCGGCCGCGACGAACGGGACCCGCTCTTCCTCCAGATCAAGGAGGCCGGACGCTCGGTGCTGGAGGACCATCTCCCCGCCGACAGCCATGACCACCACGGTCAGCGAGTGGTCGCGGGACAGAAACTCCTGCAGGCCGCCTCGGACATCTTCCTCGGCTGGATGACCGGGCCGGCCGGGCGCCACTTCTACGGCCGGCAGCTCCGCGACATGAAGGGGGCGGCCCTCGTGGAGACCATGACCCCGGCCATGCTCGGCCAGTACGCCGAACTGTGCGGCACGGCCCTGGCCCGCGCCCACGCCCGCTCCGGAGACCGCATCGCCATCGCCGGATACCTGGGCCGCGCCGACACCTTCGACCGCGCCGTCGCCGACTTCGCGCTCCGCTACGCCGACCAGACCGTCGCCGACCACGCCGCGCTCACCGCCGCCATCACCGACGGGGCCGTCACCGCCGCCCACGGCATCTGAGCGGCGGTCGGGCTCGCGCTCAGTGCAGGTCGGACCGTGCGGGGTGGTCGTCGAGGAAACCGCCCGACTGGTGCTGCCACAGCTTCGCGTAGGCGCCTTCGGAGGCGAGCAGCTCGTGGTGCGTACCCTGCTCGACGATCCGTCCGCGGTCGAGTACGACGAGCCGGTCCATGTGGGCCACCGTGCTGAGCCGGTGCGCCACCACGAGCGCCGTCCGCCCCTCCATGAGGCGCCACAGCGCTTCCTGGACGAGGATCTCGCTCTCGGAGTCCAGGGCGCTGGTCGCCTCGTCGAGCAGCAGGATCGGCGCGTCGCGCAGGATCGCCCTGGCGAGCGCGACCCGCTGGCGCTGTCCGCCGGAGAGTTTGACTCCGCGCTCGCCGACCATGGTGTCGAGGCCGCTCGGCAGGGCCTCCGCGAACTCCGTGACGTGCGCCGCCTCGGCCGCGCGGCGGATCTCGGCCTCGGTGGCGTCCGGCCGGGCGAACGCGATGTTCTCCCGCAGCGTGCGGTGGAACATCGCCGGGTCCTGCGGCACGTAGGCCATCAGGCCGCGCAGGTCGCCCTGGCGCAGCCTGCTGATGTCCTTGCCCCCGATCAGGATCCGGCCCGCGTCGATGTCCGTCATCCGCAGCAGCAGCCGGGTGAGGGTGGTCTTGCCGCCGCCGGACCGCCCCACGAGCCCGATCTTCGCCCCGCTGGGCACGGCCAGGTCCAGTCCCTCGAAGAGCGGGTCCGCGCCCCCGTGGGCGAAGGTCACCTGCTCGAAGCGGATGTCGGCGGCCCGGGTGGGCGGCGGCTCCGGCGAGTCCGGGTCGAGTACGGTCGGCGGCTTCAGCAGCAGCTCCGTGAACTGCGCGGCCTCCGTCATCGAGCTCTCCAGACGACGGTAGATCTGGTTGAACTCGAACATGATCCGTGTGGCGTTGGAGTAGTACGTGAAGGCGACCACGACCGCCTCCACCCCGTTCCCGCCCCCGGCGATGGAGACCGCGAGCAGCAGGCCCAGCGCGTTGGTCAGCACGGACATCGGCGCGACGACCGTGTCGATGCGCAGATTGCCGTAGTCCCACGACCGCAGGGTGAGCCCCCGCGACTGCGCCACCCGGGACCGGTGCTCGGCGGCCTCGCGCTCCTCCGCGGCGAACGCCCTGACCGTGTCCATGTTCATGAGGCTGTCAGAGACGTGTCCCGACACCCGGGCGATCGCCTCCTCGCGCCGGCCGACGAGCACCTGGCGGCGACGGATGAGGGGCAGTACGCACACCGCCGTCACCGCGATCATGGCCAGGAGCGCCACGACGAGCAGCGGTTCGTACTGCCAGAGCACCACCGACCCGAACAGCAACGGCACGAACTTGCCCACGACCGAGAAGGTCAGCGTGTCGACGAACTCCTCGAAGCGGGAGGCGAAGCTCAGGACCCGTTTGGTCAGCGACCCGGCGAAGTTGTCGTGGAAGAACGCGGCGTCCTTCGCGAACAGCTCGTCCATGCCGATCACATACAGGCGCTCGATGCCGAGGGCGTCGAGGCGGTTCAGGCAGTGCAGGCCGAGGCGCCACAGCGCTTCCGAGAGCAGCAGGACACCGGCGAATGCGAGGACGTACGGGAGCATCGAGCCGAGGGTGGGAGCCGCCCCGCCGGCGATGCGGCCGACGAGCTTCGCGACCACCAGCGGGGCGATGTAGGCGATCCCGATGTTGCCCAGGGCCGGCAGCAGCATGGTGGGCACCGTCAGCCACCGAAGCCGCGCCAGCTCCCGTCCGTAGTAGCGAAGTGCGAGGAGCACCGGGCCCTTGCCGGGCCGAACCCCTGGTGATGCGGACGATCCCATGGCAACCCTGTGGTGTCGTGCGGCGGACCCGGAACTGCAGTGTCCCGCGACCGCGCCCGCGCAGTCCAAGCGTTTTCCGTGTGGGCGACGCCCCCGCACGGACGATCGAGCCGTCCGCCCGACCGGCGCCCGGCGGCGGTCACGACCGGCGCCGCCGGGCGCCGGCCGTCACAGCTTGCGGCACAAGAGGGCGTCCGGAGTCTTGCCCTTGGCCCAGGCTCCCGTGAAGGCGATGCCCGCGGCGTACTCGTCCGTTCCGCACTGCCCCTTGTAGTTGCCGTACCCGAACTCGCCTCCCGGGCCTCCGGCCGGCCGATTGTCGCCCCGGTCGAACCAGACGGTGCGGCCGTTCGTCCCGAGGGCCCTGCCCGCCTGGGCGCACAGGACCGCGGAGACCGCCTGGCCCCGCACGCTGTAGCCGATCACGAACTGGCCCGGCCCGCACTGGTACTTGGTGTAGCCGCCGGCCCAATCGCCCTGCTGAACGTGGCGTTCGTCGTTCACGACGGTCGGCGCCGGGCCGGTGGCCGCCAGACCCGCGGCCCCGGAATCGGTGCACAGCCCGCGCCCGTCACGGTGCGCCAGGCCGACGAGCCGCTGTCCGTCGGGGCACGCCCCCTTGCGGGCTCCCCCGTCCCAGTCCCCGAGCGCCCGTGCGCGCGCCGACTGGACCGCATCGGCGTGGTCGAGGTTGAGCATGTCCCAGGTGTCGGTGACGGCGACCTGGCCGCTCTTCTGCGGCGAGGTGACCAGCCGGTTCCAGTCGGTGGAGCGCCAGTCCCCGCCGTCCAGGATGCCGGAACGGCGGCCCGTCGCGTCGTAGTTGAGGATCGACCACGTGCCGTGTCCGGCCCATCCGACCAGGGGCCAGTAGGCGAAATCGGTGTCGTTGGCGATCAGGTAGTCCACGAGATTGCCGAACCAGGCGCGTGCCTGCGGGTTGGTCTCGTCGCTGCCGATGCCGAACTCGCTGATCCACAGGGGTGCGGTGAAGTGGCGGCCGGATTCGGCCGTGACGTAGAACGCCTGGCGTTGCAGGATCGCGAACAGGTCCTCGCGGGAGAGTTCCTGGTAGCGCGGGTCGTGGGTCTCGCCCATGCCGGTCGCGCCGGTGTGGTTCGGCCCGGTGTAGCCGTAGAAGTGCGCCGCGTACACCAGCTTGTTCGAGGCGACGAGGGTGTGCGAGAGGGTGCGTACCGGTTCGAGCGTGGGGCGCCCGTGGGGCAGCCCGTCGGCCGGGATGCCTTGCCAGTTGATCCCTTCGACGATCACCAGCAGGTCGGGGTTGGCCTCCGTGAGGAGCCGGTCGCCGAGCCGCTGGGAGGCGGCCCACCAGTCGTGGTCGTTGCCCCAGTTCCAGTTGGCGTCGTCGGTGACGGTACGGCGGACCTCGTTGTAGAGGTCGGCGCCGACGACGCGCTTGTTGTCCTTGTAGCGGCGGGCGAGGCTGATCCAGTCGTTCTCCCACTGCGCGGTGGACTGGCTGGTGTTCCAGCGTTCGTTGCCGTCCAGACCGCAGCAGAAGCGTGAGGTGATGGTGTGGTTGTTGAGGATCACCGCGAAGCCCTCGGCCGTGGTGGCGGCGATGACGGCGTCGAACACCTGGAGCGGGGTCTTGCCGCGCAGGTTCGGGTTGGCCGCGACCGAGGCATCGGAGACCGGGCGCTGGTCGTGCAGCATCTCGTTCGAGAAGGGCAGCCGGATGCTGTTGATGCCGAGTTCGTGGAATCCGGCGAGGATCCGCGGGATCGGGGCGCGGTCCAGGCCGAGCGGCATCTGGTCGGCCTTCTCGCCGTCGTGGTGGCTGGCCGGGTCGTTGATGTCACCGGAGCCGTTCCACGATCCCTGAGCCCCGTGCCAGTTCGCGGACTTGAGCTTGAAGCGGTTGCCTTCTGCGTCGACGACGTAGCGGCCGCGGGTGCTGAGGGGCGCACGCCAGGAGTCGGACAGGACGGCCGGTGTGCCGGCCGTCACCGCAGTCACCGCGGTCGCGGCCGGCGCGGTCGTCGTGGACGCGGTGGCCTGGGAGGCGCCGAGCGCTCCGAGCAGGAGCGCCGCGGCGAGTACGGCCGGTAGCAGGGGTCTTCTCACAGTGCCCTCCGAGGGCTGGGGGTGGACGTGAGCACGGAGCCGAGGACGGCGACGCCCCGTGGCTCGAGGGCCACGTGGCGGACGTGGGGCCTCTGACCGTCGAGAAGGTCGCGGCGGTCGGCCGGCAGGGTCACCTCACGGGTGTCCTCGGTGTGGTTGAGCAGGATGAGGACGTCGTGATCCGCGCCGCGGCGGATCGTCGCCTGGACGCCGGTGGGCAGTCCGGGCAGAACGGGGGCGACTCCCGCGTCGGCGAGTGAGCGGTCGGTGATGGCCCGCATCGTGAGGGGATCGGGGCGGGTGGCGATGTAGCGGGCCGTTCCCCCGCCGTGGGTGTGCACCGTGACCGCGGGGCGGTCGTCGTCCCAGTCGGGTCCGGCGAAGAGGAGTTCGGCGCGGGCGCCGGTGAGCTTCACGTCCTCGCGCCACAGCGACGCCGGCGGGGGCGCGGGGGCGTCCGCCTCCGGGGCGCGGAGCGGAACCGCCTCAGCGGCCGCGGCCGGCCAGAACTCCTCGACCCGTACGCCCAGTACGTCGTCCAGCGCGTCGGGCCGGCCGCCCGTGTGCACGCGGTCGTGCTCGTCGACGATCCCGGTGAAGAACGAGGCGAGGAGGGATCCCCCGTCCGCCACGAAGGTGCGTATCCGCTCGGCGTTCACGGCCGACAGCAGGTAGTGGCTGGGCAGCACGAGCAGCTTGTACGGCGAGAGGTCCGCGGCGGGATGTACGAGGTCGATGCCGACGCCCGCTTCGAACAGGGGTGAGTAGTGGTCGAGGACGCGGTCGAGGCAGCGCACGCCGTCCGAGGGATGCGAGTCGAGTTCGAGCGCCCACCAGTTGTCCCAGTCGAACAGGATCGCGACCTCGTTGCGGATGCGCGTGCCGGCCAGCTCGGGCACCAGGGCCAGTTCACGCCCCAGCTCACGCACCTCGGCGTGCACCCGGGTGCCGGCCCCCGCGTGCGGGATCATGCCGGAGTGGAACTTCTCCGCGCCGCCGCGGGACTGTCGCCATTGGAAGTACATGACGGCGTCCGCGCCCTGCGCGACGGCCTGCCAGCTCCACAGGCGCATCCGGCCGGGGCTCTTGCCCCCGTTGCGGCCCCGCCAGTTGACGGCGGACGGGGCCTGCTCGGTCAGCAGCCACGGGTTCCCCTCGGCCGCACCGCGCAGGAGGTCGTACGACAGTGCCGCGCCGATGTGTGCCGACCCCCAGTGGGGGTCCGGGTAGCTGTCGAGGGCGAGGACGTCCATCTCGGGTGCCCAGGCATGGACGTCGACCGCCTTGTGTCCGGCGAGGAAGTTCGTGGTCACCGGGGTATCGGGGGTGATCCGGCGCAGCACGTCGCGTTCGAGGGTGAAGCAGGTGCGCAGCGCGTCGCTGCTGAACCGCTTGAAGTCGAGCTGCTGGGAGGGGTTGGGGTAGGTGGGTGCGGTGCGCGGGGGCAGGATCTGGTCGAAGGAGGTGTAGCGCTGCGACCAGAAGTCGGTGGACCACGCGTCGTTGAGGGCGTCGACATCGCCGTACCTGGTAGTCAGCCAGTGCCGGAAATCGGCGGCGGAGGTGTCGCAGAAGCATTCGGCGACGTGGATTCCGTACTCGTTGCCGACGTGCCACAGGCCCAGCGCCGGATGATCGCGGTAGTGCGTGGCGACGGCTTCGACCAGGCGGACGGCCCGGTCGCGGAAGACCGGGCTGGAGGGGCAGAAGTGCTGGCGGCCCCCTGGGGACAGGATGCCGCCGGAGGCGGTGACCGGCAGGATCTCGGGATGCGCGACGGCGAGCCATGGGGGTGGCGACGCGGTCATGGTGGCCAGATCGGCGGTGATGCCGTGGGCGGCCAGGTCGTCCATGACGGTGTCGAAGAAGCCGAAGTCGTAGGCGTCGCGGGCGGGTTCGACGCGGGCCCAGGCGAAGATGGCGAGGTTGACGAGGTTGACACCTGCCTCGTTCATCAGGCGCAGGTCTTCGGCGCGGGTGGCCTTGTCCCACTGTTCGGGGTTGTAGTCGCCGCCGAATCCGAGGCCGCCCAGTCGCGCGCGGAGGGCTCGGGAACGGTCTCGGGAACGGTCTTGTGCCGGAGAGTTCATCTTCCTTACCCCTTCAGGTACTTCGGTCAGATCCGCGGCGGCGCCGCGCTGTCACGCTCCACCAGGGTCGGCATGACCGACACGACGGACGAGTCCGTCGGCGCGGCGCCCTCGATCTGGCTCAGGAGCCGGTGCACGCAGGCCGCACCGACCCGGGAGAGGTCCTGGTCCACGGTGGTCAGCGGCGGGAGGAAGTAGGCGGATTCGGCGATGTTGTCGAACCCGATCACGCTCACGTCCTCCGGAACCGAACGCCCTGCGTCGCGCAGCGCCCGGACCAGCCCGAGCGCCATCTGGTCGTTGGCGGCGAACACCGCGGTGGCCTCCGGCCGGCCGGCGAGTTCCCGGCCTGCCCGGTATCCGCTCTCGGCACTCCAGTCACCGTGGACGGGCGGCGGGACAGGTGCGCCCGCCGCCTGGAGGACACGCTGCCATGCCTCGGCGCGGCGGCGCGCGGGGTGGGAGTCCTGTGGGCCGGCCAGGTGCCACACCGTGGTGTGACCGAGCCCCAGCAGGTGGTTCACGGCGATCTCCGCACCGGCCGCGTGGTCGGTGTGGACGCCGGGGTAGCGGTGGTCGTCGCCGCCGTCGACGACCACGACCGGCAGCCCCAGGGGGATCATCAGCGAACCGGCCAGGATCTGCGCCTCGTTCACGATGACCCCGTCGACCGCATGACCGCTCAGCCTCCGGAACGCTTCGAGCACCGCCTCCTCGGTCTGCGCCTGCGGGACGACCACGTTGACCGAGTACTCGGTGGACTGCACGGCGGAGACGATCGAATCCAGCGTGCGTGCGTTTCCGTGCGCCGTGAGGTCGAAGCTGATGACGCCGATCGTCCGGAACTTGCCGGTGGCCAGCGCCCGGGCCGCGGTGTTGGGGCGGTACCCGAGCATGCGGACGGCCCGGACGACCCGGTCGCGGGTCGCCTCGTCGACGCGGGCGGTCGCGTTGACCACGCGGGAGACGGTCTGCGCCGAGACTCCTGCCATGGCCGCGACATCCGCCATCGACGGGGGCCTGGGCCGGTCCGCAGCCGGGGAACGGGACTTGCGTGGTCGCTGCCCATCCTTCGCCATGGCGCAGTTCCTCTCGCACGGTGCTGCCCGGGCATCTTCCTGACCCGCTTCATGTTTGCGCGAACATGCCGCGTTGGTCAACAGGCTACCGAGCCGCTTCGGCCGACCCGGCAGACTTTCCGCCATCCTTCGCATCCTCGAAATCCCTTGGAATTAAAGGAAACTGACGATGCGACAGATCAGTTGGTCAAAACTCTTGACACTCGCCGAGGGCTGTCGACACACTTCCGAACCGCGCCACCATGTTGGCGCTAACACGCATCGGAGGTCTTACCCGTGAAACGCGGCGCCGTCCGGCGCAACCTCACCGCCCACGCGTTCCTCCTGCCGTTCCTCTGCGTCTTCGTCATCGGGGTCGTCGCCCCGCTGGCGTACTCGGTCAACCTGAGCCTCTATCAGGAACGCATGATCGGCGGGATGGTCTTCACCGGGCTGGACAACTACACCAAGGCGTTCAAGGACAATCTGTTCCATGCCGGCCTCGGCCGCGTCGCACTCTTCTTCGCGATCCAGGTGCCGCTCATGCTCGGCCTCGCGCTGGTGGCCGCGCTCGCGATCGACAGTGGGCGGCTGCGTGCGCCAGGGCTGTTCCGGATCGGCATCTTCGTCCCCTACGCCGTTCCCGGTGTGGTCGCGGCCCTCATGTGGGGCTACCTGTACGGCGACCGCTTCGGCCTGGCCGGCGAGATCGGCGACCTGTTGCACACCGAGGTGCCCGACCTGCTCTCCGAGAGCTGGATGCTCGCGTCGATCGGCAACATCGTCACGTGGTCGTACGTCGGCTACAACATGCTGATCCTCTACGCGGCGCTGCGCTCCATCCCCGGGGAGCTGTACGAGGCGGCCGAGGTCGACGGCGCCGGAGCCGTCCGCAAGGCGTTCAGCATCAAACTGCCGGCCCTGCGCCCCGCCCTGCTGCTGGCCACGACGTTCTCGGTGATCGGCAGCTTCCAGCTCTTCAACGAGCCGAGCGTCCTGCAGTCCCTGGCGCCTGCCGCCGTCTCCACGAACTACACCCCCAACATGTACGCCTACAGCCTCGCCTTCGACGGGCGCCAGTTCAACTACTCGGCCGCCGTCGCGGTGCTGCTCGGCCTGGTGACCGTGATCGTCGCGTACGCGGTCCAGCGTACGACCGCCCGAAGGGAGCGCATGCTGTGACCGCCGCGGCACCCCGCCGGCGCCGTCCGGGCAGGTCCACCGCCTTGACCGTGGCGATGGGCCTGATGCTCGCGTACACACTGATCCCCTTGCTCTGGCTCGCGATCAGCGCGACGAAGTCCAACCAGACCCTGTTCGACTCGCCCGGCCTGTGGTTCGGGGACGGCTTCCACCTGTTCGACAACGTCCGGGACGTCTTCACCTACGACGACGGGATATACCTGCGCTGGTTCGGCAACACCCTGCTCTACGCGGTGGTCGGGGCGGGCGGAGCCTCGGTCATCGCGACGATGGGCGGGTACGCACTGGCCAAGTACGCGTTCGCGGGCCGCCGGGTGCTGTCCGCCCTCGTCATCGGGGCGATCTCGATCCCGGCGTCCGCACTCGCGGTCCCGACGTACCTGCTGTTCAGCGACATGGGCATCGTCAACACACCGTGGGCGGTCCTCCTGCCCTCCCTCGCCAGTCCTTTCGGGCTCTATCTGATGCGGGTGTACGCGTCCGAGGCCGTTCCGGACGCGATGCTGGAGGCCGCACGCATCGACGGAGCCGGAGAACTGCGGATCTTCCTCACCATCTCGCTGCGCCTGCTGGCTCCCGGATTCGTCACGGTGCTGCTGTTCACGCTCGTCGCCACCTGGAACAACTACTTCCTGCCGCTGATCGTGCTCAACGACCCCGAGCTGTTCCCCCTCACGGTGGGGCTGCGCCAGTGGGACTCGCTCGCACAGGGCGGAGCCGGCGCGGGTGCCATACCGATCCTCCCTCTGGTGATCACCGGCAGCCTGCTGGCGATCGTCCCGCTGATCGTCGCGTTCCTCTTCCTCCAGCGGTTCTGGCAGTCGGGGCTGGCCGCCGGCGGCGTCAAGCAGTAGGCCGAGCCCGCCCGTTTCGTACCGAAGAAAGGATTCGACATGAGCAGGTTCCTGCGGCTGTCGGCTCTCACCCGCACCCTCACCGCGGGCACGCTCGCGGCCCTCACCCTCTCCCTCACCGCGTGTGGCGGCGGCTCCGGCACCTCCGACGGTGGCAGGAAGGCCGACCCCGCCGCGGTGCGGGCCGCACTGGACGAGCCCGCCGAGATCACCTTCTGGACCTGGGTCCCGAACATCGACAAGACGGTCGCACTGTTCGAGAAGAAGTACCCGAAGGTCAAGGTCAACCTCGTCAACGCGGGCCGCTCCAAGGACGAGTACACCAAGCTGACCACCACGCTCAAGGCGGGCGAGGGCGCCCCCGACGTCGTGCAGATCGAATACTTCGCACTCCCCCAGTTCGCGATGACCAAATCCCTGGTCAACCTCTCCGACTACGGCTCGGCCGGCCTGAAGGACAAGTTCGCCGACTCGGCCTGGTCCCAGGTGAGCCTCGCGGGCGGGATCTACGGCATACCCCAGGACACCGGGCCGATGGCGATGTTCTACCGCAAGGACATCCTCGACCGGTTCGGTGCGAAGCCGCCGGCCACGTGGGAGGAGTACGGCGCGCTCGCCAAGAAGATCCGCGACACCGATCCGAGCGTCCACATCACGTACGTGGACCCAGGCGACGCGGGCACCTCCAACAGCCTGATCTGGGACTTCGGCGGCAAGCCGTACACCGTGAACGGCGCCACCGACGTCACGGTCGACCTCAAGGACGACGCCGGCGCCAAGGCCTACGCCGACACCTGGGGCCCGCTGATCGAGAACAAGCTGGTGGACTCCACCACGAGCTGGAACGACGAGTGGTGGAAGTCCATGTCCTCCGGGAAGTACGCGACATGGCTGGCCGGCGCGTGGGCGCCCGCGGTACTGGAGCAGAACATCCCGCAGAGCAGGGGCCAGTGGTCGGTCGCCCCCATGCCGGGCGGTGCCAGCGCGGAGAACGGCGGCTCGTCGGTCGCGGTCACCACGCACGCGAAGAACAAGGAGGCGTCGGTCGCCTTCGCCCAGTGGATGGGCTCCGACCCGGAAGCCGTCCGGTCCCTCAACTCCGAGGTCGGCCTGTTCCCCGCGACCAAGGTGCTGCTCGACGACCCCGGCTTCCGCGGCTCCGAGGTGCCGTTCTTCCCCGGCAGCAAGCCGAACGAGATCTTCGCCGACATGTCGAAGGCGGTGCGGCCCGGCTGGCAGTACCTGCCGTTCCAGGTGTACGCGAACAGCGTCTTCAAGGACTCCGTCGGCCAGGCCCTCCAGCCCGGCGGGAACCTGCCCGGCGCGCTGGCCACCTGGCAGGAGCGGGTGAAGACCTATGGGAAGGAACAAGGGTTCACCATCAAGTAGTTCACGGCGGTCCACTTCCAGGAGAAACCCCAGAGGTATGACGACACTCGAACTCGCCCTGCTCGACGGGGAACGCTGGTGGGGCGGAGCGGTCGCCGAAGGGCGGCACATGCCGTTCCCCGACGGCTACGGCTTCGACCTGCGTGACGTGCTCGCCAACCAGGGCATGCCGCTCCTGCTGTCCGACCGCGGCCGCTGGGTGCACAGCGAGCGCACCTTCGCCTTCACGATCTCCGGCGGGCGGCTGACCGCGCACTCGCACGAACCGGACGCGGTCATCGAGTACGGGGAGGGGCACGGCGATCTGCGCGGGGCGTACCGCCACGCGATCACCCGCCACTACCCTCCGTCCAGCACGATGCCGGACCCCCTGCTCTTCGGCGCACCGCAGTACAACCTGTGGATCGAGACGGTTTTCGAGCCGACCCAGGCGAAGGTGCTGGCGTACGCGGAGCGCCTGCTCGCGGAAGGCTTTCCGCCCGGCGTGCTGATGATCGACGACCGGTGGAGCAACGACTACGGGGACTGGACCTTCCATCCCGGCCGCTTCCCCGATCCGGCGGGCATGGTCGCCCGGCTCCACCGGCTCGGCTTCAAGGTGATGCTGTGGCTCGTGCCCTACGTGACCCCGGACTCCCCCACGGCGCGACAGCTGGGCGACCAGGGCCTGCTGATCCGCGACAGCGCTGCCAGTGCGGACGGGCGGGCCAAGGTCGCTTCGTGGTGGAACGGCTGGAGCGCCGGCCTCGATCTGCTCGATCCGCGGGCACGGGCGTGGCTGACCGGCCGCCTGGAAGCCCTGCGGGACGGCATCGGCATCGACGGGTTCAAGTTCGACGGCGGCGACGCGCTCTGGTGGCGCTCGCTGGGGTGCGCGGACCCGGAGGCGTACACCCATGCCTGGAACCGCTTCGGTGCCGACTGGCCGCTCAACGAGTTCCGTGACGCGTGGCGGGCCGCGGGCCTGCCGCTCGCACAGCGCCAGCAGGACAAGTACCACCTGTGGGAGGGGCGCTTCGGGCTGGCGAGCCTGATCCCGAACGCCCTGGCCCAGGCCCTGACGGGCCATGCGTTCACCTGTCCCGACATGATCGGCGGCGGCGAGTTCCGCTTCGTCCCGGGCGAGGACGGCGAGGGCTTCGACGAGGAGCTGTTCGTCCGCTACGCCCAGATCGCCGCGCTGTTCCCCATGATGCAGTTCTCCGCGGCGCCCTGGCGCGTGCTCTCCCCCGAGAACCTCGCCATCGTCCGCGCGGCGGCCCGCCTGCACACTGAGCTCGCGCCGGAGATCCTCGCTCTCGCCGCGCACGCCGCGGCCACGGGCGAACCGGTCCAGCGCCCGCTCGAATGGGCCTTCCCCCACCAGGGCTACGCGGGGGTCACCGACCAGTTCATGCTGGGCGACACCCTGATGGTGGCTCCGGTGGTGGCCAAGGGCGCGGACGGGCGTGCGGTCCTGATCCCGCCGGGCACGTGGCTGGCCGACGACGGCCGGTCGTACGCGGGCCCGGCAACGGTATGGATCGACGCGCCGTTGGCCCGGCTGCCGTATCTGCGGAACACGGCCCCGCCGAAGGGGTGAAGCGCTGCCGGAGCGGAGGCCGCCGCGCCCCTGCTCCGGCAGCCCCGGCTACCGCGTCCCGGGCGCGGGCGCGAGGCGGCGGGCTCCCTCGGCCGGGGTGACGGAGAGGATGCGCGGGAGGCGGTGGCCGGCGGCGCCGAAGGCGGCCGTGACTGACTCGCCCACCGCGCTCTCCCGCCCGGCCTCCACCAGCGCGATGACGGAGCCCCCGAAGCCGCCCCCCGTCATCCGGGCGCCGAGTGCCCCGGCGCCCAGCGCGGCGGTCACGGCGAGGTCGGTCTCCGGGCAGGAGACGCGGTAGTCGTCGCGGAGCGAGGCGTGCCCGGTGGTGAGGATCGGGCCGAGGGCCGCGACATCGCCCTCCCGCAGCCGGGAGACGGCTTCCGTGACCCGGGCGTTCTCGGTCACCACATGGCGGACCAGGGGCGCGAGTTCCGCCGGCAGGGCCTGCAGGGCCCCCGGCAGGTCCCCGGCGGGCAGATCGCGCAGGGCGGGCAGGCCGAGCAGCGCGGCCGCGCGTTCGCAGCCCGCCCGCAGGGCGGCGTACGCCCCGTCGCCGAGGTCGTGGCTGACGCGGGTGTCGATCACCAGCAGCCGCAGACCCTGCCCCTGGAGGTCGAAGGGCACCTGCCGGTGGTGCTCCGGGGTTCGTGCGTCGAGCTGGAGGGCGGCCCCCGCGGTGCAGCAGACGGAGGCCATCTGGTCCATGATTCCGCAGGGAACGCCCGCGAAGGCGTTCTCCGCGCGCTGGGCGATCCGGGCCAGTTCGGGCCCGGGCAGGCCCAGCCCGTACAGCTCGTCGTACGCGACCGCGACCGCGCACTCCAGCGCGGCGGAGGAGGAGAGTCCGGCACCGGTGGGCACCGTGCTGTCGAAGTGGAGGTCAGCGCCCCCGACCGGGTGTCCCGCCTCGGTGAGCGCCCAGACCACGCCGGCCGGGTAGGAGACCCAGCTCGTCACGGTGCCGGGGGCCAGTGCGGCCACCGTCAGGTCGGTGACCCGGCCGTCGCCCTGCGCGCTGTGCAGCCGCAGCCGCCCGTCCGTACGGGCGCGGGCGGCGAGCAGCGTGGTCTGCGGGAGGGCCATCGGGAGGGCGAACCCGTCGTTGTAGTCGGTGTGTTCGCCGATCAGGTTGACCCGGCCCGGAGCCGCCCACACCCCGTCCGGGGGGCCGCCGAAGAGCCGGCCGAAGGTGCCGGCGACCCGGTCCGCCCGGCTGTCGTCGTCCCACTGGTCCGTGTGGTTCACGACCGGGCCTCCCGCAGCTGCCGCGCGGCCGTCTCGGGGGCCACGTCGTTCATGAAGGCTTCCATCCCGGACTCCGTCCCGGCGAGGAACTTGAGCTTGTCCGGGGTCCGGCGGACCGTGAACAGTTCCAGGTGCAGGGCCAGTTCCGCGCCCTCGGTACGGGGGGCCTGGTGCCAGGCCGAGATGTACGGCGCGGGAGCCGCCCGCTCCTCCTGCCCGGGCAGGAGGAACAGCCGGTCGAAGCGGCGCAGCAGGTCGAGGTAGATGCCCGGGAACTCGGCCCGCTCCGCCTCGGTCAGGCAGGTCAGGTCGGGGACGCGGCGGTGCGGATAGAGGTGCACCTCGTACGGCCAGCGGGCGGCGTAGGGCACGAAGGCGGTCCAGTGCTCCCCGGCCGTCACCACCCGCTCGGTGGCGGCACGGGCGCCTGCCAGCAGGTCCTCGAAGAGGTTGCGGCCGGTGGCGGCGCGGTGGGCGGCCGCGGCGGCGGTCATCTTCGCGGTGCGCGGGGTGGCGAAGGGGAAGGCGTAGATCTGGCCGTGCGGGTGGGCGAGGGTCACCCCGATCTCGGCGCCCCGGTTCTCGAAGCAGTACACCTGCTCCACGCCCTCGAGCGCGGAGAGCTCCGCGGTGCGGTCGGTCCACGCATCCAGGACCAGGCGGGCGGCGGCCGGGGTGAGGTCGGCGAAGCGTGCCTCGTGCTCCGGGGTGAAGCACACGACCTCGCAGCGTCCGGCGCCGCCGGCGAGGGAGGGGAAGCGGTTCTCGAAGACGGCCACCTGGTAGTCGGCGGCGGGGATTTCACTGAGCCGGCCGTCCCGGGAGGGGCAGAGCGGACATGCGCCGGCGGGCGGCCGGTAGGTGCGGTCCTGCCGGTGGGAGGCGATCGTGATCCAGTCACCGGTCGCCTCGTCCCGCCGCAGTTCCGGGTGGCTGCGCACGCGGTCCAGCGGGCGCAGGTCGGGCGCATCGCGCGCGGCGCTCTCGTCGGTGTCGAAGTAGATCAGTTCGCGGCCGTCCGCGAGTTTCGCGAGGGTCTTCTTCACCCACCAAGAATAAACATCTCCAAACATTATCCGCCAGGTACAGGCCCGTTTCCCCTCACACTTCAACAGCATGGCCGTGTTATCTTGCTGCCTTCTGACCGGATTCGCCGATACCGGGAGCGTGACCCGTGGCCGAGCAGACTGCCCAACTGGCCCACCAGCGACGCGCGCTCATCCTGGACGCGGTCCGGCGCGACGGCGCGGTCCGGGTGGCGGACCTGGTCGGGCAGCTCGGTGTCTCGGACATGACCATCCGCCGGGACCTGGACGCCCTCGCCCGGCGCGGAGTCGTGGAGAAGGTCTACGGCGGGGCCGTCGCCCCGGCCGGGGCCAGCGGGCACGAGCCCGGATTCGACGAGAAGTCCGATCTGGAGGGGGACGCCAAGGCCGCCATCGCGGACACGGCCGCCACCCTGGTCGAACCGGGCAGCGTGGTCGCGATCTCGGGCGGCACCACCGCGCACGCGGTCGCCGCCCGGCTGCTCGGCGTCCCGCGGCTCACGATCGTCACCAACTCCCTTCCGGTGGCGGAGCTGGTGCGGGCCGCCGGCCGCGATGGCGGGGCCGGGGCCCCCACCCTGCTGCTCACCGGCGGCTCCCCCACCCCCTCGGCCGCGCTGGTCGGCCCGCTCGCCGATCTGGTGATCGGTTCCCTCCACGTGGACCTGCTCGTCCTCGGCGCGCACGGGGTGGCGGAGGAGGCCGGGCTGACCACCCCCAACCTCATGGAGGCCCAGACCAACCGGGCGCTGGTCGCCTCGGCACGGCGGGTCGCCGTCGTGGCCGACCACACCAAATGGGGGGTGGTCGGGCTCAGCGGTTTCGCCGCACTCGATCGGGCCGACTGGTTCGTGACCGACGCGGGCATGCCCGCCCCCGCCCGCGCCGTCCTCACCGAGACGGTGGGTGAACTCCTCGTCGCGGGCGAGGAGCACTGAGCGCCGAGGGCCATGGAGTGGCCCGGCCGGCGCTTAGGCCTCCTCCTCCGCCAGACCGGTGACCTGCTGCACGTGCAGCAGGCTCGGCGTGGCGAGTACCTCGTGCAGCTGCTGGAAGATCCGGCGCGCGGCGACCGCGTTCCAGTCCGCGGGGAGGAGCTCGCCGGGCAGCCCGGGATCGAGGTAGGGCAGTCGGCGCCATTGGGTGAGCATGGGGACGTAGTGGCGGAAGGCCTCGGCTCCGTCGATGTCGCGCTGCTGCTCGAGTCCGGCGGCGACGGGGCCGTACGCATCGGTGAACGTGGCGTACTGCGCCTGGATCGCCGGGAAGTCCCACCACGAGCTGACCGTCTCGGGCAGGTCGCTGAACGCGGCGTAGTCCGCGGCGAACAGATGCACGTAGTCGCTGAGTCCGAGCCGGATCAGCATGTCACGGGCGTCGCCGAGGAGCCGGCCGGGTGCCAGCCACACACCGGGGGCGATGTTGCCGAAGCCGAGCCAGGTCAGCCGGGTGCGCAGCTGGTAGCGGTACGACCGCTCGGACTCCGGTACCGAGAAGACGGCCATCGCCCAGCCGTCGCTCAGCTTGGCCGGTTCCAGGCTGCCGAAGATGCGCCGGTCACCCTCGTCGAACACGGGTCGCGCGCCCGGGCTCAGCCGGTAGCCGGTGGCACCGCGGCGCTCCGGTTCGAGTACGCCCTTCTTCTTGAGCCGGGAGATCGCCGAGCGCGCCGCCGGGCCGTCGACGTCCAGTTCGGACATCAGGGTGATCAGGTCGGCAACCGAGATCCAGCCGCCGAGGCGGCGCAGGAACGCCCCGTAGACCGTGTTGATCAACGAGCTGGGCCTGAGGGGACTGTCCGCCATGATCGCCTTCCGTCGTACGCGGTCGCGATCCTACCGAGCCGGACGGTCGGGGCACCGTCCAGGTCCGGTTGACGGCAGTCCCGGCGTGCGACGGCGGGGCGGCGCGCCGCCTTCATTCCGCGTAGGCGCCGGACAGGAGATGGCCCGCTCCGGGGGCCACCGCCGGAAGGTCCAGGGCGCGCAGCATCTGGTGGGCCGTGCACACGGCCGCCGAGACCACGGGCTTGCCGAGGAGCTGTTCGGCTTCCTCGATGGCGCCCAGCGAGGGCATCTGGACACAGGCGGAGAGCACGAAGGCGTCGGCGTCGCTGTGGTCCAGGGCCTTGGCGAGCCCGGGGAGGCGTGCGGGGTCGTGTGCGGCAACGTCGAGGTTGTTGGGGATCTCCAGTGCCTGGTAGTCGAGCACCTCGATGCCCTCGTGGGTGAGGTAGTCGACGACGGTCTTCGTCAGCGGGCGCATGTACGGGGCGATGAGGGCGATCTTCTTCGCCCCGAGGGTCTGCAGACCCTGGACGAGGGCTCCGGCGCTGGTGACGACGGGGGCGGGGGCGCCGTTCTCCGCGGTACGAAGGTGCAGGCGCTCCTCGGAGGTGCGGTGGTAGCCGAGTCCCATGCTCATGATGGCGACGAGGCAGGCGTAGCCGAGGACGTCCACGTGCGCGTCCGAGAGCTCGACGGCGCACCGGTCGGAGTCGGCGTCCATGGCCTTCAGCTGCTCCGGGGTCACATGGGTCATGCGCATCCGGCTGGAGTGGAAGGTGAAGCGCTCCGGCGCGATGGACTCCCGGGCGCGCAGGATCGCCGGGACCTCGGTCTCCATCGTGACGTTGGAGCTCGGCACGATCTGGCCGATGCGGTAGGTACGGGCGGCGGGGCGGGCGGGATGGGTCATGATCGCTCCTCAGCGGGCGTCGACGACGGGGTTGGTGAGGGTGCCGATGCCTTCGACGGTGGCCTCGACGGTGTCGCCGGGGTGCAGGAACTCGGGCGGGACCATGCCCGCTCCCACTCCCGCGGGCGATCCGGTGGCGATGACGTCTCCGGGTTCGAGGGTGACGCCGGAGGAGATGTCGGCGATGAGACGGGCGATGGGGAAGAGCATGTGGCGGGTGTTCGACTTCTGCTTGGTGACGCCGTTGACGCGCAGCGAGAGGTCGAGGTCCATCGGGTCGGGGATCTCGTCGGCCGTGACGACGGCGGGGCCGAAGGGGGCGTAGGAGTCCTGGCCCTTGGAGAAGAACCACTGGCCGGAGCGGCGCTGGTCGCGGGCGCTGATGTCGTTGACGATGCTGAAGCCGAAGATGTGGTCGTAGGCCTCCTCCTCGCTCACCTTGAAGGCGGTGCGGCCGATGACGACGGCCAGTTCGCACTCCCAGTCCAGCTGCGTGGTCAGGTCCGCGTTGTGCAGGATCGGCTGACCGGGGCCGGTGACGGCCGTGGCGGGCTTGCTGAAGAGCACGGGGCGCGAGGGGCGCTCCTTGTCGGTGTCCAGGCTGCGGCTGGACTCCTCGACGTGCTCGACGTAGTTCAGTCCGACGCCGATGATCTTGCCGGGGCGCAGCGGGGCCCGCAGCGACACCTCGTCGAGCCGGTGCACGGCATCGGCCGGCCACGCCGCGGGCCCGCCGGCCAGCAGGCCGCGCGCGGCGTCCTGGGCGGCCGCACCGGCCTGGATGAACGAGAGCAGGTCCAGCGGCAGTTGTACGCCGGCCAGGCCGGCCAGGGTGGCGAGGTCGACGACGAGGTCGTCGGCCTGTGCCCCGAGGCGAAGGGGCGAATCGTTGAGGGTGTAGGTGACCAGCCGCATGGGTGCTCCTTGCAGGTGAAGGGGAAGGGGAAGAGGGGTGTTGCGGAGGGGTGGGGCGGCGGCGGAACTCAGGTGCTCCACCGCCGCCCCGGACCGGGGCGGTACGGGGCAGGAAGCCGTGGCCGGCCCGGTGCTCCGCCGTACCCGGCGCCGGTGTCAGGGCCGGCGGCGTCGGGTACGGCGGAGCGGTTCAGGCGGTGGGCTGGCGCCCGCCGTTGTCGGTGTACGCCTCTTCGCGGTGGAAGCCGAGCGAGCGCATGACGGGGAAGTCGTTGAAGGAGAACAGGCAGGCGTCCTCGGATTGGTCGAGGTTGTGGTGCTCGTGCCAGGCCCAGGAGGGCACGCAGAACATGTCGCCCTGCTGCCACTCGAAACGCTCTCCGGCGATCACCGAGACCCCGCGTCCCTTGGCGGCGGTGTAGATGACCGACCCGGTGTGTCGGTGGGCCAGGGTGGCCTGGCCGGGCCGCAGGAGCTGCATGTGGGCGCCCATGGTGGGCATGACCGAGCCGCCGGTGACCGGGTTGGTGTACTCCGCGATCACGCCGTCGTACGGGGATCCCTCGGTGGCCTTGGCCAGGCCCAGCAGCGCCTCGTAGGTGGGCTCCCAGGGGAAGGCGAGCAGTGGCGAGTAGGGCCTGGTCCACTTCTCCACGCCGTAGGGCAGGAGGTTCGCGCCGTAGGTCAGCACCGAGGAGTTGATGACCTTTCCGGGGGTCTGGTACAGCTCGGGGTGGACCTCGTAGAACCCGGCGTCGAGTGCGTTGACCAGCGGGATGTCGAGTCCGTCCTGCCAGATGACGGGCGCGTCGTCGGCTTCGTTGCCGTGTTCGTGCCAGGTGCCGTTGGGGGTGATGGCGAAGTCACCGGGGCCCACCTTCAGCTTCTGGCCGTCGACGATGGTCCAGGCGCCCGTGCCCTCGTGGACGAAGCGCAGGGCCGCGGCCTGGTGGCGGTGGGCGGTCATGGCCTCGCCGGGTCCCATGATCTGCAGGCCGGTGTAGAGGAGCCCGACGGCGGCGCTGACGTCCTTGCGGCCGGGGTTGACGAGCATGACCACGCGGCGGCCGGCGTCGTCGGCCTTGACGAGGTCGAGGGCCTTGCGGACCAGGGGCCGCAGTTCGCTGTAGCGCCACAGCACGGGTACGGACTTGGGCTGCGGGTACCAGGGCTCGATGTCGTTGGCGACGGTCCACAGCGCGCCGGCTTCGAGCTGGGCGAGTTCGCCGTAGAACGCGGCGAGTTCAGGGGAGTCGGATACTCGTGCTCGGCCCAGTCGGCTGTCGTCGTACTCGGTGGTCATGCGTCCTCCTTCGTGATGCCGGTGATGCCGGTGATGTCGGTGGAGAGGGGTGCCGGGGTGTGCGCCGGGTCCGTCGCGAAGGTCACCGGGGTGCGGGGGCGGTTGTCGACGTGGAGCTGGAAGACGTCGAAGCGGTTGTAGTGGCCGACGATGTCGTGCATCTGCTTGGGCTGGATGCACCGGGCCAGGTCGATCTCGGCGTAGACGATGCCTTCGTCGTCGACGAGCGGTTCGGTGACCGGGCGGCCGTCGGGGCCGAAGATCCCGGACAGGGCGCTGCGCGGGCGGGTGAACTGTTTGCGCAGCTCCTCGTCGTCCCCGGCGATGGCGTCGACGATCTCCGGGGAGATGGTCGAGCAGGCGACGACGGAGAAGACCTTGCCCTCGAAGCTGTGGGCGGCGGTGCGGACGGCGATGGCCTCGGCCATGTCGTAGTCGGCCGGTGCCACCGGCAGGGCGATGTAGCAGGAGGCATGCACCAGTTCGCCCTGGGCGAGGAGCGTGAAACGGGCGAGGGTGTTGGTGTTCTCGCCGCAGGCCAGGGCCCCCAGCGGGCCGACGGGCGTCTGGTGCACCTTGAGCGAACTGCCGTCCCCGCCGGTCCAGGTGAGCTTCTCGGCCCAGGTGGGCACCAGTTTGCGGTGGACTCCGAGGAGTGCGCCGTCCGGGCCGATGGTGAGCAGGGTGTTGTAGAGGACGCCGAGGCTGTGCGGGCCGCGCTCGTTGACGCCGATGACGAGGACGACGCCGTACTGGCGGGCGGCGGCGCGCAGTTGGTCCACGTACGGGCCGGGGACGTCGATGGCCGAGCGGTAGAGGCGCTCGAACCAGGGCGAGCCCTGGACGGGGTTCATCGTCCAGTTCCAGTACGGGTATCCGGGGACGAACACCTCGGGGAAGACGACCAGTTCGGCGCCGCCCGCCGCCGCCTGCGCGATGAGCTCGATCGCCTTGTCTACGGTCGCCGCCGCGTCCAGGTACACGGGGGCCGCCTGTACGGCCGCGGCGGTGAAGCGTGGCAGATTGTCCATCGGTTCTCCAGGTCTCCAGGTCAGCGGGCGGCCGCGGCAGCGGCAGCGGGGACGTGCGGAACCCAGCGCTGGTGCACGGGGGCGGAAGCCTCGCGGAGCAGCTGGAGGCGGGGCGGAACGCGGTCGGTGCGCGCACCCGGCGGGCGGCCGCTGCCCGCCTTCCAGGAAGCGGGCCACGGCGCGGCCGGGCCGTGGTAACCCTGGGCGGCCGCGGCGTGCAGGGTCCACAGGGGGTCGTGGAGCTGGGCGCGGCCGACGGCGCACAGGTCGGCCCGGCCGGCCAGGATGATCGAGTTCACGTCGTCGTAGGTGGAGATCGCGCCGACGGCGATGGTGGGGACCCCGGTGGCGTTGCGGATCAGGTCGGCGTACGGGGTCTGGTAGCTGCGGCCGTAGCGGGGCCGCTCGTGGGCGACGACCTCACCGGTGGAGACGTCGATCGCGTCGGCGCCGGCCTCGCCCAGGGCGCGGGCGATCTCCACGGCGTCGGCCTCGCTGGTGCCGCCGTCGGCCCAGTCCGCGGCGGACACGCGGACCACGAGGGCCTTGCCCTCGGGCCAGACCGCGCGCACCGCGCGCAGCACTTCCAGGGGGAAGCGCAGCCGGCCGGCGAGGCTCCCGCCGTAGTCGTCCGTCCGCTCATTGGTCAGCGGCGAGAGGAACCCGGACATCAAGTGGCCGTGGCCGTACTGGAGTTCCAGTGCGTCGAATCCGGCGCGGTGGGCGCGTTCGGCCGCGGCGACGAAATCGCGTGCGATCTCGTCCATGTCCTGCCGGGTCGCCTCCCGCGGGACCACGGCACCCTCGGTCCAGGCCAGCGGGGAGGCGGCGACGAGCGGCCACCCGTCGGCTCCGAGCGGGACGGACCTGCCGTCCGAGCGGGGCACGCTGGTCGCGGCGCGGCGGCCGGCGTGGGTGAGCTGGATGCCCAGGCAGGTGTCCGACTGGCCGTGCACGAAGCCGGCGATGCGCCGCCAGGCGGCCTCCTGCTCGTCCGTGTAGAGGCCGGGGCAGCCGGGGGTGGCCCGGCCGTCCGCGCTGACCGCGGTCATTCCGGCGATGACGACGCCGGATCCGCCCAGGGCCTGGGTGCTCAGGTGGACGAGTTCGAAGTCGCCCGGGACCCCCTCGCGCGCGGTGTAGAGCGCGGTCGGTGGTACGAGGACGCGGTTGCGCAGGTGCAGCCCGCCCAGCTGGAACGGGCGGAACATCGGCGGGACGGTGACGGCGGCGCCGGGCCGGGTGACCGTCAGCGGGCTCCCGTCGGAGTGCCAGGAGTCGATCGCGGTGGTGAACTCCTCGTCGCGTACGCGCAGGTTGTCGTAGGTGACGCGGCGGCTGCGGGTGAGGAGGTTGAAGGCGAACTGCGGGGGCTCCTGGGCCGTGTAGCGGCCGACGTTCTCGAACCATTCGAGGCTGGCCTGGGCGGCGCGCTGGGTGGATTCGACGACCGGCCGGCGTTCGGTCTCGTAGGCGGCGAGCGCCGAGGCCACGTCGGGCTGTTCGTGCAGGCAGGCGGCCAGGGCCAGGGAGTCCTCCATGGCGAGCTTGGTGCCGGAGCCGATGGAGAAGTGGGCGGTGTGGGCGGCGTCGCCGAGCAGGACTACGTTGCCGTGGCGCCAGGAGGCGTTGCGGACGGTCGTGAAGCGTATCCACTTCGAGGCGTTGGGGATCAGGCGGTGGCCGTCGAGGTGGCCGGCCAGGATCTCCTCGCACAGCCGCACGCTCGCCTCGTCGCTCTCGCCGCGGGCGAACTCCCGGTCGGCGAGGGCCTCGAAGCCCGCCCGCCGCCAGTCGTCCTCCGCGATCTCCACGATGAAGGTGCTGCGCTTGTCGTCGTACGGGTAGGCGTGGACCTGGATGCTGCCGAAGTCCCGCTTCTCGACGATGAAGGTGAACGCCTCGAAGACGCGGTCGGTGGACAGCCACATGTAGCGGCAGTGGCGCTCGTCCAGGTCCGGGCGGAAGCTCGCGGCATACGTCTCGCGGGCGGTGGAGCGGATTCCGTCCGCGGCGACCACGAGGTCGTAGCCGGCGGAGAGCTCCTCGACGGGCGGGGCCTCGGTGCCGTAGTGCACCCGCACCCCGAGCTCCGCGCAGCGCCTCTGCAGGATCTCCCGCAGCCGGTTGCGGTCCAGGGCGGCGAAGCCGTGGCCGCCGGAGACGTGGACCTCGCCGCCGTAGCGGACGTCGATGTCGCTCCACCGGGCGAACTCAGCGGACATGGCCGCGAACACCGCGGGGTCGGCCTGCGCGATGCCGTCCAGCGTCTCGTCGGAGAAGACGACGCCGAAGCCGAACGCGTCGTCGCGGGCGTTGCGCTCCCAGACCGTGATCTCCCACTCCGGTGAGAGCTGCTGGGCCAGGGCCGCGAAGTACAACCCGCCGGGCCCTCCTCCGATGACTGCTACACGCACGGTGTTCCTCCTAGTGGTTCCGGACAACAGAATATGTTGCAAATTTGGCGAGCGTCAAGAATGCAGCACATCCTGTGTGGTGCGGTGCATCGGATCACGCGAAGAGCTCGGGGGACTGCGGACCGGCCTTGGTGAGGACCTCGCGTACGTCATCGGGCCAGGCCGTGGATCCGGTGGCGCGCGAAGCCGAGTGGGCGATGACCATGCGCCCGCTCGCGGCCGGCTCCTCCCCCTCGCCGTGGACGGTGAAGGCGTAGTGCAGGGAGCTGGTGCCGACCTTGACCACCTTCAGTTCGGTACGGACGGCCTCGCCGAACCACAGCCGGGCCCGGTAGTCGGCCTCGAAGTGGACGCGGGGCGTACTGCCGAAGAGATGGGCCAGGCCGAGCCGGCGCAGCAGGACGGCCTCGGCCGCCTCGACCCAGCGCACCACGGTGGAGTGGTGGTAGTGGCCGGCCGCGTCCGTGTCGGGCCATTCGACGCGCCGCTCGACGACGACGCTGGGCAGGTTCTGCGCGAGGGCCTCGGGGCATCCGGCGGCGCAGCTGTCCGTCGCTGCGGAGACCGCCTGCCGCTCGTTGGAGGTGTCCATGGTCGTGCCTTTCGTGGACTGCTAACTGGTGGTGAGGTGGGCCCGCTTGCGCAGCTCGGCGCGCTGGAGCTTTCCGTTGCTGGTGCGCGGGAGGTCGGTGACGAACTCGACGGCGCGCGGGTACTTGTAGGGCGCGACGCTCCGCTTCACGTGGTCCTGGAGCTCCTTGGCCGTCACCTCGTCGGGCGCGACACCGGGGCGCAGGATCACGTACGCCTTGACGAGCATTCCGCGCTTGGCGTCGGGGGCCCCGACGACTCCGCATTCCTCGACGTAGGGGTGGGTGGCGAGCGCCTTCTCCACCTCGGGACCGGCGATGTTGTACCCGGAGGAGACGATCATGTCGTCACTGCGGGCCACGTACCAGAAGTAGCCGTCGGCATCCCGGATGTAGGTGTCACCGGTGATGTTCCAGCCGTTCCTGACGTACACGGTCTGCCGCGGATCCTCCATGTACCGGCAGCCCGTGGGGCCGGTGACCGCGAGGAGGCCGGGCTGCCCGTCCGGGACGGGCTCGCCCGCCTCGTCGACCACCCGGGCCCGGTATCCCGGGACCGGCCTGCCCGTCGAGCCGGGGCGTATCTCGCCGTCCGAAGCGGAGATGAACACGTGGAGCATCTCGGTGGCGCCGATGCCGTCGATGATGCCCAGTCCGGTGGCGGCGTGGAACTCCTCCCACACGGCCGTCGGCAGCGCTTCTCCGGCGGACACGCAGCGGCGCAGGCCCGCCAGCTGACCCACCGCGCCGGCCGCCATGATCGCCCGGTAGGCGGTGGGCGCCGTGAAGAGCACGGTGACCCCGTGCTCCTCCACGAGGTCGGCCAGCTGCTGCGGGGCGGCCTGCTCGATCAGCAGGGTGGCCGCGCCCGCGTACAGCGGGAAGACCACCAGTCCGCCGAGCCCGAACGTGAAGGCCAGAGGCGGAGTTCCGGTGAAGACGTCGTCCTGGCGGGGCCGCAGCACATGGCGGGAGAAGGTGTCGGCGTTGGCCAGTACGTCCCGGTGGAAGTGCAGGGTCGCCTTCGGCCGTCCGGTCGTTCCCGAGGTGAAGGCGATCAGGGCGACGTCGTCCGCGGCGGTGTCGACAGCGGCGAACCGCCCGTCCTTCGCGGCGCAGCGCGCGACCAGGTCCTCCTCGCCGGGACCGCCGTAGGCCAGCACGGCCGGGCCGGGAGCGGCGGTGGTGGTCGCGGTGGCGGTGAGTTCGTCGAGGTAGCGGTGGTCGCACACGGCGACGGCCGGCCGGCTGATCTCGTTCAGCTCCGCGAGCTCACCGGCGCGCAGCAACGGCATGGTGGTGACGGCGACGCCGCCGGCCTTCAGCACCCCGAACCACGTCGCCACCAGCCAGGGGTTGTTGGGGCCGCGCAGCAGAACGCGGTTGCCGGGGACGAGGCCGAAGTCCTCGGTGAGTACCTGGGCCACCTGATTGGCGCGTTGCAGCAGGTCACCGTATGTCCACCGGTCCGTGGGAGTCAGCAGACAGGGCCGGTCGGCCCCCCAGCGCCCGACGGCGTCGTCGAGCAGCCGCCGTGCGCAGTTGAGCCGGTCCGGATAGTTCAACTCCGGTAGATCGAAGTGCAGTTCGGGCCAGAGGGAGAAGGGCGGGAGCCGATCGCGACAGAACGTATCGACATGAGCAGACGGGGAGAGCTCCATGGGGCGGCACCTCAATCTCGGGGCAGCAGGGAGAGTGGAGCAAGTATCTCGCTAAACTGGCGACCGTCAATGATGCGCGATATTTGATTTTGTTAACAGCGCGTTGCGCAGCCGCTCGCCGATACATGGCGCCGCACCACTGGTGCGATGGAGTTACACGTGTAACATGCTAGGCATCTCGCCGAAGCGTTTCAAGCATTTCGGACAAACGTTACGAAGGACCGGTAAACGTCGGCGGCGATGTCACCGTGCTGCCCGCGAAGGGCGGCTGCCGCATCTCCCTCGGCGCCCCACGCCTTGCCGCGTTCGGGTCGCGAGTCCACCCACGACACACAGATACGGGCCGCCGGCCGTGCCGCGGCCACGAGAGGCTGCCATGTCCGGTATTCGGGTTGCTCCCCCTGCGGCCCCGGCCACTCCCAGACACCGCCGGTCCACACCCGCTCCGCCACGAGCCGGTGTACTCCCCCTGGGAATCTTCCTGCTGCTCGTGACCGTGCTGCTGGGCGTCCTCGTCCGGTCACACCCCGAACGCCCGCCCTTCCAGGGGCTGGACGAGCGCTGGCTGACCTGGATGGCAGGCCCGCACGGCGGCGTCTACGGAGCCGTGGCGGCCGTCCTGAACTGGTTCGGGGGGCCGCTGGGAGTGGTCGTTCCCGTCGGTCTGCTGATCTTCCTGATCGTGCGGAAGCGCTGGTGGTCCGTGGCCTACCTGCTCACCACCTACCTGGTGGGGAGCATGGCCTTCGTGCAGGTCCTCAAACACGTGGTGGACCGGCCCCGTCCGGCGAACCCCCTGGTCCGGGTGGACCACGGCTCGTTCCCTTCGGGTCACGCCGCCGGGGCGGCGCTCCTCGTGGTGATCGTGGGCGCCCTGCTCGTACCGGCGGCGCGACGGCGTGCGTGGTGGATCTCGGGCACGCTGTTCACCGCCGCCATGATGTGGAGCCGGACCTGGCTGCACGCCCACTGGCTCACCGACACGGTGGCCGGCGCCGCGGTCGGCGCCGGCGCCGCCCTGCTGTTCTGGTGGCTGTTCAGAGGGAAACTGGCCCGCGAGAGCGCCGTCTCCCGGGGCCGCCTCAGGAGCTGAGCCGGTGGACCAACTCGGCCTCCACGCCCGGCACCGGCGCCGCCTCACCCTCCTCGATCAGCGCATGGAGGGTGTCGGCGATGACCGCCGCCGACGGCAGGTGCAGGCGGACCGTGGTCAGCGGCGGCTGCTGCAGAGCGGACGGCACGAGGTCGTCACAGCCGACGACGGCGACCTCGTCCGGCACCGCGATGCCCTCGCTGCGCAGTGCGTGCATGAGGAGAGCGGCGTATTCGTCGTTGAAAGCGAACACGCCGTCCAGGCCCAGGTCCGTCCAGCGCGCGGCCAGGGCCGCGGCGGACTCGCGCGTATAGGCGAGTTCCACCGGCTCGACGGTCGCCAGGTGCCGGGCGGCGACCCGCTCGGCGCCGGCCAGCCGCGGCCCGCCGAAGGCGTCCAGGCCGCGCTCTCGCGGCATGACCACGCCGATCCTGCTCCGCCCGCGGGCGATCAGATGCTCTACGGCGACTTCACCGACACGCCCGTGGTCGAACACCACGGTGTGGATTCCTTCCACCGGACGGGCGGCGACGGCGAGCAGTCCGCGCACCCCGGCGCGGCGCAGGATGTCGCCCGCCTCGCCGGTGATCCGGTCACCGTTCATGGCCAGCACCGCGGCGGGCCGCAGTTCCGCCCACGACCGCGCGGCGGTCGCCTCGTCGGGGAAGCGGCCCGTGTGGAGCACCGTCGTGTAGCCGTGGCGGTCGAGTTCGCTCTGCAGATCGTCCACCCAGGTGCTGACCAGGCTGCCGATCGCGGAGACCGACGCGGGGAGCAGTACCAGGTTGCTCCGCCCGGCACGCAGGGAGCGGGCGGCGGCGTGCGGCACGTATCCGAGGTTCCCAGCCGCGGCCAGCACGCGGGCCCGGGTGCCTGCGCTGACCCGGTGGCCCTGGGTGTCGTTCAGGACGAAGGACACGGTGGCACGGGAGACCCCCGCCAGGCGGGCCACGTCGGTGCTCGTGACCGAGACAGCACCGGGCGTTTCTTTCGCCATGACGTCCTTCTTCGCTCGCTTTTCCGGCCCGCCGACCGCTTCACCCCACAAGGTTACACGCGTTACCGACCGGCATCAGACATGCACGGAGGGAATTCGATGGACCAGAACAGTCAGTCACCGCACGAATGCCCAGTTCCGTTTCACGGCGGTCTGGTCCCCCTGCACGGCGGCCTGCCCGACCAGGATCCGGGCCGTTTCTACGAGGGCCTGCGCAGGCACTGGGGGCCGATCGCCCCCGTGGAGCTCGGTCCGGGTGTCGGGGCCTGGCTGGTGATGGGCTACCAGGAGGTGCTCGAGCTCGTGTGGAACGAGCGGGCCTTCTCCAGCGACGCACGCCGCTGGAACTCGATCACCGAGGGGTCCCTGCCCGAGAACTCCCCGCTGCTGGCGGTACTGGGCTGGCGTCCGGCCCTGAACCGCCTCGACGACCAGGCACACCGCCGGCAGCGCCGGGCCGTGACCGAGACCTTGAACGGCATCGACCTGCGCCGGCTGCGCAGCGCGGTCAGGCAGCAGGCCGAGGCGCTGGTGGACGGATGGGCCACGGACCGTACCGCCGATCTCGTCAGCCAGTACGCGCGTCCCCTGGTGTGGTCCGCCTTCAGGATGCTGGTCGGACTACCCCGGTCCGAGGAGCGCAGGCTCGGCGCGCTGCTCGGCTCGATCGCCGGGGGCGCCCACGACGCGGCCCGCGCCGAGGCCGAGCTGACAGGGATGTTGCACCGTCTGGTCGCCGCGAAGCGTGAAGTGCCCGGCCCGGACCTCACGTCATGGCTGCTGGCTCATTCCGCCCCCCTGACCGAGGCCGAGGTGGCCCACGGCCTGGCGGCGGTCCTCCTCTCGGGAGGGGAGAGCACCATCGGGTGGATCAGCGGCACGATGCGCCTGCAGCTGGGCGACGCGCGTCTGGACTCGGCGGTGGCCACCGGTCAGCTGACCGTCCGGGACCTCACCGACCGCGCGCTGTGGGACGGCTCGCCGGTCCCCAACATCGCGGGCCGCTGGGCGCGCAACGATCTCACCTTCGCGGGATGCCGGGTGCGCGCCGGCGACCTGCTCATTCCCTGCCTGGCGGCAGCCAACACCGACCTGCGCGTCCACGGCGCACAAAACCTCGGCAGCCGCGCCCACTTGGCCTGGGGAACCGGCTCCCACGGATGCCCCGCCAAGGACGTGGCCCGGTCGATCGCCGAGACGGCCGTGGACGTCCTGCTGCGTCGCCTTGGGCAGCTCCGCCCCGGCGTTCACGCCATCGCTCCACCCCGGCAGCCGTCCCTGTGGTCCGGCGCCCCGGACGAACTGCCGGTGGTGTTCGCCCCGGTCCGGCCGGTCCGCCCGAACGCCGCGGCCGGCGCGCCCGCGACCTCCACGGTGATGGGAGTACCGGCGAAGCGGAAGGACGAGCGGGCGGCCGACAGCGGCTCGAAGCCGCCGCAGTGGAGCTGGTGGAACTCCATCAACGGCTGGTGAGGCCCCCTCAGGGGTGGCGGCTGCCGGGCCGCGGGGGGGCAGTTGCCGGGTGCGGGTGGCAGCTGCCGGGCCGAGGCGGCTGCCACCCCGCCCCGGGCGCTCCCGCCGCGCACCCGGGGCCGGGCCGCCGCCACCCCCGGCGCGGCGTCCCCCGCAGTTAGATTACACGTGTAACAGCCGGGCAGCAGGACCTTAGAGCCACAGGCGGTCCTCCGCGGCGAGCGCCGCCTCCCGCTCCAGCAGCGGAGCGAAGGCCCGGTGGAGCAGCAGACACACCCCGCCTCCCGCGAGGGCTCCGGCGGCGGTGTCGCTGAGCCACTGCGCGTGCAGCCAGGTCCGGCTCCACATCATGGCCGCGACGTACAGCGCGCCGAACAGCCACCACCAGCGCCGCGTGCGGGGCGAAAAAAGCACGACGCCGATCACCATCACCAGCGTCACAGCCGTGAACACCTGCCCGGACGGGTACGAGCCGTCGTTGACCAGCACCAGCGGATGCGGCGGCCTCGGCCGGTCGACCATTGACTTCAGCGGAAGGACCACCAGCATGTTCGCCACGACCGAGGCCGCGAAGACGAACAGCCCCGACCTCCAGCGCCCGTAGACACACAGGCCACCGGTCAGCGCCAGCGGGAAGACCACCCCCAAGGGGCCGCCCAGCCTGTCGAGGAGGTAGGCGAAATCGGCGGCCGACCCGCTTCCCCCGCCGCCCGTCCACCGCGCCCAGCTGTCGTCGAGCGACTGGAAGAACGGCGGCCGCTCACCTCCGAGCAGCAGACCGATGGACAGGGCCATCAGCGAAAGCGCCGCTCCGGACAGCAGCGCGCCGCGTGGCGCAGGGGCGGGGACGTGATGCCGCGAGGGGAAGGACGGCATCAGGGGCGGACGTCCTGCAGAGGTCGGATCGATCATGTTTGCCTCAATCGTGGTCACCCTCCCGGCGCTTGAACGCAGGAAGGGACGGGACACGGGTGCACCGGTCCGACGGCGAGGATCGAGCGCGACGCGTCTCGCTCTGCGATGCAAGCCGGAGGAATGCGGGGAGGGCGGCGCCGACGGCTTCACCGATGGGCGGCGGTCGGACCGGGGCGGCGACGGGCGGTAGCGTCGCGCCAGCGGGGAGTATCGCGCCTAGCTGACCGTCGCCACGAATGCAACATAACTTTTGGACATCGTGGCCGATCTGGACGGTCGCGGCGAGGCGAACCGCGATTCCAGCCCTAGCCGGGGGCCCGGATCACGTGCTACACAGTGCTCACACACCCGCTAACACGTGTAACTAGACGCGTCCTGGTCCAAGGGCCCGTCCCCGCCGCGCGCCACGCGATCCCGCGGCCCCCTCCCCCTTTTGCTCCCTTTCCCCAGGAGTCGTCATGACTGCCGACGAACTGTCCGAGACGCGCACCCACGAGGAGCTCAAAGCTCCCGGGCAGCGCGGACTCATGTTGCTGCTGTTGCTGGCCAACTCGTCCATGCTGGCCGTCTACATGGGTGTCGGCTCGGTGCTGCTGCCCACGCAGATCGCCGCGATCGACCCGGAGAACAAGGTCGCCGTCCTGGGGGTGATCGGCGGGATCAGCGCGGTCTTCGCGACGGCCTTCAACCCGATCGCCGGCGCTCTGTCCGACCGGTCCGGCCGTCGCAACCCGTGGATCCTGGGCGGCGCCCTGGCTTCCCTGGCCGGGCTGGCCTTCCTCGGCTCCGTCCGGACCGCACTGCTCGCCGGCATTGCCTGGTGCCTGATCCAGGCCACGATGAACGTCTATCAGGCGGCCGTCACCGCCGTCGTACCCGACCGGGTCCCGGCAGCGAAGCGCGGCACCGCCTCCGCGGTGGTCGGGCTGGCACTGCCGATCGGCGGCACCGTCGGCGTGCTGATCGCCTCGCAGACCGTGGGGCACGTGCGTACGGGATACCTGGTCTTCGGCGCCCTGGCCGCCGGTTCGGCGCTGCTGCTGAGCGTGTTCTGCCGAGATGTCCCCCGGTCCGAACCGGCGGCGGCCGTGCCCGTGCGCCAGCAGATCGCGGCATTCCTCTCGGCGCTGGCCAGCCACGACTTCCGGTGGGCCTTCATCGGCCGCGCCCTCATGGTGCTCGGCTACTTCTCGGTGATCGGATACCAGCTGTACATCCTGGACGACCACATCGAGTTGCCGGCCGGTCTCTCCCCGGCCGCCGCGATGGCCGTCCTCACTCCGGTGACGATGGTCGCGATGGCCGTGTCCACGGTGGTCGGCGGTGTGCTGTCCGACCGCTGGAACCGGCGCAAGGTGTTCGTCGGGGTCTCGGCCGCACTGGCCGGGCTCGTCATGGTGGTCCCCGTGATCAGCCCGACCTGGACCGGCATGATCGTCTTCAACGCTCTCAACGGTCTGGCCTTCGGCTGCTTCATGGCCGTCGACACGGCGCTCGTCACCCTGGTCCTCCCCCGGGCCGAGAACGCCGCCCGCGACCTGGGCGTCCTCAACATGGCCAATGCCGGGCCGCAGATCATCGCCCCGTTCATCGCCTCGGCCGTCGTGACCGCCTTCGGCGGATACACCCCGCTCTTCCTGGCCGGCGGCGTGCTCTCACTGCTCGGCGCACTCGCCATCCTGCCGATCCGCACCGTGCGCTGACCCCCTCCCGGGCCGCCTCCCGCACTGCGGCGGCCCGGGCCTCGTCTCCGGCGGGCGAACGCCGAGGGTCGTTCGCCCGCCGGATCCTTTCCCTCGACCGCGGAACCGGCGGCCCCCGTCAGAGGTGCCGGAGGACCGCGGCGGTGAAGTCGGCGGTGGAGGCGGAACCTCCGAGGTCACGCGTCCGCACCGAGGTGGTGGCCAGGACGCGGGCGATGGCGTCGGTGATGTCCGCCGCGGCCCCGGGGTGGCCGAGGTGGTCGAGCATCATGGCGGCGGACCAGATCGCGCCGATCGGATTGGCGATGCCCTGCCCGGCGATGTCGGGTGCAGATCCGTGGACCGGCTCGAACATGGAGGGGTACTCACCCCGCGGGTTGAGGTTGGCGGACGGAGCGATGCCGATGCCGCCGGCCACGGCCGCCGCCAGGTCGCTGAGGATGTCCCCGAAGAGGTTGGACGCGACGACGACGTCGAAGCGGGCGGGGTCGAGGACGAACTTCGCGGCCAGCGCGTCGATGTGCTCCTGGTGCCAGTCGACCGTCGGGTACTCGGCGGAGCGCTCTTCCACCAGCTCGTCCCAGAACGGCATCGTGTGCACGATGCCGTTGGACTTCGTCGCCGACGTGAGGCGGCCGCCGCGCCGTTCGGCGAGGCCGAAGGCGAAGTCGAGGACCCGGGTCACTCCCGCCCGCGTGAACACGGCTTGCTGCACGGCCATTTCATCGGGAAACCCACGGTTCATCCGACCGCCGATCTCGCTGTACTCGCCTTCGGTGTTCTCCCGGACGACCACGAAGTCCACCTCGCCGGGCGTGGCCGCGCGTACGGGGCTGGGCAGGCCGTCGAACACGCGGATCGGGCGGAGGTTGACGTACTGGGCGAAGGCCCGGCGGATCGGGATGAGCAGCCCCCACAGGGACACGTGGTCCGGCACACCCGGGTAGCCGACCGCGCCGAGCAGGATCGCGTCATGACGGCGGAGCTGTTCCAGGCCGTCCTCGGGCATCATCGATCCGAGTCGCAGGTACCGCTCGCAGGACCAGTCGAACTGTTCGTAGGTGAAGGCGATGCCGTGGCGCTGGCCGACGGTGTCGAGTATCTCGCGTGCGGCCGGGAGGACTTCGGTGCCGATGCCGTCACCGGGTATGAGGGCGATGCTGTGGTTCGTCATGCCTCGCATTCCAGCAATCAGGCATCGTCCGGGTCCAACACGTATCTCCGATGTGCCCCATAGGCGGGTCCTATGAGCCGGCTGGACGGCGAACGGCGATGTCCAGGAAGGCGCGGGCAGCCGGTGTCAGCTGCGCGTTGCGGCTGACCATGATGTTGCGCTGCACGGCGGGCGGCTCCAGGTCCAGGACCAGCGCTCCGGCCCGCTCCGACAGGCCTGCCCAGGATTCCGTCACCACGGCCAGCCCTACGCCGCCCAACACCAGGGGCAGGAACGCCATGCGGTGTTCCGTCTCCACGGCGATGCGGACGTCGATGCCCTGTGCTTTCAGGTCGTCGACGTATGCGCGGATTCCGGTCCCCCGCTGCCCGACGATCAGCCGGTGCCCTTCGAGCTGTTCGCGTTGCACCGCCCGGCCGGCCGGGAAGGGGCCGTCCTTCGGGGTGACCAGCACGAGCCGGTGATCTCCCACGTGGTGCGGGACGATGTCGGCACGCGACAGCGGTGACGAGGTGGTCAGCAGCCCGAGTTCACACCCTCCCGTGCGTACCCTCTCGACCACGTCCGCGGGGGTCAGGGCGACGCGCAGGCTGAGGGTCACCGCCGGGTGGCGCTCGGCGAAGCGCTGGACCATGGTGCTGAGGGGTTCGACCGTGGGTGAGGCCATCGCGGCGATCTCCAGGCGCCCCCCGCGCAGTTCACGGACTGCGCCCACGCCGGCCCTGGCCAGCTCCAGGGCGTGCAGGGCTTCGCGGGCCGGCTGGACCAGTGCGGCGCCCGCCTCGGTGAGGACCGCCTTCCTGCCGAGCCGGTGGAAGAGGCCGCTGCCCACGTCGCGCTCCAGCACGTGGATGGCCTGCGACAGGGACGGCTGGGATACGTAGAGTGCCCCGGCCGCGCGGTTGAAGCCGCCGTGGTCCACGATGGCGAGGAAGTACTCCAGCTGCCGGAAGTCCACGGCTCAGCCCCGCCGGCCGTCCGCGACGAACCGTACGCTCCCGTCCCCGCCGCGCTGGAGGACGCCTGCCGTGGGGGCGGGGAAGTGCGTGCCGACGATCAGCGTGCCCGTGTCGGCGTACCGCTCGACGAATGCCCGCCGGGTGGCGGCGGCCAGCGCCGCGTCGGTGTCGGCGAGGCTGGGGACATCGGGTTCGATGAACTGGACCGGGTGGTGCACGAGGTCACCGGTGATCACCGCGCGTTCCGCCCCGGATTCGACCACGACCGCGACCTGTCCCGGGGTGTGCCCGGGAGCGGCTTCCAGGCGCACGCCGTCGCACACCCGGTGATCGGTTTCGACGAAGTCCACGAGACCTCGGTCGAGCAGCGGCCGCATCGTGTCGCGGAGGCCCGCGTCCGCCTCGTCGGCCCGGTGCTCCCATTCCACGCGTGTGACCAGGTGGCGTGCGCGGGGAAAGGTCGGCACCCACTTCCCGTCCACCAGGCGGGTGTTCCACCCGACGTGGTCGAAGTGAAGGTGGGTGCACACCACGGTGTCGATCGATTCCGGAGGGTAGCCGAGGGCGGCGAGGTCCTGGAGCCACGCCGAGTCCAGCATGCTCAGGAACGGCACCGAAGGCCGGGCGTTGCCGACGCACGTGTCCACGAGGATCCTGCGCGTGCCGGTGTCCACGAGCAGCCCGTGCACCGAGATCACGAAGGTGCCGTCCGCCCTGCTGAACTCGGGCGCCGGCCAGGGGTACCGCTTCAGGAGCGCGGTGTCGTCCGTCCGGAGCGCCGCCGTGAGGGGCACGGTGACCTCCGCCTCCAGCACCTTGTGCATCACCGTCGTACCGATGCGCCACGTCGTCATTCGAGCCTCCACTGTATTGATGGATCGAATAATATTGACGGACGCCATAAATACGCAATAAATTGGAGTGGTCCAAGATCCTCGATCCCGGTCTGGAAGGACGCACTGGATGGGTTCCGCTCAAGGCCGCACCGCGCCCGTCGTGAACACGCGATCGGGCCCGGTCCGCGGCGTAGTCGAAGACGACCTGGTCGTGTTCAAGGGCGTGCCGTACGCGGCGCCGCCCGTCGGGCCCCTCCGGTGGCGCCCTGCGCAGCCGCATCAGGGGTGGAGCGGCACGCTCGACGCGACGGCGTACGGCCCCGGTTCGCCGCAAGCCGTCCGCGAGGGCGACCCGATACTCGGCGGCCACGGCTTCCCGCCCTTCGACGAGGACTGTCTGACGCTCAACGTGTGGACGCCCGGCACCGACGACGCCCGCCGTCCCGTCCTGGTCTGGATCCACGGCGGCGCCTTCATCTCCGGGTCCGGGGCGATGCCGAACTACTCCGGCGAGACCTTCGCCCGGGGCGGCGACCTGGTGGTGGTGAACCTCAACTACCGGCTCGGACCGCTCGGCCTCCTCTCCTTCGCCTCGGACGACGGCGCCGAGTGCGGCAACGTCTGGCTCACCGACCAGCTCGCCGCGCTGCGTTGGGTCCAGGACAACATCGCCGCCTTCGGCGGGGATCCCGGCAACGTCACCGTCGCCGGCCAGTCCGCCGGCGCCCTTTCCACCGCGGCACTCGCGGGCCACGGAGGTGACGGCCGGCTGTTCCGCCGAGCCATCCTCCAGAGCGTCCCGCTCGCCATGCCCCTCGCCACGCCTGACGAGTCCCTTGCCCGCACCGCCGCCTATCTGGAGATCGTCGGCGTGAAGGACGTGGACGAACTGCGCACGGTGCCGTGGCCGCGACTGGTCGAGGCCACCGCCGGACTCCTCGCGGCCACCACGCAATGGGGCCACTGGACCGCGCCGTTCATGCCGGTGCTCGACGGCTCGACCGCACCACGGCAGCCCGCCCTGAACCTGCTCGACGGTCCGGGCGCGGACATCGACGTCCTGATCGGCTGGACCAGCGAGGAGTCCGCGTTCACCTTCGCGCTGGGCGAGACGTACGCGTCGGCGACCAGGGAACAGGTGCTCCGCCGGGCACGGGACGGCTTCGGCGACGGCGCGGCAGAAGCGTACGCGGCGTACGAGGCCGCCCGCCCGGGCGCACGGCCGATCGACGTACTCATCGACCTGACCACCGACGAGCTGTTCAGGAAGCCCACCCTGGCGTTCGCGGAAGCGCGGGCGGCGCGGGGCCGCCCGGTCTGGGCGTACGAGTTCGGCTTCCCCACCCCCGCGCACGAGGGCCGCCTGGGTGCCCCGCACTGCCTGGACCTGCCGTTCGTCTTCGACAATTTCGCCGCGTGGTCGCACGCGCCGTTCCTGGCGGGCATGGACACCGGAAGCAGGGACGGCCTCGCCGGCACCATGCACCGGGCATGGATCTCGTTCATACGCAGCGGCGACCCCAACCACCCGGCCATGCCCCGCTGGGACCGCTACGACCAGCAGTCCCGCACCACCATGCGCTTCGACACCGTCACTACGGCCGTTTCACATCATCGATAGCCTGCTCCGTCCAGATGGTCTTCCCGGTACGGGTGAACCGGCTGCCCCAGCGGTCGGCGAGCTGGGCGACGAGGAAGAGGCCGCGCCCGCCTTCGTCCGTCTCCCGGGCGCGGCGCAGGCGTGGCTGGGTGCTACTCGGGTCGGACACCTCGCAGATGAGCTTCTCGTCCCGGATGAGCCGGAGCCCGACCGGGCCGCCGGCGTACCGGATGGCGTTCGTGACGAGTTCACTGGCGACGAGTTCCGTCACGAAGCCGAGGTCCTCCAACTGCCAATCGGACAGCTGGCCCGTCACCAGCTCGCGGGCATGCGCCACGAGGGACAGGTCGGCTTCGAGTTCCCACTCCGCGACCTGATCGGACGAGAGGGCGTGGGTACGGGCGAGCAGCAAGGCGACGTCGTCGGCGGGCTCTTGGGACAGCACGCTGTCGAAGACGCTCTGGCAGATCTCGCCCAGGGGCCGGCTCGAGTCCGCGCCGGCGAGCGATCTCCGCAGTCTCTCCATCCCCTGCTCGATGTCGCCGCCGCGGCTCTCGACGAGCCCGTCCGTGAAGAACGCCAGCATGCTGCCCGGCTGTACGCCGAACTCCGTTACCTCGAACGGCATTCCGCCGACTCCCAGCAGCGGTCCTGGCACCATGCCGACGAAGGCCGGCTCCTCACCGGGTGACAGCAGGGCCGGCGGCGGATGGCCCGCGGTGGCGGCGGAGCACTCTCTCGTCACCGGGTCGTAGACGGCGTACAGGCACGTCGCTCCGAGCACGGCCGTCTCGGAGCGGGATTCGCCGGTCGTCTGTTCGCTGGAGAGACCGAGCACCAGGTCGTCCAGGTGTGTGAGGAGCTCACCCGGATCCAGGTCGACGTCTGCCAGGGTCTGCACTGCGGTCCGCAGCCGCGCCATGGCCGCGGTGGCATCGAGGCCGTGGCCGACGACATCGCCGACGACGAACGCCACGCGCAGCGACGGCAGGGGGATCACGTCGAACCAGTCCCCGCCGACTCCCGCACCGCCGCCCGCCGGCTGGTAGACGCCCACCGTCTCGGCGGCCGTGAACTCCAGGGCCGAGCGCGGCAACAGGCTTCGCTGCAGAGCCTCCGCCGACCGGTGTTCCTTGGTGAAACGGCGAGCGTTGTCCACGCCGAGTGCGGCCCTGGACACGACGTCCTGGAGGAGGGCGGCGTCCTGCTCGCCGAACGCGGCGGGCAGCTGGCTGCGCCAGACCGTCACGCAGCCGAGGATCAGACCTCGTGCGTACAGCGGCACCGCCACGGAGGAGTGCGCCCCGCTGGGGACGAGCAGCGGCAGGCTCTCGGGATCCACGCCGAGCCTCGCGCCGAGACCGGCGATGTCGGACACCAGCACCGGCCGTCCCTCCATGAGGGGACGCATCAAGGCACTGTCCGATACGGGAGGAAGTGCCTCTCCCACCGCCAGGAGGGCCTCCGCGGAGATCTCCGGGCTCTGCGCGGCAGCGGTCCGGCGCAGCCGGACGTCGCCGCTGGCCTTGAGGTGTGCCGGCTCGTCGCCCACCAGCACCGGCTCCGCGAGATCCACGGTCGCCAGGTCCGCGAAGTCGGGGACGAGCAGATCGACGATGGCCTCGGCCATCTCCGTCACGTCCAGGGAGGCGCCGATCGTCGCGGCGGCGGCCTGGGACAGCTCCGTACGGCGTCGCTCCGAGTCGCGCTCGGCAGCCTGCGCCGCGGTTTCGGCCGACGTGACCAGTACCAGCCACGCAGCACCCGACGCGGAATCGCCCTCAGACCGCGTCCGTGTCCGCGTCCCGAGCCGGACCACCGTGAACGCCAGGCCGCCCGCCCTGCCCGACCGGTCCCCGCCGAGCGCTCCCACGAGACGCCCGCCCGGGCCGGCTTCCGCTCCCTTGCTCGGAAGCACCGCCAGCAAGGGAGCGCACAACTCCCCTGGCGAGCACTGCAGCAGCGTCGCAGCCGTCCCGGAACAGGCGATGACCACGCCCTCGTCGTCCAGTACGACGGCTGCCGTGTCCATGACCGACGCCGAGGTCGGGCTCGGGCCGCGATGCTCCGGTTCGCGCATGTCGCCTCCACACGGCGTGACCTTCAGTATCCCGCCCGGGGGCCCACCCGGCGACCGGGCCCCGCACGAGCGTCCGGCAGTCCTGCGTCAGGCCCCCTTCCCGGCCAGAAACCTTCGCAGCCTCGTCAGGGGCCACGTGTTGACGACGTCGTCCTTGGTCAGCCAGCCGCGCTGCGCCGTCGCCACCCCGTAGCGCATGTACGGCAGGTGCGTGGTGGCGTGCGCGTCGGAGTTCACGGCGAACTTCACGCCGTACCGCTTTGCGCGCAGGATGTCCTCGTCGCACAGGTCGAGCCGCTCGGGATGGGCGTTGATCTCCAGCACGGTGCCCGTCCGCGCGCAGGCCTCGAAGACGGCGTCGAAGTCGGCGTCGATGCCCGGGCGCTTGCCGATCCGGCGGGTCGTGGGGTGGCCGATGACAGCGACGTTCGGGTTCTCGCAGGCGCGGACGAGGCGGCGGGTGAGTTCCTGCCTGCTCTGGTTGAAGTGGGAGTGGACGGAGGCCACGCAGATGTCGAAGTCCGCGAGGAACTCGTCGGGCCAGTCCAGGGCGCCGTCCGGGCCGATGTTGAGTTCCGTGCCGTGCAGCAGCCGCATCCGGTGGTGCGCGCCGTCCAGTGCGCGGACCTGCTCGCGCTGGGCGAGGATCTTCTCGCTGGTCATGCGCTGCATGGACAGGTTCGGGGCGTGGTCGGTGACCGCGTAGTACGCGTAGCCGCGGGCGGCAGCGGCGGCGATCATGTCCTCCAGCGGGGCCAGCCCGTCGGTGAGGTCGGTGTGGGTGTGCAGATCGCCGCGGATGTCCTTGTCCGCCAGGAGGTCGGGGAGTTCGCCGCGCAGCCCGGCCGCGATCTCGCCGCGGTCCTCGCGCAGCGTCGGCGGTATCCAGGGCAGCCCGAGCGCGGCGTATACGGCCTCCTCCGTCTCGGAGGTGACGCTCTCGCCGCTCTCGGTGTCGAAGAGCCCGTACTCGGAGAGCTTGAGGCCCTGGCGCACCGCGAGCTCCCGGGTGCGGATGTTGTGGGCCTTGGAGCCGGTGAAGTACTGCAGCCCCGCGCCCCAGGAGGCGGGCGGCAGGACCCGTAGGTCCACCTGGAGGCCGATGGTGGTCCGTACGGAGGTCTTCTTCTCCCCGTGGGCGATGACCTCGGCCGTGTGCGGGTGGGCGGTGAGGGCGTCCATGAAGGGGGCCGACCGGCGGGCGGCCACCAGGATGTCGACATCGCCGATGGTCTCCTTCATCCGGCGCAGGGATCCCGCGTACGCGCACCGGACGCAGCCGCGGATGTCCGACAGTTCGGCGACGAGCTGCTCGGCGACCTCCATGGCCGCGCTGACGAGGATCCGGCCCTCGCCGGCCTTCTGCAGCACCGAGATGCCGTGCAGGATGTTGTCCTCGGTGCGCTCGCCGAAGCCCTTCAGGTCGCGCAGCCGCTCCTGCCGGATGGCGTCGACCAGCTGGTCGACCGAGGTGATGCCCAGTTCCTCGTACAGCAGCATGGCCTTGCGGGGGCCGAGGCCCGGAATCCTGATCAGCTCGCGCACCCCGGCCGGTACGGACGCCCTGGCCTCGTCGACGAAGGGCATGCGGCCGGTGCGCAGGTACTCGAGGATCTTGTCGGCGACCGATCTGCCGACGTTGGGGATCTCGCGCAGGCCCTTGGCGTCGAGGGTCGAGACGTCCTGCGGGTAGCCCCCGACGGCGCGGGCGGCCTTCTCGTAGGCGCGCGCCTTGAAGGCTTCCCCGCCTCGGATCGCGACGAGGTCGGCGTACTCCTGGAGGAGCGCCTCTACCTCGTCGTTGGCTCGGGCCATGTCTCCAGGGTGCCCCCGCGTGCCCCGGGCGGGCACGCGGGACGCCCGCGTGTGGCTAGCCTGGAGACATGGGCGGCGAGCTCGTGACGCTGTTCCTCGCCGGTGACGTGATGCTCGGGCGCGGCGTCGACCAGATCCTTCCGCACCCCGGCGATCCGGGCCTGGCGGAGGCGTACGTCACCGATGCCCGCACGTACGTCGAGCTGGCGGAGGCCGCGAACGGCGCGGTTCCCCGGCGGGCGGCCTTCTCCTGGCCGTGGGGAGAGGCACTGGACCTCCTCGACGCGGCCGCGCCGGATGCCCGGATCCTCAATCTGGAGACCTCGGTCACCCGGAGTGACGACGCCTGGCCCGACAAGGGGGTCCACTACCGGATGCACCCCGCCAACCTGCCCGCTCTGGCCGCCGCCCGGCCCGACGTCTGCGTCCTCGCCAACAACCACGTCCTGGACTACGGCCGCCGCGGGCTGGCCGAGACCCTCGGCTCGCTCGCCGACGCGGGGCTTCGGACGGCGGGGGCCGGACGGGACCTCGCCGAGGCGCGGCGGCCCGCGGTCCTTCCCCTCCCCGGGGGCCGGCGCCTGCTGGTCTTCTCCCTGGGGATGGCCTCCAGTGGTATCCCCAGCAGCTGGGCCGCCACGGCGGAACGCAGCGGGATCGACTTCCTCTACGAGGCCTCGGACGCCGCCGCGGCCGACGTGGCCGGCCGTGTCCGGCGGGCGAAACGGTCCGGCGACCTCGCGGTCGTCTCGATCCACTGGGGTTCCAACTGGGGCCACACCGTCCCGCGCGACCAGATCCGCTTCGCGCACGCGCTCGTCGACGGCGGCGCGGACCTCGTCCACGGGCACTCCTCGCACCATCCGCGCCCGTCCGAGGTGTACCGGGGGCGTCTGGTCCTCTACGGCTGCGGCGACCTGATCGACGACTACGAGGGCATCGGCGGCCACGAGCGGTACCGGGACGATCTGCGCCTGCTGTACCTCGTCTCGCTGGAGCCGGACACCGGGCGGCTCGACCACGCCCGCCTCGTCCCCCTGCAAGCCCACCGAATGCGCCTGCGGAACGCCTCCCGGGAGGACTCCGACTGGCTCCACGCGGTCCTCACCCGCTCCAGCCGGGAATTCGGCACCCGCATCACCCGCGACCCGCGCGGCGACCTCACCGTCCACCCGGGGACCGGATCCCGCCTGCCGCCGGTGGGGGTTCACCCGTAACCGATCGGACACCGGCGGGTTAACAGAGGGGCCTTCGAGAGGCATGTCGATCCGAAGGAAGCGTGCATGGCGCAGGAGCACACGACGTCCCTCCGGCTGCGCCTTCGGTACCGGTTCGACAATCTGGTGGCAGGCGGAACCGCCGCGCTGATCGGCTGGCTCGCCGTGGCCTGCCTTGTCGTGGTGGTCCCGGCGAGCGCGGTGCTCGTGTGGGCGGACCGGTCGACCCCGACGACCCTCTCCGGCCGGCTCACGGCGGTGTGGGTCAGCGTCGGGCAGACGCTCAAGATCGGGGGCGCGGTCGGCTCCCCTCTCTACGTGCTGGCATCGGTGGCGCTCGCCCTGGTCGGCCTGCTGTTCGTGTCGGCGCTGGTCAGTCTGATCACCACCGGCATCAACCGGCGCATCATGTCGCTTCGCCTCGGCCACTCCACCGTGCTGGAAGCGGGGCACACGGTCGTCCTGGGATGGTCCGATCAGATCTTTCCCGTGGCCGGGGAGCTGGTGGCCGCCAACGCGAACCAGCGCCGGTCGGCCATCGCCGTCCTCGCCCCGAAGGACAAGGTGGAGATGGAAGACGAGCTCTCCACCCGTATCGACGACCGGGGCAGGACACGCATCATCTGCCGCAACGGCAGCACCACCGACCCGACGGAGCTGGTCCGGGTGAGTCCGCGGACCGCGAAGGCCGTGCTCGTGCTGCCGCCCGACGGGGCAGCCGGCGACGCCCACGTGGTGAAGACCCTGCTCGCCCTCAACGCGGCCGTCCCCGAGGCCGGCGACGCGGTGGTGGTGGCCGCCGTCCGTGACACCCGCAACCACGTCACCGCCAGGCTGGCCGCCGGGCCGGGCGGACACGTCCTGTGCGTCGACGACATCATCGCCCGGCTCCTCGTGCAGACCGCCCGCCAGCCCGGCCTCTCGCTCGTGTACCAGGAACTGCTGGACTTCGCGGGCGACGAGTTCTACACCGTTCCCGCCGGGGATCTCGCGGGGCGCGCTTTCGGCGAGGCCCTGCTGTCGTTCGCCACGTCCTGCGTGGTCGGCCTGCTGCACGCCGACGGAGGCGTCGCCCTCAACCCGGACCCGGGCGCGACGATCGGCGCGAGCGACCGGATCATCGTCATCTCGCAGGACGACGACACGGCCGTACGGGCGGACGTGGCCTCCTGCGTCGACGAGGACGCGATCGTCACGGCCCGGCCCCGGATCCCCCGGGCCGAACGCCTGCTCCTGCTCGGCTGGAACCGCCGGGCTCCGTACATCGTGGATCAGCTCGACCAGTACGTGAGCCCCGGAAGCGTGCTCGACGTCGTGGCCCTCGACGAGGGTGACGGCGGCGCCTGCACCGCGGCGACCCGGCGCTGTCTCGAAGTGGCCTTCCACGGCGGCGACATCACCGACCCGCGCGTCCTGGCCAAGCTGGACGTGCCGTCGTACGACAGCGTGATCGTCATCGGTGAGGCGGATCCGGTGGCCACGACCGTGTCCGCGCCGCCCACGGACACGGAGGAGTCGCTGGCGGACAACAGGACGCTGGTCACGCTGCTGCACCTGCGGGCCATCGCGGAGGCCGCGCAGCGGGAACTCGTCCTCACCACCGAGATGTCCGACGACGGCAACCGGCTCCTCGCGCCCGCCCGGGAAGGCGCCGACTTCATCGTGAGCGGCCGGCTGATCAGTGTCCTGATGACCCAGATCTCGGAGAGCCGCTACCTCGCCGACGTCTTCGAGGAGCTGTTCGACGCGGAGGGCAGCGAGTTCCACCTCAAACCGGCCGCGGACTACGTCCGGGCCGGTCATGAGGTCTCGTTCGGCACGCTCGTCGAGTCCGCGCGCCGCCGCCGTGAATGCGCCGTCGGCTACCGGCTGCGCGCGCAAACCGCCACGGGCCCCGCCTACGGGCTGAGGATCAACCCCGACAAGCGGGAACGGGTCCGTCTCGGCGAGGGGGACTGGCTGATCGTGCTCGCCGAAAGCTGACGCGGCACGGTCGCACGGCTGCCACGGCCGCAGCCGCCGAACCGGCCGCTCACGGCGCCATGTGGACCTCCAGGGCGGTCCGCACCGCGGATTCCAGGGCTCCCTCGATCCACGCGGGCTTGATGGAGGTGTGGCACCCGCCGAAGTGCAGGTTGCCTTCGGGCTTGCGGACGTGGGGGAACAGCTCGGTGTGCTGGCCGGGCAGCAGCACGGAGGCCTCGCCGTAAGCGTACGGATCGCGCATCCAGGACTGGGTGCGGCCGACTCCGGTGTAGAACACCTCGATCCGCTGCCCGAACACCTCCTGGACCCCGGCCAGGGCGCGCGGGTAGCGCTCCTCGTCGTCCAGGGAGTCCCACTTCAGGGCGTCGTCCGACCAGCTGTAGGAGGCGAGGACCACCCCGCCGGCGCTGCCGTCGACCGGGTAGGAGGGCTGGAACATGAAGCGGTTGGGGTTGTCGGTGGCCGAGCCGCCGCCGATGACGCCGGCCGCCTCGGGCTGGTCGCGGGTGACGAGACGGCAGGCGGCGTAGTGGGCGCGCTGGGCGTCGGAGATGTGCCCCTTGGGCACGGAGGGGTGGGCGCCCAGCAGGCCCCCGGCCTCCGGGGTCTGCGCGATCTGGTACTTGCGGTAGAGGCCGGGCTGTACGGCTTCCAGCTCGCGCTTCCAGTCGGCTTCGTCGAACTCCCACCAGCGGCGGCTGAATTCGAGCAGCACCTTGGTGGCGGCGTCGTAGTGCAGTTCGGTGACAGCGCGCCGCTTGCCGTACGAGAGCGCGGGGGCGACCGGGATGTGGCGCAGTCCGGAGAAGGGGACGGTGATGATCGCGGTGTCGGCGGTGAACGTCTCGCGCCGCACCGGGCTGCCGCCGCGGCCCTCGGAGACGGTGTCGACGGTGACCTTGCCCTCGCCGTGCGTGATCCGGGTGGCGCGGCGGTCGAGCCGTACCAGGTCCTTGACCCGGGCGTAGAGCGCGTCGGCCAGCGTTGCGGTGCCGCCCGGCAGTTCGAAGAAGGCCGTGTCGGGGCTGATCAGCGAGGCTCCGATGAAGCTGTGCACGAAGGCGAGGTGCAGACGGGAGGTGAGGTTCTCGACGGTTCCGATCAGGTCGATGGTCCGCTCGTCGAGTTCCGCCTCCTCGGTCAGGTAGCGATACATCGACATGTGGCCGTAGCGCTGGATGACGCGGGCCCAGCCCTCGACGAGTTCCTTGTCCTTCTTCCCCTCGATCTCCTTGCGTACGGGAGCGAAGGCATTGCGCACGATCTGCGCGGCGGGCACGGACTCGTAGGCCGCCGGGACTCCGAAGGAACGATTGAGCGCCTGCGGGCTGCGGGCGTAGTCCGCCCGGCGTACCCGGATGCCGTTGACGAAGATCCACGTGCGGTAGGCGGGGCGGCCGGCCCCGTCGACGTCGACCAGGTGGAAGCGCCTGCGCTTGAGGCCGAGGCTGTCGATCAGTCCGGTGACCAGCGGGTGGCTGTCGGGGATGCGCATGGCGCCGGCCTCGGCGTACTGCTTGGGGTCCGCGAAGGGTGCGGCGGCCTTCTCGTGGCCGCCGGTACGGAAGGTCTTGATGCGGCCGCCGACCCGGTTGGCGTTGGCCTCGATGACCGTGACCTGGTGCCCGGCCTGGCGCAGGAGGTGGGCGGCGGTGAGCCCGGCGGGGCCGGCGCCGACGACCAGCACCTTCTTGCCGGGGCGGCGGGAGCGGGGCAGTCCGTTCTTCAGGAGGACGTCCGCGTAACGAGGCACCAGGGGCTGGTCGTCATCGTCCCGTACGAGGATGGCCCGGGCGATGGTCAGGCAGGTCTCCCAGTCGGGGCGTGCGGAACCGGACGGTGCCTGCGGGGTCCCGGCGGACGCGGCGGCCACCGACAGCGCACCGGCTCCCGCGACGGCGGCCGCGCCGGCCATGACGGTACGGCGGGAGGGCCGGCGAGCAGGGGACGGTGCGGGCTCGACCGAGGAGTCGGAGCTGGAAGAAGGCTCGATGATCATGCGTCAACTGTCACGGTCCGCAGGCGCCTTGAGCGCCGAAAAGTGCCCGCGCGGGGAACAACCACCCGGACGTGGGGCCCGGTCCACCCGACGCTGACGAACTGGATTTCGTACGGCGGGAACGGACGGACGCCGCCGGCCGTCCCGACCGGTCCGCCGCCGGAGGACCGCAGGTTCGGCATCGGGCAGGCGCGGCAAGATATCAGCCCTTCGGGGGCTTGACCGGATGTTTATCCAATGGTGATGGTCCGCCCGCGTGGGCACCACCCGTGGCACTAGCGTCCCGTGACACCCCGGGAATGCGGGTGTGCAACGCACGGCGCGTGCGGACCCTCCGGCCCCGCTGCCCCTCCCGGCCCACGGACCAAGGAGGCACTGTGCTGTCATTCCGGCGGCGTTCCATCAGCAGGTTTTCGGTCGCCACGAGATACACGATCGGAAGCGGCTTCGTCATCAGCGCGCTTGCCGTCACCCTGATCGCGCTGCTGATCCCCGTGGAGAAGTTCGGCGCCCGGGCCTCTGCCTCGACCGGCCGGCCGGCCGCCGAGGACGACGGCGCCGGGATCATGAGTACGGCGTACGGGCCGTTGACCCCCGCGGACCGGGACTTCGTACGGAAGGTACGACTCGCGGGTCTGTGGGAGCTGCCCGCCGGGCGGCAGGCCCAGCAGCGGGGAACGCGCCCGGCGGTGCGCACGGCCGGGGAGCACCTCGTGGAGGGCCACACCGAGCTGGACCGGCAGGTCATCCAGGTCGGTCAGGCCCTCGGCGTCGACCTGCCCAACCAGCCGTCCGAGCAGCAGCGGGGATGGCTGGGGCAGCTGACCCGCGCCCAAGGGGACGAGTACGAGCGGCTGTTCATCCAGCTGCTGCGCCGAGCGCACGGAAAGGTGTTCGCGCTGCTGGCCCAAGTGCGGGCGCAGACCAGGAACTCCATGGTCCGCGCCCTGGCCACATCCGCCAACACCACGGTCCTGGACCACATCACGGTCCTCGAGGACAGCGGGCTGGTCGACTTCGACGCGCTCAGCGTCCCCGACGGGACCCCGACCCCTGCTCCGTCCGATGTCCGATCGACGAAGTGAAGTGAAGTGATCGCATGAGTGAAAAGGGCCATAAACGCCCCCGGTTGTCGAACAAGCTGCTGGCCTTGGTCTCCGCACTGGTCCTGGGCGGCGGCGGGGTCGCCGTCGTCGCGGGCAACGCGAACGCGGGCCAGGACGGCCGCCGGGACTCGGGCGGCGCGGAGCAGGTGAGCGCCACCATCGACTGCCCCGACGTCGGTGACCGGCTCACCGCCGTACCCGAACAGGCCAAGACCGAGGTCGACGAGGGCCTCGCCCAGCTGGACTCACAGGTGGCCGACGCCTACCGGAAGCTCGCCGCGGGCGAGGAACGGGGAGAGGACCTCGTCGGCGGGCTCAAGCAGCAGCGCGACGAGACCATCGGCCGCATGTCCGACGCGATAGCCCGCTCCGCGGCCCGTCCGGAGGAGCTCAAGTCCATGAGCGCGTGCCAGGTGAAGCAGGCTTCCGCGCAGGACGACGCGTCGGCCGCTGCGGCGGGCGACCCGGCGGCCGACCCGGGCGCCGCCCGGAGCATCGGCGGGAAGGGCGGACCGGCACGGAGCGACTTCGTCGACATCGGCAAGGTACGGCCGAACGTACGCACTCCCGGGGCAGCGGCCGGGGCCTCGACGGGGTCCTTCAGCTCCCAGTGCGGACGCAACGAGAACGGCCACTTCAACCCCGACAACGTGATCGTCGCCCCCGGGGTGTCCAACGGCGCCCACCACATGCACGACTACGTGGGCAACAAGACCACCGACGCCTTCTCCACCAACGACAGCCTCGCCGCCTCCGGCACCACCTGTGGCAACGGCGACCTGTCCACCTACTACTGGCCGGTGCTGCGGCTGCGCGACGGCAAGGCGGAGAAGGACGCGAAGGCGCCCGGCGGCGGTCAGGACGCGAACGTGGGCACGATCCTGCGGCCCAAACAGGTGACGATCAGCTTCAAGGGCAGTCCCGTCGGCAAGGTCAAGGCCATGCCCCGTTTCCTGCGGATCATCACCGGCGACGCCAAGGCCTTCGCCAACGGAACGGCCAATGCCAATGCCTCGTGGAGCTGTACCGGGTTCGAGAACCGCCAGCTGAAGGACAAGTACCCGATCTGCCCCAAGGGCAGCGACGTGGTGCGCACCTTCAACTTCCAGAACTGCTGGGACGGCCGCAACACCGACAGCGCCAACCACCGGACCCATGTGGCCTTCGCGGACCGCAACGGCCGCTGCCCGAAGGGCTTCAGCGCCATTCCGCAGCTGGTGCAGCGCATCACGTACGGGGTCGCGCCGGGGGCGCGGTTCGCCGTGGACAGCTTCCCCGAGCAGCTCCACAAACCGGTGACCGACCACGGTGACTTCATCAACGTGATGCCGAACGGCCTGATGGCCAACGCCGTGGACTGCATCAACAGGGGGCGCACCTGCCGCTGACGCGGCGGCTCCACGAACTCCCGGACGGGGTGCGGCTCCTCCCCCTCGCACCGCGCCCCGCCCGGGACAGGTGTTGGCCCGAAGCCGACTTCGGGCCAACGCCGCACACCTGCGCCCAGCCTGGTCCTGAACCGACGAGGAGTGCCATGTCCGGCTCTCGTGAATCCGCAGACGGTCCGCAGCATCCGGGCGACGGCGGCAAGGCACCGCCCGCCGAGCCCTCCCCGCCCGGCGAGCCCGGCGCGCCCGGCCGGCCCTCCGCGCCGTCCGACGGGGAACTCACCCGGCGGCTCAGGAGGGAGTACCGGTCGGGCACCGCGGACGCGGCCGTGTGCGATCTCCTCTACCGGCGGCACCGGCGGGCCGCCCTCGCGTACGCGCGCACCTGCTGCCGTACCCCGCAGGACGCCGAGGACCTCGTCTCCGAGGCCTTCGCCCGGACCTTGCAGGCCGTCCGCTCCGGCGCGGGGCCCCGGGGCCCGTGGCGCGCGTACCTGCTGGCCGTCGTCCGTCACACGGCCATGCAGTGGAGTGACGGCGACGGAAGGACGCTCCTGACGGCGGACTTCGACACCTGGTGTCAGCAGGCGGCCGCCGGCGGTGATCCGCAGCGCCGGCTGCTGGCCGGCGAGGACCGCAGGCTCCTCGCCCGCTCCTTCCGGGCGCTGCCCGCGCGCTGGCGGGCCGTCCTGTGGCACACCCTGGTCGAGGAGGACTCGCCGCACGAGATCGCCGCGCTGCTGGGCATCACCCCCAGCGCGGTGACCTCGCTGGCCTTCCGGGCCCGCGAGGGGCTGCGCGAGGCGTACCTCCTGGCCCATCTGGACACCGTGGCCGACGGCCGGTGCGGCCACTACAGCCACATGCTCGGTTCGGCGGTCCGGCGCAGCCGTACGCAGCAGCCCCGCGGCCTCGCACGCCATCTGGCGGGGTGCGAGGCCTGCGCACGGGCGTACGAGGAGCTGCTGGACCTCAACTCCACGATGCGCGGGGCGGTGCCCGCCGCCCTGTGACCACCGGCCCGGCCCCGTTCGTACGGGGCCGGGCCGGCTGCTGTTGCTCCTCTCGTCACTCCTCCCCTGTGGTCACAAGCCGTTGACGCGGGCCATCCGTCCGACGACCAGCGGGGTGAAGTCCGCCGTGACCACGCGTGCCGTCCGGCGCCCCACCCGCGAGTGCTGACGCCGTACCTGGGCCATCAGCCGGCGGCTGCGCAGGGCCATCTCCAGTTCGAACCGGGTGCGGGGGTCCCGCAGACCGGGCCCGAACAGCTTCTCCAGCTGACGCATGCGGTACCGCACGGTCTGCGGGTGCACGCTCAGGGCCTTGGCGGCCTCGGGTGCGCCGCCGCCCTCCAGCCAGGCGAGGAGGGTCACCTCCAGCCGTTCGCTCTGGCGCGGGGTCAGATCCGCCAGTGGCCGGAGCCAGCGGGCGGCCAGCGCGTGGGCCAGGGGCTCGTCCTGGAGCAGCAGCAGCGTCGAGAGGTGGTCGTCCACGAAGACGGGGCGGGCGTCCAGACCCGCTCGGGCCGGTGTCAGCGCGAGCAGACGCAGCGCCCAGCGCAGGGAGGACGCGGTGTCCCGGAGCGGTACCGCGTGGCCGACGGCCGCGAACCGGCCGCGCAGGGGGAGTTCGAACGGAGCCCGGGTGTCGGGATCGGGGCTCGGGACCAGCAGGCAGGGGCGGCCCGCGAACATCCCGGCGAGGGCGTCGTCCAGGACGGTCGCCAGCTGCTGTGCCTCCCCGGGCGTGGCCGGCGCGATGGCCCGCACGGCCACCGGGAGGGGCCAGCCGGCCGCCTCGGCGAGATCGGCGAGGGAGGTCCCGGAGGCGGCCCGGTCATCGGTGAGGGCTTTGAAGAGGTCCTGACGCGCCCGGTCGACGGCCGGCCCCAGGTGTTGCCCGCCGTGCCGCCTGTCGTCCTGCCTGTCGTGCTGCCTTCCCTCCACGACCTCCAGGCTCGCGTGCCGGTGCCCCATGTCGAGGTCCGCGGGCATGTCCGCCGTCTGTCGCGGGTGTTGCCGCTGCTCTTGCTCCCGCTGGTGTTCCTGCTGTCGTTCTTGCCGGTGTTCCTGCTGTCGTTCCTGTTCGTGCGCCTGCTCTTGCTCCTGGTCCTTGCCCGATGGGCCGCCGCGGGCATCGCGGTAGCCGAGAACGGTGAGAAGGGCTTCCTCCACCCGCTGCCTGAGCAATTCATCGCCGATGGCATCGTTGTCATCGATAAGGGCGGAAAATTCCGGAATTCCATGCAGAAGCTCCTCCACTATCTCGGCGGCCAGTGCGGGGAGTTCCCGTCGCAGGACGCGGGTCCACTCGCCGCGAGGGCGGGACCAGATGCGGTTCAGAAGTTCGCACATCGTTTCCTCGTTCGTGCCGGGGTGAGGCCTGTCCGGTAGCGGAGGACAAGCCCGCCGAGGTTGCCTCTCGCGCCAACAGCCCTGCCTGACAAGAGAGTTGCGGCCCCTCGTACTCCCTCCTGGAGGGGTCCGGCCACATTCCGTCCCGCGGTTTTGCCGTGATTTTGCCGTCGGGGACGCGTAGACGGCGGGCGGCGCGGTGGCCTGTCGCAACCTCCGCTGGAGGGGAATCTTCCGGGGTTGTTCGATGCGCCGGAGACGCGCTGCGAGAAATTATCACGTTTCGATAAATCCTGTGGAGGCGCCGTGCAGCTCCACGATGCTTCTGCACTCCGGCCCCAAGCTCCTCGGCCGGCGCGGGAGTTTCACAGCGCTGCCGGGCACGAGCGACAACGAACCCCGGGTGCCGAGCGCCAGGTGGAGTGCTCGGGGCCCAGGCGCACAGGAGATCTGGATGCCCCTGTCTCAGCCGTACCTACGCCGCTCGCACCGGGCCCGCCGCAGGAGTCGTCACCCGGCGACGGCCCCGGTCGTCCTCGCGGCCCTCGCCTCCTTCATCGTGGTGGTCCGCGCGGGCGCCCTGACCCATCTGTGGGACTTCCTCGACTTCGGGGCGGGCGTGCTCTCGCTCGTCTCGCTCACCGCCACCGTCCTGTGGGGGCTGGTGGCCACCGACCGGGTGCTGCTCGGGTCGGGCCACCGGCTCCTCGCCCAGGGCGCCCACCGCGGACTGGCCGTGGCCGGCCTGAGCTTCCTGGCCCTGCACATCTGGGTCAAGGTCGCAAAGGCGCAGACGAGCGCGGCCGCCGCGGTCCTGCCGTTCGCGGACGGCGACCGGCCCGTCCTCATCGGACTCGGCACGCTGGCCGGTTACCTCTTCGTGGCCGTCGCGGTCTCCGGCGCGATGCGCAGCGTGTTCGCCACCAAGAGCCGCTCCCTGTGGTGGCGGGCCCTGCACTTCGGCGCCTATCCGGCCTGGGGCGCGTCCCTGGTGCACGGGCTCAAGGCGGGCCGCCCGGGCGGCGCCTGGGTGACGATGGCGTACGCGCTGTGCCTGATCGGTGTCGCCGGGGTGATCGCGTTCCGCGTGAAGTCCCGGGCACGCGGGGCACGTTCCCGCCCGGCTCCCGTCCCCGGGCCGCGCCCGGGCACGGACCGGGACACCGGTACGCGCACCCTCGACGGCCTCGGCACGGGCACCGGCCGCGGCACGCGTCGGCTCGTGTCCAGCGGGCGGCCGCCGCTGCCGCGGACCGGCCCCCGGTCCTACGCCACGGCCGGCCGCAGAACCCGGCTGTACGGCGAGCAGCCGGCCGCCGCAGAGCAGTGGCTGTGACCGGCGAGCCGCGCCCCGGCCTCGGCTGTGTGGGCGCCCCCAGGCTGCTGGCCGGACTCGACCGGACCCCCCGGCTCGACCGCGCCGCCCATCTCGACACCCACGGCACGCTGCCCCGGTTGCGACCGGACGAACTCGTCGGCCTCGCCAACGACATCGACCTGCGGGGCCGCGGCGGAGCGGGCTTCCCGTTCGCGCGGAAACTGCGGGCCGTCACCCGCTCGGCCGGGGGGCGGGACGCTCCCACGGCCGTCGTCGTCAACGGCAGTGAGGGCGAGCCGAGTTGCCTCAAGGACACCGCGCTGCTGCTGCACGCCCCGCATCTGGTGCTCGACGGAGCCCTGCTGGCCGCCGCGGCGCTCGGCGCCGACGACGTCGTGGTGGCCGTCACCCGGGAGGACGTGGAGCAGTCGGTACGGGACGCCGTCGCGGAACGCGGCCCGGCCGGACGCCGGGTGCGCGTGACGCGGCTTCCCGAACGCTTCGTCACCGGGGAGGGAACGGCCCTCATCAGCGGCCTGAACGGCGGAGCGGTGCTGCCGTCCGGGCGGAAGGTGCGGACCAGCGAGCGGGGTCTGGGGGGCGTGCCCACCCTGCTGTCGAACACCGAGACCTTCGCCCAACTCGGCATCGCCGCACGGCTGGGTGCGCCCGAGTACCGCTCCACCGGGCTGCCGGCCGAACCGGGCACCGTCCTGCTGACCGTGGCCGGTTCCACGGTCGTCGAGACCCCGACCGGGGCTTCGCTGGCCTACGTCCTGGAGCTGTGCGGCACCGATCCCGGCCAGGGCGTCCTGGTCGGCGGCTATCACGGCAGATGGCTGGACCCGATGTCCGCACGTTCCGCGCTGGTGTCCCGGCAGTCCCTGGCGGCCTTCGGCGCGGTGCTGGGGGCGGGGGCGGTGCTGCCGCTGCCCGAGGACACCTGCCCGGCCGGCGAGGTCGCGCGGGTGACCCGGTGGATGGCGAAGGAGTCGGCGGGCCAGTGCGGGCCCTGCGTACGGGGGTTGCCCGCGCTGGCCGACGTACTGGACGACGTCGTCCGCGGCGGGGGCGGCGCGGCCCTCGAGACGGTCGAGGCACGCCTGACGGCGGTCCGGGGCCGCGGTGCGTGCAGCCACCCCGACGGCACCTCGCACTTCGTCGCCTCGGCCCTCGCCGCCTTCCCCGACGAGTTCCACGACCATGCCCTGGGCGGCGGGTGCGGCCGGCGGGTGCTGGGAGCGCTGCCGCTGCCGCGCGACGAGAGTCCGGAACGGCTCGTCGTGGACTGGACCCTGTGCAAGGGGCACGGGCTGTGCGTGGACATCCTCCCCGACGTCGTACGGCTCGACGCGGACGGCTACCCGGCCAAGGCGTCCATGCCGGTGCCCGCACGGCTGCGGCCGAAGGCGCTGCGCGCGATCCGGCGCTGTCCGGCGCTCGCGCTGCGCATCCAGGACTGAGCCGGTGCACGTCTCCGGACCCTCCCCCGGTTCAATTCTTGGCGCGATCCGACAAATTCGCAGGGAATTGGGCCTCCCCCGCTCCCGGCCCCGTATCAATTACGGAAGGGACGAACGGAAAAGCTGGACCGGACCTGAAGGAGAGATCGTGAAGAGAATGCGTCGTGAGATATTCGCCGGGTCGGCGGCGGTCGCGGTACTGCTGCTGACTTCCGGATGTGGACTCGCCGAGAAACCGCCGGGAAAGGGAAGTGCGGTACAGCCGGTGGGCGACAGCCAGAAGATCGGATCTCCTTACGGCGCGGACGGCGGGGACGGAGCGTACGGGTCGGGTTCCGGGGCGAATCCCGCCTACGGGGACAGCGGCTCCGGCGCCGCCCCGGCGGGCGCGGCCGGCAAGAACGGTCCGGCCGGGCAGCTGAAGGTGGCCGAGGTCCCGAACCTGGGCGGCGCGGTCACCGACAGTGAAGGCTTCACGCTCTACCGGTTCGACAAGGACACGCCCAAGCCCCCCAAGTCAGCCTGCGAAGGGGACTGCGCCACGGCGTGGCCGGCCGTGGCGGCGGACGACGTCACCGCAGGCGAAGGGATCGACGCGGGCCTGCTCGGCTCGGTCGCCCGGGCCGACGGCACCCGGCAGCTGACCCTGGCGGGCTGGCCCGTGTACCGCTACGCGAAGGACACCAAGGCCGGGGACACGCTCGGTGAGGGCGTCGGCGGAACCTGGCACGTGCTGGGAGCCGACGGAAAGCCGGCCGCCGCCGCGGCCGCCGCCGACAAGAAGGCGCCGGCGCAGGGCGCCGAACTGTCCGTCGCGCAGAATCCCATGCTCGGCGGGATCCTCGCGGACGCGGAGGGCCGCACGCTCTACCGGTTCGACAAGGACAGCGCCTGGCCGATGAAATTCGGCTGCCTCGATGCCTGCCTGGACACGTGGAAGCCGGCCAAGCCGGTGGACAAGTCGAAGGTGTCGGGAATTGCCGCCGAACTGGTCGGCTCCGTGAAGCGTCCCGACGGTTCGGAACAATTGACGATCGATTGCTGGCCGGTCTATTTGTTCACCGGCGACAAGGCGCCCGGAGACATCACCGGGCACAACAAGCAGGGCCTCTGGTTCGCCGTGACCGACAAGGGAAAGAAGGCGAAGGCGGCGCACTAACAGAGGCCCCGGGGTCGTGGTGCCCGGTCCCCTCCCACCTGGGCACCACGACCCCGCCCCCGATCAGCCGGCGAGGAAGAGAGAGTCATGCCGCCGTCAACCGCCCGACCGCACAGTCGTGTTCTCCGTACCGTCGTGGTGACGGTGGCCGCCGCGTTCGCCCTGCTGCCGGCCGGCGGCTGCGCCGGAAGTCCGGCGGCCTCGCACGGCGGCCCGGCCGAGGAGAGCCGGGCACCGTCCACCTCGATCGAGGAGATTGCCGCCGCTGTCGGCTGCACCGCCCAAGTGGACATACAGGCTGAGGAGTTGCGCGAGGGAGGCTGCCAGACCGAACAGGGCGCCTTCCGCATGGTCACCTTCGCGGCCGACGAGGGAATGCGCTCCTGGCTGACCGAGGCCCGGATGTACGGCGGCACCTACCTGGTGGGGAGCCGCTGGGTGGTCACCACCCCGTCGGCGGATGCCCTGACCGCCCTGCGCGGCCGCATCGGCGGCGCCCTCGAGACCGGCTCCGCGCACGAGGGCCATCACTGACCACTCCGGTCGTCGGCCGCGCCGAGCTCGCCGACCGCACCGACTGCGGCGTGTCGGCCAGTTGTCCGGATATCGGCTCATTCGTGAGACGCATATGCCCCGGCCTTCGGGATGATTCGCCCCGCCTCCGCATACAACAAGGTGAGCGGGTAAGCGACTTCACCGAAAGGAACGGCAATCGTGCGCATGAAACGCCTCGCACCGCTGCTCGCCGCCGCCGGACTCATCGCGTCCACCGTCCCCCTGCTGACCGCGACCCAGGTCTCCGCCGCTTCGGCTCCGGAGTACCTGAGCCAGAAGCCCTCCTGGCACCGGTGCAGCCCGGACCAGCCGGCCTCGTACGAGTGCGCCACCCTCAAGGTCCCGCTCGACTACCGGCGTCCCGAGGGCACCACGATCGACCTCGCGATATCCCGGGTGAAGAGCGAGAACCCCGCCAAGCGGCACGGCGTCATGCTCCTCAACCCGGGCGGCCCGGGCGGGCCCGGGCTCGATCTGCCGCTGGCGATGGGCGAGATGATGGCCAAGGACGTACGGGACCAGTACGACCTCATCGGCTTCGATCCGCGCGGCGTCGGCTCCAGCAGCCCGATCACCTGCGGACTCACCGACGCCGAGCAGAACTTCGACCGGCCGTACCGGCCCGAGACCTTCTCCTCCGACGTGACGTGGGCGCGCACGGTCGCCGACAAGTGCCGCGAGAACGCCGGCTCGGTGCTCCCGCACATCACCACCCGCAACACGGCGCGCGACATGGACACGATCCGCGCGGTGCTGGGCGAGCGCAAGGTCTCGTACCTGGGCTACTCGTACGGGACCTACCTCGGCGCGGTGTACTCGCAGATGTTCCCGGAGCGGACCGACCGTTTCGTACTGGACAGCGGTGTGGACCCGAAGATGATCTGGCGCGGCATGATCCAGGTGTGGGCGACCGAGGCCGAGCCCGCCTTCACGCGGTGGACGGGCTGGGCGGCCGAGCGGTCGGCCGAGTACGGGCTCGGCGACAGCCCGAAGGCCGTGTCCGACACCTTCTGGGCGCTGGTGGCACGCGCCGACAAGGAGCCCATCGACTTCGAGGGGCAGAAGATCAACGGAGACCTGATCCGGTCCGCGCGCGGGGTGTTCTTCTACCCGGCGCAGGCCACCCCGCTGGTCGTGGCCCTCAAGGCCGCGGCCGAGGGCAAGCCGCAGCCCGCGGGACCGGACACCGCCGAGCTGAAGCGGCTGCTCACCGGCGACAGGGCGGCCGCGCCCGCCTCGGACAACGGCACCGCCGTCTTCTGGTCCGTGGTGTGCGGGGACACCGGCAGCTGGCCCCGCTACGCCGAGCAGTACGAGCGGGACGCGGCGAAGGACAAGATCAAGTACCCGCTGTACGGGGACTTCGCGTCCAACATCAAGCCGTGCGCCTTCTGGGACCGGCCGGTCGAGTCGGCCACGCCCATGAACAAGAAGGCGAACGTGCTGACGGTGCAGAACGAGTGGGACTCGCAGACTCCGCTGAGCAGCGGCCAGGGCATGCACCGCGCGCTCAAGGGCTCGCGGATGGTGCTGGTGGCCGGCGGTGAGGGCCACGGCGTGTACATGACCGACCCCACGTCCTGCGCCGACGCCCAGGTCAACACGTACCTGACCACGGGCCGGCTGCCCGCCGAGGACGTGACCTGCCAGACCGGGCCGGCCGCGGCCGAGCGGAGCGACTCCGCGACGCCGTCCAAGCCGGCCAAGCCGTCAAAGCCGCTGCCGATCCCGTCCGGCCCCGGGCGGTTCTGACCGCTACCGCTTGAGGGACGCCTCCGCGGCCGCCTTGATGCGGCGGCCGAAGGCGGGGGCGTCCTTGCGGGCGGCGCTCGCGGCGAAGCCGACGAGCAGTTTGCCGAGGCCGTGCCCCTCGAGGGTGTTGAAGATCCGGACCCGGGTGCGGCCGCCGGGGAGGGTCTCGAGGTCGTAGCCGCCCTCCGCGGTGACCAGGTTCCGGCTCTGTTCCGTCCAGCGGATCAGGTGCGGCGGCTCGAAGCCGACGATGCGGAACTCCCGGCCGGTCTTCATCCCGGCGTCCTTGACCGTGCTGCGGAAGACCGTGCCGAGCGCGGTCGGGCCGTCGGGGGTCTTGGTGATCTCCTGGACGCGCGGGCTGAACTCCGGGTCGTTGCGGCCGTCGGCGAGGTAGGCGAAGACCTCGTCGACCGGCCGGTCGATCTCGACGCTCGCCTCGAACTCTCCGGACATGTCTGCTCCTCGCTCCCGGTCCCCCGGCTTCATGATCCCAGACCCCCTTCCCCACCGCACGGCACGTGCTGCTTCCGGGCCGTGGGGCGGGGACGCAGCGGCGTCAGCAGTCCGGCGCCGAACACCAGCAGGCAGAAGGCGCCGGCGGCCACACTGACCGCCGGGACCCCGTGGCGGGCGGCCAGCACCGTGAGCACGGCCGCGCCCACCGGGCCCGAGGCGTTGTGCACCGTCCAGAAGGCGGAGGTGACACGGCCGAGCAGACGGTCGGGGGTCACCTCCTGGCGCAGGGTCATGCTGCAGACCCCGCCCAGGGTCAGCCCGAACATGAATACGGCGGCCAGTGCGGCGATCACCGGCACGCTGCGGCTGACCCCGGTCACCGCCACCGCGACGCCGATCATCGCGACCGAGGCCAGCCAGCAGGGGCCGAAGCCGAAGGTCCGGCGCAGCCGCCCTGCGGTGAGGGCCGCGGTGACGACGCCGGTCCCGCTCACGGCGATCACATAGCCGACGGTGGCGGCGTCCCGGCCCAGATCGTGCTGGACCCGGTAGATCAGCAGGTCGGTGGCGCCCATGGTGACGAAGGTCAGCAGGGTGAGCAGCACCGTCAGCGGGCGCAGGAGGGCATGCGTCCACAGGAAGCGGAATCCGACGACGAACACCTCGCGGAACACCCCCGCGGCCGCCGGTTCGGCACGATCGACGGCGGGCTTGCCGAACGTCACCCAGGCCAGGCTGGCGGCGGAGACGAGGAAGGTGGCGCCGTCCACGGCCAGCGCCCGGTCCGGGCCGGCCGCGGCCGTGAGGAACCCGGCCGCCACGGGCCCGAGGAGGGTACCGACGGCGAAGGTGCCCATCAGCCGCCCGTTGGCGGCGGTGAGGTCCTCGGTGCGCACCAGATGCGGCACGGCGGTCACGTAAGCCACGTCGAACAGCGTCTTCAGTACGGTGGCCAGCGCGGTCAGCACGTACAGCAGCCAGACCCGGGGCCCGGCGGCCCACCACACGACCGGCACCGCGCAGAACAGCACGGCGCGCAGCAGATCGCAGGCGATCATGAGCCTTCGGCGGTCCGCCCGGTCCACCACGTACCCGGCGAACAGCCCCGTGCCGATGCCGGTGATCCCGGAGATGACGGTGATCAGGCCCATCTGCACGATGGACCCGGTCGCGTGGAGGACGAGCAGTGGCAGCGCGAGCAGCGAGATGGACCCGCCGAGGACGGACAGCGCCTGGCCGAGCCAGAAGATGTTGAAGTCCTTGTTCCGCCCCAACGGGCGGCGCTCACAGTGGGTTCCGGCTTCCGCTGAGATGGTCCAGTCCCTTCTGACGTGGCCCGTGACGGTCGGGACGCCGACCCCGGGACGGTAAGGGACGGGATCCCGGACTGTCACTCGCGTTTCCGGCGGTCCGGACGCACGGGTGCTGATCCTCAAGGGCGTGGACAGCTCGGGATGGCAGTTCGCGAGCCACGCCTTCAGCCCCAAGGGCGGTCAGCTCGCCTGCCATCCGCGGGCGGCGCTCACCTTCTACTGGCCGGAACACGGCCGGCAGGTGCGGGTGCGCGGATCCGTCACCCCGGGCTCGGCCCAGGACAACGCGGCCGACTTCCTCGGCCGCTCGGCCACCGCACACGCGGAGGCCCTGCTGGGCCGCCAGAGCCAGTACCTGACGGACCCCGCCGAGCAGGAACACGCCCTCGAGAAGTCCCTGGCCCTGATCGGGCGGGAGCCGTCGCTCGTCGACTCGGCCTGGACGCTCTACACCCTCGCCCCGGCCGAGGTGGAGTTCTGGCAGGCGACCGAGAGCCGCGTCCACACGCGTCTGCGCTACGAACGTTCCCGAGACGGCTGGGAACGCCTTCCCCTCTGGCCCTAGGGACGCCGGCACAACCGGCGTGCCACGGACGACACTTCCCCCTGTTCCTGCTCACGAGGCGAGGTAAGGCCCATGACCACACGCACCCACGACGGCAGCGCCGGCGACGTCGATTACGGCGCCATCGGCTCCGGATACTCCGGCTACCGCCGGCCCGACCCCCGCATAGCCCAGGCCATCGCCGAGGCCCTCCACGATGCCCGCACCGTGCTCAACGTCGGCGCCGGAACCGGATCGTACGAGAGTGCCGCCCGCTCGGTGACCGCCGTCGAACCGTCGGAGTCCATGCGTGCCCGGCGGCCGGCCCGGCTCGCCCGGGCGGTGGACGCCGTGGCCGAGGATCTCCCCTTCGCCGACGGGGAGTTCGACGCCGCCATGGCCCTGTTCAGCGTGCACCAGTGGAGCGACGCAGCGGCGGGCCTGCGCGAGATGCGACGCGTGACGCGTGGCCCCGTCGTCGTCCTGACCTGCGATCCGAAGCTGGTGCGCGACTTCTGGCTCCTCGACCACTGGGACACCCTCCTCCGGGCCCACCGCGATCAGGCCATCGGGCGCCGCAACGCCGACGGGGCCCCGCTGACGGGCGGTGCGGAGACCACCCCGGCCGACCTCGACGCCGCCCGGCCCGACGGCGTCCCCTTCATCGCCACCAACGCCCACATCCGCCTCGCCGCACCCGCCACGACCGGCGGCGCGACCCCCGGCACGTACATCGGACAGGCCCTGTTGGACAGTTGACGCTACCCGACCACGCTGCCACGCTCCGATCCGTCCCCCTCAGGGGATCACCGGGTGGTTGCCGCCCGCTCGCGCCACCAGTCCACGGTCGCCTTGATCTGCTCGTCGAGGGGGGTGGCCCGGACCGCGAACGCCGCCTCGTAAGCGCTCGAATCGACGACGAACGGACGGTCGAACTGGTAGCGAATCTCCTTGAGTTCGCGGATCAGCGGGGAGAAGAGCGAGGCCACGCCCAGCACGGCCGGCGGGATCCTGCGCACCGTGGCCGGACCCGTCCCCGCCTGGGCGGCCAGGCGGTCGACCATCTCCCGGACGGACTGCGCGCGCCCCGTCGGGACGTGCCAGGGCCGTCCCCAGGCCCGCTCCTCGCCGGCGACCTCGACCAGCGCCCTGGCCACGTCGGGGAGATAGGTCCAGCTGTGCGCGGCGTCCGGGTTCCCGAGGGTGGAGACCGGCTTGCCGCGCAGCAGCGGTGGCACGACCCGCGCGGCCAGGTGGCCGCCGTCGGTGACGCCCGGCCCGAAGAAGTCCGAGGCCCGCAACTCGACCGCCCGGATACGGCCCTGCTCGTGCAGTGTCCACGCCTGCTCCCAGGCCGCGGCGCGCACCCGCCCCTTGGGTCCGGTCGCCGCGAGCGGCAGTTCCTCGGTCAGGGGACCGTCCACCGGACCGTAGCCGTAGAGGTTCCCCAGCATGACCAGTACGGCCCCGGTGGCCTCGGCCGCGGTACAGACCGACGCGGCCAGCGGCGGCCATGCGCTCGTCCAGCGGTGGTAGGGCGGCGCGGCGCAGCTGTAGAGCGCGGCCGCGCCCTTCGCGGCTTCGGTCAGCCGCTCCGGGTCCGTCGCGTCCAGCGCGACGTGTTCGATTCCGGCTTCCGGGCTTCGGCCCGACCTGGTGACGACCCTTACCGTATGGCCCTGTTCGGCCAGCAGCCGAGCAGTTGCGGCACCGGCGGGTCCAAATCCGATCACGACATGAAGGCTCACATACGCACACTAGCGCGAGTGATCGCGGGACGGCGGGAGCGGGGAGGTCACTCCCGCTCCCGCCCGCGTGCCCGCGCCGGCCTCAGGCCGTCGCGATCTCCGTACGGACCTGGTGCGCGGCCTCGACGAGGTGCTCCAGGGAGGCCCTGGTCTCGGGCCAGCCGCGGGTCTTCAGACCGCAGTCGGGGTTGACCCACAGCCTTTCGGCCGGGATGGCCTCAAGTCCCTTGCGCAGCAGGGACGCTGCCTCCCCGGCGGAGGGGATGCGCGGGGAGTGGATGTCCCAGACGCCCGGGCCGACCTCGCGTGGATAGTGGGCGCCGGCGAGCTCGTCTGCCACCTGCATGTGGGAGCGGGCGGCCTCCAGGCTGATGACGTCGGCGTCGAGGGCCTCGATGGCCTCGACGATGTCGCCGAACTCGGCGTAGCACATGTGGGTGTGGATCTGGGTGTCCGGACGGACGCCGCCGGTGCTGAGGCGGAAGGACTCGGTCGCCCAGGCCAGGTACGCGGCGTGGTCGGCCGCCCGCAGCGGCAGGGTCTCCCGCAGCGCGGGTTCGTCGACCTGGATCACCGAAGTACCGGCCGCCTCGAGGTCGTTCACCTCGTCGCGCAGGGCGAGCGCGACCTGCCGGGCCGTGTCGCCGAGCGGCTGGTCGTCGCGTACGAAGGACCAGGCGAGCATGGTCACCGGACCGGTCAGCATGCCCTTGACCGGCTTGGCCGTCCGGGCCTGGGCGTACGCGGTCCAGCGCACGGTCATCGGCTCCGGACGGGAGATGTCCCCGGCCAGGACCGGCGGCCGCACGTAGCGCGTGCCGTAGGACTGGACCCAGCCGTGCTGGGTGGCCAGGTAGCCGGTGAGCTGCTCGGCGAAGTACTGGACCATGTCGTTGCGTTCGGGCTCGCCGTGCACGAGGACGTCGAGGCCGGTCTTCTCCTGGAAGGCGATCACCTCGCGGATCTCGGCCTCGATGCGGCTCTCGTAACCGGCCTCGTCGAGCCGTCCGGCGCGCAGGTCGGCGCGGGCGGTGCGCAGTTCGGCGGTCTGCGGGAAGGAGCCGATGGTCGTCGTGGGCAGCAGTGGGAGGCCGAGGCGGGCCCGCTGGGCGTCCACGCGCTGCTCGTAGGGCTGGGAGCGGCGGGCGTCGGCGCCGGTGACGGCCGCGGTCCGGGCCCGTACGGCCGGGTCGCGGGTGATCGCGGAGTTCGCCCGGGCGGCCAGGTCGGCGCGGTTGGCGGCGAGTTCGGCCGCGATGGCACCGGTGCCCCGGGCGAGACCGCGGGCGAGGGTGGAGATCTCGGTGGTCTTCTGGCGGGCGAAGGCCAGCCAGCGGCGGATCTGCGGGTCGATGTCGCGCTCGGCGCCCGCGTCCAGCGGCACGTGGAGGAGGGAGCAGGAGGCGGCGACGTCGACCCGGTCGGCGAGGCCGAGGAGGGTGCCGAGGGTGGCGAGGGACTTCTCGTGGTCGTTGATCCAGATGTTGCGGCCGTTGACCACGCCCGCGACCAGGCGCTTGCCGGGGATTCCGCCCACCGCCGCGAGGTCGTCGAGGTTGGCTGCGGCCCGGTCTGTGAAGTCGAGGGCGAGCCCTTCGACGGGTGCCTTCGCCAGCACCGGCAGGGCCTCGCCGAGCCGGTCGAAGTACGAGGCGACCAGCAGCTTGGGGCGCTCGGGGAGGGCGCCGAGCTCGCGGTAGGCCCGGGCGGCGACGCCGAGCTCGGCCGGGGAGCGGTCCTGGACCAGGGCGGGCTCGTCCAGCTGGACCCATTCGGCTCCGGCCGCGCGCAGATCGGCGAGGACCTCGGCGTACACGGGCAGCAGCCGGTCGAGCAGGGTGATCGGCTGGAAGTCGTCGGCCACTCCGGGGGCGGGCTTGGCCAGCAGGAGGTAGGTGACCGGTCCGACCAGCACGGGGCGGGCCTTGAGCCCGAGGGCCTGGGCCTCCTTCAGCTCGGCGACCTGCCGGGCGGAATCGGTGGTGAAGACGGTGTCGGGCCCCAGTTCCGGCACCAGGTAGTGGTAGTTGGTGTCGAACCACTTGGTCATCTCCAGCGGCGCCACGTCCTGGGTGCCGCGGGCCATGGCGAAGTAGCCGTCGAGCGCGTCCGCGGCGACGGCGGAGCGGTGCCGGGCCGGGACGGCGCCGACCATGACGCTGGTGTCGAGGACGTGGTCGTAGTACGAGAAGTCACCGGTGGGGACCTCGGTGATGCCGGCGCCGGCCAGTTGGCGCCAGTTCGTCCGGCGCAGGCGTGCGGCGGTCTCGTGGAGGGCTTCGGCGCTGACGCGGCCCTTCCAGTAGCCCTCGACGGCCTTCTTCAGTTCCCGGTTCTGCCCCTGACGGGGGTAGCCGTACACGGTGGCTTGTACCGCCGCGGCTGCGGACTCGGTTGTCACGGAACTCTCCTTCGCGAGCGTGTCTCCATGAGTCCCGGTGACGGGACGCGAGGCGCGAAGGGGTGGCCGACCGGACGGTCCGCCGGGCGCGAGGCACCGGTACGGCCGTCCGAGATCTTTACGCCGACCCGCCCACGAGGTCACCGGGATGTCCGCGCACGGCTGTGCGTGCGCGGGCAACGGGCAGGTCTTCGGACTTGCGGGCACGTCTGCCACTCGGGCAGACACCTACTGGCCGTCGCTTCCCAGACCCGTCCGGGCCCAGTGCGTATGACGGCGGTCGTTCCCGCTCACCGCTGCGGGGCAGTCCCGGATTCCCACCGGGTTCCCTCTTACGACGCATCCCGCCTGGCGGACGGGGGCGAACCAGCTGCTGCGGGTCAGCGTAGGCGCAGGTCCTGGAGGATGGGTACATCGGCTCGCATCCCGGACGGTGACGTGGGGCACCGCGAGCCGCTCCCCCGTCAGCGCCGGTCGTACGGGTGGAACCCGCGGCCGCTCTTGCGGCCCAGCAGCCCTGCCTGGACCATCCGCTGGAGCAGCGGGGGCGGAGCGTAGAGCGGCTCCTTGAACTCCTCGTACAGCGACTGCGCGATGGCCGCGACCGTGTCCAGTCCGATCAGGTCGGCGAGCTTGAGCGGACCCATGGGGTGGGCGCAGCCCAGTTCCATGCCCGCGTCGACGTCGGCGGCGGTCGCGAAACCGGACTCGGCCATCCGGATGGCCGAGAGCAGGTAGGGAACCAGCAGGGCGTTAACGACGAACCCGGCCCGGTCCTGTGAGTGGACGGCCGTCTTGCCCAGGGTGTCGCGGGCGAACGCCTCCGCCCTCTCGGTCGTCTCGCGGGTGGTGTGCAGCGAGGAGACGATCTCGACCAGCGGCAGGACGGGTACGGGATTGAAGAAGTGCAGGCCCACCACGCGGTCCGCGCGGCCGGTGGCCATCGCCAGGCGCATCACGGGGATGGCGGAGGTGTTCGTCGCGAGGATCGCCGCAGGGTCCTCGACGATCTTGTCGAGGGCCGTGAAGACCTCTCCCTTCACCTCCGCGTTCTCCACGACGGCCTCGATGACGAGCTGGCGGTCGGCGAGGTCGTCGAGGCTGCCCGAGAAGACGAGCCGGGCCAGGGCGTCCTCGGCGGTGAGCCGGTCCAGTTTGCCCCGCTGGACGGCGCGTTCGAGGGAGACGGCCACGCGTTCGCGGGCGGCGCGGGCCGCGGTGGCATCGGCCTCGCAGACCACCGTGTCGAGGCCGGCGCGGGCGCAGACCTCGGCGATCCCGGCGCCCATCTGGCCGCCGCCGACGATGCCGACCCGGTGGATGGCGGTGCTCATGAGCGTTCCTCTCGACGGGTGACCAGGTGGCGGGCGTACGCATCGGGGGTGAAGAAGGCCGGCAGGTCCCGCTCGAGGGCCGTGCGCTCGAGGACCGCGCGCGCCTCGGCGACCAGAGCGTCCGGCTGCTCCTTGGCGAGCGCGGCGGACTGCGCGGCGAGGATCTCCCGAACGCTCTCGCGGTCGGCCGTGCCGTGGCGAAGCCACTGCCAGAGCTGCACGCGGGCGATCTCCGCGGTGGCGGCGTCCTCCATGAGGCCGTCGAGGGCGACGGCTCCGCTGCCGCGCAGCCAGGCGTCGAAGTACCGCAGGGCGACGGAGACGTTGGCGCGGATGCCTTCGGGAGTGGGCGGACCGCTGGTGCGCCGGACCGACAACAGCTCGGCGGCGGTGACGTGGACGTCCTGCCGCAGGCGCTCGAGCTGGTGCGGGCGCTCTCCGAGCACTCCGTCGAAGACCTCACGGCAGACGGGGACGAGTCCGGGGTGGGCGACCCAGGAGCCGTCGAAGCCGTCCTCGGCCTCGCGCTCCTTGTCGAGCCGGACCTTGGCGTGGGCCGCGGTGTCGGCCTCGGGGTCCTTGCCGGGCACATGGGCGGACATGCCGCCGACGGCGTGGGCGCCGCGCTTGTGGCAGGTACGGACGAGCAGCTGGGTGTACGCCCGCATGAAGGGGGCGGTCATGGTGACCTTGGCCCGGTCGGGCAGCTGGAAGTCGGTGCGGTGGCCGAAGGTCTTGATGAGGCTGAAGAGGTAGTCCCAGCGGCCCGCGTTCAGTCCGGCGCTGTGCTCGCGCAGCTCGTGGAGGATCTCCTCCATCTCGAACGCCGCGGTGATCGTCTCGATCAGGACGGTGGCGCGGACGGTGCCGCGCGGGATGCCGAGGATCTCCTGGGCCATCAGGAAGACGTCGTTCCAGAGGCGGGCCTCGTACCGGTTCTCCAGCTTGGGAAGGTAGAAGTACGGGCCGTGGCCGGCGTCGATCTGCCGCTGGGCGCAGTGGAAGAAGTAGAGGCCGAAGTCGACCAGCGAGGCCGCGACGGGACGGCCGTCGATCTCCAGGTGCTGCTCGGTCAGGTGCCAGCCCCGCGGGCGGACCATGATCGTCGCCAACTGCTCGCCGAGGCGGTACTCCTTGCCCTCGGGCGTGGTGAAGTCGATCCGGCGCTCGATGGCGTCGAGCAGGTTCAGCTGCCCGCCGATGACGTTGTTCCAGGTGGGTGCTGTGGCGTCCTCGAAGTCGGCCATCCACACCCGGGCCCCCGAATTCAGGGCGTTGACGGTCATGCGCCGGTCCGGAGGTCCGGTGATCTCCACCCGGCGGTCGACGAGACCCGGGGCGGGCGGTGCGACGCGCCAGTCGGGGTCGTCGCGGACCGCGGTGGTGGCGCGGGGGAAGTCGAGCGGGTTGCCGGAGACGAGCTGGGCGGTGCGCCGGCGCCGTTCCTTGAGCACCTCCTCGCGGCGGCCGGCGAAGGCCGTGTGGAGCGTGCCGATGAAGTCCAGGGCGGCGGGGGTGAGGATCTCGTCGAAGCGGTGGCCGGGCGCGCCGAGGACGTGGACGCGACCGGCGAGTTCGGTGGTGGGCATACGGGTCTCCTCGGCGGGAGCGGCGGACGGGGGAAGGCCGGCGGGCGGGCGGGGACGGCGGAGCGGTGCTCGCCCCCGCCCGCGGGGCGGGCTCAGTGGAACTGCTCCTCCTCCGTGGAGCCGGCGAGCGCGGTGGTCGAGGAGGCGGGGTTGACGGCGGTGGAGACGAGGTCGAAGTAGCCGGTGCCGACTTCACGCTGGTGCTTCACGGCGGTGAACCCGTGTTCCTGGGCGGCGAATTCGCGCTCCTGAAGGTCCACGTACGCGGTCATGCCGTGCTCCGCGTAGCCGCGGGCGAGGTCGAACATGCCGTGGTTGAGGGAGTGGAAGCCGGCCAGGGTGATGAACTGGAAGCGGTAGCCCATCGCGCCCAGCTCCCGCTGGAACTTGGCGATCTGGTCGTCGTCCAGCGCCGCCTTCCAGTTGAAGGAGGGCGAGCAGTTGTAGGCAAGCATCTGGTCGGGGTACCGCGCGTGGACGGCTTCGGCGAACTCGCGGGCCTGGGCCAGGTCCGGGGTGCCGGTCTCGACCCAGATGAGGTCGGCGTACGGGGCGTAGGCGAGGCCGCGGGCGATCACCGGTGCCATGCCGTTCTCGACGCGGTAGAAGCCCTCGGCGGTGCGCTCGCCGGTGGCGAACCGCGCGTCGCGCTCGTCGACGTCGCTGGTCAGCAGGTTCGCGGCGAGGGCGTCGGTACGGGCGATGATCAGGGTCGGGACGTCGGCGATATCGGCCGCGAGCCGGGCCGCGTTGAGGGTGCGGACGTGCTGGGAGGTGGGCACGAGCACCTTGCCGCCCAGGTGGCCGCACTTCTTCTCGGAGGCGAGCTGGTCCTCGTAGTGGATGCCGGCCGCGCCCGCCGCGATCATCGCCTTGGTCAGCTCGAAGGCGTTGAGCGGGCCGCCGAAACCGGCCTCGGCGTCGGCGACGATCGGCGCCAGCCAGTCGGTCCCCGCGTCCGTCGAACCCGTACCGCCGCCCTCCGCGGTGGCGATCTGGTCGGCGCGCAGCAGCGCGTTGTTGATCCTGCGCACCACCTGCGGCACCGAGTTGACCGGGTACAGGCTCTGGTCGGGGTAGGTGTGCCCGGCCTGGTTGGCGTCGGCGGCGACCTGCCAGCCGGACAGGTAGATCGCCTGGAGTCCGGCCCGGACCTGCTGGACGGCCTGGCCGCCGGTGAGCGCGCCGAGCGCGTGGACGTAGTCCAGCTCGTGCAGCTGCCGCCACAGCCGCTCGGCTCCGCGCCGGGCCAGGGTGTGTTCTTCCCGGACGCTGCCGGAGAGCCGGACCACGTCCTCGGCGCCGTACGTCCGCTCGATGCCCGCCCAGCGGGGGTCGGTCGCCCACCGCTGCTCGAGCTGCTGGGCCGCTGCCGCCGTGTTCGCCTCTGCCATGACCGTCACCGTCTCCCTGAGTCGCTTGTCCGCACTGGCACCACGTGCCGGGCTGGGGGTAGCGGCCGCCATGCCGGTCCCGACTGCCCCGGTTCCACTGGCCGCAGGACCGACTCTGGCAGTGGCACCGAGTGCCAACAAGGAGGGATGGATGCCAAGTTCTGCGAATCTTCGGGAGCGTTTTTGCCAAGTTTGCGAAGGCCGGCGGCGCTCGGATCCCGCGTAGGGTTACGGCTGTTCCGATCACCTGAGGGGGAGCCCGGTGAGCAAGACGTACGCGGGGGCGCGGCTGCGGCGCCTGCGCGAGGAGCGGCGGATGAGCCAGGCCGACCTGGCGCGCGTCCTCGCGATCTCGCCGAGCTACCTCAATCAGATGGAGCACGACTCGCGGCCGCTCACGGTGCCGGTGCTGCTGCGGCTGACCGAGGCGTTCGGCGTCGATCCCGGCTTCTTCTCGGAGCGTGACACCAGCCGGCTGGTGGCCGACCTCCGCGAGGCCCTCGCCACCGAGGTCGCCGGGGCCCGGGTGTCACCGTCCGACCTGGCGGACCTCGCCACCCGGATGCCCGCCGTGGCCCACGTCCTGCTGGACCTCGGCCGGCGCGGCCAGCTGCTGGCCGAGCGGCTCGCCGGGGCCGCGGACGGCCGGGACGGCACGGTGGGGAGCCCGCGCTCACCACACGAGGAGATCCGCGAGTTCTTCTACCGGCGGCAGAACTACCTGCACGAGACCGACCTCGCCGCCGAGGCACTGGCGCGCGAGGTCGGGATCCGCCCGGGGGACGTCGTACGCGCCCTGTCGGCGAGGCTCGGGGACCGCCACGGGGTGCGCCTGGCGGCCGACTCGGACCGGCTGCACCGCTACGACGCCCGCTCCCGCGTCCTGCACGTGTCGAGCCGGCTCCGGCCGGGCCAGCAGGCCTTCCGGATGGCCACCCAAGTGGCGCTGCTGGAGTACGGGGAGGAACTCGACAGGCTGGCGGCGGAGGACTTCCCGCCGGATTCCCCCGCCCACGCCCTGGCCCGGATCGGCATCGCCAACTACTTCGCCGCCGCGCTGATCCTCCCGTACCGGGCCTTTCACACGGCCACCGAGGAGTTCCGCTACGACATCGAGCGGCTCACCGACCACTTCGGTCTCGGATACGAGACCGTCTGCCACCGCCTGAGCACCCTGCAACGCCCCAGGCTGCGCGGGGTGCCCTTCTCCTTCGTCCGGGTGGACCGCGCTGGCAACATGTCCAAGCGGCAGTCCGCGACCGGATTCCACTTCTCCCGCGCGGGCGGCACCTGCCCGCTGTGGAACGTGTACGAGGCCTTCGCCGCGCCCGGCCGCATCCACGTCCAGGCGGCCGCCATGCCCGACGGGCAGCGATACCTCTGGACCGCCCGCGCCGTGACCCGCCACCGCGGCGGCTGGGGCGAACCCGGCAAGACCTTCGCCATCGGTCTCGGCTGCGAGATCCGGCACGCCTCCCGCCTCGTCTACTCCGACGGCCTCGACCTCGGCAAGACCTCCGCCGACACGCCCATCGGCATGGGCTGCCGGCTCTGCGAGAGGCTCGACTGCCCCCAGCGCGCCGTGCCGCCCCTCGGCCGCGCACTGGCCGTCGACGAGAACAGCAGCACCTTCGTGCCGTACCCGGTCGCCGCCGAAAGCGACCGGGCCGCCCCGCCGGTGTAGCAGGCCCCTAGCGGCCGGCGACGGGGGTGTTGCCGGTGACGGTGCCGTCCGAACCGGAGACCGTGACCGCGTGACGGACTCCGTCCGGGCCGAGTACGACGGCCAGCCAGGCGCTGCCGCCGCCCTCCTGAGCGACCACGCGGATGCTCTCCACCTTGCCGCCGTCCACCGCCCCGGCCGCCTTGTCGGCCGCCTGGCCGATGGCCAGCGACGGCAGGGGCGCGGGGGCCGCCTTCGCGGAGCCTCCGGGGCCCGCTTCACCGGCGCGCGGCTTCGGTGCCGCCTCCCGCTGCTCCCGCAGCTCCTTCAGGGCCTTCGGGTCCTTGAGGTTCTTGTGGATCCTCTGGTCGCCGAACGCCCGGTCGCCGTGCTCTCCGCCGCCTTCGGGGCCGCGCTTCATCCCGCCCTTGTGGTCGGCCTCGGCCCAGGCGACGCGCGGTCCGGCCATCCTGTCGTGGTGCTCGTCCACGGCCACCGCCACCGCCACACCGCCGACGATCACCACGGCCGCGCCCAGCGCCGCCCATCGGGCACCCCTGCGCCGGGGTACCAGGCGCCCCAGGTTCACGCGCGTGCGCCCGCCGGTTTCCGGGGCGCTCGCGGGCTGCTCGGGCCGCTTGGGCTGCTCTGGCTGCTCGGACGGCGGGAAAGACTCAGACATACCGGGACTCCTCATGCACAACCGGGCACGGCACCCGGCTCGTTGCAGAGCATGCGGAGCGGATCCTGAAGCCCACCTGAAGCCGGCTGAAGACCTCTTCAGCCGGCCGCGGACCGGGCCTGAGACCCTGGTCGGCATGCGCGTACTGGTGGTGGAGGACGAACGGCGGCTGGCCGTGGCCCTGCAACGGGGACTCCAATCGGAGGGGTTCTCCGTGGATGTGGCCCACGACGGGCCGCAGGGGCTGTGGATGGCAACCGAGCACGACTACGACCTGATCGTGCTCGACATCATGCTGCCCGGCCTGAACGGCTACCGGGTCTGCGCGCGGCTGCGCGCCGCCGGGAACGAATCCGGGATCCTGATGCTCACGGCGAAGGACGGCGAGTACGACGAGGCGGAGGCCCTGGACACCGGCGCCGACGACTTCCTCTCCAAGCCGTTCTCCTACCTCGTCCTGGTCGCCCGGCTGCGCGCGCTGGCCCGGCGCACCGGCCGCCGCGGCCCGCAGATCCTGCGCTTCGGGGACCTGGTGCTGGACCCGGCCCGGCACAGCTGTTCCCGCGGCGACACCGAGATCCGGCTGACGGCCCGGGAGTTCGCGGTGCTGGAGTACCTGGCCCGGCGCCCCGGCGAGGTCGTGCCCAAGCGGGAGATACTCGAACAGGTGTGGGACATGGCCTTCGCCGGCGATCCCAACGTGGTCGAGGTCCACATCAGCGCCGTGCGCCGCAAGATCGACGCGCCGTTCGGCCGCTCCGCGCTGGAGACCGTACGCGGCGCCGGCTACCGGCTGGCGGCCGACGGTGGCTGAGCCCGCACTCCCCCGCCGCCGGTTCCGCCGCCGGCCACACCTGCCACGCCTGCTCCAGTGGTCACCGCTGCGCCGCCTGTGGCCCATGACCGTCCGCGCCCGCGCCACCGTGGGCGCCGTCGTGGTCGTCGCCGCGGCCCTGGCACTGGCCTCCTTCGCCCTCCTCGGACTGCTGGAGGGCAATCTGCTGCGCAACGCCGAGCGCGACGCCGCGCGGCAGGCCGAGACGGTCGCCCGGCTCGCGGCCTCCGGCGATCTCGAGAAGATGCGGCCGACCCTGCACGGCGTCGATTTCGTCCAGGTGGTGAACGCCCGCGGCCGGGTGCTGCGCGCCTCCCCGAACCTCGCCGGGGAACTCTCGCTCGTCCCCGTCAAACCCCTCCGGCCCGGCACGGTCTTCCACACCTGGAAGACCGGCCCGCTCGGCGGCGAGCACCGCCAGCGGGTCGTGCAGGTCACCACGGAGACCCCGCAGGGCATGGTCACCGTCTTCGTGGGGACCTCGCTGCGCGATGTGGACGCGGCCGACGACACCACCGCCGCCGCGCTCGCGGTCGGCGGCCCGCTGCTCCTGGCCACCGTCGCCTTCGTCACCTGGCGGGTCACCGGCCGGGCGCTCGGGCCGGTCGAGGCGATCCGCGCCGAGGTCGCCGAGATCAGCGACCGGGACCTGCACCGCCGGGTCCCCGTACCGCCCACCCGTGACGAGGTCGCCCGCCTGGCGCAGACGATGAACACCACCCTGGACCGGCTGGAGTCCGCCGGAAACCGTCAGCGCCAGTTCATCGCCGACGCCTCCCACGAACTGCGCAGCCCCATCACGGTGCTGCGCACCCAGCTGGAGGTGGCGCTGGCCGTCCGGGACCCGGAACTGTGGCCGGAACTGATCAGCGGCGCGCTCCAGGACATCGAGCGGCTCCAGCAGCTCTCCTCCGACCTCCTGCTGCTCGCCCGCATCGACGCCGCCCAGCCGATGGCGTCGGTCCGGCTGGACCTGGGCTCGGTGGTCCGCGACGCCGTGGAAGCACGGCTCGGGGACCGCGTTCCCGTACGCACCGAGCTGGAAGACGGCGTCCTGGTGGAGGGCAGCGCGCTGTGGCTGGCCCGGGTGGTCACCAACCTGCTCGACAACGCCCAGCGGTTCGCCGGCCGGCGGGTGGACCTCGTGCTGCGCACCACCGGCGGTCCATCCGCGCGGACCGCCGTGCTGGAGGTGGCCGACGACGGCCCGGGGATCCCGCCCGGGGACCGGGAGCGGGTCTTCGAGCGCTTCACCCGTCTCGACGACGCCCGCAGCCGCGACCACGGCGGAGCCGGCCTGGGCCTGGCCATAGCGCGGGACCTGACCGCCCACCACGGCGGCACCCTCACCGCCGAGGACTCTCCGCGGGGGGCCCGGCTGGTGGTCCGGCTGCCGGTGGCGGAAGCAACTCAGCCGAGCAGGGCGTAGACCGTGGAGGCCGTGGCGGACGGCTCCGCGGCGCCCTCGGGGGTCATGGTGATGTCGGCGAAGGCCATCCGCCGGCCGAGTTTGGTGACCCGTACGTGGATCAGGACGTCGGCGCCGGTGACCGGGCGCTGGAAGCTCGTCGACTGCTGGACGGTGGTCATCGGCCCGTACGCGCCGCGCGCGCTGGAGATCGCGATGACGGTGGCGGTGTCGGCGGCCGCCATCAGGGCCTGACCGGAGAGGCCGCCGCCGTCCCGGGCCAGGGCCTGCGACCAGGGCAGCCGCAGGACGGCGTGCCGTTCGCCGGTCTCCTGGACGCTCAGGCCCAGGGCCAGCACCCAGGGGGCGAAGTTGTCGGCGAGGATCTTGTCTGCGTCTGCGGGTGAGAACGTCACCGGGAGATTGTGGCGGCCCGGCCGGACCGCCACAATCCCTTTCGGTCAGACGACGTCAGACGACGTCAGACGACGCCGGACGGCGCCGGACGGCGTCAGAGGGCCGCGGCCAGTTCGGTGCCCTGGCGGATGGCCCGCTTGGCGTCGAGCTCGGCGGCCACGTCGGCGCCGCCGATCAGGTGCGCCTCGACACCGGCCGCGCGCAGCGCCTCGTACAGGTCGCGGCGCGGCTCCTGCCCGGTGCACAGGACGACGGTGTCGGCGGGTACGAGCCGCTGCTCCCCGTCGACGGTGATGTGCAGGCCCTCGTCGTCGATGCGGTCGTACGTCGCCCCCGCGACGGAGACCACCCCGCGGTGCTTGAGCTCCGCCCGGTGGATCCAGCCGGTGGTGGTGCCGAGGCCGGCGCCGACCTTGGTCGCCTTGCGCTGGAGCAGGTGGACCTGGCGCGGCGGCGCGGGGCGTTCGGCGGCGGTGAGCCCGCCGGGGCCGGTGTACGAGGTGTCCACGCCCCAGTGGCGGAAGTAGACGTCGGGGTCCTGGGAGGCGCCCTCGCCGCTGTCGGTGAGGAACTCGGCGACGTCGAAGCCGATGCCGCCGGCGCCGACGACGGCGACGCGCTCGCCGACGGGGGCGCCGTCACGGAGCACGTCGAGGTAATTGACCACGTTGGCGTGGTCCACGCCCTCGATGTCGGGGGTGCGGGGGGTGACTCCGGTGGCGACGACGACCTCGTCGTAGCCCTGGAGGGTCTCCACGTCGGCGCGGGTGTTCAGGCGGACCTCGACACCGCTCTCCACGAGCTGGGTGCCGTAGTAGCGGATGGTCTCCTCGAACTCCTCCTTGCCGGGGATGCGGCGGGCGATGTCGAGCTGGCCGCCGATGTGGCCGGAGGCCTCGAAGAGGGTGACGGCGTGGCCGCGGCCGGCGGCGGAGACCGCGCAGGCGAGTCCGGCCGGGCCGGCGCCGACGACGGCGACGCGCTTCTTGAGCCGGGTGGGGGCGAGGACCAGCTGGGTCTCGTGGCAGGCGCGCGGGTTGACCAGGCAGCTGGTGATCTTGCCGCTGAAGGTGTGGTCGAGGCAGGCCTGGTTGCAGCCGATGCAGGTGTTGATGGTCTCGGAGCGGCCGGCGGCGGCCTTGGCGACGAAATCGGCGTCGGCGAGGAAGGGGCGGGCCAGGGAGACCAGGTCGGCGCGCCCGTCGGCGAGCAGCTCCTCGGCGATCTCGGGGGTGTTGATGCGGTTGCTGGTGACGAGGGGGACGCTCACCGCGCCCATCAGCCGCTTGGTGACCCAGGTGTAGGCACCGCGCGGGACGGAGGTGGCGATGGTGGGGATGCGGGCCTCGTGCCAGCCGATGCCGGTGTTGATGATGGTGGCGCCGGCCGCCTCGATCTCCTTGGCGAGGTGGACGACCTCGTCGAGGGTGGAGCCGCCGGGGATCAGGTCGAGCATGGAGAGGCGGTAGATGAGGATGAAGTCCTCGCCGACGGCCGCGCGGGTCCGGCGGACGATCTCCAGCGGGAAGCGGACGCGGTTCTCGTACGCGCCGCCCCAGCGGTCGGTGCGCTTGTTGGTCGCGGCGGCGATGAACTCGTTGATCAGGTAGCCCTCGGAGCCCATGATCTCGACGCCGTCGTAGCCGGCCAGCTTGGCGAGGCGGGCGGCGCGGACGAAGTCCTCGACGGTCCGCTCGACCTCGATGTCGGTGAGCTCGTTCGGTACGAAGGGGCTGATGGGGGCCTGGAGGGCGCTGGGGGCGACCAGGTCCTTGTGGTAGGCGTACCGGCCGAAGTGGAGGATCTGCATGGCGATCTTCCCGCCCTCGGCGTGCACCGCCTCGGTGATCACCCGGTGCTCGGCGGCCTCGTCCTCGGTGGTGAGGCGGGAGCCTCCCTCGAAGGGGCGGCCGGCGTCGTTCGGGGCTATGCCGCCGGTGACGATCAGGCCCGCGCCGCCGCGGGCGCGCTCGGCGTAGAAGGCGGCGAGGCGCTCGAAGCCGCCCTCGTGCTCTTCGAGACCGGTGTGCATCGAGCCCATGATCACGCGGTTCGGCAGCGTGGTGAATCCGAGGTCCAGCGGGCTCAGCAGGTGCGGGTACCGGCTCTGCGACATGGGGGGCGCCTCCTCGCGCGGGGGTGATGCCCCTGTTGTAGCGAGGGGAGGCCGGTTTTGCAACTAGGTGCAAAACCGGGTGGGGGCCCGGCGGCCCGGGATTCCCGGGCCCGGGGGCCCGGCCGGCCGGAGGCTGTGGCGGAGTTCACGCCGCCGCGGCCTCCGGGCCGGGGCGCGTCAGTGGATGACCCTGAAGCTGCGCCAGGACAGGGTGCGGGGGGCCGTCACGTTGGAGAGGGTCGTGGCCACGTAGATGCCGTCGGCCTTGTCGACCTTGCCGCAGTCCTCCGTCCGGTACAGGACGATGTCGACGAGGGTGTTGTTCTCCACGTGCGTGGCCCCCCTCGGGAGGGCGATCCTGTGACAGCCCGTGACGAGGGTGTTGGAGTAGCTCAGCTCGATCGGCGAGTCGTGGCCGCGGAAGCGGAGCATGCCTACGGTGCTCCGGCCCAGGCCCGAGCAGGCGGTGGCGGCCAGCAGCAGTGCCGCGACCCCCGCGATGGTGCTGATCCGTCGGCTGTGGGACATGGCGCGGTCCTCGTCTGTGCGGTGGTGGCGCTCCTTGACCACAGCTTTGCGCCGCGGAGCGCGGGTGGCTTGCGCTACGCGGCCGACCGGATGAACGCGGTGGAGCCGGGCCCCGACACGGACCCGGCTCCGTAGGGGGTGTCAGGCGCGGTGCAGGCGCACCGTGACGATCTGGAACGGGCGCAGGGTGAGGGCGACCCCGCCGTCCGGGGTGAGGGCACCGACCGCCGAGCCCGCCAGGGGCCGTTCCAGCAGGTCGCTCTCGACCGCCGCCGTGACCGGGAAGCCCGGCGTGAGGGTCGCCCTGGCGCGGCCGCCGCGGGACTCGTAGAGGCGGACGATCACATCGCCGCCGCGGTCCTCGGCGAGCTTGACCGCCTCGACGACCACCGCGTCGTCGTCCACGGTCAGCAGCGGGGCGACCGGGCCCGCACCGGTCACCACCCGCTCCGGCAGGTTCAGCGCGTGGCCCTCGCGGACCGCGTCACCGATCCCCGCGCCGGGCGCGAGCGAGAACCGCAGGGTGTGGGCGCCCTGGTCGGTCTCCGGGTCGGGATAGCGCGGCGCGCGCAGGAGCGAGAGCCGGACCGTGGTGGTCTGGCCGCCGTCGGCCCGCACGTCGCGGGTCACGTCGTGCCCGTACGTGGACTCGTTGAGCAGGGCGATCCCCCAGCCCGGCTCCTCGGCGTGGATCCAGCGGTGGGCGCAGATCTCGAACTTGGCCGCCTCCCACGAGGTGTTGGTGTGGGTGGCCCGGTAGACGTGCCCGAACTGGGTCTCCGACGCGGACCGTTCGGCCTTCACGTCCAGCGGGAACGCCGCCTTGAGGAACTTCTCCGTCTCGTGCCAGTCCACGTCCGTGACGATGTCGAGCGTCTTGGCTCCGGACCGCAGGGTGAGCGACTGGACCGCCGTCGAGGAACCGAAGGAGCGGGTGACCCGGACGGTGACGGACGAGGGGCCGCTCTCGGTGATCTCCATGGCGTCCAGGCCGACCAGGTCGGTGACCTTGTTGCGGTAGAACGCGTCGATGTCCCAGGCGTCCCACATGTTCGGGAAGTCGGGGTGGATCTGGAGCAGGTTCGCCGCGCCGCCCGGGGCGACCGCCTCGCGGTCCGCCTCCAGGTCGTAGGCGGACACGACCAGCCCGCGGCCGTCGATCTCCACCAGCAGCCTGCCGTTGGCCAGGACGTGCCCGCCACCGTGCCGCTCCTCCACGGTGACCGGCTGCCCCGCCTCGGCCGGGACGCCCGCGCCGCCGGCCGGGATGCCGCGCCGGGTGTGCGGGGCGCAGTTGAAGACCAGTTCCCGCCCGCCCTCCCCCGCCAGGGCCGTCTGCGCGGCCAGGGTGATCCCCTGGAGCTCCTCGTGCACCGACCGGTACGTCTCGCGCGCCTCGCGGTGCACCCAGGCGATGGAGGAGCCGGGCAGGATGTCGTGGAACTGGTGCAGCAGCACCGTCTTCCAGATCCGCTCCAGGTCCTCGTACGGGTAGGCGTACCCCGGCACCCGCACCGCGGCGGTGGCCGCCCACAGCTCGGCCTCGCGCAGCAGCGATTCGCTGTGCCGGTTGCCCTGCTTGGTCTTGGCCTGGGAGGTGTAGGTGCCGCGGTGCAGCTCCAGGTAGAGCTCGCCGGCCCAGACGGGCGCGTCCTCGTACTCGGCACGGGCCTTCTCGAAGAAGGCGTCCGGCCGCTCGATCTCGACCCGCGGGGAGCCTTCGAGGTTCCGCTGGCGCCTGGCGCGGGCGAGGTGCTCGCGCGTGGGGCCGCCACCGCCGTCGCCCCATCCGAAGGGCACCAGCGAGCGCGAACCCCGGCCCTTCTCCCGGTAGTTGCGGGCGGCGTGCGCCAGCTGGGCGCCGCCGAGGTCGGAGTTGTAGGTGTCGACGGGCGGGAAGTGGGTGAAGACGCGGGTGCCGTCGATGCCCTCCCACCAGAAGGTGTGGTGGGGGAACTTGTTGACCTGGGACCAGCAGATCTTCTGGGTCAGGAACCAGGTGGAGCCGGAGAGCTTGACGATCTGCGGCATCGCGGCGGTGTAGCCGAAGGAGTCGGGCAGCCAGACGTTGTGGGTCTCGATGCCGAACTCGTCGAGGAAGAACTTCTTGCCGTAGAGGAACTGGCGGGCCATGGCCTCGCCGCCGACCATGTTGGTGTCGGACTCCACCCACATCCCGCCGACCGGCACGAACTGCCCGTCCGCGATCTTCTTCTTGATCCTTTCGAAGAGCTCGGGCCGGTACGTCTTGATCCAGTCGAGCTGCTGGGCCTGCGACATGGCGAAGACGAACTCGGGGTGCTCGTCCATCAGGCTGACCATGTTGGAGGAGGTGCGGGCGACCTTGCGCACCGTCTCGCGCAGCGGCCACAGCCACGCTGAGTCGATGTGGGAGTGGCCCACCGCGCTGATCCGGTGTGCGGAGGCCCGGGCGGGGGCGGCGAGCACGCCCGTCAGGCACGCGCGGGCGGCGGCCGCCGTGCCGGGCACGTCGCCGAGGTCCACGGCGTCCAGCGCCGCGTCGACGGCGCGCAGGATCTCGTACCGCCGGGCGTCGTCGGTGCCGAGCTGCGTCATGAGGTCGTGGAGGACCTCCAGGTCCTGGACCAGTTCCCAGACCTCGGTCTCGAAGACGGTGAGGTCCATCCGGGCGAGGCGGTAGAGGGGCTGGTCGCCGCTGGTCCGCTGGTCGCCCTCGTACGTGGGCGTGTGCTCGACGAGGACCGGGTTGGAGGCGGCCTCGACGTACCACTCGACGCGCTCGCCGCCCTCGGCCCGGTCGGCGACGCGCACCCAGTCGTTGTACGGGTTCAGCCCCTTGATCTCGCTCCCGTCGGCCCGGTGGACCAGTCCCTCGCACTGGAAACCGGGCATCATCCGGTCGAAGCCCAGGTCGAGGACTGCCTCGACCGTACGGCCGGCCCACTCGGCCGGGACGGTGCCGGTGACCTTGAACCAGGTGGTGCCCCAGGCCGGGCCCCACGACGCGCCGGTCGCGCAGGGCTCGTACGTCGCCGCCAGGCCCTGGGCGACGGGGACGGGCTCGCCCGGGGCCTCCCAGCGCGCGACGGTCAGCGGGACCGGGCGGGAGTGGACGGCGGGCTTGATGCGCTCCTTGAGGACCCGGCGGAGGCGGTGTTCGGTGATGCTGCGGTCGTCGTGCATGACGGCTGCTCCAGGAGGGAGAGGGGTCGGAGACGAGAAGGACGGGCGGGCGCGGGGACGGGCGGGCGCAGGGGCGGATCAGGTCTTGACGGCTCCCTCTCCGACGCCCTTGAAGAAGAAACGCTGGAGGGCGAAGAAGAGGAGCATCATCGGGAGGAGCGCGGCCATCGCGCCGGCGGCGATGAGCCGCTGGTCGTTGACGGTGGTGGCGCCCGCCAGGGTCTTCAGCCCGAGCTGGAGGGTGTAGTGGTCGCTGTTGGTGAGGACCAGCAGGGGCCAGAGGAAGTCGTCCCAGGCGCCCATGAAACTGGTGATGCAGACGATGGCCAGGGCCCCCTTGGCGGAGGGGAGGAACACCCGGGTGAAGCGGGTCCATTCGCCCGCGCCGTCCAGGACCGCGGCTTCCTCCACCTCCTTGGGTACGGACAGGAAGGCCGCCCGCATGATCATGATGTTGAGGACGGAGACGGCGCCGGGCAGCCAGACGCCGATGAGGGTGTCCACCAGGCCCATCTCGCGGACCGTGAGGAACATCGAGATCATCACGGACTCGAAGGGGAACATCAGGGTCGCCACCAGCACCGTGAAGACGGCCTTGCGGCCCTTCCAGCCGGGCCGGGAGAGGGCGTAGCCGCCCATCGCCGCGAAGAGCAGGTTCGAGGTGATGGCGAGGACCGCCACGACGAGGGTGTTGCCCACGTACTGGAGCAGCGGGAACGATTCGGCGACCCGGACGTAGTTGTCGAGGGTCGGCTGCGAGGGCAGTACGCCGTCGTACACGTTCTCCGTGCGGCCGCGGATCGAGGTCAGGAACTGCCAGACGATCGGGCCCAGCATGATCACGAGCATCAGGACCAGCGTGGCGTACCGGCCGGCGAGGCCGGTCCAGTGGCGCCTCAACTCTCGTCTCCCTTCGACAGGCGGCGGCCGAGCAGGCTGAAGACCAGGGTCAGGAGGAACAGCAGGATGGAGATGGCGGAGGCGTAGCCGGTCTCGCCGGAGAAGCCGAGGCCGACCTGCCGGATGAGGAAGGGCAGGGTGCGGGCGCCGCCGCCGGGGCCGCCGCTCTCGCCGCCGAGGATGTAGATCTCGGTGAAGACGCGCAGCGCCGAGATGGCGGAGAGGGTGCCGACCAGCAGCATCATCGGCTTCACCTGGGGGATTGTGATGCTGAAGAAGCGGCGGACGGGGCCGGCGCCGTCGAGGGCGGCCGCCTCGTAGAGGGAGGCGGGGACGTTCCCGAGGGCCGCGAGGTAGAAGACCATGTAGTAGCCGAGGCCCTTCCACACGGTCACGATCATCGCGGAGACCAGCAGCATCGTGCTGTCGGTCAGGAACGGGACGGGTTCGGAGACGATCCTCAGCCGCTGGAAGACGGTGTTGACCAGGCCGTCGCTGCGCAGAACCCACTGCCAGATCAGGCCGACGACCACGGCCGAGGCGATCACCGGGGTGTAGAACGCGGAGCGGAAGAAGCCGATGCCGGGGACCTTGGTGAGGACGAGGACGGCGAGGGCCAGCGGCAGCAGGACGAGGCAGGGCACGACGACCGCGAGGTACAGCACGCTGTTGCCGGTCGCGGTCCAGAAGTCGGGGTCGGCGAAGGCGCGGGTGTAGTTGCCGAAGCCGACGAAAGTACCGCCGCGCAGGATCTGGGAGTCCGTGAAGGAGAGGATGACGGTGTTGACGAACGGCCAGAGGCTGAACAGCGTCACCATGAGCAGGCCGGGGGCGAGGAAGAGGTACGGGGTCCACCAGGCGCGGTGGCGCACCCTTGTCCCGGTCCCGGTCCCGGTCCCGGCCACCGTCCCCGTCCCCGTCCCGGCCCTGGTCCCGGTCTCCTTGGCCCTCTTCCCCTGCCCGGCCAGCACGCGGGTCACTTCCGGGCCGCGTCTGCGAGCAGCTTGTTGGCCTCCTCCTGGGCCTTCCTGACCGCCGTACGGGGGTCCTGTTCGCCCTTGATGGCCTTCTGCATCTCGCGTACGACGGCGTCGCCGACCTGACTGGTCCACTGGACGGGGGTGTTGGCGTCGAGCTGGGCGGTCTTCAGCTGCTCGGCGCCGACGGCGCGGGCGAGGGTCTCGGCGTCCTTGCCGTCGCCCTTGTCCGCGAAGTAGGGGTCGGCGAGGCCCTGGGCGTTCGACGGATAGATGGTGGCCTTCTTGGAGAACGCCACCTGGTTGGGGCCGTTGGTGACCCACTTGGCGAACTCGGTCGCCGCGTCGAGGTGCTTGGTGTCCTTCTTGATGCCGAGGGACTGGGCGTAGATGCCGATGTGCCCGAGGGTGCCCGTGACGGCTCCCGCGACCTGGGTGTTCGCGTACACCTGCGGGGCGTTCTGCTTGATGTCCTTGACGAACCCCGGGGAGCCGGGGCCGAAGACGAGCTTCCCGCTGCCGTAGAGCTGGTTGATGTCGTCGGACTTGAGGAGGGACTCCTTGGGCATCGCGCCCTTGGCGTACAGGTCCTTCATCCGCTCCACCCACGCGACGGCCCGGTCGGTGTCGAAGGTGAAACGTTCCCCCTTGGCGTCGAGGACCGGGACGCCCATCTTCTGCCAGTCCCCGGGCAGCCGGCCCTTGGGGTCGGCCATGAAGGCGGCGGTGCGGCCGCCGGAGGTGGCGGCGATCCGCTCGGCGTAGTCGAAGAACTGCTCCACGCTGGCGGGCGGCTTGGCCGGGTCCAGGCCGGCCTTCTCGAAGAGCTCCTTGTTGTACGTGAGGATCTCCGGGGTCACGTACCAGGGGTAGGCGTACACGCCGTCGCCCTTGCCCGGGAGCTTGAACTGCTCCCAGGCGCCCGGCACGTACTCCTTGGCCAGCGCGCCGTCGAGCTTGGCGACGTCGGCGAGCATGCCGCGGTCGCCGAGGAGCTGGAAGGAGTCGGTGGACAGGTTGACCACGTCCGGCAGGGCGCCGGCCTGGGCGTCCGCGACGAGCTTCTCGTTGTAGCCGTCGCCCGGGACGTCCTCCCACTTGACCTTCACGTCGGGGTACTTCGCCTCGAACCCGTCGATCACGCCCTGTACGTACGCCGTGAAGACCGGCTTCAACTGGAGCGTGCGGAAGGTGATCTCACCCGCCACTCTGCCCGTCCTCTCCGCCTCCTTCACCTCCCCCGAGCCGCCGCTTAACCCACACGCGCCGGTCGAGAGGAGGGCGCCGGCCACCAGCGCGGCAACGGCCATACGGGCCAGCTTCGAACAGGTCGGGGCCGAACGGGTCATCGTCGCCGCCTTCGCAGAAGTCCGGCCTCATTGCCGGAGGCGGTGCCCACGGTCGTCCGAAATCAAGACCTCGTCAATGAGGCAGAGGTCCCCGTGGCCGGTGACACCCTGGTCCCGAATGCGGGGACCGGGCCGTGGAGGCCCCGAAAGGCCTCCACGGCGCCCAGGTCGACCTGCACTAATGCGCTTTAGTCCAAAGGCGGTTGACGGTGGTATCGATTCGATAACGAAGCTGACTCTCCGGCAGCATCCGGCGCTTTATGGCCGGTTCACGAGGCTGCGTCACTAATGCGGTTTACTTCATGGGGTACTCGGCCTTCTCCGCGAGCTTGCCGTCCTTGAAGCAGAAGCGGAGCACGGTCTCCTTGCCGTTCTTGGGATCGGCGCTGGATATGTACCAGGAGCAGACGCCGCCCTCGGGCTCGGCCGGGCCGCCGTCCTTGAGGGCGCTCTTGACGAACGAGTCGCCCGACGGGAGCTTGGCGCGGACCTCGCTCTCCGCGTCGCCGGTTTTCACCGCCTCGTAGACCTTGGGGTCGACCAGGGTCTTGTCGGCCACGTCGAGGACCTTCCCCATGCCGAAGACGGCCAGCACGGCGAGGCCGACGCCCAGCACCAGCGCCACCCCGCAGCCGATCAGACAACCCTTGCGCTGTGCCACGCCCGTTCCTCCGTGTGTGTGTCCGTGTCGTTCCGTGTCCGGCGGCGGTCGCCCGGACACTCCGACCTTCGCAAAGGGAGAGGGCTCGGGGCTGTCCTCGAAAGTCGCCGGCTGCCGCGACGATCGTCGTTCGAGGTCGGACCCCTGGCCCCGGGTATACATGGAGGAGATCGACTTTTCGGGCATAACGAGAGGAAATCACCGTGAGTGAGCAGCCCATCGAGCCTCTGATCGTCGTCGGCGTGGACGGTTCGAACCATTCCAAGGAGGCCCTGCGATGGGCGGTGGAGCAGGCCCGGATGGTGGGCGGCCGGGTGCACGCCGTCATGGCCTGGGAGTGGAACCGCAATCCGTTCGCGATCGGCTCGGCGGCCGCCCAGCTCGCCGAGGACGAGGTGGTCACGGCCGAGGAGGCGGCCCGCCGGAAGCTCGCGGACACCGTCGCCACGACCGTCGGGACCTCGCCCGGTGTGCCGGTGTTCCGGCGTGTCGAACAGGGTTCCCCCGCCCAGGTCCTGGTCGACGCGGCGAAGGAGGCGGACCTGACGGTGGTCGGGACCCGCGGGTACGGCGGATTCAAGGGCGCCCTGCTGGGATCGGTGAGCCAGCAGGTGGTGCAGTACGCCGCCAGTACGGTCGTCGTCGTCCGCGAGGGCGCGGACGACGAGGACTGACGGCGCTCGGGCCGCGGGGGTCAGTGCGCCAGGTCGCCGGGGTCCGTGTTGGCCCCGCAGAGGATGACGGCGACCCGCTCGCCCAGCGGCTCCGGCGCGCCGCGCAGGGCCGCCAGGGCGGTGGCCGCGCCCGCCTCGACCACGATCCGGTGCTCCTCCCAGAGCGCGCGCCGGGCGGCCGTGATCGCCGTGTCCGGGACGAGGACCGACCGTACGGACTCGTCCTGCGCGGCGGCCAGCGCGTCCGCCGAGACCCGCGTGGCCCCGAGCGAGTCGGCGGCGACGGAGTCCACGGCGACGTCCACCGGGCGGCCCGCCGCCAGGGCCGCGTTCAGGGCGCGGCAGTTCTCCGGCTCGGCCGCGATCACCCGTACGCCGTGTTCGCGCGCGGCGGTGGCGACCCCGGCGAACAGTCCGCCGCCGCCGACCGCGACGACCACGGCGTCGAGTCCCGGCAGCGCCGCCCGGATCTCCTCGAGCAGGGTTCCGGCGCCCGCGGCGATGAGCGGGTGGTCGTAGGCGTGGCTGCTCAGGGCCCCGCTGTGGGCGGCGAACTCCTCGCAGGCGGCGAGCGCTTCGGCGTACCGGTCGCCGACGAGCCGCACCTCGGCCCCGTACCCCCGCAGCCGTTCCACCTTCACCCGGGGGGCGTTGGCGGGCAGGAACACCGTCGCGGGCACGCCTTGGCCGCGGGCCGCCCAGGCGCAGGCGAGCCCGGCGTTGCCGCCGGAGGCGATGGTGACCCCGGCGGCCGGGAGGGTGCCGGCCCGGTGGTGGGCGGCGAGGAAGTTGTGTGCGCCGCGGGCCTTGAAGGAGCCGGTGTGCTGGAGGTGTTCCAGGGCGTACCAGACCCCGTCGGCCGCGGGAGCGACGGCGACGGGCCGTACCGATCCGGCGATCCGGTCGGCGGCCGCGCGCACGGCGGCGTAGTCGAGCTGCTGTTCCATGGTCGATCTCCCCATCAGGCGGCGGGCCGGGCGGCCTCGATCAGCTGGCGCAGGGCGCCGTAGTACACCTCGTGGTCCGTCAGGGGCGGCAGCACCTCGGCCAGCCCGCCGGAGAGCACGGGGAACCGCGCCGGGTCCAGCGCGGCCAGAGCCGCCCGGGAGGCGGCGGTGGCCCCGGCCGGGTCCCGGTGGTCCACGAAGGCCGCACTGCCCAGGGTGAGCAGGTACATGCGGCGGTAGACGGTCATCGCCTCGGCGGCGGTCATCCCCGCGGCCACGCTGTCGGCGAGGGCGGGCTCGACGAGGCGGGCGAGCAGCTGCCGCCCGAGCCAGGGCCGGCCGCCGCGCAGGACGAGCAGCCCGGGGTGGGCGGTGAGCAGCCGGTACAGCGCGCCGAACCGCTCTTCACAGGCTTCCGCCCAGTCGGTTCCGGCGGGAATGTCGGGCAGCTGCGCGGCCAGGTGCTCGGTGCACAGGTCCAGCAGTCCGGCAAGGTCGGTGCAGCGCCGCTGCACGGTGGCGTGGGAGACGCCGAGCCGGTCGGCGAGGGCGCGGAAGCTCAGGGCGGCCGGCCCTTCCTCGTCGAGGAGGCGCAGGGCGGCGACGGCGATCGCCTCGGGGGTGGCGTGGTCCAGGGCGGCTGATCTCCTCGGCATGAGATACACCGTAACATACGTCGTATCGCAACCGGCTGCGCCACCCCTGTACGCGACCTCTTTGGTGTGACATCGATTGCGGCCATATTGCTGGTCATTGGCGGATATCCGTCGACTTTCGTTGACAGCGGGTAGTCGCCTCGCTGCACTGGGCGCACGACTGCCCGCCCCCACGTCAAGGAGACTCCGTGCCGCCTCGCCTGCGCGCCTCGCTCCCCTGTCTGACCGCGGCCGCCCTGTTCGCCCTGGCGCTCTCCCCCGCCCCCGCGGGAGCCGAGCCCACCGCGACCTCGGACACCCCCCTCGCGCTCACCCCGCCGATGGGCTGGAACAACTGGGCGCACTACATGTGCGACATCGACGAGGCCAAGGTGGTCGCGAACGCCGACGCCCTCGTGTCCACCGGGCTCGCCGCCAAGGGCTACGACACGGTGACCGTCGACGACTGCTGGATGACCAAGAGCCGCGACGCGCAGGGCGCGCTGGTCGTCGACACGGCGAAGTTCCCGCACGGCATGGCCTGGCTCGGCGACCACCTCCACGCCAAGGGCCTGAAGTTCGGCATCTACCAGGACGCCGGCTCGCTGACCTGCGAGAAGTATCCGGGAAGCGGCGCACCCCAGGGCGGTGGAGCGGACCACTACGCGCAGGACGCCCGGCAGTTCGCCTCCTGGAAGGTGGACTACGTCAAGATGGACGGCTGCAACCTGTGGGTGCCCGAGGGCCGGACGAAGGAGCAGGCCTACCGCGACGCGTACAACGCCGTCGCCGCGGCCCTGCGCGCGAGCGGCCGGGACATGGTGCTGTCGGCCTCCGCGCCCGCCTACTTCCAGCAGGGTGAGTGGGGCGGCTCCGACTGGCACAAGGTCCTCGGCTGGGTCGGCGAGACCGGCCAGCTGTGGCGCGAGGGCCGGGACATCACGGTGTACAAGCCCGCCACCCCGACCGCCTCCCGGTGGAGCTCGGTGCTCGGCAACTACGGCTACAACCGCTGGCTGGGCAGGTACGCGGGCCCCGGCAACTGGAACGACCCCGACTTCCTGATCGCGGGCGCTCCCGGGCTGAGCGCGGCCGAAGGCCGCAGCCAGGTCGCCCTGTGGGCCATGATGGCCGCCCCGTTCATCCTGTCCTCCGACGTATCCAAGCTCACCCCGGAGGGCCTCGCCGCCCTCGGGAACACCCGGCTGATCGCACTGGACCAGGACCCGATGGGCCGTCAGGGCGCGGTGGTCTCCTCCAACGCCACCTTCGAGATCCTGGTCCGGCCGCTCGCGAACGGCGACCGGGCGGTGGCCGTGCTCAACCGCTCGGGCAGCGCACGGGACATCAACGTGCCGCTCGACGAGATCGGGCTGCCGTCCTGCACGGCCGACGCGCACGACCTGTGGAGCGGGGAACGCCGGGAGGTCTCCGAGACGCTGACCGGGCGGGTCGGCGCCCACGACACGGGGGTCTGGCGGCTCAGCCCGCGTGGATGCGCCGCCGTGCCGACCGGACAGATCGCCGGTGACGGCGCCAAGTGCGCCGACGGTGCCAACACCACGGGTGTCGGCGCGGTCGTGCTCGGGTCGTGCACCGGAGCCCCCGACCAGCGGTGGGTCCTGGACCACGACGCGAGGCTGCGGCTGGCCGGCGAGTGCCTGTCGGCGGGCGAGGACGGCCTGGTGGAGCTGGCGGACTGCGCGCCCGTCGAGGAGCAGCAGCCCGGCCAGACCTGGGCGCACCGGCGCGACGGGGCCCTCGTCGAGGAGGCGAGCGGCAGGTGCCTGACGGCCCCCGCCGCGGCCGCCACCCGGACGCCCCGGCCGAGCGGCTGCGGCTGGCCCCCTGCGGCGACCACCGGGTCGACCAGGCCTGGGCCCTTCCGGTCTGACGGCGGACGGATGACGCACTCGATGCCACGCGCCGGGCGGCGGCCGGTCCGCCGCCCCCTCGCCCTCGCCGCCCTCCCGGCGGCGCTGCTCGCCCTGCTCTGCGCGGCGCCGGCTCCCGGGGCGACCGCCCCGGGGGACGGATCGCCCGCGCGGGCCGACGTACGAAGCGACGTACGGGCCGACGTACGGACCGACGCGGGGGCCGGTGTGCCCACGCGGGTACGGGCCGTCGCGCCGCGCCGCGGCACCTTCGACACCGCGCCCGCGCGGGCCGCCCTGGAGCGGCTGCTGCCGCGCCACGCCGGGCAGTTCACCCTCGTGCCCGACACGGCGGCCGCCGCCGACGGCTTCACCGTCTCCGGGACGCCCGGCGCGATCACCGTGCGCGGCAGCACCGGAGCCACCCTGCTCACCGGTGTCGGCTGGTACCTCCAGCACGTCGCCGGGGCGGACATCGGCTGGCCCGGCGACAGCATCGGCATGCTCCCCGCCGAACTGCCGGGCGTCCCCGCGCCGGTCACCCGCAGCGCGCTCGTGCCCCACCGGTACGCCCTCAACGACACCGACGACGGGTACTCCGGCCCGTACCGCACCTTCGAGGAGCACCAGCGGCAGATCGACCTGCTCGCCCTGCACGGCATCAACGAGGTGTTCGTACAGGCCGGCGCCGAGTACCCGTACTACCGGGCGCTCCAGGGCTTCGGCTACTCGGCCGAGGAGCTGCGGGAGTGGGTGCCCGGCCCCGGCCACCAGAGCTGGTGGCTGCTGCAGAACCTGAGCGGCTTCGGCGGGCCGGTCTCCGAGCGGCTGATGCGGGAGCGCGCCGAGCTGGGCGGGCGGATCGCGGAGCAGCTGCGCGGGCTCGGCATGACCCCGGTGCTGCCCGGCTACTTCGGCACGGTGCCGCCGGAGTTCGCCGCCCGCAATCCCGGGTCCGCCACCGTGCCGCAGGGCGACTGGGCGGGCTTCGACCGGCCGGACTGGCTGGACCCGGCCTCTGCGGTGTTCGGGAAGCTGGCCGCCGCGTACTACGCCGAGCAGCGCGCGGTGTTCGGGGACAGCACGATGTACCGGATGAGCCCGCTGCACGAGGGCGGCCAGACGGGTTCGGTGGACGTGAAGTCCGCCGCCGGGACCATCCAGGACGCCCTGCACGCCGCCCACCCCGGCGCCCTGTGGGCGGTACTGGGCTGGCAGGACGACCCGACCGCGGAGCTCCTCGCCGGGGTGGACACCTCGAAGCTGCTGATCCTGGACGGCCTGTCGGACCGGTACAACCGCCTGGACCGGGAGGCCCGTTGGGGCGGCGCTCCGTACGCGATGGGCACCATCTACAACTTCGGCGGGCACACCACGATCGGCGCGAACACCTCCGTGTGGATCGAACGGTTCGGGCCCTGGCTCGCCAAGTCCGACAGCGCCCTCACCGGAATCGCCTACCTGCCGGAGGCCACCGGGACCAATCCGGCCGCCTTCGATCTCTTCACCGACCTGGCCTGGGAGCCGGGGACGGTCGACCAGCGGCAGTGGTTCGCCGATTTCGCGGCCCGCCGCTACGGTCGGCCGGACGCCGCGGCCGCAGCGGCCTGGGAGGAGCTGCGCAAGGGGCCGTACAGCACCTCCTCGGGCCTGTGGTCGGAATCGCAGGACAGCCTGTTCACCGCCCGGCCGAGCCTGACCGCGGCGGGAGCGGCGTACTGGAGCCCCAAGTCCATGCGCTATCAGGCCGGTTCGGTCCGGCGGGCGCTGGACCACCTGCTGCGGGTGGATCCGCGGCTGCGCGGCACCAGCGCCTACCGTTTCGACCTGGTGGACACCGCCCGGCAGGCCCTCGCCAATCACTCGCGGGTGCTGCTCCCGAAGATCAAGGCGGCGTACGAGGCCAAGGACCTGACCCGCTTCCGTGAGCTGACCGCCGAATGGCGGGACGGGGAGCGGAAGTTGGACGCGGTCACCGGTTCCGACCCGAACTTCCTGCTCGGCAGCTGGCTCGCCGGGGCGCGCTCGCGGGGCGCCGACGCGGCCGAACAGGACCGGTACGAGTACGACGCGCGCTCGATCCTGAGCGTGTGGGGGCGCCGCAGCACGAGCGAGGGCGGGTTCCTGCACGACTACGCGAACCGTGAATGGAGCGGTCTGATCACGGAGTTGTACGCCAGGCGGTGGGACGCGTACTTCGACTCCCTCGAGGAGGCGCTGGTCCGGCAGACCGCTCCGCGGGCGATCGACTGGCACGCCTTCGAGGAGGAGTGGGCCCGGCGTACCACCCGGCATCCGGACCGGCCGAGCGGGGATCCGTACGCCCTGGCGGCCCAGGTCGCTTCGGCCCTGCCCGCGGCGTCGGTGAACTGACGTACACCACCTCTCGCGGTGACGATCACCTCATACGGTGATCGTCACCCTCTCGTGGGAATCCCGGTACTCGTGCGAGGGAGAACCCGCCCCGTGGCTCGCCCCGCAGGAGCGGCACTCGGTTCACTGGCCCGGAACGATCAGGGGCGGCCGCCGGAACGATCCGGCTGTCGCCCCTTCCGATGCCATGGCGGCAGGACGCGACCGGGAGTACACCGAACATGTCCCAGACCGAACACGAGCAGTCCGCGCAGGAGCGGTCCGAGCGGGAGCGGCCGCAGCAGGAGCGGCCCGCGAACGCCGCCCCGGCCTCCCCGGCCGCCGCACCGCTGGAGCTGCTGACGCTGCTCGCCGCCGGGGTGGCCGATCTGGCCTTCGACCAGCTCCGGCAGACCGCCGACCGGGCCCAGCACGTGATGCGCCGCTCCGATCTGAAAGAGCTGCTCACCGACGGGGTGGTGGAGCTGCGCAAGCGCGGGGAAGTGGCCACCCGCCGCGCGGGCGTGGGCGCCGAGAACTACCTGGAGACCATGGCCCGGCGGGCCGCGGAGCGCGTCGCCGCCGAAGGCCACTCCTGTGCATGACCACACCGGCTTCAAGGAGCGCATCGACGAGGTGCTGGTCCGGCTGGCCGACGAGGAGGAGCAGGCCCTTCTCGGCCTGCACGTCGAACTCTCCCCGCTGTCGGAGCAGTTGCGCCGGTCGCTGGCGCGCGGGAAGCGCATCCGGGCCGCGTTCCTGTACTGGGGGTGGCGGGCGGCGGGCCAGCCGGACTGCGAGGGGGTGATCCGGGCCGCTGCCGCGATGGAGCTCGTGCACGCGGCGGCCTGCACCCATGACGACATCATCGACGACAGCCGGATGCGGCACGGGCAGCTCACCGCACACGCCGCGTTCGCCGCGGCCGGACAGCGTTCCACCGCCCTCGCCATGATCCTCGGCGATCTGCTGATGGGATACGCGGGCCACGTCTTCACCTCCTGCGGGCTGCCCGGGGCCTACCTCGCCCGGACCGTGCCGCTCTGGTCCACCCTGCTCCGAGAGACGATGGCGGGCGAGTTCCTGGAGGTGCTGCGCACCGACGCCAGGGCGGCCCGGGAGCCTCAGGTGGCGGAGTCGCTGGAGGTGGCCCGCTACAAGACGGCCAAGTACACCGTGGAGCGGCCGCTGCACCTGGGCGCCACCCTGGGCGGCGGCAGCCGCGCCCTGCTGGACGCCTTCTCCGCTTACGGGCTCCCGCTCGGCGAGGCCTTCCAGCTGCGCGACGACCTGCTGGGCACGTTCGGCGACCCGGCCACGACCGGCAAGTCGAACCTGGACGACCTACGGGACGCCAAACCCACCGCACTGCTCGCGCTGACGATGGCGGCGGCCGACCCGGACGACCTCCGGCTGCTCGCCAAACTGGTCGGCAACCCCGAGCTGGGCACTGAAGAGGCCGCGTCCGTACGCGAGTTGATGGAACGGTGCGGAGCCCGGCAGCAGGTCGAGGACATGATCCGGGAGCGCATCGTCCGGGCCACCGGCGCGCTGGACACCGTACCGATGCCCGGGGAGGCGCGGTCCGCGCTGCACGACCTGGCGGGCACCGCGGCCGAGCGGTCGCTGTAGCCGCGACCGCCGCCGAGATCACCGCCGAGGTCATCGCCACCGGCCGGCCGATCCCGCACCCGAAGACACGAGAAGGACGACTGAAGTGAACACCACCAAGAGCGCCCCGCCGCACACCCGTTACGACGATGCCGCACTCGACGCCCTGCGCACCCAGGGGGATCCGCTCGCCGACGAGACCGTCGCCGCGATGTTCAGCCGCAAGGAGGTCGGCGACCTCAACACCCTGATGCGGTTCTTCACCACTGCCGGGGACAAGCTGCCCGAGCAGCTCCCGGAGTCCGCGCGCGCCTATTTCGAGGCGACCGCCATGCCCCCGAGCTGGGTGGACTGGGACGTCATGGAGCAGGCCCGGCTGTTCTTCATGGACAACGCGGCCCACATCAACACCGGCCTGTCCTTCGCGGCGATGCCCGCGACCTACGCCATCCCCCGGCTCTCCAGGCTGCTCTCCTCGACGCACTCCCTCGCGTACCCCTCGCGCCGGATGGCCAACACCGGGCAGTTCGTCACCTACCTCATGCAGACCAACTCCTTCGCGGAGGGCAGCAAGTTCATCCCGGCCGCGCAGAAGGTGCGGCTGCTGCACGCGGCGGTCCGCCACCACCTGCGCCACGGCGGCCACTGGGACATCGAGAAGGACGGACTGCCGATCTGCCAGGAGGACATGATCGGGGGTCAGGTCTGCTTCTCGCTGCTGGTGCTCGACGCCATGCACCAGCTCGGCATCCACATGAGCGAGGACGGCGCGGAGGCCTACTTCTACGCCTGGCGGGTCGTGGGCTCCATGCTGGGCTGCGACATGTCGGCCGTACCGGAGAACCTCACCGAGGCCCGCGACTACTGCGACCTCTACCTCCTGCGCAACCTCGGCCCCTCGCCCGAGGGAGTCCGCCTCAACGCCCAGCTGATGCGGATGTACGAGGACGTGGTCCCCGGCACCCTCTTCGACCCGATGGTGCCCGCCACCGTCCGCTACCTGGTCGGCGACACCATCGGCGACTGGCTGGAGATCCCGCGCACCCCCTGGGACACGGCGGCGAAGGCCGTGCCCGTGTTCCTCGGCCTGCTGGAGACGATCGAGGACAGCAGCCCCTACGCCGAGTGGGCGCTCGACAAGGCGGGCTCGCTGCTCTCCGGCCTCGAACTGTCCGCGCTGACCCGGGGCCGGGTGATGCACCACGCCATCCCGGAGGAGCTGAAGGACGAGTACGGGGTGAAGCCGCCGCGCACCGGGCGCTGGGTGCCGCCTGCCCCGGTGCACTGACCCGCGCAGCCGGCCCCGGCCGGGTGCGCGGCGAAGGGCGCGGAGCCAGCGGGGCCGGGTCACACTGGCCCTGTGACAGCAGACCGGAGGCGTCGGCAGTGGCTGCTCGGCGCCCTCAGCGGAATGGTGGCGGCGGCCGCGGGACTGGCCGTGGGCGAGCTCGCCGCGGCGGCCGTCCGGCCCGAGTCCTCCCCGGTGACCTCGATCGGCGCGGTCGTGATCGACGCTACTCCCGCGGCTCTCAAGGAGTGGGCGATCCGGCAGTTCGGCACCGCCGACAAGCTGGTGCTGACCCTCGGCATCCTCGCGGTTCTGGGCGCGCTCGCCGTCGGGGCGGGGGTGCTGGCCCTGCGCCACCTGCCCGCCGGGATGGCCGTCGCGGGCGGCTTCGGCCTGCTGGGGGCGGCGGCCGCGCTCGGCCGGCCGGAGGCGGGCTGGCGGGACGCGCTCCCTTCGCTGGCGGCCGGACTGGCCGCGGCCGGGGTGCTGTGGCTGCTGGTGACCGCCGTACGACGGCCCCGGCCGGCCGGGGCTCCGCCCGGGGCCGCCTGGGCGATGGACCGCCGCGGCTTCGGCCGCCTGGTCGCCGCCACCGTGGCGGTCTCGGCCGGGGCCGCACTCGCCGGGCGGCGCCTCGGCGCCTACGGCTCCGCCGGGGCGACGGCCTCCCGGGCCCGCTTCCGGCTCCCCCGGGCCACCGTGCCGGCGCCGCCGGTGCCCGCCGGCGCCGGCCTCCGGGTGCCCGGGCTCTCCCCCTTCCTCACCCCCAACCAGGACTTCTACCGCGTGGACACCGCCCTGGTGGTGCCGCGCGTGGACGCGGACACCTGGCGGCTGCGCATCCACGGCGAGGGCGTGACCAAGCCGCTCACCCTCGATCTGCGGGAGTTGCTCGCCCGCCCCCTGGTCGAGCACGACATCACCCTCTGCTGTGTGTCCAACGAGGTCGGGGGTCCGTACGCGGGCAACGCCCGCTGGCTCGGCGTACGCCTCGCGGACCTGCTCCGCGAGGCGGGGGTCCGGCCGCCGTCCGCGGGCGGCCCCGCCGACCAGCTGGTGGCGCGCTCGGTGGACGGCATGACGATCGGCACGCCGGTCGAGACCGTCATGGACGGCCGGGACGCGCTGCTGGCCGTCGGGATGAACGGCGAGCCGCTGCCCTTCGCGCACGGATTCCCGGTCCGGATGGTCGTACCGGGGCTGTACGGGTACGTCTCGGCCTGCAAGTGGCTGCGCGAGCTGCGCCTGACCACCTTCGCCGCCTACGACGCCTACTGGGTGCGCCGGTCCTGGGCGGCGCAGGGCCCGGTCAAGACGCAGTCGCGGATCGACACCCCGCGCTCGTTCGCGGCTCTCGTGCCGGGCCGGGTGGCGGTCGCCGGGGTGGCGTGGGCGCAGCACCGGGGCATCGAGCGGGTCCAGGTACGGGTGGACGGCGGCCCCTGGCAGGAGGCGCGGCTCGGGGACTCGGACGGAGTCGACACCTGGCGGCAGTGGGTGTGGCCGTGGGAGGCGACCGCCGGCTCGCACACCCTGGAGGTCCGCGCCACGGACGGGACCGGCGCCGTCCAGACCGGGGAACGCGTCGGGACGCTGCCCGACGGGGCGACCGGCTGGCACGCGGTGACGGTACGCGTCGCGCCCGGCCCGTGACGGCGCCGCCGGTAGATTGACACGACAATCGGGACATCTGCCGCATGTCCTCGCATTCATTTTGCCCCGTCCCGTACGTCAGGAGCCGGCGCCGTGGAGCTGACCAGTACGACGTTCCTCGTCACACTGATCGTCGTCACGGTGCTCGCCGTGCTCGCCGCCCTGCTCCTGTGGAACCGGATCCCGGGGCCGGGGTGGGTGCGGTGGCCGTCGCGGCTGCTGATGATCGGACTGTGCCAGCTCACCGCCATCTGTGTGGTGGCGACCTGGATCAACGGCAGTTACGGGCTCTACTCCTCCTGGGAGGACCTGCTCGGCACCGACGCCGGGCAGGAGGCCGGGGCGATGACCGGCGTGCCGGTGGGCCGGGCGAGGTTCACCCAGAACGGCGACGGCACCCGGACCACCTTCTTCCGCGGCTCCCACTCGAAGCTCGCCGGTCAGGTCGTCGTGTGGACTCCCCCGGAGTACAGCGCCCCGGGCGCGGACCGCACGCGCTTCCCCGTGCTGATGCTGCTGCACGGCTACCCGGGCACGCCGCGCACCTGGATCGACCTCGGGGACATGCCCGGAGCGCTCACACAGATGGTGGAGCTGGGCGCGGCGCACCCCTTCATCCTGGTGATCCCGGAGATCTATCCGGGCGGGGTGAACACCGGCTGCAGCAACACCCCGCAGCGCAAGATCGCCGACTGGCTGGCCAGGGACGTGCCGGACCTGGTCTCGCGGAACTTCCGTACGCTGCCCTCCCCCGCCGGATGGGGGCTGATGGGCGTCTCGACCGGAGCCTTCTGCGCGGCCAAGCTGCCGTTGCAGTACCCGAAGGTCTTCCGGGCGGGAGCGGCCCTGGACCCCGATCCGCTGACCGGCGACCCGGGGGTGCTGACCGACCCGGTCCTGCGGGAGCGCAACAGCCCGATGTGGCTGGTCGAGCATACGAAGAAGGCGGACGTCGGGCTGTTCCTGGCCACCTCGGCGCAGGACAAGGACAGCCCGCCGCAGCAGCTGGAGGCCTTCGCCAAGGCTGCGGCGGGCAGCGGGGTCCGGGTCAAGACCCTCGTCCGTCCGGTCGGCGGCCACAACTTCCAGACGTGGACCGGGATGTACCCGGACGCGCTGGGCTGGCTGAGCACGGAGCTGTCGCCGCCGAGCGCGGGTTAGGCGCCGCGGGTCGGGCGGACAGGGGTCAGGCGGACCGGGTCAGGCGGACCGGCAGTGCCTCGACGCTGTTGCCGATGAAGCTGCGCTGGTGCGGGAGTTCGGCGTCGGGGAGTGCGAGGTCCAGGTCGGGGAAGCGGGTGAAGAGCCGCTCCAGGGCGATGGTGGCCTCCAGGCGGGCGAGCGGGGCGCCGACGCAGTAGTGGGCTCCGTGGCCGAAGGAGAGGCTGCGGGCGGCGGTGGGGCGGGTGATGTCGAAGCGGTCGGCGTCCGGGCCGTGGAAGGCCTCGTCCCGGCCCGCCGCGGTGTAGCCGGCGAGGACGGGGGTGCCCTGCGGGATCACGGTTCCCTCGACGGCCACGTCGCGGGTGGGGTAGCGGAAGGGGAACCAGCTGACCGGGCCGTCCCAGCGCAGGGTCTCGTCCACCACGTCCGACCAGGTGGCCTTCCCGTCGAGGACGAGGGCGAGCTGGTCGCGGTGGGTGCACAGGGCGCGCACCGCGTTGCTGATGAGGTTGAGGGTGGTCTCGTGGCCCGCGACGAGCATCAGCCGCATGGTGCCTATGAGTTCGGCCTCGCTGAGCCGGTCGCCGTCGCTCTCCCGGGCGGCGATCAGGGCACTTGTGAGGTCCTCGCCGGGGCTCGCGCGCCGGGTGGCCGCGATGGTGCCCATCAGCCCGACCAGTTCCCGTACGGCCGCCATCACCTCGGCCGGTGTGGTGTCGGTCGCGATGATCACCGTGTTGGACAGCTGGTGCAGCCGTCCCCGGTGCTCGGGATCCACGCCGAGCAGCTCGCAGATGACGCTCATCGGGAGGGGGAGGGCGAAGTGCGTGCGCAAGTCGGCGGTCCCGTCGGGGGATTCGGCCGCGGCCCGCTCGAGGTCGTCGAGGAGTTCGGCGGTCAGCTCCTCGACGCGCGGCCGCAACCGTTCCACCTGGCGGGCCGTGAAGGCCTTGCCGACCAGCGAGCGGAGGCGTCGGTGGTCGGCGTCGTCGGCGGTGTGCATGCCCTGGGCGTTGGCGAAGACCCGCAGCGGCCAGTCCGGGGGAATGGTGCCGTCGTGCAGGGACGGGAAGTGCCGGGCGTCCTTGGCCACGTCGGGGTGGGCGAGGAACTCCTTCAGCGCCTCGTGCCCCAGTACGACCGCGCCGGGGACCCCGCCGGGCAGTACGACCTCCGCCACGGCGCCCTGGGCGCGCAGCCGGGCGTTGAGGGCGTGCGGGCAGCCGCCGGCGGGGTCGATCACGTACGGGGTGTCCGAGGCGTGCGGGGCGGGTGAGATGGGGGACGACAAGCCGGCTCTCCTGACCTGATGAACGAGACTCGGTCAACAGTGCGGCCTCCGGGGTGAGTTGTACAAGCCCGCCCCGCCGTGTCTCAGAACCAGGTGAGCGTGAGCGCGAAGGCCGTCCCGGCGGTGGCTCCGGTGGAGTCGGTCACGGTGGCGGTGACCTGGAGGGTGCCGCTGCCCCAGGGCTTGCCGGTGATGCGTCCCGTGGCGCTGTCCAGGGTCAGGCCCCAGGGCAGGCCGGTGGCGGCGAAGCGGACGGGGGACTTTCCACCGGAGGCGGAGAGCTGGATGGTGCAGGTCTGGTTCAGCTTGCACGTCCGGGGGCCCGGGTTGGCGAGCTTCAGATCACCGGGGGTGGGGGTCGGGGTCGGCGTCGGCGTCGGCGTCGGCGTCGGCGTCGGAGTGGGGGTCGGTGTCGGCGTGGGCGTGGGCGTGGGGGTTGGCGTCGGGGTACCGCCGCATCCCGGGGTGGCCTCCGGCGGCAGCGGCACCCGCCAGAGCTGGGTGTCGTTCTCCGATCCGACGAGCAGGTTCGCGCAGTCGGCGTACGTCACCGTCTCGCCCTGCGACTGGGCGGGCAGGGCGACATCCGCGAGCTTGACCCCCGAGGTGTCGTACACGGAGGCCGTGTTGGCGCCCAGCGGCCCGCCGCTGCGCAGGGTGTACGAGGCTCCCGTCGGCGAGAACGCCCCGTCGGTGGCGAACACCGGGCCCGGCCGGACCGCGGTGAGGGTGTTGACCTGCCCGGTCACGGGCGGCAGCGGGGCCTGGTACAACTGGCCCGCCGAGCCGATGAGTTTGCTGGCGATGTACAGCCTGCCGGTGACGGGGTCGGCGAGCAGCGATTCGGCGTCGTGTTTGCCGTCGGCGTAGGCGAACCGGTAGGTCACCGGCGAGACCGTGGCGTTGGTGAGCTGCTCGGGCTCGGCGAAGGAGTGCACGGTGATCTCCGCGCGGCCGCTGAAGTTGTCCCCGATGTCGCCGACCAGGATCGTGGGGCCGCCGGAGGCGTCCTTGCCGATCGCCAGGGCCTCCCAGTCGGTGTTGCCGACGCCCGAGACGGTGAGCGTGGCCACGAGCCGGCCGGTGGCGGCGGTGCAGTCGATCGCGAAGACCTGGTTGGTGTTCCCGCTGTCGTTGACGGCGTAGAAGACACCCGGATGGCGGCGGCTCATGGCGAGGCCGCTGAGTTCGGCCAGACCGCCGGGGAGGGTGCACTTCTTCTCCGGCGCGAGGGTGCCGGCGGTCGCCGCGGCGGGCGGGGTGAGGGAGGCGGAGGCAGTGGCACTGGCGCTGGTCATCCAGGCGACGGCGGGCAGGATCGTGGCGAGGACCGCGGTCGCGAGGGCGGCGGTCCGGTGGGGTGCGAGGACTCGGGACATGCACACAATGTGATGGGACGTCAGTCTGTGGCACCAGGCCACATCCCCTCCCGTTCGAGCATCGTTCAATGCCGAACCGGCATGCCTCGGTCAGCGCACCGGCTCCCGTACCGGAGCCTTGTGCCCGGCATGCGCGATGAAGGCGCGGGCAGCGCGGCTCAGGGGCCGCCGGGCGTGCGCGATGCCCACGGGACGCAGCAGGGGCGGAGTGAAGGAACGAATCTCCGCCCGGCTGCCGAAGGCTCTCAACACCACGTCGCGGTACCAGATGAGGGAGCCGCGGCCGTCGGTCACACCCGTCACCCACGCGAGGCGCTCGTCGACCTCCAGGGAGGGTACGGGCCGCACGCCGAGGCAGCTGAACATGGCCTCCATCTCGGTGCGCCGGCCGGTCCCCGGGGTGGGCAGCACCATCGGCAGCCCGTCCAGCATGCGGAACGGCAGCGGGTGGGGCAGCCGGGAGCCGAGGGGCGAGATCAGCACCACCTCGCGCTCCTGGATGAAGTGGGTGGAGAGCTCCTTGTCGATGGGCAGGTCGACGAGGGCCAGCTCGGAGCGCCTTTGGTTCAGTTCCTGGACGACGGCCTCCCGGCTGTCGTGCTGCTGGAGCCGGACGTCCACGGTGGGATGTCTCTCGGTGAAGGCCGCGACCAGGTCGGAGGCCAGGTCGAGGGCCAGGGTGGGCGTGGTGACGAGGGTGAGGGCGGCCCGGGTGTCCTTGCCGTGCGGGGTCCCTATGTCGTCGATGGCCTCCACCGCGTTGAGCACGGTGCGGGCCAGCCGGACGACCCGGGCCCCCTCCGGCGTGAGGTCCACCCCCCTTCCCCGGCGTGCCAGGAGTTCCACGCCCAGATCGCGTTCCATGGCCTGGACGGCCCGGGACAGGGCGGACTGGGCGACGAAGACCGAGGCGGCGGCGCCGGTGATGGACCGGCAGTCGGCGACGGCGACGAGGTAGCGGAGCTGCGCGAGAGTGGGCGTCATGACCGGACGGTAACCGCGTGAGGCTGTACCTGTAAGGGCTCGTCGGGTGAACAACTACCGTGCTGCGGCGTGGCCGTTCATGCACGGTCGGCGGTGAGGCATGCCGGTGCGGCATGTCCGCGGGGACGCGCCGCGGGTGCTCGCGCGGCGGGGCCGGCCCGGCCCGGCGGGAATCACCCCAGGCCACCGGCTCGGCGGGGGCGTGCGGAGGGGCCGCCCGGGGTGCGTGCCGGGTGGTCCGGGCCTGCCGCGGGTGCGAAGCATCGTATTCCGCATGCCTGTTGACAGTGCGGGGCGGCCACCGCACGATGCATCGCGGCGTGAGGGTGTTTGACCACTGTTCAAGCCCGCCCTACCGGTGGCGGGCCGCCCGGCCGATGTGCGAGACCGACGCACCCCCGTTCTCGATTTCTTCCGTTCTTCCGCTCTGTACTGCGCCATGTCACACAGCATTGGAAGAGGAGCGCCCGTGACCCCCCATCCCCCGCAGTCCGCCGCCGCCCGCGATCTGGTCGTCGCGGTGACCCCGTTCGAGGAGCCGCATCCGCGGATCGTGACCGCCGCCGAGCGCGCCGGGGCCCTCGGCCTGCTCGACCTCGGGCGGGACCCGGACGCCGCGCGGCGAGCGTTCGAGGAGCTGGCCCGCAGGCTCGGCGACGGTGGCGGTGGCGGTGGTGGAGGCGGTGGTGGAGGAGGCGGCGGCGGCGGCGGCGGCGAGGGAGGCGAGGGCCGGTACGGGGTGCGGGTTCCCGCGGGCTGCCCGATCGGCCCCGAGGAGCTGCCGTCCGCGGTGGACACCGTGCTGCTCGCCGACCCCGCGTCGCACACCCCGGAGCAGGTGGCCGCCTGGGCCGCGGCGGCCGGCCGGCCCCGGGTGTGGGCCGAGGTCACCAGCCGTGCCGAGGCCGCGCGCGCCGTGGCCGCCGGGGTGGGTGCACTCGTCGCCAAGGGCCACGAGGCCGGTGGCCGGGTGGGCAGGGCCACCACCTTCGTGCTGCTCCAGCAGCTGCTGGCGGATCCGGGGGCCGGGGTACCCGTACGGGCTTACGGCGGGATCGGTCCGCACACGGCGGCCGCGGCCGTCGCGGGCGGGGCGGCGGGCGTGCTGCTCGACGTACAACTCGCCCTGACGGCCGAGGGCGAGGCCGGTCTGCCCGCGGAAGTGATCGCGGCGCTGCGGGCGATGGACGGCTCCGAGACCCGGCTGGCCGACGGACACCGGGTGTTCGCGCGCCCAGACCTGACCGCGCCCGACGGCCCGGTGCCCGCCCTGCTGGGCGCCCGGGACCTCCGGACGCAGCTGCTGCCCGTCGGACAGGACGGCGCCTGCGCCGCCCGGCTGGCCGCGCGCCACCGGACCACCGGCGGGGTGCTCCAGGCGGTCCGGGCGGCCGTCACCGGGCATCTGGCGGCCGTCGTACGGGCCCGGCCGCTCGACCGGCCGCTCCCCGTCGCCCAGGGGCCGATGACCCGGGTGAGCGATCAGGCGGCCTTCGCGGAGGCGGTGGCCGCCGCGGGCGGGGTCCCGTACCTGGCGCTCGCCGTGATGGAGGGCCCGGACGTACGCAGGCTGCTGGCCGAGAGCGCCGAGCGGCTCGGGGAACGCCCGTGGGGCGTGGGCCTGCTCGGCTTCGCCCCGGCCGAGCTGCGCAAGGAGCAGCTGGCGGCCGTGGCCGAGGCACGCCCCCCGTACGCGATCATCGCGGGCGGCACCCCGGCGCAGGCGGCCCCGCTGGAGGCGGCCGGCATCCGGACCCATCTGCACGTGCCCTCGCCGGGGCTGCTGGAGCGGTATCTCGCCGAAGGCGCGCGGCGGTTCGTGTTCGAGGGGCTGGAGTGCGGCGGGCACGTGGGGCCGCGCGCCTCCTTCCCGCTGTGGGAGGAGCAGATCGAGCTGCTGCTGTCCTGCCCCGAACCGGAAGCCCTGGACGTGCTGTTCGCGGGCGGGATCCACGACGGGCGCTCGGCCGCGATGGCGGTCGCGGCCGCCGCCCCGCTGGCCGAACGGGGAGCCCGGGTCGGGGTGCTGATGGGCACCGCGTACCTGTTCACCGAGGAGGCCGTGGCGGCGGGCGCGGTGCTGCCCGGGTTCCAGCGGGCGGCCGTGGAGTGCGCGGACACCGTGCTGCTGCACACCGCGCCCGGACACGCCACCCGGTGCGCGGACACCCCGTACGCCGCGACCTTCGAGGCCACCCGGCAGCGGCTCACGGACAGCGGCACCGAGGCGCGCGCCGTGTGGGAGGAGCTGGAGCGGCTCAACCTGGGGCGGCTGCGGATCGCGGCGAAGGGGCTGCGGCGCGGCGAGGGCGGCTCGGCCCTGGAGGCCGTGGACGCCGAACAGCAGTACACCGACGGGCTGTTCATGCTCGGGCAGGCCGCCACTCTGCGCTCCGGGACCACCACGGTGGCCGCGCTGCACGCGCACGTCACCGAGGGGGCGGGCGAGTTGCTGGAGCGGCGGGCACGGGAGTTCGCCGCGGCCGCCCCCGAGCCGGCCCCGGCCCCGGATCCGCTCGACATCGCCATCGTCGGGATGGCCTGCGCCTACCCGGGCGCCCCCGACCTCGCCGGGTACTGGGCACGGATCCTGGAAGGCGCTGACGCGGTGACCGAGGTGCCTGCCGAGCGCTGGGACCCGGAGCTCTACTACGACCCCGACCCGGCCCGGGCCGGTGAGCGCACCCCCTCCCGCTGGGGCGGCTTCCTCGGCCCGGTGCCGTTCGACGCCCTCGCCCACGGCATCCCGCCCGCCTCCCTGTCCGGGATCGAACCGGTCCAGCTGCTGGCCCTGGAGATCTCGGCGCGGGCCCTCGGCGACGCCGGATACGGCAAGGGCCGGGAGTTCGACCGGACCCGGACCTCCGTGGTCTTCGGCGCGGAGGCCGGTACCGAACTGGCGGGCGCCTACGGGCTGCGCGCCCTGCACCCCGCCTATCTGGGCGACCTGCCGCCCGAGCTTGACGGGCAGCTGCCGCGGCTCACCGAGGACTCCTTCCCCGGGATCCTCGCCAACGTGATCGCGGGCCGGGTCGCCAACCGCCTCGACCTCGGTGGCGCGAACTGCACGGTCGACGCCGCCTGCGCCTCCTCGCTCGCCGCCCTGGACCTGGCCTGCCGCCAACTGCGGGACCTGGACAGCGACATGGTCATCTGCGGCGGCGCGGACGTGCACAACGGCATCAACGACTACCTGATGTTCGCCTCCGTCCGGGCCCTGTCGCCCGGCGGCCGCTGCCGCCCCTTCGACGCGGCGGCCGACGGGATCGCGCTCGGCGAGGGCGTGGGCGCGCTGGTGCTCAAGCGGCTCGCGGACGCTGAGCGGGACGGCGACCGGGTGTACGCCGTGATCAAGGCGGTCGGCGCCTCCAGCGACGGCCGGTCCCTCGGCCTGACCGCGCCCCGGCCGGAAGGGCAGCGGCGGGCGCTGGAACGGGCCTACGCCCGGGCGGGCGTCTCCCCCGGCGAGGTAGGACTGGTCGAGGCGCACGGCACCGGCACGGTGGTCGGCGACAGCACCGAACTGGCCGTGCTGAGCGAGCTGTTCACCGCGCACGGGGCCGCCCCGGGCTCGTGCGCGCTGGGCTCGGTGAAATCGCAGCTCGGGCACACCAAATGCGCGGCCGGGCTGGCCGGGCTGATCAAGGCCGCCCGGGCGGTCCACGCGGGGGTGCGGCCGCCGACCCTGCACATCGACGCGCCGAACCCGGCCTGGCGGGCGGAGACCAGCCCCTTCACCTTCGACGCCGAGGCGCGGCCCTGGGCGGTGCCCCCGGAGCGGCGGATCGCCGGGGTGAGCGCCTTCGGCTTCGGCGGTACCAACTACCACGCTGTGCTGGCCGGTTACGCGGGCGCCGAGGAGCCGCGCCACGGCCTGGAGGAGTGGCCGGCCGAGCTGTTCTGCTTCCGCGGCGAGGACCGGCGGGCGGCGGGCCGGGCGATGGCGCGGCTCGCGGCCCGGCTCGAGGAGAACGACGCGGCCGGGCGGCCGTGGGCCCTGCGCGACCTCGCGGCGGAGGCGGCGGCCACCGGCTCCGGCCCGGTGCACGTCGCGGTCGTCGCCGCCGGCCCGGAGGAGCTGGCGGCCCGGCTGGAGCAGGCCCGGGCGTTCACTGCGGGCCCGGGGGTCCACGTACGGGAGGAGTCGGCCGATCCGGGCCGGGTGGCGTTCCTGTTCCCCGGGCAGGGCAGCCAACGTCCTGGAATGCTCGGCGAGTTGTTCATGGCCTTCCCCGCGCTGCGCGGGCTCCTGGACGCGGCGCCTGCTCCGGTGGTCTCGGCGGTGTTCCCGCCGGCCGCGTTCAGCGCCGAGGGGCGGGCGGCGCAGCGGGCGGCGGTCACCGACACCCGGGTGGCCCAGCCGGCCCTCGGGCTGACGGGGGCGGCGGCGCACCGGCTGCTCGACGGCCTCGGCGTCCGGCCGGACTGCGTGGCCGGGCATTCGTACGGGGAGCTCACCGCACTCTGGGCGGCGGGGGCCTACGACACGCAGAGCCTGCTGCGGCTGAGCGCACGCCGGGCCGAGGCGATCGTGGCCGCCGCCGGGAGCGATCCGGGGTCGATGGCGGCGGTGTCTGCCGCGCCGGAGGAGGTACGGGAGATCGCCGAGCGGGCCGGGTGCGTGGTGGCGAACCACAACGCACCCCGGCAGTGCGTGATCTCGGGGCCGACGGCGGCCGTGTCGGCGGCGGTGGCAGCACTGCGCGAGGCGGGCCTGTCGGCCGAACCCCTGCCCGTGGCCTGTGCGTTCCACAGCGAGGTGGTGGCGGGAGCGGCGACCGCCCTCGCCGGGGAGCTGGCACGGACGGCGGTGTCCGGGCCGGGCATCCCCGTCTGGTCGAACACGACGGCCGCCCCGTATCCGGCCTCCGCCGAAGAGGTACGACGCCTTGCCGCACGCCAGGTCGCGGAGCCGGTCCGGTTCGTGGAGCAGGTGGAGGCGATGTACGCGGCCGGTGTCCGCACCTTCGTGGAGGCGGGGCCCGGCCGGGTCCTGTCGGGTCTGACGGCCCGGATCCTGCGCGAGCGGCCGCACACGGTGGTTCCGCTGGACGTGCCGGGCGAGCACGGCCTGGTCCGGCTGGTCACGGCGTTGGCGGAACTGGCGGTGGCGGGCGTGCCGGTGGCGCCGGAGGCGCTGTTCCGCGGCCGGACCTCCGCCCTGCCCGACCGCGCACCGCGTCGGCCGGGCTGGCTGGTGGACGGCCACCTGGTGCGCACCGCCGACGGCGCACCGGTGGCCGAGGCCTGCGGCCCGCCAGCCGGGTGACCGTGCCTCCGCCGGTGGCGCCCGCTGCCGACCGGCGCGAGGAGGCGGTCCTGGAGTACCTGCGCGGGGCCCGTGAACTGGTCGAGGCACAGCGGGACGTCCTGCTGGGCTACCTGGGCACCGAAAGGACCTCGCCCGCGCGGCCCGTGGCAGCCGGCGGGCCCGCCCCCGGCCTCGCGGCCCCGGCGTCGGCACCCGCAACCGCACCTGCGCCGGCGGTCGGCGGTCCAGCTCCGGCTCCGGCTCCGGCTCCGGCTCCGGCTCCGGCTCCGGCTCCGGCGGGCGCGTCCGCCGCCCGGGCGATCCGCTCCCCGGAGGACGTCATGGAGGCGGTCCTGGAGATCGTCCACACCCGGACCGGATACCCCAGGGACATGCTCGACCCCGGGCTGGACCTGGAGGCGGACCTGTCCATCGACTCCATCAAGCGGGTCGAGATCATCGGCGCCCTGGCCGACCGGATCGGGCTGCCCCAGGACCCGGGCGGGTCCGCCGAGTCCGCGGTCGAGGAGCTGTCCCGGATCAAGACCCTGCGCGGGATCGTGGACTGGGTCACCTCCCACACCGGCACGCCGGAACCGGAGGCGGAGGCGGAACCCGTGGCGGAACCGGTGGCTGAGGAAGCACCGGAAGAGGCTCCGGTACCGGTCGCCCGGCTACGGGTGGACACCGTCCCCGTACCGGCGGCCGCCGGGGACCCGGAGGCCCTTCGCGGTCTGCGGATCGGGGTGGTCGAGGACGGACAGGGGCTCGCCCTCGCGCTCCGCACGGCCTTGCGGACGTCCGGGGCCGAGGCGCACCCGCTCACCGAACCGGGGCCGGGGTTCGACGGGATCGTCGACCTGACCGCCCTGCGGACCGGCGCCGAGCCCGTCCTCCCCCAGGTCTTCCCCGCGCTGCGGCGCGCCCTGACCGGCGGGACGCCCCGGCTGCTGCTCGTCACCGCGCCCGGCACACCCGGAGCCGGTCTGCACGGCTTCGCGCGCAGCACGGCCCTCGAATTCCCCGGCACCCTGATCCGCGCCGTGGACGTCCACCCCAAGGAGGCCGCCGAGCAGGTCGCCGCACAGCTCCTCGCCGAGCTGAGCTGCGACGCGGCCGACGGACCCGCCTCGGTCGGCTACACGGCCGAGGGAACGCGCGTCACCCGCCGCCCGGTGCCCGCTCCGCTCGCCCCGGCCGGGGACGCGCCGCCGCTCGGCCCCGGCTCGGTGGTCCTGCTCACGGGCGGGGCCCGCGGGATCACCGCCCGGACCGCGCTCGCGCTGGCCCGCGCCACCGGATGCCACGTGGAACTGCTCGGCCGAACCCCCGAACCCCCCGCCGAGCCGGACGAGTTCGGGCAGGCCACCGACCGGGTGGCACTGCGCGCCGCGCTGATCGCCACGGGGCTGCGTACGCCCGCCGAGATCGAGGCGGCGGCCTCGCGGATCCTCGCCGAACGCGAGGTACGGGCCACGCTGGCGGCCCTGGCCACGGCCGCGGCCTCCGTCCGCTACCACGCTGCGGACGTCACGGACGAGCGGGCCGTACGGGCCGTGGTGGCCGACGTACGCGCCCGGCACGGGAGGCTGGACGGCATCGTGCACGGCGCCGGGGTGCTGCGCGACGGGCTGCTGCGCGACAAGCAACCGGCGGACTTCACCGAGGTGTTCACCACCAAGGTGGCCGGCGCCCGGCACCTGGCCGCGGCGGCCGCCGAGCACGGTTCGGGGCCCGCACCCCGGTTCCTGGCCCTGTTCGGAAGCGTCGCCGGGGTCTACGGAAACCGCGGCCAGAGCGACTACGGGGCGGCCAACGACGCCCTGGACGGGCTGGCGCACACCTGGGCGGAGAACTTCCCGGGCCGGGTGCTGTCCGTGGACTGGGGCCCCTGGGCGGCGGAGGCGGGCGGGATGGTCACGCCCGAGCTGGAGCGCGCGTACGCCCGGCGCGGCATCCCGCTGATCGCGCCGGACGCGGGTACCGCCGCGTTCCTGGACGAACTGGCGCACGGGAGCGACGTACAGGTGGTCCTGATGGCGGAGGGGGGCCACGGCGATGAGTGAGCAGCGGCGCGGCCCGCGGCCCACCGACGCGGCGATCGTCGGCATGGGAGCGGTGTTCCCCGGGGCCGCCGATCTGGCCGCCTACCGGCGCAATCTCCTCGCAGGCACGGACTCCATCGGCGACGTCCCGCCGGGGCGCTGGGATCCCGAGGTGTACTACGACCCGGCGGGCGCCTCCGGACCGGCGGCGGGCGACCGGTTCTACTGCCGGCGCGGCGGGTTCGTCGACGGCCTCGCCGCCTTCGACCCGACCCGGTTCGGGATCATGCCGGCCGCCGTGGAGGGGGCCGAGCCCGATCAGATGCTGGCGCTGCACGCGACGGCGGAGGCCATCGCGGACGCGGGCGGTGAGGACCGGCTGCCGGCCGACCGCTCCCGGATCGGGGTGGTGCTGGGGCGCGGCGGGTTCATGGGCGTGGCCACCGCCCGGCTGGACCAACGGGTGCGCACGGCACACCAGTTGGCGCAGACCCTGCGCGAGATCGCGCCGGAGCTCGGCGAGCGGCGGATCGCGCAGGTGCGCTCCGCCTTCCAGGAGGCGCTGGGCCCGGAGCGTCCGGACGCCTCGATCGGCCTGGTGCCGAGCTTCACCGCCGCCCGCACGGCGAACCGGCTGGACTTCCGCGGCCCCGCTTACACCCTGGACGCCGCCTGCGCCTCCTCGCTGCTGGCGGTGGACCAGGCGGTGGGGCTGCTGGCGGGCGGGCGCTGCGACGCGGTGGTCGCGGGGGCCGTGCACCACTGCCACATCGCAACGCTGTGGAGCGTGTTCACGCAGCTGCGGGCGCTGAGCCCGAGCGAGCGGATCCGGCCCTTCGACCGGCGGGCCGACGGCACCCTGCTCTCCGAGGGCACCGGGGTGGTGCTGCTGAAGCGGCTGGCGGACGCGGAGCGGGACGGCGACCGCGTGTACGCGGTGATCCGCGGGACGGGGGTGGCGGGGGACGGCCGGGCGGCGAGCCTGATGAGCCCCCTGGTCGCGGGTCAGGTACGGGCCCTGGAGCGGGCCTGGCGGGAGGCCGGGCTGGATCCGCGGGCCCCGGGCGCGCTCGGCTTGCTGGAGGCGCACGGTACGGGGACGCCGGTGGGGGACGCGGCCGAACTCGACACCCTCGCCCAGGTGTTCGGTCCGCCCGTGGAAGGCGGAAGCCGGATCGGCTTCGGTTCCGTGAAGTCGATGCTCGGGCACACCATGCAGGCCTCCGGCATGGCCGGGCTCATCAAGGCCGCCCTCGCCGTGCACGAGGGGGTGCTGCCGCCGACGCTGCACCTGGAGGAGCCGCACCCGGACCTGGTCAGGACGCGGATGCGGCCGGTGACGGCGGCGGAGCCCTGGGAGCGGGGGCCGATGCCCCGGCGGGCCGGGGTCAACGCCTTCGGCTTCGGCGGGATCAACGCGCACGTGGTGCTGGAGGAGGCTCCGGGGGCCGCCCGCCCTGCGGCTCCGGGTCGCCGGTTCCTGCCGGTGGGGGCCTCGGCCGCGCCGGTGGGGGCGCCCGCGCGGGGCGACGTACTCCTGCTGGCGGCGGACAGTGCGGCGGAGCTGTCCGCCCGGCTGGCCGCGGGCACGCCGGTGTCCGGGGGTGACGGGCCCTGCCGGCTCGCGGTGTTCGGGCCGACCCCCCAGCGGCTCGCGCTGGCCGCGAAGGTGGTGGCGCGCGGGCGGGCCTGGCGCGGGCGCGGCGACGTGTGGTTCTCGCCGCAGCCGCTGGGCGGCCGGGTGGCCTTCCTGTTCCCGGGCCTGGAACCGGAGTTCGCGCCCGTGGTCGACGATGTGGCGCAGCGGCTCGGATCGACGCCGCCCCGGCTCACCCGGGGGACGTCGCTGGTGGAACGGGCCGTGGACGCGATCGCCACCGGCCGGTTCTTCGCCCGGGTGCTGCCCGGGCTCGGCATCGAAGCCGATGTGCTGGCGGGTCACAGCCTGGGCGAGTGGGCGGCGATGGTGGCCGCCGGAATGTATCCGCAGGAGGCGGCCGACACCTTCCTGGAGTCGCTGCGGCCGGGCGATCTGCGGGTCCCGGACCTCGTGTACGCGGCGCTGGGCTGTGGCGCGCCGCGGGCGGAGGCGGCCCTGCACGGCCTGGACGGGGTGGTGGTCAGCCACGACAACTGCCCGCACCAGTCGGTGATATGCGGGGATCCGGGCCATGTGGCCGTCGCGATCGCGCGGCTGCGCGGCGAGGGAGTGCTCGGTCAGGAGCTTCCGTTCCGCTCGGGCTTCCACACGCCGATGTGGGAGCCGTACCTCGGCCAGGTCCGCGCCGCCTTCGAACGGCTGCCGCTGCGCGAAGGGACCCTCCCGGTCTGGTCGGCCACCACGTGCGCGCCGTTCCCGCCCGCGCCCGATGACGTACGGGAGCTGGTGGTCCGGCACCTCCTGGAGCCGGTCCGCTTCCGCGAGCTGACGCTGCGCCTGTACGAGGAGGAGGGTGTGCGCAGCTTCGTCACGCTGGGCCCGGGCAGTCTGCCGGGGTTCGTCGAGGACACCCTGCGCGACCGCCCGCACCTGTCGGTGTCCACCTCCTCCCCCCGGCTCCCGGGGCTGGCTGCCCTCGGCCGCACCTGCGCCGCGCTCTGGGCCGAGGGCCACGCACCGCGCTGGGACCTGCTGTCCGCCCCGGAGGAGCCGGCCGCGGCAGCGCCCACCCGGGCGGGGCGGCCGGTGCCCCTGGACCTCGGTTCGCCGCTGGTCCGCCTCGGCGAGGCGGCGCGCACCGCGCTGGGCGGCCTGTCGGCGACGCCGCCGGCCGGGTCCGCGACCGGGTCCGCGACCGGGTCCGCCGCCGAACCCGCGTCCGGCCCCCGGCCGGTCCTGCTGTCCGCCCTGGACGCGGTCCTCGCCGACACCGGCGCGGCCGCCCGGACCGTCACCGAGGCCTGGGCGGCGGGACCCCCGCCGGCGCCGGTGGAGCCGGTGGAGCCCACGGGCACCGAGGTGCTGCGGCTCTCGCTGGCCGAGCTGCCCTACGTACGGGACCACTGCGTGTACCTCCAGCCCGAGGGCTGGCCCGAGGACTCCGACCGGTTCCCCGTCGTGCCCATGACCACCATGCTGGAGCTGGCCGCCGAGGCCGCGCTGCGGCACGCCCCGCCCGGTCTCCACGTCGTCGGCTACGAGGACGTGAGGGCGCTGCGCTGGCTGGCCGTCGAACCGGCCGTCGACGTCGAGGTCACCGTCCGGGGCGACGGGCCCGGCCGGGCCCGCGTCGGCCTCGGCGCGTACGCCTCGGTGGTCGTGCTGCTCGGCGAGCGGTACGGGCAGCCGCCCGCGCCCGACACCACGCCCCTGCGCGATCCGAGGCCGGCCCCCGTCAGCGCCGAGGCCCTCTACCGCGACCGGTGGATGTTCCACGGCCCCCGCTTCGCCGCCGTGCACGAGGTCAAGACCGTAGGCGCGGACGGCATCGAAGGGGTCCTGCGGGCCCTTCCCGATCCCGGAGCGCTGCTCGACGCGGCCGGTCAGATCTTCGGCCACTGGATGCAACTGCGGCTCCCGGTCGACCGGTTGGTGTTCCCCGCCACCGTGGACCGCATCCGCTTCTTCGGCCCCCCGCCGGCCCCGGGGGAGCTGGTCGCCCCGCCGGTTCGGGGCCGACGAGCGGGTCTGGCCGATGAAGTTCACCCCGGAGGTGTGCGGCATCGGCGAACCCCGGCCCGAGGGCTGGTGCCTGGCCCGCCGCCGCTGGACCGATCCCGCCTCGCAGGAGCTGGTGATGCGCCGCTACCTCGGCGCCGCCGAGCGGGCGGCCTACGAGCGGCTCTCGCCGCGCGCCCGGGCGCCCTGGCTGCTGGGCCGGATCGCCGCCAAGGACGCCCTGCGCCGGCTCCTGTGGGACGGCGGGGCCGGACCGGTGTTCCCGGCGGAGGTGCCCATCGGCAACGACCCGGCCGGCCGGCCGCTGGCCGAGGGCCCGCTCACCCGCGGCTTCCGGCTGTCGATCGCCCACAAGGACCGGATCGCGGTCGCCCTCGCGCACCCCGGCCGCGCGGTCGGCATCGACGTGGAACAGGTCACCGCCGACCCGGACGCGCTGGTGCGCATCGCCCTCGGGCCGGAGGAACTCCGGCTCGCCGAACGGCTGGCCGCCCGCGAGGGCACCGGCCTGCCGGCCGCCCTGACCGCCCTGTGGTGCGCCAAGGAGGCCGCCGCCAAGGCCGAGGGCAGCGGGCTCGGCGGCCGGCCCCGGGACTGGCGCGTGGCCGAGGACCCGGACTCCGGCGCGCTGCTGGTGCGCTCCCCCGGCGGGCACCCGTACCCGGTCCGCACCACCCTGCTCCCCACCGATCCGCTCGACCACGTCGTCGCCTGGACCGCCCACGGCTCGGCGGCCCCGTCCCCCGTCCCCTTCCACCTCACGGAGACCCGTCATGGCACCTGACATCCTCGCCGAGATCACCGGAATGCTCGTGGAGATCGTCGGCGACGAGTACCTCCTCGCGGAGGAGGTCACGATGAAGACGACCTTCAACGAGGACCTCGCCCTGGAGAGCGTCGAGTTCGTCGCCCTCGCCGAGCTGCTCCACCACCGCTACGGCGCCGAGGTGGACCTGATGGAGTTCCTGGCTGAGAAGGACATGGACGCCATCCTCGCCATGTCGGTCGGCGAACTCGTCACGCACATAGGCCGGATCACCCATGCCTCCCTCGCCCGCTCGGGGACCGCCCCGGCCTCCTCCGCGGGCTGAGCCGCCATGGCCTTCGTCCTCGCCAACTCGCTGCGCTTCCACGTCCAGCGGCTCCCGGCCACCGCGGAAGCCGCCCGCCCCGACCGGCCAGTCGTGGTCTTCCTGCACGGCCTGGCCGTCGACAACCTGTCCTCCTTCTACTGTCCGCTGGCGGTGCCGGTGGCCCGGGCCGGGCACGAGGCCGTCCTCTACGACCTGCGCGGCCACGGCCGCACCGAGCGCCCGGCCACCGGCTACGACAGCCGCACCGCCGTACGGGACCTCTTCGCGCTGCTCGGCGCGCTGGGTCTCGGGGACCGGCCGGTGCACCTGGTCGGCAACAGCTACGGGGGCACCCTCGCCCTGCACGCGGCGCTGGCCCGGCCCGATCTCGTCACGGGGCTGACCCTCCTCGAGCCCCCGCTCAGCGGGGCCTGGGTGGAGAACATGGTGGACACCCTGTCGGCCGCGGCGCTCGGCCTGGAGGACAGCCCCGTCCCCGCCGAACTGCGCACCCTGCGGCTGCGCAAGGCCGCCAATCTCACGGCGATCGCCGACGACCTGCTCAACCGCACCACCCTCATCGACGACATGGCGGCGGGCCGCACCTTCACCCCTGCCGACTACGCCCGGCTGCGCTGCCCCCTGCTGATCGTGTGCGGCGAGCACTCGGAACTGGTGGCGGGGGCACGGGAGCTGGCCCTGCACGCACCGCACGGTGTGCTGCGGATCCTGCCGGGTCTGGGACACGACGTGCTGAAGGAGACCAGCGGGGCGCTACGGGAAGCCGTGCTGGCGCATCTCGACGCCTCGGCCGGCCTGACGGCGACGGCGACGGCAACGGCGCGGGAGACGCGGGCCGCGCGGGTGGGAGCGCTGGTGCCATGAGGGTGCTGTTCACGGTTCCGCCGCTGGCGGGGCACGTCAATCCGACGGTGGCCGTCGGGGCCGAACTGGCCGCCCGGGGCCACGAGATCGCCTGGACCGGCCCCGCCGGGGCGCTGGCCGGGCTGTTGCCCGCGCGGGCCCGGATCCTGCCGGCAGGCGAGGAGGCGGGCGGCGGCTACACGGCGCTGCACGCCCGCTGGCGCGATCTGCGCGGGGTCGCCGCGCTGCGGTTCCTGTGGGAGGAGGCGCTGGTGCCGCTGGCGCGGGCGATGGTCCCGGGGGTGACCGACGCCGTCCGCGGCTTCGAGCCGGACGTGCTGGTCGCCGACCAGCAGGCCCTGGCCGGGCCGCTGGTCGCCGAGCGGCTCGGGATCCCCTGGGCGACGTCCGCCAGTACGTCGGCGGAACTCACCCGGCCGTTCGCGGACTTCCCGAAGGTCGGGGAGTGGGTCGCGGGGCAGATCCACGGGCTGCTCGGCGAGTTCGGGACGGTGGCCTCCGGTTGGGATCCACGGTTCTCCGAACGGCTGGTCCTGGTCTTCTCCACCCCGGAACTGGTCGGCCCGGCCGAGGAGTTCCCGCCGCACTACGCCTTCGTCGGACCCGCCTTCGGGGCCCGGCCGGCCGCTCCGGGATTCCCCTGGCAGCGGCTGGACCCGGCACGGCGGCGCGTGCTGGTGTCGCTGGGCACCCTCAACCAGGAGGCCGGCGGTCGGTTCTACGGGGCCGTGCTCGGCGCCGCCGAACGCCTCGCCGAGGACGTGCAGCTGGTGCTCGCGGCGCCCCCCGCGCTGATCGGTTCCGCGCCGGGGCACCTGCTGCTCCAGGAGCGCGTTCCGCAGCTGGAACTGCTGCCCCACCTGGACGCGGTGGTCTGCCACGGCGGCCACAACACCGTCTGCGAAGCCCTCGCCTTCGGGCTGCCGCTGGTGGTCGCGCCGATCCGCGACGACCAGCCGATCGTGGCCCGCCAGGTCGTGGACGCCGGGGCCGGGGTGCGGGTGCGGTTCGGCAGGACCCGGGCCGAGGAACTGCGTGACGCGCTCACGGCCGTGCTGGACGAGCCCGGCCACCGCCGGTCCGCCCGGCGGATCCAGGCCTCATTCGCCGCGGCGGGCGGAGCCGCCGCCGCGGCCGACCGGTTGGAGAAGCTGCTATGACGCCACCCCCGATCCCCCGGGTCCCGTGGACCTCGGTGGTGCTGCTGGCCGCGCTCGGTGCGGGCACCGTCCGGGCCGGCCGCCGGCTGCGGGCGGTGCCGGTGCTGCCGGCCGCCCCGCCCTCGGCGGCCGGGGTGCCGCGCGCCGCCGGGTGGCGGCTGCTCACCGCCCGGGGGTCGAGGCCGACGCGGCCACCTTCCTCGCCGCCTGTGCGCACGCCGAGCGGGAGGGGCTGCGGGTCCTGGACCTGCTGCCGGCGGATCTGGCCGCCGAGCGGGCCCTCGGGCTGATGCGCCTGGTCGACCCCGTCCGCTACCGCCGGGACCGGCTCGGCGAGGGGCGCGGCGCCGGGTTCGCCGTACTGGCCGCCGAGGAGGTCCTCGCGCGGGCCGGGGTGGATCCCGACGGGCCGCGCCCCGGCCCGGCGGAACTCCTCGCGCTCACCCGCCGTTTGAAGGAGTACGCCGCCGGGGCCACGGGCCTGGCGATCGCCCCCGCGCTGAGCTGCGGAGCGCCGCGCGAGGCGACCGGGCCCGCGCGCGCCGCCGAACTGCGGGCCCAGGGGCTGCCGCCGGGGGCGCTGGCCGCGGCCCAGCTCGCCGGGCTGGCCCTGCTGGCGGGCGTCGTCGTACGCCAGGGCCGGTGGGGCGCCGCCGCGGCCGGGCTGTACTGGCTGCAGCCGTACCTCGCCCTCGGGGGCCCGGCTCCCCGCTGCGCCCCGCCGATCTGGCCCGGGCCACCGCCGCCCGGCCGGTACGGTCCCTCGGCGCGGCCCTGCGTACGGCCGCCGCGGCCCGCCGGGGCCAGGGCGAGGAGCAGGACTCCGGCCGGGCGGCCGCCGGCTACCGGGCGGACCTGGCCGCGGGGACCGACCGCTTCTTCGAGGTGCGCCGCCCGGACTGCCCCTGGTGCGGGAGCGGGCGGCTCGCCGTCCGAATCCGGGTGCCCGACCTGCTCCAGGGCAAGCCCGGCCGGTTCACGCTGGAACGCTGCGAGGACTGCGGGCACGTCTTCCAGAACCCCCGGCTGAGCCCGGAGGGGCTGGAGTTCTACTACCGCGACTTCTACGACGGGCGGGGCGGCGAGGGCGCGGGCACGGTCTTCGGGCGGCTCGGTGCCGCGTACCGGGGGCGCGCCGAGATGCTCCGCGCGCACGTCGGCGGCAGCGGACCGGAGTCCTGGCTCGATGTGGGCACCGGGCACGGGCACTTCTGCAACGCGGCGCGCGAGGTCTGGCCGCGGACCCGGTTCGACGGGCTGGACATGGGCGACGGGGTCCTGGAGGCCGAGCGCCGCGGCTGGGTTGAGACCGGATACCTGGGCCAGTTCCCGGAGTTCTCCTCGAAGCTGGCGGGCCGGTACGAGGTGGTCAGCATGTACCACTACCTGGAGCACACCCGGGATCCGCTGGCCGAACTGGACGCGGCGGCCGCCGTCCTCGCCCCCGGCGGGTACCTGACCATCGAGGTGCCCGACCCGGAGTCCCGCATGGCCGGCCTCCTCGGACCGGCGTGGCTGCCCTGGTTCCAGCCGCAGCACCAGCACTTGGTCCCGGCCGCGAACCTGCGCGAGGCGCTGGCCGACCGGGGTTTCACCGTCCTCACCGAGGAGCACGGAGCGGCCCATCAGGGCAACGACTTCTTCGGCGCGGTGGCCCTGACCGCCTCGCGGCTGGCCCCGGATCCGGACCGGCCGTGGGGTCCCCCGGCCACGCCCCGCGCACGGGCCCTCGCCGGTGCCGTACGGGTGGCGGCGCTGCCGTGCTTCGCCGGCGCGGCGGTGCTCGACGCCCTGCGGTCGGTGGCCGCCCGGGTCACGGACGGCGGGAACGCCTACCGGATCCTGGCCTGCAAGGACCTCCCGTGACCCGCCCCGCGGGCCCGGCCGGCATCGCCGGACTCCACCTCACCGGATCCGGCCTCGCGGGACCGGCCGTCGCAGGACCGGCCGTCGCAGGGCTCGACATCGCCCGCCGGGCCACCGCCGATCCGCTCTTCCGCCTCGTCGCCTACGCCCTGGAGGCCGCGCACGGCCGCCCCCCGGCCGCCGTGTGGAGCGCCCCGTACGCCTTCCACCTCGGGTCCCCCAGGCTGGTCGCGGCGGCCGGCTGGCCGACGGCCGCCGCCGCGGCCCCGCGCACCGACGGCCTGGTGCGGCTCAGCTCGCTCGGACACCCCGCGGACGGCTGCGACCTGCCGCTGACCCTGTCCGGGCCGCCGCCCGCGGCCCCCGCCTGGGCGGTCCGGCCGTACTCCGTGCTGCGGGCGCTGGCCCGGGCCGGTTTCGGCCGCGGCGGGACGGATCTGCACGTGCAGGGCTCGCTCACGGCGGCCGCCGGGCTGGCGACGGCGGAGGCGGCCGACTGCGCGGTGGCCCTGGCGGTGGCCGACGTCCACACGGAGGCGGGCGAGCTGCCGGACCGCACGCACCTGGCCCGGCTGCTGGCCGCGGCGCTGCCGGACGGGGACGACACGCTGCGCCGGGCGGTGCTCTTCGCCCGGCCCGGCAAGGCCCTGCTGCTGGGCGCGGAGCCCCGGAAGCGGCATCGGTACGTCCCCTTCGACCCGGCGGCGTCCGGGTCGCGCCTGGTACTGGTGGCGGTCCGCGGCGAGGCCGCGGACCGCCCGGCGGAGCTGGCGCGGGCCGTGTCCTGCGCCCGCCGGGCCGGGGCACTGAGCGCCTGGCCGCCCGGCCGGGAGCCGGGGCGCAGTGCGCTGGTGCTGCTGCCCGAGGCACGACTGACGGCGGTGCGGGCCGCGGTCGCGGAGGACTTCCGCGACCGGGAGCGGCCCGTACCGCGCTTCCTGAACATCGCCGTGGCCGGCGCGGCCCGGCGCGAGGAATGACCACCCCAGCCACCCCAGCCCTGTCGACATCGCCGAATCAAGGAGGATCCCCCATGCCCACCCCCTCACCCAGGGCCGACGCGAGACGCCGGGCCCGATGGTCCGCGCTCGTGGCCGGACTCGGCACGCTCGGCCTGCTGGGCGCTTTCACCGTCGCCAACTCCCAGGCGGCGGAGAGCGGTTCCACGACCAAGGCGGTCGCGGCCGCGCTGCCCTCGTACGACCACGTGGTGGTCGTCGTGTACGAGAACAAGCAGTACGGGGAGATCATCGGCAGCGCGAACGCCCCGTACATCAACCAGCTGGCGAACGGCGGCGCGAGCCTGACCGGCATGAAGGCGCTGACCCACCCCAGCCAGCCCAACTACTTCAACCTCTTCTCGGGCGCCACGCAGGGCATCACCGGCGACGGTTGCTACACCCCGCAGTCGATGACGGCGCCCAACCTCGGCCAGGAGCTGATCGCGGCCGGGAAGACCTTCGCCACGTACAACGAGGACCTGCCGAGCGAGGGGTCCACGGCCTGTACGAACGGCCAGTACGCGCAGAAGCACAACCCGTGGTTCGCCTTCAAGAACGTGCCGCTGAACACCGGCAAGACCTGGTCGCAGTTCCCGCAGAACAACTTCGCGGCGCTGCCGAACCTGTCGTTCGTCGTGCCGAACCAGTGCAACGACATGCACTCGTGCTCGGTCGGCACCGGCGACACCTGGACGAAGAACAACATCGACGCCTACGCGCAGTGGGCGAAGGCCAACAACAGCCTGCTGGTGCTGACCTGGGACGAGGACAACTACCTGGGGTCGAACCAGATCGCCACGGTCTTCTACGGCGCGAACGTCAAGACGGGCAAGTACACCACCGCCTTCAACCACCACCATCTGCTGCGGACCTTCGAGGACCTCTTCGGCACGACGCACGCGGGCAACGCGGCCAACGTCCAGCCGATCAGCGAGGTGTTCGGCGGCTCGACGCCCACTCCCACTCCCACCCCCACGCCCACCCCGACACCGACACCGACGCCCACGCCGACCCCCACACCCACCCCGACCCCGACCGCGGGTGACCTGAAGCTGGCCGATCCGGGCCCGCAGACCTGCAAGTTCAACCAGTCCTGCACCATCCAGCTGAGCGCCACCGGCGGCAAGCCCCCGATCCGGTACGCGGCCACCGGCCTGCCCTGGGGCCTGACCGTAGACCCCGGCACCGGCCGGATCAGCGGCAAGCCGTGGGCCGCCGGCGCCCTCCAGATCACGGCCACCGCCACCGACTCCACGGGCGCGACCGTCACCGCCGGGTTCCCGCTCACCGTCAACTGGTTCTAGACACCCTCAGGGAGGCATCCGTGTACCTGTCGACCAGCCGGGCCGCGGACATGGCCGGGGACACCCCGGCCCGGAACGGCCCGCTGCGGGCCGTCCCCGGCACGGTGTTCGCGCTCGGCCTGGTCAGCCTGATCACGGACGTCTCGGCGGAGATGGTCACCGCCGTCCTGCCGCTGTACCTGATGGCCGGACTCGGCATGTCCCCGCTCGCCTTCGGCGCCCTGGACGGACTCCACCAGGGCGCCACGGCGCTGCTGCGCCTCGCGGGCGGCCGGATCGCGGACCGCACGCACCGCCGCAAACTCGTGGCGGGCTTCGGCTACGCGCTCTCCGCCGCGTGCAAGGCGGCCCTGCTCGCCGTCACCACCCCCTGGTCGGTGGCGGCGGTGCTCGCCGCCGACCGGACCGGCAAGGGCCTGCGCACCGCCCCGCGCGACGCGCTGATCTCGCTCTCCTGCCCACCCCAGGACCAGGGCCGCGCCTTCGGGGTGCACCGCGCGCTGGACACGGCGGGCGCACTGCTGGGGCCGCTGGCCGCGTTCGGGGTGCTGTGGGTGGTGGCGGACGGGTACGCGGCCGTGTTCACCGTGAGCTGCTGCATCGCGGTGCTGGGGGTGGTGGTGCTGGTCCTGTTCGTACGGGAGGCCCCCGCGCCCGCCCCGGCCACCAGTACCCCGCCGCCCCCCGTACGCACGCTCGTACGGATCCCCGGCCTTCGGAGGCTGTGCGCGACCGCCGCCCTGCTCGGCCTGTTCACCGTCGGCGACGCCTTCCTCTATCTGCTCCTCCAGCGCCGGCTCGAGCTGCCGGCCGCGTACTTCCCGCTGCTGCCCGTCGGCACGGCGGCGGTGTTCCTGCTGGCCGCGCTGCCCGCGGGCCGGGCCGCCGACCGGCTGGGCCGGCGCCGGGTGTTCCTCGGCGGGCACGTACTGCTGCTCGGCGCCTGTCTGCTGCTGCTGGCCCCGGTACCGGCCGGAGCCCCTCTCGTCCTCGGCGTCCTCTCACTCCTCGGCCTGTTCTACGCGGCCACCGACGGGGTGCTGATGGCGGCGGCCGGGCCGCTGCTCCCGGCCGGACTGCGCACCACCGGCCTCGCTGTGCTCCAGACGGCGCAGGCCCTGGCCCGGTTCGCCGGGTCGCTGCTGTTCGGCGCGGCCTGGACGCTGTGGGGGCCGGGCCCGGCCCTCGGCATGGCGGCCGGGGGGTTGCTGCTGTCGCTGGCGGCGGTCGCCGTGTTCGGCGGGCAGGAGCGGGGTGAGCCGTCATAGGGTCGGGCGCATGGCTGAAGCACAGCGCACACTCGAAGGCAAGGTCGCCCTGGTGGCCGGGGCGACGCGGGGCGCGGGCCGGGGCATCGCGGTCCAGCTGGGCGCGCAGGGCGCGACCGTGTACGTGTCGGGGCGCAGCTCCCGGAACGGACGCTCGGAGTACGACCGCCCGGAGACGATCGAGGAGACGGCCGAGCTGGTGACGGCGGCGGGCGGGCACGGCATCGCGGTGGTGGCCGACCACCTGGTGCCGGGCGAGGTCGAGGCCCTGGTGGGGCGGATCGACGTCGAGCAGGGGCGCCTCGACGTCCTGGTCAACGACATCTGGGGCGGGGAGCGGCTCTTCGAGTGGGACAGCACGGTCTGGGAGCACGATCTGGACAAGGGGCTGCGGCTGCTGCGGCTCGCGGTCGAGACCCATGCGGTCACCAGCCACTTCGCGCTGCCGCTGCTGCTGCGCCGGCCGGGCGGGCTGGTGGTGGAGATGACGGACGGCACCGCCGAGTACAACGCGACCAACTACCGGGTGTCGTTCTTCTACGACATCGCCAAGTCCGCGGTCCTGCGCATGGCGTTCGCGCTGGGGCATGAGGTGGGGCCGCGCGGTGCCACGGCGGTGGCGCTGACCCCGGGCTGGCTGCGCTCGGAGATGATGCTCGACAACTTCGGCGTGACGGAGGAGAACTGGCGGGACGCGCTGGCCAAGGTCCCGCACTTCGCCATCTCCGAGACCCCGTCGTATGTCGGCCGGGCGGTCGCGGCGCTCGCCGCGGACCCGGAGTCGGCGCGCTGGAACGGGCAGTCCCTGTCCAGCGGGCAGCTCGCAGGGGTCTACGGGTTCACGGACCTCGACGGCAGCCGCCCGGACTGCTGGCGGTACATGGTCGAGGTCCAGGACCCGGGCCGCCCGGCGGACACCACCGGCTACCGCTAGGCCCTCGCCAGGACGCCGTACGCATCCCATTCGGGCGTACGCAGGATGCGTACGGCGTTCGCAGGTGCGTTAGGCTGGGGCCATGTCAGCAGACGAGAAGCAGCAGAGCCCCGCCGCGCCCGCCGTCCCCTCCGTCTGGACGCGCCCGCGCCGGCCGAAGGAGCAGCAACCGGCACTCAGCCAGGCCCAGATCGTCGCCGCGGCCGTCAAGCTGCTGGACGCCGAGGGCATCGAGGCCCTGAGCATGCGCAAGCTGGGCACCGGCATGGGCGCCGCCGCCACCTCGCTGTACCGGCACGTGGCCAACAAGGACGAGCTCATCGAGCTGGTCGTGGACGAGGTCTACGGCGAGCTGGAGGTGCCGGAGGCCACGGACCCGGCGGGCTGGCGGGAGTCGGTCTCCCACAGCGGCCACAGCCTGCGCGCGATGACCCTGCGCCACCCGTGGGTGGCCTCGGTGCTCGGCCAGGTCGGCCTCGCCCACCTCGGACCCAACCTGATGCGCATGTCGGAGCGGATGCTCGCGCTCTTCCAGGCGGCCGGGTTCCCGGTGGGCGAGGCGGACCTCGCGATGAAGGCGGTCATCTCCTACGTAGTCGGCGCCACCACCAGCGAGGCCGCGTACCTCTCGCTGCTGGCGCGCAGCGGGCAGAGCGAGCAGGAGTGGCTGGAGAGCCTGCGCCCGGCCGCCGAACAGGCCCTCGCCAGCCACCCGTTGCTCACCGAGGGACAGTCGGCGCGGGAGAGCGGGGACCCGCGCCGGATGCGCGAGGGGAACTTCGACTACGGACTCCAGCGGGTCCTGGACGGCCTGGAGGCCCGGCTCAGCCGAAACTGAGGTCACCGCCGGCGAGCGGCGCGAAGTGCCCCTCCACGTCCGCGTCGGTCACGTCCGCCAGGGCGGGCGGCGACCAGCGCGGATCGCGGTCCTTGTCGACGACCTGGGCCCGGATGCCCTCCACCAGGTCGGGCGAGGCCAGGGCGTTGCACGAGACCCGGAACTCCTGGACCAGCACCTCCTCCAGCGAGCCGAGGGCGGTGGCCCGGCGCAGGGCCGCGAGGGTGACCTTCAGTGCGGTCGGGGACTTGGCCAGGATCGTCTCGGCGGCCTCCTTGGCGGCGGGGTCCCCGTCGGCGAGCAGCCGCTCGACGATCTCCTCGACGGTGCCGGCCGCGTAGCAGTGGTCGATCCAGGGCCGCCGGGCGGCGAGTTCACCGGGCGGGGGCGTGGCGGCGTACCGGGGCAGCACCTCGTGGGCGGGGGCCCCGGCGAGGGCGGCGGTCAGTTCCGGCAGCCGCCCGGCGGGGACGAAGTGGTCGGCGAGTCCGCAGAGCAACGCGTCGGCGGCGCCCACGGCGGCGCCGGTGAGGGCGAGATGGGTGCCGAGCCGGCCGGGCGCGCGGCCGAGCAGCCAGGTCCCGCCGACGTCGGGGACGAAGCCGATGCCGGTCTCGGGCATGGCGACGCGGGAGCGCTCGGTGACGACGCGGACGCCGCCGTGGGCCGAGACGCCGACGCCGCCGCCCATGACGATGCCGTCCATGAGGGCGACGTACGGCTTGGGGTAGCGGGCGATACGGGCGTTGAGGCGGTACTCGTCGCGCCAGAACTCGGCGGAGGCGGTGGTGCCGGCCTTGGCGTCGTCGTGGATGGCCCGGATGTCCCCGCCCGCGCACAGCCCGCGCTCCCCGGCGCCGCGGATCAGGACCTGGTGGACGGCGGGGTCCTCCTCCCAGGCGCCGAGGGCCTCGTCGATGCGCAGGACCATGGGGCGGGTGAGGGCGTTGAGGGCCCTGGGGCGGTTGAGGGTGACCACCGCAGTCCGGCCCTCGACGTGGAACAGGACGGTGTCATCGGCGTTGTCGTCTTCGGTCTTCACGCCGATCAGTATGTCCGCGGCGTAGGGTGGGCCGGTATGCGGAAGATCATCCTCATGTCGGGGGTGTCCCTTGACGGATACATCGAGGGTCCCGAGCGACAGATCGACTGGCACGTCGTCGACGACGAACTGCACCAGCACTTCAACGACGAGCTGCGCTCGATGGGCGGTTTCCTGAGCGGTCGCGTCACGCACGGGCTGATGGCCGACTTCTGGCCGACCGCCGACGCCGACCCGGCGAACGCCGGGCCCGTGGCCGAGTTCGCCGGCATCTGGCGCGACATGCCGAAGTACGTCTACTCGCGCACCCTGCAGCAGGCCGGCTGGAACACCACCATCGTGCGGGACGTCGTACCGGACGAGGTCGCCGCGCTGAAGGCGGCCCCCGGCGGCGACCTGATCCTGAGCGGGGCGGATCTCGCCGCCGCGTTCCTGCGCCACGACCTGGTGGACGCGTACCGGATCTACGTGCATCCGGTGCGGATCGGGCGCGGCAAGCCGCTGTTCCCGCCCGTCGACGGCGGCCCGGTGCCACTGCGCCTGGAGGACACCCGCAGGTTCGGCAACGGCGTCGTGCTGCTGAGCTACGGCCGCCCGTAGGCCGCCCCTGCCGGACGCGTGCGGTCAGTCGCGGGGGCGGGCCCGGTGGGCCTGCCAGGCGGCCAGGGCTTCGGCGCGGGTGCCGTCGGGACGGGCGGCGTGCCAGTCGCGCAGGAAGCGGTTGAACTCGAACTGGGCGCCGACCTCCTGGGGTTCGGCTGCCCGTGCGCGGGTGGCGTGCCAATGGGCCACCGCCTCGGCGAGGGTACGGCCCGCGCCCCGGGCCACGTAATCCCGCATGAAGGCGTCGAAGTGGAATCCCGGACCGATCTCCCGGACGAAGAACTCCCGGAGCAGCTGGCTGCACCGCTGCCCCGGCGGGATCACGGTGGCGCCGTCGACGGGTGCGGCGAGCTGGCGCCCGCTCCGGCGGGCGGCGGCGGCCGCGGGCGCAGCCGGTTCGGGCGGCAGGCCGTCGAGCGCGGCCGCGAGCCGGGCCGTGACGGCGGTCTTCCCGCCCCCGGCCGACAGGCCCATCTCCCGCGCCAGCGCGCTCAGCTCGGCCAGCGTCCAGTACCAGCGGCCCAGCTCCGCCCCGGTCAGCGCCGGGGTCAGGGCAGGCCGGGACTCCCCCTCATTCGCACTCATGTTCCCATTCTAGAGGTATCGATGATCTGTAAGTCCGCCTTGCAGGGTGGACTGATTGTCCGTATTTTCGGGCCGTGTCCCCTGCACCGCCACGGAACTGGCGCGCCGAGCGGATCCGGCCGCAGTCGGTGATGGCCACGGCCGCCGAAGGAGACCCCATGACCGCCGATCCGAACCGTCTCGCCCTCGGCCAGGACACCGCCCTCGTCCTCATCGACCTGCAGACCGGCATCCTGGGCCTGCCGACCGCCAGGCCTTCCGCCGAGATCCTGGGGCAGGGCATCGCGCTCGCCGAGGCGTTCCGCGCCCGCAAGCTGCCCGTGGTCCTGGTCAAGGTCGCCTGGTCGCCCGACAGCGGCGACCTGCCCACCGCCAATGTGGACCGCCCGGGCCCGGCCTCCGCCCCGCCGGCCGCGTTCTCGCAGATCCCGGCCGAGCTCGCCGCGCTCGGGGACGTGGTCGTCACCAAGCGCCACTGGGGTGCCTTCACCGGTACCGAGCTGGACCTCCAGCTGCGCCGGCGCGGCATCCACCGCATCGTCCTGGCCGGCATCTCCACCAGCGCCGGGGTCGAGTCCACCGCCCGTACGGCCTGGGAGCTCAGCTACGACCTGGTATTCGCCGAGGACGCCACCGCCGACCTGGACGCCGACTCCCACGCCCACACCTTCGGCAAGATCTTCCCGCGCATCGGCAAGGTCGCCAGCACCGAAGAGATCATCGCGGCCCTGGATTCCTGACCCCGGCGGGCGCGGCCACCTCCAGCCAGACGCACTTGCCGTCCGGCCCCGGCCGGGAACCCCAGGCGCGGGCCAGCCGGTTCATGATCAACAGTCCGTGCCCGCCGGGCTGCCCGGGCCTCGAACCCGGCCCCGTCCGCACGGGGACCGGCGGCGCCGGGTTCCCGTCGGTCACCTCGATGCGCAGCCGCTCGTCGTCGCAGTCCAGCAGCAGCGCTCCCGGCCCGCCACCGTGCAGGCAGGCGTTGGCCACCACCTCGGACACCAGCAGGAGCACGTCATCGGCCGCGTCCCGGTCCTCCTGGGTGGCGGCCGGAAGCCAGTGCCACGCGGCTAGTGCCCGGCGGGCGAAGTCGCGGCTGCGCGTCACGACATCGGTGGCCCCGTCCAGTACCAGGTACCAGGTCCGGTCGGGTGACCCCCGCTGCTCCATGACGCTCAGACTCCTCAGTGTCGACGTGCCGTAGCCGTACCCACCCACCCTGTGTCCGTGAGGCAGAGGCACTATCCTGGCGAACCACCCGTCCCGCTCAGCGCTTGCGCCACATCGGCGTACACCGGGAAGACCCCGTCGGCGCCGGTGATGTGGAACATGCGGGCGACGGAACCGCGCAGCCCGGTCAGCTCCACGCTGCCGCCGGCCTCCTGCGCCGTGAGCCTGCTGTGCAGCAGCACGTTCAGCCCGGTGGAATCGCAGAAACCCAGCTTCGTCAGGTCCACCAGCAGCCGGCCGCCCTGGGCGACCGCCTCGTCGAGGGCTTCGCGCAGGGGCTGGGCCGTGTCGTGGTCCAGCTCCCCCGCCAGCTCCAGGACGACGGCTCCGTCCACGGTCTGCACCGTGACGGTGAAGCGCTCATTGTCCGCTCCCGGAACCATCCGGCATCACCCTTCCGTCCTGTTCTTGCACCTTCCCAGAAGCCACGCGGATACGCCTCCGCCACCCACGCGCATGATGTGGTCCGAGCGGGGCAGGCGGGGCCTGGTAGCACTCCCGAAAGGATGCCCCTCATGGACAAGGAACAAGCCAAGGCCAAGGGCAAGCAGCTCAAGGGCAAGGCCAAGCAGTCGGCCGGAGACGCCACGGACAACCCGCGCCTGAAGGCCGAGGGCACGGCCGAGAAGATGACCGGCAAGGTCCAGGAGACCGCCGCGAAGGCCGCCGAGCGGATGAAGCGCGACAAGCACTGACGGACCGTTCGGTGCGCGGATCGGTCTCCCGTCCCTTCCCCGTGAACGACCGTGGGGCCGTTTCAGATTTCTCTGAAACGGCCCCACGACCTGCGACTTCGAAAAGTCGGGACGACAGGATTTGAACCTGCGACCCCTTGACCCCCAGTCAAGTGCGCTACCAAGCTGCGCCACGTCCCGATGTGCCTGCGAGTGTCTTTTGACCGGGTTTCCCCTGTCTCGGCGGCACATGCAGAACATTACCCCACGCCGAGGGGTGTGCATGCACCGGTAATCGGCGAGGGCGAAGATGAGGTGGTGAACGCACGGGATCGGGATGTCGAGGGGCGGGCGCGCAGTGCGCGGCCCAGGGACGGGTTGGGGCGGCCGTTGCCGTACGGGGCGGCCGGTGTGGAGCGGCAGCCCGAGGGCGTGGTGCGCTCACCCGGGGAGACGGTGGTGGAGGCGCAGCGGCTGCTGGACGCCGGGATGCCGTTCCACGCGCACGAGGTGTTCGAGGACGCCTGGAAGTCGGGGCCCGAGGAGGCGGCCCCGCTCTGGCGGGGGCTCGCGCAGCTCGCGGTCGGGCTGACGCACTCCGCGCGCGGGAACGCGGTCGGCGGGGCGCGGCTGCTGCGGCGCGGGGCCGCCGGGATCGCGGGGCTGGACGGGCGGCCGTACGGGGTCGACGTGCCGGGCCTGGTCCGGTGGGCCGGGGAGCTGGCCCACCGGGTGGACGGCGGCGCGGCCGTGGACGCCGCCGCCGAGGCGCCGCGGCTAGCCGGCCGGCTGGAGTAGGTCCCAGCGGTTTCCGTACAGGTCCTCGAAGACGGCCACGGAGCCGTACGCCTCGTGGCGCGGCTCCTCGAGGAAGTGGACGCCCTCGGCGGCCATCCGGGCGTGGTCGTGCGCGAAGTCGTCGGTGTAGAGGAAGAAGCCGACGCGGCCGCCGGTCTGGTCGCCGACGCGCAAGCGCTGGGCCTCGTCCTTGGCTCGGGCCAGCAGCAGCGCGGTCTCCTTGGCGCCGGGCGGGCGGACCACGACCCAGCGGGAGCCGTCCGGGCGGGCGGTGTCCTCGGCGAGGTCGAAGCCGAGGGCACGGGTGTAGAAGTCGATCGCCTCGTCGTAGTCGTGGACCAGGAGGGCGGTGAGGGCGATGTGAGAGGGCATGCCCCTATTGTGCGCCGGGCGCTGTCAGGAGGATCACGTCCAGGGCGCGGGGGCCGTGCACACCCTCCACCCGGTCGAGTTCGATGTCGCTGGTCGCGGAGGGGCCCGAGATCCACGTCAGCGGGCGGGTGGGGTCGAGGCGTTCGAGGGCCTGCGGGACCGAGTCGACGACCTGGTCGGGGACCCGGACCACGCAGACGTGGTGGTCGGGGATCAGGGTGATCCGGCGCCGGCCCTGCCCGGGGCCCGCGTCGAGGACGATCGTGCCGGTCTCGGCGACGGCCAGGGCGCAGCCCGTCACGACGCTGTCCACGCCGTCGAGTTCACGGGTGGTCGACGTCTGCCGGTCGGGGACCAGGGTGGCGTCCACGTCCGCCGTCCACCGGACGGGCAGGCCCGCCGGTACGAGCACCTGCCGCGATCCCCGCTCGGCGAGCAGCCGCGCCAGCAGCGGCACGAGCCCGCCCTCGTCGGCGCGATGGACCCGGGCCCGGTATTCGGCGAGGTTCGCCGCGAGCAGGTCCGCGGTCTGTGCCGGGGTGCGGGCCCCATGCACGCGCAGGTAGTCCCGGGGGATGTCCACCTCGGGGCCGCCCGCGGCGGCGCGGCGGATGCGGGCCAGGATGCGGTCCCTGCTGGTCACTGCGGGTTCCCCCGTTCTCGGGTCCACCAGTCGCGGAAGGACTCCGCCGGGACGGCGGGCAGTTCGCGGGTGTCGGTCCAGGCCCGTCCCGGGCCGGGCAGCCGGCGCGGCCGCAGCCGGCGGGCCCGGGCGAGGAGCCGCATCCCCGCACGGAGCGCGCCGGGATGGTCCAGGAGCAGCCGGGCGGCGCGCATGGCGGCCCGTTCGGCGGTGTGGCCGTGCGCGGGGCGGATTGTGACGCGGATGCCGTCCCGGGTCACCGGGCCGCCCTGGGCCACCCGTTCGCGCAGGTGGAGGAGGACCTCGGGGATGTCGATGGCGACGGGGCAGACCTCGTAGCAGGCGCCGCACAGGGTGGATGCGTAGGGCAGCGAGGCGTCGATCTCGCTGCTGGTGCCGCGCAGTTGGGGGCTGAGGATGGCGCCGATGGGGCCCGGGTAGACGGATCCGTAGGCGTGGCCGCCGGCGCGTTCGTAGACGGGGCAGACGTTGAGGCAGGCGGAGCAGCGGATGCAGCGCAGGGCCTGGCGGCCCACCTCGTCGGCGAGGGTGTCGGTGCGGCCGTTGTCGAGGAGGACGAGGTGGAAGGCGGCGGGTCCGTCGCCGTCCGCCCCTCGTGAAGGGCCCAGCCCCGTCCACATCGTGGTGTACGGGTTCATCCGCTCGGCCGTCGAGGAGCGCGGCAGGGTCTGGAGGAAGATCTCCAGGTCCCGGAAGGTCGGGACGACCTTCTCCACGCCGACGACCGAGATCAGCGTCTCGGGCAGGGTCAGGCACATCCGGCCGTTGCCCTCGGACTCGAGGACGACCATGGTGCCGGTCTCGGCGACCATGAAGTTGGCGCCGGACACGGCGACTTTGGCCCGCAGGAACTTCTCGCGCAGGTGCAGCCGGGCCGCCTCCGCGAGTTCGCGCGGGTCGTCACCGAGCGGGTCGGGCGCCGGCCGCCCCCAACGGCCCATCTCCGTACGGAAGATGTCGCGGATCTCGGCGCGGTTGCGGTGGATCGCCGGGACCAGGATGTGCGAGGGCCGGTCGTGACCGAGCTGGACGATGAGTTCGGCGAGGTCGGTCTCGTACGCGGCGATCCCGGCGGCCTCCAGCGCCTCGTTGAGGCCGATCTCCTGGGTGGCCATGGACTTGACCTTGACGACCTCCCGCTCGCCGGTGGCGAGCACCAGGCCGGTCACGATCCGGTTGGCCTCGTCCGCGTCGGCCGCCCAGTGGACCGTGCCGCCCGCGGCGGTCACCGCGGCCTCCAGCTGGAGGAGGTAGCGGTCGAGGTGGCGCAGGGTGTGGTCCTTGACGGCCTTGCCGGCGGCCCGCAGCCGGTCCCAGTCCGCGAGTTCGGCGACCGCGCGGGCCCGTTTGTCGCGGATGGTGTGCGTGGCGTGCCGGAGGTTGGCCCGCAGTACGCCGTCCCGTACTGCCTCGCGGGCCGCCTCGGGGAACGCGGGCATGCCGAGATGCGTGCCGGTCATGACAGGGGCTCCTCCTCGGTCGCGGCCAGGATCTCGGCGAGGTGCACGGCCCGCAGCGGGGTCCCGGCCCGGCGCAGCAGGCCCTCGAGGTGGGCCAGGCAGGAGTTGTCGGCGCCGCACAGCACCTCCGCGCCGGTGGCGGCCGCGCTGCCGGTCTTGTCGGCGCCCATCGCGGCGGACACGTCCGGGTTCTTCACGGCGAAGGTGCCCCCGAAACCGCAGCACTCCTCGGCGCCGGGCAGCTCGACCAGCTCCAGGCCCCTGACGGCGGCCAGCAGCCGGCGCGGCCGGTCTCCGAGCCCGAGGGCGCGCAGGCCGTGGCATGAGGGGTGGTAGGTGACGGTGTGCGGAAAGTACGCGCCGACGTCGGTCACCCCGAGCACGTCGACCAGGAACTCGCTCAGCTCGTATACGCGCGGCGCGAGCGAGTCGGCGGCCTCGGCGAGCGAGGTGCCGCGCCCCTCCCCCGCCGCTTTCCGGCCCATCCGCGGGTAGTGCTCGCGGATCATCGCGGCGCAGGACCCCGAGGGGGTGACCACGTACGGGTACCCGGCGAAGGCCTCGGCCGTGCGCCGCATCAGCGGTTCGGCCTCGTGCCGGTAGCCGGTGTTGTATTGCGGCTGCCCGCAGCAGCTCTGGGCCGCCGGGAAGTCCACGGTGACGCCGAGCCGCTCCAGGAGGCGTACGACGGCGATGCCCGTGCGCGGGTACAGCGCGTCGTTGACGCAGGTGACGAACAGGGCGACGCGCATGACGGGCAGAATAGCGGCGTGAAGAAGTTCTCAGTGATCGGCATAGGCGCGGGCGACCCGGACCACCTGACCCTCCAGGCGGTCAGGGCGATCGGCGCGGCGGACGCATTCCTCATCCTCGAGAAGGGCGAGGAGAAGGCGGATCTGACCGGGCTGCGGCGCGCGATGCTCGACGAGCACGCCCGCCCCGGCCACCGGCTGGTGGAGGGCCGCGACCCGGACCGGGACCGCACCCCGGCCGACTACACCCCGACGGTGGACGGCTGGCGCAGCGCGCGGGCCGAGCTCTTCGAGCGGTTCATCGCGGAGGATCTGGCGGAGGGCGAGACCGGGGCGTTCCTGGTGTGGGGCGACCCCTCGCTGTACGACTCCACGCTCGCGATCCTCGACGAGGTGCTGGAGCGCGGCCGGGTGGCCTTCGAGCACGAGGTGGTGCCGGGCATCAGCAGCGTCTCGGCGCTGCTGGCACGGCACCGGACCAATCTGAACCGCGTGGGCCGCCCGGTCCAGATCACCACCGGGCGGCGGCTGGCCGAGGGCTGGCCGCAGGACGTGGACGACGTGGTGGTGATGCTGGACGCGCGGCACGCCTTCACCGCCCACCTGGACCAGGACCTGTTCATCTACTGGGGGGCCTACGTCGGCACCCCGGACGAGATCCTGGTCCAGGGCAAGCTCGCGGACGTCGCCGGGCGGATCGAGGAGCTGCGCACCGAGGCCCGCACCCGCAAGGGCTGGATCATGGACACCTACCTGCTCAGGCGCGGCTGAGCCCCCTTACGCCAGGAACGCGGGCAGGGCCGCGGCGAGGCGCTCGTACTCCTCGGGGTGGTTGTAGACCTGCCCGCAGACGCGCAGGCCGCCGCCGCCCGGCCGGGGCCAGACCAGGACCCGGATGCGGAGCTTCGCCGCGAGTTCCTCGCGCATGGCCCGGGCGGCGTCCTGGGTCTCGGCGACGCCGGGCGGCAGCAGGACGGAGCGCATCGGGAGGCCCGGGGTGTGCGGGAGGACGGTGAACCCGGGGAGCCGGGCGAGCAGGTCCGCGCCGTAGGCGGCGAGCGCACTGTTGTGGGCCCGTACCTTGGCGGCGTCGAGGCTCTCCAGCAGGCCGAGGCCCTCGGGGGCGGCCAGCCAGCCGGTGTAGTCGGCGGTGGCCCGGTACTCGACCGAGCGGGGGAAGCCGCGGTGGTCCTCCCAGGAGGGCACCAGGGCCCTGACGCGGGCCCGGTGGGCGGGGGCCACGGCGAGGAGCGCGCTGCCGGGCGGGGCGTAGCCCCACTTGTGCAGGTTCCCGAACCAGAAGTCGGCTCCGGCGGCGATCGGCTCGGCCAGCGTGCCGGGGGTGTGGGCGCCGTCGACGACGGTGGTGATCCCGCGCGCGGCGAGGTCCGCGAGGAGCCGGGGGCCGGCGAGGAGGCGGGCGGTCGGCGAGCTGACGTGGTCGAGCAGGGCCACCTTCGTGCGGGGCGTGAGCGCCGCCAGCACGGCCTCGCGCACGGCGTCCTCGTCGGGCAGGCGCGGGTCCAGGGCCACCGTGGTGACGGGCGCGCGGCGGGCGGCCGCGGCGGTCACGGTGCCGTAGCCGTGGTCGGTGACCAGGATCTCGTCGCCGTCGGCGAGCGGGATGGCGTCGAGTGCGAGGTTGGCGCCCTCGGTGGCGTTGGAGATGAAGGCGATGCCCTCGGGGTCCGCCCCGAGCTGGGCCGCGATCCGTTCCCGGGCCCGGGCCAGCCGGTCGGAGACGCCGTTGAAGAAGGCGTCGGGGTCGGCGTGGGCCTCGGCGCGCAGCGCCTCCTGGGCTTCCTGGACGGGGACGGGGACCGCTCCGTAGGAGCCGTGGTTGAGGTGGGTGACGGCCGGGTCCAGCCGGAAGAGGGCGCCGCCGCCGGGGAATGCGGTCGGGGTGGCGGGCTCGGTCACGGGTACCTCCGGGTGGCGGGTGCGGCGGGGCTGCTTCCGGATCATCCAAGGGCGGCGCGCGGCCCGACAAGGCCAATCGCGACACAGTGGCCTGCCCCTGGTTCGCCGCTCCCCTACCGTTCCCGCCCGCTGGTCGCCGCGTAGTACTGGAGGTCCTGGACCTCCACCGTGCCGTCCACCGGGTACGGCAGCCGCACCTCCGCGCCGGCCTTCCCGCCCCGCACCACGGCCGCCGAGGTGGTGCCCGCCTTCAGCGGCAGCAGCTCGGAGTGGACGCCCGCGGGGGCCTCGTGGGTGTCCTTCGCGGATCCGACGGCCGTACGGACGACTCCGGGCCCGGCGAGGAAACTGAGCACCTCCACCGTGTCCCTGGGCGCGGCGGTGCCCTTGCGCGGCGCCATCAGCAGCGACTGGTCGCCCGTCGGGTCGGCGGCCGCGAACTGGGTGCGGGCGGTGAGGTACAGCGTGTCCCGGACGATCTTCGGCCAGCTGCCCGTCTTGAACCGGGTGAGGTAGTAGGAGGTCAGATCCAGATAGGCGTACCCGTTGTGCAGGGAGGGCGCGAACTGGCTGCCCTCCGAGTAGTCGTTCCAGGTGGTGAGCTGGACCCAGTCGGCCCCGTCCTCGATGGCGTGCGTCCAGGTGGAGCGCAGGGTGGCGGTGTTGCCGGCCTCGTCGTAGATGCCCTGGTTGGGGCGGGCGTCCTGGACCGAGACGGGCTGCATCCAGATCTTGCCCAGGCCGTGCGCCCGCCGGACGTCGCGGGTGTTGCTCTCCTGGCCGACGTAACTGCGGCTGCCCCACTCGGAGAAGCCGTGGCTGATGGGGGCGAACGCGTCGCTGTGGGCGCCGAAGTCGAGGAACAGCGGGACGAAGGCGGTGCGGACGCCGTGTCTGGACCGCAGGATCTCCAGGGCCTCGGTCCACCACGCGACGCTCTTCTCCTCCGCCTTGAAGGGGGAGACGACGAGCCGGCCGTCGGGGAGCCGGTGGGCGGCAGGGGCGTCGCCGAGCGTGGCGATCGCGTCGGCGAGCACGCCCGGGTCGTCGGTCTTCAGCGAGGTCATGTCGGGCATCAGCATGATCTTGAAGGCCGGGTCGACCGAACGGGCCGCCGCCATCAGCAGGTTGCAGCGGTCCCAGTTCCGGCCGGAGAGGGAGAGCACGTCCAGGGTGAACCCGTCGATGCCCGCCGCGCGGGCCGTGCGCACCTCCTGCTGGAGGTTGGCGTACTCCCAGTCGCCGGTCTTGGGTTCGACGGGCAGCGGCCGGTCGCGGAGCAGGCCGCCGTACTTCCCGTGCTTGCCGCTCTCGCCGTCCGGGTTCAGGTAGTTGCGGGTGTAGTAGTCGCCGTCCGCGCGCGCGTTGTCGAGGGAGAGCGGGTACGGGGTGAAGTAGTGGGCGAACACCAGCTTCTTGCCCGCTTCGCCGGAGCGCAGGGCGGCCGGCTGGGGCATGTCGAAGGGCAGGGCGCCGGCGGGGCGCGCCGCCCCGGTGTCCGTCGCGCCCCCGGGGTTGCCCTTGGCGGCCGCGCCCCCGGTCGGCGGCGGGCTCTCGGCGGGCTGCGGGGCGGCCGGTCCGGGGTCGCCGGGCGACGGGCTGCCGCCGACCGGACCGGCGGACGACGGGACGCTGATGCCCGGGTCCGACCGCCGTGCGCGGAGGTCGCGTTGAAGGGGTCCCAGGCGAGGCCGGCGGCCGCGCACGCCCCGACGAGGAGGAAGGCGGAGAGCAGCAGGGTCAGCAGCGGCCTGCGGCCGCGGAACCCCGATCGGCGCCGGTGCGACACCGGCCGGGCCGCCCGCTCCGGCCGCCGCTGTGCCCGCCGGTCAGCCCGCCGGTCCGCTCTCATCCTGGTCCCTCCCCCGCACATGCCCCCCAGTGGGGGGCTGCACAGCAGTAGAGCCCATGACCGGCTTCCGGACAACCGTTCCCGGTATCGGCCCCGGTCAGGAGCGCGTGGCGGCGATGTCGGCGTTCTCCAGGATTCCGATGGCGTCGGGGACGAGGATCGCCGCCGAGTAGTAGGAGCTGACCAGGTAGGACATGACCGACTTCTGGTCGATGCCCATGCAGCGGACGTTGAGGCCGGGTTCGATCTGCTCCGGGATCGCGGCCGGGCGCAGGCCGATGACGCCTCCGTTGTCCTCTCCGGTGCGCAGGGCCAGGATGGAGCTGGTGTGGCCGCCGACGACGGGGATCTTGCCGCAGGGCAGCACGGGGACGCCGCGCCAGGACGGCACCTGCTTGCCGTGGACCTCCACGGTGTCCAGGGCGAGGCCGCGCTTGTTGCACTCGCGGAAGAAGGCGGCGATGGCCTTGGGGTGCGCGAGGAAGAACTTGGTGCCGCGGCGCATGCTGAGCAGGTCGTCCATGTCGTCGGGGGTGGGCGGGCCGGACCAGGCGCTGATGCGCTGCCCGTAGTCGGCGTTGTGCAGGAGCCCGAAGTCGCGGTTGTTGAGCAGCTCGGACTCCTGTCGTTCGCGCATCGCCTCCACCGTCAGGCGCAGTTGCTGCTCGAACTGGTTCATCGGGTCGTTGTAGAGGTCGGCTACCCGGGTGTGGATCTGCAACACGGTCTGGGCGAGGCTCAGTTCGTACTCGCGCGGCCGCAGTTCGTAGTCGACGAAGGTGGCGGGCAGCAGGGCCTCGCCCGCGTGGCCGGAGGCCAGCTCGATATCGGCCTCGCCGCGCCGGTTGACGGGCCTTCGGCCGTTCTCCACGTACTGGTCCAGGTGGGTGCGCAGGCTCGCCGCGCGGCCGAGCACCTCCTGGAAGGAGCTCCAGCGCAGCACCATGACGGTCCCGGCGGTCGCGGCCCGTACGCCGTACCCCCACCGCGGGTCGGTCTGGCCGAGGGCATCGTCGCCGAGCTGGTCGCCGTCGGCCACGACGCCGAGGAGTTCGGCGCCGCCGTACTTGCCCTCGGCCCGCTTCTCGAAGCGGCCGTGGGCGATGATGAACACCTCGTCGACGGGGGCTCCCGCCTCCACGAGCCCGTCGCCGGCGCGCAGGTCGCGCTTGACGAAGCGCAGGGCCAGTTCCTCCAGGACGGCCGTGTCCTCGTACCCCTTGAGCGTGGGCAGTTCGGTGAGGGTGGGGGCGAGGATGCGTACGTCGTCCGCGCCGGCCTGGACGAACGAGACCCGGCCGCGCCCCACGGCATGGGTCAGGCGGCGGTTGACGCGATAGGTGCCGGCTCCGAGGTCCACCCAGGGCAGCATGCGCAGCAGCCAGCGCGAGCTGATGCCCTGCATCTGGGGAACGGACTTGGTGGTCGTCGCGAGATTGCGGGCCGCGGCGGTGCTCAGGCTCAGCTGCCGGTCGTCGGCGGAGGTCAGGGGTGGCTGCGCCTCTGCGGTCATGCGGGGTTCCTCCCTGCGTCGGTCACGCGGAGCGTGCTGCACGCCCACGGTGGGGCGCCGGGCGGGGCGCGCGGTAGCCGCACCGGCCCGGGCGTCTGTTGAAAATCCCGGCCGGTTGAAGCCCTGCACTCCTGTACGAACGGCCTGGCGCACGGGCTGCCGTACGGACTGCCGTACGGGCTGCCGTACGGGCTGCCGTACGGGCTGCCGTACGGGCTTTCAACGCCGCCGGATCTTCAACAGGTCCGGTGGCCCCGGGGCTACCGGATCCCTGGCCGGCCCGCGCTCCATGGGTGGGTGTGCCGACCCGCAGGAGGATCCATGGACCGCGCCCCCGCCCACGCCCCGGGCCGCCCACGCGTGCCCGCCGCCGATCCGGCGGAGGTCCTGCGCCGGCTGCTCGGCGGCCGCAGCGGCCTGGGCACCTCACCCACGCACACCGATCCCGCCCCGAGCACGCGCAGCGGCACGGGCACGGGCACCGGCACCGCCACCGGCACCGGCACCGGCACCGGCCCGGGAGTCGTCATCCCCCCGCTGTACTGCCCCGACGCCGTCCGGGACGACCCGGCGCTGGCCGATGTCGTCAACGACCGGCTCGTCCTGTGGGCGGCCGAGACCGGGATCTACGCGGGCCGCCTGGACGCGCTGCGCGCCTGCCACTTCGGCCGCCTGATGATGCTCGCGCACCCGGACTGCGACGACCCCGACCGGCTGCTGGCGGCCGCCAAGTGCGGGCTCTCCGAGTGGTCCGTGGACGATCACTGGGCCGACGAGGGCGAGGACGCCGACCCCGGGCTGCTCGGCCTGCGCACGGCGCTCGCGCACGCCGTGGTCGACCCGGTGCGCCTGCCGGCGGGCTACGAGCGGCAGTTCGAGGAGCGGGTGGCGGCCGAGCCGGTGCTGCGCGCCTTCCGTTCCAGCCTCGAGCACCTCGCCGAGTTCGCCTCCCCGACCCAGGTGACCCGCCTGCGCTACCAGCTGGCCGTGATGTTCGTCGGGTACAACCACGAGGCCGAGTGGCGGATGTCCGGCCGTCGGCCGCCGGTCTGGGAGTACCTGGTGCACCGGTACGAGAACGGCTTCTTCCCCTGCATGGTGCTGACCGATCCGGTCGGCGGCTACGAGGTGCCCGCGCCGGAGTTCGCGGACGCCCGGGTCCGGCGTACGTACATGTATGCGGGGGTGGCCACCTGCCTGCTCAACGACCTCTATTCGATGGCCCGGGAGGATGGCGCCGACACCAACCTCCCCAACCTGATCGCGGCCGAGGAGCACTGCTCCCTCCAGGAGGCGGTGAACCGCACGGCGGCGATCCACGACGACGTGATGCGCACGGTCGAGGCGGAGTCGGCGGCCCTGGCCGCTCTCGGCTCACCCGCGTTGGGCCGCTTCCTGGAGGGGGTCTGGAACTGGATGGGCGGAGCGAAGGAGTGGCACGCCACGAGCCCCCGCTACCACGGACCGGCCTGACACTCCCCAGGTTCTGGCACCCTCTAGGTGAGGGCGCAGGCGCGGGCCAGCAGCGCCCGCGCCGTGCGGTTGCCGCGTACCGGCTGGAGGCGGCCGCGCAGCCGCCGCAGGGCGTCGTCGACCCGGGCGGAGTCCAGCTGGGGCACCGCGTCCAGCATCTCGTGCCAGGTGGCACAGGCCCGTTCCACGTGGCCCTGGTTCAGGTGGAGTTCGGCGAGCCGGGCCAGGGTGACGGCGCGCGCCCGCCGCTCTCCCGGCGGCCGGCGGCGCAGTGAGGTGCCGAGCGCGGTGATCGCACCCCGCGCGTCCCCGAGGGCGGCCAGTGCTTCGGCCTGCTGATGGGCGAGCGCGGCGTGGTGGTAGTCGCCGATGGCGGCGCGCTGCCCGTCCGTCCGCTCCAACAGCCGCTCGGCTTCGGCCAGATGGGCCACCGCGGCCCGCCGGTCACCGCAGGCGGCCTCCGCGACGGCCAGCTGCCCGGTGACGAAGGCGGCCTGGAGCGCGGGCAGCCGTCCTGCCTCCCGGGCGGCCGCCTCCGCCAGCTCCCACGCCTGCTTGCGGTGTCCGAGGTGGTGGGCCTGCACGCTCATGGCCCGCAGTACGGGCGCCCAGCACCCGGGATCCCCCGCCTCCTGGCCGAGCCTCAGCCCCGCCCGGTAGTACGCCTGCGCCACGCCCTGCTGGTTGCCGTCGAAGCACAGGAACCCCGCGGTGTACGCGAGCCGCGCCGCGCAGCCCAGCAGCCGGTGCCGTACCGCGGGGGCGGCGCCCGCCCGCAGCCAGGGCGCCACGGTGGTGGCGAGGTAGCGGGTCAGGGCGGGCCGGGCCAGGCCGCTGCCGAACATCATGTCGGCGTTGCGGAAGACCGGCAGGACGGCCTCGGCCGCCTCCACGTGCTCCGGCCCGATCCTCCCCGACGAGCGGGCGGGAGCCCCGGCCGGGCCCGGCGGCGGCCAGCCCGGGGGCCGCCACGCGGAGGAGTAGACGGGGATCTCGCCCAGCAGGGCCAAGGCGTCCGCACCGTGCGGTTCGGTGCCGGGGCGGTCGCGCGCCCGGACCCCGGCGCCGACCCCGGCGGGCCGGGCGAGCCCGGTGTCGGCCGGGCTGATCCGCCGCCCGGTACGGCGGCTCAGCGCCTCGGCGGCGAGGGCGACGACGTGCGCCGGGGGCCGGGTGCCGGCCAGCCAGTGCGATATCGAGGTCCGGTCGTAACGCAGGGTGAGGCCGGCCTCGGCGGCCACGCCGTTGACGGCGCGCGCGAAGTCCTGCCCGCTCCAGCGCGCGTCGGTGAGGAGGGTGCGGAGTCGTCCGTTGGGTTCACGCTTGGCCATCAGAACCGCCCAGCTCGTACACGTGTCCATCCATTCAACGCGGTCGGACATTCAACACGGCGGGGCGGAGACGGATGTACCGGGTGAGGCCGTCCTGCCCCTAACTAAGACGTGTGCGCTCGGCGGCACGCGGTCACACCGCGTGGCCCTGGCGTACGGGAGCACGGCAGATCACACGGAGCGGGATCGTTCCTCCCGGTCACTCCCGCACGCCGCCCCCCGCACCCGAGGCCTCCGTACGGGGCGCTCCACCGCGCCGAGCATCCGCGCAGCTCCCAGGAAGACCGACCGAGAGGAAGGCCCGCCATGTCCGTCGACCCCAGCGCCGAAGCGAGCGCCGAGCACCTGACCGCCGCAGCCCGGCAGAGCCTGAGCACCGAGGCCGCCCGGAATCTGGCCACCACGACCAAGTCAGCCCCGCAGATGCAGGGGATCAGCTCGCGCTGGCTGCTGCGGATCCTGCCGTGGGTGCAGACGGGCGGCGGCACGTACCGGGTCAACCGCACCGTCAGCTACACCCTCGGCGACGGGCGCATCACCTTCGTGAAGACCGGCTCCGAACTGCGGGTCATCCCGGCGATGCTGCGCGAGCTGGGCATGCTCCGGTACTTCCCCGACGACCAGGTGGTCAAGGCCATCGCCGACCGGTTCGTCAAGGAGGAGTTCCGCAAGGGCGACGTGATCGTCCGGCGCGATGAACCCGTCGACAAGATCTACCTCATCGCCCACGGACGCATCGAGCGGCTGAGCGTCGGCGCGTACGGGGACGAGGCCAGCCTGGGCGTGCTCAGCGACGGCGACCACTTCGGCCACCATCCGCTGCCCGACGCCCGCTGGGAGTTCACCGCCCGCGCCCAGACCGACGTGGTGACGATGACCTTCAACCGTGGCGACTGGGACGCGGCCCTGAACAGCTCTGCCGCGCTGCGCCGGCACGCGGAGGCCTATCTGGAGGCGGAGCGCGTCGGCCGCCGGGGCAGCGACGCCGTGGACCTGTCGGCCGGCCACACCGGCGAGGTGATGCTGCCCGGCACGTACGTCGACTACGACCTGAGCCCGCGCGAGTACGAGCTGAGCGTCGCGCAGACCGTGCTGCGCGTGCACTCCCGGGTAGCCGACCTCTACAACCAGCCCATGAACCAGTCCGAGCAGCAACTTCGCCTGACGGTCGAGGCATTGAAGGAGCGTCAGGAGAGTGAGCTGATCAACAACGCGGAGTTCGGGCTGCTGCACAACGCCGACTACGAGCAGCGGATCTACGCCCGCACCGGCCCGCCCACCCCCGACGACATGGACGAACTCCTCAGCCGCCGGCGCGGGTCGCAGTACTTCCTGGCCCATCCGCGCACCATCGCCGCCTTCGGCCGCGAATGCAGCCGGCGCGGCCTGTACCCGGACAGCGTGGACTTCCAGGGCCACCGGCTCCCGTCCTGGCGGGGGGTGCCGCTGCTGCCCTGCAACAAGATCCCGGTGACGCCGGAGCGGACCAGCTCGATCCTGGTCCTGCGTACGGGCGAGGACAACGAAGGGGTCGTCGGGCTGCATCCGGTGGCGCTGCCCGACGAGTACCAGCCTGGCCTGTCCGTCCGCTTCATGAACATCAACGAGCAGGCGATCATCTCCTACCTGGTCACGGCCTACTACTCGGCGGCGATCCTCGTGCCCGACGCCGTCGGGGTGCTGGAGAACGTAGAGATCTCCCGTTTCGACGACTGAGGGGGGCCAGGACATGACCGCTCCGCAGGAGAACGTCTCCCGGCAGCCGTTCGAGCTGCCCGAGTTCTACCTCCCGCATCCCGCCCGGCTCAACCCCCACCTCGAGGAGGCCCGGGCGCACACCCGCGCGTGGGCCGCGGAGCTGGGGATGCTGGAAGGCTCGGGCGTGTGGGGCCCGGCCGACCTCGAGGCGCACGACTACGCGCTGTTGTGCGCCTACACCCACCCCGAGTGCGACGGCCCGATGCTCTCGCTGGTCACCGACTGGTACGTGTGGGTGTTCTTCTTCGACGACTGGTTCCTGGAACGCTTCAAGCGCTCCGGCGACCGGGCGGCCGGGCGGGACGCCCTGGAGCGGCTGGCGCCGTTCATGCCGGCCGACCCGCACGCGCCGGTGCCCGAGCCGGCCAACCCGGTGGAGGCGGGCCTCGCCGACCTGTGGCGGCGTACGGTGCCCGGCCACTCGGCGGACTGGATCGGACGCTTCACCGTCAGCACCCGCAATCTGCTCCACGAGTCGCTGTGGGAGCTCGACAACATCAACATCGGCCGGGTGTCGAACCCGGTGGAGTACGTCGAACAGCGCCGCAAGGTGGGCGGCGCGCCCTGGTCGGCGGGGATCGTCGAGCACGCGGTGGGCGTGGAGGTGCCCCCTTCCGTCTCCGAGGAGCGGGCGCTGCGCGTCCTGCGCGACTGTTTCGCCGACTCGGTGCACTTCAGGAACGACCTGTTCTCCTACGAGCGGGAGATCGGGAAGGAGGGCGAGCTCAGCAACGGGGTGCTGGTCCTGGAGCGGTTCTTCGGCTGCACCACCCAGGAGGCCGCCGACCAGCTGAACAACATGATCACCTCGCGGCTCCAGCAGTTCGAGAGCACCTTCTTCACCGAACTGCCCGTGCTGTTCGCGGAGAAGCGCCTGGACCCGGCCGGGATCCTCGCCGTCCTCACCTACGCCCGCGGCCTCCAGGACTGGCAGTCCGGCGGCCACGAGTGGCACATGCGCTCCAGCCGGTACATGAACACCCGCCCCGGCCGGACCGGCACGGACCTCCCCGGGTGGCTGCGCGGCCCAACAGGGCTGGGGACCACCGGTGCCAACATCAGGGCGCTGCTGGGCCTGACCGGCGGCGCGCGGCGGGTCCGCCGGCACACCAACACCCCGCATCCGGTGGGCCCTTCGGTGATCCCCCAGTTCTACATGCCGCTGCGGAACGAGCTCAGTCCGCACCTGGAAGGCGCCCGGGAGCGGCTCATCGAGTGGAACCGCGAAATGGGCATCCTCGACGAGGGAATCTGGTGGGAGGAGAAGGCGCGGGGCTACGACTTCGCGCTGTGCTCGGCGGGCATCGACCCGGGCTGCACCCCTGAGGCGCTGGACATCAGCGCGGGCTGGCTGAGCTGGGGCACGTACGCCGACGACGTCTATCCCCTGGTTTTCGGAACCGGCCGGAACCTGGCCGCCGCCAAGGTCCAGACGGCCCGGCTGCGCGCCTGCATGCCGCTGGACCTGTCCGCGCCGCCGCCCCCGGCCAATGCCATGGAGCGGGGGCTGGCCGACCTGTGGCGGCGCACGGCCGCGCCGATGGGACCGCGCGGCCGGGAGCTGTTCCGGGAGGCGATGGACCGGGTGCTGGACAGCTGGCACTGGGAGCTGGAGAACCAGGCGGCCAACCGGGTGCCGGACCCCGTCGACTACCTGGAGATGCGCCGGGTGACCTTCGGGTCGCCGATGACGATCGCGCTCGCGCGGATGGCGCACATGGACGTCGTCCCGCAGGAGGTCTACGCGAGTTCGGCCATGCAGTCGCTGGAGGCCTCGGCCTTCGACTACTCGGCCCTGGAGAACGACGTGTTCTCGTACCAGAAGGAGGCCGAGTACGAGGGTGAGCTGCACAACTGCCTGATCGTCGTGGAGAACTTCTTCGACTGCGACTATCCGGCCGCGCTGCGGATCGTGAACGATCTGATGACCGCGCGGATGAAGCAGTTCGAGCACGTGGTGCAGAACGAACTGCCCGTCATGTACGAGGACTTCGGGCTGGACGCGGCGGCCCGCGCGGCCCTGGACCGCAACGCCGAGGAGCTGAAGCGGTGGATGGCCGCCATCCATGTCTGGCACCTCGGGACACGGCGCTACCGGGAGGAGGATCTCGAGCGCCATCACGCGCACCGCCCGGCCGCGGCCGCGGGAGCGGTCGTCCCGAACCCGCCGGCCGGTGGCCGTCGGCTGCCGCCGGCTCCGCACCGCGCGGCGTGGGCCTGACCTGCGGGGCGGCCGGCCCGTCCGCAGGAATACGACATTCCCCTGGTCTCGTGACGCAAGCGGCGCATAATCGTCGTCATGCGGCTGGAAAAACCCTCTTGCCGCGCTTGGTCACGCATGCACTGGGGGGCATCGTGCCGATGAGGGAATCCGGGTCGTCCGGGACACTGCCCGCGACATCCGCAGAGATGTCACGGCTGCTGACCGCCGTCCGGCGGGGGCGCGTACTGACCGTGACGGGGCCGTTCCGCGAGCCTCGGAGCCTGCTGGTGCGGGAGATCGCACGGCGGCTCGCGTCCAACTTCTACGACGGGGTGGCCGTCGTCGACCCGGACCACGCCTTCGGCGTGCGGGATCTGACGGCTGCCCTGGGCTGCGTACCGGGCATGCCCTTCCTGCCGTGCGGTACGGCCAATGCGGCCTCCTGGCTCGCCGAGCGCGACATGCTGCTCGTCCTCGACGGCAGCGACCGGCTCACCCCGGCGGCTCTGGACTGGCTGCGGGACTTACTCCGCCGCGCGCCGGGCCTGCGGCTCCTGGCCGCCGGCCGCCATCCGCTGGCCTTCGAGGAGGAGCGTGTCCACCGGCTCTGACTCCGCGCGGACGTCAGTCCGGCTGCCGGCTGCCGGAGGTCAGTCCAGCTGCCGGCTGAGCTCGCGCCACACCGGTGCCGGACAGCGTCCCTGGGGCCGGGACTTGAGGAACATCCGGTAGTCGACCCGGCGCGGCGGGAGCCCGGCCTCCACCCAGTGGGGGCGGCCGGAGACCTTGTCCCAGCCGTCGTTCGGCATCCGGACGTAATCGGAGCGCCCGTCCTTGTCCTTGCTGGTGATCTGGGCGACCTCCGCATGGTCCGCGTGGGCGGCCAGCACCACGCAGTAGTGGCGCAGCTGCCGCGCGGGATCCTCCCGCAGCGGCACCATCGCCAGCCAGATCTCCCCCGGGGCCGGCCGGTGGACGCGTACGGTGGCGACCGTGCGCGGGCCGCCGCCGCGGGAGGTGTCCCACCAGCGGACGGCGGCGACGAAGCCGAGCGCCACCACCCCGGCGGCCATGCTCTCGGCCGTCGCCCGCACGTTCCACAGGGGCTGGTCCCCGACCTTGCTCTCCGTCCACCACAGCGCAGCGGCGACCAGCGCCAGCAGGGCCGCGGCCCTGGCCGGGACCAGCCACCACACGAACGGCCGGCGCCGGCCGGCGAACAGCGCCAGGACCAGGGCCACCACGACCGGAATGGCGTAGACGATCAGGTACTGCCCGGCCCCCCGCAGCTCCTGCGGCGGCGTCTGCTCCGCCATCAGGTCGGGCAGCGCCAGCGGCACCGCCAGCAGGTACCCCACGGTGGGCAGGACGAACAGGAAGAGAAGCAGCGCGGCGCAGCCGATGCCGCCGCAGGACGTGTCGGAACGACGTGCCACAGAACCCCCCAAAGACAACCGGCGCTGAACGCTAGCGCAGGGCCCACTCCTCGGGCAGCGGTTCCAGGAGATTTCGGGCACGGGCGACCGCGAATACGGGTCCGCCCCGGCCGGGCACGGGGCCGGCCGGGGCGGAGCACGTCACGCGTGGATCACAGGTGTCAGCCGAGGATGGCCAGCGCCTGGTTGAAGGTCGCGGACGGGCGCATGATCGCCGCGGCCTTGGTGGCGTCGGGCTGGTAGTAACCGCCGATGTCGGCCGGGGAGCCCTGCACCGCGATGAGCTCGGCGACGATGGTCTGCTCCTGCTCGCCCAGCGTCTTGGCGAGCGCCTCGAAGGAAGCGGCGAGCTCGGCGTCGTCGGTCTGCCTGGCCAGCTCCTGCGCCCAGTACAGGGCGAGGTAGAAGTGGCTGCCGCGGTTGTCGATGCCGCCCAGCTTGCGGCTCGGCGACTTGTCCTCGTTGAGGAAGGTGCCGGTGGCGCGGTCCAGGGTGTCGGCCAGCACCTGGGCGCGGGCGTTGCCGGTGGTGGTGGCGAGGTGCTCGAAGGAGACGGCCAGCGCGAGGAACTCGCCGAGGGAGTCCCAGCGCAGGTAGTTCTCCTTGACCAGCTGCTGGACGTGCTTCGGGGCGGAGCCGCCGGCGCCGGTCTCGAAGAGGCCGCCGCCGTTCATCAGCGGGACGACCGACAGCATCTTGGCGCTGGTGCCCAGCTCCAGGATCGGGAAGAGGTCGGTCAGGTAGTCGCGCAGCACGTTGCCGGTCACCGAGATGGTGTCCTCGCCGCGGCGGATGCGCTCCAGGGAGAAGGCGGTGGCCTCGACCGGGGAGAGGATCTTGATGGTCAGACCGTCGGTGTCGTGGTCGGCCAGGTACGTCTTCACCTTGGCGATCAGCTGCGCGTCGTGCGCGCGGCCCTCGTCCAGCCAGAAGACGGCCGGGACGCCGGTGGCGCGGGCGCGGGTGACGGCGAGCTTGACCCAGTCCTGGATCGGCGCGTCCTTGGTCTGGCAGGCGCGGAAGATGTCACCGGCGGCGACCTCCTGCTCCAGGACCGTGTTGCCCGCGGCGTCGACGACGCGGACGGTGCCCGCGGTCGCGATCTCGAAGGTCTTGTCGTGGCTGCCGTACTCCTCGGCCTTCTGGGCCATGAGGCCGACGTTCGGCACCGAGCCCATGGTGGACGGGTCGTACGCGCCGTGCGCGCGGCAGTCGTCGACGACGACCTGGTAGACGCCGGCGTAGCTGCTGTCCGGGAGGACGGCGAGGGTGTCGGCCTCGGCGCCGTCCGGGCCCCACATGTGACCGGAGGTGCGGATCATCGCCGGCATCGAGGCGTCGACGATGACGTCGGACGGCACGTGCAGGTTGGTGATGCCCTTGTCCGAGTCGACCATCGCGAGGGCCGGGCCCTCGGCGATCTCGGCGTCGAAGGAGGCCTTGATCGCGTCGCCGTCGGGCAGGGCGCCCAGGCCGTTGAGGATGGTGCCGAGGCCGTCGTTCGGGGACAGGCCGGCGGCGGCCAGGGTCTCGCCGTAGCGGGCGAAGGTCTTCGGGAAGAAGGCGCGGACCACGTGGCCGAAGATGATCGGGTCGGAGACCTTCATCATCGTGGCCTTGAGGTGCACGGAGAACAGGACGTCCTCGGCCTTGGCGCGCTCGATCTGGTCGTTCAGGAAGGTGCGCAGCGCGTCGACGTGCAGGACGGACGCGTCCACGACCTCGCCCGCGAGGACGGGTACGGACTCACGCAGGACGGTGGTGGCGCCGTCGGCCGCGACGTGCTCGATGCGGAGCGTGCCGGCCTCGGCCATGACGGCCGACTTCTCGGTGGAGCGGAAGTCGTTCTCGCCCATGGTGGCGACGTTCGTCTTCGACTCGGAGGACCAGGCGCCCATGCGGTGCGGGTGGGCCTTGGCGTAGTTCTTGACCGAGGCGGGGGCGCGGCGGTCGGAGTTGCCCTCGCGCAGGACCGGGTTGACGGCGCTGCCCTTGATCTTGTCGTAGCGGGCGCGGATTTCGCGCTCCTCGTCGGACTTCGGGTCGTCCGGGTAGTCCGGGAGGGCGTAGCCCTGGCCCTGGAGCTCGGCGACCGCGGCCTTGAGCTGCGGGATCGAGGCCGAGACGTTGGGCAGCTTGATGATGTTCGCTTCGGGGGTCTTCGCCAGCTCGCCCAGCTCGGCGAGGGCGTCGGCGATCCGCTGGCTCTCCTCGAGGTGCTCGGGGAAGCTGGCGATGATCCGACCGGCCAGGGAGATGTCACGGGTCTCGACATTCACACCGGCCGTCGACGCGTATGCCTGGATCACAGGCAGGAACGAATACGTCGCGAGGGCCGGGGCCTCGTCAGTGTGCGTGTAGATGATGGTCGAGTCAGTCACCGGATGCTCCGCTCCACAGTCTGCGTCTCTCGTCTGCAACATTGCTCGACATCAAGATATCTCGTGATCGGCCCGGTCTGGACAGCCCCCTGCCACGAGCCGAGGGAGACGCGAGTCACGTGGGCCCCCGGGGACGGCGAAAGCGCCGCCCGCAGCTGTTTCCAGCCGCGGCGGCGCTCAGGCACTACGGGCTACGGGCCTGGTCAGGCGGCGTAGGCCTTCGGGTCCGCGCCGTACTCGTTCGGCTGCGGCTGACCCGCGGTGGCGGTCAGGACGAGCAGCCAGATGCCGCCGATGACCGGGACGAAGGTGATGAAGTACCACCAGCCGGACTTGCCGAGGTCGTGCAGGCGGCGGACGAGGACCGCCAGGCTCGGCAGGAAGGTGCCGAGCGTGTAGATGACGGTGAGCAGCGGCAGCGTGCCCAGCACGAAGTCGAGGATCACCAGGGCGATGATGATGGCCGACTGGATGAGGGAGAACATCCAGTACTCCTGGCGGCGCGCGCGGCCGGAGAAGTCTGCGTACTTCTTCAGAACGTCGGTGTAGTGGTTCACGGGGTCCCCCCAGAGGACGGAAGTGCGGCCCGTCCTGCTGGAGCAAGCCGGGGCAGAACTTATGCCCCCCTTACACCGGGGTCAAGCCACTTCTCTGGGGCCCAAATTCGGCCACACGGCACGATATCCGGCACCGGATGACCGGTGACCGTGGTGCGGAGCGGCGCCGTGTCCGGGGAAGTCCGGAACATCCCCATCACACGCCTGCTTCGCACCACGGAACCCGTGTTGATCGGTGTCCACATCGTTACCGCACGGCGACGCCGCGGCCCGGCCGCGCTCGCGTCAGCCGATGTGGAAGGAGTCCCCGTACACCTTCCAGTCCAGGGGGGTGTTGAGGTTCAGGTTGCCCTTCTTCAGGAAGACCCGCTGCGCGGTGTCGACGCGACTGGTGTCGCTGTGCGCCTCCTCCTGCTTCATCGCCCAGACCCGGGCGTCGAGGAAGGCGTTGAGCCAGGTGGTCTCGTTGCCGCCCTGGGCCGGGGGCTTGGCCTTGGACAGGGCGCGCTTGCGGATGTTGCGGAAGCTGGTGGAGTCGCCTCCGTCGCCGTGCATGACGATGGCGTCGTAGTACATGAACTGGCCGAGGGTGCCGACCCCGTCGGACTTGCCCTGCTTGACCGCCGGGTTGAAGTAGACCCGGTCGCGCTCGCGGTCCTGGGCCTTCCTGAACTCGGCGTCCTGGGCCGCCTTCGCCCAGTCCCTGGTGAAGTTGGGGTCGAGGCCGGCGTGCGAGTCGGTGCCGTCGACCTCGCGCAGGGCGGGGAGGTACTTCGCGAGGACGTTGCCCGGCTTGACCTGGGCGTAGTACTCGACGAGGTCGAGCATGTCGCCGGTGCCGGAACAGAAGCCGATGATGCCGGCCGTGTAGCCGCGCTCGTCGCCTATGTCCTCGATGTACTTGTACTGCGCCTTCCAGTCCAGCGAGGAGTTCTCCGCGCTGGAGACGATCTTCATGGCGATTTCCTTCTTCGCCGGATCGTCGAGCCCGACGGCGGCCGCCGCCTGCACCTTCGCGGAGGTGGCGCCGGTGTCGACGGCGGTGGCCTGAGCCGCTACCGGAACGGCGAGGAGCGCGCTGCCGAGCAGGGCGCCGATCACCAGTGTCTTGCGATGGGGGGTGAACACAAGGCCTCCATGGGGGAGTTGAGGCGTTCTCGGTTTCGTTAAGAAACTTTACTACCAGACATGACGGCATCTCAAGACCCGGGAGCTCCCCCACTCGGGCCGTCAACTCCCGTTTCGCGTCAGGCCATTCGCCCCGGCTCAGAGCCAGCCGTTGCGCCGGAAGCCCCGGTGGATGACGAAGCAGGCGACCGCCATGACACCGAGCACGAGCGGGTACCCGTACGTCCAGCGCAGCTCGGGCATGTGGTCGAAGTTCATGCCGTAGACCCCGCAGACCATGGTCGGCACGGCGACGATCGCCGCCCACGCCGTGATCTTGCGCATGTCCTCGTTCTGCGCGACCGTCACCTGCGCCAGGTGCGCCTGGAGGATCGAGTCGAGCAGGTTGTCGTAGGCGCCGATCTGCTCGGTGGCCCGGGTCAGGTGGTCGGCCACGTCCCGGAAGTACGCGCGGATCTCCGGCGGGATCACCGGTATCGGCTGAGTCGCCAGCTGCTCGAGCGGACGGCTCAGCGGCGCCACCGCCCGCCGGAGCTCGAGGAGTTCGCGCTTGAGCTGGTAGATCCGGCCGGCGTCGCCGCGCCCGCCCGCCTCGCTGAACACCGCGGTCTCGACGGCGTCTATGTCGTTCTGCACCGCGTCCGTGACGGCCACGTAGTCGTCGACCACGTGGTCGGCCATGGCGTGCAGAACGGCCGCCGGGCCCTTGGCCAGCTGCTCCGGGGACGCCTCCAGCTCCTCGCGGACCGGGCCGAGCGTGCCGCGGCCGCCGTGCCGGATGGTGATGACGAAGTCCTCGCCGGTGAAGGCCATCAGCTCACCCGTCTCCACCACCTCGCTCGTCGAGGTCAGTTCCTCGTGCTCGACGTAGCGCACGGTCTTGAAGACGGAGAACAGCGTGCTGTCGTACCGCTCCACCTTGGGGCGCTGGTGCGCGTTCACCGCGTCCTCGACGGCGAGCGGGTGCAGGCCGAACAGCTCGGCGAGCCCGGCGAGCTCCGACTCCGAAGGTTCGTGCAGGCCGATCCAGACGAAGCCGCAGCCCGTCTTGCGGACCCGGCGCAGCGCCTCCTCCACCTCCGCACAGCCGTCCTGGCGCACGCCGTCCTGGTAGACCACGCAGTTGACCACGGCGCTGCCGAGCGGGGAGCGGGCCGGGTGACTGAGGTCGACGGCCCGCCGGTAGCTGCGGCGCACGACCCGGCGGAGGTTGCTGAACATGGACAACGACGTGCTCCTCTTTCGGCTGATCACCGGCCAGTCTGCCATCGCACCGCGCGGCCGCCGGCGCCCCGGGGGCGGGACGGGGCCGGGACAGGGGCGGTACGGGATGCCATGGGACGGGACCGGCCTCAGATCCGGTCGATGAACACGCTGGTCGACTTCACCCTCGCCGTGGCCCGCGCGCCCACCTCCAGTCCGAGCTCCTCCACCGCCTCCCGCGTGAGCAGCGACACGATGCGGCGCGGCCCGGCCTGGATCTCCACCTGCGCGTCGACCGTGCCCAGCCGCACCCCGGTGACGATCCCCGGGAAGGCGTTGCGCACCGAGGTGTACGGGGCCTCCTCGCCGTCGCCGCTCTCCTGCGCGACCGCCACGCAGAACGCGGCCAGGTCCGGCCCGTCGACCATGCGCCGCGTGCCGTCCCGGCGCGTGGGGAACCGCTCGGCGTCCGCCCAGCGCCGCGCCGTGTCGACGCTCACGCCGAGCAGCCGCGCCGCCTGGCCGATCGTGTAGGACTCCATGGTCCGCAGCTTATGGCGTGCCCGCCGGAGGCTTGCGGAGCGCCTCCCCGGCCGCGTCCGCGACCAGCCGCGCCACCAGTGAGAGCGCCGGCGAGTCCAGCTTCCACTGCTGCCAGTACAGGGGCACGTCCATGGGCCGGCGCGGCGCGAGCAGCACCAGCCGGCCCGTGCGCACCAGGGGCCTGGCCTGCTGCTCCGGCACCAGCCCCCACCCCAGCCCCGCGACCACCGCGTCGCGGAAGCCCTCCGATGTCGGTACGAGGTGCCGCACCGGCCCCGCCCCGCTCGCGGCGTCCCCCGCCCGGGACCCTGCCCGTACTCCGGCCCGTGATCCGCCCCGCGCCCCCGTCAGCGACCGTACGAAGACGTCCTGGAGTTCGTCCTTGCGGTCGAAGACGATCGTCGGCGCCCGCCGCAGATCCCGCTCCAGCGCCCCCGTGAGATGCCGGGCCGCGAAGTCCGGGCTCGCCACCGGCAGGTACCGCGCCAGCCCCAGCATCCGTACGCTGCACCCGGCCACCGGGTCCGGCGAGGAGGTCACCGCCGCCATCACCTGGCCCTCCCGCAGCAGCGCGGTCGTGTGCGACTCGTCCTCGCGGTGCAACTCGACACAGACCGGCGGGTCCTGCGGCACCCGGCTCAGCACCGGCAGGAACCAGGTCGCGAGCGAGTCGGCGTTCACCGCGATCGGCAGCCGCACCGGGCCCATCCCCTCGGCCATCCCCAGCTCGGCCCGCGCGTCCCGCTCCAGCCGGGCCAGCTGCCGGGCGAAACGGATCACCACCTCCCCGGAGTCCGTCGCCCGCACCGGCTTCGTCCGCATCAGCAGTACCCGCCCGGTCCGCTGTTCCAGGGCCTTGACCCGCTGGCTGACCGCGGACGGCGTCACGTGCAGGGCGGCCGCCGCCGCGTCGAAGGTGCCCTCGTCCACCACGGCCAGCAGGGTCCGTACCTGGTCAAGGGGAAGTTCGTCCATCACGAGCGCTAATGCTACGTAAAAATCTTTAGCTGTACTGAACCACCGCCGCTGCCTACGGTCGAAGACATGACACACGGCATCATCACGGCGGCCCTCGCAGGTTTCGGCACCGGACTCTCCCTCATCGTCGCCATCGGCGCCCAGAACGCCTTCGTCCTGCGCCAGGGCGCGCGCCGCCACGCGGTGCTCGCCGTGGTCGCCATCTGTGCCGTGTCCGACGCGCTCCTGATCGCCCTCGGCGTCGCCGGAGTCGGTGCCTTCGTCACCGCCTGGCCCGCCGCCCTGACGGTGGTCGGGCTGGCCGGGGGCGGATTCCTGATCTGCTACGGGGTCCTCGCCGCCCGCCGGGTGCTGCGCCCCGTACCGGGCGCCGCCCTCAGCGCGGAGGGAGCCGCCACCGGGTCCGGCCGCCGGGCCGTACTGACCTGCCTGGCCATGACCTGGCTCAACCCGCACGTCTACCTGGACACCGTCCTGCTCCTCGGCTCCCTCGCCGCCGACCGGGGCGACCTGCGCTGGGCCTTCGGCATCGGAGCCGTTCTGGCCAGCCTGACCTGGTTCGGGACCCTGGGCTACGGCGCCCGCCTGCTGAGCGGCCTGCTGGCCCGCCCCGCCGCGTGGCGGGTGCTGGACGGCCTGGTCGCGGCGACCATGGTGACGATGGGCGGACTGCTGCTGGCCCGCGCCTGACCTCCGCCGTGCCCGCCGACCGACCACTGGAGCCCGCCGTGCCCGACCGCCCCTCCCCCGACGCGGTGCGGGCGTACTACGCCGCCCAGCCCTCCCCGCTCGTGGCCGCCACCGGGATCGTCATGGACACGCACGGGCGGGTCCTCGTACTGACCACCTCGTACAAGGCTGATCTGGAGCTCCCGGGCGGCACCGTCGAGGGCACCGAGACCCCGGAGGAAGGCCTGGCGCGCGAGCTGAAGGAGGAGCTGGACCTCAGCCTGCCGGTCGGCCGGCTGCTCGCGGTGGACTCCCGGCCGCCCGGCGAGCTCGGCCGCTCCCTGGTCGTGCACGTCCACCTCGTCGGCCCGCTGCGGCCGGAGGAGGCCGCCGCGATCTCCTTCCCGGACGGCGAGATCAGCGAGGCGCGCTGGCTCCCTCCGGAGGAGGCCTGCGCGGCCCTGCCCGCCCGGATCGCACCCCGGCTGCGCGCCGCCCTGGCCGCCCTGCACACCGGCTCCCTGGCCCACCTGGCCGACGGCGTGCCCCAGCCCGGCTCCCCCGCGGGCCTGGACCCGGCCGACCGCAACGCCCTGGAACACGCGGGCGCCCTCGACGCCGCCGGTCACCGCGCCAGCCGTCCCAAGGCCACGACCGCGGCGGGCGTGCTGTTCACCGACTCCGGCGGCCGGATCCTGCTGGTGCGCCCCGCGTACGGAAACACCCACCGCTGGCAGCTGCCCGGCGGCGGCATCGACAGCGACCTCGGCGAGACCCCGCGCGCCGCCGCCCGGCGGGAGGTCCGCGAGGAGATCGGCCTCGACCTCGCCCCCGGACGCCTCCTGGCCGTCGACTGGTCCCACAAACCGGGCCGCCTGGCCCGCGTCCGCTTCCTGTACGACGGCGGCGTCCTCGACGCACCCGCCCTGGCCCGCATCCGCCTGGACCCCACCGAACTCCTCGCCTGGCGCACGGCCACCCGCGCGGAGCTCCGCGACCTGGTCAAACCCTCCCTCCGCCGCCGCATCAAGGCCGCCCTCACCGCCCGCACCACGCACACGGGCCCTCTGGAACTCCACGCGGGCCGCCCCGTCGACGGGTGAGCGCGGTGCGCCGGGTCAGGGCCCCAGCGTTGCGGGTGTGGGGCCGTCGGGGCGGACGGTGATGCTGTAGGCGGCCTTGGCCGGGGTGGACCGGAACCGCGGGGTATGGGCGGGCAGCAGGTGCTCGAGGAGAACGGTCGACTCCCGGAGGGCGAACTGCAGGCCCAGGCAGGCCCGGGGGCCGATGCCGAACGGGAGGTAACTCCCCGGGTGGGCGGGGCGTCGTCCGGGGGTGGTGAAGCGCCCCGGATCGAACCGCCCGGGGTCTTCCCAGAGTCCGGGGTCCCGGTGCGTGAGGTAGGGGCAGACCAGCACGTCGGTGCCGGCTTCCACCTCGTATCCGGCGAGGATGTCGTCCTGCGCCGCGCAGCGCGGCAGTATCCAGGCGGACGGGTAGAAGCGCAGCGTTTCGTGGACGAGCGCCTGGACGGCCTGCCGCCGCTGGGCTGAGCCCTCGGCGCCCGCGGCCAGGGCCTGCTCCCTTGCCTGCGGGTTCCGGTCCAGCAGGAGGTAGAGCCAGGTCAGGGTGGTGGCGGTGGTCTCGTGACCGGCGACCAGCAGCGTGACCAGCTCGTCGCGGATCAGCCGGTCGGTGTACTCGGGGCGCGTTCCGGCCGCCTCGAGCAGGACGTGCAGCAGGCCCGGTCCGTCGGGTCCGGCCTCGCCGTCGCGGGCGGCGGCGATGGCGTGGCTCGCCACGGCGTCGATCCTGGCCAGCTCGGCGGCAACGGCCCCTTGGGCGGCGGCGCCGTCGGCGGGCAGGCTGGGCAGCGCGGCCACCACGGCCTGTACGGAGGCCAGTTCACGCTCGGTGCCGGGGTCGAGGCGATGCCCGGTCAGGGACCGCCAGATGGTGTCCAGGGCGAAGCTGCGCATCTCGTCACCGACATCGAAGACCTCCCCGGTGCGGGCGTACCCGGCCCAGCGCGCCGCGGTGGTCCGCGCGGCCTCGGTGATCCGCTGCTCGTAGCGGCGCATTCCCCGGCCGGTGAACTGCGACTGCAGCAGCCGCCGTTGCCGCTGCCAGGCCTCGCCCGTCGCCGCCAGGACCCCGTCGCCGATCAGCACTCGGGCACGGTGCGACCGCTTCACGTACCGGCCGTGCTGCAGCGCGAGCACGTGCTGCACGGCCTGGGGATCGGTGACCAGGACCGTCGGGACGGCCGGGCTCGGACCGAGCCGGAACGCGGCCACGCCGCCGAGCCGTTCGCGTGCCTGGGCGAAGAGGTCGATGAGTTCCCCTCCCCCGGTCCGCCACTGCGCGACGAGGGCGGGATCCAGCTCGGGGACCCGGCGGCCTGCCGGGGACCGGCTCGGGAGGGAACCGGGACGGGCATGGGTGACCACGGGTCTGCTCCTGTTCGGCGGCTGTACACCGGCACGGACCGGGTGCGGGCATCACGCACTGTAGGGGAGCGCGCGCGGTCGGCGACAGCCCGCCTCACCCTCACGGCACCATGGCCCGTCTTTGGCCGAACTCCTGCAAAATCCGACTGCCGTTCGGCTGGTGTACCCGGAACCGTCACGTCAGGCTCCCTCTTCGGCCCCCCGGACGCGTTGTCCTGGGGGCGCTCAACCGCCCCTCAACCCTCAGAGGTCGATCCCGCCATGGCAGAACTCAACCGCCGCCGCTTCCTGCAGCTCGCCGGTGGCGCCACCGCCCTGACGATGCTCAACGACAGCATCGCGCGCGCCGCCGCCATCCCCGCGCAGGGGACCACCGGCACCATCGCCGACGTCGAGCACGTCGTCGTGCTCATGCAGGAGAACCGGTCCTTCGACCACTACTACGGCGCGCTGCGCGGTGTCCGCGGCTTCGGCGACCCGCGCCCGGTGACCCTGCCCAGCGGCAAGTCCGTCTGGCACCAGTCCGACGGCACGAAGGAGACGCTGCCCTTCCGGCCGCCGTCCGAGGACCTCGGCATGGAGTTCCTCCAGGGCCTCAACCACGACTGGGCGGGCGGCCAGAGCGCCTTCAACAAGGGCAAGTACGACAATTGGGTGCCCGCCAAGACGGCCACCACCATGGCCTACCTGACGCGGGACGACATCCCGTTCCACTACGCCCTCGCCGACGCGTTCACCATCTGCGACGCGTACCACTGCTCGTTCATCGGCTCCACCGACCCCAACCGCTACTACCTGTGGTCGGGCCACACCGGCAACGACGGCAAGGGCGGCGGCCCGGTCCTCAACAACGCCGAGGCCGGCTACGACTGGACCACCTACCCCGAGCGGCTCGAGACGGCCGGGGTTTCCTGGAAGGTCTACCAGGACATCGGTGACGGCCTCGACGCCGCCGGCTCCTGGGGCTGGATCAACGACGCCTACCGCGGCAACTACGGCGACAACTCCCTCCTCTACTTCAACAACTACCGCAACGCCCAGCCCGGCAACCCGCTCTTCGACAAGGCCCGCACCGGCACGAACGCCAAGGCCGGCGAGGGCTACTTCGACAAGCTGCGCGCCGACGTGGCCGCCGGCACCCTGCCCCAGGTCTCCTGGATCGCCGCCCCCGAGGCGTTCAGCGAGCACTCCAACTGGCCCTCCAACTACGGCGCCTGGTACATCGCGCAGGTGCTGGACGCCCTCACCTCCAACCCGGACGTGTGGGCGCGTACCGCGCTGTTCATCACCTACGACGAGAACGACGGCTTCTTCGACCACGTCGTCCCGCCGTACGCCCCCGCGAGCGCCGCGCAGGGCCTGTCGACCACGCCCACCGCCCTGGACGTCTTCCCCGGCAAGGCGGGCTACGTCGCCGGACCGTACGGCCTGGGCCCGCGCGTGCCGATGCTCGTGGTCTCCCCGTGGAGCACCGGCGGCTACTCCTGCTCCGAGACCTTCGACCACACCTCCGTCATCCGCTTCATGGAGCAGCGGTTCGGGGTGCACGAGCCCAACATCTCGCCCTGGCGCCGCGCCGTCTGCGGCGACCTCACCTCCGCCTTCGACTTCGGCCGCAAGGACACCAGCGCGGTCGAACTGCCCGACACCGGCGCCTGGGAACCGCAGGACCGTGAGCGCCACCCCGACTTCAGGGCTCCTGCCCCGGCCGTCGGCTCCATGCCGCGTCAGGAGAAGGGCCTGCGTCCCACCCGTCCGCTGAAGTACGCCCCGTACGTGGACGGCGCGGCGCTGACCGACGAGGGCAAGTTCCGGCTGACCTTCAGCGGCGGCCCGGACCTGGGCGCGCAGTTCTACGTCACCTCCGGCAACCGCACCGACGCCCCCTGGACTTACACCACCGAGGCGGGCAAGTCGATCGCGGACGCCTGGAACACCCGCTACTCGGCCGGGGTCACCGACCTGACCGTGCACGGCCCCAACGGCTTCCTGCGCGGCTTCCGCAACCCCGGCACCACCCCCGGCCCCGAGGTCACCGCCCGCCAGAACTCCGCCACCGGGAACCTGGACCTCACCCTCACCAACGCCGGAGCTTCGACCGCCACGCTCACCGTCACCAACGCCTACGGCGGCGGACCGAAGCGCCTCACCGTCGCCAAGGGCGCCACCGTCACCCACAGCGTCCCGCTCAAGAACACGCGCCGCTGGTACGACGTGTCGGTCACCGCATCCGGCGCCCCGGACTTCCTGCGCCGTTTCGCGGGCAAGGTCGAGACGGGCGCGGCCGGCCTGTCGGACCCCGCGATCCTGACGGAGCAGTCCTCCTGACGCCGCGCTGAAACGATCAAGGGGCCGTTCCGGATCACTCCGGAGCGGCCCTTTGGTCTGCTCCTCCCGGATGGAGAGCGCTTCCCTCCGGGTGCGGATACGGCCAATTGGAGGGGCGCGCTCCGACCGCGAGGGCGCCGGTCCTCGAAAAGCGCGCGGAGCCTGCCCTGGACCGCGATCCGGAGGAGTTTTGTGCGCCGGTGTCGCACAACGATCGCTCGGGCGTCACACGGTCGTCACACCGCCATCGTCCCCCCATCGAACTCGGCGGCCTCTGGATGGCCTGATGTCATGCGACTCAATCCCCCACTCCCGTCGCGCCGTTGATCACGTCTCCCCCACCTCACATACTGCGCTGACCGGCGGCGGGCGCCTTTGCGTCCCTGGCTGCCAATGACCACTCGACTTCATCCCAAGCTCCTGGGGGAGACTTGCGCGCACACGTGCACAGAGCACGCGGCTTCGCCGTCGCAGCGGCCACTTCAGTGGCCCTCGTGGCAGGCATGACCGGCCCCGCGGCGGCCATCGCCGCGTCCACGACGACCACGACGGCCACACCGGACACCCCACATTTCGACGGCAACCAGCGGATCCAGCTCATCACGGGCGACCGTGTGGTCGTCGGCGCCAAGGGCCAGATGGTGGGCTTCGAGTCCGCCAAGGGCCGTGAGCGCATACCCGTACAGGTGCAGCGCACCAAGGACCACACGCTGGTGGTGCCCACCGACGCGCAACGCCTCATCGCCGCAGGCAAGTTGGACCAGCGTCTCTTCGACGTCAACGAGCTCACCAACCCGCTGCTGCGCGAGAGCCACCGGGACGGGCTCAAGCTGATCGTGCAGTACGACGAGGGTGCCGGTGCCGCACGGGCCGAGGTGCGTTCCGCCGGTGAAACCGAGCTGCGGCGCACGTTCCCCAGCATCAACGCCGATGCCATCCGTACGTCGCAGGACGACGTGACCAAGGTGTGGGAGGCGCTGACCAACCCGCAGACGAGCGGCATGCGCGCCACCGCCTCCGGCATCGGCAAGGTGTGGCTGGACGGGGTGCGCCGAGCGAGCCTGGACCGCAGCGTCAAGCAGATCGGCGCCGACCAGGCGTGGGAGGCCGGGTACGACGGCAAGGGCGTCAAGATCGCCGTCCTCGACACCGGCGTCGACAAGACCCACGACGACCTCAGGACCCAGGTCGTCGGCGAGAAGAACTTCTCCGCCTCTCCCGACACCGCGGACCGCGTCGGACACGGCACGCACGTCGCCTCGATCGCCGCCGGTACCGGCGCCAAGTCGGGCGGCAGGTACAAGGGTGTCGCCCCCGGCGCCACGGTCATCAGCGGCAAGGTGCTGAACGACAACGGATACGGGGACGACTCCGGCATCATCGCGGGCATGGAGTGGGCCGCCTCCGAGGGCGCGGACGTGATCAACCTCAGCCTCGGCAGCCCGGACTCCCCCGGCGTCGACCCGATGGAGGCGACGGTCGACAGGCTGTCCGCCGAGAAGGGGATCCTGTTCGCCGTCGCGGCGGGCAACGCGGGCGAGGGCGGCGACTCGACGGTGGGCTCGCCGGGCAGCGCGGACGCCGCGCTGACCGTCGGCGCCGTCGACAAGGACGACAAGCTGGCGCCCTTCTCCAGCATCGGCCCGCGCACCGGCGACGGCGCCGTCAAGCCGGACGTGACCGCGCCCGGCGTCGCCATCGCCGCGGCGGCCGCCGCCGGCAGCGCGATCGACATCCGCCCCGGTACACCTCACCCGGCCCCCGGCTACCTGCAGATCGACGGCACCTCCATGGCCACCCCGCACGTGGCGGGCGCGGCGGCGATCCTGAAGCAGCAGCATCCGGGCTGGAAGTCGGCCGAGCTCAAGGGCGTGCTGACCGCGTCCGCCAAGGGCGGCGACTACACCGTCTTCCAGCAGGGCTCGGGCCGCATCCAGGTCGACAGGGCGCTGGCCCAGAGCGTGATCGCCGATCCGGTCTCGCTGAGCTTCGGCGTCGCACAGTGGCCGCACGCCGACGACCAGCCCCTCACCAAGAAGGTCGGTTACCGCAACCTCGGGACCAGCGACGTCACCCTTGACCTGTCGGTGTCCGCGCTGGACCCGGCGGGCAAGCCGGCCCCGGCCGGGTTCTTCGCGCTCGGCGCGACCAAGGTGACCGTGCCCGCCGGCGGCAGGGCCGAAGTCGACCTGACCGCCGACACCAGGATCGGCGACGCGGACGGCACCTACTCGGGCTACGTCACCGCCACCGGCGCGGGCCAGTCCGTACGCACGGCCGCGGCGGCCGTCCGCGAGGCGGAGTCCTACGACCTCACGCTCAGGGCCATCGACCGCGATGGCACCGACGCCCGGAACTTCTCCAGCGACCTGATCGGCTTCGCAGGGCCCGGCAAGGGCTTCCAGGCCCGCATCGACAACGAGCCGGGCACGCACAAGATCCGTGTGCCCAAGGGCTCGTACATGCTCAACACGGCCGTCTACCAGGACCCGTCGGACCTCACCAAGGGCACCGACTGGCTCGCCCAGCCGAAGCTGGACATGTCCGGCGACACCACGGTCATCTCCGACGCGCGCACCGCCAAGCCGGTGGACATCACCGTGCCCGGCCTCGACAAGGCGGACTTCGGCGGGGCGTACTACCAGCGCGCGACCGACACCGGCCATGTCGGCAACGGCTGGGTCCTCAGCGGTTTCACCGGCTTCCGCACCGCCCACATGGGTCCGGCCGTCACCGACGGCTCTCTCCTGCAGACCTGGGACGCGCACTTCCTCAAGGACGCCACCACGCAGTACTCGGTGGCCTTCGGCGGCAAGACGCAGAACGTCGCGACCGGCTACACCAAGCACGTGAAGGCGAACGAGCTGGCGACGCTCAAGGTGGGTGTCGGTGCCTCGGCTCCCGGGAAGACCACTCTCACCTCCCCGTTCGCCCATCTGCCGGGTGCGCCGGAGGGCAACGGGTTCTCGGCGCCGCAGGCGACGCCGGGAACGCGCACCTTCCACGTCTCCGTTGCCGACGGCGTCAAGTGGCTGACCAAGTCCGATCAGCTGGGCGAGCCCGACGAGCGGGGCTACCCGGCCTTCGACGGCGCCTACGAGATGGCCGAGCCGAAGCGCTACGAGGCCGGCAAGACGTACCAGGAGACGTTCAACACCGGCGTCTTCGGCCCGCTTCTGGGCGAGAAGACGGGCGTCTTCCGCACCGCTCCCGACCCGGCCACGGGCGAGCAGCAGCTCGTCGGCGCCCTGCCGCTGTTCGCCGACGGCAAGGGCCACATGGGGTTCTCGGCGTACACCTCGGCCACCTCGACGCTGTACCGCAACGGCGTCAAGGTCGGCGAGAACGACGACCCGCTGAGCGGCGAGAAGCCCTTCACGGTCGACTCCACCGACGCCGAGTACCGGCTGACGACCTCCGTCGAGCGCTCGGCGAAGGTCGCCGCGGCCTCCACCCGCATCGACACCAGCTTCACGTTCCGCTCCAAGCAGGTCGCGGCCACCACGGCGCTGCCGGTGTCCACGGTCCGCTTCGCGGTGCCCGTCGACCTCGCCTCGCGCGCCCCGGGGGGCAAGTCGGTCCAGGTCCCGGTGGCCGTGCAGGGCTCGGCGGCCGGGAAGAACCTCAAGTCGCTCACCGTCTCCGTGAGCTATGACGACGGGAAGACCTGGCAGCGCGTGAAGGTCGAGAACGGCAAGATCTCCGTACGGAACCCGGCGAAGGACAAGGCGATCTCGTTCCTCGCCGATGTCGCGGACAAGCAGGGCAACATGTCGACGCTGACGATCCACAACGCGTACTACGGCAAGTGACGTCGCCCCGGTGACGAATCTCGCGTGACGACGATGTGCTGGAAAGCGTTCAAGGACGCTTTCCAGCACAGTCGTCTTGGGCCCGGGTGGCCGGCTCACAGTGGTGCTGTGTCAGGCGAGGACGTTGACGGCCCGGGCGATGACGAGTCCCAGGATGACCAGGGAGACGATGGCCTGGAGCATCATGGCGATCTTGGCCCAGGGGGCGAGTGGCATGGCGTCGGTAGGGCTCAATGCGGTGGAATTGGTGAACCCGAGGTAGAGGTAGTCGACGTAGCGGGGACGCCAGCGCGAGGCGTTCAGTTCGCCGGGGCTGAGCTGTTGGGGGAAGGCGAGTGCGGGAGTCGGGGGCATGTGGTGGGCCCGGGCGGCCGGCCCGCCGCTGTCGAGTTCGAAGTACAGCAGGGAGAACGCGAGGATGGTGGAGGCCCAGACGCTGCCGCCGGCCAGCAGGAGGGCACTGGCGGAGTTGGTCTCGTTCCCGCCGTGGATGAGATCGTCGATCAGCCGGACCGTTGACCAGATGGCGCCGCACGCCAGCACGGTGACCAGGGCGATCGACGCTGCGCGCAACGCAGCAGAGCGGCGGCTGATCCGAACGGGGTCGCCCGAGATCAGCGCCACCAGGAGCAGCCCTTCGGCGAGGGGAAGCGCCCATCGGGGCCCCAGACGCAAGTCGTCGGGCAGGAGCAGGGTCAGCACCGCGGAAACGATGACGGCTCCGGCCATCGGCCAGCGGGTCTCGTCGTACTCCGCCTGCTGCGGCTCCGGCTCGCGCGGATCGCTCGCAGGGTTCCTATCGGAAGGACTGTGTTCGGTCACGGCCGACTGCTGCCCGGGCTCGGTGGCGGCTCCCCGCTCGCTCGGACTCGAGGCCGGGGATCTTGGACCCCACCGTAGACCGAAGTGAATGGGGCGGCGCGACCGACACACCGGCAGGCCACCGGCCGCCGCTCAGAGCAGCGCCTCCAGCCTGATGGGCAGGTCCGTCAGACGTTTGCCGGTGGCGTTGAACACCGCGTTCCCGATGGCGGCCGGGACGCCCACGATGGTGATCTCCCCCAGCCCCTTGACCCCGATGGGATCCGCCAGGGGGTCCTCGGTGTCGATGAACGCGGCGTCCAGTTCGGGGACGTCGGCGTTGACCGGGACCAGGTAGTCGGCCAGGACCGCGTTGACGATCCGGCCGTCACGGTGGTCCGTGACCGTGCCCTCCAGCAGGGCCATCCCGATCCCGCCCACCATCCCTCCGATGGCCTGGCTGTGGGCCAGTTTGGGGCTGACCACGCGGCCCACGTCGTAGGCCGCGAACATCCGGCGGATCCGGACGAGCCCGAGGAGCGGATCGACCGACACCTCGGCGAAGACGGCGCCGTAGCCGTAACTGGAGATCCTCTCGTCCGTGTCGCCGGGCCCCCATGTGGCGGTGGCCTCCAGGCCGGGCAGACCGGCGCGGCGAAGGATCTCGCGATAGCTGTCGCCGTTCCCCCCGGAGCCGACGACGGTCTCGCCCTCCTCGGGCCGGACGGCGTGTACCGCCCCCCATGCGGTCACGCCGACGACGTACAGGCTGCCGGCCACCTCCCACGAGACCTTCTCCGGCTTGCGCGTGAGGTCACCGGCCTCGACCAGGACCAGCTCGGCCTGGGAGGCCCGCCTCTGGCTGAATCCGATCACCTCGTCGCCGGGCGAGAAACCGGCGACCCCCGCGCCGGCCTCCTCGATGACCCCGGCGAGGTCGCTGCCCTGCCCGGACGGGAACGTCGACGGGAACAGGTCCGCCAACGCCCCCGTGCGGATGACCGCCTCACTGGGGTTGATGCCGGCCGCTTTCACGCGTACGAGGACCTGCCCGTCCCCGGGCACCGGGCGTTCCACCTCGTCGACCCGCAACACGTCGATCCCGCCGAACTCGTCGTACCTGACCGCCTTGGGCATGATCCCTCTCCTTCGGCTTGCTGAAGCTGAAGCTGCCGGCGGCGTGGGCTACGCCCGCCGGAGTTCGAGCACGGGAATGGTGCGGATTCCGGCGGTCTGGCGTGCGTACTCGGCAAAGCCGGGATAACGCCGCGCTTGCTCGGCGTAGATGCGGTCGCGTTCGGCGCCGGCCAGTTCGCGGACGGTCACCTGGTAGGTCTCGGTGCCGCGTTCGACGGTGCCCTCACCGGCGGCGGTCAGGTTGCGGTACCAATCCGGGTTGGTGGGTGCTCCGCCCTTGGATGCGAAGACGTAGACGATGTCCGGCGCGGTGTCGTGCGGGAGGTACATCATCGGGCTGACGTGCTCCTGCCCGCTCTTGCGGCCGCGGTGATGGACGATGACCAGCGGAGCGCCCTCGAAGACCCCGCTGACCCTGCCCTCGTTCGCTCGGAACTCTGCGATGGTCTTCGCGTTCCGGTCGAGTGCTTCGCTCATGTCGAACTCCTGTCAGCCTGTGCCCAGCAGCAACACTTCGGGCACCTCCGTCCCGACGGTGATGCCGCGTCAGCCGAGTGCGCGGTCGAGGTTGAAGGCGGCGCTGATCAGCGAGAGGTGGGTGAAGGCCTGGGGGAAGTTGCCGAGTTGTTCGCCGGTCGGGCCGATCTCCTCGGCGAACAGACCGAGGTGGTTGGCGTAGGTGAGCATCTTCTCGAAAGCGAGCCGGGCCTCCTCCAGCCGGCCCGCGCGGGCCAGTGCCTCCACGTACCAGAAGGAGCAGATCGAGAAGGTGCCCTCGGGGCCGTGCAGGCCGTCGGGGCTGGCGGTCGGGTCGTAGCGATAGACCAGGGAGTCGGAGACCAGGTCGGCGGTGAGGGCGTCCAGGGTGGAGAGCCACTTGGGGTCGGTGGGCGAGATGAACTTGGCCATCGGCATCATCAGCAGCGAGGCGTCCAGCACGTGGTCGTCCAGCCCCTGGACGAACGCCCCTCGCTCGGCCGACCAGCCGCGCCGCATGATCTGCCGGTAGATCGCGTCCCGGGACTCCCGCCAGCGGGGCAGGTCCGCCGGCAGACCGCGGCGGTTCGCCATGCGCATCGCGCGCTCCAGTGCCACCCAGCACATCAGCCGTGAGTACACGTAGTTCCGCCGGCCCGCGCGGGTCTCCCAGATTCCCTCGTCGGGCTGGTCCCAGTGCTCGCACAGCCAGTCCACCACGGCACCGACCTCGTCCCAGCGGTCACTGCTGATCGGCTGCCCCCACTTGTCGTACAGGTAGATCGAGTCGATCAGCGCACCGTAGATGTCCAGCTGGAGCTGGCCGGTGGCGGCGTTGCCGACCCGGACCGGTGCGGAGCCGAGGTAGCCCTCCAGGTGCGACAGCTCGTACTCGGGCAGCTCGCTGCGCCCGTCGATCCCGTACATGATCTGCAACGGGCCGCTCTCCCCCGTGCCCCGCAGGATGCCCCGCTCGGAGAGAAACCCCATGAATGCCTCGGCCTCCGAGGTGAACCCCAGGCGCAGCATCGCGTAGACGCAGAAGGCGGCGTCGCGGACCCAGACGTAACGGTAGTCCCAGTTGCGCTCGCCGCCGATCTGCTCGGGCAGGCTGGTGGTCGGTGCGGCGACGATCGCACCGGTCGGCGCGTAGGTGAGCAGCTTGAGCACGAGAGCGGATCGGTTCACCATCTCCCGCCACCGCCCGTGGTAGCGCGAACCGGCCAGCCAGTGACGCCAGAACCGGACGGTCGCCTCGGCCTGCTCCTGCGCCTCGGCGCGCGGGCACGCCCGGGGCGGGACATCGTCACCGATCTGGTCGAGGGCGAACACGTGGGACTCGCCCTCCAGGAGCTTGAAGTGCGACCACACGTCCAGGCCGTCGCTCTCCAGAGGTGCGGTGGCGTTCAGCGCGAGCGTCAGTGACGGGGATCGGAACACCGCCACGTGGCCTTCGAGGTGCGTGGTGTGCGCTTCGGCGCCGTAGCCGAAGCGTGGGGCGATCCGCGCCCTGAACGGGAGGGTTCCGCGGACGCACATCACCCGCCGGATCAGCCGGTGCCGGGCCGCCTCGCGCGAGTCGTCGACCACGGGCATGAAGTCCTGTATCTCGGCCACGCCGTCCGCCGCGAAGAACCGCGTGATCAGGACGTTCGTGTCGGGGAAGTAGAACTGCCTGGTGCGTGTCTGGACGTCGGCGGCCAGCTCGAACGAGCCGCCCCGGTCGGCGTCGAGGATGGACCCGAAGACGCTGGGCGCGTCGAAGCGCGGGCAGCAGTACCAGTCGATGGTGCCGTTCGTACCGACCAGGGCGGCCGTACGAAGATCGCCGATCAGGCCGTGTTCGGGGATTGGTATGTAGCGGCCGCCGTCGGCCTGCTGGAAACCAGTCGTGTCGAACGCCATGCCGGCCTCCCTGCCGCTGCGGCGGCGCGGGCCTGGAGATGAAGCCTTGGCTTTCATGCTAGACCGCGACTCGATCCGGGGGTCTGGCGGAGCCGTGCGGACAGTGCGGACAGTGCGGACAAGATTCGGCGGCCGGCTCGCTTCAAGTTGCCGGAAGTCCGGTTCAGGCGACCGCTTGACAATGAAGTCAAGCGGTCGCTTGAGTTCTATTGTGAGGCAAGAGAAAACGGACCTTCGCCGCGAGGCCGGTCAGCGAACGCGGGACGATCTGCTGTCGGCTGCTCTCGAGCTGCTCGCACGGCGGGGGCAGGACGGGGTGACCCTCCGCGAGATCACCCAGAACGCCGGAGCCAACGTCGCCGCGGTGAGTTACCACTTCGGATCGCTGAAGGCGCTGTGCGACGTGGCGATCGAGCACGCGCTGGAGCGGTACCTGGACGCGCAGATCCGGGAGCTCGACGCTCTGGCGGGGGACGCGACGCTGAGCGAGTTGGCCGAGGCCTTCGCGCGGCCGATGGTGAGCGCGCTCGTGACCGGGGGGCGGGATCTGGCCGTGATACGGACCGTGGCGCGGGTGGGGATCGATCCGCCCGAGGGGTGGGAGAGGCTGGCCGGGAAGTTCGAGCAGGCCCGACGGCAGGCGGTGCGGGTGCTGGCGGTGCACCTTCCCGAGGTCGACGAGCGGGAGCTCGTCTTCCGCGTCCGCTGTGCGGCCGGGATGCTGAACTGGCTCGCACTGGCGCCCATCGGGGCCGAGCTGGGCGCCGAGCCCGCCGAGCGCGTGGAACGAATGCTCATCCCCGTGGTGGCCGGGGCGTTCCAGGGCACCCGGTAAGCCTCTGACCTGGGCGAATGGGCCACGCACGGCACCGCGCCGGGTTCCGCGCCACGATAATTCAATCGATTGCCTCGGGAGGTTGCGGACGGGCCCGGTACGGCAAGCGCGAGCATCCACCGGGGTCCCGGAACGTTCACCCTCCGGGCACAGCGTTCAAAGCGATGTCCAGGAGCGTCTTGGCGGCCCGCCGGGCATCTGTGAACACCTGCGCGTCGTTGCAGGAGGCTGCCAGCGCATTGGCGCCTTCGAAGACCACGGCGAGCTGCCTGCCAAGGGCCTCCGGGTCGGCCGCTCCGGCCTCTGCGGCTGTGGCCACGAGGCGATCGCGGAAGGCGTGCTTGTGTAGTTGCGCAAGGCGGGCGACCTCCGGGAGTTCTCCGGCGCCCTCGATGACGGCGTTGTGGAAGGGACACCCGCGAACGAGCGCCGACGGATCCCCCTCAAGGGGGTTGAAGATCGCCAGCAGTCGCTGGGCCGGGGAGAGGTCGTCGCGCTCCAGCTCCGCTTCGGCGGCGATGGGCGTCTCAGATTCGAACCGGCGGAGATACTCCTCCACCAGCGCGTTCTTGGTCGGGAAGTGCGCATAGAAGGTGCGGGGCGAGACGTGCGCGGCCTCGATGAGCGCCGCCACCCCGGTGGCGTGGATGCCGCGCGTGTAGAAGAGCTCCTCCGCCGCCCGCAGGATGCGCTCACGCGCACCGCGCCCGCCGCGGACCGCCCCGCTGATTGACGTCGTTGCCCCCATACCCATAAGTATAGCGATCGCTATACCTTGATGAGGTTCAGCGGCCTACGACCCCGCGACCAGCTCCTGCCCGCCCGAGCGCCGATCACGACCCCTGCAGGGCAGGCCTGAAGGGAGACTCCTATGACGCGGTCCTACGCACAGGCGCCCATCACGACGGTGTCTGCCGCCAACGACATCGAGTACGCGTACCGCGAGGTCGGCGAGGGCGGTGTGCCGCTGGTCCTGCTCATGCACTTCCGAGGCAACCTCGACAACTGGGATCCCGCCCTGGTCGACGCCCTGGCCCAGAGCCGGCGCGTCATCGCTTTCGACAACACCGGCGTCGGCCGGTCCAGCGGCAGGACGCCCAGCACGATTGCGCAGATGGCGTTGGACGCCATCGCGTTCACCGACGCCCTGGACCTGGCTCAGGTCGACGTTCTCGGCTTCTCCCTGGGCTCCTTCGTGGCCCAGGAGATCGCGCTGATCCGGCCCTCGCTCGCACGGCGCGTGGTGCTCGCCTCGGCAGCACCGCAGGGTGCGCCCGGTATGCACGGGTGGGCGAAATGGGTCATCGGGGCGGTGGGCGGGCCGGAGATCGTTCCCGCATCGGTGCTCGACGACGCCGAGGCCGCCCTGGCCGCGCACGACACCCCGGCCGACTTCTTCGACGCGATGCTGAAGCGCTACTCGGAACACGTCGGCCCGACCGTCCTCTGGGTCAGCGCACGTGCCCTCTACCTCGCCCGTGAGGACGGCGACCCGGTGCAGAACCTCATCGCAGCCTGGGCGCTGTAAGCCCATCCGAAGCCGCTACCGGCGGCCATCGAGGCCAACTCCGTTGCACCACACAGGAATTGGCTTGCAGATCAGGTTTCGTGTGGAGTGTGCGTGGCGAAATACTTCAACCATGGGCTTATCACCGGTTGCCGGTCATCCTGCTGTCGCTGTCTTCCGAGAGCCCCGAGGCGGGCGGCCCGTCCCGGTGTTGGGCCCACGGGTCGATGCCGAGGCGAAGCGGACCGCGCGCGTACTGGCCGCGGTGCCGACCCATGGCAGACCTGTCGAGCGCACCCTCGCGCTGCGGCAAGCTGCCACGGCCGCCGGTGAGTTGGCGGCCGCGCTGTCGGATCTGGCTCCGGCCGTGGTCGGTGAGGCACTGCCGGCGGAGTCGACCAGTCAGTCGTACTTCCGGGTCCGTGAGGGAGAGCTGTCGGATCAGCAGGCTGCCCTGCACGGCGTCCTGGTCGTCCACCGCGGTCTGGAAGATCTGTGTGATGCTCCGCTGTCGGGTTCCGACCTGGCGCTGGAGGTGGCCGGGATGCGGCAGTCGGTGCTCGATCTCAGTGGCGCAGCGCCCGGCGCAGTCCATGACTCCGTCCCGCCGATTGCCGTCCCGGAGGCCGGTGCGGGATCGTCGTTGGAGAGTGTGTGGAGTGCTCGGTGGCTCATCGGTCACCAGGTCCATGTCCTGTTCAACGTCTGCGCCGCGGTCGCCGTGGCCGACGCCACCGGCCATCTGCGGCACGGCGACGGCGATGCCGCGCTGACGCGGCTGGCCGATGCGACGGCGTATGTGCGCGGCTTCCCGGCGGCGATGACCCACGCCAGTACGATCCCGGCCGACTACTACATGGAGGCGATACGCCACACCATGGCGCCTCCGTCGGTGGACATCCCGTTGAGCGGGCGCCAGCATCGCGGATACAAGCTGTTCCGGGCGGCGATGAAGGACCTGCTGTCCGTGGTGCCCGACTCCTACGAGCACTTGGCGGCCCGCGCCCCGGAGCTGGCCGAGGCACGGGGTGCTCTCCTGGAAGCCGACATCGTGGACGGTGAACGGCACGTCACCCTCGCGTACTCGATGGTGCACCTGCGTCGTTCCATCGCTCAGAAGCCCGAAGGCCCCGACAACGCGGTCGCCGAACTACGGCTGATGCGGCATCGCCGCGCGGCCCAGTACGCCTCGCTGATCCGATTCGGGGACCATTACATCGCCGACGCCGTGGCCGGCCTGCGGCACTCGTGAGTCCGCGCGTCCGCCGCCCACGCCCCCGGCAGGAGACCCCGATGCCCGACACCACCCGAAGCACCGTCCTCGCAGCAGACCGGAAACTGGATCCGGCCGTTGCCGGCGCGTGCGAGCGGCTGGCCCGCACCCTGTGCACCCGCGGGCACGACCAGGTAGACAGCCCCGAGTGGGTGGCAGGGGCCCGGGACGCCTGGGAGGACCTTCCGCTACCGCTGCGCCGTGAGGTGCGCCGGTTCCGAAGGCATTCCGGCCCGCACGGCACCTTGGTGATCGGCGGCCTGCCCGTCGATCAGGCGGCCCTGCCCGCGACACCGACCGTACCCGGCTCGGTCCAGCGCCGGGCCACCATCTCGGCGGCCGTGCTCACCATGGTGGCCTGCGGGCTCGGCGAGCCCCTCGCCTACCTGGCGGAGAAATCCGGCGCCCTCGTGCAGGACGTCGTGCCCGTGCCCGGGCAGGAGACCTTCCACGGCAACGCCGGATCGGTGCCGCTTTCCTTCCACACCGAGAACGGCTTCCACCCCCACCCACCCGACTATGTGATCTTCCTGTGCCTGCGCGCCGACCACGACCGGATCGCGGGCATGCGCGTCGCCGGCATCCGCCAAGCGCTGCCGCTCGTCACCCCAGCCGGCCGCCAGGCCCTGTTCGCACCGGAGTTCATCACCACACCACCACCCTCCTTCGGCCCCGACGCCGCCGCGCCCGAGTCCGATGCCGAGCCCCGACCGGTGCTGTCGGGAGCGGTCGAGGATCCCGACATACGCATGGCACAACTCGTCACCACCCCGCTCACCCCTCGGGCCGCAGCGGCACTGGCCGAATTCGGCCGCGCCTGCGAGGCGACCGCCCGCACTCTGCGCCTGACACCCGGAGACCTCGTCGTCATCGACAACCGCGTCACCGTCCACGGCCGCACCGCCTTCCACCCCCGATACGACGGGGCAGACCGCTGGCTGCAACGCACGTACGTCACCACCGACCTGCGCCGCTCCCGCGACCACCGCCCCCACGACGGCCACATACTCGCCCGCTGACCAGCCACATCGTCCCCGTGTCGCCGCCCCGTCCGCGCTCCTCCACCACCCGCCGGGCCCATGACGTGGCGCATGAAGGCGCCGGACGGGTGGCTGACCGGTTCGGGCGCCGGGCGAGCCGCTGCCGGACCGGTAGAACTGGCCCCCATGACCGACGACGACATCGCTGCTCTCGTACGGACCCGGCGCACCGACCGCGCGTCCTGGTACTCACCGCCGACGTGGGGGCAGGTCACGACGGGCCGCGTTCGAGTGTGGCGTCAGCGGCGGCTCCTGACATACGCCTTCCGCGCCAGGGGGGCCACGTCAGCTCCGTGCAGAGGCACGGACGTCGCACAGCAGCGCCAGCGGCGCGGACACGGGCGTGGTCAGTCGCGTCACCCTTGTTCCAAGTCGGCCCGTCCCCAGTTCGGCCAGCGCGGAAGCGGGAAGGGTGGCGGGGACGCCGATCTCGTCGTGGGGTGCAGCCCTTACAGCCTCAAATGCGCGGGGGTGTCGGCCGCAGGGGGGCCAGGGAAGAAAACTGAAGCCGAGACAGCGTACAGGGGCGCGTCCAGCACGGTGGCCCAGCAGTTGCTGTGCGCCTTCACCTCGCTCAGGGCGGCTTCGCACAGGTTGTGCCACAAATGCCAGCGGTCACCGACTTGCACTGCGTCGGGCAGGGCGCGGCGGATGGCCTCGGCGTAGGTCGCGGAGCCGTCACGGCACACGACCTCGACGCCCGGATGCTCGCGCAGCCATGTCTCCAGGGTGTCGGCCGTGCGGTCGGGCAGCACGTCGATCCGCTCATGGGTCTCGGCGTCGATCACCGCGGTGGCATAGCGGTGCCGCCGGCGCAGAGCGAAATCGTCGACGCCGATCACGCGGGGCACCCGCCCGGCGGGCAACGGAATACGCAACAGGGTGCGCAGTGCCGTGTGACGAGACAGGCCCATCGCGAGTATCGCCAGCAAACGTGCCCCGGCCCGGCCCGCTAACTCCTTGACCACTGCTTTGACGTGCCTGGTCAGACGGGTTGTGCGGCGCTGGTATCGCTCCAGCACTCCGGGCACCTGCTCGCGGAAGGTGTGGCGGCAGCCGCGCGTGGGACACACCAGACGCCGCACCCGCACGCGGACCACCACCCGCCGCCCGTCCACCGACACATCGGCCACCGTCCGCAGGTGATAGCCATGCACACGGCCAGACGGCGCTCCACAACCCGGACACGGCACCGAGTCCGCCGGTGTCCGAGCCCGCACCAGAATCCGCTCGACCCCGTCGGTCACGTCCTCGATGACCAGCGGCGACAGCCCCGAAAACACCACATCTACAAGCTCGTTGACGTTCCGCACGTCATGTCAACGACGAACCAGCACTCTCCGTCACCACCGAATGTGAGCCAGGGCCGTTAACTTTACAGACCCCTCATGTGCTGTGGATGTGCTCTCGTGCGCCCGGGTTCTGGGCGGGCCGGGACGCCAAACGTTCTGCCCAGGGTGGGTCTGCGCCGGGGACGGAGCAGGTGAGGGCGGCGACGCGGGCGGCGAAGGAGCAGGCGTCGGTGGTGCCTTCGAGGGTCAGGGCGTCGAGTCGGCCGCCAAGGTGTCCGAGTGCGGTGAGGCGGTGCAGCAGGCCGGCAGTGAAGGCGTCTCCGGCGCCGACGGTGTCGATGACGTCGACGGTCGGGGCCGGGACGGTGACGCGTGCGCCGTCGAGGGAGGCGAGGGCGCCGCGTCCGCCGAGGGTGATGACGACGAGGCGCGCGCCGGCCGCGTGCCAGGTATCGCAGGCCTGTTCGGGGCTGGCCCCGGGGAGGAGCAAGCTGAGGTCGTCTTCGCTGAGGCGGAGGATGTCGGCCACGGCGCACCAGTGGTGGAGCCGCTGGTGGTAGGCGGCGGGCGGTACGAGGAGTGGGCGGACGTTGGGGTCGATGGACACGGTGGCGTGCTCGCGCGCCTTGGCGAGGTAGTCCTCGATGTGGCTGCCTCCGGGGCGGCGTATCAGCGCCAGGGAGCCGGTGTGCACGGCGACGGTTTCGCCCGGCACGGTGTCGGACAGTTCGTCGGCGGTCCACTGCCAGTCGGCGGCGCCGTCGGCGAAGAAGGAGTAGGTGGCCTGGCGGGTCTCGTCGAGGTCGGCGATGGCCAGGGTGCTGGGCTCGGGGGCGGCCACGCTGCCGCTCAGGTCGACGCCGGAGGCGCTGAGGCGGTTGCGGAAGAGGGTGCCGAAGACGTCGTTGGAGATCCGGGCGAGGAAGCGAGTGGGGGTGCCGAGTCGGGCGAGGGCAACGGCGGTGTTGGCGGGGCCGCCACCGGGCAGGACACGCAGGGCGAGATCGGCGGGGCTGGACAGGGCGGGGTCGGTGAAGGCGTCGGCGACGCACTCGCCGAGGACGGTGACGCTGCTGGTGGGGATGTTCATGGGCTGTCTCTCTGTAAAAGCGCAGTGCGGGGGGGGCTCGGTCGTAGCGTTCGTCCTTGACCTTGCGGATGGACACGCGCCGGACTCAGCCCTTGACCGCAGAGCTGGCCACGCCTTGGACGAACCACCGCTGGAAGAACGCGAAGACGATCAGCACCGGTAGGACCAGCAGGACGCCGAAGGCGAGGATCTGGCCCCAGTCCGGGGGCTGCTGGCCCTGGAAGACGCTCATCTCCAGCGGCAGCGGGCGGACCGACGGGTCGGAGACCATCAGCACCGGCCACAGGAACGAGCCCCACTGGATAAGGAAGGTCAGGATCGCCACTGAGGCGAAGGCCGGCTTGCTCATCGGGACGATGATCGCGAAGAAGGTGCGCCAGGGGCCCGCGCCGTCGATCCGGGCAGCTTCCTCGATGCTCGGTGGGATCGAGCGGAAGAACGTGTGGAACTGATAGACCGAGAAGGCGTTGGCGATGAAGGGGAGCGCCAGGATGTAGAGGGTGTTGCGCTGGTCGTTGAACATGTAGAAGAGCGGGACGGCCACCGACTCGAACGGGACCAACATCAGCAGCAGAATGAGCGTGAAGACGGCTTCTCGTCCACGCCACTTCAGCCGTGACAGCCCGTACGCGGCCATCGAGTTGACGAACAGGCCGCCCGTCACGACCACGAACGCCAGCAGCAGCGAGATGCCCATGAAGCGCCAGAAATAGCCGGTGCTGTCGGAGTTGAGGCTGCTCAGGACGGCGGAGTAGTTGTCGAAGGACAGGTCGGTCGGGAGGAAGCCGGAGAGACCGTTCAGGATCTCGTCGGACGGCTTGAGGCTGCCCAGGAACAGGTAGATCACCGGTAGCACGAAGACGGAGGCCAGCACGCTGAGTACGGCATAGTCCATGAAGCGGCGCAGGGGCGTAGGGGTCGTGCCCATGAGTCAGTCCTCGTTTCCGGGCCGGACGACGCGGCGCTGGATGAGGGTCAGGGCGACGACGATCAGGAAGAAGACGACGGTGATCGCGGACGCCTGGCCGATGTTGTTCTGGTCGAAGGCGGTGGTGACGGCCTGGTACATCACGGTGCGGGTGGCGTCCTCATCCAGACCGCCCCCGCGGACGAGGACGTACACCTGGTCGAAGACCCGGAAGGAGAGCACCGAGGTGAGCATCGCAACGAAGACGAGGGTGGAGTGGATGCCGGGCAGGGTGACGTGGCGGAACTGCTGCCAACGACTGGCGCGGTCGAGTTCGGCGGCCTCGTAGAGCTCACCCGGGATCTGCTGGAGGCCGGCGAGCAGGATGACCATCTGGAAGCCGACGCCCTGCCAGATGGACAGCACGACGATCGAGGCCATGGCGGTGGCGGAGTCGCCGAGCCAGTCGAAGGCGCCCCAATTGCCGAAACTCACCGCGTCCAGCGCGGAGTTGAGCATGCCCTGGTCACTGCGGGCCAGTATGAGTCGCCAGATCACGGCGACCAGCGCCATGGGGAAGACGACCGGCATGAAGAAGAGCGACCGGAACAATCCGATGGCCTTGAGCTTGCGGTTGAGCAGGATCGCCAGGGCCAGTGCCAGGGCCGTCTGCACGGGTACGACGAACACGGCGAAGGTCAGGTTGTTGAGCAGGGCCCGCAGGAACGGGCCGGACAGGTCGGGGTCGGTGAACAGCCTCCGGTATTGCTCCAAGCCGAAGAAGCTGGGCTCCAGCGGGGAGCCGAGGCGGACGTTGTAGAAGGAGAGCACCACGGCGTAGCCGAACGGCACACCGACGAAGACGATCAGTCCGACGACGGCCGGGGCGGACATGAGTAGTCCGTGCAGCCAGTCACGGTTCTTGCGGCCCGGCCGCGCTGATCGCGTCGATCGCGCGGATGTCACGGATGTCACGGATGAGGCCTGCTCCGGGCCGGGCGGCGCGGCGTGCGCGGGTTCCACGGATGTCACGGGAGGGTCCTGTTCCTGGCGGGGTGGGCGCGGCAGCCGCGGCCGCCCGGGCCGATGGGTCCTACGGGATCTTGTAGCCGGCGTTGTCGGAGAAGTCCTGGTCGATGGCGCGGGCGGCCTTTTGCAGAGCGCTCTCGGGGTCGGCGCCACCGTAGATGGAGTTCAGGGCCTCGCTGAACTTCGAGGTGACCAGGGGGTAGCCGGCGGTCACCGGGCGGGTGACGGCGACGCAGGACTTGGTGATGTCCTTGTCGCCGCAGGGCTTGGCGAGCTGGTCGGCGTAGAGCTGGAGCGGGCCGCCCTGCTTGTAGAGCTCGCTCTTGTCGAGCGCGGTCTTGGTGGCGGGCACCGCCCCGTTGGCCGTTGTCATGGCGGTGATGTTGGCGTCGTTCAGGAGGGTGTCCAGGAACGTGCCGGCGGCCTTGGCGTTCTTGCTGTCGGCGCCGATGCCCCAGGCCCAGGAGCCCTGGCCGGTCTTGGGGCCGTTGCCGAAGTCGGGCAGCGGCAGTACGACGAGGTCGTCGCCGAGGGCCTCGCTGTAGGCGGGGTACATCCAGTGGCCGACCCAGCTCAGGGCGACGCGGCCCTTGGCGAAGGCGTTGCCGTCGGTGTTGGGGTCGACATACGTCTTCCAGGACTGGAAGGTCTTCATGGCCGAGATCACGGCCGGGGTGTCGAGGGCGCCTTCCGCCTTGCCGTCCTTGAGGAGGGAACCTCCCGCGGACCAGACGACCGGGGCGAAACCGTAGGTGCCCCACTCGTTGGCGTAGCCGCCGGTCTCCTGGAGGTCGAGGGTCTTGCCGTCGGTGTCCACGGCCTTCAGCGCCCCCAGCGCGGCGGTGAACTCCGTCGCCGTCCAGTCATTGGACAGGCTGGTCGGGTACTTCACCCCGGCCGCGTCGAGCAGCTTCTTGTTGCCGTAGATCCCCAGGCCGGAGTCGAACATGCCCAGGCCGTAGTGCTTGCCGCCGACCTCGCCCTGCGCCTTGCTCGCGTCGGTGGCGTTGTCCATGGTCTTGGTGGAGACGTGCGTGTCGATGGGGGCGAGCTTCTTGTTGTAGACGAAGTTCGCCATGGTCGGGCCGTCGAACTCCATCACGTCCGGCAGCTTGGAGGCGTCGGTGGCCGTGATGGTCTTGGTGTAGTCGGCCTCGGGGATCAGCTTCAAGTCGACCTTGATGTCGCCCTGCGAGGAGTTGAAGGACTTCACCGCGTTCTGCAGCGCACTGGCCTCGTTCTTCTGGCCCTGGTGGGCCCAGACGCTGATGGTGCCCTTGCCGCTTCCGGCCTCGGCGGAGGCATCGGTGCCGCCGCCCGAGCCGCAGGCGGCCAGCGCCACCACGGGGAGAGCGAGGGCCAGGCCCGTACGGACGGTACGGCGGTACTTTCTGTTGGTCGAGCTCATGGTTTGTGCCTCCGTGCTGTGGCGAGGGTTCGAAGTGCGGGGGGAGCTTTCCGGGGCGTGGGGGTGCGGCGCTCGGGGGGTTACCTCGGGCCGCGCAGGCGCGGCGGGGCGGTGGTCTCGCGCAGGACGAGACGGATGGGCATCTGCACCAGCCCCGGCGGCTCGGCGTCGGGTTCGTCCAGTTGCCGCAGCAGCAGCCGGGCGGCCTCGGCGCCCTGGTCGGCAACCGGCTGGGCGACGGTGGTCAGTCCGACCACGTCGGCGAGTTCGTGGTCGTCGAAGCCGACGACGGACACGTCGTCCGGCACCTTCAGCCGGTGGCGGCGCAGGGCGCGCAGTGCGCCCATCGCCATCTCATCCGACTGCGCGAACACGGCAGTCGGCGGGCGGGAGACAGCCAGCAGCTCGGTCATGGCCCGCTCACCGCCCTCGACGGTGTAGTCGCCGTCCGCTTCCAGGGCCGCATCGTGCTCTATCCCCGCATCGGTCAGGACGTCCAGGTAGGCGCTGCGCCTTTCGACGGGGGTGGTCCAGTGCAGCGGCCCACTGGACCCGCTGATCATCCCGATCCGTCGGTGACCGAGGTTCACCAGGTGGCGTACGGCGCTCTCCGTTCCGGCCCGGTCGTCGATGCCGACGACGGTGAAGCCGAGCCGGGCTCCGCCGACCGTGGTGGCCAGCGGCACCCCGAGTGAACGCAGTGCAGCCGACTCCTCCTCGTCAGGGATGAGGAGCGACAGCACGGCGTCCACCCGCTTGCGGACCGGCAGCTTGGTGAAGAAACGCTTGCGTGTCTCCGGCGATCCCAGGTTGTACAGCAGCACGTCGTACCCGGCGGCGCTGAAGACCTGCTCGGCGGCGTCCAGCACGGTGCCGAAGAACCAGCGGCCGACGTACGGGACCACGACCCCGATGGTGAAGGTGCGCCCGCTGGCCAGGCTCGACGCGGAACGCGAGGCGGTGTAGCCGAGCTGGGCGGCGAGGGCCGCGATCTGCGTCCGCACCTCCTCGGACACGCCCGGCCGTCCGCGCAGCGCGCGGGACACGGTGGACGTCGAGACTCCGGCGGCGCGGGCGACATCGGTGATGCTGGCCGTCACGGCGCATTCCCTCCCGTTGGTTTCACGTCGATGTGATCTGCAGGTGACGTGACCGTAAACCCGCCCTCGTTGTTGCGCAAGCGTTTGCGTTCGGATTTACTTGGGCTGATCCTTGAGAGACCTTTTTGTTATCAAGCATCAGCGCATACGTTTGGGCGCTGTGAGCCGACAGGAATGTGCATGCGATACGCCCCGCCCGGCCTCTGCGTGAACGACTTCGCCCTCCTGCGGGACGAGGACGGCACATACGCGGTGCTGCACCTGCAGGGGCCCTGGACAACGGAGTTCGATCATCTGCGGATGGAGACCTCCTACGGCCGGGCAACCTCCACCGACCTGGTCCACTGGCAGCCCCAGGGCACCGCCTTCGGCAACGGCCTGCCCGGCCGCTTCGACCAGCAGGCCGTGTGGACCATGCACCCCATCCGGCACGGCGACGCAATGACGATGTTCTACACCGGCGTCTTCGGTCTCACACCGGGCGGCTGGCCGGTCCAGTCGGTCGGACTGGCGTACTCGGACCGCACGGACGGCACCGGTTGGCGCCGCCATGGCACCAGGCCGGTCGTCGAGGCGGACCCGCGCTGGTACCGCACCAGCGAGAAGATGGCCTGGCGTGACCCGTTCGTCGTACGCGATGACGCGTCGGACGGCTGGGTCATGGTCGTCTGCGCCAGCGACGCCTCCCTCCCGGTGGAGGTCAGCGGCTGTGTCGCCCTGGCCACCTCGGCGGACCTGGAGCACTGGACCGTCCATCCGCCGCTCATCTCCCCCGGTGACGTCGATGAACTGGAATGCCCGGTCCTGGAACGCCTCGACGACGGAAGCTGGCTGCTGCTCGGCTCCATCGGCGCGACCCGCGGCTTCGAGTCGTGGACCGCCCCCAGCCTGCGCGGGCCCTGGACCCGCCGCGGTCCCCTCGGCCCGGCCGGCGCCTACGCCCCGCGCGTCATCGTCGCGCCCGATGGCTCCCGCGTCGTGCTGCACACTACGCCTCGCCGGGTCGGCCTCACTGACTCCGGCGAGACCTGCCGCGGGATGCTCGCCCAGCCCAAGTCCCTTGTCATGTTGGACGGTTCGACGCCCCGCCTGGAATGGTGGCCCGGCCTGGACGTCTGGCTCGGCGAGGAAACGGAGCACCCCGCCCCGCACGCAGTCGGCGACATCGGCCTCACCGGGCCCGTCGACGTTATTCTCCGCACCGATTCCCCGGACGGCAGCCCCGCCCTCGTTGTCGGCTGCGACGGCAAGAACCTCTGGGTCACCGGCCCCGAGGGGACCCGGCTCGGCGAGACCGTCCTGACCGAACCCGCCGCCACGCTGCGCATCCTCACCATTGGCGAGTACGTCGAGGTCTACGCCGACGGCCTCTTCGTCCTGACCACCCTGTGCTACTCCGGGCACCCCGCCCCGTGGACGGCCGCCACCGAAGGCCGCGAACGCACCATCCCTGTCCGCCCGATCCGGCTGCCCGACCCGCACCGCGACGACGCCTCGGCCATCTGGCCAGGCTCCACAACACCCTGACGGGCGACAGCCCACGCCCGTCTGATCGTCACCCGGCACGACCCCGGAAAGGCTCAATCGGGTGTGCGAGGACATCGACCGCCCGCCAGGAACTGGCGAGTCAGCTCGAGCGCTCCACCGGGCGGAGTGCCAAGATCTTCCAGAGGGACACCTTGCTGTCCATGGCGTTGACGCGGGCCTGCGTCATGCCGACGGCAGCCGCGATGCGCGCCTGGCTGGCCCTGCTGTACTGCTGGCCGTGGCGGAACACGGTGCCGATATCGCGGGTGCGGAGGGCTTGGCGGACATCTGCGCGCTCCCATGCCCAGTCAGGCAGAGACGTTGGTACGAGCGGTGTGGTCACGGTCCTCGACGACGACCTCGGCGCCACCGCGCTCGCCGCGCACGGGCCTGGAGCCGATGGTGATCGTCGCCGACGCCGGCTACGGCCAGATCACCGCGTTCTGCCACGGCCTGGCGGAACGCGGGCTGGACTACGTCGTCGCCGTCCGCTCGGACGAGTCCGCGCACCCGCAGGCGGCCGCGCCCAGCGCATCGCCGTGGAGCGGGAACGGCCACCATCCCGCCACCGCCACCCCACCCTCCGCACCACGGCTGGCCACGGCCGGAGTGAGGAGCAGCGCCGGAGTCGCACGCGGCCGGTAAGCCGACAGCGGACCCGTGTCAGGCCATAGCCGCGCCGGTTCCCGCGATCACCTCGGGCCGCAGCAGGGCGGCGAGCCTCTCGGCCGGCAGCAGGCCCCTCTCCAGGACCAGCTCGGCCACACCCCGGCCACTGGCGAGGGCTTCCTTGGCGATGTCGGTGGCGGCCGTGTACCCGATGTGCGGGTTCAGGGCGGTCACCAGGCCGATGGAGTTCTCTACGGTGGCGCGCAGCACCTCGGTGTTGGCGGTGATGCCGGCCACGCAGCGCTCGGCGAGGGTGAGGCAGGCCGCGCGCAGGTGGGTTATGGACTTCGACAGAGAGTGCAGGATGACCGGCTCGAAGGCGTTGAGCTGGAGCTGTCCGGCTTCGGCGGCCATGGTGATGGTGATGTCGTTGCCGATCACCTCGAAGGCGACCTGGTTGACGACCTCCGGGATCACCGGGTTGACCTTGCCGGGCATGATGCTCGAACCCGCCTGCACCGGCGGCAGGTTGATCTCGCCGAAGCCCGCGCGCGGCCCGGAGGACAGCAGGCGCAGGTCGTTGCAGGTCTTGGACAGTTTGACGGCGATGCGCTTGAGTACACCGGACATCTGGACGAACGCGCCGCAGTCCTGGGTGGCTTCGACCAGGTTGGCCGCGGTGACCAGGGGCAGCCCGGTGATGTCGGCAAGGTGGCGGCGGGCCGATTCGGCGTATCCGGCGGGGGCGTTGAGACCCGTGCCGATCGCGGTCGCGCCGAGGTTGATCTCAAGGATCAGCTCGACCGCCTCCGCGAGCCGGCTGCGGTCCTCGTCGAGCATGACGGCGAAGGCGGAGAACTCCTGCCCGAGCGTCATCGGCACGGCGTCCTGCAACTGGGTGCGGCCCATCTTCAGAACGTCGCGGAACTCGACGGCCTTGCGGGCGAACGCGTCCTGGAGGACGGCCATGGTGCCGAGCAGGCCGCGCACCGCGGAGACGGTCGCGATCCGCACGGCGGTCGGGTAGACGTCGTTGGTGGACTGGCCGAGGTTGACGTCCTCGTTGGGGTGCAGGTGCCGGTACTCGCCCCTGGCATGGCCCAGCAGCTCCAGCGCCCGGTTGGCGATGACCTCGTTGGCGTTCATGTTGGTCGAGGTGCCAGCTCCGCCCTGGATGACGTCGACGACGAACTGGTCGTGGAGCTTGCCGCCGCGTATCTCCTGGCAGGCGGCGACGATCGCGGCGGCCTTCGCGGGCTCCAGCAGGCCGAGTTCCTCGTTGGCGAGGGCTGCGGCCTCCTTGACGGCAGCGAGGGCGTCGATCAGGTGCGGGTAGGCGGAGATGGGCATCCCGGTGATGGGGAAGTTCTCGGTGGCGCGCAGGGTGTGGACGCCCCAGTAGGCGTCGGCGGGGACTTCGCGGTCTCCGAGCAGGTCGTGTTCGCTGCGGGTGGCGGCGGTCATGGGTGTGCGGCCCTCTTCCTGAGGTGGGTGGGTCAAGGTGGTGAAAGGGGATGGAGTCAGGCGGTGGCGGGGATGCTGGGCGGGTTCAGCGCCGCCACCGGCTGGATGCCGCCGACGGGCCGGCCGCCGCCGGTCATCGGCTCGCCCTCGAACCCGGCGAGCAGCCGCGGCTCGACTCCCGCCCGGGCGAGGGCTGCGGCCGTCACCGGGATGCGCGCCCGGTCCGCCCCGTCGGCGATCTTCACTGCGACGGCCCGGCCGTCGGGCAGCGCGGCCACCTGGACGCCCTCGAAGCCGTCCTTGGCCAGCAGCCCGGGCACCGCGCGCATCAGCTGGGCCGTGTCTCGCCCTGTGCCGGAGGCCATCTCCGGGTGGACGCGCAGCGCGTCCGCCACCCGGCGCCCGGCGGTGTCCGGACCGGCCGTGGCGATGCGGGCGGCGGCGCGGGCCAGGCCGTGCAGGGACACTGCGAACAGCGGGGCTCCGCAGCCGTCGACGGTGACGTTCGCGATGTGCTGGCCGGTGAGTTCCTCGACGACCTCGGCGATCGCCCTCTGAAGCGGGTGGCCTGGGTCGAGGTAGCTCTCCAGGGGCCAGCCGGCCAGCTTGCACAGGTACAGCATCGCCGCGTGCTTGCCGGAGCAGTTCTGGGCGAGCCGGGAAGGCCCGCGGCCCTCGCGCACCCAGGCATCCCGGACCGCCGGGGCGTACGGCACGTCGGGGACGTTGCGCAGGTCGTCCTCGGTGAGACCGGCCAGTTCGAGGATCAGCCGGGTACCCGCGAGGTGGTGCTCCTCGCCGGAGTGGCTGCCCATCGAGAGGGAGAGCAGGGCGCCGTCGAGCGGCAGCCCGGCCCGCACCATGGCGAGGGCCTGGACCGGCTTGAGGGCTGAGCGCGGGTAGCAGGCGGCCTCGATGTCTCCGATGCTCAACCGGACGTCGCCATTACCGCCGAGGACGACGACGGATCCGTAGTGGACTCCCTCGATCACACCGCCCCGGGTGACGTGGGCGACGGGTGCATGCTGGGGCTCGCGCATCGCGGGCGCGTCCGCGAGGAGACTGCTGCGCATCACTGCCTCGTTCGGTGGTGGGTTGCTGCTGACCGGGGTGGCCGGCGGCAGGCCCGGCCCGGGGGGACGGGCCGCGCCCGCCGCCCGGTTCAGCCCTCGCTCTTCGCGGCGGCGCGCGCCACGCGGCCGCGGACGGCGTACCAGCCGGCGACCAGCGCCGCGGCGATCAGTGGCACGCACAGCACGGTGGTGCGCGCCGCTCCTCCGTCGGCGTACATGAGGACCAGGACGGAGGCGAGGAAGGCCAGTGTCACGAGTTCGGTCCACGGGGACCCGGGCAGGCGGTAGGAGGGACGGGTCAGTTCGCCGTCACGGGTCTTCCGCCAGAAGAGGAGGTGGCAGAGCATGATCATGCCCCAGGTGGCGAGGATGCCGATGGCGGCCAGGTTGAGCACGATCTCGAACGCGTCCGCCGGAACGACGAAGTTGAGCCCGACGCCGAGGACGCACATGCCGCTGGTGAGCAGGATGCCGCCGTAGGGCACCTGGGTGCGGCTCAGCCGGGCGGTGAAGCTCGGGGCGGAGCCGTTGACGGCCATCGAGCGCAGGATGCGGCCGGTGGAGTAGAGGCCGGAGTTGAGCGAGGACATGGCCGCGGTGAGAACGACCAGATTCATCACGTCGCCGGCCGCCGGGATGCCGATGTGGGAGAGCACGGTCACGAACGGGCTCTGGCCGGCGCTGTAGCTGTTCCACGGCATCAGCATCGACAGCAAGACGACCGAGCCGACGTAGAAGAGGCCGACGCGCCACATGATCGAGTTGATCGCCTTCGGCATGATCTCCTCGGGATTCTCGGTCTCACCGGCCGCGACTCCGACCAGCTCGACGGAGGCGTAGGCGAAGACGACGCCCTGGATGATCAGCAGCATGGGCAGCAGGCCGTTGGGGAAGATCCCGCCGTTGTCGGTGATCAGGGACGGACCGGGCACGGCGTCGTCGATGGGGTGCCGGGTCACGAGGAAAAAGATCCCGATGGCCATGAAGACGACCAGCGCGCCGACCTTGACGATGGCGAACCAGAACTCCAGTTCGCCGAAGATCCGCACCGAGATGAGGTTCACGGTGAGGACCACGGCCAGGGCTATGAGCGCGATCACCCACTGCGGGACGTCGGAGAACAGGCGCCAGTAATGGGTGTAGGTGGCGACGGCGGTGATGTCGGCGATGCCGGTGGTCGCCCAGTTGAGGAAGTACATCCAGCCCGCGGTGTACGCGCCCTTCTCCCCGAGGAACTCCCGGGCGTACGAGACGAAGGCGCCGGAGGACGGCCGGTACATGACGAGCTCGCCGAGCGCGCGTACGACGAGGAATGCGAAGATCCCGCAGACGGCGTAGGCGACGAACAGTGAGGGGCCGGCGTCGGCGAGGCGTCCGCCCGCGCCGAGGAAGAGCCCGGTGCCGATCGCACCCCCGATGGCGATCATGTTGACGTGCCGGGGTGTCAAGGACTTGCTGTAGCCGGTGTCCCCGGCGTCCACGTGACGGGTCGTGGGGCGCTTCTCGTCTTTGAGGAACTGCTCGCTCACGCCTCGGGTCTGCCTTCCGTGGAGGTGGCCGCGCGCTGGGGGCGCACGATTTCTGTGAGGGTCGTCTCGACCCGCAGGAGGTGGTGGGACATGGCCTCCACCGCGTCGTGCTCGGAACCGTCGACCAGCGCTTCGAGGATGGCCCGGTGCTCGCAGTTGGACTGCTCGCGCCGGCCGCCCAGTTCGTTGAGGAAGGTCGACTGACGCGCCAGTGCGTCGCGGATCTCCTCGATGACGCGGCGGAAGACGGGGTTGCGGGATGCCTCGGCCACCGCCAGGTGGAAGACGGTGTCCATCGCCACCCACGCGGTGGTGTCGGTCTCCTGCTCCATTCGGTCGAGCAGGTGGCCCAGATGGTCCAGGTCCTCCGGGGTGCGGCGCAGCGCGGCGTACCCGGCGACCGGGATCTCGACGTGCCGGCGCACCTCCAGCAGGTCGCTGGCGACGTAGTCGCCGAAGGTGGGGTCCTCGACCGTGTTCGCCAGGACGAACGTGCCCTTGCCGCTCTTGGAGGCGGTCAGGCCGATGGCTTGGAGGGCTCGGAGCGCCTCCCGCAGCACGGGCCGGCTGACCTCCAGGGTCCGGCACAACTCGGCTTCGGAGGGGAGCTTGTCGCCCACGACGTACTCACCGCGCTCGATGGCGCTGCGCAGGTGGCCGAAGACCGCTTCCATCGCGCTGACGCGCCGCGGGGCCTGGCCACCTGTCTGGCTGTCTGACAGGTTCACGGTGTGATCCTGATGGGTGCGCCGGAGGGTGTCAAGACACCTGTGTCGGGAAAGTCCGGCCCGGCGAGTTTCGTACCGTGCGCACTTTCCGTCCTGCCACCGAAGCCGCCCGATCGGTGTCTGCGGCGGAACCGGCGGCATCCACCAGGGCGTGCACCACCGGCGTGTCGACACCCATCTCCGGATGCCACTGGACGCCCACGGCGAAGCGGTGCCGGGTGCTCTCGATCGCCTCGACGGTGCCGTCCGCCGCACGGGCTGCCACGATGAACCCGGAGCCAAGGCGATCCACGGCCTGATGATGGTGCGTGGCGACCTCGCGGGTCCCCGGCAGGAGGGCGCCGATCCGGGTCCCGGGCGCGGTGGTGACGGTGTGGGCACAGAAGTGGCCCCGGTAGGGGTTGTGGCCGTGATGGCCCACCCTGTCGGGCAGGTGCTGGATGAGGGTGCCTCCGGCGTGTACGTTCATCAGCTGCATACCCCGGCACACTCCGAGCACGGGTATGTCGCGGGCGAGACCAGCGGCCAGTACAGCCTGCTCCCACCGGTCGCGCTCGCGGACCGGCGGCCCCGTGCGCGGGTGGGGCCGGGCGCCGTACAGGGCGGGATCCACGTCCTCGCCTCCCGTCAGGACGATCGCGTCCACACGTGCGACCACATCGGCCGCTGCCGACGGGGCGTCCGGCGGCAGCAGGACGGCCCGGCCGCCCGCGGCCTGGAGACAGCCGGCGTAGGCCGCAGGCAGCACTGCGGCGGGCAGGTCCCACTCGCCCCACCGGGCGTCGGCCAGGTAGGTGGTGAGTCCGATGAGTGGTGGCTGGGGCATACCACTTCCTTTCAGGGCGTGAGGGGTGATCGTCGACGGCCGGGTGCACACCCGCCCCGCCGGACGTCCCCGGCCACCGCGGGCGGCGGCAGAAAAAGCGGACGGGGCGGACGGGGCACTGGCGGAGGGCGCCCCGGCGACAAGGTGGAGGGGCGGTCACGATCCGGGAGCGCGGGCTTGCGTTTTTCTTGCCGCTAGCAAGAATCCTGCTGGCGTTCATCCGCAATCACAAGAAAACACATCTTCGCGACAGATAAGTGAGCCTTAACTCCGTGCACGGACTCGACCCCCGCCTGCTCGCCACCCTCGAAGCCGTCGTGCGGCACGGCTCCTTCAACGCCGCCGCACGCGAGCTCGGCTACAGCGCGCCCGCGGTCTCCCAGCAGATCGCCGAACTCGAACGCCGCGCGGGCCTGAGAGTGCTGGAGCGCCGGCCCGTGCGCGCCACACCGGCCGGCGAAGTCCTTCTCGACGCCGAGCAGGGCGTCCGCAACGCGTTGGCGACGGCATCGGTGGAACTCGACGCCATGCGCGCGGGTACGGCCGGACGGATCCGCCTCGGCGCCTTCGCCTCGGCCGCCACCAGCATCGTTCCGCAAGCGCTGGCCCAACTCCACGCGGCCTACCCCCACGTGCAGGTCAGCCTCAGCCAACTGGAACCCGAGGCCTGCTACAACCGGCTCAAGCGGGGGGACATGGACCTGGCCCTCAGCTACGACTACGACTTCATCCCCGTCCCGCCGCCCCGGATGCTGCGCCGGACGCTGGTCGCACGGGATCCGGTGGTGGCCGTGGTCCCGGCACACCACCGCCTGGCCGACAGGGAGGTCATCGACCTTGCCAGCCTCGCGTCCGAGACCTGGATCGCGGCTCCGGAGGCCGCACTGCGCCTGGAACTGCTTTCCCAGATGGCCAAGACGCCTGGCTTCCAGGCCCGCCTGCAATACGAGGGGGACGACTTCAACACCGTGCTCGGCTTCGTGGCCGCAGGCCTGTGCGTGGCCGTCATGCCGCAACTCGCCCTGCCCCGCGCCAACACCCAGGTCGTGGCCCGCCCCCTGGCCGAGCCGCAGTTGACGCGCTTCATCTACGCCGTCCGCATCGACACCCGGCACGCCCCGCGCGCCGTCCTGGACCTGGAGCAGATGCTCGCCGCGCAAGCGCTGGCCGCGCTCGCATGAGGCTGCGGCGGGCGGCTACCGGAGGCGAACGGAGCGTGAACCCACGTGAAATGCGCCAAGTTGACGGCGGCCGCACGCGCGTAGACCGGGTGGTGACGCCAGGTCTCCCGGCTTGTCCGACTACCGGACGCGGTGGCTGAAAGTTAAACTATTGCGTGGCGGGCGCCCTACGTTTGCGACGGTTGACGTTCCAGCGAGAGGAAACCCCTCATGACCGCCGCCGACAGTGCGCCGCGAACGGCCCGCGTCCTCACCGGCTACCGCCCCGAGGACGGCTTCATGGCCGTGGAGCTGGACCCGCCTCCGGGCGAGTACGTATGGCACGACGAGCACGCCGAGCAGCAGGAGCAGCGCTACGGCCCGGGTGCGGGCTACCACCAGTGGCTGGCAGTGGACGCACGCGACGGCGCCGTATGGTTCGGCGACATCGACTGGCGGGCCCCGTCCGAAGACCTCGGCAGCCAGCTCCCCGGCCTCCCCCGCAGGGCGCTCGGCGACGGAACCGTCCCGGCCTCCGGAATCATGGTGCAGCTGCTCGGCCACCTGACCCATGACGAACAGCGCGGCTGCTCCTGGCGCTTCTTCACCGCTGAGGAACTGCACGCGCTCGCCCTGCGCATACTCCCCGCCGTGCAGCGGCTCGTGGACTCCATCCACCGCATCGGACCGGGCGACGAACTGGAGTGGTCGGCCGAGGCCGCCACCGCCTGGGACGACATCGAGCAGGCCGCGACACACACCTTCGACCCCTCCGGCGATCTCCGCTGGCCCGGGCTGCGCACGACACCGATTCCTGCCTGGCGTGTCGAGGTCGGCGCGTTCCTCGCCATGAACCCCGGTCTGTGCGATCCCTCCTGGGGCCTGGCCACGGACGCGGAACTCGATGCCTACGCCGACTACAGTCCCGAGAGCGGCTACGGCGGTGTACCGGGGCGGATGTGCCGCGCCGCCGACCGGCAGATCGAGGACGGTTTCACTTTCTACGGCCACCGTGCCGCCCTGTACGCCTACCGCGCGCAGGCGTGCGGCGACCGTGTTCCGACAGACGCCCGCGTCTGGCTGGAGACGACAGAGGCGGGTCGGGGCACCTGGGAGGCGGCCAAGCCCCCCGGGGCCACCCTCGCCGACGTCCCCGACTGCGTGCTGGCGGCCTTGGCCGAAGGGTTCCAGAACTCCGCGCACGAGGAGGGTCTGGTCCTGACGGGCCTGGACGCCCATCTGCGCCGGTTGCGCGCCGAGGAACGCTCCGCCGTCGACCAGCAGCTCGTCCGCGAAGCCGAGGAAGCCGAACACCTCGAGAACATGCTCAAGGACTTCCGCGCGGCACGGAACCGCACCGTGACACGGATCCTGGCCTGGTCCGATGGGCGCAGTGACGGGGAAATCGCCCGCCTGGCGTCCATGCCCGACGACTACGTCAGCGACTGGCGGGCCCGCCTGACCGACGAACAGACGACGGCCACACCCGCAACCTGAAGCACGTGCGGCGAAGACAGGGCACCGGCTCCGCAGCCTCACCGCCCGGGCAGCCCGTCGAGCGCCACGGCCGTCCGTAGACCGAGGCGACGGCCCGAGGCCTTGAGCTGGTGCCGCCGGCCCGCTGCGAGTACTGCTGCGCGGGGTAGGCGGAGCCGGACCTGGCCGCTGTACCGGCGAGACGACCGGAGACGGTGCTCGTCGACGGCCTCGGGACCAAACGCACCTGGCCTGCTGCGCCCCGAGCTCCGGCCTCCGGCCGCTGCGATCCGAAGCCGCCATCCTCAGCCGGTGCCTACGACCGGACATCGTGAACCCTTGTGCAGGGCAGCGACGCGGGTGCAGTGGGCGCACGCTCCCCGGCACCCAGCCCGGCGGTTCCAAGCCGCTCACCGAGCGCTAACAAGGGAAAGGCACTGGTCGCGGCGGCCTCGGGAGCGCGGTGGTCGCCTGTGGCCGCACCCTGGAAGCGTCCGAGTCGGCAACCGCCGAGGCGGAGCCGAGTTCGTGCCGGCCTCGCGCTGGGCGGCCGACAGAAACGGCATCACGGCCAGGGACAGAGCGGCGAGCACGATGCCGGGGATGGACCGCTCGGCCTCTCCGGTGTCAGAGAGCGGCAGGACGGCGTCGACGGCGACGTACGTGGCGAGCGCGAAGGACGAGAAGGCGGTGATCCGTAGGATGGTCTTCTCCCGTGCCTCGCGGACAGCCTGGTCGCGGCCGGAGAACTGCCAGGCGACCGCGGCGGCCGAGGAGACGTCCAGCACCTTGCCGCTGCGCACCGAGACCAGCCCGTAGTAGGCACTACCGGCTGGTCTCGGCCCGCGAGTCCTCCTACACGAACAGGAAGTACGGCACGAGGACGGCGGGCACACCGAGCAGCAGACCGGTGGCGCTCCAGCGACGGCGGTGACGCCCGCGGCGCCCGCCGGCTGTGGCGTTCTTCATCGGGAGGTGTTCTCCTTGCACATCACCGTGGATCAGGCAGGTCAACGCTGCAGGGTGAGGACACCCGGCCGGTACGGCAGTCGGTCGTAGGGGCCGCCCGCGTTGGGGGACTTGCCTTGGTAGAGGAACTGCAGGTTGCAGGGGTCGATGCTCATGGTCTGGTCGGGGTTGTTGCGGACCAGGTCGCCGTGGCTGATGTCGTTGGTCCAGGTGGCTCCGCTGTTGGCCTTGCCGGCGAAGGGGTTGCTCTCGCTGGCGGCCTGCGGGGTCCACGAACCGCTCAGGCTGGAGGCCGTGAACGAGCGGAAGTAGCGCTGCTCATTCGCACCCCGAGCCTCAACGATCATGAGGTACTGGTTCTGGCCCTGGACCTTGTAGACCTGCGGCGCCTCGAACAGGTTCTTCGCCGTGTCGCTCATGACCGTCGTGTACGACGAGCCGAAGCTGCCCGGGAAGTTTCCGATCGGCATGCTCGCCCGGTAGATCTTGCCGTTGTCACCGGCGAAGAACAGGTACATGTTCTGGTCGTCGGCGATCAGGGTCTGGTCGATCGGGCCGGTGCCGGAGTCGGGGAGGCTCCCGGTGAACAGCGGCTGCGGCGCGGACCAGCCGTTGGGGTTGGTGGGGTCGCTCGACAAGCGGTAGCTGAAGGGCGACGCACCCCACTGGTACGCCAGCACCCAGATCTTCTTCGGCGCGAAGTAGAACAGCGTGGGCGCCACCGCGTTCTGGTTCATCTTGGTCTGGCCGGCCGACGCCATGTCCGACCAGTTCGTGAAGGGACTGAACGCCATCGAGCCGTACGAGGTTCCCTCTGCGCTCGACGCGTAGACCACGTGCTTGCCGTTGTGCACCACGTGGGTGAAGTCCTTCACCGCGGCCCACCCGTTCGACGGCTGTGCGAGGGCACCCGTCGAACTCCACTTGTACGTAGAGGGAAGAGCGCACGTGCCGCCGCCCGTCCCGGACGGGGCGGTCCACTTCTGGTTGTCGACGGACGCGCAGGAGTACAGCTGGATCTTGGTGCCGTTGGCGGTGGCCGCGCCGACGGCGTCGAGGCACAGCCCGGACTGGACGCCGGTGATCGTGCCGTTGGTGTTGATCTTCCACTGCTGGTTGGCGCCGCCGTTGCAGTCCCAGATGACCACCATTGTGCCGTTGCTGGTGCCCTTGGCCATGGCGTCCAGGCACTTGTTGCCGTAGATCATCAGCTGCTTGCCGGAAGTGTAGGTCCAGCGCTGGTTTGTCTGTCCGTTGCAGTCCGACAGCTGCGCCTGGGTGCCGTTGCCAGTGGTGGAACCGTTGATGTCGATACAACGACCGGAGGGGACGCCCTTGATCTGCCCGGTACCGGTTCCGCCGGGCGTCCCGCCCGGCCCGGTACCGGAGGCGGACTTGAGGGCGTTCATGACGGTGGTGTAGGCGGCCTTGGGGCTGCCGTTGTTGTCGAACAGCAGGGGGCTCTCGCCGCTGCGCCAGGAGTCGCTGTCACGGATGCCCCACACCGTGATGCCGGTGCACCGGGTCACGGACAGGCAGGCGTTGACCGCGTTGGCGTAGTTGGTGGACGACGCCTGGGCGATGTCCAGCTCGGTGATCTGGACGTCCACGCCCAGGGCGGCGAAGGCGGACAAGGTGGTCTGGAAGCTGGACGGCGGGCCGCCGGTCCCGAAGTGGCTCTGGAAGCCGACGCAGTCGATCGGCACGCCGCGGGACTTGAAGTCCCTGACCATGCTGTAGACGCCCTGGGTCTTGGCGTCCGACCAGTTCTCGATGTTGTAGTCGTTGTAGCAGAGCTTGGCCGAGGAGTCGGCCGCCCGGGCGGTGCGGAACGCCTCCTCGATGAAGCCGTTGCCCAGCACGTTCTGGAACACCGAGCTGCGGTGCTGGCCGCTGCCTCCGTCGGCGAAGGCCTCGTTGACCACGTCCCAGGCGTAGATCTTGCCCTTGAAGTGGGTCATCTCGGTGGTGATGTGGTTGTTCATCACGCTGCGCAGCGTGTTCGCGTCGCCGATGGAGCTGACCCAGGACGGGAGCTGCGAGTGCCAGACCGTGGTGTGGCCGCGCATGCGCTGGCCGTGTGCCATGGCGCGGTTGACGATCTGGTCGGCGGGGCCGAAGTTGAAGTTGCCGCGGGACGGTTCGATAGCGTCCCACTTCATCTCGTTCTCCGGGGTGATCATGTTGAACTCCCGGTCCGCTATCGCGGCGTACTTCGAGTCCCCGAGCCTGCCGGCGGCCACAGCGGTGCCGAAGTACCTGCCCGAGGGGGCCGCCTGCGTACCCAGGGCGGCGGCTCCGGCGGAGCTGGGCAGGAGCGTCAGGGCACCAGCCACCAGCGCCGCGGCCGACAGTCCTATCACCGCTGTTCGGCGACGCCGGCCGAGCCGGTGCAGGCCCTTCATGATTCTCCTCGGGGGCCGCGAGTCGCCCTGGGTGCCGTGATCGTGCGCGCATCGGCCGGTACGGCCTGATCCGTCGCGGGTCGGGTGCGGGGCAGGGCGTGGGCCCGTTCCTGCCTGCCGATCGCCCGGGAGGCGTGGGTGTGTCGCGTCATTGGAGCGGCTTTCTTCAGGGGATACGTCAACGGGGAAAGTCGGGGGACCTGCCACGCCGGCCCCTCAAGGTGAGCGGCGGGAAGAGCACCCCACACAATGGAGGCCTCCGAACTGATGGCCTCGTAACAGAAAAGTGGCGCCGCCCGGATGATTGCCCGGTGATGCATCGCGCGGGCGAAAAGCGTTATGCCAAGCCCTGCGTTCCGGTCGTCCTGTGGAAAGGGCGCCGCCCTGATCACCAGCGAGGTGTCATCGGTGGCGGTCGCGGTGATCAGCCTTCAAGCCGGTACGCCGAGTCAGCCGTCGACGAACGCGGACCGAAGCCGGTTTCGGCGCAGCACTCGGCTCGCTGCCAGGTCGAGAACAGCGTGGTGCAGGATCGTGGTGCAGGATCACCAGCTGTCACTGCGCGGGGGGCCACATGCTCAAGGAGCGGTTCTCAAGCCCAGGGCCTTCGCATGATGAAGGAAGCCTGGTCGGCGAAGGCCCGAGTGCCGTCGGAGCCATCGAGCCAGATGCCACCGTCGCGGTAGCGGAGGACGGAACCGGGATAGTTGTGCGCGTGCAAGGTCACCGACCCGGCGACCGCCCCGGGGTGCGGACAGAAGGTGGCGTCCTCACGGAACAGTTCGCTGCCGTCGTTGGTGCTCAGCCGTAGCCGCAGGTCACGATGGCGCAGATAGCGGCCGTCCGCGGCGAGGAAGGTGACGCACCGAGTGTCGGCCAGCCCCCCGACGACCGTGAAGGTGACCCGCTGCCGCGTCTGCGCGCTGCTGGACGCCGAGACTCGGCCGAGCGTCGCGAAGTCGCCGGCATACGTGAGGTACAGGGCGGGCTCGTCCACGGACTCCAGCGACTGTGCGCCCAGCGGAACAGTGCCCGCGACGGCCGACGGACTCACCGGGGACGGTCCGGCCGACGTGATGGTGCTCGACGGGATCGGCGTGGGATTGCCGGCCGTGGGAGCGGCGATGACGCCGGGCACCCGATGCGCCGGTTCGGGCCAGGTCACGTAGGTGGCGGTCCCGGTGACGAGGACCGCGCCGGTGGCGAGGGCCACCAGCGGATGAGCGGTCACCGCGTGGAGTTTGCCGATCAGCAAGCTGTGCAGACTGCCTCCCCCCGTCGCCGTGCCGACGGCGACGGGTGCCGTGGCCAGCCCGGCGGCGCCGGCCGCCGTACCCGACAGCAGGCCCTTGGCGGCCAGCGCGGCGATGAGCCCGGCCGGGACCGCCAGTGGGGCGAGGCTGAAGAGCAGTCGCTCGACCGGAACCCGTTCTGTCTTCGTCGCCGCGCAGACCGGGCATCCGCGGGTGTGCCGCGCGATCCGCTTGCGCCACACCGATGTACGGAGACCGTCCCAGCCGATGAGGGCCTCGTCCAACTGCGGACAGCGCGGGTCGGCCTCCAGCGCGGCGACGATCGTCCGGCTCAGTTCCAGCTGCTCGCGCATGCGTTGCAGGCGCACTCCGACGTGGGCGACCGTGAGCCCCGTCGCGGCGGCGATGTCGTCGCGGCTCAGCGAGCCGGCGCCTTCCTGCCACCACAGCGACAGCAGCACTCGATGGTCCGGGTCGAGCCACCGGCCGGCTTCGACAACCTGACGGCGCTCGTCCGACACATGCAGACGCAGAATCGTCATGTCCCCAGGTTCGGCGCCGGCGTCCGGTATCTGGTGTGCCTCGTCGATGACCGTGCTCCGGCCGGCGAAGGCGCGTTGCCGGTGCCGGTGGGTACTGATCTGGCGGAGCGCGATCGAGACCAGCCAGGACCGGAAGCTCTCCGGAGCACGCAGGGCAGGCAGGTCGCGCACCACGCGCAGCAGGGTTTCCTGGACGACGTCGTCGACGTCGGCATGTCCGCTCAGCGCTCGCCCGACGATGTTGTAGAGCAACGGCAGGTACGCGGCGATCAGCTCCTCGCGCGCCCGATCGTCACCGGCCTGCGCCGCGACAACCAGCCCCGCGTGGTGCGCATCCATGAGCCTCATTCCCACCTCCTTCGACCGCGGCCGGATGTTCGCCGCGAAGGGCGTCAGCTGGTGCGGCTCCGGGTGTATCCGGAAGCCGCCGTCTTGGATCGCGCCGAGAGGCTCCTGGAGGAGGCGATCGGCTTTCGCCGCGAGGCCCCTGACTCCTCGGCCGGAACCTGGCCGGGCCTTACCGTGCCGGGGTGAACCTTCCCCAGACCGCGACGGAGCCGCCCGGGGTCTGCGTGTCGACGCGGTAGCCGTCGTCCGTGGCGTTGCGCACGCCGGTGGCGTGGTTGTACTGGCCGGCGAATTCATGCTGCCCGGTCGGCACGGTACGGCCCGGTTTGAGGACCCAGCGGTAGACCAGCGCTCCGCCGGCCTCCTGAACGGTGACGATGAAGTCTTCACTCGGCAGGGTGCGCCAGTTGCCGGTGTTCTGCACGCCGCCGGTTTGGGCGATGCGCAGTTCCACGGTGAGCGAGGTGAGCGGCTGTGTGGTCTTGAGAGTGAGGTTGCTCTGGGCCCAGTAGACGGTGCTGTGCGGATCCACCGAGCCGTCCGACGACAGGGGCCCGTTCTGAACCCGGCTGCTGGGCAGCGGAGTGGGGCGCGGGCCGACCGGGGCCGTGGTGGTCGGAGTCGGGGCCGGGGCGGCGGGGGTGGTGGGAGCAGAGGGCGTCGGACGGGAAGGAAACGTCGGGGACGGGGTCGCGGGGGTGGTGGCGCTGTCCGACGGTGGCGGAGTGCGGACGATGCCCGCGACCGCGAGACCACCCGTGGCCAGGGTGGCGGTGATGGCGAGGCCTGCGAGGGCGGCCTTGGGCCAGGATCTCGCGATGGACGGTGTGCGGTGACGGACGGTGCCGTCGGCCGCCCCGCGTTCCACGCGGGCCAGCATCCGGGCGCGATCGGGCTGGTGGGCCTCGGCGGCGTCGCGCAGCCGACGGGTGATGTCCTCGTTCACCGGTTCCTCCTCCCCGCCACCAGGTCGCCGACCGCTCGTGTGCCAAGTATCCGTTCCAACTCGGCCATTCCCTTCGAGGTCTGGCTCTTGACCGTACCGACCGATATGCCCAGCGCCGCCGCGGTGTCCTTCTCCGAGAGGTCGAAGGCGTGGCGCAGCACCACGCACGACCGCTTCCGGAACGGCAGCCGGGCGAGCGCCGTACGTACGTCCAGCACGGCCGCCACGTCCGGCCCCGCCACCTGCTCCGGACTGCGGGACCAGAACAGCGCGATCCGGCGCCGCTCGCGCACCGCACTGCGGATCCGTTCCCGCGCCATGTTGGCGACCACGCCGCGAGCGTAGGCGAGCGGGTGGTCAGCCTTGCGAAGCCGGTCCCAGCGCTGCCACAGGGCGACCAGGGCATCCGCAGCAAGGTCGTCGGCCGCGTCCGTCTCGCCGGTCAGGAGATGGGCGAGACGGGCCAGTTCGGCGTAGTGGCGTTCGAAGAAGTCGTGAAACTCCGCGGACGCGTCATGAAGGAGCATCTCCCCCGGTCGCCCTCTCCCTGCTATGTGCGCGTTAACAATCGGCTCGAGCGTAACAGTGCCCATCACTGCGGCCGGACAGTGGCTGACCGCGGGGGCAGAGCCGTGACGGTGGGTGGACGGCACGGTCAATGCCGGGCGAACTGGACGCGGGTCTGTTGCGCGACGTCCGGTTTCAGTGCGATCCCCTCGACGGTCAGTTGTTCTCCGTAAAGGTCGGTGACCCTGATCGCTCCGCCGCATCCGCTGCCGCCGGTGGAGAGGAAGTAGTTGTAGTCGGTGCGGGGCAGTTTCCGCCAGCCGCTGGCGGTCCGGAGTTCGAGCACCGCCACCGGGTTCCGATGCCCGATCACCTGGACGCCGCACCAAGAGCGGCTGGACCCGGTCTTGTACCGGATGGAGAGCGTGTCGGGCGCGGCGGGGCTCAGCAGCGTCCAGGTGATCGGGATCCGGCCGAGTGAGGGGTTCGCGAGCTTGGCGAAGGCCTGTTGGCTGAGGTCGAGTTGCCCCGGTGCGCAGGGCAGGGGGCACTCGTTGACGATCCGCACCGTGATGGAGTTCCCGTTGGCGGCGCGGACCCGCACGTACGCCCCGCACGCTTTGGCCGACTCGTAGTCGGTGTGGTTCATCGCCGCGATCATGAGATCACCGGACGGTCCGTACAGGCAGGCACCATTGCCGTCACCCGCGGCATAGGAAGTCGCGACTCCCTGGTAGCTGACCGAGGGCTTGATCCGTCCCGCCGAAGAGGCTGGCGACTCCGTGCGTGCCGGGCTGGAGGCCGAGGGCGTCGGGACACCGGCGGCTGACGGCGGGGGCGGGCTCGTGACCGTCGGCTGCGTCGATGCGGTCGCGGCGCCGGCCTCTGCTGCCGGCGACCCGGAACTGGACGGTGCGTTCGTTGGGGCAGCCGCTACGGATGCGCCGGTGGGAAGCCCGGCACCGGACCGGCTCCCGGGGAGGAGCGTGAGGGCCAGGCAGGCCAGCGCACCGACTGCCGTCACCGCCAACGGAATGCCGACGGCCGCCCCGCGTCTGCGCCGCGGCCGCGGCGCACCGTGTTTCGTTGTCCTCATGCCCATCCGTTCGGTAGATCGAGTCGACGTCGCACTTATCAGTGGCCGCCGAAGGCGAAAAGGTTGCCGGTCCGGTGCCGATGTCGCCGAGACCGGGGCGATCAGGACACGTCGCCGTACACCACGCCACGGCCGTAGCCGCCCAGGTAGACCCGGCCGTACACGTCCGGGTCGCCGATGATGACGGAGATGACGCTCCCGCCGAACTGGTGCTGGTCGTCGTTGATCCGGACCCAGGTCGAACCGCCGTCGATGGAGCGGAACACCCCGGTTACGCCCTTCAGCGTCCCGCTGAGGTAGAGAGCCTGGTAGGTGGCGCCCGGGGCGGGCTTGCCGAAGCCGACACCGTGCGCCTGCTGCACGCCGGCGAGCTTGTTGAAGCTCGCCCCGCCATTGGTGGAGTGCAGGAGTCCGTTGCCTCCGCCTGTGATCCACAGGTCACCGGCGACGCCCGGGGCCGCCTTGAGCTGTCCGTCACCCAGGCCGGTGGCCCGGGCGGTGAAGCTCTTGCCGCCATCGGCGCTGGCGTACAGGGTGCCGCCCTTGAGGGCGTAGAACGTGTTCGCCGACGAACGGTCGGCCACCACGGCCGAGTCCGCGGGCAGACCGGAGGCGGCCGTCCAGGTCGCACCGCGGTTCGTCGAGCGGAACGGCCTCTGGCCCGCGGGCGTCCAGACGACGGCGGCGCCGTCCGCCGAGACCGCCACGGCCCCGCCGCCCGCTCCGCGCACGGGTTCCCCGGCGAACGGCGTCCAGCCGGCCCCGCCGTCGGTCGAATAGGCGCCGTGCTGCTCGCCACCGAGACCGACCCGGACCACGAACCCCGGCTTCGCCTGGGCGAAGTCGATGCCGGTGGTGTTGGAGAACAGCGGTCCGGAGAGTGCTTTGGCGGGTACCTTGGTCAGGTCCTCGTGCCGGAATCCGCTGACATCGCCGAGCGCACTGATCAGCGGGAGGCCCGGGGGCTTGATCAGCCCGAGGACCGCGGTCTCCTCCAGCCCCTTGGCCGGGACCGTCCAGTGCGTGGCACCCCCCTTGTCCGCCGCGGTCACGTCGTTGCTGCCCCATATCCCCGACCCGGTGCCGTACAGCACGTGCCCGGAGTCGAAGGGGTTGATGGCCAGCGCGCCCATCCAGTGCCCGATGCCCGTGCCCACGTACGGCGCAGCGGAGTTGTCCCGCACCGAGGTCGCGCCGAGCGCCTTCCAGGAGGCGCCGCCGTCGGTCGACCGGTACACCTCGTCCGAGGGCCACCAGCGGTCCAGCGTGGTGACCATCACCGTGGACGGGCGCTGCGGATCGACAGCCAGCCCGGCGAAGCCGTAACCACCGCTGGACGGTGAAATGTTCTTCCAGGCCCCGGTGGACGGCGTGTACTTCCACACGGAACCGGCCGTCACACCGTTCGGGCCCGGGGCATTGGTGTACGTCAGATACAGCGAGCCGTCACCGGACAGCACACCGTGCTGCGGCAGCTGCCCTGTGGGCTGGCCGGACACGGCCTGCCAGCTGCTGCCGCCGTCGGTGGAGCGGTACAGCGAGGTGGTCTTGTCGGCCACCCCGACGTAGATCGTCCGGCTGCCGGCCGGGCCGAAGGTCACGAAGGACAGGCCGACGCCGCTGCTCGCACCGTCCTTGACGGGGAAGGCGGCGACCTGGCTCCAGGTCACGCCGTAGTCGGTGCTGCGCCAGAGCCCGTTCTTGCGGGTGCCCAGGTAGAGCGTGCCGTGGTTGGCGGGGTCCACCACCAGCCGCTCGCCCATGGACCGGCCGTCCTCGTTGCCGCCCAGTTTGAACGGCAGGTCGGTGCGCTGGAACGTCTTGCCCTGGTCGGTGGAGCGGAGGATCGCGCCGTTGCCCGCCCAGTCATTGGTGTAAGTGCCGCTCGCGAGGTACAGGCGGTTCGGGTCGACGGGGTCGGTCGCCAGGCTCTCGATCCCGAGCAGGTTCCAGTCGGATCCACCGATCCAGTCGGTCAACGAGGTCCATTGGGCGGCGGTCGCGTCCCAGCGGTAGGCACCGCCGATGTCGGTCCGGGCGTACAGCAGGTCCTTGCGGGCGGGGTTGAAGACCAGCCCGGTGACGAACCCTCCACCGACGATCTGCGCGTTGTGCCAGGTGTACCTGCCCGAGCCGGCCGCCTTCACCAGCTTCCACTGCTGGTTGGTGCTGCCCCGGTCGGCGTACTGGATGAGCGGCACCCCCTCGCCGGTGGAGCCGCCCCACACGTCCAGCACCATGCCGTTGCTCCGGGAGACGAACTTCACCGCCCCATCGCCCACGTCCTGCATCTTCCACTGCTGCGTGGCGGAACCGTGGTCGGTCTGCTGCTCGACGGCCGCCGCGGACTCCTTGGAAGCGCCGCGCACTCCGAGGACCTTGTGGCTGCTGCGGTTCTCCACCTCGTAGTAGCCGTCCCCCGCCTGCCTCAGCCGCCACTGCTGACTCGCGGCACCTGCCACGCGGCTCGCCTGCCGTATCCAGACGCCGTCCGACGTGTCCGCCCCCGGCACGTCGAGCACCTTGTCGCTGCGGACAGAGGTCAGCGTGTAGTAGGCGTCGGCATCCACCGTCGCGGCGTTCGAATCGGCCTGCACGAACAGCAGGTAGGGGCCGAGGACTCCAGGCACGCCCAGCATCAGGCCGATCGTTATCCCGCGCCGGCGGTGGCGCCCCCGCGTACGCCGCTCACCACCAGCCGCGGCCTTGCGCCGGCTGCGGCCGTCCGCCGTGGGATCCGTCTCGTTCATGGGGGCTACTCCTTGCTTCGGCCCTGCCCCGTACAACCGCTCAGGTCAGCGGTGCGCGGCGGCATGCGGCGGGAGATCGGGCGACCCGTGGGTGTGATCGCCTTCTGGTGTGCCCGTCAGTTGCCGCCGCTCCGGAAAAGGTTGCCGCCCGCCGAAGTCCGGTACCGGGCCACTGAGACCGCGTCGTTCCAGCGTCAGATCGCGGAGGGGGGAGGGCTGTCGCGTCCGTTCAGCAAGCCGGCCGACGTGCGCGGCGGCTCCCGACGGCAGGCTGGGCGAAGAGCTGAGACCTCATCGGAGGGACTTCGCCAGCGTGGTGGCGCCGTTGAGCAGGTGCTCCAGCGGCCTGCGGCGAAAGAAGCGGGACCAGGCCGCGGTGAACACGATGACTGCGCCGGAAATGGCCGGATCTTGGTGCGCTTGGCGTCCGGAGAGGTTCGTCTTCATCCTGCTCCAGCGCCTGATCGCCGGCCGTCGCAAGGTCTGACCGGCTTAAGGCGAGCCCGGCCTTGACAGGCTGATTGTTAGCGCTAACAATCCCCCGACGATGCCCGCGGCATCGCTGCGCCCTCTCGGGGCTCCGTACGAAGGATGTGAAGTGACCGTGACCCCTCCCCCCCAGACCGCGGAGAGCCATGTCGTGGGTGTCGACTTCGGCACTCTCTCCGGCCGGGCCGTGGTGGTCCGCGTCCGCGACGGCGAGGAGGTCGGCTCCGCCGTCCACGTGTAACCGCACGGCGTCATCGAGCGTGAACTCCCCACCACCGGTCAGCCCCTGCCGCCCGACTGGGCCCTCCAGCACCCCGAGGACTGGCGCGAGGTGCTGCGCACCGCCGTCCCCGCCGCAGTGGCCGCGAGTGGCATCGACCCGGCCGCCGTCATCGGCATCGCCACCGACTTCACCGCCTGCACCGTCCTCCCCGTACGGGCCGATGGCACCCCGCTCGCCGAGACCAAGCTGGGCGTTCGCCCGCACGCCTGGCCCAAGCTCTGGAAGCACCACGCGGCCCAGAGCCAGGCCGACCGCATCAACCACCTCGCCCACCTGCGCGCCGAGAAGTGGATCTCCCGCTACGGCGGCAAGATCTCCGCCGAATGGCAGTACGCCAAGGCGCTCCAGGTATCGAGGAGGACCCGGACACCTACGCCGCCACCGAGCGCTGGATCGAGGCTGCTGACTGGATCGTCTGGCAGCTCGCAGGCGTCGAAACCCGCAACACCTGCACGGCGGGATACAAGGGCATCCACCAGGACGGCCACTACCCCAGCGAGGACTACCTCGCCGCCCTGCACCCCGATTTCGCCGACTTCGCGCGCACCCGGCTGGAGCATCCCCTGTCGCCGCTGGGATCCCGGGCCGGCTCCCTCACCGCCGAGGCCGCCGCCTGGACCGGGCTGCCCGAGGGCATCGCCGTCGCCACCGGCAACGTCGACGCCCATGTCGCGGCCCCTGCCGCCCAGGCCGTCGAGAACGGCCAGCTGCTCGCCATCATGGGCACCTCCACCTGCCACGTCGTCAACGGCCCCGCCCTCGCCGACGTCCCCGGAATCTGCGGAGTCGTCGACGGCGGCATCGTGGAGGGCGCCTACGGCTACGAGGCCGGGCAGAGCGCGGTCGGCGACATCTTCGCCTGGTGGCTGCGCCAAGGCGTGCCGACCCACTACCGCACAGAGGCCGAAGCCACCGGCGAGGACCTGCACCAACTGCTGTCCCGCAAGATCGCCGACCAGCCCGTCGGCGGCCACGGCCTGGTCGCCCTCGACTGGATGAACGGAAACCGCTCCACCCTCGTCGACCACCACCTCTCCGGAGTCATCGTCGGCCTCGCCCTCACCACCCGCCCCGAGGAGATCTACCGCGCCCTGCTGGAGGCCACCGCCTTCGGCACCCGCACCATCATCGACACCCTGGAGCAGGGCGGCGTCCCCGTCACGGAGTTCATCGTGACCTGCGGGCTGAAGAAGAACCCCCTGCTCATGCGGATCTACGCCGACGTGCTGCGCCGGCCCGTCTCCCTCGCCGAGTCCGCCCAGGGCCCCGCCCTCGGCTCCGCCATCCACGCCGCCGTCGCCGCCGGCGCGCACCCGGACGTACGCACCGCGGCCGCCGCCATGGGCCGCGAACGCCACGGAGTCCACCAACCAGACACCGCGCACGCCTACGTCTACCGCCACATGCCCGAGGTCGGCGGAGTGGTGCACACCCACTCGACGTACGCGAGCGCCTGGGCCGCGCACGGAGAGGCCGTGCCCTGCGTACTGACCGCCATGGCCGACGAGTTCGGCGCCGAGATCCCCGTCGGCCCCTTCGCGCTCATCGGCGACGACTCCATCGGCCGGGGCATCGTCGAGACCCTCCGGGGCCACCGCTCACCGGCCGTCCTGATGAAGAGCCACGGCGTCTTCACCATCGGCAAGGACGCCAAGGCCGCCGTCAAAGCCGCCGTGATGTGCGAGGACGTCGCCCGCACCGTCCACATCTCCCGCCAGCTCGGCGAACCCCTGCCGATAGCGCAGGACGACATCGACCGCCTCAACCACCGCTACCAGAACGTGTACGGCCAGCAGCCCGCTGCCCGCTAAGGAGACCCACGCCCCCATGAAGGCACAGAAGGCAATCCAGGGCCGCGAAGTCTGGTTCCTGACCGGCAGCCAAGGGCTGTACGGCGACGACACCTTGCGTCAGGTCGCAGAGCAGCCCCGCCGGATCGCCGACGCACTCGGCGACTCCGGCATCCCGGTGAACATCATCTGGAAGCCCGTACTCACCGACGCCGGCGCGATCCGGCGGGTCTGCCTGGACGCCAACGCAGACGACACCTGCATCGGCCTCATCGCCTGGATGCACACCTTCTCCCCGGCGAAAATGTGGATCGCGGGCCTGGACGCCCTGCGCAAGCCGTTGCTCCACCTGCACACCCAGGCCGATGCCGCACTGCCCTGGGCGTCGATCGACATGGACTTCATGAACCTGAACCAAGCGGCCCACGGGGACCGCGAGTTCGGCTATATCCAGTCCCGGCTCAGCGTCGCACGCAAGACCGTCGCCGGACACGTCAGCGACCCCTCGGTCGCTGCCCGGATCGCCTCCTGGGCCCGGGCCGCGGCAGGCCGCTCCGAGCTGCAGAGCCTCAAGCTGGCGCGATTCGGCGACAACATGCGCGACGTCGCCGTGACCGAGGGCGACAAGGTCGAAGCCCAACTCCGCTTCGGCGTCTCGGTCAACACGTACGGCGTCAACGACCTGGTCGCAGCCGTCGACGCCAGCGTGACCGAACTGGTCAAGGAGTACGAGGACACCTACCGCCTCGCGCCCGAACTCCGCGCGGACGGGGACCGGCACGACTCACTGCGCTACGCCGCCCGCATCGAACTCGGCCTGCGCGGATTCCTGACGGACGGCGGCTTCCACGCCTTCACGACGCTGCCGCCGCCACAGCGACCCCAGCGATCCGTTCACCGGGCTCGTCTTCTGCAGACCCGACGGCCGGCCCCTGCGACCCCACACCGTCCTCGACCGGCTCCGGCAACTCTCCAAAGAGGCCGGTGTACCGCGAGTGACCGTTCACGACCTGCGGCACCTGGCCGCCACGATCACCATCACCGCCGGCGTCCCCCTCACCCTCGTCTTCAAGACGCTGCGGCACTCCACCCTCTCGACCACCGCCAACGTCTACAGCCACCTCACCCAACAGGCCGCCCGCGAAGCCGTCGACACCATCGACCACACCCTCACCCGGGCCCAGAAACGAAACGACCGACGGGCCTGGCTGGAACGGCTGCGACCACCACGCGACCACATCCAGCACCTCCACGAAGCCCTCAACCGGCTCCGCCCCCCACCCCGACCGGCTTCCACCCCACCGCCAGCCAACCCCAAAGCGGGCGTGCGACCACACTGCGACCACCAGCATTCCGGGCATGGAAAAGGCCGCCCTCTCATGTGTGAGAGAACGGCCTCCGACCTGCGTTTCCGCATGGTCGGGACGACAGGATTTGAACCTGCGACCCCTTGACCCCCAGTCAAGTGCGCTACCAAGCTGCGCCACGTCCCGATGCCCGCTGACCTGGGGTTTCCCCTGGATGAACGCGCAGGAGAACGATACCGCACTTCGTGGGGTGGTCGCGCGCACCTTTCCGGTCGCGGATCCGGGCCGGGAGCCTCTTGACCTCGATCGCGCTTGAGGTTGCATGATCCACTCATGACGCAGGCAACCGCGGACACGGTGTTCCGCTACGAGGATCTGGGCCGGCTGATCGGCCTCATGACCGGGGCCGAGAAGCACGGGCCCGCCGCCACCTCCACGCTCGACGCGCTGTGGGTGCTCTACGACCGGGTGCTGAGGGTGACGCCCGGGACCGCCGAGGATGCCGGGCGCGACCGGTTCCTGCTGTCCAAGGGGCACGGGCCGATGGCGTACTACGCCGTGCTCGCCGCCAAGGGGTTCTTCCCCGTCGAGTGGCTGCCCGGCTTCGGCTCGTACGAGTCGCCCCTCGGGCACCACCCGGACCGCACCCTGATCCCCGGTGTGGAGATCGGCAGCGGGTCGCTCGGGCACGGGCTGCCGCTCGCCGTCGGCAGCGCGCTGGGGCTGCGCGCCCAGGGGCTGGCCGAGCCGGCGATATGGGTGCTGATCGGGGATGCGGAGCTGGACGAGGGCAGCAACCACGAGGCACTCGCCTACGCGGGCTCCGCCGGGCTGGAGAGGCTGCACACCGTGGTGATCGACAACGACTCCGCGACGCACGGCTGGCCGGGCGGGATCGCGGCCCGGTTCGAGGCCGCCGGCTGGTCCACGGCCACCGTGGACGGGCGGGACCACGCCGCGCTGCACGCCGCCTTCACCGCGCCGCACCCCGGCCGACCGCACGTCGTGGTCGCCCGTGTCGAGAAGAAGCAGTAGAGAAGCAGAAGCAGTAGGGGAGCCGAGATTTACATGGACACCATGCGGGAACGATTCATCTCCGTCACGTCACGCCTGCTCGACGAGGATCCGCGGCTGGCCCTCGTACTCGCCGAGATCAGCATGGACGGGTTCCTCCCCGCCCAGCGGCGCCACCCGGACCGGGTGATCAACGTCGGGATCCGGGAACAGCTGCTCGTCGGCGTCGGCGGCGGCCTTGCCCTCACCGGCATGCGGCCGGTCGTGCACACCTTCGCCAGCTTCCTCGTGGAGCGGCCGTTCGAGCAGGTCAAGCTGGACTTCGGACACCAGGGCACGGGGGGCGTCCTCGTCAGCGCGAGCGCCAGTTACGACTGGCCGGCCGGCGGGTTCACGCACATGGCGCCGGGCGACGTGGCGCTGCTGGACACCCTCGACGGCTGGACCGTCCACGTCCCCGGACACCCCGACGAGGCGGAGGCGCTGCTGCGGCACGCCTACGCCGCCGGGGACGACAAGGTCTACGTCCGGCTCTCCCAGCAGTCGAACGCCGCGCCGCGCCCGGTGGAAGGCCTGCGGTTCCAGACCGTACGGGAGGGACGCGCCGGCGTGGTGGTCGCCGTCGGCCCGCTGCTGGACAACGTCCTCGCGGCGACCGAGGGCCTGGACCTGACCGTGCTGTACGCCCCCACCGTGCGTCCCTTCGACGGGGCGACGCTGCGCGCGGCCGCCTGGAGCGCCGGGAGCGCCGCCACGGCCGATGTGGTCCTCGTCGAGCCGTACCTCGCCGGCACCTCCACGACCGCCGCGAACGACGCCCTGGCCGACACGCCCCACCGGGTGCTGGGCCTGGGCGTGGGCCGCGCCGAGCTGCGCCGCTACGGCACGATCGACGAGCACACCGCGGCCCACGGCCTGGACCCACGGTCCCTGCGCGACCGCATCACCGGCTTCCTGCGTCTGCCGGTGCGATAGCCGGTGGAAACGCGGGCCGCGCCGATGGCAGGCTCGCCCGCATGCCGCCCGGGCCGGCTGCTGGTCCACTGGAACGGGGTGCTGCGCGAGGTGGCGGCGATGCCGGCGGAGGCCTGGAACCGCTCTCGAATCCTGTCCTCGTCATCGCCGCGACGGCGGCGCGGTCTCCGTGCCGCCGTGCGCTCAGCCCTCGCCGGCCTCGCCGCCCACGTCACCCGTGCCCCCGTCGGCCAGTTCCGGATGGGCCGCCGCCAGCCGTTTCGGGGCCGCCTGTATCCAGGAGTCGATCAGGATCGAGCGCAGCTCCGCCCCGTCCTCCACCGCCTCCAGCCGGACCCGCAGCCAGGCGTAGTTGTCGTCGTGGCCCTCGCGTATGAAGAACTTCTCCGGCTCCGCCGCGATCAGCTCGGCCCGGTCCTCCTTGGGGCACTTCACCCCGATCGAGGTGTCGTCATCACCCAGCGCGGCGAAGATCTTTCCGCCCACCCGGAAGGTCGGCATGCCCCAGGCCGGCTTCTCGCTGCTGTCCGGAAGCGACAGCGCGATCGTACGGACGTCCTGCGCGGTGGTGCCCATGCCACGACCCCTCTCCGGCCATCGGTGACCCCTCGTCCACGACCGTAGACCCCGCCACTGACATCCGCCGGGCCGCCGCGTCGCCGCGCCGGGCTACGCCGTCTGCCGCCGGTCCTCCCGGGCATGGAGGAGCTCCACCAGTTCCGCCGCCAGCGACTTCACCTTCGCGAGGCCCTCCGTGCCCCACCGGCGCGGCACCACGTCCACCCCGCACACCGTGCCCAGTACGATCCCCCGCCGGTCCGTCAGCGGCGCGCCCACGTACGAGCGCACTCCGCTCTCGTCCACCACCGCGTTGCCCGCGAAGCGCGCGAAGTCCCGTACGTCCTCGAGCACCAGCGCCCGGCGCCGCACCACCACGTGCGGGCAGTAACCGTGGTCGCGGGCCAGCACCCGCGCCGGGTACGTGCTCGCCGGGGCCTCCGCCGCATGGTGCAGCCCGGCGAAGAACTGCCGTTCCTCGCCGATGAAGTTGACCCCCGCGTACGGCGCGGCCAGCACGTCCGCGACGCGCCGGGCGAAGGCGTCCAGTTCGGCGTCCACCCGCTCGCCCAGGCCCAGTTCCCGCAGCCGGACGGCGCGCGCGGGCGCCTCCCGGTCCACGGGCGTGAGCAGCAGGTGTCCGGTCGATTCGTAGTACGTCATGACGGTTCCCCCGACTCCGAAGACGAAGAGCTGACTGTGGCCGTGCACAGGAGATGACGGACGAGGGCGGCCAGCGTCCCCGTCCCGGAGCTGGTCAGGCGCGCGTCGCACCGTACGACGGGCACCTCGGGCCCCAGCCCCACCGCTTCGCGGACCTCGTCGGGCCCGTAGCGGTGACCGCCGTCGAACTCGTTGACGGCGACGATGAAACCGATCCCGCGCCGCTCGAAGAAGTCCACCGCGGGGAAGCAGTCGTCGAGGCGGCGGGTGTCGGCGAGCACCACCGCCCCGAGCGCGCCGGCGCACAGCTCCTCCCACAGGAACCAGAAGCGGTGCTGCCCGGGCGTCCCGAAGAGGTAGAGCACGTGCCGCTGGTCCAGCGTGATGCGGCCGAAGTCCAGCGCGACCGTCGTGGTGCTCTTGGCCTCGACCCCGTCCAGCGGGTCCGCGGCCTCGCTGAGGTCGCTCAGCAGCTCCTCCGTGCTCAGCGGCTCGATCTCGCTCACCGCGCCCACGAAGGTGGTCTTGCCCGCCCCGAAACCGCCCGCGACCAGGATCTTCAGCGTCGCGGGAGCGGAACCGGGGGCGGGTGCGTCACAGCCGTTTGTGTAGGCCATCGAGCACCGCCCGGAGAAGGGACTGGTCATCGGCGGCGAACGACCCGCCGCCCGGGAACCGCGGCGCCTGCGCCATGACGGCCCCGTGTTCCATCAGATCGGACAAGAGCACCTTCACCACCACCGCGGGCAGCCGCAGTTGCCCGGCCACCTCGGCGACCGTGACCGCCGCGGCGCCCGCGCACAGCCGGAGGGCGAGCGTGTGCTCCGCCCCCATCGGTACGCGCGGCCGCACCCCGGTCGCGGTCACCAGCGAGAGCAGGTCGAGGGCGAAACCCGGCCGGGTCCGCCCGCCACTGGCGGTGTACGGGCGCATCACCCGGCCCGCCGAGTCGTCGAGCCAGGGTGTGTCCCGCCCCTTCGCGTACGCCCCCGTCGCGCGGCCCCTCATCGCTCCGGGTCGGCGACGGGCCGCCGCGGCGGGGCAGCCAGGTACGGCCGCACGCTCTTGACCAGCATCGCCATCTCGTAGCCGAGCACCCCGGCGTCGGCCTCGCGGTCGGCGAGGACCGCCAGGCAGGTACCCGAACCGGCGGCCGACACGAAGACGAGCGCGGTGTCGAGTTCGACGACGACCTGACGGACCTCCGCGCCGTTCCCGAAGCGGGATCCGGCGCTGCGCCCCAGCGAGTAGAGCCCGGAGGCCAGCGCCGCCATGTGGTCGGCGCTGTCGGGGTCCATGCCGTGCACGCAGGTCACCAGGCCGTCGGCGGTGAGCAGCACGGCGCTGCGCGTGTACGGGACGCGTTGCACCAGGCCGCTGAGCAGCCAGTCCAGGTCCGAGAGCCGACCGCCGGTCGTCGTCGCCACTTCGCCGCCCATGGGGGTGCGCTCCTTGCTGAGGTGAGGGGTCGGGGTCATACCTGGTTCTCCGACTGGGCGAGGCCGAAGCCCCGTTGGAAGGCGGCCATCAGGCCCGGGTCGTGTACGGGTTGCTCGGTGTCCGGGGCCCGCCGCGGAGCGGGGGCCTCGCGCAGCTGGGGCGCGAGGTGCTGCTGGGCCCGGCGGCGCGGCAGCTGCGGCCGGTCCGCGGCCTCGGGCTCGGACGGCACGGGCTGGGCTTCGGCCCCGGCCGCCGCCCCGGCCCGAGTGCCGGTCCCGGCCGGGGCTGCGGCTGCGGGCTCAGGCCCGGGCGCCGGCTCGGCCCACCGCTCGGGGAGGGCCGCCGCTGAAGCCGTGGCCCCGTCCCCGGCTCGGGGCGCGGGCAGCGGCACGGCCGCGCCTGCGGGCCGCTGCCCGGGGCCTGGGCCTGGGACGGCGACGGCTTCAGGCCCAGGCCCGGACGCGGGCCAGTGACCGGGCCCGGCCGGCCCCGGGACAGCCCCCGGGGCGGCCGCGGGCCAGTCCTCCGGCAGGGGCTCGGCCGGTTCCGGCCGCGGCAGGTTCACCCGTACGGGCTCCAGCGGCGGCGGTGGCACCGGCGGCATCGGCATCGGCGCCGCCTGCCCGGTCCCCCACGAGGTGGCGCGGGAGCCCCCCGCCGCATCGGCGGCGCTCGGCCCCTCCACGCCCAGCAGCTCCTGCGGCAGCACCAGCACGGCGAGCACCCCGCCGTAGATGTTGGACTTGAGCTCGACGGCGATCCCGTGCCGACGGGCCAGCGCCGAGACGACGAACAGCCCGATCCGCCCGTCCGCCAGCAGATCCCGGACGCTGATCTGGTCGGGGTCGCCGAGCAGGGCGTTCATCCGGCGCTGTTCCTCCGCCGGCATGCCCAGCCCCCGGTCCTCCACCTCCACCGCGATCCCGGCGGTGACCCGTTCGGCGCGCAGCACCACGTCGGTGTCGGGGGCGGAGAACACCGTGGCGTTCTCGACCAGTTCGGCCAGCAGGTGCACCACATCGGCGACGGCATGGCCGCGTACGCTGCCGCCCGCCGGGGGGACGACCTTGACCCGGGTGTACTGCTCGACCTCCGCGACCGAGGAGCGGAGCACCTCGCTCAGGTCGATGGGCCGGGTCCACTGGCGCCGGGAGGCGGCGCCGCCGAGCACGGCGAGGTTCTCGGCGTGGCGGCGGATGCGGGTGGCGAGGTGGTCGACGTGGAAGAGCTCCTTGAGCAGGTCCGGGTCCTCGACCGTGTCCTCCAGCTCGTCCAGCAGCGAGATCTCGCGGTGGACGAGGGACTGCAGGCGGCGCGCGAGGTTGACGAAGACCTCGACCTTCCGCTCGCTGTCGGACGGGGTGGCCGGGCCGGCCAGCCGTACGAGGGTCTCGTGGGCCTGTTCGCGGGCGCCGCGCAGCTCCTGGGAGAGCAGCCAGAACTCGTCCACCCCCGCCGGGTCGGCGCCGGCCGGGGGCCCGGTCGGGCCGCCGCGCACCGGGCGGGGCGGGGCCTCGCCGCGCTCCAGCCGGTCTGCGGCGCCGCGCAGCTCCTGGCGGCCGCGCACGCTGGAACGGCGCAGCGCCTCGCACCGGTCCCGTACGGCCTTGGCGGCGCGCTGGGCGCCGAGCAGGGCAGCGGCGAGGGCTGCGACGAAAAGGAGGGCGCAGCCGGTGAGCACAGGCCAGAGCCGGGCGTCCCGGTCCCCGGCTCCCCCGCCGAGCTGGAGGGTGAAGATGACCGCGGCGGTGCCGCTGAGCCCGGCGGCGAGCGTGGGCAGTACGGCGGCCCGGACCAGCTGGGGGCGTGTCTGCCGGCCGGGACCGGTGACGGCGTGTCTCGACGGGGCGTGGCGGGCGGCGCGGAGTCCGGACATCGGCGTCCTCGGTACGTGGGGCCCGGCCCCCAGCGATCCCGGGGCCCGGTGTTGATCACCGAATACCCACGCTAGACCGCACCGTCCCGCCCCGGACGTCCAGTTGGGGAAGTTCGCGGGGGTGCTTCCCGCTCCCGGTGGAGCGCTCGCACAACCGCCCGAATCCCCCGGGTCGCCTCCGGCGTGGATCCGGCGTGATCCCAACCTGGATCCGGCGTGATCCCGGCGTGGGTCCGCCGTGGATCCGGCGGCCCGAGCCCCGCGGACCTCCGCCGCCACCGGGCCGCCGGGGCTCAGGAACCGACGGCTTCCGGCTCCTCGCGGATCACGCCCGTCGCCCGGGCCGCGGCGACCGCGGCGACGGACACCTCCGGTGCGGCGTGGCCGCCCACCACGAACGGCCGCCACCACGGCTGGTCCGGAAGACCTGCGGTGCCCGGCTCGAAGGGCTGGCCCGGGATCGGCAGGGCGATCGCGGCTCCGACCCCCTCCGCCGCGGTGACGGTTCCCTCGCCCGGCTCGTCCCACGGGTGGGGGGCCAGGTTGAAGGTGCCCCAGTGGATCGGCAGCATCGTGCCGTGCGGGGTGCCGCCCTGGAGGTCGAGGTGGGCGCGCAAGCCCTCCTCGGGCGTCATGTGGATGTCGGGCCAGTACTCGGAGTAGGCGCCGATCTGGATCATCGTGGCGTCGAAGGGCCCGTGCTCGGCGCCGATCTCCTTGAAACCGGGGAAGTAGCCGGTGTCCCCGCTGTGGTAGATCCGGTGCTCGTCCCCCGCGACGACCCAGGAGGCCCACAGGGTGTGCTGCTGGTTGCGCAGCCCGCGTCCGCAGAAGTGCCGGGCGGGGGTCGCGGTGAGCGTGAGCCCGGCGATCTTGGTGGTCTCGTTCCAGTCCAGCTCGCGCAGCCGGTCGGCCGGGACGCCCCAGCGCTCCAGGTGCGCGCCGACTCCCAGCGGGACCGCGAAGAGCGTGTCCGTACCGGCCAGCTCCTTGATCGTCGGCAGGTCGAGGTGGTCGTAGTGGTCGTGCGAGATGACCACGACGTCGACCGGGCCCAGCGAGGCCAGCGGCACGGGCACGGGGTGCAGCCGCTTGGGCCCGGCGAAGGGAAAGGGCGAGCACCGCTCGCCCCACACCGGGTCGAACAGCACGCGTCGCCCGTCGATCTCCGCGAGCACGCTGGAGTGCCCCATCCAGGTGAGCCGCAGTCCGCTCGCGGGCGGTTTCGCCAGCTCCGCGAGGGTCGTCGGGTACACGGGGATCGGCGCGCCGGGGATGCGCCGGACCCGCTGCTCCCGGTGGAAGTAGATCTTGGCGAACTCGGTCATCGACCCCGAGGGCCTGGTCCGGGCCCCGAGCGGGTTCTTGAAGACGCCGTCGGCGAAGTTCGGCGAGCGGTGGATCCGCTCCAGCCGGGCGCCGGACGGGTCCGCGCCGAAGGCTTCGGGCCGCAGGGCACGCAGCCGGGGACGCAGGGGACGGGAGCCGGTCAAGGCGCCTCCTGGGAGGATGGGGGGTCGGGACGGTCGTCGGTCTACGACCATCCCAACGCACACATACCCCCAAGGATTCCGCTTACGGCCCTCGTTTCCCGTCTGTGGCGCTCCCCCCGCCCGTCGCTCCCCTTACAGGGGCAGCAGGTCCGGCCGCTTCGCCTCGACGTGGTCCCCGGAGGACTCGCCGCGCAGCCGCCGCCCGATCCAGGGCACCAGGTGCTCGCGCGCCCACTGGATGTTGTCCCGGGTCACGTCCACCGAGCCGCGCGGCCGCTGCGGCGGCCACGGCTGGTCGGGGTCGGCGGGCACCTCCAGTCCGAGCACCTGCGCGGCGCGCAGTGCCACCCGCGTGTGCCCCTCGGGCGAGAGGTGCAGCCGGTCGGTGTCCCAGGCCCGCCGGTCCTGTACGGACTTCAGCGACCAGAGGTCGAGCACCGGGCAGTCGTAGCGGTCGGCGATGGCGCGCACGTGCGCGCTGTACGTCGCCACCTTGCCCCGGAGGTGCTTGAGGACCGGCACGCCCCGGGTGTCGAAGCCGGTGGTGATCATGACCAGGCCGACGGCCCCGGTGAGGTCGGCGACGGCGGCCTCGAACCGCTCCGCCACGTCGTCGGGGTCGCTGCCGGGCCGGATGATGTCGTTGCCGCCCGCGCAGAAGGTCACGAGGTCCGGGGCGAGCTCCTTGGCCCGCGGGACCTGCTCGGCCACGATCTGGTCGAGGAGCCGGCCGCGCACGGCCAGGTTCGCGTACCGGAAGTCGTGTTCGTCGCGCCGGTCGGCCAGGAGCACGGCGAGCCGGTCCGCCCAGCCGAGATAGGAATCCCCGGGTCCCGGGTCCCCCACGCCCTCGGTGAAGCTGTCCCCGATCGCCGCGTACGAGCCGATGGTCTTGAGTGTCGTCGTCGTCGCTGCCACGAAACGACATCCTTCACCCGAGCACACGACCTACGCCAACGTAAGCAGGGGTTGACGGACCGTGATCTATACCACCCGGGGGATAAGGAATAAGTACACATCAGGCCGGGACCCCCCTCGGGCCCCGGCCTGACGTGTGTTCCTGCTCCGGCGGCGGCTGCCGTCGGTTGCGTCAGATGGTGACGCCCTTCGAGCGGAGGTAGTTCACCGGGCTGATGTCCGAGCCGTAGGACTGGGTCGTACGGATCTCGAAGTGGAGGTGCGGGCCGGTCGAGTTGCCGGTGGAGCCGGAGAGACCGATGCTCTGGCCGGCGGTGACGCTCTGGCCCACCGAGACGGACAGCGAGGAGAGGTGGCCGTACTGGGAGTAGTGGCCGTCAGCGTGCTTGATGATGACCTCGTTGCCGTACGCGCCGGCCCAGCCGGACGAGACCACGGTGCCCGCGCCGACGGCCTTGACGGTGGTGCCGGAGCTGGCGATGAAGTCGACGCCGGTGTGGTAACCCGAGGACCACATCGCGCCCGCGACCTTGTACTGGGTGGATATCCCACCGCTGACCGGGGCCACGAATCCGGCGGCACTGGGGGCCTTCGCCCCGGTGGCCGAGCCGCTGCTCTGCGGCTTCTGCTTCGGCTGCTGGACGGGGGCGGGCGCGTCCTGCTCGCCCGAGGAGCCCTCGTCGGAGGCCGAAGAACCGGTCGAGGACCGCTCGGCGGGGGCCGGAGCCGGGGCCGGGGCCGCCTCGGCCGGGGCCTCGGCCTTCGCGCCGAGGGTCAGCTTCAGGCCCGGGTGGATCAGGGAGGGGTTGGTGCCGACGGCCTCGCGGTTGTCGGCGTACAGCTTCTCCCAGCCGCCCGAGAGGTGCCGCTCCGCGGCGATCTTGGAGAGGTAGTCGCCGGGCACGACCGTGTAGACGGCCGGCGCGGCCTGCACGGCGGCGGCGGGCGCGGCCTGGAGCGAGAGCGGGAGCTGCGGGGCGACGGCGGGGACCGTGGCCGGCGCGGCGGCCGGAGCGACGGCCGCGCTGGCGCCGGCGGCACCCATCAGGGGCAGCGCGAGGGCCGCACCACCGGTGCCGGCAACGGCGAGACCGCGGGAAAGGGAACGGGACTTGGGACGACGGTGCTTACCCTTTGCAGGCATGGCGAATTCCTCTCCGTCGCCGGCGAGGTGAGCTGTCGGGTTCGGACTGGAGATGTCCGGACGCACATGTACGGAACATGAACGACTTCACCCCTAGCCGTCCCGGAAGAAAGATCCGGAACAGCGGCTTACCTGGTTCCCCCGCTCCTGCCGCGCGCGTGAATAGTCGGGTGCGGTTTCCGGGAGGCGGCAGGATTAGGCGGTCCACCCGGATCGGTCGCGAACGTAATCGAATCCGGGCACAGGGAACAAGCCATGAATTCCCCAAAGGAATCACCGCGATGAGGAATCGGCGGAATTCCGGTCACCCTCTGTCCATTCCCCACCGTCAACAACCGCCCCGGCCGGGCCATTCGCCCTTCGCGATCAGGCACTCACGGTCACCGTATGATCTGGCTCACGGGGGCACGTCCGATCTCGCCGCCGGATATGGCAAGTTGGCGCCAAGTGGCTCAATTCGGACAGACGCCCCACGACGAAGCGGAGGAGTTCCTTTGACCCAGCGGATACAGGAGCCGGAACTGTCCGGAGTGCGCAATTTCCGCGATGTGGGCGGATTGCCGACTTTCGACGGACGACAGGTCAGGTCGGGACGACTGTTTCGAAGCGGACATCTCGCACATGCCACCGAAACCGATGCAGAGTTCCTCGCATCGCTCGGGCTCCACACCATCTTCGACTTCCGCAACAACGCCGACCACGCCCTGGAGGGGCCGGACGTCGAGCTGCCCGGCGTGCGGAACGTCAACATCCCGCTCTCGGACCCGGCCGACGGCCGGGAGTTCTGGAAGATGGTCCGCGACGGCGGCCTCGATCAGCTCCGCTCGATCCTGGGGGAAGGCAAGGCCGCGGCCCGGATGTCGAACGCGTACCGCGCGATCATCAGGCACCGCACCGCCGAGCACAGCAGGGTGCTGCACGCCCTCGCCGAGGACAGCGTCCCCGCCCTGCTGCACTGCGCGGCCGGCAAGGACCGGGCGGGCCTGTCGATCGCGGTCGTCCTGCTCGCGCTGGGCGTCGAACGCGAGGCGATCGTGGCGGACTACCTGGAGTCGAACGCCCCGCACCGCCGCTACCGGGTGCGCCGCAGCGGCGAGTCGCAGGAGGCCCGCTCCCCCGAGGTGATGGAGCTCCTCGCCCCGCTCTTCGACGCCCGCGCGGAGTACCTGACCACGGCCTTCGACACCATTGACGAGCAGTGGGGCGGACAGGAGCGGTACCTCGCGGAGGGCCTCGGGCTCACGCCCGAGACCCTCGACCGGCTCCGGGGCCGGCTCCTCGCCTGACACCCGCTCGTCCCACCCCTGCCGGAGCAGGCCGTCAACGGTTGCCGACGGCCTGCTTCACCAGGGTCCTGCCGAACTCCCACATCAGCCCCGAGCCGCCGTGCGCCTCGTCCATGACCTCGCGGAAGGCGCCGACGAACCGGTCGACGTCCCGCTCGTCCACGATCAGCGGCGGGATGAGCTTGATCACCTCCAGGTGGTCCCCGGACACCTGGGTGAGGATCCGGTGCTTCTGCAGCAGCGGCACCACGACCATCTGCGCGAAGAGCCCCTTGCGGGCCGCCTGGAGCATGGTCCACCGGCTGCGCAGCCCCAGCGAGGACGGCCGGCCGAACTCGATGCCGATCATCAGCCCGCGCCCGCGCACCTCGTGCAGCAGCTCGTACTCGTCCACCAGGGCCGCGAGCCGCCCGCGCAGAAGATCGCCCATGGCCCGGGCATTGGCGACGACCGCCTCGTCCTCCATGACCGACAGCACCGCCAGTCCGGCCGCCATCGCCTGGGCGTTGGAGCCGAAGCTCGCGGAGTGCACGAGGACCCGGTCCATGGACGAGTAGACCTTCTTGAAGATCCAGTCCTTGCCCAGGGTCGCGCCGACCGGCACGTAGCCGCCCGAGAGCGCCTTGGCCACGCACACCAGGTCCGGCTCCACGCCCGGCTCGTGCTGGTAGGCGTAGAAGTCCCCGGTCCGTCCGAGGCCGGTCTGCACCTCGTCCGCGATCAGCAGCGCCTTGTGGCGGCGCAGCAGTTCCTGCGCCGCGAGCAGGAACCCGGGCGGGGCGCAGAGCACGCCCTTGCCCTGGACCGGCTCGACGACGAAGGCGGCCACGTCGCCCTTCCGGAGCTCCCGCTCCAGGGCACCCAGATCCCCGAGGGTGATCTTCGTGTCGGGCAGCAGCGGCGCGAAACCGTCCCGGAAGCCGCCCTCCCCGTTCACCGAGAGCGACCCCGTCGTGAGCCCGTGGAAGGCGTGGTCGCAGTAGAGGATCCTGGGCCGTCCGGTGGCGTACCGGGCGAACTTCAGGGCCGTCTCCACCGCCTCGGTGCCGCTGTTGCCGAAGAAGACCCGGTCCAGGTGCGGGCTGTACGAGAGCAACTTCTCGGCCAGCAGCCCGGGCAGCGGCTGGCAGTCGAAGCGGGTGAGGTCGGCGAGCTGGGCGTCCAGGACGTCGTGCAGGGCGCGGCGTACCACCGGGTGGTGGCGGCCCAGGCCCATCACCCCGAACCCGGCCAGCATGTCGAGGTAGTCGTTGCCCTCGGCGTCCCAGAAGTGGGCGCCCTCGGCCCGCTCGTAGACCTTGTCGAAGCCGATGGTGTGCAGCATCCGGGGCAGTTGGTGGTTGAGGTGCCTGGAGTGCAGCTCGTACCGCTCGCCGCCGCGCTCGGCCAGCAGGGCGCCGAGGTCGAAGCCCTTGCCCCGGCCGCCCTCCTCCCGTGGCTCCGCGGTCATGCCGAGCTGTCCCGGTTCCCGCCGATCGTCTCCCGGGCCGCCCGCAGGGACTCCTTGAGGGAGCCCATGGTGGCGAGGACGGCGGTGGGCTCGTAGCCGCAGTGCGCCATGCAGTTCGCGCAGCGCGGGTCTTTGCCGCGGCCGTACTTGCTCCAGTCGGTGTCGTCGATGAGTTCCCGGTACGTCGGCACGTAGCCGTCGCTCATCAGATAGCAGGGGCGCTGCCAGCCGAAGAGGGAGTAATTCGGAATGGCCCAGGCCGTGCAGGGGAAATCGGCCTTTCCTTCCAGGAAGTCCAGGAAGAGCGGCGAGTGATTGAGCCGCCAGCGCCTGCGGTTGCCGCCCGCGAAGGCCTTCCTGAAGAGTTCGCGGGTCTGTTCGACGCCCAGGAAGTGCTCCTGGTCGGGGGCCTTTTCGTAGGCGTAGGCGGGCGAGATCATCATCTCGTCCACCTGGAGGTCGTCATTGAGGTAGTTGAGTACCTCGATGATCGTCTGCGGGGTGTCCGTGTTGAAGAAGGTGGAGTTGGTGGTCACCCGGAACCCGCGCTTCTTCGCCTCCTTGATGGCCGCGACGGCCTCGTCGAAGACGCCTTCCTTGGCCACCGACTCGTCGTGCCGTTCGCGCAGTCCGTCGATGTGCACGGCGAAGGCGAAATAGGGGGACGGGGTGAACTTCTCGATCTTCTTGCGCAGGAGCATCGCGTTGGTGCAGAGGAATACATACTTCCGCTTCGCCACCAACTGACGGACGATCTCGTCGATCTGCGGGTGCATCAAGGGCTCGCCACCCGCGATGGACACCATGGGCGCGCCGGACTCCAGCACGGCGCCGACCGCCTGGGCGACCGGCATGCGCTGCTTGAGCACCCCGGCCGGGTGCTGGATCTTCCCGCACCCCTCACAGGCCAGGTTGCAGGCGTAGAGCGGTTCCAGCTCGACGATCAGCGGGAACTTCTCACGCTTGCGGAGCTTCTGTTCGAGCAAATACGTCCCGACCCTGATGGTCTGGCGCAGCGGCATGGCCATCTGGCTCACCTCCTGGGGAGCAGCAAAGAACGGTGCCAGTCATAAAACGCGGGCAGTACGGCACGCAGTACGCGGAAGGCCGATATTCCACCGCGGACCGTGCCGATACGGACGAGCTCATGCTCCGGAGCGTCCACGATCACCCGGACGGCCGCAACCGGGCGTCCTCCCTCCGAGGGGCAGCGGTCGCCCCGGGTGGCGGCCCACAGGGTGGCCGCGGACTCCATGTCGACCGCGATGGCGCCGGTGGCGCGCAGCTGCGCACGCTCCTGGCCGCGGACGACGTGGTCGGATCCGGTCAGTGTGCCGGTGTGCACGGTCCGGCCGGGGACGGCCCGGGCCAGTGCCTCGGCGAGCAGGGCGGTCCCGGTACAGGTGACCGCCCCGTGCGGGTCGCGGGTCTGGTCGGCGACGACCAGGTCGCCGGGGTGCATGCCGGGGACCAGGCCGGCGCAGAATCCGGTGGCGAGGACGGCGGCCCGCTCCATGCCCGGCCGCTCCAGCGCCCGGGCGACGGACCGCTCGGCCGCGCGCGGGCCCATGCCGGTCCGGAGCAGGGCGTGGTCCCCGCGGCCGGCGCTGCGCAGCGCCGTCTGTTCGATGCGCAGCGCGCAGGCCACCAGCAGGGGGTCGGGGTTCCCGGCCCTGTCCCCCCGGAGGGCGGACATCAGGCTTCCCCGGCGGCCGCGAAGGGTTCCCCGTGCAGGTAGCGGCCGAGTGCCGTGAGCGGGAACACCTGCCGGTACAGGTGGTAGTTGATGGAGAAGTCCCAGGGGAAGCCGGTGCCCGTGAAGTGGGGCTCGTCCCAGGAACCGTCCTCGGCCTGGGTCGCCACCAGGTGGGCGATGCCCCGCTCGACGGCCTTGCCGTCCCGCTCGCCCGCCGACAGCAGGGCCATCAGCGCCCACGCCGTCTGCGAGGGGGTGGAGGCCCCCTTCCCGGCCCATGACCGGTCCTTGTAGGAGCGCTGGTCCTCGCCCCACCCGCCGTCCTCGTTCTGTACGGATTCCAGCCAGCGCACGGCCCGCCGGATCGCGGGATGCGCCGGGGCGATGCCGGCCGCGGTGAGGGCCGGGACCACCGACCCGGTGCCGTAGACGTAGTTGGTGCCCCAGCGGCCGAACCAGGCTCCGTCGGGCTCCTGTTCGGCGAGCAGCCAGGCGATGCCGCGCCGGGTCCGCGCGTCACCCGCCTTGCCCTCGAAGGCGAGCATCTCCACCACGTGGGCGGTGACGTCGGCCGAGGGCGGGTCGATGACCTCGCCGAAGTCGCAGAAGGGCAGCCGGTTCGGGAAGGGGCTGGTGTTGTCGGCGTCGAAGGCGCCCCACGCGCCGTTCTTCGACTGCATGCCCAGGTTCCAGGACACCCCGCGGGCGATGGCCGCCTCGACCCGGGCCGGGTCGGGGTGCTTGACGCGGCGCAGCGCGAGGACGACCTCGGCGGTGTCGTCGATGTCGGGGTAGGTGTCGTTGTGGAACTCGAACGCCCAGCCGCCGGGGGCGAGTCCGGGCCGCCGTACCGCCCAGTCCCCGCTGCGCGCGATCTCCTCGCCGAGCATCCAGTCGGCTGCCTTGACCAGCGCCGGGTGGTCGGGGCGCAGGCCCGCGTCGGCCAGGGCGATCGCGGCGAGGCAGGTGTCCCAGACCGGGGACTGGCATGCCTCGATCATCCGGGCGCCGTCCTCGCGCCACACCGCGAACCGGTCGAGGGATTCCAGGCCGGCGCGCATCACCGGGTGCCCGAGGTCGTATCCGAGCAGGTGCAGGGCGATGACCGAGTACACGGCGGGCGGCTGGATGCCGCCCCAGCAGCCGTCGTTCTCCTGCCGTTCGACGATCCAGCGGGCGCCGGCGGCCATGGCCGCCTTGCGCAGCCGGCGCGGGGCGAACCGGCGGTAGACGTGCAGGGCCTTGTCCATCCGCTGGAAGGCGCCGTCCCAACTGGCCAGCGGGGCAAGCCGTTTGGCGGGGTTCGGCACCCGCGCGTCGGCGTGCAGCTCGTTCAGGGCGAAGGGGGCCGGGCGGACCGGGCGCAGCGCGGAGACGATCGTGAGGGGGACGATGGTCTGGCGGGCCCAGCAGCCGAAGTCGTAGATGTTCAGCGGCACCCAGGGCGGCAGGAACACCAGCTCGGGCGGGAGTTCGGGAAGGTGGTCCCAGTCCCACCAGCCGAAGAGCGCCAGCCAGATGCGGGTGAAGACGCGGGCGGCGGCGATCCCGCCGTGGGCCCGGATCCAGGCCGACGCGCGGGCCATGTGCGGGGCGTCCGGCTCGTCTCCGGCGAGGCGCAGGGCCACGTACGCCTCGATGGTGGCGGAGAGTTCGGGCGGCCCGCCGTGGAAGGTGGCCCAGGTGCCGTCGTCCCGCTGCTCGCCGCGGATGAAGAGGGCGGCGGCGCGGGTGGTGGCCTCGTCCCGGATCCCGAGGAACTGACGCAGCAGCAGGTCCTCGGCGTCCATGGTGACGTTGGTCTCCAGGTCGCCCTTCCACCACCCCTCGGGGTCCTGGCGCGCGAGCAGGTGCCTGGTCGCCCGTGCGGCGGCCTCGTACGCCTCCCCCCGGTGGCCGTCCGGCGGTCCGGTCCGGGCCGCGGTGTCCCGCTCCGCGCTGGGCGGTGGCACCGCCGGGTCCGGGCCCGGTCCGGGCCCGGCTTCGATCCTGCTGCCCGCGCCAGCGCTCTCCGCGCTGCCGTCGGTCGTCGCTGTCATGGCTTCCCCTTCGTGCAGTCTGTCCTCTGCTGTGCTGGGGTCTGCCGTCGGCCGGCGCGCTCCCCCTCAGTCGGGGGTGGCGACGCCGGCCGGCGACTCGCGAGTCATATCCGCTTCCGGGCGGCGTTCACCTCTTGCGGACGACGACGAAGTCGGCGAGGGCCACCAGCTGGTCGCGCACCCGCTGGGGCATGTCGACGTCGTCCAGTGCCTTGATCGCCACCGCGTGCTGGCGGCGCGCCTCGTCGGCGGTCCACTGGCGTCCGCCGGCCGCCTCGATGAGCGCCGCGCGGGCTGCGAACTCCTCCTCCGAGAAGTTCTCGAAGTCGTTGCTCTTGGCGTCGGCGGCGAGCAGCTGGGCGAGTTCCTCACTGGCGGGCCCGTCGGCCGCGAGGGCGGCGACCACCGGCAGGGACTTCTTGCGCTGGCGCAGGTCGCTCCAGGTCTGCTTGCCGGTGGACTCCGGGTCGCCCCAGATGCCGAGCAGGTCGTCCACGGCCTGGAAGGCGAGGCCCAGGTGGTAGCCGTACTCCTCGAGCTTGTCGGCCGTACGGTCGTCCGCGCCGCCGAGGACGGCGCCGATGGAGACCGCGCAGGCGAGCAGGGCGCCCGTCTTGTTGCCCTCCATCTCCAGGCACTCCTCGACGCTGACGCGCTCGCGGTGCTCGTAGGAGATGTCCTGGGCCTGGCCGTCGATGAGCCCCCGGCTGGCGGTGGTCAGGCGGCGGGCCGCGCGGGCCGCCTCGACGGTGCCGAGCTCCAGCAGCACCTCGTAGGCGAGGGCGAAGAGCGCGTCGCCGACCAGGATCGCCAGGGCGGGGCCGTGCACCTTCCACACCGTGTCGCGGTGGCGGCGCTGCTCGTCGCCGTCCATCAGGTCGTCGTGCAGCAGCGAGAAGTTGTGGACGAGCTCGACCGCGACGGCGCCGGGGATGCCGACCTCGGCCGCGGCGCCCGCGGCCTCGGCGGAGAGCAGCGCGAGGGCGGGCCGGACGGCCTTGCCGCCGTCGCCGTCCGCGGGGTTGCCCTGGGCGTCGATCCAGCCGAAGTGGTAGGCGGCGACGGTGTCCATGGGCGCGGCGAGCCGGTCCACGACGGCGCGGAGCGCGGGCGTCGACAGCGTGCGGCCCCGGTCCAGGAGGGCGAGCGTGTCGGCCTTCTCCACTCCCCCGCCGGCTGCGCCCACACTGGCATCCGTGTTCTCGACAGCCGGATTCCCCGGGTTCACTGGCTCTCCTCTGGTTCCTGTACGGGCTGTGCTGGTCGTGCTGGTCGTCGTCATGCCGCCTCCTGCAGAGGGTGTTCGCGGGGGCGGCCGAGGGCGGCGAGTGCGGCGTGCGCCGCGCTCAGTCCGCTCCGGACGGCGCTCTCCATGGTCGCGGGCCAACCGGTGGCAGTCCACGCACCGGCCAGATACAGCCCCGGCGTGTCGGTCCGCGCCCCGGGGCGCAGCCGGCCGACGCCGGGTGTGGGGGCGAAGGTGGCCGTCCGCTCCCGGGTGACGAAGAAGTCCCGTACCTTGGCGCCGCGCGCGGCGGGCAGCAACCGCTCCAGCTCGGGCAGGTACTTGGCGCGCAGGACGGACACGGGCTCGTCGATGTCGTCCTGGGCGACGGACTGGGACAGGGCCAGGTACTGGCCGCCGTCGGGGAGCCCGGAGGAGTCGGTGCGGTCGAAAACCCACTGCACCGGGGAGCCGAGCGCCGCGAAGAAGGGCCGCTTGAGCACCTGCCGGTCGTACACGACGTGGACGTTGAGGATCGGCGCGGTGCCGATGTCGAGCAGCTTGTCGGGGTCGGCGAGAGCTCCGGCCGGGAGCAGTCCGTGCGCCTCGCGCTGCGGGACGGCCAGGACGACGGTGGCGGCGTCCAGGGACTCGTTCTCGGTGTCGACCCGCCAGTTCCCTTCGGCGGTACGGGAGATGTCGGTGACCCGGGTGCGCAGTTCGGTCCGTACGCCGGCCGCGTCGAGCGCCTTGCGGGCGAGCGTGTCGTGCAGGTCACCGAGCGGTACGCGGGCCCAGCCGATGTCGGCGGCGCCGTTCTCGGAGAGCAGGCCGGTCTTGAAGACCATGGCGGCCAGGCCGAGGGAGGAGTGCTCGGCGGTGGCGTTGAGGGTCGCGATGCCGACGAGGTCCCACAGGGCCTCGATGGTCCGGGGGGACTGGCCGTAGCGGCCGAGCCAGGTGGCGAAGTCCAGGCCGTCCAGCGCCGGGTCGGCGGGGTCGAGGCGGCGCAGCGCGAGGGCAGCGCGGCCGACGCTCGCGCGTTCGGCGAGGGACAGGTGCGGGTAGCGGGCCAGCGATCCGGCCAGGTGCAGGGGCACGGGCAGGGCGCTGCGGCGCAGCCGGCCGAGGCGCGGTCCCTTGGGGTGGGCGACGTCGAGTACGGGTACGTCGAGCCGGTCCTGGAGGGGCGCGAGGGCGGCGCCGTCGACGCGGTCGAGGAACCACCGGTAGGCGGTGCAGCAGCGCAGGTAGACGTGCTGGCCGTTGTCCACGGTGAGCTCGCCGCGCTTGAACGAGAACGCGAGCCCGCCGAGCCGCGGGCGGCCTTCGAGGAGGGTGACCCGCAGTCCCGCGTCGGCGAGTTCGAGGGCGGTCGTGACGCCGGCGAGGCCGCCGCCGACGACGACGGCGTGCTGGTCGCTGCCGGTCATGAGCCCTCCCCGGTGTTGGCGTGCCCGGCCGGGCACGCGGCTGCCGAGCCCTCCGGGAGAGACGCGGCCGCCCACTCGGGGGTTGCCTGCCCCGGAGCCGCGGCGGTCGTCGTCATCGTCGTCGTCCTCGAGGGCATCAGGTACGCCTCCGGGTGCTCTGCCGGGAGATGGTCCGCGCGTCGAGGCCGGAGAGGCCGCGCACGGCGACGTACGCCTTCTCGTGCGGCGGCAGCGAGACGCGGCCGCGCAGGACCGCCTCCGGCTCCCGCTCGATGCGGTCGAGGAGGCGCCGGTAGATGCCGGCCATGGCGGCCACGCAGGCGCCGCTGCGCCGGTCGAGCATCGGCAGCAGCCGGTAGCCCTCGGCGAACAGCGCCCGGGCGCGCCGCACTTCGTGGTGCACGAGCCCGGCGAAGTCGGCGCCCTCGGGGGCCCGGTCGCCTTGGAAGCCCTCGGAGCAGCCGAACTTGGCGAGGTCCTCGGCGGGCAGGTAGGTGCGCCCGTTGGCGGCGTCCTCGCGAACGTCCCGGAGGATGTTGGTGAGTTGCAGGGCCAGACCGAGCGTGTCGGCGTACTCGGCGGCGCGCCCGGAGTCGGGGACTCCCGGTGCGGTGCCGAACACGCCGAGCGAGAGCCGCCCGATGGCCCCGGCCACGCAGCGGCAGTAGGCCTTGAGGTCGTCCCAGGTCTCGTACGTCTCGCCGCGCACGTCCATCAGGACGCCGTCGATGAGTTCGTCGAGGCCGCCGAGCGGGATCGGGAACCGGCGCGCTGCGTGCGCGAGGGCGACGGCGACCGGGTCGGTGTCGTCCTCGTCGATCTCCTCGGCGCGGATCCGCCCGAGCAGGGCGCGGGTCTCCTCCAGCCGGGCCAGCTTCGCCTCGGGCGCCAGCGTGCCGTCGCCGATGTCGTCGACCCGCCGGGAGAAGGCATACAGCGCGGACATCGCCTGCCGCTTGTCGGTGGGCAGCAGCCGGATGCCGTACGCGAAGTTGCGCGCCTGCGATCCGGTGACGGCCTCGCAGTAGCCGTACGCAGCCTGGACCGGCGCGGACACGTGTGTGGGGCCCTCCACGGTCGGGCTCACCCCTTTCTCGGCGCAGTGCGCAGGACGGCGGCCACCTCGCGGATCAAGCCGCTCTTGGTGGGCTTGGGCGGGCCGGGAAGTACGTCGAAGCCGGCGGCGGTGACGGCTCTCAGGGCGGCCCGCCCCCCTCCCACGAAGCCCGCGAGCAGCAGCCGGAGTCTGCCGTGCACGCTACCCACGAGGGGGGTGCCTTCATTCAGCAGCTCCCGCGTGCGTTCGGTTTCGTATGCGATCAGGGCGCGTACGGACGCGCCGGCGGACGGGGCCTTGAGGTCGGTCTCCGCCACGTGGAAGCGCCGCATGTCCTCGGCGGGCAGGTAGATCCGGTCCCGGCCGAGGTCCTCGGTGACGTCCTGGAGGTGTTCGGCGATCTGCAGGGCCGTGCAGACCGCGTCGGAGCGGCGGATCCGCTCGGGGGTGGCGGTGCCGGTGAGGGCGAGCACGAGGCGGCCCACGGGGTTGGCGGAGAGCTCGCAGTAGCCGAGGAGGTCCCCGTACGTCTCGTAGCGCGCGACCCGCTGGTCCTGGCGGTTGGCCTCGATGAGCCCGAGGAACGGCTCGGGGGTGAGCTGGTGGGCGCGCACGACGGGCTGGAGGGCCTGCATCAGCGGGTGGCGCGGCGGACCGTCGGTACCGCCGAAAACGCGCCACAGATCGGCCTCGAAGGCGTCGAGCATGGCGAGCGGGTCGTCCACCGCGGCGGGTTCGAGGCCGAGGAGCACGGCGTCGCGTCCGCCGGGGGCCAGGTCGCCGTCGCCGATGTCGTCGACGAGGCGGGCGTACCCGTAGACCGCCATCAGTCCGTCCCGCCAGGCGCGGGGCAGGAACGCGGGGGCGACGGGGAAGTTCTCCGTCGCGGCCTTGCCGAGGGTGGCGCGCGCGTGGACCGTGTCGGACAGGGGCCGGATGCCGTCCCCCGCGGTCACCGCCCGCCGCCTGGGGCGGGGACGGCCGTCAAGCCTGGGGGCCGGAGAATTCCCATAGCCATTGCCGTCACGTCTCCCGTTCTACACTGCTGACCTAATACATCCTATTTCGGACACGCCGCCCGGGTTTCCCCGGGGTGCGCCAGGCCGTTCACCTGCGGGGAATCGTCCCCTCTTGCCGCGATTCAGGACTGCTTCAGCTTACGCTGTACAACGCCTTGAAGACCTCTGGGGTATTCACCGCGCCACCGAATGTCGCCGCCGAATGTCACCACCCGATAGCGCCGGGAATTGCCGCGACACGCCGAGGCCCCCGCCGCGCTGAGCGGCGGGGGCCTCGCGGGGTCCGGCCGGGGGCGGCCGGCTCCCGTGGTCAGCCGTTGGACGCCTTCTCGTAGGCCGAGACGACTTCCTCCGTGGGCCCGTCCATCAGGAGCTCGCCCTTTTCCAGCCACAGCACCCGGTCACAGGTGTCGCGGATGGACTTGTTGTTGTGGCTCACCAGGAACACGGTGCCGGCCTTCTCCCGCAGTTCGCGGATGCGGTTCTCGGAACGCACCTGGAAACTGCGGTCACCGGTGGCCAGGGCCTCGTCGATCATCAGGACGTCGTGGTCCTTGGCCGCAGCGATGGAGAAGCGCAGGCGCGCCGCCATGCCGGAGGAGTAGGTGCGCATCGGCAGGGAGATGAAGTCGCCCTTCTCGTTGATTCCCGAGAAGTCGACGATGCCCTGGTAGCGCTCCTTGATCTGCTCGCGGCTCATGCCCATCGCGAGACCGCCGAGGACGATGTTGCGCTCGCCGGTCAGGTCGTTCATCAGCGCCGCGTTCACGCCGAGCAGCGAGGGCTGGCCGTCGGTGTAGACCTTGCCCTCCTCGCAGGGCAGGAGGCCGGCGATGGCGCGCAGCAGGGTCGACTTGCCGGAGCCGTTGGAGCCGATGAGGCCGATGGCCTCGCCCCGGTACGCGGTGAAGGAGACCCCGCGGACGGCGTGGACCCGGCGGACGCCCGGCGCGTCGCCCTTCTTCCGGCGGACCATCTTGCTGAGCGCGGCGGTGGCCGCTCCCTTGCCGGCGCTGCCGGTATTGACGCGGTAGACGATGTGGACGCCGTCCGCGATCACTGTGGGGACACGCCCCTGGGTACTGTCAGCCACGGCCGTAACGCTCCTCAGCCTTCCAGAAGTAAACGAATCCGCCGAGGCCGATCACTGCGGCCCAGCCCACGGCGAACAGCCAGACGTGCGGAGGCAGGTTGCTGCTGCCGTAGTCGTCGACCAGCGCGAACCGCATGAGGTCCATGTAGATCGCCACCGGGTTCCACAGCAGCAAGTCACTGATCCACTCCGGCTGGTCGTCGAGGTAGATCCCGATCGGGAACATGACACCGGAGGCGTACATCCAGGTGCGCATCACGAACGGCATCAGCTGCGCCAGGTCGGGGGTCTTGGAACCCATCCGCGCGAAGATCATGGCGAGGCCGGTGTTGAAGACGAACTGGAGCGCCAGCGTCGGGATCACGAGCAGCCAGGCGAGCCGCGGGTAGTTGCCGAAGCAGATGGCGATCACGAAGACGACGATCATCGAGTACAGCAGCTGCTGGAGCTGTTGCAGCGAGAAGGACACCGGCAGGGCGGCGCGCGGGAAGTGCAGCGCCCGCACCAGGCCGAGGTTTCCGGAGATCGCCCGGACACCCGCCATCACCGAGCTCTGGGTGAAGGTGAAGACGAAGATGCCGATCACCAGGAACGGGATGTAGACGTCCTTGGGCATCTCCCGGCCCGCGCCGAGGATCACGCCGAAGATCAGCCAGTAGACGGCCGCGTTGAGCAGGGGGGTCGCCACCTGCCAGACCTGGCCGAGCTTCGCCTGGCTGTACTGGGCGACCAGCTTGGCCCGGGAGAAGGCCATGACGAAGTGACGCCGGCCCCAGAGCTGCCGCACGTACTCGCCCAGGCCGGGCCGTGCGCCGCTCACGGAGAGGCCGTACTTCCTGGCGAGCTCCGCGGAACTCAGCCCCGCGTCTTCGGACGGCGGCCTGCTCGTGGCGAGGGCGCCGTCGTGGGTTGTGTCACTCACAAGTTGAAACTTTCGTCTTCAAGATGCGGCAGGGGGGCATCAGGCTGGTGGCGCGAAGCCCGTGATCGCGCCATGTTCCCAGACGCGGGCTCGTCAGATGACAGGAGGTCGGCCCAGTCGGGTCAACCGCCAGACCGTACGCCATCTCATGGGACGACGGGGACCGCAGGGAGTGGTCCACCCCTCCCTGAAACCGCCGAACCAGGCCTTCAGCGCGGGTACCGACGGCCTGCGCAGGAGCGTCAGCAGGAGCCAGACGCCCAGGTAGACCGGGACCAGCGGAGCGGGCAGGTTGCGGCGGGCGAGCCACACCCGGTTACGGGCCACCATACGGTGGTAGACCGCGTGCCGGGAGGGGGCAGTGGTCGGGTGCAGCAGCACCATGTCCGCTCGGTAGTCGATCAGCCACCCGGCGTCGAGCGCCCGCCAGGCCAGGTCGGTCTCCTCGTGCGCGTAGAAGAAGTCCCCCGGCAGCGGCCCGACCTGCTCGAACACCCGCGTGCGGACGGCGTTCGCGCCGCCCAGGAAGGTGGTCACGCGGGAGGAGCGCATCGGGTCGGAGGCGCGCAGCCGCGGCACGTGCCGGCGCTGGGTCTCACCGGTCTCCGGATCGGCGATCCGGAAGCTGACGATCCCGAGCCCCGGGTCCTCCGCGAAGGCCTGCCGGCACAGCTCGGCGGTGTCGGTGCGCTCCAGCAGGCCGTCGTCGTCCAGGAACAGCAGGGCGTCGACCTCGCTGCCACCGGGCCCGAAGGCCTCGATGCCGACGTTGCGCCCGCCGGGGATGCCCAGGTTCTCGGGCAGCTCGACGGTACGGACGCCTTCGGGGAGGCCGCTGAGCCGCACGCCCTGACCCACCACGACCACCTCGACGGGGTCGCCGTCCTGGCGGGCGACCGAGTCGAGGAGCGCCTTGAGCTCGTCGGGCCGGTTGCCCATGGTGATGATCACGGCGCCCAGCCGCATCGGGGCGGTAGCGCTGTCCGCCGTCATCGCAGCCTGCTGGAGGCGAGGACCGAGACCAGGTGCAGCACCGTCTGCAGCAGCGCGATGCCGGCGAGCACGGCGACACCCAGCCGCGAGAAGAACAGGTCGCCGTGGATCTGGTCCAGGACGGCCAGCACCAGGATGAGCAGCGAGGCCTCGATGCCGAGGACCAGGCGGTGGAACTTCAGCGCGGCGGCGGCCCGGCGGGCCAGCGCCATGCCGGACGAGCGCGGCTCGGCCGCCTCTTCCTTGACCGGCTCCTTGCCGACCTGGTGCCGGGCGACGCCGACCAGGTCGGTCTCCGCCTTGATCAGGATCGCGCCGAGCGCCGCGAGGGTGCCCAGGAAGGCCCACAGCCAGTCGATCTGCCCGCCGCCCCACAGGTCCGCGGCGCGCAGGCCGAAGCCGACCAGGACCGCCGCGTCGCACAGGTACGCGCCGACGCGGTCCAGGTAGACGCCGGAGAGCGAGAACTGCTTCTTCCAGCGGGCGACCTCGCCGTCGACGCAGTCGAGCAGCAGGTACAGCTGGACCGCCAGCACGCCGAGGACGGCGCCCCAGATGCCCGGCACCAGCAGCGCCGGGGCGGCCAGGACACCGGCGAGGGTCATCACGTAGGTCAGCTGGTTCGGCGTGACCCTGGTGGTGACCAGGTAGCGGGTGATGCGCAGGGAGATCTCGCGCATGTACAGGCGCCCGCCCCAGTGCTCGCCGCTGCGCCGGTCCTTCACGCCCGCCGGGTGAACGACGGGCCGGAGTTCAGCTACGGATGGTCTTGGCATAGTCGGCGTAAGCGTCCCTGATCTCGGCGGCGGACAGGTTGAGGTGCTCCAGGATCGTGAAGCGTCCCGGGCGGGTCTGCGGGGCGTACTCGACGGCCGTGACGAACTCGTCGATGCTGAAGCCGATCTCCTCCGGGGTCACCGGCAGGCCGTGCCGGCGCAGTACCTCGATGAAGAGGCCGGACTTCTCGTCGGCCCCGCGCAGGTGCATCGCGAAGGCGGCGCCGATGCCGACCTGCTCGCCGTGGAGCGCGGAGCGCCCCGGGTAGAGCAGGTCGAAGGCGTGGCTGATCTCGTGGCAGGCGCCGGACGACGGGCGGGAGTCCCCGCTGATCGACATGGCGATGCCGGAGAGGACCAGCGCCTCGGAGAGCACGGTGAGGAACTCGTCGTCACCGCATCCGCCGGGGTGGCGCAGCACGGACTCGCCGGCGGTACGGGCCATGGCGGCGGCCAGGCCGTCGACGGGCTCGCCGGTGACCTTGTGCGAGAGCTCCCAGTCGGCGATCGCCGAGATGTTGGAGATCGCGTCGCCGATGCCGGCGCGGATGAACCGCACCGGGGCTTCCTTGATCACATCGAGGTCGATCACCATGGCGATCGGCGTGGGCACGCCGTAGGAACCGCGGCCGTTGTCGTTGTCCAGGATGGACACCGGCGAGCAGATGCCGTCGTGCGAGAGGTTGGTGGCGACGGCCACCATGGGCAGCCCGACCCGCGCCGCGGCGTACTTCGCCACGTCGATGATCTTGCCACCGCCCAGACCCACGACGGCGTCGTAGCGGCGGCCCTTTATGTCGTCGGCCAGCTTGACCGCGGAGTCGATGGTGCCGTCGACGACGGCGTACCAGTCGGCGTGCGGCAGCACGGGCTCGAGCTTTGCGCGCAGCGCGACGCCGGAGCCCCCGCTGATCGCGATCGCCAGCTTTCCGGACGCGGAGATCCGCTGGTCGGCCAGCAGGCCGGCCAGGTCGTCCATCGCTCCGCTGGCGATGTCGACGACGACGGGCGAGGGGATGAGCCTCGTCAGTACTGGCATGCGATCGTCCGGCCCTTGGCGAGGTCGTCGTGGTTGTCGATCTCGACCCACTTGACGTCGCCGATGGGGGCCACGTCGATGGTGAAGCCGTCGTTGACGAGCTGCTGGTAGCCGTCCTCGTAGTAGAGGTCGGGGTCGCGCTCGAAAGTGGTCTTCAGCGCGTCGGCCAGCTGCTCGGCGGCCTCGGCCTCGATGAGGGTGACGCCGATGTACTCGCCCGTCGCGTCGGCCGGGTCCATCAGCTTGGTGATCTTCCGGACGCCCTGACCGTCGGCGGTGACGACCTTCATCTCCTCGTCGGCCAGGCTCTTGACCGTGTCGAGGGCGAGGATGATCTTCTGCCCGTTGCCGCGGGCGGCGAGCAGGGTCTTCTCGACGGAGACCGGGTGGACGGTGTCGCCGTTGGCGAGGATCACGCCCTGCTTGAGGACGTCACGCGCGCACCACAGGGAGTAGGCGTTGTTCCACTCCTCGGCCTTGTCGTTGTCGATCAGCGTGATCTTGACGCCGTACTTGGCCTCGAGGGCCTCGCGGCGCTCGTAGACGGCCTCCTTGCGGTAGCCGACGACGATGGCGACCTCGGTGAGGCCGACCTCGGCGAAGTTGCCCAGGGTCAGGTCGAGAACCGTGATGCTCTCCTCGTCGCCCGCGGGACCGACGGGCACGAGGGCCTTGGGCAGGGTGTCGGTGTAGGGACGCAGACGGCGTCCGGCACCGGCAGCGAGTACAAGGCCGATCATGCTGGTTCTCCTTCGTCATGTACGGCGGGTGCTCCGGAGGAGACCCAGAAGCGGATGCTCTCCACGAGCACCACGAGTGCCACGAACACGGCCATGGCCGTGAGCGCGACGGGGAAGTCCGTTGCGCGCGTCGCGAGGACGGCGGCCAGCACCGTGGTCAGCAGGACCCGGCCCTCGTGGCCGCCGATCGTCCGCACCAGCCAGTGCGGGGGCGCGCCGGTGCCGCCACGAATGCGGTACACCGTGTCGTAGTGATGGTAGGCGACCGCCGCGATCAGGCCGAATGCCGCCGGAAGGGCCCCGGGGACGTCCGCCTTGGCGGCGAGCACCAGGACCGTGACGTACTCGGCGGCCCGGAACAGCGGCGGGATCAGCCAGTCCAGGGCGCCCTTGAGGGGGCGCGAGACGGCCTCGCCTGCGGCCACGGCGTAGAGCACGGCGACGGCGATCAGCGCCGGGTCGCCGTACGGGCGGCTCAGGGCGAAGCCGATGAGGGCGACGGCGCCGAAGGCGGCGATCCACACGGAGCTCGCGGCCGGCCCCCGGGCCCCCAGCAGGCGGCGCGGGAACTCGGCGAGCGGGCCGGAGTCGGTGAGGTCGTACAGGGCCTGCGCGGCCCGGTCGGTGCGGGTCGCCTTGCGGGTCAGGGAGCGCAGGACCCGACCGGCCGTGGTGTAGAGCGCGCCGAAGGCGCAGCCGATGAGCAGGGCGTAGAAGACGATCCGGGGGGTGGTGAAGGCGGTCAGCACCGCGATCATCGCCCAGCGCTCACCGATCGGCAGGATGATCATGCGGCGGACCCAGACCGTCCAGCCGACGCTGTCGAGCCTGTCGGAAAGGGCGGCCGTGGGGCTCGTGTTTGCCGTCGCGTCGTGGTTGGCCTCGTTGAAGGAGAAGTCCACGACGTGCCGGCAGGTCATGAGGATCATCGCGCCGAGCGCGAGCGCCCACACGTCGTCGCCGTTGCGGGCGGCGCCGAGCGCGAGGCCCGCGTAGAAGGCGTACTCCTTGGCACGGTCGAAGGTCGCGTCGAGCCAGGCGCCCATCGTCGAGTACTGGAGCGAGTAGCGGGCCAGCTGCCCGTCGGTGCAGTCCAGGACGAAGGAGAAGAGGAGCAGCACCCCGGCCGCGACGTAGCCCCAGCGCTCGCCGGTGGCGGCGCAGCCGGCCGCGATCAGCGCGGTGATCAGCGAGGCGGTGGTGACCTGGTTCGGGGTCAGGCCGCGGCGCGCGCACCAGCGGGCGATGTAGCGCGAGTACGGGCTGATGCAGAAGGTGGTGAAGAAGCCGTCGCGGGACTTCACGGCGGTCCGCAGGCGTACCGCCTCGTCGTCGACGGCGGCGACCGCGGCGACGGCCGCGTCCCGGTCCGCCGAGGTGGCGGGGACGGCGGCGACGAGGGTGCCGAGCTCGGGGCGCTGGACGGCGGTCCCGGCGGCCTCGACCGCGGCTGCGAGCCGGTCGGCGTAGGGGTCCGGGCCGTCGCCCGGGGCGGCGGCGGCCTTGTCGAGCGCCTCGCGGGCGCCGGGCTGGACGGCGAGGGCTCCGGTGACCGCGCAGGCGTCGAAGCGCGGGTCGGTCAGCGCGAGGCGCAGCGCGTGCACGTGCCCGACGAAGGCGCTGTCCACGACGGCCACCCGCTGGTCGGCGGGTACGGCGGCCAGTGCGGCGGCGGCGTCCTGGGGACCGGCGGCGGGACGGACCTCGAAGCCGAGTGAGCGCAGCTCGTCAGCGAGCGGTGATCCGGGGACCGGCAGGCCGGTGAGGATGACGGTCGGCAGACGAACTCACTCCTTGTAACGAAGTCCGGACTGGCTCCGGACGGGCGCCTCATTGGGGCGGCGGCACGTCGGCAGAGGCTATCGGATGAATGGAAGCAGGGGTTCACCACCCGTTTACGCCCTGATAAGCCGAATATCCCCGGCCCCGGGCCGGGGCGTGATCATCATTGACGATCACGGTGCGGTACCACAAACGGCGCCGATGTTACGGTGGACACGCCCCTGATCGTGTCGAGTGGAAAGAGGTGGGTTGATGACCGTCGTAGTGGTCGCGGCCATGCGCAGCGAACTCCGGTGCATCCCCCATTTCTTCCGGGCATCCGGCCGGGCCTGATCATCCACTGACGGTCCCCGTCGGCCGGAGCCCCCGTTCAAGGGTTCACGTTGACCGACACCACTGACACCACCGGCACCACCGACACCGCCTTCATTGAGGCCTTCTTCACTCTGCACCGCGGCCTGCCCCGGCAGGCTCCCGGTTCCGACGCGAGCACCCGGCACCTGCTGTCCCTGTGCGGACCGCTGCCCGAGCGGCCGCGCGTCCTCGACCTGGGCTGCGGTCCGGGCCGCAGTGCCCTGCTGCTCGCCGCGGAGGCGGGCGGGCACGGCGCCGAGGTGACCGCCGTCGACCTCTACGCACCGTTCCTCGAGGAGCTCCGTACGACCGCCGGGGCCCGCGGGCTCGGCGACCGGGTCCGCACCGTCAGGGCGGACATGGGCGCACTGCCCGGCGGGGAGGGCGAGGAGTTCGCCGACGGCTCCTTCGATCTCGTCTGGGCGGAGGGTTCCGCCTATGTCATCGGCTTCGACACCGCGCTCGCGCGGTGGAGGCGGCTGCTCGCCCCCGGCGGCACCCTCGTGCTGACCGAGTGCCAGTGGACGGTCGCGGAGCCGTCCGCCGGCGCCCGCGCCTTCTGGGACAAGGAGTGCCCGCTGCGCTCCACCGCCGGCAACCTCGCGGCCGCCCAGGCCGCCGGGTACCGGGTGCTCGGCGTGCACCACCTGCCCGACTCGGACTGGGCCGAGTACTACGGCCCGCTCGCCGAGCGGGTCAGGACCCACCCCGGCGCCGGGGATCCGGCGACGGCGGCCGCGCTGGCCGCCACCCGCGAGGAGCTCCGCGTACGGGCCCGGCACGGACACGAGTACGGGTATACCGGCTACGTCCTGCGCCCGGTGACCGCCGGGGACGGCGGCGCCTGACCCTCCCGGCCGGAGACCCCGGCCGACGAGGCCGCCGTACGGGCCGTCAACCTGGCGGCGTCCGGGACCCCGCTGGATATCCGGCCCCGTTCGGGGTCTGACGCCGCGGGCGGAGTACGCGAAGTGATCTGCCCCTCGTCGCTTATCACGCGACGGGGGGCAGACATGCGCGGATCTCCGAAGTGCGGACAAGCCTCTTTTGTACGGCAGACTGAAGGCCGGAGTCCGAAGCGAAGGATGGGTATGCCGACCACACCAGCCACCGCCGCGAACAGCGCGACCAACGGCACCGGCGCTCAAGAGCCGATCATGCTCGAACTGGTCGACGAGTCCGGCAATACCATCGGCACGGCGGAGAAACTCTCCGCTCATCAGGCACCCGGGCAGTTGCACCGGGCGTTCTCCGTGTTCCTCTTCGACGAGCAGGGCCGTCTGCTGCTCCAGCAGCGGGCCCTCGGGAAGTACCACTCCCCCGGCGTCTGGTCGAACACCTGCTGCGGTCACCCCTACCCCGGGGAGTCGCCGTTCGCGGCCGCGGCCCGGCGGACCCACGAGGAGCTGGGGCTGTCCCCCTCACTGCTCGCGGAGGCGGGGACGGTCCGCTACAACCACCCGGACCCCGCGTCGGGTCTGGTGGAGCAGGAGTTCAACCACCTTTTCGTGGGACTCGCGCAGGCGACCGTGCGGCCGGATCCGGAGGAGGTCGGGGACACCGCCTTCGTCACCGCCGAGGAGCTGGCGAAGCGGCACGCCGCAGTGCCGTTCTCTGCCTGGTTCATGACCGTTCTGGACGCGGCGCGGCCCGCGATCCGCGAGCTGACCGGTGACGCCGCGGGCTGGTAGCCCTTCCCCGGCCAGCGCCGGGAGGGGTCCCCGCAATGGTCAGGCGACCGGAGCCGCGGGTGCGGTCGGCGCGGTGAGCGGCAGGGCCGCCCAGATGACCTTGCCGCCCGTCGAGGTGTGCTCGACGTCGCAGACCCCGCCGGCCTCCAGCGTGACCTCCCGCACCAGGAGCAGCCCCCGGCCGCCGGTCTGGCCGAAATCGGCCTCCAGTGCCTTGGGGCGGTACGGGTGGTTGTCCTCGACGGCCACCCGTACCCACTCGCGGCCGATCGCGACCTCGACGGCGACCTCCGGGGAGAGCAGGGCGGCGTGCCGGACCGAGTTCGTCACCAGTTCGGAGACGATCAGCAGCAGGGAGTACACGAGGTCCTGCTGGGCGGGCACCCCCTGGCGCCCGAGCAGGTCCCGGACGGCGCGGCGCGCCTGCGGAACGGATTCTTCTACGGCGGGAGCGGTGAACCTCCACACTCCCTCGTACGCGAGGGGGTCGGCGGGAGCCTCGGGCTCCGCCTCCCGGGCTGGCGGGACGTTCCCGCTGACATCCATCTTCCGTCCCCCGTCTTCGCGCTCGATCGTCTCCACACGCCTAGAGTGCGGAACAGCCTGGTCCGGGCCGCGCCGCTGACCATAAGTCAGCGTCATTCGGACACATTCTGACCAATGGCGTATGACAGAGTCAGTTGTTGGACTGTTCCTGATCTTCTGGGGTGGCCGCGCCGGTGTGGACCGGACCGGCCGGACCGGCCGGACCGGCCGGACCGACCGGTGACGCCCCGGGATAGCATCCGGCGCATGGACGCAGCCCGGGACGCAGCCCTCCTCCACACCGTCGCAGACGGGGTCGCCACCGTCGTCATCGCGCACCCCGCCAAGCGGAACGCCATGACGGCCGCGATGTGGCGGGCCCTGCCGGAGCTGCTGCCGGGGCTGGCCGCCGACCCGGCCGTGCGGGTGCTCGTCCTGACCGGGGCGGGCGCGACCTTCTGCGCGGGCGCGGACATCTCCTCGCTCACCGGGGACGAGGACCCGCAGGCACTCGCCGTGGCGGCCGAGGAGGCGCTGGCCGCCTTCCCCAAGCCGACGCTGGCGGCGATCCGCGGGTACTGCGTGGGCGGCGGGAGCCAGCTGGCGGCCGCCTGCGATCTGCGGTTCGCGGAGGAGGGGGCCTCGTTCGGGGTGACCCCGGCGAAGCTGGGCATCGTCTACCCGGCCTCCTCGACTCGGCGGCTGGCCCGGCTGGTCGGCCCGGCCGCCGCCAAGTACCTCCTGTTCTCCGCGGAGTTGATCGACGCGGACCGGGCACTGCGGACCGGCTTCCTGGACGAGCTGCTGCCGGCGGGCCAACTGGACAAGCGGGTGGGCGAGTTCGCGCGCGTGCTGGCCTCGCGGTCGCAGCTGACGCAGGCGGCGGCCAAGGAGTTCGCGGACGGGCGGACGGACCGGGACGGGCACTGGGCGGCGCAGGCGGCCGGAAGCGGCGACACCGCGGAGGGTGTCGCCGCGTTCCTGGAGCGCCGGGCGCCCGTCTTCCGCTGGCCTACAGCGGACTGACTGCCCGCAGTCGCGCGACGAGCTCGGCGGGGGCCTTGGCCGGGGAACCGGCGTCGTAGGGCGGCTGGGGGTCGTACTCGGTCATCAGCTGCACGGTCTGGGCGTACTCGTCACCGGCGATCCTGCCGAGCAGGGTGAGGCCCATGTCGATCCCGGCGGACACTCCGGCGGCGGTGACGTACTTCCCGTCGAACACCACCCGCTCCCCGGTCGGCTCGGCCCCGAAGCGCGGCAGCTGGTCCAGGAACAGCCAGTGACTGGTGGCCCGCCGTCCGTCGAGCAGCCCGGCGGCGGCGAGCAGCAGGGAGCCGGTGCAGACGGAGGTCGTCCAGGTGGTGGTGGCGTCGACGTCCCGCAGCCACTGAAGGACGACAGGGTTCTTCATCTCCAGCTCGGTGTGCGGTCCGCCGGGCACGATGACGATGTCCGGCCGGGTCACCTCGTGGAGCGCCTTGTCGGCGACGAGGGCGAGCGACCCGTTGTCGGTCCGCACGGGCCCGGGTCGCTCGGACACGAACACCGTCTCGGAGCCCTGGAGCCGGCCGAGCGTGTCGAAGGGCCCGATGGCGTCGAGGGCGGTGAAGCGGTCGTAGAGCAGTACGGCGATCTGCATGGCTCCTCCGGAGCGGTCGCGTGGTGCCGGTCCCCGGTCGGGGGCGGCAGGTCTGTACGGGGGTCTTTCGGCGGCGGTCAGGGTCCGAAGCGCCGGCGGTACTCGGCCGGGGGCTGGCCCAGGGTCCTGACGAAGGCACGGCGCAGGGCCTCCGGTGTGCCGTAGCCGCAGGCGCGGGATATCTGGGCGATGCCCTCCCGGCTGTCCTCCAGCAGCCGCCGCGCGTGCTCCACCCGCACGCGTTCGACGTACCGGCCGGGGGTGACCCCCGTCTCCGCCTGGAAGGCACGGGCGAAGTGGCGCGGCGAGAGGCGGGCCCGCGCGGCGAGGGCCTCGACGCTGAGGTCCCGGTCCGGGTGCTCCGAAATCCACTGCTGGACGTCCCGCAGCGGCTCCCGCCGCGCCGTCTGCGCCGCCAGCTGCGCGCTGAACTGCGCCTGGTTGCCGGGCCTGCGCAGGAACACCACCAGGTGCCGGGCGATCGTCAGCGCCACGTCCCGCCCGTGGTCCTCCTCCACCAGCGCGAGCGCGAGGTCGATCCCCGCCGTGACCCCGGCCGAGGTGGCGACCGGCCCGTCCCTTATGTAGATGGGGTCCGGCTCCACCGCCACGTCCGGGTAGTCCCTCGCCATCTGCTCGCACACGTACCAGTGCGTCGTCGCGCGCCGCCCGTCCAGCAGTCCCGCCTCGGCGAGCAGCAGCCCTCCCGTGCACACGGACACCAGCCGCTCCGCGCCTCCCCCGTGGGCGCGCAGCCAGTCGGTGAGCCGCGGCTCGAAGTCGGCCGTGTAGTGGCCGCCGGGCACGAGGAGCGTGGTCCCCCGCCCCGGCCGGGCGCCCTCCAGGTCCCCGTCCGGCATCAGCGTCAGTCCGCTGCTCGTACGGACCGGCGTACCGCCCGGGGACACGGTCCGGATCTCGTACGCCTTCCGCCCCGGGAACCGGGCCGCGGCGGCGAACACCTCCACCGGCCCGGTCACGTCAAGGCTCTGGACCCCGTCGTAGAGGACGACCAGCACGTTTCGCAACGACATGACCTCATGGTGTGATGCCGCACCCCATGGCCGCAATGACGCTCCTCCCACCTATCCGGCCATCGCCGGTGGCCCGCACCTGCCCGGATAGGATCGGCACATCATGACTGCAACCCTCGTCGCCAAGAAGCTCACCGCCGCCCACGGTGAGCGCACGCTGTTCGCCGATCTCGACCTCGTCGTCGCGCCCGGCGACGTCATCGGCCTCGTCGGCGTCAACGGCGCCGGGAAGTCCACCCTGCTGCGCCTGCTCGCCGGGCTGGACACCCCCGAGACCGGTGAGCTGCGGCTCTCCCCGCCCAGCGCCGCCGTCGGCCACCTCCCGCAGGAGCCGGAGCGCAGGCCCGCGGAGTCGGTACGGGAGTTCCTGGCCCGGCGTACGGGGGTGGCCACCGCGCAGGCGGAGCTGGACGAGGCGACGCAGGGCCTGGTGGACGGGACGCCGGGCGCGGACGACGCGTACGCGACCGCGCTGGACCAGTGGCTGAACCTCGGCGGCGCGGATCTCGACGAGCGGGCCGAGGAGGTCGCCGCCGAGCTCGGTCTCACGGTGGGTCTGGACCTGCCCATGACGGCGCTCTCCGGCGGCCAGGCGGCCCGCGCGGGCCTCGCCTCGCTGCTCCTCTCCCGTTACGACGTCTTCCTGCTGGACGAGCCCACCAACGACCTCGACCTGGACGGTCTGGAGCGGCTGGAACAGTTCGTCAAGGGGCTGCGCGCGGGCACGGTCGTGATCAGCCACGACCGCGAGTTCCTGACGCGGACCGTCACCAAGGTCCTCGAACTCGACCTGGCACAGCAGCAGATCAACCTCTACGGCGGCGGCTACGACGCCTACCTGGAGGAGCGCGAACGCGCCCGCGACCACGCCCGCGAGGAGTTCGAGGAGTACGCGGGCAAGAAGTCGGCCCTCGAGGGCCGGGCCCAGATGCAGCGCAACTGGATGGACAAGGGCGTACGCAACGCGCGCCGCAAGGCGAGCGACAACGACAAGATCGGCAAGAACCTGCGCGGCGAGTCCAGCGAGAAGCAGGCCGCCAAGGCCCGCCAGACGCAGCGGGCGATCGAGCGGCTGGACGTCGTCGACGAGCCCCGCAAGGAGTGGGAGCTGCGCATGGAGATCGCGGCGGCCCCGCGCTCCGGCTCGGTGGTGGCCACCCTGCGCGAAGCGGCCGTCAAGCGGGGCGACTTCACCTTCGGCCCGGCCAGCCTGCAGATCGACTGGGCGGACCGGGTGGCGATCACCGGGGCCAACGGCGCGGGCAAGTCCACGCTCTTGGCCGTCCTGCTCGGCCGGCTGGCGCCCGACTCCGGTTCCGCCACCCTCGGTTCCGGCGTCCTGATCGGCGAGGTGGACCAGGCCCGCGGCCTGTTCCTCGGCGACGAACCGCTGCTGGAGGCCTTCTGCGCGGCCGTCCCGGACACCGAGCCGGCCGAAGTCCGCACCCTGCTGGCCAAGTTCGGCCTCAAGGCGGCCCACGTCCTGCGCCCGGCGGCCACCCTCTCCCCGGGCGAGCGCACCCGCGCCGCCCTGGCCCTGCTCCAGGGCCGCGGGGTGAACCTGCTGGTCCTGGACGAGCCCACCAACCACCTCGATCTCCCGGCGATCGAGCAACTGGAGTCCGCGCTGGAGGCGTACGAGGGCACCCTCCTGCTGGTCACCCACGACCGCCGCATGCTGGACGCGGTCGCGGTGACCCGCCGCCTCCGGGTCGATGACGGCAAGGTCACCGAGCTCTAGGCCCTGTCGCCTTGACGACTCAAGGTCCTTGACGACTCAAGGTGCCGAGCGGCTCGTGCGCGAGTAGCCTTTATTGCTGAGAGCCGCAACCGCGGAGCACGCCCCCATGGCTGGAGTGCCGCGTCGGCGGGGGTTGAACCTCTGACGCGTGCTTGCTTTTGGGACACATGTGACCCATGTGGCGCCTGAGCCTTTTGTGGCCGGAACCGTGCTTCCGCATATCCCGCGGCCCTGTATCCGATCCGTGCTGCGCATTGTTCTTCTGCAGCCGCGGTTCCACCCCTTCACCCCTCGATGAGGTGCGAGGAGGTGGGAGGAAAGGGAAATTTCTCATGTTTGCACAGAGAGCGAAGCGCCTCTTCGTGGTCTCCGCTGCCGGTCTTCTGATGGCCGGCGGGGCCGCGCTCGGTACGGCGGGCACCGCCTCGGCGGCAGCCCCGGCCCAACACGTCAGCTACGTCGCCGGTGGCTGGGACGACGATGACGACTACGGCCACCACGGTGGTTGGGGCCACCACGGTGGTTGGGACGACGACGATGACGACTACGGCTACGGCGGTTACGGCCACGGCGACGACTGCTGATTCGCCCCCTTCGCAACAGGCCCTGCGCGGACCCGTCACCGGTCCGCGCATCGGGCTGCCGCGACAGCGTCAGCGCTCGTCCGGCCGGTCCGCCGGAGCGCGCCGGGTGCGGGCCATCCTGCGGGCCACGAAGGTGCGCGGGAGGTGGCGGGCGGCCAGGGCGTACGCCTGGTAGCGGCGGCCCGTGATGCTGAGCGGGCGGCGCAGGGCGAGGTCGCGCAGGGCCTGGTCGACCACGGCCCGCGGCTCGAGCCAGACCGCTTCGCGCAGGGCGCTGACGTCCATCCCGGCACGTTCCTGGAACTCGGTGCGGGTGAAGCCCGGGACCACCGCCAGGACCCGCACTCCGTAGGGCGCCATGTCCACCCGGAGGGACTCGCTGAACGCGGTGATCCAGGCCTTTGCCGCCCCGTAGGTGCCGGTCGGCAGCAGTCCGGCCACCGAGGAGACGTTGACCACCGCGCCCCGGCGGCGCTCGCGCAGGCCCGGCAGTACGGCGTGGGTGAGCCGCAGCGGGACCTTGACCAGCAGGTCGAGCATCCGCTCCTCGTCCTCGGCCGAGTTGTACGGGAACGGCGCGGGCAGCCCGAAGCCCGCGTTGTTGACCAGGATGTCCACGGGCCGGGTCCGGTCGGAGAGCCGCTCGGCGACCGCCGCGCAGTCCCCCGGGTCCAGCAGGTCGGCGGGCAGCACCTCGGCCACCGTGCCGAACTCCCGGCCGAGTTCCCGCGCGACCGTCTCCAGCCGGTCCTTGTCGCGGGCCACGAGGACCAGGTCGGCGCCCTTGGCCGCGAAGCCCCGGGCGAAGGCCGCGCCCAGTCCGGCGCTGGCCCCGGTGATCAGTACGGTGGTCAAGACGGCTTCACTTCCCGGGTGTACGCGTGGGCGACGTCGACGAGGAACCGGGCCTCTTCGGCCAGGTCCCCGCCCTCGGCCGAGGTCTGGATGGCGGCGGGCAGCTCCAGCCCGGCCGCCTCGCCCGGCCGCCCCGGCACTCCGGCGAGCTTCGCCTGCCGCGCCTCCTTCAGTACGGAGGCCAGCGCGGCCGCGGTGCGGCGCTGCTCGGGGACCCCGCTCCCGGCGACCCGGCCGCGGGCGTCCTCCAGGGCGCCCGGGGCGACGTACTCCCCCAGGATCAGGATCGCGTCGCGGGTCTCGATCACCTTGCGGTACACGAGCAGGTTGCGCGGGACCGGCGGCCACAGCAGCTCCACCATCCGCCCGGCCCGCGGTTTGTTCAGGGCCACGTGCGGGACGGCCTGGACCAGGTCGCGCCACAGCGGCCAGAGCCGCCAGGCGGTGGAGATGTCGGCGGCGGTCCGGCGGAAGGTGAACAGGGTCGGCACGAGGATGGCCGCCGCCCGCAGCAGGCCGTGCACGTTCATCAGCAGCGGCAGGGCGGGCATCGCCCACGTGCTGCCGAACAGGGCCTTGAGCAGGTACGCGAACCAGAACAGGCCGGCGAACGCGGTACCGAGGCCGAAGAGCCGCAGCCCGGCGGCCAGCCCCCGGCTCTCGGTGCGGCGGCTGTAGCGCCAGCACAGCGCCACGCAGACGGTGTTGGCTGCCACGTGTGCGGAGATCAGCACCAGCCAGTACGCGAGGGAGGGCACCGGGTCGCCGACCGGCGGCATGGTGTGCGTGCCGTGCCCGGGCGCCGCGACGTCCAGCGCGACGAGTGCGGTGAGCCACCCGATCGTGGCGGTCCAGGAGACGAACCGGAGCCGGCGGCCGCCCGCGGCGGCGGCCACGAAGTAGAGGACGGCGCCGGCGGAGAAGACGCCGATCAGATTGCGGACGAGGCCGATGGTGTGCGCGTAGCCGGCGCCGCGGCTCATCGCGTACGTGACGACGTCGGGGAGGTTCAGGGTCATCGCGCCGGCGGCGGTGGCCACGGCCAGCCACAGGCCGCGCTGCTGCGGGGAGCGCAGGGCCCCCGGGGCGCGGAGCAGGATCGCGATCCACAGGCACACCACGCTGGGAACGGCGAGCCAGTTCCCGAAGGCGGTCAGGTCAGCTGCCATCGTTCCCCCGCTCGTAACCCATGGCGGACTCGAGCCGGGCCAGGGTGCCACGGGCGCGGGCCGCCGACGGCGGTCCGGCGTTCGCCGTGCGGATGCGGATCATGCTGGCGAGCATCTCCGCCTCCTGCTCCTGCCGGGTGGTGTAGTTGGTGCGCCCGAGCACGACCGGGGCGCCGCCGTCGGCCTCCTCGCCCTCCAGCGAGTGGTGGCCGAAGAGGATGTGGCCGAGCTCGTGGAGCACGATGTGTTCCCGGTGGAGCGGGGTGGTCTGCGCCTCGTAGAAGACGTAGTCGACGCTGGCCGTGCCCACCCACAGTCCGCAAACGCCCGACTCCGCCGCCTCCTTGGGCAGCGGATGGAGTTTGATGGGGCGGCCCCGCTGCTCGGCTATGTGTCTGCACAGCGCGTCGAGGGAGAACGGATGGGTCAGATCCAGATGGCCGAGAATGTTCTCGCACCGTTTACGCAGGCTGAGTTGCCGGTGGGACATGTGATCCCTCTTCGGACCCTTTCTCGGGCAGCGTCGGTAGGCGTGTGCGGGCATGGGCATGGTGTCCTGTGCCTTCGAGGGCGGCCTCGGGGAATGCGGTCCTGAGGGGAAAAGCGGAAGCCCGTCCGCCAAGGTGACGAACGGGCGTTCCACCATGCCTACAGATCTTGTACGGGAGTTGGCAAGGCAGGTCCCCCGGAGGGGAACCTATTCGGCCATCGCGCACAAGACCTTCACGCGCCGGGTGGCTGCAAGCCTTCGGTCACCGCTTGCGGCGCGCCTCGGGTCCGGTGAGGCCGGCGCGGCGCAGGGCGTCGGCCATGGCGCTGTTGGCGGGCGCGGCGGCGGACGCGGACCCGCCGCCGCCCTGCCGCTGACCCTGACCGCCCTGCCGCCGGCCCTGGCCGCCCTGGCCCTGACCGCTCTGGCCCTGACCGCTCTGGCCTTGACCGCTCTGACCCTGACCGCTCTGACCCTGGCCCTGGCCGCCCCCGCCGCGCTGCTGCGGCGGACGGCCGCCGCCCCGCCGCTCCTGGCCGGCGGCGCCCGTGCCGCGCTCCGCCCCGGCCTCGTCCTCCAGCCGCAGCGTCAGCGAGATCCGCTTGCGCGGGATGTCCACGTCCATGACCTTCACGCGGACGATGTCGCCCGGCTTGACCACGTCCCGGGGGTCCTTGACGAAGGTCTTCGACAGCGCCGAGACGTGCGCCAGCCCGTCCTGGTGCACGCCGATGTCGATGAAGGCGCCGAAGGCGGCCACATTGGTGACCACGCCCTCCAGGATCATCCCGGGGGCCAGGTCGCCGATCTTCTCCACGCCCTCCTTGAAGGTCGCGGTCTTGAAGGCGGGGCGCGGGTCGCGGCCCGGCTTCTCCAGCTCGCGCAGGATGTCGGTGACCGTGGGCAGGCCGAAGGCCTCGGTGACGAACTGCTCCGGACGCAGGGAGCGCAGTACGCCGGTGTTGCCGATCAGGGCCGCCACCTCGCCGCCGGCCGTCTTGCCCATCGCCCGGACCACCGGATACGCCTCGGGGTGCACCGCGGAGGCGTCCAGCGGGTCGTCCCCGCCGCGGATCCGCAGGAAGCCCGCGCACTGCTCGTACGCCTTCGGGCCGAGGCGGGCCACGTCCTTGAGCCCCTTGCGGCTGCGGAAGGGGCCGTTGGCGTCACGGTGCGAGACGATGTTCTCGGCGAGTCCGCCGCTGATGCCCGACACCCGCGAGAGCAGCGGCGCGGAGGCGGTGTTGACGTCCACGCCGACGCCGTTCACACAGTCCTCGACCACCGCGTCGAGCGAGCGGGAGAGCTTCATCTCGGACAGGTCGTGCTGGTACTGGCCGACGCCGATCGACTTCGGGTCGATCTTGACCAGCTCGGCGAGCGGGTCCTGGAGGCGGCGGGCGATGGAGACCGCGCCGCGCAACGACACGTCCATGCCGGGGAGTTCCTGCGAGGCGAAGGCCGAGGCCGAGTACACGGAGGCGCCCGCCTCCGAGACCATCACCTTGGTGAGCTTCAGCTCGGGGTGGCGGGTGATGAGGTCCCCGGCGAGCTTGTCGGTCTCGCGGGAGGCCGTGCCGTTGCCGATGGCGACCAGGTCGACCGCGTGCTCCTTCGCCAGGCGGGCGAGCTTGGCGAGGGACTCGTCCCACTTGTTGGCGGGCACGTGCGGGTAGATGACGTCGGTGGCCACCACCTTGCCGGTGGCGTCCACGACGGCGACCTTCACGCCGGTACGGAAACCGGGGTCCAGGCCGAGCGTCGCCCGCGTGCCCGCCGGGGCGGCGAGCAGCAGGTCGCGCAGGTTCGCGGCGAAGACCCGTACGGCCTCGTCCTCGGCGGCGGCGCGCAGCCGGGTCCGCAGGTCGATGCCGAGGTGCACCTGGATCTTCGTACGCCAGGCCCAGCGGACGGTGTCGGCCAGCCACTTGTCGCCGGGACGGCCGCGGTCGTTGATGCCGAAGCGGCGGGCGACCATGCCCTCGTACGTGGACGGGCCGGGCGTCGCTGCGTCTTCGCGGTCCTCCGGCTCCAGGGTGAGGTCGAGGACGTCCTCCTTCTCGCCGCGCAGCATGGCGAGGACGCGGTGCGAGGGCAGCGCGGTGAAGGGCTCGGCGAAGTCGAAGTAGTCGGCGAACTTGGCGCCCGCCTCCTCCTTGCCCTCGCGGACCTTCGCGGCGAGCCGGCCGCGGCCCCACATCCGCTCGCGCAGTTCGCCGATCAGGTCGGCGTCCTCGGCGAACCGCTCGGTGAGGATGGCGCGGGCGCCCTCCAGGGCCGCGGCCGGGTCGGCGACGCCCTTGTCGGCGTCGACGAACGCGGCGGCCGCGGCGGCCGGTTCCACGGAGGGGTCGGCGAGCAGCCCCTCGGCGAGCGGCTCCAGACCGGCCTCGCGGGCGATCTGCGCCTTGGTGCGCCGCTTGGGCTTGAAGGGCAGGTAGATGTCCTCCAGCCGGGCCTTGGTGTCGGCCGCGTTGATCCGCGCCTCCAGCTCGGCGTCGAGCTTGCCCTGCTCCCGCACGGAGTCCAGGATCGCGGCGCGCCGGTCCTCCAGCTCGCGCAGATACCGCAGCCGCTCCTCGAGGGTGCGCAGCTGCGCGTCGTCGAGCATCTCGGTCGCTTCCTTGCGGTAGCGCGCGATGAACGGCACGGTGGAGCCGCCGTCGAGCAGCTCGACGGCGGCCTTGACCTGCCGCTCCCGTACGCCGAGCTCCTCGGCGATCCTGCCTTCGATGGACGTCGTCACGATCGGGTCCCGCCTGCCTTCGTTTGCACTGGAAGGCTGCCAATTGTGGCAGGTGGCCGTGACAAGGCGCGGTAAGGGCGCCCGCGGGCCCGGGGGCGGGGTCCGTCAGGCCTTGCCGCGCAGGTCCGCCGGGAAGGCTCCGGCGGCGAACGCCTTCATCACGAGGCCGCCGCCGAGTTCCGCCAGGCGGGCCAGGCCGGCCGCCCCGAGGTGCTCGTACGGGGCCGCGTCCAGCCGGTCGGTGTCGGCCTCGAGGCTTTCGCGTACGGCCTTGCCCTGCTCGGTGAGCTCGCCGTCCGCGTCGAGGATCCCGCGCGCGCGGAGCCGGTCGGCCGCGGCGTCCAGGTCGGACTGCTCCCAGCCGCGGATGGCCTTGAGCCACTTCGGGGTCATGCCCTTGCCGGTGGCGGTGTGGCTGACCAGGGCCTCGAGCGGGTCCAGGCCCGCGATGAGCAGGGCGGCGAGGTGGCCGTCGCCGCGGTGTTCGCGCAGCAGGGTGGTCGCGTGCCACAGGCGCAGGTGCGGTTCCCCGGGCACGGGGAGGTCGGCGTGGGCCGCGTAGAGGGTACGGGCGTGCCGGGTGCAGCCCTCGGTGGCGCGCATCGCCAGGTCGGCGGCCTCGGCGACCTCGGGGGACTTTATGGTCTCGTCGCCGAGGAGCCTGCGCAGCGTGGCGTCGGCGGAGCGCAGCCGGGCGGCGAGCACCTGCTCGGGCGTGGCGGTGTCCCAGACGGCCGGGAGGTGCCGGGCGATGAGGTCGTGGCGGTAGTTGTAGAAGGTGGCGGTCACCGTGCCCGCTCCGACGGCGCCCATGGCGGCGGAGCGGTGGGCGAGGTTGACGGCGACGGGGTCGGTGATCCCGAGGCCCGCGAACTCCTTGGTGGTGTCCGGCGAGAAGTAGACCGTGGAGTGCAGCGGGTTGATCGCGGCGTGCCAAGCGTGCCGGGCGGCGAGCGGAGGAAGGGTCATGAACGGCAGGTTACCGACTGTTCGGTATGCCGGGAAGGCCGAGGTCTCTTACCGGACACCTCCTGGCCTGCGCATGCGGTCCAGGCCCGGGACAGGCGGTCCACCAGGTCCGCCAGCCCGGACTCCGGCAGCGTGAACGGGAGCCGGACGCGGTCGTCGTGGGCGCCCGAGGGGTCGGTCATGGCGCCGGGGACCAGCTCGACCCCGTACCGCAGCGCGACCTGCGCGAACACGGCCGCGTCCGCTCCCATCGGGAGCCTTGTCCACAAGGCCGCGCCCCCGTCCGGGCGTTGCCAGGTCCAGCCGGGCAACTGCCGTGCCAGGTGCTCCTCCAGGCCGGCCAGTCCGGCCCGCAGCGTCACCGCCCGGGCCGCGCGCATGTCCTCCACGCGTGGCAGCAGGCGGACGGCGAGGGCCTGGTCCAGCAGCGGACTGCCCAGATCGGCCCGGGCCTTGAGGCGGGCCAGGCGCTCCACGACCGGTGCGGGCCCGCGCAGCCAGCCGATGCGCAGGCCGCCCCACACGGCCTTGGCGAGGGAGCCGATGCTCAGCACCTCCGCGTCCGGCGGGGCGTGGGCGGCCACCGGCCCCGGCTCCGGGGCGTCCCACAGCCGGGTGTCGTAGGCGAGGTCCTCCACGACCGGGACCCGCGCCCGCGCCGCCAGCACTGCGATCCGCTCCCGCCGGGCGGCGGACATCAGCACCCCGGTGGGGTTGTGGAAGGTGGGCGTGACGTGCGCCAGCACGGCCCCGGGCAGGGCCGCCCGGAAGCCGGGCAGCGCGATGCCCTCGGCGTCCAGCGGCACCCGCCGCGGCCGGGCCCCGGCGGCCAGCAGGGCGTCCAGGCACCCCGGCCAGCTCGGCGTCTCCACGACCACCGCCGAGCCGCGCCGCAGGTACAGCTGCGCGACCAGGGCCAGCGCCTGGGTGGCGCCGGTGGTGACGAGGATCTGCTCGGGCGCCGTCCGAAGCCCGGCGGCGGTGTAGCGGTCGGCCACCGCGGCCCGCAGCGCCGGGAGGCCGCCCGGGTGGTAGCCGCTCTCCGCCAGCAGCGGATCGAGCCCGTCCGCCAGGAGGGCGCCGAGCGCCTCGCGTACCTCGGGGGCCGCGCCACGCGCGGCGACCGACAGGGAGATCACCTCGGCCGGGCCGTCGTCCACCAGCCGCTGGACCAGGGCCGTAGCGGTGCCGCCGGGGACCCGCCCGTCGGCCGGCCGGAGCGAGGAGCCCGGCAGCCGGGCGATCCGGGTGCCGCTCCCCGCCGGCTGTCCACCGCGCCGGCGCCGCGCAGTTCGTCGTAGGCGCAGACCACGGTGGCCCGGCTCAGGCCCAGGGCCGCGGCCAGGGTCCGCTCGGCGGGCAGCCGGTCGCCGGGCGCGAGCTCGCCCGTGCGGACGGCGTGGTGCAGGGCGGCGGCGAGGCGCCGGTACAGCGGACCCGGACCGGCGGTCCAGCCGCCCAGTACGCAATCCAGTTCGGCCGGCGACCATGCGCGCGGCGCGGAACGGTCCACTTGTCCCTCCCTTGGCCCGGGTGACCCAAGCCCCGCGCCACCAGGCTAAACCCATGACCACCAGCACCTTTGCAGCCTTCCTCGCCGCCTCCGCCGCGCTCGTCCTCGTCCCCGGACCGAACCTGATCCTGATCGTCACCCGCGCCGCCGCGCAGGGGCTGCGGACCGGTCTGGCCACCGCGGCCGGGGTGGAGAGCGCCGCCGTGGTGCACCTCGCGGTCGCCTCCTCCGGGGTGGCGGAGCTGGTGGCCCGCTCCCCCGCCGCCTTCCTGGTCCTCAAGTACGCGGGCGCGGCGTACCTCCTCTTCCTGGGTGTACGGGCGCTGCGGGCCGGGCCGTTCCTCCTCGCCACGGGGGACGGACGGACCGTCGGGCCGGGCCGCGCCTACCTCGACGGCGTCCTCACCAACCTCCTCAACCCCAAGGTGACCCTGTTCTTTCTGGCCTTTCTTCCGCAGTTCATCAGGCCGGACGCGGGCGATCCGAGCACGCAGATCCGGCTCCTCGGAGCGGTCTTCCTCGTCCTCGGCGCCCTCCTCGACCTCGGTTACGCGTGCGCCGGCGGGGCGGTGAGCCGCTGGCTGCGCCGCAGTCCGCGGGCTCTGGCCCGCCAACACCTGGCGGTGGCCGGGGTGTACCTGGTACTCGGCGCGGTCGCCGCCCTGCCGCCAGGGCTGTGACGGCCGAATGGCGATCGTGTGACAGTGGGGGCCATGGACATGACGTGGGGCGTCAGGGGTGAATACGGTCGAGCGACATGAGCTCGAACCGATCCGTCTCCTCTACCACTTGGAGCCCTTCGTGCACCGCAAAGTCATCGCCCCGAGCGTGCTCGCCGCTTCCCTGCTGCTGGTGATCCCGGCATCGGCGGCGAGTTCCGGTCCGGGCGCTCCGGGTATCGGCGATCCCTACTACCCGGCCAGCGGCAACGGCGGATACGACGTGTCGCACTACGACCTGCGCCTGAAGTACCAGCCGCAGACGGACCTGCTCGAAGGCACCGCCACCCTCCTCGCCACCGCCAAGCAGGACCTGTCCCGCTTCAACCTGGACTTCGGTCTCCAGGTCAGCGAGGTGCGGGTCAACGGGGCCAAGGCGAAGTTCGCCACCTCCGGCACCCAGGAGCTGGAGGTCACCCCGGCGAAGCCGCTGGCGCGCAACACCCCGCTGACCGTCGTCGTCAAGTACGCCGGGAAGCCCTCGGAGCTGAAGGTGGACGGCTGGACGGCCTGGCAGCGCACGCCCGACGGCGGTGTGGCGGCGCAGGAGCCCGACTCGGCGGTCTGGTGGTTCCCGAGCAACGACCACCCGCTCGACAAGGCCACCTTCGACGTCTCGGTCAGCGTCCCGGACGGCACCCAGGCCATCAGCAACGGCGTGCTCCAGTCGCAGACCTCGCGGCTGGGCTGGACCCGGTACAACTGGCGTTCCAACAAGCCGCAGGCCACCTACCTGGCCACCCTCGCGGTCGGCAAGTTCGACATCACCACCGACAAGACGGCGAGCGGGCTGCCGATCGTCAACGCCTACAGCAAGGACCTCGGCGACAACGCGGGTGCGGCGCGCGCGAGCGTGGAGCGGACCGGCGAGGTCACCGAGTGGCTGGAGGGGGTCTTCGGGCCGTACCCCTTCAACGCGCTGGGCGGCTACGTGCCGAACGTGAACGCCGGCTACGCCCTGGAGACCCAGACGCGGCCGTTCTACGGTCCGCGCCAGTTCCAGAACGGCGCCAACGTCTCGGTGGTCGTGCACGAGCTGGCCCACCAGTGGTACGGCGACAGCGTGTCCGTCGAGGGCTGGAAGGACATCTGGATCAACGAGGGCTTCGCCCGCTACAGTCAGTGGCTGTGGTCGGAGAAGGAGGGCGAGGGCACCGCGCAGGAGCTCGCCGACTGGGCCTACTCCACTCGCCCGGCAGAGGACCCGTTCTGGCAGGTCAAGCCGGGTGACCCGGGTCCGGAGAACCAGTTCCACGGGGCCGTCTACGACCGTGGCGCCATCGCCCTGCAGGCGCTGCGCAACGAGATCGGCGACGAGAAGTTCTTCGAGATCCTGAAGGGCTGGCCGACCGAGCGGGCCTACGGCAACGCCAAGGTCGGCGACTTCGTCCGCTACGCGGAGAAGGTGTCGGGCAAGCCGCTGGCCCAGCTGTTCGAGACCTGGCTGTACACCCCGGGCAAGCCGGAAGCCTCGGCCCTGGGCCCCGTGGCCGCCGGCGCCGCGGCCCGGTCCTTCTCCACCGCGGTGGAGAAGGGCGAGCCGAAGTCCTGGAAGAAGATCGCGGAGACGAACACGATCCACCGGCACGACGAGCACGACAAGCACTGACGTCCGTCAGCGGGCGGCGGCGTGCCATCGGGCGCGCGCCGCCCGCGCGATGGGCAGGTACCGCAGCCGTTCCGGCAGCAGCGGTACGAGGAGCCGCACGGCCGTGCTGAACCGCCGGAGCCTGCGCTCCTGGGCCGGGCTCCACTCCAGCCCGATGGCCGCGCGCGCCTCGGGCGGCATGTACCCCACGGTGGCGAAGGCCCGGAACCGCAGGAATGCCACCCTCAGCGCCGGCCAGGTGAGCCGCAGCAGCAGCCGGACCACGGGCCCGCCGACCTCGGGGCGGGGCAGCGGGACATCGGTGGCGACCAGCTCGCGGGCGACCTCGGTGGGCTCGATCTCCTCGGCCAGCATCCTGGCCCAGTACGCCCAGTACTCCTCGATGGTCTGCGGCATGTCCCGGTCGTGGAGGCCGAGGATCCGGCCGACCTGGAGCCACTCGCGGTAGAGCTGCCGCTCCTGGGCGGGGGTGAAGCGGCGCAGCAGGTAGCGCCCGGCATACAGGTAGACGGGGAATCCGGTCGCGTGCACCCAGGCGTAGCAGGCCGGGTCCAGGGAGTGGTAGCGCCGGCCGCGGGTGTCGACGCCCTGGATCTCCTTGTGCAGGCGGCGCACCCGGCGGCCCTCCTCGGCGGCGCCCTCCCCGCCGTACACCCAGAGCTGGACCGAGCGCAGCGAGCGCTCGCCGCGGCCCCAGGGGTCGGTGCGGAAGACGGAGTACTGGTCGACTCCGGCCGCGATGGCGGGGTGTGCGACCTGCATCGTGAAGGCGGCGGGCAGCATCAGCAGGGCCCGGACGTCGCCGGCGATGGTCCACAGCACCCCGCCGGGCGGAGGCGGCCCGGGGTCGCCGCGGCGCCCGGTCAGGGGCTTCGAGGCGGGCTCGGCCGGCTGCTCCTTCGTGCTCATTCATCCAGTATGACGGCCTCCGGTCAGCGGTCTCCCCCGCGATGTCCCGGGCCGGACAGAAAGTCTTGTCACGGGTGTTACCCAGAGGTAACCGCGGCTGCTTGGATGGCGAAGCCGATCCGATCTTCCCCCGCAGGACGATGGAGTTCCCCCATGCCGCACACCTCGCACCGCCGTCACCGGGCCGCTGCCACTGCCGTCGCGGCGGTCGCCGCGGGCGCACTGGCCGCCACCACCGCGCCGGCCGCCACGGCGGCCCCCTCCGCCGGGAGTGCCGTCGCCGCCGCCCCGCGGCTCAGCGTCCTCTCGTACAACGTGTTCCTGATGAGCAAGAACCTGTACCCGAACTGGGGCCAGGACCACCGGGCCGCGGAGATCCCCAAGGCCTCCTTCTACCAGGGCCACGACGTGGTCGTGCTCCAGGAAGCCTTCGACAACGGCGCCTCCGACGCGCTGAAGGCCAACTCGGCCGCCCAGTACCCGTACCAGACCCCGGTCGTCGGCCGCAGCAAGACCGGCTGGGACGCCACCGGCGGCGCGTACTCCTCCACCACCCCGGAGGACGGCGGGGTCACGATCCTGAGCAAGTGGCCCATCGTCCGCAAGGAGCAGGTCGTCTTCAAGGACGCCTGCGGCGCCGACTGGTGGTCCAACAAGGGCTTCGCCTATGCCGTGCTGAACGTGAACGGCGCCAAGGTGCACGTGGTCGGCACCCACGCGCAGTCCACCGACCCGGGCTGCGGTGCGGGCGAGGCGGCGGACATGCGCGCCCGTCAGTTCCGGGCGATCGACGCCTTCCTGGACGGGAAGAACATCCCGGCGGGCGAGCAGGTGATCGTGGCGGGCGACCTGAACGTCGACTCGCGCACGCCGGAGTACGCGGCGCTGCTCGCCAACGCCGACCTGGCGGGCTCCGACACCCGCACGGGCCACCCGTACTCCTTCGACACCGCGCTGAACTCGATAGCGAACTACCGCTACCCGACCGACCCGCGCGAGGACCTGGACTACGTCCTGTACCGCAAGGGCAACGCCCGTCCGGCGGGCTGGGAGAACAACGTGGTGAAGGAGCAGTCGGCGCCCTGGACGGTCTCCAGCTGGGGCACCTCCTACACGTACACCAACCTCTCCGACCACTACCCGCTGATCGGGCGCTAGGCCGCCTAGACCACAGCCCCGGTCCGGTGGGCGGCGCGCCGCCCACCGGACCGGGCTCGTTCGCCTCAGGGCGCCTCGTAGAGGCCGTCGATCAGCGCGCCGTACTTCTCCCGGACCACCCGCCGACGGAGCTTCAGCGAGGGTGTGAGCTCTCCCGATTCGGGTCCCCACTCCTCGGTGAGCACCCGGTACCTCTTGATCTGCTCGGTCCGGTTGAGCCGCGCGTTGGCCGCCTCGACGGCCCGGGCGATCTCCGCCGTGACGGCGGGGTCCTCGGCGAGCGCGCCGAGGGAGGCGGCCTCGATGCCCCGGGCCGCGGCCCAGGCCGGGGCCAGCTCCGGGTCCAGGACCAGCAGGGCGACGAGGTAGGACCGGCCGTCGCCGTGGACCAGGGCCTGGCCGATCAGCGGGTGCTCCTTGACGGTGTTCTCCACCAGCGCCGGAGAGACGTTCTTGCCCGTGGAGGTGATGATCAGCTCCTTCTTGCGGTCGGTCAGCCAGAGGAAGCCGTCCTCGTCGAGCCGGCCGATGTCACCGGTCGGGAACCAGCCCTCGCCGTCCGCCGCGCTCTCCACCGAGCCGTCCGGCCGCAGGTAGCCGCCGAAGACGGTCGCGCCGCGGGTCAGGATCTCCCCGTCCTCGGCGAGCCGCAGCTCCAGCCCCTCGATCGGGCGGCCCACCGAGCCGAGCCGGAAGCCGTCCGGGCTGTTGACCGTGCACACACCCGAGGTCTCGGTGAGGCCCCAGGCGTCCATGATGGTGATCCCCCAGCCGGCCCAGAAGCGGACCACGTCGATCGGCATCGGGGCGGTGGCGCTGGCCGTCCAGACGAGGCGGTCCAGGCCGGCCAGGCCCAGCAGCGGATCGAGCACCCGCTCCTTCGCCGTGGCGTACGAGGCTTCGAGCGCGGCCGGTATCACCTCCCCGCGCTCCCGGTGGCCTGCCCGGGCACGGGCGAGGTCGTTGGCCGCCTCGATCGCACCGCGCTGCTCCTCGGGCAGCTGCGCGAGGACGGCCCGTACGGAGGCGGCGAGCTTCTCCCACACCCGGGGCACGCCGAAGAACTGCACCGGACGCAGCTCGCGGACGGCGGCCGATACGGCGGTCGGGTCGGCGCACAGCCGTACGTGCGCGGCGCGCAGCAGCGGCAGGTAGATGCCCAGGACCCGCTCCGCGATGTGCGCGAAGGGCAGGTAGCAGATGTGCTCGGCGTGCTCGGGCAGCTCCACGTGCCGGTCGAGGCGGACCGCCTGGAGCATGAGGTTGCGGTGGGTGAGGCGGACGCCCTTGGGGTCGCCGGTGGTGCCGGAGGTGTAGACGACGGTCAGCGGGTCCTCGGGGCGGGCCTCCTGCCAGGCCTTCTCGAAGGCGTCGGCCCGGTGCAGCCGGGCGCCGCTCGCGTACAGGGAGCCGTAGGTGCGGTGCGTGCCGGCCTGGGCGGCCTCGGCCACGACCAGCCGTTCCAGGGGTACCCCGGGGTCGGCCAGCAGCGGCTCCCACCGGACGAGCTCGCGGGCGCCCTCGACGACGGCGACCCTGGCCCGGCTGTGGCGGGCGATGTGGGCGATCTGCTCGGGCGCGGAGGTCCCGTACACGGTGACGGGGACGGCGCCGAGGTGGACGAGCGCGAGGTCGCTGAGCCAGTGCTCGGGGCGGTTGCCCATCATCAGCAGCACGTGGTCGCCGCGCTCGACGCCGAGCGCGGCGTAACCGGAGGCGAGGACGGCGACCTGGCGGCGCACCTCGCTCCAGGTGAGGGTCGTCCACGGGGCCGCTTCGGGCCCCGCGCGCCACGACAGGGCGGGCAGCTCGCCGTATTCGGCGGCGTTGCGGGCCAGCAGGGCGGGGAGGGTGAGCTCCTCGGGTCGTCCGGGCAGTCGCAGGTTCGTGGTCATGGGCAGCTCCTGGCCGTTTCACATCGTTGGTGCGACAGCAATACTGTTGAACCCAAGCTGTGGAGCAGAGAGCGAGGCGCAGACGATGGCCGACCAGGCACCCGAGCCGATGCTCACCGTGGACGAGCTGGCGGCCAGGGCGGGCGTCACCGTCCGTACCGTACGGTTCTACAGCACGCGCGGGATTTTGCCCCCTCCCGTGATCGGCCCCCGTCGTGTGGGGCACTACGGCCCGGAGCACCTCTCGCGGCTGGCCCTGATCGAGGAGTTGCAGCACCAGGGCATGACGCTGTCCGCGATCGAGCGCTATCTGGACGCGCTGCCCGACGACCTGAGCGCGCACGATCTGGCGATCCACCGGGCTCTGGTGGCCAGTTGGGCCCCGGATTCGGCCCAGGAGGTCTCGCGGGCGGAGCTGGAGAAGCGGGCGGGGCGCAGCCTGTCGGACAGCGATGTCCGGCGGCTGACGGCGATGAACGTGTGCGCAGTTTCGGGGGACGGTTTCCGGGTGGACGTGGGGCTGTTGCGGCTGGGGGTCGCGCTGCTCGACGTACCGATCGCGCACGAGACGATCCTGGCGGCGCGCCGGGTCCTGATGGAGCACACCAGGTCGGCGGCGCACGAGTTGACGGCGCTGTTCCGGGACGAGGTGTGGGGGCCGTTCACGGAGGGCGAGAGCGACCCGGAGCGGGTGGAGTCGATGAAGGCGCTGTCGGCACACATGCAGCCGATGGTGGTTCAGGCACTGGTGACGGCCTTCCAGCGGTCGCTACGGGAGGAACTGCGGGCGGCGTTCGTGTCCGGCGAGGCGCCCGGCGGGCCGTAGCCGCAGACCGAAGCCCTGCTTTGGCGGGGCGGGCCCGTTCTCAGTACGCTGGAAAGGAGTCTTTGCGCCCGCCGGCCCCTGCTCTGAGCGGGTCGGCCCCAGCGGCCCCAGCGGATTCTGCCGCTCAAGGTGGCGGCCACCCCTGCACGTAACGGGCAGGTGTTTTCATGGACCTCAACACCATCAGCGAAGTCGTCCGGCGACCGTCCGACCGGCCGGGCGCCGACTGGCGCGAGGGCGATGCCTGGCTCGCCGGCGGGACGTGGCTGTTCTCCGCCGAACAGCCGGGCCTGCGCCGCCTGCTCGACCTGACGACCCTGGGCTGGGATCCTCTCGTGCCGAGCGGCGCGGGCCTGGAGATCGGCGCCACGTGCACCATCCGGGACCTGTACGCCTTCACTCCTCCGGCCGACTGGACCGCGGGCCCCCTCTTCGCGCAGAGCTGCGAAGCGTTCCTGTCCTCGTTCAAGGTCTGGAACTCGGCGACCGTCGGCGGAAACATCTGCATGTCCCTGCCGGCCGGCCCCATGATCACGCTCACGGTCGCACTCGAGGCCGAGTACGAGCTGTGGGCTCCCGACGGGTCCGTGCGCACCGTCGACGCCCTCGACTTCGTGACCGGGAACAACCGGAACATCCTCTCCCCCGGGGAGATCCTGCGGCGCATCCGCGTTCCGGCGCGCGCCCTGCGGGGGCGCACCGCCCACCGACTGTTCACACTGACCCACTTGGGCCGTTCGACGGTCTTCCTCGTCGGTACGCAGACGCCGGGAACGAGCGACCTGCTGCTCACCGTCACCGCCGGCACCACACGCCCGGTGCGCATCGCCTTCGACACCGTGCCCGATGCGCGCACCCTGCAGCAGAGCATCAACGCCATCCCCGCAAAGGTCTGGTTCGCCGACCCCAACGGAACCCCGGACCACCGCCACCACCTCACCCTGCACTTCGCCGAAGAGATCCGCCACGAACTCACGGCTGGGGGCCCGGCATGACGTACTCCGTGAACGGCAGGAGCTTCTCCGAGGAACCGGACCCCGGCCAGTGTCTGCGTACGTTCCTGCGGGCGCTCGGCCACTTCGGCGTCAAGAAGGGCTGCGACGCCGGCGACTGCGGCGCGTGCACCGTGTGGCTGGACGGCACTCCGGTCCACAGCTGCATCACCCCCGCCTTCCGCGCGGAAGGCCACGAGGTGACCACGATCGAGGGTCTCGGGTCACCCGGCGGCCTGCATCCCGCGCAGCGCCGCTTCCGGGACGCCCCGGGATTCCAGTGCGGGTTCTGCACCGCAGGGATGATCATGACCTCGGCGACGTTCACCGAGGACCAGAAGGCGGACCTGCCCCGGGCGTTGAAGGGAAATCTCTGCCGTTGCACTGGCTACCGGGCGATCGAGGACGCGGTGAAGGGTGTCGTCGGCGTGCAGAGCGCCGCGCCGGGACGGGCCGTCGGAACGAGCGTCGGTGCGCCGGCCGCCGACGACGTGGTGACCGGTCGCGCCGAATTCACGATGGACACCCACATGGAAGGGATGCTGCACCTCAAAGTGCTGCGCTCGCCCCACGCGCACGCCCGCATCGTCTCGATCGACAAGACCGCCGCACTGGCGGTCCCCGGTGTGCATCGCGTCTACACCTGGGAGGATGTGCCGCGCAGGCGCTTCACCACGGCGATCCACACCGACCACCTCGTCGATCCGGACGACACCTACATCCTCGACCACACGGTCCGCTTCGTCGGTCAGCGCGTCGTCGCCGTGCTCGCCGACACGGTCGGGGCGGCCGAGGAGGGCTGCCGGAAGGTGGCCGTGGAGTACGAGGTGCTGTCGGCGGTCTTCGACCCCGAGCAGGCCATGGCCGACGGGGCACCGCAACTGCACGGCTCGGAGGACCCGTTCGCCCGCGACTACGTCCACAACCTCCTACTGGAGATCCACTCGCACATCGGCGACGTCGACACGGGCTTCGCAGCGGCCGACGTGATCCACGAAGGCACGTACTTCTCACCACGCGTACAGCACGCGCATCTGGAGACCCACGGTTCGATCGCCTGGATGGAGGACGGGCGGCTGAACGTCCGCACCAGTTCGCAGTCTCCGTCGATCGCGAAGGTCAAACTGGCCTACCTGTTCGCGCTGCGCCCGGACCAGCTCCGCGTGTTCTGCAAGCGCGTCGGCGGCGGTTTCGGCGGCAAGCAGGAGGTCATTTCGGAGGACCTGGCCGCGCTCGCAGCCCTGGACACCGGGCGGCCCGTCTGTTTCGAGTACACGCGCGAGGAGGAGTTCACCACGGCTTCGCCCCGGCATCCTATGAAGCTGACGGTCAAGCTCGGCGCGAAGGCCGACGGCACGCTCACCGCCTTCCAGGTCCGCAACGTGTCCAACACGGGCGCCTACGGCAACCACGGCGGCGAGACCCTGTACGCGGGCGGCTCCGCCGTCATGATCTACCGCTGCCCCAACAAGAAGTACGACGCCTTCTCCGTCTACACGAACACCGTCCCGAGCGGCGCCCTGCGCGGTTACGGAATGACCCAGCCGGCCTTCGCCGTGGAATCGGCGATGGACGAACTGGCCCTGGCCCTGCACATGGATCCGCTCGAACTGCGACGCCGCAACATCGTGCGCCCGGGCGAGCCGCTCGTCGCCCTGCACGACGGACCCGACGACGTGGTGTTCCACGAGGACGGCCTCGGCAACTGCATCGACCTCGTGGCCGGCGAGCTGGCCCGTACGGCCGACCAGCCCTCCCCCGGCCCCGGATGGCTCGTCGGGGTCGGCGTCGCCAGTTCCATGCACGAGACCGCGCCCCCGACCGAGCACGTCTCCGAGGCCTGGCTCACGCTCGGCGACGACCTCGTGTACGAACTGGCCGTCGGCACCGTCGAATTCGGCGAGGGCACGTCGACCGCGCACGTCCAGATCGCGGCCAGCCAGCTCGGTACGACACCGTCGCGGATCCGCCTGGTGCAGTCCGACACCGACCGCACGGGATTCGACACCGGCGCCTTCGCGAGTGCCGGACTCTTCGTGGCGGGCAACGCGGTCCTCCGGGCGGCGGGCGCCGTGCGCGACCGCATCCTGGACTTCGCCGCCACGCACACGGACGTCCACGTCGTGATGTGCTCGATGGACGACACCGACGTCGTCTGCGGGGACGAGCGCGTCTCGCTGGCCACGCTCGTCGCCGAAGCCCGGGCGCGCGGCATCCGGTTCACGGCCGCCCGCAAGGCGTACGGCTCGCCCCGCAGCGTCACCTCCAATACGCAGGGCTTCCGCATCGCCGTCCACCCGGTGACGGGTGAGATCCGTGTCCTGTACAGCGTCCAGGCGACCGACGCCGGTGTGCTCATCAACCCGCAACAGGTGCGGGGACAGGTGGAGGGCGGTGTCGCCCAGGGCATCGGATTCGCGCTGACCGAGAACTTCCAGATCGACGCGGACGGCGTCATGGCCAACCCGAACCTCCGCAACTACCGCATCCCCACCTACGCCGACGTGCCGCGCACCGACGTGCTCCTGGTGGGCTCGTCGGACTCCGTCGGGGCCATGCGGTCGAAGGGGATGGCGGAGTGCTGCATCAACCCGGTGGCCCCCGCGCTGGCAAACGCGCTCCGCGACGCCACGGGCGTCCGCTACCGCGAGCTGCCCCTCACTCCGGAACGGATCTACGGCCGGCTCGTCGAGAGCCAGTCGGCGCGAACGGGCACGCGACGATGACGCCCGAACGGCAGCCGGACGCCGCGGCGACGGTCATCCTCGGCCGGCGGGTCCGCCCCGGCATGGACCGGGAGTACGAGAAGTGGCAGGACGAAGTCAACGCCGCTGCCGCCCGGTACGCCGGACACCTCGGCGTCCAGGTGTCCCCGCCGACCGCCGTGCAACCCGACTGGGTGATCGTCTACCGGTTCGACTCGGTGGCCCACCTGCAGGCCTGGATGAACGGCGCTACCCGGCAACGACTCCTCGACGCCGGCGAGCCGTACTTCGACGGTCCCGCGACCCAGCAGGTGATCAGCGGTGGCACGCAGCCGACGGACCCGCTCGTGACCGTGGTGGTGACCCACCGCGTCCACCCTGACCACGTAGGCGACTTCCTCGCATGGCAGCGCCACATGAGCCAGGAGGAGAGCAAGTTCGAAGGGTTTCGCGGCACCGAGATCTTCCGCCCCATCGAAGGCATTCAGGACGAGTGGACCACCCTGTACCGCTATGACAACGCCGAACACCTCGACGCGTGGCTGACGTCGGCGAAGCGGCGGGAGATGCTCGCCGAGGGGGAGAAGTTCAACGACTTCAAACTGCGCACGATCGACAACTCGTTCGGCAGTTGGTTCGCCTTTGAGGAGAACGGCAAGGAAGCGCCGCCGCCCTCGGACACGAAGACCGCCATCGCCGTCTGGGTCGGGCTCTACCCGACCGTCGTGATACTGAGCCTGGCCCTGCATCCGCTGGGCATGCCGCTCTGGTTCGGGCTGCTCGTGGGCAACCTGCTGTCGAGCTTCATCATGAGCTTCTTCACGATGCCCCACTACGTGAACCGGCTGCTCAGGCGGTGGCTGTGGCCCCCACCGGACGAACCCCCCGCCAGGACCAATCTCGTCGGCGGCGCCGTCGTCACCGCGCTGCTCGTGTTCTGGGTCATCGTCTTCTACCTCGTGACGGAGGTGTTCTGGACGCTGCCCTGACGCGCGGCCGTGGCGGGGGAAGGCGGGCCGGGAGCAACCCGGCCCGCCTTCCCGGTCACCGCACTAGTCGCTGTACGTCTCGCCCCGCTCGGCCTTCTCCACGAGGGAGGCGGGCGGGGTGAAGCGCTCGCCGTACGTGGTGGCGAGCTCGCGCGCGCGGGCCACGAAGCCCGGCAGGCCGCCCTCGTAGCCGTTGATGTACTGGATCACTCCACCGGTCCAGGCCGGGAAGCCGATGCCCATGATGGAACCGATGTTGGCGTCGGCGATGGAGGTGAGCACGCCCTCGTCGAGGCAGCGGACGGTGTCCAGGGCCTCGGAGAAGAGCATCCGCTCCTTCATGTCCTCGAACGGGATCTCGTACCCCGGCTTGGTGAAGTGCTCGCGCAGCCCGGGCCAGATGCCGGCGCGCTTGCCCGCCTCGTCGTACGCGTAGAAGCCGGCCCCGCCACTGCGGCCAGGGCGGCCGAACTCGTCGACCATCCGGTCGATGACCCCGTCGGCGGGGTGCTCGGCCCATGTGCGGCCCTCGGCCTCGAAGGCCTTGCGGGTCTCGTTGCGGATCTTGCGCGGGAGGGTGAGGGTGAGCTCGTCCATCAGCGAGAGCACCTTGGCCGGGTAGCCGGCCTGGGCCGCGGCCTGCTCGATCGAGGCGGGCTCGACGCCCTCGCCGACCATGGCCACGCCCTCGTTGATGAACTGGCCGATGACGCGCGAGGTGAAGAACCCGCGCGAGTCGTTGACCACGATCGGGGTCTTGTTGATCTGGCGGACCAGGTCGAAGGCGCGGGCGATGGCCTCGTCACCGGTCCGCTCCCCCTTGATGATCTCGACCAGCGGCATCTTGTCGACGGGCGAGAAGAAGTGCAGGCCGATGAAGTCGGCGGGGCGCTTGACGCCTTCCGCGAGCCCGGAGATCGGCAGCGTGGAGGTGTTGGAGCAGAGCAGCGCGTCCGGCTCGATGACGTCCTGGATCTCCTGGAACACCTTGTGCTTGAGGCCGGTGTCCTCGAAGACCGCCTCGATGACGGCGTCACAGCCCGCCAGGTCGGCCGCGTCGGCGGTCGGGGTGATCCGGGCGAGCAGCTCGGCGCGCTGGGCCTCGGTCGTACGGCCGCGGGAGAGCGCCTTGTCGAGCAGCTTCTCGGAGTACGCCTTGCCCTTGGCGGCGGCCTCGGCGCTGACGTCCTTGAGCACCACCTCGATGCCCGCGCGGGCGCAGGAGTACGCGATGCCCGCGCCCATCATGCCCGCGCCGAGGACCGCGACCTTGCGGACCGTGCGCGGCTGGACGCCCTGGGGGCGGCTGCGGCCCGCGTTGACGGCCTGGAGGTCGAAGAAGAACGCCTGGATCATGTTCTTGGCGGTCTGCCCGGTGACCAGCTCGGTGAAGTAGCGGGCCTCGATGGTCAGCGCGGTCTCGAAGTCCACCTGGGTGCCCTCGACGGCGCAGGCCAGGATGTTGCGCGGGGCCGGGTACGGGGCCCCGTTCAGCTGCTTCTTCAGGTTGGCCGGGAAGGCCGGGAGGTTCGCGGCGAACCGCGGGTTGGACGGGGTGCCGCCCGGGATCTTGTAACCGGGTACGTCCCAGGGCTGCTTCGACTCGGGGTTCGCGTCGATGAAGGCGCGGGCCTTGGCGAGCATCTCCTCGGGGGTGGCGGCCAGTTCGTGGACCAGGCCGTTCTCGAGCGCGCGCTGCGGGTTGTACTGGGTCCCCTGGAGCAGCACCTTGAGCAGCGCGTCGGCGATGCCCATCAGGCGCACGGTACGGGTGACGCCGCCGCCGGCCGGGAGCAGGCCGAGGGTGACCTCGGGCAGGCCGATCTTGGAGCCGGGGGCGTCGAGCGCGACGCGGTGGTGGGAGGCGAGGCAGATCTCGTAACCGCCGCCCAGCGCGGCACCGTTGATGGCGGCGACCACCGGCTTGCCGAGGGTCTCGATGCGGCGCAGCGAGCGCTTGATCTCGGTGCCGGTATCGAAGGCCAGCTGCGCGTGCTCGGGGCGCAGTCGGATCATGTCCTTGAGGTCGCCGCCCGCGAAGAAGGTCTTCTTGGCGGAGGTGAAGATGATGCCCCGGATGGAGTCCTTCTCGGCCTCGGCGCGGTCGGCGACGGCCGCGATGGAGTCCTTGAAGGCCTGGTTCATCGTGTTGGCGGACTGGTCGGGGTCGTCGAGGACCAGGGTGACGACGCCGGTCTCGTCCTGTTCCCAGCGGATCGTGGTGGACTCGCTCATGTTCGCTACTTCCGTGTCAGAGGTGGGATCAGGGATCAGGACGGATCAGATGCGTTCGACGATGGTGGCGACGCCCATGCCGCCGCCGACGCAGAGGGTGACGAGCCCGTAGCGCTTGTCCTGGCGCTCCAGTTCGTCGATGACGGTGCCGAGCAGCATCGCGCCGGTGGCGCCGAGCGGGTGGCCGAGCGCGATGGCGCCGCCGTTCACGTTGACCTTGTCGAGGGAGACGCCCATGTCCTTGACGAACCGGAGCACGACGCCGGCGAAGGCCTCGTTCATCTCGATGAGGTCGATGTCGTCGATGGTCAGACCGGCCTTGGCCAGCGCCTTGCGGGTGGCCGGGGCGGGGCCCGTGAGCATGATGGTGGGCTCGGAGCCGGAGACGGCGGCCGAGACGATCCGGGCGCGCGGGCGCAGGCCGTTCCGCGCCCCCGCCTCGCGGGTGCCGATGGCGACGAGCGAGGCACCGTCGACGATGCCGGAGGAGTTGCCCGCGTGGTGCACGTGGTCGATCTTCTCGACCCAGTGGTACTTCTGCAGCGCGACGGCGTCGAAGCCGCCGAGCTCGCCGATGTCGGCGAAGGAGGGCTTGAGCTTGGCGAGGGTGTCGGCCGTGGTCCCCGGGCGGACGAACTCCTCCTGGTCCAGGACGACCAGGCCGTTGCGGTCGGTGACCGGGACCACGGACCCCGCGAAACGGCCGTCCTTGATGGCCTCGGCGGCGCGCTCCTGCGAGAGCGCGGCATACTCGTCCACCTCGCGCCGGGAGAATCCCTCGATGGTGGCGATGAGGTCGGCGCCGATGCCCTGCGGGACGAACCCGGTGTCCCAGTTCGTCATCGGGTCGGCGAACCAGGCACCGCCGTCGGAGGCCATCGGGACGCGGGACATGGACTCCACGCCGCCCGCCAGGACCAGGTCCTCCCAGCCGGAGCGGACCTTGGCGGCGGCCATGTTGACGGCTTCCAGGCCGGAGGCACAGAAGCGGTTCTCCTGTACGCCTGCCACGGTGTCCGGGAGTCCGGCGGCGATGGCCGCGATCCGGGCGATGTCGGAGCCCTGGTCGCCGACCGGGCCGACGACGCCGAGCACGATGTCGTCGATGGTGGCGGGGTCCAGGCCCGGGTTGCGCTCGCGCAGGGCGTGGATGAGGCCGACGACCAGGTCGATCGGCTTGGTGCCGTGCAGGGCGCCGTTGGCCTTGCCGCGGCCGCGCGGGGTGCGGATCGCGTCGTATACGTAAGCTTCGGTGCTCACTGGTCAAGCCTTTCGGGAGGTCTGGGTCTTAGCCGAGGAGGGAGCGGCCGATGATCTCTTTCATGATCTCGGTCGTGCCGCCGTAGATGGTCTGGATGCGGCCGTCGGTGAAGGCCCGCGCGACCCGGTATTCGGTCATGTATCCGTATCCGCCGTGCAGTTGCAGACAGCGGTCGGCGACGCGCTTCTGCAGTTCGGTGGCCCACCACTTGGCCATCGAGGCGTGCACGTGGTCCAGTTCGCCGTTCGTGTGGTCGGTGATGCAGCGGTCGAGGAAGGTACGGGTGACCGCGCACTCGGTGGCCATCTCCGCGATCTCGAAGCGGATGTGCTGGAGCTTCGACAGCGGCCGGCCGAAGGCCTCGCGCTCCTTGACGTACTGGGTGGTGATCTCCAGCAGGTACTCGGCGGCCGCGATGCCGGCCATCGCGATGCCCATCCGCTCCTGCGCGAGGTTGGTCATCAGGTGGACGAAGGCGCCGTTGAGCTCGCCGAGCAGGTTCTCCTTGGGGACGCGCACGTCGTGGAAGAACAGCTCTGCGGTGTCCTGGGCCTTCTGGCCGATCTTGTCGAGGTTGCGGCCGCGCTCGAAGCCCTCCGCGCCGCGCTCGACGACCAGCAGCGACAGACCGTGCGCCCCGCCCTCGGGCGTGGTCTTCGCGACCACTATCACCAGGTCGGCCAGGATGCCGTTGGAGATGAAGGTCTTGGAGCCGTTCAGCACCCAGTGGTCGCCCCGGTCCTCGGCGGTGGTCCGGATCCCCTGGAGGTCGGAGCCCGCGCCCGGCTCGGTCATGGCGATGGCGGTGATGGTCTCCCCGGAGCAGAACCCCGGCAGCCAGCGGCGCTTCTGCTCCTCGGTGGCCAGCGAGGTCAGGTAGGGCCCGATGATGTCGTTGTGCAGGCCGATGGCCAGTCCGGGGGCGCCCGCCCGGGTGAACTCCTCGGCGATCACGGCCGCGTAGCGGAAGTCGGTGTTCCCGCCGCCCCCGTACTCCTCCGGGACGGCGAGGCCCAGCAGCCCCTGGCGGCCCGCGGCCCGCCAGGCCTCGCGGCTGACGATGCCGTCCTTCTCCCACTGCTCGTAGTGCGGCAGCACCTCCTTCGTGAGGAAGGTGCGGACGGTCTCGCGGAACGCCTCGTGGTCGGCGTCGAAGATCCGGCGTTGCATCGGGGGCTCCTTAAAGCCAGTTCTTGACGGTTTCGATCAGCCGGGCCGGCTCGGGGCCGACCGGTGTGACGTTGAGCATCGTGACGCCCGCCTCGCGGAAGGCCTCGACACGCTCGCGTACGTAGCCAGCCGGCCCGCACAGCGTCATCAGCTCGCAGAACTCGTCCGGGACGGCGGCCGCCGCGTCGCGCTTGCGGCCGGAGAGGTAGAGCTCCTGGATCTTCCGGGCCTCCTCCTCGTAGCCGTAGGCCACGGCGAGGTCGTTGTAGAAGTTCTTGCCGACCGCGCCCATGCCGCCGACGTACAGGGCGATCTGCGGGCGCGCCAGGTCCCGTACGGCGGCCGCGTCCTCGCCGATGGCGAGCAGGCCGCCCGCCACGGTCTGGAGCGGGCCGAGCTCCGGCGACCTCTTGGCCGCGCCCTCCGCGAGCGGGGCTCCCCACACCGCGCGGGCCTTCTCGGGGATGAAGAGCGTGGGCAGCCAGCCGTCGGCGATCTCGGCCGTCAGCCGTACGTTGGCCGGGCCGAGCGAGGCGATGTACACGGGGATGGCGTCACGGACCGGCCGGGTGAGGATCTTCAGCGGCTTGCCGTGCCGGCCGCCCTTCTCGGGCGGCAGCGGCATGTCGGTGATGCCATGGTGGTCGATGGTCTCGCGGCGCCAGATGCGGCGGCACAGCTCGACCGTCTCGCGGGTCCGGCCGAGCGGCTTGTCGTACGGCTTCCCGTGCCAGCCCTCCACCACCTGCGGGCCCGAGGCGCCGAGGCCGAGCAGCGCCCGGCCGCCGGAGACCGCGTCCAGGCCGGCGGCCGTCTGGGCGATGAGGCCGGGAGTGCGCGAGTAGACGTTGAGGATGGCCGAGCCGATCTTCAGCCGCTCGGTGCGGGCGGCGAGGTAGCCCATGATCGTCGGGGAGTCGAAGCCCCACGCCTCGGCGACCCATACGGCGTCGAGCCCGGCCGACTCCAGCGCCGCCGCCTCGTCCGCCGCCCGGCGAGGATCCCCCGCGTAGTCGAGCATCATCGACAGTTCCATCAGGCGCCCTTCCCGGTCAGGCCCGGTACGTCCCAGTCACGGGCCACGGATTCGGTGTCCGCGCCCGGCTGCGCGGGGCCGCTCGTGACCGCGGCAGGCGTCGCCGAGAAGCGCGGCGCCGGGGCGGGCTGGGTGATCCCGCCGAAGTCGGTGAAGGTCCCTCGGGCCACGAGGTGCGGGTGGTGCGGGGCCTCCCGCAGCGACAGGACCGGCGCCACGCAGGCGTCGGTGCCTTCGAAGACCGCCGTCCACTCCTCGCGGGTACGGGACTTGAAGCGGGCGGCGACGGCGCCCCGCAGCTCGCCCCAGCGGGCGAGGTCCTTGCGCGCCGGGGCCTGCTCCGCGATGCCGAGCAGCTCCACGAAGGTGTCGTAGAACTGCTGCTCCAGGGCGCCGACCGCCATGTACTGGCCGTCGGAGGTCTCGTAGGTCCCGTAGAAGGGGCAGCCGCCGTCGAGCAGGTTGGCCCCGCGCCGGTCCTGCCAGCCGCCCGCCGCCACCATCCCGTGGATCATGGCGGTGAGGTGCGCGGTCCCGTCGACGATGGCCGCGTCCACGACCTGGCCCGCGCCGCCGGGGGTCCGGGCGTGCTGGAGCGCGGCGAGGACGCCGATGACGAGGTAGAGCGAGCCGCCCGCGTAGTCGCCCACCAGGTTGGCGGGGACGGCCGGCGGCTCGTCCGGGTTGCCGATCATGCCCAGGGCGCCGGTGACCGCGATGTACGCGATGTCGTGCCCGGCGGTGTGGGCGAGGGGGCCTTCCTGGCCCCAGCCCGTCATCCGGCCGTAGACCAGCTTCGGGTTGCGGGCGTGGCAGTCGGCCGGTCCGACGCCGAGCCGCTCGGCGACCCCGGGGCGGAAGCCCTCGATCAGGACGTCGGCGCGCTCGACGAGGTCCAGGACGCGGGCGGGGCCCTCGGCGGACTTGAGGTCGACCAGGACGGAGCGCTTGTTGCGGTTGGTCAGGTCGTAGACGGGGTTGACCGCGAGCCCGCCGCCGCCCGGCCGGTCCACGCGCACGACGTCCGCGCCCAGGTCGGCGAGGAGCATGGCGGCGAACGGGCCGGGGCCGATGCCCGCCAGTTCGACGACGCGCACCCCGGCGAGCGGGCCGGTCCCTGTCACTGCCATCGAGCCCCCAGCATTCATAGCCGCACGGTGTGACACAACTGATGTAACACCAGCGATGCTAGGAACGCGTTCCACTCAGCACAAGAGCAAGCGCTTAGCCATTTGCCTCGATCCGGGCGTCCAGCTCCTTGACGTGCCGCTTGAGGGCCACGGTGCGGTAGCTCTCCTCCACCCACTCGCACAGCACCAGCGCGGAGGGCGCCCCCTTCTCCCCCAGCGGCACGGAGACCCAGCCGGAGCGGCCCAGGCCGTAGCCGGAGGGCTCGGCGCCGGGCGCGGCCATCGCGTGCCCGTGCAGCGCCTCGTCCTTGAGCTTGACGGACAGGCCGGGCGGCTGCGGACCGTCGGCGTTTCCCAGGAAGACGAAGATCTTCTTGTTGACCTTCACCACGCAGTCCTCGGGACCCCACGGATACTCCTCCACGGCCTCCGGAAGCCCCCGGGCGAACTCCCGCACCGCCTCCCACTTGCGCACCGCAGCCTTCATCAACGCCTCCCACATCGAGCCGGCCTTCACGCTAGCCCCCACCCGCTGATCAAAGTCCTCGCGGCGCGGCTGGCGGCTATGTACTCTGAGCACGCTTCAAACCTGAGCTTGTTCAAAAACAAAAATGGGGGGGCCGGTGCGCAATCGCCGACTCGTAATTTCCGCTGCCGTCGTGGCCGCGAGCATGGGTCTCATACCGGGGGCGGCCCAGGCGGATCCGGTCACGCCGGGCAAGAAGGGCATATCCGCTCCCGACGTGGACCTGAAGAAGGCCGCGGCGGAGAACTTCAAGACCTTCAAGAGCTCCGCCGAGCGCTCGGTCCGCGCGTCCGCCGGCGACAAGGCCACCGCGCAGTCGGCGGTCGCCAACCCGAACCTCGCGGTCGGCCTGGCGGCCTACAACGTGTCCGCCCACTCGCTGGAGCTGGACACCACCATCACCAGCGATCCGAACCGGTACGTCGACGCCGTCATCAACTGGGGCGACAACACGACGAGCAACGAGACCGCCTACGGCAGCACGACGATGACCACCGCGCACAACTACGCGGAACTGGGCACCTACACCATCACGGTCACCGCGACGGACCGCGCCGACGGCACCTCCGTCACCAACTCGGTCGAGATCCTCACCGCGGGCTCGGACTTCACCCCGTACGGCCCCACCCGTCTGCTGGACACCCGCAGCGGCATCGGCGGCGCCAAGGCCAAGGTCGCCCCGTACACCACGGCCCGCGTGCAGATCGCCGGCAACGGCTCGATCCCGGCGGGCGTCACGGCCGTGGTCCTGAACCTCACGGTCACCAACGCCACCAGCGGCGGCCACGTCACGGCGTTCCCCTCGGGCGCGGAGCGTCCGATCACCTCGAACGTCAACTTCGCCCCCGGCCAGACCGTGCCGAACCTGTCGGTCGTGCCGGTCGGCGCGGACGGCTACGTGGAGCTGTACAACGGCGGCTGGGAGTCGATCGACCTGATCGCCGACGTCACCGGCTACTACACCAAGGCCGCCTCCAGCGGCTACACCCCGATCGCCCCGGTCCGCTTCGCCGACACCCGCGACGGCACCGGCACCGCCCGGGGCCAGCTCGCCGGGCAGTCGTCCTTCGGCCTGCAGATCGGCAACAGCCGCGGCGTGCCCGCCGGCGTCACCGCCGTGGCGCTCAACGTGACCGTCACCAACCCGCGCGAGGCCGGTCACCTGACCGCCTACCCGAGCGGCCAGTCGGCGCCGAGCGCCTCCAACGTGAACTTCACCGCCGGACAGACCGTCGCCAACTCCGTGATCGTCCCGGTCGGCGCCGACGGCAAGATCAACATCCGCAACGGCGCCTGGGCCGGTACCGACGTGATCGTCGACGTCGTCGGCTACTACAGCCTGGCGAGCGAGGGCGCGTACCTGCGCCTCAAGCCGACCCGCGTGTTCGACACCCGGGACCCCAACGACCCCATCCAGAACACGCCCCTGTGGGCCCGCGACTTCATCCCGATCGACTTCGCCTCCAAGGCGCCCAACCGCACCGGCTACGTGCTGAACACCACCGCCACCAACACGGCGGGACCCGGCTTCGTCTCGGTCGCACCCGACCCGAACTACCGCTGGCAGTACGACAACGGCTCGTGGACCTGGCCTGCCGCGCCCAACTCGTCCACCCTCAACTTCACCGCGGGCAAGACCGTCCCGAACCTGGTGCAGGCGAGCACGGGCTACACCGGCATCATCGACTTCTTCAACCAGTCGGACGAGGACATCGACCTGGTCGTCGACATGTTCGGCTACTACGACAAGGACTGATCCACCGGCAGCGGCGGATCCAGCGCCCCGGGAACGGCCGTCCAGGCCGTCCCCGGGGCGCTGCCCGTTCCACCCGCACGCTAGCCTCGCCCCCGACACCAGCTGGGAGGAGCGGTCATGAACGCACAGGTTCCGCAGGACCAACCGGAGGAGCGGGCCCACGACCTCGTGCTCTTCGGCGCCACCGGGTTCGTGGGGGCGCTGACCGCCGAGTACCTCGCCGCGCACGCCCCCGCCGGCTGCCGCTGGGCCCTCGCGGGCCGCGACCTGGCGAAGCTGGAACGGCTGCGCGAGCGGCTGGCCGCGATCGACCCGGCCTGCGCCGGGCTCCCGCTGCTGCGGGCCGACGCCTCGGACCCCGGCGCGGTGCGCGAACTGGCCGCGTCCACCCGGGTGCTGGCCACCACCGTGGGCCCGTACGTCTGGTACGGCGCGGAGCTGGTCGCCGCCTGCGCCGAGGCGGGCACGGACTATCTGGACCTCACCGGCGAGCCGGAGTTCGTGGACCGGATGTACGTCGAGCACGACGCGCGGGCCCGCGAGACCGGGGCGCGGATCGTGCACGCCTGCGGCTTCGACTCGATCCCGGCCGACCTCGGGGCGTACTTCACGGTCGGCCGGCTGCCGGAGGGGGTCCCGCTGCGGGTCGACGGGTTCATGCGCTCCAACGCCCTGTTCTCCGGCGGCACCCTGGCCTCGGCGCTGACCGCGCTGGGCCGCGGCCCGCAGACCCTGGCCGCGGCGCGCGACCGCCGGCTGCACGAGCCCCGTCTGCTGGGCCGGCGGGCCCGCGGGCCGGTCGGGGCACCGTACTTCAGCCGGGAGACCGGCGCCTGGGCCCTGCCGCTGCCCACGCTGGACCCGCGGATCGTGGCCCGGTCGGCGGCCGCGCTGGAGCGCTACGGCCCGGACTTCCGCTACCGGCACTACGCCTCGGTCAAGCACCTCCCCGTCGCGGTGGGCGGTACGGCGGCGCTGGGCGCGACGGCGGCGCTGGCCCAGGTCCCGGCGGCCCGGCGGTGGCTGATGAACCGCTGGGAGCCGGGCCGGGGACCGGACGCGGAGCGGCGGGCGCGCAGCTGGTTCACGGTGCGGTTCGTGGGCGAGGGCGGCGGCCGGCGCGTGCTCACCGAGGTGTCGGGCGGCGACCCGGGGTACGGGGAGACGGCGAAGATGCTGGCGGAGTCCGCGCTCTGCCTGGCCTACGACGCCCTGCCGCAGGCCGCCGGACAGCTGACGACGGCCGTCGCGATGGGCGACGCGCTGACCGCCCGCCTGCAGAAGGCCGGGATCATCTTCCGGGTGGCGGACGAGCGCTGAGCGGGAGTCACCCCGACCCCACAGCCTCGCGCAGGGCGCGGCGGCACAGGGAGTCCGCGTGCCGGGTGGTCTCGGGGATGCGGAAGCGGGGGCTGAGGGCGAGGACGTGGGCGCAGGCGTTGTCCAGCGAGACGCGGTGCCCGACGGAGACGAACACCGGCTTGATGCCGTCCTGGGTCCGCAGCGCCCGGCCGACCTCGGCGCCGTCGGCGGCGACCAGCGGGGCGAAGTCGCCGCGCCCCGCGCCCGGTTCCCCGTACGTGAAGGTGAACGGGTTCTTCGCGACCCCGATGGCCGGGAGCCCGGTGACCACACCGAGGTGGCAGGCGAGGCCGAAGCCGCGGGGGTGGGCGAGCCCGTAGCCGTCGCAGACGACGAGGCCGGGCGCGGCGGTCAGCGAGTCGAGGGCGGACAGTACGGTCGGCAGCTCGCGGAAGGCGAGCAGCCCGGGCACGTAGGGGAAGCTGACGTGCCCGACGGCGGTGGCTTCCTCGACGACCTCGAGGGTGGCGGCGTCGAGCACCACGGCCGCGGCGGCGACCAGGTCGCGCTCGTCGTCGTAGGCGACGTCCACTCCCGCGACCAGTCCGCGGCCGGGCGGCGGCCCGGGCTCGGTGAGCACCACCTGATGGCGTAGTTCATCCTGTATCGCCCGGGCCTCGGCCTCGTCGGCGGGGGTCTTCGTACTCGTCATGATGGAGCGAGAGTAGCCTGGCGATCATGTTCGTCATGGAGCTCACCTACATCGCGCCCGTCGAAGCCGTCGAAGACCACATGGACGCGCACATCGCCTGGCTGGACGGCCACTACGCCGCCGGAGTGTTCCTCGCGTCGGGCCGCAAGGTCCCGCGCGACGGTGGTGTGATCCTGGCCGGCGGGGTGTCCCGCGCGGAGGTCGAGAAGATCGCGGCCGAGGACCCCTTCACGGTGGCGGGCGTCTGCGCCTACCGCATCACGGAGTTCATCGCCACGAAGACCTCGGCCGACCTGGCGACGGTCCGCGAGAACCCGGTGGCATAGCAGTCGGCCGGCGGGCCGCCTCGACGGCGCCGTGACCGGCGAGGCAGCCCGTGGATCACCGTTGCGCCGTGGTCAGCGGCGTTCCAGCCGGGCCACGCGGCCCTTCTCCCCCGATGCCCAGCAGCCGGTGTCCGGGGCGCAGTCGACGGTGTCGAAGGACCCGGAGTCCAGCGGCCGCCAGCTGCGGCCGCCGTCCACCGTCACGTCGGTGCCGGTCGGACCCACCGCCAGTGCCGTGCCCCGGCTGTACGGGTACCAGGCCGCGCCGGAGCGGTAGGCCGGCGGCGGGGCGGCCGCCTGGCGCCAGCTGCGCCCGCCGTCGGAGGAGACGGCCCCGGCCTGCGGGGACGCCTGCCCGGTGCGGTAGTCGCCGCCGACCGCGAGGCCCCTCGTACGGTCCCGGAAGGCGAGGGCGAAGACGCCTCGCGCCGGGTCGCCCGCCGGGACGGTGGATTCGGCGGCCCGCCAGGTCAGGCCGCGGTCCGCGGAGTGCAGCACCCGCGCGGTCGCGCCGCCGCCCGTGGCCAGCCAGACATCGCGCGGGCCGGCGCTGACCAGGCACTGGCCGCTCGCCGCGAAGCCCGCCTCGCCGGGCAGCGCCTGCGGCATTCCGGTGTCCGGCAGGACCCGCCAGCTCCGCCCGCCGTCGTCCGTGGACAGGATCCGGAACCTGCCGTCCACCGGGTCGCTCATCGCCAGCCCGTGCCGGGAGTCGAAGAAGGTGAGGCAGTCGTAGAAGGCGCGCGGGTCGGGGTTGTGGAAGGTCTCGGTCCAGGTGGCCCCGCCGTCCTCGGTGCGCAGTACCCGGGAGGCCTCGCCCTCGCCGATCGACAGGGCCACCGCGCGCCGCGCGTCGAAGGCCTCGACATCGCGCAGCTCCAGCCCTTCCGCGACCGCGCCCGGCGGCGAGACGTCCTGCCAGCTGCGGCCGCCGTCAACCGTGCGCAGGACGGTGCCCTTGGAACCGGCGGCCCAGGCCGTGGTCCGGCTGACCGCCGCCAGCCCGCGGAAGCGGACCTCCTTGCCGGTGTCCTTCAGCGCCCAGGCCGCGCCGCGCAGTTCCGCCTGCTCTCCGGCGGCGGAGGCCTGAGCGGGCGCGGCCAGTAAGCCCACCGTCAGGGCCGCCGCGCACATGCCAACTCCCAGAAGTCTCATGGCGCCGGAAGCTAACGCACGCCCGATTCCCCGTCCAGGGTGCGTCGGCGCCCGCGCGTTCCTAGGGTGGGCCCATGCCATCCAAGGAACCCAGGGAACCCAAGGCCTACGAGGGCAAGCTCGTCACCGTCACCTACGAGGCCGGGCGGTGCCTGCACGCCGCCGAGTGCGTGCGCGGGCTGCCCGAGGTGTTCGACTCGGGGCAGCGCCCCTGGGTGCGGCCGGACGGCGCCGGTCCCGAGCGGGTCGCCGAGGTGATCCGGCGCTGCCCGTCGGGGGCGCTCCAGTACCGGCTCGCCGACGGCCCGGCCGAGGAGCCGGACCGGCCGACCACCGTCGTACGCGATCCGGCCGGACGGCTCGTGCTGCGTGGTGAACTCAGCGTGACGACCCCGGACGGGACGGTCCGCAGGGAGACCCGGGCCATGCTTTGCGCCTGTGGAGTGAGCGGTAACCAGCCCTTCTGTGACCTCTCCGGAGCCTGCGCCTCCGACTGATCTTCCTGTGCCGCATCTCCTCGACGGTCACTCTGTGCGATCACACAGGCAGGTTCCGGCCAATCGGTGACACAGCTCACGTCAGCTTCCATGCACGGATTTGCCGATTCCGGCGTCTATCGGGTTGCCGGGTTCCACCCCACAGCCCGGCAGCAGATCCGCCGCAAGGGAGTGAGCCGTGATCACTGTCATCGAGCAGGCCGTACAGGCCCGTCTGGTCGCCACCGCGCCGAAGGTCGAGACCGTTCCCGTCACACTCTGCTACGACCGTGCGGATCCGTTCGCCGTGCGCATGGCCTTCCCCGCCCCGGCCACCCTGGAGGGCATCGAGGTCTCCTGGAGCTTCTCGCGCGAGCTGCTGGAGTCCGGACTGGACCGCCCGACCGGCTGTGGCGACGTGCGCGTGCGCCCGTACGACGTGGACCGCACCACCGTCGAGTTCCACGCGCCCGAGGGCGTGGCGATCATCCTGATGCTGACGGCCGAGCTGCACCGGTTCCTGGAGCGGGCCTCGACCGTGGTGCCGCCCGGCCTGGAGCACCTCTACCTCGACATGGACCACAGCCTGGCCGAGCTGATGCGCGACACCTGCTGAGGCACCGATCACTTAATTCGTTTGCGGGCGGCTTCGGCCGCCCGTAGCTTCGTAGAGCCCCATCGCCGTCGAAACGGAGCAGGACATTGCTCGTCTGAGGTTCGAGACACCGACACAGCACCGCACCTGACCGTCGGCTGTCTCCCCGCGTTGCACGCACCACTCACGCAACCTGGAGGCCTCCATGAGCCATGCCCCTTCTTTCGTCACCTGCTCCGCACTGTCCTTCGACTGGCCCGACGGCACGCCCGTGTTCGACGGGTTCCAGCTCGCCGTCGGCCCCGGCCGCACCGGCCTGATCGGGCTCAACGGCTGCGGGAAGTCCACCCTGCTGAAGCTCATCGCAGGTGAACTGACGCCGTCCGACGGCCAGTTGTCGGTCGCCGGCCGCGTCGGCCACCTCCCTCAGAACATCACCCTCGACACCGCCCTGCGCGTGGACGAGGCCCTCGGCATCCGGACCGCCCGGGCCGCCCTGCACGCCATCGAGGCGGGCGAGGCGACCGAGGCGAACTTCACCGCCGTGGGCGACGACTGGGACGTGGAGGAGCGGGCCCTGGCCACGCTCGACCAGCTCGGGCTCGCCCGGATCGGCCTTGACCGGACCGTCGGCGAACTCTCCGGCGGCGAGTGCGTACTGCTGCGGCTGGCCGCCCTGCTGCTGGCACGTCCCGACGTCCTGCTGCTGGACGAGCCCACCAACAACCTGGACCTGCGGGCCCGCGGCCGCCTGTACGAGGCGGTCGAGTCCTGGACCGGCGTGATGATGCTGGTCAGCCACGACCGGGAGCTGCTGGAGCGGGTCGACCAGATCGCCGATCTGCGCGACGGCGAAGTCCGCTGGTACGGCGGGAACTTCACGGACTACGAGGAGATGCTCGCCGCCGAGCAGGAGGCGGCCGAGCGGATGGTCCGCGTCGCGGAGGCCGACGTACAGCGGCAGAAGCGCGAACTGGCCGACGCCCAGGTCAAACTGGCCCGGCGCAAGCGGTACGGCCAGAAGATGAACGACACCAAGCGCGAGCCGAAGATCGTGATGGGTGCACGCAAGCGGGCCGCGCAGGAGTCGGCCGGCAAGCACCGCATCATGCACACCGAGAAGCTGGCCCAGGCGAAGGAACGGCTGGACCACGCGGTGGAGGCGGTCCGCGACGACGACGCGATCCGCATCGAACTGCCCGCCACCCAGGTCCCGCCGGGCCGGCGCGTCCTGACCCTGAGCGATCTGCGACTGGCCCACGGGGCGTCCGTACGGGGCGAGTGGGAGCTGCGCGGTCCGGAACGGATCGCGCTGGTGGGCCGCAACGGCTCGGGCAAGACCACGCTGCTGCGCACGATCGCGGGACTGCTCGCGCCGGAGTCCGGTGCGGCGGTCACCCATGTGACCACCCGGTTCCTGCCCCAGCGGCTGGACGTGCTCGACGACGGCCGGTCGGTGGTGGAGAACGTGGCGCGGTTCGCCCCGCAGGCCACGAACAACCTGATCCGGGCGCGGCTGGCGCACTTCCTGTTCCGGGGCGCCCGGGCGGACCGGCCGGCGGGCACCCTGTCCGGCGGCGAGCGCTTCCGCGCGGCGCTGGCGGCGCTGCTGCTGGCCGAGCCGGCTCCGCAGCTGCTGATGCTGGACGAGCCGACGAACAATCTGGACCTGGCGAGCGTGCGGCAGTTGACGGAGGCGCTGGAGTCGTACGAGGGGGCGCTCGTGGTGGCAAGCCATGACGTGCCGTTCCTGGAGTCGATCGGCATCACGCGGTGGCTGCTGCTGGACGGCGAGCTGCGGCCGACCACGGCGGAGGAGGTCCGGGAGACCCTGTGGCACGACTGACCGGGCGGCGCGTTCTGCGCTAACGGGGAAGTAAGGCCCAGGACTTGGTGCCTCCCATGGAGGTGAGGACGGGGGTCAGCCCCCAGTCCCCGCCGCAGGCCTCGACGGCAGAGGCCAGCAGCCACATCCCGCGGCTGCGCCTTCGCCGGCACTCCTCGCTCGCCTCGGGCGAGGAGTGCGCGGGGTGCTGGTCGTAGACGACGATCCGCAGCGCGTCGAACTGCCAGCGGAGCCCCAGCAGCAACTGCTTGTCGGGCGTGAACCGGTGTGCGCACGCGACGAGTTCGGAGGCGGCGAGCGCCGACGTGTCACACAGGTCGGCCAGGCCGTGCCGGGCGAGCAGGGACCGGACCAGGGAGCGGGCGCTCCCCGCGCAGTAGGCGCCACCCGGCAGGCCTATCGAGTAGTCCAGCCTCTCCGCCTCGGCCGGTATTCGCCCGGGTTCGCGGACCGGCCGCAGGCCACGCAGGGTGCCCGTCATCGTGCTGCTCCAAATATGGGTGGGGTCGACAGCCGTGTGATCAAAGACCGGGGTGGTCCTGGAGTGGTCAAACGGGGACACGAGGTCGCCCCGTGTGAGACTTGCACTACCGACCGTAGCCCAACCCGGTGCACAGTGCTACCACTTGTACGAACACATGATGATTTCTCATGGCATTTCAGGATGGGTACGGGCACGTGCGCCCCGGTGCACGACAGCGAGGGGGCGAACTGCTTCCGCTTCGGTCTCGACGCCGACGGGAAGGCCTACATCGGCACGACGGAGTCGGCGGCGTACGTCAGCGACTCGATCCAAGCCCTCCGGGCACTGATCTCGGCCGTCAAGGCGGGAGCGGCGGACCACCTTGTGGCGTGACTTTGGCTCGCAGCTTCCCTCTCAGGACCCCCTCAAACTGCATAGATAACCGGATGTAACCGGTCATAGCCTCCCCTGGGGCTTGGCTGGGTCTTGATGTCGCGCTTAACCTACGACTCCGTAGGCTACGGAACCGTAGGTAATTCGCTTTGCACCCAGGAGTACCCGTGACGATCACCTCTCCCCACCTCGGCAGCTCGGAGGCGTGGACCGACGCCAAGTTGCTGTTCGCGCTGGAAGAGGTGGTCGAAAAGGAGCTCAACCGCCATCTGAAGGTCACCAAGGACTGGATGCCCCACGAGTACGTCCCGTGGAGCGACGGCCGGAACTTCCCGGGCTTCTTCGAGGACGGCGAGGCCTGGGACCCGGAGCAGTCCAAGGTCACTGATATCGGCAAGATCGCGCTGGTCGTGAACCTGCTGACCGAGGACAACCTCCCCAGCTACCACCACGAGATCGCCTCGCTCTTCGGCCGCAACGGCGCCTGGGGCACCTGGGTGCACCGCTGGACGGCCGAGGAGGGCCGCCACGGCATCGTGATGCGCGACTACCTGCTGGCCTCGCGCGCCGTGGACCCGGACAAGCTGGAAGCGTTCCGGATGCAGCACATGTCGGAGGGGTTCGAGTCCGACAACCGCCACTCCATGCTGCACTCGGTGGCGTACGTCGCCTTCCAGGAGCTCGCCACCCGCATCTCGCACCGCAACACCGGCCACCAGTCCGGTGACCCCGTGTGCGACCGGATGCTGGCGCGCATCGCGCAGGACGAGAACCTGCACATGGTCTTCTACCGCAACCTGCTGGGCGCGGCCTTCGAGCTCGCCCCGGACCTGACGATGCAGGCCGTACGGGACGTCGTGGTCAACTTCCGGATGCCCGGACACGGCATGCCCGGCTTCGAGCGGATGGCCGCGCAGATGGCGATCGGCGGGGTCTACAACCTGCGGATCCACCACGACGACGTACTGAGCCCCGTGATCCGCTTCCTGAAGATCATGGACATCGACGGCCTGGGCCCCGACGGCCAGAAGGCCCAGGAGGAGCTCGGCCTCTTCATGAACGGCCTGGACGCTGAGGCCCGCAAGTTCGACGAGCGCCTGGCCGCCCGCGCGGCCCGCATCGCGGCCCGCAAGGCCTGACCGCTTTCCCCCCACTCGCCCGAGTGCGGCCGATTGCCCTGGCAGAGCAGCGCTCTGCCAGGGTTTTCGCGTCCCCGGACCCTGATCAGGGGCGGCGGGAGCGCAGGGCGAGGCGCTCGGATTCCGAGAGGCCGCCCCAGACGCCGAAGCGCTCGTCATTGGCCAGGGCGTACTCCAGGCACGCCGCCCGCCCCTCGCACGCCCCGCACAGCCGCTTCGCGTCGCGCAGCGACGAGCCCGGCTCCGGGAAGAAGAAGCCCGGGCCCGTCTGGGCGCACAGGGCGAGGTCGTACCAAGCGGTGGCGGTGCTGGCGGTGGTGGTGTTCATCGACATGCCGGTGATACTGGCCGCCCTCGATGGACGTCCTATCAACGCGCGATCAACACCACGTCACGCAGCTCCGCCCGGCGGGGGCGCCGGCACGCTGGCTATGACCGCGAACCGCGCACCGAAGGGATCCGCCAGCTTGGCCAGGCGGCCGACTCCCTCCAGGGTGATCGGTGTCAGCCGGACCTTGCCGCCCGTCTCCTCCGCTTTCGCCGCTGTCGCGTCGCAGTCGGCGACCTCGAAGTACGGGGTCCAGTAGGGCCGCTCTGCGTCCTCCACGGGGTCCGTGGAGAGGGGGACCAGCCCGCCCGCGGCCGCCTCGTCCGTCGTGCCGGCCGGTCTGACCGTCGTGTACGTGCCGCCTTCGAACGGCACGCCGCCGATCTGCCAGCCGAGCACCGCGTGGTAGAACTCGGCCGCCGCGTCCAGGTCGCCGGTGTACAGCTCGGTCCAGCACAGGGAGCCGACCTCCGTCACCGCGCCCAGGCCCCTGTTCTTCCTCGGCTGCCACACCCCGAAGCCCACGCCCTCCGGATCGGTGAACATCGCCATCCGGCCGGAGTCCATGACGTCCATCGGCTCGAACGTCACCGTGCCGCCCGCCTCGGCCACGGCCGACGCCGTCGCATCCGCGTCGGCCGTCTGGAAGTACATCTGCCAGGCAGCCGGACCCTGTGCCGCCGGGACGGTCATTCCGCCCGCGACCGTCTTGTCGCCGAGGTGGAACATCCCGTATCCACCGGCCTCCTCGCCGCCCGCCCGGAAGTCCCAGCCGAACAGTCCTTCGTAGAAACCGGCGGCCGCGCCGATGTCCGGGGTACCGAGGTCCACCCAGTTCGGGGAGCCGTCCTTGTAGTCCGTGGTGAGCATGGTCCGCGCCCCTTCCGCTGTCCTGTCGTGTCCCGTCCCTCTTCGAGCATGGCACCCGCCACTGACAGCGGCCCCGGGCCCGCTCCACAAGGTGAACGACCGTGCGTTCGATAAAATGGCGAGATGGCAGACGGACGCGTGGAACGCGGCAACCGGACGCGGCGAACCGTTCTCGACCGGACCGTGGCCATCGCCTCCGTGGACGGCCTGGAAGGCCTGTCCCTGGGGAAGATCGCCGCGGATCTCGGCCTGAGCAAGAGCGGTGTGTTCGCCCTCTTCGGCTCCAAGGAGGACCTCCAGCTCGCCACCGTCCGCGCCGCCGTGGACGTGTTCGTCGAGGAGGTCGTGCGGCCCGTACGCCACGACCCCGCGGGCGTCGCCAAGGTGTGGCGGGTGTGCGAGCGCTGGCTCGGCTACTCCGCACGCCGCGTCTTCCCGGGCGGCTGCTTCTTCTGCGCGGTCTCCGCGGAGTTCGACGCGCGCCCCGGCCCCGTACGCGACGAGATCGCCAAGGTCCGCTCGGACTGGACGCGTTACATCGAGCGGGTGCTGGACGAAGCGCGGCTGACGGGCGGGCTCAGGGACGGGGCCGACGCGGCGGACGTGCCACAGCTCGCCTTCGAGGTGATCGCCCTGATGGAACTGGCCAACGCGCATTCCGTCCTGCACGACGACCCGATGGCATACGAGAGGGCCGGCCTAGGCATCCTCGACCGGCTGCGGGCGGTGGCGGCCATGCCGGAGGAACTCCCGCAACGGCCGCCCGCGTCAGCGGGTGACCACCGATGACGTGGCGGAAGCGGCGCCCGGCGGGTCAGTCCTCGTGCTTTGCCCGGCTCGGCTGGACGCGCTTGGGTTCCCCCGGCATCTTCGGGTAGTCCGGGGGGTAGGGCATGTCGCCCAGGCCGTGTTCGTGTTCGTCGCGGGCGGCGAGTTCGAGTACGGCGTCCAGGGTGAAGGCGTGGTCGTCCATGTCCGCGTGGAGGTCGCCCAGTTCGGCGAAGCGGGCCGGCATCGTCACGATGTCGAAGTCGCGCGGCTCGGCGTCGTCCACCTCGTCCCAGCGCAGCGGCGCCGACACCGGGGCGTGCGGGCGGGGGCGGACGGAGTAGGCGGAGGCGATCGTGCGGTCGCGCGCCGTCTGGTTGTAGTCGACGAAGATCCGCTCGCCGCGCTCCTCCTTCCACCAGGCCGTCGTGACCTTGCCCGGCATACGGCGTTCCAGTTCCCGGCCGAGGGCGATGGCGCACCTGCGGACCTCGGTGAAGGTCCAGCGCGGCTCGATCGGAACGAAGACGTGCAGGCCGCGGCCGCCCGAGGTCTTGGGCCAGCCCCGCAGCCCCAACTCCTCCAGCAGAGCGCGCAGTTCATGTGCGGCTGCCACCGCGTGGTGGTAGTCCGTGCCCGGCTGCGGGTCCAGGTCGATCCGCAGCTCGTCCGGCCGGTCGGTGTCCTCGCGCCGCACCGGCCACGGGTGGAAGGTGAGGCAGCCCAGGTTGGCGGCCCACAGGACGGCGGCCGGCTCGGTCGGGCAGATCTCGTCGGCGCTGCGTCCGCTCGGGAAGGCGATGTGGGCGGTCGGGATCCAGTCGGGAAGGTTCTTCGGCGCCCGCTTCTGGAAGAAGGACTCGCCCTCCACCCCGTCCGGGAACCGTTCCAGGGTCGTCGGCCGGTTGCGCAGGGCGCGCGTGATGCCGTCCGCGACCGCGAGGTAGTACTCGGCCACGTCCCGCTTGGTGAGTCCGCGCTCGGGGAAGTACACCTTGTCCGGGCTGGACAGCCGTACCGTCCGCCCGCCCGCGTCCAGCTCGATGGCATTGCCGGCAGCACCCATGTGCGCCACGGTAGGCGGGTCCGGCCGGGTGCGCACACCGGGCGGGCCCGGACGTACCACCGCAGAATCGAAGACATGGATCTGCCGGTGATGCCGCCCGTGAAACCGATGCTCGCCAAGTCCGTGGCGAAGATCCCGCCTGGGATGCAGTACGAGGCCAAGTGGGACGGTTTCCGGGCCGTCGTGCACCGCGACGGAGACGAGATCGAGATCGGCAGCCGGACGGGCAAGAGCCTGACCCGGTACTTTCCCGAACTGGTGGCGGCCCTCAAGGAGAACCTGCCCGACCGCTGCGTCGTCGACGGCGAGGTCGTGATCGTCAACGGCGGGCGTCTCGACTTCGACCGGCTGACCGAGCGCATCCACCCCGCCGCGTCGCGCGTGAAAATGCTCGCCGAGACGACCCCCGCCAGCTTCGTCGCCTTCGACCTGCTCGCGCTCGGCGACGAGGCGCTCCTCGACACCCCGCTCACCGAGCGCCGCAGCGCCCTCGCCCGGTCCCTCTCCACCGCTCGGCCCCCCGTTCACCTCGCGCCCGCGACCACCGATCCCGCGCTCGCGCAGGAGTGGTTCGAGCGGTTCGAGGGCGCCGGGCTCGACGGGGTGATCGCCAAACCCCTCGACCTCCCCTACCGGCCCGATGCCCGCCTCATGTTCAAGATCAAGCACGAGCGTACGGCGGACGTCGTCCTCGCGGGTTTCCGTTTCCACAAGAGCGGTCCGATTGTCGGATCGCTGCTGCTCGGGCTGTACGACGGCCACGGCGCCCTCCAGCACGTCGGCGTGTGCGCGGCGTTCCCGATGAAACGCCGCGCCGAGCTGGTCGAGGAGCTCGAACCGCTGCGCATGCCGGACCCCGAGGGCCATCCGTGGGCCGCCTGGGCCGACGAGTCCGCCCACGAGAGCGCCCGGCTGCCCGGCGCGCAGAGCCGCTGGACGGGGAAGAAGGACCTGTCCTGGGTGCCGCTGCGCCCCGAGCGGGTCCTCGAGGTGAAGTACGACCACATGGAGGGCGACCGGTTCCGGCACACCGCCCAGTTCCGCCGCTGGCGGCCCGACCGGGCGCCGGAGAGCTGCACCTACACCCAGTTGGAGGAGGTCGTCGGATACGACCTCGCCGAGGTGCTCGGCCCAGCCCCGACCGGCTGAACGCCCGGGCTCACCCTGCCGTCAGCTTCTCCCACTCCGCCCGGTCCGGTCCCACCGCGTTCGGCTCGTAGTCCGGCCGCGCGGCCAGCCAGCGCGCCACCCGGGCCCGGATCTCCGGATCCGCGTACGCCCGCTCCGGGGGATCCGCCAGGTGCCGGACCCTGGCCCGTGCCCGCATCACCTCCGGATCCTCCAGCGCGCAGTCGAACAGCGCCGCCACCTCACGGGCCGTCCCCGTACGCCCGACCCGGGTCGCGAACCGCTCCCCGATGGCGGCGTCGGCGATGACCTGGAAGTCGAACCACGGCTTCAGGGTGCGCACCGCCCAGGCATGGTGGTCGGCGGCGAACCGCTCCGATTCCGGGTCCTGATGCGCCGTACGGGCCACCCTGCGGGCAGCCCACAGAGCGAGCGAGGTGCCCTGCCCGAGGGTCGGGTTGGTGTGCGTGATCGCGTCCCCGACCGGCACCATCCCGGTCACCACCGGCCCCCGCTCGTCGACCAGCGCGCTCCACCGGTTGTCCAGGCTCGCGGTGGCCAGCACCTCCGACAGCGGTTCGGCGCCCAGTGCCAGCCAGGCCGCGCCGGGCGGGAAGGAACGGGCCGCGCCCTCGAACACGGCGGGGTCGCGCAGCGCCGAGCGCGTGGCGTCCGTGGTGTGCACGAACAGCGTCACGGCGAAGACCCGGTTGTCGGCGGGGAAGACCGCGCACCCCGCGAAGGCGCCGCCCGTCACCGCCCAGGGGCGGCGCGGCCCCTCGTCCATCCCCTCGGGCAGCCGGTACCAGCGGCAGAAGTACGCGAGCCCCGTGCGGTGCCGCTCCACGACCGGCGGACGGCAACCCGCCGCGGTGAGCCAGCGCTCGACGCCGCCGCGCCTGCCTCCCGCGTCGACGACGAGGTCCCCCGGGTAGCCACCGACCTCCGTGGTCACTCCCGTCACCCGGTCCCCGGGGGCCGTGAGCAGCCCGGTGACCGGTTCCCCGTACCGCGAGACGACACCCGGTTCGGCGCGCAGGGCGGTGGCCAGCGCGCTCTCCAGAACGATGCGACGGGCCTGGAGCATGACGAGGTCGTCGTCGCCGGGGCGCGCGGGCGGCCGTACGTCGAACCAGTCCAGCTCGTGCCGCTCGCGCGCTCCGAGCCTGAGCATCTCCGCGTGGACATCGGGCAGTTCCTCGCGCAGGACGTTGCGCGCGGCCCCCAGCAGCGCGTGCGGCTGACTCGCCTGCGGCACGGCCGGGCGCCGCCAGCCGAAGAAGTCGCGGTCGAGCGCGGTTCCCGGGGCGCGCGTGTCGCGCTCGAACAGTTCCACCGTGTGGCCCTGCCGTGCCGCGAGCAGGGCGGTGGCAAGCCCTCCGACACCTCCGCCGATGACGAGTAGATGTGCCATTGCGCCCCCCCTGAGCCGATGAACCGTACGACGATCACACCGCCCAGAGCCTGCGCGATCGAGAGGCGGCCGAAACCCGCACGATTGTCCGAGACGGCGGTCGTACGCAGGCCCGCTCGGCCCCGTCTCCGGCCTGCGGCCCGCCTACCGCGCGCCCGCCGCCGCGCGGTACGCCTCCACCGCACGCCGGGTCTCCGCCTCGATCAGCTCGGTGTTGATCGCGACGGCCGCGCGCACCCCCTGGGCGGCCGCGCCCGCGACCTGCTCCATCGGGGAGGTCACGTTGCCCGCCACCCAGACACCCGGGTGCGCGGTGGCCCCGGTCACGGGGTCGGACTCGACGCAGGTGCCGATGACGTGGCCGTCCCGCTCCAGGGCCGCCGTCGGCAGGCCCAGCCCGGTCAGGACGCCGGAGCGGGCGGTGAACCGGGGCGCGACCACGAGCGCCCCGCACCGGGCCGCGCCCCCGCCGGCCAGGCTCACCCCGGTCAGCCGGTCCTCGTCGACGAGGAGCCCGGTCACCTCGCCCTCGACGACATCGACGCCCCGGGCGGCCAGCAGCTCCCGGTCCTCGGCGGTGAGCCGCCAGGTGTGGGCGAGCAGGGTGGTCCGCGCACTCCACTGCCGCCACAGCCCGGCCTGGAACACGGCGAGGGGGCCGTCGGCCAGCACCGCGACCGGCTCGTCCCGGACCTCCCAGCCGTGGCAGTACGGGCAGTGCAGCACGTCCCGCCCCCAGCGCGCCCGCAGCCCCGGCACGGCAGGGAGCTCGTCCACCAGGCCGGTGGTGACCAGCAGCCGCCCCGCCCGGACGGTCGATGCGTCGCCGCAGCGGACGAGGAAGCCCCCGTCGGGCAGCCGGTCCGCGGCGACGACCGTGCCCGGCCGGATCCGCCCGCCGTAGCCGGTGACCTCCGCCCGCCCCTTGGCCAGCAGGTCGGTCGGGCTCTGCCCGTCGTGGCCGAGGTACGCGTGCATGTGCGCGGCGGGGGCGTTGCGGGGGCTGCCGGAGTCGATCACCAGCACCGAACGGCGGGCGCGGACCAGGGTCAGCGCCCCGGCAAGCCCGGCGGCTCCCCCGCCGACGACCACCACGTCGAACCGTTCCGTCATCGCGTCTTCGTCCCTGTCGGTATCCATACGGTCGGTATCCATACGGTGAGAATCTTCCCGCCGGCCCGAACTTGACAAATGTTGTTGCCGAAGCGGCAAATAGGAGTCATGGCCACCGAGAACCAGGATGAGGAACTCGCCGGCGTGCTGACCGCCGTCGGCCCGCGGCTGCGCGCCCTGCGCCAGGAGCGCGGCACCACGCTGGCCCAGCTCAGCGAGGCCACCGGAATCTCGCTCTCCACCCTGTCCCGGCTCGAATCCGGACAGCGCCGGCCCACGCTGGAGCTGCTGCTCCCGCTGGCCAAGGCGCACCGGGTGGCGCTCGACGAGCTGGTCGGCGCGCCGGAGACCGGGGATCCGCGGATCCGCCCGCGCCCCATCGTCCGAGGCGGCAGCACCATCGTGCCGCTGACGCGCCACTTCGGCGGGGTGCACGCCTTCAAGCAGATCTTCCCGGCCGTCGAAGGCACTCAGCCCCTGCCGGAACTGCGCGTCCACGAGGGTTACGAGTGGCTGTACGTGCTGTCCGGGCGCATCCGGCTGCTGCTGGGCGAACACGACCTCGTCCTCGGCGCCGGGGAGGTCGCCGAGTTCGACACGCGCACCCCGCACGCCTTCTTCAACGCGGGTCCGCAGGCGGCGGAGTGCCTCAGCCTCTTCGGACCGCAGGGCGAGCGGATCCACGTCCGCGCCCGGCCCACCACCTCACCGGAAGGACGTCCATGAGCACCACCGACGAGCGCCCCGAACGCCCCGAGAGGGCCGTCCCGCAGCCCAACGCCGTAGTCGGCGTCGGCCTGGTCGTGGTCGGCCCTGACGGCCGGGTCCTGCTCGGCCAGGCGCACGACGGCCGCTGGGAGCTGCCCGGCGGCAAGGTCGACCCCGGGGAGGGCTTCGAACAGGCCGCCGCCCGGGAACTCGCCGAGGAAACGGATCTGCGGGCGGACCCCGAGGGGATCCGTGTGCTCTCCGTGCAGATCGACGCGAAGTCGGGCCTGACCCGGCTGACGGCGGCCGCCGTGACCAGCACGGCCCACGGGGTCCCCGCCGTCACCGAGCCGCACAAGATCACGCGCTGGCAGTGGTTCGCCCCGGCCGACATCCCCGAGGCCCTCTACGCCCCGTCCGCGGCGGTACTGCGCACCTGGCGCCCGGACCTCACGACACTGCCGCACGTGCCCTCGTACGACTACCGTTGCTATGCGAGTTGACCGGTGTTGGCCGAATCGCCATGAACCGGGCCAGACGCGGGACGTCTGGCACCGGGTGTCTCCCGAACGGTCTTGGAGACAGGGAACAGCGCAAGCTGATCGCTTCGGTCCCGGCAGGTCCTGTCACCCTGGTGGGGTGTGCCTGTGGTCCTTGGCGGGCTTGTGGTCCCGCGTGCCCTGGGGCGGGGGACGGTCTGGCCGGTAGCTCTCCGCATCACGATCCTCTGGTCGTGTGCGGTCACACCTGGCCGACGCCGTATCCCGTAGCCGAGGGCCCGCCTGCCGATCGCCACCGGGCGGCATGGTGCCCGGTGACGGTGGTCTTGGATTGTTGCTGGAGTGGGGCCTGCCAGTGCTGCCCGCCCCAGCGTGAGGTGTAGGCAGGATCGACCGCGACAACGACGAGCCCGGCGTGATGGGCCATCCCGCGCAGGCGTTCCCGGAAGCGCGCGGTGGGCATGCCTGCGACGGTGCGGCGAAACGTCTTGCCGCGTTTGCCACGTCCCATGGTTTCCCGGCCGATGGCGCGGGCGTCGTCGAAACCGAGGTTCTCGATGGCGAGACCGGCGCATCCGTGTGTCTTGGCGAGGTCGGTCAGTTCGGTGATCGCGGCACGCAGGCGACCGTCGCGCTGAGATGCGGGTCCGGTCAGGCTGGTGAACACCGTGAACGGTTCACCGACCGGATTGCCGTGTGGGTCCACGACGCAGGCGGCGAGGTGGCCGACGTTGAGGTCCACGGCGAGCAGCCGCGCGCCGCCGGCGGTGAGCTCGTCCGGGGTGGGCCGCACTGCCTTCGGGGTGGACCAGGAGGCGTCGAGGTACCAGCGGCCGCGCACGGGGTCGTGGGTGATGTCGTAGCGGACGGCCTGGTTGGCGGTGACCCGGTCCACCCACTCCTCCCCGCGATGGTTGAACATGACCGTGCAGGCGAGCCGGTAGCGGCCGCGCGGTGCGTTCGCGAGGTGCCTGAGCGGTTCCGGCAGGACGATCGTGACCGTGCCGTCGGCCGGGTCCACGCTGATCGTGTAGTTGCCGTACGGCGCCCCCGACTCGCCGTCCGCGGTCAGGAACAGACGGGCCGCATCCCACCGCTCCCGCCACTCGCGTTCGCCAAGCCCGGCGTCAGCGAGGCTGTGCCGGTTCTTCACCAGCCGACGGCCACCGACAACGATCGCCGGATGCCCGGCCTGGATGCGCGCCTCTAGCTCGGCCAAACGGGCCGTGAGTAACCGTAACCGGTACTGCTTCTGCGCGCGCTCGGCCTGGTCCGAGTATCCGCGGACACCGCCCACGCGTTGCCCGCACGGCACCGCCACCCGCTTACCGATCTTCGCGATGGCCCGGCGTAGGGACGCCCGCTCATCGAACAGGCATCGCAGGCTGAGCTGGAACTGGTCCTCGCTGGCCCGGGTGATCGCACCCGCCCACCGAGACGACGACACCTTCGTCAGCGCCCGCTTACGCTCCGCCCGCCGATTGTCCTCGACCGCCACCCTGCCAATACGGACACGCTCCGCCAGATCGACACGGGCGTGATGACCGAGGTGCTCACCCAGGAGCGTCAGGACCTTCTCATCCGCCGAATACAGGCGCAGCCGGTCACGGATACGCGCACCAGCAGGGGCCGCGATCGTGAACGGAGGAGCCAACGCCCGCAGTTCAGGGCGCCCCCTCCGTGCACCGCGTCTCACAAGCCGCCTCGCCTCCACCCGCCACAGACGGGACATTCCGACCCCCACAGGCAACCAGTCCAGCAAGCCCCGGCGCCCTGTCACGCCGTACCTTCACCCAAACGAGGTATCCGACGGCCAACAATGGCCTACAGCCAATCCAACAGCCGTCAACCCGCCCGGAACCGGGACGGCGGCACCGGCCCCCGGCGCGCCAGAGACCCCGACCACCTCAGCTCACCGCGGCGACCGTCACCACCGTGACCGCCGCCATCGCCGCCTGCATATCGCGGATGGCGGCGCGCACCCTCTCGGCCGCCCACTGGCCGGCGGCTATCTCCGCCATCCGCGGGGTGACCTGCCCGCGAGGCAGGTCGGGGAAGGCGAGCCGGTGCAGCTTGGCCGCGTGCAGCAGGGCGACGAGACCCGCCGTGCGCTCGTCCGGTTCGGCGCCCGTCAGTACGGCGGCGGCGAGCCGCTCCCGCAGCGCCCGCTCGGCCGCACCGTCGGCCTCGGGGTAGCGGCGCCGCGGGAACACCCCGAGCACCTTGCTCTCCTCGACCACGACAATGCCGCGCGCACGCAGCCGCTCCACGGCGGCGCCGACCGCCTTGGCCTGGTCCTTCGTCAGCCAGTCCGTCACCCGGCGCTTGCTGCGTCCGCGCAGCCACGTCCCGATCAACCGGAGCCGGCCGTCGAGCAGTTCCTCCCCGGTGGGCGTGTCGTCCGCCAGTTCCAGGTACTTGCCCTTCACCGACACCCGCTCCGCCAGGACGAGTTCGAGCAGGATCCCGCCCGCCACGGCCCAGCCCACCGCCTGCCGCTGCCTCGTCGCCCCGGACTCGTCGTCCAGGGAGAGCAGCATGATCTCCTCCGCCAGCGTGATGCCCATGAGCGATACCCCCGTTGCTCGCACTTCCCGAAGGGAATGACGCCCGACGGCCACCGGAAGTTCCCCGCTACGTCACCGCCCGCGGCGCGAAGTTGCCCTCGCGCAGGTCCTCCGCCAGCAGTCGCTTCGCGATCGCGTCCGCCGCCACCCGGAGCTCGGCGCTCCGCGGGCGGCCGCGGTCCTTCTCCAGCTGGTCGCCGAGCCAGTGGGCCCACGCCGCCGAGATGACGTCGGCCTCCCGCTGGCCGGCCGGGGTGAGCGTGAAGAAGCTGTCCTCGCGGCTGAGGTAGCCCTCCTCCACCATCCGGTCGAAGACCGGGAGCAGTACCTCCGGCGGCACGGAGCGGCGCCCGGCGATCAGGCCGAGGCTGGCGTGACCCACCGTCCGGGTCATCAGGTCCACGTGCATCACCGCCCACGCGCCCGCGATGTCCAGCCGGGTGTCCGAGCCCGCGACGATCGCGCGCGCCGTCTCCGGCCCCATGGTCCGTACGAGTTTGCCGACGGCCAGCTCCAGCAGCTTGGCCGAATCCCCGGAGGCCGTGGCCGGCGAGCCGAAACCGTCCCCCATGTCCGTCGATCCGGCGCGGGCGCTGTCGCGCAGGTGCACCTGCTTGAGGAAGAGCGCGACGACGAAGCCGACGACCGCCACCGGCACGGTCCACAGGAACACCGTGTGCAGGGCCTGGGCGTACGCGTCGATGACCGGGCCCGCGGCCACGGGATCGAGCCCGTGCACCCCTTGCGGGCTGGACGCGGCCTCGGCCAGCTGCGCCGGGTCCTGTCCGGTGAGCCGCGCCGCCTCCGCGACGGCCGCCTCCAGTTCGGGCCCCAGGGTGTTCGCGTAGATCGTTCCGAAGACCGCCGTCCCGAAGGCGCTGCCGAGCGTACGGAAGAACGTGACCCCGGAGGTGGCCGTGCCGAGGTCCGCGTAGTCGACGGTGTTCTGCACGGCGATCGTCAGCACCTGCATGGACAGGCCGATGCCCGCACCGAACACGAACATGTACAGCGACTCCAGCAACGTGTTGGTCCCCGGCTGCATCCGCGACAGCAGGTACAGGCCGACCCCCATGACCGCGTTGCCCACGATCGGAAAGATCCGGTACTGGCCGGTCCGGCTGGTGGCGTTGCCGCTGAAGACCGACGCGAGCAGCAGCCCGAAGACCATGGGCAGGGTCCGGACGCCCGAGATCGTGGCCGAGTCCCCGTCGACGTACTGGAGGTAGGTCGGCAGGAACGTCAGCGCGCCGAGCATCGCGAACCCGACGATGAAGCTCAGTACCGAGCACACGGAGAACACCGGGTTGCGGAAGAGCCGCATCGGCAGCATCGGCTGGGCGGCCCGTGTCTCGACCAGGCAGAACAGGGCCAGCGCGAGCGCACCGCCCGCGAACAGGCCGATGATCACGGGCGAGGTCCAGGCGTACTCGTTCCCGCCCCAGCTGGTGGCCAGGATCAGCGCGCTCGCGCCGATCGCGACCAGGGCGATGCCCAGGTAGTCGATGACCGGCTTGCCCGAGGCACGTACCGCCGGGATCGTCCGGGCGGCCGCGACGACGACGAGGATCGCGATCGGGACGTTGACGTAGAAGCACCACCGCCAGCTGAGCTGGTCCGTGAAGAACCCGCCGAGCAGCGGTCCGATCACGGTGGCGACGCCGAAGACGGCGCCGATCATGCCCTGGTACTTGCCGCGTTCGCGCAGGGGCACCACATCGGCGATCAACGCCATCGCGGTGACCATCAGGCCGCCGGCTCCGATGCCCTGGACGCCGCGCCACACGATCAGGAACGTCATGTTGCCGGCCAGGCCGCACAGGAAGGAGCCGCTGATGAAGACGACGGCAGAGATCTGGAAGATCAGTTTCCGGCCGAAGAGGTCACCGAACTTCCCCACCAGCACCGTCGCCACGGTCTCCGCGAGCAGGTAGGAGGTCACCACCCACGACATGTGGTCCCCGCCGCCCAGATCCGCCACGATCGTGGGCAGGGCGGTTCCGACGATCGTCTGGTCGAGTGCCGCGAGCAGCACGCCCAGCATGATCGTGCCGAAGATGACGTTGCGCCGCTGCCGGTCGAGCACCGGTGGCGCGGCATGCTGTGCGGCAGAGGTGTCGACGGGGGCAGTGGTCACCCTCGCACTGTCACAGCGCCCCCGCCGCACCGCATGCCGCGCTGAGCCGTACGGGGGAACCGCGCGCCGGAGGTCAGCGCAGGTAGGCCAGGCCCGGGTGCTCCGACGCGTACCCCTCGAGCAGCCTCCGGGCCACCCCCACCGAGTCCACCAGCGGATGCAGTGCGAAGGCCTTCACCGCCGCCGCCCGCGAGCCGCTCGCCGCGGCCGCCAGCACCTCCCGCTCGACCGCCTTGACCGCCGTCACCAGCCCGACCGCGTGCAGCGGCAGCGGGGCGACGCCCACCGGGTGGGCGCCGTTGGCGTCGACCAGGCAGGGCACCTCGATGACGGCTTCGGCATCGAGGACGGACAAGGTCGAACCGTTGCGGACGTTGAGGATCAGCGTGGCTCGCTCGTCCCGGGCGATGGCCCGCATCAGCGCGAGCGCCACCTTCTCGTAGCCCCCGGACTCCAGGTCGCTCTCGTCGCGCTCGCCGACGCCCGCCGCCTCGCGGTTCTCGGCCATGTACGTGGCCTCGCGCTCGGCCCGGGTCCGGTCCCAGGCGGCCAGCGCCGCCCCGGCCGGCAACCCGGCCCGGCCCGCCTCGGCGTAGAACCCGCGCTGCTGGTCGCGCAGGAAGGCCCCGCGCGTCTGCTTGGCCTCCTGGTACGCCCGTACGGTGTCACGGTTGAAGTAGTAGTAGTGCAGGTACTCGTTCGGGATCGCGCCGAGCGAGCGCAGCCACTCGGCCCCGAAGAGCCGGCCCTCCTCGAACGACTCCAGGGCCTCGGTGTCGGCCAGCAGCCGGGGCAGTTCGTCGCGGCCGCCGACGCGCAGCCCGCGCACCCAGCCCAGGTGGTTGAGGCCGACGTAGTCGATCCAGGCCTCCTGCGGCCGGGCCCCCAGCAGCCGGGCGATGCGCCGGCCGAGCCCCACGGGCGAGTCGCAGATGCCGATCACGCGCTCGCCGAGCTCCTCGGCCATCGCCTCGGTCACCAGCCCGGCGGGGTTGGTGAAGTTGATGACCCAGGCGTCCGGGGCGGCGCGGGCGATCCTGCGCGCGAGTTCCCGGGCCACCGGCACGGTCCGCAGCCCGTACGCGATCCCGCCCGCGCCCACCGTCTCCTGACCCAGCACTCCCTCGGCAAGGGCGATCCGCTCGTCGGCGGCCCGCCCCTCGAGCCCGCCGACCCGGATGGCGGAGAACACGAAATCGGCCCCGCGCAGGGCTTCGTCGAGGTCCCCGGTGGCCGTGACGGCCGGCGCGTCGGGCACGCCGGCGGCGGCCGCCTGGTCCGCGAGCACCCGGGCCATGGCGCCGAGCCGCGCGGGGTCCTCGTCGTACAGGGTCACCTCGGTCACCCGGCCCTCGGCACGGTCGCCGAGGAGTGCTCCGTAGACGAGTGGTACCCGGAACCCGCCCCCGCCGAGGATCGTCAGCCGCACGCCCTTACCGCCCTTCACCCGACACCAGTGCCACGATCGGTGACACGGAACCGGCAGTGAACCGGCACTGAACCGGCACGGGACCGGCCGGCATCCGTGGCACGCGACCTACGGGTACCAGTCTCCCCCGGCCGCTCACTCCCCCAGCGGCGGCACGGCGCGCAGTCTGGCGCCCTGCTGCTGGGCGAGCCCGCCGCCCCGGACCGGGCCCGCGGGCGCGCCCTGCGGCGCCGAGAGGATCAGGGTGATCCGGGTCAGCCCCATCTCGTCCAGCATGCGGCTGGTCTCGGCCACCATCCGGCAGCGCACCAGCCCCGACCGCGGGTCGGGGTGGCGCACGGTGCGCACCGCCCCGTCCTGTTCGGCCGCCTCGGCTCCGCGCATGCTCAGCCAGTGCGGCACCCCGTAGCGGTAGGCCGCCTCCATGAAGGGGTCGCGGGCCACCTCCTGGCGGATGCTGCGCAGCCCCTCGTCCTCCGGGGCCGCGGCCAGCGCGCCGGCGAACTGGGCCAGCAGCGGTACGCACCAGGCCGGTTCGTGGTCCTCCAGCACGCCCGCGGCATCCGGGTGGAACAGCACGAAGCGCAGGAAGTTGTCGTCCGGCAGGGCCGTCGGGTGCGGCCGGACCGACTGGAAGAGCTGGTCGAAGGCCGAGTTGGTGAGCGCGACGTCCCAGCGGTGGTCCACCAGGAAGCTCGGGTAGGGGACCGCTTCCATGAGGGCCGCGTAGTCGCACAGGTAGTCGCGCTGCGCGGGGTCCTCGGGCAGCCGGTTCTCCTCGGCCGCCCGCCAGGTGGGCGGGGGGTCACGGTCGACCATGACGCGGAAGAGCCAGAAGCACTGCCGCTCGCTCATCTCCAACGCCTCTGCCAGGGCCAGCAGTTTGCGGTCCGTCCACTCCTTGACCAGGCCGCGTTCCCAATTGCCGTACGCGCGCACGCTGATGCGCAGCCGAGCGGCGAGGTCCTCCTGGCTCAGCCCCAGCTCCTCGCGACGCTGGCGCAAAATCTCCTTGCGTCGCTCCGACCGCACGGCGCCGCGTGCGGACTCCTCGCCCGCCAGGCGCTCCTCACCGGCTCGGGCGAGGCCATCGGACGGGCCCACCGCTGCGAGATGTGGCACCGAGAGCTCCCCCTCCTCACGGTCTGGATCTTCATTTCCCTGCCGCGATCCTGCTACCGACTTCATTCGAGTGTCAACTATTGTGGCAATTCCAGCCTCTTGACAGCTCATTCCCGCCACAGCTGTGGCACGTTCTAGCCCTTCGGGGCGATAACGGCTAGATTCCAGAAGCCGACCATGTGCCCGTACCGACTTCGCGCGATCTAGGAGAACCCCTGGTGACAGACGGCTTCCCGGCTCCCGTCGCGGTGGCCCACGCACCCCTGGCAGCCACCGTCACGCGCGTCGCCGAACTCGCGGGCAAGCTGGGCCGCGACCTGAACCAGGTCTTCGACCTGCGGCGTCTCTCGGAGGCGTCAGGCGTGCCCACGGACGTGGTCAGGATCCTGCTCGACGGCAGGCCGGCCGGCGAACCCGATCTCCAGACCCGTTTCCTCCAGCGCCTCGACCTGCTGCGGCGCACCCGGGTCAAACCCAACGGCCGCCGCTACACGCAGCAGGAGATCGCGGACGGCGCCGGGATGTCCCGGCAGCAGGCCGGCGCCCTGATCAACGGCGACCGCCGCCCCACCATGGAGCACTGTGACGCGATCCAGCGCTTCTTCGGGGTGCACGCCGGTTTCCTCACCGCCCACGACGCGGACGCCCTCACCGACGCGCTCCAGCGGACCGAGCAACAGCTGCTCCAGGACTTCGCGGGCCGCGCGCGGGAAACCGTACCGGCCGCGGCCGCTTCGGCGGGCGATCCGCTGGCAAGACTTCTCCAGAACCACGGCGTGCGGGGCATCGCCTGGAGAGCCGCCCAACTGCCCAGCGACAAGCACCGGGACAAGGTGACCGAATGGCTGGACATGCTCCTCGAAAGCGTCAACCCGAACGAATCCTGACCCAGTCGAGAGTCTGGGTCTGATCCTTGAGTCCTGATCCGGATCCGCGCCGACGGGGAGAACGGTGAGCATAGGCAGAGAGCAGCGGCGGTTGTGCGGGGAGCTGGTGGCCGGGATCCGGCTGACCGCCCCCGTGGAACCCGTGGACCTCTACGCCGCCCTCTGCGAGGGCATGAGCAGACACCGCGGCCGCCGGGTGGAGTTCCGGATGGCCTCGTTCCCGCCGGGGACGGCCAGCGGTCTGTGGCTCGACATGGCGGACCGCGATCTCGTGGTCATCGAGGAACGCACGGCACCCGACCACCAGTTGGTGATCCTGGGCCACGAGTTGTGGCACATGAAGGCCGGCCACTGCAGCCACCACGTCGACGGCGCCGCCGTCGCCGCCCGGCTGCTGACCGACCAGGCCGACATCGGCGAGACCGTCCGCCGCGTCGCCGCGCGCACGCGTGCCGACGTGCGGGAGGAGAGCGAGGCCGAGACCTTCGGCTTACTGCTGGGGAGCCGGTGCCGGACCTGGCTCGCCGGGTCGGCGAGTCACCGGGCCCCGGCGCAGCGCGACCAATTGGCGGGCCGGATCGAGGCAGCGCTGGGCTATCGGGGGCACAGGAACGAGCGTTGAACGGCCAGGACTACTACATACCGGCAGCCGCGATGGCGGTCTCGCTCGCCTTCAAACTGCCTGCCCTGCGCAACAACTGGCGCGATCCGCTGCTTCGTGCGGTCTGCGCGCTGCTGACGCTGGCCGGAGCCGTGTTCGCCTTCGCCGCCCCGCCCACCATCGCGGCGGTCAACCGCTGGACCGGGGTGCCCAACATCTCGGCTCCGCTGGTGTACTGCCTGATCACCGCGTTCAGCGCCGCCTGCCTGGTCCTGGTCGTCAACTGGCGGGGCGGACCGCCCGAGGAGACCCGCCGCGTCTCGCAGCGCTGGATCCTGGGCTACAGCGTCGTGATCGTGGCCCTGATCGTGCTGTTCGCCCTGGGTGACGCTCCGGAAGAGCGGCTTCGCGACCTGGACACCCACTACGCGAACACCCCGTACATCCGCGAGATGATCGCCCTCTACCTGGTGGCGCACAACGTGGCCGCGGTGGTGATGGTGGCCATGTGCTGGCGCTGGTCGCTCCAGGTGCGCGGCTGGCTGCGGGTCGGCCTGATGATCATCGTCGCGGGCTACATGTTCAACCTCAGCTACGACGCCACCAAGATGTCCGCGGTGATCGCCCGCTGGACCGGCCACGACCTCGACTTCCTCAGTACGCTCGTCGCCCCGCCGCTGGCCTCCGTCGGAGCGCTCATCAGCGCGATCGGCTTCGTGCTCCCTCTCGTCTGCCAGCGTTTCTCGGACAACTGGGAGACCTGGACGGCGTACCGGAAGCTCGGCCCGCTGTGGCAGGAGGTGCAGATCTCCGCGCCCGGCGGCACCCCCTCCGTGCAGATGGCCTGGTGGTCCGCCGCCGAGCTGCGCGTGATCCAGCGCGAGTCGGACATCCACGACGGATTCCTGCACCTCGGCCCGTACTTCGACCGGCGCCTGCGCGACGACGCCTACGAGCGCGCCCTGGCGGCGGGGGCCGACGAGACGGCCGCCCGCGCGGTCGCCGACGCCGCCATGGTCGCGGCCGCCGTACAGGCCCGCTCCGCGGACCCCGAGGGCAAGGTCATCGGCTCCGGCGAGGAGACCGTGCTCGACACCGCGGACGGGCCGCGCGACCTGCTGCGGATCTCCCACGCCCTGCGGCATTCGCCGGTGGTGCAGGCGGTCCGGCAGCAGGCCGCGCTGTCCGGGAGCGGCCAGGCCTGAGCCGGCTCAGCGCGCGGCGGCCACCGCCGTCGCCGGGAACAGGTCCTGGAAGGGGCCCGCGGAGTCGTTGTCGTCCCGGCCGTAGGGCGCGTCGAAGCTCCACACCATGAACAGCAGGAACACGATCAGCGCACTGAACAGTCCGGCCAGCAGCAGCTCCCGCCCGGAACGGCGGATCTGCAGGGTGAAGATCAGCCCGACCGTGACCACCCCGCCGACCAGCAGCCCGAACCACACCACGCCCGGCAGCGTGGACTCCGAGCTCTGGATGCGCGAGTGGCGGGCGTCGTCGGCGGCGGCGATGTGGTCCAGCAGCGGCTGGTAGGCCTGCGCCTGGAGCTCGGTGGACGGGCTCTGGTGGGTGACGTCGGTGCGCAGCTTGCCGAGCAGTTGGGCTCCCTGGGGCGACGCGCTCTCCCCGGAGGTCAGCAGCGGCCAGTCCACGGCGACCGTGTGGGAGACGTACGCGTCCACCTCGCCGCGGATCCGGTCGCGGACGGCGGACGGGTAGACGTCGGCGCGCTGGGTGACCTCGTACAGCGCCTGGGCCTCGCGGCGGACGCTGTCCTCGGCTGCGCCGCGCGCCTCCCAGACGCCCGCGATGGCCAGACCCAGCACGATCGCGTAGACCACGCCCACCATCATGGTCATGTACTCGATGACATCGGGGGTTTCGCTGGTGTCCTCGTCGTCGGCGACCCGGCGGTGCCGGATCAGGGTGATGGCGAGGACGAGGGCGCAGACGAGCGCCATGGCGATGGCCAGGACCAGCCATTCGGACACGTGGATTCTCCCGTGGTGGATCGGTGCGTGGATCCGTGCGTGGATCGGTGCGTGGATCAGTACATGGATGGGTGCGTACGTGGATGTGCGGCGGGGCTCAGCCGCGGCTCTTGGAGCGGGGGCGCAGGGCCGCGGCCGCCAGTACGGCCGGGGTCGTGACGACGACCATGAGCATCATGGTGGACATCCCGCCCGGGCCGCGCCGCTCCAGGGCCACCGCGCGGTACGGACGCACGTGGAAGGCGCTCACGGCCGCGGCGGCGGCCCTGGGCCGGGGCGGGGCGGGTGCGTCCGCCCGCTCCGGTCCGGGATCGGACCCGGGATCCGGCGCGGGCCCCGGCGGCTCCGTCCCCGCGGCCCGGGCCTCCGCGGCAGGCCCCGCCGGACTCGGCGGCTCCGGCACCCCGGACGGCCGCGACGGCTCCGGCCGGTCCGCGACGGCGGGCGGCTCGGGGACCGCCCCGGGTGGTGCACGGTGGGCCGCTCGGCCCCGGGCACGCCCGTCCGTACGGAGGGCGGCCGGAACACGGGCCGCCCCGGCTCGCCGCCCGGCACGCACAGGTCGACCCGGGCGCCCCGGCCGTGCCCGTCGCTCGCGACCGCCACATGGCCGTGCAACGGGCAGAGGGCCGCCACCAGGCCCGCCCCGGCGAGGTACTGCCAAGCGGTCACCGCGTGTCCTCCCGATCTCCGCAGCGCACATGAGGTTCATGAGGGTTACGGCTGAAGAAACGATCACGGCGCGGCTTCGACACGCGGCAGACAGGACAAGATCGTTGACTGGTCGGATCGGATCGGGTTCGGCGCGTCACGTCATGAATACGACAATCCGAGCGCAGGATGCTCCCGTGGACACGGACGTCATCATCGTCGGCGCCGGGCCGGCTGCCGACAGGGCGGTGCCGGCATGAGCACGGCGCCCGCCGAGCTGTCTCCGGGGGTGCGCCGGATCAGCCTGGACGCCGCCGGCACCGCCTTGTCCGCCCTGCTCTGCGAACCGGCCGAGGGCCCGCCGCGGGCGACGGTGGTCGCGGTGCACGGGGCGGGCATGAGCGCCGGATACTTCGACAGCCAGGCCCTCCCCGACTTCTCCCTGCTCACGCTGGGGGCCCGGCTCGGGTACACGGTGGTGGCCCTCGACCGGCCGGGCTACGGCCTGTCCACGGACGCGCTCCCCGACGGACAGCCGGTCGCCGAGCAGGCGGCCACTCTCGCCGCCGCCGTGCGGGACTTCGGCGCCCGGTACCCGACCGGGGCCGGCACCTTCCTGCTGGCCCACTCGTTCGGCGGCAAGGTCGCGCTGCTCACCGCCGCCGACCACGCCCCGTCCGACCTGCTCGGCGTGGAGATCTCCGGCTGCGGCCACAGCTACGCGCCGGACGCCTTCACCGGCACGGGCGCGTCCCGGGGAGGCCGGCGCAGCTGGGGGCCGCTGCGCCTCTACCCGCCGAGCACCTTCACCACCTGCGGCTCGATCGTCGCCCCCGTCCCGTCCCGGGAACAGGCGGACATCGTCCGCTGGCCCGAGGTCTTCCGGGGCGCCGCGGGCCGCGTCCGCGTGCCCGTACGGTTCACCTTCGCCGAGCACGAGCCGTGGTGGCGCTGCGACCGGGACGCGCTCGCCGAGCTGAGGGCACGGCTCACCGCCGCCCCCGGGGTGCACACCGACCGGCAGCCGCAGGCCGGGCACAACATCAGCCTGGGCTACGCCGCCCGCGCCTATCACCTGCGCTGCCTCGGCTTCTTCGAGGACTGCCTGGTGCGCGGGAGCGTCGCCTACCCGCCGCCGGAGGCCGGTCCGCCGCGACCGGGCCCGCCGGGATCCGATCAGACCCGGCCGGAGGCAGCGGCTCCCGCCAGGATCCGCAGCGCGTCCTCGGACGGGGAGCCCGCCTCGGCGGTGTAGGTGATCAAGGACTGGTCGGGGTCGTCCGGAAGGTTCAGGCTCTCGTAGGCGAGCGCGACCTCACCGACCAGCGGGTGGCGCAGGTGGTAGCCGCCGTGCGTCTTGTCCCGCACCTCCTGGGCCTCCCACAGCCTGGTGAACTCCGGGCTGCGCTCGGAGAGTTCCGCGATGAGCGCCGCGAACCTCGGGTCGTGCGGGTGCCGTCCGAGGTCGAAGCGGAGGAAGGCGACCAGATCGCGTGCCTTGCGCTCCCAGTTGACGAAGCGTCCGCGCACCTCGGGGTCGAGGAAGACCAGCCAGGCCTTGTTTCGCCGCTCCGGGGGCAGCGCGCCGAAGTCGGTGACCAGACGGGCGAAGAGCGGGTTCCAGGCGAGGATGTCGGTACGCCGGCCGATGACGAAGGCGGGGGTCTGCGGCATCGACTCCAGCAGCCTGAGCAGCCCCGGCCGGACCTCCTGCGGCTCCTCCGCCTCCGGCTCAGCGGCCTGCCCGGGGCCGCCTCCTCGCCCTGCCGTGCGTACCAGACGGGTCAGGTGGGCCCTCTCCGCCGCGTCCAGCCGCAGGGCCGCGGCGACTGCGCCGAGCACGCCGTCGGAGATGTTCTCCGCGCGGCCCTGCTCGAAGCGCGTGTAGTAGTCCACACTGACCCCGGCGAGCTGGGCCAGTTCCTCCCGGCGCAGGCCGGGCACGCGGCGGCGGCCGCCGAAGGTGCGCAGGCCCGCGTCCTCGGGACGGATCCGCGCACGGCGGGACCGCAGGAAATCGCCCAGCTCTGCCTTGGTGCCCGTCCGGTTCATGTCCCCGATCCTACGGCCGGGGACTCCTCAGCTGATCAACAGTGCGGGGCCGGTGACCATGAGGCCCAGGTCATGGCCCGCGTAGGCGAAGAACGCGAACAGCACCAGGCCCGCGCCGCCGAGCGCGATGTCCTTGAGGAACTGGGTCTGCTCCATCATCTGCGCCTGCGGGTCGCTCTCCTTCCAGAAGCCGTGCATCAGCACGGCCGCCGAGAAGGAGAAGCCCGCCAGCGCCAGAGCCCCGAGGTCGGCCCACAGTCCGACCGCCACGCTCACCGCGCCCGCCAGCATGACCACACCGCTCAGGACCGTCGACGCGACGGGCATGGGCACCCCGCGGGAGGCGGTGTATCCGGCCATCTGCTGGGTCTTGGTCAGGTGCGCCACCGCGGAGGTGGCGAACAGACCGATGTACAGCAAGCGGCCGATGAGCACCAGGACGTCCATCACGACCTCCGAACCGGGCCCGGGAGGGGCTCTTGTCCCCGCCCTTTTTTTGTCCCCACTCAACATGGTTCACCCGCCCGGCTCAGCCCGCCACGGCGCCCCCGCCCGCCCCGCCACATGATCGGAACACCAGCAGTGGAGGGAGGGTGCCGGATGGAACCGGAGGGTCGGACCAGCCCGGAGGGCCCCGAGACCCCGGAGAGCGCCGAGACCCTGGAGCCCCCGGAGACCCTGGTGAGCAGGGCCGACGCCCTGATGGAGGGCCTGCGGGCGGATCTGGAGCGGCTGGCGGCCATCCCGTCGGTCGCCTTCCCGGGTTTCCCGCCCGAGCCGGTCCTGGAGGCGCACGATCTGATCGTCTCCCTCCTGCGCGAGGCGGGCGTGCCCGCCATCGAGCGGATCGACCTCCCCGGCACGGCCCCGGTGATCTACGCGGAGATCCCCCCGCCGGAACCGGGCGCCCCCACCGTCCTGCTGTACGGGCACTACGACGTCCAGCCGGCCGGCGACGAGGCGCTCTGGCTCTCCCCGCGCTTCCGGCCGACCCCGGTGCCCGGCGGCGGGCTGCGGGCCCGCGGCGTCGCCGACGACAAGGCGAACGTGATCGCCCACCTCGGCATGCTGCGGCTCTACGGCGGCCGCCCGCCGGTCGGGATCAAGCTGGTGATCGAGGGGCAGGAGGAGTACGGCAGCCCCTTCGACGACCATCCGCCCTCCGACCCGGGGCGGTTCGCCTGCGACGCCATGGTGATCGCCGACCTCGGCAACCTGCGGCCCGGCACCCCGACCCTGACCACCGGGCTGCGCGGCACCTGCGAGGTGCTGGTGGAGGTGCGCACCCTCGCCGAGCCCCGCCACAGCGGTGCCTTCGGCGGCGCTGCCCCCGACGCCCTGCTCGTCCTCCTGCGGGCGCTGTCCACCCTGCACGACGCCTGCGGAGACGTGGCCGTGCCGGGCCTGCGCCGCGACCCCTGGGACGGGACGACCCACACCGAGGAGGAGTTCCGCGACCTCGCCTCCGTCCAGGACCACCTCCCGCTCATCGGCACCGGCTCCCTCGGCGAACGGCTCTGGAGCGGTCCGGCCGTCACGGTCACCGGCCTCGACGCGCCCGGCGTGGACCACGCCGCCTCGGCGGTGGTCCCGTACGCCCGGGCCAAGGTGAACCTCCGCTTCCACCCGCTCCAGGACCCGTACGAGGCGCGGGCCGCACTGGTGGACCACCTGCGCGCGCAGCGCCCCTTCGGGATCCCCCTCACCGTCACCCCGGGCGACACCGGCCCCGGCTTCGAGGCCCGCACCGGCGGGCCCGCGTACCGCGCCGCGCTCACCGCGCTGAAGGAGGCCTGGGGCACGGAGGCCTCGTTCGTCGCCACGGGCGGCTCGATCCCGCTGGTGAACGGCCTGGCCCGAGCGGCTCCGGACGCCGAGGTGCTGCTCTTCGGGGCGCAGGACGGCATGTGCAATCTGCACGCCCCCAACGAGCGGGTGCTGCTGTCGGAGCTGCGCAACACGGTGGTGGCGATGGCCGCCTTCGTACGGGAGTACGCGGCGGACTTCGCGGCCGCCCGCGCGGCGCGAAACCTCGGATGACCGCGTAACGGCACGCGGTACGCGGTACGGGCGGGTACGCCGAAGGGGCGCGACCTGGGAAGGTCGCGCCCCTTCGCAAACCGCGGTGCTTACGCCTCCGGCGAGCCGCCGAACCGCTCGCGGTAGGACTCGAGGTCCTCCTCGGTGACCCGGGCGAACAGCACCGGCGGCACGGTGAACGGGGTGCCGGCCGGAACCGCGTCCAGGGACCGCGCCTGCTCCGGGGTGACCCACGTGGCGGTGTCGTCGGCGAGCGCGAACGAGGAGCGCATGGCGCGCGCCGAGGCCGGGATGAACGGCTCGGAGACCACCGAGTAGAGGTGGATGAGGTTCATCGCGGTGCGCAGGGTGAGCGCGGCGCCCTCCAGGTCGGTCTTGACCTCCGTCCAGGGGGCCTTCTCGTCGAGGTAGGCGTTTCCGGCCGACCACAGGGCGCGCAGCGCGGCCGCGGCCTTGCGGTACTGGAGGGAGTCCATGTGGCCCTCGTACTCGGCCAGCAGCTCGGCGATCTGCTCGCCCAGCTTGGCCTCGGTCTCTCCGGCCGCGTTGCCGGCGGGGACCTCGTCGCCGAAGCGCTTGCGGGAGAAGGTCAGCACGCGGTTGACGAAGTTGCCGAGGGTGCCGCCGAGGTCCTTGTTGACCGTGGCCTGGAAGTGCTCCCACGTGAAGGACGAGTCGTCGGACTCGGGCGCGTTGGCGATGAGGAAGTAGCGCCAGAAGTCGGCCGGGAGGATCTCCAGCGCCTGATCGGTGAAGACGCCGCGCTTCTGCGAGGTGGAGAACTTGCCGCCGTAGTACGTCAGCCAGTTGAAGGCCTTGACGTAGTCGACCTTCTTCCACGGCTCGCGGGTGGCCAGTTCGGTGGCGGGGAACATCACCGTGTGGAACGGGACGTTGTCCTTGGCCATGAACTGGGTGTAGCGGACGTCCTCGGCCTCGTACCACCACGACTTGTAGTCGCGGTTCGCCGGGTCCAGGTCCGACCACTCCTTCGTCGCGCCGATGTACTCGATCGGGGCGTCGAACCAGACGTAGAAGACCTTGCCCTCGGCGGCCAGCTCGGGCCACGTGTCGGCCGGGACCGGGACGCCCCAGTCGAGGTCACGGGTGATGGCGCGGTCGTGCAGACCCTCGGTCAGCCACTTGCGGGCGATGGAGGAGGCCAGCTGCGGCCACTCCTCCTCGTGCTCGGCGACCCAGGCCTCGACCTCGTGCTGGAGCTTGGACTGCAGGAGGAAGAGGTGCTTGGTCTCGCGGACCTCCAGCTCGGTGGAGCCGGAGATGGCCGAGCGGGGCTCGATCAGGTCCGTGGGGTCCAGCACGCGGGTGCAGTTCTCGCACTGGTCGCCGCGGGCCTTGTCGTAGCCGCAGTGCGGGCAGGTGCCCTCGACGTAACGGTCCGGCAGGAAGCGGCCGTCGACCGGCGAGTACACCTGCCGGATCGCGCGCTCCTCGATGAAGCCGTTCTCCTGGAGCCCCCGCGCGAAGTGCTGGGTGATCTCGCGGTTCTGCGCGGACGAGCTGCGGCCGAAGTAGTCGAAGGACAGCTCGAAGCCGTCGTAGACCGCCTTCTGGGCGTCATGGGCCTGCGCGCAGAACTCGGCGACCGAGATGCCGGCCTCCTTGGCGGCGAGTTCGGCGGGGGTGCCGTGCTCGTCGGTGGCGCAGATGTAGAGGACGTCGTGGCCGCGCTGGCGGAGGTACCGGGAGTACACATCCGCCGGAAGCATCGACCCGACCATGTTGCCCAGGTGCTTGATCCCGTTGATGTACGGAAGCGCGCTGGTGATCAGGTGTCGAGCCATCCTCGGATGCTCCATTTCCTCTGTGCGGTGCAACGTGACGTGACGGACTGTGAACGCGGTTCATCGTATCGAACCGCCGAAAGGCCCCGCGCCGCATTTGTTCAGGGTGGACGTAACGCAAAAGCGAGGGTGGTGACCTCTCCGTCACGGCCCTCGCGATGGCGCCCATGGTACAGCCGGTCGGCCGCGCCGTGCACCGCCACCTGCAACCGGCATATGCATACGCGCTGGTTGAACGGCTGCGTGATCGCCATCGATCACGAGTCGGTCATCACCGAACGTAATATTTCCAGGTTTCTTCTCTGCGCCCTGTGAGTGCGCCCGCGCTGATTTCCTGTTCCGCGGCACAGGGGATGAGGTGGAACGGTGAGCGATGGCGGACCGGAGGAGTCCGGTGGGGCCGTGGGACTGCCGAGCCGGCGCCGGCGGCCGACGCCCATGAGTCAGTGGGATCCGACGGCGCGCCTGTCGTACTGGGCCTTCCACGCCAATCGGCGGCCCGCGTACATGCGCTTCGCGTATCTGCAGCTGGGCTCGGACGAGGCGGCCGAGGACGCGGTGGACGCCACCTTCGACTCGATCATGGGCGAGTGGCTCCGCATGCTCCACATGGACAGGCTGGACGCCTACGCGTGGACCGTGCTCAAGCAGTGCCTGATCGAAAGCCGGAACCGACGCCACCCCTGGCAGCCGCACCGGCCCGAGCCGATGGACATCAGCGCCTTCGAGGCCGCCCTCAAGGAGGCCCACGCCGATCAGTACGAGGTACTGACCGACACCATCCGCTTCTACTCGGCCGTCTCCCGGCTCGCCGAGCGGCAGCGCGACGCCGTACTGCTGCGGTACGGGCTCCAGTGCTCCCCCGGTGAAGCCGGTGCCGTGATGGGCGTCGACGAGGCCACGGTCCGCTCGTACCTCGGCCAGGCCCACCGGCGCCTCGCCCGGCTGCTCGACACCTCCGAAGAGGCCGCCGACCCGACAGAGGCCGCCGACCCGACCGAATCAGCCGAATCATGAGGCCCCACGAACGCCGGCAGCCCCAGGACGGCGAACAGACCCCGCGCTCGCTGGCCGACTTCCTCGCCCGGGCGAGCGTCCGCGACCGCTATCCGCACTACGACCTGGGCGCGGCCGAGGCCCGGCTGCTGCGCGCGACACCGCACGCGCCCGCCTCCGGCCACCGCACCCGCCGCCGGTCGGTGTTCGGCTGGAGCGACCCGGCGCGGGACTGCCCGCTCGACTCGGAACGGGCCCGGCGCGACCTCAAGGCCGCCTGCCTGGCCTCCGTGTGCGCGCCGAAGGCCGAAGCGCAGCTCGGCTCCTTCCTCTCCGGCGGGCACACCGACCTGGCCGGGGCGGTCGTCTTCGGCTGTCTGCTGTTCCTGGCCGGGCTGCGCGAAGGCGCCCGGTTCTGGTGGCAGTTCGCCGCCGGTTCGGGCAGTGCGCGGACCGCCCCCGCCGCGTACTGCCTCTTCCTCGACCACTCCCGGCGCGGTGAGCACCACGACGCCCGGCTGTGGGCGCGCGAGCTGGGCCGCCGCGGCTTCCGGCCGGGCGGCCGCCGGGATCTGCGGGACGTGCGGCTGTGCGCGCAGGCGGCCGTCCTGCGGTACCTCGACCAGCTGGACGATCCCGATCTGGGACCGGTGCCGCTGCCCAGGCCCGGGCTGCCCGGGGTGCTGGCCGCGTTCCGGCCGCCGACGGTCGCGGTCACGGCCGCTGCCACCGCGGCCCCGGCGGCCGTGACCGTACCGCCGCTCGCGGCCGGCCCGCTGCGCCACCCGGCGCTGACGGCGGCGGCGCGCGGGACCGTCGTCCAGGCCGGGACGGGCGAGGCCCTGGCAGAGGCCCGGCGCGCGCTGGCCGTCGTACGGGTCCTGGAGCAGCACCCCCTGGGAGTGCGGGCCGCCCAGCTTGCGCGGACGGCGGGCCTCACCGCGGAGGAGCTCGGCCCGCTGCTGTCGATGCTGTGCGAGGAGGAGTACGCGTACCGCCCGGCCGCGGGGGTGTACGCGCGCGGGCCGGCCCTGGACCGGCTCGCGGCCCCCGGCGGCCACGGTCTGGCGGGCCAGCTCCAGCGCACCCTGGCCCTGGCCCGGGACAGCGCCGGCGCCGCCGTGTACCTGAGCCGGTACGCGGAGGGCGAGGTCCGGATCACGCAGATGGCGGACGGGCCCGGAACCCCGCCGGTGCGGGAGTGGGTGGACTTCCGGGCCGCCGCCCACGCCAGCGCCGTGGGCAAGTGCCTGCTGACCCAGCTCGACCACGACCGCCGCGCCGACCACGTGGCCCGGCACCGCCCGGCCCGGCTCACCCCGCAGACCATCACCGACAGCCGGGCCCTGTTCACCGCGCTGGACGCGGTGGCACCGGGCGCGCCCGTGTTCGACCTGCTCGAGTACTCCCCCGGCGTGGTCTGCTCGGCGGTCCCGATCGCCACCGGCGACGCCGCCGGGAGCCTCGCGCTCTCGCTGCCCGCGGCCCATGCGCACCGGCTGCCCGCGGCCACCGCGGCCCTGCGCCGCAAGGCCGTCCCGGTGCTGCTCGCGCTTCTCCTGTCGGGCGCGATCCCCCCGGACGCCCCGGCTGCCCCGTCCGCCTCGGACGCCCCGTCCGCCTCGGACGTCCCGTCCGCCTCGGACGCTCCGGACGGTTCGGGCGCTGCGGACGGTTCGGGCGCCGAGTCCCCGGCCCGACCGCCCCAGCCCGAGCCGAGGCGGGCCCCGCTCACTCCGGAGACCCTGCGCCACCTCCGGCGCCTCTTCCGCACCCGGCTCACCGGCACGACCGGCTCCCCCGCCGGCCCCCACCTGGTCAGCGACACCACCTCCGCGGCGGCGTACCTCTTCGACGCCCTCCCGGACACCGGCCAGCCGTGTCTGTCCCTGCCGCACACCTTCACCCAGGTCGCCCCGGGCACCCTGGCCACGCCGACGGGTCTGGTGGTGCTGGGCACGTGATCAGGGGCGCACGGACGCCGCCCCGCCCGGGACGAAGGAATCCAGCGCCGCGTCGAAGCGGCTCCTGGCCTCGGCGAGCCGGCTGACGGGGGCCGACACCCAGACGTCGTACATGCGGCCGTCCTCGTCCCAGCAGAGGTCGAAGGTGTGCCGGGCGCCTTCGGCCCGTGTGAAGCCGTCCCAGGTGAACTCCCAGAGGGCGGCGGGCAGTCCGTTGTGCGTCGTCGCGACGACCGAGCGGTCGCGGTATCCGGGATTGGTGTCCGGGCCGGCGGCGTCGGCGCGCCGCATCGCGCCGAGCGGGCCTTCGGACGCCGACGGCGTCACCTTGATGCCGATCCGGATCGCCCCGTCCGGGGAGCTGTGGAAGACCCGCTGATCGTCGGTGGTGCGCTGGTAGCCGCTGGGTACGGCGAGGGCGAAGCCCTGCGGATCGGTGACGATCCGGTACCCGGTGGGCGCGGGCTTGGGCGTCACGCCGGCGCCGGGTGAAGCGGTCGCGGGAGTGACGGTCGCGGGGGTTGCGGTCTCGGGTGAGGCGCTCGCGGGGGCGCTGGGCGTCACCTCGTGCGCCCGGCCCTCCGTGCGGTCCCCGAGCAGGGACGCGGCGGCCACGCCACCGGCGACGGCCACCACGACGAGCGCCGCCGCGATCAGCCACAGGCGGCGGACCGGCCGGACCGCCCGCGGCGGCGTCGGGTCGGGCACCCGGTCGACGAGGGGCACCGTGCCGGTGGTCACGTACGCCGACAGCAGCCGCTCGGCTTCCGCCGCGCCCAGCCGCCGCTCCGGGTCGCGTTCCAACAGGCCCCGGATCACCGGGAGCAGCGGCCCCGCCTGAGCCGGCGGCCGGATCTCGTCGTACACGACGGCGTGCAGGACGCCGCCGAGCGAATCCCGGTGGAAGGGCGACTCCCCGGTGAGTGCGGCGCACAGCAGTACGCCGAGGGACCACAGGTCGGCCTCGGGGCCGGCGACGGCGCCCTGCATGCGCTCGGGCGAGGTGTACTCGGGCGAGCCGACGAAGGCGCCGGTCTCGCTGATGGTGGTGGCCCCGGCGAGGCGGGCGATGCCGAAGTCGGTGAGCACGACCCGGCCGGTTCCCGCCTCCAGGAGGACGTTGGCGGGCTTGATGTCGCGGTGGAGCACGCCGCGGGCGTGAGCCGCGTTCAGCGCGCCGAGCAGGGCGAGCCCGGTACGGGCGGTCTCGGCGGGATCCAGCGGCCCGTCGGCGGCGAGCCGGTCGGCGAGCGAGCGGCCTTCGACGAGTTCCATGACGATGCAGGGGCGCCCGTCGTGCTCCACGACGTCATGGACCACGACGACGTGCGGGTGCTTGATCTGCGCCACGGTGCGCGCTTCCCGCAGGGCGCCCGCGGACTCCGTCCCGTCGCCGACGTGGAGTTCCTTGACGGCGACGGAGCGTCCGAGCAGTTCGTCGGAGGCCTCCCAGACGGTGCCCATCCCGCCCCTGCCCAACCGCTTCCCCAAGCGGTAACGCCCAACAATCACGATGCTGTTGCGTGGATCGTCCTGCGACACGTTGCTCCCCTTGGCCCATTCGCGCCCATGATGCCGCAGAACGGATCCACCCCGGGCCGCATGACCCACAACGCACGGCGAGGGCCGTGACTCTTGGAGTCACGGCCCTCGCCGATCTGTGTCCGAGGGGGGACTTGAACCCCCACGCCCGATAAAGGGCACTAGCACCTCAAGCTAGCGCGTCTGCCATTCCGCCACCCGGACCAGGTGGTCGGCCCCGGTTTCCCGCGGCGACATGGACAACAATAGCAAAGGATCGGCGGGGCTCCGACCACTTATCCGGGCGGCTGCCGTCCGCCACGCCGTGCTGACCTGCACGCATGCACCGGCGGGCATGGCGAGACGGTACGTCTCGCCATGCGTTACGGGCAGCGGATGACCTGACCCGCGTACGAGAGGTTGCCGCCGAAGCCGAAGAGGAGGACGGGGGCTCCCGTGGGGATCTCGCCGCGCTGCACCAGCTTGGACAGGGCCATCGGGATGCTGCCCGCCGAGGTGTTGCCCGAGTCGACGACATCGCGGGCGACGACGGCGTTGACGGCGCCGATCTTGGCGGCGAGCGGTTCGATGATCCGCAGGTTCGCCTGGTGCAGGACGACCGCGGCCAGCTCCTCCGGCAGGACCCCGGCCTTCTCGCACACCTTGCGGGCGAGCGGCGGGAGCTGGCTGGTGGTCCAGCGGTAGACGGACTGGCCCTCCTGCGCGAAGACCGGCGGCGATCCCTCGATCCGGACGGCGTTGCCCATCTCGGGGACCGAACCCCACAGCACCGGGCCGATGCCCGGCTCGTCGCTGGCCTCGACCACGGCCGCGCCGGCGCCGTCGCCGGTGAGAACGCAGGTGGTGCGGTCGCTCCAGTCGGTGATCTCGGTCATCTTGTCGGCGCCGATGACCAGGGCGCGGGAGGCGGAGCCGGCCCGGATGGCGTGGTCGGCGGTGGCCAGGGCGTGCGTGAAGCCCGAGCAGACGACGTTGATGTCCATCACGGCGGGGCCGCCGCCCATGCCCAGCTTGGCGGCGACGCGCGCGGCCATGTTGGGCGAGCGGTCGATCGCGGTGGAGGTGGCGACCAGGACGAGGTCGATGTCGTCGGGGGTCAGGCCGGCGCCGGCCAGGGCCTTGCCCGCCGCCTGGAAGGCCAGCTCGTCCACCGGCTCGTCCGGACCCGCGATGTGGCGCGTCTTGATGCCGACCCGGGACCGGATCCACTCGTCCGTGGTGTCGACCATGGCCGCGAGGTCCTCGTTGGTCAGCACTTTCGCGGGCTGGTAGTGCCCCAGCGCCACCACGCGTGAACCGGTCATGGGCAGGATCCCCCTCGTAGGAAGTCAGGATCACCCAGCTTTGCCTGCTACTGACGGGTACGTGTGCGTGTGACCCGACAGGATTCCGGTGCCGGAATTTGGAGATTCCCGAGGATCAGGCAGCCGGGGACGTTGCGGGAAGCGGAACCGCGACAATGAGGTTGTCGGATACAGGCAAGAACCGAAGGGGTGGGCTGATCGCCATGGGACGGGTCACCGAGCGTCGCCGTGTCGTCCGGATCCGGAACGGCGTGGCGGGGGTCCGTCCGGACACGCTGGTCGCCGAGGAGCCGCTGGAGATACGGCTGAACGGCAAGCCGCTGGCCATCACGATGCGCACCCCGGGGGACGATTTCGCGCTGGCGGTGGGCTTCCTGGTGAGCGAGGGCGTGCTCGCCGCGGCCTCCGACATCAGGGCCGTCACCTATTGCGAGGGGGCGGCCGAGGACGGCACCAACACCTACAACATCGTCAACGTGCAGTTGGCGAACGGGGTTCCCGTGCCGGACATCACGCTGGAGCGGAACGTCTACACCACCTCGTCCTGCGGCCTGTGCGGCAAGGCCAGCCTGGACGCGGTCCGTACGGCGACCCGCTTCCCGGCGACGGCCGCCGACCCCGTACGGATCTCCGCGGATCTCCTCGGCTTGCTGCCGGACCGGCTGCGCGCGGCCCAGAAGGTCTTCGACCGTACGGGCGGACTGCACGCGGCCGGTCTGTTCACGGCGGACGGGGAGCTGCTGGACCTGCGCGAGGACGTGGGCCGGCACAACGCGGTGGACAAGATCGTCGGGCGGGCGCTCCAGTCCGGCCGGCTCCCGCTGACCGGCGCGGTCCTGCTGGTGTCGGGCCGGGCCTCCTTCGAGCTCGCCCAGAAGGCCGTGATGGCCGGCATCCCGGTCCTGGCGGCGGTCTCGGCCCCGTCCTCACTGGCGGTGGACCTGGCGCTGGAGTCGGGCCTGACCCTGGTCGGCTTCCTGCGCGGCCCGAACATGAACATCTACGCGGGCGAGGAGCGGATCACGATGTGACCACCGGGCCGGCGCCGCTACCGGAGCCGGCCGGGCGCCGCTACAGGTGCGGCCGCTGCCGTCTCATCGCCCGCGGCGCCCGCGGCGGGTGGTGGGTGCGGTGAGCTTGGGATCCGGCGGGGTGATCCGGTGGAGGTCCAGGGTGGGCGGGACCGGGGTGGTTCCGGGGCCACCGGATTCCGCCCAGGCGATGATCTCGTCGGTGGCGGTGTCGTCCAGGGCCCAGCCGAACCAGGCCGCGCGGGCTCCTCGGCGGCGGGCCTCGGTGGTGGGCTGGACCACGATGACATTGGCCTGGGCGCACGGCCCGAGGCACTCGCTCGTACGGACGGCCAGGCGGCCGCCGGAGGCGGCGGCGGCCTCGCGCAGCCGGGCCAGCTGGCCGGCGTGGTCGGAGCCGGGGTTCTTTTTGGGGTCGCCGCAGCAGCAGCCGCGGCAGACCACCAGGGTGCAGGGGCGTTCGGCGTGGGCGCCGTTCGGGCGTATCCAGGTCACCACCGAACGTTATCGGGCCTGGCCCGTGGGCTGTTGGGGCGGGGGCGAGACCTCTGCCACACGGTCGGCGGCGAGTTCGGGCCCGGGGTCCTGGGCGCGGCGGCGGGCGAGGACCGCGCAGACCATCAGCTGCATCTGGTGGAACAGCATCAGCGGCAGCACCGCGAGGCTCGCCTGAGCTCCGAACAGCACGCTGGCCATGGGGAGTCCGGCGGCGAGGCTCTTCTTCGACCCGGCGAACTGGATGGCGATCCGGTCCGCGCGGCCGAAGCCGAGGCGCTGCGCCCCGTACCAGCTGACGAGGAGCATGACGGCCAGGAGCACGGCCTCCACCGCCAGCAGGGCGCCGAGGCGCGGAACGCTCACCTGGTGCCAGACGCCGGCGGCCATGCCCGCGCTGAAGGCGGCGTAGACGACGAGCAGGATCGAGCCGCGGTCCACGTAGCCGAGGACCGGTCGGTGGCGTGCCAGGAAGCCGCCGACCCAGCGGCGCAGGAACTGCCCGAGGAGGAAGGGCAGGAGGAGCTGGAGGACGATCTTGATGAGCGAGTCCGGCGAGAAGCCGCCCGCGCTGTTGCCGAGCAGGCCGGCGGCGAGGAGGGGGGTGAGGAGGATGCCGGCGAGGCTGGAGAAGGAGCCCGCACAGATCGCGGCGGGGACGTTGCCGCGGGCGATCGAGGTGAAGGCGATGGAGGACTGGATGGTCGAGGGGACCAGGCAGAGGAAGAGCAGGCCGCTGTAGAGGGGCTCGGTGAGCACCCCGGGCACCAGACCCCGGGCGGCGAGGCCGAGGAGGGGGAAGAGGAGGAAGGTGCAGGCGAGCACGGTCACGTGCAGCCGCCAGTGGCGCAGGCCGTCGAGGGCCTCGCGGGTGGAGAGCCGGGCGCCGTAGAGGAAGAAGAGCAGGGCCACGGCCGCGGTGGAGGCGCCGTCGGCGACGGTGGCGGCCGGGCCGCGTGCCGGGAGCAGGGCGGCGAGGCCGACGGTGCCGAGGAGCGCCAGGACGTACGGGTCCAGGGGCAGCCGGGCGGGGAGGTGCGGGCGGCGCATGTGCGGGGTGCTCACTTGCTGTCGGGAGTGGCCTCGAGTGGTCTCCTCTCATCGTCGGGGGTGGAGTGGTGATCGGGAAACCTGTACACCGCACTCACTGTCATCACGATCCGCGATGAGCGCGGTAGCGTGGGCGGTATGTACGACCCCGTCCAGCTGCGCACGTTCCTCACGGTGGCCCAGACGCTCAGCTTCACCCAGGCCGCCGGGCGGCTCGGCGTACGGCAGTCCACGGTCAGCCAGCACGTGCGGCGGCTGGAGGAGGCGACGGGGCGGCCGCTGTTCGTACGGGACACGCACAGCGTGGAGCTGACGGAGGACGGCGAGGCGCTGCTGGGCTTCGCGCGCACGATCCTGGAGGCGCACGAACGGGCGGCGGCCTTCTTCACGGGGACCCGGCTGCGGGGGCGGCTGCGGTTCGGTGCCTCGGAGGACTTCGTGCTGACGCGGCTGCCGGAGATCCTGGAGGGGTTCCGGCACGAGCATCCCGAGGTGGACCTGGAGCTGTCGGTGGAGCTGTCGGGGACGCTGCACGAGCGGCTGGACGCGGGGCGCCTCGACCTGGTGCTGGCGAAGCGGCGGGGGCCGGGGGACGAGCGGGGTCGCCTGGTGTGGCGGGACCGGATGGTGTGGATCGGGGCGGAGGGGCTGCGGGTGGACCCGGAGCGCCCTGTTCCGCTGATCGTCTTCCCGTCGCCGGGGATCACCAGGGCCCGGGCGCTGGAGGTGCTGGAGCGGGAGGGGCGGCCGTGGCGGATCGCCTGTACGAGCGGCAGCCTGAGCGGTCTGATCGCGGCGGCCCGGGCCGGGCTGGGCGTGATGGCCCACACCCGGGGGCTGATCCCGCCGGGGCTGGTCCGGGTGAGCGGGCTGCCGGAGCTGGGCTCGGTGGAGTTCGCGCTGCTGCGCGGTGCGCGCGTCTCGGCCGCCGCCGAGGCCTTGGCCTCGGCGGTCCTGTCGGGAGCGGACCGCCTCAGCCGCACGGCGTGACCGGCCTGCCGCTCGGGGCCGCCGCTGCGGAGGTCTTGTGGAGGAATCCGCAGGCTGATCAACTGCCGTCCGGCGTGGGATAGCGTCGCCGCGCCGCACGGAGAGGAGCGGGGCCTTGCGCGAGATCACCGTCCCACCGGTCGTCACGGGCGCGCCCGTCGGCGGTCTGGCCGACACCGTCTTCCGGCATGCGCACGAGGAGCCCGGCCGGGTGGTCCTCGGACGCAAGACCGACGGCGTCTGGCGGGACGTGACCTCCGGGGAGCTGGCCGCGGAGGTGCTGGCGCTCGCCAAGGGGCTGCTGGCCCAGGGCGTGCGCTTCGGGGACCGGGTCGCGGTCATGTCCCGTACCCGATACGAGTGGACCCTCTTCGACTTCGCGCTGTGGGCGATCGGCGCCCAGCCCGTCCCCGTCTATCCCACCTCCTCCGCCGAGCAGGTGCAGTGGATCCTGTACGACTCCGAGTGCACGGCCTGCGTCGTCGAGAACGAGGACCAGGCCATGACGGTGGGTTCGGTAGTCGACCGGCTCCCCCGGCTGCGGCTGCTGTGGCAGCTCGACGCGGGGGCCGTGGACGCCCTCGTCGCCGACGGGCGCGGGGTCTCCGAGGACGTCGTGCACCGCCATCGCGGCGCGGTGACCCCCGACGCGGTGGCCACCGTCATCTACACCTCGGGAACCACCGGGCGGCCCAAGGGATGCGTGCTCACCCACGCCAACTTCATGTTCGAGGCCGACACGATGGTGAGCCGCTGGGAGTCCGTCTTCCAGGCCGGTCCGGGCGAGCAGCCCTCCACCCTGCTCTTCCTGCCGCTGGCGCACGTCTTCGGGCGGATGGTGGAGGTTGCCGCCATCCGGTCGCGGGTCAAGCTCGGACACCAGCCCGTGCTGACGGCGGCCGAGCTGCTGCCGGACCTCGCCGCGTTCCGGCCGACCTTCGTGCTCGGGGTCCCGTACGTGTTCGAGAAGGTCTTCGCGGCCGCCCGGCGCAAGGCGGAGGCGGAGGGGCGTACGGGCCCCTTCGACCGGGCGGTGGAGACGGCCGTACGGTACGCGGAGGCGCGGGAGCAGAAGGCCTTCGGCATCGGGCCGGGACCCTCGGCCGGGCTGCGGGTGGAGCACCAGGTCTTCGAGAAGCTCGTGTACGGGAAGGTCCGCGAGGCGATGGGCGGCCGGGTGCGGCACGCCATGTCGGGCGGGTCCGCGATGTCGCGCCGCCTCGGGCTGTTCTTCGACGGGGCCGGGATCACCATCTTCGAGGGGTACGGGCTGACCGAGTCGTCCGCGGCGGCCACGGCGAACCCGCCGGGGGCCACCAAATACGGCACGGTGGGCCGGCCGATCCCGGGCGGCACGGTGCACATCGCGGAGGACGGGGAGGTCTGGCTGCACGGCGGCCACATCTTCTCCGGGTACCTCAACGACCCCCGCGGCACGGAGGCGGTGCTGCGCGGCGGGTGGCTGGCGACCGGGGACCTGGGGCGGCTGGACGGGGACGGCTACCTCACCATCACCGGCCGCAAGAAGGAGATCCTGGTGACCTCCAACGGCAAGAGCGTCCAGCCGGCCGCGCTGGAGGAGCGGGTCCGCTCGCATCCGCTGGTGGCCCAGTGCGTGCTGGTGGGCAACGACCGGCCGTACATCGCGGCCCTGATCACCCTGGACCCGGAGGGGATCGCGCACTGGCTGTCGATGCGCGGCCTGCCGCAGCGGCCGGCGGCGGAACTGGTGCACGACGCGGACCTGACGGCGGAGGTCCGGCGGGCGGTGGTGGCGGCCAACACCCTGGTCTCGCAGGCGGAGGCGATCCGTACCTTCCGCGTCCTGCCCGAGCAGTTCAGCGAGGAGCGGGGACTGTTGACCCCGTCGCTGAAACTCAAGCGCCGGGCGATCGAGAAGGCGTACACGATGGAGGTGGCGGCCCTGTACCAGCCGTGAGCGGCGGTGGCGTTGCCGTCGGATCACGGCTGGTCCCGGCACCTGCCGAGCCACCCCCGAGCAAAACTGACGGTCCGTCATTTCACTTTGTCATTGATATTGACGGTGCGTCAGCTCACGCACAGAATGCGGGGATTCCGACCGGAGGGGATCCCCGACATGTTGCGCCCGATCCGCACCCTGGCCGCCGCGGCAGCGGCCCTCGCGCTCGTCTCCGCCTGCAACTCCGCCTCCACCAACGGCACCCTGCCGGGCACGCCCGGCGACGCGCCCGGCAACGCCCGTGGGGTGAGCGCCGACTCGATCAAGGTCGGCGGCATCGTCTCGATGACCAGCGCCAGCGGCTACAGCAAGAAGGACACCGATCTCGGGGCCAAGGCGCGGTACATGAGGGCCAACGCCGAGGGCGGCGTCAACGGCCGCAAGATCGACTACCTCGGCGCGGAGGACGACGGCCAGGACCCCGCGAAGAACATGTCGGCCGCCCGCAAACTCGTCCAGCAGGACAAGGTCTTCGCGGTCTCCCCCATGAGCTCGGTGACCTTCTCGGGCGCCGACTTCCTGGAGCAGGAGAAGGTCCCCACCTTCGGGTGGGGCACCCTGCCCTCCTTCTGCGGGCCGAAGTACATCTACGGCTTCAACGGCTGCCTGGTCCCCACCCCCGGCGGCACCCTCAACCAGACCTGGCCCGAGGGCATCGGCAAGCTCCTCGGCGGGGCCCAGGGCAAGTCCGTCGCGATCATCGCCAACGACAGCGACGCCGGCAAGTTCGGCATCCGCACCTTCCAGCAGGGCTTCACCAGCACCGGATTCACGGTCTCCTACGCCAAGCCCTCGGTGCCCGCCACCGCCGTGCCGAGCGACTGGTCGGCGTACGTGAAGGAGATCCTGGGGAGCAACGGCGGCAAGGCGCCGGACGCCGTGGTCTCCGTGATGCAGACCCCCAACAACATCGGGCTGTTCACCGCGCTCAAGCGCAGCGGCTACAAGGGGCTGCTCTCCGACCCCACCGACTACGACCCGGGCCTGCTCGCCAAGGACGCCACCAAGCAGGCGCTCGACGGGGTGCACGTACTGCTGCAGTTCCAGCCCTTCGAGTCGGCGGATCCGAAGATGGCGCAGTTCAAGGCCGACATCAAGGCGGCCGCGGGCGGCCAGGACGTACCCCTGAACATGCACATGTTGACCGGGTACATGTCGGCCGACCTGTTCGTGTCCATCGCGCAGAAGGCGGGGAAGAACCTGACCGTCGAGTCCTTCCAGGCCGCCGCGCAGGGCTTCTCCGACACCGGCACGCTCGTCGGCGACCGGGCGGAGCCCAAGGGGCAGAAGGACAGCTTCGGCTGCGGGGCGCTCGTACAGCTGAAGAACGGCTCGTACGAGGTCTCCGTCCCGTTCGAGTGCCACGAACCCATCCCCTTCAAGTAGGGCCGCGGCATGGGAGATCTGCTCGTCTTCGTACTGAGCGGTCTGGTCTCCGGCGCCCTGTACGCACTGCTCGCCAGCGGGCTGGTGCTGTCGTACTCGGCGTCCGGGCTGTTCAACTTCGCGCACGGGGCCACCGCCTACCTGTGCGCGCTCACCTTCTACGAGTTGCACTCGGGCCTGGGCTGGCCGGCCGTGCCGGCGGCGCTGCTGGTGGTGTTCGTCCTGGCCCCCGGCCTCGGCTGGGGGCTGGACCGGCTGATGTTCCGGCGGCTCGCGCGGGTCGGCGAGACGGCGCAGATCGTGGCGACCATCGGGCTGCTGGTGGCCCTGCCGGCCGCCGGGCTGTGGGCGGTGGAGCTGCTCGCGGACACGGGCGCGCCCGTGAAGCCCGCCGAGAACCAGTTCGGGCTGCCGGGCGTCGGGCCGAGCCCGGCGAAGTCCTGGCAGCTCGCGGAGGGCGTCGGCATCGACTCCGATCAGCTGATCACCTGGGTGGTGACGGCGGTGGTGGCGATCGCCCTGTGGGTGCTGATGCGGCACACCCGGCTCGGGCTGCTGCTGCGGGCCGCCGTCGACAACCGCTCGCTGACCGAGCTGCGCGGGATCCGCGCCGACCGGCTCTCGTCGGTGGCCTGGATGATCGCCTCGGGGCTGGCCGGGCTGGCGGGAGTGCTGGCGACGCCGCTGCTGGGGCTGTCCGCACACGATTTCACGCTGTTCCTGTTCGTCTCGGCGACGGCGGCGGTCATCGGGCGGTTCGCGTCCGTGCCGCTCGCCTTCGCGGGCGGGCTGGGTCTGGGGGTCCTGCAGAACCTGGTGGCCGGGTACGCGTCCTTCGCCGAGGGCATCACCGGCTTCCGCACGGCGGTGCCGTTCCTGATCCTGTTCGGGGGCCTGCTGGTGCTGACGCGCAGGGCGCGGACGGCGGGGATCGCGGCCGTGGACGCGCCGCCGGTGGACCATCTGGCCGGGGCGTCGTGGGGACGGCGCTGGGGGGCGTGGGCAGCGGGCGCGGTGGTGGTGTGCGTCGCCTTCTACACCGTGACCACGCCGTTCTGGAGCGGGCTGCTGGCCCAGGGGCTGGCCATCGGGCTGGTGTTCATGTCCTTCACCGTGGTGACCGGGCTGGGGGCGATGGTCTCGCTGGCCCAGGCCACCTTCGTGACCGGCGCGGCGCTGGTGGCCGGACTGCTGATGAGCCGGGGCTGGCCGTTCGTGGCGGCGCTGGCCGTGGGGACGTGCGCGGCCGCCCTGCTGGGGGCCCTGGTCGCCCTGCCGGCGCTGCGGCTGGGCGGGCGGTCGCTGGCACTGGCGACTCTGGCGCTGGCGTTCCTGGCCGACCAGGTGCTGTTCCAGCTGCGATGGCTGCGGAACGGTGATTCCGGGTGGTCGATCCCGAGGCCGGTGTTCGGGCCGGTGGACCTGTCCGACGACCGGGCGCTGGGGGTGGCCCTGGTGGTGCTGGTCGCGGTGGTGGCCGCCGGGCTGAGCGCGCTGCGGAGCTCCCCGTCGGGGCGGGCGATGCTGGCCGTACGGTCGGCGCCCGCGGCGGCGATGGCGTCGGGGGTGTCCGTCCTGCGGACGAAGCTGCTGCTGTTCACCCTGTCGGCGGGGCTGGCCGGGTTCGGCGGCGTGATGTACGCATCGTTCAACACCCGGATCACGGCCACGGACTTCACGGCGATGACGGGGCTGGTGTGGCTGGCGGTGGTGGTCGCGGCGGGTGTTCGGCGGCCGCAGTACGCGGTGGTCGCGGGGCTGGTGTTCGCCGTTGCGCCGCGGCTGCTGTCGGACTACGTGACGGCGTCGGCCCACCTGCCGGTGATCCTGTTCGGCCTGGCGGGGCTGGCGCTGGCCAACGATCCCGACGGGTACTGCGCGGCCGTTCCGGTGCGGTTGGCGCGGCGGCGGGCAGCGGGCCCCGCGGGGGCTCCGCCCCCGAACCCCAGCCCTTTGCAGCCCGCCCGGCGTTTGAGGGCGGGGGGCGGGGTGGGGGAAAGCCCCGCAGGGCCCGCGCCCGCGCTCGAGCTGCGCAGCGTAACGGCCGGGTACGACGGGGGGTTGGTGCTGCACGGGGTCGATCTCGCCGTCCGGCGAGGGGAGATCCTCGCCGTGCTCGGGCCCAACGGGGCCGGCAAGAGCACCGCGTGCCGGGTCGCCGCCGGGCTGCTGCCCGTCACCGGCGGCGAGGTGTGCGTACACGGGCGGGACGCCACCCCCGACGGCGCCGTGCGGCGGGCACGGGCCGGGGTGGTCCTCGCCCCCGAAGGGCGGGGGATCTTCCCGGCGCTCACCATCGAGGAGAACCTGGCCCTGTACCTGCGGGAGGCCGACGCCCGGGCCGCCGTCTACGACCGCTTCCCACGGCTCGGGGAACGGCGGGGGGTGGCCGCCGGGGCGCTGTCCGGCGGGGAGCAGCAGATGCTGGCCCTGGCGCCGCTGTTGCAGCGCCCGCCCGAGGTGCTGATCGCCGACGAGCCCTCCCTCGGGCTCGCCCCGCGCGTGGTGGAGGAGGTGTACGCGCTGCTCACCGAACTCCGCGACGCCGGGACAGCGCTGCTGCTGGTGGAGGAGAAGGCGGCGGAGATCCTCGGGATCGCCGACACCGTGGCCTACCTCTCCCAGGGCCGGGTCTCCTGGTGCGGTCCGCGCGCCGAGGTGGAGGCGGACCGGCTCACCGAGGCTTACCTGGGGATGGCGACATGAGCGGCGAGTACGTGCTCCGGGCGAGCGGGGTCAGCGTCCGGTTCGGCGGGGTGAGGGCGCTGACCGGGGTGGATCTCGGGATCCGTGCGGGCGAGGTGTGCGGGCTGATCGGGCCGAACGGGGCCGGGAAGACCACCCTGTTCGACGTCCTGTCCGGGATCCGGCGGCCCGATCAGGGGCGGATGCTGCTGGACGGGGTGGACATCACCCGCCGTTCCCCCGTCTGGCGGGCCCGGCACGGGATGCGCCGGACCTTCCAGCGCCAGCAGCTGTTCGGCCGGCTCAGCGTGGCCGACAACCTGCTGGTGGCGCAGGAGTGGCGGGGCGGCGGGGGCGGACTCGCCGCCGATCTCGTCGCGTTCCCGGCCCGGCGGTCCCGGGAACGGGCGCGCCGGGAGCGGGGCGAGCGGGTGCTGGCCGGCTGCGGGATCGGCGCGCTGGGGACCTCGTACGCCGACGGGCTGCCCGTCGGGCAGGCCCGGATGGTGGAGCTGGCCCGCGCGGTGGCCGATCCGCCGAGGGTGCTGCTGCTGGACGAACCGGCGTCCGGGATGTCGGCCCCCGAGCGCGAGCAGCTCGCGGCGGTCGTCCGGCGGCTGGCGCGGGAGGAGGGCTGCGCCGTACTGCTGGTCGAGCACAACGTGGCCTTCGTGATGGACCTCTGCGCACGGGTGGTCGTACTGGACCTCGGGACGGTGCTCGCCGAGGGTCCGCCGGCCGAGGTACGGGCGAATCCGCTCGTGCGGGAGGCGTACCTCGGGACGGCGTGAACCGTCCGGGGATGGCGGGAATACGTCGTACGAGGGGCCGGTTGTCGCCCCTCGTACGACGCCGCCCATCGACCCTAGGGAACGACCAGACGTGAACCAGGTCCCCACCGTCAAGCTCAACAACGGCTCGCTCATGCCCCAGCTCGGCTTCGGCGTCTGGCAGGTGCCGGACGCGGAGGCGGAGCGGGCCGTCGCGACCGCGCTGGAGGCGGGCTACCGCAGCATCGACACGGCGGCGGTCTACGGCAACGAGGCCGGCACCGGCAGGGGCGTCGCCGCCTCCGGGGTGGCGCGCGAGGAGCTGTTCGTCACCACGAAGCTGTGGAACGGCCCGAAGCAGACCTGGAACCGGGACGCGGTGCTGCGCGCCTTCGACGATTCGCTCCGCAAGCTGGGCCTCGAGCACATCGACCTGTACCTGATCCACTGGCCGCGCCCGATGCGCGACGACTTCGTCGCCATCTGGCAGACCTTCGAGGAGATCGCGGCGAGCGGGCGGGCCAGGGCGGTCGGCGTGTCGAACTTCCGCCCGGCGGACCTGGACCGGCTGGCCGGGGCGAGCGCGCTGGTGCCGGCCGTGAACCAGATCGAGCTGCACCCGCTGTTCCCGCAGGACGAGCTGCGCGCCGTGCACGCCGAGCGCGGGATCGCCACCGAGGCCTGGTCCCCGCTGGGCCAGGGCAAGGAGCTGCTGACGCTCCCGGAGGTGGCCGGGATCGCGGCCAAGCACGGGCGCAGCGCCGCGCAGGTGGTGCTGCGCTGGCACCTCCAGCACGGGAACATCGTGATCCCGAAGTCGGTGACCCCGGCCCGTATCCGGGAGAACCTGGACGTCTTCGGCTTCGCGCTGGACGCCGCCGACATCGCCGCGCTGGACGCCCTGGGCGCGGGCGCGGCGGCGCGGCGGATCGGTCCGGACCCGGCCGTCTTCGACGTGTGAGCGGGGTCCACGTGAACCTTCCCGAAGGGGTCTACCGGATCCGCAACGTGGACAGTGGCCTGGTGCTCCAGCTGGAGGGCGCCTCCCGGGTACGGGTCGGCCCCGACGGGCCGCCCGCGCCGGAGACCGCCCGCCGGTGGCGGATCTCGCCGGTGCACAGCGGCGGCGGGATCTTCCACGTGGTGAGCGAGGACAACGAGCGCCGCCTCGACGTCGCGAACGCGTCGACGGACAGCGGCGCCCGGGTGCAGGTGTGGCGGGCGAACGCCTTCGGCGCGCAGGAGTGGATCGTCGAGCAGCACCTCGACGATCCGGGCGTGGTGTCCCTGATCGCGTGCATCAGCGGCCTGCCCCTGGAGGCCGACGCCGAGGGCCGCGCCCGCCAGGGCGAGGACAGCGACTCCCCGACCCAGTGGTGGCGCCTGGAGCCGGTGTAGCCGGCCCGCGCGGAGCCCTCAGGCGCGTACGGAGCTTCGTACGCGGTCCGTCGGCTCCGCGCGGGGTGTCGCGTCGCAGGCCTCGGCTTCAGCTCGCGCCGTGGGCCGGGGCGAGGGATTCGACCCGCTCGGCGAGCTCGAAGTCGTTGACCGTCACCACGCCTCCCGCGTCGTGGCTGTTCACCGACAGGCGGACCGTGTTGTAGCCGAGCGTCAGGTCGGAGTGGTGGTTCAACTCCTCCTGGACGGTGGCGATGTGGACGACCAGGGCGCTCGCCGCGAAGTGCGTGCCCAGCCGGTAGGTGCGGGAGATCCGGTCGTTCTCGAAGGCCCAGCCGGGCAGTTCCCGCAACCGGTCCTCGATCTCCTTCTGTGACAGCGGTTCACTCGGCATCCACCGGCTCCTTTGTTCCCCGTGACGTGGAGTCAAGGTTCCCACAGCGCGGGCCGGAGCGACCCTTTCGCGCCATAGTGCGCCCGGGTACTTTCCCGGCCTTCCGCGCCCCACCCGGCCCCCCTATGCTCCTGCGCCGGACGTGACTGTTACCAGCGGTAACAAAGGAACGAAGGGGCGGCACCACAATGGCGAGCACAGGCAGTTCCAGACGTACGTTCATCGCGGGCACCGCGGCCGCCGCGGCCGGCGCCAGCACCCTGTCGGCGGGCCTGACAGCAGCACCGGCCGCGGCCGCGACACCGCCGAACGGCCGGCGCGTCGCCGTCCTCGGCGGCGGGGTGGCCGGGCTGACCGCGGCGCATGAACTCGCCGAGCGCGGCTACGCCGTCACCGTGTACGAACGCCGGGCGCTCGGCGGCAAGGCCCGCAGCATGGACGTGCCCGGCAGCGCCCGGGGCGGCCGCCGGCCGCTGCCCGCCGAGCACGGCTTCCGCTTCATCCCCGGCATCTACCACAACCTGCCCGACACCATGCGGCGCATCCCCTTCCCCGGGAACGCGAACGGCGTGTGGGGCAACCTCGTCGCCCCGCGCGAGATGATGTTCGCCCGGTCGGCCGGCCGCGAGGACCTGCGCGGGCCCATCCCCTGGCCGGAGCACTCCCCCGCCGAGCTGACGCCCGACGAGCTCCGGCGCGCCCTCACCGGCATCCTGCAGTCGCTGGTCCGGCTGCCCCTGCACGAGACGGCGTACTTCGTGAACCGCGTGCTCGTCTTCCTCACCAGCTGTGACGAGCGGCGCAACGAGGTCTGGGAGCACACCCCTTGGTGGGAATTCGTGCGCGCCGCACAGATGTCGGCCGAGTACCAGCGCATCCTCGCCATCGGCATCACCCGCAACATCGTGGCGACCAAGGCCGAGGAGGCCTCCACCCGGACGGTGGGCACCCTCGGCGAGGCATTCGTCTTCAACCTGCTGGGCCGCGGGGCGGACGGCCCGCCGGACCGGATCCTCAACCTGCCCACCAACGAGGCGTGGATCGACCCGTGGGAGGCCCATCTGCGCTCCCTCGGGGTGGAGTTCAAGATCGGCTGGACCGTACGGGAGGTGCAGTACGGGAACGGCCGGGTGAGCGGGGTCGCCGTCCTGGACCCGGCCGGCGCGCGGCAGACCGTCACCGCCGACCACTACGTCTCGGCCCTGCCCGTCGAGCACGCCCGGCGCACCTGGAGCACCGCGCTGCGGGCCGCCGATCCGATGCTGGGGCGCTGCGACAAGCTGGAAACCGACTGGATGACCGGGATCCAGTTCTATCTCACCGAACGGGCCCCGCTGGTGCACGGCCACCTCAACTGCATCGACTCCCCCTGGTCGTTGACGGCGATCCAGCAGGCCGAGCACTGGCCCTCCCGGAACTTCCCCGCCGACTACGGCGACGGCGCCGCGGTCGACTGTCTGTCGGTGGACATCTCCGAGTGGGACAAGCCCGGAATCCTGTACGGGAAGACGGCCAAACAGTGCACCCGCGAGGAGGTGGCGCGCGAGGTGTGGGCGCAGCTGAAGGCCTCCCTGAACGACACCGGGAAGACGCTGCTGAGCGACTCCGCGCTGCACTCGTGGTTCCTGGATCCGGGCGTGGACGGGCTGGGCACCCCGAACCCGACCAACCAGGACGAGCTGCTGATCCACCCGACCGGCACCTTCCACAACCGGCCGAGCGCGGGCACCCGTATCCCCAACTTCTTCCTCAGCGGGGACTACGTGGCGGTCGACATCGACCTGGCCACGATGGAGGGGGCGAACGCCTCGGCCCGGGCCGCGGTCAACTCCCTGCTGGACCACGACGGTTCGAAGGCCGCGCGGTGCACGGTCCAACCGCTGTACCGGGCGCCGGAGGTCGAGTCCGCCAAGCGGCACGACCTGTGGCGCTACCGTCTCGGCCTGCCCAACGTCTTCGATCTGGGCTGACCCGGTCCGACGGGCTCGGCTACCGTCGAGGGCATGACCACCACGATGCCCACGGTCGGCGCCCTGCTGCGTACCTGGCGGGAGCGGCGCGGCATCAGCCAGCTGGAGCTGGCGGGCCGCGCCGACTCCTCGTCGCGGCACATCAGCTTCATCGAGACCGGGCGGTCCCGGCCGAGCGAGGAGATGGTGCTGCGGCTCGCCGACCGCCTGGACGTTCCGGTGCGCGAGCGCAACGCCCTGCTGCTGGCGGCGGGTTACGCCCCGCACTACGCGCATACCGCTCTGGACGACCCGTCGATGGAGACGCTGCGCGAGGGCATCGAGCGGCTGCTGACCGGGTACGAGCCCTACCCGGCGCTGGTGGTGGACGCCACGTACCACGTCGTCGCCGCCAACCGGGGCATCCTGATGCTGCTGGACGGGCTGCCGGAGCACCTGCTGACCCCGCCGCTGAACGCCATGCGGATCACCCTGCACCCCGAAGGCCTGGCTCCGCGGATCCGCAACCTCAAGGAGTGGCGCGGGCACCTGCTGGCGCAGATGGAACGCCAGATCGCGCTGGCCCGGTCCGAGCCGCTGCGCGCGCTGTACGAGGAGGTGTCGGCCTATCCGGTCGCGGAGCGCACCGGCGAAGCCGAACCGGAGGAGGCGGTCCCGTACATCGCGCTCCCGCTGGTCATCGAGCACGACGGCCACGTGCTGTCCTTCGTGTCGTCGATCGCTACCTTCAACACGCCGATGGACGTGACCGTCGCCGAGCTGGCCATCGAAACGCTGCTCCCGGCCGACCCGGCGACGGTGAAGTACCTGCGCTCACTCGGCGACTGAGCGCAGGGCGAGCTGCTGGAGCAGGGCGAAGCCGGCGACGGTGAGGCCCTGCACCGGGATCCACACGGTCCCCGCGGCCGTCGGCGAGAACCAGACGGCGAGGGCGATCAGGCTCAGGGCCGCCCAGGCGTAGTTGGTCTCGATCACGAGCTTCACCGGCAGGGCCTGCGGCCGCCTGCGCGAGGCCAGCAGGCCCACCGCGGCGCCGTACGCGACGAGCAGGATCCCGAGCCCCAGCAGCAGCCCCTGCCCGACCCCGAGCAGCCGGCCCAGCGGGGCCGAGAAGGCCACGTACGCCAGCCCGTTGCCGGTGGTGACCACGGAGTCGAGGGCGAGGAAGCGGCGCAGCACGGCCTGCGGTTCGGCGGTGCGGGCGATGCTGCCGAGAAGGGTTGCGGACATGGGAAATCAGCCTCCGTCGAGGTCGAATGCGCGGATGGGACACGGGCCCCGGAACCGAGTGCGCGGCCCCGGACCCCGATGCCCCCACCATGCCGCCCGGCCCCGACGGGGTCGATTACCTCCGGGGTAAGGCGCGGTCCAGGGTGGTCCGTCGGCGCGTCGGCGAGCCTACCGACCAGTAGCTTTGCGTGGGTTGAGTGCGTCTCGGCCCAACAGGGGGCTCCGTGACCGAAATGAGATGCAATTTCATCTCCGGGAATCGATCATTTCGCGCCCTTGGTGGCCATTTTTGATCTTGTAGGGACGGCTACTTTCAAGCCGGTGATCGCTTGCGATGTGCAGGGCGGTCGAATCGTCATCCCCTGGGGGGATCTTGCGTTACCGGAGAAGACCGGACGGGCCTATGTGGCACGTCCGTTCGTCGTTCAGAGCACCGTCCGGGCTGCGTGCCACGGCGACGGCGCTGGCTGTCGTGATGTCCGTCTCGACGCTCTACGGAGCCGAGGCAGCCGTCGCCGCTCCCGCGGCCGGCAAAGTTCAACAGGCCAAGGAGACCGCGCAGTCCGCGGCGGACGTGCCGTCCGCCCGGGTGGCCGCGCGGCTGTACAAGCACCGCGTGGAGGCGCTCTCGGAGCGTTCCGAGACCTCGACGACGTGGGTGAATCAGAACGGATCGCTGACCACCGAGGTGGCGGCGGGCCCGATCCGTTTCAAGGACCCGGCCACGGGCGAGTGGCGAGACGTCGATGTGAACCTCGCGGCGGCGCCGGACGGTTCGGTCGCTTCCAAGGCGCACCCGCAGGGCCTGCGTCTGTCCGGGAAGACGGGCACGAAGGTGTCCTTCCTGAAGTCGACGCAGCCGGCTCAGCCGGCCGAGGCCACCGACCTGGTGACGCTGGGCACCGGCGACGAGGCGATCACGCTGCAGTGGCGCGGCGGTCTGCCCGCGCCGAAGCTGGACGGCACCCGCGCCACCTACGAGGGCGCCGTGCCGGGCGCGGACATCATCGTCGAGGCGACCCGTACCGGTTTCGAGCAGTTCGTCGAGGTCAAGGCCAAGCCCGAGGCGGGCTTCGGCTACACGCTGCCGCTGAAGACCAAGGGTCTGAAGGTCGAACAACAGCCCGACGGCAGCGTGCTCTTCACCGACAAGAAGTCGAAGAAGACCGCGACCATGCCGGCCCCGGTCATGTGGGACGCCACCGTCGACGCCGCCTCCGGTGAGCACACCCGGCGGGCGAAGGTCGGCCTGAAGGTCGTCAAGACCAAGGACGGCGTCGACCTCGTCATCACCCCCGACGCCGCCTTCCTCGCCGACCCCGCGACGAAGTACCCGGTGACCGTCGACCCCTCGACGTCCTCGCTGGGCAACCTCTTCGACACCTACGTCCAGCAGGGCGAGACCGTCGACTGGTCCAACGACACCGAACTGGACCTCGGCAACCCGGGCACCAAGAACGCCGACGGCACCTGGCGCACCGCCCGCTCCTTCATCACCTGGAACACCGCACCGGTCGCCGACGCGCTGATCTCGGACGCCAAGCTGTCGCTGTGGAACTTCCACTCCGGCAACACCGACTGCACCGCCCAGCCCTGGGAGGTGTGGACCTCCAACGGGCCCACCACCGCCTCCCGCTGGACGAACCAGCCCGCGATGGTCACCAAGATGGCCACCTCCACCGAGACCAAGGGCAACCCCGGCTGCACCTCCCAGCCCGACGGCTGGGTCAACGCGGACGTCACCGGCCTGGTCCAGCACTGGTCCAACAACAAGTGGACGTTCTCCAGCATGGGCCTGCGGGCCACGGACGAGAACAACATCAAGCAGTGGAAGCGGGTCAACTCCGCCAACGCCGCCTCCAACGTCCCCAAGCTGACCGTCACCTACAACTACCGGCCCCGCACCGGCACCAAGCAGGAAGCCGGTCCCCCGTTCTTCTCCTACGGCGGCGCCTACACCGTCAACACGGTGACACCGACGCTGCGCGACACCTTCGTCGACGCCAACGGTGACCAGGTCAACGGCACGTTCCAGATCTTCGACTCGGCCACCGACACCCAGGTCGGCAACGTCATCGTCTCGCCGTTCGTCTCCTCCGGCGAGGCCGCCTCGGTCACCGTTCCGGCCGGGGTGCTGACCAACGGCAAGACATACAAGTTCCGTTCCAACCCCTACGACGGCAGCCACTACAACCTGGGCTGGTCGGCGTGGAAGACGTTCACCGTCGACACCACCGCCCCCTCCGCCCCCACCGGGCTGACCTCGACGGACTACCCGTCCAACTCCTGGGTCAAGGGCGCCGGCCAGGCGGGCAACTTCACCGTCTCCCCGCCCTCCGGCACGGACCACCAGTGGCTCGAATGGTCCCTGGACGGCACCGAGTGGACGCGCGTGCCCACCGACGGCACCCCCGGTACCCGGACCCTGTCCGTCACCCCGCCGTCGGACGGAACCCACACCCTCCAGGTGCGCACCGTCGACAAGGCCGACAACGAGTCCGAGGCGGTCGAGTACACCTTCCACGCCGGACCGGGCGGATTCGTCCAGCCCGCGGAAGGCGAGCGTACGGCCCGCCGGCTCCCGCTGACCGCCGAAGCCGACGGCGCCACCTACAACGCGGCGTCCTTCTCCTGGCGCCGTTCCGAGGCCGACCCCTGGGTTCAGATCCCGCCGGGGCACGTCACGGACGGCGGCACGCCGCTGACGGCCTGGCCCGTGTCCCTGACCGCGGGACGCACCCCCGCGCTGGTCTGGAACACCACCGACACGGTCGACCCGGACGGCAGCGTCCAGATCAAGGCCGACTTCACCGGTCCGGCAAGCGCGACCGGCGCCACGCAGCCCCTCGTGGTGGTCGTCGACCGCAACGCGAGCGGCGCCGCCGCCAGCCCGGTCGGTCCGGGCTCGCTGAACCTGCTCACCGGCGACTACGAGATGTCGGCCACCGACGTGTCCGCCTTCGGCATGGCCGTCTCCCGCACCACGTCCTCGCGCGACCCGCACAAGGGCACCAAGCAGGAGGGCCAGGCCGCGATCTTCGGCCAGGAGTGGGCCTCCGGCACCGCGGCCGAAATCGTCCAGTCCGACTACTCGCACGTCGCGCGGGTCTCGGACACGGCCGTGGACGTCGTGACCAGCTCGGGTGACGCACTGCACTTCACCGCCAACGCGGCACGCACCGGCTGGGTCTCCGAACCCGGCGCCGGCAGCATGACGCTGACCGGCAGTGTCACCGGCTCGTTCACGCTGACCGACGACAGCGGTACGGTCACCGAGTTCACCCGGGCCGATCCGGCGATGACCACCTGGCAGGTCGCCAGCAGCCTGGTCAGCGGAGTCGAGAACTCGACCACCACCGTGGTCTCGGAAACGGTCACCGCCGACAGCAAGAAGCTGGCCCGCCCCAAGCGGGTCATCGCGCCGACCTCCGCCGCGACCGCCTCGGCCTGCGCGACCACCCCCCAGACCAAGGGATGCCGCTCGCTGGAGTTCGTCTACGCGACCGCCACCACCGCCACCGGATACAGCACCTCCGCCGACTTCGGCGACTTCGCCGGGCAGGTGAAGGAGATCCGGCTGTGGTCCACCGAGTCCGGCGCCGCGAACGCCACCTCGAAGGCGGTCTCCACCTACCGCTACGACGCCGGCGGCAACCTCCGCCAGCAGTGGGACCCCAACCTGGCGCAGAGCACTCAGACGCAGTACGCCTACGACACCGCCGATCGCATCAACTGGCTGCAGGCCAAGTCCGAACTGCCCTGGTCGTTCACGTACGGCCAGGCGGGATCCTCACCCACGGCCGGTGACGGCATGCTCCTCAAGGCCTCCCGGTCCGGTCTGAAGCCGGGCACGGCGGGCGAGGAACAGGGCACCGCGACCACCAGCGTCGTCTACGGTGTCCCGCTGAACGGTGGCGCGGCCCCGTACCCGATGGGCGCGGCCGACGTAAAGGCGTGGGGGCAGACCAGCGCACCCACCGACGCGACCGCCCTGTTCCCCGCCGACTCGGTCCCTGCCTCCCACTCCGGTACGTCACTCGCCGCCGCGGCCTACACGCGGGCGGCCATCACCTACCTGGGCGCCTCCGGACGGCCCGTCAACAGCGCGGCGCCCGGCGGACACATCACCACCACCGAGTACGACCGGTACGGAAACACCGTCCGCGAGCTCTCGGCCGCCAACCGGGCCCTGGCCCTGGGCACGAGCCCCGCGGACCAGGCCGCACAGGCCAACCTGGGCATCGGCCAGCTCACCAGCGCCGAACGCGCCCACCAGCTGAGCACCTCGACCGTGTTCGACGCGGCCGGAGAGCGGCAGCTCGGGAAGTTCGGACCGCTGCGCCGCGTCGACCTGACCGCCGACCTGAAGTCCGGAGCGACCCTGCTGGTTCCGGCCGGCACCTCGGTGACCGCCCGCGACTGGTCGGTCCTCGAATACGACGCCGGGCGGCCCACCGACGGCACCGCCAAGGTCAAGGACCAGGTCACCAAGGCCACCGTCGGCGCCCAGGTCCGCGAGCACCCGACGGTATTCGGCGAGCCCCGCGCCACCGAGACCGTGTACGACTGGGCCAGGGGCCTGCCGACCCGGACCGTCAGGGACCCGGGCGGCCTGGCCATCACGGAGACCACCGAGTACGACGCCAAGAACCGGGTCTCCAAGCAGCTCCTCCCCGGCGCGAACGGCAGCGACGCCGCCACCCGCGTCACCACGTACTGGTCGGCGACCGGCACCGGCACCTGCCAGGGCCGCCCCGAGTGGGCCGACCTGGTCTGCTCGGTCGGTCCTGCCGGTGACATCACCGGAGGCGGGTCGAACCCGGGCAAGCTTCCGACCACCACCACCGAGTACAACTGGTGGGGCAGCCCGGCCAAGCGGATCGAGACGGTGAACGGGTCCACCCGGACCACCACCACGGAGTACGACGCGGCCGGACGGACGACCAAGGTCACGACGGCCGGCGGCTCCGGCCAGGCCGCTCCGGAAGCCACCACCGAGTACGACGCGGTGACCGGCCGGGCCGTCAAGAACACCTCGCCCACCGGCGGGACCATCGTCAAGCAGTTCGACAAGCTCGGCCGGACGATCTCCTACACCGATGCCGACGGTGGTGTCACCACCACCGAGTACGACCTGCTCGACCGGCCGGCCAAGATCGCGGACAACGTGCCGTCGAGCGTCACCTTCACCTACGACCACGCCGCCGAACCCCGGGGCCTGCCGACGAAGACGACCGACTCGGTCGCCGGCGAGTTCCGACCGTCGTTCGACGCGGCGGGAGCCGTCCGCAGCGAGAAGCTGCCCGGCGGGTACACGCTCAACATCAGCACGGACCCGGGCGGTGACGCCACGAAGCGCAGCTACGTGCGCGACAGCGACTCGACCGTCGTCTACAGCGACACCGTGAACGAATCCGCCCACGGCCAGATCACCACGCACTCCGGTCTCTCCGACCAGCGCTTCCGCTACGACACCGCGGGCCGCCTGGCCTCCGTCGAGGACACGGCGGACACCGTCTGCACCCGGCGCGGTTACACCTTCGACGGGCGTTCCAACCGCACCGCCCTGTCCACGGCAGCCGGCGCCCCCGGAGCGGACTGCCCGGCCACCGGCGGAACCACCACCACCCACACCTACGACAGCGCCGACCGAATCGTCGACAGCGGCTACGTCTACGACGAGTTCGGGCGCACCACCGCCGTCCCCAACCAAGGCACCGTCGCCTACTACAACAGCGACCGCACCCAGCAGCAGACCCTGTCCAACCAGCGGCAGACCTGGGGCCTCGACGCCGCCCAGCGCTACCGCGGGTGGACGAAGGAGTCGTACAACGGCTCGGTCTGGACCCAGACCGCGTCCCGCGTCAACCACTACGGCGACGACGCGGACAACCCGCGCTGGATCGTCGAGGACACCGCGACGGGTGCGGTGACCCGCAACGTCGCCACCGCCGGCGGACTGACCACCACGAGCAAGACGGGGGACGTCGTCCTGCACCTGACGACGATCCAGGGCTCCGTCGCCGTCCAGCTCCCGCTGAACGTCTCCCAGGCGCCCGTGGCCCTGGACACCGACGAGTACGGCAAGCCCCGCGCGGGGCAGGCCGCGGCCCGCTACGGCTGGCTGGGCGCGCACCAGCGCTCCAGCGAGACCCCGAGCGGTCTGACCTTGATGGGCGCGCGTCTCTACAACCCGTCCACCGGCCGCTTCCTCTCCTCGGACCCGGTCTACGGCGGCAGCGCGAACGGGTACGAGTACGCCAACGCCGATCCGGTCAACCAGCAGGACCTGGACGGCCGGATGTCCAAGTCCTGGCGCAAGAAGATCATCGAGGCCAACGCGTGCATGACGCTCGGATGGCGCGGCTGCGCCTGGGCCTCAACGATTTCGGGAGCGCTGCTCGCGACCTTCCGGAGCGGCAGGAAGAACAACGCGATCCGGCACTTCATGTGGCAGGCCAGCCTCACCTTCTTCTTCGGCGCGCGAGCGGCCAAGCGGCTGGGAGACGCGCATGAATGGGGCGAGAGCGGGATCGACACCCAGATTGACCAGCACAACAACTCCGTCGCCCGGAACTTCACCCTGCGGAACTTCTGGAGCATGCTGCACTGGTACTACCAAGGCTGGTTCTGGGCGGGCCTCTACGCCTACGCACGCTTCTACATCTACAAGGGCTGGCTGCGGACGGAATAGGAAGGGAACCCCTTGATCACGGCACATTCCCCGCGTCGCGGGCTGTTTCTGGGCCTGGCCGTCACCATCGGCTGCCTGACCGGCCTCGCCTTGCTGGCCGGGTCGATGTACCTGCTCTTCTACGGGTCGGAAGGCTCGTGCGAGGAGAACAAGGCGGTTGAGCGCATGGCTCAGGTCTCGGCCGCGGCGCCCGCCGCCCCAGCCGGTACCACGCCCGTGGCGGAGCGAACCGGTGTGGAGTGCATGGACGACAGCGGCGACCCCTGGGTCGCCGCGGACAGCGCCTACCTCCACGACGTGGACGCTCAGTCGCTGGTCGCCCACTACTGGGACACCGCGAGGAAGGAAGGATGGAAGGCGGTCGGCACCCGGGCGCAGGCCCCGGACGGGTTCCGGAGCGGCCTCGGCATGTGCTTCCACAAGGAGGTGGCCGGCGCGCCGGCTCTGCTCCGGGTGGGGGCCGACGGGCCGAAGGAGTTCACCGTGACCGTGGAATCCGCACTCGACGGATCCACGATCTCCTGCTGAACCGCTGACAGCGCACGAGGCGCCCGGCGGGCCGACGGCCCGCCGGGCGCCTCTTTCACGGCCCTGCCCCAACTCCACGGCGATGCCAACCTTTTTTGAGCCGTACGGCAGGAAATGTTGCGTTACCGCTGGTTCGGCTGAAGGCGGGAGGCTAGGCTTCACGCAGCCCAAACCCTCGAACGTCTTGTCGACTTACGGAGAAGCAGCCGGTGCGAGCCACCGCCCGAACCGATCTCGCCGCGCTCCGGCATCGCGTGGAGGAGCTGTCGGAGCGGGGCGGGCAGGACCCGGCCCAGGTACTGGCCGCCGCGCGGCTGAGTCACCTCTCCGGGGTCGAACCCGCCCGGATTCCAGGGGTCATCGCGGGTACGGCCGCCGAGCTGCCGCTCGAACAGCGCGTGCACCAGCGCTTCCTGCGGCTGCGCGCCACCCGCCGCGACAAGAACGGCCGGGAGTGGCCGCTCGCCGCCATAGCGGACGACTTCGACGCACCCGGGGCCTCTCTGGGCCCCCTCAACGCGGGGACCGGACTGCTCCGGCTCGGTCACGCGGCCGGTGTGCAGCGCTTCTTCGGTGTCTACGCCGGTTTCCTGCTGGCCGACAGCAAGAGCGCGGTGGAGCGGGCCCTCGCCCTCAGCTCGGAGGGTCGCGACGATCTGGAGCACCTCTCCCACCTCACCGGCATCACCCCCCAGGCCATCCGGCTCACCCTCGACGGCAAGCCGCCCCGGCTCCCGTTGAAGGAGCAGGTGCACCAGCGGTTCGAGCACCTGCGCCGCACCCGCGTACGGGAGGACGGGCAGGCCCACTCACTGGCGGCCATCGCCAAGTCCTTCGACGCGTCGGGCCAGTCGCTGACCCGCCTCGCCCAGGGCGAGGGCCTGCCGAACCTGGCCGCGGCCGCCGGGATCCAGCGGTTCTTCGGCGTGGAGGGCGGCTTCCTGCTGGCCGACGACGCCGAGGCGCTCGCCACCGCCCTCACCGCCCTCACCCGCGAACTGGAGTCCGCGGAGCGGCGGCAGGAGAACCCGATGCTCGCCGTGATGCGGGCGCACGACGTACGGAGCATCGTCACGCGGGCCGGACGGCTCTCCCCGCGGGGCTGGAAGTCCCTCGCCGACCACCTGGACGATCTGCTCGCCCGCGAGGGCCAGCTCGGCCGTCCGGCCGGCCCCGACACCGTCGCGGATCCGACGACCGCGGGACCGACGACCGCCGGCCCGACCGCCGAGGGGGGAACGCCATGAGGACCACACGGGCGATGCGCAGCCTCGCCGCGGATCTGCTGGCCGACGCCCGCCTCACGCCCCCGGCCGATGTCAGCGAGATCATCGGCGGCCTGTGCGCCGCCTACGCCCGCCGCCGCGGCGGCCGGAAGGTCGATTTCCGCTTAGCCTCCTTCCCGCCCGACACAGCCAGCGGGCTGTGGCTGGAGATGGACGAGCGCGACCTGCTGGTCATCGAGGAGCGCACCCGTCCGGAACACCAGCTCGTCATCGCCAGCCACGAGTTGTGGCACGTCGACGAGGGAACCTGCGGCAGCCATGGGCCGGGCATGGCGGTGGCCGCGCGGCTGACGGGGCGCCACGGCGACCTCTCCGAACTGCTCTACTCCGAGACCGGGTTGACCGAGGTGATCCGGCAGGCCGCCGCCCGGGCCGACCACGGGGATCCGGCGGAGATCCGGGCCGAGATCTTCGGCCTGCACCTCGGCAAGCTGCTCAGGCCGTACCTGCCACCACCCCGGGAAGAGCAGTTCCCCGAGGCGATCGAGCGCATCAAGACCTCGCTCGGCTGGGGGAGCCCCGTGTCACGCCGGTGACCGGTGCCCGCCCAGCCGCCGCAACCCTCGCGCCGATGCCCTCAGCACGGCCCTGACAGAGAGCACGACACGATGACCCAGTCTTCCCCGCCCCGCCACGCCGTCGTCATCGGCGGCAGTCTGGCCGGCCTGCTCGCGGCCGCCGTACTCGCCGAGTACGCGACGGTCACCGTCGTCGACGCGGACCCGCTGCCCGAGGGCCCGGCGCCGCGGCGCGGACTCCCGCAGGCCCGGCACACCCACCTCCTGTGGTCCGGTGGCGCCCGCGCCATCGAGAAGATCCTGCCCGGCATCACCGACGACTGGACGGGCGCGGGCGCCATCCGCCGCAGCCTGCCCACCGATCTGGTGACCAAGACCGCGCAGGGCTGGATCCCGCGCTGCGGGGAGAAGCAGTTCAACATCTCCTGCAGCCGCGACCTCCTCGACTCGGTGGTCCGCGCCCGGGTGACCGGCCTGAAGGGCGTCTCCACGCTCGAGCAGAGCCGGGTACGCGCACTGGAGGGCACGGCGGCCCGGGTCACCGGCGTCCGGGTCGACACTGCGGACGAGGAGGGCCTGCTGCTGGCCGCCGACCTCGTGGTCGACGCGAGCGGACGCGGCTCGCGCGCCCGGACCTGGCTCCAGGCACTGGGCGTGACCGGTATCCGGCAGGCCGAGGTCGACTCCGGCCTCGTCTACGCGACGAGGATCTTCGAAGCCCCGGCCGGAGCCCACGAGATGGGCTTCCCCATCGTCAACGTGCAGTCGGACCCCCGGGTGCCCGTCCCCGGGCAGACGGCCACGATCGTGCCCATCGAGAACGGCCAGTGGCAGGCCACCCTCTCCGGCACCCGCGGCGGCCAGCCGACCGGCGACCCCGACCGGTTCATCCCCTTCGCCAAGGGCATACGGGACCCGATCGTCGGCGAACTCCTCGAGGGCAAGAAGCCCCTGACGGACGTCGCCGTCACCCAGGGCACCGCCAACCGCCGGATCTACTTCGAGAAGGCCGACCTGCCCGACGGCTTCTTCGCCGTCGGCGACTCCGTCGCCACCTTCAACCCGCTGTACGGGCAGGGCATGACGGTCGCCGCCCAGGGGCTGCTGGCCGTACGCTCCCTGCTCCGGCAGAAGGGGCTCGCCCACCCCGGCTTCGGCCGCGAGGCGCAGCGCGCGATCGCCCCCCAGGTGAGCACCGCCTGGGAGCTCGCCACCTCGCAGGACATCCTGTACCCGGGGGCCACCGGGATGAAGCCGCGCGCCGGAACCGGCCTGCTCAACGCCTACGTCAACCGGCTGATGACGGGGGCCACCACCCACGAGGCGCTCACCGCCGCCCTGTTCAAGGTGCTCACCATGAGCAGCGCGCCCACCCACTGGCTCAGCCCTCCGGTGGTCTGGCACGTCCTGCGCGCCTCTGACCGGGACGCTCTCAAGGCGCCGCCCCTCACCGCCGCCGAGCGGGCCGTCGCCGGGCTCGGCCCGGTGCCCGGCCCGTCCGGACCCGTGACGGGCCCTGTGGACCCGGTGGACCCGGTGGACCCGTCGGACCCGGTCGGCCCGGCCGACCCCGTCGGACAGGCCCGGTGAGCGGCGGACTCCTGCTCTACCTGCCGGGATCCGTCATGATCCTGGCTCTGCTGATCAAGGCGCCGACGCTGCGCAGGGACTGGGACCAGCCCCTGATCCGGGCCGCGTGCGCGCTGCTGGTCGTGGGCGCCCCCCTCACGTTCCTGGCGTCGCCGTCGACGATCTCCAAGGTCAACCGGCTCACCGGCGTGGTCAACTTCTCCGCGCCGCTGGTTTTCGGTCTGATCACCGTCTTCTCGGGGACGTGCGTGGTACTGGTCCTGCAGTGGCGCGGCGGCCCGCCCGCGACCGTGCGGCGGGCCACCCGGCTTACCGTGGCCACGTACGGCGCGGCGACCGTGGCGATCGTCGTGCTGTTCGTGATCGGCGACGCGCCGGTGGAACGGGTCCGGGACCTGGACACGTACTACGCCACGACGCCGTGGATCCGCGAGATGGTCGTCTGCTTCCTGCTGGCCCACACCGTCGGAACCTCGGCGCTGACCCTGCTGTGCGGGAAGTGGCTGTGGCACGCGGACCGATCGCTGCGCCCGCTGCGCACCGGGCTGGCGCTGATCGTGTTCGGCGGGCTGCTGGACCTGACCTACCTCGGGGCGAAGTGGGCCTCGGTGGCGGCCCGCTGGGCCGGCCGGGACTGGGTGGTCTCGGCGGACCTGGCCCTGTGGCTGGCCTCCGGGGCGGCCCTGATGATCGGTGCGGGGTTCCTGGTCCCGCTGGCCGGCGGGTCGGCGGCCTGGCAGGACTTCAGCCGGTACCGGCGGCTGCATCCGCTGTGGAAGGCGCTGCGCGGATGCGCGGCCGCCCGGGTACGGACCGTGCCGCTGGCCTGGTGGTCACCGGTCGGGATCCGCCTCATCCACCGCGAGTCCGTCATCGACGACGGCATCCTGGCGCTGGCCTCCTGGTTCGACCCCGCCGTGCGGCTCACGGCGTACGAGGCGGCGCGCGGGCAAGGCCTGAGCGAGGCCCGGGCGGCCGTGGTCGCGGACGCGGCCATGCTCGCCGCGGCCTGCCGGCGCAGGGCGGCCGCCGGGCAGGGCGGGCACCCGGACCCGTACCGGCTGGGCAGCGGACCGCTGGACGCCCTGGCCCGGGAGTTCCAGACCTCCCCCATCGTCGCCGCGGCCCGTGAGGCGGCCACGGCGGGGACCTGAGCCCCGGGGCAAGGGGCACGGATCGGTCTTCCGGCCCGTTATCGCAGGATACGCGGCACCCGCCGCGGCACCCGCTCCGGCACAGCACGGCGCCCCGGGCCCAAGGGCCCGGGGCGTTCGGCTCTCAGGGGACTCAGAGGTCCGCGAGGGCCAGCCCGGCCTGCGCGGCGGCGGCCTGGACGGTCTGCTCCAGCAGCACGGCGATGGTCATCGGGCCGACCCCGCCCGGTACCGGCGTGATCAGCGAGGCGCGGGCGGCGGCGGACTCGAAGTGCACGTCGCCGACGTTGCCCTCGTTGTACCCGGCGTCCAGGACCACGGCGCCCGGCTTGATGTCCTCGCCGCGGATGAACTCGGCCTTGCCCACGGCGGCGACCAGCACGTCGGCCTGGCGCACGATCGAGGGAAGGTCCCGGGTGCGGGAGTGGCAGTAGGTGACGGTGGCGTTCTGCTCCAGCAGCAGCATCCCGGCCGGCTTGCCCAGGATCGCGCTGCGGCCGACGACCACGGCGTGCTTGCCGGTGAGGTCCACGTCGTAGGCGGCGAGCAGGCGCATGATGCCGCCGGGGGTGCAGGAGACGAAGCCCGGCAGGCCGAAGCCCATGGCGGCGAAGGAGTGCATGGTGACGCCGTCGACGTCCTTGCCGGGGGCGATGGCCTCGAAGGCGGCGCGCTCGTCGATGTGGTGCGGGACGGGGTGCTGGAGCAGGATGCCGCTGATCTCCGGGTCCTCGGAGAGCGCGGTGAGGGTGGCGACCAGTTCCTCGGTGGTGGTCTCGGCCGGCAGCTCCACGTGGCGGGAGGTGATCCCGGCCTTGGCGCAACGGTTCTGCTTCATGCGCACGTAGGTGACGGAGGCGGGGTCCTCACCGACCAGCACGGTCGCGAGACAGGGCGCGGTGCCGGTGCGCTCGGTGATCTTGGCCGCGTAGGCGGCGGTCTGCTCCGAGATGCGGCGGGCGAGGGCGGTGCCGTCCATCAGCTGGGCAGAGGCAGTGGCAGTCTGGGCAGTCGTCACGGGGTCTCCTGAACGTCGCTGCGTATCGCGGTTCGCGGTTCGCCCAGGCGCGCGGCAGTCGGCGTACGACACGTACGCCGGGCCGCTCCCCGGTGGTGATCCACCCGAACGCCAGTCACGGCCCGCCGACCACTGTAGTCGACATATCCGGTGGTTCGCCTGGGTCCGACCTGCGACGATCAATGCATGACGCGCACTTTCGACCATCTTGTCGCAGAGGCCGAGTCGGTTTCCGTGGAGGGCTGGGACTTCTCCTGGCTCGACGGCCGGGCCACCGAGCAGCGCCCGTCCTGGGGCTACCAGGGGCTGCTCGGCGAGCGCCTGGCCCGTGTCCGGTCCGCGCTGGACATCCAGACCGGCGGCGGTGAGGTGCTGGCCGGGGCGGGGCCCCTGCCCCCGCTGATGGCGGCCACCGAGTCCTGGCCGCCGAACATCGAGCGGGCGACCCGGCTGCTGCACCCGCTGGGCGCGGTGGTGGTCGCCGACGCAGACGAGCCGCCGCTGCCCTTCGGCGACGAGGCCTTCGAGCTGGTCACCAGCCGGCACCCGGTGACCATCTGGTGGGACGAGATCGCGCGGGTCCTGCGGCCCGGCGGCACGTACCTGTCCCAGCAGGTCGGTCCGGCGAGCGTCTTCGAGCTGGTCGAGTTCTTCCTCGGCCCGCAGCCGGAGGAGATCCGGCGCGGCCGGCACCCCGACGACGCGGTGACCGACGCCACCAAAGCCGGCCTCGAAGTCGTCGATCTGCGCTCGGAACGGCTGCGCACGGAGTTCCACGACATCGGAGCCGTGATCTACTTTCTCCGGAAGGTGATCTGGATGGTGCCCGGCTTCACGGTCGGGCAGTACCGGGACCGGTTGCGCGAGCTGCACGAACAGATCGAACACGAAGGCCCGTTCGTCGCGCACACCGCCCGCTTCCTCATCGAAGCCCGCAAAACGGGATGACGAATGAGGGCGGACGGATCCACGCCGATTAGGTTGCGCGGCCACAGCGTGGCGCAGGTCACTCAATTCAGCGCGTAACGAATCGACTCGGGCATGCGATGAACCGACAGGTGTCCTCGCGCGGCCCCGGAATACAGACCCCCCTCGGGTCTGTTTCCCGAGTCCGCGCGATGATGTCCCGCCCACCCCATATCTGTTCGCAACGAGAGGCTCCTTGTGTCGCTCAGCCCGTCCCGTACGTTCCCTCCGGAGATCGCCGAATCGGAGGCCCTCGTCGCGCTCGTCGAGCGCGGCCGCGAGCAGGGTCACATCAACGGTGACGACGTGCGCCAGGCCTTCGAGGCCGGCCGCATCCCGGTGGACCAGTGGAAGCGGGTCCTGCGCAGCCTGAACCAGGTCCTGGACGAGGAGGGTGTCGCCCTCCACGTCAGCGCCGCCCCCGCCACCAAGGCTGCCGCCAAGAAGCCCCGCAAGGCAGCCGCCGCCCCCGCCCGCACCGTGGCCAAGAAGGCCGCCGCGGCGCCGCGCCCCATCGGCGCGCGCAAGGCCTCGGCCGCCGCCCCGGCCACCGCTGCGGCGATATCCGCTCCGTCGGCCCCCGCCACCGAGGACGAGGCGACGGCCGAGGCCGCCGCCGAGCCGAAGAAGCGGACGGTCAAGAAGACCGCGACCGCCGCGAAGAAGACCGCCACCAAGAAGACGGCGGCGAAGAAGACCAGCGCCAAGGACGCCGACGAGGGCGAGACCCCCGCGGCCGAGGGCGAGGACTGGGCAGCCGAGGACCTCGCCGACGAGGCCGAGGAGGAGACTCCCAAGGCCGGCGGCACCCAGGGCTTCGTGCTGTCCGACGACGACGAGGACGACGCCCCGGCGCAGACGGTCATGGTGGCCGGTGCCACCGCCGACCCCGTCAAGGACTACCTCAAGCTCATCGGCAAGGTGCCGCTCCTCAACGCCGAGCAGGAGGTCGAGCTCGCCAAGCGCATCGAGGCGGGCCTGTTCTCCGAGTACAAGCTCGAAGAGGAGGAGGACCACAAGCCCGCCTTCAAGCGCGAGCTGGAGATCCTGGTCGAGGACGGCCGCCGTGCGAAGAACCACCTGCTGGAGGCCAACCTCCGCCTCGTGGTCTCCCTCGCCAAGCGCTACACCGGCCGCGGCATGCTCTTCCTGGACCTGATCCAGGAGGGCAACGTCGGCCTGATCCGCGCCGTGGAGAAGTTCGACTACACCAAGGGCTTCAAGTTCTCCACGTATGCGACCTGGTGGATCCGGCAGGCGATCACGCGTGCCATGGCCGACCAGTCGCGCACCATCCGCATCCCGGTGCACATGGTCGAGATCATCAACAAGCTCGCCCGCGTGCAGCGCCAGATGCTCCAGGACCTGGGCCGCGAGCCCACCCCGGAGGAGCTGGGCAAGGAACTCGACATGACCCCCGAGAAGGTCATCGAGGTCCAGAAGTACGGCCGCGAGCCGATCTCCCTGCACACCCCCCTGGGTGAGGAGGGCGACAGCGAGTTCGGTGACCTCATCGAGGACTCCGAGGCGGTCGTGCCCGCGGACGCGGTCTCCTTCACCTTCCTCCAGGAGCAGCTCCAGTCCATCCTGGGCACGCTCTCCGAGCGCGAGGCGGGCGTGGTCTCCATGCGCTACGGCCTCAACGACGGCCAGCCGAAGACCCTGGACGAGATCGGCCGCGTGTACGGGGTCACCCGTGAGCGCATCCGCCAGATCGAGTCCAAGACCATGTCGAAGCTGCGCCACCCGTCGCGTTCGCAGGTGCTGCGCGACTACCTGGACTAAACCGGTCAGGCCAGCCGGAAGACGGGCCCTCGTGGCGTGAACGGCAGGGAGGCACCCTGCGGAACCAGATAGGCGTGCTCGCGCCGGATCCGCAGGGTGTCGCACCACCCGTCCGTGATCACCAGCACCGGGGCCCCGGGCGGGAAGTCCTCCGCCCGCTGCAGCAGGTCGATGCCCGGTTGCAGTACGGTCCCGCCCCGGCCTCGCACCTTCACCCGGCCCGCGATCTCACCCGGGGGCAGATAGCCCGCGTCGTACGGCGCCGCGTCGCAGAAGACGACGCGTGCCGCCGGTACGTCGCGGGCTTCGGCGTACGAGGCGATGGCGCCCAGCGCCTTGCCGAGCAGGGCGCTGTCCATCGACCCCGAGGTGTCGAGCACCACTCCGAAGGTGCAGCGGGCCACCTCCTCGGGCGGGAAGCAACGGCCCGCGCGGGGGATGTCCGGGGTGGAGGCCTGGCGGCGCGCCGGGCGGGCGTAGGACCGTACGGGCACGGGCCGCGGCACGTACTCGTCGAACCAGCGGGCGAGCCGGGCGTCCCAGGGCACCGGCGGGTGGGCGAGCGCCCGGATCTCCTGGATCAGACCGGCGGGCAGCAGGCCGCGCTCCCCGTACGCGTGCAGGTCGAAGCCCTGGACCAGGCCGCGCCGGTAGAACTCGTCGAGGTCCGTGTACGGGCCGCTCCCCGGGTGGGGCAGCGGCTCGCCCAGGATGTCCCCGAGGCCCTTGCCGCGCAGGGTGGCGAGGCGGCGCATGCGGCGCAGGTCGGTGGTGATGCGGTCGTAGACCTCCTCCACTGACAGGTCCCGCAGCGCGGGGTCGTGGAGCAGCCCTTCGGGCATCTCGCCGACGCCCATCTCCACCAGCCAGCCGTTGACCACGTAGTCGGCGGCGACGTTGTGCAGGTACGGGTCGCGGGCGCCGCGGCGCTCGCCGTGGCGCAGGGCGGCGTGCAGCATCTCGTGGGCGAGGATGAACCGCCACTCCTCGTCCCCGAACGTGCGCAGCGGGTTGATGTAGATCTCCCCGGCGGTGGCACTGACGGCGGCGACGGAGATGTTCTGGGCGCGGGCCAGCTCGGCGTCGGCGACGACGGTCAGACCGGCGGCCAGCCCGCCGAGCAGCGGGTACGAGGAGACGAACCAGCTGAGCGCGCGGTCCCAGGGGCGCTGCGCCACGCGTTCGCCGGTGATCCGGTCGCGGCGGCCGCCCGCGACGTCCATGGCGGCGGAGACACTGCGGGTCAGGGCGGCGGCGAAGGCCGTCTGCCAGTCGGGGACCCGGTTGAGGCTGGAGCGGTGCCACGTCAGCAGCCACTGGTCGGACTCGCCTCCCGCCGTACCGCAGAGGGCGAGGGCGGGCGGGATGCCGTCCCGCCGCCAGCGGGCGGCCAGCTGTTCCTCGTCCCCGCCGGGGTACGCGGCGGGGAGGTGCTCCGGGGCCCGGCCGGCCGGGAAGGTGAGCAGGAAGCGGTTGACCACCGTGCAGCGCGCGGCCCGGTCGTAGGGGTCGGGCTGGGCGCGGTGGCGGTCCTCGGCCGCCGGGACGTGGCCGAAGCCCAGGTGCAGGAGGCAGTGGGCGAGGGCCCAGGCCCACTCGGCGGGCTCGGCCCGGCGGGTGGGATGGGCGTGGACGTGGCCGTTGGAATCGACGGCGGCCAGGCCCTCGGCCGGGCACAGCCGGCAGTTCTTGCGGCGGCAGAACTCGACCTCGAGGGCGGCGAAGGCCGGGTTCCGCTTCACCAGCAGGAGTCCCGCGGCGTAGGCCTCGGCGGCCGGGTCCGGCGGGGCGGCCTTGCCGCGGGAGCGGGCGCCGCTCACCGGCGGGCCTCGACCAGCCGGGGCATGTCCCGGGCGGCCTCGACGAGGAACCAGGAGGGGAGTACGGGCAGGCCGTCGGCGTCGTCGGCGATGACGGTCTGGGCCACCTCGACGGAGATCTCGGCGAGCTGGACGAGCAGCGACTTGAAGCGGTACGCGGACTGCCGCAGGGCGGGCGAGACGTGTTCCTTCTGCGCCGGGAGCTCCTTGAGCAGCCGGCCTCGGAAGGCCTCGGCGAGGTAGTAGAGGAGATCGCGGTCGGCGAGGCGGCCGGGCCAGGAAGCGTCGCCCTTCATGATCGCCTCGATGCCGAAGGTATGGCGGACGATCTTGGCGTAGCCGCAGAAGGACACGGCGTGCGCGGGGGTGAGGGTGCCGTGCGCGATCACCTTCAGGGTCTGCTCGTCCAGCTCCGTCCCGAAGGAGTGCAGGGCGTCGGAGAGCATGTGCCAGGAGCGCGGGGTGGAGAACGCCTCCTCAGTCTTGGGCGGCTGCGACCAGAGGTGGTCGGGGCGGTCGGTGAGGTAGTCGGTGACCCAGGGGTGGATGCCGTTCTCGCCGGCCCAGACCAGCCAGTCCCGCGCGGACGCCTGGAGGTGGACGTGGGTGAGGCGGTTGACGAGGGCGGAGGCGATGGGCCGGGCCAGCGCGTTGTCGGTGGCGCGGTTGCCCGCTCCGATCACGATGGAACCCGCGGGCAGCTCGTAGGAGCCGATCCGGCGGTCCAGGATCAGCGAGTAGAAGGCCTTCTGGACGTCGGGGCTCGCGGCGTTGAGCTCGTCGAGGAAGAGGCAGTACGGCTCGTCGCGCGCGATGGCCTCGGGCGGGCAGAAGACGGACCGGCCGTCACGGATCTGCGGGACGCCGATGAGGTCCTCGGGGGCGAGCTGGGTGCCGAGCAGGCTGACGCATTCCAGGCCGAGCGAGTCGGCGAACTTCCGTACGAGCGAGGACTTGCCGATGCCGGGCGCGCCCCACAGGAACACGGGCCGCACGGTGGCGAGGCCGAGGAGAAGTTCGGGGATCTGGGCGGGGGTGACGGTGACGGCAGCCTGCACGGGCGTGGATGTCCTCGGGAGTTCGGGTGCTGTGGTGCGGCCAGTGTGGGCACACCACGGCACCCGGAGCATCCTGTTTTCCGGGCCCGCAAGGCCTCCCGAGGCCCCGGAGGCCCCCGAGACCCCCAAAGCCCCGGAGTCAGCTCGCGGAGTGCTCCAGCAGGTGCTTGAGCTTCTCCTCGCTGCGGGGCATCTCCTTGCGGAGCATGGGCTTGACCGCGAGGGGGACGAGTGCCCTGCCCATGCCGTGGCCCTCGAAGTCGACGGACAGGGTCACGCGCGAGCGCGTCCCGCCGTCGAGGGGTTCGATGCGGCCCCGTACGTCCGGCCGGACCGGCCCGTCGAGGCCGTGGATGTGCCAGCTCCTCGGCGGATCGAGCTCCGTGAACTCCATGGTCGTGGGGATCCTGCGCTTGCCGACCTGCCGGATGACGACGACCCGCGAACCGATGTGGACGGGGAGGTCACCCATCGGTACGGCGGACACGGCGCTGTCCTGCCACTCGGGCAGGTGCGTGGGGTCCGTCACGTACGAGTAGACGTCCTCGGGCCTGCGGTCGATGTCGATGCTCTTGCTGATCGCGGACATGGCGACCCCTTAGAGCCCCCCTTACCGTCCTCTCCTTCCAAATTACCGCGGGTCAGGCGGCCGCGCGGCGCCTGCGGGCGGCCATCACGGCGTAGACCGCGACGCCCGCGAAGAGGAAGAGCACGCCCTGGTAGACGGCGGCGTAGCCGGAGCCGGCCACCAGCCACATGGAGAAGGCGAAGGCCAGGCCTGCGAGGGCGCCGTCGCGGATCAGGCGCCCCCGGTGCACGCGCTCGGACCGGCCCGAGAGCAGGAAGTAGAGCTGCGCCGCGGTGGAGAGCAGGTACGGGACGGTCGCGGTGAAGGTGGTGACCAGCACCAGGATCTCGAAGACGCCCTCCGAGCCCGCTGTGTAGTTGTAGACGGTCAGGCCGGAGGCGAGGACCACCGTGACGGCCACGCCGACCACCGGGACACCGCGCTTCTTCGTTTCGAAGACCTTCGGGAAGAGCCCGTCCTTGGCGGCGGCGTACGGGGTCTGCGCGCTGAGCAGGGTCCAGCCGTTGAGGGCGCCGACCATCGAGATCACGGCCGCGCAGGCGACCACCGTGCCGCCCCAGGTGCCGCCGAACATTGCGTTGACGGCGTCCGTGAAGGGGGCCTGGGAGGAGACCAGGGTGTCGTGGGCGACCAGGCCGAAGACGGCGAGGGTGCCCAGCAGGTAGACGGTGGCCGCGCCGACGGTGCCCAGGATGGTGGCCCGGCCGACGTTGCGGGCGGGGTCGCGGACCTCGCCGGCGCTGACGGCGGCGGACTCGACGCCCAGGTAGCTGAACAGCAGGATCGCGGCGGAGGCGGAGACGGCCCCGATCGCGCTCTGGTCGGTGGCCCGGAAGGGGCCGAGGTTGGCCGGGTCGAAGAACAGGAGACCGCCCACCGCGACGAGCAGCAGCGGGGCGAACTTCAGGACGGTGGCGACCAGTTGGACGGCGCCGACGTACCGGGTCCCGGCCAGGTTGGCGAGCGCCGGGAGCCACTGCACGGTGAGGGCGGCCAGGCACATGGACCACTTGTGCGCGCCGATCGCCGGGAAGAGCACGCCGAGGTAGCCGACGGCCGCCACCGCGAGGGCCGCGTTGGAGACCCAGGTGGTGATCCAGTAGCTCCAGGCGGCGAGGAAGCCGGCGAAGTCGCCGAACGCGGCGCGGGCGTAGACGTACGGGCCGCCGGTCTGCGGGTGCCGCTGGGCGAGGCGGCCGAAGACGAGGGCGAGGGCGACCGCGCCGAGGGTGAGCACGGCGAAGGCGACCAGGCTGATGGTGCCGAAGGGGGCCACCGAGGCGGGCAGGAGGAAGATTCCACCGCCGATGATGTTGCCCATGACCAGACAGGTCGCGACGGGCAGTCCGAACCGCCGGGCGTGCGGGTCGCCTGCGGCGGGCTCGGGGGCTTCGGCCCGGTCGGCCCGGTCGGCGGCCTGGTCGGAAGCTGCGACCCCGTCGGCTGCGGTGGCCTCCGTGGTCGGTGCTGCGGTGCTGGTCATCGGTGGTGCGCCTCGAGTTGTCTCACATGATGGGCAGGTCGACCCATGGTTGACCACCGCACAGGACGCACCAAATCAGCGGGTTTCGTCCCGCGAGACCATCCCTACGGACGGAAAGGTTCCGCCCGTGGCCCCTTCCAGCCGGGAATCCTCCACCACCGGTACCTGCGGCCCGTCCGACTCCCGCAGCCAGCGCCGCAGTACTCCGTGCACCGCCTCGGCGCCCACCAGCTCGCCGCCCGGATCCGACAGCTCCGTCGGCCACATCAGGAACGGGTGACCCTGCTCCCCGCCCAGGCCCCCGTGCGAGCCGATCTGCTGCTCGAAGGCGTGCACCTCGCCCGTTTCCGGGTCGTAGGCCGAGTTCACCATCACGTCGGCGACGTGCGGGAAGGTGTCGGTCCGGCGCACGGCCGCGGCCGCCCCGGGGCCGAACGGAGCCAGCAGTTCCGCCGCCTCCCCGGGGACGTCGAGGCGTGCCACCGCCCCTCCCGGGCCCAGCACCACGCCGTCCACGAGTACGAAGCCCACACCGGGGTGATTGGCCAGGGTCGCCAGCAGGGCGGGGTGCGCGCGCTCGATGCGCTCGCGCGAGGCCCGGCCGGGGACGTCGGGGAACGAGATCAGCCCGAGGTTGCCGGAGGCGAGCACCACCGGGTCGGATCCCCGCGGCGGACGGGCCTCCTCACCCTCCTCCACCGGCCGGTGCAGGGCGGCCAGGAAGGCGGCCCGGGCCTCGGCTCCACTGGGGGTGCGGCCGGCCCGGCGGGAGACGGGCAGTCCGCAGCCCGCCCGGACCAGGTCCTTGAGGGTCAGCCCGTACCGGCCGAGGAAGGTCTCCCCCGGGCTCTGGCCGTGGTCGGAGAGCAGCACGATCCGGTACGTGCGCGGCGCGTGCTCGGCGACGCGGGCGATCAGCTCGAGGCTCCGGTCGAGCCGGGCCAGCACCTGGTCGGTGTCCCGGCCGTGCGGGCCGGAGTGGTGCGCGACCTCGTCGTAGGCGACCAGGTCGGCGTAGACCGCGGCGCGCCCGGCCAGCATGTCGCCGATCACCGCCGCCACGACCACGTCCCGTTCCACCACGGTCGCGAAGGCCCGGATCAGCGGGTACAGCCCGCCGCGCGCCACCCGCGGCCGGTCCCCGCGGATCCGCGCCCGGAGCGACTGGACGATCTCACGGGCCACTTCGGCGACGAAGGACAGGGCGGTGCGGACGGCGTTGGCCGGATCGGAGAAGTACGTGAAGTACCCGGCGCGCGAACGGTTCGCCCGGCCCCGGCGGGCGGAGACCGAGAGCACGAGCGCCAGCTGGTCCGCGCCCCCGCTGAACAGGTTGCCGCGGCTCGCGCCGTCGAGGGTGAGCAGCCCGCCGTCCGCGGTGCGCTCGACGGCGCGCCGCTGGAGCTCGGCGGCGCTGGTGGGCCGGTTGCAGACGACCACCTCGCCGGTGTCCTTCTCGTACCAGCGGAACGCGGGCACGTCGAAATTCGAGCCGTGCAGGATGCCGAGCTGGCTGGCCCCGGTCTGGCTCGACCAGTCTGTCCGCCAGGAGACGATGCGGTGGCTGCCGTCCAGCCAGCTCGAGACGGTGGGCATCAGCCCGTCGCCCGAGGCCCGGCGCAGCGTCTCGTACCCGACCCCGTCGAGCTGGAGGAAGACGAGCCCGGGCGCGGACTCGCCGGCCCCGGGCGCCGACGCCCGCCTCTGCCTGCGCCGACGCCGGTCGGCGAGGCGGTAGAGGCGCCGCCGGTACGCCTCGTCGTCGCGCACGGCGAGCGCGGTCGAGGTCGCGGAGGCCACGGCGGACATCACGGCGGCGACCACCACCGCGGTCTCGGGAGCCACCTCGCCGCGCCCCGCCGGGATCAGGCTGAGGGCTATCAGCAGCAGCGAGCCGTTGAGGAAGAAGACGAGCAGTCCGAGCACGAGGGCGGGCACCAGCAGCAGGGCCCGCACGAGCACCGGCCAGACCAGCGCGCTCAGCAGGCCGAAGGCCCCGGCGCCCCAGGCCGCCGTCAGCCCGATCTGCGTGATGCTGTCGCCGTCCCCGGACTGGAGCCGGAAGTCCGGCAGGATCCCGGCCAGCGCGAGCATGGTCAGCGTGGACACCGCCCAGACGAGGATCACCCGCACCAGGGCGCCGCCCGCGGTCCGCCACCGTCGTCCTCGCCACACGCCGCAACCTCCCGCGAGCCCCGTCCCGCCTCCAGGCTCGCACAGCCGGGCTCACCCGGCCGGGCGAAACGGACGGCGCACGGAGGTGAGGGAGCGGGCGCTCAGGTGCCGTCGTAGCCGGCGGTCGGCATGGACATCCGGCGGTGCACCTCGGCCTTCATCGCGGAGGTGTACGGCGGTTCTTGGTGCCCGGCGGTCTCCAGGCGCACCCCGCGCCGCCGGCATTCGGCGGTGAACTCCTCGACGGAGCCAAGCGCGCGGGCCAGCACCCGGTGGTTGGCGGCGACGAAGAGGTCGACCTGCCCGGCGTCGATGTCGGACCAGAGTCCGCAGTGGTCGGCGCGCAGCCCGTAGACGAGCAGTTGCTTCGTGACGACGTACCCGCGGTCCGCGGCCCAGCGCGCGCACACGGCGTGCTGGCTCCGGGTGTCCACGGCGAAGGGGTCGGCGTCGAGTTCCTCAAGCGGGGCCAGGCTGGCGATCGCGGCCACGCGCAGCTCTTCCATGTCGCCCGACCCTACTCCGATCCGCCGCCGGGGAGGAGGGGCGGTGGCCTTCCGATTGGTTCCGGGCGGATCGGCACGACACACCCTAAGGTCGTGGGAGCCGTGCGGAGCGGTGGGGCGCTGTGAGGGAGGGAGGGCCGGGTGCCGGTGGAGATCACCTGGTGGGGTCATGCCACGTGCACGGTCGAGGACTCCGGGGTGCGGCTGCTGACGGATCCGCTGTTCGCGCGGCGGCTGGCCCATCTGCGGCGGCGGAGGGGGGCGGTGCCCCCGCCCGAGGCCGCGCGGGCGGACGTGGTGCTGGTCTCGCACCTGCACGCCGACCACCTGCATCTGCCCTCGCTGGGGATGCTCGCACCCGGCACCCGGCTGCTGGTGCCGCGGGGTGCGCGCCGGGCCGTGCCGGGGCTGGCCCGGATCGCCGGGCTGCGCGGGCTGACGGTGACGGAGGTGGCGCCGGGCGAGGAGGTGCCCGTGCGGGGCGGCGTGCGGGTGCGGGTGGTCAGCGCCCTGCACGACGGCCGGCGGCTGCCGTTCGGGCCGCAGCGCGCACCGGCCCTCGGGTACGTGGTCCAGGGTGCGGCCCGGACCTACTTCGCCGGGGACACCGGGCTGTTCGACACGATGGCCGAGGAGGTCGGCCCGGTGGACGTGGCCCTGCTGCCGGTGGGCGGCTGGGGCCCGTACCTGGGTCCGGGGCACCTGGACGCGGGGCGGGCGGCGCGGGCGCTGGCCGAGCTGGCTCCGGCGGCGGCGGTCCCGGTGCACTACGGGACGTACTGGCCGATCGGGATGGACGCGGTGCGCCCGCACGAATTCCACGCGCCGGGCGAGGAGTTCGCGCACCGCGCGGCGCGGCTGGCGCCGAAGGTGACGGTACGGGTGCCCGCCCACGGCGAGCGGGTGCGACTGCCGTGACCTGGCGCGAGATCGCGGTGGCGGCCGGGCAGGTGCCGCCGGAGACCACCCGGCAGGCTCTGGGATACCCGGCGTTGTTCGTGCTGGTGGCGCTCGGCGCGCTGGTCCCGGTGATCCCGACGGGGGCGCTGGTGAGTTCGGCGGCGGTGGTGGCGTTCCATCAGGACTCGCTGCCGTACGGGGTGTTGCTGGTGTTCGCGGTGTCGGCGCTGGCCGCGTTCACCGGGGACATCACGCTGTACTGGCTCGGCCGGCGCGGGGTGCGCTCGCGCAACGGCTCGCGCTGGCTCGGGGCGCTGCGCGGCCGGGCCACGCCCGAGCGCCTCGAGCAGGCGCAGGCGAGGCTGGACGAGCACGGGGTGCTGGTCCTGGTGATCTCCCGGCTGGTCCCGGCGGGCCGCATCCCGGTGATGCTGGCCTGCCTGCTGGCGGAGATGCCGCTGCGCCGCTTCGCCCGCGGCGACGGTCCGGCGTGTCTCGCGTGGGCGGCGACGTACGGCCTGATCGGCATCCTGGGCGGCTCCCTCTTCTCGGAGCCGTGGAAGGGCGTCGCGCTGGCGGTGGGCCTGGCCCTGCTGATCAGCACGGGCCCGGCCCTCTGGCGCCGGCTCCGCCCGGGCAGGGCCTAGGCCCCGTCCGGGCCGAGGGTGCGGGAGGCGCCGATCGGGAGGTCCCAGAGGTCCTCGCGGGGCAGGGCCGCGCGGGACCAGGCGGCCCGGACGCGGTGCAGGGGCTCCGTGACCGGCTCGGCGGACAGCACGAAGGCGGCCCAGTGCATGGGGGCCATCCGCCGGGCGCCGAGGTCGAGGCAGGCCTGTACGGCCTCCTCGGGGTCGGCGTGGACGTCGCCGAGCCACCAGCGCGGGGCGTAGGCGCCGATGGGCAGGAGTGCGAGGTCGATGCCGGGGTGGCGGCGGCCGATCTCGCCGAACCAGTGGCCGTAACCGGTGTCGCCCGCGAAGTAGAGCGTGTGCGGCGCCGGACTGCGGGTGTCGGTGAGGATCCAGCCGCCCCACAGGGACCGGCAGGTGTCGATCAGCGAGCGCTTCGACCAGTGGTGGGCCGGTACGAACTCGAAGCGCACGCCGTCGAGTTCGGCCGCCTCCCACCAATCGAGCTCGGTGACCCGGGTGAAGCCGCGGCGGCGGAACCAGCGGGCCAGGCCGGCCGGGACGAAGAGAGCGGTGTGCCGCGGCAGCCGCTTGAGGGTGGGCGCGTCGAGGTGGTCGTAGTGGTTGTGGCTGATGACCACCGCGTCCACCGGCGGCAGGTCCTCCCAGCGCACCCCCACGGGCGTCATCCGGGACGGGGTACCGAGGATCCGCCGGGACCAGACGGGGTCGGTCAGTACGGTCAGCCCGCCGGTCCGCAGCACCCAGCTGGCGTGCCCGGCCCATGTGACGCAGACCGACCCCAGGTCGGCCGGGGGCAGCGGGGCCGGCTCGTACGGCAGGTCGGGGATGCCGCGCAGCCCTTCCGGGCCGGGCCGCAACGCGCCCTCGCGGGCGAGCCGGGCGAAGCCGCGGACACCGGGGAGCGGGGTGGTGAGCCGGTCCGCGAAGGAGCGGGGCCAGTGCCGGTGTTCACCGAGCGGGCGCGCAGCCGCGGGTCGCGGCGGGGCCGCCGCGGGCGGCCGGGTGGCGGCAGCGGTCCGTACGGGCGCGGCGCGGGGGGCGTCCGTCCGCTCCCTCATCAGGAAGTCTCCGTCCACCGGGTCGGGCATCAGACGAGCCCGGCCAGGACGGATCCGAGGAGGTCCAGGGAGCGCCGTACGTGCGGCAGCCCGAGCGGGTCGCGGGCGGTGAGCGCGGCGAGGCGTTCCTCCGGGGTGGCGCCGAGCAGCGGCCCGGTCGACAGCCTCACGCGCAGGGCCACCGGTTCGTCCGCGAACCGCTGCCCTCCGGGGGTGGGCGCGCCGAGCCGGCCGCCGAGCCAGTCCTCCAGCTCCATGGCGTCGCCGACTCCGTGCCGGGCGAGTCCCTCCCGCAGCGGGGTCAGGTCGGCGTAGAGGTGCCGTCCGGCCTGCGGGGGCCGGGCCAGCGCCCCGACGGCGAGGAGTTCCCGGTGCGCGGCGGCGGCGACCGCGCCGTGCAGGGCGGCGGCCGCGTAGGCCCGTGCGGCGACGCGGTCGGGTTCGTCGAGGGCGTGCGCGGCGGCCCCGGCGACGGGGCCGGCGACGAACGCGCCGGTGGCGGTGAGGACGTCGAGGGTGCGGGCGCGCAGCCAGGTCCCGCGGGGGGTGTCGGGGAAGCGGACCACGGCGGCGGGCCAGCCGGCGGGCAGCAGCGCCCCGGACAGGTCGACGAGGACGGCCGCCCGGTCGGGGAGCATCTCGGCGGGGCTCAGGACCAGGGTGTCGTGCGGCCGGTGGACGGTGTCGCGCCAGCTCTCGTCGCTGACGACGAAGAGTCCGGCGGATTCGGCGGCCTCGCAGGCCTCGCGCAGTATCTCGGGCGGCGGCACGGTCGCGGTCGGGTCGTCGGCGACCGACAGGAGCAGCACGCGCGGATCGCCGCCCTCGGCGCGCACCCGCCGTACGGTCTCCAGCAGGGCGTAGGGGTCCGGGATGCCGCCGCACTCGGCGGGGGTCGGCACGTGGTAGGCCCGCCGGCCCAGCAGCCGGACCTGCGGGGTCCACCAGGCGGGACAGGGCCGGGGCAGCATCACGTCGCCCCCGTAGGCGCCGAGCAGCGCGAGCAGCAGCGCGGGGGCTCCGGGGCCGGCGGCCACGTTCTCCGGGGCGGTGGTCAGCCCGCGGCGCCCCCAGTGGCGGCAGGCGGCCTCGCGGACGGCCTCCCCGCCGCCGGGGGTTCGGGGGCGGAGCGCCCGGCGGCCGCGGCGAGGACGGCGACGAGTTCGGGCAGCACGGGCAGGCCGGGTTCGGGCGGGGGCGGGCCGAACCGGACCGGGCCGCGGCCTTCCGCCGTCGTGCGCTGCATCCCCGCCACCGTGTTCCGCCTTCCGCGCTCGTCCCGCTCAGCTCCTCCAGCCCTGACCTTTATACGATTGATTGCCGGTTTACGCCCGCTATGGGCTTCCGGGGCCGCCCGGACCTCCCGCGAGGGCTCAGCCCCGCCTCCCCAGCAGTCCCAGCAGCCTCGTCTGTGCGTTCGCCCCGGCCGGAACCTCGAGCGGAGCCGCGTACATGCCGCTCGCCGCGAGTCCGTCGGCGTACGGCATGACCTCCTTGATGGAGAATTCGACGAGCCCGTCCGGAAGCCGGTCGTCCGCGCCGGTCCCCCGGGCGAGGTCCCAGGTGTGCACCACGCAGTCGGCCGTCAGCTCGGAGCAGTACGCCGAGCCGAGCGCGGGCCCGTAGGAGAGCCGGACGGTCCGGTCGAGCGCCCCGGGGGCGGCGAAGGCGGCGTGCGCGGCGGCGGAGGCCTTGTCCCATGCGGCGACCGGGTCCTCGCCCAGCACGTCACCGGAGAACGCGTCGCCCAGCTCCTCGACCGTGCGGCCCTCGGCGACCAGCGGCGGGATCCAGAGCTGCTCCCCGGTGACATGGTTGACCAGATCCCGCACGCTCCACTCCGCGCACGGGGTCGGCGCGTCCCACTGGTCGTCCGCGACCGCGCGCAGACGCTCGCCGAAGAGCTTCAGCGCCTCGGCGTGCTGTTCCAGCAGCGTGTGCGGCATGGCTCTCACCGTCCTGGCGTGACAGTTCCCCCTGAGGCCCACTCTCCTCGCCCCTGCTGGGCCCTGCCACCGGGGTGGGGGGTGCCGACAGGCGACGGGTGGTGCCGACAAGAGAGACGGCCTAACCGGGCGGGCGCATGCGGAAGTCGTAGCGGGGCGGGAGCGGGCGGTCCGTGAGCGCCGACCAGACCTCGCCGAGGGTTTCCTCCCCCTCCCGGAGGTCCGGGAGGGCGAACCCGTCCTCGAAGACCCGCCGGGCCGCCGCCACATGGCCCTCCGCCGCCAGGAGGCGGGCGGCGAGGAGCCGGAAGCGGCCCTGCTCGCGCAGGGCGGGCCTCAGCCGGTCCCAGACCCGGCGCGTCTCGGGCAGCCGTCCGGCGGCCAGCAGGGCCGCCATCGCCTCCTGGCCGAGCGCGGACTCCGCGGCCGTCCACGGCTCGCCGCCGCGGCTCTCGCCGGCCAGGTCGTCGAAGGCCTCCGCGTACCCGTCGGCCGCCCTCGCCCGGTCACCGGCCAGTGCGTCCGCCACCGCCAGGCAGCGCAGCAGCGGCCACCGCGAGGGGGCCAGCGCCAGCCCGCGCTCCCAGCTCCGCACCGCCTGGGCCACGTCCCCGGCGTGCCACTGGGCCACGCCCAGGTGGTACTCGGTCAGCGGTTCCGCCGGGGCCGTCTCCAGCATGTCCCGCCAGTGCGCGGCGACCAGGCTGGGCCCCGGCGGCGCCACCCGGCGCGGGGCCGGGAAGACCCCCGTGCGCCACAGCTCCAGCCACGGCTCCTGGGCCTCGCCGAGCGTGGACTCCTCGAAGGGGGTGCCCGGCAGCTTGAAGCCGCCGCACAGCACCTCCAGCGCGCCCCAGCCGGACCCCGCCGCCAGCCGCTCCCCCGGCTCGGTGTCCGCGCAGCCGCGCCACGCCTCGTACGCCGCGTCCACCCGCTCCCGGGGCAGTACGGAGTCCAGCGCGTCCTGAGCCGCACCGCGGGCCGCCGCCCAGTCGGCCCCGTGCACCGCGGCGGGCTCCGCGGCCAGCGGCCCGTACGCCTCCAGCCAGCTGAACTCCGCCCCGCCCTCGAGCCGTACGTGCTCCAGCTGGGTGCGGGCCAGCCCCGCCTGGATCTCCGCGTAGCCGCCCGTGCCCGGCTCGGTCAGCCACTCCTGCCAGCGGCGGCCGCCGCCGCCCGCGCCCCAGACGAACAGCTTGCGCCCGCGCAGCCGCCCGGTGGAGGTCTGCACCAGCCCCTGCCCGGCGGCGTCCAGCGAGGCGATCCAGGGCCGGGCCCCGTCCCGGACCTCGTAGAAGAAGTCGGCCGGGTACTCGCTGCGCAGCGGGTAGGTGCGGTCCGCGCCCTCCCACTCCGGTACGGGGATGCGGCGCAGCGAGCGCTCGTAGCCGAAGTTCCAGGCCTCGTCGGCGGGGGCGAGGACGCGGGTGCCCTCGTCCTCGGGGACGGCGATGTTGGACCACCAGTAGACGGGCGCGGGCCGTTCGTGCGGATTGCGCACGCGGACGCCGACGTAGAGGAACTCCGAGTCCTCGGGCAGCCACAGGTCCACCTGGAAGGGCAGGTCGCGCAGCCGCTCCCACTCCCACAGCCGGACCATCACGCCGCCGTCCGGGGCCGGGACGAGTGCGGCGTGCAGCGGGGCGCAGGAGAGGGTGGTGTGCCCGGTGGCGCCGGTGTTCCATTCGATGCCGCCGGAGAACCAGGCACCGTTGAGGGCGAAGTTGGCCGGCTGGAACACCGGGTTGCGGTAGAGCAGTTCGCGCCCGGTGGGCAGGTGCACGAGGGAGTGGACCCGCCCGCCGAGCCCCGGCAGGACGGTGACCCGCAGGTGCTCGTTCTCGATGACGATCGACTCGAACTCCCGCTCGGACCGCCCCCGTCCGTACCCGTCGCGGATCCGGACCGGCAGCAGCGAGCGCAGCGGCTCGTACCCGATCTGCCGCGCCATGTCGCGCGGCAGCCCGTCGCGGGACCGCTCGTCCAGCGTGTGCACCCCGTCGGGCGCGCGCAGGGCGGGCAGCGGGTTCTCGGGCCCCAACGGGGCTGCGGGAAGGGTCAGTACGGCGCGTCGGACGGTGGTGGCCATGAGGGAAATGGAACACGCAGCGGCGGCCGCTGCACAGGGGTTCCGCAGATCACCACCGGTCAGGATTACGCAAAGGCGCCCGCGACCAGGTCGGCGAGCAGGGCGCCCGCACGGCCGTCCGGGTCCAGGTCCGGGTCGTAGATCGTGATGTTGATCCCGACGCAGCGCGGCGATCTCACCAACACGCTCAGGAGTTCAGCGAGTTCGTCCGGGAGCAGGCCGCCGGGGTCCGGGCTGTCCACGGCCGGCATGACGCTCGGATCCAGCACGTCGGCGTCCAGGTGCACCCAGAACCCGGCGGTGGCCGGCGGGTGCAGCCCGTCCAGCGCCGTCCGGGCCACCGGCCCGGCGCCGCGCTCGCGGATCTCCCCGACCGTGGCCACCTGGATCGCCGCCTCGCGCAGCTCCGCGAGGTCGGCGTCCCCGTCCCGGATCCCGAACAGCCGTACGTCCTCGTCCCGCAGGTACGGGGAGCGGCCCTCCAGGTCGGCGAGAGCGGCCTGCCCGCGCCCCGTCGCGAGGGCGAGCTCCTCCCCGCCGGCGGCGCCGACCGGCCCGTTCACGGCCTCGTTGCCGGGGTGGCGGAAGTCGGCGGAGCCGTCGATGGCGGCCAGTCCGTACCGCCCGAGCCTGCGCATGGCCAGCGAGGCGCCGAGCTGGATCGAGCAGTCCCCGCCGAGGACCACGGGGAACTCCCCGGCCCTCAGGTGCCGTTCGATCCGGTCGGCGAGGGTGACGGTGTACGCGGCGAGGGCGTCGGCGTGGAACACGCCGTCACCCTCCTGCCAGTCCCCGCGGTCGTAGCGCGGCGGGACCACCACCCCGCCCTCGCGCGCACCGAGCCGGGCCAGCAGGCCCTGCTCCCGCAGGGCTCCGGCGAGCTTGTAGACGCCGGGTACGGTGCCGGGCGCGGGCGGGCGCAGGCCGAGGTTGGACGGGGCATCGAGGAGCACGAGGGATCGCATGTCCCCATCCTTGCGGACAGGGCTGCCTCTAGGGGAGCGACATTTCGGCGGTGACGGCCCAGCGTTCGTGGTCGCGCCAGGCGCCGTCGACGTGGAGGAAGTCCGGGGAGAGCCCCTCCAGCCGGAAGCCCGCGCCGCGGACCAGCGCGATCGAGGCGGCGTTGCCGGGCTGGATGTTGGCCTCCAGGCGGTGCAGGCCGAGGCCGCCCTCGCCGGGCGGGGCGAAGGCGTGCCCGAGGACCAGGCTAAGGGCCTCGTGGAACAGTCCCCGGCCGGCGGCGTGCGCGAAGGCTCCGTAGCCGAGGGCCCCGCACTGGAAGGCGCCCCGCACGATGTTGTTGACGTTGACGAAGCCCGCGAGGGCCCCGGTCCCGAGCTCGCACACGAGGAACCCGGCCCGGCCGTCGCCCTCGGCCAGCCGGGTCGCGTACGGCTCGTACTCCTCGATGGTGGCGGGCGGGAACAGCCAGGGGTGGTGGAGGTCCCGGCTCTCGTGCGCGCGTGCGGTGAACTCGGGCCCGTCGGCGAGCCGGAAGGGCCGCAGCCCCACCCGCGCGCCCTCCCGCAGGTACGTGGAAAAGGTCATCCGCCCAGGTTAGGAGCTGTGACAGGATCCCCTGTGTGATCATCAACCCCGACACTCGCGAACTCCTGCTCGCGGCGGCGCGCGACAACGCCGAGTGGTGCGACGCGGTCGTACGCGGCCACGGACCGGCCGGCGCGTTCGCCCCGGAGCTCTGGACCAGCGCGCTCCGGACTCCGCCGCTGTACCCCGATGCCGTGACCCTCGTCCCGGGAGCCCCGGCGGCCGCGCTGCTGGCCGGGATCGACACCGACGGCCCCGGCTGCTCGGTCAAGGACAGCTTCGCCGACCTGGACCTGGCCGGGGCCGGCTTCGAGGTGCTGTTCGAGGCCCGGTGGATCCACCGCCCGGCCGGGCCCGCCGCGGACACCGGCTCGCGCCTGGAGTGGTCCGCGGTCACCGACGCCGCCGGCCTGGAGGCCTGGGAGGCCGCCTGGGACGGCGAGCAGAGCACCGGCCTGTTCCACCCCGCCCTGCCGGGCCGGGACATCGTCTTCCTGGCGGGCCGCGCCGGGGGGCGGATCGTCGCCGGGGCCGTCGCGCACCGGGGCAGCGGCGCGGTGGTCGGCCTGTCCAACCTGTTCGCCGCCGACGAGGCCGACACCGACACGGCCTGGGCGGGCGCGCTCAACGCCATCGCCGCCCGCTGGCCGGAACTGCCCGTCGTCGGCTACGAGTCGGGGGACGACCTCGACGCCGCCGTCCGCGCCGGGTTCACCCCGATCGGCCCGCTCCGCGTCTGGCTGCACACGGCCTAGCCCTCCAGCTCCAGCCTCGGCACGTCGGTGCGTTCGATCCCGAACATCTGGGCGTACAGGGACAGTTCGGCCTCCAGTGCGCGGATCATCGTGTCCGCCCGCCGGAAGCCGTGCCCTTCGCCCTCGAAGGCCAGGTACGCGTGCGGCACCGACCGCCCCCGCATGGCGGCGAGGAAGCGCTCCGCCTGGGCGGGCGGGCAGACCGGGTCGTCCAGTCCCTGGAGCAGGACGAACGGGGCGGTGATCCGGTCGGCGCGGGCCACCGGCGAGCGCTCGCGGCAGCGGACGGCGAGGGTCTGCGGCGGTCCGGCCAGGCCGTCGATGTAGCGGGACTCCAGGTCGTGGGTCTCCGCGGCGAAGCCGAGCAGGTCCAGGACCGGGTAGATGATCGCCGCGCAGGCGTACAGGTCGGTGGCGGCCAGCGAGGCCGCCGCGGTCCAGCCGCCCGCGCTGGCGCCGCGGATGGCGAGCCGGTCCGGGTCGGCGGTGCCCTCGGCGGCCAGTGCCCGGGCCACCGCCGCGCAGTCCTCCACGTCCACGACGCCCCACTGCTCGCGCAGCCGCTCCCGGTAGGCGCGGCCGTAGCCGGTGGAGCCGCCGTAGTTCACCTCGACCACGCCGATGCCGCGCGAGGTGAAGTACGCGATGTGCAGGTCGAGTACGGGCGGCACGTGATCGGTGGGTCCGCCGTGCGCCCACACCACGTACGGGGGCAGTTCGTCGGCGGCCGCCCGGCAGGCCGGGTGGTGCGGCGGGTAGACGTGTGCGTGGATCTCCCGGTTGTCGGGGCCGAGGAAGGTCCGGCTCTGCGGCTCCGGGTAGTAGGCCGGATCGACCGGGTCCACTCCGTGCGCGCCGACCACCCGGGCGTGCCCGGTGGCGGTGTCCAGCTCCACCACCTCGTACGCGCTGCGCGGGCTGGCGGCGACCCCGTACACGCGGGTGCCGCTCACGGCGAGGGTCGGCTGCCAGGCGGTCCACGGCCCGGCCGCGTCCACCAGGTCCCCGCTCTCCGGGTCGAGGATGCCGAGCACGGAGGAGCCCTGGCCGTGCAGGACGGCGACGAGCCCGTCGGCCAGCGGGGCGAGCCAGCGCAGCCCGGGCTTCCACAGCGGACCGCCGAACTCCTCTTCCCTGGGGCACAGGTTGACCGCGTCGCCGGTCGCCGGGTCCACCCGGTACGGGTTCCACCAGCCGCTGCGGTCGCTCACCGCGAGGAGGGTTCCGCGGGCCGTCCACTCGACCTGGGCGACGGCCTCGGCGGGGCCGCCCAGTACGGTACGGGCCCGCTCGAGCCGGCCGTCCGGCGTGACCTCGGCCAGTCGCAGTTCGGTGCCGTCCCAGGGCATCCGCGGGTGGTCCCACACCAGCCAGGCCGCGTGCCGCCCGTCCGGGGAGAGCCGGGGTCCGGTGCTGAACCGGTGCCGGTCGTCGGTCAGTTCCCGCACGGCGGCCCGGTCCGCGGCGGCCGACCCGTCCAGCGGTACGGCGGCGGGCACCCGGCGGACGTCGGTCGGCCCGGGTCCGGTGAACTCCTCGAGCACGCACCAGACTTCGGAGCCGCGCAGCACCGGATCGGCCCAGCGCAGTCCGCCGCCGACGCCGGAGAGGGGGGTCAGGGGCCGCGGTGTCGCGGCGTCGCCGGGGGCGTCCGGCTCGTAGGCGTAGAGCCGCTGGTCGGCGAAGTTGACGAAGACCAGCAGCGGACCGCCCTCGGCCCGTTCGACTCCGGCCCAGGGGAGGCCGCCGTACTCGGTGACCCGGCTGCGCACGTTCCACGGCGCGGGCAGGGCGGTGACGCTCTCGCCGACGGGACCGCCGCCGGCGGGGCGGCGCACCAGGGCCCGGCGGCCGCCCTCCTGCGGCCGGGGCTCGGTCCACCACACCTCGGGGCCGACCGTGCCCACGTACTCGGGCCGCCCGTCGAGGGAGGCGGCGAGTTCGGCGGCGATGGGCGAGGGCCAGCTTCCGTAGGGCCGGGTCGCCGCGGCCATCACAGGGTCCCCCTCACAGCGTCCGCAGTGCGTGGTCGAGGACGCGGACGCCGAAGTGCAGGGCGTCGACGGGGACCCGCTCGTCCACGCCGTGGAACAGCGACCAGTAGTCGAAGCCGGGCGGCAGTTTCAGCGGGGAGAAGCCGTAGCCGGTGATGCCGAGCCGGGAGAACTGTTTGGCGTCGGTGCCGCCCGCCATGCAGAAGGGCACCACGTGCCCGTCCGGGTCGAACCGCTCGACGGACTCTCGCAGGATCCCGTACGTACGCCCGTCCACGGGGGCTTCGAGCGCGACCTCGCGGTGGTGGAACTCCCACCGCACATCGGGGCCGGTGAGCGCGTCCAGGGTGGCGATGAACTCGGCCTCGCCGCCCGGCAGCATCCGGCCGTCCACGTAGGCGGCGGCCTGGCCGGGGATCACGTTGAGCTTGTAACCGGCGCTGAGCATCGTCGGGTTGGCGCTGTTGCGCACGGTCGCGTCGACCAGGGCGGCGGCCGGGCCGAGCCTGCCGAGGACGCCGTCGAGGTCGAATCCCGGGGCCCTCGGGTCCACCGACAGGCCCTGGAGGGCGGCGAGTTCGGTGATGCAGGCGACGACGGTGTCGGTGAGGCGGACCGGCCACTCGTGGGCGCCGATCCGGGCGACGGCGGCGGCGAGCCGGGTCACGGCATTGGCCCGGTTGGGCTTGGAGCCGTGTCCGGCGGTTCCGTGGGCCGTCAACTTCAGCCACGCGGTGCCGCGTTCACCGGCGGCGATCGGGTAGAGGGCCCGGCCGTCGCCGGGGTGGACGGTGAACGCGCCGGACTCGCCGATGCCCTCCGTACAGCCCTCGAAGAGGTGCGGGTGCCGGTCGGCGAGGAAGCCGGAGCCGTCGACGGCGCTGTCCTCCTCGTCGGCGGTGAAGGCGATCACGATGTCCCGGCGGGGCCGCACGCCGGCCCGCGCCCAGGCCCGTACGACGGCCAGCACCATCGCGTCCGTGTTCTTCATGTCGACGGCCCCGCGGCCCCAGACCACGCCGTCGCGGACCTCTCCCGAGAAGGGGTCCACACTCCATTCGCCGGCCTCGGCCGGAACCACGTCGAGGTGGCCGTGGACGAGGAGCGCCTCGGCGGAAGGGTCCGAGCCCTCGATCCGGGCCACCACGTTGGTACGGCCCGGGGTGCGCTCCAGGAGGACCGGCTCGAGCCCGGCGGCGGCGAGCCGCTCGGCGGCGTACTCGGCGGCGGGGCGTTCGCAGCAGTCGCCGCCGCCCCGGTTGGTGGTGTCGATCCTGATGAGGCCGGAGGTGAACTCGACCGCCTCGTCGAGGGCGGCCTCGTCGACGGCGTCGGCCGGGGCGCCGTCCTGGGCCTGGGCCGGGACGTCGGCGGTGACTACGGGCATGTCAGCCATACTGCTCCTCCACGGCCGCGGAGACGACCGTCGTGACCGCCTTGAAGGTGCGGATCCCCTCGTACATCGTCTCGCTGCTGTACGCGACCCTGCGTTCGCCGCACCGGTCGGCGCCGGGGACCACCGTGGCCGCCAGGGCCAGGTGCTCGGCGTCGAACTCCAGCTCCACGGTGTAGGGGCCGCCGAGCACGGGATCGCGCCGGACGGCGAGGGCCGTGGCCTCCTTGGCCGCCGCGCGGATGTCGGCGGCGGTGCGCGCGGGGGTCCGGCACACGGCGGCGTAGCGCGAGACGTGGTCCTTGACCGCGACGGTCACCGCGTCCGGGGCGTATCCGGCGGCGTCGACGCAGGTCAGGTCGTCGCCGGTGACCAGGATGACGGGCACCCCGTATTCGGCGACGACGTGCGCGTTGAGCAGTCCCTCGCTCGCGCGGATCCCGTTGAGCCAGACGCCGGTGATGGAGTTGGCGAGGTAGGTGTGGGCGAGGACCCCTTCGGAGCCGGCGCCCGTGTGGTAGCCGACGAAGGCGATCCCGTCGACGTCCCCGTGCTGGACGCCCTCGACCATGGAGAGCGTCTTGTGGCGGCCGGTGAGCATCTCGGCGCGGGCGTCGAGCTTCTCCAGCAGCAGGTTGCGCATGGTCCAGTGGGCCTCGTTGATGAGGACCTGGTCGGCGCCGCCGTCATAGAAGCCGAGTGCGGCCGCGTTCACGTCGGAGGTGAACATGTGCCGGCAGCGCTCCCACTGGGACGCCCCGGGCACCACGTCCTCGGGCCAGGTGACGCCGGTGGCGCCCTCCATGTCGGCGGAGATGAGGATCTTCATCGGGCCCCCGGGCGGTCGGTTGCGGAGACCCAGCCTAGCTCTCGCACCTCCGACGGGCCCGGGGGCCACGCCCGGGTTCCGGCGGCTCACCGGGGCCGGGAAATCCACCCGATCCGGTGAGCCGCCCGGCGCCGCGCAACGCCAAGTGCGGTCACAGCACTGGGATCAGGCCTCGACTTCGGCGGCCAGGTTGGCCAGCAGGGTGTCGTAGATCCGGCCGAGGCCCTTGGGCGCGAAGGTGCGCTCGAAGAAGCCGCCGATGCCGCCGGCGCCGTTCCACACGGTGCTGACCACGGCCTTGGACTTGCCCTCGCCGGCCGGGGTGACCAGCCAGGTGGTGACCATGGAGGAGTTGCGGTCCTTCTCCACCAGCTGTCCGTCGGTGGGCTCGCTGACCTCGAGCAGGCAGTCGCGCACGCGCTTGCTGGTGGCCTGGAGCTTCCAGTGCACCAGGGTCCCCTCGCCGTCGCCGCCCTCGCGCACCTCGTACTCGCTGAAGTGCTCGGGCAGCAGCTTCCCCCGGGTCCCGGTGTAGTCCGCCAGCGCGTCGAACACGGTCTCCGCGTCAGCCGCGATGATCCGCTCCGTGGTGGCCTCGACCTGCGCCATAGCTGTTCCTCCAGCAGTTTTGAATCCTCCCCTCCGGATCGAAGGGGATTCCTACCTCACGCCGCCTGACGGACCGGCGGTCCGTCAGGCCTTACACGATCAACGGTAGCCGGGTTGAAACCAGCCCGGAGGAGCATGACCTGTGCGGAGTTCTTGTCTCTCGGCGAGACGGCTCCGCACACGCTACAGGCGTAGGTCCGTTCCGACAGCGGGAGGGCGTGCTTGGTTCTCGCTCCGCACCGTCCGCAGTCCATGGTGGTGTGTGCAGGGTTCACGAGCCGCAGATCGCGTCCGTGCTTGCGCGCCATGCTGATCAGCTCACGCTTGGTGGCCGAGATCGCCGCGTCGGCCGCCTTCCGGGCCATGGTGGACGCAGCGAGGAACTTGGGGCGGAAGTCCTCCACCGCAAGCCGGTCGAAGTCCGTCACGATCTTCTTGGCCCACTTGCGGGCGGTGTCCTGGCGCTGCCGGGCGATCTTCCTGTGCGCCTTCGCGGCCAGCCGCTTCGCCTTGCGGTAGCCCTTCGATGCGGCCTGACCGCGCTTGGGCTTACGGCGGGCCATCATCCGCTGATACCCCGGCCAGCTTCGCGGCCGCTTTCTTCCCGTGCTCCGGGTGCGGGAGATCGTGACCATCGCTTGTAGTGGTCGCGGTCTCCTTCACACCCCAGTCGACACCGATCACCGCACCGGTCGCGGGAAGCGGCTGTACCTCTGCAAGGACGACGAAAGAGGCGTACCAGTCGCCGAGACCGTCCCGGTACACCCGCACGCTCGACGGGTCGGCGGGCAGCTCACGCGACCACACCACGGTCAGCGATATCCCGCCCGCCAGGTGCAGACGACCGCCCTTCAGCCGGAAGCCACGCCGGGTGTAGTTGAGCGTCGGATCCGCTACGGCCTTCTTCTTGAAGCGCGGCATCCCCGCACGCTGCGGCATCGGTAGCCGGGCCTTGATGTCTTTCAACGCCTTACCGCGGGACCGAGCGAAGTCCCGGATGGCCTGCTGCTGTGGGACACTCCCGCCCCCGCCCAGCCACTCACACTTACCGCGCCATTCCGTCAGCAGCCTGTCGAGACCGGCAGGCCCGCACTCCTCCGCGGTCTTCTGCGCCGCCCGGGACCGAGCAACACACTCGTTCCACACCCACCGGCACCGGTCCCATTCCGCCGACAGGGCCGCGCAGGCACCAGACGACACACGCAGCCGGAAGGTGTACCGGGCGCGCCCGCCTTCCCCGACCTCCGCCAACGCCGTCATGACACTCACGGTAGAGCCGCAGCCGAACACGCTCCACGCAGCCACGCCGCTCCACGCGAACGAGTGAACGGCCTCATGTGCCGGAGCAGCTGCGGGACACCGTCCGCGCCATCGCCGAGTCCGGCGCCACCTCCGTGACACCCCTGGTACTCCATCTGCGGCCCGGGGCGCGCGAGTGGTTCACGGCCTGGCTGGGCGAGCACCACCCGCACCTCGTGGAGCGGTACGAACGGATGTACGCGGGCGGCTCGTACGCGCCCACCTGGTACCAGCGCCAGATCACCCGCCAAGTCCACGAGCTGGCGGCGGAATTCGGCATCGGCCCGAACGGGCGCGGGGCGGCCCGCCGGGTCGTCACCCCCGAGCCGCCCGTGCCCGCCGAGCCCACCCAGCTCACCCTCCTCTGACGCCCGTCACCCCCGAAGGGTCATCACATCGGGCCAAAAGGCAGCCCAATCCCGCTTTCCAGGCGCGGTTTCCGGGACGATTCCGCCCAGAACCCTCGGCTGGGAGGCCCCATGCTGCACCCCTTGAAGAAGCGCACCGCTGTCCTGCTGTCGATCTCCACCGTGGCCGCCGTCGCCTCCGTCCTCGCGAGCCCGGTCTCGGCCACCACGGCGGCCCCGGCCGCCGCCGCGCCGAAGCAGGCGCCGCTGCGCTGGACCGACTGCGCGACCCCCCGCTACCCGACCCTCCAGTGCGCCTCCCTCAAGGTCCCCCTCGACCACGGCCGGCCCGCCGGACGCCAGATCTCCCTCGCGCTGACCCGGGTCCCGCACACCGCCGCCACCTCCTCCGGCCCGCTGCTGGTCAACCCCGGCGGCCCGGGCGGCAGCGGGCGCACCCTGGCGGGCTTCGTCGCGTCCGCCCTCCCCAAGGACGTGGCCGCCCAGTACGACGTGATCGGCTTTGACCCGCGGGGCGTCGGCAAGAGCGAGCCGTCCCTCGACTGCGGGGCGGGCCACTTCACCCCGGTCCGGCCCGACTCCGTACCGATCGACGCGGAGACCGAGCAGGCCAACCTGGACCGGGTGCGGTCCTTCGCCGAGTCCTGCCAGACCAAGCACGCGGACGTGCTGCCGCACATCGGCACCGTCTCCGCCGCCCGCGACATCGAGGTGCTGCGCACGGCCCTCGGCGCGGAGCGCATCAGCTACTTCGGCTACTCGTACGGGACCTACCTGGGCGCGGTGTACGCCAAGCTCCACCCGCAGCGGGTGCACCGGCTCGTCCTGGACTCCGTGGTCGACCCGGGCGGGGTCTGGTACGAGGACAACCTCGCGCAGGACCGGGCCTTCGACTCCCGCCACAAGGCCTTCCTGGCCTGGGTGGCGAAGTACGACGCCACCTACGGGCTCGGCGCGGACGCGGCCGGGGTCGAGGAGCGCTGGTACGCGATGCGCGGCGAGCTGCGCGAGACGCCCGCGGGCGGCAAGGTGGGCCCGTCCGAGCTGGAGGACACCTTCATGCCGGGCGGCTACTTCAACGGCTACTGGCCCAGCCTCGCCGAGGCCTTCGCGGCGTACGCGGTGAAGAAGGACCCGAAGCCGCTGGTGGCGGCGTACGAGCGGTTCGGCGCGGTGGAGCCCTCCGCGGGCAACGGCTACAGCGTCTACACGGCGGTGCAGTGCCGGGACTCGGCCTGGCCGAAGGACTGGAACCAGTGGCGCGCGGACATGTGGCGCACGCACGCCGAGGCGCCGTTCATGACCTGGAACAACGCCTGGTACAACGCCCCGTGCGCGTTCTGGCCGACGGAGCCGCTCGAGGCCCCGGACGTGACCAACGCCGACCTTCCGCCCGCCCTGCTGCTCCAGGCGACGGAGGACGCGGCGACCCCGTTCCAGGGGGCGCTCAGCATGCGGGAGAAGCTGAAGGGCGCGGCCCTGGTCGTCGAGGAGGGCGGCGGCAACCACGGCATCTCGCTGAGCGGCAACAAGTGCCTGGACGAGAAGGTCTCGGCCTATCTGCGGACGGGCCGGGCCGCGGACGCCACCTGCCCCGCCCAGGAGGCCCCGAAGCCGACCGCGGCGACCCGCGCGGTCCCGTCCTCGGCGGGCGGCGCGGCCCTGCACGGGCTCCTGGGCTTCCGCGGCTGATCTTCACCGGGCAGGATCGTGCCCATGACCACCACGCCTGAGCACAGCCACCTCTCCCGCGTCCGAGCCCCCGAGGGCGTCAGTCCCGGTACCGGATACAGCCATGTCGTCTGGGGCACCGGGCGGTTCGTCGCCGTCTCCGGTCAGTGCGCGCTCGACGAGAAGGGCGAGGTGGTCGGCGAGGGCGACGCCGCCGCCCAGGCCCGGCAGGTGTTCGAGAACCTGCGCCGGTGCCTGGCGGCGGCCGGGGCCGGCTTCGACGACGTCGTGAAGCTGACGTACTTCGTCACGGACGTGGCCCACCTCCCGGCGGTTCGGGCCGCCCGGGACGCGGTCATCCCCGCGGACCGCCAGCCGGCCTCCTCGGCGGTCCAGGTCTCGGCCCTGTTCCGCCCCGAGCTCCTGCTGGAGGTGGAGGCCTTCGCCGTCGTCCCGGCCTAGCCGGGAGGGAGACCGCGCAGTGCGGCCGTCGCCGCCACCGCGAGGCGTGGGTGGGCCTGCGCCCGGGTCAGCAGCTCGCGGGCACGGGGGTCGCCGAGGGCGCCGAGGCCCTCCACGCAGGCCAGGGCCACCCGCCAGTACGGGTCGTGCGGGGAGAGCAGCCGGGACAGGGTCGTCATCAGGGCCGGGGCCGACTCCGGCGCGCGCAGGGCGGTGAGCAGCCGGACGGGCTGCAGGGCGTAGGCGGTGCGCAGACCGTTGGTGGCGAGGGCGGCGGCCGCGCGGGCGGTGCGCGGGTCGCCGAGGACGGCCAGTGCCTCGGCGGCGGCCGCGCAGCGCGGCGGGTCCCGGTGGTTGAGCAACAGCACGAGGGACTCGAAGGCGCGGCGGTCCCCCGCCAGTCCCAGCCGGTAGGCGGCCAGTTCGCGGGCCCACAGGGGCAGCCCGGCCGAGGTCAGGGAGGCCGCGAGCCCGTCCGGACCGGCGGCGAGCAGCGCCTCGTACTCCGGGTACTCCGGGGAACCGGTGGCTTCCGCCCGCAGGCGCTCCAGCACGTCGTTCACCCGGCCACCCTAGGCGGCCGCGGCCGTCGCCACGGCCCGTTCACCGCGATTGATGATCGATGATCGATGATCGGTACATTTGGGCGGTACAGGTCACATCTCCGCGCTCTGGCGCACCAGTTACCGGCGGGTTACTGTCGCTACAACACGTACGAGGGCGGCCTGGTGACGCAGCCGCCTCGTGCCGGTCGGTTCAGCACGACACCACGGCGTGACCCCGGGACAGGGTTTCCGCCGCTTCCGCCCTCTGGGCATCTTCCCTTGGGCATCTCGCCTTGGGCTTCTCCCTCTGGGCTTCTTCCGCACGGCTTTCCGTACGGCATCCGCGCGCGCTGTGCGCCGCGCGCTCCCTCAGTCGTCACCCTCTTCCACTGGAGTCCCTCGATGGACCGTCCGTCCAGTCACCCCACCCTCCAGACCATCGCCGTCGTCGGCCTCGGCACGATGGGCACCGGCATCGCCGAGGTCCTCGCCCGGGCCGGCCGCGAGGTCATCGGCATCGACGTCAGCGAGGCCGCCACCCGCCGGGCCGCGGCCTCGCTCGCGGCGGCCACCGAGCGCTCCGTCACCCGGGAGCGCCTCACCGAGCAGGAGCGGGCGGACGTGCTCGCCCGCTTCCGCACCTTCACCGATCTGGGCGCCGCCGCCGAGGCCGATCTGGTCATCGAGGTCGTGCCGGAGTCCTACGAGATCAAGCAGCAGGTGTTCCGCGAGCTCGACGCGATCGTCCGGCCCGACACCATCCTGGCCACCGGCACCAACGCCCTCTCGGTGACCCGCCTGGCCGCCGAGTCCCAGCGCCCCGAGCGCGTGCTGGGCCTGCACTTCTTCAACCCGGCGCCGGCGATGAAGCTGGTCGAGGTCGTCTCCAGCGTGCTGACGGCCCCGCCGGCCGTCGAGGCGGTCACCGAGCTGGCCCGCGAGCTCGGCAAGGAGCCCGTCTCGGTCGGCGACCGTCCCGGCTTCGTCGCCGACGGCCTGCTGTTCGGCTACCTCAACCAGGCCGCCGCCATGTACGAGGCGAAGTACGCCTCCCGCGAGGACATCGACGCGGCGATGCGGCTCGGCTGCGGTCTGCCCATGGGCCCGCTCGCGCTGCTCGACCTGATCGGCGTGGACACCGCCCGCACCGTCCTGGAGGCCATGTACACCTCCTCGGGCGACCGGCTGCACGCCCCGGCCCCGATCCTGGGCCAGCTCGCGGAGGCCGGCTTGACCGGGCAGAAGGCCGGGCGCGGGTTCTACACCTACGAGGCTCCGGGCAGCTCCACGGTGGTCCGCGACCAGCAGACCCCGCCGGAGGAGTCCCGGCTCGGCGCGGGCCGTCCCGTCACCTCGGTCGGCGTGGCCGGCTCGGGCACCATGGCGAGCGGGATCGCGCAGGTCTTCGCGCAGTCCGGGTTCGACGTGGTGCTGGCCGCCCGCAGCCAGGAGAAGGCGGAGGCGGCGAAGGCCGCGATCGGCAAGTCCTTGGGCCGTGCGGTGTCCAAGGGCCGGCTGACCGAGGAGGCCGCCGCGCAGACCCTGGGCCGGATCACCCCGGCCGGTTCGCTGGACGCCTTCGCCTCGGTGGACCTGGCCGTGGAGGCCGTGGCCGAGGACCTCGCGGTCAAGCAGGAGCTGTTCGCGGCCCTGGACAAGGTCTGCAAGCCGGGCGCCGTGCTGGCGACGACCACCTCCTCGCTGCCGGTGATCGCGGTGGCCCGCGTGACCTCGCGCCCGCAGGACGTGATCGGCATGCACTTCTTCAACCCGGCCCCGGCGATGAAGCTGGTCGAGGTGGTCCGCACGGTCCTGACGGCCGACGACGTGCACGCCACGGTCCGCGAGATCTGCCTCAAGGTGCGCAAGCACCCGGTGGACTGCGGGGACCGGGCCGGCTTCATCGTGAACGCGCTGCTGTTCCCGTACCTCAACAACGCGATCAAGATGGTCGAGCAGCACTACGCGAGCCTCGACCAGATCGACGCGGCGATGAAGCTGGGCGGCGGGTACCCGATGGGGCCCTTCGAGCTCCTGGACGTGGTCGGCCTCGACGTCTCGCTGGCCATCGAGAAGGTCCTCCACAAGGAGTTCCGCGACCCGGGTCTGGCCCCGTCCCCGCTGCTCGAGCACCTGGTGGCGGCGGGCTGCCTGGGCCGGAAGACCGGCCGCGGATTCCGTGAGTACGCCCGCCGGTAAGCCTCGGCCGGGCCACGAGCCGGATGCGTGGGGAGGGCTCCTCGGGCCCGCCGGACCCTCACGGTGGGCGAACCCTCCCGACGAGCACTGTGTGCCCAGTGCCGGTCCTCCCCCGCATCCACCCCAGTCCCACCCCCCTCGGGCGCGCTCTTCCGCGCAGATGAAGTACGTTCGCTCTATGTCCCAGCCCGCCAAGACCTCGTCCCGCGCCGCCGCGGCCTCCGACGCACAGGAGAGCACGGCCGGCACCAAGGCGGCCGCGCAGCGGCTCAAGATGCGCCGTGAGCTCGCCGCGGCCGCGATGGAGCTGTTCGCGACCAAGGGGTACGAGGCGACGACGGTCGACGAGATCGCCGCGACCGCCGGGGTGGCGCGCCGGACCTTCTTCCGGCACTTCCGGTCCAAGGAAGAGGCGATCTTCCCGGACCACGACGACACCCTGACCCGCGCCGAGGCCGTCCTCGACGTGGCCCCGGCGCACGAGCACCCGCTCGACACGGTGTGCCGCGGGATCAAGGAAGTCATGAAGATGTACGCCGCCTCGCCGGCGGTGTCGGTGGAGCGATACCGGCTGACGCGCGAGGTGCCGGCGCTGCGGGAGCGGGAGATCGCCTCGGTGGCCCGCTACGAGCGGCTGTTCACGCGCTACCTGCTCGCCCACTTCGACGAGCAGGACCACCACGACGGCAACGACGACCCGCTGCTGGCCGAGGTGGCCGCCTCCGCGGTGGTGACCGCCCACAACCACGTGCTGCGGCGCTGGCTGCGGGCGGGCGGCCAGGGGGACGTGGAGGCGCAGCTGGACCACGCCTTCTCGATCGTGCGCAAGACCTTCGGCACGGGGATCGGCGCGGGCCGCACCCTGACCAGTACGCCGCCGGCCGCGCCGGCCGCCGTCCGTACGCAGGGCGAGGTGCTGGTGGCGGTGGCCCGGACGGACGCTCCGCTGGACGAGGTCATGCGGACCATCGAAGAGGCACTGCGCACCACGTAGTCGAAACGTCGAAAAGCCGAAAAGCAGCACGCGCGATCCTCGTCACACAGGGCCGCCCCCGTTTCGGGGGCGGCCCTTTGCGTATGCCCGACTTGCCCCTACTCGCGGGTAACTCTGATCGATCATCGCTCATCCGCGCAGGTCAATCGGCAAATGAGAGAAAGTTTTGGCACGCGGTGCCTTGCCGGGTGACACGGGGTGCCATACGTTGAATCTCGTCCGGATGTCCCCGCGACCCACGCCCACACGGCACGGAACGCGCCCCGGATCGCCTGCGTCACCAGGCACCGCACGCCTCACCACGGGCGTCGCCCAGCAGCACCGCACCAGCCGGACCGACGGCACACCTGCACCACGCACCCCCGTTCCCCTCAGCGCACCCTCATCAGCGCTAGCCGGAGGCTCTACCGTGAAGGACATCCTGGACGCGATTCAGTCGCAGTCCGCCACCGCCGCAGACTTCGCGGCCCTGCCGCTGCCCGACTCGTACCGCGCGATCACCGTGCACAAGGACGAGGCGGAGATGTTCGCGGGGCTGACGACACGCGAGAAGGACCCGCGCAAGTCCCTTCACCTGGACAACGTCCCGGTGCCGGAGCTGGGCCCGGGCGAGGCCCTGGTCGCCGTCATGGCCTCCTCGGTCAACTACAACTCCGTGTGGACCTCGATCTTCGAGCCGGTGTCCACCTTCAGCTTCCTGGAGCGCTACGGGCGCCTGTCGGAGCTGACCAAGCGCCACGACCTGCCGTACCACATCATCGGCTCCGACCTCGCGGGCGTCGTGCTGCGCACCGGCCCGGGCGTGAACGCCTGGAAGCCGGGCGACGAGGTCGTCGCCCACTGCCTCTCGGTCGAGCTGGAGTCCTCCGACGGCCACAACGACACGATGCTCGACCCCGAGCAGCGCATCTGGGGCTTCGAGACCAACTTCGGCGGCCTGGCAGAGATCGCGCTCGTCAAGTCGAACCAGCTGATGCCCAAGCCCGGCCACCTCAGCTGGGAGGAAGCCGCCTCCCCCGGTCTGGTCAACTCCACGGCTTACCGCCAGCTGGTCTCCCGCAACGGCGCCGGCATGAAGCAGGGCGACAACGTCCTGATCTGGGGCGCCAGCGGCGGACTCGGCTCCTACGCCACCCAGTTCGCACTGGCCGGCGGCGCCAACCCGATCTGCGTGGTCTCCAGCCCCGAGAAGGCGGCCATCTGCCGCGCGATGGGCGCCGAGGCGGTCATCGACCGCAACGCCGAGGGCTACAAGTTCTGGAAGGACGAGCACACCCAGGACCCGAAGGAGTGGAAGCGCTTCGGCAAGCGCATCCGCGAGCTGACGGGCGGCGAGGACGTGGACATCGTCTTCGAGCACCCGGGCCGCGAGACCTTCGGCGCCTCGGTCTACGTCACCCGCAAGGGCGGCACGATCGTCACCTGCGCCTCCACCTCCGGCTACAACCACGAGTACGACAACCGCTACCTGTGGATGTCCCTCAAGAGGATCGTCGGCTCGCACTTCGCGAACTACCGCGAGGCGTGGGAGGCCAACCGCCTGGTCTCCAAGGGCAAGATCCACCCCACCCTGTCGAAGGTCTACTCCCTCGAGGAGACCGGCCAGGCCGCCTACGACGTCCACCGCAACCTCCACCAGGGCAAGGTCGGCGTCCTGGCGCTGGCCCCCGAGGAGGGCCTGGGCGTCCGCGACCACGAGCTGCGCGCCACGCACCTCGACGCCATCAACCGCTTCCGCAACATCTAAGGGCCAAAGGGACAGCCTGAGATGACAGAGCGCCAGAAGGACCGTCCGTGGCTCATGCGGACGTACGCCGGCCACTCCACGGCCGAGGCGTCCAACGAGCTGTACCGCCGCAACCTCGCCAAGGGCCAGACCGGCCTGTCGGTCGCGTTCGACCTTCCGACGCAGACCGGCTACGACCCCGACCACATCCTCGCCCGCGGCGAGGTGGGCCGGGTCGGGGTCCCGGTCTCCCATCTGGGCGACATGCGGCGGCTGTTCCAGGACATCCCCCTGGAGCAGATGAACACCTCGATGACGATCAACGCCACCGCCATGTGGCTGCTGGCGCTCTACCAGGTGGCCGCCGAGGAGCAGGGCGCGGACATATCCCTGCTCCAGGGCACCACCCAGAACGACATCGTCAAGGAGTACCTCTCGCGCGGGACGCACGTCTTCCCGCCGGGACCCTCGCTCCGCCTGACGACGGACATGATCGCGTACACGGTCAACCACATCCCGAAGTGGAACCCGATCAACATCTGCAGCTACCACCTGCAGGAGGCGGGAGCCACCCCGGTCCAGGAGATCTCGTACGCGATGTCCACCGCGATCGCGGTGCTGGACTCGGTGCGCGACTCGGGCCAGGTGCCCGAGGAGCGCTTCGGGGAGGTCGTCGCCCGCATCTCCTTCTTCGTGAACGCGGGCGTCCGCTTCATCGAGGAGATGTGCAAGATGCGCGCCTTCGGCCGCATCTGGGACCAGGTCACCCGTGAGCGCTACGGCATCGAGAACGAGAAGCAGCGGCGCTTCCGCTACGGGGTCCAGGTCAACTCCCTGGGCCTGACGGAGGCGCAGCCGGAGAACAACGTCCAGCGCATCGTGCTGGAGATGCTGGCCGTCACCCTCTCCAAGGACGCCCGCGCCCGCGCCGTTCAGCTGCCCGCCTGGAACGAGGCGCTGGGCCTGCCCCGGCCCTGGGACCAGCAGTGGTCGCTGCGCATCCAGCAGGTCCTGGCCCTGGAGAGCGACCTGCTGGAGTACGAGGACATCTTCGCCGGTTCCCACGTCATCGAGGCCAAAGTCGACTCCCTGGTCGCCGACTGCCTGGCCGAGATCGACCGGATCCAGGAGATGGGCGGCGCGATGGCCGCCGTCGAGTCCGGGTACCTGAAGGGCGAGCTGGTCTCCTCGCACGCCGAGCGGCGGGCGCGGATCGAGGCCGGCGAGGACAAGATCGTCGGGGTCAACTGCTTCCAGCAGACCGAGGAGAACCCGCTCACCGCCGACCTGGACGGCGCCATCATGACGGTCGACCCGGCAGTGGAGGCGCTCACCGTCGAGCGCATCGTCCGCTGGCGGGCGGAGCGTCAGGAGTCCTCGGACCGCCAGGGGAACGGCGATCCCTTCGTCTTCCCCACCACCCAGCAGGCCCTGGACCGCCTCAAGGAGGCCGCGGCCGGCACCGAGAACCTGATGGAAGCCACCCTGGAGTGCGCCCGGGCGGGTGTCACCACGGGCGAGTGGTCGAGCGCCCTGCGCGAGGTGTTCGGCGAGTTCCGGGCTCCGACCGGGGTCTCCTCGGCCCCGGTCGCGGTCACCGCCGAGCCCGGTACGCCGATGCACGAGGTCCGCGAGAAGGTCTCCCGTACGGCCGACGAGCTCGGCTCGGGCCGGCTGCGCCTGCTGGTCGGCAAGCCCGGCCTGGACGGGCACTCCAACGGCGCCGAGCAGATCGCCGTCCGGGCCCGCGACGCCGGTTTCGAGGTGGTCTACCAGGGCATCCGGCTGACGCCCGAGGAGATCTCCTCCGCGGCGCTGGCCGAGGACGTGCACTGCGTGGGACTGTCCATCCTGTCCGGATCCCACAGCGCACTCGTCCCGGATGTCCTCGAACGCCTGCGCGTTGCAGGGGCGGGTGACATTCCCGTCATCGTCGGAGGCATCATTCCGAACGCGGATGCCGTGACACTGAAGGCGGCCGGAGTCGCCGCCGTCTTCACCCCGAAGGATTTCGGCATCACGGAGATCATCGGCCGTATCGTCGACGAGATCCGCAAAGCCAACAAGCTCGCCCCTCTCGAAATCGTTGCAAGCACGGAGGTCCCCGCATGACCACGCCCGTCCACCCGGTGAACCGTCTTCGCCCGCGTCGCTCCTGCCTCGCGGTCCCGGGTTCGAACCCGCGCTTCCTGGAGAAGGCCCAGGGCCTGCCGGCCGACCAGGTCTTCCTGGACCTGGAGGACGCCTGCGCGCCGCTCGCCAAGGAAGGCGCCCGCCACACCATCGTGGACGCGCTGAACAACGGTGACTGGACGGGCAAGACCCGGGTCGTGCGCGTCAACGACTGGACCACGCACTGGACGTACCGCGATGTGATCACGGTCGTCGAGGGCGCCGGCCAGAACCTCGACTGCATCATGCTGCCGAAGGTCCAGGACGCCCAGCAGGTCGTGGCCCTCGACCTCCTGCTCACGCAGATCGAGAAGACCATGGGCTTCGAGGTCGGCAAGATCGGCATCGAGGCGCAGATCGAGAACGCCAAGGGCCTGGTGAACGTCGACGAGATCGCCGCCGCCTCCCCCCGGCTGGAGACGATCATCTTCGGCCCGGCCGACTTCATGGCCTCGATCAACATGAAGTCCCTGGTCGTGGGCATGCAGCCGCCCGGCTACGGCGCGGACGCCTACCACTACATCCTGATGCGGATCCTGATGGCGGCCCGCATGCACAACCTCCAGGCCGTCGACGGCCCCTTCCTCCAGATCCGCGACGTGGACGCCTACCGCGAGGTGGCCGGCCGGGCGGCGGCGCTGGGCTTCGACGGCAAGTGGGTGCTGCACCCGGGACAGGTCGACGCGGCGAACGAGGTCTTCTCCCCCTCGCAGGAGGACTACGACCACTCCGAGCTGATCCTCGACGCGTACGACTGGTGCACCTCGGAGGCCGGCGGCAAGAAGGGCTCCGCGATGCTCGGCGACGAGATGATCGACGAGGCCAGCCGCAAGATGGCCCTGGTCATCGCGGGCAAGGGCCGGGCCGCCGGTATGCAGCGCACCAGCAAGTTCGAGATCCCGGAGGCCTGATCCCCATGCAGTTCGGACGCACGTACGAAGAGTTCGAGGTCGGGGCGGTCTACAAGCACTGGCCCGGGAAGACGGTCACGGAGTACGACGACCACCTCTTCTGTCTGCTGACCATGAATCACCACCCGCTCCACATGGACAGCAACTACGCCGAGAACACGACCGACTTCGGCAAGAACGTGGTCGTGGGCAACTACATCTACTCGCTGCTGCTGGGCATGTCCGTCCCGGACGTCTCCGGGAAGGCCATCGCCAACCTGGAGATCGAGTCCCTGCGGCACGTGGCGCCGACCTTCCACGGCGACACCATCTACGGCGAGACCACGGTCCTCGACAAGACCCCGTCGAAGTCGAAGAACGACCGCGGCATCGTCTACGTCGAGACCAAGGGCTACAAGCAGGACGGCACCCTCGTCTGCGTCTTCCGGCGCAAGGTGATGGTCCCGACCGAGACGTACATCAAGGAGCGCGGCGGCGAGCAGCCCGGCCGCCCGCAGCTGAAGGAACAGGGGAAGTAGCCATGGCCCGACTCGCCCAGACCGCCGGGCTCACGGACGTCCAGCGGGAGATCCTCAAGACCGTCCGGGAGTTCGTCGACAAGGAGATCATCCCGGTCGCGACCGAGCTCGAACACCGTGACGAGTACCCGCAGCAGATCGTCGACGGCCTCAAGGAGCTCGGCCTCTTCGGCCTGATGATCCCGGAGGAGTACGGCGGTCTGGGTGAGTCGCTCCTCACCTACGCGCTGTGCGTGGAGGAGATAGCGCGGGGCTGGATGTCCGTCTCGGGCATCATCAACACCCACTTCATCGTGGCGTACATGCTCAAGCAGCACGGCACGCAGGAGCAGAAGGACCACTTCCTCCCGCGCATGGCGCTGGGCGAGGTGCGCGGCGCGTTCTCGATGTCCGAGCCGGGGCTCGGCTCCGATGTGTCGGCCATCACGTCCAAGGCGGTGAAGGACGGCGACGAGTACGTCCTGAACGGCCAGAAGATGTGGCTGACGAACGGCGGCACCTCCACCCTGGTGGCCGTTCTCGTACGAAGTGACGAAGGACACCCCGAGGGCACGGCGCCCCACAAGTCGATGACGACCTTCCTCGTCGAGAAGGAGCCGGGCTTCGGTGAGGTCCGTCCGGGCCTGACCATCCCCGGCAAGATCGACAAGATGGGCTACAAGGGCGTCGACACGACCGAGCTCATCATGGACGGACTGCGCATTCCGGCCAATCGCGTACTCGGCGGGCAGACGGGCCGAGGGTTTTACCAAATGATGGACGGGGTCGAGGTCGGCCGCGTCAACGTGGCGGCGCGTGGCTGCGGCGTCGCTCAGCGTGCTTTCGAACTGGGTGTCTCGTATGCCCAGCAACGTCACACTTTCGGCAAGGCGATCGCCGAGCACCAGGCCATCCAGTTCAAGCTGGCCGAGATGGCTACCAAGGTCGAAGCCGCCCATGCGATGATGGTGAATGCAGCACGCAAAAAGGACTCCGGGGAACGAAACGACCTCGAAGCAGGGATGGCGAAGTACCTCGCCTCCGAGTACTGCAAGGAGGTGGTTGAAGACGCCTTCCGCATCCATGGCGGCTACGGCTTCTCGAAGGAGTACGAGATCGAGCGTCTCTACCGGGAGGCTCCGATGCTGCTCATCGGTGAAGGTACCGCCGAGATCCAGAAAATGATCATCGGGCGACGCCTGCTCGAGGAGTACCGACTCCAGGGCTGAAAGTACCTTTTGCGGCGGATCATCCACTGATTCGTCGCAAAAGAGTCACTACCAGTCACTGGCCGACGGCCATCGACTCGGCTTCTGGCTTGCCCAGTTGTTGCGCGCAACCGATAGCATTCCAGTAAAGCCGCCGTCCCGTCCCCCCGTTTACGGCGCGGCAATCACCCGCTACGAAGGTCATCCATGCCCCACAGCCAAACCTCTGCACCTCGCGACAGCCTCCGTGGCGTACGCCTCGCGCGCGGAGCATCGCCGTGGCTTCTGCCGACCCTCGCCACCGCGGCGCTCAGCCTCACCCGGGCTCGCAAGTCCGGGCGCTGGGCCGCGGCGGCCGTGCCCACCACCGCGCTCGCGGCGGGCATGCTGTGGTTCTTCCGCGACCCCGAGCGCGAGATCGCCCAGGGCCGTGTCATCTCGCCCGCCGACGGTGTGGTGCAGAGCATCATGCCGTGGAAGGACGGACGGACCCGGGTCGCGATCTTCATGAGCCCGCTGAACGTCCACGTCAACCGCGCGCCCCTGGCGGGCACGGTGACGTCCGTGGAGCACATCCCCGGCGGATTCGTCCCGGCGTTCAACAAGGAGAGCGAGAACAACGAGCGCGTTGTCTGGCACTTCGACACCGAGCTCGGCGACATCGAGATGGTGCAGATCGCCGGCGCAGTCGCCCGGCGCATCGTTCCGTACCTGCCGGCCGGTACGAAGGTCGAGCAGGGCGAACGCATCGGTCTGATCCGCTTCGGCTCCCGCGTCGACATCTACCTCCCCGAGGGTGTCGAGGTCGCGGTCGAGGTCGGTCAGGCCACCACCGCGGGGGTGACACGAATTGACCGTGACTGACCCTGAGACTCCGGCAGCCGGCTGGGTGCCCGAGCCCGCCGAGGAGGAGTCCGCCGAGGACGACATGCCGCTCTCGCTGCGGCTGTCGATAGCGGACACCCTCACGCTCGGCAATGCGACGTGCGGATTCATGGCGGTGTACTTCACCACCACCGGAATCCTCATCCCGCACCTCACCGGCAGTGGCGAGTCGGGCATGGCCCGTAACAGCGCCGCGACGGCAGTGATACTGATGCTGCTCGCCGCGGTCTTCGACCTCTTCGACGGCATCGTGGCCCGCAAGCTGCGCAGCTCGCCGATGGGCGCCGAGCTGGACAACCTGTCCGACCTGATCAGCTTCGGCCTGGCTCCCGCGTACTTCGTGCTCGTCTACGGCATGGTCGCCGACGACGCGGTGCAGAAGATGTCGGCGCTGGCCGCGATCGTGGTGCTGCTGGCCGTGGTGCTCAGACTCGCGAGATTCAGCTGCGTGACGATGAAGGACGGCATGTTCCAGGGCATGCCGAGCCCCTTCGGCGCCCTGACGGTCGTCTCGATCGTGCTGCTGGAGCTCCCCTTCGTCCCGACGCTGCTGGCGATCATCGGCGTGGCCTGGCTGATGGTGAGCCGGGTCGAGTACCCGAAGCCGCGGGGTGTCCTCGCGGTGGCGATGCTCTGCTGGATCGTCGGTGCGATGGGGCTGCTGGCGGCCTGGGCGTTCGACGCCCCGGGCGGTCAGCTGCTGCTCCAGACCGGCTGCGCCCTGCAGATCGCGATGGCGGCGACCATTCCGCTGTTCGCGACGACCCGGAGGGCGAACACCTTCCGGCACAACCGTCGCGAGGCCCGCGCCACCACGCTGCGCTAGCTGTACGACAAGAGGCCCCCGGATGCCGATGGCATCCGGGGGCCTCTTGTCGTTTCTGGCTGCGGGTCCGTTGCTGGGGCTCCGCCCCAGACCCCGCTCCTCAAACGCCGGAGGGGCTGGAGGGGGCCCGGGAGGGCTGGGAGGTGCTGCCAGGCGGCTAGGTGCCGGGGGTGTAGGCCTGGGCTGCCGGGGTTACCGCGGCTTCCTTGACCACCTTCAGGCCGCCCGGGGTCTGCTCGTCCGGCTTCATGATCACACTCTGCCTGGTGGAAGGGGACTTCGGGTCGGAGAAGTCGTGCGTGATCCCGAAGCCGCTGTCGTAGGACTTCAGGCTCAGCAGGGCCTTGCCCACGCCTTCGCGGGTGAGGTCCTTGTCCGCGCAGGCCTTCTTCAGCGCCTCCCCGTAGACCGCGGCGGCCGTGTATCCGGCCACCACCCCGTTGTCGAGCCCCGCGCCCGGGTAGGCCTCCTTGTAGGCCGCGGCGAGGGCCGCCGGGCCGGGGGCGGTGGAGCCGATGGGCAGGGTGGACGCGGCGACGTAGTAGTCCTTCTGCAGGGCCGCGCCCGCCGGGGTGGCGAGCAGCTGCGGAGCGAAGGCCGAGTTGTTGCCGACCACCGGGACGTTCCAGCCGCCGGCCGCGGCGACCCCGACCAGCGAGGCCGCCTGCCGGGGCCCGGCGCTGATCACCACGGCCTTGACCCCGGCCTGCTTGAGTGCGGCGACCTGGGCGGACATGTCGTTGTCGGTGGGCTTGATCTTCTGCTCGACGACGGTCAGCCCGGCCTCCTTGGCCGCGTGCTTGGACCCGGCCAGGGCGTTCTCGCCGTAGTCACCCTCGAAGTACACGTGCCCGATCTTGTCCCCGGAGGCGATGCGCTTCTGTTCGAGGAGGTAGCCGATGGCGTTGACCGTCTCGATGTCGTAGGTGGCACCCACCGTACGGATGGCAGGGCTGCCCAGCAGCGAGGCGGACCAGGCCTGCGGGATGACCAGCCCCTTGTCCTGGCCGTCGATGCGGTCCTTGGCGGCGGCGACGAACGGGGAGCCGATGAACTGGGCGAAGCCGAGCACGTCGGGCTCCAGCTCGGTGTAGCCGGCGAGGGCCTTCTGCGGGTCGTAGCCGTGGTCCCGGACCGTCAGCTCCAGCTGTCGGCCGCAGATGCCGCCGGCGGCGTTGGTCTGCTTGATCCACAGCTGCTGGGCCTGCGTGACGCTCTTGCCGAGCGAGGCGTAGACGCCGGTCATGTCGGTGAGGGCGCCGAGCCGGATGGCGGTGGCGGTGACCCCCTTGCCGGTCTTGACCCCGCCCTCGCCCTGCTTGTCCTCGGTGCCGGTGCCCGCCTTGCCGCTGCACCCGGCCGCGCCGGTGAGCAGGAGCGCGGCCGCGAGGGCCGCCGTACCGAGTCGCGCTCGCTTGTCCGTGCCGGGTCTGATCACGCTGGCTCCTTCGGGGGTCTGATCCGGGCGAGGCCGCCCGGGAGGAACAGGACGACGGCGACGACGGCCGCGCCGTACAGGTAGCGGGACGCCTCGCCCGGGGAGACCCCGCCGGCGCCGGGGGCGGCGACGAGCGGGAGGGCGTCGCTGTAGCGGGTGAGCAGCTGGGGCAGCAGGGAGACGAACGCGGCGCCGATGACGGCGCCCGCGACCGTGCCGAGGCCGCCGATCACGATCATGGCGAGGTATTCGAGGGACAGGACCATGCCGAAGTAGTCGGGCACGGTGCGCTGGAAGACGAGGGCGAGCAGGACCCCCGCCAGGCCCGCGTACATGGAGGACAGGACGAAGACGGCGGCGCGGTAGCGGGCCACGGGGACGCCCATGACCCCGGCGGCGATGGTGTGGTCGCGGATGGCGTTCATGGCGCGGCCCGGGCGCCCGCGCAGGATGCCGCGGGCGAAGAGGGCGCAGGCCAGGAGCGCGGCGAGGGCGACGTACCAGAGCTTCTCGGCGGACTGGAAGGGGACGGCGGCGATCACGGTCTCGGTGTCGTCGAAGGTGATCCCGAGGAGGGAGAGGGGTTCGACGGCGCGGCCGTTGAAGCCGCCGGTGAGGGGGGTGGCGTTGAACAGCACGTGCTGCCCGATGAAGATCAGCGCGAGGGTGGCGATGCCGAGGTAGGCGCCGCGCAGGCGGCCGGCGATGGGGCTGAAGAGCCCGCCGACGGCTCCGGCGAGGACGACGGCGAGCACGGCCGCCAGCCAGCTGGGCAGGCCGAGGCCGACGAGCTCGTGGCCGCCGGACCGCCCGCCGTCCCCGGCCAGGGCGCAGTATCCGTACGCGCCGACGGCGAGGAAGAAGGCGTGCCCCATGGACAGCTGGCCGGTGGCGCCGGTGAGCAGGTTGAGGCCGATGGCCCCGATGCCCGCGGCGATGGCGAACAGCCCGGCCTGGAGCCAGAACCGCTCCAGGTAGAAGGGCAGCGCGAGGAGCACGACGGCCCCGGCGCTCCACAGGATCGGGCGCCCCGGGATCGCGCGCCTGAGGACCAGGCCCTTGGGGATCGGGCGCGGGGTGCTAGACACGGGCGGGCTCCTTCGTGCCGAAGAGGCCGGCCGGGCGCAGCAGCAGCACCGCGACCATGACCAGGTACGGGGCGAGGTCGCCGATGCCGCGGCCGAGGAAGGCGAGCTGGCCCTGGTAGCCGGTGGCCATGGCCTCGGTGACGCCGACGATCAGGCCGCCCGCGAGGGCTCCGGTGGTGGAGTCGAGGCCGCCGAGGATGGCGGCCGGGAAGGCCTTGAGGGCGGCCAGTGAGGTGGCCCGTTCCAGGCCGGGGGTGGGGAAGACGGTGAGGAAGAGCGCCGCCACGGCGGCCAGGGCGCCGGCGACCGCCCACGCCGCCAGCGAGACCCGGCCCAGCCGGACGCCCATCAGCGCGGCGGTCTCCGGCTTCTCGGCGGCGGCCCGCATGGCCACCCCCCAGGCGGTGTACCGGAACAGCAGCAGGAATGCGCCGATGAGGAGGCTCGCGGAGGCGAAGGCCGCGATCCGGGTCTGCGGGAGGGTGACCGGGCCCAGGTGGACCACCGCGTCGCCCCACGGATCGCCGAGCGCGAGTACGTCCGTACCGATGCGACGGGTGAGGTCGGTGGTGAGCAGGATGTCCACGCCGATGGTGACGATGGCGAGGACGCTCTGGTCCTGGCCGCGGTAGCGGCGCATGACCAGGAACTCCACCCCGGCACCGACCGCGGCGGCGGCGCCGATGCCCACGGCCAGGGCGGGCCAGAAGCCGATGTCGTCGTGCAGGACGGCGGTGACGTAGCCGCCCGCCAGGAGGAGGGAGGCGTGGGCGAAGTTGACGACCTCGGTGGCCTTGAAGATGACCACGAAGCCGAGGGCGATCAGCGCGTACACGGAGCCCATGGAGAGGCCGCCGAGCAGCAGTTCAAGGAAGGTGGTCACGCGGCAGGGTCCTCCTCGCCGAGGTAGGCGCGGACGACCGCCGGGTCGCTCTGCACCTGGGCGGGGGTTCCGCCGCCGATCCGTCTGCCGAAGTCGAGTACGGTCACCGCGTCCGCGAGCCGCATCACCACCCCCATGTCGTGTTCGACGAGCACGATCGAGATGCCGAGGCCGTCGCGGACTCCCGCGATGACGGCGGCGGTGCGCTGCCGTTCACCGGCGGTCATTCCGGCGACGGGTTCGTCCAGGAGGAGCAGCCGGGGCTCCATGCACAGGGCCCGGGCCAGCTCGACGAGTTTCTGTTTCCCGTACGGGAGGGAGCCGGCGGGGGCGGCCAGGTCGGCCTCCAGACCGACGAAGGCGGCGATCTCGCGGACCCGTTCGCGGTGCCGGCGGTCCTCGCGGACGGCGGCCGGCAGCCGGAGTCCGGCCGCGAGGAATCCGGAGCGCATCAGCCGGTGGCGGCCGAGCAGCAGGCTCTCGGCGACCGTGGTGTGCGGGGGCAGGGCGAGGTTCTGGAAGGTACGGGCGATGCCGAGGGCGGCGACGGCGTGCGGGGCGAGGCCGGTGAGCTCGGCGGCGCCGAAGCGGACGCTGCCGGAGGTGGCCCGGTAGACCCCGGAGAGCACGTTGAAGCAGGTGGACTTGCCGGCGCCGTTGGGGCCGATGACGGCGTGCACACTGCCGGGCTCGACGGTGAAGGAGACGCCGTCGAGGGCGGTGAGACCGGCGAAGCGGACGGTGACGTCGGTGACGGTGAGGGGCGGGATCACGCCGACCACCTGCGCAGGGTGCCGCTCGCCGGTGGCGTTTCGACGGCGCCTTCGTCCGTGATGCCGAGATAGCGGCGGCGTACCTCGTCCGAGGCCGCCAGCTCGGCGGCCGGGCCGGACAGGGTGACCTCGCCGACCTCCAGGACGTAGGCGTGGGAGGCGAGCCGGAGCGCGAGGGCGGCGTTCTGCTCCACCAGCAGCACGGAGGTGCCCGAGGCGTTGATCTCGGTGATGGTCGCGGCGATCGTCGCGGCCATCTTCGGCGCCAGACCCAGTGAGGGCTCGTCCAGGAGCAGCAGCCGGGGGCGGGCCATCAGGGCGCGGCCGAGGGCCAGCATCTGCTGCTCGCCGCCGGAGAGCAGGCCCGCCCGCTGCCTGGAGCGTTTGGCGAGGACCGGGAAGAGTTCGTGGACGCGGGCCAGCGAGCGGGCGGTGTCGGCCCGGGAGCCGGCCCGGGCCCCGAGGGCGCCCGCCCGCAAGTTGTCCGCGACGCTCATCCGGGCGAACACCTGGCGCCCTTCGGGGACTTGCACCACTCCGGCGGCGACCGCACGGGCCGGGGCCAGTCCGTCCAGCGGCATGCCGTCGAAGGTCACGCTGCCCCCGGTGACGGCGCCGCGGTGAAAGGCGAGCGTGCGGGACACGGCCCGCAGCAGGGTCGTCTTTCCCGCACCGTTCCCGCCGAGTACGACGACCACGGCGCCCGCGGGTACGTCGAGCGACACGGCGCGCAGCGCCCGGACCGGCCCGTAGCCGACGGACAGCTCGCGCACTTGGAGCGAGGCCACATCCCCTCCCACTGTTCCGGCTCTGTGCTGGCGCACAGACCAGCACCGGGCGGGGCGGCCGTCCACGCCCCGAAGCGGAATCGCTGCCGATGACCAGCCGGGAGTGGGGTCCGGTTGTGCAGCGGCACAGACCTGCGTACGGGGCCCCTTACGCGGGTGGGCCGCGGGTGACATCCTCTGCGGCCATGGGCGGACGCAGGGCGCGTACGGAAGCGGAGTGGTCGGTGCTGCTGACGGCGGCCGAGGTGCTGCTGGAGCGCGTCCCGGAGCTCACGGAGCAGCTGATCGGCGATCTGGCGCAGCACTCGCCGCTGTTCGACCTGGTGGTGCCGCGGGACGAGCACTGGCAGCAGATCAGCGAGGCCATGCGCTACGGCATCGAGGCGTTCGCCGCGCGGCGCTCGGACACGCGCAAGGACCTGGTGTACGCGGAGGAGCTGGGGCGGCGCCGGGCCGAACAGGGGCTTCCGCTGGACCTGTTGCTGTACGCGTACCGGCGCGCGGGGCGGCTGACCTGGGACGCGCTGCTGGACATCGTCACCGAGGAGGACCCGGACGCCCTGCCGGTGCTGGCGCGGACGGCCGGTGCGATGTGGGCCGGAATCGAGCAGCAGGCCGCGACGACGGCGGAGGCCTACCGGGCGGGCGAGCGGGAGATGCGGCGGCGCAGCGACGAGCGGGTGCAGGCCCTGCTGGACGCGCTGCTCCAGGGGGACGCGGCGCCGGGCCTGGCGGCGCGCGCGGCGGCGGGCCTGGACCTGCCGGAGCAGGGGCGGTACGCGGTGGTCGTGCTCCCCGTGGACCGGCGGGACTCGGTGCACCGGGTGGCGGCGGTGGGCGGGATGCGGCTGTTCTGGCGGATGCGGGCGGAGCAGGAGCTGGCGGTGGTGGCCCTGGGGTCGTCCTCCCCGGAGGAGCTGGCCTCGGAGCTGGCCGACCGCTGCCACGGGCCGGGCGGGATCAGCCCGGTGGTGGACGGGCTGGCGGAGCTGAGCCGGGCCCGCCGCCTGGCCGAGACGGCGCTGGCCACCTGCGGTGCGGAGGAGCGCGGGCTGGTCCGCCTGTCGGAGCGGCTGCCCGCCGCGCTGGTGGTGGGCCAGCCCGAGCTCGCGGGGGAGCTGGTCGAGGCGGTCCTGGGGCCCCTCCTGGAACTGGACCCGGCGGACCGGGCGGTGCTGCTGGAGACGCTCGACGCGTGGCTCGCCGCCGAGGGCTCCGCCGGGCGGGCGGCGACCCGGCTGTACTGCCACCGCAACACGGTGTTCAACCGGCTGCGCCGCCTGGAGCACCTGACGTCCCGGTCCCTGTCGCGGCCGCACGACCTGGTCGCCCTCACCCTGGCCCGCGACGCCCACCGCCTGTCCGCCGCCGCGGGGCCGCCCGGCCCCTGACCGCTTCCGCGGTCCGGGTCGGCGCGCCGTAGGCTTGATGTCGGAAAACCGCCAGCCGCGGTGGATCTCACCCCGGATCCTGGAGCCATGCACACCGACACCGAGCGTTGCGTCAGAGCCGTGCAGTCGAAGGACGCCCGCTTCGACGGCTGGTTCTTCACCGCCGTCCTGACCACGCGGATCTACTGCCGGCCCAGCTGCCCCGCCGTACCGCCGAAGGTCGAGAACATGACCTTCCTGCCCAGCGCCGCCGCCTGCCAGCAGGCCGGTTTCCGCGCCTGCAAGCGGTGCCGGCCCGACACCAGCCCCGGCTCCCCCGAGTGGAACGCCCGCGCCGACGCCGTCGCCCGCGCCATGCGCCTCATCCAGGACGGGGTGGTGGACCGCGAGGGGGTTCCCGGCCTGGCCACCCGGCTCGGCTACTCCACCCGCCAGGTGGAACGGCAGCTCAGCGCCGAGCTCGGCGCCGGACCCCTGGCCCTCGCGAGGGCCCAGCGCGCCCAGACCGCCCGGCTGCTCATCGAGACCTCCGAGCTCCCGATGGGGGACGTCGCGTTCGCGGCCGGCTTCTCCTCCATCCGCACCTTCAACGACACCGTCCGCGAGGTCTTCGCCCTCTCCCCCAGCGAGCTGCGGCTGCGCGCCGACAAGGCCAACCGCCATCAGCCGCGGATCCCCGGGACGATCAGCCTCCGGCTGCCGTTCCGGGCCCCCCTGAACCCGGACAACCTCTTCGGGCACCTGGCCGCGACCGCCGTCCCCGGCGTGGAGGAATGGCGGGACGGCGCCTACCGCCGGACCCTGCGCCTGCCCTACGGCACCGGGGTCGTCGCACTGACCCCCCAGCCCGACCACATCGGCTGCCGCCTCGCCCTGACCGACCTGCGCGACCTCACCATCGCCATCAGCCGCTGCCGCTGGATGCTCGACCTGGACGCCGATCCCGAGGCCGTCGACGAGCAGCTGCGCTCCGACCCGCTGCTGGCCCCGCTCGTGGACAAGGCTCCCGGGCGCCGGGTTCCCCGTACGGTCGACGCGGCGGAGTTCGCCGTACGGGCGGTCCTCGGCCAGCAGGTGTCCACGGCGGCGGCGCGCACGCACGCGGCCCGGCTGGTCACCGCGCACGGCGAGCCCGTGCAGGACCCGCTCGGCGGGCTGACCCACCTCTTCCCCTCCCCGCAGGCCCTCGCCGAGGTGGACCCGGAGTCCCTGGCCATGCCGCGCACCCGGCGCACCACGTTCACCACGCTGGTCTCGGCGCTCGCCGGCGGTTCGCTGCCGCTCGGCATCGACAGCGACTGGGAGGCGGCGCGCGCGCAGCTGTCCGCGCTGCCCGGCTTCGGCCCGTGGACCACCGAGATCATCGCGATGCGGGCGCTCGGCGACCCGGACGCGTTCCTGCCGTCCGACCTGGGCATCCGGCGGGCGGCGCAGGGGCTCGGGCTGCCGTCCACGCCCTCGGCGCTGACCGCCCGGGCGGCCCGCTGGCGGCCCTGGCGCGCCTACGCCGTCCAGTACTTGTGGGCCACCGACGACCACGCCATCAACCACCTGCCCGCCTGAGGAGCACATCGTGAACACCAGCAGCAAGCAGCACGCCGTCGTCGACAGCCCCTACGGTCCGCTCACCCTGGTCTCGACGGACGGGGTCCTCAGCGGTCTGTACATGACCGGGCAGCGCCACCGCCCGACCGAGGAGGCCTTCGGGGAGCGGGTCGCCGCCACGGAGGAGCCCTTCCCCGAAGTGGTGCGGCAGCTGACCGCGTACTTCGCCGGGGAACGCACCGAGTTCGACCTGCCGCTACGGCTGGAGGGCACCGACTTCCAGCGCAGCGTGTGGGACCAGCTCGTACGGATCCCCTACGGCGAGACCTGGTCGTACGGGCAGCTCGCGTCCGAGCTCGGCAAGCCGAACGCCTCGCGCGCCGTGGGGCTGGCCAACGGGAAGAACCCGATCGGCATCATCGTGCCGTGCCACCGGGTGATCGGGGCATCGGGCGGCATGACCGGCTACGGCGGCGGCGTCGAGCGCAAGGTGCGGCTGCTCGGCTTCGAGGCCGGGGCCCGGCAGCTCTAGTCCCGGAGGGGACCTGGCGGCTAGACGACGAGCAGCGGGACCAGCAGGGCGAAGGCGGCGCCCGCTTCCACCGCGTAGCCGTACAGCGAGGGGTGCTGGACGGGGGCGGCGAGCAGCACCACGCTCTGCTGGGCGGCGGCCGCCGTCACCCAGTCGGCGTCGGCGCCGAGGTTGCCCTGGTACCAGCCTTCGCAGGAGCCGGGGCCGCTGACGGCGAGGAGGTCGTCCTCGCGGCGGTAGAAGGCCTGCCACTGGGTGGCGGGCACGGACCAGCCCTCGAAGTCGGTGAACTGGGACCAGCCGCCGTCGCGGATCGCGGTGTCGAACAGCCAGACCGGCATCCCCTCCGGGGTCACCTCGCCGGCGGACTGCTGATCGGTGGTGAAGTGGACCATGGGGAGGGCGTCGGGCCCGTCGGCGGTGCTGGGCCAGGCGTACATCGTGATCATCAGCTGATTCTGTCCTGCTCGGAGTAAGCCCGGTGTTACTGGGACACGGGGCGGCGGCCGTTCTCCAGTTCCACGGCGCCCTCGCCCGACTGCAGGACCCGGTAGGCCTCTTCGGTGCGCAGGCCGAGCGATCCGTGGAGGTACTCGGTGAGTTCGGCGGGATCGACCAGCCGCCAGGAGATCAGTTCCTCCTCCTGGAGCTTGATGGAGGCGAGCTGCTCGGCGTCGAGCACCCCGCCGTCGTAGAGGTACGCGACCAGCGGCGGGCGGTCCGCGCCCAGGACCCAGTCCACGGCGAGCAGCCGGCCGAGCGGCACGTCGATGCCGATCTCCTCGGCGCTCTCGCGGCGGGCGGCGGTGCGCGGCGACTCGCCCTGGTCCGACTCGATGGTGCCGCCCGGCAGGACCCATCCCTCGCGGTAGTTGGGCTCGACGAGCAGGACCCTGCCCTCGGCGTCGCGGTAGAGGGCGGCCGCGCCGGCCAGCACCCGGGGCAGGCTCGCGATGTAGGTGGCGTAGTCATCCGTGGTGGTCACGTCGCCACCCTACCCAGGGCTGCCGGGCCCGTCCTCGCGGTCCCGGCCCCTGGACTCGGCGACACGCCGCAGCCGCGGGTGCACGGCCTGGCCCTGTTCGGTGATGGCGTCGCCGACCATGGCCCGGACGGCGTCGCGCATGCCGTGCAGCGCGTGGTGGCGGACGGGCCCGGCGCCGGGGTCCTCGCGGAGCTCCTTCACCAGGGCCCAGCAGAGCACCAGCATGACGAGGACGAAGGGCAGCGCGACCAGGATGGTGGCGGTCTGCAGGGACTTCAGGCCGCCCGCGACGAGCAGCACGGCGGCGACGGCGGCCATCAGTACGCCCCAGGTGACGACGAGCCAGGTCGGCGGGTGGAGCGAGCCGCGGCTGGTGAGCGAGCCCATGACCAGGGAGGCCGAGTCCGCGCTGGTGACGAAGTAGGTCATCACCAGGACCATGGCGACCCATGAGGTGACCGTGGCCAGCGGCAGCGCGTCCAGCATCGCGAAGAGCGAGGCCTCCGTCCCCTCCTTGAGCTTGGCCGCGAAGTCGACGGCGCCGGTGGAGTCCAGGCGGATGGCGGTGCCGCCCATCACGCAGAACCAGATGACGGTGGCCCCGCTGGGCACGAGGAGCACACCGATGAGGAACTCGCGGATGGTGCGGCCGCGCGAGATGCGGGCGATGAAGGTGCCGACGAACGGTGCCCAGGAGAGCCACCACGCCCAATAGAAGATCGTCCACGCGCCGAGCCAGGCGCTGTCGGTGAAGGCGCCGGTGCGGGTGGCCATGGGCACCAGCTCGCTCAGGTACCCGCCGATGCTGGAGGGGATCACGTCGAGGATGTAGACGGTGGGGCCGAGCACGAAGACGAAGAGCATCAGGGTGGCGGCGAGCACCAGGTTGATGGTGCTCAGCCACTTCACCCCCTTGTGCAGGCCGGAGAAGGCGGAGAGCACGAAGGCCGCCGAGAGCGAGCCGATGATGATCAGCTCGACGGTCGTGGAGTCCTCGACCCCGGTGGTGAGGTTCAGTCCCTTGGACACCTGGAGGGCGCCCAGCCCGAGGCTGGTGGCGGTGCCGAAGACGGTGGCGAAGACGGCGAGCAGGTCGATGGCCTTCCCGGCCCATCCGTCGGCGCGCTCCTGACCCATCAGGGGAACGAAGGCGGAGCTGAGGCGGTTGCCGCGGCCCTTGCGGAAGGTCGCGTAGGCGAGGGCGAGTCCGGCGATGCCGTAGATCGCCCAGGGGGTGAGGGTCCAGTGGAAGAAGGAGTACTCCATGGCCGCCAGGGCGGAGGCGCCCGAGGACGGGGCGGCGCCGGAGGCCGGGGGCGGGACCAGGTAGTGGGTGAGCGGCTCCCCCACCCCGTAGAACATGAGGCCGATCCCCATACCGGCGCTGAACATCATCGCGATCCACGCGAGGTTGGTGAACTCGGGCTCGGAGTCGTCGGCGCCGAGGCGGATCCGGCCGAAGCGGCTGATCGCGAGCACCACGCACATCACGAGGAAGACGTCGGCGGCGATCACGAAGAGCCAGGCGAAGTTGTTCAGCACCCAGGCGAGCGCGGTGCCCGACGCGGTGTCGAAGGAGCCCTTGGCGAGGGCCGCCCAGGCGACCACGGCCAGCACGGCGATCACGCCCACGGTGACGACGGTGAGGTCGGGGGTGCCGTCCGCCGGACCACCGGACCCGTCACCTGGGGTATCCGGACGTGGCTGTTCCAGTGAATCCGCACTCATGCGGCCACACTATGCAGGCTTATATGCCTATTTAGCCGCATGGCGCGCCGCGTGTGGCCCAGGCCACTCATGGGCATAGGAGGATCCTCCGGATAAGCTCATGGCGGCGCGACTGCACTGTTCGATAGCAAGGGAATAGCAAGGTGACGGACGGAGCAGTAACTGAGACCGCGCGCGTGCTCATCGCCGCGGACAAATTCAAGGGCTCGCTCACGGCCGTTCAGGTCGCGGAGCGGGTGACGGCGGGACTCCGCAAGGCCGTACCGGACGTGGAGATCGAGACCCTCCCCGTCGCGGACGGCGGCGACGGCACGGTCGCGGCCGCGGTGGCGGCCGGTTTCGAACGCCGGGAGGTACGGGTCACCGGGCCCCTCGGTGACCAGGTCACGGCCGCCTTCGCGCTGCGCGAGGGCACCGCGGTCGTCGAGATGGCGGAGGCCTCCGGGCTGCAGCTGCTGCCGGCGGGCACCTTCGCCGCGCTGACGGCCACCACGTACGGCTCGGGCGAGCTGCTGAAGGCCGCGCTGGACGCGGGCGCGCGCTCCATCGTCTTCGGCGTGGGCGGCAGCGCCACCACCGACGGCGGCGCCGGCATGCTGGCGGCGCTGGGCGCGGTGTTCCTGGATGCGAACGGCGAACCGGTCGGTCCGGGCGGCGGCGCGCTGGCCGAGCTGGCCTCGGCCGACCTGTCGGGGATCGACCCGCGCTTCGCGGACGTGGAGTTCGTCCTGGCGAGCGACGTGGACAACCCGCTGACGGGCCCGAAGGGCGCGCCGGCCGTCTACGGCCCGCAGAAGGGGGCTTCGCCCGAGGACGTGGCGACGCTCGACGCGGCGCTGGCGCACTTCGCGCAGGTCCTCGAGAAGTCGATCGGCGCGAAGGCGGCCGAGTGCGCGCTGCTCCCGGGTGCGGGCGGCGCGGGCGGCATCGGCTACGGGGCGCTGCTGCTCGGCGCCACGTTCCGGCCCGGCATCGAGCTGATGCTGGAGGTACTGGGCTTCGCGCCGGCGCTGGAGCGCGCCACGCTGGTCATCACCGGTGAGGGCTCGCTGGACGAGCAGACCCTGCACGGCAAGGCCCCGGCCGGTGTCGCGGCGGCGGCCCGGGCCGCGGGCAAGCCGGTCGTGGCGGTGTGCGGACGGCTGCTGCTGACCCAGGAGGCCCTGGAGGCGGCGGGCATCCGCAAGGCGTACCCGCTCTCGGACGTGGAGCCCGACCCGGCCAAGTCCATCCCGAACGCGGGCCCCCTGCTGGAGCAGGTCGCGGCCAACATCGCCGCCGAGGTGCTCTGACCGGATCAGCCCCGAGGCCCGGACCCCCGCTCGGGGGTCCGGGCCTCGGCCGTTCCCGGCTCGCGGCCCATCGGGCTCAGGGACTACGCGGCCAGCAGCTGGGCCGTGGTCACCACGCGGGCGAAGCTGCCGCCCTGGAGGTTGACGGCGGTGGCGGTGGCGAGCTCGTCGGCGGTCAGGGCCAGGCCTTCCGGGCCCGCGAGGTCGAAGGTGTGGGTGGCGTCGAGGGGTACGAGCACGTCGTAGCCCAGGTTCCCGGCCATCCGGGCCGTGGTCTCGACGCACATGTTGGTCTGGATGCCGGCCACCACCACCTGACCGATGCCCCGGGCGGTGAGCCAGTCGGCCAGGTCCGGGGTGCCGTAGAAGGCCGAGTTCACCGTCTTGGTGACCAGCAGGGCCTCGTACCGGCGCTGCTCGACCAGCTCCTTGAAGGCGTAACCGGGCTGGTCCGGGGCGAGGACGGAGCCGGCGACGCGCGAGGCGTGCTGCACCAGGACCACCGGACGCCCCGAGGCCTTCCAGGCGTCCATCAGCGCCGCGATGTTCTCCTCGGCGGCCGGGTTGTTGCGCGGCCCCCAGAAGGACGCGTCGTCGAAGCCCCTCTGCACGTCGATGACCAGCAGGGCACTGTCGGGAGCGATCTCGATCGCGGTCTGTGTCATGGCTCCATGCTGTCCGCCGGGGCACGGCGGGCACAGGGGCGTCAGTGCCGCCGATCGATGGGATCCTGCCAGCCTGGCAGGATGACACAATGGCCGCGTGCACCGCGTCGCGATCCTCGTCCAGCCCGGCATCCGCAGCTTCGACCTCGCCGTGATCACCGAGGTCTGGGGCCCCGACCGCAGCCGCAGCGGGGTGCCGTCCTTCGAGCTGCGGCGGTGCGCGGTGGAGCCCGGGCCGATCCCGCTGCCCGGCGGGCTGACCCTGACCCCCGACCGCGGCCTCGACGGGCTGGCCACGGCGGACCTGGTCGTCGTACCGGCGCTGGCCGAGCCGGACGATCCGACGCCCGAACCGGCCCTCGCCGCCCTGCGGGAGGCGCACGCCCGGGGGATCCCGGTCGCGGCACTGTGCGCCGGGGCGTTCATCCTCGCGGAGGCCGGGCTGCTGGAGGGCCGCCGGGCGGTGACCCACTGGTGGCTGGCTCCCCGGCTCGCCGCACGCCACCCCGGGGTGGCCGTCGAGGACACCCCGCTGTACGTGGAGGACGGCGGGGTGTGGACCTCGGCCGGGGTGGCCTCCGGGATCGACCTGTGCCTGCACCTCGTACGGGAGGCGCACGGCGCCGAGGCCGCCGCCGCCATCGCCCGGTCCATGGTGACGGGCCCCTTCCGCACCGGGGACAACGCCCAGTTCCTGGACCGGCCCGTACCGGCCGCCGACCGGACCGCCGAGACCCTGGCGGCCGTACGGGAGCGCGCCCTGCGCAGTCTGCACGAACCGCTGGACGTGGCCACCCTGGCCCGCTGGGCCGGAATGTCCCCGCGTTCCTTCGCCCGGCACTTCGCCGCGGCCACCGGGACCACACCCCACCGGTGGCTGCTGAGCCACCGGCTGGACGAAGCCCGCAAACTGCTGGAACGCACCGACCACCCCGTCCCGGAGGTGGCCCGGCGCGCCGGTTTCGCCAGCGAGGTCACCTTCCGCCAGCACTTCACGTCGTACGTCGGCCTCAGCCCCCGCGCGTACCGGGCGGCGGCCGCAGCCGCGCAGCCACCCCCAAACCCCCGGGACAGTGTTAGAAAGGGCTCATGACCGGACGTTTTGGTCGCCAGCCGACCGGATGGGGCCCGCGCCTGTTGGCGCGCCTGTCGCTGGGGGCCCGCGGCGTCGCCGGTCAGGTCTTCGCCCTCGAGGCGGTGATCGTGCTGCTGCTGATCACCGCGGCCTCGGTGGCCCTGGTCCTGCAGTCCCGGTACGACAGCGAGCGCGACGCGCGCAACCGCTCGCTGGCGGCCGCCGAGTCCTTCGCGCACGCCCCCGGTCTCCCCGCGGCGCTGCTGGAACCGAATCCGACGGTCGTGCTCCAGCCGCTGGCCGACGCCGCCCGCCGGGCCTCCGGCGTCGACTTCATCGCCGTGATGAGCACCGACGGGGTCCGGTACACCGACTCGCGGCCCGACCTGATCGGCAAGCGCGCCACGGGCGACCTCTCCCGCGCCGCGGCCGGACAGTCCTTCATCGAGACGTTCACCGGCGAGCCCAGCGACGCGGTCCGGGCCGTCGTGCCCGTACGGAACGCCGACGGCGCCGTGGTGGGCCTGGTCGGCACCGGCATAGAGGTGGAGAACGTGTCCGACGCGGTCGACGACCAGATCCCGCTCCTCGTCGGCTCCGCGGTGGGCGCCCTGCTGCTGGGCACGGGCGGTGCCTTCCTGGTGAGCCGCCGGCTGGGACGCCAGACCCACGGGCTGCGCGCCGACGAGATGTCCCGGATCAACGAGCACCACGAGGCCGTCCTGCACGCCGTCCGCGAGGGCGTGCTCATCATCGGGCTCGACCTCAAGCTGGTCCTGGCCAACGACGAGGCCCGCCGGCTCCTGAACCTGCCGCCCGACGCCGAGGGCCGGCACGTCGCCGACCTGGGCCTGGACCCGCGGACCACCGAACTGCTCACCTCGGGCCGGATCGCGACGGACGAGGTCCACCTGGCGGGCGACCGGCTGCTCGCGGTCAACGTCCGGCCCACCAAGCCCTACGGCGGCCAGTCCTCCGGCACCGTCATGACCCTGCGCGACTCCACCGAGCTCGCCGCGGTCTCCGGCCGGGCCGAGGTGGCCCGCGGACGGCTCCAGCTGCTCTACGACGCCGGTGTGCGGATCGGGACCACCCTGGACGTGGTGCGGACCGCGGAGGAGCTGTCGGAGGTCGCCGTCCCCCGCTTCGCGGACTTCGTCACCGTGGAGCTGCTGGAGCCGGTGCTGCGCGGTGACGAGCCCTCGTCGGCCTCCGGCGTGTACACCGAGATGCGGCGGGCGGCCATGAGCGGGGTCCGCACCGACCAGCCGCTCCAGCCGGTCGGCGACATCATCCGGTTCGTCGTGCCGACGGCTCCGATGGCTGCGGCCCTGGACGCCGGGCAGGCCGTGCTCGCGGCGGATCTGAACGCCGCCATGGGCTGGCGGGCCCAGGACGCCAAAGGCACCCGGGAGGCCCTGGGGTACGGGCTGCACTCCCTGATCAGCGTCCCCCTCCAGGCGCGCGGGGTGGTCCTCGGCATGGCCAACTTCTGGCGGGCCGCGGACACCCCTGAGGCCTTCGACGAGGAGGACCGTTCCTTCGCGATGGAGCTCGCGGCGCGCGCGGCCGTCTCGATCGACAACGCCCGCCGCTTCACCCGCGAGCACGCGACGGCCGTGGCGCTCCAGCGCAGCCTGCTCCCGCGGGTGCTGCCGGACCTGACCGCCGTGGACGTCGCCTTCCGCTACCTGCCGGCGAAGGCGGGGGTCGGCGGGGACTGGTTCGACGTGATCCCGCTGCCCGGCGCCCGGGTGGCACTGGTCGTCGGCGACGTCGTCGGCCACGGGGTGCACGCCGCGGCCACGATGGGCCGGCTGCGCACCGCCGTGCACAACTTCTCCACCCTGGACCTGCCGCCCGACGAGCTGCTCGGGCACCTGGACGAGCTGATCAACCGGATCGACCAGAACGACACCCTCGGCGGCGCGGCCGAGGGGGACGGATCCCTCACGGACACCGGGGACGAGCCCGCCGGAATCACGGGTGCCACCTGCCTGTACGCGGTCTACGACCCGGTCTCCGGGCGGTGCGTGGTGGCCAGCGCCGGGCACCCCGGGCCCGCCCTGCTCCGTCCCGGCGGGGAGGTGGAGTTCCCCGAACTGCCCGCCGGGCTGCCGCTCGGCGTCGGCGGCATGCCGTTCGAGGCGACCGAGTTCCGGCTGCCCGTGGGGAGCCGGCTCGTGCTGTTCACCGACGGCCTGGTGGAGGACCGCCACCGCGACTTCGACACCGGTCTGGCCCTGCTGCGGGAGTCCCTGTCCCTGCCCGGCCGCAGCCCCGACCAGGCCTGTTCGGACGTGCTGTCCACCCTGCTCTCCCCGGTGCCGAGCGACGACATCGCCCTGCTGATCGCCGACACCCGGCGGCTGGAGCCGGACCGCATCGCCGAGTGGGAGGTGCCCGGCGAGGCGTCGGCCGTCTCCCGCGTGCGCAACGCCGGCGCGGCGCAGCTCGCCGCCTGGGGCCTGGAGGACATCTCCTTCACCACCGAGCTGATCCTCAGCGAGCTGATCACCAATGCCATCCGCTACGGCTCCGCGCCCGTGCGGGTGCGCCTGCTGCGCGACCGCAGCCTGATCTGCGAGGTCTCCGACGGCAGCAGCACCTCCCCGCACCTGCGGTACGCGGCCACCACCGACGAGGGCGGGCGCGGACTGTTCCTCGTCGCGCAGTACGCCGACCGGTGGGGTGTCCGCTACACGGACCGGGGCAAGGTCATCTGGGCCGAGCTGCCGCTGACCGGGGGCGCGGAGCCGCCGGCTCCGGCGCCGCTGGACCTGGACGCGCTGGAGGACCTGGCCTGGTGACGGCCGGACCCGGCCCCGGCGGCGTCGTCACAGCGGGCGGGTCCGGGCCAGGAGCACCGCGACGTCGTCCTGCGGATCGCAGGGCAGCAGCTGCTCCAGGATCCCGTCGCAGAGCTCCTCGAGCGGAAGCCTGGCCCCTCCGAGCGTCCGTGCCAGCTGCGCCATGCCCTCGTCGAGGTCCCGGTCACGGGCCTCGATCAGGCCGTCGGTGTAGAGCACGAGCAGGCTCCCCGGGGGCAGGCCCACCTCTTCGGTGCGGAAGTCCTGCCCGCCGGTGCCGAGCGGGGTGCCGGGCGGGCCGTCCAGGAAGGTGATGGTCCCGTCGGCTCCGACCACGGCCGGCGGCGGGTGGCCGGCGCGGGCGATCACACAGCCGCCCGAGGCCGGGTCGTGGACGGCGTAGACGCAGGTGGCCATCTCGTCCTCGCCCAGGTCGGCCACCACGGCGTCGAGCGAGCGGAGCATCCGGTCCGGGGGCACGTCCAGGCGGGCGAGGGTCCGTACCGCCGTGCGCAGCTGGCCCATGACGGCCGCCGCGTGGATCCCGTGGCCCATGACGTCGCCGATGACCAGACCGGTCCGGCCGCCGGGCAGCTGGATGACGTCGAACCAGTCCCCGCCGACGTCGTGGTCGCTGGCGGGCAGGTAGCGCCCTGTCAGCTCGAGGCCGGTGACCTGCGGGAGCTCGCTGTTGGTGAGGCTGCGCTGGAGGGTGAGGGCGGCGTGCCGCTGGCGGGTGTACATCCGGGCGTTGTCGATGTTGAGTGCGGCGCGGGCCATCAGCTCGTCGACGAGTACCCGGTCCTCGTCGTCGAAGGGCTCGCGCTCGCGCAGCCGGGTCACCGCGACCGCGCCGAGCACCTGCCCGCGGGCGACCAGCGGGATCATCCGGGCGGAGCCCAGGGTGGCGAGGTAGGCGCGCAGGGCGTCGGCGCGCGGGTCGGTGATCAGCGCCGGGATGTCGGGCGTGAAGAGGTCCATCGGCCGGCCCTCGGCGATGATCCGTTCGTAGACGCTGCCCATGGGGATCTGGAAGGTCTGGCCCGCGTGGAGTTTCGCGGTGGGCGCGGCCGGGTCGGGGAAGGTGGCCGCCAGCCGGCGCATCACGCCGCGGGTGGAGGCCGCGGCCGTCGCGGCGTCGTCGGGGCCCAGGACCGATTCGAGCAGCTGTACGTCGGCCGAGTCCGCGAGCTGCGGTACCAGCAGGTCCACGATCTCCTGGGCGGTCTGCCGGAGGTCCAGGGTGGTGCCGATGCGGGTGCCGGCCTCCGCCAGCAGGGCGAACCGGTGCCGGGCCCGTTCGGCCTCGGCCTGGGCCCGCTGTCCGTCGGTGATGTCGATGAGGGAGGCGATCAGGCCCAGGGGCCGCCCGGAACCGTCGAGCAGCGGGGCGTAGGAGCAGGACCAGGTCCGGTCGTGCTCGGGGTCCGCGGCGGTGCGCCCGGTGCGGCGGACGTCGACCACGGCCGTGCCCCGTTCGAGGACCTGGCGCATGGTGGCCTCCAGCACCGTGGCATTGACCCCCGGCACCACCTCGGTGAGCCGTTTGCCCAGGTGCGCGGCGGCGGGGATGCCGTTCATCCGGGCCAGGGCGTCGTTGACGCGGAGGAAGCGCAGGTCGGTGCCGAGGGTGGCGAGGCCGATCGGCGACTGGGTGAAGAGGCTCTGGAGCGCGGCGAGCGAGTCCCGCATGTGGAGGACCTCGGAGGTCTCCACGGCGATGAGCATGGCGCCCGTACGGCCCTGCGGGTCGGCGGCGGGGACGATCCACATCTCCATCACGACGCGGTGGCCGTCGCGGTGGCGCACGGGCAGGGTGCCGACGACGGTCTCGCCCGCCTGGACGCGGCGGGTCAGGTCGTCGGCGAGCCCGCGGTTGGCCTCGGGGACGAGGACGGAGGCCCCGGGCCGGCCGAGGATGTCCTCGGGACGGTGTCCGAGCAGGTCCTGGGCGGCGAGCGACCACTCCACGATGCGGCCGTCCGCGTCCTCGCGCCACAGGGCGATGGGCAGCAGCTCGCGGAGTACGCCCGCGTACCCGACGGCTGCGGCCGGCGGGTCCGGCACTTCGCTCGTCGACTGGTAAGTGTCCACCGCACCGACCTCACCCCGGGGGGCCTGATTCCTACCGATTCACCCTATCCGAGGGCTACGGCTTCGGCTTCGGGTAGAGCCGGGAACGGAATTGATCCGGGTGCACCGCGACTCTTGACTCGGGCCAAATACGGAGGAAACTCATCAATACACCGGAAAACCGGAAAGAGCCGCACCTCCCTCCGGAGACGTCCAGAGGCCCGCGTGACCCTTGTCCAGGCTCTGGCCAGGCCCCCGGCAGGTCTTGCGATCCACGGGAGCCATCGGCGACGGCGGATGGCTCATGGAAGCGGCGAGACTGCCGGGGACTGTCTTGTCCTGCCGGTGTCTAGAGCGCGAGGCCTTCGAGGGGCCGGGGCGCGTGCGCCGTGTCCAGGACCGCGGCGACGGCCTGCGCGAGCCGCGGGATCCGGTGACCGGGGATCCCCGCGATGTTGATCCGGCCCGAGGTGGTGCCGTAGACCGCGTACCGCAGGCGCAGCTCGAGCATCTGGTCCGCGGTGAGCCGCAGCATCGAGAACATGCCCTTCTGCTGGGCGAGTGTCCGTGCCTGCGCTTCGTGGCCCAGGGCGCTCAGGTGGGTCGTCAGGTCGGTCCGGTTGGCCGTGATCCTGCCCCGCATGACCTCCAGTTCCGCCCGCCAGGCGGCCCGCAGCACGTCGTCCTCCAGGATCGTCGTCACGACGGCGGCGCCGTGCTCGGGCGGCATGGAGTACAGCGTGCGGGCCGCGTTCTGCAGGGCCGTCTCGGCGTGCCCCAGTGCCCGGGCGGACGCGCCGAGGACCATGGCGCAGCCGGTGCGGTCGCTGTAGAGCCCGAAGTTCTTCGAACAGCTGACGGCGATCAGCATCTCGGGCACGCGCGCGGCCAGGATGCGCGTGGGCAGCAGGTCGGCCTCCAGGCCGTCGCCGAGCCCGTGGTAGGCGAGATCGACGAACGGGACCCAGCCGTCCCGCACGGCGCGTTCGGCCAGCGCCTCCCACGCGTCCAGCGTGGGGTCGGCTCCCGTCGGGTTGTGGCAGCAGCCCTGGAGCAGGACGACGTCGTCCCGCCGCGCCGCGCTCAGTTCCCGCAGCACGCCCTCCGCGTCGAAGCCGCCTTCGGCGTCGCGCCAGCCGTACGTACGGACCTCGAGCCCGGCGGCCTCCAGGATGGGCCGGTGGTTGACGTAGGCCGGATCGCTGATCCACACCGTGGCACCCGGGCGGGTGCGGCGGATCAGGTCGGCCAGCAGCCGCAGCGCGCCGGAGCCGGCGACGGTCTGGACGGTGACGGCCCGGCCGGCCGGTGCCTCGGGCCCCAGGACCATCGTCTGCATCGCGCGGTTGAAGGCGGTGTTGCCGGAGAGCCCCCGGTACTCCTTGGACTCGGCGCGCTCCGCCAGCCGGATCTCCGCCTCGCGTACGGCCGTCATCACGGGGGTGCGGCCCGTGTGGTCGCGGTAGACGCCGAGGACGAGGTCAAGGCGTTCGGGCCGCTCGTCGGCGGCGAATTCGGCGGTCAGGTCCCACAGCGGGTCGGTGGGCGGCGGCGGGAGGAGCTCAAGCATGTGCGGGAACCTTGGGTCGTGGACGTCGGTTGGCGAGGAAGACGCCGGCGGTGATGAGGGGGACGCCGATGAGCACGGCGAGGCTCGGTGTCTCCCCGAGCAGGGGGATGGCCAGCAGGACGACGGCCACGGGGCTGAGGCTCCCGCCGACCGAACTGCGCTCGGCGCCGAGCCTGCGGATGGCCACGGCGTACAGCAGACCGGCGCACAGGCCGACGCCGAGCCCCTGCACGACGAGGAACAGGGCGATGTCGCCGCCCGCCGCGTGCGCGATGCCCGTCGGGAGCACGCCGGTCAGGACCAGGAGCCCGATGACCGCGAAGGAGGGCAGGCACAGCAGGCCGATCGATCCGACGGGGTCGAGGGCCACGTCCCGCAGGCCCACCGTGTACAGGGCCCACAGTCCGCTGGCCACCAGGAGCGTGCCGGCCCCCTCCAGGACGTCCGCGTCCACCGGGACGACGTAGCGCCAGACGAGGGCGGCCACGCCGACCGCGATCAGCGTCAGCCCGGCCGCCTGCGTTCCCCGGGGTGCGCCGTGCCCGCGGGCGGCCATCAGGGCCGAGACGAACAGCGGGACCATCCCGGGGACGATCGAGCCCACGAAGGCCGCCGAGGTCAGGGCGCCGCCGTGCATCGCCGCCAGGAAGAACGGCACCCCGGCACCGCAGACGATCTTCAGGGCGGGGCCCGGCCGGACCGCCGCGATGCTGTGGCGGCGCCGCCACAGCGCGGGGAGCAGGACGACGAGCGGGACGCCGAAGCGCAGCAGGGCGGCGTCGGCCGGCAGGAGGGTCGAGGTGCTCAGGGCCCGGGCGCTGAGCGCGAACGCGGCCCAGATCGACACGGTCACCAGGAGGGCCAGGACGCCCTCGGTCTGCGGGGAGAGCCTGCGCCGGCCGGGGTTTCCGGCCGGCGGGCCCGCCGTGTGGGGAGGCGCGGTCGCCCCGGTGATGTGCGTTGCGACCACGGACTTTGCTCCAGCCTGACTGAGACCGGACCGGTCTGGTCCGTTCCCGGGCAACGCTAGGGCTTCGGCCGGGGCAGCCGATTGCCAGTTCTGCCTCTCGGACATACGTTTGGGGCAGGATCTGCCAAGAATCGCCGAGGATCCGCCGAGGAGTGCCCATGGACGCAGTCGATCTGCAGATCATCCGGGAATTGCAGGCCGACGGGCGCCTGTCCAACCAGGACCTGGCCGACCGCGTCCGGCTCTCCCCCTCGCCCTGCCTGCGCCGGGTCCGGCGGCTGGAGGAGGCGGGTCTCATCCGCGGCTACACGGCCATGGTCGACCAGGTCGCCTTCGGGCTCCCGGTCACCGTCTTCGTCCGGATCCGGCTCGAGCGCCACACCGCGGCGGCGGTCCGGCTCTTCGAGGAGCACGTCGCGGTCATCGAGCACATCCAGGACTGCTACCTGATGGCGGGGAGCAGCGACTACCTGCTGCGCGTGGTCATCGAGGACCTGGAGGCGTACGAGGCCCTGGTGCGCCACCGGATCCACGCCATTCCCGGCATCGCCTCGATCGAGTCGAGCTTCGCGTACGGCAGCGTCAAGCAGACCCGCACCTACCCCCGCCCCTCCCCCCGGGCCTCAGCTCAGCGATGAGCCGGACGCGACGACGACCCCGTACAGGTCGGCGATCGTCGCGAGCGCGCTGTGGTGGATCTGGTCGGCGGACAGGTCGGCGACCACCGTCTGCAGGGGCCGGGTCGCGCAGGCGTCGGCGACCACCGTGGGCTGGTTGCCGCGCAGGAACGCGCCTTCCACGGTGAAGGTCACGCACATGTTGGTCATGAACCCGATGACGATGACGTTCTTGTTGCCGGCGGCGTCGACGCGTTCGCCCAGGTCGGTTTCGAAGAACGCGTTGGGGACGGCCTTGACCACGACGGGTTCGCCCTCGACGGGAGCCACGCTGGGGTGGATCCGGCCGATGTCGGTCCGGATGTCGTACGGGGTTCCCGCGCCCCCGTCGTTCAGGACGTGGATGATCTTCGTGCCGGCCTCCCGGGCCCTGGCCAGCAGGGCGGCGGCGGAGTCGAGGGCGGACTGCCAGCCCGTCAGCTCCATCACGCCACGGGTGTAGGTGTTCTGGTAGTCGACCAGGATCAGCGTCGCGTCGGCCAGCGAGGCCGGGGTCTGATCGAAGCCGTTGAGCTCGCGCAGGGTGGTGGTGGCCATGGAAGTACCGTCCTCGGGCTTCGTGTTGAAAGGTCTGGGCCACCACTCGGCGGCCTCGTATGGAACGCTATGACCCATCAGATGTGTCGGCAATGTCATCCAACTTGCAGATACGGACATCGCGTGGGAGCCGGCCGAACGGAGACCCCTTGAGCACCAGCACCAGCACCGTCAGGCGATTCATCGTCGTCGTCCTCTTCGACGGCGTCGACCTGCTGGACGTCACCGGACCGCCGGAGGTGTTCGCGCTGCTGCAACGCGAGGTGGACGAGGCGACCGGCTACCACGTCGTCCTGGCCGCCGAAACCATGGACCCCGTCACCACCTCCGCCGGGGTGCGCATCCTCCCCGACACCACCTTCCGGGAGGTGTCGGGGAGGAGCATCGACACGCTCCTGGTGCCCGGCGCGGTCGAAGTCGACGGCCAGGGCCGCGTGCACGCCGTCACCGACCCCACCGTGGTCCACCGGGTGAAGGCGCTCGCCGGCCGGGCCCGGCGCGTCGCGTCCGTCTGCGTGGGCGCCCACATCCTCGCGGACGCCGGGCTGCTGGACGGCAAGCGCGCCACGACCCACTGGTCGACCGCGCGGCAACTCGCCGCCGAACACCCCTCGATCGAGGTGGACGCCGATCCGATCTTCATCCGCGATCAGGACGTGTGGACCGGCGCGGGCATCAGCGCCTGCCTCGACCTGTCCCTGGCCCTGGTGGCCGACGACTTCGGCGAGGCCGTCGCGCTGCGCGTCGCCCGGCAGCTCGTGATGTACCTGAAGCGGCCGAGCGGGCAGAGCCAGTTCAGCGTCCCGCTCGAGCCCGTCTCGACGACGCGACGCGTCGAGGACCTGCGCCACCACATCACCCGGAACATCGCCGAGCAGCTGACCGTCGCCGACCTCGCCGCGCACGCCCACGTGAGCGAACGGCAGTTGACGCGGATCTTCAAGACGGAACTGGGCATGACCCCGGCGGCCTACATCGAATCGGCCCGCGTCGAAGTGGCGCGCAACCAACTCGAATCCACGGACGCCACCCTCGAACGCGTCGCGTCGGCTTGCGGTTTCAACACGACCGACACCCTCATCCGCGCGTTCCGCCGGAAGCTCGACACGACGCCGACGGAATACCGCAACCGGTTCCGGTCCTCCGTGTAGACCCTGGCCGGCTGGAGGCCCTGCCCGGCGTACGGCCTATCGCGCGGCCTCGGCCGCCGCCGCGAAGGCCGCGTAGGCCGCTTCGCCGAACAGCACGAACCGCACCTCTTCCACCTCGGTCCGGGCCGCCCGTACGGTCTCCACGGCGATCCGCGCCCCGTCGTCCATGGGCCACCCGTAGATCCCGGTGGAGATGGCCGGGAAGGCGACCGTACGGGCCCCCAGCTCGTCGGCGACCCGCAGGGACTCTCGGTAGCAGGAGGCCAGCAGCTCCGACCGGTCGTCCTCGCGCGACCAGACCGGGCCGACGGTGTGGATGACGTGCTCCGCCGGGAGCCGGCCGGCGGTGGTGGCGACGGCCCGGCCCGTCGCCAGGCCCTTGCCGTAGTGCGAGCGGCGCAGGTCCTCGCAGGCGGCGAGGATCTCCGGGCCGCCGCGCCGGTGGATGGCGCCGTCGACCCCGCCGCCGCCGAGCAGGGAGGAGTTGGCGGCGTTGACGATCGCGTCGGCCTTCTCGGCGGTGATGTCACCGCGGACCAGGGTGATGCGGACCATCAGGAGTCCTTTCTCAGGTGACGCCACACGGCCTTGGCGGCGTTGTGGCCGGACATCCCGTGCACTCCCGGGCCCGGAGGGGTCGCGGAGGAGCAGAGGAAGACCGCCGGGTGGGCCGTCGTGTACGGGGAGAACGTGAGCTTGGGGCGCAGCAGGAGCTGGAGTCCCGAGGCCGCGCCGCAGGCGATGTCCCCGCCGACGTAGTTGGGGTTGCGGGCGGCGAGCTCGGGCGGGCCGGCCGTGGCGCGGGCCAGGACCAGGTCGCGGAAGCCCGGTGCGAAGCGCTCCAGTTGGCGCTCGACGGCGCCGGTGAGGTCGCCCTGCCAGCCCTTGGGGACATGGCCGTACGCCCAGAACACGTGCTTGCCCGCGGGTGCCCGGCCGGGGTCGACGAGGCTGGGCTGCGCGGTGATGAGGAAGGGCGTACGGGGGACCCGGCCGCCCGAGGCCAGTTGCAGGGCGGCGTCGATGTCGCGGGCGCGCGGGCCGATCTGGACGGTCCCGGCCCGGCGCGGCTCCTCGGCGGTCCACGGGACGGGGCCGTCGAGCGCGTAGTCGATCTTGAATGCGGCGGCGCCGTACTTGTAGCCGTCGTAGGCGTGCCCCAGGCGGGCGATGCGGGCCAGCGCGGTCGGCGAGGTGTCGAAGACGTAGGCGCGGGCGGGCGGGAGGTCGTCGAGCCGTTTGACCTCGAAGCCGGTGTGGACGGCGCCGCCGAGGTCGCGCAGGTACCCGGCGAGGGCGTCGGAGATCGACTGCGAGCCGCCGCGCGGCATCGGCCAGCCGTTCGCGTGCGCGGCCAGGGCGAAGACCAGGCCGACGGCGCTGGTGGCGATCCCGTCGAGCGGGGCGATGACGTGCGCCACCAGCCCGGCGAACAGCGCGCGTGCCCGCTCGTCGCGGAAGCGGCGCAGGAGCCAGGTGGAGGGCGGCAGCCCGGCGAGCCCGAAGCGGGCGAGGGTGACGGGGTCGCGGGGCAGCGCGGTACCCGGCAGCGACATGAAGTCCCGGGCCAGGGTGTCCCACTTGCCGAGGAACGGCTCGACGAGGCGCCGGTACGCACCGGCGTCGCGCGGCCCGAGGGACGCGGCCGTCTCGGCGACCGAGCGGGACAGGACGGCGGCCGTGCCGTCGTCGAAGGGGTGCGCCATGGGCAGCGGGGCGTGCAGCCACTCCAGCCCGTACCGCTTCAGCGGCATCGTCGCGAAGACCGGCGAGCCCGCGCCGAGCGGGTGCACCGCCGAGCAGGGGTCGTGGCGGAAGCCGGGGAGGGTGAGTTCCTCGGTCCGCGCCCCGCCGCCGACCGTGTCCGCGGCTTCGAAGAGGGCCACCGAGAAGCCCCGCCGGGCCAGTTCGACGGCGGCCGTCAGCCCGTTGGGCCCCGCCCCCACCACGACCGCATCGAGAATCGACGGCACTTGCGACTCCTTCGTCCGGCGGCGCCTCCGCCTCCAGGATATTCCGGCTTGACCCGTGCCAGGCCGGGACCTAACCGCGCAGCAGGTCGCGGATACGGAGCGTCGTGGCCTCGTCGCGTCCGACGGCGAACGGCAGCGCGTTGTCCCGGTCCACCCGGAAGGGGACTCCGTCGACCGTGCTCTGCGCCCCGCCGGCCTCGGCGACCAGCAGCAGTCCGGCCGCGTGGTCCCAGGCCGAGGGCCAGGTGAAGGCGAGGCCGTCCATCTCGCCGCGGGCCACCTTCAGGTACTCCAGGCCGGCCGAGCCGCAGGGCCTGGCTGCCACCCCGGGCACGTCCAGCCGGCCCAGGGTCCGCTTGTCCTCCTCGGAGGTGTACAGCGGGTGGGCCATGGCGATCCGCAGCTCGGCGCCCGGCTCGGGCGAGCCGCTGCGGATCCGCTCTCCGTTGACGTACGCGCCCTGCCCGCGCACGGCGGTCGCCAGCTCCTCCAGGGCCGGGGCGAAGGTCCAGGAGGCGAGGATCTCGCCGCGGTGGGCCAGCGCCACCAGGGTGCAGAAGGCCGGGTCGCCGGAGACGAACTGGCGGGTGCCGTCGACCGGGTCCACGATCCACACCGGGGCGTCGGCGCGCAGCGCCCCGTACACGGTCGGGTCGGCGTGCACGGCCTCCTCGCCGACCACGGCCGAGCCGGGGAGCAGCCGCTGGAGGGAGGCGGTGAGGTGCTCCTCGGCCTTGCGGTCGGCGACCGTCACCAGGTCGTGCGGTCCGCTCTTCTCATCGACCTCGTGCTCGGCGAGCTGCCGGAATCTCGGCATGATCTCGATCGCCGCCGCCTTGCGGACGGCCTCTTCCACGTCGGACAGGCCATGGGTAAGGAACTCATCGATCATGCGCCCATCACATCACGCCCGAACGGCAAACCCCACCGACAATCCCCGACGGACGGCTGGACTCCGGATGTACCCCGGGTGAACCGCCTCGAAGCCGCCCGCCGGAACGACGCGTACCTCCTGGTGGGCGACCCCGCAGGAGCGTCAGCCGACGGGGGACGGGCTGCGGGGGTCGGCCGGGCGGGGCACGAAGACCGGGGAGTCCGACTGGTAGAAGAGGTCGATGTCGGCCTCCTCGCCGCCGACGATCAGGGTGTCCCAGGCGCCGCTCTCCCGCAGGGTGCGCAGGGTGGCCGGGGCGATCGAGGCGAGGTGGGAGCGGAGTTCCCCGTCGCCCGGCAGACCGGGCATCCGGGGCGCCAGCCGTTCGCGGATCCCGGCCATCCGGTCCAGCAGTGCCTCCAGGTCGCTCCCGTCCGCGGCGCCGGCGCCACCGGCGGCGCGGGCACCGGCACCGGCTCCGGCGGCCGCACCCCCGCCGGTCTCCGCGCTGCGCGCGATGATGTCCTTGATGGCGCGGGTGACGCCCTGCTCGTCGGTGGTCACCATGGCGTTCCAGGCCCGGCTCTTGTGCCGGTACTGGAGCATGGACATCGCCGCCTCGTGCCGGATGAAGTCGGCGTCCCGCAGCGGCTTGCCCTGCCAGGCTCGGCTGAGCGAGCGGGCCAGCGAAGTGGCCGAGGCGAGGCCGCTGTTGAGGCCGCGGCCCGGCCAGAAGTGGATGGCGTTGGCCGCGTCGCCCAGCAGGAAGCCGTACGTGCCCGGGGTGGTCGCGGTCGGCCGGTGCAGCTGTGCGGTGAACCGCGGGCGCTGCACCATGTCCAGCCGGAACGAGGTGATCGCGGACAGGTCCTCCTCGGCCACCCCGAACAGGCTGAGACCCTGCCGGATCTCCTTCCACAGCGGGGAACCGCGCAGCAGGGCGGGCAGGAAGAGGGTGCCGTGGGTGGGACAGCGGAACTCGTTGTCCTCCTCCTGCCGGCTCATCAGGCAGGGGCGGGCGGCGATGCACTCCTCGAAGACCTGCCGGACCGGGTCGATGCCGATGACGCTCTTGGTCTCCTCGCGGGTGAGCCGCATGTTCAGGAAGCCCTCGCCGCGCAGCGAGTTGAGCAGGAACCGGTTCTGCGACACGGTGAGCAGCACGCTCATCGGGTCCGGCAGCTTCGACTTGACGCGCAGGCCGAGCACGATGTCCTGGAGGTGCTCCCCGTCGAGGGAGTAGATCGAGGCGTCGGCCGCGCCGAAGCGGTCGGCGTAGTGCTCCCGGGTGCGGGAGCGGCCGCCCTCGGCGACCACCAGGACGTGTTCCTGGGTGATCCGGTGCTGCTCCTCCGCCACGTCGAAGCGCTTGGGAACGAGTCGGATCGACGGCTTCCGGTTGGCCAGGTCCAGCAGCCGGTCCTCGATGTGGGCGATCCGGATGTTGCGGGGCGGGCGGCCGTCGACCGAGTCCGGGCCGACGGGCCACATCTCGGAGTAGGCGGCGCCGTCGTCGAAGAGGGCGGCGAGCACCTCCTCGGACAGGGCGAGGTACTGCCGGCTCTGGACGGTCACCACCTGCTGGCGGCGGAAGTTCCCCTGGGTCTCGTCCTTCCAGACGACCGAGGACCCCTTCCTGGTCCAGCGCCCGTCGTAGACGGTGATGGCGGTCCGCCCGGGCAGCATCTCGTCGAGCGCCAGGGCGAAGGCGAGGCCCACCGGGCCGCCGCCGGTGATGGTGACCCGCAGCGTGCCGGGATCCGCGGCGCTCGGCCGGGGCACGTCCAGGAGGGAGAGGTCCATGACCGTCTCCATGGCGTCCTGGGCCTCGTACAGGAACGTTTCATCGCCGATCCGGATGCAGTCGTTCGGACGCAGCACATGCCGCGTGACGCGCTGGTCGTTGACCAGCGTGCCGTTGCGGCTGTCCCGGTCGTAGAGGACGAAACCGGCGTCCTCGCTGAGGATCTCGGCGTGCAGCCGGGAGGCGCTGGGGCTGACGATCACGACGCTGTTGTCGCTCTTGCGCCCGAAGCTGACGGGCTCGCCGCCAAGAACCACGCTCTGCCCGGTGAAGGGACCCGTGCGTCCAACGATGACCGAAGGCACTCCACACTCCTTGAAAGGGACGCTTGCTGACTCCTCGTACGACAGCAACACGCCATCGCGGATGTGTTCGGTTCAACCATTTTCGAAAATTTCCGGTCGCGCCGTTGAACCGGGTGTCGCGGTCCGTACGTGATGTTCGCGTCGGCAGGCGATCAGAGGGAGAACCGCCCCCATGCACAACGAGGAATCCGAGACCGTGACGGAGAGCGCGCTCGCGGGCACGGCCACCACCGCGGGCACGGCCACGACCGCGGCCGCGACCGCCGCCACGGCCTCGGCCACCATCGCGGCCGCGCCGGGTGCACCGGCCGGGGAACGGCTGATCGCGGGCCGCTACCGGCTGCTGTCCCGGCTCGGCGAGGGCGGTATGGGCACCGTGTGGCGGGCCCGCGACGAGGTCCTGCACCGCGAGGTCGCCGTCAAGGAGGTCCGGGCCCCGGCCCATCTGCGGGCCGGCGACATCGCGCGGATGTACAGCCGGCTGGAGCGAGAGGCCTGGGCGGCGGCCCGGATACCCGACCGCAATGTGGTGACGGTCCACGACGTGGTCATGGAGGACGACCGGCCCTGGATCGTCATGGAGCTGATCCGCGGGCAGTCGCTCGCCGATCTGCTGCGTGCCGAGGGGCCGCTCACCCCGCGCCACGCCGCGCACATCGGCGCGGAGGTGCTGAGCGCGCTGCGCGCCGCGCACGCCGTCGGGGTGGAGCACCGCGACGTGAAGCCGGCGAACGTGCTGCTCGCCGAGGACGGGCGGGTGGTGCTCAGCGACTTCGGCATCGCGATGGTCGAGGGCAGCACCGCGCTGACCATGACCGGTGAAGTGGTCGGATCCCCCGAGTACCTGCCGCCGGAGCGGGCGCTGGGCCGCCCCTCGGGCCCCGAGTCGGACCTCTGGTCCCTCGGCGTGCTGCTGTACGCGGCCGTGGAGGGGATCTCCCCGTTCCGGCAGGACACCGCGCTGAGCACCCTGCGGGCCGTCGTGGACGAGGAACCGCCGGAGCCGACCCGGGCCGGCCCGCTCGCCCCGGTCATCGCCGGGCTGCTCCGCAAGGAACCGGCCGAGCGGACCCCCGCCGCCGAGGCCGCCGCGGCCCTGCGGGGCATCGCCCACGAACCGGACGCCACCACGACCGCCGCCCGCGTCCTGCCGGCTCCCGAGGAGCCCGCCACGGCCGCGACGCCCGCCCCCACGCCGGCACCGGTCCCCACCGCGGAGCCCGCCGGCGCGGCGATGCCCGCCCCGCTCGCGCCCGCGACGCCCGCGCACCCGACACCCGCCGCCCCGCCCCGCAAGCGCCGCAGGGCGGCCTTCGCCGCGGCCGGCGCGGCCGCCTGCCTCCTGGTCGCCGCCGGGCTGGTCTACGCCCTCAACGGCAACGACGAGGACTCCGCCCCCGGTTCGGGCGTACGGATGTCGGTGGCGGGAGCGAACACCACCTACACCGGAAGCTGCCCGACCCCCGAGAGCCGGGCCCCGGCGTTCACCGCGACCTTCACCGCCTCCGAGCCGACCCTGATCTCCTACCGCTGGGTGTCCGGCGACGGCTCGGTGGTGGATCCGCACTGGCGCACCATGTCCATCGGGGACAAGGCCAACCCCACCGGCCACGACACCGTGCGGCTGACGACCTACGCGAAGGCCGGCACCCTGACCACCGGGATGGCCGTGGAACTCCAGAGCCCCACCCGCACCACTTCCAACCCGGTCCCCTTCTCCATCACCTGCACCGGCTGAGCCCGGCCGACTACGGTTAGCCGTTCAATGCCGGAATGATCCGCGCGCCGTAGGCATCGATGGTGGCCTCCTTCGCGTCGTGCATGTCGTAAACCGCGAACTGGTCGACGCCCAGGGCGCGCAGGGCCTGGAGCTTCTCGATGTGGGCCTCGGGCGGGCCCAGCAGGCAGAAGCGGTCGACGATCTCGTCGGGGACGAAGTCCGTGGACGGGTTCCCGGCGCGGCCGTGGTGGCTGTAGTCGTAGCCGTGGCGGGCCTTGATGTACTCGGTCAGCGCGTCGGGGACCAGCCCGGAGTGTTCCCCGTAGCGCGAGACCAGGTCGGCGACGTGGTTGCCGACCATGCCGCCGAACCACCGGCACTGGTCGCGGGCGTGGGCGAGGTCCTCGCCCACGTACGCGGGGGCCGCCACGCAGATGGTGATCGCGGCCGGGTCCCGGCCGGCGGCCTCGGCGGCCTCCCGGACCGACTTGATCATCCACTCGGTGAGGTAGGGGTCGGCGAGCTGGAGGATGAACCCGTCCGCCTTCTGCCCGGCCAGGGCCAGCGCCTTCGGCCCGTACGCGGCCATCCAGACGGGCAGCTTCCCGTCCTTGATCCACGGGATCCGCAGCGGTTTGCCGTCCACCTCCGCCTCGCGGCCCTCGGCGAGGTCGCGGATCACGCCGATGGCCTCGCCGAGCCGCGCCAAGGTGTTCGGCGCGCGCCCGGCGACCCGCATCGCCGAGTCCCCGCGGCCGATCCCGCACACGGTGCGGTTGCCGTACATGTCGTTGAGCGTGGCGAAGGTGGAGGCGGTGACCTCCCAGGTGCGGGTGCCCGGGTTGGTGACCATCGGGCCGACGTGCATCTCCTGGGTGTGCTCCAGGATCTGGCTGTAGATGACGAACGGCTCCTGCCACAGCACGGCGGAGTCGAAGGTCCAGCCGTAGCGGAAGCCGTTGCGCTCGGCGCGCCGCATGAGGCTGACGACCTGCGAGGCGGGCGGGTCGGTTTGCAGGACGAGGCCGAAGTCCATGGATGGCTGCTCCTTGCGTGCGCTTACAGGTACTGGCAGGTGGAGCGGGGGATGTAGACGCCGTGGCCGGGCCGGCCGGCGTACTCGCGCCGGTCGATGACGAGTTCGCCGCGCGAGAGCACGGTGTCGACGCGTCCGGTGATCCGCCTGCCCTCGTACGCCGAGTAGTCCACGTTCATGTGGTGGGTCTCGGCGGAGATGACCTGCTCGGCGTGCGGATCGTAGAGGACGATGTCGGCGTCGGAGCCGGGCGCGATGGTGCCCTTCTGCGGGTAGAGGCCGAACATCCGGGCCGGGGTCGCGCAGGCGATCTCGATCCAGCGGCGGCGGCTGATGTGCCCGTCCAGGACGGCCTGGTGGAGGAGGTCCATCCGGTTCTCCACCCCCGGCAGCCCGTTGGGGATCTTGGAGAAGTCGCCTCGGCCGAGCTCCTTCTGGCCCCGGAAGCAGAAGGGGCAGTGGTCGGTGGAGACCACCTGGAGGTCGTTGGTCCGCAGCCCCCGCCACAGCGCCGCCTGGTGCTCCCGGGGGCGCAGCGGGGTGGAGCAGACGTACTTGGCGCCCTGGAAGTCGGGCTCGGCGAGGTTGTCGGTGGACAGGAAGAGGTACTGGGGGCAGGTCTCCCCGAAGACGGGCAGGCCCTTGTCACGGGCGGCGGCCAGCTCGGCGAGCGCCTCCTCCGCCGAGACGTGGACGACGTACAGCGGCGAACCGGCGACCCTGGCGAGCTGGATGGCGCGGTGGGTGGCCTCGGCCTCGAGGAGCACCTTCCGCACTTCACCGTGGTGGCGGGGGTCGGTCTCCCCGCGCGCCAGGGCCTGTTCGACGAGGACGTCGATCGCGATGCCGTTCTCGGCGTGCATCATGATCAGCCCGCCGTTGCCGGAGGCCCGCTGCATGGCGCGCAGGATCTGCCCGTCGTCGCTGTAGAAGACGCCCGGGTAGGCCATGAACAGCTTGAAGGAGGTGACTCCCTCCCCGATCAGGAGGTCCATCTCCTTGAGGGTGCCCTCGTTGACGTCCGAGAGGATCATGTGGAAGGCGTAGTCGATGGCGCAGTTGCCGTCGGCCTTGTCGTACCAGGTGTCGAGGCCCTCGCGCAGGGCGTGGCCCACGCTCTGCACGGCGAAGTCGACGATGGTCGTGGTGCCGCCCCAGGCGGCGGCCCGTGTGCCGGTCTCGAAGGTGTCCGAGGCCGCGGTGCCGCCGAAGGGGAGCTCCATGTGGGTGTGCGCGTCGACCCCGCCCGGGATGACGTACTTCCCGCTCGCGTCGATCGTACGGTCGGCCGTCCAGGCCTCGGCGGCCGCGGAGCCGTGCGCGGCCAGGGCGGCCACGCGGCCGTCCTCGATCAGGACGTCCGCGTGCAGTTCGTCGGCGGCCGTGACGACGAGGCCGCCGCTGATCAAGGTACGGATGCTCATCGGAGGTTCCCCCTACTGGATGCTGCGCAAGGCCTGTTCGAGGATCTCGGCGCCCTCTTCCGCCTCGGCGACGGTGAGGGAGAGCGGCGGCGCGATGCGCAGCACGCTGGTGTTGTAACCGCCGCCCTTGCCGAGCAGCAGACCGCCTTCGCGGGCGGCCTCCAGTACGGCGGCGGCCGCGTCCGGGTCGGCCCGGTCGGTGCCGGGCCTGGTCAGTTCCAGCCCGGCCATCAGGCCCCGGCCGCGTACTTCCCGTACGGCGGGCACGTGGGCGGCGATGGCGCGCAGCCGCTCCAGGAGGAGGCCGCCGACGCGGCGGGCGTTGCCCTGGAGGTCGTGCTCCAGCAGGTACGCGAGGTTGGCGACGCCGGCCGCCATGGTGACCGGGGAACCGCCGAAGGTGGAGATGGAGTTGGAGTCGAGGCAGTTCATCACCTCGGCGCGGGCCACGACCCCGCCGATGGCCATGCCGTTGCCGATGCCCTTGGCGAAGGTGAGGATGTCCGGCGGTCCGTTCTGGGCGTGAGCCTGCCAGCCCCAGAAGTGTTCGCCGGTGCGGCCCCAGCCGGTCTGCACCTCGTCGCTGATCCACAGGATGCCGTGCCGGTCCAGGACCTCGCGGAAGGCCCCGTACAGGCCGTCGGGCGGAGAGGTGAACCCGCCGACGCCCTGGATCGGCTCGGCGATGAGCGCTGCCACTCCCCCGCGCGCCTGGCCCAGGACGTCTTCGAGGTCGGCGACGGCCGCGGCGGTGAAGGCGGTGTCGTCGAGGTGGGCGAAGGGGCCGCGGGTGCGCACGGCGCCGTGCACGTAGTACGTCTGGAGCGGCGAGAGGCTGGTCGGGGACCAGCCCCGGTTGCCCGTGATGGAGACGGTGGAGAACGACCGGCCGTGGTAGCTGTTGCGCATCGCCAGGATCTGGTTGGACCGGCGGTACGTCGTCGCGAGCAGCAGCGCGGTGTCGTTGGCCTCGGTGCCCGAGGTGGTGAAGAAGACCCGGGCGTCGGGGATCCCGGAGAGCGCGGCGACCCGTTCGGCCAGCTCGATCATCGGGCGGTCGAGGTACAGGGTGGAGGAGTGGATGAGGCGCCCGGCCTGTTCGGAGACGGCCTTGGTGACCTCGGGCAGGGCATGGGCGGTCATCGTGGTGAGGATGCCGCCGAAGAAGTCGAGGTAGCGGTTGCCTTCGGCGTCCCACACGTGGCGGCCCTCGCCGTGCGTGAGCTCGATGGGGCGGTCGTAGTAGAGCGCGAGCCAGTCGGGCAGGACGGAGCGGTGGCGGCTGTGCAGGGGGATCGGGTTGGTCACGGCTGTACGAGCCCTCCGTAGGCGTCGGGGCGGCGGTCGCGGTAGAAGGCCCACTGCTGGCGGACTTCCTCGATGAGTGCGAAGTCGAGGTCGCGGACGAGGAGTTCCTCCTCCTTGTCACTGGCGACCTCGCCGACGAACTGGCCGCGCGGGTCGACGAAGTAGCTGGTGCCGTAGAAGTCGTTGTCGCCGTACTCCTCGCGGCCGACCCGGTTGATGGCGGCGATGAAGTACTCGTTGGCGACGGCGGAGGCGGGCTGTTCCAGCTGCCACAGGTGCGAGGAGAGGCCGCGGTGGGTCGCGGACGGGTTGAAGACCAGCTGGGCCCCGGCGAGGCCCAGTTGGCGCCATCCCTCGGGGAAGTGGCGGTCGTAGCAGATGTAGACCCCGACCTTGCCGACGGCGGTGTCGAAGACGGGCCAGCCGAGGTTGCCCGGGCGGAAGTAGTACTTCTCCCAGAACCCCTTGACCTGGGGGATGTGGTGCTTGCGGTACTTGCCGAGGTAGCTGCCGTCGGCGTCGATGACGGCGGCGGTGTTGTAGTAGAAGCCCTCGCTCTCCCGCTCGAAGACGGGGACCACGATCACCATGCCGGTCTCGCGCGCGAGTTCCTGCATGCGGCGGACGGTCGGGCCGTCCGGGACGGCCTCGGCCCAGCGGTAGTGCTCGGGCTCCTGGACCTGGCAGAAGTAGGGCGCGTTGAACACCTCCTGGAAGCCGATGATCCGCGCACCCTGGGCAGCGGCCCGCCGGGCGTGCTCCTCGTGTTTGGCGATCATCGATTCGGTGTCTCCGGTCCAGGTGGCCTGGACCAGCGCGGCGCGGACGACTTGGGCCATGAGCTGCTCCTCGCGACGGGAACGCCGGGTTCTACGCACGTAGACGGTGTCCGTAGGGAGTAGAACGTAGGCCTCGTCACAGCGTGGGGCAAGACCGCCTTGCGCGGTTGGAGTAGTCGATCAAGTTACGTCGCCCCGCGGTCGATTGCGGTCAGGCGACGGGCGGTTTACGCCGCTGCGATGCCTGCCACCCGGAGCGCGTGGACCAGGTCCCGGCGGTGGGTCGCGGACAGCTCCCCGGCGGCCTGGAGCAGCCGCGGGGCGAACCACTGCGGGTCCCGGCGGGCCAGGGCGGCCGCCTCCTCCGCGGTGCGGACCCGGACGAACGCGCCGAGCAGGGCGTCGGCCTCCCGGAGCCGGCCGGCCGCGCCGAGGGCGAGCGCGGCTTCCGCGATCTCGGCGGTGGGCCGGGCCACGCCCTGGCGCAGCAGGCGGTCGCAGTCGGCCTCCCGGCCCGCCTCGCCGAGGGCCGCCGCCGCCGCGGCGAGCCGCTCGGGCGGCAGCGAGGCCGCCTCCCACAGCAGGGTGGCCCAGTCGGCCGCGAGTCCGGCGCGGGCCAGCTGGCCGGCGAGGTCGGGCAGCCGGTCCGCGGGCCAGGCCGCGATCTCGCAGAGCAGCGCGTGCGCCTCGCCGCCTCGGCCCTGGGCGCGCAGCGCGATCAGCTCGCCGACGGCGGCCCGGGTGTTCCCCGCCGGGGGTGGCGGGGGCGCCGGGGCTTCGGCGCCTCCGGGCCCGCTGCCGCCCTGTGCGAACCGGGCGCCCCGGGGGGCGGGGGTTCGGGCTCGGGGCGGCCGAAGCGCGCTCCGCGCGGGGCGGGCCCGGGGCCGTCCTCCCCGCCTGACCCGGTGTCGCCGTCCGGGTGGCCCGGGGGCGGGGTGAAGGCCGGGGCTTCGGGGGCCGCAGAGCCCGCGTACCGGGCGCCCCCGGCCCGCCGCGCACCGCGCAGCCACCGGCCCTCGGCCCGGCCGACCGGGGCCTCGGCCGGCGGCGACGCCGGGGTTTCAGCGGGCGGCGATGCCGGCGCCCGGGGCGCCGCCGTCCGCTGGCGGGGCACGCCGGGCAGCGCCTCCGGCGGGGCCGTCAGGGATCCGGGCCACGGCGCCTCGTCAGGCGCACCGGCCCGGACGGCCGACAGGCGGGCAAAGAGGTCCTCGTGGCGGGCCGTGGCGCGGGCCGCGTCGTCCTGGGTCCAGGAGAGCTCCCGGGTCAGGGCGTCAGCCTCCGCCGGGTCGGCGGCGGAGCCGAGCCGGGCCGTCAGACTCCGCAGGGCCGCCCGCGTCGCGGCCTGCTGCGCGACCGCCGCCGCGTACTGGGTCCGGAGCTCCTCCATGCCTCCCGGCAACCCGTCCCACGCGGCGACCGCCGCGGCCCGCAGCCGGGCGGCGTATACGGTCTCCCGCGCCGCGAGCTCCTCGCCCGCCACCCCCGCCAGATCCCGCAGGAGCGACTCGACCACGTCCCACGGGGGCATCGCGGCCCCGTCGACACAGGCCCGCACGCCCTCCGGATCCCGGCGCAGGAACTCCCCGTACCAGCCTGCCCCGGGATCCAGTCTGTGGGTCAACCCCCGTAGGTACTCGGCGAATTGACTGATCACCAGCGAAGTCGCGGTCTCCATGACCGCATTGGATCCCACCCGTGTTACGGGCGGGCTACGGGCACCTCAAAGCTTGACGGCGATCGCGGTGTGCGGCCGCCGCCCGCGACGCGCCACCATGGCGGGCACGTCCACCGCCCAGAACTGCCACGTGTACTTGCGCATCATGAGCCCGCGCACCCGCTTCAGACCCGCCTCGTCGAGCAGCCGGGCCTCGCCCTCGAGTACGGGCGCCCCTTCCACGATGCGTCCGCGCACGTCACAGGCGGTGACGGTGACCCGCCCGCTGTTGCGGATCCGCTTGACCTTCCACGAATCGCTGCGCGTCCACACGTACAGCTCCGCGCCGTCGGCCACCGCCCACACCGGTGTCGCCACGGGCGTGCCGTCCTTGCGGAACGTGGTGAGACTGACGTAGCGCGCCTTGCCCAGCTCTTCGACATCCATACCGGAACCCTAGGCGGTCACGCCGGCGGGGTCCGTCGGCCATCTGCCGTGCGTCTCGAGCCGGGCGGGGCTGACGACGGCGCCGGGATGGCGCAGGACCACCTCGCCCGGATCCTTGCCGTGGGCCTGGCCGTCGGGCCCGGCGCAGGCCGCGCGCAGCAGACCCGCCGCGAGGAGCGCGCCGAGGAGTCCGAAACCGAGCCGCTTGGATGCGTTGGAGGCTGCCACGCCTTCACGCTTGCCCCGGACCCCGGCGAACCCACCGCCGATTCGGCCGTTCGGCCGCCGGACACTCCCTGGGGGCGGGCGTTCCCGGAAAACCGCCCCGTCAGACCGGTACGAGGGCGCAGCGGCGCAGCACCTCGTCCAGGGAGAGGTCGAGGACCGCGGCGAGGGCGGCCACGGTGAAGAAGGCGGGGGTGGGCGCCCGGCCGGTCTCGATCTTGCGGAGGGTCTCGGCCGAGAGCCCGGCTCCGGCCGCGATCTCGACCATGCTGCGCGAGCCGCGCGCCTCGCGCAGCAGCGCGCCCAGGCGCTCACCGCGCTCGCGCTCTTCGGGAGTCAGGGGGGTACGGACCATGCCCTCATCCTACCCCGCACGCCAATAACTATCCCGTTACAGTTATACCGGTATAGTTATTGGCATGGTGGAACTCAAGACGGAACAGTCGATCGACGAGATGCGTGCCGTCGGCCGCGTCGTCGCCCACGCCCTCGCGGCCGTACGGGAGACCGCGCGGGTCGGAACCTCCCTGCTGGACCTGGACCGGGTGGCCCGCGAGGTGCTGCGCGAGGCGGGCGCGAGCTCTCCGTTCCTCGGCTACCGGCCGCGGTTCGCGCCGGTGCCCTTCCCCGCCGTGATCTGCGCGTCCGTCAACGACGCGATCGTGCACGGCATCCCCGGCGGCTACCGGCTGCGCGACGGCGACCTCGTCAGCATCGACTGCGGGGCGAAACTCGGCGGCTGGGCCGGTGACGCGGCGGTCAGCTTCACCGTCGGCCGGGCCCGCCCCGCGGACCTGCGGCTGATCGAGACCGCCGAGGCGGCCCTCGCCGCGGGCATCGCGGCCGCGGTGCCCGGCAACCGGATCGGGGACATCGCCCACGCCATCGGCACGGTCTGCCGCGCCGCCGGGTACGGCATCCCCGACGGCTTCGGCGGCCACGGCATCGGCCGCCGCATGCACGAGGACCCCGGCGTGCCCAACGAGGGGCCGCCGGGGCGCGGCATGGAGCTGCGCCCCGGCTTGGTCCTCGCGATCGAGCCGATGCTGACCGCGGGCGGCACCGACGACTACACCTGCGACGGTGACGGCTGGACCCTGCGCACCACCGACGGCAGCCGCGCCGCGCACGCGGAGCACACTGTCGCGATCACCGCCGACGGCCCGAGGATCCTCACCGCTCCCTAGGTTCCTACGGCTTGCCGTGCGGGTGGACGACCATCGCCGAGCCGCCGCCCCGGCGGCTCGTCTCGGCCGCCGCCAGCCAGCGACCGTCCGGCAGCCGCTGCACACCGGTCGCGGCGCCGATCTCCGGGTTCTGCCGGAAGCCCTGGCCGAGCGCCTCCAGCTCCGCCCGCACCGGGCTGTTCCACAGCCCCGGCTCCAGCTCGGTGGTGGTCTGGTTGCGCTGGCTGGCCCGCGGCGCGGCGATCGCGTCGACCAGCGGCAGGCCCCGGTCCAGATGGCCGGTCAGGGTCTGCAGGACGGTGGTGATGATGGTGGCGCCGCCCGGGGAGCCCACCGCGAGCACCGGCCGCCCGTGTTCCAGCACGATCGTCGGCGACATGGAGGACCGCGGCCGCTTGCCGGGACCGGGCAGGTTCGGGTCCGGGACACCGGGCACGGCCGGGGCGAAGGAGAAGTCGGTCAGCTCGTTGTTGAGGAGGAAGCCGCGGCCCGGGACGGTGATCGCGCTGCCGCCGGTGGACTCGATGGTCAGCGTGTAGGACACCACGTTGCCCCAGCGGTCGGCGACCGTCAGGTGGGTGGTGTTCTCCCCCTCGTACGTGGTCGGCGCCGCCTGGCCGCTGGTGGCGCAGGGCACCGGGTCACGCGGGTCCCCGGGGGCCAGCGGGCTGGTCAGCGTCCGGTCGGGCTTGATCAGGCAGGCCCGCGAGTCGGCGTACCGCTGGGAGAGCAGCTCCCGCGTCGGCACGTCCACGGCGGCCGGGTCGCCGACCCAGCGGCCCCGGTCGGCGAAGGAGATCCGGGAGGCCTCGATGAAGTGGTGCAGGTACTGCGCCTCGGACAGCCGCGAGAGGTCGGTCCGCTCCAGGATGTTCAGGGCCTCGCCGACGGTGGTGCCGCCGGAGGACGAGGGGGCCATGCTGTAGACGTCCAGCCCCCGGTAGCTGATCTGGGTCGGGGCCTGCCGCTTGGTCCCGTACGCGCGCAGGTCGTCGGTGGTCAGGTCGCCGGGCCGGACGTTGCGGGTGGCCGCGGGGTCCACGGGGGGCGTGCGGACGGTCCGCACGATGTCCTCGGCGATCGGGCCCCGGTAGAGCGCGCCGGTCCCCTTGCGGGCGAGTTCCGCGTACGTGGCAGCCAGGTCCGGGTTCTTGAACGTGGAGCCCACGACCGGCAGGGCGCCGCCGGGCAGGAACAGCTCCCGGGTGTCCGGGAAGTCCCGGAACCGGGCCTCGTTGGCCTCGGTCTGGGCGCGGAAGGTGGCGTCCACGGTGAAGCCGTCCCGGGCCAGTTTCTCGGCGGGCTTCAGCAGCTGGCGCAGCGGGCGGCTGCCCCAGGAGTCGAGGGCGCTCTTCCAGGTGGCGGGGGTGCCGGGCACGCCGACCCCGCGGCCGCTGGTCTGGCCCTCGGCGAACGGGATGGGGAGGCCGTTCTCCTGGAACAGCTCGGCGGTGGCCGTCACGGGGGCCGTCTCGCGGCCGTCGATGGTGTGCACGCGGCGGGACGCGGCGTCGTAGTACACGAAGTAGCCGCCTCCGCCGATGCCCGCCGAGTAGGGCTCGGTGACCCCGAGCGCGGCGGCGGTGGCGACGGCCGCGTCCACGGCGTTGCCGCCGGAGCGCAGCACGGCGATCCCGGCCCCGGAGGCGTCGGCGTCGACGCTGGCGACGGCTCCGCCGTAGCCCGCGGCCACGGGCACCTTGGGCGGGGCGGCTTCGTCCGACGGCGGAGCCGCGGCCCCGGTGGAGACGAGCGCCCCGGCGAGGGCGAGAAGCGCTAACTGACGTGCGGCGGGACCACGCATCCGGTTCCTCCAGTCGACTGCCTGTCAGACCTAGGTGGTGCAGAGTAACTTCACGGCACCCCCCGCGTCAGGAACGCCATGTGACGGCTACCATCCGCCGCATGAACGACGACGTGCGCAACATCGTGCTCGGGGTGATAGCCACCGCGTGCAGCGGCGGGTTCGGCTGGTTCACCCGGACCTACGTCTGGCGGCGCGCGCTGCGGCGCAAGCAGGCCTTCTTCGGGCTGCCTACCGGGGCCGACTGTCTGTTTGTGGTCAACCGCCAGATGGGCGGGAAGGATTCCTCCCTGCACCGCAATGACGCCTTCGCGCTGCTGGAGATATCCGCCCTGATCAAGGACTGCGGGGCGACCGTACAGGTCGTCACCCACGACACCGCCCGGCAGGGCTTCGGCGAGCGGGCCGAGTTCTGCGTCGGCGGGCCCGCCTCCAACGCCCGGACGACCGCGCACCTGGCCTCCATGCTGCCGGGGGTGCGCACCGACGTCGGCCTGGAGTCGGGCGATCCGGATCGCGGGGCCATCCGCGTCGGCGGGGAGACGTACCGCTGGGAGAAGGGCATGGTCGAGTACGTGCTGCTGGCGCGGCTGACGACCGGGCGGGGCTCCCGGCCCGTGTTCCTGCTGTCGGGGCAGACCGCCAACAGCAACCAGGCCGCCGCCCGTTATCTGGCCAAGCACCACGAACGACTGGCCCGCAAGTACGGCAGCGAGTCGTTCTGCGTGATGTTGAAGGTGATCAACTCCGATGCCTACGGGCCGGACGTGACCGAGCTGGTCGCCGACGTCACCGCGGCGGCCCGGACACCCGTAGCGGCAGCCGCGTGATCCCGTTGATGAAGTTGGAGACCAGCCGCCGGGGCGGGCCCGCGAGTTCGGGCGCGGGCATGGCCGCACACCACTCCTCGTAGAAGACGCGCAGCTGGAGCCGGGCGAAGTGCGCGCCCAGGCAGACGTGCGGGCCGTCCCCGAAGGAGACGTGCGGGTTGGGCGTCCGGCCGAGGTCGAGGCGTGCGGGGTCGGTGAAGACGCGCTCGTCGTGGTTGGCGGAGGCGTGGAAGACCACCACCTTGTCCCCCGCCCGGATGCGCTGCCCGGCCAGCTCGGTGTCGACGGCGGCGGTCCGGCGGAAGCTGAGCACCGGCGGGTGGACGCGCAGGAGCTCTTCGACGGCGCGGTCCACGGGCGCGCGGCCCTCGGCGAGCAGGGCGAAGGCCCCGGGATCGCGGGCCAGCGCGAGCAGGCCGCCGGGGGCCGCGCTGCGCACGGTGTCGTTTCCCGCGACGGTGAGCAGGAAGAAGAACATCTCCAGCTCGGCCGGGTCCAGTCCGGCCTGGGCGAGGGCCGTCATCACGTCGTCGCCGGGATGCGCACGCTTGTGGGCGGCCAGTTCGCGGGCGTACCCGAACATCTCGCCGAGCAGCGCCGGGGAGCGCGGGTTGAGCGGCTTGCCGTCGGGGCCGACCCGGGGCGCGGGCGCGTCCTCGGGATCCTGGTAGCCGATGATCCGTACGGTCCACTCGAGCAGCAGGGCGCGGTCGGCGGCCGGGACGCCCAGCAGGTCGGTGAGGTTGAGCAGCGCGTACTCGTCGGTGACGGTGCGCACCAGGTCGGCGGCGCCGTCCTCGGCCTTCTCCCGTGCGCCGGCGAGCAGGGTCCGGGCGCGTTCCCGTACCCGTCCGGCGAAGGCGTCGACGCGGGCGGGGGTGAAGGCGCGGGAGACGAGCCGCCGCAGCCGGCCGTGGTCGCCGGCGGCCTTGTCCGGGTCCTGGTTGAGCATGGTGCGGCGCAGGAAGGGCAGGTCGGCCGGGTCGGGGTCGCGGATCTGGGTGGCGCCGAGCCAGGAGGAGTACGTGCGGTGGTCGCGCAGGACGCGGACGACGTCGGCGTGCCGGGTCACCGCCCAGAAGCCGGGGCCGGCGGGCCAGCCCTGGATCTCCGGCTCGGCTTGCCAGGCCACCGGATGGTGATCGCGGAGCACCCGGTAGCGCTCGTGGGGAATGCCCTCGGCGTAGATCCGGGGGTCGAAGACGTCGGGGACGTCCGCGGCGTGGTCCATGGGGCCACCGTGACGGGTGGGCGGCCCCGCCCGCAAGGGCGCGGCCGGCCGCGGGCCGGCCGCACCTTTCAGCGCTGCGGGTCGCAGTCGGCGGACGGGAGGGCGGTGTCAGTGCCCTGCAGGGTGACCGGGCTGAGGGTTTCCGGTACGGCGGAGACGCCGATGGTGCACACCAGCTGTTTGCGGGCCAGTTCCGACAGGCTGCCCACGGCGAACGGCACACGGACCGTCAGCCCCGCGCTCGGCGAGTACTCGCTCACCCCCACGCCCGCCATCCCGGAAGTCAGCCGGGGCAGCGCCGTGGTGAGCCCGGCCTCCTGAGCCGGACCGGTGGGGCCGTTCAGCAGGAGCCCCAGGAGTCCCTCGGGCGCGATGGTGTATTCGGCGCTGATCCCGAACGGGACCGGGACGAGCCGGTCGCCCTCCTTGGAGACGAAGTAGATGACGCCGGCGGTCTTGCCGCCGGGGACCTTGGCGGTGGCGGCATGGCCGCTCTCGATCACCCCGGTGCGTTTGATCCCGCATCCGGCGAGCAGCAGGGCGCAGCCCGCCAGCGCCGCCGTGGCCGCCGTGGCCCGGGACCTCGTCCGCCCTGTCATACGCGGGCCTCCAGCGGCATGTCGAGGGTGAAGAGGGCTCCCCCGGAGGGCCTGTTGCCGGCCTGGAGGGTACCGCCGTGCAGGCGGACGTTCTCCAGGGTGATGGCGAGTCCGAGGCCGCTGCCGGCGGAGCGGGTACGGGCCGCGTCGGCCTTGAAGAAGCGGTCGAAGATGTGCGGCAGCACCTCCGGGGCGATGCCGGGCCCGCTGTCGGCGACGTCGATGAGCAGCCGTTCGCCGTCCTCGCCCGGTGCCGTCCGTACGGTGACGTGCACGGGGGCGCCGCCGTGCCGCAGGGCGTTGCCGACGAGGTTGGCGAGGACCACGTCGAAGCGGCGCGGGTCGAGCCGGGCGCGTACCCCGTACGGCAGTTCGGTGACGACGCGGTCGTCGTCCCAGCGGCGTCGTTCGAGGGACTTGCGCACGGCTTCGGCGATGTCCACGTCGTCGAGGTTGAGCTCGGCGGCCCGGGCGTCGAACCGGGAGATCTCCATCAGGTCCTCGACGAGGACGGCGAGTTTGCCGGTCTCGGCGCTGACCAGGCGCAGGGCCTTGGCCGTGTCGGCGTCGAGGTGCGCGGCGTCCTCGTCGAGGACCTCGGTCACGGCGAGCATCCCGGCGAGCGGGGTGCGCAGTTCGTGGGAGACGTCGGAGGCGAAGCGGCGGGCGCGGGTCTCCGCGTCCCGCAGCTCGCTCACCGACTGCTCCAGGGCGCGGGCGGTCTCGTTGAAGGTGCGGGCGAGTCCGGCGAGTTCGTCGGCGCCCCGGACCTCGATACGGGTGTCGAGGCGGCCGCGGCCCAGCCGCTGGGCGGCCCGGCGCATGTCGCGGACCGGCCGCAGCACGCTGCGGGCGGCCAGCAGCGCGGGAATGATGGCGATGGCCAGCCCGGGGACCGCGCCCTGCTGGGCGGCTTCGACCATGGCCTCGACGGTCTGCTTCTCGGTGGCGAGCGGGACGCAGGCGAAGAAGACGAGCCCGGTGGGTTCGGTGTAGCCGTTGTGCTCGAAGAGGGCGGGGACGCCGATCGTGAGGTACGGGGTGCCGCGCTGGTCCTCGACGCGCTGGAAGGCGGTGTACCGGCTGCTGAGGACCTTGTCGCGCAGACTGTCGGTCACGATGGTGGGGGTGGGCGAGGCCGGGTTGGTGGAGGCGCGCAGGCTGCCGTACTCGGCGAAGAGGATCCACGGGTGGGGTTTGCCGCGCTTGCCGAGGTCGATGACGATGCGCTGGAGTTCCCCCTGGGTCAGGGGAAGGCGGATCTCCTGCTGCTCGACCTGGTCCCGCAGGGAACTGATGGCGGTGTCCTGGGTCTGCTTGAGGATGGCGTTGCGCGCCTGCTGGTAGGTGAGGGCGGCCGTGCTCACCGCGCTGATCGCGGCGACCAGCAGGAAGGCCGCTATCAGCCGGGTGCGCAGCCCGAGCGGGGCTATTCGTCGCACCTCGCGCCCCCTACAGCGGACCGAAGCGATAGCCGAAGCCACGCACGGTCTGGATGTAGCGGGGGCTCTGGTCGGGGTCTTCTATCTTGTGGCGCAGCCGGCGGACGCAGGCGTCCACCAGCCGGGCGTCGGCGTGGTAGCTGTGGTCCCAGACGTACTCGAGGAGTTGCTGGCGGGAGAAGACCTGTTCGGGAGAGGCCGACAGGTGCAGCAGGAGCTTGAGCTCGCTGGGGGCGAGGGGGACGCGCTCGCCGTTCTTGGCGACGGTCAGCCCGGAGCGGTCGATGGCCAGCTCGCCGTGCTGCTCGACCTCGGGGCGGTTGCCCGCCGGGGCGGTGAGCCGGCGCAGTACGGCCTTCACCCGAGCCTCTATGACCTCGGTGCGGGCGGGCTTGACGATGTAGTCGTCGGCGCCGGCCTCCAGGCCGATGACTATGTCGAAGTCGTCGCCGCGCGCGGTGAGCATGATGATCGGCACCTCGCTTGTCTCGCGTATCCGGCGGCAGACCTGTACGCCGTTGATCCCCGGCAGCATCAGGTCGAGCAGCACCAGCTCGGGGCGGAAGCTCGCCATCAGGCCGAGTCCCGCCTCGCCGGTCTCGGCGGCGCTCACTTCGTGGCCGCGGCGGCGCAGCCCGAGGCCCACTCCTTCCCGGATGGAAGGGTCGTCCTCGATCAGCAGTACGCGTGGCATCGGGCCAGTATCCCAGGGTGGTTCAGTGCCGTCCTCCGGCTAACGGCCGATGCGCCGCCGCAGGGAGTCCAGCTGGTCGGTGATCTCCGTCAGGCGCAGCGGCCCGGCAAGGAGGACGACGACGAGCAGCAGGGCGACGGTTCCCGCCCCGACCGCGGCGAAATCGCCGAACCGGTCGGCGGCGCGGGCTGCCGCGTACCCGGCGGCGGCGGCCGGTGCGCAGGCGGCCAGCAGCCGCAGGTGGGTGCGTACGGCGGTGGCGCGCAGTTCGGTACGGGTGCCCGCGCGCGGGCCGAGGCGCCGGGCGAGGGTGCGGGCGGTCACGGCGGCGCCCGCGAGGAACGCGATGGAGGAGGCCGCGGCCATGCCGGTGACCGCCCAGCGCGGGGACAGCAGGAAGTAGGCGGCGGCCGACAGCCCGGCGTTGAGCGCGGCGATGGTGAGGTTGAGGAAGAAGGGGGTCCGGGTGTCGGACAGGGCGTAGAAGCCGCGCGAGAGGACGTACTGCGCGGAGAAGGCGATCAGGCCGGGCGCGAAGGCCACCAGCATGCCCGCCATGACCTCGACGTCGGCGGCGCCGGTGCGGCCGTAGCCGAAGACGGCGCCGATCACCCAGGGTGCGAGGGCCGCGAAGAGCGCGGCGGCGGGTACGACGAGCGCGGCGCTGGAGCGCAGCGCGTAGGAGATGTCCTTGCGCACGCCCGTGAGGTCGCCGTCCGAGGCTGCCGAGCTCATCCGGGGCATCAGGGCGGTGACGAGGGAGACGGTGATGATGCCCTGCGGGACGATCCACAGCTGGTAGGCGTTGCTGTAGGCGGTGTAGCCTGCGCCGCCCGCGAGCCCGGCGTCGACGGCCTGCTGTCCGGTGGTGGTGGAGAGCCGGGTGACGACCCAGTAGGCGATCTGGTTGGTCAGGACGAGCATGACCGTCCAGCCCGCGTTGCGCAGCGGCCGGCCGAGGCCGCTGCCGCGCCAGTCGAAGCGGGGGCGCCAGCGGAAGCGGGCGGCGCGCAGCGACGGGACGAGGGCGAGGGCCTGGATGACGATGCCGGCGGTGGTGCCGAGGCCCAGCAGCCGGGTCTCGGCGGCCGTGAGACCGTTCGCCGCGTCGTGGGAGACGTACAGGAAGAGCCCGAAGACGCCGATGATCACGAAGTTGTTGAGGACCGGGGTCCACATCATCGCGCCGAACCGCCCGCGCGCATTGAGTACCTGGCCGAGCAGGGTGAAGAGGCCGTAGAAGAGGATCTGCGGCAGGCAGTACCGGGCCAGGGCCACGGTGGTGCTCGCCTGGGCGCCGCTGTAGTCGGTGTACGCCGAGACGATCAGCGGCGCGGCCAGGACGGCCACCGCGGTGAGCGTCACGAGCGCCGCGGTGCAGGCGGTGAGCAGCCGGTCGGTGTAGGCGGCTCCGCCGTCCCGGTGCTCCTTGGCCGCGCGGACCAGCTCGGGCACGAAGACGGCGTTGAGCGCGCCGCCGATGAGCAGCATGTAGATGATGTTCGGGACCGTGTTGGCGACGGCGTAGCTGTCGCCGAGCAGTCCGGTGCCCAGCGCCGCGACGACGACGGCTGAGCGGACGAAGCCGGTGGCGCGGGAGACGACCGAGCCGGCCGCCATGAGCGCACCACTGCGCAGCACCGAGGTCTTCGCCGGTGCCGCGCCGCTTCCGGTGTGCTCGGCGGCCTGTCTGGTGTCGGTGGCCGTCACCTGCGGGCCAGGTATGCCTGGAACGCCTTGTAGAGCGCCGTGTTGGCGACTCCGTCCATCGGTATCTCCCACTCTCCGAGCGTCTCGACGACCTGTCCGCCGGTGCCGAGCTTCCAGCGCAGCAGCCCGAAAGAACGTTCGTCGGGGTCGAGGGTGGAGGGTACCCCGCGCATGTCGTATTCGTCGGCTCCGAGGGCATGGGCGTCGCACATCATGCGCCACTGCAGGGCGTTGCTGGGGCGGACCTCGCGCCGGTGGTCGGCGGAGGCGCCGGTCTGGTACCAGACCCGGCTCCCGGCGACGATCATCGTGTGGGCGGCGAGGATCTCGCCCTGGTGGATGCCCAGGTAGAGCCGCATCCGGCCCGGTTCCTCGGCGTTGAGGACCTGGTACTGCTGCTCGTAGTACGCCAGCGAGCGGCCGAGCCGGAAGCCGTCGCGCTCCTCGGTGATCCGCAGCAGCCGGTAGAACTCGGGCAGGTCGGCGGCGCCGCCGACGACCGTCTCCACACCGGCCTTGGTGGCCTTGCGCACGTTGCGGCGCCACTCCTGGTTCAGGCCCGACCACAGCTCGTCGCGGGTGCGGCCGGCCAGCGGCACCCGGAAGACGTGGCGGGGCTGGGCGTCGCCGTCGTCCTCGCCGCCGCAGCGCTTCCAGCCGCGGGTGCGCAGCCGGTCGGCGAGGGCGGCGCCGACCGGGTCCACCTCGGTGGCGAGGACGTCGGATATCTGCCGGCCGGGCCCCGTGGCGGACTTGGCGGTGGCCGCGTCCCAGCGCCGGTAGGCGGGGGTGGGGCCGATGCGGACCGCGAAGGCTCCGGCCGCCCTGAGGTGGCGCATGAGCGGGGTGAGCCAGCGGTCGACGTGCGGGTCGGACCAATCGGCGACGGGACCCTCGGGGAGGTAGGCGAAATATTTGCGGGTGCCCGGGAATTGGCGGTAGAGAACGAGCCCGGCACCTTCGATTTCACCGCCGGGGTAGTGCCATCCGACCCTTTCCGCGCGCCAAAGGTCCTTTACCGAGGCCCATGACGGGTACTGGAGAAAGCTCGCCCGGCCGTGCCGGGAAAGGAACGCCTGGTATTCCGGGACGGACAGGGTGCGCACCGTCAGCTCCCGGTCCTGGCTCTGGTGCTGGTGCTGGGTGGGGGTCACGAGCAGTGCACACATGGCTGATCGGCCTTCCGGTACGTCCGGCGGGGGGCCGGGAGGATCGGGACGCACAGGACTCTCACAGCTGTCCATGACCGGACCGCGCGGCGATTGTGACCGGACGATGACCGTTCTGCTGCGGTCCATGTCACAACCGAAAGCACGATTATTTCCGCGGATTGCGCAACCTAGAGTCGTGCTGTTCGCATCTACGTTTGCGAACGATCATTACTTGGGAGGGATTTTCGTTGAGCCGCATACGCCGTACCGCCCTGGCGAGCACCGCACTTCTGGCCGCCGCGCTGACCGCATGCTCGGGCGGCAGCGGGAGCGGGGGCGGTGCGAACGGCAAGGCCGAGCTGAAGCCGAAGGCCGACATGGCGGTCTCGGTGAACCTCACGGGCGATCAGGTCAAGGCGGGCGAGCCCGTCACGGTGACCATCGCCGAGGGCAAGCTGGCCCAGGTGAAGGTGACCGACGCCAAGGGCGCGGAGCTGCCGGGGAAGATATCCGACGACGGCAGGACCTGGACCTCGGAGCGCAACGCCGCACCCGGCTCGGAGTACAAGGTCGAGGCCCAGAACACCGAGAGCCAGAGCGCCGGCACGCAGTTCAAGACCGGCGCCGCCGACAAGGTGAACAAGGTCTCGATCAACATCCCCAAGGGCAGCACGGTGGGCGTGGCGATGCCGGTGTCGCTCGTGTTCGACAACCCGGTGACGAACAAGGCCGCGGTGGAGAAGCAGCTCAAGGTCACCACCTCGGACAACACCGAGGGCTCCTGGGGCTGGATCAAGGACTACTCCGGCAACGACCGTGTCGACTGGCGGCCCAAGGACTACTGGAAGTCCGGCACGGACGTGAAGGTCGAGATGAACCTGAACGGCGTGGACTCCGGCAAGGGCGGCGGCATGTTCGCCCGTGACTACAACACCGAGTTCAAGATCGGCAAGGACCGCCGGATCGAGGTCAGCCTCGACGGCAAGAAGATGTCGGTGACCGAGGACGGCCAGACGCAGAAGACGATCCCGGTCTCGGCCGGCACTCCGGGCGGCAAGAAGGCTTCCTGGTCCGGGAAGATGGTGATCATGACCAAGGAGGGCACCATCCGGATGGACTCCCAGACGGTGGGCCTGGACGACGCCTACGACAAGATGGTCGACTACTCGATGCGGCTGACCTGGTCGGGCATGTACGCGCACGCCGCGCCGTGGAACGCCGGCAACTTCGGCCGCGCCAACACCAGTTCCGGCTGCGTGGGAATGAGCGACTCCGACGCCAAGGACTTCTTCGCGAAGTCCCAGATCGGCGACCCCTTCGAGGTGGTCGGGTCCGGCTCCAAGGGCAACGCCGAGCTCGGCAACGGCTACGGGGAGTGGAACCTCTCCTGGGACGACTGGAAGGCCAAGAGCGCCGTGACCGGGACCGCGCAGAACGGCTGAGCGCACACGCGCGCGCCGGCGTCGGCCACCCTTCCGCTGAATCTCGTTCAATTGTTACCACCACGTAACTTACTCACGAGTTACCCCCAGTAACCCCCTCCCGTTACCGTCGGGTCACTTTGACAACCCGGCGTACGCGAGGAGTGATTGATGGAACGCACCACCACCGCCGCAGCCGTGGCAGCCCTGCTGGCGGCAGCCGCCCTGGGCCTGGCCCCCCACCAGGCCCAGGCGGCTCCCGCCGGCACCGTGGCGATCACCGCCGACGCCTCCGCAGCCCCGTCGGGGCTGAGCTTCCACGACATCCCCGGCTCCGGCGGCATCACCCTCAAGGGCAACGTCTTCGCGCCGTCGGGCGCCGAGACCGGCCGGAAGTACCCGCTGATCGTGCTGCCCACCAGCTGGGGCATGCCGCAGATCGAATACATCGCCCAGGCCAAGAAACTCGCCGACTCCGGCTATGTCGTGGTCAGTTACACCTCCCGCGGCTTCTGGCTCTCCGGCGGGCAGATCGAGGTGGCCGGTCCCCCGGACATCGCGGACGTCTCGGCCGTCATCGACTGGGCCCTGGCCAGCACCGCCGCCGACGCGGACCACATCGGCCTCGGCGGGGTCTCGTACGGCGCCGGCATCAGCCTGCTGGCCTCCGCGCACGACCCGCGCATCAAGGCCGTGGTCGCGATGAGCGGCTGGGCCGACCTCATCGAGTCCATCTACTCCGGCCGCACCCAGCACCTGCAGGCCGCCGGGATGCTCGGCGCCGCCGGTTACCTCACCGGCCGTCCCGGACCCGAACTCCAGTCGATCCTCGGCGACTTCCTCGGCTCCCGGCTGGACCGGGAGCAGCAGATGATCGAGTGGGGCAGGAAGCGTTCGGCCGCCGAGCAAGTGGACCGGATCAACGCCAACGGCGCCGCGATCATGCTGGGCAACGCCTGGGGCGACACCATCTTCCCGCCCAACCAGTACGCGAAGTTCTACGAGCGGCTGACCGGTCCCAAGCGCCTGGAGTTCCGCCCCGGCGACCACGCCACCGCCGAGGGCACCGGACTGCTCGGCCTGCCCAACGACACCTGGACCAACGCCCACCGCTGGTTCGACCGCTACCTCAAGGGCGAGCGCAACGGGGTGGACACCGAGGCCCCGGTGCAGATCAAGTCCCGCAGCAACGAAGGCTACGAGGGCTACGCCGACTGGAAGTCGGTCGGCTCCGCCGGCACCGAGAAGCTCGCGCTCTCCGACAGCGAGCACCTCTTCGCCAACGTGGACTCCGGCGCCAACGGCGGCATCATCTTCCTCTCCAGCATCCTCGACCAGTTCGTCAAGGCGCCGCCGGCCGCCTCCATCCCCCTCCTCCCCCGCGCCTTCGCCGCCGTCTGGCAGTCCGGGCGCTACGACGAGCCGCGCCGGATCCGCGGCACGGTCGAACTGCACACCACCGTCACGCCCACCAAGGCCGACGGCACCTTCGTCGCGTACCTCTACGACGTCGGCCCGCTCGGCATCGGCAAGCTCGTCAGCAACGCCCCGTACACCTTCCACGGCCGCGCCCCCGGGCAGGCCTTCGGCGTGGACCTGGAGCTGTTCTCCACCGCCTACGACGTGCCCGAGGGCCACCGGCTCGCCCTCGTCGTCGACACCGTGGACCCGCTCTACATCGAGCACAACCCCACCGGCGCGCAGCTGACCTTCTCCTCACCGGGCACCGATCCCAGTTACGTCTCGGTGCCACTGCGCGAGCAGTGATCCACGGCTGCTGCCGGGTGGGGGTGGCTCGTCGGAGCTACCGGCGACCCGGCAGCACCGTTTCCTGTGCGGCCGCAGCCACCTCCACCGCGCTCGTCTTCGGGCTGCGCCGCTCCCGCCTCGCCACCCACGTGGCGAACCAGGACAACAGCATGCACATCCCGATGTAGATCGGGGAGATGATCATCACGACGGGAATGAAGGGCAGGTCGTAGTCGAGGTTCGAGGCGATCAGCTTGCCCGCGTGCAGGAACTCCTCATAGGTGATCAGGTATCCGAGCGAGGTGTCCTTCAGCGCCACCACCAGCTGGCTGATGATCGCGGGCAGCATCGCCCGGACCGCCTGCGGGGCGAGGACGAAGGTCATCACCTGTGTCTTTCGCATGCCCAGCGCGTACGCCGCTTCGCGCTGCCCCCTTTCCACCGAGTTGATGCCCGTACGGAAGACCTCGGCGAGCACCGAGCCGTTGTACAGGGTCAGTCCCGCCACCAGCGCGGGCAGCGGCTGGACCTGCAGCGCGACGAAGATGAAGAAGATCATCACCAGCACCGGCATGGCCCGGAAGAACTCCACGCACAGGGTGGCCAGCCAGCGCGCCGGCCGGTGGACCGAGAGTCTGCCGCTGGCCAGCACCGCCCCGAACACCAGGGACAGCACCGAGGCGTACGCGAAGGCCTTGAGCGTGTTCCCCAGCCCCCGGAGCAGCAGCTCCTGGATGCCCTCGTACCTGAAGGGGCCCCACTTGGCGGCGGTGAACTGGTTCGTGTCGAAGAGCAGGTAGACGAGCCAGCCGACCAGGGCGAGGATCACCACGGTCGAGGCGATCCCGTAGAGGAAGTGCCGGCGCTGGGCGCGCGGGCCCGGGATGTCGTAGAGGGCCGTGGACTCCAGGTCCCCGTGGAGCGCGTGCGCGGTCATCGGGCGACTCCGTAGCGCTTCTCCAGCACGTTGAAGAGCGCGCTGATGGACAAGGTGATGATCAGGTAGCCGACGGCGATCCAGAAGAAGGTCCAGACGATGCTGTAACCGAGTTCGTTGAGGGTTTTGTAGGTGCCCAGCAGCTCGTTGACGCTGAACGCGCCGGCGATCGCGGAGTTTTTGGCCAGCGCGATCAGCGTGGAGCCGATGGGCGGGATGACGGAGCGGAAGGCCTGCGGCAGGACCACGGTGCCCAGCGTCTGGCCGAAGTTCATGCCGAGGCTGCGGGCCGCCTCGCCCTGCCCCTTGGGCACGGTGTTGATGCCCGAGCGCAGCACCTCGCAGATGAAGGCGGAGGTGTAGCAGCCGAGCGCCAGGATGGCGAAGAGCTGGAACGGCAGGACGATCCCGAAACGGGGCAGGCCCAGCAGCACGGCGAAGAAGAGCAGGGTGAGCGGGGTGTTGCGCAGGACCGTGACCCAGACCGTGCCGAAGACCCGGAAGGAGCCGACCGGGGCGACCCGGAAGGAGGCCATGACGAAGCCCAGGACCAGGGCGAGGAGGGAGGCGTAGACGGTCAGCTGGACGGTGCCCAGGAAGCCCTTTCCGTAGACCGCGAAGTTCTCGGTGAGTACGTCCATGTCGGTGCCTTCTCCCTCAGCTCGCGGGGTAGCGGTCGATGGGGGGCGGCGTCGGGGCCGGCACGCCGGACAGGCCGAGCGTGGCCGCGTAGGCGCGTTTCCAGTTGCCGTTCTTCTCCTGGGCCTCCAGGGCGTCGTCGAGGGCGAAGCGCAGGGCGTTGTCGCTGCGGGGGACGCCGATGCCGTAGGGCTCCTTGGAGAAGGGCTCGCCGACCACCTTGAGCTCCTCGGGGACCTTGGCCGCGTAGCCGAGGAGGATGGAGTCGTCGGTGGAGACGGCGTCGACCTGGTAGGTGAGCAGGTTGTCCACGCAGGCCGAGTAGGTGTCGTAGGTGACGAGGACCGCCTTCGGGAACTCCTTCTGGAGCCGCTGGTACGGGGTGGAGCCGGCGGCCGAGCAGACCTTCTTGCCCGCGAGGTCCTGGGGGCCCTTGATGTCCTTCTCGTTCCTGCGGACCAGCAGGGACTGGCCGGCCAGGAAGTAGGGGCCGGCGAAGCCGACCTGCTTCTTGCGGTTGTCGTTGATCGTGTAGGTGCCGACGTAGTAGTCGATCTGGCCGTTCTGCAGGGCCGTCTCGCGGTTGGCGGAGGCGATCGTCCTGAACTCGATGGTCTTGGGGTCGAAGCCGAGCGAGGCCGACATCATCTTGGCGATCTCGATGTCGAAGCCGGAGTAGCGGCCGCTGGCCGGGTCCTTCTCCCCCATGTACGGCTGGTCCTCCTTGGCGCCGACGACGAGGTGGCCCCGGCGCCTGGCCTTCTCCCAGGTGCGGGACTCGGGCAGCCGGAACGCCGTGTCGACCTGGTACGCCGGCAGGGCCTCGGGCTGCGGCCCCTTGACCGGGGGGCTGCCGGGCTTGCCGCAGCCGACGGCGGCCACCGCGATCAGGAGCACCGTGAGGGCGCGGATCGAGATCATCGGACGGGCCCCCTCAATGCTTCAGGATCTTGGAGAGGAAGTCCTTCGCCCGGGCGCTCTCGGGGGCGGTGAAGAACTCCTCCGGGGTCCGGTTCTCGACGATCCTGCCGTCGGCCATGAACACGACGCTGTTGGCGGCGGAGCGGGCGAAGCCCATCTCGTGGGTGACCACGACCATGGTCATGCCCTCGGCGGCGAGCTGCTGCATGACCTCCAGCACCTCGTTGATCATCTCCGGGTCGAGCGCGGAGGTGGGCTCGTCGAAGAGCAGGGCCTTGGGGTTCATGGCGAGGGCGCGGGCGATGGCCACGCGCTGCTGCTGGCCGCCGGAGAGCTGGGCGGGGAACTTGGGGGCCTGGTCCGCGAGGCCGACGCGCTCCAGCAGCTCCCGGGAGCGCTTGTCCGCCTCTTCCCTCTTGCGGCCGCGGACCTTGATCTGGGCGAGCGAGACGTTGGCGAGGACCGTCTTGTGCGCGAAGAGGTTGAAGGACTGGAAGACCATCCCTACCTCGGCCCGCAGCCGGGCCAGTTCCTTGCCCTCGTCGGGCAGCGGCTCCCCGTCGATCAGGATGGTGCCCGATTCGATGGTCTCCAGCCGGTTGATCGCCCGGCACAGTGTCGATTTCCCGGAGCCGGAGGGGCCGATGATCACCACCACCTCCCCGCGGCCGACGGTGAGGTTGATGTCCTGCAGGACGTGCAGCGTCCCGTAGTACTTGTTGACGTCCCGCAGCTCGATCAACGGATCGACGGCCATGCGCTGCCCTGCCCACTTGTCGGTGTGTCGAGGTCTGCGCAAACTATCCAGCCCAGGAAGGGCACTTCGCCTCGACACGCTTAAAGGGGCATAAACGCCACATAAACCTCTACATCGATCAGCCTTCGGAGGATTCGGCGTACGCCTGGCTGAGCTCGGGGGATCCGGTCATCGCCCAGGACACCCCCGCCTCGATCACGTTCAGCTCGCGGCCCGAGGCCAGCCGGATCACCGGCTGACCGTTGGGCCACACCTGCCAGGCCGCCCCCGGGACCGTGCGGATGATCACGGTCCCGAGGTAGAAGCCCGCGTCGTTGCCGAGCCACGGCACGATCTCGGGATCCCGCCGCCAGCGCGGCATCAGCTGGTCGAGCGCTTCCAACGAGGCCCGGCTCTCGTCGAGTTCGAGTCCGGCCGCCCTCGCCTGGACGCGCAGCATCTCGCACTCCGAGAACAACTCGGCGATGCCCTCGGGATCATCGGCGAGGGCCGCGGCAAGACCCGCGGTCCGTTCCGTTTCGTGCCGGTTCAGCCAGTTGCCCAGGAAAGGGATGTTCATACCGCCCAGCGTCGCACCAGGATCCGCCGCTGGCCACAGGGCGCGCCTGGATCCGCGGGCCCGGATCGGGTCCTGGCGACCCCAGGACACTGGCGACCCCTAGCGGTCGAGGTCCAGGTCGACGACGACCGGCGCGTGGTCGGACGCGCCCTTGCCCTTGCGCTCCTCGCGGTCGACGTAGGCGTCGGTGACGGCCTTGCCGAAGGGCTCGTTCCCGTACACCAGGTCGATGCGCATGCCCCTGTTCTTGGGGAAGGCGAGCTGGCGGTAGTCCCAGTACGTGTAAGGCCGGTCGTACTTGAGGGGGCGCGGCAGCACGTCGGAGAGCCCGGCCGCCCGCAGCGCCTCCAGCGCGGCCCGCTCGGCGGGGGTGACGTGGGTGAGGCCCTCGAAGACCGCCGGGTCGTACACGTCCTCGTCGGTCGGGGCCACGTTGAAGTCGCCGAGCACCGCGAAGGGGCGGGGGCCGGCCGCGTCCTCGGCGACGGCCTCGGTCAGCGAGCGGAACCAGTTCAGCTTGTAGCCGTAGTGGTCGTGCTCGACCTCGCGGCCGTTGGGCACGTACACCGACCAGAGGCGCACTCCGCCACAGGTGGCGGAGATCGCGCGGGGCTCCTGGACGCCCTCGTAGTCGGGCCCGCCGGGCAGGCCCGTGACCACGTCGTCAAGGCCGACCTTGGAGACCAGGGCAACGCCGTTCCACCGGCCGGTGGCGTTGACGGCCGACTCGTAGCCGAGTTCGCGCAGCTCCGCGTGCGGGAACTGTTCCGCGGAGCACTTGGTCTCCTGGACGCACAGGACATCCGTGCCGGAGCTCTCCAGCCAGGCCAGCAGGCGCGGCAGCCGGGCGGTGATGGAGTTGACGTTGAAGGTGGCGATACGCATGCGTCCCAACCTACCGCCCGGCACCGACAGTCACAGGTCGGCGGCGTCACCTGCGGAGAGTCGGCCGTGATCGGTGCCGCCCAGGGTGTCCAGGGCCATGTCGTAGATGGGCCGGGCGATGTCGGAGAGGTAGGCGTCGTGGATGTCGATGGCCCGCCGCGGCTTGACCTCGCGGAGGTAGTCGATCACCTCGGCGACCTTGTTCCAGGGCGCGTGGACCGGGACCATCAGGGTGTCCACGGGGGCCTCGGGCACGGTCAGCGCGTCCCCGGGGTGGAAGAGCGAACCGTCCACGAGGTAGCCGACGTTGGTGATCCGCGGGATGTCGGGGTGGATCACGGCGTGCAGCTCGCCGTGCACCTGGACGTCGAACCCGGCGGCGCTGAAGGTGTCGCCGTGGCCCACGGTGTGCACCCGGCCCGGGTAGGCGGGGGCGAGCCGGCCGGCGACGCTGCGCAGGGTCCAGAGCGCGGCCGCGGGGTTGGCGTCGAGGGCGGCGCGCAGCCGGCCCTCGTCGAAGTGGTCGGGGTGCTCGTGCGTGACCAGCAGGGCGTCCGCCCCCAGGCCCGCGTCCGGTTCGCTGAAGGCGCCCGGGTCGATGACGAGCGTGTGCCCGTCCTTCTCCAGCTGGACGCAGGAGTGCAGCCGCTTGATGAGCTTCATGATCCCAGGCTAGTGCCGGGGAGCGCGATTACGGGGTCGTCGTGGACACGACGTAGACCTTGGGGTGCTCGGGGTCCGTGAGGTCGACCGTGACGTCCCGGGTGGGGCGCGGGTCGGCCTGCTCCAGGGTGGTCCCGTACCAGGTGGCCTCCGGGGTCCAGTGCCAGCCCGCGACCTCGGTGTCGTGCGGGGAGATCGAGACCCCGGGGGTCAGCGCGTCCCGGCTGGTGCCGAGGTCGGCCAGGAAGGCGTCCAGGTCGGCGGGGGTGACCGCGATCTGCGTGAACAGCCGGCTCGTGCGCCAGTTGTTGGTCTCGAGGAACCCGACCCGCCAGGCCTTGGGCGGGATGGGGACCTCGTAGATGCTGCGCTGCACCCGGGAGGGCCAGCCCGGACGCACCTTGGTCGCGCCGATCTTGGCGGCCTTGTCGCGGCCGCTCTCGCGGCTCTGCTGGGTGGAGATGGCCAGGTAGCCCGCGGGTACGCCGACGAGCAGCAGGATGATGATCGCGGTGATCCAGCGGCGCTTGACGACGTGCCTGCGGTCCTCGGCGGTGGGCTTCGGCGCACCGCCCTCGTCGGGGGCGGACGCCTGGTGGGGCAGGGAGGGCGGGGTCACTGCTGTCCTGTGTCCTTGGGGTCCGTGGCGTCCGTGGAGCCTGCGCTGTCCCGCCGGCCGAGCTGCGCGTAGCGCTCGTAGCGCTCGACCCGGCGGCGTGTGGCGCGCCGGAAGCGGCGGGCGACGAGCCGGGCCAGGTCGGCGGCACCGACCATACCGGCCTCGGGGCCGAGCTGGGCCTTGGCGATCCGCGCCTCGGGCCGGTAGCCGCGGCCGGTGAGGTGGCGGCGGAAGGCCTCGCGGGCGGGACCGATCAGCAGGTCGTCGGCCGCGCTGACGCCCCCGCCGATGACGAAGCAGGAGGGATCGAGGGCGGCGGCCAGGTTGGCGATGCCGACGCCGAGCCACTGGCCGATGTCCTGGAGCAGCTCGACGCACATGGCGTCACCCTCGCGGGCCAGCTCGGTGATGAGCGGCCCGGTGATCTCCTGGACGTTGCCGCCGACCCGGGCGATGAGGTTGTGCGCGACCGGGGAGTCGGCCGCGGCCAGCTCGCGGGCCTCGCGGACCAGGGCGTTTCCGGAGCTGTACTGCTCCCAGCAGCCGCGGTTGCCGCAGGGGCAGCGGTGCCCGCCGGGGACGACCTGCATGTGGCCGAACTCGCCGGCGACCCCGTACCGGCCGCGCTTGACCTGGCCGCCCTCGAGGATGGCCCCGCCGATGCCGGTACCGAGGGTGATCATGACGAGGTGGTCCTCGCCGCGCCCGGCTCCGAAGCGCCATTCCGCCCAGGCGGCGGTGTTGGCATCGTTGTCGACCATGACCGGGACCGCGAGCCGGGACTGGAGTGCGTCGCGCAGCGGCTCGTCGCGCCAGGCCAGGTGGGGTGCGAAGAGGACGCGGGAGCGGTCGGCGTCTACCCAGCCGGCCGCCCCGATGCCGACCGCGTGCACGTCGTGCCGGTCGGAGAGGTCCAGCACCAGCTCGACGATGGTGTCCTCGACGACCTTGGCGCTCTTGGACTTGTCCGGGGTCTCCGCGCGGATCTTCTCCAGGATGATGCCGTCGGCGTCGACGACGCCGGCCATCACCTTGGTGCCGCCGATGTCGATGCCGACGGTCGGGACGCGCGGGGCGGTCAGGTGCGACCGCCGCTCACGGGTCCCGATGGTCCGCAGGACGGTGCCCCGCGCCGACCCCCGGTGGGTGAGCGAGAAGTCCCGGTACGTGCTCATCGAGTCGTGTCGTCCCTGTCGGCATCGGAAATGGAGCCGGATGCGGTGTCCGGACCTGATTCTGCCACTCGCTCCAGTTCGTGGCTCAGTTCGTCCAGCTCGGAGCCGCCCGCCATCTGGCGGGTGAGCTCGTCCAGAGTGATCGAGTCGCGCGTGTGGCTGCCCGCCATGGTGCCGCGCTTGAGGAGCACGAACCGGTCGCCCACGAGGTGGGCGTGGTGCGGGTTGTGGGTGATCAGGACCACGCCGAGGCCGGCGTCACGGGCGGCGGCGACGTACTTGAGGACCACGCCGGACTGCTTGACGCCGAGGGCGGCGGTGGGCTCGTCGAGGACGAGGACCTTCGCCCCGAAGTAGACGGCGCGGGCGATGGCCACGCACTGCCGCTCGCCGCCGGACAGGGTCCCGATGGGCTGGTCGACGTCGCGCAGGTCGATGCCCATGCGCAGCAGCTCGGTGCGGGTGGTCTCGCGCATGAACCCCACGTCGAGGCGGCGGAAGGGGCCGCGGCCCCTGGTCGGCTCGGAGCCGAGGAAGAAGTTCCGCCAGACGGGCATCAGCGGGACGACGGCGAGGTCCTGGTAGACGGTGGCGATGCCGTGGTCGAGGGCCGCGCGGGGGTTGGCGAGCACGGTTTCCTCGCCCTCGATCTCGAAGGATCCGGCGTCGTGCTGGTGCAGGCCCGCGATGATCTTGATGAGGGTGGACTTGCCGGCGCCGTTGTCGCCCAGCACGCAGGTGATCTCGCCGGCCGAGACCTCCAGGGAGACCCCCTGGAGGGCGCGGATGTTGCCGTAGTACTTGCTGACGTCGGTCAGCTTCACCAGGGAGGTGGCTTCGGTCACGGTCGCTCCGGTCACGGTCACTTCGCCTCCGCCCGCTTGCGGACCCATGCGTTGAGCAGCGTCGCGAGCAGCAGCATCGCGCCGAGGAAGAACTTGAACCAGTCCGGGTTCCACTGGGCGTAGACGATGCCGTTGCTGGTCATGCCGAAGATGAAGGCGCCGACCGCCGAGCCGATGGCGGAGCCGTAGCCGCCGGTCATCAGACAGCCGCCGATGACGGCCGCGATGATGTAGAGGAACTCGTTGCCGACGCCCTCGCCCGACTGGACCACGTCGAACGAGAAGAGGATGTGCTGGCCGGAGATCCAGGCGCACAGGGCAACGCCCATGTAGAGGCCGATACGGGTCTTCACGACCGGGACGCCGGTGGCGCGGGCCGCGTCGGCCCCGCCGCCCACCGCGAAGATCCAGTTCCCGGCGCGGGTGCGCAGCAGGATCCAGGTGGCCACGGCGACCAGGGCCAGCCACCACAGGATGGTGACCTTCAGGGTGACCGAGCCGATGTTCCACTGCGAGGCGAAGAGGGCGCGCGCGGAGGAGAAGCCCTCCATGTCGGCGATGCTCTTGGTGGAGACCGAGCCGCTGATCAGCTTGGTGAAGCCGAGGTTCAGGCCGGTCAGCATCAGGAAGGTGCCGAGCGTGATGATGAAGCTGGGCAGCTTGGTACGGGTCAGCATGAAGCCGTTGAAGAAGCCGATGGCCAGGGTGACCAGCAGCGACACCAGGACGCCGACCCAGACGTTGGCGGTCATCTGGTAGCTGAACATCGAGGCCACCAGCGCCGAGGTCGTGACCATGACACCCGCGGAGAGGTCGAACTCGCCGCCGATCATCAGCATGGCCACCGGAACCGCCATGATCCCGATGGTGGAGGCCGAGTACAGCACCGTGCTGAGGCTGGAGGCCTGCAGGAAGCTGGGGGCGGCGAAGGAGAAGAAGACGAAGACGGCGACCGCGCCGACCACGGCGCCCAGCTCCGGGCGGCCCAGCAGCTTGCGGACCACCGAGGTGGGGGCGAGCCGTTCGTCCACGGTGGCGGCCCCTCCCGCGGACCCGCTCATCGGCTGCCCCGCTTGATGAACTCCTCCAGCTCGGCGGCCTCGGCGCCGGTGACGATCTGCGGTCCGGTGAGCACCGGGCGGCCGCCGCCGAGCGTGTCCGCGTTGTAGCGGTAGAGCCAGAGCAGGTCGATCGCCTCGTAGCCCTGGAGGTAGGGCTGCTGGTCGACGGCGAAGCCGAGGGCGCCGGACTTCAGGTCGCGGGCCACGGACTCGTTCAGGTCGAAGGTGTCCACCTCGGCCTTGCTGGCGGCCGCGTCCTTCGCCTTGACCGCGGTGGGGGCGAAGGGGGCGCCGAGGGTGAGGATCGCGTCGACGGACGGGTCCGCCTGGAGCTTCGCCTGGATGGCGGCCTGGACGGAGGGCATGTTGGTGCCCTCGACGTACAGGTTCTCCATGGAGCCGGAGAAGGTCTTCTTGGCCCCGGCGCAGCGCTGCTCGTGGCCCACGTTGCCCTGCTCGTGCAGGACGCAGACGGCCTTCTTGCGGCCGCGCTTGCTCAGCTCGGTGCCGACCGCCTCGCCCGCGATCTGCTCGTCCTGGCCGATGTGGGTGAGCGCCCCGTACTCGGCGGACTGGGCGGAGCCGGAATTGACCGTGACCACCGGGATGCCGGCCTTGACGGCCTTGGCGATGACGTCCTTGAGGGCCTCCGGCTTGGCGAGGCTCACGATGATCCCGTCGACCTTCTGGTCGATGGCGTTCTGCACGAATTGTGCCTGCTGCTGCGCCTGGTCGTCGTGGGCGTAGACGAAGTTGATGTTGTCCTTCGCCGCTGCCTCCTTGGCGCCCTTCTGGACGATGTCCCAGAAGGTGTCGCCGTCGCCCGCGTGCGTGACCATCGCGAAGGTCCAGCGCGGGGTGGAGACGGCCGGCCGGCCCGCCTCGGCGGCCTTCGCCCGCTCCTCGGCGCGCTTGCCGCCCGTGCTGCTGCAGCCCGCGAGCGAGGCTCCCAGTACCGCCGCGAGCACGGCGCCCACGACGCGTACCCCTGTCCGAACCCTAGCCACGTCGCCGTGCCTTTCCCTCGTCCGTCTCGTCCGTCATCATTCGGTCATTCCGGTTCCAGCCGTCCAGTATCCGCCACAGTGGACCATGAAGGGCCATCGGGGCATGCGCGGGCAGATTGACAGGTCCCCCGGACGGGGTCAGGTTGAGTGCATGCGCATCGGGCTCATCGGGACGGGCCGGATCGGCTCCTTCCACGCGGCGGCGCTGGCCCGCCAGGCGGACGCGGGCTCGCTCCTGCTCGCCGACGCCGAACCCGCGCGGGCGGCGCGCCTGGCCGACCGGCTGGGGGCCACCGCCGCGCCCTCCGTGGAGCAGGTCTTCACCTGGGGCGTCGACGCGGTGGTCGTGGCCTGCGCGACCGAAGGGCACGCCGAGCTGGTCGTACGGGCGGTGCGCGGCGGGCTGCCGGTGTTCTGCGAGAAGCCGCTGGCCCCCGACCTGGCCCGGACCCTGGCCGTGCTGCGCGAGGTGGAGGCCGGCGGCGGCGTGCTCCAGGTGGGGTTCATGCGCCGCTTCGACGCGGGCTACCGCACGGCCCGGGAGCTGGTCCGCTCGGGCGCCCTGGGCCGGCTGCACACCGTACGGACGATGACGGCCGATCCGGCTCCGCCGCCCGCGGCGTACCTGGCGACCTCCGGCGGGCTGTACCGGGACTGCCTGGTGCACGACTTCGACATGGTCCGCTGGGTCACCGGGCAGGAGGTGACCGAGGTGTACGCGGCCGGCTCGGACGCGGGTCCGGCGCGGTTCCGGGAGACGGGTGACATCGACACCGCCGCGGCCGTGCTCACCCTGGACGACGGGACGCTGGTCACGGCGACCGGTACGCGGTGCAACGGCGCCGGGTACGACGTGCGCATGGAGCTGGCCGGGGAGCTGGACCAGGTTTCCGCCGGGCTGGACGACCGTACGCCGATCGCCTCGACCGAGCCGCAGGGCCCGCCCCCGGCGAGCAAACCGTGGACGGGGTTCCTGGAGCGGTTCGCCCCCGCGTACGAGGCGGAGCTGGCGGCCTTCGTACGCCTGGTCCGCGGCGAGGGCCCCAACCCGTGCGACGGCGGGGAGGCGCTCGCCGCGTTCCGGGTCGCGGAGGCGTGCGAGCTCTCGCGCCGCGAACGGCGCCGGGTCCGGCTGGAGGAGCTCCCGGATCTGTGAGCGGGTGGCCATCGGGGCGGCTACCAGCGCACCGGCAGCCGGGTCACGCCCCGGATCAGGCTGCCCCCGATCCAGGTCGGCGGCCCCCCGGCCGGGTCCTCGGCCAGGTCCGGGAAGCGCTCCAGCAGGCCGCGGATCGCGATGCGGCCCTCCATCCGGGCGAGCGGGGCGCCGATGCAGAAGTGCAGTCCGTGCCCGAAGGCGAGGTGGCCCTGGGGGGCGCGCCGGATGTCGAAGGTGTCGGGGCTCTGGTACCGCCCGGGGTCGCGGTCGGCGCCGGCCAGCGAGACGAGGACGGTGGCTCCGGCCGGTATGGCGGTGCCGCCGAGCTCCATGTCCTCGCGGGCGTAGCGGTAGGTGGTGTTCTGCACCGGGCCCTCGTAGCGGAGCATCTCCTCGACCGCCCCGTCGAGCAGGCCGTCGTAGTCGGCGCGCAGGGCGGCCAGCTGGTCCGGGTGAGCCAGCAGCGCGCGCGTGCCGTTGGATATGAGGTTGACCGTGGTCTCGTGGCCGGCGATCAGCAGCAGGAAGGCCATCCCGATCAGCTCTTTGGAGGACAGCGCGTCGCCGTCCTCGTCCCTGGTCTGGATGAGGGCGCTGAGCAGGTCCTCGCCGGGGGCCTTGGCCTTGGCCTCGACGAGCTCCGAGAGATAGTCGCCGAGCTTCTGGTGCGCGGTGGTGCTCGGGGCGAGGGAGGTGGGCGCGAGGACCTCCTTGGACCAGTAGCTGAAGCGCTCTTGGTCCAGTTCGGGCACGCCGAGGAGTTCACCGATGACGGTCATGGGCAGCGGAAACGCGAGGGCCTTGATCAGGTCGGCGGTGCGCTGCGGGCGGGCGGCCATCGCGTCGAGCAGTTCGTCGGTGATCTGCTGGACGCGGGGCCGCATGGCGTGCACGCGGCGGGAGGTGAACTCGCGGGCGACGAGGCGGCGCAGCCGGGTGTGCTGCGGCGGGTCGGTCTCCAGCATGTTGCTGTTGGCCACGGTGGCCGCCACGCCCGGCAGGACTCCGCTGCTGTTCCAGTCCTTCGACAGGCCGGGGTGCTTGAGCGCCAGGCGGGCCTCTTCGTAGCCGACGACGAGCAGGGCGGGTGCGTACTCGGGGGCCGAGACCTCGACTTGGTGCACCGGACCCGCCGCGCGCAGGCGGGCGTAGAAGGAGTACGGGTCGACGTGGAAGTCCGCGTCGTTCGCGCTGATGTCCGGTTGTGGCATGCGGCCTACATTACGACGCCGGTTCAGTGCTGGACCTGGCGCTTTCCGGACAGTCAGGCGGAGTTGGCCGCGCGGCGTCCCCACGCCGTACCGGCCAGCACCAGCGCGGCGCCGGCGAAACCGGCCGCACCGAGGTGTTCGCCGCCGATCGCGATGCCGGCGGCGGCCGCCCAGAGGGGCTCGGTGCCGAGGAGCAGGCTGACGCGGGAGGGCGAGGTACGGCGTACGGCCCACATCTGCACGAAGAAGGCGAAGAGGGTGCAGAAGACGGAGAGGAAGGCGAGCCCGGCCCACTCGGCGGGGCCGAAATCCGCCGCGGCGGCCCAGGGGCTGTCCCCGGTGCCGGGCAGGACGGCGAGTACGGCGAAGACGAGGACGGCACTGCCCAGTTGCACCGTGGTCAGGGACAGCGAGTCGGCGTCCTGGACGGCCTTGATCCGGGCCATGAACATGACATGCGCGGTGCGGGCGAGGGCGGCGCCGAGGATCAGCAGGTCACCGGAGCTGGGCGCGGTGAACCCGGCGCCCTGGGTGAGGAGTACGACACCGGCGACGGAGACGGCGGCGGCACCGAGGAAGCCGGCCGCGGGGCGGGTCCGGCGGACGGCGGCCTCGGCGAGCGGCGTGAAGATCATGGTCAGGCTGATGATCAGCCCCGCATTGGTGGCGGAGGTGTGGACGACCCCGTAGGTCTCCAGGAGGAAGATCCCGCCGAGCACGAGTCCCAGCAGCCCGGCGCCGCGCAGCTGGGCGGGGGTCAGCGCCCGCAGCCGCCGCCACCCGGTGACGGCCAGCACGGGCAGGACCAGCCCGAAGCGCAGCACGAGTACGCCGATCACGGTCTGCGTGGTGGTGATGCCCTTGGCGGCGAGGTAGCTGCCGCCCCAGAAGACGGCGACGGCCAGCACGGGCAGGTCGGCGAGCCAGGCGGCGCGGCGGGGTGCGTTGCGGGGGGCTTCGAGGGCGGGCGAGAGCGCTGTCACCAGGGTGTCTCCGATGGCGGGAAGCGGGTGGAGACTTCGGCGGCTCTCACGATGCGGGGCCACCGTACCGGAGCCGATCATGCGGGTCGACCCATTTGCGGACTGACCCGACCGGCCCCGTAGCATCGGGGGCATGGCTGATCTCTACGCCCTGGACCTGGCCTTCGACCTGGTCGAAACCACCCCGGACGCCGTGGTCGCGGAGCTCCGGCGCCAGTTGGCGCCGGACGGACTCCTCGGGACCCGGGGCCCGGCGTGGCGCGTCGGGGGCATGCTCGTCGGCGATTTCGGGCCGGACGACCGCGGCGGCTGGGCCCTGACCGCCCGCCAGGAGATCCACGCGGAGCAGCTCCCGGACCTCGAGGACCTCCTGCTGCTCCTCGCACCGCACGTCCGTCCGCCGGGCCCGGTCGGCCGGATCCGCCACTACGAGCACGAGTCCCCGGACCTGCTCGTACTGCGCGAGGGCCGCGTGGTCCAGCTGGCGCTGGACCCTCGATAGGGGGGTCTTGTCGATCAGGCCGGATCAGGGAGCGGCGTCTGGTGCCGTGGATCGCAAGGCGGAGGAGGGAGTCGGCGCGGAGCGTCGGCGACTGACGACAACGCGGCGAGGCGCGGTGCCAGACGCCGCGAGCCCGGCCTGATCGGCAAGACACCCCCTAGACGTCCCTCAGCTGTCCAGGAACGTGCCGAAGGTGGCGCGTCCCTTCTGCCGGTAGGTGTGGATGGCGATGCCGCTGGACGTCGTACGGGAGCCCGTCAGCTCGAAGGCCGTCGGCAGCCCGCCGGTCGAGAACAGCTTCCGCCCGGCGCCCAGGAACACCGGGAAGACCTGCAGGTTCAGCTCGTCCACGAGGTCCCGCGCCAGCAGCCACTGCGCGAGCTGACCGCTGCCGTGCACCTGGAGCTCCCCGTCCAGCGCGTCCTTGACGCGGACGATCTCGCTCTGCAGGTGCTCCCCGTCGAGCACGGTGGCCGGGCCCCAGGCCGGTTCCTTGAGGGTGGTCGAGGCCACGTACTTCGGCAGCCTGTTCAGGCCGCCCGCGACGGGGTCGGCGGGGTCGTCGTGCTGCGGCCAGTACCCGGCGAAGATCTCGTACGTCTTGCGCCCGAGCAGGAACGCCCCGGCCCGGCCGAAGACATCGGCGACGAACTCCCCCATGCCCTCGTCGGCGTACGGCACCACCCAGCCGCCGTACTCGAATCCGCCGCTGGTGTCCTCCTCGGGTCCGCCGGGCGCCTGCATCACGCCGTCGAGGGTCAGAAAGGTGGTGAGGGTCAGCTTGCCCATGGCTCCGCGCTCCTTGCTCGATCGTCCTTACGCGGATTCAGACTCCCGGGCCGCCGCGAACTCATCGGTGCGGCGCGCGAGGAACGCCACGTCCGATTCCCGCCAGCGCCCGGTACCGGACTCCCATTTCATTGAAGCCGCAACCACTTCGCGATGGCCGTACGGGCCGACGCGGGCGCCGCGGCCGGGGCGGCGACCGCGGTGGACGAGACCGTACGGGCCTTCGGGCGGATCGACGTCCTGGTCAACAACGCGGGGGTGGGCGTACTCGGACCCCTCGACGAACTGACCCTGGACGACGTGGACCGGGTGCTCGCGGTCAATGTCCGGGGCGCGTTCCTGGCGGCCCGGTCGGCGGCCGGGCGGATGGGCTCCGGCGGCCGGATCATCACCATCGGCAGCTGCATGGCCCAGCGGGTCCCAGGTCCGGGCGGCACGCTGTACGCGATGAGCAAGTCGGCGCTGACCGGGCTGACGAAGGCGCTGTCCCGGGAGCTCGGCGGGCGCGGCATCACCGCGAACCTCGTGCACCCCGGGCCGGTCGACACCGACATGAACCCGGCCGACGGGCCCCGCGCGGACCCGCAGGCGGCGGCGACGGCCCTGGGCCGTTTCGGCACCGCGCGGGAGGTGGCGGCCATGGTGTCCTTCCTGGCCGGGGAAGGGGCCGCCTACGTCACGGGCGCGGAGTTCGCCGTCGACGGCGGCTACGCCGCGTAGGTCCGGACGGGGCCTGGCCGGACAGCGGAACGCCCCGGGGGTGTCGGCCCCCGGGGCGTTCACGGCTGGGTGGCGTCAGGCGCCCAGTTCCTGGTGGCGGGCGGCGTGCGCGGCGGCGCCGGCCTCCGTCAGGGAGCCGTGCAGGCGCAGGCGCGAGAAGCCGCCGTCCGGGAAGATGTCGATCCGGACGTGCGTGCCGACCGCCGGGGCGTCCAGCACGAAGCGGTGGTTGGTGTCGGGCTGCAGGCGGGTGCGCGGCAGGAACTCCGCCCACTCGCCCTCCTCACCCGTCTTGACGGACAGCGAGGCCCAGCCGGCCGAGTTGCCCTTGAGGTAGGCGGTGTCGATCTCGACGGCGCGGATCTCGGACTCGGCGACCAGCTGGTAGCGGATCCAGTCGTTGCCGTCGTCACGGCGGCGGGCGGTCTCCCAGCCGTCGTCCATCTTGCGGGAGCGGCCCGGGTTGATGGTGTTGGTCGGCGGGGAGTAGAAGCGGTTGGACGCGTCCTGCACCGAGCCGCCGTTCTCGAGCGCGACGACGTCGAAGGTGCCGAGCGTGGCGAGCCACTTCGGGTCCGGGACGACCTCGCCGTACACGCGCAGGCGGGCGATGCCGCCGTCCGGGTGCTGGTTGACGCGCAGGTGCGTGAAGCGCTGCTCGGCGTTCACCTCGAAGCCGTTGGCCGCGTGGCCGCCGACCGGGGTGCGCGGGACGAGCACGGTCCACTTCACGTCGTCGGCGAGGAGCTCCTCCGGGGTCGGTGCGAGGGCGCCGTCCCAGTTGGTGCCCTCGATGGAGACGGCCTGCGGCATGTTGCCGCGGAAGTGGGCGGTGTCGACGACGATGCCGCGGATGACCCCGGGGGCGCCCAGGCGTACGAGCGCCCAGTCGTGGTCCTCGGCGGTGGGCCAGGGCTGGGTGGCCGAGACGCCGCGGCGGCGGCGGGTCTCCCAGCCGTCCATGATCTTGCCCTTGTGGCCGAAGTGCTCGGGGTCGAAGTGCGCGGCCTCGGCGATCAGCAGGTTCTCGCGCTGGGCGAAGAACTCGTCGTTGGCGGCGATGACACCGGCGCCCAGCTCACGGGCGGCGAGGTTCGCGTACTGGGTGAACGGGAAGTCCGCGGTGCGGTAGTCCGCGTACGGGTCGCCGCCTCCGTACGGGTTCGCGTTGCCGGTGAAAGAAGCCAGTCCAGTTGAACGCTGTGCCACTGTCAGTTCTGCCTTTCGAGGAGGAGGCCCGTGGGCTCGGTCGGGGTGCCGTGGTCGGCGATCTGCGTACCGCGCAGCCAGGTGGACTTCACGACGCCGTGCAGGGTCTTGCCCGCGTACGCCGTGATCCTGTTGCGGTGGTGCAGTTCGGCCGGGTCCACAAGGAACGTTTCTTCCGGGGCCACGACGGCGAAGTCGGCGTCGCGGCCCACCTCGATCGCGCCCTTCTGCGCCAGGCCGGCGAGGGCGGCCGGGGCGGCGGACATCCAGCGGACGACGTCCTCGAGGGAGTGGCCGCGACGGCGCGCCTCGGTCCAGATGGCGGGCAGGCCCAGCTGGAGGGAGGAGATGCCGCCCCACGCGGAGGCGAAGTCGCTCGTCTTCAGGTCCACCGTGGAGGGCGAGTGGTCGGAGACGATGCAGTCGATGGTGCCGTCGGCGAGCGCGTCCCACAGGAGGTCCTGGTTGGCGGACTCGCGGATGGGCGGGCAGCACTTGAACTCGCTGGCGCCGTCCGGCACTTCCTCGGCGGTGAGGGTGAGGTAGTGCGGGCAGGACTCGACGGTGATCTTGACGCCCTCGGCCTTGGCGGCGGCGATCAGCGGCAGCGCGTCGGAGGAGGACAGGTGCAGCACGTGGACGCGGGCGTTCAGCCGCTTCGCCTGGGCGATCAGGTTCTCGATCGCGGTGTTCTCGGCGTCGCGCGGGCGCGAGGCGAGGAAGTCGGAGTACTTCGGGCCGGGGACGACCGGGGCCGACTCCAGGTGGTGCGGGTCCTCGGCGTGCACGATCATCAGGCCGCCGAAGCCGGTGATCTCGGCGAGGGAGGCGGCGAGCTGCTCCTGGTCGAGCTCGGGGAACTCCTCCACGCCCGAGGGCGACAGGAAGCACTTGAAGCCGTAGACGCCGGCGTCGTGCAGCGGGCGCAGGTCCTTGACGTTGTCCGGCAGGGCGCCGCCCCAGAAGCCGACGTCCACGTGCGCCTTGGCGCGGGCGACCTCCTGCTTGACGCGCAGGTTGTCGGTCGTGGTGGTCGGCGGCAGGGAGTTCAGGGGCATGTCGAGGATGGTGGTGATGCCACCGGCCGCCGCGGCGCGGGTCGCCGTCCAGAAGCCTTCCCACTCGGTGCGGCCCGGGTCGTTCACGTGGACGTGGGTGTCGACCAGACCGGGGAGCAGGACGTCGTCGCCGAAGTCCTCCAGCCGGGCTCCGACCGGTACCTCGGCCTCGTACGCCAGCACGGCCGCGATCTTCCCGCCGGCGACGGCCACCGAAGCGGCGCGCGTCCCCTCGGGGGTGATGACGCGCGTCGAGCGCAGTACCAGTTCCACAACCACGTCGGGCACCGGAACCTCCCCATCTACTTCCACAGAGCGAAATTCAACGTTCTGTTGACGGAGTCTTCACGGCGATCCGGGACCAGTCAAGAGCGCCCGGACGGACCACTGACACGCCTGCATCGCAATTGGATGTTTCCACAGGATGGAATTAAGATTTCGCTATACAGAATGTAGCTACCACCACCGGGGACGGGGAGGTAACTTCCCGAGGACGTCCGCCACCAGGACAAACCGCCTCTGACCGGCGGGGACGGCATCGCCCCTGCTCTAGGGCCGAAGCCGACCGACCGGTAGGCTGCTTCCTTGCCTGCCAGCACCGAAAGGACCGCGCCGTGCCGACGTCCAGCGCCAGCACCACCGACGCTTCCGCCAAGCCCACCGCCGCCAGCGGTGGCGTCCAGTCCCTTGAGCGCGCCTTCGATCTGCTCGAACGCATGGCCGACGCCGGGGGTGAGGTCGGCCTCAGCGAGCTCTCCGCGGCCAGCGGACTGCCGCTGCCGACGATCCACCGTCTCATGCGCACCCTCGTGGCGTGCGGCTACGTCCGCCAGCAGCCCAACCGACGTTACTCCCTCGGGCCCCGGCTGATCCGCCTCGGCGAGTCCGCGTCGCGGCTGCTGGGCACCTGGGCCCGCCCCTACCTCGCCCGCCTGGTGGAGGAGACCGGGGAGACGGCGAACATGGCCCTGCTCGACGGGGACGAGATCGTCTACGTCGCCCAGGTGCCGTCCAAGCACTCCATGCGCATGTTCACCGAGGTCGGCCGCCGGGTGCTCCCGCACTCCACCGGCGTGGGCAAGGCGCTCCTCGCCCACACCCCCGCCGAGGAGGTACGGGCCCTGCTCGCGCGCACCGGCATGCCGGCGGCGACCGAGAAGACCATCACCACGCCCGAGGGCTTCCTCGAGGCGCTGGAGCAGGTCCGCAAGGTGGGCTACGCGGTCGACGACAACGAGCAGGAGATAGGGGTCCGCTGCCTCGCCGTGTCGGTGCCGAACTCTCCGACCGCCGCCGCGATCTCCATCTCCGGCCCGGCCGGCCGGGTGACCGAGGCCGTGGCCGAGTCCTTCGTGCCGATCCTGCAGGGTGTCGCGGCCGAGCTGTCGGTCGCCCTGTCCAACCAGAGCCCCGCCTAGGCCCTGTCCCGGCAGGCAGTCGTACGAAAAGGCCCCGGCGCCCCTCGCTTCGAGGGGCGCCGGGGCCTTTTCGTACGCGGTCCCGGGGCTCAGGGCGCCGGGACCGGTTCCTGGCTCTGCGTGAGGCGGCCGTCGGCCATCGTCGCCGTCCGGTCCATCCGCTCCAGGTGGGCGTGGTCGTGGGTGACCAGCACCGTGGCCGTGGAGCGCTCGCGGGTCAGCGTGACCAGCAGGTCGAGCACGGCGGCGCCGCGCTCGTGGTCGAGGGCGCTGGTCGGCTCGTCGACCAGCAGCACGGCGGGCTCGTTCATCAGGGCGCGGGCTATGTTGATCCGCTGGCGCTGGCCGCCGGAGAGCTGGTGGGGCCGCTTGTCGGCCTTGTCGGCCAGACCCACCGCGTCCAGCAGCTCCAGCGCGCGCCGGCGCAGCGCCCGCGAGGGGCGGCCCGAGAGGTGCGCCATGACCTGGAGCTGTTCGGCGGCGGTCAGCGAGGCCAGCAGGTTCGGCTGCTGGAAGACGATGCCGATCTTCTCCCGGCGCAGGGCCGACTTCTCGGCCGCGCTCATCCCCGCCGTGTCCCGGCCGGCGACGACCACCCGGCCGGAGTCCGGGGTGACCAGGGTGGCGGCGACCGCGAGCAGGCTGGACTTGCCGGAACCGGAAGGTCCGATCACCGCCGTCAGGGTGCCGGCGGGCACCTCCAGGCCGACCGCGTCGAGCGCGGTGAGCCGGGAGTCCCCGTCGGGGTAGGTGAGCGTGACGTCGTGGACGATCAGGGTCATCGGGCGCTCCCGAGGGCGGTCAGCGGGTCGACGGCGGTGATCCGCCGGATGGACAGGGCCGCGCCCAGCGCGCCGAGCACGATCATCACGGCGGCCGGGACGAGCACGGTGGCGGCGTCGAGCACGAAGGGCACGTTCCCGCCGCTGATCAGGGCGCCGAAGCCGGCGGCGAGCGCCGTGCCCAGCCCGGTGCCGATCGCGAGCATCACCACGGCCTGGCCGAGGGCGTCCTTGAGGAGGTAGGGGGTGGAGGCACCCAGTGCCTTCAGGACGGCGATGTCCCCGCTGCGCTGGATGGTCCACACCGTGAAGAAGGCGCCTATCACCAGGGCCGAGATGACGAAGAGGAAGCCGCGCATCAGCTGGAGGGAGCCGTTCTCGGCCTGGTACGAGCCTATGGCGCCCAGCGCCTCGTCCACGGTCTGCGCCTTGGTGCCGGCGGCCTCGTCCGCGGCGGTCAGGTCGATGCCGTCGCCGGAGACGGCGACGACGGTCGCCAGGGTGTCCAGGGAGGTGCCGGGGTTGCCGATGCGCTGCCAGTCGTTCAGGTCCATCCAGACGACCGGGGTGTGGCTGTAGGCGGCGGTGCCGGAGACCGCGGCCACGGCCAGCTCGAGCGGGCCGATCTTCAGTTTGGCTCCCGCGGTGAGGCCGCCCAGCTCCTTCGCGGCCTTCTCGGTGAGGACCACCTGGCCCTGGGCGAGGCCCGCGCCGCGTGGAGCCAGCCCCCCGGCCGGCTCCACGCCGAAGGCGGACACCGCGGCGGTGCGTTCGCCCGCGGAGGCGTTGGTGGTGCGGATGCCGAGCGGCTCGGCCGCGCTCACCCCGGGCTGCCCCCGCCAGGCCCGCCAGGCCTTCTCCGGCACCTGGGAGCTGGTGAAGGACACCTTCTGCTCACCGGTGGGCGCGGCGAAGGCCAGATGGGTGGCGGGCAGCCCGGTGACGGCCGAGATGTTCTCCCGGGCCAGGCCGGAGGTGAGTCCGGACAACAGGCCGACCAGCAGCGTGATCAGCAGGACGACCGAGCCCATGAGGGCGAACCGGCCCTTCGCGAACCGTAGATCTCTCCATGCGACGAACATGTCCCCCACCTTGGTCTTCCGCGTGGACACAAGGCATCGCGCCACGGTAGCGATCCTGGTATCGAAGGGCGCACCGAGACATCAAACTTTCGATTGACCGGGGGTGGCCGGGCCCGACTTACGCTGGTCCGGCGATGACTGCTCCCGTTCCCCCCGTTTCCCCCGTTTCCCGCGCCCTCACGCCCGTGTCCAAGGTGCTGCGGCTGTGCCTGCACGCCCTGCTGCTGGGGCTGCTCGCGCTGGCCGCCGGGCGGGCGCTGGCCGACTCCGCGCCCCGGGCCGGCTGGGTGGTCGCCGCCTGCGCGGTGCTGGCCGCCGTGTACGCGGGCGGCGTACGGGCCCCCGTGGTGCACCGCTCGCCGCGCGCCGGGGCGGTGTGGCTCGCCGCGCTCGGCGGGGCCTGGGTCGCCCTGCTGGCGGTCTCCCCCGACGGGCTGTGGATCGCCTTCCCGCTGTACTTCCTGGAGCTGCACCTGCTGCGGCTGCGCTGGGGGGTCGCGGCGGTCGCGGTGACCGCCTGCGCGGCCATCGGCGGCTTCCTCGCGCACAGCAGCGCGGTGACCCCGGGCGCGTTCCTCGGGCCGCTGCTGGGCGGGGCCGTGGCGGTGGCGACCGTCCTGGGCTACCAGGCGCTGTACCGCGAGAGCGAACGCCGCCGCGAGCTGATCGAGGAGCTCATCACGACCAGGGCGGAACTGGCCGCGGCCGAGCGGGGCGCCGGGATCCTCGCCGAACGGGAGCGGCTCGCCCGGGAGATCCACGACACCCTGGCCCAGGGGCTGTCCTCCATCCAGCTGCTGCTGCGGGCCGCCGAACGGACGCTGCCGGGGGATTCGGCGGCCCTGCCGCACATCGCGCAGGCCCGGGAGGCCGCCCAGGAGAACCTCGCCGAGGCGCGCCGTTTCGTACGGGCCCTCACCCCGCCGGATCTGGAGCACGGGTCGCTGGCCGCCGCGCTGGAGCGGCTGTGCACGGGGGCGCCCTGGCCGCGGGTGCGGTTTTCGCTGAGCGGGAGCCCGCGGGTGCTGCCGACCCCGTACGAGGTGGCCCTGCTGCGGATCGCGCAGTCGGCGCTGGCCAATGTGGTGCGGCACGCGCGGGCGAAGCGCGCCGAGATCACCCTGACCTTCATGGACGCCTCGGTGACGCTGGACATCGTGGACGACGGGCAGGGCTTCGCCCCTTCCTCGGCCGCCGCGGCCTCCGGGGACGGCGGCTTCGGGCTGCCCGCGATGCGCTCGCGCGCCGAGACCCTGGGCGGGCTGTTCACCGTGGAGTCCGAACCCGGCCAGGGCACCGCCGTGGCCGTCACCCTGCCGCTGCCCCTGGAGGCGTCCTGATGACCATCCGGCTGCTGCTCGCGGACGACCACCCGGTGGTCCGGGCGGGACTGCGCGCGGTGCTGGACACCGAACCGGACTTCGCGGTGGTCGCCGAGGCCGCGACCGCCGAACGGGCGGTGGAACTGGCCGCCGCCGAGCAGGTGGACGTGGTCCTGATGGACCTGCAGTTCGGGCCCGGGATGCACGGTTCCGAGGCGACGGCCCTGATCACGGCCCGGCAGGACGCGCCCCGGGTGCTGGTGCTGACCACGTACGACACGGACGCGGACATCCTGGCGGCGGTGGAGGCGGGCGCCTCGGGCTATCTGCTGAAGGACGCCCCGCCGGAGGAGCTGGCGGCGGCGGTACGGACGGCCGCGGCGGGCCAGTCCGCGCTGGCCCCGGCGGTGGCGCTGCGCCTGATGGACCGGATGCGGACCCCGGCGGAGGCACTGACCAAGCGGGAGCTGGAGGTGCTGCAACTGGTCGCGGACGGCCTGTCGAACCAGCAGATCTCCAAGCGGCTCTTCCTCAGCCAGGCCACGGTCAAGTCCCACCTGGTGCACATCTACGCGAAGCTCGGCGTCGACTCCCGCACCTCGGCGGTCGCGGCCGCCGCCACCCGCCGCCTGATCCGCACCCCGTAGCTCCGCCGGAGAGGGCGGGCGACTACGCCACCCAGTACGGCCGTTCCACCGCCGGGGACAGCGGGACCCCGTCGTGGAAGGCCTCCGCGAGCAGCCGGACGCCCTCGTCGAGGCGGTCGGCGGGCAGCGTGTACGGGATCCGGAGCCGGTGCTCGAAGGTGCCCGGGTCCACTCCGAAGCGGGCGCCGCGGCCGATGTGCACCCCGGCGGCCGCGGCCCGTTCGGACAGGGCGGAGCTGACCGGCTCGCCGAGGTCGACCCAGAGCGAGAGCCCGCCCGGCGGGAGCTGCCAGGACCATTCCGGGGTGTGCCGCTGGAGGGACTGGACCAGGGCCTCGCGCTGGATCCGCAGCTGCGCGATGCGCGCGGGCAGCGACCGTTCCAGGCTCTCCATCAGCGGGAGCGCGACCAGCTGGTCGAGCACCGAGCCGGTCATGTCGGCCGAGACCCGCACGGAGGTCAGCTCGGTGATCATCTTCGCGGTGGCCCGGACCCAGCCCACCCGCAGACCGCCCCAGTGCGTCTTGCTGAGCGAGCCGATGGTGATCACGTGGTCCGCGCCGCCGCGCGGGGCGAGCGAGGCCAGCGGCGGGGGCGCGGGGACGTCCAGCGCGATGTCGGCGATGGTCTCGTCGACCACCAGCCAGGTCCCGGTGGCCCGGGTGGCCGCGAGCAGCCGCAGCCGCTGCTCCGGCGGCATCAGCGCGCCGGTCGGGTTGTGGAAGTCGGGTATCGCGTACGCCAGCCTGGGCACGGTCTGCCGGAGCGTGGACTCGGCGATCTCCATGTCCCAGCCCGCGTCGGAGACGGCGATGGACCCGGTGCGCAGCCGGGCGTGGCGCAGGGCGTCGAGGGCGTTGGCGTAGGTCGGGTTCTCGGTGACGACCCGGTCCCCGGGGCGGCAGAGCAGGCTGACGACCAGCGCGAAGGCCTGCTGGGCCCCGGCCGTGACCAGGATCTGCTCGGGGCGCGTGGGCAGCCCGCGCCGGGTGAACCGCTCGGCGACGGCCGCGCGCAGGTCGGGCAGGCCGAAGGGGTGGTAGCCGGGGCTCCGGGCGAGCCGGGACAGCCGCGGGGCGGCCCAGGCGAAGGCCTCGGCCAGGATGCCTTCCGGGGCGCCCATGGCGGCGATGGCGAGGTCGATCCCGGGGTCGCCGTCGGGCCGGCCTCCGGTGCCGCCGCCGACGAGGACGGGCGAGCCCACGGGCAGGTGCCCGTCGGGGAGCTCGGTCCAGGTGCCGGAGCCGCGGCGGCTGCGGACGTAGCCGCTCTCGCGCAGCAGGTCGTAGGCGCCGGTGACGGTGGCCCGGCTGGCGCCGACCGCCTCGGCGAGCTCCCGCTCGGCGGGCAGGCGTACGTGCAGGGCGACGCGGCCGTCGAGGATCAGCGTCCGCACGGCGTCGGCGAGCGCCCGGTAGCCGGGACGGGCCAGCACCTCGGCGGGGAGCAGGGCCGCGAGCTGACGGCTGCCGATGGTTCTGTCCGCTGCCTGGACCACTCGCCCGTTTGCCATGCCAACCTCCCCTGATTGGCTCTGACGGCCAGGCCAATCGAGGACCAGACTCGCCGTATTGGCCCCCGATTGGCAAGGAGACGGCGTGATGCTGACCGACCGTGACGAACGAGCCCTGCTGGCTGCCGCCGAGAACCGCATCTCCGAGCCGCTGCGGATGGGGGCCGCGCTGGCCGCCGTACGGCGCTCCCTGACGCGGCGCGCCCGGGTTGCCGTACAGGAGCGAGAATCGGTGGCATGTCAGCCGATTCCCACACCGGTCCTCACGCCGGTCCCCACTCCGATTCCCCCTCCGCCGCACCGGTGATCGCGGGCCTGCTCCTGGCGGCGGGCGGTGGGCGCCGCCTCGGCGGCCGGCCCAAGGCCCTGCTCCCCTACCGCGGCCGCCCGCTGGTCGAGAACGCCGTGCGGGTGCTGCGCGAGGCGGGCTGCGGGCCGGTGCACGTGGTGCTCGGCGCCTCGGCGGCCGAGGTCCGCGAGCGCGCGGACCTGGCCGGCTGCGCGGTGCTGGACAACCCCGACTGGGCGGAGGGCATGGGCTCCTCCCTGCGGGTCGGCCTCGCCTCCCTGGCCGGTACGGGCGCCCGCGCGGCCCTGGTCTGCCTGGTGGACCAGCCGGGCATCGGTCCGGCGGCCGTGGCCCGGGTGCGGGAGGCGTACCGCTCCCCTTCGAGCCTGGTGGCCGCCGCGTACGACGGGGAGCGCGGGCATCCGGTGCTGTTCGGCGCGGACCGGTGGGCGGACATCGCCGCGACGGCGACCGGAGACAAGGGCGCGCGGGTGCACCTGACCCGGCACGCCGACGAGCTCGTGCTGGTGGAGTGCGGGGACATCGCCGAGGGCTACGACATCGACACCCCGCCCGACCTGGCACGTCTGGCCTGAGAACACCTGGAGGGAGGCCTGAGCGGGGGGTGACGGCGGTGGCACTGAGGGCCACCATGAAGTGGAATCTGTCGACTCGGAGAATCTCGACATCAACAAACCATTGAACTTCCACCATGAGGAAATTACTATCCACTGGTCAGAAGCGCCCTGAACCACAGACGGCGCCCGCGACCGTACTCCGGAACTCTCCACACCCGACGGCACTGCGTGCCGTCTCGCGCGAGCATTCCCCCGCGGCCGCCAGGCACCGCCGCTGAAGGAGTGACAGATATGTCCGCACCAGCGCCGTCCCCGCTGGCCATCGTCGACGCCGAGCCCCTGCCCCGGCAGGACGAAGTCCTCACCGATGCGGCCCTGGCCTTCGTGGCCGAGCTGCACCGGCGGTTCGCCCCCCGCCGGGCGGAGCTCCTCGCCCGCCGCGGCGAGCGCCGTGCCGAGATCGCCCGGACCTCCACCCTCGACTTCCTCCCGGACACCGCACAGGTCCGCGAGGGGGACTGGAAGGTGGCGCCGGCCCCGGCCGCGCTGAACGACCGCCGTGTGGAGATCACCGGTCCGACGGACCGCAAGATGACCATCAACGCCCTGAACTCGGGCGCGAGGGTCTGGCTCGCCGACTTCGAGGACGCCTCTGCTCCCACCTGGGAGAACGTCGTCCTTGGCCAGCTCAACCTGATCGACGCGTATGAGCGCCGCATCGACTTCACCGACGCCCGCACCGGCAAGGCGTACGCGCTGAAGCCCGCCGAGCAGCTCGCCACCGTCGTGATGCGCCCGCGCGGCTGGCACCTGGAGGAGCGCCACCTGCAGTTCGAGGGCGGCCCGGCCTCCGGCTCGCTGGTGGACTTCGGCCTGTACTTCTTCCACAACGCGAAGCGTCTGATCGACCTCGGCAAGGGCCCGTACTTCTACCTGCCGAAGACGGAGTCGCACCTGGAGGCGCGCCTCTGGAACGAGATCTTCGTCTTCGCCCAGGACTACGTCGGCATCCCGCAGGGCACCGTCCGCGCCACGGTCCTGATCGAGACGATCACCGCCGCGTACGAGATGGAGGAGATCCTCTACGAGCTGCGCGACCACGCGGCCGGCCTGAACGCGGGCCGCTGGGACTACCTCTTCTCGATCGTGAAGAACTTCCGTGACGGCGGCGAGAAGTTCGTCCTGCCGGACCGCAACGCGGTGACGATGACCGCCCCGTTCATGCGGGCGTACACCGAACTCCTGGTCCGCACCTGCCACAAGCGCGGCGCGCACGCCATCGGCGGCATGGCGGCCTTCATCCCGTCCCGCAAGGACGCCGAAGCCAACAAGATCGCCTTCGAGAAGGTCAAGGCCGACAAGGACCGCGAGGCCGGCGACGGCTTCGACGGCTCCTGGGTCGCCCACCCCGACCTGGTGCCCATCGCGATGGCCTCCTTCGACGCCGTGCTCGGCGACAAGCCGAACCAGAAGGAGCGCCTGCGCGAGGACGTCTCGGTGGCCCCGGGCGAGCTCATCGCGATCGACTCGCTGGACGCGAAGCCCACGTACGACGGCCTGCGCAACGCCGTCCAGGTCGGCATCCGCTACATCGAGGCCTGGCTGCGCGGCCACGGCGCCGTCGGCATCTTCGGCCTGATGGAGGACGCGGCCACCGCCGAGATCTCGCGCTCGCAGATCTGGCAGTGGATCAACGCCGGGGTGGTCTTCGAGAACGGCAAGACGGCCACGGCCGAGCTGACCCGGACCATCGCGGCGGAGGAACTGGCCGCCCTGCGCACCGAGCTCGGCGAGGAGGCCTTCGCGGCCGGGAAGTGGCAGCAGGCCCACGACCTCCTGCTCCAGGTCTCCCTGGACGCGGACTACGCGGACTTCCTCACCCTCCCCGCATACGACCAGCTGCTCGGCTGAACGTCTGAATTCGACTGAAACGCACAGCAGTCGAACCCAGCGGACTCCGCCCCCGTCGCCTTCACGGCGACGGGGGCGGAGCCGTTTCCGAGGGGCCGGCGCCGAACGACCGGTCGGTTGTTACTTGTTCGTAACTTGCCTGTACCTAGCGGTAACAAGTGGGCGCGTGTCACCTTTCCGATGCCACCGGCCGGCGGTACCCCCACTTCCCCAGCCATGCGACGGAGCCGTTCCCGGCTCCCGCATGGCCGACCGCAGGAGTTCCGCAGTGATCGGATTCCGCAACGTCAGCAAGGACCGGGCCGGCAGTCGTGTGCGACGGCTGGCCGGGGCCGGAATGGTTCTGCCTCTCGCCGTCGGCGCCCTGATGGCCGCCGGGGCCGGGACCTCCGCCGCCAGTCCCGGCAGCGGGCCCACCGCCGTGGTCTCCATGGGCGACAGCTACATCTCCGGCGAGGCCGGGCGCTGGAAGGGCAACAGCCTGACCAACACCGGGAGCCGCAACGGCACCGACCGGGGCTGGGTCAGCGGCAGCACCTACGATCCCGGCAAGGTCTACGGGGCCACCGCGGGCGGCTGCCACCGCTCCGACTCCGCCGAGGTGCGCAGCGCCGGGGCGATCGCTGACGTGGCGGTCAACCTGGCCTGTTCCGGGGCCACCTCCGAGAACGTGTACCGCGCCTCCAACGGCGGGGTGGCCTTCAAGGGCGAGGCACCGCAGGCCGATCAGCTCGCCGCGGTGGCCGCGAGCCACAACGTCAAGGTCATCGCGCTGTCCATCGGCGGGAACGACCTCGGCTTCGCCGACATCATCAAGGACTGCGCGTACGACTTCATCCTCTGGAACTCGTACTGCTACGACGACCAGCAGTACGGCGTGGACCAGAAGATCGACGCCGTGATGGGCGCGGTCGGCAAGTCCGTGGACGAGATCCGGGCCGTGATGCGCGGGGCCGGGTACGCCGACTCCTCCTACCGGATCGTGCTGCAGTCCTATCCGTCGCCGATCCCGCGCGGTGCGGAGAACCGGTACACACAGAGCGACTGGAGCCGCCTCAACACCGGCGGTTGCCCGTTCTGGAACCGGGACTCGGACTGGGCGCGGGACTCGCTCGTCCCGCAGATCGCGAACCGCATCAAGGGCGTCGCGGCCGCCAAGGGCGTGCAGTTCATGGACCTGCGGGACATGCTCCAGGGGCGCGAGGTGTGCGCCAAGGCGAGCAAGCAGGTGAGCTCGACGGTCCCGGCCTCGGCGACGACGAGCGAATGGGCGCGCTGGATCGACAACAACGAGTCGCAGGGCCTGATCCAGGAGTCCATGCACCCGAACCACTTCGGCCAGCTGGCCGCGGGACGCTGCCTGGCCCTGGTCGTGGCCCAGCCCGCCGCATCCGGCTTCAGCTGCAAGAACACCGCGGGGGCCGACCAGAGCGGGATGTACCTGACGCCCGCGCCGTAGCCGCTGTCCGGTCCGGGCCGGTCCGGTCCGGTCCGGGCCGGGCCGCGGAAAATACGGATGATCGAGCCGGTACGGGCTGGCATGCTCCCGAGCATGGCAGCCCGTACCGTACGACCCAGTCTGTACATCTCCGTCGACATCGAGGCCGACGGACCCATTCCCGGTCCGTACTCGATGATCAGCTTCGGAGCCGCCGTCGCCGGGCGGCAGGACGGCGGGTCGTATACGGCCGCCGACCCCGAAGAGCGCACCTTCTACCGGGAGTTGCGGCCGATCAGCGAGGAGTTCGTACCCGAGGCGCTCGCCGTCAGCGGGCTCGACCGGGACCGGCTGGTCCGCGAGGGCGCCGGTCCGGACACGGCGATGGCGGAGTTCCGCGCCTGGGTGCGGGAGGTCTCGGCCGGCGCGCAGCCCGTGATGTGCGGCTACCCGGCCTCCTTCGACTGGACCTTCCTGTACTGGTACCTCATGCGCTTCGGCGGCGACAGCCCGTTCGGCCACTCCGGATGCCTGGACATGAAGACCCTCTACGCGACGAAGGCGCGGGTACCGCTACGGGCCGCCGTCAAGGGCCGGATGCCGAGCGGGCTGCTGTCGCGGCGGCGGCACACGCACCACGCGCTGGACGACGCGATCGAGCAGGCCGAGCTGATGAGCAACCTCATGCTCTGGCAGCCCTGACGCGCGTACGGCGGTGCGCACGCCACACCCGCAGTGGGTGGCGTGCGCACCGCCGAACACGGTTCGGGTTCAGTGCACCGGGACCGGCTCGGGGGTGCTCACCCCGCGCCGGGCGCCGAGGTGGTTGAAGGCGAGGTTGAGCAGGATCGCCACCACGCAGCCGGTGCTGATGCCGGAGTCCAGGACGACCAGGAGGTCCTTCGGGAAGGCGTGGTAGAACTCCGGCGCCGCGATCGGGATCAGGCCGATGCCCACCGCGGCGGCGACGATCAGGGCGTTCTCGCCCTTCTCCATGGCCGCGCCGGCCAGGGTCTGGATGCCGCTCGCCGCGACCGAGCCGAAGAGCACGATGCCGGCGCCGCCGAGGACCGGCAGCGGGACCACGCCGATGACGGAGGCGGCCATCGGGCACAGGCCCAGCAGGATCAGGATGCCGCCGCCGGCGGCGACCACGAACCGGCTGCGCACCTTGGTCATGGCGACCAGCCCGATGTTCTGGGCGAAGGCGCTGCACATGAAGCCGTTGAACAGCGGGCTGATCGCGCTGCCGAGGGTGTCGGCGCGCAGGCCGCCCTCGATGGTCTTCGCGTCCGCCGGACGGCCGACGATCTTGCCCAGCGCCAGGATGTCGGCGGTGGACTCGGTCATGCAGACCAGCATGACGATGCACATCGAGATGATCGCGGCGACCTGGAACTGCGGGGCGCCGAAGTGGAACGGGGTCGGGAAGCCGATCACCGAGGCGTTCTTGACCGCGTCGAAGCTGGTCATGCCCAGCGGGAGGGCTATGAGCGTGCCCGCGACCAGGCCGAGCAGGATCGAGATCTGCTGGAGGAAGCCGCGCAGGAACTTCCGCATCAGCAGGACGATGACCAGGGTGGCGGCCGCCATGCCGATGTTCTTCATCGAGCCGTAGTCGGTGGCGGTGCTGTTCCCGCCCTGCGACCAGTTGAAGGCGACGGGCAGCAGCGAGACGCCGATCAGGGTGATGACCGTACCCGTCACGACCGGCGGGAAGAAGCGGACCAGTTTGCCGAAGTAGGGGGCGGCGAAGAAGCCGAGGATGCCGGCGACGATGATCGCGCCGAAGATGACGGGGATGGCGTCCGCTCCCTCCCCCTTGCCGATCGCGATCATCGGCGTCACACCGGCGAAGGACACGCCGTTGACGAAGGGGAGTTTGGCGCCGATCTTCCAGAAACCGAGGGTCTGGAGGAGGGTGGCGAGTCCCGCCGTGAAGAGCGAGGCGCCCATCAGGAAGGCGGTCTCGGTGGCGGAGAGCCCGACGGCGGGGCCCACGATCATGGGCGGGGCGACGACACCCGCGTACATGGCGGCCACGTGCTGGAGACCGCTGGTGAACATTTTCAGCGGAGGCAGGGTCTCGTCGACCGGGTGCTTCTCCTCCGGTACTGCGACTGCGTCTTTGCGAAACCTGGGCATTGCGGCCACGGCTTCCTCCGGTCGGGTAACACGTCGGCAGGGACGTGGGTGTCTTGGAGGTGGTGCGAAAGGTGTGCGAGTCGAGCCTGTATTCAGTTGTGGGTGGTGCGCATGCTTGTCCCAAGGGGTGCAGAAACGATTCGCCCAAAACCGTTCCGCGTGATTCGGCTGCGTGATGAAGCCAGTGGCACGAGTCACCGCCCCGGGGCGCGCCCTCGGATTACCTCGGGCGCTACCCGGGAGCGGCTGCCGCGGACCCCGCTCGGGTCCGCGGCCGCCGGCCGGGGGCCGTCCCCCCCGGCCGGACTCTGGGGGTCCCCCCGGCAGAGCCAGGGGGGAGATCAGCCCTGCGCGGAGATCCGCGCGAGACGCTGGGCCTCTTCCCGCGTGGACACGGCGATGGCGTCCTCGTCGGCAAAGAGGAGTCGGTTGTTCTCGACGATCTGCTTGCCGTTGACGAACGAAGCCGTCACGGGGGCCGCGGCACCGAAGACCAGCGCGGTGACCGGGTCGGCGATCGAGGAGTGCAGGAAGGTGCTCAGGTTCCACAGCACGAAGTCGGCGCACTTGCCGACCTCGAGCGAGCCGATGTTGTCGGCGCGGCCGAGGACCTGGGCGCCGCCGTAGGTGCCGAGGCGCAGGGCCTGGCGCGCGTTGAGGGCGCGCTCGCGGTGGACCGGGTTCAGGCGGTTGATCAGCAGCGCGTTGCGCAGCTCGGTGTGCAGCTCACCGGACTCGTTGGAGGCGGTGCCGTCCACGCCGAGGCCGACCGGGACACCGGCGGCGAGCATGTCCGGGACGCGGGCGATGCCGGCGGCCAGACGGGCGTTGGAGGACGGGCAGTGCGCGACACCGGTCTTGGTGCGGGCGAACGCGGCGATGTCGGAGTCGTTCATGTGGACGCTGTGCGCCATCCACACGTCCTCACCGAGCCAGCCGGTCGACTCGAAGTAGTCGGTCGGGCCCATGCCGAACAGTTCCTTGCAGAACTGCTCTTCCTCGACGGTCTCGGAGCCGTGCGTGTGCATGCGCACACCCAGGCGGCGGGCCAGCTCGGCGCCCTGCTTCAGCAGCTCGGTGGAGACCGAGAAGGGGGAGCACGGGGCGACGGCGACCTGGGTCATCGCGTCGAAGGAGGCGTCGTGGTACTTCTTCACGGTCGCCTCGGTGTCGGCGAGCGCACCCTCGAGGGTCTCCACCGCGTGGTCCGGCGGCAGGCCGCCGTCCTTCTCGCTGCGGTCCATGGAGCCGCGGGCGAGGGTGAACCGTACGCCCATCTCGGACGCGGCGCGGATGATCGAGCCGGAGAGGTCGCCCGAGCCCTTGGGGTAGACGTAGTGGTGGTCCATCGCGGTGGTGACACCACCACGGGCCATCGCGGCGAGGGAGCCCTGGGCCGCCGTGTAGGTCATCTGCTCGTCGATGCGCGCCCAGGTCGGGTACAGCGCGACGAGCCAGTTGAAGAGGTTGTGGTCGGTGGCCAGGCCACGCGTGATCCACTGGTAGAAGTGGTGGTGCGTGTTGACCAGACCGGGAGTCACGAGGTGCCCGGTGCCGTCGATGCGGCGGACGACGTTCTCGAGGTTCTCGGGGGCCTTGCCCGCGCCGATGGACTCGATCTTGTTGCCGGCGACGACGACGTGACCCGAGGCGTACTCGGTGTCGTTGGCGTCGACGGTCGCAATCGCACAGTTCTCGATGACGATGCGCTCGACCGCGCTGTCAAGGGCTGCCGATGCTGCCATGGGACTTCCTCGTGCTTTCAGTGGCGGTGCGGGCACGGCAAGGCCCAGGAGATTTGAGTGCCGGAGCCGGGGGCCTTGACAGCTGACAGTACTGCCGCCCCGAGTGATGCGTCCGGGTGCCGATTCAGGAAGTTGAAGAGTGTCGCGCCGTCCCGGGGCCACTGCGGAGCCCCGGGACACGCGTGCCGCATCAGAGGTTGGTCATGTCCACGGGGATACGGGCGTCAACGCCGTCCCGGAGAACAGTGGCCTCGATCAGACCGTACGGGCGGTCCGCGGCGAAGTACACCTCGTTGTCGTTCTTGAGGCCGAACGGCTCAAGGTCGACGAGGAAGTGGTGCTTGTTCGGGAGCGAGAAGCGGACCTCGTCGATCTCCGAACGGTGGTTGATGATGCGCGAACCCATCTGGTACAGGGTCTGCTGCAGCGAGAGGGAGTAGGTCTCCGCGAAGGCCTGGAGCATGTGCTTCCGGGTCTCGGCGTAGGACTTCTCCCAGTTGGGCATCCGCTGCTCGTCGTCCGACCAGTTGAAGCGCCAGCGAGCCGACACCTGGGTGGCCAGGATGCGGTCGTAGGCCTCCTTCAGCGTCGTGTACTTGTCCTTCACGTAACCCCAGAACTCGGAGTTCGTGGAGTTCATGACGACCAGGTCCTTGAGGCCGGAGATGACCTCCCAGTTCTTGCCGTCGTACGTGATCTGGGTGACGCGGGTCTCCATGCCCTCGCGGACGAAGGAGTGGTTCACCTCGTCGGAGCCGATGAACTTGGAGTTGGCGTCCGAGGTGGCGATCCGGGACCAGGAGTACTCCTCGATCCGGATGCGCGCCTTCTGGATCGGCTCCTGGCTGTTCACGAACCAGCGCGCCAGGTGGATGCCGAACTGCTCGGCGGACTCGATGCCGTACTCCTTGGCGAACGCGTACACCGTGTTCTTGGTGGTGTCCGTCGGCAGGACGTTGGCGTTCGAGCCGGAGTAGTGGACGTCGTCCATGTCACCGGAGAGGGCGACCGAGACGTTCAGGTCCTTGATGTGGTGCGTGTCGCCGTCCCGCGTGATCTTGACGACGCGGTTCTCTGCTTTGCCGTACTGGTTCTGGCCCAGAATCGTGGCCATGACTAGCTCCCTCGGTAAACGGAGTAGCCGAACGGGTTGAGCAGCAGCGGTACGTGATAGTGCTCGCCCGGGTTCACCGCGAACGTGATGGTGACCTCGGGGAAGAACGCACCGCTGTCCCTTACGCGGGGGGCGTCCTGCTGCGCCTCGGCTTGCTTCTTTTCGAAGTACGTCTCGGTCTCGAAGTCGAGACGTACGTGGGTGGTGCCCTCCGGCAGCGCCGGCAGGTCCTTGCAGCGCCCGTCCGCATCGGTGGCGGAGCCGCCCAGGGCCGCCCACTCGCCGTCGAGACCCGTACGGGCCGACAGGGAGATGGCGACGCCTTCGGCGGGCTTGCCGATGCTGGTGTCCAGGATGTGCGTGGACACCGACGCCGTGGTCTCGGTGCTCATGGTCACTCTCCTTCTTCTGCGAGTTCGACGAGGCGGGTCAGGCGGATCTTGTTGATCTTGACGAGCTCACCGCGGGCGATCTCTCGCTCCTGCTCCGGCGAGTTGTCGATCCGGACCTTGACCGCGTCCCGCATGAACGCGCCGGTCGCACCGGTGGCGCAGATGAGGAAGACGTGGCCGAACTTCTCCTGGTACGCCAGGTTCAGCTCGAGGAGCTCGTTCTTGAGCTCCTCCGAGGCACCGGCCATGCCACGCTGCTCGCGGGCGGAGGTCGGGTCTCCCGGCTTCGGCCGGCCGATCGGCGCGTGGCCTCCCATCGCTTCGCCCAGGTCCTCCGCGGTGAGCTCCGCCATGGCGGACTCGTTCGCGGCGAACAGGGACTCGACGCTGGCGAAGGGGCGCTCGGCGAGCAGCTTGCTCCCCCATGCCGAACTGGCGCACACCTCGTGCAGCTCGGCCGTGGCCGCGCTGTCGTCCAAGGCGTTGAACCGGGTGAGACCCGGGGTCGGACTCGAAGTCACGGTAGGCCTCCGTGGCCTGTTGTTGCTTTGACGGGCTGCGCATAGCTAACGCCCTCGACAACACGGCGTCAACACTTTGTTGAAACTTCCCGTACACAAAAGCCGCCGCCCGGATGAATTGGGCGGCGGCTCGTCACCGTGAGTCAGGCTGCGTTCACTCTTTGCTGGTCTTATCGGACCCTTTGGGGGGATTGGCGTCCCGGTTCAAGTAGTTGTAGACCGTGAAACGGCTGACGCCCAGGGCGCCCGCGACCGTCTCCACACCATGCCGCACGGAGAAGGCGCCTCGCGCCTCCAGTATCCGCACGACGTCCTGCTTGGACTTGCGGTCGAGCTGGGACAGCGGCACGCCGTGCCGGCGCTCCAGGGCCGCGAGGATGTGGTCCAGCGAGTCCGAGAGCTGGGGCAGGCGTACGGCCAGCAGGTCCTGGCCCTCCCAGCTGAGCACGACGTCGTCGGGCTGCGCCTGGGCGGGATCCATCAGCTCGCCGCCCATGGCGTCCACCAGCGGCTTGACCGCGGTGACGAAGGGGTGGTCGCGGGGCTCGGTCATGGCGTGTCCTCCCCGATCACATTGACCTGGAGCGACACGCGCGTCGCCCCGGCCTCGAGGGAGTCGCGCAGCAGCGCGCCCACCGCGGCCAGCACCTGGTCGGCCTCCCCCTCCGCGGTGTTTCCGAACGGGCCGACATCCACCGCGTCCAGCTGGGCCTTCTGGATGACCTCGCGGGCGGCCACGGCATGGGCAGGAGCCTGTTCGAGATCGAAGGGCTCGGTCGTGAATTCCACTCTCAATCGCACGCTGGCCAAGCTACCCCGCGGTCACGATTTTCCGGCAGCCCGCACTTGACATCCGGGACGGGACCCATGCAGTCTTCCATCAAGCAGAAACTAACTTCCGCAATACGGAAGGAGCGCACACCCCTCATGGGATACACGGACCAGCGCTTCGATGTAAACCTTTCGATCCTCTTCACGGAACTCCCGCTTCTGGAGCGTCCCGCGGCTGCCGCCGCGGCGGGCTTCACGGCGGTCGAGCTGTGGTGGCCCTGGATCGAGACCCCCACCCCCGCACAGGCGGAGCTCGACGCCCTCAAGAAGGCTCTTGAGGACGCCGGCACCCAGCTGGTGGGTCTGAACTTCTACGCCGGCCAGCTGCCGGGACCGGACCGCGGTGCGGTGTCGGTTCCCGGTGAGGAGTCGGAGCGCTTCAACGCCAACATCAACGTGGCCGCCGACTTCGCGGCCTCGGTCGGCTGCAAGGCGCTGAACGCCCTCTACGGCAACCGCGTCGAAGGCGTGGACCCCGCCGTTCAGGACGAGCTCGCCCTGAAGAACCTGGTCGTGGCGGCTCAGGCCGCGGACCGCGTCGGCGCGATCCTCCTGATCGAGACCCTCAACAAGCCCGAGTCGCCGCTCTACCCGCTGGTGAGCGCCCCGGCCGGCATCGAGGTAGTGGACAAGGTGAACGAGGCCACCGGCCTCGGCAACGCCAAGTTCCTGCTCGACCTGTACCACCTGGCGATGAACGACGAGGACCTCTCCGAGGTCATCGAAAAGTACGCCGCCAAGACCGGGCACGTCCAGATCGCGGACAAGCCCGGACGAGGTGCCCCCGGCACCGGCGAGCTGCCCCTCGAGGAGCTGCTCGACCAGCTGAAGAAGGCCGGATACGAGGGCTACGTAGGCCTGGAGTACAAGGCCGCCGACGCTGCCGCGTCCTTCGCATGGCTGCCGGCCGAGGCCCGCGCCGCGAAGTAGGCGGACAAAGTCCGGGCGATCAGCCAGGCACCTGTCGAACTTTTCGTACAAAGCATTAAGAGAAGGATCCTCGTCATGAGCAACCTCCCCAAGATTGCCTGGATCGGCCTCGGAATCATGGGCTCCCCCATGGCCGAGAACCTCCTGAAGGCCGGCTACTCGGTCACCGGGTTCACCCTGGAGCAGGACAAGCTGGAGCGCCTGGCCGCCGCCGGCGGTACCGCGGCCGGCTCGATCGCCGAGGCCGTCAAGGACGCCGACGTGATCATCACGATGGTGCCCGCCTCCCCGCAGGTCGAGGCCATCTCCTACGGTGAGAACGGCATCCTCGAGAACGCCAAGTCCGGTGCGCTGATCGTCGACATGTCGTCGATCACCCCGCAGACCTCCGTCGACCTGGCGAAGAACGCAGCCGAGAAGGGCATCCGCGTCCTCGACGCCCCGGTGTCCGGCGGCGAGGCCGGCGCCATCGAGGCCGTCCTGTCGATCATGGTGGGTGGCGAGCAGGCCGACTTCGACGAGGCCCTGCCCGTCCTCGAGGCCCTCGGCAAGACCATCGTGCTCTGCGGCCCGCACGGCTCCGGCCAGACGGTGAAGGCCGCGAACCAGCTCATCGTCGCGGTGAACATCCAGGCGTGCGCCGAGGCCGTCGTCTTCCTCGAGAAGTCCGGCGTGAACCTCCAGGCCGCCCTGGACGTCCTCAACGGCGGTCTGGCCGGCTCCACGGTCCTGACCCGCAAGAAGGACAACTTCCTGAACCGCGACTTCAAGCCCGGTTTCCGGATCGACCTGCACCACAAGGACATGGGCATCGTCACCGACGCCGCCCGCAACGTGGGTGCCGCCCTGCCGGTCGGCGCGGTCGTCGCCCAGCTGGTCGCCTCGCTGCGCGCCCAGGGTGACGGTGGCCTGGACCACTCGGCCCTGCTCCGCGCCGTCGAGCGCCTCTCCGGCGCCCAGATCTGACCGGGCCGAGCCCTTCCCCCCGTCACCGGGGGGCCTGAGTTTCCGGATGGTGCCGGTGCTGACACCTGTCCTGTCGCGCCCAAGCGCCGGCACCGTCCGGATCACCTCTCTTCAACTTCGTTCAACAAACTGTTGACGTTTAGTTCTCGCCGAAATTAGGCTGTTCCGCATGACGGAAGACGCTTTCCGTCAGCAGTTACCCGTACGGAAGGTCACCATGTCGAAGCGCACGCTGACGACCGAGTCCGGCGCCCCGGTCGCCGACAATCAGAACTCCGCCACCGCCGGCGTCGGTGGCCCGCTCCTGGTCCAGGACCAGCAGCTCCTCGAGAAGCTTGCCCGCTTCAACCGTGAGCGCATCCCGGAGCGCGTGGTGCACGCCCGCGGCTCGGCCGCGTACGGCCACTTCGAGGTGACCGACGACGTCACCGCGTACACCAGCGCCGCGTTCCTGAACACGGTCGGCAAGAAGACCGAGACCTTCCTGCGGTTCTCCACCGTGGCCGACTCGCTGGGTGGCGCGGACGCGGTCCGCGACCCGCGCGGCTTCGCGCTGAAGTTCTACACCGAAGAGGGCAACTACGACCTCGTCGGCAACAACACCCCGGTGTTCTTCATCAAGGACCCGATCAAGTTCCCCGACTTCATCCACTCCCAGAAGCGCGACCCCTTCACGGGCAAGCAGGAGCCGGACAACGTCTGGGACTTCTGGGCGCACGCCCCCGAGGCGACGCACCAGATCACCTGGCTCATGGGTGACCGCGGCATCCCGGCGTCGTACCGTCACATGAACGGCTACGGCTCCCACACGTACCAGTGGACCAACGAGTCGGGCGAGGCCTTCTTCGTCAAGTACCACTTCAAGACGAACCAGGGCATCCGCTGCCTGTCGGGCGAGCAGGCCGCCGAGCTCGTCGGCTCCGACGCGAACTCGCACCAGACCGACCTGCTGCAGGCGATCGAGCGCGGTGTGAACCCGAGCTGGACCCTCTACGTCCAGATCATGCCCGCCGCCGAGGCCGCGGACTACCGCTTCAACCCGTTCGACCTCACCAAGGTGTGGCCGCACAGCGACTACCCGCTGCAGCGCGTGGGCCGTCTGGTCCTCGACCGCAACCCGGACAACGTCTTCGCCGAGGTCGAGCAGTCCGCCTTCTCCCCGAACAACTTCGTCCCGGGCATCACCGCCTCGCCGGACAAGATGCTCCAGGGCCGTCTCTTCGCGTACGCCGACGCCCAGCGCTACCGCCTCGGTGTGAACCACACCCTGCTGCCGGTCAACGCCCCGAAGGCGACGAAGGCCGAGAACTACGGCCGCGACGGTGTCATGGCGCTGCGCAACGGCTCGCGCCACGACAAGAACTACGAGCCCAACTCGTACCAGGGTCCGGCCGAGACCGGTCTGGCGCTGGGCGCCCCGAAGGCCGTCTCCGGCTACACGGGCACCCACGAGGCCCCGGCCCACACCAAGGACGACGACTTCTTCCAGGCCGGTGAGCTCTACCGCCTGATGTCGGAGGCCGAGAAGCAGCGTCTGGTGGCGAACATCGCCGGCGGTCTGTCTCAGGTCACCCTGGAAGACGTCATCGAGAAGAACCTGGCTCACTTCCACGCCGCCGACGCCGACTACGGCAAGCGCGTCGAGGAGGCCGTCCGCGCCCTGCGCGACGCCTGAGCCGAACAGCTGTACCGGGGGCCTGACGGGAGGTCAGGCCCCGGGTGCTGGCCCGAGCCGCATACCCGGATGAGGGGTGGTACGCGGTGAGGGCAGGACGAGGACCGTGGCGAGCGTGCGAGCCAGTGCGGTGGTAATGGGTTCCGAGGCCCGTCTCTTGACCTGAGGGAGACGAAGCCGGAGTTCTCGTCGCCCGCCCGCCACGGTCCCAGCCACTCCTCTTCCCGCAGGGGCCACGCACAGAGTCCCCTGCGGGTACCGAGGAGCCTCCTACTCCGCCCGGCGGTGCGAACGTCCTGTCGCGCCAGCCTCGCTCCGTCGGGCGGTCACAAACCAGAGCGCCGAGTCACGGACGGTCCCGTGACTCGGCGCTTTGTCGTTTCCCCTTACCGCTGCGGCCTGCGCGGTACGGAGTCCAGCAGCAGGCGGGTGTACTCGTGTTCCGGGGCCGAGAGCACCGAGGCGGTCGGGCCCGTCTCCACGACGCGGCCCGCGCGCATCACGACGAGCTCGTCCGTCACCGCCCGTACGACGCCCAGGTCGTGGGTGATGAACAGGTACGCCACCGGCGTGGCCGCCCTGATCTCGGCCAGCAGGTTGAGGATCTGGGCCTGCACCGAGACGTCCAGCGCCGCCACCGCCTCGTCCAGCACCAGGACCGCCGGCTCGGCGGCCAGGGCCCGGGCGATGGCCACGCGCTGGCGCTGGCCGCCGGAGAGCTCACGGGGCCGGGCCGCGGCCTCCCGCTCGCCCAGACCCACCCGGTCCAGCAGTTCGCGCACCCGAGGGCCCGGATCCCGTCGCGGGAAGTGCAGCCGCAGGGTCTCCCGGAGCACCTCCCCCGCCGTGATCCTGCGGTCCAGCGAGAGCAGCGGGTCCTGGAAGACCAGCTGGACCTCGCGTGCCCGGCGCAGCCGCGCCGCCCGGCCCCTCGCGGCCGGTTCGCGCACGCGGCCCCGTACGAGCACCTCGCCCGCGTCGGCGCGCTCCAGACCCGTCACGATCCGGGCGGTGGTGGTCTTGCCCGAACCGGACCCGCCGACGATGCCCAGTGCCCCGCCCGCCGGGACGGTGAAGGACACCCCGTCCACCGCGCTCACCTCTCCGTACGTACGGCACAGACCTCGGACTTCCAGCACTGCGGTCATGACGGCAGCTCCCCGTGGTGACAGGCCACGCCCGCGCGCGGGGCCGGGATCTCCCGGCCGCACAGGTCGGTGGCGCGGGCGCAGCGGGCGGCGAACGCGCAGCCCGTGACGGCGGTGCGCAGGTCCGGCGGCCGGCCCGGGATCGCGGGGAGCGGGCCGGGCGTGGCGTCGAGGCGGGGGGTCGCGTCGAGCAGCGCCCGCGTGTAGGGGTGGCGGGGGTGTTCGAACAGGGCGGCGGCCGGGCCGGTTTCGACGATCCGGCCCGCGTACATGACGTACACCCGGTCGCTGATGGCCGCGGCGAGTTCCAGGTCGTGGGTGACGAAGAGCAGCCCGCAGCCTTCGCGTGCGCGCAGGCGGGCGAGCAGGGCGATGATCTCGGCCTGGGTGACGGTGTCCAGGGCGGTGGTGGGTTCGTCGGCGAGCAGGAGCCGCGGGCCGGGCAGCAGGGCGGCGGCGATCATGACGCGTTGCAGCATGCCGCCGGAGAGCTCGTGGGGGTACTGGCGCAGGACGCGGGACGGGAGGCCCACCGCGTCGAGGAGCTCGGGCAGGCCGTCCGCCCGCGCGGTGCCGCGTACGGTCTCCGTGAGGAAGTCGCCGAGCCTGCGCAGGGGGTTCATCGCGGACCGGGGGTCCTGGAAGATCATCGAGACGGTGGTCGAGCGGAGGGCGCGCAGCCGGTCGGCGGGGAGGGTCAGGACGTCGTCCCCGGCGACCCGGACCGACCCCGAAAGGTCCGCGCCGGCCGGCAGCAGGCCGAGCGCCGCGCGTGCGGTGAGGGACTTCCCCGAACCCGACTCCCCCACCAGGGCTACGGTCTCGCCTGACCGGACCGTCAGGTTCACTCCGGCGAGCACGGGCCGGGCGTGGCCGGGCAGGGCGAGGCGGAGGTCCGCCACCTCCAGTACGGGGTCGATGGCGGGGTCGACAGCGGGGCCTTTCACGTGGTTCTCCCTGCGACCCGGTCGGCGAGGCGCTCGCCGACGACGTTGAAGGCGACGACGGTGAGGATCACCGCGAGGCAGGGGGCGAGCGCGGAGAGCGGGGCCCCTTCGAGGATGGCGGACTGGCCGTCGTTGATCATGGCTCCCCAGTCGGGGGTGAGGGGCGGGACGCCGAGGCCGAGGAAGGACAGGGCGGCCAGGTCGAGCAGGGCGTAGCCGAAGTTGACGGTGGACTGGGCGAGGACCACGGGCGCGATGTTCGGGACCAGGTGGCGCACGCAGATCCACGCTCCGGAGAAGCCCTGTACCCGGTAGGCGGCCAGGTACGGCTTGCCGGCCTCGGCGAGGGCGAGGCTGCGGGCGAGCCGGCTGACGAACGGGGTGTAGGCGAGGGACAGCGCGATCACGGGGGCGATCAGCCCGCGGCCGTAGAGGGAGACGAGCAGCATCGCGAGGAGCAGGCCCGGGAAGGCGAGCAGGAGTTCGCTGGGGCGGGAGAGCAGGGCGTCGAGCGCGCCGCCGCGCCAGGCGGCGGCGACCCCGATCACCACGCCGAGCAGGGTGGACAGGGCGACGACGCAGAGCGGGCCGAGGAGGGAGACGCGGGCTCCGGCGATCAGACGGGAGAGGGTGTCGCGGCCGCCGATGTCCCCGCCGAGCAGCAGTTCGGACGAGGGGTTCGCCAGGGAGGCGCCGAAGTCGACGGCGTTCGGGTCGTGCGGGGCGAGCCAGGGGGCGGCGAGGGCGACCAGGACGACGAGGGCGGCGAAGCCGAGGCTCGCGCGGTGCAGCCAGGAGCCCTGGGTGCGCGGTCTCTTGCGGGCCGCGGCGGCCGGTCGGAGCAGGAGGGCGGTCATGCGGTGCTCCTCGCGCCGAGGCGGACCCGGGGGTCGATGAGGGGGTGGACCAGGTCGACGGCCAGGTTGACGAGGACGAAGAGGGCGATGGTCAGCAGGGAGATCGCCTGGACGACGGGGAAGTCCTTCACGGTCACGGACTTCGCGAGGAACTCGCCGAGCCCGCCGAGGCCGAAGGCGGACTCCACGAGGATCGTGCAGACCATCAGTCCGGAGAGGGTGAGCCCGGCCTGGGTGAGGACGGGGCCCAGCGCGCCGCGCAGTACGTGGCGTCGTACGACGGTCCGTTCGGGGACGCCCCGGCTGCGGGCGACGGTGACGTGGTCCTGGGCGAACTGCTCCAGCAGGGCGGCTCTGGTCACGCGGGCCAGTACGCCGATGAAGGGCAGGGCCAGGGCGACGGCGGGCAGGGCGAGGTGGTGGAGGGTGTCGAGGAACCCGTCGCCGCTGCCGAGTACGGGGAACCAGCCGAGCCGCACCGAGAAGAGCGACAGCAGCAGGATCGCGGCGATGAAGGACGGGGTGGCGACGGCGGCGGAGGTGGCGACGAGGACGGCCCGGTCGGTGCGGCCGCCGCGGACGGCGCCCAGCAGGCCGAGCAGCAGTCCGCCGGCGAGTACCAGGAAGGCTGATATTCCGATCAGGGCGAGGGTGACCGGGACGCGCGCGGCCACCAGGTCCAGGACGTCGCTGCGGTACTGGACGGAGGTGCCGAGGTCCCCGGTGACGGCTCCGGCCAGCCACTTTCCGTACTGGACGAGGAAGGGGTCGTCGAGGTGGTACTGCTCGCGGATCGCGGCCAGCGCCTGGGGGTTGGCCCCGCGGCCGCCGAGCAGGAAGGTCTCGGGGCGGCCGGGGGCGAGGCGGACGGAGGCGTACACGAGGAAGGAGGCGGCGAGGAGGGTGGCCAGGAGTTCACCGAGCCGTCTGAGCAGGAAGCGGATCACGGTGCCCCCACTTCGGCGGCCCACGGGGCGTACATGTACGAGATCGTCGTGGGGGCGCCGGTGATGCGCCGGCTCAGGTAGACGCTGCCGGGGTATTCGGCCACCGGCAGGCACACGGCCTCGTCGGAGGCCATCTCGGCGAGCCGGGCCGTGAGCTCCGCGCGCCTGGCCGGGTCGTACTCGGCGGTCGCCTCGTCGGCCAGGGCGTCGTAGGCGGGTGAGCTGTATCCCGCGTAGTTCTCGAACTGGCCGGTACGGAAGTTCGCGTACATGCTCAGCGGGTCGGTGACGGAGAGGTAGTAGGTGTAAGGGAAGAGGTCGAGCCCCTTGCGCGCCTCCGGGTCGGAGAACAGCGCGGTGAAGGCGTCGGGTGCCACCGTGCGGATCTCCACGTCGAGGCCGATGCGGCGGCCCGCGTCCTGGACGGCGACGGCGAGGAGGGCGACGTCGGGGCCGAGGGGGCTGGAGGCGACGGTGAGTTTCCTGCCGCGGGCCCCGGCTTCGTCGACGAGGCGTTTCGCCTCCTCCAGGTCCCGGTGCACGGAACCGGGATCGGGCGGTCCGCCGCGCCAGGTCCCCTTGGCGACGAGGGAGCCGGTGGGGGTGGCGGCGCCGCGCATGGCTCCCTTGGCGAAGCCCTCGCGGTCGAGGGCGAGCATCAGGGCGCGGCGGACGCGGACGTCGGCGAGGGTGCCGCCGAGGTCGGCGACGGCGAGGTTGACGGTCGTGAGGCTTTCGCCGGAGTAGAGGTGGCCGTCGTCGGCGGCGCGCAGGCGGGACATCGACTCCGGGGGGACCGCGAAGGAGCCGTCGACCTCGCCGGTGAGCAGGGCGTTGGTGCGTGCGGCGGAGTCGGGCAGGAAGGCGAACGTGACGTGGCCGGCCTTGGCGCGCCTGCCCCAGTAGCCGTCGAAGCGGTCCAGGCGCAGGGAGGCGCCCTGTTCCCACTCCCCGAGCCGGAAGGGGCCGGTGCAGTCGAGGCCGCCGTCGGCGGTGCCGAAGGCCTTGCCCTGCTCCGCCATGGTGGCGGCCCGGGCCACGGTGCCCGCGGAGTTGGCCATGGCCTGGGGGAACAGCGCGTCGGGGGTGGTGAGGTGGACGGTGATCTGGAGCGGGCCGGTCTTCTCGACGGACTCGACGTTCTTGAAGTCCTCGACCCAGTAGGAGCCGAGCTCCGGGTCGAGGTGGCGGCTGAGGCTGGCGACGGCGTCGTCGGCGGTGAGGGTGGCGCCGCTGTGGAAGCGCACATCCGGGCGCAGGTCGTAGACCCAGGTAGTGGGGTCGGTCTGGGTGGCCTTCTCGGCGAGCCCGGGTTCGAGGGTGAGCTGCGGGGTCCACCGCATCAGGGATTCGCAGACGTTGGCGAGGACGGTGTTCTGCGGGTAGTCGAAGGCGTAGAGGTAGTCGAGGACGGGCGGTTCGGCGTACAGGGCCCAGGTGAATCCGTCGATGTCACCGCGGGCGGGGGGCGTCGCGGCGGAGAGGTGGAGGGCGGTGGGGCCGGCGCCGCCGGGCGGGGCCGCGCAGCCCGCGCCCGTGAACAGCAGGGCGAGGACCGCGGCGGCCGGGCCGGCCAGGCGGCGGCTGCGGGAGGGGATCGGCATGCACGCTCCTTGGCGGAGGGGTGTCCCGCTACGGGATGAGGGGTTCGGTGAGCTGCCCGTACAGCTCGGGGCGGCGGGTCTGCATCAGGCCGAACTCCAGCCAGTCGCGGCGCTGGTCGAGGTCGAGGTCGGCGACGAGGACGGCGGGGCGGTCGCGGGGGGCCCTGAGCATGACCCGGCCGTAGGGGTCGGAGATGAAGGAGGAGCCGTAGAAGGTGGAGCGGCCCTCGGTGCCTGTGCGGTTGGGCACGATCATGAAGAGCGCGTTGGCGAGGCCGTTGGCGGTGATGGCGTGCTCCCACAGGGGGCGGGTGTCGAAGTCGGGCAGGTCCACCTCGGAACCGATGGCGGTGGGGTGGACGAGTATCTCGGCGCCGTGCAGGCCGTAGGCGCGGGCGAGTTCGGGGAACCACTCGTCCCAGCAGGTGGGGAAGCCGAAGCGGGCGCCCTGGTGGGCGACGACCGGGAATCCGCTGTCGCCCGGGCGGAAGCAGAGGTCTTCGCGGTAGCCGGGGAAGGCGGGGATGTGGTTCTTGCGGGTCCGGGCTATCAGCTTGCCGTCCGGGTCGACGCAGACGGCCGTGTTGTAGCCGAGGCCGCCGTCCGTCGCGCGCTCGTAGAGCGAGGCGTGCACGGTGATGCCGAGGTCGGTGGCGAGCTCGGTGGCCAGGTGGACGGTGGGGCCGTCCTCGAGGTCTTCGAGGTGGCGGGCGGCGCCGTGTGCCATCGGGTCGTCGGTGGTGCAGAAGTACGGGCTGCGGGTGAGTTCGGGGAGGCAGACCATCGTGGCGCCTTCCCCGGCGGCGAGCACGACGCCCTCGCGCAGCCGGTCGTCGTGCTCGTTCTCGTCGGCGTACCAGCGCGTCTGGACCAGCGCGATGCGCAGGGGGCCGCGTTCGGCGGGCGCCGTGCGGGCCGGGGAGCCGAGCGGGGAGCCGTAGGAGGTGAGGAGTTCGTACGAGGTCACGCGCGCGCCGCCTTCGGGAGTTGCTGGGTGATGCAGTGGATCCCGCCGCCGCCGTACGCGAGGACCGGGGTCGGTACGCCGACGACCTTGCGGCCGGGGAGGGCGGCGGCGAGGACGGCGAGGGCCTCGGCGTCGCTCGTGGAATCGGGGTCGCCGCCGACGGGGACCACGCAACCGCCGTTGGCGAGGTAGAAGTTGAGGTAGCCGACCTCGACGGGGGTGCCCGCGACCTCGCCGTGGGTGGTCTGCGGGACGGGGACGATCTCCAGGGAGCGGCCCCGGGCGTCGGTGGAGGCCTCCAGGACGGCGAGGTTGGCGCGCATCCGGGCGTGGTCGGGGTGCGTGGGGTCCTCGGGGAGGGAGACGACCAGCTTGGCGGGGCCGACGAAGGCGGCGACGCCGTCCACGTGGCCGTCGGTCTCGGTGTCCTCCAGGCCGCCGTAGGGCAGCCAGATGACCTTCTCGATGCCGAGGCGGCGCTTCAGCTCGTCCTCGATCTCGGTGCGGTCCATCCGCGGGTTCCGGTTGGGGTGCAGCAGGCACTGCTCGGTGGTGATGAGCGTGCCCTCGCCGTCGACGGTGATCGCGCCGCCTTCGAGGATCATCGAGGAGTGGACGCGGGGGATGCCGAGCCGGTCGAGGAGGAGCGCGGCGAGCTTGTCGTCGGCGGTCCAGGGGTGGTGCTTCTCGCCCCAGGCGTTGAAGCGGAAGTCGACGCCGACGCGGTCGCCGTGCTCGTCGTGGGCGAAGATCGGGCCCGAGTCGCGCAGCCAGGAGTCGTCCACGGGCAGCTCGATGACCTCGATGCCGGCTTCGGCGCCGCAGGCGGCGATGGCCTCTTCGGCCCGGCCGGGCGCGGCGATCATGATCACGGGCTCGAAGTCGGCGATGGCGCGGGCGACGGCCGCGTACTCGCTCTTGGCCGCCTCGAAGGCCGGCCCCCACAACTCGGCGCGGGTCGGCCAGACCATCAGGCAGGCGTCGTGCTCGGCCCACTCGGCGGGCATTTTCGGACTCACTGGGTGCTCCCTCGCGCATTGGCGATCCTGACTGAAATTTCAGTCAGGATCGCGGAGACTGAAAATCAGGTCAGGATCTCGGGTGGGAGCTATCGTGGGACCTGACTGAAAGCTCAGTCAAGGGGTATCCGACCGAAAGGTGCGAGCAAGCGTGGCCGACCGCCAGTCGTTGATCTTGGAAGCAGCCGTACGCGTCATCGCCCGCAGTGGCGTCAGGGGGCTGCGCGTCGAGGAACTCGCGGCGGAGGCCGGGGTGTCCACCGCGCTGATCTACTACCACTTCAAGGACCGCGCCGGCCTGGTCCAGCGCACCCTGGCCTTCATCAGCGACCGCGCCACCGGCTACACCGACGAAGCCCTGAAGGACACCGAGGACGCCCGCGCCGCCCTGCTCCAGCTGCTGCTGAGCGAGCTCCAGGACATCCCCCGGGTCCGCGAGAACAGCACCGCCTGGGGCGAGTTGCGGGCCAGCGCCATCTTCGACTCCGACCTGCGCGAGACCCTCGCCGAGTCCACCCGTTCCTGGTCCCAGGACACCGCGGACACCATCTCGGACGCCCAGGCGGCCGGTCTCGCCGACCTGCGCGTCGAGCCGCTGGACGCCGCCGAGCGGCTCACCGCCCTGGTGGAGGGGCTCAGCGAGCGCTGGCTGAGCGGCTCCCTGACCCTGGAGCGCGCCCGCGAGCTGCTGACCGGCGCGGTGGACGCCGAACTCGGCCCCCGCCCGTAAGCACTGCGCGCCCGCAGGCACCGCCCGCCGCACCGCATACGAAGCGACCCCCGCCCCTCCTGACGGAGGGACGGGGGTCGCCGCGTACTGCTGACCTACTGAGCTACTGAGCTACTGAGCTTGCTGATCAGACCTTGAGGGCCTTGATCGCGGTCGGGGCGTGCCCCGGCTCGGTCGCGAGCTCCTCGAACTCGGTGACGTCGCTCATGTCGACCGTCTTGCTCATCGAGATGTTGGTGACGCGCTCCAGGATGGCCTCGACGACGACCGGGACCTGGAACTCCTGGGCCAGCTTCTTGGCCTGCTCGAAGGCGGCGCCCAGCTCGTTCGGGTCGGTGACGCGGATGGCCTTGACACCCAGACCCTCGGCGACCTTGACGTGGTCGACGCCGTAGACGCCGAGCTCCGGGGCGTTGATGTTCTCGAACTCGAGGTTGACCTCGAAGTTGATGCCCAGGCCGCCCTGCGCCTGACGGATCAGACCCAGGTAGGCGTTGTTCACCAGGACGTGGACGTAGGGGACCTTGTGCTGCGCGGCGACCGCGAGCTCCTCGATCATGAACTGGAAGTCGTAGTCGCCGGAGAGGGCGACGATCGGGGTCTCGGGGTCGGCGGTGGCGGCACCGATCGCGGCCGGGATGGTCCAGCCGAGCGGGCCGGCCTGGCCGCAGTTGATCCAGTGGCGCGGCTTGAAGACGTGCAGCATCTGCGCGCCGGCGATCTGGGAGAGACCGATGGTGGTGACGTAGCGCGTCTCCGGGCCGAAGGCCTTGTTCATCTCCTCGTACACGCGCTGCGGCTTCATCGGGATGTTGTCGAAGTGCGTGCGGCGCTGCAGGGTGGCCTTGCGCTCCTGGCCGGAGGCGGCCCAGGCGGAGAAGTCCGGGAGCTTGCCCTCGGCCTTGAGCTCCTTGGCGACCTCGATGAAGAGCTCCAGGGCGGCCTTGGCGTCGGAGGCGATGCCGAAGTCCGGGGCGAAGATCTTGCCGATCTGGGTGGGCTCGATGTCGACGTGGACGAACTTGCGGTCGCCGATGTACGCGTCGAGGTTGTAGCCGGTGTGACGGTTGGCCCAGCGGTTGCCGATGCCGAGGACGAAGTCCGACTCCAGGAACGTCGCGTTGCCGTAGCGGTGCGAGGTCTGGACGCCGACCATGCCGGCGCTGAGCTCGTGGTCGTCCGGGACGACGCCCCAGCCCATCAGGGTGGAGATGACCGGGACGCCGGTCAGCTCGGCGAACTCGACCAGCAGGTCGGAGGCGTCGGCGTTGATGATGCCGCCACCGGCGACGATCAGCGGACGCTCGGACTCCAGCAGGAACTGCAGGGCCTTGGCGGCCTGGGCGCGGGACGCCTGCGGCTTGTAGACCGGCAGCGGCTGGTAGGTCTCCGGGTCGAACTCGATCTCGGTCAGCTGGACGTCGATCGGGAGGTCGATCAGGACCGGGCCGGGACGGCCGGAGCGCATCAGGTGGAAGGCCTCCTGGAACACGCCCGGGACCTGCGCGGCCTCCAGGACGGTGGTGGCCTTCTTGGTGACCGGCTTGGCGATCGAGGCGATGTCGACGGCCTGGAAGTCCTCCTTGTGGAGCTTCGAGACCGGCGCCTGACCGGTGATGCACAGGATCGGGATCGAGTCCGCGATCGCGGAGTACAGGCCGGTGATCATGTCGGTGCCGGCCGGGCCCGAGGTACCGATGCAGACACCGATGTTGCCGGCCTTGGCGCGGGTGTATCCCTCGGCCATGTGCGAGGCGCCCTCGACGTGGCGGGCCAGCGTGTGGTTGATGCCGCCCACGTTCTTGAGCTCGCGGTAGAACGGGTTGATCGCAGCGCCGGGCACGCCGAAGGCTTGCGAAACGCCCTCGAGCTTGAGGATCTCCACTGCAGCGGCGGCGGCTGTCATACGGGGCATCGAGTTCTCCTGCGGGTCCGACGGTCAGGCTTTTCCGTAATCCGGAAGTTTTGTTCTGCTATACGGAACAAGCTAAGCGGCGGCTTCCCCCGGCGTCAAGGCGGTGGGGGACCTCGGATAGCACCAAAAGCCGCGTCTCGCTCCGTGACTTGCACAAATAGCGGGTGGACTCGCCCCGACGGTCGCCGGTGGTGGAGCATGGACCTACGGACAGCGACGGAGGGGGTCCAGGTCTCATGGCGGAAGCGGTACCGGTGCGCTGCCCGGCGTGCCTGCGCGAGAACGGCTACACGGTCCCGGTCTATCCCTGTGCCTGCGGGAGCCCGGTCCATCCCCCGCTGGATCTGGCCGCACCGCCCGAGCCGCTGACCCATCGGACCTGGTCGGAGAGCTGGGTGGCGGTGCGTTGCGAGTCCTGTGGGCGGGAGAGCGAGTGGCCGCAGCCCGAGGTGGGGTGCGCATCGTGCGGGACGGTGGTGCGGATGGCGGTGCACCCCGTACACCCGGAACCGGCGGCGAATCCGGCCGGGCCCGGGGGCGGCTCCGGGGTGGAGCCCGCGTCCGCCCGGCCGCCGCGGCCCGGTAAGAGGCCCGGTCAGAGGCCCGGCCCCGGTCCGGGCCCCGACGGGCACCGTGACGGACCGCTCGACCGGGCGCCGCTGCCGTCGGCCACGCCGGTGCCGCGCCCCGCGTTCCGCCCTGTGACCATCCGTACGGCGCGCGACGCGGTGGCCACCGCCGCGCTCTACCTGCGCTGGCTCGGCTTCCAGGACGTACGGCAGCCCGACGGGCGCCCGATCCCCTCGGCGGCCGTGGACCTGCGGGCCCCGGGGCTGGTCGCGCAGGTGGACCCGACCACCGCGCCGGCCGGGCTGCGGGCGGTGGAGTGCGTGTGGCTGAACGGGCTCACGGCTTCCGCGACCAGCGTCTACTTCTCCCTCGCCGGATACACGGAGGACGCCCGCACCCGCGCGGACGACCTGGGGATACCGCTGTTCGTCATGGACCTCACGGGCATGCCGCAGCCGGTCAACGACCCGGCGGACGAGCTGATCGGTACGGGCGCCTAGGCCCTGTCCGGGCAGTCGGCGGGATGGCCCGGCCGGGCGCGGTGGGCATCACCTACGCTCGGAGGCGTTATCCGCTTCCTGCCAGGAGAGCCCGATGAGCCTTTACGACATCCCGCTGACCACCCTGTCCGACGAGCCGACCAGCCTCGGGGCCCACAAGGGCAAGGCGATCCTGCTGGTGAACACCGCCTCGCAGTGCGGTCTCACCCCGCAGTACTCGGGCCTCGCCCGGCTGCAGTTCAAGTACGAGGAGAAGGGCTTCACCGTCATCGGCGTGCCCTGCAACCAGTTCGGCGAGCAGGAGCCCGGCAACGCCGAGGACATCCAGACCTTCTGCGCGGCCGGATTCGGCGTCACCTTCCCGATCCTGGAGAAGTCCGAGGTCAACGGCGAGAACCGGCACCCCCTCTACCAGGAGCTGGTGAAGGTCCCGGACGCCGAGGGCGCGGCGGGGGACATCCAGTGGAACTTCGAGAAGTTCCTGATCTCCCCCGCCGGCGAGGTCGTGGCGCGCTTCCGCCCGCGCACCGAGCCCGAGGCCCCCGAGGTCATCGCCGCGATCGAGGCGCACCTGCCCGCGTAAGCCTCGTAGCGCGCTCGTGCCTCTCGTTTCTCCAGCGGTTCTCGTTGCCCTCGTGAGCGAGCCTCAGTCGAGGTCGGCCTCGTCGTACTCCCCCGCCGCGCCGGCCGCGGTGAGCTCCCGCAGCTCCACCCGGCGGATCTTGCCGGAGACGGTCTTCGGGAGCTCGCCGAACTCGATGCGGCGGATCCGCTTGTACGGGGACAGCACCGCGCGGGAGTGCTCGAACAGTGCCCGGGCCGTCTCCGGCCCGGGCTCCCAGCCCGCGGCGAGGGTGACGTACGCCTTCGGCACGGCGAGGCGCAGCGCGTCCGGGGCGGGGACGACGGCCGCCTCGGCGACGGCCTCGTGCTCCAGCAGGGCGCTCTCCAGCTCGAACGGGCTGATCTTGTAGTCGGAGGCCTTGAAGACGTCGTCGGAGCGCCCGACGTAGGTGAGGTAGCCGTCGGCGTCGCGCGAGGCGATGTCCCCGGTGCGGTAGAGCCCGTCCGCCATGGCCTCCGCGGTGCGCTCCGGGTCGTCGCGGTAGCCGGTGGTCACCCCGGCGGGCCTGACGCGCAGGTCGACGCAGAGTTCGCCCTCGTCGGGGGACTCCTTACCGGTGACGGGGTCCAGGAGGACGATCTCGTAGCCGGGCGCGGGACGGCCCATGGAGCCGGGCTTGACCGGCTCGCCGGGGAAGTTGCCGACCTGCAGGGTGGTCTCGGTCTGGCCGAACCCGTCCCGGATGGTGACGCCCCAGGCCTGGCGGACCTTCTCGATGACCTCCGGGTTGAGCGGCTCGCCGGCGGCGACGGCCTCGCGCGGCGGGTTGGCGAGCCGGGTGAGGTCGGACTGGATCAGCATCCGCCACACGGTGGGCGGGGCGCAGAAGGTGGTAACGCCGTGCCGGTCCATCTCGTCCATCAGCCGCTCGGCGTCGAAGCGGGTGTAGTTGTGGACGAAGACGGTGGCCCCGGCGTTCCAGGGGGCGAAGAGGTTGGACCAGGCGTGCTTGGCCCAGCCGGGCGAGGCGATGTTGAGGTGGACGTCGCCGGGGCGCAGCCCGAGCCAGTACATGGTGGAGAGGTGCCCGATGGGGTACGAGGCGTGCGTGTGCTCCACGAGCTTGGGGCGGGCGGTGGTGCCGGAGGTGAAGTACAGCATCAGCGGGTCGGTGGCGAGGGTTTCGCCGTCGGGTGTGAAGGCGCCCCGGGCGGTGTGCTCGGCGTCGTACATGTCGGCCAGCCGCCGCCAGTCGGCGGGGACCTCCGGTCCCGCGGCGATCCGGGTGTAGGTGCCCGGTACCTCGTCGAACTTGGCGGTGTCCGCGGCGCGCGCGATGACGTGGCGTACGTGACCGCGCTCGATGCGGTCGCGCAGGTCGGCCGGGCCGAGCAGCGGGGTGGCGGGGATGACGACGGAACGCAGTTTCATCGCGCCGAGCATGACCTCCCACAGTTCGCGCTGGTTGCCGAGCATGACCAGGACCCGGTCGCCGGGCGCGACGCCCTGCTCGCGCAGCCAGCCGGCGGCCGTGTCGGACCGTACGGACAGTTCCTGGAAGGAGACGGCCTCGCTGCTGCCGTCCTCCTCGACGATGCGCAGGGCGTCGGCGGTGTTCCCGGCGGCGATGCGGTCGAACCAGTCCAGCGCCCAGTTGAAGCGGTGGGGGCGGGGCCAGGTGAATCCGGCGCGGGCACCCTCGTAGTCACCGCGGCGGTCCAGCAGGAAGTCCCGCGCGGCCAGGAACTGGGCGGCGGCGCTGCTGTGCGTGGGGTCGGTGCTGTCGCCGGTCTCGGTGTTCGCGCTGCTCTCGGTCGTCATGCCAGGCATCGTGCCGCGTGGGGCGTACGGACCACCAGCGCTGCGTCAGCCGTGGATTGACGCGAAGCGTACGGAGACCTTGCCCGGCTCTTCGGTGCCGTCGGCGGTGCCCTCGGTACTCTCGGGGCTTTCGGGGCCGCCCATCGCGCCGAGCATCAGCTCGCCCTCGGCGGCGATCTCCTCCTTGCGCGCCGCGGAGGTCTCCTGGAACAGCTGCACGGTGAGGGTGTTCCCGTCCCGCTTCCAGAGGCCGGCGAGGAATCCGTCGACGAGCAGGGTGCAGTGGGCCTGGTTCCCCGTCCAGGTGCGGCCCTTGATCTCGGGGGCGACCACGCGGGTGCGGTCGGCGTGCGAGAGCAGGAGGTTGTCGAATTCGGGGAGGAAGCGGGGCGGCGCCGGGGTGTCCGCGTCGGGCCGGGGCGCGTCGGGCAGATCGAAGAGCTCCACGCCGTTCTCGTCCCGGAAGACGGCCAGACCGGGGCGCAGCCGCTCGAAGGCCTCGCGCAGCCGGGTGAGGCCGGCCCAGATCTGCATGTCCTTCACGGAGGCGGGCCCGAAGGCGGCGAGGTAGCGCAGGACGACCTCGTCCACGGGCTGCGCCTCGCCGGCGGGCCGCCCGAGCCAGTTCTCCACGGTGGTGAGCCGGACCTGGCCGCTGCGCCCCCACACGCCGCGGGGGGTGACCTGGACCAGCGGCAGCCGGCAGCGGGCGGCGACTGAGAGGGACTGCGGGTCGGCGTCGGGCCATTCCTTGAGCAGTTCCTCGCGGAGCTCCGCCATGGTGCGCGGTTCGGCGTCGACGAAGGCGCGGGCGAGTTCGGCGAGCCGTTCCAGGTCCACGCCGGCGAGCCCCTTGCGGAAGTAGTTCACCTCGCGGTCGCGGGCGGGCTGGACCAGGGGCCGCAGCGTCAGGGCGTCGTCCGCGGTGTGCGTGTGGATCGTCGACCGCATGGTGACCATCCGGACCACCTCCCGGGACTCCATGAGCCCGGCCAGCTCGGCGGGGCGGAAGCCGGCGAGGCGGGCGTGGAGCTGGAAGTAGGGGGGTTTCACGTTCTGCGCCTGGAGTCCGAGGAGGTGCCCGACGGCGTCACGCGCGGACATCTCGGCGCGGCTCAGCAGGAGCTGGCGGGCGAGCGTGGCACGGTTGAGTGCGCGGTTGTCGAGTACGGGGTGCGGTGTCCTGGAGGCCATGACAGCAAGCTAGCCCTCCTTGCGGACACGTACTGTCCTCATCTCGGAGGTCGGCGGCGAGTCCGTGCACGGAACGCCCGTATATCCTGCACCTTGCCCGTAAACAGACGTTCGACCGGGAGCTGACCTGCGATGTCGGAGCGCCCAGACCGCCGCCCCTCGCCTCCGTCCGCCGGAAAGCGCGCGGGATGGCGTCGCCCCGCATCCCCGCCCGCCACTCCCCCGGCCGGCCCCCCGGCCGCCCCGCAGCCCGCACCGCCGGTTCCCACGCCCCCGAACCATCGCAGCGTGATCGACTCGGCGGTCTACCGCGACGGCCGCCGCGTCGCCTCCCCCGCCACCCTGGCGGACACCTTCCGGAAGCTGCACGAGGAGCCGGACGGCATGGCCTGGATCGGCCTGCACCGCCCGACCGAGCCCGAACTGCATTCGCTCGCCGCCGAGTTCAACCTCCACGAACTCGCCGTCGAGGACGCGCTCGAGGCCCACCAGCGCCCCAAGCTGGAGCGCTACGGCGACACCCTCTTCGTCGTCCTGCGCGCCGCCCGCTACCTCGACGCCCAGGAGGAGGTGGACTTCGGCGAGCTCCACATCTTCGTCGGCCCGGACTTCCTGATCACGGTCCGGCACGGCGGCGCCCCGGACCTCTCCAGCGTCCGCCGCCGCATGGAGGAGAACCCTGAACTCCTGTCCCTCGGCCCGGAGGCGGCCCTGTACGCCATCCTCGACGCGGTGGTCGACGGCTACGCCCCGGTCGTCGAGGGCGTCCAGACCGACATCGACGAGATCGAGACGGAGGTCTTCCGCGGCGACCCGGCGGTCTCCCGCCGCATCTACGAACTCTCCCGCGAAATGGTCGAGTTCCAGCGCGCCACCCGCCCCCTGGTCGGCATGCTCCACGGCCTGATGGCGGGCTTCGCGAAGTACGGCACGGACGAGGAACTCCAGCGCTACCTCCGCGACGTGGCCGACCACGTCACCCACACCAGCGAACGCGTCGACGGCTTCCGCCAGGCCCTGACGGAAATCCTGACGGTGAACGCCACCCTGGTCTCCCAACAACAGAACGCCGAAATGCGCGCCTTGGCCGAGGCCGGCTTCGAACAGAACGAGGAAATCAAGAAGATTTCCTCATGGGCTGCCATTTTGTTTGCTCCCACACTCGTCGGAACGATTTACGGCATGAACTTTGAGTCCATGCCCGAGTTGGGCTGGACCTTCGGATACCCCTTGGCGATCTGCCTCATGGGGATGGTCTGCGTCAGTTTGTACGTAATTTTCAAGCGACGGGACTGGCTCTAAGCCCCTCGCGTGACGCTCAGGCGTCCTTCGCACTTCGCTTTCGCATCACTCACAGATCGACCCAGAAGCGTCCGTGGGGGGGTTCTGGGGGGAATAGATGTGGGTGATCTCCTCACCCTGCCCCGGCAAGCCTGTGACCAGCCCTTTTTGCGCGTCGGCGCGCCCTGGGGGAATCTGGGGAGAAACGAAGGGCAGTCAGCGCCTTGCGCCCGCCGCAACGAGCCTGCCCGGGGGCATGGGCAAGCTCCGCTACGTCGTCGAGCAGACCTTCGCCCTGCTCCACCAGTTCAAACGACTCGCCGTCCGATGGGAACGCCGCACCGAGCACACCACGACGCGTTCGTCTCCCTCGCATGCAGCCTCATCTGCTGGCGGCGACTCAAGAAGCACCGATCATGATCCTGTTACGGGCCCTAAGCAGGGTGTTGGGCACAACCATTTGTCCAGTTCGGAGCCGCCGGTCCACCGGGTCGGGGGCGGATCGTCCTCGGCGTTGCCGGTCCGAGCTGTGAGACCGGGCCGGGGTGCCTGCCGGGCAGCACGAAACCCCGAGACCATGACGGGACTCGGGGTTTGTGTGCACTGCGCTGACTCACGTTCAACGACCGTTACCCCGCAGACGTCACTTGCGAAGCGGCACAGCCGTACTCGTCTGACCGGGCCGATGGTGGCCGACCGCACGGTCACGGTCAGTGCGGGGACGGCGGGTGTGCCGTCGGGGCACAGGTGGCAGCCCGCCGCGGCCGCCGCCGGGTGCGGCCGGTCGCCGGGGTCGGACGGGAGCGGGGGAGGAGTTGTCACCCGGGCCCAACGAGCGGCACCACCGGTGGCGTCACGCGGTGGTGGACGGGAACAAGCTGTCCAGCGCCAGGACGGGCACCTACTGATAGACGCTCCGAGGTGGCGCTCCTGGCCGCGACCCCGGCGGCAAGGACCAGCCCGGGCGTGTCACGGGGTCACCGGGTCCGGTGAGACGGTGCGACCGCGTCTCGGAGAAAAAAGATTGAGGCGGCAACCTTTCCGCTCCGAGTGGCCACTTAGGGGTGTACCGACGAAGACGAGCCGTGGTCAGCGGCGCTACGCCCTCTGTGTCAACACCCCCGATCGGAGCCCCACGTGTCACCAGACAACCCGAGATCCGCCGAGCAGCAGATGCCTCGGGAGCGCACGCCCCGCCGTAGCCGGATGCGCCGGCGCTTTGTCGCGGGGGCGGTGGCGGTGCTCGCCGCCTCGGCCGGTGTCGGCGCCCTGGCGCCCAGCGCGGGCGCCGCGGAGACCGTCGGCATCAAGGTGGACGCCGGTACCTCCTTGGGCACGGTGCCCAGCAGTGGTGTCGGCCTCAATCTGGGCTTCGGCGACGAGCACATGGGGGACGCCAATGTGACCTCGCTGATGAAGGCCGCGGGAGTTCGGCAGCTGCGCTATCCCGGCGGTTCCGGCGCGGACGAATACCACTGGAAGACCCACACCTCCGGCGACGGCAAGGGCTGGATCCCCTCCAACACCAACTTCGACCGCTTCATGGACATCGCGAAGAAGGTCGGCGCCCAGCCGATCCTGACCGCGAACTACGGTTCCGGCACCGCCCAGGAGGCCGCCGACTGGGTCAAGTACTCCAACGTCGACAAGGGTTACGGCGTTAAGTACTGGGAGATCGGCAACGAAGTCTACGGCAACGGGCACTACGGCAACGGCAAGGGCTGGGAAAGAGACGATCACGCCGACAAGAGCCCGAGGGAGTACGGGAAGAACCTGGTCGCCTACTCGAAGGCGATGAAGGCCGTGGACCCGACGGTGAAGATCGGAGCGGTGCTCACCACCCCCGGCGGCTGGCCGGACAAGGAGAAGGCTCCCGGTGACACCGCCGACTGGAACAACACGGTGCTCTCCATCGCGGGAAGCTCGATCGACTTCGTCATCGTCCACTGGTATCCGGGCGGCACCACCACGGCCGACCTGCTGAACACCCCCTCCCGGATCGCCGCTACCACGTCCGAGCTGCGCTCGCTGATCGCCAAGTACACGGGCTCGCGCGCCGCTTCGGTGGAGATCGCGGTCACCGAGACCGACGCCGTCGGCTCGCCCGCCTTGACCAGCCAGGCCGCAGCCCTGTTCGCGCCGGACACCTACATGACCTGGTTCGAGCAGGGCGCCACCCACGTGGACTGGTGGAACCTGCACAACGGCACGGACCAAGCACCCACCACCGTCCACGGCCAGACCGACTACCAGGACGGGGGCATTCTCTCCGCTGGAACCTGCGCCGGGGGGAAGTGCCAACCGCCGCGCGACACAACCTTCCCCACCTACTGGGGCATCCGCTCCCTGACCGCACTGGCGCAGCCTGGTGACACCATAGTCAAGTCGTCCTCGGGCAACTCGTCGGTCACTGTGCACGCGGTGCGGAGCAGCAACGGCGGTCTGAACGTCATGCTGACCAACAAGAGCCCGGAGAACGCGGCGGAGGTGTCGCTCTCGTACGCCGGATTCACCCCGGCCGCAGGGGCGGTCACGACCGTTTCGTACGGCAAGGGAGATACCGCCCTGACGACGGCGGAGCGGGGCACGGCGGTCGCACAGACGCTGCCGCCGTACTCGATCACGACTCTTCAGCTGAAGCCCGCGTCGGGGACCGCCGGCGCTGACAAGCCGACGCCCGCCCCCACGCCGACCGCCCCCACGCCGGTTGTCTCCGCCTCCGGCACGACCGGCACCCGTGCGCAGGCGGAGAAAGGCATACCCGTGGGCCAGCCGACCCCGAGCAGCACGTCCGGCGACCTGGCTTCCACCGGGGCGGGCAACGCTGTCACGTACAGCGCCATCGGTGGCCTGCTGGTCATCGCTGCCGGCAGCGTCCTGGTGCTTCGCGGACGTCACCGCAAGGCTTTGCACGGGAAGTGAGACCGCGTGAGTGACCGACGGCCCGGCAGCCACGCCACCCACCCGTGGCGTGCGCGCCGGGCCGTCGGCCTCCGCGCCGGCGTCGGCGGTCAGGTAACAAACAAGGCCGGGGTCGTTGACCTGGACCTGGCCTACCTCGGCACCGGTCCCGGCCCGTGAGGCGGCCCGCAGGCGGCTGCGTTCCGAGCCACCGTGGAACTGCCGCGTGAGGACTTCGCGATCTTCGGGGACCTGGCGGTGTTGCCCGCCTGGCGGGGTCAGGGCATCGAACGGCGACTCCACGACGCCGTTCTGACCTTCCGGGACGAGACCGGGTCGGTGCTGTTCGCAGACTCCACCGATGCCACCACGCGGGGCATCTACCGGAACTGGCGCTACGTCTGGCGCACCGCAGGAGGCAGCGCCGATCGCTGCGCCCCGCCCCGCTGCTGATCTCCGGCCTGTTGCAGACCGGTAGCGCCGCCCCGGACACGTCCGTGGGCGCCACCTGCACCACCGGCGCCGACGGTGTCTGCACCGCGACCGTCCCGCTGGGGAGCTACTACTGGCAGGAGACCAAAGCACCGCACCGCTGGGAGCACTCCCATTCGTAGGCACATGAAGCCAGCCCCGCGCGGTGCGCGTCAAGACACGCGCCCGCGTTCACCTTCCGTAACCGGACTTCCCCCTGCCCCACCGCGTACGGTCGACGGGCCCGTCCGGGTCGATCTCCCCACGGACACCGCCTGGTCCCTTCGGGTTCACCCCGAAGGGACCAGGCCGGCGTTTCCCAACGGCCGTGAAGCCAAAGGTCCGAGCCGACCCCCGTCAGTAGCCGACGTGGAACGTGGCGTCGGCCTTCTCCGTGGTGGTGGCGATCGGGTCGATGCGCAGGACGTAGCCAGTGTGCCGGATGTAATGCGTCGGGAAGTTGTGCGAACGGAAGGACGACCAGGAGGAGTCGGCCAGGCCGGCGGTCCTGTGGAACGTGGCGTCCGCGGCGAAGGTCGCGGTGCCGTCGTTCTCTTCCAGCCGCAGGTCGTAGTTGGAGTGCCGCAGGTAGCGGGTCGGGAAGTCGACCGACTGGAAGGACACGCCCGCGCTGTCGGCCAGGCCGCGTACGAGCTTCCACTGCGAGTCGGTGTACGGGTCGAACGGGTAGATATCAATCCGGCCGACGGAGTTGGCATGACGGACGTAACGGTCGGGGTAGTTGTAGGACTTCAGCCGGTTCCAGGCGGGGCTGCCCCACTTCGCCACGAGGTTGTCGTACTCGGTCGTGGTGATCGTCGCGATGGTGCAGTGCTTGGAGTTGAGGGGCTGGGTGTAGTCGCGCTGGTCCAGCGCGGTCCAGGTGCCGGCGGCGAGGTCGTTGCTCTGCCAGGCGTAGAAGACGCCGTTCGGCGTGTAGGTGTCGCCCCACAGGTACCAGGATCCGGAGGTCAGGGACTTCACCAGGGTCGGCGCCTCGGTGCCGCCGTGGGCGGCCGCCGTGCTGAAGGGCGTGAAGCTGCCCGGCTGCAGGGTGGTCGACCGCGCGCCCACGAGGGCCTGGTCCCTCCCCCTGTAGTAGAGGTAGTTGACGCCGTTCACGCCCACGGCGAGGTTGCCGTCGATGATGTCGTAGCCGGGGTCGAAGAAGACCTGCGGGGACGTCACCGTCTGGAAGTTGGTGGTGTAGTTCACCATGAGCACGTTGTGGCCGCTGGCATTGACCGACGAGTAGATGATCCCGTACTCGCCGCGGCCGGCGTCCCAGAACGCCTCGGGTGCCCAGCTGTGGGTCACCATGTCGTGCAGCTTCAGCCGGCGGTAGCCGGTGAGGGTGCGCAGGTCCGCGGAGTCCCAGACGTGGATGTACTGGCTGTTGTAGCCCCAGTCGGTGCCCTTGAGGTCGGTGGCGAGGACGACGAAGGTGCCGTCCTGCTTGCGCATGATGAACGGATCACGCAGACCGCCCGCACCCGCGGTCGGGGTCACCACGGGGTTGTTCTGGTTGAGCGGCATCCAGCGCAGGCCGTCGGTGCTGACCGCCAGGTGCAGGCCGTAGTCGGCCTCCAGCATGGTCGCGGACTCGGTGAAGTAGCCCATGACGTAGGCCGCGTCCGCGGCGTAGGCGGGCCGCGCGCCCAGGGCCAGCGTTCCGGACAGGGCCAGCGGGACGGTGGCGGCCATACCGAGGAACAGGCGTCGCGACGGGTGGGGGCCGGAGCCGGTTGTTGCGGTCATTTGCGCTCCAGGGTGCGTGGGGGGCGGGCGGCCGTTCTCGGCAGTCACGGCATGCACCGTCGCAGTGCTGGGCGGGGGCGCCCGGACCACGGGATGCACGGGTCCCGCGGGTGGTCGCGGACGTTGCGTCCCGGGGCGGGAGGTTGCTGCCCGTTCCGTGGAGCCCAGCCCGTCGGGAGTGCGGGACGGTGGAAGCAGGATCGAATGTTAGCGCTAACAATCAATTTAGCCAGGTCACGCGGTAGATGAGAGCGGCTCGGTGGCCATCACTATGAGTCAGCCCGAGTAGCGCGTCAAGGTCACGCGCAAGGTCGTCCCGCTGCCCGGCCGGGAATGGCAGCCCGACCCGATCCCTCGTCCCGGACGGGCACGTCGGCCTCGACGAAGCCCAGCCGCCGGTTCATGCCGATGGCCGCAGCGTTGCCCGGGTGGTGGAAGGCCCGCATCCAGTGCACGCCGTGCGAACGCGCGAAGCTGATCGCCAGAAGCTTCATCGCCAGCGCGACGCCCCTCCCCCGGTGGCCGGCCAGCACTCCGTCTGCGCTATTGGGGGATGGTGAGCAGGATTCGGCCGTGGCCACCGCCGGCGTCGACGTGGTCGTGGGCCTTGGCGATGTCGTCCAGTGGGTGACGGTCGCCGACGGCGACGGTGAGGGCGCCGACGGCGGCGGCGGAGGTGAGGTCGCGGGCGGCCTGGCGCTTGGCCTCGGCGGGGAAGTCGTCGCTGCCGAGCAGTCGCAGGGTGACGTTGTTGAACAGCAGAGGCCAGAAGGGGATTCAGCTCGCGGGAGCGGCGGGGGCATGCGGATCGCTGTCGGTGCATCCGGTGTCGAATACGGGCGGTTCCTCCCCGAGGGTCTCGCGCAGCCAGGTCCGCTCCGCGCGACTGGTGGCGCGGGCGGTGAGCAGCATGCCCCGCCGGTAGGGGTCGGCGACCTCCTCGGCACGCAGGGGCCGCTCGTTGTCGTAGAAGAAGCTCGCCGGTTCTTCCAGGAACTCCAGCCGTCTGCGCAGCACCGCGTGCCGTTCGGCCACGTCGGGCAGGTGGGAGAGGAATGCCAGGACGATGTAGAACCGGGTGAAGTCGGTGATCTCGTGGTCAGCGGGCTTGCACAGGCGCTGAAGCATTTCGGCCCGTCCGGCCGCGGTCAGGCTGAGCACGTACCGGGCCGCCCCCGCGGCCGGGTCGGCGCGCCGCTCGATCAAGCCCGCCTTGGTCAGGCGATTGATCGCCGGATACAGGCTGCCGTCGCTGACCGGCCGCGTGTATCCGGTCAGCTGTGAGATGCGGCGGCGCAGCTCGTGTCCAGGCAGGGGTCCCTCGGCGAGGAAGCCGAGTATCGCGAGTTCCAGCATGAGTTCATCTTCGCACATGGACATCGAATCGATGTGAACATCGATTCGATGTTACGCTCGTAGGCACCCGCCCAAACGTCTCTGGAGAGGCACAGCAAGATGCAATCGCAGTCCACCGAGTCAGTGATGAACCGCTTCGTCGAGTTCATCAACACGGGCAACGAGGATCTCGCCCGCGAGGTCATTTCTCCGGACGCGGTGTTCCACGCGCCAAGCCACCCGGAACCACTGCGGGGGCCCGATGGGTACATGGAAGTCATCGAGATGATGCGCAGCGCCTTCCCCGACGTTCAGTGGACGCTGGAGGAGACGGTCACCGAAGGCGACACCGTGGCCGCGCGGTTCACCATGCGGGGAACCCACGGCGGTGAATTCTTCGGGATCCCGGCGAGCGGCAACAAGATCGCGGTGCAGGCCATGAACTTCTACTACCTGGCCGACGGCCGGATCGTCGGCGAACGGGGCCAGCCCGACCTCCTCGGGGTGATGCAGCAGATCGGCGCCGTACCGGCGCCGTGAGGCAGACAGTCGCCTCCTCCTCCCGCGCAACCGTCCAGGTCCGCGCTGCCGCCCTCCCGCAAGGCACATCGTGGAATCCCTCGCACCCGCACCGCCCGCTCAGGCGATAGCCGTCCTGCCCCGGTCCTCCATTCTGGTGGCGGCCCTGTCCACCGTCGTGGAGTGGTACGACTTCACGCTGTACCTGTACATGACCACCGTGCTGTCCCGGGTGTTCTTCGGCACCGGCTCCACCTCGCTCCTGATCACCCTGGCGGTCTTCGCCGTCGCCTACCTGATGCGCCCGCTCGGCGCGATGACCTTCGGCCACATCGGGGACCGGCTCGGGCGCCGCAAGGTGCTGCTCGGCTCGATGGCGGTGATGACCTCCGCGATGCTGGCCACCGCCCTGCTCCCGACCCGCGACCAGATCGGCTCCGCCGCCGGGGTTCTGCTGTTGCTGCTGCGCTGTGTCATGGGCTTCGCCGTCGGCGGCGAGTACACCGGCGTCACCGCCTACCTGGTCGAAGGCGCCGCACCCCACCGGCGCGGCCTGGTCGCCTCGCTGGCCTCCGCCGCCAGCGAGATCGGTGCGCTGCTCGCCGCCGGGGTCACTGCCCTCACCGTCACCCTCGTCCCCGGTCCCGCCCTGGACGCGTGGGGGTGGCGCATTCCCTTCCTGTTCGGCGCGCTGCTCGCCACCACGGTGCTGATCGCCCGCTCCACCATGCGCGAATCCCCCGCCTTCGAGCAGCAGCCCCCGCCCGACACCAAGGGGGCGGGCCCACTGATGACCACTCTGCGCACCCAGCGCCCCGCGCTCTACCGGACGTTCGCGATCTCGGCGCTCGGCTCGGTGACGTACTACGTCGGCATCAGCTACGTCCCCACCTACCTCGGCGCGGTCAGCGGCTTCAGGGAGTCCGACGCCCTGTGGCTGTCGACCATCGCGGCCCTCGCCGTCATCGTCGTCACGCCGTTCGCGGGTGCCCTGTCCGACCGGGTCGGCCGCCGCCCCGCACTCACGCTCTTCGGTGCCCTGGCGGTGATCCTGCCGCCGGCCATGTTCGGCCTGATGACCCAGGGCAGCTTCGCCGCCGCACTCACCGGCGCGGTCGTCCTGGCCTGCGTGGCAGGCGGCATCAGCGCGGTCGCGGCCTCCGCGATCGCTGAACAGTTCCCCGTCGCCCAGCGCCTCAGCGGCCTCGCGCTCGGCGCCACCGCTGCTACCGCCCTCTTCGGCGGACTCACCCCTTACGCCTCCCAGGCCCTGGTCGACTCCACCGGCTGGGCCCTGATCCCCGGCGCCCTGGTCGCCGCCACTGCCCTGGCCGTCCTGCCCGTCCTGCGCCGCCTCCCGGAAACCGCGCCAGCCATCCGTGCACCCCAGCCCGGCCATCTCACCCCGGAACCCGAACCCCAAGCCCGCTGAGCAGACTTCGTGCGCTGGAACAACCTCACCGACGCCGCCGGGCCCGCCGCACTCTTCGCCCCGGGCACAGTGCGTACCCGGACCTTCGACACCCCGGAGTTCCTCGGCATCACCTTCCACGAGGTCCACGCAAGTCGATCGCCAACCGGGTCCCGGACGGCTCCAAGCCTTCCAAGGTGCCGCTCGCATAAATGGCCACGCCGTAGACAGCTCGTCTACGCGTCGGCGGACCGCACCACATCGCGATCACCGTGGATCAGGCGGGGTCAGCGCTGCAGGGTGAGCAGACCCGGCTGGCACGGCAGCTCACGTCCGTCCCGTCAGCAACTTTGACAGGACGAGATTCTGATGACGTCTCAGTGACGGGCAGGTTGCGACGCGGGTACTTGACGGCCGCTCATGTGCCGTGGTTTTCTCCCTGCAACACACCGGATGTTCGACTTTCAAGTTGTTAGCGCTAACAATGCGCCGGAGGCCCGGCATCCCCACCCCGCAGGGGTCACGTCTTGCCGCCGCCCCGGACAAACAGTCCGTTCGCGCAGTTCAGCGCACCAATCCAGATGACCAACCGCCCCGATGCGGGACACGGTCACCGGCCCGGACGACCGAAAGGCAGCACAATGGCCGACACCACCAACTCCCGTGCAGGCAGCGGCCGCCCGCCCGGCATCCGAGTAGGCGAAGACGGTCTGACGGAGCGTCAGCGCTCGGCGGCTCCGTCCGCATCGCACGGTTCGCACTGACCACACCCCCAGCGCAGCAACGTCCCTCCTCCGCTTCTGACCAGCTGCTCAGTCCCCGAGGCGCAGCACCAGGAAGGACCACACCATGGCCAGTACCGCCGTCCACAGGCCAACGGCTCACTCGACCGCAGTGAGGTCACCCGCCGCCGGTACGAGCCCAGCCCGGGCAGCCTGGGTGCTGATGATCCTCATATTGGCGTTCGCCGCCCTTCCCGCCGCGGTGCATCCCACAGCGGCCAGGGCCGACAACCCGATCGTGCAGCACGTCTACACCGCCGACCCTGCCCCACTGGTGCACAACGGGCGGGTCTACCTCTACACCGGGCACGACGAGGACGGCTCCACCTCCTCCTTCGTGATGCATGACTGGCGGGTGTGGTCCTCCGCCGACATGGTCAACTGGACCGACCACGGCTCACCGCTCAGCCTGAACACCTTCAGCTGGGCGGGCGCCAATGCGTGGGCGGGCCAGGCCGTCGAACGGGACGGCAAGTTCTACTGGTACGTGCCGGTGTCGGTCCGGGCGACCGGCCAATTCGCCATCGGCGTGGCGGTGTCGGACAGCCCCACCGGCCCGTTCCGGGACGCCCTCGGCCACCCGCTGGTGGAGAACAGTGAGATCGACCCGACCGTCTTCATCGACGACGACGGCCAGGCCTACCTGTACTGGGGTAACCCGAACCTGTGGTACGTCAAGCTGAACGCGGACATGACGTCCTATGCAGGCAGCCCCGTCAGAATTCCGCTCACCACCGAGGGCTTCGGATCCCGCACCGACAACCCCGACCGTCCCACGCTGTACGAAGAAGCGCCCTGGGTCTACAAGCGGAACGGCCTGTACTACATGGTGTATGCGGCCAAGTGCTGCTCGGAGTTCATCGCCTACTCCACGGCACCCAGCCCGACCGGACCGTGGACCTACCGCGGAACAGTCATGCCCGCCCAGGGCAACAGCTTCACCAACCACGCGGGCATCGTGGACTTTCAGGGCAACTCGTATTTCTTCTATCACAACGGCGCCCTCCCGGGCGGCGGCGGCTTCACCCGCTCGGTCGCAGTGGAGAAATTTTCCTACAACGCTGACGGAACGATCCCGACGATCAATATGACGACGGCCGGGGCGCCGCAGGCCGGCACGCTCGATCCTTATGTCCGCCAGGAAGCCGAGTCCATCGCGTGGGGCAGCGGCATCGAAACCGAACCCTCCAGCGAGGGCGGGATGAGCATCAGCTGGATTGAAAACGGCGATTACATCAAGGTCAAGGGCGTGGCATTCGGCACCGGTGCCGGCTCGTTCACCGCCAGGGTGGCCTCAAACACCAGCGGCGGCCGAGTTGAGCTGCACCTGGACAGTGCTACTGGGCCGACGGTCGGGACATGCACGGTGTCGGGCACCGGAGGCTGGCAGACCTGGAGCACGGTCTCGTGCCCTGTTACCGGTGCGACCGGGACCCACGATCTGTACCTGCGCTTCGCCGGTGGCAGCGGGTACCTGTTCAATATGAACTGGTGGCAGTTCACCACCGGCCAGTCCACCTTCTCGTCAACCGCCGTCGCCCAGCACAGCGGGCACTGCCTGGACGACCCCAACCAGAGCACCACCGACGGCACTCAGTACCGGCAGTACACCTGCGGCGCGGGTGAGGAACAGCGGTTCGACTTCCGTCCGGTGCAAGGGGTGGCGGACACCTACTCCCTGGTGAACCGCCACAGCGGCAAGTGCCTCGACATCCGCGGTGTCTCCACCGCCGACGGTGAGGCGGTCCACCAGTGGACCTGCCACGGTGGCACGAACCAGCAGTTCACGCTGCGGCATGTCGCCGCCAACGACTACCAGCTCGTCGCGGTGCACAGCGGCAAGTGCGTGGACGTCAGCGGGATCTCCACCGCCGTCGGAGCATTGGTCCACCAGTGGACCTGTGACTCCGCCAGTGCCCTGGCCACCAAGAAGAACCAGGTCTGGCGCCTGACCGGCAAGAGCTGAACCAACACAGGGTCGGGCCCGGGCCGGCAACCCGGTGCCCGACCCTGTCCAGGGCCTTTGCGCGACGGCTTCATCTCGCCGCCCGGCCTGGGTCAGCCCTCGGGTCACGTCAACGAGGTGCAGGGCGCGGCGCACTCAGATCACCCCCTGCACGACTCGTCCTCGGAAATGTTAACGCTAACACTTCGGCTCTCGGTCCCCCACGCGTGAGGAAGCTGATCTCGTATGTCCTGGCTCCAACACCCCCACAGCCGCCGGAAAGTCATGGCGGCCACCGCCGGCCTGGTCGCGGGCACCACGCTGCCGGCGATAGGCGCGAGCGCGGCGGCGGCCACGACGGCCCAGCAGGAGCGGTTCACCAACCCGGTGATCTGGCAAGACTTCGCCGACCTCGAGGTCATCCGCGTCGGCGACGCGTACTACTACACCGGCTCGACCATGCACTTCTCGCCGGGCGCGCCCGTCCTGCGCTCCTACGACCTGGTCAACTGGGAGTTCATCGGCCACTCGGTGCCGGTCCTCGACTTCGGCGACGCGTACGACCTCAAGGGCGGACGGGCGTACGTCCAGGGCATCTATGCGTCCTCGATGCGCCACCGCCCCAGCGACGGGACCTTCTACTGGGTGGGCCAGATCGGCGGGCAGCGGTCGTACGTATACAGAGCCACCAACGCGGCGGGCCCCTGGACCCGGCACGCCGAGATCGGCAGCAATTACTACGACGCGGGGCTGCTCTTCGACGACGACGGCACCCCGTACGTGGCGTACGGCGCCAACGAGATCCGCGTCGCGCAGCTCTCCACGGACATGCGCACCGAGGTCAGGTCCGAGCACGTGCTCACCAAGCCCGACTCGTTGCACTATATGGAGGGCTCCCGCTTCTACAAGATCAACGGGAACTACTACATCTTCGTCACCCGCCCGCCCAACGGCCAGTACATCTGGAAATCCACATCAGGCCCCTTCGGCCCGTACACGATGCGGGAGGTGCTGTTGGACCTGCCCGGCCCGATTCCCGGCGGCGGCATACCGCACCAGGGCTCGCTGGTCGACACCCCGAACGGCGACTGGTATTACATGGGCTTCATCGACGCCTATCCCGGCGGCCGCGTCCCCGCCCTGGCCCCGGTCACCTGGAACGCCGAGGGCTGGCCCGAGCTCCAGACCGTCAACGGCACGTGGGGCGAGACATACCCCTACCCGGTCACCCCGCACCCGCTCCCGCCGATGATCGGCGCCGACACCTTCCAGGGAACGGCGCTGGCGCCGTACTGGGAGTGGAACCACAACCCCGACACCGCCGCGTTCACCGTCAACAACGGGCTCACCCTCAGGACCGCCACCGTCACCGACGACCTCTATATCGCCCGTAACACCCTCACCCGCCGCATCCAGGGCCCCGCCTCCACCGCGACCGTCGTGCTCGACTGCTCCGGGATGGCGCACGGCGACCGGGCCGGGCTGGCGATGCTGCGGGACTCCTCCGCCTGGATCGGCGTCACGCGGCAGGACGGCGCCAGCAGGCTGGTGATGTTCGACGGCCTGACCATGGACGCCAACTGGAACACCAGCAGCACCGGCACCGAGCAGGCCCGCGCCGACCTCCCCGCGTCCGGCAGCCGCGTCTGGCTGCGCGCCGCCGCCGACATCAGCCCGGGGCCGGGCCGCCAGGCGACATTCTCCTACAGCACCGACGGCACCACCTTCACCCGGCTCGGCCCGGCCTTCACCATGAGCGATAGGCCTCACTTCTTCATGGGCCACCGCTTCGCCGTCTTCAACCACGCCACCCGGGCCCTTGGCGGCGAAGTGCTGGTGGAACGCTTCGAGTTGCGCGCGCACGCGCCGGCGGCCCCTGTGGACACCAACGCCTGGTACGTCATGGTCAACCGCAACAGCGGCAAGGCACTGGACGTGGCGGGCGTGAGCTCCGCTGACGGAGCGGCGCTCACGCAGTGGGCCCGGTACGACGGGCCCAACCAGCAGTTCCAGTTCGTGGACTCCGGTGGCGGCTACTACCGGTTGAAGGCGAGGCACTCCGGCAAGCTGCTGGACGTCTCCGGCTGGTCGACGGCCGACAACGCCGCCATCCACCAGTGGAGCGACCACGGTGGCGTGAACCAGCAGTTCCGGTTGGTGGACTCACCGGACGGATACGTCCGGTTGATCAACCGCAACAGCGGGAAGGCCGTCGAGGTACCGGGCTTCTCCTCCGCCGACGGGACCGGCATCGTCCAGTATTCGGACTGGGGCGGCGTGAACCAGCAGTGGAAGCTCGTCCGCGTCGGCTCCACGGGCTAGTCCTCCTGCTGACACCGGTATCCGGTTCAAGCCCACCGAAACTCCCCCTGCCCGCTGGGCAAGGGGAGCTTCGGTCTGCGCGCGCCCGAGGTCGCACGGCCGACAGCGAGGTCCGAAAAAATCTTGGACCGGACGGCAACCCTTTCTGAAGAGGATCGAACGCCGGGTTGCCCGGTCCTGACCGCTGCGTGCCGCGCCGCGCGCTCGGGAGACGTGGCGCCGCCCTGAGCCGTGTGCCAGGCACGGCAGGTCGCGCTTTCCCCCTGCGCGATAGCCGACGCACTGCTCGACAGGGTCCGTGAGATCCTGGCCCGGCTCCTGCCGAGACGGCGACGACGCAGCAACCGCCGCGTGGTCAAACGCAAGATGTCCAACTACAAACTCAAACGCATCCCGCACCGGAACTGGCCACAACCCACCCGCGACCCCGCCGAGGCAGTCCGGATCGCACCGCACTACCGCACCGTCTCCGCCAACAAGCAGCGCAAACCACTCTAAGTCACTGGCATTGCATCTAGACCGACCTGTCCTGACAGAGCCCAGCCCTGTGGGGCAAGACCGGACGGCGCTGCCCTCGAGGGTGGCCATGCCGACGTCACCGCTGACGCGCCAAGTGCGGGAAGTTCGACGCAAGGAGGTCAACAGCCTCCTCCCAGAGGAAGCGGTCACCACCGCCACCGGACTTCGGGCGATGCGGCATGTAGCTGCCGAACATCACGCCCATCTCACGCAGCTCATCAACGCTGCGCCGATACGCACGGTGGGCAGCGAGGGCGGTGTTCGCGTAGGGCAGGCGGTGGGAATGCCCATGCCCGGAGCCTCGCGGCGGATACCGAGGGCGAGGCTGTCCGCGAATCCGGCCGCCCACTTGTTGACCGTGTTGAAGGTGGCCGGGGCGACGGCGATCGCGTCGGCGGTCGGGGAGGACCGTACATCGCTGGGCGCGCGCCAGACGGACTTCACGTGAGGCCGATGGGCCCGACGCCATGTCGGACCCATCGGTCGTTTTCACGGAAGGCCCTTGGTCGGGTTCAGCGGCACAGGGCGGTGTCCACTGCGCGTTCGAGATTTCTCCGGCCCGCCTCGTCGGTGAGTTGCATGGTGACCGCGATGTTGGTGGCACGGCCGTCGTCGGTGGCGCCGCCGCGGGTTTCGTACCCCGGGAAGCTGCCGCCGTGGCCCCAGGAGAGACCGCCGCACGGCAGCGGCCTGCTGACGAGTCCGAGTCCGTAGCGGGCGCCGGGGCCGAAGGTGGCTTCGGCGGGGACGGTGGAGCGCATCTGGGCGAGTTGGGCCGGGGGCAGGAGGTGGCCGGCCAGGAGTGCGCTGAAGAAGCGGTTGAGGTCGGAGTTGGTGGAGACCATCTGGCCTGCCGCCCAGCCCCAGGAGGGGTCGATCTCCGTGATGTCGCGCAGCGGTCCGTCCGCCGGTTCCCGGTAGTAGCCGTGAGGGTGGGGTTCCCGGATGCTCGCGTCACCGGGGGCGGGGAAGTAGGTGTGGCGCAGCCCGATGCGCTTCATGATGCGCCGGTCGATCTCCTCGGCCAGGGGGCGGCCGGTGACCTTCTGGACGATCAGGCCGGCGAGCACGTAGTTGGTGTTGCTGTACTTCCAACTCGTTCCGGGGGCAAAGTCCGCCGGGTGCCGGAGGGCTGTGTCGACCAGTTCGCGGGGGGCGTAGTAACGGACGTCGTCCCCGAGGTGGTTGCTGTAGTTGGGGAGTCCGCTGGTGTGCTGGAGGAGCTGGCGGACCGTGATGTGGCGTCCGTCGATCCCCTCTCCGCGGACGAGTCCGGGCAGGTAGTCGTCCACCATGGTGTCGAGGCCGATCTTTCCTTCGCCGACCAGCTGCAGGACCACCACCGCGGTGAACGCCTTGGTGTTGCTGCCGATCCGTACCTGGCCGTCCCTGGGCACCTTCGAGCCGGTGGCCAGGTCGCCGACCCCTGCGGTGTAGGTGCGGGTGCGGCCGTCACGGTCCTGGACGCTCGCCAACGCGGCGGGCATCCCGTCGTCGCGCACCAGCGCGTTCAAGCTCTGCTGGACGGCGTCCGGCCTGGCGGCGGAGGCGGCGGGCGGGGCGAGGGCGCCCAGCGTCATGACGCCGATGGCCACCGCGGCTGCGGCGGGCAGGGCTCGTCGCCGCGTGCCCTGCTGCCGGCGCGGCAGGCGAAGCCTTTGCCGTGTCTGTCCACGCATGAGTCAACTCCTGAGGAATCGTTGGATCATCGTTCGGGTCGCCGGGTCGCCGGATGCCTGATTCATCCGCACAGGGCCCTGTCCACGGCGTCCTTCACGTGCTGCGCGGCCGAATCGTCCGTGGGGATGCTCGTGACCGCGACGTTGGCTGCGCGGCCGTCGTCGGTGACGCCGCCCCGGGTCTCGTACCCCGCGATGTCGCCGCCGTGGCCCCAGTAGACGCCGCCGCACGACAGCGGCCTGCTCGTGAGACCCAGCCCGTAGCGGAGGCCTGAGGTACCGGCGGGGACCGTCGTGCGCATCTCGGCGAGCTGGGCCGCCGGGAGGAGGCGGCCGGCGAGGAGCGCGGTGAAGAAGCGGTTGAGGTCGGAGTTGGTGGAGATCAACTGGCCTGCGGCCCAGCCCCAGGAGGGGTCCATCTCCGTGAAGTCGCGCAGCGGTCCGTCCGCCGGGTTGCGGTGGTAGCCCCGGGGGTGCAGCTCTCGGATGGTCATCTCTCCGGGGGCGGGGAAGTAGGTGTGGCGCAGCCCGATGCGCTTGATGATGCGCCGGTCCATCTCCTCGGCGAGGGGGCGGCCGGTGACCTTCTGGACGATCAGGCCGGCCAGGAGGTAGTTGGTGTTGCTGTATCCCCACGTCTCCCCCGGAGCCGCGTCGGCCTTGTACCGGAGGGCGATGTCGAGCAGCTCGCGGGGTTCGAGGTACCGGTTCCTGATCTCGTCGTCGTCGACGTGGACGCCGTAGTCGGGGAGTCCGCTGGTGTGCTGGAGGAGCTGGCGGACCGTGATGTGGCGTCCGTCGATCCCCTCTCCGCGGACGAGTCCGGGCAGGTAGTCGTCCACCATGGTGTCGAGGCCGATCTTTCCTTCGCCGACCAGCTGCAGGACCACCACCGCGGTGAACGCCTTGGTGTTGCTGCCGATCCGTACCTGGCCGTCCCTGGGCACCTTCGAGCCGGTGGCCAGGTCGCCGACCCCTGCGGTGTAGGTGCGGGTGCGGCCGTCACGGTCCTGGACGCTCGCCAACGCGGCGGGCATCCCGTCGTCGCGCACCAGCGCGTTCAGACTCTGCTGGACGGCGTCCGGCCTGGCGGCGGCGGAGACCGAGGGCGGGGCGAGGGCGCCCAGCGTCATGACGCCGATGGCCACCGCGGTCGCGGCCGACACGGCTCGTCGCCGCCCGCCGCCCTGCTGCCGGGTCTGAGTACGCATGAGTCAACTCCTGGGAAGAATCGTTTGGTCGGGGCACGATCCTGGTTTCCAGGGCCCTGTGACCGCATCGCGGGAATGCGGGAGAAATGGCTCCCCCGATCGGGGGAGGCTGCCGGTGGGCGGCCCGGCGATACTGGCGATCATGATCAGGGGAATTCGGCCGCTGCTGCGCGGCTCCACGTATTCGGGTGTGCTGTTCGCCTATTGCGGCGCTCTGGCGAGCCTTCCGCTGCTGCCTTTCGCCCTGTTGCCGACGCTGTCGTGGCAATCCGCTCCCGAGAGCGTGCAGATCGTCCTGGTCCTACTGGTCTGGGCGGTGCTGGTCGGTGTGGTCGGACTGGCGCGCTCCGTACGGCGGGCGCTGGTCGTGTCCGCCCGCCGGATGCTGCGGGTGCCGCTGCCGGATCCGGCGACCGGTCGCCGGACTTCCGGTTCGCTCGGCCTCGACCGCTGGCGGACCCCGCTCTGGCTGGTGCTGCACGTGGCCGTCGGGTGGACGGGGGCGCTGGTGAGCGGCGTGCTGATCATCGCGGGCCTGACCCTGCCGGGGGGCTGGCTCCGCTCCGAGGCGGAGCTGAGTCTGTTCGGCTGGTCGGTGCGGGCGGAGGGTGGCTGGGGCAGCTGGGCGGTGGCGCTGGCCTGCCTGCTGCTGGCGGCGGCCGTCTGCGTGGTGGTGACGAACGCTCTGCGGTGGCTGGCGCCGAGGCTGTTGGGGCCGTCGTCGGCCGAACGGCTCGCGCTGGCCGCCGAGCGGGAACTGCAGCTGGCCGAACGCAACCGGATAGCCCACGAGTTGCACGATTCGATCGGGCACACGCTGACGGCGGCCACCATCCAGGCGGCGGTGGCGGGCGAGATGCTCTCCGCCGACCCGGCGGCGGCGCGGGCCGCCATGCGCAGCATCGAGGAGTCGACGCGGGCCGCGCTGGAGGACCTGGACTACGTACTCGGGGTCCTGCGCGAGGAACAGTCGGGAACGGCGCCCACCCGGACCCTGGCCGACCTCCCCGAGCTGCTGGACCGCCTGCGGCACGCGGGGGCGGTGGTGGAACCGGAGCTGTCGGGCGAGCTGGCGCAGGTGCAGGGGACGCTCTCCCGGGCGGCGTACCGGATCCTCCAGGAGGGGCTGACGAACGCGCTGCGCCACGGGGCGGGTGGCCCGATCGAGGTGCGGGTGGCGGCCGGGCCGGACGGACTGGATCTCACGGTGGTCAACCGGACCGGGGCGGGGACGAGCACCGGCAAGGGCCCGGGTGCCTTCCCGACCTCCGGCCACGGCCTGCCCGGACTGGCCGAGCGCGTACGGCTGCTGCACGGTGAGTTCGAGGCCGGCCCGGACGGGCCGCAGCACTGGCGGCTGGCCTGCCGGCTGCCGGTACAGGTGTCGGTACGGGGGTCGGAGTGAGTGATTCCGGCACGGGCGAAGGCACGCCCCTACCCGCCGTCACCAGCCCCGCCGTCACCCTCCTGATCGCGGACGACGACGAGGTGACCCGCAGCGGCCTGCGCATGCTGCTCGCCGCACAGCCGGGGATCACGGTGGTCGGCGAGGCCGCCGACGGCGTCGAGGCCGTCGAACGGGCGCTGAGCCTGCGGCCGGACGTGGTCCTGATGGACGTGCGGATGCCGCGTCGCAACGGGATCGAAGCCACCCGCCACCTGCTGGCCGAAGCGGCCGACCCGCCGAAGGTCGTGGTGATCACCACCTTCGAGAACGACGGCTACGTCACCGCCGCCCTCAGCGCGGGCGCCAGCGGCTTCGTACTCAAACGCCTCCCGGTCCGCCGGATCGCCGAGGCTGTACGGGTGGTGGCGGCCGGCGAAGCGGTCCTCTTCCCGGCCGCACTGGGCCGCATGGTCGCCCCCCGCCCGCTGGGCTCCGCCGAGGCCCTGCCGAAGGCCGCCCTGACCGGCCGGGAGGAGGAGGTGCTGCGCCTGATGGCCACCGGGCTCTCCAATCCGGAGATCGCGGAGTCCCTCACGGTGAGCCTGGAGACGGTCAAGACCCACGTCGGCAACGTGCTGACCAAGCTCGGCGCGCAGAACCGGACCCATGCGGTCGTGATCGCGTACGAGTCCGGCCTGGTGGTCCCGGGCTTCGCCGGCTGACCGGCTTCCGCTCCGACGCGCCACCGCCGCCACCGCCACCGCCACCGCCACCGCCACCGCCACCGAGGAGCACTCGCTCCTCAAGCCCGCCCAGCAAGACGGTCGCTGACGGCTCGCGACTCGCTGCAGTTGACGGGTCCTCGCCCCCGACGTGACTTCGCCTCTGCAATCGTCTACTCCAGCGTGCTGCCGATGCGCAGGTTCCACCGATGGACGCGGCCCGTGAGGTGGGTTGCGGTGAGGGGGCGGATGTCCATGCGCCAGAACATCTCGTCGGGCGCGGTGAGGGCGTGGAGCACGGCGGCGCGGATCACGTCCGGTTCGGCTACGGCCGTGATGTGCTCGGACCGGTCCCCGTCGGCCAGGGCGTCGAGCCAGGCGCCGACCCGCAGGCGTACGTCGCGCAGCGATTCCCCGCCGTGTGGTGCAGCCGTCGGATCCGACAGCCAGGCGGCAACGGCTTCCTCCTCTGCGGCTGCGACGGCGTCCAGGGTCTGCCCCCGCCAGCGCCCCATGTCGCAGGCGGCCAGGCCGGATGACGGCTCCGGCCGGAGGCCTAGAGCCCGGGCGGTCTGGCGGCAGCGGGGAGAGGGGGAAACGTAGGTGCGTGCGGGCGAGTTGAGGGTGGCTGCGGCGGCCTCGGCGCGAGCGATTCCCGCGGAATCGAGGGGGCTCTGGTCGTCGAACCGGACATCTCGCAGTGCTTCGCTCGTCGCGGGGGAGATCAGCGTCAGCCGGACTGTCATCGGATCCTTTGCGGTTGCGGTCGTCGGCAGTTTCAGGCCGGCACTCTATCCAGGGGGCGTGCGCGAGTGATGCGGGCCTCACGCCCTTGGCGATGTGGGCGGCGCGCGGTACCGTCAGGCGACATTTCAACAAAGTGACGACGGCGAGACGGAAGTCCGGTGCGAATCCGGCATGGTCGCGCCACTGTGTGCTGCGGTGACTCCCCCACGGGGTGCGCCGCGGCGAGTCAGACCCGGGGCCCGTCGTCCTGCACCACCGTATGGGACGCGTGTTCCCCGAGGAGGTTCCACCATGGCCGAGGCCGTCGTCTCCACCGCCATACCCACCCCTTCCGGCTCCCTGCCGGCTCCGCTGCCCGTGCGCGCGGTACTGCCCTGGGCGCTTTTCGTCGGCCTTCTGATGCTCGTCGCCCTGTACTTCGTCGGCGCCGAGCAGGGCGCCACCTCCGTGTTCTCCGGCGCCGGAGTGCACGAGTGGGTGCACGACGGTCGTCACCTGCTCGGATTCCCCTGCCACTGAGAGGCAATGCACATGTACGCCTCAACTGTCAGAGGGCTCCTGGTCCGCGGCATGCTCGCGGGCCTGATCGCCGGGCTCTTCGCCTTCACCGTCGCCTACGTCGTGGGTGAGCCTCCCGTCAACGGCTCTATCGCGGTGGAGGAGGCGCAGGCCGCCCAGGACGCGGCGGGCGCGCACGCCGGGCACGGCGGCGCCGCGGGCGAGGCCGCCGAGGAGGAAGAGGAACTGGTCAGCCGGCCGGTGCAGTCGACGGCCGGTCTGGCCACCGGTGTCCTCGTCTACGGTGTCGCCCTGGGCGGCATCGCCTCCCTGGCGTTCTCCTTCGCCCTGGGGCGCGTGGGCCGGTTCAGCCCGCGTGCGACGGCGGCCCTGACCGCGGCGGCGGCCTTCGCCACCGTCTACCTGGTGCCGTTCCTGAAGTACCCGGCCACTCCCCCGGCGGTCGGAAACCCGGACACCATCGGGCAGCGCACCACGCTGTTCTTCCTGATGATCCTGCTCAGCGTGCTCCTCGGCGTCGGCGCGATCATCGCGGGCCGGCGCCTGGCTCCGCGTCTGGGCAACTGGAACGCGACCCTGGCCGCCGGTGCCGGCTTCGTCGTCGCCGTCGGCCTCGCGTTCGCGTTCCTGCCGGACAACGACGACGCGATCAAGCCCGGCTTCCCCGCAGCCCTGTTGTGGGAGTTCCGGGTCGCCTCGCTGGCCGTCCAGGTCGTGCTCTGGGCGGTGTTCGCCATCGTGTTCGGCGTTCTGGCCCAGCGGCTCCTGGCCACACGTACGGCCGACGCCGATGCGGCCGTACCGCAACGGACGCCCGCCCTCGGCTGACTGGCCTCCGGCGCGGCATGACACTGCCCCGCCACCCCTTGTGGGTGGCGGGGCAGTGTCATGCCGTCGCACGTCCTAAGTCAGCGGCGGACGCAGCGGCATCGGCGGCATCGGGAGCGGCGGGAGGGACGGCTCGTACAGCCAGGCCGAGAACAGGTCGTCCATCGGCTCGGTCGCGTAGCGGGCCACATGGCCGGTGAAGTTGCCGGTGGTCACCACACCGTGCCGGTGCACGGTGGCCCAGTCGCGCAGCATGCGGAAGAACGCGGCGTCGCCCAGGGCGCGGCGGATCGCGTGCACGGCGAGCCCCCCGCGCTGGTACAGGCGGTCGTCGAACATCAGCTTGCGGCCCGGGTCGACCAGCCGGAGGTCCTGCGGCTGCGAGGCCAGCAGCCGGTGCGCGGTGGCGGCCAGCTCGTGCGCGGTGCGGCCGCCGGAGCGCTCCGACCAGAGCCATTCGGCGTACTTCGCGAAGCCCTCGTTCAGCCAGATGTGCCGCCAGTCGGCGATGGTCACGCTGTTGCCGAACCACTGGTGCGCCAGCTCGTGGGCGATGAGCCGCTCCGAACCGCGGACGCCGTCGACGTGGTTGACGCCGAACGTGGAGAGGCCCTGGGCCTCCACCGGGACGTCCAGTTCCTCGTCGGCGACGACCACCGCGTACTCGCCGAAGGGGTAGGGCCCGAACAGTTCCTCGAACAGCTGCATCATGGCGGGCTGCCGGGCGAAGTCGCGGGAGAACCGCGCCAGCAGGTGCGCCGGCACGTGGGCGCTCTGCGGAACGCCGCCGAGCCCGGGGTCGCCGAGCAGCACCGTCTGGTACATGCCGATGGACAGGCCGACCAGGTAGCTGGAGGTCGGCGCGGACTGCTCGTACACCCAGGTGGTCGTGCTGGCCTTCGTGGTCCGGGTGAGCAGCCGGCCGCCCGCCACCACCGTGTAGGGGGAGGGCGTGTTGACCGAGATCTGGTACGAGGCCTTGTCGCCGGGGCGGTCGTTGCACGGGTACCAGGAGGGCGCGCCGACCGGCTGGCTGGCCACCAGCGCGCCGTCGGTCAGTTCCTCCCAGCCGAGGCCGCCCCAGGGGCTGCGCACCGGCTTGGGGTTGCCCGCCCAGTGCACCTCCACGGTGAAGGCGGCGCCGGCGGGCAGCGGCTTGGCCGGCCGGACGCGGAGCTTGCCGCCCCGGTGCGTGTAGAGCGGGGCCCGGCCGTTCAGGAGGACGCGGCCTATTTTGAAATCGGCCAGGTTCAGGTGGAACTCGGAGAGCGGCGCCCGCCCGGCGATCGCGCTGAGCCGGGCCGTCCCGGCCAGCCGGTTGGGGCCGGGCCGGTATTCCAGAGCGAGTTCGTACCGGTGCACGCGGTAACGGGAGTCGCCGTTGGCCGGAAAGTACGGGTCCGATACCGCTGTCTGCTGGCCGTTCACTGCCGCTTCCGTTCTGGCCCTGTCAGGACCGCCACGCCTCGATCGGATTGCCCAGCCAGCGGGAGTCGGCGGGCACGGATTCCCCGGCCATCACGAGGGAGGCGGGACCCAGGGTGCTGCGCGCCCCGACCGTACTCCCGGGCAGGACGATTCCGCCCGGGCCCAGGGTGGCGCCCTCACGGAGGACCACAGTATCCGTCCTCAAGATCCGGTCGTGGAAGAGGTGCGTCTGCAACACACAGCCACGGTTCACGCTGACCCCGTCGCCCAGCACCACCAGGTCCGTCTCGGGCAGCCAGTAGCTCTCGCACCACACGCCCCGGCCGATCCGGGCACCGAGCGAGCGCAGCCACAGGGCCAGCACCGGCGTGCCGGGCACCGATCCGGCCAGCCACGGCACGGCCAGGACCTCGACGAAGGTGTCGGCCAGCTCGTTGCGCCATACGAAGCCGCTCCACAGCGGGTGCTCCCCCGCCCGGTGGCGGCCCACCAGCAGCCACTTCGCGGCCACGGAGACCACGCACGCGGCCACACCGGCGGCGACCAGGACCGCTCCGGACAGCAGCGCGGTGCCCCAGATCCCGAGGCCGCTCGTCGTGATCAGCGCGCAGAGCGCGGCCACGGTCAGTACGGCCAGGGCGGCCGAGCAGAACACCGGGACGAGCCGGCACAGCTCCACCAGGCCGCGCGCCCACAGCAGCCGCGCGGGCGGATCGTAGGTCCGGCTCGCGTCGGAGTCCGCGGCGGAGCGCGGCAGCCGGACGGGCGGCAGGCCCAGGTAGGAGCTGCCCTTCTTGGCCTTCTTCGGCGTGGCGGACAGGACGCCGACCAGCCCGTCGTCCGGGACGGTGCGGCCCGGCGCGGTCATTCCGGAGTTGCCGAGGAACGCCCGGCGGCCGATCTCGGAGTGTCCGATCCGCATCCAGCCGCCGCCCAGTTCATAGGGGGCGGTCAGGGTGTCGTCGGCGAGGAACGCGCCCTCGCCCACCGTGGTGAGGCTCGGCAGCGCGAGCACGGTGGACACCTCCGCGCCCCGGCCGATCTTCATGCCGAGCAGCCGCAGCCACACCGGTGTGATCAGCCCGGCGTACAGCGGGAAGAGCGTCTCCCGGGACAGGTCCATGAGCTGGGTGACCGTCCAGGCCTGCCAGCCGACCCGGCTGTGCGTCGGATGGTTTCCCGTGCGCAGCCCGAGGCTGAGGAGGCGTACGAAGACCAGCAGGAGCAGCGCGTACGCGAATCCGAAGGCGAGCGCCCCGGGCACCACCGCGAGCAACGCTCCGCGCAGGGCCGGGACGAGCCCGGCGTCGGCGGGCACGAACCGGCTCACCACGAGCAGGGCGGGCAGGGTGGCGAGCACGGGCAGGGCCGTGAGGCAGAAGCCGGCCGCCCCGTATGCGGCACGCCAGAAGAGCCCGCGCGGCGGGCGTTCCTTGGGCCAGTTCCGCTTGGCCTTGCCGAGCTTGCCGGCGGGCGCTCCGGCCCAGCGCTGGCCGGTCGGGATCTGTCCGACCACGGCGGAGCCGGGGGCCACCTCGGCCCGCTTGCCGACCCGCGCGCCGGGGAAGAGGATGCTGCGGGTGCCGACGACGGCGCCCGCGCCGACCTTGACCGGGCCGATCTCGAGCCGGTCCCCGTCCAGCCAGTGCCCGGAGAGGTCCACCTCGGATTCCACGGCGCAGCCGCGGCCCAGCTTGAGCATGCCCGTGACCGGCGGCAGCGAGTGCAGGTCCACCTCGGGGCCGATCTTGGCGCCGAGGGCCCGGCCGTAGCGCTCCAGCCAGGAGCCGGTGAGCTGGGTCGCGCCGACGTACTCGGCCAGCCGCTCGGCCGTCCACAGCCTCAGGTGGACGCTTCCGCCGCGGGGGTAGCGGCCCGCCTTCACGCCGCGCAGCAGCAGGCGTGCGCCGCCCGCCGCGATCGCGAGGCGGCCCGGAGGGCTGTAGAGCAGTGCCGTACCGGCGGCGACGAGCCACCAGGAGGCGGCCGGGGCCCACGGGTAGGGGCCGAACCAGTGCAGCACGTTGCCCAGGGCCAGCAGCGCCACCGTCCAGCGCAGGCCGACCAGGGTGAACAGCGGGAGCAGCAGGAGCGACTGGATCACCTTGGAGCGGAGCGGGACCGGGGCGACGGTCCGGGCCGCGTCGTCGTCCCGTACGGACTTCTCCAGCCGCCGGGCGAGCTTGCGCAGGGTGGGCTGCTGGTAGATGTCGAGTACGGCCGCGCGCGGGTAGCGGGAGCGCAGCCGGGTGGTGAGCTGGGCGGCGGCGAGGCTGCTGCCGCCGATCGCGAAGAAGTCGTCGGCGGCGCCGGTGACGGCCACGCCGAGGGTCTCGCTCCACTGCTCGGCGAGCCAGGCCTCGGTGCCGTACAGCTGCTCGGCGGGGCCGGTGGTCTCGAGTTCGGGCAGCGGCCAGGGCAGCGCGTCCCGGTCCACCTTGCCGGAGGTACGGGTCGGCAGCTCCTCGACCGGTGCGAGCAGCGGTACGAGGGCCGCGGGCAGCTCGGCGCGCAGCCGCGTCACCGCCTCCGCGTGGTCCCAGCCCTCCTGGGTGACCAGGTAGCCGACGAGCAGCTGGTTGCCGCTGCGTGCCGTGCGTACGGCGGCGGCCGCGCCGGCGACGCAGGGCAGGGCCTGCAGCGCGGCGTCCACCTCGCCCAGCTCGATCCGGCGGCCGCCGAGCTTGATCTGCTCGTCACCGCGGCCGAGGAAGACCAGCCCTTCCGGTTCCGCGCGGACGAGGTCGCCGCTGCGGTAGGCGCGCTCCCAGCCGAGGGATTCGAGCGGGGCGTACTTCTCGGCGTCCTTCTCGGGGTCCAGGTAGCGGGCGAGGCCGACGCCGCCGATGACGAGCTGGCCGCTGCCGCCCATCGGCACGGGCTCGCCGGACTCGTCGACCACGGCCAGTTCCCAGCCGTTCAGCGGGAGGCCGATCCGGATCGGCTCCTCGCCGGTCAGGAGCGAGGCGCAGGCGACGACGGTGGCCTCGGTGGGGCCGTACGTGTTCCAGACCTCGCGGCCCTCGGTGACCAGGCGCTGGGTCAGCTCGGGCGGGCAGGCCTCGCCGCCGAAGATCAGCAGCCGGACCTCGTTGAGGGCCTCGGGCTCCCAGAGGGCGGCCAGGGTGGGCACGGTGGAGACCACGGTGATCTCCTGTTCCACCAGCCAGGGGCCGAGGTCGGCGCCGCTGCGCACCTGGGAGCGGGGGACGGGCACGAGGCAGGCGCCGTAGCGCCAGGCCAGCCACATCTCCTCGCAGGAGGCGTCGAAGGCGACGGACAGTCCGGCCATGACCCGGTCGCCGGGTCCGATCGGCTCCTCGGCGAGGAACAGCGCGGCCTCGGCGTCCACGAAGGCGGCGGCGCTGCGGTGGCTGACGGCGACGCCCTTGGGCTTGCCGGTGGAGCCGGAGGTGAAGATGATCCACGCGTCGTGCTCGGGGCCGGGCCGGGCGGCGGGGGCGGCGTCGGCGGGTGCGGTGACGTCGATGCGCTGTCCGGCGCCCAGCACCGCCCGCACCCCGGCCTCGCCGAAGACCAGCTCGGCCCGCTCGTCCGGGTCCTCGGCGTCGACCGGCACATAGGCGGCGCCCGCGGCGAGTACGGCGAGGATGGCCACGTACAGCTCGTTGGTCCCGGACGGCACGCGTACGCCGACCCGGTCGCCGAGCCCCACTCCGGCGGCCGCGAGGGCGCGCCGCCTGCGCTCGACCTCGGCGGCCAGCGCCCGGTAGGTCAGCTGGGCGGCGCCGTCGTCCAGGGCGGGCTCGTCGGGGTACGCCCGAACGGAGGCCTCGAGGATGTCGACGAGGGTGCGCGGCGGGGCGGCGGGCCCGGCGGAGAACCGGGCGGATTTACCGGACTCCTCGAGCGCTTCTCCGTCGAGCACTGCCCCGTCGTCGAGCAGAGTGAGTTCACCGTGCTCAGGTGTGGCTGCCATCGGCCCTCGCGTCTCGTTCCCGGATGCGTCCCGGGTCGCCGGCGGAGCCCGGGATTGCCCGGGTTGTTCCGGTCCGACGCCAAACAACCCTCCATTCTAGTGCGTCATCGAGATTTTTCTGGTTGAACCCTTGCGCGTGGCCGGGAAAGGACGGTATCGAGGCGGGTCAGCTGAGCTGGCGGCGGACCAGTTCGTGGAACAGGCCGCTCGTGTCGGCGAGCAGGTCGGCGGGGGTGCCCTGCTGGACGATCCGGCCGTCCGCCATGGCGATCACCCGGTCGGCGTCCATGATCGTGGACAGCCGGTGGGCGATCACGATGCGGGTGGCGTGCAGGGCGCGGGTGGATTCGATGACCACGCGCTGGGCCTCGTTGTCCAGCGCACTGGTGGCCTCGTCGAAGAACAGGACGCGGGGCTTGCGGATGAGGGCCTGGGCGATCATCAGCCGCTGGCGCTGGCCGCCAGAGACGGTGCCGCCGCCGTCGGACAGCATGGTGTGCATGCCCATCGGCATGGCCTTGATGTCCTCGGCCAGTCCGGCCATCGCGGCCGCCTCCCACGCCTCCTCGAGCGAGAACGCCTCGGCGCCGCATATGCAGTCGAGGATCGAGCCGGTGAAGGGCTGGGCGTTCTGCAGGACGACGCCGCACTGGCGGCGCACGGCCGCCTGGTCGAGTGCCGCCAGGTCCTGGCCGTCGTACAGCACGCTGCCGGTGGCGGGCTTGTCGAAGCCGATGAGCAGCCGCAGCAGGGTCGACTTGCCGCATCCGCTGGCCCCGACGATCGCGACGAACTCCCCCTGCCGCACCTGGAAGTCGATGCCGTCGAGTACCGGCGGGCCGTCGTCGGCGTAGCGGAAGGACAGGTTCTTGGCTTCGACCGCGCCGGTCAGCTCGCCCGGTCGGATGCTGGCACGGCCGGCCTCGGGGGCCTCCCGCAGGAGCGGTCTGACCTGCTCGAACATCGGCAGCACCGCGGCGACCGAAATGAGTGCGCCGGTCAGCTGCGTGACCGAGGACATCAGCATGGTCAGCGCGGTGCTGAAGGTGAGGAACTCGGCAGCGGACATGGCGCCGCGGGCCGGTCCGGCCAACAGCGCGAACATCACCAGCGTGCACAGCGGCAGGTACACCGCGCCCAGCACGGTGGTCACGTTCTGTACCCGGCCGACGCGCTGATGCAGTTCGCGGGTACGGGCGAACTCCTTTGCCCAGGCGGCGTAGGCGAAGCTCTCGGCCGCGGCGACGCGCAGCTTGGGCAGCCCGCGCAGGGTCTGGAAGGCCTGGTTGTTGAGCTGGTTGCCGAGTCTGACCAGCCGGCGCTGGTAGCGCAGCTGCCACAGCCCCAGGCCCAGGAACACCGCCGCGACGACGACGAGCATGGCGAGCGCCGCCATCGCCAGCGGCACGCTGTAGACGAGCAGCAGGACGAGGTTCATCGCGGCGACGGCGCCGGCCTGTACGCAGACCGAGCCGATCCCGGACAGCATGCCGCGGATGGCGCTGATGCCCATGGCCGCACTGGCCAGTTCGCCGGTGGAGCGGCCGCTGAAGAACCGCGTCGGCAGCCTCAGCAGCCGGTCCCACACCGCCGGCTGCAAGGTGGCCTCGATACGGCCCTCCAGGCGCAGGATCGACATGTTCTGCAGCAGCATGAAGGCGGCCGCGACGACGCCGGTCGCGATGAGTCCCAGCGCGGTCTGCACGATGAGGCTGTTCTCGGCCTGGGGGACGTACCGGCCGAGCACCCGGCCGGTGGCGATGGGCACCAGTGCGCCCAGGACCACGGCGACCAGCCCGCCCAGGGCCAGGCTGCGCAGCTCCGGCAGGGTGCCGCGCAGGCTGAAGCGGAGCAGGGCCGGCAGGCCCACCCGCCCGTCGGGCAGCGGGCGGTAGAACATGACGGCGCGCGGTTCGAAGGCGGCCTCACCACTGCGGTCGATGCGCTCGCGCGTGCCGGTGGCGGGGTCGACCGCCTCGTAGCGGCCGCGCCGCCACAGCAGGGCCACCGGGGTGCCGTCCTTCTCGCGCCGGCCCACCAGGGGCCCGCTGTTCTCCCGCCACCAGCGCCCGCTGAGCCTGACCACGCGGGTGCGCACCCGGGAGCCGAGCGCGATGCGTTCGACGGGGTCGGTCCGCTCGGAATCCGCGCCCGCCCCGCCCGGTTCGGTCAGGGTGATGCGGGCCTCTTCGGCGACCAGGCGGCACACGGCGAGGGTCGCGTCGACGCTCGCGCCCCGGTGACGGGAACGGCCGCCCGAGCGGCCGATGGAGGCCAGCAGCGTCCGGTCCGCCTGGGTTCGGGCTGCCTGGCCGGCCTCGATGCCGGCCGCCATGCGGTCCTCGTGGGCGCGCTCGAGCTCCTCGATCGAGCGGTCCAGGGCGTACAGCAGCCGGTACTGCTGGTCGACCATGCCCTGCCACATCGCCGGGTCGACGAGGAGGGTGCCGGCCGTGCCCTGCTCGGCCGTGTCCCCTTGATACAGGGCGCCGTACCGCACGCTGCCAGGGGTGACCTGCATCCACAGGATGTCGTCGTCGGCCTCGCCCGGCCCGGTGGCGGCGCGGCCGTCCAGCGGCGCCTGGTAGAGCACGCGCAGGCCGCGGCCGATGCCGCGCGCGAACGCGTCCTCGAGAGGGCTGGGCTGGGGCGCCGCCGGGGCGCCGTACTCCCCCTGGTCGGTCCACCCGTGGGAGTACGGCGCGCCGTAGTCCGCGGCGGACAGCTCCCGCAGCTCGATGCGGCGCAGCAGGCACCCCTGCAGGGGCCGGGCGACCAGGGTGTGTTCGGGGCCGTCGACCGGGCCCAGCAGCAACGTGCCCGCCTCCAGCCGGCCCAGGAAGTGCCAGTGCCCGGCCTGCGCCGCGTCGACGGCGAAGAGGTCCAGCTCGCCGTGCACGACGAGCCACAGCACGAGCGGGCCCTCCAGGGACAGGCTGCGCAGACCCGTGCAGTCGACCGGTGAGCCCAGCTGGCCCAGGGCCGCGACGACCGGGTCGTACGGCCCGCCCGGGGCGCCGTCCCAGGGTGCGGCGGCCATGGCCTGGTGCGCGTACGTCACTTCAGTGCTCCTTGACCAGTGCGGCGTACGCGCCCTGCGCGGCGAGCAGGTACTCGTGCCGGCCGCGTTCCACGACGGTGCCCCGGTCGAGGACGACGATCTCGTCGCTGTCGCGCACCGTGCTCAGCCGGTGGGCGATGACCACGCAGGCGCAGCCGCGGCGCCGCAGGTTGTCGATGACGGCCTGTTCGGTCACCGCGTCCAGGGCGCTGGTCACTTCGTCGAGGACCATGACGCTGGGGCGGCGCACCAGTGCCCGGGCGATCTCCAGCCGCTGGCGCTGGCCACCGGAGAAGTTGCGGCCGTCCTGCTCCACGCGGCTGTGGATGCCGCCCGGGCGGCGGGCCACCACGTCGTGGACGGCGGCGTCCTCGAGGGCGGCGATGACGGCCTCGTCGGGGATGGAGGGGTCCCACAGCGTGACGTTGTCGCGGACGGTGCCCTCGAAGAGGAAGACGTCCTGGTCGACGAAGGAGACGGAGGCGGCGAGCGCGCTGCGCGGGATGTCCTCCAGCCGCATCCCGTCGATGCGGATGGCCCCCTTCCAGGGGGTGTGGAGGCCCGACATCAGCCGTGACACGGTGGACTTGCCGCTGCCGGAGCCGCCGACGAGCGCGACCTGCTGCCCGGGGCCGACCGCCAGCGAGAAGTCCTTGAGCAGCGGCGCGTCCAGCGGGCTGTAGCCGAAGGTGACGTTGTCCAGTTCCACGTGGCCCTTGAGGCGGCGGGTGCCGGCGGCGGGCTCGCGCCGCGAGAAGACCGGGTCGACGGGAAAGTTCTCGACGTCCTTGAGGCGGGCCACGTCGGCCGCGAAGTCCTGGATCCGTCCGGCGACGCCGCCCAGCCGGGAGATCGGCGCGGTGAAGCTGGTCACCAGGGCCTGGAAGGCGACGAGCAGACCGACGGAGAGGTGGCCCTCCACCGCCCGCAGGCCGCCGATCATCAGGATCAGCGCACTGTTGAGGGCCGCGAGCGTGGGCGCGACGATCGCCAGCCACGCGCCGGGCACGCCGAGCCGCTGCTGTACGTCGAGGGTGACCGCGTGCTGTCCGGCCCAGCGGCGGAAGAAGCCGTTCTCGCCGCCGGTGGCCTTCATCGTCTCGATGAGCTGGAGGCCGCTGTAGGAGGTGTTCGTCAGCCGGGCGCTCTCGGCGCGCAGCTTCTGGGTGCCGGTGGCCCTCAGCCGGATCACGATGCGCATGGCCACCACGTTGAGCAGCGCGATCAGTACGCCGACGACGGTGAGCTGCGGGTCGTAGGTCCACAGCAGCACGGCGTACAGCACGACCACCACGGCGTCCACGCCCGCGGCGGCCAGGTCCCGGGCGAGGGTTTCGGCGACGGCGTCGTTGGACTGCAGGCGCTGCACGAGGTCGGCCGGGTTGCGCTGGGAGTAGAAGGTGACGGGGAGCCGGAGCAGGTGCCGCAGGAAGCGGGCGCTGCCGAGGGTGGAGGCGATGATGCGCCCCCGCAGCAGATTGGCCTGTTGCAGCGCGGTGAGCGTGGCGGTGAGCACCAGGGTGACGGCCATGGCCGCGAACAGCACGCCCAGCAGGGAGGTCTGCTCGCCGATGAGGAACATGTCGATGTACGTGCGGCTCAGGGCGGGCACCGACGCGCCGACGGCCACCAGCAGGAGGCTGGAGATCACGGCGGCGGCCATGGTGCCCGAAGTGCCGCGCAGGTGGGCCGGTATGGCGCCCAGGACGCCCGGCTTGCGGCCGCCGCGGCGGAAGCCGTCGCCGGGCTCGAAGGTGAGCACGACCCCGGTGAAGCTGGTGTCGAACTCGTCCATGGGGACGAACCGGCGACCCTTGGCGGGGTCGTTGACGTACACGCCCCTGCGGCCGAAGCGGCGGCCCATGCCGTCGTAGACGACGTAGTGGTTGAACTCCCAGAAGAGGACGGCAGGGGCGCTCACCTCGGCGAGCGCGGCCAGGTCCATCTGCATGCCCTTGGCCTTCAGCCCGTAACCGCGGGCGGCCTTGAGGAGGTTGCTGGCGCGGGAGCCGTCGCGGGAGACTCCGCAGCCGATGCGCAGCTCCTCCAGGGGAACGAAGCGGCCGTAGTGGCCGAGGACCATGGCCAGGGCGGCGGCTCCGCACTCCACCGCCTCCATCTGGAGCACGGTGGGGGTGCGCACGGTGCGCGCCGTCCTGATCCTGGGGGCGGGCGCGGACCTGCGGCGGGAGCGGCCCTGGGCGGCCCTGCGCGACGCGGTCACGGCAGCAGCCAGTCGACGGGGCGCTGCGCGGCGAGGTGGACGGCGCCGGTGACGGGGGTCGTGGAATCGACGGCGTACGGGGGCCCGTCCGTGGAGGACCACTTGTAGCCGGACTTCGTGGCGGAGGAGCGTTCCAGCTCCACGAGGACCGCGATCGGGTTGCCCTGTCGGGAGAACTGTTCGGCGAGGCCCTTGTCGCCGAGGAAGCCGCTGATCTGGGCGGGCGTCTGGGGGGCGCGGCCGACCGCGGTGACGCGGCCGCGCAGTACGCCGAACTGCCGCTGGGGCACCGACTGGACGGTCAGGTCGACGGAGGCGCCCACGGCGATCGTGGAGCCGCCGGCGCCCGGCACGTACAGCACGGCCACCAGGGGGTCGTCCGGGTTCTTCACGTGTTCCAGGGTGGCCACGTCCGCGCCGGTCGTGACGACCGAACCCACCCGTGCCACCAATGACGTCAGCCGGCCTCCGGTCACCGCGCGCACGGGCCGGTCGCCCTGCTCCGTACGGATGGTGAGCAGGGGCTCGCCGGGGGGCAGCAGTCGGCCCTCCTCGGCGAGGACGCCGGTCACCTGACCCGCGACCGGGCTCTGGAGCACGTAACTGCCCTCGGCGTGGGTGAGGATGCCGGGTGCGCTCAGCTTGGAGGAGACGGTGCCGGTGACGGCCCAGAAGCTCGCGGCGGCCATGACGAGGAGCGTGACGGCCAGGACGAGCCGCCCCTGCGGACGCGCGAAGCGTACGGGCAGGTCGAGTTCTTCCGGCGATTGCAGCTTGGAAAGAGCCTTTTGACGAAACTGCACGGACTATTCCTTCAACTGCATTCGCTTCGACCTGACGCAGGGGCAGCCATGAACCCCGGAGCCGTGGGGTGCGCTCCGGGGTTCATGGGATATCCAACTCAGAGACCGGCGCGACCGAGGTTCACGGAAACGCCGGTGATGCCCGAGACCAGGCCGGGGACGTTACCGACGAGACCCTGCGCGGCCTGGACGGTGTTGAGGGAGCCCACGACGCCCACGACGCCGCTGACGTCGCTGGTCACGGCGCCGGCCAGACCACCGGAGACGCTGATGACACCGCCGGAGACGGCGTCCAGCTCGGTGTCGTCGATCTCACGGGTCTCGATGTTGTCACGCATTATGCGCACCTTTCATTTGCAGGGGGAACTCGGCCGCATTTTTCGACGGCCGCAGCGGGCAAGATGTAAGCACGCGAACGGGCTGCCGGGCCAATCCCGTTGACGCCCTTTCACGGACGGAAGGCCGCCTCGAATGACGGGTGTGCCGCTTCGTTCACCGAATGGTCACAGCTTCTCTGCGAGATCGAGTAACGGAAATGGGGGGCCTGTCGTCCGCACAGAAGGTAAGGGACAAACACGCCTCAACCACACGGGACGTGTCAGACATTTCGCGCAACGGTGAACGCGGGCGGACCCGTTCGCGCACACGATGTGCAGATTTCCGGAAGGCGCGGGTCCGTGACGGGCCGATCACACCGGGTGGGGTCAGGCCGGACCGGGCAGCATCAGTTCCGCCCAGATGACCTTGCCTTCGGGCGTGTACCGGGTGCCCCAGTGGTCGCTGACCTGCGCCACCAGGAACAGCCCGCGCCCTCCCTCGTCCGTGGTCGCGGCGTACCGCAGGTGCGGGGCGGTGCTGCTGCCGTCCCACACCTCGCAGGTCAGGGTGTGGTCGTGCAGCAGCCGCACCCGCACCGGCGCGCGGCCGTGGCGCACGGCGTTGGTGACCAGTTCGCTGAGGATGAGTTCCGTGGCGAAGCCGAGCTCCTCCAGGCCCCACTCGTCGAGCTTGCGCGCCGCGGCGTTGCGTACGGCGCCGACCGCGCTCGGCTCGAACGGCACGTCCCACTGCGCGACCCGGTCCGGGCCCAGGGTCCGCGTCCGTGCGATGAGCAGCGCCACGTCGTCGCCGGGCCGGGCAGGCAGCAGGGCGTCGAGCACGGCCTGGCAGCTTTCCTGCGGGTCCCGGCCGGGATGGCTCAGCGCCCCGCGCAGCAGCTCCAGCCCCTCGGCGATGTCCCGGGTCCGCTCCTCGACCAGCCCGTCCGTGTACAGGACGAGCTGGCTGCCCTCCTCCAGGTACAGCTCCGCGGTCTCGAACGGCATGCCGCCCAGGCCCAGCGGGGGCCCGGTCGGCAGTTCCACGATCTGCGTCGTGCCGTCGGGAGCGACCATCAGGGGCGGCAGGTGCCCCGCCCGCGCCATCGTGCAGATCTGGGACACCGGGTCGTACACGGCGTACAGGCAGGTCGCGCCCAGTACGCCGACGCCTCCGCCGTCGCCGTCCCCGATGTCGTCGTGGTCGATGCGCTGGACGAGGTCGTCGAGCCGGGCCAGCAGGTCGTCGGGCGGCAGGTCGAGGGAGGAGAAGTTGTGCACCGCGGTGCGCAGCCGGCCCATGGTGGCCGCGGCGTGCAGGCCGTGCCCGACGACGTCCCCGACGACCAGGGCGACCCGGCTGCCGGGCAGCGGGATCACGTCGAACCAGTCCCCGCCCACCCCGGACTGCGCGGGCAGGTAGAAGTGCGCCACGTCCACGGCGCTCTGCTCGGGCAGGGCGCGCGGCAGCAGGCTGCGCTGGAGCGTCTCGGCGAGGGCGTGTTCGCGGGTGTAGCGGCGCGCGTTGTCCATGCTGATCGCCGCGCGGGCGACGAGCTCCTCGGCCAGTGACATGTCGTCCTCGTCGAAGGGCTCCGGTTTCTGCGACCGCCAGAAGTTGACCACCCCGAGCACGACGCCCCGGGCCGTCAGCGGGGCCGCGATGAGCGAGTGGATCCCGTACTCGACGATGGCCCGTGCGCGCGGCGGGTCCTGGGCCTGCCAGCCCGGCGCCTCGGCCAGGTCGGGCACCAGCTCAGCCTCACCGGTGCCGTAACCGCGCGCCTGCGGGGTGGACGGCAGGAAGTCGATCAGCCTGCCGATGGGGTAGAGGGGGTGGTCGGACCGGATGCCGCCGACCGCCGTGCGCCGCATGTCGGCTCCCGGGCCGGGCTCGTCCCCGTCGAGCACCCGCTCGGCGAGGTCGACGGTGACGTAGTCCGCGAACCGGGGGACGGCGACGGCGGCGAGCTCCTCGGCCGTCCGCACCACGTCGAGGGTGGTGCCGATGTCGACCCCGGCGTCGTAGAGCAGCTTGAGCCTTCTGCGGGCCGTCTCCGCCCGGCTCGTCAGCAGCCGCATCTCGGTGGAGTCGCGGATGGTGACCGCGGTGCCCTCCGCCCGGCCCCGGGTGTGGGTGGGCCGCTGGTTGACCACGAGCAGCCGGTCCCCGGTCTCGAGCACCTCGTCGGTGGCCACCCGGCCGGACAGCAGCAGGTCGGCCATCCGGCGGTCCAGGCCCGGTACGTCCCCGATGTGCTGCCCCTCCGCGTCCTCGGGCAGTCCGAGCAGGCGTTTGGCCTCGTCGTTCGCCAGCAGCAGCCGCCCGTCACCGTCCGTGATCAGCACTCCTTCGCGGACGGAGTGGAGCACCGCGTCGTGGTGCTCGTACATGCGGGTCATTTCCTGCGTGCCGAGCCCGTGGGTCTGCCGCCGCAGCCGTCTGCTGATCAGCGCGGTGCCGACGGTCGCGAGGGCCAGGCCGGTCGCGATGGCCAGCAGGATGACGGGGAGCTGGCGGTCGACGACGCCGCTCACGTTCTTCACGGTCAGGCCCGCCGAGACCAGGCCGACGACCTTGCCGTCCGGCGCGGTGACCGGCACGACCGCCTGGATCTCCTTGCCGAGCGGACCCTGCACGCTCTCGGTGTGGACCTGCCCGGCGAGCGAGGGCTCGATCGTGCCCACGAAGCGTTGCCCGATGCGTTCCGGCTGGGGGTGGCTGTAGCGGATGCCCTTGGTGTCCATCACCACGATGAAGTCCACGCCCGCGTCCTTGCGCGTCGTCTCGGCGAGGGGTTGCAGGATGGCGGACGGGTCGGACGTCTTCAGCGCGTCCTGCAGGCCCAGCGAGTGCGCGAAGGTCTGGGCGACGGCCACCGACCGGCTGCGCGCTTCCCGGTCGATGTCGTGTCGCGACTGGAGCACCAGGGCCAGCAGCGAGCCGGCGGCGAGCAACACCACGATCGCCACCTGGAGGACGAACACCTGTCCGGCGACGCTTCTGGTTCTGTTGCCTACGGGTGACCGCACCGACGTGCCCGGCACGGGTGGCGAGGAATGGTCACGTTCCCAGTTGTAGCACCTCGCGGCGTCCGGGACCCGCGAAGCGCACACTGCGCACCCGGACGGTCACCTGCCGGATGCCATCGCTGGGCCGTTCGTGGGTGTCGCGGAGGGGGCCGGCCCGGTCCCCTCGGGCTGCGGCGTGCAGGTGACCTCGTCACGCGGCGTGTAGTGGGTCTTGAACTCCTCGCGCTTCACTTCCCGGCCGCCCTGGACGAAGACGCGGCCGACGGACACGTCGAAGCCCTCGAGCGGGGTCTGGACCTCGCACGTCGGTCCGCTGCCCGTCCGCTTGGCGGGCTCCGTGACGTTGGTGCGCGGTCCCTTGGTCGCCCGTATCTCGTCGTACTTCTTCGTGCCGAGGAGGGTGATGGTCAGCGAGGTGTCGGTGGATTCCGCCTGGACGTAGAGGGGGTGGCCGGAGTCGTTGATCCAGCGCAGGTCCAGGGTGCCCCACGCGACGGTGGCCTCCCGGCCCTCGGGGTAGCGCTCGATGTAGAAGGAGTGGGCGCCGTGCTCCACGGGCTTCAGGCCCGCGAAGAACACGGCGTTGTACATGGTGGTGGCTACTGCCGAAACGCCGCCACCAGGGGATTTCACGTACTGGCCGTCATTGATCATGATTCCGTCGACGAAGCCGTTCTCCGGGGTGCGCTCGCCGACCGTGCGGTTGAAGCTCCACTCCTCGCCCGGAAGGACCACGGAGCCGTTGATCAGCTCGACGGCCCGGCCGATGTTGGTGGTGCGGTACGGGGCGGCCGGGAAGGCGACGGTGAAGGAGGAGACCTTCTCCTTGATGCCGAGCCGCCGCGCCTCGGCGCTCGTGAGGTCCGGCTGGACCGCCACGGTGGCGACCTCGCCGCTGCGGGCCGCGCCCGAGCGGGTCAGCAGGGGCAGCACGGCCCGGCCGAGCGCCGCCTGTGTCACCTGTCGGCCCGGGCGGCCGGGGTCCCCCAGCACCACGCGGCCGTCCGTCTCGACCCCGAACGCGGCGTCGCGGGGAATCTGGGTGGCCTCCTCGAGCGGGCGGGCCACGGCGGGGTCGGCGAGCAGGCCCTTGGAGTCGAGGGACGGCACGAGCCGGCTCTCGCCGTCGGGGGTCATCTTCAGGTGCTCGCCGAGGACGGCGGGGCTGATGGGTATGCGCTTCCCGGCGACGGTGAGCGTGACGGGGCCCGACATCGCGGGCTGGGCGAACTGCCGCATGGCCCGTCCGGTCTCCTCCGCCCCGATGCCCGGCCGGGTGCGCTCGACCGGCAGCCCGACGGGGCCGGCGCCCGGCCGCAGGTACGCCTCGCGGAGGGTGTCCAGGGCCCGGTCCTCGACCAGGGCGACGCCGGGCCGGGGGGCGACGGCCTTCGCCGTGCCCTTCTCGAAGGCGATGGATCCGTCGCGGACCGGCTGCTCGGTGGTGGCGCCGATGCGGCCGACCGCGGCTCGGCCGGTCTGCTCGTTCACGCGGATCACGGGTTCGACGTCCCGGTCGGCGGAGGCGAAGAGCCTGCCGATGACGGTGGCCGGGCCGTATCCGGTGCGTACGGCGCGGTCGACGGTCGCCCCGGTGTCGAGGGACAGCCCGAGCGCGGCGGGATCGGCCTTCTCGACGCGGTCGCCGATCTTCATCACGACCGGCGCCGCGGCGCTGGGGCCCAGCTCTCGGGCCAGCGTCTGCCGTGCCTCGGCCCGGCTCATGCCGCCGATGTCCACCCCGCGGACGCGCGTGCCCCGGTCGATGTCACCGCCCACCACGAGCCCCGTGACGTAGAGGCCGCCGAGGCCGAGTACGACGGCCCCGCCCGCCACGGGCAGGGCGATGCGCCAATTACCCGTCCAGCTGCCTGCGCGTCCCATGTCTCTCCCGGCCGGTATACGACGATTCCGGGAAATAATGATTCATGGAAAAAGCTGAATTTTGGGGTGGATGTAACTCTTGTCACGAAACGGACATGGGTCAGCCCAGGCGGGTCGGGGAGGAAGCCGAGGGGATCAGGAGCCGGGGGGTGCCGGAGCCGTCGGCGGGGGCGGTCCATAGGTCCGTGGTGTCGGGGGCGCCCTCGGCGGGGAGGGCGTAGGCGAGGGTGCCGTCGTCGAGCCAGGCGGCCTGGTCGTCCACGCTGCGCTTCTCCGCGAGCGGGTGCTCTCGCAGGGTGCTCAGGTCCATGACGTGTTCGCGCCACAGCGAGGCGCCGGCCCGTACGCGCTTCTTGTACGCGATGCGGGTCTCGTCCGGGGACAGGGACGGGCACTCGACGTTCTTCGCGAGGGTGGTGACCGTACGCCGGGAGATCGAGCCCTTGACCAGGTGGGTCTGGCCGGCGGTGCTGAGGGTGGCGTAGAAGGTGTCGTCGTCCTTGGCGAAGGTGACGCCCCAGAAGTTCACGTCCGCGGCGCGGTACTCGCGGCCGTCCATGAGGACGGTGAACTCCTCCAGACTGGCTTCGAGCCGCCAGTCACGGGTGTCCAGGATCGAGGTGCGGGTGGAGAAGAACGCGGCGCCGTAGGACTCGCCGGAGACGAAGACCGTCCAGGCGGCGAACCGGCCGCTCGGGGATACCCGGGCCCGGCTGGGCGTGCCCGCGAGGGGGAAGCTGCGCCGCGTGCGCAGGTCGGCGTCGACGATCAGGGCCTGGTTGTCCTGTGCCAGCGCGCCCGGCGTGGAGCGCAGGCACACACCGGTGCCCGCGGCGGCGTGGAAGCGCTGGCAGGTGAGGTCGGAGGCGGTGCGCGCGGCCTGCGGCGTCCCGGCCGGGACCGAGGCCAGGGCGCCGCGGTGCGGGCCCTGGGCGGCGTTGAGGAAGGTCAGCCGGTCCTGCTGGGTGAGGGTGAGGCTGCCCGCGGCCACCGTGGGGCCGCCTTGCTGCGGCTGGTCGGCGCGGTCGGCGGCGCGCAGGACGAGGCCGGTGGCGAGGCCCCCGAGGAGCAGCACGGCCGCGGTGAGTACGAGCAGGCGGCGCGACAGCGTCATCGGGTTCCTCGGGGGCTTTGAGTGGGGTGGGGCGGGTGTGGCGGGTGGGCCGGGCGCAGTACGAAGGCGGCGACGGCCGCGCTGCACAGCAGGCCGGCCGCGGCGGCGCAGAGGGCGGGGCCGGTGCCCCAGAAGGTCCAGGCCGCGCCGAAGGCCAGTGAGCAGCCGAAGCGGGCCAGGGCCTGCCCGGTGCCGACCAGGGCCAGGCCGGTGGCCCGCAGCTCCCGGGGCACGATGGCTCCGACGGCCGCCGGCAGCACGCCGTCGGTGGCGGCGTAGAACATGCCGTGCAGGGCGAGGACGAGGAAGGGCAGGGCGGGCCGGCCGGGAGCCCACAGCAGCAGTCCGTATCCGGTCAGCAGGAGGGCGTGCCCGGCGAGGAACACGGTGCGCCGCCCGATCCGGTCGGCGAGGGCGCCGGCGGGTACGGCCAGCAGCAGGAACACGGCGGCGGTGCCCAGTGGCAGGAGCGGGAACCACTGCTCGGCGATGCCGGTGCGGCGTTGCAGCAGCAGGTAGACGAAGGCGTCGCTGACGGTGGTGAGGCCGAGCAGCGCGGCGCAGCCGGCCAGGGCGCGCAGCCGGGGCAGGCGCAGCAGGGCCAGGGCCTCGCGCACACCCACGGCGGGAGCGGCGGGAGCGGTATCGGCGGGGACGGGAGGACCGGCGGGGCGGGCGGAACCGGCGGGACCGGAGGTGCCCGGCACGAAGAGGACGAGCACCACCACGCCCAGCACGGCGACGCACGCGCTGACCCCGAAGACGGCGTCGTAACCGTCGACCGCCACGCTCAGGATCAGGAAGGCGGCCAGCGGGCCGAGCAGCGCCCCGGTGGTGTCCATGGCCCGGTGCACGCCGAAGGCCCGGCCCTGTAACCCGGTGGGTGTGGACAGGGAGATCAGCGCGTCCCGCGGGGCGGTGCGCAGGCCCTTGCCGGTGCGCTCGAGCGCGAGGACCACGCCGACCGGGCCGAGACTGTGGGCGAGCAGCAGCAGCGGCTTGCACAGGGCGGACAGGCCGTAGCCGATGCCGGCGATCAGCTTGTGGTTGCGGACCCGGTCGGCGAGGTGCCCGCCGGTCAGCTGGACCAGGGCGCTGACGCCGTTGTAGACGCCGTCGAGCGCGCCGAAGCCGAGCGGGCTGAGGCCGAGCCCGGCGACCAGGTACAGGGGCAGTACGGCGGTGACCATCTCGGAGGAGATGTCGGTGATCAGGCTGACCGTGCCCAGTGCGAGGACGGCGGAGGCGACCGCCGGGGTCCGTGCGGGACCGCGGTCCGGCGCGCCCTTCGCCCCGGCGGGGGCGGAGCGGTCGGCGAGGTACATGCTCAGGAGCTCCTCGAACTCTCGTCCCGCAGCCAGGTGGAGAAGTCCCCGTTCCGGATGGCCTTGCGCGAACCCCTGCGGGCGGCGAGGGCCGCCACGACGAACACCACTACCCCCGGGAGCAGCCGCGGATCCGTCCGCAGCAGGGCGCGCAGGTCGGCGGTGCCCGTGCGCGCGGTCGGCGCGGGCGCTCCGGTCGGTAACGACTCCTGGAAGCGCTCCAGTTCGGCGGAAGAGGTCGCCGCGCGGATCCGCCGCCTGATCAGGTCGGACCAGGTGCGCGGCGGATGGACGACGACCCGGGCCGCCTCGACCACGCGCCGCTCCCCCGGGCCGAAGGCCAGGGACGCGGCCAGGTCATCGGCCATCAGCGGGGGCAGCGCGGCGATCCGCGCGTGTCCCGCCTCGGACACCGCGATGACCCCCCGGCCGAAGAGGCCCGCGCGGACGGCCGGCAGCCGCTGCCACACCCGGTAGTACGCCCGTACCGGCCAGGCGCAGCCGGTCAGCGGGAGGTCGCGGCCCGGGGCGGCGGCGAGCAGGTCCGGGCTGTCGGCGAGCGCGCCGGTCAGGGCGCGCACGTCGGCGGCCCCGAGGACGACGTCGGCGTCCACGTAGAGGCGGGGGAAGCCCTTCGCGTGCTCGTCCCCGACCCGAAGTGCCGTGTGTTTGGAGGGAGTCGGGATCTCCACCACCCGTACGCGGGGGCCGCGCGCGCCCGCCACCCGGGCGGTGTCGTCCGTACAGCCGTTGCACACGACGACGATGTCGGTCCCGGAGGCCGGGGTGCCGGCCAGGAGGGTGTCGAGAAGGCGGCCGATGACCCGGCTCTCGTTGTGGGCCGGTATCACGATGCTGGTCACCCGGGAAGTATGCACGGTCGAACACTCGCCCCAGGCGATTCCGCCAACTCTCCCCGGGGGTAGGCCCGGTGGACTAGATTGACCGTCGTTACGGGGTCGGCTGCCTGGGGGAACACGCAGCCTGCCCGTGGCCGGGCCGGCGCACGGGGAGCGCCGGGCGGCCGGGGGGCGGAGGCACGCGGATTGTCGCGGAGCCTCCATCGGTTGTGGGGGGCCATCACCGTTGAGCAGGTCACGCACGGGACGCGCGGGCTACCCGCCTGCCGTCGACGGCACGTCCTTCCCTCGCACACGCCCCGGCCACGAGTTGTCGACGCGCCGGCCGGCACGTCGCGCAGAGCGAAGGGGAACGCTGTGAAGGACACTGCGAAGGACGCCGGCGCCGTCGGCCCGGGGCCGACGGCGCCATTAGGTGTCGCCGTGGTCGGCGCGGGCTACTGGGGCCCCAATCTCGTCCGCAACTTCCAGTCCAGTCCGGAGTTCCGGCTCCGCTGGCTCTGCGACCTGGACGTGGACCGGGCCCGGCAGGTGCTGGGCGGGTACTCCACGGTCCAGGCGACCGCGGACTACGCGGCGGTGCTCGCCGACCCGGCCGTCGAGGCGGTCGCCGTGGCCACTCCGGCCGGCACGCATCTGGACGTGGCCCTGGCCGCGCTGCGCGCCGGAAAGCACGTCCTCGTGGAGAAGCCGCTGGCCGCCACGTACGAGGACGGGCTGCGGCTGGTGACCGAGGCCGAGGAGCGCGGTCTCACGCTGATGTGCGACCACACGTACTGCTACACCCCGGCGGTGGCCCGCATCCGGGAGATGGTCCGCTCCGGCGAACTCGGCGACATCCAGTTCGTCGACTCGGTCCGGATCAACCTGGGGCTCGTCCAGAAGGACATCGACGTCCTGTGGGACCTGGCGCCGCACGACCTGTCGGTCCTCGACTTCATCCTCCCGGACCACGTCCAGCCGGTCGCCGTCGCCGCGCACGGGGCCGACCCGATCGGGACGGGGCAGTCGTGCGTGGCGTACCTGACGCTCCAGCTCAGCACCGGCGCCATCGCGCACGTCCACGTGAACTGGCTTTCGCCGACGAAGGTACGGACCACCATGGTCGGCGGGTCCAAGCGGACGCTGGTGTGGGACGACCTCAACCCCTCCCAGCGGGTGGCGGTGTTCGACCGCGGCGTGGATCTGACGGCCCCGCAGGAGATCGGCGCGGACGAGCGCCGCGACATGCTCGTCTCCTACCGGACCGGCGACATGGTCGCGCCCGCGCTCGGCGAGAAGGAGGCGCTGCGCAGCATGGTCGAGGAGTTCGCCGCCGCGATCCGTACGGGCCGTCCGGCGCTGACCGACGGCCGGGCCGGCCTGAAGGTGCTGGACATCCTCGAAGCGGCCTCCCGGAGCCTGGAGTTCCGCGGCGCGGTCGTCGGACTGCGCACCGGGCGCTGACCGTTCGCAGGGCCGTCCGCGAGGGCCCGTTCGCAGGGCCCTTCGCAGATCTTTCGCAGATCTTTCGCACGCAAGACCGTGACCGACTCAGTAGGGGCAGGGCGTTGAGCAGCGTACGAGGCAAGAGGATTCTGGTCACCGGCGGGGCGGGCACCATCGGCTCGCATCTGGTGGACCTGCTGGTGGACAACGGGGCACGCGAGGTCGTGGTGCTCGACAACTTCGTGCGGGGACGGAGCGCGAACCTGGCCCGCGCCCTGCCGAGCGGCGTGGTGGAGGTCGTCGAGGGCGACATCCGGGACGCGGTCGCGGTGCGCAAGGCGACCGAGGGCGCCGACCTGGTGTTCCACCTGGCCGCCATCCGGATCACCCAGTGCGCGGAGGAACCGCGGCTGGCGAACGAGGTGATGGTGGACGGCACGTTCAACGTGCTGGAGGCGGCCGCGGCGGCCGGGGTGGGCAAGGTGATCGCCTCTTCCTCGGCCTCGGTCTACGGGCTGGCCGAGACCTTCCCGACCACCGAGCGCCACCACCCGTACAACAACGACACCTTCTACGGGGCGGCGAAGGCCTTCAACGAGGGCATGCTGCGCAGCTTCCACGCCATGTACGGGCTGGACTACGTCGCGCTGCGCTACTTCAACGTGTACGGGCCCCGGATGGACATCCACGGGCTGTACACCGAAGTGCTGATCCGCTGGATGGAGCGGATCGCCTCGGGCGAACCGCCGCTGATCCTCGGTGACGGCACCCAGACCATGGACTTCGTGGACGTCAGGGACATCGCGCGCGCCAATCTGCTGGCGGCGGAGTCGGACCTGACCGACGAGGTGTTCAACGTCGCGAGCGGGACCGAGACCAGTCTGCTCGAGCTCGCGCTGGGCCTGCTGGAGGCGATGGGCGCCGAGGGCCTGGTACCCGAGCACGGCCCGGCCCGCGCCGTGAACGGGGTGACCCGGCGCCTCGCGGACACCTCGCAGGCCGCGGAGCGGCTCGGCTTCACCGCCGGGATCGACCTGCGCACCGGCCTTCGGGACCTGGTGCAGTGGTGGCGGGCCGAGCGCGCCGCCGACGCGGCGGCCACGGAGGCGGGCCGATGAGCACCCCGGACGCGGTACCGGCGGCCCGGATCCCGGTCATGGTGCCGTGGCTGGGCGAGGAGGAGGCGAAGGCCGCCGCCGACGCGGTGCTCTCCGGCTGGGTCGCCCAGGGTCCCCGGGTCGCCGAGTTCGAGCGGGCCTTCGCGGAGCGGGTGGGCGCCGGGCACGGCATCGCGGTGAGTTCCTGCACCACCGCCCTGCACCTGGCCCTCGTCGCACTGGAGCTGGGCCCGGGCGACGAGGTGGTCGTCCCCTCGCTGTCGTTCATCGCCACGGCCAACGCGGTGCGCTACGTGGGCGCGCGGCCGGTGTTCGCGGACGTCGAGGAGGCCACCGGCAACCTGACCCCGGCCACCGTGGACGCGGTCCGCACCCCCCGTACGAAGGCGGTGCTCGCGGTCCACCAGGGCGGCGTGCCCGCGGACGTGCACGCGCTGCGCGCGGCGTGCGCCGACTGGGACCTCGCGCTGGTGGAGGACGCCGCCTGCGGAATCGGCGCGACGGTGGGCGGCAAGTCCGTCGGCCACGGAGCGCTGCTCGCCGCCTGGTCCTTCCACCCGCGCAAGGTGATCACCACCGGCGAGGGCGGGATGCTGACCACGGACGACGCGCGGTGGGCGGAGCGGCTGCGGCGGCTGCGCGAGCACGGGATGAACGTGTCCGCCGCGCAGCGGCACGCGAGCAGCAAGCCGATCGTCGAGAGCTATCTGGAGGTCGGCTACAACTACCGGATGACCGACATCCAGGCCGCGGTGGGCCTGGTGCAGCTGGGCAAGCTGGACGCGATCGTGGCCCGGCGGCGTGAGCTGGCGGCCCGGTACGCGGAGCTGCTGCGCACCGTCCCCGGTGTGCGCCCGGTCCGGGACCCCGGTCACGGCGAGGGCAACTTCCAGTCGTACTGGGTGCTGCTGGCCGAGGAGTTCCCGGTCGGCCGGGACGAGCTGCTCGCCGTGCTCTCCGGGGCGGGGGTCTCGGCCCGGCGCGGGATCATGGCCTCGCACCTGGAGCCGGCCTACGCGGGGCACGGCGCGGCGCCGCTGCCGGTGACCGAGCGGATCAGCCGTGACTCGCTGATCCTGCCGCTGTTCCACACCATGACGCGGGAGCAGCAGGACCGGGTGGTGGCGGTGCTGCGCGAACAGGCGGGCGGATGAACGGGCCGCAGGGCACCGAGGACCTGCTGATCGTCGGTGCGGGCGGGTTCGCGCGGGAGACGGCCCAGGCGGTACGGGACGTGGCATCCGCGGACATGGCGCGGGGCCGCGCTCCGAGGTGGCGGCTCATCGGGCACCTGGACGACGATCCGGCCCTGCACGGCCGGGACGTGGACGGGGTGCCGGTGCTGGGCGGCTGCGAGCGGGTGCACGAGCTGTGGGACGCCCGGGTGGTGGTCTGCGTGGGCAGCCCGCGCGACTACGCCGTACGCGCCCGCCTGGTGCGGCGCCTCGGGCTGCCCGTGAACCGCTACGCGACGGTGGTCCACCCCACGGCGGTGGTGTCGGGGTCCTCGGTGCTCGGCGCAGGCTCGGTGCTGCTCGCGCAGTGCGTGCTGACCGCCGCCGTCCGGGTCGGGTCCCACGTGGCGGTGATGCCGCAGGTGGTCCTCACCCATGACGACGCGGTCGGCGACTTCGCCACGCTCGCCTCGGGTGTCCGCCTCGGCGGCGGGGTGCGGCTGGGGCGGGGCGCCTACGTGGGTGCGGGCTCGCTGGTCCGCGAGTACACCACGGTCGGCGCCTGGTCGCTGACCGGTATGGGAAGCACGGTCCTCGGTGATGTGCCGCCCGGCGAGGTCTGGGCCGGGAGCCCGGCCCGGCGGCTGCGCACGGCGGACGGTCCGGCGCTCGAAGAGCTGCGGACCGATGGGGAGATGACCGGCCGGCGGCCGGAGACACGGATGGGGAGCCCAGTCAGATGAACCAGATACCGCTCGTCGACCTGAAGGCGGCGCACGCCGAGGTCGCCGGGGAATTACGCGCCGGATTCGACCGCGTGCTGGCCGACACCGCCTTCATCGGCGGTGAGGAGGTCCGCGCGTTCGAGCGCGAGTACGCGCAGTTCGCCGGGGCCGGGCACTGCGTGGGCGTCGCCAACGGCACCGACGCCCTCGAACTGGCCCTGCGCGCGAGCGGGGTCGGCGTCGGCGACGAGGTGGTGCTGCCCGCCAACACGTTCATCGCGACCGCGGGCGCCGTCGCCCGGATCGGTGCGCGGCCGGTCCTGGTCGACTGCCTGCCCGACACGCTGCTGATGGATCCGCGGGCCGCGCTGGACGCGGTCGGGAAGGCCACCCGGGCGGTGGTCCCGGTCCACCTGTACGGACAGTGTGCCGCCACCACGGAGCTGGCCGCCGGGCTGCCGTCACACGTCAGGGTCGTCGAGGACGCCGCGCAGAGCCAGGGCGCGACCCGGGACGGCCGCTCCCCCGGCAGCGGCGGGATCGCCGCGACCAGCTTCTACCCGGGCAAGAACCTGGGCGCGTACGGGGACGCGGGCGCGGTGGTGACCGACGACGAAGGACGCGCCGACCTGGTCCGGGCGCTGGCCAACCACGGCGGTGTCGCCAAGTACCGGCACGACGTGGCCGGGTTCAACAGCCGCCTGGACGGTCTGCAGGCCGTGGTCCTGCGGGCGAAGCTGGCCCGGCTGGCCGACGGGAACGCGGCCCGCCGGGCCGCCGCCGCCCGGTACGACGCTCTGCTGGGCGACCTGGCGGCCACCGGACGCCTCACCCTGCCCGTGACGGCGCAGGGCAACGTCCACGTGTGGCACCTGTACGTCGTACGGGTCGCCGCGGGCACGGACCGCGACGCCGTCGTCGGCAAGCTCAACGCGGAGGGCATCGGCGCGGGAGTGCACTATCCGGCCCCGGTCCACCTCACCCCGGCCTTTGCCCACCTCGGCCACGGCCGCGGCGATTTCCCGCACGCCGAGGAGGCCGCGGACCGGATGCTCTCCCTTCCGCTCTTCCCGCAGATCACCGCTGACCAACAGCAGCGGGTCGTGGACGCACTCAGCGGCGCCCTGCGCTGACGCCTCCCGGTTCACGCAAACAAATGAGGTACAGATGAATAAGCGGAGAAGGCTGCTCCGGTTTCGGTACGGTCTTTTCACCGTGGTCGCCACCCTGGTGGCCACGGTTCTCTCACCGGCCTCGGTAGCCGGCGCCGCCGACCCCTGCGGTCCGACGTCGAACGCCGTCGTCTGCGAGAACTCCAAGCCGGGCACACCGATGTCGGACTGGTTCGCGCCCAGCGCCTGGGGCGACATCAAGGGCTTCAGTGCCCAGATGAGCGTCCAGGCCGGCGACACCGTGCAGTTCAAGGTCCAGTCCCCCTCCCCCTACCGCGTCTCGGTCTACCGGCTGGGCCACTACGGGGGCAACGGCGCCCGGCTGCTGTCGACGCAGGCTCAGGCCGCCCAGACCTACCCGGCCAACTACGCCCAGGGCGGGAACCCGAAGAACTGCACGACCAAGGCGTCGACCGGCCTGGTCGACTGCGGCAACTGGCCCGTGACGGCCACGTGGAGCGTGCCGTCCGACGCCGTCTCCGGCCTGTACATCGCCAACTTCGACCAGGCGGACGGCAACGGCCTGATGCCGTACCCGTTCGTCGTCCGCAACGACTCCAGCCACTCCGACGTCCTGGTGCAGACGAGCGACCAGACCTGGCAGGCCTACAACAACTACGGCGGCCAGGACCTCTACGACGGCGGCGGTCCCGCACCGGACGGGCGTGCGTACGAGGTGAGTTACAACCGTCCGATGGACATCGGCGGGGAGAACGGGATCTACGGCTCCGAGTACCAGATGATCTCGTGGCTGGAGCGCAACGGGTACGACGTCAGCTACATGTCCGGGATCGACATGTCGGTGCGCGGCGCCTCCCTGATGCAGAACCACAAGGTGTTCATGTCCTCGGGGCACGACGAGTACTGGACGCAGGAGCAGTTCACCAATGCCCTGAACGCCCGGCGTGCCGGTCAGCACCAGACGTACTTCGCCGGGAACGAGATCTTCTGGAAGACCCGGCTGGCGCCGAGCATCGACGGCGCCAACACCGCCAACCGGACACTGGTCTGCTACAAGGAGACCAAGCTGTCCTTCCCGGTGCCCAACGGCGTTCCCGACCCGAGCGGTACCTGGACGGGCACCTTCATGGACCCGGCCAGCGCCGCCAACGGGCGTCCGTACCAGCCCCAGAACCAGCTGACCGGAACGCTGTTCACGGTGAACGGCTACCGGGCGGACGCGATCACCGTGCCGGGCGCGTTCGCCAGGATGCGGCTGTGGCGCAACACCACCGTCGCGAACCTGACCCCCTCGCAGACCGCGACCTTCCCGACTGGAACGCTCGGCTACGAGTGGGACTCCGACATCGAGGACGCGGCGCGGCCGCCGGGGCAGATCAAGATGTCCTCCACCACCGTGGACATCGAGGACGGCAAGTACCGGCTGGACTACGGCAACACCTACGGGAACGGCACCGCGACGCACAGCCTGGTCGCCTTCCGCGACCAGACCTCGCACGCACTGGTCTTCGGCACGGGCACGGTGCAGTGGTCGTGGGGCCTGACCAACATGCCGACGGGCAACCCGGACGACGCGGTAGTCACCGAGGACAAGCGGATGCAGCAGGCCACCGTCAACGTCTTCGCGGACATGGGGGTGCAGCCCAAGAGCCTGCAGGGCGATCTGGTCCCGGCCACCGCGTCCACCGACGCCATCGGGCCCACCGTCAGCGTGACGAGCCCCGCGTCCGGCGCCACCGTGCCGGCCCTGCGGCCCGTGACCGTCACCGGCACGGCGGCCGACAGCGGTGGCGGCGTGGTGGCCCGCGTGGAGGTCTCCACGGACGGCGGAACCACCTGGAAGGCGACCACCGGCGTCGGAACCTGGAGCTACACCTGGACGCCGACCGCTCCCGGCTCCGTGCAGATCAAGGTCCGTGCGGTGGACGACAGCGTCAACATCGGCGCCGTCACCACCGTGCCGCTGACCGTCGGCCCCCAGCAGTGCCCCTGCACCGTCTGGCCCGCGGCCGCGGTACCGGGGACCGTCAACGCGGGTGACGGCAGCTCGGTGGAGCTCGGCGTGAAGATCCGCACCACGGCGGCCGGTTCGATCACGGGGGTCCGCTTCTACAAGTCCCCGGCCAACACGGGCACGCACACCGGCAGCCTGTGGAGCTCCACCGGTCAGCGCCTGGCCACGGGCACGTTCACCAACGAGACGGCTTCGGGCTGGCAGCAGCTGAACTTCGCCACTCCGGTACCGGTCAAGGCGAACACCACGTACGTCGCCTCCTACTTCGCGCCGCACGGCGGGTACTCCTTCGACAACACCTTCGCCGCCGGCTCCGCGGGCCTCGCCCCGCTCACCGCACTCAAGAGCGGTACCGACGGCGGCAACGGCGTCTACCGCTACAGCGCGACGGGCGGCTTCCCGAACACGGCCGCGAGCGGCAGCAACTACTGGGTCGACGCGGTCCTGGACACCTCGGCCGCGAGCACCACACCGCCCACCGTCACCTCCACCTCGCCGCAGTCCGCGGCGACCGGCACACAGATCACGGCCTCGGCGTCGGCCACCTTCTCCACGGCCATCGACTCCGACAGCCTGGTGTTCACCCTGAAGGACTCCGGGGGAGCCAACATCCCGGGTACGAAGGTGATGGGCGCGGCCAACAGCGCGACCTTCACGCCGTCCAGCGAACTCGCCCTGAACTCGACCTACACCCTGTCGGTCCAGGCGAGCGACCTGTGGGGCAACGCGATGACCGCACCGGTCACGTGGAACTTCACCACCAGCCCCAACCCGCCCACCGTGACCTGCCCCTGCACCCTCTGGCCGAACACCGCCACACCGACCACCGCCAACGTGGTGGACGACGCCAACTCCGTGGAGCTGGGCACCCGCTTCCAGTCCGCGGTGAACGGCTACGTCACCGGTGTCACCTTCTACAAGGGTCCCGGCAACACCGGTGCCCACACCGGCAGCCTCTGGGCCGCCGACGGCACCCTGCTCGCCACCGGCACCTTCGGCAGCGAGACCCTGACCGGCTGGCAGCAGCTCAAGTTCACCACCCCTGTGCCCGTCACCGCCGGTACCTCGTACGTGGCCTCCTACCACGCGCCGAACGGCAACTACTCGGTGGACGGCGGCTACTTCACCGGAGCGCACCGCTCCTACCCGCTGGTCGCACCGGCCGATGGATCGGGCGGCGCCAACGGCCTCTACAAGTACGGCGCGACCACCACGTTCCCCTCGAACACCTTCGGCTCGGTGAACTACTGGGTCGGTCCCGTCTTCACCACCAGCCCGCCGGCCGGTGTCCAGTCGGACGGGTCCACGGAGGTGGCGGGTCAGTGAGCACCGTCAGCGTGGTGATCCCCTGCTACAAGTACGGCCACTTCCTGGCCGACTGCGTCAAGAGCGTCCTGGACGAACAGGAGGGCGTCGACGTCCGTGTGCTGATCATCGACGACGCCTCGCCCGACGACTCCGCGGACGTGGCGCGCGCCCTGGCGGCGGCCGACCCGCGGATCGAGGTCCGGGTCCACGAGCAGAACCGGGGCCACATCGCCACCTACAACGAGGGGCTGCTGGAGTGGGCCGACGGGGACTACGTCGCCCTGCTCTCGGCGGACGACCGGCTGGTCCCCGGCGCCCTGGTACGGGCCGCCGCCCTGCTCGACGCGCATCCGGAGGCCGGTTTCGCCTACGGCCGGCCGCTGCGGTTCCTGCACGGCGGCCCGCTGCCCGCGGCCCGCACCCGGAGCACGGGGTCGGTCGTCTACCCCGGACGGTGGTGGCTGGAGCGGCGCTTCCGGGAGGGCACCGGGTGCATCACCTCACCGGAGGTGGTCGTCCGCACCAGCCTCCAGCGCAAGGTCGGGGGCTACGATCCGGAGCTCCCGCACGCGGGGGACATCGAGATGTGGATGCGGCTCGCGGCGCACGCCGACGTGGGTTACGTCCGCGGGGCCGACCAGGCCTTCTACCGGGTCCACGGCAACAACATGTCCACCACGGACTTCGGCGGGCAGCTCGACGACCTGCGCCAGCGCCTGGTCGCCTTCGACTCGGTGCTCGACAAGTGCGCCGGGCTGCTGCCCGATGCCGACCGGCTGGCGCTGGCGGCGCGCACCCGGCTCGCCCGGTACGCGCTGCGGCGCGCCTACCGCGCGTACGACCGGGGACGCACGGCGGTGGTACCGGTCGAGGAGCTGGTGGAGTTCGCCGCCGAGTGCCTGCCCGGCGGGTACGAAGCGCTCGCCGAGTACCGGGCACTGCGCAGGCGGCGGCGCATCGGCGCGCGCGCCATGCCCTGTCTTCAGCCGCTGGTGCTGTCGGCGGTCGCCGACCGGGGGCGCGAGTGGCTGTGGTGGCGGTCGTGGAAGCGCCGAGGGATCTGATGGACCGTCTCCACCGGTTCTTCCGGCGGGTTCTGGGGACCGGTGTCGGCGCGCTCGCGCCGGCGCCGGTTCCGGCGTGTCAGGAGCCGGTCGGTCCACAGGGCCGCCGCCACACCGCCGACCGCGGCCAGCAGGGCCACTCCGGCCAGGGCGCGCACCCTGTCGCCGGTCCGCGCGACCGCGTGCGGCTGCACCAGGAGGTCGACGCTCATCCGGGCCGCGGCCGGGATGCCCTGCTGCGTCTGGAGCTCGGTCAGGTGCCGGGTGTAGACCTCGATGATCTTCCGTACGGAGGCGTCGGCCGCCGCGGGGTCGGAGTGCTCCACCTGGATCTGGAGCGAGGGGATCAAGTGTCGAGGGGTGACGCTGGTGCCGCTGTTGCGCGGTGTCATCCGGTAGGTGCCGGTGACCCCCGCGGCCTCGAGCTCGGCCGCTCCGGCGGGCGAGCCGAGCTGCTGCACCACCCCGTACGAGACGGCGGCGAGCGGCGGCTGGAGGTTCGCGAGCTGGTTCGGCTGACTGCTGGTCACCGGCGGCTTGAGCACCACGATCGCCGAGCTGAGATAGACCGGTGCGGGCCGCAGCACGGCCGCCGCTCCGGCGGCCGCGAGCAGCATCGCCGCCACCAGGACGTACCAGCGCCGGCGCAGCGCACGGACCAACTCACCAGGCGACACGGGGATCCCTTCCTTCATGACCGATCTTTGCAGGACCCGGGTAGGTCCGCCATCAAATCCGGTTCCCGGCAGGGGTGTTCGTGAGCATTCGTGAAATGGGCGCGGTGCTGCGCCGGCGCTGGTACGTGATCGTGCCGGCGGTTCTGCTCAGCCTGCTGGCGGCGCTGCACCTGTACCGCTCGGTGCCGGTGGCCTACCAGTCGCAGAGCTCGGTGGCGCTGCTCGACTCCACGGCGAACTCCCAGCTGCCGCCCGCCTTCGGCAATCCCATATCCAACGCGGGCGGTTCCCTGGTGGTGACCGCGGACGTGCTGATCAGGACGCTGTCCGGGGCCGACGCCGCCCGCGACCTGCACAGCCTGGGCGTGACCGATCCCTATACCGTCGGGTTCGCCGCGAACACCTCGGGCCCGCTGCTGACGCTGACGGTCACGGGCACCGACCGGGCCAAGGTGCTCGAGGAGACGAACACGCTGACCGCCTTCGCCGGGGAGCAGCTCAACGCGCTGCAGGCGGCGGCCAAGGTCCAGCCCGGGTACTTCGTGCAGACCGCGCAGGTGGTGCTGCCGCAGACGCCGGTGCCGCAGCTCAAGAGCCGCTACCAGCAGGTGCTGGGGGTCCTCATCCTCGGCGTCAGCGGCGGGTTCACCCTGTCCTTCGTGGCGGACGCGCTGCTGGCGGCCCGCCGCCGCAGGCGCGAGAGCTCCGCCGAGGCCGCCGTGCCGCTGGGGGCACCTCCCAGCGGTAGCCGGGGGAGGGCCGCCCGCCGGAGGTCACGGGGCCGCCGTGTGGACGCCACCGCGCTGCTCACCGGGTATCTGGCGCTGGCCTTCTTCATCCCGTCGAACCTGACGCTGCCGGGCATGGGCGGGGTGGGCACCCCGGCCAACGTGTTCGCCCTGCTCGGCCTGTTCTGGTATCTGGCGACGTGGCTCACCGGCCGGATCCGGCCGGCGCCCGGGACCCGGCTGCCCCGGGTGGCCATGTGGCTGCTGGCCGTGTCGGTGCTGGCCTCCTACATCGCGAACGCGGGCCGCGGCAGCGTGCGCAAAGAGCTGCTCGGCGCTGACCGCGGTCTGATCGCCCTGCTGGTGTGGGTGTCGCTGGTGGTGCTGGTCTCCGCCGGCATCCAGGACCGCTCGCGCCTGGACGTACTGCTGCGCCGGGCCGTGGTGATGGGGACGGTCGTCGCGGCCGTCGGGTTCTACGACTTCTTCACCGCGACCAACATCGCCGACAGCATCAGCATCCCGGGGCTCCAGTCGAGCGTCCCCCAGATCACGACCCTGGACCGCGGGGCGTTCACCCGGCCCCGGTCCACCACGGCGCAGCCGCTGGAGTTCGGCGGGATGCTGGCGCTGCTGCTGCCCTTCGCCGTGCAGCAGGCCTTCGATCCCGTGCGGAGCCGGCTGCGCGCCTGGCGCCGCTGGGGGCCGGTGGTGCTGATGGGCGGGGCGCTGCCGCTGACGGTGTCGCGTACCTCGATCATCGGGGTGCTGATCGTGATCCTGGTGATGGTGCCGCGCTGGAGGCCGCAGCGGCGGTGGACCGCGATCGGTGTGCTGCTGGGCGCGGTGGCCTGCTTCAAGGTCATCATCCCCGGGCTGATCGGCACCATCACCGCGCTGTTCGCGTCCTTCCTGACGAACTCCGACAGCAGCACCCAGGCCCGTACGGTCAAGTACAGCGCGATCGTCCCCTACCTGGACGAGCGCCCCCTGTTCGGGCGGGGTCTGGGCACGTTCATTCCCGAGCTCTACTTCTTCACCGACAACCAGTACATGCTGACCCTCGCCGAGATGGGCTTCCTGGGGCTGCTCGCGCTCCTGTTCCTCTTCTTCACCGGCATCCACCAGGGCGGGGCGATCCGCCGGCTGGCCGTCGGCGAGTCCGACCGGGAGCTCGGGCAGGCCTTCTTCGCCTCCGCCATCGTCGCCCTGGTCGTCAGCGCCACCTTCGACGCACTCAGCTTCCCGATGTTCGCCGGGATGTTCTTCCTGACGATCGCCGCCGGAGGCAGCTACCTCGGCTTCATCCGGCGCGCGGCGCCGAAGCCCCGATCCGTGGAGTTCCCATGTCTTCCCGCCGACCAGCCTCCCCTCGGTCTCTCCCCGGCTCCGGCCCGGTAGCCGTTCTCGTCGTCACCTGGAACAGCGCCCCGGTGCTCCCGGAGTTCCTCGCCTCGCTGCCGGCGGGCATGGCCGGGCTGGACTGGCGCCTGGTCGTCGCCGACAACGACTCGGCCGACGGCACCGTGGACCTGGTCCGCTCGCTGGCCCCGGACGCGACGGTCGTCCAGACCGGCCGCAACGCCGGATACGCGGCCGGGGTGAACGCCGCCCTCGGAGCCGCCGCCGGGTGGGAGGGCGGCTTCCGGGCGGCCCTGGTGTGCAATCCGGACGTCCGGATGCGGCGGGGCTGCGCCAAGGTGCTGGTTGACGCGCTCGACGCCCCGCTGGCCGGTGGCGGCCGGGTCGGGATCAGCGTCCCGCTGCTGTACGAGGAGGACGGGCGGACGCTGCTGCACTCGCTGCGCCGCGAGTCGCGCGTGACCCGGGCGCTCGGCGAGGCGGTGCTGGGCAATCGCCGGGCCGGGCGGTTCCCGCGCTGGAGCGAGCTGGTCACCGACCCGTCGGCGTACGAGCGGGCGACGGTCGCGGACTGGGCCACCGGCGCGCTGATGGCCCTCTCCCGGGGGTGCCTGGACGCCTGCGGGCCCTGGGACGAATCGTTCTTCCTGTACTCGGAGGAGACCGACTACTGCCTGCGGGCCCGGGACCGCGGCTTCCGCACCCGCCTGGAGCCCGCGGCCTCGGCCACCCATCTCGGCGGTGATTCGCAGGTGTCGCCCCGGCTGTGGACCCTGCTGACGCTCAACCGCGTACGGCTCTACGGGCGCCGGCACGGGGCCGCGGCGACGGCCGCCTTCCGGATGGCAGTGCTCCTGCGGGAGACCTCGCGGGCGGCGCTCGGCCGCCCGGCCAGCCGGGCGGCGGCCCGCGCACTGGCCAGCCCGTCCGCACTGCGCGCCACTCCCGGTCCCTAGGGGGTGGGGCCGTCCCAGGCGGTGAAGAAGCTCTCCGGGTTGACCAGGTAGCGGACCGTGGGGCGGGGCAGGTGGCGCACCTCGTGGCGGCGGGCGTAGCGGCGGATCAGCTCCCAGTCCTCGCGGGGCAGCACCTCGGGGGTGCGCCGCAGCCTGCTGAAGTACAGGGAGCGGTTGCGGCGCGCGACGAAGGCGTTGGTGTCCAGGAAGGCCTCGTGGGCGGCGCGGCGGCGGTCGAAGGGCACGGAGAGGACGTCCCGCTCCGTGCCGTCGGGCAGCACCCTGCGCAGCGCGGTGTACACGGCGTCGGGCCCGCCGGGCGGCTCCAGCACCGCGAGGGCCTGTTCCAGGTGGTCGGGCTCCCACAGGTTGTCGTCGTCCAGGAAGGCCACGTACCGGGAGCGGGTCAGCCGGATCCCCACGTTGCGCACGACGCCGGCGGTGGCCGTGTTGCGGGCCAGGGACACCGCGAACAGCCGTGGATCATCCGGGAGTTCGGACAGTCCGGCGCCGTCGTCGACGACGATGACCACCTGGTCGGTCACGGTCTGCTCCAGCGCCGAGCGGACCGCCGCGCGCAGCGCCCCGGGCCGCCGGTGGGTGGCGATCACGGTGGCGACCAGGGCGGCCGGGGGCCGGCCGAGGGCGGCGGCGAGCCGGGCGGTCTCGGCGTCCTCGAAGCGCCGCAGCCGTACGGCGGAGGGGGCGAGGAGGACCTTGTTCCTGGCCTCGAAGAGCACCAGCCAGCCGAAGGCCCCTTTGAGCAGCTCCCACGGGGCCCGCGCGATTCGGCGCATCATGAACTCTCCCTGTCAGCCGGTGGGTTCGGGGGTGACGGGCCTGCCGTCGGACATGCGGTTTCCCCGCCACACGTTGCCGGCGCCGCCCGCGTTCCAGGCGGTGACCGGACCGTAGACCCCGCTGCCCGGGTGGTACTGGGTGGAGAAGACGTTGTCCGTGATCTCGATGCCGGTGGCGCCCGGGCCGCCGCCGTAGAGCGCGTACGCTCCCCCGGCCAGCCAGTTGCCCTCGACGATGACGGAGGAGACGGTCCCGGTGTCGGCGAACAGGCCGACGGCGGCGGTGGCTCCCCGGTCCACGGCGACGGAGTTCAGCAAGGTGTTGCGGCGGATGGTCAGCCGGCCCTTGTTGCCGCCTCCACTGATGACGGCGTCGGTGTGCTGCCATTCGCCGCCCTGGTTGCGGAACGCGACGATGTCGTGGACGTAGTTGTCGTGCAGGTCCCCCTGGCCCATGGACAGGGCGTTGCCGAAGACCGAGACGTCGCACCAGCCGACCTCGATCGAGCTGCCGCCCATGTTGGAGACCGCGTAGTTGACCCCTCCGTTGTCGGGGCCCTTGCCCGGCACGGCGGTGATGGTGGTGTGCAGGACCTTCAGCCCGCTGAAGCCGGGGCGCAGGTTGATCCCCCACCAGTTGGCCGAGGTGATCCGGCTGTCGATGACGGTGACGTCGTTGGCGTAGACGTCGAGGGAACCCCGGATGTCCCAGCCCTTGATGACCGTGCCGTCCTTCTTGACGGACATGTTCCCCGTGTCGTGCGGTTCGAGGGCGATCCGCGGGCCGGTGCTCTTCGCGTCGGGGAATCCGCAGTCGCCGGGCGCGGCGCAGGCCGTCGGGGAGGGGGTGCCCGGGGTGGCCGGGGGTTCGGCGGTGCCCGTACCGGGCGGTGTCGCGGGCGTTGTCGCGGAGGGCGTACCGGGCGGCGTGCCGGAGGGCCCGGCCGACGGGTCGGCCGAGGGGGCGGCCGACGGCGTGGCTTTGTGGTCGCCCACACCGGTCCGGTCGGCCTGGTACAAGGCGAGTACGACGGCCAGCAGCACCGCGGCGAGCGCCCATGCCCCCAGGCGCCTTCGGTCGGGGGTCACGGCTTGCCGCGCAGGAAGCCTCGGCTGGGCAGGACGCAGACGGCGTAGCAGAGGGTGCCGGCGGCTCCGGTGACGGCGAGGGCGAGCACGCCGTCGCCGAGGTACCGCTCCAGGCCGAGTACCACGGCGGTCATCACCGCTCCGCCGAGGAAGGGCCAGGCACAGGCCCGTACGACGGTGCCCAGCCCGATGCCGCCGCGGTGCAGCACGAGGAGGTACACCGGCACCACGACGACCACGGCGACCAGGACGTGGCCCTGGGCCACTCCCACGATCCCGCCGCCCCGGGCGCCTGCGATCAGGGCCGGGATCAGGACGAGGAGCCAGAGCCCCTGGACCGCGATGAGGGAGCGGCGCCGGCCGATGGCCACCAGACAGTCGTAGGCGAGTTCGCAGCCGATGCGGACCAGGCCGAGTGCCATCAGCCAGGGCAGGGCCCGGGCGGCGGGCATCCAGCGTTCTCCGTAGACGAGTTCCACGATCGGTCCGGCGAGGGCGGCCAGCAGGACGCAGAGCGGGACGGTTGCCGTGGTGACGACGCCGAGGGCGCGGCCGAATCCGGTGGCGAGCGCCTGCGGTGAGTCGGCCAGCCGGGAGAATCCGGCGAAGGAGACGCGGCGGGCCGCTTCGGAGACGATCCGTACGGGCCAGCCGGAGATGTTGAAGGCGAGCACGTAGAAGCCCAGGGCGAGCGGGTCGAGGGCCGAGCCCACCACCATGGTGTCGACGTTGACCACGCCGAGGGCGAGCATGCTGGCCCCGGCGAGCGGGAGCCCGAACCGGAGCAGGGCCCGGGCCTGTTCCCGGTCCCAGCCGAACCGCAGGGTGCCGGGGGCCGCGAGGCAGCAGCCGATCAGCGCGGCCACGTTGCCGACGACGGCGCCCCAGGCGAAGCTCATCGCGCCCCAGCCCTGGACGGCCAGCAGCAGGGTCACGGCGGTGCTGAGCACGAAGTTGAGCCCGTCGACGGCCATCCGCCGGCCCTGCGCGAACTCGCGGGTGAGGAATCCGGCGGGGACCTGGGACAGACCGTCGAGGACCACGCACAGGCACATCACCCGCAGGACGCCGGAGGCCTCGGGCGAGCCCAGTACGCCGGCCACCGCCGGGGCGGCCGCGAAGAGCACCGCGTACAGCAGGCAGCTGGAGACCGCGCTCAGGGTGAGGACGGTCGGGGCGAAGCGGCGCGGGTCGCCCTCCCAGCGCACGATCGCCAGGGAGACGCCGAGTTCGTTCGCGGAGAGCAGGACGAGCAGGACCGTCTGGGCGATCCCGTACACGCCCCAGGCCTCGGGGCCGAGGAAGAACCGGGCGAGGATGATGCCGGTCACGAAGTTGCCGAGCCGCATCACGATGGTGTTGACCAGGCTCCACTTGGCGGCGGAGCCGACCTTGCGCCCCAGTGACGGCGGCGCCGGGGTGGCCTCGGTGTCCGCCGCGGCGCCGGTCACGGCGATCCTCCCCGGCCCGGACCGGCCGGGTGGGCCACGGTCATGCGCAGGGTGTCCGACGCATCGGCCCCGGCGTCGGCGATGGCGTCGGCGTCCTCGGCGGGTTCGACGGCCTCGCCGGGTGCGGGCCGGTGCTTGCCGGGTTGCTGCGGCCGCCGGCGGGCCTCCACGAAGAAGGTGGCGACCAGGCTGAGCACAAAGCCCAGTACCCCTGCCATGACGAGGTACTGGAGCCTGGCCTTCGTCTGCGCCTCCGGCTTCTGCGGGGGCACGATCGTCGCCATCCGGATCATGGCCTCCGGTGCCACCGACTGCTGGGTCTGGAACTCCAGCAGCCGCTTCTCGGCGTAGGCGGTGAGGATCCCGTCCGACTTCAGGACGGCGGCGGGGTCCGTGCCGGTGACGCTCAGCCACATGAAGGGCCCCTGGGCGTTGTCGGCGATCTTCGCCTCGTGTTTTCCGGTGATGCCGAGGGACTTGAGGTCCCGGACGGAGTCGTCGGAGTTGAGGTTGCGGGCCAGGCCGTCGGCCATCCCGGTGAGCGAGGCCTGGGTGCTCAGGAAGGGGTTGCCGTCGAAGGCCACCGTGGCCTTCTCGGAGTTCAGGAGCGTCACCGTGCTCTGTGACCGGTACTCCACCGGAACCAGCAGGTACACGGCGGCGGTGAGCGCCGCCGTGACCGCCAGTCCGGGCAGCAGCACGTACCAGCGCCTGCGCATGACTCGCCAGATCTCGGCGAGATCCATGGTCTTCCCCCTCTTGTGACTACGGTTGCCGCGGAACGAGGTCGGTCGGTCTGAGCCGGGTCCGCGCGCTCCCGCCGTCCAGCAGGACCCCGGCGATGCGGTCGCCCGCGCGGCCGTCCCACAGCTCGGGGCAGCGGGGCGCGGGCGGATCGTCGAGCACCCGGTGCGCGGTGGTCACGATGCGCTCGGGATCGGTGCCCGCCAGCACGTTGGTGCCCTCCTCGACCGTGATGGGCCGCTCGGTGTTGTCCCGGAGGGTGACGCAGGGCACGCCCAGGGCGGTGGTCTCCTCCTGGATGCCCCCGGAGTCGGTGAGCACCAGGCGGGCGGAGTCCTGGAGGGCGATGAAGTCGAGGTACCCGGCGGCCGGCACCAGCCGGATGCCGTCGGGTACGCCCGCTTCGGCGAGCCGCTCGGCGGCCCGGGGGTGCACCGGCAGCAGTAGCGGACAGCGGCCGGCGATCTCGCCCAGGGCCTTCAGCAGGCCGCGCAGGGCACCGGGGTCGTCCACGTTGGCCGGGCGGTGCAGGGTGACCAGGCCGTACCCGCCCCGGGTCAGCCCGTACCGGTCCAGGACGTCCGACCGCCGGGCCCGGTCCAGGTTGGCGAGGAGGGTGTCGATCATGACGTTGCCGACGACGTGGATCTGGTCCTCCCGGTAGCCCTCCGCCCGCAGGTTCGCGGCCGCGTCGGGCGAGGGGGCCAGCAGGTAGTCGCTGACGCGGTCGGTGGCGACCCGGTTGACCTCCTCCGGCATGCCCCAGTCACGGCTGCGCAGTCCGGCTTCCACGTGGGCCAGCAGCGGGCCGGCCTTGGCGGTCACCAGGGCGCAGGCGAGCGTGGAGTTGATGTCGCCGACCACGACCACCGCGTCCGGGGCCACCTCGTCGAGCAGCGGCTCGAAGGCCGTCATCACCCGGCCGGTCTGCTGGGCGTGGCTGCCGGAGCCGGCGCCCAGGTACCGGTCGGGGGCGCGGATGCCGAGATCGCGGAAGAACACCTCGTTCATGGACTCGTCGTAGTGCTGACCGGTGTGGACGAGGACCACCTCGGCGCCGCGGCGCTCCAGTGCGTCCATCACCGGTTTGATCTTCATGTAGTTGGGGCGTGCTCCGGCGACACAGATGATCCGGACGGTGTCTCCCATGCTCAGAGCACCTCCACCGTCGGTCCGGACAGCCGGTTGCGGCAGTCGAGGACGAAGGAGGCGTGCTCGGTGACCAGTGCGTAGTCGAAGGAGTCGTGGTCGGTGAGCAGGACGACCACGTCGGCGGCGGCCAGTTCCTTGCGGGTGGGCTCGACCCGGACGAGGCGGGCGTCGACCTTGATGTGCTCGACCACGTGGGGATCGGCCGCGCGCACCTTGGCCCCCATGTCGAGGAGCAGTTGCGAGACGCGCACCGCGGGCGACTCCCGCGCGTCGCCGGTGTTCTTCTTGTAGGCGAGCCCGAGCAGCAGGACCCGGGAGCCGTTGACCGAGCGGCGCTTGGAGTTGAGCGCGTCGATGACCCGGCGGGTCACGTACTCGGGCATGTGGCTGTTGATGTCGTTGGCGAGCTCGACGAAGCGGAAGCTCTGGCCGAGTTCGCGCTGCACCCGCCAGGACAGGTACGAGGGGTCGATCGGCAGGCAGTGACCGCCGACCCCCGGGCCGGGTGTGAACTTCATGAAGCCGAAGGGCTTGCTGGACGCGGCTTCGATGGACTGCCACACGTCGATGTCGAGGTGGCGGGCGAACATCGCTATCTCGTTGACCAGCGCGATGTTCACGTGCCGGAAAGTGTTCTCCAGCAGCTTGGCCAGCTCGGCCTCCTTGGGCGAGCTCACCGGCACCGTGGTGTCGACGAGGTCCCCGTAGAAGGACTCGACGGCCTTCAGCGAGCGGGCGTCGACGCCGGAGACGACCTTGGGCGTCTGCTGGAAGCCCCAGACGGCGTTCCCGGGGTCGATGCGCTCCGGGCTGTAGCCGAGGTGGAAGTCGGCTCCGGCGGTGAGCCCCGAGCCGTCCTCCAGGATCGGCGCGAAGAGTTCCTCGGTGGTGCCCGGGTAGGTGGTGGACTCCAGCACCACGGTCGCGCCGGGGCGCAGGTAGCGGGCCAGCGTGTGGGCCGACTCCTCGATGTAGCGGAGGTCGGGGGCACCATCGTGTAACGGGGTCGGGACGGTGACGACGGCCACGTCGAAGCCGCCGCAGTCCCGGGCCAGTTCGGTGGGCCGGTAGGTGCCGAGCTCCAGCGCCCGGCTCAGCCGTTCGGAGCTGACGTCCTCCACGTACGACTCTCCGGCGGCGAGGCTCTTGACCCGCCGCGTGTCCACGTCGTAGCCGACCACCTGGTGCCCGACCTCGGCGGCCCGGATGGCCAGTGGCAGTCCGACGTATCCCTGTCCCACGACGACGACGCGCATCAGTGACTCCTGTTCGCGGAACCGGCAGACGGGGTGCGGCGGATGAGCTCGCGGACCGTCATGAGGAGGAAGGCGGTGTTGGTGGTGAGGTAGCGCTTGCCGAGGCGGCGCGGCTCCTGGAGGGTGCGGTAGAACCATTCGAGTCCCATCCGCTGCCAGACCACCGGTGCCCGTCTGGTGATGCCGGCGAGGATGTCGAAGGAGCCGCCGACGCCGTGCACGACGTGGGCGCCGGTGCGGTCGCCGTAACCGGCGGTGAAGATCTCCTTCTTGGGCGAGGTCATGCCGAGGAACAGGAGCTGGGCGCGGCTGTCCGCGATGGCGCCGGCGACCGACTCCTGCTCGGAGTCCGCGAAGTAGCCGTTGCGGCTGCCGGCCACCCGCAGCTTCGGGAACCGTTCGGAGATCTGCCGGAGCATCATCTCCAGGACCTCCTGCCGGGCGCCGAGCAGGTAGACGGAGATGTCCGCAGCCTCGGCCGCGGCGAGCAGGCGCATGAACAGGTCGATTCCCGCCACCCGTTCCGGCAGCCGGACGCCCAGGACGCGCCCGGCCCAGACCACGGCCTGGCCGTCGGCCAGGACCAGGTCGCAGCCGGCGACCGCCTCGGCGAGGCGGGGGTCGCGCCGCATGTTGACCAGCTTGGCCGCGTTGACCATGCCGATCTCGATCCGCTCGCCGCGGCGTACCGCGTCGAGGCAGCGCTGGACGGTCTCGTCCATGGTCAGGGCGTCGAGCGTGACCCCGAAGAGGGACTGTCTCTGGGTCATCTCTGGGGCCCCCCGAGCCAGGCGAACAGCATCCAGCCGAACTCGTACGGGCGGCACTCGCGGTCCACCGCGACGGGGCGGAAGAGCCGGTCGAGCGGTGCGAGCCGCGCGTGCGGGGCCACCCGGGTGGTGAGTCCGCGGGCGGCGCGGACGGCCTTCCTGGGGTCGCCGCGGTAGACCTTGCGCCAGGTGACGCCGAGTTCCTCGCGGATCATCGGCTCCCGCGGGGTGCCGGCGGGTCCGGCGAGTTCGGGCACCTCGGTCATCCAGCGCAGCCCGCGGCGGATCTCCTTGCCGAAGTCGGTGCCGCCCGCGTCGGCCAGGTCGAACAGGGCGGTCGGGGCCATCGCGTGCTGGTGGACGCTGTAGACGGGGTAGCCCTCGACGACGGTGCCGTGCCGGGCGTCGTAGTGCCACCACCACTGTCCGCCGTCCCCTTGCAGGGCGCAGATACGGGCGGCGCAGGCGTCGGCGGCCGCGAGTGCCTGCGGGTCGTCGCCGCTCGCGTGGAGCCGGGCCAGTGCCTGGAGCGGGTAGGTCTGGTCGGCGAAGCAGGCCACGTGGGACCGGAATCCGGGCACCAGGCCCGGTCCGGTGGCGTGCGGGAAGAGCGGGCTGTCGGCGGACTTCGCGGCCAGCAACCGGTCGCGGGCGGCCGCAAGGCGGTCTTCCACGTCCGCCGTGCCGCGGGCGGCGGTGAGTGCGGAGAGCACCCAGGCCGCCTCGACGGTGTACTGCGGCTTCCCGGGCACGTCCAGCGCGGCCACCCGGTCGAGGGCGTCGGCCAGCTTGGGGTGGCCGGTTTCGGCGGCGGCCCAGGCGATGAGCGCCGCGTCGCCGAGGTTCGTCACCGAGGGCAGCCGTTCCACCAGCAGTCCGGCGAACTCCTCGGCGGTGCGCCCGCCGAACAGGACGCGCTGCCGGTCCTCGGGCAGGAACCTGGCCCCGAGTGCGGTGATGGCCGCGTACCGGGTGCTGGTCCCGCGCTGCTCGAGGCCGCGGGCGCCGTCGGGTGAGGCCTTGCCCACCCGGGTGAACACGAACGTCTCGGCGCCCGGCAGGTACATCCCGGGCAGCCCCGCCTCGGCCAGCGCGAGCAGACGCTCGGCGAGGGCGTGCAGCGGCACGTCCTCGCGGGCCAGTGCTCCTAATCGTGTGATGGTCATCGGGTCCCCACCCCGACTCCCCGGGTGCTGCGCGCACCCCGTATGTCCGAGCTGTACGGCTCCAACACACCTACCCCCTCTGATCACTCCTCGGACGGACCTGGCGGTCGTCACTCCGCGGAGGGGGATTGCGCGTGACGGCGCCCGCGCCGACGGCACCCTTGCGCCGATGGCACGAGCCGTCCGACGGACGCCGACTGGACCCCCCAGCGATGCCTCGGACCGGAGCACGCGCGTGCGACGGCAGCGTTCGCGGGCGCGGTGAAGCCGCGCCGCGCGGCTCTGCCCGCGGTGCCCTCGTCGTGTACAACCCCCCACTGATACAGGCCTGTTGCCTGCTCAGATCCCTTGTGCAGGGACACGGTATGCCCACGGATGTTCGTTGATTGTGGTTTTGAGGAAATGCCGTTGCGCTAAATTGCCGACATTCCGTCAGGTGCGCTCGATGAGCGTGCCGTCCTTCTCCTCGTGCAGCGCGCCGGTGTCCGGGCACTCCCATACGCCCGGCTCGTCCTCGCGCTCCACGAGGCGGACCCCCGCCCGGCCCACCCAGCCGATCCGCCGGGCCGGCACCCCCGCCACGAGCGCGAAGTCCGGTACGTCCCGGGACACCACGGCCCCGGCCGCGACCAGCGCCCAGCGCCCGACACGCACCCCGGCCACGCACACCGAGTGGGCGCCCAGCGAGGCTCCCTCGCCCACCACGACCCCGGCGGCCTCCCAGTCCCCGCCCCGCTTCTGCCGGCCGTCGGGGTCGACCGCGCGCGGGTAGAAGTCATTGGTGAGTACGGCCGCGGGGCCGATGAACACCCCGTCGCCGAGCACGGCGGGCTCGTACACCAGCGCGTAGTTCTGGAGCTTGACGTGGTCCCCGATCCGCACGCCCGGCCCGACGTACGCCCCGCGGCCCACGATGCACCCGCGGCCGAGCCGGGCCTCCTCCCGTATCTGTGCCAGATCCCAGACGGTGGTCCCCTCACCGAGCTCGGCCGTCTCGTCGACCTGGGAGGAGGGTTGAATGCGGACACTCACGGAGCGGTCCCCTTACGGTTCGCGAGGTGTTCGGACGCACGCGCGTACGAACGCAGAGCATATGCGGCGGGGCACACTCGCCGTGGGGATCAACCGACTGTTCACGAAACGGACTTGGCGGTCACTCGTAGCGGTGGAGGAGGGACTCGCGCTCGCTCTGCAGGATCTGCTCGATGGTCAGGCCCGGCAGGTTCAGGTGGGAGAGGGTGACCTCGGCGGAACTCGGGACGGCGTCCTCGGCGAGCCACTCCCCGGGCTTCCAGGCGCTGCTGCGCAGGAACGCCTTCGGGCAGTGCTGGTAGAGCTCCTCCACCTCCACCACGATCGCGCTGCGCGGCGGCTTGCCGACGGCGGTCAGCTGCTCCAGCAGGCGCGGGTCGGCGGAGACGCAGGCCCTGCCGTTCACGCGCAGGGTGGTCGCCCGGCCGGGGATGACGAAGATCAGGCCGGCCCGCCCCGTCTCCACGATGTTGTGGCTGCTGTCGAGCCGCTTGTTGCCGGTGGCATCGGGAATGGCGAGGGTGAACTCGTCCAGGACGGACACGAATCCGGCCGGTCCGCCCCGGGGGGTCACGTCACAGTGGCCGCCGGCGCCCGCGCTGGCGATGAACACGAGCGACGATCTGCCGATCACGGCGCGCGCGACGTCGTGGATCCGGTCCACCGCCTTGCGGCGGACCAGTTCGCTGGGTTCCTCGTAGAGCTCGCGCAGCTGGGCCGTGGTCTGGACGGCGTCGGCGTTCAGGGCATCGAATATGCGGCCGTTCGGCGGCGTGGTGGTTGTCACGTCCACGCAATCTATCCGACCCCCGGAGCCTCCCGCCGGGGGCGCGGCCGTGTCTCCAGCCGGGCACTTCGGGGGCCACCGCTTCGGCGAAGTCGGCGGCGATGTCGCACACGTTCCGGTCCGGGCTCCCGGTGCCCTGCTGGGCCATGACGAGCGCCTTCCCGAACGACGTGGGCCACAGGATCACGCAGCCCTTGGCGTTCCCGCTGACCATCGCGGACCGTACCCCGGGCACGGACGTGGGGGGCGGCTTCGGTTCCAGGGGGATGTCCCTGAGTCCAGCTTCCACCCGCCCGTCACGTCGCTGTCGACCGCGTCGCACGGGTCGGCCAGGACGCCGGTCGCGGCCGGCGGCGCGGGATCCGGCGTATCGCCGCCGCCACCGCCGTCGTGTACCAGCGCCCAGATCCCGGCCCCGGCCGCCGCGGCGAGCAGGGCCGCGGTGATCACCACGATCGACATGCGCCGGGTCCGCTCCCCCGGTGGCGGTCCGTCCGGGCCGGCCGGGCCGCCCGCCTCCACCCAGGCCTGACTGTCCTCGTCCCATGAGGTCACGCCGACCACCCCTACCCGGTCAGAAGTTGTGTGATCTGCTCCACGAGGGCCCCCGCCGAGGCGAGCCCGGCCGCGGCCGTCGCACCGACGTCGAGGCGCTCGCGCCGCACCTGCCCCGTGGCGCCGATCTCCTCCTCGGCCCCGGCGAGCCCGGCGTCGACCTCGGAGGTCTCGTCGCTGGGGCTGAGCAGGCGCAGTTGCTCGCGCAGGGTGCCGAGGGCCGTCCGGAACTCGGCGGAGACGCCGATCAGTTCCTCGGAGGCGTCGAGGGCTCTGGCGCCGCGACCGGTGGCCGCGGCGCCTCCGCTCATCGCCCCGATGAACACCCCGCCGCCGCTGACGCTGACGACGTACTGCTCAAAGCCGCCCGTCTCGTAGCCCTTCGTGCGCAGCGCGTCCTGCACCCCGCTCGCGATGCGGTCCTGCAGCGTCCTCACGTACCGGCTGATGTCCATCTCCTGGAACAGGTAGATGTCCTTCACGCTGCCCAGTTCCCGTGCTGCGGGAGGGTCAGCCAGGCGCGGAAGACGGAGAGGGCCGTGGCCCGTAGGCCAGGAACCAGGGTGCGGGCAGCACCGATTGGGCGCCGACCCCGGCCAGCCCGAGACCGATGAAGACCGCCCAGAGGGCCAGCAGCGCGGCCGCGGTCTCCACCTCCAGCCAGCGTGCCCGCAGGGCGTGCGCGAGGACCGGCAGGGCGTCGATGCCGAGCGAGGGGGCGATCGGCCGCTCCTCGTGCTCGACCAGCTGCTCGATGACGCGGCGGCGGAATTCGCTGTCGAACCAGACGCCCGCGCACAGCAGCCGGGTGGCTTCGCTGCGGATGTGCCGCGGCTCGGCGGCGGCGTCCTCTGCTGCGGGTAAGCCGGAAGTCCGTCCAGGTGTGGACATGCATCCCCCGATGCTCGAACTCCCGCTCGGTAAGGAGTGTCCGAGGGAGTCACGGATGAGCAGTATGGCGGCTGGTGCCCGCGATCGGAAGGGTGTCCGTGGCAACCGTTCCGGTGCGCGGCCCGGTCACAGGAGGCGTTCGGGGACCGAACCGGAAGGGACGGTACGGGTGTGGAGGCGGCCGTCCGGAGTGAGGAACTCGACGTCACCCGGGGCCTCGGGCGTGACCTCGCCGACGACGGCCGCGTGGCGGCCGTAGGGGTGGGCGCGCAGTGCGGTCAGGGCGGGGGCGGTGTGCTCGGGCGGGACGAACAGGCACAGGCAGCCGGCGCAGGCCGCGTCGAGGGGGGCGAGGCCACGGGCGGCGAGGGCCGGCCGCGCCTCGTACCGTACGGGCAGAGCGGCCTCCTCGATGCGCAGGGTCAGGCCGCGGGCGGCGGCGCACCGGCGCAGGACCTCCGCGAGGCCGCCCGCGGCCACCGTACGGGCGTGGCGGACGTGCGGGCGCACCGTGCGCAGCAGGTCTCCCAGGGGGGCGCAGTCGCTGGGCACGTGGTGCTCGTACCCGAGGCCGTCGCGCAGGGAGACCAGGTGGGCGGCGTGGCTGCCCAGCGGCCCGGTCACCACGATGCGGTCGCCCGGCCGGACCGAGCCGAGCTCCATGGGCGGTCCGCTCGGCACGCCGAACGCGGTCGCGGTGACGAAGACCCGGTCGGCCTCGCCCGCGCGGACGACCTGGGTGTCGACGGCGGCGATGGTGACCCCGGCCTCGGCGGCCGCGCCGCGTACGGAGGCGGTCAGCCTGTGCACCAGGTCCAGGGGGAGGCCGGCCTCCAGCACGATGCCGAGGGCCAGGTGGCGGGCTTCGGCGCCGGTGGCGGCCAGTTCGTTGACGGCCCCGCAGACGGCGACCCGGCCGATGTCCCCGTTGCCGAAGAAGGGCGGGTCGACGACATAGGTGCCGGACCGGACGACGAAGGCCTCGGCGGCGCCGGGGCCGCCGCCCGCGCCGGGTGACGTGCCGGGTGAGCCGCCGGGTGACGTGCCGGGCTCCGGGACGAGGGCCTCCTCGATCAGGGCCCGGACCTCCGGTCCGAACCCGACCTGTGCCGTGTCCCACTCCTGTGTGTACGTCACGAGTGCCTCCCCCGAAGCCCGCGAGTCATGATCGTCCCATCATCCTGCGCGGACGGTCCCCCGCATACCCGTGTCGTGGCGCGGCTGCTGATGAGGGGTCAGTAGGGGAGGTCCGGGCGGTCGTAGGAGCGGAGCAGGGCTACGGCCAGCGCCGTCGCCAGGGCCGGGAGGAGTGCGAAGCCGGCCAGCATGCCGAGTTCGGCCGCAGGGGTCTGTTCGGCGGCGCGGCCGGTGCCGGAGGACACGTAGCCGCAGAGCTGGAGGACCACTCCGTACAGGAAGGGGCCGAGGGCTACGCCCAGGCCCTCGCCGGTGCTGAACAGGCCGGACAGGACGCCCGCCTGGCGCCGTTCGGTACGGGCCGCGTCCCGGGCGATGCAGTCCGGCAGCATCGCGTAGAGGAAGAGCAGCTGGCCCGCGTGGCCGGTGCCGGCCAGCGCCATGGAAAGCAGCACCGCCCCCTCGGGCAGCGCGGGCGCGGCGAGGAAGAGCAGGCAGCCGGCGGCGAACAGGGCCGAGGCGATCGGGTAGCCGTGGCGGCCGCGCAGCCGCGACCAGAGGGGCACGGTCAGCAGGTTGGGGGCGACGAAGGCGGCGACGAGGGCGCCGACGCCGGAGGAGTCGCGCAGTACGTGTGCGGCGAAGTACGGCGCGCCCGCGAGCAGGACGCCGGTCGCGACGGACTGGACGACCACGCACCGCAGCAGTGCCATGAAGGCCGGGTTGCCGCGGGCGGCGGCGAATTGGCGGCGCAGGCCCGACTCGGTTTCCATGACGGGGGCGTCCCGGGGGGCGCCTGAGGTGCCCGCGAAGACCCAGACCGCCCCGAGGGCGATCACCGCCCCGCCGAAGATCCCCATCCACCGGTGCCCGGCGAGGCCGCCGCCCCCGGCGTCGATGAGGGCGGGTCCGGCGGCGCCGGTGACCAGTGCCGCCACGCCGATGACGGCGACCCGTCCGCCGACCATGCGCATACGGTCCTCGTGCCGGTCGGTGAGCTCGGCGGGCATGGCGACGTACGGCACCAGGAAGAAGGCGAACGCGGTCGCGGTGAACAGGTACCCGGCCGCGGTGAGCCAGGCTCCGGCGGTGCCCGGCAGCAGCCCCGCGAAGGTCAGCGCGAAGGCCAGGGCCATCGCGAGCCCGCCGCACAGGACGTACGGGCGGCGCGAGCCCCAGCGGGTACGGGTGCGGTCGCTGGCCCGGCCGACCAGCGGGTTGAGGAAGGCGTCCCAGGCCTTGGGGACGAACACGATCGCGCCGGCCAGCGCGGCGCCCACGCCCAGGGTGTCCGTGAGGTACGGAAGCAGGAGCAGGCCCGGGAGGGTGGTGAACGTCCCGGTGACGAGCGATCCGGAGGCGTAGCCGATGCGGAGCCGGGCCGGCAGCCCGGCCATGGGACCCGGCGGCCGCGCGGCGGTGTCCGGCGGGGCGACCCGGGTTCGCCCGGACCCTGTGGTGGCCATCGGGGGCTTCCTTCCGGGGAGCTGTGGAGGTCTGCGGTGGGAAGAAAAGGGCCCCGCCCGGGGGCTGGGGGGACATCCCGGGGGGCGGGGCTCTCGTACCTCAGGGTCCGCCCTCCCGCTTGGACGTGACTAAAGCTCACGTACGCGGATCAGGGGCGACGGGCGACGGACGAGTTCCTGCCATGCACTTTCCTGCCAACGGCGGCGGCTGGATGCCCGCTCGAGCGCCGCTCCACCATGACGCGAGAGAAGGAGAGGGACATGACAGTCGACAACAGCACGACCTCGCTCCCCGCCATCCACGGACACGCGACGGCCGCCCGGCACCTGATCCACCGTCCGCCCTCGCGGGCCCACTACGGCCTCGACGTCCCCAGCCTGGGCGAGGAGAACTTCACGCTCGTCGGCGCGACCCCTGTCGGCCACCCGCTCTTCAACGACGGTCCGGGCCACTTCCACGACCTCCAGATCGCGACCGAGACCATGCGGGAGATCGGCGAGTTCGTCGGCCACCGCTACTTCGGCGTGCCGGAGGACCGCCCGGGCCTGTTCTACCGCTTCACCCTCGACCTCACCGATCTCTCCGCCTGGCGTACGGACGGGCCCGCGGCCGGCCCCGTCCCCATGGAGACCCACATCAGGGCCCGGCCGGCGAACGTGGTCGCCGAAGTGCCGCGCGGACTCGACTTCCACCTCGAGGTGGTGATCGACGGCCGCCCGTGCGCGACGGGCGCCGCCGGTCTGGTCTTCCTCATGCCGAAGCTCTACCGCCGCCACCTTGAGCACTCCCGGCAGGCCCTGCAGGCCGCGCCCGAGCTCGACGATGCGCCCGACGGCCCGCTGCGGCCCGCCGACGCCGCCGAGACGGGCCGCTACGCCCCCGAGAACACGGTGATCAGCGAACCGACGGACGCCGCACGAGGCCGGCTCAGCACCTGGCTGCTCACCCGCCACATCAGCCCCGTGTTCCTCGGTGAGGACGGACAGGTCTCCGGACTGCACCTGCTGGAGGCGCTGCGCCAGACCTCGCTGCTCGCGGCGGGTCGGACGCACGGGCTCGACCCCGTCCGCAGCGCGCTCGGCGCCTGCCAGGTGCACTTCCGCGGACAGGCCGAGGCCGATCTGCCGCTGCGCTGCGTGGCGGTGGCCGGTCCGCTGGGCCGCGACGGCGAGGGGCGGCCCTCCGTACCGGTCACGCTCACCCTGACGCAGCGCCGCCGTGCGGTGGCCGAGGCCCGCACCTCCGTGGTCCAGGACCACTGAGGACGATGCGCTTCGGGATTCTGGGCCCGCTGGAGGTCACGGGAGGCACGGACGGCGCTGCGGGCGGCAGTGCGGGCGACGGCGCTGCGGGCGACGGCACGGGCGGCGATCCTGGGGCCTCGTACGCTCCGCAGGCCGCCAAGCTGCGGGTCGTCCTCGGGACCCTGCTGGTCCGTGCGAACGAGGTCGTGTCGGCAGAGAGCCTCATCGACGAGCTCTGGCCGCAGGCGCCCCCGCGTACCGCGACGACCACGCTCCAGGTCTACGTGTCCCACCTGCGCAAGGCGCTCCGGAGCGCCGATCCGGAGAACGGCCGGGAGTCGCTGGTCACCCGGCGTCCGGGCTATCTGCTGCGGGTCGGCCCGGACGCGCTCGACACCATGGTCTTCGAGGACCTGTCCCGCCGCGGCCACCAGGCCCTGCGGGCCGCCGACTTCGCCGCCGCGGCCGAGCTGCAGCGGCGGGCGCTCGCCCTGTGGCGCGGGCCGGTGCTGTCGGACACCCCGCACGGACCGGTCCTGGACAGCGCGGCCGTCCGGCTGGGCGAGGCGCGCACCACCGTGCTCGACGAGCGCATCCGGGCCGAGCTGCACCTCGGGCTGCACCGCGAGCTGGTGGCCGAGCTCCAGGAGCTGGTGGCCGAGCACCCGATGCACGAGGAGTTCCACGCCCATCTGATGGTGGCGCTGTACCGGTGCGGGCGGCAGGCGGAGGCGCTGCGGGTGTTCGCGCTGCTGCGGCGGACCCTCGTGGAGGAGCTCGGGATAGAGCCGGGCCCGGCATCGCGGCAGCTCCAGCGGCGCATCCTGGAGGGCGATCCGGCGCTGTCGGCGGCCGGCTCCAGAGGTGCGGGGTCCGATGCCGGGCCCGACGCCGGGTCCGACGCCGGATCCGATGGCGCCCGGAGCACGGGAGGCTGGTCCCCCGCACTCGGCGCGCTGCCCCCCGCAGACCCGGCCTTCACCGGCCGTACGGGCGAACTGACCGAGTTGGAACAGCTGTTACGGGCCGCCCCCGCAGGTGGCGCCGTCGCCGTGACGGGCCTGCCGGGCACCGGCAAGACGGCGCTCGCGGTGGAGGCCGCGCACCGCGTGGCGGACGCCTTCCCCGACGGGCTGGTCTTCCTGGACCTGCGCGGCGCCGACGGGCCGCCGCCGACCGGGGCGGAGATCCTCGGCCGGCTGGCGCGCACCCCCCTGACGGGCCGCCGGGTACTGCTGGTCCTCGACCACGTCACCTCCGAGACGCAGGTCAGGCCGCTGCTGCCGCTCGCCGGGGGCTCCGCGGTGCTGCTGACCGCGGGCCGGGTGCCCGCCGGGCTCCCGGGGCTGCGGTCGGTGGTCCTCGGGCCGTGGCGCCCCGAGGAGTCCCGGCGGCTCGCCGGGCTGTTCACCGGCCGCGCGGGGATCCGTACCGGCGCGGCCCGCCCTGTGGCCGAACCGGGCACGGTCGCCGAGATAGCCGAGCTGTGCGGACGGCTCCCGCTCGCCGTACGGGCCGCCGCCGCCCAGCTCGCGGCCCGGCCGCACTGAACCCCGCCACGCTGGCGGACCGGCTGCGCGACGAGGGCGGGCGGCTCGACGCGCTGCGGACCGGCGATGTCGACGTACGGGCCCGCCTGTTGGAGGCGTACGCGGCCGCCCCCGACGCCCAGCGGCGGGAGTTCCGCCTGCTGGCGCTGCTGCCGCCGGGCCGGTTCGGCGCCCGGCAGGCCGCCGCCGCGCTGGACCTGGCCGAGGCGCGGGCCGCGGCGGCCCTGGACGTGCTCGCCGACGAGCGGCTGGTGGCCGTGGACCGGGACGGCTGCCGGCTCCCGGAGCTGCTGCGGCTGCTGGCGGTGGAGCGGCTGGCTCTGGAAGAGCCGCCGGAGGTACGGCGGGCGGCGGCGGAGCGGGTGTGCCGGGCGTACGCGGCGGCCGCCGCGGCGCGGCCGGGCCGGCTGCCGGACGCCGACGCGCGGGGGCTCGTACGGCTGGCGCGGACCGCGTACGAGGCGGGGCTGTGGGCGCTGACGGTACGGCTGACGGATGCCACGGGCGGGTGGGTGGAGGACGACGCCGAGGCCGCGTTCACCGTGGCCCTGGACGCCGCCGTACGGTGCGCGGACCGGTCGGCGCAGGCCCGGATGGAGCGCTCGCTCGGCGATCTGGCCTGGCAGTACCGGCGCCTGGAGCGGGCGCAGGAGCTGTTCGCGCGTGCGCTGGCGCACGCCCGGGAGGCGGGTGACGAGGAGGAGGCGGGCCGCGCCCTGGTGGGTCTGGCCGAGCTGCGGCTGGACGCCGGGGCGGCGGCGGAGGCGGCCGCCCTGCTGGAACCCGCCCTCGCCGCCCTGTCGGCGCCGGGCCGCGCCCGCTACGAGGCGAGCCGTGCGCGGGCGCTCCTCGCCCTCGCACAAGACGGGCCGGAGGGACGGTCGAGGGCCCGGACCTGGTTCGGCGAGTGCCTTGAGCTGGCGGTCGGCCTGCGCGATCACCGGCTCGAGGTGTACGCGCGGCGTTCGCTGCGTGCGCTGTCCGCCGAGGGGGGCGAGCAGCGGGCCGTGGAGATCCGCCCGGGGCTCTGGCGGATCCGGCCGGCCGGTGTCCGCACGTGACCGGGGGGGGGCGGCCCCGCGGCCTGACCCTGCGATCCCCTTCCACTGCTACATACGGAGAGCCATGTCGGTTGCGCTGGGCCCGGTAACGGAACTCGTCGGGCGGGAACGGGAGTCCGCCGCGCTGGTGGAGCGGCTGCGGGATCCGTCGGTCCGGACGCTGACGGTGACCGGGCGGGCCGGAGTGGGCAAGAGCCGGCTGGCCGCGGAGGCCGTACGGGAGATCGGCGGGGAGTTCGGCCGGGTGACGGTGGTCGATGCCGTTCGGTGGTGCGCCGCCGCCGGGCAGGAGCCGCTGCTCACCCCGGCCGGACCCGAGGAACACGGCCGCGTCCTGCTGCTGCTCGACGGCTGCGACCACGATGTGCGCCCGGCCGCCGCCGAGGCGGTGGCGGCGCTCGCCGGGGATCCCCGTGTGGTGGTGCTGGCCACGGCCCTGGAGCCGCTCGGGGTGTACGGGGAGCGGTTGCTGCCGCTGGCGCCGCTGCCCGTTCCGGGATCCGCGGGCACCGGCGACCCGCACGAGGTGCTGGAGGCGGCCTCGGTCGCGCTGTTCGTGCGCCGCGCCCGCGACGCCGACCCGGCCTTCGCGCTCACCCTCGAGAACGCGGCGGCCGTCGCCGAGATCTGCACGCGGCTGGACGGTCTGCCGCTCGCCGTCGAACTCGCCGCGCGCAGGCTGCGACTGCTCTCTCCCCAGTCGCTCGCCGCCCGGCTGCGCGGCCGTACGACCGTGCTGGCGGGCGGACCGGCGCACGCTCCCGAGCGCCACCGCTCGCTCGCGGCGCTCGCCGAGTGGAGCTGCCGGGGCCTGGCCGGTCCGGCCCGCGCGCTGCTGGACCGGCTTTCGGTGTACGAGCCGGGCTTCGGCCTGTCGGCGGCGGGGGTGTCGGCGGAGGCGGAGGTCGAGACGCTGCTGGACCGCGGTCTGCTGGCCGTGGTGGGCGAGGAGCAGGGGGAACCGCGGCTGGCCGTGACCGAGCCCGTACGTTCGCACCGCCGCGCGGAGTTGGCGGACTCGGGGCGCGACGGCGCGGCGCTGGACGCGCACGCGGAACGCTACCGGCTGCTGGTGACCAGCGCACTGCCGGGGCTGAACGGGACCGATCAGGAGCGGCTGCTGCGCGAGTTGGCCGCCGAGGGTGCGAACGTGACGGCCGCCCTGCGGCGGTTGCGGGAGCGGGGCGACGACGAGGCGGCCGCCGCCCTGGTGCTCGGCTGCCGGCTGCCCTGGCTGACGCAGGGGCGGCTGCGGGAGGCCCTGGACTGGTGCGACAGCTCGGCCGAGGCCGCCGGTCCCCCGCTGCCGGAGGCCGTACGGGCCCGGCTGGCCGACATGTCCGGGCTCTTCGCGCTCGCCCTGGGCGATCCGCAGGAGGCCGTACGCCGCCACCGGAGCGCCCTGGCGCTGGGCAAGGCCGTGGGCGACCGGCGGCAGAACGCGCTCGTCTCCGTGCACCTCGGGACGGCCCTGCTGAAGTCCGGGGATGCGCCGGGGGCGCGGGCCGTGCTGGTGGCCGCGCTGAGCGCGCTGGCGTCCATGGGCGTGACCGGGGGCGCGGCCGGGGCGGCGGCCGCGCTCGCGGCGGTCACGCGGGCCGAGGGCGACCGGCGCAAGGCGCTGGAGCTGCTGGACCGGGCCGAGGAGGCGTTCCGGCGGATCCGGGACGGGCGGGGCCTGGCGGGCACGCTGCGGACCGCGGCCGCACTGGCCCTGGACGGCGAGGAGCCGGACCGGGCCGACGGGGCGCTGCGGGAGGCCCTGCGGCTGTACGGGGCGATCGACGAGCGGACGGAACTGCCGGACCTGCTGGAGGAGTTCGCCCTGTTGCTGCTGCGCACGGCGCCTGCCCAGCGGCCGCGTACGGTGCGCCTGCTGGCGGCGGCCGACACCCTGCGGGCCGCGACGGGCGCCGAGGTGCCGGACGCGTGGCGCTCCGAGGCCGAGCGGGCCCGTACGGAGCTGAGCGCGCGGCTGGACTGGTCCGACTTCGCCACGGCGTGGGCCGAGGGCGTCCGGATGACCGCGCGGGCCGCGGTGGCGGAGGCCCTCTCCGCACCCGCTTCCTCGCGCCGACCGGCGGCGGGGGCGGTCGCCGAGGCGCAGTCCCTCACGCCGCGGCAGGTCCAGGTGGCCCTGCTGGTCTCCGAGGGACTGACGAACCGTCATATCGCGGCCAGGCTGGACATTTCCGAGTGGACGGTGGTCAACCACGTCCGCCAGGTGATGCGCCGTCTGGGGTGCACCTCACGGGTGCAGGTCGCCGGGGCGGTGGGCCGATGGGGCTGACGGATTCACCCTCGGAAAGCGCGGCGGCGCACGGCGCGGTGCACGGCCGGCCGCCCGGCCTCACCCCGCCCGCGGGGCTCTCGGACCGGTTCCGGGCGGCCGGCTGGTGGCGCCCGGAGACCTTCCTCGACGATCTGTACCGTACGGCCGCCGCCGCGCCCGAGCGCCCGGCGATCGTCTCGGAGCGGGCGCACCGGCCCGCCGGCCGGCGCAGGGTCGTCGTCACCTACGCCCAGCTCTCCTTGTACGTCGACCGGTTCGCCGCCGCCCTGGCCTCGCTCGGGGTCGCGCCCGGGGACCCGGTCGCCTACCAGCTGCCGAGCTGGTGGGAGACCGCGGCGCTGACCCTGGCCTGTCTGCGGGCCGGGGCGGTGGCGGTGCCGGTGCTGCCGACCGTACGGGCCCACGGACTGCACCGGATCCTGGAGAGCACCCGGGCCCGGGTCTGCGTGGTGCCCGACGTCTGGGAGGGCTACGCGCACGCCGAGGTCCTCGCGGATCTCGCCCCGGGGCTGCCGTGGCTGCGCCACCGGGTCGTCGTGGGGGACGCGGCGGCGACCGGGGCCGTCGATTTCGCGGCGTACTTCCGGCGCACCGCGCACGAACGCACCGAGGCCGGCCGGCGGAGCAGGCCGTACGCCGGGCAGGCCGACCGGCCGGCCCTGCTGATCAGCGTGATGGGCCTGCGGGACTCCTACACCTCGGTACTGCACTCCCCCAACACGCTGTACGCCAACATCGCCGCCCAGCACGGGGGCGACGGCCCGGGGCGGCGGCCCGGCGAGGTCTTCCTCAGCACGCTGCCGCTCACCTCGCTCGCCTCGCTGATCTACACCGTGTGCTGGCCGCTGGCGGTCGGCGGGACGGGCGTCTGCCAGGACGTGTGGGACCCGGGCCGGTGCCTGGACCTGATGGCCGCGGCCGGGGTGGACCAGGTGTACGCGGAGCCCGCGTACTGCTCCGAGCTGCTCACCGCCCAGCAGCGCCGCCCCCGGGAGCTGGACCGGCTGCGGCTGGTCCTGTCCGGCGGGCGCACCAGCACCCCGGGGCCACTCGCCGCCGCACTGCGCGAGGTGTTCGGCGTCCCCGTGCTCTCCGTGTGGGGGGCGCCGGAGCTGGGCATGGGCGCGCTCTCCGGCAACGCCCCGGACCAGGGTGACGGATTCCGCCCGCTGCACGGGCTGGAGGTGTCCGCCGGGCACGGGACCGGGGCGCTCGCGGTGCGCGGCCCGTCGGTGTGCCTGGCCACCTGGGAGCACGGTGCCCCGGCGCCGGTGCCCACCTGGGAGCGGGCGGACGGCTGGCTCGACACCGGCGACCTGGCGGAGGCCGGACCGCACGGCGGGATCCGGGTCCTCGCCCGGGCGGGCACGCGCACCGGCGCGATCTTCATGGTGCCGGTGGCCGAGGTGGAGGAGCGGCTGCTGAGCCACCCCCGGGTCCGCGAGGCCGCGGTCGTCGCCTACACCGATCCCGAGCACGGGGAACTGCCCTGCGCGGTGGTGGTCCCGACCGCCCAGGACCGGCCGCCGGGTCCGGCCGAGCTGCGGGAGCACCTCACCGCCGGGGGTGTCGCGGAGGCCTTCCTGCCGACGCGGCTGGAGATCGTCGGCGCCCTGCCGCGCGACGAGGAGGGCCGGATCCGCCGCGGGGCGCTGCGGAGCTGGCTGACGCGGCTGCGGCCGGGCGGGCCCCGGCCCGCCCCGGCTGAACGGCGGCGGCGCCAGGGGTGTCTTGTCGATCGGGCCGGGCTCGCGGCACCTGGCACCGCGCCCTGATCCGGCCCGATCGGCAAGACACCCCCTAGTCGCAGCCCGCCACCCGGCGGGCGAAGGCGGCGAGTTCGGTGCGCCACGCCGGGTCGACGGTGGCCGCCTCCACCGCCGCGTCCGCGCGCGCCAGGAGTCCGGCGATGGTCTCCTCGGCGCCGTCGCGCGCCCGCGCGTCGAAGAACACGTCGCGCAGGAACTGGGCGTCGCCGTCGAAGCCCGGGCCACCGCGCAGGAATCCGCGGATCCGCCAGGCCGCGTGCAGGGCCCGCGCGTACTCCTCGTAGCTCTCGCGCAGATCCTCCCGACCGGCCAGCGAGGCGCCGATCAGCAGCGCGTGGCGCAGCCCGTACCAGCCCGCGCCGCAGCCGCTGCGGCAGCCGTCGAGGCACTGGCCGGGCCAGGCGTCGTCGAGGTACTCGGTCGCGGCGGCGGCCGCGGCGTGCGCCCCGATCGCCCGCTCGGTGCGCAGGTCGTCCCACAACTCCCAGGCCTCGTACGGCAGCCGGACCGCGAGCCGGTCCCCGTAGGCGAGCGCGAGATCGCCCGCGAGCACGGCGGTGCCCTCCCCGAACCGGCGGGACTCGCCCCGCCAGCCGTTGCGCTCGTGCTCGGCGGCGTGGCTGATGTGCAGGGTCGGGATGCCGCGGCGCAGCGACGCGTTGTCCCGTACGTCCTCGCGGATCATCAGGCAGGTGTCGAGGAGTTCGAGCGCGGCGGCCGCGGCCACGGCGTCGTCGCCGTCCGGGTCGCCGCCCGCCGCGAGGTATCCGGTGAGGCAGATGACCGGGTGGGCGCGCTCGGCCCCGGCCTGGACGAGCTCGGCGACGCCGGCGACCAGGACGGCACTGCGCGGATCGGACGTACGCCGGTTGCGGTGTTCCTCGGCGAGCAGCCGGGCGAGGCGCTCCTCGACCCGGTCGAGCATGGCGTCGCGGACCTGTGCGGGTGTGGCCGTCCGCCACGGCTGGTCGTGCGTCGGTGTGGTCATGATGCCCTCCCTGGTGGGCTGCGGATCATGACCAGACCCTCCCCGAGGTGTCTTGCGGGCAGCCACCGGGGGAACGCGCGGGGAGGGATTCCGGGTGTGGCGGGGGCCGGGTGTGCCAGTTGTCTGCCAGAGAAGGGCGGGGGCCGGCGACGGCTTGCCATGACCTTGCCATGGCGCCGGTGCCGAAGCCGTCACCGGCGCCGTAACCGGCGTCGTCGCCCTTGCAGCCGCCTCACACGAACTCGGCCACCCCCAGGTGGAAGTCGACCGGGAGCGCCTGCCGGCCGGGGATCTCCAGCTTGCGGTAGACGCGGGTCAGGTGCTGTTCCACCGTGCTCACGGTGATGTAGAGCTTCTGGGCGATCTCGCGGTTGGTGTGGCCGTGCACCGCCAGCAGGGCCACCCGCTTCTCCGACTCGCTGAGGCTGGCGACGAGATCGGCGTGCGGCGCCTCGGCGGGCTCCGCCGCGTCGGCGGTGTCACCGGTGTGGCCGGGCAGGATCTTCACGCACAGCGCCTCGGCTCCGCATTCCCTGGCCACGTGCCAGGCCCGGCGGTTGACCATGGCGGCGCGCGCCGGTTCGCCGATCTCCCGCAGTACCTGCCCGAAGTCGCCCATCGCGCGGGCCAGTTCGTACTGGTCGCCCGAGCGGTGCAGGTCGTCCACGGCCTTGGCGAGCATCGCCTGCCGCTCCTTGGGCTCGCGCAGGGACGCCCTCAGCCGCAGCGTCATGCCGCGCACCCAGGGGTCGGCGGCGTCCCGGGTGGTGAGCTGGTCCGCGAGGAACCGTTCGGCCTGGTGGGCCTCGCCGAGCTTGAGCAGGGCCTCCGCCGCGTCGGTGCGCCAGGGCAGGAGCCGCGGCCGGTCCAGGCCCCAGCGCCGCATGTGGCGGCCGATGTCCAGGAAGTCGCCCAGGGCCGCGTGGAAGCGGCTCGTGGCGAGCGCGTAGTGGCCGCGGGCCCGCAGGTATCCGAGTCCGTGGATGCTGCCGGAGAGTTCGGCGGGGGCGGGCCGGCTCAGTACGGCCGCCGCTTCCTCGGGCCGCCCCATGGCCGTACGGGCGCGCACCAGGGTGCCGGCGATCCCGCACAGCAGGACGCTGCCGCCGTGTGCGGGCACGGCCCGCAGGATCTCCTGCGCGGTCCCGGCGGCGCCCGTGAGGTCGCCCAGGCGCATCCGCGCCTCGGCGAGCAGTCCGCCGAACACGGCCTGCCAGCCGGTGGCCCCGCGCTGCGCCGCCTGCCGGACGAAGGACTCGCACCAGGGCAGCGCCCTGGCCGCGCCGTCCAGGTACAGCAGGGTGCGCAGTGCCTGCACCACCGGCTCCACGGTGCCTTCGGCCAGGGTGGCGCCCCGCAGGAAGAGTTCGGCGGCCTGCGCTGCCGCGCCCTCCTCCGCCTCCACGGGGAGCGCCCACAGGGCCGCCGGGTGGACGGGGGTCCTGGCCGTGCGGCCCGCCGGGGGCGGTCCGGTCTCGGCCGGTGTGCCGCGACGGGTGGAGGCGGCCCACTGGGGAAACGCGGAGAGCCCGTCGAGGGGATCGTCCCCGGGGATGTCGCCGTGCCGGCGCTCCGCGCCGGGGTGCCGGCCGCCGCAGGCCGCCAGCCGTTCCAGTACGTCGGCCGACTCGTCGATCCGGCCCTGGGCGGCCAGTACGCGGGCCAGCGGGCCCATGGTGTGCGGGCCGAGCTTTCCTCCGGCCAGTGCGGACAGGGGTTCGAGGAGGTGGCGTTCGGCGACCGCCGGGTCGGTGCGTCCGGCGACGGCGCAGAGTCTGATGGCCAGTTCGGCGCGGATCGCGTCGTCCGGGCAGGCCTCCCGGGCGAGTTGGAGTACGGCCGTGGCCTCGGCGAGGGATCCGTCGGCGACGTACTGGTCCGCCGCGGAGCGCAGGACGGGCAGGGCCCATTCCTCGGCGGTGTGCCGTGCGGCGAGGAGCTGGGCGGCGACCGCCGTGTCGGGCGCGCCCGAGGCGCGGGCCAGCAGGGCGGCTTCCCGGTGCAGGGCGGCCCGGGCGGCCGGGTCCATCCGGTCGAGTACGGCGGCGCGCGCGGCCGGGTGCCTGAAGCCGTGCCCGCCCTCGGGGGCGATCAGGCCCGCGGCGTCGAGGGCGGTGAGGGCGCGGACGGCGGCGGCCTCGGTGGCGCCGGTGAGCCGTGCCAGGTGCGCGGCGCCCGCCAGGTCGTCGAGTACGGCGATGGCCTCGGCCAGCCGGGGGGTGGCGGCCCCGCAGCGGTGCAGGCAGGCGAGCACCGCCTGGGTGTAGGCGTCGCCGGGGCGGTGGTGGGGGTCTTGCAGCAGGGACCGCAGGAGCAGCGGGTTTCCGCCGCTGGTCCGGTACAGCCGGTCGGTCTCCGCCTCGGTGCGGTCCGGCAGCATGGCGCGGACGGCCTCGGGGGCGAAGCGTTCGAGGCGCAGCCGTACGAAGTGGGGCAGCCGGAGCAGTTCGGTGCGCAGCAGCGGGTCCTCGGCGCGTTCGTGCACGGACTCGGTGAGCACCAGGAGGACCCTGGCCTGCCGGCTGCCGCGGGCGAGGTGCAGCAGGTAGCGGCTGGACAGCTCGTCGACGTGGTGCAGGTCGTCGACGCAGATCACCACCGGTGCGGCGGCGCTCAGTTCACGGACGGCGGCGGCGAACACCTGCATGGCCTCGACCCGCCCGGCCTCGGCGGGCGACGGCGGGGGCGACAGGGCCCCGGGCGGGGCGTCGGCCGCCAACTGGCGCAGGACGCCCAGGGGATGGCCCCGCTCGGCCCCGGTGCCCATGGCCCGCAGGACGGCGGCCCCCCGGGCTTCGGCACGGGTGGCGACCGTCTCGAGGAATTCACTCTTTCCACACCCGACCGCACCTTCGACTAATAGCAGTCCGGCATTTCCTTCTGCGCAGCCGTCAAGCAGCGCATGTGACAGAGACAATTCCTCGGCACGCCGGAACAACACCATAGGATCCCCCTGTGTCCCCTTTTCCGTGCGTTCCGGAAAGGAATGCGAATCGGAAAGAGAGATGGTCGAGCACTGCTTGAGCCGGAATACAAGATCAGTATAGGCTCGAAATGCCCGCCCCACGGTGTCCGGAAGTTGCCAGGCATCAATCCCCGCGGCGGGCGCCGGGAAAGATCAGCCGCGGGACGTCGCGCGGGTGGCCCGGAGTGCGCCACTCCCGCGGGTAGCCGACGGACACCTCCTCGAAGCGGACTCCGTCGTACCACGTGGTGCGCGGGATGTGCAGGTGGCCGTAGACCACGGCCGCGGCACGGAAGCGGGTGTGCCAGCCGGCGGTGAGCTCGGTGCCGCACCACTGGGCGAACTCCGGGTGCCGCAGGATCCTGGTGGGTGCCTTGACCAGCGGGAAGTGGTTGACGAGCACCGTGCGCAGGTCGGGGTCGCAGGCGGCCAGGCGCCGTTCGGTGGCGGCGACCCGGGCCCGGCACCAGGCCTCGCGGGAGGGATGGGGGTCGGGGTGCAGCATGAATTCGTCGGTGCACACCACCCCCGCCTCGTAGGCCTGCTCCAGCGCCTGCTCCCGGGTGGCCGACTCGGGCGTGCGGAAGCTGTAGTCGTACAGCAGGAAGAGCGGGGCCACGACGAGCGGGCCGGCCGGTCCCGACCAGACCGGATAGGGGTCTTCCGGAGTGTGCACGCCGAAGGAGCGGCAGATCTCCACGAGGTGCCGGTAGCGCGCTTCTCCGCGCAAAGGCACAGGATCGTCGCGCAGGGTCCAAAGATCATGATTCCCGGGCGCCCAGACCACGGTGGCGTAGCGCCGGGTGAGCAGGGCGAGCACCCAACGGAGATCGTCGGGTGACTCGCCCACGTCACCGGCCACGACGAGCCAGTCGTCGGGGCTGTCCGGATACAGCTCCTCGACGATCCGGCGGTTCTCCGGGAATGCGACATGGAGGTCGCTGATGCCCATGAGGCTTCCGTGCGGCATTCGGTGAGGATGAGCGGAAGATCTTGCGGTGGACACCCCTGTTCGTCCCCTCAGTTGCCATGGGGGACGCGGGCGCTGCGCATGACAGGCGTATGGCAAGGCCGGCGGGGCCACTGCCAGGATCCCGGCAGCCGGCCCGCCCGCGGGGCGGCGGATGGCAGCGCCCTGGGAGGAATCCTGATGTCCGGGGGCCGATCGGGGCGGGCGGCGCCCGCGTTCCTGGTCGGGGCGGGGTCGGCGGCGGCAGCGTGGGACGTGTCAGACCGACGCTTCGACCCGAGGGAATGCCGTGCTCACGAAGCTCCTGCCATCGGATGTCGCCACCGCCGAGTCCACCGCCGACCCGGAGCACGTCTTCCTCTTTCCCGAGGAGGAGTTCCTGATCCGCAACGCCGTTCCCAAGCGGCGGCAGGAGTTCGGGACCGTACGGTGGTGCGCCCGCCGCGCCATGGGGGCGCTGGGAGTGCCCCCGACTCCGGTGGTGCCGGGCCGGCGCGGTGTCCCGCAGTGGGGTCCCTCGGTCGTGGGGTCCATGACGCACTGCGCGAGCTACCGGGGGGTGGCGCTCGCCCGCGCCTCGGAGTTCGTCGCGCTGGGCATCGACGCGGAGCCGAACACCCCGCTGCCGGAGGGGGTGCTGGAGTCGATCACGCTGCCCCAGGAGCTGCGCCGGACCCGGGAGCTGGCGCGGGCGGTGCCGGAGATCGCGTGGGACCGGCTGCTCTTCAGCATGAAGGAGGCGGTCTACAAGACGTGGTTCCCGCTCACCGGCCAGGAACTCGACTTCACGGACGCCCTGGTCACCGTCGACGCGGAACAGGAGACGTTCCGCGCCCGGCTGCTGCCGGACCCCGCACGCCTCTCGCCCGCCGGGCCCACCACGTTCAGCGGCCGCTGGTCGGCGCAGGACGGGGTACTGCTCAGCGCCATAGCGGTGCCGGCCGCCCGGTCGGCTCCGCCGGGGGCCCGGACAGCGCGAAGCGCTCCCCCCATCTGCACTGCGGGGAGCGCTTGCTGAACGTCGTCACCGGCGGGGTGGTCTCATCCCCACTGGTCGTCATCGGGAGTGGCGAGTAGACCCTGCACGGACACGCGCACCCCGTCGGCCGCGGCGGACTGACCCGGTCTGCCCAGCAGCGCCCCTGACATGAACTGCACCCCCATAACGGCGATGACCATACCCGTCAGTACAGTCAAGTAAATCGAAGAGAATTTACCGGAAATTGCCCTCACGACGCCCCCAGTCGAAGATCGAGATTTCCTCAGCCAGCACCTTCGCCCGATTTCTCCGGCTTTGGTGTCCCGGTGATGCGAATAGAGTGCGGGATATCGATCATTCACGCCAAGAGCCGCACGCTGGCGTAAAGTTACGTGGCAGCAATTACATCGATCAGTGGGGGCTGGCATGTTCACAGGGGAGGGCTCGGATTCAGGGTTCGCCGAGCTGGACGACATCAGCGCCTCGGCATACGGTCTCGCCGTCGAGTGCGGGCGCTTCGTACGCGAGAAGATCGCCGAGCAGCTGTCCCTGACACCCGAGGAGATCGCGCGGGTGGAGAAGGTGCTGTGCGGGGTGCGCCTCCTGCAATCCATGCCGGGTCAACCGTCCGAACTGACCCCCGTCACACCCGATGTGGCGGCCGCCTCCCTGGTCGCACCCGCGGAGCGGCACATCCGGGAACTGCAACAGGCGGTCACCGACGTCCGGGCCAAGCTGCTGTCCCTGACGCCCCTGTACTTCGAGGGGCGCCGGCTGCGCAACCGGCTGGAGGCCTTCGACATCATCACCGATGTCACCCGGATCCAGGCGATGCTCAACCACCTCAGCCAGAACTGCAAGGACGAGATGCTCACCGTCCAACCCGGTGGCGCCCGGCCGCCCGAACTCCTCGCGCAGGCAAGGGAGTCGGCACTGTCCACGCTGGCCCGCGGGGTCCGGATCCGGACCATCTACCAGCACACCGCCCGCAACGACCTGCCCACCCGCTCGTACGTCCGCGACGTCAGCCTCCAGGGCGCCGAGATCCGGACCGCCGACGAGGTCATCGACCGGCTGATCATCTACGACCGCGAGGTGGCCTTCCTGCCGGAACGATCCACCCACGAGTCCTCGCCCGGGGCGGCGATCGTCCGCGAGCCCACGCTCGTGGCCTTCCTGTGCTCCGTCTTCGAGTACCTGTGGGACGGCGCGTCCCCGTACGTCGTGGAATCCCAGCGGACCCCCGCCTCCTCCGACGAGCTCAAGTGGTCGATCATCCGGCTGATGACCAAGGGCTACAAGGACGAGATGGTCGCCCGCCGGCTCGGCATGTCGGTGCGCACCTGCCGCCGCCACATCGCCGAGATCACCGAGGAACTGGAGGCCACCAGCCGCTTCCAGGCGGGCTACAACGCCGCACGGCAGGAATTACTCTCCGGCGGCCCGGCAGCGGCGCCTCCCCCCTGATCCTCCCCCGGACCCCGTCCGGGGGAACCCCCGCCCAGCGCCTCCGTGATCGCGTCCACGCAGTCCTGGTCGAGCATCGTCGTGACGTGGGCGTCCTGGAGCCGGCCGAAGCCCGCGTCGTAGACCGCGGCGCTCACGACGTACCCGTCCGCCAGCGGGAACGTCCGGAAGATCCACTCGTCCCCGGTGCCCGCCGTCCCGTCCGGCCGCTGGACCCGCACGGGCCTGCCGTCCGGACCGAAGCCGAACTCGGTGAAGCGGAACTGCATGCCCTGGCCGATCGCCTTGCTGTAGGCCTCCTTGAGGGTCCACAGCCGTACGAGGGCGCCGTTGCGCTCCTCCTCCGGCATCCCGGACAGCAGTACCAGCTCGTACGGCGTACAGATGTGCCGGCCCAGACCGCTGCCGTACATCTCGCGGTCGGCGCGCTCCGCGTCCACCCCGATGAGGCCGCAGGTGGTCAGCCCGACGAGCAGCAGGTCCTCCGTGTGGCTCAGGCTGATGTCGATCTGGTCGCAGCCGCGCAGGTACGGACGGCCGGTGGGGCCGTAGGCGAGTTCCAGGTCCGCGGGCTCGCTGGCGAGCACCGCGCCCGCCGCGTACTTCAGGAGCATCCGGGAGGCGATGTAGCGGCCGCGCACGTCGGCGTGCGTCAGGTCCAGGAAGCGCGTCCAGTCACGGCCGAGCAGCTCGCGCAGCCCGTCGCCGGTCGGCAGGACGGGCTCCAGGTCCTTGAGCCTCGCGTAGACCAGCGCCGTGCCGTGGGTGGCGAGGTCCTCCCTGACCCTGTCCCACGAGTCGCCTCCCGGAACCACGGCGACGGGCTCCCCGAGGGGCGGGCCGAGCGTGGGGCTGCCCGGGGCGGTCATCCGTACTCCTTCACGAGCGTGTGGACGTCCCGGAAGCTGCGCGCCTCCAGCAGACGGTGCACCGGCACCCGGTGGCCGGACTCCTCCAGGAGGGCCACCAGGCGGAGCAGGTTGAGCGAGTCCCACCCGGGGAGGTCCGCCAGCGCGGTGTCCGCGCCCGCGGGGACGTCGAGGTCCAGGCCGAGGTCGTCGCGGACCGTCCGCAGGAACGTGTCGAGGCTATCGAGGCTCATCGGCCGGCCTTCCCCCCAGGAATTCGGTGATGCGCACATGACCGGGTACGTCCGGCACCCGTGCCAGGTCGTGGTGGAACTCCAGCGGCCCGCCCTCGGCCGCGCCGGTCCCGATCCGGGTGAAGCCGCAGGACGGGTAGAGATCACGGACGCGGTGGTTGCGTACGGTGGGCACGTACCGGGCCGTCACCGCGGACAGCCCGAGCGCGCGGGCCCGGGCCAGCAGCACGGCGAGGCAGGCCTGTTCGATCCCCCGGGCGAGCACCCGGCAGCTGAGCCACATGTTGTCCAGGTGCAGCGCCCCGTCGGCGAAGGTCCCCAGCACCGCTCCGACCAGGCCGTTGTCGCCGAACCGGTCCGCGGTGCGGGCGGCCAGCAGCAGGCGGCCCTCCGGGTCGGCGGCCAGCTCGGCCAGCTCGGACTCCTGGTGTCCGCCGCCCGTGAGGTTGAACTGGTTGGTGCGCAGGGTCAGCTGGGACAGGCGGGCGAACTCGTGGGCCCGGGTCGGGCCGAGTTCGACGCGTACCCCGAGGTTCCGCAGGAACTCCTCGTGCGAGCCGGCCTTCTCGTGCAGGGCCCGGCGTTCGCGCTGCCGGTGGTACTCGCCGGTCCTGGCCCGGTCCTCGTCGGTCAGCCGCAGGGTGTCGAACCAGCCGTCCGCGAGCAGCCGGGTCACGTGCAGCGCGGGCTCCTCGTCGAGCGGTACGACGGCCACCCCGGGCAGGCCGAACCGCACCCGGGCGCGCTCGGCCGGCGAGTCGTCGGCGAAGACGAGGGCGTCGGTGGCGATGTCCAGCCGGTCCGCGATGTCCGCGAGGTTGCCGTCCTTGGGCTCCCAGTTGGCGTTGATCCGTACGAAGTCGTCCTCGCGCAGCACGAGATCGGGATGTCCGCGCAGGGCCGCGAGGACCTGGTCCTCGTCGTTCTTGCTGCTGACCGCGAGGAGCACCCCCTGGGAGCCGAGCTGTTTGACGCACTTCTGGAAGGCTCCGAACGCCTCGCCGCGCAGCGTGCCGGCCGCCGCGACCCCGTCGGGTCCCCGCTCGCCGAGCACCCCGTCCCACAGGGTGTCGTCGAGGTCGAGCACCAGGCACTTGCGGGTCATGCCGCGCACCGCCCGGGCCAGGTGCGCGACCTCGCGGGCGTACGCCGCGAGGAGTTCCGCACCGAGCTGGACCTTGGCGTACCGGGCCAGGCGGGGGTCGGTGACCGGCCCGCCCTCGCCGACCAGCGGTTCCAGGTCGATCACCACGAGGCGGGGGGCGGTCTCGGTGAGCCGCAGCAGGCGGGCGTTGAACTCCCGCCACACCGCGCCGAGGAGGGCGCGGGAGCGGTGGTCGAGTAGCTGGTGGCTGTAGGCGCGCGGCAGCGGGACGGTGTTGAGTACGAGGGTGCCGGTGCCCGTGGCGGCCCCGGCCGCCAGCGCGGCGCACCGGCTCAGCGCCTCTTCTCCCGCCGCGAGCACGTCCCCGGGTCCCCACACCGTGGGCACCTGGGCGAACAAGGTCTCCGCGTCGAGCAGGCACAGCGTCAGATCCGGTGCGGCGGCACGCAGTTCGCTGCCGGGATCGGTCAGGTCGCGCAGGTACGTGCCGTGTTCGCCGAGGACGGGCCTCAGCAGGAGGCCGTGGCGGGCCAGTTCACCCGTGAGCGGATCGACGACGTGCCCCACCGTGGACTCGCCGGTGACCGCCACCGTCACGACGGGGGTCCGCGGATGGTGGGCCAGCACGGCATCGGGGTCGAGACCGGCGAGCAGCCGCCCGGCCGCCGCGGCGCCCGACGTGCCCTTGGGACCGCTCTCTTCCGCCGCGAGGAGCGCCGGCACCTCGTCGTACGCCTTCTCCAGCAGGCCCAGCGTGCGCAGTTCGCGCAGCCGCTCCAGCCCGGTGGGTCCCGTCGCTCCCGTCGCTCCCGTCGCTCCCGTCGCTCCCGTCGTCATCGACGCCTCACACCTTCTCCAGGGCGAACCCGGCTCTGATCCACCGGCTGGACTCCACGCACAGGGCGAGTGCGCGCTCCCCGGGGGCGAACTTCGGGAACAGCCGCTCGAGTTGCAGGAACGGCAGGGCGTTGCCCGTGTTTCCGGTCTCGGAGACGCAGGAGATCTCCTGTGCGGAGGAGTCCGGCAGCCGCTCCAGGATGCGCCCGGTCATCCGCTCGGAGAGCTGGGGCGGCAGCAGGTAGCCGATGTCGTCCAGGCCCCAGCCGAGTCCGCCGAGCAGTTCCCAGAGGATCTCCACGGTGATCGACGGGACGTGCTCCTCGATCGCCTTGTAGTCCTCGGCCAGCATCCGCCGCTCCGCGTGGCGGTCGGTGGTCCCGTACCAGTCCAGCACCTGTCCGGGCGGACGGCCCTGTCCGGTCCAGGAGTTCAGCACCGCCCGTACGGCCACCCGTTCGCCCTCGGGCTCGTCGGTGAGCACGGCGGCTCCGGCTCCGTCGCCGAACAGGACGTGGTTGACCAGCTCCTCGGTGGCCATCCGGGCGGTGTCCCGCCGGGGCGACAGGAACCGGTGGGTGACGTCGCCGCCGAGGATCAGCCCGGCCCGGCGGCCGCCGAGGACCAGGGTGCGGCCGAGGTCGAGGGCCTGGACCGCCCCGGAGCAGCCCGACTGGAGCTGGAAGACCGGCAGGTGGCCGAGGTCCAGCCGGTCGGCGACCTCGCTCGCGGTGGTGGGCAGGAGCAGGTCGGGGGTCGCGGTCGCGAGGACCAGGAACTCCATGTCGGCGGGGTCGAGCCCGGAGGCGTCCAGGGCCTGGGCGCCGGCCTCGGCGCACAGGTCGGCGAGGGAGCCGCGTACCTCTCCGGTCACCGGGTCCCAGCCGAAGTGGCGGGTCCTGGTGCCGACGAAGAGGTCGATCCACTCGGCGCTCACCCCCAGCAGCCGGCCGAGCGCGGCATTGTCCACCGGGTCCCCGGGCAGGGCCGTACCGGCGGCCGCCAGGTAGACGGCGCGGCCCGTCATGCCGACCTCGCCGCGATCAGGCCGCCGAGGAACTCGGCGAGCGAACCGACCGAGCGCAGCGCGGGCAGCATCTGCTGGACGGACACCTCTCCGACGTGCGGCAGCCGGGCCTCCACCCGGTTCTTGAGCTGCATGATCATCACGGAGTCGAAGCCGAGGTCCTCGTGGAAGCGGGCCTCGCGCACCACGCGCTCCGGGGGGTACCCGCCGACTTCGGTGACCGCCTGGACCACCGCGAGCAGCACCGGGTCGCCCGCGTCGCGGGCGGGTGCGGAGGCGGGGGCGGGGGCGGCCTGGGGGTCCTGCCGCTCCGGCAGCCGCTCCCCGGCCGAAGCCGGAGCCGGAGCCGTCGCCGCGGGCAGCGGCGCGCGCCGGTCCCAGTAGCGCTGCGCCGAGGAGAAGACGTACGGGCTCATCTGCTCGGCGACCCGGTGCTCGGGTGCGTAGAGCTCCTCCCACACCGGATCGAGTCCGCAGCGGTGGAGGGCGGCGACGGTCTCGGCGAGGTCCCGGCCGGTGGCCTCGGGGCCCGGCGCGGGGTGCAGGAACTCGGCTCCCGGCGCCCGGCCGCCCCGGGCGGCGAGCTGGAGGAGCTGGGTGCGCGGGCCGATCTCGATCAGATGGGTGGGGGCGATGTCCGAGACGAGCGCTCTCAGCGCGGTGTCCATGAGCACGGGCTCCTCGATCTGGTCCGCCCAGTAGTCGGCGTCCATGGGTTCGTGGTGCAGCATCCGGCCGTGCCGGGTCGAGGCCACCGGCACCGCGGGCTGCGCACACCGCACCGCCTCGGTGCGCAGCTTCGCGGCGGCCGGGGCCATCAGGGGCGAGTGGAAGGCGTACGGGGCGGGCAGCTCCCTGACCCGTACGCCGCGCCCGGTGAGCTCCTTGCCGATCCTGGCCAGTGCGGCCGACGGCCCGGAGAGCACGGTGTCCGCGGGGCCGTTCAGCGCGGCCACGACGGCGTCCGGCTCCCCCGCCAGGATCCCGGCGAGCTCCTCGGGAGCGGTGGCTACGGCGAGCATGCCGCCGCCGGGGGGCAGTTCGCCCGTCAGCGCGCCGCGCCGGACGACCAGGCGGGCGGCCTCGTCCAGGTCGAGGGCGCCCGCGGTCACGGCCGCCGCGTACTCGCCCAGGCTGTGGCCGAGGACGGCGGCCGGGGCGATCCCGAGCGCCGTGAGGGTGCGGGCCAGGGCGTAGCCGACGGCGAACAGGGCGGGCTGCGCGAACTCGGGGCGGTGCACCCGCTCGTCGCCGCCGAGGATCAGGTCGCGCACCGAGGTGCCCAGGGGGGCGGCGAGGGCCTCGTCGGCCTCGTCGAGATGGCGGCGGTAGGCCGCCGACTCGCGGTGCAGCCGCGCCGTCATGCCCGGGAACTCGCTGCCCTGCCCGGTGAAGAGAAAGGCCACCACCGGCCTGCCCCACGGGCGCCCGCCGATCCCGGCCGGATCCTGGGCGGCCGCGCCGCGCAGCGCGGAGACGAGCTCGTCGGTGTCGCGGACGGTGACCGCGAACCGGTGCGGCAGGCCGGTCTTGATGCGGTTGCTGCTCCAGCACAGGGCGGCGGCGCCGCCGCGCGGCCGTCTGGCGACCGCCTCCGCCTGGGCGGCGAGGTTGCGGCGCAGTCCTTCGGGGGTGTCGCCGCTGACGGTGAACACGCCGACGGCCCCGCGGGCGGCGCCCGTACGGGCCTTGGGCATTGCGGCCGCGGTGCGGCGGGGCAGCCGGGGGGCCGAACCGAGGACGGCATGGGCGTTGGTGCCGCCCATGCCGAAGCTGCTCACCCCGGCGAGGCTCTCCCCGCGAGGCAGCCGCATCGGGGACTTCAGCAGCCGCAGGCCCCGTTCGCCGAGCCGCAGCCGCGGGTTCTCGCGCTCGGCGAAGAGGCTGGCGGGGACGATGCGGTGGTGCAGGGCGAGGGCGGTCTTGATGAGTCCGGCGATGCCCGCCGCACCCTCGGTGTGCCCCAGGTTGCCCTTGACGGAGCCGAGCGCGCAGGGCGCGTCGCGCGCGATGCCGTGCAGCGCGCCGAGCGCCGCGCACTCGATGGCGTCGCCGAGTACGGTGCCGGTGCCGTGCGCCTCCAGGAACGCGACGCGGTCCGGGGTGATGCCGGCGCGCCGGTAGGCGGAGTTCAGCACCCGCTGCTGCGACCAGCGGTTGGGGGCGATGACCCCGTTGCTGCGGCCGTCCTGGTTGACGGCGCTGCCGCGCAGTACGGCGTAGATCCGCTGTCCCTCGGCCAGGGCGTCGTCGAGCCTGCGCAGGACGACCAGGCCCACGCCGTCGCTGCGGCCGATCCCGTCGGCGTCGGCGCTGAAGGGTTTGCAGCGGCCGTCGTGGGCGGCCAGGCCGAGCTGTCCGTAGACCATGCCCATGGACGGCGAGAGCACGATGCTGGCGCCGCCGGCGAGGGCGGTGTCGCACTCCCCGGCCAGCAGGGAGTTGGCGGCGAGGTGGACGGCGACGAGCGAGGAGGAGCAGGCCGTGTCGACGGCGAGGCTGGGGCCGGTGAGGTTGAAGTGGTAGGAGATCCGGTTGGCCGCCATCCCGGCGCTGCTGCCGGCGCCGAGCAGCGGGGTGACCTGCGCGAGGTCGCTCATGGTCAGGCGGCCCCACTCGCCGCCCATCATGCCGATGAACACCCCGGTCTCGGTGCCCGCCAGTTCGCCGGGGGCGCGGCCCGAGTCCTCGAGGGCGCGCCAGGCGCAGGGCAGCAGCAGCCGCTGGTGCGGGTCCATCGCGGCGGCCTCGCGCGGGGTGACGGAGAAGAAGTCACTGTCGAAGACATCGACGTCGTCGATGAAGCCACCGCGGCCGCTGACAGCGGGGAAGTCCTGCGCCTCCCATCGCTGGGCGGGGACCGGGCCGGTGCCGGCCCCGCCCCGCATCAGCAGGTCCCAGTACGCCTGCACGCCCGCCGCCCCCGGGAAGGCGCAGTCGATGCCGACGACGGCGATGTCCCCCATCAGCGCTGGTCCGCCGGTGCGGTGGCGGCCTGACCTGCGGGAGGGCCGGCGGGCGCGGCGGCGGCCAGCGCGGCCGACAGGTGGCGGACCAGGCTCGCCACGGTCGGGTGGTCCCACAGCAGCGTCGGCTCCACCTCGAGGCCGAACTCCTCCTCCAGGTCGCCGCACAGGCTCAGCGCCGCCACCGAGTCCATGCCGTACTCGGCGAGCGGCACGGTGGGGTCGATGGTCTCGGGAGCCCGGCGCAGGTAGACGGAGAGCCGGGCCGACAGCCATGCGTGCGGCAGTACGCCGTCAGCGGTGGCCGCGGTCGCGGTGGTCGCGGTGTGCCGACCGGTGGGAACGGTCATCGTGGGGCTCCTTCGGTGCGTACGGCCCGGGTCCCGGTCAGCCCGGGATGGGGGTGGAGTAGAGGTCGTAACCGAGCTGGGTGCTGAAGCGGAGCTGGACCTCGTGCCGGATCCGGGTCTCGCACTCCGGCGGCAGATCGGCCACGCGCGTGCCGAGCCGGCGGGCGATGTGGTGCAGCGCGGCCGCCGCCCAGCACGGATCGGCGAGGAACGGGTCGGGGCCGTAGCGGCCCTGGTCCCACAGGCCCAGTACGGCGGCAGCGGCCAGCAGCAGCGCGTACCGGTCCATGAGAGCGAACCGGGCGGGCTGGGCGGTGGCCGCGGAACCGGCCGCCTCCAGCCTGAGCACCCGGCTCCGTACGTCGCGGAACTCCTCGACGAGCTGCCCGGCGAGCGTGCGCAGGGCCCGCTCGACGGGACCGCTGCCGTCGACGGCCGAGCTGACGGCGAGCATCGTCGCGCTGAGCGAGTCGCGCCCGCACGCGAGAGCGAGCCGGTCGGTGCGCAGCGGCGGCAGGTCTCCGCCCAGCCGGAACAGACCCGAGGGCGCCTCGTCCTCCAGGAACCACGAACTCCGGGCCAGGCGCGGCATCTGCGGGATGACCGTGGCCTGGCAGGCGACCGTGCCGGCGTGGCCGAGGCTGAGCACCGGTACGTCCCTGACGTGCTTCTGGAAGATGCCCAGGCTGCCCTCGCGGGTGTAGAAGCCGGAGCCGAGGACTATGGACAGGTCGTACATGGTCTCGGTGAGCACGCGGGGCAGCAGGTACTTGAGCGCCGCCGAGTAGACGCTGGTCTCGGCCGGCAACAGGTGCAGGGCCCTGGTGGCGACGACGGCGAGGCTGTCGTAGAGCAGCAGGTTGACGAAGGCGCTGGTCAGTGCGGCGCCGGTGCGGCTCCCGTCCGTGCCTCGGGCCTGCGCGCCGCCGGAGTGCTCCCGGTCGAAGCGGACGGCGGTGCGCAGGCTGGTGTCGAGGGCGGCGACGGCCGAGGCGGAGATCACCGTGCGGCTGATCTGGAAGGAGCGCAGGGCGGTTTCGATCCCGCTGCCCTCGGGGCCCAGCAGGGCGGTGGCGGGCACCGGACAGTCGTCGAACTCCACTCCGGCGAACCGGCAGCCGCGCAGTCCGACCGGGGTGCGGCGGGCCGTCACCGCCGCGCGTGCGTCGGTCAGCTGCCCCGGTTCGAGGAGCAGTACGGAGTGGCTGCGGCTGCCCGGCGCCGGGTCGGTGCGGCAGAACAGGACCAGCGCGCCGGCCCGCTCGAGGTTGTTGACCAGGGGCTTGCCACCGCTGATCAGATAGCCGTGGGGGCTGCGCCGGGCGGTGACCTGGCTGCGTACGTAGTCGTTGCTGTGGGCGGTCTCGTGCTGGGCGATGGCCGCCTTGCCGCCGTCGCGCAGCAGCCCGGCCAGCCAGTGGCGCTGCCGGGAGCTCCCGGCGGTCCACACGTCGGAGGCGGCCATGAAGGTGGTCATGCCGTGGCCCATGGCCAGGCCGACGTCCCGGCGGAAAACCGGGCGCATGATCCGGACCAGGGTGTCCATGCCGTCGAGCCGCCCGCCCAGGGCCTGCGGGATGTACTCGTCGGTGATCCCGAACTCGTCGAGCAGCGCCTCGCCTGCGGCGAAGGGCACCGCCGCCCGGTCGGCCTCCAGCAGCGCGGTGTAGCCGACCGGGTTGGCCGGGTCCGAGGGGTCGCCGAGCAGCGACTCCAGGGCGGCGACCCGGGTCCGTACGGCGTCCTCGCGCCGGCGCGCCACCGTGCGGTCGCCGAGGAGGGCGGCTACCACCGTCTTCCTCCGTCGGCTCCTTCCGGCCGCAGCAGGTCCTCGCCGAACAGCACGTCCTCGGCCCGGGCCAGCGCCCACACGTCGGGGGTCAGCACCTCGTAGTCGCCGCGCACCACGCCGTCGAGGAAGAGCTTGCGCATCAGGGTGCGCTGGACCTTGCCGCTGCTGGTGCGGCGTACGGCGCCGGGGCGCACCAGCAGGATGTTGCCGGCCGGGATCTCGAACTCCTTGCCGATGAGGGCCTGGATCTTCTGCGCGACGGTGCGCAGTTCCTCGCTGCCGGCTCCGCGCACCTCCTGGACGAGGACGAGGTGTTCCCGCCCGGCGTCCACGGAGAACGCGGCGCCCACGCCGAAGGTCAGGGCGGGGCTGACGGTCCGCGCCGCCCATTCGATGTCCTGCGGGTACACGTTGCGGCCGTTGATGATGACGACTTCCTTCAGCCGCCCGGTGACGAACAGTTCACCGTCCTCGAGCATGCCCAGGTCGCCGGTGCGCAGGAAGCCGCTCTCCTCGTCGTTGAGGCTGGCGCGGAAGGTGCGTACCGTCTCGGTGGGCCGCTGCCAGTAGCCGCGGGCCACGCTGTAGCCGCGCAGCCAGATCTCGCCGACCGCGCCGGCCGGGAGCTCGTGGTGGGTCAGCGGGTCGACGATGCGCACCTCGATGTCGACGGGGGCGCCGCAGCCGATCAGGGTCCGGACGCGCTCGGTGCCGGTGGCCGAGGGACCGGCGCCGATCACCCGGTCACGTTCCAGGGCGGTCTGGTTGAACTCCTTGCGGACGTGCGGGGTGCCGGGGACGCCGCCGGAGACGACCAGGGTGGCCTCGGCCAGTCCGTAGCAGGGGCGCAGGGCCTCGGGGCGGAACCCGGCCGGGGCGAAGCGTTCGGCGAACTCGTCCAGGCTCTCGGGGCGTACCGGTTCGGCGCCGTTGAGGGCCAGGCGCCAGCGGGACAGGTCCAGGGCGGCGATCTGCTCGTCCTTGATCCGCCGCACGCACAGGTCGTAGCAGAAGTTGGGGCCGCCGCCCACGGTGACGCCGTACTCGTCGATGGCCTGGAGCCAGCGCAGCGGGCGCTTGACGAAGGACAGCGGGGTGACCTGGACGCTGTGGCTGCCGAGCCAGACGGGGTGCAGCAGGTGGGCGACCAGTCCCATGTCGTGGAAGTACGGCAGCCAGCTGCCGAAGACGTCCTCGCGGGTGGTGTGCAGCACCTTCTGCAGGGCGGCCTGGTTGGCGAGCAGGTTGCGGTGGGAGACGGTCACACCGCGCGGTTCGGAGACGGAGCCGGAGGTGTACTGGAGGAACACGAGGTCGTCGGGGCGTGCGGTGACGGGCTGCCAGGCGCCGGCGTCGCCGAAGCCGGGGACGTCGGTGACCACGCACTCGGCGTCGGGCCGGGAGTTGCGGGCGAGCCAGAGCGCGACCTCGGGCGCGGCGGCGGTCTCGGTGAGCACCACCTTGGCGCCGGTGTCCTTCAGGACGGCGGTGGTGCGGTTGAGCCGCTTGTCGCGGCCCGCTTCGCCCGGCATCGGTACGGGGACCGCGACGGCGCCGGCGTAGAGGCAGCCGGCGAAGGCCTTGAGGAACTCGACGGTGGAGGAGTAGACCAGCAGCACCGGCTGTCCGGTCGCCCCGTACTCCTGGAGGCCGGCCGCGATGCGTCTCGCCTCCCGGTCCAGCTCCCCGTACGTGAGGTGCCGGGCCTGCGCTCCGCCGGCCGTGTCGCGGAGGAAGACGTGCACGTCCTCGTCGGCGAGTTCTGCCGTCCGAACGCGGAGGAGTTCGGTGAAGGTGGCGAAGCGTGACTCTGACATCCGCGGCATCCCCTCGCGTCTGCGGGCCCGTGGACTGTCGGACCTCGTTTACCGGCGATCATCCGCGCGGCCGCTTAAGTGAGGCTTGTGCGGACCACCGACAAGACGCCCCCTAGGGGGTGGCAGGGGTGCTCGGCGGCGGGTGGGCGGGGCCAACCTCGGTCCATGGACACTCACACCGACAGCGACACCACCGCCGGGACCGAGCCGCCGGCAGCGGCGATCGTCTTCCCCGGCATGCAACCGACGGCCTTCTCCGAGGTGGCCCGGTTCATGCTGGTCAATCCGTACGCGCGGGAGCTGCACGCGATCGCCGACGACGTGCTGGGCTTCTCGCTGGCCGACCGCTACCAGCAGGCCGACGGCGACTACTCGCTCTACGGGCAGATCTCCTTCGTGGTGAACTGCCTCGCGCTGGCGCGGTGGGCCACGGACCGGCTGGAGGTCGCGCCCGCGTACGCGACGGGGCCGAGCTTCGGCGCCCGGGCCGCCGCCGTCTACTCCGGCGTGCTCGACTTCCCCGATGCGGTACGGATGACCGCGCGCCTCGCCGACACGATGGAGGACTACTTCGCGCGGGAACACCCCGCCCTGGTCACCCAGTCGATCGCCCGGGTACCGCAGGAGAAGGTCGCGCTGCTGCGCCGGGAGCTCGAGGAGCGGGGTGAGTGGAGCGACGTGTCCTGCGTGGTCGACCACGACTTCACGATGCTCACGGTGCACGAGTCGGTGCTCGACTGGCTCCAGCGGCGGATCCGCTCGCTGGGCGGCATGTCGATGTACACGATGAAGCCGCCCATGCACTCGTACCTCTTCGGGGGGCTGCGCGACCGGGTGGACGCCGAGATCTTCGACGGGCTGACCTGGTCCGAGCCGCGGCTGCCGCTGGTCGCGGACCAGGACGGCCGGGTGGTGACCACCGGCGAGGGCGTGCGCGGGATGCTGCTGGACGGCTTCGTCTGTACGGTGCGCTGGCCGGACGTGGTGTCCACGCTGGAGGGGGCCGGGGTCGGCCGGCTGTACGTGTCCGGGCAGGACGGGCTGTTCACCCGGGTCGCGTGCACCACGCGCGCCTTCGAGGTGGTGCCGGTGACGCCCCGCTCGGCGATGCGGCCGGTGCGGCGACGGCTGCCGGTCGCGGCCTGAGCGGCGGGCACGGGGAGGGGCCGGTACCCGCTGGGTACCGGCCCCTCCCTCATGTGCGGCTACTTGCCGTCCACGGTGAAGGCGTAGAAGGTGCCCTCGGTGAGGCTGCCGGTGGTGCCGCCGCCGTTGGCGAAGCGGGCGTAGCCGTTGCCCCAGTAGACGGTGCCGTCGACGACCGCGGGGCCGGCGTTGGACGAGTACGGCGCGGTGAAGTCCCAGAGGTAGGCGCCGGTCGCTGCGTCGAACGCGTACATGCGGCCGCTGGTGGAGCCGCCGAACACGACGCCGTTCGCGGTGGTCAGGGCGCCCCAGGCGAAGCCGTCGGTGCGGTCGGCGACCTGCCACAGGACGCGTCCGGTCTGCGGGTCGAGCGCCGCGAAGGAGCTGCGGGTCGTCGTCGTGCCGTCGGCCAGCTGGTAGGGCTGGCGGTTGAAGTTGGCCTCGGCGAGGTAGATCCGCTTGTCGTCATTGGCGGTACCCCACTGGATGCCGCCGATGTGACCGCCGGGGCCGGCCGCCGCGCTCCAGACCACGGCGCCGGTGTCCGCGTCCATCAGCCAGTACTCGCCGCTCTTCTCGCCCGCGCCGATCACCTTGCGGGGGCAGCCGTCGGGCCCCTTGATGGTGAACAGGTGCGCGCCGTCGCCGAAGTCGTAGTCGTAACCCGGGTTCGGCGGGCAGTTGTTGGGCGGGAAGCCGGGGATGCAGCCGGTGTTCCAGGCGTCGAAGCGCTTGGCTCCGGTGTTCCACTTGACCTGGCCGGTCCGCATGTCGAGGGCCAGCACGGTGTCCACGTAGTTGTCCGGGGCGTAGCACTCGGCAGGGGTGTGGCCTGCGGTCTGGCAGTCGCTGACGGACTTCGGGACGGTGTAGTTGTTGCCGGTGGTGAAGTACACGGTGTGGGTCGCCGGGTCCAGGGCCGGGGTGCCCCAGACGGCCACGCCGCTGTAGCCGCCGGGCTGACCGCCGTTGTCGGGGGTCGTGTACTGGCGCCACAGCCGGTCGCCGGTGGCGGCGTCAAAGGCGTTCACGCTGCCGCGGAAGGTGCAGCAGGGGTAGGCCGGGTCGAGGGCGCCCTCGGATTCGCGGGAGGAGACGCCCTGGTAGATCACGCCCTCGTGCACGACGGGAGACTGGGTCAGCACCGCCTTGTACTGGGTGTCCACCTCCCGGCTCCACACCTTGTTGCCGGTGGCCGCGTCGACGGAGATCAGGACGGCCTTGTTCCAGTCCGCTATGTACACCTTGCCGCCGACGACGGCGGGGCTGGTCCGGGCGACCGAGGCCGCGTCACCGGTGTACTCGGACACCTTGCGCGACCAGATCGGACGGCCGGTCTTCGCGTCCACCTTGTGCAGGTAGCCGCCCCAGTCGGGGAAGTACACGGCTCCGCCGACCACGGCCGGGGTGGCGGACACGTCGCCGTGGGTGGCGTACGTCCACTTGGCCTTCAGGCGGCCTACGTTGCCCTTGCCGATCGCCGTTTCCTGCGGGTTCGCCCGGCTGTTGCGGATGTCGTGACCGCCGGTCGGCCAGGCGGACGGGGGCAGGGCCGCGCTGGTGGCGGGAGCCGAGAACAGCGTGGCGGTCAGTGCGAGTACGGCGAGCAGCGCGAATCTGCGGACCGCTCCCTGGCGGGTCCGGGGTCTTGTGCGCATGGGTCTTCCTCTTCCGTGCTGTGATGGGTTGGTTCGGGTATCAGCCCGCGGTCACCGGTACACGGGTGCCGTGCAGGGCGGTGGCGCGCGCGGTGAGTTCCAGCCGGTCGGTCTTCTTGTTGGTGTTCAGCGGGAACTCGTCGAGCCGGTGGTAGTGGCGCGGGATCAGCTGGGCGGGCAGCAGCCCGGCCAGGTCGCGGTGGAACTCCTGCGGGGAGCGCTGCCCGCCGAGGTAGAAGGCGACGAGCTCGGTGCTGTTGGCCACGGGTACGCCGACCACCACCGCGTCGGTCACCGGGGTGCCGGCGCGCAGGGCGTGTTCCACCTCGGCCAGTTCGACCCGGTAGCCCTGCACCTGCACCTGGGAGTCGGTACGGCCCAGGTAGACCAGCTCGCCCCCGGCGAGCCGGCGTACCCGGTCGCCGGTGCGGTACCAGCGGACGCCGTCGCGCTCCAGGTACTTGCCGGCCCCGTCGGCCGGGTCCAGGTAGCCGGCCGACAACTGCGGGCCGGACAGCCATAGTTCGCCCTCCTCCGGGGCCGGAACGCCCTGCTCGTCCAGGAGCAGTTCCGCGTGGCCGTCGTGGAGCAGGCCGAGCGGTACCACCCCGTTGACTCCGAGCCGGGTGGACTCCTGCGGTGACCAGGTGTGCCGGTGGGTGGTGATCGTCATCTCGGTCGGGCCGTAGACGTTGATCACGGCGGAGCGGGGGGCGGCCTGCTGCCAGGCGTCGGTGTCCTGGAACTGGAGCGCCTCGCCGCCGAAGTACGTCCAGCGCAGCGTGGGCATGCTGCCCGGCAGCAGGCGTCCGGTGCGGCGGGACAGCGAGATGACGCTGGGCGCCGAGAACCAGACGGTGATGCCGTGCTCGGCGACGAAGGCGGGCAGGTCGCGGTAGGCGTGCGGGGAGACCGAGACCAGCGGCGCGCCCACCGCCCAGGCGCACCACAGGTCCGAGACCGCGGAGTCCCAGTTGAGGTTGGCGGCCTGGGAGAAGACGTCGTCGGCCGTGAAGTCGTACCAGGCGTCCATGAGGGCGAAGTAGTGCGCCATGTTGCCGTGCGTGAGCCGTACGCCCTTGGGCCGGCCGGTGGAGCCGGAGGTGAACAGGACGTACGCCACGTCCTCGGGTCCGGCGGACCAGCTCGGCTCCGCCAGCGCGGTGTCCGGGCCGGCGAGGAGCGGCCGCAGTCCGCTGCCGGCGGTGAGCGCTTCGGCCTCGGCGGGGGTCAGGTGCGGTGCCAGCACCGGGAGGTCCCCTGGTCCCGCGGCGAGTTCCGCGGCGAGTTCCGTCGCGAGCAGGGCCGCGCCCTCCTCGTCCACCACGAGGGCGGACACCTCCGCCGACGCGAGCATCGAGGCGATCTTGCCGGGCGGGAAGTCGGCCAGCACCGGCACCGCGGGGAGCCCGGCGTACAGGCTCGCCAGGACGGCGACGTACGAGGTGAGGCTGCGGCCGGCCAGGATGCCGACGGCCTTCGGCGGCCCGCCGGGGGCGCTCAGCAGCGCGCCCGCCCAGGACAGGGCCAGTTCGTGGGCGGTCGTGTAGTCGACGGTCTCCTTCCCGACGCGCACGGCCACCCCGCGCGGTGAACGTTCCAGACCGCGCAGGAAACGTGCGTGCAGCGCGGTCCGCGCCATTGGTTCCATTTCTGCTCCTCCTCGCCGGGAATTATCGGTCAGCCATTTCCCGGACCATTTCCGGGACGCATTGACAGTCGTCATCGGACGCCTCCATCATTCCCGTATGCCAGAACTCACGAAGCACACCTGGGACGGCGCTTTCGAGGCCGTCGTACGTCCGTTCCTGCCCTATCTCTCACCCGACGAGAAACTGACCGGTGACGCCGAACTCCGTGACCTGGGGCTCGACTCCATGGGTACGGTCGAACTGCTCGCCGCTCTGGAAGGCGCTTATGACGTCCGATTCCTGGACGATGCGCTGAAGCTGGAGAATTTCGCGAGCCCGGATATTCTCTGGAACACCCTGATCACGCAGACGGAATCCGCCGCTTGAGAAAACCGGTCCACCTGCGGCCCGGCGAGGATTTCATATCCGAGTCGGGCCGTTCGCTTTTTCCGGAGCCGGTCAGGGGACCAGTTGCCGGAAACTCTCCTCGATCCTGTCGAGCGTCTTGCGGACGTGCGGCAGGGCGGTGGGGTCCTGCGCGTCGAGGGCGAGCTGCTGCTGCTCGGCGGTCTCGCCGTACAGCATGCTGGTGGCGCATTTGAACCGCAGGGCGTCCCCCTCGTCGCCGAGCAGGTGTCCGGCGAGCACCACGATCCCCAGGTCCAGCATCCGGCGGGCCAGCGTCGGCGAGTCGGTCACCTCGTACTTCGCCAGCTCCTCACGGACCGGTTCGAAGTCGGGGTAGACGTAGAACGCCCCGGTCGGCGGCCGGCAGCGGGCGCCCGCGTCCACGGTGATGCGGTGGACCTCGCGGGCGACGGCCCCGTGCAGCCGGGCGCTGGCCCGCAGCCGGTCCCGTACCTCCGGCGGCTCGCCGAAGGCGTACGCGGCCACCTCCTGCATCGGCCCCGCCAGCGTCGACCAGACCTCGCTGGCCACCGAGACCACTCCGGTACGGATCCACTCGCCCCAGGGGCCCTGCGGGAAGCGGGCCACGCCGATGCGCCAGCCGCCCAGGGCGAGGCTCTTGCTCAGCCCGGTGGCGATGACCGTGCTCCCGGGGGCCACCTCGGCCGGGCTGAGGTACTCGGTGGCCGGGTCGTGCACCACGTCGCGGTAGATCTCGTCCGAGACGATCAGCAGGCCCTCCTCCTCGGCGATCGCGCACAGTTCGCGGATGAGCGGGGGCGGGGCCAGGGTGCCGGTCGGGTTGTCGGGGAGGGTCAGCACCATGATGCGCGGGTCTCGGCCGAGGACGCGGGCCGCGGTGATGCACTCGCGCAGGGCGTCCGGGTCCGGTACCCCGCCGCACTCCTCGGGGATCGGGACGGCGATCGGGTGCTTGCCGGCCAGCCGGGCCTGGGGGGCGTAGGTGTTCCAGGCCGGCCGGGGCAGCAGTACGTCGCCGGGGACGGCCAGGTTGAGGGCCATCAGCAGCGGCTTGCTGCCGGGGGCGACCACGATCTGCTCCGCGTCGGTGGGGATGCGGCGGCGGCTGAAGTAGCCGGCGGCGGCGTTGCGGACCGCGGGCGAACCGGCCACCGGCCCGTAGGCGTTGCGGTGCGCTCCCGCGGCGAGCCGTTCCACCAGGGGCTCGAACGCGGGCAGCCGGGACTCCCCGAAGCCGAGGTGGATCAGCGGTTCGCCGGCCGCCTGGCGCTGTGCCACCAGCTGGTTGAGCGCCAGGTTCGGTGACATCCGCATGTCGTTCATCCCCTGCTCCCCACCGGCGCGGCCGCCTTCGTCCCGAAGAGCTCCTGTCCGCCCGACCACGCCGGTCCCCCGATGGCGCGGGCGATGTCGGCCGGGACGGTGCGGTCGAGCCGCAGTTCGTCCAGCCAGGCCGCCTCCGGGTCGTAGTGCGCCAGGAAGGGCCTGCCGACCAGGGCGGGGTCGCGGGCCTGGACCATGTGCAGCTGGAAGAAGCGGCCTTCGGCGTTCTCGACGATCCCGTCCACCGCGACCTTGCCGGGGGTCGCGGACATCACCGGGCCGCGTACGGTGCGGGCCAGGCCGGGCAGGGTGCGATAGGCGCTCTGGAAGATCTCGGCCGCCCGCGCGAGGGGTACCCGGAAGTAGTCGTAGGGGCCGGTGTCGCGCTCCACGAACATGTAGTACGGCACCGAGCCGGCGGCGAGTTCGGCCCGCCACATCTCGCTCCAGACGGCCGGGTCGTCGTTGACGCGGGCGATCAGCGGCGCCTGGCAGTAGACGAGGGCGCCGGTGGACCTGATCCGGGAGATCGCCCGCCGGGCGAGGTCGGTGGCGAGCTCGCGGGGGTGGCTGAAGTGCGCCATGACGGCGAGGTTGCGTCCCGAGGCGACGACCTGCTCGAAGAGGCGCAGCACGTCGTCGGCGTCGGGGTCGCCGGTGAAGCGCTGCGGCCAGTACGCGACGGACTTCGTGCCGATCCTGATGGTCCGTACGCTCTCCACGGCGAGCAGCGGCTCCAGGTGGGAGCGCAGCCGCTCGGTGGACATCACCATCGGGTCGCCGCCGGTCACCAGTACGTCGGTGACGTCGGGGTGGTGGCCGAGGTAGGAGACGAGACCGCTCGGGTCGGGCGCGGCGAAGCGCAGGTCCGCGTCCCCGACGAACTGGGCCCAGCGGAAGCAGTAGGTGCAGTAGGAGTGGCAGGTCTGGCCCTGGCTCGGGAAGTAGAGCACCGTCTCGCGGTACTTGTGCTGGAGTCCGGGGATCTCGACGCCGTCCCGGGTGGGGACGTTGAGCTCCTTCTGGCCGGACGGGTGCGGGTTGAGCCGACCGCGGATCTGCTGCACGAGGGTGCGCAGCGCGACCTTCGACGCGGGGTCCGCGGAGAGCGCGGCCAGGTCCCGTTCGTTCTGCTCGGTCAGCATCCCCCGCTGCGGGAACACCAGTTGGAACATCGGGTCGTCCGGAATGCGGTCCCAGTCGATGAGGTGCGACAGAACGTACTCGTTGACCCGGAAGGGCAGCACCATCGACACGAGCCGGACGGTCTCCCGTATGTCGGCGGGCAGGCCGTGGCGGTCGGCGATCTCGTCGAGCTGCCGCGGCCCGTACGCGCGGAACCGTGCCGTCTCGACAGAATCGGTTGCCAGCAGGGACATGCGGATATTCCTCCAGCCTGGTGCCTGGCAGTTCCGAGCGTGTGCTCGAATGCGGTTCGATGCTAGGGAGAGGATTCGGCCACCGGACCCCAGATCCGACCCCAGCCCGACCCTTACGGCACCCCGGCGGCCCGCTCGCGCGGAGCGCTCCAGCGGCGCGGTGTGCCGACCGGCGCGGACCCGGACCCGGGCATGGCGAAGCCGCCCAGGACCGGCGGGGGTTCAGGTCCTGGGCGGCTGTCGGTGGGCCCCTGACGGGGGCAGGTGCCTTACGCGGTGCCCGCGCCCGGCTGTGCGGCCTTCTGCGCCGCCGGGGCGCTCTGCGCGGCGAGTTCCGCGGCCCGCTGGTTGTCGGTCTGGACGGAGCGCAGCCCGATCAGGGCGAAGACCGCGGCGCCGGCCATGACGACGGCTCCGGCCACCGAGGCGGCGTGCACCTCGGTCGTGAAGGCGGTACGGGCCGCCTCGATCAGACTGGCGGACGCGTCGCCCGAGAGCTTGCCGGCGGCCGCCAGGGCGCCGCCGATGGTCTCGCGGGCGGGCTCCAGCGCGTCGGCGGGCACCCCGGCCGGGGCGTCCAGCGCGGAGCTGTTGCGGTAGACGGCGGCGCCGATGCTGCCCAGCACGGCCACGCCGAGGGCGCCGCCGAGCTCCTGGCCGGTCTGGAGCAGGGCGGAGGCGGTACCGGCGCGCTCCGGCGGCACCTGGCCGACGACGAGCTCGGTGACGAGGGTGAGCACCGGGGTGAGCCCGACGGCCAGCGCGATGATGCCGATCAGGATCAGCACCAGGCCGTCCTCGGCCGGCACCTGGGTGAGCATCAGCAGGGCGAGGGTGGCGACGGTGAACCCGGCGCCGATGATGTGGGCGGGCTTGACGGTACGGACGAGGACGGTGGCGACGGGCACGACGGCGCCCACGGCGAGCGTGCCGGGGATGGTCCACAGCGCGGACTTCAGCGCGCTCATGCCGAGGACGGACTGCATGTACTGGGTGCTGAAGAGCGAGTAGCCGACGAGGGTGAAGCAGGCCAGCATGTTCACGGTGACCGAGGCGCCGAAGGCCCGGTTGCGGAACAGCGAGATGTCGATCATCGGGTCGCTGCTGGTGCGCTGGCGGCGCAGGAACAGCGGGACGATGGCCAGGCCGACCGCGATGGCGACGACGTGGGTGACGGAGAAGCCGTCCACGGCGATCTTCTTGAAGCCGTAGATGACCGGCAGCACGATGGCGAGCGAGAGCGCGGCGCTGATCAGGTCGAACTTCCCGGCCGCGGCGTCCTTGAACTCCGGCAGCAGGAACGGCGCGGCGACCAGCAGGAGAAGCATCACGGGGACGTTGATGAGGAAGACGGAACCCCACCAGAAGCCGGTGAGGAGGGCGCCGCTGACCACGGGGCCGAGCGCGGCGCCGGCGGCCATGCCGGTGGACCAGACGGCGACGGCGGTGCGCCGCTGGGTCTGGTCGCGGAACAGGTTCCGGATGAGGGCGAGCGTGGAGGGCATGAGGGTGGCGCCGCCGATGCCCTGGAGGGCCCGGGCGGTGACCACCATCTCGGGGTTGGAGGCGTAGGCGGCGAGCAGCGAGCCGCCGCCGAAGACCACGGCACCGATCAGCAGGAGGCGCCGGCGGCCGATGCGGTCGCCGAGCGCGCCCATGGTGAGCAGGACTCCGGACAGGACGAAGCCGTAGATGTCGATCATCCACAGCTGCTCGCTGCCGGAGGGCCGCAGGTCCTCGCTGATGGCGGGGATGGCGAAGTAGAGAACCGTCAGGTCCATGGAGACGAGCAGCACGGGCAGGAGCAGTACGCCGAGGGCGATCCATTCCTTGCGGCCCGCCTTGGCCTCCGGTCCGGTCGTGTCGTTCTCGCTCAGGGAGCTGGTCATGGGGGCTGTCCAATGCTGTCGGGACGGGACGTGGGTACCAGTGAACGGAATGGCGGGAGGGGCGGGGCGGGTCCGGACCGGGAACAGGGGTCGGAACAGGGGTCAGGACAGGGGTCGGAACAGGGGTGGCGCGGGGACGGGGCGGGGTCGGGGCGGGTCGGAACAGGGGGGCCGGACCGCCGGTTTCAGGCCTCCTCGGCGGCGCGTGCCGCCAGGGCCCTGCGGTCGGTCTTCCCGTTGGGCGTGAGCGGCAGACCTTGGATCAGGCCGACCTTCCGCGGAACCATGTACTCGGGCAGGGTCTGCTTGCAGAACGCGCTGATCACGAGGGGGTCGGCGGTGAAGCCGCGGGCGGGCACGACGTACGCGTACAGCTCCGGATCGTTGCCCGGACGCGGGCGGACCACGGCGGCGGCCGCCTCGACACCGGGGAACTCCAGGAGCCTGCGCTCGATCTCCCCCAGCTCCACGCGGTTGCCCCGGATCTTGACCTGGAGATCGGAACGGCCGACGAAGTACAGCTCACCACTCTCGCCGCGGTATGCCAAGTCATTTGACTTGTACACGAGTTGACCGGAACGGGGGTTGAGCGGATCGGGCACCAGGACGGCCCGGGTGGCCTCCGGATCGTCCCAGTAGCCGGTGAAGAGGGAGGGGCCGCGCAGGTGGATCTCGCCCACCGTCCCGGGTTCCCCGACGGGCCGGCCGTCCTCGTCGATCAGCAGCATCTCCGCGCCCGGGTAGGCGAATCCGATGGAGAGCTTGTCGACGCCCTCGGGCAGCGGGTTCGGCACGTCGGTGAGGGAGAAGGCCATCGCCTCGGTGGGGCCGAAGCAGTTCACCACCCGCGCCTGCGGCAACAGGCCCTGCAGCTGGCGCAGTTCGGGAAGCGGGAAGGCCTCGCCGGAGAACAGCACGCCGCGCAGCTGGCCGGCCAGCTGGGCCAGGCCCTTGGCCTCGTGGCGCAGTACGGGCCGCCAGATCGACGGCACCCCGTCGACCTGCGTGGCGCCGGTCTCGGTCAGGAAGCGCAGCAGCCGGCGCGGCCAGTGCATCAGCTCCCGCGGTACGGGGATCAGCTGGGCGCCCGAGCCGAGGGCGAGCCCGATGTCCAGCAGCGCGAAGTCGAACTGGAGCGGCGAGGTGGTGGCGAGCCGGTCCTCGGCCGTGACGATGGAGTGCTGGAGCATCCCCCGGTAGAAGGCGAGCACCCCGCGGTGGCTCATGACCACGCCCTTGGGGCGCCCCGTGGTCCCCGAGGTGAAGATCATGTACGCGGGGTCGGTGCCGACCGCCTCCCGCCGGTGACGGGTGCGGGGCGCGGGCGCGCGCTCCACGACCACCCCGTCCGGGCCGAAGCGTGCCGTGCCGATGGACTCCGGGACGCCCTCGCGCGTGCCGTCCGCCGTCTGGAGATGCAGGGCGGGCTCCGCGGTGGCGGCGATGGCCAGCAGCCGCGGGGTGGGGACCTCCGGGCTCACCGGGATGAAGGTGAGCCCGAGCATCGAGCAGGCGAGGAGCACGGCCACGGCGGCTGCTGAGTTGTCGGACTCCAGGATCACCCGGTCGCCGATGTCGAGGCCGAGCGAGTCCAGGGTCACCGCGTAGTCGTGGGCCCTGCGCTCGAGTTGGCGGTAGGTCAGCACCCGGGAGGTGCCGTCGGGGCCGGCCTCCCAGGCCGCCGGGCTGTCCGGCGCGGTCCTGGCCGCCGCCAGCATGAACTCGTGGATGCGCTCCGCCGGTCCGCGGACCGCGGCCGGGCGTATCGTGCTCAGGCTCACCGCTGTGCCACCTCTGCTCGTCCGGGTCCAACTGCTCGTCGTCGTCCATTGCTCATCAGGAGATCCGCTCCTTCAGGTCCGTCAGCCAGCTGTCGATGACGGGGGCCGTCGTGTCGACGTGCTGCTCGACGATGGTGAAGTGGGTGCCGGGGACGGTCGCCACGGTGTCGGCGCCCTCCCAGTCGGCCTGCCATCCGGCGTCGGGTGCGATGGCCGCGTCATCGCCCATCTCGAACAGGTCCCCGGCCCGTACGAACAGCACCGGCGCCTCGATCGCGTCCTGCCGGAACTGCGGCAGCAGCTCCACGTACCGCCCCATCGCGGAGAGTTCGGCGCTGCTGAAGGAGCCCAGCGTGGCGGCCTTGTCGGGGACGGCGAACGCCATCTGGTCGAAGAGCGCGTCGTTCGTCGCGCCCATGTAGTAGGTGTCCAGCAGGACCAGCCCGGCGGGGCGCACCCCGTGGACCTGCTCCAGGCGGGCCACGGTGGCGTGCGCGAGCAGACCGCCCGAGGAGAAGCCGAGCAGGGCGAACGGCTCCCCGTCCGCGGCGCGCAGCACGGCCTCGGCGAGAACGTCCACCGCCGCGCCGAAGGACTCCGGCAGGGCCTCCCCGCGCCCGAACCCGGGGGTGGGGATACCGGAGACAGGCATCGAGAGCCGGGCCGCGAGCCGCGCGTGCTGGTGCACGCCGCCCGCCACGGTCGGCGTGCTGAGGCAGATCAGCCGGGGCGTCCGGGATCCCTCCGGCCGGGTGCGTGCCCCGTAGGTCACCGCCGCGGGCAGTTCCGCCAGGTCGGCCGCCGAGGCGAAGGCGGGCCGCAGCGCCGCCACGGACCGCAGCATGGCCAGGCCGGGCTGGAGGTTCCCCGACATGATCGCGTCGAGGAACAGTCCGTACAGGGTGTCGTCGGCCCGGTCGGCGCCGTGCGGGGACGGTGTGTCGCCCTGCCCCCGCTCCCCCATCACGGCGCCCATCCGGTCGGCGAGCAGCCGGGCCAGCTCCAGCGGGTTCTTGCTGTCGAAGACCACCATGGCCGGCAGGGAGAGCCCGGACGCGGAGTTCAGCCGGTTGCGGAGTTCGACTGCGGTCAGCGAGTCGAATCCGGCCTCCAGGAAGCCCGCTTCGGCGTCGACCGCGCTCGCGTCGGCGTGCCCGAGGACCTCGGCCGCGTGGGTGAGCACCGCGTCGAGCACCGCCTTCTCGCGCTCGGCGCCGCCCAGCACGCGCACCTTCTCGCGCAGCGCGCCGGCCTCGGCGGCTCCGGCCGCGGCGCCGGCCCGGCGGCGCACCGCGGGGGCCAGGCCACGCAGCAGGGCGGGCACCTCGTCGGTACGGGCCCGCAGGGCGGCCAGGTCCACCCGCAGCGGTACGAGGGCGGGGGCGTCGGCCGCGACCGCCGCGTCGAGCAGCCACAGGCCCTCCTCCTCGGACAGGGCGGGCGTCCCGCTGCGCCGCATCCGCTGGAGGTCGGCCTCGCCGAGCCACTGGCTCAGTCCGGTCTCGGTGTCCCACAGTCCGAAGGCCATGGAGGTGGCCGCCAGCCCCTGCGAGCGGCGGTGCTGGGCGAGCGCGTCGAGGAAGACGTTCGCCGCCGCGTAGTTGCCCTGTCCGGCGGCCATGACCAGGCCGCCGGCCGAGGAGAACAGGGCGAAGACGGACAGGTCGTGACCGGCCGTCAGTTCGTGCAGGTACCAGGCCGCGTCCGCCTTCGCCCGCAGTACGGTGTCCACTTGCTCGGGCGTGAGCGCCCCGACCAGGCCGTTGTGGGCGACCCCGGCGGCGTGGACGATCCCGCGCAGCGGGTGCGCCGGGTCGATGCCGCCGATCAGCGCGGCCACGGCGGCCCGGTCGGACACGTCGCAGGCGGCGATCTCCACCCGGGCGCCGAGCGCGGCCAGTTCGTCACGGAGTCCGGCCGCGTTCGGCGCGCCGAGTCCGCGTCGGCTGGTGAGCACGAGGTGCCGTACACCGTGCGCGGTCACCAGGTGCCGGGCGACGAGGGCGCCCAGGCCGCCGGTTCCGCCGGTGATCAGGACGGTTCCCTCGGTGTCCCAGGGCGTGTCGCCGCCCGGTGCGGCGGACCGGACGAGGCGCGGCGCGAGGACCCTGCCCTGCCGGATCGCCAGCTCGGGCTCGCCCGAGGCGAGTGCGGCGGCCAGCGCCTTCGGGGACACCTCTGCCTCCTCCAGGTCCAGCAGTACGAACCGGCCCGGGTTCTCCGCCTGCGCGGCCCGCACCAGCCCCCACACCGGGGCCTGTCGTACGTCGACCGGGTCGCCGTCGGCCACGGCCGACGCGGCCCGGGTGACCAGGACCAGCCGCGACCGCGCGAACGCCGGCTCGGCCAGCCACTGCTGTACGGCGGCCAGCGCCGTGTCCACCGCCGAGCGGACCCCGGCGGGGACCGCCTCCTCGCGGACCGCGCCGGGCCCGGTCGCCAGGACCGGCAGCAGCACGGTGTCCGGTACCTCGTCCTGCGCCGCGCCGAGCGCGTCGAGTCCGGGAGCCACCGGAACCCCGGCCACCTCCAGGCCCGGTCCGGCGACCGTGCACGCTCCGCGCGGTCCGGAACCGCCGCCGACCGGCTGCCATTCGACGGACAGCAGCGCGTCCCGGAAGCCCCCGGTCGGCAGCTGTTCGGCGGCGACCGGCCGCAGCAGCAGCGCGGCGACCGAGGCCACCGGCGCTCCGGCCGGGTCGGCCAGGTCGAGGCGTACGGCGTTGCGCTGGCCTTCGACGGGCGCGAGCCGGACCCGTACGGCGGTGGCGGACGCGGCGTGCAGGGTGACGCCCGCCCAGGCGAAGGGAAGCAGCGCGCCCCCCGCGTCCTCCTCCGCGCCGAGCCCGCCGAAGCCGAGCGCGTGCATCGAGGCGTCGAGCAGGGCCGGGTGGAGTCCGAACCGTCCGGCGTCGGCGTGCGCCTGCTCGGGCAGTTCGATCTCGGCGTAGAGCGCGTCGTCCAGCCGCCAGGCGGCCGTCAGGCCCTGGAAGACCGGGCCGTAGCCGAACCCGCGCTCCTGGAGCCGGTCGTACAGCTCGGCCGCGTCCAGCTCGGCCGCGCCGGCGGGCGGCCAGGCGGTGAGACCGTCGCCGGGCTCGGTGGCGCCGGGCGCGAGGAAGCCGTCGGCGTGCCGGGTCCACGGCTCGTCGGGCCGGGCCTCGGGGCGCGAGTAGACCTGTACGGCGCGCCGCGCCCGCTCGTCGGGTTCGCCCACGACGACCTGGAGGGAGACGCCGCCGCGCTCGGGCAGCACGAGCGGGGCCTGGAGGGTGAGCTCCTCCAGGAGTCCGCAGCCGACGTGGTCGCCGGCCTGGAGCGCGAGCTCCACGAAGCCCGTGCCGGGGAGCAGCACGCTGCCGTGCACGGCGTGGTCGGCCACCCACGGCTGGGCGTCCAGGGAGATCCGTGCGGTGAAGGTGACCGCGTCGGAGTCGGGTGACGGCAGCACGGCCGCGAGGAGCGGGTGGTCGAGGGCGTCCTGGCCGACGGCGACGGCATCGGTGGCGGGCTTGGCGGCGTCGACCCAGTAGCGGGCGCGCTGGAAGGGATAGGTGGGCAGGTCCACGAGCCGGGCTCCGGTGCCCGCGTAGAAGGCCTCCCAGTCGACGGGTACGCCCGCCACGTACAGCTGGGCGAGAGCCGAGACCAGTGACTCGGGCTCCCCGCGGTCCTTGCGCAGGGCGGCGGCCGAGACGGCCTCCTCGGAGTCGAGGACCTGCTGGGCGAGAGCGGTGAGCACGCCGCCGGGCCCGATCTCCAGGAACCGGGTGACGCCCTGCTCCTCCAGCGTGTGGACGGCGTCGGCGAAGCGGACGGCCTCGCGGACCTGGCCGGCCCAGTAGTCGGGGGACTGCCAGGCGTCGGACAGTTCGCCGGAGACCGTGGAGACGACGGGTATGCGCGGCTCGCCGAAGCTCAATTCCCGGGCGAGGGAACGGAACTCGTCCAGCATCGGGTCCATCAGTGCCGAGTGGAAGGCGTGCGAGACGGCGAGGCGGCTGGTCTTGCGGCCGGCTGCGGCGAAGTGTTCGCCGATGGCCAGGACGGCCGCCTCGGCACCCGAAACCACCATGGATTCGGGTCCGTTGACGGCCGCGACCCCGACCCCGTCGGTGAGCAGCGGCAGCACTTCCTCCTCCGTCGCCTGGACTGCGAGCATCGCGCCACCGACCGGGAGTTCCTGCATCAGACGGCCGCGCGCGACGACCAGCCGGGCCGCGTCCGCCAGGGACAGCACCCCCACCGCATGGGCGGCGGCCAGCTCACCGATCGAATGCCCGGCCACCACGTCGGGCCGTACGCCCCACGCTTCGACGAGCCGGAACAGCGCCACCTCGAGCGCGAACAGGGCGGGCTGGGTCAGCGCGGTCGCGTTCAGCGCCTGCGCGTCCTCACCCCACACCACCTCGCGCAGCGACCGCCCGAGGTGCGGGTCGATCTCCGCGCAGACGGCGTCGAAGGCCGCCGCGAACGCCGGGAAGGACGCGTACAGCTCCCGTCCCATGCCCAGCCGCTGTGCACCCTGCCCGGTGAACAGGAACGCCGTCTTTCCGGTGCGGCGCGCCAGGTCGCGGACCACGGCGGGCGCGTTGCGGTCCTGGGCCAGTGCGGTCAGGCCGCGCAGCAGCTCCGAGCGCTCCGTTCCCACGACCACGGCACGGTGGGCGAATACGGTGCGCGAGGAGACCAGCGAGAGGCCGATGTCCGCGGGTTCGCTCTCCGGCCGCTCCGTGATCCGGTCCAGCAGGCGCTCGGCCCGGGCGGCCAGGGCCTGTGGGCTCTTGGCCGATAACACCCAGGGCAGAGCGGGGAGTTCTGACCGTACGGTCGTCTCCTCGGCGCCTTCCGGCGCTTCCTCGACGATGACGTGGGCGTTCGTCCCGCTGATCCCGAAGGAGGAGACGGCGGCCCGGCGGGGCCGGTCCGCCGCCTGCCATTGCCGCGCCTCGGTGAGCAGTTCCACGCTCCCCGCCGCCCAGTCCACCTGGTCGGACGGCGCGTCCACGTGCAGGGTCTTCGGCAGGGTCCCGTGGCGCATGGCCATGACCATCTTGATGATGCCCGCGACGCCCGCGGATGCCTGGGTGTGGCCCATGTTGGACTTGATGGAGCCCAGGTACAGCGGCTGTCCCTCGGGGCGGTCCTGCCCGTACGTGGCGAGCAGCGCCTGCGCCTCGATCGGGTCGCCGAGGGTCGTACCGGTGCCGTGCGCCTCGACCGCGTCGACCTCGGCGGCCGACAGCCCCGCGTTGGCGAGGGCCTGGCGGATCACCCGCTGCTGCGAGGGGCCGTTCGGGGCGGTCAGACCGTTGGAGGCACCGTCCTGATTCAGCGCTGACCCGCGGACGACGGCGACCACCGGGTGGCCGTTGCGCCGCGCGTCGGAGAGCCGCTCGAGCAGCAGGACGCCCGCGCCCTCGCCCCAGGCGACACCGTCGGCCGAGGCCGCGAAGGACTTGGAGCGGCCGTCGGGGGCGAGCCCGCGCTGACGGCTGAACTCGACGAACATGCCGGGCGTACCCATGACGGCGACACCGCCGGCCAGGGCCAGCGAGCACTCACCCGACCGCAGCGCCTGCGCCGCCATGTGCAGGGCGACCAGGGAGGACGAGCAGGCCGTGTCCACGGTGACCGAGGGGCCTTCCAGGCCGAGCGTGTACGAGGTGCGGCCGGAGACGAGGCTGCCGCCGCTGCTGGCCGCGGCCTCCACGCCCAGGGCGTAGTCGTGGTACATCACGCCCGCGAACACCCCGGTCGCCGAGCCCTTGAGGGCCGCCGGGTCGATGCCGGCCCGCTCGATCGCCTCCCAGGACACCTCCAGCAGCAGCCGCTGCTGCGGATCCATCATCAGCGCCTCGTTCGGACTGATCCCGAAGAACACCGGGTCGAACTCGGCCGCGTCGTACAGGAATCCGCCTTCACGGGCGTACGTCCGCCCGGGCGTGCCCGGCTCCGGGTCGTAGACCTCCGGGTCCCAGCCGCGGTCGGCCGGGAACCCGCCGATGGCGTCCACACCGCCGGCCACGAGGTCCCACAGCTCATCCGGGGTGGTCACCCCGCCCGGGTAGCGGCAGCCCATCCCCACGATCACGATCGGATCGTCCACGTCCGGACCGCCGGCGGCGGGCACGGCGCGGGCGGGTACGGGTGCGGCATGGCCCCGGCCGGCCACCTCGGCGCCGATGTGGCCGGCGACGGACTGCGCGGTCGGGTAGTCGAAGATGAGCGTGGCGGGCAGGCGCAGCCCCGTCGCCGAGCCGAGGCGGTTGCGCAGCTCCACCGCGGCGAGCGAGTCGAAGCCCAGCTCGCTGAACGCCCGCTCCGGCTCGATGGCATCCGGCGAGGCGTGCCCGAGGACACCGGCCACCTGAACCCGTACGAGGTCCAGCAGCGCGGCGGCCCGCCCGCTCGCGTCCAGCCCGGCCAACCGCGCGGCGAGCCCCTCGGCGCCGTCCCCGGACTGCGCGGCCCGGCGTACGGGGGCACGGACGATGCCGCGCAGAAGGGCCGGGATCTCCCCGGTACGGCCGCGCAGGACGTTCGTGTCGACGCGCAGGGGGACCACGGCGGGCTGCCCCGAGCGCAGGGACAGCGAGAACAGGGCGAGGCCTTCGGCCTGGGAGAGTGCGGGCAGGCCCTGGGCCGCCATGCGCTCTTCGGCCAGGTCCAGCATGGTGGTCATGCCGGTGTTGACGCCCCACAGGCCGAAGGCCATCGAGGTCGCGGGAAGCCCCTCCGCGTGGCGGTGGGCGGCGAGTGCGTCGAGGAAGACGTTCGCCGCCGCGTAATTGCCCTGCCCGGCCGCCAGCACCAACCCACCAGCAGAGGAGAACATCACGAACGCCGCCAGATCCAAGTGCGCGGTCAACTCGTGCAGATGCCACGCCGCATCCGCCTTCGGCCGCAGCACCGCATCCATCCGCTCAGCGGTCAGAGCACCGACCACACCGTTGTCCGCGACACCCGCCACATGCACCACACCCGACAACGGGTGCTCCAAACCATCCAACAGGGCGGCCAACGCCTCCCGATCGGCCACATCACACGCCACAACCGAGACCTGCGCACCCAACCCGGCCAGATCATCGACCAGTTCACCCACACCGGGCGTATCCGCTCCACGCCTGCCCGCCAGCACCAGACGACGCACACCATGCTCGACCACCAGATGACGGGCCACCAGAGCACCCAGACCACCCGTACCACCCGTGATCAGAACCGACCCCGACCCATCCCACACGGGTTCATGAGGATCCGCATCGACCGCCAGCCGGGCCAGCCGTGGCACCAACACCTCACCACCACGCACCGCCAACTCCGGCTCACCCAAGCCCAGAAGAAGACCCAGCTCCACCGACCCATCGGAATCGACCAGCACCAACCGGCCCGGATTCTCCGCCTGCGCCGCACGCACCAGACCCCACACCGGAGCCTGCCGCACATCAACCACATCACCCGCCCCGACAGCCACCGCACCCCGCGTGACCACCGCCAGCACCGAGTCCTCGCGGTCGTCCGCCAGCCAGTCCTGTACCGCCGCCAAGACCCGGTTGGCCAGGGTGTGGACAGCGGCCGGAACATCGTCGTCCGTCACCTCGCACTCGAAGACGGCCGCGCCCTCGGGCAGACCCTGCGGGGCGGCCGCTGCCGGCACGGGCAGCGGGTTCCACACGATGCGGAAGAGGGAATCCGTGCCGCCGGTGCCGAGCTGCTCGGTCGAGACCGGGCGGCCGACGACGGCGCCGACCGTGGCGACCGGAGCACCCGTCGCATCGGCGACCTGCAAGGAGAGGCTCTCCGGCGTGGGCTGGGTGATCCGCACCCGTACGGCGGAGGCTCCCGCCGCGTGCAGGGTGATGTCCTTCCAGACGAAGGGCAGGACGGTCTCGTCCCCGCCGGTGCCGTTCACCAGCGCGGCGTGCATGGACGCGTCCAGCAGCGCGGGGTGCAGCCCGAACTCCCCGGCCTCGGCGTGCGCCTGTTCCGGCAGGGCGACCTCGGCATAGAGCACGTCACCGAGCCGCCAGGCGGCCTTGAGTCCCTGGAACACCGGCCCGTAGCCGAAGCCCCGCTCGCGCAGGCCCTCGTACGCGCCGTCCAGAGACAGGGCGTCGGCGCCGGCGGGAGGCCAGGCCGCCAGGTCGAAGCCGGGGGCTTCGGCGCCTGCCGCGAGCACGCCGTCGGCGTGCAGGATCCACGGCAGGTCAGCCCGGTCCTCGGCACGCGAGTAGACGCTCACCGAACGCCGCCCGGAGGTATCGGCGGGGCCGACGACCATCTGTACGGTGACGGCACCGCGCTCGGGAAGGATCAGCGGCGCCTGCAGCGCCAGCTCTTCCAGTACGTCGCACCCGACCTGGTCGGCCGCCCGGACCGCAAGCTCCACGAAGCCGGTGCCGGGCAGCAGGATGCTGCCCAGGACGTCGTGGTCGGCGATCCAGGGGTGGGAGCTCGCGGACAGCCGGCCGGTGAACGTGACCACGTCGGTGTCGGGGGACGGCAGCACCGCGCCGAGCAGCGGGTGCCCCGCATCGGTCAGTCCGGCCGTGGCCATGCTGCCGCCGCCGGAGCCGATCCACGAGTTGGCGAGGTACTCCTCCGTGCCGATCCAGTAGCGAGTGCGCTGGAAGGCGTAGGTGGGGAGGTCGACGAGCCGGGCTCCGCTTCCGGCGAAGAAGGCCTGCCAGTCGACGGAGACCCCGGTGGTGTGCAGCTGGGCGACGGCGGTGACCAGGGTCTCGGGCTCGGGCCGGTTCTTACGGAGACCCGCGACGAGTACGGCGTCCACGCTCTGCGCGGCCAGCCCGGTCAGGATGCCGTCGGGACCGATCTCCAGGAACCGGGTCACGCCCTGCTGCTCCAGCGCGATCACGGCGTCGGCGAAACGGACGGCCTCCCGCACCTGGCTGACCCAGTACTCGGGCGATTGCCACCCGGTGGAGGTCTCGCCCGTGACGGTGGAGACCACGGCTATGCGCGGCTCGCTGTACGTCAACTCACTGGCAAGGGTGCGGAATTCGTCCAGCATCGGTTCCATCAGCGCCGAGTGGAACGCATGCGAGACGGCCAGACGGCTGGTCTTGCGACCGGCCGCGGAGAAGTGCTCACCCACCGCCAGAACGGCCGCCTCCACACCCGAAATGACCACCGATTCCGGCCCGTTGACCGCCGCAATCCCGACCCCGTCGGAGAGCAGCGGCAACACTTCCTCCTCCGTCGCCTGGACCGCGAGCATCGCGCCACCGACCGGGAGTTCCTGCATCAGACGGCCGCGCGCGACGACCAGCCGGGCCGCGTCCGCCAGGGACAGCACCCCCACCGCATGGGCGGCAGCCAACTCACCGATCGAATGCCCGGCCACCACATCAGGCCGCACACCCCACACCTCAACCAGCCGGAACAACGCCACCTCAAGCGCGAACAGCGCAGGCTGGGTCAGGGCAGTGGCATTCAGCGCCTCCGCATCCTCACCCCACACCACATCCCGCAACGACCGCCCCAGCAACGGGTCGATCTCCCCACACACCGCATCGAAAGCCGCCGCGAACACCGGGAAGGACGCATACAACTCCCGCCCCATCCCCAACCGCTGCGCACCCTGCCCCGTGAACAGGAACGCCGTCCGCCCACCCGACTGCGGCTGGCCGGTGACCACCCCGGGGTGGTCCTCGCCCGCCGCGAGAGCGGCCAGTCCGCTCTCCCGGTCGCCCACCACCACGGCCCGGTGCTCCATCGTGCTGCGCGCCGCAATGAGCGTGTGCCCGATGTCCTCGGGGCTGTAGGCGTCCACCACCTCGCGCAGGGCGCCCGCCTGGCCGGCCAGTGCCTTCGCGGACTTCGCCGACAGCACCCACGGCAGGACGGGCAGTTCCACCGCGCGCTCGGCCTCCGGCGGCTGCGCGGCGGGGACCTCCTCCACGATGACGTGTGCGTTCGTCCCGCTGATGCCGAAGGAGGAGATGCCCGCCCGTCGCAGTCGGCCCTCGGCGCGCCATTCCCGGGCCTCGGTGAGCAGTTCCACCTCACCAGCGGACCAGTCGATCTGATCCGACCGCTCCTCCGCATGCAGGGTCGGCGGCAACACCCCGTGCCGCATCGCCATCACCATCTTGATGATCCCCGCGACACCCGCCGCCGCCTGCGTATGCCCCATGTTGGACTTGACCGAGCCCAGCCACAGCGGCCGGCCTTCCGCCCGCCCCTGGCCGTACGTGGCCAGGAGCGCCTGCGCCTCGATCGGGTCGCCGAGGGTCGTACCGGTGCCGTGCGCCTCGACCGCGTCCACCTCGGCGGCCGACAGCCCCGCGTTGGCGAGGGCCTGGCGGATCACCCGCTGCTGCGAGGGGCCGTTGGGGGCGGTCAGACCGTTGGACGCGCCGTCCTGGTTCAGCGCCGAGCCCCGCACCGTCGCCAGTACCGGATGCCCGTTGCGCCGTGCGTCCGACAGCCGCTCCAGCAGCAGCATGCCCGCGCCCTCACCCCACCCCGTACCGTCCGCACCCGCCCCGAACGACTTGCACCGGCCGTCGGGGGCGAGTCCGCGCTGGCGGCTGAACTCGACGAAGACCTCCGGGGTGGCCATGACGGCGACACCGCCGGCGAGGGCCAGCGAGCACTCCCCCGACCGCAGCGCCTGCGCAGCCATGTGCAGGGCCACCAGGGACGAGGAGCACGCCGTGTCGACCGTGACGGCCGGGCCCTCCAGGCCGAACACGTACGAGACGCGCCCGGAGGCGATGGCTCCGGTGCTGTTGTTGGCGGCGTAGTCGTGGTACATCATTCCGGCGTAGCAGCCGGTCATGCTGCCGCGCAGGGTCTCCGGGTCGATTCCGGCCCGCTCGAACACCTCCCACGCCGTCTCCAGCAGCAGGAACTGCTGCGGATCCATGACGGCGGCTTCATTGGGGCTGATCCCGAAGAAGGCCGGGTCGAATTCGCCCGCCTCGTGCAGGAATCCGCCTTCGCGGGCGTAGCTGGTGTGCGGCCGCTCGGCGGTCGGGTCGTAGATGCGGTCGAGGTCCCAGCCGCGGTTGGCCGGGAAGCCGGAGACGGCGTCCACGCCGTCCGCGACCAGCTGCCACAGGTCCTCGGGGGTGCGCACCCCGCCGGGGTAGCGGCAGGCCATGGCGACGATCACGATCGGGTCCTCGTCCCCGACGCCGGCCCGGACCGCGGTGGGGGACGCGGTTCCCGGCTGCCCGGTGGCTCCGTCGAGTTCGCCGAGGAGGTGCCGGGCGAGCGCGCGCGGGTTGGGGTAGTCGAAGGCGAGGGTGGCGGGCAGCCGGACGTCGGCGGCGGCGCTGACGGCGTTGCGGAACTCGACGGCGGTGAGCGAGTCGAAGCCGAGTTCGCTGAACGCGCGGTTCTCGTCGACCGCGTGCGGTCCCGGGTATCCGAGGGTGATCGCGACCTGCGTACGGACCAGGTCGAGCAGGACTGCCGTGCGCTCCTCGCGGTCGAGTCCGGCCAGTCGGCCCCGCAGCGCCCCCGCCGCCTCGGGCGCCGCCGACGCCGCGCTCCTCCTCGCCCGTACGCGGACCAGGCCGCGGAAGAGCGGTGGCAGGGCCTCGCCCGCCTCGGCGAGCGTGCGGACGTCCAGCCGGATCGGCAGGAGGACCGGGGTGTCGACGGTCAGGGCCCGGTCGAAGAGGTCCACGCCGTACTCGGCGGTGAGCGCGCCGATGCCGGTGCGGCTCATCCGCTGGAGGTCGGCGTCGGTCAGGGCGCCGGACATGCCGCTCGCCCACAGGCCCCAGGCGAGGGACTGGGCGGGGAGGCCGTGGGCGCGCCGGTGGGTGGCGAGCGCGTCGAGCAGGGCGTTCGCCGCACCGTAGTTGCCCTGTCCGGGGACGCCCAGGACGCCGGTCGCGGAGGAGAACAGCACGAAGGCCGACAGTTCCAAGCCGCGGGTCAGTTCATGCAGGTGGAGCGCCGCGTCGGCCTTGGCGCTCAGGACGGTGTCCAGGCCTTCCGGGGTCAGCGAGGCGATGAGCGCGTCATCGAGCACCCCCGCGAGGTGGACCACGCCGGTGAGCGGCACCCCGGAGATCAGGGCGGCGAGGGCGTCGCGGTCTCCGGCGTCGCAGGCCGCGAGGGTGGCTTCGGCGCCGAGTCCGCGCAGCTCGGCGCGGAGTTCCACCGCACCGGGGGCGTCCGTACCGCGCCGGGAGACCAGCAGGAGGCTCCGTACGCCGTGGGCCTCGACGAGCTGCCGGGCGACCAGCCGGCCGAGTGCGCCGGTCGCGCCGGTGACCAGGACGGTGCCGTTGCCGAAGTCGGGGCGGACGCGGCGCTCGGGGTCGTCGGTGACGCGGGTGAGGCGGGCGCCTTGGACGGTCGTACCCCGTACGAGGGTCTGGGGTTCGGCGGCGGCCACCGCGGCGGCCGCCTCCTGCGGGTCGGCGAGGTCGGTGAGGTCCGCCAGGAGGAACCGTCCCGGGTTTTCCGCCTGCGCCGAGCGCACCAGGCCCCAGACGGCCGCCCCGGCCAGGTCGGTGATGTCCTCGCCGGGCAGGGCCACGGCTCCGGAGGTCGCGACGAGGAGCCGGGAGCCGGCGTACCGCTCGTCGGCGAGCCAGCTCTGCAGGACGGTGAGCGCCCGCGCGGTGGCCTCGCGGACCGCGTCCGGGCCGGATCCGGGCCGGGAGCGCAGGATGACGTGCTCCGGTACGGGCCCGTCGGCGGGCAGGGTGTCCCAGTCGGCCACGGGGGCCGCGGGGGCCGCTGGGGCGGGGAGAACGGCCCAGTCGAGGGCGAAGAGGGATTCGTGGGCGACCGTACGGGCGGCGGCGAGCTGCTCGGCGGAGACCTCTCGCAGGACGAGGGAGTCCACGGAGAGCACGGGACGGCCGGTCTCGTCACCGACCGTCAGGGTGATGGCGCCCGCGCCGTCCGGGGCGATCCGGACCCGCAGCCGGGTGGCGCCGGACGCGTGCAGCCGTACGCCGGTCCAGACGAACGGCAGGACCGGGCCCCGGGCCTCGGCGAACAGGTCGGTGAAGACGGACCCGTGCAGCGAGGCGTCCAGGAGCGCCGGGTGCAGGCCGAACGCGGCGGCGTCGGCACGGGCCCGCTCCGGGAGGGCGACCTCGGCGAACACCTCGGTGCCGGCCTCGGCGGCCCAGGCGGCGGTGAGGCCGCGGAAGACCGGGCCGTACGGGAGACCGGCGGCGGCCAGCGCCTCGTACACGCCGTCCGTCTCTATCGGGGTGGCGGCGGGCGGCCAGGCGCCCAGGTCGAAGGCGGAGTCCGGGGCCGCGGCGGCCGCCAGGACGCCCGCCGCGTGCAGGGTCCAGGGCTGGTCGGGCTGGTCGTCGCGGCGCGAGTGGACGCTGACGGGGCGCCGCCCGGACGCGTCCGCGGCGCCGACCTCGACCTGGAGGGCGACCGCCCCGCGTTCGGGCAGGACGAGGGGCGCCTGGAGCATGAGCTCTTCGAGCAGTTCGCAGCCGACCTGGTCGCCGGCGCGGACGGCCAGTTCCACGAAGCCGGTGCCGGGGAAGACCACGGAGTCGCCGACGAGGTGGTCGGCGAGCCAGGGCTGGGCCGATACCGAGACCCGGCCCGTCAGGACCACCCCGCCGGAGTCGGCGAGGGAGACGACGGCGCCGAGCAGCGGGTGCCCGGCGGCGGCCAGTCCGGCTGCCGAGAGGTCGCCGAGGGCGCCGGTGCCCTCGACCCAGTAGCGGGTGCGCTGGAAGGCGTAGGTGGGCAGGGCGACGAGCCGGGCTCCGGTTCCGGAGTGGAACGCCTCCCAGTCGACGGCCGCGCCGGAGGTGTGGAGCTGGGCGACGGCGGTGATCAGGGCCTCGGGCTCGGGGCGGTTGCGGCGCAGGGCCGGTACGAGGACCGCCTGCTCGGAGTCGGCGGTCTGCTGGGCGAGTCCGGTGAGGATGCCGTCGGGGCCGATCTCCAGGAAGCGGGTGACGCCCTCGTGCTCCAGGGTGCGGACGGCGTCGGCGAAGCGGACGGCCTCGCGGACCTGGGAGACCCAGTAGTCCGGGGACTGCCAGTCCGCGCCGGGCCGGTCGCCGGTCACGGTGGAGACGGCCGCGATCCGCGGTTCTTCGTACGTCAACTCATGGGCGATGGCCCGGAATTCGTCGAGCATCGGGTCCATCAGCGCCGAGTGGAAGGCGTGCGAGACGGCGAGGCGGCTGGTCTTGCGACCGGTGGCCGTGAACTGCTCGCCGAGCGCGAGGACGGCCGCTTCGACGCCCGAGACGACGACGGAGCCGGGCCCGTTGACCGCCGCGATGCCCACCTCGTCGGTGAGCAGTGGCAGGACCTCTTCCTCCGTCGCCTGGACGGCGAGCATCGCGCCACCGGCGGGCAGCGCCTGCATCAGACGGCCCCGGGCCACCACCAGCCGTGCCGCGTCCGCCAGGGACAGCACGCCGACGGCGTGGGCGGCGGCCAGCTCGCCGATCGAGTGGCCGGCGACCACATCGGGGGTGATCCCCCAGGCTTCGACGAGCCGGAACAGCGCCACTTCGAGGGCGAACAGGGCGGGCTGGGTGAGCGCGGTCGCGTTCAGCGCCTCCGCGTCCTCACCCCACACCACCTCCCGCAGCGACCGCCCGAGGTGCACGTCGATCTCCGCGCACACGGCGTCGAAGGCCGCCGCGAACACTGGGAAGACTTCGTACAACTCCCGCCCCATGCCCAGCCGTTGGGCGCCCTGGCCGGTGAACAGGAAGGCCGTCGAGCCCTTGGTCAGCACGCCGCGCACCACACCCGGGTGCGGCTGTCCGTCGGCCAGCGCGGCGAGAGCGGCGAGAGCGGCGTCCCGGCCGTCCGCCAGGACGACCGCGCGGTGGTCGAGCGCCGCGCGGCTGGTGGCCAGCGAGTAGGCCAGGTCCCTGGGGTCCAGCTCCGGCGAGGCCGTGACGTGGGCGTGCACCCGGCTCGCCTGAGCGGCGAGCGCCTCGGCGTCCCGGCCGGAGACCGGCCACGGCAGTACGGCGGGCAGCGACAGCGGAAGCGGCACGGTGTCAGCGGCAGGCGCATCCCCCGCCTGGCCCGCCTCGGCCGGCTCCTCGGCCGGTGCTTCCTCCAGGATGACGTGGGCGTTGGTGCCGCTGACCCCGAACGCCGAGACGCCGGCCCGTCGGGGCCGGTCCTCGCCGCGCTCCCACTCCCGGGATTCGGACAGCAGCCGGACCCGGCCCGCGGACCAGTCGACGTGGCTCGAGGGTTCGTCCACGTGCAGGGTCTGCGGCAGCACGCCGTTGCGCAGGGCCATGACCATCTTGATGATGCTGCCGACGCCGGCGGCGGCCTGCGCGTGCCCGATGTTGGACTTGATGGAGCCCAGCCACAGCGGCCGGTCTTCGGGGCGGTCCTGCCCGTAGGTGGCGAGCAGTGCCTGCGCCTCGATCGGGTCGCCGAGGGTGGTCCCGGTGCCGTGGCCCTCGACCACGTCGACCTGGGTCGCGGGGATGCGGGCGTTGGCGAGCGCCTGGCGGATGACCCGCTGCTGGGCGCGGCCGTTGGGGGCGGTCAGGCCGTTGCTGGCGCCGTCCTGGTTGACGGCGCTGCCGCGTACGACGGCCAGTACGGGGTGGCCGTTGCGGCGGGCGTCCGCCAGCCGTTCGAGTACGAGCATGCCCGCGCCCTCGGACCAGCCGGTGCCGTCGGCGGCCTCGGCGAAGGCCTTGCAGCGGCCGTCGGGGGCGAGGCCGCGCTGGCGGCTGAACGCGATGAACGGCGAGGGGGTGGACATCACCATGACGCCGCCGGCGAGGGCCAGCGAGCATTCGCGCTGTCTGAGCGCCTGGGCTGCCAGGTGGAGCGAGACGAGCGAGGAGGAGCACGCCGTGTCCACGGTCACGGCCGGGCCTTCCAGGCCCAGGGTGTAGGAGATCCGGCCGGAGATGACGGCGGCCGCGTTGGCGGTGGTCATATAGGCCTCGGCGACCTCGCCGGCCGCGCCGATCAGGTACTCGTAGTCCTGGATGCCGGAGCCCGCGAACACGCCGACCGGCTTGCCGCGCAGGGACACAGGGTCGATGCCGGCCCGCTCGATCGCCTCCCAGGACACCTCGAGCAGCAGCCGCTGCTGCGGGTCCATGGTCAGTGCCTCGTTGGGGCTGATCCCGAAGAAGCCCGCGTCGAAGCCGGCGACGTCGTGGACGAAGCCGCCCTCGTGGACGTAGCTGCTGCCGGACTCGGCGGTCTCCGGCTCCTCGCCGCGCAGCCCGTCGAGGTCCCAGCCGCGGTCCGTGGGGAAGGTGGTGATGGCGTCCCGGCCCTCGGCCACGAGCCGCCACAGGTCGTCCGGGGTGCTGATGCCTCCCGGGTAGCGGCAGCTCATCGCGACGATGGCGATGGGCTCGTGGTCCTGGTTCTCGACCTCCTGAAGCCTGCGGCGGGTCTGGTGCAGATCCGCCGTGACCCGCTTGAGGTAGTCGAGAAGCCTTGCGTCGTCATTGGACATCTTGGTCCCACCGAGTCCTTGTTCATGCCGTGAGGTCGAGTCGGGTCGGGTCGCGGTTGGCGCGTCGCGGATCGGGCCGCGGATCGGGTCCCGCGCGGTCGGTCAGGTGAGGCCGAGTTCCTTGTCGATGAAGGCGAAGACGTCGGCGGCGGAGGCGGATTCGAGCTGGTCGCCCACGGCCTGCGCGCCGGTCGTCGCTTCGAGGGTTCCGGTCAGCCGTGCCAGCAGGCTCTGCAGGCGGGCGGTGATGCGGGTGGCCTCGATCTCCTCGGCGGCGAGGGTCGCCGCGGTCTCTTCGAGGCGGTCCAGCTGGGCGAGTACGGGCAGTTCACCGGCTCCGGCGTCCTGGCAGAGCTCGGACCACAGGTGGGCCGCGAGCGCCCCCGGGCCGGGGTGGTCGTAGACCATGCTGGTGGGCAGGGGGCGGCCGGTGGCCGCGACCAGCCTCGTCCGCAGGTCGACGGCGGCGACGGAGTCGAAGCCGAGGTCGGTGAAGCCGCGGTCGGCGGGGACCTCGGCCGGGTCCTCGTAGCCGAGCAGGGCGGCCACGTGCGTACGGACCAGGTCGAGGAGGGCCGCCCGCTGCGCGGCCTGGGGCAGCCCGGCCAGGGTGTCCGCGAGGCCGGTGCCCGCTCCGCCGCCGCCCGGTGCCGGGTCGGTGTCGAGGGCGGCCCGCGCCTCGGGCAGTGCGTCGAGGAGCGGGCGCGGGCGGGCGAGTGCGTAGGTGGGCGCGAAGCGTTCCCAGTCGAACTCGGCGACCACGGCGTGCGGGGCGCCGCCCGCCAGGATGCGGCGCAGCGCGCCGACGGCCCGTTCGGGGCGCATCGCGGGTGCTCCGATGCGCCGCATGACGGCGGCCAGTTCGGCGTCGACCATGCCGCCGTCCCAGGAACCCCAGGCCACGGAGGTGGCGGCGAGGCCGCGGGCGCGGCGGTGGGCGGCGAGGCCGTCGAGGCAGGCGTTGGCGCTGCCGTAGGCGGACTGTCCGGCGCTGCCCCATACGGCGGCGCCGGAGGAGAAGAGGACGAAGGCGTCCAGCGGGGTGTCCGCGAGGAGTTCGTCGAGGTGCCGGGCGCCGAGGACCTTGGCGGAGGCCACCTCGGCGAGGTCCGCGAGGGTCAGTTCGGTCAGGGGGGCGATGCGCTGCGGGAGTCCGGCCGCGTGGATGACGGCGGTGAGGTCCGGGAGTCCGGCGAGGAGGGTGCGTACGGCTTCGCGGTCGGCGATGTCACAGGTCTCGACGGAGACCTGTACGCCCGACTCGCGTATTTCGTCGGCCAGTTCGCGGGCGCCGGGGGTGTCCGGTCCGCGGCGGCCGACGAGGACGACGTGGTCCGCGCCGTCGGCGGCGAGCATCCGGGCGACGTGCGCGCCGAGTCCGCCGGTGCCGCCGGTGACCAGGACCGTGCCGCGCGGCCGCCACGGTCCCGCCGGGTCGGGGTGCGCGGGGCGCACCATGCGGCGGGCGTACGTGCCTTCGGGGCGGACGGCGACCTGGTCCTCTCCGGTGGCTCCGGAGAGGGTGTCGCACACGCGCAGCGCGACCCGTTCGGCCGCGGCGCCGGCGACGGTGTCGGCCGGTTCCGCCTCGGCGTCGGCCGGGAGGTCGACGAGGCCGCCCCAGGTGCCCGGAGTCTCCAGGGCCAGGGCCGCCCCGAGGCCCCAGACGGCCGTCTGTGCGGGCCGGGACACCAGGTCGGCGTCGTCCGTGGCCACCGCCCCTTGGGTGAGACACCACACGGGGGCGGTGGATTCCCGCTCGGCCAGCTCCTGGAGCAGGGCGACGGTGTCCGCGAGGCCCTGGGAGAGCGCGGGGTGCTCCGGGTGCGGGGTGTCGTCCAGCGCGAGCAGGCTCAGCACCCCGGCGGGGGCCGCCGGGAGGGCCTCCGGGAGTACGGGGCGCCGGGCGCCGCCGGTCTCCCGCAGTACGGGCGCCGCGCCGCGCGTGGTGAGCGCGTCGGCCAGCAGAGCGGCCAGGGGGCGCTGGCCGGCGGTGTGGAGGACGAGCCAGTCGCCGTCGAGCGGGGCGGCGGGCGTGGGGTCGGCGACCGGCGCCCAGGCGACGCGGTAGCGCAGCGCGTCCACGGCGGCGGTCTCGCGGCGGCCGGCCCGCCAGGTGGTGAGCGCGGGCAGGACGGGGGCGAGGGCGGCGGGGTCGAGGCCGAGCCGCTCGGCGAGTCCCGCGGAGTCCTCGCGCTCGACGGCGTCCCAGAACTGCGACTCCCCGGGGTCGCCGGCGGACCCGGTGGTGGCCTGCGGATCGGGCTGCTGCGCCCAGTAGTTCCTTCGCTGGAAAGCGTAGGTGGGCAGGTCCACGCGGTGCGGGCGGGGCCCGGCCGCAGCCTCGAAGTAGGCGGCCCAGTCGACGTGGACACCGCGGGTGTGGGCGAGGGCCACGGCGCCGGCCAGCTCGCGGTCCTCGGGGCGGCCGCGGCGCAGGGCGGCGGTGAACACCGGCCCATCCGCTCCTTCCGTACCTTCACCGAGGCAGTCGGGACCGAGCGGGGTGAGCGCGGCGTCGGGGCCCAGTTCCAGGAAGGTGTGGACGCCCTTGTCCGCGAGCAGCCGGACGGCGTCGGCGAAGCGGACGCTCGCGCGGACGTGGCGTACCCAGTAGTCGGCGGAGGCCAGGTCGTCCGCGCCGGCGAGCTCTCCGGTGACGGTGGAGACGATGGGTATCCGGGCGGTTCCGTAGGCGATCGTCTCGGCGACGGCGCGGAACCCGGCGAGCATCGGCTCCATCAGCGGCGAGTGGAAGGCGTGCGAGACGGCGAGCCGCTTGGTCTTGCGCCCCAGGGCGTTGAAGTGTTCGGCGATGGCCAGGGCGCCGGTCTCGTCGCCCGAAACCACCACGGCGCGAGGCCCGTTGAGCGCGGCGATCCCGGTGGTCGCGGTGAGCAGCGGCTCCACCTCGTCCTCGGTCGCCTCCAGCGCGACCATCGCGCCGCCCTGCGGGAGGTCGCGCATCAGCCGGCCGCGGGCGGCGACCAGCCGGGCGGCGTCGGGAAGCGTGAGGACTCCGCTGACGTGGGCGGCGGCCAGTTCGCCGATGGAGTGGCCGGCGAGGAAGTCGGGGCGGATGCCCCAGGACTCGATGAGCCGGTACAGGGCCACTTCGAAGGCGAAGAGGGCGGGTTGGGCGCGGCCGGTGTCGGCGAGCGGTTCGCCGTCCTCGCCCCACATGGTGTCGCGCAGGGGGGTGTCGAGGTGTGCGTCGAGGGCGGCGACCGCCTCGTCGAAGGCGTGCGCGAACACCGGGTGGGCGGCGTGCAGTTCACGCCCCATGCCGGGCCGCTGGGCGCCCTGGCCGGTGAACAGGACGGCCGACAGGGCGTCGGGCCGGGCGGCGCCGGTGACGGTGCCGGGTGCGGGCAGGTCGGGGTCGGCGGCGAGCGCGCGCAGGGACCGGGTCAGGTCGGTGCGGCTGCCGGCGACGACCACGGCGCGGTGTTCGAGCGCGGCGCGGGTGGTGGCGAGGGACCAGGCGGTGTCGGCGAGGGGGTGGAGCGGGTGGGCGTCCACGTGGTCGGCGAGGCGGGCCGCCTGCGCGCCGAGGGCCTCCGGCCTCCGGGCCGATACGAGGAACGGCAGGTGGCGGGAGACGTCCTGGACCGAGCTGTCGGATGCCGCCGCCTCGGGTGCCGGCGCCTCGGGGTTCGGGGCCTCGGGGCTCGGCGCCTCCTCCACGATGACGTGGACGTTCGTACCGCTGAGACCGAACGACGACACCCCGGCGCGCTTGGCCCGGCCGCGGTCGGGCCAGGCGATCGGCTCGGTCAGCAGCCGTACGCTTCCCGCGCTCCAGTCGACGTTGGGACTCGGCGCGTCGACGTGCAGGGTCCGCGGCAGCACTCCGTGGTGCATGGCCAGCACCATCTTGATGACTCCGCCGATCCCGGCGGCGGCCTGGGCGTGGCCGATGTTCGACTTGAACGATCCCAGCCACAGCGGCTGGTCGGCGGGCCGCTCCCGGCCGTAGGCGGCGATGAGGGCCTGTGCCTCGATGGGGTCGCCGAGGGTGGTTCCGGTGCCGTGCGCCTCCACGGCGTCCACGTCGGCGGCGGTCAGCCGCCCGGAGGCGAGCGCCTGCTGGATGACCCGCTGCTGGGAGGGCCCGTTGGGGGCGGTGAGGCCGTTGGAGGCGCCGTCGGAGTTCATCGCCGAGCCGCGGATGACGGCCAGGACCGGGTGGCCGAGGCGGCGGGCCTCGGAGAGCCGCTCGACGAGGACCATGCCCGCGCCCTCGGACCAGGTGGTGCCGTCGGCTGCCGCCGCGAAGGACTTGCAGCGGCCGTCGGGGGCCAGGCCCCGGTCCTGGCTGAAGCCGACGAAGGAGTCCGGGCTCGCCATCACGGTCACCCCGCCGGCGAGGGCCAGCGTGCACTCGCCGGTCCGTACGGACTGGACGGCGAGGTGGAGGGCGACGAGGGAGGAGGAGCAGGCGGTGTCCACGGTGACGGCGGGGCCCTCCAGGCCCAGGGAGTACGCCACGCGCCCGGAGGCGACGCTGGCCAGACCGCCGGTCCCGCCGCCGCCCGGATAGTCGTGGTACACCACACCGGCGAACACGCCGGTCCGGCTGCCCTTGAGCGAGGTGGGGTCGATGCCGGCCCGCTCGATCGCCTCCCAGGACACCTCCAGCAGCAGCCGCTGCTGCGGGTCGGTGTCGCGGGCCTCGCGCGGGCTGATCTTGAAGAAGTCGGCGTCGAACTCGCCCGCGTCGTGCAGGAAGCCGCCTTCCCGGCAGTACGTCTTCCCGGGCGTGCCCGGCTCCGGGTCGTAGAGGGCGTCCATGTCCCAGCCGCGGCCGTCCGGGAAGAGCGAGACGGCGTCCCGGCCGGAGTCCACCAGCTGCCAGAGGTCATCGGGGGAGGCGATACCGCCCGGGAAGCGGCATCCCATCGCGACGATGGCGACGGGCTCGTGCTGCTGCTCCTCGGCCTCCCGCAACTGGCGCCGGGTGCGCTGGAGTTCCGTGGTGGCCCGCTTGAGATAGTCCCGGAGCTTCTCGTCGTTGCTCATCGAACCTCAACCAATCTAGAGCTGATCGCTGGCTAGTGCTGTGACCGGAAAGGTTCACCGGGTCACAGCACTAGGAGATGCCGAATTCGCTGTCGAGCACGTCGAACAGCTCCTCGTCGGTGACCGTTTCGAAGTCGGGGCCGTCCTCCGCCGGTCCTGCGGCGGCACCGCCCCGGGCGTCGCGCCAGCGGCGTACGACGGCCTCCAGCCGGGCGGTGATGGCATCCGCGCGGGCGCCGATGACCTCGGTGTCGCCGCCGGAGGCGGGGAACCCGGCGAGCACGGCCTCGATGCGGTCGAGTTCGGCCAGCGCGGCCGCGGCCGGGTCACCGCCGGCGGGCTCGGCCGCCATCCGCTCGCCGAGGAAGGCGGCGGCGGCCCGGGGCGTCGGGTAGTCGAAGATCAGGGTGGCGGGCAGATCGCATCCGCTCGCGGCGGTGAGCCGCTTGCGCAGTTCCACGGCGGCCAGCGAATCGAATCCCATGTCGCGGAAGGCGAGATCGGCTTCCACGGCGGCGCTGGAGGGGTACCCGAGAACCGTCGCGACATGTGTCCGCACCAGTGCCAGCAGGACCCGCGCGCCCTCGGCGGCGCCCACCCCGTCGAGCTCGGCCCGCAGCGCCTCGGCGGCCTCCCGGGACTCCGCGGCCGAGGGGACCTCGTGGCCGGCCGGGGCCAGGGGGATCGGGCCGCCGGAGGAACCGGCGGCGTCGACCCAGTAGCGGGCGCGCTGGAAGGGATAGGTGGGCAGGTCGACGAGCCGGGCCCCGGTGCCCGCGTAGTACGCCTCCCAGTTCACGCGCACGCCGTCCGCGTGGAGCTGGGCCAGGGCCGTGATCAGCGCCTCGGGCTCGGGACGGTTCCTGCGCAGGGCCGGTACGAGCACCGCGTGCGCGGAATCCTCGCTCTCGAGGCTCTGACTGGCGAGACCGGTCAGGATCCCGTCGGGGCCGATCTCCAGGAACCGGGTCACGCCCTCGTGCTCCAGCGCGCGGACGGCGTCGGCGAAGCGGACGGCCTCGCGGACCTGGGAGATCCAGTATTCGGGGGACTGCCAGTCGGCGCCCGCGCGGTCGGCGGTCACCGTGGAGACGGCCGCGATACGCGGCTCTGCGTACGTCAACTCCAGTGCGATGGAACGGAGTTCGTCCAGCATCGGATCCATCAGGGAGGAGTGGAAGGCGTGGGACACGGCGAGCCGGCTGGTCTTTCGACCGGCCGCGGAGAAGTGCTCGCCGACCGCCAGGACGGCTGCCTCCGCACCTGAGACGACCACGGACTCGGGCCCGTTGACGGCAGCGATGCCGACGCCGTCGGTGAGCTGCGGCAGCACCTCGCTCTCGGTCGCCTGGATGGCGAGCATGGCGCCACCGGCCGGGAGTTCCTGCATCAGCCGGCCGCGGGCGACGACCAGCCGGGCCGCGTCCGCCAGGGACAGCACCCCGGCCACGTGCGCGGCTGCCAGCTCGCCGATCGAGTGACCGGCGACGAGGTCGGGCGTGATTCCCCAGGTCTCCACCAGCCGGAACAGGGCGACTTCGAGGGCGAACAGGGCGGGCTGGGTGAGGGCGGTCGCGTTCAGCGCCTCCGGGTCCTCACCCCACACCACATCCCGCAGCGACCGCCCGAGGTGCGGGTCGATCTCCGCGCACGCCGCGTCGAATGCCTCCGCGAACGCCGGGAAGGCTTCGTACAACTCCCGCCCCATGCCAAGCCGTTGGGCGCCCTGGCCGGTGAACAGGAACGCCGTCCGGCCGCCGCGCCGGATGCAGCCGGTGACCACCCCGGGGTGGTCCTCGCCCGCCGCGAGGGCGGCGAGCCCGCTCCCGGGGTCGCCCACGAGCACGGCGCGGTGGGCGAAGAGGGTGCGCGAGACGGCCAGGGAGAGCCCGATGTCCGCCGCATCGGCATCGGGCTCCGCCGTGACCCGGCCCAGCAGGCGCTCCGCCCGAGCGGCGAGCGCCTGCTGGGACTTGGCCGACAACACCCAGGGAGTCACGGGGAGTCCGGCCCGCACAGCCGCCTCCTGGGCGCCCTCCGGCGCCTCCTCGATGATCACGTGGGCGTTGGTCCCGCTGATGCCGAACGAGGACACCCCGGCGCGCCGCACCGCACCGGATGCCACCCAGGGACGCGCCTCGGTGAGCAGTTCCACCGCTCCGGCCGACCAGTCCACCTGGTCCGAGGGCTCGTCCACGTGCAGGGTGGGCGGCAGTACTCCGTGCCGCATGGCCATCACCATCTTGATGACGCCCGCGACACCCGCCGCCGCCTGGCTGTGCCCCATGTTCGACTTGATGGACCCCAGGTACAGCGGCTGCCCCTCGGAGCGTTCCTGTCCGTACGTCTCCAGCAGGGCCTGGGCCTCGATCGGGTCGCCGAGGGTGGTGCCGGTGCCGTGCGCCTCCACGGCGTCGACCTCGGCCGCCGACAGACCGGCATCGGCGAGGGCCCTGCGGATCACGCGCTGCTGGGCGGGACCGTTCGGGGCGGTCAGACCGTTGGAGGCGCCGTCCTGGTTCAGCGCCGAGCCGCGGACGATGCCGAGGACGGGATGCCCGTTGCGCCGCGCGTCCGAGAGCCGCTCCAGCAGCAGGACGCCCGCGCCCTCCGAGCACGCTACGCCGTCCGCCGAGGAGGCGAAGGACTTCGAGCGGCCGTCGGCGGCCAGCCCCTGCTGGGTGCTGAAGTAGACGAACATGTCGGGGGTGGACATCACCGTGACCCCGCCGGCCAGCGCCAGGTCACACTCCCCCGACCGCAGCGCCTGGGCCGCCATGTGCAGGGCGACCAGGGAGGAGGAGCAGGCCGTGTCCACGCTCACGGCCGGGCCCTCGAGGCCCAGCGTGTAGGCGACCCGGCCGGAGACCACGCTGCCCGCGGTGGTGCTCCCGGGCTCCCGGCCCAGGGCGTAGTCGTGGTACATCACGCCCGCGAACACCCCGGTCGCACTGCCCTTGAGGGTGGTGGGATCGATGCCGGCCCGCTCGATCGCCTCCCAGGACACCTCGAGCAGCAGCCGCTGCTGAGGGTCCGTCATCAGCGCCTCGTTGGGGCTGATCCCGAAGAACACCGGGTCGAACTCGGCGGCGTCGTAGAGGAATCCGCCCTCCTGCGCGTACGTCTTCCCGGGGGTGCCCGGCTCGGGGTCGTAGACCTCCGGGTCCCACCCGCGGTCGGCCGGGAAGCCGCCGATGGCGTCCACGCCGTCGGCGACGAGCCGCCACAACTCCTCCGGGGTCGTCACGCCGCCCGGGTACCGGCAGCCCATGCCGACGATCACGACCGGGTCGCCGTGGCGTCCGGGCCGGCGCTCGGCCTCGGCGAGGCGGCGGCGGGCGTCGCGCAGGTCGGATGTGGCCCGCTTCAGATACTCGAGAAGCCGCTCCTCGTTGCTCACCGAGATCTACTCCCTCTGGTCGGACCGTCCGTGGCGGCTCATGTGCCGTACCTGGCCGTTTAGTTGATCGGTTGGAACGCTACTGAGCTGGCCAAAGGGCGGCCTACCCTTAGCCCACCCCTGCCGCGGGCCCCGGCGGATGAGGGGAAATCCCGCACTGCGCGCCAACAAAAAGGCCGGGGTGCCGGATCCGCCCCGGGTCGGGCGGTCAGGGGGTCGCGGGGGTGCCGAGCTCGTTGTCGAGGATGTCGAACAGCTCGTCCGCGGTGACCGCGTTCAGGTCCTCGCCACGGTCCGGGATCTCCGTCGTGGCATACCCCTGGGCGTGCTTCGGTGGCCCCTCGAGCCGGCCGGCCAGGTCCCGGAGCCGGTCGGCCAGTTGCGCCCGGGCCGGGCCGGTCGGCGGGGCATCGGCCAGCAGGAGGGATTCCAGCCTGCCGAGCTCGGCCTCCACCCCCGGTACGGGTGCGGCAGGTACGGCGGGTGCCAGGCGCCGGGCGAGGTAGGCGGCGACTTCCGCCGCACTCGGGTAGTCGAAGATCAGCGTGGCGGGCAGGCGCAGTCCACTGGCCGCGCTCAGCCGGTTCCGCAGCTCCACCGAGCCGAGCGAGTCGAAGCCCAACTCGCCGAAGGCACGGTCGGGTTCTATTGCCTCACCCGACGCGTGACCGAGTACGGCAGCCGCGTGACCCCGTACGACGTCCAGGATGACCCGGATCCGCTCCTCCTCGTCGTCCAGCCCGGCGATGCGGGCGGGCAGCGAGGCGACGTCGGGCGTCGACACCGCGTTGCGCTTGCGGGCGACCGGGACCAGCCCCCTCAGGAGGGCGGGCAGTTCGTCGGTACGGGTGCGCAGCGCGCCCGTGTCCACCTGGAGGGGGACGGTCAGCGCCGTGCCCGAGGCCAGGGAGGTGTCGAACAGGGCCAGCGCTTCCGCCTCCGACAGCGCGGGCGTGCCGGCGCGGCGCATGCGCTCCAGGTCCGCTTCGGTGAGGTCGGCGGCCATGCCGGTGTTGACGCCCCACAGGCCGAAGGCCATCGAGGTCGCGGGAAGCCCCTCCGTGTGGCGGTGGGCGGCGAGTGCGTCGAGGAAGACGTTCGCCGCCGCGTAATTGCCCTGCCCGGCCGCCAGCACCAACCCACCAGCAGAGGAGAACATCACGAACGCCGCCAGATCCAAGTGCGCGGTCAACTCGTGCAGATGCCACGCCGCATCCGCCTTCGGCCGCAACACCGCATCCATCCGCTCAGCGGTCAGAGCACCGACCACACCGTTGTCCGCGACACCCGCCACATGCACCACACCCGACAACGGGTGATCCAAACCATCCAACAAGCCGGCCAACGCCTCCCGATCGGCCACATCACACGCCACAACCGAGACCTGCGCACCCAACCCGGCCAGATCATCGACCAGTTCACCCACACCGGGCGTATCCGCTCCACGCCTGCCCGCCAGCACCAGATGACGCACACCATGCTCGACCACCAGATGACGGGCCACCAGAGCACCCAGACCACCCGTACCACCCGTGATCAGAACCGACCCCGACCCATCCCACACCGATTCATGAGGATCCGCATCGACCGCCAGCCGGGCCAGCCGTGGCACCAACACCTCACCACCACGCACCGCCAACTCCGGCTCACCCAAGCCCAGAAGAAGACCCAGCTCCACCGACCCATCGGAATCGACCAGCACGAACCGGCCCGGATTCTCCGCCTGCGCCGCACGCACCAGACCCCACACCGGAGCCTGCCGCACATCAACCACATCACCCGCCCCGACAGCCACCGCACCCCGCGTGACCACCGCCAGCACCCGGCCGTCGGAAAGGTCATCCGCCAGCCACCTCTGTACGGCCTCCAGGACCTGCTGCGCGTATGTCCGTACGTCGGCGAGCACGTCCGCGGTCTGAGGCACCTCGCCGCAGTCGAAGACCACGGCGTCGGACACCTCGGCCGTGTCCGGCTTCGGCGCGGGCTGCCACTCCACGTGGAGCAGCGCATTGCCCGTACCCGCGCCCAGTTGCTCCGCCGACACGGGCCGGGAGAGGAGGGACTCGACCGACAGCACGGGATGGCCGTGTTCATCGGCAACGGTGAGCGAGAGCCCGTCCTGCTGGGCGACGGGCGTGATGCGAACCCGCAGGGCCTTCGCTCCTGCGGAATGCAGGGCTACTCCGTTCCAGGCGAAGGGCAGCAGGGTCTGACCGCCGCCTTCGCGGCCCGGGATGCCGAGCAGCCCGACGTGCATGGCCGCGTCGAGCAGGGCGGGGTGGAGCCCGAACCGGGTCGCCTCCTCGGAAGCCTGCTCCGGCAGGGACACCTCGGCGTAGAGGGCGTCACCGAGCCGCCAGGCCGCAGCGAGACCCTGGAACACCGGCCCGTAGTGATATCCGGCGGCGGCGAGGTCCGGGTAGGCGTCGGAGACCGGAATGGCCTCGGCTCCGGCGGGCGGCCAGCTGGTGAGCGCCTCCGCGGGGTCCACGGACGCCGGGGCCAATACGCCCTCGGCGTGGCGGGTCCACGGCAGATCCGGTGCGTCGTCGGCTCGCGAGTGAACGGCCACGGTCCGGCGCCCGGATTCGTCCGCCGGGCCGACCACGACCTGGACGGCGATGCCGCCCCGCTCGGGGAGGATCAGCGGTGCCTGGAGCGTGAGCTCTTCGAGCAGCCCGCAGCCCACGTGGGTGCCCGCGCGGACGGCAAGCTCCACGAAGCCGGTACCGGGCAGGAGGACGCTGCCCAGGACTTCGTGGTCGGTGATCCAGGCGTGAGTGCTCGCGGACAGCCGGCCGGTGAGTACGGTCCCGCCGTCGTCGGGCAGCTCCACGGCCGCCCGCAGCACGGGGTGGTCGATGCCGACCTGACCGGTCTCCGCCGTGCCACCGCCGGCCGCCGGCGCCGTCATCCAGTAGCGGGTGCGCTGGAAGGCGTAGGTCGGCAGATCGACCCGGCGGGCGCCGGCGCCGCCGTAGAAGGCCTGCCAGTCGACGTGTACGCCGTCCACGTGGAGCTGCGCGAGGGCGGTGACGAGGGTCTCTGCCTCGGGCCGGTTCTTACGGAGACCCGCGACAGCCATGCCGTCCGCACTCTGCGCGGCCAGCCCGGTCAGGATGCCGTCGGGGCCGATCTCCAGGAACCGGGTCACACCCTGCTGCTCCAGCGCGACCACGGCGTCGGCGAAACGAACAGCCTCCCGCACCTGGCTGACCCAGTACTCGGGCGACTGCCACGCCTCCGACAGCTCACCCGACACCGTGGAGACCACAGGTACGCGCGGCGCACTGAACCTCAACTCCGCAGCCACAGCCCGGAACTCGTCCAGCATCGGATCCATCAGAGAGGAGTGGAACGCATGCGAGACAGCCAGACGGCTGGTCTTGCGACCGGCCGCGGAGAAGTGCTCGCCCACCGCGAGGACCGCCACTTCAACACCCGAAACCACCACGGATTCCGGACCGTTGACCGCCGCGATACCCACCCCGTCGGAGAGCAGCGGCAACACTTCCTCCTCCGTCGCCTGGACGGCCAGCATCGCGCCGCCAGCCGGCAGCGCCTGCATCAGACGGCCACGCGCTACCACCAGCCTGGCCGCATCCGCCAGAGACAGCACCCCCACGGCATGCGCGGCGGCCAGCTCACCAATCGAATGCCCGGCCACCACATCAGGCCGCACACCCCACGCCTCCACCAGCCGGAACAGCGCCACTTCCAACGCGAACAGAGCGGGCTGCGTGATCGCGGTCGCGTTCAACGCCTCCGCATCCTCACCCCACACCACATCCCGCAACGACCGCCCCAGCAACGGGTCGATCTCCCCACACACCGCATCGAAAGCCGCCGCGAACACCGGGAAGGACGCGTACAACTCCCGCCCCATCCCCAACCGCTGCGCACCCTGCCCCGTGAACAGGAAGGCAGTCTGGCCCTTGGCCACCGCCCCGCTCACCACGCCCGGGTGGTACTGCCCTGCGGCCAGCGCCGCGAGGCCTTCCGCCCGGTCGTCGGCCGTGATCACCGCACGGTGCTCCATCACACCGCGTGAGGTGGCGAGGGCGTGCCCGATGTCCTCGGGGGCATACGCGTCCACCACCTCGAGCAGGGCGCCCGCCTGGCCGGCCAGCGCCTTCGCGGACTTCGCCGACACCACCCACGGGACGACCGGCAGTCCGCTGCCGACCTCCGCTTCCGCCTCCGCCACGGCCTCCCGAGGCGCCTCCTCCACGATCACGTGCGCGTTGGTACCGCTCAGCCCGAACGAGGAGATGCCCGCCCGTCGCAGTCGGCCCTCGGCGCGCCATTCCCGAGCCTCGGTGAGCAGTTCCACCTCACCAGCAGACCAGTCGATCTGATCCGACCGCTCCTCCGCATGCAGGGTCGGCGGCAACACCCCGTGCCGCATCGCCATCACCATCTTGATGATCCCCGCGACACCCGCCGCAGCCTGCGTATGCCCGAAGTTGGACTTGACCGAGCCCAGCCACAGCGGCCGGCCCTCCGCCCGCCCCTGCCCGTACGTGGCGATCAGTGCCTGCGCCTCGATGGGATCGCCCAGTCGGGTGCCCGTGCCGTGTGCCTCCACCACGTCGACCTCGGCCGCCGTCAGCCCGGCGTCCGCGAGCGCCTGGCGGATCACCCGCTGCTGCGCCGGACCGTTCGGGGCGGTCAGACCGTTGGACGCCCCGTCCTGGTTCAGCGCCGAGCCGCGCACGACGGCCAGCACCCGGTGCCCGTTGCGCCGCGCGTCCGACAGCCGCTCCAGCAGCAGGACGCCCGCGCCCTCACCCCACCCCGTACCGTCCGCACCCGCCCCGAACGACTTGCACCGGCCGTCCATGGACAGCCCCCGCTGCTCGCTGAAGTACACCAGCATGTCGGGGGTGGACATCACGGTCACCCCACCGGCCAGGGCCAGGGAGCACTCCCCCGACCGCAGGGCCTGCGCCGCCATGTGCAGGGCCACCAGGGACGAGGAGCACGCCGTGTCGACCGTGACGGCCGGTCCTTCCAGGCCCAGCGTGTAGGCGACCCGGCCGGAGACGAGACTGCCCGCCGTGCCACCGGCGTAGTCGTGGTACATCACACCGGCGTACACACCCGTCCGGCTCCCCTTGAGCACGTCCGGGTCGACTCCGGCCCGCTCGATGGCCTCCCAGGAGGTCTCCAGCAGCAGCCTCTGCTGCGGATCCATGGTCAGCGCCTCGCGCGGGCTGATCCCGAAGAACGGCGGGTCGAATTCGGCCGCGTCGTAGAGGAAGCCTCCGTCACGCGCGTACGACTTGCCCGGCACCCCCGGCTCCGGGTCGTACACACCCGGGTCCCAGCCCCGGTCGTCGGGCAGGGGGGCGATGGCGTCCACGCCGTCGGCCACCAGCCGCCACAGGCCGTCCGGCGTGGTCACTCCGCCGGGGTAGCGGCAGGCCATGCCCACGATCACGACCGGATCGTCGTCCGTGGCCCGGACGGCGGCTGCCGCCCCCGGCACGGTGGTGGTGTCCGGGGTTCCGTCGAGGAGTTCGCGCACGTAGGCGGCGGCCGCTTCGGCCGTCGGGTAGTCGAAGATCAGCGTGGCCGGAAGCCGCAGTCCGGTCGCCCCGTCGAGCCGGTTGCGCAGTTCCACGGCGGTCAGCGAGTCGAAGCCCAACTCGTCGAAGGCGCGCCGGGGTTCGATGGCGTCACCCGACGCGTGTCCCAGGACTGCGGCGACCGTCGTGCGGACCAGGTCGAGCACGGCGGCGGCGCGGTCGGCTCCGGTCAGTCCGGCGAGCCGGCCGCGCAGTGCCGGGGAGCCGGATCCGGTACGGGTCGCCCGGCGGCCGGGGCTGCGTACGAGGCTGAGCAGCAGGGCGGGGGTTTCGTCGGCGTGGGCGCGGAGCACCCCGAGGTCCAGGCGCACCGGCACGGTGGCCGCGAGGCCCGAGTGCAGCGCGGCGTCGAAGAGGGCGAGGCCTCGGTCGGCGCGGAGGGCGGGGGTACCGGACTGCCGCATCCGCTCGAGTTCGGCGGCGCCGAGCCGGGTGCCCATGCCGCCCTCGGTGTCCCACAGCCCGAAGGCCATGGAGGTGGCCGCCAGCCCGGTGGCCCGGCGATCGGCGGCGAGGGCGTCGAGAAAGGCGTTGGCGGCCGCGTAGTTGGCCTGTCCGGTCGAGCCGAGGGTTCCGGCGATGGAGGAGAACAGGACGAACGCGGTGAGGCCGAGGCCTTCGGTCAGTTCGTGCAGGTGCCAGGCCGCGTCCGCCTTGGGGGCCAGCACGCCGCTGACCCGCTCGGGGGTGAGCGAGGTGACCACGGCGTCGTCGAGTACGCCCGCGGCGTGGACGATCCCGCGCAGCGGGTGGGCGGGGTCCACCTCGCCCAGAAGAGCCGCGAGGGCATCGCGGTCGGACACGTCGCAGGCGGCGACGGAGACCTGGGCGCCCGACTCCGCCAGTTCAAGGACCAGTTCGGCGACCCCGGGCGCCTTCGCGCCCCGCCGGCCGGCCAGCAGCAGATGCCGCACCCCGTGCCCGGTGACCAGATGGCGGGCCACCAGCGCGCCCAGGCCGCCGGTGCCGCCGGTGATGAGGACCGTCCCGGCCGCGTCCCAGACGGGCTCCGGACCGGTGGCGGCGGACGTGACCCGGACCAGCCGGGGAACGAACACCCTGCCCTCGCGTACGGCCAACTCCGCTTCACTCTGGGCCGGTACGCGGCCAAGGTCCGCCGAGCCGTCGGTGTCGAGGAGCACGAACCGGCCCGGGTTCTCCGCCTGCGCCGCGCGGACCAGACCCCACACCGGGGCCTGGCACACGTCGACCGGATCGCCGTCTCCGACCGCCACCGCACCGCGCGTGACCACCACGAGGGACGCGCTGGCGAACCGCTGGTCCACCAGCCACGCCTGCACCACGGCCAGGACCCGGTGGGACAGGGCGTGGACGGCGGCAGGCACCTCCTCCTCGTCCGGCGCCGCGCACTCGAAGACGACCGTGCCGTCGACCGGGCCCTCGGCGGGGACGTCTTCCCACCGTGCCCACTCCCCCGCCGCCGGGATGCCGGGGCCGGGGTCGGCCGACTGCCATGCGACCCGGTAGAGCGGATCCGCGGCCGGGCCTGCGATCCGGGCCTCGTCCACCGCGCGGCCGACGACCCCGCCGACCGCGGCGACCGGGACGCCGTCGGCGTCCGCGATGTCCAGGGCCAGGCTCTGCGGGGTGGGCCGGGAGATCCGTACGCGAGCGGCCGCCGTGCCGGCCGCGAAGAGCCGTACGTCCTTCCACACGAACGGCAGAACCGTGGCACCGTCGTCACCGGCGCCGTCCACCAGCGCCGCGTGCATGGAGGCGTCCAGCAGCGCCGGGTGCAGCCCGTACGCGCCGGCCTCCACGTCCTCCGGCAGGGAAACCTCGGCATAGACGGCTCCGTCGAGCCGCCAGGCCGCCGTCAGCCCCTGGAAGACCGGTCCGTACGCGAGACCGCGCTCGCGCAGGGCCTCGTACGCGCCGTCGAGAGGGACCGCCACGGCGCCCGGCGGCGGCCACGCGGACAGGTCGAAGGCGGGCGCCTCCGCGCCCTCGGCCAGCAGCCCCTCCGCGTGCAGGGTCCAGTCGGGGTCCGGGTGGCTTTCGTCCCGGGAGTACACGCCGACCGGGCGCCGCCCCGACGCGTCGGCAGCGCCGACGACGACCTGTACGGCGACGGCGCCGCCCTCGGGGAGAACGAGGGGCGCGTGGAGGGCGAGCTCTTCCAGTACTTCGCAGCCCGCGTGGTCGCCCGCGCGGATCGCCAGTTCGACGAAGCCCGCGCCGGGGAAGAGGATCGTGTCCCGCACCACATGGTCGGCGAGCCAAGGCTGCGCGCCGACGGCCAGCCGCCCGGTGAGGACGGCGCCGCCGGAGTCGGCCAGGGTCACCACCGCGCCGAGCAGCGGGTGTGCGTGACCTGCCGTCGCCCGCACCGCGTCGATCCAGAAGCGGGTGCGCTGGAAGGGGTAGGTGGGGAGGTCGACCCTGCGAGTGCCGGTCTTGGCGTAGAAGGCCTGCCAGTCGACACGTACGCCGTCCACGTGCAGTTGGGCGAGAGCGGTGATCAGAGTCTCGGGCTCGGGCCGGTTCTTACGGAGACCCGCGACGAGTACCCCGTCCACGCTCTGCGCGGCCAGCCCGGTCAGGATGCCGTCGGGACCGATCTCCAGGAACCGGGTCACACCCTGCTGCTCCATGACGCGCACCGCGTCAGCAAAACGGACGGCCTCCCGCACCTGCCCGACCCAGTACTCCGGCGACTGCCACCCGGTGGAAGTCTCGCCCGTGACGGTGGAGACCACGGGTATGCGCGGCTCGCTGTACGTCAACTCACTGGCAAAGGTGCGGAATTCGTCCAGCATCGGTTCCATCAGCGCCGAGTGGAACGCATGCGAGACGGCCAGACGGCTGGTCTTGCGACCGGCCGCGGAGAAGTGCTCGCCCACCGCGAGGACCGCCGCTTCAACACCCGAAACCACCACGGATTCCGGACCGTTGACCGCCGCGATCCCGACCCCGTCGGAGAGCAGCGGCAACACTTCCTCCTCCGTCGCCTGGACCGCGAGCATCGCGCCACCGGCCGGGAGTTCCTGCATCAGACGCCCGCGCGCGACGACCAGCCGGGCCGCGTCCGCCAGGGACAGCACCCCCACCGCATGGGCGGCAGCCAACTCACCGATCGAATGCCCGGCCACCACATCAGGCCGCACACCCCACGCCTCCACCAGCCGGAACAACGCCACCTCAAGCGCGAACAGCGCAGGCTGGGTCAGGGCAGTGGCATTCAGCGCCTCCGCATCCTCACCCCACACCACATCCCGCAACGACCGCCCCAGCAACGGGTCGATCTCCCCACACACCGCATCGAAAGCCGCCGCGAACACCGGGAAGGACGCGTACAACTCCCGCCCCATCCCCAACCGCTGCGCACCCTGCCCCGTGAACAGGAACGCCGTCCGCCCACCGGACCGCGCCTGGCCGGCGATCACCCCTGGGTGGTCCTCGCCCGCCGCGAGAGCGGCCAGTCCGCTTTCCCGGTCACCCAGCACCACGGCCCGGTGTTCGAACAGGGACCTGGAGCTCGCCAGGGAGTGGCCGACGTCCGCGGGCCGGAGTTCTTCCTCGTGTACGCGCGTGAGCAGCGCCGCCGCCTGGTCCGCCAGGGCCTGCGCGGACTTCGCGGAGAGCGGCCACGGCACCACCGGGGGCAGCGAGCCCACCGGCTCCTCGCCATCGGCCGTCTCCTCGGCGGGCGCCTGCTCGACGATCACGTGCGCGTTGGTCCCGCTCAGCCCGAACGAGGAGATTCCCGCCCGCCGCGGCCGGCCCTCGGTCTGCCACTGCCGCGCCTCGGTCAGCAGTTCCACGTTCCCCGCCGACCAGTCCACCTGGTCCGAGGGCGCGTCCACGTGCAGGGTCGGCGGCAGCACTCCGTGCCGCATCGCCATGACCATCTTGATGATGCCCGCGACACCCGCCGCGGCCTGCGTGTGCCCGAAGTTGGACTTGACGGAGCCCAGCCACAGCGGCCTTCCGTCGGGCCGCTTCCTGCCGTACGTGGCCAGCAGCGCCTGCGCTTCGATCGGGTCTCCGAGCCGGGTGCCCGTGCCGTGCGCCTCCACCGCGTCGACCTCGGCCGCCGTCAGCCCCGCGTCCGCCAGGGCCTGGCGGATCACCCGCTGCTGCGCCGGACCGTTGGGGACCGTCATGGCGCTCGACGCGCCGTCCTGGTTGACGGCGGACCCGCTGACCAGCGCGAGGACCGGATGGCCGTTGCGCCGCGCGTCCGAGAGCCGTTCCAGCAGCAGGACGCCCGCGCCCTCACCCCAGCCCGTACCGTCCGCGGCCGCCGCGAACGGCTTGCAGCGGCCGTCCGGTGCGAGCCCGCGCTGCTCGCTGAAGTACACCAGCATGTCGGGGGTGGACATCACCGTCACCCCACCGGCCAGGGCCAGGGAGCACTCCCCCGTCCTGAGCGCCTGGGCCGCCATGTGCAGGGCGACCAGCGACGAGGAGCACGCCGTGTCCACGGTCACGGCCGGGCCTTCGAGGCCGAGCGTGTACGAGGTGCGCCCGGAGACGAAGCTGCCCGCGCTTCCGTCGGCGTAGTCGTGGTACATCACACCGGCGTAGACGCCCGTCCGGCTGCCCTTCAGCGTGGTCGGGTCCACCCCGGCCCGCTCGATGGCCTCCCAGGAGATCTCCAGCAGCAGCCGCTGCTGCGGATCCATGGTCAGCGCCTCGCGCGGGCTGATCCCGAAGAACGCCGGGTCGAATTCGGCGGCGTCGTAGAGGAAGGCGCCGTCGCGCGTGTACGACTTGCCCGGCACGCCGGGCTCCGGGTCGTACACGCCCGGGTCCCAGCCCCGGTCGGCCGGGAAGCCGGACACCGCGTCGGTGCCGTCGGCGACCAGCCGCCACAGGTCCTCCGGTGTGCCGGCCCCGCCGGGGTAGCGGCACGCCATGGCCACGATCGCGATCGGGTCGTTGCCCGCGGCGGTGAGCCGGGCGTTCTCTTCGCGCAGCCGCTCGTTGTCCGTGAGTGACTTGCGCAGGGCCGCTACGACCTGTTCCACCGATGTGCTCACGTCATCCTCATCATCCAGGTCGGGGTCAGCTGAGTTCGCCGCCGGCCAGGGCGGCACGTACGAGGTCGTCGACGCCCATGTCCTGGATGGCGGCCGGGCCCTGCGGCGCCGGGTCGGCGGCCGCCTCGGCAGGAGCGGTCTCCGCCAGGCCGAGCAGGGCGTCGAGGAGGCCGGACTCGCGCAGGCGCGCGGCCGGGATCGACAGCAGGGCCCGCCTGATGCCGTCCTCGTCGAGCGGCTCTCCCGCCGCCGCGGCGGCCGGCTCGGGCTCCAGTTCCTCCAGCAGGAACCCGGCCAGGGAAGCCGAGTTGGGGTAGTCGAACATCAGCGTGGCGGGCAGCCGCAGTCCGGTCGCCTTCTGGAGCCGGTTGCGCAGTTCGATGGCTCCGAGGGAGTCCAGTCCCAGCTCGGTGAAGCCGCGGTCGGCAGCGACTCCCGCCGGGTCGCCGTGGCCCAGTACGGCGGCCGCGTGGCCCCGTGCGAGTTCCTCCAGGTAGCGGACCCGCTCCGGCCCGGCGGTCAGGCCGGCCAGCTTGCGCCGTACCAGGGAGCCGCCGGTGTCTCCGGAGCCCGCGGACGGGACCGCGGTGGGCTTGACGGTCTTGCGTGCGGGCGGTCCTGCCAACCCCCGCAGCAGGGCCGGGATGTCGTCGGCCCGCTCGCGCAGCGCGCCACGGTCGAGCCGGACCGGGGCGAGGAGGGCGTCGTCCAGTGCCAGCGCCGCGTCGAACAGGGCCAGGCCGTCGTCGAAGGACAGCTCCAGGACACCGGAGCGGCCCATCCGGCGCAGGTCGGCCTCGGTGAGCTCCGGGCCCTCGCCGACCGTGCCCTCCCACAGGCCCCAGGCCAGCGAGGTGGCTGCGAGACCGGCGGCGCGGCGGTCGGCGGCCAGTGCGTCGAGGAAGACGTTCGCCGCCGCGTAGGTGGCCTGTCCGGCGGACAGGATCTGACCGCCGGCCGAGGAGTAGAGGACGAACGCGGTCAGTCCGAGGTCCTTGGTCAGCTCGTGGAGGTGCCAGGCGGCGTCCACCTTGGGCCGCAGCACCCGGCTCACCTGCTCCTTGGTGACGGCGCCGACCAGGGCGTTGTCCATGACTCCGGCCGCGTGCACGACACCGGTCAGCGGGTGCGCGGCCGGGATCTCGTCGAGCAGTGCCGCCAGCGCGTACCGGTCGGCCGCATCGACCGCGACGATCCGCACGGATGCACCCAACGCGCCTAGTTCCTGGCGGAGTTCCTCGGCTGCTGGGGCCTCCGTGCCCCGCCGGCTGGTCAGTACGAGGTGGCGTACGCCGCGCTCGGCGACCAGGTGCCTGGCGAGCACCCCGCCCAGCAGGCCGGTGCCGCCGGTGATCAGTACGGTGCCGTCCGGGTCCCATTGCGGGGCCGGGGCGTCACCGGTGGCGGCGACGGCGTAGCGGGGTACGAGGATCCGGCCGGCCCGGAGGGCGATCTCCGTCTCGGCCGTGGCGACGGCCGCGGGCAGGGCCTGCACGGACGCGTCCGCCTCGTCGAGGTCGACGACGGTGAAGCGGCCCGGGTTCTCGGCCTGCGCGGCGCGCAGCACACCCCACAACGGGGCCTGTACGCAGTCCACGGTGTCGGCGGGGTCGACGGGCACGGCGTTCCGGGTGACGAGCACCAGACGGGAGTCGGCGAACCGCTCGTCGGCCAGCCACTGCCCGAGTCCGTCGAGCAGTCGGCCCACGGAGGTGCGGACCTGCTCGGGCACGCCGCCGGTGGTACCGAAGACGTCGGAGACGTCGGGTGCGGTCAGGACGACCGTGCCCGGCACCTGCGGCTCCGAGGCGAGGTCGGCGAGCGAGCCGACCGCCCGGAGGCCGGGCAGACCGGACCCCACGACCAGCCAGTCCTCGACGGACACCGGGGTGCCGGAGGGCTGGTGCGACTGGTGCGGCTCGTGCGGCTGCCAGTCGATGCGGAACAGGCCGGCGCCACTGCCGCCGTCGCCGCCCGCCAGTTGCTCGGCGGACACCTCGCGCACCACCAGCGACTCGACGGTGGCCACGGGCTCACCGGTCGGTGTGGTGATCCGCAGGGCGACGGCGTCGGGGCCGGGCTTGGTCAGCCGCACGCGCAGCGCGGCGGCGCCGGAGGCGTGCAGGGTGACGCCGTTCCACACGAAGGGCAGGGCGGCCCGGACGGGTCCGTCGCCGTCCCCGTCCCCGTCGAAGATGCGTTCCGCGTGCAGGGCCGCGTCGAGCAGCGCGGGGTGCAGAGCGAACGCGGCGGCCTCCGTACGGGCGTGGTCGGGCAGCGTGATCTCGGCGTACAGCTCGTCGCCGCGCCGCCAGGCGGCCGTGAGGCCCTGGAAGACCGGCCCGTAGCCGTACCCGAGTCCGGCGAGGTCCTCGTACATCCCGCTCACGTCGACCGGGCGGGCGCCGGCCGGGGGCCAGGCCTCCAGGTCCGCGGCGGGGACCCCCGGCTCGGGGGCGAGGACACCGCGGGCGTTGCGGGTCCACGGGGCTTCGGCGGCGAGGTTCTCGGCGCGCGAGTAGAGGGTGACGTCCCGCCGCCCCGACTCGTCCGCCTCGCCCACGACGACCTGCACGGCGACTCCGGTGTTCCCCGGCAGCAGCAGCGGGGTCTCCTGGGTCAGCTCCTCCAACCGGGCGCAGCCCGCCTCGTGTCCGGCGCGGAGCGCCATCTCGACGTAAGCGGTGCCGGGCAGCAGGACTCTGCCGTGTACGGCGTGGTCGGCGAGCCAGGGGTGGGTGGGGACGGAGATCCGGCCGGTGAGGACCGGGGCGCCGGTCTCGGGCGAGACGACGACCGCGCTGAGCAGCGGGTGCCCGGCGGGCTGCTGCCCCAGTCCGGCCGCGTCGCCGACGGCGGCGGGGGCGTCGAGCCAGTAGCGGGTGCGCTGGAAGGGGTAGGTGGGGAGGTCGACCCGCTGGGTGCCGGTACCGGCGAAGAAGGCCTGCCAGTCGACGGCCACGCCGTGTACGTGGAGCTGCGCGAGGCTGGTGATCAGAGTCTCGGGCTCGGGCCGGTTCTTACGGAGACCCGCGACAGCCATGCCGTCCACGCTCTGCGCGGCCAGCCCGGTCAAGATGCCGTCGGGACCGATCTCCAGGAACCGGGTCACTCCCTGCTGCTCCATGACGCGCACCGCGTCGGCGAAACGGACGGCCTCCCGCACCTGCCCGACCCAGTACTCGGGCGACTGCCACGCCTCCGACAGCTCACCCGTCACCGTGGAGACCACGGGTATGCGCGGCGCGCTGAAGCTCAGCTCCTCGGCCACAGCACGGAACTCGTCCAGCATCGGATCCATCAGGGCGGAGTGGAACGCGTGCGAGACGGCCAGACGGCTCGTCTTCCGCCCGACCCCGGCGAAGTACTCGCCCACCGCCAGGACCGCCGCTTCCACACCCGAAACCACCACCGACTGCGGACCGTTGACCGCCGCAATACCCACCCCGTCGGTGAGCAGCGGCAGCACCTCCTCCTCCGTCGCCTGGACGGCCAGCATCGCGCCGCCGGCAGGCAGCGCCTGCATCAGACGGCCCCGGGCGACCACCAGCCGGGCAGCATCCGCCAGAGACAGCACCCCCACGGCATGCGCGGCGGCCAGCTCACCGATCGAATGCCCGGCCACCACGTCAGGCCGTACGCCCCACGCCTCCACCAGCCGGAACAGCGCCACCTCAAGCGCGAACAGGGCCGGCTGGGTCAGGGCGGTCGCGTTCAGCGCCTCCGCATCCTCACCCCACACGGCATCCCGAAGCGACCGCCCCAGCAACGGGTCGATCTCCGCACACGCGGTCTCGAAGGCCGCCGCGAACACCGGGAAGGACGCGTACAACTCCCGTCCCATCCCCAGCCGTTGCGCACCTTGCCCGGTGAACAGGAACGCCGTCCGCCCTCCGGACCGGGCGGAGCCTCGTACGCCCTCGCCCTCGCCCTCCCCCTCGAGGAAGGCTTCGAGCCCGCTCAGTGCGCTCTGCGCGTCCGCGGCCAGGACGACGCCGCGGTGTTCCAGCGCCGCCCGGCCCGTGGCCAGGCTGTAGGCGACGTCGCCGAGGTCCAGTCCCGGGTCGGCGAGCAGGCGGGAGCGGAGCTCGCGTGCCTGGCGCGCCGGGCCGTCCGCGTCGGAGCCGGACAGCAGCAGCGGCCACGCCGCGGGAGCCGTCGCCTGGACCCGGGCCGGGGCCTCGGCCACGGCCGGCTCCGGCGCCTCCTCGACGATCAGGTGGGCGTTGGTGCCGCTCAGGCCGAACGAGGAGACGGTGGCCCGGCGCGGCCGGTCCGCCCGTCGGGGCCAGGGCCTGGCCTCGGTGAGCAGCCGTACGTTCCCGGCCTCCCAGTCGACCTCGGGCGAGGGCTCGTCCACGTGGAGGGTCTTGGGCATCAGGCCGTTGCGCAGCGCCATGACGGACTTGATGACTCCGCTGACACCGGCCGCGGCCTGGGCGTGTCCGATGTTGGACTTGATGGAGCCCAGCCACACCGGGTCCTCGGCGGGCCGCCCGCGACCGTACGTGGCGAGCAGGGCCTGCGCCTCGATCGGGTCGCCCAGCCGGGTGCCCGTGCCGTGGCCCTCGACCAGGTCCACGTCTGCGGTGGTGAGGCCGCAGGTGGCCAGCGCGCGTTGGATGACCCGCTGCTGCGAGGGGCCGTTGGGGGCGGTCAGTCCGTTGCTGGCGCCGTCCTGGTTGATCGCCGAGCCGCGGATGACGGCGAGGACCTCGTGGCCCAGGCGCTGTGCGTCGGAGAGCCGTTCGACGAGCAGCAGGCCGACGCCCTCCGCCCAGCCCGTGCCGTCCGCGCTGCCCGCGAAGGCCTTGCACCGGCCGTCGGCGGACAGTCCGCGCTGCTGGGCGAACTCGACGTAGATCTCGGGCGTGGACATCACCGTCACACCGCCGGCCAGCGCCATGCCGACCTCGCCGCGGCGCAGCGCCTGGCAGGCCATGTGGAGGGCGACGAGCGAGGACGAGCACGCCGTGTCCACGCTGACGGCCGGGCCTTCGAGGCCGAGGGTGTAGGCGACGCGGCCGGTCAGGATGGAGGCCGCGGTGCCGTTGCCGAGGTAGCCGGCGACGTCGTCGGGGATGTGCTGGAGGCGGGAGCCGTAGTCGTGGTACATGACGCCCGCGTAGACGCCGGTCTGGCTGCCGCGCATGGTCGTGGGGTCGATGCCGGCGCGTTCGAACGCCTCCCAGGCGGCCTGGAGCAGGAGCCGCTGCTGCGGGTCCATGGCGATGGCTTCGCGGGGGCTGATCCCGAAGAACGCGGGGTCGAACTCGGCCGCGTCGTAAAGGAATCCGCCTTCGCGTGCGTACGTCTTCCCGTGCAGGCCGGGCTCCGGGTCGTAGAGGGCGTCGGTGTCCCAGCCACGGTCGGCGGGGAAGTCGGCGATGGCGTCGCGTCCTTCGGCGACGAGGTCCCACAGGTCTTCGGCGGAGCGCACGCCGCCGGGGAAGCGGCAGCTGATGCCGACGATGGCGATGGGTTCGTCGTCCGAGAGGCCTGCCGGGGCGGCGGGCTGCTCCGGTGCCGCTTCCGGTTCCGAGCCCCCGAACTCCGTGTCGAGGTACTCGGCGACGGCGCGGGCGGTCGGGTAGTCGAAGACGAGGGTGACGGGAAGCCTGAGGCCCGTCGCGGAGTTGAGCGCGTTGCGCAGTTCGACGGCCGCGAGGGAGTCGAAGCCCAGTTCTTTGAAGGCGCGGTCGGCTCCGACGGCGTCCGCCGATGCGTGGCCGAGGACGGCCGCGACCTGGGTGGCGACGAGGTCGAGCAGGGTCCGGCGGCGTTCGGTGGCGCCGAGGGCGGCCAGCCTGCGGGCGAGGCCGTCGCCGGCGGGTGCGGTGTTCGCCGCGGTACGGCGGCCGGCGGGCCGGGCGGCGGCCGCGGCGGCGCGCAGCAGCGGCGGGATGTCGGCGCCCCGGGCGTGCAGGGCGGCGGGGTCGACGAGGAGGGGGGCGAGCAGGGCGTGCCGGGTGCGCAGGGCCTCGTCGAAGAGGGCGAGGCCGCGGGCTGCGGGGAGGGCGGGGAGGCCGAGCCGGTTCATCTTCTCGACGTCGGCGTCGGTGAGTTCGCCGCCGAGACCGGTGTTGACGGCCCACAGTCCGTACGCGAGGGAGGTGGCGGGGAGGCCGGCCGCTCGCCGGTGGGCGGCCAGCGCGTCCAGGAAGACGTTCGCGGCGGCGTAGTTGCCCTGTCCGGCGGGGAGGACGAGTCCGCCGGCCGAGGAGAACATCACGAACGCCGTCAGGCCGAGGCCCTCGGTCAGTACGTGCAGGTGCCAGGCGGCGTCCGCCTTGGGCCGCAGGACGGTGTCCAGGCGTTCGGGGGTGAGCGTGCCGATCAGCCCGGGGTCCACCACGCCCGCCGCGTGGACGACGCCGGTGAGCGGGTGCTCGTCCGGGATCGCCCCGAGTACGTCGGCCAGTGCGGCGCGGTCGGCCGCGTCGCAGGCGGCGACGCGGACGTCCAGGGCTCCGGCGTCCAGGAGCCGTTCCCGCAGTTCGGCGGCGCCGGGGGCCTGCGGGCCGCGCCGGCTGGTGAGCAGCAGGTGGCGTACGCCGTGCCGGGTGACGAGGTGGTGGGCGAGGCGGGCGCCGAGTCCGCCGGTGCCGCCGGTGATCAGGACGGTGCCCTCGCCGTTCCAGGGGGCGTCCGCCTCGGGTACGGCGGTCGGTACCAGCCGCGGGATGAGGAACCGGCCGTCGCGCAGGGCGAGTTCGGGCTCGCCGTGGGCCAGCGCCGCTGCCGCGATGGCCGGGAAGTCCGCCGGGTCGGTGTCCGGGTCGGTGTCGAGCAGGACGATCCGGCCCGGGTTCTCGGCCTGGGCCGCCCGGACGATGCCCCACACGGAGGCCTGGGTCAGATCGGGGGCGGTGTCCTCGGCGGTGGCGACCGCGCCGCGGGTGACGACGACCAGGGTGGTGAACTCGAACCGCTCGTCCGTCAGCCAGGACTGCAACAGGCCGAGCACGTACGAGGTGACCGTGCGCGCGGCTTCGAGGACGGGCCGGCGCACCGGGGTGGGGCAGCAGGCCAGTACGACGGCCGACGGGTCGCCGAGGATGGCCAGTCCGTACTCGTCGAGCACCACGACCGAGGAGGAGTGGACGGGTTCGGCCGGCTCGGGGAGCGGGGTCCACTCGATGTGGTGCAGGGCGTCGGAGAGGGTGCCGTCCGCCGGTTCCAGCTGGTCGGCGGAGACGGGCCGGCAGATCAGCGAGGCCACGGTCATCACCGGGCGGCCGGTCTCGTCGGCGACGACCATCGCCGAGTCCTCTGCGCCGCGGATCCGGCGTACGTACACGCGCAGGGCCGCGGCTCCCGTCGCGTGCAGGCTGACCCCGCTCCAGGCGAAGGGCAGCAGTGCCTCGGTGCCGCCCTCGCCCTGGTCGACGAGGACGTCGACGTGCATGGCGGTGTCCAGGAGCGCCGGGTGCAGTCCGTAGCCGGCGGCCTCGCCGCGCACCGCGTCGGGCAGGGCGACCTCGGCGAACAGCTCGTCGCCGCGCCGCCAGGCCGCCTTGAGGCCCTGGAAGGCGAGCCCGTAGCCGTATCCGCGCTCGCGCAGGCTCTCGTACGCCCCGGTCACCTCGACGGGGGTGGCGCCGCGCGGCGGCCACTGGGTGAGGTCCGCCTCGACGTGCGGGGGCGCGCCGGTGGCGAGGAAGCCGGTGGCGTGGCGGGTCCAGGCGTCTTCGGGGGCGCCGTCCGGGCGGGAGTGGATGTGCACGGGGCGGCGGCCGGACGCGTCGGGCGCTCCGGCGGCGACGCGCAGGGCGGCGCCCCCGGTGGCGGGCAGGACGAGCGGGGCTTCGAGGGTCAGCTCCTCCAGGAGGTCGCAGCCCACCTGGTCGCCGAGGCGTACGGCGAGCTCGACGAAGCCGGTGCCGGGGAGCAGTACGGCTCCGTGCACCGCGTGGTCGGCGATCCAGGGCTGTCCGGCGGCCGAGAGCCGGCCGGTCAGGACGACGGATCCGGACTCGGGCGAGACGACGGCCGCGCTGAGGAGGGGGTGTTCGACGGGGTCGAGGCCGGCCGAGCCGAGGTTTCCGGTGGCTGCGGGCACATCGAGCCAGTAGCGCTCGCGCTGGAAGGCGTAGGTGGGCAGGTCGACGAGGGTGCCGGGGCGGCGGGCCGGGCCGCCGAGCACGGCGGGCCAGTCGACGGCGCTGCCGTGCGCCCAGGCCGAGCCGATGCCGGTGAGGGCTTCGCGGGCTTCGTCGCGGTCACGGCGCAGCAGGGGGACGAAGGCGGTGTCCTCGTGGGTGGCCGAGCCCGCGCCGAGCGCGGTGAGCACGGCGTCGGGGCCGATCTCGACGAAGGTACGGACGCCCAGTTCCTCGGCGCGGCGCACCGCGTCGGCGAACCGGACGGGCTCGCGGACCTGGCCGGCCCAGTAGGCGGGCGACTGCCACGTGGTGGAGGTCTCACCGGTGACGGTGGAGACGATGGGCATGCGCGGTTCACGGAAGGTCAACCGCTGGGCCACGGCGGCAAGTTCGTCGAGCATGGGTTCCATCAGCGCCGAGTGGAAGGCGTGCGAGACGGAGAGGCGGCTGGTCTTGCGTCCGGCGGCGGCGAAGTGCCCGGCCACGGCGAGGACGGCCGCCTCGGTGCCCGAAACCACCACGGCCCGCGGGCCGTTGACGGCCGCGAGGCCCACCTGGCCGGTGAGCAGCGGCCGCACCTCCTCCTCGGTGGCCTGGACCGCGACCATGGCGCCGCCGGAGGGCAGGTCCTGCATCAGCCGGCCGCGTGCGACGACGAGTTCCGCGGCGTCGGCGAGGGACAGGACGCCCGCGGCGTGCGCGGCGGCCAGCTCTCCGATCGAGTGCCCGGCCACCACGTCGGGCCGCAGGCCCCAGGTCTCCACCAGCCGGAACAGCGCCACTTCGAGCGCGAACAGGGCGGGCTGGGCGAGGGCGGTGGCGTGGAGCGCGTCCGCGTCCTCACCCCACACCACCGCGCGCAACGACTGCCCGAGGTGCGGGTCGATCTCCGCGCAGGCGGCGTCGAAGGCCGCCGCGAACACCGGGAAGGCGGCGTACAGTTCCCGGCCCATGCCCAGCCGCTGGGCTCCCTGGCCGGTGAAGAGGAAGGCGGTCTTGGCGTCCTGGGCCACCGCCGCTCCCGCGAGGAGCTCCAGCGAGCGGGAGAGTTCCGCCCGGTCGGCCCCCAGGGCGACGGCGCGGTGCTCCAGCGCCGCACGTCCGGTGGCCAGTACGTGGGCGGCGGGAGCCAGTTCCTCGTCGGAGAGCGAGGCCAGGCGTTCCCGCAGCCGGTCGGCCTGGGCGCGCAGGGCCTCGGGCGTGGCACCGGAGACGGTCCAGGGGACGGCGGGGAGGACGGCTCCCGGCGGGGCCTCGACGGCCGGGCCCGGCTCCGGCTCCGCCTGCGGCGCCTGCTCGATGATCACGTGGGCGTTGGTGCCGCTGATCCCGAAGGAGGACACACCGGCCCGCCGCACCCCGGCCGGTGCGACGGCCCACTCCCGCGCCTCGGTGAGCAGTTCCACCTCGCCGGCCGACCAGTCGACCTGGTCGGAGGGGGTGTCAGCGTGGAGGGTCCGCGGCAGCAGGCCGTGGTCCATGGCCAGGACCATCTTGATGACGCCCGCGACACCGGCGGCGGCCTGCGTGTGCCCCATGTTGGACTTGACGGAGCCCAGCCACAGCGGCCGGCCCTCGGGGCGTTCCTGTCCGTACGTCTCCAGCAGGGCCTGCGCCTCGATCGGGTCGCCGAGCCGGGTGCCCGTGCCGTGCGCCTCGACCACGTCGACCTCGGCCGCCGTCAGCCCGGCGTCCGCGAGCGCCTGGCGGATCACCCGCTGCTGCGCCGGACCGTTCGGGGCGGTCAGGCCGTTGGACGCCCCGTCCTGGTTCAGCGCCGAGCCCCGCACGACGGCCAGCACCCGGTGCCCGTTGCGCCGCGCGTCCGACAGCCGCTCCAGCAGCAGGACGCCCGCGCCCTCACCCCAGCCCGTACCGTCCGCGCCCTCACCGAAGGACTTGCAGCGGCCGTCTGCGGCGAGGCCGCGCTGACGGCTCATGTCGAGGAAGGTGTCCGGGGTGGACATGATCGTGACTCCGCCGGCGAGGGCCAGCGAGCACTCCCCGGCGCGCAGCGAACGGGCGGCCATGTGCAGGGCCACCAGCGAGGAGGAGCAGGCGGTGTCCACGCTGATCGCCGGGCCCTCCAGGCCCAGGGCGTAGGCGACCCGGCCGGAGACCACGCTCGCCAGGCTGCCGTTGCCGTGGTAGGCGGCCACGTCCTCGGGGAGCGGACCGAGCCGCAGCCCCCAGTCGTGGTACATCACCCCGGCGAAGACGCCGGTGCTGCTGCCCTTGACGGAGCGGGGGTCGATCCCGGCGCGTTCGAAGGTCTCCCAGGCGACCTCCAGCAGCAGCCGCTGCTGCGGGTCCATGGCCTGGGCCTCGCGCGGGCTGATCCCGAAGAACGCCGGATCGAACCGGGCGGCGTCGTAGAGGAATCCGCCCTCCGTGGAGTACGTCCTGCCGGGCTTGCCGATCTCCGGGTCGTAGAGGTCGTCCGCCCAGCCCCGGTCGGCGGGGAAGGGGCCGATGGCGTCCGCGCCGTCCGCGACGAGCTGCCACAGCTCCTCGGGTGAGGTCACTCCGCCGGGATAGCGGCAGGCCATCCCGACGATCACGATCGGGTCGGCGGTGGTGTCGGCGGTGGCGCCGGCGCCCGGGGCCGCCGGGGCGGGGGCCTGGGCCGGGGCGGCCGTACCGACGAGCTTGGTCACGAGGTGCTCGGCCAGCGCGGTCGCCGTCGGGTAGTCGAAGGTCAGGGTGGCGCTGAGCCGCAGTCCGGTCGCCGCGCCGAGCCGGTTGCGCAGTTCCACGGCGGCCAGCGAGTCGAAGCCGGTCTCGGTGAACGCCCGGTTCGCGGTGACCTCTTCGGCGCTCTGGTAGCCGAGTACGGCAGCGGCCTCGGTGCGCACCAGCCGCAGCACGGTGGCGAGGCGGTCGGGCGCGGCGAGCTCGGCGAGGCCGGCGCCGAGCGGCACGCGGGCGTGGGCCGGGGCGGCCGCCGCCCCGGCTGCCGGGCGGCGTACGGCGGTCCGTACGAGGGCGCGCAGCAGGGTGGGCGTGCCGTCGCCGCGGCTCCGTACGGCCCGGTGGTTCACGCGTACGGGGACCACCGCCGGCTCGTGACCGGCCAGGGCCCGGTCCAGCCGGTCCAGGTTCTCCTCGAAGGTCAGCGAGTCGAGGCCGAGGCGCTCGATCCGGGTGAGGGCGGCCGCGTCGAGGGTGGCGCCCATGCCGCCGCCACCGGCCCACAGGCCCCAGGCGAGCGAGGTGACGACCTGGCCGGCCGCCGCGCGGTGGGCGGCGAGGGCGTCCAGGAAGAGGTTGGCGGCGGCGTAGTTGCCCTGTCCGGCGCCGTCGAGGACGGTCGAGGCGGAGGAGAAGAGGACGAAGGCGGTCAGGTCCAGGCCGGCGGTCAGTTCGTGCAGGTTCCAGGCGGCGTCCACCTTGGGCCGCATCACGGTGTCGAGGCGCTGCGCGGTGAGGTCGCCGGTCAGACCGTCGTCGATGACCCCGGCGGCGTGCACCACGGCGCGCAGCGGGTGCGCGGCCGGGATCGAGGCGAGCAGCTCGGCGAGGGCGTCCCGGTCGGCGACGTCGGTGGCGGTGACGGTGGCCTCGGCGCCCAAGGCAGCCAGGTCGGCGACGAGTTCGCGCGCGCCGGGGGCGTCGGGGCCGCGTCTGCTGGTGAGCAGGAGGTGGCGTACGCCGTGCCGCCGGACGAGGTGGCGGGCGAGTTCGGCGCCGACGCCGCCGGTGCCGCCGGTGATGAGCACGGTGCCCGTGGCGTCCCAGGGGGTGGGGCGCTCCTCGCCGTGGGCGGGTACGGCGGCCAGCCTGGGGACGTACGACTCGGCTCCGCGCAGGGCCAGTTCCGGCTCGGTGGCGGCGGCGAGCGCCCGGCCGAGCGCGGGGAGCCCGGCCTCGTCGGTGTCGACGAGGGTGAAGCGGCCGGGGTTCTCCGCTTCGGCGGAGCGTACGAGGCCCCAGACGGGGGCCTGGGCGAGGTCGACGTCGGTACCGGGGACGAAGGCGCCGTTGCGGGTGACCACGGCCAGGCGGGAGTCGGCGTAGCGGTCGTCCGCCAGCCAGGTCCGCAGGGCGGCCAGTGCGTCGGCGGCCACCGTCCGGACGGCGACGGTCAGGTCGTCGCCGTCCGGGGTCGGGAGGGTGCGGTAGACGACGACGGGCGGCACCGGGCCGTCGGCGAGCTCCGTAAGATCCGTGAACTCCACGGTTTCTGAAGGCAGTTCGAGCGGGTTCCACTGCACGCGCAGCAGCGGGTCGGTGCGGTCGCCCGCCAGCTGCTGCCCGGTGACGGCGCGCAGCTGCAGCGAGTCGACGCGGGCCACGGGGGCGCCGTCGGCGTCGGCCACGGTCACCGCGAGCTCGTCCCGGCCGAGCGCGGTGATCCGTACGCGGATGGCGGAGGCGCCTCCCGCGTACAGCGTGACCCCGTTCCAGGAGAAGGGGATCCAGGTCCCCTCGGGCCGGTCGCCGCCGGCCGCGAGGGCGTGGTCGGCGGGGTGCAGCGCGGCGTCCAGGAGCGCCGGGTGCAGTCCGTAGCCCGTGGCGTCCGCGCGCGTCGGCTGCGGGGGTTCGACCTCGGCGAAGACCTCGCCGTCGCGCAGCCAGGCGGCGCGTACGCCGTGGAAGGCGGGCCCGTAGCCGTAGCCCTCGTCCGCCATGTCGTCGTACAGGGTGCTGACGTCCAGCGGTACGGCGCCGGCCGGGGGCCAGGCGCCGGCGAGGGCGCCCGTGTCCGCGTCGGGGGCGGCGGGTGCCAGGACGCCGGTGGCGTGGCGGACCCACTCGTCCTCGACGGGGTCCGCCTGATCGGGGTGGCCGGGGTGGCCGGGGTGGTCGGGGTGGTCGGGCCGGCCGGCGCCGTCCGGGCGGGAGTAGCACGCGAGGGCGCGGCGGCCGTCCGCGTCGGCGGCGGCGACCACGACCTGGATCGCCACCGCACCCGACGCGGGCAGGACCAGCGGCGACTGGAGCGTCAGCTCCTCGACCAGCGCGCAGCCGGTCTCCGCGGCCGCCCGCAGGGCCAGTTCCACGAAGGCGGTGCCGGGCAGCAGGGTGACCCCGGCGATGGTGTGGTCGGCGATCCACGGGTGGGTGCGCGGTGACAGGCGGCCGGTCAGTACGGTGCCGTCGGCGCCCGCGAGGTCGACGACCGATCCCAGCAGCGGATGCCGGGCGGCGAGCTGGCCCAGTCCGGACGGGTCGCCGCCCGCCCGCTCGGGGGCGAGCCAGTAGCGCCGGGTGCGGAAGGCGTAGGTGGGCAGGTCGACGCGGCGGGTGTCGCGGCCCGCGTAGACGGCGTCCCAGTCCAGGAGCGCGCCGCGGGTGTGGGCGAGGGCGGCGGCCCCCAGCGCCTCGCGGACCTCGTCCTTGCCGGCGCGCAGCACGGGCGCGAAGACGGTGTCGGCCTCGCGCTCCTCGGGCAGGCAGTGCGGGCCGAGGGCGCTGAGGACGCCGTCGGGGCCGAGCTCCAGGAAGGTGCGTACGCCGCCCTGTACGGACAGCCAGTCGACGGCGTCGGCGAAGCGGACGGCCTCGCGGACGTGGCCGGTCCAGTAGTCGGGCGAGCGGAGTTCCTCGGAGGTGGCGAGCCGTCCGGTGACGGTGGAGACGAGGGGGATGCGGGGCGCGGAGTAGCCGAGGATGCCCGCGATCCGCCGGAACTCGGCGAGCATCGGTTCCATGAGCGGCGAGTGGAAGGCGTGGCTGACCTGGAGCCGCTTGGTCTTGCGTCCCTGCCCGGCGAAGCGTTCGGCGAGTGCGAGTACCGCGTTCTCCTCGCCCGAGAGGACCACGGAGTCGGGCCCGTTGACGGCGGCGACGGCGACCTGCGCACCGGCCCCGGCCCCGGCCTCGGCCCCGGCGCCGAGGAACGGGAGTATCTCCTCCTCGGTGGCCTGGACGGCGACCATGGCGCCGCCCCGGGGCAGCTCCTGCATCAGCCGGCCGCGCGCGGCGACCAGCGTGGCCGCGTCCTCCAGGTTCAGTACTCCCGCCGCATGGGCGGCCGCGATCTCGCCGATGGAGTGGCCGGCCAGGAAGTCGGGGCGGATGCCCCAGGATTCGACGAGCCGGAACAGGGCGGTCTCGACCGCGAAGAGGGCGGTCTGCGCGTAGCGGGTCTCGTCGAGCAGCGCGGCCGCCTCGGTGCCCGGCTCGGCGAAGAGGACGTCCCACAGGGAGGTGTCGAGCTGGAGGTCGAGCCAGCCGATGGCTTCGGCGAGGGCGTCCGCGAACACGGGGTGGGAGTCGTACAGTTGCCGGCCCATGGCCAGGCGCTGGCTGCCCTGGCCGGTGAAGAGGAACGCGAGGCGCCCGGAGGGGACCGTGCCGGTCCGGGTGGCGGGGGTGCTCTCCCCGTCGGCGAGGGCGCGCAGGCCCGCCAGGAGCTCCTCGTGGCCGGCCGCCAGGACGGTGGCGCGGTGGTCGAGGGCGGCCCGGCCGGTGCCGAGGGAGTGGCCGAGGTCGTCGGGGGTGAGCTCGGGCCGCTCGGCCACGAACTCCGCGAGCCGGGCGGCCTGTGCGCGCAGCCCCTCCTCGGAGCGCGCCCCGACGGGCACGAGGGCGGGGTGGCCCGTACCGGTGCGGGCGGCGGGGGCCGGTGCCGGCTCGCGCGGCGGCTCCTCCACGATGACGTGCGCGTTGGTGCCGCTGATCCCGAAGCCGGAGACGCCCGCCCGGCGCGGCCGGTCCTCGTCCGCCGGCCAGGGCACGGGCTCGGTGAGCAGCCGTACCGTCCCGGCGGACCAGTCGACGTTCCCGGTGGGGGCGTCGACGTGCAGGGTCCGCGGGAGTACGCCGTGCCGCATCGCCATGATCATCTTCATCAGGCCGGCCACCCCGGCCGCGGCCTGGGTGTGGCCGAGGTTGGACTTCACCGAGCCGAGCCACAGCGGCCGGTCCCCGGGCCGGTCCTTGCCGTAGGTGGCGATCAGCGCCCGGGCCTCGATCGGGTCGCCCAGCGTGGTGCCGGTACCGTGTGCCTCGACGGCGTCGACCTCCTCGCCCGACAGCCCGGCGTCGGCGAGGGCCTGGAGGATGACGCGCTGCTGCGCGGTGCCGCTGGGGGCGGTGAGCCCGTTGCTGGCCCCGTCCTGGTTGACGGCCGACCCGCGGATGACGGCGAGCACCTGGTGCCCGTTGCGCCGGGCGTCACCGAGCCGTTCCACCACCAGCAGGCCGACGCCCTCGGCGAAGGAGGTGCCGTCGGCGCCCGCCGCGAAGGCCTTGATCTGCCCGTCCGGGGCGAGCCCGCGCTGCCTGCTGAACTCGGTGAACAGGCCGGGCGTGCTCAGTACGGTGACACCGCCCGCCAGCGCCATGGAGCACTCGCCGCGGCGCAGGGACTGCACGGCCAGGTGCAGGGAGACCAGCGATCCGGAGCAGGCGGTGTCGACGGTGAGCGCCGGGCCCTCCAGGCCCAGCGCGTAGGCGACGCGCCCGGAGGTGACGCTGAGCGCGCCGCCGGTGACGAGGTAGCCGGTCAGGCTCTCGGGGGCGTCCTGCACCCGCGGCCCGTACTCGGAGGGGCCGGCGCCGATGAACACGCCGGTGCGGCTGCCGCGCAGCGAGGTCGGGTCGATGCCGGTGCGCTCCAGCGCCTCCCAGGCCGTCTCCAGCAGCAGCCGCTGCTGCGGGTCCATGGCGAGCGCCTCGCGCGGGCTGATGCCGAAGAACTCGGCGTCGAACTCGGGGGCGTCGTGCAGGAATCCGCCGGTGCGGGTGTAGCAGGTGCCGGGCACGGCGGGGTCGTCGTCGAACAGTGCGTCGAGGTCCCAGCCGCGGTCGTCGGGGAAGGGCCCGACGGCGGTCGCGCCCCGGGAGACCAGGTCCCACAGCTCCTCGGGCGAGCGCACGCCGCCGGGGAAGCGCCCGCCGATGCCGACGACGGCGATGGGCTCCGCGTCGTAGGCCGCGGCAGCCGCGGGAACGGGGGCCTCGCGCGGGGCCGCCGGCTCGGCGGGCACGCCGAGGAGTTCCGTGCGGACGTACGCGGCCAGCAGCTCGGGGCTGGGGTGGTCGAACGCGGCGGTCACCGGCAGGCCCAGCCCGGTCGCGGCGTTGATCCGGGCGTGCAGGTCGACCAGGGCGATGGAGTCCAGGCCCAGTTCCTTGAAGGAGATGCCGGTCGGCACCACCGGTTCGGTGTCGGGGTGGGCCGCGCGCAGGATGTCGGCGGCCTGCGTGCAGACCAGGTCCAGGAGCAGCCTGGACTGCTCGCTCCCGGGAAGTCCGGTCAGCCGGGCGGCCAGTTCGGCCCCCGGGCGGACCTCCGCGCCGGACAAGTCATCAGCGACAGGATCGAAGCCCGCGGACATCTGCACGCTCCCAGCTCGGTATCGATTGCCCCGGGTCAGTTCCGGCCACGAGGTGATCGCACGCTAGGTCGGCCCCGAAGGGGCGCGACACCCCTATCCCCCCGGGTGTTGACCCTGCCCGGAGCCCGCCCGTTCCCGGCTCCGGACGCCGCGCGTCCGCGCCGCCCGGCGCGACGTGCCTGCTGGGCGGGGGTGCGGGCGGGCCCCGGAGCGGTCAGGGGGGTGGTCGGTGTTCTCCGCGCGCGCCCCGGACGCCTTCAATGGCACGCACTGCTGCCCCGGGGCGCCGCCGTCCGGCGCCCCGGTGGCCGAAGAGACGGGTGGAGCATGACAGTTGCCGATGTCAGTGTCCGAGTGGCCGAACTGGGAGCGATCAAGGAGTCCGTCGAGCTGGGCCCGTCCGCGAGCGCCTCCGAGGCGCAGCACGCCCGCGGCAAGCTGACCGTGCGCGAGCGGCTGGACCTGCTGTTCGATCCGGGCACCTTCCGGGAGATAGAGCAGCTGCGCCGGCACCGGGCGACGGGATTCGGCCTGGAGGACCGCAGGCCGCACACCGACGGGGTGGTGACCGGCTGGGGCAAGGTCGACGGCCGCCGGGTGTTCGTGTACGCGCACGACTTCCGGATCTTCGGCGGCTCGCTCGGCGAGGCGCACGCGCAGAAGATCCACAAGGTGATGGACCTCGCGGTGGCGGCGGGCGCCCCGCTGGTATCGCTGAGCGACGGCGCGGGGGCCCGTATCCAGGAGGGCGTCACCGCGCTCGCCGGGTACGGCGGCATCTTCCGCCGCAACGTGGCCGCGTCCGGGGTGATCCCGCAGATCAGCGTGATGCTCGGGCCGTGCGCGGGCGGGGCCACGTACTCCCCCGCCCTGACGGACTACGTGTTCATGGTGCGCGACATCGCGCAGATGTACATCACCGGCCCCGACGTGGTGCAGGCGGTGACCGGCGAGAAGATCAGCCACAACGATCTGGGCGGCGCGCAGGTCCACTCCTCGGTCTCCGGCGCGAGCGCGTTCCTGTACGACACCGAGGAGGAGTGCCTGGAGGAGGTGCGCCACCTGCTGTCGCTGCTGCCGTCCAACAACCGCGAGCTGCCGCCCGCCGTGGCCGCCACGGACCCGGCCGACCGGTCGTGCGAGGCGCTGTCGCAGCTGGTGCCGGCCGACCCGAACCGCTCGTACGACATGCGTGCCGTGATCGAGGAGATCGTCGACGACGGCGATCTGTTCGAGGTGCACGCCAACTGGGCGACCAACATCATCTGCGGTCTGGCCCGGCTGGACGGGCACGTGGTGGGCGTCGTCGCCAACCAGCCCGCCTCGCTCGCCGGGGTGCTGGACATCAACGCCTCGGAGAAGGCGGCGCGTTTCGTCCAGACCTGCGACGCGTTCAGCGTGCCGCTGGTGACCCTGGTGGACGTGCCGGGCTTCCTGCCGGGCAGCGACCAGGAGCACAGCGGTGTCATCCGGCACGGCGCGAAGCTGCTCTACGCGTACTGCGCGGCGACCGTGCCCCGGGTGCAGATGATCCTGCGCAAGGCGTACGGCGGCGCGTACATCGTCATGGACTCCCGCTCCATCGGCGCGGACCTGTCGTTCGCGTGGCCCACCAACGAGATCGCGGTGATGGGCGCCGAGGGCGCCGCCAACGTGGTCTTCCGCCGGGAGATCGCCGCCGCGGACGACCCGGAGGCGGCCCGCGCCCAGCGCGTCAAGCAGTACCGCCAGGAGCTCATGCACCCGTACTACGCCGCCGAGCGGGGCCTCGTCGACGACGTCATCGACCCGGCCACGACCCGGCAGGTGCTGGTGGACGCCCTGGAGGCACTGCGGGCCAAGCACGTGCCGCTGCCCGAACGCAAGCACGGCAACCCGCCGTTCTAGCCCTACCGCAGAGGAGCACCCCGATGAGCGAGCGGGCCGAACCCCATCTCAGGATCGTGCGCGGCGCCCCGGACAGCACCGAACTCGCCGCCGTCCTCCTCGTGTTGCTCTCCACCACCCGGGGCCGGGAGGACGCCGGGGAGCAGGCCGCGCCCCGGCCCAGGGCCACCTGGGGTCCCGCGCGCGGCTGGCGCCCGCCGGGCACCTGGACCGCCGTGTGAACCCACTACGTAAGGACACCGACCACCCATGAACGGTACGACCACGACCGTGCGGGCGCCCAGCGCCTGGCTGCGCCGCTTCCACCCCGCCGAGGAGGCCCCCGTACGGCTGTTCTGCTTCCCGCACGCGGGCGGCTCGGCCAGCTACTACTTCCCCGTGTCCCGGGCCCTGTCCCCGCAGGCCGACGTGGTGGCCGTGCAGTACCCGGGCCGCCAGGACCGCCGCCACGAGGCGGTCGTGGACGACGTACGGACGCTCGCGGACCGGGTGTTCGCGGAGCTGCGGCCGTGGTGCGACCGGCCCGTCGCGCTGTTCGGGCACAGCCTGGGCGCGACCCTGGCCTTCGAGGTGGCGCTGCGGCTGGAGGCGGCCGGCGTGACGCCGGCGGCCCTGTTCGCCTCGGGGCGCCGGGCCCCCTCCCTGCACCGCGAGGACGAGCGGGTCCATCTCGCCCCGGACGAGCGGCTGCTGGCCACGATCAAGCGGATGAGCGGCACGGACCCGGCGGTCCTGGCCGATGACGAGCTGCTGCGGGCCGTGCTGCCGGCGATCCGCGGCGACTACAAGGCCGCGGAGACCTACCGCTACCTCCCCGGCCCCGACCTGGCCTGCCCGGTCGTGGTGCTCAACGGGGAGAGCGACCCCGAGGTGACCGAGCAGGAGGCCCTTGGCTGGGCCGCTCACACCAAAGGCCCTTGCTCCTTCCGCTCGTTCACCGGCGGCCACTTCTATCTCAACCAGCACGCCTCCGAGGTGATCGAGCTGGTGCGGCAGCAGCTCGCCTGAGGCACACGGCTCCACACCGAAGGGTCCGGCCGCAGTACTGCGGCCGGACCCTTCGGTGTGGAGCCGCTCAGAGCTCGACGCGCGTCCCGTCGGCCGGGATCTCCGCCCCCGCCGCGCACACCTCGCGGTGGGCCGCGGAGCGCGGATCCGCCATCGGGTTGGTGTTGTTGAGGTGCGTGTACGCGAACCTCGTGCCCGGCCGCTCCGCCCGCAGCCGCCCGATGTGGGCCAGGCTCCCGCCCTCCCCGGTCACCGGCAGGTGTCCCATCGCGGCCTGCGCGCCGCTCGCCCCGGCCGCGCGCGTGGCGCCGCCGAACTCCCGGGCCGAGTGGAAGGTGCCGTCGAGCAGGACGTATCCGGCCCCGGCGGTGAACTCGTCGAAGCCGGACGGCCAGGAGGCCAGGCACGGCGCGTACACGAGGACCCCGCCCGTGGCCGGGTCCTCGAAACGGTAGGCGACCACCCAGGGGCCGGCCACCCCGGGCAGCGAGCGCGCGTACTTGGGGCGTTTGTCACCGACCGCGAAGGCGGTCACCCGCAGCCCGCCGACCTCCTGCTCCTTGCCGGCGACGAACTCGGACCACTCTCCTGCCCCGTAGCCGCCGAGGATCCCCCGCACCGGGAACCCCGTGTCCAGCGCCTCGAGCACCGCCTTCGGCGCCCACACCCGCAGCCCGGCCCCTTCCCTGAGCATCATCAGGCCCAGCGTGTGGTCGAGTTCGGCGTCCGTGAGCAGCACACCGCGCACCGGTGTCTCGCGCGGCCCGGGACCGGCCGCCAGCTCGGGGGTGGCGAGGATCTGCGCACGGATGTCGGGCGAGGCGTTGACCAGGTACCACCCGACGCCGTCGGCGCCGACCGCGAGGCCGTCCTGGCACCGGGCGGGCGCTCCCGACGTGCACACCGGGCAGGCGCAGTTCCACTGGGGGCAGCCGCCTCCGGCGGCGGTGCCGAGCAGTACGGCCCTCATCGGCGCACCGCCACCGGTCCGCGCATCACCAGCTCGGGGGGTGTCGCGGGGACGCCCGCCAACATCAGGTCCACGGTGCCGCGCCGGCCGGATCGCGAGCACACCGGGTCGGTGGCCGCGGCGTCCCCGGTGAGCAGGAAGGCCTGGCAGCGGCAGCCGCCGTGGTCGAGGGAGCGCCGGTCGCAGCTCCGGCAGGGGTCGGACATCCACTCCTCGCCGCGATAGGCGTTGAAGGAGCCGGACTCGTACCAGATCTCGGCCAGCGGCCTCTCGGTGACGTTGTCGAGTTCCAGGGTGGTGATCGCGCCCGCCGCGGGGCAGGGCAGCACGGTGCCGTCGGGGGCGACCGTGAGCTGGATCGCCCCCCACCCGTGCATGCACGGCTTGGGGTACGGCTCGTAGTAGTCGGCGAGGACGTACACGATCTCCATCGTGCCCTTCAGCCGTTCCATCGCCGCCCGGACGACCGGTTCGGCAGCGGCCAGCTGCTCACGGGTGGGCATCAGGGCCTCCCGGTTGCGCAGCGCCCAGCCGTAGTACTGGGTGTTGGCGAGCTCCAGCCGGTCCGCGCCCATGCTCGTCGCCAGGTCGATGAAGCCTGCCAGCTGGTCGTGGTTGGCGCGGTGCAGTACGGCGTTGACGGTGAGGGGCAGGCCCTGCCGGCGGATCATCGCCGCGGCGGCGATCTTGTGGTGGTGGGCCTTGGCGCCCGCGAGCCGGTCGGCGCGTGCGGCGTCGGCCCCCTGCACCGACAGCTGTACGTTGTCCAGCCCGCGATCGACCAGGTCCGCGAGGCGCGCCTCGGTGAGGCCGAGCCCGCTGGTGACGAGGTTGACGTAGCAGCCGAGGCCGCTGACGTGCGAGACGAGCTCGGGCAGGTCGGGGCGGGCCAGCGGCTCGCCGCCGGACAGGTGCACCTGGAGGACACCGATCTCGCGGGCCTGGGTGAACACCTCAGCCCACTGCTCGGTGCTCAACTCGCGCTCCCGCTCGATGAGTTCCAGCGGGTTGGAGCAGTACGCGCAGTGCAGCGGACAGCGGTGGGTGAGCTCGGCGAGCAGCCCGAGGGGCGGGGCCGCGTTCTGCGGCCGGGTGGCGGTCAGATCCATCGCACGACGCCCTTCTCGGTGAGCCGCTCCAGGACGGTGCCGACCTCGGTCTCGCGGACTCCGGCGTACCTGGCGCCGAGCGCCGCCGTGATCTGCGCGACGTTCGTGGTTCCGTCGCAGAGTTCGAGCACCGAGACGGCGGTCCCGTTGGGCACGAGCACCCCTTCCGGGTGGAGCACGACATGCGTCTGCCGCGTCCTGTCGTAGATGAGCCGCACTCCGCGGCCGAGCACGGGCCTGTCCACGGCCACTCCTTCTGCGGTTGCGGCCACTACTCGCCCGTGGCGGTGGCGCGTTCGACGGCGTCCAGCATCAGCCACAGCAGGTCGCACTTGAACCGGAGCGCGGCGACGGCCGCGTCCTGCTGCTCCCGTGTCGTGCAGTGCCGGACGACGATGTCCAAGGTGCCCTTGCCCTCACCGGACACGGCCTCGATGCGGTCCGTGAAGTAGGCCAGGTCCGCCGGGCGGATCCAGTCGTAGTGGGCGAGCATGTCGGCGACCCTGCGGCTCATCAGGTGCCCGGCGAACATCTCGGTGAGCCCGGAGGCCACGGCCTCGGCCCACGGCTTGGTCCGGGCGAAGTTCACGTACGCGTCGACCGCGAAGCGCACGCCGGGAACCACGTGCCGCTCGTCGAGCACCTCTTCGCGGCTGAGCCCCACGGCCTCGCACAGCCGCAGCCAGCGCGCGATGCCGCCCTCGTCCCCGGCGGTCCCGTCGTGGTAGGCCAGCCGGTCCACCCAGACCCGTCGGATCTCGGGGAGCGGGCAGTTGCTGATGATCGCCGCGTCCTTCTGCGGCAGCATCCGCTGGTAGTACCAGCGATTGGCGGCCCACAGCCGCAGCGCCCGCCGGTCGAGCTCGCCGCCGTGCAGCCGCCGGTGGAAGGGATGGCTTCCCCAGTAGGAGGAGGACAGGGCGCGCAGGGCGCTGATGAACTCGGACTCGTCCAGTGTTGCCGTCATGTGTTCTCCCGCCACGGCGGGAGCCGGTCGCCCGGACTCCCGCCCGCCGACTGTGGGTTCACTTCTCCAGACGCGCGGCGTACGCGGTGACCTCGAAAGCCGTCTCGTACGCGACGAAGTCCGGGGTGGTCCACGCCTCGGGGGTCTCCGTGACCTCGGCCATGGGGTGCTCCTTCGCTCGGTGCCCATCGGTTTCCGCCAGGAACCTATGGCCTGGCCCGGGTGCCGGAGATCCCCTAACCGCCCCTAACACCGGACTTTCACCCCTGCGGCCCTCCGAGGCCAGGCGGGTTGACATGGGCACCGGACTGAAACCCGATCGGGTGTGTGGCGTTAGTAGGAACGACCACCGCGCCCCGCCCGGCGCGGACCTGCGGTGAAGACGCGTACGAGGAGCAAGATGAGAGTCCCGATGCCGGCCCGACGCGGCCGCGTGAAACTGGCGGCCCGGTGCAAGGAGATCACGGAGACCTCCGCCTTCGGCCTGGCCGTGTTCGGAGTGATCCTGCTCAACGCGGCGCTGATGGGCGTGGAGACGTACAGCGGGGTGGCGCGGGAGTACCGGCCGGTGCTGCAGGCCGCGGAGGACGGCTGCCTGGTCGTGTTCACGCTGGAGATGCTGCTGCGGGTGGGCGCGCACGCCGACCGGCCGAAAGCATTCTTCCGGGACCCCTGGAACCTCTTCGACCTCGCGGTCGTGGCCTCCGCCTTCGTCCCCCTCGTACGCGAGAACACCACCCTGCTGCGGCTGCTGCGGCTGGCCCGGGTCCTGCGCACCGCGCGCTTCCTGCCGCATCTGCGCATCCTGCTGATCGCCGTGGGGCGGAGCCTGCCGGGCACCGCCAGCTTCCTGTTCGTGGGCGCGCTGGTGCTGTACGTGTACGCCATGATCGGCTGGGTCTGCTTCGCGGAGTCCGACCCGCAGCACTACGGCTCCCTGGGCCGCGCCGCGCTCACCCTGTTCCTGCTGACGACGCTCGACGGGCTCACCGACGCGGTGCGGGCCGGGCTGCAGATCTCCCGTCTCAGCATCATCTACTACGCCTCGTACGCCCTGCTCGCCTCCTTCGTGCTGGTGAACGTCCTGATCGGCGTCGTGCTGAACTCCCTGGACGAGGCGCGCGAGATCGAAGCGGAGGCGGGCCGGGTACCGGCCCCGTCCCAGGGCGGGGGCGGGCGGGACGCCATGGACTCCAAGGACGCCGAGGGCGTCCGGGAGCGCATCGCCACCGCCCGCCGCGCGCTGGACGAGATCGAGGCCGGCCTCACCACGGGGGAGCTGCCCCCGGCGCGGCAGCTGGAGGCCTCGCACACGGGGCCTTAGCCGCGCGGGACCACCGTGGCCAGGACCTGGGGCAGCGGGTACCAGTCGGCGGAGACGATGGAGGCGTGGTGTCCGGCGAGGAGCGCCAGGCGGTCGCGGGCCTGCGCCTCCGTCGGTCGGGTGGCGTCGATGGCCGGCGCGACGTTGTGGGCGTCGGTGGCGATCACCAGGTAGTGGTTGCGGTCGTACCAGGCGGTGTCGATCGATCCCCCGGCGTAGGCGCTCGCGTCACCGTCGAAGACGACGAACCACGGGCGCAGGGAGGCGTCGGCGTAGCGGGCGCGGGGGTCGCCCGCCTCGGCCCGGTGCACGGCCGGGAACGCGGCGGCCTCGCCGAGCCGGCCCTGGGCTGCGAGGGAGCGCAGGTGGGTGGCGTACTCCCGGTCGGTCCACAGGGTGTCGGAGCTGTTGCCCTCCTCCACGGTGCCGGGGATCAGCTCCACGATGAACTTCCCGGCGAGCTGGGCGCGGCTGGGCCAGGCTCCGGCGCGGGCGGCGGTGTCGAGGTCGGGGTGGCCGGCCGCCAGCAGGCCGGGGCGGTAGACGGCGTCGCCGAGCCTGCCGGTCAGGAGCGCGTCGAGGTCCGCCGGGCCGCGGCCGAGGTTGGCCGCGAAGCCGTCCTTGAGTTCCAGCTTGAGGACGACGGGCCGGTGGCCGGGGTGGGCGTCGTGCCAGCTGCGGATGTCGGAGAGGCAGCCCGCCAGGTTCTGGTTGCGGGCCTTGGTGCGCAGCTGGGCGGGGGTGGTGGCGTTCTCGCAGTTGTTGTCGTTGCCGAAGGGATTGTTGTGCGAGACCCGCCACGAGCTGCCGAAGAAGTTGGTCCACACGTCGAGCTCGAGCATGGCGGCGCCCGAGTCGAGCGCGTCCGCGAAGTAGGGGTACTTGGCCTTCTCGTAGGCGTTGTGCACGCCGACTCCGGTCGATCCCGCGTAAGGGAGGCCGTCGGAGGGACCCGCCGCGCCGGCGGGGGCCGTGCCCAGCGCGAGGGCGAGCGCCGCCAGTCCCGCGGTCACCGCGCCCGCCATCCGGTTTCGCAGTCTCATGCTTCGGCTCCTGTCACTCCAGTGCGGCTCAAGTCGCTTGAAGGTTAGGAGAGTTGAATGAAGCCCAGAAAACCAGGGAGTGACCGGGGGTCCCCCGGACGGAGTCCGGGGGAGGGCGGCCGGGGAGCCGCTGTGAGAACGGACACGTCCGGTGTGCGGAACCCGTCCCGCGACTCTCCCCTCGAACGAAGCGTCGGACGCGTCTGAGGGCCGGGAGTGCCACATGTTCAGCAAGGTGCACGGGCGGGCCATACGGGCCACCGTGCTGGTCGGCGTCCTCGGCGCACTGGTCCTCTTGGGCGCGGGGTACCTGTGGGAGCTGCGCGGCATGGCCGCGAACCGCGCGGACGGCGACGCCGCGCGGGGCGTCTACCAGCAGGACCCCGAGCGTGCCGACCGGACGGCGGGCGCCGTGCTGGACGGGATCGCCCGCGAGGACCCGAACCCGCCGGCGGACGGCAAGGCCTTCGCCGACGGCGTCGCCTCGGCGGACTGGCGGTCCGCCGGGTGGCAGCCCTCCGACCCCCTGGAGGCCCGGCCCGCGCCGGCCGAGCCGGCGGTCGGGGCGCTCTTCTCCCCCGGCACCGACGGCGACCCCGACCACCACTGCTCGGCGGGCGTGGTCCACTCCCCCCAGGGCGACCTGATCGTCACCGCCGCCCACTGCGTGTACACCGGCGGCTTCCGCACCAACCTGGCCTTCGCCCCCGGCTACCGGGACGGCGTGGCTCCGTACGGGGTCTGGGTGCCCACCCGGATCGACGTGGACCCGCGCTGGACCGAGGACCAGGACCCCGACCACGACGTCGCCTTCGTCCGGCTGCGCCGCCCCGGCTACCCGGGCCAGCGGCTGGAGGACGTCACCGGGGCCGCGACGATCGCCTTCCGGACCGAACTGCCCGTGCCCGCACGGCTCGTGGGCTACCCCAACGACTCCGAGGAGCCGCTGGACTGCCGCAACACCGCCCGCGCCGCGGGCCCGGCGCAGCTGCGCTTCGACTGCGCGGACGTGCCGAACGGCACCAGCGGCGGCCCGGTGCTGACCGACGGGCACACGCTGATCGGGGTGATCGGCGGCCGCGACGGCGGGGGCGACGAGGAGACCTCGTACAGCAGCTACTTCGGTGACGCCGTCCGGGCCCTGTACGAGCGCGCCACGGCGTCCTAGGGCTCGCACCCAGGTGGCACGGATCCGCGAGCCGGAACCCTTTTCTAGAATGACCTTCTATTTACAGGTCTTGCTAGTCTCTCCGGCACGCCCAGCAGGGCCGCCAGCCCACGCACACCGACGGGACCGACATGTCTCCTAAGCAACAACGCGGCGAGGCCACCGTCGACCAGCTCCTGACCGCCGCGCTGCGGGTGTTCGCCGAGTCCGGCCAGCAGGGGTTCACGGTGAACGCGGTCGTCTCGGCGAGCGGGGTGAGCCTGGGCAGCCTCTACCACCACTTCGGCAATTTCGACGGCCTGGCCGCCGCCCTCTACATCCGGTGCATGGACCAGCTGTGCGACGACATGGTCGCCGCCCTGACCCGCTGCCGGACCGCCCGCACCGGCGTCCAGGCGTGGGTGAGCTCCTACCTGCGCTTCACCCAGGAGCACCGGGACGTCGCCCTGTTCCTGCACGCCTCGGCCTACTCCGGCTACCTCGTGGCCCACGCGGAGGAGATCGGCGCGGCCAAGGCGGAGAAGTTCGCGCCCATCATGCAGTGGCTGGGGGTGCGCATGGAGCGCGGCGAGATCGCCCCCCTCCCGGCCCCCGTGATCGAGGTCATGGTCATGGGCCCCCTCACCGAGGCGGCACGCCGCTGGCTGTCCAGCACGTACGAGATCGACCTGACGGAGGCCGCCCGCCACCTCCCGGAACTCATCTGGCGCGCCCTGCGCCCCGACCAGCCCTAGAGGGTGCCGGGCGGGCCGTGATGGGCCGGGTAGGCGGTGGTCCGCGGGGCCGTCGGGGTGCGCCACTTGGACAGGACGCGGAACATCGTGGACGGGCCGAGCAGGGTGTTGGGCGAGGTGGACAGCGACAGGACCCCGAAGAACCGGCCCGCGACGGCCGGGTCGGTGTTGGCGCCCACCATCACCCGTGACATGTAGCGCTGCAGGACCCGGGTGGTCCGGTCCGCGGGCGGGCCCTCCGTCTCCGGGTACCTCAGATCCTCGCTGGTGGCGATCTGCCAGGCCACCTCGGACGCCGCCGTCGTCCTGCGCTGGATCCGCCCGGCGGCCGCGGGGACGGCCGCGGTGTCCATGGTGCGGATCTCCTTGCGCAGGGCGTCCGCCGCCAGGGCGGCCACCGTCATCCCGTGCCCGTACACCGGGTTGAACCGGCAGGCCGCGTCGCCGAGCGCGATGAAGCCGGCCGGGCGGCGCGCGAGGCGCTCGTAGTGCCGCCACTCGTTCGCGGTGCGCCGGAAGCCGGCCGGCGAAGAGAGCGGTGTCGCCCCGCGGAGCGCGTCGTACAGGGCCGGACTGCGCAGGCTGCGGGCGAAGCCGAGGAACTCCTCGTCGCCGGTGGGCGGGGCGTGCTCGCCGTTGCCGACGAGCGTCGCGAGCCAGCGGTCGCCGTCCAGCGGGACCAGCACGCCCCCGCGCGGGCTGTCCGGCCGCCCCTGTACGTACATCCCGTGCCAGCGCCGCGCGGGGTCGGGCGGGATGGTGAAGTACCGGCTGGAGTAGCCGAGATGGGAGTCGTAGCGGGTGGTCTCCGGCGCCTGGTGGCCGAGGGCGGTGAGCCAGGCGGGGGCCTTGGAGGTGCGTCCGGTCGCGTCGACGACGAACCGCGCGGGCAGGGGGTCGCCGCCGCGCAGCCGCACGCCGGTGATCGAGCGGCCGTCCGGTCCGCCGACGAGTCCGGTGGCCAGGCATCCGTCCCGGATGCGGATGCGCCGGTCGCGCAGCACCTCGCCGCGTATCGTCCAGTCGAGCAGCTCCCGGCTGCCGAGCAGGATCCGGGCACCGGGCAGCGGGCCGAACCAGTCCGCGGGGCTCAGCCACAGGAAGTCCTTCGGCGACTCGAGCAGCGCGGCGCCGCCCGCGAGCAGCTTGTCCGTGATCCCGGGCAGCAGTTCCTCGATCACCTCCACGCCGCGCGACCACAGCACGTGCGCGTGCCGGGACTGCGGCACGCCGGGCCGGAACGCCGGGCCGTCGGCGGGCAGTTCGTCCCGCTCCACCACGGTCACGCGCGCGAACCGCTCCGCGAGCACCCGCGCCGCCAGCAGCCCGGCCAGTCCCGCGCCGAGCACCACCGCATGGTCGTGGGGGACTTCTATGTGGTTGTCCGGAGTGTCGTCCATGGCACCGAGTGTCCGGTGCCCGGGGCGCCCCGGTCAGGTCCCGCCCGGGGCGCCCGGAGGCGTCCCGGGGGCGGACGGGGGCGCTCAGGAGCAGAGCACCGTCCGGATCAGCGCGGCAGGGATCCGTACGAGACCCCCGTGAGCTTCTCGGACGCGGCCCAGAGCTGCTCGCCGCACGTGTCGTCGAGGGTCCATTTCGCCCGCCAGGAGCGGGCGGGTGCGCCGCGCCAGCCGAACCGCGGGCCGATGAACGCGTCCTGCCGGACTCCGGGCGCGGTGGCCGCGTACAGCGTGGGCAGGGCGCCCCCGGTGGCGGGCTGCGCAATGACGTCGTTGGCGATCTCCACCCCGCGCGCGTAGAGCGTGCTGCCGTCCCGCGTCGCACCGGCGTGCAGGTTGGTGGACGCGTAACCGGGGTGGGCGGCGGCCGCGAGGATGTCGGATCCGGCGGCGGTGAAGCGGCGCGACAGCTCGTGGGTGAAGAGCAGGTTGGCCGTCTTGGAGCGGCCGTAGGCGACCCAGCGCCGGTAGCCGCGCTCGTATCCCAGGTCGTCGAGGTCCACGTTCCCCAGCGCATGGAAGCCGCTGGATACGTTGACGATCCGCGCCCCGGGGGCGGCGGCCCGCAGCCGCGGCAGCAGCAGCCCGGTCAGCGCGAAGTGCCCGAGGTGGTTGACCCCGAGCTGCGTCTCGAACCCGTCGGCCGTCCGCCCGTAGGGCAGCGCCATCACGCCCGCGTTGTTGATCAGCAGGTCCAGGGCGGCACGGCGCTCCCCGAACGCTTTCGCGAACTCCCGTACGGATGCCAGGTCCGCGAGGTCGAGCGCGGCGAACTCCACCTCGGCGCCCGGCACTTCGGCGCGCAGCCGGACCTCGGCGGCCTTCCCGCGCGCGGCGCTGCGGCAGGCCAGCACCACGCTCGCCCCCCGCCGGGCGAGCTCGCGGGCGGCCACGTAGCCGATCCCGCTGTTGGCCCCGGTCACGACGGCCGTCCGGCCGCTCTGGTCGGGGATGTTCGTGGCGTTCCAGCCGGGCATGGCAGCTCCCTCGCGAACGATTGGGTTACCGAGGGTAGACGGGCCCGGCCGGGGGCGGGAGCGGGGGCCGTACGGGCAGGCGTCGACGCAGGCCAGTAGGCTGCCGTCCGCCAGCCTTCCGCTTTCCCCTTCCCGTTCCGAGGTACCGCGCAGTGAGCTCCGCACCGCCCTCCATACCCGTCACGGTCGTCGGCCTCGGCGCCGACGGCTGGGCCGGGCTCACCGCCGCCGCGCGGTCCGCGCTGTCCTCGGCCCAGGTGCTGATCGGCGGGCCGCGCCAGCTTGACCTGCTGCCGGCCGGCGAGTGCCCCGGTGAGCGGGTGGCGTGGCCGAGCCCGCTGCGGCCGGCCGTGCCGAAACTGATGGCCGAGCACGCGGGCCGCCGGATCGCGGTGCTGGCCAGCGGCGACCCGATGTTCTACGGGATCGGCCGCGCCCTCGCCCAGGAGCTCGGCCCGGACGCCCTCGCGGTCCACCCGCACCCCTCCTCCGTCTCGTACGCCTGCGCCCGTCTGGGCTGGCCGGTGGAGGACACCGAGGTGCTCACGGTCGTCGGCCGCCCGGTGGCCCGGCTCGCGGCCGCCCTGTACGAGGGACGCCGGGTGCTGGTGCTCAGTGCCGGAGCGGGGTCCCCGGACGAGATCGCCGCTCTGCTTCGGGAGCGGGGCTTCGGCCCGAGCCGGATCCGGGTGCTGGAGCAGCTCGGCTCCGAGCGCGAGGACACGTACGAGGGCCTCGCCGACGGCTGGGACCACCCGCCGGGCGACCCGCTGAACGTGGTGGCCGTGGAGTGCCGCCGGGACCCCGCCCACCCGGCGCCCCGGCTCGGTGCGACCCCCGGCCTGCCGGACGCCGCGTACGAGCACGACGGGCAGCTCACCAAGCGCCGCGTCCGCGCCGCGACCCTGTGCGCGCTGGCCCCGGCCCCGGGCGAGCTGCTGTGGGACATCGGCGGCGGCTCCGGTTCCATCGGCATCGAGTGGATGCGTACGCACCCCTCGTGCCGTGCGGTGGCCGTGGAGCGGGTCCCGGAGCGGGCGGCCCGCATCACCCGCAACGCGGCGGCGCTCGGTGTGCCCGGCCTGCGCGTGGTCGTCGGCTCGGCGCCCGACGCGCTCGGCGGGCTCCCCGCCCCCGACGCGGTGTTCATCGGCGGCGGGCTGACCGCGCCGGGACTGCTGGACGCGGCCTGGGCGGCGCTGGCCCCCGGCGGCCGGCTGGTGGTCAACACCGTCACCCTGGAGTCCGAGGCGGTCCTCACCGACCGCTACCGGCGCCACGGCGGCGATCTGGTGAAGCTCTCGGTCGCGCACGCGGTGCCGGTCGGCGGTTTCACGGGGTGGCGGCAGGCCATGCCGGTGACCCAGTGGTCAGTGACGAAGCCGGCGAAGTCGGCGAAGTCGGCGGAACCGGCGAACTCGACGAACGAGAAGGATCAAGCATGACCGTGTACTTCATCGGCGCGGGCCCCGGCGCCGCCGACCTGATCACGGTGCGCGGTGCCCGGACGCTGGCCGCCGCCCCCGTCTGCCTGTACGCGGGCAGCCTGGTCCCGCGCGAACTGCTGGCCGAGTGCCCGCCGGACGCGCGACTGGTCGACACCTCGCAGCTGAACCTGGACGAGATCATCGCCGAGTGCGTACGGGCGCACGCGGCGGGCCAGGACGTCGCGCGGCTGCACTCCGGCGACCCGTCGATCTTCAGCGCGGTCGCGGAGCAGATGCGGCGGCTCGACGCGGCCGGCATCCCCTACGAGGTCGTCCCGGGCGTACCGGCCTTCGCCGCCGCGGCCGCCGCGCTGAAGCGGGAACTGACCGTCCCCACCGTCGGCCAGACGGTGATCCTTACCCGCATCGCCCAGCAGGCCACCCCGATGCCGCCCGGCGAGGACCTGGCCACGCTGGGCCGCAGCGGCGCGCTGCTGGTGCTGCACCTGGCCACCCGCTACGTGGACCGGGTCGTCGGCGAACTGCTGCCGCACTACGGGGCCGAGTGCCCGGTGGCGGTGGTGGCGATGGCCAGCCGCCCCGACGAGCTGATCCTGCGCGGCACGCTCGCCGACATCGCGGCTCAGGTGAAGGAGGCGGGCCTGGTCCGCACCGCGGTCATCCTGGTGGGCCGCACCCTGGGCGCCGAGCAGTTCCGGGACAGCCACCTGTACTCCCCCGAGCGCGACCGGCATGTCTGCTGAACCGCACCCCCTCCCCGCCCACCACGTCCTGATCCTCGGCGGTACGACCGAGGCCAGGCAGCTCGCGGAGGCGCTGGCAGCCGACCCCTCGGTCCGGGTGACCACTTCGCTCGCGGGCCGGGTCACCTCGCCGGTGCTCCCGCCGGGCGAGATCCGCATCGGCGGCTTCGGCGGCATCGCGGGCCTCGCGGGCTGGATCGTCGGCCACGACGTCACCCGCGTCATCGACGCCACCCACCCGTTCGCGGAGCGGATGAGTTTCCACGCCTCCGAGGCGGAGGCGCTCACGGGCGTACCGCTGCTGGCGCTGCGGCGCCCCGGCTGGACTCCGCAGCCGGGCGACGACTGGAGGTTCGCCGGCTCCCTCGAGGAGGCGGCCTCGGTACTGCCCTCGCTCGGCGGCCGGGTGTTCCTGACCACCGGCCGGATGGGGCTGCACACCTTCGCGCACCTGACCGACACCTGGTTCCTGGTGCGCTCGGTGGACCCTCCGGCCGCGCCGGCGCCGCCGCAGCTCGAAGTCCTGCTCGCCCGGGGCCCGTTCACCCTCGACGACGAGCGGGAGCTGCTCGCCCGCCACCGGATCGACGTGCTGGTCACCAAGGACAGCGGCGGCTCGGCCACCGCCCCCAAGCTCACGGCCGCCCGCGAGGCGGGCATCCCGGTCCTCGTCGTACGCCGCCCCGCCGTCCCGGAGGGCGTACGGGAGGCGGATTCGGTGGCCGCGGCCCTGCGGTGGCTCGGGGTCGCCGAACCCTCTTGACGCGGGGAACCGTTCGGAGCCGGTTCCCAAGGGTCACCCGCCGCGCGCCTTGTGCCTGAGGACCTGCACCTCGTACGGGAGCGTCACGAACTCCGCGAGCCCGAGCGCACCCTGGGTACTGGCGTCCATGCGCCGGGCCCGGCTGACCGTCGCTGCCGGATCTTCGTTCGTCAGCCACTTCAGCACGAGGACCGCGAAGTCGTTGAGAAGGGACATGTGGTCCGGCAGGCTCTCCGGATCCGCGGACGTCGCACCCATCACGAATGTGGCGATCTGGTTCGGGAGGGTGTCGGGCGAGCCGACCAGGAGCGCCTCCTTGACCGCACCGACCACTTCGGGCAACGCCCTGGACCACTGGCGTTCCCCGCCCTCGGCGCACATCGTGGTTCCCCACCCGGCGGCCGCCCACAGGGCGTCCGCGTCGCCCAGCCGGATCGCGCAGTCGACCAGGTGCGCCAGGAAGACGGAGCCCACTTCGGTGGCTCCGCGGCCGACCACGGCGGACACCGCCTCACGGTAGTGCGGCAGCGCCTCGGCATGCCGTTCCATGAGCGTGTACACCTGGCCGAGGTCGTCGTGGCATTCGGCGACGGCCGTCCGGGCGCCCAATTTCTTCGCCAGCGCCAGGGCGGAGAGAGAGCAGCCCCCGGCGGCCCTGAGGTCGCCCTTGCCGCGGTAGCAAGCGGTGAGTGTCCTGAGCGCCGACAGTTCTCCCCGTTCGTCCTGGCAGCTTCGGTAGGTCTCCAGCGCTTCGATGACCTCGGTGGTGGCCGTGTCGAAATCGCCGTCCACTTGGTGGAGTGTGCTTCGCTGGAGCAGGAACGAGGCCTGATCCTCCCGGCCTTCCAGCCGTACCGCCAGGGCGTGGCCCTGCTCGGCGTACGCCATCGCCTCGGGGTAGCGGCCGAAACGCATCATGAGCGGGCCGAGCGTACCCAGGGTCCGCATCAGACCTTGATCGTCATGCTGTTCCGTGAAGAGATCACGTGCGTCACCGGCCGAGCGCAGCGCTCTGTCGTAGTCGCCCTGGCTCATCAGCAGGGAAGCCATCACCAGCAACACGTTCGCACGGTTTTCTCCGGCGGGCCGGTAGCGCATGCTGAGTTCGAGGTCGGCCAGGGCTTCCGCGCGGGCGCCGCGCTGCTGATGGAGGAGTCCGGCCAGCTCGAACCGGTCGGCCCGACGGCGATCGGTCACCGGTGCCGGCAGATCGAGTTCTTCGAGCGTCGCGTCGATCTGTGCGATCAACGCGGGGATGTCATCGGATTGTTCACCCTGTGACTGTGCGAGCAGCCAGGCGAGCCGCAGCTCCCACACCAGCGCGTCCACGTACGCCAGGGTCCGTGCGTGCTCGGTGCCCTCCACCGTGCGGCGCAACGCGGTCATCTCCCGGTACAGCACCTGCACCGCGACACTCCGGCTCCCCGACGTCCGGTTCAGGAACTTCAGTGCCGCGCGGCCGAGCACGAGGCAGTGGGCCAGTACGGCCTCGCCCCCGGTGACCTGGTCGGGCCATTGGTCCAACCGCCCGTTCACGGTGCCCACGTAGATGTAGGAGCGGTCGATGCCCTGGGGCGCGCCGGTGCCGACGATGGCCTCGGCGGCCGGTGTCTGCTGAGCGGTGAGCCGGTCCATGACGACGCGGGCGAAGTCGGCGGCCGGCCGGGCGGGGATGTCCCACAGAGTGCCGATGTAGCCGCGCGCGCCGATCCTGATGAACTCGCGGCCGACACCCGTCCATGACTGGCAGGAGTTGTTGAACACGATCGGCCGGTGGTCGAGCTTGAAGAGCTGGACGAGCTGATGGGTTTCCAGCGGCATGTCGGCCAGCTCGATGCTGTTGTCCCCGCCGTGCGTGTTGAAGAAGAGGAGCTCGACGGGCAGGTCGCCCGCCAGGGTCCGCAGTGCCAGCATGGAGGCGTCGCGGCCGTTCAGCAGGATCGGATGGGTGAAGTGCGCACCCACCGACCGCAGTACGTCCTCGGTCTCCGACGCGCGGAAGAACTCGGGATCGAGTACGAGGCTGAAGGTGCCCGCCTGCCGCTCGACGCCTGCGGCGTACAGCTCGGTCAGGACGATGAGTGCGGCATCGGCCGCCACGTGCCCGATGGGCTTGCGTGACCAGTTCGCCGTACCGGTGCGCACGAAGGAGTACGGAAGGCCGGTGGTGAACGCGGTCAGTCTGCGCTCACCCACCGCGTCGATCGTGGCCTGCGGCACCTGCGCCGTCACGGCGGTTTCCGTCTCGGCGTAGGGGTTCCGGCCCCCGAAGAAGAGGATCCGGCGCAGCGCCTCCCCGAAGCCGAGTCCCTTGGCCTCGTTGCCCATCGCACGGGTCGCATCCGTCACCCGGCTCTGGAGCCTGGCCACGGCGCGCTGGACGGGTTCGAGGTCCGGCGGCGGGGTGACCACGAGTCGCGCGCCGCGGTGGTGCGCGTAGAGGGCGCCCAGCAGCGTCGCCGCATCGCCGGTGTTCTCGACGAGGACGGCCTCTCCACTCGCCGGGCCGGCGTCGGCGAACGGGTCACCGGGGGGCGGCGTGCGGGGACGGTCGACCGCGCGGAGGGCAGCGCCGGTACGCAGTGCGGTGAACAGGGCGGACACGTAGCAGGAGGGGTCGTCGACGGGCACCTCCAGGACCCGTTCGGGCTCGCTGCCGGGATCCGGATCGCGCAGCAACCGCCAAGCGGCGGTGGTGAGGTCGCGCAGGCCCACTCCCGTGAGGCGCAGCTTGACCGGCACGTCCGCGAACATCCGTCCGTCATCGTCGTCGGGCACACGCCCGTTGGCGGCCGCGTACCGGTCGTACGCGTCGTCCAGAGCGGGGTCGTGGATGCCCAGCTCCTGCGGGGCGAAGTCGTGCAGGAACACGGCCCGTCCGATCCCCATGCGGGAGATCAGCCGCGAGGTCATCTCGTTGCGTTTGGCCCAGGACCGGTAGGGAGTCAGCATCGAAGCGAGCCATCTCAGGTCGGCCAGCCGCTGCAGCATCTCGCGCTGTGCTTCCGGACCGCCCGCCAGCGCCTGGGCGCCGGCGGTATCGGTGCCGATGCCGGCCATCACCTTTCGTTCGAGCTCCTGATGCAGCTCGTAGAAGTCGATGTGGTGCTCCCTGGGCACCGGCGGCGGCTCGATCGCGATGACCGGCGTCAGACGGTCGCCCGGCAGGCACGAGGCGACGACGGCCGCCTCCCGCAACTGGTCCGGGCGGCACACGACGATCGTGTCACCGACGGCGAAGACGGGCCGGCTGGTGACCGTCAGGTTCACTTCGCTGGTGCCTGCCGGGAGCCGCACGCGCACGGCGCCGCGGTCCACCGTGAACGGGGTCGTGGTCTCGACGGAGAGCTTGACCTCGTCCGGAAGCGTGAAGGCGGCTCCCCCGGGGCGGGGCCGCCCGGCCGCGTCGACCCGTAAGCACCATTCCATCGGCTCGCGCAGGTCGAACCGCTGCCGGAGCACCGTGGTGCCCTTGTCCGGTCCCGTGTCGAGTTCGATGTCCCGGAAGCCGGTCCCGAGCGCCTGCCGCAGCGGGGACTCCGCCGGGCCGTTCGGCGGCAGCGGTCCGAAGCTCACGTACGGGGACAGCAGCTCTTCGCGGAGGGCGAGCGTGGGTTTCCGGTGAAGGCCCAGCAGGATGCCGGTGAGCGCACCGTCTTCGTAGCGGAACCTGATCGCGTGCGGTGCTCCGAGGTACACCGTCTACAGCCCGCGGAGATAGGAATCGGCCGGTGAGTACCGGCGGTCGGGGCCCGGTCGCGAGCGCATCTCCTGGCGGGCGAGGTCCCGCCCCTTGCGCACCAGGGAATTGACCAGCACCGGTGTGGAGGCGCCGACGTACACGGCGGCCCAGTAGGTCGTCGCGGGCAGCACCAGGGCCATCAGCCCACCGAGTGCGCCGAAGACCAGGGATATCACGAGGTAGAACCACGACCATCGGAAGCGTTCGGGATCATTGCGTATCCCGTACAGGCGAACGACCTCCGGCGCCAACGCCCCGACCATGCCCAGTAAGAAGATCACTGTGTTTTCACGCCTCCACAGGCACGGTGCCACCGCGACAGGAATCGAGTTCCGAGTCGAGCGTAGCCTCACGGCGTCGCCGCTGTGTAGTGATCCAGTACGGAAGCGCGGGGGCCCGGTGCCCGGGGGCGGTCCGCCGCCCCCGGGCACCGGGCCCCGGTCGTTCACCTCACCCGGTGACGGTCACCGTCACGGGTAGCGGCGCGGCGTCCACGTGATCCTCGACCCGTCGGCCCGCTCGGTGACCTGGGTCTGCGAGGAGCCGATCAGCAGGATCGTGCGCATGTCCACCTCGGACGGCTCCAGTTCGCCGAGCGCGACGATCCGTACCGACTGCTCCGGTCCGCCCACGTCGCGGGCGACGACCACCGGGGTCTCGGGCGAGCGCAGCTCCAGCAGCAGCTCCCGGGCCTGGGCCACCTGCCAGGTCCGGCTGCGCGAGCCCGGGTTGTACAGGGCGAGCACCAGGTCCGCCGAGGCGGCCGCGCGCAGCCGCTCCGCGATGACCTCCCAGGGCTTGAGCCGGTCCGAGAGGGAGATGGTGGCGTAGTCGTGGCCGAGCGGGGCGCCGGCCGCGGCGGCCGCCGCGTTGGCCGCGGTCACCCCCGGCAGGACCCGTACGGGCACGTCCTTGTACTCCGCCTGCCCGGCGACCTCCAGCACCGCCGTGGCCATGGCGAAGACCCCGGGGTCACCGCCGGACACCACGGCCACCCGCTGTCCGCGCCGGGCGAGGTCGAGGGCGAACTCGGCGCGCTCGGACTCCACCTTGTTGTCGGAGCCGTGCCGGATCTGGCCCGGCCTGGCGGGGACCCGGTCCAGGTAGGTGGTGTACCCGACCAGCACCTCGGCGTCGGCCAGCGCCCGCCGGGTCTCGGGGGTCAGCCACAACGGCCCGGCGGGGCCGGTTCCGACGACCGCGACCTCGCCGGGACCGGACGGCACGCTGCCCGGGTTGCCGATGCGGCTGGGCACGACGGCGACGGCGAAGTACGGCACGGACTCCGGGTCGGTGTCCGCCAGCACGCCGGTGCGCTCCCCGGCCATGGTGGCGCGCTCCACGTAGCGGGCCTCGGCGAGCCGGCCGCTCTTCTCCATCGCCCCGCGCACGGCGGGGAAGGTCCGGCCGAGCTTCATCACGACGGCCGAGTCGGTGGCCGCCAGGCGGGCGGTCAGTTCCTCCTCCGGCAGGGTGCCGGGGAGGATGGTCAGGACCTCCTCGCCCTCCACGAGCGGGGTACCGAGGCGGGCGGCGGCGGCGCTCACGGAGGTGACGCCGGGGATCACCTCGGTCTCGTACCGGTCCGCGAGGCGCTTGTGCATGTGCATGTACGAGCTGTAGAAGAGCGGATCGCCCTCCGCGAGCACGGCCACGGTCCGGCCGGCGTCGAGGTGGACGGCCAGGCGGGCCGCGGCGGACTCGTAGAACTCCTCCATCGCGCCCTGGTAGCCGCCGGGGTGGTCGGTGGTCTCCGTGGTGACCGGGTAGACCAGCGGCTCCTCGATGTGGTCGGCGCGCAGGTGCTTCTCGGCGATCGAGCGGGCGATGGACCGCCCGTGGCGGGCGCTGTGATAGGCGACGACATCGGCCTCGCCGATCACCTCGACGGCGCGCAGCGTCATCAGATTCGGATCACCGGGCCCGAGCCCGACCCCGTAAAGACGTCCGCTGCTCATTCGGCCACGCTCGCAATGGCGTTGATCGCGGCGGCGGCGATGGCGCTGCCGCCGCGCCGGCCGCGCACGATCAGGTGGTCGAGCCCGGAGGGGTGCGCCGCGAGGGCGTCCTTGGACTCGGCGGCCCCGATGAAGCCGACGGGCACGCCGATGACGGCGGCCGGGCGCGGAGCACCCTCCTCGATCATCTCGAGCAGCCGGAACAGCGCGGTGGGCGCATTGCCGACGGCAATCACGGATCCCTCCAACAGGCCCCGGTCGCGCCAGACTTCAAGCGCGGCGGCGCTGCGCGTGGTACCCATCTTCGCGGCGAGCTCCGGCACGGCCGGGTCGGAAAGAGTACAGATCACTTCGTTGTCGGCGGGCAGCCGCTTGCGGGTGACCCCGCTGGCGACCATCTGCACGTCGCACAGGATCGGCGCACCGGCGGTGAGCGCGGCGCGCGCCCGCAGCACCACCTCGGGCGTGTACCCCAGGTCCTTGGGGAGGTCGGTCATCCCGCAGGCGTGAATCATGCGCACCGCGACCTGGGCGACGGAGGCGGGCAGCCCGGAGAGGTCCGCCTCGGCGCGGATCGTGGCAAAGGACTGGCGGTAGATCGCGGCGCCGTCCTTCTCGTACTCAAACACGGTGTACTCGCTCATTTCTTCACTACGTCGGGATCGGTGCGGGCGTCCGCGAGGACCGCGGCAAGTTCGTTGGCCGGTACGTCGTGCCGTGCGGGCCGGCCGGGGGCGGTGACCCGGTACCCGCCCGGAGCCGCCACCACGTCCACCCAGGCGGCGCCGCGCGGATGCCCGCAGCGGCGTTCACAGCCGGACCAGTGGACGGGCAGCGCGCCCCGCGAGGCCGTCTGCACGACGACGGCTCGCGCGTAGGCGCGCACGTCTGCGAGGGATTTCGCACAACCTGGCTTCCCCGTACAGGCGGTGACGGACAGCCAGGGATCGCCGGGGTCGGTGACGAGTCCGGCGTCGACGACCGGGGCGCCGCTGACGACGATGCTGCGCCAGGGGGTGATCCGCAACTCGCCGGACAGCGTCCGCCATTGAGTGGTGGTGAGCCGGCCGAGGGGGATCAGTACGCACAGCGCGTCCGCGTGCACCCCGGGCGCGGGCGGCGGCGCGTACGGGCGGGGCGCGTCGGCGACGTACCGCGCGGGAATCCCGGAGGCGGCGAGTCGGCGGGCGAACTCGGCCCCCTCCAGGGAGTGTTCGGCGGGCAGCTCGGCGACGCGCCAGGCGCGGGTACCGGCAGCCGCGACGGCGTCGAGGAAGTGGTGGGCGGCCGTCAGGGCGGCCCTGGGCGCGTCCTCGTCCGAGACCTCGACGGCGTCGCGGGCCGCGCCGAGGCGCAGCAGCGTACGGCCGCCCGCGTCCGGGCCGAGCAGGGTGATGTCGGGATCGAGCGCGGCCACGTCCCCGCGCCCGTCGTCGACGGCGAACAGGAACCGCCCGGACAGGGCGGCGGCCCTCGGGTCTGCACAGAGCAGCGCGTCCAGCGCGCGCACCGGACCCGGGTCGGCGAGCGGGGTCGCGACGATGTTCCGCACCCGCTCATGCGATGGGGCGGGGAGCAGCCCGGCCCCGTCCAGCAGCTCGGCGAGCCCGGCACCGCACCCGTCGCCCAGCCCCCGCAGCTGCACGTTCCCGCGCGAGGTCAGCTCCAGGTGTCCGTCCCCGAACCGGTCGGCGGCCAGCGCCAGCACGGCGGCCTGCGGAGCACTGAGCAGCCCGCCGGGGATCCGTACGCGGGCCAGGAACCCGTCGTCGGCCGCGTGCAGCCGCAGCGCACCGGGGCAGGCGTCACCGCGCTCCCGTATGACGGGTGCGTCCCGCGATGCGGCGGCAGGGGGCTTGGGCATGGCGGCGAGCATACCGTTCCTGGCGATGTCGGCCGCTGCTGGCCGGATCGCTGGAAACCGGGCTAGGCCGGTTGTCTCCCCGGACGGTGTTGGGAGACGGGGAACAGTGCGAGCTGGTCGCTTCGGTCCCGGCAGGTCTTACGCCCCTGGTGGGGTATGCCTGTGGTCCTTGGCGGGCTCGTGTTCCCGCGTGCCCTCGGGCGGGGGACGGTCTGGCCGGTAGCTCTCCGCGCCACGATCCTCTGGTCGTGTGCGGTCACACCTGGCCGACGCCGAATCCCGTGTCCGAGGGCGCGCCTGCCGATCGCCACCGAGGCACCATGGTGCCCAGTGATGGTGGTCTTGGATTGCTGCTGGAGCGGCTGCTTCCAGTACTGCGCTCCCCAGCGGGAGGTGTAGGCCGGGTCGACCGCGATAACGACCAGACCGGCGTGGTGGGCCATGCCGCGCAGGCGCTCCCGGAAGCGCGCGGTCGGCATTCCGGCGACGGTGCGGCGGAACGTCTTGCCCCGCTTCCCCCTGCCCATCGTCTCGCGGCCGGTGGCGCGGGCTTCGTCGAAGCCCAGGTTCTCGATGGCCAGGCCAGCGCAGTCGTTTGTCTTGGCGAGGTTGATCAGTTCGGTGATCGCAGCCCGTAGGCGGCCGTCGCGCTGGGATGTAGAGCCGGTCAGATCGGTGGGCACGGTGATGGGCTCACCGACTGGATTGCCGTGCGCGTCTACGACGCAGGCGGCCAGGTGGTCGGCGTTGAGGTCCACGGCGAGCAGGCGGATGGCCGAGGCGGCCAGCTCAATGGGTGTGGGGAGCACTGTCTTCGGGGTGGACCAGGAGGCGTCGAGGTACCAGCGGCCGCGTTCGGGGTCGTAAGTGATGTCGTAGCGCACCGAACTGTTGGCGTCGACGCGGTCGAGCCACTCCTCGCGGCGGTGGTTGAACGTAACGGTGCAGGCGAGCTGGTAGCGGCCACGCGGGGCGTTGGCCAGGTGCCGCAAGGGTTCGGGCAGGACGATCGTGGCAGTGCCGTCGGCCGGGTCCACGGTGATCGTGTAATTCCCGTACGGCGCACCGGATTCACCGTCGGCGGTCAGGAACATGCGGGCCGCGTCCCACCGCTCCCGCCACTCGGCCTCGGTGAGGCCGGCGTCGGCGCGGTGGTGCCGCACTTTCGCCAGACGGCGGCCACCCACCACGACCGCAGGGTGCCCGGCCGCGATACGCCGCTCCACCTCGGCCAGCCGGGCGGTGAGTACCTGCAGCCGGCACTGCTTCTGGGTGCGCTCGGCCCGGCTCGGGTAACCGCGCACGCCCCCCACACGCTGACCGCACGGCACCACCAAACGCTTCCCGATCTTCGTGATGGCCCGGCGCAGAGACGTCCGCTCGGCGAAGAGGCAGCGCAGGGACAGCTGGTACTGGTCCTCGGACGCGCGGGTGACGGACCCCGCCCAGCGAGACGACGACACCTTCGTCATCGCGCGTTTACGCTCCGCCCGCCGATTCTCCTTCACCGCCACTCTTCCGATCCGCACCCGCTCAGCCAGATCAGTACGAGCGTGCCCGCCGAGATGTTTGCCGACAATTCGCAAGACCTCGGCATCGCGGATGGACAGACGCAGACGATCCCGGATACGCGCACCCGCGGGCGCCGACACAGTGAACGGATCAGCCAACGTCCGCAGCACACGCCTCCGCCGACCCCCGCCACGCGCCACCAGCCACCCCTCCCCCCACAGCAGCCCTGCACGGCCTCCACCGACACTGGCGCCTCCGCCAACACCGCGCCCCTGCCACGCCCCACGTTCACCCATACGGGGTACCCGATGGCACAGCACGGCCAACAACCCAATCACATTCGGGAACCGACCTCATGTCCGCCACCACCCCCACCGGGCTGACTCCAGCCCGCCTGCGTTTGAGGCGCGGGGTCCGGGGCGGAGCCCCAGCATTGGCGCCGCACCTACCGACCCCCACTCCCGGCCAGGGAAAAGGCCCCCTAGGATGACCTCGGCGGCGCCACACGGCCCGCCATCGCCGAGGACGGCGACATGGGAGGAAGCCCGGTGCGATTCCGGCGCGGTCCCGCCACTGTGAACCCCGCGGAGCGACCCCCGCGACCGGGGTGAGTCAGGAACTCCCGTCGTCCTCACTGCCCGGGGCGCGGAAACCCCGAGGAAGGCCTGCCGCCGCATGATCTTGCTGCTGTCGACGTCCGACACCGATCTGCTCAGCGCTCGCGCCGCGACCACGGCGGACGGCCCCGTCCCCTACCGGTTCGCGAACCCCTCCCGCCTTCCCCTCGAAGACCTCCCCGGCCTCCTCGACGGCGTCGACCTGGTCGTCGTACGCCTCCTCGGCGGCCTCCGCGCCTGGCAGGAGGGCCTCGACCTCCTCCTCGCCCCCGGCCAGACCCGCCCGGTCGTGGTCCTGACCGGCGAACAGGCCCCGGACGCCCAGCTGATGGAGGCCTCCACGGTGCCGATCGGCATCGCGGCCGAGGCCCACGGCTACCTCGCGCACGGCGGCCCCGCCAACCTCGACCAGCTGGCCCGCTTCCTCTCCGACACGGTCCTCCTCACCGGCCACGGCTTCGAGCCGCCCGCCGCCTCCCCCACCTGGGGCCCCCTGGAGCGCACCGCGCGGCAGGCCGCCGGCCCCAAGGTGGCCGTGCTCTACTACCGCGCCCACCAGATGAGCGGCAACACCGCCTTCGTGCACGCCCTGTGCGAGGCCATCGAGGCGCACGGCGCCCAGCCGCTCCCCCTGTACGTCTCCTCCCTCCGCACGCCGGAGCCGGAACTGCTCGCCGAGCTGACGGGCGTCGACGCGGTCATCACCACGGTCCTCGCGGCCGGCGGCACCCGCCCCGCCACCGCCTCCGCCGGCGGTGACGACGAGTCCTGGGACGCGGGCGCGCTCGCCTCGCTCGGCGTGCCGATCCTCCAGGCCCTCTGCCTGACCGGTTCCCGGTCCACCTGGGAGGAGAACGACGAGGGTCTGTCCCCCCTCGACGCCGCCACCCAGGTCGCCGTGCCGGAGTTCGACGGCCGCCTGATCACCGTCCCGTTCTCCTTCAAGGAGCTCGACGAGGACGGCCTGCCCGCCTACGTGGCCGACCCCGAGCGGGCCGCCCGGGTCGCGGGGATCGCCGTACGCCACGCCCGCCTCCGCCACATCGAGCGCCGCGACAAGAAGGTCGCCCTCGTCCTCTCCGCGTACCCCACCAAGCACTCCCGCATCGGCAACGCGGTCGGCCTGGACACCCCGGCCAGCGCCGTCGAACTGCTGCGGACGCTGATCGCGGGCGGCTACGACTTCGGCCCCGTCGCCGAGATCCCCGGCCTCGTCTCCGGTGACGGTGACGAGCTGATCCGCGCCCTGATCGAGGCCGGCGGCCACGACCAGGACTGGCTCACCGAGGAGCAGCTGGCCCGCAACCCGGTCCGCATCCCGGCCGCCGACTACAAGCGCTGGTTCGCCGAGCTCCCCGCCGAACTCCGTTCGAGCGTCGAGGAACACTGGGGCGAGGCCCCCGGCAACATGTTCGTCGACAAGTCCTCCAACCCGGAGGGCGACATCGTCCTGGCGGCCCTGCGCCGCGGGAACCTCCTCATCCTCATCCAGCCGCCGCGCGGCTTCGGCGAGAACCCGATCGCGATCTACCACGACCCGGACCTGCCGCCCTCGCACCACTACCTGGCCGCGTACCGCTGGATCCAGGCTCGCGCGCAGGACGGCGGCTTCGGCGCCGACGCGATGATCCACCTGGGCAAGCACGGCAACCTGGAGTGGCTGCCGGGCAAGAACGCGGGCCTGTCCGCGTCCTGCGCCCCGGACGCCGCCCTCGGCGACCTCCCCCTGATCTACCCCTTCCTGGTCAACGACCCGGGCGAGGGTACCCAGGCCAAGCGCCGCGTGCACGCCACCCTGGTCGACCACCTGGTGCCACCGATGGCGCGCGCGGAGTCGTACGGCGACATCGCCCGCCTGGAACAGCACCTGGACGAGTACGCGCAGATCTCCGCGATGGACCCTGCCAAGCTCCCGGCGATCCGCGCCCAGATCTGGACCCTGATCCAGGCGGCGAAGCTGGACCACGACCTGGGCCTCGAAGAGCGCCCGGACGACGAGGGCTTCGACGACTTCCTCCTCCACGTCGACGGCTGGCTGTGCGAGGTCAAGGACGCCCAGATCCGCGACGGCCTGCACGTCCTCGGCGGCGCCCCGACCGGCGCGGCCCGCGTGAACCTGGTCCTCGCGATCCTGCGCGCCCGGCAGATCTGGGGCGGTACGACGGCCCTCCCGGGCCTGCGCGAGGCGCTGGGCCTGGACGAGTCGGCGGCCACCCGTACCTCGGCGGACGCCGTGGAGGAGCAGGCCCGCGCCCTGGTCCAGGCGATGGAGGACGCCGACTGGTCCCCCGACGCGGTGGCCGCGGTCGCGGCGGCCCACTCGCCGGAGGTCTCGGCGGTCCTGTCCTTCGCCGCCCGCGAGGTCGTCCCCCGGCTGGCCGGCACCACGGACGAGATCGCCCACGTCGTCTCGGCCCTGGATGGCTCGTTCATCCCGGCCGGCCCGTCCGGCTCGCCGCTCCGCGGTCTGGTCAACGTCCTCCCGACCGGCCGCAACTTCTACTCGGTGGACCCCAAGGCCGTCCCCTCCCGCCTCGCGTGGGAGACGGGCCAGGCCCTGGCCGAGTCCCTCCTCACCCGCTACCGCACGGACAACGGCGAATGGCCGGCGTCGGTCGGCCTCTCCCTCTGGGGCACGAGCGCGATGCGCACGTCGGGCGACGACGTGGCCGAAGCCCTCTCCCTCCTGGGCATCCGCCCGGTCTGGGACGAGGCCTCGCGCCGCGTGACCGGCCTGGAACCCATCCCCCTCGCCGAACTCGGCCGCCCCCGCATCGACGTCACCCTGCGCATCTCGGGCTTCTTCCGCGACGCGTTCCCCCACGTCATCGGCCTCCTGGACGACGCGGTCCGGCTGGCCGCGTCGTTGGACGAACCGGCGGATCAGAACTTCATCCGGGCGCACGCCCAGGCAGACCTGTCCGTCCACGGCGACGAACGCCGCGCGACGACCCGCATCTTCGGCTCGCGCCCGGGCACGTACGGGGCCGGCATCCTCCAGCTGATCGACTCCCGCGACTGGCGTACGGACGCCGACCTCGCGGAGGTCTACACGGTCTGGGGCGGCTACGCGTACGGCCGCGGCCTCGAGGGCCGCCCGGCCCGCGACGAAATGGAAACGGCCTACAAGCGCATCACGGTCGCCGCGAAGAACACGGACACCCGCGAGCACGACATCGCGGACTCGGACGACTACTTCCAGTACCACGGCGGCATGGTGGCCACGGTCCGCGCCCTGCGCGGCACGGCCCCGGAGGCGTACATCGGCGACTCCACCCGCCCGGAGACGGTCAAGACCCGCACCCTGGTGGAGGAAACCAGCCGCGTCTTCCGCGCCCGCGTCGTGAACCCCAAGTGGATCGAGGCGATGCGCCGCCACGGCTACAAGGGCGCCTTCGAACTCGCCGCGACGGTCGACTACCTCTTCGGCTACGACGCCACGACGGGCGTGATCGCGGACTGGATGTACGACAAGCTCACGGAAACGTACGTCCTGGACCCGACCAACCGCGCCTTCCTGGAGGAGGCCAACCCCTGGGCCCTGCACGGCATCGCGGAACGCCTCCTGGAGGCCGAGTCCCGCGGCATGTGGGAAAAGCCGGACCCCCAGATCCTCGAATCCCTCCGCCAGGTCTACCTGGACACGGAAGGCAACCTGGAAGGCGAAGCGGACTAGTCCTGATCGCAAGGTGCCCCCGGACCCCATGTTCATCGCTCCGAACGTGAGGTGGTGACCAACGCGGGCGGGCGACGCCCGCCGCGCCGCGGACGCCCCCCCAGGCCCGCACCCTGATCACGGACATGCAGGCCGTCCTCCTCGCCCACTGGAAGGGCTGAGGAGGACGGCCTCTTCGCGGTCATTTCCACGGATCCCGAATACGCGGTCTACATCGAGTCCTTGATCGCGGAACACCGTGACCTAGCGGCCTTCCTCAGCACGGTGGACTTGAGCTCCCCACAAGGCGTCGCAGCCTTCCGCTACTCAATGGACGACCTCCACCACCACATCGCCAAGGAGGAGGACGGCCTCTCCCGTCCTCCCTCACGGGAGACGACTGGAACCTGTCCATCAAGGCCTGGCAATCAGCCCACCCGCACTCCGAACTCCACCCGGCGGGCTGCCCCTCCCCACGGGAGACACTCGAGAATGGCCGCCTACGGCCGGCCGGATACCGAAAGGGCCGGACTCGCCCAAGGCGAAGGTACCGTTGGGCTGTTAGTTGATCGCAACTGCACACAGCCTGCATCCAGATCACACGGTCCGGGCCGGGGCGGCCCCCACACCCGGACTCTGCGGGGTGGTCGGTGCCGGGGCGACTCCTCCCTCTGGACTCACGTTTACCTGCGAAAACGCTGCACCGCCAACACGATTGCGAACGCGTCGACAAGAACACCGGGCGCCGACGAAGCGGTTCGGGTGCGTCCAGGCACACTCGTGCTTCCGGCGTAGCATTTCACTACTTCTGCGCGGTTTGGGCGCTGGGATCCCACAGTTGTGGAGCCGAAGGCGGGCTGCTTGGACAACGTACACACCCCACGCCGGCACCTCAGATGGGCTCCTCAACCTACCCCGCCGCAGGCAGGGCAGGCATGCACCCTTCTGCGGGCAGTTCCGCCCCAACCATTCACGGACGGGGCTTCCGCCGTCACGAGCGACCTACTGCAGTCCACACATGCGGGGAGCCCCCAGAAGTCAATGCCTCTGGGGGCCCGCAAGTACGGGATCCTCAACAGCAGTTTGGGCTGCCCTGGTAACGCAACATCCCACGCCTGACATTGCCGTCAAGGCAGCAGTCAATCGAGAGTCCGCTTCCTCAACTCTGCAAAGCACCCCAAATTGACTGATCTCGATCGTGCCGATACGACCCATTCAGTACTATCGATCGCCTGAATGGCAAGCGGATATTCACTCAAATCCATTTCGCCTATCGCCGCAAGATTTCGCCCGCCCGAACCCTCGATTGCCACCAGGCACAGATCGTGAGTCTGCTCAACGCCCCGCGAAAATTCCACCAGGCCATTCCAATCAAGCAGCACCCCTTCAGGCGTCGAGTTGGCGGCTTGCTCAAACTCTTCGACGGTCACACCATTAGGCATTTCCCCCGTTCCGGAGAATTCCAGAATCCTCCACGTCCACCCCTGATCCTCTACGCATTGCAGCACGTCGGAGAAGGAGACATAGGCCCCCTGAGGTCCATGCATGGGGATATTAATAGAATCTGACATATCTAAGGCCATTCGAGGGGTTCGGCAGCCCCGCGGTTTCGAGTTCCGCCGGTAGGGTTCTCATTATAGGGATGCTGGTGAGGATTATCGTGATTCTGGGGTCTTCCATGATCGGTGAAGTCGATATCACGGACCGGCCGCCCTTCGGCATCAAACTCTCGCGCCTGGGGGTAGTTTTCACGCCGCCCCCTCTTGGTCCCCAGTTGAGTATGCGGCGCACCTTCCGCCTGAGCATCCGGTACGGGGTTCCCGTGCTTATCCCTCGGTAGCGGCCTGTCTGGGAACCCACCACCCGCAGTGATGCAGCTCGAGTTGTGAACGAGGACCGGAGTCTCGCCCGCCAGCACATAGTACGTGTGAAAGTCGCTGACAGTCAGGTTGTACGTGGTTGCCTGCTGGGTGTACGGGTCATTCGCGATCACGATAGCGGTGTCACCGCTCATCGCGCGCAGGGACATTCCTGGACTGAGGTCAGCTGCGTCGACCCATGCATCCTGGGAAGGTGACCAGAACGGGTGCTCGTAGGTGGCTGTCAGGTCTTCGACACCCGCAGAGGTCGCGATCTTGAGCTTGTTGAAGCGTTTGTCGTCGTTCGTGACGATCAGCTGAGTTACCGGGCGCTTGCCCGTCTCGCCCGAGCGAGGGTCGGTTGCGGCTACCTCGTCTCCGACTTCGACATCTTCAATGTTTTTGAGTGTGCCGTCGGCGAGGAGAACCTTCGTGCCGGCCAGGAAGCACTGGCAGCCCGTCGGTTTGTTCGTCGGAACCTTCCGCGCCTTGCCCGAGCCTGGGGCCATTCCGTTGATGTTGAGATTCTCGCCGAAACCAAGGCCGTAGACGGCGGAGACAGCATCGCCGTGCTGGATGGCGTAGGCCTTTAGCTCCTCGCATCCGATCGCATCGCAGGCGTCCATCATCGCCTGCGTTTTGTTGATCCAGTCATCCTGCTCGGAAAATCCGAGACCGAAGCGCTGTGTCTGCTGCGTGTACTTCTGAATGTAGATCTTGATGAAGGCCGCTTGCTTCTTCTTCGGGAGACGAATGCGCAGGCCGTAGTCGTCTTCCAGCAGCGTCGGATAGCGGTACTTGTTCTCGCTGTCGTAGCTGCCCGTCATTCCCTTGTGACGGGACGGGTCGTTGACGTCCTTGTCGTCATCGCGGGGGTTGTAGTGGCCGTCGCAGTGGCCGTTCTTGCAATCCGTCTCGATAAGGCCCGACGGGTCGCTGAGGCTGACCGGGTTGTTGCTGGCGTAGGCGTACCCGTGCATCTGCTGCGAGCTGGACAGGTCCAAGATCGGGTCGACCGATATGAAGCGGCCGGTCAACGGGTCGTACTCCCGGGCCCCGAGGTGGGTGAGACCCGTCTCGGCGTCCTTGGTACCTCCGACGAATCCCTTGTCGCCCGTCCAGTTCGACGGCTGGGGACCACGGTCCTCACCGAAGATGCCGGTCTTACGACGGGTCACGGTCTGGTTGGCGTCCGCGGTGATCTGGGTGGTGCCGGTGCCATGGTGGTCTGCAAGCAGGAAAGTAAGCTTGCCGCTTTCACGCATGGCCACATTGCCGTAGTAGCGGGTGCCCGTGACCGTTCCGGTCGCCTTGTCCAGACGCAGCTCGTTGCCACCCGGCAGGTACAGGGTGGTGGCCTTGGTGTCCTTGCGCAGCAGCCGCTGGCCCGCGGTGTCATAGACGAAGGAGCTGCTGGAGGTGCCCTGGTTGAGCGTCTTCAGGTGTCCTTCGGCATCCCACTCGAGGTACTGCGTCTCGCTGCTCGCGCTGGCCTTGCGGGTCTTGGTGTTGCCCGCCTGATCGTAGGTGAACGTCTCCTCGTGGGGGCTGGTGCCGGTCTGTGTGACCTTGGGAAGGTCGTGCTTTCCGGCCGTGGGTGCCGTGTAGCTGCGGACCGTGTCGGCCGTCGGTCCCGAGGCGGTCTTGTGCTTGGTCTCGCTCTTGCGGTTGCCGACGACGTCGTAGGTGTACGTGGTCCAGTAAGGGTCCTCGCCGCCGATGACGGTGGCGGAGGGCATGGTGGCGCAGGTTTCACCCTTGTTGGTCCATGCCTCGGCGATGCGGCTCAGGGCATCAAGGCTGAAGCACTGGGTGTCCGTGGTGCGCAGAGTGTCCTGGCCGTAAGCGGTCGCGATCGAGGTGATTCGGCCGGCCGGGTTGTAGCTGTACTTCGTGTCTTCGATCCGCTCCGGCGCGAGGTCCCGGTCGGCGTACGAACGGGTGACGGCGCCGGTGTGCTCGTCGTATTCACTGGACCTGTAGAGGCGCTGCCCCAGCGCGCCGAATTCCTGGCGGATGCTGCGGCCGTAGTGGTCGTAGGCCATCGCCGAGACGAGCCGGCTGCTGCCCGCGCCCATGCTGTTCAGAAGACCCGAGACCGACTTGTAGGTGCTGCCCACCGTCTCAGCGGGGAGTCCTCCCATGGCAGGCTGCTTGGTCGTCAGGAGCTGACCGGTGATGTTGTAGGTGTTCGTCCACTGGTAAGTACCGGCTAGTGCGGCCGCATCAGGAGTGGACGGGATGGTGAGCTTGGTACCAAGCGGCTGGTAGAGGTCGTCGTAGGTCAGGACTTCCGACTCGTAGACCATGCCGTCGACGAAGCGGGTCGATTTTGTCAACTGACCCTTGGCCAAGGTGTCGTACACCTGTGAGGTAAGGGTCGTAGTGCCCTGCTTGGTCGCGACCGGGCGGCCGAGCTCGTCGTAGTCGGTATGCAGCGTGACGGCACGGGCATCCGTGACGTCCGTGACCCGGTCGGCCGAGTCATAGGCGGTCTTGGTGATGCCCCTGTCGGGGTCGTTCGATTCGATCTGGCGGCCGCGGACATCGTAGGTGTACGTCCACTTGGCGTTAGACGGGTCGGTCACCTGGCTCAGCCGGCCGAGCTTGTCGTAGCCGTAGTGGGTCGACTGCGAGGTCGTCCGGGCCGCGTCGGTGTACTGCTTGCGCTCGATCGTGCGCCCGAGTACGTCGATGACGTTGGTGGTGGCGGCTGCACCAAGGGGCGGGATCACCGTCGTGCTGTCACCGGTGTACTGGGTGACGGTGCGCTTGGTCTCGGTACCGAACTTCTTGTCGATCAGGTCCGTGGGCCGGCCCGCGCCGTCGAACAGGGTGTCGGTTGAGGCCGGGTAGGTGGTGGCAGTGCCGGTCACCAGTTGCGCGCTGGGCACGCCGTCGGCGTAGTAGGTACCCGAGTTGCGCCAGGCTTGTCCACGGGTGTCGTAGAACGTTTCGCTGACGAGACGACCTGCGAGGTCCGGGGACTGGGTCTGTGTCTGCCGGTCGCGGAGCAGGCCGTCGCGGATCGAGTAGACGGTGGAGTACTTCAGGTCGTGAGTCAGCGACTTCGAGGTGACGACATTGGGTGCGTCGTTGGTGACGGTGTACTCGAAGATGCGGCTGGGCTTGTCCGGGTTGGTTGCGGCGGGCCAGTTGGGGAACCAGATCTTGGTGGTTCGCCCGAGGGCGTCGTATTCGGTGGTGGTCAGCTTGCCGTTCGGGTCGGTGACCTTCGTGGGCTGTGAGCGGAGAGGGTCGACCTCGGACGTGATGATGTGGCCCTTGGGGTTGGTCACGGTCATCGAGGTCGGCGCCTCGCCCGTTCCCGGGGTGTAAGAGGTGCTGGTGACCTTGCCGTACGCGTCGGCAGCGGCCAGCTGGCGGCCGTAGATGTCGTAGCAGAGCTGGTTGTTCGTCGCTCCGCACGTGCTCGGGACGCTGGCCTGAACGTCGTATCCGTCGCCCTTGCCGTTGATCCTCTCGATCCGCGTCATCAGGCCGATGCCGGGGACCTCTCCGAGCTGTCCGTTGTCGAAGTAGGTGCGGACGTCGCTGATGAGGTCGGCGCTTGTGGTCCCCGTCGTCCCGCAGGGGACCGCCTGCGACTCGATGCGGCTGACCTTGTTGAGGATCCACGTCGCCGTGTTGCGGGCGTAGGTGCTCTTCGTGCACTTCTCGTCGCCGAGTTTGGCGGTGTCACCCGTCTCGGAGACCCAATCGGCCATCCCGTAGTCGTCGAAGTGCGTCGTCGACTCGACGGTGCGGGTGCCGCCCGTCACGGTGGTGCGGGTGGCTTGCTTCTCCGTTCCCGACTTGACGGCGACCAAGTCCGGGAGACCCTCGCGCTTCCTCGTCGCTGCGGCGGACGAGAGCCAGGGAGTGTACGAAGAACCGGTCAGCGGCTTGCTCGTGTCGTCACCGTTGTAGAGAACGGACTCGCGCGTGGTGCCGGCGAACTGTTCGCGGTCGATGACGGCGGCGCCCGTCGAGTCCTTGACTTCCTTGCCGTCGAGACCGCGGAAGTAGCGGGTCTCGGAAAGCGTCTTGGGATCGTTGGCGGCGCCGGTGCGTGTCTGGACGAGGCCATAGCCCCTGGACACGGAGTGAACGCGGTCCTCGGGCTTGGCGAGTTCGTCGGTGCTCTTGGCCCAGGCGGCACCACCAAGATAGGTATACGAGGTGACCTTGTCCGGAGACTCGGCGAGGTTGTCGCCCTCGACGACCTGGGTGGTCACATAGGTGTTGAACCAGTCGACCCTGGAGGTGTCGCCCTCCCAAGCCCATTTGACGGGGTAGCAGCGGGTGGTGTTCGTCTCGTCGGGCTTCGGCAGGGAAGTGGCGGTGCAGTCAGGATCGGAGTAGGTCACCCCGATGGTGCCGCCGGTCTCCGTGGTGATCTGGTACATGCGCATGCGCCAGAACCCGGCGAGTCCGTCGCCGGTCTTGTCGACACGGTTGGCATACGGTCTACCGGCGAAGGTGACGGGCTTGAGGGGTACATCGGCGCCGTCGCCGGCCTTGCCGGTGCGAGTGATCGAGCTCAGCCACAGGGCGCGGGACAGTCCGTCGCCGGAAGGCGGGAAGCTCTGTTCCAGTTTCCAGGAGTCGACGTCCTGGTAGACGCCCTTGGTGAGAACCTTGGTGGTGATTTCGGTGAGGCGCATCCGGGACCAGAAAGTGGCCGCAGTCTGGTCCTTGCACTCGGCGGATCCGTCCTTGCAGAACAGGTCGTACGGGGAGTCGGGCCAGTTGCCCGAATTGGCCTCGTCGAAGGTGCCGCAGCTTGTCAGGCACCGCTCGGAAACGCCGAACGTGACCTGGGCCATTGCCTTGGCGGTGTACACCGAGTCGGAGCGCAGGCCGTAGTCGATGTGGTCCAGCCACCCGCCGCGGACGTACTGCGTGACGGTGCCCTTGCCCGTGGTCTCCGAGACGTTACGGGTGTAGTTGTTGGTCTCGGTCTTCCAGTAGTACGCCATGGCACTGCCGCCAGGCGCGACTACGTAGTCGAGCTGCCAGCGCCAAGCCTGCTGACACCAGGCGCTCGCGAAGGAGGCGTTGTAGCAGGGCTCACCCGTCTGGTTGCCGAACACCGGGACGGTCCAAGTGGAGTTCGTCGTCGGATCGTCGGCGGCCGTACCGTTGTCCTTCCAGCCGGGAAGGCGGTTCAGGCCGAAGAAGTACTGGGTGCCATCGGTCGTGGTGACCTTCCAGTGCTCGCCTACACCGTCGACGCCAGCCGTGCCCTTGTCTCCGTTGATGGCGCCGGTGAGCTTCTCGACCTTCTCGCCGGAGTCGGCGGCCGGGTGCCAGCCCTTCCCCTGCTCAAAGACGAGCTCGGTGTTCTTGCCGTTCAAGGAGAGGGTGGCGTTGTCGTTGAACCAGCACTGGTCACCGACCTTGGTGGTGTTGGTGCCACCGGTCTTGTCGTCGTTGCACGGCTTGTACTTGCGTTCTACGAAACCGGGTTCCCAGGACCAGCCGTCACCGATCCACGACGCCTGGCTGTTCGAGGCTGCCATACGGCCATCGACCGACTGGGAGTTGTAGCCCAGGCTGATCTTCGGGTCCAGGCCGCCCGGAACCGTGGGGACGTTCACGTCGTAGGACCAGGAGAACGCTCCGGACGAGCCGCCGGCGTTCCAGGAGCCCGAGGGCTGGAGCGAGGTCGCCTTGTAGTCCCCGGTGGGTCCGGAGGCGTCGGCGGTTACGCCGAGAATCGTCGCGCCACCCGCTGCGCTTGCGGCGACCGACTGGGCCGAAGTACCGGGCATCTTGGCCTGGCTGCCGGCACCGGGCGTAGTGACCTGGCCCGACAGCTTGCCCGCACGGGTGTCGTTGCGAGTCTGGAGCGGCTTGTGCGTACGGCATTCCGGGGCGTTCGGGGTCGTCAGGGCACAGGCCGGCAGCTCGACCAGGCGCAGACGGGCGGCGTAGTCCCCGCCGTAGGCGTGGCGGAAGGAGTTGTAGTCCACCTCGACCTTCGCCGAAGCGGTCTGGGCCGAGCCGTCGGAGCGGCCCAACGAAAGCAGTATGCCGTCCACGCCGACCTTGCGCGCCGCGTCCTTGGCCGCCATGGTGACCTTCACCTTGGACGGCGCTTCGGCCGCCTTGCCAGGTGCCGCGTACACCGCTACCGGCAGCTTCCCGGCCTGCTGGGATCCCAAGTCGGCCGCAGGAGGCTGCGCCGAGCCGGACAGGAAGGCTTTCGAGACCGGGCCGGAGGCCAGGTCCACCTCGGCCGAACCTGGGGAAGGCCAGCTGATCTTGGGAGCCCGCCACGCGTTCTCCGTCGCGGCGTCGGGCTTCTTCGCTCCGCCGGTAGGGACCGGCGTGACCGGTACGGCCTTCGGCTGTTTGAGTTCCGGCAGTGATGGCCGGAATTTGCTGTCAGCTACGGCAACAGCGCCGGGCAACATGCTCGAGAGGACCGCTGCGGCCAATGCCACAGAAAGCCCTCGTATGCGAAATGTTCTCACACCCCACCCCATGTTTCTATGAAAATTTACCGGCGCAGACTAACAGGCCCCCAATTCATCGGATCCCACTCTCTGCCAGCGGCTAAGTTTCCCACATAGACTGCACCATCGTTGCAAATGGGGTCTTGTAGACAATAAGGGACTATGCACTAAGATCCACTTAAAAAACGCAGGTCAGAGGTGTGCATCCCCAAATAAAACGAGTAGAGTCTCCGCGAATATCCGACAGTTGGAGTTTGCGTGACAACAGAAAATTCCCTCCCCGGCAAGCGGAGAGGGCGGCAAATTTCGCGAGCAATATCCGCGATCCTGGTAAGCGGAATTACGGCTACCGGATTGAGTGTGCTGCACCCCACAGCGAACGCTGCTGGCAGCGTTGCCGCCGTCGCGGATCCGCTTGCTGATGGGTCCATGACCGCAGCAGACTTCGCACTTGCCAAGGCCAGAGAGACGGGTCAGCCTTACGAGCTGACGTCCGCGCGGACCGAGACCTCGGACACCTGGGCGCTGCCGACTGGCAAGTGGTCGGTCACCCGCCACGGGACGACGGTGCGTGTCCGGCGCGCCGGTGGGTGGGTCGCAACCGACCCGACACTGCAGTTCGCGGCGGACGGGAAAGTGACGCCGAAGGCGTCGGCCGTGTCCATCGCCTTCTCGGGTGGTGGCACCGGTCCGCTGCTGACGGGAGTGAAGAACGGGCGGACTCTGTCGCTGACGTGGCCCACTGCGCTGCCGAAGCCGACGCTCGCCGCGAACGTGGCGACGTACCCGAACGTCCTGCCGGACGTGGACCTTCAGCTGAAGGCCGAGGTCGAGGGTTTCTCTCAGCTGTTGGTGGTCAAGACCGCCGCCGCGGCGAAGCATCCTGACCTCGCGACACTGAAGTTCAAGCTCGACACCGTGGGCCTGAACGTCACCAGGGATGCGACGACGGGACTGTTGACTGCGGTAAATCCGGCCGGCGAGGTCGTGTTCACCTCCCCGACCCCGGTGATGTGGGACTCCACCACCACGGGGGCCGCTTCCCAGGCACCCGCGGGTGCAGGAGCGCTCAGCGCCGACTCGGGGACGGACACCGCCCCCTCGGATGCCTTCGTGACGCCGTCCGGTGCCAAGAACGCCCAGATGCCCACCACCGTCACGGGCGGCACGCTGGAGATCAAGCCTGACCAGGTTCTCCTCGCCGGTACGGAGACGAAGTACCCCGTCTACATCGACCCGTCGATCGCCTGGGGCGCGCGGCAGAACTGGGCATGGGCCTACCGCAGCTGGGAGAACAACTCCTACTGGAACACCAAGGAGGACGTGCGCGTCGGATACGAGTCCGAGACGAACGGGCTCTCGCGGTCCTACTTCCAGCTCGACACCTCCCCGGTCAAGGGTGCCCAGGTGTCGAAGGCAACCTTCCGGATCAGGGAGACCTGGTCCTGGTCCTGTATCGAGACCCCGGTGGAACTCTTCGCAACCGGCCCGATCTCGAACCAGACAACGTGGAAGAACCAGCCCATCAAGGGGCAGTGGCAGGACATGGTCAAGGCTGCCAAGGGGCGCCCCGGCTGCGAGGCGGGCAACCTCGAGTTCAACGCCACCCAGGCTGTGAAGGAGTCCGCAGCCAACCACTGGTCGAGCGTGACCTTGGGTCTGTTCGCCCAGAACGAGGGCGAGCAGTACCAGTGGAAGCGCTTCGACGCGAAGACGATGACGCTGGAGATCGAGTACAACAACCCGCCCAATACGCCTTCCGACCCGGGGACCTCGCCGTGGGTGCCGTGCGTCCAGGGCGGCTCGATCGGCAACACCACCATCGGCCTCTACGCCACGATCTCCGACCGTGACTCAGGGAACCTGAACACCGAGTTCCAGATCTTCAAGGACGGCCAGAGCGCCGCTGTCGCCGGCCAGAGCATCCCCGCCAACAACGGCAAGGTAGCCACCTGGAACGTCCCCGACGCCTCGCTCCCCGACGGGAGTTACACCTGGAAGGCGCGGACGACCGACCAGGACGGTGCCCAGTCGGGCTGGTCCCAGACGTGCAAGTTCACCGTCGACCGCGCCCGGCCGACGAAGGCACCGAAGATTACTTCGACCGTCTTCCCAGACGGCAGCAATGGCTGGCCTACTGGCACGGGCAAGGCCCGTGAGGAGGGGGACTTCGTCCTCTCGGCCAACGGCGTCAAGGACGTCACGTGGTACGGCTACTACACCGACTGGGACCCGGAGGTGAAGAGCACGGTCGTCGCCGCGGGCACCTCGTTCACAGCGAAGCTCACACCTCCGGGCGCGGGCCCGCACTTCGTCTACTCCTTCAGCCAGGACGCTGCCGGGAACCGTTCCGACACCACTGCCTACCAGTTCTACGCGGCACGCACGGCAAAGAGGGACGTGCCTCACGACTTCAACGGCGACGGCTTCCGCGACATCTGGAGCAGCGACCTCTTCGGCAGCCTCCTGACCTACACGGGCCTGGGCAACGCGAAGTTCTCCGCGACAGTCAGCTCCGGCAAGTCATTCGCCGGAGCCCAGGTCGCCACCCTGGGTGACTGGAACGAAGACGGGCTCAACGACATGCTCGCTCTTGAGCAGGAGCCCGGCATGACCCGCAAAACGCTGAATACATACGAGAACAACGGCCAAGGTGCCGTGATCAACCCCATCCCAATGGGGGTGGACGTGCAGGACAACAACCACTGGTTCAACGCCGATCAGATCATCGCCCCCGGCGACCTCGACGGCGACGCGGTTCCGGACGTCCTCGTCAAGCAGGGGAATAAACTCTGGGCTCACTACCTCACCATCCGGGCCACCCTGGACGAGACCCCGCCCGTGCTCGTCGGCGGCACCGACTGGGACAAGTACACCGTCATCGCCCCGGGTGACCTCAACAAGGACGGCGTTCCCGACCTGTGGCTGCGGGACAACGCCAGCGGCGACATCCTGCGCACCTACGGCAAGAAGAGCACGGTGGAAACAGAGGCGGTCGACCTGGCCACCTGGGGCACTCAGACGCGTGCCAAGGTCGGCTCCACCGTGACCCAGGCTGCCTACCCGAGCGTCGGCTCTGCCGGAGACCTCAACGGTGACGGCGTCGCGGACCTGTGGGCCCGCCAGGCCGACAACACCATGGTCGGGTGGCCCGGGAAGCTCTCCGCCGATGGCACCACCGTCGGTTCCTTCACCACCCGTTTCGAGATCGACGGCGTGCCCGGCGCACGTATTCCCGCCGGTACCACGCTGGCCTCGGGGCAGGAGTTCTCCAGCGGCAACTCCAAGCTGGTGATGCAGTCCGACGGCAACCTCGTGCTGTACACCAAGGACAAGAAGCCGATCTGGGCCACCGGAACCGACAAGAACCCGGGTGCCGTGGCCCGTATGCAGAGCGACGGCAACTTCGTCGTCTACGCTGCCGACGGCAAGACCGCCCTCTGGAGCAGCAAGACCACCACTCCGTACTCGTATGCGGTACTCCAGCCCCGCGGCGTGCTCGTCCTCTTCAACGCCTCCGGGCAGAGTCTGTGGACCAGCGACACCCAGAGCCGGCCGGACTACAACGGCGACGGCTACACGGATGTCGCCACTCGCGACGCCAACGGCTCCCTCTGGATCTATCCCGGCACCGGAGGGACGGGCACCAGCATGCTCGGCAGCCGCTACTTCGCGGGCAGCGGCTGGTGGCGTGATCAGTGGACGAACGTCTACACCGCTGACTTCAACAATGACGGCTACACCGACATCATCGCGCGCCATCACCTCGGCAACCTGTGGCTGTACCCGGGTACGGGCCGAACCGGAACCGAGACCCTCAACAATCCGGTCCTGATCGGCACTGGCTGGAACGTCTACACCGATCTGGGCTTCGGAGACATCAACGGAGACGGCCGTACCGATCTCATAGGCCGCGACAGTGGCGGCGGCCTGTGGGTCTACCCCCACAAGGGCGGCACCGGCACCGACACCCTGGGCAGCCGGATCTCGATCGGCGTCGGCTGGGGCGCGGCTGACTGGCCCACCCTGCGCTTCGCCGACCTGGACAACGACTACAAGATCGACATCCTGGCGCACCGCAACAACGGCAAGCTCTACCTCTACCCGAACACCAGCAAGGACTCGATGAGCCTCGGCGACCCCAAGGTCGTCGGCGAGGCCTGGTGGAACGGTGAATGGACTCCATATGCCACGGACCTCAACAGTGACGGCGCTGCCGAGCAAGTCGGGGTCGCCCGTACCGGCGAGCTGTACGACTTCATAGGTACCGGCCGCACTCTGATCGGTACCGGCTGGGGCATCTCCGACATCATCCTCTGATCCCTGACCGAGCGGGGGGGGTGAGGGCCCGCAGGCCCTCACCCCCCCTTCTCGTTTTCAAGGTCAACGACTGACAGCCGCCAGGTCAGCGTGCTCCCGCGCCCGGTTGCCGGCGGAGGGAATCGAGCGACCGGGTGAGACCGCGCTTCAGAACTGCGGACAAGGGGCGTTCGACGAAGCGGTGGACAAGCCAGGCGGCGACAAGCATGCCGAGCGTCATCACCGCGACCAGCGCCCACGGGGAGAGGTGGTGGCGGAGCAGGCGGATGCCGGTCCAGCCGATGTGCTCGTGGAGCAGGTAGAGCGGGTAGGTGGTCGCGCCGGCAACCGTGAGCCACTTGCCGCGCACCCAGGAGAGCCCGCCGAGAGCCAGGACGATCATCACGAGGTAGCCGAGGGTCATCAGCGCGATCGCCGGCTTGGAGTCCATCGTCCGGCCGAGGCTGCCCGCCAGAGCGTCGTTGTACAAGGTGACCTGGCGGATCGAGAACAGCCAGGAGATCACGACGATGCCCCACAGCAGCATGGTCGGCCGGAAGCGGTGCATCAGGTACATCGCGACACCTGCGATGAAGTAGGGCGAGTACTCGGGCATCAGGATGTAGTCGGCGAACGGCGCCCGCCCAGCGGTCACCAGGACCGAGGCGACGGTCCACAGCACGCAGAAGAGCACCACCCGGCGGTAGGTGACGCCCTTCCACACCACCAGGGCGAACAGCAGGTAGAAACGCAGCTCGACCCAGAGCGTCCAGTAGACGGCGTCCACAGAACCGACCCGGAACGGCTCCTGCAGCATTGTGAGGTTGAGGAGAACGTCCTTCAAGCCCAGCGGCTGCACGACCAACGGCCACAGCGTGACCACCGCGGTCGTGGCCAGGACGGCGAACCAGTACGCAGGATAGAGCCGCACCACGCGCGACGTGAAGAAGTCGCCCAGGCTGCGCCCCCAGCTGCTCATACAGATGACGAAGCCGCTGATAATGAAGAAGAACTCGACCCCGGTCCAGGTATAGGACGCCAGCCAAGACGCGGTGGGAAACACCACATCCACCGGCTTCGTCCAGGCATTCTTGGACGCTTCGGCATTACCACCAAAACCGACATAATGATGGAAAACCACCATAAGAGCGGCGATCAGGCGCAGCCCGTCCAGGGCAGCCAGCCTTGGACGCTTCCCGGCCGCCGGAGCAGGCGCCGGAGCAGCCTCTCGGACCGGGGTGGGTATCAGGTGGTTCAGCACCCGGCAGATCCTACTAAGACCTTTGCTCGCGTGATGACCGGGACATCGGGGTCGCCAGGGATCTCCAGGGCGGAGTACGTGGCACCGGCCGGAGATCGACGCAATCCCTCGAAGGGGGTCATCGCCACCTCCGAGTGATTCGAACGCCCCGCCCCTTAGGGTCCCCGGCCATGCAGGACGTCTGTGCGAGCTTTCGCTCCCCGCGCCCCGTGACGCCGCTCTGAGCAGCCACGTTCTTGCGGTCATCAGTTCGCGGCCGCGGCACCTCGGGAGGAATCTTGCGATCCGTGCACGTTCATGTGGCGTTCGACCCGGCAGCGGGCGGGGGTGGCCGCGGATGAGGCTTCTCAAGCGGCCCGCTCCCGCCGACCCGGCCGTCTCCGAGAGTGAGCGCCGGCTCTTCGGCGGCCCCCTGCGCTACGACGCCGGCTGGGCCAACCACGACTACGCCCGGCTGGAAGGCCGGCTCCTGACCACCCTGCGCTCCATGCCCCGGATGGCCGGCGGGACGCTCCGGCTCGCCTGGGACACCGACCGGCGCGCCCTGCTCACCGTCGCCTTCGCCGAGGCCGGGCAGGGGGTCACCTCCGCCGTCGGGCTGCTCGTCCTCAGCCAGGTGCTCCGTACGCTGCTCGGCGCGGGCAGTGCCGCCGACCGGCTGCACGCCGCCCTGCCCGCCCTCGCCGGGGGCGCCCTGGTCGCCGTACTGGGAGCCGTGCTGGCCTCGTGGTCCACGGCGGCCGCCGGGCGGCTGGAGCCCAAGGTGGAGCGGGCCGCGCACGAGCAGTACCTGAAGGCCGCCATCGAGGTGGAGCTCGAGGCCATCGAGGACGGGGAGTTCCGGCGGCTGCTCGACAGCGCCCAGTGGGGTCCGCCCTCGGCCCGCCGGACCGTCGGGGCTTGCGTGGCCACCCTCGGCGGGATGATCTCCCTCGTCGCCACCGCCGGGGTGCTCACCGTGCTGCACCCGCTGCTGCTGCCCATGCTGCTGCTGATCGCCGCCCCGCGCGGCTGGGGCGCGATGCGGGTGGCCCAGCGCCGCTATCTCTCCATGATCACCTGGGTGGAGCACGTCCGCGCCGCCCGGCTCATCGGCCAGCTGCTCATCTCCCGTACGTCGGCCCCCGAGGTACGGGTGCACGGAGTCGGGCGCTACCTCCTCGGCCACTACCGCAACATGGCCGAACACGCCGAAAGCGAGGCCACCCGCCTCGCCAAGGACAAAGCCGCCACCGAACTGCTCGCCGCCGCGCTCTCCGGCGTCGCGGCCCTCGTCACCTACACGGCGATGGGCGTGCTCATCGTCACCGGCCGGATGGACCTCGCCGTCGCCGGCACCGCCGTGATCGCGGTGCGCACCGGCTCGGCCAGCCTGGGCGCCCTCGTCGCCACCACCAACACCCTGCACGAGGAGTCCCTGTACGTACGGGACTTGGAACGGTTCGTCGCCGAGGCCGGCCGCCGCGCCATCCCGGACGGCGGGCTGCGACTGCCCGAGCGGCTCGGCACGCTGAGGCTCGAGGACGTCTCCTTCAGCTACCCGGACCGGGACGAGCCCGCCCTGACCGGCGTCTCCCTCACCATCGAGGCGGGCACCGTCGTCGCGCTGGTCGGCGAGAACGGATCGGGCAAGAGCACCCTCGTCAAACTCCTCGCCGGTCTGCACCTGCCCGACACCGGTTCGCTGACCTGGGACGGGGTGGACGTACGGGAGGCCGACCGGGAGCAGGTCTTCGACCGGATCTCGCTGCTCACCCAGGACTTCGAGCGCTGGCCGGTGACCGCCCGTACCAACATCGCCATCGGCCGCCCCGGCACCGGGCCCGAGGACGGCTCCGTGGACCAGGCCGCCGACGTGGTGGCCGCGGCCCGGTACGCGGGCGCCGACCAGGTCGTCGAGAAGCTGCCGCACGGCTACGAGACCCTGCTCGCCCGGATGTTCAGGGGCGCCTCGGAGCTGTCCGGGGGCCAGTGGCAGAAGTTCGGCCTGGCGCGCACCCGCTTCCGCGACGCCCGCGTCCTCGTCGTGGACGAGCCCACCTCGGCGCTCGACCCGGAGGCGGAGATCGCCGCCTTCGACAGCATCCGCGGCCTGGCCGGTCCGCAGCGCGCGGTCGTGCTGGTCACCCACCGGATGTCGGGGGTGCGGTACGCCGACGTCATCTACGTGCTGCACGAGGGGCGGCTCGTCGAACAGGGCAGCCACGAGGAGCTGCTGGCCCTGGGCGGCCGGTACGCCACCATGTTCCGGATCCAGGCCGACCAGTACGGCGACAAGCCCGGGCCCGGGGCCGGGCACGAAGTCCCTATCCCGCGCCAGGCCGCCGCGCCGCGGAACGACCAGTCCGTCACCTGAAGCAGTGAACTCCCCCTTATCCCAAGGGCACCAGGGGTAGAGCACTGCTGATCTCGTGCGGGGGCCGGCCCACCGGCCCCCGCACCCATGAGCGAAAGGCCGGCCCTGCCGTGACGCAGCCGTTTCAACTGCCGGACTTCTATGTGCCGTATCCGGCGCGACTGAACCCCCACCTGGAGGACGCCAGGGTCCACACCAAGCAGTGGGCGCGCGCATTCGGGATGCTGGAGGGTTCCGGCGTCTGGGAGGAAAGCGACCTCGACTCGCACGACTACGCGCTGCTGTGCTCGTACACCCACCCCGACTGCGACAGCGAGGCGCTGTCCCTGGTCACCGACTGGTACGTCTGGGTGTTCTTCTTCGACGACCACTTCCTGGAGATGTACAAGCGCTCGCAGGACCGCGCCGGCGCCAAGGACTACCTCGACAAGCTCGCCGCCTTCATGCCGATGGACCTGGCCGACGGCTTCCCCCAGCCCACCAACCCCGTCGAGGCCGGCCTCGCGGACCTCTGGAGGAGGACCGTTCCTGCCATGTCCGCGGACTGGAGGGAACGGTTCTCCGAGTCCACGAAGAACCTCCTCAACGAGTCGATGTGGGAACTGGCCAACATCAACCTCGGCCGCGTCGCCAACCCGCTCGAATACATCGAGATGCGCCGCAAGGTGGGCGGCGCCCCCTGGTCGGCCGGCCTGATCGAGTACGTCTCCGCCGAGGTCCCGGCCCGCGTCGCGCACTCGCGGCCGCTCGGCGTGCTCCGCGACGCCTTCTCCGACGCCGTGCACATCAGGAACGACATCTTCTCCTACCAGCGCGAGGTCGCCGACGAGGGCGAACTCTCCAACGCCATCCTGGTGTTGGAGACCTTCCTCGGCTGCACCACCCAGGAGGCGGCCGAGGCCTCCAACAACCTGCTGACCTCACGGCTCCAGCAGTTCGAGCAGACCGCGCTCTGCGAGCTCCCCCAGCTCTTCACCGACCACGCCCTGAACCCGGCCGAGATCGCCGCCGTCCTCGCCTACGCGAAGGGCCTGCAGGACTGGCAATCGGGCGGCCACGAGTGGCACATGGTCTCCAGCCGCTACATGAACAAGGAGGCTCGGGCCACCGCCCCGCTCACCCTGCCCTTCCTCCCGTCCGGGCTCGGCACCACCGCGCTCGACCTGCGGTCCGTCTTCACGCGGCGTTCGATGGAGATGCGCCACCGGTCCTTCACCCACGTCCCGTTCGAGCGCACCGGCCCGTCCGTGATCCCGGACCTCTACATGCCCTTCACGCTCGCCCTCAGTCCGCACGTGGACCTCGCCCGCCAGGGCTCCGTCGACTGGGCCCGGCGGATGGGCCTGCTGGATCCGCAGCCCGGCGACCCCGGGTCCGCGATCTGGAGCGAGGCGAAGCTGCGCGGCTACGACTTCGCGCTCTGCTCGGCCGGCATCGACCCCGACGCGACGCCCGGGGCGCTGCTCCTCAACGCCTGCTGGCTGACCTGGGGCACGTACGGTGACGACTACTACCCGGTGGTCTTCGGGCAGGCCAGGAACCTGAGCGCCGCCAAGACGACCACGGCGCGGCTGATCACCATGATCCCGGTGGACCACGCCGAGCAGCCGGTGCCGGTGACCGCGATGGAGCGCTCGCTGGCCGACCTGTGGGTGCGCACCAGCGCGGACATGGCCCCGCCCGTCCGCGCCGAGTTCCGGGCCACGCTCGTGTCCATGCTGGAGAGCTGGGTGTGGGAGGTGGAGAACCAGATCCAGAACCGCATCCCGGACCCGGTGGACTACGCCGAGATGCGCCGCCACACCTTCGGCTCGCACCTCACGATGTACCTGTGCCGGCTCGGCCAGGCGGGCCGCGGCATCCCCGAGGAGATCTACCGGTCCGGGACCATCCGGTCCCTGGAGAACGCGGCGGCCGACGCCGCCTGCATGATCAACGACATCTTCTCCTACCAGAAGGAGGTGGAGGTCGAGGGCGAGGTGCACAACTACGTGCTCGTCACCCGCAACTTCTTCGACATCGGCTATCCGGAGGCGCTGCACATCTGCCACGCGCTGATGACCCAGCGCACCGAGGAGTTCGAACACATCGTCGCCAGCCAGCTGCCGGTGCTCTACGACGACTGGAAGCTGGGCGCCGGAGCCCGGGCCGGGCTCGACGCGTACGTCGGCGAGCTCCAGGACTGGCTCGCCGGGATCCTCAACTGGCACCAGAAGTGCCGCCGTTACCGCGAGGAGGACCTCCACCGGCTGCCCGGCGGCCTGTCCACGCACGTCTGGGGCGCGGACTTCGGCATGTCCGCGGCAAGGATCTCGCTCCCGTCCTGAACCCGGCGGCGGGGGCGGTCCGCTCGCCCGCCCCCGCCTCCGCCCCGCCTCCGCCTGCGGCGCCGCCCCGTCGCCTCAGAACTCGTCGCTCGTGTGCGGCAGCAGATCCGTCCGCAGCGCCGCGTCCAGCGCCGCCGCCGCGCCGGGCGTGTGCTCGGCGACCAGCCCGGCGGCGACCAGCTCGACGACCCGGGTCCCGCCCAGGTAGCAGGCGGCCAGCTCCCGTACGTCCAGGGCCAGGTCCGGCGCCGCCCGGGCGGGCTCGTACGCGGCCCCGCCCGGCCCCGCCTTCAGCCGGAACCGCCCGGCGTTCGCGGGCAGCCGTACGTCGGTCAGCTCCAGCACCAGTTCCACCGGCGCGGCCCAGGACCGCCCGGTCAGCGCCGCCCGTACGTCGACCAGGCGCAGCCAGAGCGCCGGGAACTGGGCGGTGACCCGCACCTGGTCCCGGTCGGCGGCGAAGTGCAGCAGCGGGTCGTCTGCCGGGCGGCCCCACGCGGTGACCCTGCCGGTGAGGTCGAGGGCGGCGAGGCACTCCCACAGGGCGGCGGCGACCGCCGGGGTATCGGCCTCCAGTTCCTCCACACGGACCAGACCCGGTGTGCGGACGGGCCCGTTGTCGTCCTCCGGCTTGGTGCGGTAGAGCACGTACCCGGCGATCGGCTCTCCCGGTTCGCCCAGGACGATGATCCGGGGCGGGCTCAACTCCTCGTCCTCCTCGTCCTGTTCGGACAGCCACTCCTGGCTCCAGCGTTCGGGGCTGCGGGTGGGGCGGCCGGCCCGCCCGGCGCGGGCGGCCTCGTGGAAGGGACCGATGACGGCGAGCGCCTCGTCCGGGGCGACGAGGCGCAGCGGGCGCCGGTCCGGGGCGATGCGCAGGGGCAGCGGCCGGGTGGAGTCGATCTCGATGGTGACGCCGGTGGTCGCGCCGCCGTAGCCGAAGCGGCCGTAGATGGCGGCCTCGGAGGCCCACAGGGCGGCGAGCGGGCTGCCGACGGCCGATGCGCGGCGCAGCTGCTCCGCCATCAGCGCGGTGAGTACGCCGCGGCGGCGGTGGGTGGGGGCGACGGAGACGAAGGTGAGCCCGGGGCAGGGAAGATCTGCCCCGGGGACCGAGAGCCGGAAGTCGTGTGCGGCCATGAAGCCGACCAGGGTGTCGCCGTCGTAGGCGCCGATCCGGCTGCAGCGCACGAGCAGGGCGTGATGCCGTTCGCGGCCCTCTTTCTCGGGCCGGTCGTTGAACACCAGATACGCGAGCTCCAGAGCACGGTCGATGTCGGCCTCGGGTACCTCGCGGATGTCCACCATGATCACGAGACTAATCGGTCATCGGCGGACCGGTCACCTCATAGTGGCTGGATCTGCACGTTTGACCAGTTTGCAGGTGCCGGCCCGCAGCCGGCCGGGGCGGGCCGGCACCTGTTCGGGGGCGCGCGTCACCCGGTGGCGGGACCCGTCCAGCCCGCCGGGACGTGTCCGAGCCGGACGCGCTGCGGGTGGTCCCCGACGGGGACGGACACCCGCTTGGTGCCGGTGGCGAAGTCGATGGCCGTCACCCGGTCCGAACCGCTCTCGGAGATGACGCAGGCCGTACCGTCGCCGTCGACGGTGGCCCAGTACGGCTTGTCGGCGGGCACGAGCGGACCCTCGGCGAGGGTGGCCCGGTCCACGACGGTCGCGTAGTCGTCCATGGTGCCCGCGATGCAGAGCTTGGTCCCGTCCGGGCTCATGGACATGCCGTGGTGGCGGGAGTCGTTGACCCACTTGGTGCGGTCGGTGCTGGTGGCCGGGTTCTCGGGCAGGTTCTTGAGGCGGGTGATCCGGTCGGTGGCCACGTCGTACTCCAGGAAGCCGGCGAAGAACGACACCTGGAAGTAGAGCTTGGACTCGTCGGGGCTGAAGGAGACGGGACGTACGGCGTCGGACAGGTCCCGGCGGCCGAAGGCGTCCAGCCGCTCGCGCATGTCGATGACCTTGACCGTGCGGAAGGTCTGCGCGTCGACCACGGTGATCTTCCGGTCGCCCTTCGTCCAGTCCAGCCAGGGCGCGTCGAGGGCGGAGGTCACGTCCCCGATGGAGCTGTTCCACAGGTGGCGGCCGTCGCGGGTGAAGGTGTTCTCGTGGGGCTTGTCGCCGGTGGTGAAGGAGCCGGCCTCCCGGCCCGTGGCGATGTCGAGGACGTGCACGGTGTTGGCGGTGGAGGCCGATACGGCGACGCGGGTGCCGTCGGGCGAGACGGCCATGTGGTCGGCACGGTAACCGGCGACGGCGAAGCGCCAGTTGATCCGCCCCGTCCGTACGTCGATGGACACGACGTCGGCGAAGCTGGGCCGGGAGGCGACGACGGCCGAGCCGTCGGGGGTGGTGTACATGTCGTCCACGAACTGGTCGTGGCCCTCGCCCGCGGTTTCCCGGATGCCGAGGAAGAAGCCGAGCTTGACCGGGTTGAGGTAGATCTCCCGGAGCCGCTCCGCCTTGTCGGGTATGACGTTGATCCGGCCGACCTTGGCGAGATCGCCGGTGGAGGCGAGGACGTCGGCGGTCCCCTCCCAGTTGTTCCCGACGTAGAGCACCTCGCGCAGGCCGCCGTCGCCGGAAGCGGCCGTGGCCGGAGCGGCCGCGGCGGGCGCGAAGGAGGTCAGCAGCGTGGCCGCGGCGAGCGCGGCCAGGGTGCGGAGGGTACGTGACATCCGTTCAACTCCGGTGGGGGGAAGGGATGGAGAGGGTGCCTCCTGTTACCGGCCGGTAAAATAGGCGGAACGCCAAACGGGCGCAACCCCTAGGGGTCGCGCCCTTCCTCACGTACGGAGTTCAGCTCTTCAAGCGACGGAACCGATCCGGCCGATCACCGCGTTCGAGACGCCCTGCGGATCGGGGTGGATCGGGATGTGCGCGCCGGTCAGCGCGGCGCCGCTGCCGCCGCGGCGGTTGGCGACGATCTCGGCGGCGATGGACAGCGCGGTCTCCTCCGGGGAGCGGGCGCCGAGGTCCAGGCCGATCGGGGAGCGCAGCCGGGCCAGTTCGAGCTCGGTCACGCCGACCTCGCGGAGCCGCTTGCTGCGGTCCTCGTGGGTGCGGCGGGAGCCCATGGCGCCGACGTAGGCGACGGGCAGCCGGAGGGCCAGTTCGAGGAGCGGGACGTCGAACTTGGCGTCGTGGGTGAGCACGCACAGGACGGTACGGCCGTCCACTGCGGTGCTCTCCAGGTAGCGGTGCGGCCAGTCGACGACGATCTCGTCCGCCTCGGGGAAGCGGGTCTTCGTCGCGAAGACCGGGCGCGCGTCGCAGACGGTGACCCGGTAGCCGAGGAACTTGCCGATGCGCACGAGGGCGGAGGCGAAGTCGATGGCGCCGAAGACGATCATCCGGGGCGGCGGGACGCTGGACTCGACCAGCACCTTGAGCGGCTCTCCGCAGAGCCGGCCGTCGGCGCCCATCTCCAGCACGCCGGTCCGGCCGGCGTCGAGCATGGCGCGGGCCTCTTCGGCGATGGTGCGGTCCAGCTCGGGGTGTCCGCCGAAACCGCCCTCCCAGGCGCCTTCGGTACGGACGAACACGGCGCGGCCCATCAGCTCGGCCGGGCCCTCGGCGATCCGGGCGACCGCCGCCGCCTCCCCGCGGGCGGCGGCGGCCAGACCGGCCGCGAACACCTCCCGTACGGGAGAGCCCACGGGGACCGGGGTCACCAGGATGTCGATGATCCCGCCGCAGGTCAGGCCCACGGCGAAGGCATCGTCGTCGCTGTACCCGAAGCGCTCGGCGACGGTCTCGCCGTCCTCCAGCGCCTGCCGGCACAGCTCGTACACCGCGCCCTCCACGCATCCACCGGAAACCGAGCCGATGGCCGTGCCCTCGCTGTCGACGGCGAGCGCGGCCCCGGGCTGCCGGGGCGCGCTCCCGCCGACCGCCACCACGGTGGCGACGGCGAAGTCTCGTCCCTGCTCGACCCACCGGTTCAGTTCTTCGGCGATGTCCAGCATGGGGGCCTCCTCGGAGAGGTTCGGTTTCCAGTATCGGATACGTGGAGAGCGCGGTACTTCGTACGGATCAGGCTGTACGGATCGGGTACGACCGGGCCGGATACGGCCTGGTCAGCCGACTCCGAGCCAGCCCTCGATCGGGTGGAGCGAGAAGAAGACCAGGAAGATTCCGGTCAGCGCCCACATGAAGCCGCCGATCTCACGGGCCTTGCCCTGAGCGATCTTGATGGCGACGTAGGAGATGACTCCCGCGGCGACACCGGCGGTGATCGAGTAGGTGAACGGCATGATCACGACGGTCAGGAAGACCGGGATCGAGGTCGAGCTGTCGGCCCAGTCCACGTGGCGCGCGTTCTGCATCATCATCGCGCCGATGACGACCAGGGCCGCGGAGGCGACCTCACCCGGGACGATCTGGGTGATCGGGGTGAAGAAGAGGCAGGCGGCGAAGAACAGGCCGGTGACCACGGAGGCGAGGCCCGTGCGGGCTCCCTCACCGACGCCGGTCGCGGACTCGACGAACACGGTCTGGCCGGAGCCGCCCGCGACGCCACCGATGGCGCCACCGGCGCCGTCGATGAACAGAGCCTTGGACAGGCCCGGCATGCGGCCCTTGTCGTCGGCCAGCTTGGCCTCGGTGCCGACGCCGATGATGGTGGCCATGGCGTCGAAGAAGCCGGCGAGCACCAGGGTGAAGACGATCATGCCGACCGTCATGTAGCCGACGTCGCCCCAGCCGCCGAAGGAGACGTCGCCGAAGAGCGAGAAGTCCGGCATCGAGACCGCGGAGCCGCTGAGCTCCGGCGGACCGTTCTTCCAGGCCTTCGGGTCGATGTCCACGATGAGGTTGATGATCGCGGCGAGGACGGTGCCACCGACGATGCCGATCAGGATCGCGCCGCGGACCTTGCGGGCCTGGAGCATGAAGATGGTGATCAGGGTGACGGCGAAGAGCAGCACGGGCCAGCCGGACAGCTCACCGGTCGCACCGAGCTGGACGGGGGGCATGAACTCCCCGCCGTTGCCGACGAACCCGGCCTTCACGAAGCCGATCAGGGCGACGAACAGGCCGATGCCCATGGTGATGGCGTGCTTCAGCGCGAGGGGGATGGCGTTCATGATCATCTCGCGGAGGCCGGTGACGACCAGGAGACAGATCACGACGCCGTAGACCACGCACATGCCCATGGCCTGCGGCCAGGTCATCTGCGGGGCTACCTGCGAGGCGAGCACGCCGGACACGGAGAGGCCGGCGGCGAGGGCCAGCGGCACCTTGCCGACGAAGCCCATGAGGAGGGTGGTGACGGCCGCGGCGAAGGCGGTGGCGGTGATGATCGCCGATCCGTCCATCACGGTGCCCGCGACGTCCTTGCCCGAGAGGAGCAGGGGGTTGAGCAAGAGGATGTACGCCATGGCCATGAAGGTCGTGATACCGCCACGAACCTCATTGCCGACGTTGGAACCTCTGTGCGTTATGTGAAAGTACCGATCGAGCCAAGAACGCCCGGCGGGGGTGCGAGAGCCGTCGCCGGCCTCTTCCGCGGTGGTCTTGGGCTCCACAGACGACTGGGTCATGGTGCCTAACTCCCAAGGTTCAAAGGGGCACCCGCATAAAGATTGGAGACGCGGGATTTGGGATGCTGCGTTGGCTGCACGACCCGGGGTGACGGCCCGAGGCGACGCGAAAGTTCTGCGTGTACTGCGGGTACTGCGGGGGTTACCGCTGGTATTCCGGTACTGCTGGGGGTGTTGCTGGGTGCAGGGGTACTGCCGGGTGAAACGGACCGCGAGCGGTGCGGTACTTCGTACTCCGGGCGGCGCGGTGTGAAGTGTGACGTTCCCATGTCGCACCGCCCGGAGAGTCTGAGGGGGTCCGGGGGCCTCGCGGCCCCCGGACCACGCCGTCCTAGAGGGTCCCGGTGAGGGCTTCCGGACGGATCGGCGTCTTGTTGAGCTCCAGACCGGTCGCCTGCCGGATCGCCGCGAGGACGGCCGGGGTGGACGAGAGGGTCGGGGCCTCGCCCATGCCGCGCAGGCCGTACGGGGCCTTCGGGTCGGCGAGCTCCAGGACGTCGACCGGGATGGTCGGGGTGTCGAGGATGGTCGGGATCAGGTAGTCCGTGAAGGAGGGGTTGCGCACCTTCGCGGTCTTCGGGTCCACGATGATCTCTTCCATGATCGCGACGCCGAGGCCCTGGGTGGTACCACCCTGGATCTGGCCGACCACGGAGAGCATGTTGAGCGCCTTGCCGACGTCCTGGGCGGTCGCCAGCTCGACGACCTTGACCAGGCCGAGCTCGGTGTCCACCTCGACGACCGCGCGGTGCGCGGCGAAGGTGTACTGGACGTGGCCGTTGCCCTGACCGGTGACCAGGTCGAACGGGACGGTCGGGTGGTGACGGTACTCGAGCTCGAGGTCGATCGCGTCCTCGCCCTCCAGGATGTCGGCGATGTCCGCGAGGACCTCGCCGCCGTCGGTGACGACCTTTCCGCCTTCGAGCAGCAGCTCGGCCGTGGCCCACGCCGGGTGGTACGAGCCGTTCTTGCGGCGGCCTATCTCCAGCAGGGCCTCGCGGACGGCCTCACAGGTGTTCTTCACGGCGCCACCGGTCATGTACGTCTGCCGGGAGGCGGACGTGGAACCGGCGGAGCCGACCTGCGTGTCGGCCGGGTGGATGGTCACCTGCGTGACACCCAGCTCCGTACGGGCGATCTGCGCGTGGACGGTGATGCCGCCCTGGCCGACCTCCGCCATGGCCGTGTGGACCATCGCGACGGGCTCGCCGTTGATGACCTCGAGGCGCACGCGGGCGGTCGAGTAGTCGTCGAAGCCCTCGGAGAAGCCGACGTTCTTGATGCCGACCGCGTAGCCGACGCCGCGGACGACGCCTTCGCCGTGGGTGGTGTTCGAGAGGCCACCGGGCAGCGCGCGGACGTCCGCGTTCTCTCCGGCGCTCTCCCACTGGCGCTCCGGCGGCAGCGGGCGGGCCTTGACCCGGCGCAGCAGCTCGGCGACGGGCGCCGGGGCGTCCACGACCTGGCCGGTGGGCATGACCGTGCCCATCTCCATGGCGTTCAGCTGGCGGAACTCGACCGGGTCCATGCCCAGCTTCTCCGCGAGCTTGTCCATCTGGGCCTCGTAGGCGAAGCAGGCCTGGACGGCGCCGAAGCCGCGCATCGCGCCGCAGGGCGGGTTGTTCGTGTAGAGCGCGATCGCCTCGATGTCCACGTCCTCCAGGACGTACGGACCGACCGAGAGGGAGGAGGCGTTGCCCACGACCGCCGGGGAAGCGGACGCGTACGCGCCGCCGTCCAGGACGATCTTGCACTTCATGTGCGTGAGCTTGCCGTCCTTGGTGGCGCCGTGCTCGTAGTAGAGCTTCGCCGGGTGGCGGTGCACGTGTCCGAAGAAGGACTCGAAGCGGTTGTAGACGATCTTGACCGGCTTGTTCGTGGCCAGGGCCAGGAGGCAGGCGTGGATCTGCATCGAGATGTCCTCGCGGCCACCGAAGGCACCGCCGACGCCGGAGAGCGTCATGCGGACCTTCTCCGGCGGCAGACCCAGGACCGGGGCGATCTGCCCGAGGTCCGAGTGCAGCCACTGGGTGGCGACGTAGAGCTCGACGCCGCCGTCCTCGGAGGGCACGGCCAGGCCGGACTCCGGGCCGAGGAAGGCCTGGTCCTGCATGCCGAAGGTGTACTCGCCCTCGACGATGACGTCGGCGCGCTTGCGGGCCTCTTCCACGTTGCCGCGGATGATCGGCTGGCGGTGCACGATGTTCGGGTGCGGGACGTGACCGATGTGGTGGTCGTCGCGGCCCTCGTGGATCAGCGGCGCGCCGGGGGCGAGGGCGGAGGCCTCGTCCGTGACGAGCGGCAGCTCCTTGTAGTCGATCTTGATCTTGGCGGCCGCGCGGCGGGCGGTCTCCGGGTGGTCGGCGGCCACGAGGGCGACCGGCTCACCGTGGTGACGTACCCGGCCGTTGGCGAGAACCGGGGTGTCCTGGATCTCGAGGCCGTAGTTCTTCATCTCGGCCGGCAGGTCGTCGTACGTCAGCACCGAGTAGACGCCGGGCATCGCGAGCGCCTCGGAGATGTCGATGGAGACGATCTCGGCGTGGGCGACGGTGCTGCGCAGGGTCTGGCCCCACAGCATGTCCTCGTGCCACATGTCCGAGGAGTACGCGAACTCGCCGGTGACCTTGAGGGTGCCGTCCGGGCGGAGCGTGGACTCGCCGATGCCGCCCTTGTTGTGCTTCTGCGTGACGTTGGTCGGCGTACCCGCCGGAACCGTGCGCGTGTTCTGGGCCATGGTCAGACCGCCTCTGCCTGACGGGCGGCCGCCAGGCGGACCGCGTCGAGGATCTTCTCGTAGCCCGTGCAACGGCAGAGGTTGCCGGACAGGGCCTCACGGATGTCCTGGTCGGACGGGGAGGAGTTCTCCTCGAGCAGCGCGTCGGCCTGGACCAGGAGGCCCGGGGTGCAGAAACCGCACTGGACGGCGCCGGCGTCGATGAACGCCTGCTGGATGTTGGAGAGCTCGACGCCCTCACCGGTCTGCGAGTCGCCCGGCTTGGCCTGCCACTGCTTGGCCGCGTCCAGGGACACGCCCTTGCTGCCGCAGCCGCCGCCGGTGCCGCAGGCACCGCCGTGGCCGTGCTCGTCGCGCTGCTTGGCGAACTCCGCCAGGCCCTCGACGGTCACGACGTCGCGACCCTCGACCTGACCGGCCGCGACCAGACAGGAACAGACCGGCACGCCGTCGAGACGGACGGTGCAGGAACCGCACTCGCCCTGCTCACAGGCGTTCTTCGAACCGGGCAGGCCCAGGCGCTCGCGCAGGACGTAGAGAAGGGACTCGCCCTCCCATACGTCGTCGGCTTCCTGCTGACGGCCGTTGACAGTGAAATTGACGCGCATGATTACGCAGCCCCTTCAAGCGAGCGGCCGTTGCCGGTACCGCGGTACTGCTCCCAGGTCCAGACGAGCTGGCGGCGAGCCATGATGCCGACCGCGTGACGGCGGTACTTCGCCGTGCCGCGGACGTCGTCGATCGGGTTGGCCGCGCCGGAGGCGAGGTCACCGAACTGCTTGGCGATCGACGGGGTGATGACCTTGCCCGACTCCCAGAAGCCGCCCTCTTCGAGCGCGGCGTTCAGGAACTCCTCGGCGGCCTTCGCACGGATCGGGGTCGGCGCGGCCGAACCGATGCCGGTGCGGACCGTGCGGGTCTCCGGGTGCAGGGCCAGGCCGAACGCGCAGACCGCGATGACCATCGCGTTGCGGGAGCCGACCTTGGAGTACTGCTGGGGACCATCCGCCTTGTCGATGTGGATGGTCTTGATGAGCTCGTCGGCGGCGAGCGCGTTGCGCTTGACGCCGGTGTAGAACTCGTCGATCGGGATCAGGCGAGAGCCGCGTACGGACTCCACCTCGACCTGCGCGCCGGCGGCGAGCAGTGCGGGGTGGGAGTCACCTGCCGGCGAGGCGCAACCGAGGTTGCCGCCGACGCCGCCGCGGTTACGGATCTGCGGGGACGCGACCGTGTGCGAGGCGAGCGCGAGACCCGGAAGCTCCGTGCGGAGGTTTTCCATGATCTGCGTGTACGGGACGGAGGCGCCCAGACGAACCACGTCCTCGCCGACCTCCCACTCCCGCAGCAGACCGATGCGGTTCAGGTCCAGGAGGTACTCCGGCCGACGGTGGTCGAAGTTGATCTCGACCATCACATCGGTGCCACCCGCAATCGGCACAGCTGTGGGGAACTCGGCCTTAGCGGCGAGCGCCTCCTCCCAGCTGGCGGGGCGAAGGAAGTCCATGTGCGGCTCTCTTCTTCTTCATCGTGTCGTTCACTTCAAGCCAGGAGGCCTACGGGCCCTCGACTGGTCGTTCACGTGCTGTTAACGCGGTGTGGACTCAGTACACCGGCCGCCTGTCCCCCGGGTGCAGTCACCGAAACCATGAAGGAGTTGGCTGACGGCCTCCCTCGTCTTGTAGATTCGTATGAAAGGCAGGATGCAACGACCTGCCCGATTTCCAACGGCAACATTCGAGACAGATCGGCGGCGACATCATGCGGCTGCGCGCACTGCTGGAAACCGAGGCGCTGGGGCTGCGGCTGCTGGGCGGCGAGGATGAACTCGACCGGACGGTCCGCGGGGTCATGACGACCGACCTGCGTGATCCCAGCCGATACCTGACCGGGGGCGAGCTCGTCCTCACTGGCCTGGCCTGGCGTAGAAATTCAGCCGACTCCGAGCCGTTCGTACGAATCCTCGCGAGCGCGGGCGTCGCCGGGCTCGCCGCCGGCGAGGCGGAGCTGGGAGACATCCCGGATGATCTGGTCTCGGCCTGTCTGCGCAACCGTCTGCCGCTGTTCGCCGTGAACGAGGACGTTGCATTCGCCACGATCACCGAGTACGTGGTGCGGCAGGTCTCCGGAGAGCGCGCGGGCGATCTCGCGGCCGTCGTGGACCGCCACCGGCGCCTGATGACCTCGGGTCCGGCGGGCGGTGGACCGGATGTGGTGCTGGATCTGCTCACCACCGACCTCGATCTCCGGGCCTGGGTGCTGTCCCCCACCGGCCGGCAGATCGCCGGGGCGGGCGAGCCGCTGGCACCGGGCGTCTGCGCGGCCCTGGCGAGTGAGCACCTCGCGGCGGTCCGGACGGGCCGCAGGGGACCGCACCGGATCTCCATTCAGGGTATTACCTACTCGCTCTTCCCGATCAGGGGACACGGCCGGGGCGCCACCGGGCCGGGCTCCCGGGACGTGCGCGAGAGCGTGCTGTCGGACTGGCTGCTGGCCGTGGAGGCGGACGCGGGCGACTGGCCCGCCGAGCGCCTGGACCTGCTCCAGGGCGTCACCCAGCTGATCGCCGTAGAGCGGGACCGGCGCGACGCGGCCCGCACGGTGCGCCGCCGTCTCGCACAAGAGGTCCTCGAACTGGTCCAGACGGGTGCTCCGCCCGCCGAGATCGCCGCCCGCCTGCGGGTGGCGGCGCCGGTGCTGCTGCCCGGCCTGGGCGCGGCCCCGCACTGGCAGGTCGTCGTGGCCCGGGTGGACTGGGACGGCGGGGACATCCCCGGCGGCCCGGTGGCCCAGTCGCTGCTGGAGGAGATCCTCGTCGACCCGTCCGTCTCGGGGCCGGAGCCCTCGGACCGGATCGCCGTCGCCCACGCCGGGGACGAGGCCATCGCCCTGGTGCCGCTGCCCTCGCTGACCGGGGAGGGCGGGGAGGACAAGGGCCCCGACTCGGCCCTGCACGCCGACGAGCTGCTCTCGGCCGTACGCGACCCCCTGCAGGCCGGTCTGGCCGACGACGGGCGGCTCACGCTGGGCGTCAGCGCGGCCGTGCACTCCGCCGAGGGGCTGCGCGGGGCGCTGGAGGAGGCCCGGCACGCCCGCCGGGTCGCCGCGGCCCGCCCGGGCCGGGTCTGCGCGGCCGGACACCACGAGCTGGCCTCGCACGTGCTGCTGCTGCCGTTCGTGCCGGACGACGTGCGGCGCGCCTTCACGGCCCGGCTGCTGGACCCGCTGCGGGACTACGACCGGCGCCACCGTGCGGAGCTGATTCCGACGCTGGAGGCCTTCCTGGACTGCGACGGCTCCTGGACCCGCTGCGCGACGCGGCTGCACCTGCACGTCAACACGCTGCGCTACCGGGTTGGGCGAATCGAGCAGTTGACGGGGCGTGACCTGTCCCGGCTGGAGGACAAGCTCGACTTCTTCCTGGCACTGCGCATGAGCTGAGAAGATCCGCCCCGGGGCCGACGGGTTCCGGCCCGGGGCGGCTGATGATCCGTCCGGACTTTGTGAAAGAGTTCACCCGACCCCTTGGCCGGAGCCGCAGATCCGTGCTCTCATTTCGCCCCAGGGCTCAATGATGTGCTGCTTGGTTGCTTCGGGGAGGGCAATGTGGCGGATACCGCCATGTCGGGTGCCGGAACTACCGGGGGAGAAGACCCCCTCCAGCGGGCGATATGGCGGCTGCGCTCGCGCGGCTGTTGGACCGACGCGGCGGCGCTGCTGACGCCGCACCTGGGAAACGCGGGAGCCGCCGTGCAGCGGACCGCGCTGCTGGTCGAGCGGTGCCTGTTCACGGGTCAGGGCTGGGCCGAGGCCGAGGACGCGCTGCGGGTCGCCGAGGCGGTCGCGCAGGACGACGACGACCGCGGGGCGGCCGCGTGCGAGCGGGGCCAGCTGGCGTACGCCGCGACCGTGCTCGGCGTACGGGACCGGGCCGACGAGGCCCGCTCCGCGCTGGGCCGGGCGGCGGCCCTGCTGTCGCCGGGGTCCCGGACCCGTCCGCTGCTGGACTTCCGGCGGGGCCTGGTCGCCGAGCATCTGGCGGACGCCCCGCAGTCGGCGCGGCCGGCGTACCACCGGGCCCATGCGGGGGCCGAGGCGCACGGGGACACCCTGCTGCTGTCGTTCACCTGGCGGCACCTGGCCGCGCTGGCCCTGCGGGACGGTGAGGTCGCGGAGGCCCGCCACGGCTTTCTGGAGTCCCTTCGGATCCGGGAGGAGCTGGGGTTCCTGATCGGCACGGCCCCGGCGCTGGCCGCGCTGGCCGAAGCCGAGCCGGAGCCCGAGGCCGCCCGTCTCCGCGCTGAGGCCCGCCGCCTGTTCCACCTCCTGGGCGGCATCCCCACCTGGCTGGCGGACCAGCTCCACCCCGCCCCTTCGCCCGCGGCGTAGCCACCGGCACCCACACGGCGCTCCGCCCCGGGTCAGGGGGCGGAGCCCGTGAAGTGTTCGCGGACCAGGGACTCCACGACCGGGAGGTCACCGGCGGTCAGGGCCTCCAGCAGCGCCGCATGCTCCGCCGCGTCGGCGACGAGCTCCGCCCGCCGCACCCGCGGAGCGCCCGGCAGGGGCCACTGCGCCCGCCGGTGGAGGTCCTCGGCCACCTGGACCAGCTGGTCGTTCCCGGCCAGCGCGAGGATCTCGCGGTGGAAGGCCCGGTCCGCCTCCGCGTACCCCGGTACGTCGCCCGCCGCCGCCGCCTCCACCGTGGCGGCCGCGGCCGGCCGCAGGGCCTCCCACGTCGCCGCGGGCACGGAACGGGCCAGCCGGAGCATGACGGGGACCTCGAGCATGGCCCGTACCTCGGCCAGCTCCGCCAGCTCGCGCGGCGTGCGCGACAGGACGCGGAAGCCCCGGTTCGGGAGGCATTCCACCGCCCCCTCCAGGGCCAGCTGCTGCATCGCCTCGCGCACGGGGGTCGCGGAGACGCCGAAGCGGTCGCCCAGCGCCGGACCCGAGTAGATCTCGCCCGGCACCAGCTCACCGTCGACCAGCGCCGCGCGCAGCGCGTCGAGGATCTGTCCGCGCACCGAATGGCGCAGCACTTTCCGCGTCTGAGCCGGTACCCGGGCTCGGGCCGTGTCGTGCACTCGGTCCTCCTCGGGATGTCGGCCTGTCCCGAGGATACGGCCTGATCGAGTTCGGGTAAGGTAAGGCTAACCTGTTAACGATCGCGCGATTTGGTGGTCCGTCATGACCGTCACGGCCGTTCACCCCGCCGTCTCCTCCCCGGTGGCGGACGCGTACGCCCGGCTGGCCGAGGCCTACGCCGGGCTCCTGGTCATCGAGCGGTCCGCGCACGACCCCGCCCCCAGCGGTGCGGGCTGGGTCGGCGCGGACGAGCTCGCGGCGGGCGGACCGGCCCTGGACACCTTCCTCGCCTGGGACGAAGCCCAGGTGCTGCGGGACTACGGGCAACAGGCCCGCCCCGACGTGGTCGCGAGCTTCGGGCTGCACCGGTACGCGTGGCCGGCCTGCCTGCTGATCACCGTGCCGTGGTTCCTGCACCGGCGGGTCCCCCGGCTCCCGGCCTCCCGGGTGGCCTTCCACCGGACGCTGGGCCGGATGGCCGTACACGTCGAAAGTTTCTCCTGCCTGCCGGACGACCCGGCGGCCGCTCTCCCCGGGGCCCGGGTCGTGCCCGACGAGGAGGCCCTGCGCGCCGAGGTGCGGGCTGCGGTGGCCCAGCACCTCGAACCGGTGCTGGCAGGCTTCGGCCCGCGCATGCGGCGCGGCCGCCGCGCCCTGTGGGGCATGGTGACCGACGAGGTCGTCGAGAGCCTCTGGTACGTCGGCCACCTGCTCGGCGAGGAGCAGCGGGCCATGGCCGAGCTGGAGGCGCTCCTGCCCGGCTCGACCGCCCCGTACACGGGGGGCGCGGGATTCCGTACGCTCGCCGGGCCGGACGGCGGCGAGCTGCCCACCCGGGACCGGGCGAGCTGCTGCCTCTTCTACACGATCCGGCCGGACGACACCTGCGTCACCTGCCCCCGGACCTGCGACGCGGACCGTATCGCCCGGCTCACGGCGGCGGCCGAGGCAATCCCGAGCTGAACCCACCCCCAAGGGTGACGCTATTCGAACTCAACTCAGCTCGTACGGGCGCCAGTTCGAGCTACAACACCCTATCCGGCGGGCCCCGCCCCCCGATGGCGTCCACTTGCCCCGAAACCGGCGTGCCGGGCCGATCCGCTGCGCCACTATGGCGCCGGAAGGCCGCACACGCGAGGCAGAGGCAAGGGACACCCGCATGAGACTGACCGACATATCGCTGGACTGGCTGCTGCCCGGCAGCCTGCTGATCCTGGGCGTACTTGCGGCAGTTGCGGTACTGGCCCGTGGCAAGCGCGAGAGCGAGAAGGCCGCTGCCGACGACAGCTGGGAGCGCAGCGAGGAGCGCCGCAGGCGCAAGGAGGCCGTCTACGGCACCGCCTCCTACGTCCTGCTCTTCTGCTGCGCGGCGGTCGCCGCCGCGCTCTCCTTCCACGGGCTGGTCGGCTTCGGGCGGCAGAACCTCAACCTCTCCGGGGGCTGGGAGTATCTGGTCCCCTTCGGCCTCGACGGCGCCGCCATGTTCTGCTCGGTGCTCGCCGTCCGCGAGGCCAGCCACGGTGACGCGGCCCTCGGCTCGCGCATGCTGGTCTGGCTGTTCGCGGGGGCGGCCGCCTGGTTCAACTGGGTGCACGCACCGCGCGGGATGGGCCACGACGGGGCCCCGCAGTTCTTCGCCGGCATGTCCCTCTCGGCGGCCGTCCTCTTCGACCGGGCCCTCAAGCAGACCCGCCGGGCGGCGCTGCGCGAACAGGGCCTGATCCCCAGGCCGTTGCCGCAGATCCGGATGGTCCGCTGGCTGCGGGCCCCCCGGGAGACCTTCGGCGCGTGGTCGCTCATGCTGCTGGAGGGGGTGCGCACGCTCGACGAGGCCGTGGACGAGGTGCGCGAGGACAAGAAGGAGAAGGAGAACGACCGGCACCGCAGGCGGGAGCAGCACCGCCTGGACCGTGCGCACATCAGGGCACTGGGCCGGCAGCACCGGGCCTTCGGGCGGACCCGCGCCCGCCAGGTCGACCTCCCGGAACTGACGCAGGGAGCGGGCTCCGCGCCGGTCGGCGCGGAGCCGGCCATACCGGATTCAGGACAACTGCCCCCGCGCCGAAGGCCCTCCCTGCAGGCCGTCAGCAGGACCGAGTCCCTTGAGGTGACCGGTCCCCGGACGGTGGACCTCACCGCCGAGGACGACACCCAGACGATCCCGCGGCTCGATTCGCTGGAACGCAAACTCAAGGACCTGGAGCAGCAGTTCGGCTGACCGGTCCCGGCCCCGGACCCCGGAGGGCTCGCCCGCTCAGGCGAGCCCTCCGTCCAGTTCGAACCAGACCACCTTGCCGCGGCCCGGTTCCACCACGTCCACGCCCCACGCGTCGGCGAGCGCCTGCACCAGCACCAGCCCCCTGCCGTGCGTACCGTCGTCGGCGGTCGGTACGTACGGCAGGGGCCGCCGGGAGGCGTAGTCCCGGACCTCCACCCGCAGCCGGGCGGCGGCGAGGCTCGCGGAGACCTCCGCGCCCTGCTCGGTGTGGACGAGGGCGTTGGTGACGAGCTCGGTGACCAGGAGTTCGGCCACCTCCGCGGCGTCGGCCCGGCACCGGTGGCGCAGTAACTCCCGTAAAGAACGCCGGACTTCACCCACGGCCTTCAGATCCGCCCGGCGCACGCTCCGGCTGATCTCCAGCGCGTCCGCCGCTCCCCCGTCCTCGACGGAGGGCTCCCGCGGTACCGGCCGGCCCCTCTTCCACAGTTTCCCCGTGTTCGCCCCCACCCGCACGGCGGTCTACCTCCCGCGTTCATTGCTCTCGAACAGGTCTACGGGATGCATGCCCCCCGGACCGGTCCGCACTCCTGCGGGCTCAAGGGCGCGGCACGTTGCGGAGGTTGGATCGAGCCATCTGGATCATCCGGCCCACCCCGCCGTCCAGCACGATCTTGCTGGCCGAAAGTGCGAATCCGGTCACCATCTCGGCGCTGATCCTCGGCGGAATCGACAGGGCATTGGGATCGGTCACCACGTCCACCAGAGCGGGTCCCTTGTGCCGGAAAGCGTCCTTCAAAGCCCCCGTGAGCTGCTTGGGCTTCTCCACTCGGACCCCGTACGCGCCCGCCGCGCGGGCGATGGCGGCGAAATCGGGGTTCTTGTTCGCCGTTCCGTAGGAGGGCAGGCCGGAAACCAACATCTCCAACTCGACCATACCGAGGGATGAGTTGTTGAAGAGGACCACTTTGACGGGCAGGTCGTACTGCACCAGGGTGAGGAAATCTCCCATCAGCATCGAGAAACCGCCGTCACCCGACATCGACACCACTTGACGGCCCCGGTCGGTGAACTGTGCGCCGATGGCCTGCGGGAGGGCATTGGCCATGGAGCCGTGACTGAAGGAACCGATGATGCGCCGCTTGCCGTTCGGGGAAAGATAGCGCGCCGCCCACACATTGCACATGCCGGTGTCGACGGTGAACACGGCGTCCTCGTCGGAGAGTTCGTCGAGCACCGAGGCCACGTACTCGGGGTGGATGGGTGTGTGCTTCTCCACCTTGCGCGTGTAGGCCTTGACCACCCCTTCCAGGGCGTCCGCGTGCTTCTTCAGCATCCTGTCCAGGAAGCGGCGGTCCGTCTTGGCCTTCACCCGCGCGTTCAGGGCGCGCAGGGTCTCCCGTACGTCTCCCCAGACCGCGAGGTCCAACTTGGAGCGGCGCCCGAGGTGTTCGGGCCGGATGTCCACCTGGACGATCTTCACGTCGTCGGGGAGGAAGGCGTTGTACGGGAAGTCCGTGCCGAGCAGGATCAGCAGATCGCACTCGTGGGTCGCCTCGTAGGCCGCGCCGTAGCCGAGGAGCCCGCTCATACCGACGTCGTACGGATTGTCGTACTGGATCCACTCCTTCCCGCGCAGGGCGTGCCCGATGGGCGCCTTGACCCGGCCGGCGAACTCCATCACCTCGGCGTGCGCCCCGGCGGTGCCGCTGCCGCAGAAGAGCGTGACCTTGTCGGCCTCGTCGACGAGGCGGACAAGCTTCTCGATCTCGCCGTCGCCGGGGCGGACCGAGGGCCGGGCGGTGACGAGCGCGTGCTCCACCGACTTCTCCGGGGCGGGCTCCGCGGCGATGTCCCCGGGCAGCGCGACGACGCCGACCCCGCTGCGGCCGACGGCGTGCTGGATGGCGGTCTGGAGCACCCGCGGCATCTGCCGGGGGTTGGAGATCAACTCGCTGTAGTGGCTGCACTCGCTGAACAGCCGGTCGGGGTGGGTCTCCTGGAAGTAGCCGAGGCCGATCTCCGAGGAGGGGATGTGCGAGGCGAGCGCGAGGACCGGGGCCATGGAGCGGTGGGCGTCGTACAGGCCGTTGATCAGGTGCAGGTTTCCCGGGCCGCAGGAGCCGGCGCAGGCGGCCAGGCGGCCGGTGATCTGGGCCTCGGCGCCGGCCGCGAAGGCCGCCGTCTCCTCGTGGCGGACCTGGATCCAGTCGATGCCATCCGTCCGGCGGATCGCGTCCACCACCGGGTTGAGGCTATCTCCGACGACCCCGTACAGCCTGCGCACGCCGGCGCGCACGAGGATGTCGACGAACTGCTCTGCCACGTTCTGCTTGGCCATGGGGGTAGCACCCTTCGGTTCTCCGTCGCGTGTGCCTCCCATCCAGCCATGTATGCGCCGGTTACGCCTCCCAGACCGCGGCGGCGGTTCGGTCGTCGGCGTAGCCCTTGAGCCGGAGCTGGGTGTCCGCGAGGAAGGCCGCGAGGCCGGGCGGTTCCGGCTCGGCCCAGCGCGCGGCGAGCTCGGCCGGGAGGACCGGCTCCTCGCGCATCGGCTCCGCCAGGCCGCCGGAGCACAGCAGCAGGGTGTCGCCCGGGTGGGCCACGGACGCGCGGAACCGGAAGCCCCCGTCGGCGGGATCCGCGGGCTCTCCCGGCTCTGCGGGCCTGCGGGGGTCGGCGGAGCGCTCCTCCACCGGCTCCAGGTCCCGCCACTCTCCGGACCGCAGCCGGAACAGCCCGCCCGCGCCGGAGCCGAAGCACACCCGGGTCCGGCATTCGGGGTCCACCGGGAGCAGCAGGCCGCGCAGTCCGGCGGTGTACGCCTCCTCGGCGAGCCCCAGCTCGGCGGCGCGGGCCCGCAGCCGCCCGTAGCCCCGGTCGGTGAGGCGCTGGAGGCCCGAGCGGAGGGCGTCGCGGCGCCCGGCCCGGATGTCGTCGGCCAGCCGCTCCTGGCTCCGCCCGACGGCCGCCGCGACGGTGCGGCAGAGCTCGGCGGCGGCCTCCGCGGCTCGGGGGCGGCCCGGTCGCCGCCGGCGAGGGCCACCAGGACCAGGGCGTCGTCGCCGCCGCCGAACCGGGCGGTGAGGAGGAAGTCGCGGCGGGCCTCGCCGCGGAACCGGGCGGAGTCCCCGCGCAGGGAGGCGGCACGCAGGGTGTAGGTGCCGTAGCGGGCGCCCTCCAGGACCGTGTCGGGGGTCAGCCCGTCCAGGGCGGCCGGGTCGGCGGGCGGGAGCGCGCCGGGCTCGGCTGCGTAGGTGGGGGCGCGGTCGCCGAGGTGGCGCACCTCGGGCCGCCCGGCGGCGGGCGGCTCCGGCACGGGCGCGGGCGCGGCCCGGGGGCGGCGCGGCCTCGGCGGGCCGCTCCGGGGTTTCGGCGCGCGGCACCTCCCACCGCCACACGGGCAGTTCGGGCGGCGGTTCGGGGGCTCGTACGGGCGGCACGTCCACACCCCCGAGCGCGTACCCGGTGGCGTCCTGCTGCCTCGGATCGCGCGGGGGCGGCACGGCGGCCGAAGGCGGCGCGGGGGCCATCCCGGCGGGGGCGGCGGCGGGGAGCGGCGGGGGCCCGGGAGCAGCGCCTCAGGGGCAGGCGGGGGTTTCGGCGGGGCGGGCGGCGGCGAGGGCCGCACCGGCTCGTGCCCCGGCGCCGAAACCGCTCCCGCTGCCGCTTCCGGCCCCGCACCCGGCCCCGCACCCGGCCCTGGTCCCGGTCCGGGGTCCGTGGTCAGGCCCGCCGCCGAACGGAAGCGGTGGTCCAGCGTGTCCCCCGGGTCGGGTGCCGGTCCCGCTTCCGGGTCCTCGTAGAGCTTCTGCCACCAGTCGTCCGCGCCCTGCTGACTCATGCCCTCATTCTCGGCCTCCGGCAGGGGCGGAAAACGCCGAATGCACGAAAAGGGTCCACCGGGCCGCCGCCCGGTGGACCCTTCCACCCTTACCCGTACGGACTAGCGGACGTCGTACGCCCGCACGACCGTCTGGGTAACGGAGGCACCGTTCGCGTCGGTCAGTTCGACCTTCAGCGACACCTGCTTGCCGGTGGCCCCGGCGTGGTCCACGACCGCGCTCCACTTGCCTGCGCGCTCGCTCACCTTCGCCTCGGTCCAGTGCTCACCGTCGTAGGAGTACGACAGCTTCGCCGACTTCAGCGCGCCGGGCGCGTAGCCCGCGTGTCCGGTGACGCTCAGGCCGATGCTCTGGCCGTTCGCCGCCGCGACCGTCTTCATCCCGTCCAGCGGGGCGGCGTACCGCGGGAAGAGGATCGGCAGCCCCTGCGAGTACGCCGACGCGTCGAGCTTCGAGGTGAAGCCCCAGGTCGTCTGGACCGACGTGGAGCGCTGCCAGACCCGCGCGGGCGGGCCGATCTTCTCGATGGCCTGGGTCAGTTCGTACCGGCCCGCCTCGGCCGGGACCTCGAAGACCCCGAACGGGTACCAGCTCTCGCCGATGACCTCGCCGTCGCGCTTGAGCTGGAGGCTGCCGATGTCACCGAAGGAGCCCGGCTGGGCGGCGTGGCGGCTGTCGCCCCACATGGCGGAGGCGAAGCCGATCAGGTTGCCCTGCCGTTCGGCGGCCAGGGTCTCCTTGCCGGAGAGGTCGCGCGGCGCGACCGGGGCGGTCACCCCGTCGTACCAACTCGCGCCGGTCTTCTGCCCCTTGGTGTAGGTGTGCTGCTCGCCGACCATGAACTCGCCCCAGGGGAAGCTGCTGGAGAGCATCTGGTCCCAGGCCGTGTCCCCGGCGGTGTAGAACTCGGTGCGCTTGCCCGGCGTCGCGACGGTCTCGATCCCGCCGAAGTACACCGCGCTGCCGATCGGCCGGTAGGCGCCGGCCAGGTCGATGAAGTCGGCCGCCACGCCCATGGAGTTGTAGGTGGACTCCACCTGGCCGAGCTCGCGGTCGCGCACCCGGTAGGTGTGAGTGCCCTTGACCTCTCCCGTCTCGGGGAAGGCGAGGGAGTAGACGTACGGGCTGTTCGCGGTGGCCTTCCAGGACAGCGTGACCTTGCCCGCCGCCAGGCGGGCCAGCAGCGCCTTGCCCTCGGCGGACTCGATGGCCAGCGCGGGCAGCGCGCCGCCCGCGTAGCCGGTGAAGCCGACCCAGCGGCCGGGAGCCTCACGGTAGGCGAGCAGCGCCTTGGCGCCGGCGGCCTGCGCGTTCTGTGCGACCTCGTACAGCGCCCCGTCCGTGACCTTGACCAGGACGACCGCGTCCTTGGCGGCGACCGCGGCGAGCTCCCCGGGGGTGCCGGCGCCCGCGTCGACCAGCGGCGCGCTGCCGTTTCCGTCGAGGTTGTCGCTGCCGGTGGACGCGGTGATCGGGTGCAGGACCGGACCGCCGGCGACCTTCAGCTCGGAGACCAGCGGCGCGGCCGCCCGCCAGTAGCTGCCGAACTCGAACTCGCCGTCCTTCGCACGGCCTTCGACGGAGGAGTAGAAGCCGCGGATGGTCCGGCCGCCCGCGGCGGTGCCGGCGTGCAGCCACACGTCGTCCCAGCTGCGGGCGAACCCGAGGGTGGTGTTGCGGGCCTCGGCCGGCTTGTCGGCCTCGACGGCCAGGCGCCCGGCCTTGCGGGCGTCGAGCACGATGGTCGTGTCCTTCTTCACCTCGACCTGCGGGCGGCCGAGGTAGGTGAGGGAGTCGATGAGCCGGTCGTCTCCCTCACCCGCGTCGGGGGTGCCGACGAACGCGGAGAGGAAGTACGCGCCCGGCCGGACCCGGTAGACCTGGTCGACGGAGCCGTCGTTGAAGCGGCGCTCGCCGGTGGCGTCGTCGGTGCCGATCACGTCCAGGGAGGACGGTCCGGCGGCCGGCTTGCCCGCGCGGTCCACGAGCTTGACGCGCAGGGTCACCGTCTCCGGCTCGACGTACAGCGAGAAGGGGGTGGAGACGCGCACGCCGTTCGCCGTGGCGGTGATCCGGCCGGTGACGTCCCCGTACTGGGAGCGCGCCAGCCCGGCGGCCGGGTCGAGGGCGAGCGGCACCGTGACGGTGGCGCCGGCCGGGACGGTCACGGTGCGCCGGTCGAGGCGGGCGACCTGGCTGCGGACGGCGGAGCCGTCGTTGCCGGTGACCTTCTCGACGGCGAGGTTCAGGGTGACCGGCTTGGTGCCCGTGTTGGTGTACGGGACCTGCACGGTCGTCCGGTCGCTGCGGTCCTGCGGCCAGTTGTACGTGCCGCCCTGGACGGCGGGGGCGCCGGTGACGGTGGTGTCGATGGCCGCCTGCACGTCGAGGCGGCCGCCGCCGGTCTCGCGTACGTTCCCGGGCACCGCGGTGTTCGCCGAACCGACGAGGGCCGCCTTGACCTGCTGCGAGGTCCAGTCGGGGTGGCGCTGCTTGACGACGGCCGCGGCGCCCGCGACGTGCGGGGTGGCCATCGAGGTCCCCGACATGCCCTGGTACGCGTACACCCCGCGGCCGCCCGCCGCGGCGGCGGAGATCCCGACGCCGGGGGCGGCGATCTCGGGCTTGAGGGTGTGCTGGAGTCCGGCCGGGCCGCGGCTGGAGAAGACGGCCGTGGTGTCGTCGCGGTCGACGGCGCCCACCGTCAGCACACTGGCCGCACAACCGGGAGAGGAGACCGTGTTGTTGCCGGGGCCCGAGTTGCCGGCGGCGATGACGAAGAGCGGGCCCTGCTGGGAGAGCCGTTCGGCGGCCTCGGCGAGCGGGTCGTCGCAGGCGGTCTGGGAGGGGTCGCCGAGGCTCATGGAGACCACGTCGGCCTTGCTCGCGACGGCCCACTCCATGCCGGCGATGATCCACGAGTCGAGGCCGTAGCCCCCGTCGTTGAGGACCTTGCCGCTGAGCAGTTCGGCGCCGGGGGCCACGCCCTTCTTGGCGCCGCCGCTCTCGGCTCCGGAGCCGCCGACGGTGGAGATGGTGTGGGTGCCGTGCCCCTGCCGGTCCGTGTCGGTGTCCGAGTCGGTGAAGTTCTTCGAGTCGGCGACGCGGCCCTTGAGGTCGGGGTGTTCGAGGTCGGTGCCGGTGTCCAGGACGGCGACCTTGGTGCCCTTGCCGTCGTATCCGGCGGCCCAGGCGGCGGTGGCGTTCACCTGCCGGGTGGAGCGCTCCAGGTTCGCCTGGACCTTGCCGTCCAGCCACAGCTTCTTCAGCCCGCCCGAGACGGAGCGCGCGCGGGCGTCCGTACCGGTGACGTCGGCCCAGAACGCGGCGGCCTGCTCCTTGTCGGCGGAGAGGGCGACGCCGCCGATGGAGCCGAGGACGAGGGAGCGGTCGGCGCCGCGGGGCGCGGGCGGGGCGCTGCGCGCCACGTTCACGGAGCCGTCGTAGACCGCGATGAGCGGGAGCTTCTTGGCGTGTGCGTCGTCGTAGCCCTGCCGGATGAGGCCGGTGACGTTGAAGAGCTCGTGGTCGGCCTTGCCCGCGGCGAGGACCTTCACCGCGCTCTCCGGGTAGACGTAGAGGTCCTTGCCGGACTGGCGGGTCTGCACCACCGGCTGCGAGCCGTCCGCGCGCGGCATGGCGGTGGCGGCCGTACGGCCGGCCGCGTCGGTGGAGACCAGGATCCGGTCGCCGGTGACGAGGGTCACCGTGACGGGCGCGGTGGGCTGCTTTCCGGCTGCCTCGCTGCCCACGAGTGGTCTCTTTCCAGGCGCTCCGTCGCTCGGCTGTGCCGCCGACGGGCCGACGGCGGTGACGGCCAGGACGGCTGCTGTGGCCGCCCCGAGCGTCGTTCGCGATATCGGGCGCATCGCTCTCCCCAGGTGAATTCCGGCCAACTACTGCATTGCACGGCAAAGCTGCCGCGTAAATGGCTTCTGGCCAGCGGATGTTGGTGCTGCGGTGGCGTCACCTTGGCAGAGAGCCGGGGGGTGCGGCGATGATGTCCGCGGCGGGTTTGCGCCGTGGCCGCTTCCCGCCAGGGGCTGCGTGGAGAGGTGGGTGTTCGGGTTGCTGGGTGCGATAGGCCTCGACGAGGGCCAGGAGTCGGCGTACCGCGCGCTGGTGGCGCTGGGGGCGGCGGAGGTGCCCGACCTCGCGCACCGGCTGACCCTGCCGGTGCCGCAGACCGAGCGGGCGCTGCGGCACCTGGAGCGACAGGGCCTGGCCGCCCAGTCCTCGGCGCGCCCGGGGCGCTGGGTGGCGGCGCCGCCCGGGGTCGCCCTCGGGGCGCTCCTCACCCAGCAGCGGCACGAGCTGGAGCAGGCGGAGCTGGCGGCGGCGCTGCTGGCGGAGGAGTACCGGGTGGAGGCGGCCGAGCCGGCGGTGCACGACCTCGTGGAGGTGGTGCAGGGGGCGAGCGCGGTGGCGCACCGGTTCCACCAGCTCCAGCTGGGCGCGGAGAAGGAGGTGTGCGCGCTGGTCAGCGGCCGGCCGCAGGTGGTGACGGGCACGGAGAACGAGGCGGAGGACCGGGCCTCCGTACGCGGGGTCGACTACCGGGTGGTGATCGAACGGGAGGTGCTGACCCTGCCGAGCGGGATCCGCGAGGCGTCGACGGCGCTGGCCCGGGGCGAACGGGTCCGGGTGACGGGCGAGGTCCCGACGAAGCTCGTGATCGCGGACCGGACCCTGGCGATGGTCCCGCTGACGGCGCGCGGCGCGGAGCCGGCGGCGCTGGTGGTGCACGCGTCGGGGCTGCTGGAATCCCTGACGGGCCTGTTCGAGGCGGTGTGGCGGGAGTCGCTGCCGCTGCGGCTGGGCGCGTCGGGCGCGCCCGAGGAGTCGGACGGCGGCCCGGACGCCACCGACCTGGAGATCCTGACCCTGCTGTTGGCGGGGATGACGGACGCGAGCGTGGCGAAGCACCTGGAGCTGGGCCTGCGGACGGTGCAGCGGCGGGTCAAGGGCCTCATGGAGCTGTCGGGGGTCACGACGCGGCTCCAGCTGGGCTGGCACGCGTACGAACGGGGCTGGGTGGCCCGATAGCCCCTGGTCGGTCAGGCTGAGCAGATGGATCTGCCTCAGCTGCTCCTGGTGGGGCTGGTGCTGCTGCTCGGGACGCTCGGGGTGCTGGTGCCGGGCGTACCGGGGACCTGGCTGGTGTGGGCGGGACTGCTGTGGTGGACGCTGCACGTGCGGTCGGCGACGGCGTGGACCCTGCTGGTCGCGGCGACGGCCCTGCTGCTGGTGGTCCAGGTGGTGAAGTGGCTGCTCCCGCCGCGGCGGCTGCGGGGGGTGGGGGTGACCCGCCGGATGGTGGTGTTCGCGGGCGCCGGTGCGGTACTGGGCTTCGTGCTGATCCCGGTACTGGGGGCGGTCCCCGGTTTCGTGGGCGGCATCTACCTGTGCGAGAGGCTCCGCCTGGGGACGCACGGCGAGGCGTGGGCGTCGGTACGGGCGGTGATGCGGGCGGTGGGGACCAGTGTGCTGGTGGAACTGTTCGCGTGCCTGCTGGTGGCGGGGGCGTGGCTGGGCGTGGTGGTGGCGGGGGTCTGACCGGCCCCGGGCTCCGGTCCTAGGACCGGAGCCCGATGCGGCCGGCCGCGGTGCCTGCGAGGCTTGCAGCCATGACGGACTTCGAGGGATTCAGCGAGGCCGAGCTGGCGTACCTCCGCTCCCAGCGGCTGGGCCGCCTGGCCACCGTGGACGCGGCGGGGCAGCCGCAGGCGAACCCGGTGGGGTTCTTCCCGCAGGAGGACGGCACGATCCTGGTGGGCGGGCTGGCCATGGGGACGACGAAGAAGTGGCGCAACCTCCAGCGGAACCCGCGGCTGGCGCTGGTCGTGGACGACCTGGTGAGCACCCGCCCGTGGCGTGTCCGCGGCATCGAGATCCGCGGCCACGCCACGCTGGAGACCGGCCCGCACTCCCTGGGCCCCCACTTCAGCCCGGAGGTCATCCGCATCCACCCGGACCGGGTGCATGTGTGGGGTCTCTGACCGTCGGGACCCGCACCAGCGCGTCCTAGGCCCGGCCGGACCGCTTCGCGGCGTAGTTGGCGCGGCCCTCCGCCGACTTGAGCCGCCAGTCACGGCGGATCTCCGACCGGAGCCGCGCGTCCGTCTTCGCGACGATCCGCTGGTTCTCCCGCAGCAGCTTGCGGTAGCTGTCCAGGCGCCGCTCCGGCAGCTCTCCGGAGTCCACGGCGGCCCGCACCGCGCACCCCGGCTCCGCCTCGTGCGCGCAGTCGTGGAAGCGGCAGGACTCCGCGTACTCCTCGATCTCCGAGAAGACCTGGCCGACCCCGGTCCCGGCGTCCCAGAGGCCGACGCCGCGCAGTCCGGGCGTGTCGATCAGGACACCGCCGCCCGGCAGGGCGAGCAGGTTGCGCGTCGTGGTCGTGTGACGGCCCTTGCCGTCGACCTCGCGGGCCTCCTGGACCTCCATGACGTCGGCGCCGAGCAGCGTGTTGGCCAGCGTGGACTTGCCGGCGCCGGAGATGCCGAGCAGCACGCTCGTACCGCCCCCGACGACGGCGGCGAGGACGTCCGTGCCCTCCCCGGTGAGGGAGGACACCGTGAGTACCCGGACCCCGGGCGCGGTGGTCTCCACGTCCTGGACCAGGTGCCCGAGCGTCGCCGGGTCCGGGACCAGGTCGGCCTTGGTGAGGACGACCAGCGGCTGCGCCCCCGATTCCCACGCCAGGGCCAGGAAGCGCTCAATGCGCCCCAGGTCCAGTTCCACGGCGAGGGAGACGGCGATGATCGCGTGGTCGACGTTGGCGGCGAGGATCTGTCCCTCGGACCGCTGGGAGGAGGTGGACCGTACGAACGCGGTCCGGCGCGGCAGGTACGCCTTCACGTAGCGCGGGTTGCCCGCCGGCTCGACCGCTGCCCAGTCGCCGGTGCAGATGACCCTCAGCGGGTCGTGCGGGGTGACGAAGGCGGTGTCGGCGCGGACGATGCCGTCCTCGGTCATGACGTCGCACTGACCGCGGTCGACGCGTACGACGCGGCCGGGCAGGAGGCCCTGCTCGGCGTACGGGGTGAACTCGGCAGCCCAGGCTTCGTCCCAGCCGAAGGGGCTGAGCGCGTGCGAGAGCGAGGATGCCTGCGGGAAAGAAGAGAAAGACAAGGGGAACCCTTCACAGGGTGGCCCCGGCAGCGCGCGCCCGCTCGCTCGCTCAGCGGCGGCGGCGCGCGAAGTGGTGTGAGGTCAGCCGGAGACCACGGAAGTGACATTGATGGTCTTCTGAATGCGGGCAGTGCCCTGCGCGATGACATTCATCAACTGGCTCACCTCCGGATCGTGCACGTACTGACGGTTCCGCAGACCGGCGGAACGCATCCAGCGTAACAAGTGCCCTCAGGCGCGCGCCATTTCTTTTCTCCGCGCTAGGCCGGTTCGAAGTGGTCCAGGAGCCGTAGCTGGAGGCTGTTGAGCACGTTGCTGTGCTGCTTGAGCATCGAGAGGCGGTACGCCGCCGTAGGGGCGTACTCCTCGACCTCGTGCACGGCCGCGGCGATCACATAGCCGTTCAGCGCGTCCATGTTCCCCGCCGCGCCGAAGTCCTGACCCGTGGGCAGCAGACTGCGGTCCAAGGGGGTCTCGTCACTGGTGATCACGTTCGCGACCACCGACGGCTGCCAGTCCCTGGCGTTGGTGAGGGAGTGGTGCGTGTCGAACCGCACGGTGACCGTTTCACCTGCGGCGATCGCCACGCTGTACCGGCCCTCTTCGTCGGTGAAGACGTGATCGATCTCCGAGAGGTCACTGTTATAGACGCTGACCTTGATCATGAAGATCGGACTCTTGTCGGAAACTGCTCGCACTTGCCCGAACATCCGGGTCTCCTCCCGGTCGGAAATACCGCTGGAGACCACCCCTGCAATCCAGTCTGTCCGGGCCCCACCGCCGCCGCCAGTCGGACCGGTTCCTAGGGTCCGGCCGGGTACGAGGCCTCGGCGCGGCCGACGCCCGATTCGATGTCCAGGGTTCGGGGGGAGCCGCCGTCGCGCAGGGCGTCCGGGACCTCGCAGCGGCCGCTGCCGGCCGCGCAGCGCACCCGGAAGCGGGCGGCCGGGGGCACGGTGAGGGCGAGGCGGCCGGAGGCGACCCGGGCGGTCACCTGGTCGGGCGGGGTGGCGAAGGCCGCGTCGGCGCGGCCGGATCCGACCCGGACGTCGGCGTGGGGTGAGGCGAGGCCGGTGGCCAGCAGGCTGCCGGAGCCCACCTTCGCCCGCAGGGCCCCGCGCAGCCCGGCGATCTCGATCCGGCCGGAGTCGGTTTCCGCGTCGACGGCGCCGCCCAGGCCGCTGAGGGAGACCCGGCCGGACCCGGCCGTCACCTTCACGGGGATGTCCGCGGGTACGGTCACCCCCAGCTGGACCGAACAGCCGGCCCCGGCGGCCGTCCAGGAGCCCTCGCCGGGGCAGTGCGGGGTCAGCCTCAGGGTGTCGCCCAGCCAGCTCTCCTCGATGGTGGGCGCCTTGAGCGACCAGCTGATCGCGGCGCGGTAGCCGACCTCTTGGTCGGCGCGGGGGGTGACGGTGACGTTCGCGCTGCCGCCCACGATCTCCAGCGCGGTCACCCGGCGGCCCTCGCTGCCACCGAGCAGGGTGGCGTTGCGGACGGTCCCGTACGACCACGCCTGCCAGGCGACCGGGGCGACGACGAGCAGCGCGCCGAGTACCGCGGCGGTGATCCAGGCACGGCGGTGCCCGCGGCGGGGTCCGTCCCCGTCGGCGCCCGTCACGGTGTGCCGTCCAGGAAGCGGAGCACCGCGAGGACCCGGCGGTGGTCGCCGTCGGCCGGGGGCAGGTCGAGCTTGGCGAAGATGTTGTTGATGTGTTTGGCCACCGCGCTCTCGCTGACGACGAGTTCGGCGGCGATCCCGGCGTTGGAGCGGCCTTCCGCCATCAGGGCCAGTACCTCCCGCTCGCGCGGGGTGAGGCGCTCCAGCGGGTCCGGTCCCCCGCCGCGGCGCAGCAGGAGCTGAGCGACGACCTGGGGGTCGAGCGCGGTCCCGCCCGCGGCGACGCGTCGCAGGGCGTCCACGAACTCCTCGACGTCGGCGACCCGTTGCTTGAGCAGGTAGCCGATGCCGGCCCCGCTGCGGGTGGCCAGCAGGTCGGCGGCGTAGCGCTCCTCCACGTACTGGGACAGCAGCAGCACCGCCGTGTCCGGGTACTGCCGGCGGATCATCAGGGCCGCCCGAACGCCCTCGTCGGTGAAGCCGGGCGGCATCCGTACGTCGACGAGCGCGAGCTCCGGGCGGTGTTCCTCGACGGCGGCGAGCAGACCCTCGGCGTCGCCCGTCTCGGCGGCCACCTCGAATCCGGCCATTTCGAGGACTTTGACGAGTCCTATGCGCAGCAGGACGGAGTCCTCGGCGATCACAGCCCGCACGGCAGCTCCACGGTGATGACGGTCGGGCCCCCGAGAGGGCTGGTGATCATGATGGTTCCGTCGACCGACCCTACGCGCTTGCGCAGGCCGACCAGTCCGGTGCCGCGGGCCGGGTCCGCTCCGCCGACCCCGTCATCGGTGACGGTGAGGCGCAGCAGGTCCCCCCGCCGGCCGGGGACGCGCTCGACCCGGACGCGGCAGCGGTCGGCCCGGGCGTGTTTGGCGACGTTGGCCAGGGTCTCGGACACCACGAAGTAGGCGACGGCCTCGATGGTGGCCCCCGGCCTGGTTGCGATGTCCACGGCCAGCTCGACGGGGAACGGGGCCCGGGCGGCGATCCCGGAGAGCGCCGCGTCGAGCCCTCGGTCCTCCAGTACGGCCGGGTGCAGGCCGCGTACGAGGTTGTTGAGCTCCTCGATGGCCTCCTTCGCCTCGCGGTGGGCCTCGTCGATGACGGCCTTGACCTCGGGCGGCAGGTCGGTCAGGGTGGCGCGGGCGATGCCGAGGTTCATGGCGAGCGCGACGAGGCGCTGCTGGGCCCCGTCGTGCAAGTCCCGCTCGATCCTGCGGCGTTCGAGGTCGGCCGCGTCCAGGACGCCGGCCCGGCTCTCGGCGAGGTCCTCGACGCGGCGCGCCAGCTCGCGGGAGCGGTTGGGTCCGAGGAGCGCGGCCGCGGCGAAGGCGTCGAGGCGGGTGGCGAGCGCGGCGAGCCAGGGCGCGGAGAGCAGGAGGAGGCCGCCGCCGACGGTGATCACGTCGTATTCGAGGTGCAGGTCGGAGGACGGCAGGGTCCAGCCCCACGCGTACACGGCGGCGCCGGCCGCGCCGAGGACCCAGGCGAGCACCACCAGCGCCCCGGCCGCGGCGGCGAGCGGGCTGACGAGGAGGTGGTAGCCGTACTGGCGCCAGGTCGCCTCGGAGCGCACCCGTTCGAGCAGCCCGCGCGGGCTCCACCAGCGCTCCTTGCGCACGACCTCCGGCACGTCCAGACCGAGCAGGGACCAGAAGCGGCTGCGCTGGAGCGCGGTGAGCAGCGGGCTGAGGGCGAACAGCAGGAGCAGCGGGACGGGGCTGCGCCCGGGCGACACGCCCGCGTAGGCCAGCCCGAGGAGGACGGGCAGCGCGGCCGGGATCGCGGCCGCCGTGAAGGCGGTGTTGCGCCGGGCCCACGCCGACCACGGTGCGTGCTCCGTGGTCCAGGTGTACGAACGCCTCAGCGCGCCGCGAAGTGCCATGCCCCGTACGGTAATCGCACTGGTCGGAGAGCTGCGATCACGCTGGTGCCCGGTCGGGGGTGTAGCTGGTGCCACCCCCGGTTCGGACAGTGGGGCTACTGATCGCGAAGGCTCCGCGGACGAGGCTGAGGGGGTGCCCGGGGGACGGTCCGCCGGGCCGGAAGGAGACCCGCGGCCATGGCACTTGTCGCCCATCAGTTCCGTACCCGTCAGTTCCGCACTCGTCAGTTCCCTACCCGTCAGCTCCGTACCCGCCCGCGCATCGACGGCCCGCGCACGCCCCGGCTCGCCACGGTGTTCACGGGAGCCGGGGTGGCGCTGGTGCCGTGGGTGCTGGTGCTGGCGAAGACCGTGCCGCAGACCACCGAGGTCTCCCACTGGTCGACCGCGTGGATCGGCCTGGACCTGATGCTGGCCGCCGGGTTGACCGGGACGGGGATGCTGCTGCGCAAACGCAGCCCCCTGGTGTCCCCGGTGGCCGCGGCGACTGCGGCACTGCTCTTGATGGACGCCTGGTTCGACGTCACCACCTCGGCCGGGAGCGACGGTCAGGGGATGGCGCTGCTGCTGGCGGTGGGAGCGGAGCTGCCGCTGGCGGCGGCGCTGGCCGTGGTCGCCGCACGCACCGCCGGGGGCGTGTCCGTTTCGTTCAAGACGGCCGGCTCGGGTCCGGCCTAGCCTGCGGGCATGACTCCACGACTCGACATGATCGGCCTGGTCGTCTCCGACATGGCCGCCTCGCTCGCCTTCTACCGCCGGCTGGGGCTGGACGTACCGGCCGGCGCCGATGACCAGCCGCACGTCGAAGGCACCGCGCCGGGCGGACTGCGGATCGGCTGGGACACGGAGGAGACCATCCGCTCCTTCGACCCGTCCTGGACCCGGCCCACCGGTGACAGCCGCCGCGAGCTGGCCTTCCTGTGCGACTCCCCCGCCGAGGTGGACGCCCTGTACGCCGAGCTGACCGCCGCCGGGGCCCCCGGGCACCTGAAGCCCTGGGACGCCTTCTGGGGCCAGCGCTACGCCGTGGTCCTCGACCCGGACGGCTGCGGCGTCTCGCTGTTCGCCCCGTCGGCGCCTGCGACGTAGGCGCCCAGCGTGGTCCCGGCCAACGCGCGTACCTCGCGGGCCAGATGCGCCTGGTCGGCGTACCCGGCAACGCAGGCGACCTCGGCGTAGGGCATGCCCGCCCGGGCCAGCTCGAGGGCGCTGCGCAGCCGGAGCACCCGGCCCAGCGTCCGGGGCCCGTACCCGAAGGCGTCCAGGGAGCGCCGGCGCAGCTGCCGTTCCCCGAGGCCGACGGCGGCGGCGATCCGGGCCACCGGCCGGCCCGCCCGGAGCAGGGCCACGACCTCGGCGACGAGGGGGTCCGGCGGCCCGGCCTCGGCGGCGCGGCGGGCGGCCAGCGCGTCCAGCCCGGCGCACGGGTCCCCGTACGAGGCCACCCGCCCGGCGAGGCGGCGTACCTCCCCGGCGGGCCACAGGTCGTCCAGGGCGACGCGCCGGTCCCGCAGCCGGTGTGCCGGTACGCCGAGCAGCGCGGGCGCGGTGCCGGGCGCGAACCTGATCCCGGCGAAGGCCCCGCCCGCGACCTCCCCGGCGGGGTGCGGACCGGTGTCCGCCCCGGCCACCAGCAGCCGCCCCTCGACCCACATCAGGTCCATGCACCCGTCGGGCAGGACCACCTGGCCGGGGCCTTCGGCGCGCCACAGCACGGCTCCGGGCACGACCGCGGACCGCGTCTCCTCGTACACCCTTTCAGGCTAGTGCCGGGGCCCCGCCGGGCGCGGGTCAGTGCTTGCGCAGCCGCGAGCTGTAGTCCTCCGGCGGCAGGAACTTCGACCAGCGCTCGGGGAACTCGGACGGCATCCCCTCGTCGTCCTCGTCGTCCTCCGACTCGCCCTCCGCCATCGCCCGCCAGGCCGCCGCCCGTGCGATCAGCTTGGCGGCCTCCGCCTCGCGGACCCGCTCGTTCGCCTCGCGGGCCGCCGCGGTGGCCACCGAGGGCCAGACCCGGTCGATCGCCGCGTTGACGGCGGCCCCGACGAGGACCGCGAAGGCCGAGATGCCGATCCACAGCAGCACGGCCACCGGCGCCGCCAGCGAGCCGTAGATCGTCGGCCCCTCCACGGTGTTGGTGAGGTAGATCCGCAGCAGGAACGAGCCCAGCACCCACATCGCGAGGGCCACCAGCGCGCCCGGCACGTCCTCGATCCACGGCGAGCGCACGGGCACGGACACGTGGTACAGCGTGGTCAGGAAGACGATGGACAGCAGGGTGACGGTCGGCCAGTACAGCACCGCGATCACGCTGGTGCCCCAGGGCACCAGCCGGACCACCGCGTCGGGTCCGACCACCATCAGCGGCAGCACGACCGCGCCGATGACCAGCGCGATGACGTACAGCAGGAAGGCCAGCAGCCGGGTCTTGACGATGCCGCGCTGCCCGTCGAGCCCGTACATCACGGTGATGGTGTCGATGAAGACGTTCACCGCGCGCGAGCCCGACCACAGGGCGAAGGCGAAACCGAGCGAGATCAGGTCGGGGCGGCCGCGGCCCGTCACGTCGTCCAGCATCGGCCTGGCGATCTCGTTGACGCCCCGGTCGGACAGGATCGTGCCGACCGCCCCCAGGATGTTCTCCTCGATGCTGGCCACCGTCGTCGTGCCCGTCCAGCCGTCCACGTAGCCGAGGAGGCCCAGCAGGCCGAGGAAGAGCGGGGGCAGCGAGAGCAGGGTGAAGAAGGCCGCCTCGGCGGCGAGGCCGAGGATCCGGTACTCGATGCACGAGTTGACGGTGTCCTTCAGGAGCAGCCAGCCCATCTTCCGCTTCGAGACGTTGCGGTAGAGGGCGCGGGCCCGGTGGAGCCGTCCATGGCGTCCGAGGATCCGCTCGGGTGTTTCTTTTGCTGGCTGCACGTCCTTACGGTATCCGCATGGCAGCCACCACCCACACAGTCACCAACCAGGCCCCGCCCCTCGTGGGCCACGACGTCTACGGGGGCGACCGGGCCCTCACCGAGGGCGTGGAGCGGCATCTCGCCTCCGCGGACCCCGAACTCCTCGGCGAGGTGCGGGAGGAGCTCACCCTCCTCGGCCGCGCCGCCGGTTCCGCGCAGGCCCAGGAGTGGGGCCGGCTGGCGAACGAAAATCCACCCAAGTTGCGGACGCACGACCGGTACGGGAACCGGATCGACGAGGTGGAGTTCCATCCCGCCTGGCACCGGCTGCTCGGGAAGGCCGTGTCCTCCGGGCTCACCGACGCCTGGGGCCGGCCGGCGGGACACCTGCGGCGCGCCGCCGGGTTCTTCGTGTGGTCCCAGGCCGAGGCCGGGCACGGCTGCCCGGTCTCGATGACGCACGCCGCCGTACCGGCGCTGCGGGCCGATCCCGAGCTGGCCGCCGAGTGGGAGCCGCGGCTGACCTCGCACGTGTACGAGGAGGGGCTGGCGCCGGCCGCGCAGAAGAGCGGCGTGCTCTTCGGCATGGGGATGACGGAGAAGCAGGGCGGCAGCGACGTACGGGCGAACACGACGGCCGCGGTGCCGCTGGACGCTTCGGGCGAGTACGTGCTGACCGGGCACAAGTGGTTCTGCTCGGCGCCGATGTCCGACGGGTTCCTGGTACTGGCGCAGGCTCCGGGAGGGCTGACCTGCTTCCTGGTGCCGCGGGTGCTGCCGGACGGCACGCGCAACGTCTTCGCGATCCAGCGGCTGAAGGACAAGCTGGGCAACCGGTCGAACGCGTCGAGCGAGGTGGAGTTCGACGGGACCTGGGCGCGGCGGGTGGGCGAGGAGGGCCGGGGGGTGCGGACCATCATCGAGATGGTCGCGGCTACCCGGCTGGACTGTGTCATCGGCTCGGCCTCGCTGATGCGGCAGGCGCTGACGCAGGCCGCCCACCATGCGGAGCACCGCTCTGCTTTCGGAGCACCGCTCATCGACCAGCCGCTGATGCGCAACGTCCTCGCCGACCTCGCCCTGGAATCGGAGGCGGCGACCACCCTGACCCTGCGGCTCGCGGCCGCCTACGACGCCGGGACCGACCAGGAGAAGGCCTTCCTGCGCCTCGCCGTGCCCGCCGCCAAATACTGGGTGACCAAGCGCTGTACGCCGATGGTCGCGGAGGCCCTGGAGTGTCTGGGCGGCAACGGCTACGTCGAGGAGTCCGGACTGCCGAGACTGCTGCGCGAATCCCCGCTGAACTCCATCTGGGAGGGCTCGGGCAACGTCCAGGCCCTGGACGTGCTGCGCGCCCTGCAGCGGGAACCGCAGGCGCTGAACGCCTTCCTCCAGGAGGTCGGCCAGGCCCGGGGCGCGGACCACCGGCTGGATTCGGCCATCAAGGACCTGCTGACCGAGCTCGCCGACCTGGAGGGCATCGAGGCCCGGGCCCGCCGGGTGGTCGAGCGCATGGCCCTGGTGCTCCAGGGGTCGCTGCTGGTGCGGTGGGCCCCGCCGGAGGTGGCGGACGCGTTCTGTGCCTCGCGGCTGGGAGGCGACTGGGGAGCGGCCTTCGGCACGCTGCCGCACAGCCTCGACCTGGGCGCCGTAGTGGAACGGGCGCGGATCACGGGCGGGGAGTAGTCCCCAAACCGCTCCGAGCCGGGATCCGGGCCCGTCGACCGGGAACAGGAGTGGCGCCGCGCCGACTCGGCACCACCCCTGATCCCAGAAGCCCCGAGGAGGAGCTGTCACGCCGCTGAGCGGCGTCCGGACAGTTTCGGTCGGGTGACCGGGACTTGGCGAGAGTTGCATACCGTTGCAACCTTTGAGTCGTCCTGTTCGCACGGGGAGGTTCCGGTGGCCGACACCACAGGCAGCACGGTCGATGTGGCCCGCATCTCGGCCATGGACGCACGGGAGGCCGCGCGTCTGCTCAAGGGCGTACGGGCGGCGGCGCTGGCCGGGGACCGTCCCCCGGCCGCGCCGCGCCCGGAGATCGCCGAGTCCTGGCGCCGGATGCTGGCGGGCGGGGTGCACCCGGACCGGGACGCGCGCTCGCGGATGCTGTCGGCCGCCGAGACCGAGGAGCGGCGGCACGTCTCACCGCTGCGGGAGATCCTCCCGGTGCTCCGGGAGGGGCTGCTGCCGGCCCTGGACGAGGCCCTGCACATCATGGTCGTGGCCGACGCGGAGGGGCGGCTGCTGTGGCGGGAGGGCCACTCCTCCATCCTGCGCAAGGCGGACCGGCTCGGCTTCGCGGTGGGGGCCGACTGGGACGAGGGCGTGGTCGGCACGAACGGGGTGGGCACGGCCCTGGTGACCCGGCGGCCGGTCCAGGTGTTCTCGGCGGAGCACTTCGTCTCCAGCCACCACGACTGGACCTGCGCGGGCGCGCCCGTACGGGATCCGCGCGACGGGCGGCTGCTGGGCGTGGTCGACGTGAGCGGCCCGCTGGCCACCATGCACCCGGCGACCCTGGCCTGGGTGAGCTCGGTGGCCCGGCTCGCGGAGCGCGAGCTGCGCGTACGGCACCTGGAGTCGCTGGAGCGGCTGCGGGCGGTGGCGGCCCCGCTGCTGGCCCGGCTGCCGGGGCGGGCCCTCGCCGTGGACCCGAACGGCTGGACGGCGGCCGTGACGGGCCTGGCCCCCGTGGACCGCGTCCCGCTGCCGAAGTCCTTCGGGCCGGGGCGGGTGTGGGTGCCGCAGCTCGGCGACTGCGCGGTGGAGCCGCTGCCCGGCGGCTGGCTGCTGCGGATCGCGCAGGACCGTACGAGCACCGGGGTGACCCGGGTGGTGCTCGACCTCAGCCGGGCGGGGTCCTGGTCGGCGACGGTGTACGGGGCCGCCGGGAGCTGGTCGCAGGAGCTGAGCCCGCGCCACGCGGAGCTGCTGTTCCTGCTGGCGGAGAGCCCGCGGGGGCGCTCGGCGGCGGAGCTGTCCGGGGAGCTGTTCGGTGACCCGACACGCACGGTGACGGTCCGCGCGGAGATGTCCCGGGTACGCCGCAACCTCGCGGGCGTGCTGACCCACCGGCCGTACCGGTTCACGCAGGACGTGGAGGTGGAGCTGATCCGCCCCCAGGACCCGGCCGCGCTCCTCCCCCACTCCACCGCGCCCGCGGTGATCCGGGCCCGCCTGGGCCGCAGGGGGCCGGACGTGATTCCCTGACCTGCATGAGCACCATCACCCTCACCACCTGGTCCCTGGAAATGACCTCGCCGGCGGACCTGATACCCGCGACCGCGCCGGGCCCGGAGATCACCATCGTCCGGGCGGAGGTCCCCTCTCCCGAGTTCAGCCGCTTCCTGTACGCCTCCGTGGGCGGTGACATCCACTGGACGGACCGGCTGTCCCTGACCCGCGACCAGTGGGTGGAGCAGCTGGGACGGCCGGGCGTGGAGACGTGGGTGGCGTACGACCGCGGTACGCCGGCGGGGTACGTGGAGTTCGACGCCCAGGACGACGGCGTGGTCGAGATCATCTACTTCGGCCTGCTGCCGGACTTCCGGGGGCGGCGCATCGGGGGGCACCTGCTGTCGGTGGGCGTGGCCCGCGCGTGGGACCTCGGGACCCGTTGGCCGGACCGCGAGCAGACGCGGCGCGTCTGGCTCCACACGTGCAGCCAGGACGGCCCGACGGCGATGGACAACTACCTGCGGCGCGGCTTCAAGCTCTTCGAGACGGAAACGGAATCCAAGGAGGACACTCCGACCCCGGGCCCCTGGCCGGGGGCGTAGCCCCTCCGGAGCGGGATGAGCCCAATCCGGCCACGCGCGCACGGGAGTGACCCCGATCACCGCGTACCACGATGCGAGACGACTTCGTCCGGATTGTGGACAGTAGTGGACTCCTCCAATCGGCACATGACACGCTTCCGCCATGAATGGAGCTGGAATTGCCTTGGTGAGTCGGCGGCACGTCGACCTCGGCCGCATGTCCAGCGCCATCTGTCCGGCGTGCTGACGGAACCAGCAACCGCCGCACATCGTCGCAATCCCGGCATCGTCGCCGTGGACGTGGCGATCAGCCCAGCCCCCTGAAGGCCGAATACCGCCCTGCCCGCCGGCAACCCCGGCAACGGCGGTGATCAGCCACACCCGCTCAGCGACGCCGACGTGACGGGGGCGCGCCACCGCTCCCCCCTGCTCCCCGCTCCTGCCCTGAGCCGCCGACGAAGGACGTACCGCCATGGCCGCCACTCCCGAAACGCCCGCAGCCGCCGCCGCGCGCCGCAAGACAGGCCGTCACCGCGGTGAGGGTCAGTGGGCCGTCGGACACCACACGCCCCTCAACGGCAACGAGCAGTTCAAGAAGGACGACGACGGTCTCAACGTGCGGACACGCATTGAGACGATCTACTCCAAGACGGGCTTCGACTCGATCGACCCCAACGACCTGCGCGGCCGCATGCGCTGGTGGGGCCTCTACACCCAGCGCAAGCCCGGGATCGACGGCGGCAAGACCGCGATCCTGGAGCCGGAGGAGCTGGACGACAAGTACTTCATGCTGCGCGTGCGCATCGACGGCGGCCGGCTGACCACCGAGCAGCTGCGCGTCATCGGCGAGATCTCCCAGGAGTTCGCCCGCGGCACGGCGGACCTCACCGACCGCCAGAACGTGCAGTACCACTGGATCCGGATCGAGGACGTCCCGGAGATCTGGCGCCGCCTCGAGGCCGTCGGGCTGTCCACCACCGAGGCCTGCGGTGACACGCCCCGCGTCATCCTCGGCTCGCCCGTCGCCGGCATCGCGCAGGACGAGATCATCGACGGCACCCCCGCCATCGACGAGATCTACCGCCGCATCGTGGGCAACAAGGACTTCTCCAACCTGCCGCGCAAGTTCAAGTCCGCGATCTCCGGCTCGCCGCTGCTCGACGTGGCGCACGAGATCAACGACATCGCTTTCGTCGGGGTCAACCACCCCGAGCACGGCCCCGGCTTCGACGTCTGGGTCGGGGGCGGCCTCTCCACCAACCCCAAGCTGGGCGTCCGCCTGGGCACTTGGGTCTCGCTCGACGAGGTCCCGGACGTCTACGAGGGCGTCATCTCGATCTTCCGCGACTACGGCTACCGCCGGCTGCGCACCCGCGCCCGCCTGAAGTTCCTCGTCGCCGACTGGGGCCCGGCCAAGTTCCGCCAGGTCCTGGAGGACGAGTACCTGAAGCGGAAGCTCACCGACGGCCCCGCGCCCGAGCAGCCCTCCGGCCAGTGGCGCGACCACGTGGGTGTCCACCAGCAGCAGGACGGCAAGTTCTACGTCGGCTTCGCGCCCCGCGTCGGCCGCGTCGACGGCGCCACCCTGACCAAGATCGCGGACGTCGCCGAGCGGCACGGCTCCGGCCGGCTGCGCACCACCGCCGAGCAGAAGATGATCGTCCTCGACATCGAGGCCGACCAGGTCGACTCGGTGGTCTCGGCCCTGGAGGCGCTCGACCTGCGGGTCAAGCCGTCCCCGTTCCGCCGCGGCACGATGGCCTGCACCGGCATCGAGTTCTGCAAGCTGGCCATCGTCGAGACCAAGGCGCGCGGCGCCTCGCTGATCGACGAGCTGGAGCGCCGCCTGCCGGACTTCGCCGAGCCGCTGACCATCAACATCAACGGCTGCCCGAACGCCTGCGCCCGTATCCAGGTGGCGGACATCGGTCTCAAGGGCCAGCTGGTCCTGGACGACGACGGCAACCAGGTGGAGGGCTACCAGGTCCACCTGGGCGGCGCCCTCGGCCTGGAGGCCGGCTTCGGCCGCAAGGTCCGCGGCCTCAAGGTCACCTCGGCCGGTCTGCCCGACTACGTCGAGCGGGTCGTCACGCGCTTCGAGAACCAGCGCGAGGACGGCGAGCGCTTCGCCGCCTGGGTGACCCGTGCGAAGGACGAGGACCTCTCGTGAGCGAGCGCGCCGCACCGTTCTACTGCCCGTACTGCGGCGACGAGGACCTGTTTCCCCACGAGACGGGCCACGGCGCCTGGGAATGCAGGGCCTGCAACCGAGCCTTCCAGCTGAAGTACCTCGGGCTGCTGGCCCGGGGTCTTCAGTCCAACGCCGCTGGAGGGGACGAGATATGACCACCACTCAAGACGCGGATCTCAAAGCCGTGACCCTCAAGAGCGTGGCCGAGCAGGCGGGCCGCGACCTCGAGGACGCCTCCGCGCTGGAGATCCTCACCTGGGCGGCCGAGACCTTCGGGAAGAAGTTCGCCGTGACCTCCTCCATGGAGGACGCGGTCGTCGCCCACCTGGCCTCCCGCGCCTTCCCCGGCGTGGACGTGGTCTTCCTCGACACGGGCTACCACTTCGAGGAGACCATCGGCACCCGCGACGCGGTCGACGCGGTGATGGACGTCAACGTCATCACGCTCACCCCGCGGCAGACGGTGGCCGAGCAGGACGCGGAGTACGGCCCGAAGCTGCACGACCGCGACCCCGACCTGTGCTGCGCCCTGCGCAAGGTCAAGCCCCTCGAAGAGGGTCTGACCGCGTACGACGCGTGGGCGACGGGCCTGCGCCGCGACGAGTCCCCGACCCGGGCGAACACCCCGGTGGTCGGCTGGGACGAGAAGCGGCAGAAGGTCAAGATCTCGCCGATCGCCCGCTGGACCCAGGACGAGGTGGACGCGTACGTCGCCGAGCACGGCGTGCTCACCAACCCGCTGCTGATGGACGGTTACGCCTCCGTCGGCTGCGCTCCGTGCACGAGGCGTGTCGCGGAGGGCGAGGACGCCCGCGCCGGCCGATGGGCCGGCCGGGGCAAGACCGAGTGCGGACTGCACGGCTGATGACGACCACCGAAGAACTTACGGAGACAGAGCAGATGAGCGTGAGCGACCAGGGCGCCACCGTGTGGCTGACCGGGCTGCCGAGCGCGGGCAAGACCACGATCGCCTACGCGCTGGCCGAGCGGCTGCGCGCCGAGGGCCACCGCGTGGAGGTGCTCGACGGGGACGAGATCCGCGAGTTCCTCTCCGCCGGCCTCGGCTTCAGCCGCGAGGACCGGCACACCAACGTGCAGCGGATCGGCTTCGTCGCCGAGCTCCTCGCGAGCAACGGCGTCAAGGCGCTGGTACCGGTGATCGCGCCGTTCGCGGACAGCCGTGAGGCCGTCCGCAAGCGGCACGCCGCCGAGGGCACCTCGTACCTGGAGGTCCACGTGGCCACCCCGGTCGAGGTCTGCTCCGAGCGTGACGTGAAGGGCCTGTACGCCAAGCAGGCGGCGGGCGAGATCTCCGGTCTGACCGGGGTCGACGACCCGTACGAGGCACCGGAGTCCCCGGACCTCCGTATCGAGTCGCACACGCAGTCCGTGCAGGAGTCGGCTTCGGCCCTGCACGCGCTGCTCACCGAGAGGGGTCTGGCATGACCACGGTCGCCCACCTGCACGAAGAGACCGACGCGCCGTACGCGCTGTCGCACCTCGACGCCCTCGAGTCCGAGGCCGTGCACATCTTCCGCGAGGTGGCGGGCGAGTTCGAGAAGCCGGTGATCCTGTTCTCCGGCGGCAAGGACTCCATCGTCATGCTGCACCTGGCGCTGAAGGCGTTCGCGCCGGCGCCGGTCCCCTTCACCCTGCTGCACGTCGACACGGGGCACAACTTCCCCGAGGTGCTGGAGTACCGCGACCGCACGGTCGAGAAGCACGGTCTGCGCCTGCACGTCGCGTCCGTCCAGGACTACATCGACGCGGGCAAGCTGCGCGAGCGTCCGGACGGCACCCGCAACCCGCTGCAGACCGTCCCGCTGACCGAGGCCATCCAGAGCCTCAAGTTCGACGCCGTCTTCGGCGGCGGCCGCCGCGACGAGGAGAAGGCCCGCGCCAAGGAGCGGGTGTTCAGCCTGCGCGACGAGTTCTCCCAGTGGGATCCGCGCCGCCAGCGCCCCGAGCTGTGGCAGCTCTACAACGGCCGCCACGCGCCCGGCGAGCACGTGCGCGTCTTCCCGCTCTCCAACTGGACCGAGCTGGACGTCTGGCAGTACATCTCCCGCGAGGGCATCGAGCTGCCGGAGATCTACTTCGCCCATGAGCGCGAGGTCTTCCAGCGCAACGGCATGTGGCTGACGGCCGGCGAGTGGGGCGGCGCCAAGGAGGGCGAGACGCCCGAGACGCGTCTCATCCGCTACCGCACCGTCGGTGACATGTCCTGCACCGGCGCCGTCGACTCCGACGCCGCCACGCTGGACGCCGTGATCGCCGAGATCGCCGTCTCCCGCCTCACCGAGCGGGGTGCCACCCGCGCCGACGACAAGATGTCCGAGGCCGCGATGGAAGACCGCAAGCGCGAAGGGTACTTCTAGAAATGACCTCCACCACCGAGCAGTTCGCCGATCTGTCGGCGACCACGCTGCTGCGCTTCGCGACCGCCGGCTCCGTCGACGACGGCAAGTCCACCCTGGTGGGCCGGCTGCTGCACGACTCCAAGTCGGTGCTGACCGACCAGATGGAGGCCGTCGAGGCCGTCTCCGCCCAGCGCGGCCAGGACGCCCCCGACCTCGCGCTGCTCACCGACGGCCTGCGGGCCGAGCGTGAGCAGGGCATCACCATCGACGTCGCGTACCGCTACTTCGCCACCGCGCGCCGCCGGTTCATCCTCGCCGACACCCCCGGGCACGTGCAGTACACCCGGAACATGGTCACCGGCGCCTCCACCGCCGACCTGGCCGTGGTCCTGGTCGACGCCCGCAACGGCGTGATCGAGCAGACCCGCCGGCACGCGGCCGTCGCCGCCCTGCTGCGCGTCCCGCACGTGGTGCTGGCCGTCAACAAGATGGACCTCGTCGGCTACCAGGAGTCCGTCTTCGCGGCGATCGCCGAGGAGTTCACCGCGTACGCCTCGGACCTGGGCGTCCCGGAGATCACCGCGATCCCGATCTCGGCCCTGGCCGGGGACAACGTGGTGGACGTGTCGGCGAACATGGACTGGTACGGCGGCCCGACGGTGCTGGAGCACCTGGAGACCGTCCCGGTCAGCCACGACCTCACCGCCTGCCCGGCGCGTTTCCCGGTGCAGTACGTGATCCGTCCGCAGACCGCCGAGCACCCGGACTACCGGGGCTACGCGGGCCAGATCGCCTCCGGCGTGCTGCGGGTCGGCGAGGCCGTCACCGTCCTGCCGTCCGGCCGTACCTCGGTCATCGAGGGGATCGACGCGCTCGGCGAGAGCGTCGACATCGCCTGGGCCCCGCAGTCGGTGACCGTGCGGCTCAAGGACGACATCGACATCTCGCGCGGCGACCTGATCGCGCCGTCCGCGAGCGCCCCGGCCACCACGCAGGACGTCGAGGCGACGGTCTGCCACGTGGCGGACCAGCCCCTGGCCGTCGGCGCCCGGGTGCTGCTCAAGCACACGACGCGCACGGTCAAGGCGATCGTAAAGGAGATCCCCTCGCGGCTGACCCTCGACGACCTGTCCCAGCACCCGAACCCCGGGCAGCTGGTGGCCAACGACATCGGCCGCGTGGTCGTGCGTACCGCCGAGCCGCTCGCGCTCGACGCGTACGCCGACTCGCGCCGCACCGGGTCCTTCCTGCTGATCGACCCGGCCGACGGAACCACGCTGGCGGCGGGCATGGCGGGCGAGTCCTTCGCCTCCACCGCCGAGACCACCGTCCAGGCCGACGAAGAAGGGTGGGACTTCTAGCCCATGCCCTTCGACATCTACTCCACCTTCGCGAAGGAGGGCGGCCGCGTAGGCAGCGGCGCCCTCGGCAGCGGCCAGGGAGGGGTGGCGCGATGTGCGCGATGACGTACGCGCACCGCATGCGCGCCCACACCCCCCACGAGCTGTACCTGCCCCGGCTCCACGAACGCCACAGACGAAGACGTGCGTCATGAGATGACCACGTCACGAGAGGAAGTCCTCCCGTGCCTGCCACCGGTAACACCACCCGTACTGCCCTTTCCCGTGACAAGGGCCTGCGCGGCGTCGCCGCCGCCGCCGCGCTGCCGCTGCTGATCGGCGCGCTCGCCTCCTGCGGCTACGGCTCCCAGGCCGCGAAGAGCGAGGACAAGAAGGCCAACGTCGCGGCTACCGACGGCAAGAAGCTGTCGGCCTCCGAGGTCCGCATCGGGTACTTCCCGAACCTGACGCACGCCACCGCTCTGGTCGGCCTCCAGGAAGGCCTGATCGAGAAGGAACTGAACGGCACCAAGATCAAGCCGCAGTCCTTCAACGCCGGTCCGTCCGAGATCGAGGCGCTCAACGGCGGCTCTCTCGACATCGGTTTCATCGGCCCCTCGCCGTCGATCAACGGCTACGTCAAGTCCAAGGGCTCCAACCTGAGGATCATCTCCGGTTCGGCCTCCGGCGGCGTCAAGCTGGTCGTGAACCCGGACAAGATCAAAACCCTGGACGACCTCAAGGGCAAGAAGATCGCCACCCCGCAGAAGGGGAACACCCAGGACGTCGCGTTCCTCAACTGGATCTCCGAGAAGGGCTGGACGGTCGACCCGGAGTCCGGCAAGGGCGACGTCTCCGTCGTCCGCACGGACAACAAGGTCACCCCGGACGCCTTCAAGCAGGGCTCGATCGACGGCGCCTGGGTACCCGAGCCCACCGCCTCCAAGCTCGTCTCCGACGGCGGCTCCGTCCTCCTCGACGAGACCTCCCTGTGGCCCGACAAGAAGTTCGTGATCACGAACATCATCGTGTCGCAGAAGTTCCTCAAGGAACACCCGGACGTGGTCGAGGCCGTCCTCAAGGGCACCGTGAAGACCAACGAGTGGATCAACACCAACCCGGACAAGGCCAAGGCCTCCGCGAACGCCAGGCTCGAGGCCGAGGGCGGCAAGCCGCTCGACGCCAAGGTCATCGACCCGGCCTGGCCGAGCATCGCGATCACCGACGACCCGCTGGCCACCACGCTGAAGACGCAGGCCGACTACGCGGTCAAGGCCAAGCTCATCGAGCAGCCCGACCTGACCGGCATCTACGACCTGACGCTCCTGAACAAGGTACTGAAGGCCGCCGGCAAGCCCGAGGTCTCCGACGCCGGTCTCGGCGCCAAGTAACCCCGCAATCCAGCAACCCCAGGAGGTGACGACCATGGCCACCATGCTTGCCAAGGCTGCCGAGGGCACCGTAGCGGAGCTGACGCACGCCGCTCGCATCGAGCACGTCTCGAAGTCCTTCTCCGGCCCGGCCGGATCACAGCTCGTCCTGGACGACATCAGCCTCGATGTCGCTCCCGGAGAGTTCGTCACCATCCTGGGAGCCTCGGGATGCGGAAAGTCCACCCTGCTCAACCTGGTCGCCGGCCTGGACAAGCCGTCCGCGGGGTCCATCGAGACCCCCGGCGGCCGCCCGGCACTCATGTTCCAGGAACACGCCCTCTTCCCCTGGCTGACCGCGGGCAAGAACATCGAACTCGCCCTGCGCCTGCGCGGGGTCGCCAAGGCCGACCGCCGTACGGAGGCCGAACGGCTGCTGGAACTGGTCCGCCTCGCCGGCGCCTACGGCAAGCGCGTCCACGAACTGTCCGGCGGCATGCGCCAGCGCGTCGCCCTGGCCCGCGCCCTCGCCCAGGACAGCCAGCTGCTCCTGATGGACGAACCCTTCGCCGCGCTCGACGCCATCACCCGCGACGTACTGCACGGCGAACTCACCCGCATCTGGGCCGAGACCAACCTCTCCGTCCTGTTCGTCACGCACAACGTGCGCGAGGCCGTGCGGCTCGCGCAGCGCGTGGTCCTGCTCTCCTCCCGGCCCGGCCGGGTCGCGAAGGAATGGACCGTGGGCATCCCGCAGCCGCGCCGCATCGAGGACGCGGACGTGGCGGAACTGTCCCTTGAGATCACCGAACACCTGCGTGGGGAGATCCGCCGCCATGGCCAGCACTGACACCACCCCGAAAGCCGCGGCCAAGGGCAGGCAGGACGACCTGGCGGGCCTCGAGGCCGGCCTGGACGCCCTCGACGCGGTCCAGACCCACCGCACACCCATCCGCGAGATCCTCCTCAAGAAGGTCCTGCCCCCGGTCCTGGCCGTCGGCCTCGTGCTCCTGGTCTGGCAGATCCTCGTCGCAACGAAGGTCACCGAGGAGACCAAACTCCCCGCACTGTCCGCGGTATGGGACAGCCTGACCGACATGTGGCTCAAGGGCACCCTGCTCGAGGTCATCTGGACCAGCGTGTCGCGCGGACTGCTCGGCTTCCTGCTGGCCCTGGCCATCGGCACCCCGCTCGGACTGCTCGTCGCCCGGGTGAAGTTCGTCCGCGCCGCGATCGGCCCGATCCTCCAGGGCCTGCAGTCCCTGCCCTCGGTCGCCTGGGTGCCGCCGGCCGTCCTCTGGTTCGGCCTGAACGACGCCATGATGTACACGGTCATCCTGCTCGGCGCCGTCCCCTCCATCGCCAACGGCCTCGTCTCCGGCATCGACCAGATCCCGCCCCTCTACCTGCGGGCCGGGCGCACCCTGGGCGCCACCGGCCTGAGCGGCGCCCGGCACATCGTCATGCCGGCCGCACTGCCCGGCTACCTCGCCGGCCTCAAGCAAGGCTGGGCCTTCTCCTGGCGCTCCCTCATGGCCGCCGAGATCATCGCCAGCTCCCCCGAACTGGGCCTGGGCCTCGGCCAGCTCCTCGAGAACGGCCGCAACAACATCGACCTGCCCGGCGTGTTCCTCGCCATCATCCTCATCCTCGTCGTCGGCATCGCCATCGACCTGCTGATCTTCAGCCCGGTCGAGCGATGGGTCCTGCGCAGCCGCGGCCTGCTGGTCAAGTGAGTCCCGTGTCCACCGCACCCGCCCTCCTCGTCATCGCCCACGGCAGCCGCGACCCGCGGCACGCGGCGACCGTGCACGCCCTCACCGGGCGCGTGCGGGCGCTGCGGCCCGGGCTGCGCGTCGAGACGGCCTTCCTGGACTTCAACACCCCTTCGGTGGGGCAGGCCCTGTCCTCGCTCTACCTGTCGGGCGTACGGGAGGTCGTCGCCCTCCCGCTCCTCCTCACCCGGGCCTTCCACGCGAAGTCCGACATCCCTGCGGCGCTGGCCGAGTCGACGGCCCGGCTGCCGGGGCTGTCGGTGCGGGTGGCCGACGTACTCGGCCCGTCCCCGCTGCTCGTCTCGGCCCTCGAACGCCGGCTGGCCGAGGCCGGACTCACCCCGGCGGACCGCGCCACCACCGCGGTGGTGCTCGCGTCCGCCGGCTCCACGGACCCGGAGGCGATCGCAGTGATCGCTGAAATCGCGCGGGAGTGGCGGCACACCGGTTGGTGCGCCGTGCGGCCTGCGTTCGCCTCCGCTGCCCTTCCCCGTACGGAGGACGCCGTACGGGCGCTGCGTGCGGAGGGCTTCGCGCGGGTGGCGGTGGCGCCGTACGTCATCGCCCCCGGGCGGCTCCCGGACCGCATCGTGGCGGGGGCCGAAGCCGCGGGTGCCGATGTCGTCGCGGACGTTCTGGGCCCTGCCCCTGAATTGGCCCGCCTGCTGCTGCGCCGCTTCGACGCCGCCGCCGTCTCCGCTCCCGCTGGGCTCCCGGCCCTGACGGCCTGAGCACCGCCTCCTGGGGCACCGCCCCAGACCCTCCCCCAGACTCCGTCCGGGGGGACCCCCACGCCTCAAACGCCGGCGGGGCTGGATTTGCTACGCGCGGGCCGCGGCCTCGTCGGCCAGGGCCGTGAGGTCCGTGATGGACATCGCGCCCGGCGGCAGACCCTCCCGGGCAAAGATGTTGGCCGCGTGCCGCAGCACGTCGTTCACCGGCGTCGGAACCCCGTGCAGCCGCCCCAGCAGGGAGATCTCCCCGTTGAGGTAGTCCGCCTCCACCGAGCCGGTGCCCCGCGCCAGGCTCTGCCACGAGGACCCGCCCCGGACCCCCGGCGGCTGGTCCACCTTCCCGTCGCGCGCGGCCGCCTGCTCCGCGTCCGAGGCGTAGGCGATACCGGCCGCCCCGAAGACCGCCTTCGCCTCGCGGACCGCCCGCAGCAGCAGCGCGGCCTTCGCCGGGTCCGGCTCCGGGCCGGTGGTCGCCTGGACCGCGTTGCCGAGGTTCCCCAGCAGCTTCGCGTACTTCCACCGCATCACGTCCTCGACCACCGGCGCCTCGAAGCCGGCCTTCCCGAGGTCCGCCGCGACCGCGCGCGCCGGCGCGTCCGCGCCGCCCGCCGCCAGGCCCACGTGCAGGATCCCGGTCAGCGGCGCGCACAGCGCCGAGACCACGCCCGGCTCCAGGAACGTCGCGGGCAGCCACACGCACACCCCGTACACCCGCGCGAAGCGCCGCAGGGCCAGCCGCTCGCTCTCCACGCCGTTCTGCGCGCACAGCACCGGCAGCCGCTGCGCCGCCGTCCCGCCGCCCGCGACCTCCGCGTCGCCCCACGCGTCGAGCGCGGCGATGGCGTCCTGGGTCTTGACGGCCAGCAGCAGTACGTCGTCCGGGCGCAGTTCACCCAGTTCGGCCGGTCCGGTGACCACGGGCAGCCGGTGCACCCGGGTCCCGTCGGCCGTCGTGAGCCGCAGACCGTCCGCCCGCAGGGCCTCCGCGTGCGCGCCGCGCGCGACGAGGACGACCTCGCCGCCCGCCTCCGCGAGCCGTCCGCCGATGGTGGCGCCTACCGCGCCCGCGCCGATGATGATGTAACGCATGCCTACGAGCCTGGCACATCCCGCCCCTCGCGATACCGTCGGGGCATGGTGGATGAGATATTTGCGCTCGGCGGGGATCTGCCCGTGAGACGGCTCGGCTTCGGTACGGGCGGCCTGGTGGGGCCCGGCTACTGGGGCCCGCGCGGCGGGCGCGCCGAGGCCCGGGCGCTGCTGCGCACGGCGGTGGAGCGCGGGGTCACCCTCATCGACACCGCCGACAACTACGGCCCCGACCTGGCGGAGGAGCTGATCGCCGAGGCCCTGCACCCGTACGGGGAGCAGCTCGTCATCGCCACCAAGGGCGGGGTGGTGCGCACCGGCCCCGACCAGTGGCATGTGGCGGGCCGCCCGGAGCAGTTGCGGGAGATGTGCGAGGCGAGCCTGCGGCGGCTGCGCGTGGAGCGGATCGGCCTCTACCAGCTGCACCGCTTCGACCCGTCGGTCCCGATGGCCGAACAGCTGGGCGCGCTGGCCGATTTGCGGGCGGAGGGCAAGATCCGGCACATCGGGCTGGACACGGTCACCGCGGGGCAGCTGCGGTCGGCACGGGAGTCGGTGCCGGTCGCCGCGGTCCAGAACGCGTACAACCTGCTCGACCGCGGCTCGGCGGAGGTGCTGGCGCTGTGCGAGGCGCACCAGATCGCCTTCCTCCCGTACTACCCCCTGGGCAGCGGCTCCCTGACCCGTGAGAGCGCGGCCGCGGTCAGTGCGGTGGCCGCCGCACACGGTGCGAGCCCGGGCCAGGTGGCGCTCGCGTGGCTGCTGCACCGCTCCCCCGTCCTGTGCCCGACGCCGGGCACCGGTTCACCCGCCCACCTGGCGGAGAACCTGGACGCGGCGACGGTGCGCCTCACCGCGCGGGAGCTGGAACTGCTGGACGCGCTCGGCTGAGGCCTGAGGCCTGAGGTCCCCGCCCCGCCCCGTCCCGCCCCGCCCCGCCCCGTCCCCGGGTCAGGCTCCGGTGAGTTCGACGAGCTTGACGACCGTGTTCCAGTTGCGGGTGGTGACGTCGATGCCCTTGACGACGGCGGGCTTGGCGAGGGCCTCGCCCAGTTTCGAGCGGCCCATGCCGTTCGGGGCGTAGAGGTAGAGGACGCGGTCGCCGAGCCGGTACTCCTCGGGGAGGTACGCCGTCTGGTCGAGGGCGGCGAACCGCTCCGGGCCGGGCTGTTCGGAGAAGAAGGTGGCGTGGAGCTGCTTTCCCTCCAGCTCGGCGGCCGGGAAGGGGCAGGCCTCGGCGACGGCGCTCAGGTACGCGCCGTCCACGACCAGGCAGGCCACCCGGAAGCCGAAGTGGGCCTCTATGGCCGCCTCCAGCTCCCGGGCGAGCGCCTTCGGGTCCTCCTTCGCACTGCTGAAGACGGCGTTGCCGCTCTGCAGGTACGTCTGTACGTCGCCGTGGCCGAGCCCCTCCAGTACGGAGCGCAGCTCCGCCATGGGGACCTTCTTGCTCCCGCCGACATTGATCCCGCGCAGCAGCGCCGCGTATTTCTTCGCCATGAAGGCACCGTAGGGGGTGTCTATGACAGTTCGGCCTCGATGAGGTCGGCGGCCTGTCGTGTGCCGCCCTCGGTGGCCATCTGTGCGCGGACCTCCTCGCAGCGGGCCGCGACGCCGGGGTCGGAGAGCAGGGCGAGGACCGCTTCCCGGAGGGTTGCGGCGTCCGCCTGTTCCATCGGGACGTGCCGGGCCACGCCGAGTGACACCAGCATGTCGGCGTTGCCGAACTGGTCGACGGCCTGCGGGACGGCGACCATCGGGGTGGCGGTGGCGAGGCCCTCCTGGCTGCCGCCGGCGCCCGCGTGGGTGATGAAGGCGTCGGCCTGGCGCAGGATGTCCAGCTGGGGAACCCAGCGGTGGACCTCGACGTTGGCGGGGATCGTCCCGAGGTCGGCCTCGTCGGTGAACTTGCCGATCTGCAGGACGACGTGCCAGTCGGGCAGGTCCCCGAAGGCCTCGGCGCAGGCACGGTAGAAGGCGGGCTGCTTGGTGAAGGCGGAGCCGAGGGAGACCAGCAGCACCTTCCTGCCCTCGGCCGATTCCGGGCGCTGCCAGCGCCCCTGGGTCGCCGTACGGTCGCCGTGGCAGGCGCCGACGAAGGTGTAGACGGAGGTGTCGACGCGGTCGGCGTTCGGCTGGAGTGCCCGGGGGATCAGGACGACGCTGCGGCGCGGGCGGCCCTGGAAGCTGTCGACCTGGTCGCCGAGGCCGTTCTCGGTCAGCCAGGCGGCGAACCGGGCGTAGTAGGCCTGTCCGCGCTCGGATGCCTTGAGGTCGGCGAACATCGGTCCGGCCACTTCATCCTCGTACCCCTCCCAGGCGACCAGGTTCGGGGAGAGGGAGACGGCGGGGACTCCCCAGCGGTGGGCGAGCACGGGCGCCGGGTAGGCGGTGATGTCGTGGATGACGAGGTCCGGTTCGTCGCCCTCGAAGGCGGCCGCGAGCTGCGGGAGCGCCTGGACGGCGTCGTTGAGGAAGGGTTCGAGGTTGTCGATGAGCTCGGTGCCCCAGGCCTCCGGTTCGCCGTCGGTGGGGAGGGTGGAGTTCCAGATCACCGGGGTGGCGCCGGTCTCCGCGACCTTCTCGGCGAAGGAGGCGGGGATCGCGTAGCTGACGCGGTGGCCCCGGGCGACGAGTTCCCGGATCACTTCGATGCTCGGGTTCACGTGCCCGTGGGCGGCGATGGAGAACATGGCGATGTGTGCGGGCTTGGCGGAGGTCATGATCCGACCATAACGAGACGAGACGTCTCGTGCAATCTGTTTATGCTGCGCGGGCCCTACCTCTGGTACCGCGCCAGTACCCGGTTCCCGTCCCCCACCAGCCGTTCCTCGAGCTCGGCGAGGTCGATCGCCCCGCTGTAGAACTCCTGGAGCGCCGGGGTCGCGACCTTGTCCTTCCACTCCGGATAGCCGCGCGCCGACTGGGCCGGCGCCGGGCGCAGCCCGCCCGCCAGGGCCGTGCCCGTGGCCCAGCCGAGCTCGGGCGTGCGCAGGGCCGGGTCGGCCAGCGCCCGCGTGCCGGTCGGCAGCATCCAGTCGCCGCGGGCCAGGCGGACCATGTTGGCCGGGCCCAGCAGGAAGTCGATGAAGGCCGCCGCCTCCTTCTTGTGCGGGCTGTCCTGCGCGATGGAGAGGGTCTGCGGGCTGACTCCCTGCGCCAGGCCGTCCGCCCCGGCCGGGGGCGGCAGCACCTGCCACGCGAAGCCGGGCGGCGCCTGGCGCACGATCTGCTGGCGGTACGAGAACCCGAGCGGCACCATCGCGTACCGGCCGCCGAAGAAGCCGGGCAGGGTGTCGGAACCGCCCATCCCCAGGGTGGCCCGGGAGGCGCTGTGGTCGGTCTCGGTCAGGGCCCGGATGGTGGCGGGGACGACCGCGTCGCCCTCGGACCAGCGGATGACGGCCTTCCCGCCGGCGTCGCGGTGGAAGAGCCGGCCGCCCGCGGACAGGCCGAGGTTGAGGGTGGCGGAGACCGGGTCCTTGAGCGGCCAGGCCACCCCGTACCGGCCCTCGGCGGTCAGCTGCCGGGCGGCCGTACGGAACTCCTCCCAGCTCCAGGGGGCTTCGGGGGTGGGGATGCGCACCCCGGAGGCGCGCAGCAGCTCGGTGTTGGCCATCAGGACCCGGGGTTCCTGGAGGAAGGGGACCCCGTACACCCCGCCGTCGGCCCCGAAGGTGACGGACTCCCAGGAGCCGGCCGGGATGTCGGCCTTGAGCCGTTCGGAGAGCAGGGGCCGCAGGTCGGCGAGGTAACCGCCGTAGGCGAAGTCGGCCAGGTCGTCGGAGGCGTCGTGGATGACGTCGGGGGCCTCGCCGCCCTCGAAGGAGGTCAGCAGCTGGTCGTGGACGCTGTTCCAGCTGCCCTGCACGTACTGGACCTGGACCTCGGGGTGGGCGGCGTTCCATTCCGCGACCAGGGCCTTGTTGGCGTCGACGGACTCCTTCTGCCAGGCGAGCGACTGGAAGCGCAGCCGCACCACGCCGTCGAAGTCGCCGCGCGGCGCGGAGCAGCCGCCGAGCAGCCCGGCCAGCAGCGCGAGAGCGAGGGCCCCGGCCCGCCATCCGCGGATCCCCATCAGCTCTTCACCGCCCCGGCCAGCATGCCGCCGGTGATCCGCTTCTGGATGACGGAGAAGATCACCAGGGAGGGCAGGGTCGCGAGGAAGGCCGCGGCGGCGAGCGGGCCGAGGTCGGCGGCGCCCTCGGCACCCAGGAAGTGGGTCAGGACGACCGGCAAGGTCTGCTGCTCCGGGGTCTTGAGGAGGACGAGGGCGAAGAAGAACTCGTTCCAGGCGGTGATGAAGGCGAACAGCGCGGTGGCCACGATGCCCGGCGCCAGCAGGGGCGCGACCACCGAGACGAGGGTGCGCAGCCGCCCGGCCCCGTCCATCGCCGCCGCCTCCTCCAGTTCGGGCGGGACGGCGCGCACGTAGCCGACGAGCATCCACAGCGCGAACGGCAGCGACCAGACGACGTAGACGAGGATCAGGCCCGGTACGGAGTTGACCAGGTGGAGGTTCTTCAGCACCAGGAACAGCGGGATGATCACCAGGACGAAGGGGAAGGCCTGGCTGATCACGACCCAGCCGGTGGCGGCGGTGGCCAGCCTCCCCCGCCTCCGGGCGAGGACGAAGGCCGTCGGGGTGGCCAGGACGACCGCGAGCACGGCGGCGCAGACCGCGGCGATCAGGCTGTTCAGCGCCGCGTGCGCCAGCGGCTGCTCGGCGAAGGCCTGCCGGAAGTTGCCGAGGGTCGGGTCCTTCGGGATCCAGGTGGGGTGCAGGCTGCCGAGCTCGCGCGCGGGCTTGAAGGCGGTGGAGAGCAGCCACAGGAACGGGAACGCGAGGAAGACGAGGTAGGCGGCGAGCGCCGTGTACTGGGCGGCCCTGGTACGGGTGTTGGTGCGGTTGTGTGCGCGTCCCATCAGGTGTCGCCTCCCCGGAGCCGGCCGGCCAGGTACACGGCGAGCAGGACCGAGATCACCGCGACCATCACGCAGCCCATGGCGGCGGCGTACCCGAACTGCCCGTAGCGGAAGGCCTCCTCGTACGCGAAGAGCATCGGCAGCCGGGTGCGGCCGCCGGGCCCGCCGTTGGTCAGGACATAGACCAGGGCGAAGGAGTTGAAGTTCCAGATGAAGTTCAGGGCCGAGATGGACAGCGCCACCGGACGTATCGCGGGCCAGGTCACCGTCCGGAAGCGGCGCCAGGCCCCGGCGCCGTCGAGGGCGGCGGCCTCGTGGAGCTCGTGCGGGGTGTTCTGCAGGCCTGCGAGCAGCGCGACCGTGGTCTGCGGCATGCCCGCCCAGATGCCGACCACGACGACGGCGGGCAGGGCGGTGGCGAGGCCGCTGAGCCAGTCGGTGTCCCCGGCGAGCCCGAGGCCGGACAGGGTCTCGTTGAGCACCCCCGCGTCGGGGTGGTAGACGAGCCGCCACATGATGCCGACCACCACCTCGGGCATGGCCCAGGGGATGATCGCGAGAGAGCGGGCCAGCCACCGGAAGCGGAGGTTCTGGTTGAGCAGCAGGGCCAGCCCCAGGGCCAGCAGGAACTGCGGGACGGTGACCCCGGCAGCCCACAGCAGGCCGATCCGGAAGGACTCCCAGAACAGCCGGTCGTGGAGCAGGTCCTGGAAGTTCAGGATCCCGGCCCACTGGGTGGGGGCGGTGCGGCCGGACTGGGAGTCGGTGAAGGCGAGGGCGATGCCGTACAGCAGCGGGCCGACGCTGAGCAGCAGGATGGGAATCAGGGCGGGCAGCACCAGGAACCAGGCCCCGTGGTCGGCGCGGCGGCCCTTGCGCACGGGGGCGGCGGCGGTCACCTTCACCCCCTTCCCGGGGGATCGTCCGGATCCGTTGCGGTCATCGTGCGCAGGGCCTGATGGCGCGTCAAGGCAGTGCACACGCGGATGGGAGACTTGGCGCATTCACGACGATCCGGATCCGGAGTACGAGATGGACGAGGCGCGGGCCAGGGACGTACTGGCGGCCGCAGGCCTGGGCGGCGGCGCAGCCTCGCTGCTGGCCCTGGGCGAGAACGCGGTCTTCGCGGCCGGGGAACTGGTGGTGAAGGTGGGCCGCGCGGACCCGGCCCTGACGGCGCGGGCCGAACGCGAACTGGCCGTCGCGTACTGGCTGGAGCGGGCCGGGATTCCGGCGGTCCGCGCGGCCGAGCCCGAGCCGCGGCTGGTGGCGGGGCACCCGGTGACGCTGTGGCACCGGCTCCCGGACGCGGTGCGTCCCGCGGCGCCGGAGGATCTCGCGGTGCTGCTGCGGCGGATCCACGCCCTGTCCGCGCCGCCGTTCCCGCTGGCCGCGCGGGATCTGCTGGGCGGTGTCGAACGCTGGCTGCGGCTGGCCGGCGATGCGATCGACCCGGCGGACGCGGCGTACCTGCGGGCCCGCCGCGACGCCTACGCGGGCGAGGTGGCCGGGCTGGTGCCGCATCTGCCCCCGGGCCCGATCCACGGCGACGCCCTGCCCCGCAACGTGCACGTCGGCCCGGACGGCCCGGTCCTGGTCGACCTGGAGACCGTCTCGGCCGACCTGCGCGAGCACGACCTGGTGGTGATGGCCCTCTCCCGCGACCGGTACGGGCTGCCCGCCGAGTCCTACGAGGCGTTCGTGACGGCGTACGGCTGGGACGTCCGCGAGTGGGAGGGCTGCGCGGTGCTGCGCGGGGCCCGTGAGACGGCGAGCTGCGCCTGGGTGTCCCAGCACGCGCCGACCAACCCGAAGGCGCTGGCCGAATTCCGCCGCCGGGTGGACTCCCTGCGCGAGGGCGCGTCCGAGGTCCGCTGGCACCCGTTCTAGGCGTGTTTCACGGTCAGGCAGCCGTCCCGGCCGTCCCGGCGGTTTCGCTGACCGCCAGGGCGAAGGCCTCCGCCTGCGCGGAGGGCCGCAGACGGTGGCGGATGAGGCCCAGCTCGGAGTCGGGCAGGCCCTGCACCGGGACGAAGGTGAGGGAGTCGCGGCGCCCGTGGTAGTCGGCCGTGGACCGGCACAGCAGCATGGCACCGCGGTTGGCCGCCGTCAGACTCAGCCCTTCCTGGAGCGTGTTGACGCTGGGCCCGGCCGGTACGGGCAGGCCGCCCGGGGTCAGGCCGGGGGCCTGGGCCCGCCGCCAGTACTCGGGGGCTCCGCCGTCGATGCCGATGAGCCGGCAGTCGGCGAGTTCCTCGGCGGACAGCGAGTCCCGGGCGGCGAAGGGGTGCCGGACGGACACGGCGAGGGTCTGCGGCTGCCGGGAGAAGACCGGGCCGAGGACGAGGTCGTCCTCGGCCACCGGCAGCAGGACCACCGCGCAGTCCACCTCCTGGCGGCGCAGCGGCCCGAAGGGGTCGGAGAGCGGGATCTCGACGATGTCGATCGCGCAGTCGGGATACCGGTCCCCGAACCGTGCGATCGCCCGGCTGAGGTAGTCGTCGACGGTGCCCTGGAAGCCGATGCGCAGTTCCCCGCCCATGCCCCGCGCGGCGGCCCGGGCCTCGTCGACCGTGGCGCGCAGGGCGTCGTACGCGGGGCGCAGGCCCGCGAGGAAGCTCTCGCCCAGCGGGGTCAGGCGCACCCGGCGGCTGGTGCGTTCGACGAGCGGGGCGCCGATGCGGCTCTCCAGGGAGCGCAGCAGCTGGCTGACCCGGCTCTGGGAGACGTACAGCCGCTCGCCCGCCCGCCCGAAGTGCAACTCCTGGGCCAGCACGAGGAATGTCTCCAGCTCGCGTATCTCGACACCGCTCATGGTTCCCTTTCTACACCGCCGCTCCGCGCGGCCGATCGAGTAGTCCCGCTTATCGAAGGATGAGGGATCGGCCGTTGTTCCCGCAGGTCGGGGCGGGTTGGCTGGTCGCATGGCACAGACTGAGGAAATTGCAGACACCACCGGGGTGTCGGAGCGGTCGGCGACCCGCGGCTGGCTGGGCGTGGCGGCGGTCGCGAGCGCGACGTTCACGGTGGTGACGTCCGAGATGCTGCCCGTGGGCCTGCTGACGCCCATCGGGGACGCGCTGAAGGTGACCGAGGGCACCGCCGGACTGACCCTGACCATCACCGGCCTGGTCGGTGCGGTGTCGGCGCCGCTGCTGACACCGCTGTTGGGGCGGTTCGACCGGCGGGCGGTGCTGTGTGCGCTGATGGCGGTCCTGACGGTGGGCAACCTGCTCGCGGCGTGGACGCCGAACTTCGCGGTGATGGTGGCCGCCCGCGTGCTGGTCGGTATCGGCATGGGCGGTGTCTGGGCGATCGCGGCGGGCCTGGCGGTACGTCTGGTGCCGCCGAAGTCGATCGGCTCCGCGACCTCGTTGATCTTCAGCGGTATCGCGGTGGCCTCGGTGCTCGGCGTCCCCGCGGGTACGTACATCGGTGAACTGGCCGACTGGCGGACGGCGTTCGTCACCGTGGGCGCGCTGGCACTGGTGGTCCTGGTCGCCCTGGCGGTGCTGCTGCCGCGGCTGCCGGCCGAGCAAGAGGTGCGGCTCAGCGGTGTGATGCGGCTGTTCGGCGAGGCGCGGGTGCGGACCGGACTGGCCGTGGTGGCGCTGCTGGTCACCGGCCACTTCGCCGCCTACACGTACGTGCGCCCCGTGCTGGAGGAGGTCTCGGGGGCGAGCGCCGGGATGATCGGCACGCTGCTGCTGGTCTACGGAGTCGCCGGTGTGGCGGGCAACTTCGCGGCCGGCGCGGGCGCCGGGCGCTCCCCGCGCTCCACCCTGCTGGTGATCAGCGCGGTACTGGCGGCCACGGTGGCGCTGGTACCGGTGCTCGGCGGCTCCGTCCTGACCGCCGGCGTGCTGCTCGCCGTCTGGGGGCTCTCCTACGGCGGCGTGTCCGTCAGCACCCAGACCTGGCTGCTGGCCGCGGCCCCCGAGGCGCGCGAGGCCGCGTCCTCGCTCTTCGTCGGCGTCTTCAACGGGGCGATCGCCCTGGGCGCGCTGGCCGGGGGGCTGGCCGCGGACGGCGCCGGGGTCACCGCGGTGATGTGGCTGGGCGGCGGGCTCGCCGTGGCGGCCCTTGCGGTGACGGCGCTGGGCAAGGCCCCCGCCTCCGGGCGCCTCTGAGACCGGCCCCGGCGCCCACCCCGGGCCGCGCCACCCCGATCCCGGGGCCGGCGGGGCCGGGCGCCGGGCCCACGACCGGCCGCCGCGGGACGGTCCGGACGGCACGGGCGGTACGGGCGGGCCTGCCCGTACCGCCCGTGGTGTTCATCCGCCGACGGCGGCGAGGAACTCGGTGATGAGCTCGGCCCACTCGGCCGGCCGCTCCGCGGCGATGGCGTGACCGCAGTCCAGCGTCGCCAGCCGGGCGCCCGGAATACCGTCCGCGAGTTCGCGGGAGTGAACGGGCGTGATGAGGAGGTCCCCGAGGGGCGAGACGACGAGGGCCGGGACCGCGATCCGCGCCAGGTCGGCCCGTACGTCGATGTCGTCGAAGAGGGCGAGCTGCGCGTCGGTGCCCGGCGGCATTCCGGCGGAGAACAGCTCGAGCTGTTCCTCGATCTCCTCGTGGGAGCGTTCGTCGAGCCAGCGGGTGCCGCCGACCACCAGAGAGAGATAGGAGGCCAGGACCCTGCTGTCCCCGCCCGGCGCGCCGAGTGCCCGCCAGGTGTCGATCACCAGCTTGAGGCGTGCGTTCGGACGGGCGAATCCGGCGGAAAGAACAAGAGCGGTAACCCGCTCCGGATGGCGCACCGCGGCGCGCACCGCGACTGACACACCCATGGAGAATCCAGATATGGCAAAAGAATGTACGCCGGATTGCACGGCGCTTTCCACAATGTGGTCGGCCAGCTGGTCGAGCGACAGCGGATGGTCCAGGAGCGGATTATTCCCGGAGCCCGGATAATCCGGGCCGATGACGGTTCGACGGCCGGCGAGACTTTCGAGGATCGGGCCGTAACTGTCCTCGACGTCACTGCCCGCACCGTGCGCGAGCAGCAGTCCTGGTCCGCTGCCACGCACGGTGACGGATTTCTGGGAGGGAAGCAGAGAGGTCATGTCCGAGATGTTAGCGAGGGCTCCGGGAAATACCTGAGGAATATCGCGCGGATCACATATTCCCACGTGTGACTACTTGATCGAGTAGTCCTCTTCCACTCACACGAGTAGTGGTGAACCGGATTGAGGGAAACGTAGGCTCCTGAGCATCGGACGGCACACATTCCGGCTGTCCGAATTAGCGAAGGAAGGCCGATGCTCGCAACACGCCAGCTCCCTCTGTCCGCCTACCAGCGGGACATTTGGGCTGCCGAGTCCACCGCGCCGGGTGACCCCCAGTTCAACGTGGTCATTCATGAGCGGTTGGCCGGCGATGTCGACGTGGACAGCTTGAAGGAATCGCTGGAAGGCGCCCTGCGGAACAACGACGCGTTCTCCCTGCGCTTCGACGAACAGGACGGAATCCCCTGCCAGTGGGTGGCCGGGACCGACACCGAGGAGGAGGCGGGCCCCTGGGTGCAGTACGTCGACTTCTCCGGCGCCGCCGACCCCGCGGCGGCCTGCGCGGCGTGGCAGGAGTACTCCTTCACGCACCCCTTCACCCTGCGGCGTTCGCGTCTGTTCACGGCCGCAGTGCTGCGTGAGAGTGCCTCGGTCGTCCACGTGCACCTCAACGCCCACCACCTGATCGCCGACGCCTGGGCCCTGAACCAGGTCAGCCGGCAGCTCTGGGAGCGCTACGCCGACCGCTCGGCCGCGGCCATGGCGGCCGGGACCGGGGCCCTGCCCGTGGACCGTCCCGCTCCCCCCTCCGTCACCGCGCTCGTCGAGGCGGACACCGCCTACCGTGCCTCCGGCGCCTTCGAAGAGGACCGGGCGTACTTCCGCGACGCGCTGAAGGGCGTCCAGCCCGCCCTGTTCACCCGCGCCACCGTGGCTCCCGCGGACGGCGCGCGGCGCCGGGCCCGGCACACCTTCACCGTCGAGGCCGACCTGGTCCGCCGCATCCGCGGCGGGGGCAGCTCCCCGTTCGCGTTCCTCGCGGCCGCCTTCGCCGCCTACTTCTCCCGCGTGCACCGCACCGAGGAGCTGGTGCTCGGCGTCCCCTTCCGCAACCGGCACTCGGACGCGGAGCTCGACACGGTCGGCCAGCTGGCCAACAACCTCCCGCTGCGCGTGCCGGTCGGCCCCACGGCCACCCTGCACGAGCTGGCCGCCTCCGTCCGCCGCACCACGGACGCGCTGCGCACCCACGAACGGCTGGCCCTGGGCGACGTGCTGCGCGACCTCCCGGCCGTCGGCGCCGGCTCCCGCAGGCTCTTCGACGTCACCCTCTCCTACCTGCGCCACCCCCGGCCCGCCCCGCTCCCGGGCACCTCGGTGGAGTCCGTCGTGCAGGCGCCCGTCCACCACCAGGACGCGCTGTCCGTGATGGTGCACGCCTTCGACGACGACGCCGACCTGCGGGTCGACCTCGACTACGCCGTCGACGTCTTCGACGAGGACTACCCCATCGCCTCGGTCGCGGGCCACCTGCTGCGCCTCATCGGCGCGGGTGTCGCCGAGCCCGGCCGGGCCGCGGCGACGCTGCCGGTCCTGGACGAGGCCGAGCACAAGGACCTCACTCAGCTGCGGCAGGGGCCCGACACCCCGTACGCCGACGACCGGACCGTGCACGGTCTGATCGCCGAGCAGGCCGCCCGCACCCCGGACCGGACCGCCGTCACGGGCGCCGACGGGACCCCGCCGCTGACCTACGCGGAACTCGACACCCGCTCCAACCAGGTGGCGCACGCCCTGCGCGCCCGGGGCGTGGGCGCCGGCGACCGGGTGGCCGTCCTCATGGACCGCTCCCCGCAGCTGATCGTCGCCCTCCTCGGCGTCCTCAAGTCCGGCGGCGCCTACGTACCCGTGGACCCCGGCTACCCCGCCGAGCGGATCGGCTTCCTGCTCCAGGACAGCCGGGCCAAGGTGGTGCTGACCGACAGCGGCACGCGGGTAGAGGACCAGGACGTCCCCGTGCTGCGCACCGACGAGCTGCTGACCGGCCCGGGCGAGCCGCTCGAGGACCCGGCCGGGCCGCGCGACCTCGCGTACGTGATCTACACCTCCGGCTCCACCGGCCGCCCCAAGGGCGTCATGGTCGAGCACCACTCGGTGATCAACCGGCTCGCCTGGATGCAGAAGGCCTACCCGGTCGGCGAGGGCGACGTCCTGCTCCAGAAGACGCCGATCTCCTTCGACGTGTCCGTGTGGGAGCTCTTCTGGTGGGCGATCGAGGGCGCGGGGCTCGCCCTGCTGCCCGTCGGCGGCCAGCGCGACCCGCGCGGGATCCTGCGCACCATCGCGGAACAGCGGGTCACCACCCTGCACTTCGTCCCGTCGATGCTGGGCCCCTTCCTCGACCTGCTCGAGGACAGCCCGGAGCTGCGCGCCGAAGCCGCCTCCCTGCGGCAGGTGTTCTGCAGCGGCGAGGCCCTGCCCGCCGCGCGCGTGGAGCAGTTCAACCGGGTCTTCGGGTCCCGCGGCGAGAGCGCCCCGCGTCTGGTCAACCTGTACGGGCCCACCGAGGCCACCGTCGACGTGTCGTACTTCGACTGCCCGACGGCCTCGGACGGGCCGGTCCGCCGGGTCCCGATCGGCCGCCCCATCGACAACACCCGGCTGTACGTCCTGGACGCGCACGGCGGGCTCCAGCCGGCCGGTGTCCCCGGCGAGCTGTGCATCGGCGGCGTCGGCGTCGCCCGCGGCTATCTGGAACGGCCCGAGCTGACCGCGGAGAAGTTCACCGAGGACCCCTTCGCCCCGGGCGGGCGGCTCTACCGCACCGGTGACCTGGCCCGCTGGCTGGCCGACGGCACCCTGGAGTACCTCGGGCGCATCGACGGCCAGGTCAAGATCCGCGGCAACCGGGTGGAGCTCGGCGAGGTCCAGAACCGGCTGGCCTCCGTGGCCGGCGTACGGGACGCGGTCGTGGTCGACCACCAGTCGGGCAGCCGGGGCACCTTGCTGGTCGGCTACTACGTCTCGGACGCCGAACTCAGCCCGGCCCTGCTGCGCGGCGAACTGGCCTCTGCACTGCCGGAGTTCATGGTCCCGGCACACTTCATCCGGATCGACACCATCCCCCTGACCCCGAACGGCAAGGCCGACCGCCGCGCCCTGCCCGCCCCCTCGGCCACCGCCGGTCCGCAGTACACGGCGCCGCGCAACGCCACCGAGGAGACGCTCGCCGCGATCTGGGCGGACGTACTGGAGGCGGAGCGGGTCGGGATCCACGACGACTACTTCGCGCTCGGCGGGGACTCCATCACGATGCTGCGCATCCGCGCCCGGGCCGAGAAGGCCGGCATCCTGTTCTCGCTGACGGACCTGGTGCAGCAGCCGACCGTCGCCCAGCTGGCCGCCAGGTCGGCCACCGGCGAGGCACCCGCCGGGCCCGCCGCCGAGCTCGCCCCGTTCGCCCTGGTCTCGGGCGTCGACCGGGCCCGCCTCGAGGGCCGCGCCGACGCCCACCCGCTCACCCGCCTCCAGCTCGGGCTGCTCTACCACAGCCGGGCCGAGCAGGATTCCGCCGTCTACCGCGACGTCTTCCAGTACAGCGTCACGGCCGCGTGGGACGAGGAGGGCTTCCGGCGCGCCTTCGAACGGCTCGTCGCACGCCACCCCGTACTGCGTTCCTCCTTCGACCTGGGCTCGTTCTCCGAGCCGCTCCAGATCGTGGACCACCAGGTGACCGGCGGCTTCGACGCCGTGGACCTGCGGGGCCGGGAGGAGGCCGCGGCGCTCGCCGAGATCCGGGCCCACGTCGACGAACGGCGCTACCACCGCTACGACTTCGAGCAGGCCCCGCTCTACCACCTGCGCGCACACGTCCGTGAGGAGACGCTGGAGCTGGTCCTCAGCTTCCACCACGCGATCCTCGACGGCGGCAGCGTGGCCACCCTGGTCGCCGAGCTGCTGCGGGACTACCTGCACGGCCTGGGCCACCCCATCGAGGCCGTGGCCGAGACCGGCCTCCCCTCGGCGGCGCACCACGTGCGCGCCGAACGCGAGGCCCTGGAGTCGGAGCCGACCCGCGCCTTCTGGCGCGAGCGGCTGCGGGACGCTCCGCTGCTGCGCCTCGAGGCCTTCCGCGGCCACGAGGCCCCGGGCCCGGACACGCAGATCACCAGGATCGTGGACCTGCCCGCCGAACTCACCGCGCAGGTCGGCCGGTTCGCCCGGGAGCGGACGCTGCCCGTGAAGTCGGTGCTGTTCGCGGCCCACTGCCTGACGCTGGGGCTGTTCTCCGGCTCCGACGACATCACCACCGGTCTGGTCACGCACGGCCGCCCCGAGCTGGAGGACGCCGACCGCATCGCCGGACTCTTCCTCAACACGATGCCCGTGCGGCTCGGTACCGCCGCCGACAGCTGGGCCGACGTGGTCCGGGCGGCCTTCCGGCAGGAGCAGCAGAGCCACGCGCACCGCCGCTACCCGCTGAGCGCGATCCAGGAGGACCGGGGTTCCACCGTCCTGGAGACCGCCTTCAACTACATCCACTTCCGCCAGCTGGCCGCCGTCTTCGAACTGCCCGGGGTCCGTCTCCTGGACTTCCAGACCTGGGAGGAGACCAACTTCCAGCTGCTGGTCAACGCGATGACCGACCCGGTGGACGGCTCCGTCCGGCTGCGGCTGGACCACCACGGGCAGACCTTCACACCGGCCCAGGCCGATCTGTACGCCGAGCGGTACACGGCGATCCTGGACCGGCTGGTCCACCACCCCGACGAGGCACCGGACTTTGGCTTCCTGGTGTCCGGGCCCGGACAGGCGGCGGCACGGCGGCAGGAGGCCGGCGCCGCACCGCTGGACGTCGTACGGGCCTTCGCCGCGCAGAGCGCCCGCACCCCGGACGCCACGGCCCTGGTCTTCGGCGACCGCCGCTGGACCTACGCCGAACTGGACGCGGCCGCCGACCGGGTGGCCCGCGAGCTGATCGCACTGGGCTCGCGGCCCGGTGACCGGATCGGCATCGCGATGGACCGCTCGCCGGAGACCGTCGCCGTCATCCTCGGCGTCATGCGCGCCGGGGCCGCCACCGTGCCGCTGGACGTCAGCTACCCGGTGGACCGGCTGACCGCGATGGTCGAGCAGGCCCGCCCGTTCCGGGTCATCGCGAACGCCGCGCACGGCGCGACCTTCGGCGCCCCGGGGCTCGTCCTCGCGGCCGAGGAGCTCTTCGCCGAGGACGGCGAACGGCCGTACCTGCCGCGGATCCCGGCGGAGGTGACGGAGGAGATCACCCCCGACTCCCTCGCCTACGTCCTGTTCACCTCGGGCTCCACCGGCGCGCCCAAGGGCGTGGCGATGCCGCACCGCTCGCTGGCCCACCTGGTCGCCTGGCAGAACGGCATCCCGAGCGGTGTCGTCGGCGGGGTCACCGCGCAGTACGCGCCGATGAGCTTCGACGTGTCCTTCCAGGAGATCTTCTCCACCCTCGCGGGCGGCGGCACCCTGCTCCTGCTCTCCGAGGAAGAGCGCCGCGACATGCCGGCCCTGCTGCGGCTGCTCGACCGGGCGGGCGTGGAGCGCATCTGCCTGCCGTACGTCGCCCTCCAGCAGCTGGCCGAGGCCGCGGACGCGCTCGGGCTCGCCCCGCGCTCGCTGCGGGCGCTGCTCTCCTCCGGCGAGCAGCTGCGCGTCACCGACGAGATACGCCGGCTGTGCGCGGCCCTGCCCGGGGTGATCCTGGAGAACCAGTACGGGCCGACCGAGTCGCACGTGGTGACCGCGTACACGATGCAGGGCGACCCGGCCGCGTTCCCGGCCCTGCCGCCGATCGGGCGGGCCATCGCCGGCTCCGCGGTGCACGTCCTGGACTCCCGGCTGCGTCCGGTCCCGGCCGGGGTGCGGGGCGAGCTGTACCTGTCGGGTGCCTGCCTCGCGGAGGGCTACGTGGGCCGCCCCGACCTGACCGAGGAGCGGTTCGTACCGCACCCGTCCCCCGCGGCCGCCGCAGCGGGCGAGCGCCTCTACCGCACCGGCGACCTGGGCTTCGTCCTGCCCGGTGGTGACGTGGTGTGCCTGGGCCGGGCCGACGCGCAGGTCAAGGTCCGCGGCTACCGTGTGGAGCCGGCCGAGGTGGAGCTGGCCATCACCCGCTTCGCGGCGGGCCACCCCGGCATCGCGGAGGCCGCCGTCGTGGCCCGCCGCCGGGAGGGCAACGACTCCTTCCTCGCGGCCTTCCTGACGGGCGACCCGGACGGCGCCGACCTCACGCTCCTGCGCAAGCAGCTGCGGACGGTGCTGCCCGAGTACATGATGCCCTCGCACTTCGAGTGGCTGGCGGCCCTGCCGCTGACGCCGAGCGGCAAGCGGGACGACAAGGCCCTGCGCGGCGCCGCGCTGAGCACGGGGGCCACCGCCGACGCCGCCGCGGCCCCGCGCGACGCCTACGAGGAGACCCTGGTGGAGATCGTCGGCGATCTGCTCCAGCTGCCCGCGCTGGGCGTGCACGACAACATCTTCGACCTCGGGGCGACCTCGCTCACCGCGATGCGCCTGGTGGTCCAGATCGAGCAGCGCTACGGGATCAGCGTCCCGCTCTCGGAGTTCGTGTCGGCGCCGACCGTGGCCGAGCTGGCCGCGCGACTGCGCTCGGGCGAGGCGATGACCGCCTTCGACCCGCTGGTGCCCATCCGCCCGGCCGGATCGAAGCGCCCGATGTTCTTCGTCCACCCCATGGGCGGGAACGTGCTCTGCTACGTCCGGTTCGCCAAGTACCTGGAGGAGGACCAGCCGTTCTACGCCCTGCAGGCGGCCGGCGGCGACCCCGGCACCGAACCGCTGCGCAGCGTCGAGGAGATCGCGGCCAGCTACATCGAGGCCATGCGCCGGGTGCAGCCGAGCGGCCCGTACGTCATCGGCGGCTGGTCGTTCGGCGGGTTCGTGGCCTTCGAGATCGCCCGGCAGCTGCGGGCGGCCGGGGAGGAGATCGCCCGGCTGGTGCTGCTGGACACCACCGCCCTCAATCCGGGCCGGCGTCTGACCACGGACGACGAGGCCCTGCTCGGCTGGTTCTTCTGGGAGCTGCTGTGGCTGCGGCGCGGGGGCGACTCCCCGCTGGAGCTCATCCCGGACCGGCTGACGACGCTGGAGGAGAAGTTCGACTTCATCGCCCAGCTCGCCATCGACGAGGGCGTGCTGCCCGCAGGGAGCACCGGGGCCGTCGTGCGGCGCCTGTTCCACGTGTACGAGGCCAACTGGAAGGCGGCGTTCGCCTACCGGCCCGAGGTGGTGGACCAGGACATGGTCCTCATCCACGCCGCGCAGCCGCTGCCCGGCGTACTCAACTCGATGCACACGGCCATCGAGAGCATGCACGCGGACCCCAGCAACGGCTGGCGCGAGCGCACCAGCGGCGCGCTCGACGTCGTGGACGTACCCGGCGACCACCTCACGATCATGGAGGAGCCCTACGTGGCCCACATGGTCCGGGTCGTCACCGAACTGATCGGACAGTGAGATGACACAGAAGAAGAAGGCCCTGGTGATCGGCGCGGGGATCGGCGGCCTCACCGCCGCCGTCGCCCTGCGCGAGGCGGGTCTCGAGGTCGAGGTCCACGAACGGGCGGGCGAGCTGCGGGCCGCGGGCTCCGGCCTCTCGGTGATGAGCAACGCCGTCGGCGCGCTGAACTCGCTGGGCGTCGGGATCGACCTGGAGAAGCGCGGGGAGGCCCTGCGCTCGTATCACGTCAAGACGGCCTCGGGCCGGCTGATCCGGGAGTTCCCCTTCCCGGAGATCATCGGCAGGCTGGGGGTGCCCAGTGTGCTCATCACCCGGGCGGACCTCCAGCAGTCGCTGCTGGAGGCGGCGGAGGGCATCCCCCTGCACTTCGGCGCCGCGGCCACCGGCTTCGAGACGGAAGGGGTGCCGGGCGGCGGGGTGCGGGTCGCGTTCGACGACGGCACCACCGCCGAGGGGGACGTGCTGATCGGGGCGGACGGCTTCAACTCCGCCGTCCGCAGGCAGCTGGTGGGCCCGGAGGACTCGCAGGACAGCGGCTACATCTGCTGGCTCGCGGTCGTGCCGTTCTCGCACCCCCGTTTCACGCCGGGTTCGGTGACCCACTTCTGGGGCAGCGGCAAGCGCTTCGGGCTCGTGGACATGGGCGCCGGACGGCTGTACTGGTGGGGCACCAAGAACATGCCGGCCGAGCTCTCGCGGGACTGGAAGGGCGGCAAGGCCGAGGTCCTGCACTCCTACGACGGCTGGGCGGACGAGGTGCGGCAGGCGATCCTGGCCACCCCCGAGGAGTCGATCATCGCCGTGCCCTCCCGGGACCGGGCGTTCCTGGAGCGCTGGGGCCGGGGTCCGGTGACCCTGCTGGGGGACGCCGCGCACCCGATGCTCACCAGTCTCGGCCAGGGCTCGGGCATGGCGATCGAGGACGCCGTGGTGCTCGGGCGGGCCCTGAAGGGCGCGCCCGACCTGCCGCGGGCCCTGCGCCGCTACGAGGACGAGCGCCGCGAACGCACCCGGGGCATGGTCGCCGCCTCGCGCGGCATCAGCTCCTTCGAACAGTCCGAGGACCCGTTCCGCCGGCCGGTGCGGGACGCGTACTTCCGCTTCATGCCGCAGAGCAGGCTCACCCGCACGCTGGAGGACGCCCTCACCTTCCCGGCGGTGGCCGGATGAGCGCCCCCGCTTCCCGTAGGAGAAATCTCGTGTCAGCCGCCCAGAACCGCGCCGCCCTGTCGCCGCGCGGCCGGTCCGTACTGGTCACCGGGGCCTCCTCCGGCCTCGGCCGGGTCTGCGCGCTCGAGCTGGAGGAGGCGGGCTTCCGGGTCTTCGCCGGTGTCCGCAAGGAGGCCGACGCCCTGGCGCTCGCCGAGGCCTCCGCGCACGGCCGGATCGTTCCGGTGCTGGTCGACGTGACGGACGAGAAGTCGGTGGCCGCGGCCGCCGAACGGGTCACCGCCGAGGTGGGCGAGGACGGCCTGTGGGGGCTCGTGAACAACGCGGGCATCTGCGTCTCGGCCCCGCTGGAGTGCGTGTCGCCGGAGCGGCTGCGCCGGCAGCTGGACACCAACGTGGTCGGTCAGCTCGCCGTCACCCAGGCGTTCCTGCCGCTGCTGCGGCGTACCCGCGGCCGGGTGGTCAACGTGACCTCGGGCCTGGGCAGTGTGGCGATCCCGTTCCTCGGGGCGTACGCGGCCGCGCAGTTCGCCAAGGAGGCCCTGACCGACGTACTGCGGCGCGAGCTGGCACCGCAGGGCGTGGACGTCGCCCTGGTGCAGCCAGGCGCCATCATGACGCCGATCTGGGGCAAGGTCTCCGACGTCGCGCGGGCCGCGATGGACGGTGTCCCGGAGCAGGTGGCCGAGCGGTACCGGATCCCCTTCAACCGGTTCCTGCACCAGAACGAGAAGCAGGCGCGGGAGAGCCTGACCCGTCCGGAGGACTTCGCGGAGACGGTCCGGCAGGCCCTGACGGCCCGGCGGCCCAGGACCCGCTACCGGGTGGGTCCGGACGCCCGGAAGGTGAGCGTGCTCGCCCGGGTGCTGCCCGACACGGCACTCGACCGGTACCTGCGGCCGATCACCGAATAGCGCGGCTGCCGGGGTGGCTGGTGCCCGAGGGCTGAGGTAACAGGCAAACCTGCCCAGGAAGTCGTACAGAACAAGCCAGTTGGCACGCCCGCCGAGAGGTGGCGAGCGGCGATATCACGCCAGATGATGGCTGATAGCGGCAAGTTGCGCGTGATATGGCCATCGTCACAGTTTGACCCGCCTTTTCGGCGGGCGTGCCCAACGTCCCAGGACCGGCCCGGATTTCGCCCCTTTCCCCTCGGGCCGGAGCTCCGTCACGCCGCCGATTTCCCGCCCGTCGGTGTGAACGGTCCGTCAATTCCCTTCATGACCTGACTCCGCCGTGGGTGCGAACCAGCCGAATTAGCGTGATCGCCGAGGCTTTCCGGAATCGGCGTTCCCCGACCGGACCCCTACCGTTCGACAAGGATGAGGACCATGGCGCAAACCGTGCGGCCGCCCGTTCCCGAAACCCGCGCCGACGGCGGCGCGCTGACCCGATTCGCGTCCCGGCACGGCAGCACCCTGGAGCGGGCCCGCGAGGTGATCCGCACCCGCGAACACTGGTCGCCGTATTCGGAGGACCCGGAGGATCCGCAGGCCTACGGCCGGGGCGCGAGAGCCGCCGGCGAGGCCGCCTTCCGCCGGCTCCTCGGCCGGCCGCTGGAGCTCGGCCAGCCCGGCCGGGACGGCACCGTGGGCCCCGGCCCGGAAGCGGGCGGCGAGCGCTCCCCGTACGGCGGCCCGCTGAAGGTCTCCTACCCGCACTGCGACCCCGACGTCCTGCTGCCCGCCATGGAGGCGGCCCTGCCCGCCTGGCGCGACGCGGGTCCCGAGGCCCGTGCGGCGGTCTGCGCCGAGATCCTCCACCGGATCAACGCCCGCAGCGCCGAGTTCGCCTACGCGGCCGTGCACACCAGCGGCCACAACTTCCTGATGGCCTTCCACGCGGGGGCCGTCCACGCCCAGGACCGCGGCCTCGAGGCGGTGGCCTGCGCCCTCGCCGAGCAGAATCGGCTGCCGGCCGCCTCGGTCTGGCGCAAGCCCCAGGGCGACGGCCGTGCCGTCACCTTGGCCAAGACCTTCAGGACGGTGCCGCGGGGCGTCTCCCTGGTCGTCGCCAACAGCGTCTTCCCCGCCTGGAACAGCTACCCGGCCCTCTTCGCCTCCCTGGCCACCGGCAACCCCGTGCTGGTCAAACCGCACCCGGCGGCCGTCCTGCCCCTGGCGCTCACCGTCGAGATCGCCCGCGAGGTACTGACCGAAGCCGGCTTCCCGGCGGACCTGGTGTGCCTGGCCGCCGAACACCCCGGCGAGCAACTGGCCCGCCGGCTGGCCACCCGCCCCGAGGTGCGCCTCGTCGACTACGCGGGCAGCACCGCCTTCGGCACCTGGCTGGAGGACAACGCCCGCCAGGCGCGCGTCTTCACCGCCGGGTCCGCCGTCAACACCCTGCTCGTCGAGTCGACCGGCGACTACCGCGACATGCTCGCCAACCTCGCCTTCTCCGTCTCCCTCTACAGCGGGCAGCTGTGCACCAGCCCGCAGAACCTGCTGATCCCGCGGGCCGGTATCAGCACCGACGAGGGGCACCGGACGTACGAGGAGATCGTCGCCGACCTCGGCGCGGCCCTCGCCGGCCTGCTGGGCGACGACACGGTGGCGAGCGGCATCCTGGGCGCGCTCCTGGGACCCCCGGTCCTGGAGCGGCTCGAACGGGTGATGGCCGGGGAAGCCGGGACCGTGGCCGTCCCCTCCCGCGCCGTGCGCGACCCCGCGCACCCGGAGGCGGTCATCCGCACCCCGGCCGTCGTGACGCTCGACGCGAACCGGGCCGCGGACCGGACCACGCTGCTCGCCGAATGGCTGGGCCCCGTGGTCTTCGCCGTCGCGGTGGACACCGTCGCCGACGCGGTCGCGCTGGTCTCCCGCACCACCCGCGAGTGCGGCGCGCTGTCCGTCGGCCTCTATTCCACGTCACCGGAGGTGGAAGCGGCGATGGAACAGGCCTGCGCCGAAGCCGGGGTGATGCTGTCGGCGAACCTGATGGGCGACTGGTACATCTCCCAGTCGGCCGTCTATTCCGATCTGCACGGCACGGGAATGAACCCGTCGGGGAACTCGGTGTACTGCGACGCCGCGTTCGTGTCCGCGCGTTTCCACACCGTCGGCGTACGTCGCTACGGCGGCTCCATATGAACAGCACCCTCACCCACATGCCGCTGCGCGGGCGCGAGCGGGAAATGCGGCTCATCCGCGAGGTACTGGAATACGGCCGCCGCTCCGGCCCCGCCGTCCTGTCGATCGAGGGAATGCCCGGCATCGGCAAGACCCGGCTGCTGCAGGAAGCCGCCGCCCTCGCCGACGGCCTGGGCTACGCCGGGCACCACCCCGATCCGTGGGCGGACCCCCGCCACCTGCGGCGCCGGACCGTTCCGGCGCGCCACACCCGGGGCCGGCCCGGCCGGTGCCATGCCCCGGCGGGGCCCGTCCTCGTCCTGGTCGACGACACCCGCCGGGCCGTGGACGGGCCGCCGCGGATGCCCTTCGCCCCCGCGAACGGCCCGGCGGCGAACCCGTCGTCTGGCTGGTGGCCCACCGGCCCGGCGAGGCGCCGGCCCTGCCGGCCGGCCTCACGGGCCGCAGCGAGCGGCTGTCGCTGGGACCGCTGGGACCGGCCCACTCGCTGAGCCTGGCCCGGGACCTGCTGGGCGCGCCGCCCGCACCGGCTCTGGTCCAGCTGATCGACCAGGCCGGCGGGCACCCCCGGCTGCTGATCGAACTGCTCACCGGGCTCCAGGAGGAAGGTGCCCTGGAGACCGTGGACGACGAGGTCCGGCTGCTGACCTCGCGGCTCCCCGCCCGCCTGGCCACCCGGGTCCGGGCCACCTTGGAGCGCTTCTCCCCCGGATGCCGCCAACTGCTGTGCGTGGCCTCGCTCCTGGGGTGCGAGGTGGTCTACGAGGACCTGGCGCTGATGCTGCGGACCTCGGTCTCCGCCCTGCTCCCCGCGCTGGAGGAGGTGGAGGCCACCGGCGTCGTGCGCAACGACGACGGCCGGGCCGTCTTCTCCAGTCCGCTGCTGCGCCGGCTCATCTCGGACTCGATGCCCGACTCGCTGCGCCTCTCCCTCCAGCGGGAAGCGGCGGCGCTGCGGGCGACGGCGGGGCTCCGCGAGGCGCCGGCCGCCGGGCCGGAACTGAGCGAGCAGCAACGGGTGCTGGTGGGTCTGGTGCGCGAGGGCCTCACCAACCAGCAGATCGCCCGGCGCCTCGCGCTGTCCCCGCACACCGTCAACTACCACCTCCGGAAGCTGTTCAAGACCTTCGGGGTGAGCTCGCGGATCGACCTGCTGACGGCGGCGGAGCACCTGGACGCCTCCGGCCGGGCCACCCGCGCACGCCAGAACTGACCGCACCCCACCACACACACCGCACCGCACCGCACCGCACCGACCGTGGAGACCCGTACCCGTGACCGATCTCGTCCTGGCCGGCACCTGGCCCCGCCCCGACACCCCGCCTCCGGCCCGGCGCACCGCCTGGCTGCGTGACGCCCTGCACGCCGAACCCGACGACGGGCGCTCCCCGCAGCTGCTGGACGAGGTGCGCTGCGACGTCCTCGTCGTGGGCGGCGGCTTCACCGGCCTGTGGACCGCCCTGGAGATCCTGCGGCGGGCGCCCGGCACGGACATCGTGCTGATCGAGGCCGACGTGTGCGGCGGCGGAGCCAGCGGCGCCAACGCCGGCTATCTGATGCCGATGTGGGCCCGCTTCAGCAGCCTCGTCGCGATCGGCGGGCACGAAGAGGCGCGCCGGCTGGGCGAGGCCTCCGCCCAGGCCGTCGACGACATCCTCGCCTTCACCGAGGCGCACGGCATCGACGTCGAGTACCGGCGCGGTCCGTGGATGTGGGCCGCCTCCTCACCGGCCCAGCGCGGGGCGTGGCGGCAGACCCTGGAGGACCTGCGGCGGGCCGGGACGGAGCCGCTGCACGAGGTGTCCGCAGCCGAGTCCCGCCGGGCGGTCGGCACCCGCAACCACTTCGGCGGCGTCCTCGACCCGGGCTGCGCCACGCTCCAGCCCGCCAAGCTGACGCGCGGCATGCGCCGGGTGGCGATCGAGGCGGGCGTCCGCGTCCACGAGCGCACCCCGCTGACCGCCCTGCGGGGCGCGCCCGGCGGCGCCACGACCGCCCACACCCCCTACGGACGGGTGCACGCCGGACGGGTCGTGCTGGCCATCAACGCCTGGGCCGGGCAGCTGGAGGACCTCGGCCGCCGGATGGTGACCGTGGCCAGCGACACCCTCCTGACCGAGCCCGTTCCGGAGCGGCTCGCGGCGCTCGGCTGGGACGGGGAGACCTCGGTCTGCGACTCCCGCCGCAGGCTGAACTACTACCGCACGACCCCGGACGGCAGGCTGCTCTTCGGCAAGGGCGGCTCGGGCGTGGCCTTCGGCCAGAGCGGGGCCGACACGATGTGGGGCGACGCGCTGCGACCCGCCGAGCTACGGAGTCAGCTCGCCCGGCTCTTCCCGGAGCTCGCCGGCGCGCCGGTGGACACGGCCTGGACCGCCCCGGTCGAGTACTCGACCACCTCGCTCCCCTTCGCCGGCTGGCTGAAGTCCGTGCCCGGGGTCTGCTACGCCACGGGCTACTCGGGGGACGGGGTGGGCCCCTCGCGGCTGATGGCCAAGGTGCTCGCCTCCCTCGTCCTGGGCACCAAGGACGAGTGGTCGGGCTCGGCCTTCACCAGGCCGCCGGGCGGCTGGATCCCGCCGGAGCCCGTCCGCTACCCCGGTGCGCGGCTGGTCATCCCGGCGCTGCGCGCGGTGGAGCACCGCGAGGACCGTGGCCGCGGGGTGCCGGCGCTGGTGAAACGGCTGGCCTCCATCGACCCGTCCGCCTTCCGGCTCTGACCCGAGTGTCCTAGCCGGCCGCCGGGACCAGGCCCCGCAGCGGCCAGGCGGTGTCGATCACCGCGTCCGGGGTGCCCTGGCGGCGGAGGTAGGACTGGAAGTCCCGGGCCCAGCGCGCGTGCCAGGTGCCCTGGCGGGCGTGCAGGTCGGCCGGGGTGAGGGCGGCCACCTCGGGGTGGCGCGCGGCTATCGCGCGGGCCACCTCGACCGCGGCCAGGGCGTCCGCCCCGGCGTCGTGCGCGGCGTCCAAGGTGACCCCGTACACCCCGCAGACCGCCTCCAGGGTCCGCTTGCCGCGCCGGTAGCGGTCGACGGCCCGGTCGATGGTCAGCGGGTCGACCACCGGCCCGGTCGCCGCACCGCCCAGCCGCTCGGCCAGCGACGGCAGCCCGTGCCGGGCCAGCTCCGCGGAGAGCAGGGTCAGGTCGAAGGCCGCGTTGTACGCGACGACCACCGCCCCCGCGCGCCAGTGCCCGACCAGCGCCCGGGCGACCTCGTCGGCCACCTCCCGCACCGGGCGGCCCTCGGCGACGGCCCGCTCCGTGCTGATCCCGTGGATCGCCGAGGCCCCTTCCGGAATCGGTATCCCCGGGTCCGCGAGCCAGCCGCGCCGCTCGCGCACCTCGCCGCCCCGTACCTCGACCACCGCCGCCGTCACGATCCGCGACTCCCCCGGCTCCGTGCCGGTCGTCTCCAGGTCGAACCCGATCAGCACACCGCCGTGCCAGTCCCCCATCATGCGCCCTTCCCCCCGTACACCTTCGGTCAACGGCTTTCAGCCTGCCACGGCGCACTGACAGACCGGCCGCCGGGGGCTGGGCGCGGCCGGCGTCACGACACCGGCCGGGAGTCCTCCCACACCGATTCGAATTCCTCGCGGTACGTCGTGAACAGCCCGTGGTCGGCGTCCTTCGGCACGCCCCGGCCGCCGCCGCGCAGGACCAGGACGGGCGATTCCATGCCGCGCGCCCGCCGCAGGTACGACTGGACCACGGCGATCCCCGAGGACTGGCCCTCCACCAGGTAGGCGGTGAAGCGCGGGGTCTCGTCGAAGACGTGGATCTCGAAGCGCGAGGGGTCCCGCAGGCCCGCCCGGACCCGGCGGACGTGCAGGATGTTCATCTCCACCGAGCGGCTCAGCTCGCCCTTGCGCAGCCCCAGCTCGCGCTCGCGCCGTTTGACCGCGCTGCTCGCCGGGTTCAGGAACAGCAGCCGCACCCGGCAGCCGGCTTCCGTGAGCCGGACGAGTCTTCGGCCCGAGAAGTTCTGGACCAGCAGGTTGAGGCCTATGCCGATGGCGTCGAGCCGCCGCGCGCCGCCGAAGAGGTCCTCCGCCGGAAGCTGGCGCTGCAGGCGCACCCGGTCCGGGTGGACCGAGATGACGTCCGCGTACCGGTCGCCCACCAGGTCCTCGACGGCGTCGATCGGCAGCCGGTCGGCCGAGGGGCTGCCCGAGCCGCCTCCCAGCACCTCCAGCAGCCGCGCGGAGGCCCGTTCCGCCTGTTCCAGCACCGGACGGGACAGCGCCCGGTTGCGGGAGACGACGTTGCGGGTGACCTCCAGCTCGTCCAGTGCGAGCTCGATCTCGCGCCGGTCGTCGAAGTACGGTTCGAAGCAGGGCCAGTGCTGGACCATCAGCTCCCGCAGCTGCGGGAGGGTCAGGAAGCTCAGCACGTTGTCGTCGGCCGAGTCGAGCAGGTAGCCCTTGCGGCGGCTGACCTCGCGCACGGCCACCGCCCGCTGCACCCACTCCTGCCCGGCGGGCCCGGCGGCCGCGACCACCCAGTCGTCCCCGCCGTGCACCGGCTCGTAGATCGGCCGCAGTACCGCGCCGACCACCGACCGCAGCCGCTGTTCGATCAGGTTCAGCCAGATGTACGCACGGCCCGCGCGCTGCGCCCGGGTGCGGACCTCGCTCCAGGCCTCCGCGCCCCAGTCCAGCTCGGCGCCGGCCCGGGCGCTCCCGGCCGCCTGCGGGGCCAGCGACACCGCCCCGGCCGCGACCCCCGCCGACGGTGCGTCCGCGGGGCCACCCTCGTGACCGCTGTCACCAGGGGGCAGCTCCAGACCTCCCGAGCTCACCCGTGCACCGCCTTCTGCGTCTGGACGCCCGTCTCCAGTGATCACGGAAGGGTACTCCGCGCGCGCGGCCCGGTGCAGCCCGATGGCCCGTACACCGGCTGTCCGTTGACCCATTATCCGATGCCCAGACAGTCGTCCGACCCGCCTATCAGGTCTACGGGTCACCCGGAGGGACCAACCCAAGTCCACGCGTGAGGCACCTCTTTCGGGGAAGATCTGGCAGTGACGTGGTCCAGCCGGATCAGCCGGAGCAGGATGGGAAGAGTCGTTACCTATGCAGGTCTGGCCGGGACAGGCGTATCCGCTCGGCGCCACTTACGACGGCGCCGGCACCAACTTCGCGGTCTACTCCGAGGCCGCCCGACGCATCGAGCTGTGCCTCCTCCACGACGACGGCTCGGAGACCGCCGTGGAACTGCGCGAGACGGACGCCTTCGTCCGCCACGCGTACCTGCCGGGCATCATGCCCGGCCAGCGCTACGGGTTTCGGGTGCACGGCCCGTACGAGCCCGACCGCGGCCGGCGCTGCAACGCGGCGAAGCTGCTGCTGGACCCGTACGCGCGCGCCATCAGCGGCCAGGTCAACTGGAACGAGGCGGTGTACGGCTACCACTTCGGCCGGCCGGACTCCCGCAACGACCTGGACTCCGCCCCGCACACCATGAGCTCGGTCGTGGTGAACCCGTACTTCGACTGGGCCAACGACCGGCCGCCCCGGCACGAGTACCACCACACCGTGCTGTACGAGGCGCACGTCAAGGGTCTGACGATGCACCATCCCGACCTCCCCGAGGAGCTGCGCGGCACGTACGGGGCGCTCGCGCACCCGGCAGTCATCGGGCACCTGACCAAGCTCGGGGTGACGGCGCTGGAGCTGATGCCGGTGCACCAGTTCGTCAACGACCACCGGCTGGTCAACGACGGGCTGAGCAACTACTGGGGCTACAACACCATCGGCTTCTTCGCCCCGCACAACGGGTACGCCTCGGGCGACCGCGGCCAGCAGGTGCTGGAGTTCAAGTCGGCGGTCCGGGCCCTGCACGAGGCCGGGATCGAGGTGATCCTGGACGTGGTCTACAACCACACGGCCGAGGGGAACCACCTGGGTCCGACGCTGTCCTTCCGCGGGCTGGACAACGCCTCGTACTACCGGCTGGCGGAAGACCCCCGGCACTACACGGACACCACGGGCACGGGGAACTCGCTCCTGATGCGCTCCCCGCACGTGCTCCAGCTGATCATGGATTCGCTGCGGTACTGGGTCACCGAGATGCACGTGGACGGCTTCCGCTTCGACCTGGCGGCGACGCTGGCCCGCCAGTTCCACGAGGTGGACCGGCTGTCCTCGTTCTTCGACCTGGTCCAGCAGGACCCGGTGGTCAGCCAGGTGAAGCTGATCGCCGAACCCTGGGACCTGGGCGAGGGCGGCTACCAGGTGGGCAACTTCCCGCCGCTGTGGACCGAGTGGAACGGCAAGTACCGGGACACCGTACGGGACTTGTGGCGCGGGCAGCCGCGCACGCTGGCGGAGTTCGCGGGACGGCTGACCGGCTCCTCGGACCTCTACCAGGACGACGGGCGGCGCCCGCTGGCGTCGATCAACTTCACCACCTGCCACGACGGTTTCACCCTGCACGACCTGGTCTCCTACAACGAGAAGCACAACGAGGCCAACCGGGAGGGCAACCGGGACGGCGAGACCCACAACCGGTCCTGGAACTGCGGGGTGGAGGGGCCCACCGAGGACCCGGAGGTGCTGGAGCTGCGCGAGCGCCAGATGCGCAACTTCACGGCCACCCTGATGCTGTCGCAGGGCGTGCCGATGCTCAGCCACGGCGACGAGTTCGGGCGCTCCCAGGCCGGCAACAACAACGCCTACTGCCAGGACAACGAGCTGTCCTGGGTGGGCTGGCCGGAGCCCGGCAAGCCGGCGCCCGCGCTGCTGGAGTTCACCCGGCGGATGGTGTGGCTGCGCCGCGACCACCCGGTGTTCCGGCGGCGCCGGTTCTTCCACGGGCGGCCGGTGGAGGGGACGCACGACGAGCTCTCCGACATCGCCTGGTTCACCCCGCACGGCGAGGAGATGCGGGCCCGTGACTGGCAGGCGCAGCACGCGCGGGCGCTGACGGTGTTCCTCAACGGGGAGGCCATCTCCGAGCCGGGGACCCGCGGGGAGCGGATCACCGACGACTCGTTCCTGCTGATGTTCAACGCGGGCGCCGATCCGCAGGAGTTCACCGTTCCGGCGGGGCACGGGGCGCAGTGGCGCCTGGTGGTGGACACGGCGCGGCCGGACGTACTGCCACCCGGCACCGGGCCGCAGTACGCGGCCGGCGACCGGGTGGCGCTGACAGGACGGTGTCTGGTGGTGCTTCAGCGCCCGGCGTAGGCGGAGCTCTCGCCCACGGCCGGCGAGCCGGTCTGCTGCGCCGGGATGAAGGCCTTGCCGTGGGTACGGGCGGCCGGCACCCGGGTGAGGAGGGCGAGGGTCAGGCAGAGCGCGGCCGCCCCCACGGCCACGGCGAAGGCCGCGGCGGGCCCGTAGGACTCGGCGAGCCGCCCGGAGAGCGGCAGCGCGATGGCCTGCCCGGCCACCAGGGAGCTGGCGGCGAAGGCCATCGCCTCGGCCAGCCGGGCGGGCTCCACGACGCGCTCGGTGAGGGCGAACGCGGTGATCAGGTGCGGGGCGTAGGCCGCGCCGAGCACGGTGACGACCAGGTAGAGCGGCCACAGGGAGTCGGTGAAGAGCAGCGGTACGGAGAGCACCAGCGCGGCGCCGGTCGCCACCCGCCAGCGCAGCCGCAGCCCGAAGCGGGCGGGCAGCGCGCCGAGCGAGATGCCGACGACGGCGCTGACGACGCCCATGGCGGCGTATACGACGGCGGCCTGGTCGGGGACGCCCAGCCGCATGGTGAGCGCGGCGATCCCGGCCTGGCAGGCGCCGAACATGGCGCCCTGGAGGGCGAGCGAGCCGCGGACGGCGTGGACCACGCGCGGCTGCCGGACCCGGACCTTGCGCTCCTTGCTCCGCGCCTTGCTCCGCGCCTTCGCTGAGGGGCCGTCCGTGACGGCGGCGGTCGGGTGCAGCGCGAAGGCGGTGCCGAAGACGGCGACGAGGACGGCGGCCCCGCCGAGGGCGACCGCGGGGTGCGCGACGATCGAGGCGAGTCCGACGAAGGCCGGGCCGAGGACGAAGGAGACCTCGTCCAGGGTGCCTTCGAGCGAGTGGACGGCGCCCACCACGCTCTCCTCGGACTTGGCTCGGTGCGCCAGGGCCACGGAGCGGGTCCGGGCGAGCGGCCCGATCAGCGGGATGGAGGCGCCCGCGACGGCTCCGACGGCGGCGAGCGGGACGGTGGCGAGGTGGCCGAGGGCCCCGGCCACCAGGGCGGCGGTCGCGACGGCGTTGACCGCGGCGGCGGTCAGTACGACGGGCCGCTGGCCGTACCGGTCGGCGAGCCGGCCCAGGACGGGTCCGAAGACCACCTGACCGGCGGAGAGGGTGCCGCCGACGATGGCGCCGGTGGCGATCGAGCCGCTGGTCTGGGCGACCAGCACCACGCTGCCGAACTGGGACATCGCGACGGGCAGTCGGGCAAAGAACGAGATGAGCGGAAGTAGGGGCCCGGTCAGGGCGATGACTCTTCGATAGGTGTTGACGGTTCCAACCACTTGAGCAACGCTAACCCGGCGCAGTCACTCGTATGCATTGGGTAATGGCACGGAATCCGGCAGGCTGGGTACGTACGTTCTCATGAGCCTGCCGCGGTCAAGCATCCATTCGGAATCTGATGTTCCGACACCTGTCACTCCGGCGTCGACCTACCGCCTCCAGCTGCGTCCGGAGTTCCCGTTCGCGGCGGCCGAGGAAGCCGTACCGTACCTCGCCTCGCTCGGCGTCTCGCACCTGCACCTCTCCCCCGTCCTGGAGGCGGTGCCCGGCTCGGCGCACGGCTACGACGTCACCGACCACTCCCGGGTGCGCGAGGAGCTGGGGGGCGAGCCGGGCCTGAGGTCGCTGGGCGCGGCCGCCCGGGCGCACGGTATGGGCCTGGTGCTCGACATCGTGCCGAACCACATGGCGGTACCGGCGCCGCTGCGGCTGAACCGGCCGCTGTGGGAGGTGCTGCGGGAGGGGCCGGGCTCGCCGTTCGCGCGCTGGTTCGACATCGACTGGGAGGCGGGCGGCGGGCAGGTGCTGCTGCCGGTGCTCGCCGGGCCGGTGGAGTCCTGCGAGCTGAGGGCCGACGGGCAGGTGCTGCGCTACGGGGAGCAGGAGTTCCCGCTGCGGGAGGGCACCGCGGGGCTGGCGCTGCCCGAGCTGCTGGCCGCGCAGTGGTACCGGCCGGCCTGGTGGCGGGAGGCCCGTACCGGGCTCAACTACCGGCGCTTCTTCACGATTTCGGAGCTGATCGGGGTCCGGGTGGAGGACCCCGAGGTGTTCACGGCCACCCACGCCAAGGTGCTGGAGCTGGTCCGGGACGGGGTGGCGGACGGACTGCGGATCGACCACGTGGACGGGCTGGCGGATCCCGAGGAGTACCTGCGGCGGCTGCGGGCGGCGGCGGGGCCGCACTGCTGGGTGGTGGTGGAGAAGATCCTGGCCCGGCACGAGCGGCTGCCGCCCTCCTGGCCGGTGGCGGGGACCACCGGGTACGACGCGCTGCACCGGGTGGACGGGGTGTTCACCGATCCGGCCGGCACGGCCGAACTGGCTCGGAAGTACGTGGAGTTCACCGGCCACCCCGAGTGGGCGCGGACCGCCGACGAGAGCGCACGGGAGGTGCTGACCGGCGACCTGGCCGCCGAGCTGGGCGCGCTGGAACGGCAGGCCGGTCCGGAATTGGCCTCTGCGGTACGGGAGTTGCTGATCGCCTATCCGGTCTACCGGCCCTACCCCGGCGAGCCGGAGCCGGACCCGCGGGCCGTGCATCGGGCGGCCGCGGTGGCCGGTCCGGGTGCGGTGGGCGGTGTACGGGAGCTGCTGCTGCGGGATCCCGCCTTCGCGGCCCGCTTCGCGCAGACCTCGGCCGCGCTGCGCGCCAAGTCCCTGGAGGACCGGGCCTTCTACCGGTACGCGCCCCTGCTGTCGGCCACCGAGGTCGGCGGCGACCCCGGCCAACCGGCGGTTTCGGCCGAGGAGTTCCACGCGTACTGCGACCGGCTGGAGCGGGAGTGGCCCCGGTCCGGGACGGTGCTGTCCACGCACGACACCAAGCGCAGCGCGGACGTCCGGGCCAGGATCTCGGTGCTGTCGCAGGCGCCGCAGCCGATGGACGGGCTCGGCGGCCCGGACCCGGGGCTGGCGTGGACGGCCCGGCAGACCGCGCTGGGCCTCGGAGAGGTTCCGCAGGCCGTGCCCCGGCTGACCGAGGCGCTGCTCAAGGGGGCCCGGGAGGCCGCCCTGCACACCAGCTGGACGGAGCGGAACGAGGCCTACGAGGCGACCGTGGCGGGATACGCCCCCGGCCCCCTCGACCTGCCGCCGGAGCTGGCGGAGGCGGCCCGCGCCAACCTGCTCGGCATGGCGCTGCTGCACCTGACGATGCCCGGGGTGCCGGAGGTCTACCAGGGCGCGGAGACGGAGTACCGGGCCCTGGTGGACCCGGACAACCGGCGCCCGGCCCGCTTCCCGCGCGAGGAACTGGCCCGGCTGGACGCGCGGGCCGCGCCGTCCGGACCGGCCGAGGAGAAGCTGGCCCTGACGGCCGCCGTGCTGCGGCTGCGCCGGGACCGGCCGGGCCTGTTCGCCGGGTACGCCCCGCTGCAGGCCAGTGGCCCGGCGGCGGACCACTGCCTGGCCTTCGCCCGCTCGCCCGGCCTGGTGGTGGTGGCCACCCGGCTCTCGCACCGGCTGGCCGGCGCGGGGGGCTGGCGCGGCACCACCCTGCCACTGCCGCCGGGCCGCTGGCTGCCGCTGCACGACGGGAGCCCGTACGAGGCCGGGGTACGGCTGTCCGAATTGCTGGCAGCCCGGCCCGTGGCGGTCCTACTCCGGCACCAGTAGCCCGGCGAAGGCAGCCGCCGCGCCGATCAGCGGGACCCTGGAGAAGACTGCCAGGGGCCGGTGCCACGGCGGGTCGAGGGAGAGCAGCACGCAGTCCTCGCCGACGGCGCCCCGGACCATGTGGGCCGGGGCCATGACGATGCCCACCCCGGCGGCCGCCATCCGTACGGCCGTCGAGGTGTGTTCCGTACGCAGCACCGTGCGCGGGGTGAACCCCGCCTCGCCGCACGCCCAGTCGAGGACGGGCTGCCCGTGCACCAGCGGTTCCATGGCGCAGCGGATCCAGTCGCGGTCGGCGAGCTCGGTGAGCCGGACGGTGCCCCGCCCGCCCAGGGGGTCGTCGAAGGGCACCACGATCACCAGCTCCTCCCGGCCGATGCGGAGCACCGGACCGGTCCACTCCTTGGGTTCCGGGCCGACCGCGAGGTCGGCGACGCCCCGCTCCAGCTGTTCCTCCAGGGCCTCCGTGGAGCCGTACTCCCGCACCATCAGCGCCACTCCCGGGTGCAGGGTCCGCCAGCGGGCGGCAACGGCCGGGAGCAGGCCGACGGCGATGGCATGGACGGTGGCGAGGTGCAGTTCACCGCCTTGCGCCCCGGCGGCGGCGCGGGCGGCCCGCTCGGCCTGGCGGGCGCTGCGGACGGCGAGCTGGGCGTGCGGCAGGAAGGCGCGGCCCATGGGGGTGAGCCGGACCCCGCGCGGCATGCGTTCCAGCAGCTCGCCGCCCACGGACCGCTCCAGGGCCTTGACCTGGTGGGAGAGGGCGGGCTGGGTGACGTGCAGGGATTCGGCGGCCCGGGTGAAGGAGGACTCCTCCACGACGGTGAGGAAGTACTCCATCTGACGCAGGCTCATGGACCGGAAGCATAAAGCCGGAAGCATAAAGCCGGAAGCATAAACAACGTGCATGGCAACGAGAAGATCATTGCCTTGGATTCATGGGAACGGACCGCGCAGGCTGTACACATGAACAGCGACAGCAGCACCGTAGATGTGATCGTGATCGGCGGCGGCACGGGCGGCTACAGCACGGCCCTGCGCGCCTCGGCCCTCGGTCTGACCGTCCTCCTCGCCGAACGCGACAAGGTCGGCGGGACCTGCCTGCACCGCGGGTGCATCCCCAGCAAGGCCATGCTGCACGCGGCCGAACTCGTCGACGGCATAGCCGAGGCGCGCGAGCGCTGGGGGGTGCGGGCGAGCGTGGAGTCGGTGGACTGGCCGGCCCTGACCGCCACCCGCGACGACATCGTCTCCCGCAACCACAAGGGCGTGGAGGGCCACTTGGAGCACGCCGGGGTGCGCGTGGTGCGCAGCGGTGCCCGGCTGACCGGGCCGCGGTCGATCCGGACCGATGACGGCCGGGAGTTCACGGCCACCCGCGGGATCGTGCTGGCCACCGGGTCCCGGCCGCGTACCCTGCCCGGGCTGGAGCCCGACGGGCACACGGTGGTCACCAGCGACGACGCATTGTTCGCCCCCGGGCTGCCGGCCTCGGTGCTGGTGCTGGGCGGCGGGGCGATCGGGGTGGAGTACGCCTCCTTCCACCGGTCCATGGGCGCGGAGGTGACCCTGGTCGAAGCCGCGGACCGGCTGGTTCCGCTGGAGGACGCGGACGTGTCCCGCCACCTGGCGCGGGGCCTGAAGAAGCGCGGGATCGACGTGCAGACGGGGGCCCGGCTGGAGAAGGCCGAGCGGCTGGAGGCCGGGGGCGTACGGGCCACCGTGCGCACGGCGCGCGGGGAACTGCGGGAGCTCCGGGCGGAGCGGTTGCTCGTGGCGGTCGGGCGGGTTCCGGTCACCGACGGGCTGGACCTCGCGGCGGCCGGACTGGCCACCGACGAGCGGGGGTTCGTGGCGCCGGCCGACTGGTCCCGGCTGGAGACCGCCGTCCCGGGGATCCACGTGGTGGGCGACCTGCTGCCGCCGCCCTCGCTCGGCCTGGCACACGCCTCCTTCGCGGAGGGGCTGCTGGTCGCCGAGACCCTGGCCGGGGTGGCGAGCGCGCCGGTGGACTACGCCGCGGTGCCCCGGGTGACCTACTCGGCGCCGCAAACCGCCGCGGTCGGGCTGACGGAGGATCAGGCGCGCGAGGCGGCGCACGACGTGGTGGTGAACACCAAGCCGCTGACGGCCGTGGCCAAGGGAATGGTGCACGGGCAGGGCGGCATGGTGAAGGTGGTCGCCGAGCGGGGCGGGCGGGTGCTGGGTGTGCACCTGGTGGGGCCGCACGTGTCGGAGATGATCGCGGAGAGCCAGCTGATCGTGGGCTGGGACGCGGAGCCGGGCGATGTGGCACGGCACGTCCACGCCCACCCGACGCTGTCGGAGGCGGTGGGCGAGGCCTTCCTGACCCTGGCGGGCCGCGGCCTGCACCAGCAGTAGCCCGGGCCTGCGCCCCGTCCCTCGGCAGACCCTCGGCCAGACTCCGTCCGGGGGGCGACCCCCGGCGCGGGTACCGGCCCAGCCCGGCGGGCATGGCATCCCTTGTGACCCTCCTCCGTGACATGTGCTACCCCACACCGCACGAGCTCGCGCTGGCCGCCCGCGCCCTGGCGGACGAACGCCCCGCCGAGGTCCGGCTCCGCCAGGCCGGAACCTCCCGGGCCGGGCAGCCCCTCTGGGTGCTCTCCGTCGCGGCCACCGGCAAGGCCGGGCCCGGCCGGGACGTCCTCGTGGTCGCCGGGGCCCACGCCAACGAACCCGTCGGTGGCGCCACCGCCCTCTCCCTCGCCCGGCGGCTCCTGCACGACCCGGCCCCGCGCGCGGGCTGCGGCTGGCACTTCCTGCTCTGCGCCGATCCCGACGGCGCGGACCTGCACCGCACGCCCCGCCCGTACTCGCTCCTCGACTACCACCGGCACTTCTTCCGGCCGCCCGGTCCCGAACAGCCCGAGTGGGCGCCGTCTTTACTGCCCCCGGACCGGCTGCCGCCCGAGACCCTGGCCCTGACCGCGCTCATCGACGAGCTGCGGCCTGTCCTCCAGGTCTCCCTGCACGCCACCGACCTCGGCGGCTCCTGGGTCCAGCTCACCCGGGACATTCCCGGCCTCGCCGAGCCCTTCGGCAAATCGGCCGCCGAGCTGCGCATCCCGGTGGAGAACGGGGCCTCGGACGCCGCCGGCTGGCCCTCCCCCGGGCCCGGGATCTTCGTGATCCCGCAGCCGGGGAGCGAGGACGCCGGTGCCTTCCACCCCGAGGACACCCGGCTCAGCACCTGGTACCACGCCCACCGGTACGACGGCACCACCGCGATCGTCGAAGTCCCCATGTGGGCCTCCGACCTGGTCGACGACCCGGCCCCGCACCCCGACCCGCGCGGCGCCCTGCGGATGCTGGCCGGACGGCTCGGCGAGGACACCGCCCGCGTGGCCGCCGTACGGGACGGGATCCGGTACGGCCCGCTGCCCTACGAGGACCCGGCCGCGGCGCCCCTGCTGCGCGCGGTGGACTGGACGCTCGCGCTGATCCCCCGGATCACCGCCGAGTGGACCGGCGACGGGGCTCCCGCCGAGGCCACCGCGGCGTACGTCGCCAGCATCGACGCCTTCGGGCGGCGTCTGTCGCTGCGCGCCGCCGCGATGCTGCTGCGGGTGCTGCGCACCCAGGGTCACGCGTCGGCGCCCGGGCTGGACCAGCTGGTCACGGGGTGGTGCGAAGACTTCGCGGCCCGCTTCCAGGCCCGCTGGGTCCCGGTGGCCACGCAGGTGGAACACCAGTCCCGGACCGTCCTGGCCGCGTACGAACGCCTCGTCGCGCCCTAGAAGGGGTCCACGGGCCAGGGCCGCGCCCAGCCCGTGGCCGCGAGCCTCCTCGGCGGCGAACAGCTGCGGCCCTGGCCGCCCGGCGAGATCCGGCGGCCGGGTTCAGCTCGAGGACAGCCGGAAGGTCATCTTCCCGAAGCCGACCTGGTCGCCGTCCCGGACCACCGCGGAACCCGTCACGCGGTGCCCGTTGACCGTGGTCCCGTTCGTGGAGCCGAGGTCCTTGAGCACCCACACCCCGTCACGCAGGCTGAGTTCCGCGTGCGCCCGGGAGACGGTCTCGTGGCTGAGCCGCAGCCCGTTGCCGGGGTCGCGGCCGATCCGCAGGCCACCCGCGCTGGGGTGCGGCAGCAGCAGTTTGGGCAGCTTCTCGGCGGCCCAGGCGCGCCGGACTCCGACCGAGACGGCGGAGACCCGCCCCACCCAGCCGAACAGCCGACGGGTCCAAGGGCTTTCGGCACCCTCGCGCGCCTGGAGGTCGGCGGTGAGGACGGCGAGGTCCTCGGAGCGGCGCGCGACCAGGGCGAGTTCCATCCGGCGCAGGAACGTGTCGTGGGACAGCTTGCCGAGGGCAGCGCCCTCCCTGAGCTGGCCCAGCGCCCGGTCGCGCTCGGCGTCCGAGAGGCGCGGCACGGGGTAGGCGGGGAACTCAAAACTCGACGTCACAGGGTGATTGTCGGCCCGTCGGGGCCGGAGTGTCCAGAACACCCCCGCCGGGCCGGGAATGATGGGCAGGATACGCATGCTGAACAGCGCCGCAGACGAGGGGAACGTCCGTGCAGTTCGAGGTGTGGGCACCGCTGAAGGGTCATGTCGCCATGCGACTCGACGACGCGACGTACGAGATGGCACGCGATCCGGAGCGGGACGGCTGGTGGACCGCGCAGGCCCCGGCCGCCGACGGAAGCCGGTACGGATTCCTCCTGGACGGCGGCTCCGTCCCGCGGCCGGACCCGCGCGGCCGGCGGCTGCCCGACGGACCCGACGGCCTGTCGGCGGTGGTCGACTTCGAGGCCCTGCGCGAGCCGGGAGCCCCGGCGCCGCGCACCCCGCTCCAGGACGCGGTCCTGTACGAGCTGCACATCGGCACCTTCACCCCCGAGGGCACCTTCGACGCCGCCGCCGCCCGCCTGGGCCACCTCACCGGCCTCGGCGTCACCCACGTGGAACTGATGCCCGTCTGTCCCTTCCCCGGCCGGCACGGCTGGGGGTACGACGGGGTCGCCCCCTGGGCGGTGCACGAGCCGTACGGCGGCCCGGCCGGGCTGGCCCGGTTCGTCGAGGCGGCCCACGCCGCCGGGCTGGGCGTGGTCCTGGACGTGGTCCACAACCACCTCGGCCCCTCCGGCAACCACCTGCCCGCCTACGGCCCGTACTTCACCGACACCCACCACACCCCCTGGGGCGCGGCGGTGAACCTGGACGCGCCCGGCTCCGACGAGGTGCGCGCGTACCTCCTGGGCAGCGCGCTGGCCTGGCTGCGGGACTACGGGATCGACGGGCTGCGGCTCGACGCCGTGCACGCGCTGGCCGACGGGCGGGCCCTGACCTTCCTGGAGGAACTGGCCGCCGCCGTGGACGAGCTGGCGGCCGAGACCGGCCGTCCGCTGTTCCTGATCGCCGAGTCCGACCGGTGCGACCCGCGCACCACCACCCCCCGCGCCGACGGCGGCCTGGGGCTCCACGCACAGTGGAACGACGACTTCCACCACGCCCTGCACTGCGCGCTGACCGGTGAATCCCAGGCGTACTACGCCGACTTCGCCCAGGCCCCGCTGGCCGCGCTCGCCAAGACACTGACCCGCGCCTTCTTCCACGACGGCACCTGGTCCTCCTTCCGGGGCCGCACCCACGGCCGTCCGGTGGACCGCCGCCGGACCCCGGCCCACCGCTTCCTCGGCTACACCCAGACCCACGACCAGATCGGCAACCGGGCACTCGGCGACCGGCTCGCCGCCTCGCTCTCCCCCGGGCTGCTGGCCTGCGCCGCGACCGTGGCACTGACCGGTCCGTTCGTGCCGATGCTGTTCATGGGCGAGGAGTGGGGTGCGGGCACCCCGTGGCAGTACTTCACCGACCACCCCGACGCGGAGCTGGCCGAGGCCGTACGGACGGGCCGGCGGCGGGAGTTCGCGGCGCACGGCTGGAAGGCCGAAGAGATCCCCGACCCGCAGGACCCGGCCACCCGGGACCGCTCCTGCCTGGACTGGGCGGAGCCGGAGCAGGCGGGCCACGCCCGCCTGCTGGCCTGGTACCGCACCCTGGTCGCGCTGCGCCGCTCGCACCCGGACCTGCGCGACCCGGACCTGGCGGCGGTCCGGGTCGCCCATGACGAGGAGCGGCGCTGGCTCACCTTCCGGCGGGGCGACGTACGGGTGGCCGTGAACCTCTCCCCGGACCCGGTGACGATCGCGCTGGGGCGCAACGGGGTACGGGTGCTGGCCGCCTGGGAGCCGCTCGAACACCCGGGCCCGGACGGACGGATCCACGTACCGGGTGAATCCGCCGTCGTGCTGGGACCGTGAACCCGTGAGCCCGTGAGTCCTACTCGACGATCGCGAGCTCGCGCGGGGCGTTGTTGAGGCGGCGTCCGCCGTCCTCGGTGACGGTCACGATGTCCTCGATGCGGACGCCGAAGCGGCCGGGCAGGTAGACGCCCGGCTCCACGGAGAAGCACATGCCGGGGACCAGGGGCTGCTCCTCGCCCTCGACCATGTACGGCGGCTCGTGGGTGGTGACGCCGATGCCGTGGCCGGTGCGGTGGATGAAGCGGTCGCCGTAGCCGAACTCGGTGATCACCGCGCGGGCCGCCCGGTCCACCTCCTGGCAGGAGACCCCCGGCCGGACCGCGGCCACCCCGGCCTGCTGTGCCTCGCGCACGACGTCGTGGACGCGCTGCTCCTCGGCGGTCGGCTCGCCCACGTGCACGGTGCGGGAGATGTCGGAGCCGTAGCCGTACCGCAGGCCGCCGAAGTCGAGGACGATCATGTCGCCGTGCTGGATGACCCGTTCGCCGGCCTCGTGGTGCGGGTTGGCCCCGTTGGGTCCGGAGCCGACGACGGTGAAGTCGACCTGGGAGTGGCCGTGTACGCGCAGCAGCGCGGCCAGGTCCTCGGCGACCTCGGTCTCCCGGCGGCCCGCGAAGGGGAGGTGGAGGATCTGCGCGTAGGCGGCGTCGGCGGCCTCGCCCGCCGCGGCCAGGCGCTCGAGCTCCCGCTCGTCCTTCACCGCGCGCAGCATGGGCAGCGAGTCGGTGAGCGGAACGTAGGAGGTGGTGGGCAACTCCCGCTGCAGTCCGAGGAGATGCAGGGCCCAGGTGTTGTCGCTCACCCCGAAGCACCCGGCCGCGTCCAGCAGCGGGGCGGTGACCGCGTACGGGTTCTTCCCGTCGGTCCAGTCCCGCAGGGCCAGCGCGGCGGCGCCGGGGGCCTTGACGGCGTCGGGCGCCTCCAGCGCGGGCACCACGAGCACCGGGTCCTGCCCGGCGGCCAGGACCAGCAGGGTGAGCCGCTCGGTCTCGGCGGTGGGGCGGTAGCCGGTGAGGTGGGTGAGGTCGGGCCCGGGGGCGATCAGCAGCCCGGCCAGTCCGGCGTCGGCGGCGGTCTGCGCGGCGGCCGCCATCCGGGCCGCGTAGTCCTCGGCCGTGAAGGGTGCGGGTTCATGGGTCATACGGGTGATCCTGCCGTGAGCCGCGCGGCGGGGGCAGTGGCCGCGCCGGTCCGGCTCCTCCTCGCCCCCCGCCCGTCGCTGTGAGCGGGGCCACATCGGACTGCGGCACGTCGGCCCGCCCCGGATAACGCGTCGCGGGAGCACCCCCCTGATCGGCTATGCTGTGCGTGCACGTCGAACGGGTGGTCCGCCACCCTTCGTGGTGGGTGTAGCTCAGTTGGTAGAGCACCTGGTTGTGGTCCAGGTGGCCGCGGGTTCAAGTCCCGTCACTCACCCTTTGGGTCCCGTGAGGGGTACGAGGTTTCCTCGTACCCCTCACGGGCGTTTCCGGGGTCGGCTAGGCCCGCAGGAAGGCCTCCACCTCGGTGGCGAAGGTCACCGGGGTCTCGTGCGGCGGGTAGTGGCCGGCGCCCGGGAGGATGCGGATCCGGCAGTTCGGGTACCAGGCCTGCCAGGTGGCGCGCATCACCTCGGCGGTCAGCGCGAGGTCGTACTCCCCGACCAGGACCAGCACCGGGACGGTGTTGCCCTTCACGGCGGAGGACAGGTCGAGGGGCTGCCAGCTCTCCAGGTAGGCGGCGAAGGCCTCGGGCCGGGAGACGTCCAGGGAGTGCGCGACCATGCGGTCCACCCAGCGGCGGCTCGCCCGGTTCCCGGTGACGAGGTCGAGGATGATGCGCCGGCTCTCCGGGTCCTCGGCGGCGCCGTGGAAGAGGGTGTGGGTCGCGTCGTCCATCTCGTAGGGCGCGGCCGGCACGGGCGCGAGCCCGATCAGCTTCTCGATCCGCTCGGGGGCGCGGACGAGGACCTGCTGGACCGCCTTGCCGCCCATGGAGTGGCCGAGGAGGGAGAAGGTCTCCCAGCCGAGCTCGTCGGCGAGCGCGAGGACGTCGTCGGCGATCTCGGGGAGGTCGTACCGGCCTGGGACGTCCCGCCGCTCGCCGTAGCCGCGGTAGTCGAGGAAGGCGTACGAGAACCCCTCGGGGTCCAGGTAGTCCAGCACGGAGCCCCAGTTGGCGGAGGTGCCGAACCAGTCGTGCAGCACGATGACGCGGACGGGCCCGGTGCCGATCCTGCGGTGGGCGATGGCCATGCGTTCTCCCTCGGTGACGGGGTGGAAGACAACCAGCGCCGTACGTTCTGCCCACCGGGCCTACCATCACACCGTGCAGCCGATATCGAGTCCCGAGCCGCTGGCCATGGGGGATTACTCGCGCCCCGACGGGGCGCGCCACCCCCACCACCCCCGGAGCTACGCGATCACCGACCCGGCGGAGATCGCCGAGGTGCGGGCCGTGCGCCCGTACAACCGGCACTCCGAGCACCCCACGGACCCCTATGACGGCGGGCCGGTCGATTGCATGTGCGGCGAGGACTGGAGCCCCGCTCGCTCCACCCCCGAGTCCGAACGCCTGCTCGACCCGCTGTCCCCCGACGGGATCCCGGCCCGTCACCGCGCCCGGTGGGCCGCCGGGGCGCCCGAGGGGCTGCGGGAGTACGCCTGGGCTCTTGCCCGGGGTGAGGGGGAGCCGGACCTGCCGCGGGAGGTGCCCCTGAGCGTGGTGTTCAGCTGGCTGGGCACCCCGCGGAAGGAGCCCCGCGACGCGGCGTCGCTGCTCGCGGAGCTGGGCCCCTGGCGGCTGCTGGCCGGGGCCCCGACGGAAGAACTGGCCTGGGCGGTGCGCGAGACGGACCGGGCCGGCCTGGAGGGCGCCGTACGGTTCTTCTCGAGCGAGGAGTTCACCACCCGCCACCCGAAGCGCCGCCGGGTCCCGGACACCGCCCGCGACCGCCTGCTCCGGCACGCCCGCAGCCACCGCCCCGGCGACCTCCCGGTCCTGGAACGGCGGCTGCTGCGCACCCCGGAGGACCGGGTCAGACGGTCTTGATCGCCGGGTCGGAGATGCCCGGGGCGCCCGTCTCCACGTGGCCGGCGAAGCGGCGCAGGAAGGTGGTGTCCGCGTCGGAGACGACCTTGACGTCGTACCAGCGGCCCGTGGTGCGCAGGTCCACCGTGTGGGAGACCGTGGCGCCGGGGTTGACCCGGAAGGTCTGGGCCGCACCGCCGTAGGCGTTGGTCACCGTGAGGTTGACCGGGGCCGAACCGGGGTTGGTCAGGGTGAGGGCCAGATTGCCGGTCGAGGCCTCGTGGCGCGCCGTGACCTCGGGGCCTGCCTTCTTCGCCGGGCCCTTCCAGGTGCGCACGAAGCCGTTGGGGCCCCACACCGTGAGGTCGATCTGGTTACCGGTGGAGCTGCTGGTGCTCCAGGTGTCCGAGAGGGTCTTGCCCGCCTCGACCGTGTAGGGCCAGGGGCCGTCCGTACGGTTGCCCGAGGTGCTGTGGAAGTGGGCGCCGAGGCTGGGACCGCTGGCGAAGGTCAGGGTGAACTTGCCCGTGGAGACCGTGGCCTTGCCGTCCACGTACGGGCTGTAGCCCAGGGCGCGGGTCGGCTTGGAGCCTGCCTCCTGCTTGGGCAGGGTGCCCGTGGCCGGCGGGGTCGGGTGGTAGGACGGGTGGCGGTTCTTGTCCGGCGGGATGTACCCGGCCGTGGAGGGCAGTGCGGCGGGCGCGGCGTCGGCCTGGGTGAAGTCGAAGGCCGAGGTCAGGTCGCCGCAGACCGCGCGGCGCCACGGGGAGATGTTGGGCTCCTGCACGCCGAAGCGCTTCTCCATGAAGCGGATCACCGAGGTGTGGTCGAAGGTCTCCGAGCAGACGTAGCCGCCCTTGCTCCACGGGGAGACCACGATCATCGGGACGCGCGGGCCGAGGCCGTACGGGCCGGCCGCGTAGCCGGAGACGCCCCCGGTGTAGAGGTCGCCGGTGACGCTCGCCGTGGACAGGCCCCAGGCGGAGGAGGTGGGCGGGTACGGCGGGACGACGTGGTCGAAGAAGCCGTCGTTCTCGTCGTAGGTGATGAACAGGGCCGTCTTCGCCCACACGGCCGGGTTCGCGGTCAGCGAGTCCAGGACCTGCGAGATGTACCAGGCACCGAAGTTCGTCGGCCAGTTGGAGTGCTCGCTGAACGCCTCGGGGGCGGCTATCCAGGAGACCTGCGGGAGGGTGCCGTTGACGACGTCCGCGCGCAGCTTGTCGAAGTAGCCGCCGCCCGCCTTGACGTTGGTGCCGGTACGGGCCTTCTCGTACAGGGCGCTGCCGGGCTGGGCGTTGCGGAAGCTGTTGAAGTACAGCAGCGAGTTGTCGCCGTAGTTGCCGCGGAAGGCGTCGTTGATCCAGCCCCAGGAACCGGCCGCGTCCAGGCCGTCGCCGATGTCCTGGTAGACCTTCCAGGAGACGCCGGCCGACTCCAGGCGCTCGGGGTAGGTCTTCCAGCCGTAGCCGGCCTCCTGGTTGCCCAGGACCGGGCCGCCGCCGGTGCCGTCGTTGCCCGTGTAGCCCGTCCACATGTAGTAGCGGTTCGGGTCGGTGGCGCCGATGAAGGAGCAGTGGTAGGCGTCGCACACGGTGAAGGCGTCGGCGAGGGCGTAGTGGAACGGGATGTCGTTCCGGGTCATGTACGACATGGTCGTGGCCGTCTTGGCCGGGACCCATTTGTCGTACTTGCCGTTGTTGTACGCCTGGTGGCCGCCGGCCCAGTCGTGGTTCAGGCCCTCGAGGAACTGCATCCCGAGGTCCGCGACCTGCGGGTTGAAGGGGAGGATGTCCTTCGTCCCGTTGGACTGGTGGAAGACGGACTTGCCGTTGTCCTGGAGGACGGGCCGCGGGTCGCCGAAGCCCCGGACCCCCTTCATCGCGCCGAAGTAGTGGTCGAAGGACCGGTTCTCCTGCATCAGGACGACGACGTGCTCGATGTCCTGGATCGTGCCGGTGGTGCCCTGCGCCTGGATGGCGGCGGCCCGCGCGATGCTGTCGTTCAGCATCGTCAGGGCGGCGGTACCGCCGGCGATCTGGAGGAACCTGCGGCGATTGAGTTCTGCCATGGCGTGACGACCTCTGCGGGTGAGGGGCGAGTCGAGGGGCGCCCCAAGGACAGCGCCCCCGGAGTACCGGACGGAGATCCTTGTCTGACACCTGGCCGTACAGCCGGAGAACGGAAGGGTCACTGCCGACGGCCCGCGCGTCTGGCGAAGACGGTAAGGGAACCACCCGTCGCGCAACAGCCCCCGGAGTCACTCCACTTCGAGGTCAGGGCCCCGGCCGGGGGTACTCATCCGGCCCGTGCACCGATCTGAGCATCCGTACTCAGGCCCGGGAGATGGCGGCTTGTCATCGTGTGGGCATGCCCTTTCAGCCAAGTGACCCGCAGCCGCGCGCCGGGATAACCGCCGTCGGCAGCCTGCTGCCCGCCGAGGTCCTCTCCTCGGACTCCCTCCAGCGGGAGGTGGCCCGCCGCAGTGGCCTCACGCTGCCGCCGACGCTGCTGAGGCAGGCCACCGGGATCGTCTCCCGCCGCGTCGCGGGCCCGGAGGTGTACGCCTCCACGCTCGCCGTGGGCGCCGCCCGCCGGGCGCTGGACGCCGCCGGGCTGGGCCCGCTCGACATCGACCTGCTGCTCTTCGCCTCCGCCTCCCGCGACATGGTCGAGCCCGCCACCGCGCACATCGTGCAGGCGGAGCTGGGGTCGCGGGCCCACGCCCTGGACGTCACGAACGCCTGCAACAGCTTCGTGAACGGGATCGACCTCGCCCGGTCGATGATCATGGCCGGGCGGGCGCGGCGGGCCCTGGTGGTCACCGGGGAGACCCCGAGCCGGGCGGTGCGCAAGGATCCCGCCGACGCCGCCGGGTTCCGCAGCGGCTTCGCGGGGTACACGTTCGGCGACGCGGGGGCCGCCGTGGTCGTGGAGGCCGTGGAGCGCGGCGGGATCCTCGACGTGGACACCGAGACCCACTCGGAGCACTGGGAGGTCGGGGGCATCCCGGGCGGCGGTTCGCGCCACCCGCGCGGGGACGAGTACACCTACTTCCGCGGCGACGGGCACGAACTGCGCGGCGTCTTCGAGAAGGTGGGCACCGCCGTCATCGACCGGACGCTGCACCGGACGGGGATGGACTGGGACGGCTTCGCCAAGGTGCTGGTGCACCAGGTGACCGTGCCGTACCTGGAGCGGTTCGCTGAGCTGACCGGGGTGCCGGCCGGAAAGCTGGTGGTGACCGTGCCCGAGCTCGGCAACGTCGCGAGCGCGAGCATCGGGGTCCAGCTGGACCGGGTGTTCGCCGCACTGGATCCGGGGGACAGGGTGTTGTTCGTCGGACTCGGCGGTGGTATCAGCATCATGACGATGGTCTGGGAGAAGTCATGAGCCAGGCGATGTGGGTGGTCGTGCCCGCGCACGAGGAGGAGGCCCGCCTCGCGCAGACCCTGCGGGCCCTGGCCGCGCAGCGGGACCGGGACTTCACCCTGCTGGTCGTCGACAACGCCTCGGCGGACCGGACGGCCGCGATCGCCCGGGAGTTCGCCGCCGGCGCGCCCTTCCCGGTCGAGGTGATCGAGGAGCCCGAGAAGGGGGTCGGCTCGGCCGTGGACACCGGATTCCGGTACGCGATCGGCCGGGGCGCGGCCCTGCTCGCCCGCACGGACGCCGACTGCCTGCCCCGGCCCGGCTGGACGCGCGCCGCGCGGGCCGCCCTCGCCGAGCGCCCCGGGCTGGTGTGCGGGCGGATCGTCGCCCGGCGCGACGAGCACGGCCCGCTCGGCCGGGCCGGCTTCGGCCTCCTCGTGGCGCTCGCCGCGCTGTTCGGGCGGCTGCGGCCCGGGCACGCGCGCCGCAAGGGCTTCCGGGCCCCGTACCGCATGCACGCCGGGAACAACATGGCCATCACCGCCGAGCTGTACCTGGCCGTCGGCGGCATGCCCCGGCGCCCCTCGCCGACCGACCGGCTCTTCCTCAACGCCGTACGCCGCCACACCGACCGGATCGCGCACTGCCGGGAGATGGTCGTGGAGAACTCCACGCGGCGCCTGCGGGCCTACGGGATGGCGGGCACCGCCCGCTGGTACCTGGACCAGGGCAGCGGCACGCACGGAACGGATCCCCGCTGATGCTCGACCGTCTCGACCACGCGCTGCGCAGTCGCCCCGAGCGGCCGGCCGTACTCACCGCCACGCGGACCGGCGCGCCCCGGATCCGGGCCACCCGCGGGGAACTCGCCGAACTGTCCGACGCGTTCGCCGCCGCCCTGCACGCGCGCGGGCTGCGCGCCGGGGACACCGTCGGCGTCGCCGTACGGCCCGGGCCGCGGGCCCTCGCCGTGCTGCTCGCCCTGTGGCGGCTCGGGCTGCGCGGGGCCGTGCTCGACCCGGGCGCGGGGCCGGACGTGCTGCGCGCCCGGCTGTCCCTGGCCCGGCCCTCGCTGGTGCTGGCCGACGCGGCCGCACAGGCGGTCGCGGGCTGGGCCCGGCCGCTGGCCCGCCGGGCGCGGCTCGCGCTGCCGGACCTGGCCGAGCTGGGTCCGGTGGCCACCGTCGGGCGCCGGCTGCCGGGCTGCGCGCCCGCGCTGGACCTGAGGGCCCCCCGGGCGGGGGTTCCCGTACACGGGGACCACAACGGGGACGCGGTGATCGTGTTCACCTCGGGGACCACCTCCCGGCCGCGCGCCGTCGTACACACCCGGTCGAGCCTGGCCGCCGGGATGGCCACGGTCTCCTCCCTCTTCGACGCGGCCCCGGACCAGCCCGTCCTCGGGGGCACCTTCTTCGTCCTCGTTCCCGCGCTGACGTGCGGCGCCCCCGTCGCGCTCCCGGCCCGCGACCCCCGGGTGCTGGCCCGCCAGCTGCACCGGCTGCGCCCCCAGGACACCTATCTGACCCCGCCCGGGCTGCGGGACGCGCTGGACGCGGGCGCCCGCTTCCACGGCCGGGTCTGGACGGGCTCCGCACCGGCCGACGCCGCCCTGCTGGAACGGGTGCGCGGGGCGGGCGCGGCGCAGGCGTGGGGGTGTACGCGCTCACCGAGCTGTTCCCGGCCGCCGCGGTCGAGGCCCGGGAGAAGTCCGCCTTCGAGGGCCCGGGCGACCTGGTCGGCGCCCCGCTGCCGGGCGTCCTGGCCAAGCCCGACGCGGACGGCGAGCTGCTGCTGGCCGGGGCCGCGGCCCGCGACCGCTACCTCGGCGAGGAGCCCGACGCGTGGGTGCGTACGGGCGACCGGGCGCGGCTGGACGGCGCGGGCCGGATCGTCCTGGAGGGCAGGTGCAAGGACATGGTGCTGCGCCGGGCGGAGAACATCTATCCGGGGCTGTACGAGCCCGCCCTGCACGTGCCCGGCGTGGAGCTGGCCGTGCTCGTCGGAGTCCCGGCGGGTGACGGCGACGAACGGCTCGTCGCGGTCGTGCAGCCGGGCCGGGGGGTGCGTGAACCCGCCCTGCGCGCCGGGCTGTCGGGCCCCCTGCGGCGGATGGGATCCGCCCGTCCCGACGCGCTGCTGTTCGCCCGGATCCCGCTGGCGGGGCGCTCGCGCAAACCGGACCGGGCGGCGACCGCCGCCCTCGCGGCCCGTCGCCTCGGCGGGTCGGCGTGAGGGGGCACGCGCGGGCCCGGCGGCGCGACCGCCGGGTCTATCTGCGCAGCCATCCCCTGCTGTTCGGGCTGCTCGCCGCCACGCGCGGGCGGCCCGTGCGCCGGCTCGGCCGGACCCTGCTGGTGCACGACGCGGGCGCCTACCGCGAGGCGCTGACCCGGCTGCCGCTGGACCGTACGGCGGCCGGTACGACGGGCGGGGCCGCGCGGGCCGCGCTGGGCGGCAGCGGCGGGGTGCTGTTCGACCAGGAGGGCAGCGGGCACCGGGCGGACCGGCGCGGGCTGGCCGGGGAGCTGGGCACGGCCTCGGTCGCGCGGCTGCGTTCGGTGTGGCAGCCGTTGCTCGTACGCCGCCTCGCGCCGCTCGCCGAGGGCGGCGAGGTGGACCTCGTCGAGCTGTCGCGGGAGCTGGCCGGGGCGGTGGTCTGTGCGCTGCTGGACTGCGCCGCCGATCCGCGGGCCGTCGCGCGGGCGGCCGCCGAGGCCGCGGCGGCGTCCGTACGCAGCCACCTGCCCGGGCCGCGCCGACCGGGTGCGCAGGCCGCGGCGGCCCGGGCGGCCGACCGGCTCCGGCGGCTGCTGGGGCCCGCCGACGAGGCGCTGTCCGCGATGGTGGCGGTGGCCGCCGTGAACACCACCGTGGCCGCGCTGCCCCGGTCGGTGGCGTGGTGCGCCCACGCCGGACTGTGGGACCAGGCCGCCGACGAGGCGCTGCGGCCGGCGCTGGCCGACGAGCTGCTGCGGGTCACGGCGGCCTCGCCGCTGCTGCCGCGGGTGGCCGCCTCGCAGGGGTCCGTCGGCGGCTGCCCGGTGCGCGGCGGCGACCGGCTGCTGCTGGTCGCCCGGCACGCGGCCGAGGCGCACCGGCGCGACCCGGACGCCCGGGAGCCCGCCGGTCCGGGCCTGGCGCACCTGGTGTTCGGGGCCGGGCCGCACGCCTGTCCGGGGGCCGGGGCGGCCCGCTTCCTGCTGACCGACGTACTGGCCGCGCTGGCTCCGTACCGGCCGGTCGTGACGCGGGCCCGGGTGGACCGGCGGGCCGCGCTGCCCGGCTGGCGCTCGCTGACCGTGCGGGCGGGATCATGAGGGCCGCCCGTATCGCGGTCACGGGTGCCAGCGGCTTCTGCGGCGGGCACGTCGCACGCACGGCAGCGGCGGGCGGTGCCGAGGTGGTGTGCCTGGGCCGCAGGCCCGGCCCGCTGGGGGAGCACCGCTTCTGGGACGCCGCCCAGGGCGATCCGGACCTCACCGGGGTGGACCTGGTGGTGCACTGCGCCGCCGCGGTCGGTGATCCCGCCCCCGGCTCCCGGGCCGAGGCGCTGATGCGCGAGGTCAACGTGGGCGGTACGCGGCGCCTGCTGAGGGCGGCGGACGGCCGGCCGGTGGTCTGGGTGAGCAGCGCCAGCGTCTACGACCCGCGCCTCGACCGGCGCCTGGTCACCGAGGAGCATCCGCGCGCGGGCCAGCTGAACGCCTATGGCCGTACCAAGGCGGCCGGCGAGGCCCTCGCCCTGGCCGGCGGTGCGGTGGTGCTGCGGCCGAGGGCGGTCTACGGCCCCGGCGACACCCAGCTGCTGCCCCGGCTGCTCTCCCGGGTCCGGGCCGGGACCCTGCTGCTGCCGGGACCGGACGTGGAACTGAGCCTGACGGCGGTGGAGAACCTCGCCGAGGCCTGTCTGGCGGCGGCCGGCTGGCGCCCGGGCGCCTACAACGTGGCCGACGCCGAACCGTACGCCCGCGACGGGGCCGTACGGGAGGTCCTGCGGGCCCACGGCGTCCGGGCCCGGATCCGGCACCTGCCGCTGCCGGTGGCGCGTGCGGCGGCCCGGTTCGCGGAGTCCCTGCCGACCGCCGAACCGGCGCTGAGCCGCTACGCGGTGGACCAGCTCGCCCACCCGGTGGTCCTGGACACGGCCAGGGCCCGGTCCCGGGGCTGGACCCCGGGCCGGACCCTGGCGGACTACCTGGCCTCGGTGGCCGAAGGCGGCCGGAGCGGGCGCGTCAGACCGTCGCCATGGCTCCCGCGTCGGCGATGAGCCGGTCGAGGAGCGAGAGCAGGCAGGCGCGGACGTCCTGGCGGGAGCGGGCGTCCAGCATGAGGACGGGGGTGTTCGGGTCGCGCAGGTGCAGCGCCGCCCCGATCTCCTCGGCCGTGTAGGGCTGCTCGCCGTGGAAGCAGTTCGCGCCGACCACGAAGGGCAGTCCGCGGCTCTCGAAGAAGTCGACCGCGGGGAAGCTGCGGTCCAGGCGCCGCGTGTCGACCAGCACGATCGCCCCGAGGGCCCCGTTCAGCAGGTCGTCCCACATGAACCAGAAGCGCTCCTGGCCCGGCGTACCGAACAGGTAGAGGACGACTCCGGCGTCGGTGAGGGTGAGGCGGCCGAAGTCCATCGCCACGGTGGTCACCGTCTTGGACTCGATGCCGTCGAGGTCGTCGACGCCGACACCGGCGGCCGTCAGCCGCTCCTCCGTACGCAGGGGCTCGATCTCGGAGATCGTCTCGACCAGGGTCGTCTTGCCGACTCCGAATCCCCCGGCGATGAGGATCTTGACGGGGGCCGCTTCCTGCGGGGCAGGAGTGTCATATCCGGGCAAGGTTGTCCCTGATTCTCATGAGCAGGTGGACGTTGGTGGTCTCCGCCCTTTCCAGGGGCGACCGGTGGTGGATCAGCCCGCGGTCCGCGAGTTCGCCCAGGAGCAACGTCATCGGGGTGAGGCGGATGTGCATCCGGGCCGCTATCTCGGCGACCGCCAGGCCGCCGGGTTCCGCGCACATGGCCAGGATGGTCCGCCACTCGGTGGGCAGGCCGCCCTGGGCGTCCCCGCCGACCGCCGCCGTGATCGTGGTGTCCATGGTGAGGACGGTGTGCGGCGCGGCCGTACGCCCGTCGGTCAGGGCGTACAGCCGCGTACGGCGGCGGCGCGCGGGCTGCGGACCTTCCGGCATTACGATGCCGGCGCCTGGACGCGCTCGGGTGTGCTCAGCCATTCACCGAGCGCCTGGGCGGTCCGTACGGCCTCGCCTCCCAGTTCCCCGAGCCGCGCCTTGCGGGAGGTCACCACGATGAGCGTGCTGCCCTCCCCGCACCCGACGATGCAGAGGTAGCGGTCGTCCATCTCGACCAGCTGGCGGATGACCCGGCCGCCGTCGACCTCCCGGGATATCGCCTTCATGGTGGCCGCGATGCCGGAGGCCGCGGCGGCCATGCGCTCCGCCTGGGGCTCGTCCAGCAGGTAGGCGCTGAGCTTGATGCCGTCGTTGGACAGGAGCACGGCTCCCTGGACGCCCGCGATCCTGCTCAGGTTGTTGTCCAGGACGCTGTAGATCACGTCGTCGGAGGATGTCGTCGTCATGGCTGATCCTGTCGGAGCTCTGCTTCCACTGCCTGGGTCCCCTGTTCGTAGTCCGCCCAGGCGTCGGCCACCTCTTCGGGTGTAGCCGTGTCCTGGCCGGTGGCTGATTCCGGTGCGCGGGGCGCCCGGAGCTGTTCGGCGATGTGGGTCTGCGGGACGCGCTCGGGGAGCGCGGGCCGCGCCGCGCCCTCGCGCGCCACGGGGAGGGCCGCGCTCTCTCGTCGCGCCGGGAGTGCCGGGAGCGCCGGCGGCGGCGTACGGTCCGCCGACCGGGCCGCAGACGGCTCGCGCGGACGCTCGGGCAGCGCACGGCGCGCGGTCGCGGAGCCGCTGTGCAGGACCAGTTCGGGCTTGGGCTCGTCGGCGGTGACGCGGGGCGCGGGGAGCGCCGGCGGCGAGGGCCGGAGCGCCTCCCGCTCGGTGCGCACCAGCAGTTCGCCGGGAAGGATCACCACGGCGGAGGTCCCCCCGTACACCGAGCGGCGCAGGGTGACCGTCGCCCCGAGCTGGTCGGCGAGGTGGCCGACGACGAAGAGTCCCAGCCGGTGCGCGTTCTGCGCGAGAACGGAGTACGGCGGGGCCGCGTGCAGGCGCCCGTTCATCTCCTCGTAGCTCGCGGGGGTCACGCGCGGTCCGCGGTCCTCGATCTCGACCGACAGCCCGTCCGCGACGAGTTCGGCGCGGATGACCACCTTCGACCTCGGCGGGGAGAACCGGGTGGCGTTGTCCAGCAGCTCTGCCAGCAGATGGCTGACCTGGCTGATCACGCTGGGTTCGACGCTCGTCTCGTCCAGGGCGTGCCGCTCGATGCGCCGGAAGTCCTCGACCTCCGCGGCCGCTTCGCGCAGCAGGTCGGCGACGCGCATGGGTTCGGTGTGCGGGTCGGGGACCTCGCCGCCCGACAGGATGAGCAGGTTCTCGATCTGCCGCCGCATGCCCACCGTCAGCTGGTCGGACCGCATCAGTTCGGCGAGCAGCGCCTCGTCGTGACCGAAGGTGTCCTGGAGGTCCTCGGTGAGGCTCAGCTGACGGCTGACGAGGTTTCCGGTGCGCGAGGCGATGCCCGCGGCGAACAGGCCGAACCCGTGACGCTCGGCCGCGAGCTGCCGGTGCCCGTCGACGGATACGGCGACGGCCCTGGCGAACGCGTCGCTGATGCGGCCGACCTCGTCCAGGTCTCCGCGCACCGCCGGCAGGGCCTCGGTGTCGACGGACTGCCCGCGCTGGAGACGGGCGACGACGTCGGGGAGGGTTTCCTCGGCGACGGTCACCGTGCGTTCGTGCAGGTCGTGCAGACGGCGGAGCACCGATCGCGTGGTGAACACGACGACGGCCACGACGAGCAGCAGGCCGCCGCCGCTTCCCCCGATCAGCCAGGCGACCTCGGTCTCCAGCTCCGCGGCCTTGGCCTCCCCGCGCGTGAGCACCTTCCGCGCCCGGTCGATGTTGAGCGTGGCCATCTGCACCGAGAAGTTCTCGTGCGCGGAGCGCCAGCCGCCCACCTCGGCAGGCAGCTTGATGCCGGATGCGAGGTCGGTGTGGTCGGAGACGATCGCGTTCTCGATGCGGTTCTTCGTCTGCCAGTCCGGGGAGGCGACGATCCGGTCGTAGAACCGCCGGTCCCCCACGGGCAGATACGGCACGACCCACGTCTCGTACAGGTACCGGTGGGCTCCCACGGCACTGATGAACTGGTCGAAGCCGGCGGAGTTCAGTTCCCTGGACGGCCCGGCCAGGGCCAGGAGCGTGTCCTCGCGCGCCACCATCTCGGTGGCCGAGAGCATGGACACCACGGGTCGGCTCTCCTGGGCGAGTTCGGCGTCCTGCGCGTGGCTGAACTCCTGCTGGTACGCCTGGATGACCGTGCCGATCACGCCGGTGTAGTAGGTGAGCGTGGCGTCGGCGCCGCCGGTGCGGGCGTCCGCGCGCTGGCGGTACGCGGCCAGTCCGTCGAGCCGCTTGTTCACTTCCGCGAAGGACGTCCCCGAACCGGCCGTCAGCCGACGGACTTCGGCCGCGGCCCGGTCCGTGGCCTCCCGCCGGTTCCGCAGTTCCTCCTCGGCTCCGGCGGCGCCCGCCCACAGTCCGGCGGTCATCGTCCGCTCGGCCTGCATGTCGACCATGAGCGTGTACAGCGGTGCGCCGACCCGCTCGGCGGCCGCGACATCGGCCCGCAGGTGCTCCGATTGCGCGAGCAACCGCTGTGCGGTCACTGCCACTTGGGTGCCCATCGCCACGGTGGGGACCACGGCGAGCCAGATGAGCAGGGTGCGCAGGCGCGGGGTGCGCAGGCGCGGGGTTCGCCGCCGACGAGCCGTCGACGGCCCTGGCGGACCTTCGGGTTCTATGGGAGACATCGGTCCTCGGAGCAGGTGGAGAGCGGGGACGCAAGGGTGCCGATCATAACCAGCCATGGCGAAGAATCGGATAGGTACCTTCCGTAACGAAACAGGACCCCCACCGGTTCATCCGGTGGAGGTCCTGTGGGACGGCGGAAGGGCGCCCGCCCGAGGGGTCAGTCCTCGGCGGGGGTCAGCCGCAGCGAGATGGAGTTGATGCAGTACCGCTGGTCGGTGGGGGTCGGGTAGCCCTCGCCCTCGAAGACGTGGCCCAGGTGGGAGCCGCACGTCGCGCAGCGGACCTCGGTACGGACCATGCCGTGCGAGGTGTCGGCGATCAGCTCCACCGCCTCGGTGTCCTTCGGGTCGAAGAAGGACGGCCAGCCGCAGTGCGACTCGAACTTCTCCGAGGACCGGAACAGCTCGGACCCGCAGCCGCGACAGGAGTAGACGCCTTCCGTCTTGGTGTCCGTGTACTCACCCCGGAAGGCCGGCTCGGTGCCCGCGAGGCGCAGCACCTGGTACTCGGACGGGGTCAGCTCCGCCTGCCACTGCTCGTCCGTCTTCTCGACCTCGTACGACATGACTCTCCCGCTCCCTTAGCTCGACAGGCGGGCGAGGATGGCCGGACCGAGGTCCGTGACGTCGCCCGCGCCCATGGTGAGAACGAGATCACCGGGCTTGGCCATTCCCGCGATGACGTCGGCGACGGCGCCCTTGTCGTGCTCGGCGGTGACGTCGGCGCCCGCGGCGCGGGCTGCGGCGATGATGAGCTCGCTGGTGACGCCGGGGAGCGGGTCCTCGCGGGCCGGGTAGATGTCCAGGACCACGGAGGCGTCGGCGAGGGCCAGGGCCTGGCCCATCTCCTTGCCGAGCTCCTGGGTGCGGGAGAAGAGGTGCGGCTGGAAGACGACCAGGATCCGGGAGTCCCCGGCGGCGCCGCGGATGGCCTCCAGGTCGGCGGTCATCTCCGTGGGGTGGTGCGCGTAGGAGTCGATGACCTGGACGCCGGCCGCCTCGCCCTTGAGCTGGAGGCGGCGCTTGACCCCGGTGTACTTGCCGAGGGCGGAGGCGAGGTTGTGCGCCGGGATGCCGAGGGCGACACCGGCGGCGAGGGCCGCGACGGCGTTGTGCGCGTAGTGGCGGCCGGGCACGGAGACGGTGAAGGTGAGCATCCGCCCGTCCAGGACGACCGTGACCTCGCTGGTCAGGCCGCGCGGGGTGATCTTGGTGATCCGGACGTCGGCCTCGGGCTCCTCGCCGTACGTGACGACGTTCAGGCCCTCGCGGCCGGCAACGCGGCGGGCGATCTCGGCCGCACCCTCCTGGCCGTGGGCGACGACCAGGGTGCCGCCGGGCACGACCTTGGAGACGAAGGTCTCGAAGGACTCGTAGATCTCCTCGATCGACGCGTAGTTCGCGTGGTGGTCCAGCTCCGCGTTGAGGATGATCGCGACCTGCGGGGTGTACTTGTGGAAGGTGCGGTCGCTCTCGTCGGCCTCGGCCACGAAGATGTCGCCCTCGCCGTGGTGGGCGTTGGAGCCGGGGGCGTCCAGGTCGCCGCCGATGGCGTACGAGGGGTCCAGGCCCAGGGCCGAGAGGGACACCGCCAGCATCGAGGTGGTGGTGGTCTTGCCGTGCGTACCGGCGACGGCGATCGGGCGCAGGCCGTCCATCAGGGCGGCGAGGGCGTCGGAGCGGTGCACGACGGGGATGCCCAGCTCGGCGGCGCGGGCCAGCTCGGGGTTGTCGGCGCGGATGGCGCTGGAGACGACCACGCAGGTGGAGTCGTCGGCGAGGTTGCCGGCGGCGTGGCCGCCGTGGACCGTGGCGCCGTGGGCGCGCAGTGCCTCGGCGGTCTCGGAGTCCCCCCGGCTGTCGCTGCCGGCGACCTGCGCGCCGCGCTGGGCGAGGATCTTCGCGATGCCGGACATGCCGGCGCCGCCGATGCCGATGAAGTGGGGCCGTTCCATGGCGGTCGGCAGGCCGGGCTTCATTCAGGTCGCTCCAGGATCGAGGGTGGTGCTTGAGCTCTGACGAGCCCAGCCTATTCGTTGTGGGCGAAGAGCTTGAGCACGGGAACGCCGACCTTGTGGCGGGCCCGGGAGGCCCAGTCCCGGTGGAAGAACTCCTCCACGAAGTGCGGGGCGGTCAGGACGATCACCTCGTCGGCTCCGGTCTCCTCCACGACGCCCTTCAGTTTGTCGAGCGGATGGTCCTCGACGAGCTGCCCGATGACGTTGGCGCCCTTCTTGCGCAGGGCCTCCATGGAGTGCTCGAGGGCCAGCTCGGCGGGGCCGCGCGCGGCCTCGCCCTCCGGTTCGTCGCCCTCGTGAATGGCCTCGGGGAGCTCACCGAGCGCTACGTCGTCGATGGCGCGCAGCAGTCGGTCCTGGTCGCCGCGGGGTTGCATGAGGACGACGAAGGAGACCGAGTCGTCTCCGTGCAGGGTGGTGACGAAGTCCACGTCCACCGCGGTCAGGGGCTGCTCGATCATCAATACGCTCGTGAACACGGACGCCCTCTCCTTCATGGGCCGAGGCCGGCTGGCCGGCCCCCTGCGGAAACCATCCTGCCCCGCTCTCGCGCGGGACCTTGCGCAGATATGTGTGCCCAGGTTCGTGCCCGGCGGAAGCTAAGCGGAACGAGAAATTCCGCCTCTTCTCAGATCCGACGGTAGCTGGTGAAGAGAAACCCGGCCTCTTCCAGTACGGAGGCCGGTGAGAGCCGGTGCGGAACCGTGACGGAGGGCCCGCCCGCGATCCGCTGGGCGCCACCCGCCGTGAGCATCGGCGAGATCGTCAGGCACAGCTCGTCCAGCGCGTCGGCGGCCACGAACTGGCCCAGCAGCCGGGGCCCGCCCTCGGTGAGCTGGCGGCGCAGCCCGCGCGCGGCGAGTTCCCGCAGGGCGCGGGCCGGGTCTACGGCGGCCCCGTCCCCCGCCACCACGACCTCGGCCCCGGCCGCGGTGGCCTCGGCGACCTTGGCGGCGGGCGCGGCGGACCCGGTGACCACCAGGGTCGGCACGAGCGGGGAGGTGAACAGGGGCAGGCCGAAGTCCAGGTCCAGGCTCGCGGTGACCACCGCGATGGCGGCGGCGGGGCCCTGTCCGGCGGCCTCGCGGCGGGCGGCGAAGGCCTCCCGGGCCCGGGCCGGGCGGTACCCCTCCTGGCGAACCGTTTCCGCGCCGACGACCACCACATCGGCCAGCCCCCGCAGGGTGCCGAAGATCCGCATGTCGGTCTCGCCGGAGATGGGCTGCGAGCGGCCCTCGTGCTGTGCGGCGCCGTCCAGGGTCGAAACCATGTTCGCCCGCAGCCAGTGGGCCCCGGCGTCGAGAACGGGGTACTTGTAGGCGTCCGCGAGCTCGTCGAGCGACCACTCCCGGTCGGCCGGGGCCTGGGACGGGGCTGATGTCTGATCGGTCACAGGGAACAGGCGTCGCATCGGTGCAGTGTGCCACGACCCGTAGAGTTGAGTGCTGTGTCAACATCACTCTCCACCTCCGGTGCCACGTCCAGTCGGCCTCCGATAGCCGACGCGGGGCCCCAGGCCCTGTGCGCCCGCGAGCCCCGGGTACCCGCCGAACGGCTGGTCGCCGAGATGGTGCCGCCGCCGCGTTTCGACTCGGTGCGCTTCGACACGTACAACCCGGACCCGACCCAGCCGAGCCAGTCCGAGGCGGTCACCGTCCTCAGCGGCTTCGCGGCCGGTCTGGGCGGGGCGCACGCGAGCGGCGCCGGCAAGCGGCGCTGGTTCGGCAAGAAGCCGGTGGCCGCGGCCGCCCCGCGCGGGGTCTACCTCGACGGCGGCTACGGCGTCGGCAAGACCCACCTGCTCGCCTCCCTGTGGCACGCCACCCCCGCCGAGCCCGCGCTCAAGGCCTTCGGCACCTTCGTGGAGCTGACCAACCTGGTCGGCGCGCTCGGCTTCCAGCAGACCGTGCAGACCCTGGGCGGGCACCGGCTGCTGTGCATCGACGAGTTCGAGCTGGACGACCCGGGCGACACCGTCCTGGTGTCCTCGCTGCTCAGCCGCCTGGTCGAGCAGGGCGTGGCGCTGGCCGCCACCTCCAACACGCTGCCCGGCAAGCTCGGCGAGGGCCGATTCGCCGCCGCCGACTTCCTGCGGGAGATCCAGGGGCTGTCGGCGCACTTCCGGCCGCTGCGGATCGACGGCCAGGACTACCGCCACCGCGGGCTGCCGGAGGCTCCGGCGCCGTTCTCCGACGAGCAGGTCGCCAAGGCCGCGTACGCGACCGAGGGCGCGAGCCTGGACGACTTCCCCGGCCTGCTGGAGCACCTGGCCCGGGTGCACCCGAGCCGCTACGGCGCGCTGACCGACGGGCTCACGGCCGTCTGCCTGACCGATGTCGGCCCGGTGCCGGACCAGTCGACGGCCCTGCGGCTGGTGGTGCTCGCCGACCGGCTGTACGACCGCGAGGTCCCCGTTCTGGCCTCCGGGGTCCCCTTCGACCGCCTGTTCAGTGAAGAAATGCTCAACGGCGGCTATCGGAAGAAGTACTTCCGCGCCATATCGCGGCTCACCGCGCTGGCACGCGACGCGAAGCCCCTGGTGTCGCAGTAGGTTTGGCAACGCCGCGCCCTTCCGGGGGCCCGGCCGTTTCCACTTCTGCGAAGGGATCCACCATGGCCGCCACACGCAACGCGCACGCCGTCTGGGAAGGCGACCTGCTCGAGGGCAAGGGCGAGGTCACGCTCGACTCGTCCGGCCTCGGCACCTACAAGGTCTCCTGGCCCGCGCGCACCGACAAGGAGGCGAACGGGCGGACCAGCCCGGAAGAGCTCATCGCCGCCGCGCACTCCAGCTGCTTCAACATGGCCTTCTCGAACATCCTCGCCAAGGCGGGCAACGCGCCGGCCAAGCTGACCACCTCGGCCGCCGTCACCTTCGTGCCCGGCGAGGGCATCACCGGCATCCACCTCTCGGTGGAGGGCGAGGTGCCGGGCCTCGACAACGACGCCTTCGCCGCCGCCGCCGAGGACGCGAAGAAGAACTGCCCCGTCAGCCAGGCCCTGACCGGCACGACGATCACCCTGAGCGCCAAGCTCGCCTGACGCCCTCCGGAGTCCGGGACCGCTCGCGGAGCCACAGGTGTGACGCCCGGGCGGTCTCCCTCGCGTCGGCGCGCCGCGCGCCGACCCGCGTGGTACCCGTTGCCGATGCCGCTGCCCATGTCCGTCACCCGACGCAGCCTGCTCGCCGCCGGCGCGATCGCCTTCAGCGGGGCGCTCGGCGCCCTGTTCACCGGCCGGGCCGGCGCCGTCCGGCCGACGCGGGGATACGGGCCGCTGCTGCCCGACCCGCGCGGACTGCTCGACCTGCCCGCGGGGTTCTCCTACCGGGTGCTCTCCCGCGCCGGCGGGCCGCTGCGCTCCGGTGAGGGCCCCGTCCCGGCCAACTGCGACGGCATGGCCGCCTTCGGCGCGGGCGGCGGCCGCGTGCGGCTGGTCCGCAACCACGAGAACCGCACCACGGCCGCCCTGCGCGTGCCCGCCGTCCCGGGGCTGACGTACGACCCCGAGGCCCTGGGCGGCTGCACGGCCCTGGAGCTCGGCCCGGACGGCGCCGTCACCGGCGAGCGGGTCGCCCTCGCCGGCACCGCCGTCAACTGCGCGGGCGGCCGGACCCCCTGGAACACCTGGCTGAGCTGCGAGGAGACCGAGGACCGGGCGGGCACCTCCGGTTACACGCGGGACCACGGCTTCGTCTTCGAGGTGGACCCGGCGGACCCGCGGCGCTCGGGGGCGGTCCCGCTCACCGCGCTGGGCCGCTTCGCGCACGAGGCCGTCGCCGTGGACCCGTACCGCGGGGTCGTCTACGAGACCGAGGACGCCTTCGTCGAGCCCTTCGGGCTGTTCTACCGCTTCCTGCCGGCGCGGCCGCTCGGCGGCCCGGGCTCGCTGCGGGCCGGCGGTGTCCTCCAGGCCCTGCGCGTGCCGGGGCTGGCGGACCTGGCCGTGGTGGACCGGCCCGGGGCGGAGTTCCCGGTGGAGTGGGTACCCGTACCCGACCCCTCGGCGGCCGGGACCGCGATCCGGTTCCAGGACTTCGGGCGCGGCGGGATCACCCACGCGCAGAAGCTGGAGGGCTGCTACTGGGGCGGCGGCGGGGTCCACTTCGTCTCCAGCTACGCTCGCCGCCGCGAGGGCGCGGGCGCCGACCACCACGGGCAGGTGTGGTTCTACGACCCGCTGCGCTCCCGGCTCCGGCTGGACGTGCTGTTCGGCCCGGCCGCCGACATCCAGCTGCCCGGGGACTCCCCCGACAACATCTGCCTGGCCCCGGACGGCGGCCTCATGGTGTGCGAGGACGGCGGCGGGGCGCAGTACGTGTTCGGTGTGACGGTGGGCGGTGAGGTGTACCCGGTGGCCCGCAACGCCGAGGACATCGGGCAGCCGGGCGCCCCCGAGTGGGGGGAGTTCGCCGGGGTGACCTTCTCCCCCGACGGGCGGACGATGTACGTCAACGCCTACGCCCCGGGGACCACGTTCGCGGTGACCGGCCCCTGGCAGTGACCTCGCCCGGGTGACTTCGATGTCGGGGAGTGCCGCGCACGACTACTTGTCACATAGTCATATATTTTGCCTGTGTGACCATTTCTGTGCGCAAAGCGGCGTCCGTAGCCGTCCTCGGTGCCGCCCTCGGTGCCGCCCTCACCGGATGCGGGGGCGGCGCCGGCACCTCGGACGCCGGCCGCGGGGCCCGCCTGGGCACCCCCGCGGCGTCCGCCCCCGCGTCCGGCCCGGCGTCCGGCCCCGCCTCCGCCGCGGCCTCGGCGGCCGGGTCCGCCCCGCAGGCCGGCGCCCCCGCCAAGCCCCCGACCCTGGCACCCGGCCCGAACGGCCTGACCCCGGTCTTCGAGCGGGCGAAGCAGCACACCGACAAGACCGTGGCGCTGACCTTCGACGCCGACATGACCTCCGACCAGGGGCCGCGCGCCGCGGGCGGGGAGCGCTTCGACAACCCCCCGCTGATCTCGGCCCTGCGCACCCTCCAGGTGCCGTCGACGGTCTTCATGACGGGCCGCTGGGCCGAGGAGTACCCGGACCAGGCCAAGTCCATCGGCACCGACCCGAACTTCGAGGTCGCGAACCACTCGTACAGCCACCACGCCTTCACGTCCCCCTGCTACGGACTGCCCGCGCTCGACGGCGCCGCCGCCCGCGCCGACGTGGACCGGGCCTTCGCCGCCTTCCGTACGGCGGGCGCGGTCAACACCGTCCCCTACTTCCGCTTCCCCGGCGGCTGCTACGACGACCAGGCGCTGCGGGCCCTGTCCACGGCCAAGGTCACGGCCGTCCAGTGGGACGTGGTGAGCGGGGACGCCTTCGCCACGGACCCGGACGCGGTGGCCGAGCAGGTGCTGGCGGGGGTGAAGCCCGGCTCGGTGGTGGTCATGCACTGCACGCGCAGCGCGGCGCCGGTCACCGAGGAGGCCGTCCGCAAGATCGTCCCGGAGCTGCGCAAACGCGGCTACCGGTTCGTGAAGGTCTCCGAGCTCATCGGGAAGTAGCGAAGGGCCTCAGCCGGAGCAGGCCGTGCGCTGCGCGTCCTGCCACTCGCACACGGGGCACAGCACCACGCCCGGGGTCGCGACCCCGTACTCGGTGGGCTTGCCGCACTCCAGGCAGTCGGCGTACGGAGGCCCCGCCACCCGCCCGGCCGGGGCGGCGGGAGCGGGGCAGTACGACGGGGTCTCGTCCGGCTGGTCCATGCGTACGAGCGTACTGGGAGGCGTCCGGAGAACTGCTGCCCAAGTACTGGTAGGAAACTTTCCTTCCTGTTAGTCTCCCGGGCGGCGGCTTGGCGCGGTGCCCGACCAGCGTGGGCATGACGCGCTCAGCGAGAGCTCTGACCCGGCCGCTGTGACGCCGGCTCCTGCCCGCACACGGGCCGGGGGCGGTGTCCCGCGCCAGAGTCCAGCTCTCGCCGCCCCCAAGGCCAGGGAGTCCAGGTATGCACCTGAACGCTTCCGCTCGACCCCCCTCGCTCCGCTCGTTCCGCCTGTTCCGCGGCGGACTTCACCCACTCCTCCTCGCGGGCACCGCCGTGCTCGTCCTCGTCGCCGGGCTCCTGCTCGCCTGGCCCGAACGGGCCGGGGCCGCCGCCGACCCCCTCATATCGCGCGGGAAGCCGGCCACCGCGTCCTCCGTCGAAACCTCGTCCCTGAGCGCGAAGAACGCCTTCGACGGCGACCCGGCCACCCGCTGGGCCAGCGCCGAGGGCAAGGACCCGCAGTGGATCCGGGTCGACCTCGGCGCCTCCGCCACCGTCTCGCGCGTGAGACTGACCTGGGAGGCGGCCTACGCGAAGGCGTACCGCGTCGAGATGTCCGCCGACGGCGCCTCCTGGACGTCCGTCGCCACCGAGGCCGCCGGCAACGGCGGCGTCGACGACTGGACCGGCCTGTCCGGCAAGGGGCGCTACCTGCGCGTCCACGGAACCGCGCGCGGCACCGCGTACGGCTACTCGCTGTTCGAGGCCGAGGTGTACGGCACCCTCGACGGCGGACCGCCGCCCGGCGGCGCCTTCACGGTGGTCGCGGCCGGTGACATCGCCGCCCAGTGCACGGCCTCCGACAGCGGCTGCGCGCACCCCAAGACCGCCGCGCTCGCCCAGCGGATCGACCCGAAGTTCTATCTGACGATGGGCGACAACCAGTACGACGACGCCCGGATCTCCGACTTCCGCACCTATTACGACAAGAGCTGGGGCGCCTTCAAGGCCAAGACCCGGCCGGTGCCGGGCAACCACGAGACCTACGACCCGGCCGGCTCCCTCGCCGGGTACAAGGCCTACTTCGGAAGCATCGCCTTCCCGCAGGGCAAGAGCTGGTACAGCTACGACGAGGGCAACTGGCACTTCATCGCCCTCGACTCCAACTCCTTCGACCAGGCCGCCCAGACCGACTGGCTCAAGGCCGACCTCGCCGCCAACACCAGGAAGTGCGTCGCCGCCTACTGGCACCACCCGCTGTTCTCGTCCGGCGGGCACGGCAACGACCCGGTCTCCAAGCCCGTCTGGAAGATCCTCTACGCCGCCAAGGCCGACCTCGTCCTGAACGGCCACGACCACCACTACGAGCGGTTCGCCCCGCAGGACGCCGACGGCAGGGCGACCGCCGACGGGATCGTGGAGATCGTCGGCGGGATGGGCGGCGCCGAGCCGTACCCGATCGAACAGGTCCAGCCCAACAGCCAGAAGCGGATCAGCGGTCCCTACGGCGTGGTGAAGCTGGAGTTCTCCGACTCCGGCTACGGATGGACGTACGTCGCCACGGACGGCCAGGTCAAGGACACGAGCCCGAAGTACAGCTGCCACTGATGTACCTGGCCGCCAACGGCCGCCGCCCGGACGCGCCGCCCCGCACCCCAGGGGCCCGGCGGCGCGTCCCCGCCGCCGTCCTCGCGCTCGGCGCGGTCAGCCTGGTCACCGACGTCTCCTCCGAGATGGTCACGGCGGTGCTGCCGCTCTACCTCGTCCTCGGACTCGGCCTCTCCCCCCTCCAATTCGGCTTCCTGGACGGCATGTTCAACGGCGCGACCGCACTCGTGCGGCTGCTCGGCGGACGTCTCGCCGACCGCGGCGGCCGCCACAAGCGCGTCGCGGGGACGGGCTACCTGCTCTCCGCGCTGTCCCGGCTCGGGCTGCTCCTCGCCGGGGGCGCCACTGCCGGGATCGCCGCCGCGCTCGCCGCCGACCGGCTGGGCAAGGGCATCCGCACCGCACCGCGCGACGCCCTGATCTCGCTCAGCGGCCCCCCGGAGGCGCTCGGCCGCTCCTTCGGCGTGCACCGCGCCATGGACACCACGGGCGCCCTCCTCGGGCCGCTCGCCGCGTTCGCCGTGCTGTGGGCCACCGCCGACGCCTACGACGCGGTGTTCGCCGTCAGCTTCTGCGTCGGCCTGCTCGGCGTGCTGCTGCTCGTCGCGTACGTCCCGGCCGGGCCCGCGGCGGCGGCCGGGCCCGCGACTCCCCTCAAGGCCACGGCCCTTCGCGACCCCGCCTTCCGCCGCATCCTGTACGCCGCCGCCCTGCTCGGGGCCGCCACCATCGGCGACGCCTTCCTCTACCTGCTGCTCCTGCGCGGTCTCGACCTGCCGCCCGCCCTGTTCACGCTGCTGCCGCTCGGCGCGGCCGCCGTCTACCTGCTGCTCGCCGTCCCGGCGGGCCGGATCGCCGACCGGTCCGGGCGACGGCCTGCCTTCCTGCTCGGGCACGGCGCCCTGCTCTGCGCGTACGCCGTGCTGCTCGCGCCCGTCTCCTGGCCGACCGTCGTCGCCGTACTGGTCCTTCTGGGGATCTTCTACGCGGGCACCGACGGCGTCCTGATGGCACTCGCCGCTCCCGTGCTGCCCGCGCACGGCCGGGCGGGCGGACTCGCGGTGCTGCAGACCGGCCAGGCCCTGGCCCGGCTCCTCGGCGCCGCCGGGTTCGGGGCGGCGTGGACCTTCTGGGGGCAGCGGCCCGCCCTGTGGGCGGCGGCCCTCGCGCTGGCCGGGGCACTCGCGGCCGCCTGGCGCATCCTGCCCGCCCGCGCCACCACCCCCGCCCCCGCCACCACCCTCTCCCCGGAGCCCTCATGAACCTCCGTCACCGGCGGCTCCGTCTCGCCTTGGTCGTCGCCGCCGTACTCCTCCTGGCGGGCGGCTCCCTGGGCTACGTACTCCATGCGAGGAACCGCGACCGGCCGGCCCGACAGGGCGAGGCCAACGCCTCGTTCAGCCTCGCGGAGCCCGGCCTCTACTTCCTGGACCCGGCGACCGGCCGGGTCGCTCGCCAACCCGGCCCCGACGTGCCGCGCGTGACCGGCGGCCCTTCCTGCGACCGCTTCCACGCCGCCGGGGAACACGCCCTGTGCCTGCGCAAGCTGCCCGGCGTCCCGGCCCGCACCGAGGCCCGCGTGCTCGACCGGCACCTGCGGGAAATCCGCCGGGTGACCGTCCCCGGCATCCCCAACCGGGCCCGCGTCTCCGCCTCGGGGCAGCTCCTGTCCTGGACGACGTTCACGACCGGCGACTCCTACTCCACCTCCGCCTTCTCGACCCGGACCTCGATCCTGGACCTGCGCACCGGCTACCTGATCAAGTCGATGGAGCAGATCCCGCTGACCGTCGACGGGGCCCGGCACCACGATTCCGACGTCAACTACTGGGGGGTGAGCTTCGCCCGCGACGACAACCGCTTCTACGCCACCGTCTCCACCCGGGGCCTCACCCACCTCGTCGAGGGCGACCTGCGGAACTGGTCGGCGAAGGCGCTGCGCACGAACGCCGAATGCCCCTCGCTGTCACCGGACGACAGCCGCATCGCCTTCAAGAAGAAGGTCTCCGACGACCCCCGGGCACCCTGGCGGCTGTACGTCCTGGACCTGGCGACGATGGGGGAACACCCGCTGGCCGAGCCGCACAGCGTCGACGACCAGCCCGCCTGGCTGGACGACGCGACCGTGGGCTACGGCCTCGGCGGCGACGTCCGGTCGGTCCCGGCGGACGGTACGGGAGCGCCCCGGCTCCTCGTCCCGGGCGGCTCGTCACCCGCGTACGTGCGGTGACCGGGCCCCGGCAGTACCCGGGGCCGGCGCGGGCCGTGGCGCCGGCCCACGCCGGCCGGGTTCAGTGGGCCGCAGTCTCGGTGACCTCGCTCGGGCGGACGATGACGAAGCCCTCGCCGCGCAACATCAGCTGGACGGCCTCGCCGGAGCCGCCGCGGATCATCGAGCCGACCGACTGGGAACGGTGCAGGCCGGTCTCCAGCTGCGCGCTCCAGCCGACCACCGCGTCCGTGTCCACGTAGACCGGGGCCTGGGCGGTGACCGGGATGATGATCGGGTGGCCCTCGCAGACGACGGCGAGCTTGCCGGTGCCGGTGAAGAGGCTGTTGAAGAGGCCACCGCCGGTCATCCCGGCGCCCTTCAGCATCTTGATCTCGTAGGACAGGGTCGGGTCGAAGCACAGCACGTTGCGCCCGTTGATGGTCAGCGCGTCGCCGGGCTCGAAGTCGATGATGAAGCAGTTACCCGCCTGGTGGGCGAACCAGGCCTCGCCCTGGCCCCGTACGGACATCAGCGCCAGGCCCTCGCCCGTGACGGCGCGCTTGAGCATGCCGCCTATGCCCTGCCCCTTGCGCTCGAACTGCAGGTTGCCGCGGAAGGCGACCATCGAGCCCTGACGGGCCAGCATCTCGCCGTTGACGGCGTACTTCACGGACTTGGCGTTCTGCAGGGTCATGCCGGGGGCGACGGCCGCCTGGGCCAGGTTCTCGGACGCGAAAAGATCACTCTTCATGGCGTCGATCCTCGCCCGGCCCGGACCCCCGCGGCATCATCCTGGAGGCGGAGCCTGGCATCCTTGGCGGGATGAGCAGCCAGCACCCGAACGACACCACCGACGTCCCCGCGGTCGGCGCGGACAGCCCCTTCCGGCAGGAGCACGTTCTGCGCGACGAGGCCCCGCAGTTCGTCCTGCCGCTGGTGGTGCGGATCGAGAAGACCGAGCCGCCCGCCCGGACGGACGCCTTGGAGACGGCGGCCCGCGCCGTGCTGGTCATGCTGACCGACGAGCGGTCGCGGGGCGAGGGCGAGTGGGCCGAGGCGGTGCGGGACTGGCAGGACGCGCGGATCCGCAAGGTGGTCCGGCGGGCGCGCGGGGCGGAGTGGCGCAAGGCGCAGACCCTGCCGGGTGTCACGGTGCACGGTGCCACCTCGGAGGTACGGGTGTTCCCGCCGGTGCCCCTGGACGGCTGGCCCAAGGAGCTGGCCAAGCTCCAGGTGTCGGGCACCGACCTGGACGACCCGGAGCCGGTCGCCGCGGTCACCGAGCCGGGTCTTCCCGTGCTGTGGTTCAACCCGGCTCTCGACATGTCGGCCGGCAAGGAAATGGCCCAGGCCGGGCACGCGGCGCAGCTGGCGTGGTGGGAGCTGACGGAGGCGGAGCGCGCCGCGTGGCAGGACTCCGGTTTCGCGCTGGCCGTACGAACGGCGCCGCGTGAGCGGTGGGCGGAGCTGAGCGGCAGCGGGCTGCCGGTGGTCCGCGACGCCGGTTTCACGGAGATCGCGCCCGGCAGTGCGACGGTGATCGCCGACCACCCGGCACTGCGCGCGCGGCTCTGACGCCCTCCCGGTCCGGGGGACGGTCCGGGCAAAGGTCCGAGGAAGGTCCGGGAGGCGTCCCGGGGAACCTCAAATGTTGCTCTGAACGTCTCTCTTCGCGATTGGCGCGACCCCGCCGGGGCCATCACATCGCTACACGGTGCGATTCACTGCGCTGAGAGGGGGCGGGGGACATGAAGCCCATGGCACACCTGGGGGTGGGCATCGGCTGGCGGCCGGAGATCGCGGACGCGGTCGAGCGGCTGCCCGGCCTGGACTGGGTCGAGGTGGTGGCCGAGAACATCTGCCCGGGCCATCTGCCCGAGGCGCTGCTGAGGCTGCGCGAGCGCGGCGTCCGCATGGTGCCGCACGGGGTCTCGCTGGGTCTCGGCGGCTCCGACCGCCCCGACCCGGGGAAGCTGGCGGCGCTCGGGGAGCGGGCGGTGGCGCTGGGGGCGCCCCTCGTCACCGAGCACATCGCCTTCGTCCGTACCTCCTCGCCCGCGCTCGAGGCCGGCCACCTGCTGCCGGTGCCGCGCACCCGCGACGCGCTGGCCGTGCTGTGCGAGAACGTGCGCATCGCACAGGACGCGCTGCCCGTGCCGCTGGCGCTGGAGAACATCGCCGCGCTGTTCTCCTGGCCGGGCGAGGAGCTGACGGAGGGGCAGTTCCTGACGGAACTGGTCGAGCGGACCGGCGTACGGCTGCTCATCGACGTGGCCAACCTGCACACCAACCGGGTCAACCGGGGTGAGGACCCGGCCGCCGTGCTGGACGCGATCCCGCTGGAGGCGCTGGCGTACGTGCACGTGGCGGGCGGTGTCGAACGGGGCGGTGTCTGGCACGACACCCACGCGCACCCGGTGCCGCCGGTGGTGCTCGAGCTGCTGGCCGGGCTCCGCTCCCGGGTGGACCCGCCGGGCGTCCTGCTGGAGCGGGACGACGACTTCCCGCCGGAGCCGGAGCTGGCCGCCGAGCTGGCCGCGATCCGCGCCGTGGTGACGGCCGGGCCCGCCGTACCGGCGGACCCCCGGCCCGCCTGCGAGGCGGACACCCGGCCGGCGCCGCCCGACCAGGCCACCCGCACCCGGGTGGGGCTCGGGCAGGCCGCTCTGCTGTCGGCACTGGTGGCCGGGACGCCGGTCCCCGAGGGGTTCGACCGGCAGCGGATCCGGGTGCAGTCCCGGGCGCTGGCCGCCAAGCGGGCCGGGGTCGTGGCCCGGCTGGCTCCCGAACTGCCCGCATTCCTGGGCGGCGAGGAGCCGTACCGCAGGGCCTTCCTCGCCTACGCCAAGGGCCGCCCGATGACCGCCGGCTACCGCCGGGACGCGCTGGACTTCGCCGAGCACCTGCTGATCCAGGACCTGCCGGCCGACCCGGCCGCCCGGCGCCGGCTGACCGCGTGGTGGCGGGACCGGGCCGGGGCGCGGCCGCCCCGCCGGGTCGGGCGCTGGGCCCGGGCGCTCGTGGGGAGGGCGGCATGAACCTGCTCGCCCTGGCGATCTGGATCGCCGTCGCCACGTCCAGCGGCCTGCTGCTCCTCGGCCTGTACCGGGCCCGGCCCCGGTCGGCCGGGCCGGCGCCGGTCCTCCACGACCTGTCCGAGGCCGCGTTCATGGCGGGCGGGCCCGGCGCCGTCGTGGACACCGCCCTCGTCTCGATGCTGGGGGACGGCCGGCTGATGGTCGGTGGCCCGGGCATCGTCCACGTACGCCCCGGGGCGCGGGCGGGCGACCCCGCCGAGCGCGCCGTCCTGCAGGCCCACCGCGGTGCGCCCTCGGGATGGCTCTACCAGGTGCGGTACGCCGCCATGCTCGACCCGGCCGTCCAGGAGACCGGGGACGCGCTGGCGGCCCGCGGGCTGATCTCGCCGCCCGGCTGGGGGCGGACCTGGCGGCGCTGGGGCCTGATCCAGGCCACCGTGTGCGGACTGCTGGTGCCGGTGTCGCTGCCGCTGACCTTCGTCGCGTTCGTCATGGACCCCGACGGGCAGGTGCCGTTCATCGTCAAGGTGCTTCCCGTGCTGCTCGGCGGAATCCTCGTGGGGGCGCTGGGCGCCGCGGCGGCCGGGCGGCGGATCACCCCGGCGGGGCGGCGGGCGCTGCGCGAGATCCGCTCCCACTACGTGAACGACCGGACCCCGCACGTGCAGACCGCGCTGTTCGGGCTGCGCGGCCTGCGGGATCCGTTCCTGCGCGGGCAGCTGGTGCCCGCCGCGCGCGGCACCCGGCTGGCCGCGGCCCAGTCGGGGTCCCGTCCCGCGCACCGCTCCGACTCCTCGTCCTGGTCCTCCGCCGAGATCCTGCCGGTGCTGTGGTGCGCCGGGAGCGACGGCGGCGGGAGCGGGGGCGGATCGGGGTCCGGCTGCGGCTCGGGGTCCTCCTGCGGGAGCTCCGGTGGAGGCTCGGGTGGCGGCTGCGGAAGCGGCAGTTCGAGCTGTTCCAGCGGGAGTTCCAGCAGTTCCAGCTGTAGCAGTTCGTCCGGTTCCAGCTGTAGCAGTTCGTCCGGTTCCAGCTGTTCCAGCAGTTCCTGACGGCGGTCGCCGTTCCCGGGCGGCGGGCGGCGCCGGGGTGCGGCAACCGGGGGTGGATCCCACGGCAACGGGGCCATTGAGGGCGACACCGCCCGGTGTTCCTTTACTTACGCGCGGCGCCCTGGTCATCTCATCGGACCATCCGCAAGAAGGGGCCGCCATGCGGACGACGCCCGCACGCCACGCAGCCGCCGCGGCGGCCCTCACCCTCGCCCTCACCCTGTGCACGGCCGCCGCTGTCACCGCCGCCCCGGCGGCAGCGGCCGCCGCCCCGGATGCCGAATCGGCCGGCGCCGACCTCGCCGCCCGCCGCGCCGCCTCCACCGGCCTCGCCTTCCGGGCCTGTCCGGCCGTCGAGGCACTGCCCGGTCCCGTGCGCTGCGCGACCCTGCGCGTCCCGCTCGACTACGCCCGCCCCGGCGGCCCGCAGATCGCCCTCACCGTCAGCCGGGTACCGGCGAGCCGCGCCGGCGGCGCCGCCCGCCAGGGCGCACTCGTCCACAACCCCGGCGGCCCCGGCGCCTCCGGCATGTACTTCCCGCTGCTCGCCGGACTCCCCGCGTGGCAGCGGATCGCCGCCGCCTACGACCTCGTGGGCTACGCACCGCGCGGCGTCGGCCGCTCCGCCCCGCTGTCCTGCCAGGACCCGGCCGCCCGCGCCGCGGGCCCCACCCAGGTCCCGGTCCGCCCCTCCCCCGCGTACAAGGAGCAGCGCCGCGCCGCCGCCCGGGCGTACGCCCGCGGCTGCGCCGAGCGGGCCGGCTCGGCCCTGCCGTACTACACGACGCTGAACAACGTCCGCGATCTGCACGTGCTGCGCGCCGCGCTCGGCGAGGAGAAGCTGACCTTCGCGGGCGCCTCGTACGGCACCTACCTGGGCGCGGTCTACGCCACCCTCCACCCGGGCCACGTCCGCCGCATGGTCCTCGACTCGGCGGTCAACCCCGATCCGGCCCGCGTCTGGTACCGCAACAACCTGGACCAGGCGCCCGGGTTCGAGCGGCGCTGGCTCGACTTCCGCGCCTGGGTCGCCCGCCACCACGCCGCGTACGGCCTCGGCAGCACCCCGGCGGCCGTGCAGGCGAGCTACGAACGGGTCCGGGACGCGGTGGCCCGTACCCCGGCGGGCGGCAACATCGGCACCGGTGAGCTGCACGCGGCGTACCTCGAGACCGCCTACCGCGACGAGGTCTGGCCGGAGCGGGCGGAGGCCCTGGCCGCCTTCCTGCGCGGTGATCCCGACCCGCTGACCGGCCAGGCGGCCCCGGATCCGGCCGCGGCCGGCGAGGCCGAGAACGCTACGGCCGTGTACACGGCGGTGCTGTGCAACGACGCCTCCTGGCCCGCGGACTGGGCGACCTGGGACCGCGACCACACCGAGCTGGCCCGCACGGCGCCCTTCGAGACCTGGACCAACGCCTTCCTGAACCTGCCGTGCGCCTCGTGGCCGGTGCGGGCCCGGCAGCGGCCGGTGGCGGTCGGCACCCGGTCGGCCCGGCTGCCCCGGCTCCCCCGCACGCTGATCGTCGCGGCGGAACGGGACGGGGCGACTCCGTACCCGGGCGCGCTGGAGCTCCAGCGGCGGCTCGGTACCGAGGCGGCGCTGGTGACGGAGAAGGGGGCCGGCACCCACGGAGTCTTCGGCGGACGCAATGACTGCGTGGACCGTCACGTGGAGCGGTATCTGCTGACAGGTGACACCTCGGGGTGGCGTGTCACGTGTGCGCCGCATCCGGAGCCCGCACCGGTGTCGCTGGACGACCGGGCAGCACGTGCCCAGGGGGCAGTGCTGCCGCCAGTCGTCTGAACTTCCGGGCGGGATCTCCGGCTGCGTCGTTTCGGGGGCAGGGCCTCCCGATCCGCCGGAAGCCACTCTTGTGTCACGAGTGATCCTCCGGCCCTTCCCCCCAGGGGAGGTATCAGGCGAGCCCGGCCACCAGATCGGCGACGGACTTGCGGCGTCCGGTGTAGAAGGGCACCTCTTCACGGACGTGCATACGGGCCTCGGAGGCACGCAGGTGACGCATGAGGTCGACGATGCGGTAGAGCTCATCGGCCTCGAAGGCCAGCAGCCACTCGTAGTCGCCCAGGGAGAACGAGGCGACGGTGTTGGCGCGCACGTCCGGGTAACCGCGGGCCATCTTGCCGTGGTCGGCGAGCATACGGCGACGGTCCTCGTCGGGCAGCAGGTACCAGTCGTAACTGCGCACGAAGGGGTACACGCTGACGTAGTCGCGGGCGGTCTCGTCGGCCAGGAAGGCCGGGATGTGCGACTTGTTGAACTCGGCCGGGCGGTGCAGGGCCATGTTCGACCAGACCGGCTCCAGGGCGCGGCCCAGCTTGGTGCGGCGGAACAGGTTGTACGCGGTCTGCAGCTCGTCCGCGGTCTCCGCGTGCCACCAGATCATGATGTCCGCGTCGGCGCGCAGGCCGGAGACGTCATAGGTGCCGCGGACGGTGATGTCCTTGGCTGCCAGCTGGTCGAACAGCTCCTGGACCTCGTCGGCGAAGCCGGCGCGGTCCTCCGGGAGGACGTTCTTCAGCTTGAAGACGGACCACAGGGTGTAGCGGATGACCTCGTTGAGGTCCTTCGCCTTCTTCCCCGCGTTGGGAATCTTCTCTGGTGCAGTCATGTGCCTATTGTCCCGTGTGCTGATCAGTGGTCTGCGCCAGGGGTGCCGAACCCGCACCGAAGGCGGCGATCACCGCGTCCGCCGCCTTGCCCGCACTGGCGATGCACGCCGGAATGCCCACGCCGTCGTAGAGCGCCCCGCAGACCGCGAGGCCGGGCAGGGCCGCGACGGCCGTGCGGATCCCGGCCACCCGGCCGAGGTGGCCGACCGGGTACTGGGGCAGCCCGCCCTCCCATCGGGTGACGGTGGAGGCCACCGGCCGGGCCGCGAGGCCCACGGCCGCGCCGAGGTCGGTGAGCGAGACGTCGACCAGTTCGGCGTCCTCGCGCCCCAGGTCCTTCTCGTCGCCGTGCCGGCCGACGGAGGTGCGCAGCAGGAAGAGCTCCGGATCGGCCCCGGCCCAGGCCCACTTGTTGCTGGAGAAGGTGGAGGCCTTGATGGTCCGCCCGTCGACGGGAGGTACGAGGAACCCGCTCGCGCCGCCCTCGGCGATGGCGGCGGGCAGGTCGGAGCGGCGGAAGGCCATGGTGACCAGGGCCATGGAGGCGTACTCGACCCCGCGCAGCTCGGCCGCGGCGGCCGGCGCGAGCCCGTCGAGCAGCCGGGCGGCGGGGCCGGCGGGGGTCGCCAGGATCACGCCGTCGGCCTCGATGACCTCCGCGTCGGCGACGACCCGCCAGCCTTCAGGGGTACGGACGACCTCGCGGACGGGGGTTCCGGTGGCGATCCTGGCCCCGGCCGCGCGGCAGGCCTCGGCCACGGCGGCCGGGAGCCGTCCGATCCCGCCGTCGATGCCGGCGAAGACCGGACCGGCCGGCCGGGGCTGCGCCTCCGCGCGGTGCTGCAGTTCCCGTACCCCGTCGCCCAGCAGTGCGTGCGTACGGGCGGCCTCGAAGAGCTGGGGCACGGCGGCCCGCATCGAGATGCGGTAGGCGTTGCCCGCGTACACCCCGCCGAGCAGCGGTTCCACGAGCCGGTCGACGACCTCGCGGCCCAGCCGGGCGGCGACGTACTCGCCGACGGCGACGTCCTCGCCGATCTCAGCGGGCGGCAGCGTGCGCTCGGCCTCGATCCGGGCGAGGCCCTCCGGGGAGAGCACCCCGGAGGCGGCGAGCGGCCGCAGGTCGCCGGGAACCCCCATGACGTGCCCGCGCGGCATCGGCCGCAGGGCGCCGCGGGTCCACAGGTGGGCGGTGGCGGTGGCGGGCGGCTGGAGGGCCGCGCCGAGGCCCACGGCCCGGGCGAGGTCCACGGCCTCGGGGCGGCGGGCGAGCACGGATTCGGCGCCGAGGTCGACGGGGACGCCGGCGAGCTCACCGGCGCGCAGCTTGCCGCCGAGCCGCGGGCCGGCTTCCAGCAGGGTGACGCGCACGCCCGCGGCGAGCAGCCTGTGGGCCGCCGCGAGCCCCGCGATGCCGCCGCCGATGACGACGACGTGCCGGGTCCGGCCGGGGCGATCCGTACGCATGTCCGCTTCGTGCATGGACACATCGTCTCAGACCGATCACCGGCCGGGCACCGAGGCCGGACCGTGACCGCATCGGGATCGGCCCGGGACCGCCGAAGTGAAACCCGCGACGGGACTCTTTACGTCGAACCGGCAACACCAGCCGAAACTCGGGGGTTTGACACGATGCGCACTCCGCACAGACAGCCTTCCGCGGCGGCCCTGGCCGCCCTGTCCCTGGCCGGAGCCCTCGCGCTCACAGGCTGCGGCGCCGACGGGAGCCGGGACAGCGCGAGCGACAAGGCGGCGGTCGCGCCCGCCCAGGGCAACAAGGCTCCGGAGGGTGCGAAGGGAGCGGCGGCGGCCCCTGCCCCGGCGGCGTCCGGTGCCGGCTCCGCCGACAAGAACGGGCAGCAGCCGGTCGCCGTCCGGCCCAACGTCATCCGTACGGCGACGCTGGGCATCGAGACGGAGGACGTCCAGAAGACCCTGGCCGCGGCCCGCACCGCGGCCGACGGGGCGGGGGGCTACGTCGGCAACGAGTCGACCAAACGCGGCGGGGACGGCCGGATGACCTCGACGCTCACCCTGCGGGTGCCGGGCGAGCGCTACGACGCGGTGCTCAGCGCCATGGAGGGCAGCGGCAAGCTCCTGCACCGCAAGGTCGACGCGCAGGACGTCACCGAGAAGGTCGCCGACATCGGCAGCCGGGTGGCGTCGCAGCAGGCCAGCGTGGCCCGGGTGCGGGAGATGATGGGCAAGGCCTCGGCGCTCAGCGAGGTGGTGATGCTCGAGAGCGAGCTGAGCCGCCGCCAGTCGGACCTGGAGTCGCTGCTGGCCCAGCAGACGGCGCTGAAGGACCAGACCTCGCTGGGCACGATCACGCTGGAGGTCTCGGAGCCGGCCGCGAAGCCGGTGGCGGAGGAGAAGAAGGAGAAGGACCCCACCTTCCTGGGCGCCCTGCGCGGCGGCTGGGAGGTCTTCACGAAGATCGTGCGCTACCTGACGGTGGCGGTCGGCGCGCTGCTGCCGTTCGCGCTGGCGGCCGCGCTGGTGGCGCTGGGGTTCCGGCTGTACCGGAGGTTCCGCCCGGCGAAGCCGAAGACGGGTCTGGTCCCGGAGAGGGTCGCGGTCCCGGCGGCCCGGCCGGCGCCTTCGACGTCGCCTTCGCCTTCGAGTTCGCCTTCGGATGGCGCCGCGGAGGCCGACGTACAGGACTGAACGCGCGTTCGGCCGTAGCGTGTTCACCATCTGACGGCGGTGAAGGGCGGTACGGGCGATGGCGGCGGAACGACTGGTGGTGGTCGGCGGTGACGCGGCGGGCATGTCCGCCGCGTCACAGGCCCGGCGGCTCAAGGGCGCGGCGGAGCTGGAGATCGTCGCGTTCGAGCGCGGGCACTTCACCTCGTACTCGGCGTGCGGGATCCCGTACTGGGTCGGCGGCCGGGTCCCCGAGCGGGACGACCTGATCGCCCGCACCCCGGAGCAGCACCGGGCCCGGGACATCGACCTGCGCACCCGCACGGAGGTCGTGGAACTCGACCTCCCGGGATCGCGGGTCCGCGCCCGCGATCTGGACACGGGATCCGAATCCTGGACGGGTTACGACAAGCTCGTCCTGGCGACGGGCGCCCGCCCGGTCCGGCCCCGGCTTCCGGGCATCGGCGCGCACGGGGTCCACGGCATCCAGACCCTGGACGACGGCCAGCGCCTGATGGACACACTGGAGCGGACCGAGGGCCGCCGGGCGGTCGTGGTCGGCGCGGGCTACATCGGCGTGGAGATGGCCGAGGCCCTGGTCGGGCGGGGGTACGAGGTCACCGTCCTGCACCGCGGCGCGCAGCCGATGGCCACGCTGGACCCGGACATGGGCGGCCTGGTGCACAGCGCGATGAACCGGATGGGGATCCGTACGGTCTCGCGCGCCGAGGCGACGAAGATCCTCACCGACGAGCAGGGCCGGGTCCGCGCGGTGGCCACCGCGGGCGGCGAGGAGTACCCGGCGGACGTGGTCGTGCTCGGCATCGGCGTGGAGCCCCGTACTGCCCTCGCCCGCGCCGCCGGCCTCCCGCTCGGCCCCTCGGGCGGCATCCTCACGGACCTCTCGATGCGGGTCCGCGGCCACGAGAACATCTGGTCGGGCGGCGACTGCGTGGAGGTCCTGGACCTGGTCGCGGGCCGCACCCGGCACATCCCGCTGGGCACGCACGCCAATAAGCACGGCCAGGTCATCGGCTCGGGCGTGGGCGGCGGCTACGCGACCTTCCCCGGGGTCGTCGGCACGGCGGTCAGCAAGGTCTGCGAGCTGGAGATCGCCCGTACGGGCCTGCGCGAGCGGGACGCGCTGGAGGCGGGCCTGCGCTTCGTGACGGCCACCATCACCTCCACCACCACCGCGGGCTACTACCCGGGCGCGGCGGAGATGACGGTGAAGATGCTGGCGGAGCGCCGCACGGGCCGCCTCCTCGGCGTCCAGATCGTCGGCGGTGCGGGCTCCGCGAAGCGGGTGGACATCGCGGCGGTCGCCCTCACGGCGGGCATGACGGTGGAACAGGTGGTCTCCCTGGACCTGGGCTACGCCCCGCCCTTCTCCCCGGTCTGGGACCCCATCCTGGTGGCGGCCCGCAAGGCGGTCTCGGCGGTCCGCTCGGCGGGGGTCTGACCTCCTTACCCGTTCGGACGCGTGTCGGTTGCCCGGTGGCCCTGCCGCCGATGTCATGGCAGCGGGGCCCGTCGACACGGCATGGGGCCCCATCTTCTGCGTACGGAAGGGACCCGCGATGCGCGGTACCGGCGTGGGCGTGGCGGCCGGAGCCCTGCTGGCGCTGCTGTCGGCGGCCGGTGTGGCGTCGGCAGGCGGACCGGGCGGCGGTGGCGAAGCCGTCGTGCTGCGCTGGCAGCCGTGCACGCGGCCGGCGCAGGCGGCGCAGGGGGGCTTCGAGTGCGCGGTGGCGAAGGTGCCGCTGGACCACGCCGCCCCGTCGGGCCGGACGATCGACCTGGCGCTGATCCGGCACGGGGCGGCCGAGCCGGGGCGGCGCGCCGGGTCGCTGTTCTTCAACCCCGGCGGGCCCGGTGGCCCCGGGACCCTCGGACTGCCCGAGCTGTACGGCAAGTTCCCGCAGGAGCTGAAGGACCGTTTCGACATCGTCAGCTGGGACCCGCGCGGCGTCGGGGAGAGCACGGCGGTGCGCTGCTTCGACACCGCCGGCGAGGCCTCGGCCTGGCACGAACACGTCCCGCCGTTCCCGGTGGGCGGGGAGGAGCAGCGGGCGTTCACCGCCGCGTACGCCGACCTCGCGAAGCGCTGCGAGCGGCGGGATCCGCAGCTGCTGCGCCACATCTCGACCGCCGACACCGCGCGTGACCTGGACCTGCTCCGCCGGGCGGTGGGGGAGGAACGGCTGCGCTACTGGGGCATCTCGTACGGCACCCTGCTCGGCGCGACGTACGCGAACCTGTTCCCCGACCGGGTCGGGCGGCTCGTGGTCGACGGCAACGTCGACCCGCGGGCGTGGATGAACGGCGGCGCGGGCGGCGAGCCCGAGCTGAACACCTTCCTGCGCCTCGGCTCGCACCTCGGCTCCGCCGACACGCTCACGCAGTTCCTCGACCGCTGCGGCCGCGCGCCGGTGTCGGGCTGCCCCTTCTCCGCAGGGAGCCCGGCGGCGACCCGGGCCAAGTACGACACCCTGCTGGCGCGCCTCGCCGAGCGGCCGGTCGGACGCTGGACGTACGCCCGCGCGGTGAGCGAGGTCCGCGGCGACCTGTACACCGTGCACCCGGGCTGGAACGGGACCGCCGACACCCTTCAGTCGCTGTGGGAGGGCCGGGCCCCCGATGAATCCCCGACGCCGTCCGGGCCCGCCCGCTATCCCGGGTTCGAGCAGTCGCTCGCGGTCATGTGCGCGGAAAGCCCCAACCCCGCTTCCCCCGGGCGCTACGCCGAGCTGGAGGAGCGGGCCGTGCGGCAGGCCGGGGCGCTCGGCCGGTGGTGGGCGTGGGCGAACGAGCCCTGCACGGCATGGCCGGCCCGGGCCGCCGACCCGTACACGGGTCCGTGGAACCGGACCACCGCGCACCCCGTACTGGTGGTCAACACGGTGCACGACCCGTCCACCCCGTACCGCGCCGGGCAGGCGATGGCCGCGGAGCTCGCCCGGGCCCGGCTGCTGACGCTCGACGGCTACGGGCACACCGCGCTGGACAACCCGAGCGCCTGTGTGAAGCGCCATGTGGTCCGGTACGTCCTGACCGGGGCGCTGCCGCCGCAGGGGGCGCGGTGCGGGCAGGACACCCCGCCGTTCACGACCGTGCGGGAGCCGAAGTCGCAGGCCGCGTCACCCCGTCCGGCCGAGGCGGCCGGACGCAAGGCGCCACCGTTCACGTCCTGGCCGCTACGACCCGGCTGGACCAGGACCGTGGTGCCGGCCGCGGATGACCAGCCGATCCGGACCTGGCCACCGGCCTGGCGGCCGGACCGGACCGGCTGATGTCACCCTTTGGATCTTGCCCGGCTCAGCGGGCCGTTGCTCAGCGGGCCGTCTTGGTGTGGACGTAGTCCACCAGGCGGGTCAGGGCGTCCGGGTCCGTCGTCGGCAGGACGCCGTGGCCCAGGTTGAAGACGTGACCCTCCAGGCCGGCGGCGGCGGAGAGGACCTCGTCCGTCTTGGCCTCGACGGCCTCGGTGGTGGAGAAGAGCACCGCGGGGTCCAGGTTGCCCTGGAGGGCCTTGCCCGGGCCCACGCGGTGCACGGCCTCGTCCAGCGGGACCCGGTAGTCGACGCCCATGACGTCCGCGCCGGCCTCACCCATCAGGCCGAGGAGCTCGCCCGTGCCCACGCCGAAGTGGATCCGCGGGACTCCGTAGGAGGCGACGGACTCCAGGACCTTCGCGGACGCGGGCATCACCGAACGGCGGTAGTCCGCCGGGGGGAGCGCGCCGACCCAGGAGTCGAAGAGCTGGACGGCGGAGGCGCCGGCCTCGATCTGGACCTTCAGGAAGGCGGAGGTGATCTCCGCGAGGCGGTCCAGCAGGTCGGCCCACAGCTCCGGGTCCCCGTACATCAGGGCCTTGGTGTGCTCGTGGTTCTTCGAGGGGCCGCCCTCGACCAGGTAGCTCGCGAGGGTGAAAGGCGCGCCCGCGAATCCGATCAACGGCGTGGCGCCCAGTTCACCCGTGAGCATGCCGATCGCCTCGGTGACGTACGAGACGTCCTCAGGGGTGAGGTCGCGCAGCTGTGCGAGGTCCTCGCGGCGGCGGATCGGCTGGGCGACGACCGGGCCGACGCCCGGCTTGATGTCCAGGTCGACGCCGATGGCCTTCAGCGGGACGACGATGTCGGAGAAGAAGATCGCCGCGTCCACCTTGTGGCGGCGCACCGGCTGGAGCGTGATCTCGGTGACCAGCTCGGGCCGCATGCACGACTCCAGCATCTGGGTCCCCTCGCGCACCTTGCGGTACTCGGGGAGCGAGCGCCCGGCCTGCCGCATGAACCACACCGGGGTGTGCGGCACCGGCTCGCGCCGGCACGCCTTCAGGAAGGCGGAATCGTACGTCTGACTCGGCTGGCCCTTGGGGGTCTCGTTGGCGCTCACGACCCAAATCTTCGCACGTATGAAGAGTTGCACGGCTCGGTGCGGGTGTCCCTGCGCCGTACGGGCGCTCATTCCGCCTAGTCTTCCCCGCATGGCTGCGGCTCAGGGACGATTTTCAGATGGCGCTGACGGTATGGACAGCGCGAAGGAGAGCTCCGTCCCGCTCCCGTTCCGGCGGGCGGTCGACGGCTTGAAGAAAACGCGACTGCGTCCGGGGATCGAGATCGACCCCACAAAGCCGCCCCAGAGACTGGCGCCGCACGCCTATGCCCTGGAGGCGGCCGTCGTCGACGGCGAGGACGACCTGGCCGACGGCCGGCTCATCCTGCTCCACGATCCGGCCGGACACGAGGCCTGGCACGGGACCTTCCGGCTGGTGACACTCGTACGGGCGGAACTCGAGCCGGAGATGGCCGCGGACCCGCTCCTCCCCGAGGTGTGCTGGTCCTGGCTGACGGGGGCGCTGGAGGCGCGCGGGCTGGCGTACGGGGAGGCGAGCGGGACCGTGACCATGGCGAGCTCGCACTACTTCGGCGGGCTCGCGGAGCGGCGGCCGGCGACGCAGATCGAGATCAGAGCCTCCTGGACGCCGCGCGAGGGCGTGGGCGGGGTGCCGGACACCTCGGCCCACCTGTCGGCGTGGTGCGAGCTGCTGTGCCAGATCGCGGGACTGCCGCCGGTGGGGCCGACCGACAGCGTCACGGGCGTGGTCTCCCTGCCACAGCGGCGCGGTCCGCACCACCCGTAACGGCGGGGCCGTCCGGCCGCAGTGGGCCGCGGCGTCGGGGAACGGACGGGCGAAGCCCGCGAAGGAGTGTCGGAACGGGGCGTCCGTTGCGGGCTTCTGATCACCCTATGATCGATCGTGCGTCCGAATTGCCCGAATTGTTACTCACCAAATCGTGATCATTCCCTAAAGCCGGGCGGGTGACGTGCCGAAGGAGTCAGTGACCATCCGCACGGTTCGCACCGGCTTCCTTCCCCGAGCCGGCCGTCCCGCCACTCCCCCAGGAGGCCTAGGTGTCCGTTCTTCTCGAGCAGCCCGCAAGCCTGGTCGCCTACCGCCCGAACAAGCCGACGGCCATGGTCGTCGTGGCCGACCCGCGCGTCCGTTCCACCGTGACCCGCCATCTGTGGGCCCTCGGAGTACGTGACGTGATCGAGGCGTCGTCCATCGCGGAGGCCCGCCCCCGCGTCGGCAGCCCGCGCGACATCTGCGTGGCCGACGTACACCTGCCCGACGGTTCCGGTCTCACCCTGCTCTCCGAGACCCGCGCCGCGGGCTGGCCCAACGGACTGGCCCTGTCCGCCGCCGACGACATCGGCGCCGTACGCAACGCCCTCGCGGGCGGAGTGAAGGGCTACGTCGTCACCGGCACCCGGACCAACATCGGGCTCCCCAGCCGGCCCGGCGCCGCCCCCATCGGCGCTGCCGCCGCCCGTATGCACCGCCGCCCCCCGGGTGCCCCGAGCCACCCGGGCGGCTACCGCGAGCTCTCCGGCCGCGAGGTCGAGGTCCTGCGCCTCGTCGCGGAGGGCCAGTCCAACAAGGCCATCGGCGTCTCGATGGGCCTGTCCGCCCTGACCGTCAAGTCCCACCTCGCCCGGATCGCCCGCAAGCTGGGCACCGGCGACCGGGCCGGGATGGTCGCCGTCGCCCTGCGGACCGGGATCATCCACTAGGAGCTGCCCGAGGCTCCCGGGCGAACGCCGGGGAAACCCCGGGAACCGTCCGCCTTTCCCTCTCGCGCCCGTCGACGGATCACTCCGGCGACGGGCGCGTCGCATCCACGGATACCCTTGACCGGTGACCGACGCCCAAGAGACCGCAGCAGACCTGCGCACCACCACCGGGGGCGGCCCCCCGGACGACGTCGTCAGTTCGTCCGATGGGCCGCCGATTCCGTTGCTGGAACCCCGTGAGGGGATCCCCCCGGTGGTCGCCGACGCCGACGCCCTGGCCCGAGTGGTCGCGGCCTTCGCCGCGGGCACCGGCCCCGTGGCCGTCGACGCCGAGCGCGCCTCCGGATACCGCTACGGCCAGCGCGCCTATCTGGTGCAGCTGCGCCGCGAGGGGGCGGGCTCCGCGCTCATCGACCCGGTGGGCTGCCCCGACCTCTCCACACTCGGCGAGGCGCTGTCCGGCACCGAGTGGATCCTGCACGCCGCCACCCAGGACCTGCCGTGCCTGCGCGAAATAGGCATGGTGCCCACCTCCCTGTTCGACACCGAGCTGGCCGGCCGCCTGGCCGGCTTCCCGCGGGTCGGACTGGGCGCGATGGTCGAGAGCGTGCTCGGCTACGCGCTGGAGAAGGGCCACTCCGCCGTCGACTGGTCGACCCGCCCGCTTCCCGAGCCGTGGCTGCGCTACGCCGCCCTGGACGTGGAGCTGCTGGTCGATCTGCGGGACGCGCTGGAGGAGGAGCTGGACCGGCAGGGCAAGCTGGAATGGGCCCACCAGGAGTTCGACGCCATCGCCGCCGCACCGCCCGCGCCGCCGCGCAAGGACCCGTGGCGCCGTACGTCCGGCATGCACAAGGTGCGCCGCCGTCGCCAGATGGCGGTCGTACGGGAGCTGTGGGAGTCGCGGGACCGGATCGCCCAGCGGCGTGACGTGTCACCCGGCAAGGTGCTGGGTGACGCCGCGATCGTCGAGGCCGCCCTGGCCCTGCCGACGAACGTGCAGACCCTGTCCGCCCTGCCCGGCTACGGGCAGCGCATGGGCCGGCGCCAGCTGGAGCAGTGGATGGCCGCCGTGGACCGGGCCAAGGCCCTGCCCGAGAGCGAGCTGCCGCAGCCCGGAGCGACCCCGGCCGGTCCCCCGCCGCCGCGTTCCTGGGCGGACAAGGACCCGGCCGCCGCGGCCCGGCTGTCGGCGGCCCGCGCCGCCGTATCGGCGCTGGCGGAGGGGCTGAACCTGCCCCAGGAGAACCTGATCACCCCGGACACGGTCCGCCGGGTGTGCTGGGAGCCGCCGCAGCGGCTCGAGGCGGAGACGGTGGCGCAGGCCCTGGCGGGTTACGGCGCCCGCCCGTGGCAGGTCGAGCAGGTGACCCCGGCGCTGGTCGCGGCCTTGGCGGCCACGGCCTGAGCAGACCTGCCACGGACGCGTACGACGGGGTCCTCAGTCCTCCACGGGAGTGAGGACCCCGTCCTCGTCCCGGTAGTAGCTGCCGCTGGTCGCGCCCTCGACCTTGCCGTGCTTGAGCCAGTGCTCGGACATGGTGTGCACCGTCTTGTGCACCCGCTCCCAGGGGATCTGGTGACCCGCGCAGGCGATGCAGAACATCAGCTTCTTGGAGCCGGGGATGGCCTTGTAGAGCTCGGGCACCGAGAAGTACAGCAGGCCCAGGTGGGGCGCGGTGTTGACGATCGAGTCGTGCTCCCCGTACACGATGCACACGGGCACCTTGTTGCCGAGCGTGTCGTGCATGGGGACGGTGGTGCGGTTCCAGCCCCACCAGTACGAGTTGCGGATGCGGTTGAGCCCCTCCGGGCTCCCGGCCACGGGCCCTCCCCACTTGGCGCCGACGGGGTCGGCCTGCATCATCGCCTTCCAGACCACGTCGACCATGTCGGCCTCGCGCTGGTCCGGGCACTTCAGGTCGTTCTGCCAGCTGCGGTCGAGCCCGAGCTTGGTGCCGAGGCTCATCGGGAAGCCGAAGGCCCCTGCCGGTGCGGAGACCGGCAGTGCCACAGGGGCACCGAAGTCGGTCAAGGGCTGGCTCTGCCTGCCCTCCGGCGGGAAGATCGGTGCGAGCAGGAACAGGCTGCGCACCTTCCCGGGGTGCTGGATGGCGTAGGGCCCGAGCTGCTGGGCAGCCGCGGACCAGCCGATGAGGTCGACCTTCTTGACCCCGGTCAGCTTCTTGATGAACTCGACGACCGTGTCGACCTCGTCCCAGTCGCTCTGGGAGTTGTTGAGTTGCGCCTTGTACTCCGGCGGGCTCAGGTCGACCTGCGCGTCCGGGTTCGGGACGAGGAGCTTGCGCTGGGCCTCGGTGGGCTGGACGTTCCTCGTTTTGTCCATCTTCGGGCGGGTGGACAGGCCGGATCCCTGGAGCTCCATGACGAAGACGTCGAAGCCCGCCTTGGCCAGTTCTTCGGCCCAGCTGTACTTCTTGTGCTGCAGGTCGAAGCCGGCCAGGGCCGGGGCGCTCCTGCCGTGCAGCATGAGGACGGGTCTGCGCGGGCCGCCGTTGGTGCCGTTGCGTTCCCGGACGAAGAGTTTGGCCATCTCGTCGTAGTTCGCCGGGATGGTCGACTTGTGGTCCACGTAGTGGTCGGTGAGGACAGGGGCTGCCGCGGTGAGGACGGTCGATGCCATCGGTTGCGCTCCGTACGCTCGGTGCGCCCGGGGCGGTCGCCCGGGGCCTGCCCAGGGTTCGCACGGACGTGTGCCCGACGCCATCGACGTGGCCGTGGCGGCCGGGCGGCCGACCCGTTCGGGTAGCCCCGGGCGCTCCGATCGGCCGGGCGCACGGCGGGGGCGCGAGGGGGCTCACGCGGCGCCGGGCGGTGTGACCTTCGCCGCTCCTCGGGGAGGGGGTGTGCACATTGGTTACCCGCAAGTAGCATGGGCCAGGTGAGCGGGCGCTCAGCAACACATGCCGAGCCGCCCCCGCGCAGCAGTGCACACCCGCACCTGGAGGAGAGCCAACGTGCCTCGTACCGTCAGGGACGTCGTCTTCGTCGACGGCGTCCGCACCCCGTTCGGCAAGGCGGGCCCGAAGGGCATCTACCACGAGACCCGCGCCGACGACCTCGTCGTGAAGGCGATCCGGGAGCTGCTGCGCCGCAACCCGGACCTGGACCCCGCGAAGATCGACGAGGTCGCCATCGCCGCGACCACGCAGATCGGCGACCAGGGCCTCACGCTGGGCCGTACGGCCGGCATCCTCGCGGGCCTCCCCCAGTCCGTCCCGGGCTACTCCATCGACCGCATGTGCGCCGGCGCGCTGACCGCCGTGACCGCCGTCGCGGGCGGTGTGGCCTTCGGTGCGTACGACGTCGCCCTCGCCGGCGGTGTCGAGCACATGGGCCGCCACCCCATGGGCGAGGGCGTCGACCCGAACCCGCGGTTCGTCTCCGAGAAGCTGGTCGACGAGTCCGCCCTGTTCATGGGCATGACCGCCGAGAACCTGCACGACCGGTACCCGACGATCACCAAGCTCCGCGCCGACGAGTACGCCGTGCGCTCGCAGGAGAAGGCCGCCAAGGCGTACGCCGACGGCAAGATCCAGCAGGACCTGGTGCCGATCTCGGTGCGCAACACCAACGAGGCGGCCGGTGAGACGGGCTGGGGCCTGGTCACCACCGACGAGCCGATGCGCCCGGGCACCACGCTGGAGAACCTGGCCGGCCTGAAGACCCCGTTCCGTACCCACGGCCGGGTCACCGCGGGCAACGCCGCCGGTCTCAACGACGGTGCCACCGCCGCGATCATCGCGTCCGAGGACTTCGCCCGCGAGAACAACCTCCCGGTCAAGATGCGCCTCGTCTCGTACTCCTTCGCGGGTGTCGAGCCGGAGGTCATGGGCTACGGCCCGATCCCGGCCACCGAGAAGGCCCTCGCCCAGGCCGGCCTGTCCATCGAGGACATAGGCCTGTTCGAGGTCAACGAGGCCTTCGCGGTCCAGGTCCTCGCGTTCCTGGAGCACTACGGCATCGCCGACGACGACGCCCGCGTGAACCAGTACGGCGGCGCCATCGCGTTCGGCCACCCGCTGGCCTCCTCCGGCGTCCGTCTGATGACGCAGCTGGCCCGCCAGTTCGAGGAGCAGCCGCACGTCCGCTACGGCCTGACCACCATGTGCGTCGGCTTCGGCATGGGCGCCACGGTCATCTGGGAGAACCCGAACTTCAACGCCGAGGGAGACTCCAAGTGAGCACCACCGCTGAGCTCCTGAAGGGTGCGGCCGAGCTGTTCCCGGACGAGGTCGTCACGTCCGCGCACGTCCGCCACCTGGACCTGCCGTTCGGCGCCGGGCGCTTCGCGCTCATCACGCTGGACAACGGCTTCGACCACACCAAGCCGACCACCTTCGGCCCGCAGTCCCTCGCCAACCTGAACGCGGCGATCGACCAGGTCGAGCAGGAGGCCCTCGCGGGCTCCATCGTCGGCGCGGGCATCACCGGCAAGCCGTTCATCTTCGCGGTCGGCGCCGACCTCAAGGGTGTCGAGCTGCTGAAGAAGCACGACGAGGCGCTCGCCATCGGCAAGGGCGGCCACGACGTCTTCAAGCGCATCGCGGCGCTGGCCGTCCCGTCCTTCGCCTACTACAACGGCGCGGCGATGGGCGGCGGTGTCGAGGTCGGTCTGCACTGCACCTACCGCACCGTCTCGAAGGCGATCCCGGCCTTCTCGCTGCCCGAGGTCTTCCTCGGCCTGGTTCCGGGCTGGGGCGGCTGCGCCCTGCTCCCGAACCTGATCGGCGCGGAGCGCGCGGTCTCGGTCATCATCGAGAACTCGCTGAACCAGAACCGCCAGCTCAAGGGCAAGCAGGTCTTCGAGCTCGGCATCGCCGACGCGATCTTCGAGGGCGCCGACTTCCTGGAGCAGTCGCTCCTGTGGACCGCGAACGTCCTGAACGGCACCACCGAGGTCGTACGCGACGAGATCGACCGCGGCGAGGCCTGGGACGCGGCCGTCGCCAAGGGCCGCTTCATCGCGGACTCCAAGGTGCACGGCGCCGCTCCGGCCGCCTACCGCGCGCTGGACATCATCGCCGCGGCCAAGGACGGCGACCTGCAGGCCGGCTTCGACGCCGAGGACACGGCCCTGGCCGACCTCATCATGGGCGGCGAGCTGCGCTCCGGCATCTACGCCTTCAACCTGGTCCAGAAGCGCGCCAAGCGCCCGGCCGGTGCCCCGGACAAGTCCCTGGCCCGTCCGGTCACCAAGGTCGGCGTCGTCGGCGCGGGCCTGATGGCCTCGCAGCTGGCGCTGCTGTTCCTGCGCCGCCTCGAGGTGCCGGTGGTACTCACCGACATCGACCAGGAGCGCGTGGACAAGGGCGTGGGCTACGTCCACGCCGAGATCCAGAAGCTGCTCGGCAAGGGCCGCATCAACCAGGACAAGGCCAACCGCCTGACCGCCCTGGTGACCGGTGTCCTGGACAAGGCCGAGGGCTTCGCGGACGCGGACTTCATCATCGAGGCCGTGTTCGAGGAGATGTCCGTCAAGCAGAAGGTGTTCGCGGAGGTCGAGGCGGTCGCCCCGGCGCACGCGATCCTCGCCACCAACACCTCCTCGCTGTCGGTCTCGGAGATGGCCTCCAAGCTCCAGCACCCGGAGCGCGTGGTCGGCTTCCACTTCTTCAACCCGGTCGCGATCCTGCCCCTGCTGGAGATCGTCCGCGGTGACCAGACCGACGACGCCTCGCTGGCCACGGCCTTCGGCGTCGCCAAGAAGCTGAAGAAGACCGCGGTCCTCACCAAGGACGCCCCGGCGTTCGTCGTGAACCGCATCCTGACCCGCTTCATGGGCGAGATCCAGAACGTCATCGACGAGGGCACCCCGGTGGTCACCGCCGAGAAGGCCATCGAGCCGCTCGGCCTGCCGATGTCCCCGCTGGTGCTGCTGGAGCTCGTGGGCCCGGCGATCGGTCTGCACGTCTCCGAGACCCTGAACCGCGCCTTCCCGGAGCGCTTCACGGTCTCCCCGAACCTGGCTGCGGTCGTCAAGGCCGGCAAGCGCGGCTTCTACAAGTACGACTCCGGCAAGCCGGAGCTGGACCCCGAGGTCGCCGCCCTTCTCGTCCAGGGCGATGTCGTCCTGACGGAGGAGCAGGTCCGCGACCGCGTCCTGGACGCAGTGGCGCAGGAGATCGGCCTGATGCTGGAGGAGGGTGTCGTGGCCGAGGCCCAGGACATCGACCTCTGCCTCATCACGGGCGCCGGCTGGCCCTTCCACCTGGGCGGCGTCACGCCGTACCTGGACCGTGAAGGCGTCTCGGAGCGCGTGAACGGCAAGAAGTTCCTCGCCCCCGGCCTGGCGAGCGTCCCGGCCTAGTCCGGGTCGCGGACCGGTATTTCACGCCTTGGCCCGCCCCCTTCGGGGGGCGGGCTTCGGCCATTCGAATATCTGTCTAAGATTCACCCCCATGACGGAAACGCACGCGCGGCCCAGGCGCCGCCGACGCCGCATTCTGCGGATCACCCTGCTGCTGGTCGCCGTGCTGATCCTGGGAGCGGCCGGGGCCGGCTGGTGGACGTACAGCCACCTCGACGGCAACATCTCCAGCGTCGACCTGGACCAGGCGATCGGCGACAACCGGCCGCCGAAGGTGGTCGCGAACGCGCAGAACATCCTGGTGCTCGGCTCCGACTCGCGGGCCGGGGCCAACGGCGACCTGGACCACGGCGACGTCAGCGGAGCCCGCTCGGACACCGCGATGCTGGTGCACATACCCGAGGGCCGGGCCAAGGCGACCGCGGTGAGCATCCCCCGCGACACCCTGGTCACCCGGCCGGAGTGCAAGACCAAGGACGGCAAGAGCGTGCCGTCGGCGAAGCGGGTCATGTTCAACTCCGTCTACTCGCTGGCCGGGCCGGCTTGCGTGGTCAACACCGTGGAGCAGCTCTCCGGGGTCCGCGTGGACCACTTCGTCGAGGTGGACTTCGCCGGATTCAAGGGGCTGGTCGACGCGCTGGGCGGGGTCACCGTCACCCTGGACAAGCCGATGAGCGGTGCCAAGGGCGGCCTGAAGCTGGACGCGGGCACGCACCGGCTGGACGGCACCGACTCGCTCAAGTTCGTCCGTACCCGCTACGGCTACGGGGACGGCAGCGACCTCGGACGCATCGGGCTCCAGCAGCAGTTCATGATGGCGATGCTGTCCGAGATAAAGAAGCAGGACGCCTTCGGGAACCCGGCACGCCTGTACAAGCTCGCCGACGCCGCGACCAAGTCGCTGACCACCGACTCCGACCTCGCCTCGCTCACCGCGCTGTCCGACTTCGCGCAGAGCATGAAGGGCGTGGACCCAGAGACGATGGAGACGATCATGCTGCCGGTCGCCTACGACAAGGTGGACCCCAACCGCGTGGTCGTGGCCGAGCCGCAGGCGACCCAGTTGTGGGAAGCCCTCCGCAACGACCAGAAGATCCCCGCCTCGGCGAAGAACTCCCCCGCCAAGGGCTGAGCCGCCTGCCGCACCGCACGCACGACGCAGCGGGCCCGTACGGGAATCTCTCCCGTACGGGCCCGCTGCGTCGTGTGCGGCCGGCGAGCGGCGCTCAGAACTTCGCGTCCTGGCCGACCTGGTGCAGACGGCTGTTGCGGTAGCTGTAGAGGAAGTAGACGACGATGCCGATGGCCATCCAGATGCCGAAGCGCAGCCAGGTCTCGGCCGGCAGGTTGAGCATCAGCCAGAACGAGGCCGCGATCGACACGATCGGGATGAACGGCACCCACGGGGTCCGGAAGGACCGGTGCAGGTCGGGGCGGGTCTTGCGCAGGACGATCACGCCCAGCGCGACCACCACGAAGGCGAACAGGGTGCCGATGTTCACCAGTTCCGCGAGGGTCTCCAGACTGGTGAAACCCGCGACGATCGCGATGATCCCGCCGAGCAGCAGGGTCGCCCGGTAGGGGGTGCGGTACTTCGGGTGCGTCACGGAGAAGACCCGCGGCAGCAGTCCGTCACGGCTCATCGCGAAGAACACGCGGGTCTGGCCGAGCAGCAGAATCATGCACACGGTGATCAGACCGACGGCCGCTCCGAGGCTGATGGCGCCCGAGAAGAACGGCTGGTTCACCGATTTGAAGGCTTCGGCGAGTGGCGCGGTCGGGGACATCTCCGAGTACTTCTGCATGCCGGTGACCACCAGGGTCACGGCGACGTAGAGCACCGTGCAGACCAGTAGCGAGCCGAGGATGCCGCGCGGCATGTCCCGCTGGGGGTTCTTGGTCTCCTCGGCCGCCGTCGCCACCACGTCGAAGCCGATGAAGGCGAAGAAGATGAGCGAGGCCGCCGTGAAGATGCCCATGACGCCGAAGTTCGTGGGCTCGTAGCCGAAGAGCAACTGGACCAGGGGCGAGTGCCAGCCGCTGACGCCCTCGGCCTGTGGCTGGGCCGGCGGGATGAACGGCGAGTAGTTGTCGGCCTTGATGAAGAACAGGCCCGCGACGATGACCAGCAGCACGACCGTGACCTTGATGGCGACGACGACCGCGGTGATGCGGGCCGAGAGCTTCGTCCCGACGACCAGGATCCACGTCAGCACCAGGACCAGCAGGAACGCCAGCAGGTCGAAGTGGCCGCCGGCATCGGGGCCGGACAGGGAGGTCGGCAGGGTCCAGCCGAAGTTGGTGTCCATGAGGTGACGCACGTACCCGGACCAGCCGACCGCCACGACGGCGGTGCCGAGCGCGAACTCCAGCACCAGGTCCCAGCCGATGATCCAGGCGGGCAGCTCACCGATCGAGGCGTACGAGAAGGTGTACGCCGAGCCGGCCACCGGCACGGTGGAGGCGAACTCGGCGTAGCAGAGCGCCGCGAGGGCGCAGACGATACCTGCGGCCACGAAGGCGAGGGCGGTGGCGGGTCCGGCGTTGTTCCGGGCCGCGATACCCGTGAGGACGAAGATGCCGGTGCCGATGATGACACCGACACCGAAGACCGTCAGGTCCCAGGCGGAGAGCGACTTCCGGAGCGCGTGTTCCGGCTCCTCCGTGTCGCGGATGGACTGCTCCACCGTCTTGGTGCGGAAGGGGCTGTTCATATCCCTACTCACCGACGCACCTCCGAAACAGGCGACGCACGCGAACGGGCCGGGAGGCCCACTCCTCAAGAGTGATCTCCCGGCCCGTGACGTGCAACCGCGCGGCGATCTAGTGGCCGATACCCGTCCTAGTCGACGGCGGCGGCCGGCTCGGTGTCGTAGCGCCCGTCCAGCTTGGCCACCAGGCCGGTGACCTGCCGGGCGATGTCCGGAGCGGTCAGGCCGATCTCGGCCATGACCTCCTTGCGGGTGGCGTGGTCGAGGAACCGCTGCGGAATGCCGAAGTCACGCAGCGGTACGTCGACGCCCGCGTCCCGCAGGGCCTGCGACACGGCGGAGCCGACGCCGCCGGCGCGGCTGTTGTCCTCGACGGTGACGACCACGCGGTGGCGGTCGGCGAGCGGGGCGAGCGCCTCGTCCACCGGCTTGACCCATCGGGGGTCGACCACGGTGCACGAGATGCCCTGCTTGTCGAGCAGGTCGGCGATTTCCAGGCACATCGGGGCGAGCGCGCCGACCGAGACGAGCAGTACGTCCGGACGAGTGACTTCGGGGGCCGGGTTGCGCAGCACGTCCATGCCGCCGATGCGGCCGACGGCCGGGACGGCCGGGCCGACGACACCCTTGGAGAAGCGCACCACGGTCGGCGCGTCCTTGACGAGGACGGCCTCGTTCAGCTGGGCGCGCAGCTGCTCCGCGTCGCGCGGAGCGGCCAGGCGCAGGCCGGGCACGACCTGGAGGATGGACATGTCCCACATGCCGTTGTGGGAGGCGCCGTCGGTGCCGGTGACGCCCGCGCGGTCCAGGACGAAGGTGACCCCGCACTTGTGCAGGGCGACGTCCATCAGGACCTGGTCGAAGGCACGGTTGAGGAAGGTGGCGTACACCGCGAAGACCGGGTGGGCGCCGCCGGTCGCCAGGCCCGCCGCCGAGGTGGCGCCGTGCTGCTCGGCGATGCCGACGTCGAAGATCCGGTCGGGATAGGCGTCCGCGAACTTCTTCAGGCCGACCGGCTGGAGCATGGCCGCGGTGATCGCGACGATGTCCGCGCGCTCCTTGCCGAGCTTGACCATCTCGTCGGCGAAGACGGAGGTCCAGCTGGCGGCGTCGGTGCTGACCGGCAGGCCGGTGTCCGGGTGGATCACGCCGACCGCGTGGAAGCGGTCCGCTTCGTCCTGGACGGCGGGCTCGTAGCCGCGGCCCTTCTGGGTGAGGCAGTGCACGATGACCGGACCGCTGAAGCGCTTGGCGCGCTGCAGGGCCGACTCCAGGGCCTCGATGTCGTGGCCGTCGATGGGGCCGATGTACTTCAGGCCCAGGTCCTCGAACATGCCCTGCGGGGCGATGAAGTCCTTGAGGCCCTTCTTGGCGCCGTGCAGGGTCTCGTAGAGGGGCTTGCCGACGACCGGCGTGCGCTCCAGGAGGTCCTTGCCGCGGGCCAGGAAGCGCTCGTAGCCGTCCGTGGTGCGCAGGGTCGCCAGGTGGTTGGCGAGGCCGCCGATGGTGGGGCCGTACGAGCGCTCGTTGTCGTTGACGACGATGACCAGGGGGCGGTCCTTGGCGGCGGCGATGTTGTTCAGCGCCTCCCAGGCCATGCCGCCGGTCAGCGCGCCGTCGCCGATGACGGCGGCGACGTGGTGGTCCTCGCGGCCCAGCACCTCGTTGGCCTTGGCGATGCCGTCGGCCCAGCCCAGCACGGTGGAGGCGTGCGAGTTCTCGATCACGTCGTGCTCGGACTCGGCGCGCGAGGGGTAGCCGGACAGGCCACCCTTCGAGCGCAGGTTGCCGAAGTCCTGGCGGCCCGTGAGCAGCTTGTGGACGTAGGCCTGGTGGCCGGTGTCGAAGAGGACCTTGTCCTTGGGCGAGTCGAAGACCCGGTGCAGGGCGATCGTCAGTTCGACCACCCCGAGGTTGGGGCCGAGGTGCCCGCCGGTCTTGGAGACGGCGTCGACGAGGAAGGACCTGATCTCGGCGGCGAGCTGGTTGAGCTCCTCCTGGCTGAGCCGGTCCAGATCGCGCGGTCCCTTGATGCGGGTCAGCAGCACCCGTGCCTCCTTGCAGTTGCTCGCTGGTCTGTCGAGTCTAATGTTCCGTCGGCGGGTGCGGTCATCGGGCCGTCCCACTGGGGTCACACCTTTGTCATACATGTACGCACTGCCGCGGGGTCACACATCACAAACGGGCGTATACCCGCACAGGCGTACGCACATATGTACGCACGGATGCCCGGCGCCACACGAAGTGGCGCCGGGCACTGTGACCGTTCTTACCGCCGGATGTCGCTCCGGCGCACAGTCGGACGCACCGTCAGGCGCGTCCGGCCGTCTTCTGGGTCTTGCGCGTGACCGAGTCGATCACCACGGTGGCCAGCAGCACCGCACCGGTGATCATGTACTGGATCGGCGTCGCGATGCCTTCCAGGGCCAGACCGTACTGGATCGAGACGATGACCATGACGCCGAGGAGGGCGTTCCAGGTCCGGCCCCGGCCGCCGAAGAGGCTGGTGCCGCCGATGACGGCCGCCGCGATCACGTTCATCAGCAGGTCGCCGGCGCCGGCGCTCTGGTTGGCGGCCGCGATCTTCGAGGCCCAGAACAGACCGCCGATGGCGGCGAAAGTGCTGGAGATCGCGAAGACCGTGATCCGGATCCGGGTGACGTTGATGCCCGCACGACGGGAGGCCTCGACGCTGCCACCCAGTGCGAAAACGTTTCGCCCGAAGGTCGTGCGGCGCAGCAGGAAGTCCGTGAGGATCAGGGCCAGCAGGAAGACCACCACCGCGAGCGGCAGACCCTTGTACTGGTTGAACAGCACGGCGGGGCCGAAGGTGACCAGCGCGAGCAGACCCGTGCGCAGCAGGATCTCGCCGAGCGGCCGGGAGGGCATCCCGGCGGCGTCGCGGCGCCGCGCGTCGAGGAAGCAGGCGAGGAAGTAGCCCGCCACCGCGAGCGCGGCCAGCCCGTAGCCGACGGCCACGTCCGAGAAGAAGTACGTGGTCAGCTGGCCGACCACGCCGTCGGAGTCGATGTTGATCGTGCCGTTGCTGCCGAGGATCTGCAGCATCGCGCCGAGCCAGAAGAGCAGGCCCGACAGGGTGACCGCGAAGGCCGGGGCGCCGATCTTGGCGAAGAAGTAGCCGTGGATGCAGCCGATCAGGGCGCCGCCGGCCACGGCCGCCAGGATCGCCAGCCATTCGTTGATGCCGTGGGTCACGGCGAGGACGGCGACGATCGCGCCCGAGACACCGCTGACCGAGCCGACCGAGAGGTCGATCTCACCGAGCAGCAGCACGAAGATGATGCCGATGGCGATCATGCCGGTGCCGGTCATCGTGATCGCGATGTTGGTGAGGTTTTCCGGGGAGAGGAAGTTCGAGTTCAGCCCCTGGAAGATCGACCAGATGACGATCAGGCCGATGACGACCGGGAGGGAACCCAGGTCGCCGGCCTTCATCTTGCGCTTGAACTCGCCCACGTACCCGGCGAGGCCCTCCTCGCGGACGAGCAGGCGCGGGTCCACGGCCGGGATCGCGTCGTGAGCGGCCGCGGGATTGACCGGGTCGATGTGCTCCGGCTGGTCGACGGGGCCCTTGCCCAGTGGACCGGTGGCAGGGTTCTGGATGCTCACTTGCCGGCCTCCGAGGTGCGGGCCGCCCGGCGGGTCACGGCGTTGTCCGTGGCCCCGGTGATGGCGGAGATGATCTCTTCCTGCGAGGTGTCGGCGACATTGAAGACGCCGTTGTTCCGGCCCAGCCGCAGGACCGCCACCTTGTCGGCGACGGCCTTCACATCGGCCATGTTGTGGCTGATGAGGATGACGGCGTGGCCGCGCTCGCGCAGCCGTTCCACCAGGTCGAGAACCTGTGCGGTCTGCTCGACGCCGAGGGCGGCGGTGGGCTCGTCGAGGATGACGAGCTGGGGCTCGCCCAGCATCGACCGGGCGATGGCCACGGTCTGGCGCTGGCCTCCGGAGAGCGAGGCGATGGGGATCCGGACGCTGGGGATCCGGATGGAGAGAGTGGTCAGCAGCTCACGGGCACGGCGCTCCATCTCCACCTCGTCCAGGACACCGCGGCGCTTGAGCTCACGGCCGAGGAAGAGGTTCCCGACGACATCGATGTTGTCGCACAGGGCGAGGTCCTGGTAGACCGTCGCGATGCCCAGGTTCTGGGCGTCATGGGGCTTGCCGATGGAGACCGGGCGGCCTTCCCACTCGATGACGCCTTCATCGATGGGGTGCACGCCGGCGATCGTCTTGACCAGCGTGGACTTGCCGGCGCCGTTGTCGCCGACGAGGGCGACCACTTCACCGGAGTGGATCTCGAGTTCTACGTCGGTCAGGGCCTGAACGGCGCCGAACCGCTTCGAGACCCCTCGCAACGCCAGCACGGGCGCAGCGGACACATGAACCATCTCCTTCGCCGCCTGACCGGCGGGGATGTCGTGCAAAAGAGCAGGAGCGGGGCGAATAAGGGAAATATGACTTAGGGGGAACGTTTCTGCCCGGCGCCCCGCGGGTGGCGGGGGAAGAAGGGGCGGGGCGCCGGGCAGGCACGGGGGGTCGCCTCGTGGGCGACGGGGGCCTTACTTCAGGCCGGCGGTGGCGCAGGCCGCCGCGTACTTGTCGGTGCAGATCTCGTCGACCGTGTAGACGCCGTCCTTGACGACGGTGTCCTTGATGTTGGCCTTGGTGAGCGAGACGACCGGGATCAGCACGGACGGAACGCCCTTGGTGGTCGGGCTGTCGACCGTGGAGGTGGTGACGCCGGTGACCTTCTCGCCCTTGGCGAGGGCGACGGCCATCTTCGCCGCGGCCTCGGCCTCGGGGGCGTACGGCTTGTACACGCTCATGAACTGCTCGCCCGCGACGATGCGCTGCACACCGGCGAGTTCGGCGTCCTGGCCGGTGACCGGGGGCAGGGGGGACACGCCGGCGGCCTTGAGGGCGGTGATGATGCCGCCCGCCATGCCGTCGTTGGCGGAGTAGACGCCGATGACCTTGTCCTTGCCGAGCGCCGAGAGGGCGGCCGCCATGTTGGTGTTGGCGTTCTCCGGCTTCCACTCGACGGTGTCGTACTCCTTGCCGACGTTCACCTTGCCGTCGAGGACGGAGTGCGCGCCGGACTTGAAGAGCTTGGCGTTCGGGTCGGTGACCGAGCCGTTCATCATGACGATCTGGCCGTCCTTGGCCTTGTCGCCCAGCGCCTCGAGGAGCGCCTTGCCCTGGACCTTGCCGACCTCTTCGTTGTCGAAGGAGGTGTAGGCGTCGATCGGGCCCTCGGCCAGACGGTCGTAGGCGACGACCGGGATGCCGGCCTCCTTGGCCTTCTTGACCGAGCCGGCGATGGCCTTGGAGTCCACCGCGTCGACGATGAGGACGTTCACCTTGTTGGTGATCATCGTGTCGACCTGGGAGTTCTGGGTGGTCGCGTCCTGCTTGGCGTTGGCGTAGACGACCTCGCCCTTGCCGCCGGTCAGTTCCTTGACCGTCTTCTCGATGAGCGGCTTGTCGAACTTCTCGTAGCGCGCGGTCTGGTTCTCCGGGAGCAGGAGACCGACCTTGATGGCGTCGCCCGTGGCGGCTCCGGACTCCTTGGTCTTGTCGCCGGCCTCCTTGGCACTGCCACAGGCGGCAAGCGATACGGCCATGGCACCAGCGGCGACGGCTACGGCGACTCTGCGCATACGCGTGTTCATTACTTGAACCTCCCTGACGAGGCCGCAACACTGCGGCCGAGGTGGATGTGAGTCAACCCCGGCCGCAAGTTTGCCGTCAAGGAGTGAATCCTTAACGAGATGACAACGGTGCCATCCGTTATCTAACTGAAGACATGGCGGCGGGAGCTCGCACTCCACTTCCATGATCTGACAAAAGCGTCGAATCGCCCATTTCACTGAGCACAAGAGCGAGTGCGCCCAGTACCTCGGCCCGCCCGCCCAGAGACCCCGTCAGCACCGACAACTGGCGTGCGGCGCTCGGGATCGCGTACCTCCCCACTGATTCACGGATGGGAGCCAGTACGAGTTCACCCGCCTCCGCGAGCGAGCCGCCGAGGACCACCCGGCTCGGGTTCAGGAGGTTGCACAGACTGGCCACGCCGCTGCCGACGTGACGGCCCACGTCGGTGATGACGCGACGGCAGCCCGGGTCCCCCTCGCGGGCCAGTTCGACCACCCGCTCCATCGTCAACTCCGGTCCGTGGCTGCCCTGGAGCAGCGGAAGAACGTACCGGGCCGCGGCGAAGGTCTCCAGGCAGCCGCGGTTGCCACAGCGGCAGACCGGGCCGGATTCGTCGAGGGTGATGTGCCCGATCTCGCCCGCGGTGCCGCCCGGGCCGCGGTAGATCTGACCGTTGATCACCAGCCCGGCGCCGACACCGCTGGCCACCTTGATGTAGGCGAGGTCCTTCACTCCCCGGCCGCTCCCCCATACGAGTTCACCGAGGGCCCCGAGGTTCGCGTCGTTGTCCACGTACACGGGCACGCCGAGGCGCCGCGAGAGCTCCTCGCGGGGGTTGATCCCGGCCCAGCCCGGCAGGATCGCGGTCGAGCCGAGGGTCCCGGACTCCACGTCGATCGGGCCGGGGACGCCGAGGCCGACGCCGATGGCCTTGTCCAGGCTCACCCCGATGCCCGCGATCAACCGCCCGACCAGCGCTTCCGCCCGGTCGAAGCCCTCGACCCAGGAGGCGTCCACGTCCAGCGGCTCGGCCTCCTCGGCCAGTACCTGGTGGGCGAGGTTGCCGACCGCCACCCGCAGGTGGGTGTGGCCGAAGTCCACGCCGATCACGATGCCCGCGTCGCCGCTCAGCGACACGCTGCGGGCCCGCCGGCCACCCGCCGAGGTGTCGGTGACCTCGACGGTCCCGCCCTCCTTGAGCTCACGGACGATGTTGGAGACCGTGGCCGCCGACAGTCCGGTGGTACGGGCGATCTCCGCCTGCGTCAGCGAACCCGCGAGCCGGACCGCTCGCACGACCCGTTCGAGATTCGCCCGATGCAGCGAGGACTGCGATCCGGGAGTCTGCACGACTCATCCACTCCTGCCCATAAGCGACGGCCAGCCGTCGCCCCCCGGCCGGGGGTACGGCGCTGCGCGCTCCGAGACCCCGACGTCTCTCCAACTTGTGAACCTTAAGTCGAGCCTTTGCGCATCCAGACGTCAAGAGGCTGACACAGCACCAAACCGTCACTATCGGCCACAAGAGGGAGAGAACGGTCGCCTGGATCGTGCTACGGTCGCTGAGGCGCCGGTCCTCTGCGGCCTTTCCGGCCGGACCGCGCCCCGCAATGACAGCGCTACGCGAGGAGGTGTTCGGGATGAGTCCCGATCGAAGTCCTTGCCGCGCTCTCGCTCTCGTCGGCTGATCTGCCGATCTGCTGATCAGCCGGCTTTTTGCCGCGTTTCCCGCGTACCCCTTTCCTTCCGCATGTCCTGATTCTTCTGTCAGGCATACGTCATCCATGCCCTCGGCGCATCCCGTGGCCCGTCCGCGGCACACTGCGCCGACCCATGATCACTCCACGTGACCGCTCGGCTTCGCGCTGCCCGGACACCGTGGAGGGAGGTATTCGTCATGACCATGCTCACCCCTCGTACCCCCACGAAGCTCGCACCGCCGGGCCGGTCCCGCCGCGAGCGCAAGGCCGCCGAGCTCGAGTCCCGTACCCGCCTCGTCGGCGAGCGCCTCGCCGGCCTCAGCGCCCGCCCGGGGACCCACGCCCTGCAGTCCGTGGACACCTCGCGCAACGGCCTCACCCACGCCGAGGCGGCGCTGCGCCTGGAGCGCCACGGCCACAACCTCGTCGCCCAGGAGCGCGCCCCGCTCTGGTTCGTCCAGCTGGGCAAGGCGTACTGGAACCCCTTCATCGGCGTCCTGGTCTTCCTGGCCGCCGTCATGTACTGGCAGGACCCCGCGGACCCGGGCGTCATCATCCTCTCCGTGATGGTGGGGATCAGCGGGCTGCTGCGCTTCTGGCAGGAGTACCGCTCGGGCCGCGCCGCCGACGCGCTGAAGAAGCTCGTCACCACCACCTGCGCGGTGCAGCGCCGGGCCGGCAGCGGCTCCGGGCCCACCACCTTCGAGGTGCCCATGGACCAGGTGGTCCCGGGCGACGTGGTCAAGCTGGCCGCCGGTGACCTGATCCCGGCCGACCTGCGGCTGATCACCTCCAAGGACCTGATGGTCGGCCAGGCCGCGCTCTCCGGCGAGTCCCTGCCGGTCGCCAAGGCCGACACGCGAACGGAAGACCTCGGCCAGCAAGAGACCACCGACCCGGTGGAGGCCGACAACCTGTGCCTGATGGGGACCTCGGTCACCTCCGGCACCGCCACCGGAGTCGTCGTCGCCACCGGCGCCGACACCTACTTCGGCTCGATGGCAGGCTCGCTGGTCGGCGAGCGCCCGCAGACCAACTTCGACAACGGCGTCCGCAAGGTCAGCTTCCTGCTGATCCGCTTCATGCTGGTCATGGTCCCGGTGGTCTTCATGATCAACGGGTTCACCAAGGGCGACTGGAACGAGGCTTTCCTCTTCGGTATCGCCGTCGCGGTCGGCCTGACCCCCGAGATGCTGCCGATGGTGGTCTCCGCCAACCTGGCGCGCGGCGCGGTCGCCATGTCCAAGCGCAAGGTCGTCGTCAAGCGGCTGAACGCCATCCAGAACCTGGGCGCCATGGACGTGCTCTGCACGGACAAGACCGGCACCCTCACCGAGGACCGGATCGTCCTGGACCGCTACCTGGACGTGCACGGCAACGAGGACAACGAGGTGCTGGAGTACGGCTACCTCAACTCGCACTTCCAGACCGGTCTGAAGAACCTGATGGACCAGGCGGTCATCGACCGCGTCAACGAGGCCGAGGAGGTTGTCGTCGACGCACGGTTCTCGATGGTCGACGAGATCCCCTTCGACTTCGCCCGGCGCCGGATGTCCGTGGTCCTCAACCGGAACAGCATCGTGGGCGACCTCGGCCGCTCCGAACACATCATGATCACCAAGGGTGCGGTCGAGGAGGTCCTGGACCTCTGCACGCACATGACGGACCGCGGCGAGAAGACCGAGCTGACCGAGCAGCTGCGGTGGCACGTCACCCGCATCGCCGAGGACAACAACCGCAAGGGCCTGCGGGTACTGGCCGTCGCCACCCGCTCGATCGGCACGCCGCGCGACACCTACACGGTCGCCGACGAGGACGGGCTGACGCTGATCGGCTTCCTCGCCTTCCTCGACCCGCCGAAGGCCGACGCCGCCCGGGCCCTCCAGGGCCTGGCCGACAAGGGCATCGCGGTCAAGGTCGTCACGGGCGACAACGACCTCGTGGCCGCCCGGGTCTGCGCCGATGTCGGCATCGACGTGGGCCAGGTGGTGCTCGGCTCCGAGATCGACGGCCTCGACGAGACGGCGCTGCGCGCGCTGGCCGCCCGTACGACCGTCTTCGCCAAGGTCAACCCGGTCCAGAAGGCCCGCATCGTGCGGGCCCTGCAGGCCGACGGACACACCGTCGGGTTCCTCGGCGACGGCATCAACGACGCGGCCGCGCTGCGCGACGCCGACGTCGGCATCTCGGTCGACACCGCCGTCGACATCGCCAAGGAGTCGGCGGACATCATCCTGCTGGAGAAGGACCTGCCCGTCCTGGAGCAGGGCGTGGTCCAGGGCCGGACCACCTTCGGCAACACGATCAAGTACATCAAGATGACGGCGTCGTCGAACTTCGGCAATGTCTTCTCGGTGCTGGTGGCGAGCGCCTTCATCCCCTTCCAGCCGATGCTGCCGATCATGCTGCTGATGCAGAACCTGGTCTACGACGTCGCGCAGCTGGCGACCCCGTGGGACCGGATGGACAAGGAGTACCTGCGCAAGCCCCGTAACTGGGACGCCAAGGGCATCTTCCGTTTCATGGTCACCATCGGGCCCGTCAGCTCCATCTTCGACATCTCGATGTTCCTGATCATGTGGAACGTCTTCGCCGCCAACACCGAGGCGACCCAGTCGCTCTTCCAGTCCGGCTGGTTCATCGAGGGCCTGCTGTCGCAGACCCTGATCGTCCACATGATCCGTACCCGGAAGATCCCCTTCATCCAGTCCCGCGCCTCCTGGCCGGTGATGGTGATGACGATCCTCGCGGTGCTGACCGGCCTCTACCTGCCGTTCTCCCCGCTGGCCGACTCGCTGGGCTTCGTGGCCCTGCCGGCGGGCTACTTCCCGTGGCTGATCGGCGTGCTGCTCGCGTACTGCACCCTCACCCAGCTCGTGAAGACCTGGTACATCCGCAAGTTCAACACCTGGCTCTAGGCCGGCCCGCACCACGAGACACGAGAAGGGAGAGGCCGATGCAGCTCACCGAATGGGAGATGGCCGCGCACTCCCCCAGACTCCGTCCGGGGGGACCCCCAGCCCGCCGCGCTCGGGCTCGGAGCCGTCATCGGCCTCGAACGGCAGCGGCGGGCCCGCCTCGCGGGACGCTCCCCAGAACAGCGAGCCGCGCGGCGGCGCCGAGGTGGCCACCGACTACCACTTCGAGGCGGTGTGCCTGGAGACGGAGGAGGCCCACATCCGCCACCGGCTGGTGGACGCGCTGGCCCGGCCGGGCTACCAGCTGCGCCCGATCCGCAGCCGGGACGGGCCGGCGCCCGGCCGGGTGACGGTGTCCGCGCTGCTGACCGCCGAGGGCGAGGAGGGCAGGGCGCTCGAGGATGCCGTCAGCAACCTCTCGCTCGACCCTCCCCCAGCCTTCGGCCGGGGGCCCCCACGGTCTCGGCGGTCAGCTGGTCGGTCGTACCGGATCCGGCCGCCTGAGCCGTCCGGTCGCCCGGTCTGCGCTACTTCAGGGTGGCGGAGGTCAGGCCGGCCTGGATCTGGCGCTGGAAGGAGAGGTAGACCGCCAGCATCGGGATGATCGCGATGGTGGCTCCGGCGAACAGCACCGGCAGGTCGGTCTCGTAGCCCATCTGGTACTGGAGCTGGACGAGCCCCTGCGTGAGCATGTAGCGCTCGGGCTCGCCGCTCGTCTGGGGCTGCATCAGCACGGCGGGCAGGATGTACTGGTTCCACTGGCCCAGGACGTTGAAGATCCCGACGCTGATCAGGCCGGGCTTGGCCATCGGCAGCATCACCTGGAAGAAGATCCGGGTGTCGGAGGCCCCGTCGATCACCGCCGCCTCGTAGATCGCCGTGGGCAGCGTCCTGAAGAAGGAGTGCATGAAGAAGACGGTGAACGGCATCGAGTAGGCGATGTACACCAGGATCAGACCCTGGTAGGTGTTCAGCATGTCGAAGCGCTTGACCATGAAGAACAGCGGCACGAGCGCCAGGAACACCGGGAACATCGCCCCGCTGACGAAGAAGTAGTAGATGATCCGGTTGCCCGTGAAGGGGTAGCGGGCCAGTACGTACGCGGCCATCGAGCCGAACAGCATGGTCAGCGGCACCGAGAACACCAGCACGATGAACGTGTTGGCGAAGTAGCCGCCGATGCCCTTCTCCCAGGCGCGGCCGAAGGCGTCGAAGTGCCAGTTCGCGGGCCAGCTGAGGGCCGATCCGCCGATCTGCGCGTCGGTCTTGAAGGCGCCGAGCGCGAGCCAGATCAGCGGCAGCACGATCATTATCGCCCAGAGGGCGAGGAACCCGTGCGAGAAGACGTTGAGGACCACGCCCTCGGAGCGGCGCTTGTCCCGCTCCCCCGTCCGGCCGGCTTTCCCGGACTGCTCCGCGGCTTTTTCGCCCGGAGCCTTGATCACTGTGGTCATGATGGTCTCCCGCTCAGAACTCGATGCGCTCGCGGCGGGTGGCGCGCAGCGTGATGAGGGACAGGATCATGGTCAGGACGAGCATGACCACGCCCATGGCGCAGGCGTAGCCGCTCTTGCCGAAGTACAGGAAGTTGCGCATCAGCACCGTCGACATGACCTCGCTGTGGTGGTCGGGTCCGCCGCCGAACTGGCCCGAGGTCATGGTCGACACGAGGACGAACATGTCCATCGCGGCGATGCCCAGGTAGACCGCGGAGGTCTGCACAGAGTCCCACAGCAGGGGCAGGGTGACCCTGAAGAAGGTCTGGGCGCGTCCGGCGCCGTCGAGCAGCGCGGCCTCGTAGATGTCCTTGGGCACGGACTGCATGGCCGCGGAGAACAGGACGAGGTAGAAGCCGACCCCGTGCCAGACGACGACGAACAGCAGGCACCAGAGGACGAAGTTCGGCTCGTTGAGCCATTCGACCGGGTGCTCCGGGGAGATCAGGCCGATCTTGGTGAGGAAGCCGTTGAGCAGGCCGCCCTCGTCGCTCCGGTAGATCGCGCCGAAGAGCACGGCGAGGATGGCGAGGGAGAGGACCTGCGGAAAGAAGTAGACGATCTTGTAGACGCGCGATCCGCCGACTCCCTGGACCCCGCCGGCTCCGCCACGCCCTCCCGCGTTCACCATGAAGGCGAAGAAGAGGGCGAGCAGGATGGTGATCACCGGGACGAACACCACGAGCAGCAGGTTGTGCCAGAGCGCGCCGCGGAAGACCTCGTCCTCCAGCAGGGCCGAGTAGTTCTCCAGCCCGACGAAGTCGAACGTCGGTGACTGCCCGGTCCAGTTGGTGAAGGAGTAGCCGAACGTCTGTACGTACGGCCAGATGACGAAGGTCAGGTACAGCGCGAGGGGTGCGATGAGGAAGGAGGCGATGAAGCCGCCCTTCCGTCTCCCCTGGGCTACGTGGCTCATGGTGTCCGTCCCTGCGGTGGTCAGCTGCGCTTGTTGTTCTTGGCGTTCGGGTCCTTGGCCGCCTTGTCTACCGCAGCCTGGGCCCGCTTGATCCACTCCTTTGGCTGGATCCGCTGGGCCATCAGCTCATTGGACGCGTTCTGGATCTCGTTGTCCATCTCGCTGTACCAGTCGGGGTAGCGGTAGCTGAAGGTGTTGCTGCCCGCGGCCTTGAGCGCCTCGACGGCCGACTGGGTACCGGGCCGCAGCTTGACGCTCGGGTCCACTCCGTCCTTGACCACGGTGAGCGAGTTGGCCTGCTGGGCGAAGATCGTCGACCACTCGCGGGACATCATCGAGCGGAGGAACTCCATGGCCCCCGCCTTGTTGGCGGCCTTCTCCGGGACGATGAAGGGCTCGTCGACGCCGGCCCGGATGGCCTCGAAGGGCAGCTTGCTGTCCGCGAGCAGCGGCATCGGCAGGAACTTCATGTCGAAGTCCTCCGGGGTCTGCTTCAGCTGCTCGTTCTCCAGCCAGGATCCGGAGGGGATGAAGGCCGCCTTGTACTGGTTCCACGCGGTCTGGGACTCCGTGTGGGTCAGGCCGTTGGTGCCCGGCATCAGCAGGCCCTTTTCGACCACCTCGTAGACCGCCTCGACGGCGGCCAGGGCGGCCGGGTTGCCCTCGAAGGCGTTCGGCTCCAGGTTGTCGATCGCCTTCATCGCGTCCAGGCCGCCCTTCTTGGCGATCAGGTCCATGATGACGACGTTGATGTAGTACGGGTACTTGCCCTGGTGGGCGAGGCCGCCGATGCCCGCTTCCTTGGCCTTCGCACAGACGGCCAGGAACTCGTCCCACGTCTTGGGCGGCGTCCAGCCCTTCTCCTTGAACAGCTTGCCGGAGTACCAGAAGCCGAAGACGGCGTACACGTACTTCAGGACGACGAACTTGCCGCCCTGGAGCCCCTGTTCGTAGGCGCCGTCGACCAGGGTGTCGCGCACCTTCTTGGTCGGGTCGTCGAGCGAGGGCGAGTCGAGCACGGCGGTGAGGTCGGCGAGCTGGCCGGCCTTGGCGAGTACGTCCAGCTTGATCTGCTGGGCGCCGGAGTCGTCGACGACGTCCGGCGGGTTGCCGCCGTTGAGGCGCGGCTGGAGCTTGGCGGTGATCTCCTGGGTGCCCATGTGGGAGGTGGTCGTGCCCCACTTCTTGTCGAAGGCGGCCTCCCAGGCCTTCGCGTAGTCGTCGCCGAAGCCGCCCTTGAAGACCATGACGTCGAGCTTGCCGCCCTTGGCGACGCCGAACGGGTTCTCCTTGGTCACCGGCGCCTTGTCCGGGCCCTTCGTGGATTCGTCGCCGCCGGAGGCGCAGGCGGACAGGAAGCTCATCGTCGGCACCGTGATAAGCCCGAGTGCGGCGGAGCGCTTGATCAGATCGCGGCGTCCGAGGTCCTCACCAGTGGATCCCATGCTCATGTCCTCGCCTTCGTCAGAAGTGTGAAGGAGGCCGGAAAGTCACGGCGGTTGCCGTGCATGCGGACATCTCCGCAGGTCCCCGCCCATCCCCCGGGTCCGGGCCGCTCGTCTCGCGGTGATCCGGACGGGCACAGGTATAGTCCACTTCCGCTCGTGTGAGCAAGATCATGCACACGTATGGCGGCCAGCTTTTCCGAGTTGAGACCTGGCCGTCACCTCCGCCGGCCGCCGAAAAAGCGGAAGGGCCGTACCCCCTTAACGGGGATACGGCCCTTTGGTGCCGATACCGTGCTTAGCCGCGGATGAGGTTGCGGAGCACGTACTGCATGATGCCGCCGTTGCGGTAGTAGTCCGCCTCACCCGGCGTGTCGATGCGGACGACCGCGTCGAACTCCACGCCCGTGTCGGTGGTGACCTTGACGGTGCGCGGGGTGGTGCCGTTGTTCAGCTCCTCCACACCGGTGAAGGAGAAGGACTCCTCGCCGGTGAGGCCCAGGGAGGCCGCCGTGGCGCCCTCGGGGAACTGCAGGGGCAGGACGCCCATGCCGATCAGGTTGGAGCGGTGGATGCGCTCGTAGGACTCGGCGATGACGGCCTTCACACCGAGCAGCGCGGTGCCCTTGGCCGCCCAGTCGCGGGAGGAGCCGGAGCCGTACTCCTTGCCCGCCAGGATGACCAGCGGGATGCCGGCGGCCTGGTAGTTCTGCGAGGCGTCGTAGATGAACGCGACCGGCGCGCCCTCGACGGTGAAGTCGCGGGTGAAGCCGCCCTCGGTGCCCGGCGCGATCTGGTTGCGCAGGCGGATGTTGGCGAACGTACCGCGGATCATGACCTCGTGGTTGCCGCGGCGGGAACCGTACGAGTTGAAGTCGCGGCGCTCGACGCCGTGCTCCGTGAGGTACTTGCCGGCCGGGGTGTCGGCCTTGATCGCACCGGCCGGGGAGATGTGGTCGGTGGTGACCGAGTCGCCCAGCTTCGCCAGCACGCGGGCGCCGGCGATGTCGGAGACCGGGGTGGTCTCCATCGTCATGCCCTCGAAGTAAGGGGGCTTACGGACGTAGGTGGACTGCGGGTCCCACTCGAAGGTGTTGCCGGTCGGGATCGACAGCGCCTGCCACTGGGCGTCGCCCGCGAAGACGTCCTGGTAGGACTTGCTGAACATGTCCTCGCCGATGGCGTTCGCCACGACGTCGTTGACCTCGGCCTCGGAGGGCCAGATGTCCTTGAGGAAGACCGGCTTGCCCTCGGTGTCGATGCCGATGGCGTCCTTGGTGACGTCCACCTTCATGGAGCCCGCGATGGCGTACGCGACGACCAGCGGCGGGGAGGCCAGGTAGTTCATCTTGACGTCGGGGTTGATCCGGCCCTCGAAGTTGCGGTTGCCGGAGAGCACCGAGGTGACCGCGAGGTCGTGCTCGTTGATCGCCTTCGAGATCTCCTCGTCCAGCGGACCGGAGTTGCCGATGCAGGTGGTGCAGCCGTACCCGACGAGGTTGAAGCCCATCTTGTCGAGGTACGGGGTCAGGCCGGCCTTGTCGAAGTAGTCGGTGACGACCTTCGAGCCCGGGGCCAGGGTGGTCTTGACCCACGGCTTGCGGGACAGGCCCTTCTCGACCGCCTTCTTGGCCACGAGCGCCGCGGCGACCATGACGTAGGGGTTCGAGGTGTTGGTGCAGGAGGTGATCGCGGCGACGGTGACGGCGCCGTGGTCGATCTCGAAGGAGGTGCCGTCGGCCAGGGTGACCAGGGTCGGGCGGGTCGGCACGCCGTCGACGGTGGCCGGGGAGTCGGAGGCCGGGAAGGACTCCTTGCCCGCCTCGTCGTCGTCCTCGACGTAGTTGCGCACGTCCAGGGCGAACTGCTGCGAGGCGTTGGCCAGGACGATGCGGTCCTGCGGGCGCTTCGGGCCGGCGATGGAGGGGACGACCGTGGAGAGGTCGAGCTCCAGCTTCTCGGAGAAGTCAGGCTCGGCGGCCGGGTCCAGCCACAGGCCCTGCTCCTTGGCGTACGCCTCGACGAGCGCGACCTGCTGGGCGTCGCGGCCGGTCAGACGCAGGTACTTCAGCGTCTCGTCGTCGATCGGGAAGATAGCGGCCGTCGAGCCGAACTCCGGCGACATGTTGCCGATGGTGGCGCGGTTCGCGAGGGAGGTGGCGGCGACGCCCTCACCGTAGAACTCGACGAACTTGCCGACGACGCCGTGCTTGCGCAGCATCTCGGTGATGGTCAGCACCAGGTCGGTGGCGGTGGTGCCGGTGGGCAGCTCGCCGGTCAGCTTGAAGCCCACGACGCGCGGGATCAGCATGGAGACCGGCTGGCCGAGCATCGCGGCCTCGGCCTCGATGCCGCCGACGCCCCAGCCCAGCACGCCCAGGCCGTTGACCATGGTGGTGTGCGAGTCGGTGCCGACGAGGGTGTCGGGGTACGCCTGGCCGTTACGGACCATGACCGTGCGGGCCAGGTGCTCGATGTTGACCTGGTGGACGATGCCGGTGCCCGGGGGGACGACCTTGAAGTCGTCGAAGGCGGTCTGGCCCCAGCGCAGGAACTGGTAGCGCTCCTTGTTGCGGCCGTACTCCAGCTCGACGTTCTGCGCGAAGGCGTCCTTCGTGCCGAACTTGTCGGCGATGACCGAGTGGTCGATGACCATCTCGGCGGGCGAGAGCGGGTTGATCTTCGCCGGGTCGCCGCCGAGGGCCTTCACGGCCTCGCGCATGGTGGCGAGGTCCACGACGCAGGGAACGCCGGTGAAGTCCTGCATGATCACGCGAGCCGGCGTGAACTGGATTTCCTCGCTGGGCTGGGCCTGCGAGTCCCAGTTGCCGAGCGACCGGATGTGGTCGGCGGTGATGTTCGCGCCGTCCTCGGTACGGAGCAGGTTCTCCAGCAGCACCTTCAGGCTGTAGGGCAGGCGGGCCGAGCCCTCAACCTTGTCCAGCCGGAAGATCTCGTACGACTCGTCGCCCACCTGCAGCGTGCTGCGGGCGTCGAAGCTGTTCGCCGACACGACAGTCTCCTTCATGCATGAATTTCGCGCGTATGACCGCATCCTGCCGCCACGCCCCTTGGCCAATCCGCTAAGGTAAGACTAAGTTAGGTAACCCTTACCAGCGGGGGCGGCTGCGGTACGCCTTCGGCAGATATCTCGATGTCGAGATAACTCTAGTACATGTCCGGGCGCGGGGACGAGGCGCGCACCTGTGGCGCGGCCCCGGCACGCCCGGATCGGCCGGGTATCGGGCAGAGACCGGCGGGTGGGGCGACGCCGGGCGGCCGGGCCCCAGTCGAGCGCCCCGGCCCCGGCGGACACGCGACGGCCGGAGCAGTTGAGGGACCGAGCAGGACGGACGCACCCAAATGGGATGCCACGGGACCCCTCGGTCAACTCGTCGAGCAGGACACACCCGCCTGCCCCACCATGGGACCTGACGGTCGGTAACACCCGTTCGGCCTACCCCGCGCGATCAACATCTCATATCTGAGATACGGTGCAGCCATGGCAGACGACTACCTCGTACGCATCGGCAAGCTCATCCGTGACGCCCGGCAGCACCGGGGCTGGACACAGAGTCAGCTCGCCGACGCACTCGGCACCAGCCAGAGCGCCGTGAACCGGATCGAGCGCGGCAACCAGAACATCAGCCTTGAGATGATCGCCCGCATCGGCGAGGCGCTCGACAGTGAAATCGTCTCTCTCGGCTACGCCGGTCCGATGCACCTGCGCGTCGTCGGCGGCCGTCGGCTGTCCGGTGCCATCGACGTCAAGACGAGCAAGAACGCCTGTGTCGCCCTGCTGTGCGCCTCGTTGCTCAACAAGGGCCGTACGGTGCTGAGGCGGGTCGCCCGCATCGAGGAGGTCTACCGCCTGCTCGAGGTACTGAACTCCATCGGTGTCCGCACCCGCTGGATCAACGACGGCGTGGACCTGGAGCTGATCCCGCCGGCCCGCCTCGACATGGAGGCCATGGACGCGGACGCGGCCCGCCGGACCCGGAGCATCATCATGTTCCTGGGCCCCCTGCTGCACCGCATGGACCAGTTCCGCCTCCCGTACGCCGGCGGCTGCGACCTCGGCACCCGCACCATCGAGCCGCACATGATCGCCCTGCGCCGCTTCGGCCTGGACATCACCGCGACCGAGGGCATCTACCACGCGCGGGTCGCGACCGGGGTCTCCCCCGACCGCCCGATCGTGCTGACCGAACGCGGGGACACGGTCACCGAGAACGCCCTCCTGGCCGCCGCCCGGCACGACGGCGTCACGGTCATCCGCAACGCCTCCTCCAACTACATGGTCCAGGACCTGTGCTTCTTCCTGGAGGCGCTGGGCGTCAAGGTCGAGGGCATCGGCACCACGACCCTCACCGTCCACGGCATCCCGCACATCGACGTGGACGTGGACTACTCCCCCTCCGAGGACCCGGTCGAGGCGATGAGCCTGCTCGCCGCCGCGGTGGTCACGGAGTCGGAGCTGACCATCCGCCGGGTCCCGATCGAGTTCATGGAGATCGAGCTCGCGGTCCTGGAGGAGATGGGCCTGGACCACGACCGCTCGGCGGAGTACACCGCCGACAACGGCCGCACCCGGCTGGTCGACCTCACGGTCCGCCCCTCCAAGCTCGAAGCCCCGATCGACAAGATCCACCCGATGCCGTTCCCCGGGCTGAACATCGACAACGTCCCGTTCTTCGCGGCCATCGCCGCCGTCGCCCAGGGCCAGACCCTGATCCACGACTGGGTCTACGACAACCGCGCCATCTACCTGACCGACCTCAACCGCCTCGGCGGCCGCCTCCAGCTCCTGGACCCGCACCGCGTCCTGGTCGAGGGCCCCACCCGCTGGCGCGCGGCGGAGATGATGTGCCCGCCGGCGCTGCGCCCGGCGGTGGTGGTCCTCCTCGCGATGATGGCGGCGGAGGGCACCTCGGTGCTCCGCAACGTCTACGTCATCAACCGCGGCTACGAGGAACTGGCCGAGCGCCTCAACTCGGTGGGCGCCCAGATCGAGATCTTCAGGGACATCTAGGTACTGTTCGACGCCTGGAGCGCCGGGATCGGCAAGGAGAGCGGCGTTCGCTCGGACCTCAGCGCTCGGTGGCGGCCGCGGCGAGGGCGGCCTCGACCGCGGCCGGCCGGGCGGGGTCGGGGCGGGTGCCGTTCCCGGTCATCGGCCGCAACGCCGTCGCCGCCACCGAGGTCGACGGGCACACCATCCCCGCGGGCGCGAACGTGATCCTGGCGCCGTGGGTGACGCACCGCCATCCGCTCCACTGGCCGGACCCGGACCGCTTCGATCCGGAGCGGTTCACCCCGGAGGCGGAGGCCGGCCGGCCGCGCTACGCGTGGTTCCCCTTCGGAGGCGGCCCGCGCGCGTGCATCGGGCAGCACTTCTCGATGCTGGAATCGGTGATCGCACTGGCGGTGATCCTGCGGGCGTACGAGTTCGAGGCCGTGGACACCGAGATCCCGGTCAGCGCCGGCATCACCCTGCAGACGGACGGTCCGGCGCGCTGCCGGGTACGTCGCCTGGACCGTTAGCGGGGGCCATCGGCCATCATGGCCGGATGGACGAGGAGCTCCCGGGGAGACTGTCCCCTTACGTACGGCGGCCCGCGCGGGCGATGCTGCCCGGTTCGCCCGCCCCGGAGCGGCTGCTCCGCCGGATCGGCCGCTTCTTCCTCGTCCGGTTCCTGGCGGCGCTGCCCGACGACCTCGCCGACGCGGTGTCGGCGCTCGCCGACCCGTTCGAGCGGGCAGCCCGTCTGGTCGGGCGGCTCTTCCACGGCCCGGCCCTGCGGGGCGGCTGGGACGGCGAGGCCGGCCGCCTCGCCCTGGCCCTGCACGGCTTCCACTGGACGCACTGGCGCACCGAGACCGTGGGCCCGTACGGCACGTTCGCCGCGACGGCGGGGAAGGTCGTGGTCCGGCCGCCCTGGGGCCGCGGCGACCCCGCGCGCGAGTCGTACACCGCCGCCTGCGGCCTGCGCCGCGTCCCGCGGCTGCGCCGCCGGCCGTGCCGGGTGGACCTGGTCTTCGCGGACGGCTCCTGGGTGGCCCTGCGGATGAACACCCGCGCGGACGCCGCCCGGCTGCGCGGTGCGCTGGGTGGCTGGGCAGATGGCTAGCTGGACGGGCTAGACCTTCGTCGGTGTGTGGTTGCCCTGGAGACGTGCCAGGTCCGAGGGCCGGACCTGGATGACGAACATCGCGATCACCGCCCCGACCAGGGTGAACAGGGCCGCCACGACGAAGGCCGCGCTGATGCCCGAGGTGAGCACCTGGTCGCTCCACGGCTTGGGGAACTGTCCCGTGCGCCGGAAGAAGGCCAGCTGGTCGGGGGTGGCCGTGCGCAGGAAGCCCGGCGCCGTTTCCCTGGCCTCGTTGCGGCTGGCCGTGCCGAAGACGGTCACCAGGATCGACAGGCCGAGCGAACCACCGACCTGCTGCGTCGCGTTCAGCAGTCCGGATGCCGCGCCCGACTCCCGGTCGGGGACGTTGGACAGCGCCATCAGGGTCAGCGAGACGAACTGCAGGCCCATGCCGGTGGCGAACACCAGCATGGGGCCGAAGATGCTGCCCATGTACGTCGAGTCGATGTCGGTCTGCGTCAGCCAGGCCAGTCCGGCCGCACAGCAGAGCGCGCCGGTGACCATGAAGGGCTTGGGCCCGAACTTGGGCAGCAGCTGCGAGGTGATCCCGGCCGCCACCGCGATCATGACGCTGACGGGCAGGAAGGCGAAGCCCGCCTGGAGGGGGCTGAAGCCGAGCACGTTCTGCACGAAGAGCGTCAGGAAGAAGAACATGCCGAAGATCGCGCAGGCGAGCATGAGCATGATCCCGTAGGTTCCGGCCCGGTTGCGGTCGGCGAACATGTGCAGCGGGGTGATCGGCTGGGGCGAGCGCCGCTCGTTGACGATGAAAAGGCTCAGCAGGACCACCGCGGCGCCGAAGGAGCCGAGCGTCACCGGGTCGCGCCAGCCGTCCTGGGCGGCGCGGATGAATCCGTAGACGAGCGAGACCATGCCCAGGGTGGACAGCAGTGCGCCCGCGAAGTCGAAGTGTCCGGGGTGGCGTTCGGACTCGTGGATGACCTTCACGGCCATGCCGGCTATGAGCAAGGCGATGGGGACGTTGACAAAGAGCACCCAGCGCCAGTTGAGCCATTCGACGAGGATGCCGCCGGCGAGCAGCCCGATCGCGCCGCCGCCGGCCGAGACCGCGGCGAACACGCCGAACGCCCGGTTACGGGCGGGCCCTTCGCGGAAGATGGTGGTGATCAGCGCGAGGGAGGTCGGCGAGGCGATGGCGCCGCCGACGCCCTGGAGGGCCCGGGCGGCCATCAGCTGGCCGGAGTTCTGGGCGAATCCGCCCAGCAGCGAGGCCAGTCCGAAGAGCAGGATGCCGAAGATGAAGACCCGCTTGCGGCCGAGGATGTCGCCGGTGCGCCCGCCGAGCAGCAGCAGTCCGCCGAACGTGAGGGTGTAGGCGTTGACCACCCAGGAGAGGCTCTCGGTGGAGAAGCCGAGCGCGGTCTGGATGTGCGGCAGCGCGATGTTCACGATGGTGATGTCGAGAACCACCATGAGCTGGCAGGAGGCGATGACGAACAGGGCGAGCCCGTTCCCGCTCCCTCGGACCTTGCCGTCGGTCCCGGTGCTGGTCGGCGTTGCGTTCGGGTCCACCCTGTCGACGCTAAGCCCGCACACGTGGGGTCACCACTCGAACAGCCTAGCCCATGTGATATTTCACATGTCACACTACGATCATGGATGACTTCCTCAGGCTCTCCGCGAGCACCGCCCGGTTCACGTACGGCGCCCCGCGCGCCTTCGCTTTCGGGGACGAAGGACGGCTGCTCTGGTTCCTCCGGTCCACCGGCCCCACCGACCCCTTCGACAGCCTCTGGGTCCTCGACACGGCCACCGGAACCGAGTCCCGCCTTGCCGATCCCCTCGAGCTGTGCCCCGAGCTGCGCCGCGAGCCGGGCGCACGCGCCGGGCTCCCCGAGCTCCCCGCCGCCGAGCGCCGGCTCCGCGAGCGGATACGCCTCGTCGCCGCCGGGATCGGCTCGTACGCGCTCTCCGGCGACGGCCGGCGCGCCGTCTTCGCCCTCTACGGGCGGCTGTACGAGGTCACCGCCGACGGGACCGGGCAGCCCGTGCCCATCCCCGCCGCCGGACCCGCCCTGGACCCGCGCCCCAACGCCGACGGCTCCCGCACCGCGTACATCAGCGCCGACGCCCTGTACGTAGCCCCGGGCGGCCGGGTCAGCCCCGCCGACGGGGCCCGCTGGGGCCTCGCCGAGTTCGCGGCCGCCGAGGAGCTGGGCCGCTCCCGCGGGCACTGGTGGTCCCCGGACGGGGTCACCCTGCTGGCCGCCCGCGTCGTCGAATCCCCCCTCCAGCGGCGGTACTTCGCCGATCCCGCGCACCCCGAGCTCCCGGCCGAGGACTTCGCGTACCCCGAGGCGGGCGGGCCCAACGCCGAGGTGCAGCTGTGGGTGCTCGGCCCGGACGGGGCGCGCGTACGGCTGGACTGGGACGCGGAGAGCTACCCGTACGTCTCCGACGCCGGCTGGGAATCGACGGGGGAGATCCTGCTGACCGTCCAGGACAGGCTCCAGCAGACGGTCCTGCTGCTCTGCGCCGACCCGGCCACCGGCCGGACCCGGGAGCTGTCCCGCACCGTGCACCCGCAGTGGGTGGACCCCCTCCCAGGCACCCCTGCCCGCCTCCCCGACGGGCGGATGCTGACCGCCGCCGACGCCCCCGGTGATGCCCGCGCCCTCGCGGTCGACGGCGCGCCGCTGACCGGCGACGGCGTCCAGGTCCGCCGTGTGGCCGGAGTGCACGAGGGCCGGCTGCTGATCGAGGCCGGGCTGCGGGACCCCGCCGAGCAGCAGGTGCTCCTGCTCGACCCCGCGACCGGATCGCTCGCGCCGCTCGCCGACGGGCCCGGGGTGCACAGCGTCCAGGCCGGCGCCGGGACCCTGCTGCTGACCTCCGCCGACGCCGACGGGATCCGGCGCCTCGTACGCACCGCCGACGGGCGGGAGTTCACCCCCGCCGACCTGTCCCGGCCGCTGCCGTACCGGGTCGTGCCGGTCCTGGAGCAGGTCACCGAGCACGGCGTCCCCACCGCCCTGGTCCTCCCCCGCGACCACGTCCCCGGCCGGCGGCTCCCGGTCCTCGTCGACGCGTACGGCGGCCCCGGCTATCAGGACGTCAGCGCCGAGCCCCGCCGCTGGCAGGCCAAGCAGTGGTGGGCCGACCAGGGCTTCGCGGTGGTGACCGTCGACAACCGCGGCACCCCGTACGTCTCCCCCGCCTTCACGCACGCCATGTACCGCGGGTTCTCCGAGGTCACCCTGGAGGACCAGGTGGCGGCGCTCCGGGCGCTCGGCACCCGGCACCCGGATCTCGACCTCGGCCGGGTCGGCGTCCGCGGCTGGTCCTACGGCGGCTACCTGTCGGCGATGGCGGTGCTGCGCCGCCCGGACGTCTTCCACGCGGCGGCCGCGGGCGCGGCACCGACCGACTTCCGGCACTACGACACGGCGTACACCGAGCGGTACCTGGGCCTGCCCCAGGACAACCCGGAGGTCTACGAGCGGGACTCGCTCCTCGCGGATGCCCCGAAGCTGACCCGCCCGCTGCTGCTGGTCACCGGCCTGGCCGACGACAACGTCCACCCCTCCCACACCCTGCGCCTCTCACAGGCTCTGACGGACGCGGGCCGCCCGCACCAGCTGCTGGCGCTGCCCGGTGTCACCCACATGACCCCGGGCGGGACGAGGGAGAAGGTGATGGCTCTGGAGCTGGAGTTCTTCAGGAGGGAACTCGGCTGATTCCGGGGCGAGGCGGAGCCACTGCCCGAAGGGCCCCGGAGACGCCGTTGGCTCCGGGGCCCTGCCTTCCCGTGGATGCCCGTGTGTCGCACGCGATGCGCGAACTGATCGCCGCGCGGGAGTGGCTGACGCTGTTCCTGCTGCCGGCCTGTGCAGGTCGCCCTCGACCGGCTGGAGACGCTCGTTCGCAACCGGCTCGAGCGGCTGCAGTACCGGCCCGACCTCCTCGACGGCTTCTTCACCGGAACCGTGCCGGCTTACCCGTGTTCATCCTGCTGCCCCGCCCAAGGTGCCCGACCGGGAGCGCGACCATAACGTGCACTCATGGGAGCGATGGGTAGCGGCCTGGTCGGGACGGGGCCTCGTGATCGGCAGCCTTCGCCAGGCTCACGGGACCGGCACGGTCTTCCTCGGTACGGTGCGTGCCGAGGGGCAGACGCGGGCGGGCGGGTGTTCGCATGCTGAAGAAGGCCCTGGTCGCTCTGGGCATGGTGCTGGTCCTGCAGAGTGTGTTCGCGCTCTGCCTGGTCAGTGCGCTGCAGCTGCTCGTGCTGCGCAGCACCCCGTTCGGGGTGACCGGCGCGTCCCCGGTCGTGAACGCGGTGGCCTCAAAGGTGTCACTGGATACCCGCAGCTATGCTGACGAGTCCGCGGTGATGGAGGCGATCGGCCAGAGCAAGCTCTACGGCGCCTACCTGCCCGGCCAGGCGAGCGACACCCTGATCGTCGTCCCCGCCAAGAGCTTCTTCGGCCGTGTGGAGCTGGAAGCCGCGTTCGAGGACGCGGCCAAAAAACTCGACAGGCCCCTGACGGTGAAGACCGTCAAGCCGCTACCGAAGTACGACCGTCTCGGCGGCGTCTCCGGGCTGCTGCTGATCCCGCTGCTCATCGGCGGCTACCTGGCGGCCGTCCTGCTCCTCAAGGCGACCAGAACCGCGGCGGCCCCCTGGCACGTGGCGATGCTCGTCGGCTACTCGGCGGTGGGCGCCCTGCTGACCGACCTGATCGCCGGGCCTGGGATCGGCGCCTACTCCAACAGCCGCTTCTGGCCGCTCCTGCCGTGCTTCATCCTGATCGCCGCCTCGGTCAGCCTCGCGGCCGCCGCCTTCCAGCGTCTCCTGGGACCTGCGGGCACCCTCGTGGTCGCGACCCTGTTCATCATCGTGGGCGGCTCCGCCGCAGGCGGCGTCGGCATCACCCTCCTGCCCGACTACTGGCAGCACCTCGGCGCCGTCTTCCCGCCCCAGCACGCCATCACCCTGGTGCGCAACGTCATCTACTTCAACGGGAACAACATCACCACACCGTTGATAGTCCTGGGCCTGTACGCGCTGGCCGGCGGCATCGTCATCGGCTACCTGGGACGCTGGCGGCCCGTCAAAAGGGTCGGCAAGGCGGCACCCGCCGACGCGTCCGACACGACCGACGCGTCCGATACCCCGGCCACACAGGCCGCGGGCTCGAAGACGGCCGTGCGGGTCCTCGTCGCGCTGGCGATCGCCGCGGTCATGCAGTGCCTGTTCACCGTCAACTACATCAGCTCGGCGCACGAACCCGTCGCGACCGACATGCCGTTCGGTACCACCGGCCAGTCTCCGCTCCTGGCCGCGACCCGGCAGAACCTCTCCCTCAAGGTCACCCAGTACCCGAACGAGCAGGCGGCAAAGGACGCGATCGACCGGGCCGAGATCTACGGAGCACTCATCCCCGGGCAATCGTCGAACACCCTGCTCGTCGTCCCCACCCTCAGCGACGTCGCTCCCCTCGACCTGGCGGCGAACTTCGAGGTCGCCGCGAAGAAGCTCGGGCAGCCGCTCAGCGTCCAGCAGTACGCACCGCACCCACTGGCGAAGAAGGACCCCTTCGGCCTCGTCGAGTCGCTGATGCTCGTCCCGCTGCTGGTCGGCGGCTACATGGCATCGACCATGCTCAGAACCGTCACCGGCAGCGCGACCGGACGCCGACGCCTGACCGCCCTCCTCGGCTTCTCCGTCCTGGCCGGCCTCGCGGTCAACCTCGTCGTCGGCCCCTGGCTCCAGGGCTACCCCCTGGAGAAGTTCTGGATCGTCTGGCCGATCCTCTCGCTGATCGTCGCCGTCGTCGCCCTCGTCGCCGCCGTCCTGCAAAAGCTCCTCGGAGCCGCCGGGACACTCGTGACCGTCATCGTGGTCATGCTGTTCGGCAACCCCTCCTCCGGAGGGGCGAACGGCGTCCCGTACCTTCCGGCGTTCTGGCGTGACATCGGCCCGTTCCTGCCACCCCGCAACGCCTACATCCTGCTCCGCAACACGATCTACTTCGACGGCCACGGCACCACACAGGCACTCGTCGTCCTCCTGGTCTACCTGGCCGTCCCGGCAATCGCCCTCGCCCTCCTCGACCGGTTCCGCACCCCCGAGATCCCCGTGACCCGCGAGACCGAGGCCGAAGCGACCGCTCTGACCGTCCCCGTCGGCGGCCTGCCGTAGGCAGCACCGGCGCGTGCTCTGCATCGACACCCCGGACGCCCCTTGGACGGGCCTGACCGCGGTGTCCGAGCCCAGCGCCGAGCTCGTGGCCCGTCCGGCCGGGAGATCTCGACCGCCGTCGACAACATCGAGCCGGCCTGAACCGCCTGAAGGCAACGCGAAGGCCCCGGAGACGTCATTGGCTCCGGGGCCCTGCCTTCCCGTGATCCCCGTCAGTCACCCGGGAAGTGACAGGCCACCTCTCTTGAGGCGGCGAGCTGCAGCAGTGGGCGTTCGGTGCGGCAGATCTGCTGCGCCTTGGGGCAGCGGGGGTGGAAAGTGCAGCCCGGGGGCGGGGCGGCCGGGCTCGGGGGGTCGCCGAGGAGGACGATCCGTTCGCGCCGCCGTTCCGCCGCCGGGTCGGGCAGCGGTACGGCGGACAACAGCGCCCGGGTGTAGGGGTGCTGGGGGTTCTCGTAGAGGGATGCCTTGTCCCCGATCTCGACGATCCTGCCGAGGTACATGACGGCGACGCGGTCGCTGACCCGTTTGACGACGGAGAGGTCGTGCGCGATGAACACGTAGGCGAGGCCCAGCTCCGCGCGCAGCCGTTCCATCAGGTTGACGATCTGCGCCTGTACGGAGACGTCGAGGGCGGAGACCGGCTCGTCGGCGACGATCAGCCGGGGGCTGGTGGCCAGCGAGCGGGCGATGCCGATGCGCTGGGCCTGGCCGCCGGAGAACTCGTGCGGGTAGCGGTCGATGTGTTCGGGGATCAGGCCCACCAGGTCCATCAGTTCGGCGGCCCGGCGGCGGGCGTCCGTCGCGCTCCAGCCCTGCACCAGCAGCGGGTCGGAGATGATGCGGGCCACCGTCTGGCGGGGGTTGAGGGAGGAGTGCGGGTCCTGGAAGACCATCTGGATGTTCTTGCGCAGCGGGCGCATGGCTCCCTGGGAGAGCCGGCTGATGTCCTTGCCGTCGAAGGCGACGCGGCCCGAGGTGGGTTCCAGGAGGCGTACGAGCATCCGGCCGGTGGTGGACTTCCCGCAGCCCGATTCCCCGACCAGGCCCAGGGTCTGACCGGCCGCCAGGTCGAAGGAGACCCCGTCCACGGCGCGCACGGGCGCCCCCCGGCGCCCGGTCGCGGACCGCTTCCCGGGGAAGGTCATGGTGAGGTCCCGTACGGACAGGAGCGGGTCGGTCGTGGTCATCGGGCCGCCTCCTCGGCGGTGCGGGCGCCGGCGAAGTGGCAGGCCACCGTCCGGCCCGGCGCCTCCCCGTACGTCTCCAGCTCCGGGCGTACGTCACTGCAGCGGGCAGCGGCGCGCGGGCAGCGCGGTGCGAAGGCGCAGCCCGGGGCCGGTGCGAGCAGGGACGGCGGGGAGCCGGGGATGAAGGGCAGCGGTTCGTCGTCGGCAGTGTCGAGGCGGGGCAGCGAGTCGAGCAGGCCCCGGGTGTAGGGGTGCGCGGGCTCCGCGAACAGGTCGTCGACCGGGGCCTGTTCGGCGGCCCGGCCGCCGTACATGACCAGCACCTCGTGGGCGACGCGGGCGACCACCCCCAGGTCGTGGGTGATCATCACGACGCCGAGGCCGCGCTCCTGCTGGAGCGTGGCGATCAGCTCCAGGATCTGGGCCTGCACGGTGACGTCCAGGGCGGTGGTGGGCTCGTCGGCGATCAGCAGGTCGGGTTCGCATGCCAGGGCCATGGCGATCATCGCGCGCTGGCGCATGCCACCGGAGAACTGGTGCGGGTACTCCCCCGCCCGGCGGGCCGGTTCCGGGATGCCGACCTCGCCGAGCATGTCGACGGCCCGTTTGCGCGCGGCGGCCCTCCCGGCCTTGAAGTGCACCCGGAAGTGCTCGGCGATCTGCTCGCCCACCGTGTAGTAGGGGTGGAGGCTGGAGAGCGGATCCTGGAAGATCATCGCCACCTTGCGGCCGCGGATCTTGGACAGTTCCCGTTCGGAGAGAGTGGTCAGCTCCCGTCCGGAGAGGGCCACGGAGCCGGTGACCTCGGCCGCGCCCCGGTGCAGGCCCATGACGGCCAGCGAGGTGACCGACTTGCCGGAGCCGGACTCGCCGACGATGCCGAGGGTGCGGCCCGCCTCGACGGTGAAGCCGAGCGAGTCGACGGCCCGTACGGTGCCGCGCGGGGTGGTGAACGTGACGCGCAGATCGCGCACTTCGAGGAGCGGGGCGGTGTTTTCCGCGGCCATCAGTACCTCACCCTCGGGTCGATCACGGCGTAGAGGAGGTCGACGGCGAGGTTGGCGACGACGATGAAGAAGGCGGCGAGCAGGGTGACCCCGAGGACCACGGGCTGGTCCGAGCTGACCAGCGCCCCGTAGAACAGCCGCCCGATGCCGGGGAGTCCGAAGATGGACTCGGTGATCACGGCTCCGGCGAGCAGTCCGCCGAGGTCCATGCCGAAGATGGTGAGGATGGGGGTCATCCCGGAGCGCAGTCCGTGTTTGACGACGACGGTGCGCTCGGGCATGCCTTTGGCGCGGGCGGTACGGATGTACGGCTCGGCCATCGCCTCGATCATCGAACCCCGGCTCTGACGTGCGTACATGGCGGCGTACAGCAGCGCGAGCGCGGTCCAGGGCAGGAGGAGGTTGGAGGCCCAGGCGAGCGGATTGTCGGTGAAGGCCTGGTAGGTGGGATAGGGCAGCAGGCCGGCGATGCGGATGACCCCGTAGATCAGCATCACGGAGGTGAAGTAGACGGGCAGGGAGGCCGCGGCGACGGCGCCCACCATCAGGGCCTTGTCGGTGGCGGTGTCCTTGCGCAGGGCGGCGGTGACCCCGGCGCCCAGGCCCAGGACGAGCCAGAGCGCGGCGGCGCCGACGGCGAGGGAGGCGGAGACCGGAAGCCGGTCCATGAGCAGGTCCCAGACGGGCAGGGAGTTCTCGTACGAGTAGCCCAGGCAGGGGAAGTCGCACTGGACGGCGTACTGGCCGGTGCCGAGGGTGCGGCCGGTGAAGATGCCGGTCAGGAAGTCGGTGAACTGGCGCCACAGGGGCTGGTCGAGCCCCAGGTAGGCCCGTACGTCGGCCAGCCGCTCGGCGCTGCAGGTCTTGCCGCAGGCGGCCGCGGCCGGGTCGGAGGGCAGGACGTAGAAGATGAGGAAGGTGACGGCGGCGATGGCGAGGAGCACACCGGCCAGGGCCAGGAGCCGGCGGGCGAGGTAGAGGATCAACTGCGGCCGCCCCTCGGGTCGAGGATGTCGCGCAGGGCGTCGCCGAGCAGGGTGAAGGCGAGCACGGCGAGGAAGAGGAAGACGCTCGGGATGACGAAGTACATGGGATCGGTCTCGTAGAAGGCGACGGACTCGGCGATCATCTGGCCCCAGGAGGGGGTGGGAGGGCGGACGCCCACGCCGAGGTAGCTGAGCGCGGCCTCGGTGCTGATCATGCCGGGGATGAGCAGGGTGGTGTAGGCGATGACCGGGCCCGAGACGCCGGGGAGGATGTCGCGGGTCAGGATCCGCCAGGAGCTCGAACCGCCGACGCGGGCGGCGTCCACGTACTCGCGGTGTTTGAGGGAGAGCGTCTGGCCGCGGACGACGCGGGCGACGCCGGGCCAGCCGAAGACCCCGATCACGGCGGTCATGAGGACGATCCGGTTGACGTCCTTGGCCACGGACAGCATCGCGATCATGAAGATCAGGGAGGGGAAGGACATGGTGAGGTCCATGAGCCGGGACAGGATCGCGTCGGTGCGGCCGCCGAAGTAGCCGGCGGCGATTCCGGCGGCGGTGCCCGCGACGACCACGATGGCGGTGGCGGCGAAGGCGATGAGCAGGGAGACCTGCGCGCCGTGGACCACGCGGGCGAACAGGTCGCGGCCGGTGACGGGTTCGACGCCGAGCCAGTGCTCGGGGCCGATCCCGCCGAAGGAGCCCAGCGGCAGGCCCCCGAGGTAGGGGTCGATGGCGGTCTTGTCGAACTCCTCCGGGGACCAGCCGCCGAGCGCGCCCAGCCAGGGGGCGGTGACGGCCATGAGGACGAAGAGGAGGACGAGGCAGAGGCTGACGCGGACGGCGGGGCGGCGGCGGAGTTCCCGCCGGGCGAGCTGCCAGGGGCTGCTGCCGGGCGCTGCCGCGGGCCCGGCTTTGACGGCGTCCGGGACCGGGGTGGTGGCGGTCATGGTGGCGGTGGCTCCGGATTCCTCAGCCCTGGCTCTTCGACGGGTCCTTGAGGCCGACCGTCGCGTAGTCGATCTCGCCGGTCCACACGGGGTGGCCGAACGCGCCGGCGATGTTGGGGCCGACGAGCAGCGGCTTGCGCTCCAGCAGGATCGGGATGGACGGGGACTTCTTCATGAGCTCCGCGTCCAGGTCGATCCAGGCCTGATTGGCCTGCTTCGCGTCGGCCATGTTGTTGATCTCGTCGATCCGCTTGATGGTCGCCTCGTCGCGGAACTGGCTGTAGTTGCCCTGGTTGCCCTTGTCCTTGATGGTGCGTCCGTCGAAGACGAAGGGGATCCAGGTGGAGCCGGACGGGTAGTCGGGGCACCAGCCGGTGAAGGTCATGTCGGGGGTGGTGGCGAGGTCGCCGATGACGTCGTAGTACGCGCCCGGGTCGACGGTGTCGATGACGACTTCGATGCCCGCGCGGGACAGGCCCTGCTGGATGGCCTCGGCGGCGCCCTTGTCACCGGTGGAGACGGACAGGGAGACCTTGAGCTTCTCCTTGCCGGCGGCCTTCAGCAGTTCCTTGGCCTTGGCCGGATCGCCGGCCGGGGCGATCTTCAGCGTGTCGGCCTGCTTGCCGCCGGTCAGGGCCGGGGGCAGGTAGGCGGTGGCGATCTCGTTGAGGGCCGGGCCGCCGCCCGCGGTGACCACGGCCTCCTTGTCGACGGCGTACTGCATGGCCTCGCGGACCTTGGGGTCGTCGAAGGGGGCGCGGGAGTTGTTCAGGTAGAGCATCTCGGTACAGCCCTTGGACTCCGCGATCAGGCGCGCCTTGACGTCCGGCTTGGGCAGCACCTTGGGGGCGCTCTCGGGGCGCATGTCGGCGTACTGGACGGTGGAGGCGTCGGCGCCCTCCCCGGCGATGATGCGGTCGTCGATCTGGCCGCCCTTGAGGCCCATCACGACGACGAACTTGTCGGGGTAGGCCTTGCGCACGGTGTCGGTGTTCGCGTCCCAGTGCTCGTTGCGGACCAGGACCAGCTTCTTGTCGCGGTCGTACGACTCGATCTTGTACGGGCCGGAGGAGAACGGGCGGGCGTCGTACTGGGTGCCCTTCTCCTGGGACTGGGGTACGGGCGAGAAGGTGGGCAGGGTGGCGGTCGCGGAGAACTCGGCGACGGGCCGCTTGAGCTCGAAGACGATCGTGCGGTCGTCGGGGGTCTTCACGGAGTCGAGGTGCTGCCCCTGGAGCGGGCCCTTGTAGCCCTCGGTCCCGGCCAGGTACTGGGCCGCGTAGTCGGGGCCGCCGGTGAGGTCGGGGGCGAAGGAGCGCTCGACGTTGTACTTGACGTCCTGGGCCTTGACGGGCGAGCCGTCCTCGTACTTGACGCCCTCCTTGAGGGTGAAGGTCCAGGTGCGGCCGCCGTTGGAGGGAGTGCCCAGGTCGGTGGCGAGGTCGGGGACGAGCTCGCTGCCGCCCTTGCCCGGCTCGGCCTTGAAGGTCACCAGGGTGCGGTAGAGCAGCCGGGTGCCGAAGTCCATGGTCGGCATGACCCAGTTGCGGGCGGGGTCGAGGTGCGCGAAGTCCTGGTTGGACAGGACGGTCAGGGTGCCGCCCTTGACCGGGCTGCCGCCGAGGATCTTGCCGTCGTTGGCGGCGGCGGGGTTGGACGCGCCGGCGCCCTCGGAGCCCTTCTTGGTGTCGGAGCAGCCCGAGGCGCCGAGTGCGAGTGCCGCCACCAGAGCGGTGGCGAGGGCGAGTTGGGTGCGCTTGGTCATGGGTCACTCCAGTGAAGGGCCGCGCTTTAGGATGTGACCGGTAACATAGTAATGTGAAATTGTACTGACAAGGGGTTGAGTGGCCCGTTATCCAGCCGTGTCCAAATCCGGGTACTCGAAGGCGAGTTGAGGCGGTCCTGTCAGTCCACGGGAGGCCCCGACAACGCGCGGCGCCAGGCGGTCGAGGGCCTTCACCCCGTCACCACCTGGCGCCGCGCGTCACGACGGACGGCCGGAGCGGCACCCGCTCCCGCCCGGGATCAGATCAGTGCTGCGCACCGACCATGGGTTCCTTGTGCTTGTCCTTGTCCCTGTCCTTGTCCTTGTGCTTGCCCGGGGCCGAGACCGGACGGAAGTCAGGGTTCGTCACACAGCCGAGGTTGCGGTAGATGCGGTCGTTCGTCTGCGGGTCCCGGCCGACGAAGTGGTACTGGCAAGCCCCCTCGATGAACCTGCCTTCAATGCCGCCGGGGAAGTCGATCTCCTTGTTCCACAGGAAGGTCGACACGAGGCCGGTCTGCCGTGCGGTGGCGTTGACGTCGATCCCGCCGGGAGCCTGGATCGCGTACACCCAGCCGTCGGCCCCGCCCCCCGCGGCGAATTCCTGCGCCACCCACCGCTCACAACTGGTGCTCACGTGCGCGGCGTTCGGCTGCTGGCCGCCCCCGGTGATCCACTGCAACAGCGGCGTGAGGTCCGAGCCCCGCGGCTTGAAGCCTGTGGGGAAGATCGTCTGGGGGTCCCGCGAGTCGCCCCGCCACAGCGTGTTCACGTCGTGCCGCCAGTACCAGGCCTCGCTCACCGCGGCGAGGTCCACCTCCGGCTGGATCGTGGGGTCCGTCGTGGTCTGCAGCCACTCCGACGCACGGTAGCCGCCGGTCGGGCCGCAGGGGCCGGTGTCGCGGATCTGCTGCGGGGTGCCCGGGTACGGATCCGCCGCGGCGCCGGCGGGTGAGCCCAACCCCAACGAGACGGTGACCAGGACGGCGGCGGAAGCGATCCGAATTGCAGTCTTCAACACGGTCGGCACAACCTCTTCGCTCGGTGCACAGGACTCGGTGTTATTAGCCGAATTCCTGACGCAACCGACCTTCGTCCGCATCCGTCACCCGCTGGCACCACGAGGCCCACCCGCCCGGCGCAGGCCGCCGGCCCGGCGAACCCTCCCGTTCACCGTGCTAGACGCCGGAGCCGAGGCCTCCCGGGGTGCGGCCAACGGGCTCGTCGCGGCCCTGGGCCCACAGGGAGCGGACGTGGCCGAGGTGGCGGACCATGCAGGCCTCGGCCGCCGCGGCGTCACCGGAGAGCATCAGGTCGAGCAGCTCGAGGTGCTCCTCCGCCGAGGACACCAGCTTGCCGGCCTCGTCCAGACCGGTCAGCCCGTACAGCCGGGACCGCTTGCGCAGGTCGCCGACCGTCTCGACGAGGCGGTCGTTGCCCGCGAGCCCGAGCAGCGTGAGGTGGAAGCGGCGGTCCGCCTCCAGGTAGCCGATCAGGTTGTGCTCGCGGGCGCTGGTGACGATCTCCTGCGCGATCGGCCGCAGCGCCTCCAGCTGCTCGGCCGTGGCGATCTTCGTGATCCGCCCGATGGTCGGCACCTCGATCATCGTGCGCAGCTCGGTGTACTGGTCGAGGTCGCGCTCGCTGACCTCGGTGATGCGGAACCCCTTGTTGCGGACCGGTTCGACCAGGCCCTCGCGGGCGAGGTCGAGCATCGCCTCGCGCACCGGCGTGGCCGAAACGCCGAGTTCGGCCGCGAGACCGGGGGCGGAGTAGACGCTTCCGGGGCGCAGCTCACCCGCTATCAGGGCTGCTCGGAGGGCGTGGCCGACCTGGTCGCGGAGCCGTTCCTGGGCCTTGATGAGACTGTGCTGCTTCAGGTCACCCATTGCATTTCCTCCGAGACGCCCTACACCGGCGATGGGCAGAGGAACAGCGTACAATGTCACGTTTCGCTGCTCGCCCCGGCGGCCTGGAACAGCGCGACCGCCACGGCAAGATCCTCCCAGGCCATGCCCACACTCTTGAAGAGCTGTGGACAACCCGGCGTCCCGCCCACGGGCATCCGGCCCGTGACGAGGTCCGCGAGGGTGCCGGTGATGTGGCCGGGCCCGATGGCGCCCTCGGCCTCCGGGACCAGCAGGTCCCCCGCCTCGCGCAGGGCCGCCGCGCGCGACTCCACGTACACCGCCGCGCGTCGCACGAGGGCGGTGTCCGTCTCCCGGGCCTCCGGCTCGTGCGAACCGACGGCGACGACCGTTGCCCCGGGGCCCACCAGCCGTCCGTCGAAGAGGGGTTCCCGGGCCGTGGTGCAGCAGACGACCAGATCGGCGCCGGCCACGTCCTCGGGGGTGCCCGTGCGGGCGGCCGGGCCCAGGGTGCGGGCGTGCGCGGCGAGCTTCTCCGCGCCCTCGGGCCTGCGGGCGACGACCACCACCTCGGCCAACTCCCTTACCGCGAGCGTCGCTTCGAGGTGCCCGTACGCCTGCGGCCCCGAGCCGAAGAGCACCAGTCGCAGCGGCCGCCCGGCCGGCGCCAGGTGGCGCAGCGCGAGGGCGGAGACCGCCGGTGTGCGCAGGGCGGTCAGCGCCGCGCCGTCGAGCAGGGCGAGCGGGCGCAGGGTCGGCCCGTCCAGCAGCAGGTAGGACCCGGTGATCCGGGGCAGCCCGCGAGCCGGATTGCCCGGCGCGACCCCGGCGATCTTCACCCCGGCGTACGTCCCGGACGCGGCCGGCATCAGCAGCAGTTCGCCACCGCCTGGTACGGGGAGGGCGGTGCGCTGCGGGCAGCCCTCCGGGTCGAGGCCGCCCCGCAGGGCGGCGGCCAGTGCGTCGGCCGCGGCGGCCGGGGTGAGCAGCCCGGCCGTCTGCTCGGCGGTCAGTTGCGGGATCACAGCAGGTCCGCTCATAGCAAGAACCCCGCGCCGAGGGCGTCGTACGGGTCGGCCGTGAAGGCGTGTTCACCGGTGCGGTAGGCGGTGCCGGTGACCTCGGTGACGCCACCGGGGAGCATCCGTCCGGTGAACACCGTGCCCGTGACCGACTCGTGCAGCAGGTCCTCGCCCGGACCGAGCCGCCCGTCTTCCGCGAGCAGCGCGAGCCGCGTCGAGGTGCCCGAGCCGCAGGGCGAGCGGTCGATCTGACCGTCGGCGAAGACGGTGACGTTGCGCTGGTGCGGCCCGAAGGGAGTGCCGGGGAGCTCCTCGTACAGGATCACCCCGTAGACCCCGGACAGGAGCGGGCCGTCGGGGTGCCAGGTGGCCGGGTGGGTGGCCAGCGCGGCACGGATCTCCTGGCCGGCCCGCACCAGCGCGGGCAGCGAGGCCCGGGAGACGTCGAGGCCGAGGTCGCGGGCGGCGACCGAGGCGTAGCAGGCCCCGGCGTGTGCGAGGTCCACCTCCGCCATGCCGAGGGTGGTCGCCACCGGCACCTTGCGGGCGCTGACCCGGGCCGGGACGTTGCGGAAGGTGACACCGGTGGTGCGGCCGCCGTCCCGGTGCACGGTCGCGGTGACCCGGCCCGACGGCACGTCGATGCGCACCTGGGCGTCCCCGTCGTCGGGTGCGGCGACCCGGCCGGTGTCCACGGCCCAGACGCCGAGGGCCATGGCGCCGTGGCCGCAGGCGGTGGAGTAGCCGTCCTTGTGCCAGAAGAGCACCCCGAAGTGGGCCCCGTCGTCGTCGGGCGGGACGACGAAGCCCCCGTACATCCCGGCGTGCCCGCGCGGCTCCTGCACCAGCAGGCGCCGTACGTCGTCCAGGGCTCCGCGGCGCGGTGCGGTTCCGGATCCTCCGGGACCGATGGCGGTGGCACAGCGTTCGGCGACGGTGTCACCGGGCACGGCCAGGCCCTCCGCGCCGCAGTCGACGATGCGGAAGGGCTCGCCGGCGGTGTGGTAGTCCACCGTTCGGACGGTGCTCACAGCAGGAAGCCTCCGGGGAAGGGGTCGGCCGGGTCGAGGAAGTACTGGGCGGTGCCCGTGATCCAGGCGCGGCCGGTGACGGTGGGGACCACGGCCGGGAGCCCGCCGACGGTGGTCTCGCCGACGAGGCGGCCGGTGAACTCGGTGCCGATGAAGGACTCGTTGACGAAGTCCGCGCCGAGCTCCAGCAGGCCGCGGGCGTGCAGCTGGGCCATGCGCGCGCTGGTGCCCGTACCGCAGGGCGAGCGGTCGAACCAGCCCGGGTGGATGGCCATCGCGTGCCTGGAGCGGCGGGCGTCGGAGCCGGGGGCGGCGAGGTAGACGTGCTTGACCCCGGCGATGGAGGGGTTCTCGGGGTGGACGGGCCGGTCCCCGGAGCCGTTGATCGCGTCCATGATCGCGAGCCCGGCGGTGATCAGCTCGTCCTTGCGGGCGCGGTCGAAGGGGAGCCCGAGGTCGTCGAGTTCGACGAAGGCGTAGAAGTTTCCGCCGTAGGCGAGGTCGTAGGTGACCGTGCCGAAGCCGGGGACCTCGGCCTTCAGATCGAGCCCTACGCAGAAGGACGGGACGTTGGTGAGGGTGACGGCGGTGGCCGCGCCGTCCTCCACCTGGACATCGACGCTCACCAGTCCGGCCGGGGTGTCGAGCCGGACGGTGGTGACCGGCTCGACGACGGGCACCATGCCGGTCTCGACCAGCACGGTGGCCACCCCGATGGTCCCGTGCCCGCACATCGGCAGCAGGCCCGACACCTCGATGTAGAGCACGCCGAAGTCGGCGTCGGGCCGGGTGGGCGGCTGGAGGATGGCGCCGCTCATCGCGGCGTGCCCGCGCGGCTCGTACATGAGCAGCGTCCGCACGTGGTCCGTGTGCTCGATGAAGTGGAGCCGCTTCTCGGCCATCGTGGCGCCGGGGATCACCCCGATGCCCCCGGTGATGACGCGGGTCGGCATGCCCTCGGTGTGCGAGTCCACCGCGTGGTAGACGTGGCGCGTACGCATGGAGTCCCCTCCGACAGGGTGTTATCCGACAGGGTGCTAGTTGAGACCCTCGGCGAGGGCCTTCTCGGTGGCGGCGCGGACGGCGGCCTCGGTGTCGCCGGTGAGCGGGAAGCGCGGCGGGCGGGTGGCGCCGCCGGGGCGGCCCGCCAGGTCCATGGAGAGCTTGATGGCCTGGACGAACTCGGTCTTGGAGTCCCAGCGCAGCAGGGAGTGCAGGGACTTGTAGAGCGGCAGGGCGGTGGCGAGGTCACCGGCGACGGCGGCCCGGTAGAGGGTGGCGCAGGACTGCGGCAGGGCGTTGGGGTAGCCGGCTATCCAGCCGACGGCGCCCGCGAGGGCGAGTTCGAGGAGCACGTCGTCGGCGCCGATGAGCAGGTCCAGGCCGGGGGCGAGTTCGGCGATCTCGTAGGCGCGGCGCACGTCCCCGCTGAACTCCTTGACGGCGACGATGGATCCGTCGGCGTGCAGCCGGGCCAGCAGGGCCGGGACCAGGTCGACCTTGGTGTCGTACGGGTTGTTGTACGCGACGACGGGCAGCCCGGCGCGGGCGACCTCGGCGTAGTGGGCGCGTACGGTCTCCTCGTCGGCCCGGAAGGCGTTGGGGGGCAGCAGGAGTACGGAGCCGGCCCCGGCCTCGGCGGCCTGCTCGGCCCAGCGGCGGGCTTCGGCGCTGCCGTAGGCGGCGACTCCGGGCATGACGCGGGATCCGTCGCCCGCGGCCTCGACGGCGGTACGGACGACGCGGGCCCGCTCCTCGTCGTCGAGGGTCTGGTACTCGCCGAGGGAGCCGTTGGGGACCACGCCGTCGCAGCCGTTGGCGATCAGCCAGGCCACGTGCTCGGCGTAGGCGTCGTAGTCGACGCTGAGGTCCTCGCGCAGGGGCAGCGCGGTGGCGACCATGATGCCGTGCCAGGGGCGGGTGCGGGTGTCCGTGCCGGTGGCCGGGCGGGGCGCGGGGGTGGGCGCGTGGGTCATGAGGTGACTCCCTAGTGTGGTGTGTGACATTTTACTAGTGGGTGTGAGTCGGCCACAAGGGCCGGGGACGGTCCGATCAGTGCGCGTCCGGGGGAAGTTCGGCGAGCAGGCGCAGCGGGACCGGGCAGGACAGCGGCCGCCGGTCGGGCGCCGGGGCCTCACCGGCGAGGGCGGCCACGGCCGGGCCGCACATCCGGCCCTGGCACCAGCCCATGCCCGCCCGGGTGAGGAGTTTGACCGTACGGGCGTCCCGCGCGCCGAGTTCCCCGGCGGCCTCGCGGATCCGGCCGGCCGGCACCTCCTCACAGCGGCACACGACGGCGTCGTCCCGGAGCCAGCCGGTCCAGCCGGGGCCCGGGCGGTGGGCGGCGCCCATCGCGTCGGCGAAGGCGCGCAGCCGCGCGCGGCGGCGGACGAGCCCGGCGGGGGCGGGCCGTCCGGCGATCGCGTGGGCCGCGATCTCCCCTTCGGCGAGGGCGAGTCCGGCGCCGCCGATGCCGCCGGTCTCGCCCGCGGACCAGACACCGGGGACGGAGGTCCGCATCCCGGCGTCCAGCTCGAGGGCCACGGTGCCGTCGGGGCTGCGGCGGGTGGCGCAGCCGAGGCCGGTGGCGAGCTCCAGCTGGGGCACCAGGCCGTGGCCGACGGCGAGGGCGTCGCAGGGGATCCGGCGGGCGGTGCCGGGCAGCGGGCGCCAGTCGCGGTCGAGGCGGGCGACGGTGACGGCCTCGACCCGGTCGGTGCCGTGGGCCTCGGTGACGGCGTGCCGGGTGAGGAGGCGGATGCGGTGCCCGGCCAGCGCGGCGCCGTAGGCGGCGGCCTCGGCGAGCTTGCCGGGGTTGCGCAGCAGCACCGGGGTCCTGGCGGCGTACGCGGTGTAGGCGGCGGCCTCGACGACCGCGGGGACGGTGGCTCCGGCGGCGGCGAGGGACCCGGCCACCGCGAGCAGCAGCGGGCCGCTCCCGGCGACGACCACGCGCTTGCCGGGCAGTACGAGCCCGGCCTTGAGCATGGCCTGGGCCCCGCCGGCCCCGACGACCCCGGGCAGGGTCCAGCCGGGGAAGGGCAGTTGGCGCTCGTAGGCGCCGGTGGCGATGAGCAGGGCGCGGGCGTGGACCGCCGCCGCGCGCTCCTCGGGCCCCGCGACGGCGTGCAGCACCCAGTGGCCGCCGTCCGGCACCACGGTCCACACGTGGTGGGCCGTCAGGTACGTGACGCGGCCCGCCGACACGTGGGCGCGCAGGGCGGCTTCGCGGCTGGCGAACTCGGGCCAGGCGTGGTGGAGGGCCTCGGGGCGGGCGGCGCCGAGGCCGGGCGCGGGATGCCGGTAGAACTGCCCGCCGGGCTGCTCCCCCGCGTCGAGGAGGGTGACGCGCAGGCCGAGGCCGGCGGCCGTGACGGCGGCGGCCAGGCCGGCCGGGCCGGCGCCGACGACGGCGAGGTCGGCGAGGTCGGCGGGCCCGGACCCGGGGGCGTCCGGCTCAGACGGCGAGGTCGGCATGGCCGGTTCCCTCCTGGGTGGTGACGGTGTCCCCCGGTCGGGCGGGGACCAGGCAGGCCCGCTGGTTCGGGCGGCCGTTGACGGTGACGAGGCAGTCGTAGCAGCTGCCGATCCCGCAGAAGGCGCCGCGCGGGGCGCCGCCCTCGCGGGTGGTGCGCCAGGCGAGGATCCCGGCCGACCACAGCACGGCGGCGATGGACTGGCCCTCCTGCGCGGGCAGTTCGCGGCCGTCGAAGCCGATGGTGTGGGCGGACAACGGGCTGCCGCCGACGAGCGAGCGGGGGGTGCGGTCGCGGTCGTGTGCCTTCATCGGGACGCCTCCGCGGCTCGGTCGGGAAATCGGTCGGGACGGAACGGGGCCAGGGGGACCGCCGGTTCGGTTCCCGTCAGGGCGGCTGCGATCAGGGCGCCGGTGGCCGGGGCCAGGCCGATGCCCGCGCCCTCGTGCCCGCAGGCGTGCAGCAGTCCGGGACGGCGCGGGTCCGGGCCGATCGCCGGGAGGTGGTCGGGGAGGTAGGGGCGGAAGCCGTGATAGGTGCGCAGCACCCGGACGTCCGCGAGGACCGGGAAGAGGGCCGCCGCCTGGGCGGCGAGGCGGCGCAGGGCCTCCGTGGACAGGGTGCGGTCGAAGCCGACGCGTTCGCGGGTGGCCCCGATCAGGACCGGGCCCGCCGGGGTGCCCTCGACCACGGCCGAGGACTGCAGGGCCGCGGAGCCGCTGGCGACGTCCGCGATGTAGTCGGCGGCGTAGACCTTGTGCCGGACCATCCTGGGCAGCGGCTCGGTCACCAGGACGAAGCCGCGGCGCGGGAGGACGGGCAGGCTCACGCCCGCGAGCTCCGCGACGGCCCCGGCCCAGGTGCCCGCCGCGTTCACCACGGCGGGGGCCAGGAGTTCGCGGCGCGCGGTGCGGACCCCGCAGACGGCCTCGCCGGAGCGCACGAAGCCCGTCACCTCCTCGCCGAGGTGGACCTCGGCGCCCGACGCGGCCAGCAGCCGGGCCGCCGCCTGGGCGGGCTGGACCTGGGCGTCCTGCGGGTAGCGGAAGCCTCCCGCGAGGCCCGGGGCCAGATGGGGCTCCAGGGTGCGCAGGTCGCCGGCCGCCGCTTCGATCGCGTCGACCCCGGCCTTGCGCTGGCCTTCGGCGAAGCTCCGCAGGGCTTCGAGCGAAGCCTGGTCCGGGGCGACGACGAGGCCGCCCTTGGCCTCGTACTCGATCTCCTGCGGGAGGACGGCGGCGAGCTCGCGCCACAGCCCGGTGGAGAGCAGGGCGAGGTCGAGCTCCGGGCCCGCCTCCTTGTCGGAGACGAGCAGGTTGCCTTCGCCGGCGCCCGTCGTGCCGCCCGCGACCGGGCCTCGGTCGACCACGGCCACGGAGAGTCCGGCGCGGGCCGCGTAGTACGCGCACGCCGCTCCGACGACGCCGGCGCCGATGATGACGGCGTCCAGGGAGTGTCTCTTGAGCACGACAGTAATATGTCACATTCTTTAGTGGCTGCCCAGACCGGCCCTCCGAGGAGGGCCGGTCCGGTACGGATCAGCTGCGGAGCGGGCCCTCACAGCTGTAACTCGACGTACCCGCCACCTTGTTCGACCAGATCTCCACCGGCCCGAAGGAGCAGTTCATGTCGGCCAGGTTGTTGGAGGCCGTACCGGAGCGGTCGAGTATGAAGTAGTCGACCGTCTCGGACATGTCCTTGAAGTTCTGGTCGTCACTGCGCCAGTTCTTCAGGTTCGCGGTGATCCGCCCGGTACAGGTGAAGCGGCGCTTGCCGGGGTCGCCGTTCTCCACGCAGTCCGGGGTGCTGTAGGTGGCCGTGGCGAAGGAGGACTTCACCGAGGCCAGCGCCGAGTCGCGCAGCTGGTCGTTGGGGGTGAAGGAGGTGTTCGGCACGAAGAGCTGGTCGACCTTGGCGATCTGCGCGTCCAGGAAGCGGTCGTAGTCGCGCTGGAGGTAGGTGTCGGCGCCCATCCGGTGGCGCCAGGCGTCGTACGCCGCGACGTCGTTGTTGCGGAGGTGGGTGTACATCTCGCGCAGCAGCGTGGGCTTCTCGGTCCACAGGAACTCGAAGAAGGTGCCGGCGTAGCTGTAGAAGCGGAAGCCGTCGCCGTCGTAGGTGGCGTTCAGCAGCTGCTCGACGGACATGCGCGGGCCGCCGCCCGAGGTGTCGCTGATGATGCTCTTGACCAGGGACTTGCGGACGGCGATGCCGTTGTCGCGGGTGGCGCCGTCGAAGAACTCGGCCGTGCCCTCGTCCATGGCGGTCGTACGGTCGCCTTCGTACCAGGGGCCTTCCCCGAAGAAGCCGGGGACGGCGAAGCGGCCGTTGAGGTAGTGCGTGTACTCGTGGCGGAAGAGCTCCTCGAGGGTGAGGGAGGAGTCCTGCGGGACGCGGCGCTGGTAGGTGTAGAAGGTGGCGCCGTTCTCGATGTAGATGCCGCCGTTGTTGGTGCCGTAGCCGGTCAGGATCGGGTGGTAGTTCTCGTAGTCGGCGCGGGAGGCGTAGAGCACGATGTTCAGGGTGGTGTTGGGGTCTCCGGCGAGCGGCTGGTCCGTGCCGAGGACCCGGTGGTACTGGGTCTTGACCTGCTTGCTGGCGTAGTAGAGCTGGTCGACGGTGGCCCGGTCGAGGGCGGTGCGGACCTTGATGGCGCCGTTGTCGTAGGTGAAGGTGTTCGGGAAGAGCTGCTTCTCGATGTCCTCCTTGCAGACCCCGTACTGCTTGCACGCCTGGTAGTAGTTGAGCCAGGAGACGAGCTTGGCCCACGGCTCGCTGCCGAAGGCGGACTTCACCGGCCCCAGCAGGGCGCCGAGGTCGGCGACGACCTGGTCCTTGAGGGCCGGGATCTGGCCGAAGCGGCCGTACTCGCCGAGTGCGTCGCGCACCACCCAGGCGTTGCCGGTGCCCTTGAGGTGGGTGTAGCCCGAGAAGGCCTTGAAGACCGCGCGGTACGCGGGGTCGGCCGCCACCGCCGCCTGGAAGGCGGTGTCGTGGTTGCCGTCGTAGACGCCGAGGTAGTTGACGGAGAGGCCGGCGAGCGCCGCGCCCGCCCAGCCGGCGTCCAGGTGGGTGGCCGGGTGGGCCGGGTCCATGGTGGCCAGGACCTTCTTGATGAGGCCCAGCTGGTGCTGGCGCAGGCCCGGTGCGCTGCCGGCGTAGAGGGCCTCGCGCAGGGTGCGGGCGTTGGAGGCCGTGACGTCGAAGGTGTGGGCGGCGCTGCCGAAATCGGCGATGGCCTGGCGCATGGCGTTCACGGTCGGCGCGTCGGTGACGTCGATCTCGTCGCGCGAGTAGTCGTGGTAGGCGACCGCGTGCAGGTAGGTGAACATCTCCTCCAGGTGGGAGGAGTTGCGGCCGTCGTGGGCGGCGGCCAGGCCGGATATCCGGCGCGAGACGGCCTGGACGTGCGCATCGGACATCACGGGGGCCAGGCGGGCGTCCCAGGTCCAGATCAGGCCGCGCAGGCAGCCGTCGGCGAGGACGGCCTGGTCGGCGAGGAAGTCGGCGAACTGCTCCGGGCCGAGGCTGGTGATCCCGTCGAGGGTGCAGGGGACGCCCGCCGCGACGCTCCGTGCGGTGGGGGCCGTCTGGGCCGCCGCCTTGCGGCTCTTCTCGGTGCGCTCGGCGGGCGCGGAGGCGGCCGTGGCCGCGCCGGGGACCTGCCCGGTGAGGGCCTGCCCGCCGGGGGCCGGGGCGGGGGCGGGGGTCGTCTCGGGGGCGTTGGCGAGGTGGTCGACCTCGTCGAACGGGTTCGCGGCGGGCGCCGGGTCGGCCTGGGCCCCGGCGAACGTGGCCGGCACCGGGGCTTCCGCGGCCTGCGTGGTGGCCTGCCCGGCGGAGGCGAGGAGCGTCACAGCGACGGCGGAGGCGAGGAGGGACGAGCGCACAGCTCTGTGCTTGGACACCGAGAACTCCTGGTTGGAGAGGGTGAGGTGGGGGGTGGTGCGTTGAACGGCCCTGCGTCACACGGCGTTTGACGGGGATTAACGTGCCGAGGTGTGAGCTGTAACATAGTAATGTGAAATTGCACTGACAAGACCTGTGCGACCACCAGTTCGCATCTTCTTGAGGGAGCCCCCGTGACCGACACTCCATCCCGCCTCCACACGGGCAGCCACGACCTGCCGGTATCACCGGAGTTGTCCCGTTTCATGGCGGACAACTGGGCCGCCTCCCCGCTGCCCGGCTCCGTCCGCGTCCCCGGCCACGCCGTCACCCCGGCCCGCCAGGCGCGGCTCTCGGCCCGCTTCCCGGGCGAGCGGCTGATCATCCCGGCCGGCGGGCTGAAGGTCCGCTCCAACGACTGCGACCACCGCTTCCGCCCGCACAGCGCCTACGCCTGGCTGACGGGCCTGACCGGCGAGGACCAGGCGGGCCACGTCCTGGTCATGGAACCCTCGGGCCCGCACGCCCACGAGGCGGTGCTGTACCTGCGGCCGCGCTCGCCGCGGGCGGACGGGAACGAGGAGTTCTTCCGCGACCGCCGGTACGGGGAGTTCTGGGTGGGCCGCCGCCCCGACCTGGCAGAGGCGGAACGCCTCACCGGGATCCGCTGCGCGCACCTGGACCTGCTCGGGTCCCCGGCCGGCCGCGACGCCTCCACCGACGCGGAACTCGCCGCCGCCCTCTCGGAGTTGCGCCTGGTGAAGGACGCCTGGGAGGTCGAGCAGCTCCAGCTGGCGGTCGACCACACGACGGCGGGGTTCGAGGACGTCGTACGGGCACTGCCGCGCGCCCTGGCGCACCCGCGCGGGGAGCGGTGGATCGAGGGGGTCTTCGGCCTGCGCGCCCGGGCCGAGGGCAACGGCACCGGGTACGAGACCATCGCGGCGTCCGGCGCGCACGCGTGCACGCTGCACTGGATCCGCAACGACGGCCGGCTGAACGGGGACGAACTGCTGCTCCTGGACGCGGGCGTGGAGACGGACACCCTGTACACGGCGGACATCACCCGCACCCTCCCGCTGTCGGGCCGTTTCACCTCCGTCCAGCGGCAGGTGTACGAACTGGTCCTGGCCGCCCAGGAGGCGGGCATGGCCGCGCTGCGTCCCGGGGCGAGCTTCGGGGACTTCCACCGGGCCGGGATGCGGGTGATCGCGGAGGGCCTGGCGGAGTGGGGCGTCCTGAAGGACGCGGCGGGCGACCTGCACCGGCGGTACACCCTGTGCAGCAGCGGGCACATGCTGGGCCTGGACGTCCACGACTGCGCGAAGGCGCGGGCGGAGACCTACCTGGAAGGGGTCCTGGAGGAGGGTCAGGTCCTCACGGTGGAGCCGGGCCTGTACCTCCAGCCGGACGACGAGACCCTCCCGCCGGAGCTGCGCGGCATCGGGGTCCGCATCGAGGACGACCTGGTCATCACCGCGGACGGCGCCCGCCTGATGTCGGGCGCCCTGCCCCGCACGGTGGCGGGGATCGAGGAGTGGATGGGCCGCCTGCTGGAGGGCTAACCGCTGATCGGGGCGGTGAGGCGGGTGGTGAGTTCCTCGATGAAGGCCTCGAGGTGGGGCGGGCGCGGCCCGGTCCGGGTGGCGCAGAACCACGTACGGGTCAGCGGCTGCTCGCCGATGCGGACCAGCGCGAGGCCGTGCGAGGACACGTACGGGGCCGCCACCCAGTTGGGGAGCACCGTCACGCCCTGGCCGCCCGCCACCATCTCGATCACCAGGTCCGTCACCACCGGCATGGTGGTGATCCGGCCGGGCCGGGCCCCGGCCGGGATCGGCAGCGGCATCGACGGGATGCGGTTCTGGTCGTAGCCGTCGTAGAGGACCAGGTCGGCGCCGTCGAAATCACGGGCGGTCAGGTGCCCGCGGGAGGCCCACGGGTGTCCGGCGGGCACCACGGCCATCATCTCGTCGTCGAACAGCTTGGTCAGGGACACCCGGTCCATCTGCAGGTCCGGCTTGGTGACCAGCGCGACGTCGACCAGGTCGGCCAGCAGCGCCGGGATCGGGGCGTCGTCCGCGACGGCCTCGATGCGCACGTCGATGTCCGGCTCGCGCTCGCGGAAAGCCCGCAGGACGGGCGGCAGCCACGGGAAGGTGGTGCTGCACTGCGCGGTGAAGCGGACCCGCCAACCGTGCCCGTCGCGGATCTCCCGCAGGTCACGGGAGGCCGACTCCAGTTCGCCGAGGATCTGGCGGGCGGCGACCAGCAGCCGGCGGCCCGCCGCGTTGGGCACCAGGCGGCGGCCCTTGCGGTCGAAGAGCTGCATGCCGAGGCGGGCCTCCAGCCGGGTGAGCCGCTGGCTGAGGGCCGGCTGGCTCACGTACAGCCGCTCGGCGGCGGCCGTCAGCGAGCCGGCCTCGGCCGTGGCGTCGAGGAGCTCCAGGTCACGCAGATCCACATCCATAACCTGGGATTATCACACGCTCCAATCTACGTCGTGGTGTTATGGGTTGAGGGTTCATAGGTTCTTGGGTGTCAGCCGGACGAACGAGTCCGCCGATCCGCCCCGAAAGGCACCCACCATGACCACTGCCCTCATCACCGGATCCTCCAGCGGCATCGGCCTGGACATCGCCCGGGCCTTCCTGGCGAGCGGCGCGAACGTCGTCCTGAACGGCCGCGATGCCGACCGCCTCGCCAAGACCGCCGCCGGCCTCGGCCATCCGGAGCGGACCGCGTGGGTCGCGGGCAGCATCGCCGAGCGGGAGACCGGCGAGGCCCTCGTCCGTACGGCTCTGGAGCGCTTCGGCCGCATCGACGTCCTGGTCAACAACGCCGGCACCTTCGCCTCCAAGCCCTTCACCGAGGTCACGGAGGCCGAACTCGACGGCTTCCTGACGGGCAACCTCAAGGGCACCTACCTCACCACCCAGGCCGTGGTGCGGGCGCTGCGCGCGCAGGGCGAGGGCGGCAGCATCGTCAACATCGGCACCGTCCTGGTGGACCACGGGCTGGCCGGCTTCCCGGCCAGCGCGCCGGTGGTCAGCAAGGCCGGTGTGCACGGGCTGACCACGAGCCTGGCCGCCGAGCTGGCGGCCGACGGCATCCGCGTCAACCTCGTCTCGCCCGGCATCATCCGCACCCCGCTGCACGAGGGCGCCGACGTGGACACCTTCGGCGGGCTCGCCCTCCTCAACCGGGTCGGGGAGGCCTCCGAGATCGCCGAAGCGGTGCTGTACCTCGCGGGCGCCGGCTTCGTGACCGGCCACGCCCTGCGCGTGGACGGCGGCCACGTCACGGGCCGTTCCTGACCACCCCTCCCCTCCCTCCCTTACGAAAGGACTTCCACCATGCCGTACGTCAACGTCAAGATCACCCGTGAAGGCGCCACCGCCGCCCAGAAGGCCGAGATCATCGCCGGTGTCACCGACCTGCTGGTCAAGGTCCTCGACAAGGACCCGGCCACCACCTTCGTCCTCATCGACGAGGTCGCGCTGGAGGACTGGGGCGTGGCCGGCGTCCCCACGGACGAGTACCGCCGCCGCCCCCGCGGCTAGGCCACCGGGGGGCGATCCCCCACCCCGCCCCTCCCCGAAACCGGGCTCCGCCCAGACCCTCCCCCAGACTCCGTCCGGGGGGGACCCCCACTCAAACGCCGGCGAGGCTGAAATTGCCGCTGCGCGGCAATCCAGCCGCGCCTGGCAGGCTGCACCAGCCAAAATCCAGCCCCGCCGGCGTTTGAGGCGCGGGGTCTGGGGCGGAGCCCCAGCAGCGGCGCCGCTGGGGCAAAGCGGCTACGGCAGGACGGCCACGCCGTCGAGTTCGACCAGCGCCTGGTCGTCCCAGAGGCGGACCACCCCGATCACGGCCATCGCCGGATAGTCGCGGCCCGCCAACCTCCGCCAGATCCCCCCGAGTTCGCCGGCGCAGTCCCGGTACGCCGCCACGTCCACCGCGTAGACGGTGACACGGGCCAGGTCCCCCGGGGATCCGCCGGACTCCGCGAGCGCCGTCAGCAGGTTGGACAGGGCCCGCTCGAACTGCTCCGGCAGGGTCTCGCCCACCACCTTGCCCGAGGCGTCCAGCGCCGTCTGGCCGGCCAGGAACACCAGCCTGGAACCGGTCGCCGCCACCGCGTGCGAGAAGCCGGTCGGCGGCGACAGCTCCGCCGGGTTGATCCGCTCGAGGCTCATCGCGCGTCCACCCCCCGGTACAGCTCCTTCGCGATGATCGTGCGCTGCACCTCACTGGCCCCTTCGTAGATCCTGGGCGCCCGCACCTCCCGGTAGAGGTGCTCCAGCAGGTGCCCCCGCCGCAGGGCGACCGCCCCGTGCAGCTGGACCGCGTGGTCCACCACGTACTGGGCGGTCTCCGTGGCCAGGAGTTTCGCCATCGCCGCCCGGCGCGGAACGTCCGGGGAGCCCCCGTCGTAGGCGCCGGCCGCCGCGTACACCAGCAGCCGGGCGGCCTCCGTGCGGGTGGCCATCTCGGCCACCCGGTGCGCCACCGCCTGGAGGTCACTCAGCCGCCCGCCGAACGCGGCCCGGTCCGCCGTGTACGCGAGCGTCGCGTCGAGCGCGGCCCGCGCCATGCCCACCGCGAACGCCCCGACGCTCGGCCGGAAGAGGTTCAGCGTGTCCATCGCGACCCGGAAGCCCTGCCCGGGCTCACCGAGCAGGTCTTCGCGGCCCACGGGGACCCCGTCGAAGGCCAGCGAGCCGATGGGATGCGGGGACAGCATGTCCAGTGCTTCGCCGGTCAGCCCGGGACGGTCCGCCGGGACCAGGAAGGCCGACACCCCCTTGGCCCCCGGCCCCTCCCCCGTCCGGGCGAACACGGTGTAGAAGTCCGCCTCCGGCGCGTTGGAGATCCAGCACTTCTCGCCGCCGAGCCGCCAGCCGCCACCGGAATCGGGGGTGGCCGCCAGCGCCAGCGCCGCCGCGTCCGAACCTGCCCCCGGCTCGCTCAGCGCGAAGGCCGCCACCGCCTGCCCGGCACGCACCTGGGGCAGCCATCGCTCGCGCTGCGCCTCGCTGCCCGCCCGCAGCACCGGGTACGCCCCCAGCCCCTGCAGGGCGAGCGCCGTCTCGGCCTCCGTGCAGCCGTAGGCGAGCGACTCCCGCAGCAGGCACAGTTCCAGCGCGCCCGAGGCGAACACCCGCTCCAGCAGGCCCAGCTCCCCCAGCGCCGCGAGCAGCGGCCGGTTGACCCGCCCCGGCTCCCCCTTCTCGGCCAGCGGCCTCAGCCGGTCGGCCGCCAGTGCGCGCAACTGCCCGCACCAGTCCTCCTGGTCCACCCCGAGCGCGAATCCGGTCATCCGAACATCCCCGCTTCTATCGCGTCCTGTTGACTGCCGTCACCATCACGATACGCTCGTGCTGCACGGCCGGCTCCACCCCACCCGGGACCGTCGCAAGGGGGCGAACCCGCCTTGGATCTCAAGCCTTCCGCTCACGCCGACACCTTTGCGCGCGATCATCTGCCGCCCCCGGACACCTGGCCGGAACTCCTCTTCGAACTGCCCGAACTGGCCTATCCGGACCGCCTGAACTGCGCGGCCGAGCTGCTCGACGCCACCATCGCCCGGTTCGGGCCGGGCGGCGCCGATCGCCCCGCCTTCCGCAGCGCCGCGGGCGAGGTGTGGACGTACGGCGGGCTGCGCGAGCGCGTGGACCGCCTTGCCCACGTGCTGACCGTCGATCTCGGCGTCGTCCCCGGCAACCGGGTGCTCCTGCGCGGGCCCACCGGCCCCTGGCTCGCCGCCTGCTGGCTCGCGGTGGTCAAGGCGGGCGCGGTGGCGGTCACCGTGCTGCCCCAGCAGCGCGCCCAGGAGCTCGCCACGGTCTGCGCGATGGCCCGGGTGGGTCACGCCCTGTGCCATGCGGGCGTACTGGACGACCTGGTCAAGGCCGAGGTGCCGGGGCTGCGGATCACCGCGTACGGAGGCGAGGCCCCGGACGATCTGCTGCGCCTGGCCGAAGGGCATGCCGGCCGGCCGTTCCCCGCCGCCCCGACCTCCTGCGACGACGTCGCCCTGATCGCCTTCACCTCGGGAACCACCGGACGGCCCAAGGGGTGCATGCACTTCCACCGCGACGTGCTCTCCGTCGCCGACACCTTCTCCCGCACCGTGCTGCGCCCCCGCCCTGACGACGTCTTCGCGGGCAGCCCGCCGCTCGGATTCACGTTCGGGCTGGGCGGGCTGGTCGTCTTCCCGCTGCGGGCCGGGGCGTCCGCGCTGCTGCTGGAGGAGGCCGGGCCCCGGCACCTGCTGCCCGCGCTCGCCGCGCACCGGGTGACGGTGCTGTTCACGGCGCCCACCGCGTACCGGGCGATGCTGGACGCGCTGGGCCCGTACGACGTGGGCATGTACGACCTCTCCGCACTGCGCCGCTGCGTCTCGGCCGGGGAGAACCTGCCCGCCGCGACCTGGCGGGCCTGGTACGAGCGCACCGGCCTGCGGATCATCAACGGCATCGGGGCCACGGAACTGCTGCACATCTTCATCTCCGCCGCCGACGAGGACATCCGTCCGGGTACCACCGGCCGGGTGGTCCCGGGCTGGCAGGCCCGGGTGGTGGACCACTCCGGCCGCCCGGTCGCCGACAACGAGCCGGGCCTGCTGGCCGTGCGCGGCCCGGTGGGCTGCCGCTACCTGGCCGACCCACGGCAGGGGGAGTACGTCCGGGGCGGCTGGAACCTGACCGGTGACACCTATGTACGCGATCCGGAGGGCTACTTCCGCTACGTCGCCCGCGCCGACGACATGATCATCTCGGCGGGGTACAACATCGCGGGCCCGGAGGTGGAGGAGGCCCTGCTGCGCCACCCGGACGTGGTGGAGGCCGCGGTGGTGGGCCGCCCGGATGAGCGACGCGGACAGGTGGTCGTGGCGTACACCGTCACACGTGAGGGTGTGGTGCTCACGGAGGAGGACCTGCGCACCTTCATGCGGACCGAACTGGCCCCCCACAAGTGCCCGCGCTCCTTCTTCTTCCTCCCCGCCCTCCCCCGGACCGCCACGGGCAAGCTGCAACGGTTCATGCTGCGGGATCTAAAGTGAAGCCGTGGTCGAGCAGCACACTCCGCGATCCCTGATCGTCACGTTCTACGGAGCCTACGGGCGGGCCTTCGAGGGCCCGGTCCCGGTGTCCGCGCTGGTCCGCCTGCTGGGCGCGGTCGGCGTGGACGCCCCGTCGGTCCGCTCGTCGGTGTCCCGGCTGAAGCGGCGCGGCTTCGTGCTGCCCGCGCGCGCGGCGGACGGTTCGGCGGCGTACGAGCTCTCCGCGGAGGCGCGGCAGCTGCTGGACGACGGCGACCGCCGGATCTACGGGACGCCGGCCGACGGGGCGGGGCCGGCGGACGACTGGCTGGTGGCCGTGTTCTCCGTCCCCGAGCAGGAGCGGCACAAGCGGCACCTGCTGCGCTCCCGCCTGGCCCGGCTCGGCTTCGGCACGGTGGCCCCGGGCGTGTGGATCGCCCCGGCCCGGCTGTACGGGGAGACGGAGCACACGCTGGAGCGGCTGCACCTGACGCCGTACGTGGAACTCTTCCGGGGCGCCCACCTCGGCTTCGCCCCGACCGCCGAGGCCGTGGCCCGCTGGTGGGACCTGACGGCCCTGGCCAAGCAGCACGAGGAGTTCCTCGACCTCCACGGACCCGCCCTGCGCGCCCTCCGGCCGGGCCCCGGGCCGACGCCGGAGGAGGCCTACCGCGGCTACCTCCTCGCCCTGGACAGCTGGCGCCGCCTGCCGTACGCCGACCCGGGCCTGCCGCGCGCACTCCTCCCCGCGGACTGGCCGGGCGACCGCGCGGCGGCGGTCTTCGCCGAACTGCACGCACGGCTGCGGGACCTGGGCGCGCGCTTCGCCGGGCAGTGACGCCGAAAACCCGCGTGCGCCGGGGCCCTTCGCCGCGCCAGGATGGGCCATGACTTGGACCTTCACCTCAGACCTGGCGGCCTATCTGGCCGCGGCGGGCCCGGCCGTGGCCGCACAGCCCGTGCCCAACACCCTCCTGCTGACCGTGGCCGACGCGCTGGAACGGCGCGGGCCGCACGCCTACGGGCCTGCCGACCCCCTCTTCGGCTGGTGGACCGGGGCCGACGGAACCGTCTCGGGGGCCCTGCTGTGCACCCCTCCGTATCCGCTGCAGCTCGGTGCGCTGCCCGAGCAGGCGGTGCGGGCGCTGTCGGCCGCACTGGCCACCGAGCCGCTGCTCGCCGGGGTCAGCGGCATCAGCGCCCGGCGCCGCGACGCGGACGCGCTGGCCGGGGCGTGGGGGCGGCCGTTCCGGGTCGCCGAGGAGAACCGCCTGTACCGGCTGGCCGGACTGACCGCCCCGGATCCCGCACCGGCCGGGCGGGCCCGGCCCGCCACCGGGGCGGATCTCCCGCTGCTGCTGGAGTGGATCGAGGCCTTCAACTCGGAGGTGGGCCAGCCGGGCGAAGCCTCCGAAGCCGCCCTGCGCGACCGGATCTCCTACGGCGGCATCCTGCTCTGGGAGCACGACGGCGCCCCCGTCTCGCTGGCGTCCTTCTCCCGCCCGATCGGTTCGGCTGCCCGCGTCGGCCCCGTCTACACCCCGCCGGAGCTCCGCGGCCGCGGCTACGCCGCCGGGGTCACGCACGCGGTGAGCGAAGCGGCGTACGCGGCGGGCGCCTCGGAAGTCCTGCTCTTCACGGACCTGGCCAACCCGACCAGCAACGGCATCTACCTGCGCCTGGGCTACATCCCGGTCGAGGACCGCGCCGAGGTGGCATTTGCGTAGCGGGCCTCAGCCGCGTCCCGTCGGGGGTTTGCGGCTGCCCGCCCGGTAGGGCAGCGGCCAGGGCGCGGCCGGGCCCTCGTAGGACTGGTCGGCGGCCGCGTGCAGGGTCCAGTGCGGGTCGTAGAGGTGGGGCCGGCCGACGGCGCACAGGTCCGCGCGCCCGGCCAGGAGCAGGGAGTTCACGTCGTCCCAGGAGGAGATGGCGCCGACGGCGATGACGGGGACGCCCAGCGCGTTGCGGATCCGGTCGGCGTACGGGGTCTGGTACGAACGCCCGTACTCCGGGGCCTCGTCCGAGACGACCTGGCCGGTCGAGACGTCGATGGCGTCCGCGCCACGGGCGGCGAAGGCGGCCGCGATGTCGACGGCCTCCTGCGGGGACGTGCCGCCGGGCGCCCAGTCGGCGGCCGAGAGGCGGACCGTCATCGGCCGGTCCTCGGGCCACACGGCGCGGACCGCGTCGAAGACCTCCAGCGGGAAGCGGAGCCGGTTCTCCAGGGTGCCGCCGTAGGCGTCCGTGCGGCGGTTGGTCAGCGGTGACAGGAACCCGGAGAGCAGGTAGCCGTGGGCGCAGTGCAGTTCCAGCAGGTCGAAGCCGCAGTCGGCGGCGCGGACCGCGGCGGCCGCGAACTCGGAGCGGACCGCGTCCATCTCCCCCCGTGTCAGGGCGCGCGGGACCGCGGAGACGCCCGGCCGGTAGGGCAGTTCGGAGGCGGCCACCAGCGGCCAGTTGCCCTCCGGGAGGGGGTCGTCCATCCCCTCCCACATCACCCGGGTGGAGCCCTTGCGGCCCGAGTGCCCGAGCTGGACGCCGAGTGCGGTGCCGGGCGCCGAGGTGTGCACGAAGTCGGTGATCCGCTGCCAGGCGGCGGCCTGTTCCCGGGTGTAGAGGCCGGTGCAGCCGGGGGTGATCCGGCCCTCGGCGCTGACGCACACCATCTCCGTCATGACCAGGGCGGCCCCGCCGAGCGCCCGGGCGCCCAGGTGCACCAGGTGGAAGTCGCCGGGGACCCCGTCCTCGGCCGAGTACATGTCCATGGGCGAGACGACGACCCGGTTGCGCAGGGTCAGCCCGCGCAGGGTGAACGGGGTGAACATCGGCGGGGTCTGCTCGTCGGGGCAGCCGAAGTCCCGTTCCACGGACCGCGTGAACCGTTCGTCGCGCAGGCGCAGGTTGTCGTGGGTGACCCGGCGGCTGCGGGTGAGCAGGTTGAAGGCGAACTGCCGGGCGGGCTGGCCGGTGTATCCGGCGATCTCCTCGAACCAGCGCATGCTGGCGGCCGCGGCCCGCTGGGTGCTGGCGACCGCCGGCCGCCGCGCCGCCTCGTACGCCGCGAGCGCGGCGGGTACGTCCGGCTCGGTGCGGACGGCTTCGGCCAGGGCGAGGGCGTCCTCCACGGCGAGTTTGGTGCCGGAGCCGATGGAGAAGTGCGCGGTGTGGGCGGCGTCGCCGAGCAGGGCCACGTTCCCGTGCGACCAGCGCTCGTTCACGACGGTACGGAACCGGGTCCAGGCGGAGCGGTTGCCGTGCAGCGGCCGTCCGCGCAGGGCCTCGCTGAAGATCTTGGCGCAGCGGGCCGCCGACTCGTTCTCGTCGCACAGGTCGAAGCCCGCCGCCCGCCACACCTCCTCGCGCATCTCGACGATCACGGTGGAGGCGTCCGGTGCGTAGGGGTAGGCGTGCAGCTGCATCACCCCGTGCTCGGTCTCCGCGATCTCGAAGCGGAAGGCGTCGAAGGCGAAGTCGGCGGCGAGCCAGATGTAGTGGCACCGCCCGCCCGTCACGGTCGGCGCGAACCGGTCGGCCCCGGCCTCGCGGGTCGCGCTGTGCACCCCGTCCGCGGCGACCACCAGGTCGTACGAGCCCGCGAGCGCGAAGGCGTCGGGGGCCTCGGCGCGGAAGCGGAGCCGGACGCCCAGACCGGCGCAGCGCTCGTGCAGGATCTCCAGCAGCCGGCGCCGGCCGAGGGCCGCGAAGCCGTGGCCGCCGGAGGTCAGCAGCCGGCCCCGGTGCACGATGTCCACGTCGTCCCAGCGCACGAACTCCGCGCTCAGGGCCGCGTACACGACGGAGTCGGCCTGCTCGATCCCGCCGAGCGTCTCGTCGGAGAGGACCACCCCGAAGCCGAAGGTGTCGTCCGGCGCGTTCCGTTCCCAGACCTCGACGGTGTGGCCCTGGCGGGCCAGCAGCGCGGCGGCGTACAGCCCGCCCGGTCCCCCGCCGACGACGGCGACCCGCATGGCGTCCGCGGACATGTGGCTACCTGCCCTTCCACTCCGGCGGCCGCTTCCCGGTGAAGGCGGCGTGGAACTCGGCGTAGTCCTGGCCGTTCATCAGCAGGGCCTGGGTGTTGGCGTCCAGCTCCACGGACGCGGCCAGCGGCATGTCGAGCTCGGCGGTGAGCAGCGCCTTGGTCTGCGCGTAGGCGAGGGCGGGCCCGGCGGCGAGGTGCGCGGCGAGTTCGGCGGCCCGTACGTGGGCCTTGCCCTCCTCGGTGAGCTCGCTGAGCAGGCCGATCCGCTCGGCCTCGGGGGCGCGTACGGGCTCTCCGAGCATCAGCAGCCGGGTGGCGTGGCCGAGGCCGACGACGCGGGGCAGCAGGTAGGCGGCGCCCATGTCCCCGCCGGAGAGGCCGACGCGGGTGAAGAGGAAGGCGAAGCGGGCGGTGGGGTCGGCGATCCGGAAGTCGGCGGCGAGCGCGAGGACGGCTCCGGCTCCGGCGGCCACCCCGTGCACGGCGGCGATCACCGGGAAGGGGCATTCGCGGATGGCGCGCACGACCTGGCCGGTCATCCGGTTGAAGTCGAGGAGCTGGGCGGTGTCCATGGCGAGGGTGGCGCCGATGATCTCGTCCACGTCGCCGCCGGAGCAGAAGCCGCGTCCCTCGCCGCCGAGCACGAGGGCGCGTACGGACCGCTCACGGGACAGTTCGGCCAGGAGGTCGCGCAGGTCGGCATAGGCGCCGAAGGTGAGCGCGTTGAGTTTGTCGGGGCGGTCGAGGGTGACGGTGGCCACGCCGTCCTGCCGGGTCACCCGCAGGTGGCGCCACCGTTCTGTCGCTTCTGTGGAACCGGTGAAGGGGCTCACACGATCGACGGTATCACTGGAACGTGACTGCCGTCACAGAAACGCGACACGTGCCTGCGGTCGTTGCGGCTGCGCCGGGGTGCCGTACAGGGATCATATTTCGACTTCGTATGGTTGAAACCAGGATCTCCCGCTGCGCCGACGCCCACCGGCCGGCCACGACCCCCACGACCCCCACGGAACGGAGGGACCTGCCGTGCCCGACCCCTCCGCCTGGCGGATCGCCCTGCCCCACACGGCGGCGGCCGTACCCATGGCCCGCGCCCTGGTCCGTACCGCGCTGGCCGACGTCGACGCGCCCGCCGACAGCGACACGGCCGAGCTTCTGACCGCGGAGCTCGTCGCCAACGCCGTCGAGCACACCCGCCCCGGCGCCCAGATCGAGCTGGTCGTGGAGCTGCTGGCGGGCGGCTGCCAGGTGGAGGTCCACGACGGCGATCCGCAGCCGCCCGGCGGCCTGACGCCCCGCCCGGACGACGCCCACCCCGACCCCTGGCAGGAGCACGGCCGCGGACTGCTGCTGATCCGCACCCTGAGCTCCGCCTGCGGCCACCGGCCGACGCCGCACGGCAAGGCGGTGTGGTTCACCCTGCCCGCGCGCGTATGACTATGCGCCGGGCTGCGTGCCGGGCTTCGCGAGGGTCGCGACGAGCACGGCCTTGATGGTGTGCAGCCGGTTCTCCGCCTCGTCGAAGACGACGGAGTGCGCGGACTCGAACACCTCGTCCGTCACCTCCAGCGATTCCAGCCCGTGCCGCTCGTGGATCTCCCGGGCCACCTTGGTGCCGAGGTCGTGGAAGGCCGGCAGGCAGTGCATGAACTTCACGTCCGGGTTGCCGGTGGCCCGCAGCACGTCCATGGTCACCGCGTACGGGGACAGCGCCGCGATCCGCTCGTCCCAGACCTCCTTGGGCTCGCCCATGGACACCCAGATGTCGGTCACGACGAAGTCGGCCTGGGCCACGCCCGCGGCGATCTCCTCGGTCAGGGTGATCCGGGCGCCGCTCTCCGCCGCCAGCTCGCGCGCCGCGGCCACCACGGACTCGGCCGGCCAGTAGGCCTTCGGCGCCACGATCCGTACGTCCATGCCCAGCAGCGCGCCGGTCACGAGGTACGAGTTGCCCATGTTGAAGCGGGCGTCGCCCAGGTAAGCGAAGCAGATCCGCTCCAGCGGCTTGCCGGAGTGCTCGGTCATGGTCAGGACGTCGGCCAGCATCTGGGTGGGGTGCCAGTCGTCGGTGAGCCCGTTGAAGACGGGCACCCCGGCGTGGGCGGCGAGCTCCTCGACGGCGTCCTGGCTGTCACCCCGGTACTCGATCCCGTCGAACATCCGGCCCAGCACCCGCGCGGTGTCCCTGACCGACTCCTTGTGCCCCATCTGCGAGCCGGAAGGGTCCAGGTAGGTCGTACGGGCACCCTGGTCGGCCGCGGCGACCTCGAAGGCGCAGCGGGTGCGCGTCGAGGTCTTCTCGAAGATCAGCGCGATGTTCCTGCCCTGGAGCAAGGGCTGCTCGGTCCCGGCCTTCTTGGCCGCCTTGAGATCGGCGGCGAGCTCGATCAGGCCGCGGAACTCGGCGGCGGTGAAGTCGAGCTCCTTGAGAAAACTGCGGCCGGCGAGGTCGGTGGCCATGGGGTCGCTCCAGCGTCACGGTGACAGGGGATATTGGAAGTCTATACGATCCCCTGTATTGATATACGGCCCGGTCGTGGTGCGCGGGCCCCCGCCCCTCCGGCTCCCTCCTCAGAATCCCCCGTCAGACGGCATCGCGCTCCACCGGGCAGCTCATGCAGCGCGGCCCGCCCCGGCCCCGGCCCAGCTCGCTGCCGGGGATCTCGATGACCTCGATGCCCTCCTTGCGTAGATGGGTGTTGGTCGTCACGTTCCGCTCGTACGCGACCACCACCCCCGGCTCGACGGCCAGCACGTTGCACCCGTCGTCCCACTGCTCGCGCTCTGCCGAGTGCACGTCCTGCGTCGCGGTCAGCACCCGGATCGAGTCCAGCCCGAGGGCCGCCGCGATGGCCCGGTGCATGTGCTCCGGCGCGTGGTCGGTCACCTTCAGCTCGTGCGCCCCGGCGCCCGGCTCGATCGTGTAGGAGCGGAGCATGCCGAGCCCGGCGTACTGAGTGAACGTATCTCCGTCGACCATCGTCATCACCGTGTCCAGGTGCATGAACGCCCGCCGCTTCGGCATGTCGAGGGCCACGATGCTGCTCGCCGACCCGGCGGCGAACAGTCCCCGCGCCAGCATTTCCACCGCCTGCGGGGTGGTCCGCTCGCTCATCCCGATGAGCACCGCGCCGTTCCCGATGACCAGCACGTCACCGCCCTCGATGGTCGAGGGGTAGTCGACCTGCCCCTGCGACCAGTAGTGGAAGGCGCCGGAGGAGGTGAAGAGCGGGTGGTGCTTGTAGATCGCCTCGAAGTGGACGGTCTCGCGCTGCCGCGCCGGCCAGCGCATCGCGTTGATGGACACCCCGTCGTAGATCCACGCGGAAGTGTCCCGGGTGAACAGGTGGTTGGGCAGCGGCCCCAGCAGGAAGTCGTCCAGTTCCAGGGCGTGGAAGCGCACCGACACCGGCTCGGCGTGCCGCTCCAGGAACTCCCGCTTGGTCATCCCGCCGACCAGGGCCTCGGCCAGCTCGGCCGAACTCAGCCCGTCGAACACCGCTCTGAGGTGGTCGGTGGCGAGCGGCCCGTACTCCTTCTCGTCGAACACCCGGTCCAGGACCAGGTGTCTCGCCTCCGGGATGTCGAGGGCCTCGCACAACAGGTCACCGAAGAGGTGGACCTCCACGCCCCGGTCGCGCAGCACGTCCGCGAAGCCGTCGTGCTCCTGGCGGGCCCGGCGCACCCACAGCACGTCGTCGAAGAGGAGCGCGTCCTTGTTGCTCGGTGTGAGCCGCTTCAGCTCCAGGTCGGGCCGGTGGAGGATGACGCGGCGAAGCCGCCCGGTCTCGGAGTCGACATGGAATCCCATGCCGTACACGTTCCCAGACCGGACGGCTTTTTGACGTGGCGTCTGCTCAGCGAGGGGTACCGAGGCCGAGAAGTGCCGTCGGGGTGCCGACGAGCTCCGGGGCGATCAGGCCGAGCTTGGGCTTGGTCAGGTTCGGCAGCCCGAAGTTGGAGCCGTCCGGCATGGTCAGCGGGGAGCCGAGGATCGCACCCGGGGTCCGGGCGCGCATCGTGGTGGCCGGCGCGTCCAGGGAACCCTCGCCGTCCGTCTCCGGCTCGCCCAGCAGGTTCGGCACCGGGGAGGTGATGAGGGTGTTGCCGAGCTCGGTGGCGATCGGGACCGCGGGGAGCAGTGGGGACGGGAGCATGTCCCCCGAGTGGAAGCGGGGCGCCTCGGGCGCTCCGACGACCGGCACCGGCACCCCGGTGGCCACGCGGGGGGCCTCGACGCCCAGCGTGGTCTCCACGGCCTCCAGCGGGACACCGACCGGGACCGAGTCGGCCGCGGCCGGGGTGGCCGCGCCGGCCGCCGCCATACAGGTCATGAGCGCCGCAAAGCTTCCGCGCGCGGTCATCTTCATAGGTGATGTTCCGTCCTTCCAGGGTCGCGGACAGTCCGCTGCCCTGGATGAACGATCCCGCCGGTGGTTTTCCCGGCGTTCTCCGCGAAAGTTCCCCCATACGACCTAATTCGCGGCCGTACGGGGGCCTCCGCTTTACGCGCGTGCACCCCTGGCCGGGGTCAGAGGCGGGGGTCGACCGGCTCCGACTCGAGGGCGAGCACCGCGAAGACGGCCTCGTGGACCCGCCACAGCGGCTCGTCGGCCGCCAGCCGGTCCAGCGCCTCCAGCCCGAGCGCGTACTCGCGCAGGGCCAGCGAGCGCTTGTGGCCGAGGAAGCGCTCGCGCAGCCGCTCCAGGTGGTCGGGGCGGGTGTACTCCGGACCGTAGATGATCCGCAGGTACTCGCGCCCGCGCACCTTGACCCCGGGCTGGACCAGCCGGCCCTTGCCGTCCCGGGCGTACGCCTGGAGCGGCTTGACGACCATGCCCTCGCCGCCGGCGGCCGTCAGCTCCGACCACCAGTCGGTGCCCGCCCGTACGGACTCCTCGTCCGCGGTGTCCACCAGGATCCGGCCGGTGCGGCGCAGCAGCCCGGTGCCCGCCGCCTCGTCGGCGGCGACCAGCCGGTCCAGCCAGAACAGCTGCTCGTCGTGGGGTACGGCGGCCAGCGACCGCCCGGCCGCCGCCAGCAGCTGGAACGGCGCGAACCGTACGCCGTCCAGCCCGTCGGTGGTCCAGCAGTAACGCCGGTACGCCTCGGTGAACTTCGCGGCGTCGACGGCCCGGCCGCGCTGGCGCTCCAGCAGCTCGCCGGTGTCGATGCCCCGGGCGGCGGCCGCCACCAGGGCGGCGATCGCGCCCGGGAAGACGGCGCCGGAGGCCGCGCCCACGGCGGCGTACTGGTTGCGCAGCAGGCCGGCGGACTTCAGGGACCAGGGCAGCAGTTCGCCGTCGATCAGCAGCCAGTCCGTGCCGAGCTCCTCCCAGAGACCGGCGTCGGTGACGGCCGCGCGGAGCCGGGTGAGGACCTCCTCGGTGACCTCCGGATCCTTGAAGAACGGCCGCCCGGTGCGGGTGTAGACGGACCCGGTCGGGCCGTCGACGCCGAAGCGCTCGCGGGCCGCGTCGGCGTCCTTGCAGACCAGGACGGTGGCGCGGGAGCCCATGTGCTTCTCCTCGCACACCACCTGGGCGATGCCGTCCTTGCGGTACTGCGCGAAGGCCTCGGCCGGGTGCTCGAGGTAGCCCTCCTCGCGGGAGGTGGCCGTGGGCGCCATGGTCGGCGGCAGGTACGGGACCAGCCGCGGATCCACGGCGAAGCGGCTCATGACCTCCAGCGCGGCGGCCGCGTTCTCCTCGCGCACGGTGACGTTGCCCAGGTGCCGGGTCTCCACGATCCGGCGCCCGTGCACGTCGGCCAGGTCGAGCGGGCGGCCTCCCCCAGACTCCGTCCGGGGGGACCCCCAGTGGCCGCCGGGCACCTCGGTGACGAGCGGGCGCGTGGGCTCGTACCAGACCTTCTCGGCCGGTACGTCGACCAGTTCGCGCTCGGGCCAGCGCAGGGCGGTCATCTTCCCGCCGAAGACGGCGCCGGTGTCGAGGCAGATGGTGTTGTTGATCCAGGCGGTGTTCGGGACCGGGGTGTGGCCGTAGACCACGGCCGCCTTGCCGCGGTAGTCCTCGGCCCACGGGTAGCGCACGGGCAGGCCGAACTCGTCCGTCTCGCCGGTGGTGTCCCCGTACAGGGCGTGCGAGCGGACCCGGCCGGAGGTGCGGCCGTGGTACTTCTCGGGCAGTCCTGCGTGAGAGACCACCAGCTTGCCGCCGTCGAGCACGTAGTGGCTGACGAGGCCGCGGATGAACTCCCGTACCTCCTGGACGAACTCCTCCGGCTCCCCTTCCAGCTGCTCGATCGTCTCGGCGAGGCCGTGGGTCCGCTGGACCTTGGAGCCCTTCAGATAACGGCCGAGCTTGTTCTCGTGGTTCCCGGGCACGCACAGGGCGTTGCCGGACTTGACCATGCCCATGACGCGGCGCAGGACGCCCGGACTGTCCGGACCGCGGTCGACGAGGTCGCCGACGAAGACGGCGGTGCGCCCCTCGGGGTGGGCCCCGTCCTCGTACCCGAGCTTGGCGAGCAGGGTCTCCAGCTCGGAGGAACAGCCGTGGATGTCACCGATGATGTCGAAGGGGCCGGTGAGGTGCGTGAGGTCGTTGAAGCGCTTCTCCAGGACCACCTCGGCGGCCTCGGCCTCCTCGGCGGAACGCAGCACGTGCACCTTGCGGAAGCCCTCGCGCTCCAGTCCGCGCAGCGAACGCCGCAGATCGCGGCGGTGGCGCTGGATGACCGCGCGCGGCAGCCCGGCCCGGTCGGGGCGGGCGGCGTTGCGCTCGGCGCAGACCTCTTCGGGCATGTCGAGGACGATGGCGATGGGCAGGACGTCGTACCGGCGGGCGAGCTCGACGAGCTGCCTGCGGGCCTCGGCCTGCACGCTGGTGGCGTCGACGACGGTGAGGCGGCCGGCCTCGAGCCGCTTGCCGGCGATGTAGTGCAGGACCTCGAAGGCGGCCTTGCTGGCGCTCTGGTCGTTCTCGTCGTCGGCGACGAGCCCGCGGCAGTAGTCCGAGGAGATGACCTCGGTGGGCTTGAAGTGCTTGCGGGCGAACGTGGACTTGCCCGAGCCGGTGGCCCCGACGAGGACGACGAGGGACAGGTCGGTGACGGGAAGTACGCGGTGGGTCCCGGTGCTTGCGATGGTCATGCTGCCTCGCCCTCCTTCGGGGTTTCGGTGGTGGTGTCGGTGGTGTCGGTGGTGGCGGTCGTGTCGGTGTCGGTCTGTGTGAAGACGGCCATCTGGGTCGGCGGCCCGACCTCGGGGTCGTCGTCCCCGACGGGGACGAACCCGACGGCGTACCCGTGCCGTTCGGCGACGGCGCCGGCCCAGGCGCGGAACTCCTCGCGGGTCCACTCGAAGCGGTGGTCGCCGTGGCGGACCTGCCCGGCGGGCAGCGACTCCCAGCGGACGTTGTACTCGACGTTGGGGGTGGTCACGAGGACCGTACGGGGCCGGGCCGCGCCGAACACCGCGTACTCCAGCGCGGGCAGCCGCTCCGGGTCCAGGTGCTCGATGACCTCGCTGAGCACGGCCGCGTCGTAGCCGGCCAGCCGCTTGTCGGTGTAGGCGAGCGAGCCCTGGAGCAGCCGGACGCGCGCGCTCTGCCGCTCCCCCATCCGCTCCAGCCGCAGCCGCTTGGCCGCGAGGTTCAGGGCGCGCACGGACACGTCCATGCCGACGATCTCGCTGTACGCCGGGTCCTTGAGCAGGGCCTGGACCAACTGCCCCTGTCCGCAGCCGAGGTCCAGCACCCGCTGGGCACCCGCGCCGCGCAGGGCGGCGAGGATCGCGTCCCGCCGCTGCACCGCGAGCGGTACGGGCCTCTCCTCCGTGTCACGGCTCTCGTCCACGGCGTTGTCGAGCTCCTCGACCTCGCTGCCGTCGGCCTCGGCGAGGCGGACCAGCTCCAGGCGCTCGAGGGCGTCCTGGGTCAGCCGCTTGTGGCGGGCGAGGTAGCGGGAGCTGATCAGACCGTTCTCGGGGTGCGCGGCCAGCCAGCCGTCTCCGGCGCGCAGCAGCTTGTCGACCTCGTCGGGGGCGATCCAGTAGTGCTTGGCGTCGTCGAGCACGGGCAGCAGGACGTAGAGCTGCCGCAGGGCGTCCGCCAAGCGCAGGTTCCCCTCCAGGACGAGGCGTACGTATCGGGAGTCCCCCCACTCGGGGAACCGCTCGTCGAGCGGTACGGGCTCGGCCCGTACGAGCTCCCAGCCGAGCGGGTCGAACAGCCGGTGCACGAGCTCGGCCCCGCCGCGGGCGGGCAGCGCCGGAATCTCGACGCGCAGCGGCCGTGCCTGCTCCGGCAGCTCCGGGCGGACGGCGCACTGGCCCTTCAGCGCACTGCGGAACACCCCGCTGAGCGCGACGGCGAGCAGCGAGGAGGCGGCGTACGGCCGGTCGTTGACGTACTGCGCGAGCGCGGCGTCGGGCGCTCCGCCCCGGCCCTTGCCCTGACCGCGCCGCACGAGCGCGACGGGATCCACCTCCAGCAGCAGGGCCGCCGTGCACCGCTGCTCAGTGGCCTCGGGGTAGAACACGTGGGCGGTGCCGTGGGAGGTGGAGAACGCCTGCGTCTTCCCGGGATGCTTGTGCAGCAGGTAGCCCAGGTCTGTAGCGGGTCGTTCAGGGGATCCGGTGGTGGAGATCGTCAGGAACACACGACCGATTGTTGCTGGTCACCCGTCCTGACGGCCCCCTATTTTCCGGCGGCCAGCTCCGCGATGCGGTCCGGGCCGATGCGGCAGCAGCCGCCGAGGAGGCGGGCGCCCGTGTGCTGCCAGGCGCCGGTGGGCCAGGGGCGCGGGCTTTCGGGGGCGTGCCAGGTGCCGGTGGCGGCCTCCCAGGCGGAGCCGTCGTTGGGGTAGGCCACGAGCGGTTTGCGGGTGGCGGCCGCGGCCGCTTCGAGGGCGGGCAGGACTTCTGCCGGGTCGCAGCAGTTGACGCCGACCGCGATGACCTGCGGGGCCGCCGCCGCGAGGGCGAAGGCTTCGGGGAGGGGTGCGCCGGAGCGGGTACGGCCGTCGGCGACGGTGTAGCTCAGCCAGGCCGGGGCGCCCGTCTCCGCGAGGACGGTGAGCAGTGCCTCCGCTTCGTCCGGGTCGGGGACGGTCTCCAGGGCGAGGACGTCGGGGCCCGCGGCGAGCAGCGCCTCGACGCGCGGGCGGTGGAAGGCGGCGAGTTCGCGCACGCTCAGGCCGTACCGGCCGCGGTACTCGGAGCCGTCCGCGAGCACCGCCCCGTACGGGCCCACGGAGGCGGCCACCCACACCTCGTGGCCGGCGGCCTCGGCGACGCGGGCGGCGAGGGCGACGCTGCGGTGCAGCAGGGCGGCGGCCCGGGGGTGACCGGGGCCGATCTGGTAGCTCGCGGTGATCAGCACCTCGGCGCCGGCCCGTGCGTACGCCGTGTGGGCGGCCTCCACCTGGCCGGGCCGCTCGTCGAGCACCCGGCCCGTCCAGAGGCCGCCGGACAGGTCGCAGCCCTGGGCGGCGAGCTGGTTGCTCAGCCCGCCGTCCAGGAGCACGGTCCGGTGGGCCAGGGCTTCGGCGAGCGGGCCGGACGCGCGTGGCATCGCTGCTGCGTCCCCGGTCAGCCGAGCTGGGAGAGGACCTGGGCGGAGATCAGCTCCAGGTGGTCCAGGTCGTCGAGGTCGAGCAGCTGGAGGTAGACGCGGGAGGAGCCGATGGAGCCGTAGGCCCCGATCTTCTCCACGACCTGGGCCGGGGAGCCGGCCAGACCGTTGGCCTTGAGTTCGTCCACGTCACGGCCGATGGCGGCGGCCCGGCGGGCGACCTCGGCGTCGTCCTTGCCGACGCAGACCACCAGGGCGTTGGAGTAGACGAGGTCGCCGGCCTTGCGCCCGGCCTCCGCGGCGGCCTCCCGGACCCGCGCGAACTGCCGCTCGCTGTCGGCGATCGACGCGAAGGGCATGTTGAACTCGTCGGCGTAGCGGGCGGCGAGGCGCGGGGTGCGCCGCGCGCCGTGCCCGCCGATGAGCACGGGCACCTTGGCCTGGGCGGGCTTGGGCAGCGCGGGCGAGTTCTCCACCCGGTAGTGGCTGCCCGGATAGTCGAAGGTGGCTCCGATCTCGGTGGCCCACAGCCCGGTGACGATGGCCAGCTGCTCCTCCAGCCGGGCCATCCGCTCGGCCGGGAAGGGGATCCCGTACGCCTTGTGCTCCTCCTCGAACCAGCCCGCGCCCAGCCCCAGTTCGACGCGGCCGCCGGACATCTGGTCGACCTGGGCGACCTGGATGGCGAGCACACCGGGCAGCCGGAAGGTGCCGGCCGTCATCAGGGTGCCCAGCCGGATCCGCCGGGTCTCCCGGGCCAGGCCCGCGAGGGTGATCCACGCGTCGGTGGGTCCGGGCAGGCCGTCGGCCGAGCCCATCTTCAGATAGTGGTCGGATCGGAAGAACGCATCGAAGCCGAGGTCCTCGGTGGCCTTGGCGACGGTCAGGAGGGTGTCGTAGCTCGCGCCCTGCTGGGGCTCGGTGAAAATGCGAAGATCCATGCCCCCATCCTGCCTCCCCAGGCCGCCTCCCCGGGCTCTCCGCCGAGCTCTCTCCCGGCCGCCGCCGGGAGGTACCTCCATCCGGGGGACCTCGCGGAGGTTCCCCCCTCGCACCCCTGCCGGGTGAATCTGCGTCAACCGGACGGTCCACCCCCGACGCCGCCAGTGACCACCCCCGAAGGGGCTCGTTGGCTCGGACGGAGCCGGACCGCCCGGCCCGCGCGCCGGCGGCCACTTCGCCGGTGCGTCCACCGCGCCCTTCCGCCTCGGAGGGGCCAGGGCCGAGGAGGCCGCCATGTCCCACGAGGTCGTGCCGGAGACCCACCGACAGACCGGGCAGGCAGCACACGACGACGCACGTCAGGAGTCCTCGGTCCCCGCCGAGGGCGGCGCACCGAAGGGCCTGCTGCAGCAGATGGAAGAGCTGATGGCGGCGCTGAACGCCGACCTGTCGCAGCTCGACGCCGACCTCCAGTCCTCCTCCACGGACCGCGCCCCGGGCACGCCCGCACCCGGGGAAGAGCGCCCGTCCTACCGGTCGTTCTGACCGTGCGGGTCCCGTCGCGCGCGACGGGACCCGTGTGACACCTCAGGCCACGCCCGAGGCGGACCCCCGCTCGCGCACCGCCATGCGGCGCAGGATCGCCCGTACCCGGTCGCTCGACTCGTCAGCCGCGTCGATCGACTCTATGCACTGCCAGTACAGGGTCTCGTCGTCCGTCCCGCAGGCCACCCCGACCAGGGCTATGCCCACTTCGCCCAGCAATGCCTGGAGCCCGAGCAGTGCCTGCCGGACGTCCGACACCACCGTCAACTGCGCGGCCCGCGGCGGATACTCGGGCGCGCTGCCCTCTCCGCGCAGAGCCGCCCGGTCGATCACCCCGCAGCCTCTGCCTCCCGCTTCCCCCAGTCCCCGTGCCTCCGCTCTCATCTCCGGCGGCCCGGTGACCGCCAGATAGCCTCCTACGCCCTGCGCGAGCGCCTGGGCCTGCCAGGCCTCGCCCACGATGTCCCACGCAGCCCCGCTCTGTGCCAGCGCGTGCCGGCCGGCCGCGATGAGCCGTACCGCATCCATATGCCGTCCCCCGTCCGCACGACATCCCGCCGTCCTCACCACTACCCAGAGTGAGGGCAATGAGCCAGTAAAGCCAGGGGTATTCGGAAAATGTGGACACAAACGTGATTGTGGAGGAGTCCATCACTCCGAAGAGTGACGATTAGGTGTCGGTTCGCCCGCCACCGGGAAGCGGAGCTCGTTCCTCTCGATCTTCGCGGCGAGCGCATCCAGCACATCCACCCCGAGAACCTCACAGAACTGCAGCAGATACGCGAGTACGTCGGCCACCTCATCGGCCACGCGGTGCGCCGTTTCCGGCTTCTCCATGACCTTCGCGGACTGTTCCGGCGTCAGCCACTGGAAGATCTCGACCAGTTCGGCCGCCTCCACGCTCAGGGCCACCGCCAGGTTCTTGGGCGTGTGGTACGGCTCCCAGCCGCGTGCCGCGGCGAAGTCGGCGAGCCTGCGCTGCAGCAGGCCGAGCCGCTCACCGCGCGCCGCCGGGGTCTCGTTCGTGTCGTTCGCGTCGCTCATGGATCACAGGTCTACCACCGTGACACCCGCGAGGAGCCGGGCGGCCGCCGCGGTCTCCTCCCCCACCGCCGCCACCAGCCGGACGTGGCCGCGCCCGCACGACAGCAGGGCCAGGCGCAGCAGCTCGGCGCTCTGGCGCCGGTCCAGGCCGCGGTCGAAGCCGTCGGCCAGCACCGTCAGCGCCTGCTGCGCGGAGAGCAGTTCGGCGGCCGGGTCCATGGCGAGCACTCCCGGGCCGGTCAGCAGGACCAGCGCCTGCGCGAGGAAGCGCAGTTCGCCCGCGCCGAGGCGGGCCAGTTCCGTGGCGGGCCGGTCGGGGCCGCGGTCCAGCACCGCCGTGACGGGGCCGTCGGCGGGGGCCCGTACGTCCAGTCCGGCGACGGGTCCCGCGCAGCCGGTGCGGGCGGCCTCGGCCAGCAGCGCGTGCCGGGTGCCGCATTCGTGGCGGGTCCGGCGCAGTACGTCGGCCAGGTTGGCGCAGTCGCCGAGCAGCCGGCCCTCCCCCGGCGGGACGGGCGCGCGCATCCGCTCCGGGCGGGGATCGCAGGGGAACACCGAGCGCAGCGCCACCACGACCTGTTCGGCGGCGGCCAGGACCTGGCGCTGGCCGGCCGTGGCGCCGGCCACGCGGAGCGGGAGCAGGGCCGTGCCGAGCCGGTCGTCCGGCAGCGGGGCCCGGGTGACGCCGATGGCGCCGCCGGTCAGCCACGCGCCCTGCACGGAGCGCCGGCCGGGGTCGCGCAGGGCGGTGGCGAGCAGGATCTGCCCCGGCTGCGAGAGCCGTTCGCCGACGATGCGCAGGGTGGGCTCGGCCTGGACGGCGAGGTCGAGCCGGACCGGTCCGGCGGGACCGTCGACGGTGCAGCCGATGCGGAAGCCGCGCCGCCGGTCGGCATCGGGGACGGCCAGGTCCGGGATGCGGGCACCCGGGTCGGGGAAGGCCTCCTCGAGGGTGGCTCCGGAGCCGAGCACGGCGAGGGCCTCGTAGGCGGCCAGGGCCTGGGACTTGCCGCTGCCGCTCGGCCCGGCGAGGAGGGTGACGGGCCCGAGCGCGAAGGCGGCGCCCCGGTGCGGCCCGAAGGCGGACAGCCGCAGTCCGGTGACCCCGGGCCGGTGGAGCCGCACGGCTTGCGCGGGCACGGTCGGGTCGTCGCCGGCTAACGCGACGGCGGGGAGGCCGACGGGGAGGTCCGGGGCGAGGGCGGCGGGGGTGGCGGGAAGGGGAGCGGCGAGGGCGGCGGGAGCGGCGAGGGTGGCGGGGAGGGTGGCGTCCATGCGGCGGACGGTACGGGCCGCCGGACCCCCCGAGAGCCCGGCGAACCGTTACGTCGCGGCGACCTTCCTACGATCGGGGGACGGCAGCGGCCGCGATCCCCTCGACCTCGGTCCCGACGGGCGCCAGCAGGAAGACGTTCCGGTCCACCCGGTGCATCCCGCTGCCGAGTCCGAAGACCACACCACTGCTGAAGTCCAGGATCCGCTTGGCCACTTCGCTGTCGGCGCCGGTCAGGTCGAGCAGTACCGGGATCTGCGCGATCAGGTACTCCGCCACCTCCCGCGCGTCCGCGAAGATCTGAACCCGGATCACCACGAAGCGCCGCTGCTCCGCCGCCGACGCTCCCGGCGCCGTGGGGATGGTGCGGTGGTCCACCCGGGAGGGCCATTCGTTGCGGCTGCGCAGGGGGACCACCTGCGCGAGCCCCTCCCACTGTTCGTCGGTGACGTCGTACCTGCTCACCGGGCCGCCTCGGCCGCGCGCTTCATGTGCATCCCCCCATCCTCTCGCGTTTCACCCGTTCAGCCCAACACCGACACGAACCAGACCGGCTACTCCCCACGAACGAATTAGGTTAGGTTAGGCATACCTAAGTTCTCGGGATGATGGAGAGATCCAGATGCGCATGTCCGGTGCCCCTGCCACCCCGGCCACCCGGCCCACCGACGCCGAGCGCGTGCGGTCGATCCTGGCCGCCGCCCACTCCATGACCGCGGTCACCGACGGGCTGCGCGCCGAGGTCCGCCACCTCGACGGCGGCGACCCGATGGGCCGGCTGCACCTGCACCCCGCCGAACCGGGCGGCGACGCCGAGCACCGGCCCCCGATCCGGCTGGAGTTCACCGACGTCGCCCCCACCCCCGTACGCGACCGGGTGCGGGCCCGGGTGACCATCGTGGGCCGCCTGCTCACCCCGTACACGGGCGAGAGCGACGGTCCCGGGGATGAGAGCACCTGCATGGAGTTCGGCCAGGCCGTCCTGGAGACCGCGGACGGCTTCTCCTACGTCGGGCTGGAAGAGCTGGACGCGGCCCGCCCCGACCCGCTGGCCCCGTACGAGGCGGGCATGCTCACGCACCTCCTCGACGACCACCCGGACCTCGTCACCCTGCTGCTGCGCCTGGTCCGGCCGCTGCCCGCCGCCTCGGTGATCCGCGCACTGCCGGTCGCCATGGACCGGTACGGGATCACCCTGCGGCTCGAGGAGCGGAGCGGCCACCGCGACGCACGGCTGGCCTTCCCCTCGCCGCTCGACGACGTGGAGCAGTCGGGGGCGCAGATCCAGGCCCTGTTCAGCGCGGCCCGGCGGCGCTCGCACCGCAACACGCTGCCGGCCTGACGAACGGGGCGGAATAGGCCCGGGCGGCGCCCCGTTGGAACCGATCATGAAGGCCATCACGTACAACGCATACGGAACTCCCGGCCGGCTCACGCTCGTTGACGTACCGCAGCCCAAGGTGGGGCCGGGCGAGGTTCTCGTCCGCGTCAAGGCGGCCGGGGTCAACCCGGTGGACTGGAAGCTCGCCGCCGGATATCTCGACCCGATCCTCGAAGTCCGCTATCCCGTCATACCCGGCTGGGACGTGGCCGGAGTCGTCGAGGCGGTCGGCCCGGACACCTTCGACTTCGCCGTCGGCGACGAGGTCTACGGGTACGTGAGGAAGGAGTGGGTGGAGCTCGGCACCTACGCCGAGCTGGTCAGCGCCCCGGTCCGCACCCTCGCGCACAAGCCCCGCGAGCTGACCTTCGAGCAGGCCGCGGGAATTCCCCTGGCCGGCCTGACCGCCTACCAGTCCCTCACCCGCGTGGGCCTCAAGGCCGGCGAGACCGTCGTCATCCACTCCGCGGCCGGCGGCACCGGCTCGTTCGGGGTGCAGATCGCGGTCGCCCTCGGCCTGCGTGTCATCGGTACGGCCGGCGCGCACAACCACGACTACCTGCGCTCCCTCGGCGCCGAGCCGGTCCTGTACGGGGACGGGCTGGCCGACCGCATCCGCGCGCTGGCGCCCGAAGGCGTGGACGCGGGCCTCGACTTCTACGGCGACGGCGCCGTCGAGCTGCTCCAGTCGCTGGTGAAGGAGCGTGACCGGGTGGTCTCCATCGCCGACTACGAGGCCGCGGCCAAGGGCGCGCACCAGCTGTGGGTACGGCCCGACACCGCCGACCTGACCTTCCTGGCCGAGCTCGCGGACTCGGGCCGGCTCACGGTCAACGTCGAGCACGCGCTGCCGCTCGCGCAGGCCGCCAGGGCGTGGGAGCTGAGCGCCACGGGCCGGACCAGGGGCAAGATCGTACTGACGGTCTGAAAACCCGGCGGGGGGCGGTCCGCCTCGGACCGCCCCCCAGTGCTCAGGCGGTGACCGGCACCGCTGCCGGTGCGCCGGCCCCGCCGCTCGCGTAGCGGTTGGCGGGGCGCGGCAGGCCGTAGTTCTCGCGCAGCGTGCGGCCGGTGTACTCGGTGCGGAAGAGGCCGCGGCGCTGGAGGATCGGCACGACCTGGTCCACGAAGTCGGTCAGGCCGGTGGGCAGGACGGGCGCCATGATGTTGAACCCGTCGGCGGCTCCCCGGGTGAACCACTCCTCGAGCTGGTCGGCGATCTGCTCGGGCGTGCCGGCGAAGACCCGGTGGCCGCGGCCGGCGCCGAGGCGGGCGATCAGCTGGCGCAGGGTGAGGCCGTCGCGGCGGGCGAGTTCGGCGACGAGGGTGAAACGGCTCTTGTTGCCGTTGACGTCCCGCTCCTCGGGGAGATCGGGCAGCGGGCCGTCGAGGGGCAGTCCGGAAAGGTCCACGTTGAGCATTCCGGAGAGCTGGGCGAGGCCGTACTCCGGCACCTGGAGGTCGGTGAGCTGCTGCTCCAGGGCCTTCGCCTCGGCCTCGGTGGAGCCGATGACGGGCGCGATGCCGGGCAGGACGAGCAGGTCGCTCTCGGCCCGCCCGTACTTCGCCAGGCGGGACTTGAGGTCCTTGTAGAAGGTCTGGCCGTCCGCGAGGGTCTGCTGGGCGGTGAAGACGGCCTCGGCGTACTGGGCGGCGAACTCCTTTCCGGACTCGGAGGAGCCCGCCTGCACGAGCAGCGGGTACCCCTGCGGGGAGCGCGGGACGTTGAGCGGGCCGGCCACGCCGAAGTACTCGCCGCGGTGGGCGGCGGGGTGGAGCTTGTCGGTGTCGGCGTAGATGCCGCGCTCCTTGTCGAGGACGATCGCGTCGTCCTCCCAGCTGTCCCAGAGCTTGGTGGCGACGTCGAGGAACTCGCGGGCCCGGTCGTAGCGGAGGCCGTGCTCCAGGTGCTCCTCCCGGTTGAAGTTGCGGGCCTCGTCCACGGTGCCGGAGGTGACGATGTTCCAGCCGGCGCGGCCGCCGCTGATGTGGTCGAGGGAGGCGAATTTGCGGGCGAGGTTGAAGGGCTCGTTGAAGGTGGTGGAGACGGTGGCGATCAGCCCGATGTGCTCGGTGACGGCGGCGATGGCGGAGAGCAGGGTGAGCGGCTCGAACCCGCCCAGGGCGTTGTAACGGGCCTTGCCCCAGAGGGCGAGTCCGTCCGCGAAGAAGATGGAGTCGAGCCTTCCGCGCTCCGCGGTCCGGGCGAGCTCCTGGAAGTAGCGCAGGTCGGTGACGCGCTCGGGGCTGCTGCCGGGGTGGCGCCAGGCGGCGTCGTGGTGTCCGGCGTTCATGAGGAAGGCGTTGAGGTGGAGGGTCCGGGGCGTCTGGTCGGTCATGTGGGTTTCCCTAGGAAGAGGCGGGGACGCGCCAGAGGCTGAGGCGGCGTTCGACGGTGACGAGGAGCTGGTTGAAGGCGACGCCGATCGCGGAGATCGTGATGATGCCCGCGTACATCTGCGGGATCGCGAAGTTGAACTGCGAGGCGTTGATCAGATAGCCGAGTCCCGCTTTCGCGCCGATCATCTCGGCGGCCACGAGGACGAGGATGGATACGGCGCCGGCGAGCCGGATGCCGGTGAAGATCGCCGGTACGGAGGCCGGGAGGATCACCTTCTGGAACAGGCGGGGCGTGGAGAGGTCCATCGACCGGGCGAGCCGGATCAGGGTGGGGTCGGCGTTCCGGACGGCGCTGATGGTGTTGAGCAGGACGGGCCAGAGGCAGGCGTAGACGACGATCGACACCTTCGAGGTCTCGCCGATGCCGAGGAGCAGCACGAAGACCGGGAGCAGCGCGAGGGCCGCGGTGTTGCGGAAGACCTCCAGCAGCGGCCCGAGGAAGTCGGCGAGGGGCCGGTACCAGCCGATGAGCAGGCCGAGCGGGACGGCGACGGCCACGGCGATGCCGAAGCCGCCGAAGGAGCGGATCAGGCTGGCCTGGGTGTGGTCGGCGAGCTGGCCGTCGCCGGCCAGCTCCCACCAGGCGACGGCCACCTCGCTGATGGGAGGCAGGAAGGTGGCGTCGACCAGGCCGGCGCGCGGGGCGATCTCCCAGAGGGCGACCAGGGCGAGGATCGCCGCGGTCCGGACGGCGACGGCCTTCAGGACGCGTACGACGGCCAGTGCGGCGGTCTTCGTACGGACGGGGGCGGGGGCGGGGGCCTGGCCGGCTCGGATCGGGCCGACGGGGGTATCGGCCCGGGCGGTCCCGGCCGGGGCCGGGGCCTTGCGGACCGGGGCCCCGGTCGCCCGGGGCGTCCGGGCCGGGTTCACGACGGGGTCGGCGGCCGGGTCGGCGACGGGGTCGGCCGGGGTGCGGCCGGGGCCGTGAGGCCCGCGGCCGCCAGGGCGGTGGTGTCGGTTCCGGTGGTCATACGGCTGCCGCCTCCTTCTCCAGTTGCTGGGCGCGGGCCACCTCGTCGTGGAGGAGGTTCCAGATCTCGTGCCGGTAGCGGGCGAACTCCGGGCTGGACCGCAGGGCCTCGCCGAGCAGTCCGTCGCGGTCGCCGAAGGAGACCGGGACGACCTCCTTGACCCGGCCGGGCCGGGAGGTCATGACGGCCACCCGCTGCCCGAGGTAGACGGCCTCCTCGATGCCGTGCGTGATGAAGACGACGGTCTTGCCGGTGCTCTGCCAGATGCGGCGCAGCTCGTCCTGGAGGGACTCGCGGGTCTGCGCGTCGAGTGCGGCGAACGGCTCGTCCATCAGCAGCACGTCCGGGTCGTACGCCAGCGAGCGGGCGATGGCGACGCGCTGGCGCATGCCGCCGGAGAGCTGGTGCGGGTGCCGGTCCTCGAAGCCGGTCAGTCCGACCAGGTCCAGGAACTCCTTCGCCCGGGCGGCGCGTTGGCGACGCGGCACACCGGTCGCCTCCAGGCCGAACTCGACGTTGCCCTGGGCGGTGCGCCACGGCAGCAGCGCGTACTGCTGGAAGACGATGCCCCGGTCCAGGCCCGGCCCGGTGACCTGCTTGCCGTCGAGCAGGATCCGCCCGGCCGTCGGGGCCGCCAGTCCGCCGAGGAGGTCGAGGAGAGTGGACTTGCCGCAGCCGCTGGGGCCGACGACCACGAGGAACTCCCCGCTGCGGATCTCCAGGTCGATGCCGTCGAGGGCGGTGAAGTCCCCGAAGGTCTTGCGCACTCCCTCGAACACGATCTTCGCCATGTCCGGTCAGCCCTTTCCGTAGCCGTTGAACTCGTTGGTGTAGAGGTCGGACGGCTTGAACTGCCCCGCCTTGATCTCGCCGCGCTCGCCGAGCCAGTCGAGCCAGAGCTGGAACTCCTTGTCGGGTATCCGGCCGCCCGTCTCGGCGATCCCGAAGGAGCGCCAGTACTGCAGGGCGGCGGTGTCCTCGTTGCGGCCGCGCTTCTTGACGATCTCGGTCATCCGGGCGACGGCCTCCTCGCGCGGGGTGGTGCGGGACCACTCGATGGCCTTGGCCACGCCCGTCACGAAGGTCCGTACGGTGTCCGGGTTCTGCTTGATGAAGCGCTCGGTCATGATGTAGGTGCCCGCGCTGAACGGGCCGAGCAGATCCACGTCGGTGAACAGCGGGCGGATGCCGCCGGAGGCGACGGCCTTGTCGCGCAGGATGCCGGTGAGCACCCCGACCTCGATCTGCTTCGCGCGCAGCGCCTGTTCGGTGTTGACGGGCGGTACGACCAGGGCCTCGACCTTGGCGGCGTCCGCCTTGGAGAGGCCGTTGCGGCTGAGGTAGGTGTCGAGCAGCGCCTGGTAGTGGGCGCCCAGGGTGTTCATGCCCACCTTCTTGCCGATCAGGTCCCGGGCGGAGCGGATCGGGCTGTCCTCCAGGACGAAGTAGCCGGCGTAGGAGTACTGGTCCGAGCCGTAGGAGGAGATGACCGCCTTGATCGGCGCCTTGCCTGCGGCGAGCTTGATGACCGCGCCGTTGAAGGCGCTGCCGAAGTGGGTCTGGCCGGTGGCGGCGGACTGGATGTCCTGCGGGCCGCTGATGGTGTTGCCGACCCATTCGAGCTTGACGTCCTCGAAGTAGCCGAGGTCGGCGGCGAGTTCGGGGAGCGTGACCGCGCCGACCGAGCCCTGGTACTTCAGGGTCTTGACCTGCGAGCCGGAGCCGGGTCCGCCGCCGTTGGCGGTGGCCGTGCCGCAGCTCACCGCGGCCGCCGAGATGCCGAGCAGGGTCAGGAACTGGCGTCGGGAGGTGGAGGTCGGGGCGAGGGCTGCGGGCATGGCGGGTCCTTGTGGGTGCTGGTCGCGGGGGCGGGCTGTATTACGGGGCGGGGGTGAGGGCGGTGGCGTCCGCGGCGCGCAGGGCGTCCGCGAACTCGTCGACGGCCTGGAAGAGGTCCAGTTCCGCCTCGGGCCGCAGCCGGTCGGGGCCGGAGCCGCGCTCGACGGAGGAGTCCAGGACGAACCGGCCGGCGGTGACGTGCCGGGCGCCGAGGGCGGCGAGCACCGGGCGCAGGGCGTAGTCGATGGTCAGGACGTGGGCGAGGCTGCCGCCGGTGACGAGCGGCAGCACCGTCTTGCCGGCGAGGCCGTCCTGCGGGAGCAGGTCGAGGAAGGCCTTGAGCAGTCCGGTGTAGGAGGCCTTGTAGACCGGGGTGGCGATGACGATGCCGTCGGCCTCGGCGACGGCCTCCAGGGCCCGGCGGATGTCCGGCTCGCCGCGGCGGGCGGACAGCAGGTCGGCGGCGGGCAGTTCGCGCACGGAGAGGTGCGCGGTCCCGAAGCCGGCGTGGGCCAGGCGGCGCAGTACGTGGTCGGCGACGACGGCGGTACGGGAGTGGGCGGAGGGGCTGCCGGTGATGGCGAGCAGCTGGGGCACGGGGGCTCCTTGGGCTTCGTACGGGAACGGACGGTCAGGCGGCGGTCGCGGCCGAGGCGCCTGAGGCGATGCCGAAGGCCGGGTCCGGGACGCTCGCAGGGCTGAGCAGGCGGGAGGGCTCGCCGTCGGGGCCGACCGGGACGTCGCCGTCGACCGTGACGCGGCGCAGGGTGCGCTCGTGGTCGTCGGAGTCGTCCACGCCGTAGTGCTGGGTGGCGCGGTTGTCCCAGATCGCGACGTCGCCGGCCTGCCAGTGCCAGCGGACGGTGTTCTCGGGGCTCTCGATGTGGGCCTGGAAGAGGTCCTGGAGGAGGCGGGAGTCGCGGCCGGTGAGGCCCTTGATGCGCTGGACGAAGTTGCCGAGCAGCAGGGTGCGTTCACCGGTCTCGGGGTGGACGCGGACCACCGGGTGCTCGGTGAGGAACTTCGTGGAGGTGAAGACCTCGCGGTACTGGGCCAGGGCCTCGGGCAGCGCGTCGGGCTTCAGGGCGGCGTAGTCGTACTCGTTGGAGTGGACGGCGCGCAGGCCGTCGGCGAGGATCCGCAGCGGTTCCGGGAGGTTGCCGTAAGCGGTGGCGGTGTTGGCCCACAGGGTGTTGCCGCCGTACGGGGGGATGGTCACGGCGCGCAGGACGGAGAAGGCCGGGTAGGCGGGGACGAAGGTGACGTCGGTGTGCCACTGGTTGGCGCGGGCGCCGTGGTGGGAGTCGATGCCGAGGGCGTACCGGCCGTCCGCGGAGGGGACGGTGGGGTGCGCGACCGGGGCGCCGAGCAGCCGGGCGAAGGCCTCGTGGCCGGCTTCGTCGAGGTGGTCCTGGCCGCGGAAGAAGACGACCTTGTGGGCGAGGAGGGCGGCGCGGATCTCGGCGACGGTGGCGGCGGGCAGGTCTCCGCCGAGCCGTACGCCGCCGAGCTCGGCTCCGATGCGGCCGCCGATCTTCGTGACGGTGACGGTAACGGCGGTGGTTGTGGCAGTGGCCATGGGAACTCCCTGGGCAGGGGCGCGGACGAGTTGTCTCCGCGGCGGAGGAAATGGAGGTACGCGGCAGCGCGGTACGACGCGATGCGGGTACGGGAAGACGCGCGGGCCGGGCCTCTGGAACCGGGGGCCACGGAGGCGCGGGGCGGCCGGGGCACGGGGCAGCGGGGCAGCCGGGCCGTGGGGCCCTGGGCCGGGGGCCGGGGCCCTGGAGCAGCCGGGCTCAGGCGCGGTGCGGGGCCGGACAGCGGCCCGGACACCCGCCGGGCGCGGTACAGAGGCCGGGGGTGTGGAGCCGCGGGACGAGGAGTGCGTTCGCGGTCATGGCTCGGAGCCTGACAGCGCCCCCACCCCCGGTCAACCCCCGCCGAAGGCCGCCGACGGGGCCTCGGCCGGAACCCCCGCCGGGGCCTTCGCACCCGCTGCGACCTGGCCTTTCCTCGCACCTGGGAGCCGCGCACGAACCCGGCCCGACGGCCGAAAACCGTGGCTGGATTTCACGCCCCCGCAACGCGACCGCCACGCGTCCGCCGGATCCGCCTGCCGCTGCCGCTGCCGCTGCGCGGGGCCTCCCCCACCCCGCCCCTTCCCTAAACCGGGCTCCGCCCGGACCTGCGCCTCAAACGCCGGCGGGGCTGGGATATGCCCGGCGGACGACATCAGCCAAATCCAGCAACGGCGCCGCACCATCGCTGCTTCTGTCGGATGTCTTCAAAACCGGCGATCATGGTCGGGACCGAGCAGCCACGCGTCCCGTACAAGGGAAGATCCGCCCCGCCGCGACGGCGCTCCGGCCCGCCCCCGACACCCCCGCGCGGATCGTGATCTCGCACGCGGACCCGGCCACACCCCCGCAAGCCGCCGCAACGGTGCTGCTCAGCCCGGTGTTCCGTGATCCAAGCCGCTCAAATGAGAGGGCGAGATCACACCCGTCGGTATAGTGCCGCTTGAGCGTCCTCCCCTACATTCGAGCCATGACGGTCCTGCCTGACGACGGGCTCTCCCTGGCCGCCGAGTTCCCTGTCGCGACACATGAGCAGTGGCAGCGCCTTGTAGAGGGCGTACTGCGCAAGTCGGGCAAGGAAGTCTCCGGCGAGGCTGCTGAAGAAGCGTTGTCCACCCCGCTCGAGGACGGGCTCATCACCCGCCCGCTGTACACCGCGCCGCCCGACGGGACGGCCCCCGACACCGGTTTCCCCGGATTCGCCCCCTTCGTACGGGGCGGCAGGCCGGAGGGCACCACCGCCAACGGCTGGGACGTACGCCAGCGCATGGTGGGCACCGATCCGGCACGCCTGAACGAGGCGGTCCTCGCCGATCTGGAGAACGGGGTCACCTCCCTCTGGCTGACCGCGGGCCAGGGCGGCATCCCGGTCGACGGTCTCGCCCGCGCGCTGGACGGGGTCTACCTGGACCTCGCCCCGGTCGTCCTGGACGCCGGAGCCGAATACGCCGAGGCCGCCCGTACGTTGCTGAGCCTGTATGCCGAGCGTGGCGTCGCCCCCGAGGCCGCCCGGGCCTCCCTCGGCGCCGACCCGCTGGGCCACGAGGCCCGGACCGGTGAGGCGCTGGACCCGGCGGGTGCCGTGGAGCTGGCCCTGGAGGCCGCCGCCGGCTGGCCCGGGGTCCGCGCGCTGACCGTGGACGCCCTGCCGTACCACGAGGCCGGCGGCAGCGCCGCCGAGGAGCTGGCCCTGTCGCTGGCCACCGGTGTCGCCTATCTGCGCGCCCTCACCGAGGCCGGTCTGAGCGTCGAAGCGGCCCTGGGCCAGCTGGAGTTCCGCTACGCGGCCACGGCCGACCAGTTCCTCACCATCGCCAAGCTGCGCGCCGCGCGCCGTCTGTGGTCCCGTGTCGCCGAGGCCTCGGGGGCCCCGGAGGCGGGCGCCCAGCTCCAGCACGCGGTGACCTCGCCGGTGATGATGACCCGCCGCGACCCCTGGGTGAACATGCTGCGCACCACCGTGGCCTGCATGGCCGCGGGCGTGGGCGGCGCGGACTCGGTCACCGTGCTCCCCTTCGACCACGAGCTGGGCCTGCCGGACGCCTTCGCGCGCCGGATCGCCCGCAACACCTCCACCATCCTGCTGGAGGAGTCGCACCTGGCCCGCGTGATCGACCCGGCCGGCGGCTCGTACTACGTCGAGCGGCTCACGGACGAACTCGCGCACGCCGCCTGGGAGTTCTTCCAGACCCTGGAGAAGGCCGGCGGCCAGGCCGCCGCCCTGCGCTCCGGGCTGGTCGCCGAGCGGCTCGCCGCCACCTGGGCCGCCCGCTCGAAGAAGCTGGCCAAGCGCCGCGAACCGATCACCGGCGTCAGCGAGTTCCCGCTGCTGTCGGAGAAGCCGGTCGTACGCGAGAGCGCGCCCCCGGCGCCGACCGGCGGTCTGCCGCGCGTCCGGCGCGACGAGGCGTACGAGGCCCTGCGCGCCCGCAGCGACGCGCACCTGGCGGAGACGGGCGCCCGGCCGCGGATCTTCCTCGCCGCTCTGGGCCCGGCGGCCGCGCACACCGCGCGGGCGGGGTTCGCCTCGAACCTGTTCCAGGCGGGCGGCATCGAGGCGGTGCACGACCCGGTGTCCGTCGACGCGTCGACGGCCGCCGCGGCCTACGCCGCGAGCGGCGCCGACGGCATGGCCGTGCTGTGCTCCAGCGACGCGCTGTACGCGGAGCAGGCCGAGGCGGTGGCCGAGGCCCTGCGCGCGGCGGGCGCCACGACCGTGTTCCTCGCCGGCAAGCCGGGCACCGCAGAGGCGTCCGTGGACGAGTACGTCTTCGCCGGCTGTGACGCCGTCGCCGTGCTGTCCTCCGTACTCGACCGGATGGGAGTGCCCAATGAGCAGTAGGAACAGCATGAGCATCCCCGATTTCTCCGAGCTGTCGCTCGGCCCCACCGCCGCCACCGGAGTCTCCGAGGACCAGTGGCGCTCCTCGGTGAAGGAGTCCACCGGCACCGCGGCCGCCGACCTGCTGTGGGAGACCCCCGAGGGCATCGGCGTCAAGCCGCTGTACACCGGCCGCGACGTGGAGGGCCTGGACTTCCTCCAGACGTACCCGGGCGTGGCCCCGTACCTGCGCGGCCCGTACCCGACGATGTACGTCAACCAGCCCTGGACGATCCGGCAGTACGCCGGATTCTCCACGGCCGAGGAGTCGAACGCCTTCTACCGGCGCAATCTGGCCGCCGGCCAGAAGGGCCTGTCGGTGGCCTTCGACCTGCCGACGCACCGCGGCTACGACAGCGACCACCCGCGCGTGACCGGCGACGTCGGCATGGCGGGCGTGGCGATCGACTCGATCTACGACATGCGGCAGCTGTTCGACGGGATCCCGCTGGACAAGATGTCGGTGTCGATGACGATGAACGGCGCGGTGCTGCCCGTTCTCGCCCTCTACATCGTGGCGGCGGAGGAGCAGGGCGTCTCCCCCGACAAGCTCGCCGGGACCATCCAGAACGACATCCTCAAAGAGTTCATGGTCCGCAACACCTACATCTACCCGCCGAAGCCCTCGATGCGGATCATCTCCGACATCTTCTCCTTCACCTCGCAGAAGATGCCGCGGTACAACTCGATCTCCATCTCCGGCTACCACATCCAGGAGGCCGGAGCCACGGCCGACCTGGAGCTGGCGTACACCCTCGCCGACGGCGTGGAGTACCTGCGCGCCGGTCAGGCCGTGGGGCTGAACGTGGACGCCTTCGCGCCGCGCCTGTCCTTCTTCTGGGCGATCGGCATGAACTTCTTCATGGAGGTCGCGAAGCTGCGCGCCGCCCGCCTGCTGTGGGCGCGTCTGGTCAAGCAGTTCGACCCGCAGAACGCCAAGTCGCTGTCGCTGCGCACCCACTCGCAGACCTCGGGCTGGTCGCTGACCGCGCAGGACGTCTTCAACAACGTGACGCGTACGTGCATCGAGGCGATGGCGGCGACCCAGGGCCACACCCAGTCGCTGCACACCAACGCCCTCGACGAGGCGCTCGCGCTGCCGACCGACTTCTCGGCGCGCATCGCCCGCAACACCCAGCTGCTGCTGCAGCAGGAGTCGGGGACCTGCCGGTCGATCGACCCGTGGGGCGGCAGCGCGTACGTCGAGAAGCTGACGTACGACCTGGCGCGGCGGGCCTGGCAGCACATCGAGGAGGTCGAGGCGGCCGGCGGCATGGCGCAGGCCATCGACGCGGGCATCCCCAAGCTGCGCGTGGAGGAGGCCGCGGCCCGTACGCAGGCGCGGATCGACTCGGGCCGCCAGCCGGTGATCGGCGTCAACAAGTACCGGGTGGCCACCGACGAGCAGATCGACGTCCTCAAGGTCGACAACTCCTCGGTGCGCACCCAGCAGATCGCCAAGCTGCGGCGGCTGCGCGAGGAGCGCGACGAGGCGGTCACGCAGGACGCGCTGCGGGCGCTGACGAACGCGGCGGAGCGGGGCGCGGGCCAGGGCCTGGAAGGCAACCTGCTGGCCCTGGCGGTGGACGCGGCGCGCGCCAAGGCCACCGTGGGCGAGATCTCGGACGCACTGGAGAAGGTGTACGGGCGGCACGCGAGCCAGATCCGTACGATCTCGGGTGTGTACCGCACCGAAGCAGGCGAGTCCCCGTCCGTGGAGCGCACCCGCGCGCTCGTCGACCGGTTCGAGGAGTCGGAAGGCCGCCGTCCGCGCATCCTGGTCGCCAAGATGGGCCAGGACGGGCACGACCGCGGCCAGAAGGTGATCGCGACCGCATTCGCCGACCTGGGCTTCGACGTGGACGTCGGCCCGCTGTTCCAGACCCCGGCGGAGGTGGCCCGCCAGGCCGTCGAGGCGGACGTCCACGTGGTGGGCGTGTCGTCGCTGGCGGCCGGCCACCTGACCCTCGTACCGGCGCTGCGCGAGCAGTTGGCGGAGGAGGGCCGCGAGGACATCATGATCGTCGTGGGCGGGGTCATCCCGCCGGCCGATGTGCCCACGCTCCTGGAGATGGGCGCGACGGCGGTGTTCCCGCCCGGAACGGTGATCCCCGACGCGGCCCACGACCTGGTGACGCGGCTGGCCGCGGACCTGGGCCACGAGCTGTAGGCGGCCGCCGGTGCCGAAGATCGACATCGAGGCGTACGCGAAGGGCGTGCTCGACGGGAAACGCGCGTCCATCGCGCGGGCGATCACCCTCGTCGAGTCCACCCTGCCCGCCCACCGGGCGCTGGCGCAGGCGTTGTTGACGGAGCTCCTCCCCCATGCGGGGAGGGCACGCCGGATCGGGATCAGCGGGGTGCCGGGGGTGGGCAAGTCCACCTTCATCGACGCGTTCGGCACGATGCTGACGGGTCTGGGCCACCGGGTCGCGGTGCTGGCGGTGGACCCGTCGTCCAAGCGCACGGGCGGCTCCATCCTCGGCGACAAGACGCGGATGGAGCGCCTCGCCGTGGACCCCGCGGCGTTCGTCCGCCCCTCACCGTCCGCCGGAACCCTGGGCGGTGTCGCGAAGGCCACCCGCGAGTCGATGATCGTCATGGAGGCGGCGGGCTACGACGTGGTCCTCGTCGAGACGGTCGGCGTCGGCCAGTCCGAGACCACGGTCGCGGGCATGGTCGACTCCTTCCTCCTGCTCTCCCTCGCCCGTACGGGCGACCAGCTCCAGGGCATCAAGAAGGGCGTCCTGGAACTGGCCGACGTCCTGGCGGTGAACAAGGCGGACGGCCCGCACGAGCGCGACGCGAAGGCCGCCGCCCGCGAACTGTCGGGCGCGCTGCGCCTGATGCACCCGGCGGACTCGGCATGGACCCCGCCGGTGCTGACGTGCAGCGCACGGGAGTCGGCGGGCCTGGACGAAATCTGGAACCGCCTCGAACAGCACCGCCGGCTCCTGGACGCGAACGGCCGCCTGACGGCGAAGCGGGCGGCCCAGCAGGTGGAGTGGACCTGGTCGATGGTCCGCGACGAACTCCTGGAACGCCTGCGCTCGGATCCGGCCGTACGAGATCTCGCGCCCGGCCTCGAAGCCGCAGTCCGAGCGGGTACGGTCACCGCCACCGCGGCGGCGGACCGCCTCCTCTCGGCCTTCGGCCGCCCCTGACAAAACGCCGGCGGGGCTGGAGCAATCCAGCCCCGCCTGGGGCCCCTCCCAGCGGTAGCTGGGGGAGTTTGAGGCGCGGGGTCTGGGGCGGAGCCCCCAGCAACGGCGGCGCCGCAGGCTACGCCTCGACCAGCACCGCCCCGGCGGCCCCGAGCACCTCACGCAGGACGCAGGTCTGCTCGGCCACCTCGCCGGAGGCGAGCAGCGCGGACAGGACGGCGATCCGGGCCTGACCGGCCCGCAGCGTCCCCGTCGGCACCGCACCCGCCGCCACCAGATCCACCGCCCCGCCGTGCGTGTAGATCTCGGTGACCGGCCCGGCCATCACCCGCGTGGTCAGCGCGACCAGCACCCCGCGCCCGACGGCGGCCTTGACGGCGTCCACGATCTCGGGAGTCGCGTTGCCCGCGCCCGTCCCGACGAGGACGACACCCCGCGCACCGGCCGCGACGGCGGCGTTCAGCAGCACCGCGTCGCCGTCGGCGTGGTGCACCACCACGTCCACGCGCGGCGGCAGCTCCGGCATGGCCGGCAGCGCGAGCGGGGCGGGCCGCTGGGGTTCGCGCAGGATGGCGACCTTGCCGAAGCCGATCTTCCCGAGCAGTTCCTTCGAGGGGTCGGCGAACGCGTCCAGCGCCACCGCCTGCGTCTTCACCGTGCCGCGCGCGGCGTGCACCCGCCCCGAGAAGGCGATCAGCACGCCCAGCCCGCGCGTGGTGGAGGCGGTGAGGAGCGCGTCGTACAGGTTCTCCGGCCCGTCCCCGTCCGCGGTGCCCATGGGGCGCTGCGAGCCGGTGAACACCACGGAGCGCGCGTCGTGGTGGTGCAGGTCGACGAGGAACGCCGACTCCTCCAGGGTGTCCGTGCCGTGGGTGATGACGATGCCGTCGACGCCGGGGTCGGCGAGCACCTCGTGCACGGTGCGCAGCAGGGTGAGCTGGTGGGCGGTGGTGAGCCGCGGGCTGTTCACGCTGAACAGGTCCACGACCTCGACGTCGATGCCCTCGGGCAGCGGCGCGGTGGCCATGACCTCGCTGCCGTCGGCGTCCGCCGCGAATCCGGAGCCCTGCCAGCGGCTGGCTATCGTTCCGCCGGTGCTGATGACGACGATCCGCCCCATGGCCGCGGCCACCTCTCCTCGCACGTATGTACTGAAACAGCAATGATAGAGAGATCTACGCGCAATGTGATTGCTTCTTTCACCCCTCCCGTAACACCCGGTGGGTGATAATTGCGTGATGGATGCCATTGACCGCGAAATCTTGCGCGAGCTCCAGGCGGACGGTCGCCTGAGCAACCAGGAACTCGCCCAGCGCGTGGGACTGACCCCCTCCCCCTGCATGCGCCGTGTGCGCCAGCTGGAACAGGACGGGGTGATCCAGGGCTACCGCGCCGTGATCTCCCCCGAGGCGGTGGGCCGCGGCTTCGAGGTGCTCGTCTCGGTGGAGGTCCGCCGCGACCGCGAGGCGGTCGAGGCGTTCGAGGCCGCCCTCCAGGACATCCCCGACGTCATCGAGGCCTACCGCCTCTTCGGCAGCCCGGGCTGCCTGCTGCGGATCGCCGTCGCGGACCTGCGCGCGTACGAACGCCTGTGGATCGAGCAGCTGACGGCGCTCTCCGGGATCACCGAGGTCAACTCGCAGATCATCATGAAGCGCATCAAGGAACCGACCGGCCTCCCCGTCGAACGCTGAGGACACCAGGTCGGTGGCGGCGTCTGCCGGACCGGGACCGGGCCCCGGGTGGGCGGAAGTCCCCGGGGCCCGGTCGGGTCAGTTGTCGGTGCCGTCGAGGGCCGTGTCCGGGATCCAGGAGCCGTGGATGCCGGCGGTGACGCGGCGCGGGAGGTGGACGGTGGCGATCCGGTCGAGGCCGGAGGCGTCCAGGACCAGGAGCTGGGAGGCGTCCTGCTTGAGGTCGGAGAGGACGGTGAGGAGGTAGCCGTCGTCCTCGCGGGTGGCGCCGGCGGCGGGGACGAAGACGGCCTCGCTGGGCAGGCGGGCGTCGCCGGCCTGGTGGATGCGGCGGGCGCCGGTGGTGCGGTCGTACTTGACGATGCCGTAGCCGCCGAGACCGTCCTGGTCGGGGAAGGAGACCGCGTACTGGTAGCGGTTCTCGGCGCCGAGGAACTCCTCGTTGAGCGTGGGGAATTCGACGGCGAGGTCGTCGATGACCTGCTCGTCGACGCTGCCGGCGGCCAGATCGATGACCCATCGGCGGTTGAAGGAGCGGGTGTTGGGCTCGGTACCGCGGCCGGGGGCGCCGACCCACCAGTTCCAGGAGAGCTGGAATCCTTCCCGGTCCACCGTCGGGCCTTCCAGCACGATCCGGCCCGCGGCGTCCTCGTAGGCGTTGGCGGCGTGCAGCATGTTGCCGGGCTCGACGGAGAACCAGCGGATCTGCCCGGCGCCCTGCGGACCGCGCGGCATGACGCCGATCCGGGCCGGCTGGGCATCGCTCCAGCCGTAGGGGATGCCCGAGTGCTCGGTCGGGTCGAAGGTGACGCTGCCCTCGACGAAGACCACGTGGTGGCGGGTGAGCGCGAAGTCGTGCTTGAGGGAGGCGGTGGCCCCCGGCACCTCGAAGCTGTGCGTGACCTGGCCCTTGGCGTCGGCCACGTAGTACATGAGGTAGGGCGGGAACGGCGAGGAGCCGAAGAAGTGCAGCTCCCCGGTGACCGGGTCGGTCTTCGGGTGCGCGGTCATCGCGCCGCGCAGCTTGCCGTCGAAGTCGTACGCGCCGACCGTGTCGAGGTCCCGGGTGAGCTCGAAGGGGAAGTTCGCCTCGCAGAGCGCGAGCAGGCGTCCGGCGTGCTCGATGACGTGGGTGCCGGCAGTACTGGCCGTCAGGTCCGGGCCGTGCTCGGTCATGTAGGGGGCGCCGTCCAGGGCGGGGGTGTGCACCCAGCGGTTGCGGTACCACTCGGCGCGGCCTTCCCGCAGCCGGATGCCGTGGACCATGCCGCTGCCCTTGAACCAGTGGGTGGGGGTGACGCCGGGCTTGGGGTTGTGGCTGTTGCGGATCAGCCGACCGGTCAGCTCCGGCGGCAGGTTGCCCTCGACGGTGAGCTCGGTGGCGGTGATCTCGTCGACGGCCGGGGCGTAGTGGCCGGTCAGGTAGGGCTTGGCGGTGGTGGTCATGGCTGGGAACCTCGCTTCGTGTGACGGTGACGGTGACGGATGAGAGATGTGGCGGACGCGGTGGGTGACTGAGGTCAGCCGGCCTGCTCCGCGCGGGACTTGAGGGCGGCGAGCCAGGCGGTCAGGGAGTCGTGGAGGGCCTGGCCGAGCTCGGCGGTCGCGGCGTCGACGGGGGCGCCGCTCCAGGACTCCTCGGTGTGGACGGTGACCCGGCTGCCGGTCTGCTCGAACGTCCACACGTGGACGCCCTCGATGCCGTTGGCGGGGCCGCCCCAGACCAGGCGCTCGCCGGGGACGATCTCGCGGATGGTGGAGGTGATGTCCAGCCCGTGCGTCTTCCAGCTGAAGGAGCCGCCCGGCAGCAGCGGTCCGTCGAGCTCGGCCTGGTCGACATCGGCGTTCCAGCTCGGCCAGGTGTCGATGTCGGTGTGCAGGTCCCAGACCCGCTCCAGCGGGGCGTCGATCACGGTGGACAGGCGGACGATGACGGGAGCGGTCTCGTCGATGGTGAACATGGTGCGTCTTCCTCTCGGTGGATCCGGCGATGGGTCAGCGGGTGCGGATGGTGGTGGACGGCGCGGCGTCGGTGGTGGCCGGTGCCTTCCCGTCCGGGGTACGGCTTCGTCGGGTCAGGAGGGCTGCGAGGACGGCGGTCGCGGCCAGGACGGCGGCGGAGATGGCGAAGGCGGTGCGGTAGCCGGCGGTGAGCGCCTCCAGTTGGGGCTGGTGGGCGGCTGCGTGGGCGGTGGTGGTACCCGCGAGGGTGGCCAGTACGGCGAGGCCGATGGCGCCGCCGACCTGCCGGGAGGTGTTCACCAGGCCGCCGGCCAGCCCGGTGTCCCGCTTGGCGACGCCGTCCACGGAGAGGGCGGTGAGCTGGACGAAGGCGATGCTCAGGCCCAGTCCGATGAGGGTGCTGGCTCCGAGGACGTCGGCGAGGTAGCTGCCGTGGGCGGTGATCCGGGACAGCCACAGCAGTCCGGCGGCTTCGGTCAGCAGGGCGCCGGTCACCGTCGCGGTGGCGCCGACCCGGCCGGAGATCCGCGGGGCGAGGGCGGAGCCGAGCATGTTGGCCGCGGCGAGCGGGAGTTGGCCCAGGCCGGTGACCAGAGGGCTGGAGCCGAGGACCTGCTGCTGGTAGAGCGGCAGGAAGAAGAACAGGGCGATCCACACCGAGCCCAGCAGTGCCATCAGCAGGTTGCCGACGGTGACGCGACCGGCGCGGAACAGGCGTGGCGGCAGCAGCGGATTCGGGTGGCGGCGCTCGACCAGGACGAACACGGCCAGCAGCACGGCGGTGACGGCGAAGGCCCCGAGGACGGCGGTGTCCGTCCAGCCCGAGCGGCGGGCGGTGGTCAGGCCCCACACCAGGGCGGTCAGCGCGAGGGTGACGGCGGCGGCGCCGGGCAGGTCGAACCGGCCGCCGGCGCCGACCGGGCTCGGCGGCACGCTGAGGGCAACGCCGGCCAGGACCAGGAGCGCGCCGATGGCGACGGCGAAGAAGATCCACGGCCAGCCCCACGCCTGGGTGAGGACACCACCGAGCAGGACTCCGGCCGCGCCTCCCGCGCCGGACACCGCGCCCCACACGCCAAGTGCCCTCCCCCGCCCGGGTCCTGGCGGGAACAGGTCCATCACCAGGGCCAGCGCCGCCGGCGCGATCGCCGCCGCGCCCAGGCCCTGCACCGCACGGGCCGCGATCAGGACCGGGGGCGAGGCTGCCAGCCCCGCAGCCAGCGAGGCGGCCCCGAACACCGCGAGACCCGCGAGCAGTACCCGGCGCCGGCCGAGCAGGTCGGCCGCCCTTCCGCCGGCCAGCAGCAGTGCGCCGAAGGCCAGCCCGTAGGCGTTCACCACCCACGTCATGCCGCCGTCCGACAGCCCGACGCCGTCGCGGATCTGCGGCAGGGCCACGTTCACGATCGAGGTGGCGAGCATGACGGTGAACTGCGCCCCCGCCAGAGCGGCGAGCGCCGCTCCGGGACTGCGGGTGGTGGCGGTGATCCTCACGACCGATCCTCCTTGAGTGGTTAACCACTCACACTTGACGCCTAAGGAAAGGCGGGGCCGCATGCCCCGCCGACAATTCCAGCCGTCCGGCCGCGAGCCGGACGTCAGTAGTGCGTGATGCCCGCGGACAGTGTTCGGATCCAGGGGGCGTCCACCTCGTCGGCCCCCATGGAGACGATGAGGTGGCACAGCATGCCGAGCGCGAAGAACTGCTGGACCTGCTCCTCCGTGCCGCCCGAAGCTCCGCGTACGTACTCCACCACCCGGGCGTAACCCTGCCGGACCGCCTCACGCACGGCCGGCTCGGAGACGGCCGCGGCCTGGGCGTGCAGCTGAATCAGCATCAGGTCCTTGTCGCTGATCAGCAGCGCGTAGGAATCCCCCATGGCTTCCAGGACCACCTCGGCGGAGCTGCCCTTCGCCTCGGCCGCCGCCCGCTCCAGGCTGGCCCGGACCAGCACGAAGCAGTGCTCGACCACCGCGGTGAACAGCAGCTCCTTGCTCGGGAACAAGCGGTAGACGTACGCCTGCGAGATGCCGGCCGCCTTCGCCACCTCGGAGGTGGTGGTGCCCCAGTAGCCACGCGCCGCGAAGGCGCCGATGGCGGTGCGCAGCACCGTCTCGCGGCGCTCTTCGGCGGTGGAAAGCTTTCGGGGTCGTTCGCTCTTCATGTGAGTACTCAACCACTCACACTCTTCCGTGTCAACGCATCCACCGGCGCCCTGCGACGACCTCTCGCCGCACGCTCCTCGGCGATCTTCGAGTACCCGATGGTCGACCGCGATCCCCTGCCGCGCCGGAGCTTCGGACGGGTCACCCTGCTCGGCGACGCCGCACACCCGATGTTCCCCATGGGCATGAATGGCGGATCGCATTCACAGCGCCGCCCCGATCCGGTCGAACGCCTCGCCCAGGACCGCCGGATGGCTGGCGGCGTTGATCCGGAAGTACCCGGCGTAGGCATCGCCTCCGAACGCGGCCCCGGGAAGCGTGTGGACCCTGGCGCGGGCGAGGGCGCGGGCGAAGCGCTCCGCCTGGTCCGGCTCGGGGAATCCAGCCCACACCAGGTAGGTGGCCTCGGGTGCGACGGCGTCCACCTGCAGGGGGAGCCGGGAGAGTTCCGTACGGACCGATTCCACGCGCTCGGCGAGTACGGCACGCAGTGCGGCCAGCCATCCGGTCCCCTGCTCGTAGCAGGCGACCGTGGCGATGGCGCCGAAGCTTCCGGGGCGCCCGAGCAGACTCTGCGGCAGCCCGGCGAGCGCCGCGGCCGTGCGGTCCGAGGCATAGACCGTGGCGCTCTTCAGGCCGGCGATGTTGAATGCCTTGGACGCCGAAGTGAGGCCGAAGACCCGGGCCCGGTGCACGGCGGGGTCGGCGAACACGGACCGCGGCTGCCGCGCGAGTCCGAGCGGCATGTGCACTTCGTTCGCGAGCAGCAGCAGATCGTGTTCCAGGACGAGGGAGAGCGCCGCGGTGATCTCGTCGGCGTTCCAGGCCCGCCCTACCGGGTTGTGCGGCTGGCACAGAATCCAGGCCCCCGCACCGGCCGCCGCGGCAGCCTCGAGCGCGGCGAAGTCGTGCCGGTAGCCGGCCTCGTCCCGCAGCAGCGGCACGGCCACCGGGCGCATGCCCGCCTCTTCGATCACCGTGAACAGGTCGCCGTACACCGGTGTCTCCACGATGACGGGGCTGCCGGGCGGCAGCTGGTCCCGGAGGAGTGACCGCAGCCCGGTCAGTATGTCGGTGGTGCAGCGGAGTCCTGCTGTGGAGGCGTGGTGCTCTCGGGCCAGATGGCGTGCGCAGGCCTGCTCCTGCTCGCCGGTGAGGCCGTATCCCGTCTCGCCCTCCCGCACGGCGCGTTCGAGGGCGTGGCGGAGGAACTCCGGTGCCTCCAGATCCATTTCTGCGACACCGAGGCAGATCCGGTCCGGTTCGAGCGCGCCCACCTGCCACTTCAGAGTGCGCCGGGCGCGCAGGACGTCCGCGTCCGCTATGAACCTCGGGGCGTCCCCGGGCGTGAGCCGGTCGTCAGTCCGCATCGCGATCCAGCTCGACATAGAGGCGGGTGCCGCCCTTTCCCTTGGTGCGGCGGCGCACGGTGATGCCGCCCAGGATCTCCTTCGGATGCCGCACGTGGGTGCCGCCGCAGGGGATCTCGATCTCTCCCGAACGCCAGACGAAGACGTCGTCGGCCCCCGGCAGGGGGGTCACGACCGCCTCCCCGGCGGCATCGAGAAGGGCGAGGACACGGGCTTGGATCTCCTGCACCGCCTCGCTGGGGATCGAACAGCCGAAGTCGAAGCGTGCGGCGCTGTCGCTGATGTGACAGCCGCGGGTCGAGCGCGCCTGGCCGTGCGCCGTGAGGTATTCACCGGTGGCGTGGAACAGGAAGTGCGCCAGGGTGTGCATCTGCATGTTGCGGAAGCGGCGTTCCCAGTCGATCTCCATGGTGACCTCCGCTCCCACCTCGAGCGAGCAGGGTTCCTCGAACACGTGACAGAACACCGAGTCGATCGTGGCGACTTCACCGTTGGGCAGCTGATAGGGCCGGCCGCCCGCCTTCTGTACGTCCACCACTCGCTGTCCGTCGACGGTTCCCTGGTCGGCGACCTGCCCGCCGGACTCGGCGTAGAACAGTGAACGGTCGAAGACCGCGTGGTGCCCCTCGACCGCCAGGACGACGGCCGTCGCGGTCGTCGCGTACGGGTCGTGGTGGTAGAGCTGGGCCGTGGCGGGAGCCTTGCTCCACAGGGCGGGGTTAAGCATCGGTCCGTCCTCCGTTCAGCAGTGTCGTTCCGTACAGTTCGCCGCGGTCGGCGAAGAAGGTGAGTATCTCGCCGTCGGCGGACGGGCCGAGGTCCGCGGCGAGTTGGCGCGCGCCCATGAAGCAGACGCCGGACGATCCGCCCACGCTGAGCCCTCTGGCGGCCAGCTCCCGCACGCCGTCGCAGGCCTGTGCGTCGGATACCCGGTAGACGCCCTCGACCCGGGTCCTGGCCGCGTCGATCACGGCGGGGATCCGGTTCTGATTGCCGGTGCCGCGCAGGATGCTCCGGGCCGGCGAGCCGCCGAAGGTGATCGAACCCTCGCGGTCCGCCACGTAGGAGGGGATGCCCTTGGCCTCCAGCATCGCGGACAGGGCGGCGAAGTGGCCGCCGCTGCCGACGCAGAAGATTCCGGCGGTGATCCGGGAGAAGTCGAGGGCGGCCATCAGGTGCGGTACCACCCAGCGGGTGTAGACCTGCGGGTTGAGCGGGCTGTCGTTCTGGTTGGTCCAGTAGTAGTCGGGGTGCTCGGACAGGATGCTCCGCAGCAGGTCGTCGCGGGCCTGCTGGCTGCCGAGGACCGGATGCGGGGTCGCGGCGATGTGGAGGACCCCGCCGACCAGTTCGATCTTCCGGCGGGTGATGTCCGGGATGCCGGGATCGGTGACCAGGTGAACGGGGTGCCCGAGCAGCCGGCCGGCCACCGCCAGTCCGAGTCCGAGGGAGCCCGACGTGGACTCGATGACGGTCTGGCCCTCGGCGAGCAGTCCCTCCTCACGGGCCAGGAGGAGCAGTCCGAGGCCGAGGATCGACTTGAAGCTGGACTCGGTGGCCGGGCTGCCGTGGATCGCGCGCAGCCGCAGTCCGGAGGCCTCGAAGCCGCCGCAGTCCAATGTGCTCAGCCGGCTGAGTTCTTCGATGAGTTCGTACGGATCGGGGCCGCTGTGGCGCGGCGCCGAGGGGTGGACCAGGTTCACTTCTTGCCCTCCAGGAGGTTCTTGGCCCAGAAGATCGAAACGAGCAGCACGCCGATGCCCGCCATCTGCACCAGGCTCAGACGCTGGTCGAACAGGACCAGGCCGTAGACGGCCGCGGCGACCGGCTGCAGCAGCACGAACAGCGCGGCGAGCTGGAGCGGCAGGAACTTCACGGCGTGTGCCATCAGGGTCTGGCCGAGCAGCTGCGAGGTCACCGCGAGGGCGATCAGTACGAGCCAGCCCTTCGCGCTGGTGGGCCACATGCTCTCGCCGAGCAGGGCCGCCACCGCGAAGCAGGCGAGGCCGCAGACCAGGCTGAGGGTGGCCATGATGCGGGTGGCTTCGTGGCGCTCGCGCAACCCCTTGGCCACGACGAGGAACAGCGCGTAGAACACGGCGGTGGCCAGTGCGAGGAGGTCACCGCGCAGATGCTGGGGGTCGAGGCCCGTTCCGAGGATGACCAGGATGTACAGGCCCGCCAGCGCGAGCAGGGCGGGCAGGGCGAGCCGCCACGGCAGCCGGTCGCCGAAGAGCAGGAAGCAGAGCGGGGCGATGATGAACGGCACCAGGTTGGCCAGGAGATTCGCCTCGGCCAGCGAGGTGTAGAGGAACGAGATGTTCCACAGGCACAGGTCGGCGGCGAGGAACAGCCCTCCCAGGACGATCAGGAGCTGGTCCCGCCGCCCGATCCGAGGCCGGCCGGCGCCGGAGACAGTGGGGGCGGTGGCGTTCACGCGCGTGCGGCGGGCGGCCGCCAGTGACATGCCGAGCAGCATGGGCGCGGCAAGCAGCGAACGGTATCCGCCGGTGGCCACCGGACCCACCTCGCTGATCCGGACGAAGACACCGCCGAGGGCCAGGCAGCAGACCGCGAGGAGCACCATGAGCTGCGAACGGGCACGGCTGCCCGGCTTTTCCTCCGCAGTGGGTTCCGGCGCGTCCGGGACCGGGCCCGGGACCTCGTGTCCCGGTTCTGTCGTCGAGTCCGTCGTGACTGCGCGGCTCATGAGTGCCCCGACTCCTTCAGTGTGTAGAGGTGGCTGTCGTAGCCGAGGGAATGCAGTGCACTCCGGGATTCAGCGACACGAAGATCGTGGTCCGTCTGGTGTTGCGAGAAGATGAGCCCGGCCACCGTTCCGCTGTGTGCCACGCACACGCCGAGGGCCCCCCATTCCTTCTTGACCGCCATGAGGTCCTCCAGGGACTTCTTGGGGAGCCGGTCATTGTGCAGTTCGCTGCTGAGAGTCGCTATTTCCGCGGCCGCATTGCCGTCATTCGCGAGGAGTGCCGCGTCGAGTTCGGCGAAGAGCCGCTCGTAGACACGGGCCTTCCCCGGGTCCTCCGGGATTTCCCGGTGGAACTCCTCCGTGCGTACCCAGCCGCCCTCGTCCACTCCGACGATGCTCCAGCGCAGATCCGTGTCGTATTTCGCGATCAGGGTCTGCGACCGCTGGGCGCAGGAGGCGATTCCGGGGTGCAGCAGATAGTCGCCGTATTCGAGCCTTCGGGCCACGGAGAGCGCGAGCGCGTGCGCCACTGGCGCGGGGGTCGCCGGGTGGGCCTCCTGGATGCAGAGCAGGGCGACGGCCAGGATGTCGGCGGTCGAGCTCGCATGTCCTTTGGCCACGGGGATGTTCGACGTGATGTCGATGGTGAGACCGGCGTGGGAGAACCCCAGGTCAGCGCTGAGGGTCTCGAAGGCGGAGAGCGCTTTGGTGCGGTCGGCCGGGCTGATCGTGAGTGCCTGCGTGCCAGGGCCCTCGGCCCGTCGCAGCCGCGCTGCGCAGCTCAGCTCCTCGACGGGCGCCGTGAAGAGGAAGTGCTCGAACCCGCGCGCGCCGACGGTGTAGCCCTGCAATATTTCTCCGAATGCGCCGTGGACGGTGCTGGCGATCTTGTCGTGCATGGGGTCGTTGTACGCGGCATCAAGTGGGTCCGGCAACCAAAGGAAACCTGCTGGCCGCCATAAGCGAGGGCATCGCGGGGGCGACCGTGAACCACATCGCCTGACCGGTTTGCTCCAGTTGCCCCGATAGGCGCCCCGCTCAAGATCATCTTGCTTATCGATGCCGAAAGGACTTCTTATGTGAACCCCCCTCTCGCGCTTGATGTTCAAAACTCGGTAAAACTGCCTCTGTATCACTCTGTGGACCTGCCGATCCATGCATAACGCCCGATACCACCGCGCCCTAAAGCGGAGTTGCTCGATTCCATTTCTCCTGCTTACGTTTCGCCCCATGATCGAGACGCGTCATCTCCGCACGCTGCGCGCCGTTGCGCAAACGGGCTCTTTCGCTGCCGCGGCACGGCAGCTGAGCTGTACCCAGCCGGCCGTGAGCCAGCAGATGAAATCCCTCGAACTGGCCATGGGTACTCCGCTTCTGATCCGCACCAGCCGTGAAGTACGGGTCACCGAGGCCGGTGCGGCCCTCGTGCGCCACTCGGCCGGGGTGCTCGCCGGACTCCACGCGGCCGAGGAGGAGATGGCGGCGTTCGCGGGGCTGCGCACCGGCCGGGTCCGGCTCACCTCATTCCTGAGCGGTACTTCGGCACTGATACCGTCTGCCATCGCCGCGATGCGCGCCGCCCATCCGGACGTAGAGGTTTCTCTCGCGGAGGCGCCTCCGCCGCGCTCCATCGACCTGCTTCGCAATGCCGACTGCGACATCTCCCTGGCCTTCCGCTACCCGGAGATCCCCGGCTCGGGCGCGAATGCGCAAGGCGAGTGGCAGGACCTCGCGGTCCGCCCGCTCCTCGCCGATCCTCTGGTCGTGTTGGTGCCGGAAGGACATCGCCTCGCGGAGGCGGGCCAAGTGGAACTGGCCGAACTGGCCGGCGAATCCTGGGTCATGGGCTGCCACCGCTGTCGCCGCCATCTGTTGCGGCTGTGCGAGCATGCCGGTTTCGAGCCGCGCGCCGAGTACCGAACGGACGACTATCCGACCGTGATCGGCCTGGTCGCGGCGGGCCTGGGGGTCGCCGTTCTGCCGGAACTGGCCCTGGGCGGACCGCCGTCGGCGGCGATCCGGCTGCTCCGCCTGGAGCCCACGGTGCACCGGGAGGTGGTGGCCCTGTCCATGTCGACGTCCCCCTCCGTCCCGGCGGTCGGACTCATGCTCCGCGAACTGGAACGATCCGCCGCCCGCCTGCCGAGGACGTCACCGGTTCACGGCGGCCCAGGCTAGGTTGCTCGTATGAACTCATCATCTGGACGTTCCGGAATGGATCGAGGGGCGCTGTTAGCCGCATCGGTCACTGTGGTGCTCTGGGCCTCTGCCTTCGTATCCATTCGTGCCTCCGCCGACTATTTCGAACCCGGAGCGCTGGCGCTGGGGCGACTGCTGACGGGCTCGTTGGCCTTGGTCTGCCTGCTGTTGGCGAAGGGCGGTGGAGTGCCGCCGCGGAAGGCATGGCCCGGGATCGTGGGATCGGGGGTGCTCTGGTTCGGCGTCTACATGGTCGTACTGAACTGGGGAGAGCAGCTGGTGGACGCGGGAACGGCGTCCATGGTCGTCAACGTGGGGCCGATGGTGGTCGCGCTGCTCGGCGGCTGGTTCCTGAAGGAAGGATTCCCTCCGCTGCTGCTGGCCGGCATGGCCGTGTCGTTCGTCGGCGCGGTCGTCGTCGGCTTCTCGTCGTCCGGCGGCGGATCGTCCTCGGTCCTCGGCCTGGGGCTCTGCCTGCTGGCTGCCGTGGCGTACGGGGCCGGCGTGGTGCTGCAGAAGCCCGCGCTGCGGCATGCGACCCCGATCCAGGTGACGACGTACGGCTGTCTGATCGGCGCCGTCGCGTGTCTGCCGTTCAGCGGGCAGCTGGTGTCGGACCTGTCCCGGGCGCCTGTGTCGGCCACGCTCAATGTCGTCTACCTGGGGCTGTTCCCCACGGCACTGGCCTTCACCACCTGGGCCTACGCGCTGTCGCGGACCACCGCCGGGAAGATGGGGGCGACCACCTACGCGGTGCCCGCCGTGGTGATCCTCATTTCCTGGCTCGCCCTGGACGAGGTGCCGGGCTGGGTCACACTCCTCGGCGGTGCCATCTGCCTGGGTGGCGTGGCCGTATCCCGGATGCCCGGCTTCCGCAGGCGCGGACCCGAGGAGACCGCAGAACCGGCGGCCAGCGTGGAGACAGCACGCTGAGGTGACTCGCCGAGGTCGGCAGGACCGGAGGCGACACGGACAGGGGCGGGGACATGATGTCCCCGCCCCTGTTTTTCGTACCCGCTTCTCGCGCCTACTCCTCGATGCCTGCCGTCTCACAGGATGAGCGTGGTCTCATTTCTGCCCAGTTCATAGCCGAACTGAATTCTGGTGTGCGCGCCCAGTTCCTGTTTCATCGCCGCGATATGCCCTTGCAGTGATCTCTCGCTGATACCGAGCCGGCGTGCGATCTGCTTGTCGGGGTAGCCCGAGACGAGCAGTTTGCTGATGGAGTTCCGGAGTGATGGGATGACCTGCTCGGCCGCCCTCGTGGCATGTGTCGAAACGAAGGGGAAGGGATTCGCCCGATCCCAGGAACGCTCGAATATGTCTTTGAGGAAGCGCACGATGGCGGGCTCCCTGATGGCTATGGCGTTGGTACGGGTTTCATTCGCAGAAATGAACGCGACGCTTTCGTCGACGATGATCATCCGGTCAAAGAATTCGGCCAGGGTGCGGACCTGGACTCCATAATCGGAGACGGTCCGCACGTAATTCTTGGTCGCTTCGTCGAATCGCGTGGTGTGCTGATACAGGGTGCGCATCGCAATGCCCCCCGCTATCTGGCGGCGTACGGATTCGAGGGCCTCGTCAAGAACCGGCCCTGGGCGCGGCCCGTCGGGCTGAGCGGTCAGGATCTCCTTGCGCGCATCGGCGAGTGCCTCGTCGATGGCGGCGCCAATGGCTTCGAGCCCGTGGTGATAGCGGATCCGGATGTCGGGGGGAGCCTTCGCCGCCGGTGCCGCGGGCGGTGCCGGTGCCGCGGCCGGGTCGGCCAGGCCGCCCGCGACAAGCCGGGAGAGCGCCTGCAGGTGCTCGGACATGAGCTGCTGCACACCGTTCGGGGTATCCGGAATTCCGTGTTCCATTCACATTCTCCCACTCGCTCGTCCTGTCACTTCCCGAGTGCTCAAAGGGTCTTGCAATGCCAACCGAATGTCCAATACATCCCCGTGTGCGGCTTTTAGGATCCATCGGATTTTAGCAGTGCGGGAATACGAGTCATCTCGGAGCTTGAGTCAAAGTCCACCCGGACTCGAGAGTGATCAAGGCCGATCGCAGCGATCGCCTTCACTCCACTAAACGGTCCGCGGGTACCTGCCCCGCTCTTTTGGAGGCTTGACGAAATGTTGGCGACCCTTTCCCGCCCCGGTACGTCGTTCCGGCCGCGACTGACGGTCCGCATCGCCACGGCAGCCATTGCGGCCACGCTGGCCGGCGGCGGGGTCGCGGTGTCCTCCGCGAGCACGGGCACCGCTCACGGGACATCGGGTGATGTGAAAATTCTGGCCGATGTTGGCTGGAATTCGACCAAGCCCAAGGTGACCCCGTGAGCACGGTCGTTCCAGTGAGCTCTTCCCCCTGGTTCATGTGTGACGGGACGGAATCCGAGCCGGGGCCCGCCGCACGTGTCTACTGCTTCCCGCACGCGGGCGGTAACCCGCGCTCCTTCCTCGGCTGGCAGTCGGACCTGGCGGGCGTGGCCGAGATCGCCGGGCTCTGCCCGCCGGGACGCGGCAACCGCTACCGGGAGCCCGCGCTCACCGATGTCGCGGAACTCGCCGACGCGGTGGCGCACGAGATCTCCGCCACCGCCGACCGCCCCTTCGTCCTCTTCGGACACAGCTTCGGCGCGGTGCTCGCCTTCGAGGTCGCACGGCGCATCGGTCACCTGCCGGACTTCCGCCACCTGGTCGCCTCCGGCTGCTCCGCCCCCTCCCTGCTGCCCACCCGGCGGGTCGTGGAGGCCGCCCGGCTGGAAGGCCGGGAGTTCACGGAGGCCGTGGGCTTCTTCGGCGGACTGCCGCCGGAGGTCATGGCCGACGAATCCCTGCAGGAGCTGCTCCTGCCGAACCTGCGCGCCGACTTCCGCATGGTCGCCGGGTACGCGTACCGGCCGGCCGCACCCCTGTCCGTACCGGTGACCTTGATCAACGGTACGGACGACCCGCACATCAGCGAGGCCGGGCTGCAGTCCTGGGAACGGGAATGCCTCCGGCCGCCGGTCCGGCACCGGGCCGAGGGCGGCCACTTCTACTTCGACGGCCGCTCCCGGACCGTCACCGACATCCTGCGGTCGCTCCTGCCCGCAGCGCCCGGAGCCGGGCAGCCTGGCGACTGGCACGTCGAACTCATCTGAACGTGCCGGAACCGTACGACACCAGCGCCACAGAGGAACTCCATCCGTGAACCTGCCCGTTGCCCCTTCCGTAGACCCCGCCGATCAGCGCGCCCGCGCCCTCGCCTTCCGCCGGCTCCACCAGGGCACCGAGCCCTTCGTCGTCCCCAACCCGTGGGACGCGGGAACCGCGCGGCTGCTGACCGGACTCGGCTTCGCCGCGCTCGCCACCACCGGTGCGGGGCTGGCCTACCGCCTCGGCCGGCCGGACGGCACGAACCTGGTGGGCAGGCTTGAGATCCTCGCCAACGCCGCGGAGATCGTGGCAGCGACGCATCTGCCGGTCTCCGCCGACCTGGAGAGCGGTTTCGGTGACACGCCGCGGGACGTGGCCGAGACCATTCGGCTCGCCGCCGCAGCGGGCCTGGTCGGAGGCTCGATCGAGGACTCCACGGGCCGGGCCGACGACCCCGTACGTCCCCTGGAGGAAGCCGTGGAACGCGTGGCCGCGGCTGTCGCCGCCGCCCGGGAGCTCGACTTCCCCTTCACCGTGACGGCCCGCGCCGAGAACTTCTTCCAGGGCCGGTCCGACCTGGCGGACACCATCCGCCGACTGCGGGCGTACGAGGCCGCGGGCGCCGATGTCCTCTACGCGCCGGGCCTCCCGGATGCGGAGGCGGTGCGCGCAGTGTGTGCCGCCGTCCGGCGCCCGGTCAACGTCCTGATGGGTTCGCCCGCCCTGCCGCTGTCCGTGGCGGAGCTCGGCGAACTCGGCGCACGACGGATCAGCGTCGGCTCGGCGCTGGCCCGGGCGGCGCTCGGTTCGGTCGTCCGCGCCGCCGAGGAGATCCGTACCCACGGGACCTTCGGCTTCGGGGCGGACGCCCTTCCCTACCCCGAAGCCAACGCGATGATGACACCGGCCCCGTCGGCCGGGCAGGAGAGTGACTCCGCACGGTGAACGCCACCCCCGTCCATCTGTCCGCCCCCCGCTACGTCCTCGGCGAGAACCCGGCCGACCACACGTCCATGGCGAATCTGACCGCGCGCGCCGCCGAGCTGCGCATGCCGGCCAAGGCCTCGCTGTGGGGCTGGGGAACGATCCACCGCACCGGCAAGAACCTGGAGACGCTGGCCGTGGAAAGCGGCCGGGCGACACTCGCCGCAGCTGGGGCAGAGCCCGGCCAGGTCGACGCCCTGATCCTCTGCTCGACCCGGTTTCCCGGCGGCCCCCGCACCCACGGGGGCTTCGTACAGGCGGTCATGACCGGCCTCGGGCTGGGTGATGCCGCTTTCACCGGCATCACCCTGAACCGCTGCACCAATCTGCTCGTCGGACTGCGCCTGGCACAGGCGCTGGTGGCCTCCGGGCAGCATCACACGGTGCTGGTCGTCACCACCGACCGGATCTCGGACGAGGCGATCCGGATGGAGAACTTCGCCCTGTTCAGTGACGGTTCGGCTGCCTGCCTGGTGAGCGCCCGGCCATACGGAGAAAACGCGTACGAGATCCTCGGCGGGGCCTCCGCCCAAGACCCGCCCTCGCTCGGCTGGTCCAACGAGATCAGCTCGGACCTGGCCCGGGTGGTCAACGACCGCATCCTCACGCCGCTCGATCTGACCCTCAAGCACGTCGACGGCGTACTGCACCCGAACCTCTTCAAGCCGATCGTCGTGCTGAAGGAGCGCCAGGCCGGATTCAGCGCCGGGCAGTTGTTCCTGGACAACATCCCCCGCGTCGGACACTGCTTCGCGGCCGACCCCCTGATCAACCTCGTGGACCGCGACGAGGCGGGACAGCTGCGCGACGGCGGTCACTACCTCCTGGCGTCGAGCGTGCCGGGCGTACGGGTCGGCGTACTCCTGCGCAAACTCTCCGCCGCCCAGCAGCCGACGAGCGACGAAACCCCGGAGTCCTGATGAACGCGCACACCGGATTTCCCCTTCCGGACCTGACCACTTCCCTGCCCCGCGCGGCCTTCCGGTTCAGCCCGAAGGCCGCCGAGGACGCCGCCGCGGTCATCGAGGCCGGACCCGCCGGCATCTTCCGGCAACTCCTCGACGACCAGGAGAGCGAGACGACCCGCCTCGTCGCCCGCCGGACCCTGCACGCCTTCCTCCCCGCGGCCGAGGACGAGGCCCCTACGGACGCCGACGCGATCGCCGCCCGCGTCCGGCGGGCCCGCACCGCCATCGAACCGGCCCTCGCCGGCCTGCGCGAGCGCGGCCCGCAGACGTACCGCCTCGTCCTGCGCCAGCGCGCACCCCTCATGCTGCTCGCCGGCTGCTGGCTGGACGATGTCTCGCAGACCGCCACCCAACCGTCGGTCATCGTCAACCAGCTCTTCGGCCAGCACTTCTTCTTGCAGGGCGAGGGCACCCCCGAGCGCGGGCTGCTCGCCCGGCGGCGGCGGACGCTCGCCGAGCTCGAGGTGCACCTGCCCGGGATCGAGACCGCGGACTTCCTGAAGGAGACCGAGGCGCGCCCGCTGACCGCGCTGCACGCCTCCTTCTACCTCGCGCTCTCCCGGCTGCCCGCGTCGTTCCTGCCCGAAGTGGTGGGCGTGCACTACGCCGTGAACGCCCTGGGCGTCGACGATCTGCTGCTGGGTACGGACACTCCCTTCCTGGCCGAGGCACAGGCCCGTGCGCTCCTCGCCGAATACCTCAGGCTGACCGAGAGCTCGCCGACCGGCGCACGGGACCGGCAGCGGATGACCGCCTCGATCGAGCTGGTGCTGCGCCTGGAGCAGGAACACACCGCACTCCTCGGCGAGCTGGCCGACTGGCACGACGGACTGTCCCTGGACGCCAAGGTCGGGCGGATCGTGGCCCGGCACGCGCCGTACGCGGGCCGCCAGCATCGCAGTGTGCGTCTCGGCGACCGGCGGCTGTCGGAGTGGCTCGACGACGAGAACATGGATCTGGCGGCCTTCGTCGGCCAGTTCCGCGAGGCCAGGCAGATGAAGCCCGCCCGCGAGGGCGTGTGCCGGTTCCTGCGGTCCATCAAGTTCGGCGGGCCGATGTTCGGCATCTTCGACGAGTACGAGGCGGCCGTGTTCACCCAGTGGGCGCAGGCCATCGCGGCGGGTGAGCCGGCGGACCTCGACTTCCGGCCGAACACCGCCGGCGACGGCCAGGCCCTGGCGTGGGCCGAGGCGCTGCGCGGCAGCGACCCGGACGACACGGTCCTCGCCGAGGCCCCGGCCGGCCTGGACGACCGGCAGCTGTTCCACCGTGTGGTCAACATCGAGCAGTTCCCCCACATCCTGGGGACCGCCCGGGACCGGGCCGAAGCCAACCTCGCCGACGCGGAACTGCTGTTCGCCCATGGATCGGGCGGCACCCTCACCGATGCCGAGTACTTCGACTACACGCCCGAGGCGCTGATGGCGCGCGTCGACGCGATCTACTGGGACAAGCTGGTGGACCCGTACCAGCCCCTCACCGAGATCCCCGACCGGGACACCGTGATCTTCGAGCAGAGCACCTTCGCCCTCGGCAGCCTGATCGACGGCACCTGGGCCCAGCGCATCGGCAACCTCGGCCGCAACCACCGGCAGAGCGACCACATGCTGTTCTCCATCTACGCCGACGAGATGGGCCGCGGCGACCTCGACAAGAACCACATCACGCTCATCCACCAGGTGCTGGCCAGCATGGACATCCACCTGCCGCACATCCGCCAGGACGAGTTCCTGGAGCAGGGCGATCTACCGGACGGGCTCTACGGGTTCTCCATCCACCAGGTGTGCCTGGCGCTCTTCCCCGACACCCTCTACAACGAGATCCTCGGCTACAACCTGGGCATCGAGATGTTCGGGCTCGGAGCGATGCGGCTCCACGAGATACAGAAGCTGCGCCGCCACAACCTCGACGCGGGCTACGAGCAGGCACACCTGTCGATCGACAATTTCTCCGCCGGGCACGCCCGGCAGTCGGCCGACATCATCGTCTCCTACCTCGACGGCATCCGGCGCAACTCCGGGGAGGAAGCCGTCCAGCGGGAGTGGCGCCGCATCTGGCGCGGCTACGCCTCCTTCGCCTACTTCGTCGAGCACAAGCTGGTCGCTCAGGTCAGTGCCGGGCAACCGGCCGCCACTCCCGCCGAGGAAGATGCCGGCCTGCTCATCTGACGCCTGACGCCTGACGCCTGATGCCGTACCCGCCGATGTCCGCCCCCTCGCACGGAGAACTGCCTTGGAACTCACCAGCGCCTTCGACCAGGAAATCCTGGCCCTCCCCTTCTACGACGACGGGCACCGCCGCCTCGCGAACGCCATCGGCACCTGGTGCGACGGCCGCGCCCCGCTGTGGAAGGAGGTCCGCCGGCAGGACCCGGAGAAGGCCGGACGGCGTCTGGTACGGGAGCTCGGCGAGGACGGCTGGCTCTCCTTCCTGGACCCTCGGACCGCGCCCGGCGGCCTCCCCGGTGACTTCCGCAGCATCTGCCTGATGCGTGAGGCGCTCGCCTACGCCGAGGACCTGGCCGACTTCGCCTTCTCCATCCAGGCCCTCGCCGCCACGCCGATCATCCGGTACGGCAGCGAGGAGCAGAAGGAGAACTACCTGTCACGGATGGCCGAGGGTTCGCTCATCGGCGCGTTCGCGGTCTCCGAGCACGAGGCGGGTTCGGACATCGCCTCGGTCGGACTGCGGGCCGAGCGCGACGAGGACGGCGGCTACGTCCTGAACGGGCAGAAGGCGTGGATCGCCAACGCCGGGATCGCGGACGTGTACGTCGTCATCGCCCGCACCGGCGAGGGCCCCGGCCCGCTGGGGCTCACCGCGTTCCTCGTCCCTGCCGGCTCCCGCGGTCTACAGGTCCACGAACGCCTGGACGCGGTCGCCCCGCGCGCCTTCGCCCATCTCTCCTTCGAGAACTGCCGGGTGCCCCGGGAGGCTGTACTGGGCAAGCCGGGCAGGGGTTTCGTCATCGCCATGGACCTGCTGGAGCGGTTCCGGATGACGGTCGGCGCCGCGGCGCTCGGGTTCGCCCGCCGGGCCGCCGACACGGCGCTGGCCCACGCCCGCACCCGCCGGATCGGCAACGAGAAACTGGTCGACCTCCAGCTGACCAAGGCGTCCCTGGCCGAGATGGACGTCCGGCTCAACGCGGCCGCCCTGCTGGTGGCGCGGGCAGGCTGGGAGACCGACCACGGCAGCAGGCGCTTCGCCCGGCATTCGAGCATCGCCAAGCTGTACGCCACCGAGGAAGCCCAGCACGTCGTCGACTCCGCCGTGCAGTTGCTCGGCGCGGCGGGTGTGGTCGCGGACAGCGTCACCGAGCGCCTGTACCGGCAGATCCGTTCCCTGCGGATATACGAGGGCACCTCGGAGGTCATGCGGCTGACGATCGCGGGCACCCTCGACGCCCGGCGCGCCGCGCTCCCCGCCCGCTATCTCTGACGCACCCTTCCCTCAGCGACGCCACCTCCCCCACCCCAAGGCACCGACATGCCGAACACCCAGCAAGGAGCACACAGGTGACCAACCCGATCGAAGCGGTCAGGCTGGCGGACCCGTACCCCGGCTACGCGGCGCTGGTGGCCGAGCGCCCCTTCGCCTTCGACCCGGCCCTGAACGCCTGGGTCGCGGCGGACGCTGCGGCGGTGCGCGCCGTGCTGGGCTCCGCCGCCCTGCGGGTCCGTCCGGTGGCCGAGCCGGTGCCCGCCGGAATCGTCGGCACCCCCGCCGGTGAGGTGTTCGGGGATCTGGTGCGGATGACCGACGGGGGCCTCCAGCAGCACCTGAAGGGTGTGGTCGTCGAGGCGCTGGGGACCGCCGACCCCGTGCACGCCGCCCGGCTGGCCGCCGAGCAGACCCGGGCATCTCTCGGGACGGGCGGCGAAGTCCCCTTCGAGGAGCTGATGTTCGCCGTCCCCGCACGGGTCGTGGCGGCCCTGTGCGGGCTCGACGCGGACGGCTCGGCGGAGGCCGCCCGGCTGATCGGCGATTTCGTCCAGTGCATCCCCGCCCTGGCCACCCCGGAGCAGCAGGCTGCGGCGGCGCTTGCCGCGGCCCGGCTCCAGGAGTTGCTCGGCCCCGGTCTCGAACACGCGGAGGCCGCCGGGAACGGGCTGCTCGCCGGGCTCGTACGGGCGGCACGGGAGGCCTCCTGGACCCGGACGGCTCCGCTGCTGGCCAACGCGGTCGGGTTCCTGTCCCAGACGTACGACGCCACGGCCGGGCTGATCGGGAACACGCTGCTCGCGCTGGCCCGGGGTGAGGAGACCCCGAAGACCCCTGCCGCGTGGGAGCGGTTCGTACGGGAGGTGGCCCGGCACGACGCGCCGATCCAGAACACCCGCCGCTTCGCCGCCGAGCCGTTCCGGCACGGTGCTGCCGAGGTCGCGCCGGGCGAGCAGGTGCTGGTGCTGCTCGCCGCCGCCAACCGGGACCCGGCGGTCAACCCCGATCCGCACGCCTTCCGGCCCGGCCGCGAGGCGCCGGTGGTCTTCACCTTCGGCGCCGCCGCCCACCGGTGTCCCGGAGGGAGCCTGGCGGTGGCGATAGCCGGGGCGGTCGTCGGGACGCTGCTGGACTCCGGGTTCGACCCGGCGCGGCTGTCGTCCGGGCCGGCCGAAGTGACGTACCGGCGGCTGGCCAACGCCCGGATCCCGGTGCTGTAGCGGCGCGACCCGCCCGGCGCAGTGAGCACACACAAGGCTACCGCCTGCCCATTTTCACCGAACTTATCGCCGCAAGTCGGCAGTTCTTCTCATGAGGGAGAAATGGCATCGATGTCGAATAATCCGCACCTTTGGATGCGGGCGGAATCCCGGCCGAGCGAGCGCCGCGCGCCCCTCGTCCCCGAGGATGCCGCGCGCCTGGTGGCCCAGGGCGTCGAGATCACCGTGGAGGAGTCGGCGCAGCGCGCCTTCCCCCTCGACGACTACCTCGCCGCGGGCTGCCACGCAGCCCCGGCGGGCAGCTGGACCGATGCGCCTGGCGGTGCTCACGTCCTGGGCCTCAAGGAGCTCCCTGACGGCCCCGCGGAACTGACCCACCGTCACATCTACTTCGGCCACGCCTACAAGGGACAGACCGGCGCGAGCGAGTTGCTCGCCCGGTTCACGGCGGGCGGCGGCTCGCTCCTCGACCTGGAGTACCTGACCGACGACACCGGCCGGCGGCTGGCGGCCTTCGGCTACTGGGCGGGCTACGTCGGAGCGGCGCTGGCCGTACTGCACCGGCGCGGGCGGCTGCGGACCCCGCTGACCCCGACCGGCCTTGACGCGCTGGACGCCCTGCTGAACGAGCCCGGTGAGAACGGGAGCGCGCTGGTGATCGGCGCCCTCGGCCGCAGCGGCCGCGGCGCGTGCGACGCCCTGGCCAAGGCCGGACTCACCCCCACCCGGTGGGACATCGCGGAGACGGCCACGCTGGACCGCGCGGCCCTGCTCGACCACGACATCCTCGTCAACACCGTCCTGATGAACCGGCCCACGCCGCCGTTCCTGACCCACGCGGACCTCGACGGCCCCCGGCGCCTCTCCGTGGTATCGGACGTCACCTGTGACGTGACCTCGGCGTGCAACGTCCTGCCGGTCTACACCGAACTCACCGACTGGGACCGGCCGGTACGCCGCCTGCGCGAAGGCGACCGGCCGGCCGACCTCATCGCCATCGACAATCTGCCCTCGCTGCTTCCGGTGGAGGCCAGCCGCGCCTTCTCGGCGGAGCTGTGGCCCCTGCTGGCAAACCTGGGCGGGGCGGATCCGGTCTGGGCGCGCTGCCTGGGCGTCTTCGAGACCGCCGTCGCCGGGACCGGGAACGGCGAATCCGCCGGGGACCGTGCGGACGACGACGAACGCAAGGAGTACGCCGATGCCCGCTGACCGGATATCGCCTGCCCCGGTGCCCGCGAGCGGCACCGTCCACTGGATAGGCACCGGCCTCTCGACCGGCCGCAGCGGCCTCGGGCTGCTGTGCGCACAGGCCGACCGGGTCGTGCTGTGGGACCGTACGGCCGAGCGCGCCGCCGACCGGCTCGCCGCCCTGGACCTGACCGGCCGCGCCGGGGTACGGGCCCTGACGGACGGGGCCCTGGAAGCCGAGGTGGGTGCCGGGGACGTGATCGTGTCGATGCTGCCCGCCGCCGAACACCCGCGTCTGCTGCGCCTCGCCATCGACCGCCGGGCCCACTTCGCCTGCACGAGCTACGTCTCCGAGGAGATCGCCGAGCTCGCGGAGCGTGCCGCCGAGGTGGGCGTCGTGGTGCTGACCGAGGCCGGACTCGACCCGGGAATCGACCACCTGATGGCCCATCTGCTGGTCTCAAGAGCCCGTGAGGCGATCGGGGACACCGCCGAGTCGGTCGACTTCACCTCCTACTGCGGCGGCATCCCGGCCGTTCCCAACGAGTTCCGCTACCGCTTCAGCTGGGCGCCGTACGGCGTACTCGCGGCTCTTGGCTCCGCCGCGCGCCATATCGCCGGGGGCGTCGAGAGCACCGCCCAGCGCCCGTGGGAGGCCACCGCGGCCTACCGCCTGGGCGCCGAGGACTTCGAGGTCTACCCCAACCGCGACAGCGTGCCCTTCGTGTCCCAGTACGCCATCCCCGAAGGCTGGCGTCTGCGTACCTTCGTCCGCGGCACCCTGCGCAACGCCGGCTGGCGCGACGCCTGGGAACCGGTCTTCCGCGTGGTGGGCTCCGGTGACCAGGCAGAGGTCCGCCGGCTCGCCAAGGAGCTGGCCGAACGCCACCCGACCACCGAGGCCGACCGCGACCGCGTGGTGCTCTCCGTCGCGCTGGACGTGCGCGCCTCGGACGGGAAGCGCTGGCAGGGCTCGTACCTGATGGACCTGACGGGCGAGCGGTCGGAGAGCGCGATGGCCCGCGCCGTGTCGCTGCCGGTCGCCTACGGAGTCACCCGGCTGCTGGCCGGGGCGCTGCCCCCCGGTCTGCACCGCGCCGGCCAGTCCGGCGAGGAGGCCGCCCCCTGGATGGCGTTCCTGGACTCCAACGGCCTGGGCAGCGCGTTCGCCGAAACCGTCCCCACCCCTCGAGGAGCCGACGCATGACCGCCGCAACTGACCCCGAACCCGCTGTGGAGGCCGGTTCCGAGGGCGCGCCCGAGGCCTTCGTCCTCACCGGTGCCTTCTGGGTCGTGTGCCGTAACCCCCGCTACCTGGCGGAGCTTGCCGCGCGGGGCCTGAAGATCCTGCTCATCACCCCGGCGGGCTACCGTGAGGCCGCTGAAGCCGCCCGCAAGGACCCGGACCACCCGGCGTCCCTCCTCGACGGCATCGCCTTCGTGGACGGCTCCCTCGACCAGGAGGGATCGTTCCTGCCGGGCTTCATCGCCCGCGCCCGCGTCTGGAGGCAGAAGTACACGATCGTCGGGGCGTACGCGGTCGGCGAGACGCTGGTGGAGCCGACCGGCCTGCTGGGCGACGCGCTCGGCCTGCGGGGCCCAGGACTGCGGGCGACCCGCGCCTGCCGCAGCAAGTACCTGCAGCGCTGGTACCTGGACGAGTTCAGCCCTGCCTCCCTGGTGATCCCGCCGGGGGAGCGCGAGGACACCGCCCTCGACGGGCTGCCGTACCCGGTGGTGGCCAAGCCCGCCACCCGCCACTCCAGTTCGGGTGTGGTGACCGTCGCGGACGCGGCGGAGCTGCGGGCCGAGCTGGCCGGCTACCCCGAGTACGAGACCCTGCTGGTCGAGCAGAAGATCGAGGGCCACGAGTACTCGGTCGAGAGCCTGGTGCAGGGCGGCGAGATCGTCTTCGCCTCGGTCACGAGCAAGGAGACCACCGAGTCGGACGCCCGCTCCTTCGTGGAACTGTCCCACTCGGTCCCGAGCGCCCGCCCCGGCGTGGACGACGGACTGCTGGACGCCAACCGGCGGTTGCTGCAGACCCTCGGCTTCCGTGACGGCATCGCCCACGCCGAGTGGCGGACGGGCGTGGACGGGCGGCCTTACCTGATGGAGGTCGCCGCCCGGACGCCTGGTGACGGTCTGCTCGCGCTGTACCACCTGGCCACCGGCCGGCCCCTGGAGCCCGAGATCGTCAAGATCGCGCTGGGCGAGCCCGCCGACTACCCGGCGCCGCGCCGCTGGACCCGCCAGGTCTACCTGGACCACACACCCGGCACCCTGGAGAACGTCTCCGTCGACTGGCCGGGGATCACCCCCGTCTGGGTCGGCGAGGGCGGGATCTGGCCGGAGATCACCCCGGGCGCCGCCGGCGAGCCGGCCGCGCTGCGCGCGGTACTGGTGCTGAAGGAGAAGGGTGCCGAGCTGTCCCCGCTGGCCAGCTCCGACGACCGGGCGGTCACCTTCCTCATCGACGCCCCCTCCGCCGGGGAGCTGGACGACCTGGAGCGCCGGGTCCGCGCCGCGGTGACGCTGACCGTGGGGACGGTGGACGGACATGGCCTCTGACACCGTCACCGAGACTGCGGACGCCGGCACCGGCACCGGCACCGGCACCGGCGAGGAGGAGAAGGCGCGACGGGCCACCGTCTGGGGCACCTTCCGTGAGGCCCCGCTCCCGGTGAAGACCGTCCTCGCCGGGGTCCTGGTCAACCGCCTCAGCGGCTTCCTCCAGGTCTTCCTCGTCCTGTTCCTCACCGCCAAGGGCTACTCCGACGGCAGCACCGTCCTGGCCCTCGGCGTCTACGGGGCGGGGGCCGTCGCCGGCTCGCTGATCGGCGGCACCCTGGCGGACCGGATGGGCGTACGCAACGCCACGGTCGTCTCGATGGGCAGCACCAGCGTGCTCACCGCCGCTCTGCTCTACGTGCCGAGCTTCCCGGCGCTGCTCGCCGCGATCGCCCTGGTGAGCCTCGGCTCCCAGCTCTTCCGGCCGGCTTCGGCGACACTGCTGGCCGAACTGACCGCCGAGAACCGGCAGGTCATGATCTTCGCGATGTACCGCTTCGGGCTCAACCTGGGCGCGACGGCCGCACCGCTGGTCGGCTTCGCCCTCTACAACGCGGGCGGCCACGGGTACACCCTGCTGTTCTGGGGCGAGGCCGTGATCGCCCTGGTGTACGCGGTGTTCGCGTGGGCGACACTGCCGGCCCGGGTCGGTGCCGCCCCGGCCGCTGCCGCGGCGGACCCGGACGGGGCGCCGGGCGGCTACGCGGCGGTGATCCGTGACCGCCGGTACCTGCTGTACCTGATCGCTGCCTTCTGCCACGCGGCCGTGTACATGCAGTACCTGTCCACTTTGCCGCTGTACATGAAGGACGAGGGGCTGGCGCTCTTCTGGTACACCTTCGCCGTCTCCCTCAACGGGTTCATCGTCATCGCCTTCGAGCTGCTGCTCACCAAGCTCTCGCAGGAGTGGCCGCTGAAGGTGACGATCGGTCTGGGATTCGCCCTGGTCGGTGCCGGCGTGGCCTTCTACGGTCTGCCCATCGGACCCGCCGCCGTGATCGTCGGCACGCTCATCTGGTCGATCGGCGAGATCGTCGGCGGCCCGGCGGTGTTCGCCTATCCGGCGACCGCGGGCCCGGCGCGACTGCGCTCCCGGTACATCGGCAGCTTCCAGTTCATGTTCGGTCTGGGCACCGCCGTGGGTCCGATGATCGGCAGCTGGCTCTTCCTCCGGCTGGACGGTCTCGTCTGGCCCGTGGTGGCCATGGGGTCGCTGCTGGCGACGGTCTTCGGGCTGATCGCCGTACGCCGTCCCGAACCTTCGCCCGCCAAGACGGCGAATCCGGCGCAAGCCCCGTCCCCCGCGCAGGTGTGAGCCGCATTGACCCCCACCACCGCACGTACCGCCCTCATCAGCACGACTCGGCCGGTCAGCCACCGGCACGCCTCGAAGGAGAGGACCGTATGAACACCAACCACGTCCGTCCCGAGTCCGACCACTACCGCTGCATCGGCATCGGAGTGGGCCCCGCGAACCTGAGCCTGGCATCACTGCTCCACGGTCGCCCGGAGGTGAACAACCTCTTCATCGACCGGAAGGAAGCCTTCGGCTGGCACGACAACCAGCAGATACCCGGCGCCACCCTGCAGGTCTCGATGTTCAAGGACCTGGTCAGCCTCGCCGACCCCCAGAGCCCCTTCTCCTTCCTGTCCTACCTGCACGACCAGGGCCGGGTGTACCACTTCCTCAACGCCCAGTTCGCCGACGTACCGCGCCTGGAGTTCCGCAACTACCTGGCCTGGGCCTCCCGGCGCAACCCGAACGTCGTCTTCGGCGAGACGGTGCAGGAGGTCGGCTTCGACGAGGTCTTCACCCTGCGCACCGACCGTCGCACGGTGACGGCCGACAACATCGTCGTCGGCGTGGGCAACCAGCCCTGGGTCCCGCCGCAGGGCACGCTCGGTGCCACCCAGTTCCACGTCAACGACTACGTCGAGGCGGCCCGGAACCTGGGCGGCAAACGAGTCGTCGTGGTCGGCGGCGGACAGTCCGGCGCCGAGGCGTTCCTGGACCTGATCTCCCGGTCCGGCACTGAAATGCCGCGCCGCGTCTCCTGGATCTCGCGCCGCCGCAACTACTTCCCGATCGACGACTCACCCTTCACCAACGACTACTACATGCCGTCCCACTCGGACTACTTCTACGGCCTGGGCCCGGAGGCCCGCGCCACCTTCAACGCCCAGCACGTCCTCAGCAGCGACGGCATCTCGGAGTCCACGCTGCGCGACGTCTACCAGGCCGTCTACGTCCACCGCTTCGTGGAGGGCAACAGCGACCTCGTCGGGCTGCACCCGAACCGCGACGTCGTCGCGGTCGAGGAGAGCCCCGTCGGAGGCTGGGACCTGACCGTCCGGCACAACGACGAACCCGGCGCCCCCGCCGAGCACTTCGACGCCGACGTCGTCGTCTGGGCAACCGGCTTCCGGCCGGCCCGGATGGACTTCCTCGCACCGATCGCGGACCGGCTGGAGCGCGACGGGGACGAGCTGCGCATCGACGAGGACTTCGCGGTGCGCTGGGACGGCCCGGCCGACCGCAGCATCTTCGTCCAGAACGCCGCGCGCGGGCAGCGCGGCCTGGCCGACCCCAACCTCAGCCTGAACGCCTGGCGCAGCCGGCGCATCGCGGACAGGCTGTGCGGGGTCCGTACCGACGAGCAGCTGGCGTCCTTCATCGAGTGGTCCGCCAAGTCCCCCGAGGCGAGCGCCGCATGGAGCGCGTGACGACCCCGCCGCGGCAGCGGCAGGACCCGGCGGCGTACGACGTGGCGGTGGTCGGCGGCGGTGTCCTCGGCCTCAGCATCGCCCAGGAGTTCCTCTCCCGGGAGCCGCAGGCACGCGTGGTGGTCCTGGAGCGGGACGCGGTCGGCAGCGGTGCCACCCGCCGCTCGGCGGGTCTGCACTTCCCGCGCGGCTCCTCGCCCCGGATCCGCGAGATGGCGGCCCTCAGCCAGGAGCGCTACGCGGCGCTCAAGGCGGCCCGCCCCGAACTGCCGATCCACAGCCTGGACATGACGGTGGTGGCCCCTGCTTCGGCACAGGCGCGGCTGGAGGAGACCTACCTGCCGCAGGCGCGGCTGCGGCCCGTCCGGGAAGTGGCCGGCAAGACCGCCCTGCTGCCGGAGGGCACCGCCGCCTGGGAGGGCGACGGCTGCCAGTACGCGGACGTCCAGGCCCTCACCCAGCAGCTGGCACGCGATCTGCGCCGGACCGTGGAGTTCCGCGAGGGGGTCGAGGTCACCGCGGTGACACCCGGCGCCGACTCGGTGGAGCTCTCCCTGAGCACGGGCGGCACGCTCCACGCCGGACAGGTGGTCCTGGCGCCTGGTCCCTGGCTCGCGGCCCCCGCGTGGAAGGATCTCGTATCCCCGCTCGGAGCCCGGGTGAAGAAGATCGTGGCCCTGCACATCGAGGTCCCGCCCTCCGTGGGCGACCGGGCGGTGGTCTTCCAGGACGAGGACGCCTTCCTGCTGCCGTACCACGAGCGCGGGCACTGGCTGTTCAGCTACACCTGCCAGGAATGGGATGTCGATCCGGACACCGTCGCGACGAGCCTGACCCCCGCCGACCGGGACGCGGCCCTCGCCGTCCTGGCCCGCTACGCACCCCACTTGATCGAGCACTGCGTCTCCGGGCGCGTCTTCTGCGACGCGTACGGCCCTGGCTTCGAGCCGCTCGTCCGCCCGCTCACGGCCGACGGCCGAGTGGTGTTCGCGGGCGCCGCCAGTGGCTCCGGGTACCGGCTGGCCCCTGCCATCGCGGCGGAGACCGCGCATCTGCTCTTCGTTCCGTCCCCCGGAAAGGACGACGTTTCGTGATCATCAACACCTATGACGACACCGTGCTCAGCGAGGCCTTCGGCATCGACATGAGCGATATCCATGGTCTGGGTGTCGGCGCCGGCTGGGGCCGGGTCTCTCCCGGCACCAGCTCCAACAGCCACCAGCACGACGAGACCGAGTTCTTCGTGATCGTCAGCGGACGGGGCGAGTTCGTCGTCGACGGCGAGCGCCACCCGGCCGCTCCCGGCACGGTCGTCCTCTTCGAGCCGTTCGAGTCCCACGTCCTGGAGAACACCGGGGACACCGACCTGGTCTTCCTCACCCAGTACTGGCGGGACGCCGGGCGCGCCCTGACCTCGGCGCTCAGCGCCGAGCGCAAGGACTTCGGCGATCGCCCGGTGTTCGTCTTCTCCACACCGCCCACCCCCAACGGCGACCTGCACCTCGGCCATCTGTCCGGTCCCTACCTCGGCGCCGATGTCTACGTCCGCCACCAGCGGCTGATCGGCACCAAGGCCTGGCACCTGACCGGCAGCGACGACTACCAGAGCTATGTGGTCGCCGCGGCCGCCGCCGACGGCGTCGAGCCCGCCGAGGCCGCCGCCCACTACAGCGCCGAGATAGCCAAGACGCTCGAGCTGATGGACATCTCGCTCGACCAGTACACGGTCACCGACACCGCCCCGGAGTACCGGTCCGGTCTGCAGGACTTCTTCTCCCGTACGGTCTCCTCGGGCCGGGTCACGGTCACCGAGGCCGACGCCCTGTTCGACGCCTCGAGCGGCCAGTACCTCTACGAGGTGGACGTCAAGGGCGACTGCCCCGGCTGCGGTTCGGGCGCCGGCGGCAACATCTGCGAGCAGTGCGGCGAGCCCAATGTCGTCACCGACCTGACCGACCCGGTCTCCGCCCTCTCCCCGGCCGCCCCGCGCCGCGGCCCGGTCTCCCGCTGGTCGCTGCCGCTGCACGAGTTCCGCGAGGACCTCGACGCCCACCACCGCCTGGGCCGGGTCCCGGCCAGGCTGCGCGAGCTCACCGACCGCCTCTTCCGCCGCCCGAGCCTCGACATCCCGGTCAGCCACCCCTCCTCCTGGGGCGTTCCCCCGGCCGAGAAGGACCTGGACGGACAGGTCATCTGGGTGTGGCCCGAGATGTCCTACGGCTTCCTCTACGGTATCCAGGCCCTCGGCGCCCGCCTCGGAGAGAACTGGAAGGCCGCCGAGCCGGAGCAGGACTGGAAGGTCGTCCACTTCTTCGGCTACGACAACAGCTTCTACCACTCGGTGCTCTACCCGGCCCTGTACAAGCTGGCCTTCCCCAACTGGGCGCCGGACATCGACTACCACGTCAACGAGTTCTACCTGCTGGAGGGCCAGAAGTTCTCCACCAGCCGCCGGCACGCCATCTGGGGCAAGGAGATCCTCGGCCCGGACTCGGTCGACGCCGTCCGCTACTTCCTGTCCCGCACCCGCCCCGAGGCCGAGCGGACCAACTTCCAGCGTGCCGCGTACGAGGCGACCCTCGAAGACACCCTGATCGGCACCTGGCAGGCCTGGCTGAACGACCTCGGATCCCGGGTCGCCAAGCACTACGGCGGCGCAGCCCCCGACGCCGGTACCTGGACGCCGGAGCACTCCGCCTTCCTCGGCCGCCTCGGCAACCGCCTCGACGCCGTCTCCGCCAGCCTCGGTTCCGAGGGCTTCTCCCTCAACGAGGCCGCGGCCGAGCTCGACGGCATCGTCAACGACACCGTGCGGTTCTCCCGCAAGGAGGGCCTGCTCGCCGAGACCGCCGGCTGGGAGAGCGAAGCACGTACCGCCGTGGCCCTCGAACTGGCCGCGGCCCGGCTGCTCGCCCAGGTCGCCGCCCCGGTCATGCCCCGCTTCGCCGCCCGCGTGGCCGAGGCGATCTCGCTGCCCGCGCCCACCGCGTGGCCGCGTACGGTCGAACTCGTCGCCCCGGGCAGTGAGATCCGCCTGGCCGACGCCGTCTTCTTCGTCCCGACCGGCCGGCCGGCGCCCGGCGCCACCGCCGGCTTGCGCCTGGGCGACTGGCTGAGCGAGCTCGTACGGACCCTGCTGCAGCTGCCCGCCGGCCAAGAGGTCGCCGCACACGGCCTGAACGCTCTCGGCACCAGTTCACTGCAGGCCGTCACGCTGCAGTACCAGATCCTCGAGGCACTCGACGTGGACATCACCCTCGAGGAACTGCTCGACGCCGAGGACGTCTCCGCCCTCGCCGCCCTCGTGGAGGAGCGCGCCGAGGACACCGCCGTCACCGAGCTGGTCGGGGCGGAGGCCCGATGAGCTTCCGCGACGTACTGCGTGAGATCGAGAGCCGCGGCCTGTTCCTGGAACTGTCCGGCAGCGACCTGCGTTTGCGGGGCGGCCGGGAGAACATGGAACCGGACTTCATCGCGCGGATCAAGGACGTGAAGGAAGACCTGATCTCCCATCTCCTCGACGAGGAGAAGAACGGTCCGGGGTTCCCGCTCACCACCCTGCAGCGCGCCTATCTGCTGGGCCGCAGCGGCATCTTCGAAATCGGTGACGTGGCCAGCCACGTCTACCACGAGATCGAGGGCTTCTGGGATGTGGACCGGCTGGAGAAGGCGCTGGCGGCCGTCATCGACGCCCACAGCGCGCTGCGTTCGCGCTTCTGCGCCGACGACCGGCAGGTCACCGAGAACAGCTGGTCCCGGCTGCGGATCCCCCGCCTCGACCTGCGGTCCAAGAGCCCCGGGGAGCAGAGCCGGATCCGCGGCGAGCTGCGCGAGGAGCGTTCGCACCGGGTGCTCCCCGCCGACCGGGCGCCGCTGCTCGCCGTCGAGGTGACGGTCCTCGCCGACGACCGGATGGTGCTGCACGTCAGCCACGACGGGCTGGTCATGGACGGGATCAGCATGTTCCTGTTCTTCCGCGCCTGGTGGCGGGAGTACCAGGGGGCCGGCTCCGGCGCCCTGGAGGAGCTGCCGTACGAGGACTACGTGACGGCCGTGGAGGCCGGGCGGGACCGGGCCCCCTTCCGCCGCTCGCGTGACTACTGGCTCGCCCGTGTCGACGAGCTCGCCCCGCACCCCGACCTGCCCTTGCGCACCAGTCCCGCGGCGCTGTCCTCGTCCCGGTTCTCCCAGCGCCAGGTGCGCCTTGGCCGGGAGGCGTGGGCAACGCTCAAGGAACGGGCCGCCGACGCCGGCCTGACCCCGTCGGCCGTGCTGCTCGCGGCGTACGCGGAGACCCTGGCCACCTGGGGCGCCGGAGCCCGGTTCACGATCAACACCACGGTCGCCAACCGCCCGCCCATCCACCCCCGCGTGTTCGAGGCCATCGGCAACTTCTCGGACACTCTGCTGGTCGAGGCGGAGGTGGACCGGAGCCTCACCTTCGTGGAGCGGGCCCGCGTCCTGCAGACCCGGCTCCGCAAGGACCTGGACCACCGGCACTTCTCCGGCGGCCAGGTCATGCAGGAACTGGCGCGCCGCCGCGGCGGCGTGGCGGGCGCCCGGATGCCCTTCACCTTCAACAGCGCGATCGGCCACGGCAACACCGAGGCCGACGGCTCGGCCCTGGAACTGTTCGGCCCGGAGGTCTTCACCGTCTCCCAGACCCCGCAGGTCTGGCTGAACGCCTTCGCGATGGAGCAGCACGGCGGACTCGTCGTCCAGCTCGACGGCATCGACGAGCTGTTCCCGGAGGGGCTGCTGGACGCTTTCACCCACGGCTACCGGACCCTGCTGGAGGACCTGACCGATCCGGGCTCCTGGCAGCGCACCTCCTTCGGCCTGCTGCCCGAGGCGCAGCTCGAGCGGCGCCGCGAGGCCAACGACACGCAGGTCCCGCTGCCGCCGACCATGCTCGGCAACACGTTTGTGGAGCAGGCCCTGCGGACCCCGGACGCGGCCGCGATCCTCACCTCCCGCCGCGAGGTCGGCTACGGCGAGCTGCTGCACCGGGCCGCCGCCGCGGCGCGCTGGCTGCGCGAGGGCGGCGTCGGCCGGGACGAGCTCGTCGGCCTGGTGATGCACCGCGGTCCCGAGCAGATCGTCGGCATCCTCGCCACCGTCCTGGCCGGAGCGGCGTACCTGCCCGTGGACGCGGGCCTGCCCGCCGAGCGGCAGGAGTACATGCTGCGCGACGGCCGGGTGCGCCGGGTCCTCACCAACGCCGGCTGGCAGGACACCAGTGGCGAGCGGGAGGTCATGCGCCTCGACATCACCGACGCGGACACCGGCAGCGGCCGGGCCGACGCCACGCCCGAGGTCCCCGCCCGGCTGCCCGGCTCGGACCCCGATGACCTCGCCTACGTGCTCTACACCTCCGGCACCACCGGCGCGCCCAAGGGCGTCATGGTCACCCACCGCAACGTCGCCAATGTCGTCGCCGACTGCCACGAACGTTTCGGCATCGTCCCCGCCGACCGTTTCTTCGCCATCAGCGCCTTCAACTTCGACCTGTCGGTGTGGGACGTGTTCGGCGCCCTCTCGGCGGGTGCGGCCCTGGTCATGCCCGACCGGGACAAGGCCGTGGACCCGGCGCACTGGCTGGACCTGTGCGAGAGCGCGGGGGTGACGGTGTGGAACTCCGTTCCCGCCATAGTCGGCCTGCTGCACGACCAGGCGGTCGCGGACGCGGTGGTCCCGCCTGCGCTGCGCCTGGTGATGATGAGCGGCGACCGTATCCCGCCGGCCCTGCCGGCCGCGCTGCGCACGCTCAAGGCCGACCTCGACGTGGTCTCCCTGGGCGGCCCCACCGAGACGACGATCTGGAACATCCTGCACCCGGTCGGTCCGGAGGAGGACGGCAGCGAGTCCATCCCCTACGGACGCCCGAACGCCAACAACCGCGCCTACGTCCTCGACCGGGACGGCCTGGACGCTCCGGACTGGGTGACCGGCGAGATCTGCGCGGCGGGCACCGGCCTGGCCCGCGGGTACTGGGGCGACGAAGAGCGCACCGCCGAGCGGTTCTTCCACGACGCCGTGCGCGGCGAACGGATGTACCGCACCGGCGACCTGGGCCGGATGCTGCCCGACGGAAACATCTCGATCCTGGGCCGCAGCGACTTCCAGATCAAGGTCAACGGCTACCGCATCGAGGCTGGTGAGGTCGAGACGCGCCTGGTCGCCGTCCCCGGCGTCGCCCAGGCCGTGGTCGCGGGCCAGGCAGGCGCCCAGGGCGCCCGGCTGGTGGCCCATCTGGTGGCGGTCGGCGAAGGCCGCCCCACCGACACCGAGCTGCGCGACGCGCTGCGCCGTGATCTGCCCGACTACATGGTGCCCACCGCCGTGGTCTGGCACCCGGAGCTGCCGCTCACCGGGAACGGCAAGGTGGACCGCAGCAAGCTGGCCACGGCGGCCGTCGCGGCGGCGGCCCCCGCTCAGGAGAACCGCAGCGGCGGTGAGCCCACCACGCAGACCGAGAAGACCCTCGTCTCGATGTGGACGACGGTGCTGCGCGGCAAGCAGGTCGGCATCCATGACAGCCTCGGCTCACTGGGCGGCGACTCCATCGCCGCCGCGCGCATCCTGACCGCCGTGCGCAAGCAGTTCGGGATCACCGTCCCGCTCGACGCGTTCGCCGAGATGGACTGCGTCCACGCACTGGCCGCGGCTCTCGACGAGCAGCAGGCGGGGACGTCGCGATGACCACGACCATGACCTCGGTGATCAACCGGATTGTCTCCACCGCTCCGTCCGGCGGCACGATCTCCTTCGCCCGCCTGGACGGTACGGAGACCATCGGCCTGCCGGAGCTGTACGAGCGCGCCGGGCGGCTCGCCGGACACCTGCGGGACCGGGGTGTCGGGCCGGGCGACCGGATCGGCATCCTGGCCGCGAACAGCCTGGAGTGGGTGCTGCTGGACCTGGCGGCGCTGCGGCTGAAGGCGCAGACCGCCGGGTTCGAGCCCGGCAAGTTCGACCCTGCGGACGATCTGGCCGGACGCTACGGCCTGACCATGCTCTTCACGGACCGGCCCACGGACACCCACCGGTCCATGCCGATGAGCGAGGTTCGCGCACTCTCCGAGCCGGCCGTGCGGCCGGACGAGGCGGCCGCCCCGGCGCCCGTGACGTGGGCCCCCCGGGACGTGACCACCATCAAGTTCACCTCCGGCAGCACCGGAACTCCCAAGGGGCTCGGCGCGACGGCCGGCAGCATCGACAGCTCGCTCGCGGCGGTGCAGGAGATCTTCGGCCACGTGCCGGGTGACGACCTGTTCGTCTTCCTGCCGCTGTCGCTGCTCCAACAGCGCTACTGGGTCTACTCGGCACTCGCCCACGGCCACGACGTCACGATCAGCACCTACGAGGCGGCCTTCGCGGCACTGCGCCGGGTCAAGCCGACCGTGGTCATGGGCGTGCCGGCCTTCTACGAGACGGCCAAGCGCCAGGTCGAGTCCCGCGTACGGCGCTCGGGCGGCACGGCGACCGCTGCCGACGCGGCCCGCCACCTGTTCGGCGACCGCATCCGCTACCTGTGGACCGGTTCCGCACCGGCTGACGCGGCGATGCTGCGCTTCTTCACGGATGCCGGACTGCCCATCTACGAGGGCTACGGGCTCAACGAGACCTGCATCGTCGCGAAGAACCATCCGGGCGCGACCCGTGAGGGCAGCGTGGGACGCGTACTGCCGGGCAAGCAGGTGCTGCTCGACGAGGACGGGGTGGTCAGCGTCCGCAGCGAACATCCGGTCGGCTACGGCTACACCTACGCCAAACCGGGTGACTCCGAGCGCGTCTTCGACTCGGACGGCACGGTGCGAACCGGCGACCTCGGCTACATCGACGACGACGGATTCCTCTTCATCAGGGGCCGGGCCGATGACGTCATCGTCCTGGACAACGGCAAGAAGGTCATCGTCAGGCCGCTCGAAGAGCACATGCGGACCAGTCCGGCCATCGCCGAATGCGTCCTGTTCTGCCCCACCCAAACAGACCTGGTCGCGGTCGTCTCGCCGGCGGCGCTGCCCGCCGACCCGGACGCCGTCCTCGCCCAGCTCGCCCTGACCAACGCCGCATTCGGCAGGGACGAGCAGATCAGCCGGGTCGTCATAGCCGACGAGCCGTTCAGCATCGGCAACGACCTGCTCACCTCGCAGTACAAGCCGAAACGACCCCGGATCCTGGCCGCCTACCGGACCAGCCTCCACGACAGCAAGGCAGGCATTCATGCACCCTGACACCGCCATCGACACGGCGATCGGCACGGCCATCGAGAACGCGGCCCGCGAGGCCCTCTCCGCCGTCCTCGACCCGGAGGTCCCCCCGGAGGAGCTGGACCTCGACGCGGACATGGCCGGCTCCTACAGCCTGACCTCCCTCAACAAGGTTCTCTTCCTGACCGAGGTGTGCGACGCGACCGACGTCGACCTCGCCAACTTCACCGAGCACGACCTCGCCGACATGCTCACCCTGCGCAGCGTCATCGAGTCCCTCACCCGGCACACCGACAACAAGGCGGTCTGAATCATGTCCTGGTCCCAGAAAGCGGCAGCGGTCCTGGAGAACGAGTACGTCCTGCTGCGGCCGGTCGCCGAAGCGGACCGCGAGGCCGTGCGCGCCGTCGCCATGGACCCCGACATCTGGCGCTACTTCGTCTCCGCGGTCACCGACGACGCCGACTACGCCACGTTCTTCGACGCCTGCCTGGCCGACCACGCGGCCGGCCGCCGCGCGGTCTACGTCATCGTCGACAAGGCCTCGGGCCGCGTCGCGGGCAGCATGAGCTTCGGCAACATGGCCGAGGCCGACAAGCGCCTGGAGATCGGCTGGTCCTGGCTGGGCCGCGACTTCCGCGGCAAGGGCATCAACCGCTGGGCCAAGTACCTGCTGCTGCGCCACGCGTTCGACGTCCTCGAGGCCGAGCGCGTCGAGTTCAAGACGGACATCCTCAACATCCAGGCCCGCCGCGGTCTGCGCAACATCGGCGCCGTCGAGGAAGGCACCCTGCGCAGCTTCAACTTCATGCCGGGCGGCCGCCGCCGCGACGCCATCTTCTACAGCGTCCTGCGCGCCGAATGGCCCCGAGTGGAGGAGGAGCTCGCGACGAAGCCGAAGGTCACCCCGCAGGAGCCGCAGGACGTCGCGGTGCCGAGCGCCGCCCGATGACCGGGGGCGGGGAGATACCCCTCATCCACGCGTCGGGCGACCCGTTCGCCGTGGGACGCGCCCACGGTGAGGCCCTCGCCGGTCCCCTCCGCACCTTCCTGGACGACTCGCTCTGCCGGCTGAACAAGGTCATGCCGGAGCCCGTCTCGCCGGCCGGTCTGCTGCCGTCGATCGCCGCCTACCGGGCGGCGGTCACGGCGGCGGTCCCCGCCCTGGCCGACGAGGTCTCCGGCCTCGCGGCCGGGGCCGGGATCGGGGAGGACGAGGCCTGGCTGCTGCAACTGCGCCGGGAGATCATGGGCTATCGCAAGGTGCCCACCATGGGCGACTGCACGACGTACGCCCGCACCGGTGCGGGCGGTCCGGTCCTCGCCCAGACCATCGACCTCAACGGTGATCTGGACGACTATCTGAGTGTGCTGAAGGTGGAGCGGTCCGACCGGCCCGGGCGGCGCTCGCTCGTCCTGAGCTTCGGCGGGCTGCTCGGTTACCTCGGCCTCAACAGCGACGGCCTCGCGATCGGCCTCAACCTGGTGCTGGGCGGCAACTGGCGCCCCGGCGTGCCGCCGTACCTCGCCATCCGGCACCTGCTGGACTCGGCGGGCAGTGTCACCGAGGCCCTGGAGATCCTGCGCGGGCTGCCGCTGGCCAGCTCCCGCACGCTCGTCCTGTGCGACCGCGAGCAGGCCGTCTACGTCGAAGTCCTCGGCGACGAACTCCGCGTCGTGGAGGGCCCGGAGGCCGTGCACGCCAACCACTTCCTGCACCCCGACTTCGTCGCGGGCGACGAGATCAACGTCTTCGCCCGCAACTCCTCGGTCCGCAGGCTGAAGGCGGCCGGTGCCGGACTCGCCGCGCTGCCCCCGGGCTCGGGCGCCGAGGAACACTTCGGGCTGCTGTCGCTGCCGCCGATCTGCGTACCGGACCGGGGCGACATCCGCGCCGAGCGGACCGTCGCGGCCGTGGTGATGCTGCCGGACCGGGGCGAGCTGCACGTACGGCCCGGGGATCCGTCGCTCAGCGCCACCCAGGTCTTCAGCCTGTAGTGGCCACCACCGGCCGCCACGGCACCGGAAGGAGGAGAACACACATGGACGCATGGCTGGTGGATCTGGACGAGCACGCCTGGTCACCGGCACGGTACGCGAACACCGGCACGCGCCCGGGCAGCAGGGCCCGTGCGACACCGGAAGAGAGCAGGCGCGCGGCGGAGTTCACCCGCGCGTCCTCCACCCGCCGCTTCCTGCGGGCCCGGCTGGCGGTGCGGGAGCTCCTGGGGGAACGGCTCGCCGTCCCCCCGGCGGAGCTGCGCGTCGCTCGTACGCCAGAGGGAAAACCGTATCTGCCGGACCATCCGCACCTGCACATCAGCTGGTCGCGCTCGGAACGGCTGCTGCTCCTCGCGGCGGCCGACACCGGCCCGATCGGCGTGGACATCGAATGGCTGCGGCCGATGCCCGCAGCCCTGGACGCGCTCGCCACGGTCTACCCCGCACTGCCGGTCACCGCCGAACCGGAGGTCTTCCTCCCGGCATGGACCCTGTTGGAGGCCGCGGTGAAGGCGACCGGCCTCGGGCTGGCCCGGGGTGCGAAGGACGTCGATCTCGCACTCGGCCCCGGCAACACGGTGTCGCTGCGCGGCATCGTCGGCCACGGGCCTTCGGACGCCTGGTACGGCCGTACGGAACCACTCGCGGCAAGTGGCGCGCTCCCGGCGGCCGTGGTCGCCGTGGTCACCCGGGACCGGCCCCCGATGTCTCTGAACCAGCTGCTCGGGAGAGACCGGCCGATGCCGGCGCCCACCGCGCGGAGCAGCCCGGACCCCTTCGTCCTGACCCTGTGACCGCCACCGACGCATTGAGGACCGACACGATGACCCGACCCACCGGTGTCCTGCTCAGGCTGCATGCCGTCGTCCCCGGGCTCGGCGCGGCCGACCTGGCCCGCGCCGTCTCCCGCACACTGACGGGCGAGGACTCCCCGCCCGGGGGATGGCGCGCCGGGCGGCGCGGCCAGGTCCTGCGGCACGAGGGGACCAGCGCCGAGGTGACCGGCGCCTGGGACGGACCTGAGCTGTGGCTGCGGCACCGGGGCGAACCGGCCGCCGCGGCGTGGGCCACCGGACTGCTGGACAAGATCGCCACGGTTGCGGCCGGGGCGGACCGAGCTGCCGCGTCCACTGCCGTGCCCGCCGCAACGCCCGCGGACCCGGCTACCACGCCCACCGCCGTACCCGACACGGACCGGGACCCGGCACCGCGCGCGGACGCGCCCGCCTACCTGGCCTGGCGGGCCCTGATGGCCCGCTGGCAGGTCGCCGACCGCGACCTCGCGGAGATCACCGCACCGGGCCTGCTCACTGCACCGCTCCCCGCTGCGCCGTCAGCCACATCCCACCCGCCCCACCCGTACCGCCCCGAGGAGCCCGTCTTCGTCTTCGACCACATTGGCCCCCCGAAGCCGCCGCCGGGCTGGCTGCTGCGTGAATGGTTCGCCCCCGACGCGGGCCTCTACCACTGCTCGGTCGCCTCCGGCTCCCGGCTGTCCGTCCGCACGCCCGACCCGGCGGCCGGTGACCGCTCCGCGGAACTGCTGGCGGCCTGGCAGGCCCTGACCGCCCGCTACGACGCGGCGGCCTGACCGACGGAGCAGCTCCCCGGCTGCCACCAACAGAGAAAGCCGCCTCCCGCACCGGGATGAACCCGTGGTGCGGGAGGCGGCCTTTTCGTGCGCGCGACCGGTTCCAGAAATCGCGACGCACTCCACGTGGTGCGTCATCGGGAAGGGATGAGAATGAAGCGAGCCGATAAAGCAGCAGGTCAGAGGCCATAACAGGCCGCTGAACGCGGTTCGAGATGGGTCCGAGCGTCAAACGAGCGTCACGGGTTCCTACGACAGCGTTACAGCGAACTGCACCTGCAAGACGTTTGCCTCCGCACCTGGATGCCATTTACACCCCCGGGTCTCCATCCTGCTCCTCCAGCTCACCGAGGAGCCGCCACGCGAGCTCCGCCAGCGTGTCCCCATCGGCGGTAGACCATCGGGTCGTGCCCTGGTTAGACACCGGCCTCTCCTCCCAGCCAGCGAGTTCCCACATGCGGGAGATCAAGCCAGAAGGTGAATACTGCTCGCCGTCTGCAGCCCACAGGACTGGCCTCGTCCGATGGTTAACCCAGGTTGCCCGAGAGCGCTGCTCGTCCTGCGCAAGCCAATCCTTGAGCGCGTCCTGTTCGGGGACGATGTAGGTGTTCAGGGTAAGTACTGCGCCATCCTTGAGCGCTCCCTGGTCGATGATGACGTGGACCGCGTTGGGGCGCCGCGGCTTACGCTGCTTCTTCTGCCGTCGATACTTCTCAGGAATGGCCTCCTCTACACCTTCGGCAATCCTGTGCCGCACCTCCGCGGTCAGTTCCTTGCACCGCTGCGTATCGGCACACAGATACCTGATCTGCGAGCGCTCTCCGTAGAGGCTGTCCATGGCCGCGACCAGCGCCGGCACGACCCGCTCCAGGATCTCGGGCACTCGGGCAACGGCGCCCTCTGCCCAGGAGAGAGCGGGATCGGGTTCGTCCATGGACTCGGTCCCGAGCTCCTGGAAGACCAGGTGTGCGATCAAGAATGTTCCATGCTCTACCACAGCTGCCCCACGCCCCTCGAAGCGTGCCCGGAGCTCGTGCAGGGTCCGCCGGACAGCCCGCAGAACGAGCACCGCATTCCACAGCTGGTACGCACCGGGCTGCGGGCGGAACAGGACGTCGTAAACGCCCTGACTGCCGCGTTCCCAGAGGACATCCAAGGAACCCGCGATACGAGCCGCGTACTGGCTGTGCGGGTGGGCGCAGGCCAGGGCACACGCGGCCTCCACGACGGAGCACCCCGACTCGGCGGGCGGTTCGAGTTCACCGCGCCGGACGCTGTAGTCCAGCCCGAGTTCCGCCTTGATCTCCTCCATCAATGCGGCCTGGACCGGGTCCAGCGCAATGAAGTCCCGCGGCTCAATGCGATTCTGCCGGTTCGTGGCCTGCGTGGTGCGCTTCGCGAACTCCTCGGCCCCGCCGGTGACAATGATCCGCACACCGACCTTCGCAAATCCGGCGTCGCTCTGCTCCTTCGTCATGGCGTCAGCAATGGAACGCACCGTCTGCGCACCGTTGACGACACTGGCCCCCCGGATCTGCAGGGACAGCGGATGCTGCTCCGGGGCCAGCATGGACTGCTGGGTCTTGTGCACGGAGTCACACAGAATGGTGATCCCGTTGTTGAAGTACCAGAAGTGGGCGGGTTCCTGGGTAAGGGTCCCGACCAGGTCATTGTTGATGGGTGTCAGACCCAGCGGGTTGCGGATGTTGAGATTGAAGAGGTCGGCACCGTGGTCCCTGAGCCATGCCGCGATCTGCTCCGCGGTCACCACTCCCTGGTACGACTCGTACGGTGAACTGACACCGAACCAGGGGAAAAGGTCTGCGGCCATGTCGACAGGCTTGGCGGCGATGTCGTCCCGGACCTTGGCCCAGACCTCCGATGCGTGGATCACTCGGCGGCCAAGCAAGTCGCCGTGACGGTTGAACTCGCTCTCTCCGTTACTGAGCGCCTGCTCCACCTCAGCGGACACAGGTTCGGCTCCCATGAGCACGATGACCTGCGTGACCGACACGGCGCCCTGGCCCATGAGGGCCTTGGCTTCCTGGGCGAGCTTCTGACCACGGGGGTTGAACTGGGCGAATTCCTCACTGTCGATGAGCCGTAGCCCGGCCAGTAGTTTGTGTACCGCCTCCGTCTTTGCCCTTGCCGTTCCCTTGCTGCTCCACTTCGCCTGAACAAGGTAGATGTGGGCAGGCTCAGTCACTATGGCGATCGCGTCGATGCCCTGGTCGCCACCTCCGTCGATGACCGTGAGCGCAGCGTCTCGGGCACTCCAGCCCGTAACGATCCTCACCGCGTGCGCGGCCAGCGCCCGGGAGCGACGGGCGTCAGCACGACGCTCCTCCGAGTGACTGGCGAAGTCGCTCATGTCCAGGAGATCCGTGTAGGTGTCATCGAACGCCCGGCGGACCTGACGGACCTGGGCAGGGATGTCCCGTTCTGCGTTGTGGGCCATGGGCATGCGTTCTCCTGTACTCGGGGCCGAGCGGCAAGGGGGCGGTGACGGTCTGGGGCCCTGGACGGTGTGATCGGATCGGTGGTCCGGGTGTCCCGGTGCTCGGACGATCTCAGGCCGAGAACCGACGGAGCCGGGCCAGATATCCGTCGATGTCGGCGAGCTCAGACGCCTCAGGCCCACGCAGTCGCTGTGTGTCCCGGCGCAGTTCCGCCGCCGCCGCGAGCGCGTCGGCCATCCGTTCCGTAGAGGCGTACAGCCGGGCCAAGGAGGCAAGGGCGTCCAGGTGGCGGTCAACGGCCGCCGCGTCGTCCGGTTCGCGAGAACCTGCGACGTAATCGCGGAAGGCGTCGACGGCGGCCGTCGTCTCACCGAGCTCCATACGGCACTGTGCGGCGAAATAGCGACACAGCAGCGCTTGTTCGTCGTCCGCCCCGAAGCGCACGGCGTAGGCGTGTCCCGCATCTTCGAAGTGTCCGGCCGCTTCACGATGGGCTCCACCGAGGAACCTCACCTGCGCCAGGGAGAACAGCAGGTCCTCACGCAGACCGGTGGCATCGCCCGCGCGCTCGATCGCCTCCGTCAGGAGGTCGGAGGCCTGGGTGAACTGTCCATCCTGGGCGAGTCGCGCCGCCTCGTCCGCGACCTCGTCCGCCTCCCGGTCCGTCAGCGCCGACGTATCGGAAGCGGACTCGTCCGGTACGAGCGCCGCCGGAGCCACCTCCGTCGGTGTGTATCTGGGTCGCTGACGTCCGGGGGGTCCCCCGAACGGCTGGTGGAAGGGGTGCCGGGGATCGAGTTCCCGCCCGTCCCGGTACCCGGCGTCGTCTGCGTGCACCCAGGGCAGCAGGGCCTCGTACACCGCGGCGGCTTCGAGTCGCCTCTCGGGTTCCTTTTCCAGCATCGCCAGCAGCAGCCGCTCCACATCGGCCGGGACATCGGGCCTGCTCCCTCGGATCGGCCGCGGCGCGGTCCGCACGTGGTGCCAGGCGTACGAGCGGTTCCCGTCCCCGTGAAACGGGGGCTGCCCGGTGAGGAGTTCGTACAACACGCACCCCAGGGCGTAGACGTCGGCCGCCGGGCCGACCGCGTTCGCCAGGCTCTGCTCCGGTGACATGTAGGCCGGCGTCCCGACGGTCATGCCTTCCTGCGTGAGTCGCGGATTACTGCCCGAGCCGAGGAGCGCCGCCACCCCGAAGTCGAGGACCTTCACCACTCCACCCCGCGTGAGCATGAGGTTGGCCGGTTTGATGTCGCGGTGGACCACGTCGTGCCGGTGCACCTCGTCGAGCACGGAGGCGATCTGCGCCCCGGCGGCGGCGACCCATGAAACCGGCAGGGGCCCGGACTCGTGGTCCGTCTCGTCGACGACCGCCTGTAGTTCACGGCCGGTCAGCAGCTGCATCACGATGTAGAGCCGACCGGAGAGGTCGTCGATTCCCGTGTCGTATACGGCGGGAATCCCCAGGTGCTCCACGGCCGCTGTGGTCCGGACCTCGCGGAGGAAGCGGTCACGACGGGTACGGAGGACCTCCTGCGACCACGTGCTGGGCGACGCACCGCCCTGTCCGCGCACGTCGGCGAGCATCATCTTCACCGCGACCCGACGGTCGAGCCGCTCGTCGTAGGCGTGCCACACCTCGCCCATACCGCCGGCTCCGATCGGGCGGTTCAGCCGGTACCGCCCCGCGAGCACACGGGACGGTACGGCGGCATCCTGGGTGACGGCGTCGTGCAGCACGGGCGGTCCCTCCTGCGCGGAGTGCCGGGCACACGCCGTGCGTCACACGTGATCGTTCTTGGTGTGACCAGGTTACGAGGCTGCGGGCGGAGTGTTCCCGGATTGGCCGGATTTGATCGCAGCGGCTCGCTCCGCCGTGGCCCGCCGCTCGGCCTCCCGGCGCACCGGCCGCCGGATGAGTCCGTACGCCTGCTGGGTGGCGACCTGCTTGAACAGCTTGTTGACCAGCGGATCGTCGTAGTACCGCACCAGCAGGGCGTCGTTGGACTGGGCCTGCTCGATGACGACTCGGTCCATATCCCGTTCCACTTCCCGTCGGAAGGTCTCCTCGTCGTTGTGCAGGCCAATCGCCTTGAGTTCCGGGTCCTCCGCCACGGCCACCACCAGCTGGCCGAGCAGGATCTGGTCCGTGGTGGACAGTCCGATGCCGTACTCGTCGTTGACCGATTCGATGACCTCGGCCAGCGACTGCTCCGGCACCTCGGTGGGCGTGCCTGCCGCCTGCGGCACCAGGCCGGGCAGCACCTGGGCGCCCTCGGCCCTCAGCTCGAGTTCCGGCGTGCCGGTCTTGCGTACACGCATGTGGCTGGGCGTGACCTCGCCTATGTCGGCGCTCGCGGTCCCCTCCGGGCGCGGCAGTCGGCGCAGCAGGAAGCGTCCGTACTGGTAGAGCCGCTCCAACTCCTCGCTCTCGAAGCCGATGACGTGCGAGAGCCAGCCGTACGCCTTGACGTACGACTCCAGGGCGCGCCGGAACTCCTGCGCGGCGTCCGGCTCGTCCGCGGCCAGGGCCGTGAAGCGGTCCACGGCCGGTGTGGTGTAGCGGTGAAGCTTGGAGTGGGCCTTCTCCACGGCCGCGTCGGCGGCGTCGCCTTCCTTGAAAGCCGCGAAGTAGGCGGTGACGAACGCGTCCATCTCCGCCACGATCAGCAGCCGATACGCCATCACCTCGTCATGCCGCTCGAAGAGGAGATTGGGCTCCGGCGGCTCGGCGACTGACGCCTCGTAGTACGCCTGGAACGCCTCCTCGATCACCTCCGGCTTGTTCGCGAAGTCCAGGACGAACAGGTCCTCGGCGGACTTCAGCCGGTGGGTGCGATTGAGACGGGAGAGGGTCTGTACAGCCGCCAGGCCCGCCAGGGGCTTGTCCACGTACATCGTGGTGAGGAGCGGCTGGTCAAACCCTGTCTGATACTTGTCCGCGACGACCAGGATGCGGTACTCGGGGCGGGGGACGGCTGGCGGCCGGGGATCGTCGAGCCGGGTGTACCCGAACTTGTCGGGAAGCTCGCTCTCGGTGAAGCCGTTGAGCTTCGCCTCCGTGTACTCGATTCCCTCGTCGAGAGTGAGGGTTCCGGAGAAGGCGACGAGGGCCGCGCAGTCCTGGAAGCCGCTCTGCTCGGCGTAGGACCGGATCTCCTGGTAGAGCCGTACGGCGTGTTCCCGGCTAGGGGTGACGACCATGGCCCTGGCCCGGCCGCCCAGCCGGCCTGCGGAGTGGGACCGGAAGTGGTCGACCATGATCCTGGCCCGTGACTTGAGGGAGGCTTCGGACATCAGGGCGGCCCGCACCATCCGGGAGCGGGCCTTGCGCGGGTCCACCTGCCGCTCCGCCTCGTCGGCGGCGGCCTTCTGGAGCTTGAAGTAGGTGCCGTAGGTGATGTAGGTGCCGAGCACGTCGAGGATGAATTCCTCTTCGACGGCCTGCCGCATCGAGTAGATGTGGAAGGGCTCCATCTGGCCGCTCTCAGGCGACCGGGTGCCGAAGAGGTTGAGGGTCTTCTCCTTAGGCGTCGCGGTGAACGCGAAGAAGGACAGGTTCGGCTGCTTGCCGCGGGCCAGCGCGGCGGCGGTCAGCGGATCACCGTCCTCGTCGACCGCGTCCGAACCAAGCTTGCCCAGAGCCTTCTTGAGCGCGTCGGCGCCCTTACCGCCCTGGGAAGAATGCGCCTCGTCGATGACGACGGCATAGCGGCGGCTGCGTCCAAGGCCGGCGGCCTTGTCCAGGATGAACGGGAACTTCTGGAGCGTGGTGATGACGATCCGGGCGGTGGACCCGGTGAGGGCCTCAGCGAGCTGCTGGGAGTCGTTGTCGACCCGCAGGACCACGCCGGGCGTGTGGTCGAACTGGTAGATCGTGTCCTGGAGCTGCTTGTCCAGGACCCGCCGGTCGGTGATGACGACGACCTTGTCGAAGACGGGCTTGTTGGAGCTGAGCCCCTTGGCGGCTGCCGCGCCCGGGTCGATGAGCGCCGGATCCTCAGGCGTGTGCAGCGAGCCCAGCCGGTGCGCGAGCCAGGCGATGGTGTTGGACTTGCCCGAACCGGCCGAGTGCTGGACCAGGTAGTTCTCTCCCGCCCCATGCCGGGCCGCGTGCGCGGTCATCCTCCGCACGGCGTCCCACTGGTGGAAGCGCGGAAAGATCAGCGGGTGAGAGTGGGCCACCCCCGGCCGGTAGCGGGGGGCTTTGCCGGCCTTGGCGGCCGGGTCCTCGACGTGCAGGTAGCGGTGCAGGAGGTCGAGCCAGGCGTCCCGCTGCCAGACCTGCTCCCACAGGTAGGAGGTGGCGTACTCGGCGTCGGCCGACAGCGGCGGGTTGCCCGCGCCTCCGATGGCGCCGGGGCCGCCCGTACCCATATTGAACGGCAGGAACCGGGTCTTCGGGCCCGCCAGGCGGGTCGTCAAGAACACGAGGTCCGGATCAACGGCGAAGTGGACAAGGCTGCGGCGAGCGAAGTACAGCTCGCCCGGGTCGCGGCGCCGGTATTGGCGCATGGCGTCCTCGGCCGCCGACTGCCCGGTGAGCGGGTTCTTCAACTCGACAGAGGCGACAGGCAAACCGTTGAGGAAGAGCGCCAGGTCCACGGACTTGGTCGGGTCGGCGGTGGAGAAGTAGAACTGCCGCACGACAGTGAGGCGATTGGCGTCGTACTCGTCCAGCGCCCCCGCGGCGAGGGTGTGGGCGGGCTTGAAGAAGGCGAGGCGGATCTTGACGTTCCGGTCGACGACGCCGTGCCGCAGCACGTCGAGCAGCCCGCGCCCGTCGATCTGCTTGGCGACGAGGGCGCCGAACCGCTGGATGGCCTGCTCCTCCTCTTCGCCGTAGGCGTCCTGAAGCCGCTGCCACTGATCAGCTTGGGAGGCGCCGAGGAAGGTACTGAGCTCCGAGGTGTCGATCCCGAGCGCGTGCCGGTAGGTATTGGCGAGCCCCTGCTCCCACCCGCCCCTTAGCAGCCCGGCCTCGACGGCGTCCTCGAAGGCCAGCTCGGTGTGGGCCTGGTGCGCGAGCGCTCGCGCGGGGGCGTCGGTCATAGGGACTCCTCGGGGCGGGCGGGTATGGGGTGGCGGACGGGGGCTGCGGAGGTCATACGGCTGCGGCCCGGCCGGCGGTGGTCACGTCGAGCTGTCCGGTGACGGCGGCAGTGATGAGGGCTTGGCGCCGCTCGGCAAGAAGGGAGCTCGCGCGCCCGATCGACGCTCGCATTCGCTTGACCGTCCCCTCCTCCTGTTCACGTTCGGCCACCACGTCTTTCTGCGCTGCAAGGGGAGCGTCCGGGATGAGACACCCCATGACGACGGCCGTTGGCAAATTGTTCGCCATGCCCTCGGCGCCTGAAATCCCGAGCTTGATGTGTTCACGAACAGAGTGACAGCGAAGAGCGCGGGCGATAAAGGGAGCGAGTGCACGGGTCCGATCAACACGCAATCTGTACACCTTGTCACAGAGGAGGAGTTGATGATCAAGCTCCTCAACTATTCCGATGCTGCCGATAAGTTCAGGTGAGCCACTCGCCCGCGACATGAGAAGGTCCCCGTTCCGGAGCTTGTACTCTTTACGAGGTTCCACATTAGGGGGGAGCGCCTTATGCTGCATGGCGTCAAATCTTCCCGAATTGACGCATCCAGCTTTGACTACACCCCATTCACCATCGCCAACATAGCGGTCCTCACACTGCGGGGACCAGCCCTGCTCCATGGACATGAGTACACGACGGAGACGCACAGTCCCATATTTGCGCGAAAGGCGCTCCGTAACGTCATTTAGACTACTGGCCGCGTGGAGAGTGAGAAGATCCCTCTGACGATCACGCGCCTCAAGCAGCGCGTCGATTCGCGCGGTCTCGGCGTCAAGGAAGTCCGCGATGCGACGCTGTTCCTCCATTGACGGCACTTCGATCGGCAGTGCCCGCACCCGCTCCGCGCTGATGTGGTAAATGTTCGCGCCCGTGGCCACTGACGCGAACAGTCCACTCCCGAAAGCCGATCGGGCCCACCACTCCAGGAACCGTCCGTCGGTCGCACCTTCCCGAGGCCGCATCCGCAACAGTGTGTTCTGGAAGCAGACCGGGCCGTCGATCTCTCCACGCCAGACAGCCGAGGCCCCAACAGATCCCAGGCTCCCGCTGCCCTCAGTGACAAGTACATCACCAGGGCGCAGGGAGAAGACCCGCCGCTCAGCCGGGGCGAAATTCATCTGTTTTACGTCGCTGAGGTCCAGGAAGCCGTCCTTGACGTTCGCTGCCCGAAGGTACGGAACCATGTGCGGTCCCGAGTCGTGCTGCGGCGAACGCTGTCGGCCTAGGGACACTTCCGCGACAGCACGGACCGTGACCGTCCGGCTCATCCCGCCACCTCGCCAAGCAGCTTCTGGATATCCGCCTCAAGGGTCTTCAGTTCCGCGTCGATCTCGGCGAGCGGCCGCGGCGGCTTGTACACGTAGAAGTGCCTCGTGAACGGGATCTCGTAGCCGACCCGGTAGCGCACGGTCTCCTTCGTCTTCGGGTCCTTGAATTCCGTGATCCACGCGTCATCCACGTACGGCTTCACCTCGCGTGCGAAATACGCGTCGATATCACCCCGCCTCGGCACGTTCTCGTAGTCGCGCAAGTCCGGATCATGCTCCGGCTGCCCCTTCTTCACGTACTGGACCTCGCCCTCGGGGTCCGGGACCCCGACCGCGTCGCGCATCGCCTTGTCGAACGGCTTGCCGCCCGGCCACGGGACTCCGCCCTCGGCCAGGGTCTTGCGCAGGGCGTCCCACGCCTCCGCCTTCTTGTCCCACCTCGACCCGATGAGCGGCTTCAGTGCGTCCGTCAGCTTCTCCACACCACCGGACCCGAGCTCCCTTTCGGCCACCTTCGACACGCGCAGCGCGTCCAGCGTGTCCTCGGTGACCTCGAAGCGCAGCTTCAGCGGGCGGTCAATGGTGATCCGCTTGTAGCCGAAGTCATCCGCGTCCATGATCTTGACCTTGTCCGGCACTGAGTGCTCGGAGCCGTCCCCCGAACGGGACAGCCGCCGCGCCTCCCCGTACCAGCGGTAGATCTCCTTCCGCTGCTCCTCGACGATCTCCTTGCGCTTGTTGCTCAGCGACTTCCGCATCTTCGACCACTGGTCCCGCGCGTCGATCAGGATGATCCGGTTCTTGAGGTTCTTCGGCTTGCGGTTGGTGACGATCCAGAAGTACGTGGAGATGCCGGTGTTGTAGAACAGCTGGTCCGGGAGGCCGACGATCGCCTCCAGGTAGTCGTTCTCGATGATCCAGCGGCGGATCTCGGACTCTCCCGATCCCGCCCCGCCCGTGAAGAGCGGTGAGCCGTTGAAGACGATGGCGAGCCGGCTGCCGCCGATCTCCTCCCCGTTCTCACCGATCTTCGGCTGCTTCATCTTGGCGATCATGTGCTGGAGGAAGAGGAACGAGCCGTCGTTGATCCGGGGCAGGCCGGCGCCGAAACGTCCGCCGTGGCCCTGGTCCTCGTACTCCTCCTTGATCTGCTTCTCCACCTTCTTCCACTCGACGCCGAAGGGCGGGTTGGCCAGCATGTAGCTGAACTCCTCACCTTCGTGTCCGTCCTGGGTGAAGGAGTTGCCGAAATGGATGAGTGACGCGTCCTGCCCCTTGAGAAGCATGTCGGAGCGGCAGATCGCGTATGACTCGGCGTTGAGTTCCTGCCCGTACAGGTTGACCCGGGCCCCGGGGCTGTGCTCCTTGATGTGGTGCTCGGCCGCCGACAGCATGCCGCCGGTACCGCAGGCGGGGTCGAGGATGTCGATCACCGGAGCCCCTTCTTTGAGGCGGTGGTCGTCGGGTGCGATCAGCATCTCCACCATCAGCTCGATGACCTCGCGCGGGGTGAAGTGTTCACCCGCGGTCTCGTTCGAGGCGTCCGCGAACTTGCGGATCAGCTCCTCGAAGATGAAGCCCATGTTGTGGTTGTCCACAACCTTCAGGCTGAGGTCGATGTCGCGGAACTTCTGGACCACGAGATAGAGCAGGTCGGCCTTGGCCAGTCGCTCGATCTGGAGATGGAAGGCGTAGCTGTCGAGGATCTCGGTGGCCTCGGCGGAGAAGCCATCGATGTAGTCCTTGAGGTTCTTCTCGACCTTCTGCGTGTCCGAGTCCGCGCCGATAGTGGCGAACGTCTGCTTCGAGGTGTTGTAGAAGTTCCGGCCGGCGGCGACCCGCAGTACGGCGTCCTTGTTGACTCCCGCATAGGACGCTTCCCGCGCCCACACGTCCTCGCGCGTGTCCGACATCACACAGTCCATACGGCGCAGCACCGTCATGGGCAGGATGACCTTGCCGTACTCGGAGCGCTTGTAGTCGCCTCGGAGCAGGTCCGCCACCGACCAGATGAAGTCGGCCAGCTCCTGGTTCTTGTCGCTCACTCGCTACCTTTTCGTGGTTCCGTGTCCTGCGCGGTCGCCGCGCCGCACCCGCTGGTACGCCGGGACGGGCTGGTCAAGCCTACGGAGTCCGGAGAGGCCGTACGGCGCCGACCGGAGAACTGATCACGTCTTCGCGATCTCGCCCTCGGGGCCTCGGGGTGACAGTGCGCACTCTGCCCACACGGTCTTCCCCGGCCCCACCCTGCCCCGGACACCCCACCGCTCGGCAAGCGCGGCGACCAGATTCAGGCCACGTCCGCCCTCACCCTCGGGCGTGAGCGCGGCACGCTCCGGCAGCGCCGGATGAGTTTCGGAAACCTCGACCCTGACGAGGGCGCCGTGGTGCGCGAGGCGCAGTTCGAAGTCACGGCCCGGAACCCGGCCGTGGAGCACGGCGTTGGCCGCGAGTTCCGCGACGACGAGCGTGAGGGCGTAGTGCGTCCCGGAGCCGTACGTAACGCCCCAGTCGGCGAGCTGCTGGGCGGCCAGGAGGCGGGCGAGCCGCGCGCCTCGCCGGGTGGACGAGAACCGCTGGGTGAACGTATGTACGGTGACGGTGGTCGAGCTGTGGGGTGGCGTCATGGAGCCCAGATTTCCGGCCGTCGCACCAGATCGGACAGGTCCGCCACTGGTACAGATCCCGCTGTACTGGTTCACGCTGTGGACTGGGTGGATCACCGTACGTAACTCTGTGAAGTCCGGGCGGGAGCGTACGGGCGCGAAGGGGCGGACTGCGATGAGCGTGGACCACAACGGCGGGGCCAACCACGAGCCGGAGCTGTCGGACAGTCTCAGGACTTTCGGGGCGGTGCTCAAGGCCCTGCGGGACGAGGCCGGGCTGACTCAGGAGGAGTTCGGTCCCCGGGTCCAGTATTCGGCGCATTACATCGCCAAGATCGAGCAGGGTAAACGCTTCCCGCCGAAGGACCTCGTCGGGCAGGCGGAGACGGTCCTCGGTCCAATCGCCGGGCGGGTGCTGGAGGCGGCGGCACGGAGTCTGACGAAGAAGGCGGGGCTGGCCTCACGGTTCCGGCCGTGGGCCGGCATCGAGGAGGACGCGATCTCCCTGTACACGTACGAGTGCCGGGCCATTCCCGGGCTGCTGCAACCCGAGCCGTACATCCGCGCGATCTTTGAGCGGTATCTTCCCCCGCTGGCCGAAGAGCAGCTCGAACGTCAGGTGACGGCACGCTTGGCACGCCAGCACTTGCTCGCTGAACGGCCCAACACCATGTTCTCCTTCATCTTCGAGCAGGCTCTTCTCGAACGTCGCTTGGGCGGCGCAGAAGTGACCCGGGAGCTCTTGGACTGCCTGCTGGACCGTGGATCCCTCCGTAACGTGGAGGTCCTACTCATGCCCTTGCGGCAGGAGGATCACGCGGGCTCCGAGGGGCTGATGTACCTGGCCGAGACGCCAGATAATCGTTGGCTCGGATACGTAGAGGGACATGACAGCAGCACCCTGATCACGGATCCGAAAGACGTGAGTTCCATGCTTCAGCGCTATGGCAAACTGCGCTCACAGGCTCTGAGCCCTCAGGCCACAACGAGCCTGCTGGAGCAGATGCGAGGAGCGCTATGAGCACCACTGAACTTACCTGGTTCAAGAGCAGCTACAGCGGCGGTGGCGGCGACAACTGCGTCGAGGTCGCCCTCCGCCCCGAGACCGTCCTCGTCCGGGACTCCAAGGACAGGGGGCTCGCCCCCGTACATGTGTCCCCCGGCGCCTGGTCCGCCTTCGCCGCCCACGCCGGAGACATCCGCCTCTGATACGCCACCACCCACCCCGGCACCGGGCCGCCCCGCATACGATGCCTCCGTGGACGACGGAGCCCGATAGCGGAGAGGCGGTTCGGAGAACCCATGAGTGACAGTACGACCGCACCCGAGGCCCGCCTCGTCCAGGACATGATTCCCGTCGAGCTGGACGAGACGGGCTTCAGCACGGGCGTGGAGCGGGAGGACATCGGCGAGCGGATCGACAGTCCCTTCGATCCCGATCTGATCGAAGTCCAGACCCGCAATCCCACCGTCGGTCTCCTTCTCAACCGCATCAGACGGGGAACGATCGACCTCGCCCCCGACTTTCAGCGCCGGGCCGGCATCTGGACCTTGAAGGCACAGAGCCGACTGATCGAGTCGCTGCTCCTACGCATCACGCTGCCGACCCTCTACGCCGCCGAGGGCGAGGACGACACCTGGGCCATCGTGGACGGAATTCAGCGGCTCTCCACGATCGCCCGCTTCGTCGCGCCCGAGGACATCGACAGCGAGCCGCTGCGCCTGACAGGGCTGGAGTACCTGACCGAGTTCAACGGCTATGTCTTCACCGACCTGCCCGGCCGCCTCCAGACCCGGATAGAAGAGACCGAACTCGTCGTCCTCCTCATCCGGCGGGGGACCCCGGAGGAGGTCAAGTTCAACATTTTCGCCCGGATCAACACCGGGGGGCGCGCGCTCACCCGCCAGGAGCTACGGCACGCTCTGATCCCCGGCCCCGCCCGCGCGTTCCTCGCCGATCTCGCCCGCTCCGATGCGTTCCGGAGGGCGACCGGCGAGAGCGTGTCGCCGGAGCGCATGTCCGACCGGGAGATGTGCCTTCGGTTCCTCGCGTTCACCCTCACGCCGCCCGACGCGTATGCGAGCGGAGACTTCGACGACTTCCTCCGCAAGGCCATGCACCAGGTCAACGATGCGGATTCTCACGAACGAGACGCCTTGCGGGAGCGTTTCCTGAAGGCGATGGACGCCGGTTCCGCCGTCTTCGGCGAGCATGCCTTCCGTAAGCGCTTCCGCGGCACAGGCCGCCGTTCGCCGGTCAACAAGGCTCTCTTCGAGGCGCAATCGGTCACTCTCTCCGGATACACCACGCCTGAGATCGAGCTGCTCGCCGCGCGCCGCGCCCAGGTCGAGGAAGGGTTCCTCGGCTTGATGGAGGACGCCGCTTTCTTCAACGCCGTGTCCGCCGGAACGGGCGACATCGGCAAGGTCCGCCTCCGCTTCCGCCTGCTCGACGAGATGTTCCGGGAGGTCCTGAGTGCTTGAGCGCATCGGCATCACCAACTTCAAGGCGTTCGGCCGCCAGGACCTCACGTTGGCGCCCTTCACCCTGCTCACCGGCCTGAACTCCTCCGGCAAGAGCACGGTCCTCCAGGCCCTCGCGCTGCTGCGCCAGTCGTACGAGGCGGGTGTCCTGGAAGATGGCGGCGAGTCGGGGCTGCTGCTCAACGGCGAGTTCGTCCAGCTGGGCACCGGACAGGACGTACGGCACGAGGCGTATCCGAAGGACGACCCCGACATCGGCCTGACCCTACTCCCGGCCGGCCTACCCGACACGCCCCTCACCTGGCGGGCCGCGTACGGCCCGGAGGACGATCTGCTGAAGCTGGTCGCGGCGCCGCCGGCAGGGACGCACCTGGTCGACGCCCTGCCTGAGCTCTTCTGTCCGGGCTTCCAGTATCTCAAGGCCGACCGCATCGTCCCCGACATCAGCTACCCGCGCTCGCATCACGCGGTCGTACGGCGAGGGTTCCTCGGTGCCCGGGGCGAACACACGGCCAACTATCTGCGCGTCCACCAGGACGATCCCGTAGGAACCGCGCTGCGGCACCCGTCAACGACCTCCGGCACGCTGCTGGCGCAGACCGACGCGTGGATGCGGCAGCTCTGCCCGGGAGTCAATCTCCAGGCGATCGGTATCGACGGCACGGACACCGTGCGGCTCAGCTACGGCTTCGGGTCGGGCGTGAACGCCTCGAACCGGTACCGGCCCACCAACGTCGGCTTCGGCCTCACCTACGCGCTGCCCATCGTCGTCGCCTGCCTCACCGCCCGGCCGGGCTCGCTCATCCTCCTGGAGAATCCGGAGGCTCATCTCCACCCCCAGGGGCAGACCTCGCTGGCCTACCTCGCGACGGCCGCCGTCGCCGCCGGCGCGCAGCTCGTCGTGGAGACTCACTCCGACCACGTCCTCAACGGCCTGCGGATCTCCGTCAAGAACAACCGCATCCCGGCGTCCGCGACAGCCGTGCACTTCTTCCGTCGCAGCGGGCAGAGCGGGGAAGTGGTTAGTCCCCGGATGGGGGACGACGGCATGCTGTCCGAATGGCCGCGAGGGTTCTTCGACGAGTGGGAGAACTCCCTCGACCAGCTGCTCGACTGAGCGCCGCGAGAGTCAGGCTGACACGATTCACGATCATCACACCTGGGGGCGGGCGTGCCACTTCTGCTGTTCCTCAACGAGCGGTCCTGCATGTCCGAAGCCTCGCCGGCAGAGGTGGCCGAGGCTATGGACGGGCTGATCAGCGTCCTGCGGGAGGCCCGGTCGTGGCGCGACATCGCCCTCGTCACCCGGACCCCGCTGGCTCAGTCCGAGCTGGCCCGCGACTACTGCTACCAGCGGTGGGCCGCAGACAACCGGCATCGCAACCATCGGCAGTACATCAAGGCCCTGCGCAACCGGGCCCCATTCGCCGAGATCCTCCCCCAGGACATGACACCCGGCGAGGTGGAGTACGAGTACGCGGGGGAACCGGTCGAGGGGATCGGCGCCGCCCATCTCATGGACGGGCTCTGCGTCAGCCTGCCAGTTTCGACCGCCTGGCACCGGCCGTGGCTGGAGGTCACCGTCCGTACACTCGTCGAGGACGACCGCGGTGAGCTCGTCATGGCGGAGGCGACCGAGTCCGTACGTCATAGCTCCCGTGCCGTCGACCTCAAGCCGCACGAGCAGTGGGGGCGGTCCACCGGGCTCGACTCGATCGACTCGGCGGCTCGGTTGTGGGAGGAACGGGGTGACTTCTTCCCCTCGCTCCGGTTCCTTCCCCGGGCCCGGCAGGATCTGGACGCTCTCCAGCCGCCAGCGTTCGTGCAGGTGCGCGGTCTGTTGGCGCGGCTGGAGGAGTCAGCCGCGCGGTGGGATCCGGCCGAAGCCGCCGTGCCTGCCTGGCAGGGAGCGAAGATCACGCCGGAGCATGAGCAGCGCAAACGCCTGTGCCACTTCACGGACGAGGACGGGGAGGATCACTGCTACGACTGGCACGGCCGCTTCACTCCGGGTCCCGGGCGCCTGCATTTCCGGCTCCTGCCCGAAGAGGGGGTGTTGGAGATCGCCTACATCGGACGCAAACTTGGAGCTTAGGGAATGGCCTTCGGCCGCCCTAGCGCGCCCAGGGCACGAGAGCGAGCAGCACAAGACCACCTCTCCGAGTCTAGGGACGACCCCCGATATCCACCGGATGGCGCCTCCTCGGCGACCTCTCGGGGCGCCAAAACGTGCGTAAACGAGCGTCGGGGCGTGGAGTCCTGCGACCCTTCGGAGCCGGGTGCACAGCCATACTGCCGCCGCGTCGTACGCACCCGGACTCGTCGTCCTCTCGCGGCTCGCGTCCCCACCGGCAGCCGCATCTCAGGCACCGGCTCCCGGCCCCGCCGCGCTGGCCCCTGGCCATGCTGATCGGTGTACGTACCGGCGGATCGTGGGATCACCGCGGGCTCAGCCCGCCGAGCCACCTCTGCGCTCCCTGGTGCGTTCGGCTTGCGTCATGTCGTCGCCAATGAGGGCGGCGAAGACAAGGGAGCGCGAGCCGTTGAGGCTGGCTTCGATTTGGTCCCGGATGATCTCGCTCGCCTTGCCGCGCGTGCCGATCCAGCCGTCTTGGACGAGCTGGGTGAAGGTCGTGTTGTCGAAGTAGCGGGGCACCGTGTGATAACCGAACAGCTCTCCCCCTCTCGGGCCCGTCGCGAGGTCGGGCTGTTGGCGAAGCCACTCGACGTGCTCGCGAGCGAGGTACATACCACCGATCAGAGCGTCCCCTCTCGGTGCGGTCTGCTCGGACTTACAGAATTTGATCCAACAAGGCTGAGGAGCAAGACGATAGTCGAGCAGCGGATCCTGATCGAGCCTCGTGCACGCCTCTTCTACCTGCCTCATGCGCTCCAGCTGGTCGTCCAGGTCAGTATCCGGACGATAGCCCCACTCGCTGCGGCCCGCACCGACCTGCTGCATCTTCTTGTACTGCACAAGGATGAAGCTGTCCCGGTTCACATGGTGGTAGATCAGGTCGATCCCCAGCGTGTCCTCGGCCGGCAGACGGTTGACGTTGGCGATGAAGAGCTTCTGATCGCCCTTCTGGAACAGACGCTTCGCGAGGTGCTCCGCATCGCTACCGACCCAGTCCGAGAACCGTTGCGCGTCGTGAAAGACAAGGTGGTCCTCGTGCGCCGGGTGACCTGGAAGAGTGGCTAGAACCGGCACTCTGGACCCGTTCTCATCCGGAAACAGAGCCTCACCGATGATGCTCCGGTCGAATCCGCCCAGCTGAAGCGCCAGCCCTGTGGCATCCCGTTCCTCGACAAAGAGCTCCCGCACCCGGCTGAGAATCCGGAATCCACCTGTCCGCTCCTGCAACCGGGCGATGACACCGGCCAAATCGGCCCGACAAGTGGTGAGTGCGTCCAGCAGCTCTTCCCCGGCACGCTTCGACAGCGTGCCCGACACACCGGTGGCGTATCTGTGACGAAGGTGGACTCGATCGGACAACGTCTCAATGGGGACGGGAGGTTCGATGCGATGAAGCTGCGTCACCTCGATCGTCTTACCAAATGTTCCCGCGCGTCGGCCGCTCCTGGCGTGCCCGACGTACTCAACGAGCGGCCTATGACTGTCCTGTCCGGTCACAACCAGGACGACGTGGCTACTCTTCCACGCTTCACGTTCCCCTAATGACTCCCAGCCGGCCTCGAACTGTGTCGGCCGCCGGAAGCCGGCAAGGAACTTCTCTTCATCAGGAGTGCACCGCAGGATCGCCACCATGGGTTCACGGTACGTCTAGCTTGATCCAGCCAGCATTACTGGGGCTCCCTCACAAGGGTGCCAGCCCAACTACGCGTCGGCCTGGCGGACTTATGAAGAGCCGAATGTATCCGGCTCCGGGCTGAACCTAGCCGAGAAGCTGTGCGCATTGCTGCAGCTCGCACGGGGAAGCATGGGGCCGCATTCCGGGCGGTCCGGCCTCGATCGCGACCGCCCGCATAGGCCGCTCCCGAACCGCCACACAGCACGCCCAAGAGTCGCCCATTCCTCGCTGACGACCCCTCAGGAGATTCACAGGCGAGCGTCATTCGAGCGTCAAGATTCCGAGTGATCCGGTGGTGCTACCGCCGAACCTCTGCCCCTGGTCACCCAAAGCCGCAGGTCAAGCAGCTCGTGGCAGCCGCGACTGCGACCGTATTCGCTCGACCTATTGTCCGTCCGGAAACAGGTCGAGTGAACTACCGAAACCGAGAAACCGCAGGTCAGGCGTCCTTCTTCACCGGCTCCAGGATTGCCACGCACTCCACGTGGTGCGTCATCGGGAACAGGTCGAAGACGCGCAGGGTGCGGACCTTGTAGCCGTTCTCCTTGAAGTAGCCCAGGTCGCGGGCCAGGGCCGCCGGGTCGCAGGCCACGTACGCGATGCGGCGCGCCGAGAGGCCGGCGATGTGGCGGACCGTCTGCTTGCCCGCGCCCGCGCGGGGCGGGTCCAGGACGACCAGGTCGCACTCCGTGATGCCGGTCTTCGGGAGGATCTGCTCGACCTTGCCCTGCTCGATCCGGACCCGGGGGAAGTCGGTCAGGTTGTGCCGGGCGTCCTCGACCGCGCGCTTCGTCGACTCGATGCCGAGCACCGCGCCCGTCTCCCCGAGCCGCTCGGCCAGCGCGCCCGCGAAGATGCCGACGCCGCAGTAGAGGTCGAGGGCCATCTCGCCCTTGCGCGGCATCAGGCCCTGCATGACGGCCTTGATCAGGGTGTCCGCGGCCTGCGGGTGGACCTGCCAGAAGCCGCCCATGCCCACGCGGTACGTACGGCCGTCCGCGCGCTCCCGTACGAAGGGGCGGCCGTGGACCCGGTGGACCCCGCCGTCCTTCTCCTCGACGCGCAGGACCGAGACCGGCTTGTCCAGTTCCACCAGGGGCAGGCGGCCGCCGGGGCGCGGGGTCAGGACGACCTGGCGGTCGCCGGAGCCGGAGGCCGCGATGGCCTCCACCGACGCCATCTGGGGCCAGTCCTGCTTCTCGATGCCCAGCTCGCTGACGCCCGGCGCCGCGATCATGCAGTGGTCGATCAGCTCGATGTCGTGCGAGCGGTGCTTGCGCAGACCCGCGTTGCCGTCCTCGTCGATGGCGAACTGCACGCGGGTGCGCCACTGCGGCACCTGCCCGGCCGGCACCTTGTCGCCCTCGGCGGGCATGACCGTGCCGTCCCAGCCGGCCTCCTCCGGGGTGAGCCCGGCGAGCCGCTTCAGCTGCTCGGCGACGACCTCGCCCTTGAGCCGGCGCTGGGCGCCCGGCTTGGCGTGCTGCCAGTCGCAGCCGCCGCACTTGCCGGGGCCGGCGTACGGGCAGGGCGCCTCGACGCGGTCCTTGGAGGCCTCCAGCACGGTGATCGCGTCGGCGCGCAGGTAGCGGGAGTCCTCGTCGCCCTCGGTCACACGGGCGACGACCTTCTCGCCGGGCAGCGTGTGGCGCACGAACAGGACGCGGCCGTCCGAGGTCCGGGCGATGCAGTGCCCGCCGTGTGCCACGGGGCCGACCTCGACCTCGTACTCCTCCCCGACCAGTGACTGCTTCTCGTTCTGCTCGGCGCTCGTCATGGTGGGGAGACTCCAAAAAACTGAAAACGGGAAACGGCCGGACGACCGACCCACCAGTTTACGTGGATCTCGTCCGGCCGTTCACCAACCCGGTCAGCCCTTCGCGGCGGGCTTCTTCGGGGGTCGCGGGGTGTCCACCGGACCGCGGCGCACGGCGCCCGGGGCGTTCCAGTCCTGGCGCTTCTTGGCCCGCCTCTTGGCGAGCTCCGAGGACTCCAGCTGGTAGGGCACCGAGGTGACCATCACACCGGGAGTGAAGAGCAGCCGGCCCTTGAGCCGCAGCGCGCTCTGGTTGTGCAGCAGGTGCTCGTACCAGCGGCCGACGACGTATTCCGGGATGTACACGCTGACCGCGTCGCGCGGGTTCTCGCTGCGCAGGCCCTTCACGTACTCCACCACCGGGCGGGTGATCTCCCGGTACGGCGAGTCGAGGATCTTGAGGGGGACGTTGATCCCGCGCCGCTCCCACTCCTCGCGCAGCGCCTTGGTCTCGGCCGCGTCGACGCTGATGCTGAGCGCCTCCAGGGTGTCCGAGCGGGTCAGCTTGGCGAAGGCCAGGGCGCGCAGCGTGGGCTTGTGGACCTTGGAGACCAGGACGATCGAGTGGACCCGGGAGGGCCGCACGCTGTCGTCGCTGGGGCCCTCGGCGGCGGCGATCTCGGCGGAGACCCGGTCGTAGTGCTTGCGGATCGCGGACATCGTGCCGTAGAAGATCACCATGCCGAGCAGGGCGACCCACGCACCGTGGGTGAACTTCGTGGCGAGGACGATGACCAGCACCATGCCGGTGAAGAAGGCGCCGAAGGCGTTGATCGCCCGGGAGCGGTGCATCCGGCGGCGGGCGGCCGGGTCGCGCTCGGACTTCAGATGGCGGTTCCAGTGCCGGACCATGCCGATCTGGCTCAGCGTGAAGGAGACGAAGACGCCGACGATGTAGAGCTGGATCAGCTTGGTCGAGTCGGCGTCGTAGAGCCACACGAGCAGGATCGCGGCGCCGGCGAGGAGCACGATGCCGTTGGAGAAGGCGAGCCGGTCGCCGCGGGTGTGCAGCTGGCGCGGCAGGTAGCGGTCCTGGGCGAGGATCGAGCCGAGCAGCGGGAAGCCGTTGTACGCGGTGTTGGCGGCCAGGAAAAGCACCAGCGCGGTGGCGGTGGCCAGCAGGATGAAGAAGAAGCTGCCGTCGCCGAAGACGGCCTCGGCCACCTGCGAGATCACCGGGTTCTGGACGTATTCGGGGCCGACCGGGACGCCGTTCGACAGCAGGTCCTCGGCGGGGTTCTCGGCCATCCTCACGTCGGAGGCCATGGCCAGGCCGATGATCCCGCAGAACATGGTGACCGCCAGGCCGCCCATGTAGGCGAGGGTGCTGGCGGCGTTCTTGCTCTTGGGCTTGCGGAAGGCCGGTACGCCGTTGCTGATGGCCTCGACGCCGGTCAGGGCCGCACAGCCGGAGGAGAAAGCGCGCAACAGCAGGAAGACCATCGCGAAGCCGGCCAGACCCTGCTGCTCGGGTTTGATCTCGAGGTCGGCGGTCGGCGCCGTCATGGTCTCGTCGAGGACGATGCCCTTCCAGGCACCCCAGGCGATCATGACGAAAACGGCGGCGACGAAGACATAGGTCGGGATGGCGAAGAGCTTGCCGGACTCCTTCACGCCGCGCAGGTTCATCAGCGTGAGCAAAAGGATCATGACGGTCGCCGAGAGCACTTTGTGCTCGATGACGAAATGCACGGCGGAGCCGAGATTCTCGACTCCGGAGGAGATCGAAACGGCGACGGTCAGGACGTAGTCGACGAGCAGGGCGCTCGCCACCGTGAGACCGGCTCTGGGACCGAGGTTGGTGTTGGCGACCTCGTAGTCACCGCCGCCGCTCGGGTAGGCGTGGACGTTCTGCCGGTAGGAGGCGACCACGGTGAACATCAGCACGACGACCGCGAGCGCGATCCAGGGGCTGTACTGGTACGCCGACACACCCGCGATCGACAGGACCAGCAGGACCTCGCCGGGGGCGTACGCCACCGAGGAGAGCGGGTCGGAGGCGAAAACGGGCAGGGCGATCCGCTTGGGAAGGAGTGTTTCTCCGAGGCGGTCGCTGCGCAGCGCCCGGCCGATCAGGATCCGTTTGGGCACGTCGGTCAGTTTGGACACGCAGAGGATCGTAAGCGTTCGAAATCGGACTGACGAACCCCCCACCCCTTCACCGCACAATCCCACCGCAATTCATCCCCGAGTGCGCCGCAAGAGGTCACACTCGTGACCACCCGTGTGTAGCTTGGGCCATGGTCTGAGACCCTGATTAGCCAGAGCATGCAATGAGGCTGTGAACCAGCGAGCCGCTGACAGCCGGAAGGACGGCCGTGCACATCGTCATCATGGGTTGCGGAAGAGTGGGTTCCGCCCTCGCGCAGACCTTGGAACAGCAGGGGCATACGGTCGCCGTCGTCGACCAGGACCCCACCGCATTCCGCCGGCTGGGGGCCGGATTCGGCGGCCGCCGCGTCACCGGGGTCGGCTTCGACCAGGACACCCTGAGGGAGGCCGGGATCGAGGAAGCGGGCGCGTTCGCCGCCGTCAGCAGTGGTGACAATTCCAACATCATCGCCGCCCGCGTGGCCCGCGAGATGTTCGGAGTCGAGAACGTCGCCGCCCGCATCTACGACCCCAAGCGCGCCGAGGTCTACCAGCGCCTCGGCATCCCGACCGTGGCCACCGTGCGGTGGACCGCCGACCAGATGCTGCGCCGGCTGCTGCCTTCGGGCGCCGAGCCGCTGTGGCGCGACCCGAGCGGCGGTGTGCAGCTCGCCGAGGTGCACACCTCGGCCGCCTGGATCGGGCACAAGGTCAGCCAGCTCCAGGAGGAGACCGGCGTCCGCGTCGCCTTCCTCACCCGCCTGGGCGAGGCGATGCTGCCCACGTCGGCGACCGTCCTCCAGGAGGGCGACCTCGTCCACGTCATGATGCGCACGGACGAGATCGACAAGGTCGAGGCGTCCTTCGCCGAGGGGCCTGAGGAGGCACACGCATGAGAGTCGCGATCGCCGGGGCAGGCGCGGTGGGCCGTTCCATCGCGGGCGAGCTGCTGGAGAACGGCCACGAGGTGCTCCTGGTCGACAAGGCCCCGACCGCCATCTCGGTGGAACGGGTGCCGCAGGCCGAGTGGCTGCTGGCCGACGCCTGCGAGATCACCTCGCTGGACGAGGCGGCGCTGCAGCGCTGCAACGTGGTCATCGCGGCGACCGGTGACGACAAGGTCAACCTCGTCGTCTCGCTGCTCGCCAAGACCGAGTACGGGGTCCCGCGCGTGGTGGCCCGCGTCAACAACCCGAAGAACGAGTGGCTCTTCAACGAGTCCTGGGGCGTCGACGTCGCGGTCTCCACGCCGCGCCTGATGTCGGCCCTGGTCGAGGAGGCCGTCAGCGTCGGCGACCTGGTGCGGCTGCTGCGCTTCAGCCACGGCGACGCCAACCTCGTCGAGCTGACCCTGCCGGCCGACTCCTCGGTCGCGGGCACCCAGATCAGCGAGATCACCTGGCCCGAGGACACCTCGCTGGTCACGATCATCCGGGGCAACCGGGTCCTCACCCCGCACGGGGAGGAAACCCTGGAGCCGGGCGACGAACTCCTCTTCGTGGCCGCCCAGGCCCGGGAGGAACAACTGGAGGACCTCCTCCAGGCCCGCGGCTAGTACGACGAAGGGGCGGGGGTGACCGGATGGTCACCCCCGCCCCTTCACGTCGGTCTCAGGATCCCGGCTTCCCCTCGGCAGCCTCCTTGGCCTCCCACTCCGCGATCACGTCGATCGGCGGCGGCGCCTTCGCCAGGAAGACCCAGGTGAAGTACACCGCGAGCACCATCGGCGGAAGCTTCAGCGCGATCAGCACCCAGCCGAGCTGCGTCGCGTCGCCCCACCAGTACAGCGGGAAGAGGATCGCGTACTTGGCGAGGAAGATCAGGCCCCAGGCCAGGCTGGCCTTGACGTACGCCTTCTTGCGACCGGGGTTGCGGGTGCGCCAGGACAGGTTCTCCTTGAACACCGGGCCCAGGATCACGCCCAGCAGCGGGAAGCCCACCAGCGCCGAGACCGTGAACGCCACGCCCAGGCCGACGCCGTAGATCATGCCCGGCAGGTAGAAGCCCTTGGCGCTGCCCGTGAACAGCGCGAAGGCCACGCCCACGCCCACGCCGAAGACCCCGCTGAAGGCGTGCTTGACGGTGTCCTTGCGCAGCAGACGCACGATCACCAGCAGCACCGCGACCGCGCCCGCCGCGATGGCGGACAGCTTCACGTCCTTGTTGATCGTGTAGATCATGACGAAGAGCAGCCCGGGGAGCATCGTCTCCACGGTGCCCCGGATGCCTCCGAAGGCGTCAAACAGCGCCGCCTGCGTCACCGCGCGCTGGTCGTCGGCGGGAGCGCCGGATGCGGCGGGCTCTGGGGTGGTCGGTTTGTCGAGTGACGTCACCGGTTAGTGCTCCTGTCCGAGCGGTCGGAGTTCGTACTTCGGGTTGAAGAGCACCCGACGGCCGTGGGTCATGGAGATCCGCCCTGAGGCGATCATGCGCCGACCGGGCTCGATTCCCACGATCGAGCGACGCCCGAGCCACACCACGTCCAGCGGGGCCGAGCCGTCGAACAGCTCCGCCTCCAGGGCGGGGACGCCCGCGCGCGGCCGCAAGGTGACGGTACGCAGGGTTCCGGTCACCTTGACTATCTGCCGGTCGTGGCAGTCGCAGATCCGCGTGCACCCCGCGGCTTCTGCGTCCTCTTGCAGCTCCGCCGAATGCAGCTCCTCCTGCGAGGTGGACAGCCGCTCTATCATCCGGCGGAACCGGCCCACCGGCCTGGCCGGCTTCGCGGGCTTCTCGGGACGCGGTTCAGCACTCATACAAGGAAGCGTACCGGCGTGCCCGCTACCTCTCGAAGCGGTATCCCATGCCCGGTTCGGTGATGAAGTGCCGCGGGTGCGAGGGGTTGCTCTCGAGTTTACGCCGCAGTTGTGCCATGTAGACCCGCAGGTAGTTCGTCTCCGTGCCGTACGAGGGGCCCCAGACCTCCTGCAACAGCTGCCGCTGGCTGACCAGCTTGCCGCCGTTGCGGACCAGGACCTCCAGCAGGTGCCACTCGGTGGGCGTGAGCCGTACGTCGCGCCCCTCCCGCACGGCCTTCTTGGCGGCCAGGTCCACCGTGAAGGCCTCGGTCTCCACGACCACCTCGTCCTCGCCGGATCCGGCGGGCGGCTCGGCCCGGCGGACGGCGGCGCGCAGCCGGGCCAGCAGCTCGTCCATGCCGAAGGGCTTGGTGACGTAGTCGTCGGCGCCCGCGTCCAGTGCCTCGACCTTCTCGTCGGAGGTGTGGCGGGCGGAGAGGACCAGGATCGGCACCCGGGTCCAGCCGCGCAGGCCCTTGATCACCTCGATGCCGTCCATGTCGGGCAGGCCGAGGTCGAGGACGACCACGTCGGGGTGGCGGGCCGCCGCGAGCTCCAGGGCGCTGGCCCCGTCGGCGGCCGCGTCGACCTCGTACTTGCGTGCCTTCAGATTGATCACGAGGGCTCGGACGATCTGCGGCTCGTCTTCCACCACGAGCACCCGGGTCATTGGGGTCCTGCCTTCTGTCGCATCATCCGATCACGGTCGTGATCGCGTTCCACTGTGTCCGCTCCGGCGCCGGTGTCCGCATCGGCGGCGAGGGTGCGGGCCTCGCCGTCCACCGTCGCGCGGGCCGGTGTGCCGTCCCGCGCCGCCGCTCGCAGGGTCAGCACCATGGTCAGGCCGCCGCCGGGGGTGTCCTCGGCCGCGAGGGTGCCGTCCATCGCCTCGGCGAAGCCCCGGGCGACGGCGAGCCCGAGGCCCACCCCGGCCCCGCGCGGCGCGTCCCCGTGCCGCTGGAAGGGGGCGAATATCCTGTCCTTGGCCTCGTCGGGAACGCCGGGCCCCCGGTCGACGACCCGCACCTCGACCCGGTCGCCGAGGAAGCTGGCCGCCACCAGCACCCGCTCCCCCGGCGGGCTGTACTTGACCGCGTTCTCGACCACGTTGGCCACGGTCCGCTCCAGCAGCCCCGGGTCCACCGCGACCATCGGCAGCGTCTCGGGCACGTCGAGCACCACGCTGCCCTCCGGTACGCCGCCCAGCGCCATCGGGACCACCTCGTCGAGGTCGATCTCCCGGATCAGCGGGGTGACGGTGCCGGTCTGCAGCCGGGACATGTCCAGCAGGTTGCCCACGAGGTGGTCGAGCCGGTCCGCGCCGTCCTCGATGCCTTCGAGGAGCTCGGCCCGGTCCTCCTCGGACCATTCCACGTCGGCGGAGCGCAAGGAGCTCACGGAGGCCTTGATCGAGGCCAGGGGCGTACGCAGGTCATGGCTGACGGCGGCCAGCAGCGCGGTCCGGATCCGGTTGCCCTCGGCCATCCGGCGGGCCTCCTCGGCCTCCCCGACCAGCCGCTGCCGGTCCAGGACCACGGCCGCCTGGGCGGCGAAGGCGCCGAGCACACGGCGGTCCTCGGCGGGCAGCACCCGCCCCGACAGGGCCAGCGCCATATGGTCGCCGATGGGCATGTCCACGTCGGCGTCCTCGGGCCGGTCCGCCGGCCTGGGGCCGACGCTGGCGGCCGGCTTCCACGGCTCGACCTCGCCCGCGCGCTCCAGCAGGGCCACGGACTCCATGGCGAAGGTCTCGCGCACCCGCTCCAGCAGCGCCTCCAGGCTGGTCTCCCCGCGCAGCACGCTGCCGGCCAGGAAGGAGAGGATCTCGGACTCGGCACGCAGCCGCGCCGCCTGGTGCGTGCGCCGGGCGGCCAGGTCCACCACGGAGGCCACCGAGACGGCGACCCCGAAGAAGACGGCGATGGCGACGATGTTCTTGGGGTCGGAGACCGTGAACCGGTGCAGGGGCGGGGCGAAGAAGTAGTTCAGCAGCAGCGATCCGACGGCGGCGGAGGCCAGGGCGGGCCAGAGTCCGCCCAGCAGCGCGGCCGCCACGGTCAGCGCCAGGAAGAGCAGCATGTCGTTGGCGAGCCCGAGGTCCGCGTCCACGTGCGTGAGCAGCAGGCAGAGCAGCACCGGCAGGGCCACGCCCACCACCCAGCCGGCTGCGATCCGGGGCCGCCCCAGGCGGGCCGCCGAGCGGACCACGGGCAGCCCGCGGCCCCTGGCCACCTCCTCGTGCGTGACGATGTGGACGTCGAGGTCGGGCCCCGAGTCGCGGGCCACGGTGGCGCCGACGCCGGGGCCGAAGACGTACTGCCAGGCCTTGCGGCGGCTGGAGCCGAGCACGATCTGGGTGGCGTTGACCCCCCGGGCGAAGGCGAGCAGCGCCTCGGGGACGTTGTCGCCGATCACATGGTGAAACGTTCCGCCTAGATCTTCCACCAGCGTCCGCTGGACGGCGAGCTCCTTCGGCGAGGCCGCGGTCAGCCCGTCGCTGCGGGCGATGTAGACGGCCAGGATCTCGCTGCCCGAACCCTTGGCCGCCATCCGGGAGGCGCGCCGGATGAGCGTGCGCCCCTCCGGCCCGCCGGTGAGCCCCACGACGATCCGCTCCCGGGCCTGCCAGGTGGAGCGGATGCCGTGCTCACCGCGGTACTGCTGGAGGTACTCGTCGGCCCGGTCGGCCACCCACAGCAGTGCGAGCTCGCGCAGGGCGGTCAGGTTGCCGGGGCGGAAGTAGTTGGACAGGGCCGCGTCGACCTTGTCCGGCTTGTAGATGTTCCCGTGCGCCATCCGCCGGCGCAGCGCCTGCGGGGACATGTCGACGAGCTCGATCTGGTCGGCCCGTCGCACCACCTCGTCCGGCACGGTCTCCCGCTGCCGGACCCCGGTGATCGACTCGACCACGTCCCCGAGGGACTCCAGGTGCTGGATGTTGACGGTCGACACCACGTCGATGCCGGCCCGCAGCAGCTCCTCCACGTCCTGCCAGCGCTTGGCGTTGCGCGAACCGGGCACATTGGTGTGCGCGAGCTCGTCCACGAGCGCCACGGCCGGCCGCCGGGCGAGAACGGCGTCCACGTCCATCTCGGTGAATGCCGCCCCGCGGTAGGTCAGCTCCCCGCGCGCCACCTGTTCCAGGCCGTGCAGCATGACCTCCGTGCGCGGCCGCCCGTGGTGCTCGACGAACCCGACGACGCAGTCGGCTCCCCGCTCCACCCTGCGGTGGCCCTCGGAGAGCATCGCGTAGGTCTTGCCCACACCGGGTGCCGCGCCGAGATAGATCCTTAGCTTGCCGCGTCCCATGCGCCCATTCTCGGGGACGTCCGCGCGGTCCACGCACCGATGGCGGGCCGGACGCACATCCCTGACGGATCTCTGACGCGGTCGCGCGAAAAGCCGGTGGGCCCCACCCGAAGAGGTGGGGCCCACCGGCCGAAAAACATGACGCTCCCCCCAGGCCCGGTCCGGGCGCGGGGGTCACACCGGGGTCAGCGGACCTCGGTGATCTCCGGGCCGCGCTCGAGCTGGCCCATGCCACCGCCGAAGCGGGAGCCTTCCTGGTCCTCCGTCTGCACGCCGTCCGGCACCATCTGGGCGTCGTTCGGCAGCTTCAGGACGATCGGGTCGCGGGGAGCCATCGGGCCGTCACCGCGGACCACGACGGTGTCGCGGAAGATCTGCTCGAGGACACCCGCCGACTCGGGGCGCACCGCGCCCTGGCCGGAGATGACACCGCGCAGGAACCAGCGCGGACCGTCGACGCCGATGAAACGGACCAGCTGTGCGCCGGTCTGCCCGTCCGGCAGCGGTACGGGAACCTGTGCGCGCAGCTCCCAGCCCAGCGGACCCTCGACCTCGTCGATGATGCCGCCCTGCTGGGTGATGCCCGCGGCGATCTCCTCGCGGACCTCGCCCCAGATGCCTTCCTTGCGCGGTGCGGCGAAGGCCTGCAGCTGTACGGCGCTGTCGCCCAGGACGACGGTCGCGGCGACGATCGCGTCACCGGCGACCTCGACCCGCAGCTCCATGCCCTCGACCCCGGGTACGAAGACGCCACCCAGGTCGACCCGGCCGTCGGCCGGGTTGCCGAGCACCTCGGAGATGTCCCAGGGGCCGTCGGGCCGCGGGGCCGGCGGCAGGTTCACGCGGCGCGGCTGGGCCGCGTCGAGCTCCTCGGCGCCGCCCTGATCGCCGGCGTCCAGGCCGGACACACGGCCATCGACCTGCTCGGCCGCGCCGCCGTCCTTGGCGGAGTCGTTCTTCTTGCGACGTCCGAACACGTCACTGTCCTTCCCGGTCGGTTACGACCGAAGCGTAGCCATTCCCACCCTGCTGACCAGCGCCGGATCCGGCCACGGCCGGATGACCGCCGGTGGAGCCGAAACCCCCCTCGGCCCGGGCCGAGCCGGGAAGTTCCGCCACCTCGTGGAAGCGCACCTTCTCGACCCGCTGGACAACCAGCTGGGCAATGCGGTCGAAACGCTCGAACCGAACGCTCTCGCGCGGGTCGAGATTGACCACGATCACCTTGATCTCCCCACGGTACCCGGCATCCACCGTCCCCGGGGCATTCACGAGCGCGAGCCCGCAGCGGGCGGCCAGGCCCGACCGCGGGTGCACGAAGGCCGCGTACCCGTCGGGCAGGGCGATGGACACCCCGGTGGGGAGTACGGTCCGCTCGCCGGGCTCCAGCTCGGCGGCCTGGGTGGTCACCAGGTCGCAGCCGGCGTCACCGGGGTGACTGTAGGCGGGGAGGGGCACCTCGGGGTCGACGCGGCGGATCAGCACGTCGACCGGTGCGTACTCGTTCTGGGACATCAGGGGTTCACCTCGAAGGCGCGTGCGCGCCTGACCTGGTCCGGGTCGGCCATCGCCGCCCGGATCTCCTCGGGCCGACCGTTGTCGATGAAGTGGTCGACCTTCACCTCGATGAAGAGCGCGTCCGCCCGCACGGCCACGAGGCCCTCGGGCCCGCCTATCCGGCCGACCGCCGTGGAGTAGATCTTCCGCCCGGCCACGGCGGTGACCTCGGCCTCCAGGTACAGCACGGTGTCCACCGGCACGGGCCGTACGAAGTCGGTCTCCAGCCGCCCCGTCACGGCGATGACGCGCAGCAGCCAGTTCAGCGAGCCGAGCGTCTCGTCGAGCGCCGTGGCCAGTACGCCGCCGTGGGCGAGACCGGGGGCACCCTGGTGCGCGGGCTTGACGGTGAACTCGGCGGTGACGCGCACGCCCTCGCCCGCACGGGCCTCCAGGTGGAGTCCGTGCGGCTGGCCCTCGCCGCAGCCGAAGCAGTGCTCGTAGTGCGCGCCGAGGAGCTCGCCCGGTGCCGGTGCATCGGGGTGCCGGACCGGCGCGGTGGCATCGGCCGGGGGCGTCAACGCTGTGTTTCGTCCACTCACAGCCGCAGACCTTACCCGCGCCGCTACCCGCCGGTCGCCTCGTGGCAGGCTTGAGCTCATGCAGCTCTCCCCCGCGCACCACGACGAACGTCTGACCGCCCCCCGCTCCTGGTGGGGCATCGCCGTACTCATCGGTCTCGCGTGCGCGCTGATGCTGCTGCCGCTGGGCACGCTGCCGCTGCTGGCCGGACTGGTCGGGGGCACCGGGCTGGCCGGGCTTCTGGTGAGTTCGTACGGTTCCGCGCGCGTGCGCGTGGTGAACGGCGCGCTGGCGGCGGGGGACGCGCGGATCCCGGTGACGGCCCTGGGTGATCCCGAGATCCTGGACGCCGAGGAGTCGCGCGCCTGGCGCACGTACAAGGCCGACACCCGCGCCTTCATGCTGTTGCGCAGCTACGTGCCGACGGCGGTCCGCGTCGAGGTGACCGACCCGGCGGACCCGACCCCGTACCTCTACGTCTCCACCCGCGAGCCGCAGGCCCTGGTCTCGGCGATCCGCGCGGCGCGCGCACAGGCGGCCTGACCGGCCCGGCCTCAGCCGTCCGTACCGGGGTCCATGCCCTCGAGTGCGGCCCTGGCGGCCTCGGGAAGGGGCTTGGAGGGCTGTTCCAGGGGCGGGAGCTGCCGCAGTGCATCCCACGCCACCGCCCGGCCCCGCAGGTCCGTACGCACCTTCTCGGCGACTTTGCGGGTGTCGCGGCGGTTCATCACCGCTCCGACGGCCGCACCGACCATGAACGGCATGAGGTTGGGCAGGCTGCGGAACATCCGCTTCATGATCTGTTGGCGCAGTTCGCGCTTCATCTGACCGCCGAGCGCCGCGTTCAGCGTGGTCGGCTTGGTCAGGTCGATGCCGCGCTCCTCGGTCCACGCGGTGAGGTAGGCGAGGCTGCGTTCCTTGAGCGCGCCGGGCGGGCGCAGGCCGTAGACCTCGTGGAGCTCGGCGACGAGCTTGATTTCGATCGCGGCGACGGAGGTGATCTCCGCGGCCAGCTCCGCCGGCATGGCGGGCGGGACGGGCAGCATGGCCGCCGCTCCGATGCCCGCGCCGACGGTGGAGGTGGCGTTCGCGGCTCCGGAGATCAGCTTGTCGGCAAGCTGATCGGGGCCGAGGCCCGGGAACTGCGCGCGCAGGGTCGCGAGGTCCCGAACCGGAACGCGTGGTGCGTTCTCGATGATCCATTCGGCGATGTACAGGACGGCGCCCCTGACGCTTCCGCCGCCCTTGCGTACACCGTTCTTGACTGCTTGCAGCCGACGAGCCCCGGACCGGTGCCGGGCCTCCTCGTCGGCCCCTGTGGCCGACGGCACCGCCGAGGCGGTGTCGGAGGGCACGATGGCGGTACCCATGGCGGAGCCGCCGGAGGTTCCAGGACTCGTTACCGGGTCCGTGGTTCCCGCCTGCGCCTCCGCCGGATCACCAGATTTTCGGAAGCGGCGCTTCCGACCGTGCTTCCGAAAAAAGGGTGTCGAGCCAGCCACGGCCGACGCCTCTCAGTCGCAGTCGCGGCAGATCGGCTGACCGTTCTTCTCACGTGCCAGCTGGCTGCGGTGGTGCACCAGGAAGCAGCTCATGCAGGTGAACTCGTCGGCCTGCTTCGGCAGGACCCGGACGGCCAGCTCCTCGTTGGAGAGGTCCGCGCCGGGAAGCTCCATGCTCTCGACCGAGTCGAATTCGTCCATGTCCGCGGACGAGGTCGACTTCTCGTTACGTCGGGCCTTCAGCTCTTCAATGCTGTCGTTGTCGACGTCGTCGTCGGTCTTGCGTGGGGTGTCGTAGTCCGTTGCCATTGTTCGCTCTCCCCCTCTGGGTGTTAGCGGTGTCTCAGCGCACGTAACGCGCGAGAGGCCGGACTTGTGCCCGACCTGAGGCGGAGATTTTGCCTCACATCAAGGTCTGTTACTCAATCGACACCCAGCCGCCTGCCTGAAGGAGCAATCAGCTGGGATGACGACCGGGACCGTACACGGTCCGGGGGCCGTCTTGCACAAACGCCACCCCGTGTATTTCCCGCCATTCGGGGGGCCGGAAACCCGGACTTCCCGGGCGTTCCGGCTGCGATGGGGTCACAGAACGCACATGGTCCGACACTCGGGCATGTGATCGATCACACAGACCGGGTTGTCTTCACAGGACAAGCATTCAGCCAAAAGCGAACACGGGGTGGAGAACTCACAAGGGAAGAGTGACACGCATCACGAGCCCACCGCCTTCCCGGGGGATCGCCTGGATTCGTCCGCCGTGTGCGCGGGCCACGGAGCGCGCGATCGAGAGGCCGAGCCCGACACCCTTGTCGCTGCCCGTTCGCTCCGTACGCAGCCGCCTGAAGGGCTCGAAGAGGTTGTCCACCTCGTACGCGGGAACGACCGGACCGGTGTTCGACACCACGAGGACCGCCTGGCCGTGCTGGGCCTCGGTGGTGACCTCCACCCAGCCTCCCTCCGGCACGTTGTACCGGACGGCGTTCTGCACCAGGTTGAGGGCGATCCGCTCCAGCAGCACGCCGTTGCCCTGGATGACGGCCAGCGCGCGCTCGCCGCGGATCTCCACGCCCTTCGCCTCGGCCTCCCCGCGCACCTGGTCGAGGGCGCGCGAGGCGACCTCCGCCAAGTCCACGGGCTTGCGCTCGACGATCTGGTTCTCGCTGCGGGCCAGCAGCAGCAGGCCCTCGACCAGCTGCTCGCTGCGCTCGTTGGTGGCGAGCAGGGTCTTCCCGAGCTGCTGGAGCTCGACCGGGGCCCCCGGATCGGAGAGGTGCACCTCCAGCAGGGTCCGGTTGATCGCGAGCGGGGTCCGCAGCTCGTGCGAGGCGTTCGCGACGAACCGCTGCTGCGCCGTGAAGGCCCGCTCCAGCCGGTCGAGCATCTCGTCGAAGGTGTCGGCGAGCTCCATGAGCTCGTCGTCCGGCCCGTCCAGCTCGATCCGCCGGGTCAGGTCGGAGCCGACGACCCGGCGGGCGGTCCGGGTGATCTTGCCGAGCGGCGAGAGCACCCGGCCGGCCATCGCGTAACCGAAGGCGAAGGCGATGATGCTCAGCCCCAGCAGGGCCATCAGCGAGCGGCTCAGCAGGTCGTCCAGCGCGTGCCGGCGCTGTTCGAGCATGCACTGGCCGATCGCGGCGTTGAAGTCGTTGGGCGTCAGCTGGCCCACCACGCCCGGGCAGGTACTGCTGGTGACCTTCACCTCGCCGCCGACGATCTGGAACGGGGGCGCGTTGCCCTCCCGCAGGGCCTGGGCCGCCAGCAGGTAGATGATCGACAGCAGCAGGATGCCTGCGATCAGGAACATCCCGCCGTACAGCAGCGTGAGGCGTATGCGGATGGTCGGCCGCAGCCAAGGGAAAGGACCCTCGGGCTGGCCGGGGTCCCAGGTGGGTTTCGGTGGCGCGACCGGTGGCGCCGGATTGGCGGGCACGCGCTCAGATCCGGTATCCGGAGCCCGGCACGGTCACGATGACCGGCGGCTCGCCCAGCTTGCGCCGCAGGGTCATCACGGTCACCCGTACGACGTTGGTGAAGGGGTCGGTGTTCTCGTCCCAGGCCTTCTCCAGCAGCTGCTCCGCGGAGACCACGGTCCCCTCGCTGCGCATGAGGACCTCCAGCACCGCGAACTCCTTGGGCGCCAGCTGCACCTCCTTGCCCTCGCGGAACACCTCGCGCCGGTTCGGGTCCAGCTTGATCCCGGCCCGCTCCAGTACGGGCGGCAGCGCGACCGTGGTGCGCCGCCCGAGGGCCCGCACGCGGGCGGTCAGCTCGGTGAAGGCGAAGGGCTTGGGCAGGTAGTCGTCCGCCCCGAGCTCCAGGCCCTCCACGCGGTCGCTGACATCTCCGGAGGCGGTCAGCATCAGCACGCGCGTGGGCATGCCGAGCTCGACGATCTTCCGGCAGACGTCGTCACCGTGCACGAGCGGGAGGTCCCGGTCGAGGACGACCACGTCGTAGTCGTTCACCCCGACACGCTCCAGGGCGGCGGCGCCGTCGTACACGACGTCCACGGCCATGGCCTCCCGGCGCAGTCCGGTGGCCACAGCATCGGCGAGCAGCTGCTCGTCCTCGACGACGAGTACGCGCACGTCGTTTCCTTCCTCCGAGCCCAGCAGGGCACACGTGTGTTGCGTCGCCCATCCTGCCCGTTTCGGCCGTAAACCGGCTGTAAGGCGCCGCTCGCAGGGTGCAGCGGGGAGGGCGGCCGGGGCGGAGGTGAGGATTCCCTCGTCTTACGAGGTTTCTGCGCCCAGGGTGCCGGGGAGGACGACAGGACACCCCATCCACTCCCTGACGGCGGACTGCCACGTGCCGCCGCCGACCCACGAAGAGGGGGCGAACCCACCATGGACGCATTCACCGCGGGTCTCCTGCAGCGCATCAGGGCCACGCAGTCGGACCTCAGGCAGGCCCGCGAGGCGGGCGACGACTTCCTCGCGGAAGTGGAACAGGCGGAGCTGGAGGATCTCCAGCGCCTCGCCGCCGAACACGGTGTTCCGGTCTCGGTCTCCGTGCCTGCCTCCTAACCTGCCGGCTCCGCACGGAGTGAACCCCGGCCGCCCTCTCGGGCGGCCGGGGTTCACTCATGCGCCCGTCGGCACCCGTTCAGTCGTGCCAGGCCCCCGCTTCGTCCAGCAGCGGCTGCAGCGAGGCGAACACCGCGGGCGTGGCGGCGAGGACGAGCTCACCCGAGGCCGGTTCCCCCGGCCGGCCGCCGGTCAGGGCCCCGGCCTCCCGGGCGATCAGGTCGCCCGCCGCCAGGTCCCAGGGGTTCAGCCCGCGCTCGTAGTAGCCGTCGAGCCGCCCGGCGGCCACGTCGCACAGGTCCAGCGCCGCCGAGCCGCCCCGCCGGATGTCCCGCACCACCGGAATGATCCCGGCCACGACCTCGGCCTGGTGGGCCCGCCGGGTCTGTACGTACGCGAAGCCGGTCCCGAGGAGCGCCTGGTCCAGCGGCGCCGCCGGCCTGCAGGCGAGGCGCTGCGCACCCAGCCAGGCCCCGCCGCCGAGCACCGCGTGGTAGGTCTCCCCGCGCATCGGCGCCGCCACGACGCCCACCACGGTCTCGCCCCCGTACTCGGCCGCGATGGACACGCCCCAGCTCGGCAGCCCGTACAGGTAGTTCACGGTCCCGTCCAGCGGGTCGACGACCCACCGCACCCCGCTGGTCCCGGGGGTGTCGGCCCCTTCCTCGCCCAGCAGCCCGTCCTCGGGCCGCCGCTCGGCGAGGATGCCGGTGATCAGCTTCTCGGCGGCGATGTCCATCTCGGTCACCACGTCGATCGGGCTGCTCTTCGTCGCGGCCACCGCCAGATCGGCCGGTCTGCCGTCGCGCAGCAGTGCCCCGGCCTGCCGGGCGGCCTCCAGCCCCACGTCCAGCAGTTCGGCCTTCAGCTCATCGGAGATCACGGTCCCTCATCCCTACGCGTACGGACTGTCCGCGCCCGCGGCCGCCGGCCGGGGCGCGCGCGCCGGGCAGCAGCCCACGGCGCACAGGTCATGGCTCTGGCCGAGCGTGCCCACCCAGCACTCCCGGGCCTGTTCGCCGCGTTCCTTGGCGGCCCGCTCCAGCACGAGTTCCCGTACGGCGCCGGCGAAGGCGGGGTCGGCTCCGACGGTCGCGGAGCGCGCGACGGGCAGGCCCAGTTCGGCGGCCTTGGCGGTGGCCTCGGTGTCGAGGTCGTAGAGGACCTCCATGTGGTCGGAGACGAAGCCGATGGGCACCATGACCACGGCCGGGGCGCCCGCCTCGTGCAGGGCCTCCAGGTGATCGCAGATGTCCGGCTCCAGCCACGGGATGTGCGGGGCGCCGCTGCGGGACTGGTAGACGAGCTGCCAGGGGCGCGTGACACCGGTCCGCCTGGCCACCTCGTCGGCGATCACCCGGGCGACGTCGAGGTGCTGCTTGACGTACGCGCCGCCCTCGCCGCCCCCGGTGTGGTCCTCGACGGGCCCGGAGGTGTCGGCGGCGGCCGTCGGGATGGAGTGGGTGGTGAAGGCCAGCCGGGCGCCCGGCCGGGTCTCCTCGGGCAGCGCGTCCAGCGCGGCGATCACCCCGTCGATCATGGGCTCCACGAAGCCGGGGTGGTTGAAGTAGTGCCGCAGCTTGTCCACGCGCGGCAGTTCCAGGCCCTCGGCGGCCAGGGTGGCCAGCGCGTCGGCGAGGTTCTCGCGGTACTGCCGGCAGCCCGAGTACGAGGCGTACGCGCTGGTCGCGAGCACCGCGATCCGGCGGCGCCCGTCGGCAGCCATCTCGCGCATCACGTCGGTCAGGTAAGGAGCCCAGTTCCGGTTGCCCCAGTAGACCGGGAGGTCCAGCCCGTGCTCGGCGAAGTCCTTGCGCAGCGCGTCCAGCAGCGCGCGGTTCTGCGCGTTGATCGGGCTGACCCCGCCGAAGCCGAAGTAGTGCTGTCCGACCTCCTTGAGCCGCTCGCGCGGGATCCCGCGCCCGCGCGTGACGTTCTCCAGGAACGGCACGACGTCGTCGGGTCCCTCGGGCCCCCCGAAGGAGAGCAGCAGGAGGGCGTCGTACGGGGCGGCGAGGCCTTCGGCCCTGGGCTGGGCGGCGGCGCGGAGCTGGTCTGACATGCGTCGAATCCTGCCACCCGGCTTCCGCGCGCGGGAATCGGCCCGGCCGGGGAGGACGCCCGCACCACAGGTAAGGTGACCCTAAGTTTCCAGGTCGGGAAGCTTCCCCGTGCGGGCGCCTCATCGGCAGTCGTAACCTGTATGGGCCGATGACGTCCCTTACGGAGGGCCCTTGCCCAGTCCCTATCGCGCCATCTTCGCGACCCCAGGCACCAAGGGGTTCAGCGCCGCCGGCCTCATAGGCCGGATCCCGATCTCCATGGTCGGGGTCGGCATCCTGACGATGATCTCCGAGATCACCGGCCGCTACGCGATGGCGAGCGCGCTCACCGGAACCCTCGCCCTGGCCGCCGCCGGGATCGGCCCGCAGGTCTCGCGGCTGGTGGACCAGTACGGCCAGCGGCGGGTCCTGCGCCCCGCCACCCTGATCTCCGTGGCCTCGGTGACCGGACTGCTGATCGCCGCCGCGAACGGGTGGCCCGACTGGACCCTCTTCGTGTTCGCCGCGATCGCCGGCTGCGTGCCGAGCGTCGGCTCGATGGTCCGCGCCCGCTGGACCGTGATCTACCAGGACTCCCCGCGCGAGCTGCACACGGCGTACTCCTTCGAGTCCGTGGTCGACGAGGTCTGCTTCATCTTCGGCCCGATCATCGCCATCGGGCTGTCCACCACCTGGTTCCCCGAGGCCGGTCCGCTGATCGCCGCCGTCTGCCTGCTGGTCGGCGTCTGGCTGCTCACCGCGCAGCGCGCCACCGAGCCCCCGCCGCACCCGCGCAGCGAGCACGGGGACCGCACCTCGGCCCTGCGCTCCCCCGGCCTCCAGGTACTGACGTTCACCTTCGTGGCGACCGGTGCGATCTTCGGTTCCATCGACGTGTCCACGCTCGCCTTCGCCGAGGAGCAGGGCCACAAGTCCTGGGCCAGCTTCATCCTGGCGATCTGGGCGCTGGGGTCCTGTATCGCCGGAATCGTGTTCGGCCTGCTCCATCTCAAGGGCCGGACCGAACTCAGGTGGGTACTGGGCGTATGTGCGATGGCCGTGAGTATGATCCCCCTCCTACTGGCCGGGAACCTTCCGTTTCTGGCCGTGGCGCTCTTCGTCTCGGGCCTCGCCATCGCTCCCACGATGATCACCACGATGGCCCTGATCGAGGCGCACGTACCACGCGCGAAGCTGACCGAGGGCATGACCTGGATCAGCACCGGCCTCGCGGTCGGCGTCGCGATCGGCTCCTCCGTGACCGGACTGGTCATCGACGCGGCCGGCGCGCAGCGCGGGTACGTCGTCTCCATCGCGTCGGGGGCGGCCGCGGCGGCGGTGGCGTTCGCGGGATACCGCCGGCTGACGAAGCCGGCGCAAGGGGAGGAGCCAGCCACCGATGGGGACGGCGACAGCAGGGCAGAACAGCCAGACCGCGTGGCGTAACTGGGCGGGCAACGTCTCCGCCACGCCCGCACGCACGGTGACCCCGGCCTCGGTCGGGGAGCTCCAGGAGGAGGTCCGCCGGGCCGCCGAACAGGGCCTGCGGGTGAAGGCGGTCGGCACCGGCCACTCCTTCACCGCGGCCGCCGCGACCGACGGGGTGCTGGTACGCCCCCAGGCGCTGGCCGGGATCCACTCGATCGACCGCGCCGCGGGCACCGTCACGGTGGCGGCGGGCACGGTCCTCAAGGACCTGAACGTGGCCCTGGCCAAGGAGGGCCTGTCGCTCACGAACATGGGCGACATCATGGAGCAGACGGTCTCCGGCGCCACCAGCACGGGCACCCACGGCACCGGCCGCGACTCGGCCTCCATCGCCGCCCAGATCCGCGGCCTGGAGCTGGTCACGGCCGACGGACGGCTGCTGACGTGTTCGGAGAAGGAGCACCCCGAGGTCTTCGCGGCGGCCCGGCTCGGCATCGGGGCGCTCGGCATAGTCACCGCGATCACCTTCGCCGTGGAGCCGGTCTTCTTCCTGACCGCCCGTGAGGAGCCCATGGGCTTCGACCGGGTGACGGCCGAGTTCGACCAGCACTTCGCGGAGAACGAGCACTTCGAGTTCTACTGGTTCCCGCACACCGGCAACTGCAACACCAAGCGGAACAACCGCAGCCAGGGCCCCGCGGCCCCGCCCGGGCCGGTGAGCTCGTGGATCGAGGACGAGCTGCTGTCCAACGGCATCTTCCAGGCGGTCAACTCGCTGGGCCGCGCGGTCCCGGCCACCATCCCCGCCATCGCCCGCGTCGCCAGCCGCGCCCTGTCCGCGCGCACCTACACGGACATCCCGTACAAGGTGTTCACCAGTCCGCGCCGGGTCCGGTTCGTGGAGATGGAGTACGCACTCCCGCGCGAGCGGGTGGTCGAGGCGCTGCGGGAGCTCCGGGCGATGGTCGACCGCTCCGGGCTGCGCGTCAGTTTCCCGGTGGAGGTGCGGACGGCCCCGGCGGACGACATCACGCTGTCCACCGCCTCGGGCCGCGAGACGGCGTACATCGCGGTGCACATGTACCGGGGCACGCCGTACCAGGCCTACTTCACGGCGGCCGAGCGCATCTTCACCGCGCACGGCGGCCGGCCGCACTGGGGCAAGGTGCACACGCGGGACGCGGAGTACCTCGCCGGGGTCTACCCGCGGTTCGCCGAGTTCACCGCGCTGCGCGACCGGCTGGACCCGGACCGGGTGTTCGGCAACGACTACCTGCGGCGCGTCCTGGGCGACTGACCTCGGCCGGGCCGGACCGGGCCCGACCGGGCTCAGGGGGCGCTCTGCTGCTGCCCGGACGGCGCCGACGCGTCCGGGCTCGGCGTCGGGGTCGGGGTGGGCGTGGGCGGCGTTGGCGTCGGCGTCGGCGTCGGCGTCGGAGTGGGCTTCGGAGGGGACGGGCTGGGCACCGGGTCCCCGGAGTCCGAGGGGCCCGGGGTGGAGCTCGGGCTCCGGCCGCCGCCGCTGTGCGAGCCCGAGGGGGCCGGGCTGGTCCCGGATCCCGGGGTCCTGCCGTCCTTCTCGCCGCCGCCCGGCTGCTCCTGGGGCCTGGAGGGCTGGTGGTCGGACGCCTTGCGGGTGCCTCCGGAGAGGATGGTGCCGCCGTCCGCGCTGACCGAGGTGCCGGCGATCGCCTCGTAGCTCCCGAGGACACCCAGGGAGATGGCGAAGACGGCGCCGGCGGCCACCGCCGTGCGCTTCCAGCCCCGCACCCGGGTGCCGTGCACGGTGGCCTCGCCGAACTCCTCGCAGGGCCCGGGCCCGCCGGGCAGCGGTACCTGGCGGGCCCTGGGGCGGGCGGTCTCGCGCAACTGGTCGCCGGTGCGCCGGAAGAAGTGCTGGATGACGGGACCGCCGGCGGTGGCGACGACGCTGACCACACCGGCGCCCAGGATGGTCCCGTAGACCCCCATCTTCGAGGCGAGGAGGGCCGCCGCGACGGTCGCGAGCGAGCTGCCGGCCACCTGAGCGGCGCTCAGGTCGAGCTTCTTCTTCTCCGGTTCGACGTCATGCGTCCTTTTCTGACCCATCGCCATCCCCTGTGTGTCCTGCCTCTCCCGCGCCGGAAGCCTTCAGCAGTTACTGACACCCGAGCGAAACGAATAGTTCCGTTTCTGCGGATTCTGTGAAGCAAGACACCCGGAAACGGACACGGGTGCAGGTGGAGCCCGCCGGAGGGCACGCCAACTCCCGCCGTCCGGGAGAACTTCGGCGGCGCGGCGGTCCACCCAGGTGGCCCGAATGGAGTACTGTGACGAGCCCTGGGGTCGTCCTTCCTTACGGATGTCCGGACTCGGGAGAGGGGGCCGGTTGATGGAAAACGGCACTCAAAGACCGGTGATGCCGCGGTATCGCACGGGTTCCTGCTGCGCACAGTAATCGTTCGGTCACTGTGTGTGCCCAACAGGTAACCGTGCCATAACGGCGATCAAGGGCGCATGCCCGACACGCCGGTTTAACTCGGCAAGGTTGTGGCAGGCTGCACCCGGGCAGGCCACACTCGACTAGCGGAAGCAGCGACGCACGTGACGTCGGCAGGCACCACCCGGGAGGTCCCCATGCCCGAACTGCGTGTCGTGGCCGTCTCAAATGACGGCACACGACTGGTGCTCAAGGCTGGGGACAGCACGGAGTACACGCTTCCGATCGACGAGCGGCTGCGGGCTGCCGTGCGCAACGACCGCGCGCGCCTGAACCAGATCGAGATCGAGGTCGAGAGCCACCTCCGCCCCCGCGACATCCAGGCCCGCATACGGGCCGGTGCCTCCGCTGAGGAGGTCGCTCAACTCGCCGGCATCCCCGTCGACCGCGTACGCCGCTTCGAGGGCCCGGTGCTCGCCGAGCGCGCGTTCATGGCCGAGCGCGCCCGCAAGACCCCCGTGCGCCGTCCGGGCGAGAACACCGGACCCCAGCTCGGCGAGGCCGTGCAGGAGCGGCTCACCCTGCGCGGGGCCGAGAAGGAGTCCGTGCAGTGGGACTCCTGGCGCCGCGATGACGGCACCTGGGAGGTCCTCCTCGTCTACCGGGTCGCCGGTGAACCGCACTCGGCGAGCTGGACGTACGACCCGCCGCGCCGGCTGGTCGTGGCCGTGGACGACGAGGCGCGCTCGCTGATCGGCGAGTCCGACGACCTGCCCGCCACGCCGGAACCCAGCTTCCCCTTCGTGCCGAGGATCGCGCGGCTGCCGCGCGACCGGCCGCTGGACCGCGCTCTCGACCGCCAGCTGGAGCGGCCGGTCGCCCCCCAGCCGGATCCGGAGGAGGAGCGGGACACGCTGACCAGCCTGCTGGAGGCGGTCCCGAGCTTCCGCGGCGACATGGTGGTCCCGGAGCGGACCGAACCCCCGGCGGCGGAAGCCGAGGCGGAGGAACCTCAGGCTCCGGCCGCGTCGGCGGGCGCGGGCTCCGCGTACGCCGACGTCCTGATGCCCCGCACGGTGGCCGGCCACCGCGACCGGCTGACGGGCACCACGGACCGGCAGGCCGAGGCGGACGGGGTCCGTCCCGGACGCCGCGCGGCGGTGCCCAGCTGGGACGAGATCGTCTTCGGGACGCGGCGCAAGAAGCAGGAGTAGCCGGGCCAGGGCCGACCAGGACCGGCCAGGAGGATCGCCGCCGCCCGGACGTGCCGGGCGGCGGTTCTCTTCCGGACTACTCGGGGTCCGGGCCCGTGGCCACCGGGCGGGCCGGATCCGCGGACCACTCCGACCAGCTGCCGGCGTAGAGGTCGGAGGCGATGCCCGCCACCTCCAGCGCAAGCACCTCATGGGCGCCGGACACCCCGGATCCGCAGTACACGCCGACCGGGGCGGCGCCCGAGGCGCCGAGCCCGGCGAAGCGCGCCCGCAGGGCATCGGCCGGCAGGAAACGGCCGTCCGGACCCACGTTCTCCGTGGTGGGGGCCGAGAGCGCGCCCGGGATGTGGCCGCCGACCGGGTCGATCGGCTCGACCTCCCCGCGGTACCTCTCCCCCGCACGTGCGTCCAGGAGGACCCCCGTACGCGCACGCGCGGCCGCTCCGTCCGCGTCGAGCAGCCCGACGGCTCCAGGAGTTGGCTTGAAATCGCCCTCCGTGGGGGTCACCCGGTCAGCCGACACGTCACCCCCCGCTGACGTCCACGCGGCCAGGCCGCCGTCCAGTACCCGTACGTCCTCGTGACCCGTCCAGCGCAACAGCCACCACGCCCTCGCCGCCGCCCAGCCCTGGCCGCCGTCGTACACGACCACCGGCACGTCCGCCGAGACCCCGGACCGCCTCATCACCGCCCCGAAGGCCTCCGGGTCCGGCAGCGGGTGCCGGCCGCCCGACCCCGCCGGACCTGCCAGTTCGCGGTCGAGGTCGACGTACACCGCGCCGGGCAGGTGCCCGGCCTCGTACGCGGGGCGCTGGTCGGGGCCGCCCAGCTGCCAGCGGATGTCCAACAGCACGGGAGGCCGGGAACCGGCCAGCTCGCTCATGAGTTCGGCGGCGCCGAGGATCGCAGTTGTCGCAGTCATACGGCCCATCTTCCACCCCGTCCGGCACCGCCGTAACAAGCGCGTCACCTGCCGGGCGCACCGATCCGGTCACTCTCTCCCGGCCCCGAAAGAGCGGCCCGGTCGAGGCGCGCCGAGCCCCCCGGAGTGGAAGCATCAGCAGCGGCAGCGGCACGACGGAGGAGACGGTTGACATGACCGAGGCAGCGGAACCAACGCGGCGCACGCCCGGCACCCCGTGCTGGGTGAGCCTCATGGTGCACGGCCTCGGGACCACCGAGGACTTCTACGCCGACCTGTTCGGTTGGGAGTACGAACCGGGCCCCGAGCAGCTCGGCCCGTACGTCCGGGCCCTGTTGGACGGCCGCGAGGTGGCCGGCATCGGCGAGATGCCACCGGACCGCCATCTTCCGGTCGCCTGGACCACGTACCTCGCCACGGACGACGCCGACGCCACGGCCGAGACGATCCGCTCGTGCGGCGGCACGGTGGCGGTGGGCCCGCTGGACGCGGGCATCGCGGGGCGGGTGGCGATCTGCTCCGACCCGCTGGGCGCGATCTTCGGGCTGTGGCAGGCGGAGAGCCACATGGGCACCCGGCTGCACGGCGCCCCGGGCACGCCGGTCTGGAACGAGCTGGTCACCCAGGACACCTCGACGGTCGGCAAGTTCTACGAGCACGTCTTCGGCCACGAGGCGCAGACGCACTCCACCGCCTCGGACGACTTCGACTACGTGACCCTCCTCCTGGAGGGCCGCCCGGTGGCCGCCGTGCACGGCGTCGGCCGCTCGCTGCCGCACGACCGGGGGCCGCACTGGATGGCGTACTTCGAGGTCGAGGACACCGACGCGGCCGCCGCCCGGGTCTCCGATCTGGGCGGACGGATCCTGGAGCCGCCCCGCGAGGGGCTCAGCGGGCGGGTGGCCACGGTCGCGGACCCGGAGGGCGCGGTCTTCACGGTCGTACGGTCGCGGTCGCGGAGGTCTGCCTAGCGCCCGAGGGCGAGGCGGACCGTGATGCCGTGGCGGACGCGCAGCCGGCGCAGCTCCCACAGGGAGAGCGCGGTCACCGAGAGCGGCGGCGCCAGCAGGAACAGCACGCGTACGGCGAGCGGGGCGTTGACGGGCGCGTCGTCGAAGAGCTGCACGACGAAGAGCGACCAGACCAGCACGGGCGAGAGCAGCGGCGGCAGCACCTCGTGGACGTCGGCGGTCCGGAAGGCGTGGTGGACGCAGAGCACCGCCGAGGCGAGCGCGAAGGGGATGAGGAAGAGTCCCGCGATCGCTCCCAGGCCGAACGCGAACGTGCCCGCGTACGGCAGCCCGTAGGACATCCCCAGGACGGTGGCGAGGAGCGCCCCGATGGCGGTGGCCGGTCCGCGCAGCCGGGCGCGGTAGAAGGCGGGACCGGGCGGCCGCGCCGACAGCACGAAGGCGGCGAGTCCGAGCGGTCCGAGCACGAGCAACAGCCCGGCGCTGATGAGCACTTCGGCGAACTTGTCCTCGACGATGCCGCCCGCACCCTCACGCAGCGGGTAGGACAGCACCAGCCAGAATCCGGCCAGCAGGCCGATGGCCGTCCGGGCGATCTGCGCGCGCCGGATGCCCTCGTCCACGATCCGGTCCGGGCGTGCGGGCCGGTGTATGCGGGACGCGAGGTCGAACGGCGCCCGGACCACCCGGACCCAGCCTGGTCTGCGGACCGGCGCCGGACCCTGCGGGTGCGCGGGCCGGTATGCGGGCGCGGGTCGGTGTGAACTCACGGCGTCGTCCCCCCATGACGAAGATGATCACCGCATCATAGGTCGAGCGGCCCTCCCGCACTCAGGCAATGGGCTTGTGCGGTGTTGCCTCGGACAGGTGCAGCAGCGCCTGGGCGGCCAGGCGGTAGCCGAAGGCTCCGAGACCGACCACCACACCGCTGGCCAGCGGGGCGATCACCGACTCGTGCCGAAACTGTTCGCGGGCCCAGACGTTGCTGAGGTGCACCTCGACCCAGGGCGGTGAATAGCTTGCCAGCGCGTCGCGCAGGCTCCATCCGGCGATCATGAGAGCGCCGGGATTGACGATCGCGCCGACAGTGGTGTCGGTGTGCTCGTGAATGGCGCGGACGAGGTCTCCTTCCGAGTCGTTCTGAATGGAGACGACTTCCCACCCCTTGACGCTCACTTCCTCGGCAACCGCCTTCTCGATGTCGGCCAGCGTGTCGGTGCCGTATATCTCCGGCTCGCGTCGCCCCAGAATTCCCAGATTGGGACCGTTCAAGAGAAGCACGACACTCAAGGGGACACCTCGTCATTCACTGCACCGGCGAGCTCTGGACCATCTCCATGCTGTCGACGCCGTCCGCGGTGCGCCATCATCAGAATTGATAGTTCCAGCGGCGCCCTCCCGCCCGCTCCGTGCCCGCCTCGGTCGAGGAACTGCCGGGTGTCCGCTCGAAACCGGCTCGGGTCGCGCTGGACGGCATCTTGCGCGCTTCCTTCGCCCCGTACGACGGGGATCCGGCAGCGCACCGGCGCGGACCGGTCCGCCGGGGTCTGTCCGACCTCCGCGAACCGCCTGGAGCCGCCCTCCAGTCGGCCAAACCCGATCACATCTCGAGGGGTTCCTGAGTCTCCGCCACCTAGTCTCTGCCGGGAACTCAGCCGGTACCCCCACAGGAACGACGCGGCGTGAATGATGGTCCCCTGACAGGAGATGTGATGCTCGATTCTCTGTTCCGCTTGGAGCTGCCGCCCGCCTTTTCCGCCATGCGGGCCTGCGGCAGCGGCTCTTGCGAGACCGTCAGACTCTCTGCGCTCTCTTTTACCGCCTGGTCGGGTGGCGAACTCGTGGAGGCAATACGCCTGGCGGAAAAAGCCAGTCAGCAGCACCCTGAATGCGCCGGCCATTGTGTGGGGCCGGCGACGGTCTGGCATTCCGCCCTGCTGGTCAGAATCCGCGAGCTCGTATCCGCGGCGCGTTCGCTCGCCCGCGTGGAGGAACTGACGGTCGGCGTCAAGGACACCGACGGACTGGTGGCGGCTTCGCTGATCTGTGCCGGAGATCTCGCGCTCGCCCAGGGGGACGTCAACACCGCTGTCGCTTCAGTGGGCAGGGGTGTTCACAAGGCGCAGCAGGCCGGCCTCCGCTGCATGCTTCCCGACGCGCACACGGTGATGGCGCTCAGCGCTCTCCGGCAGGGCAACATGAGCGTGAGCCTGGAGTTCGTGGATCAGTTGCGGGACGACGCCCTTCTCGGCCGGACGACCGACAGGCCCGGTCAGTACGCGTGGGCCGCGGCTCAGCTCCTGGAGGTGCAGGGCGGCGCGAAGAACGCCGCGCATTTCATCGTGGGCATCATCACGGATGACCAGCTCATCCTGGAGCTCCTGACCTCGCAGCCGGCCGCTGCCGCCTGGCTCGTCCGGGCCACGAGGGAGCTGGGCGACGAATCCCTCGCCAAGCGGGTGGCGTCCGAAGCCTCCGGCCTCGCGGCGCGCAACTTCGGGCTCCGTTCGATGGAAGCGGCGGCGATGCACGCCGGCGGGCTGCTCGAGGACCATCCTGAAAGACTCATCGCCGCGGGTGAAGCGCACCTGGATCCGTGGGCCGGTGCGTCCGCCTACGAGGACGCCGGGAATCTCCTCTCCGCACTGAGCCAGGAACGCGATCGGGCCGTCGAGACCCTCGAACGGGCGGTGGACGGGTACGCGAACTCCGGGGCTCCGCGCGATGCCCGCAGGGTCGTCAGCAAGCTCCGCTCACTCGGAGTGCGGCGTGGCCGCTACCCGCGGTACGTCGGACAGGACGGCGTGAACACCGGCTCCCTCACCGAGACCGAAGCCGCCGTGGCCGAACTGGTAAGCCATGGGTTCACCAACTCGCAGGTCGGCGAGCATCTCTTCATCTCCGGTCACACGGTGGCGTTCCACCTGAAGAAGATCTTCCGCAAGCTGAACGTGGCTTCTCGTGTGGAACTGACGCGAGCGTGGAGCCGCATCTCGGATGCGGCCGCCGAGCCCGCGTCCGCGGGCTGACGTCCGGCGGCCGGCTTCGCCGTGGCGCGGTTCCCCGATCATGCTGTCCCGGCCTCCATCGGCAGGATCCGGCGCAGCTTTCCCGGTGAACCCCCCGGGCGCTTGCGCCACTCGCGGGGATATCCCACGGACACCTCTTCGAAGCGGACGCCCTCGTGGTAGGTGGTCCTCGGAATGTGGAGGTGGCCGTAGACCATGGCGGCCACGCGGAACCTGCGGTGCCAGTCGGCGGTCAGCCGGGTCCCGCACCACATGGCGAACTCCGGGTACCACAGGACGTCCGTCGGGTGCCGGTCGAGCGGGTAGTGGTTGACGAGGACGGTGGGCAGGTCGTCGGGGATCTCGGCGAGCCTGCGCTCGGTCCCGGCGACCCTGGCCCGGCACCAGGCCTCGCGGCTCGGGTAGGGGTCGGGGTGCAGCACGTACTCGTCCTGGCAGACGACTCCGGTCTCGTGCGCGTAGGCCAGCCCCTGCTCCTTGGTGGTGCAGCCCTCCGGCAGGAAGGAGTAGTCGTACAGCAGGAACAGCGGCGCCACGGCCACGGGGCCGCCCGGACCCTCCCAGATCGGGTAGGGGTCCTCGGGCGTCGTCACGCCCAGTTCGCGGCACACCTCGACCAGGTGCTCGTAGCGGGCGACACCGCGCAAGGTGACGGTGTCGCTCGGGTGGGTCCACAGCTCGTGGTTGCCGGGGACCCAGACGACCTTGCGGAAGCGGCTCGCGAAGGTCTTCAGGCACCAGCGGATGTCGTCCACGTTCTCCGCCACGTCCCCGGCCACCAGCAGCCAGTCGTCGTCCGAGTCGGGCGTCATCCGCTCGACCAGGGCGCGGTTCTCGGCGTAGTTGAGGTGGAGGTCGCTGATGGCCAGCAGCTGTCCGGCGCCGCCGGTGGTCCTGGCCATCACTCGCTCCCTTCAGCGCTCACGAGCCGTGGCGAACTGCAAGTCATACAACTCTCCTCCTGGCACTCTTCGCGTGCCGGCTGAACCCTCGCCCGAGGGCGACGACAAGTCCTCATGTCCTCAAGTCCTCAGACCGAGGCGGGTGGTGAGGGCGTCAGGTCGCGCGGTTTGCCGCCGCCCATGCCCATCTCCGTCTCGGCATTCTCCTCGATCCTGTCCATGGCCGCGCGGAGAATGGGCGGCGCCATGAGGGAGGTCACGATCGCCACGAGGATGATGATGGTGTACGTCTCGGGGCCGAGAATGCCGAGCCGCAGCCCCACCATCGCCACGATCACCTCGATCACCCCGCGGGAGTTCATGCCGGCTCCGAGGGCGAGGGCCTCCCACCGGCCCAGCCCGCTCAGCTTCGCGCCGATGTAGGCACCCGCGAACTTGCCGAGGACGGCCACGGCGAGCACCGCGCACGCCGCCGCCAGAACGGCGGGCCTGGCCAGCGCGGTCAGGTCCATCCGTATCCCGGCCGTGGCGAAGTAGACCGGGGCCAGGAAGGCCAGCACCGTGGTGCGCAGCGGGGCCAGCTTCTCCCGGTCCAGCTCGCCGCTGGTGGCGATCAGTACGCCGCACACGAAGGCGCCGAACACGGCCTCCAGACCCATCGCGTGGGTCGCTGCCGAGCCCAGCAGGACGATCAGCGCCGCCACCGCGACGGTCGGGCCAGCCTCCGGGGACCGGTTGGCCGCCCTCAGCGCGATTCTCACCGCCGGGCGGCCCACCAGCACCGCGAACAGCACGACGCCCGTGGGGTACAGCAGGGCGGCGGCGATCTTCCCGGTGGTCAGCCCGACCGTTGCCATCGCCGAGACGATGGAGAGCAGGAACCAGCCGATGACGTCGTCGATCACACCGGAGGCGAGGGTCAGTTGTCCGACCTCGCGGTGGAGGAGGTTCATGTCCATCAGCGTCTTGGCGATCACCGGGATGGCGCTGACACACAGGGCCACTCCGAGGAACAGGGCGAACACCGTCGGGTCGGTGCCGCCCGGCAGGAGCGAGGACGGCAGCAGGAAGCCCACGGCGACGCCGAGCCCCAGGGGCAGGAGCAGACCGGCGAGACTCACCCGGACCGCGGTGGCCCCGCGCCGTTTGACGAGATCGAACTTCAGCTCCATGCCCGTGACACCGACCAGCAACAGCACGCCCAACTGCCCCACCGCATCGAGGAGATGCATCTGGCCGGGCTGCTTCGGCAGCAGCCAGTCGGCGAAATCGGGCAGCACGTGGCTGAGCACCGAGGGACCGAGTATCACTCCCGCGAACAGCTCGCCGACGATCGCGGGCATCTTGAACCAGGCGGCCAGCTGGCCCAGGGAAAGAGCCAGGAGAAGGAGGAGCGCCAGCTGGAGAAGAAGCACCAGCAACGAGTGGTGGGCGATGGTCGGTACGGGTACGGAGCTCATCTCACGTCACCTCAGATCGCTGCCTGCATACGCATCGACGCTCTTCCGGGCCAGACTCTCCGCCAGCAATCCGACCACGCGCTCGTTCTGATCGACGAGGTAGAAGTGGCCTCCCGGCAGTACGTGGAGCTCCGTCGGCCCGGTGGTGTGCTCCTCCCAGGCTGCCGCTTCGTCGATCGAGACCCGCGGGTCATTGTCTCCGGTGAGCACCGTCACCGGGCAGTCCAGCTTCCGGCCGCGTTCGTACCGGTACGTCTCGACGGCACGGTAGTCACTGCGGATGGCCGGCATGATCATTTCCAGCAGCTCGGGGTCGGTCAGCATGGCCGAGCTGGTGCCGCTCAGCTTCCGCAGCTCGGCCACCATCTGGTCGTCCGACTCCATGTGGACCCGCTCCTCGCGATGGCAGGAGGGGGCCCGCCGGCCGGAGGTGAAGAGCCGTACCGGCGAGGGGAGGCCGGCGTCCTGGATGCGCAGCGCGACCTCGTACGCGAGAACGGCGCCCATGCTGTGTCCGAACAACGCCAGGGGCCGGTCGTCGAGCCGGCGCACCGCCGCGAATATCTGATCGGCCAGGTCGGGGATGCTGGCGATGTTCGGCTCGTGGCGCCGGTCCTGCCGCCCCGGGTACTGGATCGCCAGCACCTCCACCGCGGGCGCGAGCGCCCTGGACAGCGGAAAGTAGAAGCTCGCAGACCCGCCGGCGTGCGGCAGGCACACGAGGCGGACCCTGCTGTTCGGCGCCGGGTGGGATCGGCGTACCCACTTCTCGAATTGCTCCGCTGCTTGAGGCACGGCCAGAAATTCCTTTCGGGAAGGCGGGATCCGCGCCGGCCCCGATCATCGCAGTGTCTTTTCAGGAGCGTAGGACAAGCGCGACCGGCCGGACATCCCTCGATCTGATAGGTCAACCACCTTGAAAACCAAGGCGGATACCGGCGATGACCGCGCTCAGCCGAGCCGCAGCGGGAGCTGCGCGACCGCGGTGAAACCGGTCCGCAGCACCCACGGGATCTCCTCGCGCCCTGCGGCGAGGGACATGTCCGGGAACCGGGCGAACAGCGCGTGCAGTGCCACCTCCGCCACCTGGAGGGCCAGCGGTGCACCGAGGCAGTAGTGGGCCCCCTGCCCGAACCCGAGGTGGCCCGTCCCGGTCTCCCGGCCGACGTCCAGCCGCTCGGGATCGTCGAACTTGCGCGGGTCGGTGTTCGCGGAAAGGATCAGCGGCAGGACCGGCGCCCCCGCCGGGATCGTCACCCCGCCCAACTCGACGTCCTCGGCCGGGTACCGGGGGTTGCCGAACTGAGTGGGCCCCAGGCGCATGAGCTCCTGCACCGCCTGCGGCCACCGGGACGGGTCCGCGCGCAGCGGCGCGAGCTGGTCCGGGTTCTCGAGCAGGGCGAGCACCGAGTTGCCGATCAGGTTCATCGTCGTCTCGTAGCCGGCGAGCACCAGGGTGAAGACCAGTTTGACCATCTCCCGGTCGGAGAGGCGGTCGCCGTCGTCCTCCTGGGCCTGCACGAGTGCGGTGACCAGGTCGTCACGCGGCTCGGCGCGCCGGCGCGCGATCACGTCCAGCAGGTGGTCGGCACACTCGCGAAAGACGGTCGGGAGGCGCTCGACGTGCTCCATGGGCGCCATCAGGACGCGCCCCCACGCGTACCAGTCCGGGCGGTCGGCCTCGTCGATCCCGACCAGCTCGCTGATCACGGTGGCCGGCAACTGGAAGCAGAACGACTCCATGAGGTCGACCGGCTTGCCGTCGCGTCCCGCCTCGGCCAGCCGGTCGAGCAGCGTCGCGGTGATCTCCTCGACCCGCGGGCGCAGCCCGGACACCCGCCGTGCGGTGAACGCCCGGGAGATCAGGCGCCGCAGCCGGCGGTGGTCGGCGCCGTCGATCTCGATCAGCTTGCCGGAGAGGTAGTCGACCACGTCGGACGGGATGTTGAGCCGCTTCATGACCGTGAACCGGCTGTCCGAGCTGCCTCCCCGCACCGATGCCGGGTTGTTGAGGAACTGCGGGTCGGTGAGGACGCGGCGCACGTCGTCGTAGCGGGTGACCAGCCACATCGGCGTCCCGCCCATCATCGAACCGGTCAGCACCGGCGCCTGCTCACGCATCCGCGCGTGCGCGGCGAACGGGTCGGCAACCAGTTCCGGCGAGAACAGGTCGACCGGGGCGGCCGGGTTCTCGGCGGTGGCGGTCATAGGTCTACCCCTTCGTGTCAAAGAACTCCGGCCGCACGCGCGGCCGGCTGCTGTACGAGCAGCCGGCCGCGTGGAGCCCGCGCTGGACGGGCTGATGACCTGGCAGCGGCTGCTGCTAGCCGGCGCGTACGGCCGTGAGCTGCCAGACGGGAGCCTTGATCTCGCCCTCCAGCTCCTCGTCGGGCCAGGAGAAGGCCGGGTCGAAGGCGACCGGCGCGTCGGGGGCGCCCTCCGCCGGCTTCGCGCCCAGCATCTCGCGGATGCCCTCGTGGGTGAGCGTGGTGTCGTACATGGCCAGCTCGAGGGAGGCGATGTCCCACTTCTCGCCGAACGTCTCACGGAGGTTCTTCTCGGTGACCCGCTGCACAGTGGGGAAGGGCGCGTGCGCCTCTGCGGCGAACACCCACAGGTGCAGCTTCGCACCGGGCTTGGTGGCACGGTGCAGCGCGGCGACGTAGGCGCGCTGGGCGTCCGCGGTCAGGCAGTGGTAGAGCGCGCTGTCGACGACCGTGTCGAAACGGCCTTCGAAACCCTCGAGGCTGGTCGCGTCGGCGACGGTGTACTCGACCTCGACGCCCGCGGCCTCGGCCCGCCTCTTCGCCTCCTTGACGGCGGTCGGGGCCGCGTCGATGCCGGTGACCCGGTGGCCGCGCGAGGCGAGGAAGATGGAGTTGCCGCCGAGCCCGCAGCCGATGTCGAGCACGTCGCCGGTGATCTGGCCCGCGTCCTCGAGCGCGATCAGGAGCGGCTGCGGCCCGCCGATGTCCCACGGCGCCGGGGCGCCGACCAGGGTCTCTCCTCGGTAACCTGCGTAAAAGGCATCGTTGTCGAGGGTTTCCAGTGAAACTTGCTTTCCGGTCACACGAGCCTCCAGCGAATTGTTCAACGAGATTGATTTTTAGCATCCGGCCGCACTGGCATACCGTCAACCGCGGGAATACTCCGAACCGGCAGCGGTGGCGAACTACCCAGGCCTTATTTCCGCGCGCTGGACACTGTGGAACCCGCAACTTGCATCGTCCTTCCACAGGTTAGGACGGGCGTCACCGGCTGTGCATCCCTCGATCTGATAGTCATTTACGGGGCAGCCCATAGGGCATGGAGGGCCCGCTGAGCATCCCTCAACCTGATAGGTTTTACCGATCCTTGACATGCCTCGAACGCCGGAATACTATTCTGGCAATTTTCCAGCGTGGCGGAATTCAGCCTTCAAACAGCGCGGACCTGTGAAGTTTCCTTGACGCCGTTTTTCGAAGTGCACACTGATCTGCCCACAGCATGCGACTAGGGGCGAGATGCCAACCATGCGAACGCACGATACGTACTCGAATCCGACGGACACGGACGTCGTCATCGTGGGCAACGGGCCGATCGGTGCCACGCTCTCGGTGCTGCTCGCCCAGCGTGGCTGGCGGGTGACGGTGCTCGAACGCCGCCCCCGGCCGTACAAGCTTCCCCGAGCGACCAGTTTCGACGGGGAGACCGCCCGGCTCCTGGCCGGCACCGGAATCGGCCCGGAACTCGACCGGGTCACCGAGCCGGCCAACGGCTACCAGTGGCAGACAGCCGCCGGCGCGGTGCTGCTGGACATCGGGTTCACAACGGCCGGTCCCTACGGCTGGCCGGACGCCAACACGATGCACCAGCCGGCTCTGGAGGAGCTGATCGCGGCCAGGGCGGCGGCGCTTCCCGGCATCACGGTGCTGCGCGGGCACGAGGTCGTGGGGATCTCGGACGGCGAGGAACGGGTGGAGGTGACCGCCGCGACCGACGACGAATCGACGCGCGTCCTCACCGCGAGGTGGGTCGTGGGGTGCGACGGCGCCAACAGCTTCGTGCGCGACCACCTCGACGTCTCCGTCACCGACCTCGGGTTCTCCTACGAGTGGCTGCTCTGCGACGTCGAACTGCGCCAGCCGCGCGAGTTCACCCCCAGCAACGTGCAGATCTGCGATCCGGCCAGGCCCACGACGGTGGTGGCCAGCGGCCCCGGGCGCCGGCGCTGGGAGTTCATGCGCCTGCCGGGCGAGAGCGCCGCCGAGCTCAACCGGGAGGAGACGGCCTGGCGGCTGCTGGCGCCGTTCGGCGTCACCCCCGACACGGCCACCCTGCTGCGCAGCACCACGTACATATTCCAGGCCCGTTGGGCCGACCAGTGGCGAGTGGGCCATGTCCTGCTGGCCGGCGACGCGGCCCATCTCATGCCGCCCTTCGCCGGGCAGGGCATGTGCTCCGGCATCCGGGACGTCGTCAACCTGGCGTGGAAGCTGGACCTGACGCTGCGCGGGCTCGCGGCCGAGTCCCTGCTGGACAGCTACACGGAAGAACGCCGTGCGCAGGCCAAGGAAGCGATCCTGGCGTCGGTCCAGTTGGGCCGGGTGATCTGCGTGACGGACCCGGCGGACGCCGCCGAGCGGGACGCCACGGTGCTGGCCAACCGGCGCGGCCGGCCGGCGGCGCGGCCGGAACCGGCGAAGCCGCTCTCGGACGGGCTGCTTCACCGGCGGTCCGCAGCGGAGGCGGCCGAGCGGGCGGCGGGTGCCGTCGTACCCCAGGGACGCGTGGGCCGGCAGGGCCGCAGCGGGCTGTTCGACGAGGCCGTCGGCCGTGGTTTCATGCTGCTGACCAGCGACGATCCGTACACCGTGCTCGACGAGGAGCGGCTTTCGTTCCTCGCCGGCCTGGGGACCCGCGTGGTGCGGCTGCTGCCTCCCGGGCAGGCGCCGGAGGAGGCCGACGGCGTGACCGATGTGATCTGCGTGGAGGATGTGGACGACGTCTACCGGCCGTATCTGGCGCGGTTCGGGGCGACTTCTCTGCTCGTCCGTCCGGATTACCACGTCTTCGGTGCCGCGAGCGGCCCGGGCGGCACCGAAGCGCTGGTGGACGACCTGCGGGACCAGCTGGGTGCCGCGGTGCCGGCCGGTGCACCGCACCGGGCCGGCTGACGGTCACGGCGCGATCTGCCGGGCGAGCGCCAGCGCCCCGCGCAACGACGACAGGCCGCCCAGCGCTGCCGGTTCCACCGGCAGCGGGGGCTGGCCGGGGCGGGCCAGCCCGGCGAGGTGGTCGGACACCAGCCCGACGAGCCCGGGGATGCCGGCCGCGAAGCCGCCGCCGATCAGGACGCGCTGCGGATGGACCAGTTCCTGGACGCCGGACACCGCGGTGGCCAGGGCCCGGCACGTCTCTTCAACCGCGGTGACGGCCCACGGCTGCCCTTCGTGCAGCGCCCGCCGAAGTTCCTCGAAGGTGGCGGGCGCTCCCCGCAGATGAGCCGCGCGGCGCAGGGTGGCCGGTCCGGAGGCGATCGCCTGGAGGCATCCCCGGCGGCCGCAGACGCACGGCGCACCGCCCATGTCGACGATCACGTGTCCGATCTCGAACGAGCCGCGGCCGAGCCCGGGGCAGAGTGCGCCTCGCAGGACGAGACCGCCGCCGATGCCGGTGCCCACTCCGAGGTAGAGCAGGTCGTCGCAGCCCGAGGCCCGGGCCTCCGCGAGTGCGCCGAGATCGCCGTCGTCCGCCCAGGCCACGGCCGCTTCGGGAAACAGCGCACGCAGGGACTCGTCCAGAGCGAGCCCGTTCCACTCCGGCCGGCTGGGCCAGGCGGTGATCCGGCCGGCCGGATCGACCGTCCCGGGCATCGCGACGCCCACCGCCCGGAGAGGCGCTGCGATCCGTGTCCGCAACTCCCCTACATGTCGGGCGAGTTGCGCCAGGTCCCGGGCGGCGCTGTGCCGCGGGTCCCACCGGAACGCGGACTCGTCAACACACTCCGCGCCGGCCTCCACCCGGAAGGCGACCTTGGTGCCCCCGATGTCGACACCGAGGTGATGTGCCTTCTCCATGCCCGGTGACGGCCCTCAGCCGCGGGGCACGGAGGGGCACAGTGCCAACAGGTCGGCAGGGCGGTGCAGGACGGCGCCGGGCTGAGCGGCCAGCAGTTCGTCCTCGTCGTCGACATCGGCCCACAGCGCGGCGGCCGAGGCCACACCGGCGCCCTTCGCACTGGCCAGGTCGGTCGGTGCGTCACCGACCATGATGGCCGCCTCGGCCGGCAGCCCCAGCAGATGGAGAGCGTGCTCCACGATGTCCGGGGCCGGCTTCGGGTTGGCGACCTCGTCCGACCCGATCACGTGGTCGAAGAAGGGCAGCAGGCCCAGCGTTTCGAGAAGCGAGCGTGCCCGCGGCCCGCTCTTGCCGGTGGCCACCGCGAGCCTGTACCCGCGCACCCGCAGGGTCAGCAGCAGCTCGACGATGCCCTCGAAGACCGGCACCTGGGGCGCGAGCCGATAGCTCTCGCGGACGAAGGGCTCCTCCATCTCCAGCGGGAGGTCCATGATCCGCATGATGTCCGGGAAGTAGCGCCCTTGGTGGCGCCGGTACTCCTCGAACGGCGCCGTGCCCTCACCGACGACCTCCTTGTACGCGATGGCGAAAGCCTCTTCCATCACCGCGAAGCTGTCGACGATGACCCCGTCGAGGTCGAAGATCACGGCGCGCCTGACGGCCGGCAGCGTCTCCGTCTGCGGTCGCCCTACCGTTGTAATTGTCATGTGATGCCCATTCCGTGCGTCTGCTCGTTCTCTTGGAACCGGTGCTTCCACCGGCTTTCCCGACCATCCGCCGCTAGGCGGGCACCACGTTCCGGGCGCGCACGGAGCGGGCCGACGCGTAGAAGTCCTCGATGACGCGGACCGTCGTACGGGCCTCGCCGATGGACCTGCCGCGGTTGCCCGGATCCGTCAGGATTCCGGCGAGGCCGTCCAGCTGGCGCCGGTACTCGTTGCCGATCGGCTCGTCCGGCACCGGGATGGACGTGGTGGTGCCTTCGCGGGTCAGCAACAGCGTCGACTGGGGCCGGCGGTTGGGGCTGAAGCCGAAGGTGCAGCTGAGCTCGGCGGTTCCACCGCTGCCCACGACCTGGATCGTGGAGACGTCCAGCGCCTCGTGCGAGGCCCAGCTGGCGTGCAAGGAGACCGAGACGCCGTCTTCGCGGACGAAGAAGCCCCGGGCGGTGTCCTCGACGTCGCCGTCGGCGTCGGCCGCGGGCTGGTCGTGCCGCCATGCCGCGCTCCACGAACCCATGTTCACGAAGTCGTTCGCCGTCACGCCGACGACCTGTGTGAAGCGGGCCGGACCGAGCAGGGACGCGAGGGTGTCGAGCAGGTGCCATCCGAGGTCGAACAGCACACCGCCGCCGGCCTTGCTGCGCTGGGTGAACCAACCGCCGGCCTTGGGGATGCCGCGCGCCCGGACCCAGGACAGGTCGACGTGCCGGATGTGACCGAGGTCGGGCACCAGAGCCGCCAGGGCTCCCACGTCGCTGCGGTAGGGGGCCGCGCTGCCCGCCAGCAGCATGGCGCCGCCGCTGCGTTCGGCGGCCGCCAGGGTGTCTGCCTCGTCGGAGGTCAGGCAGACCGGCTTCTCGAGGAAGACGGAGATGCCCTTGCCGAGCAGGGCCGCGGCCACCTCGGCATGCAGGAAGTTGGGTACGGCGACGACGGCGAGGTCGACCGACCGGGCGGTGAGCGCGTCCACCGTCGGGTACACGGGAATGCCCAGCGCACGGTCGAATGCCGCGCGCGCCGCCGGTTCGGTGTCGGTGACGGCCACCACTTCGAAGTCGGCGTGCTCTCTCAGCAGGGGGAGCCACAGCTCCCGCCCCGCCCAGCCGAGCCCGACGATGGCCACCCTGACGCTCATGCGGTGCTCACCGCGTCGGCGATGATCGCGGCGGTCAGGTGCAGGTCTTCCTCGCTCGCGAGCAGCGTGCGGTGGTGCAGCCAGATGCAGTCCTGGCTGATGGCCTCCGAGTTGGGGCAGCGCTCCGCGAGCTCGTCCGGGGTCGCGTCGGGCGCGCCGATCTCCCAGAAGGCGTCGGTGCGGTAGATCGCGCGGAATCCCGCGAACGCCGGCAGGCCGGCCTCCACGAGCCGGTCGACCAGGGCGTTGCGGTCGTCCTCGCCCATGCCGGGCACCCGGAACATGGCCATGTAGTGCGAGGGGACGTCAGTGCGCTCGTCACCGCGCTGCGGAACCACGCCGTCGATCGACTCGAGCAGCTTGGAGAGCAGGGCCCAGCGCTCGTGGCGCGTCGCTATCTGATCGTCCAGGCGGCGCAGCTGGGCCCGCAGGACCGCGGCCGAGAACTCGCCCAGTCGCAGGTTGGAGCCGGCGATCGCGTGACGGTACCGGCGGTCGGTACGAGGCCGTCCGCAGCTGTGCCGCAGGAACGCGTTCTCGTACATCTCCGAATCCGGGAACAGCACGGCGCCGCCCTCGCCGGCGGTCATCAGCTTGCCGTTCTGGAAGCTGAACGCGGCGACCGAACCGAGCTCGCCTACGCGCTTGCCCTGCCAGCGGGCGCCGTGGGCGTGCGCGGCGTCCTGGAGCAGCGGGACGCCCGTATCGGCGGAGAGCTTGTCCAGTGCGTCCATGTCCGCCAGGTAGCCCGCCATGTGGACCGGCATGATCGCCCGGGTCCGCGAGGTCACGGCTGCGGCCGCCGCAGCCACGTCGATGGAGTAGGTGTCCGGGTCGACGTCCACCGGGACCGCGACGGCGCCGAGTCGCTGCGCCGCCTGGGAGGACGAGATGAAGGTGAAGGCCGGGACGATGACTTCGGAGCCCGGTCCGACGCCCATGACCTGGAGGGCGAGTTCCAGTGCGTGGGTTCCGTTGGTGACCGCGAGGGCGTGGGCGGCACCGTGGTGCTCGGCGAACTCCTGCTCGAAGGAATCGACTTCACTCCCGCCCATCCGCCACCACTGGCCCTGCTCGAGTGCACGGATGAGCCCTTCCCGCTCACTCTCGTCATACTGGGGCCACTGGGGGAATTCCGGCGCCTGTCGCACGTTCATGTTTCTCCAAGGAATGGATCTGACTCGACGCGAGGTGCGAAACGGGCGGAGCAGCGTGCCACAGAGAAAGACGCGCGCGCACGAGCACTTGCCGTCGAGATCGCGGAAGAGGCGCACACTCCGCCCCGTGCAGCGTCATGTGCAGTCAGAATGAGCTGAATTACCGTCCAGCGTAGAGCGCTGCCTGCGACGGCGCATCCCTAGATTTGGTAGTTGCACCCATAATTCAGTTCAGATCGAAGAAAGCTCGATAGGAATTCAGTTGCCCCTCGAGCATGTGAATACCGTGATGGATGGGGTGTCCCAGTGCGGCTGCTTCACGGAGGAGCCGCGTCTCACGGGGTTTCATGACGATATCGGCCACCACACTGTCCGGCGGCAAGGAGTCCAAGGGGAACGGAAGCGGATCGTCGGTGCGCATTCCGAGCGGTGTGGCGTTCACGGCGATGTCGATGTCCCGCAGGTGCGGTCCGTCCGAGGCGCATATCCGGCCCGGCCAGTACGTGCCGAGGCGGGCGACCAGCGCGCCGAGCTTCGGGGCGTCCACGTCGTACACCTCCAGCCGGTCGACACCGGCCGTCAGCAGCGCCACGGCGACGGCGCATCCCGCGCCGCCGGCTCCGACGAGCGCCACCCGCCTGCCTCGGGGGTCGTGCCCGGCGCCTACGAGACCCGCCACGAATCCCGAACCGTCGAAGTTCTCGGCGAGCCAGCTGCCGTCGGCCTCCCGGCGCAGCACGTTCGCACTTCCGACGATGTCCACGTTCAGGCCGCACCGGTCGGCCAGCCTGCGGACGGCCACCTTGTGGGGCACCGTGATGAACATGCCGTCGAGGTTGTCCACCCGCTGCAGCCCTCGCACGACGTGCTCGAGGTTCTCCGGCCGGGCGTGCACCGGAACGACCACCGCGTCGATCCCGAGGCGCGCGAAGAGCGGATTCATCAGCGTGGGCGCCTGGACCTGAGCGACGGGATCCCCCAGCACGGCATACAGCCGGGTGGTGCCCGTGATGGGGATCCCGGGAGGCTGTCCGGTCATCGCAGCGCTGCCTCGGCGACACGGGCGGCCGCGAATTCGGCGACCTGGAAGGCGAGTTCCATCGACTGTTCCGCGTTGAGGCGGGGATCGCAGGCCGTCTGGTAGCGGGCCGGCAGGTCGGCTTCGGTCAGTCCCGAGGGACCGCCGAGACATTCCGTGACGTCGTCACCCGTCACTTCGACGTGAATGCCGCCGGGGTGGGTGCCCAGCCGGCGGTGGACTTCGAAGAACCCGGCGATCTCGTCGGCTATGCGCAGGACGTCGCGGGTCTTGTATCCGTTGGCCGACGTGTGGGTGTTGCCGTGCATCGGATCGCACTGCCAGATCACCTGGTGACCGGAGGCGGTGACCTTCTCCACGATCGGCGGCAGCACGTCACGGACCTGTGTGTGCCCCATGCGGCTGACCAGCGTCAGTCGCCCGGGTTCATGGTGCGGGTCGAGCCGCCGCACGTATTCGACGGCCATTTCCGGGGTCGTGCCCGGACCTATCTTGAGGCCGATCGGGTTGGAGAGGAGTTCCGCGAACGCGATGTGCGCGCCGTCGAGCTGACGGGTGCGCTCGCCGATCCACAGGAAATGCCCCAGCCCGCTGGACAGTCGGGGCTCCGGCCCCGTCGTGTCCACCCGCAGCAAGGACTTCTCGTAGTCGAGCAGCAGCGCCTCGTGGCCGACGTGGACGTCGTGGAACGAACGGACCAGGGCCATCGCGCGTGCCGCGTCGGCGTGGGCCCGCAGCATCCGGCTGGGATCGGCCGTCCGGGCCGCGAGCGTGGGCTCGACGGAGTTGATCACGTCGCCGCGGTAGACGGGCAGCCCCAGTGCGTCGACGGCCTGGGAACGGGGCTTGGCGTACTGGCCGGCCATGCGGGCGATCTTGACCACGGGCAGTCCGGTGCCGGCGGCGAGCACGGCGGCCATGTCCACGAGCGTCCGCAGATTGGCCCGCACATGGGCTTCGGTGTTCCCGGCGAAGGTTTCGGCGCAGTCACCGCCCTGGAGCAGGAACGCCTCGCCGCGCGCGACCGCGGCGAGCTGCCTGCTCAGCCGTGCCGTCTCGGCCGGCGCCACGATCGGCTCGGACCGGCTCAGCAGTTCCACCGCGTCTCTGGCCCGTTGCGGGTCCGGCCAGACGGGTTGCTGCGCTGCCGGCCGGGCCAGCGCTGCCTCCAGCCGGACGAACAGCGGACGGTCCACCGCTGGGGCAGCGACGGCCGGTCCGTCGAGATCGGCCGGCCACTGGGTCACAAGCTTCATTTCAAACCACATCGATCGTGGAGGCTCCGAGCGCGGCGTCGCCGACGAGGTCGGCCATCCGTGCCCGGGGCATCCGGTCCAGGACCCGCGCGACCACTTCGTGGGGCACGTCGCTCACCAGTTCCGCGCCCTTCGGGCCGTCCAGAACGAAGCCGAGTCCGGTCATCGCCTTCTTGTCGTGCCGCATCAGGTCCATGAGGACCGCGGGATCGGCCTCGGCCGGCAGGGCGGTGGGGAGACCGTAATGCCGGACGATGTCGTGGTGTTCCTCCACCCGCGCCTGGTCGATCCGGCCCAGGGCGCCGGCGAGCCTGCCCGCGAAGACCGTCCCGATGGCCACCGCCTCGCCGTGGCGCAGCGCGAAGTCGGTGGCCTTCTCCAGCGCATGGCCCAGCGTGTGGCCGTAGTTGAGCAGGTGCCGGAGTCCGGTGTCCCGCTCGTCCTGCTCCACGATGCCGGCCTTGAGGGTGACACTGGCGGTGATCTGCTCTTCCAGCGACAGCCCGCGCAGGTCGGCAGCGCCGATGAAGTGGCAGCGGGCGATCTCGCCGAGACCGTTCAGCAGCTCCCGGCGCGGCAGGGTCGACAGGTAGTCCGTATCGCACAGCACCGCGCTGGGCTGCCAGTACGCACCGACCAGGTTCTTGCCGGCCGGGAGGTTCACCGCCGTCTTCCCGCCGACGCTGGCGTCCACTTGGGCGAGCAGCGTCGTCGGGAGGTGGATCACGGGGACGCCACGGTGGTAGAGCGCCGCCGCGAGCCCGACCACATCGGTGGTCGTGCCGCCGCCGCAGGAGACGACGACGTCGGACCGGGTGAGCCCGAACCGTACGAACTCACCGCACAGCGCCTCCACCGTGGCGAGGGTCTTGTCCTGCTCGCCGTCCCGGGCCGGCAGCAGCAGGGTTTCCACACCAGTGTCCGGCACCCATTCCTCCGGGCGGGCCGACACCACTACGGCCCGCCTGGCGCCCAGCCGTTGGATGATCTCGGCGAGCGACGTACGCACCCCCGGGCCGATGAGGACGTCGTACGAATGGTCTCTGAGGCGCAGAGGAATGGAAGCCATCACGTTCTACCGACCCGCCGTCGCCCTGTGTGCGCGCGCCGCGGCCCGCTCCTTACGGTCGAATTCGTCCAGCTGGGGATAGGCCGGGCAGCCGTACACCCGCTTGAACGGAGCGAACGTGTCCCATTCGGTCCGCCGCCGCATTTCCTGTGCCATGGGGTTGTGCTCACTCCAGAAGTCGCCGCCGATGAGCCGGATCACGTACTTCTCCAGGGCCTCGCGCCGCGTGAAGCGGGCGGCGTCGGCGGCAACCGACACCAGCTCGCCCTCGTAGTAGGCGTGGATGAGGCGGATGTACGTGTCGTAGCCCGTCTTGAAGTAGTTGGAATACGTGTCGAACAGGCGGCCCTCCGCCGCGGGGTCGGCCAGCGCCGCCCCGAGGGTCTCGGCCGCGCGGACGGCGGTGGCCGTCGCCACCAGCACGCCGCCGGAGAACATCGGGTCGCCGAAGCAGCCGGCGTCTCCGACCATGAGCCAGCCGGGCCCGGTGACCGTGTCCGAGTGGTAGCAGTAGTCGGTCTCGACCCTGAGGTCCGTGGTGGGGCGGGTTCCGGTCAGGCGCGCGGTGATCCTGGGGATCCTGGCCACGTGCTCCTCGAACGCCTTCTCGGTCGTCGTCTTGCGCAGCACGTCGCGCGGCATGACCGTGCCCACGCTGATGGCGTCCTTGGACAGCGGGATCGCCCAGACCCAGCCGTCGTCGTGGGCGCCGACCTGGATGTCGCCCTCGACGCCGAGGTTGTGGCTCTCGTCGAGTCCTTCGTAGTGGCGGAACACCGCCACCATGCGGAGCTTCTCGAGGGTCTTGCGCAGCCCGAAGCGGTTGGCGATCCGGCCCGCGCGGCCGCTCGCGTCGACCACGTAGGCCGAACGCAGCTCGTGGCCCTGGCCCTCGCGTTCGTAGCGGACGCCGACCATCCGGTCACCGTCCATGAGCAGCTCGGTCACGTTGGCCCCGAAGAGGACCTTCGCGCCGGCCGCCTCGGCCTGGTCGGCGAGCATCTTGTCGAACTTGGCGCGCTCGACCTGGAAGGCGCTCCGGTGCCGTCCTTCACCCTGCTTGGTGAAGTCCGCGCGGAAGACGCCCTCAAAGAACTTCGTCTCGGTCGGGTCGATGAACTCGCCGCCGAACTTGGGGACGTAGCCCTGCGCCTCCACCGCCTCGCGCAGCCCGATCTGGTCGAACAGGCCCATCATGTAAGGCAGCAGGGACTCGCCTATGTGGAATCGGGGGAACTCGTCCTTCTCCAGCAGCACCACGTTGTGGCCCTGCCGGGCGAGGACCAGGGCGCTCACCGCGCCGGCCGGTCCTCCGCCAATCACTATTACATCAGCCGATTCTCTTTCCATTGTGTTCTCCCTTTCGCGTTCCAACTCGTTTCGAATTTCATTTCGGGATGAGCGGTGTTACGTGTGGGGGGTGGGAGTGCAAATTTCAGCTGAGCGGGCCGGACAGAATGCTGGTGATCAGCGTCCGGTGCTCGTCGTCATCCATGATCGTGCGTACCTGTTCACGGCCGTCACGGACCGTCAGGTACCGCCGCTGTTTCATCACGACCTGACCGTTCTCGAAAGTGCGGCCGCACAGCACTTCCTTGTCGTCATGCCGTTCCGGATCCGACAGGATCCCCCGGAAGCAGTCCTCCAGTTCCTTCCAGTCGTCCCACTCCCGGGATTTCATCGTGAAGGTGTAGACGACGCTCCACCTGGTCACCGCTCCTCGGCGCTGCAGAGCGATCTCGGATCCGTGGTCTACCAGCCTGAACTGGCTTCCGTACTGGGACTGCACCGCGTCGGAGACCAGCAGCGGCTCCATGTAGGAAGGGCCCGGGTAGCCGACGTCCACGAGCCATTCGTCACCGTCCAGGGAGACCCGGTTGAACATGTGCTCGACGCCGAGCCCGAAGGTGTCCCAGCCGGTGGCGGTGCTGCCCGCGATCAGCGTGACGTCGTAGCCCAGCTCACGCAGAAGCCTGAAGAACATCCGGTTCAGGTGGTAACACGCCCCGCCCTGCCCGTTGATGATGCTCTTCTCGAAAATGGCGTCCTCGTCGAGGTCGACGATGTCGATCCCGTCGCCGAGGTCATAGGCGAAGCTGTTGTACGGAAGCGCCAGGAGGTGGCTCTTGTGCAGTTTCCGCAGCGTCCCGATGTCCACACCGGTCTCTCCGTCACAGCCGATGCGCTGCAAATACCTGTTCACGTCGAACATGTCATCACCCTCTCTTTCAGACGGAGATCGCTACGGGACGCGCGGCCTCGTCGCCGCACATCAGCTCGTGCAGGTACCCGGCGAGCAGTCCTGGCGTCGGGTAGTCGAAGACGAGGTTGGGGGAGAGCTTCGTCTCGGTGATGTTGCGCAGCCGGTTACGGAGCTCGATGGCGGTCAGGGAGTCGAAGCCGATCTCGAAGAGCCCCTGGTCCGCGTCGAAGTGGTACGTCGGGCTGTAGCCCAGAACGGCGGCCACCTGGGCCCGCACCAGGTCGAGCAGGACCTTCGCCTGATCGGCGGCGGACAGTCCGGCCAGCCTTTCGGACAGCTGGCGGGGATCCTCGCTCGCGCCCGCGGCCTGCACCTGCTGCCGGCCCGCCCGTACCAGGCCGCGCAGCAGATGCGGGACTCCCCCGCCTGCCGCGGCCTGGGTGCGCAGCGTCCGCAGGTCCAGCTTGACCGGTACCAGCAGCGCGTGGCCGGAGCCCACGGCGGCGTCGAACAGTTCCATGCCCTCCGCCGGGGTGATCGGCAGCAGGCCGCCACGCCGGTTCATCCGGTTCCTGGTGAGGTCGTCGATGTGTTCCGCCATGCCGTTGGTCTGCTCCCACAGGCCCCAGGCCAGCGACAGACCCGGCAGGCCCGCCGCCCGGCGGCCGGCCATCAGGCCGTCCAGGAAGGCGTTCGCCGCCGCGTAACTACCGCTGCCGGCGCCCATGAAGACCGCCGAGACGGAGGAGTAGACGACGAAGGCGTCGAGGTCCAGGCCCCGGGTCAGCTCGTCGAGGTGCCGCACCGCGTCCACCTTGGGTGCGAACACCCTCGCCAGCCGCTCCGGAGTCAGCATCCCGATCACGCCGTCATCGGTCACACCTGCGGTGTGCACGACACCGGTCAGGCGGTGCTCGGCCGGCACGGAGGCCAGCAGGGCCTCCACCTGGGCGCGGTCGGACACGTCACAGGCCACCGCCGACACCGCAGCGCCCTGCTCGGTGAGCTCGGCGACCAGTTCCGCCATGCCCTCGGCGTCCGGACCACGGCGGCTGGCCAGCATCAGATGCCGTACGCCGTGCCGCGAGACCAGATGGCGGGCCACCAGGCCGCCCAGCGAACCTGCGCCCGAGACGAGGACGGTTCCCTCCGGCCCGAACACCGCCGGAACGTCCGGGGCTTGATCGGCGACCCGGGCGAGCCGGGGTACGGAGAGGGCCCTGCCGCGCACCGCGACCTGCGGCTCGCCGCTGGCCAGTACCGCTGCCAGCGCCTGTTCCACATCGCCTTCGGCAGCGGGGTCGGTGTCCAGCAGGATGATGCGGTCGGGGTTCTCGGCCTGGGCTGCACGCACCAGACCCCATACCGCCGCTCCGGCCGGGTCGGTCACCGCGCCGTCACCGGCGGGTACCGCGCCTCGGGTCGCGACCACCAGCCGCGACTCCTCCAGCCCGGTCCCTGCCAGCCAGCACTGCACGACCTCCAGCACCTGGCAGGCGAGGCCCAGCACCGCGTCCTCGCCCTCGGTGCTGCCGCCGACGGCTTCCATGACCGCCATCGCCGGTGCCACCGCGCCCGATTCCACATCGTCGGCCAGCGTCGCCACCTGTTCGGCGGTGGTCACCGCCACCCATGAAGGCGCGGGTTCCGTTCCCTGAGTCAGGGGCAGCTCGTTCCACTTCACCTGGAACAACGCGTCGGCGCCCGGCGTGCCCGCAGCCGTCTCCAGCTGCTCGGTGGACACCACGCGGCCCACCAGCGAGTCCATCGTCACGACCAGGCCGCCGGTCTCGTCCGCCGCCTGGAACGACATCGCGTCGTCCTCGTTGCGTGCGATGCGCACGCGCAGCACCGAGGCACCGGCCGCGTACAGCTCCAGCCCGTTCCATGCGAACGGCAGTTGCAGCTCCTGGTCGTCCTCTTCACCCTCGATGTTGCCATCGGCGGCCGCCGCGGCAGCGGTGAGCATCGCCGAGTGCAGGGCCGCGTCCAGCAGTGCGGGGTGGATGCCGAACTTCTCGGCCTCCTTGCGGTGCTCCTCGGGCAGGGCGACCTCGGCGAAGAGTTCCTCGCCTCGCCGCCATACCGCCTGCACGCCCTTGAACGCGGGGCCGTACCCGTACCCCACCTCGGCGAGCTGGCCGTAGCCGCTGCTGATGTCCACCTGCTTCGCGCCGGCCGGCGGCCAGGCAGCGAAGTCGAACCCGGTGCCGCTGCCGTTCGCCCGGACCGTGACGGCCAGCATGCCGGTGGCGTGCCGGGTCCATGTGTCCGTGCCGCCCTGGCCGGTGGCGTCCTCGCGCTGGGAGTACACGTCCACCGTGCGCGAGCCGTTCTCACGCGGTCCGCCGACCACGACCTGGACGCGTACGCCGCCGTGCTCGGGCACCACCAGCGGCGCCTCGATCACGAGTTCTTCCAGGACGCCGCATCCGGCCTCGTCGCCGGCGCGTACCGCGAGCTCCACCAGACCGGTGCCCGGGACGAGCACCACACCGCGGACGCGGTGGTCGGCCAGCCACGGGTGCGTGCGCAGTGCCAGGCGGGAGGTGAAGATGAACCCGTCGGAATGCGGCAGCTGCACCACGGCGCCCAGCATCGGGTGATCGGCCCCGGCAAGGCCCAGCGAGGTCGCGTCGGTCGGCTGCCCGGCCGGCTGGAGCCAGTAGTGCTGGTGGTCGAAGGCGTACGTCGGCAGGTCCACGCGCCCAGACGTCGCCGTCTGCGGCAGGACCGCACTCCAGTCGACGGCCACACCGCGGACGAACAGCTCGGCCATCGAGGCCAGCAGCCGTCGCGGACCGCCGTCCTCACGCCGCAGCGAACCGGTCACCACCGCGTCGGTGTCGGTGTCGTCGGCGGTCTCGGTGATCGGCTGGACCAGCACCGGGTGGGCGCTGACCTCGACGAACACCCGGTGGCCCTGCTCGAGCAGGGCGGCCACGGCCGGGCCGAAGCCCACCTGGCCCCGCAGGTTGCGGTACCAGTACTCGCCGTCCAGGACGTCGGCGTCCTCGACCCAGGTACCGGTGACCGTCGAATAGAACGGTACGTTCGGCGCCAGGGCGCCGACCCCGGCCAGCTCCTCGGCGAGCGCGTCGCGGATGTCCTCCACGTGCCGCGTGTGCGAGGCGTAATCCACCGCGACCCGACGCACCCGGACACCCTCGGCGGACAGGGCCTCCAGGGCCTCGTCCAGCGCCTGCGCGTCACCGGCGATCACTACGGAGGACGGCCCGTTGACCGCGGCCACCTCGACCCGGTCCGCCCACGGCTGGATCCGCGCGACCGCCTCGTCCTCGGACAGGGCGACCGACGCCATACCACCACGGCCGGCCAGCTCCGACGCGATCACCTGGCTGCGCTGTGCCACGACGCGCGCCGCGTCCTCCAGCGAGAGCCCACCCGCCACACAGGCGGCGGCGATCTCACCCTGAGAGTGGCCGAGTACGGCGTCCGGCTTGACGCCCAGGGACGACCACACCGCCGCCAGGCCCACCATCACGGCGAAGCTGGCCGGCTGCAGTACGTCGACCCGCTCGATGAGCTCGGGTTCGGTCTCGCCGCGCAGTACGTCGATCAGCGACCAGTCGACCCACGGCTCCAGGGCGGCGGCGCATTCCGCGATCCGCTCCGCGAAGACCGGGGAGGAGTCGAGCAGTTCACGGCCCATGCCGGACCACTGCGAGCCCTGACCCGGGAACACCCACACGACCTTGCCCGGCGTACCCGAACCGGCACTGCCGGACACGACACCAGCCGTGCTCTCGCCCCGAGCCAGCGCCTCCAGCCCGGACAGAGCCTCCTGATCCGAGCCGGCCACGATCACCGCACGCTCACCGAAGACCGCGCGGTCCGACACCAGAGCTCCGGCCACACCCGCCAACGACACCCCGTCGGCGCCCTCGACGAATTCCGCGAGCCGCCCGGCCTGACGCGAGAGCGAACCGGCGCTGCGCGCGGAGATCACCAACGGCACCGCACCAGCGGGCGCCTGCTCTTCGGAAACGGGCTCCGCCGACTCGGCGGGCGCCTCTTCCAGGATCAGGTGCGCGTTCGTCCCGCTGATTCCGAACGAGGAGACGCCGGCCCGGCGCGGATGGCCGTTCTGCGGCCACTCACGGGCCTCGGTCAGCAGCTCGACGGCACCCGCCGACCAGTCCACCTGGCTCGTGGGCTCGTCCACGTGCAGCGTGGGAGGCATGACGCCGTGGCGCAGCGCCTGCACCATCTTGATCACACTGGCCACGCCGGCAGCCGCCTGCGAATGACCGATGTTGGACTTGAGCGAACCCAACCACAGCGGCTGCTCCGGGTTCCGGTCCCGCCCGTAGGTCGCGAGGAGCGCCTGCGCCTCGATCGGGTCACCCAGGGCCGTACCGGTTCCGTGACCCTCCACCACGTCCACATCGGACGGGGAAAGCCCGGCGCTGTCCAGGGCCCTGCGGATCACCCGCTGCTGCGAGGGACCGTTCGGCGCCGTCAGACCGTTCGACGCACCGTCCTGGTTCACCGCACTGCCACGGAGCACCGCCAGCACCCGGTGACCACGCTCACGCGCCACCGACAACCGCTCCAACGCCACCACGCCCACGCCCTCGGCCCAACCGGTGCCGTCGGCGCCGTCGGCGTAGGACTTGCAGCGCCCGTCACGGGCCAGGCCGCGCTGCCGGGAGAACTCCACGAAGGTGCCGGGGGACGCCATCACCGTCGCGCCGCCCGCGAGTGCCATCGAGCACTCGCCCTGGCGCAGCGCCTGCGCGGCCAGGTGCATCGCCACCAGCGAGGACGAACAGGCGGTGTCGATGGTGACCGCCGGGCCCTCGAAACCGAATACGTACGACACACGGCCGGACGCCACACTCGCCGCCGAGGCCGTGGCCGCGAAGCCCTCCAGCTCCGGCGCCTCGCCGGCGCCCGCCCCGTAGCCCTGGCTGGATACGCCGGAGAACACTCCGACGTCGGTGCCCTTCATCGAGGCCGGGTCGATGCCGGCCTGCTCCATGGCCTCCCAGGAGGTCTCCAGCAGCACACGCTGCTGGGGGTCCATCGCCAGCGCCTCGCGCGGCGAGATCCCGAAGAACACCGGGTCGAAGAGCCCTGCCCCGCGCAGGAAGCCGCCCTGAGTGGTGTACGAGGTGCCCGTGCTCTCGGGGTCCGAATCGAAAAGACCGTCCAGGTCCCAGCCACGGTCGTCCGGGAAGGCCGACATGCCCTCACGGCCCTCGGACACCAGCCGCCACAGACCCTCGGGATCCGTGACACCGCCCGGCAGCCGGCAGGCCATCCCGACGATCGCGATCGGCTCGTCGGGATCGGCGACGACGGCCACAGCCGAGGCAGGGGCGTCGGCCACCGTGTCTCCGAGCTCGTCGCGCAGGTAGCGGGCGAGCGCCAGCGGGGTCGGGTAGTCGAAGACCAGCGTGGCCGGAAGCTTCAGACCGGTCTCCTCACGGAGCCGGTTGCGCAGTTCCACGGAGATGAGCGAGTCGAACCCGGCGTCCTTGAACGCCGTCTCCGCCCCGACCCCGCCCGGCCCGGTGTGCCCGAGGACGAGCGCGACCTGCGCACGCACCAGGTCGAGGAGCAGTGCCTCCTGCTCCGCCGCGCTGAGCCCGGCCAGGCGACGGACCAGCCCGCCTTCCCCGGCGGACGCCGCCCGCGCCAGCTGCCGGCCCGCTCGTACCAGGCCCCGCATCAGGGGCGGCACTCCCGCACCGGCCGCCGCGTCGGCTCGCACGCTGCGCAGGTCCAGCTTGACCGGCACCACCAGCGCCTGCCCGGACGCCACAGCGGCATCGAACAGTTCCATGCCCTCCACGGCGGATATCGCCTGCACACCACCGCGGTTCATACGCGCCTGGTCGGCGCCGCTGAGGTGGGCGGTCATGCCGTTGATCTGCTCCCACAGGCCCCAGGCCAGCGACAGACCCGGCAGGCCCGCCGCGCGACGGCCGGCCACCAGCCCGTCCAGGAAGGCGTTCGCCGCGCCGTAGTTGCCCTGACCGGCCGATCCGAACACGCCCGAGGCGGACGAGAACACGACGAACGCGTCGAGGTCCATGCCGCGGGTCAGCTCGTCGAGGTGGCGCACCGCGTCCACCTTCGGCGCGAACACCCTCGCCAGCCGCTCCGGGGTCTGCGCCGCGATCACACCGTCATCCAGCACACCCGCGGTGTGCACCACACCGGTCAGGGGGTGCTCGGCCGGGACCGAGGCCAGCAGGGACTGCACCTGGGCCCGGTCGGACACGTCACAGGCCGCCACGGACACCGCGGCACCCTGCTCGGTCAGCTCGGCGACCAGGTCCGCCATGCCCTCGGCATCCGCACCGCGACGGCTGGCCAGCACCAGACTCCGTACACCGTGCCGGATGACCAGATGACGGGCCACCAGGGCGCCCAACGAACCGGCGCCGGTCACCAGGACCGTGCCTTCCGGTCCGAACACCACCGGAGCGTCCGGGGTCTGAGCGGCGGTGCGCGCGAGCCGGGGAACCGACAGCACCGTGCCGCGGGCCGCGACCTGCGGCTCGCCACTGGCCAGCACCGCGCCCAGCACCGGCTCCACATCGCCTTCGCCGGTGGGATCGGCGTCGATCAGGATGATCCGCTCGGGGTTCTCGGCCTGGGCGGCACGCACCAGACCCCACACCGCCGAACCGGCCGGGTCGCTCACCGCGCCGTCACCGGCAGGCACCGCGCCACGGGTCACCACGACCAGCCGCGACTCCTCCAGCCCGGTCCCGGCCAGCCACGCCTGTACGACCTCCAGCACCCGGGAGGACAGGGCCAGGACCGCGTTCTCGCCGTCAGCGCTGCCCACGGCCTCCAGGAGCGCCACCGCGGGGACTTCCGCGCCCTCGGCCAGAGCCACCACGTCATCGGCGACGGACACCGGCGCCCACGACGGCGACGGCTCCGACCCCTGAACCGCGGGCAGTTCGGTCCACTCCACCTGGAACAGCGAGTTGGCGGTCACGGTGTCCGCCGCCGTCTCCAGCTGCTCGGCCGACACCGGCCGGGACACCAGCGAGTCCAGCGTCACGACCAGGCCACCTGCCTCGTCCGCCGCCGTCAGCGACACGGCACCGGGCCCGCCGGGCGCCATGCGCACCCGCAGCGCCGTGGCACCCGCGGCGTGCAGCTCCAGCCCGTTCCACGCGAACGGCAGCACCGGCCGCCCGGATTCCTCGCCCGTCGTGCCCGTCGCAGCGCCGAACATGCCGGTGTGCAGGGCAGCGTCCAGCAGCGCGGGGTGGATGCCGTACCTGGCGGCTTCCTTGCGGTGCTCCTCGGGCAGGGAGGCCTCGGCGAAGAGTTCCTCGCCGCGCCGCCACACCGCGCGCAAGCCCTGGAACACCGGACCGTAGCCGTAACCACTCTCGACCAGGCCGGCGTAGAAGTCCCCGACCTCGACCGGCTGCGCACCGGCCGGCGGCCAGGCGGTGAAGTCGAACCCGGTCCCGCTGCCACCGGCCTGGGAGGTGGCCGACAGCATGCCGGTGGCGTGCCGCGCCCACGTATCCGCGCCGCCGTCGTCGATCAGGTCCTCGCGCTGGGAGTACACGTCCACCGTGCGCGAGCCGTTCGCGCCCGCACTGCCGACCGCGACCAGTACCCGTACGCCGCCGTGCTCGGGCACCACCAGCGGCGCTTCGATCACGAGCTCTTCCAGGACCCCGCACCCGACCTCGTCACCGGCCCGTACGGACAGCTCCACGAGCCCGGTGCCCGCGACGAGCACGACACCGCCGACCCTGTGATCGGCCAGCCAGGGGTGCGTCCGCAGCGACAGCCTCGAGGTGAAGACCAGCCCGTCCGACTGCGGCAGCCGCACCACGGCGCCCAGCAGCGGATGATCGGCGGTCGTCTGTCCCAACGAGGCGGCGTCCGTCGCCTGCCCGGCCGGCTCGAGCCAGTAGTGCTGGTGGTCGAAGGCGTACGTCGGCAGGTCCGCCCACGCGGGCCCCGCCGTCCGCGGCAGCACACCGCTCCAGTCCACGGCCACACCGCGGACGAACAGCTCGGCCACCGAAGTCAGCAGCGTCTGCTCCTCCGGGCGGCCGTCGCGCAGGGCGGCGATGCATGCCACCTCGGCGTCCGCGGCGGTGGCCGTCTCCTCCACCAGGCCGGTCAGGGCCGCCCCCGGACCCAGTTCGACGAACAGCGTGCCGCCGTATTCCACCGCGGCCGCGATCCCCTCGGCGAACCGCACCGGCCGGCGCACGTGCCCGGCCCAGTACTGCGGGTCGGCGAGCTCACCGGGCTCGGCCAGCCGCCCGGTCACGTTCGAGACCACCGGAATCGCCGGCGTCTGCCACGCGACCCCGGTCAGCTCCGCGGCGAACTCGGCCAGCATCGGCTCCATCCGCAGCGAATGGAACGCGTGCGAGACCGCCAGCCGCTTCGTCTTGTGTCCCCGCTCCCGCATCCGGTCGGCCGCGGTGAGGACCACCGCCTCCTCACCGGAGAGGACCACCGAGGACGGGCCGTTGACCGCCGCGATCTCCACGCCCTCGCCCAGCAGCCCGGCGACCTCTTCCTCGGTCGCCGCCACCGCGACCATCGCCCCGCCGGGCGGCAGCGCCTGCATCAGCCGGCCCCGGGCCGCGACCACCCGCGCCGCGTCCTGCAGCGACAGCGCGCCCGCCGCGTACGCGGCGGTGATCTCGCCGACCGAGTGGCCGATCACCACGTCCGGCCGCACGCCCCAGGACTCCACCAGCCGGAACAGTGCGCTCTCCACGGCGAACAGGCCCGCCTGCGTGAACACCGTCTGGTTGAGGAGTTCGGCGCTGCCGGGCACTCGGCCCAGCACCACGTCGCGTACCGGGTGGTCGACCCACCCGGCCAGACGCGCGTCCAGCTGCTCGCACGCCTCGTCCAGTGCCTGCGCGAACACCGGGTACCGGTCGTACAGCTCCTGGCCCATGCCCACGCGCTGCGAGCCCTGGCCCGGGAACACCCACACGACCTTGTCCGGCGCACCGGAAACGGCCGCGCTGCCGGACACCACACCGGGCGCGCTCTCGCCCCGTGCCAGCGCCTGCAGCCCGGCCAGCGCCTCCTGGTCCGAGCCGCCCACGACCACCGCGCGCTCGCCCAGCAGGGCACGGCCCGACACCAGCGCGCCCGCCACGCCCGCCAGCGACACCTCGTCGGCGGCAGTCTCCAGGTACGAAGCCAGGCGCCCGGCCTGACCGGCCAGGGAACCGGCGCTCCGCGCCGACACCACCAACGGCACCACACCCGCAGGAGCCGACTCGGCCGGGACGGACTCCGCCTCCTCGGCGGGCGCCTCTTCCAGAATCACGTGCGCGTTCGTGCCACTGACACCGAACGAGGACACACCGGCGCGGCGCGGACGGCCGTTCTGCGGCCACTCGCGCGCCTCGGTCAGCAGCTCGACGGCGCCCTCGGTCCAGTCCACCTGCGTCGTGGGCTTCTCCACGTGCAGCGTGGGGGGCATGACGCCGTGCCGGATCGCCTGCACCATCTTGATCACACCGGCCACACCCGCGGCGGCCTGCGTGTGACCGATGTTCGACTTCAGCGAGCCCAGCCACAACGGCTGCTCCGGCTCCCGGCCCTGGCCGTAGGTCGCCAGCAGCGCCTGCGCCTCGATCGGGTCACCCAGGGCCGTACCGGTCCCGTGGGCCTCCACCACATCCACATCCGCCGCGACCAGCCCTGCGTTGGCCAGCGCCTTGCGGATCACCCGCTGCTGCGAGGGACCGTTCGGCGCGGTCAGGCCATTGGAAGCGCCGTCCTGGTTCACGGCGCTGCTGCGCAGCACCGCCAGCACCTGGTGCCCGCGCTCGCGCGCCACCGACAGCCGCTCCAGCACCAGCACTCCGACGCCCTCGGCCCAGCCCGTGCCGTCCGCGCCGTCCGCGAACGCCCTGCAGCGTCCGTCGCCGGCCAGTACCCGCTGCCGGGAGAACGCCACGAAGGTGCCGGGCGTCGCCATGACCGTCGCGCCGCCGGCGAGCGCCATCGAGCACTCGCCCTGGCGCAGGGCCTGCGCGGCCAGGTGCATCGTCACCAGCGAGGACGAACACGCGGTGTCCACCGTGACCGCCGGGCCCTCGAGGCCGAGTACGTACGACACCCGGCCCGACGCCACGCTCGACGCCCCGCCCGTGCCCGCGAAGCCCTCCAGCTCCGGCGGAATCGCACCGACACCGGCCCCGTATCCCTGGGTGAACACCCCGGAGAACACGCCGACATCGGTGCCCTTCAGCGAGACCGGGTCGATACCGGCGCCCTCGAGCGCCTCCCACGAGGTCTCCAGCAGCAGGCGCTGCTGCGGATCCATCACCACCGCCTCGCGCGGGGAAATTCCGAAGAACCCCGCGTCGAAGCGCCCCGCACCCTGAAGGAACCCACCCTGATCGGTGTAAGAGGTACCCGCGTGGTCGGGGTCCGGGTCGAACAGACCCTCCAAGTCCCATCCACGGTCTTCGGGGAAGGACGACATCGCGTCCCGGCCCTCGGACACCAAGCGCCACAAGTCCTCCGGCCCCGTCACGCCACCCGGGAACCGGCACGCCATTCCGACGATCGCGATCGGCTCATCGGCATGGGATGAGCCCTGCTGACGCAGGGTGTGCAACTCGGTCGTGACGCGCTTGAGGTACTTGAGGAGTTTTTCGTCCGTGGCCATTCTTTAGTCCTTACGAAGATTTGATGGAACCGCAAAGCCTTGAACTGGGTTTCAGATGAGCCCGAATTCACCATCGATGAAGTCGAAGATTTCATCGGCGGACGCGGATTCCAGCTGCTCCGCCACCGTGGAGGCGTCCGCCGCCTCGAGCACTCCGTTGCACCTGGCCACCAAACCCTGAAGGCGCAGCGCGATAGTGGATTTCTGGTCGAGGCGCAATCCAGTGATCAGCGACTCAACGTCTTCGATCTTCGCGTTCACACGAGAAAGCACGTCATCGCTGGTACCGAGCTCGTCGCGCAGGTACCTGGCGATGGCCAGCGGGGTGGGGTAGTCGAAGACCAGCGTGGCCGGCAGCTTCAGACCGGTCGCCTCGCGCAGCCGGTTGCGCAGTTCCACCGACGTGAGCGAGTCGAACCCGGTGTCCTTGAACGCCATCTCCGCCCGGACGCTTTCCGGCCCGGCATGCCCGAGCACGACCGCGACCTGAGTACGCACCACGTCGAGGAGCAGTGCCTCCTGCTCCGCCACGGTGAGTCCGGCCAGGCGACCGACCAGCCCGCCGTCCGTGGCGGATGCCGCCTGCGCAACCTGACGGCCGGCCCGTACCAGGCCCCGCATCAGGTGCGGGACTCCCGCACCGGCCGCGGCCTGCGTGCGCAGCGTCCGCAGGTCCAGGTTGACCGGCACCAGCAGCGCCTCCCCGGACGCCGCAGCGGCATCGAACAGCTCCATGCCCTCCGCTGCCGTCATCGCCTGCACACCACCGCGGCTCGCCCGCGCCTGGTCGGCCCCGCCCAGGTGAGCGGTCATGCCGGTGGCCTGCTCCCACAGACCCCAGGCGAGCGACTGCCCGGGCAGGCCCGCCGCGCGGCGGCCGGCCATCAGCCCGTCGAGGAAGGCGTTCGCCGCGCCGTAGTTGCCCTGACCGGCCGATCCGAACACGCCCGAGGCGGACGAGAACACGATGAACGCGTCGAGGTCCATGCCGCGGGTCAGCTCGTCGAGGTGCCGTACCGCGTCCACCTTGGGCGCGAACACCCTCGCCAGCCGCTCCGGGGTCTGCGCCGCGATCACACCGTCATCCAGCACACCCGCGGTGTGTACGACACCGGCCAGGGGGTGCTCGGCCGGGACCGAGGCCAGCAGGGACTCGACCTGGGCCCGGTCGGACACGTCACAGGCCACTGCCGACACCCCGGCACCCTGCTCGGTCAGCTCGGCGACCAGGTCCGCCATACCTTCGGCATCGGGGCCCTTCCGGCTGGCCAGCACCAGACTGCGCACGCCGTGCCGGGTGACCAGGTGACGGGCCACCAGGGCACCCAACGCGCCGGCACCCGAGACCAGGACGGTGCCTTCCGGTCCGAACACCGCGGGAGCGTCCGGGACTTCACCGCCGGCCCGGACGAGCCGGGGGACGGAGAGGGCCGTTCCGCGCACCGCGACCTGCGGCTCGCCGCTGGCCAGCACCGAACTCAGAACGAGCTCGAGATTGCCTTCGGCGGCGGGATCGGTGTCGATCAGGACGATCCGGTCGGGGTTTTCGACCTGAGCGGCACGCACCAGACCCCACACCGCCGATCCGGCCGGATCGGTCACCGCGCCGTCGGCGCCGGCGGGAACCGCGCCACGCGTCGCGACGACCAGCCGCGACTCCTCCAGCCCGGTCCCGGCCAGCCACGCCTGCACGACCTCCAGCACCCGGGTGGTCAACGCCAGGACCGCGTCCTCGCCGTCAGCGCCGACCGCCTCCAGGACAGCGACCGCCGGCACGCCGACGCTCTCGGCCAGAGCCGACACATCGTCAGCGGCGGACACCGGCACCCACGACGGCGAGGGCTCCACACCCTGACCCGGGGACAGCTCGGTCCACTCCACCCCGAACAGCGAATCGGCGACCGCCGTCTCCAACTGGTCGACGGACACCGCCCGGGACACCACCGAGTCCATCGTCAGGACCAGGCCACCGGTCTCGTCGGCAGCCTCTACCGACAGCGCGTCCGCGCCGACCGGGGCCAGCCGCACCCGCAGCGCCGAGGCACCCACGGCGTGCAGCACCAGCCCGTTCCAGTCCAGCGGCTGCCGCACCGGCTGCCCGGATTCCTCCGCTGCCGTGCCCGCCTGAAGCGCAGCGTCCAGCAGCGCCGGGTGGATACCGAACCTGCCGGCCTCCTTGCGCTGCTCCTCGGACAGGGCGACCTCGGCGAAGACCTCCTCGCCACGCAGCCACACCGCCCGCACGCCCTGGAACGCCGGACCGTACGCGTAGCCACGCTCGACCAGACCGGCGTAGAAGTCCCCGGCCTCGACCGGCTGCGCACCGGCAGGCGGCCAGGCGGCGAAGTCGAACCCGGTACCGGAGCCACCCGCGTGGGCCGATTCCGACAGCACACCGGTGGCATGCCGCGTCCACACGTCCGCCCCGGCAGCGTCCTCGAGCTGGGAGTAGACCTCGACGGGCCGCGAGCCGTTCTCACCCGGACCGCCGACCGCGATCTGTACGCGTACGCCTCCGTGCTCGGGCACCACCAGCGGCGTCTCGATCACGAGTTCTTCCAGGGCACCATTGCCGAACTCGTCGCCGGCGCGCACCGCGAGATCGACGTACACCGCGCCGGGGACGATCACCGCGCCGCCGACCGTGTGATCGGCCAGCCAGGGGTGCGTTCGCAGCGACAGCCTCGAGGTGAAGACCAGGCCGTCGGACTGCGGCAGCTGCACCGCTGCGCCCAACAGCGGGTGATCGGACCCGACGAGTCCCAGCGAGGCCGCGTCGGTGGCCGACTCGGCCGGCTGGAGCCAGTAGTGCTGGTGGTCGAAGGCGTAGGTCGGCAGGTCCACTCGCGCCGCCGTCTCCGGCAGCACGGCGCTCCAGTCCACCGCGACACCGCGGACGAACAGCTCGGCCATCGAGGCCAGCAGCCGTCGCAGACCGCCGTCCTCACGCCGCAGCGAACCCGTCACCACAGCACCGGTCTCGGTGCTGTCGACGGTCTCGGTGATCGGCTGGACCAGCACAGGATGGGCACTGACCTCCACGAACACCCCATGACCCTGCTCGAGCAGCGCCACCACCGCCGGACCGAAGCCCACCTGCGCACGCAGGTTCCGGTACCAGTACCCGCCGTCCAGGACATCGGCGTCCTCGACCCACGTACCGGTGACCGTCGAATAGAACGGCACCGTCGGCGCCAGAGCGCCAACCCCGGCCAATGCCTCGGCCAGCGTGGCCCGGATGTCCTCCACATGACGGGTGTGCGAGGCGTAGTCCACCGCGACCCGACGCACCCGGACACCCTCGCCCGACAGCGCCTCCAGCGCCTCGTCCAGCGCCTGCGCGTCACCGGCGATGACGACCGACGAAGGGCCGTTGATCGCTGCGACCTCGACACGGTCCGCCCACGGCTGGATCCGCGCGACCGCCTCGTCCACGCTCAGCGCGACCGACGCCATACCGCCACGGCCCGCAAGCTCCGACGCGATCACCTGACTGCGCAGCGCCACCACACACGCCGCATCCGGAAGCGACAGCGCACCGGACACACACGCGGCCGCGATCTCACCCTGAGAGTGACCCAGCACCGCGTCCGGCTTCACACCCACGGACGACCACACCGCCGCCAGACCGACCATCACCGCGAAACTCGCCGGCTGCAGTACGTCGACCCGCTCCATCAGCTCAGGCTCGACATCGCCACGAAGCACATCGATCAGCGACCAGTCCGCCCACGGCTCCAGAGCAGCCGCACACTCCGCGATCCGCTCCGCGAACACCGGCGAGGAATCCATCAGTTCACGGCCCATGCCCGCCCACTGCGAACCCTGACCCGGGAACACCCACACGACCTTGCCCAGCGCACCCGAACCAGCCGCGCTCCCGGACACCACACCAGGCAGGTTCTCGCCCCGTGCCAGCGCCTGCAGCCCTGCCAGTGCCTCCTGATCCGAGCCGGCGACGACCACCGCGCGGTCACCGAAGACCGAACGCTCCGACACCAGCGCCCCGGCCACGTCCGCCAGCGACACCCCATCGGCGCGCTCGACGAACGCCGCGAGGCGCTCCGCCTGACCCGCCAGGGAACCGGTACTCCGCGCCGAGACCACCAACGGCACCACACCCGCAGGCGCCGCCGCCGTCGAGACGGACTCCGCCTCTTCGGCTGCCGGCACCGGCTCCTCGGGCGCCTCTTCCAAGATCAGGTGCGCGTTCGTACCGCTGATACCGAAGGAGGAGACACCGGCCCGGCGCGGACGGCCGTTACGCGGCCAGTCCCGGGCTTCGGTCAGCAGCTCCACCGCACCCGCCGACCAGTCCACCTGAGTCGAGGGCGTGTCCACGTGCAGGGTTGCCGGGAGCAACCCGTGCCGCATTGCCTGCACCATCTTGATCACACCGGCCACACCCGCAGCAGCCTGCGTATGACCGAGGTTCGACTTCGACGAACCCAGCCACAGCGGCTGCTCCGGGTCCCGGCCCCGCCCGTAGGTGGCCAGCAGCGCCTGCGCCTCGATCGGGTCGCCCAAGGTCGTCCCGGTTCCGTGACCCTCGACCGCGTCGACATCGGACGGGGAGAGCCCGGCGTTGGCCAGCGCCTTGCGGATGACCCGCTGCTGCGAGGGACCGTTGGGCGCGGTCAGGCCGTTCGACGCACCGTCCTGGTTCAGCGCACTGCCGCGTATCACGGCCAGCACGCGGTGCCCGCGCTCGCGCGCCACCGACAGCCGCTCCAGCAGCACCACGCCCACGCCCTCGGACAGCCCCATGCCGTCCGCGCCGTCCGCGTACGCCTTGCACCGTCCGTCGGCAGCCAGGCCCCGCTGACGCGAGAACGCCATGAAGGTGCCGGGCGTCGCCATCACCATCGCACCGCTGGCCAGCGCCATCGAGCAGTCGCCCTGCCGCAGCGCCTGCGCGGCCAGGTGCATCGCCACCAGCGACGAAGAACACCCGGTGTCCACCGACACCGCAGGACCCTCGAAACCGAATACGTACGACACACGGCCCGACGCCACACTCGACGCCGTCGCCGCGCCCGCGAAAGCCTCCAGCTCCGGCGCGACCGCTCCGCCACCGGTTCCGTAACCCTGGTTGGACACACCGGAGAACACCCCGACATCGGTGCCCTTCAGCGAGACCGGATCGATGCCGGCGCCCTCCAGCACCTCCCAGGAGGTCTCCAGCAGCAACCGCTGCTGGGGGTCCATCGCCAGCGCCTCACGCGGCGAGATCCCGAAGAACCCCGCGTCGAAGAGCCCGGCCCCCCGTACGAAGCCACCCTCATTCGTGTAAGAGGTACCCGCGCTGTCGGGATCCGGGTCGATCAAAGCCTCCAGGTCCCAGCCGCGGTCGTCGGGCAACTCGGAGACGGTGTCGGCCCCGTCGACCACCAGCTTCCACAGGTCCTCGGGCGAGGACACACCACCCGGGTAGCGGCACGCCATGGAGACGATGGCGATCGGCTCCCGCGCCTGGTCCTCGACCTCGCGCAGCCGCTTGCGGGCATCGCGGGCGTCGGCGATGGCCCTCTTGAGGTAGTCGCGGAGTTGTACCTCGTCAGCCACTGAATTCAGCTCCCAGGAAATTGGTGTGTGCGATTGCTGTGGGTGGTGGGGTCCCCGCACGGTCCACGCGGGCCGTACGGCCGGGCCCACCCGAGCCCGGCCGTACGGTCCGGCTCAGTCGAGCCGGTCGAAGATCGCGAACAGGTCCTCGTCACTGGCGGATTCGAGATCCTCGTCGGACGTGTCCGCAGTCCCCGCGGCCCCGTCGGGACCGCCGGCCGCCTCGGCTGCCTTCAGCAGCTCCCGCAGACGTACGGTGATCCGCTCGCGGGCCTCCTCGTCGGAGGCCGCGGACTCGATGGCCGTCTCCAGACCTGCGAGACCGGCCAGCACCGGATCGGCGGCGGACGCCTCCTCGACGCCGCACTCCTCGCGCAGGTGGCGTGCGAGGGTCAGCGGGGTGGGGTAGTCGAAGACGAGCGTGGCCGGAAGCTTCAGACCAGTCACCTCACGCACCCGGTTCCGCAGTTCCACCGACGTCAGCGAGTCGAACCCGGCGTCCTTGAACGCCATCTCCGCCCGGACGCTTCCGGGATCGGAATGCCCGAGCACGACCGCGACCTGAGCACGCACCAGGTCGAGCAGCAGTGCCTCCTGCTCTGCCGCACCGAGCCCGGCCAGCCGGTCGGACAGCGACCGGCGCTCCTCGCCGGTGGCCGCCGCCGCCTGAGCCTGCTGCCGGCCGACTCGCACCAGGCCGCGCAGCAGGTACGGAACCCCGCCACTGGCCGCCGCGTCGGCTCGCGCGCCCTTCAGGTCCAGCTTGACCGGCACCAGCAGTGCCTGCCCGGACCCCACAGCCGCGCCGAACAGCTCCATGCCCTCGGCCGGCTTGAGCGCCGTGATGCCCCCACGTCCCTCACGCCGGCTCATCTGAGCCTTGGTGAGGTCGTCGATGGTGTCCCCCAAGTTGGTGGCCGTATCCCACGGTCCCCAGGCAAGCGACAGACCCGGCAGGCCGGCCCCTCGCCGATGGGCCATCAACCCGTCCAGGAAAGCATTCGCAGCGGCGTATCCGCCACTACCAGCTCCCATAAAGACTGACGACGCGGAGGAGTAGACGATGAAGGCGTCGAGGTCCATGCCACGGGTCAGTTCATCGAGGTGCTGCACCGCATTCACCTTCGGCGCGTACACCTTCGCGAGCCGCTCCGGGGTCAGCGCCCCGATCACTCCGGCGTCGAACACACCGGCGGTGTGCACCACACCGGTCAGGCGGTGCTCGGCCGGCACGGATGCCAGCAGGGCCTCGACCTGAGCGCGGTCGGACACGTCACAGGCCACCACCGACACCGTGGCACCCTGCTCGGTGAGTTCGGCGACCAGGTCCGCCACGCCATCGGCATCCGGACCCTTCCGGCTGGCCAGCATCAGATGGCGCACGCCCTGCCGGGTGACCAGGTGACGGGCGGCCAGAGCGCCCAACGACCCGGCTCCCGAGACCAGGACCGTGCCTTCCGGCCCGAACACCGCGGGGCCGTCCGCGACCTCGTCGCCGACCCGGACGAGCCGGGGGACGGACAGGGCCGTTCCGCGGACCGCGACCTGCGGCTCGCCACTGGCCAGCACCGCACCCAGCACGAGCTCCACATTGCCGTCGGCAGCGGGGTCGGTGTCGAGCAGGACGATCCGGTCGGGGTTCTCCGACTGGGCGGCACGCACCAGACCCCACACCGCCGAACCGGCCGGGTCGCTCACCGTGCCGTCACCGGCGGGAACCGCGCCACGGGTCAGCACGACCAGCCGCGACTCCTCCAGCCCGGCTCCGGCCAGCCACGCCTGTACGACCTCCAGCACCCGGGAGGACAGGGCCAGTACGGCGTCCTCTCCGTCGCCGCCCACCGCGTCCAGGACCGCCGCCGCCGGCACGCCGAGGCCGGATGCCGCGTCGTCGGCCAGGGCTGCCACATCGTCCGCACCGGCCACCGGCACCCACCAGGGTGAAGGCTCCAGTCCTTCGGCGAGGGACAGCTCGGTCCACTCCACCCCGAACATGTAGGAGCGGCTGTCGTCCGCTGCCGCGGCATCCAGCTGCTCGACGGACACCGGCCGGGACACCAGCGAGTCCATCGTCACCACCAGGGCGCCGGTCGCGTCCGCGGCCTCGACCGAGAGCGCGTCCGGGCCGCACGGAGCGACCCGTACCCGCAGTGCCGAGGCGCCGGCGGCGTGCAGCACGAGCCCGTTCCATGCGAACGCCAGCACCGGCTCGCGGGATTCGTCCTCAGCCGCGCCTGCCGCGGCACCGAAGGTGCCGGCCTGCAGGGCCGCGTCCAGCAGCGCGGGGTGGAGACCGAACTTGCCGGCTTCCTTGCGCAGTTCCTCCGGCAGAACCACTTCGGCGAAGACCTCATCGCCACGACGCCACACCGCACGCACGCCCTGGAACGCCGGACCGTAGCCGAACCCGCTCTCGGCCAGGTCGGTGTAGAGGTTCCCGGACTCGACCGGCTGCGCACCGGCCGGCGGCCAGGCGGCGAAGTCGAATCCGGTGCCACCCGCATGGGCCGCTGCCGACAGCGTGCCGGTGGCGTGCCGCGTCCAAACGTCCGCGCCACCCTCACTCACGGCGTCCTCGCGCTGGGAGTACACCTCCACCGTGCGCGAGCCGTTCGCACCCGGTCCGCCGACCGCGACCTGGATACGTACGCCGCCGTGCTCGGGCACCACCAGCGGCGCCTCGATCACCAGCTCCTCCAGGACCCCGCACCCGGCCTCGTCGCCGGCCCGCACCGCGAGCTCGAGCAGCCCGGTGCCCGGGAGGAGCACCACACCACCGATCGCGTGATCGGCCAGCCAGGGGTGCGTGCGCAGCGACAGCCTCGAGGTGAAGACCAGCCCGTCCGACTGCGGCAACCGCACCACAGCGCCCAGCAGCGGGTGGTCGGCTCCGGAAAGCCCGAGCGACGCGGCATCGGTGGCCGGCTCGCCCGGCTGGAGCCAGTAGTGCTGGTGGTCGAAGGCGTACGTCGGCAGCTCCACGCGCCGGGACTCCGCCGTCTGCGGCAGGACACCGCTCCAGTCCACGGCCACACCGCGGACGAACAGCTCGGCCATCGAGGCCAGCAGCCGTCGCAGGCCGCCGTCCTCACGCCGCAGCGAACCGGTCACCACCACATCGGCGTGACGGTCGTCGACGGTTTCGCTGATCGGCTGGACCAGCACCGGGTGGGCACTGACCTCCACGAACACCCCGTGGCCCTGGCCCAGCAGCTCGGCCACGGCCGGGCCGAAGCCCACCTGGCCCCGCAGGTTGCGGTACCAGTACTCGCCGTCGAGGACATCGGAGTCCTCCACCCACGTACCGGTGACGGTCGAGTAGAACGGCACCTTCGGCGCCAGGGCGATGACCCCGGCCAGCGCTTCGGCGAGCTTTTCGCGGATGTCCTCAACGTGCCGGGTGTGCGAGGCGTAGTCCACCGCGACCCGACGGACCCGGACGCCTTCGCCCGACAGGGCCTCCAGCGCCTCGTCCAGCGCCTCGGCGTCACCGGCGACGACCACCGACGACGGCCCGTTGACCGCGGCCACCTCGACCCGGTCCGCCCACGGCTGGATCCGCGTCACCGCCTCGTCCTCGGACAGGGCGACCGACGCCATCCCACCGCGCCCGGCCAGATCCTTGGCAATCGCCTGGCTGCGCAGCGCCACCACGCGCGCCGCGTCCTGCAGCGAGAGCGCACCCGCCACACACGCGGCCGCGATCTCACCCTGGGAGTGGCCCAGAACCGCGTCCGGCTCGACCCCCACGGACGACCACACCGCGGCCAGACCGACCATCACGGCGAAGCTGGCCGGCTGCAGTACGTCGACCCGCTCCATGAGCTCGGGAGCGGTCTGGCCGCGCAGCACTGCCAGCAGCGACCAGTCGACCCACGGGTCCAGAGCAGCCGCACATTCGGCGATCCGCTCGGCGAACACCGGGGAGGACTCGAGCAGTTCACGGCCCATGCCGGCCCACTGCGAACCCTGACCCGGGAACACCCACACGACCTTGCCCGGCGCACCCGAACCGGCACTGCCGATCACGACGCCGGGAGCGTTCTCTCCCTGCGCCAGTGCCCGCAGCCCCGGCAGCGCTTCCTCAGCCGAGTCGGCCAGGATGACCGCACGCTCACCGAAGGCCGTACGGTCCGACACCAGCGCCCCGGCCACGTCGGCCAGCGACACCCCGTCGGCGCCCTCGACGAACGCCGCCAGCCGCCCGGCCTGACCGGCCAGGGAACCGGCGCTGCGCGCGGAGACCACCAACGGCAGCACACCAGCGGGCGCCTGCTCTTCGGAGACGCGGTCCGCCGACTCGGCGGGCGCCTCTTCCAGGATCAGGTGCGCGTTCGTACCGCTGATGCCGAACGAGGAGACACCGGCCCGGCGCGGGTGACCGTTGCGCGGCCACTCACGGGCCTCGGTCAGCAGCTCGATGGCGCCCTCGGACCAGTCCACCTGGGTCGTGGGCTCCTCCACGTGCAGCGTGGGAGGCATGACACCGTGGCGCAGGGCCTGCACCATCTTGATCACACCCGCCACGCCGGCGGCTGCCTGCGAGTGACCGATGTTCGACTTCAGCGAGCCGAGCCACAGCGGGCGCTCCGCATCGCGGTCCCGTCCGTAGGTCGCCAGCAGCGCCTGCGCCTCGATCGGGTCACCCAGGGCCGTACCCGTGCCGTGACCCTCCACCACGTCCACATCGGACGGGGAGAGACCAGCACTGTCCAACGCCCTGCGGATCACCCGCTGCTGCGAGGGACCGTTCGGCGCCGTCAGACCGTTCGACGCACCGTCCTGGTTCACCGCACTGCCACGCAGCACCGCCAGCACCCGGTGACCACGCTCACGCGCCACCGACAACCGCTCCAGCAGCACTACGCCCACGCCCTCGGACAGCACCGTGCCGTCCGCGCCGTCCGCGTACGCCTTGCACCGTCCATCGGTGGCCAGGCCCCGCTGACGCGAGAACGCCGTGAAGCCGCCGGGGGACGCCATGACCATCGCGCCGCCCGCGAGCGCCATCGAGCACTCGCCCTGGCGCAGCGCCTGCGCGGCCAGGTGCATCGCCACCAGCGACGAGGAGCACGCCGTGTCCACCGTCACCGCCGGACCCTCGAGGCCCAGCACGTACGACACCCGGCCCGACGCCACACTCGACACCGACCCGGTGACCGCGAAGCCTTCCAGCTCCGGTGCGTCCGCACCGACTCCGTAGCCCTGACCGGACACCCCGGAGAACACGCCGACATCGGTGCCCTTCAGCGACACCGGATCGATACCGGCGCCCTCGAGCGCCTCCCAGGAGGTCTCCAGCAGCAACCGCTGCTGGGGGTCCATGGCCAGGGCCTCACGCGGCGAGATCCCGAAGAACCCCGCGTCGAACTGCCCCGCGTCGTGCAGGAATCCGCCCTTGCTGGTGTACGAGGTACCCGCGCTGTCGGGATCGGAGTCGAACAGACCCTCCAGGTCCCAGCCACGGTCGTCGGGGAAGGACGACACCGCGTCCCGGCCCTCGGACACCAGCCGCCACAGGTCCTCGGGCCCGGTCACGCCACCCGGCAGCCGGCACGCCATGCCCACGATCGCGAGCGGTTCACCCGCATCGGCCACCACGGCCGCGGGTGCCGCCGGCGCGGGCGCCACGTCACCGAACTCCTCGCGCAGGTAGCGGGAGAGGGCCAGCGGGGTCGGGTAGTCGAAGACCAGAGTGGCAGGCAGCTTCAGACCGGTCGCCTCACGGAGCCGGTTGCGCAGCTCCACCGAGGTGAGGGAGTCGAACCCGACGTCCTTGAACGCCATCTCCGCCCGGACGCCCTCCGGCCCGGCATGCCCGAGCACGACCGCGGCCTGAGCACGCACCACGTCAAGAAGCAGTGTTTCCTGTTCTGCCCCGGTGAGCCCGGCCAGGCGGCCGGCCAGCCCGCCGTCCGTGGCGGCCACAGCCCGCGCAACCTGCCGGCCGGCTCGTACCAGGCCGCGCAGCAGATGCGGGACTCCCCCGCCGGATCCGGCCTGGGCGCGCAGCGTCCGCAGGTCCAGCTTGATCGGCACCAGCAGGGCCCGGCCCGCGTGCAGGCCGGCGTCGAACAGATCCAGGCCCTCGTCCGCCGTGATCTCCAGTACGCCGCTACGGCTCGCGCGAGCTTGGTCGACGCTGCTGAGGTTCGCGGCCATGCCGAGGGTCCGCTCCCACAGGCCCCAGGCGAGCGACAGACCCGGCAGGCCCGCCGCCCGACGGCGCGACATCAGCCCGTCGAGGAAGGCGTTCGCCGCCGCGTAATTGCCCTGGGCGCCACCGCCGAACACGCCCGCGACGGACGAGTACACGACGAAGGCGTCGAGGTCCAGGTCACGGGTCAACTCGTCGAGGTGCCGTACCGCGTCCACCTTCGGTGCGAACACGCCGGCCAGCCGCTCCGGGGTGAGCGCCCCGATCACACCGTCATCGAACACACCCGCGGTGTGTACGACACCGGTCAGGCGGTGCTCGGCCGGCACGGATGCCAGCAGGGCCTCCACCTGGTCGCGGTCGGACACGTCGCAGGCCACCAGCGACACGGCCGCACCCTGCTCGGTGAGCTCGGTGACCAGGTCCTGCGCACCCTCGGCATCCGCACCCCGTCGGCTTGCGAGCACGAGGCTGCGCACGCCGTGCCGGGTGACCAGGTGACGGGCCACCAGAGCGCCCAGCGCCCCGGTGGCACCCGTGACCAGGACGGTGCCTTCGGGCCCGAACACCGCGGGAGCATCCGGGACTTCACCGCCGGCCCGGACGAGCCGGGGGACGGAAAGGGCCGTTCCGCGCACCGCGACCTGCGGCTCGCCGCTGGCCAGTACGGCACCGAGCACCGGCTCCACATCGCCTTCGGCAGCGGGGTCGGCGTCGATCAGGACGATCCGGTCGGGGTTCTCGGCCTGGGCGGCACGCACCAGACCCCACACCGCCGATCCGGCCGGGTCGCTCACCGCGCCGTCGGCGCCGGCGGGAACCGCACCGCGCGTCACGACCACCAGCTGCGACTCCTCCAGCCCGGCACCGTCCAGCCAGGTCTGCAGGATCTCCAGTACCCGGGAGGACAGGGCCAGGACCGCGTCCTCGCCGTCACCGCCGACGGCCTCCAGGACCACCACGGCCGGCGCTCCGGCGCTCTCGGCCAGGTCCGCCACATCATCAGCCGTGGCGACCGGCATCCACCACGGCGAAGGCTCCGTCACCTCGGCCGGGGACAGCTCGGTCCACTCCACGCCGAACAGCGAATCGGCGACCGCCGCGTCCGCCGCCGTCTCCAACTGCTCGGCGGACACCGCCCGGGACACCACCGAGTCCAGCGTCACGACCAGGCCGCCGGTCTCGTCGGCAGCCTCGACCGACAGCGCGTCCGGGCCGACCGGGGCGACCCGTACGCGCAGTGCGGAGGCACCCACGGCGTGCAGTTCCAGCCCGTTCCACGCGAAGGCCAGCACCGCCTCCCCGGGTTCCTCCCCTTCCGTGCCCGCAGCAGAGGCGAAGGTGCCGGCCTGCAGGGCCGCGTCCAGCAGCGCGGGGTGGAGGCCGAACTTGTCGGCCTCCTTGCGCTGCTCCTCGGGCAGGGCGACCTCGGCGAAGACCTCCTCGCCACGGCGCCACACCGCCCGCAGGCCCTGGAACGCCGGACCGTAGCCGAAGCCGCGCTCCTCCAGGCCGGCGTAGAAGTCCCCGACCTCGACCGGCTGCGCACCGGCCGGGGGCCACGCGGCGAAGTCGAACGTCTGCCCCGTCCCCGGTGCCGGCGCGGCCGCCAGCATGCCGGTGGCGTGTCGCGTCCACGTCTCTGCGCCGCCCTCGTCGACGGCGTCTTCGCGCTGGGAGTACACCTCCACCGTGCGCGAGCCGTTCGCACCCGGTCCGCCGACGGCGACCTGGATACGTACGCCGCCGTGCTCGGGCACCACCAGCGGCGCCTCGATCACGAGTTCTTCCAGGACGCCGCATCCGGCCTCGTCGCCGGCGCGGACCGCGAGCTCGAGCAGCCCGGTGCCCGGGAGGAGCACCACACCACCGATCGCGTGATCGGCCAGCCAGGGGTGCGTGCGCAGCGACAGCCTCGAGGTGAAGACCAGCCCGTCCGACTGCGGCAGCCGCACCACAGCACCCAGCAGCGGGTGGTCGGCCGTTGCCTGTCCCAGTGAGGCGGCGTCGGTGGCCGACTCGCCCGGCTGGAGCCAGTAGTGCTGGTGGTCGAACGCGTAGGTGGGCAGCGCCACGCGCCGGGACGACGGCGTCTGCGGCAGCACACCGCTCCAGTCCAGCGCGATGCCCCGGACGAACAGCTCGGCCATCGAGGCCAGCAGCCGTCGCAGACCGCCGTCCTCACGCCGCAGCGAACCCGTCACCACCACATTGGTGCCGGTGTCGGTGTTGTCGACGGTCTCGGTGATCGGCTGGACCAGCACCGGGTGGGCACTGACCTCGACGAACACGCCGTGGCCCTGCTCGAGCAGGCCGGCCACGGCCGGGCCGAAGCCCACCTGGCCCCGCAGGTTCCGGTACCAGTACTCACCGTCCAGGACGTCGGCGTCCTCGACCCAGGTACCGGTGACGGTGGAGTAGAACGGCACCTTCGGCGCCTGCGCGCTGATCCCGGCGAGGGTCTGGGCGAGCGCGTCGCGGATGTCCTCCACGTGGCGGGTGTGCGAGGCGTAGTCCACCGCGACCCGACGCACCCGGACGCCCTCGGCGGACAGGGCCTCCAGGGCCTCGTCCAGCGCCTGCGCGTCACCGGCGACGACCACGGAGGACGGCCCGTTGACCGCGGCCACCTCCACGCGGTCCGCCCACGGCTGGATCCTCGCGACGGCCTCGTCCTCGGACAGGGCGACCGAAGCCATCCCACCGCGACCGGCCAGATCCTTGGCAATGGCCTGGCTGCGCAGCGCCACCACGCGCGCCGCGTCCTGCAGCGAGAGCGCACCCGCCACACACGCGGCGGCGATCTCGCCCTGAGAGTGGCCGAGCACCGCGTCGGCCTTGATCCCGACCGATTCCCAGACCGCGGCCAGACCGACCATCACCGCGAAGCTCGCCGGCTGCAGTACGTCGACCCGCTCCATGAGCTCGGGGGCGGTCTCGCCGCGCAGTACGTCGATCAGCGACCAGTCCACGAAGGGCTCCAGAGCAGCCGCGCACTCCGCGATCCGCTCCGCGAACACCGGGGAGGAGTCGAGCAGTTCACGGCCCATGCCGGCCCACTGCGAGCCCTGACCCGGGAACACCCACACGACCTTGCCCGGCGCACCCGAACCGGCCGCGCTGCCGGACACCACACCGGCCGCGCTCTCGCCGCGTGCCAGCGCCTGCAGCCCGGCCAGCGCCTCCTCGTTCGAACCCGCGACCACCACCGCGCGCTCGCCCAGCAGCGCACGGTCCGATACGAGCGCCCCCGCCACCTCCGCCGGCGACACCCCATCGGCGCCCTCGACGAATGCCGCGAGCCGCTTCGCCTGACCGGCCAGGGAACCGGCGCTCCGCGCCGACACCACCAACGGCACCACACCCGCAGGGGCCGACTCCGCCGAGGCGGACTCCGCCTCCTCGGCGGGCGCCTCCTCCAGGATCAGGTGCGCGTTCGTGCCGCTGACTCCGAACGCGGAGACACCGGCGCGACGCGGACGGCCGTTCTGCGGCCATTCCCGCGACTCGGTCAGCAGTTCCACCGCGCCCGCGGACCAGTCCACCTGCGGGGTGGGCGCGTCCACGTGCAGGGTGGCGGGCATCACGCCGTGGCGCAGCGCCTGCACCATCTTGATGACACCGGCCACGCCCGCGGCGGCCTGCGTGTGACCGATGTTCGACTTGAGCGAGCCGAGCCACAGCGGCTGTTCCGGATTCCGGTCCCGCCCGTAGGTCGCCAGCAGCGCCTGCGCTTCGATGGGGTCACCCAGGGTGGTGCCGGTTCCGTGAGCCTCCACCACGTCCACGTCGGACGGGGAAAGCCCGGCACCGGTCAGCGCCTTGCGGATGACCCGCTGCTGCGAGGGACCGTTCGGCGCGGTCAGGCCATTGGAAGCGCCGTCCTGGTTGACGGCGCTGCCACGCAGCACCGCCAGCACCCGGTGACCGCGCTCACGCGCCACCGACAGCCGCTCCAGCACGACCACACCGACGCCCTCGGCCCAGCCCGTGCCGTCAGCCGCCGAGGAGAACGCCTTGCACCGGCCGTCAGCGGCCAGGCCCCGCTGCCGCGAGAACTCCACGAAGGCGCCGGGCGTCGCCATGACCGTCGCGCCGCCGGCGAGCGCCATCGAGCACTCGCCCTGGCGCAGCGCCTGCGCGGCCAGGTGCATCGCGACCAGCGAGGACGAACACGCGGTGTCGACCGTGACCGCCGGGCCCTCGAGGCCGAGCACGTACGACACCCGGCCCGAGGCCACGCTCGACAGCGTGCCCGTGACCCCGAAGCCCTCGGCCTCCGGCGCGTCCGAACCGGCCCCGTAGCCCTGAGTGGACGTCCCGGAGAACACCCCGACATCGGTGCCCTTCAGCGAGACCGGGTTGATACCGGCGGCCTCCAGCGCCTCCCAGGAGGTCTCCAGCAGCAACCGCTGCTGGGGGTCCATCGCCAGCGCCTCACGCGGGGAGATCCCGAAGAACCCCGCGTCGAACTGCGGAGCCTCGTGGAGGAATCCGCCCATGCTGGTGTATGAGGTACCCGCGTGGTCGGGATCCGGGTCGAACAGACCCTCCAGGTCCCAGCCTCGGTCGTCGGGGAAGGACGACATCGCGTCCCGGCCCTCGGACACCAAGCCCCACAAGTCCTCCGGCCCCGCCACGCCACCCGGCAAACGGCACGCCATCCCCACGATCGCTATCGGCTCGCGGGAAGCGCCGACGAGTTGCCGGTTCTGCTTCTTCAGCGAACCGACTTCTTCCAGCGACTTCCTCAGCGCCTCGACGACCTTTTCATACGACGCACTCACTTAACTGCCCCAATCATTTAGCGGTTCCGAAGGATTTCAGTCGCCGAGCGCCATTTGAACGAGATCATCGACGCCCAGCTCGGCGATCGCCCTTTCCTCATCGGCCTCGTCGTTCGAGCCGATTTCCGGGTCACCATCGCCGAGGGCGACCAGCTTGACCAGGGCATCCATCAATCCAGCTTCCCGGAACCGGGCCAGCGGGAGGGATACGAGCGCGTTCCGCAGTCGTTCCTCGTCCACTTCCGAGTCAATCGCGTCGCTATCCGGGAGCAATTCGTGGTGCAGGTGTCGAGCGAGGGCCAGCGGAGTCGGATAGTCGAAGATCAGCGTGGCCGGAAGCTTCAGACCGGTCGACTCACACAGCCCATTGCGCAATGCCACGGACGTGAGCGAGTCGAATCCCGCTTCCTTGAACGCCATCTCCGCCTGCACGCCCTCCGGTCCTGCGTGCCCCAGCACGACCGCGGCCTGGGCACGGACCAGATCGAGGAGCAGTACCTCCTGCTCCGCCGCGGTCAGCCCGGCCAGGCGACGGAGCAGCCCGCCGTCCGTGGCGGATGCCGACCGCGCCAGCTGCCGGCCCGCCCGTACCAGGCCGCGCAGCAGATGCGGGACTTCCCCGCCGGCCGCTGCCTGGGTGCGCAGCGTCCGCAGGTCCAGCTTGACCGGCACCAGCAGCGCCTGCCCGGACCCGGTGGCGGCATCGAAGAGCTCCATGCCCTCCGCAGCCGCCAGCCGCAGGCCCCCCATGCCGGCGGTCTGCTGCCACTGGCCCCAGGCCAGCGACAGACCCGGCAGGCCTGCCGCCCGGCGGCCGGCCATCAGCCCGTCGAGGTAGGCGTTCGCCGCCGCGTAGTTGCCCTGTCCGGCCGACCCCATGAGCGAGGCAGCCGACGAGAACACCACGAAGGCGTCGAGGTCCAGGCCTCGGGTCAGCGCATCGAGGTGCTGCACCGCGTTCACCTTCGGCGCGAATGCCGTCTCCAGCTGTTCCGGGGTCAGCGCCGTGATCACGGCGTCATCCAGCACACCGGCGGTGTGCACGACGCCGGTCAGGGGGTGCTCGGCCGGGACCGAGGCCAGCAAGGCCTCGACCTGGTCGCGGTCGGACATGTCACAGGACGCCACCGACACGACCACACCCTGCTCGGTGAGCTCGGCGAGCAGCTCCGCAGCTCCCTCGGCATCCGGGCCCTTCCGGCTGGCCAGCACCAGACTGCGTACGCCGTGCCGGGTGACCAGGTGACGGGCCACCACAGCGCCCAACGCCCCGGTACCACCCGTCACCAGAACCGTGCCTTCCGGCCCGAACACCGCGGGAGCGTCCGGGACTTCACCGCCGGCCCGGACGAGCCGGGGGACGGAGAGGGCCGTTCCGCGCACCGCGACCTGCGGCTCGCCGCTGGCCAGCACCGAACTCAGAACGAGCTCGAGATTGCCTTCGGCGGCGGGATCGGTGTCGATCAGGACGATCCGGTCGGGGTTTTCGACCTGAGCGGCACGCACCAGACCCCACACCGCCGAACCGGCCGGATCGGTCACCGCGCCGTCGGCGCCGGCGGGAACCGCGCCACGCGTCGCGACGACCAGCCGCGACTCCTCCAGCCCGGTCCCGGCCAGCCACGCCTGCACGACCTCCAGCACCCGGGAGGACAGGGCCAGGGCCGCGTCCTCGCCGTCGCCGCCGACCGCGTCCAGCAGCGCCACCGCCGGTACCTCGTCGCTGTCGGCCAGGGCCGTCACATCACCGGCGTTGGCCACCGGCACCCACCACGGAGAGGGCTCCGCCACGTCAGCCGGGGACAGCTCGGTCCACTCCACCCCGTACAACGAGTTGGCGACCGCCGTGTCCGCCGCCGTCTCCAACTGGCCGACGGTCACCGGACGGGACACCACCGAGTCCAGCGTCACCACGAGGCCGCCGGTCTCGTCGGCAGCCTCGACCGACAGCGCGTCCGGGCCGACCGGGGCCAGCCGTACGCGCAGCGCCGAGGCACCCACGGCGTGCAGCACCAGCCCGTTCCAGTCCAGCGGCTGCCGCACCGCACCGGATTCCTCCGCCGCGCCGTCGACCGTCCCGGCCTGCAGGGCAGCGTCCAGCAGCGCCGGGTGGATACCGAACTTCTCGGCCTCCTTGCGCTGTTCCTCGGGCAGGGCGACCTCGGCGAAGAGTTCCTCGCCACGGCGCCAGACCGCCCGCACTCCCTGGAACGCCGGACCGTAGCCGAGACCGCGCTCGACCAGGTCGGAGTAGAGACCCCCGACCTCGACCGGCTGCGCACCGGCCGGCGGCCAGGCGGCGAAGTCGAACCCGGTGCCGCCCGCAGGGGCCGAGGCCGACAGCACACCGGTGGCGTGCCGCGTCCACATGTCCGCGCCGGCAGCGTCCTCGCGCAGCGAGTACACCTGCACGGTCCGCGAGCCGTTCTCACCCGGTCCGCCCACCGCGACCTGGACGCGTACGCCGCCGTGCTCGGGCACGATCAGCGGCGTCTCGATCATCAGCTCTTCCAGGACCCCGCACCCGGCCTCGTCGCCTGCCCGCACGGCCAGTTCCACCAGTCCGGTGCCCGGGACGAGCACCGTGCCGCCGACCGTGTGATCGGCCAGCCAGGCGTGCGTGCGCTGCGACAGCCTGGAGGTGAAGACCAGCCCGTCGGACTGCGGCAGCTGCACCACAGCGCCCAGCAGCGGGTGATCGGCCGTCATTTGACCCAGCGACGCCGCGTCGGTGGCCGACTCGGCCAACTGGAGCCAGTAGTGCTGGTGGTCGAAGGCGTAGGTCGGCAGGTCGACTCGTCGGGATGCCGGCGTCTGCGGCAGTACGCCGTTCCAGTCGAGGGCGATACCCCGGACGAACAGCTCGGCCATCGAGGCGAGGAGGCGGCGCAGACCGCCGTCCTCACGGCGCAGCGAACCGGTCACCACGACATCGGCCTCCGTGGTGTCCACGGTCTCGGTGATCGGCTGGACCAGCACCGGGTGGGCGCTGACCTCGACGAACACCCCGTGGCCCTGGCCCAGCAGCTCGGCCACGGCCGGGCCGAAGCCCACCTGGCCCCGCAGGTTCCGGTACCAGTACCCGCCGTCCAGCACCCCGGCGTCCGAAACCCAACCGCCCGTGACGGTGGAGTAGAACGGCACCTTCGGCGCCTGCCCGCTGATCCCGGCGAGGGTCTGGGCGAGCGCGTCGCGGATGTCCTCCACGTGGCGGGTGTGCGAGGCGTAGTCCACCGCGACCCGACGCACCCGGACGCCCTCGGCGGACAGGGCCTCCAGGGCCTCGTCCAGCGCCTGCGCGTCACCGGCGACGACCACCGACGACGGCCCGTTGACGGCAGCGACCTCCACACGGTCCGCCCACGGCTGGATCCGCGCGACCGCCTCGTCCTCGGACAGGGCGACCGACGCCATACCGCCACGGCCTGCCAGGTCCTTGGCGATGGCCTGGCTCCGCAGTGCCACGACGCGCGCCGCGTCCTGCAGCGAGAGAGCGCCCGCCACACAAGCGGCCGCGATCTCACCCTGGGAGTGGCCCAGCACCGCATCGGGCTTCACGCCCACGGACGACCACACGGCCGCCAGGCCGACCATCACCGCGAAGCTCGCCGGCTGGAGGACGTCGACCCGCTCCATGAGCTCGGGGTCCGTCTCGCCGCGCAGCACATCCAGCAGCGACCAGTCCACGAACGGATCCAGGGCAGCCGCGCACTCCGCGATCCGCTCCGCGAACACCGGGGAGGACTCGAGCAGTTCGCGGCCCATGCCGGCCCACTGCGAACCCTGACCCGGGAACACCCACACGACCTTGCCCGGCGCACCCGAACCGGCACTGCCGGACACCACACCCGGCGCGTTCTCTCCCTGCGCCAGCGCCTTCAGTCCCGCCAGCGCCTCGTCGCCCGATTCGGCCACGACCACCGCACGCTCGCCGAAGACCCCGCGGTCCGACACCAGCGCCCCGGCCACAGCCGCCGGCGACACCCCGTCGGCGCCCTTGAGGAACGCCGCGAGCCGCTCGGCCTGACCGGCCAGAGAAGCGGTGCTCCGCGCCGACACCACCAGCGGTACGACACCCGCAGGCGCCTGCTCTTCGGAGCCGGGCTCCGCCGCCTGCGGCGGTGCCTCTTCCAGGATCAGGTGCGCGTTCGTACCGCTGATGCCGAACGAGGAGACGCCGACCCGGCGCGGATGGCCGTTGCGCGACCACTCGCGGGCCTCGGTCAGCAGCTCGATGGCTCCCTCGGACCAGTCCACCTTCTTCGAGGGCTCGTCCGCATGCAGGGTGGCGGGCATCACGCCGTGGCGCAGCGCCTGCACCATCTTGATGACACCGGCCACGCCCGCGGCGGCCTGTGTGTGACCGATGTTCGACTTCAGGGAGCCGAGCCACAGCGGCTGCTCCGGGTTCCGGTCCCGTCCGTAGGTCGCGAGCAGTGCCTGCGCCTCGATCGGGTCACCCAGGGCCGTACCGGTTCCGTGACCCTCCACCACGTCCACGTCGGACGGGGAAAGCCCGGCGCTGTCCAGGGCCCTGCGGATCACCCGCTGCTGCGAGGGACCGTTCGGCGCCGTCAGACCGTTCGACGCACCGTCCTGGTTGACGGCGCTGCCGCGCAGCACCGCCAGCACCCGGTGCCCGCGCTCACGCGCCACCGACAGCCGCTCCAGCACCACGAGGGCGACACCCTCGGACAGCACCGTGCCGTCCGCGCCGTCCCCGTACGCCTTGCACCGCCCGTCGGATGCCAGGCCGCGCTGCCGCGACATGCCGAGGACTCCGATCGGCGAGCCCATCACGGCGACACCGCCGGCGAGCGCCATGGAGCACTCGCCCTGCCGCAGCGCCTGCGCGGCAAGATGCATCGCCACCAGCGACGAGGAACACGCCGTGTCCACCGTCACCGCCGGGCCCTCGAAACCGAAGGTGTACGACACGCGGCCCGAGGCCACGCTTCCCGCCGTGGCGGTCGTGACGAAGCCTTCGAGCTCCGCGGGCACGTTGGTGAGGGACTCGACGTAGTCGTGGATGGAGACGCCGGAGAAGACGCCGATGTTGCTGCCCTGTGCCGCGGCCGGGTCGATGCCCGCGCGTTCCAGCGCCTCCCAGGAGGCCTCCAGCAGCAACCGCTGCTGGGGGTCCATCGCCAGCGCCTCGTTCGGCGAGATGCCGAAGAATCCCGCGTCGAACTGCGCGGCCTCGTGGAGGAATCCGCCCGTGCTCGTGTACGAGGTGCCCGCGCTGTCCGGGTTCGGGTCGTAGAGGCCCTCCAGGTCCCAGCCACGGTCGTCCGGGAAGGACGACATGCCCTCGCGGCGCTCCTGCAGCAACTGCCACAGGTCCTCGGGACCCGCGACACCGCCCGGCAGGCGGCACGCCATCCCGACGATCGCGATCGGCTCGTCGGGATCCGCGACGACGGCCACCGCGGTGGCGGGGGCGGCGCCGTCCGCCGCGTCACCGAGCTCCTCGCGCAGGTGACGGGCGAGGACCACCGGGGTGGGGTAGTCGAAGATCAGCGTGGCCGGCAGTTTCACGCCGGTCGCCGCGCTAAGCCGGTTCCGCAGCTCGACCGCGGTCAGCGAGTCGAACCCGATGTCGCTGAATCCACGGGTGCCCTGAGCCAGTTCGGGGCCGCTGAATCCGAGTACGGCGCTCGCCTCGTCCTGGACGATGGTCAGCAGGATGCTCTCCTGCTCGGCCTGGGGCAGCCCCGCGAGTCGGCGGACCAGTCCGCTGCTGTCGCCGGAAGCCGCCCGCGCCAGGCGTCGGCCCGCGCGTACCAGGCCGCGCAGCAGGTGCGGGACTCCCCCGCCGGCCGCTGCCTGGCTTCGCATGATCTTCAGGTCCAGCTTGATCGGGACCAGCAGCGCCTGGCCGGCGTGCAGGCCGACGTCGAAGATGTCCAGGCCCTCGGCCGGCGTTATCGCCAGCACGCCACCGCGGCTCATACGGGCCTGGTCGACGGCGCTGAGGTGAGCGGTCAATCCGTTGGCCTGCTCCCACAGACCCCAGGCCAGCGACAGACCGGGCAGGCCTGCCGCCCGGCGGCCGGCCATCAGCCCGTCGAGGTAGGCGTTCGCCGCCGCGTAGTTGCCCTGTCCGGCCGACCCCATGAGCGAGGCAGCCGACGAGAACACCACGAAGGCGTCGAGGTCCAGGCCTCGGGTCAGCTCGTCGAGGTGGCGTACCGCGTCCACCTTCGGCGCGAACACCCCGGCCAGCCGCTCCGGGGTCAGCGCCGCGATCACGCCGTCGTCCAGGACGCCGGCCATGTGCACGACACCGGTCAGAGGGTGCTCGGCCGGTACCGAGGCCAGCAAGGCCTCGACCTGGGCCCGGTCGGACACGTCACAGGACGCCACCGACACGGCCGCACCCTGCTCGGTGAGCTCGGCGACCAGTTCCGCCACGCCCTCCGCGTCCGTACCCCGACGGCTCGCGAGCACGAGGTGCCGCACGCCGTGCCGGGTGACCAGGTGACGGGCCACCAGTGCGCCCAGGGCGCCGGTGCCACCGGTGACCAGGACGGTCCCTTCGGTCGCGAACACCGCGGGGGCGTCCGGGACTTCACCGCCGGCCCGGACGAGCCGGGGGACGGAGAGGGCCGCTGCGCGCACCGCGACCTGCGGCTCGCCACTGGCCAGCACCGGACCCAGGACCGTACCCAGGACGGATTCCGCTCCGTCGCCGGAGGCCGGGTCGGTGTCGATCAGGATGATCCGCTCGGGGTTCTCGGCCTGGGCGGCACGCACCAGACCCCACACCGCCGAACCGGCCGGGTCGCTCACCGTGCCGTCACCGGCGGGAACCGCGCCGCGGGTCAGGACGACCAGCCGCGACTCCTCCAGCCCGGTCCCGGCCAGCCACGCCTGTACGACCTCCAGCACCCGGGAGGTCAACGCCAGTGCCGCGTCCTCGCTGTCAGCGCCGGCCACGGCCTGCAGGACCGCCACCGCCGGGACTCCCGCGCTCCCGGCCAGAGCCACGACGTCGTCGGCGGCGGACACCGGCGCCCACGACGGCGAAGCCTCCGTGCCCTGAGCCGAGGGCAGCTCGGTCCACTCCACCCCGAAGAGCGTGTCGCGGCTCTCGTCGCCTGCCGCGGCGCCCAGCTGGTCGGTGGACACCTCACGGGACACCAGCGAGTCCATCGTCAGGACCATGTCGCCGGTCTCGTCGGAGGCCTGGAACGACAGCGCGTCCGGGCCGCTCGGCGCGATCCGCACCCGCAGTGCCGAGGCACCCACGGCGTGCAGCACCAGCCCGTTCCAGGCGAACGGCAGCACCTGGCGGTCGTCGTCCGGATTGGCGAAGGCGTTCGTGTGGAGGGCGGCGTCCAGCAGCGCCGGGTGCATGCCGAACTTGCCGGCGTCCTCCCGCTGTTCCTCGGGCAGGACGGCCTCGGCGAAGACCTCGTCACCGCGCCGCCACACCGCCCGCAGGCCCTGGAACGCCGGACCGTACGCGTAGCCGCGCTCGAGCAGGTCGGTGTAGAAGTTCCCGACCTCGACGGGCTCCGCACCGGCCGGCGGCCACGCGGCGAAGTCGAATCCCTGCGCCGTTGCGCGTGTCGCCGAAGGCTCCGCCAGGAGTCCGGTAGCGTGCCGCGTCCAATCGCTCGCGCCACCCTCGCCGGCGGCGTCCTCGCGCTGGGAGTACACGTCCACCGTGCGCGTGCCGGTCGGGTTCGGTCCGCCGACCGCGACCTGCAACCGCACTCCGCCGTGCTCGGGGAGCACCAGGGGTGCCTCGATCACGAGTTCTTCCAGTACTCCGTAGCCGAACTCGTCGCCGGCGCGCACCGCGAGGTCGACGTACATCGTGCCGGGGATGATCACCACGCCGCCGATGGCGTGACCGGCCAGCCAGGGGTGCGTGCGCAGCGACAGCCGCGAGGTGAAGACCAGGCCGTCGGACTGCGGCAGCTGCACCACCGCGCCCAGCAGCGGGTGATCGGCCCCGGTCAGCCCCAGCGACGCCGCATCCGTGGCCGAGCCGGCCATCTGGATCCAGTAGTGCTGGTGGTCGAAGGCGTAGGTCGGCAGGTCCACGCGCCGGAAGGCCGCTCCACCGGGCAGAACCTCGGCCCAGTCCAGGGCCACACCGCGGACGAACAGCTCGGCCATCGAGGCCAGCAGCCGTCGCAGGCCGCCGTCCTGACGCCGCAGGGACCCGGTCACCACCACATCGGTGCCGGTGTCGGCCTTGTCGACGGTCTCGGTGATCGGCTGGACCAGCACCGGGTGGGCACTGACCTCGACGAACACCCCGTGACCCTGCTCGAGCAGCGCGGCCACCGCCGGGCCGAAGCCCACCTGTGCCCGCAGGTTCCGGTACCAGTACCCGCCGTCGAGGACGCCGGCGTCCTCGACCCACGTACCGGTGACGGTGGAGTAGAACGGCACCGTCGGGGCCTGCGCGCCGACCCCGGCCAGCGCCTCGGCGAGCGCGTCGCGGATGTCCTCGACGTGCCGGGTGTGCGAGGCGTAGTCCACCGCGACCCGACGCACTCGGACGCCCTGGTCCTCCAGCGCGTCCAGCGCCTCGTCCAGCGCCTCGGCGTCACCGGCGATCACCACGGAGGACGGGCCGTTGACCGCCGCGACCTCGACCCGGTCCGCCCAGCGCTCCAGACGCGCGACGGCCTCTTCCTCGGTCAGCGCGACCGAAGCCATACCGCCACGGCCGGCCAGGTCCTTGGCGATGGCCTGGCTGCGCAGCGCCACCACGCGCGCCGCGTCCTCCAGCGAGAGCGCACCCGCCACACAGGCGGCCGCGATCTCGCCCTGGGAGTGGCCGAGCACCGCGTCGGGCTCGACGCCCACGGAGGCCCACACCGCGGCCAGACCGACCATCACCGCGAAGCTCGCCGGCTGCAGGACGTCGACCCGGTCGAGGAGCTCGGGTTCGGCGTCGCCGCGCAGTACGTCGATCAGCGACCATTCCACCCACCGCTCCAGGGCGGCGGCGCACTCCGCGATCCGCCCGGCGAACACCGGGGAGGAGTCGAGCAGTTCACGGCCCATGCCGGCCCACTGCGAACCCTGACCCGGGAACACCCACACGACCTTGCCCGGCGCACCCGAACCGGTCACCACACCGGCCGCGTTCTCACCGCGCGCCAGCGCCTGCAGGCCGGCCAGCGCCTCGTCGTGGGAACCCGCGAGCACCACCGCGCGCTCACCGAGCACGGCGCGGCCCGACACCAGCGTTCCGGCCACGTCCGCCAGCGGCACCTCACCGGCGTCCTCGACGAACGCCGCCAGCCGCCCGGCCTGGGCCGCCAGCGAGGCAGCGGTCCCCGCCGACACCACCAACGGCACCACACCGGCGGGCTGCGCCACGTCCGCGACGGGCTCCGCCTCCTCGGCGGGCGCCTCTTCCAGGATCATGTGCGCGTTCGTACCGCTGGCCCCGAAAGCGGAGACGCCGGCCCGGCGCGGGCGGCCGTTCTCGGGCCACTCCCGCGACTCGGTCAGCAGCTCCACCGCACCCGCGGACCAGTCCACCTGGGGGGTGGGCGCGTCCACGTTCAGGGTCGCCGGGAGCGTCTTGTGCCGCAGCGCCTGGACCATGTTGATCACGGCGGCCACGCCGGACGCCGCCTGCGTGTGCCCGATGACCGACTTGACCGATCCGAGCCACAGCGGCTGTTCCGGGTCGCGGCCCTGCCCGTAGGTGGCCAGCAGTGCCTGCGCCTCGATCGGGTCACCCAGCACCGTGCCGGTGCCGTGACCCTCCACCGTGTCCACATCGGCCGGGGAGAGGCCGGCGCTCTCGAGGGCCTTGCGGATCACCCGCTGCTGCGAGGGGCCGTTCGGCGCGGTCAGGCCGTTGGACGCACCGTCCTGGTTGACCGCACTGCCGCGGATGACGGCAAGCACCTGGTGGCCGCGCTCGCGCGCCACCGACAGCCGCTCCAGCAGCACCACGCCCACGCCCTCGGCCCAGCCGGAGCCGTCGGCGCCGGCGGCGTAGGACTTGCAGCGCCCGTCGAAGGCGAGCGCGCGCTGACGCGCGAAGCCGACGAACCCGCCCGGGGTCGCCATCACCGTCGAGCCGCCCGCGAGCGCCATCGAGCACTCGCCGCGGCGCAGCGCCTGCGCGGCGAGGTGGATCGCCACCAGCGAGGAGGAGCACATGGTGTCGACGGTCACCGCGGGGCCCTCGAGCCCGAGGGTGTAGGAGACGCGACCGGAGGCGACGCCGCCGGCAGTGCCCAGGGCGCGCTCCAGGCTGAGGTATCCCTCGAACCCGCTGAGGTCCGGCGCGTAGTCCTGGTGCACGACTCCCGCGAACATCCCGATGTCGCTGCCCCGCACCGAGTGGGGGTCGATGCCGGCCCGTTCGAAGGTCTCCCAGGACACCTCGAGCAGCTGTCGCTGCTGGGGGTCCATGGCCAGGGCCTCACGCGGCGAGATTCCGAAGAACCCGGCGTCGAACTGCGCCGCGTCGTGCAGGAAGGCGCCCTCCCTGACATACGTCGTACCGGGGTTGTCGGGGTCCGGGTTGTAGAGGCCCTCGACATCCCAGCCGCGGTCCTCGGGGAAGGTGGAGTAGACGTCGGCGCCCTCGGACACCACCCGCCAGAAGTCCTCCGGGCCACGGATTCCGCCGGCGTACCGGCAGGCCATGGACACGATCGCGATGGGCTCAGAGGCAGCCGCGACGAGTGTGCTGTTCTCCTGCTGAAGCCGGGCGTTCTCCTTCAGCGAGGCACGCAGTGCCTCGACGACCTGCTGGTCGGGCGCCGACATATCCATCCTCCACGATTCGTTCACAGGCGATCAGCTCGTCTTGCCCAGGGCCCGTTGCACCAGATCGGCAACGTCCATGGCGTCGATCAGTTCCACGTCGGCGGCGGCCGCCGACGGTTCCGCTTCCGGCGCGTCCGCATCCGCGTCCGCGTCGCCCTCGGCGAGGCCGAGGAGGGTGTCCAGTACGCCGGCCTCCTTGAACCGGGCGAACGGCACGGACGCCAGGACCTGCCTGAGTTCGTCCTCCCGCTCTTCCAGGCCGTCGTCGGCCTCCCGGAGAAGTTCGGAGCGCAGGTAGCCGACCAGCGCCTCCGGCGTGGGGTAGTCGAAGATCAGCGTCGCGGGCAGGCGCAGTCCGGTGGCCGCGTGCAGGCTGTTGCGGAGGTTGACGGCGGCCAGCGAGTCGAAGCCGACCTCCTGGAAGGCCTGGCGCGGGCCGATGCCCTCCGCGCCGCTGTGGCCGAGGACCGTCGAGGCGTGGCCCCGTACCAGCCGGAGCAGGATGCGGTTCTGCTCGGTTTCCGCAACCGCCCGGAGCGAGTCCGCGAGGGACGAGGCGGCGTCGCTGTTCTCGCCGTCGCCCTGCAGTGCCTGGAGCGCTTGCTTCGCCTCGGGCAGGTCGGCGAACAGGGGGCTGGTCCGGACCGAGGTGAACGCGGGGATGAATGCGCTCCAGTCCATGTCGGCCACCGCCACGAACTTCTCGTTGCCCTGTACCGCCTGCACCATCGCGGTCACCGCCAGCTGGGGGCCCATGGGAAGGACACCGCGGCGACGGAGCTGGGTGAGGGCGGCCTCGTCCATGCCCACGCCGATCTGGTCGAGGGCGCCCCAGGCGATCGACGTCGCCCTCAGTCCACGGGCACGGCGCCACTCGATCAGGGCGTCGAGGACGGCGTTCGCCGCTCCGGACGGGCCCTGGCCGCCGCCGCCCCACACACCCGCGATCGAGGAGAACACGACGAACGCGTCGAGCGGTGTGCTCTCGAACAGCTCGTCCAGCCATACGGCCGTGTCCACCTTGGCCGAGAACACCTCGGCGAGGTCGTGCACACCGGTGTCGTCGATGGAACTGGTCTGCGTGACGTCGGCGGCGTGCACCACGGCCGTGAGCGGCTGCTCCGGGTCCGTCGCGGACACCAGCCGCGCGATCGCGTCCCGGTCGGAGTCCTCGCAGGACTCCACCGTGGTGGCGACGCCCAGCCCGGCCAGTTCGGCACGCAGTTCCGACACGCTGTGGCCGGGTGCGTGCGCGGTGGTCGTGATGAGGAGCCGGTCGGCGCCGGCCTGCGCGAGCCAGACCGAGACGTGCTTGCCGAGTCCTTCGGCGCCGCCGGTCACCAGGACCGTGCCCCGGGGGTGCCAGCCGCTGTCGCCGGTGGCCTCCGGCACGGGCTTGCGCACCAGCCGCCGGGTGTACACGCCCGATCGCCGGACTGCGAGCTGGTCCTCACCGGCGGCGGAGTTCAGCACTCCGAGCAGGTACTGGGCCGTGCGCGGGTCGGTCACGGCGGGCAGGTCGACCAGACCGCCCCACCGGTCGAGGCGTTCCAGCGCGGCGGCGCGGCCGAGGCCCCACAGCGACGCCTGCACCGGTGAGGTGAGGGTGTCGTGGATGCCGATGTTCACCGCGCCCCTGGTCACGCACCACAGTGGCTGGGTGGCGTTGTTGTCGCCGAGTGCCTGGATCAGCGCGAGCGTCGACGCCGTGACCGCGGTCGGGTCCTTGGGGCCGCTTCCCGTCTGCTGGTCCATGGCGAGCAGGGACAGCACACCGGTCAGGTCGTGTTCGGCCAGGACGCCGGCCAGCCGCTCGGCGAGCCGCTTCCGGGTGCCGTCGGGCTCGTCGACCTCGAGCAGGACCATGCCGAGTCCGAGACCGGTCAGCTCCGCCAGGAGGGCGTCGGTCACGCCGTCGTCCGGACGTGCGGACGGTGCGACGACCAGCCAGCGGCCGCTCGGTACACCGGCGGCTTCGCGCTCGAGCGGCTGCCAGGTGACCTGGTAGCGCAGCTTCTCCGCCGTCGACCTCTCACGGCGCTTCTCTCGCCATTGCGCCAGTACGGGAACGACGGTGCCGAGGGCGCTGCGCTGGTCGGTCGACGCCATCTCCAGCAACTCGCCGAGGGAGTCCAGATCGGCGTGCTCGACCGCGGCCCAGAAGTCGGAGTCCGCGCCTTCGGCCGCGTCGGCGGCCTCGGTGGCCGATTCCGCTTCCTGCAGCCAGTAACGCTGGTGGTCGAAGGCGTAGGTCGGCAGGTCCACGCGCCGGGAGGTCACCGTCCGCGGCAGGACACCGCTCCAGTCCAGCGGGACACCGCGGACGAACAGCTCGGCCATCGAGGCCAGCAGCCGTCGCGGACCGCCGTCCTCACGTCGCAGCGAACCGGTCACGATCACATCGGACTCGGTGTCGTCGGCGGTCTCGGTGATCGGCTGGACCAGCACCGGGTGGGCACTGACCTCGACGAACACCGCGTGGCCCTGGCCCATCAGGTCGGCCACGGCCGGGCCGAAGCCCACCTGGCCGCGCAGGTTCCGGTACCAGTACCCGCCGTCCAGGACGTCGGCGTCCTGCACCCAGCCGCCGGTCGCGGTGGAGTAGAACGGCACCTTCGGCGCCAGAGCGGTCACCCCGGCCAGCGCTTCGGCCAGCGTGTCGCGGACGTCCTCCACGTGGCGGGTGTGCGAGGCGTAGTCCACCGCGACCCGGCGGACCCGGACGCCTTCGCCGGACAGTGCCTCGAGGGCCTCGTCCAGCGCCTCGGCGTCTCCGGCGATCACTACGGAGGAGGGGCTGTTGACCGCGGCCACCTCGACCCGGTCCGCCCACGGCGCCAGCCGTGCGACCGCCTCGTCGGCGCTCAGCGCCGCCGAAGCCATACCACCGCGCCCGGCCAGGTCCTTCGCGATGACCTGGCTGCGCAGTGCCACCACGCGCGCCGCGTCTTCCAGCGACAGCGCCCCTGCGACGCAGGCGGCGGCGATCTCACCCTGGGAGTGGCCGAGCACCGCGCCGGGCTCAACTCCCACGGAGGCCCAGACCGCTGCCAGGCCCACCATCACCGCGAAGCTGGCCGGCTGCAGTACGTCGACCCGATCCATCAGCGCGGGGTCGGTCTCACCGCGCAGTACGTCGATCAGCGCCCAATCCACGAACGGGTCCAGGGCGGCAGCGCACTCCGCGATCCGTTCGGCGAACACCGGCGAGGAATCCATCAGTTCACGGCCCATGCCCGCCCACTGCGAACCCTGACCCGGGAAGACCCACACGAGCTTGCCCGGCTTGCTCGAACCGGCGCTGCCGGACACGACACCGGGTGCGCTCTCGCCGCGCGCCAGCGCCTTCAGTCCTGCCAGCGCCTCCTCGTCCGAGCCGGCCACGACGACCGCGCGCTCGCCCAGCACCGCACGGCTCGACACCAGCGTCCCGGCCACCGAGGCCGGCGACACCTCACCGGCAGCGGACTCCAGGTACGACGCCAGCCGACCGGCCTGACCGGCCAGGGAGGCGGCGCTCCGCGCCGACACCACCAACGGCACCACACCCGCGGGCTGCGCCTCTCCCGAGACGGGCTCCGCCTCCTCGGCGGGCGCCTCCTCCAGGATCAGGTGGGCGTTCGTGCCGCTGGCCCCGAACGAGGAGACCGCGGCCCGGCGCGGATGACCGTTGCGCGGCCAGTCCCGGGCCTCGGTCAGCAGCTCCACCGCACCCGCGGACCAGTCCACCTGAGTCGTGGGCTCGTCCACGTGCAAGGTGGCGGGCATGACGCCGTGCTGCATGGCCATCACCATCTTGATCACGCCGGCCACGCCCGCGGCTGCCTGCGTGTGACCGATGTTCGACTTGAGCGAGCCGAGCCACAGCGGCTGTTCCGGATTCCGGTCCCGCCCGTAGGTCGCCAGCAGCGCCTGCGCCTCGATCGGGTCGCCCAGGGACGTACCGGTCCCGTGGGCCTCCACCACGTCCACATCCGCCGGAGTGAGTCCCGCCGTGTCCAGCGCCTTGCGGATGACCCGCTGCTGGGAGGGACCGTTCGGCGCGGTCAGGCCGTTGGAAGCACCGTCCTGGTTGACCGCGCTGCCGCGCAGCACCGCCAGCACCCGGTGACCGCGCTCACGCGCCACCGACAGCCGCTCCAGCACCACCACGCCCACGCCCTCGGCCCAGCCGGTGCCGTCAGCCGCCGAGGAGAACGCCTTGCACCGGCCGTCAGCCGACAGGCCCCGCTGCCTCGAGAACTCCATGAAGGCGTCCGGACTGGCCATCACCGTCGCGCCGCCGGCGAGCGCCATCGAGCACTCGCCCTGCCGCAGCGCCTGCGCGGCAAGATGCATCGCCACCAGCGACGAGGAACACGCCGTGTCCACCGTGACCGCCGGACCCTCGAAACCGAACACGTACGACACGCGGCCCGAGGCCACGCTCGCCGCCGTACCGGTCATGAGATAGCCCTGGACGTCCTCGGGCACCTGGTGGAGCCGGGACACGTAGTCGTGGTGCACGATGCCGGTGAAGACGCCGATGTCACTGCCCCGGGCGGACAACGGGTCGATGCCGGCCCGTTCCAGCGCCTCCCAGGAGGTCTCCAGCAGCAACCGCTGCTGGGGGTCCATCGCCAGCGCCTCGCGCGGCGAGATCCCGAAGAGCCCGGCGTCGAACTGCGCGGCCTCGTGGAGGAATCCGCCCGAGCGGGTGTAGCTGGTGCCCGGGTGCGCCGGGTCCGGGTGGTACAGCCCCTCGAGGTCCCAGTCGCGGTCGACGGGGAAGCCGGACACCGCGTCCCGCTGCTCCACGACCAGCTTCCACAGTTCCTCGGGACTGTCCGCTCCGCCCGGCAGCCGGCTGCTCATGGCGACGATCGCGATCGGCTCGTCGGAGACCGATGCCGCCGTCGTGGCCGGGGCGGGCACCGCCGCGGGCTCACCGAGCAGTTCTGCCCGCAGGTGGTCAGCGAGAACGGCCGGTGTCGGATAGTCGAAGACCAGCGTGCTGGGCAGGTTCACCCCGGTGAGGTCGCGCAGCCGGTTGCAGAACTTGACCGCGCTGAGGGAGTCGAATCCAAGGCTCTTGAAGGACTGCTCCCCGTCGAACCCGTCCGTGTCGCGGTGGCCGAGCACGAGGGCCGTGCTCTCCTGGACCATGTCCATCAGCACTCGGTGCTGCTCCGCGGCCGGCAGCCCGGCCAGCCGGCCGGCGATCGCCTCGCCGGCCCCTTCGCTCCGCGACACCACGCGCCGGGTGAGGGCACCGGAAGGCGTCTGCGCATCTGCTGCGGAGTCGCGGTGCCCGGCCGCCGCGGCGGGCTCTTCGGCGCCGTCCGCGGGCATGGCGGCCAGGGTCAACGGGCCGAGGACCGCGACGGGTTCGCCGGTCGCGTCCGCGAGCTCGAGCAGATGGCCGCCGTCGTGTGCCGGCGTGATCCGCAGCCGCAGCGAGGCGGCGCCTTCCGCGTACACCGCCAAGCCGGTGCAGGCGGACAGGTCACGGACACGGTGGCCGTCGTCGGCCGCCGTCAGGTCCGAAGCGGTACGGGAGTCCAGGACCCGCAGTGCGGTGTCGATGAGCGCCGGGTGGATCGTGAACTCGGCGGCCTCGTCCGCCAGTTCGTCCGGCAGCGCGATCTCCGCGAAGATCTGTCCGTCCTGCTGCCACACGCGGTGCGCCCCCGGGAGGAGGGCGTCACTGTCCGCGGGCAGCGACCAGGTCCGCAGGTCGAAGGCCGGCTGAGGCATTCCGGGGACCAGTACGGCTCGTGCGTGGCAGGTCCAGGGCCCCTGCTCCGGGTCGAGGGGCCGGGCGTAGACGGCGGCCCGGCGCCGCCCGTCCGGACCGGGGCCGTCCACCGACACCCGTACCTGGGCGTTGCCGTGCTCGGGCACCGTCAAAGGCGCCTCGACGACGATCTGTTCGAAGCTTCCGCAGTCCACCTCGTCGGCGGCCCTGACGATCATCTCCAGGAGCGCGGCGGCCGGAATCCCGGCAGTGCCGTCCGTTGCCACCTGACCGGGGAACCGGCCCCGGCTGCGCGGCGACAGCTGCCCGGTGAGCACGACGCCGTTGTTGCCGTTGTCACCCGGCACCTCGATCACGGTGCCGAGCAGCGGGTGCCGGGCGCTGGCGGCGCCGAGCGCCTCCGCGCCGCCCACCGCGATCTCGTCGGACTCGACCCAGTACCGCTGGTGCTGGAACGCGTAGGTGGGCAGGTCGGTTCCGGCGGCCGTGGCCGGCCGGCCGAAGACGGCCGTCCAGTCCAGGGCCACACCGCGCACGTGCAGTTCCGCGAGCGCGGTCATGACGTCGGTGGCCTCGGCGCTGTTCTTGCGCAGGGTGGCTATGCAGCTCTGTTCCTGTGCGCCGAGGGTGCCGAGCGCCATCGCGGCGAGGGCTCCGCCCGGGCCGATCTCCAGGAAGGTCGTCGCTCCCTGGCCGCTCAGCGAGGTGACGGCGTCGCTGAACCGCACCGCGTTCCGGACCTGGTCGACCCAGTACTCGGGGGTCCTCAGCTGCCCGTCCCGGACGAGATCGCCCGTCAGGGTCGAGACGACGGGAAGGGCACCCTGCTGGTACGACAGGCTCTGGGCGACCGTGCGGAACTCGTCGAGCATGGGCTCCATGAGCTGGGAGTGGAAGGCGTGGCTGACCGACAGCCTCCGCGCCTTGCGGCCGCGGCTCGCCAGTTCTCCGGCCATGGCGAGCACGGCGTCCTCGACGCCGGAGAGCACCAGCGAGTCAGGGCCGTTCACCGCCGCGATGCAGACCGCACCTCGCGCCCGGGCCAGCAGGGGCTCGACGTCGGCCTCGGTCGCCTGGACGGCGACCATCGCGCCGCCTTCGGGCAGGGCCTGCATCAACCGGCCGCGCGCGGCGACCAGCTTGCCCGCCTCGGCCAGTCCCAGCACTCCGGAAACGTGCGCGGCAGTGATCTCTCCGATCGAGTGGCCGGCGAGGAGATCTGGGCGCACCCCCCAGGACTCGAACAGCCGGAACAGTGCGGTCTCCAGGGCGAACAGGGCGCCCTGCGTGTACATGGTCAGGTCGAGCAGTTCACCGTCGGGCGACCCGGGGGCGGCGAACACCACCTCGCGCAGCGGGCGCGCCGAGTGGTCGCGCAGGTGCTCTTCCACGGCAGCGCACGCGGCGGCGAAGGCTTCGCGGAAGACCGGGAAGGTCTCGGCGAGTTCACGGCCCATGCCGGCCCACTGGCTGCCCTGCCCCGTGAAGAGGATGGCCAGCTTGCCCGTGGCCGGGGTGCCGGAAACGACCGCGGGGCTCGCTTCACCGCGCCCGAAGGCGCTCAGGTCCGCGGAGAGCTGTCCCCTGTCGGATGCCAGGACGACGGCCCGGTGGTCGAGTTGGGCGCGCGTGGTCGCGAGGGCGTGGGCGGCATCGGTGAGGCGTACGCCGGGCCGGTCGTCGAGGAACCGGGCGAGCTGCTCGGCCTGGCCGCGCAGTCCGGCGGGTGTCCGCGCCGATACGGGCACCGGCACGAGGACGCCCGTGGGCTCCGGCATGGGCTCCGGCGTGGAGACGGCCGGCCGGTCGGGGCCGGGGGCCTCTTCGAGGACGACGTGCGCGTTGGTGCCGCCGATACCGAAGGAGGACACGCCGGCCCGGCGGACCCGGCCGTTCTGCGGCCAGTCGCGGGCCTCGGTCAGGAGTTCCACGGCGCCCGCGGACCAGTCGACGTGGGTCGACGGACGGTCCACGTGCAGCGTCTTGGGGAGGACGCCGTGCCGCATGGCCATGACCATCTTGATCACGCCTGCGACACCCGCCGCCCCCTGGGTGTGCCCGATGTTCGACTTCACGGACCCGAGCCACAGGGGCTCGTCGCCCTGCCGGTCCTGGCCGTAGGTCGCCAGGAGCGCCTCCGCCTCGATCGGGTCTCCGAGCGTCGTACCCGTACCGTGCGCTTCCACCACGTCCACGTCGGCCGGGGAAAGCCCGGCACCGGCCAGGGCCTTGCGGATCACCCGCTGCTGCGAGGGACCGTTCGGCGCGGTCAGACCGTTCGACGCGCCGTCCTGGTTCACCGCGGACCCGCGGACCACGGCCAGCACCTGATGGCCCCGGCGCCGGGCATCCGACAACCGCTCCACCAGCAGCAGCCCCGCGCCCTCGGACCAGCCGGTGCCGTCCGCGCCGTCCGCGAACGCCTTGCACCGGCCGTCGGGCGCCAGTCCGCGCTGCCGGGAGAACTCGACGAAGGTCTCCACGGTGCCCATCACCATCACACCGCCGGCCAGCGCCATGGAGCACTCACCCCGGTTCAGCGCCTGCGCCGCCAGGTGCAGTGCCACCAGCGAGGAGGAGCAGGCCGTGTCGACCGTGATGGCGGGACCCTCGAAGCCGAGGTGGTAGGCGATACGACCGGAGGTGACGCTGCCGGAACCGCCGGTGAGCCGGAATCCCTCGACGCCGGACGCCTGGTGCATCCGCATGCTGTAGTCGTGGCTGTTGACTCCGACGAAGACGCCGACGTCCTCTCCGGCCAGTGTGGTCGGGTCGATCGCGGCCCGTTCGAACGCCTCCCAGGACGTCTCCAGCAGCAGTCGCTGCTGCGGGTCCATCGCCAGCGCCTCGTTCGGCGAGATGCCGAAGAACGCGGCGTCGAACCCGGCGGCGTCATCGAGGAAGGAGCCGTGGCGTACGTAGGTGCTGCCCGCGTGGTCGGGATCCGCGTTGAAGAGCCGGTCGATGTCCCAGCCGCGGTCGTCGGGGAACTCGGTGACCGCGTCGATCCCGTCGGCCACCACTCGCCAGAGGTCCTCGGGGCTGTTCACGCCCGCGGGGAAGCGGCACGACATCGCCACGATCGCGATCGGCTCGTCGGTCGTCCCGGCGGGAACCGCGGGCTCCGACGGCCGCTCGGACGTGTCGCCGAAGAGCTTGACGCGCAGGTGATCGGCCAGCGTCGTCGGCTTCGGATAGTCGAAGATCATCACCGGGGAGAGGGTGAGCCCGGTGGCTGCGGCGAGCCGGTTCCGCAGTTCCACTGCCATCAGCGAGTCGAATCCGGCCTCCTTGAAGGTCCGGTCGGCATGGACGGCGTCGGCGGTGGCGTGTCCGAGCACCTCGGCGGCATGCCGGCGTACCAGTTCGACCAGGGCTTCGGTCCGCTCTGCTTCGCCCAGACCGGCGATGCGCTCCCGCACGGACGCGGGCCCGGACGGAGCGGCAGCCCGGGCCGCCGGCCGCGGCGACGGGGCCAGACCCCGCAGCAGCGGCGGGACCGGACCGTCGGCCGCCGACGCCCGCAGAGCGGACACGTCGAACTTGGCCGCCACCAGGGCGCCGGCCGTGCCCGCGTCCACGCCCAGGGCGGCGTCCAGCAGGGCCATTCCCTCGGTGGCGGAGATGCCGCTCATGCCGATGCGCTGGTTGCGTCGCAGGTCAGCGGCGCTCAGGTGCTCGGTCATCGAGCTGACCGTCGCCCAGTAGCCCCAGGCGAGGGAGACCGCCGGCAGGCCGAGGCCGTGCCGCTGTCGTGCCAGCGCGTCCAGCCAGGCGTTGGCCGCGGCGTAGTTGGCCTGCCCGGGGTTGCCCAGCACGCCCGCTGCCGAGGAGAACAGCACGAACGCGGCAAGGTCCATGTCCCGGGTGAGCTCGTGCAGGTGGAGCGCCGCGTCCACCTTCGGGCGCAGCACGGTGTCGACGCGTTCCGGGGTCAGCTCGGTGAGCACCCCGTCGTCCAGGACCCCGGCGGAGTGCACCACGGCGGTGAGCGGGTGCTCGGCCGGGATCGCCCGCAGGAGAGCCTCGAGCTGGGCCCGGTCCGACGTGTCGCAGGCGGCGACGGTGACGGACGCACCCATCGCGGTCAGCTCGTCGTGGAGTTCGGGGGCGTGGCCGCGGCGGCCGGCCAGGACCAGGTGCCTGATGCCGTACGCGGTGACCAGGTGCCGTGCCGTCATCGCACCCAGCGTTCCGGTGCCACCGGTGATCAGTACGGTGCCTTCGGTGTCGAGCGGACGCCGCTGCTGCCCGGCTTCGGGAAGCGACCCGCCCGACGGGACGGACACCCGGACCAGCCGGGGCACCTCCGCCACACCGCCGCGCACCCGCATCTGGGGTTCGCCGCTCAGCACCACGGCCGGCAGAGCGGACCGGGAGACGTCGTCGAGGTCCGCCAGTACGATCCGGTCCGGGTGCTCCGACTGCGCCGAGCGCACCAGACCCCACACCGCGGCCGCGTCGGGTTCGGCGCAGTCCCCGGTGACCACGGCCAACCGGGTTTCCGCGAGCGCGGGTTCCGCCAGCCAGGCCTGGAGCACGGCCAGCGCCGCGTTGACCGAGGCGCGGGGGTCGGCCGGCGCGCTCATGGCCTTGGCCTCGTACAGCAGGACGTCGGGAGTCGACGTGGCCGTCGTGGCCGACGCAGCGACATCCTCGGGGTTCTCGACGGTCACGATGTCGAGGGAGCGCTCCACGGTGGGAAGCGCGCACTGCGTCCAGTCGACGCGGAACAGGGCGTCGTGCGGCAACGCGCCGGTGATCCCTGCCTGTTCGGGGGAGAACGGAGTTCCGCGAACCGCTTCGACGGTCATGACGGGTTGCCCCGTGGGATCGGTCAGCTGCAGACCGGTTCCCTCCGCCGACGACCCGCCCGGTCGCACGTGCAGGGCGGCGGCGCCGGATGCCAGCAGGGACACCCCGGTCCACACGGACGGGAGCATGCCGTCGGCGATGACCGTACGGACTGCGGCGTCCAGCAGGGCGGGGTGCACCCCGTAGCGGCCCGCGTCACGGAGCGCGGCACCGTCCAGGGTGACTTCGGTGGCGGGCCCGGCGTTCGTGGGCGTCACCGTGGTGGCGGTGGGAGCCAGCGCGCCGTGCGCGTGCCGCGTCCACGGCGCGTCCAGAGGGGCGTCCGCGGCGCGGGAGTGGATCTCGACCGGACGACGTCGTGTCCCGTCGGGCTCGCCGACGTTCACCTGGATGCTGCGGCTGCCTCGCTGCGGCAGCACCACGGGCGCATCGACGGTCAGTTCGTCGAGTACGGGGGTGGCCGCCAGGTCGCCGAGCCGGATGGACAACTCGACCAGAGCCGCGTTCGGTACCACGACGGCATCGGACACCAGGTGGTCCGCGAGCCAGGGGTGCGACCGGAGCGACCAGCTCGACGTGGCCATGAGGCCGGCCGAGTTCGGCATGCCGACGACCGCGCCCAGCAGCGGGTGATCGGCCCCGGCCAGTCCCAGCGAGGCCGCGTCGGTGGCCGACTCGGCCGCCTGGAGCCAGTAGTGCTGGTGGTCGAAGGCATAGGTCGGCAGGTCCACGTGTGCGGACGGGGCACCGGCGGGCAGGACACCGCTCCAGTCGACGGCCACACCGCGGACGAACAGCTCGGCCATCGAGGCCAGCAGCCGTCGCAGACCGCCGTCCTCACGCCGCAGCGAACCCGTCACCACAGCACCGGTCTCGGTGCTGTCGACGGTCTCGGTGATCGGCTGGACCAGCACCGGATGGGCACTGACCTCCACGAACACCCCATGACCCTGCTCGAGCAGCGCCACCACCGCCGGACCGAAGCCCACCTGCGCACGCAGGTTCCGGTACCAGTACCCGCCGTCCAGGACATCGGCGTCCTCGACCCACGTACCGGTGACCGTCGAATAGAACGGCACCTTCGGCGCCAGAGCGCCAACCCCGGCCAATGCCTCGGCCAGCGTGGCCCGGATGTCCTCCACATGCCGGGTGTGCGAGGCGTAGTCCACCGCAACCCGACGCACCCGGACACCCTCGCCCGACAGCGCCTCCAGCGCCTCGTCCAACGCCTGCGCGTCACCGGCGATGACCACCGACGAAGGGCCGTTGATCGCTGCGACCTCGACACGGTCCGCCCACGGCTGGATCCGCGCGACCGCCTCGTCCACGCTCAGCGCCACCGAAGCCATACCGCCACGGCCCGCAAGCTCCGACGCGATCACCTGACTGCGCAGCGCCACCACACACGCCGCATCCGGAAGCGACAACGCACCGGACACACACGCGGCCGCGATCTCACCCTGAGAGTGACCCAGCACCGCGTCCGGCTTCACACCCACGGACGACCACACCGCCGCCAGACCGACCATCACCGCGAAACTCGCCGGCTGCAGTACGTCGACCCGCTCCATCAGCTCAGGCTCGACATCGCCACGAAGCACATCGATCAGCGACCAGTCCACCCACGGCTCCAGAGCAGCCGCACACTCCGCGATCCGCTCCGCGAACACCGGCGAGGAATCCATCAGTTCACGGCCCATGCCCGCCCACTGCGAACCCTGACCCGGGAACACCCACACAACCTTGCCCGGCGCATCCGAACCAACCGCGCTCCCGGACACCACACCGAGCGCGCTGTCGCCCTGAGCCAGTGCTCGCAGCCCCGTCAGCGCCTCCTCGGCGGAGTCGGCCACGACCACCGCACGCTCACCGAAGACCGCGCGGCCCGACACCAGCGCCCCGGCCACCGACGCCGGCGACACCTCGCCTGCAGCGGACTCCAAGTGCGACGCCAGCCGACCGGCCTGACCGGCCAGGGAACCGGCGCTCCGCGCCGACACCACCAGCGGCACCGCACCGGGCGACACCAGCGGCGGCTGCGCCTCTTCGGCGGGCGCCTCTTCCAGGATCAGGTGCGCGTTCGTCCCACTGACACCGAACGAGGAGACACCGGCGCGACGCGGCCGGCCGTTCAGCGGCCATTCCCGCGACTCGGTCAGCAGCTCCACCGCACCCGCGGACCAGTCCACCTGGGTTGTAGGTGCATCCACGTGCAGGGTCGCCGGGAGCACCCCGTGCCGCAGCGCCTGCACCATCTTGATCACACCGGCCACACCCGCGGCTGCCTGCGTGTGACCGATGTTCGACTTCAGCGAGCCCAGCCACAGCGGCTGGTCCGCGTCCCGGTCCCGCCCGTACGTGGCCAGCAGCGCCTGCGCCTCGATGGGGTCACCCAGGGACGTGCCGGTCCCGTGGGCCTCGACCACGTCCACATCCGCCGAGACCAGCCCGGCACTGGCGAGCGCCCTGCGGATCACCCGCTGCTGCGACAGCCCGTTCGGCGCCGTCAGACCGTTCGACGCGCCGTCCTGGTTGACGGCGCTGCCGCGCAGCACCGCCAGCACCCGGTGACCGCGCTCACGCGCCACCGACAGCCGCTCCAGCACCACGACGCCCACGCCCTCGGCCCAACCGGTGCCGTCCGCGCCATCGGCGAAGGCCTTGCACCGCCCGTCGGCGGCCAGAGCCCGCTGCCGGGAGAACTCCACGAAGTGGCCGGGCGTCGCCATCACCGACACGCCACCGGCCAGCGCCATGGAGCATTCGCCCTGCCGCAGCGCCTGCGCGGCAAGATGCATCGCCACCAGCGACGAGGAACACGCCGTGTCCACCGACACCGCCGGGCCCTCGAGACCGAGCACGTACGACACCCGGCCGGACGCGACGCTCGGCGCCAGCCCCGTGGTCGTGAAGCCTTCCAGCTCCGGCGCGGCCGCGGCGGCGCCGGTCCCGTATCCCTGGCCGAACAGCCCGGAGAACACCCCGACATCGGTGCCCTTCAGCGAGACCGGGTCGATACCGGCGCCTTCCAGCGCCTCCCAGGAGGTCTCCAGCAGCAACCGCTGCTGCGGATCCATCGCCAGCGCCTCACGCGGGGAGATCCCGAAGAACCCCGCGTCGAAGAGCCCCGCCTCGTGCAGGAATCCGCCCTGATCGGTGTACGAAGTGCCCGCACGGTCCGGGTCCGGGTCGAACAGACCCTCCAGGTCCCAGCCGCGGTCGTCGGGGAAGGACGACAGAGCGTCCCGGCCCTCGGACACCAGCCGCCACAGGTCCTCCGGCCCGGCCACTCCGCCCGGCAGCCGGCAGGCCATGCCCACGATCGCGAGCGGTTCATCGGGGTCGGCCGCCAGGACCGACTCCGTCACCGACCGGGTGATGCCGAGGACCTCGGCCCGCAGGCAGGCCGCCAGCGCGGCCGGAGTGGGGTGGTCGAAGACGACGGTGGTGGGCAGCGGCAGCCCGGTGCTCTCCGTCAGCCGGTTCCGCAGCTGGACGATGGCCATCGAGGTGAAGCCCATGTCGCGGAAAGCCCGGTCGGACGGGATCAGTTCAGGTCCCCGCAGTTGCTGCACAGCGGCGGCCTGCGTACGGACCAGGTCTTCCAGCAGTGCCAGTTGCGCACGCTCGTCCAGACCGGACAGCCGGTCACGCAGGGCTGCCGTGACGACGACGTCGGGCCGGCTCTGCTGCGAGGAGTCCTCGACCAAGGCTTCGAGGATCGAGGGGACTTCGTCGCCCGCGGTCGGCGCTTCCATCTTCAGGGCCAGCAGCGACGGGCGGTTCGCCGTCATGACGACGTCGAAGTCGAACGCGGAGAGGAGCAGGTTGCGGAGCCGGCCGGTCTCGTCATCCGCCGAGTCGCGGTCGCCGGGCCACGCGCCCCAGGCGAGGAAGGAGCCCGGCAGGTTCCGCAGCCGACGGTTGCGTACCACCGCGTCGGACAGGATCCCGTCGACGGCCTCGCCCGGGTTGTCGGGGGAACCCAGCAGCCCGGTGACGTCGGACACCACGACGAAGGCGGCGAGCTCGTCTCCGGCGGTCATCTCGTCCAGCTGAAGGGCCAGTTCGAGGTCGTCGGCGGCGTGGACCACTGCGGTCACCGGACGCGGCAGGTCGGCCAACGCGGCCCGCAGGGGCTCCGGGTTCCCGCTCTCTGCGGTCACCCGGATGATGCCGGTCTCGGCGAGACCCAGTTCGGCGCCGGATACAGCGGTGCCGTTGCCGCCGGGGGAACTGACGAGCAGCAGGTGCTGCGCCTGGTGGACCGTGGCCAGCCGGTGCGCGATCGCCGCACCGTGCTCCGTGTCCGCTCCGGTGACCACCACGGTGCCGGTGGCGCCCGCCCAGGATTCCGCCCGCGGCGTGTCGACCACGGGGAGGCGGTGCAGCCGGGGAACCAGCAGGGCCCCCGACCGCACCGCGATCTGCGGCTCGTCGGACGCGATCGCGGCCGGCAGGACGTCCAGGCTCAGGTCTGCGTTGCCGTCGGCCTCGGCCTCGCCGTCGGCCTCGAGGTCAAGAATGGTGAGCGCTGCCGGACGGACCTCCTGGAAGGACCGGGCGACGGCCCAGAGCGGAGCTTCGGCCAGATTCTGCGCACGGTCCTCCGCGGCGGCCGCGACTGCGCCGCGCGTGAGAACCACCAGGCGGGAAGCCGCCGACTCCGGGCGTGCCAGCCAAGCGTGTACGTGATCCGCGAGGAGGCGGGCGTTGCCGCGTCCCGCGGCGATCGCACCCTGCTCGTCCGCCGGCCCCGGCTGCTGAACGAGGACGATCACCTCGGGAGCCGCGTCGCCGTCGGCCACCGCGGTGTGTACCGCCGCCAGGTCCGGGTACTGCCGTACCTCGGCGCCGGCCGCCTCGAGGGCCTCGACGAGTCCGGCCGCGGAGGGACCCGCCACCGCCCAGCTCCGGGCCGGGGCAACGGGGTCCGTCGGTGCCGCGACCGGAATCCAGTCAAGGCTCATCAGCCCGTCGTGGTGTCCGGTCGCGGCGTACCGCAGCCGGCTCGGCTGCTCGGCCAGGAGACGCCGCTGGATCTTGCCCGAGGCGGTCCGGGGAACACCGGTGACCTCGCGGACCTGTTCCGGCACCTTGTAGGCGGAGAGCTGCTCGCGGCACCGGCTGATCAGCGTCGCGGTGTCGAACCCGGAGGGGCCGGGGACCACGTACGCGACCGGCACCTCGCCGAGCGTGTCGTGCGGCACGCCGGCGACCGCCGCGTCGGCGACACCCTCGACGGTGCGCAGTACTGCCTCGACTTCCTCGGGGTGGATGTTCTCCCCGCCGCGGATGACGAGTTCCTTGATCCGGCCGCAGATGGCGAAGTAGCCGGCGTCGTCACGCCGGGCCAGGTCTCCGGTCCGGTACCAGCCGTCCTGCAGCGCGGCGGCGGTCGCCTCCGGGCTGTTGTGGTAGCCGACCATGACGTTCGGTCCGCTGACCCACACCTCCCCCTCCTGGCCGACGGGTACGTCGAGGCCGGTGGTGGGGTTGACGATGCGGACCCCGACGCCCGGCACGGGCAGGCCGCAGGATCCGTCGACCCGGGCGCCGTCCGGCGGGTTGATGGTGATGGCGCCGCAGGTCTCGGTGCTGCCGTAGGCATCGACCAGCGGGACTCCGAAGACCTCTTCGAAGTCCTGGCGCAGCCGGGATCCGGTGACCGCTCCGCCGACCAGGCCGATCCGCAGGGCGGGTGCGGAGAATCCATTCTGCTGGGCGGCCGTCACCAGGTGGTGGTAGGTGGTGGGAACACCGGCGAGGAAGGTCGAGTTGTCCTCGCGGAGTGCGCTGATCACGTCCTCCGCGGAACTGCCGTCCATGATCCGGGCGGTGGCGCCGACCACGGTGACGGACAGCACGCACGCGATGTGCGAGAGGCTGTGGAACAGCGGGAGGGGCCACAGGACCCGGTCCTGGTCCGTCAGCCCCGGAATCGGCACGTAGCAAGAGGCCACGGACCACAGGCAGTTGCGCTGCGTGGACAGGACGCCCTTGGGCCGCCCGGTCGTCCCCGACGTGTAGAACATCCAGGCCACGTCGTCGAGGCCGAGGTCGTCCCGGGCGGTCCTGGCCGGCTCACTGACGGCGAACTCGTCGTACGAGTAGGCCCCCGCCTGCGCCGGGACATCGCCCGTCACCAGCAGGGTGATGCCGGCCGCGACGGCCGGCGAGCGCTGGAGCCGCTCCGCCTGCACGGAATCGGTGATGACCACCGTGGCGCCGCTGTCGGTCAGCAGGTACTCCAGCTCGGCAAGGGCCGAGGCCGGGTTGAGCGGCACCCCGATGCCGCTGGCGCGAACGATCGCCAGGTAACTCTCCACCGTGGAGACGGTGTTGCCGAGGCAGATGGCGACCCGGTCGCCGGGCCGGACGCCGAGGCCCGCCAGATGTCCGGCGAGCCGGCGCGTCCGCGCCTCCAGGTCGCCATAGGTGACCGCCCGCCGGTCATCCTCGAAAGCGACCTTGTCGGCAAAGCGGGTCGCGTTCTCCACGACTGCGACAGGAAGTGGCTTGATCAGGTCGGTGCGCACTATGCCGCAGTTCCTTTCGGAGAAAAGAAAGAAGAATTACCAGGAGACGGGCAGGCTCTTCAGCCCGAATACAGAGCCCTTGAGAATCAGCGGCACCTCGTCGAACTCGACGGCCAGCCGAAGGCCGGGGAACTCCCGGAGGAGAGCCGACAGGCCCACCCGCAGTGCCACGCGCGCCACGTTCTGGCCCAGGCACTGATGGACGCCGTAGCCGAACGACATGTGACCTGCGGTGTCGCGGTCGATGTCCAGATCCGCGGGGCACCCGAACTTGGCCGGGTCGCGATTGGCCGCGGGCAGCGACACGGTGACTGTGTCGCCCTTCTTGACCACTTCACCGTTCAGCTCGACGTCTTCCAGCGCGGTGCGGAAGATCTCGTACTGGTTGATGGTGATGTAGCGCAGGAGTTCCTCGACCGCGCCGTCGAGCTTGGACGGGTCCGCGCGGAGAGCCGCCATTTCGTCCTCGTGGTGGAGCAGGGCGAAAGCACTGACGGCCAGCGCCGGCCCCGTGGTCCCGTAGCCCGCGAAGAGCAGCAGGGCGACCATGTTGCACAGCTCTTCGTCGGTCAACTGACCGTCGACGATCAGGCGGCTGAGGAGGTCGTCTCCGGGCTGCTTCCGCTTCCTTTCGATGAGCTCGAGGAAATAGGCGAGAGCCTGCGCGTAAGCGGGCATGACCTCGTCCGGCTTCGAGTCCGGGTTGTGCATGATCTCCGGTGCGTGTGCGTACCGGTCACGTTCGTCGTAGGGCAGGCCGATCACCTCGCACACCACCCGCAGGGCCAGCGGTTCTGCGAAGTCCGCCACCAGATCCGCAGTCCCCCCGCGCTCGCGCATGACCTTGATCTGCTCGTCGGCCATGACCTCGACGCCCGATGTCATCTGGGTCGCCCGGCGGCCGGTGAACTCACCCGTCAGCAGACGCCGGTACCGGGTGTGGTTCGGCGGGTCCATGTAGATGAACATCCCCGGGATCTCCGGGGAGTTCGGCGTCAATTCGCCCCAGTGCGTCGTCGGGAAGTGACAGGTTTCCATGTTGTGGCTGAACCGCGGGTCACTGAGGACCTTGCGCGCCAGCTCGTGGCTGGTGGTGAGCCAGCCGACGTGCTCGTCGGGGTAGACCATCCTCGCGAGCGGACGTTCTTCACGCAGCGAATCGAATATCGCAGGAGGATCGAACTGATGGGTCCGCGCCCAATGGTCCTCGAAGGAAATTGCCTCGCTCATGGAATCCTTCTCACTCGAGATGATGTCGATAGCCCCGTTGACCGCGCAGGCCTAGGCGGCCAGCTTCTTGAGGGTTTCGTACGCGGTCGCCAGCGAGGTTTCGGCCAGCGGCCTGAGCTGCGCCATCTGCGGAACGGACGCAGCCATCGTCAGCTCGGCCGTCACGAACGTCAGGTCGTCCCCGAGACCGACCGACTCCAGAACGGCACGCAGATACGGCTCCTGGAAGTCGAAGTCCTCGCGGGGGGTTCCGGGCGCGTACGAACCGCCGCGCGCCTGGATGACCACCACCGACTTTCCGCTGAGCGGACTGGTCTTCCCGGGCATGGACATGTGGGCCGGGTGAACGACACGGTCCAGCCACGCCTTGAAGGTCGACGGGATCGAGAAGTTGTGCATGGGAACACCGAGGACGATCGTGGTCGCCTCGAGCAGCTCATTGGTGATCGCCGCCGTGAGGTCCCGCTCTTCCGCGCTCTGACCGTGCTCGCCGTCCGGGTAGACGAGAGACTGGTGCACGGGGTGCGTGATGTGCGGAATCGGGTCGGCCACGACATCGCGATAGGTGTATCCGCTGCCCGGGTGGCTGTTGCGCCACTCTTCGGCGAAATAGGCCGACAGCTGCCGCGAAACGGATTCAGTACCGATGCTCGAGTCTATGCGCAGGAGGTGCGACATCCCGGAGTCCCCTTACCTATCGAAGAAGAAATGTAGGTCTACGCGTCCCGCGACAGTTCGTCGATTCATCGAATGCGTCGAATTCGCCGCGATGGTGCGGTCTTTGATCCTCTGCAGCCAGACTAGATCGAGCCATGTCGGCACGACATCCCTCAGCCTGGTAGGGAGGGGTCGGTGGCTCGGCAACTCGGTACACTTCGAGCGCTGTTGTAGCGGGTCTCGAGTTTCCCTGAGTAATTCGCGTTAAAACAGCCGGAATTCAAACAAGCGCGAGCCGCCGCCGCTTCGAAAGAGCGGCGGCGGCTTCGACGGGGTACGTCCCGAAGGGGTCAGGCAGAAGCCAGATCGACGGGCTGGCCCGTGCGCACCGACGCGTAGGCCGCCTCGACGACCCGCAGCGTGCGTACGCCGGCGGCGCCGTCCGGGCCGGCTCCCTGCTCCTTGCCGACGGCGGCGATGAACGCTCCGAGCATGACCGAGTCCAGGTCGGCCCCGCCGGCCTCCCACCGTTCGCCGGCCGTGGCGGCGTCGAATCCGCCGAGCAGCCGCGGGCGGGCATTGAACTCCACGCTCGCCTTCTCACCGATGAAGGTCATGGCCGGTCCGCTGAGGGCCGACCGGTTCGCCGACAGGATCCGGCTGCAGTCGATGGACGCGACCGCCCCGCTCGCGTACCGCACGGATACGAGTGCTGCGCTCTCCACGCCCGGCTGCCCGCTGAGGACGCTGTTCGACTGCGCGTACACCTGCTCCGCCGGCTCCCCGCCGAGCACCGCGTCCACCAGGTCGAGCAGGACCGCCGCGTTGGCACCCAGCGCCCCGCCGTCCTGCGCTCCCCCGGTCGCGGGGGTGTTGTACGACCCGTGCATGGTCGTCAGCGTGCCAAGGGCCTCACCGGCGGCGATGCCCTCGCGCACGGCGGTGAACGCCGGGCTGAAGCAGGCCGGCGACGCCAGGGTCAGCCGCACCCCCGCGTCCTCACAGGCGCGCACCATGGCCCGGGCGTCCGCCTCCTTGGCCGCCATCGGCTGCTCGACCAGCACGTGCGCCCCGGCCTCGGCCGCCCGCTCGACCAGTTCCCGGCGGCGGGCGACCTCGCTGGTGACCACCACGGCCTCGGGGCGCAGCGCGAACACCTCGTCCCAGCCGTCCGCGTACGGAGCGTCCAACTCCGCGGCCACTGCCCGCCCCCGGGCGGGATCACCCGGCGCACCGTCGGGGTCCGCGATGATCAGCTCGACGCCGGGCATGCCGTGCAGCAGCCGGGCGTACGTCGCGGCGCGCTCATGGGCGAACGACAACACGGCGACCTTCATGCGGCGGCCCCCTTCACGGTCAGTTCCACGGCACGTCCGGTCCACGCGGACTCCGCCGCGGCTTGGGTGATACGGATGGCGGCCAGTCCGTCCCGCGCTCCGAGCCGCGGCTCGGGACCGCCCGTGAATCCCTGGGCGAACTCGCGGATCATGGAGACGAACGGCGTTTCCCCGAAGTGCGCGAGGTCCCCGGCCGAACCGCCGAACCCCTGGACCTCCTGGGGCCATTCGGAGTCGTAGAGCACCGTCCCGCCCGTGCCCGAGACATGGCAGGTGAGGCGGTAGGGGGGCACCGGCGTCGCCATCCAGCGGCTCACGACCTGGCTGATCGCGCCACTGGCGTGGGTGAGGACGGCGGTTCCGACCCCGACGGCTCCCGTGGGGGCCGGTGCGGCGATGTCACCCTGGTAGTAGGCGTGCACGCGCACGACGTCCCCGAAGACCCACTGGGCGAGGTCGACGCCGTGCAGCATCTGGTCGGTCACGATGCCGCCCGACCGCGCGGACGCCTGCCCGCTCCAGGGCCGCGGGTGGTATCCGGCCACCGTGAACCGGGCGACCGTGCCCGCTCCGACGCTGCCCGCCGCTACCAGCTCGCCGAGCCTGCCGTACGCCGGGGCGAAACGCACGTTGTGGGTCGGGTAGAGCCGTACGCCGGCCTGCTCGGCCGCTGCGACGATCTCCTCGGCCTCGGCGGTGGTGCTCGCCAGCGGCTTCTCGCACACCACGCCCGCACCCGCGGTGATGGCGGCCATGGCCATCGCGTGGTGGGTGCTCGTCGGGGTGCAGATGTCCACGACGTCCACGCCGTCCAGCGCTTCCTCCAGGGAACCGACGGCCTTGGCACCGAACTCGCGCGCGAGCTCCTCGGCCCGGCCGTCGGTGGAGTGGACCCGCACGGACGCGCCGATGGTGGTCCACGCGTCCAGATGGAAGCGTGCGATCAGCCCAGCGCCCATCAATGCCACTTCAAGTCGCTTCATGGCATCCCCCGCCTTTCTTCCCGATCGTCTTGACAGGCGACCCGGCTACGGGAGCCCTCGGCCGGGCGCAGCCCCGGCATGACTGCCGACGCCCAGCACGTCTGAAGTCCGATCAGTCTCGCCCGCACCACCCGGGCGGGACCATCACCAGCGTGGGTAGTCTCAACCGGCACCCCGCCGGGGGGGTGCGGTCAGGCGTGGTTGACCGGGAGGACGTCCGGGGAGAGGGCGCCCGCGCGGGCCGCGGCCGAGGTCATGCGGCGGCGGTGGTGGCGGCGGCAGAGGACCTCGTAGCCGATCTCCTCCGCCGGGCGGTTCACGTCGCCGACCACGACCTGCGCGCCCTCGACGACCATCTCGCCGCCCACCGTACGGGCGTTGTGGGTGGCCCGGGCGCCGCACCAGCACAGGGCCTCGACCTGGAGCTGCTCGAGGCGGTCCGCCAGCTCGATCAGCCGCTGCGAGCCGGGGAAGAGTTTGGTGCGGAAGTCCGTGGTGATGCCGAAGGCGAAGACGTCCATGTCGAGGTCGTCCACGATGCGGGCCAGCTGGTCGATCTGCTCCGGGGCCAGGAACTGCGCCTCGTCCACGATCACGTAGTCCGCCTTGCCGCCCTTGGAGAGCTGGGCGACCAGGTACGCGTACAGGTCCATGCCCTCCGGCGCCTCGATCGCCTCCGTCACCAGACCCAGCCGGGACGACAGCTTCCCCTCGCCCGCCCGGTCGTCCCGCGTGAAGATCACGCCCTGAAGCCCGCGCGCGTCACGGTTGTGCGCGATCTGGAGCGCCAGAGTGCTCTTTCCGCAGTCCATCGTTCCGGAGAAGAACACCAGCTCGGGCATGGGAAGTACAGAACCTTTCGGGTCGTGGGCGGGAGGGGACGAGAGGGAAGGAAGGGTCAGGAGCGGATTTCGAGCAGCGGTACGAGCTGCTCTGCCGCGGTCATGGAGCCGTGCATGCCGACGAGGGCGGACTCGTTGGGCTCGTTGCGCGACGCGGTGATCGCGACATCGGCCTGGGCGGCCGCGACCACGTCGCCGATCCGGCCGAGCACGCGCTCGTCGCACTCCCCCGGCGTCCCGAACCAGCCCAGTTCCAGGGCCTCTTCGCGGCTCGCCACCCAGAAGCGGTCGCCGAGCACCTCGCGCCACACCGTCAGTACGTCGGCCTCGGCGCCCGGTACCGCGTAGACGTGCCGGGCCCGGCCCTCGCCGCCGAGCAGGGCCACGCCCGCGCCCAGCTCCCAGTCCTCGTCGAAGTCGATCCGGGAGTCCTCGTCGAAGGGGACGTCGACCATGCCGTGGTCCGCCGTCACGTACAGGGCGGTGCGCGGCGGGAGTTGCTCGGCGAGGCGCTGCACCAGCCGGTCGACGTACATCAACTGGCCGCGCCAGGCGTCGGAGTTCACCCCGTGGCGGTGGCCGGCCCCGTCGAGTTCGCTGTAGTACGTGTACACGAGCGAGCGGTCACCGGCCGCGAGGCGGTCCGCGGCGAGGTCCATCCGCTCCTCGCCGGTCATCCGGCCGAGGAAGGTGCCGCCGCTCAGCGCGACCTTCGTGAGCGGTGTGGTCTGGAAGGCGGGCGAGGACACCTGCGCGGTCGCCACGCCGGCCTTGTCGGCCAGCTGGAAGACGGTCGGGTACGGCTGCCAGGGCTTGGGCGCGGTCCACGGCTGCCAGCGGAGCTGGTTCATCAGCTCACCGGTGGCCGGATTGCGGACGGCGTAGCCGGGCAGGCCGTGGCGGGCGGGCGGCAGGCCGGTGCCGACCGAGGCCAGCGAGGTGGCGGTGGTCGCCGGGAAGCCCGCGGTGATCGGGCGGCCGGTGCCGCCGCGCGAGCCGGCGAGGAGGGAGGTGAGGTAGGGGGCCTCGTCCGGGTGGGCCTTGATCTGCTCCCAGCCCATGCCGTCGACCAGGAACACACAGTTCCGGTCGGCCGGGGTCAGCTCCGCGATGGAGGCGGAGAAGCCGGGGACGCCCTGGCCGGCCACGAGGGTGGGCAGCAGGTCGGCGAGCGAGCCCGTGCCGTACTCGGGGACGGGCGCGGCCGCGAGATCCAGCAGCTCAGGCTCGTCCGCCCAGTTCTGCGCGGCGGGGTACGCCATCAGCGGGCGGGGGTGGACGTGGCCGCGGTGGCTTCGGAGAGCGCCTGCGCGAAGACCAGGGTCTGGCGCACCGCCTCCGGGCCGTCGCCCGCCTCGCTGACCCGCAGGCTGAGGTCGTCGGCGGTGGAGTTGCCGGTGTAGCCGTGGTCGGAGTCGCAGTTCGGGTCGCCGCAGGCGGCCGGCTCCAGGTCGATCCGGGAGACCGCACCCCAGCCGATGGTCAGGACGACCTCGCGGGGCAGGGTGCCGGGGGTGTAGGACTCCGGGTTGGCGACGACGCGGCTGAGCACCACGGAGGAGATGCTGGAGAGCTTGACCGACTCGGTGGAGGTGGTGGCGTACGGGGACGGCGACCCGGCGTCCGCGGCCTGCTCGTCGGTGTGGCTCACGATGAAGCGGTTGCCGGTCAGGACCAGCACGGTGACGTGGCGGCGGACCTCGTTGGAGTCGAAGGTCGTCTCCTGGTGGACCAGGTACGACGAAATCGGCTCGCCGCCCACCGCGGCCTCCACGGCCTCGGCCACGAGGGCCGGGTAGTAGCCGCTGCGCTCGATCGCCGTGCGCAGCCCCTGGGTCGTCGTACCGGATTTCGCCATGAGGTCCATCCTAAGGCCCCTACGGGGCGTCCCGGCCGCGCCGGACCCGCTCAGTAACTGGGGAGGGTCCGCGGGCCGAGATCGCCACGGGCGGGCGGATGCGCGACGCGGACGGTGGCGCTCAGCACGGAGAGTCCCTCGGTGGCCACGACCACGGGCTCCAGCGAGACCCCGATCACCTCGGGGTGGTCGTCCACGAGCCGGGACAGCCGCAGGAGCAGCTCCTCCAGCGCGGGGGTGTCGACGGGGTCGCTGCCGCGCCAGCCGAAGAGAAGGGGTGCGGTCCGGATGGACCGGATCAGCCCGGCGGCGTCCCGGTCGGTGGCCGGGACCAGGCGGTGGGCGATGTCCCCGAGCAGCTCGGAGGCGACTCCGGCGAGCCCGAAGGAGAGGACGGCGCCGGCGGCCGCGTCGATGACGGAGCGGACCACGGTGTCGACCCCGCGCGGCACCATCGTCTGGACCACCGGCTGGAGCTCCGACGGCTTCCCGAGCAGCCCGGTGAGGTCCTCGTACGAGCGCCTCAGCTCGGCCTCGTTCCTGAGGTCGAGGCGTACGCCGCCGAGGTCCGCGCGGTGGCGCAGGTGCGGGGCGGTGGTCTTCAGGGCGACCGGGTAGCCCAGGATCCCGGCGGCGCGGACCGCCGCGTCGGGGCTGGGCGCGGGCAGGGCGGGCAGCACGTGGATCCCGTACCGCGCGAGCAGCTCGCGGGCGTCCCACTCGGCCAGGGTCAGCACGGCCCCGCCGTCGACGTCGGCCAGCAGCCCGGCCAGCTGGGCGGCGGCGCCGGGCTCGTCGATGTCCTCGTACTCGGGAACGTGCCCGACCTCGGCGTTGCCCCGCCGCCACTGTCCGTACCGCACGGCCTCGGCGAGGGCCTTGACGGCCCGCTCGGCGGCGGGGTAGCCGGGGATCCGGTCCGGCTCGGCGCCGTGCCCCTCGCCCGCGAGACCGGGCCGGGGCAGGTCGGAGCCCGGGACGGGAGCGGGCGGGGCGGGCGAAGGGGCGCCCGCGGCGGACAGCGCCTCGACCAGTTCGCCGAGCTCCACGTGCACCACCGCCACGGGCTTGCCCGGCACCTCGGCCACGGCCTCGCGCAGGGACTCGGCCAGGTCGTCGGCCAGCGCGTGCTCGCTCACCCAGGGGATGGCCGTGACCACCACCGCATCGCAGTCGTCGGAGGCCAGCGCCGCGGCCAGGGCCGTGCGGAAGTCCTCGGGCGCGGCCGCGGTGGTCAGGTCGATCGGCGGCAGCGGCCGCAGGCCCTGGGCCAGGCAGGCGTCGTAGGTGAGGACCCCGAGGGACTCGGAGTTGCCCAGGATCGCGACGCGCGGGCCGGCGGGCAGCGGCTGCGAGGCCAGCAGCAGCCCGACGTCCACCAGCTCCGTCACCGTGTCGACGCGGATCACGCCGGCCTGCCGCAGCAGGGCGGAGACGGTGGCGTCCGGCAGCCGGGTGCCCGGGACCACGTGCCCGGCGGGGGTGTGGCGGCCGCCCTTGGCGACGACCACCGGCTTGACGGCTGCCGTCCGGCGGGCGAGGCGGGTGAACTTCCGCGGGTTGCCCAGGGTTTCCAGGTAGAGCAGGGCGACGTCGGTCGCCTCGTCGTCGTACCAGTACTGGAGGATGTCGTTGCCGGAGACGTCGGCGCGGTTGCCGGCGGAGACGAAGGAGGACAGCCCCTCGCCGCGGCGCAGCAGGGCGGAGAGCAGGGCGATGCCGATCGCCCCGGACTGCGTGAACAGGCCGATCCGGCCGCGCATCGGCATCGGCGCGGGGGTCAGCGAGGCGTTGAGTTCCACCTCCGGCGCGGTGTTGATCACCCCGAAGGCGTTGGGCCCGATCAGGCGCATCCCGTACGAGCGCACCTGCTTCACGAGTTCGCGCTGGCGGGCGAGTCCGGCCGGGCCGCTCTCCCCGTATCCGGCGGACAGCACCACGAGCCCCTGGACGCCGTGTTCACCGCAGGCCGCCACGGCCTCGGGGACCCGGTCGGCCGGGACGGCGATCACCGCGAGGTCGACGGGGGCGCCGATGGCGTCGACCGTGCGGTAGGCCCGTACGCCGTCGAGCAGATCGTGCGTGACCTCCTCGTTGACGGCGTAGAGGTGGCCGTGGAAGCCGCTGTCGCGCAGGTTGCGCAGCGCGGCGGCGCCCACGCCCGCGCCGGAGCGGCTGACTCCGATCACCGCGACCGAACCGGGGGCGAGCAGCCGCTGCACCGAGCGGGCCTCGGCGCGCTGTTCACGGGCGCGCTGCACGGCGAGGGACTCGGCGGTGGGTTCGAGGTCGAGGGTGAGGTGGACGGAGCCGTCCTCGAAGCTGCGCTTCTGCTCGTAGCCGACGTCCCTGAACACTTTGATCATCTTGGTGTTGGCGGGCAGCACCTCGGCGGCGAACCGGCGGATGCCCCGCTCCCGGGCCACCGCGCCGATGTGTTCGAGGAGGGCGGAGGCCACCCCGCGGCCCTGGTGGGCGTCCTGGACCAGGAAGGCGACCTCGGCCTCGTCGGAGGGTCCCGAGGCGGGCCGGCCGTCGGCGCCGATGCGGTCGTAGCGGACGGTGCCGATGAACTCCCCGCCGATGGTCGCCGCGAGGCCGACCCGGTCCACGTAGTCGTGGTGCGTGAACCGGTGCACGTCGCGGTCGGAGAGCCGGGGGTACGGGGCGAAGAAGCGGTAGTACTTCGACTCGTCGGAGACCTGCTCGTAGAAACTGACCAGTCGGCCCGCGTCGGCGGGGGTGATGGGCCTGATCCGGGCGGTGCCGCCGTCGCGCAGGACGACGTCCGCCTCCCAGTGGGCCGGGTACGAGGGGTCCGACTCGGTGGTCATGGGCCTACCTTACGGCCGGAAACCGCCTGACAGCGCTCGCGCGGCGCGTGAGGCACACCAGGGCAAAACGGTGCAAGCTGGGGAAGGTCGAACGGCGGAAGATTCGGGCCGAAGGTCGGTCGGAGCATTCAGGGCGTCGTGAGAGACTGGTCTAGACAACCGTAAGAACCTGAAGGGCATCACCATGGCAGAGCGCCGCGTCAACGTCGGCTGGGCCGAGGGCCTGCACGCTCGTCCCGCCTCGATCTTCGTCCGTGCGACGACCGCTTCCGGCGTCCCGGTGACCATCGCGAAGGCCGGCGGCGACCCCGTCAACGCCGCTTCCATGCTGGCGGTTCTGGGCCTGGGCGCCCAGGGCGGCGAGGAGATCGTCCTCGCGTCCGACGCCGACGGCGCCGAGGCGGCGCTGGACCGCCTCGCGAAGCTGGTCGCCGAGGGTCTCGAGGAGCTCCCCGAGACCGTCTGACCCTTCACACGCGAAAGCCGCGACCCCTGCCGTCCGGGGCCGCGGCTTTCGTGTTCACGCAGGGGAATGTCCACGCAGGGGAGTGTTCACCCAGGGGAATTCGACTCCGCAGGAATTCGGCACGCCGAATTCACGCCACCCGGAATTCCGGCAGCGGCGCACGAATACCGATCCTTTGTATACGGGCCCTGTTAATGACGGCCGCTCGACATGTTTACGGCAGGTTGCGAAGTTCTCACGGCCGCCCGTATCCGCAGCCGGTGCGCGCCCGCCGCCCGGTCGGCGTGGACGGCCGCCAGTGTCCGCGCCCGCTCCGCGTCCCCGCGCGCCACCGCGTCCACGATCGCCCCGTGCTCCGCCCAGGACTCCACCGGCCGGGCCGGCGCCTCCACCACGTACATCCACGCCACCTTGTGCCGCATCTGCGTGAGCAGCGCGATCAGGCCCGGGCTCCCGGAGGCCTGCGCGAGCGTCTCGTGGAACCAGCCGCCCAGGGAGCGCAGATCCTCGCCCTGGCCCCGCCTGGCCCGCTCCTGGCCCAGTCTGACCAGCCCTCTCAACACCTTGAGGTGGGCCTCGGTGCGCCGCCGGGCCGCCTTGGCGGCCGCCAGGGGCTCCAGCAGCATCCGCAGCTCGAGGAGGTCTACGGCCTCCTGCTCGGTCGGCTCGGCCACACAGGCACCCGCGTGGCGCCGCGTGGTCACGAACCCCTCGGACTCCAGGGTCCGCAGCGCCTCGCGCACCGGGACACGCGAGACTCCGTACCGGCGGGCCAGCACCTCCTCGGTCAGCCTGCCGCCCGGTTCGAAGACCCCGGAAACGATGTCGTCGCGGATCGCTGTGCATACCGCGTGCGCAGGAATACGCAAGACCGGACCTCCGCCTATTTCCGATTTTCGACTGCCACGCCCATTGGACACGCATGCGCGTGCTGCGACTCTATTGCAACACACGATAATTTCCGAGAGCGGCCGGAAATGACAAACATGTATCCGGCACAGCAGCGCGAAGGCCCCGGCTCGGGGAGCCGGGGCCTTCGGTGAAGCTGTGGAGTGCGGGTCAGACGCTGACACCGTGCGAGCGCAGGTACGAGATCGGGTCGATGTCCGAGCCGTAGTCGGCACCGGTGCGGGCCTCGAAGTGCAGGTGCGGGCCGCTGGAGTTGCCCGTGGAGCCCGAGAGGCCGATCTGCTGGCCGGGGGTGACCTGCTGGCCGACGGAGACGCTCAGCGAGGACATGTGCCCGTACTGGGTGTACGTACCGTCGTTGTGCTTGATCACGACGTTGTTGCCGTACGCGCCGCCCCAGCCGGCCTCGACCACGACGCCGACGCCCACCGCGTGGACGGTGGTGCCGGAGGCGGCGTGGAAGTCGATGCCGGTGTGGCTGCCGGAGGACCACATGCCGCCGCCCGCCTTGTACTGCGTGCTGACGTACGAGCTGTCGAGCGGCGAGACGAAGGTGTTGAGGCGCTTGCGCTCCTCCTCGCGGGCGGCGCGCTCGGCGGCCTCGCGCTCGGCCTTCGCCTTGGCCTCGGCGAGGCGCTTGGCCTCGGAGGCCCGCTGCTTCGCGTCGGCCTCGGCCTGCGCCTTGGCGGCGGCGTGCTCGGCGGCACGCTGCTGGGAGGCGGCCTGGTCCTCGATGTCACCCGCGAGGTCCTCGGCGACGACCGCGCCGAGCGCGTTGTCCGGGGCGGAGTGGGTGTTGCCGTTGTCCGCGGCGAAGGCCGGGGCGGCGAGGGAGCCGACGACACCAGTGGTGGCGAGGGCGGCGATACCGGCGTAGCCGGCGGTCTTGCGGCTCAGACGGCTGGAACCGCGGTGCTTGCCGGAGCCGGCGGGACGACTGCCAAACGCCATGAAGGGGCTGATCCTTTCCTTCCTTCTCGCCTACCGGGTTAGCTGACGGGTTCGGAGCAGGAAGGTCTCCTACGGGCCTCCTCTTGCGAGGCGGTCCGATTCACCCCAGGGACTGATGTGGGTCCCCGGCTCCCCAGGCTCGCGCCTGACGGGGACTCGGCGATCGCTGCCCGGTGCCGCGGATGCGGCGGGTACAACTGACGGACAGCACGGGTGACGCTAGGCGGATCATCAGTCAATCGCCAAACAGACACGCCTTTTTGTTGCGTACGCCACATCACATAAAAGCAACCTCTCCACTAAACGGACAAAAAGGGGCTCTGGCGGACAAGCCCGCCAGAGCCCCTTGCCGTGTCGGCCGGTTGGCCGTCGGCTGCCGTTCGGTTGCCGTCAGTTGGTGACGACGCTCACGTCGCCGATCCCCAAGGCCCGCACCGGCGCCTCGATCTGCGCCGCGTCGCCCACCAGCACGGTGACCAGCCGGTCCGCGGGGAAGGCCTTCACGACCGCCGAAGTCGCCTCCACCGTCCCGGTTTCGGCGAGCCGCGCGTACAACTGCGCCTGGTAGTCGTCCGGCAGCTCCTGCTCGACCTGGTCGGCGAGGGTGCCCGCGACCGAGGCCGCCGTCTCGAACTTGAGCGGGGCCACGCCCACCAAGTTCTGCACCGCCACGTCCCGTTCGGTGTCGGTCAGGCCGCCCTCCGCGAGGGTGCGCAGCACCTTCCAGAGGTCCTCGAGGGCCGGGGCGGTGTTCGGGGTGTCCACCGAGCCGCTGATGGCGAGCATCGAGGCGCCCCTGCCGTCGGCGGTGGAGCGCAGCACCTGGCCGAAGGCGCGCACGCCGTACGTGTACCCCTTCTCCTCGCGCAGCACCTTGTCCAGGCGGGAGGTCAGGGTGCCGCCCAGGCAGTACGTGCCGAGCACCTGGGCCGCCCAGACCCGGTCGTGCCGGTCCGCTCCGATCCGGCCGATCAGCAGCTGCGTCTGGACCGCGCCGGGCCGGTCCACGATGACCACGCGGCCGGTGTCGTCGGCGGTCACCGGCGGCACCGGGAGGGGCTCGGCGGTGCCGCCCGTCCACGCGCCCAGGGTGTCTGCGAGGACCGCGTCCAGGTCGATGCCGGTCATGTCGCCGACGATCACCGCGGTGGCGGTGGCGGGGCGTACGTGGGCCTCGTAGAAGGCGCGTACGGCCGCGGAGTCGATACGGGCGACCGTCTCCTCGGTGCCCTGGCGCGGCCGGGACATGCGCAGGGTGGCCGGAAAGAGCTCCTTGGAGAGCTGCTTGGCCGCGCGGCGCTGCGGGTTGGCCAGCTCGTGCGGGATCTCGTCGAGCCGGTTGCGCACCAGCCGGTCGACCTCGGCGTCGGCGAAGGCCGGCGCGCGCAGGGCCTCGGCGAGCAGGCCCAGCGCCTTGGGCAGCCGCGAGGCCGGGACCTCCAGGGAGACCCGCAGGCCCGGGTGGTCGGCGTGCGCGTCGAGGGTGGCGCCGCAGCGCTCCAGCTCGGCCGCGAACTCCTCGGCGGAGTGCTTGTCGGTGCCCTCGGACAGGGCACGGGACATGATGGTCGCCACGCCGTCCAAGCCCTCGGGCTCGGCGTCCAGCGGGGCGGCGAGGTTGACCTCGACCGCGATCACCTGCTGGCCCGGGCGGTGGCAGCGCAGCAGGGTCAGGCCGTTGGAGAGGACCGAGCGGTCGGGGGCCGGGAAGGCCCACGGCTGCGGCTCGCCGGCCTGCGGCTGCGGGTGGAAGGTCATCGTGACGGCTGCGGTGTCGCTCACTGCTCCGCCCCCTCGTTCTCGTCGTTCTCGGCGGACTCGTCCGACTCGTCGGCCGCGATCGGCTCGTAGACCAGCACCGCGCGGTTGTCCGGGCGCAGCCGGGCCGCGGCCACGGCCTGCACCTCCTCGGCGGTCACGTCGAGGACCCGCTGCACGGCGGTCAGCGCCAGCTGCGGGTCGCCGAAGAGCACCGCGAACCGGCACAGTTCGTCGGCCCGGCCCGCGACCGTGCTCAGCCGGTCCAGCCACTCCCGCTCCAGCTGCGCCTGCGCGCGCTCCATCTCCTCGGCCGTCGGGCCCTCGGCGGCGAACCGCGCGAGCTCCTCGTCCACGGCCGCCTCGATGTCGGGGACCTCGACCCCGCCGGAGGTCTTGACGTCCAGCCAGCCCAGCGAGGGCGCCCCGGCCAGGCGCAGGATGCCGAACCCGGCCGCGACGGCCGTCTGGTCCCGGCGTACCAGGCGGTTGTGGAGCCGCGAGGACTCGCCGCCGCCCAGGACGGTCAGCGCCACGTCGGCGGCGTCGCACTCGCGGGTGCCGTCGTGCGGGAGCCGGTAGGCGGCCATCAGCGCACGCGCCGGAACCTCCTCGACGATCTCCTCGCGCAGCTCCCGGCCGATGACCTCGGGCAGCGAACCGTCACGGGGCGGCTGCTTGCCGTCGTGCGAGGGGATGCTGCCGAAGTACTTCTCGACCCACGCGAGCGTGCGCTCCGGGTCGATGTCGCCGACGATCGACAGCACCGCGTTGTTGGGCGCGTAGTACGTACGGAAGAAGGTGCGCGCGTCCTCCAGGGAGGCGGCGTCCAGATCGGCCATGGAGCCGATCGGCGTGTGGTGGTACGGGTGGCCCTCGGGGTAGGCGAGGGCGGTCAGCTTCTCGAAAGCCGTGCCGTACGGGACGTTGTCGTACCGCTGGCGGCGCTCGTTCTTGACGACGTCACGCTGGTTCTCCATGGACTCGTCGTCCAGGGCGGCCAGCAGCGAACCCATCCGGTCCGCCTCCAGCCACAGCGCGAGCTCCAGCTGGTGGGTGGGCATCGTCTCGAAGTAGTTGGTGCGCTCGAAGCTGGTGGTGCCGTTGAGGGAACCTCCGGCGCCCTGGACCAGCTCGAAGTGCCCGTTGCCCGGTACGCTCGCCGAGCCCTGGAACATCAGGTGCTCGAAGAGGTGAGCCAGGCCGGTACGGCCCTTGACTTCGTGGCGCGAGCCGACGTCGTACCAGAGACAGACCGCGGCGACCGGGGTCAGGTGGTCCTCGGACAGCACCACGCGCAGGCCGTTGGCCAGCCGGTGCTCGGTCGCTGTCAGGCCGCCGGAGCCGGCCTGGGCTGTGGCCGTGTGACCCATGGGCATGTGATCCCTTCGATCGCGATGCAGAGATTTCCGTCAGACCTGCCACTGTATGCAAGCGCGTCGGCAGCCGGATAAGTTCCCGGGTCACACTGGGTCGGAGTCGGCGCTGTCGGTGCCTCGGGCCACAATGGTCCGCGTCAGACCCCCAGCACACTCATTCTTGGTTAAGGAGCCGCGCAGCGATGGCCCGCCGCAGCACGAAGACCCCGCCGCCGGAGGATTTCGAGGAGAAGATCCTCGACATCGACGTCGTCGACGAAATGCAGGGCTCCTTCCTCGAGTACGCGTACTCGGTGATCTACTCCCGTGCCCTGCCCGATGCCCGGGACGGCATGAAGCCGGTGCACCGCCGCATCGTGTACCAGATGAACGAGATGGGTCTGCGACCCGACCGCGGCTATGTGAAGTGCGCCCGCGTTGTCGGCGAGGTGATGGGCAAGCTCCACCCGCACGGTGACGCGTCGATCTACGACGCCCTCGTGCGCATGGCCCAGCCCTTCTCGATGCGGCTGCCGCTGGTCGACGGCCACGGCAACTTCGGTTCGCTCGGCAACGACGACCCGCCGGCCGCGATGCGTTACACCGAGTGCAAGATGGCCGACGCCACGTCACTGATGACGGAGTCGATCGACGAGGACACCGTCGACTTCACCGCCAACTACGACGGCCAGGAGCGGGAGCCGGTCGCGCTTCCCGCCGCGTATCCGAACCTGCTGGTCAACGGCGCGTCCGGGATCGCGGTCGGCATGGCCACCAACATGCCCCCGCACAACCTCGGCGAGGTCATCGCGGCCGCCCGCCACCTGATCCGCTACCCGCACGCGGACCTGGAGGCGCTGATGCGCTTCGTCCCGGGTCCGGACCTGCCCACGGGCGGCCGGATCGTCGGGCTCTCGGGGATCAAGGACGCGTACGAGAACGGCCGCGGCACCTTCAAGATCCGCGCGACGGTGGCGGTGGAGAACGTGACGGCGCGCCGCAAGGGCCTGGTCGTCACGGAACTGCCCTTCACGGTCGGCCCCGAGAAGGTCATCGCGAAGATCAAGGACCTGGTCGGCTCGAAGAAGCTCCAGGGCATCGCGGACGTCAAGGACCTCACCGACCGCTCGCACGGCCTGCGCCTGGTCATCGAGATCAAGAACGGCTTCCACCCCGAGGCCGTGCTCGAGCAGCTCTACAAGCTGACGCCGATGGAGGAGTCCTTCGGCATCAACAACGTGGCGCTGGTGGACGGGCAGCCGCTCACGCTCGGCCTCAAGGAGCTGCTGGAGGTCTACCTCGACCACCGCTTCGAGGTCGTCCGGCGGCGCAGCGAGTTCCGCCGCACCAAGCGCCGCGACCGGCTGCACCTGGTCGAGGGCCTGCTGGTGGCGCTCATCGACATCGACGAGGTCATCCGGCTCATCCGGGACAGCGACAACTCCGCGCAGGCCAAGGCCCGGCTGATGGAGCGGTTCTCGCTCAGCGAGATCCAGACCCAGTACATCCTGGACACCCCGCTGCGCCGCCTCACCCGGTTCGACCGGATCGAGCTGGAGTCCGAGCGCGACCGGCTGACCGGCGAGATCGACGAGCTGACCGGCATCCTGGAGTCCGACACCGAGCTGCGCAAGCTGGTCTCCACGGAACTGGCGGCGGTCGCCAAGAAGTTCGGCAACGAGCGCCGCACGGTCCTGCTGGAGTCGGCCGGCACGGCGGTGGCGGCGGTTCCGCTGGAGGTCGCGGACGACCCCTGCCGCGTGCTGCTGTCCTCGACCGGCCTGCTGGCGCGTACCGCGAACGGCGATGCCCTTCCCGAGGAGGAGGGCGGCGCCCGCGCCAAGCACGACCTGATCGTCTCGCAGGTCGCGGCGACCGCCCGGGCCGAGGTCGGCGCGGTCACCTCGTACGGGCGGCTGCTGCGGCTGTCGGTGATCGACCTGCCGCAGCTGCCGGACACCCACGCCGCGCCGAACCTGGCGGGCGGCGCCCCGGTCTCGGAGTTCCTCTCCGGGCTGGAGGCGGACGAGAAGGTGATCTGCCTGACCTCGCTGGACGAGTCCTCGCAGGGCCTGGCGCTGGGCACCGAGCAGGGCGTGGTCAAGCGCGTCGTGCCGGACTACCCGGCCAACAAGGACGAGCTGGAGGTCATCACCCTCAAGGAGGGCGACCGGATCGTCGGCGCGGTCGAGCTGCGCACGGGTGAGGAGGACCTGGTCTTCCTCACCGACGACGCCCAGCTGCTGCGCTACCCGGCCTCGCAGGTGCGCCCGCAGGGCCGTCCGGCGGGCGGTATGGCGGGCATCAAGCTCGCCGAGAACTCCAAGGTGATCCACTTCTCGGCCGTCGACCCGGCCCGGGACGCGATGGTGTTCACGGTGGCGGGCTCGCACGGGACGCTGGACGACTCGGTGCTGTCCGGGAAGCTGACCCCCTTCGACCAGTACCCGCGCAAGGGCCGCGCCACCGGTGGTGTGCGCTGCCAGCGGTTCCTGAAGGCCGAGGACGTGCTGGTGCTGGCCTGGGTGGGCAACGCGCCGGTCCGGGCGGCGACGGCGAACGGCACACCGGCCGAACTGCCGGCCGTGGACCCGCGCCGCGACGGCTCGGGGGCCGCGCTGCCCGCGTCCGTGGCGGCGCTGGCCGGGGGCGCGCTGTAGGAGGTACGAGGTCATTCGGGTGGTACGTCCGGGGGACGTACCACCCGAATGGCCACTAGTGTTCTCCCTCTTGGCACTGGCGGGTGGGGCGGGGAGAACAGAGCTGATGAGTCGTCGCTCGGGCGGAGTGATCGGGGACTGGGCGGAGGCCCAGCGCCGGATGCAGCAGACGCAATTGATCCAGCAGCGCCAGGCGGAGCGCCGGCGGCGCGAGCAGCAGACCGCCGACCGGCAGTACCGCGAGGCCGAGGCCCGGCGGCGTACGGAACAGATCGAGGCGGAAGTCGCCGCCCTGCAGGGCCTGCTGGCCGCGGGGTGCCGGGCACCGGCGTTCCGGACGGCCGGGCTGGTCCGGTCCGAGCGGCTCGAACCCTTCAATCCGGGCACGCTGGCGCACCCCGTGCCGATGCCGCAGCTGCACCAGTTCCAGCAGCAGAGCGCGGGCTGGACGCTCGGCTCGAACCGGCGGGCGCAGGCCGAGCGCGAGGCACACGCCCGCTACACGCAGGCCTGGCAGGCCGCGCATGCCGCGGAGGCGCAGCGACAGCAGCAGCTGGCGGCGTACCGGCAGCAGTACGACCGGTGGGCGGCGGAGCAGCTCGCCGGCGTGCGGGCGCACAACAGCGGGCTCGCCGAACTGGCCGTGGCGCTGCGCGCGGGCGACGCGGAGTCGGTGGTGGAGTACTTCTCGGCCGCCCTGTACGCCTCCACGGCCTGGCCCGAGGCGCTGCCGAGGCAGGTGGCGGCCGCGTACGACCCGGGGGCGCGCCAGCTGGTGCTGGACTGGGAGCTGCCGGGGTACGCGGTGGTACCGGAGGCCAAGTCGGTGCGGTACGTGCCGAGTACGGGCCAGGACAAGGAGACGGCCCGCCCGGCCACGCAGCGGCGGGCGCTGTACCGGGACCTGCTGGCGCAGTGCGTACTGCTGGTGGTGCGCGAGCTGTACGCGGCGGACGAGTTCGGCGTGCTGGACTCGGTGGTGGTCAACGGCTTCGTGGACGCCCACGATCCGGTGACGGGCCTGGAAGCACAGCTGGTGCTCGCCACGCTGTCGGCGGCCCGGTCAGCCTTCGAGGGGCTGCGGCTGGAGCAGGTCAGCGCGGTGGACTGCCTGGTGGAGGGGTTGCGCGGGCAGCTGTCGGCACGGCCGGACCAGCTGACCGCCGTACGCCCCGGGCGCAGGCCCGACGAGGTCGGCGGCGGGGTCGTCAGCCACGGCGGGCAGACGGGTGACGGCGAGGCCGAGCCGGATCTGTTCGCGATGGACCCGATCGCCTTCGAGAACCTGGTGGCGGAGCTCTTCCGGGCGATGGGCATGGAGGCGGTGACCACACAGCGGTCGGGCGACGGCGGTGTGGACGTCGAGGCGCTGGACCCGGCCCCGATCCGGGGCGGGCGGATCGTGGTGCAGGTCAAGCGCTACCGGAACACCGTGCCGCCCACGGCGGTACGGGATCTGTACGGCACGGTCCAGGACAAGGGGGCGAACAAGGGGGTGCTGGTCACCACCGCGTCCTTCGGGCCGGGGTCGTACACCTTTGCCAACGGCAAGCCGCTGGAGTTGGTTCCCGGCGACAAGCTCGTTGAGCTCCTGCACCAGTACGGACTGCGGGGCCGTCTGGGCGGCGCCCCGTCGGACATCCCGGCTCAGCGGACGTCCGAGCCCGCTGCCCCTTCCGCGGACCACAACGTGCTCGGCATGTCCTGGTCGGGCGCGGTCGCGCTCGACGTGTGCGCGCTGGTGTGCACCGGCAACCGAGTGCTGAGCGAGGAGCACTTCGTCTTCTTCAACAACCCGCGGACGCCCGACGGTTCGGTGCGCACCCGCGCGCACACCGCGCCCGACAAGGCCGCGCTCGAGGTCACCTTCGAGGCCCTGCCCGGCGAGGCCGACCGGCTGGTCCTGGTGGCCGCGATCGACCCGGAGGCCGATCCGCACGCGGACCTGGCCGGTTTCACGGACGCCCGGATCCGGCTCCTCGACGCGGCGGGCGCGGAGGCGGGGCAGCTGGAGGTGTCCGACGGCCGGGCCGGCGAGACCGCCCTCGTACTCGGGTCCTTCCGGCGCCGGGCGAACGGCGACTGGGACTTCGTGATCGGCGGCAAGGGCTACCGGGGCGGCCTGGAGGACCTGCTGCGCGAGTACGGCGTCGAGGTCGCCTAGGTCCTGTCCGCCCGGACAGGACCTAGACGGCCTAGGCCTCGGCCGTTTCGGCCTCCGGTTCCGCGGGCCGGGCGACGTACCGGAGGACGCCCCACATGCTCTCCGGGCGCGCCTCGTGCGGGGCCGGTTCGCGGCAGGCTTCCAGTTCGCCCAGCAGGCCCGGCCCGTCGGTGCCGGAGCCGATCAGGACCAGCTGCGTCAGCCGGCGCTCGCCCCGGCCCCAGGGCCGCGGGGCGAAGCGGAGGAACCGGCCGACCGCGTGGACCTCGTACCTCTCCTCGTGTCCGGGAACGCCGAAGTAGACGAAGCCCTTGATCCGGTAGAGCCCGGCCGGGCGGCGGTCGAGGAAGTCGATGAACCGGCGCGGCGAGAGGGCCTGTTCGGTGACGAACTCGAGGCTCTCGTACGCCGCGTGTGTGTGCGAGCAGTGGTCGTGGTCGTGGTCCTCTGCCTCCGCGAGCAGGTCCTCGAAGGAGAGCTGTCCGCGGGTCTCGGTCCAGGGCCGCCGGTCGAAGAGCAGCTCGGGGTCGATCCGCCCGTGGTCGGCGCCGACGACCGGGGTGCCCGGAGCGCACAGGGTGCCCAGAAGGCCCTCGATCCGGGCCCGCTCCACGTCATCGACCCGGTCGGTCTTGTTGAGCACGACCAGGTCCGCGACGGCGAGGTGCCGGTCGGTCTCCGGGTGCCGGGACCGGGTCGCGTCGAACTCCGCCGCGTCCACGACCTCCACCATGCCGCCGTAGCGGATGCCGGGATTCTCGCTGGCCACGAGCATCCGGATCATCTCCTGGGGCTCGGCCAGCCCGCTCGCCTCGATGACGATCACGTCGATGCGGTGCACGGGGGCGGCGAGCTTCTCCAGGTACGCGTCGAGCTCGCTGCCGTCGACGGCGCAGCACAGGCAGCCGCCGCCGAGGGAGACCATCGAGTCGCCGACCTGGCCGGCCACCGACATGGCGTCGATCTCGATCGACCCGAAGTCGTTGACGACGACCCCGATCCGGGTGCCGGCGCGGTGGGCGAGGAGGTGGTTGAGCACGGTGGTCTTGCCGGATCCGAGGAATCCGGCGAGGACGACGACGGGGATGGGCTGCCTGCTGTTCACCCGGTCGATCGTATCCAGGTGTCGTCAGCCGAGCGCGGGCACCGGCTGCGGCGGGGTGGGCCCGGTGTACCGGGCGGCAGGCCGGATGATCTTCGAATCGGCGGCCTGTTCCAGGATGTTCGCGCTCCAGCCCACCACGCGGGCCGCGCAGAAGGTCGGGGTGAACATCTCGCGCGGGAGCCCGCACAGGTCCATGACCACGCCCGCGTAGAACTCCACGTTGGTGTGCAGTTCGCGGCCCGGCTTGAGTTCGGCGAGGATCTCCTCGACCTGACGCTCGACCTCGACGGCGAAGTCCACCAGGGGGCCGCCGAAGTCGCGGGCGATGTCCCGCAGCATGCGTGAGCGGGGGTCCTCGGTGCGGTAGACGGGGTGGCCGAAGCCCATGATCCGCTCCCCCGCCAGGACCCGCTCGCGGATCCACGGACCGATCCGGTCCGCGGTGCCGATGGCGTCCAGCGTGTCCAGGGCCCGGCTCGGGGCGCCGCCGTGCAGCGGGCCGGAGAGCGCGCCGATCGCGCCGGTCAGGCAGGCCGCGACGTCGGCGCCGGTGGAGGCGATGACGCGGGCGGTGAAGGTGGAGGCGTTGAATCCGTGGTCGATGGTGGAGATCAGGTACCGCTCTATCGCGCGGGCCGTGACCGGGTCGGGCTCCTGCCCGGTCAGCATGTAGAGGTAGTTGGCCGCGTACGGGAGGTCGTCGCGCGGCTCCACCGGCTCCAGCCCCTGCCCCAGCCGGTGCAGCGCGGTGAGCAGGGTCGGTACGGCGGCGCAGGCGGCCAGCGCGTCGGCGGCCCGGCGGCCCGGGTCGAGGTCGTAGACCGGGCGGAATCCGGCGGATGCGCCGAGCAGCGAGAGCGCGGTACGCAGTCCGGCGAGCGGTCCGGAGAGCGCGCAGGCCCTGGCCAGCGCGGGGAGGGCGTCCCGTACCTCGGCGGGCAGCCGGCGCAGCGGGACGGTCTCGGCGGTGAAGGCGGCGCGCTGGGCGGCGTCCGCGGGCAGCGTGCCGCGGAACATCAGGTGCCACACGTCCTCGAAGCTGCGGCTCTCGGCGAGCTCGACGGCCGAGAACTGACGGTAGTGGTAGAAGCCCTCACGGCCCCGGACGTCACCGAGCTCGGTCTCGGTGACCACGACTCCCGCGAGACCGCGCGGGCCTTCGAAGGTACTGACGGTGGTGTCGGTGGTGTCGGTGGTGTTCATGCATCGACCATCGATGATTGATGGAATCCTTGTCAATATTGATTGAATCAACCTATGTAGGCTGGCGTGCATGAACGAAGAGCGACGGCTCAGCACCCGGCAGGCCGCCGAGCTGCTCGGGGTGAAGCCCGCGACCGTGTACGCCTACGTCAGCCGGGGTCAGCTCACGAGCCGCCGCGACCTGGTGGGGCGCGGCAGCAGTTTCGACGCCCGTGAGGTGGAGGAGCTGGCCCGGCGCAGCCGGCGCGAGGCGGCGGTCCCGGCCGGGGAGCTCGCCGTACGGACGGCCCTCACGCTCATCGAGCCGGACCGCTACTACTTCCGGGGCGTGGACGCCGTGGCCCTGGCCTCGCGGTACGCCTTCGAGGAGGTCGCGGAGTGGCTCTGGACGGGAACGCTCCCGCGCGGGGCGCGGTTCACCGCTCCCCCGGAGCCGCTCGCCGCGGCCCGCCGGGCGGTGGCCGCCCTGCCGGAGCACAGCGGCCCGGTGGACATGCTGCGGGTGGCGGTCGCCGCCGCCGCGGTGGCGGATCCGCTGCGCTTCGACCTCTCCGAGGAGGCGGTACTGGGCTCCGCGCGCTGCCTGATCCCCACGCTGGTCGGCTCCCTGCCGGTGGTGGGTCCGCCGGGGTGGGCCGGGGACGGCCGGACGGCCCGGCAGCTGTGGCCGCGGCTGACGGCCCGCGAGCCGGACCCGGACGCGCTGGCCGCGCTGGACCTGGCGCTGGGGCTCCTCGTGGACCACGATCTGGCCGCCTCCACCCTGGCGGTACGGGTGGCCGCGTCGGCGCGGGCACATCCGTACGCGGCGGTGTCGGCCGGGCTCGGCGCGCTGGAGGGGCCGCTGCACGGCGCGGCCGGACGGCTCGCACACCGGATGCTGGTGGAGGTGCTGGAGCGGGGCGGAGCCGCGCCGGTGGTGGCGGAGTACCTCCGGGCGGGGCGCCGGGTGCCGGGGCTCGGCCACCGGCTGTACCGGGGCGAGGACCCGCGTGCGCAGGCGCTGTTCGCACGGCTGGAGGGCCTGCCGCAGGCGGCCCCCGCGCTGGCCGCGGCACGCGAGGTGGCCGCGGTGATGGCCCGGCAGGGCGGGCTGCACGCCAATGTGGACCTGGCGCTGGCGGTGCTGACGGTGTCGTGCGGGATGGCGGCGGAGGCCGGGGAGACGGTCTTCGCGGTGGCGCGCACGGCGGGCTGGATCGCGCACGCGCTGGAGGAGTACCAGGAGCGGCCGCTGCGGATGCGGCCGAGCGGGGAGTACCACGGACCCCGCCCACCCCAGCCGATGCCGTGACGGGCGGTGGGGCGGGGGCGGTCCGGCCGCGGCGTCAGGTCCGCAGCCAGACCGCCGTGTCCTGCGGGAGCAGCCCCGTGTCGTCAAGGGCGGAGCTGCCCAGCAGGAGTTGGGTGTGGGCCGGCAGCGGGACCGGCCCTTCGGACAGGTTGACCACGCAGACCAGTCCGTCGGGGCGGACGAAGGCCAGCACCCCGGGCGGCGCCTGCAGCCACTCCAGCGAGCCGCCGCCGAAGCCGGCCGCCGCGCGGCGCAGCCCGAGCGCCGTCCGGTAGAGGGTCAGCATGGAGTCCGGGTCGCCGTCCTGCCGGTCGGCGGCGTACGTCGGCCAGCTCGCGGGCTGCGGCAGCCAGGGGTCGTTCCAGGGTTCCGCGGTCCACGGCAGCGGGACCCGGCAGCCGTCCCGGCCGGGGTCGGTGCCGCCGGAGCGGAAGTGCATCGGGTCCTGGATCCGGCTGATCGGTATGTCAGCTTCCGGCAGACCCAGTTCCTCGCCCTGATAGACGTACACGGCGCCGGGCAGGGCCAGCGTCAACAGGGCGGCGGCACGGGCCCGCCGGGTGCCGAGCGCCAGATCGGTCGGGGTCCCGAAGATCTTGGCGGCGAAGTCGAAGCCGGTCTCGGCGCGCCCGTATCGGGTGACCGTACGGGTCACGTCGTGGTTGCAGAGCACCCAGGTGGCCGGAGCCCCGACGGGCGCGTGCTCGGCGAGCGTCTCCTCGATGGAGGTGCGCAGCCGCCGTGCGTCCCATGGGCAGCTGAGGAAGGAGAAGTTGAAGGCGGTGTGCAGCTCGTCGGGGCGCAGGTAGCGGGCGAAGCGCTCGGAGTCGGGCAGCCAGACCTCGCCGACGAAGATCGCGTCGTACGCGTCGGCGATGGCGCGCCAGGAGCGGTAGATGGTGTGCAGTTCGTCGCGGTCGATGTACGGGTGGGTCTCTCCGGGCCAGGGCTCCGGTGAGCGGCCGGCCAGGTCGGGCAGGGCCGGATCCTTCGCGAGCAGGGCCGCGGAGTCGATGCGTACGCCGGACACGCCCCGCTCGAACCAGAAGCGCAGGACCTCCTCGTGCTCGCGACGGACCGCGGGGTGGTCCCAGTTGAGGTCGGGCTGCTCCGGGGTGAAGAGGTGCAGGTACCACTCCCCGTCCGGCACCCGTGTCCAGGTGGTGGCCCCGTTGAACTGCGACGGCCAGTCCCCCGGGGGCAGTTCGCCGTGCTCGCCGCGTCCCGGGCGGAAGTGGAACAGCTCCCGTTCGGGGCTGCCGGGGCCGGCCGCGAGGGCGGCCCTGAACCACGCGTGCTGGTCGGACACGTGGTTCGGGACGATGTCGACGATGGTCCGGATGCCCAGCTCGCGGGCTTCGGAGATGAGCTTCTCGGCTTCGGCGAGGGTGCCGAAGGCGGGGTCGATGGTGCGGTAGTCGGCGACGTCGTAGCCGCCGTCGGCGAGGGGTGAGAGGTACCAGGGGGTGAACCACAGGGCGTCCACGCCGAGTTCGGCGAGGTAGGGCAGCCGGGCCCGGACGCCCGCGAGGTCACCGGTGCCGTCCCCGTCGCCGTCGGCGAAGCTGCGTACGTACACCTGGTAGATGGCGGCCGAGCGCCACCAGTCGGCGGCGTTTTCGGGCAGGGGAAAGTCAGCCACGAGGGGTCCTTTCACGGGGGCGGCCGGGCGTGGCGGTGCGGGCTGCGGACGTCAGCCCTTGAGGGAGCCCGCCGTCAGGCCGCTCATGATGTTGCGCTGGAAGATCAGGAAGATGACGAGCGTGGGCACCGAGGCCATCGCGAGTGCGGCGATGAGATGGTTCTCGGGGACTCCCGAGGCCAGTGAGTAGATGCCGACGTTGAGCGTCTGGAGCGCCGGGTCGGGGAGGGTGAGCATCGGCCAGAGGAAGTCCTTCCAGACCCCGACGATCGCGAAGATCGACACGACGCCCAGGATGGGCCTGGACATCGGCAGGACGATCGAGCGCAGGGTGCGGACCGCGCTCGCCCCGTCGATGGCGGAGGCGTCGAGGATCTCCTGCGGGATGGAGTCGAAGAACCGCTTCAGCAAGAAGATGCTGAAGGCGTTGGTGACGGACGGCAGCCAGATCACCCAGGGCGTGTTGAGCAGGTTCCGCTCGATGAGCGGCATGTCGAGCACCGTGAGGTACTGCGGCACGACCAGGACGGTGGCCGGGATCATCAGGGTCGCCAGCATCATGCCGAGCACGGCCTTGCCGAGGACGGGGCGCAGCTTGGACAGCGAGTACGCGGCGGCCACGTCGAGGACGAGCTGGAAGGCCAGCGCCCCGAAGGCGTAGTAGAGGGTGTTGAACAGCAGCTTGGCGAGGTCCATGACCTTCCAGGCGGCCGTGTAGTTGGCGGTGTGCAGGGAGTCGGGCACCAGGGTCGGCGGGACCTGGGCGAACTCCTCGGTGCTCTTGAGGCCGTTCGCGGCCATCCAGTACAGGGGGCCGAGGAAGACGAGGGTGAAGCCGCCGACGACCAGGACGAGGGCGGTCCAGTACAGGATCCTGCCCCGGGTGCGGCCCAGTTGCGCCGGCGATATCAGCGTGCGCTCTGCCATGTGAGGGGCTCCTTGTCAGCTCTCGTTGTCGCGGCTGAGGCGGACGTAAAGCGCGGAGAAGCCCGCGAGCAGGACGAGCAGGCACAGGCCCAGGGCCGCGGCGCCGCCGTACTGGTTGAAACTGAAGGCGTACTGGTAGATGAGGACGACGACGGTGGTGGTCGAGCCCTCGGGGCCGGCTCCGCCGGTCAGCAGGAACGGTTCGACGAACACCTGCATCGTCGCGATGATCTGCATCAGCAGCAGGAGCGAGAGGATCAGCTTGGTCTGCGGGATCGTGACGTGCCAGATCTTGCGCAGGAGCCCCGCCCCGTCGAGTTCGGCGGCCTCGTACAGCTCACCGGGGATGCCCTGGAGCGCGGCGAGGTAGATCAGGGTCGCACCGCCCATGTTCATCCACGTGGAGGCGATGACGACCGAGAGCATCGCGGTGTCGGTGGACTGCAGCCAGTCCTGCGCGGGGAGGTGCAGGAACTCCAGCGCCCTGTTGAAGAGGCCGTATCCGGGATCGTAGAAGTACTTGAAGAGCAGGACCGAGGCCACCGGCGGCATCATCACCGGCAGGTAGACGAGCAGGCGCAGATAGCCCTGGCCGTGGCGGAACTCGTTCAGCACCAGGGCCACCACGAACGGGACCACGAAGCCGAGGAGCAGGGCCAGTCCGGTGAAGAGCAGGGTGTTGCGCCAGGCCTGCCAGAAGTTCGGGTCCCCGAAGACGTAGGCGAAGTTGTCCCAGCCGACCCAGCGGGTGGCGCCGTTCTCGGTCTTCTGGAAGGCCAGCAGGAACTCCCGGACCATCGGGTACCAGGAGAAGAAGGAGAAGCAGAGGACGGCGCCGATCAGGAAGCCGTGGGCCGTGAGGTTCCGCTTGAGCGCCCGGCGGAACTCCGCACGGGAGGCTCGGGGCAGGGTGGGGGCCGGCATCGGCGCTCGCTCCTTGGTGGGTCGTCGTCTTCGGTGCGCGGGAGGCGGGGGTCCCGGCGGGGACCCCCGGACGCCGCTACTGGTTCCCCAGCACCTGGTTGACCGCCTTCTCGGCGTCGCCGAGGAGCTGAGCCGGGTCCGCGTCCTTGTTGGTGAGGACCCCCGACATCACCTTGTCGAGGACCTTGTAGATCTCCTGCGCCTTCACCGGCTCCGGCTTTCCGGGCACCGGGTTGTCCAGGAAGGCCTTGAAGTTGGCGACCGGCATGGTGGCGCTCGCCGCCTTCAGCTCGTCGTCCTTGGCCTTGCTGGCTCCGGTGAAGAAGGCGGGCTGGGGCAGGCCGACCGGCAGGCCGTCGGCCTTGCTGCGGTCGTACTGGAACTGGCCCTTGCCGACCGCGAGGGTCTTGAAGTTGAGCCAGGCGACGGCGGCCTTGACCTTGTCGGGCGAGCTGCCCTTCTTGATCATGTAGCCGTTGCCGCCGGCCAGGGTGGCCGCGCCGCCCGGGATGGGGCCCATGCCGAAGTTCTCGTACTTGGCGCCGAGCTGCTGGACCATGTAGGTGATGTCGTCGGGCGCGGCGAGGAACATGCCGAGCTTGTCCGAGGCCATCTGCTTCTGCAGGTCGCCCCACTTGAGCAGCTGGGTCTTGCCCATGCTGTCGTCCTCCCAGCGCATGGCGTGGAGGTTGTCGACGATTCGCGCGCCGGTGGCGTTGTTGAAGGCGGCCTTGCCGTCGGCGCCGACGACGTCGCCGCCCATTCCGTACGTGGTGGCCGTGAAGTGCCAGCCGCCGGTGTTCTCCACGCTGTACTCGCCGAAGCCGGCGACTCCGTTGCCCAGGGCCGCGATCTTCTTGGCGGCCGCCCGGACCTCCTCCCAACTGCGCGGCGGGGTATCGGGGTTGAGGCCGGCCTGCTGGAAGAGCTTGCGGTTGACCAGCAGGCCCATCGTGTAGTTGCTGGTGGGCAGGCCGTAGAGCTTGCCGTCCCGCTTGAGGACGTCCGTCACGTTCTTGTCGATGTCGTCGAGCGCGGGCACCGAGGCGGGGGTGACGTACGCCGAGATGTCCTCGGCCCCGTCGTTGTCCAGCACCTGCTGGAGGTCGGTGAAGTAGGCGTAGAAGACGTCCGGCTGGGACTTGGCCTTCAGCATCGCGGTGAAGCGCGGGGGTTCCAGACACTGGCCGGGGGTGGAGCGACCCTCGATGGTGACGTTCGGGTACGTCTTGTTGAACTCCGCCACGTCCTCCTTCCACTCCTTGAGCTCGGCCGCCTTCGCCGGGGGCGGCATGCAGTCGATGGAGAGGGTGACCTTGGTCTTCGGGTCGAGCGGGGCGGAGGCGTCGGTGGAACCGCCGGCGGCCTGGGGCTTGCCGTCGCCGCTGCTGCTCGTGCCGCAGGCTGCGAGGGCGGTCACGGCGAGCGCGGAGGCGAGGGCTGCCGCGACGTTGCGGCGGACGTTGGTTCTCATCGGTGGTCCCCTTCGAGCATCGGGCAGGAGGCGTGGGGGCGAGCGCGGCACACTCAACCACCGCCGATAGATGAACGCAATATCTCGCGCAGATTTCGTAATACATTGACAGTCAGATGTCGGACGGGGAACGCAAAAAGGGCTCCGGAACGTCTGTGTGACGTTCCGGAGCCCTGGGCGCAGCTGCGCGGGCGCTACGAGGGTCAGCCGCGCGGGGCCTGTGCGGTGGAGCCGCGGACCACCAGCTCCGGTTCGAAGAGCAGCTCGCCGGGCTGCACGGCGGCGCCCTGGATCTGCGCGGTGAGCAGTTCGACGGCGGCCCGGCCCATGGCCTCGATGGGCTGCCGGACGGTGGTCAGCGGGGGCTCGGTGCAGTTCATGAAGGCCGAGTCGTCGTAGCCCACCACGGAGACCTGCCGGGGTACGTGCAGCCCCCGGCGGCGGGCCGCTCGTACCGCGCCCAGCGCGAGCGGGTCGCTCGCGCAGATGATGCCGGTCACCCCGCGGTCCAGCAGCCGGGAGGCGGCCGCATGGCCTCCTTCCAGGGAGAACAGCGCCCGCTCCACATGGGCTTCGGGCAGTTCGGTGCCCGCCGCGGCGGCCACCGCCTGGGCGGCCACCAGCTTGCGCAGCGAGGGCATGTGGTCGGGCGGGCCCAGCACCAGGCCGATCCGCTCGTGCCCGAGCGAGGCCAGGTGGCGCCAGGCCTGCTCGACCGCGACGGCGTCGTCGCAGGCCACGCACGGGAAGCCGAGGTCCTCGATGGAGGCGTTGATGAGCACCACCGGAACCTTGCGGTCGGACAGCAGCCGGTAGTGCTCGTGCGGGGCGTCGGCCTGCGCGAAGAGGCCGCCGGCGAAGACCACTCCGGACACCTGCTGCTGGAGCAGCAGTTCCACGTAGTCGGCCTCCGAGACCCCGCCGGTGGTCTGGGTGCACAGCACCGGGGTGAGCCCCTGCTGGGCCAGCGCACCGCCGATGACCTCGGCGAAGGCGGGGAAGATGGGGTTCTGGAGCTCGGGCAGGACCAGCCCGACCAGCCGGGCACGCTCGCCGCGCAGCTGGGTGGGGCGCTCGTACCCGAGGACGTCCAGGGCGGTGAGCACGGACTGGCGGGTCGCCTCCGAGACGCCCGGCTTGCCGTTGAGCACCCGGCTGACCGTTGCCTCGCTGACTCCCACCTTCTTCGCCACTTGAGCAAGTCGTCGCGTCATGAGCGCAAGACTAGCGCAAGGAATGCAAGTTCCTTGCGGTTCGATTAGGGCCAGTTTGGCGCATGTAAGCCCGGTCCGAAAGAGGTCGGACCAGAGGGGCTTCGCCCCCGCCCGGAGATGGCCGCGGCGCGGGCGGGGCACCGCGGAGGCGCCCCACCCACTGTCTGCCCAGCGGCTACGGCAGCTGGTTGATCTTGAACGTCGAGGTCGTGTTCCGTACGTCCACGGCGTTGTCGCTCGTCTTCAGGTTGTGGACGGTGACCTCACCGACCGCCGGGCCCTGTCCCGCCTCGGGCATCTCGTTCGCCCAGAGACCGAAGCCGGACTTCGCGTCGAAGGCGTCGCCGCTCTTCTTCGCCCCGGTGATGGTGATGTCCCTCAGGATGGTGTCCTTGATGGGATTGACCGGCTGACCGCCGACGTACTGCGTCTGGAACATGATTCCGCTGTACGTCGGGTCGACGATGTCGACGTTGTTGATCCGAATCCCCTGGAACACCTTCGAGGCCGAGAACAGCCAGATTCCCGGGAAGGTCTGCGCCCCCCAGAAGTGGCCGCCGGACCGGACGATCGAGATGTTCTCGAAGGTCGTCGGATCCGTCCCGAAGCCGTTCATGGGATACCCGAAGTCCAGCGAGCTGATGGTGATGCCCGAGTAGACGAGGGTGTCGGCGATGTGGATGTTGCGGAAGGTGTTGTTGAAGCCGCCGTAGACGGCGACACCGGCCGCGCGCCAGGTCAGGATCGAGGTCAGGTTCTCGTAGACGTTGTTCTTCATGTCCGAGCCGCCCGCGTCGATCGCGGAGAACAGCGCGAAGCTGTCGTCGCCCGTGGCCCGCGCCTCGTTGTTGGTCACGAGGTTGTCCGTGGAGCCGTTGGTCATGTTGATGCCGTCGGCGAACATGTCGCGGATCCGCGAGTTCTTGATGGTGATCCGGTCCGTGTTGGCGCCCCAGTAGAGGCACACCATGTGCTCGTTCCAGATGTTGTCGATGGTGATGTCGGAGACGTTCGAGAAGTCGAAGACCTTGCCCGGGCCGTCGATGCGCGAGGTGTAGTTGCCGAAGTAGGCGAAGCCGGAGAAGGACGAGCCCTTCGCCGTGCCCTCCGCCCGCCAGCCGATGTCGGTGTTGTCCTGGGAGGACGGGGCCTGGAATCGGGTGAACCACGGTCCGGCGCCGACCACTTGCACGGCCTTGCCGTACACCTGGAACTTGCTCGCCGTCTGGTAGTCGCCCGGCGGCAGGTAGACGCCGGCGAGCTTGCCGGTGGTGTCCATCCGGACCTTGTCCAGGGCGTTCTGCACGTCCTGGTGGGTGAAGCCGGCGGGCACGGTGTAGGTCGCCGGGTCCGGGTTGGGAAGAGCCGTGGCCTGCTCCAGGCTGACGAAGTCGATCGCGTAGGTGGAGGTGTTGGCCGCGTCCTTCTGGAGGCGGATCTTGCTGCCCTGCGGGACGGTCTCGCCCAGCAGGATGTTGGCCTCGTCGTAGATGTGCCGCGGCGCGCCGGAGCCGGGCGAGTTCCCCGGTGAGGCCTCGGCACCGTACAGCCAGGCGTATTTGGAGGTCAGCGGCAGGGTCTTCCTGAGGGTGCCGTTGACGTAGACGTTGATGGTGGAGTCGATGCCGCCGCCGCCCGGGGCGTCCGGGATGGAGAAGCGGGTGACCAGGGTGTTGGTCGCGGCCCGGGTGGTGAACTCGACGTATTCGCCGGTCGCGTCGAGGCTGACGGCCTTGCGGCCCGAGGCCTCCCCCGCGATGTCACCGATGGTGCGGTTGGGTCCGACGACAGTGGCTCCGCCGCCGACGGCCCCGTCCTCCGCCTCGTACATGTCGAAGGGCATGTTCGCCCCGCGGCCCACGAAGAACGGCTTGGTGGAGGTGTTGTTGCCGCGCCTGACCGGCAGTTCGTTGGCGTCGTCGGCGAGCACCACCTTGACGGTGTACTTGCCGTTGGCGGCCGGCCAGCTGCCGAGCGCGATCGGGGCCGAGGAGGCACCGGCCGCGAGGGCGCCGCCGAAGGATCCCGTCAGGGTGCGGACGGTGGCGCCGGCCGCGTCCTGCAGGGTGAGGGTGACCCCGTGCGTGCCGGCGGCCGCCGCCACCGTGCCCTGGTTCTTCACGGTGACGGTGAAGTCCACCGGCTGGCCCGCGGAGGGTGCGCCGGGCGACCAGCTCACGGCCGAAGCGACCAGGTCCGAGCTGTCGACCGGGCGGACCACGAGCGGCGAGGCGGTGAAGGTGTTGTTGCTGTCGTTCTGCTCGACGACCGTGTTCGCCTCGTCCACGACCGCGCTCAGCGGGTACGTCCCCGCGTCGCGCGGGCCGATCCCGGCGGTGACGGTGGCCGTCGCTCCCGCGGCGAGCGCGGGCACGTCGGCCGCGGCGATCTTGGTGCCGCCGAGCCGGAAGGAGACGGCGGTGGCGGCGGCCGGGGCCGGGCCGCTGTTCCTGACGGTCGCGGAGAGGGTGACGGAGTCCGATTCCACCGGGGTGGCCGGGGCCGCGCTCAGCGCGCTGATCTCCAGGTCGGGGTTGGGCGCCGGGACGCCGATGACCTGGAATTCGGCGATCTGACCATTGGAGGCCCCGGTGTTGGCGGTGAAGCGCAGCTGCACGTCCGCGATGCGGGCGGTCAGCGGGATGGTGACGGTGTTGCCGGACGCCGGGTCGAAGACGTAGTCCTTGGCGGCGACCAGACCGGTGACCCCCGCGGCACTCTGCTCCCGGCCGAGAACCTGGATGTTCTGGGTACGGGTGCCCCAGCCGCTGTCCGGGTTGAGCTTGAGGACGATGCGGTCGAGGTCGGCGTTGGCTCCGAGCTTCACCGTGAGGGTGCTCGGATAGGCACCGGCCGCGCCCTCCCAGTAGGTGCTGGTGCTGTTGTCGTTGGCGTTCTCCGCGACGAAGGTGTGGATCACGGAGGAGCCGGCGATCGGCTTGCCCACGGCGAGGTTGGAACCACCGCCCCCGGTGCCGTTGCGGGTCACGGTGTTGCTGTCGCCGGAGCGGTTGCCCGCGGCGTCCTTGGCGCGCACGAAGTAGCTGACGGTGGCGCTCGTGGGCTGGGTGTCGGTGTAGGTGGTGACGTTGCCCGCGACGGTGGTGCGCAGCTGGTTGTTCGCGTACACCTCGTAGCCGGTGACGCCCACGTTGTCGGTGGAGGCCTGCCAGGTGAGTTTGACCTGGCCGGCGGCGGGTTCGGTGAGGGTCAGGGAGCCCGGGGCGGTCGGGGCCTGGGTGTCGCCGGTGTCCCCGGCGCGGGTGACGCTGTTGCTGTTCGGGGACTGGTTGCCGGCCGCGTCCTTGGCGCGCACGAAGTAGCTGACGGTGGCGCTCGTGGGCTGGGTGTCGGTGTAGGTGGTGACGTTGCCGGCCACGGTGGTGCGCAGCTGGTTGTTGGCGTAGACGTCGTAGCCGGTGATGCCCACGTTGTCGGTGGCCGCCTGCCAGGTGAGCTTGATCTGGCCGGTGGCGGGCTCGGTGTAGGCGAGCGCGGTCGGGGCCGTAGGCGCCTGGGTGTCGCCCGTCTGCGGCCCGTAGATCTCCAGCTCGGAGAGCTGGCCGCCGGGTTGCACGGAATTGAGCGAGATCAGCACGCGGAGGTAGCGGGTGGCGGCGGCGTCGAAGGTGATCGTCACGGCGTTGCCGCCGGCCGCGTTGAAGTCGTAGCCCCTGGAGGCGGTGATGTCGGTGTAGTCCGAGCCGTTGGCGCTGCCCTGGAGCTTCAGGGTCTGGGTACGGGCACCCCAGCCCTCCGGCAGCCGCAGGACCACGCGGTCCACGCGTACGGAGGCACCGAGGTCGGCCTGGATCCACTGGGGCATGGCGTTGTTGGCGCTCTCCCAGTAGCTGGCGGCGTTCCCGTCGTTGGCGTTGGCCGGGACGTAGACCTGGGTGCTGCTGCTCGCGGTCAGGGTCTTGCCGAGCGCCAGGTTGGCGGAGGACTCGCCGGGGGCGCGGACCTCCAGCTCGGAGAGCTGCGCGGCCTGCCAGCCCGTGTTCGCGGTGATGTCGATCCGGACGTACCGCGTCTGGGTGGCGGGGAAGGCGATGGTCACCACGTTCCCGCTGCCCTGGCCGAAGGTGTAGGCGGCCGAGCCGACCAGGGTGCTGAACGTGGTGCCGTCGGCGCTGCCCTGGACGGACAGGGTCTGGTTGCGGCTCTCCCAGGCGGCGGGCAGCTTGAGCACCACCTGGTCGACCCGGGTGGTGGCGCCGAGATCGGTCTGCACCCATTGCGGGAGGGTGCCGCCGGCGCTCTCCCAGTACGTCGACTGGTTGCCGTCGGTGACGTTGGCGGGCCCGTAGGCGCCGTTGCTACTACTCGCGGCCGCGGGGCGGCCCGCCGCGATGCTCGGACCGCCGGCGGCCACCGCGCTCAGGGCGGGCCAGCCCGTGATCAGCAGGGCTGTGGTGATGAGGGCGGCGAGTGCCCGCCATCTCCAGTTGAGCCTTCTCATATGTCCTCGTCCCTCGGCATGAGTTTTCTGAACCAGGTGAGATAGGAATTTGCAGCGTGCGGTGCGAGAGTTGCAGAGCATTGCTCAGTCGTCTACTGCCATGACCGCACTTTCATGCCGTCAACACTTGCGCAAGCTGGGCGCAAATAGCGCAAGCGATTTGCGTCCACCATGGAAATTCCGCTTATGCCCGAGCCGACCTACCGTTGCTACTCATGCGGTTCCTCCTCATGAGCGCTCGGCGCCTCGGGCTGCCCAGACGGGCCGTCTCCCAGATCCTGCTCACCCAGCTGGCCATCGCCGGCGGGGTCGTCGTCCTGGCCACCGGGCTGTTCCTGGCCCCGCTGAGCGCCCAGCTCGACGACCAGGCCATGCGGCGCGCCCTGGCCATCGCGCAGAGCGCCGCGGCCGACCCCTCGCTGGCCGCCGACCTCCTGGACTCCGGGCCATCGGCTGACAGCCCCGTACAGTCCTCGGCGGAGCGGATCCGCCGGGCCACCGGCGCCGAGTACGTGGTCGTCCTCGACCTGGACGGCATCCGCCGCTCGCACCCCAGCCCCGACCGGATCGGGCTGCCCGTCTCCACGGACCCCAGCGACGCCCTGGCGGGCCGCGAGGTCATGGAGATCGACGAGGGCACCCTGGGCCGCTCGGCCCGCGGCAAGGTCCCGCTCCTGGCCGCCGACGGCGAGATCATCGGCGCCGTCTCGGTCGGCATCGCCTACGACAGCGTCCACGACCGGCTGCTCGGCGCCATCCCCGGCCTGCTCGCCTACGCGGGCGGGGCCCTCGCGGCGGGCGCACTCGCCGCCTACCTGCTGTCCCGCAGGATCCACCGGCAGACCAGGGACCTCGCCTTCTCCGACATCGCCGGCCTGCTCGCCGAGCGCGAGGCGATGCTGCACTCCATCCGCGAAGGCGTGATCGCCCTCGACCGGGAGGGACGGATCCGGCTGGTCAACGACGAGGCCGCCCGCCTGCTCGGCCTCACCCCGGACTCCGCCGCCTCCCTCGCCGGACGCCCGCTGGACGACGTACTGGGCGCGGGGCGCACCGCCGACGTCCTGTCGGGCCGCGTCACCGGCCGCGACCTGGTCACCGTGCAGGGGCCGCGCGTCCTGGTCACCAACCGGATGCCGACCGAGGACGGCGGCGCCGTCGCCACCCTGCGTGACCGCACCGAGCTGGAGCACCTGGGCCGCGAGCTCGATTCCACCCGGGGCCTGATCGACGCCCTGCGCGCCCAGGACCACGAGCACGCGAACCGCCTCCACACCCTCCTCGGCCTGCTGGAGCTGGGCTTGCACGAGGAGGCCGTGGAGTTCGTCACCGAGGTCGTCGGCGTGCACCGCACCACCGCTGAGCAGGTCACCGAGAAGGTCCACGACCCCCTGCTGGCGGCCCTCCTCGTCGGCAAGGCGACGGTCGCGGCGGAGCGCGGCGTCCCCCTGCGGCTGGCCGGAACCACCTTCCTCCCCGACCGCGTGGTCGACCCGGGAGGCCTCGTCACCATCCTCGGCAACCTGGTGGACAACGCCCTGGACGCCGCCGTCGGTTCGACGGCGCCCCTGGTCGAAGTGGAGCTGAGCGCCGAAGGCCGCACAGCCGTGCTGCGGGTGCGCGACAGCGGCCCCGGGGTCCCTGCCGCACGCCGCGAGGAGATCTTCACGGAGGGCTGGTCGACCAAGCAGCCCAAGGCACACCGCGAGCGCGGGCTGGGCCTCGCCCTCGTACGCCGTCTCGCGGAACGGCAGGGCGGCAGCGCCCGGGCCGGCGAGGCAGCGGACGGAGGGGCGGAGTTCTCCGTCGTACTCCCGGAGGCCCTGCGATGAACGAGACCCCGATTCACGTATTGGTCGTCGACGACGACATGCGCGTTGCCCGGATCAACGCGGCGTATGTGGCGAAGGTTCCCGGTTTCCGGGTCGCGGCCCAGGCCCATTCGGCGGCCGAGGCCCTCGACTTCCTCACCGCCCACCCCGTGGACCTGATCCTCCTCGACCACTACCTCCCGGACGAGAACGGCCTGGACCTGGTGCGCCGCCTGCGCGAACGCGGCCTCCGCACCGACGTGATCATGGTGACGGCCGCCCGCGACCTGGCCACCGTCCAGGCCGCCATGCGCCTCGGCGCCCTCCAGTACCTGGTCAAGCCCTTCACCTTCGCCGGCCTGCGCACCAAGCTGGAGGCGTACGGGACGCTGCGCCGCACCCTGGAGACCGGCGGCGAGGCCGAACAGGCCGAGGTGGACCGGATCTTCGGCGCCCTGGCCACCGCCGGGTCCCCGAACGACCTCCCCAAGGGCCACTCCCCCACCACCGCGGAAGTGGTCCGCCAGGTCCTGCTCTCGGCCGAAGGCCCGCTCTCCACCCAGCAGATCGCCGACCGCGCGGGCATCAGCCGCCAGACCGCCCAGCGCTACCTGAAGCTGCTGGACCGCACCGGCCGCGTCACGCTCGCCCTGCGCTACGGCGAGACCGGCCGCCCCGAGCACCGCTACACCTGGCGCCCGTCCGACGGCTCCTGAGCGGGCTCACACCGCACCGGCCCCGGTCAGCGAACGCACCTCGGTCTCCGCGTGCCTGCGCTCGTCCGCTTCCTCACCCGAGGTCACGGTGCCGAGCCAGCCCGCCAGGAAGCCCAGCGGAATCGAGACGATGCCCGGGTTCTGCAACGGGAAGACCTGGAAGTCCACGCCCGGGAAGAGCGATTCGGGGCTTCCCGAGACCACCGGCGACAGGACGACCAGCAGCACCGCCGGAACCAGACCTCCGTACACCGCCCAGACGGCTCCCCGCGTGGTGAAGTCGCGCCAGAAGAGCGAGTACAGCAGCACCGGCAGATTGGCCGAGGCCGCCACCGCGAAGGCCAGGCCCACCAGGAAGGCGACGTTGAGGTTCTGCGCGAGCAGCCCCAGCGCGATCGCCACCGCCCCGATGCCGACGGCCGCGATCCGGGCCACGGACACCTCGCTGCGCTGCCTGGCGTGCCGGCGCTTGAGGGAGGCGTACAGGTCGTGCGCGACGGAGGCCGAGGAGGCGAGGGTGATCCCGGCTACCACGGCGAGGATGGTGGCGAAGGCGATGGCCGCCACGAAGGCGAACAGCACCGCGCCCCCGGTGGAGCCGACGCCGCCGCCGAGGAAGGCCGCGAGCAGCGGAACGGCCGTGTTCCCCGAAGCGTTGGAGGCCCGCACCTGGTCCGGGCCCACCAGGGCGGCCGCCCCGAAGCCGAGCACGATGGTCATCAGGTAGAAGCCGCCGATCAGCGCGATCGCCCACACCACCGACCGGCGGGCGGCTCGCGCGGTGGGCACGGTGTAGAAGCGCGACAGGATGTGCGGCAGCCCGGCGGTGCCCAGCACCAGCGCGAGGCCCAGGCTCATGAAGTCGAAGCGGGCGGTCCAGTCCCCGCCGTACTTGAGGCCGGGGCTCAGGAAGCGCAGCCCGTGCCCGCTGCGGTCGGCGGCGGTGGTGAGCAGCTGGTCGAAGTTCCCGTGGAAGCGCAGGAGCACGAGCACCGTGAGGGTGATCGCCCCGCCCATCAGCAGCACGGCCTTCACGATCTGGATCCACGTCGTGGCCCGCATCCCGCCGAAGGACACGTAGACCACCATCAGGGCGCCCACGCCGATCACCGCGAGCGTCCGGGCCGCTGGGGTCGAACTCCCGAGCAGCAGGCCGACCAGGCTGCCCGCGCCCACCATCTGCGCGACGAGGTACAGCACGGAGACGACCACCGACGAGGTGCCGGCCGCGATGCGCACGGGCCGCTCGCTCATCCGGGCGGCGACCACGTCGGCGAGGGTGAAACGCCCGCAGTTCCTGACGAGTTCGGCGACCAGGAACAGCACCACCAGCCAGGCGACGAGGAACCCCACCGAATACAGCAATCCGTCGTAGCCGAAGAGGGCGATCAGTCCGGAGATGCCGAGGAAGGACGCGGCGGACATGTAGTCGCCCGCGATGGCGAAACCGTTCTCCAGTGGGGAGAACAGCCGCCCGCCTGCGTAGAACTCCTCCGCCGACCCGTGCCGGTTCCGGCTGACCCAGGTGGTGATGCCCAGCGTCACCGCGATGAAGACGCTGAACAGGATCAGCGCGAGGGTCTGGTGCTCGGTGGTCACCGGCCTGCCCCCTTCGCCCGGTTCCGCTCCTGGTCGCGCTCCTGCTCGAAGACGGTCCAGCGCAGGTCGAGCGCGGCCCGGTCCCGGCGAAGCCGCGCGTGGCGTGCGTAGGCCCAGGTCAGCAGGAAGGTGCTGAGGAACTGGCCGAGCCCCGCCAGCATGGCCACGTTCACCGCGCCCGCCACGGGCCGGGCCATCAGGCCGGGCGCCGCGGTGGCAGCGACCACGTAGGCGACGTACCAGAGGAAGAAACCGGCGGTCGCGGGGACGACGAACCTGCGGTAGCGGCTGCGGACCTCCTGGAAGGCGGCGCTGCGCTGCACTTCGAGGTAGATGTCGGACGCCCCGTGCGCGGGGCGGCCGCCGGGGGCCGGTTGAGGCGGGGACGTTTCCTCCCCTTCGCCCCAGCCGACGGCCAGCGCGTCGTACCAGGGGTCGTCCAGCCGGATCGTTCCGGCATCACGACCTTCGTGCTTGTCCACCGAACTCTCCTTGTCCGCTGCCGCATTGGCCGCGTGCTCACAAGGATGTGCTCAATGGTCCCTTTCCGGACTGATGTCCCGTCGCTCTTCACTCCTTCAGGTGATGGAGCGAAGAGCGACGGTGTGCGAGGCGTACCCGCCGGGTCAGGCGTCGATGCGCGAGCGGTCCAGGGTGGCCGCGGAGCTCGTGATGAACTCCTTGCGCGGGGCCACCTCGTTGCCCATGAGCAGGTCGAAGACCGTCTCGGCGGAGTCGAGGTCACCGATGTTGATCCTGCGCAGGGTGCGGAAGCGCGGGTCCATGGTGGTCTCCGCCAGCTGGTCCGCGTCCATCTCGCCGAGGCCCTTGTAGCGCTGGATCGAGTCCTTGTACCGGATGTTCTTGCGCTGGTACTCCAGCAGGGTCTGGCGCAGCTCGTTGTCCGAGTACGTGTAGACGTACTTGTCCTGGCCCTTCTTCGGCTGGACGAGCTCGATCCGGTGCAGCGGCGGCACGGCCGCGAACACCCGGCCCGCCTCGACCATCGGACGCATGTACCGCTGGAAGAGCGTGAGCAGCAGGCAGCGGATGTGCGCGCCGTCCACATCGGCGTCGACCAGGAGGACGATCTTCCCGTACCGGGCGGCGTCGATGTCGAAGGTCCGGCCCGAGCCGGCTCCTATGACCTGGATGATCGCCCCGCACTCGGCGTTCTTGAGCATGTCCGAAACCGAGGACTTCTGGACGTTGAGGATCTTGCCTCGGATGGGCAGGAGCGCCTGGAACTCGGAATTGCGGGCGAGCTTCGCGGTGCCGAGGGCGGAGTCGCCCTCGACGATGAAGAGCTCGCTGCGGTCCACGTCGTCGCTGCGGCAGTCGGCGAGCTTGGCGGGGAGCGAGGAGGACTCCAGCGCGGTCTTGCGGCGCTGCGCCTCCTTGTGCTGGCGGGCCGCGATCCGGGTCCGGGCCGCCGCGACGATCTTCTCCATCACCGAGCGCGCCTGCTGCTTGTCGTCGCGCTTGGTGGAGGTCAGGAAGGCCTTGAGCTCCTTGGCGACGACGGCGGCGACGATCCGGGTAGCGGCCGAGGTGCCGAGGACCTCCTTGGTCTGGCCCTCGAACTGGGGCTCGGCGAGGCGGACGGTGACGACGGCCGTCATGCCCTCCATCGCGTCGTCCTTGACCACGTCGTCCTCGGCGACGCGCAGCAGCTTCGCCGAGCGCAGCACCTCGTTCACGGTCTTGGCCACCGAGCGCTCGAAGCCGGAGACGTGGGTGCCGCCCTTGGGGGTGGCGATGATGTTCACGAAGGACTTGACGTTGGTCTCGTAGCCCGTGCCCCAGCGCAGGGCGATGTCCACGCCGAGTTCGCGGGTGACCTCGGTGGGGGTCATGTGGCCGCGGTCGTCGAGGACCGGGACGGTCTCCTTGAAGGTGCCCGTGCCGGTCAGGCGCAGTACGTCGCAGGCGGCCTTGTCCTGGGCGAGGTACTCGCAGAACTCGCTGATGCCGCCGTCGAAGCGGAAGGTCTCCTCGGTCTTGCCCGCCCCGTCGATGCCCCGCTCGTCGCGGACCACCAGGGTCAGGCCGGGGACGAGGAAGGCGGTCTGGCGGGCGCGCTGGTAGAGCGTCTCCAGGTTGAGCCGGGCGTCCTTGAGGAAGATCTGGCGGTCGGCCCAGTAGCGGACCCGGGTTCCGGTCTTGCCCTTGGCGACCCGCTTGACCTTGCGCAGGCCGTTGGCGGGGTCGAAGGGGCTCTCGGCGCCCTGCTCGGTGAACATGCCGGGGACGCCGCGGCGGAAGCTGATGGCGTGGGTGGCGCTGTTGCGGTCGACCTCGACGTCGAGCCGGGCCGAGAGGGCGTTGACCACGGATGCGCCGACGCCGTGCAGGCCGCCGGAGGCCGCGTACGAGCCGCCGCCGAACTTGCCGCCGGCGTGCAGCTTGGTCATGACGACCTCGATGCCGGACAGGCCGGTCTTGGGCTCGACGTCCACGGGGATGCCGCGGCCGTTGTCCCGGACCTCCACGGAGGCGTCCTCGTGGAGGATCACCTCGATGTGGTCGCAGTACCCGCCCAGGGCCTCGTCGACGGAATTGTCGATGATCTCCCAGAGGCAGTGCATGAGGCCTCGGCTGTCGGTCGAGCCGATATACATGCCGGGGCGCTTGCGGACGGCCTCCAGCCCTTCGAGGACGAGCAGGTGCCGCGCGGTGTAGTTGGAACCGTCCCGGTCTGCTCCGGACAGCAGCGCGCTGGAAGGCACGGACGTGTCGGCGGTCACGCAGTTCGCTCCTCGCTGAATTTCTTTTCTGGCCCGGCAGGGCGCAGGGGTGGCTCGGTTGCCGGTCGAAGGGTACCGAGGCCAGGTAGAGCCGATGCAACGCCACCCTCGCGCATTCCTCAGCCTAGTCCAGATCCGCACGGATGTTCGATCCCCCGTGGGGGTGAAGCAAACATCACGTTCCCTTCCAGGCATGAACCATTTAGGGTTCGGGCACGTCCTCATGAACAACCTGGCACTCACGCCGGGGGAGGATGGAACTGCAACAAGCGAACGACTGACAACGCGAAACCGTAGAGCAACGCAATACGGCTCCTTCGCCGCCAACCGGCAACAGCCGGCCAGCTTCGGAAGGAAGTTTCGAGGAAAAGCCGCGAGCGGGAACGTTTTCGGCCTGGTTGGATGTTGACCCTGGTACGACAGCTCGTCGAGCTAGAGAAGAGGCGACGTGACTACTGTTCTGACACCCGCGACCCCGCTGACGGCCGCTGACCGATGCGACCGTTGCGGCGCCCAGGCATATCTGCGCGTCGTCCTGCTGAGCGGCGGTGAACTGCTCTTCTGCGCCCACCACGGTCGCAAGTTCGAGCCGGAACTCAAGAAGATCGCCGCGGAAATACAGGATGAGACCGAGCGGCTCACGTCCGCTCCGGCTGCCCATGCCGAACCCGAGGACCGCTGACACAGGCCTGTTCCTCGCATCCGACGAGCCAGGACCGGCCAGGCCGGTCGACGGGCGGCATTCCTGAGACCCAGGGGTGCCGCCCGTCCTCATACCCGGGCCCGCCGCCGCTCCATCACGGCCGGCGGCTTACGGGCCCTTCTCCGTGCGATGCCCCTGTACGGGCCCTGCACCCGGCCCGGAGGCCCTCCCGGGGCTCGGGCCGGTGTCCTGGACCCCGGCCAGCTGCGCGCCGCTCTCCGGGCCCGTCACGAAGCCGACCAGCGGCGCGATGCGCGTGTAGACCCCCGGGCTGTCGGCCCGGCCGCAGCCGCGCCCCCACGACACCAGGCCGATGAGCCGCCCCTGGGCCACCAGCGGTCCCCCGCTGTCGCCCTGGCATGCGTCCTTCCCGCCGACGCCGTCGCCCGCGCACACCATGGATTCCGCCCGGTACTGACCGTTCGCGTCCCCGGGATAGGCCCGCCCGCAGACCTCGTCGGACAGCACGGTCACCCGCGCGGCACGCAGTGCGTACGCGTAGTCACCAAAACCGCTGGTGTCGCCCCAGCCGTACACCGCCGCCTCCGTCCCCGGCGCGTACGAGGCGTGACCCGCGCCGGCCATGGGGAGCACGTAGTGCGCCGGCAGGGATTCCGCGAGTTCCAGGACTGCGAGGTCCCCGGCATTGCTGCGCGGGTCGTACTCCGGGTTCACCCGCGCACCGCGCACCGCGATCTCCCGGCCGTCGGTCGCCCGCAGCTCCGTACGCCCGGCGACCACCCGGAAATCGCTGACCGACTCGACCGGGCCGCCCAGCACCTCGCGGCCCAGGCAGTGGGCCGCCGTCAGCACCTTCGTCGGGGCCACGACGACGCCCCCGCAGAACTGGCCGCCCCGCGTACCCCCGAACCGGTCACGGCTGGCGAGGGCCACGACCCAGGGGCTCTCGCCGACCTTCACCGGCTTGCCGCCGATCACCACGCTGTCCGCGGCCGCCTGCGGTGCCTGGGTCAGCGGTGCCGCGGCCGCTCCCGCCGCCAGGGTCAGCGCTCCCGCCAGAGCGCGGGCAATGGGACGACGCATGAGGCCTCCTGACTCCGAGTGTGCATGACTACACCCAGAGTGGGATGCCTGGTGGCCGTGCGCACCCGCGCGGCCACCGGCGCCGGTGTCGGTATCGCCGCCGGCCCGGTGCCGGTCAGTCGAGGTAGTCGCGCAGCACCTGGGAGCGGGAGGGGTGGCGCAGCTTCGACATCGTCTTCGACTCGATCTGGCGGATGCGCTCACGCGTGACGCCGTAGACCTTGCCGATCTCGTCGAGGGTCTTGGGCTGGCCGTCCGTGAGGCCGAAGCGCATCGAGACCACGCCGGCCTCGCGCTCGCTCAGGGTGTCGAGCACCGAGTGCAGCTGCTCCTGCAGGAGCGTGAAGCTCACGGCGTCGGCCGGGACGACGGCCTCGGAGTCCTCGATCAGGTCGCCGAACTCGCTGTCGCCGTCCTCGCCGAGCGGCGTGTGCAGGGAGATCGGCTCTCGGCCGTACTTCTGGACCTCGATGACCTTCTCGGGGGTCATGTCGAGTTCCTTGGCCAGCTCCTCCGGGGTGGGCTCGCGGCCCAGGTCCTGGAGCATCTGGCGCTGCACGCGGGCGAGCTTGTTGATCACCTCGACCATGTGCACCGGGATGCGGATGGTGCGGGCCTGGTCGGCCATGGCGCGCGTGATCGCCTGGCGGATCCACCACGTCGCGTAGGTGGAGAACTTGTAGCCCTTGGTGTAGTCGAACTTCTCGACCGCGCGGATCAGGCCCAGGTTGCCCTCCTGGATCAGGTCCAGGAAGAGCATGCCGCGGCCGGTGTAGCGCTTGGCGAGGGACACCACGAGGCGGAGGTTGGCCTCCAGCAGGTGGTTCTTCGCACGGCGGCCGTCCTCCGCGATGATCTCCAGCTCGCGCTTGAGCTTGGGCGCCAGCTTGTCCGAGTTCGCCAGCTTGTCCTCGGCGAACAGTCCGGCCTCGATGCGCTTGGCGAGCTCGACCTCCTGCTCGGCGTTGAGGAGGGGGACCTTGCCGATCTGCTTGAGGTAGTCCTTGACCGGGTCGGCGGTGGCACCGGCGACGACCACCTGCTGGGCGGGCGCGTCGTCCTCGTCGTCGGAGATGACGAAGCCCTTGTTCTCGCCGCCCTCCTCCTCTTCGTCGGCCTCGGCCTTGGCGGCGTCGGGACCCTCCTCCGGGGTCTCCTCGCCACCGGCCTCGTCGGCGTCCTTCTTGGAGGCGGTCTTCTTCGCCGCCGTCTTCTTGGCGGCGGTCTTCTTGGCGGGCGCGGCCTTCTTCGCCGCCGTCTTCTTGGCCGCCGTCTTCTTCGCGGCGGGTTCGGTTCCGGGCTCCTGCGCCAGGGCGTCCGTGGTCTCCGCGTCCGTCGTATCGGCCGCCGACGCCGCGGCGGCGGTGGCCGCGGGCTGCGCCGCCGTCTTCTTGGCCACGGGCTCGGTGGCCGTCCGCTTTGCCGGGCTCTTCGCTGCGACGCTCTTGCGGGTGGTGCGCTTGGGCGACTCCGCGGCACTGACCATCAGCGTCACACCCTCTTCCTCGAGGATCTGGTTGAGGCTGCGCAGAACATTCTTCCACTGGGTCGCAGGAATCTGGTCAGCCTCGAAGGCCCGACGCACGTCATCGCCGGCGATCTGCCCCTCGGCCTTGCCCCGCTCGATGAGCGCCATCACAGACTCGGAATCGGCGATCTCCGGCGGGAGCGTACGGGATGTGCTGGCCGACACGAACAACCTCTCGGAACGATGGGAACGGGTTCCGACCCCGGGCCTGGTGGTGCTGGACCGGAGCCGACGACCACCGACTGGGGATGGGCCGGGGGCGCGGGCAGGGGCCGGGGAGCTGTACAGCACCCCCAAGGGCTGCTGTCTTCCCTCCGTCGGCCATCACCTCTTAGGTCATCGCGTGACCTCGCAGAGCGTTACGCCCAATCTTCGTGGCCCGAGTCACACCCCGTATGCGGCAATGCCGGTCATAGGGTCATACGCACGGTTTCTGCCGGGCCGGATGCGGCGCCGCACGCCGGTGTCGCCGGACCCGACCGGGCCCGGCGACATGTCGTGCACCCCCGCGCCCCCGCGGGTACGCCCGTCAGTGCTCGCGCGGGGCGGGGACCACGCGCTCGACCTCCGGATGCACCGTCAGGAGCTGGCGCATGGCGTTCTCGGCGCCCATCGCGTCCCCGGCGGCGAGGGCCTCGACCATCCGCGCGTGGTGCGCGACGCAGGCCTCGCTCGGACGGTCGCAGGCGGTGACGGGGCTGCCGGAGACCTGGAGCGCGGCGGAGACGATGCCGGAGAGGTGCTCCAGCATGCGGTTGGCGGCGACCTGGATGAGGAGAGCGTGGAACTCGTTGTCGGCGCGGGCGAAGGTGATCGAGTCCCCCTGGCCGAGGGCGTGACCCATGATCTCGACCATGTCGGCGAGGCGCTGCTGGATGTCCGGGCGGCCGTGCCCGGCGGCGAGGCGGGCGGCGAGCGGCTCGATGGTCCAGCGGAGCTCGTTGAGCTCGCGGCGCTGGTCGTCGCGCTGGGGGCCGAAGGCCCGCCACTCGATGATGTCGGGGTCGAGCAGGTTCCAGTCGGCGACCGGGCGGACCCGGGTGCCGACGTTCGGGCGGGCGCTGACGAGGCCCTTGGCCTCCAGGACCCGCAGCGACTCGCGGACGACGGTCCGGGAGACCTCGAAACGCTGGCCGATCTCCTCGGGGACCAGCGGGCGGTCCGCTCCGAGATCACCGGAAACGATCATCTGGCCGAGCTGCTGGACGAGTTGGCCGTGCAGTCCGCGGCCGCGGCTGCCGGCGGCGCGGCGGCCGACGCGGCTCAACTCGACGTCGGCGCCGTCCCAGTGGGGCGCTGCGGCGCGGTCGGACCCGGGGGTCTCCGCGTAGGGGTAGCGGTCGAGTTCGCCCGGGCCGGCGAGGCCGGAGTCGGCATGGCGGGCGGCGGTCATCATGGTGTGCGCAAGGGTACTCACGAATCCTTTGTCGGCCGTGCCTCCATTGCCCTTGAGGTCTTTGGTGAAAAGCACACGAAAGGGTGATCGGTGCCACCTACGCAATTGACGACTTATCGTAAAGAACCGGGCCTTTTGCGGGGAGTTGCGGTCCGCATCACGCGAGGTGGACTCCAACGGTCTCGTACGGGCCTTCTGTGCACCGGAACGATCACCAACGGACCCGGCTGCGCAGTCCGGTGAACCCATAGGCGCACAACAGGACCATCAGCGACAACACCAGAGCGGTGCCGACGGGTTGGGCCATGACCCGCAAGGCCCCCAGGACCAGGCGGTCCGCTTCGGGCGGCCACTGCACCCAGGTCAGGCTCCGCAGCCGGGGCCCGAGTCCGGTGACCGGGTACGCGGACGAACCCTCCAGCACCTTGCGCACCAGCGGCACCACCATCACCGGCACGGCGAGCACCGCGGCCAGGCCGGCGGTGGCCGATCTGAAGACGCCGGAGGCCAGGACGCCCGCCCAGGCGCAGCCGATGAGCAGCCCGGCCCAACTCGCGGCCGGGGAGAGCCACTCCACCGGGGTGCGCAGCGGGCCGCTGTCGAAGACGAGGGCCAGTGCGGCGGCGTCGGCCACCACCACCAGGGCGCCCAGCAGGAGGGCGAGGACGGCGCAGACGCCGAGCTTGGCGGCGAGCAGCCCCATCCGGCGGGGCACGGTGCCGCGGTCGGCGGCGAGCGCGGGGTAGCGGTACTCCTCGCCGAAGGCCAGGGCGCCGAGCAGGCCCGCGCCGAGGGCCGCGGGCGGCAGCGGCAGCAGCTCGGGCCAGGCCGCGAGCAGCCGGTTCTGCGGGGTGTGCCCGGCCCGGGCCAGTACGAGCGCGGTCAGAACGGAGACGACGGCGACGACCGCGGTGGTGAGGAAAGGGGTGGCGGTGCCGAAGACCCGGAGCAGCTCGTAGCGCAGCGGCCTCATGGGTCCGCCGACGCGGCGCACCGCCGAGGCGGGCCGCCGCGACCGGGCGCGCCGGGACCGTCCACCCGTGGCAGCCTTGCCCGATGCCCAGCCGGATGCCGCATCGGAAGCCGCGTCGGACGTCGCGTCGGACGTCGCGTCGGACGTCGCGTCGGACGTCGCGTCGGCGGCGGCCCGGGCGTGCGGGACCGGCGGCGCGGGAGCGCCGGCGTCTCCGGTCTCGTCGGCGAGCCGGTGGACCAGCACGCCGTGCTTGAACGCCGCCTCGCCGACCTCCGCGCAGCTGCTGCCGTACACCGACAGGCGGCTGCCGCTCTCCTCCACGATCTCCACCGCGCGCTGGGCAGCCCGGGCCTCGCGGCCCAGTACGTCGGCCAGCCGGGCCGCGTGCGGGGTGCGCACGGCGACCCTCGGTCGCAGCCGGGTCCGGGCGAACTCGGCTGCGTCCTGGTCGGCGACGAGCCGGCCTGCCTCTACGCTGACGATCCGGTCGGCGTTGCGTGCCGCCTCCTTGGCGTCGTCGGTGGTGAAGAGCACCGCTCCGCCGAGGGAGGCGTGGCCGCGCAGCAGCCCGTACAGCCAGCCGCTCTCGCGGGGCGAGAGACCTGCCGCGGGCTCGTCCAGCAGCAGGGTGCAGGGATCGGCGAGCAGCGCGGCGGCCAGCGCGACGCGGCGTTCCATGCCCAGCGAGAGCGAGCCGAGTCGCTGGTCCCGCAGACCCGCGATCCCGACGACCTCGAGCATGGTGTCGGCCCGGGAGGCCGGCACCCCGGCGGCGGCGCAGAGCATCCGCAGCTGGTTGCGTACGGTGCGCGCGGGATTGCCGGGGACATCGCCGAGCAGCACGCCGACCTCACGGCCGGGGTACGGGATCCGGTGCAGCGGGCGACCGCGGAAGTAGGTGACGCCGCGGCCCGGTTCGAGTTCGAGCATGAGCCGCAGTGCGGTGGTCTTGCCCGATCCCGGCTCGCCGAGCAGGGCGGTCACGCTCCCCGGGCGGACCTCGAGGGTGAGGTCGTCCACGAGGGGCTGGGCGTCGGGGCGGGGGTTGCTGGTAAGTCCGATGGCCTGGAGCATCGCTTCTCTCGCGGGGGGTGAGACCGCTCTGCGGCAGCGTGAGTACCGCAAGCAAGATAACGCGATATGTCCGATTTACAGCGCAACCGGTCCGATGGAATGTCAATATTGCGGCCGAGTCAGCCCAGGGTGCCGGGGCGAAACCGGGGGCCGGGCCGGGGACCGGGACTGGTGTCGCGGCGTCAGACCTCGGGACGCAGCATTGGCGGGTTGAGCAAGGTGGCTCCGCCGGCGCGGAACAGCTGTGCCGGGCGTCCGCCCTGACGGGTCGTCGTCCCTCCGGCCGGCACCAGGAATCCGGGGGTCCCGGTGACCTTGCGGTGGAAGTTCCGCGGGTCGAGGGCCACGCCCCAGACGGCCTCGTAGACCCGGCGCAGCTCGCCGACGGTGAACTCCGGCGGGCAGAAGGCGGTGGCCAGCGAGGAGTACTCGATCTTCGAGCGGGCCCGCTCCACGCCGTCGGCAAGGATCCGGGCATGGTCGAAGGCGAGTCCCGCCGAGGTCTGCTCCTCGGATGCGAGCAGTTCGTCGACGGGAGCCCATCGGGCGCTGTTGGCGTCGCCGCCAGCGCGGGGCGCCGGCAGGTCGGGGGCCAGCACCAGGTGCGCCACGCTGACGACGCGCATCCGCGGATCCCGCTTCGGGTCACCGTAGGTGGCCAGCTGTTCGAGATGGGCCCCGTTACCCACGCCCGGGAGGGCGGGGTCGTGTGCGCACAGGCCGGTCTCCTCGGAGAGTTCCCGGGCCGCGGCCGCCGCGAGGTCCTCGTCTCCGCGTACGAATCCGCCGGGCAGCGCCCAGCGCCCCTGGAACGGCTGCTCACCCCGCCGGACGACCAGCGCACAGAGCGCGTGGCGCCGCACGGTGAGCACGACCAGGTCGACAGTGACGGCGAAGGGCGGAAAGGCCGACGGGTCGTAGGGCGACATGCCGCGATCATAGTCGTCTGCCTGACGATAAACAGCGCTTTGGTGACCTTGAAGACGCCGGTGTGCGGGCCGGGTGTGTCCGGCCTGACCGGCAAGACACCTCTAACCTCCCAGTTGGAGCGCATCCGCGGCCTCCTCCACCATGCCGAGGCCGAGCCGGCTGACCCGCACGGCGAAGGGCTCCCCCGATACGCGCAGGCCGGAGAGGCGGAGTGCGCCGAGGGGTGCGCCGGGGAGCGGGGCGAGGGCGACCGTGCCCGCGGGGGCATCGGGACGGATTCCGGCGAGGGCGGTCAGGACGTGCACCCCGGCCGCCGCGGCCACCGCGGCCGGGCGGCACGCGGCCGGGTGCGGAAGCGGGGCGCTGTGGGAAACGCGCTGTTCGGCCGCGAACATCTCCGGCAGCCGGTACCCGAAGCTTTCCGCCGCGTCCAACAGACCGCGGAGAAGGCCCGCGGCCTCCTTCTCGAAGCCCGCCTGGGCCAGTCCGGCCACCGCCACGGCGCTTTCGTACGCCCGTACCGCCCCGGAGCGGTGGCCGAAGGGGTTGTGGCCCGGCTCCTTGGCGGCCATGCTCCGCAGTCCCCATCCGCAGTCCATGGCGGGGGCCCCGAGCAGCCGGGCCAACTGCTCGGTGCAGGCCCGGTCCAGGAGGCCCGGGGCGAGCCGGCCGCCGCCGAGGAGCCCGGTGTCGAGCAGGTGTGCGGCGGCCCCGGTCAGCCGGGGCAGCGGCCGGCCGTCGGGGTGCAGGGCCGCCGCGGGCCTGCCCCGTCCGGACCGTCGATCCAGAAGCCGGCCCGGAACCGCTCCCGCAGCGCGGCCGCCCACTGCCGCCATCCCTCGGCCCCGGGACGCCCGCACGCGGCGAGCAGGTCGGCCCCCAGCAGGGCGGCCCGGTGGGCGTGGGCCTGGGTCTCGCAGCGCCGCGGCCCCGGGTCGGGATCGGCCAGGAAGCCGTCTGCGCCCAGAGCGCCCCGCAGCCAGTCGAGGCACCGCTCGGCGGCGGGGAGCAGCCGGGCCACCTCCTCCTCCGGCATCCCCCAGAGCCGGGCCTCGGCGAGCACCGCCGGGAAGGCCAGGGTCGCCTCCGTACCGGTGCACCCCGGCGGGAGCTGAGGGCCCGCCCCCCGCAGCGGGCCCGGGATCTTCCCCGCCTCGGGGCCGCTCCCGCCGCTCTGGTTGCGGGCCAGGATCCGCAGGGTGGCCGCGGCCAGTCCGGTCCCGAGCGGCAGCGCCATCCGGGCGGCCCAGAGGGACTCCGCCGGGGCCAGTCCCAGCCGCCATGGCACCCCCGCGGCCACGAAGGCGTCGCCCGGCTCCCCGGGATCTCTCAGCAACAGCGCCCCGAGATCCTCGATGCTGGTGCGGAACCACGCCTCGACTCTCGGGTCGTCACCCTCGGCCCGGGCGTCGGCGAGCGGATTCGCCACCTGCCCTGCTGACGCCCGCGTGACCCGGTCCTGCGTGGTCCGCAGCTCGATGGTGTGTGACTCGCCGGGGCCCAGGTCGAGCTGCCAGCGCAGCAGCCCGGACGAGGCCAGCGCGTCGTCGGGCGGCGGCTCGGCGGCGATGACGGCCTGAGCCTCGCCGGTGCTCCACCGCAGCCCGGCGGCATGCACCCCGGCGGGCAGTTCCGGCCCGGCGAGCCCGGCGGCCACGGCGGCCAGTTCCGACAGGTCAGTGCCGAGCAGTACCTCCACGGGCAGCCGCACCGGCCGGGACGCGAAGCTGCGCAGGGTGATCCGCTCGGTGCCGTCCGCGTGCCGGACCCGTTCCACCCCGATGTCCGGGTCGGGGCCGGGCTCCGCCCCGGTGCGCACCGTCGCGGTGAAGACGGCCCGGTCGGCGCCGAGGCTGCGCCCCTGAACGGCGACCGGATCGCGCCCGCCGACGCGCAGCACGCAGCGGGAGAGCAGCCGGCGCCCGGAGCGATAGATCCCGTCGATCCCCCGCCCCGTCAGCTGGCCGTGCTCCGGCGAGATGACCAGGCAGGGCGCGGCGACGCAGATGACGGCGCCGTGCACGGGCGGCGGCTCGGACCTGCGGGCGGCAGGCACGCCGGGTGGTCGGAGAGATGCGGGGTGAGACATGCGTCGCCTTGTCTGGGCTCCGGTCGGTTCAGCCGGGCGGCGGCGTGGCCGGGCCCCCGCCGCCCTCCAGCTGAACGCCCCCACCCCCGCCCGGGTCACGGGCCGCGGCGCCTGCTGCGCGCAGCCGGGGCGGGGCCGCCGCCGTACAACGACGCCCAGGCAGCTCCGGATCCGCCGCACCAGGGTGCCGCGCTGGAGCGGGCGCGGGCTCACTGCCCGCTCCCCGCGGTGCGGCGGGGCTCGCGGCTCGGAGCCGGCTTGCCGCGGCGGCCCGGGGGACGCGAGCCCGCCGGACGGCGCCCCCGCCGGGGCTCGCGGCTCCGCCGCTCCTCCCGCAGACACTCCCGCAGTCCCTCGGGGTCGATGCCCTCGTTGCAGGCGTGGTGGAGCAGCTGGGCGAAGCGGTAGTCGGAATCCGCCCGCAAGGCCAGGCCCAGGGCGATCCGGGCGGTCGGCTCGTCCCCGGTGGACCAGGAGACCCAGCCCGCGAGGGTGAGCGGAGCCGCCGCGTGCTCCCCGTACGCGCCGACGCAGCGCCGGGCGAGGGCCCGCCACAGCCGCAGGGCGGGGCCCGCCTCCTCGTCCTCCATCCACTCTGCGGCGATGTCCCGGATCTCACGGTCCTGGAGGCCGAGGATCAGCGCGGCCGCCTCGTCGTGGCCGAGCAGCGCGTCGTCCCGGTCATCGGCCTGGGTTCCCTCGACGGGTGGGGCAAGGGCCATCCGCCGCATCAGCGACCGGGCCAGCTCGAGGGTCTCGGCACCGACCTCCTCCCGGGTGGCCCCGTCGAGGATCTTCGGTACGAGGGCGGCAGCCGCCCGGTCCAGGGCGCCTTCCATCTCCGCGGCCACGGCGCCGCCCAGCGGCGCCAGCCTGCCCTCGATCTCCTTGAGGGAACCCCGGACCTGGAGGCCGGCGAAGGTGGCCGCGGCGGCCATCACCGAGGTGCCGACCGCCGCCAGCCGGCTGCCCTCGGCCGGGCAGCAGCGCTCGTCGGGACACACGTAGGACCAGAAGCGGCCCGCGGAGAGGCACAGGGCCTCCAACACGGGCACGTCGAGCGCGCCGCAGGCCAGCCTGATGCGCTGGGCGAGCGGCCGCAGCCGGGTCATCACCCGCTGGCCGCTCTCCCCGCCGAGCGGCTCCTGGCAGAGGAAGACGACGATGCCGTCGGGCTTGCCCTCACGCCGCTCGCTGCCGCGGATCAGGCAGTCGGCGACCTGCCGCGCGGTGTCCTCCCATTCCGCGGGAGTGGCCGGGATGCCGACGCGGAGCCGGCCGCCGAAGCGGCCTCCCTCGCCGTGCACGGCGACCATGACGAGGGAGTCCGTGGGGTGGAAGCCGAGCATGTAGGGCAGCGCGTCGGCCAGCTCGGCCGGGCTGCGCAGTGTGATCCGGGGATCGGTGGTGGATCCGGCCGTGCTGGTGGACGGCCGGTCGGACGGGGTGCGTGATTCGTGGTTGTTCGTCATGCCCCGAAGGTCCCGCGCAAGATCCGATCGCGAAAGCCCTGTGGATAACCAATTCAAACTTCAACATCCACAGGCTCAGAGCGGCATTGGCGCGATGTCAGAGGCATCGGGTTGCATGGGGGCATGAACGCAGACCTGAGGTCCTCGGCCGACTCCGTACTAGCCCGTCTCGTGGGCGACCCCACGGGCACGGCTCGGCTGCGCGAGGACCAGTGGCGGGCGATCGAGGCGCTCGTCGCGCACAAGCGCCGGGCGCTGGTCGTGCAGCGCACGGGCTGGGGCAAGTCCGCTGTGTACTTCGTCGCCACCTCGCTGCTGCGGGCGAGCGGCGCCGGACCCACCGTGATCGTCTCCCCGCTCCTCGCGCTGATGCGCAATCAGGTCGAGGCCGCCGCCCGCGCCGGAATCCGCGCCCGCACCATCAACTCCGCCAACCCCGAGGAGTGGGAGGGGATCCAGGCCGAGGTCGCGGCGGGCGAGGTGGACGTTCTGCTGGTGAGCCCGGAGCGGCTCAACAACCCCGACTTCCGCGACCAGGTCCTCCCCAAGCTCTCCGCCGCCACCGGCCTCCTCGTTGTGGACGAGGCCCACTGCATCTCCGACTGGGGACACGACTTCCGCCCGGACTACCGCCGGCTGCGCACCATGCTGGCCGATCTCCCGCCGGGCGTCCCGGTGCTGGCCACGACCGCCACGGCCAACGCCCGCGTGACCGCCGACGTCGCCGAACAGCTCGGTACCGGCGCCGGCACGGACGCCCTGGTGCTGCGCGGACCGCTGGACCGCGAGAGCCTGAGCCTGGCCGTGCTGACGCTGCCCGACGCGGCGCACCGGCTGGCCTGGCTCGCCGACCACCTCGGCGACCTGCCCGGCTCCGGGATCATCTACACGCTGACGGTCGCGGCGGCCGAGGAGGTCACCGCGTACCTGCGCCACCGCGGGCACACGGTGTCCTCGTACACCGGCAAGACGGAGAACGCCGACCGGCAGCAGGCCGAGGACGACCTCCAGGCCAACCGGGTCAAGGCGCTGGTGGCCACCTCCGCCCTGGGCATGGGCTTCGACAAGCCCGACCTCGGTTTCGTCGTGCACCTGGGCTCCCCCTCCTCCCCCATCGCCTACTACCAGCAGGTCGGCCGCGCCGGCCGCGGCGTGGAGCACGCGGAGGTCCTGCTCCTGCCCGGCCGGGAGGACGAGGCGATCTGGCAGTACTTCGCCTCGGTGGCCTTCCCGCCCGAGGAGCAGGTGCGCCGGACGCTGGACGTACTCGCCCAGGCGGGGCGGCCGCTGTCGCTGCCCGCGCTGGAGCCGCTGGTCGACCTGCGCCGCACCCGGCTGGAGACGATGCTCAAGGTCCTGGACGTGGACGGCGCCGTGCACCGGGTCAAGGGCGGCTGGACCTCGACTGGGGAGCCGTGGGCTTACGACGCCGAGCGATACGCGTGGGTGGCCCGCCAGCGGGCCGCGGAACAGCAGGCCATGCGCGACTACGCGGCGGCCACCGAGTGCCGGATGGAGTTCCTGCGCCGCCAGCTCGACGACGAGCAGGCCGCCCCCTGCGGCCGCTGCGACAACTGCGCCGGGGCCCGGTTCACGGCGGACGTGTCCACCGCCGCGCTGGACACCGCCCGCGGTGAACTCGGCCGCCCGGGCGTGGAGCTGGAGCCGCGCAAGATGTGGCCGACCGGGCTCGCGGCGGTCGGCGTCGACCTCAAGGGCCGCATCCCGGCCGGGGAGCAAGCCGCCACCGGGCGGGCGCTGGGCCGGCTGTCCGACATCGGCTGGGGCAACCGGCTGCGCCCGATGCTCGCCCAGCAGAGTCCCGACCAGCCGATTCCGGACGATGTAGCCCAGGCCGTGGTGGCCGTCCTCGCCGACTGGGCCCGCGGCCCGGGCGGCTGGGCCTCGGGTGCCCCGGACGCACCGGCGAGGCCGGTGGGCGTGGTCGCGCTGCCCTCACGGAGCCGCCCCCAGCTGGTCGGTTCGCTGGCCGCGCGCATCGCGGAGGTCGGGCGGCTGCCTCTGCTCGGGACGATCGGGTACACGGACCAGGTCCCGGAATACGGCCTGCCCTCCTCCAACAGCGCCCAGCGGGTACGGGGGCTCCACCAGGCCTTGACCGTGCCCCCGGCTCTGGCGGCGACACTGGCCGAGGCAGCGGGACCGGTACTCCTCGTGGACGACCGCGCGGAGAGCGGATGGACCCTCGCCGTGGCCGCCCGGCTTCTCCGGCGGGCTGGCGCGAAGGGGGTGTTTCCGCTGGTGCTTGCGCTTCAGCCGTAGCCGAATGCGTCATCTTCGGCGTGGCGGGGCAAGGATATGAGCGGCATACCGGCGAATTCCGGTCGGCGGCGCCAATTGCTCGTTGCCGCATGCTCGCGGGCCACGCGAGAATTGGGGTGCTCCCGCCCGGTTCCCCGGCACCCTCCTGGGCCGTGCTGCGGCGCGCCCACACTCCAGCCGTGCCCGTCCGCGGGCGTGTACCCGAAGGGAGGACCGTGACCTTCGGATTCGCCCCGCCCTCGACCACGTCCCTGACAACGGCCACCGGCGGCGCCAGCCGGCACGGCCGGCTGCTGGAACCCGCCGAATGGACGTCGGCAGGCATTCCCCTGCTCCGCAACCCCCGCGAGGTCGTCAGCGGGCTGCACTCCCGGCACAGCCCCGTGCCGTCGACGGCGGTCATCGCCGTCCTCGGCCCGGAGGAGCAGCTCGTGGCGAGCGCTTCGTTCGTACAGCGGTCGACCTCGGCCGACGGCTGGGAGTACCGCAACGCCCTGCTGTCCCGGCTGCGCCGGGTCATCCCGCACGATCTGCGGCGCCGGACCCCGGTGCGCACGGCGGTGCTGCTCTACTGCCGCGAGGGCGACGAGCGGTGGACCGAGGAGGACGGAGCCTGGATGTGGGGGCTGCGGGACGCCTGCACCCTGCACGGGCTGCGCTGCGGCGCGTACATCACGCTGACCCGCGGGGGCTGGCAGGTTCTGGGCGAAGGCCGGGGCGGCCGGCAGCCCAGCTCGGACTCACGGCCTCAGCGGCTCGGCGACACGGTGGCCGAGTTCGCCCCGCTCGCCCTGCACACCGGTGGCGGCGCGGCCGAGGCACTGCGCCGGACCGCCGCGCGCTGACCCTCGTACGGCCGCCCGGCCGAAGGGGTGCGCACGGCGAATCGGCCCTCGGGCTTCAGCGGGGCCGGCCCACGGCCCGCCCCGCCCCTCGCCCGTGCCGGGATACGGGGCGTCAGACGCCCGCACCCAACACGGAGTTGATCTGCTGCGGGTCACCGCACACGATCAGCAGCGCACCGGCCCGCGTGAGCGCGACCGGCAGGTGGCCCGCGACCGTGTCGACCGCTCCGCCGTTGGCGGCGAAGACGACGACGGGGCGGCCGGTGGCGCGCTGGACCTGAGCGGCGTCCGCGTAGAAGACGTCGTCCCCGGCGTCGTGCAGGGCCCAGTAGGCGGCCTCGCCGAAGGACAGCTCGTGGGCGGCCCACGGGTGCGGGTCGCCGGTGGTGAGCACCAGGATGTCACCGGGCGCGCGCCCGGTGTCGAGCAGCAGGTCCACGGCTTCTTCGGCCGCGTCGAGCGCACCCTCGACGGAGGCCGGGATCAGCTGGATCTGCGGCACCGCCGCCGAGACGGACGGCGCTGCGGAGGCGGTCGGGGCGGGGGCTGCGGGAACGGGTCCGGGGGTGGCCTGCGGCGCACGCTGCGCGGGCGGAGCGGGCCTGGGGGCACCACCCGCGCGGCTTGCCGCTGCGGGGGAGGGACTGGGGCGTCCGGGCCGGGGTACTGCTGCGGGACGCGGACCAGGTACGGGGCGGGGGGTCTGCGCGGTGCGGCTCGCGGCCGGCGTGACGCGGGGACCCTGGGCACTCTCGTGAATCTGAGGCTCCTCGATGGCGTGGTGAGAGGCTTGGCGTGATGTCTATCAAACACCGGTACGAAACGTACCGGCCGGTGGCACATGGGTGCGATCAGAAATCGAAGCCGAGTTGGCCTCCGTTTTCCAGCTCCATCGACTCCTCGCTGCGGCGCACCTTCTTGAGGTGGCGCCACCGGGGAAGCGCGTCGAGGTACGACCACGAGAGCCGGTGGTAGGGGGTGGGCCCCAGCTCCTCCAGCGCCGCACGGTGCACGGGCGAGGGATATCCGGCGTTGGCGGCGAAGGCGAAGTCCTCGAAGCCACCGCCCTGACCGCCTATTTCGGCCATCATGCGGTCCCGACGGACCTTCGCGATGACCGAGGCCGCCGCGACGGCGACGCACGACTGGTCACCCTTGATCACCGTACGGACCTGCCAGGGCGAGCCGAGGTAGTCGTGCTTGCCGTCGAGGATGACCGCGTCGGGCCGCACCGGCAGGGCCTGAAGGGCCCGCTCCGCCGCGAGCCGCAGAGCGGCCGTCATCCCCAGCTCGTCAATCTCCTCCGGGGAGGCATGCCCGAGGGCATAAGACGTGACCCAGGCCTCCAGGACGTCGACGAGGGCGTCACGTCGCTTGGGGGTGAGCAATTTGGAGTCGGTGAGCCCGGCGGGCGGCCGGCGCAGACCGGTGATCGCCGCGCACACGGTGACGGGACCGGCCCAGGCCCCTCGTCCGACTTCGTCGACCCCGGCGATGACCTTGGCGCCGGTGGTTGCACGGAGGGAGCGTTCGACGGTGTGGGTGGGTGCTTCGTACGGCATGGCGCCAGCAAGGTTACGCCGCCCCGCGCCGCCTGCACACCCCGCCCCGGGTCGGGCCTTGCCCGGGCCGCCCCGCCGGTCCGGCATCCGCCCTTGAGTCCGGTCCCCCGCCGGTCCCACACAGGTCTCGCGTCGACCCCTCTTCGGTCCCTCTACGGCCCCTCGTCGCGGCTCTCCCGCCGAGCGACGGCACCACCACCCGGTCGATCACCTGCCTGATGTCCGCATCCCACCTTCGCTCCCGCACACCATCACGCGGTGCGCCTGCCTCACCGGAACGACATCCACGACGCCCCTGCGCCACCCCGATCGATCCCCCGCCGCACAAGCTCCCTGATCAGACACAAAGCCAGCGCGCACATTCCGGACCCGATGTCTCCACCAACCTGACGCCGCAGGTCTGGTCGCAGTCGTGAAGGAGAGACCGCGAGCCTGCCCGGCACGGCCGTACCCGGACTCCCCAACGCCGCGTCGAGAATCGCCCGTTCGAGTTCGGGACTCCGCCCGCGCCTACCGGGTACGCCCATTTCCACCCCGGTGAACGCTCGCGTCCGCCGCCTTCTGGCTCGTACCGTGGTCCGCAAGTGAACGATTGCGTCCACTGTTTCACTTTGGGGGATCCTCAGTGACACGCTCTCAACTCGCCACACCCCGAATACCGGGCGCGGCCCACCGGGAGGGGCGCCCCGGAATCGCGCTCACCGTCATCGCCGCCTGCCAGCTCATGGTCGTCCTCGACGCGACGATCGTGAACATCGCCCTTCCGCACATCCAGACCGCCCTCGACTTCAGCACCACCGATCTCTCCTGGGTGCTGAGCGCCTACACGCTCACCTTCGGGGGCCTGCTCCTGCTCGGCGGCCGGGCCGGCGACATCCTGGGCCGGCGCCGCGTGTTCATGGCCGGAATCCTGCTCTTCACCCTGGCCTCCCTCCTCGGCGGCTTCGCCCAGGAACCCTGGCAGCTGCTCGCCGCCCGCGCCCTCCAGGGGGTCGGTGGCGCCATCGCCTCCCCGACCTCGCTCGCCCTGATCACCACCACCTTCGCCGAAGGCCCCGAACGGAACCGGGCCTTCGGGGTGTTCGCCGCCGTCTCCGCGGGCGGCGGCGCCATCGGTCTGCTGGCCGGCGGCATGCTCACCGAGTGGCTCGACTGGCGCTGGGTCCTCTTCGTCAACGTGCCGATCGGCGTGCTGATCGCGGTCCTCGCCCCGCTCTACATCAGCGAGTCCGAGCGCCACCCCGGCCGTTTCGACATCGCCGGCGCCCTGACCTCCACCGGTGGCATGGCCTCGCTGGTCTACGGATTCATCCGCGCCTCGGAGGACGGCTGGCGCGACTCCCTCACGCTCGGCTCGTTCGCGGCGGCCGTCATCCTGCTCGCGCTGTTCGTCGCCGTCGAGTCGCGGGCCCGTGAACCGATCATCCCGCTGCGGATGTTCGCCGACCGCAACCGCGCCGGCACCTACCTGATCATGCTCAGCCTCGCCGCCGCGATGTTCGGCATGTTCTTCTTCATCGTCCAGTTCGTGCAGAACGTACTGGACTTCACCCCGATCGAATCCGGACTCGGCTTCCTGCCCGTGACCGTCGCCATCGTCACGGCCGCGGGCCTCTCGCAGCGCTTCCTGCCGCGCTTCGGCCCCAAACCGTTCATGGTGTCGGGATCCGCCCTCGTCGGCGTGGGGCTCGGCTGGCTCACCCTGATCCGCACCGACTCCTCGTACGTGGCCGGGGTGCTCGGGCCGATGCTGCTGTTCGGGTTCGGTATGGGCCTCAACTTCGTGACCCTCACCCTGACCGCCGTCTCCGGAGTGTCGTCCAAAGAAGCGGGCGCGGCCTCCGGACTGCTCAACGCCAGCCAGCAGGTGGGCGGTTCCCTGGGCCTGTCCATCCTGGTCACCGTCTTCGGCACGGCCGCCCGCACCGAGGCCGGGCAGCAGTTCCCCGCCTTCGCGGCGCAGGCGGAGCCGGGCCAGCTGGCCGCCTTCCAGGAGACCGGGCAGCTGCCCGACCCCTGGGGCGACCTCGTGCTCACCCAGGGCATCTCCACCGCGTTCGGCGCCGCCGTGGCGATGGCGGGAGTGGCCCTGGCCACCGCGCTGCTGGTGATCCGGGTGCGCAAGAGCGACCTTGATGCCCTCAACGGAACCGCCGTGAAGGGTGGACCGCCGGCCTGAGCGGGGCCGGAGGTACGAGGGCCCGGGTGCGGGGACGATCCCGCGCCCGGGCCCTCGTACGTCCGGGGCAGCCGGCCCTCGTACGCCTAGTACTCGGTGCGGCTGCCGAAGCTGCCGAGGCGCGAGCAGACCTCGTACGCGGCCGTCACCGGTCGCTCGTGCAGGATCTGCCGGGCCCGGTGCTCACCCATGCTCATGGCGTACCAGGGGACGTCCCCGGCCCTGGAGATCTCCTCGTCGATCCCGCGCAGGGCGCAGGACCGCTGGGGCTCGGGCAGCCGGTCCAGCGCCGGCACGGCGTCCGCCGACAGGCTCTGGAAGTAGGCCAGGTCGATCTTGCCGTCCGCCTCGAAACGGGCCACGTTGCGCTCTGCGACCATCCCGTCCGGGGACAGCAGGCCGAAGGCCAGAACGGCGGCCGCCGCACTCCCCGCGACCGCGCGCGGCAGCCAGCGGGCCCCGAACACCCCGGCCGCCATGATCAGTACGAGGACCAGGCCGAGCCACAGCTCCATCGCGGCCACCGACACGCGCAGGATGGTCAGCCCGTACGCGTCCACGTACAGGTCCATGCGGCGCAGCGCGGAGGCGACGACGACCAGCGTCAGCGCGCACAGCACCCCGAGGACGGTGCGCACGAAGCGGCGGTCGGCGGCGCCGGAGCGCGGGGCCCAGCGCAGGGCCAGGGCTATCACCGCGAGGGTGAACAGCGTGGCCCAGAGCAGCTGCCAGAAACCCTGCCGGGCGTACTCGGCGTAGGTGAGGCCGGTGCTCTTGAGGACCTTGTCGTAGCCGCCGAACAGGACGGCCAGCTGCACGGCGTTGAAGCCGGCGAAGAGCAGGTTGAGCACGACGAGCGGCAGGGCCCATTCGACGCGGGACCGCGGCTTGCCGGGAGCCACCTTGATCCGGTCCCAGCGCAGCGGGGCGGCGGCGGCGCGGGCAGCGGCCAGCGCGAGGAAGGCGCCGAAGAGGAAGAGAACGATCCGGATGGGTCCGTCCTCGATGGAGATGTCGGGCGTCAGCCCGCTCAGCAGGTCGGCGAAGGCCGCGTCGGCGGAGGCGAACAGCGTGCCGAAGACCAGCAGGAGGACCACGGCCACGGCAACGGCCTTGGCGACGGGCAGCCAGCGGTCCTTCCTGACGCCGCCGCGCGAGCGCAGGCCCGCCCATGCCCAGCCGAGCCCGGACACGGCCGCCTCGAAGAAGCCGATCGGACTGAGCAGGACGCCGGGCCAGGTGCGGCTGCCGTGCAGGGCCAGCGCACCGAGCAGGATGGCGGAGAGGATCGCGAGGGTGGACGGCCACGCCGAGTCGCGCAGGGCGGGTACGGCGAGGAGGGCGAGGCAGCCGATCGCCCAGACCAGGGTCCAGGGGCGGGCGGTACGACGGGCCGCGCGGGCGGCGGCGTACGCGGCGACCACGGCGGGCACGACGGCGAGCAGCAGGCCGGGCCCCATGCCGTCGCCGAGGAGCAGGGCGGCGGAGAGGCCGGCGATCAGGGTCGCGACGAGGGTCACGGCCCCGATCGGGGCGGCTTCGGCGGGCCGCAGCGACACCACCCACTCGGGGGGCCCGGAGGCCGCGGCCCGGGCCGCTGCGGCCCGTTGCCACGCCTGCTGCTGTTGCCATGCCTGCCAGGCGGCGGCGTCGGCCGGGGTTCCGGTGCCCGTCGGTGGTGCGGCTGCGGCTGGCGGTATCTGTTCCGCAGCCGGTTCGGCCGGTTTTTGTGCCGGTCTTCCGGCCGGTCCGCCCTCGGTCCGGTCCGCGGCCTCGTCCACCCCGTCGGTGTTCTCTGACATCGGGTTCCCCTCCCCTGTCGGCCGCCCCGGCTTTCAGGTGGGGCGGCGAAGCGGACAGCGTAGGCCGGTGTCAGGTGGTTTTGAACAGGCTCAAAAGAGGCCTGTGGCAGGACCGTGACAATCGGAAGGGGAGGTTTCGTCCTGCGCGGGACGCCGTGGCCGGCTTACCGCTCACGCTCCGCGGCCTCCGGCAGCCAGGCCGGCAGGGCCTCGGTGCGCGCCAGCCACGCGGCCGGCAGCACCTCGTCGCCGCGCGCGCCCAGTACCCCGCCGACGATCGCGCAGGTCGTGTCGACGTCGCCGCCGACCTGCGCGGTGGTCCAGAACGCCCGCTCGTAGTCGTCCAGCGACCGCGCGGCCGACCACAGGGCGAAGGGCACGGTGTCATGGGCGCTCGTGCGCCGTCCGCAGCCCAGTACCGCCGCGACCGTGGTCGCGTCGCCGTAGTCCAGCATGTCCCGCGCCCGCCGGATCCCGGCGCCCACCGCGCTGCGCGGCACCAGCGCGATCACTCCGTCCAGCAGGTCTGCGGCCTTCGGCGGGCCGGCCGGGTCCGCCGCGAGCGCGGCCGCCGCGGCGACGGCCATGGCCCCGCAGACGGCCTCGCGGTGCTGGTGGGTGGTGTAGGCGGAGATCTCCGCCTGGTGCGTGGCCTGCTCGGGGTCGTCGGCGTACCAGGCGCCCAGCGGCGCGATCCGCATGGCGGCGCCGTTGCCCCACGAGCCCTGGCCGTTGAACAGTTCGGCGGCCAGCGTGCGCCAGTCCTGGCCCTCCCGGACCAGGCGCAGCATCCGGTTCACGGCGGGCCCGTAGCCCCGGTCGAAGTCGTGGTGGTGGGCGAAGGAGCTCGCCAGCGCGTCCTGGTCGATGCGTCCGTGCTCGGCGAGCACGGCCACGACCGAGCAGGCCATCTCGGTGTCGTCGGTCCACTGCCACGTCTCGGTGCCGACGGGCAGTTCACGCCGCTTGAGCAGCGGGTAGTTCACGGGGACGAAGTACTGGGAGCCCAGGGCGTCCCCCAGGGCCAGCCCGCGGAGGCTGGACAGGGCGCGTGCGTAGCGCCGTTCGGGAGTGGAATGAGGGGTCATCGCGGGTCACTCTAGCCGTCCAGGTCGTAGGGCTCGGGTGTGGTCCACCGCTCAAACGGGCGGTCCATCCGATACCGGCCGTCCGGGCCCAGCACGAGCGTCCGGAATTCGCCGTTCCCCGGATTGGACAGGGCCTCGAATTCGGACACCGACCAGTGGAACCACCGCATGCAGAACAGCCGCATGGTCAGCCCGTGCGTCACGAGCAGCACGTTCTGCGGATGGTCCTCGGCCTCGAAGCTGCGGTAGAGGCTCTCCAGGAAGGACCCGACCCGGTCGTACACGTCGGCTCCCGACTCGCCCTGCGCGAAGCGGTAGAAGAAGTGCCCGTACGCGTCCCGGTACGCCTTCTGGAGCCGTACGTCGTCCCGGTCCTGCCAGTTTCCCCAGTCCTGCTCGCGCAGTCTCGGCTCCTCGCGCATCCGGACCCGGGTCGGGTCCAGCCGCAGCTCCCGGAAGGTCTGCAGGGTCCGGCGGTACGGGGAGACGTACGCGCTGATCGTCTCTTCGCCGAAGAGCTCGCGCAGCCGTACGCCGACCGCCGCGGCCTGCTCCCGCCCGCTCGAGGTCAGCCGCAGGGCGTGGTCGGGCTCCCGTTCATACACCGAGTCGTCGGCATTCCCCTCGGATTCCCCGTGCCGGACGAGGACGATGCGCCGTGGTCGAACCATTCCACGACCCTATTCGGCCATCGGCGGGCCGACCGACCGGGCACGCCGGTCGGCCCGCCGAGTCGTCGTACGGTCATACCGCCTCAGACCGTCCAGGAGGGTTCGAGGTCGACGACGTCACCGGTGAGGGCCTCGACATCGGCCTGGATCTGGGCGCGCAGGGAGAGCCGCTCGACCCGCTCCTGCCGGTACTTGCCGTGCTCGGCTGCCGCGTGCCACATCGACAGCACCAGGAACTCCCGGCCCGGGGCCTCGCCGAAGAGGCCCCGGATCATGCCGGGCGAGCCCGCCATCGCCGGATTCCACACCTTCTCCTGCATGAGGGCGAAGTGGTCGACCCGGCCCTCCCGGACCCGGGTGTGCGCGACGCGGACCACGTCGGCGTCGGTGAAGCGCGGCTCGAAGCCGGTCTTCACGTCGAAGCGGTGATCGAAGAGCGTGACCCGCGAATCGGTGTAGGTGCCGTTCTGCGCGGCGGCCAGCCGGTCGTGACTGCGGGCCATGAAGGAATCGTAGAAAGAGCGGCTCTCCCAGAACGCGAAGACATGCGCGACCCCCTGCCGGCCTCGGCTCCAACCGCCGCCCTGTCCCCGGAATCCCGGCTCGCCCGGCAGCCCCGCCCATTTGCGCTGCCCCCGCTCGAACCCGCGTCGGTCCGTCACCGTGCAGCGAATCCACTTGACCAGCACGGCGCCATCGTACGGTCCCGGCGCGGCCCGGGTCAGTCCCCGGCGCGGTGGATCCGTACCAGTTCCGCCGCATCCCGCTCGGGTAGCCGAAGGCCGAACTCCCGGTCGATTACGCCGAGCAGTGCCTCCGGCCCGACGGTTTGCCGCTCCTCCCGCCCGTCGGGGTGGAGCCGGATGAGTTCCCGCCCGACCAGCGTCCGGCGGACGTCATCGCCCGGGTGCTGGACGATGACCCGCCCGATGAAGGCGGAGCGGGGATGGGTGGAGCTGTAGTGGTTGAGCAGGACGTAGTCGACGGGGTGGTACCGCTGAGGGGAGAACGTGTACAGATCGCGCCAGGTTCCCCCGCGCTGGAAGCACAGCACGAGGACGCCGTCCGCCTCCTCCCGCACGCGGTACGTCCAGGCCCCCTGCCGCACCTCGGCTCCGGGGTTCCCCAGCGGGATGGGCTCGCGGGGGCCCTGGTAGCCGAAACCGGCGTCGCACAGCCACGGTTGTCCCTCGACGGTGACGACGAGGACGGCATGCGTCACCGGGGTCAGGGCGTCGCCGCGGGTGCGATTGCGCGCGCCTCGCCCCGAGACCTCGAAGCCGATCCGCTCCAGGGCAGCGGCCAGCAGCGAGTTCTGCTCGTAGCAGTAGCCGCCGCGGCGGTCGTGCACGAGCTTGTCCTCGAGCGCCTTGACGTCCAGCTCGACGGGGCGGCCGAGCAGAACATCCAGACTCTCGAAGGTGATGGCGCCGGTGTGGGCCCGGTGCACTGCGTACAACGTCTCGAGGTCCGGCCGGAGTTCCCCGGCCCTCTCCCTCCCGATCCCGGTCCCGGCCTCCCTGCCGATTCCTATCCGCGCCAGATACGCGTCGAGGTCCAGCTCGTCACCGCTCCACATGGTTCCCCGTCTCCCCGTGATCCGTCCTCACCCGCACAATGATCGGCATGACGGGCCCGGCACACCAACCCCTTCTTCGCCCGCCCGCCGCATCCGCCACTGACGGTGACCGGCCCGAACGGGCCGCGTTCAGCCGGCGGTCCAGCCCGGGCTCGTCGGAAGGACCTGCTCGGCGGTGCGGAACAGGGCCGTGTCATCGGGCAGTCGGCCGTCCTGGCGCCAGATCACGACCTCGAAGGAACCGCCGCCGTCCTGCGCGTCCTTCGCGACCACCAGGCTGCGGGCGATGCCGCCGGGGCCTGTGCCGGTGCTGGTCTTGCCGCCGTTGAAGTTCAAGATGATGCCGATCGTCCGGTCCGAATACAGGACGGCCGGGCGTCCCAGGACCGTTGTCTTCTGCGCGGTGAAGCCCAGCAGGTCGGCCGTCTCGGCGACCGGTAGACGGTCGTACGATGCCGATGTTCCGAAGAGCACCGGAAGATCCGGGCGGTTCAGCGCCGTACACAGCTGAACTCCCGAGACGTACCCCGCCGGCAGGTCCTGGTCCTGGCTCGAGCAAGCGGCCGGCCGGTCGGCGCGGTCGTCGTCGCGTCGGGAATTCTCCCGGACCCGTATCTCGTCGTACTCACAGGCACGACGAAGGGGACCGGCCGTGGGCCGGTCCCCTTCGTGAGCTGCTGGTCAGCTACCCGTGCGGGCTACGCCGGATGCTGCATCCAGCGCGATTGCGCCCGGTTTCAGCTGCAGCCGCTGGTGGAGCCGCAGCCCTCGCAGATGTAGCAGGAGCCGGCGCGCTGCATCTTCGTACCGCAGGAGAAGCAGAGCGGGGCGTCGGCGGAGACGCCGAGCTGCATCTCGACCAGTTCGGCGTTGCTGTGCGCCGTCTTCGGAGCCGGGACCGGCACGGCGGGCGCGAGGGGCTTCGGGGCCGACGGCACCGCGGCCAGCGGGGCCGACTGCGCCAGGGACTCGGTGTCCAGCTCGTCCTCGAGGGGCTCGTAGGAGCCGGTCTCCAGGTGGCGCTGGCGCTCCTCGGCGGTGTGGATGCCGAGGGCCGAGCGGGTCTCGAAGGGCAGGAAGTCCAGCGCCAGGCGGCGGAAGATGTAGTCGACGATCGACTGCGCCATCCGCACGTCCGGGTCGTCCGTCATGCCGGCCGGCTCGAAGCGCATGTTCGTGAACTTCGAGACGTAGGTCTCCAGCGGCACGCCGTACTGCAGACCGACCGAGACGGCGATCGAGAAGGCGTCCATCATGCCCGCGAGGGTCGAACCCTGCTTGGACATCTTCAGGAAGACCTCGCCCAGACCGTCGTCCGGGTAGGAGTTCGCGGTCATGTAGCCCTCGGCGCCACCGACCGTGAAGGAGGTGGTGATCCCCGGGCGGCCCTTGGGGAGGCGCTTGCGGACGGGGCGGTACTCGATGACCTTCTCGACGGCGGCGCGGATGGTCTCCTCCGTCTTGGCGGTGACCTCCTGCTTCTCCTCCTCCTTCTTCTTGGCGGAGAGGGGCTGGCCGACCTTGCAGTTGTCGCGGTAGATCGCGAGCGCCTTGACGCCGAGCTTCCAGGCCTCGAAGTAGATCTCCTCGATCTCCTCGACGGTCGCCGTCTCCGGCATGTTGACCGTCTTCGAGATCGCGCCGGAGATCCAGGGCTGGATCGCGGCCATCATGCGGACGTGGCCCATCGCGGAGATGGAACGCTCGCCCATGGCGCAGTCGAACACCGAGTAGTGCTCGGCCTTCAGGCCCGGCGCGTCGACGACGACGCCGTGCTCGGCGATGTGGGCGACGATCGCCTCGATCTGCTCTTCCTGGTACCCCATGCGGCGCAGGGCCTGCGGGACGGTGCCGTTGACGATCTGCATCGAGCCGCCGCCGACGAGCTTCTTGAACTTGACCAGGGCCAGGTCCGGCTCGACACCGGTGGTGTCGCAGGACATCGCGAGACCGATGGTGCCGGTCGGCGCCAGGACGGAGGCCTGGGAGTTGCGGAAGCCGTTCTTCTCGCCGAGGCGCAGAACGTCCTGCCAGGCCTCGGTGGCCGCGGCCCAGATCGTGTTGTCCAGGTCCTCGGTGCGCGGCGCGACGGCGTTGGCGTCGGAGTGCTGCTTCATGACGCGCTTGTGCGACTCGGCGTTGCGGGCGTAGCCGTCGTACGGACCGACGATGGCGGCCAGCTCGGCGGAACGCTTGTAGGCGGTACCGGTCATCAGCGAGGTGATCGACGCGGCGAGGGTGCGGCCGCCGTCCGAGTCGTACGCGTGGCCGGTGGCCATCAGCAGGGCGCCGAGATTGGCGTAGCCGATGCCCAGCTGGCGGAAGGCGCGGGTGTTCTCGCCGATCTTCTGCGTCGGGAAGTCCGCGAAGCAGATGGAGATGTCCATCGCGGTGATGACGAGCTCGACGACCTTGGCGAAGCGCTCGGCGTCGAAGGACTGGTTGCCCTTGCCGTCGTCGTTGAGGAACTTCATCAGGTTCAGCGAGGCGAGGTTGCAGGACGTGTTGTCCAGGTGCATGTACTCGCTGCAGGGGTTGGACGCGGTGATGCGGCCGGACTCGGGGCAGGTGTGCCAGTTGTTGATCACACCGTCGTACTGGATGCCCGGGTCGGCGCAGGCCCACGCGGCCTCGGCGAGCTTGCGGAAGAGCGCCTTGGCGTCGACCTTCTCGATGACCTCGCCGGTCATGCGGGCACGCAGGCCGAACTCGGTGCCGTTCTCGACGGCCGTCATGAACTCGTCGTTCACACGGACGGAGTTGTTGGCGTTCTGGTACTGGACGGACGTGATGTCGTCGCCGCCCAGGTCCATGTCGAAGCCCGCGTCGCGCAGGGCGCGGATCTTCTCCTCCTCCTTCACCTTGGTCTCGATGAAGGCCTCGACGTCCGGGTGGTCCACGTCCAGGACGACCATCTTGGCCGCGCGGCGGGTGGCGCCGCCCGACTTGATCGTTCCTGCGGACGCGTCGGCGCCGCGCATGAAGGAGACCGGGCCGGAGGCGTTGCCACCGGAGGAGAGGAGCTCCTTGGAGGAGCGGATGCGGGAGAGGTTCAGGCCGGCGCCGGAGCCGCCCTTGAAGATCATGCCCTCTTCCTTGTACCAGTCGAGGATCGACTCCATGGAGTCGTCGACGGCCAGGATGAAGCAGGCGGAGACCTGCTGCGGCTGGGGCGTGCCGACGTTGAACCACACCGGGGAGTTGAAGCTGAAGATCTGGTGCAGGAGGGCGTAGGTCAGCTCGTGCTCGAAGATCTCCGCGTCGGCGGGCGACGAGAAGTAGTCGAAGTCCTCGCCGGCCTTCGTGTACGTCTTCACGATCCGGTCGATCAGCTGCTTCAGACCGGTCTCGCGCTGCGGGGTGCCGACCGCGCCGCGGAAGTACTTGCTGGTGACGATGTTGACCGCGTTCACCGACCAGAAGTCGGGGAACTCGACGCCACGCTGCTCGAAATTGACCGAGCCGTCGCGCCAGTTGGTCATGACGACGTCACGGCGCTCCCAGCTCACCTCGTCGTACGGGTGTACGCCCGGGGTGGTGTGGATGCGCTCGATACGCAGGCCGCCCTTGGCAGCCTTGGTCCCCTTGGCGCGGGAACCACGTGCCGAGCTGCTCGCCGTCTCTGTCATGCCAGGCCTCCCATATGCGGGCAAAAACGCCCTAAAGTGCCATCGCTATTCCGCGGCACGATGCTGTGTCTTGTATCTACGTCTCTTCGCCTGGCAGACCGGCCGTGCTGGCGGTGCGTGAGCACCGGAGCACGGGCCGTCCGGTCAGTCGGCGGCGGAGGCGGGCACGGGGACCGGAGCGGTCCGACCGGGCTCGCACTCTTCAGGGTGAGGTCGCGACACGCGGAGCTCCGCGATGGCGGCCTCGAAGTCTTCGAGTGTGTCGAACGCCTTGTAAACGGACGCGAACCGGAGGTACGCGACCAGGTCGAGTTCCTGCAACGGGCCGAGTATGGCCAGACCCACGTCGTGGGTGGTCAGCTCGGCACTCCCGGTGGCGCGCACCGCCTCCTCGACCCGCTGGCCGAGCTTGGCGAGGGCGTCCTCGGTGACCGGCCGCCCCTGGCACGCCTTGCGCACGCCGGAGATGACCTTGGTACGGCTGAAGGGTTCGGTCACCCCGCTGCGCTTGATCACCATCAGCGAGGCCGTCTCCACCGTCGTGAAGCGACGGGAGCAGTCGGGGCACTGACGGCGCCGGCGGATCGACGTGCCGTCGTCCGTGGTGCGGCTGTCGACGACGCGGCTGTCGGGGTGCCTGCAGAAGGGGCAGTGCATGGTTCCCTCACCCTCCCTCTTGGCACGACTGAATCACCTCACGAGGCCCCTGAACGACAGAGACGGACTCTGTCGGGGGCTTGTGAAGCAGCCACCAGCATATGCGATGTCGGGACCCTCAGCGGACCCGGGGACCACAACTTCTGGGCGGCTGCGCTCATCCAACCACTAGATCTTGGGTTGTGGTGGATTTACCCGACTCCGCGTGTCGCGGCGTCCGATAGGCGGATACGAGGTCTTCCGGTGCCACACTGGGCCCGGACCCGGAGGGTCGCGATCCGACCGGGAAGGGTACCGTAAGCAGCGGGCGCCGAGCCGAACCCGCGTTCGGTGAACCGATCGCCCATACACCCCTCGATTTGCCCACGCGGGACGATCTGCGATTTTTCACTCGAACGTGTGTTTGGCGCAACCTTTCGAAAGCTACTACCGTTGTCCAGCTAGGGAGAACATTTCGAGAGGGGCCGACGTGACCACCACCGCAGACAGTGCCACCATCACTGCCCAGAACCGCTCCCAGAGCCGACTCGAGCCGGTGCATGCCATGAACGACGCAAACCTGAACCCGGAGGCGGAGCCCGTACGCCCCGCACGCTCGCTGCCAGGTCGACCTCCAGGCATCCGCGCCGACAGCTCCGGGCTCACGGACCGGCAGCGGAGGGTCATCGAGGTCATTCGCGACTCCGTGCAGCGGCGGGGTTACCCGCCGTCGATGCGGGAGATCGGCCAGGCGGTCGGCCTGTCCAGCACGTCGTCGGTCGCCCACCAGCTGATGGCCCTGGAGCGGAAGGGCTTCCTGCGCCGTGACCCGCACCGCCCCCGGGCCTATGAGGTGCGCGGCTCCGACCAGCCCAGCTCGCAGCCCACGGACACCACCGGCAAGCCCGCCGCCTCCTACGTTCCCCTGGTCGGCCGGATCGCGGCAGGCGGCCCGATCCTCGCCGAGGAGTCGGTCGAGGACGTGTTCCCGCTCCCCCGCCAGCTCGTCGGCGACGGCGAGCTGTTCGTCCTCAAGGTCGTCGGCGACTCGATGATCGAGGCCGCCATCTGTGACGGCGACTGGGTCACGGTCCGGCGCCAGCCGGTCGCGGAGAACGGCGACATCGTCGCCGCGATGCTCGACGGCGAGGCCACCGTCAAGCGCTTCAAGCGCGAGGACGGCCATGTCTGGCTCCTCCCGCACAACGCCGCCTACCAGCCGATCCCCGGCGACGAGGCGACCATTCTCGGCAAGGTCGTCGCGGTACTGCGCCGGGTCTGACCCCGCCGCCTCGATCCAGCCCCCGGGACCCACTGCGCCGGTCCCGGGGGTTGTCTTGTGCCCGAGGGGCGACTACTTGCCGTCAGCCTGGGCGGCGGCGTCGATGGCGGCCAGGGAACGGCGGGCCTGGTTCCGGTCCGTGGTGTACCAGAAGTCCGGCAGCGTGGCCCGCAGGAAGCTCCCGTACCGGGCCGTGGCCAGGCGGGGATCCAGGACCGCGACCACACCCCGGTCACCCGTGGCCCGTACGAGACGGCCCGCTCCCTGGGCCATCAGCAGCGCGGCATGCGTGGCGGCGACGGCCATGAATCCGTTGCCGCCGTGCTCCTCCACCGACTTCTGCCGGGCGCTCATCAGCGGGTCGTCGGGACGCGGGAACGGAATCCTGTCCATCACCACCAGCTGGCAGCTGGGACCGGGCACGTCCACGCCCTGCCACAGCGACAGCGTCCCGAACAGGCAGGTCTTCGGGTCGGCCGCGAACGCCTTGATCAGCTCGCCCAGGGTCTCCTCGCCCTGGAGCAGGATCGGGTTGTCGAGCCGGCCGCGGAGCTCCTCGGCGGCCGCCTTGGCGCCGCGCATGGAGGAGAACAGTCCGAGGGTCCGGCCGCCGGCGGACTCGATCAGCTCGGCGAGCTCGTCCATCATGTCGCCGCGGGTGCCCTCGCGGCCCGGCGTGGCCAGGTGCTTGGCGACGTAGAGGATGCCCTGCTTCGGGTAGTCGAAGGGCGAGCCGACGTCCAGGCCCTTCCAGAGCGGCGCGTCCTCGGCCTCGACCCCCTCGGGGGACAGGCCCATGGAGGCCGCGACGCCGTTGAAGTCGCCGCCGAGCTTGAGGGTGGCCGAGGTCAGGACCACGGAGCGGTCCTCGAAGAGCTTCTCGCGCAGCAGGCCCGACACCGACAGGGGGGCGACCCGCAGGGTGGCGCCGAATCGGTCGTGGCGCTCGAACCAGACGACGTCGTACTCGGAGCCGTTGGTGATCCGCTCCGTCACCCCGTGGACGTTCTCCACCGCGGCCAGGGCCTGCTTGCGGACGGCGTCCTCGTCGTGGACGGACTTGTCGCGGGTCGCGCCGATCGCCGAGATCACGTTGCGCGCGGCATCCCGCAACGCCATGAGCGCGTAGCCGAGGTCCTCGGGAATCTCCTCCAGCCGGCCGGGGAGAGCCAGCTCCATGACCCGCTCGAAGGACTCGGACGCGGTCTGCAGGGAGTCGGCGGTCTTCTCGTCGACCAGCTTGGCCGCCCGCTTCACCGCCCGGTTGACCTGCCCCGGGGTGAGCTCGCCAGTGGCGACCCCGGTCACCCGGGAGACCAGCTCGTGGGCCTCGTCCACGATCAGCACCTCGTGCTGCGGCAGCACCGGCGCGCCCTCGATGGCGTCGATGGCGAGCAGTGCGTGGTTGGTGACGACCACGTCCGCGAGCTTGGCCCGCTCGCGGGCCGCCTCGGCGAAGCACTCGGCCCCGTACGCGCACTTCGTCGCACCCAGGCACTCGCGGGAGGACACGGAAATCTGCGACCAGGCCTTGTCCGAGACGCCCGGCGTGAGGTCGTCACGGTCCCCGGTCTCCGTCTCGTCCGCCCAGTCGCGCAGGCGCAGCAGGTCCTTGCCGAGCTTGCTGGTGGGGGTGGCCGCCTCGAACTGGTCGAAGAGGCCTTCCTCCTCGTCCTGCGGAGCACCCTCGTGCAGACGGTGCAGGCACAGATAGTTGGAGCGGCCCTTGAGCATGGCGAACTGCGGGCGGCGGCGCAGCTGCGGATGCAGTGCCTCCACCGTCCGGGGCAGGTCGCGCTCGACGAGCTGCCGCTGGAGCGCGAGGGTCGCCGTGGCCACGACCACGCGCTCGCCGTGGGCGAGGGCCGGCACCAGGTAGCCGAGGGACTTGCCTGTGCCGGTGCCGGCCTGGATGAGCCGGTGGGAGTTGTCGTCGATCGCTTCGGCGACGGCTTCGGCCATGGCCACCTGGCCGGGGCGCTCCGTGCCGCCGACGGCGGAGACGGCGGCGTGCAGCAGGTCGGGGAGGGAGGGCTTCGTCATAGCACTGCCAACCCTACGGGGCCCCACCGACAGCGATCGCACCGGCGAGGATTCATGGCTGGTACAAGGGGTTGGGGACGGTGCCGTGCTGGACGGCGTGCGGGCGGGTGGGGCGGTCGCGGTAGCCGTCCTCGTAGAGCCGGTTCCGGTTCAGGCAGAGCCGTCCGATGCGCTCGCCGAGCAGGTCGAAGAGCTCGTAGCGGTCCTTGAGCTCAGGGAATCGGGCCTGGTGGCGGAGGATTTCCGCCCGTGCGAGGGACCAGAACTCGCTCTCCGGGACACCGAGGCGATCCTCGCACAGGGCCGAGAGGTAGCGGAAGACGCCGACGAACAGCCCGGAGTGGATGAACTGGGGAAGGAAGTCGGCGGGCTCGGTGAGCAGGACCGCCCGGACCTCGTCGGGCAGGCACTCGAGCTCGGGAAGCGGTTCGGCGGTGATGTTGATGTCGTCCACGAAGTCCTTGACCGCGAGCCGGACCGGGACGTCGTGTTCGTCGAAGATCACGATGGCGTTCTCGCCGTGCGGGGAGAAGACGGTGCCGTAGCGGTAGAGGAAGTGGAGGAGCGGGGGCAGCAGGGCGGCGAAGAGGCGCTGCAGCCATCCGGTGGGGGTGAGCCCGGACCGGGCGACGAGTTCGGCGGTGAAGGACCGGCCTCGGGGATCGGTGTGGAGGAGGGAGGCGAGCGTGCGGGCGCGCTCGCCGGGTGCCAGGCGTCCGGTCAGGGGCTCGCGCCAGATCGCGCCGAGGAGTTCCTTGTACTGGTACGGGACCTCGGGGAGCGCGTCGTAGACGGGGTGGCGGACGGTGACGGAGGCGACCTCGCCGAGCAGGATGACCCCGCATTCCTCGCGGAGGAAGGGGTCGGCGTCGCGGAGGGAGTGGATCCACGCGGTGACGGCGGGGGCGGCGAGGGTGAGATCGCTGGGCAGACCGCGCCAGACCATGGTGTTGAAGACGGACAGCGGGAGCTTGACGCTGTGCCGGTCGGGGCGGGTGAGGTTGAGGAAGGTACGGATCGACTGCTGGGGCAGGCGCACGTCGGGATCGGCGGGGAGCGGTACGAGGGCGCCGGAGGCGAGGGCGGGGGCGAAGAGCGGGAGGACGACCTCGTCCCACTGCCAGGGGTGGACCGGCAGGTAGAGGTAGTGGAGCGGGTCCAGGCCGCGGTCGCGCAGGGCCTGGTCGAAGCCGGAGCGGGTGACGGGGTCGAGCTCGGCGGAGTAGAGCCGGGCGGGCTCCTCCAAGCCGGCGGTCCCGCGGTAGGCGGCGAGCGAGGTGTGGGCGGCGAGCCAGGGCAGGCGCTGGCGGGTACGAGCCTCCGGTGCCCACGCCGCGGCGTCGGAGGAGGAGAGACCGATGCGGCCCTTGTTGAGGACGAGCCAGGGGTGACCGGTCTGGTGGCCTTCGAGGAGGGCGTAGTCGAGGTCGGCGAGGACGTCGGCGGTGAGCGCGGTGTGGTCGATCCGGGCGTCGGCGGCAAGGGTGGCGCTGAGCTCGCGGACGAGGTGGCCGAGGGTGGCTCCGTCGAGGCCGAGGAGCGTACGGGAGCGGATGAGGAAGGCGTACGGGTCCCCGAAGGCGGTCGGCGGCTGCGTGGAGGGTGGGGGCGGGGTGAGGGTAATGGTGTCGGGGATGACGTGCCAGCTGCCGTACGAGCGGCGGCGGGCCCGGAAGCCGAGGAGGCTGCCGTCGTCCAGGGTCAGGCTCCACGCGTCTGGGGCGGCGGCCGGGGCGGGGACGGGACGGATGATCTCCTCGTAGGCGAATTCGGCGAGCATCTTGGCGAGCAGGCGCCGGGCGGCGGAGTCCCAGGTCGCGGAGGTGAGTTCGGGTGGTGTGCAGGGGTGTTGGGGCGACGGGGGCAGCGGGGATTCTGCGGAGTCGGGGGCTGCGGGGAAATTCGGCACGGGACTCCTCGGAGATCGGGAACTTTGCTGCGTGACGCAGAGTTTTCGAAGGGAGAGGTGCGAAGCGGCGAAGACGGTCGGGGCGCGCGGGGCGGCACTCAGAGGAGATTGCGCAGCGCCCGCTCCCGGACCATCAGGGCGGCACGCTTCTCGGGAAGGTCGATTTCGGTGTAACAGCGGAAACCAGAACTCAGAAAGGCCGATACGGAGGGGGTGTTGCGGATGTCCGGTTCCGCGATGACACGTGTGCAGCGGTGGCGGTTGTCGAGTACCAGGCCGGCGACGGCGCGCAGCAGGGTGGTGCCCAGACCGCGGCCCCGGTTCGTGCCGTCTCCGATGAGCAGGTGGATACCCGTGTCGTGGGGGCGCGCCGGGTAGTGGCGGGAGAGCGGGTCGAGGTCGGCCCGGTAGATCTCCCAGTAGCTCATCGGTGTTCCGTCGAGGAGGCCGAGGCAGGGGATGCTGCGGCCGTCTCCGTCGAGCTGTGCCCGCAGGTGGGCGGCGGTGACCTCGGCGGGACCGGCGAGTTCCCAGTAGGCGGCCACCTCGGGGTCGTTCATCCAGCCTGTCAGGAGTTCCAGGTCGCGGCCCGGTCGTACGGGTTCGAGGCGGAAGGCTCCGGCAGGGGTGTCGGTACTGCCCCAGGTGGCCGGTGAGTCGAGGAGGTCGGCTTCGGCGAGCAGGGGCAACAGCCCCGTGGGGAGCCGTAGTTCGACGGTGTCTCCGTGGGCACGGACCGTGCCGGTGGCGTGGGTGGTGGAGCCGGCGGAATCAGCGGGGGCGTCTGTGGTGGGCATGGGGTTCTTCCCCGCGTCGGTTCCGACGCGTCAATCGTGGAGGGGGTTGGTGATGGTGACGTAGACGGACTGGCTGTCGACGGGTCCGACGAGTTCGTCGAGGCCGCCCAGGCGGGTCAGGAGGTTCGCCTTGCAGCGCAGGGTGGGCGAGTCGAGCAGCTTGGCGGGGAGCGGGCCGAGGCCTGCGGCCTTGCCGAGGAAGCGGCGGAAGGCGGCGAGGAGCACGCGTTCGTCGGCGAGCCGCTCGGATCCGAAGGCGCCGATCAGACCCAGCACGTTGTTGATGCCGAGGTAGTAAGCGAAGCGTTCGTCGGTGACGGCGTCGGAGACGAAGGTGTCGCTGAGGCTGCCGATTCCGGGGAGCCGGTGCTCCAGCTCCGCGCGGTGGGACTCGCGGAAGTAGTAGCCCTGGTTGTCGCGGAAGCGGCCGCCGACCGGCCACCCGGCCGGGTCGAGGAGGACCAGGGTGTTCTGCTGGTGCGCTTCGAGGGCGATGCCGGCGATCGCGTCGAAGGCGAGGACCGGCAGGACCACGTGGTCGAGGTAGCGCAGGAACCACTCGGCGGCGACGGCGGAGGTGGTGCGTCCGGTGGCGGCGGCGAGGGCGGAGACGATCGCGGCGAGCCGGGAGGTCATGGTGCTCCGGCCGGGCCATGGGCGGGGCGATGTGAGAGCGGCGACGCAGACGGCGTCGTCGCCGGATCGGAAGGGGTTGTGGCGCAGCAGGGCGTCGAGTCCGGGGACGGGGGTGCCGTCCGGGGCATCGACGGCGACCCATGCGGGGTCGCGGACGATGTCGAAGCCGGGGTGGGCCGCCTGCCACTCCTCGGCGAGGCCGGTGCGGAGCAGCCGGTGCACTTCGACACCGCGGTGGAGCTCCTTGCGGAGGTTCTCGCGGCGGGAGTTGGTGATGCGCAGGCCCAGGGAGAGCTTGAGCATCGCGGGTGAGCCGGGACGGTGGACGGTGCGGACGGAGGAGGTGGGGTACCAGGGCGCGCCGTACGGGCCCAGGTCGTGCAGGACTCCGGCGTCGCGTAGGGCGGCGACGGCGGGTCGCTGGAGCAGGTCGCGGGCCTGCCAGGGGTGAAGGGGAAGGGGGGTGGCACCGTCGGGCAGTGGGAGTCCGGGGGCGAGTCGGCCCAGGAGCTGGGGGGCGGAGACGGGGCGGCCGCGCTCGGTCCAGGCGGATTCGGTTGCGATGGCGGAGGGGTCGATCGCGAACCAGTGCAGAGGGAAGGAGCCGTGGAGTTCGGGTGAGTAGCGGCGTACTTCGGTCTCGGAGAGTCCTTCGCGGCTCTTCGGATCCGGCTGGAGGGGGTGACCGAGGAGGAGGGACTGTTCGGCGGTCAGGAAGCGGTCCACGCCGATGAGTGCGGGGGCGGCGGGGCGTTCTCGCCGGTCGGCGATGAACTCCGCGGTGCGGCGTACCGAGTCGGCGACCCGGCCGACGAGGTCGGCACTGCCTCGGCCGGCGTCGGGCCCGTTGGCGGTGCCGGGGCCCGAGATCGTGCCCTCGCGGGCGATCAGTGCGGCCAGGGTGACGGCGTCAAGGGCTCGGGCGGTGGCGGGGGCGCCGGCCAGCCTGGCGGGGCCGAAGCGGTGCCATCCCGTGGCGGACCAGTACCGGACGGGGACGAGCAGAGCCGCGCCGGAAGCGGGGAGGGGGATGCGCAGCGGGGTCCCGGCGGGGCCGTCGGGCCGTCGGATCGCGGCCTCGCGGACCCAGCAGCGGAGGAGGTTCTCCACCGCCGCCGCCTCGGCGGCGACGGCCGGGTCGGGATGGTCCAGGAGGTCGGGCTGCGCGGTCGGCTCGGGTCCGGCGGGAACGGGCCAGGAGATCCGGGGTCTGGGCGTGCCGTCCTTCTGGCGCGGCACGGTGGCCGCCGCCCCGATACCGGCCGCCGGGGGCTGCTGGCGCGGTGCTCCGGTGGCGGGGGCCGGGACGCCGGGCTGCGGGGGTTCCGGCGGGCCGGAGGGGCTCGGCGGTGCGGAGGGCAGCACCGGGGGCGCCGGGGGCATGGGGGGCAGGAGCCTGGGCGCGGGGTCGGGAGACACGTGCGCCTCGGCCGGGCCCTGGGCCTCCGGTTGGGCGCCGGGGGCCTCGGGGGTCGGCTGGGTGACCGGGCCGGGGTCGGCTGCCTGAGGCGCGGGGGCGGGAGCGGGGGCGGGGTCCGCGGCTCCGGCGGGCGCCGGGGGCGGGGTTTCCGGGAGCGGCCGGCCGTGGGGCGGGGTGGACTGGTGCGGATCGGGCATCGCGGGTCCTCGGGGTGCGGGTCAGTGGGGCCGTCGGGCGGCGGCCGGAATGGCGTCGGCCAGGCGGTCGAGAACCGCCGCGGCCTGCTCGTCGGTCAGGGTCAGCGGGGGGAGCAGGCGGACGACGGTGTTGTGGCGGCCGCCGAGTTCGACGATCAGGCCCCGGTCCAGGCACTCCTGGCGGACGGCCGAGGCGAGGGCCGTCGCGGCGGCCCCGGTGTCGGGATCGATGAGTTCGATGCCGATCATGAGGCCGCGGCCCCGGACGTCCCCGATGCAGGGGTGGGCGGCGGCCAGGCCGCGCAGGGCCGTCAGCATGCGCTCGCCCAGGGCGGCGGCGCGCTCGGCGAGCCGGTTCTCACGGACGAAGGCGAGCGTGGCGGTTCCGGCGGCCATGGCGAGCTGATTGCCGCGGAAGGTGCCCGCGTGGGCGCCGGGGGTCCACACGTCCAGGTCCGCCCGGTACACGATCACAGCGAGCGGCAGGCTGCCGCCGATCGCCTTGGACAGGACCATCACGTCGGGCACCACCCCGGCGTGGTCGACTCCCCAGAAGGCACCGGTCCGGCCGACGCCCGTCTGCACCTCGTCCGCGATCAGGGGGATCCCCCGGGCCGCGGTGATCTCCCGCATCCGGCGCAGCCAGGCGTCCGGAGCCGGGATGACGCCACCTTCGCCCTGCACGGGTTCGACGATCATCCCGGCGGGGGCGGGCACCCCGCCCTTGGGGTCGTCCAGCAGGCTCTCCGTCCAGCGCGCGCCGAGTTCGGCTCCCTCGGCGCCGCCGACTCCGAACGGGCAGCGGTGGTCCTGCGGGTACGGCAGCCGGGTCACCCGCACGTCCTGGGCCCCGCCCGAGGCGTCCAGGGCTCCGGCGGTCATCCCGTGGTAGGCCCCGGTGAAGGCGAGCAGCCCGGAGCGCCCGGTCGCGGTGCGGACCAGCTTGAGGGCGGCCTCCACGGCGTCCGTGCCGGCCGGTCCGCAGAACTGGACGCGGGCGTCGGCGGCCAGTTCCGGCGGCAGGTTGGCGAACAGCTCGGTGGTGAAGGCGTCCTTGACCGGAGTCGCGAGGTCCAGCACGTGCAACGGGGCCCCGGAGTCGAGGACTCCGCGGACGGCCTGGAGGACGACCGGGTGGTTGTGCCCGAGGGCGAGGGTCCCGGCCCCGGAGAGGCAGTCGAGGTAGCGGCGGCCGTCGGCGCCCTCGATGGTCAGCCCGCGGGCCCGCACGGGGACGATGGGCAGCGAGCGAGCGTACGTCCGGGCGGCGGATTCCCGCTGCGCCTGCCTGCGCAGGATGCCGTCCGCGAAGACCGGACCGCTGAGCGCCGGCAACCGGCTCCCCTGCGGTGGTACTTGTGAAGGCGCCTGCGGCGGCGTCAGCTGTGCAGCGGCCGCCGCCGCTGCCGCTGCCGGCTCGGTCAAAGCCACGAGTGTCGGTCCTCCCGCACGAAGTGCTCTTCCGGATTGCGCCTCGAACACGAGCGCTGCCCGCCCATCCCCCGTACGTACCAACGACGCTGACGGCGACGGATCACGGGTGGGTCCAAGATCCTTGTCCGCCGGACGAAGAGACGGGCGAAGAGAAGGGGCAGAGAGGGGAAGAGAGAGGGGGAACCGCCGCCCCGGGCTGTGCCGTCCCCAACCTCGGCGGCATAGTGGGGTGCTGCACTCCACGCCTCGATTCCACAGGGGGACGAAAGACATGCGACCGAACCGACCGGTCACCGCGATTCTGTGCGCGGCCGCGCTCGCGCTGACCGCCGCCGCCTGCGGGCCCGGCGACGGGGAGGCCGGCGGCGACGCCAAGCCGACCGTGGCGGCGAGCCTTCCGGGCACGGACGGGATCAAGATCCCGGACCAGCTCAAGGACAAGCTCAAGGAACACGGCATCGACCTGGAGAAGTGGAAGGGGGGTGCGTGGAAGAACTGGAAGAAGGAGGACTGGCTCCGCGAGGCGGGCGACTACATCAACCCGGTCATCGAGGGCCTGTGGGACCCGGACCGCATGCGTGACGCGGAGCAGCCGAAGCAGCCGTCCGTCGATCCGGACGCGGGCAAGGACCAGGGCGTCACCGACCCGACCCCGGCGCCGGTGGCGGCCAAGGCGGCGAACCCGCCTTACCACCAGAGCGTTCCGGAGGCCGGCAAGGTCTTCTTCGACGGGCCCGAGGGCTCGATGGTCTGCTCGGCGACCGTGGTCAAGGACCCGGCCCACCCCGGCAAGTCCAACATGGTCTGGACGGCGGGCCACTGCGTGCACGCCGGCAAGTCCGGCGGCTGGTACCGCAACATCGCCTTCGTCCCGTCGTACAACAACGCGGGCAAGCCCGCGGCGCAGCTCAAGGGCGCGCCCCGCGAGCAGGTGGCCCCGTTCGGCGTCTGGTGGAGCGACTGGGCGCAGACCTCCGACCAGTGGATCGCGACCGGCGGTCCGACCGGCGGCGCGGGTGCCCCGTACGACTTCGCGGTCCTGCACGTGACCCCCGAGAAGGGCAGCGGCAAGTCCCTGGAGGAGACGATCGGTTCGGCGCTCCCGGTGGAGTTCGCCGCCCCGGCGGTGCCGAAGGTCGCGAGCATCACGGCCACCGGCTACCCGGCGGCGGCCCCGTTCGACGGCCAGAAGGCCTACCAGTGCGCGGACAAGCCGGGCCGGCTGTCGCTGACCGCGAGCGACCCGGTGATGTACCGCATCGGCTGCACCATGACGGGCGGTTCCTCCGGCGGCGGCTGGGTCGCGGCGGGCGCGGACGGCAAGCCGGCGCTGGTGTCGAACACCTCGATCGGCCCGGCCAAGGCGGGCTGGCTGGCCGGACCCCGGCTGGGTCCGGAGGCGAAGGGCATCTTCGACGCCGTGAGCGGCAAGTTCAAGTAGCCCACGGCACGCGACCACGCACGTGAAATGACCGAGGCCCCGCCCCCTGCGACGCAGGGGGCGGGGCCTCGGTCATTCACACAGGTGCGCTCGTCACCGCTTGGCGAGCGCGTACGGAGCCAGGTCCGCCGCGAGCTCCTGGTGCACCCGCACCTTGAGCAGGGTGCCCTCCGGGGTGTGCTCCTCGGAGATCACCTCGCCCTCGGCGTGCGCCTTGGCGACCAGCGAGCCGCGGGTGTACGGCACCAGGGCCTCCACCTCGACCTCGGGCCGCGGCAGCTCGGTGTCGATGAGCGCGAGGAGTTCCTCGATGCCCATGCCCGTGCGCGCCGAGACGGCGATGGAATGCCGCTCGATCCGCAGCAGGCGCTGGAGGACGAGCGGGTCCGCCGCGTCCGCCTTGTTGATCACCACGATCTCCGGCACGTTCACCGCACCGACCTCGCGGATGACCTCGCGCACCGCCGCCAGCTGCTCCTCCGGCGCCGGGTGCGAGCCGTCCACGATGTGCAGGATGAGGTCGGAGTCGCCGACCTCCTCCATCGTGGAGCGGAACGCCTCGACGAGGTGGTGGGGCAGGTGCCGGACGAAGCCGACGGTGTCGGCCAGGGTGTAGATCCGGCCGCTCGGCGTCTCGGCCCGGCGCACGGTCGGGTCGAGGGTGGCGAACAGTGCGTTCTCCACCAGCACGCCCGCGCCCGTGAGGCGGTTGAGCAGCGAGGACTTGCCTGCGTTGGTGTAACCGGCGATGGCGACCGACGGCACCTTGTTGCGGCGCCGTTCCTGCCGCTTGATGTCGCGGCCGGTCTTCATGTCCGCGATCTCCCGGCGCATCTTCGCCATCTTCTCGCGGATCCGTCGCCGGTCCGTTTCGATCTTGGTCTCACCGGGGCCTCGGGTGGCCATGCCGCCACCGCCGCCGCCACCCATCTGCCGGGACAGCGAGGCACCCCAGCCGCGCAGGCGCGGAAGCATGTACTGCATCTGCGCGAGAGCGACCTGTGCCTTGCCCTCTCGGGACTTTGCGTGCTGGGCGAAGATGTCCAGGATGAGGGCGGTCCGGTCGACCACCTTCACCTTGACGACGTCCTCGAGGGCGATGAGCTGGCCGGGGCTGAGCTCGCCGTCACAGACGACGGTGTCGGCGCCGCTCTCCAGCACGATGTCGCGCAGCTCCCGCGCCTTGCCGGAGCCGATGAAGGTGGCCGGGTCCGGCTTGTCGCGGCGCTGGATCACACCGTCGAGTACGAGGGCACCTGCCGTCTCGGCGAGGGCGGCGAGCTCCGCGAGGGAGTTCTCCGCGTCGATCACCGTGCCGGAGGTCCAGACACCGACGAGGACGACCCGCTCCAGACGGAGCTGTCGGTACTCGACCTCGGTGACGTCTTCGAGCTCGGTGGAGAGGCCGGCCACACGGCGCAGGGCCGCGCGCTCGGAGCGTTCGAACTGCTCGCCGTCGCGGTCTCCGTCGATCTCGTGGCTCCAGGCGACGTCCTCTTCCATCAGGGCATCGGCCCGAAGGCTCTCGGTGAAGCTCTGCGAGTCGCGCACGTCCTGTGCGTCCCGCGCGTCCTGGGAAGGGGAAGAAGAGGAGGTCATTGGATCCTTACGTCGATTCGAATAGCACGGTCACGTCGGATGTCACGTCCAACGTGAGGTGTCACATCCAACGTGAGCTGTCACGTCCAACGTGTCACACCGCCGGGGGATTCCCCGAACGGCCCTGTCGATGGTGACATGCCCGTTCCTCGTGGGTCACACGCTTTTTCCGCTCCACTCGGGGTGCCCGGGCATCGCCGGGGTCGTCTTCCCGTACAGCCACGGCTCCAGGAAGGCCGTCAGGTCCCGGCCCGCCTCCTGCGAGGCCAGGCGGACGAAGTCCTCCGTGCCCGCGACCCCGTCCTTGTGCTCCGCCACCCAGCGGCGCTCGACGCGGTCGAAGGCCTGCGTGCCGATCTCCTGGCGCAGCGCGTAGAGGATCAGCGCGGCCCCGTCGTAGACCACGGGCCGGAACAGGCCGATCTTCTCGCCCGGTGCGGCGGCCTTCGGCGCGGCCGGGGGGCCGCCCGCGGCCCGCCACTGGTCGGAGCGCTGGTAGGCCTCGCGCATGCGCCGGTCCAGGGAGTACTTGCCGAGCCCGTCCGCGTACAGGGCCTCGTACCAGGTGGCGTGTCCCTCGTTGAGCCACAGGTCGGACCAGGTGCGCGGGGCGACGCTGTCGCCGAACCACTGGTGGGCGAGCTCGTGGACCATCACGGACTCCACGTACCACTCGGGGTAGCCCTCGCCCGAGAACAGGCTGTGCTCGAAGAGCGAGAGGGTCTGCGTCTCCAGCTCGAAGCCGGTGCTCGCCCGCGCGATCAGCACCCCGTAGTTCTCGAAGGGGTAGCGGCCGACCCGCTCCTCCATCCAGGCGATGTGGCCCGCGGTCTTCCTCAGCCAGGGGTCCAGCTTCTGCCGGTCGGCGGCGGGCACCACGTCGCGCAGCGGCAGCCCGTGCGGTCCGGTGCCGTGGACGACCGCGGAGCGTCCGACCGAGACCTGGGCCAGTTCCGTGGCCATCGGGTGCCGGGTCCGGTAGGTCCACGTCTTGGAGGGGCCCATCCGCAGGGCGGCGGCCACCGGCACCCCGTTGGCGACGACCGTGAGCGCTTCCGGGGCCGTGACCCGGAAGGTGAAGAACGCCTTGTCGGCGGGGTGGTCGTTGCAGGGGAAGACGCGGTGGGCGGCGTCCGCCTGGTTGGCCATGGCCAGCCCGTCCTCGGTGGGGACCCAGCCCCCGTCCGCGCGCCCGCGCGGGTCGCTGGTGTGCCGGATGGTGATGTGCAGCGGCACGTGGGCGGTGACCGGACGCGCGGGCGTCAGCACGAGGTCCTCCCCCGCGCTCTCGAACCGGGCAGGCTCGCCGTTGACCTCGGCGGACGCCACCTTTCCGTGGGTGAAGTCCAGATTGATCCGCTCCAGCGACTGCAGGGCGCGGGCATCGATGACGGTGACGGCGTCGAGGGGCGTGCGGTTGTCCTTGTACGTGAAGGAGAGGTCGTACGAGAGCACGTCGTAGCCGGGGTTCCCGAGCTCCGGGAACAGCCGGTCGCCGATGCCCAGCGGCTCCGGCGGGGGCAGTACGGCGGCGACGAGGGTGAGGGAGGCCGCGGCCAGCAGGGCGGCGCGCAGGCGCGGGGAGGTGAGCTGCATCCACCACCGCTTACCAGCGTCCGCCACACGGCCGCGAACGGCGCGCGACGGGTCCACCCGAACGGGACCTTCCGGCGCGGACCCGGGCTAGGGAGAGCGCTGGGAAGGGCCCACCCTAGGCGCGGCTGACGTCGTAGACGCCGGGCACGTTCCGCATCGCGCGCATCAGGGCGGGCAGTCCGGCCGCGTCGGGCAGCTGGAGGGTGTAGCTGTGCCGGACCCGCTGTTCGACGGGGGGTTCCACGGTCGCGGAGACGACCTCGACCCCCTCGCGGGCAATGGCTTCGGTCAGGTCGGCCAGCAGATGGGGGCGGCCGAACGATTCGGCGAGCAGTGTGACGCGGCAGTCCGCCGTGGCCCGCCAGTGCACGGCGACGGAGGTGCGCCCCACCGCCCGCATCTGGGCGACCGCGGCGCAGTGGATGCGGTGCACGGTGACGGCCCCGCCCCGGACCACGAACCCGGCGACCGCGTCCGGCGGCACGGGAGTGCAGCAGCCGGCGAGCCGTACGGGGGCGTTCGGCAGGTCGGCGACCGCGTTGGCCCCTCCGCCGCGGGCCCCGATCACCGACAACGGTGCCCGGGCGGCCGTGGTGGTGGCCATCGCCCGGTCGGGATGGGCTTCGAGCCAGCTGCTGATGGCGATCCGGGCCGCCGGGGTCCGCGCGTGGTCCAGCCACTCGGCGGCGGGTCCCGAGGAGGCGTCCTGCGCGAGCAGCAGCTGCACGGTGTCCCCGTCGGACAGCGGGGAGGACAGGGAGGTGAGGCGCCCGTTGACGCGGGCGCCGATACAGCCGTGGGCCGCCGCGCCGTGCTGGGCGTAGGCGGCGTCGATACAGCTGGCTCCGGCCGGCAGGCCCAGCGTCCCCCCGTCGGCCCGGAAGACGGTGATCTCCCGGTCCTGGGCCAGCTCGGCGCGCAGGACGCTCCAGAAGGTGTCGGGGTCGGGCGCGGACTGCTGCCAGTCGAGCAGCCGTGACAGCCAGCCGGGCCGCGTCGGGTCCACGCGCTCCTCGTACGGATCCGCCGCGGTGTCCGGGGTCCCGGCGGTGGCGGATGACGCGGTGACGTACGGATTGCCGAGCGCGACCACGCCCGCCTCCGCCACCCGGTGCATCTGCCGGGTCCGCACGATGACCTCGGCGACGTGACCCTGGGGCGTGGCGACGGCGGTGTGCAGCGACTGGTAGAGGTTGAACTTCGGGGTGGCGATGAAGTCCTTGAACTCCGAGACGACCGGGGTGAAGCAGGTGTGCAGCTCGCCCAGCACCGCGTAGCAGTCTGCGTTCTCGCCGACGAGGACGAGGATGCGGCCGAAGTCGGAGCCGCGCAGTTCGCCGCGTTTGAGGGCGATCCGGTGGACGGAGACGAAGTGCCGCGGCCGGACCTGTACTTCGGCGGTGATGCCTGCCTCGCGCAGGACGGTGCGTACGGATTCGGCGATGGCGGGCAGCGGGTCGCGTTCCCCCGCGTGGGCCGCGATGAGCGCGCGGGTGCGCTCGTACTCCTCGGGGTGCAGGATCGCGAAGACGAGGTCTTCCAGCTCGGTCTTGAGGGCCTGGACGCCGAGCCGCTCGGCGAGCGGGATGAGGACGTCGCGGGTGACCTTGGCGATGCGGGCCTGTTTCTCGGGTCGCATCACCCCGAGGGTGCGCATGTTGTGCAGCCGGTCGGCGAGTTTGATGGACATCACGCGGACGTCGTTGCCGGTGGCGACGAGCATCTTGCGGAAGGTCTCGGGTTCGGCGGCGGCGCCGTAGTCGATCTTCTCCACCTTGGTGACGCCGTCGACGATGAAGCGCACCTCGTCGCCGAACTCCTCGCGGACCTGATCGAGGGTCACGTCGGTGTCCTCGACGGTGTCGTGGAGGAGGGAGGCTGTCAACGTGGTGGTCTCGGCGCCGAGTTCGGCCAGGATCAGGGTGACGGCGAGCGGATGTGTGATGTACGGCTCACCGCTTTTGCGCATTTGACCGCGGTGCGAGGTCTCCGCGAGGAGGTACGCCCGCCGCAGAACGGACAGATCGGCGTCCGGATGGTGGGCACGGTGTGCCTCCGCGACGTGGCCGATGGCGTCCGGGAGGCGGTCGCGGGACGTGGGCCCGAGCAGGGCCGCGCGCCCGAGCCGGCGCAGATCGAGCCTGGTCCGGCCGCGTCTGCGGAGCTCAGGGCGCGCTTCGGGGTGTGCTTCGGGGTTCGTGGCCTCTGCACTCATGGGCACCTCCGGCGGCTTCGACCGGCGGTGGTGGGCATGGGGTGAGCCCTCAGGGCCGGTGCCTGATGTTACCGACCCCACCACGTGGCGCAGTCCACCTCTCGCTCAGCGTGAAATGGATCACCCATTAGAGGGAAGCTTCAGGCGAAAGCCGTTTCGGTGAGCCAGGCCGCCTCGAAGTCGCCCGCGGCCACGATCACGGCCGGTCCGGTCATGTCGATCCGCCCGTCCGGGTGCTCGGTGATGAGCAGGGTTCCGCCGGGGAGGTCGACGGTGTAGCTGACCGGGTCGCCGGTGGCGGCCGGGTCCGCTCCGTCGCGGCGGATGGCGGCCACGGCGACGGCGCAGGCGCCGGTGCCGCAGGAGCGGGTCTCGCCGGAGCCGCGCTCGTGCACGCGCATGGCGACGTGGCGGGGGCCGCGGTCGACGACGAACTCGACGTTGACGCCGGTCGGGTAGGCGGACGCGGGGCTGAACGGCGGGGCGGTGTACAGGGTCCCTGCGTCGTCGAGGCTGTCGACGAAGGCCACGGCGTGCGGGTTGCCCATGTTGACGTTGCGCGCGGGCCAGCTGCGCTCGCCGACGGAGACGGTGACCTCGCCCTCGGGGAGGACCGCCCGGCCCATCGCGACGGTGACGTCGCCGCTCTTGTCGAGGTGGACGTGCTTGACGCCGCCCCGGGTGGCGACCACGAGGTCGCCGGGCTCGACGTGGCCGGCGTGCTGGAGGTAGCGGGCGAAGACGCGGACGCCGTTGCCGCACATCTCGGCGATGGAGCCGTCGCTGTTGCGGTAGTCCATGAACCACTCCGCCTCGCCGGCCAGGTGCGCGGCGTCGGGGTGGGCGGCGGACCGGACGACGTGCAGCACGCCGTCACCGCCGATCCCGGCCCGCCGGTCGCACAGCTTCGCGACGGCGGACGCGGGCAGCTCGATGGCGTTGTCCGGGTCCGGGATGATCACGAAGTCGTTCTCGGTGCCGTGGCCCTTGAGGAAGGAGAGGCTGTTCTGCGTCACCCGCTCATGGTACCGATCCGCTGGTCACGGGCTCTCAGCGGAGCCGCGCCACCCGGTACACGGCGAGGGTTACGAGGGCCAGCGCGACCACGGCGTACAGCGCGGCCATGCGCCAGTCGGGGCGGCGGCCGCTGCCCCGGGCCGGGAGCCCGGGCCACGTGTAGCCGACGCGGCGCGCGGCCATCATGCCCCAGCCGCCGGCGCAGCAGCTGATCAGGAAGCCGAGCATGGCGACCACGGCTCCGCCGTCGCCGAACTCGAAGGCGAGCGGGAAGGCGAACATCAGCGATCCGGCGGCGGCGAGCATCACGATGGGGGCGATCTGCCACAGGCGCAGGCGGCGCTGCGGACGCAGTTCGACCTCGAACTCCGGTCCGCCCGCCTCGGCGCCCGCGGTGTCCGGCGCGTCCGGGCCGTCGGGCGTCAGCCGCGGCGCGGGGTCGGCGGGCAGCCCGAGCCCAGGGGCTCCGGATCCCGTTCCGGTTCCGCTTCCGGTTCCGCTTCCGTCCGGCCGGTCGAGAAGCTTCGGGTCCGCTTCCCGCCGGCTGTTGTCCTGCCCGGTGTCACGAGGGCCGGCCTCCATCGCCACGCGCCCTCCCCACTCGGACTCAGTACGCCGCCATGCACTGGCGGTGACCGCACCGCCAGAAGTTTGATGATGGCACGCCCCCGACCCCCCGACGGGCGCCCGGGGCGTCCCGATGCCATCACGTGATCAGGCTGTAACCGCTCGTTCGACCAACGTCTGCGCGATCCCGGGGAGTTCCCCCCGGTCGGCGGCGGCCCCGCTGAGCCAGTGCACGCGCGGGTCGCGGCGGAACCACGAATCCTGCCGCCGGGCGAACCTCTTGGTGGCGCGGACGGTCTCGGCCCTGGCCTCGTCCTCGGTGCACTCGCCGGCGAGCGCGGTGAGCACCTGCTGGTAGCCGAGCGCCCTGGAAGCGGTGATTCCGTCGCGCAGCCCCCGGGCCTCGAGGGCCCGGACCTCGTCCACCAGCCCGTCCTCCCACATCCGGTCCACTCGCAGCGCGATCCGCTCGTCGAGCTCGGGCCGGGCCACGTCGACGCCGATCTGCACGGTGTCGTAGACGGACTCGTGGCCGGGCAGGTTGGCGGTGAAGGGCCGGCCGGTGATCTCGATGACCTCCAGCGCGCGGACGATCCTGCGCCCGTTGCTGGGCAGGATCGCCCGGCCGGCGGCCGGGTCGGACGCGGCGAGGCGGGCGTGCAGGGCGCCGGGGCCGCGCAGGGTGAGCTCTTCCTCCAGCCGGGCGCGGACCTCGGGGTCGGTGCCGGGAAACTCCATGGCGTCCAGGGCGCCGCGCACGTAGAGGCCGGATCCGCCGACGAGGACGGGCGTACGGCCCTCCGCGAGGAGTTTGTCGATCTCGATGCGGGCGAGGCGCTGGTACTCGGCGACGTTGGCGGTCTCGGTGATGTCCCAGATGTCGAGGAGGTGGTGCGGGACTCCGCCTCGTTCCGCGGTCGTCAGTTTGGCGGTGCCGATGTCCATCCCCCGGTACAGCTGCATGGAGTCGGCGTTGACGACTTCGCCGTCGAAATGGCGGGCCAGGGCTACGCCCAGATCGGACTTTCCGGCCGCGGTGGGACCGACGACGGCGATGACCCGCGGTGCGGGGGCTGCTTTCCTCACTGCCCCAGTCTCGCAGCCCCCCGTCAAGGCACGGTCATGTACCCGATCGGGTGAGGTGACGGGGTCGGGACGGGGTCGTTGCCCTGGCGAGGTTCCGGCCGGATTGCGCCCGGCTGCGCACGTCCGGCGGAGGCCGGTCCGGCCAAGGCGGAACTTCACTCACACGAGTAACGTTACGGGAGTAGACATGGGCGTTTTTGATCGGTTTTTTCGTCGTAAGGAAGAGGTTGCGGCCGAGGAGGTCGTCGCCGAGGCCGTGACGACGGAGTCCGGTGCGGCCGACGAGGCCGAGGCCGAGCCCGCTGTCGCGGAGGCTCCGGCGGCGGAAGCCGTGGAGATCCCGAAGCAGCAGTCGGCCGAGGTGGCCGCGGACAGCGAAGCCGGCGAGGGCGCCCGTACGTAGCGACCGCCAATGGAAGGTGACCCATGGGCCTGCTGGACAATCTGAAGGCCAAGCTCGCTCCGGCGAAGGACAAGGTCGGAGACCTCGCCCAGAAGAACGAGGGCAGGATCACCGAGGGTCTGGACAAGGTGGCCAAGGCCGTGGACTCCAAGACGCACGGCAAGTACAGCGGCCGGATCACGAGTGGTACGGGCAAGGCGAAGGACGCCCTGGGCAAGATCGCGCACAAGGACGCTCCCGGCGGGCCGACGCCGCCGGCAGCTTCCTGACGCGGCACGGAAAAGGGGCGCGGGACCGGCTGGAGCCGGTCCCGCCCCTCCGTCGTTCCCGCCGCCCGGGCCCTGTCGGGGGCCTAGGACCAGGCTGCGACGAAGTACCCGACCCCGTACGGCGCGTCCTCGTACAGCAGGCGTCCGTCGAGCCCCGCGCCTTCGGCGGCGCCCGCCAGCACCTGCCAGGGGGCCCGTCCGGCGGCCAGGAGCTCGGCCGCGAGCTCCGCGTCGAGGGCGGCGAGCGCGGCCACGTCGGCGGCGCCCAGCGCTCGGGCGGCGGCCGCGTCGAAGGCGGCGGCGCGCTCGTCGAGGTAGCCGGGGGCCTTCAGGGTCCGGCAGGCGCTGCCGTCACCCATCACGAGCAACGCGACCCGGGCAGAACGCGTGCCGAGTTCCCGGCCGGTCTCCAGACACAGCGCGGTGTCCAGCGGCTCGGCGACCCCGAGCCCCTCGACGGGGGCCGAGCCCCAGCGCGCGTGCCGCAGCAGCCAGGCACCCACGGCGAGCGAGGGGGGCAGCAGGCGCGGCCCTTCCTCACCCTCCCCGAGCTGTACGTCGGCCTCGACGCCGAATCCGCGGAAGGTGCCGCGGGCGCCCTGCGGGTAGGGCCCGCGGTGGTCCTGGTCGGCGGCCCCGACCACGACGAGCAGGTCGGGCCGGGAGGCGGCGAGCACCGCGAGCGCGTCGGAGCAGGCGGTGCGGGCGTCGCCGAGTTCGGCGGCGGCCCCCGAGGCGACCTCCGGCACGAGCAGCGGCGGGGCGGGACAGACGGCAGCGGCTACGAGCATGATCCGCAGCCTAGCCGCCCCCTGTGGCCGATGGTCAGTCGATCGCGCAGCCCGAGGTGACGGTGGGCAGCGGGGCCGGGACACCCAGGCTCGGGATGCCGAGCATGACCCCGGCGGGCTGGGCCGGGGCGGCGTTGCGCTTCTCCCAGGCGTCGCCGGCGCGGGTGCGGCGTACGGTCAGGGTCGGCCCCTCGGCCAGCAGGTGGTGCGGAGCCGCGTAGGTGATGTCCACGGTGACCACGTCGCCCGGCCGGACCTCCGCGTCCGGCTTCGTGAAGTGGACCAGGCGGTTGTCGGGGGCGCGGCCCGAGAGGCGGTGGGTGGCGCCGTCCTTGCGGCCCTCGCCCTCCGCGACCATGACCTCGAGGGTGCGGCCGACCTGCTTCTTGTTCTCCTCCCAGGAGATCTCCTCCTGGAGGGCGACCAGGCGCATGTAGCGGTCCTGCACGACCTCCTTGGGGATCTGCCCGTCCATGTCGGCGGCGGGGGTGCCGGGCCGCTTGGAGTACTGGAAGGTGAAGGCGTTCGCGAAGCGGGCCTCGCGCACGGCGTGCATCGTCTGCTGGAAGTCCTCCTCCGTCTCGCCGGGGAAGCCCACGATGATGTCGGTGGAGATCGCGGCGTGCGGGATCGCGGCGCGGACCTTCTCGATGATGCCGAGGAACCGCTCCTGGCGGTACGAGCGGCGCATCGCCTTGAGGATCGGGTCCGAGCCGGACTGCATCGGCATGTGCAGCTGCGGCATCACGTTCGGGGTCTCGGCCATCGCCGCGATCACGTCGTCCGTGAAGTCGCGCGGGTGCGGGGAGGTGAAGCGGACCCGCTCCAGGCCCTCGATCTGGCCGCAGGCGCGCAGCAGCTTGCTGAAGGCCTCGCGGTCGCCCAGGTCGGAGCCGTAGGCGTTGACGTTCTGGCCGAGCAGCGTGATCTCGGAGACGCCCTCGGCGACCAGGGCCTCCACCTCGGCGAGGATGTCGCCGGGACGGCGGTCCTCCTCCTTGCCGCGCAGCGCCGGGACGATGCAGAAGGTGCAGGTGTTGTTGCAGCCGACGGAGATCGAGACCCAGGCGGCGTACGCGGACTCGCGGCGGGTCGGCAGCGTCGAGGGGAACGCCTCCAGCGACTCGGCGATCTCGACCTGCGCCTCTTCCTGGATGCGGGCGCGCTCCAGCAGCACGGGGAGCTTGCCGATGTTGTGCGTACCGAAGACGACGTCGACCCAGGGGGCCCGCTTGACGATCGTGTCGCGGTCCTTCTGGGCGAGGCAGCCGCCGACGGCGATCTGCATGCCGGGCCGCTTCGTCTTCATCGGGGCGAGCCGGCCGAGGTTGCCGTACAGCTTGTTGTCGGCGTTCTCGCGGACCGCGCAGGTGTTGAAGACCACAACGTCGGCGTCGCCGTCGGAGCCCTCGGGGGCGCGGACGTAGCCGGCGTCCTCCAGCAGACCGGAAAGCCGCTCGGAGTCGTGCACGTTCATCTGGCACCCGTAGGTGCGCACCTCGTATGTTCCCTTGACGTCCACTGCCGTGCTCCGGTCGCTGCTGCTGGTCATGGAACAAGGGTAGGCGGTACCCGGAGGCCCCCCGGCCGCCCGGGGCGGCGGCCCGCGCCGTGACAGGACGGCGGGCGGGTGGCAGGATCGCGACCATGCCTCCCGTACTGCCCCGGATCAGCAGGCGCCACGCCCTGCGGGCCCTGGTGGCCGTACTCGCGCTGCTCGGCGTCCTGCTCTGGTGGCTGAAGCCCCTCGGGGAGCCGGAGCTCAAGGGGGAGCTGACCTTCAGCACGGGCGTCAGGACCGGGGTCTACCACCGGTACGGAGAGCTGCTGGAGCAGCAGCTCCGGCGGGACATGCCCGGGGTGAAGGTACGGCTGGAAACCAGCGAGGGCTCGCAGCAGAACCTGCAGCGGGTGGCCGCCGGGGAGGCGGACTTCACGGTGGCGACGGCGGACGCGGTGGCCAAGTACCGGCAGGACGGCAAGCCCGGGGCCGCCTATCTGCGCGGGTGCGCGCGGCTGTACGACGACTACGTGCAGCTGGTGGTGCCGGCCGGGTCCCCGGTGCAGTCGGCGCGGGACCTGCGGGGCAAGCGGGTCGCGATAGGCCAGGCGGGATCCGGGGTGCGGCTCATCTCTGAGCGGCTGCTGACGGCGGCCCAGCTGGACCCGGCGCGGGACATCACCCCGGTGTCCATCGGCATCGACACCATGCCGGCCGAGCTGGAGGCCGGGCGGATCGACGCCTTCTTCTGGTCGGGAGGGCTCCCGACGAACGCGGTGCGCGAGCTGTCGGAGCGGTTCGACATCAGGCTCGTGCAGCTCGGCGACCTGGTGGAGCAGCTGCAGGGAAGCGGAAGCCCGGCACGCTACTACCGGGCGGCGGTGATGCCGCAGGACGCGTACGCGCGGGCGCGCAACACCAGCGCGGTGGCGACCCTGGCCGTGCCGAACCTGCTGGTGACCACGGAGGGCACGGACCCCGAGCTGACGGAGCGGTTCACGCGGACGGTGATCCTCAGCCGCGACGGCATCGGGCACGAGGTGCACGCGGCGCAGCTGGTGGACCTGCGGACCGCGATCTACACCGATCCCCTGGACCTGCACGAGGGCGCGCGGCGCTACTACCGCTCGGTCAAGCCGTAGCGGTCGGCGCGGCGGCCTCGGGCAGCAGCATGGTCGCCGCGGCGGCCGCGCCGATCAGGCCCGCGTGCGTGCCCAGGCTCGCCGGGACCACCGTCAGCTCCCGTACGAAGGACAGCGTGGCGTAGTCGGCGAGATGGCTGCGGATGGGGGCGAAGAGGGTCTCGCCGGAGGCGGCGACGCCCCCGCCGATGACCGCGATATCCGTTTCGACGAGGGTCGCGGTGGCCGCGATGGCAGCGGCCAGGGCGCGCCCGGCACGGTCGAAGGCGGCCAGCGCGACCGGGTCGCCGGCCTCGGCGGCCGCGGCCACGCCCGCCGCCGTGGCGTCGCCCCCGGGCTCTGCCGGGGTCCAGCCCTGGGCCCGGGCCCAGCCGGCGATGGCGGTGCCGGAGGCGATCGACTCGACGCAGCCGCGGCCGCCGCAGACGCAGGGTTCGCCGTCGAAGGCCACGCTGATGTGGCCGATGTGGCCGGCGTTGCCGGTGGGGCCGGGGTGGAGCTGGTTGTTCAGGATGAGGCCGCCGCCGACGCCGGTGGACACCACCATGCAAAGGGCGTTCGCGTGGCCCCGGGCAGCTCCCAGCCAGTGTTCCGCCGCGGTCATCGCCACGCCGTCCCCGGCCAGTACGGCCGGGATGGCGGCGCCGCGCGCCGTGAGCTCCGCCGTGACCCGGGCCTGGACGGGGAACTCCCGCCACGCCCCGATGTTGACCGGGCTGACCGTCCCCCGGGAGGAGTCCACCGGACCCGCGCTGCCGATGCCGCAGCGGACCGCCGCGGGCCACAGCGGGGAGCCGGCCAGGTCGGTGATGACCTCGGTGACCGCGGCCATCACGGCGTCCGCTTCCCCGCCGCGCGGGGTCGGACGGCGGGTCGTGGCCGTCATCGTGCCGTCGGGGTGCACCAGCGCCCCGGCGATCTTCGTCCCGCCGATGTCGATCGCCACCGTCAGGCCTGCGGCCGAGGCGTCGGCCCGCGATGTGGGGAAGGGGGCGGTGGGGGTGGTCACGGTGGCGGCTCCAGGAAGGGGTCAGGATTCAGTATGCGCCGCGGGCGGCGCCGTGCTCTCGCGGGGCTCCAGCCGCGGCTGCTCGCTCGTGCGCACCCCGGGCGGCCGTCCCGCGAGGACGGCGAGGAGTTCCTCGGCGGCGAGCCGGCCGAAACCCGCGGTGTCCCGCACGAGGGCGGTGAGCCGGGGGTGGGTGACCCGGCACAGCGCGGAGTCGTCCCAGGCCACCATGGAGAGCCGGCCCGGGACGGGGATGCCCAGCTCGGCGGCGACCGCGATCCCGGCGACGGCCATCACGTCGTTGTCGTAGACGAGTGCCGTGGGCGGCTCGGGCTCGGCGAGGACCCTGCGGGTGGCCGCCGCGCCCTCGGCGTCGGAGTAGTCGGTGACCACGGAGCGCACCCGGTCCGGGCCGAGCCCCCGCAGCGCGGCCTCGGTGCGCAGCGCCTCGATCCGGCGGGCCGTGTGGGCGAGCTCGGGGAGCCCGGCGACGTGGACGATCCGGCGGTGGCCGAGCCCGTGGAGGTGGTCCAGGATCCGGATCATCGCCCCGGCGTCGTCGGCGCGTACCGAGGAGACGGCCTCCGGGGCCTGGGAGAGGTCGCCCTCGCCCACCATGACCGCGGGCAGGGCCAGCCGGCCGAGCAGCTCCGGGCGCGGATCGTGCGTACGGGGGTCGACGACGAGGACGCCGTCGACCCGCCGCTCGGCCCACCAGCGGCGGTAGACGGCGCATTCGGCGTCGATGTCCTCGACGACCTGGAACAGCAGGGCGGTCCGGGCGGCCGAGAGGACTTCCTGGATGCCGGAGACGAGCTGGAGGAAGAAGGACTCGACGCCGAGCGTGTGCGCGGGCCGCGCGAGGACCAGCCCGACGGCTCCTGAGTGTTCGCCGGACAGGGCCCGGGCGGCGCTGTTGGGCTGCCAGCCGAGCTCCTCGGCGACGCGGCGGATCCGGGCACGGGTGGCCTGGGAGACGCCCGGCCGGTCGTTGAGCGCGAAGGACACGGCGCTCTCCGACACCCCGGCCCGGCGGGCGATGTCCTTGATGGTGGGTCTGCGGGCCATGCGTGCCTCGTCATTCGGTGACTTCGATGGCTTCGGTGACTTCGATGACTTCGGTGACGCAGACCGAAATGGCGCTGTCCTTTTCCACGCACGCTCCTGCGGTCCGCCACAGCTAAAGCGCATTAGTTTCCACAGGTTCGGGGGAACAGAACCCTTGTGTCAACAGGGCTGAAGCGCATAAGTACGCCGGACCGAGGCCCTGTTGACTTTCCCCGTGCGCACCGGCAGGTTGTGGCTCGCCCGGTGAATTCCTCAGAACTCCAGGGACGCCCAGTGCACGAAGACGCGCTCCGTTTTGGCGCCAACTACACGCCCGCCCGAGGCTGGTTCCACCACTGGCTGGACTTCGACCTCGACGAGGTCAGGGCCGATCTCGACTCGATCGCCGCGCTCGGGCTGGACCACGTCCGCGTGTTTCCGCTGTGGCCGGTGTTCCAGCCGAACCGGACGCTGATCCGGCCGCGCGCCGTGGAGCAGCTCGTCGCGCTCGCCGACGCGGCCGCCGAGCGCGGGCTCGACGTCGCCGTGGACGGGCTGCAGGGGCACCTGTCGAGTTTCGACTTCCTGCCCGCCTGGACCCGGACCTGGCACCGGCGCAGCCTCTTCGCCGACCCGGAGGTGGTCTCCGGTCAGGAGGAGTACCTGCGCACGCTGGCCGCCGCCCTCGCGGACCGGCCCAACTTCCTGGGCATGACCGTCGGCAACGAGTTCAACCAGTTCTCCGACGACCCGCACCCCGACCCCGACCGGATCACCCGGGAGCAGGCCGCCCGCTGGCTGGAGCGGATGCTCGCCGCCTGCGAGGAGGGCGCGCCCGGGCGGTTCCACCTGCACGCCGAGTACGACGCCGCCTGGTACCGGGACGGGCACCCCTTCACCGTCGCCCAGGCCGCGCGGCTGGGCGCGGCCACCGCCGTGCACTCCTGGGTGTTCAACGGCACCGCGCAGCGCCACGGCCCGGCGGGGACGGCGACCGAGCACCACGCCGCGTACCTGATCGAGCTGTCCAAGGCCTGGGCGCTCGACCCGCACCGCCCGGTATGGCTCCAGGAGGTGGGCGCCCCCGCCCCGCTGATCGCGCCCGAGCGGGCGGCCGCCTTCACGGAGGCCACCGTGGCCAACGCCCTGGACTGCCCGGACTTGTGGGGCGTGACCTGGTGGTGCTCGCACGACGTGTCCCGGGAGCTCGCGGACTTCCCGGAGCTGGAGTACGGCCTCGGTCTGCTCACCAACGACCGCCGGACCAAGCCCGCCGGAGCCGCCGTGGCCCGCATCGCCGCGCAGTGGCGGGGGCGGGGGCGGGGGCGGGCACACCGTCCCGCCGTACGGTCCACCGCGCTGGTGGTGGACGTCGGCGGGGCCGACGCGGCGCCGCGGCGCTCGGTGTGCGCGCCCGGCGGCGCGTTCTTCGAGGCGTGGGCGGGGCTCACCGCGCAGGGGGTCCGGCCCGCGGTGGTGCTGGCCGAGCTCGCCGAGGACCCCGCGCACCTGTCCGCGCGCGGCATCACCGAGGTGCTGCGCGTCCCCGACCTGACCTGACGCCCATCCGGAGGAGCCCGCATGTCCGAGAGCGATGCGTTACGACGACCGACCCGGCGCACGGTGCTGGCGGCCGGGGTGGGTGCCGTCGCCCTGCCGGCCGGGCCTGCTCCGGCGGCAGCCGCTGCGGCCACTCCCGCCACGGCCGCTCCCGCCGACCTGGCCCCGTACGCCTCCTACTGGTTCCCCGATTCCCTCCCCGCGGGCACTCCCGGCCCCGGGATCGTGTGGCGCTCTCTCAAGCAGTGGACCCCGCAGAGCGACCCCGATCTCGCCCACAACACCGCGACCGTACCGCTCGCGCCGCGCTTCACGCCGGTGCCCCCGCACCGGGGCGCCCGCGCCGGCCAGGCCCGGATCGCCTCCCTGGTCTCCTTCGGGCCCACCGCGCAGAACCCCTCGCAGGGTTCGCCCACCGCCGACTACTACGCGCTGACGCACTGGGCGTACATCGACGAGCTGGTCTTCTGGGGCGGCTCCTCCGGCGAGGGCATCGTGCTCGCCCCGAACGCGCCCGTCGTCGACGCGGCCCACCGCAACGGGGTCCGGGTCCTGGGCAACGTGTTCCTGCCGCCCGCGGCCTACGGCGGCGACCTCCGGTGGACCCGCGACCTGGTCCAGCGGGACTCCCTCGGCCGCTTCCCGATCGCCGAGCAGCTGGTGCGGGTGGCATCGGCCTACGGTTTCGACGGCTGGTTCGTCAACGCCGAGACCGAGGGCGGGGACAGTGAACTCGCCTCCCTGATGCGGCGGTTCCTGCGCGCCCTGCGGGCGGCCGGCGAACCGCACGGGCTGCGGATCACGTGGTACGACGCCATGAACACCACCGGGCGGGTCGGCTGGCAGGGCGCGCTCAACGAGCTCAACCAGGAGTTCTTCGAGGACCGGGCCGGCAAGGTCGCGGACACGATGTTCGTGGACTTCCGCTGGACCCCGCAGTCCCTGACCGCCTCCGGCGCGCTCGCCGACGGGCTGGGCCGCTCCCGCCACGAGCTGTGGGCGGCCGTGGACACCGAGTCCAACGGCTGGAATTCCACCGTCCGCTGGGACGCGATCATCCCGCGCGAGCACGACCACGTCGTCAGCTACGGCTTCTACCGGCCCGAGTGGACCCGCAACCACCTCACCGACCGCTCCCCCGGAGCCTTCCACCGAGCCGACGACCGGTTCTGGACGGGCATGTCCCTCGATCCGTCCCGCCCGGCGCCCGAGGACCCCTGGCGGGCCCCGGCCACGGCCGTCGCCGACCGGTCCACGGTCACCGCGCTGCCCTTTGCCTGCTCCTTCAACACCGGGCACGGGGAGCGCTGGTACGAGGAGGGCGAGGTCGCCTCCGGCATCCCGTGGAACCACCTCGGGCTTCAGGACCGGCTGCCGGGCCGCCGCTGGGTCGTGGACACCGCCGGTGAACGGCCCGCCGTGACGCTGGACTTCGCGCGGGCCTGGCGCGGCGGCTCCAGCCTGCTCGTCGCCGGTCCCCTCTCCGCCCCGGCCGCCGTCGGGCTGCACGCGACCCGCCTGCCCCTGACCCGGTCCACGGTCCTGGAGCTGGTGCACGCCACCGAGGCGGGCCCGGTCGCCGTGGAGGTCGGGGTGGCCACCCGCGAGCCGTCGGCTCCGGGAGAGCCGGTCCCGTACACCTGGCTCCGGACGGAAACCCTCGGCACGGGGCAGGCCTGGCGCCGGGCGCGGGTCGGGCTGTCGGCACTGGCGGGGAGAACGGCGTATGGACTTGCCGTACGGATCACGGGACTCGGGAACAGAGCCGTGGTGTGGCGGCTCGGGTCCTTGTCGGTACGCGACACCGCCGCCGGTCGGCGCCCGGCGTCTCCCGCTGCCCTGACCGTGGACGCCTCGGCCCGCCACGAGGACCAGGCCCGGCTCCGCCTGTCGTGGCGCCGGGCAGCCGGGCCGGTCCGGCAGTACACGGTGTCCCGGGTCCTGCCCGACGGCACCCGCCGCTTCCTCGGCGGCACCTGCGGCACCGCCCTCTATCTGCCCGCGGTCCGGCGCGCGGGCCGGGAGCGGGCGGCCGTCTTCGAGGTGCGGGCCGTGGACGAGCTGTACGCGGCGTCCGCCCCGGCACGTACCACCCTGCCCTGGTAGAAGAGCAGGTCAGGAGGTGTGCGGGTCGGTGCGCGGCACCGCCACCGTCACCCGCAGACCGTGCGGCGGGTTCTTCTCGTACGAGAGGGACCCGCCGCCCGCGGCGAGCAGGGCCCGGGAGATCGACAGGCCGAGCCCGGAGCCCTTGATGTTCTGGTGCCGGCCGCTGCGCCAGAACCGGTCGCCGACGCGGAGCAGCTCGTCCTCGGTGAGGCCGGGCCCCCGGTCGGCGATGACCACGCGGACGGTGCGCTCGACGGCCGAGACCGAAACCTCGACCTCCTCACCTGTGGGGGTGAACTTCAGGGCGTTGTCGATGACGGCGTCGAGCGCGCTGGACAGGGCGATGGGGTCGGCCCAGCCGGTGACGGCGGACCGGCCCGTCTCGGTGAGCCGTACGCCCTTCTCCTCGGCGTACGGACGCCAGGCGGCGACCCGCTCGGCGGCCATGGCCCCGATGTCGGTGAGGCTGATCTCGGCGGAGGCGTGCTCGGCCAGCGCCAGGTCCAGCAGGTCGTCCAGGACCTGGGTCAGGCGCTTGCCCTCGGCGCGCACGGAGGCGATCTCCTCATTGCCCTCGGGCAGTTCGAGGGCGAGCAGCTCGATCCGCAGGAGCAGCGCGGCGAGCGGGTTGCGCAGCTGGTGGGAGGCGTCCGCGACGAACGCCCGCTGCTGCTCCAGTACCTCTTCGACGTTGTCGGCCATCTCGTTGAACGACCGGGCCAGGCGTTGGAGTTCCGGCGGCCCGCCGGCGGCCGCGACCCGCGAGTTCATCCGTCCGGTGGCGATGCCGTGGGCGGCCGCGTCCAGGGTCTGCACGGGCTTGAGGACCCAGCTGGTCAGGCGCAGGGCGGCGCCGAAGGCGACCAGCATGGCGGCGGCGAGCCCGCCGGCGATGAGCAGCCAGCCCCGCAGGATCCGGCCGCGCATCAGGTCGGTGGGCGATTCGGTGGCGACGACGGCGACCACGTCCCCGTCGAGGACCACCGGTGAGGCGACGAGGAGTTTGCCGTGGGTCTGCCAGGGCCAGACCTGTCCGGGATCGTGACTGCGCCGCCCGGCCAGTGCCTCCTCGAAGGCGCGGCGGCCTTCGCCGGACTCGGGGAGCTGCCACCAGCCGGGAGCCCGGGCCATGGCGCCGTCGTCGCGGTAGAAGATGCCGACGCGGATGCCGTACAGCTCCTGGTAGCGGGTCAGTTCGTGCTGGAGGGTCGCCAGGCGCTCGTCCGAGCCGGTGGAGCCGGACCCCTCGGCGTCGATGACGAACTGGGCCAGGGCGGCGAAGCGGGCGCTGTCGTCGATGCGGTCGACGACCACCCGCTGCTGCTGTCCGGCGGCCAGGCTCACGGCGAGCGGGAAACCGAGCGCGAGGAGCGTGCCCGCCATCAGGACGACGAGCAGCGGGAGCAGCCGGGCGCGCACGGAGCGGGTTCCTTAGGGGGCGGGGGCGGCCGGGGCGACGAGCCGGTAGCCCACCCCGCGGACCGTCTCGATGAGGGCGGGCATGCGCAGCTTGGACCGCAGCGAGGCGACGTGGACCTCCAGGGTCCGCCCGGTCCCCTCCCAGCTGGTGCGCCACACCTCGCTGATGATCTGCTCGCGGCGGAAGACGACCCCGGGCCGCTGCGCGAGCAGGGCCAGCAGGTCGAACTCCTTGCGGGTGAGCGGCACATCGGCGCCGTCCACGCTGACCCGGCGGGTGGGCAGCTCGATGCTGACGGCGCCGAGCCGGACCGTGGTGGGCGTACCGGTGCCGGTGGCGGCGGCCTCCTCGGAGGCGCCGGTGCGCCGGGCGACCGCGTGGATGCGGGCCAGGAGTTCGCCGGTGTCGTAGGGCTTGGTGACGTAGTCGTCGGCGCCCATGTTCAGGCCGTGGATGCGGGAGCGCACGTCGGCCCGCGCGGTCACCATGATGACGGGCGTGGCGGTGCGCTTGCGGATCTTGCCGCAGACCTCGTAGCCGTCCTGGTCGGGCAGTCCGAGGTCGAGCAGGATGACCCCGTAGGAAGGGGCGCTGGGCGCGGCTCCGGCGGGCAGCAGGGCCTGGAGGGCCTCCTCGCCGTTGCGGGCATGGGTGACCTTGAAGCCGTGCCGGGCGAGGATCGCGGACAGGGCGGCGGCGACGTGGTCGTCGTCCTCGACGAGCAGCAGTCTCATGTCGTCCCCCTCTCCTCTTCTCGATCTTCTTCAGCTTCTCTGCAGGGCCACCCTGCATCCACGCTGATGGAGACTCCCACGTCAAGGGGGTTCCGGCTCGGCGCGCCTTCCGTTATGCACCCGGTACGAGCACATCGAGGAAGCGTACGGAGCGTATCCGGGCGAGGCCGGATCGTTATGCTCAATTCTCCCTCAGATGTGGTGACGGTGTGGACGCTTCGTCACTACTGTCCTCCCAACCGAGGAGGACGGAGCAAGAAGCCGATGAGCGGAGTATCAGTGACCAAGGACGTGCAGGACGCGGCCGGCGCCGCGGACGACCTGGTCGTACTGAGCAACGTCAACAAGCACTTCGGCGCGCTGCACGTGCTTCAGGACATCGATCTGAGCATTGCCCGCGGTGAGGTCGTCGTGGTGATCGGTCCTTCGGGATCGGGCAAGTCCACGCTGTGCCGGACCATCAACCGGCTGGAAACCATCGACTCGGGCACCATCACGCTCGACGGCAAGGAGCTGCCCTCGGAGGGCAGGGAACTCGCCCGGCTGCGCGCCGACGTCGGCATGGTGTTCCAGTCGTTCAATCTCTTCGCGCACAAGACGGTGCTCCAGAACGTCATGCTGGGCCAGGTCAAGGTCCGCAAGACGGACCAGGCCGCAGCGCATGCGAAGGCGGTGGCCCTGCTGGACCGGGTGGGTGTCGGCTCGCAGGCCGACAAGTACCCGGCGCAGCTCTCCGGCGGCCAGCAGCAGCGCGTGGCGATCGCCCGCGCGCTGGCGATGGAGCCGAAGGTGATGCTGTTCGACGAGCCGACCTCGGCGCTCGACCCGGAGATGATCAACGAGGTGCTGGAGGTCATGCAGCAGCTCGCCCGGGAGGGGATGACCATGGTGGTCGTCACGCACGAGATGGGCTTCGCCCGCTCTGCGGCCAACCGGGTCGTCTTCATGGCCGACGGAAAGATCGTCGAAGAGGCCACGCCCGAGCAGTTCTTCAGCAACCCGCGCAGTGACCGTGCCAAGGACTTCCTGTCGAAGATCCTGCACCACTGAGGGTCTCGTCTGGTAGTCATCCGTATGCGGATCACCGCCGGATCGGTTCCTGTCGGCCGCGCGTACGCCGCAAGCGTCGCTCGTCGTTCAACAACGTCTCATCCGAGGGAAGTTCACCATGAAGATCTCCAAGGCCGCTGCGGCCGCGGCCGTCGCCGTCGCCCTTTCCCTGACCGCGACCGCCTGTGGCGGCAGCGACAAGGACGCCGCCAGTGACGGTGGCGCGTCCGGCGGCGCCAAGGACAAGATCGTCGTCGGCATCAAGTACGACCAGCCCGGTCTCGGCCTGAAGACTCCCGACGGCAAGTACACCGGCTTCGACGTCGACGTCGCCACGTACGTGGCCAAGGAGCTCGGCTACCAGCCCGACCAGATCGAGTTCAAGCAGGCCGTCAGCGCCGAGCGCGAGAACCTGATCGCCAACGGCGACGTGAAGTTCGTCGTCGCGACGTACTCGATCAACGACAAGCGCAAGGAGAGGGTCGACTTCGCCGGCCCGTACTTCCTCGCGCACCAGGACCTGCTGGTCCGTGCCGACGACACGAGCATCACCAAGGCCGAGGACCTGAACAAGAAGAAGCTCTGCTCGGTCACCGGCTCGACCTCGGCGCAGAACGTCAAGACCAAGCTGGCCCCCGAGGCCGACCTGCTGGAGCTGGGCGGCTACTCCGAGTGCCTGACCGGCCTGGAGAACAAGAAGGTCGATGCCCTCACCACGGACAACTCGATCCTGGCGGGCTACGCGGCCCAGGAGAAGAACAAGGGCAAGTTCAAGCTGGCCGGGCTGAGCCTGAGCAACGAGAACTACGGCATCGGTCTGAAGAAGGGCGACAAGGAGCTTCAGACCAAGATCAACGCCGCGCTCAAGAAGATGGTCGAGGACGGCAGCTGGCAGAAGGCCGTGGACACGAACCTCGGTCCGGCCAACTTCAAGAGCGAGCCTGCCCCGCAGATCACCGAAGGCAGCTGATTCATCGGTGAGGAGCGTCGCCGCCCGCCTGCCGCGGGCGGCGGCGCACCTCACCGGCCATCCTGGGGAGAGCGCAGGGCATCGTGTTCGATTTTCTTGATTCCGGGCAGTACGACGTGCTCGGAGCCTTCTGGGTGACGGTTCAGCTCACCCTCTACTCGGCGGCCGGATCCTTGATCTGGGGCACCATCCTGGCCGGGATGCGGGTCAGCCCGGTCCCGCTGCTGCGGGGCTTCGGCACCGCGTACGTCAACCTGGTGCGCAACACCCCGCTGACCTTGCTGATCATCGGCTGCTCGCTGGGTCTCAGCCAGACCCTCGGCATCGATCTGGCCGGCGACACGTTCAAGGAGACCGGCTTCCGGCTCGCGGTCCTCGGACTGATCGCATACACGGGAACCTTCGTCTGCGAGGCCCTGCGCTCCGGCATCAACACCGTGCCGGTGGGCCAGGCCGAAGCGGCCCGCGCACTGGGGCTGAGCTTCTTCCAGGTGCTCACCCTGATCGTGCTCCCCCAGGCCTTCCGGGCGGTCGTCGCGCCGCTCGCCAACGTACTGATCGCACTCACCAAGAACACCACGGTGGCGGCGACCATCGGCGTGGCCGAGGCGGCCCTGCTGATGAAGGAAATGATGGAGAACGAGGCGCAGGCCCTCTTCGCCGTCTTCGCGATCTTCGCCCTCGGCTTCGTCCTGCTGACCCTGCCCACCGGCCTGCTCCTGGGCTGGGTGGCCAAGCGAGTGGCGGTGAAGCGATGACCTCCGTGCTGTACGACGCCCCCGGCCCCAAGGCCAAGGCGCGCAACTGGATCTACAGCGGGATCTTCGTCGTCCTGTTCGGGCTCGTCATGTGGTGGGTTCTGTCCCTCATGGCGGAGAAGGGCCAGCTCGAGGCCGACAAGTGGACCCCGTTCGTCACCGACAGCCGGGTGTGGACCACGTACCTGATCCCCGGCCTCCTGGAGACCCTCAAGGCCGGGGCGCTCTCCATGCTGATCGCCCTCCCGCTGGGAGCGGTGCTGGGCATCGGCCGGCTGTCCGACCACGCCTGGGTGCGGGGGCCGGTCGGTACGTGGGTGGAGTTCTTCCGTGCCATCCCGGTGCTGATGCTGATGCTGTTCAGCAGCGCGCTGTACTCACCGCAGTTCATGGACGTGCCGTCCGACACCCGGCCGTTCTGGGCCGTCGTCACGGGCCTGGTCCTCTACAACTCGGCCGTCATCGCCGAGATCGTCCGGGCCGGTGTGCTGTCCCTGCCCCACGGCCAGACCGACGCGGCCAAGGCGATCGGCATGCGCAAGGGTCAGACCATGTTCCACGTCCTGATCCCGCAGGCCGTCACGGCGATGCTGCCGGCCCTGGTCAGCCAGCTCGTGGTGATCCTCAAGGACACCGCGCTCGGCGGCGCCCTGCTCGGCTTCGCGGAACTGCTCGCCGCGAACCGGCAGATCTCGGCGAACTACAGCAACACCATCCCCACCCTCGTCGTGATCGCGCTGATCTACATCGTGGTCAACTTCGGCCTCACCACCTTCGCCTCCCAGCTGGAAGGCCGGCTGAGGAAGTCGAAGAAGAGCACCGGCGCGGTGGTCGGCGTGGCCGATGTCGGCGACATGGCCACCGGCGCGAACAGCGCGGGCGGATAGAACCGTCGTCCTCCCGGTTTGAGACCCCCGTAGGTCTGACGTACGGTCAGTCATAGTGCGTATCCCGTGTGGTGCGGCGGAACTCTTCCGCCGCACCACACGGCGTTGTCCGGACGGGCGTCACTTGACGCGGGCACCTTCAGTCGGTTGCATACGTTCTGTGATCACATACCGGACACCGGGAGCCACATCATGGACCCGGTGATCGTCGTCGGCGCGGGGCCCGTCGGGCTGTCCCTGTCCCTCGCCCTGGCCGGCCAGGGCGTGCCCTCCGTCGTGCTCGACGAAGGGCCCGGGAAGGAGGAACCCCGCCCGGCCCGTACGGTCGTCCTGCACGCCGACACGGCGGCCATGGCGCACCGGCTGGGCTGTAGGACGCTGCGCGACGAGGGGGCCTACTTCGCCGCCTGGCGCACCATGCGGCGCAGCCGCCCCGCCCAGCGGATCACCTTCGACGACGGCCCCGCTCCCCTGCACCTGCCGCAGCACGCCCTGACGCGCGGGCTGCGCGACGCCGCCGCCGCGCACCCGCTCGTCCAGCTGGTCACCGACAGCAGGCTGGACTCCGTGGAGCAGGACGACCACGGGGTCACCGCGCACACCCGGGGCGCCGAGACCACGTGGTGGCGCGGCAGTTACCTGGTCGGCTGCGACGGCGCCCGGTCCACCGTGCGCAAACTGATCGGCATCCGCTTCCCCGGCCGCACCGCCGTGGAGCGCCACGCCGTGGCCGCCCTGCGCACCGAACTGCCTTGGCCAGGCGAGGCGTTGCTGCACCGCAGCCCGCCGTCCGGGCCCGAGGAGGTCACCTCGCGGCCGCTGCCCGACGGGGTGTGGCGGCTGGACTGGCTGCTCCCGGCCCGCGGGGAGCTGGTGACTCCCGACACGCTGGTGACCCTGATCCGGGACACCCTCGCGACGTGGTGCGGGGGCACGACGCCCCCGTACGACCTCCTCGACACCGGGGTCCACACGCTGCACCACCGCCTCGCGCGGCGGTGGCGCGATGGCCGCGCCTTCCTCGCCGGGGACGCCGCCCACCTACTGGGCGCCCTCGGCACGCAGGGCGTCGAGGAGGGGCTGCGGGACGCCGAGAACCTCGCGTGGAAGCTGTCCCTGGCCTGGCACCAGGGAGCCTCCGAGGCGCTGCTCGACAGCTACGAGGGCGAACGGCGCACGGCGGTCGCGGCACGGCTGCGCGCCGCCGACCAGGCGATGCCCGCGCTGCGGGCCACAGGCGGCCTGCGTACCTACCTCCCCGGATCCTCGCGGTCCGCCGAGTCCCTCCTGACCGACGGCCACCTGGGGCGGGGGCCGCTGGGCGCGGCGCCGGCGTACGCCCCGCCGGTGGCCGTACGGGAGGTCCCGACGGCCACGGAACCGGGCGGTCCGGTGGCGAACGTACCGGTGACCGCGCCGGACGGGGCGACCGTGCCGTTGCGCGACATGCTGGGGCAGGGCCGGCTGCTGGTGGTCCTGGTCGCGCCGGGCACCGGGGTCTGGGACCGGCGCCACTGGCTGGGCGCCGGGCTGATGCCCCGCCTCGCTGCCGCGGTGAGCGCGCTGCCCGTCCGTACCGATCTGCTGGTCGCGGACGGCTATCCGGGCGCCCCGGCGCACACCGTGCTCCTGATCCGGCCGGACGGGCACCTGGCGGCGACCTTCGCGGGCGTGCGTCCGGCGGAGCTGTACGAGGCGGCGGACTCGGTCCGGGCGGGAGCGCCCGCGACCCGGGTGCCGACGCCCTCGGCCGCCACGACACCGACGGTGGTGATCGATTGACCGGCTCGCGGCGCTCGTGGTTCACTCGCGGACATGACCGGCAATGACGTACGCCTGTGGCGGAGGGTCCATATGGACCTGCTCCGCTACGCGGGCTGCGTATGTTGCCCTTCCTGCTGATTCGCCCTTTCCTTCGCGCGCCCCGTGCCGTCACCGGCCTGCGCGCATTTCCGCGAACCCCAGGAACGGTCCCCTGCCATGTCTCTGCCTTCTGCACCCGCCCGCACCCCTGAGCCCGTGTCGGCGGCCGGGGGCCCCACGGCCGCCGAACTCCTCCGGTTCGCGCTGCGCACCGCTGCCGATCCCGAGACCGTTTCCTCGCTGCCGCTCGACCCGGAGGGCCGCACCTGGATCCGGCTGGACGGGCCGTCCGGCAGCGAGGCGTGGCTGATCGGCTGGCCGCCGGGGACGGGCACCGGCTGGCACGACCACGCCGAGTCGCGGGGCGCGTTCGCCGCCGCCCGCGGCCGGCTCACCGAGCACTCACTGGCCGTACGCCTGCCCTCGGAGGGCTGGCAGTCGCTGGAGCTCGCCCCCGGACTGGACCGCAGCCGCAGCCTGGGCGCGGGCGACGGGCGGGCCTTCGGGGAGCACCACGTACACGAGGTCCTCAACGAATCCCCGGCCGAGCACGCGGTCTCGGTGCACGTGTACTACCCGCCGCTTCCCCTGATCCGGCGGTACAGCCGCAGCGGCTCCGTGCTCAACCTGGAGCACGTCGAGCGTCCGGCGGACTGGCAGTGAGCACCCCGACGGGCATCGACGAGCTGCTGGAGCGGGTCCGCGCGGGCTACACCCGCGTCGGCCCGCAGGAGGCGTACGCCGCCTCCCGCGCCGGAGCCCTCCTGGTGGACATCCGCTACCAGGCCCTGCGGGACCGCGACGGCCTGATCCCGGGCGCGCTGGTGGTCGAGCGCAACGAACTGGAGTGGCGCCTGGACCCCCAGGGCAGCCACCGGGCCCCCGAGGCCGAAAGCCACGACCTCCAGGTGGTGGTGATCTGCAACGAGGGCTACGCCTCCAGCCTCGCCGCGGCCTCCCTCCACGCCCTGGGCCTCCACCGCGCGACGGACCTGACGGGCGGCTTCCAGGCCTGGAAGTCGGCGGGCCTCCCGGTGGCCACGCCTTCCTGACGCGCACTGCGTCCGCCGAGGGCCGGGCGGCAGCCCTGCTGCCTCCCGGCCCCGTCCGGTCCGGACACCCCGTCCGGCCTAGCCCTTGGCCGTGGCCACATCCACTGGCGGGACCCGGAGCGCGACCCGGCCCGGGAGGGCGGTGGCCGCCAGGGCCAGCAGCCCGGCCACCCCCACCACCACCGCGTACGCGACCGGCAGCACGGCCGGCGCCGCCGCCCCCGTCATGCCCACGCTGAAGGCGGTCAGCACGGCCAGCGCGATCCCCGACCCCAGCACGGACCCGATCAGGACCACCGCCAGCGCCTCCGCCCGAAGCATCCGCAGGACCTGCCTGCGCTTCGCCCCGGCCAGCCGCAGCATCGCGAACTCCCGTACCCGCTCGGCGGTGGACATGGCCAGGGTGTTCATCACCGCGATCGCGGTGAAGGCCAGCACCAGCCCCATCGCCAGCAGGTTGATCTCCGCCCCGGCAGCCTGCCGCTCCGCCCGTGCCTCGTCGGCATCCCGTGCGGACAGCACCGCCACCCCCGGGTACGCCCGCACCGCCGCGGCCAACTGCTCCCGCCCGGTGCCCGGTTCCGCCGCCACCAGGACACCGGCGGCCAGCGGATTGTCCACGTGCGCGGCCACCAGGGCGTGCGGCAGCGTGAGGTCCCCGAAGCCCAGCCCCCGCGCGTACACGGCCGACACCGTCAGGGTGACCGGCGTCCCGTCGCCCAGCGTCAGCCGCAGCGCGCTCCCCGGCTTCAACCCCAGCTGGTCGGCGGCGAGTTCACTGACCGCCGCGGTCCCGGTCCCCTCCCCGAACCCGTCCAGGCTCCCGGCGGTGACCGCGGGGTCCCAGGTCCGGGTCAGCCCCGTCGGGGTCACGCCCTGCGCGTCGTACTTCGCGAGCCCCACCCGTACCGTCGACTGCACGATCTCGGTGGCCGCGGTGACCCCGGGGGTCCGGCGGATCCGCTCCGCCGCCTCCCCCGAGACGCCGGGACCCTGCGCGGCCAGCACCCATCCGGCCTTGACCCCGTCGCGGGCCTGCGCCCGGGCCGCGTCCCCGAGCGTCGGGGTGATGAAGAGCACCGTGGAGGTCATGCCGACGAGCAGGGCGAGCGGGGTGACGGCGGAGGCCATCCGGGTGGAGTTGCCGCGCAGGTTCGCGGTGGCGAGGTGGCCGCCCGCCCCGGCCAGCCGCAGCGGACCGGCGAGCAGCGCGGTGGCGCCGCGTACGAGCAGCGGGCCGAGCAGCGAGACCGCCCCGGCCAAGACCACCACGGCGAGGAAGGTGACCGGGGTCGACGCCGGCTCGGTCCGCAGCGAGGCGAGCACCACGACCAGCACCGCCCCGCCGGCCAGCAGCAGCATGCCGAGCACGGTCCGGATCCAGGCGGGCCGGCGCGGCTCGAGCGCGGCTTCGGCGAGGGCCTCTGCGGGGCGGATCCGGGCGATCCGCCGGCCGGTGATCCGCGCGGCGGCCCAGGCTCCGAGCAGGCTCGCGGCTACGGCGGCGAACATCGGGAAGATGCCGGCGGTGCGCTCCAGGACCGGGGGGACGACCCCGCTGTCGATGAACCGGCCGTACAGCCAGGCGGCGAGCGGCAGCCCGGCGAAGGCCCCGGTGACTCCGGCGGCCAGGCCGACCAGCAGCGCCTCCCGGCCGATCATCCGTCGCAGTTGCCTGGGGGTGGCGGCGATGGCCCGCAGCAGGGCGAGTTCGCGGTGGCGCTGCTGGACGGAGAGGGCGAAGGTGCCGACGACCACGAGGATCGCGACGAGCAGCGAGGTGCCGCCCATCGCGCCGCCCATGGAGACCAGCTTGGTCCGGGCCCCGGCGGCGTCGAGGAACTCCACCGGCCCGCGCTCGTCCCCCGTGCCGACCTGCGCCGTGGCCGACGTGGTGCCCTTCAGGGCCTTCTCGACCCGGCCGGCCAGTTCGCCGGGGTCGGTACCGGGCCGGGGCAGCACGCCGATGACGCTGACCTGTCCGTCGCGTGCGGCGAGCCGCTGGGCCTCGGCGTCGCTGAAGAAGAGTGCGCTCTGGCGGACGAGGTCGCCGCGGGGGGTGGTCGCGATCCCGCTCACCCGGTACGTCTTCGGCTCGCCGGTGGACTGCACGGTGAGCTCGGAGCCGGCCGTCAGTCCGGCGCGGGCGGCCAGCGCGCGGTCGATGACGACCTCGCCGGCGTCCCGGGGTGCGCGTCCCCCGGCGAGCGTGAAGGGGGTCAGCTCGGCGGAGGTCCAGGCGTGCCCGTACGAGGGCGTCCGCGGCCGGGGGCTATCCCTACCCCGGATGCTCCAGATCGTCGGCGTCCTCGCCCTCCGCCTCCAGCGCGCGGCGGACCACGCGCAGGGCCATGCCCTCCGGGTACCCCTTGCGGGCGAGCATCCCGGCGAGGCGCCGGATCCGCTTATCGCGCTCCAGGCCCCGGGTCGCGCGGAGCTTGCGCTCCACTAGCTCCCGGGCGGTCTGCTCCTCCTGGTCGGAGTCGAGCTGCTCCAGGGCCTCTTGCACCAGGGTGGCGTGTACCCCCTTGGTCCGGAGTTCCTGTGCGAGCGCCCGGCGGGCCAGGCCCCGGCCGCGGTGCCGGGACTCGACCCAGGCCCCGGCGAAGGCGGCGTCGTCGATCAGGCCCACCTCCTCGTACCGGGAGAGGACCTGCTGCGACACCTCCTCGGGGATGCCCCGCTTGTCCAGGGCGTCCGCGAGCTGGCGCCGGGTGCGCGGGCTCCCCGTGAGCAGGCGCAGACAGATCGCCCGCGCCTGCTCCTCGGGACTCTGGGGCGGCAGTTCCTGGCGGCCTTCACGGCCGCCGCGGTCCCTGCCGCCCCTTTCCTGCTCCCGCACGGGTCAGCTCTTGGCCACGGCGGCCTTGGCCGTCGTCTTTGCCTTCGACGCGGGCGCGGGGACGGCGGCGGCGGTGGCGTCGGCCGCCGCAGCACCGGCCTCGGCGGTCTCGGTGTCCTTGCGGACCCCCACGCCCAGCTTCTCCTTGATCTTCCGCTCGATCTCGTCGGAGAGGGCGGGGTTGTCGCAGAGGAACTTCCGCGCGTTCTCCTTGCCCTGGCCGAGCTGGTCGCCCTCGTACGTGTACCAGGCGCCGGCCTTGCGCACGAAGCCGTGCTCCACGCCCATGTCGATCAGACCGCCCTCGCGGCTGATCCCGTGGCCGTAGAGGATGTCGAACTCGGCCTGCTTGAACGGCGGCGCGACCTTGTTCTTGACGACCTTGACGCGGGTGCGGTTGCCGACCGCGTCCGTGCCGTCCTTGAGGGTCTCGATGCGGCGGATGTCCAGACGCACGGAGGCGTAGAACTTCAGCGCGCGGCCACCGGTCGTGGTCTCCGGCGAGCCGAACATCACACCGATCTTCTCGCGGAGCTGGTTGATGAAGATCGCGGTGGTCTTCGACTGGTTGAGCGCACCGGTGATCTTCCGGAGCGCCTGGCTCATCAGGCGGGCCTGGAGACCCACGTGCGAGTCACCCATCTCGCCCTCGATCTCGGCGCGCGGCACCAGGGCCGCCACCGAGTCGATGACGATCAGGTCGAGGGCGCCGGAGCGGACGAGCATGTCCACGATCTCCAGCGCCTGCTCGCCGGTGTCCGGCTGGGACAGGATGAGGTTGTCGGTGTCGACGCCGAGGGCCTTCGCGTACTCGGGGTCGAGCGCGTGCTCGGCGTCCACGAAGGCGACGGTGCCGCCGGCCTTCTGTGCGTTGGCCACGGCGTGCAGGGTCAGGGTCGTCTTACCGGAGGACTCCGGCCCGTACACCTCGATCACGCGGCCGCGGGGCAGCCCGCCTACGCCGAGGGCGATGTCCAGCGCGGTCGACCCGGTGGGGATGACCTCGATGGGGTCGTTCGGCTTGTCGCCGAGGCGCATGACCGCACCCTTGCCGAATTGCCGTTCAATCTGTGCGAGCGCGGCGTCGAGAGCCTTCTCGCGGTCGGTGCCTGCCATGGGTTCCACCCGGTTTGCTTGAGTCGATCGCTTCACGCCATTGACGCTAATGCCTGCCACTGACAATGCGCCTCCACGACCGGTTCGGCTGTGGATAACTCATCAGAATGGATGTTCGATTTCCCTGTCAAGCGCACCACGCCGCGCGCCGTCCTGCCACCCTCACCGGCACCCCGCGGTCCGGCACCCCGCACAATCATGGCTCCGGCACGATCTCGAGGGGGATGCACGAAATGCAGGGGATACAACGGACGCAGGGGATGCGGGACACGGCGGGGTACGCGAAGGTCCGGCGTGCGGCGGCCGCCGCACTGATCGGTGCGGCACTGACCGCCGGCACCGCCGGGTGCGGGGCGGGCACGCAGAACAAGGCCACTCCGTCCGCGAGCCAGAGCCACAGCCACGGCCAGACCCAGAGCCCGGGCGGCCCGCCCGGACCGCCCGGACCGCCCGTCGAGCAGCTCAAGGCCTTCGCGCTCGCGCCGGGCGACAAGGCCGGACCGTACGAGGCCACGGAACCGCTGCTGGACGAGCCGATGAGCGAGCTGTACGAGGCCAAGCCCGAGGCGTGCGGACCGCTCACCAGCCTCGGCAAGGCCGGCCACACCGCCCAGGCCTACGCCAAGACCGGGGTTCCCGGCGAGTGGCAGGCCGTCGGAACCGACATCCTGCTGCGCTCCTACAAGGACGGCGGTTCGGCCGCGGCGATGAAGGCCCTGGCCGAGGCGGGCCGGCAGTGCGCCGGCGGCTACACCGAGGACCGCGCGCTCGCCGAGGGGAAGGTCCTCAAGGTGGAGCCGGTCAAGGCGCCCGCGCTGGGCGACGAGGCGCTGGCCTACCGGATCGTGGTGCAGGACGTGAAGGACAAGGGCATCTCGCTGTACAAGTACCTGACGGTGATCCGCTCCGGACCGGTGACGCTCTCCTTCCGGTCCGACGCCATCGACACGAAGGACTTCGGCGGAGTACCGGCGGAGGTGGTCACGGCCCAGTGGGAGAAGTTCGCGAAGGCCTCCGGGGCGGCCTCGTAGCCACAACAGAGTGACAACCACGGGTTGACAGTCGCAAGACTGTCAACCTAGGGTTGCACCCATGACGAACCCTTCCGTGGAACCCGTTCGCATGACCACACCGGTCCGCCTCGACGACCTGATCGAGGCCATCAAGAAGGTCCATCCCGACACCCTGGAGCAGCTCAGCGGCGCCGTCGTCGCCGCCGAGGCCCTGGGCGACGTGGCCGACCACCTCATCGGCCACTTCGTCGACCAGGCCCGCCGCTCCGGCGCCTCCTGGACCGACATCGGCCGCAGCATGGGCGTCACCCGCCAGGCCGCCCAGAAGCGCTTCGTGCCCAAGGCCGACAAGGAGGGCGACGCCGGCCTCGACCCCAACCAGGGCTTCGGCCGGTTCACCCCCCGTGCCCGCAACGTCGTCATGGTCTCGCAGAACGAGGCCCGCGCCGCCGGCAACACCGAGATCCGCACCGAGCACCTGGTCCTCGGCCTGCTCGCCGAGCCCGAGGGCCTCGCGGCGCTCGCGCTGACCGCCCAGGGGGTCGCGGCCGACGCCGTACGTGCCGCGGCGACCGCCACCCTGCCCCCGGCAGCGGCGGACGTCCCCGACCTCATCCCCTTCGACGCCTCCGCCAAGAAGGCCCTGGAGCTCACCTTCCGCGAAGCCCTGCGCCTGGGCCACGGCTACGTGGGCACGGAGCACATCCTCCTCGCGCTCCTGGAGCAGGAGCACGGCGAGGGCCCGCTGACCGGCCTCGGTGTGGACAAGGCCGCCGTCGAGGCCGCCGTCACCGAAGCCTTGGCAGCCGTACTCGGCGGCGAGGCCGGGAAGTAGAGGCGTCCGCGTCCCGCGTCAGCTCGTACTTCTTCACGTACGCGCCGAGGAACGCCTGCAGCGTGGCGACGGCCGGGATCGCGACGAGCGCCCCGACCGCGCCCAGCAGGGCGGTGCCCGCGACGACCGAGCCGAAGGCCACCGCCGGGTGGATGTCGACGGTCTTCGAAGTCAGCTTGGGCTGCAGGACGTAGTTCTCGAACTGCTGGTAGACCACCACGAATCCGAGGACGTACAGCGCGTACCAGGGGTCGACGGTGAAGGCGATCAGAACCGGGAGCGCGCCCGCCAGATAGGTGCCGATGGTGGGGATGAACTGGGAGACCAGCCCCACCCACACGGCGAGGGCGGGCGCGTAGGGCACCCCGAGGATCACCAGCACGATGTAGTGCGCGATGCCGGAGATCAGCGCCATCAGCCCGCGCGAGTAGAGGTACCCGCCCGTCTTGGTGACGGCGATCTCCCAGGCGCGCAGCACCTCGGCCTGCTTAGCGGGCGGCAGTACGGAACACAGCGCGCGCCGCAGCCGCGGCCCGTCGGCGGCGAAGTAGAAGGAGAACAGCCCGATCGTCAGCAGCTTGAAGAGTCCGCCGAGCACGGTGGCGGACACGTCGAGCACGCCGGTCGCGCTGTTCTGCACGTACTTGCGCAGCCAGTCGGAGCGCACCAGGCTGTCCTGGATCTCCAGCCGGGACAGCTCGGTGTGGAACGTCGAGTTGATCGAGTTGATCACCCTGTCGAGGTAGCCCGGGAAGCCCTCCACCATCTCGACGATCTGCCCGGCGAGCATCGAGCCGAGCAGCGCGAGGAAGCCGGCGCCCAGGACGAACACCGCGAGGAACACCAGGAAGGTGGCGAGCCCGCGGCGCATGCCGCGGGCCGCCATCCTCGCCACCGCGGGTTCGACCGCGAGCGCGAGGAAGAACGCGATCAGGATGTTGACGAGCAACCCGATGAGCTGGTGGAAGGCCCAGCTGCCGAGCTGGAAGCAGGCGACGAGGGCCAGTACGAGGACCACGGCGCGCGGCAGCCAGCGCGGCATCCGAGCGTCCGCCCCGGCCGGGGCGCTGCCTGCGGGCGGCATCCCGGGCCCGGCGGGTGCGGCCTGCGCGGCGGGGTCAGCAGGCTGCGGCTGCGTCACCCCGTGGGCATCTGCGGGCTGATCGGTCGTCGTCTCATCACTGGCTGCCACGCCGCCAAGTCTGTCCCACCGGCGGCCCGGACCGCGAAGCGGTGCCCCGTACCCGCCCCTCGCCGGCGGCTTGCTACCGCAGCGAGGCCGGCACGTCCATCGCCGAACACACCGCGCGCCACACGTCCTTGGCTTCCCAGCCGGCGTCCAGCGCCTGGTGGACGGTCCGCCCGCCCAGCTCGGTCATGACGTGGTCCCGCGCGAAGGACTCGGCGTAGCCCGCACCGAAGTGTTCGGCCATCCGCTCCCAGAAAATCGTCAACCGCATGCCTCCAGTATCCCGCCCCGGGAGAGTGCACCGGCCGCGTTCGTCCCTCCCCGCCGCTCCGCCTCGTCCTACGTTGCACGCATGCCTGGAGACGAAGCTTCCCCGCTGACCCCGTTGGCCCGCGCCGAGCGGTTCGTCTGGCTCACGGCGCGGGTGCTGGAGCAGCGGCGGTTCGCATTCCACTTCCTCGGAGGGGACGCCGACCCGGTGGACACCGCCCTCGGCTCCTACCTCAACGGCGACGGCGGCTACGGGCACGCCCTCGATCCGGATCTGCGCGGCCCGCTCAGCCAGCCCCTGCACACCGCGCACGCGCTGCGCGTCCTGGACGGCCTGGGCCGCTGCGCCGGGCAGCGCATCGAGAGGCTGTGCCGCCACCTGACCGTGGTCTCCACCCCGGAGGGCGCCCTTCCGGTGATCTCGCCGGCCCCGGGCGGCTATCCCGTCGCCCCGTACCACCCGATGTACGACGACCCGCCGGGCGAACTGCTGACCACGGGCCCGGTCGTCGGCCTGCTGCACCGCAACCGGGTCTGGCACGCCTGGCTCTTCCGGGCCACGGACTTCTGCTGGGACCGGATCGAGAGCCTGCGCCAGTCGCATCCGTACGAGGTCCAGAGCGCGGTGGCCTTCCTCGACGGCGCCCCCGACCGGGCCCGTGCCGTGGCGGCCGCGGACCGGCTGGGGCGGTTGGTGCGCGAGCGGAACCTCGCGGTGCTGGACCCGTGGCGACGCTCGCAGTACCCGTTGTTCCCCGGCTACGCGCCGGGCGAGCACCTGTTCGCGTACGACTTCGCGCGCCGCCCGGAGTCGCTGGCCCGGAGCTGGTTCACCGACAGGGAGATGGCCCGGGCGCTGGATTTCCTGGCCGCCGAGCAGCAGCCGGACGGCGGCTGGCCGGTGCGCCGGCGGGCCTGGGCGCCGGGCAGCTCGCTGGAGCGGCGGCCGATCGCCACACTGGAGGCGCTGCTGACGCTGCGCGCGTACGGGCGCCTGCCGGCCGGGGTCAGCCGCCCAGGCCCGTACCCCCGCGGTGACGACGACGGCGGCGGCGACCACGAGCAGGAACGGCGCGCGCAGCAGCAGGGCGAGCGCGGCGGCCGCGAGCCCGGCGGCGCGGGCATCGAGCACGAGTGCGCTGCCGGTGCTGAAGGTCTGCTGGGCGGTGAGGGCCGCGAGCAGGGCGACGGGCAGCAGGGCGGCGAGCCGGCGCACGAGCGGCCGTTCCAGGGCCCCTGCGGGGACGAGCAGCCCGGCGAGCTTGACGGCGTAGCAGCCGAGGACGGTCAGTCCGATGGCGATCCAGACGTTCACGAGCGGCGTCCCTTCATCCACAGCACGGCGGGCGCGGCCAGCGCGGCGATCAGCACGGGCACCCCGGCGGGCAGTACGGGCAGGAATCCCAGCCCGAGGACGAGCGCGAGGGCGGCGACGGCCCGCTCGGTGGCGGTCTTGAGCATCGGCGCGAGGAGGGCGAGGAACACGGCGGGCCCGGCGGCGTCCAGCCCCCAGGCGGCGGTGTCGCCGATGGCCTCGGCGCCGAGCGCCCCGAGCAGGGTGGTGAGGTTCCACAGGACGTAGAGGCTGAGCCCGGTGACGGTGAAGCCGAGCCGGGCGGACTTGCGGTCCGGCTGGGCCAGCGCGACGGCAGTGGTCTCGTCGATGACCCAGTGCGCGGCGAAGGGCCGTACGGCGCGCGGCAGCGCGAGCAGCTGCGACAGCCGCAGCCCGTAGAAGGCGTTCCGCGTCCCGAGGAAGAAGGCCCCGGCGGCGGCGGTGAAGGGGTTGCCACCGGCCGCCAGCGCCCCGACCAGGGCGAACTGGGAGGCGCCGGTGAAGACGAGCAGGCTCAGCACGCAGGCCTGCAGCACGCTGATGCCGGCCCCCGCGGCGGTCACCCCGAACGCGAACCCGGACAGCCCGACGGCCACCCCCACCCCGAGTGCGTCGCGCACGACGACGGCGCGCGGCCGCCCCGGCGTCGCCGGGGTCTCCCGTGTTTCTGGCTCTGTGACCATCCGCTGCTCTCCCACGCCCCGAAACTATGCGGGGCCCGGCCGAGCCGTCTTGTACGTTCTTGCGCGCGCCTAGGCCCTGTCCGGGCCGGCAGCCCGTTCCCGCCGGTACGCGCCCGGCGGGACCCCCACGATGCGGGTGAAGTGCCGGTTCAGGTGCGGCTGGTCGGTGAAGCCGACCGCGACGGCCGCCTCCGCCGGCGGGGTGCCCGCGCCGAGCAGCCTGCGCGCCCGCCGGACCCGGGCGTCGGTCAGCCAGGTGTGCGGCGGCATGCCGTACCGCTCCCGGAAGGCCCGCAGCAGGGCGAACGGGCTGGTCCCCAGCTCCGCCGCGAGCTGTTCCAGCGACGGCGGATCGGCCATCCGGTCCTCCAGGACCGCCCGGGCCCGTTCGGCGTCGGCGGCGCCGGCGCGGCGGACCGTACGGGCGGGCAGCGGGCCCGCGTGGCGGCTGAGCATCCGCGCCACCACACCCCGCAGCAGTGTGTCGGCGGCCAGCGCGTTTCCGGCCTCGGCGGCCCGGTGGACCTCGGTGATCACCCGGGAGCCCTGCGCGTCGGCGACCATGTCGGCGGTGAATCCGGGGGTACCGCGCAGCGTGCCGATGTCGGCGGCGACCTCGGTGATCAGGTCGCGGGAGGGGTAGAGGGTGGCGTAGGCCCAGCCCTCGGGCGCCCCGGCCCGCGCGGTGTGCGCCACCTCGGGGTTGATCAGGACCACGCTGCCGGGCCCGGCGCGCACGGTGCCGCCGGGGAGTCCGATCTCCTCGACGCCGCCGGTGACGGCCGCGATGACGTACCCGTCGTGGGCGTGGCGCGGGAAGGTGTGGCGTACGTAGTGGGCGCGCAGCAGATCCAGTCCGGGCAGTTCCGGGTACTGCCAGTGCCGGGCCCATTCCCGGCGCCCCTCGTCCGTCCCCATCTCCCCATTCTGCGCCCAGCCGGTCAGGGGTGTTCCCGCAGGTCCGGCCCGTTGTCAGTGCCGGGGTGCACGATGGGGGCATGTCCGGCTCCGCGCTCGCCTCGTTCTCCCCCGCGACCCGCTCCTGGTTCACGGGGGCCTTCCGTACGCCCACCGCCGCGCAGGAGGGTGCCTGGCGGGCGATCGGGCAGGGCTCCGACGTGCTGGTCGTGGCGCCCACCGGCTCGGGCAAGACGCTGGCCGCCTTCCTGGCCGCCCTGGACCGGCTGGCCTCGGCACCGCCCCCGGCCGAGGCGAGGAAGCGCTGCCGCGTGCTGTACGTGTCGCCGCTGAAGGCCCTGGCCGTGGACGTGGAGCGCAACCTGCGCAGCCCCCTGACGGGGATCCGCCAGGAGTCCGTGCGCCTCGGCCTGCCCGAGCCGGACATCCGGGTCGGGATCCGCTCGGGCGACACCCCGCCCGCCGAGCGCCGGGCTCTGGCCACCCGCCCGCCGGACATCCTCATCACCACGCCCGAGTCGCTGTTCCTGATGCTGACCTCGGCCGCCCGGGACGCGCTGGCCGGGATCGAGACCGTGATCCTGGACGAGGTGCACGCCGTGGCCGGGACCAAGCGCGGCGCCCACCTCGCCCTGTCCCTGGAGCGGCTGGACGAGCTGCTGCCGCGCCCGGCGCGCCGGATCGGGCTGTCGGCGACGGTCCGGCCGGTGGACGAGGTGGCCCGGTACCTCGCGCCGCGCGGCCGGGTGGAGATCGTGCAGCCGCCGTCGGACAAGGAGTTCGACCTGTCGGTGGTCGTCCCGGTGCAGGACATGGGCGAGTTGGGAGGCTCTCCCGCCACCGAGGGCCGGGAGGGCGGGGACAAGCCCTCCATCTGGCCGCATGTGGAGGAGCGGATCGCGGACCTGGTGCAGGCGCACCGCTCCACGATCGTGTTCGCCAACTCCCGCCGCCTCGCCGAGCGGCTGTGCAACCGGCTCAACGAGATCGCGTACGAGCGCGCCATGGGCGAGAAGCTCCCCGAGGGCTCTCCCCCTGCGGAGATCATGGCCCAGTCGGGCGCCGCCCAGGGCGCCCCGCCGCTGCTGGCCCGGGCCCACCACGGGTCCGTCTCCAAGGAGCAGCGGGCCCTGGTGGAGGAGGATCTGAAGGCGGGCCGGCTGCCCGCCGTGGTCGCCACCTCCAGCCTGGAGCTGGGCATCGACATGGGCGCCGTGGACCTGGTGGTGCAGGTGGAGTCCCCGCCGTCGGTGGCCTCCGGCCTCCAGCGGGTGGGGCGTGCCGGGCACCAGGTGGGCGCGGTCTCCACCGGTGTGGTCTTCCCCAAGTACCGGGGCGACCTGGTGCAGGCGGCCGTGGTGACCGAGCGGATGCGCACCGGCTCCATCGAGTCTCTGCGCATCCCGTCGAACCCCCTGGACGTCCTGGCGCAGCAGCTGGTCGCGATGGTCGCGATGGACACCTGGCAGCTGGACGACCTCCTCGCGCTGGTCCGCCGGGCGGCGCCCTTCGCCGCGCTGCCGGAGTCGGCGTTCACCGCGGTGCTGGACATGCTGGCGGGCCGCTATCCCTCGGACGCGTTCGCCGAGCTCAGGCCCCGGGTGGTGTGGGACCGCGTCGCCGGGACGATCACCGGCCGGCCCGGCGCCCAGCGCCTCGCGGTCACCTCCGGCGGCACCATCCCGGACCGCGGTCTCTTCGGCGTCTTCCTCGCCGGATCCGACCCGAAGAAGGGCGGCGGCCGGGTCGGCGAGCTCGACGAGGAGATGGTCTACGAGTCCCGCGTCGGGGACGTGTTCACCCTCGGCACCACCTCCTGGCGGATCGAGGACATCACCCGCGACCGCGTCCTGGTGACACCGGCACCCGGGGTGCCGGGCCGGCTGCCGTTCTGGAAGGGCGACCAGCTGGGCCGCCCGCTCGAACTGGGCCGCGCGGTCGGCGCGTTCCTCCGCGAACTGGGCGGCCTCACCGACGAGGACGCCCGGCTGCGGCTGCTGGCGGCCGGCCTGGACGCGTGGGCCGCGGAAAACGTCCTGGCGTACCTCGCCGAACAGCGCGAGGCCTGCGGTCACGTGCCGGACGACCGGACCATCGTGGTCGAGCGGTTCCGCGACGAGCTCGGCGACTGGCGGGTCGTCGTCCACTCCCCCTTCGGTGCCCAGGTGCACGCCCCGTGGGCGCTGGCGCTGGGCGCCCGCCTCGCCGAGAAGTACGGCATGGACGCGCAGGTCATGCACGCCGACGACGGGATCGTGCTGCGCCTCCCGGACGCCGATCTGCTCTCCATGGACCTGCTGGACCACGACCCCACCGCGCCCGCGCCGTTCGAGTTCGACGACGAACAGGCCCCGCTCGGCGCGGCCGACGTCGCCTTCGACCACGGTGACGTCAACCAGCTCGTGACCGACCAGGTCGGCGGTTCGGCGCTCTTCGCGTCCCGATTCCGCGAGTGCGCGGCCCGCGCCCTGCTGCTGCCGCGGCGCAGTCCGGGCAAGCGCACCCCGCTGTGGCAGCAGCGCCAGCGCGCTTCCCAACTGCTTCAGGTGGCCTCGGAGTTCGGTTCGTTCCCGATCGTGCTGGAAGCCGTACGCGAATGCCTCCAGGACGTCTTCGACGTGCCCGGCCTGACCGAGCTGATGGCGGACATCGAGGCCCGCCGGGTCCGCCTGGTCGAGGTCACCACCCCCGAGCCCTCGCCCTTCGCCCGCTCCCTCCTGTTCGGTTACGTCGCCCAGTTCCTCTACGAGGGCGACTCGCCCCTCGCCGAGCGCAGGGCGGCCGCGCTGTCGCTGGACTCGCGTCTGCTGGCCGAACTGCTGGGCCAGGCGGAGCTGCGCGAACTGCTCGACGCGGAGGTCCTGGGGGAGCTGGAGCGGGAGCTCCAGTGGCTCACCGAGGACCGGCGGGCCAAGGACGCCGAGTCGGTGGCCGACCTGCTGCGCATGCTGGGGCCGCTGACCGATGCCGAGCTGGCCGAGCGCGGGGCGGAGCCCGCCTGGGCACCCGCGCTCTCCTCGGCCCGCCGGGCCATCCGGGTCCGGATCGGCGGCGCGGACCACTGGGCGGCGATCGAGGACGCGGGCCGGCTGCGCGACGCCCTGGGCACGGCGCTCCCGGTCGGTGTCCCGGAGGCGTTCACCGAGCCGGTCAAGGACCCGCTGGGCGATCTCCTGGCCCGGTACGCCCGTACCCACGGGCCGTTCACCACGGTCGCCGTCGCCGCCCGCTTCGGTCTGGGCCCGGCGGTCACCGAGGGTGCCCTGCACCGGCTGGCGGCGGCCGGGAGGGTGGTCGAGGGCGAGTTCCATCCGGCGGGCATCGGCCAGGAGTGGTGCGACGCGACGGTGCTGCGCAGGCTCCGCCGCCGCTCGCTGGCCGCGCTGCGCCAGGAGCTGGAGCCGGTCCCGCCGACCTCGCTGGCCACCTTCCTCCCGCAGTGGCAGCACCTGGGCGGCGCCCTGCGCGGCATCGACGGCCTGGCCCGGGCGGTCGAGCAGCTCCAGGGCGCCCCGGTCCCGGCCTCGGCGCTGGAGCGCCTGATCCTCCCGTCCCGGGTGAGCGGCTATTCCCCCGGCCTGCTGGACGAGCTGACCACGGCGGGCGAGGTGGTCTGGGCGGGCGCCGGAGCCCTCCCGGGCAAGGACGGCTGGATCTCCCTGTACCTGGCGGACGCCGCTCCGCTGCTGCTGCCCCCGCCGCACCCCCTGGAGCTCAGCCCTCTCCACCAGGCGGTCCTGGAGTGCCTCTCGGGCGGATACGGGCTGTTCTTCCGCCAGATCGCCGAGTCGGTCCGGGGCGCGCTTCCCGAGACCTCCGACATCGCGCTCTCGGAGGCGGTGTGGGACCTGGCCTGGTCGGGCCGGCTCACCAACGACACCCTGGGCCCGCTGCGGGCGCTGCTCGGCTCGGGCCGCACGGCCGGCTCGACGGCCCACCGGGCCCGGCGAACGGTGCCGCGCGGGCGGTACGGCACGCTCAGCGCGACCGTGTCCCGTACGGGCCCGCCCACGGTCTCGGGCCGCTGGTCCCTCCTCCCCTCCCAGGCCCCCGACCCGACCCACCGGGCCCACGCCCTGGCCAGGACCCTGCTGGACCGGCACGGGGTGGTGACCCGGGGCGCGGTCGCCGCCGAAGGGGTGGAGGGCGGCTTCAGCGCGGTCTACCGCGTCCTGTCGGCCTTCGAGGACAGCGGCCAGGCCCGCCGGGGCTACGTGGTCGAGGGGCTCGGCGCGGCCCAGTTCGCGATGGACGGCGCGGTGGACCGCCTCCGGGCCGCCGAGCGGACCCCGCCCCCGCTGGCGGCGGTGGTACTGGCCGCCGCCGATCCGGCGAACGCGTACGGGGCGGCCCTGCCCTGGCCGGAGCCCCCGGCCGGGGCCACGCACAAGCCCGGCCGCAAGGCGGGCTCCCTGGTGGTCCTGGTCGACGGCGAGCTCACCCTGTATCTGGAGCGCGGCGGCAAGACCCTCCTCGCCTGGCCGGACTCCGGCGACCCCCGCCTGACGGCGGCCGCCGAGGCCCTCGCCGCCGCCTCCCGTACGGGCACGCTCCCCGCCCTCACGGTGGAACGCATCAACGCCGCGGCCTCCCTGACCTCCCCGCTGGGCCCGGCCCTGGAGGCGGCGGGCTTCCACGCGACGCCCCGCGGCCTGCGCCTGCGCCAGTGATCACCGGACCACCTTGATGCCGAAGCGGGCACCGCCGAGCGCGAACTGGATCGCGCTGTGCATGTGGGAGTACATCTCCATGCCCCGCGAGGAGACGAGCGGACCGAGGTCGAGGATGTCCTGCCAGCCGTAGGACCGCAGCAGGCCGGTCACCTCCGCCTTGGCATCGTCGTGGTCTCCCGCGATGAAGATCGTGTGGTCGCCGCCGCCGACGCTCTGCGGGTCGACGACGGTCTCCTGCTCCTGGGTGACGCACGCCTTGACGACCTTGACCGCGGGCAGGGCCCGCTGGATCCGCTCCCCCAGGCTGTCGTGGTCCACCGGGTCCAGAGCCGGCATCACCCCCCACGGAGTGGGCCAGGGGTGGGCCTGTTCCGGGTTGTAGATGAACGGAACGGCGTAGTCCATCAGAGTCTTGCCGGCCAGCTGTCTGCCGATGCCGCCGAGCACACCCACCGCGCCGGCGCCGTCGATCCCGTTGATGACGAAGTCGGCCGCGGCCGCGGCCTCACCGAAGTGCATGAGCTGGATGCCCGGGTAGTCGGCGAGCCACTGTTCGTACGGCTCGATGCCCATGAAGTCCGGTTCGGTACGGCTGAGCGTGTCCTGCGAGTCCCGGGTCCCCAAGATCACCTCGTGCCCGAGCTCCACCAGCCTGGCCGCGTGCGCGCGTCCGCCCGCACCCGTTCCGAGGACTGCGACCTTCATTGCGACGCTCCGTTCTGGCCGTTCCGGCCGTTCTCGTCGTCCCGGGGGGCCTGTCCGTTCCCCCCGGAGCCTGACCACAGTGACCGAGAAACCGCGCCGCACCCGGCGACACGGCCCGAACCGCCGCGAGCGGATCGCCGGACTGGCCGAGGAACCGATCGCCGGGCCTGAGCCGCGCCCCCCTCCTCGGGCCGCCCGCCCCACCCCCGGCGCGACAATGGCGTCATGCCCGAAGGAGACAGCGTCCGGCGCGCGGCGACCCGCCTCCACACCGCCCTCGCCGGCAAGCCCCTCACCCGCAGCGACCTCCGCGTCCCCCGCTTCGCCACAGCCGACCTCACCGGCCGCACCACCCTCGACGTCACCCCGCGCGGCAAGCACCTCCTCGCCCGCTTCGAGGGCGGCCTCACCCTGCACAGCCACCTCCGCATGGACGGCGCCTGGCACGTCTTCCCCGCGGGTGCCAAGTGGCACGGCGGTCCCGCCCACGAGATCCGGGCGGTCCTCGGCACCGCCGAGGACACCGCCGTCGGCTACCGCCTGCCCGTCCTGGAACTGATCCGCACCGCCGACGAGGACCGGGCCGTGGGCCACCTCGGCCCCGACCTCCTCGGCCCCGACTGGGACGCGGACCGGGCCGCCGCCAACCTGCTCGCCGCCCCCGAGCGCCCCCTCGGCGAGGCCCTGCTCGACCAGCGCAACCTCGCCGGGATCGGCAACATCTACAAGTGCGAGCTCTGCTTCCTGGCCGGGGTCACGCCCTGGACCCCGGTCGGCGCGCTCCCCGAGGCCACCCTCCCCCGCCTGGCCGCCGCGGCCCACCGCCTCCTGTCCGCGAACACCGGCGACCGGCCGGGCCCCCGCAACACCACCGGCAGCCGCCGCCCCGGCCAGGACCTCTTCGTGTACGGCCGCAGCCACCGGCCCTGCCTGCGCTGCGGCACCCCCGTCCGCGAGGCCCCCCAGGACGGCCGCCCCACCTACTGGTGCCCCCGCTGCCAGACCGGCCCGGCCACGGCCCCGGACCGACCCCGGCCCACTGGTTGACGCTCCGTCAGATCCGGTCGTACGGTCCCGGCATGCCCACACCCACAGCCTCGTACGACCTCACCGGCCGCACCGCCCTGATAACCGGCGCGGCGAGCGGCATCGGCCGTGCCACCGCCGTCCTCCTCGCCGAGGCGGGTGCGCACGTGCACTGCGCGGACCGCGACGAACAGGGGCTCGCCGAGACGGCCGCCCTCGTCGCCAAGGCAGGCGGCGCCGCCACCGTCCACGCCCTCGACGTGACCGACCGAACCGCCCTGCGGGCCGCCGTCACCGCCGCGGGCCCGCTCGACATCGCCGCGGCCATCGCCGGGGTCATGCACACCAGCAGCGTCCTGGAGACCACCGACGAGGACCTCGACCGGGTCCTGGACATCAACTTCAAGGGCGTCCTGCGCACCTGCCAGGAAGCCGCCCGTTCCATGATCGCCGCGGGCCGCCCCGGCTCGGTCGTCACGATGGCCTCCGGCGCCGTGGACGCCGCCCAGCCCGGTCTGCTCTGCTACAGCGCGGCCAAAGCCGCCGTCGTCCAGCTGACCAAGACGCTCGCCACCGAGGCCGGCCCGCACGGCATCCGGGTCAACGCGGTCGCCCCCGGCTGGATCCGCACTCCGATGACCGGCCGGCACGGCGCCGAGGTCCAGGACCAGACCGAGGCCGTGATGGTCCGCATGTCCCCGCTGCGCCGGGTCGGCGAGCCCGAGGACATCGCCCAGGCCGTGCTCTACCTGGCCTCGGACGCCTCGTCCTTCATGACGGGCCAGATTCTGCGCCCGAACGGCGGAGTGTCGATGCCCTGGTAGCCCCCGCCGCCCCGGCGGCCTTGCGCACCGGGCCCGGAACACAGTGCACCGGCAGCAGCCCCAGCCCCCAGCCCCCCACGGCCACCGCACCCTCCACGGGCCCGGACTCCGCGGGCGCCAGGGCCAGCCGCAGCACGGCCCACCACCACAGCACCCCCACCGCCAACGCGAGGGCTGTCAGGAACGGCCGCACGGTACCTCCCTGGGGGTCCCCCCGGACGGAGTTTGGGGGAGGGCCGGAGCCCGGACCGCACCATCCTCCCGCACCCGCCTTGGCCCCGCACCCAGAACAGCCGGGAGCCCCGGCCGGTGCATTACGCACCGGCCGGGGCTCCGGCCACACTCATACGCTCACGTACTCGCTCACGCGGCTACGACATTCACCGCTTCCGCAGGCGCCTTGATGGTCACCCGCTCCGGCCCGGCCGTGACCGAAGCCATGGAGACCGAATTGAGCATCGGGCGGACCGGCACACTCACCGGTTCGCTTGCCGCGGCCGACTGTGCCAGCTCGGCCAGCGACAGTTCATCGCTGACTTCGCGCATCAGCTCGGACATCCGTACGTCCAACGCGTCGCAGATCGCGGAGAGCAGCTCGGAGGATGCCTCCTTCTGCCCCCGCTCCACCTCGGAGAGATAGCCGAGCGAAACTCGGGCCGACGAGGAGACTTCGCGCAGAGTACGGCCCTGGCGCTGGCGCTGCCGACGCAGCACGTCACCCAGCAGGCGACGGAGCAGAATCATCGGTGGCTCCCTCCTCTGACCGTGTAGCCGCATCCTTCACGCCCCACCGTACCGCCTCGCGCCGCGGCCGTGCGGGGAGCGATGTCGTGTTCACTCAGGGCTGCAAACATCAAATCCCCCCGTTCTGTTCCGTATCCTGCCCCCGCGCATTCTCACGGAGTTGGCTCGAGAGAAGTTCGAGCACTGTCCGTGCGCTCTCCCTACGAATTTCCGCACGGGAGCCGTTCAACCTCAGCCGGGCCGTTTTCCTGCCTGCCGGACCCTCCACGGCGACGAAAACGGTGCCCACCGGCTGCCCGTCCTGCGGGTCGGGACCGGCCACTCCCGTGGTCGCGATTCCCCACGAAGCGCCCATCACGCGCCGCACCCCGGCCGCCATCTCCTCCGCGACCTGCGCGTTCACCGCACCTTCGGCCGCCAGCAGCCCGGCGTCCACCCCCAGGACCCGGTGCTTGAGCTCCGTCGCGTACGCCGTGACCGAGCCGCGGAAGGAGCGCGAGGCTCCGGGGACGGCGGTCAGCTCGGCGGCCACCATGCCGCCGGTCAGGGATTCGGCGACGGCGAGGGTCTGGTCACGCTCCGCGAGCAGCCGCAACACCTCCGCCGCCACCCCGGACGCGTCCAGCGCCTCCGGGGAATCCCCCGCCGCGTCCGTCACCTGGCAGCCCGCTCCGCGGCGAGACCCTGGCGGCGCAGGACGACCGCCTGCCGGATGTAGTCCAAACCGGTGACCAGAGTCAGCACGACGGCGACCGCCATCACCCAGAAGCGCAAGGTCGCCAGCGGACCGGTCAGTGCGAGCACGTACATGCCCACGGCCGTGCCCTGCGCCAGGGTCTTCAGCTTGCCGCCCCGGCTGGCCGGAATCACTCCGTAGCGGATCACCCAGAAACGCAGGAGCGTGATCCCGAGCTCCCGTCCGAGGATCAGCCCGGTGACCCACCACGGCAGGTCTCCGAGCCAGGAGAGGCAGATCAGCGCCGACCCCATGATCGCCTTGTCGGCGATGGGGTCGGCGATCTTGCCGAAGTCCGTGACCAGGTTGTACGTCCGGGCCAGGTGCCCGTCGAAGATGTCCGTGATCATGGCGACGGCGAACGCCGCCCAGGCCCAGGCCCGCCAGGCCGGGTCGTAGCCGCCCTCGGCGAGCAGCAGGAAGACGAAGCCCGGCACCAGCACGAGCCGGATCATCGTCAGGATGTTGGCGATGTTCCACAGGCTGGCCTGATTGACCGCCGCGGCTCCCAGCTTCGCGCCGGGCGCGGGCCGGCGGCCGGTCCCGCCCGCCGCAGATGCCGGGGCTCCGGTCATCCGGCCGCCTCCTCAAGATCCATGCCAAGGGGCTCGGCCACCAGGTCCACACCCAGGGTGCCGACCACCTTCGCCGTGACGATACGCCCGGGGACCAGGCCCGTGCCGTCCGTGAAGACGACCTGGCCGTCGGTCTCGGGGGCCTGGTGGGCGGCGCGCCCGTAGGCACCCTCGCCGTCCTCCGCCTCGTCGAGCGGAACCACCGTCTCGACGAGTACCTCCAGCGTCTCTCCGATCCGCTCCTCCGCGCGCTGCGAGGTGAGCTCCTCGGCGAGGCGCTGCATGTGGGCGAGCCGCTCGGCGATGGTGTCCTCGTCCAGCTTGTGGTCGTAGGTCACCGCCTCGGTGCCGTCCTCGTCGGAGTAGCCGAACACGCCGATGGCGTCGAGGCGCGCGTGGGTGAGGAAACGCTCCAGCTCGGCGAAGTCCGACTCCTTCTCGCCGGGGAAGCCGACGATGAAGTTGGACCGGACGCCGGCCTGCGGGGCCTTGGTGCGGATGGTGTCCAGCAGCTCCAGGAACCGGTCGGTGTCACCGAAGCGGCGCATGGCGCGCAGCACGTCGGGGGCCGAGTGCTGGAAGGACAGGTCGAAGTACGGGACGACCTTGGGGGTCGAGGTCAGTACGTCGATCAGACCGGGCCGCATCTCGGCCGGCTGGAGGTAGCTGACGCGGACGCGCTCGATGCCGTCGACCTCGGCCAGCTCCGGCAGCAGGGTCTCCAGCAGCCGGATGTCGCCGAGGTCCTTGCCGTACGAGGTGTTGTTCTCGGAGACCAGCATGATCTCCTTGACGCCCTGCTCCGCGAGCCAGCGGGTCTCGCCCAGTACGTCGCTCGGCCGGCGGGAGATGAAGGAGCCGCGGAAGGACGGGATGGCGCAGAAGGAGCAGCGCCGGTCGCAGCCGGAGGCCAGCTTGACCGAGGCGACGGGGCTCTTGTCCAGGCGGCGGCGCAGCGGCGCGCGCGGCCCGGAGGCGGGCGCGACGCCCTCGGGGAGGTCCGCGGGGGCGGCCTCGGGCTCCTGCGCGTGGCCGGGCAGTGCGACCTCGGCCTCCTGGCGGTCCGCCGGGCTGATCGGCAGCAGCTTGCGCCGGTCGCGCGGGGTGTGGGAGGCGTGGATGCCGCCGTTGAGGATGGTCTGCAGGCGGTCGGAGATGTCGGCGTAGTCGTCGAAACCGAGCACGCCGTCCGCCTCGGGGAGCGCTTCGGCGAGTTCCTTGCCGTAGCGCTCGGCCATACAGCCGACGGCGACGACGGCCTGCGTCTTGCCGTGATCCTTCAGATCATTGGCTTCGAGCAGGGCGTCTACGGAGTCCTTTTTGGCGGCTTCGACGAAGCCACAGGTGTTGACGACGGCAACGTCCGCGTCGGCGGCGTCCTCGACGAGCTCCCAGCCATCCGCCGCCAAGCGGCCTGCGAGCTCCTCCGAGTCCACCTCGTTACGGGCGCAGCCAAGAGTGACAAGGGCGACGGTACGGCGTTCGGGCATGGACTCAAGACTACTTCGTCCCGGCGGCGGCCCCCGCCTCAAGTCCCCTCACAACAAGATCCCCGGGGCCTGCGGCAGGTACCGCACAGCGCCCCGGGGATCCGGATCAAAGCGTTCCGCCCTAGGGCGGCCTCGGGTCAGCCCGCCTGGGGCTGTTCCTGGAGGGGGTCTTCCTTGGTGTATGTGAGACGTTCCACCTGGCCCGGCTGGAAGTCGTCCTTGATCTCCTTGCCGTTAACGAAGAGCTTCACGGCCCCGGCGTCGCCGAGCACGAGGTCGACGGACTCCTTGTCCGTGAACGTCTTGGACTGGCCCTGGGTCAGGGTGCCGTCGAAGAGCAGCCGGCCGTTGTGGTCCTTGGCCGAGATCCAGCTCTCGCCGGTGTCGGCCGTCAGGACGACCGTGACGAGGTCCTTGGGCGCGGCGGCGATCGCGCTGTCGGAAGGCTCCGGCTTGGGCGCCAGCGGGGCCTGGGGCGTCTGCTGGGGCTGCGCGGCCGGCTTCCCGCCGCTCTGCTTGGGAGCGGGCTTCGGGGCGGCGGAACCTTCCGCCACCGGCTTCTTGGCCTTCTCGTCGCCGCCGCTGAAGGCGGTGAAGCCCACGAAGCCGATCACGGCGACGATGGCGGCGACCATGGCGGCGGTCCAGTTGGGCCGCTGCCTCTCGGGGCGGAGGCGCTCTGCCTCGAACATCGGCGCGGCGGGGGTGGGTGCCGGCCGACCGCCGTGAGCCGCGTCGTAGCTCTCGATCAGGGGTGCCGGATCGAGGTGGACGGCGCGGGCGAGCGTACGGATGTGGCCGCGGGCGTAGACGTCGCCGCCGCAGCGCGTGAAGTCGTCCTCTTCGATCGCGTGCACGATCGGGATGCGCACGCGGGTGGTGGAGCTGACCTCGTCGACGGTGAGCCCGGCGGCGATCCGGGCCTTCTTGAGGGCCGTCCCGATGGACGGTCCTTCGACGGAACGTTCGACGATGCGGTCCTCGGACCGGTCGTCGGTCGAAGGACGCTCTTCTTCGGGGGAGTTGGCGTTGCCGATGGACACGAGGGCGCCTTTCGAGCGTGTAGCCACCTGCTGGATGTCCAGTCTAGGGGGGTGACGAAAGGGTGGAGCAACCGGAGGGTGCACTTCATACGCCATCCGAATGGCGCGGAAGGTTCCGCCCGGTGCGGCGGCGCTGCGCCGTGCGCGTGCCGTGCGCGGTGCCGCCACCTTCCTTCAACTGGACGCGAGCCCAAGGGAAACGGTTGCCCCCCGTTTCATTACGGATGGGCCTCAGCTCATTACGGATGGGTCTCACCGCGGATGACGGCGAGCACTCCGTCCAGCTCATCGGCCTTCAGCAGCACGTCGCGCGCCTTCGAACCCTCGCTCGGGCCGACGATTCCGCGCGATTCCATGAGGTCCATGAGCCGCCCGGCCTTGGCGAAGCCCACCCGCAGCTTGCGCTGGAGCATCGAGGTGGAGCCGAACTGCGTGGAGACGACCAGCTCGGCAGCCTGGCACAACAGGTCCAGGTCGTCGCCGATGTCCTCGTCGATCTCCTTCTTCTGCTTCTGACCGACGGTGACGTCTTCCCGGAAGACGGGGGCCATCTGGTCCTTGCAGTGCTGGACGATCCCGGCGATCTCGTCCTCGGTCACGAAGGCGCCCTGGAGCCGGACCGGCTTGTTCGCGCCCATCGGCAGGAACAGTCCGTCACCCTTTCCGATCAGCTTCTCGGCGCCCGGCTGGTCCAGGATGACCCGGCTGTCGGCGAGCGAGGAGGTGGCGAAGGCGAGCCGCGAGGGCACGTTCGCCTTGATCAGGCCGGTGACCACGTCCACCGAGGGCCGCTGGGTCGCCAGCACCAGGTGGATGCCGGCCGCACGGGCCAGCTGCGTGATGCGGACGATCGAGTCCTCCACGTCGCGCGGGGCCACCATCATCAGGTCGGCCAGCTCGTCGACGATCACCAGCAGGTACGGGTACGGGCTGAGCTCGCGCTCGCTGCCCGGCGGCAGTTTGATCTTGCCGTCCCGGATGGCCTGGTTGAAGTCGTCGATGTGCCGGTAGCCGAAGGCGGCCAGGTCGTCGTAGCGCAGGTCCATCTCGCGCACGACCCACTGCAGCGCCTCGGCGGCCCGCTTGGGGTTGGTGATGATCGGCGTGATCAGGTGCGGGATGCCCTCGTACGCCGTCAGCTCCACCCGCTTGGGGTCCACCAGCACCATCCGGACGTCCTCCGGGGTCGCCCGGACCATGACCGAGGTGATCAGGCAGTTGATGCAGGAGGACTTTCCGGAACCGGTGGCACCGGCGACCAGCACGTGCGGCATCTTCGCGAGGTTGGCCATGACGTAGCCGCCCTCTACGTCCTTGCCCAGCGCGACCAGCATCGGGTGGTCGTCCTCGGCCGCGTCCGCCAGCCGCAGTACGTCGCCCAGGTTGACCATCTCGCGGTCGGTGTTCGGGATCTCGATGCCGACCGCGGACTTGCCCGGGATCGGGCTGATGATCCGCACGTCCGGCGAGGCCACGGCGTAGGCGATGTTCTTCGCCAGCGCCGTGATCCGCTCGACCTTCACCGCCGCGCCGAGGGTCACCTCGTAGCGGGTGACCGTCGGCCCCCGGGTGAAACCGGTGACCTGCGCGTCGACCTTGAACTCGGTGAACACGTTCGTCAGCGAGGCGACCACCGCGTCGTTGGCGGCGCTGCGGGTCTTGCCCGGCCCGCCGCGCTCCAGCAGGTCCAGCGAGGGCAGCGCGTACGTGATGTCCCCGCGCAGCTGGAGCTGCTCGGCGCGCGGCGGCAGGGCCTGGGTCTGCGGCGGGGCCTTGGTCAGATCCGGTACCGCCAGCGTCCCGGAGGCCGCGGCGGTGGTGTCGCGCGGGCCGGCTCCCTCGGCTTCCTCGGCCGCCGCGGCCGAGCGCGGTACGGGACGCTCCTCGCGGGCGGGCGGCACCGGAGCGGTGATCTCCACGCCCTCCCGCTCGACGGAGATCCCCTGGGTGAGGTCGGCGACCAGCGGAGACGGCGGCAGTCCGCCGTAGACCACCCCGTCCAGTGCGGCGGCAGCCGCCGCGGCCACGTCGACGGCGTCCATCTCCCGGTCCATGGCCGGCCGGGACGCGGCCCGCCGCGGCCGGCGCCGCCGGGCGAGTGCCTCCTCCTCGGCGGCGTCCACCGGATCGGCGGGGTCCTCCCCGGCTCCGGTACGGGCCCGCCACCGCTCCGGATCGTGCCGGTCGGCAGCGCCCGCCGCGCCCTCGTGCTCCCCGTAGCCCTCGTCGTATTCGTTCGGCGCGATGATCCCGAGCCTGATCCCGAGCCGCCGCAGCCGCTCCGGGATCGCGTTGACCGGGGTCGCGGTGACCACGAGCAGCCCGAAGACCGTGAGGAGCACCAGCAGCGGTACGGCCAGCGGCGCGCCCATGGTGAAGATCAGCGGCTTGGAGGCGCCCCAGCCGATGAGCCCGCCCGCGTTCTGCATGGCGGTGGTGCCCTCGTCGCGGCCGGGCGCCCCGCAGGCGATGTGGACCAGGCCCAGCACCCCGATGACCAGGGCGGAGAGTCCGATGCCGATGCGGCCGTTGGCGTCGGTCTGCTCGGGATGGCGGATGAAACGTACCGCCATGACACCGAGCAGGATCGGCACGAGCAGATCCAGTCGCCCGAAGGCACCCGTGACCAGCATCGTGACCAGATCCCCGACGGGACCGCTCAGGTTCGACCAGGTTCCGGCGGCGACGATCAGTGCGAGGGCGAGCAGCAGCAGCGCGACGCCGTCCTTGCGGTGGGCGGGGTCGAGGTTCCTGGCACCCTGGCCGATCCCGCGGAAGACGGCGCCGACCGCGTGCGCGCAGCCGAGCCACAGAGCGCGCACCAGCCGCACCACGCCCCCGGTCGGAGACGGCGCGGGCTTGGGCGCGACCTTCTTGACCGGGGCGCGCCGGGCGGCAGCGGCCTTCTTCGCGGGAGGCTTGCGCGCGGGAGCCGCCTTCTTCGCCGGCGCCGAGGTACGGCCGGTGCGGCCCTTCGCGGTGCCCGCGGTGCTCTGGGAACCCTTGCCGGACGTACGTGAGGCCATGGGCCCGAGATTACCGGTGTCCACGCCGGTGGACACGCGTGCCCACCCCTTCACCCGTTCGTGTCGCCCGTTCCGTAGGCGCTTTGACGCGCCGCCAGCCCTGACGCACCGCCAGGCGGGGTGCCCCTCAGCCCTGCAACGGCAGTACGGCTCCCCCGCCGGCCCCCGGCTCCAGCGCGTCCAGCGCCCGCCGCAGCCCCGTCAGCTTGCGCTCCAGATGAGCCGCGGTCGCCACCACCGCCGCCTCGGCCGAATCCTCGCCGAGCTGCTTGGTCAGCGCCTCGGCCTGCTCCTCGACCGCCGCGAGCCGCGCGGAGAGCTCGGCCAGCAGGCCGGCCGTCTCCTTGCTGGCGTCCACGCCGTTCGAACCGCCGCCCTCCAGCTGGAGCCGCAGCAGCGCCGCCTGCTCGCGCAGTTGGCAGTTCTTCGTATACAGCTCCACGAAGACCGAGACCTTGGCGCGCAGCACCCACGGGTCGAAGGGCTTGGAGATGTAGTCCACCGCGCCCGCCGCATAGCCGCGGAAGGTGTGGTGCGGACCGTGGTTGATCGCGGTGAGGAAGATGATCGGGATGTCCCGGGTCCGCTCCCGCCGCTTGATGTGCGCGGCCGTTTCGAATCCGTCCATTCCCGGCATCTGCACATCCAGCAGGATGACCGCGAAATCGTCCGTCAGCAGCGCCTTGAGCGCTTCCTCTCCCGACGACGCCCGGACCAGTGTCTGATCGAGCGCGGAGAGGATGGCCTCCAGCGCCAGCAGATTCTCCGGCCGGTCGTCGACCAGGAGGATCTTGGCCTTCTGCACCATGCCCTGTCCTCCTCGCCCCGGCATGGGGCCTCCCCGGCTCCAGGCTCCGGCCTGTGCGCCGGGCCCCGCCCCAGAGGACGGCATCCTTGCGCCGTCCGTCCTTGTGCCGGTCATCGTAGCCCCAGTCCCGAGATCGCCACACCCTGTCACCAAGATGTCACTGTGCACGTAGTCCTGTCCGGTCGATCCGGCCGAGCTCGCCGGCCGGATCGACCGGACAGGGCCTAGCAGAAACGTGGTGGGAGAGCAGAAGGTTCCCCGTTTGCCACCCTCCCACACCGCCTCGGGCACAGTCCGTCGGCAATTGTTGCCGACCCGCTCGCCCGGTGATCACTTCCCGCGCATCCACTGCTCCATCACCGACAGCAGATAGTCGGGGTCGACCGGCTTGGTGACGTAGTCGGAAGCACCGGAGTCGATCGCCTTCTCCCGGTCCCCCTTCATCGCCTTCGCCGTCAGCGCGATGATCGGCAGCCCCGCGAACTGCGGCATCCGCCGGATCGCCGAGGTCGTGGCATACCCGTCCATCTCCGGCATCATGATGTCCATCAGCACGACCGTCACGTCGTCGTGCTGCTCCAGCACCTCGATGCCCTCCCGCCCGTTCTCCGCGTACAGCACCGCCAGCCCGTGCTGCTCCAGCACGCTGGTCAGCGCGAAGACGTTGCGTACGTCGTCGTCCACGATGAGCACCTTCTCGCCGTGGAAGTCGTACGTCCGGGGCACCACCGGAAGTTCCTCCTCCGCGCTGCCCCAGCCGTCCTCGGCCCCCACCGCGCCCGGCTGCCCCGGCACGGCCGTACGCGGCTCGAGGTCGCTCAGCGCCTTGCGCCGGCGCCGGAACAGCGCGGCCCCGCCCTGACCGGGCTCGGAGCCCGGCAGCCCCGACCGCTCCGCACGGGCCGGCGAGGCCTGTGCCGAAGCCGCGGGCGCCACGGGGCCGCCGGCAGCGCGGGCCGCGCGTCCTCCGCGGGCCTGCGGTACAGCTCGGCGCGGCCACCGCCCGGCGTGGGCGGCGCGTACCCCTGCGGGGGCAGCTCGCTCGGGTGCAGCGGCAAGTACAGCGTGAAGGTGGAGCCGCGGCCGGGCTCGCTTGCCGCATGGATCTCCCCGCCCAGCAGCCGGGCGATCTCCCGGCTGATGGACAGGCCCAGACCCGTGCCCCCGTACTTGCGGCTGGTCGTCCCGTCGGCCTGCTTGAACGCCTCGAAGATCACCAGCATCTTGCTCGCCGCGATCCCGATCCCGGTGTCGGTCACCGAGAAGGCGATCAGATCCGCATCGGCCTCCCGCAGCGACCCGGCCTCCAGCAGCTGCTCCCGGATCGCCATCGGCACATCGGCCCCGGCCGGCCGGATCACCAGCTCCACCGCCCCGGTGTCGGTGAACTTCACCGCGTTGGACAGCAGGTTGCGCAGCACCTGGAGCAGCCGCTGCTCGTCGGTGTGCAGCGTGGCCGGCAGCTCCGGGGAGACCCGTACCGAGAAGTCGAGCCCCTTCTCCGCGGTCAGCGGCCGGAAGGTCGCCTCCACGTAGTCCACGAGCTGCACCAGCGCGATCCGCGTCGGGGAGACGTCCATCTTCCCGGCCTCGACCTTCGACAGGTCGAGGATGTCGTTGATCAGCTGGAGCAGGTCCGAGCCGGCGCCGTGGATGGTCTCGGCGAACTCCACCTGCTTCCCCGAGAGGTTCTCGTCCGCGTTGTCGGCGAGCAGCTTGGCCAGGATCAGCAGCGAGTTGAGCGGGGTCCGCAGCTCGTGCGACATGTTCGCGAGGAACTCGGACTTGTAGCGCATCGAGACCGCGAGCTGCTCGGCGCGCTCCTCCAGAACCTGCCGGGCCTCCTCGATCTCGGTGTTCTTCACCTCGATGTCGCGGTTCTGCTGGGCCAGCAGCTCGGCCTTCTCCTCCAGCTCCGCGTTGGCGGCCTGGAGGGCCTTCTGCCGGTTCTCCAGCTCGTCGGAGCGCTCGCGCAGCTGCTCGGTCATCTCCTGCGACTGCTTCAGCAGCATCTCCGTCTTGGAGTTGACGCTGATGGTGTTGACGCTCGTACCGATCATCTCGGCGATCTGGCTGAGGAAGTCCTTCTGGATCTGCGTGAAGGGCGTGAAGGAGGCCAGCTCGATGACGCCGAGCACCTTCCCCTCGAAGAGCACCGGCAGCACGATCACGTGCGCCGGCGGCGCCTCGCCGAGCCCCGAGGAGATCTTCAGGTAGCCGGGCGGGGTGTTCTCGACCAGGATCGTCCGCTTCTCCTCGGCGACCGTCCCGATCAGCCCCTCCCCCGGCCGGAAGGAGGTGGGCATCTGGCCTCCGGCGTACGCGTAACTCCCGCGCATCCGCAGCTCGTACGAGCCGTCCGCGCCGCCCTCGGTCCCGATCTCGTTGGTGCCGCCGGCCGGCAGGGCCAGGAAGAAGGCCCCGTGCTGCGCCGAGACCACCGGGGTCAGCTCGCTCATGATCAGCGAGGCAACGTCGTCGAGTTCCCGGCGGCCCTGCATCAGCGCGGAGATCCGCGCCAGGTTGCCCTTGAGCCAGTCCTGCTCCTTGTTGGCCAAGGTGGTGTCGCGCAGGTTGACGATCATCGTGTTGATGTTGTCCTGGAGGACCTGGATCTCGCCCGCCGCGTCCACGTCGACCTTCAGGCTGAGGTCGCCGCGGGTCACCGCGGTGGCGACGGCCGCGATCGCGCGCACCTGCCGGGTGAGGTTCCCGGCCATCTCGTTCACGGACTCGGTGAGGTCCCGCCAGGTGCCGTCGACGTCCCGGACCCGGGCCTGACCGCCCAGGATGCCCTCGGTGCCCACCTCGCGGGCCACCCGCGTCACCTGGTCGGCGAAGGAAGACAGCTGGTCCACCATCGTGTTGATGGTGGTCTTGAGCTCCAGGATCTCGCCGCGCGCGTCGATGTCGATCTTCTTGGTCATGTCGCCCTTGGCGATGGCGGTCGTGACCATGGCGATCTGCCGCACCTGACCGGTGAGGTTGGAGGCCATGAAGTTCACCGAGTCGGTGAGGTCCTTCCACGTCCCCGAGACGCCCGGCACGTGCGCCTGGCCGCCGAGGCGGCCCTCCGTGCCCACCTCACGGGCCACGCGCGTGACCTCGTCGGCGAAGGACGACAGGGTCTTCACCATCGTGTTCACGGTGTCGGCGAGCTGCGCGACCTCGCCGCGCGCCTCGACGGTGACCTTCTTCGTCAGGTCGCCGTTGGCCACCGCCGCCGAGACCTGGGAGATGTTGCGCACCTGCGAGGTCAGGTTGTTGGCCATCAGGTTGACGTTGTCGGTCAGGTCCTTCCAGATGCCCGTCACCCCGCGCACCCGGGCCTGACCGCCCAGGATGCCCTCGGAGCCCACCTCGCGCGCCACCCGCGTCACCTGCTCCGCGAACGACGACAGCTGGTCCACCATCGTGTTGACGGTGGTGACGAGTTCGAGGATCTCGCCCTTCGCATCGACCGTGATCTTCTTCGACAGGTCGCCCATGGCCACCGCCGTGGTCACCTCGGCGATGTTGCGCACCTGCGACGTCAGGTTGTTGGCCATGAAGTTGACGGACTGGGTGAGGTCCTTCCAGGTGCCGGAGACACCCTTCACCTCCGCCTGGCCGCCGAGGATGCCCTCGGTACCCACCTCGCGGGCCACCCGGGTCACCTGCTCCGCGAAGTTCGAGAGCTGGTCGACCATCGTGTTGAGGGTGTTCTTCAGCTCCAGGATCTCGCCCCGGGCATCCACGTCGATCTTCTGCGACAGGTCACCGCGCGCCACCGCCGTGGCGACCTGCGCGATGTTGCGCACCTGCGAGGTCAGGTTCCCGGCCATGCCGTTCACGGAATCCGTCAGGTCACGCCATACGCCGGCCACCCCGGGCACCTGCGCCTGACCGCCGAGGCGGCCCTCGGTACCCACGTCCCGGGCCACCCGGGTCACCTGCTCCGCGAAGGCCGAGAGCTGGTCGACCATCGTGTTGATGGTGTTCTTCAGCTCCAGGATCTCGCCGCGGGCATCCACGTCGATCTTCTGCGACAGGTCACCGCGCGCCACCGCCGTGGTCACCTGGGCGATCTGGCGCACCTGGGAAGTCAGGTTGCCGGCCATGAAGTTGACGGAGTCGGTGAGCTCCTTCCAGGTGCCGGACACCCCCTCGACCCGGGCCTGGCCGCCGAGCCGGCCCTCCGTGCCCACGTCCCGCGCCATCCGCGTGACCTGGTCGGCGAAGGAGGACAGCTGGTCCACCATCGTGTTCACGGTGTTCTTCAGCTGGAGCATCTCGCCGGAGACGTCCACGGTGACCTTCTGCGACAGGTCGCCGTTGGCCACCGCCGTCGTCACCTGGGCGATGTTGCGGACCTGCAGGGTGAGGTTGAGGAAGGCGGTGTTCACCGAGTCGGTGAGGTCCTTCCACGTACCCGCGGCTCCCGGCACCTGCGCCTGGCCGCCCAGCTCACCCTCGACGCCGACCTCACGGGCCACTCGCGTCACTTCCGCACCGAAGGACTGGAGCTGGTCCACCATCGTGTTGACGGTGTTCTTCAACTCCAGCATCTCGCCGGCCACATTGACGGTGACCTTCTGCGACAGGTCGCCGTTGGCCACCGCCGTCGTCACCTGCGCGATGTCGCGCACCTGCGTGGTGAGGTTGCGGAAGACCGTGTTCACCGAGTCGGTGAGGTCCTTCCACGTACCCGCGGCCCCCGGCACCTGCGCCTGACCGCCGAGCAGCCCCTTCGCCCCGACCTCGCTGGCCACACGCGTGACCTCGTCCGCGAAGGTCCGCAGCGTCTCGGTCATCTGGTTGATCGTTTCGGCCAGCTGAGCGACCTCGCCGCGCGCGCTCACCCGGACCTTCTGCGACAGATCGCCGTTCGCGACCGCCGTCGTCACCTGCGCGATCCCGCGCACCTGAGCCGTGAGGTTGCCCGCCATGGTGTTGACGGAGTCGGTCAGGTCCTTCCACACACCGGCGACCCCGGGCACCTTCGCCTGGCCGCCGAGCTCACCCTCCGTACCCACCTCGCGGGCGACCCGGGTCACCTCGGAGGAGAAGGAGGACAGCTGGTCCACCATGGTGTTCACGGTGTTCTTCAGCTGGAGCATCTCGCCGGCCACGTGCACCGTGACCTTGCGCGACAGATCGCCCTTCGCCACCGCCGTCGTGACGAGAGCGATATCACGCACCTGAGCGGTGAGCCGGTACGCCATCGTGTTGACGGAGTCGGTCAGATCCTTCCAGGAACCGGACATTCCGCGCACCTGGGCCTGGCCACCGAGCTTGCCCTCGGTACCCACCTCCAGCGCCACGCGCGTCACCTCGTCGGTGAACGCGGACAGCTGGTCGACCAGGTTGTTGACCGTACGCCCGACCTTCAGGAACTCCCCGCGCAGCGGATGCCCGACCCCGTCCGGGGCCTGGGTCCGCAGATCCATCCGCTGGTCCAGATCGCCCTCGGCGACCGCCGACAGCACCCGGCCCACCTCGGACACCGGCCGGGCCAGATCGTCCACCAGCTGGTTCGAGGCATCGATCGCGGCCGCCCAGGAGCCCTCGCAGGCACCTGTTTCCAGCCTTTCGCTCAGCTTGCCCTCGCGGCCCACCATCCTCCGGACCCGGGACAGCTCCCCGGTCAGGTGAAGATTGCGGTCGGCGACCTCGTTGTAGACGGCGGCGATCTCCGCCATCACGCCCTCGCCGGAGACCGTCAGCCGCTTGCGGAAGTTCCCGTCCCGCATCGACACCAGGGCCGTGAGCAGCCGGTTCAGAGCGGCGGTATCGACCTCAGTCGTGCCGCTGCGCCGGGACCGCCCGCCTTTCGGCCGCGTTCCCGTACGCCGCACCGCTGCGCCAGACTCCACCGTGTCCCTCCCGAAAGGGTCGACCGCTGTTCCACCGGGCTTCGAGTGTTCCTGCCCGGCTCTTCAAGCCTGCCCAGTGTTTCACCCTGGCCGAACCCGGCCATAACACTTCGGCACCATCGCACACCCGCCGTACCCTGCGGGTGGAATCCCCGACGACGGCACCATGCCGACCGTGAAGGTAAGTAACCTGGCACCCGATGTCCAACCGCGTCGAAGGAGTCTCGTGATCACGGCACGGGCGGCTGCCAGTTTCGATCCCCTCGGGCGTTCGGTCGCCGCCGCTCGCGCGTTCGTCCGCGACACCCTGCAGGGCTGGGGCTTCGGGGACATCGTCGACGATGCGGTGGTGCTCACCAGCGAGCTCGTCACCAATGCCGTGGTTCACGCCGGAACCCGGGCCGAGGTCCTGTGCCTGCGCGCCGAGGACGGCGTACGGGTCGAGGTCGCCGACCGGTACCCGGAGCGCGAGCTCCCCCTCCAGCACCCCGGCGAGCGCCCGTACGCCGACCCCGACCGCGAGAACGGCCGCGGCCTGATGCTCTGCGCCGCCCTCGCCACCCGCTGGGGCGTCGAGTACACCGCCACCCACAAACACGTGTGGTTCCGCCTCGACCTGCCAGACCGGCCGGTCGGTACCCGCTCCGCGGGCCCCGTCGTCCCCGACCAGCTGCTCCCCCTCGCCGACAGCCGGGTCCGCGTCGCCGTCCTCCAGATCGACTCCGCCGGCTCCGTCTCCGCCTGGAACGAGGACGCCGAGCACATCTTCGGCTACCCCGCCGAGAAGGTCGTCGGCCGCCCGCTCGGCGAGCTCGCCGCCTGGCCCCAGACCCCCGGCACCGGCACCGGCATCGCCGAGGCCCTGCGTCTGTCCCGCTGGGAGGGCAGTTACGGGATCCGCGGCGCCGACGGCCGCGTCATCCCCGTTTACGCCTCGCACCTCCGGGTACGCGACGCCCATGGCGAGCCCTCCATCGTCTGCCTCCTCGTCCACGACGACGAGCGCGCCCTCCTGCAGACCCCCGTACGGATCCCGGCCGACGGGGGTCTCACCGAGCCCCGCCCCGCGGACCCCTTCGAGGTCTTCATCGGCTCGCCCGCCCCCGACGACCTCGACGGACTCCTCCAGCGCACCGTCGAGCGGGCCCGCGACCTCCTCGACGCCGACGCCGCCTTCCTGCTGCTCGCCACCGACGACGAGACCGAGCTCGAGGTCCGCGCCACCACCGGCCTGCCCTCCACCCGCCAGCGCTTCGCCCGCGTCCCCGTCGAGGCCGGCACCAATCGGTACGGCTCGGCCCGCATGCCCGCCGTCCACGACGACCTCGCTGCCGTCCCCGGAGCCGTCCCGCTCCTGGAGTCCACCGGCATGCGGTCCGTGGTGACCGTCCCCCTCAAGGTCGAAGGCCGGCTCACGGGCTCCCTCGGCGTCGCCGCCGAAATCCCCGGCCGCTACTCCAACGAGGAAGCGCTGCGCCTCCAGTTCGCCGCCGACCGCATCGCCCTCGCCGTCGAATCCGCCCGCCTCGGCGAGCTGGAGCGCCTGCGCCGCGGCTCGCTCTCCTTCCTCGTCGAGGCCTCCGACCTGCTGGCCGGCACCCTCGACCGGGACCAGACCCTGGCCCTCATGGCCCAGATGACCGTCCCCACCCTCGCGACCTGGTGCGCCGTCTACACCATCGCGGACCAGTCCTCGGACCCGTACCTCTCCTACGTGCTGCACGAGGACGAGGAACGCATCGACGGCCTCAAGGCCCTGCTCTCCCGGGTCAGCCCGCCCGAACCGGTCCGCGGGGCCGGCGCCCGCCCCTGGCCGGAAACGGCTCTCGCGGTCGGCGGCGAGACCGTCGTCCTCCCGCTGATGGCCCGCAACCGTGTGATCGGCATGCTCACCCTCGGCAAGCCCAGCGAGGAACACTTCCGCCAGGAGATCCTCGAACTCGCCGAGGACCTCTCCCGCCGGGCCGCCCTCGCCCTCGACAACGCCCGTCTCTACTCCGAGCGCACCGCCATCAGCCGCTCCCTCCAGCGCAGCCTGCTGCCGCCCGGCTCCCCTGCGATCCCCGGCATGGAGGTCGAGGTCATCTACCGCGCGGCCGGCGAGGGCAACGAGGTGGGCGGCGACTTCTACGACGTCTTCCCGATCCGCGAGGGCGCGTACGGCTTCGCCATCGGCGACGTCTGCGGTACGGGCCCGGAGGCGGCGGCGGTAACGGGCCTGGCCCGCCACGCCCTGCGACTGCTGGCCCGCGAGGGCCTGGGCGGGCCCGCCGTCCTGGAACGCCTCAACGCGGCGATCCTCGACGAGGGCGCCCGCAGCCGCTTCCTCACCCTCCTGTACGGGGAGCTCCACCCCCAGCCCGACGGCGGCGCCCTGATGAAGGTCGTCTGCGCCGGCCACCCGCTCCCGCTGCGCCTCCGCCCGAACGGCGAGGTCACTCCGGCCGCGGACCCGCAGCCCCTGCTCGGCGTGATCGACGAGCTGGACCTCTACGAGCAGACCCTCACGCTCGACCCCGGTGATGTCCTGCTCTGCGTCACCGACGGCGTGACCGAACGCCGCGAGGGCACCCGCATGCTCGGCGACGACGGCCTCGCCGAGGTCCTCACCACCTGCACGGGCCTCACCGCGGGCGCGGTCGCCTCCCGCGTCCTGCGCGCGGTCGAACGCTTCGCGGCCGAACCCGCCTCGGACGACATGGCCATCCTGGCCTTCCGCGTCCCGCAGCAGCGCGAAGGCGACTGAGCACGCCCGTCATCCCCGTTACCGCCGAGGCCGCGCCGACAAGATCACGAAGGATGGGGGCGCCATTCCTGCGGCCCAGGGGATTCGCCCTGCGTTGAAGACCTCTTCTGGCCCGTCGGTACCGGCGGCGACACTCGCCCGTGCCGTACTCGGGGCGACGGACGCGGAGGAGAGCGGGGAGACGGCGTCGGCCGTCCAGGCCGTCACGATCTTGAGGACGAGGCGTCGGATCCTGGCCATGGTCATGAGATTGGGTCCTTCCGCTGATCGAGGAGCTCGGACTGCGGATGAGGCGAGGGAGCTGCCTGCTCCCCGTTCAGCCATCCGTGATCCCATTGCGCCCCAGGCAGCGGCCCTGGTCACGGCCCGAGAAATCGGGACTTGACAGCGGGGCCCGCTTCGTGGGCCCCGCCGGCACGGAAACGCAAAAAGGCCCCCGCCAATAGGCGGGGGCCTTCTTTTGCTGAGCCCTTTAACGGAATCGAACCGTTGACCTTCTCCTTACCATGGAGACGCTCTACCGACTGAGCTAAAAGGGCGGGTTGTTCGGCGGCGTCCTACTCTCCCACAGGGTCCCCCCTGCAGTACCATCGGCGCTGAAAGGCTTAGCTTCCGGGTTCGGAATGTAACCGGGCGTTTCCCTAACGCTATGACCACCGAAACACTATGAAATTTGAACGCTGGCATGGACACAGCTGTTCGTTATTTCAGAACTAACACAGTGGACGCGAGCAACTGAGGACAAGCCCTCGGCCTATTAGTACCAGTCAGCTTCACCCGTTACCGGGCTTCCACATCTGGCCTATCAACCCAGTCGTCTACTGGGAGCCTTACCCTCTCAAGGAGGTGGGAATACTCATCTTGAAGCAGGCTTCCCGCTTAGATGCTTTCAGCGGTTATCCCTCCCGAACGTAGCCAACCAGCCATGCCCTTGGCAGGACAACTGGCACACCAGAGGTTCGTCCGTCCCGGTCCTCTCGTACTAGGGACAGCCCTTCTCAATATTCCTACGCGCACAGCGGATAGGGACCGAACTGTCTCACGACGTTCTAAACCCAGCTCGCGTACCGCTTTAATGGGCGAACAGCCCAACCCTTGGGACCGACTCCAGCCCCAGGATGCGACGAGCCGACATCGAGGTGCCAAACCATCCCGTCGATATGGACTCTTGGGGAAGATCAGCCTGTTATCCCCGGGGTACCTTTTATCCGTTGAGCGACGGCGCTTCCACAAGCCACCGCCGGATCACTAGTCCCGACTTTCGTCCCTGCTCGACCCGTCGGTCTCACAGTCAAGCTCCCTTGTGCACTTACACTCAACACCTGATTGCCAACCAGGCTGAGGGAACCTTTGGGCGCCTCCGTTACCCTTTGGGAGGCAACCGCCCCAGTTAAACTACCCATCAGACACTGTCCCTGATCCGGATCACGGACCGAGGTTAGACATCCAGCACGACCAGAGTGGTATTTCAACGGCGACTCCACCCCAACTGGCGTTGGGGTTTCAAAGTCTCCCACCTATCCTACACAAGCCGAACCGAACACCAATATCAAACTATAGTAAAGGTCCCGGGGTCTTTCCGTCCTGCTGCGCGAAACGAGCATCTTTACTCGTAGTGCAATTTCACCGGGCCTATGGTTGAGACAGTCGAGAAGTCGTTACGCCATTCGTGCAGGTCGGAACTTACCCGACAAGGAATTTCGCTACCTTAGGATGGTTATAGTTACCACCGCCGTTTACTGGCGCTTAAGTTCTCAGCTTCGCACGCCCGAAAGCGCACTAACCGGTCCCCTTAACGTTCCAGCACCGGGCAGGCGTCAGTCCGTATACATCGCCTTACGGCTTCGCACGGACCTGTGTTTTTAGTAAACAGTCGCTTCTCGCTGGTCTCTGCGGCCACCCCCAGCTCAGGAAGCAAGTTCCCTCACCAGTGATGGCCCCCCTTCTCCCGAAGTTACGGGGGCATTTTGCCGAGTTCCTTAACCATAGTTCACCCGAACGCCTCGGTATTCTCTACCTGACCACCTGAGTCGGTTTAGGGTACGGGCCGCCATGAAACTCGCTAGAGGCTTTTCTCGACAGCATAGGATCATCCACTTCACCACAATCGGCTCGGCATCAGGTCTCAGCCTTAATGAGGGACGGATTTGCCTACCCCTCGGCCTACACCCTTACCCCGGGACTACCACCGCCCGGGCTGGACTACCTTCCTGCGTCACCCCATCGCTTACCTACTACAAGTCTGGTTCGTCGGCTCCACCACTTTCCTTTCCCCGAAGGGTCCGGAACGGCTTCACGGACTTAGCATCGCCTGATTCGATATTGGGCGTTTCAAAGCGGGTACCGGAATATCAACCGGTTGTCCATCGACTACGCCTGTCGGCCTCGCCTTAGGTCCCGACTTACCCTGGGCAGATCAGCTTGACCCAGGAACCCTTAGTCAATCGGCGCACACGTTTCTCACGTGTGTATCGCTACTCATGCCTGCATTCTCACTCGTGAACCGTCCACAACTAGCTTCCGCTGCTGCTTCACCCGGCACACGACGCTCCCCTACCCATCACAGCGGGCGTTGGCCCTATTGCTGCAATGACACGACTTCGGCGGTACGCTTGAGCCCCGCTACATTGTCGGCGCGGAATCACTTGACCAGTGAGCTATTACGCACTCTTTCAAGGGTGGCTGCTTCTAAGCCAACCTCCTGGTTGTCTCTGCGACTCCACATCCTTTCCCACTTAGCGTACGCTTAGGGGCCTTAGTCGATGCTCTGGGCTGTTTCCCTCTCGACCATGGAGCTTATCCCCCACAGTCTCACTGCCGTGCTCTCACTTACCGGCATTCGGAGTTTGGCTAAGGTCAGTAACCCGGTAGGGCCCATCGCCTATCCAGTGCTCTACCTCCGGCAAGAAACACACGACGCTGCACCTAAATGCATTTCGGGGAGAACCAGCTATCACGGAGTTTGATTGGCCTTTCACCCCTAACCACAGGTCATCCCCCAGGTTTTCAACCCTGGTGGGTTCGGTCCTCCACGAAGTCTTACCTCCGCTTCAACCTGCCCATGGCTAGATCACTCCGCTTCGGGTCTAGAGCGTGCAACTCAATCGCCCTATTCGGACTCGCTTTCGCTACGGCTTCCCCACACGGGTTAACCTCGCTACACACCGCTAACTCGCAGGCTCATTCTTCAAAAGGCACGCAGTCACGACCGTTGTTCCGAAGAACAACGGCGACGCTCCCACGGCTTGTAGGCACACGGTTTCAGGTACTATTTCACTCCGCTCCCGCGGTACTTTTCACCATTCCCTCACGGTACTATCCGCTATCGGTCACCAGGGAATATTTAGGCTTAGCGGGTGGTCCCGCCAGATTCACACGGGATTTCTCGGGCCCCGTGCTACTTGGGAGATTCTTAAGCAAGCCGCTGATGTTTCGTCTACGGGGGTCTTACCCTCTACGCCGGACCTTTCGCATGTCCTTCGACTACATCAACGGTTTCTGACTCGCCGACCGGCCGGCAGACCGATCAAAAGAATTCCCACAACCCCGCATGCGCAACCCCTGCCGGGTATCACACGCATACGGTTTGGCCTCATCCGGTTTCGCTCGCCACTACTCCCGGAATCACGGTTGTTTTCTCTTCCTGCGGGTACTGAGATGTTTCACTTCCCCGCGTTCCCTCCACATGCCCTATGTGTTCAGGCATGGGTGACAGCCCATGACGACTGCCGGGTTTCCCCATTCGGACACCCCCGGATCAAAGCTCAGTTGGCAGCTCCCCGGGGCCTATCGCGGCCTCTCACGTCCTTCATCGGTTCCTGGTGCCAAGGCATCCACCGTGCGCCCTTAAAAACTTGGCCACAGATGCTCGCGTCCACTGTGTAGTTCTCAAACAACGACCAGCCACCCATCACCCCACCAGACAAGCTAGTGAGTTCACTGGGGCCGGCACTGAAGACATGACCTCACGGCCGTACCTTCAGGACCCAACAACGTGCCAGACACGATCCCGTCCACTGTCACTGTTTTCCACGCCGAAGCAGTACTCACAGGAAGTTTCAGAAACCGTGCCAAATAATCAACGTTCCACCCATGAGCTGACCGTGCAGAACATTTGTCTGCAATCGGTACTGTGCTCCTTAGAAAGGAGGTGATCCAGCCGCACCTTCCGGTACGGCTACCTTGTTACGACTTCGTCCCAATCGCCAGTCCCACCTTCGACAGCTCCCTCCCTTACGGGTTGGGCCACCGGCTTCGGGTGTTACCGACTTTCGTGACGTGACGGGCGGTGTGTACAAGGCCCGGGAACGTATTCACCGCAGCAATGCTGATCTGCGATTACTAGCGACTCCGACTTCATGGGGTCGAGTTGCAGACCCCAATCCGAACTGAGACCGGCTTTTTGAGATTCGCTCCACCTCACGGTATCGCAGCTCATTGTACCGGCCATTGTAGCACGTGTGCAGCCCAAGACATAAGGGGCATGATGACTTGACGTCGTCCCCACCTTCCTCCGAGTTGACCCCGGCGGTCTCCTGTGAGTCCCCATCACCCCGAAGGGCATGCTGGCAACACAGGACAAGGGTTGCGCTCGTTGCGGGACTTAACCCAACATCTCACGACACGAGCTGACGACAGCCATGCACCACCTGTATACCGACCACAAGGGGGGCACTATCTCTAATGCTTTCCGGTATATGTCAAGCCTTGGTAAGGTTCTTCGCGTTGCGTCGAATTAAGCCACATGCTCCGCCGCTTGTGCGGGCCCCCGTCAATTCCTTTGAGTTTTAGCCTTGCGGCCGTACTCCCCAGGCGGGGAACTTAATGCGTTAGCTGCGGCACCGACGACGTGGAATGTCGCCAACACCTAGTTCCCAACGTTTACGGCGTGGACTACCAGGGTATCTAATCCTGTTCGCTCCCCACGCTTTCGCTCCTCAGCGTCAGTAATGGCCCAGAGATCCGCCTTCGCCACCGGTGTTCCTCCTGATATCTGCGCATTTCACCGCTACACCAGGAATTCCGATCTCCCCTACCACACTCTAGCTAGCCCGTATCGAATGCAGACCCGAGGTTAAGCCTCGGGCTTTCACATCCGACGTGACAAGCCGCCTACGAGCTCTTTACGCCCAATAATTCCGGACAACGCTTGCGCCCTACGTATTACCGCGGCTGCTGGCACGTAGTTAGCCGGCGCTTCTTCTGCAGGTACCGTCACTTTCGCTTCTTCCCTGCTGAAAGAGGTTTACAACCCGAAGGCCGTCATCCCTCACGCGGCGTCGCTGCATCAGGCTTTCGCCCATTGTGCAATATTCCCCACTGCTGCCTCCCGTAGGAGTCTGGGCCGTGTCTCAGTCCCAGTGTGGCCGGTCGCCCTCTCAGGCCGGCTACCCGTCGTCGCCTTGGTGGGCCATTACCCCACCAACAAGCTGATAGGCCGCGGGCTCATCCTTCACCGCCGGAGCTTTCAACCCCTGCCCATGCAGGCAGGAGTGGTATCCGGTATTAGACCCCGTTTCCAGGGCTTGTCCCAGAGTGAAGGGCAGATTGCCCACGTGTTACTCACCCGTTCGCCACTAATCCACCCCGAAGGGCTTCATCGTTCGACTTGCATGTGTTAAGCACGCCGCCAGCGTTCGTCCTGAGCCAGGATCAAACTCTCCATGAATGTTTACCCGTAATCGGGTGCACACATCACGTAGAGCGGGCCAGTCATGGTCGGAATAAGACCGACTGACCACTGCGTCCTCGCTGTGTAATTGCCTGCAAGCACCCCGAAACGGAGCCTCACAGGTCTTTTTCAAAGGAACCTCATCCACCGAAGTGGACGGGGTATCAACTTTTGGCGTTGATTTTTGGCACGCTGTTGAGTTCTCAAGGAACGGACGCTTCCTTTGTACTCACCCTCTCGGGCTTTCCTCCGGGCTTTCGTTCTGTGTTCTTGCGTTTCCGACTCTATCAGACTCTTTCGGGCCCGATTTCCTCGGCGCTTTCCAGGTTCTGCGCTTTCGCGCTTTCCCTTTCCGGCGATTCCGACTCTATCAGATCCTTTTCCATGTCGTTTCCGACTTGGACTTGGAATTCCGATGGCCTTCGGAGGGCCTTTCCCTTTCGGGCGGAACAGACTTTATCAGGTCTCCCTGGGTCTTGATTCCCGCCCTCCCCCAGACTTCGTCCGGGGGACCCCCAACATGACTCATCCGAGCACACGTGTGTGCCCGGGTGCCGTGCGAGGTGGAGACGTAAACGTACTGGAGCGGGGCCCCCGGATGCAAATCCGGTTGCCCCGCTCCGGTGACGTCGGCTACGGCGAGGGGATCAGACCTCGACGACGACGGGGAGGATCATCGGGCGGCGGCGGTAGCTGTCCGACACCCACTTGCCCATCGTGCGGCGGATGAGCTGCTGGATCTGGTGCGGCTCGGCCACGCCGTCGGAGGCGGCACGGGCGATGGCCTCTTCGATCTTCGCCACCACCGGGCCGAAGGCCGTGTCCTCGATGCCGGACCCGCGGGCCTGGATGTTCGGGCCGCTGACGACCTTGCCCGTGGTGCTGTCGACCACCACGTAGACCGAGATGATGCCCTCTTCGCCGAGGATCCGGCGGTCCTTGAGGTGGACCTCGGTGACGTCGCCGACCGAGAGGCCGTCCACGTACACGTATCCGGCCTGGACCTTGCCGGAGATCCGGGCCTTGCCGTCGATCAGGTCGACGACCACGCCGTCCTCGGCGATGACGATCCGGTCCTTCGGGACGCCCGTCAGGGCACCGAGCTCGGCGTTGGCGCGCAGGTGGCGCCATTCGCCGTGGACCGGCATCAGGTTCCGCGGCTTGCAGATGTTGTAGAAGTACAGCAGCTCGCCCGCGGAGGCATGGCCCGAGACGTGCACCTTGGCGTTGCCCTTGTGCACGACGTTGGCGCCCCAGCGGGTCAGGCCGTTGATCACGCGGTAGACCGCGTTCTCGTTGCCCGGGATCAGGGACGACGCCAGGATCACGGTGTCGCCGGGGACGATCCGGATCTGGTGGTCGCGGTTGGCCATGCGGGACAGGGCGGCCATCGGCTCGCCCTGGGAACCCGTGCACACCAGGACGACCTCGTGGGCCGGCAGGTCGTCGAGGGTCTTGACGTCCACGACGAGACCCGGCGGGACCTTCAGGTAGCCCAGGTCACGGGCGATGCCCATGTTGCGGACCATCGAGCGGCCGACGAAGGCGACCCTGCGGCCGTACTCGTGGGCGGCGTCGAGGATCTGCTGGATGCGGTGCACGTGGCTGGCGAAGCTCGCCACGATGATCCGGTTGTGGGCGTTCGCGAAGACCGTGCGCAGGACGTTGGAGATCTCGCGCTCGGGCGGTACGAAGCCCGGGACCTCGGCGTTCGTCGAGTCGGAGAGGAGGAGGTCGATGCCCTCCTCGCTCAGACGCGCGAAGGCGTGCAGGTCCGTGAGGCGGCTGTCCAGCGGCAGCTGGTCCATCTTGAAGTCGCCGGTGGCGACGACCAGGCCCGCAGGGGTCCGGATCGCGACGGCCAGGGCGTCGGGGATGGAGTGGTTGACGGCGATGAACTCGCAGTCGAAGGGGCCGAGGCTCTCGCGCTCGCCTTCCTTCACCTCGAGGGTGTAGGGGCGGATGCGGTGCTCCTGGAGCTTCGCCTCGATGAGGGCCAGCGTCAGCTTGGAGCCGATCAGCGGGATGTCCGGCTTCTCCCGGAGGAGGTAGGGGACGGCGCCGATGTGGTCCTCGTGGCCGTGCGTGAGCACGATGCCGTCGATGTCGTCGAGGCGATCCCGGATGGACGTGAAGTCCGGCAGGATCAGGTCGATGCCCGGCTGCTCCTCCTCGGGGAAGAGGACGCCGCAGTCGACGATCAGCAGGCGGCCGTCGAACTCGAAGACGGTCATGTTGCGACCGATCTCGCCGAGACCACCCAGAGGGGTGACCCGCAGGCCGCCCTTCGGGAGCTTCGGCGGCGGACCGAGTTCAGGATGCGGATGGCTCAAAAGTGTCTCCTCACCACACACGCCACGTACCTCGGAAGGCACGTGGCGTGTATGTCATTCGTGCTCTTGCTGTTGTCTGTTTCGGTCGTGCTTATTCAGTTGTGAAGTCTGTTGTCAGAGCTGTACCCCGCCGGCGGCGAGATCGCGCTTGAGCTGCGCCGTCTCTTCGGCGGTCAGCTCGATCAGCGGGAGCCGCAGCGGGCCCGCGGGCAGGCCCTGCAGGTTCAGCGCGCCCTTGGTGGTCATCACGCCCTGGGTGCGGAACATGCCGGTGAAGACGGGGAGCAGCTTCTGGTGGATCTCGGTCGCCTTCTGGACGTCTCCGCCCAGGTGGGCCTCCAGCATGGCGCGCAGCTCGGGGGTGACCACGTGGCCGACCACGGAGACGAAGCCCACCCCGCCGACCGACAGGAGCGGCAGGTTCAGCATGTCGTCACCGGAATACCAGGCCAGGCCGCTCTGTGCAATGGCCCAGCTGGCGCGGCCGAGGTCGCCCTTGGCGTCCTTGTTGGCAACGATACGGGGGTGCTCGGCCAGCCGGACCAGGGTTTCGGTGTCGATCGGGACACCACTGCGGCCGGGGATGTCGTAGAGCATGACCGGCAGACCGGTCGCGTCGGCGATCGCCGTGAAGTGCCGGTAGAGGCCCTCCTGCGGCGGCTTGCTGTAGTACGGGGTCACGGCGAGCAGGCCGTGGGCGCCCGTGCGCTCGGCCTGGCGGGCGAGCTCGAGGGTGTGGCGGGTGTCGTTCGTACCGATGCCGGCGACCACGTGGGCGCGGTCTCCGACGGCTTCGAGGACGGCTCGTACGAGGTCGTTTTTCTCCGCGTCGGTGGTGGTCGGCGACTCACCGGTGGTGCCGTTGACGATCAGGCCGTCGTTGCCTGCGTCCACCAGGTGGACGGCGAGCCGCTGCGCGCCGTCGAGGTCGAGTGCGCCATCCGCCGTAAACGGCGTGATCATGGCGGTGAGGACCCGCCCGAAGGGGGTCTGCGGAGTCGAGATCGGAGCCATGGGTAACACGCTACTCGCTGCCATGCTCGACATGTCCCCTCGGGGGACGTGGGTCCGAGTGTTGGACGCCGGCACTGCCTGCTCGGGGGTTCAAGCAGTGCCGGGTCCGTTTGATCAGCCTAGATGAACTTTACGAAACGTCGCAATACGGACACTTGGGACTTGACTCCGCACATGTGTGCGTCAGGCATACAACAGGCCTTACGGGGCAACGCGGCCGTTGCCGTTGAAGGCCGCGTACGTGAGCGGCATGAGCTTCGCCCAGTGCTGCTCCATCTTCTCGCCGACCATCTCGATCTCCCGCTGCGGGAAGGACGGGACCTTCGCGAGCTCGTGCTGCGTGCGCAGACCGAGGAAGTGCATCAGCGAGCGCGCGTTGCAGGTGGCGTACATCGAGGAGAAAAGACCGACCGGCAGGACCGAACGGGCAACCTCACGGGCCACGCCCGCGGCGAGCATCTCCTGGTAGGCCTCGTACGCCTGCCGGTACGAGTCCTCCATGACGCGGCCGGTCAGCTCCTGCTGCGCCTCGGTGCCCTCGACGAAGACGTACTTGCCCGGGCGGCCCTCCTGGACGAGCTTGCGCTCGGCGTCCGGGACGTAGAAGACCGGCTCGAGCTCCCTGTAGCGGCCGGATTCCTCGTTGTAGGACCAGCCGACGCGGTGCCGCATGAACTCCCGGAACACGAAGATCGGGGCGCTGATGAAGAAGGTCATCGAGTTGTGCTCGAAGGGGCTGCCGTGGCGGTCGCGCATCAGGTAGTTGATGAGGCCCTTGGAGCGCTCCGGGTCCTTCTGCAGCTCCTCCAGGGACTGCTCGCCGGCCGTGGAGACCCGGGCGGCCCACAGCACGTCGGAGTCGGAGGCGGAGTGCTTCACCAGCTCCACCGTCACGTCACTGCGGAAGCTGGGTTTCAGATCTGAAGCGGCGGTCTCGCTCACCGGGGGTCCTTCCAAACGTGCGTCCTGGGGCGCGCCCACTCTACGTCGCCGCCCGCGGCCCGCCGTGCAGGGCCGCTCGGGACCGCGGTCGTCCCGCGGAGCTGACGCGGCGCCAAAAAACTTGGTGAATATACCGAAATCGGGCACCGATTGAGCGGTTCGGACGTCCTACCGGGTAGAACCCACGCCCAGCCGCCACAGCCACCGCCGCCCCCGGGCCCCGACCGTCAGGAGAGTCCCTCTCATGTTCAGCCGGCGCGAACCCGTCCCGTTCGCCTTCGTCGCCGAGGCCGACCGCTTCCGCAGCAACGTCACTCCGCCGCCGCGCGAGCGCCTGAGCAAGACCCAGCTCGCCGCCCGTAGTCTGGTCGGGCTGACCGTGGTTGCCGGGCTGGCCGGCTCGCTGGTCTTCGGCATGCCCGCACTGCAGCCGAGCAAGGCGCCGGAGAAGTCGCAGCAGTCGGAGGCCTCCCAGGGGCGGTAGCCTCACGGTCACAGCCCAACCGAACGTGCATGTGAGTGAGGTCCAGCCGTGCCCCTGCCCTTCCTGACTGCCGACGGTGTGTCCGACGCGGATGACGACGGCGACGAGCTGCAGGCCCATGCCGACCACGACCGCTGGCGACGGCCCTACCGGCCGGGCCCCTGGCGGGTGGGCATCGCCGCCCTGCTGCTCCTGCTGTCCGCCTTCATGCTGCTGTCCACGATGATCGTCGCCTTCGCCGGCGGCTGGGGCGGGGCCGGGGTCTGCCTCGCCGCCGCCCTCGCCGTCATCGGCTCGGCGCTGCGGCTGCTGCGCGCCGGCGTGTGGGTGAGCCGTGCGGGACTGCGCCGGGTGGGGTTCTTCGGGACCCGCTCGATCGCGTGGAGCGAGATCGCCGAGCTCCGCACGGTGCAGCAGCCGGTGCGCTGGCTCGGACTGCCGAGGACCGTACAGGGGCAGGCGCTGACCGTGGCCACGCGCGACGGCGCGGAGGTGCCGGCGCTGCTGACCGACCACAACGCCGATTTCCTGTCGCGGGCCGAGGCCTTCGACCGGGCCGCCGACACGGTCGCGGCCTGGGCCGACGAGTACCGGCCCGTGCCCGCCTGATCCGGCGCCGAGCGCGCACGCGAAGCCCGTACCGGTATCAGACCCGTACGGGCTTCGTCTCGTGCAGGGCGATCGCCCGCTGCATGGCCTTGCGCGCCCGCGGGGTGTCGCGGGCGTCGTGGTAGGCGACGGCGAGGCGGAACCAGCTGCGCCAGTCCCCCGGCGCGTCCTCGGTCTCGGCCTTGCGGCGCGCGAAGACCTCGTCGGCGGAGTCCCGCAGGATCCGGCCGTACCGGTCCCGCTCCAGCTCGTCCACGGGCAGTCCGCCCTCGGCCTCCAGCTCGGTCGCGAGCTGGTTGGCCCTGGTGACGAACTGCGTGTTCTTCCAGAGGAACCAGACGCCGATGACCGGCAGGATCAGCACGGCCGCCCCGAAGGTGACGGTGAGCCAGGTGCCCTGCCGGATCAGCATCAGGCCCCGGCTGCCGACCAGGACGAAGTAGACCACCAGGACGGCGGCCGTGAGGAAGTACGTGATCTTCGCGCGCATGGGAGTACTACCGGATCAGCCGAGGTCGAGGAAGTGTTCCAGGCCGAAGGTGAGGCCCGGGGTCTGCGTCACGCGGCGCGCGCCGAGCAGGATGCCCGGCATGAAGCTGCTGTGGTGCAGAGAGTCGTGACGGATGGTCAGGGTCTCGCCCTCGCCGCCGAGGAGCACCTCCTGGTGGGCCAGCAGGCCGCGCAGGCGGATGGCGTGCACCGGGACTCCGTCGACGTCCGCGCCGCGGGCGCCGTCGAGTGCGGTGGCGGTGGCGTCGGGCTGGGCGCCGAGGCCGGCCTCGGCCCGGGCGGCCGCGATGAGCTGCGCCGTACGGGTCGCGGTGCCCGAGGGGGCGTCGACCTTGTTCGGGTGGTGCAGCTCGACGACCTCGACGGACTCGAAGTAGCGGGCGGCCTGGGCGGCGAACTTCATGGTCAGGACGGCGCCGATGGAGAAGTTCGGCGCGATGAGCACACCGGTCCCCGGGGAAGCGGCGAGCCAGGTGTTCAGCTGGGCGAGGCGGTCCTCGGTCCATCCGGTGGTGCCGACCACTCCGTGGATGCCGTGGCGGATGAGGAAGTCCAGGTTTCCCATGACCGAGGCGGGGGTGGTCAGCTCGACCGCGACCTGGGCGCCGGCCTCGGCCAGCGTCTCCAGCTTGTCGCCGCGGCCGAGGGCGGCCACCAGCTCCATGTCGGCGGCGGCCTCGACCGCCTTGACCGCTTCGGAGCCGATGCGGCCCTGTGCGCCGAGGACTGCCACGCGCAGCTTGCTCATGTTGCTTGCTTCCTTACGTGCGTACGGGACTAGGCGACCGCTTCGTCGAGACGGGCTGCCTGCTTCTCCTTCAGCGGGCCGATCACTGCGAGCGAGGGCCGCTGGGCCAGTACATCCTGTGCGACCGAGCGGACGTCGTCCGGGGTCACGGAGGCGATCCGGGCCAGCATGTCGTCGACCGACATCTGGTCGCCCCAGCACAGCTCGCTCTTGCCGATGCGGTTCATGATCGCGCCGGTGTCCTCCAGGCCGAGGACGGTCGACCCGGAGAGCTGGCCGATGGCCCGCTTGATCTCCTCGTCGGCGAGTCCGTCCGTGGCGACCTTGTCGAGCTCGTCGCGGCAGATCCGGAGCACGTCGTGGACCTGGTTGGGGCGGCAGCCCGCGTAGACGCCGAACAGGCCGGTGTCGGCGAAGCCCGAGGTGTACGAGTACACGCTGTAGGCCAGACCGCGCTTCTCCCGGACCTCCTGGAAGAGGCGGGAGGACATCCCGCCGCCGAGGGCGGTGTTCAGCACGCCCAGTGCCCAGCGGCGCTCGTCGGTGCGGGCGAGGCCGGGCATCCCGAGAACCACGTGGGCCTGCTCGGTCTTGCGGTTGACCAGCTCGACGCGGCCGGAGGTGCGGATGCGCTTGCTGCCGGAGCGCGGGCCGATCGGCTCGGCGTCGGTGCGGGTCAGCGCGCCGGCCTTCTCGAAGGCGGCGCGGACCTGGCGTACGACCTTGTTGTGGTCGACGTTGCCGGCGGCGGCCACCACGAGGTGGGTCGGGTCGTAGTGCTTCTTGTAGAAGCGGCGGATCCGGTCGGCGCCGAGCGCGTTGATCGTGTCGACGCTGCCGAGGACGGGGCGGCCCAGGGGGGTGTCCCCGTACATGGTCTGCGCGAACAGGTCGTGGACCATGTCGCCCGGGTCGTCCTCGGTCATCGCGATCTCTTCGAGGATGACTCCGCGCTCGGCGTCGACGTCCTCCTCGCGGATCAGCGAGCCGGTGAGCATGTCGCAGACCACGTCGATGGCCAGCGGCAGGTCGGTGTCGAGCACCCGGGCGTAGTAGCAGGTGTACTCCTTCGCCGTGAAGGCGTTCATCTCTCCGCCGACCGCGTCGATCGCGGAGGAGATGTCGAGGGCGCTGCGCTTGGCGGTGCCCTTGAAGAGGAGGTGCTCCAGGTAGTGCGTGGCGCCGTTCAGCGTGGGCGTCTCGTCACGGGAGCCGACGTGCGCCCAGATGCCGAAGGTGGCGGAGCGGACGGAGGGCAGCGTCTCGGTGACGATGCGCAGTCCGCCGGGCAGGACGGTGCGCCGGACGGTGCCGATGCCGTTCTGCCCCTGGAGAAGGGTTTGGGTACGGGCGACGGCCCGCCCCTCCGAAGAGGGGCGGGCCGTCACACGGGAACTACGCGACATCACTTGTCGGAGTCGTCCTTGTCAGCGTCGTCGCCGGCAGCCTCGCCGTCGATCACGGGGATCAGGGAGAGCTTGCCGCGCGAGTCGATCTCGGCGATCTCCACCTGGACCTTGGTGCCGACCGCGAGCACGTCCTCGACGTTCTCCACGCGCTTGCCACCGGCGAGCTTGCGGATCTGCGAGATGTGCAGCAGGCCGTCCTTGCCGGGCATCAGGGAGACGAAGGCACCGAAGGTGGTGGTCTTGACGACCGTACCCAGGTAGCGCTCGCCGACCTCCGGCATGGTCGGGTTGGCGATCGAGTTGATCGTGGCACGGGCGGCCTCGGCCGCCGGGCCGTCGGAGGCACCGATGTAGATGGTGCCGTCGTCCTCGATCGTGATCTCGGCGCCGGTGTCCTCCTGGATCTGGTTGATCATCTTGCCCTTGGGGCCGATGACCTCACCGATCTTGTCCACCGGGATCTTGACGGTGATGATCCGCGGGGCGAACGGGGACATCGCGTCGGGCGTGTCGATCGCTTCCATCATCACGTCGAGGATGTGGAGGCGGGCGTCGCGCGCCTGCTTGAGGGCGGCGGCCAGAACCGAGGCCGGGATGCCGTCGAGCTTGGTGTCCAGCTGGAGCGCGGTGACGAACTCCTTGGTGCCGGCGACCTTGAAGTCCATGTCGCCGAAGGCGTCCTCCGCACCGAGGATGTCGGTGAGGGCGACGTAGTGGGTCTTGCCGTCGATCTCCTGGGAGATCAGACCCATGGCGATACCGGCGACGGGGGCCTTGAGGGGCACACCGGCGTTCAGCAGCGACATGGTGGAGGCGCAGACCGAGCCCATGGACGTCGAACCGTTGGAGCCGAGGGCCTCGGACACCTGACGGATCGCGTAGGGGAACTCCTCGCGGGTCGGGAGGACCGGCACGATGGCGCGCTCGGCGAGCGCGCCGTGGCCGATCTCGCGGCGCTTGGGCGAGCCCACGCGGCCGGTCTCACCGACGGAGTACGGCGGGAAGTTGTAGTTGTGCATGTAGCGCTTGCGGGTCACCGGGGAAAGGGTGTCCAGCTGCTGCTCCATACGGAGCATGTTGAGGGTGGTGACGCCCAGGATCTGGGTCTCGCCACGCTCGAACAGCGCCGAGCCGTGCACGCGCGGGATGGCCTCGACCTCGGCGGCGAGGGTACGGATGTCCGTGATCCCGCGGCCGTCGATGCGGACCTTGTCCTTGATGACGCGCTCGCGCACCAGGGCCTTGGTCAGGCTGCGGTAGGCGGCGGAGATCTCCTTCTCGCGGCCCTCGAAGGCCGGGAGGAGCTTCTCGGCGGCGATCTCCTTGACGCGGTCCAGCTCGGCCTCGCGGTCCTGCTTGCCCGCGATGGTCAGCGCCTGGGAGAGGTCACCCTTGACGGCGGCCGCGAGGGCCTCGTACACGTCGTCCTGGTAGTCCAGGAAGACCGGGAACTCGCCCTCGGGCTTGGCGGCCTTGGCGGCCAGGTCGGCCTGGGCCTTGCAGAGGACCTTGATGAACGGCTTCGCGGCGTCGAGACCCGCGGCGACGATCTCCTCGGTCGGCGCCTGGGCGCCGCCCTTGACGAGGGCGATGGTCTTCTCGGTGGCCTCGGCCTCGACCATCATGATCGCGACGTCGCCGTCCTCCAGGACGCGGCCCGCGACGACCATGTCGAAGACGGCGTCCTCGAGCTCGGTGTGCGTCGGGAAGGCCACCCACTGGCCGCGGATCAGCGCGACGCGGACGCCGCCGATCGGGCCGGAGAAGGGCAGACCGGCCAGCTGGGTGGACGCGGACGCGGCGTTGATCGCGACGACGTCGTACAGGTGGTCGGGGTTGAGCGCCATGATCGTGGCGACGACCTGGATCTCGTTGCGCAGGCCCTTCTTGAAGGACGGGCGCAGCGGGCGGTCGATCAGGCGGCAGGTGAGGATCGCGTCCTCGGAGGGCCGGCCCTCGCGGCGGAAGAAGGAGCCGGGGATCTTGCCGGCGGCGTACTGCCGCTCCTCGACGTCCACCGTCAGGGGGAAGAAGTCGAGCTGGTCCTTGGGCTTCTTCGACGCGGTGGTGGCGGAAAGCACCATCGTGTCGTCGTCCAGGTAGGCAACGGCGGAGCCGGCGGCCTGGCGGGCCAGACGGCCCGTCTCGAAGCGGATGGTGCGGGTGCCGAAGGAACCGTTGTCAATGACGGCCTCGGCGTAGTGGGTCTCGTTCTCCACTAGCGTTTTCTCCATTTTCGTCGTCTCCGTCCGCCGCCCGTGTGGCGGTGGACGGTTGCGGAGAAGCGCTCCTGGCGTGCGGGCCGGTCTTCGATCGAAGCATCCGGTTCGTTGCCCCTGGGGCATTCCGGGTGCCACTACCGAGGACCGGCGGCGTCGGGAGGGCGCTCCTCCTCTTCAGTTGTGCGCGTCTGCCTCAGACGCGCACGTGCGGCCTTTCCAGACTACAAAGGGTCCGGTCCGGTCCGCACGTACAGCAAAGGGAGCGGCCCCCGGATGTGGGAACCGCTCCCTCCACAGCGCTTTACTTGGCGCCGGCCGCACCGCGGCGGATGCCGAGGCGCTCGACCAGCGCACGGAAGCGCTGGATGTCCTTCTTGGCCAGGTACTGCAGCAGGCGGCGACGCTGGCCGACCAGGATCAGCAGACCACGACGGGAGTGGTGGTCGTGCTTGTGCGTCTTGAGGTGCTCGGTCAGGTCCGAGATGCGGCGGGAGAGCATCGCGACCTGGACCTCGGGAGAGCCGGTGTCGCCCTCCTTGGCACCGAACTCGCTGATGATCTGCTTCTTCGTAGCGGCGTCGAGCGGCACGCGTACTCCTCGTTTAGGTCTTCAGTGCCACCGAGTGCCCCAGGTCGAATTCTCTGGGGATCTTCCGTAACTCGGGAGGCGAGGTCCGCTGAGCGCAGTCCACAGACCCTCTGTCGAGGAGTCCGGGGGACGCGTACACAAACGGCCGTCACACAGCGTACCAGGCTGCCGGGACGCGGCGTCTCAGCTGGTGAGAGCGCGGGCCCGGGAGTAGACGTCCAGCACGGCCAGGGCCAGCGGGACCAGGCTCAGCAGGACCGCCGCCTCGGTGAGGTCGAGCAGCCTTCCCCAGAAGGGTGACAGACCCTTGCGCGGGATGACAAGCGCAATTCCCGCGAGGAGGGCCGCGCCGGCCGAGACGGCGGCGGTCAGCCAGATCGTACGGAGGTCCATGCCGCTGTGGTCCTGCTTCAGGACCAGGGCTTCGATCAGGTCGGCCGGCGGGTGCAGGGCCAGGCCCAGGATCAGCAGCGCGATGGCGACGAGGCCGGCGGCGAGGGCGCACACCACCTGGGAGGTGTAGCGGAAGAGCCGGGCGCGCAGCAGCATGGCGAGGCCGGTGGCGAGCGCGAGCAGCCTGCCCCAGGTGTTGTCGGAGAAGCCGAGGACGGCGGCGGCCCCCACGGCGACCGCGGCGCAGCCGCCGACCAGGCCGAGCAGCATCTCGTGGCCGCGGCGGGCCTGGGCGGCGATCTGCTCGGCGTCGAGGGTGGCGCCCGGGTCGTGCTGGTCGGTGCCGGGCCGGTCACCGTACGGCTCGGTCTCGTAGCGGTCCGGGGTCTCGTAATCCTCGGTGGCGCTCTGCGGGGCGGCGTAGCCGATGGGCAGGCGGGCGAAGCGGGCGGAGAGGCCGGGGAGGAAGGCGACGAGGCCGATGGCGACGGGTGCGCAGGCCGCTGCGGTGGCGGTCGCGGAGGCGCCGGTGGCGATGGCCGTGAAGGTGGCCAGCGTGCCGGTGGCGGCGACGAAGGTGGCCGCGACGAAGGGGGCGTCGCCGCTGGGGGTGAGCGCGACCAGCGCCACGGAGGCGACGAGGACGCAGACGCAGCCGAGCAGGAACTGGAGGCGGCCGGGGCCCTGGCCGGCGGCGGGGGCGATGATCCCGGAGCCGGCGATCAGCAGCTGCGGCAGGGCCGCGAGGCCGAGTGCCACGGCGGAGCCCCGGTCCCGGTAGACGCGGGCGCGGACGCCGGCCACGGCGGTGAGCAGGACTCCGACGGCGCCCGCGATGATCCCCGGCAGCCCGTGCATGTCGTGGCGCAGGGGGTCGGCGTACCAGAGGACGAAGCCGAGCATGACGAGGAGCAGTGCGGCGCCGGCCAGGCCCGCGCCGCGCAGCATGTCGTCGCTCCAGCGGTGCCGGTCGCGGACGACGGCCGAGGCGACGGCGTCGGAGACGTCGTCGAAGACGGCCGGCGGCAGGGACTCGGCGAAGGGGCGGAGGCTGAGCACCTCGCCGTCGAGGACCTGCTGGGCGGCGAGGGTTCGGGCGCCGTCGAGGACGGTGCCGGAGCGGCGTACGAGGTGGAAGCCGGTGGGGGCGCCGACGGGCTGGGTCTGGCCGGTGAGGCGCAGCAGCTCGGGATAGACGTCGGCGACGGCGATGTCCTCGGGGAGGGCGACGTCGATCCGGCTGTCCGGGGCCACGACGGTGACCCTGCAGAAGCCCGTCGTTGCGGCCGTACTCACCTGTGTGACCCCCCGTGTTGGTGCCCGCGGCGGCGGACGATTCGCGGATGCGCATACTGCGCGCGCCACCCTACCGGGCGTCTGCCCGACAGTCGGCAAGTAGGATCACCGACGCGTGGAGGAGACCCCCTCCCCGCCCGGGACTTGGGGGCGCCGGTTGCGGTGTCCCGTCCGTTTTCGAGGGATTGATGCTCCGGTGAGCCAGATCGTCGTCAAACGCCCGCCGCGGTCCCTGCCGCCCGAAGTGCCTTCGGACGAGCTGCGGCTGGAGGCACCGCCGGAGCTACCGCGGGGGCAGCAGGAGGGCATGCTGATGCAGCTCCTGCCGATGCTCGGCATGGGCTCCTCCGTCGTGTTCTTCTTCATGCCGGGTGCTGCGCCGTTCATGCGCATCATGGGTGTGCTGATGCTGGTGTCGACGGTGGCGATGGTGGTCGCGCAGCTCGTGCGGCACCGCCGGGGTACGCAGGGGCAAATGGCCGATGTGCGCCGGGACTACCTCAAATACCTTGCGCAGACGCGTCGTCAGGTACGCCGGACCGCGCGGGCGCAGCGCGACGCGCAGCTGTACCTGCACCCGGCTCCGGAGCAGTTGTGGTCGGTGGTGGCCGAGGGTTCGCGGCTGTGGGAGCGGCGGGTCGGTGACGCGGACTTCGGTCAGGCGCGGCTCGGGCTGGGCTCGCAGCGCCTGTCGACGGCGCTGGTGGCGCCGGACACGGCGCCGGTGGACGAGCTGGAGCCGTTGACTGCGGGCGCGATGCAGCGCTTCCTGAAGGTGCACTCCTCGCTGGACGGGCTGCCGATGGCGGTGTCGATCCGGGCGTTCTACCACGTGACCGTGTCGGGTGAGCCGGAGTCGGCGCGCGGTGCGGCGCGGGCGCTGGTGGCGCAGCTGGCGACGCTGCACTCCCCCGAGGACCTGGTGGTGGCCGTGGTGGCCGCGCCGGGTGCGGTGCCGTCGTGGGACTGGACGAAGTGGCTGCCGCACGCGCAGGTCCCGGGGCAGGTGGACGGGGCCGGTACGAAGCGGCTGTTCGGCGACGACCTGGGTGAGCTCGAGGGGCTGCTGGCACCCCGGCTGGAGGGGCGGCCGCGGTTCAGCCGTGACGTGTCCCCGGTGCTGGACCAGCCGCACCTGGTGGTCGTGCTCGACGGCGGAATGGTGCCGCCGGACTCGGTCTTCGCGGCGGCCGAGGGTTTGCAGGGCGTCACCATCGTCGAGGTGGTCGCGGGCGAGCTGGACGAGCCGCGCGGCGGGCTGTCGGTCGTGGTGCGACCGGGCCGGCTGCGCCTGGAGTCGGGCGCGGGCGTCGCGTACGAGGGCACGCCGGACACCCTGTCGCTGCCGGCCGCGGAGGCGCTGGCCCGTCAGCTGGCCCCGCTGCGCACGGGCGGCGGGGACGACGACGAACCGCTGCTGGCCAACCTGGACTTCACGGATCTGCTGAACCTGGGGGACGCGGCCGCGGTGGACGTGGCGCGGACCTGGCGGCCGCGGTCGGCCGGTGAGCGGCTGCGCGTGCCGATCGGTGTCGGCGAGGACGGCGCTCCGGTGATGCTGGACCTCAAGGAGGCCGCGCAGGAGGGCATGGGGCCGCACGGCCTGTGCGTGGGCGCGACCGGTTCCGGCAAGTCGGAGCTGCTGCGCACGCTGGTGCTGGGTCTGGCGGTCACGCACACCTCGGAGACGCTGAACTTCGTCCTCGCCGACTTCAAGGGCGGTGCGACCTTCACGGGCATGGGGCAGATGCCGCACGTGGCGGCGGTCATCACCAACCTTGCGGACGACCTCACGCTCGTGGACCGGATGGGCGACTCGATCCGGGGCGAGCTGCAGCGCCGTCAGGAGCTGCTGCGCTCGGCGGGCAACTACGCGAACATCCACGACTACGAGAAGGCGCGCGCGGCGGGTGCTCCGCTGGAGCCGCTGGCCTCGCTGGTGCTGGTCATCGACGAGTTCAGCGAGTTGCTGACGGCGAAGCCCGACTTCATCGACATGTTCATCCAGATCGGCCGGATCGGCCGGTCGCTGGGCGTGCACCTGCTGCTGGCCTCGCAGCGGCTGGAGGAAGGCAAGCTGCGCGGGCTGGACACGTACCTCTCGTACCGGATCGGTCTGCGGACCTTCTCGGCGGCGGAGTCACGGACGGCGATCGGTGTGCCGGACGCCTACCACCTGCCGTCGGTGCCCGGTTCGGGCTATCTGAAGTTCGGTACGGACGAGATGACCCGGTTCAAGGCGGCGTACGTCTCGGGGACCTACCGCTCGGGCGGGCCGGACCTGTCGGTGGGCCTGTTCCCGGTGGAGCGGCGGCCCGCGCTGTTCACGGCGGCTCCGGTGCCGGTGGTGTACGCGGCCCCCGACCCGGCGTATCTGGCGGCGCAGTCGGCGCGGGAGGACGACGCGCTCGCGGACACGGTGCTGGACGTGATCGTGAGCCGGCTGGAGGGGCAGGGGGTGCCGGCGCACCAGGTGTGGCTGCCGCCGCTGGACCAGGCTCCGCCTTTGGACCAGTTGCTGCCGGCGCTGGCGCCGAGCACGGAGCGCGGGCTGCACGCGGACGGGTACACGCGCCCCGGCGGGCTCGTCGTGCCGCTCGGCCTCATCGACAAGCCGTTCGAGCAGCGGCGCGAGGTGCTGTACCGGGACTTCTCGGGTGCGGCGGGCCACATGATGGTGGTCGGCGGTCCGCAGTCGGGCAAGTCCACGCTGATGCGGACGCTGATCTCCTCGTTCGCGCTCACGCACACCCCGCGCGAAGTGCAGTTCTACGGACTGGACTTCGGCGGTGGCAGCCTGTCCTCGATCGCCGAGCTGCCGCACGTGGGCGGGATCGCCTCGCGGCTGGACCCGGAGCGGGTGCGCCGTACCGTCGCGGAGGTGGGGGGCATCCTCAACCGCCGCGAGGAGTTCTTCCGCTCGAACAACATCGACTCGATCGGCACCTACCGGCGCCGGCGGGCGGCGGGCGACCTGCCCGGTGAGCCGTGGGGCGACGTGTTCCTGGTCATCGACGGCTGGGGCGGCTTCCGCGGCGAGTACGAGGGCCTGGAGCAGGTGGTCACGGACATCGCGGCCCGCGGTCTGGGCTACGGCATCCACGTGGTGATCACCGCGGCGCGGTACATGGAGGTCCGCTCGGCGCTCAAGGACCAGATGCTGAGCCGGCTGGAGCTGCGGCTCGGCGACGTCATGGACTCGGAGTTCGACCGGAAGGTCGCGGCGAACGTCCCCACGGGGATGCCGGGCCGCGGCCAGGTGCCGGAGAAGCTGCACTTCCTGGGCGCGCTCCCGCGGATCGACGGCTCGCACGACGCGGCGGACCTGTCGGAGGCCACGGCCGCCTTCGTGGACGCGGTGAAGCGCCACTGGGCGGGGCCCGCGGCCCCCGGAGTGCGGCTGCTGCCGCGGCTGCTCCACGCCGACCAGCTGCCCAGGGGCGGGAACCACCCGGGCCGCGGGATCGCGATCGGCATCGACGAGACGGACCTGGAGCCGGTGTTCGTCGACTTCGACTCCGACCCGTTCCTCCTGGTCTTCGGCGAGAGCGAGTCGGGCAAGACGAACCTGCTGCGGCTCATCACCCAGCAGATCGCGGAGCGGTACACGCCGGAGCAGGCGCGCCTGGTGGTGGGCGACTACCGGCGGAGCCTGCTCGGGGCGCTGCCGGAGGCACACCTGCTGGAGTACGCGCCGATGGCGAGCTCGCTGCAGATGCACATGGAGGCGCTGGGCGGGGTGTTCTCCCGCCGCCAGCCGCCGAACGACGTCACTCCGCAACAGCTGCGCGACCGCAGCTGGTGGACGGGGCCGGACGTGTTCATCGTCATCGACGACTTCGACCTGGTGGCCACGAGCCAGGGCAATCCGCTGGCGCCGCTGGTGGACTTCCTGCCCTTCGCCCGGGACACGGGCGTGCGCTTCATCATCGCGCGGAACTCGGCGGGTGCCTCGAGGTCGATGTACGAGCCGTTCATGCAGCGGATCAAGGAGCTGGGCGCGCAGGGCGTCGTGCTGTCCGGCGATCCGTCCGAGGGCGACCTGGTCGGCAACGTGCGGCCGCGTCCGATGCCGCCGGGCCGGGCGTACTTCGCCTCGCGCAGGCGGGGCACCTCGCTGGTGCAGCTCGGGCGGATGCCGGGAATGTGAGGAAACCGGTTCCCCTCGGCGGCGCAGCACCGATAATCGGCGGTGAAGACCGCGCCACCGAGGGGAAAGGCCGCACATGGGCACCCAGCAGGAGAAGGACGAGCTGTACGCGCTCGACATCAGCGGCGTGGAGTGGGAGGGCCCTCCCGGGACCAGCCCCGACGAGGAGCGGGTCGAGATCGCCCGGCTGCCCGAGGGCGCGGTGGCCATGCGGTCCTCGCTGGACCGGGACACGGTGCTGCGGTACACCAAGGCCGAGTGGGACGCCTTCGTACTCGGGGCCCGGGACGGCGAGTTCGACCTCGACCGCCACCGGCCCTGAGACGGGCGGCGGTACGCCGAAGGGGCGCGCCCGGTGCGGGCGCGCCCCTTCGTACGTGGTGTACCGGGCTCAGTAGGCCTCGGTGAACAGGCGCGAGGCCTTCACGTCGGTGGCGCGGTAGTCGCCCTTGCCCTGCTCGATGAGCTTGGCGACGGTTTCCAGCTTCTTCTGCATCTCGTCGGCGATGCGCTTGTACTTGTTCTGGAGGGTGACGTACTCGCGGTGCGCCTCACCGTCCCAGGTGTCGGTCACCACCTTCACGGCCTGCTCCATCTCGTTCAGGTCCTTGATGATGTTGTTCGACACGACGCGGATGCGGTCCGCCATCTGCTGAACGGTCTCGTACCGTACCCGGGTGTTGCCGTCATTTCCCGACATGATCTTCTCCTTCGCGCTGGTGGTGGCTGGGAACGACGCCGGTCAGATGCCCTCGAGGCCGGACCGGCCGCCGCCCGCACCGCCGGAGGGGGCGACCGCCCGGAATGCAGCGCGTACGTCCTCGTCCTGGGCGTTGCTCAGGTTCTTGGTCTGCGAGACCGCGTGGTGCAGGACCCCGAGCAGCCGGCGGATCTCGTCGTGTTCCGTGTTGAGGTCCGTCTGGGCCTTCGCGAAACCTGCGGCACCGACACCCGTCCAGCCCGCGCTGACGGTGGCGATGATGTCGGCCAGCTCGCGGGCCTGGGTGGTGACGGCGTTGGCCGTCTCGCCGATCCTGTTGGCCGCCTTGACGACCGGATCGTCCGCGAGTCCGAAATTATTCGTCATCCGAAGCTCCTCACTTCTCAATTCGCCGGCAGAACCGGCGGATTGCGTGGCGGAGCGGACGTTCCCGGCGCGGTTTTGAGTCACGCGCCCCGGACATCCCCCTCCGCTTCACGCGATCCCCCGATCACATTCGTGAAGCCTGCCGTCACTCTAGTCAGTTCAGCCTCACGGCCCAACACCAGTGGGTTGCTTCCGTAGATGAACTGTGACCGTTCACTGCAAACGGCGTCTGCGGCTGCGTGCGTCCCGGATGACGGTCGCCGTCCCCGCGATGACGGCGATGAGGACGGCGCCGATGCCGAGAGCGTACGTGCCGAACCGCTCCTCCCGCTCCTGGGCCGTCTCGGTGAGCCGGAGCGCGGCCGCCTCCGGGGCGGCCGCCGGGGGCGGGCCGGGGTCCGGGACGGGTGCCTTCGGGACCTCGCGGTCCTGGCTGAGCGCGCGCACCGGGTCGACGATGCCCCAGCCGACGTAGTCGTCGCGGCCCTTGACCGAGCGTTCGGCGGTGTTCTGGATCTGCCAGACGATCTGCTGCGCCGACCAGTCCCCGTGCTTGGCGCGGAGCAGGGCGGCGACCCCGGCGACGTACGGGGCGGAGAAGCTGGTGCCGTTGTCGATGCACTGGCCGAAGCCCGGGACCGTGGAGACCATGTCGACGCCGGGCGCCGCCACCCCGATGAAGTCGCCGGGCTGGGAGAAGGCGGCCCGCTCGTTGTTGCGGTCCGAGGCGCCCACCGCGAGCACGCCGGGGAAGGCCGCCGGGTAGGTCTTGCGCTTCTCGCCGCTGATGCCGTCGTTGCCCGCCGAGGCCACCACCACGACCTTGGCGTCGACGGCCTTCTGCACGGACTTGCCGAGCTCGGAGTCCGCGGTCAGCGGTACGTCGGTGTCCTGGGAGATGTTGATCACCTGGGCGCCCTTGGCCACCGCGTGGTCGATCGCCTGGCTCAGCGAGAGGGCGTTGCCCTTGCCCTGCCCGTCGTTCTGCCGGATCGGGATGATCGTGGCGTCGGGGGCCAGCCCGACGAAGCCGGTGCCCTCCTGGGGGCGGGCCGCGATCAGTCCGGCGACCTTGGTGCCGTGGCCGACGGTGTCGGTGGTTCCGTCGCCGCCCTTGGGATCGATCAGGTCCTTGCCGGCGCCGACGTCGAGGGCGCCGCTGAGCTGGGGGTTCGCCCGGTCCACACCGGTATCGATGACCGCGACGCGGACGCTGTTGCCGTTCTTGTCCTTGCCCTTGGTGTGCGCCCACAGCTCGTCGAGGAGCAGCCGCTGGAGGGCCCAGGGGCGGTCCTCGATCTGCTTCTTCATGGGGAAGGTGCACTCGCCGGCGCCGTCGAGACGCAGGGCGTACGGGGGCTGCGGCGCGGCGGGCCCGGCGGTGGCGGGCGCGGCGGCGCAGACCCCGGCGAGGGCGAAGGCGGCGGCGAGCAGGGCGTGCGGCCGCTGCGGGAGCTGGGTCATCGGCGGCTTCCTCACGAACCCTGCGGCTGGCGGGCGGAGTTGGTGTCCAGCCGCGGGCCCTTGGAGAGGAACTCCGACCAGGCGATGGGCACCATGGCCGGTGCCACGCCCGCGTAGCCGAGCCGGATCTGCGCCTGGCTGGGCTCGGGGGCCCCGGGGGCACCCGCCGTGCCGCCCTTCGCCTGCTGGTCGGGGGCGCCGATCTTCGACTGCTCGGCGTCACTGTCGCCGTTGGCCTGGACGGCGTACCGCAGGCCCGTGTCGGTGACCAGGAAGAGGGAGCCGCCGGCCGTCGTCTGCTTGCCCTGGACCTGCGTGTAGAGCAGCCCCGAGCCCGGGGTGACGTACGCGCTGGTGCCGCTGGCGGTGATGTCGATGGGGAAGCCGGTGCCGGCCCAGGTGCTCAGCGTCTGGTTGCCCTGGCCGTCGACCGCGCGCAGGACGTTGCAGACGGTGTCGCGGCCGCCGGGGCCAGTGGCCTGGGCTCCGGGTGCCGGTGCGCTCTGGTTGACCCGTTCCGCCTTCTTCTGCGGCCACTTGACGTCGCCGGCGAAGGGGGCGGGATCCGGGCTGAGGGCCTGGAGGTCGACCTCGCGGGCCTTGCCGTGCATGTTGAGGCCGTCGGTCGCGGGCGCGGAGATCAGCAGCCAGGCGACGAACTCGGAGACCGGCGCGACCTTCCCGGGCAGGACCACGTAGTGCTGGGTGCCGGAACCCGTCTGGGCCGTCAGGACCATGCCGACCTTGTTGTCGGCGGTGACCAGGCCCTTGACGTCGGCGTTGGCGCCGGCCTTGCCGGGCAGCTGCGGGAAGGCCAGGTCGTCACCGGAGTTGAGGGTCGCCAGCCACTGCTCGGTGACCTGCTGCGGGGTGGCGCTCGTGCCGACCAGGGCGTTGGTCATCGTCCCCGCGGCCGCAGTGCCCTCCGGGAACTTGTACTTCGTGCCCGCCGCGTCGACCAGGTAGCGCTCCTTGCCCGCGCCGGTGCTCTGCACGTACAGCGTCTGGGTGTCGGTGAGCCTGCGCTCGTCGTCCGTCAGGTGCGCCTCGCGGTCGGCGAGCACGAAGGTGGCGGTCTGCACCCCGCGGCCGTTGCCGCCCGGCTGCTGACAGACGGCCCAGCGCTTGGCCTTGGCCGCGTCCTCCTTGGCGGGGAGCCGGTCGGGGGCGTAGGGGATGCCGATGATGGGGCCGCGCGGCGGCTTGCCCGCGTCCAGGACCTTGTCGTCGACCTGGATCACCTTGAACTTCGAGGGGTCCAGCAGCAGTCGGGCGGAGGCGAGGTTGAGCACCGGGTGCAGCCGGGTCTGGTCCTTGCCGTTCACCTTCGTCGTCAGGACCACGTACCGGGTCGTCGACTGCTTGCCGACGAGCACCTGGGTACCGGCGTCCGCCCAGCCCTTGGGGGCCGTGGGCTTGAACATGCCCCAGGCGCCGAAGGCGGCGAGCACGACCGCGGCGACGATCACGCCCGGGACGACCGCGCGCAGCGGGCGCGGCGCGCCCTCCTCGGTGCCCGTCGCGGACGGCTGGAGGAACGCGGCCACCGTGCGCCGCTTCGCAAAGGTGTACGCGTTGAGCTCATCACGTCGTGATGCCATGACCGCCTGCTTCTCCCCGCACGGCCCGGTCGGTGAGTACGGTCCCCGAGCCTCGATTGTCGGACCGGGCACCTACTATGCCTCTTGACCGACGGTATGCAGGGGCCGGGTAGGGTGAGGGTGCCGCTCAGCGCCTTCCACACCGGGGTAATCAGGGCTCGTTGGGGTGGATTGGGGAGATTCCGGGATCGCGCGGCTGCCGTCGCGCAGTGCCGGAACTCACGGGGTCTGGGCACCGAAAGGGGAAGTGCGCGAGTGATGGCAACGGCAACGCAGCCGCAGACCGGCGCGGCCGCACCCGCACACGGCGGGGTGACGCCGCATCCGAAGTCGAGCCCCGGCCGGTTCGGTCCGTTCCGATTGCAACAGCTCGTACTGCTTCAGGTGGCCGCGGCCGTCCTGTTGGTGGCCTGGGTGGTCGAACCGATGCTGCTGGTTCCCGCCGGTGTCCTCGCGCTCGTCCTGGTGGTGCTCGCGGTCGTACGCCGGCACCAGCGCTCCCTGCCCGAGTGGATCGGCGGTGCGCTCGCGCTGCGCGCGCGACGGCGCCGGGCCGCGTCCCTGACCGTGCCCGCGGGCACGGAGCCCGGGCTGGCGCCGCTCGTCGAGGCCGATCCGGCGCTGCGCACGCTCACGTTCAACGACCGCGACCGGCGGCCGGTCGGCATGATCGGCGACGGCACCTTCCTGACCGCGGTCGTCCAGGTGGACACGGACGCCACCGCACTGCGGCCCGACCGGGGGGCGCGGCCGCTGCCGCTGGCCGTCGTACGGGACATCCTCGAAGTGGACGGCATCCGGCTGGAGTCCGCGCAGCTGGTGCAGCACACCCAGCCCGCGCCGGCCCCGCACCTGCCCGCCCAGTCGATGGCCACGCGCAACTACGCGCCGCTGCAGGCCCGGACCGGCACCCCGGCGGTGCGGCTGACCTGGATCGCGCTCAAGCTCGACCCGGAGCTGTGCCCCGAGGCGGTCACCGCGCGCGGCGGCGGGCTGGCGGGTGCCCAGCGGTGTGTGGTGCGCGCGGCGGACCAGTTGGCGAGCCGGCTGGCCGGGGCCGGGTTCAAAGCCAGTGTGCTGACCGAGCAGGAACTCACGGCGGCCCTGGCCACCTCCTCGTGCGCGAACCCGATGGCCATCACCCAGGCCGGGCGGTCGGCCAGCACGGGGCGGCGTACGGAGGAGACCCCGCGGACCTGGCGCTGTGACGACCGGCGGCACACCACGTACTGGATAGGCCGCTGGCCGCAGCTGGGCGGCGCGGGGGCGGCGGCGCTGCCGCAGTTCGTGGCGCTGCTGACCTCACTGCCGGCTCTCGCGACGAACTTCAGCCTGACGATCGCCCCGGCGGAGCGCCAGGGCGTGACGCTGACCGGACACGTCCGGGTGACGGGGCGCAGCGACGAGGAACTGGTCGCCGCCCGGCGGGAGTTGGAGCGGACGGCGCGGGGCGTGAAGACCGGGCTGGTCCGGCTCGACCGTGAACAGGTACCGGGGCTGCTGGCTTCGCTGCCGCTGGGAGGGGCGCGATGAGGGGCGGTTTCGGGCTGGTCGGCCCGCGTCGGGAACGGCACGTGGTGCCCGCCGTGGACCTCGACGCCCTCGCGCTGCCCGTCGGGGACGACGGGGTCGTCATCGGCGTGGACGCCGAGGGGCGGCCGGCGGTGCTCGGCGTCAACCGGCCGACCCCGTACGAGGTGACCCTGATCGGCGGTCTGTGGACGGCGCAGGTGCTGGCGCTGCGCGCGGCGGCCACGGGTGCGCGGGTGGCGGTGGAGACGGGGCGCGGGCACGTGTGGTCCGGGCTGGCCCAGGCGGCGGGCGGCGGGCAGCAGTGCGTGACCCTGCACGAGGTGGGCCGGGTGCCCCCGCAGGGCGCGTCGGCGGGCAGCCCGGTGCTGGTGATCCGGGACTGCGGGATGCGGCCGCCGCGCGGGCGCGTGGTGGCCGGGCCCTGGCAGTCGGTGCTGACGCTGCTGCCGTACCTGAGCCCGACGGCGCCGCGGTTGCTCCAGCAGTCGTCGCTGGTGGGCGTGCAGCGGGTGTCGCCGGACGAGGCGGAGCAGATCGGCCGGCTGATGAGCCTGCCGCGGCCCGCGGTGGATTCCCTGCCGACACTGGGCGACGGGGTGACGCTGTGGTGTACGCCACGGGACCGGCAGTTCGTGATGACCCAGGGGACGGAAGCGGAGACGGGCCTGTTGGGCCCGGCCCGGCGGATCGACTGAGCGCCGGCGGGGCAGACGGGGGCGGACACCGGTACCGGGCCGCGATTAGGCTGAGCGTGGGCGCGGCGTCGAGGTGGGCGCCGGACCAGTGTTCGACAGACCAGGAGGACCAGTGAGCGGCGATCGGAACGAGAGGCGCGGCGGGACGTGGGACGTCCCGACGGACGATCAGTCCGACGCGGAGCCCGAGCTGACGGGCGAGTTCACCATCGACTACACCCCGCCGGCCTGGTACACCCAGGGCGCGGCTCCGGCCGCGCAGGTACCGGGGCTGCCCGAGGGCAGCGGCTTTGAACCCCACCGCCCGTCGGACGTGGCCTCGCCTCCGACGATGCGGATCGCGCCGCCGGCCCCGCGGACCCCGTCCGACGGCTCGGGCATGCCCACGCCTCTGACGACCCCGGCTCCGGCTCCGGCCGAGTCGACTCCGGTCGACGCGGCCCCCGCGCCGGCCCCGGCTCCGGTCGAGGCGGCTCCGCCGTTCCAGGCCCCGGCCCTGACTCCGGTCGAGGTTCCGGCGTTCCGGACCCCGGCGCTGCCCCCGGCCGAGTCAGAGGTGCCCGCGCCCGTCGCTCCCCCGGCACTGGCGCAGACCCCGGCCCCGATCGAGGCACCGGCGTTCCAGGCTCCGGCGCTGCCTCCGGCCGAGCTTCCCGCTCCCGCGCCCGTGGAGTTCCCCGCCCCGATCGAGCCTCCGGCGTACCAGGCGTACCAGGCTCCGGCGCTGCCCCCGGTCGAGGCCGAGGTACCCGCACCGCCCGCGGCCGACGCCGTGCCCGTCGCGGAGCAGGCGGCGCCCGCCCCGGTCAGCCCTGCGGACGTACCGCACGCCGGCGCCGAGAACCCGTTCGGGGGACCCGGTGGCGAACTGCCGTCGCCGCCGCCCGCGTTCGCGGCCCCGGACGACTACGCGTTCCCGCCGCCGGCTCCGGCCCCGGTCGCCCCGGCCCCGGTCGCCCCGGCCCCGGTCGCCCCGGCTCCGGTCAATCCGGCCCCGGCACCCGCTCCGGCCCCGGTGCCCCAGTACGACCCCCGCTCCGGTACCCAGTGGCCCACCGGACCGGGACCGGGACCGGGGCCGGGACCGCAGCAACAGCATCCGCAACAGCAGCCCCCGCAGCCGCACGACCCCCGGTACTCCGGCCAGGCCGCCGGCGGGGCCCCGCTCGGCTACACGGCCGCCGTCGAGCTGTCCTCCGACCGTCTGCTGCGCAACAAGCAGAAGCCCAAGAACAACAACAACGCCGGCGGCCGCTTCCGCTTCGGCGGCAAGGCGGCCGAGGCGGAGCGCCAGCGCAAGCTGGAGCTGATCCGCACGCCGGTCATGTCCTGCTACCGCATCGCCGTCATCAGCCTCAAGGGCGGCGTCGGCAAGACCACGACCACCACCGCCCTCGGCGCCACCCTCGCCACCGAGCGCCAGGACAAGATCCTGGCCATCGACGCGAACCCCGACGCCGGAACCCTCGGCCGGCGCGTGCGCCGCGAGACCGGGGCCACCATCCGGGACCTGGTCCAGGCGATCCCGTACCTGAACTCGTACATGGACATCCGCCGGTTCACCTCGCAGGCGCCCTCCGGTCTGGAGATCATCGCCAACGACGTGGACCCGGCCGTCTCGACGACCTTCAACGACGAGGACTACCGCCGCGTCATCGATACGCTGGGCCGCCAGTACCCGATCATCCTCACCGACTCGGGCACCGGGCTCCTCTACTCCGCCATGCGCGGAGTCCTGGACCTGGCCGATCAGCTCATCATCATCTCGACCCCGTCCGTGGACGGCGCCAGCAGCGCCAGCACCACCCTCGACTGGCTCTCCGCACACGGGTACGCCGACCTCGTCTCGCGCTCCCTCACCGTCATCTCCGGAGTCCGCGAGACGGCCAAGATGATCAAGATCGAGGACATCGTCCAGCACTTCGAGACCCGCTGCCGCGGCGTCGTCGTCGTGCCGTTCGACGAGCACCTCGCGGCCGGCGCCGAGGTCGATCTCGACATGATGCGGCCCAAGACCCGCGAGGCCTACTTCAACCTCTCCGCCCTCGTGGCGGAGGACTTCCTGCGCGCCCAGCAGCAGGCCCCGCAGGGCCACTGGGGAGCCCCGCACCAGCAGGCCCAGCAGCCCCAGCCGCAGCAGCCGTACGGCCAGCCCCAGGGCCAGCCCGCGTACCAGCAGCCGCAACAGCCGTACGCCCAGCCCTACCCGCAGCCCGGCCAGCCCTGGCAGCAGCCCCCGGCCGCGCCGCAGCAGCCCCAGCAGCCGCCGCGGGACCCGCGCCTCGGCTGACCCGCCGACAGCAGGAAGGGCCCGTACCGCCCCCGGAACCGGGACGGTACGGGCCCTTGCCCGTCAGTGACCTCTTCGTCGTCAGCGCGCCGCGTCGTACGCGTCCGTCAGCACCCGCGCCCGCTTCACGTCGCCCGCGATCGCCTCCAGCAGCCCGTCCAGCGACTCGAACTTCGCCATCCCCCGCACGTACGCGAGGAAGTCGACGGCGACGTGCTGCCCGTACAGGTCCAGCCCGATCCGGTCGATCGCGTACGCCTCCACGGTCCGCTCGGTCGCGTCGAACTGCACGTTCGTCCCCACCGAGATCGCCGCGGGCATCCGCTCTCCGTCGGCCGTCAGCCAGCCCGCGTACACCCCGTCCGCCGGGATCGCGGTGTGCGGCGCCGTCTCGACGTTCGCCGTCGGGTAGCCGAGCTCGCGCCCGCGCTGCGCACCGCGCACCACCACGCCCTCGACCCGGTGCGGACGCCCCAGGATCTCGGCCGCGCCCTCCATGTCCCCTTCGGACACCAGCCTGCGCGCCAGCGTCGAGGAGAACGGCACGCCGCCGCCCGCCTCGCCCCGCTCGACCAGGTCCACGACCTCGACCTCGTAGTCGTACGTGCCGCCCAGCTCGCGCAGGAAGTCGACGTTCCCGGCGGCCCGGTGGCCGAAGCGGAAGTTGGGGCCCTCGATGACGGCCCGCGCGTGCAGCTTGTCGACGAGCACCTTCACGATGAACTCGGCCGGGGACAGCTGCGAGAACTCCGCCGTGAACGGCAGGATCAGCAGGGCGTCCACGCCCAGCCCGGCCATGAGTTCGGCACGCCGGTCGTACGGGGCCAGGATCGGCGGGTGGCTGCCGGGGCGGACGACCTCGCTCGGGTGCGGGCTGAAGGTGACGACGACGGACGGGACGCCGAGCTGACGCGCCGTGGCCACGGCCCGTCCGATGATCAGCTGATGACCCCGGTGCACACCGTCGTAGGAGCCGATGGTGACGACGCTGCGTCCCCAGTCCTGGGGGATGTCCTCCAAGCCACGCCAGCGCTGCACTGTGACCGCTCCTCGCCCGAACCCGTGTAGGCCTTGTACTGATTGCCGATTACAGGTCTAAGACTGCCATGCCGGTGCCCGGGGCCCCGCATCGGCGTCCGGGTGGGACGGCCTCCGCGGCCGCCGCGGCCCCTCGTCACGTCACGTCCGGAGCGGCCCTGCTCAAGGTCTCCACGGTCCGCCGCGCGCTCGGGCCCAGCAGGGCCGCCGCCTCCGCGCCCGCCTGCGCCAGCCAGCGCGCCACGAACGCCCCGAAGGCCGGGTCGGACCGGGCCAGCTCCACCGTCCGCCGCTCGAACACCGCGGGCCCGCCGGGGGCCCCGAGCAGCTGTCGCCCGGTGCGCCGCAGCAGCTCCCGCGTACGGTCCTCCGGGCGTGCGGCGGCCCCGGCCGCGACGGCCCCCAGGAACGCGTCGAGCACCCGCGGGTCCGTCTCCTTGCGCAGCAGTACGTCGGCCAGCTCGCCCCGCAGCGCGTACGAGGGCTCCCCGCCCGGCGCGGCCAGTACGGCGGCCAGCTCGGCCCGTACCGCCGCCGGGGCGGACCGCAGCAGGTCCAGGACCAGCGGGCGCAGCACCGGGCCGGCGGCCGGGCCCTGTTCCAGGCGCCGGTCGACGAACGCGGCGGCGTGCGGGGCGTCCTCGGACGGCGCGCGAGGTGCTCCCGTACGAGGTCACCGGCGCGCCGGGCCAGCCCGGGCGTGGTCAGCGCGGCCAGGGCGCGCACCACCTCCCCGTCGGCCCGCTCCCGCAGAGCGTCGAACACCGCGTCCGGGTCGGGCAGTACGGGCAGGGCCGCGACCAGCGCCGCCGCGGGCAGCCGGGGGCCGTGCTCGGGGGCGCGGAAGCAGGCGAGGGCGTCGGGCAGGTAGCGGCCGCGCACCTGCGGGTCGCGGAGCAGCGTCGCCAGGGCGCTGCCGTGCAGGGCGGCGTCGGCGGGGCGGGCCAGCAGCGTCTGGGCGGCGTAGCGCAGCAGCTCGCGGTCTGCGGGGGTGCGCACGTGCGGGGCGGTGGCGAGGCCGTACGCGGCGGCCGCGACCCGCCGCCCGGGCCGTTCGTCGTGGGCCCAGCGGTCCACGGCCCGGCACATCGCGGAGGGCTCCTCCTCGGCGAGTACGGCGAGCAGTTCGTCGGCGCGGGGGTGCGCGGCGGTGACGAGCGCCTCGGTGAGGTCGTCCACGGCGAGGCGGCGGTGGGTGTGCAGCAGGGCCTGCGCGGCGGTGGCGACGGTGGCCCCGGGCCGGCCGCGCAGCCGCCGCCCGTCGGTGAACCAGGCGCAGAGCAGGGGCTGCGCGAACCGGGGGTCCCGGACGAGCCGGCGGGCCGCGGCGTCGAGGTAGCGGTCGCCGGGGACCGCCTCGGCGGGGTCGGCGGGCAGCAGCCGGCGCAGGAGGTCGAGACGGTCGGACTCGGGCAGCCGGAGCCGGTTCCAGAACCAGCCGCCGAACTCGCCCGGGCCCGCGCGGGCCACGTGCTCGGCGAGGGCGTGCAGGACGGGGAGGTGGGGGTGGGCGTCGGGCGCGCGCAGCAGGGTTTCGCGCAGCAGTCGGGCGGCCCACCAGACCCGGTCGGGTTCGGCTGCGCCGGTCCCGGCCTCGGCGAGGGCGTTGAGGCGGTCGACCAGGCGCTGGAGCTCGCCGCGCAGGCTCTGCGCGGGCAGTCTGCGCAGGGCCTCCAGGACGGGCCCGATCCGGTGCCGGGGTACGGGGAGGCCGGGCCCGGCGGGCCGGTGGACGAGGGAGGCCAGGGCGGTCGGGACGTCCAGGTGGAAGGCCTGGATCCAGTCGGACAGCTCCTCGTGGGCGAAGCGGAAGCCGGGCCCGGCGGGCACCAGCAGCCCCTCGGTGAGCACCGCGGAGGCCCAGCCGGTGCGCCACGGGAACAGCTCCTCGAAGTCGGCCCGGGCGAGCGACCCCTGCCCGGGTCCCAGGCAGCGCCGGGCGGCCTCGTGGACCCGGCCGGCCATGCGCGTCGCGAGCCGCCGCACCCCGGGGCCGTGCACCCGGGCGCCCCCGGCCTGGTCGGCGGCGACGCGGACCGCGGCGCGCAGGCACAGCAGGTCCAGGTGGGCGGCGAACACCTCGTCGCGGCCGGGGCGGCCGGCCGTGACCTCGGCGGCGCGGATCCCGGCCAGCAGGCGCAGGGTGAGCGGGTGCCGGGCGTCGGCCTCCCGGACGGCGCCCTCGGGGATGCCGAGGCGGGCCCGGGCGGTCTCGGCCTCGGCGGCGGTGAGGTCGCCGAGCGGGAGGGCGGGCGGCATCCGGCGGGCTGGGCGGGCGGGGGTGTGGAGCACCTCGGGCGGGCAGAGGGCGCCGGCCCGCTCCCAGTGCTCGGGGCGGGCGGCGACGGCCAGCCGGGCGCCCGCCGCGCGCAGCCAGCCGACGGTGGCCTCGGTCCAGGGCCCGAGGCGGTGGGCGAGCTCCGGCGGCATCTCCTCGGGGGCGTCGAGCACCACGAGCAGCGCCCGCCCGGCCTCCCCGGCCACCCGCGCCACCTGCTCGGCGTCCGCCTCGGCCGCGGGCCGGTCCCCCGGTTCGGCCGGGTCCCCGGCGGTGACGATCCGGGCCGCGGCGGCCAGCGCCCGCGTCACCGCGTCGGCCAGCGAGGTGTCCCCGGCGGTCAGGTCCGCGCCGCGCAGCCACAGCGTCGGTGCGGGACGGGACCCGCGTGCCCGGCGTACGGCCAGGGCCGCCAGCGCGGTGGTCCGGCCGGTGCCCGGTTCGCCGACCAGGCCGAGGACGAGGCGGTCGCCCGCCGTGAAGGCCTCCAGTTCGGCCGCGGTCCCCGGTCGCTCCACGGGGTCAAAGCCGGGTTCGGCCTCGTCCGGGGGGAAGGCCGCGCCCACGGTGGTCCCGGTCAGTTCCAGGATCCCGGCGAGGTTCAGGTCCGGCCCGTACGCGGGCACGGTCGCGGTATTGCGTTCCAGCAGCGCGGCCAGCGGACCGGCCGGGTCGGCGACGGCGGCCGCGCGCAGGGCCACCGCGAAGCCACCAGAGCGGTGTTCCGCCCGCAGAGCGGTGCCCAGGACGGCGAGCACCGCTCCGGTCTCGGCGTCGAGGACCGGGCCGCCGCAGGCCTCCCCGCCCAGGCTCAGCGCGTCCCGCCCGTCGGTTCCGATCGCCAGCTCCATCGCGGCGCGGGCGGGCACAGCGTGCAGTCCGCCGGCCGTCGGATAGGTGACCTCGGCGCCCCCGAGCACCCGCGCCTGCCGCCATCCCCGCGCGGGCAGCCGTACGTACGTCCCCGGAGCGATGGCCTCGCGCACCGCCACCGGCAGCGGCCGCATCCCGAGCCCGTCGGTCCGTACGAGCGCCAGCGCGAGCCCCGGCAGGGCGGTGACGTCGCCCGCCTCGGCCAGCCAGGTCCGGCCGGCCGGGCCGGGCGCGTGCAGCACCACCCGGCTCAGTCCCTCGACCGCCTCGTGGCTGGTGACCACCGTCCCGCGGTCGTCGGCGACGAACCCGCTGCCGCGCGCCTGACCGGCGAGATCGCAGATTGTGACGAGCTCCGCCATGGCCGCACCACTCCCCCGCAACGCCCCGTGTTCACGACGGTAGGCAGGTGAAGATCAGCACGAAAAGCACGTGTGGCGAACGCGCCCCCTTACGCTCCCTCCATTCACTCCGAGCGCCTGCTCGGACGGGTGAATACGGGGCTCCGGGTGGATAGAGACCTACCCGAGGGGGGTCGTGGAGCGGTGAGCGCCAGTGCATGCGCGCTCACCGCTCCACGTCAACGAACAGTCCGCTTCAACGAACGCAGCGGCGGTGGGTCAGACGAAGACCGCGAGGGACTTGGCCTTTCCGCCCTTGCTCTCCACGAGCCCGAGCAGCGTTCCCTGCGGTCCGAAGACCGCCACGGTCCGGCCGGCCTCGTACGTGTCCGGCATCTCGATCCGCACGCCGTTGGCGAGCAGCGAGGCGCGCCGGGCATCCAGGTCCCAGCGCGGGAAGGCCGCGGCCGCCGCGTCGCCGATCGGCATGACGGTCAGCTCCTCCTGGAGCTGGTCCAGCGTGCGCGCCCGGTCGATCTTGTACGGGCCCACCCGGGTGCGCCGCAGCGCCGTCAGGTGCCCGCCGACGCCGAGGTCGGCGCCCAGGTCACGGGCCAGGGCGCGGATGTACGTACCGCTGGAGCAGGCGACGGAGACGACGAGGTCGACGACCTTGGTGCCGTCCTCGGCCTCCGCCTCGCGCATGTCGTACACCTGGAACGAGGAGACGGTCACGGGCCGGGCCGGGATCTCGAAGTCCTCGCCGTCCCGCGCGCGCTTGTAGGAGCGCACGCCCTTGATCTTGATGGCGCTGACCTTGGACGGGACCTGCATGATCTCGCCGGTCAGCTTGGCGATGCCCTCGTCCACGGCCTGCCGGGTGACCCCGGTGGCGTCCGTGGAGGAGGTGAGCTCGCCTTCGGCGTCGTCCGTCAGGGTGTTCTGCCCCAGCCGGATGGTGCCGAGGTACTCCTTCTCCGTGAGCGCGAGGTGGCCGAGGAGCTTGGTGGCCTTCTCGACGCCCAGGACCAGCACGCCCGTCGCCATCGGGTCGAGCGTGCCGGCGTGGCCCACGCGGCGGGTCTTGGCGATCCCGCGCATCTTGGCGACCACGTCGTGCGAAGTGAAGCCGGACGGCTTGTCGACGATGATCAAGCCGTCCGGAGTCTTCCCTGCGTTGCTGCTCATTCCGCGGCTGCGTCCTCGTCGGAGTCGTCTGCGTCCTCACCGGGCTTCTTGTACGGGTCGGCGTCACCGGCGTACTGCGCGCCGGAGGACACCTCGCGCACCTGGGCGTCGGAGGTCCGTGCCTTGTCGAGGAGGTCCTCGATGGTCTTGGCGTTCTCCGGGAGGGCGTCCGCGACGAAGGTCAGGGTGGGCGTGAACTTGGTGCCCGCCGCCCGGCCGACCGCGGAACGCAGTACGCCCTTGGCGCTCTCCAGGCCCGCTGCCGCACTGGCCCGGTCCTCGTCGTCGCCGTAGACCGTGTAGAAGACCGTGGCCTCCCGCAGGTCGCCGGTGACCCGGGTGTCCGTGATGGTCACGTGCGTACCGAGGCGGGGGTCCTTGACACCGCGCAGCAGCTTCTCGGCCACCACCTCCCGGATGAGGTCCGCCAGCTTCTTCGCCCGCGCATTGTCGGCCACTGGTCCGTCTCCTTCTTATGTCTTGCTATCAGTCTTCATCACCGTGGAGGCGCCGTCGCACGGACAGCAGCTCCACTTCCGGACGCGCCGCGACCAGCCGCTCACAGCGGTCCAGTACGTCCGAGAGGAACCCCGTGTCCCCGCTCACCAGAGCGACCCCTATGCGGGCCCTGCGGTGCAGGTCCTGGTCGCCCACTTCGGCCGCGCTCACGGAGAACTTGCGTTGGAGCTCGGCGACGATGGGCCGGACGACGGAGCGTTTCTCCTTCAGCGAGTGGACGTCGCCGAGGAGCAGATCGAAGGACAGAGTCCCCACGTACATGCAGTTCCGGATGTCCCGCCGGTGCGGGTTCGGTGGCCTGCCGGCCGTCGCTCGGCAGGGTCACCAGAACCGTACACGCAACGGCCGGGGCCGATCGACGGATATTCCGCCGACCGGCCCCGGTGTTACGAGTTACGACACGGTGCGAACCGCCTCGCGCTTACGCGCGGGGCTTCTCGCGCATCTCGTACGTCGCGATGACGTCGTCGATCTTGATGTCGTTGTAGCTGCCGAGGTTGATACCGCCCTCGAAGCCTTCGCGAATCTCGGTGACGTCGTCCTTGAAGCGGCGCAGACCGGAGATGGTGAGGTTCTCGGCGATGACCTTGCCATCGCGCAGGAGCCGCGCCTTGGTGTTGCGCTTGACCTCGCCGGACCGGATGAGGACACCGGCGATGTTGCCCAGCTTGGACGAGCGGAAGATCTCGCGGACCTCCGCCGTACCGAGCTCGACCTCTTCGTACTCCGGCTTGAGGAGACCCTTCAGGGCCGCCTCGATCTCCTCGATGGCCTGGTAGATCACCGAGTAGTAGCGGACGTCGACGCCCTCGCGGTCCGCCATCTGCGCGGCACGGCCGGCCGCACGGACGTTGTAACCGATGACGATGGCGTCGGAGCCCATCGCCAGCGAGATGTCGGACTCGGTGACCGCACCCACACCGCGGTGCAGGACCCGGATGTCGACCTCTTCACCGACGTCGAGCTGGAGCAGCGAGGACTCGAGAGCCTCGACCGCACCGGACGCGTCGCCCTTGATGATGAGGTTGAGTTCCTGGACCAGACCGGCCTTGAGCACGGAGTCGAGGTCCTCGAGGGACACACGACGGACGCGCTTGGCGAAGTTGGCGTTGCGCTCACGCGCAGCACGCTTCTCGGCGATCTGACGGGCCGTACGGTCCTCGTCGACGACGAGGAAGTTGTCGCCGGCGCCGGGGACGTTGGTGAGACCCAGGACCAGGACGGGGGTCGACGGACCCGCTTCCTCGACGTTGTTGCCCTTGTCGTCGAGCATGGCGCGCACTCGGCCGTAGGCGTCGCCCACGACCATCGTGTCGCCGACGCGGAGGGTACCGCGCTGGACGAGGACGGTGGCGACGGCACCGCGGCCGCGGTCGAGGTGGGACTCGATCGCAATACCCTGAGCGTCCTGCTCCGGGTTGGCGCGGAGGTCGAGCGAGGCGTCGGCGGTGAGGACGACGGCCTCGAGCAGGGAGTCGATGTGCAGACCCTGCTTGGCGGAGATGTCGACGAACATCGTGTCGCCGCCGTACTCCTCGGCGACCAGACCGAACTCGGTGAGCTGACCGCGCACCTTGACCGGGTCGGCACCTTCGACGTCGATCTTGTTGACCGCGACGACGATCGGGACGCCGGCGGCCTTGGCGTGGTTGAGCGCCTCGATCGTCTGCGGCATGACGCCGTCGTTGGCCGCGACCACGAGGATCGCGATGTCGGTCGACTTGGCACCACGGGCACGCATGGCGGTGAACGCCTCGTGACCCGGGGTGTCGATGAAGGTGATCTTGCGCTCTTCACCGTTGACCTCGGTACCGACCTGGTACGCACCGATGTGCTGCGTGATGCCACCGGCCTCGCCCGCAACGACGTTCGTCTTGCGGATGGCGTCGAGCAGTCGGGTCTTACCGTGGTCGACGTGACCCATGACGGTCACGACCGGCGGACGCGGCATGAGGTATTCCTCGCCGCCCTCGTCCTCGCCGAACTCGATGTCGAAGCCCTCGAGGAGCTCGCGGTCCTCTTCCTCCGGGCTGACGATCTGGACGACGTAGTTCATCTCGCCGGCCAGCATCTCGAGCGTCTCGTCGGAGACGGACTGCGTGGCAGTGACCATCTCGCCGAGGTTCATCATCACGGCGACGAGCGACGCCGGGTTGGCGTTGATCTTCTCCGCGAAGTCGGTGAGGGACGCACCGCGCGACAGGCGAACGGTCTCGCCCTGGCCGCGAGGCAGCATCACGCCGCCGACGGACGGGGCCTGCATGGCCTCGTACTCCTGGCGCCTCTGACGCTTGGACTTGCGACCACGACGGGCCGGACCACCGGGACGGCCGAAGGCACCCTGCGTGCCACCACGGGCACCGGGACCACCGGGACGCCCGCCGAAGCCGGGACGACCGCCGCCACCGGCACCGGCCGGACCGCCGCCGAAGCCGCCGCCACCGGGACGCGGGCCGCCGAAGCCGCCACCGCCGCCGGGACGCGAGCCCGGACCGGCCGGACGGCCGGCGAAGCCGCCGCCCGCGGGACGACCGGCGCCGCCGCCGGGACGGGCACCGCCCGCACCGGGACCACGGCCACCGGGGCCGCCGCCGGGACGCGGACCGGGACCACCGGCAGCGGGACGCTGCGGCATCATGCCCGGGTTCGGACGGTTACCACCGGGAGCACCGCCCGGACGCGGGGCGCCGCCCTGCGGACGGGGCATGCCGCCGGGGGTCGGGCGACCAGCGCCCTGGCCCTGGGGACGCGGAGCGCCGCCGGGACCGCCCTGCGGGCGGGGAGCACCCTGGCCGCCGCCGGCGCCGGGGGCACCGGGACGGGGCGCGCCGGCCGGACGGGGCGCCTGCGGGCGCGCCATGCCGGTGGAGCCACCAGAGGTGAAGGGGTTGTTGCCCGGACGGGGACCGGCCGGACGGGCGCCCTGCGGACGCGGGGCCGCGCCACCGGGGCGCGGGGCCTGGGCACCGGGAGCGGTGCCGGCCGGACGCGGGGCGCCGGGACGGGCGCCGGCCTGGCCACCCTGGGCCGCCGGACGCTGCTGCGCCGGACGGGGACCGGGGGCGGCGGCGGGACGCTCGGTGCGCGCCGGGGCGGCGGGAGCCGCCGGAGGCGCGGAGAACTCGGTCGCCACGGGAGCCGCCGGAGCGGGCTTCGGGGCGGCCGGAGCCTTCGGGCCGGGACGCGGGCCGGATGCGGCCGGAGTCACCGGGGCGGGCGCTGCGGCGGCCGGAGCCTCCGCGACGACCGGCTTGGGGGCCGGTGCGCCGGGCTTCGGCGCAGCGGGACGTGCAGCGGCACCCGGGGTGGGAGCCCCGGGCTTGGCGGGGGCGGCCTTGCGGGGCGCACCCGGCTTCGCAGCGGACTTGCCGGCGTTGCCGCCGGGGCCCTGCAGCGCGTCAGTCAACTTGCGTACAACCGGCGCCTCGATCGTCGAGGACGCCGAACGGACGAACTCACCGAGTTCCTGGAGCTTGGCCATGACGACCTTGCTCTCAACTCCGAACTCCTTGGCGAGTTCGTATACCCGGACCTTAGCCACTTCGCTCCTTTTAGGTCCGGGTTACGCCGGACCGTCGCTACTTCATGGGCGTACTCATCGCGTACTCATCGAGTGCTCATCGCAATCTCGACCTACTTCCAACTCGCGAGGTACCTGACCGCACGGGGTATCCGTGCCGTACTACTTCTTACGGTGTCGCCTCGGCCTCGGCGGCCAGGGCGTTGCGCAGTTCCGTCGTGTCGAGCACTCCGGCGGACCGTAGGGCCCGGGGGAACGCCCGGCGGCGGACCGCCTGGTCGAGGCAGACCACGGCGGAGTGCACATAGGCACCCCGGCCGGGCAGCGTACCGCGTGGATCGGGGACGCATTCGTCCTCGATCGCCACGATGCGCAGCAGATCGCTCTTGGCCGCTCGCTCCCGACACCCCACACAGGTGCGTTCGGGGCGTGCGCGGGCTTGCGTCCGGCCAGACACGCCTAAGTCTACCTCCCCGCACCGACCCTCCCCCGACAAGTTCCGGGCGAAAATCGAACGGCTGTTGTGTTGTGGTGATCCACGGGCCGGTGTAAGGCCGCCGCGTGGTCCCTGTCTACCGCCCGGGAAGCCCCGGGCGGTACCGGTTTATTCCCCGTCGCCGTCCGCGTCCGCGTCCGGGGACGCCTCGGTGTCGGGACGGATGTCGATGCGCCAGCCGGTGAGCCGGGCGGCGAGGCGGGCGTTCTGGCCCTCCTTGCCGATGGCCAGCGACAGCTGGTAGTCGGGCACGGTCACCCGCGCGGAGCGGGTGTCCCAGTCGACGACCTCGACCTTGCTCACCCGGGCGGGTGACAGCGCGTTCGCGACCATCTCCGCCGGGTCGTCCGACCAGTCGACGATGTCGATCTTCTCGCCGTGCAGCTCGGCCATGACATTGCGCACTCGGCTGCCCATCGGGCCGATGCAGGCGCCCTTCGGGTTGAGGCCCGAGCGGGTGGACCGTACGGCGATCTTGGTGCGGTGACCGGCCTCACGGGCGATCGCCGAGATCTCGACGCTGCCGTCGGCGATCTCCGGGACCTCCAGCGAGAACAGCTTCTTCACCAGGTTGGGGTGGGTGCGCGACAGGGTCACGGACGGACCGCGGACACCCTTCGCCACCCGCACGACGTACGCCTTCAGGCGCAGTCCGTGCGTGTACTCCTCGCCGGGGACCTGCTCCTGCACCGGCAGGATGGCCTCCAGCTTGCCGATGTCGACGAGGACGTTCTTGGGGTCCTTGCCCTGCTGGACGACGCCGGTGATGACGTCGCCCTCCCGGCCGGCGAACTCGCCGAAGGTCAGGTCGTCCTCGGCGTCGCGCAGACGCTGCAGGATCACCTGCTTGGCGGTCGTCGCGGCGATCCGCCCGAAGTCCGACGGGGTGTCGTCGAACTCCTTGGGCTCCTGGCCCTCTTCGAGGTCCCTCGGGTCTTCCGTCGCCCACACGACCACGTGACCGTTGGTGCGGTCCAGCACGACGCGTGCGCGGCGGAAGCTCCCCTCGGTCCGGTGGTACGCGATGAGGAGGGCCGACTCGATCGCCTCGACGAGCAGGTCGAAGGAGATCTCCTTCTCCCGGACCAGACCCCGCAGGGCACTCATGTCGATGTCCACGGCTACGCCTCCTCTTCCTTCTTGTCCTTGCGGCTGAACTCGATCTCGACACGCGCCTTGGCGATGTCGGTGAAAGCAATGCGGCGGGCGGTCGCCTTGCGGCCCTTCACGCCCGGGACCTCGACGTCCAGTCCCTCGTCGTCGAGGTCGATGATGCGGGCGATCAGTTCCCCGCCCTCCGCCAACTGGAACTTCACGAGACGGCCGATCGCCCGTACGTAGTGACGGTGCTCGCTGAGCGGGCGGTCCGCGCCCGGGGAGCTGACTTCGAGGACGTACTCGTCCTCGCCCATCACATCGGAATCGTCGAGCTTGTCGGAAACCTCACGGCTCAGCTCGGCGCACGCGTCCAGCTCTACACCCTCATCGGAATCCACGATGATCCGCAGCATCCGGCGCTTGCCCGCCTTGGACAGCTCGATCTCCTCGAGGTCCAGGCCCTTGGCGGCGACGAGCGGCTCCAGCAATCCGCGCAGCCTGTCGCTCTGGGTGGTGCTCATCCGGGTGACTCCTCGGCCGCGTGTGCTGTTGTGGTTTCCGTCGTGCGTCAGGTCAAAGGGTATCCGGTCGCGGAGGGTGTTGCCGTCAGCCCTGTGGACGGGGCCCCGGGTACCGTGATCACACCCTGCCCCGCCATCACCCCCGAGGACGTCGCCGTGCCCTGGACTCTGCCATCGAGGCCCTCGCGCAGGAGCCTGCTCGCCGGTGCCGCCGGAGCGGCCGGAGCCGCGCTGCTCACGGGGTGCTCCGACACCCGTTCGTCCGGTATGGATGTCGGGATTCCACTCGAACGGCGGATGCGGGAAGCGGCCGTTCGTGACAGTGCGCGACTGCTGGAACGTTACGACGCCACCGCCGCCGCGCATCCGGCTCTGGCGGCGCGGCTCGAACCGCTGCGCACCGCCGTGGCCGCGCACGCGGCGGCCCTCTCCCTCACCCCTTCGGACGCTCCGTCCGCATCCGCGTCGGCTTCCGCTTCCGCCTCGCCGTCCGGCGGTACGGGGGCGGCCGCTCCCGCGCCGAGCGGGGAGCCGGTGCCGCCGAAGCCCGCCGAGGCCCTGACCGCCCTCGCGGACGCCGAGCGGAGCCTGTCGGAGGCCCGGACCATCGACCTGGCCGGGGCGCCGGGCGAGCTGGCCCGGATGCTGGCCTCGGTGGCCGCCTGCGGCGCCGTCCACGCGTACCTGCTGACCTCGACCCCCGGAGCCAAGCCGTGAAGCCCGAACCCTCCCCCGCCGGCCGGGCCCTGGAAGCCACCCAGGCCGCCCTGGCCGCCGAGCACGCGGCCGCGTACGGCTACGGGGTGATCGGCGCCCGGACCGCCGGGGCCCGCACGACGGAAGCCCGGGAGGCGTACGGCGGCCACCTCGCGCGGCGGGACTCCCTGGCCCGGACCGTGCGGGAGCTGGGCGGCGCGCCCCGGTCCGCGGAGGCGGCGTACGCCCTGCCGTTCGAGGTGCGCACCCCCGCCGACGCCGAGCGGCTGGCCGCCGAGATCGAGGACCGGGTGGCGGGCGCGTACTCCGATCTGGTGCGGGCGGCGGAGGGTCCGCTGCGCCGCGAGGCGGCCGACGCGCTGAGCGCCGCGGCGGTCCGCGCGGCACGCTGGCGCGGTGTCGGCGTAGCCTTCCCTGGGCTCACGGAAAAGCGCTGAAGTGGCGAAACGGGCCCGGCACAGCTGAAAGGGACCACGCACGCATGGCTTTCGAACCGCCGCAGCGGCTTGTACGGGCGCTCGGCGAGATGCCGGAATCGGCGCAAGACGCGGAGTGGCTGGGGCAGTTGCCCCGGCTCACCGAGGCAGCGCTGTCCCGGCGTGAGGTACGGGCCCAGCGGGTGCAGGCCCCGGGCGGCCGCAGCAGCCTGGTCGTCCTCGTCCAGTACGCCGACGGGACCCCGGCCGCGCTGAAGCTGGCGCCTCCGCACGCCCGGCCCGACCGGGAACTGGCGGCCCTGGCGCACTGGGGCGGTTTCGGGGCCGTACGGGTCCTCGACTCGCGGTACCACGAGGAGGACGGGGCGCTGCTGCTGGAGCGGCTGCACCCGGAGGTCTCGCTGCGGTCGCTGCCGGACGCCAAGGCGCTGCTGGAGGCCAGCGGCACGCTGCGCAGGCTGTGGGTGGCGCCGCCCGCCGGGCACGTCTGGGAAACGGTGGCGGAGCGGACCGAGCAGCAGTCGGCGGCGCTGAAGGCGGCCCCGGCGGAGGTCCGGGCGCTGGCGGACACGGCCCTGGCGATGCGCGACGAGCTGGTCGCGGCCGCACCGGAGGAGCTCCTGCTGCACGGGAACTTCCGGCAGGGCAAGGTCCTCGCCGGCGAGCGCGCCCCGTGGCTGACGGTGGGCCCGGACCCGCTGGTCGGCGAGCGGGCGTACGACCTGGCGCGGCTGGTCCGGGACCGGCTGGAGGACCAGGTGGCCACCTCGGCGGGGGCCGCGGGCGCCCGGCGCCGGGTGAACCGGCTGGCCGACGCCCTGGAGGTGGACCGGGACCGGCTGCGGGGCTGGACGGTGTTCCGGGCGGTGGAGTCGGGGAACAGGGCGCTGGCCGCCGGGCGGCGCCGGGACGCGGAGCTGTTGCTGGAGTTCGCCGCCTGGCTGTAGGGCATACCGTTTAGGTAGGCAGGTGAGTCCGGCAGGGGGCCGTCATGGTCGAAGAACTGCTGACAGCGGCGATCGCCGCGGGTGTGGGCATCGCGGTCTACATGGGCGCCGCGGCCCGGGTGGTGAAGCAGTACGAGCGGGGCCTGGTCTTCCGTTTCGGCAGGCTGCGCCCGCAGATACGGCCGCCCGGCTTCGCGATGATCGTTCCTGTGATCGACCGGATCCACAAGGTGAACATGCAGATCGTGACGCTGCCGGTGCCGGCGCAGGAGGGCATCACGCGGGACAACGTCACGGTGCGGGTGGACGCGGTCGTGTACTTCAAGGTCGTCGACCCGGCGAACGCGATCGTGGCGGTGGAGGACTACCGCTTCGCCGTCTCGCAGATGGCGCAGACCTCGCTCAGGTCGATCATCGGCAAGTCCGACCTGGACGATCTGCTGTCCAACCGCGAGATGCTCAACCAGGGCCTGGAGCTGATGATCGACAGTCCGGCGGTGGGGTGGGGCGTGCAGATCGACCGGGTCGAGATCAAGGACGTGTCGCTGCCGGAGACGATGAAGCGGTCGATGGCCCGGCAGGCGGAGGCGGACCGGGAGCGGCGGGCCCGTGTGATCAACGCGGATGCGGAGCTTCAGGCCTCGCACAAGCTGGCCGAGGCGGCGGAGGTCATGTCCGAGCAGCCGGCCGCGTTGCAGCTGCGGCTGCTGCAGACCGTGGTGGCGGTGGCTGCCGAGAAGAACTCGACGCTGGTTCTGCCGTTCCCGGTGGAACTCCTGCGCTTCCTGGAACGCGCGGCCCCTTCGCCCCCGGCGCCCGGCCCGGCCGAGGGCCCGGCCCCGGCCGAGGCTCCTGCCCCGGCCCCGGCTCTGGACGAAGCCCCGCCCGCGGACCCGGGCCTGGCCCTGGACGGCTCGCCGCCGCCCCCGGAGGAGCCGCACGACCCTCGCGACTAGGCGGCGGCCGCTGCGCGGGGCCTCCCCCACCCCGCCCCCTCCCGAAACCGGGGCTCCGCCCCAGACCCCGTACGGCGCTCCGCGCCCGCGCCTCAAACGCCGGCGAGGCTGAGGTGTTCCCGGCAGACGGCACCAGCCAAATCCAGCCCCGCCTGGGGGTCCCCCCGGACGGAGTCTGGGGGAGTTTGAGGCGCGGGGTCTGGGGCGGAGCCCCGGCAACGGACCCGCTGGTTATGTCAGGCGGGCCAGGGCCTCGGAGAGGGGGAGTTCCTCGCGGGTGCCCGAGGCGCGGTGCTGGAGTTCGACCACCGACTCCGCCGAACGGCGGCCCGCGACCAGGATCCACGGGACGCCGATCAGCTCCGCGTCGGTGAGCTTCACGCCCGGGGACAGGCCCGGACGGTCGTCCAGCAGGACGCGCAGGCCCGCCTCCGAAAGGGCCGACGCCGCCTGCTCCGCCAGAGCCAGCGGCACGGCCTTGCCCGCCGCCACCACGTGCACGTCGGCCGGGGCCACGGCGGCCGGCCAGGACAGGCCCCGCTCGTCCGCCGTCTGCTCGGCCAGCGCGGCCACCGCCCGCGAGACCCCGATGCCGTACGAACCCATCGTGACCCGAACGGGCTTGCCCTCCTTGCCGAGGACGTCGAGACCGAACGCGTCCGCGTACTTGCGGCCCAGCTGGAAGATGTGGCCGATCTCGATGGCCCGGTCCAGCCGGAGGCCGGAGCCGCAGCGCGGACAGGGATCGCCCGGTTCCACGACCACCACGTCCAGGTACTGGTCCACCTCGAAGTCCCGCCCGCAGACCACGTTCCGGGCGTGGGTGTCCGCCCTGTTGGCGCCGGTCACCCACGAAGTGCCCGGCGCCACCCGGGGATCGGCCAGGTAGCGGACCTTCTCCAGGCCCTGCGGGCCCACGTAGCCCCGTACGAGATCGGGCCGGCCCTCGAAGTCCTCGGCGGTGACGAGCTCGACGATCGCCGGCGCCAGGTGTTCGCCCAGCTTGCCGAGGTCCACCTCGCGATCGCCCGGCACGCCCACGGCCACGATCTCCCCGTCCACCTTCACCAGGAGGTTCTTCAGGGTCGCCGAGGCCGGGACGCCGAGCAGCGCCGCCAGGGACTCGATCGTCGGGGTGTCGGGGGTGTCCAGCTCCTCCACGGGGCCGTGGTCACCGGCGACCGGGGTCAGCGCGAACGTCACCGCCTCGGTGTTGGCCGCGTAGTCGCAGGAGGGACAGTCCGCGAAGGTGTCCTCGCCCGCTTCCGCGGGAGCCAGGAACTCCTCGGACGCCGAGCCGCCCATGGCCCCCGACACGGCCGACACGATCCGGTGGTCCAGGCCGAGCCGCTCGAAGATGCGGACGTACGCCTCGCGGTGGAGGCGGTAGGACTCCGCCAGCCCCTCGTCGGACACGTCGAAGGAGTAGGAGTCCTTCATCTGGAACTCGCGCCCGCGCAGCACTCCCGACCGGGGCCGCGCCTCGTCGCGGTACTTGGTCTGGATCTGGTACAGCATGACCGGCAGGTCCTTGTACGAGGTGCACTGGTCCTTCACCACCAGGGTGAAGATCTCCTCGTGGGTGGGACCGAGCAGGTAGTCCGCGCCCTTGCGGTCCCTGAGCCGGAACAGCAGGTCCCCGTACTCCGACCAGCGTCCGCTGACCTCGTACGGCTCCTTCGGCAGCAGTGCGGGGAGCAGCACCTCCTGGGCGCCGATCGCGTCCATCTCCTCGCGGACGATGCGCGAGACGTTGTCCAGGACCCGCTTGCCGAGCGGCAGCCACGTCCACACTCCGGCCGAGGACCGCCGGACGTAGCCGGCGCGGACCAGCAGCCGGTGGCTGAGGGTTTCGGCGTCGGCCGGGTCCTCGCGGAGGGTCTTGGCCATGAGGCGGGACATGCGCTGTACGTGGTGTGTGGACATGCCGGGAGATTACCGGCGTCCGCGCGGCCGGGGGTACTTGGTTTCAGGGCCGGGGCAGCGGCAGCGGGGCGCCCATGACGGCGTACGGGAGGCTCGCGCTCGGGAAGTGGACCTGGCGGGCGAGGTCGACGTAGCCGAGGGCCCGGTAGAGGCCGCGGGCGGGGCTGTCGGTGTCGATGGCGGAGAGGATCGAGCGCGTTTCGGCGGCGCTGTCGGTGATGCCGGTGATCAGGGCGCGGCCGACGCCGTGGCCCTGGAATCCGGGGTGGACGTGCAGTTCGGTGATCACGAAGGAGCCGTCGAGCCAGTCCTCGTGGCCGCCGGCCCGCAGATAGGGCTCGACGATGGTGGACCACCAGTGCGTGCGGTCGTTGGGCATCCCGTAGACGAATCCGGTGAGCGCGCCGTCCTCGGCGAAGGCCCCCAGCGCGCGGGCGCCGCGGCAGGTCATGTGGCGCTGGACGATGTAGCGCCGGATGCCGACCTCCTCCTCGCTGAGGCCGAAGGCGACGGCCTGCACGCGCAGGGCCTCGTCCACGCGGGCGGCGAGGTCGAGGGGGCCGATGCGGACTCCGGAAGGCAGCATGCGGCGACCTTACTTCGCGGTAGGGAGGAGCCGGTACGGGTTCGGCCGGTTCAGAACAGCACGCTCATGAAGGCGCCGACCTCACGGAAACCCACCCGCCGGTAGGAGGCACGGGCGGCGGTGTTGAAGTCGTTCACGTAGAGGCTGACCACGGGTGCCACGTCGCGCAGCGCGTAGGCGACGACGGCGGCCATCCCGGTCTCCGAGTAGCCGCGGCCGCGGAACTCGGGGGCCACCCACACGCCCTGGATCTGGCAGGCGCGGGAGGTGGCGGCGCCGATCTCCGCCTTGAAGACGATCTTTCCGTCCGCGATGTGGGCGAAGGAGCGGCCGCTGCCGACGAGTTCGGCGACCCTGGCCTGGTAGAGCAGCCCGCCGTCGCCGGCCATCGGCGAGATGCCGACCTCCTCGGTGAACATGGCCACGCAGGCAGGCATGATCAGTTCCATCTCGTCCTTGCGGACGCGCCGGACCTGCGGGTCGGCCTCGACCGTGGCGGAAGGGCTCTCGATGACCATGAGCGGCTGGTGGGAGCGCACGTCGCGGGCGGGTCCCCAGCTGGGCTCCAGGAGCTGCCACAGCAGCCGGGTGGCCTCGGCGGGGCCCACGATGGAGGAGCAGCGGCGGCCGGTGCGGCGGGCGCGGTCGGCGAAGGCGCGGACGGCCTCGGGTCCGGCGCAGACGGGGACCAGGTTGGCGCCGGCGTAGCAGAGGGAGCGGAGCTCGCCGTCGGCGTACCAGCCCCACATCTCGCCGCCCAGGCGCCAGGGGTCGAGCCCGGCGACCTGGACCCGGGAGGTGACGAACGCGTTCTCGACCGGCTGACGTCCGAGGACGTCGAGCGCCGCGTCGAGATCACTGGGCTCAAGGACCCGGGTGGTGGTCTGCGTCAACACTGGGGCCTCACCGTACAAGTCTGCTGATCTCCGCACTGTACCCGCCGGGACCGGAGGATGCCTGGTCTCCCGGGTCACGAAAAAGCCCCGGCCCCGCCCGCGAGCTGCGGGAACGGGGCCGGGGCACTTCTCGGAGGTCTCAGACGCCGATCGCGACGGTGGGCTCGCCGCTCATCACGCCGTCCTTCTCCATCTGCTCGGCGATCTTCATCGCCTCTTCGATGAGGGTCTCGACGATCTTCGACTCGGGGACGGTCTTGATGACCTCGCCCTTCACGAAGATCTGGCCCTTGCCGTTGCCGGAGGCCACGCCCAGGTCGGCCTCGCGGGCCTCGCCGGGGCCGTTGACGACGCAGCCCATGACCGCGACGCGCAGCGGGACCTCCATGCCCTCCAGGCCCGCCGTGACCTCTTCGGCCAGCTTGTAGACGTCCACCTGGGCGCGCCCGCAGGACGGGCAGGAGACGATCTCCAGGCGGCGCGGCTTGAGGTTCAGCGACTCCAGGATCTGGTTGCCGACCTTGACCTCCTCGACCGGCGGCGCGGAGAGGGAGACGCGGATGGTGTCGCCGATGCCCTCGGAGAGCAGTGCGCCGAAGGCGACGGCGGACTTGATGGTGCCCTGGAAGGCGGGGCCGGCCTCGGTGACGCCGAGGTGCAGCGGGTAGTCGCAGGCGGCGGCGAGCTGGCGGTACGCGTTGACCATGACGACCGGGTCGTTGTGCTTGACCGAGATCTTGATGTCGCCGAAGCCGTGCTCCTCGAAGAGGGAGGCCTCCCACAGCGCGGACTCGACCAGCGCCTCGGGGGTGGCCTTGCCGTACTTCTTCAGCAGCCGGGCGTCGAGGGAGCCCGCGTTGACGCCGATCCGGATCGGGGTGCCCGCGGCCTTGGCGGCGTGCGCGATCTCCTTGACCTTGTCGTCGAACTGCTTGATGTTGCCCGGGTTCACGCGGACGGCGGCGCAGCCGGCGTCGATCGCGGCGAACACGTACTTGGGCTGGAAGTGGATGTCGGCGATGACCGGGATCTGCGACTTCTTCGCGATGACGGCGAGGGCGTCGGCGTCGTCCTGCGTGGGGCAGGCCACGCGGACGATGTTGCAGCCGGAGGCGGTCAGCTCGGCGATCTGCTGGAGCGTGGCGCCGATGTCGGAGGTGCGGGTCGTGGTCATGGACTGCACCGAGATGGGTGCGTCGCCGCCGACGGCCACCGACCCGACCTGGATCTTGCGGCTGACCCTGCGGTCGGCAAGCTTCGTCGGCACGGCCGGCATTCCGAGAGAGATGGCAGTCATCTGCTGTGCAACCCCAAGGTGTGGATCAAGGTCCCGAGATCGGCGGGCTCCAGGCTTCGAGATTACGCCAACCACGGTGCGGCACTCGCATCCGAGGGGGTGTGCCACCCGAACGTAGGGAGCCGGGCACGATGCGTGCCCGGCTCCCGTGTTCCTCGTGTAGCGCCCGCCGCAGCTAGGTGATCTTGATGGGGTTCACCACGTCCGCCACCATCACCAGCAGCGTGAAGCAGATGAACAGCCCGGCCACCACGTACGCGACCGGCATCAGCTTGGCCACGTCGAACGGGCCGGGGTCGGGGCGCCGGAAGACCCGTGCCACGTTGCGCCGGACCGACTCCCACAGGGCGCCCGCGATGTGCCCGCCGTCGAGCGGGAGCAGCGGCAGCATGTTGAACAGGAACAGCGAGAGGTTGAAGCCGGCCAGCAGGTTGAGGAAGAACACCAGCTGGTGCTGGGCGGGGATGTCGAGGGTGAAGATCTCACCGCTGACCCGCGCCGCGCCGACCACGCCCATGGGGCTGTCCTGCTTGCGCTCGGCTCCGTTGAAGGCCGCGTTCCACAGGTCCGGGACCTTGGACGGCAGGTCGATCAGCGACTGCACGCCGGCCGTCATCATCTCGCCCATGCGGTCGACGGACTGGCCGAAGGACTGCGGGACGTAGCCGGAGGCGGGGGCGAAGCCGAGGAAGCCGGCCGTGACGTACTGGTCCTTGACGTACCTGCCGTCGCCGTCCGTCTTGGCGACCTTGTTCTCGATCAGGTTCGCCGTGAGGCCGACCTGCTCGCCGGCCCGCTCCACGGTGATCCTGGCGGGGCCGACGGTGGCGCGGATGTCCTTCTGCAGGGCGGACCAGTCGTCGACCGGGCGGCCGTTGAAGGCGACGATCTTGTCGCCCGCCTTGAGGCCCGCCGCCTTGGCGGGGGCGGCCGGGTCCCCGGGGGCGCACTTGTCGCGCTTCTCGCTCTGCTGGATGACGCAGTCCGAGACCGTGGCGACCGTCGTGGTCTGCGTGTTCAGCCCGAAGGTCATCAGCGTGGTGAGGAAGATCGCCACGGCCAGGATCAGGTTCATGAACGGACCGGCGAACATCACGATCACGCGCTTCCACGGCTTGCGCGTGTAGAAGAGCCGGGTCTCGTCGCCGGGCTGGAGCTCCTCGTACGCGGCCGAGCGCGCGTCCTCGATCATCGACCGGAACGGCGAGGTCGAGCGGGCGGTGACCTTGCCGTCCTCGCCGGGCGGGAACATCCCGATCATGCGGATGTAGCCGCCCATCGGGATGGCCTTGATCCCGTACTCGGTATCGCCCTTCCGCCGTGACCAGATGGTCGGGCCGAAGCCCACCATGTACTGCGGCACCCGGATGCCGAAGAGCTTGGCCGTGGAGAGGTGTCCGAGCTCGTGCCAGGCGATGGAGACCAGCAGGCCGACCGCGAAGATCACGACCCCGAGCACCGTCATCAGCAGTGTCATGCGCCCGCCTCCACGGCGGCCCGAGCCGCCATCTCCCGCGCCCGGGCCCTGGCCCAGGCCTCTGCTTCAAGGACGTCCTGAACGGTCAGGGAAGTTCCCGACTCCGGCGTCCCGTGCTCGTCGACCACGGCAGAGACGGTATCCATGATTGCTGTGAACGGCAGCCGACCTGCCAGGAATGCCTCGACGCACTCCTCGTTGGCCGCGTTGAACACGGCCGGGGCGGTGCCGCCGAGGGTGCCCACGTGCCGGGCCAGGCCCACTGCCGGGAAGGCCTCGGTGTCCAGCGGGAAGAACTCCCACGTGGACGCCTTGGTCCAGTCGAAGGCGGGGGCCGCGTCCGGGATCCGCTGGGGCCAGCCGAGGCCGATCGCGATGGGGCCGCGCATGTCCGGCGGGGTGGCCTGGGCGAGCGTGGAGCCGTCGGTGAACTCGACCATCGAGTGCACGTAGGACTGCGGGTGGACCACGACCTCGATGCGGTCGAAGGGGATGTCGTAGAGCAGGTGCGCCTCGATGACCTCGAGCCCCTTGTTGACCAGGGTCGCCGAGTTGACGGTGATCACCGGGCCCATGGCCCAGGTGGGGTGCGCGAGGGCGTCCTTGACGGTCACCTGTCCCAGCTCGGCCCGGGTGCGGCCGCGGAAGGGCCCGCCCGAGGCCGTGACCACGAGCTTGCGCACGTCGGCCCGGGTCCCGGCGGCGAGCGCCTGGAAGAGCGCCGCGTGCTCGGAGTCCACGGGGATGATCTGGCCGGGCTGCGCGAGGGCCTTCACCAGGGGGCCGCCGACGATCAGCGACTCCTTGTTGGCGAGGGCCAGGGTGCGGCCCGCCCGCAGCGCGGCGAGGGTGGGCGCGAGGCCGATGGAGCCGGTGATGCCGTTGAGGACGGTGTGGCACTCGGAGGCCGCGAGCTCGGCGGCCGCGTCCGGACCGGCCAGGATCTCGGGCAGCGGCTCGGACGCCCCGTACTGGGCGCTCAGCGCCTCTTTCAGGGCCGGTACGACGTCCTCCCGGGCGACGGCCACCGCCTTGACCCGGAGCAGCCGGGCCTGCTCGGCCAGCAGCCCGACCCGCCCGCCGGCGGCGGACAGCGCCGTCACCCGGAACCGGTCCGGGTTGCGCAGGGCGAGGTCGATGGCCTGGGTGCCGATGGACCCGGTGGACCCGAGGATGACGATGTCCCGGGGGCCGGCCGCGGGGTCGAAGAGGAGGTGCGGATCGGCGAGGGGGGCTGGGCGGTCGCTCATGCCCCCATTGTTGCCGGAAGTCAGGAGCGGCCCGACACGGAGCCCCCTTCAGTGACCCGCAGGAGGAGGTGGGGCAGGGTTCCGGCGAAGTCCGGGAGCGTGACGGCGACGCGCCACCAGGCGTCCGGATCGGCGCCGAGGGCCAGGGCGAACAGCCGGTCCGCCTCGGCCCGGGCGGCGAGCACCGGCGCGATCCAGTCGTGGCGGTCGGGGTGGTTCACGTCGCCCAGCCAGTGGTCCTCGTCCAGGGCCCAGCAGGCGGGCGCCTTGTGCCGGATCACGTCCTGGCCCGTGAGCAGCCCGCGGGCCAGGCAGTCGCGCACCCACCGGATGTCCTCCTGGACGGACTGCATGGGCACCGCGAGGCTCGCCAGGGCCAGTTCGCGGTCCACTCCCCCGACGGGCGGGGCGGCCTTCGGAGCCAGGGAGCGCACCGCCTCGGCGAGCCAGGGGACAACGGGCCCGTCGGCGGGCTCCGGCAGGGTGCCGCGCACGATCCGGGCGACGAGTACCGGCAGGGTGCCGCGGAAGGCGGGGGCGTGGCGGAGCAGCTCCGCCCAGAGCCGGGGGTCGTCCCGCAGGGGACGCAGCGCCCGGGCGACGGCCGTCCGCATGCCCGTCCGTTCGGGCAGGGACCAGCGCAGGCCCCTGGTCTCGGGCAGGTCCGCGAGCAGCAGCGTTCGGTGTGCGGGGGCGACGTGGGCGACGAGCTCGTCGCAGGTGAGCAGGCCCATCCGGACGGCCCGGACGGCGGGCCGGTACCACCGGTACCCGTTCGCGTCCTGCGTGCCGGCGTCGAGCAGCGCCCGGCAGGCCTCGCGGGGCAGTCCGCCGACCAGCAGCAGGGCCTCGACCGCGCTGGGCGGCAGCGGGTCCCGGGCGTGCTCGCGCAGCAGCGCCTCGGGGTCGAGGGGGTCGTGCGGCATGCGCAGCAGGGTCAGGGGGACCCGGGGCCGGCGGCCGTGCCGGCGCAGCAGCGCCACCAGCTCGTCCTGGCCGAACGGCCCGGGGCCGACCTGCGCCAGCAGTTCGGGGGAGGGCCCGGGGCGGGCCGCGTACCGCGCGGGGCCGGGCAGACCGGGCAGCGGCCGTCCGACGACGCGCGGGTTGCGGGCGATGAAGTGCCGGTCCTGCGCGCTGCCGCGGCGCAGCAGGAGCGTGACGGCGGAGGCGGGCAGCCATTCGTCGCGGCACAGGTATTTGCGGGCCGCCGGGTCGTGCCCCGCCAGCCGGTCGAGGAGTTCGGCGGCCACGTGGTCCGGTGCGTGGCGCAGGACGTGCGCCACGCACCAGGCCAGCCGCCGGCTGTTTCGGTCTTCCACGGCCGTCGACATCGCAGCCCGCCTCGCACTCGCACCAGTACCCGTACATCAGTCCGACTACTGTCGATGATTGCAGGTCAGCGGAGGGGGCGGTGGACGTTTTCCCGGGTCGAGGGGCCGGGGGAGGCGTCCGCGATCCAGGGGCCCTCGCCGGAGGGGTCGATGATGCCGTCCTCCAGCCAGGTGTAGGTGCCGCTCAGCACGCCCTCGACGACCTTCCGGTCGAGTGCGTCGGTGTTGGTCCAGAGCCGGCCGAAGAGCTCCTCGACCCGGATCCGGGACTGCCGGCAGAAGGCGTCGGCCAGCTGGTAGGCCTCGCGGCCGTGGTCGCCGGTGGCCCGCAGGTGCTCCGCGCGGACGCAGGCCGCGCTCATCGCGAAGAGCTCGGCGCCGATGTCGACGATCCGGCCGAGGAAGCCCTGCTTGGTCTCCATGCGGCCCTGCCAGCGGGACATGGCGTAAAACGTGGACCGGGCGAGTTTGCGGGCGCTGCGCTCGACATAGCGCAGGTGGGTGGCGAGGTCGGGGTGGCCGCCGGGGTGGAAGGCCCGGTAGGTGCCGGGTACCTGGCCGGCGCCGGTGGCCAGCTTGGGCAGCCAGCGGGCGTAGAACCCGGCGGCGCGGGCGCCCGCCTTGGCCTTGTCGCCGAGGTCCTTTTCGGGGTCGATGAGGTCGCCCGCGACCGACAGGTGGGCGTCGACGGCCTCGCGGGCGATCAGCAGGTGCATGATCTCGGTGGAGCCCTCGAAGATCCGGTTGATGCGCAGGTCGCGGAGCATCTGCTCGGCGGGGACGGCGCGCTCGCCGCGGGCGGCGAGGGACTCGGCGGTCTCGAAGCCGCGGCCGCCGCGGATCTGGACCAGCTCGTCGGCCATCAGGCAGGCCATTTCCGAGCCGTACAGCTTGGCGAGGGCGGCCTCGATGCGGATGTCGTTGCGGTCCTCGTCGGCCATCTGGGAGGCCAGGTCGACGACGGCTTCGAGGGCGAAGGTGGTGGCGGCGATGAAGGAGATCTTGGCGCCGACCGCCTCGTGCTTCGCGACCGGCCGGCCCCACTGCTCGCGTACGCCGGACCACTCGCGGGCGATCTTCAGGCACCACTTCCCGGCGCCGACGCACATGGCGGGCAGCGACAGCCGTCCGGTGTTGAGGGTGGTCAGGGCGATCTTGAGGCCGGAGCCCTCGGCCCCGATGCGCTGGGAGGCGGGCACCCGGACCTGGTGGAAGCGCGTGACGCCGTTCTCCAGACCGCGCAGGCCCATGAAGGCGTTGCGGTGCTCGACGGTGATCCCCGGTGAATCGGCCTCGACGACGAAGGCGGTGATCCCGCCGCGGTGGTTCTCGCTCCTGGGTACCCGGGCCATCACCACGAGCAGGTCCGCGACCACCCCGTTGGTGGTCCACAGCTTCACCCCGTCGAGGACGTACGCGTCCTCCCCGTCCGGGACCGCCGTGGTGGCCAGGCGCGCAGGGTCGGAGCCCACGTCCGGCTCGGTGAGCAGGAAGGCGCTGATGGCGGTGGTGGCGCAGCGCGGCAGGTAGGCGTCCTTCTGCTCCTGCGTGCCGAAGATCTTCAGCGGCTGGGGGACGCCGATCGACTGGTGGGCGGAGAGCAGGGCGCCGATGGCGGGGCTGACGGAGCCGACGAGGGCTAGCGCCTTGTTGTAGTAGACCTGGGTGAGGCCGAGGCCGCCGTACTTGGGGTCGATCTTCATGCCGAGGGCGCCGAGCTCTTTCAGCCCGCGCACGGTCTCGTCGGGGATCTTCGCCTCGCGCTCGATGCGCGCTGCGATACCTTCGGCGAGCTGGGCCTCACAGAACTCCCGCAGCCGGGCCAGGAAGGCCTCGCCGCGCCGGACGTCCTCGTCGGCGGGGAGCGGGTGAGGGTGGATCAGATCGAGCCGCAGCCTGCCGAGGAAGAGCTCCTTGGCGAAGCTGGGCTTGCGCCAGTCCTGTTCCCGGGCCGCTTCCGCGACCTGCCGTGCCTCGCGCTCGGTCACCTTGGGCTGTGCGGGCTGTGTTGCGGACATGAGGGGACTCACCTCGCCGCCGAGTCGGGTGTGGTTCACCGGATTACCAGCCGGTGCTACCTGTGAGTCGTACCCAATGTGGGCGGGATGGAAAAGGGGGACGGCCGGAGCCCCCGCACAGTAGGCTCCGGCCGTCGGCTTTTTGGCCGTACGAGATCAGATGTCGAGGCCGGTCAGGACCAGGACTCGCTCGTACGTGTAGTCGTCCATCGCATAGCGGACACCCTCGCGGCCCACACCGGACTGCTTGACGCCGCCGTAGGGCATCTGGTCGGCGCGGTAGGACGGCGCGTCGCCGACGACCACACCGCCGACCTCGAGCTCGCGGTGGGCGCGGAAGGCGACCTGGATGTCGCGGGTGAAGACGCCGGTCTGCAGACCGAACTTGGAGTCGTTCACCGCGGCGAAGGCCTCGTCGGTGTTCTCGGTCTTCGTCAGGGTCAGCACCGGACCGAAGACCTCCTCGGTGGCGAGCTTGACGCCCGCCGGGACCTCCGCGAGCACGGTGGGCTCGTACGAGGCACCCTCGCGCTTGCCACCGGTGAGCAGCTTGGCTCCGGCGGACACGGCCTCGTCGACCCAGGACTCGACCCGCTTGGCGGCGTCCTCGGAGACGAGGGGGCCGACGTCGGTGGCGGAGTCGGACGGGTCACCGGTGACCTGGGCCTGGACCTTCGCGACGACCTTCTCGACGAGGCGGTCGTAGACGGAGGCATCGGCGATCACGCGCTGCACAGAGATGCAGGACTGACCGGCCTGGTAGTTCGAGAAGGTCGCGATACGGGTCGCGGCCCAGTCGAGGTCGGCCTCGGAGGACCAGTCGGCGAGGACCACGGCCGCGGCGTTGCCGCCGAGCTCCAGGGTGCAGTGCTTGTGGGGCACCGACTGCTGGATGGCGTAGCCGACGGTGTCGGAGCCGGTGAAGGAGATGACGGGGAGGCGCTCGTCCTTGACCAGGGCGGGCATCTTCTCGTTCGCGACCGGCAGGACCGACCAGGAACCGGCCGGGAGGTCGGTCTCGGCGAGCAGCTCGCCCAGGATCAGCCCGGACAGGGGCGTGGCCGGGGCGGGCTTCAGGATGATCGGCGCGCCGACGGCGATGGCCGGGGCCACCTTGTGGGCGCACAGGTTCAGCGGGAAGTTGAACGGCGCGATGCCGAGGACCGGACCCTTGACGAAGCGGCGGGTCAGCGCGAGGCGGCCGACGCCACCGGCGTCGGTGTCGAGGCGCTGGGCGTCTCCGCCGTTGAAGCGACGGGCCTCTTCGGCGGCGAAGCGGAACACGGACACCGCACGGCCGACCTCACCGCGCGCCCACTTGATGGGCTTGCCGTTCTCGGCGGAGATCAGCTGGGCGATCTCCTCGGTGCGCTCGGCGAGCCGCTTGGACACGTGGTCCAGGGCGGCGGCGCGCACGTGGGCGGGGGTCGCCGAGAACTCCGCCGTCACGGCGTACGCCGCGGCCACGGCCTCTTCGACCTGGGCCTCGGTGGGCACGCTGACCGTGCCGACCAGGCGTCCGTCCCACGGGGAGTGGACGTCGAAGCTGTCCTCGCCGGTGGCCAGGCGGCCGGCGAGCCAGAAGGCGTGGGTGGAAGTCATGCGAATCCCGGCCCTTCGAGTGTGTGCGGTGGGGTGCTGTCTCCACCACGGTAGGACCCGGTCCGGGATTCGTCGTTTAGCCGGGGTGTAGTACCCGCTGTCCGGGCCGCGCCGCTTTGTCACTGTCCTGGGGCCGGAGGCCTGCCCCCGCCGGGCCCATGCCGGGCCCATGCCGGGCCTATGCCGGGTTCGGGGAGGCCTTGAGGGCGAGCCAGAGCTCCATGCGGACGTCCGGGTCGTCCAGGGAGCGGCCGAGGATCTCCTCGACCCGCTTCATCCGGTAGCGCAGGGTGTGCCGGTGCACGCCGAGGTCGGCGGCGGCCGCGTCCCACTGGCCGTGGCGCGAGAGCCAGGCCTGCAACGAGGCCACGAGGTCGCCGCGTCCGGTCGCGTCGTGTTCCCGCAGCGCGCGCAGGGTGCCGTCCGCGAAGGCCCGTACGGCGTCGTCGGCCAGCAGCGGCAGGACCGAGCCGGCCGCCATCTCCTCGTGCTCCACCATCGGCCGTCCCCGCCGCCGGGCCACGGCCAGGGCCTGGTCGGCCTGCTTCAGGGCCGCCGCGACGGTGTCCGGACCGGCCGGCGCGGACAGGCCGACCACCAGTTCGTCGGGCTCGGGACCCGCGGCGTCCCGGCCGCGCCGCGCCTCCAGCGCCTCCGCGTGGTCCATGCACGCCTGTACGGCCGCTCCCCCGTCGGCGGCCAGGACCACGAGCCGGCCCGGCTCCGGGACCACCAGCAACGGCTCCCCGGTGCGGGACGCCGCCGACTCCACCGTGTCGGCCAGCAGGGCCAGCCCCTCGGGCTGGGCCGTCCCCGGCAGCGCCGCCTCGGCGGCGATCAGCCGGAACGGTGCCTCCAGCAGGGCCCCGTACAGGTCCCCGGCGACGGCCTGCGCGTGCTCCGCCTCCCCGGCCAGCAGCATCCGCAGCACCGCAGCGCCCAGCCGGGACTCGGCGTCGTGGAGCGAGCGCGAGCGCTCGGTGGTGAGGGTGAGCAGTGCGACCGCGGAGTGCACGGCGTACCGCTCGGCCGTGCCCAGCGGGGCCCCCGTACCGACGGCGAGCGCGCCGCGCGCCCGCCGGCCCGTGCCCAGGGACTGCAGCTCGACCCGGTCCTCGGAGCCGCCGACGACGGCGCTCGCGGGCGCGGGCCGCTCCCGCAGCCGCTCCACGTCCGGGGTGAGCCGGGCGGCGCGCCGGGCGGCCCAGTCGGGGGCGGCCGCGACGACCGAGCCCGAGGCGTCGTACAGCGCGGCCCAGCCGTGCACGTGCGCCGCCAGCTTCGCCAGCAGCTCGGCGGGCCCGTCGGCGGAGAGCGCGGCGCGCGTCAGCTCCCGCTGCGCCTCGAAACCGGCGGTCACGGCCCGGTACTGGTCGGCGGCGAGCGCGGCGGAGACGGCCTTGCTGATGGCGAGGAAGGGGGTCCGCCGCGGGACCTCCAGCAGCGGCATGTCCTCCTTGCGCGCGGCCTCGACCAGCGCTTCGGGAATCGCGTCGTAGTTCACGCCGACCGCGAAGCCGATGCCGACGACCCCGGCCGCGGCGAGGCGGCGTACGTAGGGGCCCATCTCCTGCGGATCCTCCGCGTCCAGCTTCATCGCGGTGATCAGGAGCAGCTCCCCGCCCTCCATGTAGGGCACGGGGTCGGCGAGCTCGCTGACGTGGGCCCAGCGCACGGGGGTGTCGAGGCGGCCCTCCCCTGCCCGGACGCTGAGCTTGAGCGCCGAATGCTGGACGAGCGAGGCGAGGGTGAGCGGCATCGGATACCAGGGGCCTTAGCGGGAGGGGACGGCGGAAGAGGGGCGACAGAAGGGCATCAGAGGAGCCGCACCCCATTTCGCCGTGTCGTATGAACGACTCCCCTCGATTCTGCCACCTCGTACGGGTCTGTTCAGGCCGTTCCGCCGAGCCGGACCAGCAGCGGAGCCGCCCGTTCCCCTTGAACCGAGGTCAAGGACAGCACCGCGTGCCCCGGCGGCACGGCGTGCGCCAGGTCCGAGGCGGACCACCGTTCGCGCTCCACCTGCCGCACGGTGACCGCGTCGGTGGTGACGGCCTTGCCGGTGACGAGCTTGCGGAAGGCGTGGATCAGCCTGGTCAGCGGCTGGTCGGCGAAGACGGTGCGGTGGGTGACGTCGCGCGTCTCCACCCATTCGGTGCCCCAGGCCTCGGCGAAGCGCTTGCCGTCCCAGGTGGTGACCCCGGAGAAGGCCATGCGGCAGCCGACCGCGCCGAGCAGCGGCGTCCGCAGCTCCTCCGGTACGTCGTCCAGCGAGCGCAGCGTGAGCAGGACTCCGGCGTTCGCCGAGCGCAGCCGCTGCACGCCCCGGACGGTCTGCGGGGTCAGGGTGTGCGAGGCGTCGTCGAAGGTGAGGAAGGCGAACAGGGAGCGGTCGGTGCGGGCGGCCGCGGCGGCGTTGAACTGGGCGAGCAGCAGCCGGGCCAGCATCCGGGAGGCGTCGGCGTGGCCGCGCTCGGGGAGGTCGACGCGGACGCGGATCGGGTGCTCGAGGGTGCGCAGGGAGAACGGCCGGTTCTGGCCGGTGGTGTCGAAGAAGGCGGCGAAGGCGGGCCGGTCGAGCAGCGCCACCCGGTCGGCGAGGGCCGGTCCGGGGTCGCCGGGGGCCCTGTGCTGCCGTTCCCGGGCGTCGAGCTCGCGGAGCATCGCGTGCTGGCCGGCGTCGGCCAGCTCCCGGCGCAGCGCGCCGAAGGCGTCCGGCAGCGGGTCGAGCAGTTCGCGCAGCTCGGGCACGGCGGGGAAGCGGCCGTACGCCGTCCGGAACGGGCCGAGGAGCTGGGCGAGTGCGGTCGCCGCCCGGCGCACCTCGATGCCGGGGACGTCCCCGACGAAGGCCTCGGCGAGGAGCGTGGCGGCCTCGTCGGGGTCGGTGGTGCCGCCGTAGAGGTCGAGGTCGTAGACGGACTCGGGGTCGCCGATGCGGACCACGACGTCGAAGGCGTCGTCCGGGCCGAGCTGGGCCCCGGCCGCGCCGACGGCGACGACGGCGGCCTGGCCGGCGAGCGCCTGGAGCGCGAGGGACTCGACGACGGGCCGGACCAGGCGCCGGGTCTTGCCGGATCCCGACGGCCCGACGGCGAGCAGCGAGGTGCCCAGCACGTCGGGGTCCAGGGCGAGCGAAGTGCCGCGGCGGACGTAGGGATTGCGCGGGCCGTCCTCGACGGTGCCGAGCCGCACCTGACGGGCCAGCAGGTCGTGGCGGGCGGCGCGCACGGGCAGGTCCCGCGCCCCGGACGGGTGTACGCAGGCCCCGGCGCCCTTGTCCCGCACGGCCTCGGCGAAGGCCCGCAGCCGGGACGGGTCGACCCGCACGGAATCCCAGGCCCGCCGGATCCGGGTGTAGTCCACGTCGTTCATCCGCCCGGCCCCGGCCTCCCCCTCGAGCCGGTCGGCCGCCTCGTCGAGGCCGGCCCCCCGCAGCTGCGGCCAGCGCGCGGGGTCGTCCGCGCCGCCCGCCTCGGGGCGGGCCGGGGCGACCGTGTGCACGGCGCGGACGGGGCGGCTGGTGAGCACCCGGCGGCCCAGCTCGGGCCAGCGGCCCAGTCGCCCGAAGCCCGTCGCCAGGATGCCGGCGACCACGGCGTACCAGACGTACGAGGCCACGACGGCGGGGAGCGTCCCGGCCCAGGAGTCGGGCGTGAACATGTAGAGGGGCCAGAGCCAGAAGCCGCCGAGGTATCCGTTCCACAGCAGGGACCACAGGAGCAGCCCGGCCAGCAGGGCGATCAGGGCTCCGCTGACCAGTTGGCGGGTCGGGGTCTCCTCGGGCTCTTCGGCGGCCCGCGGCACGTGTCCGTACGACCAGACGCCGGGCCCGTCCGAGGCGCGCGGGACGCGCAGCCACTCCCCCAGTGACGGCCCGGCGGTGGGCGCGTGGGAGGGCTTGGGGGGAAGACCCGGGGGCGGTGGGCCGGCCGGCCGGGGGATCTGCCCGGTACCGGGTGGGCGCGTCTCGTGCGTGCCGTCGGTGTCCATGAAACCCCTGCCCCCTGACCGTGCCGTGCGCTGCGGCGCTCAATCTAGTGCCCGGCCCGGGTGTTGGGGCCGTACCCCGCCATGACCGGCGGGAGACGTCCGGCGTCCTTCCTATGGCCGTCACGGACAAGGACACGCGGGCACCACTCCCGAACGGAGCATGCCGTACCCCCTCTGCCGGGCCTAGCCTGCGGACAAAGACACAAGTGCGTCCGAAAACACCCCCCAGGAGCCCTCTATGACCGCTGTCCCGCAGGAGCGCCGCATCGTCACCGCGATCCCCGGCCCCAAGTCGCAGGAGCTGCAGGCCCGCCGCCTCGAGACGGTGGCCGGCGGCGTGGGCTCCGTGCTCCCCGTCTTCACGGCCCGTGCGGGCGGCGGCATCATCGAGGACGTCGACGGCAACCGCCTGATCGACTTCGGCTCCGGCATCGCCGTGACCTCGGTCGGTGCCTCCGCCGAGGCCGTCGTGCGCCGCGCCTCCGCGCAGCTCGCGGACTTCACCCACACCTGTTTCATGGTCACCCCCTACGAGGGCTACGTCGAGGTCTGCGAGGCCCTCGCCGAGCTCACCCCGGGTGACCACGCGAAGAAGTCGGCGCTGTTCAACTCCGGCGCCGAGGCCGTCGAGAACGCCGTCAAGATCGCCCGTGCGTACACCAAGCGCCAGGCCGTCGTCGTCTTCGACCACGGCTACCACGGCCGTACGAACCTCACGATGGCGCTGACCTCGAAGAACATGCCGTACAAGCAGGGCTTCGGTCCGTTCGCCCCCGAGGTCTACCGCGTCCCGGTCGCCTACGGCTACCGCTGGCTCACCGGCGCCGAGAACTGCGGCCCCGAGGCCGCCGCCCAGGCGATCGACCAGATCACCAAGCAGATCGGCGCCGACAACGTCGCCGCGATCATCATCGAGCCGGTGCTCGGCGAGGGCGGCTTCATCGAGCCGGCCAAGGGCTTCCTCCCCGCGATCGTGAAGTTCGCCAACGACAACGGCATCGTCTTCGTCGCCGACGAGATCCAGTCCGGCTTCTGCCGCACCGGCCAGTGGTTCGCGTGCGAGGACGAGGGCATCGTCCCGGACCTGATCACCACCGCCAAGGGCATCGCGGGCGGTCTGCCGCTCGCCGCCGTGACCGGCCGCGCCGAGATCATGGACTCCGCGCACGCGGGTGGCCTGGGCGGCACCTACGGCGGCAACCCGGTGGCCTGCGCCGGTGCGCTCGGCTCCATCGAGACCATGAAGGAGCTCGACCTCAACGCCGCGGCGAAGAAGATCGAGTCCGTCATGAAGGCCCGCCTGACGGCCATGCAGGAGAAGTACGAGATCATCGGCGACATCCGCGGCCGCGGCGCCATGATCGCGATCGAGCTGGTCAAGGACCCCGCGTCCAAGACCCCGTTCCCGGAGGCGGCCGGCGCGCTCGCCAAGGCCTGCCACGCCGAGGGCCTGCTCGTCCTCACCTGCGGCACCTACGGCAACGTGCTCCGCTTCCTCCCGCCGATCGTCATCGGCGAGGACCTGCTGAACGAGGGCCTGGACATCCTCGAGGCCGCTTTTGCGGGCATCTGATCGAACGTGTAGAACGTGAGAGCGCAGCGCCCGATTTCTACCGCCGGTAACGGTCGGACGCTGTGAAGAACGTGTGGGGGGCCGATGGCGGGAGCGCGTTCCTGCTGTCGGCCCCCCTCTCGCTGCCGTACGGTTTCTGCAGATGAGTGAGACACCCCGCTCCCGGGAAACCGAGGGCGACTCCAGTACCGGGCTTCCCCAGCGCCGTACTGGGCATGCGTTCGCGCACACTCCTCACCGATCGGACGGCCGACCGCCCCAAACCCCCCGGGGCGAGCGGCAACCCGATCCGGGCGGCCGTCCCGGAACCATCCCCCCTGTTCCGGGACGGCCGGCCATTCCTCTCCTCGTCGCCGCCGTGTGCGGCCTCCTCTTCTCCCTGGTCACCTGGCAGGTGCTGGTCTCCGGCCCGCTGCTGACCCCGGATCTCGCGCTGAGCCGCGCGCTGGTGCGCACGGTCCCCGACTCCGTCACCGAACGCCTCTCGGACCTGGGCAACATCCCGGTCGCCGTGCCCGTCCTCGCCCTGGCCATGGCCTACGCCGCCCGGCGCGGCCGGCGCCTCGCCGCCGGGGCGGCCGGACTGGCCATGGCCCTGGTGCCGGCACTGGTCATCCCGTTCAAGCAGTGGACCGCCCGCCCGGGCCCCCTGGAGCCCTGGGCCGCCGGCTACTTCCCCTCGGGCCACACGGCCACGGCGGCCGTCGCGTACCTCGGCGCAGCCCTGCTCGTACGCCCGTACACCCGCCGGGCATGGCCGACGGCCATTGCCCTCGTCCTCACGGGGGCAACGGCCGTCGGTCTGATCCTGCGGGGGTGGCACTGGCCGCTGGACGTGCTGGCCAGCCTGCTGATGTGCGCACCCCTGCTGATCGGCGTGGGCTGGGTCAGCCGGCGCGGCCCGCTCAGCCCGCTCAGCCGCCGAAGTAGCCGTCGAAGTTCCGGCTGAACTCCCAGCCTCCGAAGCGGTCCCAGTTGATCGACCAGGTCATCAGGCCGCGCAGGGCGGGCCAGCTGCCGTGCGTCTGGTAGCTGCCGCAGTTCGTCTTCTTCGTCAGGCAGTCCAGGGCCTTGTTCACCTCGGCGGGCGGGGTGTGGCCGTTGCCCGCGTTCGTGGTGGCGGGGAGGCCGATGGCCACCTGCTCCGGGCGCAGCGGCGGAAAGACGCGGGCGGTGTCGCCGGCGACCGGGAAGCCGGTGAGCAGCATGTCGGTCATGGCGATGTGGAAGTCCGCGCCGCCCATGGAGTGGTACTGGTTGTCGAGGCCCATGATCGAGCCCGAGTTGTAGTCCTGGACGTGGAGCAGGGTGAGGTCGTCCCGCAGGGCGTGGATGACCGGGAGGTAGGCGCCGGCGCGCGGGTCCTGGCCGCCCCAGGGGCCGGAACCGTAGTACTGGTAGCCCAGCTGCACGAAGAAGGTCTCGGGGGCCATGGTCAGGACGAACTCCGGGCCGTACTTGGCCTTGAGGGTCTTCACGGCCGAGATCAGGTTGACGATTCCCGGGGTGGTGGGGGCCCGGAAGTCGGTGTCCCCGGTGGCCAGCGAGAGGGAGTGGCCCTCGAAGTCGATGTCGAGACCGTTGAGCCCGTACTCGTCGATGATCTTGCTGACGGAGGAGACGAAGGTGTCGCGGGCGGCCGTGGTCGCGAGCTGCACCTGGCCGTTCTGGCCGCCGATGGAGATCAGCACCTTCTTGCCCGCGGCCTGCTTGGCCTTGATCGCCGCCTTGAACTCCGCCGGGCTTTCGGCGTTCGGGCACTCGGCGACCGGGCAGAGCTGGAAGCGGATGTCGCCCGAGGTCACCGAAGTCGGTTCGCCGAAGGCGAGGTTGATGACGTCCCAGGAGGCGGGCACGTCCGCCATCCGCACGTAGCCGGAGCCGTTGGCGAAGCTCGCGTGCAGGTAGCCGACCAGCGCGTGCGCGGGCAGGGCACCGCCACCGCCGCCGCCACCGCTCGCCGTGGTCACGCTGACGGGAGCGCTCTTCGGGGACGCGCCCGCCGCGTTCACCGCACTGACCTGGAAGGTGTACGTGGTGGACGCGGCGAGGCCGGTCACGCTCGCCGCGGCGGAGCTGACGGACAGGGGCGCCGCGCCGTCCCGGTGGACGGTGTACGAGGTGGCCCCGGGCACGGCCGCCCAGGACAGGGAGACCGAGGTCGAGGAGGTCGCGCTCGTCGTCAGGCCGGTGGGGGCGGCCGGGGGCTGGGGCTGGCCGGGGCCGCCGGGGTCGGGACCGACCAGGGTGAGGTCGTCGGTGAAGTGGGCGGGCTGGCCGTACCAGCCGTGCGTGTAGACCGTCACGGAGGTCGTCGACGGGCCGGTGCGGAAGCTGGTCGTCAGCTGTTTCCAGGCGCCCGGGGTCTGGGTCCAGGCGGACACGTCGGTGGTGCCGGTCCCACTCGCGCCGAGGTAGACGTACGCGCCCTGCACCCAGGCGGCCAGCGTGTACGCCGAGTCGGGCTTGACGGTGACGGTCTGGGCGCAGCGGGCGTTGTCCTGGCCCGCCGGGGTGGCCCTGAGGGCGGAACTCCCGCTGTGGGCGGGGGTGGCGACGACCGCCCCGCTGCCCGCCGAGCAGCTCCAGCCGTCGAGGCCTGCTTCGAAGCCGCCGTTGCGCACTGCGTCTATGTCTGTCGACGCTCCGTCCGCCGCGGCCGGCGGGCCCGCGGCGAGGAAGCCGGCCGCCGCCAGGGCGGCGGCCGTAAGGATGGACCAGGCTCTGCGCACAACTGCCTCCGGGACATGGGGGGATGGAGGGGGGCTGGGGGCACCTCCCGGCGATGGCCGGGGGCGGCGCCCAACATGGTCCAGACCAATACCCTTGTCAAGACTTCCGGCCCTCCTCCGCCACCACGCGCGCGGCCGCCTCGTGCATCGCGAGCTCCAGCACGGCCGGGTCGGTGAGCGTCCCCTGCCCGTCGGGCAGCACCAGCCAGCGCACCCCGCCGGTCGCCCGCCCGGGATACGGGACCACGATCCAGGTCCCGCGCCCCGCTCCCCGTACGCCCGTGCCGATCCAGCGCGACGCCGTGCCCGCGGGCACGAAAAAGCCCAGCCGACCGAACACTGTGCGGCTCCGCCGCGTGGCACCGAAGTCGGCGAGCACCGGGCCGGGCCGGTCGAGGAGCAGCTTCAGTACGTCGAGGGTGGCCTGCCCCAGTTCCCCGGGCAGGATCAGCACGTCCCAGCGCCGGCCGGCGGGCAGGAGGACCACCCCGAGGGGATGGCGCTCCCACTCCCACCGGCAGGCGTCGGGATCCGGCGCCACCGATACGAGCCAGTCCACTGCCGCCTTGGCCTCCGGGATCGTCATCGCCCGGCCTCCGTTCGTCTCGCGCGGTGAAGGGTTCTCACCGGGAGAGAGCGCGGCCGGGCGCGGCTATGACGCGGGTTCCGTTACTCCATGGAGGTGAAGCGGGTCACATGGTGATCGGCGGTGTGCGCCGGGGGCGTGGCTTCCGCGGACGGGTCAGCTGTCGAAGCCGAGGCCGAAGCGGTCGAGCGTCCGGAGCCAGAGGTTGCGGTGCCCGCCGCGGCTGTCGGCGCGGGCCAGCGACCACTTGGTGAGGGTGATCCCGGTCCACGCGAAGGGCTCGGGCGGGAACGGCATCGGCTTGGACTTCACCATCTCCAGCCGGGTGCGCTCGGTGGGGACCCCGTCGAGCAGGTCCAGCATCACGTCCGCGCCGAAGCGGGTGGCGCCCACCCCGAGCCCGGTGTACCCGGCCGCGTAGGCCACCTTCCCGGAGTGCGAGGTGCCGAAGAAGGCCGAGAAGCGCGAGCAGGTGTCGATCGCGCCGCCCCAGGCGTGGCTGAACTTCAGACCCTCCAGCTGCGGGAAGGCGGTGAAGAAGTGCTCCGCGAGCTTGAGGTAGGTCTCGGGACGGTGGTCGTACTCGGAGTCGAGCTTCCCCCGGTAGGGGTAGATCGCGTCGTAACCGCCCCACAGGATCCGGTGGTCCTTGGTGATCCTGAAGTAGTGGAACTGGTTCGCGCTGTCGCCCAGCCCCTGCCGGTTCTTCCAGCCGATGGCCGCGAGCTGCGCCTCGTCCAGCGGCTCGCTCATCAGCGCGTAGTCGTAGACCGGCACGGTGAACGGGCGGATGCGGCGGACCAGCGACGGGAAGATGTTGGTGCCCAGGGCGACCCGGCGCGCGAGGATCGTGCCGTACGGGGTCTGGACGGTCATCCCCGTGCCCGCCGAGGCCAGCTTCAGGCCGCGGGTGTTCTCGTAGATCCGCACCCCGAGGTCCAGACAGGCCTGCTTGAGGCCCCAGGCCAGCTTCGCCGGGTTGAGCATGGCGACGCCGTCGCGGTCCCAGAGGCCCGCGAGGAAGGTCGGGGAGTCGATCTCGGCGCGCAGCGCGTCGCCGTCCAGCCATTCGGAGCCGCCCGCGAGGCCCAGGCGCTGCGCCTCCTCGTGCAGTTCGCGCAGCTCCTCGACCTGGTGCGGTTCGGTGGCGACGTCGATCTCGCCGGTGCGCTCGAAGTCGCAGTCGATGCCGTAGCGGGCGACGGCCTCCTCGATGGCGTCGAGGTTGCGGGCGCCCAGCTCCTCCAGCTTGGCCAGCTCGTCGGGCCAGCGGGCCATCCCGTTGGCGAGTCCGTGGGTGAGGGAGGCGGCGCAGAACCCGCCGTTGCGGCCGGAGGCGGCCCAGCCCGCCTCCTTGCTCTCGATCAGGACGACGTCCCGCCCGGGGTCGCGCTCCTTGGCGAGCAGCGCGGTCCACAGTCCGCTGTAGCCGCCGCCGATGACCAGCAGGTCGCACCGCTCGTCGGTGGTGAGCGCCGGCTGCGCGGCGGGCTTGCCGGGGTCGTCCAGCCAGTACGAGACCGGCTTCGCTTCGGAAAGGGATTTCGCAACACTACGCATGGCGACTGGGGCCATGTCTTCCAACTCCCTACAGGGGTCTACTTCGGTTGTGCCTTCTTGCGGCGGTTGCCGACCATCTGGCCGGCGAGGACCACCAGGACGGCGATGACGAACATCGCCGTGCCGATGACGTTGATCTGCACGGGCGTACCGCGCTGGGCCGATCCCCACACGAACATGGGGAAGGTGACGGTGTTGCCCGAGTTGAAGTTGGTGATGATGAAGTCGTCGAAGGAGAGCGCGAAGGAGAGCAGCGCGCCCGCCGCGATGCCGGGTGCCGCGATCGGCAGGGTGACCCGTACGAAGGTCTGCACCGGGCCCGCGTAGAGGTCGCGGGCGGCCTCCTCCAGCCGCGGATCCATGGACAGGACACGCGCCTTGACGGCGGCGACGACGAAACTGAGGCAGAACATGACGTGGGCGATCAGGATCGTCCAGAAGCCCAGCTGGATGCCCATGTTGAGGAAGAGCGCGAGCAGCGAGGCCGCCATCACGATCTCGGGCATGGCCATGGGCAGGAAGATCAGCGAGTTCACCGCTCCGCGCGCCCGGAAGCGGTAGCGGACGAGCGCGAAGGCGATCGCGGTGCCCAGGACGGTGGCCCCGATGGTGGCCCACAGGGCGATCTGGAGCGAGAGCGAGAGGGAGCCGCACATGTCGGCGACCCCACAGGGGTCCTTCCACGCGTCGAGCGAGAACTCCTGCCAGGCGTAGTTGAACCGCCCGGTGGGGTTGTTGAAGGAGAAGACGGTCACGACCACGTTCGGCAGGATCATGTACGCGAGCGTGCCGAGACCGGCGATCACTACGAGATTGCGGCGAAGCCAACGCATCAGACCAGGTCCTCCGTCCCCGCTCGGCGGATGTAGATGGTGACCATGATCAGCACAATGGCCATGAGGATGAAGGACAGCGCGGCCGCCGTCGGGTAGTCGAGGATCCGCAGGTACTGCGACTGGATGACGTTGCCGATCATCCGGGTGTCCGTGGAGCCGAGCAGTTCGGCGTTCACGTAGTCGCCGCTCGCCGGGATGAAGGTGAGCAGGGTCCCGGAGACCACGCCCGGCATGGAGAGCGGGAAGGTCACCTTCCGGAAGACCGTCGAGGGGCGGGCGTACAGGTCCCCGGCCGCCTCGTGGAGGCGGGTGTCGATGCGCTCCAGAGAGGAGTACAGCGGCAGGATCATGAAGGGGAGGAAGTTGTACGTCAGACCGCAGACGACCGCGAGCGGCGTGGCCAGCACCCGGTCCCCCTCGGTCATGCCGAGCCAGCTGGTGACGTCGAGGAAGCCGATGTCGTTGAGGACGGCGACCACCGGGCCGCCGTCGGCCAGGATCGTCTTCCAGGCGAGGGTGCGGATCAGGAAGCTGGTGAAGAACGGCGCGATGACCAGCACCAGCAGCAGGTTGCGCCAGCGGCCCGCCTTGAAGGCGATCAGGTAGGCCAGCGGGTACCCGAGCAGCAGGCACAGCACGGTGGCGGTGCCCGCGTAGAGCAGGGAGCGCAGGAACTGCGGGTAGTACTCGGTGAAGGCGTCCCAGTAGGTCTGGAAGTGCCAGGTGACCTGGAAGCCCTCTTCGAGGGAGCCGGTCTGCACCGAGGTGGAGGCCTGGTAGACCATCGGCAGCACGAAGAAGACCAGCAGCCACAGGATGCCGGGGAGCAGCAGCCAGTACGGGATCAGGCGCTTGCGCCGGGACGCCTTGTGCACCGGGGGTTCGGTGGAGGCGGGCGCCTGGGGCGGCGCTGTCTCTACGGCGGGGCCGGTCATGCGCTCTCCTCGACGGTCTCGATGCCCGCGTCGATGTCCTGAGCGGCGTCCAGGCCGAAGGTGTGCTCCGGGTTCCAGTGCAGGATCACCTCGGCGCCCGGGACCAGACGGGTGTCCCGCTCGATGTTCTGGGCGTACACCTCCAGCTCGGGGCAGACCTTGCTGTCGATGACGTACTGGGTGGAGACGCCGATGAAGGAGGAGTCCGCGATCCTGCCCGGGATCCTGTTGCGGCCGGCCGCGATGGTGTGCTCCTCGTCGGCGTGCACCAGGGAGATCTTCTCCGGGCGCACTCCGACCAGCAGCTTTCCGCCCGTGCTGGGGGTGGTCGCGCAGCGGGCCGCGGGCAGCCGGAGCTTCGTACCGGAGGCGGATACGACGACCTCGGAGCCGGCCGACTCCACCGAGGCCTCGATGAGGTTGGAGGTGCCGAGGAAGTTGGCGACGAAGGTGGTGCCCGGGTTCTCGTACAGCTCGGCGGGGGCGCCCAGCTGCTCGACGCGTCCGCCGTTCATCACGGCGACCGTGTCGGCCATGGTCATGGCCTCCTCCTGGTCGTGCGTGACGTGCACGAAGGTGATGCCGACCTCGGTCTGTATTCGCTTGAGCTCCAGCTGCATCTGGCGGCGCAGCTTGAGGTCGAGGGCGCCGAGCGGCTCGTCGAGGAGGAGCACCTGCGGGTGGTTGATCAGGGCGCGGGCGACGGCGACGCGCTGCTGCTGGCCGCCGGAGAGCTGGTGCGGCTTGCGCTGGGCGAACTGGCCGAGCTGGACCAGTTCCAGCATGTCGTCGACCTGCTTCTTGACCGACTTTATGCCGCGGCGGCGCAGGCCGAAGGCGATGTTCTCGTAGATGTTCAGGTGCGGGAAGAGGGCGTAGCTCTGGAAGACCGTGTTGACCGGGCGCTTGTACGGCGGCAGGTCGGTGACCTCCCGGTCGCCGAGGCTGACCGTGCCGGTGGAGGGCTCCTCCAGGCCGGCGATCATGCGCAGGGTGGTGGTCTTCCCGCAGCCCGAGGCGCCGAGAAGGGCGAAGAAGGAGCCCTGGGGGATGGTGAGATCCAGCGGGTGCACGGCGGTGAAGGTGCCGTAGTGCTTGCTGATCCCGGCGAGGCGGACGTCGCCGCCCGCGGTCTTGTCAGTCATGGGTCGCGGCCTTCGGTGGTGGTGTCGTCGGAAGAGTGCGGGGTGCGGGTGCGGGATTCCGGTGGGGGCGGGACCCGTCACGCTCCGATGAGCTTGGCGAACTTCTCCTCGTACGCCGTCTCTTCTTCGCTGGTCAGAGAGCGGAAGGCGTGGGCCTTGGCGGCCATGGCCTTGTCCGGGACGATCAGCGGGTTGTCCGCGAGTGCGGGATCGATCTTGGCGAGTTCGTCCTTGACGCCCTCGACCGGGCAGACGTAGCTGATGAAGGCGGCCAGCTGGGCGGCGACCGGCGGCTCGTAGTAGTAGTCGATGAGCTTCTCCGCGTTGGCCTTGTGCCGGGCCTTGGCGGGGACCAGCAGGTTGTCGCTGGAGCTGATGTATCCGGGGGCCGGGATCGCGTACTGGATGTCCGGGTTGCCGGCCTGGAGCTGAATGACGTCGCCCGCCCAGGCGAGGCAGGCGGCGAGGTCGCCCTTGTCGAGGTCGGCCGTGTAGTCGTTGCCCGTGAACCGGCGGATCTGCTTGGTGTCCACGCCCTTCTGGAGGCGGCCGATGGCGCCGTCGAAGTCCGCGGTGGTGAAGTTCCCCGGGTCCTTGCCCTGGTCGAGCAGGGTCATGCCGACGGAGTCGCGCATCTCGGTGAGGAAGCCGACGCGGCCCTTGAGGGTGGGGTCGTCCAGCATCTGGGTGACGGAATCGACCTTCTTCCCGCCGGTGGCCTTGGTGTTGTAGGCGATGACCGTGTCGATGCCGGTCCACGGGTAGCTGTAGGCGCGACCCGGGTCCCAGTCGGGGGTGCGGAACTGCGGGATCAGGTTGGCGTAGGCGTGCGGCAGCTGGGAGGGGTCCAGCTTCTGTGCCCAGCCGAGGCGGATGATGCGCGCGGCGAGCCAGTCGGTGACGACGATCAGGTCGCGGCCGGTGTCCTGACCGGCGGCGAGCTGCGGGCGGATCTTGCCGAAGAACTCGACGTTGTCGTTGATGTCCTCGGTGTACTTGACCTTGATCCCGGTCCGCTTGGTGAACTCCTCCAGGGTGGGACGGGTCTTCTCGTCGTCACTGGTGTCCATGTACTCGGTCCAGTTGGAGAAGTTGATCTCCTTCTCCTGTGCCGAGTGGTCGTCGGAGGCCACCGCCGCGTCCCCCTCGCGCTTGGCGGGCGGGATTCCGCACGCGGCGAGGGTGGACAGGCCTCCGAGGGTGAGCGCTCCGACTCCGGAGGCGCGCAGCAGCGAGCGGCGGGTGAGGGCGCCGCGCCCGCTGGTGAGGCTGCGCCGCATCGCGGCGAGTTGCGCCGCCGAGAGGCGGTCGGGCTCGAACTGCTCCATGCGCGTTGCCCTTTCGGGAGGTGTACCGCTGGTCAGGCGGTGGATTCTTATCGGTCCCCGAAGATCGTGCGGTGCCAGTCCTTCGCGGCCACCGCGGTGTTGTCGTACATCACGTGCTTGACCTGCGTGTACTCCTCGAAGGAGTAGGCCGACATGTCCTTTCCGAAGCCGCTGGCCTTGTAGCCGCCGTGGGGCATCTCGCTGATGATCGGGATGTGGTCGTTGACCCAGACGCAGCCCGCCTTGATCTCGCGGGTGGCACGGTTCGCCCGGTAGACGTCGCGGCTCCAGGCGGAGGCGGCGAGTCCGTACGGGGTGTCGTTGGCCAGCGCGATGCCCTCGTCGTCGGTGTCGAAGGGCAGGACGACCAGGACCGGGCCGAAGATCTCGGACTGGACCACCTCGCTGTCCTGGGCGGCGCCGGAGATGAGGGTGGGCCGGTAGTACGCGCCCTCGGCGAGCTCGCCCCCGGGGATCTCGCCGCCGGTGACGACGGTGGCGTAGGCGCGGGCCCGCTCGACGAATCCGGCCACCCGGTCGCGGTGGACGTGGGAGACCAGCGGGCCGAGGTCGGTGGCGGGCGCGAAGGGATCGCCCAGGCGGACGGTCTCCATCAGCTCCGCGACGCGGGCGACGAAGGCGTCGTGGAGGGGGCGCTGGACGTAGGCACGGGTCGCGGCGGTGCAGTCCTGGCCGGTGTTGATCAGGGAGGCGGCGACCGCGCCGTGCGCGGCGGCCTCCAGGTCGGCGTCGTCGAAGACGAGGAAGGGCGCCTTGCCGCCGAGCTCCAGGTGGAGCCGCTTGACGGTGGCGGTGGCGATCTCGGCGACCCGCTTGCCGACCCCGGTGGAGCCCGTGAAGGAGGTCATGACCACGTCGGGGTGGCCGACCAGGTGCTCGCCCGCCTCGCGGCCGGCGCCCGTGACGATGTTGATCACGCCGTCGGGCAGGCCCGCGTCCTTGGCGGCCTGCGCGAACATCAGGGAGGTCAGCGGGGTGAGCTCGGCAGGCTTGAGGACGATGGTGTTGCCGGCGGCGATGGCCGGGAGGATCTTCCAGGCGGCCATCTGGAGCGGATAGTTCCAAGGGGCGATGGAGCCGACCACGCCGATGGCCTCGCGGCGTACGTAAGAGGTGTGGTCGCCGGAGTACTCGGCGGCCGCCTGCCCCTGGAGGTGGCGTGCGGCCCCCGCGAAGAAGGCCGTGTTGTCGATGGTCCCCGGCACGTCGAACTCCGTGGACAGCTTGAACGGCTTGCCGCACTGGAGAGACTCGGCGAAGGCGAAGTCCTCCGCCTGCTCGGCCAGTACGGCGGCCAGCCGGTGCAGGGCGTCCGACCGCTCCCCGGGAGTGGCGGCCGACCAGCCCGGGAAGGCCCGCTTGGCGGCGGCGACGGCCTCGTCGACGTCCGCCGTGCTCGCGAGTTCGTAGGTGAGGACCTCGTCCCCGGTGGCCGGGTCGACCACGGTGTGTGACCGGCCCGAGGTGCCGGACCTGAGCTGCCCATCGATGTACTGCGCGCCGTCCGCGAAGCGGTCCTTGACCTGGAAGCGGTTGCCCATCACGCTCTCACGCTCTCCGTAGCTACAGTTCGAGCTACAGCTCGAATTGAGTGCCGATCCTGACAGAGGAGGCTCCCCTGTCCAAGTGATTCCGTTGTTGCCTTTTGATTACGCGACGGATTCGGTCGACCAAGTGTCGAGGCACGCCGGAAATCCCGTACGAGTTGTCCGTGGCGACTGCCAGACTCGCGTGCATGGAGATGATCGACCAACTGATCAAGCAGGTCAGCCGTGGTGAGCGAGTGAAGTTCCTGCCGTTCTGGGGGCACCGGCCGAGGCCGGACGGGACCCTCGGTCCGAGCTGCCTGAGCCAGTGGTGGCCGTCCGAGTTCACTGTGGGTGACGTCCGGTATGCGACGGCGGAGCACTGGATGATGGCCGGGAAGGCTCGGCTCTTCGGGGACGCGGAGGCGGAGCGGGCGGCGCTCGCGGCCCGGACCCCGGCCGAGGCGAAGAAGGCCGGGCGGCTCGTGCGCGGCTTCGACAACGCGGTATGGGAGCGGGAGCGCTTCGCCGTGGTGGTGGAGGGCAGCGTGCACAAGTTCGCCTCCGACCCGGCGCTGCGCTCGTACCTGCTGACCACCGGGGACCGGGTCCTGGTGGAGGCGAGCCCGATGGACCGCATCTGGGGCATCGGCCTGGCGCCCGATGACGAACGCGCCCTGGACCCGGCCCGCTGGCAGGGCCTGAACCTGCTGGGCTTCGCCCTGATGGAGGCCCGCGAGCGGCTGCGGTCGGCGCCCGCCGGATGACCTGGGCGTAATTGCGTGGCGGCGCCGGTGAGCCGCCACCTAATGTAGGGCTCGTCCAGGTGCGCAGGTGAGACGTACTTCCACTGTTAATGGGGCGGTCGCGGGTTCGAGTCCCGTCACCGGCTTTCGGGCCGGTGTAGCTCAGTCGGCAGAGCACCACGTCGTTTCGCCGACCTTGTTCTCTGGACACCTACGTCACGCACCTCCCGGTGCGCGGGCTGCGGCTCCTTCTTTTGCAAAGACACCAGGCCGCCGCCACCTTGATCTCGGGAGGCACGCGTGCGGGATGCCCGGTGCGCAGGCAACGGTTACTTCTCCCAATCAGCGGGTCGCGGGTTCAAGTCCCGCCCGGCTCCGGCCGGTAGCTCAGATGATGAGAGCAGCTGACACAAGTCCGTCGCCGACTTCCGATCTCGGGCATCCCGCACGTCACGCCTCCCCCGCTTTCCTTTGAATTCGGGGGGATTCACATGGCTCGTTTCAACCTGCGCGCGTTCAAGTCCGCGCCCGCCTCGCCCACTTCGCCCGTCCGCTCGACCAGCCGCGCACGCACCCACGAGGGCGGCCCCGGCCACCTGCGCGACCCGCGCTCCGAACTGTTCCTGCTCGCGATCGCCAACTTCGTGACGCAGCGCACCGCGTACGAGAGCGGCGAGGCCCGCGACGACCGATTCGCCGCCCTCGTGCGGCGACTCGCGGTCGAGGACCCCGCGTGGACGGCCGGCCTGCTGGGCTGGCTCCGCGGGGAGGCGAACATGCGGACCGCCTCGCTCGTCGGCGCCGCCGAGTACGTGAAGGCGCGCCTCGACACGGGCGCCACCGACGGGCCTTCGAACCGCCAGGTCGTGGACTCCGTACTGCGGCGCGCGGACGAGCCCGGTGAGCTGCTGGCCTACTGGACGGCGACGTACGGGCGGAACGTGCCCAAGCCCGTGAAGCGCGGCATCGCCGACGCGGTACGCCGGCTCTACTCCGGCACCTCGCTGCTGAAGTACGACACCACCTCCAAGGGCTACCGCTTCGGGGACGTCCTCAACCTCGTGCACGCCTCCCCCGACCCGGCCAAGGCCTGGCAGGGCGAGCTGTTCCGCTACGCCCTCGACCGCCGGCACAACCCGGAGAGCGCCGAGGTCCCGGCCGGCAACCGGACCCTCGCCGCCCACCGAGCGCTGATGGAGCTCCCGGTGTCCGAGCGGCGTGCCGTGGTCACCGCGCCGGACGGCGCCGAGCGGCTCGCTGAGGCGGGCATGACCTGGGAGGCGCTGGCCGGCTGGCTGCAGGGGCCCATGGACGCGGCCGCCTGGGAGGCGGTCATCCCGTCCATGGGCGCGATGGCCCTGCTGCGCAACCTGCGCAACTTCGACCAGGCCGGGGTCTCGGACGAGGTGGCCGCGGCGGTCGCGGCGAAGGTCTCCGACCCGGAGGGCGTCGCCCGGTCGCGGCAGTTCCCCTTCCGCTACCTGGCCGCCTACCAGCACGCGCCCTCGCTGCGCTGGGCGTATCCGCTGGAGCGGGCGCTCGGCCACTCGCTGGCCAACGTACCTGCGCTGCCCGGCCGGACGCTGGTCCTCGTGGACCGGTCCGGGTCGATGTGGTCCCCGCTGTCGGACCGCTCGCAGCTCAACCGGGCCGACGCGGCAGCCGTGTTCGGGGCGGCGCTCGCGCTGCGCGCCGAGGAGGCGGACCTGGTGCAGTTCGGCACGACCAGCGCGGTGGTGCCGTACGTGCGGGGCGAGTCCGTGCTGAAGGTGCTGGAGCGGTTCGGGAACCTCGGCGGGACCTACACGGCCGAGGCCGTCAGGAAGCACTACCGCGGCCACGACCGGGTGCTGATCGTCACCGACGAGCAGGCCGCCTCGTACGGCCACGCCGGTGACCCGACGGCCGAGGTGCCGCAGACGGTGCCGGTGTACACCTGGAACCTGGCGAGCTACCGGGTGGGCCACGCCCCGTCCGGTGCCGCGAACCGGCACACCTTCGGCGGGCTCACCGACGCCGCCTTCCGCATGGTGTCCCTGATCGAGCGAGGCCGGGACGCCGACTGGCCGTGGGCGTCCCGCCTCTGAGCATGAGCCCCGGGCCTCGGCCCGGGGCTCATATCTTCTCGCGCGTCCGGGAGTTCGAGTACGGGCTCTCGTAGCCGGAGTCGTCGTCCCACTCCCCGTCCATGAACGGGGCGAACATGGCGAGCAGCATGAGGGCGCCCAGCACGATGCCGATCCCGCCGAGGATGATGCCGGCCAGCGCCATCCCGCCGTTGTCGGCCTCGCCGCGGGTCGCCTTGCCCTTGCCCAGGGCACCGAAGACGACCGCCGCGATCCCGATCCCGATGGCCAGGAAGCTGGTGATGCAGCCGACCACGGAGATGATGCCGAGGACGAGGGCGGTGACGCCGAAGCCGTTGCTCTTCGGCGCCGCGTACAGCGGGTAGCCGGCATTGCCCGGATATCCGGGATACCCGGGATACCCGGGGTACCCCGCGTCGCCGGGATACCCGTACCCCGGCATCGCGGACGGAGCGGTGGGATATCCGTAACCGCTCGTGTCCGGCTGGGACGGATAGCCGTACGCGGGCGGTGCGGTGGGGGTCGGTGTCGGCGTGGACTGCGGGGCGGGCCGCGGTGCTCCCGCCCCCGGCATCTCGATGACCGTCGGCTGGTCGTGCACGGACGGCGGGCCCGGCACTCCCGGCGCGGCCTGCTGCTTGCCCAGGTCCACCGCCGGCCGCTCCGGCGGCGCCCACGGGTCCCTCGGCTCAGGGCTCTGGTCGGTCATGCGGCACCCCCCTCTCGTACGGCCATGCTAAGCGCTGCCACCGACAGTCACCGGCCTGCCTACGATGAAGGCCGATCTGACCGCACGCGCGCCCTCCCGGAGGCACCCTCATGACCGACCTGCACCCCTTCATCGCGGGGCTGCCCAAGGCGGAACTCCACGTCCACCACGTCGGCTCGGCGTCACCGCGCATCGTGGCCGAACTCGCCGCCCGGCACCCCGACTCGAAGGTCCCGACCGATCCCGAGGCGCTCGCCGACTACTTCACCTTCACCGACTTCGCGCACTTCATCGAGGTCTACCTGTCGGTCGTCGACCTCGTCCGCACCCCCGACGACGTACGCACCCTGACCTTCGAGGTCGCCCGTGACATGGCCCGGCAGAACATCCGCTACGCCGAGCTGACCATCACCCCGTACTCCTCCACCCGCCGCGGCATCGAGGAGAAGGCCTTCATGGAGGCCATCGAGGACGCCCGCAAGGCCGCCGAGGCCGAGCTCGGCGTCATCCTGCGCTGGTGCTTCGACATCCCCGGCGAGGCCGGCCTGGAGGCCGCCGCCGAGACCGCCCGCCTCGCCGTCGACCTGCGTCCCGAGGGCCTGGTCTCCTTCGGCCTGGGCGGCCCCGAGATCGGCGTCCCGCGCCCCCAGTTCAAGCCGTACTTCGACCAGGCACGCGCCGCCGGTCTGCACAGCGTCCCGCACGCCGGCGAGACCACCGGCCCCGAGACGGTCTGGGACGCGATCCGCGACCTGGGCGCCGAGCGCATCGGCCACGGCACCAGCTCCACCCAGGACCCCGAGCTCCTCGCCTACCTGGCCGAGCACCGCATCGCGCTGGAGGTCTGCCCGACCTCCAACATCGCCACCCGCGCGGTGACCGACCTGGACCGGCACCCCGTCAAGGAGATGGTGGCCGCGGGCGTGCTCGTCACCATCAACAGCGACGACCCGCCGATGTTCGGCTCCGACCTCAACAACGAGTACGCGGTGGCGGCACGCCTCCTCGACCTCGACGAGCGCGGTCTGGCCCAGCTCGCCAAGAACGCCGTCGAGGCCTCCTTCCTGGACGCGGCCGGCAAGGCGAAGATCAGCGCGGAGATCGACGCGTACACCGCCGATTGGCTCGCGCGCTGACATCGCCCCGGTCCCGCCGCCCCTGAGAATGGGGCCATGCGCACCCTGACTGCCGTCGGCCACCGCGGCGATCCCTACCGTGTCCGTGAGAACACCCTGTCCTCGATCCGCTCCGCGTTCGCGCGCGGGGCGGACGCGGTCGAGATCGACGTACGGCTGACCCGCGACGGGGTGCCGGTCCTGCTCCACGACGAGACGCTCCAGCGGCTGTGGGGCCATGACGTGCGGCTCGACGCCGTCACGGCCCCGCAGCTCAAGGAGCTGACGGGGGGCGGGATTCCGACGCTGCGCGAGGCGGTACTGGCGGCCGGTGCGGGACGGCTGATGATCGACCTTCCGGGTGCCTCGTACGAGGCGGTACGGACCGTCGTGGACCAGGTCCGCGAGTGCGGGGCGCGCGAGCGCACCTACTACTGCGCGGGTCCGAACACCATGCTGGCGGTCCGCGCCGCCGATCCGGGCGCGGAGATCGCGCTGACCTGGACCACGCTGTCGCCGCCGCGCCGGGTGCTGATCGACGCGGTGGCCCCGCGCTGGCTCAACTACCGGTTCGGGCTGGTCACCCGGGAGCTGACGGACGCGCTGCACCGGGACGGCCTGCTGGTGTCGGCCTGGACCGCGGACACCAAGCGGACGATGCGGGCGCTCGCCGAGGCCGGGGTCGACTCGATCACCACGAACCGGGTGGACGCGCTGACCGCCGTACGGGCCGAGCTCGGCCGGTGACAGGCGCGATACGCGCGATACGCGGCCGGGCCGTGCGGCTGGGCCGGGCCTGGCCGTGGGTCGTGGATCTGGGTCTGACGCTGCTGGTGCAGCTGGCCGTCACGATGCCGTTCGTGCTGCCGCGGGAGGCCGGGCTGCCGGCCGTGAGCTGGGGCTCGTACGCGATGACCACTCTGGGGGTGCTGCCGCTGGCGTGGCGGCGGCACCGGCCGGTCACCGTACTGATGGTGATCCTGCTGGTCGGCGGGGTCTACAAGGTGGCGCTCGACGGACCCGGGCAGCCCCTGCCGTACGCGGGGCTCATGGCCTTCTACACGGTCGCCCTGCTGTGCCCCGCACGGGTGCGGGCGGCGGTCGGGGCTCTCTCGGTGGCGGCCGTCTTCGCGTCCGTGGGACTGGCCGCGGGTTCGGCCAGGGAGCTGTCCTTCACCATGTTCTGTGCGGGCGCCGCCTACGCGCTGGGCCGGCTCCAGTTCACGCGGCAGGCCTACACCGCGGCCGTGGAGGACCGGGCGGCGCAGCTGGAGCGGGCGAACCGGATCGAGGCCGAGCAGGCCGTGGCGCGCGAACGGGCCAGGATCGCAAGGGAGATGCACGACATCCTCTCGCATTCCGTCAGCATCATGATCGTGCAGGCGGAGGCCGGTCCGGTGGCCGTTCGCCGGGCCCCGGAGCGGGCGGAGGCGGCCTTCGAGGCGATCTCGGAGACCGGCCGGGAGGCGATGGTGCAGCTGCGGGCGATGCTCGGATTGCTGAGGGAGGACGGTCCGGCGCCGCGTGAACCCCAGCCGGGGGTGGCGGCGCTGCCCCGGCTGCTCGACCGCGTGCGGCAGGGCGGTCCGGAGGTCTCGTACGAGGAGACCGGCGAGGTCCGGGCGCTGGCCCCGGCGGTGGACACGGCCGTGTACAGGATCGTGCAGGAGGCCCTGACGAACGTGGTGAAGCACGCCGCGGCCCGGCGGGTGGCGGTCCGGCTCCACCACGCGGCAGAGGAGCTGACGATCACGGTGACCGACGACGGGCGGGGGCCGGCCGGGGGCGGTTCCGGCGGGCACGGCCTGATCGGGGTCCGGGAGCGGGCCGCGGCGCACGGCGGGACGGTGGAGGCCGGTCCGGGGCCGGGCGGGAAGGGGTATCTGGTACGGGTGGCACTTGTAACCTCGCAGGTGGAGGTGGGGATTTGACGATCCGTGTGGTGGTGGCGGACGACCAGGAGCTGGTGCGCAGCGGGTTCGCGATGATCCTGGACGCCCAGGAGGACATCGAGGTCGTGGCGGAGGCGGGGGACGGCGCGGCGGCGGTGGAGGCGGTGGCCCGGCACGCGCCGGACGTGGCGCTGCTGGACATCCGGATGCCGGTGCTGGACGGGATCGAGGCGTGCCGGACGATCACGGCGCGCAGCGCGTGCCGGACGGTGATGCTGACGACCTTCGATTCGGACGAGTACGTGTACGAGGCACTGCACGCGGGGGCGAGCGGATTCCTGCTGAAGGACGTGCGGCGGGACGATCTGGTGCACGCGGTACGGGTGGTGGCGGCGGGCGAGTCGCTGCTGGCGCCCTCGGTGGCGCGGCGGCTGATCGAGGAGTACACGGCGGCGACGGCGCGGCCCTCGGTCCCGGCGCTCGCCGCGGACCGGCTGGAGGTGCTGACGGCGCGGGAGCGGGAAACGCTGCTGCACCTGGGGCGCGGACTTTCGAACGCCGAGATCGCGGCGGCGCTGGTGGTGAGCGAGCACACGGTGAAGTCGCACGTGGGGAACGTGCTGGCGAAGCTGGGGCTGCGCGACCGGATCCAGGCGGTGATCTGCGCGTACGAGACGGGCATGATCGCGGCGGGGGCGGCGCCGACGGGGGCGGGGGCAGGCACTCCCTCTGGGGTATCTCCCTCTGGGGAGTGAGGGCCGGGCGTGTCGGCTCCCTCGCGCCGGTGAGTTGTCGTACCGCCGAAGACCCCTCCGTGGGGTGATCCGCAACTACCCTTCTGACCAGCAGCATTGAGTCATCGGAGGCCGCAGTGGCCCCGGATGTCTCGCAGGGGGATCCCGTCATGAACGCTCGTACGCGCACACTGATCGCCGCCGCTCTGGTGCTGGGGGTCGCTTCCGGTCCGGTCGTCGCCCATGCCGCACCGGCAGCCGGCCCGGCCGCTTCGGCCGCGCCCGTCGTCCGGACGCCACCCGACGCGGCGGCGCTGGAGAAGGCGATCGCCGGGCTGGGTCCGGAGCACAAGGACGCGACGGCCGCGCTGGTCCGCGTCGGCGGTACGAGCGGGAGCTGGCAGGGGAGTTCGGGGGTCGCGGACATCCGCACCGGGCGGGAGGCCGTGGAGCAGGGCCACTTCCGGGCCGGCTCGGTGACCAAGACCTTCACCGCGGCGGTGGTGCTCCAGCTGGCGGCCGAGGGCACGGTGGATCTCGACCGGCCGGTGCGGCAGTACCTGCCGCGGACCGTCCCCGACGCCTACGGCACGGTCACCGTCCGGCAGCTGCTGAACCACACCAGCGGCATTCCGGCGGCGGGCGGCCCGGGCGACTCGTTCGAGGCACAGTGGGAGCACCGCTTCGACGTCACCGACCCACAGACCCAGTTGGCCAATGCCTTCGCCAAGAAGCCGGAGTTCACGCCGGGCACGGCCCAGCACTACCTGAACATCAACTACACGGTGCTGGGCGCGCTCGTCGAGAAGGTGACGGGCACGACGTACGAGGAGGCGGTCGCCCGGCGGATCCTGAAGCCCCTGGGTCTGCGTCAGACCTCGTTCCCGGCCCGGACTCAGACGAAAATCCACGGTCCGCACAACCGGGGCTACCAGGCGGTGGTGGGGGCGGACGGCTCCAGGGAGCTGCGGGACGTCACCGAGTGGAACTCTTCGGACCGATGGGCGGCGGGGGACATCATCTCGACCACGGCCGATCTGGAGCGGTTCACCATAGCCCTGTTCAGCGGGCGGATCGTGCCGAAGGCCCAGCTGGAGGAGATGTTCACGGTACCGGCGGTGAAGGATTTTGCGAGCGGGAAGGACGCCGCTCTGACGGCGGGGATGTCCAGGATGGTCCTGCCCGACGGCACCGTGGCCTGGGGCAAGACCGGCGGCCGGTACGGCTACAACACGGCGATCGGCGGAACCCGTGACCTCTCCCGCACCCTCGTGTATTCGGTGAACTCCACCGACGCCAAGGGCCAGGACATGAACCCGGTCGCTCTCGGCATCGTGATGGCGGCTTTCGCACGGTAGGCCCTCAACTACGCGGGCATGGCCTCAAGGCGCTTGATCATGCGGTGGAGCACCAGGAGCGGGATCACTCCGAAGACGCCGAAGGACATGTCGATGACGCTCCACCAGAAGGGGATCCCGCGGATCGGGCCGCAGATCAGGGCCAGCGGGATGATGCCGGCGCAGGCGATCATGCCGGCTTCGACGATCCATATGTTGCGCACCGGGTCGCGGTGGACGCCGTAGAAGAAGACGGCGATGACCAGGTGGGCGAAGGCGAGCCAGTCGGTGCCGTAGAGGAGGAAGGGGTATTCGGCATCGGCGCGGCCCAGCCCGTCGCCCACCCGCCGCAGCCATTCGTTGTCCACCAGGGCGTTGGCCCAGCGGAGTTCGCTGACCAGCGGGAAGGCGGTGAGCCCGCTGAGCACGAGACAGACGAGGAACAGGGTCAGCCAGGCACGGATCCGCCGCTGAAGGGCGCTTCTCTCGCTCATGGAAGGAAGCGTACGCATCTTTCTGAACACGTTCAGCCAAATTGGTGAACGCGTTCAATTCCGTGGCCGGACCGTGATCAGAGCCCGACGATCGCGTTCCACCGGCGGGCGAGGGAGCGGCGCTCGGCCGAGGAGATGTCCCGGGCGACGACCAGCCGCTTGCGCATGTCGTCGTCGGGGAAGATCAGCGGATTCTCGGCCAGTTCGGCGGTCTCCTTGTCGCCGGAGCCGGCCAGGACCTCGCGGGCGGCCGGGACCGGGCAGACGTAGTTGACGGAGGCGGCGAGCTCCGCGGCCACCTCCGGGGCGTAGTAGTGGTCGATCAGGGCCTCGGCATTGGCCTTGTGCCGGGCCAGGTTGGGCACGAGGAGGCTCTCCGCCCAGAGTTCGGCCCCTTCCTCCGGAACCACGAACTCGATGTCCGGGTTGTCGGCCTGGAGCTGGATGGCGTCACCGGAGTAGGCCTGGCAGGCCAGGACGTCGCCCTTACTCAGATCGGAGGTGTAGTCGTTGCCGGTGAAGCGGCGGATGTGCTTCTTCTTCACCATGCTCTCGACCTGGTCGCACATCCGGTGGAAGTCGGAGTCCGTCCAGCGGGTGACGTCCACGCCGTCGCCCTGCATCAGGAGGGCGAAGGACTCGTCGAGACCGGAGAAGAGGGTGACCTTGCCCGCGAGCTCCGGCTGCCAGAGGTCCTTGACGGACTTGATCTCCCGGCCCAGAGCCTTGCGGTTGTAGGCGATGCCGGTGATCCCCGACTGCCAGGGAACGGTGTGCAGCCGGCCCTCGTCGAAGGCGGGGGAACGCAGCTGCGGGTCCAGGTACCTGTCCACGTTGGACTGCGCCGAGCGGTCCATCTTCTGGGCCCAGCCCAGGTGGACGAAGCGGGCGGCCATCCAGTCGCTGACCACGACCAGGTCGTGGCCCGTCTCCTGGCGGTTCATCAGGGCCGGGCTGACCTTGCCGAAGAACTCGTCGTTGTCGTTGATCTCCTCGGTGTACCGGACCTCGATGCCGGACTGCTCGGAGAAGGCGTCCAGCGTCGGACGGCGCTCCTCGTCCTCCTCGTCGGTGTCGATGTACAGCGGCCAGTTGGAGAAGGTGAGGCTCCGGTCCCGCTCGGAGCGGTCGACTCCTTCACGCCGGTCCTCGGGGACGTAGGCGGCGGGTACTCCGCAGCCGGTGAGGGCGGCCAGCAGGCCCGTGGCACCGAGGCCGCGCAGTGCGGCGCGGCGGGAGTAGGCGAGTTGAGGCATGGCCTCAGCCTCGGTGAACGCGAAGGGGCGGGCAATAGACATGTTGTCTACCGCCCGCCCCGTCAACGGCCTGCTCTGACCGATGCGGCCGATCAGCCGCCGAGCGAGGTCATCACGTGCTTGATGCGCGTGTAGTCCTCGAAGCCGTAGGCGGAGAGGTCCTTGCCGTAGCCGGACTTCTTGAAGCCGCCGTGCGGCATCTCGGCGACGAGCGGGATGTGGGTGTTGATCCACACGCAGCCGAAGTCGAGGTTCTTGGACATCCGCATCGCGCGGCCGTGGTCCTTGGTCCACACGGAGGAGGCGAGGGCGAACTCGACGCCGTTCGCGTACTCCAGGGCCTGGGCCTCGTCCGTGAAGGGCTGGACGGTGATGACGGGGCCGAAGACCTCGTTCTGGATGATCTCGTCGTCCTGCTTCAGGCCGGAGACCACGGTCGGGGCGTAGAAGTAGCCCTTCTCGCCGACCTGGTGGCCGCCCGCCTCGACCTTGGCGTGCGCCGGGAGGCGCTCGATGAAGCCCGCGACCTGCTTGAGCTGGTTCGGGTTGTTCAGCGGGCCGTACAGCACGTCCTCGTCGTCCGGCTGGCCGGTCTTGGTGTCGGCGGCGGCCTTGGCGAGCGCGCTCACGAACTCGTCGTGGATCGACTCGTGCACGAGCACGCGGGTGGCGGCCGTGCAGTCCTGGCCGGCGTTGAAGTAGCCGGCGACGGCGATGTCCTCGACGGCCTTGGCGATGTCGGCGTCCTCGAAGACCACGACCGGGGCCTTGCCGCCGAGCTCCAGGTGGACGCGCTTGACGTCCTTCGAGGCGCTCTCGGCGACCTGCATGCCCGCGCGCACCGAGCCGGTGATGGAGGCCATCGCCGGGGTGGAGTGCTCGACCATGGCCTTGCCGGTCTCGCGGTCACCGCAGATGACGTTGAAGACGCCCTTGGGCAGGACCGAGTCGATGATCTCCGCCATCAGGACGGTGGAGGCGGGGGTGGTGTCCGAGGGCTTGAGCACCACGGTGTTGCCCGCGGCGATGGCCGGGGCGAACTTCCACACGGCCATCATCATCGGGTAGTTCCACGGCGCGACCTGGGCGCAGACACCGACCGGCTCACGGCGGATGATCGAGGTCATGCCCTCCATGTACTCGCCGGCCGAGCGGCCCTCGAGCAGGCGGGCGGCGCCCGCGAAGAAGCGGATCTGGTCCACCATCGGCGGCAGCTCCTCGCTGGCCGTGAGGCCCAGCGGCTTGCCGGTGTTCTCCGACTCCGCGGCGACGAGCTCGTCCGCGCGGGCCTCGAAGGCGTCCGCGATCTTCAGCAGCGCCTTCTGACGCTCGGAGGGCGTGGTGTCGCGCCAGCCCGGGAAGGCGGCCGCGGCCGCGGCCATGGCGGCATCCACATCGGCCTGACCCGAGAGCGGTGCGGTGGCGTACACCTCGCCGGTGGCCGGGTTCACCACCTCGGTGGTCCGGCCGTCGGCGGCGTCCTTGAACTCTCCGCCGATGTAGTTGCGCAGACGACGCAGTTCGGTGGTCACTACAGCCACACTCCTGATCACATGTCCAACGATTGAGACGATTCCCCAAGGGTAGCTCCTCGGCGGACGCTTTCGACAGAGCCAGACACCACCAACTACGAAATCAGTGAGATCGGAGTCGCCAAACAACGGATTTCATCGATTCCGTCTTGCGGAACAGACGACTCCTCGTGCACAGTGTGGTCGTGGTCAGTCGAAGCGCAGATTCCAGGAACAGACAACCGTCCCCTTCGGTCGATGCTGTGTCCCTGGCGATCATCGAGCAACTGCAGGAGGACGGTCGCCGTCCCTACGCATCCATCGGCAAGGCCGTCGGCCTGTCCGAAGCGGCTGTGCGCCAGCGCGTGCAGAAGCTGCTCGACCAGGGCGTCATGCAGATCGTCGCCGTCACCGACCCGCTCACCGTGGGCCTGCGGCGCCAGGCCATGGTCGGCATCAACGTCGAGGGAGACCTCGACCCGGTGGCCGACGCCCTGACCGCAATGGCCGAATGCGAGTACGTGGTGATGACCGCGGGCTCGTTCGACCTGATGGTGGAAATCGTCTGCGAGGACGACGACCACCTGCTGGAAACGATCAACAAGAAGATCCGCACGCTCCCCGGCGTGCGATCAACCGAAAGCTTCGTTTACCTGAAGCTGAAGAAGCAGACCTACATGTGGGGAACTCGATAGCCCGTGAGCCAGGACCTCTCCAAAACCGCGTACGACCACCTGTGGATGCACTTCACCCGCATGTCGTCCTACGAGAACGCACCCGTGCCCACCATCGTGCGTGGTGAGGGCACCTACATCTTCGACGACAAGGGCAAGCGCTACCTCGACGGCCTCGCCGGCCTGTTCGTGGTCAACGCCGGTCACGGCCGCAAGGAACTGGCCGAGGTCGCCTACAAGCAGGCGCAGGAACTCGCGTTCTTCCCCATCTGGTCGTACGCGCACCCCAAGGCCGTGGAGCTCGCCGAGCGCCTCGCCGACTATGCCCCCGGCGACCTGAACAAGGTCTTCTTCACCACCGGTGGCGGCGAGGCCGTCGAGACCGCCTGGAAGCTCGCCAAGCAGTACTTCAAGCTGCAGGGCAAGCACACCAAGTACAAGGTCATCTCGCGTGCGGTCGCCTACCACGGCACCCCGCAGGGCGCCCTGTCCATCACGGGTCTGCCGGCCCTGAAGGCCCCCTTCGAGCCGCTGGTCCCCGGCGCGCACAAGGTGCCGAACACCAACATCTACCGCGCCCCGATCTACGGCGACGACCCCGAGGCCTTCGGCCGCTGGTGCGCCGACCAGATCGAGCAGGAGATCCTCTTCGAGGGCGCCGACACCGTCGCGGCCGTCTTCCTGGAGCCGGTGCAGAACGCCGGCGGCTGCTTCCCGCCGCCGCCCGGGTACTTCCAGCGGGTCCGTGAGATCTGCGACGAGTACGACGTGCTGCTCGTCTCCGACGAGACGATCTGCGCCTTCGGCCGCCTCGGCACGATGTTCGCCTGTGACAAGTTCGGCTACGTGCCGGACATGATCACCTGCGCCAAGGGCATGACCTCGGGCTACTCCCCGATCGGCGCCTGCATCATCTCGGACAAGCTGGCCGAGCCGTTCTACAAGGGCGACAACACCTTCCTGCACGGCTACACCTTCGGCGGCCACCCGGTCTCCTCGGCGGTCGCGCTGGCCAACCTCGACATCTTCGACAAGGAAGGCCTCAACCAGCACGTGCTGGACAACGAGGACGCCTTCTTCTCGACGCTGAAGAAGCTGCACGACCTGCCGATCGTCGGCGACGTCCGCGGCAACGGGTTCTTCTACGGCATCGAGCTCGTCAAGGACAAGGCCACCAAGGAGTCCTTCACGGACGAGGAGACGGAGCGCGTGCTCTACGGCTTCCTCTCCAAGGCGCTCTTCGAGAACGGCCTGTACTGCCGGGCCGACGACCGAGGCGACCCGGTCATCCAGCTGGCCCCGCCGCTGATCGCGGACCAGGGCACCTTCGACGAGATCGAAGGCATCCTGCGCTCGGTGCTCACCGAGGCGTGGACCAAGCTGTAAATCGTCCGACCACACGGCCCGGATCCTCCGTTCGAGTGAGAACGCGGGGGTCCGGGCCGTGTGCTGTCGCCATCCATCGCGTTCATCTCTTTACATCTCAGTGCGGCGCCAGTGACTTCAGCAGGCTCCGCTTCGTTCCCCCGGACGGAGGTGTACGCCATGGTGGCTCCACCGGACAATGCCCCGACCGACAATGCCCCACCCCAAGACGATCTGCTCTGGGCACGGTCCCTTCACTACTCCCACAGGGGGTCCCCCCGGACGAAGTCTGGGGGAGGTTCCCCCGGCCTCATCGGGGTCTCCGCCGGGATCCGCCAGGGCGAGATCCTGGCCCTGACCGGCCCGCGCGGCAGCGGCAAGACCACGCTGCTGCGCTGCCTCTCCGGACAGCTGTGCCCCGAGCAGGGCGAGGTCTGGTTCAACAGCGTCCCCGTGCACACGATGGGCGCCCTGGCCCGCGAGCGGCTGCGCCGCGACCGGTTCGGCTGGATCGGCCCCGAGCCCCAGCTGCTGCCCGAGCTGAAGGTGTGGGAGAACGCGGCCCTGCCGCTGCTGATCGCCGGTGCCTCGCACCGCAGCGCCAAGCACGCCGCCTGCGAATGGCTGGACCGCCTGGACATCGGCGGTTTCGCCCGCAAGCGCCCCTCCGCGCTCACCCGGGCCGAGTCCCAGCGGGTGGCGCTGGCCCGGGCCCTGGTCAACGAGCCCGCAGTGATCTTCGGCGACGATCCCACGGCCCCGCTGCACCGGGCCGAGCGCGCCCTGCTGCTCCGTACGCTGACCACCGCGGCCCGCTCGCACGGGATCACCGTGGTGCTGGCCACCCACGACGAGGAGACCGCGGCCGCCGCCGACCGGCGCCTGGCCCTGCTCGACGGCCGGCCCGCCGCCACGGCCATGGCCGCCGCGGGGCAGCCGGGTCCCCCGTCCTCCGGAACCGCGGAGGGGCAGGCCGCGTGCTCGCTCTCCGCCTAGCCCGCGGCTCCCGGCCGCTGGTCCAGCTGCGCCGGCTCCTCGTCGCCGCCGCCTCGGCCGGTACCGGGTTCCTCCTTCTCTACGTGCTCGCCGAGGCTGTGGCCCGCCCCGCCGGATCGTTCCCTCGCCTGCTGTGGGCCCTGGTGCCGCTGGCCGCCACCGTCCAATTCGCCGTCGCCGTGGCCCGTACCGACCCGGCGACCCGGCCCCGGGAAGGGCTGGACGCCGCCGGGCTGGGACCCGTACGGCTCAGCCTGATCGCGGCGATCTCCACCGCCGTCGCGTGCACCCTGGGCAGCGCGCTCGCCCTGGCCGCCTTCCTCCACCTGCGCGGGGATCTGGCCGGGCTGCCGTTCGACGGAGCCGGCGCCCGGCTGCTCCATGCCGGCCAGCCGCTGCCGGTGGCGGCCGCGCTCACCCTCCTGGTCCTGCTCCCGCTGACCGCGTCGGCCGCCGCCGCCCTCACCCTGCCCCGGCGCAGCAGGCCCCTGGCCCCGCAGACCGGGCTGCCGTGGGGCATCGCGCTCACCGCATGCGGGCTCGCGGCCCTGGGCTACGCCGGGCGGGGCGGTCCCGGCATGCTCGTCGGCTGGTCGCTCACCGCCGTCGGCCTCGCCCTCGCCGGGCCCGGCCTGGCCTACGCCTGCGGCACGCTGGTCCAGGCCGTACGCCCGGGCGCGCTCCGTCTGCTGGCCGGCCGGGCCCTCCAGGAGGAGGCGCCCCGGCTCGGCCCGCCGCTGGGGGTGCTCTGCGCGGTCGGGGCGGCCGCCCTCACCGCCCTGGCCCTGCGGGACCGGGGCGGGCTGCTCGTCCCGCTCGGCCCGCTGACCGGACCGGCCGCGGCCCTGGTCGCCCTGTGCGCCGCCGCGACCCTTCTCACATCCGCGGTGGAGGCACGCCAGGGCCGAGCCGCCGGCCGCGAGGCCCTGACCGACATCGGCGCTCCGGCCAAGGTCCTGCGTACGGCCGCGAGTTTGCGGGCCACCGCGCTGGTGGCCGTGTGCGTACCCCTCAGCTGGGGTGTGGCGCAGCTGACGTCGCTGGCCCTGACCCGCTGACGCGGGCAGCCCTTAGGGTGGGCCGAATGGTCAACGCAGACATCGAGATCGAGACGCTCGCCGAATTCGACCAGGTCGTGGCCCGCGGCTCGCTCAGCGGCTACCGGATCCAGTCGGTCAACCTGCTGGAGCGGACCTTCGCGCTGCTGTCCGCCGACACCTCGGCCGCCGTGTTCCTGGGCTGCGCGATGGAGCCCGACGCCTCGGTGAAGGTCCGCGCCGACGGCGCGCTGGTCTTCCCGCCCGTGCCGGACCTTCCGTTCAATCCGTACCGGAGCCTGCTCTACACGCCCGAGGAGCTGTTCGCCGGGCTGCCCGCCGGATACGAGGCCACCCCGGACGCCCAGGCCTACGCCTGGTTCCAGGAGACCAAGGCCGACGGAGACGTCTTCTCCTCGATGCTCCGCTCCATCCACGACGACGCCATATCCGACGCCCTGGACGAGCACCTCTCGGGTGCCCGGGTGGTCGGCGTCATGGGCGGCCACGCCATGTCCCGCAGCGGTGCGGAGTACCACGGCGCGGCGGAGCTCGGCCGGGCGCTGACCCGGTCGGGGCTCACCGTGGCCACCGGCGGCGGCCCCGGCGCGATGGAGGCCGCCAACCTCGGCGCCTACCTGGCCCCGGCTCCGGACGAGGCCCTTCCGGAAGCCCTGGAGCTGCTGGCCAAGGCCCCTTCCTTCGCTCCGTCGGTGTCCGACTGGGCGCGGGCGGCCTTCGCCGTACGGGACCGGTGGCCCGGCGGCGGGGACTCGGTGGGCATCCCGACCTGGTTCTACGGGCACGAGCCGCCGAATGCCTTCGCGGCGCACAGCGGCAAGTACTTCGCGAACGCCACCCGGGAGGACGGGCTGCTGGCTCGCTCCACGGCGGGCGTGGTGTTCCTGCCGGGCGCGGCGGGCACGGTCCAGGAGATCTTCGACAGCGCGACGCCGAACTACTACTCCTCGCGGGGCGAGCCCGCACCGATGATCCTGGTCGACCGGGCCCACTGGACCGAGCACCTTCCTGCCTGGCCCCTGCTCCAGGCACTGGCGCGCGGCCGGGCGATGGAATCCCGGATCGCCCTCGTGGACTCGGTGGACGAGGTCCCGGACGTCCTCGCGTCAATGGCCTGACACCGGGAGGCAACTTCCCGGCCCGTTCCGACGTCTGGCAGAGGTACCGCAAAACCTGCCAGACGTGAACGGAGCCTTCGGTGCTCATAGGCCTGCTGACCGCTGTCGCGGCGTCCATCTGCTACGGCACGGGATCCGTCCTGCAAGCCGTCGGATCGCGCCGCGCCGCCCGGATGTCCCCGTCCGCCGCCGGGGTGACGGCGCACGGCGGCCCCAACCTGTCGTCGACCGCGAAAGCGGCGATGACCTGGGAGTTCATCGTCGGGACGGTCCTGGACTTCGTCGGCTTCGGGCTGGGCGCGCTGGCGGCCCGCCTGCTGCCCCTGTTCCTGTCCCAGACGGTGATCAGCGCCAACCTGGTGATCACCGCGGTGCTGAGCGTGAAGATGCTGGGCATCCGGCTGAGCCGCAAGGAATGGACCTCCATCGGCGTCGTCTGCACGGCGCTGGTGCTGCTGGCGACGGCCGCGGGCCACGAGGGCGGGCACCACGCCCCGATGTCCACGCACTGGTGGTTGCTGGGGATCACCCTGCTGCTGATGGTGGGCGGCACGGTGGCCGTACGCCTCCTCGGCGGCGGCGCGGCGATCCTGGCGGGTCTGCTGTCGGGCCTGGGCTTCGGCGCGCTGGGCGTCGGCGTCCGGATCCTGGACGGCGTCGACCCGTTCGACCTGGGCACCCTCCTGTCCGACCCGGCCCTGTACGCCATCCTCGTGGCGGGCTTCGGCGGCATGTACCTGCACACCGTCGCCCTCCAGATCGGCTCGGTGAACGGCGCGACGGCCGCCCTGGTCGTCGGCGAGACGGTCCTGCCGGGCGCGATCGGCGTGCTCTGGCTCGGCGACGCCTCCCGCCCGGGTCTGGCCTGGCTGGCGGTGCTGGGCTTCGTCCTGGCCGTCACGGGCGCGGTGGCGGTCGCCTGGTACGGCAAGCACGAGGGGGCCGACGCGGAGGCCCAGGCCCCGGTCCCCGAGCCGGTGGCGTAGCCCGGAGGAGTCACCCGGTCGGCCCGGAGGAGTCACCCGGTCGGCGCCTTCACCCGGTCGGCCGTCCCCGATGGTGGTGGAGCACGGGCTGCCGCTTTCTGGACGGGGGAGAAAGCGAGGGTTCATGGAACCCACCAGTGAGCGGCTCCGGACCCCGCGCGCCGCGGGAACGGCCGGAATCGCCTTCGCCCTGCTGCTCGCCGCGGCGATCGTGCTGATGCGGATCGCCGTCCCGTCGGGAAACGCCGCTGACGCGGCCATCCCTTCGGACCGGCGCTGGGCGGTGCGGGTGGCCCTGGAGATCATCCCCTTCGCGGGGATCTTCTTCCTGTGGTTCATGGGCGCCCTGCGCGCCCATGCCGGCGAGGCCGAGGACAGATTCGTCGCCACGGTGTTCCTCGGCAGCGGGTTCGTCTTCGTCTCCACCCTGTTCGTCGCCTCCGGGGCGGCGGGCACCGTGCTGGCGGAGAACACGCCCTCCGACTTCGGCCGCCACTACGCGTACACGGTGCTGTCGACCTATGCCATGCGGATGGCCGCCGTATTCGTCTTCGCGACCTCGACGATCGGACGGCGGCTCGGGGTCTTCCCCAAGCCGCTGGTTCTGCTGGGCACCGTCGTCGGGCTGGTCCTGCTCATCGTGGCGTCCGCTGTGCCCTGGTCCGAGCTGGTCTTCCCGGCCTGGGCCCTCATCGTCAGCTTCCACATCCTGCTGCACAGGTCCTGACCTGCCCTTCCGCCGTCTGGCAGGCCGTCCCCGGGCCCCGCGTGCATGCTGGATGCAGGGGAGGGACGGGTACTTCGGGGGCTCGGGGATGACGGGGATGATCGGGCCACGGAAGGGCTGATCTTTCATGAGGCTTGTCGTCGACCTCAATCGCTGCCAGGGATACGCGCAGTGCGCGTTCCTCGCTCCCGACGTGTTCGCCATGCACGGTGACGAGTCGCTGCTGTACGACCCGGAGGCGGACGAGGAACAGCGCGAGAACGTCGCGCGCGCCGTCGCCGCCTGCCCGGTCGGGGCGATCCTCGTCGAATACGACGCTGCGGACGGCCCCGTACTCACCCCGGAGGTGCGCGGTGAGCGTTGACGGCAGCCTCGAGCGCCTCAAGCGCGACGGCCGCATCGTCGTCGTCGGCGCCTCCCTGGCCGGCCTGCGGGCGGCCGAAACCATGCGCGAGAAGGGCTTCAGCGGCTCGCTCACGATGATCGGCGACGAGCCGTACGAGCCGTACGACCGGCCCCCGCTGTCCAAGCAGGTGCTGCTGGGCAAGGCGACCGCGGACCGTACCGCCCTCCCCCGCCGCCGGGACATCGACGCGAAGTGGCGCCTCGGAGTCCCCGCCTCCGGCCTGGACATGGCGGCCCGGCGGGTGCGCCTCGCCGACGGCGACGAGGTGGAGTACGACCGGCTGTTGATCGCCACCGGCGTACGGGCCCGGCCGTGGCCCAACGAGGCCGAGGGCGCCCTCGACGGCGTCTTCGTCCTGCGCACCCGTGACGACGGCGCCCGACTGGAACGGGCCCTCGCGGCCGGTCCCCGCCGGGTACTCGTCATCGGGGCCGGGTTCACCGGATCCGAGATCGCCTCCGCCTGCCGGGAGCGCGATCTGCCCGTCACGGTCGCCGAGCGGGGCGCCGCGCCCCTGGTCGGCGCGCTCGGCGGGGTGATCGGCGAGGTCGCCGCCCAGATGCACCAGGAGCACGGGGTGGACCTGCGCACCGGCGTGATGGTGACCGGGCTGGAGGGCGATCCCTCCGGGCGGGTCCGCGCCGCCCACCTCTCCGACGGCGCCACCGTCGAAGCCGACGTGGTGGTCGTCTCGCTCGGCGCGCAGCGCAACACCGAGTGGCTCGCCGGGTCCGGACTGGGTGCCGGCCCCCGCGGCATCGCCTGCGACGCGGGCTGCCGGGCCTTCAACATCTGGGGCATCGTCACCGACGACATCTACGTGGCGGGTGACGTGGCACGTTCCCCGCACGCGCTCTTCGGGTACCAGTTCCTGTCCCTGGAGCACTGGGGCAACGCCGTCGCCCAGGCCGAGACGGCGGCGCACAACATGCTCAGCGAAGGCATGGACCGCCGCCCCCACGTGTGGGTGCCGGCCTTCTGGTCCTCCCAGTTCGGCGTGAACATCAAGTCGGTCGGGGTGCCGCCGATGGGGACCGAGATCCAGGTCACGCAGGGCTCCCTCGCGGAGCGCCGGTTCGCGGCCGTGTACGGGTACCAGGGGCGCATGATCGCCGCCGTGACCTTCGACAACTGCCGGTGGCTCCCGTTCTACGAGCACCAGATCGAGACCACCGCCCCGTTCCCCCCGCCGTTCTCCACGGTGGACCGCAGGCCGGAGGGGCACAAGCCGATGCCGGCCGACTTCCCCGACCCGTCGGTCCCCACCCACGGTCCGACCATCACCCTCAGCGGCTACTCGCCGGCCGACCGGACGATGACCTTCACCCCCGCGCGCCACTGACCGCGCCCTCCCCGAGGATCACGAGGACCCGTCATGACACAAGCCATCCTGCGGGAGATCATCGACTACGCGAACCGCGCGAACCCGTACCCGCTGTACGAGGAGCTCCGCAAGACCCCGGTCTCGCACGATGGGGACGGCCCGTACGTCGTCAGCACGTACTACGAGATCCAGAGCCTCCTGCACGACCCCCGGATCAGCTCCGACGCCAAGAACCTGAAGGCGACCGGGGACGATCCGCTGGGCCAGGGCCAGGGCGAGGAGGAGGGGGCGACCCTGCCCCCGTCCTTCCTCAAGCTCGACCCGCCCGACCACGACCGCCTGCGGCGGATGACGAACCGGCCGTTCGGGCCGCCGCACGCCCCCCACCGGGTGCACGACATGCGGGAGGAGCTCGGCGGCCTCGTATCCGGGCTCATCGACGGCATCGCCACCACCGGGAACCTGGACCGGGTCGACCTGGTCGACCAGTTCGCCTACCCCTTCCCGGTCTCGGTCATCTGCCGGCTGCTCGGGGTGCCCCACGAGGACGAGCCACGCTTCCACGTCTGGGCGGAGACCCTCGCGGCCAGCCTGGACCCCGACCCGGACGCGGACCCCGCCCAGCAGGGCAAGGGGGCCATGGACGCCCGCATGGAACTGGGCATGTACCTGGCCGGGCTGATCGAGGAGCGCCGCAAGAACCCCGGCGACGACATGCTGTCGCAGCTGGCGACGGCCGACGGCCCGGACGGCTCGATGACCACGATGGAGGTGCTCAGCACCTCCGCGCTGCTGCTGATCGCGGGCCACGAGACCACGGTCAACCTGATCACCAACGGCATGCTGACCCTGCTGCGCCACCCGGACGTCCTCCAGCGACTGCGCGAGGACCCAGCCCTGTCCGTCCCCATCGTCGAGGAGCTGCTCCGCTACGAGCCTCCCGTGCAGCTGCTGCCCCAGCGCAGCACGCTCACCGAGATCGAGGTCGCCGGCGTGACCATCCCCAAGGGCGCATCCCTGTGGCTGATCCTGGCGTCCGGGAACCGCGACCCGAAGCGGTTCGAGAACCCGGACCGCTTCGACCCCGACCGCAAGGACATCCAGCACCTCGGGCTCGGCAGCGGAATCCACAGCTGCTTCGGGGCACCGCTGGCCCGGCTGGAGGCCCAGCTGGCCTTGAGCGAGCTAGCCCGGCGGCTGGAGAACCCCCGGCTGCTGGAGGACCCGCCGCCGTACCGTCAGAACGCGGTCCTGCGCGGCCCGCGCCACCTGACGATCTCCTGCGACGGCGTCCGTTCCTAGGGGGTGTCCGCCGGCAGGACGACCACCTCGGCCGGGGTGAAGGACACCGCGACCCGGTCCCCCGAGGCCGGTGCCCCCGCCAGCCCGCACTCCGCTTCCAGCACCGGCCCCGCCTCGGGGCGCAGCAGCAGCGCGACGTGCGTGCCCCGGAAGGTCCTGGACACGACCTCGCAGCGCAGACCGTCCGGGGCCAGGACCACTCCGGCCGGTCGGATCAGCAGCCGCTGTTCGCCCTCCGGGGATCCGGCCGGGACCGGGACCTTGCCCCACGGGGTCCCCGCGACCCCGCCCGACACCACGGCCGGGACCACGTTCTCGAAGCCGAGGAAGCGCGCCACGAACTCCGAGGCCGGGCGCTGCCACACCTCCAGCGGGGTCCCGGCCTGCGCGACGCGCCCGTCCCGCATGACCACCACCCGGTCGGCCAGCGCGAAGGCCTCGCCCTGGTCGTGCGTGACGGCCAGCACCGTGGTCCCCAGCCGGGAGAACAGCCCCTGGAGCTCCACCACGAGCCGCTCGCGCAGCCCGCGGTCCAGCTGCCCCAGCGGTTCGTCCAGCATCAGCAGCCTCGGTGACGGGGCCAGCGCACGGGCCAGCGCCACCCGCTGCTGTTCGCCGCCGGACAGCGAGGCCACCGCCCGGCCCTGGGCCCCGGGGAGCCCTACCAGCTCCAGCAGCTCCGCGACCCGGGCCTCGGACGAGCCGCGCCCCTCGCCCCGCATCCGCAGCCCGAAGGCGACGTTCCCGCCGACGTCCCGGTGCGGGAAGAGCTGGTGGTCCTGGAACATCAGGCCCACGCCCCGCCGGTGTACGGGCACGCCGGCCTGGTCGGCGCCGCCGAGCGAGACCCGGCCCGCGGACACCGGCTGGAGCCCGGCGACGACCCTCAGCAGGGTCGACTTCCCGCTGCCGCTCGGCCCCAGCACGCACACGATCTCGTGCTCGGCGACCTCCAGGTCCACGCGGTCCACCACCGCGCGCTCGCCGAAGCGGACCGACACCCCGTCCAGCTGAAGCAGTGTCATCAGAACTCTCCCGAGGTCTTGTCGGGACGCAGTCGCTCCAGCACCAGCAGGGACACCGCGCACACCAGCATCAGAATCGTGCTCAAGGCCATGGCCTGCCCGTAGTTCATCTCTCCGGCCCGCCCCAGCAGCCGTGCCACGGCCACCGGCAGCGTCGGACGGTCCGGCCGCGCGATGAACACGGTCGCGCCGAACTCCCCGAGCGAGATGGCGAAGGCGAAGCCCGCCGCGATCAGCAGCGCCCGCCGGACCAGGGGCAGGTCCACCTCCCGCCAGGCGCGCAGCGGGGAGGCGCCGAGCACGGCGGCGGCCTCCCGCAGCCGCCCGTCCACGGCGCGCAGCACCGGCAGCATGGTCCGTACGACGAACGGCACGCCCACCAGGGCCTGCGCGAGCGGAACCAGGACCCACGAGGTCCGCAGATCCAGCGGCGGCTCGTCCAGGGTGATCAGGAAGCCGAAGCCGACCGTCACGGCGGACACCCCGAGCGGCAGCATCAGCAGCGCGTCGAAGCCCCGAACGAAACGGCCGGCGCGCCTGGTGAGGGCCGCGGCCGCGAGCCCGCCGATGACCAGGGCGATGGCGGTGGCGGCGAGCGCGTACTGCAGGGAGTTCCAGATCGCCTCCAGCGGGGGCACCAGGAAGGTTCCGCCGCCCGCGCCCACCTCCTGGAGCGCCCGGTAGAAGCCGAACCCGTACCCGCCGGGCGCGTCGAAGGACCGCTCCACCAGCACCGCCAGCGGGGCCACGATCAGCAGGGCGACCGTCAGCAGCACCCCTCCCAGCAGGGTGCGCTGCGCCCAGCCGCGCGGCCGGTGCGTCGTGCGCCCCGGGTCCACCAGCCGCAGCGCGGTCTCCCGCTTGCGCACCGTCCAGGCGTGCACCGCGAGGATCCCGCCGAGAGCCGCGAACTGCACCATCGTCAGCACGGCGGCCGTGGACAGGTCCAGGAGCTGCGCGGTCTGCCGGTAGACCTCCACCTCCAGGGTGGAGTACGCGGGCCCGCCCAGGATGAGGACGACGCCGAAGGAGCTGAAGGTGAACAGGAAGACCATCAGCGAGGCGGCGGCCACCGACGGGGCCAGCGCGGGCAGCGTCACCCGCCGCCAGGCGGCGAACCGCCCGGCGCCCAGGACCCGGGCGGCCTCCTCCTGGCGCGGATCCAACTGGGCCCACAGCCCGCCGACCGTCCGTACGACGACGGCGTAGTTGAAGAAGACGTGTGCGAGGAGGATCGCCCAGACGGTGGTGTCGAGCCGGACGCCCACCAGTTCGTCGAGCAGCCCGCCCCGGCCGACCAGCGCCAGGAAGGCGGTGCCGACCACCACGGTCGGCAGCACGAAGGGAACGGTCACCACGGCCCGCAGCAGCTGCTTGCCGGGGAACTCGAAGCGCGCGAACACGTACGCGCCGGGGAGCGCGATCAGCAGCGTGAGCAGGGTGGAGGCGAACGCCTGCCAGGTGGTGAACCACAGCACATCGGCGATGTCGGGCCGGGCGAGCACCTCGCCGATCCGGCCGAACTGCCAGCCGGCGTCGGTCTTGAGCCCGCGCCCGACGATCGCGGCCACGGGATAGGCGAAGAACAGCCCGAAGAAGGCCAGTGGCACGGCCATCAGCGCGAACCGCAGGGCCGTGGCCCGGCCGGACTCGCGAGGGGCGGGGACCGGCGCGGCGCCCTCCGGCGCCGCGCTCGGAACCTTTGTACCGCCTACTTCACGACGAGCGAGGTCCATGCCTTGACCCACTGCTCACGGTTCTTGGCGATGGTCTCGGGAGCGACGCTCGTAGGCTTCTCGACCACCACACCGTGCTTGGTGAACAGCTCCGGCAGGGAAGCGTCCTTCGTCACCGGGTTCACGAACATCTGCAGCGGCATGTCCTCCTGGAACTTCTTGCTGATCAGGAAGTCCACGAGCGCCTTGCCGCCCTCCTCGTTCTTCGCGCCCTTCAGCAGGCCCGCGAACTCGGTCTGACGGAAGCAGGTGCCGGTGGCGACGCCCGTCGGGGCCTCGGCCGGCTGCGGCTCGGCGTACAGCACCTCGACCGGCGGACTGGAGGCGTAGGAGACGACCAGCGGGCGGTCGCCCTTGGCCTTCTTGCCGCCCGCGGAGCCGGAGAAGCGCTCGTTGTAGGCCTGCTCCCAGCCGTCGACGACCTCGACGCCGTTGGCCTTCAGCTTGCTCCAGTAGTCCTTCCAGCCCTCGTCGCCGTACTTGCCGACGGAGGCGAGCAGGAAGCCGAGGCCCGGCGAGGAGGTCGCGGCGTTCTCGGTGACCAGCAGGTTCTTGTACTCCGGCTTGATCAGGTCGTCCAGCGTCTGCGGCGGGGCGATCTTCTTGTCGGCGAAGTACGCCTTGTCGTAGTTGACGCAGATGTCACCGGAGTCGATCGGGGTGACCCGGTGCTCCTTGTCGAGCTGGAACTCCGGCTTCACCTCGCCCAGGCCCTTGGCCTCGTACGGCGTGAAGATCCCGTTGTCGAGGGCGCGCGAGAGCAGGGTGTTGTCCACCCCGAAGAAGACGTCGCCGCGCGGGGAGCCCTTGGTGAGGATCTCCTGGTTCAGCGCCGCGCCCGCGTCCCCGGACTTCAGCACCTTGACGGTGTAGCCGCTCTGCTGCTCGAACTCCTTGAGGACCGTGTCGGTCACGTTGAAGGAGTCGTGGGAGACGAGCGTGACGGTCGTGGACTTCGGGGCATCGCTCGTGCCCGCGGACTTGTCCTTGGCGTCGCCGCCGCCGCAGGCGCTGAGCGTGGTGACGCCCAGGGCAGCCGCGAGCGCGGCGCCCGCGATCTTCTTGGTGGTGCTCACTGGTGATTCCTCCTGGGATGTCCAGGAGAAGACGCGGCCCTGCCCGGCGCTCTGTGGGAGCGGACGCCGGGCAGGGCGCAACAGCATGAGTGGTGACCGAACTTCCTACCCCGAATGACCGGGGCGAGGTTCAGAGGGTCTGCGGATGACGGTTCCGCACTCTCAGCGCTGTGGCGCTCCCCTGTCGGAATATGAAATTGGTTCGGCCACAGGGTACCCCGTGGCCGAATACGGACCCCGGTGACCGGAAACTAGCGCTCCGAGGCCGCGAGCTGGCCGCACGCACCGTCGATCTCCTGGCCGCGGGTGTCCCGGACGGTCACGGGCACGCCGTGCCGGGCGATGGCCTCAACGAAGGCCTTCTCGTCCTCGGGCCGCGAGGCGGTCCACTTGGAGCCGGGCGTCGGGTTCAGCGGGATCAGGTTGACGTGGACGCGCTTGCCCTTGAGCAGCTTGCCCAGCAGGTCACCGCGCCAGGCCTGGTCGTTGATGTCGCGGATCAGGGCGTACTCGATCGAGATCCGGCGGCCGGACTTCTCCGCGTACTCCCAGGCCGCGCCGAGGACCTCGCGGACGTTCCAGCGGGTGTTCACGGGGACCAGGGTGTCGCGCAGCTCGTCGTCGGGCGCGTGCAGCGAGACGGCGAGACGGCACTTGAAGCCCTCGTCGGCGAAGCGCAGCATGGCCGGGACGTGCAGCTTCCACAGGGTCTTGCGGGTGGTGTCGTCGTCACACGAGATGTGCCGGATGACGTTCATCAGATCCGGCAGCAGCTCCTGCTGGAGCTTCTCCCGCGAGCCCGCCGGGATGTCGGTCCACTCGGCCGGGTCGTGCGCGTAGCGCGCGAAGTAGTGCTGGGAGAGCTGCTTGGCCCGGAACGGCTTCTCGCCGATCGCGGCGACCGCCTCACGGCGCTCGGCCGGGGTCATGTCGGCGAGGTGCCGGGGCGGCTTCTTGGCCCCGCGAGGGGCGACGAAGGTGAGCTCTCCCGGAACGGGGCGGGCCATGGCAGGTACTCCTTGTAAGACGAAAGGCGCACCGCAGAAGCAGCGCGCCTTCCAAGAGTAACCGCCCGGCGTGTTACGACGCCTTTCCGCAGGTCAGCCCGTGCCCACAAAGGCCGCCAGCAGCAGCCACACCACCGGCGCGGTCGGCAGCAGGGAGTCGAGCCGGTCCATGATGCCGCCGTGGCCCGGCAGCAGGGTGCCCATGTCCTTGATGCCCAGGTCCCGCTTGATCATCGACTCGCCGAGGTCACCCAGCGTGGCGCTGACCGCGACCGCCAGCCCCAGCACCAGGCCCTGCCACCAGGAGCCGCCGTCGATCAGGAACTCCATGCACAGCGCACCGGCCGCCATCGCGAAGGCCACCGCGCCGAACAGCCCCTCGCGGGTCTTTCCGGGGCTGATGCGCGGGGCGAGCTTGGTCTTGCCGAAGCGCCAGCCGACGGCGTAGGCCCCGGTGTCGCTGACCACCGTCAGCACCAGGAACGTCACCACGCGCTGCGGCCCGTCGTCGGCGGTGAGCAGCATCGCGACGAAGGTGGCCAGGAAGGGCACGTAGAACGCGGCGAAGACGCCGGCCGTGACGTCCTTGAGGTAGTCCTCGGGCGGTTCGGTCATCCGCCAGACCAGGACGGCCAGAGCCGTCAGGGCCATGGCGACCCAGGCGCCCTCGGCTCCCCGGACGTATCCGGCGATGACCATGGCCGCGCCGCCGACGGCGAGCGGGACCAGCGGGGCCTTGATGCCCTTCTTCTCCTGGAGCCGGGAGGTGAGCTCCCACAGCCCCACGACGACCGCGACGACGATGACGCCGACGAAGACCGCCTTGACGATGAACAGCGAGGCGAAGATCACCGCGCCGAGGCCGACGCCGACACCTATGGCGGCGCGCAGGTCCCTCCCCGCCCGCTTCTTCGGCGGCGGAGGCGAGGCGTCCTGCGGTACCTGCGAAGGCGGGGGCGGGGGGCTGGGCATGGGCTCCTGCGGCGGCGTTTCGGCGCGGAAGAGGGGGCCGCCGTCCGAGGCGGCCCCCCGATCGCGTGCTTCCCGGTCGTCGAAGTCACGGCCGGCGGCATCGGGCACGATGGGCATGGGCCGAGTGTGCGGGCCCACCTGCGCATCGTATGCGGGACCCGCCGGAACCGGCTCCGGCTGCCAGGAAGAGTCGTTCATCAGACTTCGAGGAGCTCGGCTTCCTTGTGCTTGAGGAGCTCGTCCACCTGCGCGACGTACTTCGCGGTGGTGTCGTCGAGCTCCTTCTCCGCGCGGCGCACCTCGTCCTCGCCGGCCTCCTTGTCCTTGACGAGCTTGTCAAGGGCGTCCTTCGCCTTGCGGCGCACGGCGCGCAGGGAGATCTTGGAGTCCTCGGCCTTGGTGCGCGCGACCTTGATGTACTCCTTGCGGCGGTCCTGCGTCAGCTCGGGGAAGGTCACCCGGATGATGCTGCCGTCGTTGCTCGGGTTGACACCGAGGTCCGAGTCGCGGATCGCCTGCTCGATGTTGCGCAGGGCGCTCTTGTCGAACGGGGTCACGATCGCCATGCGCGGCTCGGGCACGGAGAAGGAGGCGAGCTGGTTGATGGGCGTGATGGCGCCGTAGTACTCCGCCACGATCTTGTTGAACATCGCCGGGTGCGCACGACCGGTGCGAATCGCGGCGAAGTCTTCCTTGGCGACGACGACGGCCTTTTCCATCTTCTCCTCGGCCTCGAGGAGGATCTCTTCGGTCACCACGTGCTCCTGCATGTCTTGAATGGATGGTTCAGGCGGGCATGACGGGCGGGGCCGGTCCGGGCTCGGTCCGGCAGCGGACTGCTCAGGCCCGGGTTCCCTGGTCGCTGACGAGCGTGCCGATCTTCTCACCCTTGACGGCGCGGGCGATATTGCCCTCGGCGAGCAGTTCGAAGACGAGGATCGGCAGCTTGTTGTCGCGGCACAGCGTGATGGCGGTGGCGTCCGCGACCTTGAGGTCGCGGGACAGGACCTCGCCGTACTCCAGCGCGTCGAACTTCACCGCGTCCGGGTTCTTCTTCGGGTCGGAGTCGTAGACGCCGTCGACACCGTTCTTGCCCATGAGCAGGGCTTCGGCGTCGATCTCCAGGGCGCGCTGGGCGGCCGTGGTGTCGGTGGAGAAGTACGGCATGCCCATGCCGGCGCCGAAGATCACGACGCGGCCCTTCTCCAGGTGCCGTACGGCGCGCAGCGGGATGTACGGCTCCGCGACCTGACCCATGGTGATGGCGGTCTGCACGCGGGAGTCGATGCCCTCCTTCTCCAGGAAGTCCTGGAGTGCGAGGCAGTTCATCACGGTGCCGAGCATGCCCATGTAGTCGGACCGGGCCCGGTCCATGCCGCGCTGCTGGAGCTCGGCGCCGCGGAAGAAGTTTCCGCCGCCGATCACGACGGCGATCTCCGCGCCGTCACGGACCACCGCGGCGATCTCGCGCGCGATGGCGTGGACGACGTCGGGGTCGACGCCCAGTCCTCTGCCACCCGAGAAGGCTTCGCCCGACAGCTTCAGCATGAAGCGGCGGCCCTTCTTGTCCTGGTCGCTCTTGTCGTCGGATGCGGTGTGGGTGTCCACGCCCTGATTCATGGAGATCTCCTCGTGCACATACGAAGAAGGCCATTGCCGGTGGGTCCTTGCGGTTCCCTCTGCGGCAATGGCCTCCTCGTCAGATCTGCGGTCGCCTCGCGCAAGCGCGGGCGACTGCCTCAGACCCTACCGGGGTCCGGTGTCCGTCGTGTACGGACGGACTCAGATGCCGACCTTGATGCGGGTGAAGCGCTTCAGGGTGACACCGGCCTCGTCCAGGACCTTCTGGACGGACTTCTTGTTGTCCAGGGCGTAGGCCTGGCCGAGCAGCGTGGCGTCCTTGAAGAAGCCGTTGACGCGACCCTCGACGATCTTCGCGATGGCAGCCTCGGGCTTGCCCTCCGCGCGGGTGACCTCTTCGGCGATGCGACGCTCGGACTCGACCTTGTCGGCCGGGACGTCCTCGGCGGACAGCCACTGCGGGGCGAACGCGGCGATGTGCTGCGCGACGCCGCGGGCGACCTCGGCGTTCTCCTTGTCGAGCTCGACGAGGACACCGATCTGGAACGGCAGGTCGGGCATCGTGCGGTGCATGTACGAGCTCACGTAACCGCCGGTGAACTGCGCGAAGCGGTCCAGGACGATCTTCTCGCCGAGGTTGGCGTTGGCCTCGTCGACGAAAGCGGTGACGGTCTTGCCGGCCTCGATCTCGGACGCGAGGAGCGCCTCGATGTCGGCCGGGGAGGTGGCGGCCACGTGGGCGGCCAGCTGGTTGGCGACGGCCAGGAACTTCTCGCCCTTGGCGACGAAGTCGGTCTCGCACTTCAGCTCGACGAGGACACCGGAGGTGTTGTCGTCGGCGATCAGGGAGACGACGGCACCGTTCTCGGCAGAACGGCCCTCGCGCTTGGCGACGCCCTTCTGACCCTTGATACGGAGGGCCTCCTGGGCCTTCTCGACGTCGCCGTCGGCGTCCACGAGCGCGTTCTTGCAGTCCAGCATGCCGGCGCCGGTGAGCTCGCGGAGCTTCTTGACGTCAGCGGCGGTGTAGTTCGCCATGAGTCTGTGATTCTCTCTCGAAGTCGTAGATCTACGGGTGAACGGCGGAGGCGCCGCGCTTTTGGCGCGGCTCCCCCGCCGTCATCGTCCGTGCTGCGAGTGCCCGGCGCGTGAACGCCGGGCGCTCTCAGTGGGTCAGGCCTGCTCGGCGTCGGCGGCCGGGGCCTCGACAGCCTCGGCGTCGGCGGCCGGAGCCTCGACGGCCGGGGCCTCGACGGTCTCGGCAGCGGCCTCGGCCGGAGCGGCCGCAGCCTCGGCCGACTCGTCGGAGTCGGCCTTCTTGTCGCCCTCGAGCAGGTCGCGCTCCCACTCGGCGAGCGGCTCGGCGGCGGCCTTCTCGCCCGGCTTCGAGTCGCCGGTCGCGGCGCCGGAGCGGGCGATGAGGCCCTCGGCGACGGCGTCGGCGATCACGCGGGTGAGCAGGGTGACGGAGCGGATCGCGTCGTCGTTGCCCGGGATCTTGTAGTCGACCTCGTCGGGGTCACAGTTGGTGTCGAGGATCGCGACGACCGGGATGTGGAGCTTGCGCGCCTCACCGACGGCGATGTGCTCCTTCTTGGTGTCGACGATCCAGACGGCGCTGGGGACCTTCGACATCTCGCGGATACCACCGAGGGTCTTCTCCAGCTTGATCTTCTCGCGGGAGAGGACCAGGAGCTCCTTCTTGGTGAGACCCGAGGCGGCGACGTCCTCGAAGTCGATCGCCTCAAGCTCCTTCAGACGCTGAAGGCGCTTGTAGACGGTGGAGAAGTTGGTGAGCATGCCACCCAGCCACCGCTGGTTGACGTACGGCATACCAACGCGCGTCGCCTGCTCGGCGATGGCCTCCTGGGCCTGCTTCTTGGTACCGACGAACATGATGGAGCCACCGTGCGCGACGGTCTCCTTCACGAACTCGTAGGCGCGGTCGATGTACGACAGCGACTGCAGCAGGTCGATGATGTAGATGCCGTTGCGCTCCGTGAAGATGAAGCGCTTCATCTTCGGGTTCCAACGGCGGGTCTGGTGACCGAAGTGGACGCCGCTTTCCAGCAGCTCCCGCATCGTGACGACGGCCATGGCCATCTCCTTGTTTTCTCGGTTTGGTTCCTGACGCCCCGCCGCGCCCTGCCCCGAAAGGGACCGAGAGACGCTCTCACCTGGCTGTTTCGGGCTGGTGAGGGGGCGTGCGAAGTCGACCCGGTGACCCGGATCGCCACAAGAAGTGTACGGGACCCGGCGGTATGCCGGGTGACGCCGTTGTCCACACCCGGCGGTCTGTCCACAGCTCAGCCCGCCGGACGGCCCGGCACGGGACGCTGTGCGCCATGACGACACTGCTGCTCAGCCTGCTGCTGGCCCTGGTCCAGACGTCCTTCGGCCCCGTCCTCGGGGTCCGGCCGCTGCCCCCGCCCCTCTCGGTGGCGCGCTGGTGGGACCCGCCCCCGACCCCGTACGCGGCCGGCCACCGCGGGGTGGACCTGTCGGCGCCGGTGGGCGCGGAGCTCCGCGCCGTGGCGGCTGGCCGGGTCCACTACGCGGGCATGGTCGCCGGCCGCGGGGTCCTCTCGCTCGCGCTGCCGAACGGCCTGCGCACCACCTACGAGCCGGTCCGCGCCCTGGTCGCGGAGGGCGAGCAGGTCACGGCGGGCCAGGTCGTGGCGGTCCTGACCGAGGGCTCCCACTGCCCGGAACCGTGCCTCCACTGGGGCCTGCTCGCGGGCGAGGCTTACCTCAACCCACTCGCCCTGCTCCCCCGCCCGGCACCCCGCCTGCTGCCGATGGCCGGCTCCGCCGCCGGCCTCAGCCCCGGACGCCCCGCAGCGCCATGGCGACGGCCGTTTCCGTGACGACGGCCGGGTCCTCGGCGGCACCGAGCTCGATCCGCCGGACGGCGGCGTCCACGACCCCTTGCAGCAGCATGGCGGCCAGCCTCGGCTCCGCCTGCCCCAGAGAGCTCAGCGCCTCGACGATCATCGCGACCAGCCCGCCGTGGGCCGCGCGGATCTTCTCCCGCGCCCCGGCGTCCAGCTCGCTCGCGGAGATGGCGACCACCGCCCGGTGCCGCCGGTCGCCCACCAGTCCGAGCTGGCTCCGCACGTAGGCCTCGATCTTCGCCTCGGGCGACTCGGCCTGCTCCATGGCCGCCTCGATCTCGGCGGCCCAGACGGGGAAGTCCACCGCGCACAGCTCTTCGACCACGGCCGCACGGGAGCGGAAGTACTCGTACACGGAGGACCGGGCGAGCCCGGTCCGCTCCGCGAGGGCGGGGAAGGTCAGCGATTCCGTCCCGCCTTCGGACAGCAGGGAACGCGCGGCGTCCAACAGGGCGCCGCGCTGCATCGACCGGTGCTCGGCCACGGAGGCCGCTCGAATCCTGGGCACGTCTCCACTCTACGGAGGTGCCGCAAGCTCACCGCCCCACATCGGCGAGCTTCGCCCGCAGTTGCAGCACGGACTTGGTGTGGATCTGGCTGACCCGGCTCTCGGTGACGCCCAGCACGTTGCCGATCTCGGCCAGCGTGAGCCCCTCGTAGTAGTAGAGGGTGACCACCGTCTTCTCGCGCTCGGGAAGCGTGTTGATGGCCCGGGCCAGCAGGCGCCGCAGCTCCCTGTCCTCCGCCACCTCCACGGGGTTGTCGGCGGCCGTGTCCTCCAGGGTGTCCATCAGCGAGAGGCGGTCGCCGCCCTCCCCGCCGACGTGCAGCAGCTCCTCCAGGGCGACCACGTTGGCCAGGGACAACTGGCTGAAGACCGTGTGGAGGTCCTCCACCCCGATGCCCATCTCCCCGGCGACCTCGCTCTCCGTCGGAGTGCGCCTCAGCTGGGCCTCGAGCGTGGCGTAGGCCCGCTCCACGGCCCGCGCCTTCTGCCGCACCGATCGCGGGATCCAGTCCAGCGCCCGCAGCTCGTCGATCATCGCCCCGCGGATCCGGGTGATCGCGTACGTCTCGAACTTGATCGACCGGTCGATGTCGAACTTCTCGATGGCGTCGATCAGTCCGAAGACCCCGGAGGAGACGAAGTCGGCCTGCTCCACATTGGGCGGCAGCCCCACGCTGACGCGGCCGGCCACGTACTTGACCAGCGGCGAGTAGTGCAGGATCAGCTGCTCCCGCAGCCGCTCGTCACCGGAGTCCTTGTACGAGCGCCAGAGCACCTCCAGGGACGAGGGCGCGGTGGACCGCACACTGCCGCGGGCAGCGGGGGGCACCGCAGCGCGGTCGGACCCTGAGGTGTGCTGGGGCATGCTTCGCCTTTGCCGGAGCCGGATTCCTTGGGAGCGTAGCGTGACGGAAGTGTCGCGGTGCGCGAAGAGTACGGGATGGCGCGGGGGCGCACGGGCGACCCGGCTCGCGCGGGCGACCCGGGACCGGCGCCTGGCGCACGGTCCCGGCGACTGCCACCGGGAGGACCGCGTCTCTCATCGGTTTCACTCTTTCACCGGAACGCCCCAGGTCAACGACCGCCTCGCCGGGTGGCTCCGGTTTGTGTGCCGCCTCCAGGCGTTTGTCCGGTCAACTGCCAGCCCTCGCCCTGCCGTTCGACGAACCCCAGAGAGTGAAGTTCGTACAGTCTGCCGATGACTTCATCGGTGCCGTTGCCGGAGGCAAGTGCCAATTCCTCCACTTGGACCGGGCGGCCGGCCGGGAGCGCTTCGAGCACCCGGTTGGTCTCCGGGTCCAACAGGTCCCGGGCGAGCACGGGCCCGCGCCGCTCGGGGGCCAGCTCGCCGATGGAGCCGACGAGTTCGACCACCTCCGCCGCGTCGGTGACGAGTACGGCCTCGCCCCGCAGCAGTTCGTGCACCCCGGCCGAGAGCCCGCTGGTGGCGGGCCCGGGGACGCCCATCGTGAACCTCCCGAGCTCCTGGGCCCGCCGGGCGGTCACCAGCGAACCGCTGCGGTGGGCGGCCTCCACCACGACCGTGCCCCGGGTGAGGGCGGCGATGACCCGGTTGCGCAGGACGAACCGGCTCGGGGTCGGGTGACTCCCGGGCGCCAGCTCCCCCAGGACCAGTCCCTGGCCGGCGATCCGGCCGAGGAGTCCGGCGTGTCCGCGGGGGTAGGCGACGTCCACCCCGCAGGCCAGGACCGCCGCGGTGGCGCCGCCCGAGGCGAGGGCCCCGCGGTGGGCGGCTCCGTCGATCCCGTACGCGGCTCCGGAGACGACGACCCAGCCCCGTTCGGCGAGCCCGGCGGCCAGGATCTGGGCCATGTGCGCCCCGTACGGGGTACAGGCCCGGGCCCCGACCACGGCGACCGAACGCAGCGCCCAGGTCCGCAGGTTCGGCCGGCCCCGCAGCCACAGCCCGACGGGCCGGGCATCGCCGAGGTCGTCGAGCTGGGTGGGCCACTCCGGCGACCCCGGGCACACGAACCGGCCCCCCGACTCGGCGGCCAGCGCCAGGTCCCGCCGGGGGTCGGCCAGCGCGGCCCGTCTGCGGTACCCGGCCAGCCGCTCGCCCCCGACCCCGGCCGGAGCCTCCACCTCCGCCTCGGGCCCGGTCAGCATCCGTATCAGCCCCACCGCGCCGTACTCCCGCAGCCAGCGCCCGCCCCGCTCCTCCCCGGGTTCCAGGACCCGGGTCAACGCCGCCCTCGCCAGCAGCTCGGGCGTCATGACCGCTCCCCCGTCATGAGCGGAACGCCTCGTGCGATGCCCGTGCGCAGCTCCAGCGCCACGGCCACGTCGAGGGCGCTGGGACGGCCCCGGCCCGCCAGGTCCGCCACGGTCCAGGCCACTCTCAGCACCCGGTCCAGCCCGCGCGCGGTGAGCACCCCCCGCTCCAGATCCCGCTCGGCCTGCGCCAGCGCCCCGGGGTCGGGCTGCCACCGCGTGCGCAGTTCCCGCCCGGGGACCTCGCTGTTGATCCGCCAGGGGGTGTCGTCGAGGCGGTGGGCCGCCCGGGCCCGGGCCAGGGCGACCCGCTCGGCCACGGTGGCGCTGCTCTCGCCCCGTCCGCCGTGCCCGAGCAGGTCGGACCGGCTGACGGGTTCGACCTCGATGCGCAGGTCCACGCGGTCCAGCAGGGGACCCGACAGCCGCGCCTGGTACCGCCTGATCGACGAGGGCGCGCAGTCACAGCCCGCGCCGTGCAGGGTGTGCCGCCCGCAGGGACAGGGGTTGGCCGCGAGCACCATCAGGAACCGGGCCGGCAGGCGCACCACTCCCGCAGCCCGGGCCACCACGATGTGCCCCGACTCGAGGGGTTGCCTCAGCGCGTCCAGCACTTGGGGGCGGAACTCCGGTGCTTCGTCGAGGAAGAGCACCCCTTTGTGGGCCAGCGACACCGCTCCGGGTCTCGGCAGCCCGCTCCCGCCGCCGACCAGGGCCTGCATGGTCGCCGAGTGGTGTGGTGCGCAGTACGGCGGAACGGTCACCAGGGGCTCGCCCGGCGGGAGGATTCCCGCGACCGAGTGCACGGCCGTGACCTCGAGGGACTCCTGTCGCGTGAGCGGCGGCATGATGCCCGGCAGCCGCTCGGCCAGCAGGGTCTTGCCCGCGCCGGGCGGGCCGCTCAGCAAGAGGTGATGGCCGCCGGCCGCGGCGACCTCCAGGCTCCGCCGGGCGGGTCGCTGCCCGGCGACGTCGGCGAGATCCAGCCCGTCCCAGCCGCCGGCGGCCCCCGCGATCCCGGTGCCCAGGCCCGCACCGGGGAGGATCAGGCCCGCCAGTATCGGGTCGGGGCGGCCCGGCGGGTCGGGAGGTTCCTCCTCGGGGACCGCCCCGTCGGTCAGAACCGCGATCAGCTGGCGCAGGCTGCGTACCCCGAGCACCGAGACGTCCGGCACGAGCGTGGCCTCGGCGGCGCACTGCTGCGGCACCACCACCTGCCGGTATCCGGCCTCCGCCGCGGCGAGGACCGCGGGCAGGACACCCCGGACCGGCCGTACCCGGCCGTCCAGGCCCAGTTCCCCGATGAGCACGAGGTCGGCGATCACGCCCGGGTCGACCACTTCGGCGGCGCCGAGCACGGCGGCCGCAACGGCCAGGTCGAATCCCGCTCCGGACTTCGGTACGGAGGCGGGGCTGAGCCCGACGGTGAGCTTCTTCTGCGGCCACGCCGCACCCGAGTTGACCACGGCGGCCCGCACCCGGTCCCGGCTTTCGACCAGGGTCTTGTCCGGCAGTCCCACGAGGGTGAAGGCCGCGACCCCGGGCTCCAGGTCGGCCTGGACCTCCACCACCACGCCGTCGACGCCCACCAGGGCCACCGAGCAGGCTCGGGCGAATCCCATCACGCCACCCCCCTGACGTGCTCCACCACGGGCGCACCGCGCCGTGGCAGCAGGACTCCGACCAGGTCGATGCGCACCCCGCCCGGCGGCGGTCCGCCGTGGTCGGCGAGCCAGCGCCCGGCGAGCGTGCGTAAGCGCTCGGCCTTGCCGGGCCGCACGGCGGCCATGGGATGTTCGAAGTCCCCGGCCCGGCGGGTCTTCACCTCGCACACGACGAGGGCGTCACCGTCCCGGGCGACGATGTCGATCTCCCCGCCGCGGCACCGCCAGTTCCGCGCGATCACGGTCATCCCGGCCTCGGCCAGCCGCCGCGCGGCGAGCTCCTCGCCGTACCGCCCCAATGCCTGCTGTGCCACGCCCTTCGCGTTCATCCGGCACCACCTCCGGTACCGACGATCCCGCGCCCCCGCCCACCCTGTGGATCTTGGTGGACAACTCCGCCGTTGTGGATAACCCGGTCACCCGTACGGTGGAGAAACCCGGCGGCGGAAACCCAGCGGCGGAAGCCCGGCGAAACCCGGCGGGGGAACTCAGCTGCCCGGCAGTTCCAGGTCGCTCTTGTTGAGCTCCTCGATGTTCACGTCCTTGAACGTCAGCACCCTCACCTGCTTCACGAACCGGGCCGGCCGGTACATGTCCCACACCCAGGCATCGGCCATGGAGACCTCGAAGAAGACCTCCCCCTGGACCGAGTGCACCTGCATCTCGTAGTCGTTGGTGAGGTAGAAACGGCGTTCGGTCTCGATCACGTACTTGAACAGCCCGACGACGTCGCGGTACTCCCGATAGAGCTTCAGCTCCATCTCGGTCTCGTACTTTTCGAGGTCCTCGGCACTCATGGCATGTTCCCCTTCAGCCGTGCGTCCCCCTATTGTGCGCCAGGCCCATGCGCCCCTAAACGATTTCCGGGGCCAGGACCACCGGCGCACCCGGAGGACCGTCGTCGAGCAGCGTACGGAGCAGCTCGGCGAGTCTGGTCGGGTACACCGTCTCACGTGCCGAGAGAAGTTCCTCGGAGGTCCACCACCTGGCTCCGGTGACGCTGCGCCGCTCCAGCTCGGTGAGCCCGGCCGGCTCGATCTCCGTCTGGGCGGTTCGGGCCAGGAAGTACCACTCGTCCTGCTCCCAGCGGCGCCCGTCGAAGGGGAAGGAGCAGTACCGGTGCCACAGCACAGGCCCCAAATCGACCTCTGTGATCCCCGTCTCCTCCGCCAGTTCCCGGAGCGCCGCCTGCTCCCGGCTCTCGTCGCCCTCCAGCCCGCCGCCCGGGGTGAACCACCAGTCGTCCGCGGGGTCCGCCGGTTCGAAGCCGTGCAGCAGCAGGATCCGGTCCGCCGGGTCCAGCAGGATCACCCGCGACACCTTGCGGGGGCCGGGGGCCGGGGCCTGTGCCGGGTCAGTGGACACCGGCCGGCTCCCGCCGCCGCCCGCGCCCCAGAACCCGTGCGAGAGGCCCGTAGGCGGCGCCCAGGACCACCAGCGCGGCGCCGGCCACCACGCTCGCGAGCTGGAGCCGCAGCGGCCCGGGCTTGGAGATTCCGCCGGGCAGCGCCGCGTAGGTCCGCGGCCGCTCCAGCATCGCCGTGGAGGGCCAGGCCACGGCGTCGACGCGGGCGCTGACGGTCGACCGGGGCACGGTGCCCTGCCCGGCCTCCTGGAGGTGGGCCCGGGAGTCGAGGGAGGCGGCCCGGCGGTCGCCGAGCAGGAAAAGGTTCCCCTCGGGAACGGTCACCTCGAAGGGGGTCCCGGGGGCCGGGGCCTGCCCGGGCGGCATCGCCAGGCCCGAGTCGGGCTTGGTGTTGTCGGCGTACGGCTCGTCGAGGGCCGTGCCGTTCACGGTCAGCTCGCCGCCCGCGCCGCAGCACTTCACGGTGTCGCCGCCGATGCCGACGACCCGCTTGACCATGGGCGAATCGCTCCACATGGAATCAGTGAAGATGACCACGTCCCCACGGCGCACCTCGCCGCCGTCGATGCGCTGGGCCAGCACCCGGTCCCCGGGCAGCACCGTGGGCATCATCGAGTCGGTGGGCACGGTGTAGGGCTGATAGACGAGCGCCCCCCACACGAAACCGCCGAGGAAGAGCGCAAAGCCGACGGCCACGGCGATGCCCGACAACACGTTGCCGAGACCACCGTGGCCGTCCTTGCCACTGCGTATTGCCTGTGTTCCGCCCATTGCAGCGCCCCCACGTCGGAGATCGTCGACCTGGGCGGCACCCTACCCGGCGGTACGGCCCGAGGTCAGCCTCCGCCGCCGCCACATGACGAGCGGCACAGCGCCCGTGAGCCCCAGCGCGGCCGGAGCCAGCCCGACCGGCGCCAGCCCGGCGGCGCCGAGGCCGAGCGCGGTCGCCGCGGCCTGGTTGCCGATGCCCGGCTGGTCGAAGGTGTCGGGGACCGGCAGGGTGGACCAGCGGGTGATCGGCCATGCGATCACGACGGCCCGCCCGACGACCTTGTCGACGGGCACGAAGCCCTCGGTGGAGTCCTGCATGTGGTAGCGGGAGTCCTGGGAGTTCTGCCGGTGGTCGCCCATCACCCAGATCTTGCCCTTGGGCACCTTGAGGGGACCGAAGGGGGCGTCGTCGCACGCGGTGTTGCCGGGGAAGATGTACGGCTCGTCGAGGGCCTTGCCGTTGACGACGACCGGACCGCCCTTCTTGCACTCGACCGTGTCCCCGCCGATGGCGATGGTCCGCTTGATCAGGTCCTTCTCGGCGGCGTCCGGCATCAGGCCGATCTTGCTGAGGATCTGCTGGGCGAGGTTCGGCTCGGGGGTGGGCTCTCCGGAGAGCCAGTTCGCCGGATCGTGGAAGACGACGACCTCGCCCCGCTCGGGCTCGGAGCCGAACCACGGGGTCAGCTTGTCCACCAGCACCCGGTCCCCGCGCTGCAGGGTGTTCTGCATCGAGTCGGACGGGATCGAGAACGCCTGCACGAGGAAGGTCTTGATCAGCAGGGCCAGCAGCAGCGCGATACCGACCAGGAGCGGAAGCTCCTTCCAGAACGAGCGGTGCGGGCGCGCCTTGCCACCGCCGTCGTCCTCGGCCTCGGCCTCGTGCTTGATGGCGTCGTCCGGCCGCTCCTCGCCTTCATCGCGTCCGGATCGTGCGCCTACCGCCACGTCCCCCACATCCACTCCTCACTCGGATTCGCCGCCCGCTCCGACATCGGACACGGGCCCTCCCCTCCCTTAACGAGCGGGAGTTCCCTAAGGCGCGGGAGACCCAGGACACACTATGCGAACGGAGTGCCCCGTCGGCGCCGACGACGCCCGTGTGCCTCGCGTCGCGCCTGATCGGGCACCATCCGGAAGGTCGCGGGGGTCTCCAGCCGACGCCAGTGCCCGAACGGCCAGGCGATGACCACGGCCTCGCCCACAACCCCGTTCTCGTCGATGGTGCCCTCGAAGGCCTCGTCGAGGTGGTAGCGGGAGTCGGCCGAGTTCGCCCGGTGGTCGCCCATCACGAAGAGCCGGCCCGCCGGCACCCGCACCTCGAAGCGGATCTCCGAGGGCGCGTTGCCCGGGTTCACGTACGGCTCATCGAGCGGCGAGCCGTTGACGGTGACCCGCCCCCGGGCGTCACAGCACTGGACGGTGTCCCCGCCGACGCCGATGACGCGCTTGATCAGATCCTGCTCGTCCGCGGAGGGCAGCAGTCCGATGAAGGTGAGGGTCTGCTTGACCTGCTTGACGCCGACCGGGTCCGAGGCCGGCCGGGCGACCTCGCCCTTGAGCCAGCCGCCGGGGTCCTTGAACACGACGACGTCGCCGCGCTCGACCTTGGAGCCGAACCACGGGGTCAGCTTGTCCACCAGCACCCGGTCGCCGATCTGGATGGTCTGCTCCATCGAACCCGACGGGATGAAGAAGGCCTGCACCAGGAAGGTCTTGAGGAGCAGCGCGATGCACAGCGCCACGACCACCAGCAGGGGCAGCTCACCGGCCCGGCGCGTGCGGCGGCGCCGCCGCACCCGGCGGGCCAGCCGGCGCCGCTCGGCCCGGCCGCCCTCCGGCACGACGGGTTCCGGCTCCGGCTCGGGTCTGCGCTCGGGCTCCCGCCCGCCGCGCGGCCGCCCGCGGCTACCCATGCCCGCCGCCGGCCGTGCCCCAGCGCGAGAGGGGCCAGCCGATCCATTCGGCCCGCCCGATCACCTTCTCCACCGGCACCATCCCCCCGCCCGGTTCCCCCAGGTGGTCCCGCGAATCCCGGGACTGGGACCGATGATCACCCATCACCCACAGGGTCCCAAGGGGGACGACGATCCGGAAGGGCACCTTCGAGGGCGCGTCGCCCGGGTAGAGGTACGGCTCCTCCAGCGGGACGCCGTTGACCTCGATGCGTCCCCCGGCATCGCAGCACACCACGTCGTCGCCGCCGACGCCCACGACCCGCTTGACGAAGTCGGTGTCGGCGGGCTCCGCGAGCCCGAGCGCGGAGGCCGCTCCGTGCAGCAGCTCGCCGATCGGATGGCCCGCGGGGCGTTCCCGTACGAAGGACCCGGTGCCGTCGAAGACCACCAGGTCACCGCGGCGCGGCTGGTCGCCGAAACGGTACGCCAGCTTGTCGACCAGCACCCGGTCGCCGACCTTGAGCGTCGGCTCCATCGAGCGGCTGGGGATCAGGAAGGGCTGCACCACGAAATTGCTGAGCAACAGCAGGAAGACGGTGCAGATCACACCGAGCACTCCGGCTCGCCGCCACGTCAGCCGCCAGGCATGCCGCGACCGCGCCGACCGGCCGGTCTTCGAAAACGCGAAACGCGACCGCCCCTCCCCCTCGTCGGGGGAAGAGTGGCCGCGCTGCGTGTGAGGTGCTTCGGTGTCCATCGGGGGCGAGCCTATCCGGCCGCCCCGGGACCCCGGAGGGGACCTCAGTTGTCGCGCTTCTCCTTGATCTTCGCGGCCTTGCCGCGGAGCTCACGGAGGTAGTACAGCTTGGCGCGGCGCACGTCACCGCGGGTGACGAGCTCGATCTTCTCGAAGATCGGGGAGTGGACCGGGAAGGTACGCTCCACGCCGACGCTGAAGGAGACCTTGCGAACGGTGAAGGTCTCGGAGACACCGGCGCCCTGGCGACGGATGACGACACCCTTGAACTGCTGGATACGGGAGCGGTTGCCCTCGATCACGCGGACGTGCACGTTGATCGTGTCACCCGGGCGGAAGGCCGGGACGTCCGAGCGGAGCGCGGCGGCGTTGACGCCATCGAGCAGGTGAGACATGTTCTTCGTCTGCTTTCTTCGCACGACGCCACAGGTCGCCGGTGCGGGTTTCCGTAGAGAATTCGGGAGCCGTGGGACTCGGCGGACGACGGTCCCCCTGTGGCAGGGGCGTCCGCGAGCACACAGCAGCCGCCTATTCTTCCACGGTCTGCGGCCGGAGCCAAAATCGGCCGTCGTCCGACGGCTTCCAGCCCAGTACGGAGAGGATCTCCCGGTCCTTCTTGTCGAAGGCGGAGGCCTCGCAGCGCTCGATCAGGTCCGGGCGGTTGCGGGCGGTACGGCGGAAGGCCTCGTCCCGGCGCCAGCGGGCGATCTTCCCGTGGTGGCCGCTGAGCAGCACCTCCGGAATGCCCCGGCCGCGCCACTCGGGGGGCTTGGTGTAGACGGGCCCCTCCAGCAGGTTGGCCATCTCGCCGGGGGCGAAGGAGTCGTCGCGGTGCGATTCGGCGTTGCCGAGCACCCCGGGGAGCAGCCGGGCCACCGCCTCGGTGACGACCAGGACGGCGGCCTCGCCGCCCGCCAGGACGTAGTCCCCGATGGAGACCTCGTACACCGGCATGCGCGTCGCGTACTCGTCCATGACACGGCGGTCGATGCCCTCGTAGCGGGCCGGGGTGAAGATCAGCCAGGGCCGCTCGGAGAGTTCGACGGCGAGTTCCTGGGTGAAGGGGCGGCCGCTGGGGGTGGGAACGACCATGACGGGCCCGTGCGCGCCCGCCTCGTAGCCGTCGGCCAGCGCCGCGTCCAGGGCCTCGCCCCACGGATCGGTCTTCATGACCATGCCGGGTCCGCCGCCGTACGGGGTGTCGTCCACCGTGTTGTGGCGGTCGTACGTCCAGTCCCGCAGGTCATGGACGTGTACGTCGAGCTGGCCGCGGGCGCGGGCCTTGCCGACGAGGGAGACGTTCAGCGGTTCCAGGTACTCGGGGAAGATCGTGACGACGTCGAGACGCATCAGGCGTCTTCCCCGTCCTCGTCACGGGTCGAGTCGATGACGGCTTCGCGCTCGTCGATCAGCCCGGGCGGCGGGGTGATGACGCAGCGCTGCTCCTCGAGGTCGATCTCGGCGACGATCTCCTCGACGAAGGGGATCATCACCTCGGAGCCGTCCGGCCGCTCGACGATGAAGAGGTCCTGCGAGGGCAGGTGGGAGATCTCGGTGATCCGGCCGATCTCGGTGCCGTCCTCGAGGACCACGTCCAGATCCATCAGCTGGTGGTCGTAGTACTCGTCGGGCTCCTCGGGGAGCTCCGCCGGGTCCACCTCGGCGATCAGCAGGATGTTGCGCAGCGCCTCGGCGCCGGTGCGGTCCTTGACGCCGGCGAAGCGGAGCATCAGCCTTCCGCTGTGCACCCGGCCCGTCTCGATGGTCAGCGGTCCTGCCGTCACGGGCTCCGTCTTGAGCACGGCGCCGGGACTGAGCCGCAGTTCCGGCTCGTCGGTGCGCACCTCGACGGTGACCTCACCCTTGATGCCGTGGGCGCGGCCGATCCGCGCGACTACCAACTCCACTGTGCTCTCCTGTTCAGACGACGACGGGCCGGGGCGGGCACGTATGCCCTCCCCGGCCCGTGCCGGTGATTCACGCTGCTGGCGAACCGGGTCTCAGCGGACCTGGTCCACGTCGACGAGGTCGACGCGGATCCCCCGGCCGCCGATGGCGCCCACGACTGTGCGCAGAGCACGTGCGGTGCGGCCGTTGCGGCCGATCACCTTGCCGAGGTCGTCGGGGTGAACCCGGACCTCGAGCACCTGCCCGCGGCGCAGGTTGCGCGAGGCGACCTGCACGTCGTCGGGGTTGTCCACAATGCCCTTCACGAGGTGCTCAAGAGCCTCCTCGAGCATGCTCAGGCCTCGGTCGACTCGGCGGCGGCCTCAGCCTCGTCCGCCTTCTTGTCGGCCTTCTTCGCCTTCTGCGTGATGGCCTCGCCCTTGGCGTCGCCACCCTCGAGGGCCTTGGCGAACTCGTCGAAGGTGCGACGCTTGTCTTCCTTCGTCGCCGGCTGCAGCAGCGGCGCGGGGGCGGGGAGGCCCTTGTGGGCCTGCCAGTCACCGGTCAGCTTCAGGATGGCGAGCACAGCCTCGGTGGGCTGGGCGCCGACGGACAGCCAGTACTGCGCACGCTCGGCGTTGACCTCGATGCGCGACGGGTTGTAGGTCGGGTGGTAGATACCGATCTCCTCGATCGCGCGACCATCCCGGCGGGTGCGGGCGTCGGCGACGACGATGCGGTAGTGCGGCTGGCGAATCTTGCCGAGGCGCTTGAGCTTGATCTTGACTGCCACTGGAGTGGTGTCTCCTGAACTTGACGTGGTTGGGCACATGAGATGCCACGTGGGGTTGCGGTACTCGGGTGCCCGATGGACGCGTCAGCCGGAGGAGAGAGGGGTCCTATGCGACTGTCGAGTACAGCTAGCCATTGTGCCATACGCCTGCGGTGCGCTCAGCCGGGCGGGGTGCACCGGCCCCGCCCGGCGGGCGCGGCTGAACCCAGCCCCGGCCGCCGCCCCAGTGGCGGCCCTGCGGCCGGGATGTCGGCGGGGGCCGGCCCCGGCGGTCAGGAGGCCGCCGCGACGGCCACCTCGGGGATGCGGAAGGGCTTCATGCAGCCGCCGCACACGATCGGCGCCTGGGCGAGCACGGAAGGGACCACGCGCACGTTGCGCCCGCAGTCGCAGACCGCCTTGACGCGCACGCCGCCGCCGGAGGAGCCGTGCCGGGCGGCCGGTCCGCGGAAACTGCGCTTGGTGTCGGCGGCCGTGGCGGCCGTGTGCGCCTTCAGCGCGCGCTGCAGCCGCTCGATGGTGGGCCGGTAGCGTCGCTTGGCCTCCGGATTGAGCGCGACCAGCGAGAAGCCGCTGCTCGCGTGGGGCTCCTCGGAGTGGTCCAGCCCCATCTCCTCGGCGATCGCGAGGAATCTGCGGTTGTGGTAACGGCCGGCGCGCGAAGTGTCGCGGACACCCCGGGCGGCGGCGATGCCGTGGACTGCCTCGTGCAGCAGTCGCTCGAAGGAGAGCTCGGCGCCACAGGCGGACGAGGACTCTCCGATCAGGGACTCGGGCGCGGCAAGGTCAGGCAGCTCGGAGTGGTACCGCTGAATGTCGGCCCACGCCTGCGCCAGCTCTGCGGCGAGAACAGGTGGTGTCGTGCTCACGTCGTGACAACGAGCCGGGGTGCCCCGGTGTTCCGATTCCGGGCCATTCCAAATTTTTTGCACGTACCAGTCAGTTCAGTCTCATGCGTCCTGAGGAGGACGGGTGCGTCGATGTCAGGAGGAGTCGGTACTTAACGTCGACGGACAAGCATCAGCCCCGGCGCGCGGCACGAGCCGCACGCCGGGGCCTAAGAGTTACTCAGTACGAGCGCGCGACGATCGCGAGGGTACCGGGGGCGTCGTCCGACTCCGGGACCGACCCGTCGGCGGCGATCAGACAGCGCACGGAGACGGCCTGCTCGGCCAGCTTCGCCTCGCCCTCCGGACCAAGGTCCGCCCACGGGATCCGCGCCCAGCCACCGGCGATGGCGGCCTCGGCGGCCTCCTCGATGGTCGAGACGTCCGAGGTACGGGCCTCACGGCGCTCGCGGGACTCGCGCAGCAGCTGCGCCTGGTCCTCGTCGAGCACCTTGGGCAGCAGGTCGGCGATCGCGTCGATCTGCACCGGGGTCTTGCCGCCCGGGATCCGGCGGGCCAGCATCGCGGTGCCGGCCTCCAGGTCGCGGGGGCCGATCTCGATGCGGACCGGTACGCCCTTGAGCTCCCAGTCGACGGCGCGGCGGCCGAAGGGGGTGTCCACGCGGTCGTCGACGTGTACGCGGAGACCGGCGGCCTTCAGCTGGGCGCCCAGCTCGCGGACCTTCGCCACGGCCTCGTCGCCCTTGATCGCCATGACGACGACCTGGACGTGCGCGAGGCGCGGCGGGACGCGCAGGCCGTTGTCGTCGCCGTGGGACATGATCAGGCCGCCGACCATGCGGGTCGAGACGCCCCACGAGGTCTGCCAGACGAGCTCCTGCTTGCCTTCCTTCGACAGGTACTGGGTGTTGAAGGCCTTGGCGAAGTTGGTGCCGAGCTCGTGGCTCGTGCCCAGCTGCAGGGCCTTGCCGTCGCCCATCATGCCCTCGAGGGTGAGGGTGTTGATGGCGCCGGCGAAGCGCTCCTTGGCGGTCTTGCGGCCGAGCACGACGTCGATGCCGAGCACGTTCGTCATGAAGTCGCCGTACACGTCCGTGTGGATGCGGGCGGCGTAGTCGCGGGCTTCCTCGTAGGTGGCGTGGGCCGTGTGGCCCTCCTGCCAGAGGAACTCGCTCGTACGGAGGAAGACGCGCGGGCGCATCTCCCAGCGGACCACGTTGGCCCACTGGTTGATCAGCAGGGGCAGGTCGCGGTAGCTCTGGACCCACTTGGAGAAGTAGTCGTTGATGATCGTCTCGGAGGTGGGCCGGACGACGACCGGCTCTTCCAGCTCCTTGCCGCCGCCGTGCGTGACGACCGCGAGCTCGGGGGCGAAGCCCTCGACGTGCTCCGCTTCCTTCGTCAGGTACGACTGCGGGATGAAGAGCGGGAAGTAGGCGTTCTGGGCGCCCGCGTCCTTGATCCGCGCGTCCATCTCCTGCTGCATCCGCTCCCACAGGCCGTAGCCGTACGGTCGGATGACCATGGTGCCGCGGACCGGACCGTTGTCGGCCAGCTCGGCCTTGTTGATCAGATCCTGGTACCAGCGGGGGAAATCCTCCGCCTGCGGGGTGAGAACGGGTGCCTTTGCCATGGCGCGAATGGTACGGCGCCCGGCGCACCGAGCGTGAATCGGGTGGCTCGTTCCTCTGGACGCGGGAGCCGATGGGGAGTTCTCTGTCAACGGGGGCAAGGGGGCGACATGGAATCAGGAGCGCTCTTTCGATGACACCGACGCCGACCGCGACGCTCGTCGCCCGGGACTGGGCCGAGATCCAGGAACGGATGCTGGTACCGCTGTACGAGGCGGTCTACGACCGGCTGGAGGTCGGGCCGGGGGACCGGCTGCTGGGCCTCGGCTGCGGGGCCGGGCTGCCCCTGCTGCTCGCGGCCGGGCGGGGAGCCGCGGCCACCGGCGTGGAAGCGGATCCGGCGCGGCGGGCGCTGGCCCGCGAGCGGCTCCTGGAGGTGCTGGCGACTCCGCCGTCCGCACCGGCGGCGTCGGGGTCGGCGGGCCGCCCGTACGACGCCCTGCTGGCCTTCTCGCCCGACCCGGTGGCGCTGGAGCGGGCCCTGCCCGCGGTCCGGCGCGGCGGGGCGGTGGTGCTGGCCGACTGGGGCCCGGCGGAGAGGTGCACCGTGCCCGCGGTGCTGGGCGGCGGGCCCGCGCCGCGGGATCTGGACGCTCTCGTGGAGCGGGCCGGACTGCGTCCGGACGGGTCGGGGCGGGTGTTCTGCCCGTTCGGCTACGCGGACGTGGACAGCGCGGTGCGCGGGCTGTTGTCGACGGGGCTGTACCCCGTCGCGGGCACCGGCTCCACCGGAGTGGCGGACGCCGCGCCCTTCGGGATGGCCGATCCCGTGCTGGCGGAGAAGGAGCTCGCCGTCGCCCTTCACCCGTACGAGCGGCCCGACGGGGCCGTTTGGCTGCCGAACATCTTCCGGTATGTGATCGCCCGAATGGCGTAACGGGGTCGCTTCAGTCCGCGTCGTGGCCCTTCGTCAGGCGCGGGATCCCGGCGGCGGCGTAGGCGGCGGGTTCGTCCAGGGTCTCGGCGGCAAGGAGTGCCTCGGCCAGGGCGTCGAGCTTCGGGCGGTTCTCGCGCAGCAGTCGGCAGGCGTCCTCGTAGCACTCGTCCACAACCCGCCGCATCTCGTGGTCCACCGCGTCCAGGGTGGCCGGGGCGGCGGACAGGCCGTAGGGGCTCTGGCCGTCGGAGGGGATGGCGGTGAGGCGGCCGACGCGTTCGCTCATGCCCCAGCGGCCGACCATGCCGCGGGCGATGCTGGTGACCTGTTCCAGGTCGCTCTCCGAGCCCGTGGTGATGACGTCGTAGACCACGTGCTCGGCCGCCATGCCGCCCAGCGCCCCGATGATGCGGCCGCGCAGGTACGGCTCGGTGTACGAGTAGCGGTCGGCGTCCGGGGTCGAGAGGGTGACGCCGAGCGCGCGGCCGCGGGGGACGATCGTGACCTTGCGCACCGGGTCGGCGCCCGGCTGGAGCATGCCGAGGAGGGCGTGCCCGCTCTCGTGGTAGGCCGTCCGGCGGCGCTCCTCCTCCGGCATGACCAGGGACCTCTCGGCGCCCAGCTGGACCTTCTCCAGCGCCTCGGACAGATCGGCCTGGGTGACCGCCTTGCGTCCCCGTTTGACGGCGAGCAGCGCGGCCTCGTTGGCCAGGTTGGCGAGTTCGGCGCCGGTCATGCCGGGGGTCGAACGGGCCACCTGGGTCAGTTCCACGTCCTCGGCGAGGGGGATGTCGCGGGTGTGGATGCGCAGGATGGCCTCGCGTCCGCCCCGGTCGGGCGGGGAGACGACCACGGTGCGGTCGAAGCGGCCGGGCCGGGTCAGGGCCGGGTCCAGCACGTCCGCCCGGTTGGTGGCGGCCAGTACGACCACGCCCTCGGAGCCCGAGAAGCCGTCCATCTCGGTGAGGATCTGGTTGAGGGTCTGCTCGCGTTCGTCGTGGCCGCCCATGCCGGCGCCCGCGCCGCGCGCCCGGCCGATGGTGTCGATCTCGTCGATGAAGATGATCGCGGGGGCCACTTTCCGCGCCTCGGAGAAGAGTTCGCGCACCCGGGAAGCGCCCACGCCGACGATCATCTCGATGAACTCCGAGGCCGAGGCGGAGAAGAACGGCACCCCTGCCTCACCCGCGACCGCCCGCGCGAGCAGGGTCTTGCCGGTGCCGGGCGGGCCGGACAGCAGGACGCCCCGGGGCATCCGGGCGCCCATGTCCCGGTACTGCTGCGGGTTCTTGAGGAAGTCGACGACGTCGTTGAGCTCGCCCGCGACCTCGTCGATGCCCGCCACGTCCTGGAAGGTGGTGCGCTGGGCGCCCACCTGCAGCTCCACGGGTTTGGGCGGTGCCTTGCGGCCCAGCCCGCCCATGCCGCCCATCCCCGCACCGCTCATGCGGCGGGCGATGAACACCCACAGGAGGACCAGGAGCAGCATCGGGGCGAGGGAGAGCAGCAGATTGGCCAGGAAGCTGCGCTGGACGACGACCGGGGAGGCCGTCACGTTCACGTTCTGCTTGGTGAGGTCGGCCCACAGGTCGTCGTCGGCGAAGGCGGGGCGCTGGGTGACGAACTTGGTGTAGTCGCCCTTGTCCCCGTCGGGCAGCGCCTGCTTGGCCTTCAGCTCGCCCTGGATGGCGTCGCCCTTGGAGTAGATCTTCGAGACGTTGCCGTTGGCGACCTGCTTGCTGAACTCCGTGTACGAGATCGTCGGCTCGTCGCCCTCGTTGAAGAAGGACAGCACGAGGTTGGTCACCAAGTACACGATCAGGGCGGCGAGGATCAGCCCGCGCCAGCCGCCCGGCATCTTCCGCTTCGGCGCGGGGGCGGGCGGCGCACCCTCCGAGCGCCACGGCGTGTCGGCCCGGTCTCGGGGCGGTACGGGGGTGGGGCTGGGCACGGGCGCCTCCTTATGCCGTCCTCCCGGCCGACCATAAGCGACAAACCGGATCATCGCCCCGCAGGAACGGCAAGGCCCCGGCCGTGTGACACAGCCGGGGCCCAGCGTTCGCGTACCCGCGTACGTACTACTTCATGAACTTCTTGAACTCGTCCGGAAGGTCGAAGTCCTCGCCCGGCTGAGCGCCGCCCGCCGGAAGGCCGAAGGGGTTGCCGCCGGCCGCGGGCTCGATCGCCTGCGGGCCCTGCTCGCGGCGGGCCGCTGCTGCGGCCTCCTCTTCCTTGCGCTTCATCGGGTTGCCGCTCTTGCGCTTGCCCTTGGCCTGCTTGACCTGCTTCTTCTGCCGGCCGGGGCCGCCGCCCATCCCGGGGATGCCGGGCATGCCCGGCATGCCGCCGCCCTGCGCCATGCGGGACATCATCTTGCGGGCGTCGAAGAACCGCTCCACGAGCGACTTGACCGCGCTGACCTCGGTGCCGGAGCCCTTGGCGATACGGGCACGGCGCGAGCCGTTGATGATCGTCGGGTCCTGGCGCTCGGCCGGGGTCATCGACTTGATGATCGCGGCGGTGCGGTCCACGTCGCGCTCGTCGATGTTGTTGATCTGGTCCTTGATCTGCCCCATGCCGGGGAGCATGCCGAGCAGCTTGGAGATGGAGCCCATCTTGCGGACCTGCTCCATCTGGGCCAGGAAGTCGTCGAGCGTGAACTCCTTGGGGCCCTTGGCGAGCTTGGCCGCCATCTTCTCGGCCTCGGCCTGCGAGAAGGTCTTCTCGGCCTGCTCGATGAGGGTGAGCATGTCACCCATGTCGAGGATCCGGCCGGCCATGCGGTCCGGGTGGAAGGCGTCGAACTCGTCGAGCTTCTCGCCGTTCGAGGCGAACATGATCTGCTTGCCGGTGACGTGCGCGATGGAGAGCGCGGCACCGCCCCGGGCGTCACCGTCGAGCTTGGAGAGCACGACGCCGTCGAAGCCGACGCCGTCGCGGAAGGCCTCGGCGGTGTTGACCGCGTCCTGGCCGATCATGGCGTCGACGACGAAGAGGATCTCGTCGGGGCTGACGGCGTCGCGGATGTCCGCGGCCTGCTGCATCAGCTCGGCGTCGATGCCGAGGCGGCCGGCGGTGTCGACGATGACGATGTCGTGCTGCTTGGTGCGCGCGTACTCGATGGAGTCCTTCGCGACCTGGACCGGGTCGCCGACGCCGTTGCCGGGCTGCGGGCCGTAGAACGCGACGCCCGCGCGGTCGGCGACGACGCCCAGCTGGTTGACGGCGTTGGGGCGCTGGAGGTCGCACGCGACGAGGAGCGGGGTGTGGCCCTGCCCCTTGAGCCACAGGCCGAGCTTTCCGGCGAGGGTGGTCTTACCGGCACCCTGGAGGCCGGCCAGCATGATCACGGTGGGGGCGGTCTTGGCGAACCGCAGCCGCCGGGTCTCGCCGCCGAGGATCGTCACGAGCTCGTCGTTGACGATCTTGAGGACCTGCTGGCCGGGGTTCAGCGCCTTGCTGACCTCCTCGCCGCGGGCCCTTTCCTTGACGTTCGAGATGAAGGAACGGACGACGGGGAGGGCGACGTCGGCCTCGAGGAGGGCGATACGGATTTCCCGGGCCGCTGCGTCGATGTCAGCCTCGGACAGCCGGCCTTTGCCGCGCAGGCCCTTGAAGGTATTCGCCAAGCGGTCGGAGAGCGTATCGAACACGGTGGTCGCGATTCCTCGGGTCGGGGGCGTTGTGGTCGTCCCCCAGGGTATCGGGCCGCGCCACCTGCCCGGCCCTGCGGGCAGTTTTTCCCGGGGCTCCGCCCCGGACCCCACGCCTGAAGGGTCCGGGGGCGGAGCCCCGACAACGGTGCCGCAGGTTACGACAGGGCCGCCTGCACCGACCCTGCCAAGGCCGCGGCCTCCCGCGCGGGAAGCGGTTTGCCGTCGCCGTCGACCACGTACACGGTGTCCACCGCATTGGCACCCAGCGTCGAGACGTGCGCGCTGCGCACCCGCACCCCCGCCGATTCCAGCGCGCGGCCGACCCGGTGGAGCAGCCCCACCGCATCGGGGGCCCGCACCTCCAGGACCGTGGCCAGCGCGGAGACGTCCGCGACCACCGTGACCCGGGGCGGCGGCGGGACCACCCCGCGCCTGCGCGGGTACGCCGCCTCGCGGTCCGCCAGCTTCGCCGGGACGTCCAGCGAGCCGTCCAGGGCGCGGATCAGGTCGGTGCGCAGCCGGGCGGCCTCCGGCAGCGCCCCGTACTCCGCCGCCACCCGCCAGCGCAGCACCAGCACCTCCCCCGCCAGGTCCGGGAGCTCCATGGAGCGCAGGTCGGCCGCCCTCACGGTGAGCCGGTGCAGGGCCAGCACCCCGGCCACCGCCGGGAGGACCCCCGGCTGGTCGGGGACGGCCACGACGAGTTCCACGCCGACCGCGTCCTCCTCCTGACGGGCGTGGAGGGCGAGCACCGGCTCCCCGGTGCGCAGGGCCTCCACCGCCAGCCGTTCCTGCTCGGTCGTCGGGATCTCCGGCTGCGGCACGTCCTGCGGCGTACCCCGCAGCACGGCGGCGACCCGGGCGACGAGGTCGTCGACCAGCATGGCCCGCCAGCTGCTCCACGCCGCCGGCCCGGTGGCCAGGGCGTCCGCCTCGGTCAGGGCGTGCAGTATCTCCAGCGTGCCCACCGACCCCACGGCCTCGGCGACCGAGCGGACGGTCGCCGGGTCGTCCAGGTCGCGCCGGGTCGCGGTGTCGATCAGCAGCAGGTGGTGGCGTACGAGCGCCCCCAGCACGGCGACGTCCTGCGCGTCGAAGCCGACCCGGGCCGCGACGTCGCGGGCGATCGTCTCGCCTGCCACCGAGTGGTCCCCCGGCCAGCCCTTGCCGATGTCGTGCAGGAGGGCGGCCATCAGGAGCAGGTCGGGGCGGCCGACCCGGCGGGTGAGGACCGAGGCGCGCACCGCCGTCTCGATCAGGTGCCGGTCCACCGTCCAGGTGTGGACGGGATTGCGCTGGGGGCGGCACCGTACCCGCTCCCAGTCGGGCAGCAGGCGCGTGATCAGGCCTTCCGCCTCCAGTGCCTCCCACACGGCCACCGTCGGCTCCCCCGCGCCCAGCAGCGTCAGCAGCTGTTCGCGGGCCTCCGCCGGCCACGGCACCGGCAGCGGTTTGCCCTGTGCCGCGAGCCTGCGCAGGGCGTGCAGCGATACGGGCAGCCCCGCCTGCGCGGATGCCGCGGCGAGCCGCAGCGCGAGCACCGGATCGCGGTCGGGGCGCGCGGCCAGGGCCAGTACGGCCTCGCCGTCGGACTCCACGACCCCTTCGGCGAGCGGTGCCCGCGGGGCCGCCACGGGGCCCCGGGTGCCCAGCAGGCCGCGCAGCCGAGGCCGGGCCGCGCGCGCCCGCAGCACCCGCCCGACCTCCCGCCAGGTCACGTCACCGGCGTACGCGACGACCCGCGCGGCCTCGTACACCTCGCGGAGCAGCGCGTCCGCGTCGAGCAGCCCGAGCTGCGCCGCGACCTGGTCCTGTTCCTGGAGCGACAGCCGGTCGGTGGCCCGGCCGGTCACCAGGTGCAGGGCGTCCCGGGCGTCCAGGAGCCGCCGCCGGGCCTCGGCGAGGCCCTCGCGCGGGGCGTCGGCCAGCCAGGACGCCGCCACCGCCCGCAGCGCTGTGACGTCCCGGAGCCCGCCGCGGGCCTCCTTGAGGTCGGGTTCGAGCAGGAAGCGGAGCTCCCCGGCGCGCTCGGCCCGCTCCCGGCACAGGGAGTGCAGCTGCGGGAGCCGCTTGGCGGCCTGGTTGCGCCAGTCGGCCAGGACGGAGGTCCGCAGGCCCGCGAGGAGGCCGGCGTCACCGGCGACCGGCCGGGCGTCCAGCAGCCCGAGGTGCACCTTGAGGTCCTCGGCGGCCGTCTTGCGGGCCTCGGCGGGTGTCCGTACGGAGTGGTCGAGGGCGAGGCCCAGGTCCCACACCGGGTACCAGAGGCGGTCGGCCAGCGCGCTGAGCTGCCGCGGCTCCGCCTTGCCGTCGTGCAGCAGCACCAGGTCGAGGTCGCTGCGCGGGGAGAGCTCGCCCCGCCCGTAGCCGCCGACGGCCACCAGCGAGGCGCCGCGTACGCCGGTCTCCCGTACGGCGGTCGCGAACAGGGCGCTCAGCCATTCGTCGGTCAGCCCGGCCAGGGCGGAACGCCGCGAAGGCCCGGACCGCGACTCCTCCTGGAGGAGTCGCAGCCGGGCCGCGGCGTATCCGCTGGGTCCCGAGTCGGCCGTGTGGTCCGTGGTCTTCTCGACGCTCGTCACCCAGGAGCTCCCGTCACCTAGAGCGCGTCAGCGCCGCGCTCGCCGGTGCGGACCCGGACCACCGAGTCCACGGGGACGCTCCACACCTTGCCGTCGCCGATCTTTCCGGTGGCGGCGGCGCTCACGATGACCCGGATCACCTCTTCGGCGTCGGTGTCCTCGGTGAGCACCTCGATACGGATCTTCGGTACGAGGTCCACGGTGTACTCGGCGCCGCGGTAGACCTCGGTGTGGCCGCGCTGCCGGCCGTAGCCGCTGGCCTCGGTGACCGTGAGCCCCTGGACTCCGAAGGTCTGGAGGGCTTCCTTGATCTCGTCCAGCTTGTGCGGCTTGACGATCGCGGTGATCAGCTTCATGCGTCAACCTTCTTGCTCGCGGCGGCAGCGGTGGCGGGTACGGCGGTGCTCCGGGAGGAGGAGCCGCCGCCTGCCCCGCTGAAGTCGTAGGCGGTCTCGGCGTGTTCGACCTGGTCGATGCCGGAGACCTCGTCGTCCTCGGTGACCCGCATCCCGATCGTCTTGTCGAGGAGGAAGGCGAGCAGCGCGGACGCCACGAGAGAGTAGGCCAGGACCGAGAAGACTCCGATGGCCTGCTTGCCGAGCTGCTCCAGGCCGCCGCCGTAGAAGAGGCCGGCGACGTCGGACTGGACCCCGCCGGTGGCGAAGAGGCCGACGAGCAGGGAGCCGGCGACACCGCCGACGAGGTGGACGCCGACCACGTCGAGGGAGTCGTCGTAGCCGAACTTGTACTTGAGGCCCACCGCCATGGCGCACAGCACACCGGCGATGGCGCCGACCGCGATCGCGCCGAGCGGGCTGACCGCACCGCCGGAGGGGGTGATGGCGACGAGGCCCGCGACCGCGCCGGAGGCGGCGCCGAGGGTGGTGAAGGAGCCGTGGCGCAGCTTCTCGTAGGCGAGCCAGGCGAGCATGGCGGCGGCCGTGGCGACCTGGGTGTTGACGAACATGACCGCGCCGACGCCGTCGTCGTTGCCGAGCCAGGAGCCTGCGTTGAAGCCGAACCAGCCGAACCACAGGAGACCGGCGCCCAGCATCACGAGGGGGAGGCTGTGCGGGCGCATCGGGTCCTTCTTGAACCCGACGCGCTTGCCGATGACCAGGATCACGCCGAGGGCGCCGGCGCCGGCGTTGATGTGGACGGCGGTGCCGCCCGCGAAGTCGATGACGCCGAGCTCGAAGAGCCAGCCGCCCGCGCCCCAGACCCAGTGGGCGACGGGGAAGTACACGACGGTGACCCACAGGGCGGTGAACAGGGCCCAGGCGCTGAACTTCACGCGGTCGGCCAGGGCGCCGCTGATCAGGGCGGGGGTGATCACGGCGAACATCAGCTGGAAGACGGCGAAGACGTAGACCGGGATGGTGTAGCCGTCCCACAGCTCGGTGATCCCGATGCCGCTCAGGCCCACGTAGTCGGAGTTCCAGCCGATGAGGGAGCCGGAGTCGGTGCCGAAGGCGAGGCTGAAGCCGTAGAGGACCCACAGGATCGTGACGATCCCGAGGCTGATGAAACTCATCATCAGCATGTTGAGGCTGCTCTTGACGCGGACCATGCCTCCGTAGAAGAAGGCCAGTCCCGGGGTCATCAGCATGACCAGGGCGGAGCAGATGAGCATGAACCCGGTGTTCGCGGCAGACAGCGTCGGGGCGTCTGCCGCGAGGGTCGTGATGGCTGATGCCATCGGCGTCTCCTCGTCGTCGGTACGTTCGCGTGCGGGCGATCGTGAAAACCTGAGCGGCGTTAAGGGGTCCGGCCGGGTGGGGGGCTGGCCTGGACTGGCCGGTTATTGGCCCTGAGATTCGCGCAGGCCGGTTTCCGGCGGCGCCGCTGGGTGTTTCGTGCCCGTGACGAAGAGGTCGGGCGTGTTACGCGTCCATGAACGGACGGCGGGCGGAAAACCGGCCGCGGCAGTACCCGGACGTCCTGGCTGGGGGAGCCTGATCGGGCTTCACGGGGTTGGCTGCCGCGGCCGGGGCCTCGGGGACGACCGGGTCGGTCGTCAGACGGCCTCCGCGGCTTCGGGGAGCCGGGCGGCGAGGACGTCGGTGAGCCGGACCACGTCGGCGACGTCGCCGTACTCACGGGCCGCGGTGTCGACGGTCTTGCGCAGCCGGGTGTTCACCCGCTCGGACCGAACCTTTTGCGCCACGTCCAGGGCCCGGCCGACGAGGACGGTGGCCTGTTCGGGCTCGCGCTGGAGCAGGTGGACGGTGGCCATGCCGATGAGGTTGAGGGCGTAGGAGCGCTGGTGCTCCTCGTCCTTCTCGAAGAGTTCGACGGCCCGCTCCATGACGGGTTCGGCGAGGGAGGCGTACGTGGGGCTGCGCCCGGCGACGTACGCCAGATCCCGGTACGAGTGGGAGTTCTCGCCGTTCAGCTCGGCCTCGGAGAAGAAGCGGATCCAGTCGGGTTCGGGCTCGCCCCCGAAGCCGACGTCGCCGAAGGTGTCCTCGGCCATCCGCACCGCCCGCTTGCAGCGGCTGGGCTGCCCCATGTTGGCGTAGGCGCGGGCCTCCATCGCATACAGCATGGCCTGGGTGCGCGGTCCGGCGCAGTCGCGGCTTCCGTACTGCGCGAGGTGGATGAGTTCCAGGGCGTCCTCGGGGCGGCCCAGGTGGATCATCTGGCGGCTCATGCTGGAGAGGATGTACGAGCCGAGCGGCTTGTCGCCGCCCTCCTTCGCGGCGTGCAGCGCGAGCACGAAGTACTTCTGCGCGGTGGGGTGCAGGCCGATGTCGTAGCTCATCCAGCCGGCCAGTTCGGCGAGTTCCGCGGCGACCTTGAAGAGCCGCTTCATGACGGGGGCCGGGTGGTTCTCCTGGAGCAGGTCGGTGACCTCGTGGAGCTGGCCCACCACGGCCTTGCGTCGCAGGCCGCCCCCGCACTGGGCGTCCCACTGGCGGAACATGACGGTGGTGGCGTCGAGGAGGTCGAGCTCGGGTCCGGAGAGCCGCGGCGGGCGGGGGCCGCCGATGGCGCCCGCCGGCCCCACCGCGCGCGGTCCCGGGTCGGCGGCCGGGGCCGGCACGAGCCAGCGCTGCATGGGCTCGATGAGGGCGGGGCCGGCGGAGAGGGCGAGCGAGGTCCCGAGGAAGCCGCGGCGGGCCAGCATCAGGTCGCTGCGGGAGAACTCGCCGAGCAGTTCGACGGTCTGCGGACCGGCCCAGGGCAGGTCGACGCCGGAGACGGAGGGGGTCTGGTGGGCGGTGCGCAGGCCGAGCTGCTCGATGGCGACGACCGAGCCGAAGCGCTCCGAGAACAGCTCGGAGAGGATCCGCGGGACGGGCTCGCGGGGCTGTTCCCCGTCGAGCCAGCGGCGCACCCGGGAGGTGTCCGTGCTGATGTGGTGCGCGCCCATCTGGCGGGCCCGGCGGTTGACCTGGCGGGCCAGTTCGCCCTTCGACCAGCCGCTGCGGACGAACCACGACGTCAGCTGGACGTTCCGGTCGGCGGACTCCACAGACTCCTCGCCCGTTCCGCTTGCGCCGTTGCCGCTCACTGGAACGCCCCCATCCGTTCAGCCTCTTCCACACGAAACCCTGGCGGGAGCGGCAAGCGCCGCCACGGACCTTCACGGGTCCTTCACACATTGCCTCCGGCATACCCACGGACGGGCCTGCCTTGGGGGTTCGTGTACCGAAAGTAATCCTACGATCACCCCTCCGGCGAGGTCGATTCCAGAAACGCCACCATTCGCCACCCCTTTGAATGAACTCGCCACCGGCCAGGCGCGATTCACTTGACACCAAGGTGAAAGGCGATTGGTTGCTCGGAGTGCACTGAGGGCGCGCGCGGCGAGGAGTGCGCCGGGCAAGGAGTCCCGCCGACGTCGTAACCACCGGAGCGTCCGACCCGTTGGAGGGGGCATGGGCATGGGCTTCACGATCGGCGGCAGCCGTGGCACCAAGGAGTTCCGCTCCGGCGCCCGGCGCCGCGGCCGGACCTCGGAGTGCACGGCGGTGGCGGAGTACACCGGGCTGTGGGGCTGGGACGTGGTCCCCGGCGCCCGCGCCGCGGCGCCCGCCCGGGACTGCTCCTGCGGGGACACGCGGTGCACCGCCCCCGGGGCGCATCCGCTGGCCTTCGCCCCCACGGTCAAGGCCGGGGCCACCCTGGACGAGGTCACCGAGGCCTGGGGCGAGTACCCGGGCGCCGCGGTGCTGCTCCCCGTGGGCCGCTCCTTCGACGTCATCGAGGTCGAAGCGGAGGCCGGACGGCGCGCACTGGTCCGGCTGGAGCGGATGGGCCTGCCCCTTGGACCGGTCATCGAGACCGCGGACGGCAGGGCGCAGTTCTTCGTGGCGCCCGGCGCGGCGGCCGAACTGCCGCAGCTGCTGTACCGGATGGGCTGGGACGACGCCGACCTGGACCTGCGGGCCCTGGGTCACGGCTGCCACGTGACGGCCCCGCCCTCCGACCGGGCCGGGCTCGGCCAGGTCAGCTGGCTGCGGCCGCCCGCGCTCGACTCGGCCGGGGGCCCGCCGCAGGCCCGGCTGCTGCTCGGCACCCTCGCCTACATCTGCCACCGCTTCCGCCGGTAGCCCCTCCCACAGACGGTGCCCCCGCGTTCCGGCCGGAACGCGGGGGCACCCGTCTGTGTGCGTACGGCCCTCAGTCGCCGATCAGGGCGTCCACGAACGCCTCCGGCTCGAAGGGCGCCAGGTCGTCCGGGCCCTCTCCGAGGCCGACGAGCTTGACCGGGACGCCGAGCTCGCGCTGGACGGCGACGACGATGCCGCCCTTGGCGGTGCCGTCGAGCTTGGTCAGCACGATGCCGGTGATGTCCACGACCTCGGCGAAGACGCGGGCCTGGGTCAGGCCGTTCTGGCCGGTGGTGGCGTCCAGGACGAGCAGGATCTCGTCCAGCGGACCGTGCTTCTCCACGACGCGCTTGACCTTGCCGAGCTCGTCCATCAGGCCGGTCTTGGTGTGCAGGCGGCCCGCGGTGTCGATGAGCACCACGTCGGCGCCCTCGGCGATGCCCTCCTTGACGGCGTCGTAGGCGATCGAGGCCGGGTCGCCGCCCTCGGGGCCGCGTACCGTGCGGGCGCCCACGCGGTCACCCCAGGTCTGGAGCTGGTCGGCGGCGGCCGCGCGGAAGGTGTCGGCCGCGCCGAGCACCACGCTGCGGCCGTCGGCCACGAGCACGCGCGCCAGCTTGCCGGTGGTGGTGGTCTTGCCGGTGCCGTTGACGCCGACGACCATGATCACGCCGGGGGTGTCCTCGCCGCTCTCCGTCTTCACGACGCGGTCGAAGTCGGTGCCGACCAGGGTCAGCAGCTCCTCCTTGAGGAGGGCGCGCAGGTCCGCCGGGGTACGGGTGCCCAGCACCTTGACCCGCTCGCGGAGCCGGTCGACCAGCTCCTGGGTCGGGACGACACCGACGTCGGCGACGAGGAGGGTCTCCTCGATCTCCTCCCAGGTGTCCTCGTCGAGGTGCTCCCGGGAGAGCAGCGTGAGCAGCCCCTTGCCGAGGGAGTTCTGCGACCGGGCGAGACGGGCGCGCAGCCGGATCAGTCGGCCGGCGGTGGGCTCGGGCACCTCGATCGCGGGGGCGGGCGGAGCCTGCGGCTCGGCCTCCTCCACGGGAGCGGGAGCCTCCGCCTCGGGGAGGGCGACCTCCTCGATGGTGCGGCGCGGCTCTTCGACCGTCGGTGCGGCGTCCTCCCCCACCTGGGGTTCGGCGGGCGGGGCAGTGATGGTCGGCGTGCTCGACGGCGCCGTGGGCGGCAGCTGCTTCTTCTTGCGGCTGCTGACCACGAGCCCGCTGATCGCGCCGACCGCGACCAGGGCGATGACTACAGCAAGGATGAGGATGTCCATAACCCACCCAGTATCGGCCACAGCCGCCCCGGAACCCGGACCTTGGAGGTTCCCATCAGGCCGTAAGCCGCTATTTGTGGTCTTAGCGGCAAATCTACGATGATGGGCGACTCCCCTCCACGCCCTCCCCCACGGAGTACTGCATGCCTGCCGAAGAGACCGCGATCGAGACCCGCGGCCTGGAGCCCGTCCCGGACGGCGAGCGCGGCGGCCGGGTCCGCGAGCTCGTCCCCACCTGGGTCGCCGCCAACATCAGCGTGCTCCTGCTGACCATGGGCGCCGGACTGGTGATCTTCAACAAGCTGAACATCTGGCAGGTGCTGGTCGTCGCGGTCGCCGCGCCGATCGTCTCGTACGGGATCGTCGGGCTGATCTCGATCGCCGGCAAGCGCGGCGGCTCCCCGGGCATGGCGCTCTCGCGGGCCGTGTTCGGCCAGCGCGGCAACCTCTTCCCCGGCGCCCTGATATGGGTGGCCCGGTGGGGCTGGGAGACCATCAACGCGGTCAGCGGCGCCTACGCCGTCCTGACCGTGCTCGACCTGCTCTTCGGCATCAAGAGCAACACCCCGCTGATCGTCGTCACCCTGCTGTTCTTCGTGGGCTGCACCTTCGTCGTCTCGGGTCTCGGCATCAACGCGCTGCGCGTCTGCTCGAAGTGGTCGACGTACCTCTTCGGCGCGTTCAGCGTGCTGGTCCTGGGGTACCTGGTCTTCACCACCGACTGGTCCGCCGTCTTCGGCAAGCCTGCGGGCTCCACCGCGATGATGATCGCGGGCATCGGCACCATCGCCGCCGGCGGCATCAGCTGGGTGCCGTCCGGTCCCGACTTCACGCGCTACCTGCCCCGTACGGCCTCCTCCAAGGGCATGGTCGGCGCGACGATCGGCGGCGCCGGCGTGGTCGTGCTCCCGATGGTCCTGATGGGCGCGGTCATGGCCGTCGGCACCCCGGACCTGGCCACCGCCCAGGACCCGGTCTCCTTCATCGGCGAGCTGCTGCCGATCTGGATCGCCGTCCCGTACCTGCTCATCGCGCTCGTCGGGATGCTGCTCATCAACTCGATGTCCATGTACTCGGCCGGCTTCACCGCGCAGACCCTGGGCATCAAGGTCCCGCGCGCCTGGGCGGTCAGCGTCAACGCCGTCATCAGCCTGGTCTTCGGCTTCCTGCTGATGGTCGTGGCGACCAGCTTCTTCGGCTCCTTCATCTCCTTCCTGACCCTGCTGGCCGTGGCCTTCTCCGCGTGGATCGGCGTCTTCGGCGTGGACATGCTGCGCCGCAAGACCTACGACGGCCCCGCGCTGCTGGACACCACGCGGACCAGCGCGTACTGGTACCGGGGCGGCTTCGCCTGGCAGGCGATGACCTCGTGGGCCCTCGCCCTGGTCGTGGGCCTGCTGTTCACCAAGGTGGACTGGTTCAGCGGGCCGCTCGCCGGCACCTGGATCGGGGAGAACGGCCTCGGCTGGGCGGCCGGCATCCTGACCTCGGGCGTGCTGTACGCGGTACTGCCGCGCACGGCGGTCCCGGACGCGCCCGCTCCGGCCGAGGAGCACGAGCTCGCCGGATCCCTGTCCAACTGACGCTACGTCAGCTAACGTCCCCCTTCGCCCGCCCACCCACATCCGGCGAAGGGGGACTTCTCCATGCCCATCACCGTGGCCCGGTTCAATCTCGTCGACCCCAGCGGCACCCCCGAGTCCCTCTCCGCCCGCTACAAGGCGGCGCTGGAGATGGCGAGGTACGCGGACGACCGCGGGATCGACACCATCCAGACCGAGGAGCACCACGGCACCGGCAACAACTGGCTGCCCTCCCCCTTCGCCTTCGCGGGCGCCGTCTTCGGCGCCACCCGCCGGATCGCGGTCACCGTCTCGGCGATCATCGGCCCGCTGTACGACCCGCTGAAGGTGGCCGAGGACATCGCCGTACTGGACCTGCTGAGCGGCGGGCGCCTGGTCACGGTGGCGGGCATCGGCTACCGGCCGGAGGAGTACGAGCAGCACGGCGTGGAGTGGGGGCGGCGCGGCCGGCTCCAGGACGAGCTGCTGGAGACCCTGCTGAAGGCGTGGACCGGCGAGCCCTTCGAGTTCCGCGGCCGCACCGTACGGGTCACCCCGCGGCCGTTCACCCAACCGCACCCGATGCTCCTGGTCGGCGGGAGTTCGCAGGCGGCGGCGCGGCGCGCGGCCCGGCTGGGGCTGCCGTTCTTCCCCAGCGCGCACCTGCCGGAGCTGGAGGCGTACTACCGGGCGAAGCTCGCGGAGTACGGCACGGAGGGCTTCTGCATGATGCCCGCGGCCGAGACCCCGCTGCTGCACATCGCGGAGGACCCCGACCGGGTCTGGGCCGAGCACGGCGAGCGCTTCCTGCACGAGGCGGGCATGTACGCGTCCTGGCAGTCCAAGGACATCCGCAGCGCCGTACGGTCGGCCGCGCGCTCGGTGGCCGAACTGCGCGCGGAGGGCGTGTACCGGATCCTCACGCCGGACGAGGCACTCGCGTACGCCCGGGGCGCGGGCGAGTCGGGGAACCTGGTGCTGCACCCGCTGTGCGGCGGGATGCCGCTGGACGAGGGCTGGCGCAGCCTGCACCTGCTGTGCGAACAGGTACTGCCCCGGCTCAAGGACTGAGCCGGGGCAGTATCGAGGAGAAGGGGTGTTGGCGGGGGTGGTTACCCCATCTCCTCCAGCGCCTTGCCCTTGGTCTCCGGCACCCACTTGAGGATGAAGGGGATCGAGAGCAGGGCGAAGACGGTGTAGATCACGTACGCGCCGGACAGGTTCCAGTCCGACAGGGTCGGGAACGACACGGTGATGACCCAGTTGGCGATCCACTGGGCCGAGGCGGCGACGCCGAGGGCAGCGGCCCGGATGCGGTTCGGGAACATCTCGCCGAGCAGCACCCAGACCACCACGCCCCAGGACAGGGCGAAGAAGAGCACGAAGGAGTGCGCGGCGATCAGCGCGATCGTGCCCTGGGTGTCGGGCATCGTGATGTTGTCGCCGCTGCCCTCCTTGTAGGAGAACGCCCACGCGCAGAGGCCCAGGGAGACCGCCATGCCCGCCGAGCCGATGAGGGCGAGCGGCTTGCGGCCGATCCGGTCGACGAGGACCATCGCGATCACCGTGCCGATGATGTTGATGATCGACGTGGTGAAGGAGTAGAAGAACGAGCTGCTCGGGTCGATGCCCACGGACTGCCACAGCGAGGAGCTGTAGTAGAAGATCACGTTGATGCCGACGAGCTGCTGGAAGACGGAGAGGCCGATGCCGATCCAGACGATGGGCAGGAAGCCGAAGCGGCCGCCCAGCAGGTCCTTGAAGGTGGACTTGTGCTCGGAGTGCATCGCCTGCTCGATCTCGGCGGCGCGTGCGTCGATGTCGATCTTCGAGCCCTCGACCTCGCGCAGCACCTCCTTGGCCTGCTCGGTGCGGCCGACGGAGATCAGGTAGCGGGGGGACTCCGGGATGACGAAGGACATCAGGCCGTAGATCACGGCCGGGATGACCATGATGCCGAGCATCCACTGCCAGGCCTCCAGGCCGGCGATCTCGCCGCGCTGGTCGCCGTCGGCGAGGTTCAGGAGGCCCCAGTTGACCAGCTGGGAGACGGCGATGCCGATGACGATGGCGGCCTGCTGGAAGGAGGCGAGCCGGCCGCGGTAGGCGGCCGGGGACACCTCGGCGATGTAGGCGGGGCCGATGACGGAGGCCATGCCGATGCCGAAGCCGCCGATGACGCGCCACATCGCCAGGTCCCACAGGGCGAACGGGAGGGCCGAGCCGATGGCGCTCGCGGTGAAGAGGACGGCGGCGATCTGCATGCAGCGGATGCGGCCGATCCGGTCGGCGATGCGGCCGGCGGTGGCGGCGCCGAGGGCGCAGCCGATCAGCGCGGCGGCGATCACCTGGGCGAGCGCCGCGGATCCGACCTCGAACCGTTCACGGATGGCGACGACGGCGCCGTTGATGACGGAGCTGTCGTAGCCGAAGAGGAAGCCGCCCATGGCCGCGGCCGCGGCGATGAAGATGACGTGCCCGAGATGGTCGGGGCGGGCCGCCCGGCCACCGCCTGACGCGGGTGCGTTCGCTGTGCTGGTCAAGATGCGCTCCTGGGCCCGGCGTCGACGGCGGGCGGTGTGGGGGTGTGCGTCTGTGCGCGTGTTCCTCCAGTGGCGCACAGCAAACTGCTCACCACCACCTGAACGTCGAACACGGCAAGGCAGAGCTTATGACTTCACTTTCTGAAGTCAATAGGGCTGAAGAACCCGCTGCGCGCGAGTGAAGAGAGCCACAGTGTTCACTTCCTGAAGTGAACTGGTCAGCGCAGCCGCTGGCTGATGACCTTGGAGACCCCGTCGCCCTGCATCGAGACGCCGTAGAGCGCGTCGGCGACCTCCATCGTCCGCTTCTGGTGCGTGATGACGATCAGCTGGGAGCTCTCCTGGAGCTCCTCCATGATCCGGATCAGCCGCTGCAGGTTGGTGTCGTCGAGCGCGGCCTCGACCTCGTCCATCACGTAGAACGGGCTGGGCCGCGCCTTGAAGATGGACACCAGCAGGGCCACGGCGGTCAGCGAGCGCTCGCCGCCCGAGAGCAGCGACAGCCGCTTGACCTTCTTGCCCGGCGGGCGCGCCTCGACGTCGACTCCCGTGGTCAGCATGTTGTCGGGGTCGGTGAGGATCAGCCGGCCCTCGCCGCCGGGGAACAGCCTCGAGAAGACCCCCTCGAACTCCCGGGCCGTGTCCCGGTACGCCTCGGTGAAGACCTGCTCGACGCGCTCGTCGACCTCCTTCACCACTTGAAGGAGATCGGCGCGGGTCTTGCGCAGGTCCTCCAACTGCTCGCTGAGGAACTGGTGGCGCTCCTCCAGCGCCGCGAACTCCTCCAGCGCGAGCGGGTTGACCTTGCCGAGCTGCTGGTAGGCGCGCTCGGCCGCCTTGAGCCGCTTCTCCTGCTGGGCGCGGACGAAGGGGCCGGGAAGGTTCCGGGGGTGCTCCGGGTCCGCGGGCAGCTCCTCGCCCTCGGCCGGCAGGGACGGCGGCACCGGCTGGTCGGGGCCGTACTCGGCGACGAGCCCGGCGGCCTCCATACCGAACTCCTCCAGCGCCTTGGCCTCCACCGCTTCGATGCGCAGCCGCTTCTCGGCGCCGAGCACCTCCCCGCGGTGCACCGAGTCGGTGAGCTTGTCGAGTTCGCCCTTCAGGTCCCGGCCGCTGTTCCTGGCCTCGGCGAGTTCCCGCTCGCGCAGGCCCTTGGCGTACTCGGCCCCGGCGCGCTCCTCGTCGGCCCGGCCCAGCGAGACCTCCACGTGCGCGAGCAGCTGGCGGGCCCCGTCGGCCACCGCCCGGGCGACCTCCGCCTCGTGCCGCAGCCGTGCCCGGCGGCGCTCCGCGCGGGTGCGGGCCTCCCGTTCGGCGCGGGCCGCCCGGTCGAGTGAATCCGCCCTTCCGGCCAGTCCCTTGACCCGCTCCTCGTGGGTCCTGAGCTGCAGCCGGGCCTCCATCTCGGTCTGGCGGGCGTTGGCCCCGTCGGCGGCGAGCCGGTCCCGCCGGGAGGTGTCCGGCTCCTCCTCCGCCGGCATCTCCTCGGCCGTCGCCAGCTGCCCGGCGCACTCCTCCACGTCCAGCAGCGCCTGCTCCAGCGCGTCCTGGGCCTTGGCCGCCGCGGTGACGCTGCGCTCGGCCTCGCCCGCGGCCCCCTTCGCCTGCCCGGCGAGGCGGCCGAGCTGCTGGGCGACGCCGGCACGGGCCCGCTCGCCGGCCCGGCGGCGTTCCGCGAGCTCCTCGACCAGGGCCGCCGCGTCCTGCCGCCGCGCCCAGGCGGCCGCCTGGGCTCCGGTCAGCTCCCGGCACTGCCCGTCGAGCCGGGCCAGCTCGGCCGCGGCCTCGTCGACCGCCGCCTGCACCTCGATCAGGCTGGGCGCCCCGGCGGAGCCGCCGTGCGCGAGGTGTGCCCCGAGGATGTCGCCCTCGACGGTCACCGCCACCGCGCCGGGCCGCTCCGCGACGAGGGTCTCGGCCTCGTCGAGCGTCCCGACCACGAAGTGGTCCCGCAGCACCCACGCCACGGCCCGCCGCACCTCGGCATCGCCCTGAACGAACTCGGCGGCGGCTTCGCTGCCGGGGCTTTGGCTGATCCCGTCCGCCTGGCGCGGGCTGGATTGCCCGCAGGGCGATTCCAGCCTCGCCTGGGGGCCCCTCCCAGCGGTAGCTGGGGGAGCTTGAGGCGCGGGTCCGGGCAGAGCCCCGTTTCGGGAAGGGGCGGGGTGGGGGAAGGCCCCTTCACCGGCAGCGGCCTGCCCGGGGAGCAGGCTGCCCGCAGCCGCGCCCACCGGGCCCGGGGCCTGCCCCGGAACCACGGCCCCGGCCCCGGCGGCCGAGGCCTGGCCCGGGAGGGCCGGCGCCGCCGGGGCGATCAGGAGGGTGGCGCGCCCCGCGTCCGCGTCGCGGAGGTGGCGGATCGCCGCGGCCGCGGCGGCCGGGGACGACACCGCCAAAGCGTCCGCCGCCGAGCCCAGCGCGGCGGCCACGGCGACCTCGTACCCCGGGGTCACCGACAGCCGCTCCGCCGCCGGTCCCAGCAGCCCGGCCAGCCGCTCCCGCGCCGCGAGCAGCGCTCCCGTACCGTCCTTGCGCCGCAGCCCCAGCGCCAGCGCGTCCCGCCGCGCCGACACCGCCGCCCGCGAGCGCTCCGCCGCCGTCACCGCGTCCCGGGCCGCCGCCAGTTCGGCGTCCGCCTCGGTCAGCCCGGCCCGCGCCGCCTCGTACTCGCCCTCCACCGAAGAGTCGTCGAGGCCGCCGACCTCCTCCGCCAGGACCTCGTACTCCTCCTGCGCAGCCACCGCCCGGGCCGAGGCCTCGTCGCGCGCCGCGACGAGCCGGTCGATCTCGGCCTGCGCGGCACCGGCCCGGGAGCGGGCGGCGCCGAGCCGGCCCGTCAGCCGGGCCAGCGCCTCGCGCCGGTCCGCGATGGCCCGCGCGGCGTCCCGCAGCCGCCGCTCCTCCTCGGCCAGCGCCCGCTCCAGCTCCGCCCGGTGCGCCGCCGTGTCCTCCAGCGCGTGGGAGGCCGCCTCCAGAGCCGCCGTCAGTTCCGCCTCCTGCTCGCGGATCCGCGCGGCCTCCTTCTCCATGTCCTCCGGATCGCGCCCCCGCCGCTCCTCCTCCGCCGGAGCCGTCGCGCTCTTGACCCGCGCGTCCGCCAGCGACGCGGTTCCCCGGACCCGCTCGGCGAGCTGCGAGAGCTCGTACCAGGTCTGCTGCGCCCGCTGGAGCCGCGGCGCGAGCTCCCGTACGGCCTCCTCCAGCTCGGCCTCGCGCCGCAGCGCCTCCGCCAGCCGGGCCTCGGCGGCCTCCTTGCGTTCCTTCAGCGCCGCCTCGTCCGCGACCTCCGCGTCGAGCGCACGGCGCAGGGTGACCAGGTCGTCGGCGAGCAGCCGCAGCCGCGCGTCGCGCAGGTCCGCCTGGATGACGGCCGCCCGGCGGGCCACCGCGGCCTGCCGGCCCAGGGGCTTCAGCTGGCGCCGCAGCTCTTCGTTGAGGTCCTGCACGCGCGCGAGGTTCGCCTGCATCGCGTCCAGCTTCCGCAGCGCCTTCTCCTTGCGCTTGCGGTGCTTCAGTACGCCGGCCGCCTCCTCGATGAAGGCGCGGCGCCCCATGGGATCGGCGTGCAGGACGGAGTCCAGCTGGCCCTGTCCGACGATGACGTGCATCTCGCGGCCGATGCCGGAGTCGGAGAGCAGCTCCTGGATGTCGAGCAGGCGGCAGGTGTCACCGTTGATCTGGTACTCGCTGCTGCCGCCGCGGAACATGATCCGGGTGATGGTCACTTCGGCGTAGTCGATGGGCAGCGCGCCGTCGGAGTTGTCGATCGTCAGCGAGACCTCGGCGCGGCCGAGCGGCGGACGTCCGGTGGTCCCGGCGAAGATGACGTCTTCCATCTTCCCGCCGCGCAGGGATTTGGCCCCTTGTTCGCCCATGACCCAGGACAGCGCGTCCACCACGTTGGACTTGCCGGAGCCGTTCGGACCCACGACACAGGTGATGCCGGGTTCGAAGCGCAGGGTGGTCGCGGAAGCAAAGGATTTGAAGCCGCGCAGGGTCAGGGACTTGAGGTGCACGCCGCCGGACTCTACCTTTCGCGTTCGGTTTCGCCCATGAAGGTCAGGGCAAACCTGACGTCAAAGGAATCAGTCCCTCCACTTGGCCTCATGCCGCGGGGCGCGGTGTCCAGAGAAAGGCGGTGTCCAAAGAAAGAAGGGACGCCGGAGCGTCCCTTGCAGATCATGCGGGGCTGGAGTCGAGCGACGATGAGAGCGGATCAGGTGAGCGCAGGCTCCGCCTGGGGTACGTCGATCTCGATGCTGTCGAGCAGCGAGTCTCCGTCGTGCTGAGCGGCGGCCGCGTTCAGCGCGTCATTTTCGGACTGAATCCGTACGAGCTCGGACTCGAGGTCCTGGACGCGCTGCTGAAGCCGTCGCATCTCGGCGAGGAGTCGCGGATCGGAACCGCCGACGTAACCGAGAAGCGCCTTTGCCATGATGGATGGTCCTCCACACTGAGTGACCGACCGAAGCGGTGTGGGTCGTGAGGGAATCGCACCCGCGGATGTCCGACAGCGACTGTCAGTCACTGCTCTTACTACTGCCAACACTGCCAAACAGCTCAGGTGCGCGGGGCTTCCAGCGTCTCACCAAAAAGTTTGACGGTCAACACGATCACGCCCCGTATCGGCGGGCAGCCCGGGCCCCGCAAGGGACGTGGAGATCATCCTCATCTCCGAGCCTTCCACGGATCGCCCGCGTCGGCAACGCGTCGACGGAGAATGCGCAGATCCGACCGTGTGCGGACGGCCTCGGGGTGTGATCAGTACATGATCAGCAGAAAGGTCACCGGATCGCGAAGCCGTCGTAGCCACCGCGCGGTGTGCCCCAGATCTCTGTCACCCCGTCCACCCGGCCGGGCGTGTCGGCCGAGCGCAGCCAGTCGAGCAGCCGGTGGCAATTCTCACGTTGACCTTCCGCCACCACCTGCACTCGCCCGTCGTCGAGATTGAGCGCGAAACCGACGACTCCGCCGATCTCCAGGGCGTTCTCCCTGGTGAACCAGCGGAAGCCGACTCCCTGCACACGGCCGCGCACCCAGGCGATCAGGCGGACATCTTCATTCATGCGTGAACGCTAACCGGGCAAACACTTTCGGGACACATCGCCCCCTTGCCCCATGGCGTACAGTCGCGCACCAATGAACTCACCCATTTGGGCGAGTAAGGGACGATCTTGATCTGGTAAGGAAGGCACGACGCCGATGGGACGCCACGGACTTCACGCCGCACCGCGCCGCGGCGGCAAGCGCGGCACCGCCCTGCGCACCGGCCTGCTGGGCGTCTCGGTTGCCGTGGCGCTCGGTACGGCCGCCGTCACCACCGGCATGGTGCCGGTCGGCGACTCCTTCCCCTACGTAGGGGTCGCCGGTTCGGCCTCCGACTCCACAGAGGCCCGCGCGAAGGCCTCGGCGAGCCCCGACGGCAGCGCCGTGGACCAGCAGGGCGGCCTCGCCAACCTGTCCGGCCGCGTCCCCACCGGCTCGGGCTCCCCGTCGGCCGGCCCGTCGGCCTCCCCTTCCCCCTCCGCCTCACCGAGCCCGTCCGCATCGGCCTCCGCGTCGCCTTCGGCGCCGGCATCGGCTTCGGCTTCGGCCTCGCCGAGCGCCTCGCCCTCCGCCGCGCCGTCCACCGCGCGTTCCAGCGAGGCCCCGGCGAAGCCCGCCCCCGTGCCCCCGAAGCCGTCCGCCAAGGCGCCGACGACCCCGCCCCCGCCGGCCATCGACGGTCACTCCGCCGAGGAGGCCGCCGTGGTCACCCTGGTGAACCAGGAGCGCGCGCAGGCCGGGTGCGGTCCGGTCCGGGCGAACCCGCCGCTCGCGACGCTGGCGGGCGCCTTCAGCAAGGACATGGCCACCCGCGGCTTCTTCGGCCACACCGACCCCGACGGCAACAGCCCGTGGGACCGCGCCACCAAGGCCGGGATCTCGGGCCTCGGCGGCGAGAACATCGCCCGCGGCCAGGGCGACGCCGAGGCCGTGATGAAGGCCTGGATGAACAGCCCGGGCCACAAGGCGAACATCCTCAACTGCGAGTTCCGCACCCTGGGCGTCGGCGCCCACTTCGCCGCCGGCGGCCCCTGGTGGACCCAGGACTTCGGCTTCTAGCGAGCCTTAGAGCGCGGCCAGGGCCGCGCGGCCCGCGACGACGACGCGGGCGTGCTCGGCGACGCGCCGGCCCAGGTGCTCGGCGGTCGCGATGTCGGCCTTGTGGACCGCGTCCGCACCCTCGTCGGAGTTGGTCTGCGCGGCGGCACCGGCGAAGACGCCGAGGCGGTTGAGGTCGTTCTCCGAGGCGGTGCTGGAGTTCCAGCCCGGCTTCAGGCCCAGGTTGACCCAGCTCATGCCGTGCTGCGCGGCCAGGATCTGGAAGAACTGCAGGGTGTGCAGCTTGTCGCCGCTCTTGGAGGCCGAGTTGGTGAAACCGGCCGCCACCTTGTCCTGCCAGGCGTCGCCGAACCAGCGCTTCGAGGTGGCCTCGGCGAAGACGTGGAAGGCACCGGACGCCGTGCCCATGTAGGTCGGCGAGCCGAAGACGATCGCGTCGGAGGCGTCGAGCAGCTCCCACTGCGCGTCGTCGATCTCGTCGACCTTGATGAAGTGGACGGTCGCACCGGCCTCGGCGGCGCCGTTGCGGACCGCCTCGGCGATGACCGCGGTGTGGCCGTAGCCGGAGTGGTAGGCGATCGAGACGACGGGGGTGTGCGTGGTACCGGACACGGGGAACTCTCCTCGGGAAGTCCCCGTCGCCTCACGGGAGCGGTGCGACGGGGGAAGACTGCGACGAGGAAAAGAAAACCACTAACTTTTAGAAAGCGCAACCCCTCAGTTAGCGCTATACGGAGGTACGCTCTACCTCATGGACACACCATCCGTCTGTACCGAGAGCGCCGAGTCCGAACTACCGTTCGATGCCTTCGCGCGCGCGTGCCCGTCCCGGGAAACCCTGGAACACGTCACCGGCCGCTGGGGCAGCCTCACCGTGGGCGCTCTGCGCGAGGGCCCGTGCCGCTTCAACGAGCTGCGCCGCCGCGTGGAGGGCGTGAGCGAGAAGATGCTCTCCCAGACCCTGCACGCGCTGGAGCGCGACGGCATCGTCAACCGCGAGGCGCAGCCGACCAACCCGCCCCGCGTCGACTACGAACTCACCCCGCTCGGCGTCGAGGTGGCGGACCGTCTGCTCTCCCTCATCCACTTCCTGGAGGGGAGCATGCCGGACGTGCTGACCGCCCGGCAGACCTACGACGACACGCGCGGAGCCCGCTGACAGCGCGGGCAGAAGTAGCTCGACCTGTTCATCCACGGCCGGCGCCGCATCGGCGTACCGCAGCGACGGCAGGGCTCGTCCTCGCGCCCGTAGGCGTCGAGCGACCGGTCGAAGTAGCCCGACTCGCCGTTCACGTTGACGTAGAGGCTGTCGAAGCTGGTGCCGCCGACGGCGAGGGCCGCGTTCATGACGTCCCGGACGTGGCCCAGGAGTTCCGCGCTCCGGGGGCGTGTGAGGGTGGCCGTGGGGCGCTCGTAGTGCAGCTTGGCGCGCCACAGCGCCTCGTCCGCGTAGATGTTGCCGACCCCGCTGATCAGGGACTGGTCGAGCAGCGCCCGCTTGACGGTGGTCCGCCGGCCATGCAGCGCCAGGTGGTAGGCGCCCTCGTCGAACAACGGGTCCAGGGGGTCGCGCGCGATGTGGGCGATGACGTCGGGCAGCCCGTCGGTGCTGTCGGCGGCGACCTCGTGCAACGAGAGCCCGCCGAAGGTCCGCTGGTCCACGAAGCGCAGTTCGGTTCCGGCGGCGCCCGCGGCGGAGCCGCTGTCGGAATCAGTGAACCGCACCCGGATCCGCAGGTGCTTCTCGTCGGGGGCGTCCTCGGGCTGCACGAGCAGTTGTCCGCTCATCCCCAGATGACCCAGGACCGACAGGTCCCGGCCCGCCAGGGGCAGCCACAGGTACTTCCCGCGCCGCTGCGGCACCCCGATGGTCTCCCCGCGCAGGCGCGCCGCGAAGTCGGCCCCGCCGCCCGCGTGGCGCCGTACGGCACGGGGGTGCAGGACCTCGACGGCCTCGACGGTCCGCCCGGCCACCCAGCGCTCGAGGCCCCGCCGCACGACTTCGACCTCGGGCAGCTCGGGCACGGTTCTCCTCCGGTGGCGATGCGGTTCTGGGCGCTGCCGCCGAGCCTACCGGCCCCGTCGCGGGGCCCCGGAAACGGGACCGCCCCGCCGCCTGCCGGGGCAGGTGGCGGGGCGGGGGAAACCCCGAAGGAAGGGTCAGGCGCTCGGCGTCGGGTCGGCGGGCGTCGGCGCCCCGCCCTCCTCGGCCGGAGCACCGGCTTCGGCGTTCGCACCGGCCGCGGCCGCAGCCGCGATCCGCTCGTCCGCCGCGGTACGGATACCGCGCCAGGCGGATTCCGCCGCCTGCTGTTCCGCTTCCTTCTTGCTGCGGCCGGTGCCGGTGCCGTACGAGACACCACCGACGCGGGCAGCAGCAGTGAAGGTCTTCTCGTGGTCCGGGCCGGTCTCGGTGACCAGGTATTCCGGTACGCCAAGACCTTCGGCCGCCGTGAGCTCCTGGAGACTGGTCTTCCAGTCCAGGCCGGCTCCGAGGTTCGAGGACTTCTCGATGAGCGGGTCGAAGAGCCGGTGAACCAGCTCCGAGGCCGCGTCGAGGCCCTGGTCGAGGTAGACCGCGCCGATCACCGCTTCAAGGGTGTCGGCGAGGATGGAGGCCTTGTCCCGGCCACCCGTGCCCTCTTCGCCCCGGCCGAGCCGGATGAAGGAGCCGAGTTCGAGGCCACGCCCGACCTCCGCCAGTGCACGCGAGTTGACCACCGCGGCCCGAAGTTTGGCCAGCTGGCCTTCGGGGAGATCCGGGTGGGTCGTGTACAGCGTGTCCGTGACCACCAGGCCGAGCACGGAGTCCCCGAGGAACTCCAGCCGCTCGTTGGTGGGCAGACCGCCGTTCTCGTACGCGTACGAGCGGTGGGTCAGTGCACGCACCAGAAGGGCGGACTCGAGTCGATACCCGAGCCGCCCTTCCAGAAGCTTGTGGGACGAGGCCGCGTTGTTACTGTCTGCCTGCTTCTCAGCGTTGGACAGCTCAGACATTGCGCCTCTCACCAGCCGCTCAGACCTCGAGGACCTGGCGCTTGTTGTAGGTGCCGCAGCTCGGGCACGCAATGTGCTGGAGCTTCGGCTCCTGGCAACGCTCACACGAAACCAGGGTGGGGACCGCAGCCTTCCACTGCGACCGGCGGTGGCGCGTGTTGCTGCGCGACATCTTCCGCTTCGGAACAGCCACGGCTACTTCTCCTGCTTCTCGGCGGCGCCCTGAACTCCGTCAGAGGCAGTGCCGCTCATGTTGTCCTTCTCGTCGTCCTGATCGGTCACGACGAGTCCCTGCAGTGCCGCCCAACGGATGTCGACGGCGTCATGGTGGTGGTCCGGGTCGTCGTTCAGGCTGAGCCCGCAATCGGGGCACAGTCCGAGACAATCCTCCCGGCACACCGGCTGCAGCGGCAGTGCGAGCACCACCACGTCGCGCAGCACGGGTTCGAGGTCGAACAAACCGTCCTCGAGGAAGAGCGTGTCCTCGTCGTCCTCGGCGTCGTCGGCCGGCTCCGCCTTGGAGCGGGTCCGGTCGTCGGCGTCAGGGTACGAAAACATCTCCTGGAAGTCCGCCTTGAGCTCGCGCTCCACGGACTCCAGACACCTTACGCACTCCCCGGTTGCCGATGCACGGGCGGTGCCTGTGACAAGCACCCCTTCCATGACCGACTCCAGGCGGAGCTTGAGCTTCAGCGGGGTGCCTTCCGGCACTCCGATGACGCCGGCGAGACCGAGGTCCGCCGGTGCCGCGATCTCACGGGACAGCCGCTGCATGGCACCAGGACGCCGACCCAGCTCGTGCGTGTCGAACACGAGGGGGTTGCGGTGGTCGAGGCGGGTATTCAGGGCCGTTCCTGCTTTCACAGATCGCTGAAGATCAAAGACGCTGCCCATAAAGATTGAGCCACATGTGGGCAGCATGGATCGCGGTGCATACGCGCGACCGAAGAGCCAGGATACCCGGCAGCGCGCTCTGCGCCCAATCCTGGCCTAGCGCCCCTGTTCGTACTGGCGCAGCTGATCCAGGTTGATCATGCTCGTGTCGAAGAAGCTGGTCTCGTCGAGCGAGGGCTGCTGCCCCTGCGGCTCCTGGTACGCGGCATACGGGTCGGGCTGCTGCTGCTGGTATCCCGCATACGGGTCGGGCTGCTGCTGGTACCCCGCATAGGGGTCCTGGTGGCCCTGGTAGGCGTAGCCGTCCTGCTGCTGGGGCTGCTGCTGGTAGGAGTACGTGTCGTACACAGGCTCGGGCTGCGCCGGGATCGGCGACGCGGGCGCCGGCTGCGGCTCGGCCAGGCCCGCGAGGAAGTCGGCGTCGCTCCCGGAACGGGACTGCTGCCCGCCCGCCGCGTCCTGGGCGGCCATGTGTGCGCCGAGGTCGTCCGTGGGCACCCGGCCCAGCAGCTTCTGCCGGCCGCGGCCGACGGCCTCCAGGGTCTTGGAGAGCACCGCCTCGAAGGTCGCCAGCTTGGTGTCCACGTACGCGTCCGCCTGCTGCCGCTGCGTGTCGGGGTCGTGGCTGCGCTCGGGCGCCTCGTCGTAGTCGGGGTCCCGGTAGCCCTGCTCGTCCAGCCCGGGGCCGCGGCCCAGCAGCTTCTCCCGGCCCCGGTCCACCGACCCGATGGTCTTGGTGAGCACGACCTCGAAGTTGGCGAGCTTGCTGTCGACGTAGTCGTCGGCCTCGGCCCGGATCTCCTCGGCCTCCCGGCGGGCCTCCTCCAGGATCCGGTCCGCCTCGGCCTGGGAGCGCCGCGCGATCTCGGTGTCGGAGATCAGCGAACCGCGCTGGTTGTGGGCGGACTCGATGATCCGCTCCGCCTCCCGGCGGGCCTCCTCGACCATTTGCGCCCGGCCGCCGATGAGCTCCTGCGCCTGTGCGAGCGAGCCGGGGAGCGCCTCGCGGACCTCTTCGAGCTGGGCGAGCAGCTCGGCGCGGTTGATCACGCAGGAGGCCGACATGGGCATGGACCGGGCGCCGCCGACGGCCGCGACGATCTCGTCGAGCTTCTTCTGCACGTCCATGGGGGCTCGCACTCTCTCGGCCTCGGGCGGTTCCCGAGTCGGACGCCACGACTGTAAGGCCAGCGGGCGGCCCCCCGACACTGACTGACGGCCCGTCAGCGACTCAGCGCTCGCGCAGGCGCTCCATCAGCGCCGCGTGCACGTGCGCCGGAAGCAGGTGGGCGACGTCGCCGCCCCACGCCGCGACCTCCTTGACCAGGGAGGAGGACAGGAAGCTGTAGGTGGGGTTCGTCGGGACGAACAGCGTCTCGACGCCCGACAGGCCCATGTTCATCTGGGCCATCTGGAGCTCGTAGTCGAAGTCGCTGACGGCGCGCAGGCCCTTGACGATGGCCGGGATGTCCCGCTGCTTGCAGAAGTCGACGAGCAGCCCGTGGAAGGACTCGACCTGGATGTTGCCGTAGTCGGCCGTCGCCTCGCGGATCAGCTCGATCCGCTCCTCGACGGTGAACAGGCCCTGCTTCGACTGGTTGATCATCACGGCGACGTGCACGACGTCGTACAGCCTGGAGGCACGTCCGATGATGTCGAGGTGTCCGTTGGTGATGGGGTCGAAGGATCCCGGACAGACGGCGCGGCGCAACTGAACTCCCTCGTTCATGAGTCTTCGCTGGTGAAGGCGGCGCGACCGTACCAAAGGGTGCCCTCGCCGTACTTCCGCGACCGGAGCGGCTCGAAGCCCTCGGGCCACGGGAAGGCGCCGCTCCTGGTGCTGCGTTCCACGGTGACGAGCGCATCGTCCGTGAGCCAGCCATTGGACCGGAGTGTGAGCAGGATCTCCCGAAGATCGTCGTTGCCGACGGCGTACGGGGGGTCCAGGAAGACGATGTCGTACGGGTCCCCGCCGGCCCTCCCCGCGATGACCTGCTCGGCCTTGCCCGACCGGAATTCGGCGCCGGGCAGGCCCACGGCCTTGATGTTGTCCCGGATGGACTTGGCGGCCTTGGGGTCGGTCTCGACCAGCAGGGCGTGGTCCGCGCCGCGGGAGAGGGCCTCCAGGCCGACGGCTCCGGAACCTGCGTAGAGGTCCAGCACCCGGGCCGCTTCGACGCCGTGCAGCGACTCCCACGTGGAGAAGAGGCCTTCGCGCATCCGGTCGGAGGTCGGCCGGGTGCCGGTGCCGGGGGGCACGGCCAGCCGTCGCCCGCCGGCGCTGCCGGCGATCACGCGGGTCATCGATAGGGTCCTTCGGTCTTCGGGAGTAGCGGGCCCCCCTATTGTCAGCCCTTCTCCAGGTACTGCTCCCGCTCGGTGTCCAGCAAGGCGTCCAGCGCGGTCCGCAGCCCCGGCAGCCGCTCCAGCTCCGGGTCCTCCGCGACCACGCGGGTGGCCTCCTCCCGGGCCTGGGCGATGACCTCCTCGTCCTCGATGACGGCCAGCATCCGCAGCGAGGAGCGCACGCCCGACTGCGCCTGGCCCAGTACGTCGCCCTCGCGGCGCTGCTCCAGGTCGATGCGGGAGAGCTCGAAGCCGTCGAGGGTGGCGGCGACGGCGGCCAGCCGGGCCCGGGCGGGGCTCGCCTCGTGCATCTCGCTGACCAGCAGGCACAGGCCGGGTGCGGAGCCGCGGCCGACGCGGCCGCGCAGCTGGTGGAGCTGGGAGACGCCGAACCGGTCCGCGTCCATGATCACCATGGCGGTGGAGTTCGGCACGTTCACCCCGACCTCGATGACGGTCGTGGCGACCAGCACCTTGACCTCGCCCGCGGCGAAGCGGCGCATCACGTCGTCCTTGTCGGCCGGGTCCATCCGCCCGTGCAGCACCTCAACGCTCAGTCCGGCCAGCGGGCCGCGCGTGAGCTGTTCGGCGATGTCCAGGACGGCGAGCGGCGGCCGCTTCTCGGCCTCGTCCTCGGCGGCGGCCTTCTTCTTCGGCTCCTCCTCGTCGCCGATCCGGGGGCAGACCACATACGCCTGGTGGCCCTTCTCCACCTCCTCGCGGACCCGCTCCCAGGCCCGGGTGAGGAAGTGCGGCTTGTCCTTGGCGGGCACCACATGGGTCGCGATCGGCGAGCGCCCGGCGGGCAGCTGGTCGAGGACGGAGGTCTCCAGGTCGCCGAAGACCGTCATGGCGACGGTGCGCGGGATCGGGGTCGCGGTCATCACCAGCAGGTGCGGGGGCTGCTTCCCCTTCGACCGGAGCGCGTCGCGCTGCTCCACGCCGAAGCGGTGCTGTTCGTCGACGACCACCAGGCCGAGGTCGTGGAACTGCACCTTGTCCTCGATCAGCGCGTGCGTGCCGATCACGATCCCGGCCTCGCCGGTGACCAGATCGAGCAGGGCCCGGCGCCGTGCCGGCACGCCCATGGACCCGGTGAGCAGGACCACCTTGGTGCCCTGGTCGGATCCGCCGAGCATGCCCCCCTCGGCCAGTTCGCCCATCATCTCGGTGATGGACCGGTGGTGCTGCTGTGCGAGGACCTCGGTGGGCGCGAGCATCGCGGCCTGCCCGCCGGAGTCCACGACGGCGAGCATGGCCCGCAGCGCCACCATCGTCTTGCCGCTTCCGACCTCGCCCTGGAGGAGGCGGTGCATGGGGTGGCTGGTGCCCAGGTCGTCGAAGATCTCCTTCGAGACGCCCTGCTGGCCTTCGGTGAGCGTGAAGGGGAGTTTGGCGTCGAAGGAGTCGAGCAGCCCGCCCTGGGCGGGGCGGCGGGGCACGGCCGGGAGCTGGGAGTCGGCGTGCCGGCGGCGGGCCAGGGCGACCTGGAGGACGAAGGCCTCGTCCCACTTCAGGCGCTGGCGGGCGTCGTCGATGTCGGCCTTGGTGGCCGGCCGGTGGATCTTCAGCAGGGCCTCGGTGAGGGGGACCAGACCGCGGCCCTCGCGCAGGGCGGCGGGAAGCGGGTCCACGGCCTCCTGGGCGCTGGGCAGCACCGCGTCCACGCACTTGGCGATCTTCCAGGACTCCAGTTTCGCGCAGGCCGGGTAGATCGGGATGAGCTGGCTGGCGAAGGCGGTGGCCGCGTCCCGGTCGGAGGCGTCCCCGCCGAGCGGCTCGTAGGCGGGGTGCGCCAGCTGGAGCTTGTGGTTGAACTTCGAGACCTTGCCCGCGAACATCGCGCGGGTGCCGGGCAGCAGGTCCTTGTGCGGCTTGTGCACGCCCGCGCCGAAGAAGACCAGCTGGAGCCGGCCGCTGCCGTCGGTGATGGTGACTTCGAGGCGTTTGCCGCGGCCCCCGTTGAAGCTCAGGATCCGGGCGTCGGCGACCTGCGCGACGACGGTCACGTGCTCGTCGATCTGGTCGGCGAGCTCGGCCAGCGAGGTCAGCTCACCGCGCTCGGCATACCGCCGGGGGTAGTGGTGGAGCAGGTCCAGGGCCGTGTGCAGGCCGAGCTGCTCGGCCAGCACCTTGGCGGTGGCGGGACCGAGCGTCTTCTTGAGGTCTTCGTCGAGCGCGGGCACGTGTTCCATTGCACACCATGCCGCTGACAAGCCGGCTATTCCACCCCGATGAGGAGCGGCGCCGAGTACCGCCCGCCGCGGTAGGTGACGGTGTCCACGGCCAGGTGCCCGTGCTGGACGTACGCCTCCAGGTGCTCGGCGAGGGTGTCCGGCACCTCGGGTCCCAGTACGAGCGTGACGAGTTCGCCGCCGGAGCCCAGCATCCGCTCCAGGACGGCCTCGGCGGTCTCGGTCAGGCCCGGGCCGATGACGGCGACGTCGCCGTCGATGAGGCCGAGCACGTCCCCGGCCTGGCAGATCCCGGCCGAGGTGAAGGACTGCCGTTCGGCGACGGCGAGTTCCGCGTACCGGGTGGCGCCGGCCGCCGCGGTCATGGCTACCACGTCCTCGTCGAAGCTGCCCTCCGGGTCGTGCACGGCGAGGGCGGCCAGGCCCTGGACCGCCGACCGGGTGGGGATCACCGCCACGCGCACGCCGTCGGCCCGGGCCCGCTCGGCCGCCGCGGCCGCGGTCGCGCGCAGCTCGGCGCCGCCCGGCAGCAGGACCACCTCGCGGGCGTGCGCACGGCGGATGGCGTCGACCAGGTCGCCGACGGCCGGGACCTCTCCGGGGCGCACGAGCACCGCGGTCGCGCCCGCTTCCCCGCACAGCCCGGCCAGCCCTTCGCCCGGGACGACGGCGACCACGGCCCGCTGGGCGCGCTCGCCCCGGGCCCGGCGCCGCTCGTCGCCGAAGTGCGTGATGCGTATCCGGTACGGCCGGCCGGCGACGACGCCGGCCTCCACGGCCGCGCCCGGGTCGTCGACGTGCACGTGGACGTTCCACAGCCCTTCGCCGCCGACCACGACCAGGGAGTCGCCGAGCCCGTCGAGCTGTTCGCGCAGCTCCCCGACCGCCGCCTCGGAGGCCTCGAGCAGGTAGACCACCTCGTAGGCCGGCCCGTCCTCCTGCGCGCAGGGCTCCGGGGTCTGCGGTACGGACACGGCCCGGCCGCGCACCGGCTCGGGGGCCGGCTCCTGCCCGGAGAGCGCCTGCCACAGGGCCCCGAGTACGGCGACCAGCCCGCAGCCCCCGGCGTCGACCACCCCGGCCCGGCCCAGCGCGGCCAGCTGCCCCGGGGTCTCGGCCAGGGCGGCGCGGGCCCCGTCGTAGGCGGCGCGGGCCACGTCGGCGGCGCTTCCCGCCGCGCTCCCGGCCGCCTCGCCGGCGCGGGCGGCCGCCGCGGCGACGGTGAGCATGGTGCCCTCCACGGGGTGCGCGACGGCCCCGTACGCCTCCTCCGCGGCCCGGGTCAGCGCCTGGGCCAGCAGCCGGCCGGGCCCCCGCTCGCCGGGCTCGTCGCCGAGTACGTCGGCCACTCCGCGCAGGAGCTGCGCCAGGATGGTCCCGGAGTTGCCCCGGGCCCCGACGAGAGCCCCGTACGCGTAGGCCCGTACGGCCTGGGCCAGGGAGGTCCGTGTGGCGTCGGTCATGCCCGGGGCGCCCGGAGCGGCCTTCCCGAAGGCCTCGTCGAGGGCGCGGTCGGCCGATTCGGCGGTGAGGTAGAGGTTGGTGCCGGTGTCCGCGTCGGCCACCGGATAGACGTTGATCGCGTCGATGTCCTCGCGGGCCCGGCCCAGTGCGGCCAGGGCCAGCGAGCTCCAGGTGCGCACCGCTTCGGCGTCGAGCTCGTCGGGGCGCTGCGGCTGCGGCTCGTGCGGCACCGGGCGTTCCTCCTTGTGCGGGCCAGGGTTCACCGCAGGGTAACCAAGGACTGCCCGGACGTCCGGACCCCGGGGCGGGGGCAGCGGCGGTCATGGTAGTTTTCTTGGACGGACGCAGTCGTTGTATGCTGCTCCGGTTGCCCGATGAGAGTCGGGCCATTCCCCCCGGCAAACCACTTCAGATCCCTGATACCGGTGCGCCGGGATTCACTGTAAGTGCATCTGAAGTCTTTGGAGTGACCTGTGGCTGCCAACTGCGACGTTTGCGCCAAGGGGCCGAGCTTCGGCAACAGCATTTCCCACTCGCACCGCCGCACCTCGCGTCGCTGGAACCCGAACATCCAGCGTGTCCGTGCCGTGGTCAATGGGACGCCGAAGCGCCTCAACGCCTGCACCTCGTGCATCAAGGCCGGCAAGGTCTCGCGCTGACGCCTCCCGTCGTAGCGCAGCCCTTTCCGGTTGCCAAGAAGACCGGTTCACCTCTGGTGAACCGGTCTTTTGTCTTTCCCGGACCGTGTCCCGGACCGTTTCCCGGACCGGGTGGGGCTCAGCGCCACTGCCAGGCGTGATCCACCGGGCCGATGCCGCCGCCCAGCGGGAAACCGGTGGCGATGGCGCCCGTGACGTACTCCTTGGCGGCCGTGACCGCCTCCGGGACGGTCAGGCCCTTGGCCAGGCCCGCCGCGACCGCACTGGCGAGGGTGCAGCCCGTGCCGTGGGTGTGCCGGTTGTCGTGCCGCGGGGCCCGCAGCCACCGCTCCTCGGTCCCGTCGGTCAGCAGGTCCACGGCCTCGTCCCCGTGCGCCGCCAGGTGCCCGCCCTTGATCAGCGCCCACCGCGGCCCGTACCCGAGGATCGCGTCGGCGGCCCGCCGCATGTCGTCCTCGCTCTCCACCAGCACGCCCGTGAGCTGCGCCACCTCGTCCAGGTTGGGCGTGGCCACGGTGGCCCGCGGGAGCAGCTCCTTGCGCACGGCGTCCAGCGCCGAGGCGGCGAGCAGCGAGTCGCCGTGTTTGGAGACGCCCACGGGGTCCACGACGGACGGGGCGGGGGTGTCGGCCAACAGGGCGGCCACCGTCTCCACGAGCACGGCGGAGGAGAGCATGCCGGTCTTCACGGCCTGTACGCCGATGTCGTCCACGACGGCCCGGTACTGGGTCGTCACGGCCTCGGCGGGCAGCTCCCAGACTCCCCGTACCCCGAGCGAGTTCTGCGCGGTCACCGCGGTCACCACGCTCATGCCGTGCACGCCGAGCGCCAGCATGGTCTTGAGGTCGGCCTGGATGCCTGCGCCGCCGCCGGAGTCGGATCCGGCGACGGTCAGGCACAGCGGCGGGGCGGTGCTCACGTGGCGCTGTCCTCGGTGGCCGGATCGGCCCCGAAGTGGTCCCAGCCGCCCGTGCTGGTCCAGGGCGCGCCGTCCACGGTGACCTGGGGCAGCGCGGAGCGGTTGAGCACCTCGCCGATGACCTTCCAGCGGGCCGGGAGCTTCACGTCGGGCGGGAAGGTGGCCACGATCGCGTGGTCCTCTCCCCCGGTGAGCACCCACTGCAGCGGGTCCACGCCGACGGCCTGGCCGATGTCGTGCATCTGGGTCGGGATGTCGACGGCCCCCGAGCGCAGGTCGATCCGTACCTTGCTGGCCTCGGCGATGTGCCCGAGGTCGGCAATCAGGCCGTCGCTGACGTCGGTCATGGCGGTGGCGCCGAGCCCGGCGGCCGCGGGGCCCGCGTGGTAGGGCGGCTCGGGGCGCCGGTGCGCCTCGACGAAGGCCCGCGGGGAGCGGAAGCCGCGCGAGAGGACCGCGAAGCCGGCGGCGGACCAGCCGAGCCAGCCCGTGACGGCCACGACATCGCCGGGCTGGGCGCCGGAGCGCAGCACGGGCTCGTGGTTGCGCAGGTCGCCGAGGGCGGTGATGGCGACGGTGATGGTGTCGCCGCGCACGACGTCCCCGCCGACCACGGCCGCGCCGGCGACCTGGCACTCGTCGCGGATGCCGTCCATCAGCTCGGTGGGCCAGGTGACCGGCAGCTCGGCCGGGACGACGAGGCCGAGGAGCAGTGCGGTCGGCACCGCGCCCATGGCGGCGATGTCGGCGAGGTTCTGCGCGGCGGCCTTGCGGCCGACGTCGTAGGCGGTGGACCAGTCGCGCCGGAAGTGCCTGCCTTCCAGCAGGATGTCGGTGCTCGCCACGACCCGCCGGTCGGGTGCCGACACCACCGCGGCGTCGTCGCCCGGTCCGAGCCGGACCGCCGGGGTGGTGGTGAGCCGTGAGGTGAGCTCACGAATGAGCCCGAACTCCCCCAGTTCGCCCACAGTGCCCTTCATCGCTGTGCCCCTTCTTGCCCAGTCCGCTTGCGGTCGCGAGCCGTCACAGCTCTGGGTACCGTCAACAGATACGTCAACTTCAGCTCTCCGTACGCCCCGCTGTGCGTGGCGCCGGGCTCGCGGGTCTCCCCGCGGCGCGCGGCAACGCGGTACCGTGGCGTCCCTTCTTCCCCCGGCCCCTTCGATCGTGTGGGGCCCACCTGAAGGTTAGGGGAAATGATCCTCGTGGCCGCCCTGGAGGTTCCGTGGTACAGGCGTACATCCTTATCCAGACCGAAGTGGGCAAGGCGTCGTTCGTCGCCGAGTCCATCGGCCAGATCCCGGGGGTGATCCAGGCCGAGGACGTGACGGGTCCGTACGACGTGATCGTGCGCGCCCAGGCCGACACCGTGGACGAGCTCGGCCGCATGGTCGTGGCCAAGGTCCAGCAGGTGGAGGGGATCACCCGCACCTTGACCTGCCCGGTGGTCCATCTGTAGCCCCCGTCTACTCTTGGCCGGTGATGTCCCTCCACCGCCGGCCCCGCCGTGTCCGATTCCTGCCGGCCGTGTCGGCCGTACTGGCCCTCGCGGCATGTTCTCCGGGCGGTTCCCAGGCCCGGGTGGATCCGCCTCCCACGCCGCCCGCCGACGTCGCGGGGCTCTGTGCAGCACTGCACGAGGAGCTCCCGGAGACGGTGGCCGGCCTGGGGCGGACCCCGACCGAACCGGAGTCCGGTCTGACGGCCGCGTGGGGCGGCTCGGCGATCGTACTGCGGTGCGGTATCCCCAAGCCCCCCACGATGGCCGATCCGAAGCAGGAGGGCGTCCACGTGAACGGGGTGGCCTGGCTGCTGGAGCAGCTCCCCGACAGCGCCGGAGGCGGTTTCCGGTTCACCACCGGGTTGCGGCTGGCGTACACGGAGGTCCGGGTCGACAAGGAGCACGCCACGGACGCGGGGATGCTGGTCGGGCTGTCCGCCGCCGTCTCCGCGACCGTGCCGGAGGGCATCTCGTCCTACTGAGCTCCTGCCGAGCACACCGCCGCCCGCCGAACCGTGCCTGTGAGGGCGGGTCGGCGGGCGGTCTGCTGTACGGCCCGGCGGCTAGCGCAGCCCGGTGGAGCGGCGCAGTGCGGCCTGGATCAGGAGGTCGACCAGTTCCTGGTACTCGATGCCCGACTCCTGCCACATCCGCGGGTACATGGAGATCGGCGTGAAGCCCGGCATCGTGTTGATCTCGTTGATGACGAAGGTGCCGTCCTCGGTGAGGAAGAAGTCGGCGCGCACCAGGCCCTCGCAGGAGGCGGCCTCGAAGGCCTCGATCGCGAGCCGCTGCACCTCGGCGGTCTGCTCCGGGGTGAGCGGGGCGGGCACGATCCCGGAGGCCGAGTCGATGTACTTCGCCTCGAAGTCGTAGAAGTCGTGGCTGGAGACCGGCGGGATCTCGGCGGGCGCGCTCGCGCGCGGGCCGTCCTCGAACTCCAGGACCCCGCACTCGATCTCGCGGCCGCGCAGCAGCGCCTCCACGATGATCTTCGGGTCGTGGCGCTGGGCCTCGCGGACCGCCTCGTCCAGGCCGGAGGCGTCGTCGACCTTGGTGATGCCGATGGAGGAGCCGGCCCGGGCGGGCTTGATGAACAGCGGCCAGCCGTGCTCGGCGGCGAAGTCCAGGATGCGGCCGCGGGCGGCGTCGGGATCGGCGGTCCACTCACGGGGGCGGATGGTCACGTACGGGCCGACGCGCAGCCCGAAGGAGGTGAACACCCGCTTCATGTAGTCCTTGTCCTGGCCGACGGCCGAGGCGAGGACGCCGGAGCCGACGTACGGGACCCCGGACAGCTCCAGGAGGCCCTGGAGGGTGCCGTCCTCGCCGTACGGGCCGTGCAGGACGGGGAAGACGACGTCGACCTCGCCCAGGGCCTTGGGGACGGCGCCGGGCTCGGTGTAGACGACCTCGCGGCTGGCGGGGTCGACCGAGAGCACGACGGCGCCGTCCTCGGAGTCGGCGAGCTCCGCGACGCTCGGGAGTTTGCGGTCGGCGATGGCCATCCGCGACGGCTCGTCGGCGGTCAGTGCCCACCGGCCGTCCGTGGTGATGCCGATGGGCAGCACCTCGTACTTGGAGCGGTCGATGGAGCGCAGCACCGCGCCCGCCGTGACGACCGAGATGGCGTGTTCCGAGCTGCGGCCGCCGAACACGACGGCCACGCGGGGCTTGCGGCCCTGCTGCTCAGGGGTCTGGGGGAGGTTCTCGCTGCTCATATCGCCACGAGGGTACCCGCTCAGACGTCCGGAAAGGAGTCAGCGGCGTTCCGGTTTGGCGCTGCGTCCCATCAGTTCCTTGAGCGCGACCAGGGTCGGCTTGCCGTGGTGGACGATGTCGACGACCGTCTCGGTGATCGGCATGTCGACGCCGTGCCGGTGGGCCAGATCGGCCACGGACTGGCAGGACTTGACGCCCTCGGCGGTCTGCTTGGTGACCGCGATGGTCTCCTCCAGGGTCATCCCGCGGCCGAGGTTGGTGCCGAAGGTGTGGTTTCGGGAGAGCGGCGAGGAGCAGGTGGCGACGAGGTCGCCGAGTCCGGCGAGGCCGGAGAAGGTGAGCGGGTCGGCGCCCATCGCCAGGCCCAGGCGGGTCGTTTCGGCGAGGCCGCGGGTGATGAGCGAGCCCTTGGTGTTGTCGCCCAGGCCCATGCCGTCCGCGATGCCGACGGCGAGGCCGATGACGTTCTTGACGGCGCCGCCGAGCTCGCAGCCGACGACGTCGGTGTTGGTGTAGGGGCGGAAGTACGGGGTGTGGCAGGCGGCCTGGAGGCGCTGGGCCACCGCCTCGTCCACGCAGGCCACGACGGAGGCGGCGGGCTGGCGGGCGGCGATCTCGCGGGCCAGGTTGGGGCCGGTGACCACGGCGACGCGCTCGGCCGGGACCTTGCCCACTTCTTCGATGACCTCGCTCATCCGCTTGGCGGTGCCGAGTTCGATGCCCTTCATCAGGGAGACGAGCACGGTGTCGGGGGCGAGCAGCGGGGCCCATGCGGCGAGGTTGCCGCGCAGCGTCTGGGACGGGACGGCGAGGACGGTGAAGTCGGCGCCGCGCGCGGCCTCGGCCGGGTCGGTGGTGGCGCGGAGGTTCTCGGGGAGTTCGATCCCCGGCAGGTAGTCCGGGTTGGTCCGGCCGGTGTTGATGGCGTCGGCCAGCTCCCGGCGGCGGCCCCAGAGGGTCACCTCGCAGCCGGCGTCGGCGAGCACCATGCCGAAGGCCGTGCCCCAGGAGCCGGTTCCGTACACGGCTGCCTTCACGGGACGTGTCACTTCTTGCCCTCCCCCGCGGCCTTGCGCCGCTGTTCCGCCCTGGCCTTGCGATGGTCGTACGGCTGCTCGGGCGCGGTCTCGCCGCGCACTTCCTCCAGCAGCGCGGTGATGGCCGCCATGATGACCTCGGTGGCCTCCTTGAGCACTTCCGGGGTGGGTTCCCGGTCGTAGAAGGCGGAAAGGTCGACGGGCGGTCCGGCGAGCACCTGGAGGGTCTTGCGCGGGAAGAGCCGGACCTTGTCCTGCTGGGCGTAGGGCGGCATCGCGAGGTTCGCGCCCCACTGGGCCACCGGAATGACGGGGGCCTTGGTGATCAGCGCGACACGGGCGGCGCCGGTCTTGCCGGCCATCGGCCACATGTCGGGATCGCGGGTGAGCGTGCCTTCCGGGTAAAAGGCCACGCATTCGCCGCGCTCGATCGCGTCCACCGCGGCCCGGAATGCGTCCAGGGCGTTGGTGCTCTCGCGGTAGACCGGGATCTGCCCTGATCCGCGCAGGATCGCGCCGACAATGGGGACCTTGAAGAGGCCCGCCTTGGCCAGCAATCGGGGTACGCGGCCGGTGTTGTACTGGAAGTGCGCGTAGGAGAGCGGGTCCAGATACGAGTTGTGATTGACGGCGGTGATAAAGCCGCCATCGACCGGAATGTGCTCCATTCCCCGCCAGTCCCGCTTGAAGAGCACTACCAGCGGCGGTTTTGCGATGACCGCCGCCAGGCGGTACCAGAAGCCGATTCTGCGGCGGGACACTCGGACACCTTCCTCTAGGACCGGTGCGCGGCGTGGGCACCTCGTCGGCCGGACAAGTGTCGCCCCAGGCCCGGTCTCTGTCGAGAACACCGTACGCCCCGCTCACGCGGCCGGAGCCCCGGGCTGCCCGGGCGGAGGTGACAATGGGCCGACACATAACCCGGCCATGACCTGACCATGGGCTGTACATGTGCCGGAGCGCACCGGAGGGAAGGGGTCGGTCACGAACGCCGTCTGGAGCCTGGTGGTCCCGTTGAAGCCTCTGTCGACGGCCAAGAGCCGGCTCGCGGCCGCGGTGGGCGCGTCCCGCCCGGGGCTCGCGCTCGCCTTCGCCCAGGACACCGTGGCGGGGGCGCTGGCCTGCCCGGCGGTCGCGGATGTGGTGGTGGTCACGGACGACTCGGTGGCCTCCGCGGAACTGGCCCGGCTGGGGGCGCGGATCGTCGCGGACGGCCCGGGGGCCGGGCTCAACGCGGCGCTGGCCCACGGGGCGCGGGCGATACGGGCGGACCGGCCGGGGGCGGCGGTGGCCGCGATGAACGCCGATCTGCCGGCCCTGCGGCCGCCCGAATTGCTACGCGTGCTCGAAACCGCATCGGCATTTCCCCGGGCATTTCTGGCGGATGCGGCCGGAATCGGGACGACCTTGCTTTCCGCTGCTCCGGACGTGGAATTGGCACCCGCGTTCGGCGGCCGCTCGCGGGCCCGTCATTCGGCTTCGGGGGCGGTGGAAATCGCACTGTCGGGCGTGGACAGCGTGCGCCGGGACGTGGATACGGCGGCGGATCTGAGGACGGCTCTCGCCCTCGGTGTGGGGCCTCATACGGCCCGATACAGTGCCGGTATGCAGGCGACCGCGTACACGTACGACTCCCAGACCCGCAGCGGCAGTGTGCTGCTGGACGACGGCACCCCGGTGCCCTTCGAGGCCCCGGCCTTCGACGCGGGCGGCCTGCGGCTGCTGCGGCCCGGGCAGCGGGTCCGGATCGAGACGGACGGCGAGGGCGCGGCCCTGCGGATCACCCTGGTCACGCTGCAGACCTTCTGAGACGCACCGCGGGCCGGTTTCCCCGCGGAGGGGAAACCGGCCCGGCGTGTGTGACTCGTGCCCCTACTTCTTGCGGGCGGTGGTCTTCTTCGCGGTGGCCTTGCGCGTCGCCGTCTTCTTGGCGGGCGCCTTCGTCGCTGCGGTGGCCTTCTTGGCGGCCGGAGCGGTCTTCTTCGCGGTGGCGGTGGTCTTCTTCGCCGCCGGCGTGGCCTTCTTGGCGGCCGTGGCCTTCTTCGCCGTGGCCGTCGCCTTCTTGGCGGTAGCCGTGCTCTTCACCGCCGCCTTCTTGGCGGTGGCGGTGGTCTTCTTGGCCGTGACCTTCTTTGCGACCGCGGTCTTTGCCGCCGCCTTCTTGGCGGTGGTGGCCCTCTTCGCGGCGGCCTTCTTGACCGTCGCGGACGCACCACCGGTGAGGCTGCCCTTGGGCGCCTTCTTCACCGAGACCTCGCCGCCCTTGGGCAGCTTCTTGGTGCCGGCGACCAGGTCCTTGAACCCCTGGCCCGCACGGAAGCGGGGCACCGAGGTCTTCTTGACCCGGACGCGCTCTCCGGTCTGCGGGTTGCGGGCGTAACGGGCCGGACGGTCGACCTTCTCGAACGAGCCGAAGCCCGTGACCGAGACCCGGTCGCCCGCGACGGTAGCGCGGACGATCGCGTCCAGTACCGCGTCGACAGCGTCCGCGGCCTGCTGACGGCCGCCCAGCTTGTCGGCAATCGCTTCTACGAGCTGCGCCTTGTTCAACGTCTTCCCCTTCGGAGACTTCGCCAGAACGAATGTGTTCAAGCTTATTTCGCACGTTAGGCGGATATATACCGCAAATCAAACACGAAACGGGCTAATCACCCTAGTGCCGCAACGCTGGAGGCCGTTACGGAGTTCCTTCGCATCAGTCGCCTTCAGGGAATCGACCCTCGTCAAGGTCCTTCATCAACCTGTCCAGGCGCCTTGCCGCATCGGCGAGATCGTGCTTCGCCGCGGCCGTGACGACCAACAGCTTCCGGGACAGCGCCATCCTTACGCCCTCCGGGACTTGCAGTGAGCGCACCCGTGTGTGTGCTTCTTTCAGCCGGTCCGCGACGAGTTCGTAGAGCTCAAGTTGACTGTCGCGTTCCATGCACAGATTGTGCCATCTGGGGCGAGTTGTCGCCTCACGGGGCCTCAACACACAGCTGTGCCCCCCACCGGACGGTGGGGGGCACAGTGTCGTGGACGTGATCACCCGAAGGTGAATAAGCGCTGATCAGGCTGGAATCAGACCTGAACCGTGCGCGGCTTGAAGGCCGGACGGGCACTTTCGTACGTGGCGATGTCCGCTTCGTTCTGAAGGGTGAGGGAGATGTCGTCCAGGCCCTCCAGCAGCCTCCAGCGGGCGTTGTCGTCGAGTTCGAACTCCGCCACGACGCCCTCCGCTCGCACCTGGCGGTCGACCAGGTCGACGGTGATCTCCGCGGTGGGGTCGGCCTCGGTCAGCTTCCACAGCCGCTCGACGGTCTCCTGCGGCAGAACGACGGTCAGCAGGCCGTTCTTCAGCGAGTTCCCGCGGAAGATGTCGGCGAAGCGGGAGGAGATGACCGTCTTGAAGCCGAAGTTCTGCAGGGCCCATACGGCGTGCTCGCGCGAGGAACCGGTACCGAAGTCGGGGCCGGCCACCAGCACGGTCGCCCCGGCGCGCTCCGGGCGGTTGGTGATGAACTCCGGGTCCTTGCGCCAGGCCTCGAAGAGCCCGTCCTCGAACCCGTCACGGGTGATCTTCTTCAGCCAGTGGGCGGGGATGATCTGGTCGGTGTCGACGTTGCTGCGGCGCAGCGGGACGGCCCGGCCGGTGTGGGTGGTGAAGGCTTCCATGGGTTCTCAGACTCCGGCGGTCGCGGGGGCGTCGGACAGGTCGGCGGGAGAGGCCAAGTGGCCCAGTACCGCGGTGGCCGCGGCCACCTGCGGGGAGACCAGGTGGGTGCGCCCGCCCTTACCCTGCCGGCCTTCGAAGTTGCGGTTGGAGGTGGACGCGGAACGCTCACCGGGGGCCAGTTGGTCGGGGTTCATGCCCAGACACATCGAACAGCCCGCGTGCCGCCATTCGGCGCCGGCCTCCTTGAAGAGCTTGTCCAGGCCCTCTTCCACGGCCTGCAGGGCGACCCGGACCGAGCCGGGGACGACCAGCATCCTTACGCCGTCGGCGACTTTGCGGCCCTCGATGATCCCGGCGACGGCGCGCAGGTCCTCGATGCGGCCGTTGGTGCAGGAACCTACGAAGACGGTGTCGACCTTGATGTCGCGCAGCGGCTGCCCGGCGGTCAACCCCATGTACTCCAGGGCCTTTTCGGCGGCGTGGCGCTCCGAAGCGTCCTCGTACGAAGCCGGGTCGGGGACGTTGGCCGACAGCGGCGCGCCCTGGCCCGGGTTGGTGCCCCAGGTGACGAACGGGGCCAGCTTCGTGCCGTCGATGACGACCTCGGCGTCGAATACCGCGTCGTCGTCGGTGCGCAGCGTCTTCCAGTAGGCGACCGCCGCGTCCCAGTCCTCGCCCACGGGGGCGTGGTCGCGGCCCTCCAGGTAGTCGAAGGTGGTCTGGTCGGGGGCGATCATGCCCGCGCGGGCGCCGGCCTCGATCGACATGTTGCAGATGGTCATGCGGGCTTCCATCGACAGCTGCTCGATGGCCTCGCCGCGGTATTCCAGGATGTACCCCTGGCCGCCGCCGGTGCCGATCTTGGCGATGATCGCCAGGATCAGGTCCTTGGCGGTGACACCGTCGGCCAGCGCGCCGGTGACGGTGATCGCCATCGTCTTCGGCCGGGCCAGCGGCAGTGTCTGGGTGGCCAGCACGTGCTCGACCTGGCTGGTGCCGATGCCGAAGGCCAGCGCGCCGAAGGCGCCGTGCGTGGAGGTGTGCGAGTCGCCGCAGACCACCGTGGTGCCGGGCTGGGTCAGGCCCAGCTGCGGTCCCACGACGTGGACGACGCCCTGCTCGACGTCACCCAGCGAGTGCAGGCGGACACCGAACTCGGAGCAGTTCTTGCGCAGCGTCTCCAGCTGGGCCCGGGAGACCGGGTCCGCGATCGGCTTGTCGATGTCGAGGGTGGGGGTGTTGTGGTCCTCGGTCGCGATGGTGAGGTCGAGGCGTCGGACCTTGCGGCCGGCCTGGCGCAGGCCTTCGAAGGCCTGGGGGCTGGTCACCTCGTGCAGCAGGTGCAGATCGATGAAGAGGAGGTCGGGCTCGCCTTCGGCGCGCCGGACGACATGGTCGTCCCAGACCTTCTCCGCGAGTGTCCTACCCATCGCTTTCCCTCCGGCTCACCGTCCCGGACCCAGTGGTTCGTGGACCCGTACATACAGACTCGCTGGTTCTTGGAAAAATTGAACTTGCGTTTCACAGTGTGAGACGTGAATATCGTTTCATGGACAACTCTAGCGGCGTCGGCGTTCTCGACAAGGCAGCTCTGGTACTGAGCGCACTGGAGTCCGGTCCGGCCACCCTCGCCGGGCTGGTCGCGGCGACAGGGCTCGCACGACCCACGGCACATCGCCTTGCCGTGGCACTGGAACACCACCGGATGGTGGCGAGGGACATGCAGGGCCGGTTCATTCTCGGTCCGCGGCTGGCGGAGCTCGCCGCCGCGGCCGGCGAGGACCGCCTGCTGGCCACGGCGGGACCGGTACTGACCCACCTCCGCGACGTGACGGGCGAGAGCGCGCAGCTCTACCGCCGTCAGGGAGACATGCGCATCTGCGTGGCGGCCGCCGAGCGGCTGTCGGGCCTGCGGGACACCGTCCCGGTGGGTTCGACCCTCCCGATGAAGGCGGGCTCCGCCGCGCAGATCCTGATGGCCTGGGAGGAGCCCGAGCGGCTCCACCGCGGCCTGCAGGGCGCGCGCTTCACGGCGACGGCGCTCTCGGGCGTACGCCGCCGCGGCTGGGCGCAGTCGATCGGCGAGCGGGAGCCCGGCGTGGCCTCCGTGTCGGCGCCGGTGCGCGGGCCGTCGAACCGCGTGGTGGCCTCGGTGTCGGTCTCCGGGCCGATCGAGCGCCTGACCCGCCACCCGGGCCGGATGCACGCCCAGGCCGTCATCGACGCGGCCGCCCGCCTCACGGAGGCCCTGCGCCGCACTGGCTGACCTTTCACCCTGCTTCATCCACCACCCCCGGGCCCGGGGGCGCGTACGACGCCGCACACGTCCGAACACGCGCCGCCGGGCCCGTACTTGTATCCGGGTCGACCGGGTCGGGACAAAGCGAAGAGGCCCTCCGCGATGATCGCGGAGGGCCTCTTCGATGCGTACCCCCGACCGGATTCGAACCGGCGCTACCGCCTTGAGAGGGCGGCGTGCTAGGCCGCTACACAACGGGGGCTAGCTGGTGCTGCTGTTACTGCGCTGGGCTACCAGGACTCGAACCTAGAATAAGGGAACCAGAAACCCTCGTGTTGCCAATTACACTATAGCCCAAAGTGGTCTAGACCAGACCAACGTACCCCCGACCGGATTCGAACCGGCGCTACCGCCTTGAGAGGGCGGCGTGCTAGGCCGCTACACAACGGGGGCCCTAGCGATCCTGCTTCGAGACGTCCGGGTGCGACCCAGGAGATCTCGCGGGAAGGATCTGTACCCCCGACCGGATTCGAACCGGCGCTACCGCCTTGAGAGGGCGGCGTGCTAGGCCGCTACACAACGGGGGCAAAGCACTGCGTTACTGCTGCACTGCGCTGGGGTACCAGGACTCGAACCTAGAATAAGGGAACCAGAAACCCTCGTGTTGCCAATTACACTATACCCCACCAAAAGTCAACCCCCTGCGGGGCCTTTTCTTTGGGTGGCGCCTCCGTCCGGCCTTTCGGCCCGCTCCGGCGGCGCAGAAAGAACATTACCGGATGCCTGACCGTGCTCCAAAACGGGTATCCCCAGCCAGCAGCTCCGGGAGCTGGCCAAGGCCGGCGATGCGGTGCACGCCGTCGGGCCCGTCCCCGCGGCCCCCGTCGCGGTCCAGCCAGATGGCGAGCAGCCCGGCGTCGCGCGCCCCGCGCGCGTCGATCTCCGGCTGGTCCCCGACGTACGCCACCTCCCCCGGCGGCAGCCCCAGCGCCTCGCACGCGGCGAGGAACGCGCCGGCCTCGGGCTTGCTGATGCCGAGCTCCACGGCGCAGACCAGCACCTCGAAGCGGTCGCGCAGCCCGAGGTCGCGCAGCTTGGGGTCCTGGTTGGCGGTGGAGGAGTTGGAGAGCACCCCGTGCCGGTAGTCCTCGGCGAGGGCGTCCAGCGCGGGCACCACGTCGGGGAAGACGGTCCAGGCGTCCTTGTAGTGCTCGATGTACCGCTCCAGCCAGGCGTCGGCCGCCTCCGCGCTCATGCCGGGCTCCCCGAGGAACTCCCGTACCCGCTCCCGGCGCTGCCCCTGGAAGGTGCCCTCGCCGGCCGCGAAGCGCGCCCAGTGCCGGTCGGTGATCTCCCGCCACAGCGCGAGCGCCTGCGCGGGGGTCCCGTACCGCCCGGCGATCCGCTCCTCCTCGAGCTTCCGCGAGAGCCCGGCGGCGTCGGCCCCCGTGTAGTCGAAGAGGGTGTCGTCGATGTCCCACAGGATCGCTCGGATGGCCATACCCCCAAGTATGCGAAGCCCCCGCGACCGTGTCCCGAGGACACGGAAACCGGCACCCGCAGGCCGTCGAGGTCCGGTGACCGCCGAGGAAACCGCGACGGCGCAAGCCGATGTGGCGTGCAAGGCGAACACCGATCTGCAGACTTCAGGCCCGGACCCCTGGCATCCGCCTAGGGGTCCGGGCCTGGTCTTCGTTCCGGAGCGGCTAGCCGGCGAGCTTGGCCAGGGTCGCGTCGATCCGGGACAGCGAGCGCTCCTTGCCCAGGATCTCCAGGGACTCGAAGAGCGGCAGGCCGACCGTGCGGCCGGTGACCGCCACGCGGACCGGGGCCTGGGCCTTGCCGAGCTTGAGGCCGTGGGCCTCGCCCGCGGTCAGGACGGCCTGCTTGAGGGACTCGGGGTCGCTCCAGTCGGCCGTTTCCAGGTTGGCGCGGGCGGTGGTCAGGAGAGCCGCCGGCTCGCCCTTCATCGCCTTGTCCCACGAGGCCTGGTCCTCGACCGGCTCCTTGCGGAACAGGAAGTCGACGTTGGCGGTGATGTCCGACAGGACGGTCACCCGGGTCTGGGCGTACGGCGCGATGCGCTCCCAGGCCTCGGCGTCGAAGTCCTCGGGCTCCCAGTTGGCGTGCGGGGCCCCCAGCCACGGGGCGCAGGCGTCCGCGAAGGCCTTCGGGTCCAGCAGGCGGATGTGGTCGGCGTTGATCGCCTCGGCCTTCTTCAGGTCGAAGCGCGCCGGGTTGGCGTTCACGTCCGGGATGTCGAACTTCGCCACCATCTCCTCGATGGTGAAGATGTCCTGGTCCTTGGAGAACGACCAGCCGAGGAGCGAGAGGTAGTTCAGCAGGCCCTCGGGGAGGAAGCCGCGCTCGCGGTACAGGTTGAGCGAGGCCTCGGGGTCGCGCTTGGAGAGCTTCTTGTTGCCCTCGCCCATGACGTACGGCAGGTGGCCGAACTCGGGGGTCCCGTTGGCGACGCCCAGCTCGATGAGCGCCTTGTAGAGCGCGATCTGGCGGGGGGTCGAGGACAGGAGGTCCTCGCCGCGCAGCACGTGCGTGATCTCCATCAGCGCGTCGTCCACCGGGTTGACCAGCGTGTACAGCGGGGCGCCGTTGGCCCGGACGATGCCGAAGTCCGGCACGTTCTCGGGGGTGAAGGACAGCTCGCCGCGGACCAGGTCCGTGAAGGTGATGGTCTCGTCGGGCATCCGGAAGCGGACGATCGAGCTGCGGTGCTCGCCCTGGTACGCCTCGACCTGCACGGTGGTGAGCTCGCGGCAGTGGCCGTCGTAGCCGGAGGGCTTGCCGGCGGCGCGGGCGGCCGCGCGGCGCGCGTCGAGCTCCTCGGTGGTGCAGTAGCAGTGGTACGCGTACCCGCCGTCCAGGAGCTTCTGCGCGACGTCCTTGTAGATGTCCATGCGCTCGGACTGGCGGTACGGGGCGTGCGGGCCGCCGACCTCGGGACCCTCGTCCCAGGTGAAGCCGAGCCAGCGCAGCGAGTCGAGCAGCTGGCCGTAGGACTCCTCGGAGTCGCGGGCCGCGTCGGTGTCCTCGATGCGGAAGACGAACGTACCGCCGTGGTGGCGGGCGAACGCCCAGTTGAAGAGGGCCGTGCGGACCAGGCCCACGTGGGGGTTGCCGGTCGGGGACGGACAGAAACGGACGCGGGGGGTCGCGTTAGCCACGCTTGATCACCTTGTTGGTGAGAGTGCCGATGCCTTCGATGGTGACGGCGACCTCGTCGCCGACGTTGAGGGGGCCGACTCCGGCCGGGGTCCCCGTGAGGATGACGTCGCCCGGGAGCAGCGTCATGGCCTCGGTGATGTGGACGATCAGGTCCTCGATGGAGCGGACCATGTCGCTGGTGCGGCCGAGCTGGCGCTGTTCGCCGTTGACCGTGCACTGGATGGTGAGGTCGCTCGGGTCCAGGTCGGTCTCGATCCAGGGACCGAGGGGGCAGGAGCTGTCGAAGCCCTTGGCCCGGGCCCACTGCTTCTCGCGCTGCTGGACGTCGCGCGCGGTGACGTCGTTGGCGCAGGTGTAGCCCAGGATGACGTCCTTGACCCGCTCCTTGGGGACCTCTCGGCACATGCGGCCGATGACCACGGCGAGCTCCGCCTCGTGGTGGAGGTCCTGGGAGAAGGAGGGGTACGCGATCGGGTCACCCGGGCCGACCACCGAGGTGGAGGGCTTGAAGAAGGTGATGGGGGTTTCCGGGACCGCGTTGCCGAGCTCCGCCGCGTGCTCCGCGTAGTTGCGGCCGATGGCCACGACCTTGTTCGGGAGCACGGGCGGCAGCAGGCGCACCTTGCTCAGCGGGACCTTCGTGCCGGAGAGCTCGAAGTCCGCGAACGGGATGCCCTTGATGATGTCGAGGACGAGCTCCCCTTCGGCGCCGGGGGCGACATCGCCCTCGACCACGCCGAAGGCGACATTGCCGTCGATCGAGAACCTGGCGATGCGCACGTGTTGCGTCTGCCCCTCTATATGTCCGCTGGCTGGAGTCTGCGGACCCAGGCTAACGCGGCCGGCACGGGCGCTTCGCCCTCTTTTGCCGGGGGCTACTGCGCGGCGGCGGCCACGGGCGCGTCCATCAGGATCGTGCGCCGGGGGTTGGCGGTCTGCGTCGGCAGCTCGACGGAGTGCTCCGGGGTGGCCGGGGCCGCCTGCAGGTCCTCGGCGTCCTTGAGGTGCGCGAGGGTGGTGCGGCGGGGGTTGGCTATGTTGCGGAACATCGTCGTCGTCTTCATCGGGGTTCGGGGTCCTCGGTTCGATCTTTGGATGTCGGTTGTGGCACGCGCCAACCCTGGCGCCAACCCTTTAAGGGGTAAGGCTAAACATCCGAATCCCCCGCCGAACCGAGAAGTAATGGCCACGGCTGTGTGAGTTTGCTCACCAGTCACCAGGCATTACCGACATAATGGACAGTCAATTCTGCACCGCAAAACGGGCATTGCGCCACTGAATGCGCCATTCCGCTCCTGATCATCTCGACTGGGACACCTTGCCAGTCACCGTGTTTGCATGGTGTAAGTCCGGTTTCTCCTGAAAGCGGTCCCACATCCCGTAGTCCATTCGTCACGAACCGTGACCGACTCTCCGGGCTGGTCCCCGCACCTTGTTGGAGATCCGCCACTGTGCTGGAATTCGCGGGACCGCCGCGGGAACAGTCGGCGCGCAGGTGGCGCGACTCAGCGCCGAGCGCGGCGGCAAGGAGAGGGAGACGCGCCGGTCACCGACGACCACCATGGGGCCGTTAGTGCTCCACGACTCGACACCGTCCCACCGGTCGCCCGGCGGGACGCCTGGTCCAGAGGTTGCGACGCTAGTGCAGGGACGATTCAAGAGGGACAGCGCTGCGGCGGAGCAGGAGCCGCGCGGCGGGACCGACCGTGGCTCCTCGCCCCAGCACGCCCAGAACCGCGGGCCGGCTGTCGACGGCGCAGGCCCCGACGCCTTGGCCAGGGTGAAGGCGAAGGGCCGGGGTAAGTCCATCAAGCCCAGGCCCAAGGCCGGGGCGGTCGAGCAGGACGTGGCGATACCGAAGGCCCCCAGTGGGCCCGGTTCTCGCCTCGCCATGCAGAACTGGCGCATCAGCACGCGACTCGTGTCGCTGCTGACCCTGCCCGTCGTCGCCGCCACCACGCTCGGTGGCGTCCGTATCAACGACTCGCTCAACGACATCGCGCAGCTGGAGCACATGCAGCTGCTGACGATGATGACCCGGCAGGCCACCAACCTGGCCGCCGCGCTCCAGGAGGAGCGCGACAAGTCAGCGGGTCCGCTGTCCGTCGACAAGTCCGGCAAGCCCAACACCCTCGTCGCGGGCGTCCGTGAGCAGACCGACGCCTCCGCCAAGGCCTTCGCCGCTGCGACCGACAAGGTCGACAACACGGAGGACAAGGACGAGACGCTCAAGTCGATCCGCAACAACATCCTGCAGATCGGCCGCCAGCTCACCAACATCGAAGAGATCCGCAGCAAGGCGTACGCCAACGGTGCCCAGCAGACGGTCACCGAGTACAACAGCCTGATCGTCTCGCTGCTCTCGCTCTCCCAGGACATGGCGCAGGCCACCTCCAGCCCGGAGATGATCAAGCGTACGCGCGCCCTGGCGGCCTTCTCCGCCGCCAAGGAGTACGCCTCCGTCCAGCGCGCGATCATCGCCGCCTCCCTCCCCGACAACGCCGAGAAGCCGGGTGAGCTCAAGGAGAACGACCGTCTGTACGGTCTCTCCGCGCTCAAGGGCGAGCAGCAGTCGAAGAAGACCTTCGAACTCGTCTACCAGGGCAAGCCCGAGGAGCTCCTCGCGGCGCTCGGCGACGGCAACCCCGAGATCGGCAAGGCCGACCACTACGCCCGCCGCGTGCTGAGCACCAGTGGGCAGTTCGGCAAGGAGACGCAGTACCGGTCCTGGATGGACTGGTACGACGCCGACGGCACCAAGCTCCAGGCGATGAAGGTCATCGAGCTGACCCTGCTCGAGGACATGGAGCAGAAGGCCCGCGAGCTCAAGAACGAGTCGCAGCAGGACGCCATCATCAACGGTGCCCTGATCCTCCTCGTCCTCGGTGTCTCCCTCGTCGGCGCCTTCGTCATGGCCCGCTCGATGATCCGCTCGCTGCGCCGCCTCCAGGACACCGCGACCCGCGTCGCCCAGGACCGCCTCCCCGAGCTCGTCAAGCAGCTGTCCGAGTCCGACCCGCAGGACGTGGACACGTCCGTGGAGTCGGTCGGTCTGCACACCCGCGACGAGATCGGCCAGGTGGCCGCGGCCTTCGACGACGTGCACCGCGAGGCCGTCCGCCTCGCCGCCGAGCAGGCCCTCCTCCGGGGCAACGTCAACGCGATGTTCACCAACCTCTCGCGCCGTTCGCAGGGCCTCATCCAGCGTCAGCTCTCGCTCATCTCCGAGCTGGAGTCGCGCGAGGCCGACCCGGACCAGCTGTCCTCGCTCTTCAAGCTCGACCACCTCGCGACCCGCATGCGCCGTAACGGCGAAAACCTCCTCGTCCTCGCGGGCGAGGAGCCGGGCCGCCGGTGGACCCGCCCCGTCCCGCTCGTCGACGTGCTCCGCGCCGCCGCGTCCGAGGTGGAGCAGTACGAGCGCATCGAGCTGGCGGCGGTGCCCGGCACCGATGTCGCCGGCCGCGTCGTCAACGACCTCGTGCACCTCCTCGCCGAGCTGCTGGAGAACGCCACCTCGTTCTCCTCCCCGCAGACCAAGGTCAAGGTCACCGGTCACGCGCTGCCCGACGGCCGCGTGCTCGTCGAGATCCACGACACCGGTATCGGCCTCTCCCCCGAGGACCTCGCCGCGATCAACGAGCGGCTCGCGTCGCCGCCGACCGTGGACGTCTCCGTCTCCCGCCGCATGGGCCTGTTCGTGGTCGGCCGCCTGTCCCTGCGACACGGCATCCGCATCCAGCTGCGCCCCTCCGACTCGGGCGGTACGACGGCCCTCGTCATGCTGCCGGTGGACGTCGCCCAGGGCGGCAAGAAGCCCGGTGGCCAAGGTCCCCAGGGCGGCCCCGGCGGCGTTCAGGGCGGCCCCGGCGGGCAGGCTTCCGTGCCCGGTGCGGCCTCCCGTCCCCCGGTCGGCGCGGCTCCGCAGCGCGGCCAGGTCGCCTCGGGCGGTCAGCGTGCCGCCCTGCCCGGCCGCGACGGCGCCCCTGGCCAGCAGCGTCCGCAGGGCGCGCAGAACCAGCAGGGTTCCCCGAGCGGTTGGTCCCCGCAGCAGGGCGGCCCGGGTCCTTCCGGCGCCCGCCCGCAGCAGGGTCCGACCACCAACGGGCAGGGCCAGGCCGGCTTCGGCTCCGGCGCGCCGCTGGCGGGTCGTGGTCCGCAGGCCCGTCCGGCGGCCGCTCCGCGGGGCGTCCGCTCAGCCCGGCTTCCCGCAGGGCAACGGCTTCGAGCGTCCGCAGCAGCCCCAGCAGCCCCAGCAGCCCCAGCAGCAGTCGCAGGCACAGGCTCCGCAGCAGCAGCCGGCCGCTCCCGCGGCTCCGGCCTCGCGCGGTGCCCGGCCGCAGCTGCCGCCGCGCGGTGGCGCTGCCCGGCCCGAGCTCCCCGGTCCGCAGACCACCAGCTGGGGCGCCGACCAGGCCCGTGGCCACGACGAGCTCTCGGGCCCCGGCTCGACGGCCGAGTTCGCCCGCCCGGACTTCAACGCCCCGATGCCCCAGGCGAACCCCGGCGGCAACAGCACGACCGGACAGTTCGAGCGTCCGGACGTACGCGGCCCCGTGGACCCGTCCAGCACCGGACAGTTCGAGCGTCCTGGCTACCAGCCCCAGCGGCCCGGCGGCCCCGGTGTCGGCGGCTTCGCCCGTCAGCCCCAGGGCCCCCAGCAGCCCCAGGCCCCGCAGCAGTACCAGCAGCCGCAGGCTCCGCAGCAGGGCGGCAACTACGCAGCGCCGCAGCGCCCGGAGGCCCCCGGCCTGCCGCAGGGCCACCGGCCCGAGGCGCTGCCCCCGGCGCAGAGCTCCGGCGACGCCCGCAGCCCGATCTTCGACACCCTGGAGTCGAACTGGTTCCGCGAGGAAGGGCAGCAGCCCGGCGCGCAGGCACCGGGCACGGCGATACCCCAGCAGGGCCAGCAGCCGCAGCAGTCCGCCCCGGCTCCGCAGCAGCAGCCGCTGCCGCAGCGCGGCCAGGAGCAGGCGGCCGACCCGGCCGCCGCGGCGACCGGCGCCATGCCGACCGTCAGCTGGCGGTCCTCGCCGAACGACGAGCTGATGCGGCAGGCCGAGCGCGTGCGCCAGCCCGCCGCCGGCGGGATCACCACTTCGGGGCTGCCCCGCCGGGTCCCGCGGGCGAACCTCGTGGCCGGCACCGCGCAGCAGCAGGCCGACGCGCAGGCCGGTCCGCAGGTCTCGCGGGCGCCGGACGACGTCCGTGGCCGTCTGACCAACCTCAGGCGCGGTATCCAGCAGGGTCGTCAGGCCGGCAACAGCGGCCCGGCGACCGGCAGTTACCACATCGACCCCACTTACCAGCAGGAGCGATAGTTGAGTTCGATGAGCCAGGCGGCACAGAACCTGAACTGGTTGATCACCAACTTCGTGGACAACACCCCTGGGGTGTCCCACACCGTGGTGGTCTCCGCCGACGGACTCCTTCTGGCGATGTCCGAAGGATTCCCCCGCGACCGCGCCGATCAGCTGGCGGCCGTGGCCTCCGGTCTGACCTCGCTGACCGCCGGAGCCTCCCGCATCTTCGAGGGCGGCGCCGTCAACCAGACCGTGGTCGAGATGGACCGGGGATTCCTCTTCCTCATGTCCGTCTCGGACGGCTCCTCGCTGGCCGTACTGGCGCACCCCGAGTGCGACATCGGCCTCGTAGGCTACGAGATGGCCCTCCTCGTGGACCGTGCCGGCAGCGTCCTCACTCCGGACCTGCGTGCGGAACTGCAGGGAAGCCTGCTCATCTGACTCCCCCTCTCCCGGCCGGACGGTACTAACGGCCGGGGGACCGAGGCACTCGCCCCGGAACCCAGTACCACCGCCAGGCCGTCATACCTTCCCCCCACCGGCCGCCCCGTCAGACGGCACGCTGACCACTGCTGTCCAGCCCGGAGGATCAATGACCCCGCCCCCCGCCTACCCCGATGCGTACGGAGATTCGTACTCGGATGGCGACCAGCCGCTGGTGCGTCCGTACGCGATGACCGGCGGCCGGACCCGGCCCCGCTACCAGCTCGCGATCGAAGCCCTGGTCAGCACCACGGCCGATCCGATGCACCTGTCCGGCCTGCTCCCGGAGCACCAGCGCATCTGCACGCTGTGCCGCGAGGTCAAGTCGGTCGCGGAGGTCTCCGCACTGCTGTCGATGCCGCTCGGTGTCGCCCGGATCCTCGTCGCCGACCTGGCGGAGGCCGGAATGGTGGCCATCCACCAGCCGGGCAATGGAGAGGCCGGCGGCACGCCGGACGTCACGCTGCTCGAAAGGGTGCTCAGTGGACTTCGCAAGCTCTAACGGCGGAGCGGCTCCTCGCTCCACCACCTCCGCGAAGATCGTGGTGGCGGGCGGTTTCGGCGTGGGCAAGACCACGTTCGTCGGAGCCGTTTCCGAGATCAACCCGCTGCGCACCGAAGCCGTCATGACCTCCGCCTCGGCGGGCATCGACGACCTCACGCACACCGGTGACAAGACGACGACGACCGTCGCGATGGACTTCGGCCGCATCACCCTGGACCAGGACCTGATCCTGTACCTCTTCGGTACGCCGGGCCAGGACCGCTTCTGGTTCATGTGGGACGACCTCGTCCGCGGCGCCATCGGGGCGATCGTCCTGGTCGACACCCGCCGGCTGGCCGACTGCTTCCCCGCGGTCGACTACTTCGAGAACAGCGGCCTGCCGTTCGTGGTGGCCCTCAATGGCTTCGAGGGGTACCAGCCGTACACTCCGGAGGAAGTCCGCGAGGCCCTGCAGATCGGCCCGGACGCCCCGATCATCACCACCGACGCCCGCCACCGCGCGGACGCCAAGAGCGCGCTCATCACTCTCGTCGAGCACGCCCTCATGGCCCGACTCAAGTAACACGACTTCGGTCCCGCGGCTCAAGTGGCACCACTCAAGCAACACGGGTTCTTCACAACGAGGAGAAGGGCGGGCTGTGTCATACGACACGGCCCGCCCTTCTGGTTCATAACGTTTCGACAGACAATTGCCGCCAGTTGGCCACGGGGTGCGTTCGGTTGGTGCCGCTACGCGCACAACTCCCCCTATTTTTGCCGCAGGAAGCTCTTTATGTCCGTTTTATGTGGGGCATACGTCTCTGGGTATGGCCGGTTTCAACTGTTTGGAACACGGCCGTTAACCGTGCTGGAATTCAACGAACTAGCTAGTAGCACCGCCGAGAGGTTGTTGGTCGAGTGAGGCGAAGTAACACGAGCCCTGCGGATGAACCCGCACGCGGCAACTTCACCCCGCCGCCGCGAGCGGCCGCGTCGCCTGTCGACATGCCCGTGGAGCCACCCGTGAGCGGCGGGAGCAGCAGCAGGTTCTCGCCCCGCAACTGGCGCGTGCCGACCCGTCTGAACGCGATCCTGCTCGTGCCGGCCCTCGTCGGTCTGGTCATGGGCGGCTTCCAGGTGAAGGGCTCCGTCGACACCTGGAACGAGGCCAAGGACGCCGAGAAGATAGCCAGGGTCGTCCAGGCCGCCTCGGAATACAGCCAGGCCCTGCTCAACGAGCGCGACCTCACGGCCGAGCCGCTGCTGAGCGGCAACCCGAACAGCGAGGTCGTCACCAAGGTCCGCGGCACGACCGACTCGGCCAAGGCGAAGTTCGACACGGCCGTCCTGGACATGCCGAAGAACCAGGGCCTGGAGCGGCGACTGGATCTCTTCCGCGCGGAGGAGCCCACGCTCAAGAAGGTCCGCGAGACCGCGTACGTCGCCGCGGCCGAGACCGCGAAGAAGAACCTCCCCAGCGCGCCGGGCCCGATCCCGACCGAAGAGGGCTACGTACTGGTCCAGCACTACCTCATGCAGTTCGCCAACGAGCTCGGCCTCGGCACCGGCAACGTGACCTCGTACGGCCGCATGGTCTACGCGATCCAGCTGGCCAAGGCGGCGAACTCGCTGCAGCGCTCCGTCGGTACCCACCTGCTGGTCCGTCCGAGCACGAACGAGGAGATCCGCAAGAGCCAGCTCGTCGCCTTCTCCTCGTACGCCTACCTCGAGGAAATCGCCCAGGGCGAGTACGTCGCGGCCGGCACCGAGGAGGACGTGAACCGCCTCAAGCAGGTCATGCAGAAGAAGTCCGACGAGGGAGCCGCCAAGCTCGCCGAGGCCAAGGCCAAGGCCGAGCAGGCCGGCGTCCGCTTCGTGCCCCCGCCCCAGGGTGGCGCCAACAAGTCGGTGCTGACCGGAATGACCGAGGCGATAGCCAGCGGCCAGGACAAGACCAAGCTGGCCGCCGCAGGCACCACGCCCATGGCCTGGCAGGCCGCCGCCACCGCGAAGTTCGACGGCTACGACGAGATCGAGAAGGAACTCCTCGACAACGCCATCAAGGACGCCGTCGCGGTCTCCGACGAGGCCCGCGGCGACGCCATCACCAACGGCGCCATCGTGGTCGTGTCCCTGCTCGCCGCGTTCATCCTGGCCGGTCTCATGGCCCGCCAGATGGGCCGCGCGATGCGCCAGCTGCGCTCCGCGGCCTTCGACATCGCCGAGCAGCGCCTGCCGATGCTCGTCGACCAGCTCTCGCGCACCGACCCGGGCAAGGTGGACACCCGTGTCCACCCGATCCCCATCGACTCCCAGGACGAGATCGGCGAGGTCGCACGCGCCTTCGACCAGGTCCACCGGGAAGCGGTCCGGCTCGCCGCCGAGCAGGCGCTCCTGCGAGGGAACGTCAACGCGATCTTCACCAACCTCTCCATGCGCAACCAGTCGCTGATCGAGGGCCAGCTGACCCTCATCACCGACCTGGAGAACAACGAGGCGGACCCGGACCAGCTGGAGAACCTCTTCCGCCTGGACCACCTGGCCACCCGTATGCGCCGCAACGGCGAGAACCTCCTCATCCTCGCGGGTGAGAACCCGGGCCGCCGCTGGGACCAGCCGGTCCCCCTCGTCGACGTCCTGCGCGCCGCCTCCTCCGAGGTGGAGCAGTACGAGCGCATCGAGCTCTCCGGTGTCTCCGAAGCCGAGATCCACGGCCAGGCCGTGACCGACCTCGTGCACCTGCTCGCCGAGCTGCTGGAGAACGCCACCACGTTCTCCTCCCCGCAGACCAAGGTCCGCGTCACCGCCACGCGTCTGCCCGACGGCCGCGTGATGGTCGAGATCCACGACAAGGGCATCGGCCTGACCGCCGAGGACTTCGCGGACATCAACCACAAGCTGGCCAACCCGCCGACCGTGGACGCCGCGATCTCGCAGCGCATGGGTCTGTTCGTGGTCGGCCGGCTGGCGGACCGCCACAGCATCCGCGTCCAGCTGCGCCCTTCGGGCGAAGCGGCCGGCACCACCTCGCTCATCATGCTCCCCGACGCCATCACCCACGGTGGCGGTGGAGAGGGCATTCCGGACGACGACTTCACGGTCTCCTCGATGATCCCGCAGCAGCAGCAGGCACAGCTGGCGCCGCCGCTGCGCACGGCCGCCGAGCTCGGGTTCGACGACTCCCGCTACGACCAGCAGGGCGGCGACGCCCGCGATATCGACCCGGTCGGGCGGTCCCTCGGACGCGAGGAGCGGCGTGCCGCCCTGGAGGCTCAGGTCGGCTACCCGCAGGGCGAGGACCAGCAGTACGCGGACCACGCTGCCCAGGAGTATCCGGAACCCCAGCCTGAACACGGCTACCAGCCGTACCAGGGCTACGAGCAGCAGCCCGAGCAGGGCTACGACGGCTCGTACGAGGCACCGCAGGCGCAGCAGGGCCGGCAGGGGTACGAGGACTACCCGCAGCAGGGCTACGCCTATCCGGAAGCCGGATACGAGGACCGTCAGCAGAACACCCAGGATTACGACGGTGGCTACGATTCCCGGTCGCAGCAGGCCGAGTGGCCCGAGCAGAACACGTATCCGGCTGCTTACCAGCAGGATTACGGGACCGAATCGGAATCCCCCGCCGTACCCGAACCCGCCCCGGAGCGCGTAGGCTTCGACCGTCCGGGCGCCGCTGCCGACACCGGTCACCAGATGACCGGAGCGGGCCTGCCGCGCCGCGGCAGCCAGCAGCAGTGGCAGCCGGCACGGCAGGAAGCGGAGTCCTCCGGATCCCTCTTCGAGCAGCGGCCGCAGCGTCAGCAGCAGCCCGCTGAGGCGGAGCGGGCCCCGGAGGAGACGGAAGGCACGGCGGCGTGGCGCTCGCGCAACGACGAGCGCTGGCAGCAGGCCGGCAAACTCCGTGAGCCGAAGGCGGGCGGGGTCACCCCGTCCGGTCTCCCTCGGCGTGTGCCCAAGGCCAACCTGGTCGAGGGCGCGGCGGAGACGACCCCGCAGGGCGGCCCCCAGGTCTCCCGCGCACCGGAGGACGTCCGCGGCAGGTTGAGCAACCTGCGGCGCGGTGTCCAGCAGGGACGCAGCGCGGGTTCTGAGCAGTCAAGTAACAGCTATGACCAGGAGCGTTAGTGTGAGCCCGATGAGCCAGGCGGCACAGAACCTGAACTGGTTGATCACCAACTTCGTGGACAACACCCCTGGGGTGTCCCACACCGTGGTGGTCTCCGCCGACGGACTCCTTCTGGCGATGTCCGACGGGTTTCCGCGCGACCGCGCCGATCAGCTGGCGGCCGTGGCCTCCGGTCTGACCTCGCTGACCGCCGGAGCCTCCCGCATCTTCGAGGGTGGCGCCGTCAACCAGACCGTGGTCGAGATGGACCGGGGATTCCTCTTCCTCATGTCCGTCTCGGACGGATCCTCGCTCGCGGTGCTCGCGCACCCCGAGTGCGACATCGGCCTCGTCGGCTACGAGATGGCCCTTCTGGTGGATCGCGCGGGCAGTGTCCTCACCCCGGACCTGCGCGCCGAGCTGCAGGGAAGTCTTCTCAACTAGCAGACAGGCAGTGCGTTTCGCGCCATCGCACCATAGGGTGCGGTGGCGCGGTTCCACAGGGAGTACCGCGTAGTTGGAGTCGGAGGAGGAAACGTGACAACACCCGGAGGTCATCCTTATGGCGGCGCCCAGCAGCCGCAGGGTGGGCAGCACGACCAGAACCGCTTCAACTTTCCCTCTGCTCCAAGTCGGCCCATGCCGGAGCACAACCCGTACCAGCAGCAGCCGTACGGCCAGCCCCAACAGCCCCAGCAGCCCTACATGCCTCCGCAGCAGCCTTCGCGCGCCATGCGGCAGCCGGCTCCGAAGGCCCACAACCCGCTGGTGCGCCCGTACGCGATGACCGGCGGCCGTACTCGGCCGCGCTACCAGCTCGCCATCGAGGCGCTGGTCAGTACCACGGCCGACCCCGCGCGACTGCAAGGGCAGTTGCCCGAGCACCAGCGCATCTGCCGTCTGTGCCAGGAGATCAAATCCGTCGCGGAGATCTCGGCACTCCTCTCCATTCCTCTTGGTGTCGCCCGCATCCTCGTCGCCGACCTGGCGGAAGCGGGCCTTGTCGCCATTCACCAGCCCGGCGGCGACGAGTCTGCCGGCGGCCAGCCAGATGTGACACTGCTCGAAAGGGTGCTCAGTGGACTTCGCAAGCTCTAACGGCGGAGCGGCTCCCGCCCGCTCCACCACCTCCGCGAAGATCGTGGTGGCGGGCGGTTTCGGCGTGGGCAAGACCACGTTCGTCGGAGCCGTTTCCGAGATCAACCCGCTGCGCACCGAAGCCGTCATGACCTCCGCCTCGGCGGGCATCGACGACCTCACCCACACCGGTGACAAGACGACCACCACGGTCGCCATGGACTTCGGCCGCATCACCCTGGACCAGGACCTGATCCTGTACCTCTTCGGTACGCCGGGCCAGGACCGCTTCTGGTTCATGTGGGACGACCTCGTCCGCGGCGCCATCGGCGCCGTCGTGCTCGTGGACACGCGCCGCCTCGCCGACTGCTTCCCCGCCGTCGACTACTTCGAGAACAGCGGCCTGCCGTTCGTCGTGGCCCTCAACGGCTTCGACGGGAACCAGGCCTACACCCCGGAGGAAGTCCGCGAGGCCCTGCAGATCGGCCCGGACGCCCCGATCATCACCACCGACGCCCGCCACCGCGCGGACGCCAAGAGCGCGCTCATCACCCTGGTCGAGCACGCCCTCATGGCCCGCCTGCGGTAGCGGCTGCCCCGCCCGTACACCGAAGGCCCCCGCGTCCCTGACGCGGGGGCCTTCGCCGTGAGCTCCGTACGGCCCCGTACGGCCCCCGTGCGGGCTCCGTACCCGGGTACGCGGAAGGCCCCGCACCCTCGGGGAGGGTACGGGGCCTTGCGTCGAACTCGGAGCTCAGCCCTGCCAGCTGTGCGGGGCGCGGAAGCCCGGGGTGCGCTCCAGGCGGCGCCAGCCGGCCTGGGAGCGCGGGATGCCTGCGGTCTCGGGGGTGGCGGCGGCGCGGGCGAGCAGGATCGCGGTGATCGCGGCCAGCTCCTCGGGCTCGGCGTTGCCCTTTTCGACGCGCAGAAGAGTGTCGGTGCTCATCGGTGGCTGGTCTCCTTACTGCGGCGGGTTGCCGTGCTTGCGGGACGGCAGGTCGGCGTGCTTGTTGCGGAGCATCGCGAGGGCGGCCACGAGGGTCTCGCGGGTCTCGGCGGGGTCGATGACGTCGTCGACGAGGCCGCGCTCGGCCGCGTAGTACGGGTGCATCAGCTCGGCCTTGTACTCCTTGACCATGCGCACGCGCATGGCCTCGGGGTCCTCGGCGTCCGCGATCTGCTTGCGGAAGATGACGTTGGCGGCACCCTCGGCGCCCATCACGGCGATCTCGTTGGTGGGCCAGGCGTAGGTGATGTCGGCGCCGATGGACTGGGAGTCCATGACGATGTACGCGCCGCCGTAGGCCTTGCGCAGGATCAGCGAGATCCGCGGGACGGTGGCGTTGCAGTACGCGTACAGCAGCTTGGCGCCGTGGCGGATGATGCCGCCGTGCTCCTGGTCGACGCCCGGCAGGAAGCCGGGGACGTCCAGCAGGGTGATGATCGGGATGTTGAAGGCGTCGCACAGCTGGACGAAGCGCGCGGCCTTCTCCGAGGCATGGATGTCCAGGACGCCGGCGAGGTGGCCGGGCTGGTTGGCGACGATGCCGACCACCTGGCCGTCCATCCGGGCCAGGGCACAGATGATGTTGCGGGCCCAGCGCTCGTGGATCTCCAGGACGTCGCCCTCGTCGACGAGCTCCTCGATGACCTTGAGCATGTCGTACGGGCGGTTGCCGTCGGCGGGCACCAGGTCGAGGAGGACCTCGGAGCGGCGGTCCGCCGGGTCGCTCGTCTCGTGGACGGGCGGGTTCTCGCGGTTGTTGGAGGGCAGCATCGAGATGAGGTAGCGGACCTCGGAGATGCAGGTCTCCTCGTCGTCGTACGCGAAGTGCGCGACGCCCGAGGTCTCGGCGTGCACGTCCGCGCCGCCGAGGCCGTTCTGGGTGATCTCCTCGCCGGTCACCGCGCGGACCACGTCCGGGCCGGTGATGAACATCTGCGAGGTGTCCCGGACCATGAACACGAAGTCCGTGAGGGCCGGGGAGTAGGCGGCGCCACCGGCGCAGGGGCCCAGCATGACCGAGATCTGCGGGATGACGCCCGAGGCCTTGGTGTTGCGCTGGAAGATGCCGCCGTAACCGGCGAGGGCGGAGACGCCCTCCTGGATGCGGGCGCCGGCACCGTCGTTCAGGGAGACCAGCGGGGCACCGGCCGCGATGGCCATGTCCATGATCTTGTGGATCTTCGTGGCGTGGGCCTCGCCCAGGGCGCCGCCGAAGATGCGGAAGTCGTGGGCGTAGACGAAGACCGTGCGGCCCTCGACCGTGCCCCAGCCGGTGATGACACCGTCGGTGTAGGGCTTCTTGCCCTCCAGGCCGAAGCCGGTCGCGCGGTGGCGGCGGAGCTGCTCGACCTCCTTGAAGGAACCTTCGTCGAGGAGCAGCGCGATGCGCTCGCGGGCGGTCAGCTTGCCCTTGGCGTGCTGGGTCTCGGTCGCGCGATCACTGGGGCCGCGCCGCGCCTGCTCGCGCAGGGAGTGCAGCTCGGCCACGCGCCCACGGGCGTCCGTCGGCTCGCTCGGGGTCTGGTCCACAACGGTCATGTACCGACCTTACGAAGATCGCGATGAAAAACCTCCGTTCATTCCGCACAGTCTCGGGAGTCTTCCGCTGTCCGGCCCGCACAGTACGGCCGGTGGATGCAAGGACTCCGCCAGACGGGACCTACGTCCTTTGTGGTGCTTCCACAAAACTGCCTGACACCCCGCCCAGATGTTGAAATTTGAACGGAATGGGTCTAGCGTCATTCCCGTTGAAGTCGTTGAAGATTCAACAGAATCTCTCGGCGCACTACCAAGGAGCACATCATGGGTCTCTTCACCCGCCGTAGCCAGGACACCGCCACCGCGACCGCCGATCTGGCGGTGGACCCGGCCCTCGCCGCCCTCACCGGCGACTACGTCATCGACGCCTCCCACAGCAGCATCGGCTTCACCGTCCGTCACGCCATGGTCACCAACGTCCGCGGCAGCTTCGACGCGTTCGAGGGCAGCCTGCACCTGGACGGCAGCGACCCGGCCCGCTCCACCGCCTCCATCGACGTGACGATCGGTTCGGTCAACACCGGCATCGGCGACCGCGACGCCCACCTGCTGGGCAGCGACTTCTTCGACGCCGAGCTCTTCCCGCTGATGACCTTCCGCTCCACGCGGGCGGCCCAGCTCGGCGGCGACGCGTACCGCATCACCGGCGAGCTGACGATCAAGGACGTCACGCGGCCGCTCTCCATCGACCTGGAGTTCGCCGGCTCCGCCACCGACGTGTACGGCAACGAGCGCGTCGGCTTCGAGGGCTCCGCCGAGATCCTGCGCTCCGACTGGGGCCTGACCTGGAACGCCGCGCTGGAGGCCGGCGGTGTGATGGTCAGCGACAAGGTGAAGCTGAGCTTCGACATCTCGGCCATCAAGCAGGCCTGATCGGCTGACCAGCGCAACCGCGGATCCTTCGGGGGCGGCTAGAAGCCGCCCCCGCCGTCGAATCCGCCACCGCCGCCGAAGTCCCCGCCGCCGAAGTCGGACGGGTTGAAGTCGGCCCCGGAGATGTCCCCGCCCTCGTAGCCGTTGCCCATGCCACCGCCGAAGTCCGAGGCGTAGGCGGGGCTGGACATCATCGAACCGAGCATCGTGCCCACGAGCAGACCGGGCAGGATGCCTCCGCCGAAGTAGCCGCCGGCCCAGGGACCGTACGCCGGGCCGGCGTCGTAGTACGGCCGCGGCCCGTGCGCCGTGTCGACCGTACGGACCGCCGGGTCCAGGCCGTCCCGCAGCCGGACGGCGTCCGCCGTGCAGACCGGCACGGTACGGGAGGCCCCGCCGGCCGGAGCCCAGGAGGCGTCCTCGTCGCTGGGCCCGTGGCGCGGGTCGAAGAAGCAGGGCGAGCGCCGCTCGGGGAGCGGCCTGCCCTGACGGCGCGCGTCCAGGCTGGCCAGCGCGAAGCGGCCGTCCTCCAGGGCCTGCGTGACGCCCTTGACCTCTTCGGGGTACCGAACCGAGGCCATGATCTGCTTGGCCTTCTCGTACGAGTCGAGCCCCTGCTCGTAGTCCTTGCGCATGGCGTCGTCCGCGCCGGGCTCGCCGGGGTGGAAGTCGAGGCGGTCGAGTTCCTCGCCGAAGGCCGTGATGTCCTCGTCCACGACCACGCTCAGCCGCTCGATGGCCTCGCGCCGGGTCTCTTCCTTCTTCTTCCGGTTGCGGCGGACCAGCGCGTACGCGCCACCGCCGCCGACCGCGGCCACCGCGGCGAGGGTGATCAGCCCGCCGACCGGGGCACCGGCGTCCGCGCCGGTGCTGCCCCAGGAGGCCGGGGCGCCACCCTTGGCCTGGCTCAGCGCCTGGTCGACGAAGTTGTCGAGCTGGGTCGCCGCGTCGGGCGCCCCCACCTTCACCGCGTCGGTGAGGTTGCGTACGGCGTTCGCCGGCATGACCGCCTTGTCGGCTCCGGCGTTGAAGCCGTCGCCGAGCCGGATCGCGTAGAGCCCGGTGATGCCGGTCTCGGCCCGGACGGCGCCGAGCACCTTGTCGGCGGGGAACTCGCCCGTCGCGGGCAGCACGGCGACGAACACCGGCTTCCCGGAGTCCTTGATCTTCTTCGCGAGCGCGTCGGCCTCGGCCTTCGGCAGCTGCGCCTCGGCCCGGGGATCGACGTAGACGGGCCCCTCCTTGAGGGCCTCCCCCACGGCTGCGACCCCGGTGTCCGCCGACGCCTGCGGGGCGGCCACGAGGGCGGTCGCCGACAGGGCCAGCAGCAGACCGGCAAGCAGCGATCCAACGCGTACGGACATCAGCCTGGTCCTCATATCCATGACGCTACCCGAACCGGCACTTTCCTGTGTGAGCAGGACATAAGCCCCGGTCCGGGCCCTGACCAGGGGACTACTCGGCCGGTTCCACGCCCGCGTGCAGGAGGCCGTACGTGAAGGCGTCCTCCAGGGCCTGCCAGGACGCGGCGATCACGTTCTGGGCCACGCCGACCGTGGACCACTCCCGGACGCCGTCCGTCGTGGCGATCAGCACGCGGGTCGTGGACTCCGTGCCGTGCGTGCCCTCCAGGATGCGGACCTTGTAGTCGACGAGCTCGAATTTCGCGAGCTGCGGGTAGAACCGCTCCAGGGCCACCCTTAGGGCCCGGTCCAGCGCGTTGACCGGGCCGTTGCCCTCGGCCGTCGCGACGATCCGCTCGCCCTTGGCCCTCAGCTTGACCGTGGCCTCGTTGGCGTGGGTGCCGTCCGGACGGTCCTCGACGATCGCCCGCCAGGACTCGATGCGGAAGTACTTGCGGGCCCGGCCCTCGGCCTCGGCGCGCAGCAGCAGCTCGAAGGAGGCGTCGGCGGCCTCGTACGTGTAGCCCTTGAGCTCCCGCTCCTTGACCCGCTCCACGACCCGGGAGATCAGCGCGCGGTCCCCGCCCAGCTCGACGCCGAGCTCCTTGCCCTTGAGCTCGATCGAGGCGCGGCCGGCCATGTCGGAGACCAGCATCCGCATGGTGTTGCCGACCCGCTCGGGGTCGATGTGCTGGTAGAGGTCCGGGTCGACCTTGATGGCCGAAGCGTGCAGGCCCGCCTTGTGCGCGAAGGCGGAGACTCCCACGTACGGCTGGTGCGTGGACGGCGTGAGGTTGACGACCTCGGCGATGGCGTGCGAGATCCGGGTCATCTCGGCGAGGGCGCCCTCGGGGAGCACCTTGCGGCCGTACTTGATCTCCAGGGCGGCCACGACGGGGAAGAGGTTCGCGTTGCCGACGCGCTCGCCGTAGCCGTTGGCCGTGCACTGCACGTGGGTGGCGCCCGCGTCCACGGCGGCGAGGGTGTTGGCGACGGCGCAGCCGGTGTCGTCCTGGGCGTGGATGCCCAGGCGGGCGCCGGTGTCGGCGAGGACGGTCGCGACGGTCGCGGTGATCTGGGCGGGCAGCATTCCGCCGTTGGTGTCGCAGAGGATGACGACGTCGGCGCCGGCCTCGTGGGCGGCGCGTACGACGGACTTCGCGTACTCGGGGTTGGCCCGGTAACCGTCGAAGAAGTGCTCGCAGTCGACGAAGACGCGGCGGCCCTGGGCCACCAGGTGGGAGACCGTGTCCCGGACCATCTCGAGGTTCTCGTCCAGGGTGGTGCGCAGGGCGAGTTCGACGTGGCGGTCGTGGGACTTGGCGACGAGTGTGATCACCGGGGCGCCGGACTCCAGCAGGGCCCGCACCTGCGGGTCGGTGGCGGCCGCGCCTCCCGCCCGGCGGGTCGCGCCGAAGGCGACCAGTTGGGCGTTCTTGAAGTCGATCTCGGCGCGGGCGCGGGCGAAGAACTCGGTGTCGCGGGGGTTGGCGCCGGGCCAGCCGCCCTCGATGAAGCCCACCCCGAAGTCGTCCAGGTGCCGGGCGATCGTGAGCTTGTCGGCGACCGTGAGGTTGATGCCTTCGCGCTGGGCGCCGTCGCGCAGCGTGGTGTCGAAGACATGGAAGCTGTCGTCCAGGTCCCCTGAGCGCACAGTTGCCGCCTCTGGTGTCGTCGTCATGCTGATCTGACTCCTGTCGGATGAGTGGTTCCGGATGCCCGGGGGTCCACTGCCCCCATCATCGCGCGCGGTCCGGCCCCGGCAGGGATGGGCCGGGAAACGAAAAAACCCCTCGCGGGTAGCGAGAGGTCTGCGCGCGGGTCCGAGGCACGGTGGCCGCTTCCGCGAAGTTCTTCCGCGGTTCAGCGGCCACTGGGGACCGGCGCGCTGCTGGCGATAATCATGAGCTGAGCAGGCACACCCGCAGCTTGCCATATCACCTGCGGCCCGCGGACACGTATCTCAGCATGCGGGCAGCGGTCGGGCGGACGGCTGCCGCCCGGGCCGGCGCCGGGCTCAGGTCTGTGCCCGGGGCGTCTCCCACGGGGAGAGGGTCTCCGTCAGGAACTCGCGTACGTGGTCCAGGATCGCCTCCCGGTCCAGCGAGGGCAGGCCCACCGCCAGCTGGATGCTGAACCCGTCGAGCAGGGCCCGGATGCGGGCCGCCACGCGGTCGGGGTCCACCGGGCGGAACTCGCCGCGCGAGATGCCCTCCGCGAGCAGCGCCACCAGATCGCGGTGCCAGGCGCCCTCGATGGCGGCCTGGCGGTCGCGTTCCTGGGGGCCGGCGTTCTGTGAGCGGTTCCAGACCTCCAGCCACAGCGTCCAGTGCGGGTCGCGGGGCTGCGTGGGCACGTAGAGGTCGACGTACGCCCGCAGGCGCTCGCTCACCGGGCCGCGGCGGGAGAGGAGCGCCCGCCGCTCGGTGCCCAGTTCCGCCTCGCTCCACTCCAGGGTCTGCAGCAGGAGCTCGTCCTTGCTGCGGAAGTAGTAGAGGAGGTGGCCGCTGCTCATGCCGACCTCACGGCCCAGACCGGCCATGGTCAGGCCTTCCAGGCCGCGTTCGGCGATCGTGGCCATGGCGGCGACGAGTACGTCCTCGCGCGGGGGCGCGTTCTTGCGTGCCGCCCGTACCGGTACTGCACCCGCCGCCATGGCCCACTCCTCGTCGCTCCGTTGCCGGTCCCGGTCCTCAGACCTTCGGCTGCTGCTGGGTGATGCAGTGGATTCCGCCACCCCCGGCGAAAATCGTACGTGCGTCAACGAGTGTCACGGTCCGCTCGGGGAACAGTCCGCGGAAGATCTCGGCGGCCTCCTCGTCGCGCGGGTCGTCGAAGGAGCACAGCACGACACCGCCGTTGCACAGGTAGTGGTTGATGTAGGAGTAGTCCACCCACTCCCCGTCCTCCTCCAGCACGGTCGGCGCCGGGATCTCCACGACCTCCAGCTGCCGGCCCTGCGCGTCGGTGGACGCCCGCAGGATGGCGGCGATGGTCTTGCAGCGCTCGTGGTCCGGGTGGGCCGGGTCGGGCTGGGTGTGCACCATGACCACGCCGGGGCGGGCGAAGGCGGCGACGATGTCCACGTGGCCCTGGGTGCCGTAGGTGCCGTAGTCACCGGCCAGGCCGTACGGGAGCCAGATCGCCTTGGTGGTGCCGAGGTGGGCGTGGATCTCGGCCTCGACCTGCTGGCGGGACCAGCCGGGGTTGCGGTCCTCGCCGAGCTGCACGGTGTCGGTGAGGAGCACGGTGCCCTCGCCGTCGACGTGGATGGCGCCGCCCTCGTTGACGAGCGGGGTGCTGTACGTACGGGTGCCGACCACGTCCGAGACGTGCCGGGCGATCTTCGAGTCGTGCTCCCAGCGGGCCCATTCCTGGGCGCCCCAGCCGTTGAAGGTCCAGTCGACGGCCGCGAGCTCGCCGGCGTCGTTGGTGACGAAGGTCGGGCCGATGTCGCGCATCCAGGCGTCGTCGAGCTCGCGCTCCACCAGCTGGACGTCGTCACCCACGATGGCGCGGGCGCTCTCGGCGTCGCCGGGCGAGACGACGAGCGTCACGGGCTCGTACGTACGCACCGCGCGGGCCACGGCGCCCCAGGCCTCGCGGGCCTCGGCGAGCTCCTGCCCGTTGGTGAAGGTGGGGTTGGGGCTGGGCCAGGCCATCCAGGTGCGCTCGTGGGGGGTCCACTCGGCGGGCATCCGGAAACCGTCGTTCACGGGCTGTGCAGTCATGGCAGGGGGTCCTTACAAGAAGTACAGGCGGTTCAGGGAGACCGATTCGGCGGCTTCGGAGCGCAGCGGTTCCCCGTCGAGGGAGACGAGGCCGCTGCGCGCGTCCACATCGACCGCGCCCACCCGGGAGTTGAGGAGCAGGTCCTTGGGGCCGATGCCGCGGGTCCCGCGGACGGCGACCCGGCGTCGGCGGGTCGGCATCTCGTCGCTCCCGAGGGCGGCCGCTGCGGCCGAGACGAAGGCGACGGAGATGTCGGCGGCGGTGGCCCCGTAGGAGCCGAACTGCGGGCCGAGGACCAGCGGTTCGCAGGTGTCGGTGGCGGCGTTCGGGTCGCCGGTGACCCCGTACGCCGGGAAGCCGGACTTGAGGACCAGCTGCGGCTTGGCGCCGAAGAACTGGGGGCGCCACAGCACGATGTCGGCGAGTTTGCCGACCTCGATGGAGCCGATCTCGTGGGCCAGGCCGTGGGCGATGGCGGGGTTGATGGTCAGCTTGGCCATGTAGCGCAGGACGCGGGCGTTGTCGTCGCCCTCGCCGTCGCCGGCCAGCGGGCCCAGCTCGCCCTTCATCTTGGCGGCCATGGCGAAGGTGCGGCGGATGGTCTCGCCCGCGCGGCCCATGCCCTGGGCGTCGGAGGAGGTGATGCCGATCGCGCCGAGGTCGTGCAGGACGTCCTCGGCCCCCATGGTGCCCGCGCGGATCCGGTCGCGGGCCATGGCGGCGTCGCCGGGGAGATCCGGCTTGAGGTCGTGGACGGAGACGATCATGCCGTAGTGCTCGGCGACCGCGTCCCGGCCGAAGGGCAGGGTGGGGTTGGTCGAGGAGCCGATGACGTTCGGCACGCCCGCCATCTTGAGCACGTTGGGGACGTGTCCGCCGCCGCAGCCCTCGATGTGGAAGGCGTGGATGGTCCGGCCGTCCAGGACGCGCAGGGTGTCCTCGACGGAGAGGCACTCGTTGAGGCCGTCGCTGTGCAGGGCGACCTGTACGTCGTACTCCTCGGCGACCCGCAGGGCGGTGTCCAGGGCGCGGGTGTGCGCGCCCATGTCCTCGTGGACCTTGAAGCCGGAGGCGCCGCCTTCGGCGAGTGCCTCGACGAGCGGGGCGGCGTCCGAGGAGGAGCCGCGGGCGAGGAAGCCGATGTTGACGGGCCAGGCGTCGAAGGCGTTGAAGGCGTGCTTCAGCGCCCACGGGGAGTTGACGCCGACGCCCCAGACCGGGCCGAACTCCTGGCCGATGATCGTGGTGACGCCCGCGGCGAGCGAGGCCTCCATGATGCGCGGGGAGAGCAGGTGGACGTGGGTGTCCACGGCTCCGGCGGTGGCGATCAGGCCTTCGCCGGAGACGATCGACGTACCCGTGCCGACGACCACGTCGACCCCGTCGAGGGTGTCCGGGTTGCCGGCCCGGCCGATGGCGTGGATGCGGCCCTCGCGGATGCCGACGGAGACCTTGCGGATGCCGAGGACGGCGTCGATCACCAGGACGTTGCTGATGACGACGTCGCAGGTCTCGCGGACGGCGGCGGCCTTCAGGTGCAGGCCGTCGCGGGCGGTCTTGCCGAAGCCGGCCAGGAACTCGTCCCCGGGCTTCTGTGCGTCGGACTCCACCCGGACGGTGAGCCCGGAGTCGCCGAGCCGCACCCGGTCCCCGGCCCGGGGGCCGAAGACGGAGGCGTACTCGTGCGGGTCGATGTGGCGGCTGCCCGGCGCGCAGTGATCGCTGTGGGGGGTCTTCTTGCTCACGCCTGGTCTCCGTCCGCGTGGTCGGTACCGACGCCGAGATAGCCGCAGGCGGCGGCCCGGCGCAGGGCCTCTTCCTTGGCTCCGGGGGCGTCGAGGGGGCCGTCGACCAGGCCCGCGAAGCCGATCGCGACGCGGTCGCCGCCGATCGGGACGAGTCCGACCTCGCCCTCGCCGTGCGGGTCGAACCGTACGGACGAGCCCGCCGGTACGCACAATCGCATCCCGTAGGCCGCGGCGCGGTCGAAGTCGAGGCGCGGGTTGGCCTCGAAGAAGTGGAAGTGGGAGGTGACGCTCACCGGCACGGCGGCGGTGTTGCGCACGCGCAGGTGCAGCACCGGCTCGGGCTGGGGGACGCCGGGGCCGGGGACGACCGCCCCGGGGGCGTCGTCGCCGAGCGGCACCGCGCCCTGGATGGGCGACGAGACCACCGCGAGCCGGGATCCGTCGTCGAAGACGGCCTCCACGTGCACCTCGGTGACCACGTCGGCCACGCCCGGCAGGACGTCTCCGGGGCCCAGCACGGTGCGGGCCTCCTCGATGGCCTCCGCGAGCCGTTTGCCGTCGCGCGCGGCCTCGCAGACGGTGTCCGCGATCAGCGCGGTGGCCTCCGGGACGTTGAGCTTCAGGCCCCGGGCCCGTCGGGCCCTGGCCAGTTCCGCAGCGCTGCGGAGCAGCAGCCGGTCGCGCTCCGTAGGGGTCAGCCGCACGCCGATCCACCACCTCTTGAGTCGATGGGTTAGAGCATCACTCTAACTCTCCATTTCGTTGCAGGGAATCATTGACCTGAGAGCAGGCCTTGAGTCACATTGAGTGTCGCTCAAACAAATGCGCAACCATCCCCCGCCCTGCCAAGGGAGTCCCCCCATGCCCATCGAACAGCGCGGAGTCGACACCATCCCCGAGGAGGAGCGGACGAGCGGTCCCCGTGACCTGATCTCGATCCTGCTCGGATCCAACCTCTGCCTCGGCGTGATCGTGTTCGGCTGGCTCCCCCCGTCCTTCGGACTGGGCCTGTGGCCCTCCGTCACCGCCATCGTGACCGGCACCGTGGTCGGCATCGCCTTCACCGCGCCGCTGGCACTGGTCTCCCTGCGGACCGCCACCAACCTCTCCACCTCCAGCGGAGCCCAGTTCGGTGTCCGCGGCCGCCTCGTCGGCTCGGTCGTCGGGCTGCTGCTGTCGCTGGGCTACACCGCGCTCACCCTGTGGATCGGCGGCGACGTGATGGTCGGCGTGCTCTCGCGGCTCACCGGGCTGCCGGACACCGGCGTCTCGCGGGCCGTGATGTACGGCGTACTGGCCGTCTGTACCGTCGTCGCGGCCGTCTTCGGCTACCGGCTGCTGCTCCGCATGAGCAAGATCCTGTCCTTCGGCATGGTGATCCTGCTGGCCATCGGCATCTTCGCGTACGCCCCGGACTTCACCGCCGCCGCGCCGGCGGACACCGAGTACCTGCTGGGCTCCTTCTGGCCGACCTGGCTGCTCGCGGCCGTCGCCGCCGGCCTGAGCGGCCCCGTCGCCTTCATCACCCTGCTCGGCGACTACACCCGCTACATCTCCCCCCGCAAGCACAGCTCCCGCAAGGTCTTCTGGGCCACCGGCTTCGGCCTGCTGATCGGCCTGCTGATACCGCAGCTCTTCGGCACCTACACCGCGCTCGCCGCCCGGGCCGGCGCCGAATACGCCGGGCCGCTGGTCGAGGCCGCGCCGTTCTGGTACCTGGTCCCGCTGCTCGCCGCGGCCGCCGCCGGTTCGGTGGGCAACGCCGGGCTGATGCTCTACTCCATGGGCCTCGACCTCGACGCGATCGTCCCCAAGGCCACGCGCACCACGGCCACCGTGATCGCCGCGGCCGTCGCCACCGCCTTCGTCTTCGTCGGCTCCTTCGAGTGGGACGTGCAGGCGGCGATGACCTCCTTCGTGCTGCTGCTGACCGCGATCGGCACCCCCTGGGCCGTGATCACCCTGATCGGCCACGTGCGCTGCAAGGGGCGGTACGACGCCGACGCCCTCCAGGTCTTCAACCGCCGCTCGGTGGGCGGGGTCTACTGGTACCGCGGCGGCTGGAACGTGGCCGCCACCGCCTCCTGGGCCATCGGCGCGGGTGTCGGCCTGCTCGCCGTGGCCACCCCGTTCTACGAGGGCCCGCTGCTCGCCCTGACCGGCGGCGTGGACTGCTCCTTCGTCCTGTCCGGCCTGGCCGGCGGGCTCGTCTACACGGCCCTGACCGCGCGCACCTCCCCGGCGGCCGTTCCGGCCGAGGAGCCGGAGCCGGTGGCCGCCTGAGTCCCTCCGTACGCACGCAGGCCCGCGCCCGGGAGATCCGGGGCGCGGGCCTGCGTGCGTACGGGTGCGGGCGACTAGCCCAGCGGGTGCATCCAGCCGTGGGTGTCGGCGGCGTGGCCGGTCTGGAGCTCCAGGAGCGCCTTGCGCAGCCGCATGGTGACCTGGCCGGGCTCGCCGTCGCCCTGGGTCCAGTTGGCGCGCTCGGACTTCACCGAGCCGACCGGGGTGATGACGGCGGCGGTGCCGCAGGCGAACACCTCGGTGAGGGTGCCGTTCGCGTTGTCGCGCTGCCAGTCCTCGGTGGTGATCCGGCCCTCTTCGGCGGTGTAGCCGAGGTCGCGGGCGATCGTGAGGAGGGAGTCGCGGGTGATGCCGGGAAGGAGCGAGCCGGTGAGCTCCGGGGTGACGATGCGGTCGCCGTACACGAAGTACAGGTTCATCCCGCCCATCTCCTCGATCCAGCGGTGCTCGACGGCGTCGAGCCAGACCACCTGGTCGCAGCCGTGCGAGGCCGCCTGGGCCTGCGCGACCAGCGAGGCCGCGTAGTTGCCGCCGGTCTTCGCCGCGCCGGTGCCGCCCTTGACCGCGCGGACGTAGTCCTCGGAGAGCCAGACAGAGACGGGCTTGACCCCACCGGGGAAGTACGCGCCGGCGGGCGAGGCGATGACGATGAAGAGGAACTCGTTCGCCGGACGGACACCGAGGCCGACCTCGGAGGCGAACATGAACGGCCGCAGGTACAGGGAGGCCTCGCCGGAGTCCGGCACCCAGGCGCGGTCCTGCTGGATGAGGGCGTCGCAGGCCTCGATGAACAGCTCGGCCGGCAGCTCCGGCATGGCCATGCGGCGGGCCGAGGACTGGAAGCGCTCGGCGTTGGCCAGCGGGCGGAAGGTGGCGACGGTGCCGTCGGGCTGGCGGTAGGCCTTGAGGCCCTCGAAGATCGTCTGCGCGTAGTGCAGCGTCATGTTCGCCGGGTCGATCGCCAGGGGCGCGTACGGGACCAGCTCGGCGTCGTGCCAGCCGCGGCCCTCGGTCCACTTGATCGTCACCATGTGGTCGGTGAAGTGGCGGCCGAAGCCGGGGCTGGCCAGGATCGCCTCGCGCTCCGCGTCGGACAGCGGGTTCGAGGAGGGCTTGAGCTCGATCGTGGGCGTCGTCATGAGTGCTTGTCCTTCACCGGTTGTGTATGGCGGACCGCGCTCACGGCGTACTAGGACGTCCGAGCTTCCCCGCATTCCGCGGCCTCGCGTTCGATTATCGCGCGCACGAGGGCTTCGGAGAAGCGGGGGTAGCGGCCCAGGGGAGATGGTGGCACCCGGGGCCGCACAGGAAAAGCCGCCGGGTCCCCTATATGACCCGACGGCTTCCTGAAGTGGTGCTGCCGGGTCAGCCGGCTACGCGCGCGGCCAGGGCGTCACCGATCGCGTCGGTGGAGCGGAAGGTGTCGTCGCGCTCCGCGAGATCGGCGGAGACCGCGTCCTCGATGCGGACGGCCTGGGCCTCGTAGCCCAGGTGGCGCAGCAGGAGGGCGACCGAGAGGATCGTCGCGGTCGGGTCGGCCTTGCCGGTGCCGGCGATGTCCGGGGCCGAGCCGTGGACGGGCTCGAACATGGACGGGAAGGCGCCGGTCGGGTTGATGTTCCCGGAGGCGGCCAGGCCGATTCCGCCGGTCACGGCGGCGGCCAGGTCGGTGAGGATGTCACCGAAGAGGTTGTCCGTGACGATGACGTCGAAGCGCTCGGGCTGGGTGACGAAGAAGATCGTCGCGGCGTCGACGTGCAGGTAGTCGGTGGTCACCTCGGGGTACTCCTGGCCGACCTTGTCGAAGATGTTCTTCCACAGGTGGCCGGCGTACACGAGGACGTTGTTCTTGTGGACCAGCGTCAGCTTCTTGCGGGGGCGGGCGTTGGCACGCTCGTAGGCGTCACGGACCACGCGCTCCACGCCATACGCGGTGTTGAGGCTGACCTCGGTGGCCACCTCGGCGGGGGTGCCGGTGCGCAGCGAGCCGCCGTTGCCGGTGTACGGGCCCTCGGTGCCCTCGCGGACCACGACGAAGTCGATCTCCGGACGGCCGGCGAGCGGGGTGGCCGTGTTGGGGAAGAGCTTCGAGGGGCGCAGGTTGATGAAGTGGTCGAAGGCGAAGCGGAGCTTCAGCAGCAGGCCGCGCTCCAGTACGCCGGACGGGACCGAGGGGTCGCCGATGGCGCCGAGCAGGATCGCGTCGTGGTGCTTGAGGGCTTCGAGCTCCGCGTCCGGGAGGGTCTCACCGGTGCGGTGCCAGCGCTGGGCGCCGAGGTCGTATTCCTTGGTCTCCAGCTTCACATCCTGGGGCAGGACCGCGGTAAGGACCTTGAGGCCCTGAGCCACGACTTCCTGGCCGATGCCATCACCGGGGATCACTGCGAGATTGATGCTGGTCGACATGACGGAACCGTACTCCCTGTCCCAGCCCTCAGACATATTGCGTCCGCCATGTGGACGCGAGCCGCAATATGTCCGATGAGCGGGTGACTCGGTGGTCAGTGGCCGGTCGACCCGCCGTTGTCACGGCGGTCGAGGGCCCGCTGGAGCGCGGCGGCGGCGTTCCGGCGGTCGGCGTCGGCCGTGGAGGAGTGGCGGACGCGGCGGGCTGCGGCGGTGGTGGGGGTCATGTGGATCGACTCCTTGAGATCACGGCGTGGCGAAGCCACGGATGAGGGGTTCCTTCAAGGCGCCGGAAGAGGCGGGGAGCGGTGCGCCGCAGGGGTTGCCTGCCAGGGGCGCGCGCTCTCGACCGCCATTCGCCGGATCGGCGAGACGTTCGGCTTCTACAAAGCTAGGGCAGGTCCGGCTGTATGTCTCCGCAATTACTCGGACTTCCTACTATCTGAGACGCCGAGCCCCTCGGAAGACCCCCTTCCGAGGGTCCGATTCAGCCCTTCGCCGAGCGAAGTTCCCTGATCAGAGCACGTACGGCGAGAGTGGCGGCGGATTCCGGCGTGGTGACGTATCCCACCTGCCTCACCGGCCTCCGCGGCCCCAGATCGGTGATCTGCACCGCCTCGCCGGCCTCGCGGAGCGACAGCTCCGGCAGGATCGCCATGCCGAGCCCGCGGCCGACCATCGTCAGCACCATCCCGTCGTCCTCCGCTTTGACGGTGGCCGGCGGGATCCAGTCCTGCTCCCGCCACCAGGCCCGGGTGTAGGAGCCGCAGTTCTCGTCCCAGTCCAGCAGGGGCAGCGCCTTCGGGTCCGGGTGCCCGGCCGGGTGGACCAGCGCGTACGCCTCCTCGGCGAGCACCCCGGTCAGCAGGCCGGCCGGCGCCTCGTCCGACCCGCCCAGCGTGGCGATCCCCAGGTCGGCGCGGCCCGCGGCCACCTCCCCGGCCGTGCCCGCGCCGAGTTCGCGCACCACCCGGACCTCGGGGCGGATCCCCGGGTGCCGGGCCGTGAGCCGCTCCAGGGCGGGCGGCAGCAGGTGCAGGGCCGCGCTGCGGAACGCGGCGATCCGGAGCACGCCCGCAAGGGTGTCACCCGCCGCCCCGGCCCGGCCCGCGCCGCGCACCTCCGCGCCCATGACCTCGTACAGCCGCAGGATCCGGCGCGCGTGGCCGACGGCCCGCTCCCCCGCCGGGGTGGGCGAGGCCCCGGTCCGCCCGCGCTCGAAGAGCACCGCGCCGATCTTGGCCTCACTGCCTCGCACCGAGTGCGATACGGCCGACTGGGTGAGGCCGAGCGCAGCGGCCGCGGCGGAGAACCCGCCGGACTCGGCGACGGCGACCAGGACCCGCAGTTCCTGCGGGAGGAGCTCGGACACCGGCCCCCACCTCGTTCCATGAGCGTCATTCATGCATGTGCGGCTTCCATGAGCGCAACCCCCTGCCCGGCCGGGAGATTCCTTCCTAGCGTCTGGGCCATGACCACGAACACCGCTTACGCCGTCCACCAGATCGCCCGTCCCACCGGCTTCCCCACCGCCGCCGATTTCACCTACGCCGCGCACCCCGTCCCGGAACCGGGGCCCGGGACCGCCCTGGTGGAGAACCTCCTGCTCTCGGTGGACCCGTACCACCGCGGGCTGATGGACGGCGGCGAGGGCGGCTTCGAGCTGAACGCCCCGCTGGAGGGCCGCTCGGTCGGCCGCGTGATCGCCTCCCGCGACCCCGGACTGGCCGAGGGTGACCTGGTCTTCCACCGCGAGGGATGGCGCACCCACGCCCTCGTCACCCTCGGGGTGGCCGGAACCCGCAAGCTGCGGGGCCACGCGGGGGTCCCGCTGGAGGCGTACCTGTCCGTCCTCGGCGGCACCGGCCTCACCGCGTACGCCGCCCTGACCCGGACCGCGGTCCTGCGGGAGGGCGAGGACCTCTTCGTCTCCGCCGCGGCGGGCGGGGTCGGCACCGCCACCGGCCACATCGCCCGGCTGCTCGGCGCCCGCCGGATCATCGGCAGCGCGGGCTCGGCGGCCAAGGTCCGCCACCTCACCGAGAACCTCGGTTTCGACGCGGCCTTCGACTACCACGACGGCCCGGTCGGCGAGCAGCTCGCGAAGGCGGCGCCCGACGGGATCGACGTCTACGTGGACAACGTGGGCGGCGACCACCTGGAGGGTGCCATCGACGTGCTGCGCGAGTACGGGCGGATCGCCTGGGTCGGCGCCATCTCGATGTACAACGGCGACCGCTCCCCCGCCGCGCCCCGCAACCTCTTCGAGGTCGTACACAAATCGCTGCGCCTGGAAGGCGTATTGGTTCGGAATCACACCAATCTGCAGGACGAGCTGGAGGACTTCCTGGTCCCCCATCTGCGCAGTGGCCGGATCGGTACCGATACCACCGTTGTGCAGGGATTTGACCGCACGGTGGAGGCTTTTCTGGGCATGTTCCGCGGGGACAATCTGGGCAAGATGCTCGTCCGCCTCAACAGCTGAATCCAGCCACCCGGATGTTCACCGACTTCTTACCGCACGGATGTAGACCTTTGGCGCGAGGCCCGTCACTCTTGCCGTCAATGTGCCAGCGGGGCACTGGAGTTGGAGGCGAGCAGTCAGTGACACCGATCAGCCGCAGAGGGTTCGTGGGAATCGGCGCCGGGCTGATGGCAGGCGCCACCCTGCCCGCCATCGCGCCGACGACAGCTGCCGCGGCCGCCGCGACCGGCACGATCACCGATGTGAAGCACGTGGTGATCCTGATGCAGGAGAACCGCAGTTTCGACCACTACTTCGGAAAGCTGAAGGGTGTCCGCGGCTTCGGCGACCGCGCCGCCGGAAACATCCCGGGCGGCTGGGGCATGTTCAACCAGCCGAACTGGGGCGGCCGCCAGTACCCGTGGAAGCTGAGCGCGACCCCGCCCGCGGGCGGGGTCGACGGCGAGACGCTGGCCCAGTGCAACGGCGACCTCCCGCACAGCTGGACCTCGCAGCACGCCGCCTGGAACAAGGGCCGGATGGACAACTTCGTCACCGGCGTCGGCAACACCCGCACCCTCGGCTACCTGGACCGGGGCGACATCCCCTTCCACTACGGACTCGCCGACAACTACACCATCTGCGACGCCTACTTCTGCTCCACGCTCAGCGCGACCGGCCCGAACCGCACCTTCCTGTGGAGCGGCAAGATCGACGCCTCCAGCAAGGACGGCGGCGACGAGTCCGGGCTGACCTGGGAGACGTACGCGGAAGCCCTCCAGCGCGCCGGCATGAGCTGGAAGGTCTACCAGAACGCCCAGGACAACTACGGCGACAACGGTCTGGCCTACTTCAAGAAGTTCACGGACGCGGCCCCCGGCAACCCGCTGTACGACCGCGGCATGTCGTCCGTCCCGCGCGTCACCGGCTCCACCCCGGACGACATCGCGGCCGCCATCCGCGCCGACGTCGTCGCCGGCACCCTCCCCCAGGTCTCCTGGGTCGTGGCGAACGAGGCCTTCTCCGAGCACCCGTACGCCCCGCCGGGCGACGGCGCGCACTTCGTCGACCTCGTCTACCGGGCGCTCGCCGCCAACCCGGAGGTCTTCGACTCGACCGTCCTCTTCCTCAACTACGACGAGAACGACGGCTTCTTCGACCACGTCCCGCCGCCGGTCGCTCCGCCCGGCACGCCGGGCGAGTACCTCGACGGCACCCCGATCGGCCTCGGCTTCCGCGTCCCGATGATCGTGATGTCCCCGTGGACGCGGGGCGGCTGGGTGAGCTCGGAGGTCTTCGACCACACCTCGGTGCTGCGGTTCATGGAGAAGTGGACGGCCTCCCTCGGGACCCCCGCCACCTGTCCGAACATCAGCGCCTGGCGCCGCAAGGTGACCGGCGACCTGACCGGCGTCTTCGACTTCGCGCACCCGGTCTACGGGGTCCCCGCGGGCCTGCCGTCCACCGCCGAGGTGATCGGCCAGTCGACCTGCGGCCCGCTCCCCAACCCGGTGCCGCAGGACAACGCCCTGCCGGCGCAGGAGGCCGGGACCCGCCCGGCGCGGGCGCTTCCGTACCAGGTCAACGGCAACCTGGACCGCCTGGAGTTCGGCGCGGCCGGCAAGATCCTGGCCTGGTTCTCGATGACCAACCAGGGCGCGGAGGCGAAGCAGGCGGCGCACTTCTCGATCCACCCGCACCAGTACCGGGACACGGCCGCCTGGCAGTACACGGTGGACCCGGGCGGCACCGGCAGCGACTACTTCAACATCGGCCTCGGCCACGGCTCGGGCAAGTACGACATCTCGATGTACGGCCCGAACCGCTTCCTGCGCCGCTTCCTCGGCGACGCCACGAAGCCGGGCAAGGACCTGGAGGTGGCGGCGCGCTTCGCGGTCGATCCGGGCACGGGCAAGACGGCGGTCTACTTCAAGATGACCAACGCCTCCGCCGCCGCGGTCACCTTCACGATCCGCTCCAACGCCTACCGCACGGACGGCCCGTGGACGTACACGGTTCCGGCGAACTCCTCGCGCGAGGACTACTTCAACGCGGTGGCGTACAGCAACGGCTGGTACGACTTCACGATCCTGGCCGGCTCCGACGGCACCTGGTCCCGCCGCTACACGGGCCACATCGAGTCGGGGGCGGCAAGCATCTCGGGGTCGTAGCTACAGGACGTCCCCGTCCCGCCAGTCGAAGTCGAGCCGCCCGCCGGGGTCCAGCCGGACCCCGCCGGGCGGCACCCACACGTACGTGGACCCCTCCTCCTCGGTGAGGCGTACCGGCCCGTCCGGCGACAGCGCCCCGACCCGGCCCGGCCACACCGACCAGCCACGGCCGAGGTAGAGCCCGGCCCCCTCCTCCGACGCCGACAGCGCGCCCAGCACGTAGGCCCGCCCGATGACGCGCTCCAGCTCCGCCATGACCTGCCCGCCGAGGCCCCGCCGCCGCGAGCCGGCCCGTACGGCGACGGCCTCCACGTACCCGGTCCGCAGGGCCCGCCCACCGTGCACGACCCGGCGCTGCACCACACTGCCGTGCGCGACGAGCACGCCGCCCGCGTCCCGGACCAGCACGTGCATCCCGCCGAGCGCGTGCTCGAAGTCCTCCTCGCCGAAGTCCCCCTCGAAGGCCTCGTCCAGCAGGGCCCGCACCTCGCGGAGCTCGTCGCCGGTCAGCCCGGCGGTGTGTGCGACGCGCACGCCCGTCACTTCTCCAGCCAATCGGTGTACCAGGTGCGGAAGTCCGGGCTCTCGGCCACGCAGGTCCCGAAGTCCTGGTCCAGGTACCAGACCTGACCGGCCAGCGGCCCGTTGAGGATCAGCCTCGTATACGTGCCGCACCCCTGTTCGGCGAGCACGAGGGTGCCCAGGGTCAGCGCCTCGCGCTCGTCGAACCGCCGGTTCTCGTCGAACGTACGGGGTTCCCGGATCGGGCAGGGCGCGGCCAGCCGGCCCGGGCGCCGGTCGTCCTCCCACTCCCCGTCCACCGCCCAGTCGTCGTCGGCCTCCGGGCGCGGGGTGACCAGGGGCATCAGCCCGCCATGGGGGCCCGCTGGGCCGTCGCCGACCGTCGTGACGAACGTCCGGTACTCCTCGGGCAGCCGGATGCCGTGCTCCACCTCGAAGGCCCGGACCTCCGCCTCCGGAAGCGACGCGGCCAGCTCGTACCGGAGGACCTTCGCGTGCAGCCGCGCCCGTACGGCGTCCGCATCCCAGTCGCTCATCCCGCGACCGTACCAAGGACCGCATTGCGGACACCGGACGCCGTCCACCGGCCGGAATCGGCCGACGCGGCCCTGGCGGTCTGGACCATTGCCTCGGCAGACTCGCCCCATGTCGCCTCAGACCCAGCAGTGGACCCCGATCCACGGCCTGCCGTACCGTCCCGCCCCCTACCGGCCCGAGCGGATGCCGGGCGAGGAATCCCTCGCGCGGGCCGCCGAGTTGCGGGCGCGGATGGACGAGCGGCGGACCGTGCGCAGCTTCTCCCCCGACCCCGTGCCCGAGCAGGTGGTCCGGGACGCCATCGCGTGCGCCGCGACCGCCCCATCCGGGGCGCACCAGCAGCCCTGGACCTTCGTCCTCGTCAAGGACCCGGCGGTGCGGCGGCAGATCCGCGACGCCGCCGAGCAGGAGGAGGTGCTCTCGTACGACGGCCGGCTCGGCGACGAGTGGCTCGCGGCCCTGCGCCCCCTCGGCACGGACGCCGTGAAGACCCACCTGACGGACGCCCCGGCCCTGATCGTGGTCTTCCAGCAGCGCTACTGGCTCGGCCCGGACAGCACGAAGCGCAAGCACTACTACGTCGACGAGTCGGTCGGCATCGCGGTCGGCATGCTGCTCTCCGCCCTCCACCTGTCGGGCCTGGCGGCCCTGATCCACACGCCGAGCCCGATGCGCTTCCTCTCCCACGTCCTGGACCGCCCCGAGAACGAGAAGGCCTTCGCGGTCATCCCGGTCGGCTACCCGGCGGACGACTGCGAGGTCCCCGACCTGGTCCGCAAGTCCCTGGACCAGGTGATCGTCGAGGTCTGACCGGGCCGCGAACTGGAACCGCCCCCGCTCCGGACTTGGGGGTACCGGAGCGGGGGCGGGGTTCAGCGGGGCAGGGATCAGCCCATGTGGGGGTAGCCGTACTCGGTCGGCGCGACCAGGGTCTCCTTGATGGAGCGGGTCGACGTCCAGCGCTGCAGGTTGGTCGCCGCGCCGGCCTTGTCGTTCGTGCCCGAGGCACGGCCGCCGCCGAAGGGCTGCTGGCCGACGACGGCGCCGGTGGACTTGTCGTTGATGTAGAAGTTGCCCGCCGCGAAGCGGAGCTTCTCCATCGCGTCCGCCGCCGCGTAGCGGTCCGCCGCGATGATCGAGCCGGTCAGGGCGTACGCCGAGACGGACTCCATCTGCGCCAGCATCGCGTCGAAGTCGGCGTCCTCGTAGACGTGGATCGCCAGGATCGGACCGAAGTACTCGGTCGTGAAGACCTCGTTCTCCGGGTCGGTGCACGCGATGACGGTCGGGCGGACGAAGTAGCCCTCCGAGTCGTCGTACGTGCCGCCCGCGACGATCTCGCAGGTCGGGTCGGCGATGGCACGGTCGATCGCGGCCTTGTTCTTGGCGAAGGACCGCTCGTCGATGACGGCGCCGATGAAGTTGGTCAGGTCGCGGACGTCACCCATCGCGATGCCGTTGACCTCGGCCGCGAAGGCCTCCTTGAAGCCGTCGTTCCAGATCGAGGCCGGGACGTAGGCGCGCGAGGACGCCGAGCACTTCTGGCCCTGGAACTCGAAGGAGCCGCGGGTCAGCGCGGTCTTCAGGATCGCGCGGTCCGCGGACGGGTGCGCGACGACGAAGTCCTTGCCGCCGGTCTCGCCGACCAGCCGCGGGTAGGACTTGTACTTCTCGATGTTGTTGCCGACCGTCTTCCACAGGTACTGGAAGGTCTTGGTCGAGCCGGTGAAGTGGATGCCGGCCAGCTCGGGGTGGTTCAGGGCCACCTCGGACACGGCGATGCCGTCGCCCGTCACCAGGTTGATGACGCCCTTCGGCAGGCCGGCCTCCTCCAGGAGCTCCATCAGGAGGACCGCGGAGTGGGTCTGCGTCGGGGACGGCTTCCACAGGACCACGTTGCCCATCAGGGCGGGGGCGGTCGGCAGGTTGCCGGCGATGGCCGTGAAGTTGAACGGCGTGATCGCATAGACGAAGCCCTCGAGCGGGCGGTGGTCGCTGCGGTTCCACACGCCGGCGGAGTTCGCGACCGGCTGCTCGGCCAGGATCTGGCGGGCGAAGTGGACGTTGAAGCGCCAGAAGTCGACGAGCTCGCACGGGGTGTCGATCTCGGCCTGCTGGGCGGTCTTCGACTGGCCCAGCATGGTCGAGGCGGCGAGCTTCTCGCGCCACGGGCCGGACAGCAGCTCCGCGGCGCGCAGGATGATCGCGGCGCGGTCGTCGAAGGACATCGAGCGCCAGGCCGGGGCGGCGGCGAGGGCGGCGTCGACGGCCTCCTGCGCGTCGGCCTGGGTGGCGTTGGCGTAGGTGCCGAGCACCGACTTGTGGTCGTGCGGCTGGACCACGTCGAAACGCTCGCCGCCGCCCATCCGCTTGACGCCGTTGATCGTCATCGGGAGGTCGATCGGGTTCTCGGACAGCTGCTTGAGCTGCACTTCGAGCCGCGCGCGCTCCGGGGTTCCGGGGGCGTACGAGTGGACCGGCTCGTTGACCGGAGCGGGGACCTGGGTCACAGCATCCATGGGGCTGGTAACTCCTTGACCTAGTTCTTGGCTAGTTCTTGGTGATCATCGAGCGGAGGAAGAACAGCAGGTTGGCCGGCTTCTCCGCGAGGCGGCGCATGAAGTAGCCGTACCAGTCGGTCCCGTACGCGGTGTAGACCCGCATCCGGTGGCCCTCGGCGGCCAGCCGCAGGTGCTCTTCGCTGCGGATGCCGTACAGCATCTGGAACTCGTACTCGTCCAGTTTGCGCCCGGCCTGGCGGGCGAGCTCCTGGCCGATGGCGATGAGCCGCGGGTCGTGGGACCCGATCATCGGGTAGCCCTCGCCGTCCATCAGGATCTTCATGATCCGGACGTACGCCTTGTCGATCTCGGCCTTGTCCTGGTACGCGACCTCGGCGGGCTCCTTGTAGGCGCCCTTCACGATCCGGACGCGGCTGCCGGAGTCGGCCAGCCGGCGGGCGTCGGCCTCCGTGCGGAAGAGGTAGGCCTGGATGACGCAGCCGGTCTGCGGGAAGTCCCGGCGCAGCTCCTCGTGGATGGCGAACATCGAGTCGAGGGTGGTGTGGTCCTCGGCGTCCAGCGTCACGGTGGTGCCGATGGCGGCGGCGGCCTCGACCACTGGGCGGACGTTGGCCAGCGCGAGCTCGTGGCCGCCTTCCAGCGCCTGGCCGAACATCGACAGCTTGACCGACATCTCGACGGTCTCGCCGAGGCCGAGCTCCGCGAGGCGCTCGATGAGCTGGAGGTAGGCGTCCCGCGCGGCGTGCGACTGCGCCACCTCGGTGATGTCCTCGCCGACGACGTCGAGGGTGACCTCCAGGCCGCTGCGCGTGAGGTCCTCGACGATCGGGATCACCTGGTCGACCGTCTCACCGGGGATGAACCGGTTCACCACGGGCTTGGTCACCGGGGCGGCAGAGACGATACGACGCATCTTGTCGCTGCGCGAAGCGGCGAGGATCACGGGACCCAGCACGGGGGCACCTCCAACGGGTGGCGGAAGAAAAGCGCAAGTAAAACCACCGTGAAACCTAAGGATCGGTTTGATCCTCTGCCATCGACAGCTGTCACGCATCCGTGGCCCGGATCTCATACATCTGTCTGAAGAGCGGGCGCGCGGGTGGGAGAATGTCTGGGTGAAGGGCGATTACCAGGACCTGGTGGACGAGATCTCGGCGCTGCTCGGCGCCCCGGCGACGCTGGAGAACCGGGACTTCCGCCTCATCGCCTTCGGCGCGCACGACAGCGACGACGACGCGGCGATGGACCCGGTACGGACCCGCTCGATCCTGACCCGGCAGTCGACGGCGGCCGTCCGGTCCTGGTTCGAGGGCTTCGGCATCGCCCGCGCCACCGGGCCGGTGCACATCCCGGCGGCGCCCGAGGCCGGGGTCTTCCGGGGGCGGATCTGCCTGCCGGTGCGGTGCCGGGGCATCGTGCAGGGCTACGTGTGGCTCCTCGACCAGGATCCCGGCCCGGGTCCGGCGGAGCTGGCCGCGGCCATGGAGGTGGCCCAGCGCATCGGGGTCCTGCTCGACGAGGAGGCGAAGGCGGGGGCCGACCTGTCGCGGGAGTTCCTGGCGGTGCTCACGGCCGGACGGGGCTGGCAGCAGGACATGGCGGTGGCCGCGCTGCGGGTCGCCCTGGGCCCGGCCGCGGAAGGGCTGCACGCGGCGGTGTGCGTGGCGCCGTGGTCCGGGGAGGCTCCGGCTTCGGTGCCGGGCGCGGCGGCGGTGTGCGTCGTACCGCGGCCGGGCCACGAGGGCGGGGCCGGCGGAGGCCTGGCGCTGGCGGTCCTGCTCCGGCTGCGCTCGACGGACGCGCTGGCTCCGGCCCTGACGGCAGTGGCCCGGCTGCTGCCGCGTTCGGCGGGTACGGGGGGCACGGCGGGCACTGCGGGTACGCCCGGCGCGGTGACCGCCGGGGTCGCCGAACCCGTCCGGGTCCTGTCGGAGTTGCCCGCCGCCTGGGCGCAGGCCGTCGCCGCGGCCCGGGCGGCCGCCGCGCAGCCCCGGTTCGGCCCCGTCGCCCGCTGGTCGGCGATCGGCCCGTACCGGCTGCTGGCGGCCCTGGCCGCCGACCCGGTGGACGACCCGGCGACGCGCGCCCTGCTGGGCCCGGCCCACCGCGAACTCGCCCGTACGGCAGAGGTGTTCCTGGACTGCGCCGGCCAGGCTGGCCGCGCGGCGGCGGCCCTGGGCATCCACCGGCAGACGCTGTACTACCGCCTCGCCAGGGTGGAGCAGCTGACCGGCCTCGACCTGGACGAGGGCGAGGACCGGCTGTTGCTGCACATGGCCCTCAAGGCCGCCCGCCTGGCCTGAGGTTCCCCTCCCCCCGAGGTCCCTAAGGGGATTCCCCGATGTCCGCACGGCGGTCGGTCGCCTACCGTCGCGAGCAGTTGACTACGGAGGCCCGATGAAGGCGATCGTCCAAGACCGGTACGGGCCCGCGCCGCCGCGGTCAACGCGCGCGACTGGCACCTGATGCGGGGCGACCCGTACGTGGCCCGCCTGGTCCTCGGGCTGACCCGGCCGAAGGAACGGATCCGCGGCACGGACTTCGCGGGCGTGGTGGAAGCGGTGGGCCGGGACGTGACGCGGCTGCGCCCCGGTGACGAGGTGTTCGGCGAGGCCGACGGGGCGTTCGCCGAGTACGCACGAAGAACGCGGACCTGGTCCGCTCGCTCGGCGCGGACCACGTCATCGACTACACCCGCGAGGACTTCACCCGCAACGGGCGCCGGTACGACGTGGTGTTCGACCTGGTCGGGAACCGTTCGCTGGCCCTGTCCCGGTTCGCCGGCCGGCAGCGGCTGCTCGTGCTGACGGCGGAGCCGAAGCGGGAGAACCTGGAGGCGCTGACGGAGCTCGTCGAGCGCGGGGACGTCTCCCCGGTGGTCGACCGGACGTACCCGCTCGGCGAGGCCGCCGAGGCCATCCGGTACCTCGAAGTGGAGCACGCCCGCGCGAAGGTCGTCGTCACGGTGTGACGGACCGCCCCTTCGCTCCGCTCAGGCCGGGTCGTTGCCGTGGGCGGGCGTCAGCGCCTGCGCGGCCCGCCGCATGCCCTCGGTGAACTCCTCCGCCGTGGCCGCCGTCGCCGGGTCGAACAGCCACTGGATCATCAGGCCGTTCAGCAGTGCCTGGTAGAAGGCGCCCAGGGTGCGTACGTCCCGCTCGTCGAGCCGGTCCTCCGGGGTGCCGGTCAGCATGGAGATCAGCCCCCGGCGCCCCTCGGCCTGCGAGCCCGCGAGCATCGCCTTCAACTCCGGCCGCTGGTCCCGGCTCAGCGCCACTTCCAGGCTCGCCGCCCAGACCGGGCCGGACTTCTCGTGCTGCGCCAGCACGCCCTCCCACAGCGCGCGGAAGCGCTCCAGCGAGCCGCCCTCACCCTCGAGACCGTCCTGGAAGACCTGCCCCCACTCCTCCATCAGCGCGATGAAGGCCTGGGTGAGCAGGGCGTCCTTGGATCCGTAGTGGTACCCGATGGACGCCAGGTTCGTGCCCGAGGCACTGACGATGTCGCGCGCGGTGGTGCGCACGAAACCCTTCTCGACCAGGCACTTCTTGGCACCTTCGAGCAGATCTTCACGATGTCCCATGGCGCAACCGTAGCAACGCGAACGCCACGGACAAGAGCCCTGGACAAAGTTCTATACACTCGTCATAGACAAGCGTTTAAGACGTCTGTACATTCCTTCTCATGACGAACCCCGCCGCCACAGCGCGCCTCGCCGGCCGCCGCGAATGGACCGCCTTCACCGTCCTCGTGCTGCCGCTGCTCCTGGTCTCGATGGACGTCTCCGTCCTCTACTTCGCCATCCCCGCCATCACCCGCGAGCTGGACCCCAGCGCCACCCAGCAGCTCTGGATCTTCGACAGCTACGCCTTCGCCCTCTCCGGCCTGCTGCTGACGATGGGTTCGCTGGGCGACCGCATCGGCCGGCGCCGCCTACTCCTGATCGGCGCGACCGCCTTCGGCCTCGCCTCGGTCGGCGCCGCCTACGCCACCAGCGCGGAGATGCTCATCGCGGCCCGCGTCCTGCTCGGCATCGGCGGGGCGACCCTGATGCCCTCCACGCTGGCCCTCGTACGGAACCTCTTCCAGGACGCCAAGCAGCGCGGCCAGGCCATCGCGATCTGGTCCGGTGTCATGACCGGCGGCATCGCCCTCGGTTCGGTCATGAGCGGACTGATGCTGAACCACTTCTGGTGGGGCTCGGTCTTCCTGATCAACGTGCCCGCGATGGTGCTCCTGCTGGTCCTGGTCCCGGTGCTGGTCCCGGAGTTCAAGGACCCGGCCCCCGGCCGCTTCGACCTGCTGAGCGTCCCGCTGTCCATGGCCGCCGTACTGCCCGTCGTCTACGGGCTCAAGGAGATCGCCGCCGAGGGCTTCGAGCCCCTCTACCTGGGCAGCGTGGCCGTGGGCCTGGCCGTCGGGTACGTCTTCGTCCGCCGCCAGCGCAGCCGCGACGACGCCATGGTCCCCCGCGCCCTGTTCGCCCACCGCGGGTTCGGGGCGGCCATCGGCCTCAACACCATCGCCGCCTTCGCCATGATGGGCTCGGCCTACTTCACCACCCAGTACCTCCAGTCGGTGCTGGGGATGGGCACCCTGGAGGCCGCCCTGTGGAGCCTCGCCCCCTCCGTCGTCATCGGCGCCGCCGCCCCGGTCTCCGCGGTCCTGGCCCAGAAGACGGAGCGGGCCTACGTCATCGCCGGCGGGTTCGTCCTCGCCGCCGCCGGATTCGCCCTGATCAGCCTGGTCGGCGACGACTCGCTGTGGCTGCTGCTGACCGGCGCCGGGGTGCTCGCCTCCGGCCTCGTCACCGTGATGTCGCTGGTCTCGGACATGGCGCTGGGCTCCGCCCCCGCCGAGAAGGCCGGATCCGCCGCCTCTCTGCTGGAGACGGGCCAGGAGTTCGGCGGCGCGCTCGGCATGGCCCTGCTCGGCAGCCTGGGCACCGCGGTCTACCGCAGCGACCTGGCGGACTCCGAGCCGGCGGTCCGGGAGACCCTGGGCGGCGCGGTGGCCACCGCCCAGCAGCTCGGCGGGGCCGCGGGCGAGCAGGTGCTGGCCCTGGCCCGCGAGGCCTTCGTCCACGGGATGCAGTACGCGGCCTGGGGCGGTACGGCGCTGCTGCTCGGGGCGGCCGTGCTCGCCGCGGCTCTGATGCGCGGGATCGAAACCCCCGCCCCGGCCGCGGCGGAACCGGCCCCGGTTCCCGGAGACGGCGTACAGGAGCCGACGTACAACTGATCCTGCGCGGTGCGCGGTGTCCGGCGGCACGCGAAAGGGCCCGGGGGGAGACCCCCGGGCCCTTCGCACGCGTGGAAAGAGTTCAGCTCACACGGTTCAGCCGAGGCTGACCGTGCGCGCCGACACGGCGCCGATCTCGGCGGAGATGTCCGCGAGGACGTTCGCCGGGACCTCGGCGTCGACCGTCAGCACGGCGAGCGCCTCTCCGTGCTCCTCGGCACGGGCGACCTGCATGCCCGCGATGTTCAGCCCGGCCTCGCCGAGCACGCGGCCGACGGCACCGACCACGCCCGGGCGGTCGGTATAGCGCAGCACGACCATGTAGTCGGCGAGCGCCAGGTCCACGTCGTACTCGCCCACACCGACGATCTTCTGCAGGTGCTTCGGGCCCGCGAGCGTGCCGGAGACCGACACCTCCTGGCCGTCCGAGAGGGTCCCGCGGACGGTCACCACGTTGCGGTGGTCCGGGGACTCCGAGCTGGTGGTCAGGCGCACCTCGACACCGCGCTCCTGCGCGAACAGCGGGGCGTTGACGTAGGAGACCGTCTCGTCGACGACGTCCTCGAAGACACCCTTGAGCGCGGAGAGTTCGAGCACCTTCACGTCGTGCTGGGTGATCTCGCCGTAGACCTCGACGTCGAGGCGGACCGCGACCTCGCCCGCGAGGGCGGTGAAGATGCGGCCGAGCTTCTCGGCGAGCGGCAGGCCGGGACGGACGTCCTCGGCGATGACGCCGCCCTGGACGTTGACCGCGTCCGGCACGAGCTCACCGGCGAGCGCGAGGCGCACCGACTTGGCGACCGAGACACCGGCCTTCTCCTGGGCCTCGTCCGTGGACGCGCCGAGGTGCGGGGTGCAGACGACCTGGTCGAGCTCGAACAGCGGGGAGTCCGTGCAGGGCTCCTTCGCGTAGACGTCGAGTCCGGCGCCGGCGACGCGGCCCTCCTTGATGGCCGCGTACAGGGCGGCCTCGTCCACGATCCCGCCGCGCGCGGCGTTCACGATACGGACGGACGGCTTCACCTTGTGCAGGGCCTCGTTCCCGATGAGACCGAGGGTCTCGGGGGTCTTGGGCAGGTGCACGGTGATGAAGTCGGCGACCTCCAGGAGCTCGTCCAGCGTGAGCATCTTGACGCCCATCTGGGCGGCGCGCGCGGGCTGTACGTAGGGGTCGTACGCGACGATCTTCATGCCGAAGGCCGACATGCGCTGCGCGACCAGGACGCCGATGCGGCCGAGGCCGACGACGCCGAGGGTCTTCTCGCTGAGTTCGACACCCGTGTACTTGTTCCGCTTCCACTCACCGTTCTTCAGGGCGGTGTTGGCCTGCGGGATGTGGCGGGCGGTGGCGACGAGCAGGCCACAGGCGAGCTCGGCGGCGGTCACGATGTTCGAGGTCGGCGCGTTGACGACCATCACGCCGGCCTTGGTGGCGGCGGAGACGTCGACGTTGTCCAGACCGACGCCGGCGCGGGCGACGACCCGCAGCTTCTTGGCGGCGGCGATGGCCTCGGCGTCGACCTTGGTCGCGGAGCGGACGAGGATCGCGTCGGCGTCGACGATCGCGGGCAGCAGCTCGGCGCGGTCGGCGCCGTTGCAGTGCCGGATCTCGAAGTCCGGGCCGAGCGCCTCCACGGTGGCGGGCGACAGCTCTTCGGCGATGAGTACGACAGGTTTCGAGCTCACGTGGGTCCTCACAGGTCCAGTGCGGACGGCCGTCCCGACGGCCGCAGGCGTGGAGGGGGTAGCCGCGTGGAAGACGCACGACACTGTGGGCCTGACGCGTATGTGTTGAGCAGTGTAGTGGCGGTGGCGGACAGGATTTCCGCCTGTACGGAAGGATCACCCGTCCGTGGTTGGCCGCCTTGGACAAGCCGGGGTGTCGTGCGGCCTTCCGGCCATGTGCCGCGGGGCCGGGACACACCGTCCCGGCCCCGCCGTTCACTCGATCAGCTCTCGCTGCTGTCGACCCAGCTCATCAGCTTGCGCAGCTTCTTGCCGGTGGTCTCGAGCAGGTGCGCCTCGTCGGCCTTCTTGTACTCGTTGTACTTCGGCAGACCGGCCTTGTACTCGGCCATCCAGGTGTTGGCGAACTCGCCGTTCTGGATCTCGGCGAGGACCTTCTTCATCTCGGCCTTGGTGGCGTCGGTGATGATCCGCGGGCCGGTGATGTAGTCGCCCCACTCGGCGGTCTCGGAGACCGACCAGCGCATCTTCTCCAGGCCGCCCTCGTACATGAGGTCCACGATGAGCTTCAGCTCGTGCAGGCACTCGAAGTACGCGATCTCCGGCTGGTAGCCGGCCTCGGTCAGGGTCTCGAAACCGGCCTTGACCAGCGCGGAGGCGCCACCGCAGAGGACGGCCTGCTCACCGAACAGGTCGGTCTCGGTCTCCTCGGTGAAGGTGGTCTTGATGACGCCGGCGCGGGTGCCGCCGATGCCGGCCGCGTACGAGAGCGCGAGGGCGAAGGCGTTGCCCGAGTGGTCCTGCTCGACGGCCGCGATGCACGGAACGCCGCGGCCCTCCTCGTACTGGCGGCGGACCAGGTGACCCGGGCCCTTCGGGGCGACCAGGGCGACGTCCACGTTGGCCGGGGGCTTGATGAAGCCGTAGCGGACGTTGAAGCCGTGGCCGAAGAAGAGCGCGTCACCCTCCTTGAGGTGGTCCTTGATGGACTCCTCGTAGATCTCGGCCTGGAGCGGGTCCGGGGTGAGGATCATGATGACGTTCGCCCACTCGGCGGCCTCGGCCACGGGGAGGACCTTCAGACCCTGCTCCTCGGCCTTGGCCTTGGACTTCGAGCCCTCCTTCAGGCCGACGACGACGTCGACGCCGGAGTCACGGAGCGACAGCGCGTGGGCGTGGCCCTGGCTGCCGTAACCGATGACCGCGACCTTGCGGCCCTGGATGATGGACAGGTCGGCGTCGTTCTCGTAGAACAGCTCGGCCACTGGGATATCTCCTTGGTGCGCTGGTGTTGCTCCCACCGTACGGCGGGGAACGGAATCTGAGTTTCTCGGTCTCGCTATGCGAACGTGAGCGTGTCCGACGTGTCTTGCGTGTCTGTTGTGCCGGACACGTCGAACAGGTCGAACACGTCCGGCACGTCGGCCGTGTCGGCCGTGTCGGCCGTGTCAGGCGCTGCGGTCGAGCGCGCGCAGGCTGCGGTCCGTGATGGACCGTCCGCCACGCCCTATGGCGATCGTGCCGGACTGCACGAGCTCCTTGATGCCGAAGGGCTCCAGCATCTTGAGCATCGCGCCGAGCTTGTCGGAACCGCCGGTGGCCTCGATGGTGACGGCCTCCGGGGAGACGTCGACCGTCTTGGCGCGGAACAGCTGGACGATCTCGACGATCTGCGAGCGGGTCTCGTTGTCGGCGCGGACCTTCACCAGGACGAGTTCGCGCTCGATCGCGTTGTGCGACTCCAGCTCGACGATCTTGAGCACGTTGACCAGCTTGTTGAGCTGCTTGGTCACCTGCTCCAGCGGAAGGTCCTCGACGTTCACGACGATGGTGATGCGGGAGATGTCGGGGTGCTCCGTGACACCGACCGCGAGGGAGTCGATGTTGAACCCGCGGCGGGAGAACAGCGCGGCGATCCGGGCGAGGATGCCGGGCGTGTTCTCGACCAGGACGGAGAGCGTGTGCTTGGACATGTGAGGCGTTCTCTCTCTCGGCTCTCTCGGCTCAGTCGTCTTCGTTGTCGCCGAAGTCGGGACGGACGCCCCGGGCTGCCATGACCTCGTCGTTGGAGGTGCCGGCGGCGACCATCGGCCACACCATGGCGTCCTCGTGGACGATGAAGTCGATGACCACCGTACGGTCGTTGATCGCGTTGGCCTCGGCGATGACCTTGTCGAGGTCGGCCGGGTCCTCGCAGCGCAGGGCGACGCAGCCCATGGCCTCGGACAGCTTGACGAAGTCCGGGACGCGGGTGCCCTTGCGGGGGGCGATCGACTCGCCGAGCTGGGAGCCGACCGCGTCGTGGCCGGTCTCGTCAGCGTGCAGCACGGTGCTGGAGTACCGCTGGTTGTAGAACAGCGTCTGCCACTGGCGGACCATGCCCAGTGCGCCGTTGTTGATGATCGCGACCTTGATCGGGATGTTGTTCAGCGCGCAGGTGACCAGTTCCTGATTGGTCATCTGGAAGCAGCCGTCGCCGTCGATCGCCCAGACCGTGCGCTCGGGCATGCCGACCTTGGCACCCATCGCGGCCGGGACCGCGTAGCCCATGGTTCCGGCGCCGCCGGAGTTCAGCCAGGTGCGGGGCTCCTCGTACTTCACGAAGTGCGAGGCCCACATCTGGTGCTGGCCGACGCCGGCCGCGAAGATCGTGCTCTTCGGCGCGAGCGCGCCGATCCGCTCGATGACCTGCTGCGGCGAGAGGCTGCCGTCCTCGGGCAGGTCGTAGCCCAGCGGGTACGTGTCGCGCCAGCGGCTGAGGTCCTTCCACCAGGCGCTGTAGTCGCCGGCGTTGCCCTCGGTGTGCTCGGCCTGGACGGCCTGGATCAGGTCGGCGATGACCTCGCGGGCGTCGCCGACGATCGGGACGTCGACCGCGCGGTTCTTGCCGATCTCGGCCGGGTCGATGTCCGCATGGATGATCTTGGCGAACGGGGCGAAGCTGTCCAGCTTGCCGGTGACGCGGTCGTCGAAGCGGGTGCCGAGCGCGATCAGCAGGTCCGACTTCTGCAGCGCGGTGACGCCGGTGACGCTGCCGTGCATGCCCGGCATGCCGACGTGCAGCGGGTGGCTGTCGGGGAAGGAGCCGAGCGCCATCAGCGTGGTGCAGACCGGGACCCCGGTCAGCTCGGCGAGGACCTTCAGCTCGGCGGTCGCGCCGGACTTCATGACGCCGCCGCCGACGTACAGCACCGGGCGCTTGGCCTGGCAGATGAGCTTGGCGGCCTCGCGGATCTGCTTGGCGTGCGGCTTGGTGACCGGCCGGTAACCGGGGAGGTCCTGGGTGGGCGGCCACGAGAAGGTGGTCCTCGCCTGGAGGGCGTCCTTGGCGATGTCGACCAGGACCGGGCCGGGGCGGCCGGTGGAGGCGATGTGGAAGGCCTCGGCGATCGTCCGCGGGATGTCCTCGGCCTTGGTGACCAGGAAGTTGTGCTTGGTGATCGGCATCGTGATGCCGACGATGTCCGCCTCCTGGAAGGCGTCGGTACCGATCGCCTTGGAGGAGACCTGGCCGGTGATGGCGACGAGCGGGACGGAGTCCATGTGCGCGTCGGCGATCGGGGTGACCAGGTTCGTGGCACCCGGGCCGGAGGTGGCCATACAGACGCCGACCTTGCCGGTGGCCTGCGCGTAACCGGTGGCGGCGTGGCCGGCCCCCTGCTCGTGGCGGACCAGGATGTGACGGACTTTCTTCGAGTCCATCATCGGGTCGTACGCGGGGAGGATGGCGCCGCCCGGAATACCGAAGACGGTGTCGCACCCCACCTCTTCGAGAGAGCGGATGAGGGACTGCGCACCCGTGACGTGCTCAACTGCGGCGGACTGCTGTCCGCCGGAACGGGGCCGCGGCTGCGGATGGTGGGCCCCGGTGGCCTGCTCGGTCATCGGCATTCTCTTCTCGAAGCTGAGGGTTTTACGAGGATTCGACTCTGTGCCAGTGCAACAAAAAACCCCTCGTGCCGGGAGGCAAGCGAGGGGAGCGCGTCGGGTTCGTTGAGCGGGGACATGCTGGCCCCTGCTTCAGCCGACGCGCTTTCCAAGTACGAGAATTCGGGTGCGCATGGCACTGACCCTCCCTCCGGCGGGAGGGTGATGTCAAGTAGGTGGGACGGGCGTCTCATTATGTGAGCCTCTGTGGATGGCCATCGATCCCCCGGACGAACCACCGGCCAGGGCGGGCTGCACCGCACCACCCGGTACGGGGAACGTACCGCGCACGAGCGCCCGCCGCAGCCTGTATTCATCGAGTGGCCCGGAGAAGGCCATCCCCTGACCGTGGGTGCACCCCATGGCGCGCAGGGCCATGACCTGCTCGGGCAGATCCACCCCGTCGGCCACCGATTGCATGCCCAGGTCGTTTGCGATCCGCAACAAACCTGCGGTGATCTTGTGCAGGCGGGCGGACTCCACGACGCCTTCCACCAGGCCGCGGTCCAGCTTGAGCATGTCCACCGGGAGGCGGCGCAGGGCGCTGATGGCCGCATAGCCGCTCCCGAAACCGTCCAGCGCGATGCCCACCCCGAGCCGGTGCAGGGCCGTCAGGCGGCGTTCCAGATCGTCGAAGGGCACTCTGGGGTCGGATACGGCGAGCTCCAGGACCAGGGCTCCGGAGGGCAGCCCGTGCCGGGTCAGCAGCGCCTCCACGGAGCCGAGGGGCACGGCGCGGTCGAGCAGCCGCTGGGCGGTCATCCGCACGGCCACGGGTACGCCGTGCCCGGCCCGGTGCCGGTCGGCGGCCTGTTCCACGGCCTGCTCCAGCAGCCAGCGCCCCAGCTCGGCGCTGCGGGTGCTGGTGCCCGCGGCGAAGCCGGGAGGGGCATCAGGCCCCGTGGCGGCGGCGCCCTCGCTGTACTCGGCCACCCGGAGGAACTCCGCCGGGGTGAAGAGGATCCCCTGGGCCGAGCGCCAGCGGGCCTGCGCGACCACGGTGGAGACCTCGCCGGTGGCCAGCGAGACCACGGGCTGGTGCAGCAGGGCGAACTCCCCCTCGTGGAGCGCGGTCCGCAGCCGCCCCGCCAGCTCGGCCTTCCGTACGACCTCGGCCTGCATCTGCGGGGCGTACAGCTCGACGCGGTCCTTGCCTCCGGCCTTCGCCCGGTACATCGCGAGATCCGCGTTGCGCATCAGGTCCGAAGGGGTGATGCCGGGGTCGGCGAAGGCCACACCGATGCTGGCGGCGACCCGGACCTCGCTGCCGGCGATCCGGTACGGCTGGGAGAGCGTGGTGCGCAGCCGGTCGGCGATCTCGTGCACCTGGTACTCGCGGGCACTGCGGTCGCGGCTGCCGTCGCCCAGGATCAGCGCCGCGAACTCGTCGCCGCCGAGGCGGGCAGCGGTGTCCCCGGCCCGGACCGAGTCCTGGAGCCTGTGGGCGGCCTCGACGAGCAGCTCGTCGCCGGCCTGGTGGCCGATGGTGTCGTTGACCGCCTTGAAGCCGTCGAGGTCGATGAAGAGGACGGCGGTGCTGTGGTCGCCCGCGCGCCGGCCGGTCAGCGCCTGGCGGACGCGGCGGGTGAACAGGGCCCGGTTGGGCAGGTCGGTGAGCGGGTCGTGTTCGGCGCTGTGCTGGAGCTGCGCCTGGAGGCGGACCCGCTCGGTGACGTCCCGGCTGTTGAGGATGAGTCCGCCCTGGTGGCGGTTGACGGTGGACTCCACGTTGAGCCACTCGCCGCCGCCCGATTTGAAGCGGCATTCGATGCGGGTGGTGGGTTCCTCGGTCGGCGGAGCGGCGAGGAAGCGGCGCACCTCGTGGACCACTCTGCCGAGGTCGTCGGGGTGGATCAGGGTGGCGAGCTCGGTGCCGACCAGCTCCTCCGCCTCGCGGCCGTAGACCCCGGCGGCGGCGGGGCTCACGTACCGCAGGGTGCCGGTGGGTGCGGCGATCATGATGACGTCGCTCGAGCCCTGGACCAGGGAGCGGAAGTGGTTCTCCTTCTGGGCCAGTTCCTGGGTCAGCGCGATGTTGTCGAGGAGCATGATGCCCTGGCGGATGACGAGGGCGAGCACGACGGTGCAGCCGGTGAAGACGACCACCCGGTCGACCTTCCGGCCGTCCACGACGTTGTAGAGGATACCCAGGGTGCACACGGCGGCCGCGAGGTACGGGGTGAGGGCGGGCAGCGACCCGGTGATGGGGCGGCTGTGCGGCCTCTCGACGCGCCGGGGGCCGACGGGCTCCGGTCCCGGATGGAGGCGCCGGGCACCCCAGGGCGCGTACGCGAGCAGCAGCGACCCGGCGAACCAGCCGGCGTCGAGCAGCTGGCCGGACTGGTACTCGGCGCTCAGCAGCGGTGAGGTGAACAGCGCGTCGCTGAGCACGGTCAGGGCGAGCGCGGCGATGGCGGTGTTGACGGCCGAGCGGTTGGTCTCGGACCGCCGGAAGTGCAGGACCAGGACCATCGAGACCAGCGCGATGTCCAGGAGCGGATAGGCGAGGGAGAGGGCGGCGCGCGGGACGCTGCCGGGGGCGCCGGACTGCGCGGTCCGCGCCGCGTGGGCCAGCGCCAGGCTCCAGGAGAGGGTGAGCAGGGAGCCGCCGATGAGCCAGGAGTCGAGCCCGAGGCAGACCCAGCCGGCGCGGGTGACCGGGCGCTTGGCGAGGACCAACAAGCCCACGATGGCCGGCGGGGCGAAGCACAGGAAGGCGAAGTCGGCCAGCGAGGGCTTCGGCACGTCCTGGCCGAGGATCACCTCGTACCAGCCCCAGACGGCGTTTCCGGAGGCGCCCATGAGGGAGGAGAAGGCGAAGAGCAGCCAGGCGGGACGTTCGCGGCTGTCGATCGCCCGCGCGTAGGAGAAGCAGGAGACCGCGGCAAGTAAGCCCGCCGCGCTGAGCCCGAAGTCACCCATGATCTCGGCGACTTCCTCCGACCCCCAGTTGAGGGCGGCGCCGACGGCGTATCCCCCGCTGACCAGCGCGAGGAGCACCTGCATGACCAGGCCCCTGCCTCCGCCCGACAGGGACGGACGGTTCAGGAGCGCCGCCCCCGGGGCACTCACCGGACCCCCTCGCCTGCTGGTTCCGGTGCAGCCCCGTCTCGGCAGCGCCGCCTCCGGCGGCTCTGCCGCGTCGGATCCTTCGTCCATTGGCCGTGCATCGCCCGTCGCCCCCCAAAGTGTCCGATCACTCCCCAGCGCCAGACTTTCGTGGCGCAGCCCCTTCTTCCGGACGATACACCACTTTCGTCACTCAGGGACATACCTTCTCTACGCTCCGTTACCACGCGGGGAGTTGTGCCCACTGAGCGCATCCGGGTGATTGCGGAGCGTGTGCGCCGGGGGTCAGGTGGTGATCAGCACCGTGTGCTCCACGGGCTCTCCGGCGGCGAACCGGGTGAGCTGGCGCGCCAGCATGCGCTTGGCCCGTGGCTCGAAAGCCGTGCTGCTGCCGCCGACATGAGGCGTGATCAGAACATTCGGAGCATGCCAGAGCGGGTGGCCTGCGGGCAGCGGTTCCGGGTCGGTCACGTCGAGCGCCGCGCGCAGTCGGCCCGACTCGACCTCGGCCAGCAGGGACTTGGTGTCCACGACGGGACCGCGCGCGACGTTCACCAGCAGGGCCCCGTCCTTCATGCGGGCGAGGAACTCGGCTCCGGCCAGCCCGCGGGTGCTGTCGGTCAGCGGGGTCGTGAGGATCACCACGTCCGCCCGCGGCAGGAGTTCGGGCAGCTCGGCCAGGGCGTGGACGGGTCCGCGCGGTGCGGTGCGCGCCGAGCGTGCGACGCGGGTGATCCGCTCGCATTCGAAGGGCACGAGCCGGTCCTCGACGGCCGAGCCGATCGCTCCGTAGCCGATGATCAGTACGGACTTGTCGGCGAGGGCGTCGTAGACCCCGAACAGCCATTCCTCGCGGTCCTGGCCGCGGACCATGCCGGGGATGCCGCGCAGGGAGGCGAGGGTCAGGGTGAGGGCGAGCTCGGCGGTGCTCGCCGTGTGGACCCCGGCCGCGTTGCACAGCCGTACTCCGGGGCGCAGGTCACCAACGGCGCCGAGGATGTGGTCCATGCCCGCGGTGAGGGTCTGGACGACCTGGAGGGCGGGCATGGCGGCCAGCGGGCGCGCGGTGACCTCGGGGGGCTGCATGTACGGGGTGACGTAGAAGACGCAGTCGGCCGGATCGGCCGGGAAGACGTCCTCCCCGTCCCACAGGCGGTACCGGAAGGAGTCGGGCAGACCGTCGATCTCCTCGGCGGGGAACGGGAGCCAGACGTCAGGGGTCTTTACAGTCATGATCACGAGGCTATGCCAAGCGTCCGGATCCAGCCGTTAGGTTGAGTGCCGGACCGGGAGGAGGACGCACGGGTGGAGCGCAGGTCGATCGGGGCGGGGGCACTGTCGGTGGGCGCCGTCGGGCTCGGCTGTATGCCGATGAGCTGGGCGTATGCGCCTTCGCGGCGGCGGGGGCAGGAGTCGCTGGCGGCGGTGCACACGGCGCTGGACCTGGGGTCGAACCTGCTCGACACGGCTGATCTGTACGGGCCGTACACCAATGAGCTGCTGCTGGGGCGGGTGCTGGCGGAGCGGCGCTCGGAGGCGTTCGTCTCGGCCAAGGTCGGGCTGCGGGCGGGCGACCAGCACGTGGTGGCCGACGGGCGGCCCGGATATCTGCGGCGGGCCTGCGACGCCTCGCTGCGGCGGCTGCGGACCGATGTCATAGACCTCTACCAGCTGCACCGGGTGGATCCGGACGTGCCGGTGGAGGAGACCTGGGGCGCGATGGCGGAGCTGGTGGGCGCGGGAAAGGTGCGGGCGCTCGGCTTCTGCGCGCTGGGGGCCGGGGCCGGGCCGGGGGCCGGGCGGCGCGGGGACCGGGCGTACGGGACGACCGTGCGGCATCTGGAGCGGGCGCAGCAGGTGTTCCCGGTGAGCGCGGTGCAGGCGGAGCTGTCGGTGTGGTCTCCGGAGGCGGCCTGGCAGCTCCTGCCGTGGTGTGCGGCGCGCGGCGTGGGGTTCCTGGCGGCGATGCCGCTGGGCAGCGGGTTCCTGACCGGGACGCTCACTCCGGGTGAGGGGTTCGAGTCGCAGGACGTGCGGGCCCGGCATCCGCGGTTCACGGCGCACGCGATGGCGTCGAACCAGGAGCTGGTGGCGGGGCTGCGGCGGGTGGCCGGGCGGCACGGGCCCGGTGTCACGGTCGCGCAGGTGGCGCTGGCCTGGGTGCTGGCGCAGGGGTCGCAGGTGGTTCCGGTGCCGGGGGCCGACCGGGCGCGGTGGGCGGCGGAGAACGCGCGGGCCGCGGAGGTCCGGCTGACGGCCGGGGACCTCGCGGAGATCGCGGCCCTGCCGGCCGCGGTGGGAGCCTGGGACTGACCGGGGACTGACCAAGGACTGACCGGGCACTCGCCGGGCCCGATCGGGCCTGATCGCGCCTGGGGGCACAACCACTCGATCGGGTGTACGAGTGATGGAACTTCGGGAACCTCCGCGGCTGTTGAGTCTGATGAAAGGGCAGGATCGGACGACCGGAAGGGAGCAGGGCGATGCGATACGGAAGTTCTCGCGGGCGGCAGGTGGGGTACGAGGCCCTGGGCGCGCGGCGCCGGGGCGTGCTGGCGGCGGTGGCGCTGGCCGGCTGCGGCGCCCTGCTGGCGGCGGGATGTTCGCCGTCGGGCGGGCCGGGCGCGGGGCCACGGGCGGAGCCGGGGAGCTCTCCACCGGGCACGGCCGCCAAGGGCTCGGGGTCAGCCGGCCAGTCGGGCAGTCCGTCCGCCTCGCCGGAGGCCGCCGGTGCGCCGGCCAAGGGCGCGGTGACGGTGACCGGCGAGGTCGCCAAGGGCCTGGAGTCCCCGTGGGGCGTGGCCCCGCTGCCCGACGGGGACCTGCTGGTGGCCTCGCGGGACAAGGGGACGATCAGCAGGGTCGCGGTGGGCTCGGGCGCGGTGACGCAGATCGGCAAGGTGCCGGGGGTGGCTCCGGGCGGGGAGGGCGGGCTGCTGGGTCTCGCACTGTCGCCCTCCTTCGCCTCGGACCGGCTGGTGTACGTGTACTTCACGACGGAGTCCGACAACCGCATCGCCCGGATGCGCTATGACGAGCAACGGCCCGCCGGGCAGCAACTGGGCGCGCCGGACACGGTGTTCCGGGGCATCCCCAAGGGTCTCGTCCACAACGGCGGCCGGATCGCGTTCGGCCCGGACAAGATGCTCTACGCCGGAACGGGCGAGACCGGTGACACCGGTCTCGCGCAGGACAAGAAGTCGCTGGGCGGCAAGATCCTGCGGATGACCCCGGACGGGGATCCGGTGCACGGCAATCCCGAGGCGGATTCGGTCGTCTACTCCTACGGGCACCGCAATGTGCAGGGGCTCGCGTGGGACAAGGACAAACGGCTCTGGGCGGCGGAGTTCGGCCAGAAGGCCTGGGACGAGCTGAATCTGATCGAGCCCGGCGCGAACTACGGCTGGCCCGAGGCCGAGGGGAAGGCCGGCAAGCCGGGGCTGCGGGATCCGGTGGCCGTGTGGACGACCGACGAGGCCTCCCCGAGCGGGATCGCGTGGGCGGAGGGGTCGGTGTGGATGGCCGGGCTGAAGGGGAACCGGCTGTGGCGGATCCCGCTGGCCGGGACGGAGCCGGTGGCCGAGCCGGAGGCCTTCCTGGAGGGGAAGTACGGGCGGCTGCGCTCGGTGGTGGCGCTCGGCGGGGACAGATTGCTGCTGGTCACGAGCGAGACGGACGGGCGCGGGTCGCCGGAAGCGGGCGACGACAGGATCCTGACACTGACGGTGCGGTGACCGGCATGTCCCCGCTGGGGGGCGAAAGGTGTGGTGGACGCGGTGTTCAACATGATCGAGGAGCTCTTCAACCCGGGACGCAAGCACACGGACGAGGAGAAGAAGCGGCTGGAGCTGTCCCGGGTCGACGTCAATGACGGGGACCCGGGACGGGGGCCGATAGACCTGGACTCCGGCCAGGTGCTCATACGCCTCGACGAGCGGGCTCCGGCTGACGGGGACTGACCGGCCCCGGAGGGGCGAAGAGCCGCAGCCGGTGGGCGAGGGCGGCCGCCTCGCCACGGCCTGCGACCCCCAGCTTGGCCAGGATGTTCGAGACGTGGACGCTCGCCGTCTTCGGGGAGATGAACAGCTCCTCGGCGATCTTGCGGTTGGTGCTGCCGGCAGCCACCAGGCGCAGGACGTCCCGCTCGCGGCTGGTCAGGCCGAGCGCCTCCACCGGGTCGGCGTCCGCCACGGGCGGGGCCGGGGGTGTGTCGGCGGGGGTCAGCGGGAGCCGGGCGCGCTGTGCGAGCAGGGCCAGGTCCTCACGCAGCCGGCGTGAGCCGAGCCCGTCTGCGGTGGCATGGGCGTCGCGGATCAGGGCCGCCGCGGACTCCCGGTCGCCACCGGCGGCCAGCAGCGCCTCGGCGAGCCGGTGGCGGGCCCGGGCCAGCAGGTACGGGCGCTCCAGCGGGCGGACGGCCGCTTCCACGGCGGTCCAGTCGGCGACGGTGTCCCGGTCCTGCGCCCGCAGCAGCTCGACCCGCAGGTACTCGGCGTGGGCGGCCCACACCGGTACCGGGGTGGCGAGGTGGCGGGCGGCGGTGCGCAGTACCTCCAGCGCGGCGTCCCGGCCGGTGTCGGCGGCGGGGAGGCCCCGGGAGTCCGCCTCGGCCGTGGCGGCCGCGAGCAGCAGCGGCCAGGCGTAGCGGTGCTGCCCGAGGGCGAAGCCGTAGTCGACGGCGGCGGCGACCTCGGCGCGGACGTCGGCGATCCGGCCCTCCCCCGCGGCGATCCCGATCGCGAGGCGGTACATCGGTATCCGGTGCTGGGGCTGGGTCTCGTGGGTGCCGAAGTGGGTGTGGGCGGCGGCCAGCTGGTGGGCCGCCTCGGTCAGCTCGCCCCGGGCCAGGGCCAGGTAGGCCAGCCGTGCGGAGGCGGAGCCGCGCGGGGAGGCGCTCTGGCCGACGAGCAGGGTGCGGCGGGCCTGCTCGGTGGCCTCGTCCCAGCGGCCGAGGCTGTAGAGGCTCTCCGCCATGTTGCCCCGCGCCCATGCCTCGGTGTCCAACAGCCGTGACTTGCGGACGAGTTCGGCCGCCTGTTCGGCCAGCTCCACCGCTTCCCGTGACCGTCCCATGCTTTCCAGCTGAGAGGTGAGATTGATATGTGCACGACCCGCGAGCATCGTGAGTCCGAGTTCGGTGGCCCGGTCCTTGACCGCGTGCAGCTCGGTGAGGCCCGCCTCGGAGGTGTCGGCGTCGGTGAGGAGACAGCCGACCGTGATCCGGGCGTTGAGCTCCACGTCCTCGGCGCCCACCATCCGCGCGTAGGCGACGGCCCGTTCGGCGGCGACCAGGTTGGCGGGGCCCGGGTTGTGGAGCATGCCCCAGCCCGCGGCCCGGACGAGGACCTCGGCGTGCACCTGGGACGGGGGCAGCCCCTGGACCAGTTCCTGCGCCTTGGCGATCTCCTCCCAGCCGTCGCCACGGCCGAGGCCGGCCACCAGCCGGGAGCGCTCGGTCCAGAACCAGGCGGCCCGCAGCGGGTCATGGCCGTCGTCCAGCGTCCTCAGCGCCATCTTGGTTATCTTCAGGGCGCGTTCGCGCTCCCCGCCGTAGCGGGCCGCCACGGTCGCCTCGGCCAGCAGGTCGAGCCGCTGCAGCGGGGTGGTGGCCGGGTCGCAGCCGCACGGCGGGTACACGTCGGTGTAGTCCGCCGGGCGCAGCGCCTCGCGGACCTCCTCCGGGGTGCTGTCCCACAGGTCCATGGCCCGCTCCAGCAGGCGCAGCTGCTCGGAGTAGGCGTGCCGGCGGCGGGCGGCCACGGAGGCGTCGAGTACGGCGGGCAGTGCCTTCGACGGGTCGTTCGCCTGGTACCAGTAGTTGGCCAGCCGGATGACCCGCTCCTCGGCGCGGATCAGGGACTCGCCGGCCTCCAGGGCCTCGGCGTAGTGGCGGTTGAGGCGGGAGCGCTCGCCGGGCAGCAGGTCGTCGCTCACGGCCTCGCGGACCAGGGAGTGGCGGAAGCGGTAGCCGTCGCCGTCGGTGGTGGCGAGCAGGATGTTGGCGCCCACGGCGGCCCGCAGCGCCCCGATGAGCTCGTCCTCGGTGAGCCCGGCGACGGCCCGCAGGAGCGGGTACTCGACGGTGGAGCCGCCCTCGGCGACGATGCGCACCACGCGCTGGGCCTCGTCCGGGAGGACCTCGACGCGGACGAGGAGCAGGTCCCGCAGGGATTCGGTGAGTCCGGCGCGGCAGCCGCTCGCCTTGGAGGCGACGAGTTCCTCTACGAAGAAGGCGTTGCCGTCGGAACGCTCGAAGACGGAGTCCACGAAGTCCTCGTCGGGCTGCGAGGCGAGGATCCCGGCGAGCTGGCGGCGCACCTCGGCCCGGTTGAAGCGGGGCAGCTCGATGCGCTGGACGGTGCGGAGCCGGTCCAGTTCGGCGAGGAGCGGCCGCAGCGGGTGGCGGCGGTGGACGTCGTCCGCGCGGTAGGTGGCGACGACGACGAGCCGGCCGCTGCCGAGGGTGCGGAAGAGGTAGGAGAGCAGGTGCCGTGTGGAGGTGTCCGCCCAGTGCAGGTCCTCCAGGACGAGGACGACGAGGCGTTCGGCGGCGAGCCGTTCCAGCATCCGGGCCGTCAGTTCGAACAGCCGGGCGGTGCTCTCCTCGTCGTGCGGACCGCGGGGGGTGTCGCCGAGTTCGGGGAGGATCCGGGCGAGTTCGTCCTCCTGGCCCGCGGCAGCGGCGGCGAGCTCCTCGGGGAGCTCCCGGTGCAGGGTGCGCAGGGCCGTCGAAAACGGGGCGAAGGGAAGCCCCTCCGCCCCGATCTCCACACAGCCTCCGACGGCGACCACGGCGCCGCGGCGGGCCGCTTCCCCGAGGAACTCCTCGGTGAGGCGGGTCTTGCCGACCCCGGCCTCTCCGCCGATGAGCATCGCCTGGGGCTCCCGGCCGGCGGCGCGGGTCAGTGCGTCGGTGAGCAGGGCCAGTTCGTCGGCTCGGCCGACGAACACCGGGCTGACAGATCTGGTCTCCACGTCGCCGAGCATCGCACAGACGCCCTGCTCAGCGGCACTCGTTATCGGTGCGCTTCTCATCACGTGTCAGTTCACGCGGGTCGCGGCGCGGGTTACGCGGCGCGGGCGAAGCGGCTCCGGAGTCCTGTCACCGGCCCTTCGGGATCCTGGCTCCGCGAAGAGGCGCGGCGCGCCTTCTTGGCCTCCCGTACCAGGCGGTACTCGTCGGCCTCGCGGATGAGGTCGGCGCGACGGGCGGCTGCGATCTCGTACTCGAACATCTCGTACTCCCTGGTTGCGTTGCTCGGGCACCTCGTTCGGTGTGATCCAAGCTTCGCGTCCCAGGGGGTACCGGCACATCGGTCGCATGCCGCATCTGCCGGGGGCAGGGGGCCTTAGTCCGGTGCCCAAGGTCCCCGAGGCGGGCTCAGAAGACCTAAGGCAGTGCCTAGGAGCGGTCCTAGCCGGCTGCGCCGGCTGCCTTCGGGATGGCGAGGAGGAGGTCGAAGTACATGAGGACGAAGAGCAGGATGCCCAGGGCGCCCAGGGCGATGCCCGCCCAGGAGACGGACCGCACCCAGGTGGGGAGGGTGCGCTCGGGGGTGCCGAAGGCGGGCAGGGCCAGCACGAAGACGGCGATGATCAGGGCGAGGGTGGAGAAGATGCCGTTCACCAGGGCGGTGGCGTGCCACGGGCCGACGAACTGGGCGGCGATCTGGGCGTTGGCGTCGGCGGCCTGGGACAGCTCGAGGCGGCCGGTGATGCTCTTGCGCTCGGACACGATGCCGGCGACCCAGCTGCCGCTGAGGGCGACGACGGACAGACCCGCGGCGACGATCGCGGAGGCAGCGGCTCCGACGTGGCTCGGCTGCTCGTCCGCTGCCAGGTCCTCGTCGAGCGTGTCGTCGTCCAGGTCCCCGTCGGCGAGCACGGCGTCGGCCTCGGCCTCGGCGGGCTGGGGGATCTCGGCCTTCTTTAGGTCGGCCGGGGTGGTGTCCGCCTCGGAGGCGTTCGGGGCGGGGGTCTTCGTGGTGTCCATGCGGGGCACCGTAGGCGGCCTGTCTGAGAGTCTCATGAGAAATACGGCGGGCCCCGCGAAGGCGGGGCCCGGGCACGGCTCAGGCGGGACGGGCCGCGGACCACTCGTCGGCGAGGACCGCCCAGACCTCGGTGCTCTGGCGCACGCCCCGGTGCAGGTGGTTCTCGCGCATCACGCCCTCGCGGGTCAGGCCCAGGCGCTCGGCGACCGCGATGCTCTTCTTGTTCTCGGGGGCGACGTGCCACTCCACGCGGTGCATGCCGCGCCCGTTGAACGCCCAGTCGATGAGCACCCGGCAGGCGGCGGTGACCAGCCCGCGTCCGGCGGCGGCCGGCTCCAGCCAGCAGCCGACCTCGCAGTTGCCGGCGGCGGCGTCGAAGACCGGGTAGAGCACTCCGCCGACGAGCGTGCCGCCGACCCAGATGCCGAAGAAGCGGGTGCCGTCGTTCGCGGCCTTCTCGGCGTTCTTACGGAGCAGCTCACGCGCCGAGTCCAGGTCGGTGGCACGGTCGGGGAAACCGACGAACTGGCCGATGTACTCGCGCCCCCGGTCCATGTGGGCGAGGAATTCCTCGGCGTGCCACACCTCCAGCGGCTTGAGCTGGGCGTCTTCGGCCAGGTCTATCGCGAACATGCGTGGAGTCCTTACGGCTGGTCAGCGGGACACGGGTACGGAGTCAGCCGGCTCCGCGGTGTCTTCGCTCGGCCGCTGTGCCGGAAGTTTCGCATGGGGACCGCGGTCCGGGGGCTCGATGCTGATCCGGGGCAGCCGCCGGTCGAGCCAGGCGGGCAGCCACCAGTTGGCGCCGCCGAGCATGTGCATCAGGGCGGGGACGAGCAGGGTGCGCAGCACGAAGGCGTCGAGGGCCACCGCCGCGGCGAGCGCGATGCCGAACATCGCGATGATCCGGTCACCGCTGAACACGAAGGCCAGGAAGACGGAGATCATGATGACGGCGGCCGAGTTGATGACCCGGCTGGTCTCGGCGAGGCCCACGCGCACGGCCCGCTGGTTGTCGCCGGTCTCCAGCCACTCCTCGTACATCCGGCTGACGAGGAAGACCTGGTAGTCCATCGACAGCCCGAACAGGACGGACACCATGATCACGGGCAGGAAGGGTTCGATGGGCCCGGCACTGCCCAGGCCCAGCAGTTCGCTGCCCCAGCCCCACTGGAAGATCGCCACGACGACGCCGAAGGAGGAGGCGACGGCGGCGACGTTCATGGCCGCCGCCTTGACCGGGATGCCGATGGACCGGAAGGCCAGCAGCAGGAGCACGCAGCCCAGGGCGATGACCACTCCGACGAAGAGCGGGAGCTTGCCGATGATGACCTCGGCGAAGTCGTCGTAGCCGGCCGTCACTCCGCCGACGTGGATCTCCATCGAGTTGCCGTGCCCCGCGCGCGGGATGACGTCCTCGCGGAGCGTGTCGACGAGGTCGCTCGTGGCCCGGGACTGGGGGGCGGAGTCGGGCACGACGGTGAGGACGGCGGTGTCCCCGCTCCGGTTGAGGACCGCCAGGCCCGTCGAGGCGACGCCCTTCGTCGTACGGAGCGCCTCGGCCAGCTGCTCCACTGCGACCCGGTCGCCGGCGCCGTCGAGGCGGGCGACGACGGTGAGCGGTCCGTTCGTGCCGGGCCCGAACCCTTCCGCCAGCAGGTCGTAGGCCTGCCGGGTGGTCGAGGTGGCCGGGTTGTTGCCCTGGTCGGAGGTGCCGAGGTGGAGGAAGAGCGTGGGCAGGGCCAGTACCAGCATGACCCCGGTGGCGATGACGCCCAGCAGCTTGGGGTGGCGTTCCACGAAGGCGGACCAGCGGGCGGCGAAGCCGGTGGTGTGTTCCGGCCGCGGACCCTCGGCGGCGAGCTTGCGGCGCTCGCGGCGCGAGAGGGCGCGCATGCCGATGTACGAGAGGAGGGCGGGCAGCAGGGTGACCGAGGCGGCGACCGTCAGGACGACCGTCACGGAGGCGGCTATCGCGACGCCGTTGAGGAAGTTCAGCCGCAGCACCAGCATGCCGAGCAGCGCGATGCAGACGGTGGCTCCGGCGAAGACGACGGCCCGGCCGGTCGTGGCGACGGCGTTCTCGGCGGCCTCCTCGACGGGGAGTCCGCGGGCGAGGCCCTTGCGGTGCCGGGTGACGATGAACAGCGCGTAGTCGATGCCGACGCCGAGGCCGACGAGGGTGCCGAGCATCGGGGCGAAGTCGGCGACGGGCATCGCGTGGCCGAGCAGGGTGATGCAGAAATAGGCGGTGCCCACGCTGACCAGGGCGGTCGCGATGGGCAGCAGGCTGGCGGCGAGCGAGCCGAAGGCCAGGAAGAGGACGAGGGCCGCGATGGCGACGCCGATGACCTCGGCGAGGTGGGCGCTGGGGGCCTCGGTCAGGCCGATGGCACGACCGCCGAGTTCGACCTGGAGGCCGTCGGTCTCGGTGGCCGGGTTCTTGGCCGCGTCGAGGACCGCCTGGGCCTGGGCCTTGGGTACGGAGTCGGCCGGCCGGTCGAAGGTCACCACGGCGTAGGCGGTACGGCCGTCGGGGCTGATCCGCGCGGCGCTGTCGGGGCCCGGGCCGTAGGGGCCGGCGACCGATCCGACGCCGGGGAGCGCGGCAACGGCGTCGAGTGCGCGGGTCATGCGCTGCTCGACGCCGGGGGTGCGGGCGCTCTGGCGCTCGGGGGCCCGCCACACGATGGTGTCGGTGTCTCCGCCTTGGCCGTGGAAGCCCTCACGGAGCAGGTCGTTCGCCTTGCCGGACTCGGTGCCGGGGACCTCGTAGTCGTTGGAGAACGCCGCTCCGACGGTCCCCGCGGCAGCCGCGGTCCCCCCGAGAGCGAGCAGCCAGATCAGAACGGCGAGCAGTCGGTGCCGCATGCACCACCGCGCGATTGCTGCCAACGGACGTGCTCCCTGGTGGTTCGGATCTTTACCGGGAGACAGCCCGTCGCAAAGAACACGTGAACGCGTGAAGGCCCGGCCGATGGCCCGGAGGATCGCCCCGGTTCCGGCCAAGATGGTCTACATCTCAACGATCGCAGCGTTTCGCGATCGTTGGCCCCTTTCGTGTGCATTGTCACAGGGGGCCGGGAGGTGCTCTTGGAGGCGCTCCTGGTCATCGGGCTCGTCGACCCGGTAGCCCGGGATCGAGGGCCACCGGACGGTGAGGACCACGGCGTCCTCCTCGGCGTACCAGGAGTGGTCGACGCCACGCCCCCAGAGCACGTAGTCGCCCTGCTCGGAGAGGACGACGGTCCGCCCCGGGAACTCCAGCCGGAATCGGCCGCTGATCAGCACCAGCAGTGCGGTGCGCTTCTCCGCGGTGGCCCAGCGCTCCCGCTCCTCGCCCTTCGGGTGGACGCCCCACTTGATCTCCACGTCCTCGCTGTGACGGGGGTCGGAGGGGTCCTTGAAGTGGCCGAGGAGCCAGCCGCGGTCGGCGGCCGCGTCGGGGGTGGCCTTGCCGGTGTAGATGGTGGAGTCGTCGTTCACGGGGTGAGGCTAATGCAGTTGTGCGGCCCGGCCGGACACTGATCAGCTGGGCCGATGACCATGGATCACGATGAACTCCTGAAGGTGCGGGCCGCGTACGACGCCCGGATGCGCCGCGACGCACAGCCGGACGCGGCGCAGGCCCGGGTGGAGCGGGCGGGTGCGGTCGTCCGGCAGACCGTGCCCGGCCTCGGCTGGAACGGCGTGCTCTGGTCGGACCTCGACGAGGAGACGGCGGATGCGGAGATCGCGGCGCAGGTCGCCCACTTCGCGGGGCTGGGGGCGCCGGAGTTCGAGTGGAAGCTCTACGACCACGACCGGCCCGCGGACCTCGGGGCGCGGCTGCGGGCGGCGGGTTTCGTGCCGGAGCCGCCCGAGACGCTGATGGTGGGCCGCACGGCGGAGCTCGCCCTGCTGCCGGTGGAGCCGCCGGAGGGCATCACCCTGCGGGTGGTGACCGACGAGGCGGGGGTGGATCTGATGATGGACGTCCACGCGCGGGCCTTCGGCACCGAGCGGCCGCAGATCCGGGAGCAGATGCTGAGCCTGCTGCGGGAGCAGCCGGACACCATCGCGGCCGTCGTCGCGATGGCGGGCGACACCCCGGTCAGCGCGGCCCGGATGGAGATGCGGCCGGGTATCCCGTTCGCGGGCCTCTGGGGCGGCGGCACGGACCCGCGGTGGCGCGGCCGCGGCATCTACCGCCTGCTGGTGGCCCACCGGGCCCGCCGGGCAGCGGAGCTCGGCATCCCGTACCTCCAGGTCGACGCGTCGGCGGACAGCCGCCCGATCCTGGAGCGGCTCGGCTTCGGGGTGCTGGGGGTGACGACTCCGTACGTGTGGACGGCGGGCTGAGCCGGCCGTCTTCCCCCGCACGAGGCCACGGGGCAGGATCGCCCTCATGGAACGCACGGGACCGCCCCTGACCGGCAACGAGCGCGACACGCTGCGCGCCTACCTCGACTACCACCGGGCCACTCTCGCCTGGAAGTGCGAGGGCCTGACCGACGAGGAACTGCGCCGGCCTTCGATGCCGCCCTCCACCCTCACCCTCCTCGGCCTGGTCCGGCACATGGCCGAGGTCGAGCGCCACTGGTTCCGCCGCACCCTGAACGGCGAGGAGCTGCCCCACCTCTGGTCCGACACCCACGACTTCCAGGCCGCCTACGACGCCGCCGGCGCCACGCGCGAGGAGGCGTTCACGGCCTGGGAGGCCGAGGTCGCGCACGCCCGCCGGATCGAGGCCGCGGCCGAGTCCCTCGACGTGACGGCCTTCGTGACCAGCTGGAAGGAGGAGGCCTCGCTGCGCCTGGTCATGCTCCACCTGATCCACGAGTACGCCCGCCACAACGGCCACGCCGACTTCCTCCGCGAGGCCGTCGACGGCACCACGGGCGCCTGAGCGGGACCCGGCCCGGGCGCCCCGGCCCGGTTCAGGCGCGGCTCAGGCCGCCCGCCAGTACCCCAGCGCGTTCACCCGCTGCTTGGGCAGAGCGAGTTCCTTGCGCAGGTACGCCGTCAGCGTTCGGGTCGTCGCCGTGTCACAGGCCAGCCAGACGTACGCCGACGCCGGGTCGGGACCGAGCAGCTCCGGCAGCTCGGCCTGGACCCGGTCGGCCAGCGCCGTCCCGCCCCGCGTCACCCGGCGGATGTCGTGCCGGCCGGCGTCCGCCCGTAGCGGCAACCCGGCGTCCGAGGCGTGCTGGGTCTCGAACCAGACCGTCGCCGGGGTCTGCGGGTAGGCCTCCAGCAGGGAGTTGATCGCCGGGAGTGACGCCGGGTCCCCGATGACGAGCAGCCGCTCCGGGGCCGGCGCCGGGGCGGTGAATCCCGTCCCCTGCACGGTGGCGTCGACGGTGTCCCCGGGCCGTGCGGCGCGCGCCCAGGCGCTGGCGACGCCGTCGTGCAGGGCGAACTCGAAGCAGAAGGTTCCCGCTTCGGGATCCGGGTCCACCAGCGTGTAGGCGCGCTGGTGCGGCCGGCCCGCGTCCTCGAACCACACCCGCACCCACATCGTGGGGTGCAGCGAGTCCCCGGCGGCCGCCAACAGCCCGCCGTCGGTGAAGTGCACCCGGCGGTAGTGCTCCGTGACGTCTTCCGCCCCCGTCACCGTGAAGGTGAAGTCCTTGCCCCTGAGCAGCTTGAGGACCACGCCCTCCCAGCCCTTGCCGACAGCCATGTCCAACCCCTCCCCTGACACCCCTATAGTTAGGCCAGCCTAACCTAATACACCTTGGGGAAGAGTGTGAGCAGCGTGACCAGCGAGAGCAGTGTGAGCAGCGACGACCGAGCATCCGGCGGGTCCCACGGGAAGCACGGGTCCTACGGTACCTACGAGGTCTTCCGCGACCCCTGGGGCATCCCGCACCTGCGCGCCTCCGACAGCCTCACCCTCGCCTACGCCCAGGGCCGCGTCACCGCCTTCGACCGCGCCTGGCAGCTGGAGGTCGAACGGCACCGCGCCCAGGGCTCCAGCGCCGCCTTCCTCGGTGCGGACTCCGTGGCCTGGGACAGGTTCGCCCGCCAGTCCCGCCTCGACGACACCGCGCGGCGCTGCCACGAGGCCCTCGACACGGAGACGGCCGCCTGGGTCGGCGCGTACGTGGACGGCGTCAACGACGGGCTGGCCGCGGGCGCCGCCCGCGACGAGCGCTTCGCGCGCACGGGGCTCGTCCCCGCCCCCTGGGAGCCCTGGGTTCCGCTCTCCGTCTGGACCGCCACGCACGTCCTGTTCGCCGGCTTCGCCACCAAGCTGTGGCGCGAGCGCGTGGCCCGCGCCCTCGGCGACGAGGCCGTCACCCTCTTCGCCACGGACGGTCCCGGCACCGCCGGCAGCAACGGCTGGCTGGTGCCGGGCGACCAGACCGGCAGCGGCTCGGCGATCATCGCGGGCGACCCGCACCGGTTCATCGAGGACCCGGGCGTCTACCAGCAGATACGTCTCTCCTGCCCGGACTACGACGTCCTCGGCCTCGCCGTCCCCGGCGTCCCGGGGCTCGGCCACTTCGGACACACCGGCACCGCCGCCTGGGCCATCACCAACGCGATGGCCGACTACCAGGACCTGTACACCGAGCAGCTGCGCGGGGAGGCCCCCGGCCTTGAGGCGCTGGACCCGGACGGCGTCTGGCAGCCCGTCGCCCGCCACACCGAGACCATCGCGGTGGCCGATGGCGAGGACGTCGAGGTCGAGGTCCTGGAGACCTCCCGCGGCCCGGTGATCGTCAACGAAGGCGGCCAGACCCTCTCCCTGCACTACCCGCCCCGCGTCCGCCGCGACCTCGGCTTCGCCGCCCTGCCCGCCCTGCTGCGCGCCCGCACCGTCGCCGACATCGACCGCGCCCTCGACGGCTGGGCGGAGCCCGTCAACGTCGTCCACGCCGCCGACTCGGCGGGCGGGCTGCTGCACCGCGTCGCGGGCGCCGTGCCGCTGCGCGACGGCGCCAACCGGCTGCGCCCCGTACCGGCGTGGGACCGGCGCCACGACTGGCAGGGCTGGGCCGAGACCCCCGCCGAGCCCGTGCAGGGCTTCGCCGTCATGGCGAACGCCCGCGGCATCGCCTCCCCCCTCGGCGTGGAGTTCGCGCCCCCGCACCGCGCCGACCGCATCCGCGAGCTGCTCAGCGGTTCCGCGGACTGGTCCCCGAAGGCGATGGCCGGCGTGCACGCGGACACGTATCTGGCCTCGGCAGAGCCGCTGCTCGCCCTGCTGGCCGCGCTCGACGGGCTGTCCCCCGCCGCGGCGGCCCTGCGGGCCCGACTGCAGGCCTGGGACCGGCACATGGCGGCCGACAGCACCGAGGCCACCGTCTTCTCGGCCTTCCGGACCGCGACCGTACGCCGCCTCGCCGCCGATCCCGTCTTCGCGGACCTGGCCGGCGCCCCCACCGGCCCGGAGGTGTTCCACCCGTGGCTGTACCTGGTCCCCCGGGTCGGCTACGCCCTCGAAGGCCTGCTCACCACCTCGCTCCTCCCGGGTCTCGACCGCGCCGCGCACGTCCGCGCCGCCCTCGAGGAGACGGCCGCGGCCGGCTCCCCCGACACGCCCTGGGCCGAGGTCCACCGCCTCGCCCCCTGGTCGGCGCTGCCGGACCCGGAGGCCGAGTGGCCGGGCCTGGGCGGCGACCACGACTGCGTGAACGCCACCTCCTCCGTGCCCGGTTTCACCGACCTCACCGCCCGCGCGTCGGCGGCCCGTTACGTCTGGGACCTCGCCCGCCGCGAGGACAGCCTCTGGGCGGTCCCGCTCGGCGCGGACGGTGTCACCGGCGCGCCCCACCACCGCGACCAGCTCCCCCTGTGGGCGCGGTGCGAACTCGTCCCCGTCGTCACCGACTGGACCCGCCTCAGCAAGGAATCGATATGAGCTCCGCCGTCTCCGCCAGACAGCCCGTGCACACCCACCACGTCGAGGGCTTCGGCACGGTCACCATCACCCCCGTCGACCCGGCCGCCGACTCGGCCCTGATCCACGGCTGGGTCACGCAGGAGCGGGCCCGCTTCTGGGGCATGGGCGAGGCCAGCCGCGAACTGGTCCAGGAGATCTACGAGGACGTCGACCGCCGCACCACGCACCACGCGTTCATCGTGGCCCGCGAGGGGGTGCCGGTCGCGCTGTTCCAGACGTACGACTGCGCCGAGGACCGGGTCAGCGAGTGTTACGAGGTCCAGTCCGGGGACGTCGGCGTGCACCTGCTGATCAGCCCGGGCGACGGGGCCCCCGAGCACGGCTTCAGCGCGGGCCTGATGACGGCCTTCATGGCCTACGTCTTCTCCGACCCCGCCATCCGGCGCGTGATCGCCGAGCCGGACGCCCGCAACGACAAGGCCATCGCCCGCCTGGAGCGGACCGGTTTCGTGCTCGGCCCGGAGGTCGAACTCCCGGAGATCGACCTGCCCGAGGTCTACCTCCCGGCCAAGCAGGCCCGCCTCGCCTTCCTCAGCCCGCCGGAAGCTCGCTGAGGAACTCGGTCACCAGCGACGCCCATTCGGTCGGGCGCTCGGCGAAGGGGAGGTGCCCGGTGGGCAGTTCCGCGAGCCGCGCGCCCGGCAGTTCGTCGGCCAGCTCACGCTGGAGCGCGAGCGGGACGAGCCGGTCCTCGGTCGTCGCGATGACGAGGGCCGGTACGTCGATCCGCGCAGCCTCCGCGCGCAGATCCGCCCCCCTGATCAGGTCCACGTGGTCACCGGACCCGGGCGGAATCGAGCCGGCGGTCTCCCGCACCACCTGCTCGACCTGCTCCGGGGTCAGCCCCTCCAGCGCCGCCGGGCTGAACGCGAGCGGCACCAGCAGCCGGGCCAGCAGCTCGCTCTCGCCGCGCCCCGCCAGTCCCGACCACAGGTCGCCGACCAGCTTCAGCCGGTTCCCGGCCCTGACGAAGGTGGCGGTGAGCACCAGCGCGGTCACCCGCTCGGGATACCGGGCGGCAAGGCGCAGGGCGACGTTCCCGCCGAGCGAGTACCCGAGTACGGCGAACCGCTCCAGCCCCTCGGCGTCGGCGGCGGCGACCAACTGGTCGGCCAGTTCGTCCAGTTCGAGCGGCGCTTCGGCCTTCGGCGTGCCCCCGGTGCCGGGGTAGTCGACGCCGACGACGGTGTGGGTGGCGGCGAGTTCGTCCAGGATCGCCCCGAAGTTGGACTCGACGGAGCCCCCGCCGCCGTGGGCGAGCAGGAGCCCGGGGCCGCCGCTCTCCTTGCGGACGGTACGGGCATAGGGCGCGGTGCGGGACGTGACGGTACTGCTCATGGGAGGACTCCCCGACTTCCGTAGCGATCGTTACGGAAAGAACGGTACCCGATTAAACTAACGGCCGCTACACAACCTCCTCGGTCGTTGCCGCGAGCCGAAGAAGGGATCGTCACCCTAAAGGGATGACCATTTCCATTGACCCCGCGCGTCCGGCGGCTCGAAGCTGATCCCCACTCACATCATTGGCGCTGGGGGGAAATTGACCAGCCAGAACCTGCACATCGGGCCGGACGCGGCGGCAGACCGCTACCGGTTGCTCCGGTCCATCGGGCGCGGCGGGGAGGCCGTGCTCTATCTCGCGGAGATCGAGCTCGCCGGGGGATCCGAACCCGTCGTCGTCAAGGTGCTCGACTCCAAGACGACCATCACGCCCGACATCTTCGACCGCATCAGCCGGAAGTGGAACGAGCAGGCGGAACTGCTGCGCTTCGTCCACCGGCCCGGAGTGGTCGGCGTACGGGAGCACTTCGAGGGCCCGCCGATCCACCGGCCCGGCGAGTCGTCGACCCTGACCGGTCGGGCGCTCGTCCTCGTCATGAACCACGTCGACGGGCTCGACCTGCGCGACTGGCGGGCCGAGCGGACGCTCGCCACCCCCGCCGAGCGGCGCGAGGTCATGCGCACGCTGGAACAGCTGGCCGACGTACTGGACTGGCTGCACTCGGGGAAGGCCACCCCGTCCGGGCGCCAGGTGATCCACGGCGACCTCTCCCCGGGCAACGTGATGGTCGACGAGCACGGGCAGGCCACCCTGGTGGACTTCGGCCTGAGCAAGCTGACCGCCGACCACCAGACGGCCGAGGTCTGGTTCACCCCCGGGTACGCGGCTCCCGAGGTCTTCGACGGGAAGCGGACACCGGGCACGGACCGGTACGCCTTCGGAGCCATCGCGTACTTCCTGCTGAGCGGGGAGTCGCCGCCCAACTCGCCGGAACAGCTGGCCCGGGCGATGGCCGCGCTGCCGCAGATCGCCGTGCTGGACGCCGAGCAGCGGGCCCGGATCACCTCCGTCTACGCGGGCGATCCCACCGAGCGGCCGGTGAGCCTGGCCGGCTGGATGAAGGACGTCCGGCGCGCGGTGGTGTCCACGACCACCTCCACCTCGCAGCGGGTGGTGGAGGACGCGGCCCCGGCGCCGGCACCGACCCCCGCCCCGACGCCGACCCCGATCCCGGCGATGCCGGTGGCGCCGCCCCAGCCCGCGACCCCGCCGGCGGCGGCGGTCCACACGCCGGCATACGTCCCGGCCGCACAGCCGGAACCGGAGCCGGAGCCGGAGACCCAGCCGCAGTCGCAGGCGCAGCCCGCTCCCGTGCCCGCCGGGTACGGGCCGACGTACCCCTTGCAGGCGACCCCGCCCCCGGAGCCGGGGAAGAAGCGCCGGACCGGGCCGGTGCTGGGCAGCGTCGCCGCCGTCGTGGTCCTCGCCGCGCTCGCCGTGCTCGGCGTACAGCTGCTGCAGGAGAAGGACGACAAGCGAACGGGCCAGACCGCGAGCGACAAGCCCAGCACGTCCTCCTCCGCCGATGCCGACGCCGACGCCGGAGCGGAGACACCGAGCCCGACGCCCACGCCGTCGGACACCGGGAGCGCGGACACGACGGCCGAGCCGACCGCCAGTGGCTCCGAGCCCGCGGGCATCGCGCCGGACATCAAGGCCGCCGATCTGACCGTCATGAACCCCGTGAACGGGCTGGGCGAGTTCACGGTCGGAGCGGCGAAGATCAACACCAAGCAGTACGGCGCGGCGTTCATCGCCGACCTGGGCTGCAACGGCGATGCGACCGCGGAGTTCGACCTCAACCGCGAGTGGAAGTACCTGGACTTCACGGCCGGAGTCGACGACGGCTCCAGCCGGGAGCAGGGCCGGGTCAGCATCTCGCTCGACGGCCAGCCGGCCGCCTTCTCCGAACTCGTCGCGCTCGGCAAGCCGATCACCAAGCGGGTGGAGGTGAACGGCGCCCTGCGCCTGCGCATCAAGGTGGACGCCGGGTGCGAGATGGGCAAGGTGGTCATCGCCGCCCCGCAGCTCACCCGCTGAACCCCGTAGACCCGTACGCGAAAAGGGCGGCCCCGCACCGGAATGCCGGTGCGGGGCCGCCCCTTCGCGTACGGGGTCTACTCGGAGACGCCCAGGCGCTCCAGGATGAGCTCCTTGACGCGCGCCGCGTCGGCCTGGCCGCGGGTGGTCTTCATGACCGCTCCGACCAGGGCGCCGACGGCCGCGATCTTGCCGCCGCGGATCTTGTCGGCGATGGCCGCGTTGCCCGCGATGGCCTCGTCCACGGCCGCGCCGAGCGCGCCCTCGTCCGAGACGACCTTCAGGCCGCGCTTCTCGACGACCTCGTCCGGGGTGCCCTCGCCGGCGAGGACGCCTTCGAGGACCTGGCGGGCCAGCTTGTCGTTCAGCTCGCCCGCGGCGACCAGCGCCGCGACCCGGGCGACCTGCGCCGGGGTGATCGGCAGCTCGTCGACGACGACGCCCTGCTCGTTGGCGTTGCGGGCCAGCTCGCCCATCCACCACTTGCGCGCGGCGGCCGAGTCGGCGCCCGCCTCGGTCGTGGCCACGATGGAGTCCACCGCGCCCGCGTTGAGGATCGACTGCATGTCGTGCTCGGTGACGCCCCACTCCTCGCGGAGCCGGTTGCGGCGCACGCGCGGCATCTCGGGCAGGCCGGCGCGCAGCTCCTCGACCCAGTCGCGGGCCGGGGCCACGGGGACCAGGTCGGGCTCCGGGAAGTACCGGTAGTCCTCGGCGTTGTCCTTGATGCGGCCGGCCGTGGTGGAGCCGTCCTCCTCGTGGAAGTGCCGGGTCTCCTGCACGATCGTGCCGCCGCCGGTCAGGACGGCCGCGTGGCGCTGGATCTCGAAGCGGGCCGCGCGCTCGACGGAGCGCAGCGAGTTGACGTTCTTCGTCTCGCTGCGGGTGCCGAACTCGGACTCGGGGGTCGGGCGCAGCGACAGGTTCACGTCGCAGCGCATCTGGCCCTTGTCCATGCGGGCCTCGGAGACGCCGAGCGCCTTGATGACCTCGCGCAGCTCCGCGACGTACGCCTTGGCGACCTCGGGGGCCCGCTCGCCCGCGCCCTCGATGGGCTTGGTGACGATCTCGATGAGCGGGATGCCGGCGCGGTTGTAGTCCAGCAGGGAGTGGGACGCGCCGTGGATACGGCCGGTGGCGCCGCCGACGTGCAGCGACTTGCCGGTGTCCTCCTCCATGTGGGCGCGCTCGATCTCCACGCGGAAGATCTCGCCGTCCTCCAGCTGTACGTCGAGGAAGCCGTTGAAGGCGATCGGCTCGTCGTACTGGGAGGTCTGGAAGTTCTTCGGCATGTCCGGATAGAAGTAGTTCTTCCGGGCGAAGCGGCACCACTCGGCGATCTCGCAGTTCAGCGCGAGACCGATCTTGATGGCGGACTCGACGCCGATCGCGTTGACGACCGGGAGGGAGCCGGGCAGACCGAGGCAGGTGGGGCAGGTCTGCGAGTTGGGCTCGGCGCCCAGCTCGGTGGAACAGCCGCAGAACATCTTGGTCTTGGTGCCGAGCTCGACATGGACCTCAAGGCCCATGACGGGGTCGAACGAGGCGAGAGCGTCCTCGTACGACATCAGTTCGGTGTAGGTGCTCACGGTGAAACTTTTCCCTCTCAGCCCAGCAGGACGTCGTCGTCGCCCAGGCGCTTCAGCTCGCGGTACAGGATCGCGAGGCCGGTGACGATGGCGGCGGCGGACACGGCGGCGTCGACCAGCTTCAGCACGTCGTGCTCGCTGCGGGCCTTCTTGACCTGCTTGATCACGCTGATCGCGCCGAAGGCGGTGGTGCCGATCGACAGGTAGGTGCCGGTCTTGGACTTCTTGAAGCCCTTGGCCTTGGTCAGTGCACTGGTGCTCACAGCGACGGTGCCTCCTCAAGCAGCGGGTGACCCCAGCGTGCGATGAAGGCGGCCTCGACGGCCGCACCGACCTTGTAGAGACGGTCGTCCTTCATCGCCGGGGCGATGATCTGCAGACCGACCGGGAGACCGTCCTCGGGCGCCAGGCCGCAGGGGAGCGACATGGCGGAGTTGCCGGCCAGGTTGGTCGGGATGGTGCACAGGTCCGCGAGGTACATCGCCAGCGGGTCGTCGGTGCGCTCACCGATCGGGAAGGCGGTGGTCGGGGTCGTCGGGGAGACGATCACGTCGACCTGCTCGAAGGACTTCTCGAAGTCCTTGGTGATGAGCGTGCGGACCTTCTGGGCGGAGCCGTAGTACGCGTCGTAGTAGCCGGAGCTGAGCGCGTACGTGCCGAGGATGACGCGGCGCTTGACCTCGTCGCCGAAGCCGGCCTCGCGGGTCAGGGCGGTGACGTCCTCGGCGGACTTGGTGCCGTCGTCTCCGACGCGCAGGCCGTAGCGCATGGCGTCGAAACGGGCCAGGTTCGAGGAGCACTCGGACGGCGCGATCAGGTAGTACGCGGCCATCGCGAGGTCGAAGGACGGGCAGTCCAGCTCGACGATCTCGGCGCCGAGCTCCTTGAGGAGCTCCACCGACTCGTTGAAGCGCTGGACGACGCCGGCCTGGTAGCCCTCGCCGGCGAACTGCTTGACCACACCGACGCGCATGCCGGCGACGGAGCCGTTGCGGGCGGCCTCGACGACCGGCGGGACCGGGGCGTCGATGGAGGTGGAGTCGAGCGGGTCGTGGCCGGCGATGACCTCGTGGAGGAGCGCGGCGTCCAGGACCGTACGGGCGCAGGGACCGCCCTGGTCGAGGGAGGAGGAGAAGGCCACCATGCCGTAGCGGGAGACACCGCCGTACGTCGGCTTCACACCGACGGTGCCGGTGACGGCGGCGGGCTGGCGGATGGAACCGCCGGTGTCCGTGCCGATGGCGAGGGGCGCCTGGTACGCGGCGAGCGCGGCCGCGGAGCCGCCGCCGGAGCCGCCGGGGATCCGGGTGAGGTCCCAGGGGTTGCCGGTGGGGCCGTAGGCGCTGTTCTCGGTGGAGGACCCCATGGCGAACTCGTCCATGTTGGTCTTGCCGAGGATCACGACGTCGGCTTCCTTCAGCTTGCGCGTCAGGGTGGCGTCGTAGGGCGGGATCCAGCCTTCGAGGATCTTCGAACCGACGGTGGTCGGGACCCCGACGGTGGTGAAGATGTCCTTGAGGGCGAGCGGTACGCCGGCCAGCGGGCCGAGCTTCTCGCCGGCCGCGCGCTTGGCGTCGACGGCGCGGGCCTGGGCGAGCGCGCCTTCGCGGTCGACGTGCAGGAAGGCGTGGACCTTCTCGTCGGTCGCGTCGATGCGGGCCAGGTGGGCCTCGGTGACCTCGACGGCCGTGAGCTCGCCGGAGGCGATCTTCTCGGCGGTCTGGGCTGCCGTGAGCTTGATGATGTCCGTCATGGCTGTTAGTCCTCCCCCAGGATCTGCGGCACCTTGAATCGCTGCTGCTCCTGGGCGGGAGCGCCGGAGAGCGCCTGCTCGGGAGTGAGCGAGGGACGGACCTCGTCCGCGCGCATGACGTTCGTCAGCGGCAGCGGGTGGGAGGTCGGCGGGACGTCTTGGTCGGCGACCTCGGAGACGCGGGCGACCGCGCCGATGATGTCGCCGAGCTGTCCGGCGAAGTGATCCAGCTCGTTGCTGGACAGCTCAAGGCGCGCCAGCCGAGCGAGGTGGACGACCTCCTCGCGCGTAATGCCAGGCATGCAGCGATCCTCTGGGGGTGGGTGGATGTTTGGGTTTCGGACCCAATCCTATGGGGCCCGGCCCCCCACCCACGAAACGGTTTGCGGTCGTGCCGGTACGGGGCCGGGCCCGAGCCCGCTGCACGGGGCCTCCCGGGCTCCGCCCGGACCCGCGGGTCCGGGGGCGGAGCCCCCGCAACGGCGGCGCAGGGGTCAGACGGCGTCGGCCTCGGCGGCCGCGAGCTCGGCCGAGATGTCGGCCGGGCGGCGCCAGCCGCGCTCGCCCCGGGCGAGGAGCCAGGCGGTGGCCTCCTGCGGCGGCATGGCGGCGGCGACCAGCCACCCCTGCACCGCGTCGCAGCCCAGGTCCCGCAGCCGCTCCCACGTCTCGTCGTCCTCCACGCCCTCGGCGACCACGAGCAGGCCCAGCGAGTGGGCGAGATCGACGGTGCAGCGGACGATCTCCGCGTCCTGCGCGTCCACGGCGAGCCGGCCCACGAACGACCGGTCGATCTTCAGCTCGCTGACCGGCAGCCGGCGCAGGTGGACCAGTGAGGAGTACCCGGTCCCGAAGTCGTCCAGGGACATCTTCACGCCGTGGCCGGTGAGCCCGGCCATGGTGTCCGCCGCCCGCTGCGGGTCCTCGAGCAGCACGTGTTCCGTTATCTCCAGCTGGAGGCCGCTCGCCGGAACCCCGTGCCGGGCCAGCCGCGCGGCCACCGCTCCCGCGAAGCCGGGGGTGTGGACGTCGCGCGGCGAGACGTTGACGGCCACCGGCACCTTCAGGCCCTGGGCCCGCCACCGCGCGACCTGCGCGAGGGCCGTCTCCAGGACGTACTCCGTCAGGTGCGGCATCAGCCCGGAGGTCTCGGCGATCGCGATGAACTCGTCCGGGGACACCCGCCCGCGTTCCGGATGGACCCAGCGCACCAGGGCCTCGAGCCCGGCCACCTGCCCGTCGAAGCGGACCTTCGGCTGGTAGTGGAGTTCCACTTCACCCGCGTCGAGGGCCCGGCGGAGATCGCCGAGGAGGCCGAGCCGGTCGGGGGTGTTGCTGTCCCGCTTGGACTCGTACACCTCCACGCCCGTGCGGTCGCGCTTCGCCTGGTACATCGCCACGTCGGCGCGGCGCAGCAGCCCCTCGGCGTCCAGCGCGTGGTCGGGGAAGACAGCGAGGCCGGCGCTGGCCTCCAGGACGAGCGTGAGGCCGTCCAGGTCCAGCGGGGAGCTGAGCTCCGCGACCAGGTGGCGGGCGATCCGCTGGGCGCTGGTGGTGGAGTCGGCCACGGGCAGCAGGACGGCGAACTCGTCGCCGCCGAGCCGGGCCGCCTCGGCGTCCTCGGGCAGCGCCTGGCGCAGCCGGTCGGCGATCTGGAGGAGCAGCCGGTCGCCCGCGAGGTGACCGAGGGTGTCGTTGACGGCCCGGAAGCGGTCCAGGTCGATCAGCACAAGAGCTGCCCGGGTGCCCAAACGTTCAGCCTCGTCCAGGGCGGTCCAGGCCCGCTCCAGCAGCCACTGCCGGTTCGGCAGCCCGGTCAGCGGGTCCCGAAGCTGTTCCTCGGCGCGGGCCCGGGCGATCCACAGGGTGGAGTCCAGTGCGATCAGAGGCACGGCGAACAGCGGCAGCAGGACCGGCTGCGTGACCGCGACGACGCAGATCAGCGGGGCGATCCCGAGCAGCGCGACCGCGACTAAGGCCTGCCGGAGCAGGGCCGTACGGGCGACGGTGGGCAGGCCGCCGCCGCGCGGGGTCACCGCGATCCACAGCAGGGCCCGGGTGACGAGCAGGTACGCGACCGCCACGAGGATGACCTCGGGCACCGCGTCGAGCTCCCAGCTGGTGGGCCTCCAGGGGCTCTCCACTGACGGCACGTCGCCGAAGGCCGCGAGTACGAGGGCTCCCGCGCCGATGCCGAGGATGTCCACGGAGCCGTGCAGCACACCCTGCCGCCAGCGGTGCCGGCGCGCGGCCCCGACCAGGGACACCACCGCGAGCGAGACGAGTCCCGCGGGCACCCAGCCGTAGAGGAGGAGCACGCCGAGGGTGAGCGCGGCGCCCGAACCGGTGCCGCCCCACCAGCGGTCGCGGCCCAGTGCGACGAGGTGGCCGACGATGATGCCGGTGAGCAGGGCGAGCGCCCAGCCCACCGCGCCACCGGGGAACAGTGCCTGACGGTCGCTCAGCGCGGAGGCGACCCCCGCCCCCAGCACCACGACGGCCAGGCCCACGACGGCGAGGGACAGCACGCCGCGCCGCCCGGATCCGCTCGCACCGGTGCCGAGCGGCCGGGTCTCCGGTGTCCTGGACCCCAGAACACCCATCCGGCCCGCCCGCATGGACGGGAGTTCCCCGCCGAACTCAGGTGACGGGTCGGCGCTTTCGGTGGGTTTCATGCCCGTCCCTCTCACAGCCGGCTGTGCCGATGTCACGCAATGGCCCCGATGTCATGCCATCACGGCTGGAATCGCATCCGGCTGCCGTGCACGACGGGCGCACCCCTCAACAGTAGGACGCGGGAGGGTCTCAGGGGCAGCGGTCGGCGGTGGTTGCCCGAATGCGACCCAGCCACCCTCATCAGTACGGTATCCGCCGAACGGGTGAGTTTGGACCAGGACCCCCGGTCACCCGTCCGATGATCCGACAGGTCACCGCCCTACGACCAGCCTTGTACCAGCCGTTTACCACCGTCTGCCGCGCCTGGCGTGCGCCCGCCCGTACGGCAGCACGCCACGCATCCGTTCACCTTCTTTACTCCCCTGGAGATCTGTCCGGGCGATTGCCTTCCGGCCGTTACTCCGCTCCACCCTCGCCGTCGCCGCCACCGTCCACCGGAAGCGCCGCCTCCCGCGCCGCGTCCGGGCCCTGCTCCAGCAGCACCTCGAAGCCGGCGTCGTCGAGGATGGCGAGCTTCAACTGCACGGCCTTGTCGTACTTCGAGCCCGGGTTGTCGCCGACCACGACGAAGGAGGTCTTCTTCGACACCGATCCGGTGACCTTGGCCCCGCGGCTCTGCAGGGCCTCCTTAGCGCCGTCCCGGGTGTGGCTCTGCAAGGTGCCGGTGACGACGACGGTCAGTCCCTCGAGCGGGCGCGGCCCCTGCTCCTCGGCGGAACCTTCCTCCTCCGTCCGGACCCCGGCCTCCCGCCACTTGCGCAGGATCTCCTGGTGCCAGTCGACGGCGAACCATTCCTTGAGGGAGGCCGCGATGATCGCACCGACCCCGTCGGTGGCCGTCAGCTCCTCCTCCGTGGCCTGCTCGATGCGCTCGATCGACCGGAACTCGCGGGCGAGGGCCTCCGCGGCGACCGGGCCGACATGACGGATCGACAGTCCGTTGATGATGCGGGCGAGCGGGCGGTCCTTGGCGGCCGCGATACCCTCCAACATAGACAAAGCGTTCTTCTTCGGCTCGCCCTTCTGATTGGCGAAGACCGTGACGATCTTCTCCTCGCCCGTCTTCGGGTCCCGCTTGGGCAGCCCGCTGTCCGGGTCCAGGACGTACGCCTTGATGGGCAGCAGGTCCTCGATGGTCAGGCCGAAGAGGTCGCCCTCGTCCAGCAGCGGCGGCTGGGCCGGCTCCAGCGGGCCGGTCAGCGCGGCCGCCGCCACCATGCCGAAGTTCTCGATGTCCAGGCACTGGCGGCCGACCAAGTAGGCGAGCCGCTCGCGCAGCTGGGCGGGGCAGGTCTGCGCGTTGGGGCACCGGACGTCGATGTCCCCCTCCTTCATCGGCCGCAGCTCCGTCCCGCACGCGGGGCACTCGGCCGGCATCACGAACTCACGCTCGCTGCCGTCCCGCAGGTCCACCACCGGCCCGAGGATCTCTGGGATGACGTCGCCCGCCTTGCGCAGCACGACGGTGTCCCCGATGAGCACGCCCTTGGCCTTGACGACCTCCTGGTTGTGCAGGGTCGCGAACTCGACCTCCGAGCCCGCCACCGTCACCGGCTCCACCTGCGCGTACGGGGTCACGCGGCCGGTGCGGCCGACGCCGACCTTGATGTCGATCAGCTTGGTGTTGACCTCTTCGGGGGCGTACTTCCAGGCGATCGCCCAGCGCGGGGCACGCGCCGTGGACCCGAGCCGGCCCTGGAGCGCGATCTCGTCGAGCTTGACGACCACGCCGTCGATCTCGTGCTCCACGGAGTGCCGGTTCTCGCCGAAGTTCGCGATGAACTGCCGGACCTCGGCGAGCGAGGAGACGACCCTGTTGTGCCGGGCGGTCGGCAGGCCCCACTCGCGCAGCAGCTCGTAGGCCTGCGACTGGCGCTCGATCGCGAAGCCCTCGCGGGCGCCGATCCCGTGCACGACCATGTGGAGCGGGCGGCTCGCGGTGACCTTCGGGTCCTTCTGGCGCAGCGAACCGGCCGCCGCGTTGCGCGGGTTGGCGAAGGGCTTGCCCTCCGCCTCCACCAGCCGGGCGTTGAGCTCCTCGAACTTCTCCATCGGGAAGTAGACCTCGCCGCGGATCTCGACGAGGGCCGGGATCCGGTCGCCCTCCAGCCGGTCCGGAATCTCGGCGATGGTGCGGACGTTGGGCGTGATGTCCTCGCCGGTGCGGCCGTCGCCGCGGGTGGCGGCCCGGGTCAGCCGGCCGTTCTCGTAGGTGAGGTTCACGGCGAGCCCGTCCACCTTCAGCTCGCACAGGTAGTGGTAGTCCGAGGTGTTCACGTCCCGGGCCACCCGCTCGGCCCAGGCGGCCAGTTCCTCGTCGTCGAAGGCGTTGTCGAGGGAGAGCATGCGCTCCCGGTGCTCGACGGAGGCGAAGTCCGTCTCGTACGCCCCGGCCACCTTCTGGGTGGGCGAGTCGGGCGTGCGCAGCTCCGGGTACTGCTCCTCCAGGGCCTCCAGCGAGCGCAGCAGCTTGTCGAACTCGGCGTCGCTGACGACCGGCTGGTCGTTCACGTAGTACCGGAAGCGGTGCTCCTCGATCTGCTCGGCCAGCAGCGCGTGCTGCTCACGCACCGCCGCCGGTACTGCCGTGTCCTGCTGTTCGGCTGCCATGCCGTGTCCTCCCGTGGCCCGTCTCGACCGTCACTCAGGGTTGTCGGCGAGCGACCTCGCCGCCCTGACGCAATGCGCCTGCACCGCGCGGGCGTAGGCGGGTGAAGCGCCCGCCAGACCGCACGACGGGGTGACCACGACGGACTCCGCCAGAGTCCCCGGGGCCAGTCCCAGCCTGCGCCAAAGCTTCCTGACACCCATGACGCTACCGGCAGGGTCCGACAACGGGCCGTCGGTGCCCGGCACCACTCCGGCGAAGAGTTTCGTACCGCCTTCGACGGCCTCCCCGATGGTGTCGTCCTCGCGCTCGGTGAGCAACGAGAAATCGAACGACACGCCCGTGGCGCCGGCTCGCCGCAGCAGTCCGAAGGGGACCTCGGGCGCGCAGGAGTGCACGATGACCTCCCCGTCATGGACGGCGAACAGGTCCCGCAGGGTGCCCTCGACCACCTGCCGGTCGACGGCCCGGTAGGTGCGGTAGCCGCTCGCGGAGCGGACCCGGCCGAGCAGGACGGCCGTCAGCGACGGCTCGTCGAACTGCAGCACGACGTCGGCGCCAGGGATCCGCTTGCGTACGTCGGCCAGGTGCTCGCGCAGGCCCTCGGCGAGGGATCCGGCCAGGTCCCGGCAGGCGCCCGCGTCCTGGAGCATGGCCTCGCCGCCATGCAGTTCCAGGGAGGCTGCCAGCGTCCACGGCCCGACGGCCTGGATCTTGAGCTTCCCGGTGTATCCCTGGGTGAACTCCTCCAGGGCGTCGAGGTCCTCCCCGAGCCAGGACCGGGCGCGCTTCGAGTCCCGTCCGGGGCGGTCGCTGATCCGCCAGCCGCTGGGCTCGACGTGCGCGTACATGTCGACCAGCAGCCCGAGGGAACGGCCGATCATGTCGGCGCCGGGGCCCCGGGCGGGCAGCTCGGCGAGGTACGGGAACTCCTCGAAGGAGCCCGTCACGGTCTTGGCGGCCTCGCGGGCGTCCCCGCCGGGCAGCGAACCGATGCCGGTGGCGCTCGCGCTCATCGGCCCGGCCTGATGCTCAGGTCGTTGACCTCGGCGTCGCGCGGCAGGTCGATGGCCATGACGATGGTGGTCGCCACGGACTCGGGGTCGATCCAGGCGGCGGGGTCGTACTCCTTGCCCTCCTGGGAGTGCACCTTGGCCTGCATGGGGCTGGCGGTACGCCCCGGGTACACGGAGGTGACGCGGATGCCGTTGGCCTTCTCCTCTTCCCGCAGGGAGTCGGCGAGGGCCTTGAGACCGTGCTTGGAGGCGGCGTAGGCGCTCCAGTCGGCGTGGGCGTGGAGTCCGGCGCCGGAGTTCACGAAGAGGACGTCGGCGTGCGAGGCGCGCAGGGTGGGCAGCAGCAGCCGGGTGACCTCGGCGGGGGCGATCAGGTTCACGTTGAGCTGCTGGTGCCAGGTCTTGGGGCGCAGCTCCCCCACCGGTCCGAGGTCCACGATCCCCGCGATGTGCAGCAGGGAGTCGATCCGCTCGGGGATGGCCTGCTTGGAGAAGGCCCACGAGAGCCGGTCGGGGTCGGCGAGGTCGCCGACGAGGGCCCGCGCCCCGGGGTACCGCGCGATGAGCTCCTTGCCGCGTCCGGCGTCGCGGGCGAGGAGGACGAGGTCGTCGCCGCGGGCGTGCAGCCGGGCCGCGACGGCGGCGCCGATGCCGGACCCGGCACCGGTGATCAGGTGAGTAGCCATACCGCCCATGCTCGCACCCCGTCAGGCCCCGGGGGCCGCGCGGTACGCCGTCCTGATCACGCTAGGAGCGATCACGGCCGGTGCCGCCGTGGCCGTCGCCGGGTGGCCGAGCCAGGTCCGTCAGGGCGCGGCCGCGGTTTCGATTGCCTCCGGGGTCATGCCGACGCGGGCTGGAAGGTGCGCCGGTAGGCGATCGGGGAGATGCCGAGGGCGGAACGCATGTGCTGGCGCAAGGAGTTAGCCGAGCCGAAGCCGGCCCGGTGGGCTACCAGGTCGACCGGCAGGTCGCTGGACTCCAGCAAGTGGCGGGCGATCTCGAGGCGTTGGGTGGTGAGCCACTGCACCGGGGTCATGCCGACCTCGTCGCGGAAGCGCCGGGTGAAGGTGCGCAGGCTCATCCGGGCGTGGGCGGCGAGCTCGGCCAGCGCGATCGGTTCGGCGAGGCGTTCCAGGGCCCAGGCGCGGGTGGCGGTGGTCGTGGCCACGGTGGGTTCGGGGACCGGCCGGTCGATGTACTGGGCCTGGCCGCCGTCGCGCCACGGCGGTACGACGCACAGCCGGGCCGCGCGGTTGGCCACGGCCGTGCCGTGGTCCTGGCGGATCATGTACAGGCAGAGGTCGACGCCGGCGGCCACGCCCGCCGAGGTGAGGATGTCTCCGTCGTCGACGAAGAGCACCTCCTCGTCGAGCCGGACGCGCGGGAAGCCGCGCTGGAACTCGGGTGCGTGCAGCCAGTGCGTGGTGGCGGCCCGGCCGTCGAGCAGCCCGGCGGCGGCGAGGACGTACGAGCCGGTGCACAGGGAGACCAGCCGGGTGCCGGGCTTGATCGCGGCGAGGGCGTCGGCCAGGGCCTGCGGCAGGGGCGCGCCGTGCGCGAGCTCGTCCATGGAGTGCGTGGGCGTGATGATCACGGTGTCGGCCGCGGCGAGGGCTTCGGGGCCCGCCGCGACGCCGACGGTGAAGCCCGCGTCACTGGTCACGGGCTGCCCGTCGGCGGTGCAGACGGTCAGCTCGTAGAGCGGGTTCCCGGCCTCGTCCAGGGCGTTGCCGAAGACCCGGGAGGGGATCCCGAGCTCGAAAGGAGGGACGCCTTCGAGGGCGAGTACGGCAATGCGGTGCATGGCCAGATTCTGTCACATGGTGGCCGGACGGCCAATACCACGACCTCGCTCCGGAGCCGAAGCTGGTTCCACAGCAGCACGAAACGCACCTGAGGAGAAACACATGCGCGCCATCGTCGTCAGCCAGTGGGGCGGACCCGAGGTACTGACCGAGACCGAGCTGGACCGCCCGGAGCCGGGCCTGGGCGAGATCCTGGTACGGGTCCGCGCGGCCGGCGTGAACCCGGTGGACTGGAAGACCCGCGAGAGCGGCGCCCTGATCCCCTGGGGGCCGGTCCCGATGGTCGGCTGGGACGTGTCGGGCACCGTCGAGGCCGTCGGACCGGGCGTGACCCTGTACCGGGCGGGCGACGAGGTCTACGGGATGCCCCGCTTCCCGCAGCAGGCCGGCGGGTACGCCGAGTACGTGACGGCCCCCGCGCGGCACTTCGCCCCCAAGCCCGCCTCGCTCGACCACGTACAGGCGGCGGCGCTGCCGCTGGCGGCCCTGACCGCCTGGCAGGCGCTGGTGGACACCGCCGGGGTGTCGGCCGGGCAGCGGGTGCTGGTGCACGCGGCGGCCGGCGGGGTCGGCCACCTGGCCGTGCAGATCGCCAAGGCCCGCGGTGCGTACGTGATCGGCACCGCGAGCGCGGGCAAGCACGCGCTGCTGCGCGACCTCGGCGCGGACGAGGTGATCGACTACCGCACCACGGCCTTCGAGGAGGCGGTCGCCGACATGGACGTGGTGATCGACGCGATCGGCGGGGACTACACGCAGCGCTCGCTGAAGGTGATCAAGCCGGGCGGACACCTGGTGACCCTGCCGGGCCCGGACGGCATCCCGGCCGACACGGCGGGCGTGCACGCCGCCTGGGTCCTGGTGGAGCCGGACCTCGCCGGCCTGCGGGAGATCGCGGCCCTGGCCGACCGGGGCCTGCTGAAGCCCCTGGTCGACACGGTCCTGCCGCTGGAGCAGGCCGCGAAGGCCCACGAGATCGGCGAGCAGGGCCGCACCACCGGCAAGATCGTCCTGACGGTCGCCTAAGCGGAGGCGGAGGCGCCGGCCGTGGCCCGGGTGGTCGTCGCGATGGTGGCGGAGCCGACCACGCGCGTGCCGTCGTAGAGGACGATCGCCTGGCCGGGGGCCACGCCGCGGACCGGCTCGGTGAAGGAGACGCGCAGCTCGCCGTCCACGAGCTCGGCGAAGACCTCGGTCTCGCCGCCGTGGGCGCGCAGCTGGGCGGTGTAGGTGCCCGGGGCGGCGGCCGTGGATCCGCACCAGCGGGGGCGGATCGCGGTCAGGGCGGTGACGTCGAGGGCCTCGACGGGCCCGACGGTGACGGTGTTGTTCACGGGCGAGATGTCGAGGACGTAGCGCGGCTTGCCGTCGGCGGCGGGGTGGCCGATGCGCAGGCCCTTGCGCTGGCCGATGGTGAAGCCGAAGGCGCCCTCGTGGGTGCCGACCTTCTCGCCGGTCGCCTCGTCGACGATGTCGCCCTCGGCCTTGCCGAGTCGGTTCGCGAGGAAGCCCTGGGTGTCGCCGTCGGCGATGAAGCAGATGTCGTGGCTGTCGGGCTTCTTCGCCACGGCCAGACCGCGCTCCTCGGCCTCGGCGCGGATCTCTTCCTTGGTGGTGAGGGTGTCGCCGAGCGGGAAGAGCGCGTGGGCGAGCTGCTTCTCGTCGAGGACGCCGAGGACGTACGACTGGTCCTTGGCCATGTCGGAGGCCCGGTGCAGCTCGCGGGAGCCGTCCTCGTTCAGGACGACGGTGGCGTAGTGGCCGGTGCAGACGGCGTCGAAGCCGAGGGCGAGGGCCTTGTCGAGCAGCGCCGCGAACTTGATCTTCTCGTTGCAGCGCAGGCAGGGGTTCGGGGTGCGCCCGGCCTCGTACTCGGAGATGAAGTCCTCGACCACGTCCTCGCGGAAGCGCTCGGCGAGGTCCCAGACGTAGAAGGGGATGCCGATGACGTCCGCGGCGCGGCGGGCGTCGCGGGAGTCCTCGATGGTGCAGCAGCCGCGGGCGCCGGTCCGGAAGGACTGCGGGTTCGCGGAGAGCGCGAGGTGGACGCCGGTCACGTCGTGCCCGGCTTCCACGGCGCGGGCGGCGGCGACGGCGGAGTCCACGCCACCTGACATGGCGGCCAGGACGCGGAGTGGGCGGGCGGTGCGCGGCAGGTTCTCAGTCATAGCACCGTCCAGAGTACGGGGAACCGCGCGGGGTCACTGCGCGTTATCGGCTGTGGGGGGTGGATCACATGGTGGAGCAGGGGAAGAAGTCTCCGGGCAGGACCCGCAGGGCGGTGCTCTTCGGCGGGCTCGGGATCTTCACGGTCGCGGCATTCGCCGGGCGTCAGGAGATCGGGCGCGCGTGGTGGCTGGTGCCCGGGGTGAGCAAGCCGCGCAAGGAGGGCGAGCTGGACCACGCCGGCGCGAGCTGGACGGCGGCTTCGCCCGCGAACTGGCGGCTGGCGGACCGGCCCGACGACTACCGGGTGGACCGGATCGTCGTCCATGTCACACAGGGCGGCTTCGAATCCTCCGTGGACGCGTTCAAGAACCCCTGGCACAAGGCCTCGGCCCACTACATCGTGCGCGGGGACGGCCACATAGAGCAGATGGTGCGCGAGCTGGATGTGGCGTTCCACGCGGGGAACCGCTCGATGAACGAGCGCAGCGTCGGCATCGAGCACGTGGGCTTCGTCGACCGGCCGCAGGACTTCACGGACGCGATGTACGCGGCCTCGGCCCGGCTGGCGGCCGACGTCTGCCGCAGATACGGCATTCCGGCGGACCGCAAGCACATAGTCGGCCACTCCGAGGTTCCGGGCGCCGACCACACGGACCCGGGCCGCCACTGGGACTGGGACCGGTACATACGCATGGTCGGCGAGGCCCTGTCGAACCAGCCGGGCCAGTCCGCCCAGTCGAACCAGGCCCGGACAGGGCCTAGCTGAGGCCCGCCGTGCGGGCCCGTTCCACGGCCGGGCCGATGGCCGCCGCCAGGGCGGCGACGTCGTCCTTGGTGGAGGTGTGGCCCAGGGAGAAGCGCAGGGTGCCGCGGGCCAGCTGGGGGTCGGTGCCGGTCGCCAGCAGGACGTGGCTCGGCTGAGCCACGCCGGCGGTGCAGGCGGAGCCCGTGGAGCACTCGATGCCCTGTGCGTCGAGCAGCAGCAGGAGGGAGTCGCCCTCGCAGCCGGGGAAGCTGAAGTGGGCGTTGGCCGGGAGCCGGTCGTCGGGGTCTCCGCCGAGGACGGCGTCCGGAACGGCCGCGCGGACGGCGGCGATCAGCTCGTCGCGCAGGCCGCCGATCTCGGTGACGAACCGTTCGCGCCGCTCGGCGGCGAGGACGGCGGCCACGGCGAACGCCGCGATGGCCGGCACGTCGAGGGTGCCGGAGCGGACGTGCCGCTCCTGGCCGCCGCCGTGCAGTACGGGGACGGGGCTCTGGTCGCGGCCCAGCAGCAGGGCTCCGATGCCGTACGGGCCGCCGACCTTGTGACCGCTGACGGTCATGGCGGCGAGGCCGCTGTCGCCGAAGGAGACGTCGAGCTGCCCGAAGGCCTGGACGGCGTCGGAGTGCAGCGGGATGCCGTGTTCGCGGGCGACGGCGGCCAGTTCGCGGACCGGCATGACGGTGCCGATCTCGTTGTTGGCCCACATCACGGTGGCCAGGGCCACGTCGTCGGGGTTGCGCTCCACCGCCTCCCGGAAGGCGTCCGTGTGCACCCGCCCGTAGCGGTCGACGGGCAGGTACTCGACCTGCGCGCCCTCGTGCTCGGCGAGCCAGTGGACCGCGTCGAGCACGGCGTGGTGCTCGACGGGGCTGGCCAGGACCCGGGTCCTGGCGGGGTCGGCGTCCCGGCGGGCCCAGTAGAGGCCCTTGACGGCGAGGTTGTCGGCCTCCGTGCCGCCGGCGGTGAAGACCACCTCGCTCGGGCGGGCGCCGATCGCGTCGGCGAGGGCCTCGCGGGCCTCCTCGACGGTTCGGCGCGCCCGGCGGCCGGCGGCGTGCAGGGAGGACGCGTTCCCCGTGGCGGCGAACTGCGCGGTCATCGCCGCAGCGGCCTCCGGCAGCATCGGGGTGGTGGCAGCGTGGTCGAGGTAGGCCATGATCCCCCGATTCTACGAGTCCGCCGGGGCCGCCCTTGCCCCGCCCGTCAGGTGCGAGGTGCGCGGGCGAGCTGGCGGGACTGGGCGACCAGGTGGTCGGCCGAGTCCCATACCTCGGCGTCCTCCTCGAGGAAGCCGCCGGCCAGGTTGCGGGTGGTGATGGCGACCCGGAGCGGGCCCGGGGCCGGGCGGCGCCGGATGTGGGTGGTGAGCTCCACGGTCGGGGTCCAGCCGATCAGGCCGAGGTCGAAGGAGGTCGGCGGCAGTGCGTCCACCGCCAGGAGCATGGACAGCGGGTCGGCGTCGCGGCCGTCGGCCAGCTCGAACCAGGCCCGCATCTCGCCCTTGCCCGAGGGCGCGCCGAGGGCCCAGCCCGCGGTCGCGGGGTCCAGCCGCAGCCGGAGCCGGTCCACGATCGCGGAGCTCCCGGGGATCGGGGCCGGGCCGGCCTCGGGGCCGATGCAGTCCTCGTAGGACGGCATGACGGGCGGCAGCGCCGCGGTCCGTACGTCGTCGGGCAGGGCGGAGAGGTCGCCGTAGGAGGCGAGGACGCGGATGCGCTCGATCTCGGCGCCGCTCTCGTCGTACTGGAACAGCGAGGCCTGGCCCGTGGAGAGGGTGCGGCCCATCCGTACCACCTGCGTGCGGATCACGGCGGGGCCGGGCACGGAGGAGGTCAGGTAGTGCGCGGAGACGGTGAAGGGGTCCGGGTGCGGCAGGGCCGCCGACAGGGCCCGGCCGACCAGGGCCAGCAGGTATCCGCCATTGACGGCGCTGATGATCGTCCATCCGGAGGAGAGCTCCGCGTCGTACACCCCGGGCTCGTCCGCGCGCGCGGTGATGGTGGTGTCGCGGTCGAACTCGCTGTCGCCGATGGTTGCCTGGGCAGCTGCGTGTGACATGAAACCGACGGTACACCCGGTTGCTACTAAGCGGTAGCTTTCTTTTGTTACGGCTCTTCGGCCACCGACGAGCGGCGGTTCCAGGCCAGGGGTGCCCGCCAGTGGTAGCGCATCGCGAGCAGGCGCATGACGAACGTCGTGACGATCGCGAGGCCGGTGGTGAAGGCGTTGAGGGAGTCCAGGGCGATGAAGACGGCGACCATCGCGGCGCCGACGGTGGCGGGCACGGCGTACATCTCGCGGTCGCGCAGCAGCGAGGGCACCTCGTTGGCGAGTACGTCGCGCAGTACGCCACCGCCGACGGCCGTGGCGAGGCCCAGCGCGGCGGACGCGGTGAGGCCGAGGCCGTACTCGTAGGCCTTGGTCGTGCCCGTCACGCAGAACAGCGCGAGGCCGGCGGCGTCGAAGACGTTGATGGCCCGGTTGATCCGCTGGACCTCGGGGTGCAGGAAGAAGACGAGCGCGGCGGCGACCAACGGGGTGACGAAGAAGCTGAGCTCGCCGAAGGCGGCCGGGGGGACGGCGCCGATGACGAGGTCGCGGAAGAGGCCGCCGCCGAGGGCGGTGACCAGGGCGAGGACGGCGATGCCGAAGACGTCGAAGTTCTTGCGGACGGCGAGCAGGGAGCCCGCCGTGGCGAAGACGAAGATGCCGGCGAGGTCCAAGGCATGCTGGACCCCGGGCGGGAAGAGATCGTGGAGCACCGGCTCATTGTCGCCTGTGGCGTGCCCGCCCCGTGCCGGGGCTCGGGCCGCCGGGGCCCGTGCGGGTCCAGGACGTGGAGCTCCGCCCCGCACCCCACCCCCCCCACCCCACCCCACCCCACCCCACCCCACAAACGCCGGCGGGGCTGGAAGGATCCAGCCCCGCCCTCGGTTTCGTCCGCTACTCCGAAACCGTGACCACCGCGTCCGCCGCGCCCGGCAGGGGCTGGTCGCCCGGTGCCTGGTCGGGGGCGTTCTCGGGGTGGTGGCAGGCCACCTGGTGGCCGGTCTTCAGGGCCAGCAGCGGCGGCTCCTGCGTCGTGCAGATCTGCGTGGCCTTCCAGCACCGCGTGTGGAAGCGGCAGCCGCTCGGCGGCGAGATCGGCGACGGCACGTCGCCCTTGAGCAGGATGCGGCCGCTCTTGACGCCGCGCCGCCGCGGGTCCGGCACCGGCACGGCCGACATCAGCGCCGTGGTGTACGGGTGCATCGGCGCCCCGTACAGCGACTTGTTGTCCGCCAGCTCCACGATCTTGCCGAGGTACATCACCGCGATGCGGTCCGAGACGTGCCGGATGACCGACAGGTCGTGCGCGATGATCACGTACGTGAGGCCGAGTTCCTCCTGGAGGTCGTCCAGCAGGTTGACCACCTGGGCCTGGATCGACACGTCCAGCGCCGAGACGGGCTCGTCCGCGACCACCAGCTTCGGCTTCAGCGCCAGCGCCCGCGCGATGCCGATGCGCTGCCGCTGACCGCCCGAGAACTCGTGCGGGTAGCGGTTGTAGTGCTCGGGGTTGAGGCCCACCAGAGACAGCAGCCGCTGCACCTCCGCCTTGAGCCCGCCCTCCGGAGTGACCCCCTGGAGCTTGAACGGCGCGCTGACGATGGTGCCCACCGTGTGCCGGGGGTTCAGCGAACCGTACGGGTCCTGGAAGATCATCTGGATGTCGCGGCGCATCGGCCGCATCCCGGCGACGCCGAGGTGGGTGATGTCCTTGCCCTCGAACTCGACGGTGCCGCCGGTCGGTTCGAGCAGCCGCGTGATCAGCCGGCCCATGGTCGACTTGCCGCAGCCGGACTCGCCGACGATGCCCAGGGTCTCACCGCGCCGGACGTCGAAGTCGATGCCGTCGACGGCCTTGACCGCGCCCGCCTGCCGCCGCAGCAGCCCCTTGGTGATGGGGAAGTGCTTCGTCAGACCGGAGACCTTGAGCAGCAGCTCAGGCGCGTCGGGAGAGTCCGTGGCCTGCGCGGGAATGACGGCCGGATCCGTCTTCTTGATGTCGGTCACAGCTTCGGCGCAATCTCTTCGGTCCAGATCCGGGTCCGCTCCTCGGCCGACATGTGGCAGGCGGACCAGTGGCGGGTGCCGTCCTCCTCGACCAGCTCCGGCCGCACCGTGCGGGTCACGTTGCCCTTGGGTACGTCGGCGTACGGGCAGCGCGGGTTGAAGGCACAGCCGCTCGGGATGTTGATGAGGCTGGGCGGCGAACCCTTGACCGGGATGAGGCGCTCGGTCTGTTCGCGGTCGATGCGCGGCATCGAGCCCAGCAGGCCCCAGGTGTACGGGTGCCGGGGTTCGTAGAAGACCTTCTCCGCCGTGCCCCGCTCGACGCACCGGCCGCCGTACATCACGAGGAGTTCGTCGGCCATCTCGGCGACCACGCCGAGGTCGTGCGTGATCATGATGACCGCAGAGCCGAACTCCTGCTGGAGGTCCCGGATGAGGTCGAGGATCTGCGCCTGGACGGTGACGTCCAGGGCGGTCGTCGGCTCGTCCGCGATGAGCAGCTCGGGGTTGTTGACCAGTGCCATCGCGATCATGGCGCGCTGGCGCATGCCGCCGGAGAACTCGTGCGCGTAGCTGTCGACCCGCTTGTGCGGCTCGGGGATGCCCACGCGGTCGAGGAGCTCGATGGCCCGCGTGCGCGCGACCTTCTTGTCGACCTTGTTGTGGACCCGGTAGGCCTCGGCGATCTGCTTGCCGATGGTGAAGTAGGGGTGCATCGCCGACAGCGGGTCCTGGAAGATCATCGCGATCTCCCGGCCGCGCAGCTTGCGCACCTCGTCCTCGTCGGCGGAGAGCAGCTCCTTGCCGTTCAGCCAGATCTCGCCGGAGATCCTGGCCCGCTGGCGGCCGTACTGGCCCACGCGGTGCAGGCCCATGATGCCGAGCGAGGTGACCGACTTGCCGGAGCCGGACTCGCCCACGATGCCGAGGGTCTTGCCCTTCTCCAGCGTGAAGGAGAGTCCGTCGACCGACTTGACCAGTCCGTCCTCGGTCGGGAAGTGCACCTTGAGGTCGCGGACCTCGAGGAAGGCGGTGGAGGGCCGCGTACCGGCGACCGGCTCGTTCAGAGCTCCGGTCTTGGTGAGATCGGTCATGACAGCCTCACTCGGGGGTCGATCACCGCGTACATGAGGTCAACGATGAGGTTCGCGGCGACGACGAAGAAGGCGGAGATCAGGGTGATGCCCAGGATGACCGGCAGGTCGTGGTCGCTGATGGCGCGGACCGCGCTGTAGCCGAGGCCGTGCAGCGAGAAGGTGGACTCGGTCAGCACCGCGCCGCCCATCAGGGCGCCGAGGTCCAGGCCGAGGACGGTCAGGATCGGTGTCATCGTGGAGCGCATGGCGTGCTTGCCGATGACGACGGGTTCCGTCAGGCCCTTGGCGCGGGCGGTGCGGATGTAGTCCTCGTTGAGGACCTCGAGCATGGTCGCGCGGGTGAGCCGCGCGTACATCGCCGCGTAGAGGAAGGCGAGCGAGACCCACGGCAGGATCATGCCGTTGAACCACTTGCCCGGATCGTCGGCGAACGTCGCCTCGGGACGCCCGAACCAGCCGAGCTGGTCGGAGAAGAAGGCGATGAAGAGCATGCCCGTGAAGTAGATCGGGAGGGAGACGCCGGCGAGGGCGACACCCATCGCCGAACGGTCCAGGACCGTACCGCGCTTGAGGGCGGAGATGACGCCGGTGGCGACACCGCCGATGACCCAGAGCACGACGGCGCCGGCGGCGAGCGACAGGGTGACCGGCAGCCAGTCCAGCAGCAGCGGCCACACCTCCTGCTCGGTCTTGAAGGAGTAGCCGAAGCAGGGCGCGGCGCATTGCGTGACGTCGGAGCCGTTGGCGTACGTACGACCCGCCACCAGCCCGACGACGAACTTGCCGAACTGGACGAGGATCGGGTCGTCGAGACCCATCTTCTGCCGGATGCCCTCGATGGCGGCGGGGTCGGACTGCTTCCCGACGAAGTACAGCGCCGGATCCGTCCCGATCAGCTTCGGGAAGAGGAAGAAGATTCCGAAGGTCACCAGCGAGATGACCAACAGCATGACGATGACGGCGAAGATCCGTCGGATGAGATATGCAAGCACTGCGCTCGGCCTGGCTGCGGCCCGGGGGCGCCCCCTTCTGGAGAGCGCCCCCAAGCCGAAACCGCGGCCATCACCTGCCCTTCGTGCCTAGCGGGTGTGGCACTGGAACACTGGAACTGAAACGGGGACTAGCTACTGCGACTGACTGGCGAACCGTTACTTCGTGACGCCGAGCGACGCGTAGTCGTACCGGCCGTTGTAGGCGTCGGAGGTGTAGGCGTTCGTCAGCCGGGAGCTGCGCCAGGTGATCGTCTTGTCGTAGACGAAGGGCAGGTAGACCGCGGCCTCCGAGACCTTCTGGTTCATCTGCTTGTAGATGTCGCCGGCCTTGGCCGGGTCGGTCTCCGCGATGGCCTCGTCGAACAGCTTGTTGATCGCCGGGTCGTTCAGCTCGGAGAAGTTGTTGTTGCCGCTCTGCAGGATGAAGCGGCCGTCGACCAGCGGCTGGGAGAAGCCCTGCCCGGTCGGGAAGTCGGCGCCCCAGCCCATGATGATGATGCCGTAGCCCTTCTCCTTGACGACCTTCGGCGAACCGATGATGCCGGAGGTCTGGGCGCCGTCGAACTGGTCGACGTCGGCCTCGATGCCGACCTGCTTCAGGGCGTTCTGCAGGGAGACGGCCGTGGCGACCTCGACCGGCTTGTTGTTGCGGACCGCGATGGTGGTCTTGAAGCCTTCCGGCTTGCCGCAGGCCTTGAGGGCCTCCTTGGCCTTCTCGACGTTCGGCTTGCCCTCGTTCTTCAGGACCTCGAACGGGTCGTACTTGCCGTCGGAGCCCTTGATGCCCAGCGGGAGCATGTTGGGGGCGATGTCGCCACCGGCCTGCGGGCCGCCGCGGGCGGTCTGCAGGGACTTCTTGTCGGCCGCGTAGATGATGGCCTTGCGGCACTCGATGTTGTCGAGCGGCGCGACGGTCTGCGGGAACACGGCGTACCGGATGAAGCCGGTCTGGCCGTTGTCCAGGTTGCCCTTGTGGTCCTTCAGCGCGGTGGCGCGGGCCGCCTGGCCGATGCCGGTCGCGTTGAGGTCCAGGTCGAACTCGCCGTTCATCAGGCGCTTGTCCATGTCGTCCGCGTTCGCCATGAACGTGACCGAGACGGAGTCCGGGAGCGCCTTGCGGATGGTGTCCGACTCGGGCTTCCAGTTCTCGTTGCGCGAGAGCTTCATGCTCTTGTTGGGCTCGTACGAGTCGATCTTGTACGGGCCGCTCGAGAAGGGCTTCAGGCCGTACTTGGCCGCCGTGTCCTTGTCCTGCTTGACCGGGCTCGCCGCCGGCATGGCCAGCATCTGCTCGAAGTCACCGTTGGCCGCCGGGAGCTTGAAGACGATGGTCTTCGCGTCCGGGGTCTCGATCGCCTTGAGGCCGAGCTTGTCCGGGGCGGTGTCCTTGTACGGGCCCGGGTACTCGGTCTTCGGGTCGAGGACCTGCATCAGGTAGACCGGGCCGCCGGAGATGACGTCCTGGGCCCAGGTGCGCTCGATGCCGTACTTGATGTCCTGGGCGGTGATGGGAGTGCCGTCCTCCCAGGTCACGTTGTCCTTGAGGGTGTACTTGTACGTCTTGCCGCCGTCGCTGATCTCGGCCTTGGCGGTGGCCAGGTCGGGGACGAGCTCGGTGCTCTGCTCACCCGGGGCCGCCTTGTAGCTGACCAGCTGACGGGTGTAGTAGCGGGAGAAGTCCCACATGAAGCCGTAGTAACCGCGCTGCGGGTCCCACGAGTCGGCTTCCTGGGTACCGACGAACTTGAGCTCGCCGCCCTTCTTGTCCGACGCGTTGGAGATCTTGCCGATGCCGGCGTTGAAGCCGCCGGCGGACGCCGCCTTGTCGTCCTGCTTCTCGTCTCCGCCACAGGCGGTCGCGGTCAGCATGACCGCGAGCACGACGGCTGTGCCAGCGGCAAGCCTGCGCTTCGACGTGCGATGGGTAGTCACGATGCTCGCAACCCTCCGTTGTAGTTACGGTGTACGTACGGCTCGAAGCCGGTTCCTGGTGTGCCCTGCGATGGCTAGCGGGAGCCCTTCGGGTCGAGGGCGTCACGGACGCCGTCGCCGAAGAGGTTGAAGGCCAGCACGGTGATGAAGATCGCTACGCCGGGGAAGATCATGAAGAGCGGATCGTCCTCGTAGGTCCGCACGGCCGTGGAGAGGGTTTCTCCCCAGGACGGCGTGGGCGGCTTGACGCCGACTCCGAGGAAGCTCAGAGCGGCCTCGGTCAGCACGTTGGTGGGGATCATCAGCGTCGAGTAGACGGTGATGGGCGCCACCAGGTTCGGGAGCAGTTCGCGGAAGAGGATGTACATGCGGCCCGCGCCGAGGCTGCGCGCGGCTTCGACGTACTCGCGCTCGCGCAGTGACAGGGTCTGCCCGCGCACGATGCGGCCGATGTAGGGCCAGCCGAAGAAGCCGATGACCAGCACCAGCACGGCGATCCGCAGGCCCGATCCCTCGAAGCCCCACAGCTTGCTGGGGATGACGGAGATCAGCGCGATGATGAAGAGCAGTTGCGGGAAGGCCAGCAGCAGGTCCATCACGCGGCTGATCGCCGCGTCGATCCAGCCGCCGAAGTAGCCCGCGATGATGCCGAAGAAGGTGCCCAGCGAGACCGCCACGAAGGCGGACAGGAAGGCGACCAGCAGCGAGATCCGGGCGCCGTAGACGATCCGGCTGAAAACGTCGCGTCCGTTGACCGGCTCTACGCCCAGCAGGAAGTCCCCGCTCATACCGCCCCAGTCGCCGGCCGGCAGGCCGAGCAGCGGGTCCAGCAGGTCCTCGTGCAGCTCCTCCGGCGGGTGGCCGAAGGCCTTGACGATCAGCGGCGCGAAGATCGCGACGAGGATCAGCAGGAGCACGATGACACCGCCGGCCAGGGCGACCTTGTCACGCTTGAGGCGCAGCCAGGCGATCTGCCACGGCGAGCGTCCCTCGATCGCCTTCTGGGGAACTCCGGGGGCGTCCACGGCTGCGGGCTCGGCCGCGCTGGTGTCGTGCAGTGGTGCCGTCATCGTGGTGGGGACCCCTCTCGGCCGACGGTGGCCGGCCCATGCCCGCCGCTGTGGCGGCTTGTTTCTTTCGGCGTCACTTGATGGTGCGATTGGCGCGAAATGCGCCTGAAGTGCACGTGAAGGGCTGGTGATTGTCAGATTGACCGGCCTTCGGTGGGGGGAGTCTTCAACGCCCTCTCAATCGGCCGCCAGACCTGCCGGGGATGTGATGCGCAACCGTGATCTGCGCCGCCACCTTCCGTTATCCGAACCACGCGCTCTGTTGAGCGGTGAAACACCGCCCCTTCGGCGCGGAACGGACATCCGGCCCAACTGCCATTTCGGGTACGGTTCTTGGGCGCATTCGGTGGATATGCCGAAGGCCGCACCTATGGGTCCGGTGCGGCCTTCGAGATGGATGTCTCAATATGCGGATGTCTGGAAAAGGGGGGCGAGAGGCCTGCGGCAGTCAGGCGGTGCCGGTCAGTAGGGCGGCGCCTGGCCCTCGCGGTCGTAGAACGGGCGGGTCTGCGCGCGCAGCCACATCGCGACGGGGTCGTGTTCGTCCGCCAGCGCGACCGTGCACACCGGGACGCCCTCGGGGACCACGCCGACCGACTGGCGCATCATCTCCCGTACGGATTCCAGCGCGGGCGCGGAGGCGTCGTACAGGTCCAGCCCGACCGCGAGGTACGGGGACCCGAGCGCGGGCTGCACCCAGGCGCGGCGCAGCGACCGGACGGCCGGGGTGCGGTGCGCGTGCTGGGTGAGCAGCCCGTAGAACTGCGGGAGCTCGAGGGTGGGCTCGGACAGCCGCAGCGGCCCGGCGGGCATCCGGTCCAGGCCGGTCGCGATCCGGCGCAGGTCGGCCCACGGGATGCCGATGCCGCCGCCCTGGGCGTGCGGGTTGAGCCACAGGCCCCAGCGGTCCGGGTAGAGCGCGCGGGCGATGTCCCGCCCGGTGACCACCTCGTAGCCCCGGTTCCAGCCGCTGGCGGCCAGCTCCTGCGGGGAGGTCACGCAGGGCGCGTAGCCGAGGCTCTCGACCTCCATGCCGCCGTACTGGGCATCGGGGGAACCCGGCTGCCCCTGCCAGAGCAGCATCCACAGCCGGCCCTCGGAAAGGGCATGCAGAAGTGACTCGTAGCTCTCATAGCGCCCGGGAGTCACCTGGCGCAGCATGTGCTCGACCTGCCCGGCCGCGGCCGTGCCTGACGCACTCACCCGGTACCCCTCTTCGTCCGCCCGTCGTCCACGCGTACCCAGCTTAAGCGGCCCTACGGGAGGTAGAAGGGGCGTACGCGCTCACGAATCCAGTCCGTGACCGGGTCCTGGGCGGCGTCCAGGAGGATCAACTGCACGGGCCAGGGCGCCGGGACCCGGGCCAGGGCCCGGCCGAGGGCCTCCATCGGGGCATTCCGCATCTCAGGCTCCCATCCCACCAGGCGGACACCGATGAACAGTTCCGGCTCCCCGCCCTCGACGCTGGCGAGGCAGCGGTAGGCGGCCGTGACCACACCGGCGGTACGGAACTCCTCGGCCGCGGCGGCCAGGAAGTCCACCGGGTCCTCCTGCCAGTCGGGCTCGTAGAGCCGGACCCGACCGCCGGTGGACGGGCCGTCGAGCGGGGTCCGCCCGGTGCGGCACAGCTCCGCGACGGCCTGCGGGGGCAGGGGGACGCCGACGGCGCCCTCGGGGTTGAGGGCGATGCCGAGCTGCGGGGGCAGGCCGCGGGCGAACTCGACGGCGGGGGCCACGGCGAAGTCCATGCCGGGGCCGACGCAGTAGCGGAACTGGGCCTCGGAGCTGTAGACGGGGACGTACGCCGCCCCGCCGATGTCCATGGTGGGCAGGTCGAGGCTCTCGGCGTCCGGGCCGCCGCCGCCGGGCAGGGGCACCCAGACCATGCTGCGTCCGAGCACCTCCAGGATCCGCCCCCCGGCATCCGGCTGCCCGAGCGCCGCCCCGAGCACCTGCTCCAGCTCATTCCCCGGCCAGCCGCCGCCTTGCATGTGCCCCTGCCTCCGTCTTGGGTCCCGCCGATGTCGTGCCCGAGGTTATCGGTGCGGGTCCGCTGCTCGGGCTCCGCCCCAGACCCTCCCCCAGACTCCATCCGGGGGGACCCCCATCTCAAACGCCGGCGGGGCTGGACTTGGCCGGCGTAAGCCTCAAAGCGCACTGCCCGGTCTTGAGCCCGGCAACGGCGATCAGCTGTGGAACGTGATGCGGGCGACGGCGGCAGCCGAGGGACGGTCCAGGAGGGTGACCGAGGCGCAGCCCGCCGGGGGGCGGCCGGCTTCCGCTTCGCGCAGCAGGCGGGTCACCGCACCCCGGTGGCGGGCGAAGGCGTACGCCGTCACCCGGCGCCCCCGCGCCGCCTGGCCGGACAGCGCTTCCTCCGGGCTGCTGTCCAGGAGCAGCAGGTGCAGCGCCCGGCCCCGGCGGCGCGCGGCCGCCGCGAGCAGGCCCCGTACCCAGGCCTGGGTACCGCAGTCGTGGACGACCACCGAGGCTCCGGAGCGCAGGGTCCGCCACAGCCCCCAGTAGTGCGCGGCCCGCACCAGCGGCCGGTACACCCCGTACGGCAGCCCGCCCGGCATCCGCCGCTCCCAGCGCTCTCGCGTGTCCTGGGAGTCGATCGCGCCGCCCTCGCCGGCCGCCCTCTTGATCAGCGTGCTCTTGCCGCCGCCCGGCAGGCCGGACACCACGACGATGTCCCCCTGCGCGAAGCCGAGCCGGCGCGCCCCCCGCGCCCCGGCCCCGCGCAGGTCACGTACCCGGCCGGGGCCGGCGCAGGCACCGCGCTGCGCAGGCACCGCGTCCACGGTCCCCGTAGCCGCCACTACTCCGAATCTCCGCACAGTGTTCGCCTCCCCCGAATCGGGCCACCAGGACCCTTGCCCACTGAGTGTAAAGAGACGGTAATCCGGCAGCCCCGGTTCCGGTCCGCCCTCCCGGTCCCCGTACGAACTTTCGGGGCCCCACACCCGATCACCACGGTGGCGTGCAATGATGTGCGCCATCTGGACCAACTGCATACCGGCCGCTTGAATCCGCGCGGGAGAGTCCCGGCACGCCGCAAGGCCGTGCTCGGGCGCCGAAGGAGCAAGAACCTCCCTTGAATCTCTCAGGCCCCGTACCGCGTGGATGAGGCAGATCTGAAAAGCGAGCTGTTCGACAGCTCCACCCAAGGTGCAAGCCGACGATCCCTGGCAACCGGGGCACTCGCGGCGAACCTCTCAGGTTCCGATGACAGATGGGGAGGACCCTCCTCGTCATGTCATGCCCTGGGACTCGGGAGCCACACCCATGAGCACTGCCCCCCGTCTGACCGCCCTCGATGCGCTGCACCGCTCGCTCGGTGCGACCATGACCGACTTCGCGGGCTGGGACATGCCCCTGCGGTACGGCAGTGAGCGCGACGAGCACAACGCCGTACGCACCAAGGCCGGTCTCTTCGATCTGTCCCACATGGGCGAGATCACCCTGACCGGCCCGGAGGCCGTCAAGGTTCTGGACTACGCGCTGGTCGGCAACATCTCCACCGTCGGCGTCGGCCGTGCCCGCTACACGCACATCTGCCAGGAAGACGGCGGGATCGTCGACGACCTGATCGTCTACCGCCTCGGTGAGACCGAGTTCATGGTCGTCGCCAACGCCTCCAACGCCCAGGTCGTCCTGGACGCCCTGACCGAGCGCGCCGCCGGCTTCGACGCCGAGGTCCGCGACGACCGCGACGCGTACGCGCTGATCGCCGTCCAGGGTCCGGAGTCCCCCGGCATCCTCGCCTCGCTCACCGATGCCGACCTGGACGGGCTCAAGTACTACGCCGGTCTGCCGGGCACGGTGGCCGGGGTCCCCGCGCTGATCGCCCGTACGGGCTACACCGGCGAGGACGGCTTCGAGCTGTTCGTCGCCCCCGAGCACGCCGTGGAGCTGTGGCAGGCGCTGGCCAAGGCGGGCGAGGGCGTCGGCCTGGTCCCGGCCGGTCTGTCCTGCCGCGACACCCTGCGCCTGGAGGCGGGCATGCCGCTGTACGGGCACGAGCTGACCACCTCGCTCACCCCCTTCGACGCGGGGCTGGGCCGGGTCGTGAAGTTCGAGAAGGAGGGGGACTTCGTCGGCCGTGCCGCGCTGGAGGCCGCCGCCGAGCGCGCCGCCTCGAACCCGCCGCGCAAGCTGGTCGGCCTGATCGCCGAGGGCCGCCGCGTCCCGCGCGCCGGTTTCCCCGTCGTGGCGGACGGCCAGGTCATCGGCGAGGTCACCTCGGGCGCCCCGTCGCCGACGCTGGGCAAGCCGATCGCGATGGCGTACGTCGACGCGGCGCACGCCGCGCCCGGCACCTCCGGTGTCGGCGTGGACATTCGCGGTACGCATGAGCCGTACGAGGTCGTGGCCCTGCCGTTCTACAAGCGGCAGAAGTAACCCTCGTAAGCCGTCTCCGCAGTACCGGCCGTCTCAGTACCCAAGACCGCTGTTCGTATCCACTCCCCCGCATCCAGGAGAATCAGGTCATGAGCAACCCCCAGCAGCTGCGTTACAGCAAGGAGCACGAGTGGCTGTCGGACGCCGAGGGCGGCGTCGCGACGGTCGGCATCACGGAGTTCGCGGCCAACGCGCTCGGTGACGTCGTCTACGCCCAGCTCCCCGAGGTAGGCGACACGGTGACCGCGGGTGAGACCTGCGGCGAGCTGGAGTCGACCAAGTCGGTCAGCGACCTGTACTCCCCCGTCTCCGGCGAGGTCGTCGAGTCCAACCAGGACGTCGTGGACGACCCGGCCCTCGTGAACACCGCGCCGTTCGAGGGTGGCTGGCTGTTCAAGGTGCGCGTCGCGGAGGAGCCGGCCGACCTGCTCTCCGCTGACGAGTACGCCAAGCTCACCGCCGGTAACTGACCCCAGGGGATCCTGATGTCCGTACTGAACACCCCTCTCCACGAACTCGACCCCGACGTCGCCGCCGCCGTCGACGCCGAGCTCGTGCGCCAGCAGTCGACCCTGGAAATGATCGCGTCGGAGAACTTCGCTCCGGTCGCCGTCATGGAGGCCCAGGGCTCGGTCCTGACCAACAAGTACGCCGAGGGCTACCCCGGCCGCCGCTACTACGGCGGCTGCGAGCACGTCGACGTGGTCGAGCAGATCGCGATCGACCGCATCAAGGCGCTCTTCGGCGCCGAGGCCGCGAACGTCCAGCCGCACTCGGGTGCGCAGGCGAACGCCGCCGCGATGTTCGCGCTGCTGAAGCCGGGCGACACGATCATGGGTCTGAACCTGGCCCACGGCGGTCACCTGACCCACGGCATGAAGATCAACTTCTCCGGCAAGCTCTACAACGTGGTCCCGTACCACGTCGACGAGACCGGCCGCGTGGACATGGCCGAGGTCGAGCGCCTCGCCAAGGAGTCCCGCCCGCAGCTGATCGTCGCGGGCTGGTCCGCCTACCCGCGCCAGCTGGACTTCGCCGCCTTCCGCCGCATCGCGGACGAGGTCGGCGCGTACCTGATGGTCGACATGGCGCACTTCGCCGGCCTGGTCGCCGCGGGTCTGCACCCGAACCCGGTGCCGCACGCCCACGTCGTCACCACCACCACGCACAAGACCCTCGGCGGTCCGCGCGGCGGTGTGATCCTGTCGACGCAGGAGCTGGCCAAGAAGATCAACTCCGCGGTCTTCCCCGGCCAGCAGGGCGGCCCGCTGGAGCACGTGATCGCCGCCAAGGCGGTCTCCTTCCTCGTCGCCGCCTCGGAGGACTTCAAGGAGCGCCAGGTGCGCACCCTCGAGGGCGCGAAGATCATCGCCGAGCGCCTGGTGCAGCCGGACGTCACCGAGGTCGGCGTCTCCGTCCTCTCCGGCGGTACGGACGTCCACCTGGTCCTGGTCGACCTGCGCAACTCCGAGCTGGACGGCCAGCAGGCCGAGGACCGGCTCCACGAGATCGGCATCACGGTCAACCGGAACGCCATCCCGAACGACCCGCGGCCGCCGATGGTCACCTCGGGTCTGCGGATCGGCACCCCGGCGCTCGCCACCCGCGGTTTCGGCGCCGAGGACTTCAAGGAGGTCGCGGAGATCATCGCGGCCGCGCTGAAGCCGGCGTACGACAGTGAGTCCCTCAAGGCCCGCGTCACCGCGCTCGCCGCGAAGTTCCCGCTGTACCCGTCGCTCTGAGCAACGGCTAGGGGGCCCGGCCTTGTATTGCACAGGGCCGGGCCTTTCTCATGACCGCGCCATCCTCCCCCGGGGACTTCGCCCTGGTGGCAGCCCCGGCGGCGTGTGGGCCGACACCCGCCCGACCCCGTCTCGACCACGCCCCGACCCCGTCCGGCAGACGAGCCGTTCATTTCACCGCGTTAAGCTCGTCTCTCGGACAAAATCCGAACAATCCACCACTCCTGCCCCCTCCCACCCCACGAGCAGACAAGGGAGTCCGCCAGTGGCCATCTCCGTCTTCGATCTCTTCTCCATCGGCATCGGCCCGTCCTCCTCCCACACGGTCGGTCCGATGCGCGCCGCACGCATGTTCGTGATGCGGCTGAAGAAGGACGGTGTGCTCGCCCAGACCGCGTCCGTGCGCGCCGAGCTCTTCGGCTCCCTCGGCGCGACGGGCCACGGCCACGGCACGCCCAAGGCGGTACTGCTGGGTCTGGAGGGCCACTCCCCGCGCACCGTGAACGTGGAGACGGCGGACGACGAGGTCGAGCGCATCCGCAAGAGCGGCCGCCTGCGGCTGCTCGGAGCGGAGATAGGCGACGGGCACGAGATCGCCTTCGACGAGCCGAACCAGCTCATCCTGCACCGCCGGCGCTCGCTGCCCTACCACGCCAACGGCATGACGCTCTTCGCCTACGACGCCGCCGGCGCCCCGCTGCTGGAGAAGACGTACTACTCGGTCGGCGGCGGTTTCGTCGTGGACGAGGACGCGGTCGGCGAGGACCGGATCAAGCTCGACGACACGGTGCTGAAGTACCCCTTCCGCTCCGGTGACGAGATGCTGCGCCTGGCGAACGAGACGGGCCTGTCGATCTCCTCCCTGATGCTGGAGAACGAGAAGGCCTGGCGCACCGAGGACGAGATCCGCGAGGGCCTGCTGGAGATCTGGCGCGTCATGCAGTCCTGCGTCTCGCGCGGCATGTCCCGCGAGGGCATCCTCCCGGGCGGCCTGCGGGTCAAGCGCCGGGCCGCCTCCACCGCGCGCCAGCTGCGCACCGAGGGCGACCCGATGCTGCACCGCAGCGAGTGGGCGACGATCTACGCGATGGCGGTCAACGAGGAGAACGCGGCGGGCGGCCGGGTCGTCACCGCGCCCACCAACGGCGCGGCCGGGGTGCTGCCCGCCGTCCTGCACTACTACGTGAACTTCGTGCCGGGCGCGGACGAGGACGGCGTGGTCCGCTTCCTCCTCGCCGCGGGCGCGATCGGCATGCTGTTCAAGGAGAACGCCTCGATCTCCGGCGCCGAGGTCGGCTGCCAGGGCGAGGTCGGCTCGGCCTGCTCGATGGCGGCCGGCGCCCTCGCCGAGGTCCTGGGCGGCACCCCGGAGCAGGTCGAGAACGCGGCCGAGATCGGCATGGAGCACAACCTGGGCCTGACCTGCGACCCGGTCGGCGGCCTGGTCCAGATCCCGTGCATCGAGCGCAACGGCATGGCGGCGGTCAAGGCCGTCACCGCGGCCAAGATGGCCATGCGCGGCGACGGCACCCACAAGGTCTCCCTCGACAAGGTCATCAAGACGATGAAGGAGACCGGCGCCGACATGAAGGTCAAGTACAAGGAGACCGCCCGCGGCGGCCTCGCGGTCAACGTCATCGAATGCTGACCAGCGACGGCTGACGCAGCGCACAGGGGCCCGGCGCACGCGCGCCGGGCCCCTGTCGCGTGGCTCCGGTTCCACGGGAAGTGGAACTACGGGGTCCGAATCGGCGTCCTAGGCTGTGTCACATGTCCCCGTCTCTCGAGAATCGAGGGGACGTCATGATCCACCCGCTTCGTCCGCACCGCCGCCGGATCGTGGCCCTGGCCTCCGGCATCCTGCTCACCGCCGGGCTCTCGCTCGCGGCGCCGGCCTCGGCCGCCGGAATCACCGCCACCCGCACCGAGACCCAGCCCCAGACCCCGCTCGTCGTCAATGCCCGCTGGGGCGGGCACGCCACCTACGACCGGATCGTCATCGACCTGCAGGGGTTCGTCCCCGGGGTGACCGTCACCGCCGTCCCACGACTGATCCAGGACGGGTCCGGCAAGCCGGTACCGCTGGCCGGGAACTACTTCCTGGAGATCCGCCTCAACCCCGCCGCCGCGCACAACGACGCGGGCGAGAGCGTCTACCACGGGCCCACGCTGCAGAAGATCTACCTCAGCAAGCTCAAGGGCCTCGCCAAGACCGGCGACTTCGAGGGGTACGTGACCTTCGGCGCCGCCTTCGACACCGTGCCGTACTACCGCACCTTCGCCCTGCACTCGCCGGAACGGTTCGTCGTGGACATCGCGCACGCGAACCAGTGCTGACCACGGGCCCGGGGCGGCCGCGCCCCGGGCCCCGTACGGTCAGGCCGCCGGGCGGATCCGCATCCGGCTCGGACCTCCGTCGCCGAGCGGGTGACCGCCGAGGCGGAGGCGGCCCGCGAGCTGGTGCGGCTGTGCGGGCGGCTGCCGCTCGCCCTGCGGATGGTCGGCGCCGAACTGGCCGGGCTCCCCCACCGGGACCTGGCCCGGCTGGCGGCCCGGCTGGGGGACGAGCGGTCCCGGCTGGACGTCCTGGACGGGGTACGGGACGGGCTGCGGCTCGGCTACTTCTCGCTGCCGGGCGATGCCCGGGCCCTGCTGCGGGGTCTGGCGGCGCTCGACGCCCCGGACTTCGCCGCCTGGACGGCGGCGGCCGTGCTGGACGGCACCCTCGACACGGCCGAGGAGGCCCTGGACACGCTGGCGGCGGCGCACCTGCTGGAAGTGGCCGGCCGCGACGAGGCGGGACAGCTCCGCTACCGCATGCACGACCTGGTCCGCGCCTTCGGCCGGGACCTCGCCGGGTCCGAGGAGGCCGCCACGCGCCGGGTGCTGTCCTGCTGGGTGGCGCTGGTGCGCGAGGGCCGGCGGGCCCACCAGGGCGTGGGCTATCCCGGGCTCGGGGGCCGCACCGCCGCCCGGGTACCGGACCCGGCGGTGCTCGCCGGGCCGCGGGCCGAGCCGGTGCGCTGGCTTGGGCCGCCGCTCGGGGCAGAGCCTCGTACGGGTCCTGGCGGAGGTGCCGGTGTAGCCGGCGGTGGAACTGCCCGGGTGGCTAGCGGTGTTCGGGGTTCGGGAAGTCGAAGCGGCAGCCCGCGTCCCACAGCGAGCGCTGGTTCCCGTGTGCCGGGACGCCGCCCGAGCGCTTGAGCAGGGCGGCCAGGTGCATCAGGTTCCACGACATGAAGGCCGTGTTCCGGTTGGTGAAGTCGTTCTCGGGGCCGCCGGAGCCCGCGTCGAGGTAGGAGGGCCCCGGCCCGGCCTCGCCGATCCAGCCGGCGTCGGCCTGCGGGGGGATCGTGTAGCCGAGGTGCTGGAGGCTGTAGAGGATGTTCATGGCGCAGTGTTTGACGCCGTCCTCGTTGCCGGTGATCAACGCGCCGCCGACGCGCCCGTAGTAGGCGTACTGACCCCGGTCGTTCAGGATCGAGGAGCAGGCGTAGAGCCGCTCGATGACCTGTTTCATCACGGAGCTGTTGTCGCCGAGCCAGATCGGGCCGCACAGGACGAGGATGTCGGCGTCCATGATCTGGCTGTAGAGGACCGGCCACTGGTCGCTCTCCCAGCCGTGCTCGGTCATGTCCGGCCAGACGCCGGTCGCGATGTCGTGGTCGACGGCGCGGATCAGCGAGGTCCGGACGCCCGCCGCCGTCATGACCGCGCGGCTCTTGTCGATCAGACCCTCGGTGTTGCTGGTCTCGGGCGAGCGCTTGAGCGTGCAGTTCACGTAGACGGCGGTCAGGTCTGAGTAGTCGTAGTCGGCAGCCACGGTCCCAGCCTCTGCGGGCGGCGGCGCAGCCGCCACCCGGCCGCGCCCGTACGGGGCCGGGTTGTCACGGCAGACGCCTGGGCTCCGCGGGGCGTCCCTAGGATGGCGTCATGTCGCTCCCCCACGCCATCCTCACCGCCCTGCTCGAGAAGCCCTCGTCCGGGCTGGAGCTGACCCGGCGGTTCGACAGGTCGATCGGGTACTTCTGGTCCGCGACGCACCAGCAGATCTACCGCGAGCTCGGCCGGCTCGAGGAGTCCGGGCTGATCCGGGCCCTGCCGAGCGAGGTGCCCGTACGGGGGCAGAAGAAGGAGTACGAGGTCCTGGCCGCGGGCAGCGCGGAACTGGCGCGCTGGGTCGGCGAGAGCCAGGACCCCAAGCCGATGCGCGATCCCCTGCTGCTGCGCATCCGCGCGGCGGGCGTGGTCGGACCGCAGGGGCTCGGCCCCGAGCTGCGGCGCCATCTGGAGCTGCACCGGCGGCAGCTGGCGCAGTACGGGGCGATCGAGGAGAAGGACTTCCCGCCGGAGCGCGACGCCGTGGAGGACCGGCTGCGCCGCCTGGTCCTGCACGGCGGGATCGCCCTGGAGACGTTCTGGCTGCACTGGCTGGAGGAGGCCCTGGCCGAGGTCGAGGACATGACGGCCGGCGGACCCGGCTCCGGGGCATGACCGCGCCCCCGTCCCGGCAGGGGGACGGGGGCGGCGCGGGACCTGCCTGCGGGACCTACTTGTTGAGGGCGGCCCAGAACTCGTCGAAGCTCAGCAGGCCGTCGCCGTTGGCGTCCTTGGCGGCGAGCACGGCGTCCGCGACCGCACCGGTGACGTAGGCGTCACCCATGGCCTTCATGGCCGCGCTGTACTCGTCGGCCGTGATGAAGCCGTCACCGTTCACGTCGAACTTGTTGAACGTCGCCCGTGCGCTCTCGATGTCCGCCACTGGGTCCACCCCTTCTTGGTGCTTGTTGACCGGCTCAGGGTAGCCGCCCCGTGCCCGGCCCCCCGCTCCGGGTCCCGTTCGGGCGGCAGATAGATATTCAATTACCCTTCCGCAATGCGGAAGCGATAATTCCAGCCAATAAATCCGGCCCGGACTTGTCACGCTCCGGGACCACGGCATAACGTAACGACATTGCCGCCACACCAGGAGCGCAGGGCTCCCAGGGACAAGCGGCAACAAGGGCGATCACACAGGTGACGATCACAGCTGACGCATCATTCGAAGTTCTGCCCTTCACCCGCACTTGCCGCCATATCTGGGAAGACGGCGACCATGTGCTCATCGGAGTGAGTCCTGGAAACAGCTACTTCAGTTCCGAGCGCATCAGCAGCCTCGCCCAGTGGGCCACGACCCGCTTCGCGCAGGTCGACTTCGTCTACGCAGACCTCCACGTGGACCGGATGTTCGCCGCTTTCGGCTACACCCGGGAACATGCGGAGAAGCGCGCCACGAAGGAGATCAAGGCGGTCCGGAGGAGGATTCTCAAGGGCGTGGAGGAATCAGGACCTCCACAGGCCGAAATCCGCGTGAGGGCGCTTTCGGAGTTCCAGGAGAACCCCGTTTACCAACTACTGCACCGGCGCGTACTGCATTTCCTGGCGACCGACGACGAATTCCGCAAGGGCTGCGAGAAAATGGCCCTGCACTTTGTCGGCTCCAAGTTGCCGGAAGGTGAATCGATCACAGACGCGCAGTTGCAGGTCTGTTTCGATTACATGGCGGCCGAGCTGCCGTTCTTCGTGGACACCCCGAGCATTCTCGACGTGCCGTCCTCGGTGGCGGCCTACCACGTCAAGATGCCGCTGACCGATGTCCTCTTCGCCCGCGGCGGGGGCCTGCGCGCGACCCGCAACCAGGCCTATGCCGTCGTCCGGCCCGAGGCCGCCGCCGAGCGCCCCCCGGTCTCCGGGACCGCCGGGAACCACGTGGACCACGCACCGACCGAAAGGACCGTCGATGAGCGTCGAGCAGCTTGAGGGCCGGGAGGGCCGGGAGCGGCAGCCGCTCCTCGACTTCCCGCTCTCGCGGCGCGGTGACGTGCTCCCGGAGGAGTGCGGCTGGCTGCGCGAGAAGGCGCCGGTCGCCAAGGTCCGTACCCTCACCGGGGACCCGGCCTGGCTGGTGAGCAGCTACGCGCTGGCCAAGCAGGTGCTGGAGGACGAGCGGTTCAGCCTCAAGGACACGGCGAACGCCGGTGTGCCGCGCCAGTACGCGCTGACGATCCCGCCCGAGGTCGTCAACAACATGGGCAACATCAACAGCGCGGGCCTGCGCAACGCCGTGATGAAGGCGCTCAACCCGCGCCAGAAGGGGCTCCAGGACCGGCTGCGCGCCACGGCGGGCGAGCTCATCGACCAGCTGGTCGCCGAGGGCGGTCCGGCCGACCTCCGGGCGGGGTTCGCCGACCCCTTCTCGGCGGCGCTGCACTGCCAGGTGCTCGGGGTGCCCTTCGAGGACTGGCGGCGGCTGATGTCGGGGCTGGACGTCGCGTTCATGACCGCGCGCGAGCCGTTCGCCGACTCGGCCCTCAACTGGTACAAGGACGTGGGCTACTTCGCCGAACAGCTGAACGTTCAGCTCGCCCTGCCTGCCGAGGAGCGTACGGGGCTCCTCGGCAGGTTCGCCGGGCTGAAGGAGGCGGACCCTGAGTCGGCGCACCTGACCGACGACATGTTCGCGACGGTCGCCGTCTCGCTCTTCGGCGCGGGCGCGGTCTCCACCTCCGCGTTCCTGGTCCTCGCCGTCCTCGCGCTGCTCCAGCGGCCCGAGCTCATCGGCTACCTGCGCGAGCACCCCGAGCGCATGGGCAAGGCGGTCGACGAGCTGCTGCGCTGGAACCTGTCCGTGGGCGACGGCCTGCCGCGCATCGCACTGGCCGACATCCAGGTCGGCGACGTCCTGGTCAAGGAGGGCGAGCTCGTCCTCGTCCTCCTGGAGGGGGCCAACTTCGACCCGGAGGCCTTCGAGAACCCGGACGAGCTGAACCTGGAGCGCGAGAGCCCCAACGCCCACCTCGCCTTCGGCGCGGGACGGCACTTCTGCCCGGCCTCCGCGCTGGGCCGGGCGCACGCCGAGATCGCCCTGGAGGTGCTGGTCGAGCGGCTGTCCGGGCTGCGCCTCGCGGTGCCGGCGGAGAACCTGGTCTGGCGCACCGGCTTCATCAAGCGGCTGCCAGAACGGCTCCCGGTCGCCTGGTAAGGCGCACCGGCGGACGTGTCCCGGGAGCTGTGCGAGCTCCCGGGGCACTGCCGTGTCCGCTACCGGAAGATGCCGGTGTGGCCGAGCGAGTAGCGGCCGGGCTGCGGGTACACGGCGAGGCCGTGCGGGCCGCCGCCGACCGGGATCCGGGCGAGCTCCTTGCCGGTCGCGGTGTCGATCGCGTAGACCTCGGAGTTGTAGCGGCCCGAGAGCCACAGCACCTTGCCGTCGGCGGAGACGCCGCCCATGTCCGGGCTGCCGCCGTCGGGCAGCGTCCACTTCTTGGTGAGCTTGTTCTGCGGGAAGTTGAAGACCGAGATGGTGCCTTCGCCGCGGTTGGAGACGTACATCTCCTTGGAGTCGCGGCTCACGTACAGGCCGTGACAGCCCTTTCCGGTCGGCAGCAGCTTCGGGACCTCGAAGGTGTCACCGCTGAGCACCCACATCCCGTGCGCCATCATGTCCGCGACGTAGAAGGTCTTTCCGTCCGGGGAGACCTTGACGTCCTGGGGCATCGCGCCCTCGAACGGCAGTTTCTGCTGGCCGATGACCTCCATCTTCTCGGTGTCGACCTTGAGGAGTTCGCCGGAGAACTCGCAACTCACGATGAAGTAGCGGCCGTCGGCGGAGAAGTCCGCGTGGTTGACGCCATAACAGGTCACGGGGACGGTTTTCACCCGGTCCATCGTGTGCGGATCGCGGAAGACCAGCTCTTTGTCCATCGAGGCCATGACGATCGCGTACTTGCCGTTCGGCGTGAAGTACAGGTTGTACGGGTCGTGCACCTCGACGGGCTGTCCGGCCTCCCCGGTGGCCGGATTGATCGGGGTGAGCGTGTGGCCGCGGTTGTTGTTGACCCACAGGGTCTTCAGGTCCCAGGAGGGCACCACGTGCTGGGGCTGGACGCCGACCGGGATGGTGTCGATGACCTGGTAGGTCACCGGGTCGATGACGGACACCGTGTTGGAGTTGGTGTTCGGCACGTAGACGCGGGACGGGAAGTCCTTGACCACCGGGGAGAGTTTGTTCGGCCGGTCCGCCGCGTACACGTCGTTCGGATCGAGCAGCGGGGGCATTCCGGCCAGACCCGGCGGGGCGGCCGGGACGGCCTTGGGGGGGTGGGCCGGGCCCTTGGTGCCGAGCGCCTCGGCGGGTCCCTTGTCGGCCGATCCGCAGCCGGCCAGGGCGGCGAGGACCAGACCGGCCAGCAGCACGGCGGCCTTCCGGGGAAGGCAGGTGGTCTTCATGGCGTCAGCAGCTCCGTGGTGGTCACCGCGCGCAGCTTGCGGCGCGCGAGTTCTTCGAGGAGGGGCGGCATCGCGTCGACCGTGTCCGCGTAGCCGAAGTGCAGGCTCACCACCGATCCGGGTCGGATCGTCCCGGTGACGGTGCGGGTGACGGCCGCGGCACCGGGCGAGGTGAAGTCGAGGGAGTCCACGTCGTACGAGAGGACGTGCGGATAGCCGGCCCGCTGGGCCAGTTTCCGGACGAGCGGGGTGGCGTACTGGGTCTGGGAGGGCCGGAACCAGGTGCCGATGGAGCCCGTGAGCCGCTTGAGCCGCTGGGCGCAGCCGGTGATCTCGGCATAGGCCTCCGCCTCGGGCATGTCGTTGATCGCAAGGTGGCGCTGGGTGTGGTTGCCGAGATCGTGACCGCCGTCGAGGATCCGGCGGGCCAGGTCCGGATGGGCGTCGAGCCAGCCGCCGATCGCCAGTACGGTGACCCGCGCGCCCGCTCTCTCGGCCTCGGCCAGTACCGCCCGGGCGATGGCGGGTTCCCCGTTGCCGTGGAAGGTCAGGGCGACCCGGGGGCGGTCGCGCGGACCGTGGGCGATCTCGACGGGCTGTCCGGGGTACCGGCGCGGGACGGCTGCGGCCGCCTCGGCCGGCCGGGCCGGTCTGGCGGGACCGGGGGGTGCGGCGGAGGGCGAGGTGGCGGGGCGGCCCGATCCGCAGGCGGCGGTGAGGCCGGCCACGGCGACGCCGGCCGTGCCGAGACTGGCCGCGCGCAGGACCGCGCGGCGGCCTGGATGTGAGAGCACCTGCCCATTTAAGGGGTGGAAGGCCCGGAAGGTAATGATTGACCCAATTCAGGACGTTCGCCGGAATGGGCCAACCAGGCCGCCTGTCCGCTATGTGATCAACGATTCACACAGAGCGGTCGATAGTTATTCATCGAATACGAGGCGAGTGGCCCACCTCACCTAGGATTTAGCTAGAAACTCTCACTATTTGCACACTTATGTCCGAGTAGGGACTTTTGGCGTTCGAGGCCGCGTCTGCCATAGTCGGAACCACGGCTTCCCATTGACCCGAGCGAAGTCGCCACGCCGAGGATCACACCCCAATCGATCCTCGGCGCACCCATGAAGCCCCCGCACCGCCCACCACGGCGACCAGGGGGCTTCAGGCGTTCTGGCGGTCGGCGACGCGCATCTCGAACCAGGTGATCTTTCCGCGCGGCAGCAGGTCGGCGCCCCAGCGGTCGGAGAGTTTGTCGACGAGGAAGAGCCCCCGCCCGGTGGTGTCCAGCTCGTGGACCGGCATCAGGCAGGGCAGTCCGCGCGAGGGGTCGCGCACTTCCACCCGGATCCAGCCGCGCCGCCGCAGCATGCGTAAGCCGAAGGAGCGGGCCCCGGTGTGCCGGACCGCGTTGCCGACGAGTTCCGAGACCAGCAGGACGGCGTGCTCGGAGATCTGCGGCGAGAGTCCCCAGAGCCGTATCACCACGCACTGGGTGAGCCTGCGCGCGGTGCCGGCCGATTCCGGCATGGACGGCAGGATCACTTCCGCCTCAGCCGGGTTCCCGCACAACTCCAGTGCCTTGAGGCCCTGTTCATCCTCAATCGCCGCCGTGAGCCGTACGGCCGAAGCGCTGCTGCGCTGCCGCGGCTGTTCCACACCCTCCAGGCCCGCCATGCACCCATCATGGAGGGCCGACCTGCCCCTCCGGGCCGTTCCACGGGAAAAGCCCCTACGGAAGCATCGATTCCGCAGGGGCGTCCTGTCATATGCAAACGGCAAGCGGAGGCTGTGTATACCCACTTTGACCAGGGGTTACGCACCGCTCAGAAGTGATCACCGTGAGTGGATCACCGATTGTGCTTAAGGCCCCCTTAAGGCCTGGCTAATCCACCCACAGGGAGGACCGGCCGGATCCGCTCAGCGGACCGGGTTCATACGAACTTCGCCTTGCCCGGGCCCTCTTCGACGAAGCTGCGCATGCCGCGCTCGCGGTCCTCGGTGGCGAACAGGCCCGCGAACCAGTTGCGTTCGATGGTGAGCCCGGTGTCGATGTCGGCCTCCAGGCCCGCATCCACGCACTCCTTGGCGGCGCGCAGCGCGATCGCCGGACCCTGGGCCAGCTTGGCGGCCCAGGCGTGCGCCTGCTCGTACACCTCGGCCGCGGGGACCACCCGGTCGACGAGGCCCAGCGCGAGCGCCTCGTCGGCCTTGACCATGCGCCCGGTGAAGATGAGGTCCTTGGCCTTGGACGGACCGATCAGCCGGGACAGCCGCTGGGTGCCGCCGGCGCCCGGGATCAGACCGAGCAGGATCTCGGGCTGGCCGAGCTTCGCGTTGTCGGCGGCGATCCGGTAGTCGGCGCAGAGCGCGAGCTCGCAACCCCCGCCCAGCGCATAGCCGGTGACGGCCGCGACGACGGGCTTGGGGATGCGGGCCACGGCGGTGAAGGAGTCCTGCAGCGCGCGGGACCGGGCGATCATCGCCGCGTGGTCCATCGCCTGCATCTCCTTGATGTCCGCGCCCGCCGCGAACACCTTCTCGCCACCGTAGATGATCACCGCGCGGACGTCGGCCCGGTCGGTCGCCTCCACCGCGAGCTCGCGCAGCCGGTCCTGGGTGGCGATGTCCAGGGCGTTCATGGGCGGCCGGTCCAGGCGGATGGTGCCGACGCCTTCGGAGACTTCGAGAGAGATGGTCATACGGGGAAGGTTAGCGCCGGTTAACGGACGGTGGCCCGGTGCTGTGTGTCACAGCACCGGGCCACCTGGGCTACGTCATGCGGGGCTTACTTGATCCACTCCGCCCAGTCCATGTTCCAGCCGTTGAGGCCGTTGTCCGGGGAGATCTGCTTGTCCTTGGAGTTCTTCACGATGACCACGTCGCCGATCAGGGACTCGTTGAAGAACCAGGCGGCGGGCTGGTTGCCGTCGCCGGCGCCGCGGACGTCCTTCAGGCCGACGCAGCCGTGGCTGACGTTCTCCGAGCCGAACGTGCCCGAAGAGGCCCAGTAGTTGCCGTGCACGAAGGTGCCCGAGTTCGACAGGCGCATCGCGTGCGGCACATCGGAGATGTCGTACTCCCCGCCGAAGCCCACCGTCGCCCCGTTCATCCGCGTGACCTTGTACTTCTCGCTGATGACCATCTGCCCGTTGTACGTGGTCGTCGACGGGGCGCCCGCGGTGATCGGGATGTTCTTGAGCACCTGGCCGTCGCGGACGACCTCCATGGTGTGCTCGCTCGCGTCGACCGTGGAGACCTGGGAGCGGCCGACGGTGAAGGTGACCGTGCGGGTCTGCTTGCCGTAGACGCCCGGGCGGCCTTCGACTCCGTCGAGGGCGAGCTTCACGGTGACCTTCGTACCCGCGGCCCAGTACTTCTCGGGGCGGAAGTCGAGGCGGTCGTTGCCGAACCAGTGGCCCTCGACGGGCACGGCCGGCTCGGCCGTCACGGTGATGGCCTTCTCGACGGCCTCGAGGTTGGTGATGCCGCGGGTGAAGTTGATCGACACGGGCATGCCCACGCCGACGGTGGAGCCGTCCTCGGGCGTGTAGTGGCCGATGAAGGTGTTCGTCGGGGTCAGGGTGGTGAAGGTGGTGTCCTTGGCGGACTCCCGGCCGGCCTCGTCCTTGGCGACCGCGTGCACCTTGTACTCGGTGGCGGAGGCCAGGTGGCGGGACGGCTCCCAGCTCGCGCCGTCGTCGGCCAGCTTGCCCTCGACCGCGTTGCCCTTGGTGTCGGCGACGGTCACCGTGGTGAGCTTGCCGCCGGTGCTGGTTATCTTCAGGATGCCGCTGGTGGCGACCTCCTTGGCGCCGTCGTCCGGCTTGACGCTGACCACGGCCTTGGATGCCTCGGTGCCGTTCTTGGCACCGCCCCCGGCATTGTCGCCACCGCTGCCGCTGCCGTTGTTTCCGCCGCCGCCACCGCTGCACGCGGTGGTCAGCAGCAGGGCGGCCCCCAGCAGAAGGGCCGGCAGGCCGGTGCGGACGCGGCCGCGTATCGGCTGCAGGTTCACTCTTGTTCTCCCCATGTCCCCCGCGCGCGGGCAGTCGCGCGCTTATCGACAGGAAATCACATGGGGAGAACACGAAAAGCCACGGTCATGTCACCGTTCCGTCCCAAGTGGCGGGCCGGTCAGGCGATGGCTGAGCCGGCGACCCAGTCGGCCCAGGACATGTTCCAGCCGCCCAGGCCGTTGTTCGGGGCGACCGTCTTGTCCTGCGAGTTGAGGATCTCCACCACGTCCCCGACCAGGCTCCGGTCGAAGAACCAGCCGGCCGGGGTGTCCGAGCCGCCGCCCTTGTCGTCGCGCAGGCCCACGCACCCGTGGCTCACGTTGGCGGAGCCGAAGGTGTCGGGACTGGCCCAGTAGTTGCCGTGCAGGAAGGTCCCGGAGGAGGTGAGCCGCATGGCGTGCGGGACGTCGGGAATGTCGTACTCCCCGCCGAAGCCGACGGTCTGGCCGTTCATGCGGGTGACGTCGAAGAGCTCCATCACCACCATCTTCCCGTTGTAGGTGGTGGTCTTCGGCGCTCCCGCGGTGATGGGCAGGGTCTGCAGCAGCCGGCCGTCCCGGCGGATCTCCATGGTGTGCGCGGCCGCGTCCACGGTGGAGATCTGCGAGCGGCCGACGGTGAAGGTGATCGTCTTGGCCTGGATGCCGTAGGAGCCGGGCGCGCCCTCGATGTCGCGCAGGTTCATCTTCACCGTCACCTCTGTACCGGACTTCCAGTACTCCTTGGGCCGGAAGTCGAGCCGCTCCTTGCCGAACCAGTGGCCGACGATCTCCACCGGCGGGTTCGAGGTGACGGTGATGGCCCGCTCCACCTCGGCGCGTCGCGCGATGGCCCGGTTGAAGTTGAAGGAGACGATCATTCCGGTGCCGACGGTGGAGCGGTTCTCCGGCTTGAAGTAGCCGATGAACCGTTCCTCGGGAACGTAGGTGGTGAAGGTGGTGTGGCGGGCCTGGCGGCGGTCGTGCCCGTCGAGGGCGACGGCGTCCACGGTGTACTTGGCCGCGAGCGAGAGACGGGCGGCCTCCGGATCGGGGCTCCAGCTGAGCCCGTCCTCGGCGATCGCGCCGGGAACCTTCTCCTCCTGCGCGTCCTCCACCTTGGTCACCACGACCCGCTCCAGCCGGCCCTCGGGGACCGTGACGCTGAGGCGCCCGTCGGCGGGCACCCCCTTGGCATTGTCGTCGGGGGTGATGCGGATGGCCTCGTCCGGCGAGCGGGGTTTGCCGGGCAACTCGATCTCGACCGGGGAACGGCCGTCCTGGGTGCATCCGGCCAGGCCGCCGAGCAGGCCCGCCCATGCCGCCACGGCGGCCAAGCCCGCCCCTGCCCGCCTCGTCAGAAGTGTCACGATCCCTCCAACGACCGGGCCCCTCCGGGGGAAACGTGAGCGGCGCGCACGTTCCGGGCGGAACAGTCCGGGCAGAACAGTGTGAAGGACCAGACGGGGGCGGGCCCAGGCCGGGACGCCGGGGCCGCACCCCCCACCCCCGCAGGTACCCAGGAGCCGTGGAGGCGGGCAGTGTCGAGCGCAGCCGAGCAGGAAGAGGCGGTGGAAGCCGTCGGCAATGTGGTGGACGCCGCGAACGCGGTGGACACCGAGAGCGCGGTCCGGGGCGGCCGTACCGCGCCCGTGCCGGGCGGCCAGGTCAGGGGCCAGGTGTTACGGGCGTACGCGCGCCCGGGACCACCGGTGTGGCCCGGGTCCTCGCATCCCCTGGGGGCCCGGTTCCACCACGGTCCGGACGGGACGGCGGGCACCAACTTCGCGCTCTGGGCGCAGGGCGCGGAGGCGGTGGAGCTGTGCCTGTTCGAGGAGGGCGGGGCCGAGACCCGCTGCGCCCTGACGGAGCTCACGCACGAGATCTGGCACGGTTTCGTGCCCGGCGTACGCCCCGGGCAGCGGTACGGATTTAGGGTGCACGGGCGCTGGGACCCCTGGACCGGTGCCCGGTACAACCCGTCGAAGCTACTCCTGGACCCGTACGCCCGGGCCGTGGACGGCGAGTTCGCCCTGCCGCCCGAGGTGTACGGGCACGTCCGGGACTGGCCGCAGCAGTACATCGCCGACACCGTGCGCGACGACCGCGACTCGGCGCCGTTCGTCCCCAAGGGGGTCGTGGTCCACGATGACGACGACTGGGCGGACGACGTCCGGCCGAAGACCCCCTGGGCCGATTCGGTGATCTACGAGCTGCACGTGCGCGGCTTCACGATGCGCCATCCGGGGGTCCCCGAGGAACTGCGCGGCACGTACGCGGGCCTCGCCCATCCGGCGGCGGTCGAGCACCTGGTGAAGCTGGGCGTGACGGCCGTCGAGCTGCTGCCGGTGCACCAGTTCGCGCACGAGGACCACCTGCTGCGCCGGGGGCTGCGCAACTACTGGGGCTACAACTCGGTCGGCTACTTCGCCCCGCACGCCGGCTACTCGTCGAGCGGTACGACGGGCCAGCAGGTCGGGGAGTTCAAGCGGATGGTGCGGGCCCTGCACGCGGCGGGGATCGAGGTCATCCTCGACGTGGTCTACAACCACACGGCGGAGGCGGGCGAGCTCGGCCCGACGCTGTCGCTGCGCGGGATCGACAACCGGGGCTACTACCGGCTCCAGTCCGACCAGCGCCGGTACGCCGACTACACGGGCTGCGGGAACACCCTGCACGCGGGGCGCCCGCACGTACTGCGCCTGATCACGGACTCGCTGCGGTACTGGGTGACGGAGATGGGGGTGGACGGCTTCCGCTTCGACCTGGCGGCGGCGCTGGCCCGCTCGATGCACGACGTGGACATGCTGTCGCCGTTCCTGGCGGTGATCGCCCAGGACCCGGTGCTGCGGCGGGTCAAGCTGATCGCGGAGCCCTGGGACGTGGGCTCGGGCGGCTACCAGGTGGGCGCCTTCCCGCCGCTGTGGACGGAGTGGAACGACCGCTACCGGGATGCCGTGCGGGACTTCTGGCGGGGCGCGCTGCCCGACGTACGGGACCTCGGGTACCGGCTGTCGGGATCGAGCGACCTCTACGCGTGGGGCGGGCGGCGGCCGTACGCCTCGGTGAACTTCGTGACGGCGCACGACGGGTTCACCCTGAGGGACCTGGTGTCCTACGAGCGCAAGCACAACGAGGCGAACGGGGAGGCGGGCCGGGACGGGACGAACGACAACCGGTCCTGGAACTGCGGGGCGGAGGGCGATCCGCCCGAGGGCACGGATGCCCGGATCGCCGCGCTGCGCCGCCGGCAGCTGCGCAACCTCCTCACCACCCTGCTGCTGTCGACGGGGGTGCCGATGCTCGTCGCGGGGGACGAGTTCGGGCGCACCCAGGGCGGCAACAACAACGCGTACTGCCAGGACAACGAGACGGGGTGGGTGGACTGGTCGCTGCTGGAGGATCCGGCGTGGCGGGAGCTGTTCGCGCTGACCGCGCGGCTGGTCTCGCTCCGTCAGGCCCATCCGGTGCTGCGGCGGCGGGCGTTCTTCTCCGGGCGGCCGCAGGGGGTGGACGGGCTTCGGGACCTGGCCTGGTTCACCCCGGCGGGTGCGGAGATGACGGAGCGGGACTGGTACGCACCGGCGGCGGCGCTGGGGATGTACCTGTCGGGGCGGGACATCCCGGGCCGTGACGAGCGGGGCCGGCAGGTGACGGACGACAGTTTCCTGGCCCTGCTGCACACCGGGGACCGGCCGGTGCCGTGGGTACTGCCGGGGGCACCGTGGGCCGAGGGCTACGAACTCGTCCTGGACACCTCGCGCGAGACCCAGGCCGAGGCTCCGCTCACCCGCCACCGCGGCGGCGAGACCCTGACGGTCCCGGCCCGCTCGGTCCTGCTGCTGAGGGTGGTCGGTTAGGTCCTGTCCGTCTCGGCCCGCGGGGGGGCGAGGCGGTGCAGGGTCATAACCTCCCTGTCATGACCCCGACCATCTGGCGGCTGCTGGCCGGCCGTACCTCCGCCGCCTTCGCCAGCGCCCTCATCCCCACCACCCTGACGCTGGCGCTCGTCCGCAACGGCTCCGCCGGGGACCTCGGCCTCGTGCTCGCCTGCGAGTTGCTGCCGATGCTGCTCCTGCTGCCCGTCGCGGGGGTGGCCGCCGACCGGTTCCCCGCCCGGCGGGTGGTCCTCGTGGCCGATCTCGTACGGGCGGCCGCCCAGCTGGCGACCGGAGTCGTGCTCATGGCCGGTCCCGCGGACGTCCCCCGGCTGGCCGTGCTCGCGGCCGTGACCGGGGCCGCCGTGGCCTTCGGCACTCCCTCCGCACGCACACTCGTCGCCGCCGTGGTCCCCGAAGACGGGCGGCTGCGCGTCAACACCCGGCTCGGGGTGGCCACCGGGCTCGCGCAGATCGCGGCACCGGCGGCCGCCGGGGTGCTGATGCTGGCCATCGGAGCCGGCTGGTCCTCCCTGCTCACCGCCGCGCTCTTCCTGCTCTCCGCGCTGACCCTCGGCGGCCTGCCGGTGGCCCCGGTCCCGCGCAGCACGCCGCGCGCCGCCTTCACCGCCGAACTGCGCGGGGGCTGGGCCGAGACCCGGCGCCACCCGTGGTTCCTCGCCAATGTGCTGGCCCACGGGGTCTGGCACCTGGCGGCCGGACTGCTGCTCACCCTCGGTCCGCTGATCGCCGTGGAGAGCCTGGGCGGTGAGACCTCCTGGGTGGTCATCGCCCAGGTCGGCACGGTCGGGATGCTGGTCGGCGTCTGGGCGGCCGGGCGGCTGCCGGTCCATCGCCCGCTGTACGCAGTGGCCTTCGGGGCCGCCGCCCAGGCGCTGCCGCTCACCGCCTTCGCGCTGCGGCTGCCGCTTCCGGTGACCGCGGCCGCGTTCTGCTGCGCCATGTTCGGACTGGGGGTGCTGAGCCCGCTGTGGGAGACGGAGATGCAGCGCCGCATCCCGCTGGAGGCCCTGGGCCGGGTCGGGTCCTTCGACACCCTGATCTCCTTCGCCGCGCGCCCGCTGGGCCTGGCGGCGGCCGCCCCGCTCGCCGCCGTCACCGGGACCGCGGTCCCGCTGCTGGCCGCCGCGGCTCTGACCGCCGCCGCGAATCTGTCCGTACTCCTGCTTCCGGACGTACGCAAACGCCCGGAACCGGAACCCACTTTCGCCCTGCGATGATGTGTTCGACATCGTCACTGAGGGGGTCCGTGCATGGGGAGAGTCGGAGTCGCGCTGCGGGAGCTGCGCGGGGCGCAGAAGCCGGCGAAGGGTGTGTCGCTCTACTCGCGGTTCGTGAACCGGCCGATCGGGCGCTACCTGGCCGCCGGGTCGTACGCGCTCGGGCTCACCCCGAATCAGGTGACGCTGATCAGCGCCGCCTTCAGCTTCGCCGCCGCGGCCGCGGTCGCGCTGGCCGCGCCCTCCTGGGGGCTGGGGATCGCCGTGTGGGCCGCGCTCGCCGTGGGGTTCGCCTTCGACTCCGCCGACGGCCAGCTGGCCCGGCTGCGCGGGAGCGGCAGCGCCGCGGGCGAGTGGCTCGACCACGTCGTGGACTGCGCCAAGCTGACCGCCCTGCACTCCTGCGTGCTGATCGCCTTCTACCGGTTCCCCGATGCCTACGGGACGGGCTCGGACGGCTGGCTGCTGGTGCCGCTGGGCTTCCAGTTCGCCGCGGTCGTGACCTTCTTCGGCGGGCTGCTGACCGAGAAGCTCAAGCCCCGGCCGGCTCCGGGGAGCCCCGCCGCCGCGCCGTCGACCGTACGCGCGGTGGCGTTGCTGCCCGTGGACTACGGGGTGTTCTGCCTGGTGTTCCTGCTGCTCGGCGGCGGACAGCTGTTCCCTTACGCGTACGCGGCCTTCGGGGCGGTCGCCGGGCTGTTCCTGGCGGCGTTCCTCGTGAAGTGGTTCCGGGAGCTCAGCGCCGTTCCGCGGTGAACGGCTCCGCCACCGAGAGGGGTTCGGCGAGCGCGTCCAGCGCCCGGCGCAGCTGGGTGCTGGAGGTGTGCACGGTGTAGGGGAAGTAGACGACGTCGACGCCGTGGGCGGCGAAGTCCTTCTCCAGCTTGTCGCCCTTGGGGGTGCCCCGCCAGTCGTCGCCCTTGAAGATGACGTCGAAGCGGACCTGCTTCCAGGTCTCCACCTTGTCCGGGACCGTCTCGACGAAGGCGGCGTCCACGTACTTCACGCTGCGGACGATCTCCAGCCGCTCGACCAGCGGGATCATCGGGCGGCGCCCCTTGGCGAGTTCGGCCATCTCGTCGGAGACGACTCCGGCCACCAGGTAGTCGCACTGACTGCGGGCGTGCCGAAGGATATTGAGATGTCCGATATGGAACAGATCGTACGCGCCCGGCGCATAGCCGACTCGGTACGGCCTGCGCGCGGGCGCGCCACGTTCGGACATATCCCGCTCCGTCATCTGTTACCCCCCAGCGGCCACACCCCCCGGTGTGGCGGATTAGCAGACAATAGCGTGCACGTTCCGCAGCATGCGGGTGAACGAATAGGGTGACGTGCGCATCATCCAGGGGAGAAGGGGACGCTCAGTGTCCAGATCCGGTCACCGGCGCCTGCTGCTGGTCTCCACCAACTACGCACCCGAGCACGCGGGAATCGGGCCCTACGCCACCCAGATCGCGGAGCACTGGGCGGAGGATCTCGGCCACGAGACCCATGTCCTCGCGGGGATGCCGCACTACCCGGCGTGGTCGCTCGAACCGGAGTACAAGGGGGCGCTCCGGCGCACGGAACGGCGCGCGGGCGTCATCGTGCACCGGCGTGCGCACACCGTGCCGCAGCGTCAGACCGCCGTGAAGCGGGCCCTTTTTGAAGGATCGATTCTGCTGCACGGTGCCGCGGCCCCGCCCCGGATGCCGAAGCCGGACGCGGTCCTGGCCCAGATGCCCAGCCTGGCCGGCGGGGTGCTGGCCGCCCGGCTCGCGGCGCGGTGGAAGGTCCCGTACGTCCCGGTCGTCCAGGACCTGATGGGCGCCGCCGCCGCACAGAGCGGGATCAGCGGCGGCGACAAGGCGGCCGCGATCGCGGGCCGCGCCGAGGCGTACGCCCTCAAGCGGGCCACCCTCGTCGGCGTCATCCACGAGACCTTCGTCGACCGGGTCGTCGGCATGGGCGTGGACCCGGCGAAGATCCGTCTCGTCCCCAACTGGTCCCACGTGGCCGTACCCACCAAGCCGCGCGGCGAGACCCGCCGCCACCTCGGCTGGGCCCCGGACCAGACGGTCGTCCTGCACTCCGGGAACATGGGCCTCAAGCAGGGCCTCGAGGTCCTCGTGGCCGCCGCCCGGCTGGACCCGAGCGTCCGTTTCGTCCTGATGGGTGACGGCAGCCAGCGCTCGGCGCTCACCGAACTGTCCGCCGACGTACCGAATCTGGACATCATCCCCCCTGCCGCTGACGGCGAGTTCCCGGATATCCTCGCCGCGGCGGACGTACTCGCGGTCACGCAGCACGCCGCCGTCATGGACATGAGCGTTCCGTCGAAGCTCACCTCCTACTTCCAGGCCGGCCGGCCCGTCGTCGCCTCCGTGGCCGCGGAGGGCGGGACCGCCCAGGAGGTGGAGCGCTCGGGTGCAGGGGTGCTCGTACAGCCCGAGGACCCCGAAGCACTGCTGAAGGCCGTACGGGTCCTGGCCGAGGACCCCGAGGGCGCGGACGCACTGGGAGCGGCCGGACCCCGCCACGTGGCGGCCCACCTGAGCCGCGAAGCGGGCCTGGCCCGCATCGACGCACTGATAGACGAAGCACTTGGGGGTCCCCGGCCGTGATCGAGACGAACCGCCCGGCAACAGCACCGGCCGAGGACGAACCCGATCTCCTCCGGGACCAGTTCCGGCAGCTCCTGCGCTACCGCCGGCTCCTCGGCGCGGGCATCGGGATCGGTCTGCTCGGCGGCGTCTACCTCGGCATCTCCACGGCCGACACCTACGTCGCGACCGCCGACGTGGTGCTGCGCGCACCCACCGACGACCCCTTCAACCCGAGCCTCGCCCCCGACAAGGCGATCAACATCGGCTCGGAGCGCCAGGTCGCGCTCAGCTCCTCCATAGCCAACGAGGCCGCGAAGAAGCTCGGCGTCTCCGCCTCCGGCTTCGCGGCCCTGCGCAGCGGGCTCCAGGTGACCAACCCGCCGCAGACGATGGTGCTCCGCTTCACCTACACCGCGTCCTCCCCCAAGGAGGCCGCCAAGCGCGCCAACGCGATGACCGAGGCGTACCTGCTCAAGCGGCAGGAGTCCCTCGACGCAACCCGCGACAAGATGGTCAAGGGGTACAAGGAGCAGCGCGACCCGATCGCCAAGCAGCTCGACGAGCTCTCCAAGGAGATCGCGCGGATGCCCGCCGGCGCGGGGCGCGACGCGGCCAGCTCCTCCAAGACCGACCTGCAGAGCGAGGTCGGCGGGTACAACACCAAGATCACCAAGCTCGAAGCCCTCGACATGACCCCGGGCCGGGTCACCAGCGCCGCGACGGCGCCCCCCGCAGCCGACGGCCCCGGCATCCTGATGTCCCTCGCGCTCGGCGCCGCCGTGGGCCTCGCCCTCGGCCTGCTCGCCGCCTGGGTCCGGCTCGTCTTCGACCCGGCACCCCGCTCCGAGGGCGACGTGGCACGGGCCCTGCGCGCACCCGTACTCGGCTACCTGCCCCGGGACCGGACGGGCGGCGGGCCGCTGCTCGCCGCCGGCGAGGCCGATCCGCGGCTCGCCGAGGAGTACCGCTCGGTGGCCTTCCGGCTCGCCTACGACGCCCGCTTCGCCGACCGGCGCCGGCTGCTCGTCGTCGCCCCGCGCGGCAGCAGCGAGACCGCCGCCGCGGTGGCCGTGAACCTGGCCGCCTCCTTCGCCGAGACCGGCAAGGACGTCCTGCTCATCGAGGCCGACCTGCGCACCCCGGTACTGGCCAGCCAGTTGCCGACGGACGCTGGCGGCCGGCCGCGCTGGAGCCAGACCCCGGGCAGCCCGAAGGGCGGCGGACGGCACTCCGACTCCGAGTGGCCCGACGGACGCCAGCTCGTCGTGGACGCCGGCGAGTCCGGCTCCTTCGACCTGATCCCCGGCGAGCGGGCGCGCAACGTGCCGCGCGCGCTGACCTCCCCCCGCGCCACCCGGCTGATCTCCGAGGCCGACTCCCCCAACGCGACCGTCGTCGTGCTCGCGCCGCCCGTGCTCTCGTACGCCGACGCCCTCGCCCTCGTCGACCGCGTCGACGGCGTCCTCGTCGTCTGCAACCCGCGCGGCGTCCACCGCACCGACCTGACCCGGATCCGCGAGCTGATCAGCGGCGCCGGGGGTACGGTGCTCGGCGCGGTGCTGCACGCCCCGCTGCCCGGCGAGAAGCGCGGCCCGGGCAAGGGCAAGGGGACCGCGCCGTCGCCCGCGCCCGCCCCCGCTCCTTCGGCGGCCGCGCCGCAGCCGCTCACACGCGAGATGGCCGAGCCGGAGCAGCACATCCCGGGTGACGGCACCGACACGGTCGCGCTGCGCACCGTCCGCATAGGCCGGAGATGAGCCGACGCGGACTCGCCGCCGTCTCCTCGGTCCTGGACCAGGCCGCCTCCAGCGCCACCAACATCCTGGTGCTGGTGCTGGCCGCCCGGCTGTCGTCGGCGTCCGGATTCGCCGACTTCTCGATGGTGTACGTGACCTTCAGCGTGCTCCTCGGGCTGAGCATGGCCTACGTCGGACAGACCGTCGTGCTGGAGAAGGCCGAGGAGCGGCTGGGCGCGGTGTGCCGGTCGGCCGTGGGCTTCACGGGGGCCGCCGCGGGCGCCGTGGGCGCGGTGCTCGCCGTGGTGGGCCTGGCGCTTCCCGGGACGACCGGGCCGGCCTTCCTCGCGCTGGGCCTCGTACTGCCGTTGGTACTCGTGCAGGACGGGCTGCGGTACTGCTTCTCCGCGCTGCGCGCCCCCGAGCGGGCGCTGGCCGCCGACGCGTTGCGGCTGGTGTGCGTGGTCGCGGCGCTGGCCGTGCAGCCCTCCGGGGCTTCGGCGGGGCGGCTGGTGCTGGTGTGGGGCCTGTCCGCGCTGCCCGCGCTGGGGCTGGGGCTGTGGCTCCTGCGGCCGTACGTGCGCGGGGCGCGGGCGGATCTGCGGCCGTACGTGCGGCGGGGGCACCTGGGGCAGCGGTTCGTGGTCGAGTTCGCGGTCGGCAACGGCTCCAGCCAGCTCGCCGTACTGGGCCTCGGCGTCTTCGCGACGCCGCTGGCCGTAGGTGCGCTGCGGGGTGCGAGCACGCTCTTCGGGCCGCTGAACGTGCTGTTCAACTCGGCGAACTCCTTCGGGCCGCCGGTGCTGTCGCGGCTCGGCGGCAAGCGGGCCACGGTCCGGGCGACGGTGGCGCTGGGCGGGGTGCTGGCGGTGGTCGGCGCGGGGTGGGCGACGGCCCTGTACCTGTTGCCGGACCGGCTGGGCCGGGAGCTGCTGGGCGACACGTGGGCCTCGGCCGCCGCGCTGCTGCCGGCGACGGGGGCCCAGTACGCGGTGATGGGCCTGGGCACCTGTGCGCTGCTGACGCTGCGCGTCCTGGCCCCGAAGGCCACGCTGTCCTTGCAGGTGGCCTTCTCGATGCTGTCGGTGGTGTTCCTGCTCGCCGGGTACGCGGTGTGGGGCCCGCTCGGCGCGGCCTGGGGCCTGGCGGCGGGCTCGGCCCTCAAGGCCCTGGCCGCCTGGCTTCGGGTCGCCCGCCTGCCGGTTGCCGCTCCGCGGGACGACGAGCCCGCGCCGGTCTCGGCCTGACCCGCTGCGCGGGGCGATCCCCCCACCCCGCCCCTTCCCGAAACCGGGCTCTGCCCGGACCCTCCCCCAGACTCCGTCCGGGGGACCCCCACTCAAACGCCGGCGGGGCTGGGTGGTGCCCGGCGGACGGCATCGGCCATATCCAGCCCCGCCGGCGTTTGAGGCGCGGGGTCTGGGGCGGAGCCCCAGCAACGGCGGAGCACCGGCAACCGCGCCGCGCCTAGCGGAGGGTCGTGGAGCGGTCCTGGCGGTGGGTGGCGATCAGGGCCAGGCAGAGGGCCGCGATAGCGACACGGCCCGACGCCTGGAGGAGCGGTCCGCGCAGCAGGATGAAGGAGTAGCCCGCGACCAGCGGGACCACCACCGAGATCAGACTCCCCGGCGGCGCCCGCCGGGTGGCGCGCTTCGCATAGCGCCGGTCCACCCGCGCGGAGGCGTACCCCATCGCCAGCAGCCCGCCCCCCATGCCCAGCGGTCCGAAGTCGAGCCACAGTTCCGCCCAGATCGGCGAGGAGAGGTTGGTGTTGACCGTGCCCATCCACTGGCCGACCATCACGCCCGTGTCCCGCGGCTTCCCCGGCCACACCGACCTCGGCACCGCGAACAGGATCGATCCGGCCAGCTGGCGCCCGTAGAAGTGGCCGGGACCGGACTCCGAGTAGGTGATGGTGTTCGCGAACATGCCGATCTGGTCGTAGTCCTTGAGGGCCATCGGCTCCAGGAAGGACGTGGTCTCCACCGGCTTGTAGTTCTTCTCGTCGTACCGGAAGCGGTCCGCGAACGGGAAGACGAGGAGGGCGATGACCACGGCCATCGACAGGGCCACCCGGTACATCGCCGCGCTGACCGGGAAGACGGTGAACAGCAGCGCGAACATGACGGTGAGGAACCAGTAGCGCGGGTTCGAGATCGGGTTGTTGACCACCAGGTTCAGCAGGGCGAGCGCCGACCAGGTGACGATGATCGAGACCTTGCGGCGGGCGAACTTCGAGGTGACCAGCCAGCGCGTGTACAGCAGCAGCGAGAGCAGCGCCGGCACGGTGCCGAAGCCGCGCAGCAGGGCCTGTCCCGCCTGGCCGTCGCCGTTGGAGACGCCCGCCTCCTCGATGCCCGCGATGATCTCCTGGCGGCTGGAGAAGAACACCGCCGGGCCGCCGAGCTTCATCACGAAGGCCGCGCTGCACAGGAAGGAGAGGACGGTCAGCAGTTGGAGCCGGCGCCGGTGCGTCATGACCGGCCGCGACTGCCTCTGGGAGCCGCCCGCGCGGCCGGTCGGCCGGTGGCGGGCGAGCAGGACGCCCACGTCGAAGGCGGTGCAGCCGAGCAGCACCAGCCCGATGGCGGCGGTGAGGTCGGAGCGGGGGCCGACGACGGGGGTCGGGACCTGGCCGAGGACGGCCTGGGCGAGCGGGGCCACGCCCATGGCCATGTAGACGAAGAGCCAGAAGGAGCCCTGGAGCAGCTTGCGGCGGCTGGTGAGCACCATCGCGGAGAGGCGGGCGCCCGCGTACATGGTGAGCAGCAGCTGGAGCCAGAAGGCCGCGTCGCGCTGGCCCGCGCCGGACTGGACGGCGACGAACAGCGGCAGGAAGACGGCGAAGCCGAGGGCGAGCGGGACGGACAGCGCGCGGGAGAGCAGGGTGCGCGGGGTGGTGACCTTGCCCCAGAGCGACTCGTCCTCGAAGGGGGACGGCGCGGGCGTGACGGGCGGCTTGCGTATGTCCGTTGCCACTGCCGCCCCCACCCCATGTGCCTGATTCGCGCGCAGTCTAGTCTGAGCGGGCTGCGCCCGGGGAGGCGCATGGGGGTCCCCCGGCAACGCCAGGGGGAGGGTGGACGATCGGGGCTTCAGTTGCGTGACCTTCCTGCCTTCACGCTGGCCGGATACGACAAGGGGCGCGGGCTGCTGACGCAGGCGCTCTGGTTCGCCGTGATGAACACGCTGTTCATGAGCTGGTTCTGTCCGGCGCGGCTGCGGGTGGCGCTGCTGCGCGCCTTCGGGGCGAAGATCGGCGAGGGCGTGCTGATCCGGCACCGGGTGCGGGTGCTGTGGCCGTGGAAGCTCACCGTCGGGGACCACACCTGGATCGGTGAAGGCGCCTGGCTGCTGAACCTGGAGCCGGTGACGATCGGTTCGCACGTCTGCCTCTCGCAGGAGGCCGTGCTGTGCACCGGTTCGCACGACCACCGGGCCGCCGACTTCCGCTACCGCAACGCCCCGATCACGGTCGAGGACGGCGCGTGGGTGGCGGTACGGGCGACCGTGCTGGCGGGGGTGACCGTGGGCCGCTGCGCGGTCGCGGGCGCGGGCGCCGTCGTGCACAAGGACCTGCCGGAGCTGACCCTGCAGACCCAGGACGGGCGGCGCCGCCCGGTGGAGGAGCCCAAGTGAGAGTCCTGCACGCCGTCACCCTGCACTCCCCCTCGCACGCCTTCGGCGGGCCGGTCCGGGTCGCGCTGAACCTGACGAAGGGTCTGCGGGCCCGGGGGCACGAGGCGCGGCTGCTGGCGCTGGGCGAGGGATTCCCCGACCCGTGGCCGACGGACGTCGAAGGGGTCCCGGCGAAGCTGTTCCCGGCGCGGCGGATCCTCCCGCTGGGCTTCAGCGGGATGACCTCGCCGGCGCTGCTGGCCTCGGCCGGGCGGCTGGTCGGGGAAGCGGACGTGGTCCACGTCCACCTGGCCCGGGACCTGGTGACCCTGCCGGTGGCCCTGGCGGCGCTGCGGGCCGGCAAGCCGCTGGTGCTCCAGACCCACGGGATGGTGGACCCGAGCGAGAAGCTGCTGGCCAAGGTGCTGGACGCGGTGGCGGTACGCCGGCTGCTGCGCGGCGCGGACACGGTGCTGTACCTGACCCCGCACGAGCGGGCGGGCCTGGACGCGGTGGTCGGCGGCGCACCGCTGTCGCGTGCGGTCCGGCTGGTCAACGGCACCCCGGCGCAGGAGGAGCGGCCGGCCCCGGGCGGCCCCCCGCGCATCCTGTACTCGGCGCGCCTGCAGGCCCGCAAGCGGCCGGTGGACTTCGTGGACGCGGCCCCGGCCGTCCTCGCCGCGCACCCGGACGCGCACTTCGTCGTCGCGGGCCCGGACGAGGGCGAACTGGCCGCCGTACGCGCCCGCATCACGGCCCTGGGTCTCAACGGCCGCTTCACGGTTCCGGGGGCACTGTCCAGCGCGGAGGTGCAGGCGGAGCTGCGCCGGGCCCACGTGTACGTACTGCCCTCGGTGGACGAGCCGTTCCCGATGTCGGTGCTGGAGGCCCTCGCGGTGGGCGTCCCCCCGGTGGTGACCCACTCCAACGGCCTGGCCCGCGACATCGCCGCCGCGGGCGCGGGGCACGCGGTCGACCCGGGCCCGGCGGGTGTGGCGTCGGCGGTCCTGGACCTGCTGGACCCCGCGGCCAACGCCGCCGCCTCGGCGGCGGCGCGCAAGCTGGCCGCGGAGTCCTTCTCCATGGACGCGGTCCTGGACACCCTGCTCCCGGTGTACGAGGGCGCCGTTCGGGGCTGAGCACGGGCGCCGCAGCTCAGATGTCGCGGCGCTGCTCCACGACCGGGAGGGCGCCCATGGCGCGGCGGCGCTTGAGGACACTGGTGTACACGGCGAGGCCGATGAAGCCCACCGCCATCATGATCAGCCCGACCACGTCGAGGTTGACGCTCTCCATCTCCCAGTCGGTGGCGAAAGTGAGTATGGCTCCCACCACTATCAGACCGATGCAGCCACCCAGGCCGGTCATAGGACTCGCCTCCGCAAAAGGTCGGTGTCGTCGTGCTCCGGTCCCGCGGATGCCCACGCCTGGTACGCGAAAACGCCCCCTGCGGCCGGTGGTTCGGCGGCAGGGGGCGTTCTCGTCGCGTGCGGGGCTCGTTACGCCGGGATCCAGGCGTAGCAGCCGGAGGAGTTGAACTCCGCCGTGCCCGCCGGGATCGTCGCCGTGATCTTGTCGCCCGCGTTGGGCTGGGTCTCGGGGCCCGAGGCGAGGAGCGAGCCGTCCTTCGACTTCGCCTCCCACGTGCAGGTGGAGGCCTGCGTCAGCGCCCGGTAGGTGCCGGCCGCGGGCGAGGTGCGGGGGCCTTCGGGGAAGCCCTTCTCCGCCGCCACCAGGATCGGCTTCTGCTCCGGGCACAGGTGGGTGATCGCGTCCTTCGCGCCCGGGATCTCCCCGGTGATGACGGCCCCGGTCGCCGCGTCCTTGTCGCGCTTCGCGGTGAGCGTCACGCGCTGGCAGGCCTCCTGGCCCGACTGCAGGACGGCCGCGGGGTCCATCTTCTCCGGGACGCGCCCGCTCAGGTACTTCTTCTCCTGCGCCGTGAAGCTGCCCGTCTTCGGGGTGAGCTTCGCGTCGGGCAGGACGGGGCCCGTCGGCTTCGCGTCGGCGGCGGGCGCCGAGGGCGCCGGGCTGTCCGCGGGGTCGGGGGCCGCCGACGAGGCCGGCGGCTTCGCCTTCGCCTCCGCGCCGGAGTCGGCCTTGCCGCCGGAACTGCAGGCGGTCAGCGTCAGGGCGGCGGTCAGCAGAACAGCAGCCGCTGCGGAGCGTCGGTACATCGGATGGCTCCCGTACTTACTGGGTGGGACAGGAATGCGGGGCCCGGCCACATGGTGCCGGCCGGGCCCCGCTCGTCGCTCGTTGCTACTTCGCGCCGAAGGTGAGCACCAGCTGCGGGACGCCGTCGGCGGCCGTGGCCTCCGCGGACCAGATCCACAGCGGGTCGGTGCCCGTGCTCGTCAGGCCCAGGCTGTAGCTGCTGCCCAGGACCGCGGAGACCGCGGCCGTGTCCAGCGGCACGTTGTGGACCGCCGAGCCGTCCGGCACGCCCGCGATGGTGCCCACCGGGGTGGTGCCGAGGGTGGGCTTGGTGTTGAAGGTCGTGCCCGCGCCGCTCCAGGTGCCGGTGACCGGGACCACGGACACGGTGTCGGCGGTGCCGGCGCCCGTCTGCGTGTTGGTCTTGATCTGGAGGGAGGCTGCCTTCAGGACCTGCCCGGCCGGGGCGGCCGGGACGTCGAAGCGCAGGTACGTCTCGTACGCCGAGGTGCCGCGCACCGCGAGCGAGGTCGACGTGCCGTAAGCGGTGCCGGGGGCGCCCTGGTTGATGTAGGTGTCCTCGGTCGCGCTGACCTTGGAGACCGAGTCGGTGGGCGCCTTGGCCAGGGTGAAGTGGTTCTTGACCTGGGCCTCGGTGAGCGCCGTCGGGTAGATGGCCGTCTCGTCGATCTGCCCGGCGAAGAAGTTGCTCGTCGGGCGGGTCGGCCAGCCGGTGAGGTTGTCGCCGCCCACGTGCCAGTAGCCCGCGTAGGTCTGGGAACCGGTCTTGTTCAGCGAGCCCTTGTTCTGGCCGTCGACGTACAGGGTGATGCCGCCGGGGCCCTGGGTGCCGACCACGTGGTGCCACTTGTTGTCGTTGTACGTGTCGAACAGGCCCGTGGAGACGGTCTGGACCGATCCGTTGGACACGCCGAAGACGAGGCGACCGGTGTTGGTCATGTAGAGGTGCTTGTCGTACGAGCCGCTGCTGCGGTCGGTGTTGCTGCCGAAGCCGACCAGCTTGCCGCCGCGCGTGGTGCCCGTCTTGAACCAGGTCTCGATGGTGAACGCGTTGCCGACCGTCTGGCGGTGGTCGCTGTAGACCTGCTGGCTGGTGCCGTTGAAGCCCATCGCGGTGCTGGTGCCGGCGACCGCGCCGGGGGTCTGGCGCAGGGCCGGGGCGTTCAGCTGGACGCCGCCGGTGTTGCTGCTGACCGAGGAGTCGGCGACGTACGGGCTCACGGTGTCGTCGAAGCGCCAGTACAGGTTGGCGCCGTCGGCGCGGACCTGGTTCGGGTACGACTGGGCGGCGGTCGGGACCGTCACCGAGACGCTGGCCGACAGGGCGCTGGTGTTGCCCGCGGCGTCGGTCGCGGTCACGCGGTAGCTGTAGGACTGGCCGGCCTTGACCGTGGTGTCGGTCCAGGAGGCCTGCCGGCGCTCCCACTCCAGGGAGTCCGCGTTCACCGTGGCGGCGGGCGTGGCCGAGCCGTTGCGGTAGATGCGGTAGGTCAGCTTGCTGTCGTCCGCGTCGTAGCTGGTGCGCCAGCGGACCTGCGCCTCGCCGGGCTTGACGCTGCCGACGCTGGCCACCGGGGTGGTCGGGGCGCCGACGTCGCCGGTGGAGGCGAAGCGGGTCAGGGCCTGCTGCGGCTTGCCGTTGATGAGGGTGAACTCACCGCCGACCCACATGTACTTGACGTCGCTCTTCTCCGCGACGGCCATGACGCGCGGGCCGATGCCCTCGCCGAGGCCGTCGTTGGCGGTGGGGTGCCAGCCGAGCTTGCCCGGGCCGCGCACGAAGCCGCCCACGGGCGCGGGGGCTGCGCCGGTGTGGTCGGTCGGCTGGGCCAGCAGGAAGTGGCGCTTGCCGTCGGGGTATTCCAGCTCGGTGGAGCAGTCGTGCGCGTGCGAGGAGCTGTAGAGCACTCCGTCGTACGGCAGCACGTACTGGGTGGCGCCGAGGCAGCGGTCGCGCCACTTCTCGCTGAAGTCGGTGTTCAGGCCGATGCGGCCGTCGAAGACGCCGCCGCCGGAGCCCTCGCTGCCGGTGTAGTAGCCCGTCGCGTCGGCCGAGATGTCCTTGACCACGGAGTTGGACGGGATGCTGTTGTACGTCTTGGCGACGGCGCCGGTGGTGGCGTTCACGACGGCCAGCGCGTGCGTGGTGGAGTTGTTGACCGAGAAGAAGTCGCCGCCCAGCAGGACGTTCTTGCCGTCGTTGCTCACCTCGATGGCGCGGCCCGGCTCGTCGGCGTTGGCCACGAAGGGCTTGAGCGCGCCGGAGCCGGCGTCGACCGCGGCGAACCGCTCGCGGGTCTGGCCCTCGACCGTGCCGAAGTCGCCGCCCACGTACAGCGTGTCGTCGGTGACGGCGAGCGCGCGGACGGTGGCGGGGACGCTCGGGTGGAACGCTGCCTTGGGGGTGCAGGTCGCGATGTCGATCGCGGCGAGGCTGGAGACCGGGGTCCCGTTGACGGCACCGAAGTAGCCGCCCGCGTAGAGGGTCTTCTTGTCCTTGGAGACGGCCAGCGTGCGGACCGTGGCGGTGCCGTCGCCGATGGTGAAGGCGAGCTTGCACGAGGTGGGGTTACCCGTCGCGGCGTCGAGCGCGGCGAAGTTCACGGCTTCCTGCTCGGTGCCGGCGGCGCCGTCGGGCGGACGGACGGCCGAGAAGGTACCGCCGGCGAAGACGGTTCCGTTCGCCTGGGCCATCGCGAACACGATGCCGTTGGGCTGCCACGTCGGCAGGCTGTCGGCGGTGAACGCCACCGGCGCCGTGATGGCGGAGGCCTGCGGCATCAGCACCAGGCCTATACCGGTGCCGGCACCGGCCAGTGACAGGACGAGGGCAGCAGTCAGCCCTCTGGATCTACGCATGAGCCCCCCAGGGCATCGCCCGGTTTGATGGCTGGAACTATCCGAACAGCCATATGTACCGGCGCAGACTAAGGCTCATGTGAGGGCCCGGTCACCTTGCTTGACCCATTGCATACCAACTTGGAATGAACAGACTTCAGCATGGAGGGTGCACTACGGACATATGGCAGGTTTACCCCGGCCACACCCGCACAGACCTGTGGGTATGACCGTGACACGGCAAATCGTAGGGGAAATATAAGGCCTCAGCGGTCGATACGGACCGTCACGCCCGCCAGCTGGTCCTCGACTTGGCGGATATCGGCCTCGACCATGATCTTGGCCAGTTCGGACACCAGGACCGTCGGCTTCCAGCCGAGCAGGTCGTGGGCCTTGGAGGCATCGCCGATGAGCGCGTCGACCTCGCTGGGGCGCTCGTACTTGGAGTCGTAGCGCACGTGCTCGTTCCAGTCGAGACCGGCGTGCGTGAAGGAGGCCTCGACGAACTCGCGGACGGTCGCGGCCACTCCGGTGGCGACGACGTAGTCGGTGGGCTCGTCCTGCTGGAGCATCCGCCACATCGCGTCCACGTACTCGGGGGCGTAGCCCCAGTCGCGGACCGCGTCGAGGTTGCCGAGGTAGAGCTTCTCCTGGAGGCCGGCCTTGATGCGGGCGACCGCGCGGGTGATCTTGCGGGTCACGAAGGTCTCGCCGCGGCGCGGGGACTCGTGGTTGAAGAGGATCCCGTTGACGGCGAACATGTCGTACGCCTCGCGGTAGTTCACGGTGGTCCAGTACGCGAACACCTTGGCGGCGCCGTACGGGCTGCGCGGGTGGAACGGGGTGCCCTCGTTCTGCGGCGGCGGGGTGGCGCCGAACATCTCGGAGGAGGAGGCCTGGTAGATGCGGGTGTCGACACCGCTGGCCCGGATGGCCTCGAGCAGCCGCAGCGCGCCGAGGCCGGTCACGTCGCCGGTGTAGAGGGGCGCGTCGAAGGAGACGCGGACGTGGGACTGGGCGCCGAGGTTGTAGACCTCGTCGGGCCGTATCTCACGGAGCAGGTTCACCAGGGCCACGCCGTCGGAGAGGTCGGCGTGGTGCAGGACGAAGGACCGGTTGGCGGTCTGCGGGTCCTGGTAGATGTGGTCGATCCGCTCCGTGTTGAAGCTGGAGGACCGCCGCACCAGCCCGTGCACCGTGTAGCCCTTGGAGAGCAGCAGCTCGGCGAGGTACGAGCCGTCCTGCCCGGTGACGCCGGTGATCAGTGCGGTCTTGCCCATTCGGTCCCCCTGGGGTGCGTTGTGGTTCGTTGTGCTGAGCGTGCTTCCCCTGCCCGCCCAAGGATGCGTACCGTACACGCCGGGTCCGGCCGGTCGCGCCGCGCGGCAGCGCACCCGGCGGGGTCCGGACCCGGTGGGCCCGGACTGCTGCCGCCCCCGCGGGAGCGGGCTGGCATCATCGGCGGTATGACAAGTTCGCTGCCGCTCCTGCCCCCGCACGCCCGCGTCTTCGTCGCGGGCCACCGCGGCCTCGTGGGGTCCGCGGTCGCCCGCCGGCTCACGGCCGACGGGCACGAGGTGCTCACCCGGGGCCGCGCCGACCTCGATCTGCGCGACGCCGCCGCGACCGCCGCCTACCTGGCGGACGTCCGCCCGGACGCCGTGGTGCTGGCCGCCGCCAAGGTCGGCGGAATCATGGCCAACAGCACGTACCCGGTGCAGTTCCTCGAGGAGAACCTGCAGATCCAGCTCAGCGTGATCGGCGGCGCGCACGCCGCCGGCGTGGGCCGGCTGCTGTTCCTCGGATCGTCCTGCATCTACCCGAAGCTGGCCCCGCAGCCCATCCGCGAGGACGCCCTGCTGACCGGCCCGCTGGAGCCGACCAACGAGGCCTACGCCCTCGCGAAGATCGCAGGCATCGTCCAGGTCCAGTCGTACCGGAAGCAGTACGGGGCCTCGTACATCTCGGCCATGCCGACGAACCTGTACGGCCCGGGCGACAACTTCGACCTCGAGTCCTCGCACGTGCTGCCCGCCCTCATCCGGCGGTTCCACGAGGCCGCCGCCGAGGGCCGCGACGAGGTCACGCTGTGGGGCAGCGGTACCCCGCGCCGCGAGTTCCTGCACGTGGACGACCTGGCCGCCGCCTGCGCGGTGCTGCTGAACACCTACGACGGCGACGAGCCCGTCAACATCGGCTGCGGCGAGGACCTGACGATCCGGGAGCTGGCCGAGACCGTCGCCGAGGTGACCGGTTTCCGCGGCCGGCTCGCCTGGGACACCTCCAAGCCGGACGGGACCCCGCGCAAGCTGCTGGACGTCGGCCGGCTGACCTCGCTCGGCTGGAAGCCCGGCATCCCGCTGCGGGACGGCATCGCCGCCACCTACCGGTGGTGGCTGCGCGAGCAGAACGGCTGATCTCACACGGAGCCCTCAGTACGCTCCGCGGCCGTCGACGACGGCGCGGAGCGTACGGCCCATCACGTCGACGTCACTGGTGAAGGACCAGTTGTCGACGTACTGCAGATCGAGCTGGATGGTTTCGTCCCAGGACAGGTCGGAGCGCCCGCTGATCTGCCACAGCCCCGTCATCCCGGGCCGCACGGTGAGGCGGCGCAGCTCGACCTCGTCGTACTTCGCCACCTCCTCCGGCAGCGGCGGGCGCGGGCCGACCAGCGACATGTGTCCTGTCAGTACGTTGATCAGCTGGGGCAGTTCGTCCATGGAGGTGCGGCGCAGCAGCCGGCCCACCCGGGTCACCCGGGGGTCGCGGCGCATTTTGAACATCAGGCCGTCGTTCTCGTTGTGCCCGGCGAGCTCGGCCTTGCGGGCGTCGGCGTCCATCACCATGGTGCGGAACTTCCACATGACGAACGGGACTCCGGCGCGGCCGATGCGCCGCTGCCGGTAGAAGGCCGGGCCGCGCGAGCCGAAACGTATCGCCAGGACGATGCCGAGGAAGAGCGGGGAGAGCAGGAGCAGCCCGGCGGCGGCCCCCACCCGGTCCAGAGCCGACTTGAGCAGGGTCTGCACGCCCCGGCTGACCGGCGGCGCGACCCGCAGCACGGCGAGGCCGCCCGCGGACAGGGTCTCCAGCCGCTTGACGGAGACCTCCACCAGGCCGGGGAAGACGGCGAGTTCCAGTCCGGCGTCGTGCAGAGCCCAGGCGACGCGGCGCAGCCGCTCCCCGGTGATCCGCACGCCGGGGGCCACCAGCACCAGGTCGGCCTGGTGGCTGCGGACGGCGCCGAGCACGGCCGCGGAGTCGCCGTTCGGAGCCTCGGGCATCCCCGCCTCGAGGCGGGCGGCGACCGGCACCCCGCTGTCGAGGGCGCCGGCGCCGACCGGGACCACGCCGACGACCACGTACGGGTGGTCGGTGCGCGCGGCCAGGTGCGCGATGACGTCCTCGGCGGCGTCGGGCTCGCCCACCACCAGGACCCGGCTGACGGCCTGGGCCTCGCGGCGGGCCGCCGAGAGATGACGGTAGGTCAGCTTGTGGCAGGCTACGGTGATCAGCAGGGCGGGCAGCAGGGCCCCGAGGGCGGACAGCCGGGGCGTGTCCTCCTCGGTCACCACGCGGGCGACGGCGAGCACGCCGATCAGAATCAGCCAGTCGTGTACCACGGGCAGCACGCCCCGGGATTCCCCGAGCGCCCGGGCCGCGTACCGCCGGCGCAGCGCCTGCACCCCGGTCCACGCCACGGCGGCGGCCAGGGCGCAGTAGAGGGGCCGGACCTGCTGCGCTGCCGCGAAGACGAGTCCCACGGGAACGGCGGCGCCGAGGAAGTCGGCCCCGACGGCGGCGGGCAGGTACCAACGAGCCTTGTCACCGAGGCGCCGTGCGGGCAGAGCGGACCCGCGGACCGCCCTGGCCACTCTTTGCGCCGGAAAATGGACATGCCTCATGGGCCCCCCTGGCACGTGGTCTATGACAGCGGCGAGCGTCCACGGCTTCCCCAGGCAACGGACGACTGTCGCACCGGGAAACAGTACGACAAACACCCGTACGGTAAATGCGGATTGACGCAACCCAACCTCATGTTGCTCAAGTGTTAGCAACCGGTACCAGCCGTTCCGGACACCGGAGCCCTCTTTCGCACGCAAAGGTGAATGGTCCGGATACCGGATACGTCTCTTCGGAGAACGAACCGTTTCCGGCCAACCTTTTGACGCGCTCCTGACATTGTGGCCTGCAGATGGCACTCTTCGACCGTTCATCGCACCAGCCCTGATCTGCCCGGAGGCCCACCCAGCCGTCCGGAACCCCCCTTGCAGAAGGAGTCTGCGTTGAGAGCCACCCCCCAGAGGCGTGCCACCGCAGCCGGCGCGCTCGTTGCCGCGGCAGCCCTGCTCGCCGTAGGCATACAGGCCGGCACCGCAACCGCCGACGCCACCGCGTCGCAGGCCGGCACGGCCGTCCAGTCCAACCCCGGCGCGGCCAACCTCAAACTCAGCGCTTCGGAGCGTGCGACGCTCCTCGCCGAGGCCAACTCGACCACCGTGCAGGCGGCCAAGGCGCTCGGCCTCGGCGGCGGCGAGAAGCTGGTCGTCCGCGAAGTGGTCAAGGACGTCGACGGCACCACGCACACCATGTACGAGCGGACCTACGACGGTCTGCCCGTGCTCGGCGGCGACCTGACCGTTCACGCCAAGGACGGCGTCACCAAGAGCGTCACCAAGGCGACCCAGCACGAGATCAAGGTCGCGGACACCAACGCCTCGGTGACCCCGGCGGCCGCCGAGAGCCAGGCCGTCTCCGCCGCCAGCGCCGAGGGCTCGAAGGAGGCCAAGGCCTCGAAGAACGCCCGCAAGGTGATCTGGGCGGCCAACGGCGTTCCGGTCCTCGCGTTCGAGACCGTCGTCGGCGGCCTCCAGCACGACGGCACGCCGAACGAGCTGCACGTGGTGACCAACGCCAAGACCGGCGCCAAGATCACCGAGTGGCAGGCCGTCGAGACCGGCACCGGCAACACCATGTACAGCGGCAACGTGACCCTCGGGACCTCGCAGTCGGGCAGCACGTACAACATGACCGACGCCGCCCGCGGCAACCACAAGACGTACAACCTCAACCGCGGCACCTCCGGCACCGGCACGCTGTTCTCCGGCCCGGACGACATCTGGGGCAACAACCTGCCGTCCAACCTGGAGACGGCCGGCGCGGACGCGCACTACGGCGCCGCGGTCACGTGGGACTACTACAAGAACGTGCACGGCCGCAACGGCCTGCGCAACGACGGCGTGGCCCCGTACAGCCGGGTCCACTACGGCAACGCGTACGTCAACGCGTTCTGGCAGGACACCTGCTTCTGCATGACCTACGGCGACGGCGAAGGCAACAACAAGCCGCTCACCTCCACCGACGTGGCCGCGCACGAGATGACCCACGGCCTCACCTCGGTCACCGGCAACATGACCTACAGCGGTGAGCCCGGCGGTCTGAACGAGGCCACCTCCGACATCTTCGCGGCGGCCGTCGAGTTCTACGCCAACAACCCGACGGACGTCGGTGACTACCTGGTCGGCGAGAAGATCGACATCCGCGGCAACGGCACCCCGCTGCGCTACATGGACAAGCCGAGCAAGGACGGCTCGTCCAAGGACGCCTGGTACTCGGGCATCGGCTCCATCGACGTCCACTACTCCTCGGGTCCGGCCAACCACTGGTACTACCTGGCCTCCGAGGGCTCCGGTGCCAAGGTCGTCAACGGCGTGAGCTACGACTCGCCGACCTCCGACGGCCTCCCGGTCACCGGGATCGGCCGCGACGCCGCCTCGAAGATCTGGTTCCGTGCGCTGACCACCGGTCTGTTCCGGTCCAACACCGACTACGCGGCCGCCCGTACGGCCACCCTGCAGGCCGCCGCCGACCTCTACGGCGCCGGCTCGGCCACGTACAACAACGCGGCCAACGCCTGGGCGGGCATCAACGTCGGCCCCCGCGTGGTGAGCGGCGTCACGGTCACCAACCCCGGTAACCAGAACACCGTCACGGGCAGCGCGGTCAGCCTGCAGGTCCAGGCCACCAGCACCAACCCCGGTGCGCTGAGCTACGCGGCGACCGGCCTGCCGGCAGGCCTGTCGATCAACGCCTCCACGGGTCTGATCTCCGGTACGGCCACCACCGCGGGCACGTCCAACGTGACCGTCACGGTGACCGACTCGCAGAGCAAGACGGGCACGGCGGCCTTCACCTGGACCGTCGGCACCACCCAGCCCAACGTCTTCGAGAACACCACCGACTACGCGATCGCGGACAACGCGACCGTGGACTCCCCGATCACCGTGAACCGCACCGGCAACGCGCCGAGCGCCCTCAAGGTGGACGTCAACATCCTCCACACCTACATCGGTGACCTGAAGGTCGACCTGGTCGCCCCCGACGGCACCCTCTACAACCTGCACAACCGGGCCGGCGGCAGCGCTGACAACATCGTGAAGTCCTTCACGGTCAACGCCTCCTCCGAGGTGGCCGCCGGAGTCTGGAAGCTCCGGGTCAACGACAACGCCAACCTCGACACCGGCAAGATCGACAGCTGGAAGCTCACCTTCTGACCCCTGCCGGGGCAGCGTGAGCGACAGCTGAACAGACAGACCACGGGGCCGCCCGGGAGCAGACCTCCCCGGGCGGCCCTGTTCCATTGGACCGTGCCGGCCCCCGGATCAGCCGATGGCGCGGAAGACGGAGGCCAAGAAGTCTCCCGCTCCCTCCTCCGGCGCCCCTCCCCCGTCTTCGGCCGCGCCGTTGCCGGGGCGGGCGGCCTGGTCCTCGCGGCCCTCCCAGTCACCTCGGCCCGGGTCCTCCTGGCCCTGGTCCCCGCGGCCCTGCTCTCCCCGGCCCTGGTCTCCGCGGCCCTGGTCCTCGCGGCCCTGGTCCTCGCGGCCCTGGTCCTCGCGGCCGTCCCAGTCGCCCCGGCCCGGGCCCTCTTCGTGGGACGACTTGAAGACGACCGCGACGGCCTCCAGGTTCCGCTCGCGCTCGCCCGGCTCCACCACCCGCTCCGGCTCCCCGCCGCAGCTGCGGTTGTCGAAGAGCACGGCCTGCGACCTCGTGTCGTTGACCACGTCGATGGCGGGCTCGTCGCGCGAGGTGCCGGTCAGCAGGTAGCAGGTGTCGTTGTCCGCGGGCCTGATCTGGCCTCTGGTCAGTTCGCCGCCCTCGTCGAGGAACTGGTAGTGCAGGATGCCCAGGCCCCAGCCGTCGTGGTCGTCGGCCAGCGACGGGCCGGCGGTGGGCAGGACGAGTGCGAGGGCGCCGGCGAACACGACGGCGGTGGTGCGAAGACGCATGGGGGAAGTCCGTTCCTCGGGTCCGCGGATGCCGGGTGGCATCCGCGGGCAGCGTAGGAGCGGACGAGGGTGCCGAAACGATTCGGCAGGCCCAGCACGTCGGAGGTTCACCCGTGAGGCCCGCCCGCCCGCGCCGGGGGCGGGCGGCGATGGATCCGCCGCCCGCCCCCTGGAGCACGGTGCCCGCGTCACCGCAGGAGTACGCCGCCCCCCGCGTCCGCGTCCACCGGGGACGCGACCAGCCCCAGTTCGGCCGGGCTCGCCAGCAGCGGGTGCGCCGGCAGGATGCGCACCGTGTAGCCGAAGGGCCCCGTACGGTCGAGGGCGAGCGGGCCCTCGTACACCCAGCGCCCCTCCAGGTCCGGCCCGGCGGACGGCTTGAGCGGGAAGGTCCGCCCGTCCCGGATCACGTCCTGCGGGTCCACCCGCCCGGCGAAGGCCTGCACCTCCACGTCCTCCGGCGCCAGCGCGTCCAGCGACACCTGCACGCGCAGCGTGAGGGTGGCCCCCAGCTCCGCGGTGCCGTTGACCGGGGCCGCGGCGAGGGCCTCGACGTGTTCGACCCCGACCCGCGGCCAGGCCGCCCTGACCCGCCCCTTCCACCAGGCGAGGTCCCGCGCCGCCTCGGCGTCGAGGGCTCGGTGGGCGCGCGCGGCCGGCGCGTAGAGCCGTTCCACGTACTCCCGCACCATCCGCCCGGCGAGCACCTTCGGCCCGAGCGAGACCAGCGTGCGCCGGACCATCTCGATCCACCGCACCGGGAGCCCGGTGCGCCCGACCCGGTCGTAGAAGCGGGGCGCGACCCGGCCCTCGATCAGCTCGTAGAGGGCGTTCGCCTCCAGGTGGTCCCGGCGGTCCTCGTCCGCCCCGAGCCCGTCGGCGGTCGGGATGGCCCAGCCGAAGTCCGGCTCGAACCACTCGTCCCACCACCCGTCCAGCACGGACAGGTTGAGGCAGCCGTTCAGGGCGGCCTTCATCCCGCTGGTGCCGCAGGCCTCCAGCGGCCGCAGCGGGTTGTTCAGCCAGACGTCGCAGCCCGGGTAGAGCTTCTGCGCCATGGCCATGCCGTAGTCGGGCAGGAAGACGATCCGGTGGCGCACCCGCGGGTCGTCCGCGAAGCGCACCAGCTCCTGCACGAGCCGCTTGCCGCCGTCGTCGGCCGGGTGCGCCTTGCCCGCGACCACGATCTGCACCGGCCGGTCCGGGTCGAGCAGCAGCCTGCGCAGCCGGTCCGGGTCGCGCAGCATCAGCGTGAGCCGCTTGTAGGAGGGCACGCGCCGGGCGAAGCCGATGGTGAGCACGTCCGGGTCGAGTACGGAGTCCACCCAGCCCAGTTCGGCGTCGGCGGCCCCGCGCTGGAGCCAGGAGGCCCGCAGCCGGTCCCGTACCTCCTGGACCAGCTGCTCGCGCAGCACCCGGCGCAGGTCCCACACGTCCTGGTCGGGGATGTCGGCGACCGCGTCCCAGCGCGTGGAGCCGCCGACCGACAGGGCGTCCTCGGTGCGGCCCGCGCCGATCTGGCGGGCGCCGAGCCGGACGACCTCCGGGGCCACCCAGGTCGGGGCGTGCACCCCGTTGGTGACGGAGGTGATGGGCACGTCCGACGGGTCGAAGCCGGGCCACAGCCCGGCGAACATCTCCCGGCTGACCGAGCCGTGCAGGGTGGACACCCCGTTGGCGCGCTGCGCCAGGCGCAGACCCATCACGGCCATGTTGAACACCCCGGGGTCGCCCCCGGGGTAGGACTCCGCGCCCAGGTCCAGGATCCGCTCGACCGGTACGCCGGCCAGCTCTCCGCCCTCCCCGAAGTGCCGGGCCACCAGGGCCCGCTCGAAGCGGTCGATGCCGGCCGGGACGGGGGTGTGCGTGGTGAACACCGTCCCGGCGCGCACCGCCTCGACGGCGGCGTCGAAGCCGAGCCCCTGCTCCCGTTCCAGTTCCCTTATGCGTTCGAGGCCGAGGAAGCCGGCGTGTCCCTCGTTGGTGTGGAAGACCTCGGGGTCGGGATGCCCGGTGATCCGGCAGTACGTGCGCACCGCGCGCACCCCGCCGATGCCCAGCAGCATCTCCTGGAGCAGCCGGTGGTCGCTGCCGCCGCCGTAGAGCCGGTCGGTCACCTCGCGGGCCGGGGCGTCGTTGTCCTCGACGTCGGAGTCCAGGAGCAGCAGCGGCACGCGCCCGACGCGGGCCTGCCAGATGTGCGCGTGCAGGGCGCGGCCGCCGGGGAGGGTCAGCGAGACGCGGGCCGGGGAGCCGTCCTCCTCGCGGAGCAGGGACAGCGGGAGTTCGTTGGGGTCGAGCACCGGGTAGTGCTCCTGCTGCCAGCCGTCGCGCGAGAGCGACTGCCGGAAGTAGCCGTGCCGGTAGAGCAGTCCCACGCCGACGAGCGGGACGCCGAGGTCACTGGCGGCCTTCAGGTGGTCCCCGGCGAGGATGCCGAGGCCGCCGGAGTACTGGGGCAGGGCGGCGGTGATGCCGAACTCGGGGGAAAAGTAGGCGATGGCGGCGGGCAGTTCCGCGCCGTTCTCCTGGCTCTGGTACCACCTCCCGCCGTTGACGTAGTCATCGAGGTCGGCGGCGACGACGGCGAGCCGCCGCAGGAACCGGCGGTCGCCGGCGAGTTCCGCGAGCCGGGCGGCGGACACCGCGCCGAGCAGCCGGACGGGATCGCCGCCGGCGGCCTGCCAGCCCTCGGGGTCGACGGATTGGAAGAGTTCACGGGTCTCGGCATGCCACGACCAGCGCAGATTGCGCGCGAGGTCGGTGAGCGGCAGCAGGGTCTCCGGAAGGACGGGGCGCACGGTGAATCGACGGATAGCCTTCACACGTTCCACCTTCGCAGGGGATTGCGGATCGGAGCGGTCGCACCACGCTGTGCACCCGCGCATCACCCCCGGAAGGCTAGCGCCGCCCCCGCCCCCAGGACCATGGCGCCTGTGCCGCGCAGGGGCGCGGCTCCGTCAGGTCGCCGTCCCAGTCCGTGAGATCCGAGGCGTCCGGATCGGACGTCCCCGTACGCCGGACCGTACGAGACCGGCCAACTACGGCGGGCCCGCGTACCCGTACATCCGTGCGGTGGCATCCGCGATTTGCCCCCTTCGCACTCATTTGCCCCTGTGGCCCGAAGGCCCCAGCGGGGACCGGGTGACAGGTGGGTCTCGTGATGGGTGTCCCTACATCAGGTAGTCCTGCGCGACTTGACGGAGCCCCGCCGGATGTCGAGCCAGGGCTTGGTATTGGCCCCGCCACTACGTACGAGTAGTTAACCAAGCGCGCGGATTGGGCGGGGAGAGAGTGGGAAGGGCTCACCGGGTACACGTGGTACACGCACGGCGCACCCGCCCCCAACCTCTCCCCGCCACCCGAGTGAACGCGGACAGGAGCGGCCATGCCCGCAGCCCAGCCGTCCACCGAGCGGCTACAAACAGACCGAACAGAGCGTGCACTACCAGCCGCGATACCGGCTGGCCTGTTGTCACCGAGCCCTGCGAACTGCCCCCAGGTGATCCCATGATCGGTCGCATTCCCGTGCTGGACGTCCGCCCTGCCGTCGACTGCGGCGCCAGACCCGCCAAGGCGGTCGTGGACGAAGTCTTCGAGATCTCCGCAACCGTGTTCCGCGAGGGACACGACGCGGTCAACGCACACGTCGTGCTCCGCGACCCGAGCGGGCGGCTGCGGCCCCCCGTGCCGCTGCGCGAGCTCGCCCCCGGCACCGACCGGTGGGGCGCGCGGATCTCCGCCGAGGTCGAGGGGAGGTGGACGTACGCCGTCGAGGCGTGGAGCGACCCGGTGGCCACCTGGCGGGCCCACGCCGCCATCAAGATCCCCGCCGGGATCGACACCGGCCTCACCCTCCTCGAAGGCGCCGAGCTGTACACCCGCGCGGCCGCCAAGATCCCCAAGCGCGACGGCCGCGCGGCCGTACTGGCCGCCGCGGAGACCATGCGGGACGAGGACCTCAAGGCCGCCGTACGGTACGCGGCCGCCCTCGACCCCGCCGTGGACGCCGCGCTCGCCCGGCGCCCGTACCGCGAGCTGGTCACCGCCTCCAAGCCGCTACCGCTGCTGGTCGAGCGCAAGCGGGCCCTCTTCGGCTCCTGGTACGAGATGTTCCCCCGCTCGGAGGGGGCCGTCGTCGAGCCCGGTGAGGCGCCGGTCAGCGGGACCTTCGTGACCGCCGCCGAGCGGCTGCCCGCGATCGCCGCGATGGGCTTCGACGTGGTGTACCTGCCGCCCATCCACCCCATCGGCTCCACCTACCGCAAGGGTCCGAACAACACCCTGTCGGCGGGCAGTTGGGACCCGGGCGTGCCGTGGGCCATCGGTTCCACCGAGGGCGGCCACGACGCGGTCCACCCCGAGCTGGGCACCATCGAGGACTTCGACGCGTTCGTCGCGCGCGCCCGCGAGCTGCACCTGGAGATCGCCCTGGACTTCGCCCTCCAGTGCTCCCCCGACCACCCGTGGGTGGAGAAGAATCCGCAGTGGTTCCGCCACCGCGCCGACGGGACGATCGCGTACGCCGAGAACCCGCCGAAGAAGTACCAGGACATCTACCCGGTCCACTTCGACACCGACATGGCCGGCATCGTCGAGGAGACCTGCCGGATCCTGCGGCACTGGATGGACCACGGCGTGCGCATCTTCCGGGTCGACAACCCGCACACCAAGCCGGTCGTCTTCTGGCAGAAGGTGATCGCGGACATCAACAAGTCCGACCCCGACGTGATCTTCCTGGCGGAGGCCTTCACCCGTCCCGCGATGATGCGCGCCCTGGCCGCCGTCGGCTTCCAGCAGTCCTACACGTACTTCACCTGGCGCAACACCAAGGCCGAGCTCACCGAGTACCTGACCGAGCTCGCCGGCACCCGCTCGGCCTCCGTGATGCGGCCGAACTTCTTCGTCAACACCCCGGACATCCTCCACGAGTACCTGCAGAAGGGCGGCCGGCCCGCCTTCGAGGTGCGGGCGGTGCTCGCCGCCACCCTGTCCCCCGCCTGGGGCGTGTACGCCGGGTACGAGCTGTGCGAGAACGCCCCGGTGCGGGAGGGCAGCGAGGAGTACCTGAACTCCGAGAAGTACGAGCTGCGGCCGCGCGACTGGGCCGCCGCCGACCGCGAGGGCCGCACCATCGCCCCGCTGATCACCGCGCTGAACCGGATGCGCCGCCGCAACCCGGCCCTCCAGCAGCTGCGCGACATCCATTTCCACCCGACCGACAACGAACAGGTGATCGCCTATTCGAAGCACGCCGGAGCCAATTCCGTACTGGTGGTCGTCAACCTCGATCCGCACCACACCCAGGAGGCGACGGTGTCGTTGGACATGCCGGTACTCGGCCTCGACTGGCACGGGTCCCTCGCGGTGCGCGACGAGCTCACCGGCGAGACCTATCACTGGGGCAGGGCGAACTACGTGCGCCTAGAGCCGGGCCGCACGCCCGCGCACGTACTTGCCGCTCTGCGACCGTCCCCGCCCACCGGAGGGTCACCCACCACATGATGATCAACGATCCCGTCCACGACACCTTCGAGGACACCCCCGCCAAGGACCGCGATCCCGACTGGTTCAAGCGGGCCGTCTTCTACGAGGTCCTCGTCCGCTCCTTCCACGACAGCAACGGCGACGGCGTGGGGGACCTCAGGGGGCTCACCGCCAAGCTGGACTACCTCCAGTGGCTCGGCGTCGACTGCCTCTGGCTGCCGCCGTTCTTCGCCTCGCCGCTGCGCGACGGCGGCTACGACGTCTCCGACTACACCTCCGTGCTCCCCGAGTTCGGCGATCTCGCCGACTTCGTGGAGTTCGTGGATGCCGCGCACCAGCGCGGCATGCGGGTGATCATCGACTTCGTCATGAACCACACCAGCGACCAGCACGAGTGGTTCCAGCAGTCGCGCAAGGACCCGGACGGTCCGTACGGCGACTACTACATGTGGGCCGACAACGACAAGCAGTACCAGGACGCCCGCATCATCTTCGTCGACACCGAGACCTCGAACTGGACGTACGACCCCGTACGCAAGCAGTACTACTGGCACCGCTTCTTCTCGCACCAGCCGGATCTGAACTTCGAGAACCCCGCGGTGGTGGAGGAGGTCCTGTCCGCCCTGCGCTTCTGGCTGGACCTCGGCATCGACGGCTTCCGGCTGGACGCCGTGCCCTACCTGTTCGCCGAGGAGGGCACCAACTGCGAGAACCTGCCCCGCACCCACCGGCTCCTCAAGCGGGTCCGGGAGGAGATCGACGCGCACTACCCCGACACCGTGCTGCTCGCCGAGGCCAACCAGTGGCCCGAGGACGTCGTCGACTACTTCGGGGACTTCGCGAAGGGCGGGGACGAGTGCCACATGGCGTTCCACTTCCCCGTCATGCCGCGCATCTTCATGGCCGTACGAAGAGAGTCCCGCTACCCGGTCTCCGAAATCCTGGCCAAGACCCCGGCGATCCCGGACCGCTGCCAGTGGGGCATCTTCCTGCGCAACCACGACGAGCTGACCCTCGAGATGGTCACGGACGAAGAGCGCGACTACATGTACGCCGAGTACGCCAAGGACCCGCGGATGCGGGCCAACATCGGCATCCGGCGCCGCCTCGCCCCGCTCCTGGACAACGACCGCAACCAGATGGAGCTGTTCACCGCCCTGCTGCTGTCCCTCCCGGGCTCGCCGGTGCTGTACTACGGCGACGAGATCGGCATGGGCGACAACATCTGGCTGGGCGACCGCGACGGCGTGCGCACCCCGATGCAGTGGACCCCCGACCGCAACGCCGGTTTCTCCTCCTGCGATCCGGGCAGGCTCAACCTGCCGGTCATCATGGACCCGGTCTACGGGTACCAGGTCACCAATGTCGAGGCCGCGATGGCATCGCCCTCGTCACTGTTGCACTGGACCCGCCGGCTGATCGAGATCCGCAAGGCGAACCCCGCCTTCGGACTCGGCTCGTACACCGAACTGCCCTCGTCCAACCCGGCGGTGCTCGCGTTCCTGCGCGAGTTCGGGGACGACCTGGTGCTGTGCGTGCACAACTTCTCGCGCTTCGCGCAGCCCACCGAGCTGGATCTGCGGTCGTTCAACGGGCGGGTCCCGGTGGAGCTCACGGGTGATGTGCGCTTCCCGCCGATCGGCGAGTGGCCGTACCTGCTGACCCTGGCGGGACACGGCTTCTACTGGTTCCGGCTGCGCGCCGAGCAACGCGGCGAGCAGCGCGCCGCCGAATAGGACTCGTCCTAGCAGGCCGGGTACGGGGCGGGCAGCACGCGAATGGGTCAATCGCCCGCCCCTGTACGGATCATCCTGACCCGACACTCGCACTTGCCGGAGAAGCAACTGCCGCGCATCCGGGACACTCTGCGCATTCTGTGACGGCCCGGGGAAAGGACGCGACGCCATGTCGGAGGCTGCATCCGCCCGGAGCCGGCTGACGGCCGACCGGGCCGCCCTGCTCACCGGGATCGGCCCGCTGGAACCGATGCTGCGGGCCTGGCTGCCCACGCAGCGCTGGTTCGCGGGCAAGGGCCGTGCCATCGGCGCGCTCAGGACCGTCTCGGCGGCCGAACTGCTGCCTCCGGGGTCCGTCCCCGGACTGGTGCACCTGCTCCTCGACGTCGACGGGGACTGCTACCAACTCCTCCTGGGCATCCGCCCGTCCCTGCCGCCCGCGCTCGCGCACACGCTGATCGGGCACGCAGACGAGGGCCCCTACGCGGGCCGGGCGGTGTACGAGGCGCTGGGCGACCCCCGGCTCGCGGCCATGCTGCTGGAACGATTGCGCTCCCCCGGCAGCCTCGGCCCGCTCCGCTTCGACCGGGACCCGGACGCGCCGGTCCCGGCCGGGCTCGCCCCGCGGCCGCTGTCCGGCGAGCAGACCAACTCCTCGCTGATCTACGGGGATTCGTACATCCTGAAGGTGTTCCGGCGGGTCGGCCCGGGGGTCAACCCGGACCTGGAGCTGCCCCGGGCGCTGGCCGCCGCCGGGTGCGCCCGCGTCCCGGCGCCGGTCGCCTGGTACGAGGCCGAGCTGCCCGGCAGCGAGCCGCTGACCCTGGGCGTGCTCCAGCCGTACCTGCGCGGCTCCGACGACGGCTGGCAGCTGGCGCTGCGCCGGCTCGGCGCCGGGGCCGACTTCACCGCCGAGGCCCACGCACTGGGCCGGGCCACCGCCGAGGTGCACAGCGCGCTCGCCGCCGCCCTGCCCACCGTCGCCCTCGGCCCGGAGCAGACCGCCCGGCTCGCCGCCGGGATGACGGCCCGGCTGGCCGCCACCGCCCGGGAAGTGGCCGCGCTGCGGCCCTACGAGGCGGGGCTGCGGGGGGCGTTCGACGCGCTGGCCGCCTCCCGCGGAGCCGGGGTGCCGGCCCAGCGGATCCACGGGGACCTCCATCTGGGGCAGACCCTGCGCACCCTCGACGGCTCCTGGTCGTTGATCGACTTCGAGGGCGAGCCGGCCCGGCCGCTGGCCGACCGGCGCCGCCCCGAACCGGCCGTGCGCGACATCGCCGGGATACTGCGTTCCTTCGACTACGCCGCGCGCTCGCACCGGCCGTTCGCCCCCGCCTGGGCGGACGACTGCCGGGCCGCCTTCTGCGAGGGCTACGCCCGCACCACGGGCCGCGACCCCCGCGAGGATCCCGTGCTGCTGCGCGCGTACGAGACCGACAAGGCGGTGTACGAGGCCCGTTACGAGTCCCGGCACCGCCCCGACTGGCTGCACGTCCCGATGGCCGCGATCCGGCGGCTCTCGGAGCCGCAGCGGCCCGCCCACCGGATGCCTCCGGTCCCGCCCGCCCCCGGCTCCGTCTCCACGCACCCCCAACCCCATCAGAAGCCCCCGAGGAGGCCGCTCGCGTGAGCGCCGCACGACAGCCGTCACCGACCGTCCCCGACGAAACCGGAACCGTCCCGGCGTCCGCCAAGACAGCGACACGGGCTGGCCGCGCGCCCCGGGCCCGCCGCGCCGCCCCACCCCGCGGGGTCCGGCCGGCGCCCGCGCTCGGCGGGGAGGAACGGGCCCGGCTGCTGGAGGGCCGTCACCACGACCCCCACGCGGTGCTGGGCGCCCGCACCGAGCGGGGCGGGGTGGCCTTCCGCGTGCTGCGCCCGTACGCCAAGGCGGTCACCGTCGTCGCCAAGGGGCTGCGGGCCGAGCTCTTCGACGAGGGCGACGGGCTGTTCTCCGGGCTGCTGCCGCTGACCGGGGTGCCGGACTACCGGCTGCTGGTCGCGTACGACAGCGACGAGATCGAGGTCCACGACCCGTACCGGTTCCTGCCCGCGCTCGGCGAGCTGGACCTGCACCTGATCGGCGAGGGCCGCCACGAGCAGCTGTGGAAGGCACTCGGCGCCGAGCCGATGGAGCACCAGGGGGTGGACGGCACCCGGTTCACGGTGTGGGCGCCGAACGCCCAGGGGGTCCGCGTCGCCGGGGACTTCTCGTACTGGGACTCCGTCGCCTACCCGATGCGCTCGCTCGGCGCCAGCGGCGTGTGGGAGCTGTTCCTGCCCGGCGTGGGCGCCGGGGCGCTGTACAAGTACGACATCACGCGCCCCGACGGCAGTCACACCCTGCGCGCGGACCCGATGGCCCGGGCCGCAGAGGTGCCCCCGGCGAACGCCTCCCGGGTGACCGCCTCCGCGTACGCGTGGGGGGACGCGCAGTGGATGGCGAACCGCGGGGCCCGGCCCCCGCACCAGGCCCCCTTCTCCGTGTACGAGCTGCACCTGGCGTCCTGGCGGCCCGGGCTCTCGTACCGCCAGCTCGCCGAGCAGCTGCCGGGGTACGTGAAGGAGCTCGGCTTCACGCACGTGGAGCTGATGCCGGTCGCCGAGCACCCCTTCGGCGGCTCCTGGGGCTACCAGGTCACCGGCTTCTACGCGCCGACCTCGCGGATGGGCGGCCCGGACGACTTCCGTCTCCTCGTGGACGCGCTGCACCAGGCCGGGATCGGGGTGATCGTCGACTGGGTGCCGGCGCACTTCCCGCGCGACGACTGGGCCCTCGCCGAGTTCGACGGGCGGCCGCTGTACGAGCACCAGGACCCGCGGCGGGCCGCGCACCCGGACTGGGGGACGCTGGAGTTCGACTACGGCCGCAAGGAGGTCCGCAACTTCCTCGTCGCCAACGCCGTGTACTGGTGCGAGGAGTTCCACGTGGACGGGCTGCGCGTGGACGCGGTGGCCTCGATGCTCTATCTCGACTACTCGCGCGCCGAGGGCGAGTGGACGCCCAACGAGCACGGCGGGCGGGAGAACCTGGACGCGGTGGCGCTGCTCCAGGAGATGAACGCGACCGTGTACCGGCGCTGCCCGGGCGTGGTGACGATCGCGGAGGAGTCCACCGCGTGGGAGGGCGTGACCCGGCCCACGGACTCGGGCGGGCTGGGCTTCGGCCTGAAGTGGAACATGGGCTGGATGCACGACACGCTGCGCTACATGTCGAAGGAGTCGGTGCACCGCAAGTACCACCACCACGACATGACCTTCGGGATGATCTACGCCTTCAGCGAGAACTACGTGCTGCCGATCTCGCACGACGAGGTGGTGCACGGCAAGGGTTCGCTGGTGTCGAAGATGCCCGGCGAGGACTGGTGGCAGAAGCGGGCCGCGCACCGGGCGTACCTGGGCTTCATGTGGGCCCACCCGGGGAAGCAGCTGCTCTTCATGGGTCAGGAGTTCGCCCAGGGTTCGGAATGGTCGGAGGTGTACGGGCCGGACTGGTGGCTGCTGGACGACTCCTATTCGGCGGCCGGTGACCACCGGGGCGTCCGCACCCTCGTGCGCGACCTGAACCGCACGTACACGGCGGCGCCCGCCCTGTGGGAGCGGGACACCGTGCCGGAGGGCTTCGCCTGGGTGGAGGCGGACGCCGCGGAGGACAACGTGTTCGCCTTCCTGCGGTACGCGCAGGACGGCTCGCAGCTCCTGTGCGTGTCGAACTTCTCGCCGGTGGTCCGGCACGGGTACCGGGTCGGGGTGCCGCAGGACGTCCCGCTGTGGCAGGAGGTCCTCAACACCGACCAGGAGCAGTACGGCGGCAGCGGGGTGCGTCATCTGCAGCCGCTGCGGCCCGAGCCGGTCCCCGCGCAGGGCCGCCCGGCGAGCCTGCGCCTGACGCTCCCGCCGCTGGCGACGGTCTGGCTCAGGCCGTAACGGCCGCCGCGAGGTGCTCCTCCAGTTCCTGGAGGAGCCCCCGCTTGGCCCGGGCCCCGACCATCTGCCGGACGGGCTCGCCGTCGCGGAAGACGAGCAGGGTCGGCATGGACAGCACCCCGTACCGCGTGACGGTGGCGGGGTTGCTGTCCGCGTCGATCTGCACGACCTTGAGGCGGCCGGCCTCCTCGGCGGCGATCGCGGACAGCACGGGCGCGAGCTGGCGGCAGGGGCCGCACCAGTCCGCGGTGAACTCCACGAGGACGGGCCTGCCCCGCTCGCCGAGCACCTCGGTGTCGAAGTCGGCGTCGGTCACTTCCGCGACACCCTGTGCGTAGTACCGCAGGGTCCGAGTGCTGGTTCCGGCCCGCTCTGCCAGTTCACCGATGCGCATGGCCGGACCGTATTCCTTGACGCCGACGTCAAGGCAATGTGTGAGAGCTGTGAGGGGTCTTGCGCTGACCGGCTCTGGCTGGAACCGTACGGTGTAGTCGATCTTCGAGTGCACCGATTACCGGACGGTCGCCGGGAAACCCGGCGAAATGCCGCAACTCCATAGGACGTTCCTACGAGTTATGGGCTTGTTTGATTGGTCTGTAGTCGCCGCGCCCTGGCCACTTCTACGGTGTGCCATGTGCACTCCAGCCCACCTTTCAATGCCCCCGCCGCGCGTCGTCTGCGCGCGGCCCTGGGCATGGCTCCCGGTCATGTCGCCTATGGCCTGCGTGCCCAGTACGGACTGATCGTCGCGCCCGAGACCGTGATGGCCTGGGAGCGTGGCGAGATATCTCCTTCCTCGGCCGAGCTCACGGCCCTCGCCGGCGTCCTGTGGTGCTCTCCCGGGGAGCTGCTCGCCGAGCCGGTCACCTTGCGGGAGCACCGGATCTCCAGGGGGCTGGCCGCGGAGGAGCTGGCCCGGCGGATCGGCCTGGAGGCGAACGCGTACCAGAAGATGGAGGACACCGGGCGCTGGAAGGGCAACGAGCGCCAGTCCGCCGCCCTCGCGACGGCACTGGGTCTGACCCTGGCCCAGTTCGTGACAGCCACCGGCAAGCAGGAGGAGCTGGCGGACCTGCTGCGCAGCGCGGTGACCACGCGCTGGCAGGCGTACGTGAAGCCGCTGGGCAAGCTGCTGCCGATCCCCAAGGCCCATCTGGAGCGGATGCTGGAGCTGCTGCACGGGGACTACCAGTCGCGGATGATGGCGACGCTCAGCTGGGGCAGCGGCGGCGAGGCCGGGAGCGGGGACGCGGGGCGGGAGTTCCTCGCCGAGATCGTGGACCGGTTCTGGAGCCTCGCGGGCGGTGCGACGTAGAACACTTCCGGTCGAACCGGACATGCGCCGAACGGCCCCGGCCCGTCCTCGAGAGGGACGGGCCGGGGCCGTTCGGCCCGCGGAAAGGGGGCGGAAGTCCCGCGCCGGGGGGCCCTTTAGAAGACGGACTCGGCCTCGTACACGCGGGCCTCGGGAACCGTCTTCAGCTCGGTGACGGCCAAGGCCAGCGGGGCCATCACGATGTCGGTGCCGCGCAGGGCGGTCATGTTGCCGAAGTCGCCGCGGTGGACGGCCTCGACGGCGTGCCAGCCGAAGCGGGTCGCGAGGACGCGGTCGTACGCGGTCGGGGTGCCGCCGCGCTGGACGTGGCCGAGGATGACCGGGCGGGCCTCCTTGCCCAGGCGCCGCTCCAGCTCGACCGCCAGGCGGTTGCCGATGCCGGCGAAGCGCTCGTGGCCGTACTGGTCGATGGCGCCCTTCTCGTACGGCATGGAGCCCTCGGCCGGGTGCGCGCCCTCGGCGACGCAGACGACGGCGAACTTCTTCCCGCGGGCGAACCGTTCCTCCACCATCTTCACCAGGGCGTCCACCTCGAAGGGACGCTCGGGCAGGCAGATCCCGTGCGCGCCGCCGGCCATGCCGGACTCCAGGGCGATCCAGCCCGCGTGGCGGCCCATGACCTCGACGACCATCACGCGCTGGTGCGACTCGGCGGTGGTCTTCAGGCGGTCGATGGCCTCGGTGGCGACCATGACGGCGGTGTCGAAGCCGAAGGTGCGGTCGGTGGAGGAGATGTCGTTGTCGATGGTCTTCGGCACGCCGACGACCGGCATCCCGGCGTCCGACAGCATCCGCGCGGCGGTCAGGGTGCCCTCGCCGCCGATCGGGATGAGGGCGTCGATGCCATAGCGCGTCGCCAGTTCCTGCGCGTTCTCGGCGGCTTCGTGAAGACGTGCGCGCTCCATGCGGGCCGAACCGAGGATCGTGCCGCCACGGGCGAGAATGCCACTGACGGCATTGATGTCGAGAGGGCGGAAGTTGCCGTCCAGGAGGCCCTTGAAACCGTCTTCAAAACCGATGACCTCGTCCCCGTGCCCGACCACGGCGCGGTGTACGACCGATCGGATGACAGCGTTGAGGCCCGGACAGTCGCCGCCCGCGGTGAGAACTCCGATACGCATCGTGCTGTGTCTCCTGCCGTACATGTGAAGAAGGGCGTAATGAGGAAGCCTGTCCGATTGTTCCACGGGCCGGGGGTGCCCCGCTCTTCTGCTGCTCCGCCCGCCGGGCCTTTCGACCCCTCCGGCCAGGCCTTTTTCCCGGCGGGCGTCCTATCCATCGGCAGAGGTATTGTCAAGAGGTCAAGCCACACTAAATGGACATTCACAGCATGGACGGAGAGCACGCGTGACGCGCAGCGTGTACGTGACCGGCATCGAGCGGGGGGACGGCCGACAGGTCGTCGAGCTGGGAATCATGGAGATCCTGACCCGGCAGACAGGCCGGGTCGGCGTCTATCGCCCGTTGCTCCACGACGGCCCCGACCGGCTCTTCGATCTGCTCAAGGCCCGCTACCGGATCGACCAGGACGCATCCACGGCCTACGGCATGGAGTACGAGGAGGCCTCGGCGATCCTCGCCGAGAAGGGCACTGACGAGCTGGTCTCGCAGCTGGTCGACCGCTACCACCGGGTGGCCCGCGAGTACGAGGTCATGCTGGTCCTGGGCACCGACTACGCCGACACCAACCTCCCCGACGAGCTCGCGCTCAACGCCCGGCTCGCCAACGAGCTGGGCGCGGTCGTCGTTCCCGTCGTGGGCGGAGTCAAGCACCCCGCCGAGGCCGTGCGCGCAGAGACCCGCAACGCCTACCGGGCGTACGAGACCCTGGGCTGCCACGTGGTCGCGATGGTCGTCAACCGGGTGGCCGCCGAGGACCGCGACACCATAGCCGAGCGACTGGCCGCCCGGCTCCCCGTGCCCTGCTACGTGCTGCCGGACGACAAGTCGCTCTCCGCCCCGACCGTCGCCCAGATCACCCAGGCGCTCGGCGGCGAGGTGCTCCTCGGCGACGAGGCCGGGCTGGCCCGCGACGCCCTGGACTTCGTCTTCGGCGGCGCCATGCTGCCGAACTTCCTGAACGCGCTGACGCCCGGCTGTCTGGTCGTCACCCCCGGGGACCGCTCCGACCTCGTCATCGGCGCACTGGCCGCGCACACCTCGGGCACCCCGCCGATCGCCGGTGTGCTGCTCACCCTGAACGAGCGCCCGGGCCCGGACATCCTCACGCTGGCCTCGAAGCTGGCGCCGGGCACGCCCGTGGTGTCGGTGGCCGGCAACAGCTTCCCGACCGCCGCCGAACTCTTCTCGCTGCAGAGCCGGTTGAACTCCGCGACCCCGCGCAAGCTGGAGACCGCGCTCGGCCTCTTCGAGCGGCACGTGAACACCGGCGAGCTGCGCGACCTGCTGTCGGTGGCCCGCTCCGAGCGCGTCACCCCGATGATGTTCGAGCACGAGCTGCTGGAGCGGGCCCGCGCCGAGCGGCGCCGCGTCGTACTGCCCGAGGGCACCGAGGAGCGCGTGCTGCGCGCCGCGGACGTGGTGCTGCGCCGGGGGGTGTGCGACCTGACCCTGCTGGGCGAGGAGCAGGCGATCGTGAAGAAGGCCGGCGACCTCGGGATCGACATCTCGGGCGCACAGCTCATCGATCCGGCGACCTCCCCCTTGCGGGAACGTTTCGCCGAGTACTACGCCAAGGTCCGCGCCCACAAGGGCATGACCGTCGAGCTGGCCAACGACGTGGTCACCGACGTCAATTACTTCGGCACCCTGATGGTCCAGGAGGGCCTGGCCGACGGCATGGTCTCCGGCTCGGTGCACTCCACCGCCGCGACCATCCGCCCGGCCTTCGAGATCATCAAGACCAAGCCCGAGGCCTCCATCGTCTCCTCGGTCTTCTTCATGTGCCTGGCCGACCGGGTCCTCGTGTACGGCGACTGCGCGGTCAACCCGGACCCGGGCGCCGACCAGCTCGCCGACATCGCCGTCCAGTCGGCCGCCACCGCCGCCGCCTTCGGCGTCGAGCCGCGGATCGCGATGCTCTCGTACTCGACCGGCACCTCGGGCAGCGGAGCGGACGTGGACAAGGTCCGCAAGGCCACCGAGATCGTCCGCGAGCAGCGCCCCGATCTGCTGATCGAGGGTCCGATCCAGTACGACGCGGCCGTGGAGCCCTCGGTCGCCGCGACCAAACTGCCCGGGTCCGAGGTGGCCGGCCGCGCGAGCGTGCTGATCTTCCCCGACCTCAACACCGGCAACAACACGTACAAGGCCGTGCAGCGTTCGGCGGGCGCCGTGGCGGTCGGCCCGGTGCTCCAGGGCCTGCGCAAGCCGGTCAACGACCTCTCGCGCGGCGCACTGGTCCAGGACATCGTCACCACCGTGGCCATCACCGCGATCCAGGCCCAGTCGCAGCCGCAGCCGCAGGCCGCCCGGTAATCCCCCACCGCACCCGAAGGAAAGACCCGCATCGTGACCGCATCGCGCGTACTCGTCCTCAACTCCGGCTCCTCGTCGGTCAAGTACCAGCTCCTCGACATGGCGGACCGCTCCCGCCTGGCCGTCGGCCTGGTGGAGCGGATCGGCGAGGAGACCTCCCGTCTCGTGCACGAGACGCTGACCGGACCGGGCGCCGCGGGCGGCAAGCGCGAGCAGCTCGGCCCGATCACCGACCACGAGGCGGCCCTCAAGGCGGTGGCGGCGGAGCTCGCCGCCGACGGGCTGGGCCTGGACTCCCCCGAACTGGCCGCCGTGGGGCACCGCGTGGTGCACGGCGGGACGAAGTTCACCCAGCCGACCGTGATCGACGACGCGGTGCTGGCGGAGATCCGGAGCCTGATCCCCCTCGCACCGCTGCACAACCCGGCGAACGTGACGGGCATCGAGGTGGCGCGCGGGCTGCGCGCGGACATCCCGCAGGTCGCCGTCTTCGACACGGCCTTCCACTCCACGATGCCGGAGTACGTGGCGCGGTACGCGATCGATGCCGCGACGGCGGACAGGTACTCCATCCGGCGGTACGGATTCCACGGGACCTCCCACGCCTACGTCTCGCGGGCGACGGCCGCGCTGCTCGGCCGGCCGGTGGAGGACGTGAACGTGATCGTGCTGCACCTGGGCAACGGCGCCTCCGCCTCCGCGGTGCGGGGCGGGGTGTGCGTGGAGACGTCCATGGGCCTGACCCCGCTGGAGGGTCTGGTCATGGGGACCCGTTCGGGCGATCTCGATCCGGCGGTCGTCTTCCACCTGGCGCGGGTGGGGGGCCTCTCGGTGGATGAGATCGATTCGCTCCTGAACAAGAAGAGCGGTCTGCTGGGCATGTGCGGCGACAACGACATGCGCGAGGTGCTCCGGCGGGCGGGCGAGGGCGACGAGGCGGCGAGCCTCGCCTTCGCCGCGTACGTCCACCGGCTGAAGAAGTACATCGGTGCCTACTCGGCGGTCCTGGGGCGGGTGGACGCGGTGGCGTTCACGGCCGGGGTCGGCGAGAACGCCCACCAGGTCCGCGAGGCCGCGCTGGACGGCCTGGCCGAGCTGGGCCTGGCGCTGGATCTCGAAGCCAACGCGGCGCGTTCCCCGCAGCCGCGGCTGGTTTCGGCGGAGTATGCCCGGGTGGCCGTGGCGGTGGTCCCGACGGATGAGGAACTGGAGATCGCCACCCAGGCGTATGCGCTGGTTACCCACTAGTCACTTGGACTTTCCACCAGACGGAATATTCCGCTACGAAACAAACCGATAGGATCCAGTCATGCGCCGTTCCAAAATCGTCTGCACGCTGGGCCCCGCCGTCGACTCGTATGAGCAGCTGAAAGCGCTCATCGAGGCAGGCATGAACGTGGCCCGATTCAACTTCAGCCACGGATCCCAGGCAGAACACCAGGAGCGGTACGACCGCGTCCGGAAGGTCTCCGAGGACACCGGGCGTGCCGTCGGCGTCCTCGCCGACCTCCAGGGTCCGAAGATCCGTCTGGAGACCTTCGCCGAGGGTCCCGTCGAGCTGGTGCGCGGTGACGAGTTCACCATCACCACCGAGGACGTCCCGGGTGACAAGTCCATCTGCGGTACCACCTACAAGGGCCTGCCGGGTGACGTCTCCCAGGGCGACCAGATCCTGATCAACGACGGCAACGTCGAGCTGCGGGTGACCGAGGTCGAGGGCCCGCGGGTCAAGACCATCGTCATCGAGGGCGGTGTCATCTCGGACCACAAGGGCATCAACCTGCCGGGTGCCGCCGTCAACGTCCCCGCCCTGTCGGAGAAGGACGTCGACGACCTCCGCTTCGCCCTGCGGATGGGCTGCGACATGGTCGCCCTCTCCTTCGTCCGCGACGCCAACGACGTCAAGGACGTCCACAAGGTCATGGACGAGGAGGGCCGCCGGGTCCCCGTCATCGCCAAGGTGGAGAAGCCGCAGGCCGTCGAGAACATGGTGGCCGTGGTCGACGCCTTCGACGCGGTCATGGTGGCCCGTGGTGACCTGGCCGTCGAGTATCCGCTCGAGAAGGTCCCGATGGTCCAGAAGCGGCTCATCGAGATGTGCCGCCGCAACGCCAAGCCGGTGATCGTCGCGACCCAGATGATGGAGTCGATGATCACCAACTCCCGCCCGACGCGCGCGGAGGCGTCCGACGTCGCCAACGCGATCCTCGACGGCGCGGACGCGGTCATGCTGTCGGCCGAGTCCTCGGTCGGCGCCTACCCGATCGAGACCGTCAAGACGATGTCGAAGATCGTCACGGCGGCCGAGGAGGAGCTCCTCTCCAAGGGCCTGCAGCCGCTGGTCCCGGGCAAGAAGCCCCGTACCCAGGGCGGCTCCGTCGCCCGCGCGGCCTGCGAGATCGCGGACTTCCTCGACGGCAAGGCGCTCATCGCCTTCACCCAGTCCGGTGACACGGCCCGCCGCCTGTCGCGCTACCGCGCCACGCAGCCGATCCTGGCCTTCACCACGGACGTCAACACCCGCAACCAGCTCACGCTGAGCTGGGGCGTCGAGTCGTACGTCGTCCCGCACGTGAACAACACCGACGCGATGGTCGACCTGGTGGACGGCGAGCTGCTCAAGCTGGGCCGCCACAACCAGGGCGACACCATGGTCATCACGGCCGGCTCGCCCCCCGGCGTCCCCGGCACCACCAACATGGTCCGGGTGCACCACCTGGGCGGCGGCGCGCGGGACTGATCCCCGCCACCGCACCGCAGGACTCTGCCGCACAGAGGCCGAGGGCGGCACCCCGCAGCGATGCGGGGTGCCGCCCTCGGCGTTTTTCGCGTGCGCGGTCGTACGGGACTACTCCGGCGGGCCGATGTAGTTCTTCAGGCCCGGGACCGTGAGCGTGCCGCCGAACTGGCCGGCCTGGACGACCTTGACGTCCGTGAAGAACGCGAACGGGACGTTCAGCGGCGGCGGGCTGTTCGGGGTGAACTCGATCGGGATCAGACCGAAGAGGTTGCCCTTGAGGCTCTCGGTGTACATCGTCACCGTGCCGCCGCGGATCTTGGAGGTGGAGCCCGGGCGGGACTTCAGGTGGGCGACGTTCCCCGTGGTGCCGACCGTCTGGTACAGGTCCTTGATGTCCAGCGAGTCCGCGGTGAACTTCAGGACCTTCTTGGTCTTGCCGCCGGCCGTCTTCACCTCGACGATGCCGTGGTAGTCCAGGCCGTAGAGGGTCAGCAGGGAGCTGTCGAGGTACCAGGGCTCGTCCGGCAGGAGCGGGATGCCCGGCTCCAGTTCGGCGTCGGCCAGGGCCTGGGCGTCGTAGGTCGGACAGGGGAAGGGTTCCTTCCCGTCCGCGTCCTTCGTCGCCTCCGGCGTGGCCTTGTCCTCGGCGGCCCCGTCCTCGCCCGTCTCGTCCTTCGGGGTCTTCGCGGTGTCCTTGACCTCGTCGGACAGCTCCTTGACCTCGGCTCCGGCCTTGCCCGCCGCGTCGCGGATGGCGTCCGCCGCCGGGTCCGGGGCCGGGGCCGCGGGCTTCGGGGCGGTCGTCGTGGACGGCGCGGGCGTCGGGGTCGCCGTCGGCTGCGCGTCCGTGACGGGGTTGAGGAGCTTCTTGAGCGCGTCGCCGACACCCAGCGGGTCCAGCGGGTTCGTGGACTTGGTCGGCGTGGGCGCGGGCGTCGGCGCGGCGGCGGCCGGGGCCGCGGCCGCCGGCTTGGTCGCCGTCGGGGACGGGGAGCCGCTCGGCTTCGGCTTGGCGGATGCGGAGGCAGACGCGGACGGCGAGGGGGACGCACTGGGCGACGCACTCGGCGAAGGCGACTTCGAAGGCGTCGGGGACGCCGACTCCGATTCCTTGGGCTCGTCGGATCGCGTCACGCACGGCCCGGGCGCGAAGGGGATGTCCTTCTCGTCGGCCACGGCCAGCTTGGGCGCCATGCCCATGCCGACGAACACGGCCGTCGGCATGGCCGCCAGCGCCATCGTCTTGCCGACGGGTATCTGGAGCTTGTTCAGCAGCGATTTCCTGGGCGCCGCGTGCCGCGGCCCCTTGATCTCGCGGGACTCTGCGCCTGGGGCCACGCCCCGCTGCGTCTCGTCACCCCGCACTGTTCCTCCCGCCATCGGCGTGGGCAGTCGTCTCGCTCGCGTGTGCCGGCGTTTCCGTTTCGCGCGGTCCCGGGATGCCCTGGGGACCCGCCATCGCCTCTGCCTTGCCCATGTCCACCGCGGCCGGCCGCTGGTTTTCCTGAGACTCGTCCGCCGGCTGCCCGGGGACCCATGCCAGGGCGAGGGCGCCGCCGATCATGGAGAGGATGAAGCCCATGAAGAAGCCGCCGAGGTTGGACACCGGGAGCGAGACCAGGGCCAGCAGGATCGCGGCGACGCCTGCGAAGACGCGGATGGCCTGCTGGAACCAGAGGGCCAGACCCAGCGTGATCAGCAGTACGCCGATGATCAGCGCACCGGCGCCACCCGTGGTGGCCATCGCCAGGCTGATGTTGCCCAGCCGGAGGTCCGCGTACGGGAAGTAGGCGATCGGGAAGCCACCGAGGAGCGTGAACAGCCCGGCCCAGAAAGGACGGCGACCGCTCCAGGCGTGGAAGTGGTAGTACACCGCGGTGAGCCAGGCGTCGTCTTCGCGGCGAACATAAACCGGGGCCTGGGGGTTCATGGACAACAGCTCCCTGGAAACGGTGGTACGGAAAACTCTGTGGAGCCCCGGACGGGCGGACGGCGACTCGCGCCGCCGGCCACCCCTCCGGTCACTCGCCGGGACGGGTTACTTCTCGTCCTGGTAGCACGGCTGGTCGCCGCCGAGCAGGCGCAGCTTGAGGTCGGGCAGCTTGAAGGTGCCCGCCGTCGTCGCCCACGCCTTCTGGCGCACGTTCGACAGGATCGCCTTGTCCGCGCGCTGCGAGAACGCGTACGGGCTGGCGACCGTGCCGGCCTGCGGCTTGGTCTTGTGGCTCGCGTCGCCGACAGCGACACCGATGTCCAGGTTCTTGAACTCGGCGTCGGTGTCGAGCTCGGCAACATCCAGGTAGATGTTGTCGGCGACGGCCGGCTTGCCCTTGTGGCCGGTGCGCAGCTGCAGCGTGATGTTGCCCAGCGGCGTCGGGGTCACCAGCGACTGGCACATGTTGGTGATCTCGGCGTGGCTGAACCCGGAGATGGTGACCGGGTGGTGCTGCGCGTTGCCCTTGAGGTCGTGACCCTCGGCAATGCCGCCGTACTGGATGAGGTTGTCACCGTCGAGCTTGTCGGCCGAGACCTTGAAGTCCTGGCCGGAGACGCTGAAGGACGCCGCGAGGGCTCCCTGCGCCAGACCCACACCGACCGCGGCCGTGGCCGCGATGCTCGGCACCATGACGAGCGCGAAGCGCTTCCATCTGGTCCCGCCACGAACCTGAGAACTCATTTCGTTCCTCCTTCTCGGACGTACATCTCCGGTCCGGGCCGTGCCCGTCCTGGGATGGGAGAAGTGCTACGTCCTCGGGAAGGAGCGCAGGCGGCCGGGCCGCGGCTGTGCCACGTCCGATACACCGGCGATCACCCCCGAGCGACAACCACTGGGCCACGCGTTCGCGCAACCTGGAGGACAGGCCCCGCCGGTGTGGCAGAGACCCCCCTGTCCCACGGCCGGTGCCACTGCCACCGGCCGGCTCGGTGGGGACCCTCCACCGCGGCTCCGGATGAGCGGCTCTGCGGGAAGGACCGAGCGTCGCCGATCGTGGTCCATTCCCGGCCGGGACACAAGGGGGTTCGTTACTGGCGGGTAACGGCCAGATAACCGGAGTGAGGCCCGCAGTCGTCGGGCGGCAACACAGGGTGTCACCAAGGGCCATGACAGATCGGGGGAAGAGTGAACACACCGGACAGTTCACGGGGTTCGGCTTACTCCGAGTAACAGCGGCCGCGATTGCCAAGTTTTGGCAAAGTGCGGCCGCTGTTTATCTACGTGTCAACAAATCGCGCCGGGGCGGCGCAGGCTCGGGCGGCGGCTCAGAAGAGCACTCGCGCCAGCGCCGTACGGGCCGCCGAGACCCGCGGGTCGTCCGCGCCGATGACCTCGAACAGCTCCAGCAGGCGCAGCCGCACGGCGTCCCGGTCCTCACCGAACGTCACCCGCACGGTGTCCACCAGGCGCCCGAACGCATCCTCCACGTGCCCGCCGACCAGATCCAGGTCGGCCGCGGCGATCTGCGCCGCCGGATCGCGCGGGTTCTCGGCCGCCGCGGTGCGCACCGCCTGCGGGTTCATGTCCTGGACACGGACGAGGAGTTCCGCCTGGGCCAGGCCCAGCTTGGCCTCGGTGTTGCCCGGGTCGTCGGTCAGCACGTTCTTGTACGCCTGCACCGCGCCGCCCAGGTCGCCCGCGTCGAGCGCGACGACGGCCGCCTCGAGCAGGGCGTCGTACGGGCCGGCCGGCACCTCGGTCTCCGCGGCGGCGGCCCGGGGCTCGCCCTCGGCAGCGGGGTCCACCTCGATGCCGATGATCCCGAAGCGGTCCTCGGCGACCTGCACCAGCTGGGCGAGGGTCTCGCGGATCTGCTGCTCCGGGGCCACGCCCTGGAACAGCGGCAGCACCTGGCCGGCGACCACGGCGAAGACGGCCGGGATGCCCTGGATCCCGAACTGCTGCATCAGCATCTGGTTCGCGTCGACATCGACCTTGGCGAGCACGAGGCGGCCGTTGGCCTCGAGGGTCAGGCGCTCCAGGAGCGGGCTGAGCTGCTTGCACGGTTCGCACCACTCGGCCCAGAAGTCCAGGACGACCGGGACCTCTGCGGAGAGCTGGAGTACATCGCGTTCAAACCCGGCCTCGTCTACGTCGACGACGAGGGCGGAGGGCGGCACCGCGCCGGCGGCCGGGCCTGCCCCGCCGCCCTGTGCCGCCTGCCGTGCCGATTCGGCGCGGGCCTGCTCGGCCTTGGCCTTGGCCTCACCGGCCGCCTTCACCGCGGCGAGGTCGACGACGCCGCTCATGGACATGTTTCTGGGCTGCATGCGTACATCCTCCCCCGTGTGTGCGCGCCGACGAAAAAGATCGCGTGAATTGACCTGATCCGCGATCACGGTGCTGGGCGGCGCCGGGTCCCCACCTGACGCCAGTAGCTCTTCGCGTGGTTGTCGCTCTTACGCTACGAGCCGTAGCGTAACTCCTCCCGGCCCTGCGGCGCCCCGTGATCTGAACCACAGCGGCCCATTCGGCTACCGGCGGGTATGGTCTCGGCCATGCGCAACCCCAGTCCCGGCTCCAGCACCGCCCGCACCGGCCGCCCCCGCAGCGCCGCCGCGGACGCCGCGATCCTCGCCGCGACCCGGGACGCACTGGTGGAGCTGGGCTGGTCGAAGCTGACGATGGGCGACGTCTCGGCCCGCGCCGGCGTCGCCAAGACCACCCTCTACCGGCGCTGGGCAGGCAAGAACGAGCTGGTCGTAGACGCGGTCGCGGAGCTCTTCGACTCGCTGGAACTGCCCGACCGCGGCTGTCTCGAAGCCGACATCGAGTACGTGGTCCTCCGGTTCGCGGAGCTGCTGCGGCGCCCGGAGGCCCGTACGGCCCTGATGGCGGTGGTCGCCGAGTCCACCCGGGACGAGGCCCTGCGCGACCGCATCCGGTCGGCGATCGTGGACCGGCAGAAACGTCTCGTCGTACTGGGTCGCGAACGGGCCCAGGCCCGCGGGGAACTCCCGTACGAGGAGGACGAGTCCCTCGCCGGCCGCACCACCGACCTGATATTCGACGTGATCGCGGGCACCGTGGTGCACCGCGCCCTGGTGAGCTCCGAGCCGGTGGACGAGCTCTGGGTGGCCACTTTCACGGCGCTGCTGATGCACGGCCTCCAGGGCGCGCCCCAGGCCTGAACCGGAGCCGCACACAACGCGAAGGCCGGCCGAGGCACCCCGTACGGGCGCCTCGGCCGGCCTCGCGTCGAACCGGTCAGAAGCCCGGCGGCTCCGTGTAGGTGCCCCACTCGTCGCGCAGGACGTTACAGATCTCGCCCAGCGTGGCCTCGGCCCGCACCGCGTCCAGCATGGCCGGAATCATGTTGGACCCGTCGCGGGCGGCATCCAGCATCGCGGCCAGCGACTGCGACACCTTGGCGTCGTCGCGCCGGCCCTTGCGCGCGGCCAGCTCCCGCACCTGGACGGTCTCCACCTCGTGGCTGACCCGCAGGATCTCCAGGTCCCCGGTGACCGAGCCGTGGTGGACGTTGACGCCGACGACCCGCTTGTCGCCCTTCTCGAGCGAACGCTGGTACTCGAAGGCCGACTCGGCGATCTCCCCGGTGAACCAGCCGTCCTCGATGCCGCGCAGGATGCCGGAGGTGATCGGCCCGATGGGGTGCTGCCCGTCGGGGTGGGCGCGCAGCCCGCGCTCCTTGATCTGGTCGAAGATCTTCTCGGCGTCCGCCTCGATGCGGTCGGTGAGCTGCTCGACGTACCAGGAGCCGCCCAGCGGGTCGGCCACGTTGGCGACGCCGGTCTCCTCCATCAGCACCTGCTGGGTGCGCAGGGCGATCTCGGCGGCCTGCTCGCTGGGCAGCGCGAGGGTCTCGTCGAGGGCGTTGGTGTGCAGGGAGTTCGTGCCGCCGAGGACGGCCGCGAGGGCTTCCACGGCGGTGCGCACGACGTTGTTGTACGGCTGCTGGGCGGTGAGGGAGACCCCGGCGGTCTGCGTGTGGAAGCGCAGCCACATGGACTTGTCGCTCTTCGCCCCGTAGACCTCCTTCATCCAGCGGGCCCAGATCCGGCGCGCGGCACGGAACTTGGCGATCTCCTCGAAGAAGTCGAGGTGCGCGTCGAAGAAGAAGGAGAGACCGGGCGCGAAGTGGTCCACGTCCATGCCGCGGGAGAGCCCGAGCTCCACGTAGCCGAATCCGTCGGCGAGGGTGTACGCGAGCTCCTGCGCGGCCGTCGCCCCGGCCTCGCGGATGTGGTAGCCGGAGACGGACAGCGGCTTGTAGGCCGGGATGCCCTTCGCGCAGTACTCCATGAGGTCGCCGATGAGGCGCAGGTGCGGCTCGGGTTCGAAGAGCCACTCCTTCTGGGCGATGTACTCCTTGAAGATGTCCGTCTGGAGCGTGCCGTTGAGGAGGGCCGGGTCCACGCCCTGCCGCTCGGCGGCGACCAGGTACATGCAGAAGGCGGGCACCGCGGGGCCCGAGATGGTCATCGAGGTGGTCACGTCACCGAGCGGGATGTCCTTGAACAGGACCTCCATGTCGGCGGCGGAGTCTATGGCCACCCCGCAGTGGCCCACCTCGCCGAGCGCGCGGGGGTCGTCGGAGTCGCGGCCCATGAGGGTCGGCATGTCGAAGGCCACGGAGAGCCCGCCGCCGCCAGCGGCCAGGATCATCTTGTAGCGCTCGTTGGTCTGCTCGGCGTTCCCGAACCCGGCGAACTGCCGGATGGTCCAGGTCCGCCCCCGGTAGCCGGTGGCGTGCAGGCCGCGGGTGTACGGGTACTCCCCCGGCCACCCGATGCGCTCGAACCCCTCGTACTCGTCGCCGGGCCGCGGCCCGTAGACCGGTTCGACATCATCGCCGGAGAGCGTGGTGAAGTCGGCCTCGCGCTTGCGTGCCTTGTCGTAACGGGCCTGCCAGCGAAGGCGGCCTTCTTCGATGCCGTCTGCGTCCATACCCATGAATTTACTAGGACGTCCTAGTAAATGTCGATGGGAAACCCCGGGGAGATGTCCCCGGGGTTCGTCCGCTCGAGCCGGGTACTAGGCCTTGGCGGTGGCGAGGGAGTCGCTGACCAGCGGCTCGACCTCGGCGCGGACCTTGCGCTCGACGAAGAAGGCGGCCAGCGGAATGGTGCCGCTGAGCATGACCCAGAGCATCTTTCCGAAGGGCCACCTGGCCTTGGAGCTCAGGTCGAAGGCGAAGACCAGGTAGATCATGAAGAGCACGCCGTGGGCCTGGGACACCACGAACGTCAGATCGGCACCCTTGTCGAAGCCGTACTTGAAAATCATGCAGGTGCACAGCACCAGCAGCATCACGGCAGTGGCAAAGGCCATCACCCGGTAGCGGGTCAGCACGCTCTTCTTCATGCGACTGAGCCTAACCGTCCGTTTTGCTCGATCTTGACGGGGGCCTAGTTCTCCTCGAAGTCCGCGGCGGCCACCCGCAGCGGGCGCAGCAGCGCGAAGATCTCCGCGCACTCCTCGGCGTCGTACGCGCCGAGTCCGAACTCGATCGCCATCAGGTCCTTGGTGGCGGCCTCGACGACCTCACGGCCCTTGTCCGTGATGGAGGCGAGGGTGCCGCGGCCGTCGTTCGGATTGGGCCGCTTGTCGACGAGCCCGGACCGCACCAGCCGGTCGACGGTGTTCGTCACCGACGTCGGATGGACCATCAGCCGCTCGCCGATCTTCGACATCGGCAGTTCGCCGGCCTTGGAGAAGGTGAGCAGCACCAGCGCCTCGTACCGCGCGAAGGTCAGACCGTACGGCTTGACCACGGCGTCGACCTCGCCGAGCAGGATCTGGTGCGCGCGCATGATCGACGTGATGGCGGCCATCGAGGGCACCGGCCCCCAGCGCCGCTGCCAGAGTTCGTCGGCGCGGGCGATGGGATCGAAGGGAAGGCTGAGCGGCTTGGACACGTACCAGACCCTACCGGTCGGTCATTTGGCGGCGAGTCCCGTCTCACTCCTCGGCCGCTCCTCCTTCGGCGCGGTGGACCGGAGTTCGGCGAGGAGCAGCAGGACGACGGCCGTGCCGATGATCCCGGAAGCGGTGACGACCCGGTGGACCGGGAGGAATTCGGCGGCGAGTCCGGCCAGGGCCATGCCGACGCCCTGCAGGGTCATCAGACCGGTGCTGAGCAATGTCATCGCACGGCCGCGCAGCTCCTCGGGGACGGCCTCGAGGTACCACTGGTCGAGCCCGAGGGTGTAGGCCTGGGCCAGGCCGGCGAGCAGCAGCGCGGTGAGCGCGAGCGGTATGCCGGGCCGCAGGGCATAGAGGAGGAGCGGCAGCAGTCCGGCGGCGGCGAGGGGGACCGTGATGCGTGAACGCGTTCGGGCGGTGAGCGCGGAGCCGGCCCAGAGCTCGCCGGCGATGGTGCCGACGGGCAGTGCGCACATCAGCAGCCCCAGCGCCCCGGTCCCCGCGCCGAGACCGGCTGTATACGGGGCGAGCAGCGCCTCCGGTACGACGACGAAGACGGGCGGCAGCCAGAACAGCAGGGTCAGCGCCCGGATCCGGCGGTTCCCGAGCACCGCGCGCAGCCCGGCGGCCGGGGAGCGGCGGGTACCCGCGCGGGCGGGGCGGTCGCGCGTGCCCAGGCGCAGCAGGAGCGCCGAGCCGAGGAATCCGGCGGCGGTCAGGGCGATGGCCCCGCGCGGCGCGAGGACGGTGAGGAGCAGCCCGCCGAGGCCGAAGCCGATGAGCTGGGCGCTCTGGGCCACCATGCGCAGCAGCGAGCGGCCGAGTACGAAGGTGTCGCCGGCGCCGAGGATGTCGGCGAGGGACGCGCTGCGGGCGCCCTGGAACAGCGGTGCCACGAAGGCCATGGCACAGCGCAGTACGAGGAGCAGCGCGACCGGGGTGCCCGGCAGGGCCATGGCGGCCGCGCAGGCGGCGCAGAGCAGATCGCACGCGACGAGCACCCGCCGGGCGGGGTGGCGGTCGGCGGTCCCGGCGAGCAGGGTCCCGCCGAGGGCGTAGGGGAGGAAGCCGAGGGCGAAGGTGAGCGCGCTCATCAGCGGCGAGCCGGTGGCGCGGTAGACGAGGACGGTGAGGGCGATCTCGGCGACGACCACGCCGAGCACGGACATCAGGTGCGCGGCGAAGACGGGCCGGAATTCCCGGATCCGGAAGACGGCCCGGTAGCCGGTGGCCGGGGTGACGGTTGACATGCCCGGCAGCTTCGCGGGAACTACCCTGGCCGCCGTAGAGATTCGGGCCTGGACGAATCCGGGCCGAATCCGGGGCCGAATCCGGGACGCGGACGCGGGTGAGGACAGGGACAAGGACGGGGAGGCGGGGGCGCCGTGGGGTTCCACTTCCGTTTCGGCCCCGGCGACCTGCTGCGCTGCCGGTTCGCGATCTCCCCGCGCTGGGAGACGCAGGAGGCGGTCCGCTCCCTGCTCCGCCCCTACCGGCACACCTACCACCTGCCGTGGCTCCGGCAGGTACGGGCGGCGGCCGAAGGGCTGGACCTGCGGCCGCTGTGGCTGCTGATGCCGCGCTCGGGGCACAATCCGGACTTTCTCAGCCCGCCGCCGCTGGGCCCGTCCGTCACCCTCGAGGAGGAGCTGGCGCGGGTGCGGGCCGCCGACCCGGAGGCGGCGCGCGAGGATCTGCGGCTCTCGCTGGTCTGCACCCCCGGCGCGCTGGAGAGCGACATCGGGCAGCGGATGCTCGCGGATCCGGCGCGGGCGGTTCGGGAGTTGGCCGATCTCACCGAGCGCGCCTGGGAGGCCCTGGTCGCCCCGCACTGGCCGCGGCTGCGCGGGCTGCTGGAGGCGGACATCGTGTTCCACTCGCGGCGGCTGGCGGCCGGCGGCCTGGAGGCCTTGTTCGACGGTCTCCACCCGGACCTGCGGTGGCACGGGGACACGGACACGCTGACCATCACCCGGCCCGGCCACCACGACCGGGTGCTGGACGGGCAGGGACTGCTGCTGATGCCGAGCGCGTTCGGCTGGCCGGACGTGGTCGGCGGCTACGACCCTCCCTGGCAGCCGACGCTCGTCTATCCGGCGCGTGGCATCGGCGCCCTGTGGACGGCCTCGGCCGGCCCGGCCCCGCAGGCGCTGGCCCACCTGCTGGGCCGGGCCCGGGCCGAGGTGCTGTGCGCGCTGGACGAACCCGCCTCCACCACCGCGCTGGCCCACCGGCTCGGCCTCGCCCCGTCGACGGTCTCGGCGCACCTGGGGGTCCTGCGCGCGGCGGGCCTGCTCGTCTCGGGCCGCCACGGCCACCAGGTCCTCTACGAACGCACCCCGCTGGCGATCGCCTTGACCACGGGCGACCCCACGGTGTCGTAAGAGGGCGGCAACTGACCGTTATGTCACGATATCCCGGTCCGCTGCCCGACCCTTCGTCCCGAGGAAGCCGGATGCCCGCCGCCGTGCCCCGACGCCGTCCCGTCACCGTCCTCGGCCTCCTGCTGTGCCTCGCGGCGGCCGCCGCGTGCTCCGGCGGACCCGGACCCGCGCCCGAACCGGGGCCCGGGGCCGCCGCCCCCTCCGGCGCCGGGGCCGATACCGGAACCGGCGAGTCCCCGTACTGGGTGGACCCGCAGACCGATGCCGCCCGGCAGGTCGCCGCCTGGGAGGCGGCGGGCCGCAACAGCGACGCCCAGGTGCTGCGCAGGATCGCGGACCGGCCGATGGCCCTGTGGGGGCCGGGCGGCGATCCGGGGCCCGAGATCCGCCGGGCCGGGGCCGGGGCCAGGGCCACCGGGCGGACCCTGGTGCTCGCCGCGCACAACCTCCCGTACCGCGGCTGCGGCCCGCGCTCGGCCGGCGGCGCCAAGAACGCCACGGACTACCGCCGCTGGATCGGCGCCTTCGCCGACAGCATCGCGAACACCAAGGCCGTCGTCATCCTGGAGCCGGACGCGATCGCGCACGTCGTCGACGGCTGCACCCGGCCGGAGCACCACGCCGAGCGCTACCGGCTGCTCTCCGAGGCCGTCGGCCGGCTCAAGCGCAACCCCGGCACCAAGGTCTACCTGGACGCCGGCAACCCGGCCTGGATCCCGAACCCGCTGGACCTCGTCGAGCCGCTCTCCAAGGCCGGCCTCGCGCGCGCCGACGGCTTCGCGCTGAACGTCTCCAACTTCCAGCCAGCGGCCGCCACCCGGGCGTACGGCGCCGAGATCTCCAAGGCCGCCGGCGGCAAGCACTTCGTCGTGGACACCGGCCGCAACGGCGAGGGCCCGCTGCCCGGCGACCGCGAGAAGGCCTGGTGCAATCCGCCCGGCCGGGCGCTGGGCACGCCGCCGACCGACAGGACGGACGACCCGCTCGTCGACGCGTACCTCTGGATCAAGCGGCCCGGCGAGTCCGACGGCCCGTGCCGCGGCGGACCGCGGGCGGGCACGTGGTGGCCGGACTACGCGCTGGGACTGGCGCGCCGGGCCAGGGAGTGACCGGCGGCGGGGCCTCAGCCCCCGGCGAGGTGGCGTTCCACCGTTTCGACCTTCGAGGTCATTCCGTCGGAGACCCCGGGTCGGATGTCGGCCTTCAGGATGAAGGAGACCCGCGGCGCCCGCTCCTCCACGGCGGCCACCGCACGCCGGACCACGTCCATGACCTCGTCCCACTCACCTTCCACGGTGGTGAACATGGCGTCCGTGCGGTTGGGCAGCCCCGACTCGCGGACCACGCGGACCGCGTCGGCGACGTACTCCCCGACCTCTTCACCGACCCCCAGCGGGGTCACCGAGAACGCGACGATCACGCGTCGGCCGCCTGCCGGGCACGGGCCGCGATCACGCTGTCGGCCTCGTCCCGCTTGAGCAGCCGGTCGCCGTACAGGCCGCCGAAGGGCAGCAGCGCCAGCACGAAGAACAGCGCGACCTTCTTGACGGGCCACTTCGCCTTGTTCCAGACATCCAGCAGGAAGACCGCGTAGATGACGAACAGGATCCCGTGCAGGATGCCGAGCGGCATCATCAGGTAGTCGATGTCCGAGATCCGGCTCAACAGCGAGCCGAAGATCAGCAGAGCCGGGAACGACAGCGCCTCCGGGACGGAGATGAGGCGCAGCCGGTGCAGGGCGGAAGCGGTCTTGATGTCCACGGGGGAACCTTCGGGGTGGGAGGCCGGGGGCCGTTCCAGTGTCTCAGCCGCTTTGCGGGATCTTGACCCGGGCCCCTGTCCGCCGGAATCCGCGCGCGGCCGCGGGCTGCCAAGGACGGCCAAGGCGCCCCCGCGCGCCGGGATCGCGCCCGGATCGCGCCCGAAACCGCCCGGGTGTGGCGCATATCGGCCACGAGACCCTGTTCGCGTCCGCCCGCTGCCGATAACGTCATCCCGTGGCTCAGTTCCGACTCCAAGGCAGCAAGGTGCTCGCCGTCGACCTGACCGGGGATGCCGTGAAAGCGAAAAACGGCTCCATGGTCGCGTACGACGGCCAGATGGCCTTCAAGAAGATGACCGGCGGCGGCGAAGGCATCCGCGGGATGGTGACGCGCCGTCTGACCGGCGAGCAGATGACCGTGATGGAAGTGCAGGGGCACGGCACCTGCTTCTTCGCCGACCGCGCGAGCGAGATCAATCTGGTCAGCCTGCGCGGTGAGAAGCTCTACGTCGAGTCCAGCAACCTGCTGTGCACCGACGCGGGGCTGCGCACCGGCACGACCTTCACCGGTCTGCGCGGCGCGACGACGGGCAACGGCCTGTTCACCACGACCGTCGAGGGCTCGGGCCAGGCGGCGATCATGTCCGACGGCCCGGCGGTGGTGCTGCGCGTCAGCGCCCAGTACCCGCTCTCCGTCGACCCGGGGGCGTACATCGCGCACACCGGCGACCTCCGGCAGTCCTTCCAGTCCGGGGTGAACTTCCGCACGCTGATCGGCGAGGGCTCCGGCGAGTCCTTCCAGATCCGCTTCGAGGGCGAGGGCCTGGTGTACGTGCAGCCCAGCGAGCGCAACACCATCGGGGGCGACATCTGATGCCGTTCCGCGAGATCAACTCGAAGATGGTCGAGGCCCAGGTGATCCCCGGGCAGAAGATGTACAGCCAGCGCGGCGCGATGCTCGCGTACCGCGGCGAGGTCTCGTTCACCCCGAGTCTGACCGGTGGTCAGGGCGGGGTGATGGGCATGATCGGGCGCCGGGTGGCCAACGAGCAGACCCCGCTGATGACGGTCGAGGGCAGCGGCACCGTGATGTTCGGCCACGGCGGCCACCACATCCAGGTGATCAGCCTGACCGGGGAGACGCTGTACGTCGAGGCCGACCGGCTGCTGGCCTTCGACGGAACCCTCCAGCAGGGCACGATGTTCATGGGCTCGCAGGGCGGGGTCATGGGCATGGTCCGCGGCCAGGTGACCGGCCAGGGCCTGTTCACCACGACGCTCAAGGGCCACGGCGCGGTCGCCGTGATGGCCCACGGCGGGGTCATCGAACTTCCCATCACCCCCCAGCGGCCGGTCCACGTGGACCCGCAGGCGTACGTCGCCCACCACGGCGACGTCCGCAACAAGCTCTCCACCGCGCTCGGCTGGCGGGACATGGTGGGGCGCGGCTCGGGTGAGGCGTTCCAGCTGGAGCTGTCCGGCCAGGGCGCGGTGTACGTACAGGCCTCGGAGGAGAAGCTGTGAACTTTGGCCCCGTGACGGCCGGACCCGGCGGCGCCGGCGGTCCAACGGTCTACGACCCGTACTCCCTGCCCTCCGACGACAACGTGAACGCGTACACCTTCTGCGTGGAGCTCAAGGGGAGCCAGTGGTTCCTGCAGAAGGGCAAGATGATCTCGTACTACGGGAGCATCGAGTTCAACGGCATCGGCAACGGCCGCTTCGACCGGCTGCTGCGCACCAGCTTCCACTCGCCGCTGCACGCCAGCGACTGGGTGGTGGCCGAGGGCCAGGGCAAGATGCTGCTGGCCGACCGGGCCTTCGACGTGAACTCGTACGACCTGGAGAACGGGAACCTGACGATCCGGTCAGGCAACCTGCTCGCGTACCAGCCCTCGCTCGCCCTCAAGCAGTCGATCGTCCCGGGCTTCCTGACGCTGATCGGTACCGGAAAGTTCGTGGCGGCGTCCAACGGGCCGGTGGTGTTCATGGAGCCGCCACTGCGCGTGGACCCGCAGGCGCTGGTGGGCTGGGCGGACTGCCCCTCGCCGTGCCACCACTACGATCATGGCTACATGTCGGGCGTGATGGGCGGGCTGCGCTCGCTGACCGGCCTCGGCGGCACCTCGGGCGAGGAGCACCAGTTCGAGTTCGTCGGAGCGGGAACCGTTCTGCTCCAGTCATCGGAGATGCTGATGGCGGAGCAGGCGGTCGGCACGGTCGGCACCGGTGCGGCCACGGGCAACGCGCAGGGCGTTCCGGGGGCCGGCCAGGGCCCGCTCGGGCAGCTGGGCGTACCGCGGATGCCTGGGCAGCTGGGTGATCTCCAGCGCCGCTTCGGACTGTGATCCCCCAGACGCACGACCAATTTTTGTACGTAATTCAACTTCTTAGGTAGAGTTCATTCATGGAGACCATGGAGACCGAGACGGCCACCCGGTGGCTGACCGACGCCGAGCAGTGCGCCTGGCGCACCCATCTGGACGTCAGCAGACTGCTGATGCACCAGCTGGAAAAGGATCTCCAGCCTTTCGGACTCACCAACAACGACTACGAGATCCTCGTGAACCTCTCGGAGTCGCCCGAGCACCGGATGCGGATGAGCGATCTCGCGACCTCCACGCTGCAGTCCAAGAGCCGGCTGTCCCACCAGATCACGCGCATGGAGGCGGCGGGCCTGGTCCGCCGCGTGAACTGCGAGTCCGACCGCCGCGGCCTGTTCGCGGTGCTCACGGACGAGGGCATGGAGACGATGCGCAAGGTCGCACCGCACCACGTGGCGTCCGTCCGCCGGCACTTCATCGACCTGCTGCCGCCGGAGGCCCTGGCGGCGCTGCGCGAGTCGCTGAACCCGGTGGCGGACCACCTGCGCGGCACCCGCGGCAAGGCCTGAGGCCACCGCGCCCTGCCCGGCGATCGGCCTGACAATGGGTGGGAACGCTCACTGCCGGCCGCCCGCCGGGCAACCGTCAGAGGTGATGGCCGGCCTGAGGAGGTCAGCCATGAAGCGCAACCTGTACGTTTCCGCGGCCGCGTCCGTGGTCCTGATGGCGGGAGGCCCGGTGGCGGCCGCGACAGCGGCATCCGCCGACACGGCGAGAACCGTCCCGGCGGCCACCGCCGCCCGGGGCGACGTCACCGCGGAGGCCGCGATCGCCGCCGCCCTGAAGAACTACCCCGGAGTGGTCGAGTCCCTCGACCGGGACGGCAACGTCTGGCACGTGGACGTGATCACCAAGGACGGCAAGGGTCACGCCGAGCCGGAGGTCGACGCCGCGACCGGCGCGGTCACCCGACAGAACGTGGACACCGGCGAGGACAGCAGCGAGCACAAGGAACTGCTCGCCGCCAAGGTCACCGCGGGGCAGGCCGGCAAGGCCGCCGTCGCCGCCCATCCCGGGCAGGTCTGGACGGTCGAGTGGGATGCAGACGACAACGGCAAGGCCCCGTACTGGCACGTCGAGGTGAGGGGCGCCGACGGCAAGACGTGGGACGCCTCCGTGGACCCCACGACCGGCAAGGCCACCGCGCAGTCCGACTCGGACGGCGACTCGGACAGCGACTCGGACGGCGGCAACGGCTGACCCGCGGACGAAAGCAGCCGCGCTCCCCTGCCGGGCGCGCGGCTGCTTTCGTACTGCTCAGACGGTGCGGTCAGGCGTTGGGACGCTTGCCGTGGTTCGCCTTCTTCTTCTTGCGTGCTCGCTTCTTGTTGCCGCGCTTGGCCATGAGCCACTCCCTGAATCGGGGTAATCCGGGCGTTCGCCAGTCTAGGGGCGCCGCGCCGGTCCCGCATCAGAGTTCGGTCAGACTGCCCAGCAGGACGTCGGCGGCCGCGTACGGATCCAGCTCGCCCACGGCCACCCGGGCCGCCAGCGCGTCCAGCCGGGAGTCCCCGTGCAGATCGGCCATCCGGGCACGCAGGGACGTCACCGTGATCGTCTCCACCTCGCGCGCCGCGCGCGCCGTGCGCCGCTCCGCCAGGATCCCCCGCTCGTCCATCCACGCCCGGTGCTTCTCCAGCGCCTCGACGAGTTCGTCGATGCCCTGGGCCCGTGCGGCGACGGTCTTGATGATCGGCGGGCGCCAGTCCGCCGGCCCCCGGGACTCCCCCAGGCCCAGCATGTGGTTCAGCTCCCGGGCGGTGGCGTCCGCGCCGTCCCGGTCGGCCTTGTTCACCACGTACACGTCGCCGATCTCCAGGATCCCCGCCTTCGCGGCCTGGATCCCGTCCCCCATCCCGGGCGCCAGCAGCACCACCGAGGTGTCCGCCTGAGCGGCGATCTCCACCTCCGACTGCCCGACCCCGACCGTCTCGACCAGGATCACCTCGCAGCCGGCCGCGTCCAGCACCCGGATCGCCTGCGGGGCGGCCCAGGCGAGACCGCCCAGGTGGCCGCGGGTGGCCATGGACCGGATGTAGACCCCGGGGTCGGAGGCGTGGTCCGACATCCGCACCCGGTCGCCGAGCAGCGCGCCGCCGGAGAACGGCGAGGACGGGTCGACGGCGAGGACGCCGACCCGCTTCCCGGCCTTGCGGTACGCCGAAACGAGCGCCGAGGTCGAGGTCGACTTGCCGACACCCGGCGAGCCCGTCAGCCCCACCACGTACGCGTTGCCCGTCAGCGGGGCCAGCGCCGCCATCACCTCGCGCAACTGCGGGGACGCCCCCTCCACCAGCGAGATCAGCCTGGCCACCGCTCTCGGCCTGCCCTCACGTGCCTGGGCCACCAGCTGGGGGACGTCCACCGCCGTCATACGTGCTGCGCTCCTCGGTTCTCGTACGGGTACGGGCGGGTGCTGTACCCGGCTACGCCTTGGCCACGCGGATGATCAGGGCGTCGCCCTGGCCGCCGCCGCCGCACAGCGCGGCCGCGCCGACCCCGCCGCCGCGGCGCTTCAGCTCCAGCGCCAGGTGCAGCACGACGCGGGCGCCGGACATGCCGATCGGGTGGCCCAGGGCGATGGCGCCACCGTTGACGTTCACCTTTTCCGGGGTCACGCCGAGGTCCTTCATTGACTGCACGGCGACCGCCGCGAAGGCCTCGTTGATCTCGATGAGGTCCAGGTCGGCGACCTCCAGGCCCTCCTTCTTCAGGGCGTGCAGGATCGCGTTCGAGGGCTGCGACTGCAGCGAGTTGTCCGGGCCGGCCACGTTGCCGTGGGCGCCGATCTCGGCGATCCACTCCAGGCCCAGCTCCTCGGCCTTGGCCTTGCTCATCACGACCACGGCGGCCGCGCCGTCGCTGATCTGCGAGGAGGTGCCGGCGGTGATCGTGCCGTCCTTCGCGAAGGCCGGGCGCAGCTTGCCGAGGGACTCCACCGTGGTCTCCGGGCGGATGCCCTCGTCCTGGGAGAAGACGACCGGCTCGCCCTTGCGCTGCGGGATCTCGACCGGGGTGATCTCGGCCTCGAAGACGCCGTTCTTCTGCGCGGCCGCGGCACGCTGGTGCGAGCCGGCGGCGAACTCGTCCTGCGGGGCGCGCTCGATGCCCAGGCGGGTGTTGTGCTTCTCGGTCGACTCGCCCATCGCGATGTTCTCGAAGGCGTCGGTGAGGCCGTCGTAGGCCATCGCGTCCAGCATTTCGATCGCGCCGTACTTGAAGCCCTCTCGAGACTTCGGCAGCAGGTGCGGGGCGTTGGTCATGGACTCCTGGCCGCCGGCGACCACGATGTCGAACTCACCGGCGCGGATCAGCTGGTCGGCCAGCGCGATCGCGTCCAGTCCAGAGAGGCACACCTTGTTGATCGTCAGGGCGGGGACGTTCATCGGGATGCCGCCCTTGACCGCGGCCTGACGGGCCGGAATCTGGCCCGCACCGGCCTGGAGCACCTGCCCCATGATCACGTACTGCACCTGGTCACCGGCGATGCCGGCCCGGTCCAGGGCGGACTTGATGGCGAAGCCGCCGAGGTCGGCACCCGAGAAGGACTTCAGCGAGCCGAGCAGCCGCCCCATGGGCGTGCGGGCCCCGGCGACGATCACTGAGGTGGTGTTGTTCGTTCCGGACATGAGGCACAGCCCCTTGAGGATGAGGAGTGAACGAGGGTTTACCTGAATGTACTGAGCAGTACCGGCGGCGTCACCGGGCTGTCGGTGTGATCGCTGGCACGTTGCGTGACCACCCCTCTCGGCGGTGCACTGGTCCCATGCTGACAAGGATCGACCACATCGGAATCGCCTGCTTCGACCTCGACAAGACCGTCGAGTTCTACCGTGCCACGTACGGCTTCGAGGTCTTCCACTCCGAGGTCAACGAGGAGCAGGGCGTCCGCGAGGCCATGCTCAAAATCAACGAGACGTCCGACGGCGGCGCCTCCTACCTCCAGCTGCTCGAGCCGACCCGCGAGGATTCGGCCGTGGGCAAGTGGCTGGCCAAGAACGGCGAGGGCGTCCACCACATCGCCTTCGGCACCGAGGACGTCGACGGCGACTCGGAAGCCATCCGCGGCAAGGGCGTCCGCGTCCTCTACGACCAGCCCCGCATCGGCTCCATGGGCTCCCGGATCACCTTCCTGCACCCCAAGGACTGCCACGGAGTCCTGACCGAGCTCGTCACCTCCAACCCCGAGCACTGATGTCCCGATTCCCCGGCCGGTAGAGTGGCCATGGCTCGGCCGGGGTTCGGTGCGGAGACGGGGGTCGGGGCCTGTGTCCCCTGCCCCGGTATCTGACACCATTCCCCCCGGGGGCGTCGTTCAGCGGGCGAGCGATGCTCATTGTGAGCTTGCGACCAGGGGACGGATGGGACCGCGCTGTGCGGGGCTACGAAAGCCAGGAGAGCCATCAGGCCGAGGCCGACCATCTCTCGCGCTTCGAGGCCGAGATGGAGCGGCTGAAGAAGGAGCGCGGGAAGGCCGTCCAGCACGCTGAGGACCTGGGATACCAGGTCGAGGTGCTGCGCGCCAAGCTCCACGAGGTACGCCGATCTCTGGCGTCCCGCCCCGCCTACGACGGCGCGGACATGGGGTACCAGGCGGAGCAGCTGCTTCGCAATGCCCAGATCCAGGCCGACCAGATGCGCTCCGACGCCGAGCGCGAGCTGCGCGACGCCCGGGCGCAGACCCAGCGCATCCTCCAGGAGCACGCCGAACACCAGGCGCGCCTCCAGGCCGAGCTGCACGCCGAGGCCGTCAACCGGCGCCAGCGCCTGGACCAGGAGCTGGGCGAACGCCGCCAGACCGTCGAGGCGCACGTCAACGAGAACGTGGCCTGGGCCGAGCAGCTGCGCGCCCGTACGGAGTCCCAGGCGCGCCGGCTCATGGAGGAGTCCCGCGCCGAGGCCGAGCAGTCCCTGAACGCGGCCCGCGCCGAGGCCGCCCGGGTCGCCGAGGAGACCCGGCGCCGGATCGCCGCCGAAGCCGAGGCCTCCCGTGCGGAGACCGAGGCCACCCTGCTGCGCGCCCGCAAGGAGGCCGAGCGGCTGCTGACCGCCGCCTCCGCGCAGGCCCAGGAGGCCACCGAGCACGCGGAGCGGCTGCGCTCCAGCACCTCCGCCGAGGCGGAGCAGACCCGGCAGCAGACCCTTGACCTCGGCCGGGTGGCCGAGTCCCGTGTGCAGGAGGCCGACGGCGCGCTGCGCGAGGCCCGCGCCGCGGCCGAGAAGCTGCTCGCGGAGGCCAAGGAGAGCGCCGCCCGGCAGCTCGCCTCGGCGGAGTCCGTCAACGAGCAGCGCACCCGTACCGCCAAGGAGCAGGTGGCGCGGCTGGTCGGCGAGGCCACCAAGGAGGCCGAGGCCCTCAAGGCGGAGGCCGAGCAGGCCCTGGCCGACTCCCGCGCGGAGGCCGAGCGGCTGCGCACCGAGGCCGGCGAGCAGGCCCGTACGGCCGCGGCCGAGGACACCGCGGCGCAGCTGGCGAAGGCGGCCCGCACCGCCGAGGACGTACTGAACAAGGCCTCGGAGGACGCCCGGGCCACCACGAAGGCGGCGTCCGAGGAGGCCGAGCGGATCCGCCGCGAGGCGGAGGCCGAGGCCGACCGGCTGCGCCTCCAGGCGGCGACCACGGCCGACGAGCTCAAGGGCGCCGCGAAGGACGACACCGAGGAGTACCGGGCCCGTACGGTCGAACTCCAGGAGGAGGCCCGGCGGCTGCGCGGCGAGGCCGAGCAGCTGCGCGCCGAGGCCGTCGCCGAGGGCGAGCGGATCCGCGGCGAGGCCCGCCGCGAGGCGGTCCAGCAGATCGAGGAGGCGGCCAAGACCGCCGAGGAACTCCTCGGCAAGGCCAAGGCGGACGCGGACGAGCTGCGCGGCGGGGCCAACGCCGAGAGCGAGCGGGTCCGCGCCGAGGCCGTCGAGCGGGCCACCACCCTGCGCCGGCAGGCCGAGGAGACCCTGGAGCGGACCCGCGCCGAGGCGGAGCGGCTGCGCGCCGACGCCGAGGAGCAGGCGGAGGCCGTACGGGCCGAGGCCGACGCGGCGGCGCTCGCCCGGCGTGCGGAGACCGAGCAGGCGCTGGCCGCCAAGCGCGCGGAGGCCGACGAGGAACTCGTACGCCTGCACACCGACGCCGAGAGCCGGCTGGGCACGGCCGAGCAGACCCTGCGCGACGCCCGGACGGCGGCGGAGAACATCCGCCGGGAGACCGGCGAGGAGACCGACCGGCTGCGCGCCGAGTCGGCGGAGCGGATCCGTACCCTCCAGACGCAGTCCGAGGCCGAGGCCGACCAGCTGCGCACCGATGCGGCCCAGGACGCCGGGCGGGTGCGCGCGGAGGCCGAGCAGGTCGCCGTGCGGCTGCGCGGCGAGGCCGAGGCCGAGGCGGAGCGGGTGCGCTCCGAGGCGCAGGAGACCGCGGACCGGCTGCGCGCGGAGGCGAAGGCGGCGGCCGAGCGGATCGCCGAGGAGGGCGCGGAGGCGCTGGCCGCCGCGCAGGAGGAGGCCGCCCGGCGTCGCCGGGAGTCCGAGGAGACCCTGGCGTCGGCGCGTACCGACGCCGAGAACGAGCGGGCGCAGGCCCGCGAGCAGAGCGAGGAGCTGCTGGCCGCGGCCCGCAAGCGCTCCGAGGAGGCGCAGGCCGAGGCGGCCCGCCTGACCGAGGAGGCCGAGCGGCGCGCCTCGGAGCTGGTGGCGGCGGCGGAGGCCACCGCCCAGCAGGTACGGGACTCCGTGGCGGGTCTGCACGAGCAGGCCGAGGAGGAGGTCGCCGGACTGCGCAGCGCGGCCGAGCACGCGGCGGAGCGCACCCGGACCGAGGCCGCGGAAGAGGCCGAGCGGGTCCGCGGCGACGCGTACGAGGAGCGGGAGCGGGCCACCGAGGACGCCAACCGGATCCGCAGCGAGGCGCGTGCGGAGACGGACGCGGCGAAGGCGCTGGCGGAGCGGACGGTCGGCGACGCGATCGCCGAGGCGGAGCAGCTGCGCGGCGACACGGCGGAGTACGCGCAGCGGGTGCGTACCGAGGCCACGGACGCGCTGGCGGCGTCGGAACGGGACGCGGCCCGTACCAGGGCGGACGCCCGGGACGACGCGAACCGGATCCGCAGCGAGGCGTCGGCCGCGGCCGACGCCACCCGTGCCGAGGCGGGCGCCACCCTCGACGAGGCGCGCGCCGAGGCGAACCGGCTGCGGACCGAGGCCGCCGAGCAGGCGGACCGGCTCATCACCGAGGCCGCTTCGGAGGCGGACCGGCTCACCGAGGAGACCCGGGCGGCGAACGAGGCGACGGTCGGCGAGGCGACGGCGAAGGCCGAGCGGCTCACCTCGCAGGCGGCGGACACCCTGGCCGCGGCCGAGCGGGACGCCGCGAGGGTTCTGGTCGACGCCCGTACCGAGGGCGACCGGCTGGTCGACGAAACCCGTGCGGCCAACGAGCTCACGATCGGCGAGGCCGCCGAGGAGGCCGAGCGGCTGCGCGCCGAGGCGGCGCGGGCCCTGGACGACGCCCGGGCGGAGGGCGGCCGGATCATCGGCGAGGCCACCGCGGAGGCGGACCGCGTCACGGTCGCGGCGAACGAGACCCTGGCGAGCGCCGAGCGGGAGTCCGAGCAGACGCTGGACGAGGCGCGCGCCGAGGGCAACCGGCTGCGGACCGAGGCCGCCGAGCAGGCGGACCGGCTCATCACCGAGGCCACGGCCGAGGCCGAGAAGCTCACCGCGCAGACGCGCAAGGACACCGAGCGCACGGTCGGCGAGGCCGCGAACGAGGCGGAGCGGCTGCGCGCGGAGGCGTCGGAGGCGCTGTCCTCGGCCCAGGAGCACGCGACCCGTACCCGGTCGGAGGCCGAGCGGGTCAAGGCGGACGCCGCGGGCGAGGCGGAGCGCATGCGCGCGCAGGCCCGTACGGAGTCCGAGCGGCTGCTGGACGAGGCGCGCGAGGAGGCCAACAGGCGCCGTACCGAGGCCGCCGAGCAGGTCGACCGGCTCATCACGGAGTCCGCGGCGGAAGCCGACAAGCTCACCGGCGACGCGCAGAAGCAGGCGCTGGCATCCACCACGGCCGCCGAGGAGCAGGCCGACGCGATGGTGGACGCGGCCCGCAAGGAAGCCGCGCGGATCACCTCGGAGGCGACCGTCGAGGGCAACTCCCTGGTGGAGAAGGCCCGTACGGACGCCAACGAGCTGCTGGTCGGGGCGCGTACGGACGCGTCGGCCATAAGGGAGCGGGCGGAGGAGCTGCGCGGCCGGGTCGAGGCCGAGGTCGAGGAGCTGCACGAGCGGGCCCGCCGGGAGTCGGCCGAGCAGATGAAGTCGGCCGGCGAGCGGGTCGACAAGCTGGTGCGGGCGGCGACCGAGCAGAGCGTCGAGGCCGAGGCGAAGGCCAAGGAGCTGGTGTCGGACGCGAGCAGCGAGGCGAGCAAGGTCCGCATCGCGGCGGTGCGCAAGGCCGAGGCACTCCTGAAGGAGGCCGAGCAGAAGAAGGCCGAGCTGGCCCGCGAGGCGGAGAACGCCCTCGCCCAGGCGAAGGCGGAGGCCGAACGGCTCGTCGAGGAGGGCCGCCGCGAGCTGGAGGTCCTGGTGCGCCGTCGCGAGGACATTCAGGCGGAGATCTCCCGTGTCCAGGACGTTCTTGAGGCGTTGGAATCATTCGAGGCGCCTTCGGGCGGCGGAAAGCCCGTGGTCGGCGGCCAGGGCGCGGGGGGCGTGAAGGCCGGCGCGGCAGCGGGGTCCACTCGATCGGGTGGCAAGACGTCAGAGGGCTAGTCGGTGCACAGGACGTGTGCTCCTGATGGAGGTTCAGGCGAACGGGTGACAAGCATTCCGTCGCCTTGCCACTCAAAAGGGGTGTCATTGTCCAGATCAAACGTGGATTGACTCGATGACACGCCGCTCGGGCGCCTAGGATTCCCCTTAACACCTCACGTAGCACCTCATCGGTCTCATTCGACAGGAACCCCATGAGCGACACTTCCTCCCCCTTCGGCTTCGAGCTCGTGCGGCGTGGTTACGACCGTGGTCAGGTGGACGACCGCATTACCAAGCTGGTCTCCGACCGCGACAGCGCCCTTGGACGTATCAACTCTCTGGAAAAGCGGATCGAGGAGTTGCACCTCGAGACGCAGAACGCCCAGGCCCAGGTGAACGACGCCGAGCCGTCGTACGCCGGCCTCGGCGCCCGGGTCGAGAAGATCCTTCGGCTGGCCGAGGAGGAGGCGAAGGACCTGCGCGAGGAGGCCCGTCGCGCGGCCGAGCAGCACCGCGAGCTGGCCGAGTCGGCCGCCCAGCAGGTGCGCAACGACGCCGAGTCGTTCGCCGCCGACCGCAAGACGAAGGCGGAGGACGAGGGCGTCCGCATCGTCGAGAAGGCCAAGGGCGACGCCTCCACCCTGCGTGCCGAGGCCCAGAAGGACGCGGCCTCCAAGCGCGAGGAGGCCGACGCGCTGTTCGAGGAGACCCGCGCCAAGGCCGCCCAGGCCGCCGCGGACTTCGAGACCAACCTGGCCAAGCGCCGTGAGCAGTCCGAGCGCGACCTGGCCTCGCGTCAGGCCAAGGCCGAGAAGCGCCTCGCGGAGATCGAGCACCGCGCGGAGCAGCTGCGCCTGGAGGCCGAGAAGCTGCGTACCGACGCGGAGCGCCGTGCCCGCCAGACCGTGGAGACCGCGCAGCGCCAGGCCGAGGACATCGTGGCCGACGCCAACGCCAAGGCGGACCGTATCCGCAGCGAGTCCGAGCGCGAGCTGGCGGCGCTCACCAACCGCCGCGACTCCATCAACGCGCAGCTGACCAACGTCCGCGAGATGCTGGCGACGCTGACCGGTGCGGCGGTCGCGGCCGCCAACCCGATCGTCGACGACGAGCCGGTCACCCGCGGCGTTCCGGCCCAGCAGAGCCGCTAGTACCCGACGGGTCCGTTCGAGGGCCGTACGTCACCTGTTTGAGGTGGCGTACGGCCCTTCGGCGTTCTAGCGTGGCCCGCATGATCGAGCTTGAGGGCCTTACCAAACGATTCGGCGCGAAGACCGCCGTGGACAACCTCAGCTTCCAGGTCAGACCGGGGGTGGTGACCGGCTTCCTCGGCCCCAACGGGGCGGGCAAGTCGACGACCATGCGCATGATGCTCGACCTCGACAATCCGACCAGCGGTACGGTCCGGATCGACGGGAAGCACTACCGGGACCTGCCGGAGCCACTGAAGTACATCGGAGCGCTGCTCGACGCCAAGTCCATGCACGGTGGACGCAGCGCCTACAACAACCTGCTCTGCCTCGCCGAGTCGAACCGGATCCCGAAGCGGCGGGTCGCCGAGGTTTTGGACCTGGTCGGGCTGACGCCCGTGGCGAAGAAGAAGTCCAAAGGATTTTCACTGGGCATGGGGCAGCGGCTGGGAATCGCCTCCGCGCTGCTCGGTGATCCGGAAATCCTGATGTTCGACGAACCCGTCAATGGTCTGGACCCCGAGGGAATTCTCTGGATCAGGAATTTGATGAAGGGGCTGGCGTCGGAGGGCAGGACGATCTTCGTCTCCTCCCATCTCATGAGTGAAATGGCGCTGACGGCAGACCATTTGGTGGTCATCGGGCAGGGAAAGCTGCTGGCAGACCTGTCGATGGCTGATTTCATCCACCAGAACTCGCGCAGCTACGTACGGCTGCGCTCCCCTCAGCAGGAGCGGCTCAAGGACGTCCTGCACGAGGCGGGGATCGACGCCATCAGCGTCCCGGCCACCGGCGTGCTGGAGATCGACGGCGTGGGCCCGGAGCGGCTCGGCGAGCTGGCAGCCCAGCACCAGATCGTGCTGCACGAACTCAGCCCGCAACGGGCTTCACTGGAGGAAGCGTTCATGCGCATGACGGCGGACTCCGTCGAGTACCACGCCCACGGCATGCCGGGTGCCCTGGGGGCACCGGGCGGGCCGGCCGGCATGGCCGCCGACAACCCGGCCCGGCCGGCCGACGTGCCCGCCTGGGGCGCCGGTTCCGGCTTCGAGGCGCAGCGCAAGGGCGGCGAGTGACCATGTCGTCCTTCCCCGCCGTCCTCAAGTCCGAGTGGACCAAGATCCGTACGGTCGCCTCGACCATCTGGACCCTGGCCGCAGCCCTCATCGTCACGGTCGGCATCAGTGCCGCCCTGTGCGCGCTCCTGAACAGTTCCTTCGAGGACATGCGCCCGGAGGAGCAGGCCACCTTCGACCCGACCCTGACCAGCTTCGCCGGGATGACCCTCGGCCAGCTCGCCATGATCGTCTTCGGCGTCCTGGTCGTCGGCACCGAGTACAGCTCTGGCATGATCCGCACCTCGCTGGCCGCCGTGCCCCGGCGCGGCAGCTTCCTCCTCGGCAAGCTCCTCGTGGCGACCGGTCTCGCGCTGGTCGTCGGCCTGGTCACGAGCTTCCTGTCCTTCTTCCTCGGACAGGCCATCCTGGGTGACCGCAGCATCGCCATCGACGCGCCGAACGTCCTGCGCGCGGTGATCGGCGCCGGCCTCTACATGGCGATGATCGCCCTGTTCTCCATGGGTGTGGCCACCATGCTGCGCAGCTCGATGCTCGCGCTCGGCATCCTGATGCCGTTCTTCTTCCTGGTCTCGAACATCCTCGGCGTGGTCGAGGCGACCCGGAAGGTCGCCCAGTACTTCCCGGACCAGGCCGGATCCAAGATCATGCAGGTCGTCCCCGGAGCGATGGGCAGCGAAGCGCCGCCGTACGGACCGTGGGGCGGTTTCGGGATCATGGCCCTGTGGACGCTGGCCGCGGTACTCGGGGGCTACGTCGTCCTCCGCAAGAGGGATGCCTGACCTCCTGCCGACGTACTACGGGTGATCCCCGGGTCGGTCTCAGGGGTAGCTCAGGGATCGGCCCGGGACGGAACCGCGGGGGACTCGATATCCTCTTAATCCTTACGCGGGCGAAAGTCGTCCCGGCCTGGTAAGGGGCAGCAAGATGATCGAGGCAGTCGGCCTGACCAAGCGCTTCGGCGCCAAGACCGCCGTCGACCAGCTGTCGTTCCAGGTCAGGCCGGGTCACGTGACCGGTTTCCTGGGGCCCAACGGCTCCGGGAAATCCACCACCATGCGCATGATCGTCGGCCTCGACCGGCCCACGTCCGGTCATGTCACGATCAACGGCCGCCCCTTCCGGGAGCTGCCGAACGCCCAGCGGCACGTCGGGGCGCTGCTCGACGCCAAGGCCATGCACGGCGGCCGCCGGGCCCGTACCCACCTGCTCGCCATCGCCCAGCTCTCCGGGATCCCGGAGAGGCGGGTGGACGAGGTCCTGGCCGTGGTCGGTCTGCAGGACGTCGCCCGGCAGCGTACGAAGGGCTTCTCGCTCGGCATGGGCCAGCGGCTCGGCATCGCCACCGCCCTGCTCGGGGACCCGCAGGTGCTGCTGTTCGACGAGCCGGTCAACGGGCTGGACCCCGAGGGCATCCTCTGGGTCCGCAACCTGATGCGCCGGCTCGCCTCCGAGGGCCGCACCGTCCTCGTCTCCTCGCACCTGATGAGCGAGATGGCGCTGACCGCCGACCACCTGATCGTGATCGGCCGGGGGCGGCTGCTGGCCGATATGGGCACCCAGGAGTTCATCACGCACAACTCGGCCGGATTCGCACGGGTGCGTGCGGCCGACACCGATCCCGATGGCCGGGACTCGCTGGGTACGACCCTCACCAAGGCGGGCGCGCGGGTCCTCCAGGAGCCCGACGGAGCACTGCGCGTGACCGGCCTGGACCTGCCCCGCATCTCGGACCTGGCGCACGAGGCCGGCGTACGGCTGTGGGAGCTGTCACCGCACCGGGCCTCGCTGGAGGAGGCGTACATGCGGATGACCCAGTCCTCCCTGGAGTACACCTCCACCGAGGACCCGCGGGCCGAGCTGTGGGAGCCGGAGCCGCTGACCGTCCCGGCCTGGGAGGACGAGCCGGCCACCCCCGAGATCCCGCAGACGGGCTTCTACGCGCCTCCGCCGCCCGGAGCGGGCGGCCGGCCCTTCCTGATGCCGAGCGACCCCGGCGAGCTCGCGCGGGCCGCCCGGAACACCACCGCAGACAGCCAAGAGGACACCCGATGACCGGCCCCACGCCCACCGGCGCCACGACGACCGCGGAGGGGCAGCCGCAGGGCTACAGCTCGCCGCTGCCGACACCGCGGCCGCACCTGGGGCACGCCCTGGCCTCGGAGTGGACCAAGCTGATCTCGGTCCGCTCCACCCTGTGGACGCTCGGCTCCCTCGTGCTGACCGTCGTGGGCATCGGGCTGCTCTTCGTCGTGCAGACCAATTCCGGGGACTACGTGGAGATCTCCTTCACCACGCCCGCCCTCTTCGGTCTGCTGGTCGGGCAGATCGCGGTGATGGTCCTCGGCGTCCTGACGATCACGTCGGAGCACGCCAGCGGGCTGGTGCGGACCACCTTCACCGCCTCCCCGGAGCGGCACCGCGTGCTGACCGCGAAGTACCTCGTCTTCAGCATCACGGCCTTCGTCACGATCGCCATGTCGGTGTTCCTCGTCGGCATGGCCGCGGCCCTGGTGCACAACGGCGCCGCCGCCGGCGTGCACTCGCTCAGCGAGTGGTTCGGGGCGCTGGTGGGCTGCCTCTACGTCACCCTGCTCGGGGTGCTCGGCCTCGCCGTCGGGGCGCTCGTGCGGCATTCCGCCGGGGCGATCGCCGTGATGCTGGGCGTCGTCACGCTGCCGCCGGTGATAGGCGGGATGCTCAGTATCTGGGAGGCGTCCGCGCCCATCGGGAAGGTGATCATCGAGCGCAACGCGCCGGTGGCGCTGATGCAGCTGTTCGGCATGGAGGAGGGCGCGGGCGGCGCACCGATGCCCAGCAACCTCTCGCACATGCTGATCATCCTGCTGGTCACCGGCGGCGCGGTGGCCGCCTCGTACGCGACGGTCACCCGCCGGGACGTGTAGGCGGCGGCCGGGCTAGTACCTGGGCGCGTTACGGGACCGCTGCACCTTCGAGGTGCGGCGGTCCTTCGCGTTCCAGCAGGCCTTGTGCCAGTGGCGCCGGTCGTCCACTCCGCCGTACTCCGGCCAGGCCACCAGGTGCGGGGTCCCGGAGGGGATCTCCTGGTCGCAGCCCGGGCAGCGGTAGCGCTTGCCCGCCGCGCTCGCGCCCGCGACGTGCCGGACCTTCCACTGCTCGCCCTGGTACTCCTCCGTGCGCTCCAGCCCGTAGCGGTCGAGGCCGGTGCTGGGGCGTTCGTCCGGAGTCTCGCCGCCCCTGGGGCGGTTGTGGCGCGGTGACACGTATACCTCACGGATGGGCGGACGGCAGTGACTTTCTCCCAGACTACGCGCAGCGAGGCCGGGTACCCGCAGGGTGGCAGTGGAAGGGCGGTCCGCGAAGAGGAATGGCCCGACAATCCCAATAACTTTCCTGTCAGCCCGTGCCTTTGGCACGTGTCAGACGTTGTTGCCATCGGAAGAACCGGTCCACCTGGGGAGGCCGCGTCAGCCGCGAGGAGGGTAAAGGCGATGCGCGTAGGAGCGTTTGTACTGGCGGCCCAGTTCCCGGGTCAGGGACAGGGAGAGGCGCTGCACCGTGCGGTACGGACCGCCGAGGTGGCCGAAGAGGCCGGGCTCGACTCGGTCTGGCTCGCCGAACACCACTTCGTCCCGTACGGGGTCTGCCCCTCGGCGGTGACCCTGGCGGCCCTGCTGCTGGGCCGGACCCGGCGCCTTCGGGTGGGCACGGCGGTCAGCGTGCTGCCGAGCACGCACCCGGTGGCCCTCGGCGAGCAGTCGGCGCTGCTGCACCTGACCTCGGGCGGGCGGTTCACCCTCGGGGTGGGCCGGGGCGGGCCGTGGGTCGACCTGGAGGTCTTCGGGGGCGGCCTGGACGCGTACGAGAACGGCTTCCCGGAAGCCCTGGACCTGCTGCGGCGCTGGCTGTCGGAGGCGCGGGTGGGGGCCGCCGGCGAGCGGTTCGGCTTCCGCGAGGTGGCCGTCGTACCGCGGCCGTCGGAGGCCCTGGACGGGGACGGGGCGGGCCCGGAGGTCATCGTGGCCTGCACCTCTCCCTCGTCGGTACGGATGGCCGCGCAGCGGGGCTTGCCCATGCTGCTGGGCATGCACTGCGGGGACGAGGACAAGGCCGGGATGGTCGCGCTGTGGCGGGCCACGGCGCTGGAGGCGGGCCACTCCCGGGAGTACGTGGCCGGCGCGGGCCACGTCTCCGCCGGGGTCTGCCAGCTGGCGGACCGTACGGCGGACGCGCGCGAGACGCTGATGAAGGCGCTGCCGGGCTGGCTCAAGCAGGGTCTGGACGCGCATGTGACGGTGGACGGCCGGGTGCGCGCGATGCGGGACCCGGTCGCATACACGGAACTCCTGTGCGATCTGCACCCGGTGGGCACCCCCGAGCTGGCGGCGGACCGGCTGGCGGCCACCTCCGAGCGGACCGGCATCACGCGCTTCGCCCTCCTGACGGAGGGCTCGGGCGATCTCGCCGCGACGGAGGAGAACGTACGGCGCCTCGGCACCGAAGTCCTGCCCCGTCTCGGCTGAGATCTGCCGGCCGGGCTCCTAGGTTGTGCCCCTAGCAGTCCCGCAGCTCGGGCGACTGGTTGAGCAGCTGACCGCGGATCGAAGTGAACTTGGCCAGCCGGTCGTCCACCGCGGGGTCCAGCGGGAACACCGCTACCCGGTGACAGTTCTGGAACGCCAGGCGCACTCCGAAGTGCCGCTGCAGAGCACCGCGTATCGCGTCACTCGCGAGAGCGCGCAGCAGCTGCCCGCGCGCCTGCTCGTCGGGCGGCGGCGTCTGGTTGTCGGCGAACTGTCCGCCGTCGACCTTCAACTGGGCCACCAGCGAGCTGATCATCTCCCATGCGTAAGGCAGGGAGGTCCGGACGCAGTCGACGAAAGCGGCTTCGTCGACCTCGCCTCGCTCGGCCTGTTCGAGTAGGGCCGGTGAGACGTCGAGCGACATGGGTTCTCCTCTCGTGACCCCGGCCGATTGGGTTGCCGGAGTCTTACGGGCAGGGAAGGAGGCCGCGACGCAGCGTGCACGCTCCGCAACCTCCCGCTCACCACGGTAGGCGTCCCATGGGTGACGCACCAGGAGAATGCGCATACAACGCGCCATCCGCGAACGGGGCTTTCACGGGCGAATCGCGTGGAGCCCCATCGGTCGAGTAGCGTTGCCGACCATGCGTCTCGTCATTGCCCGCTGCTCCGTCGATTACGCGGGCCGGCTCACCGCCCATCTGCCCTCGGCACCCCGTCTGATCCTCGTGAAGGCCGACGGCAGTGTCTCGATCCACGCGGACGACCGGGCGTACAAACCGCTCAACTGGATGTCGCCCCCGTGCACCCTCAAAGAGGGGAGCGGTGACGACGCCGGTGTGTGGACCGTCGTCAACAAGGCGGGTGAGAAGCTCATCATCACCATGGAGGAAGTCCTGCACGACTCCTCCCACGAGCTCGGCACCGACCCGGGGCTCATCAAGGACGGCGTGGAAGCACACCTCCAGGAACTCCTCGCGGACCGCATCGAAACGCTGGGCGAGGGCTACACGCTGATCCGGCGCGAGTACATGACGGCGATCGGGCCGGTGGACATCCTGTGCCGGGACGGCTCCGGCGCGACGGTGGCCGTGGAGATCAAGCGGCGCGGCGAGATCGACGGCGTCGAGCAGCTGACCCGCTACCTGGAGCTCCTGAACCGCGACCCGCACCTGGCCCCGGTCCGCGGCATCTTCGCGGCCCAGGAGATCAAGCCGCAGGCCAAGGTCCTGGCGACGGACCGCGGGATGGACTGCGTGGTCCTGGACTACAACGCGATGCGCGGCATCGAGGACGACAAGCTGCGGCTGTTCTGACCCACCGCCCGCACCGTCACGATGGCTCCGTCCCGAAGGACGGAGCCTTCGGCGTTCACGGGCCGTCCCCCAGACTCCGTCCGGGGGTACCCCCAGCGGTGGCCGACGCCGTACCCGTACCCGAGGTGGCCGTCGGCGACGGCGCGGCGGTCTCCGTGGGCGTCGGGGACGCGGACGGCTCCGCGGAGGTCGGCGGCGGTGAGACCGACGAGGAGGTCGGCGGCTGCGGCGGGGTGGACTGCGGGCGGCGCGAGGGCGTACGGGACGGGGTACGGCCCGGGGTCGTCGGGGAGGTGGTCTCCCCCGGGGTGGCGGACTCCGAAGGCGGGGCCGCCGGGTCGGAGGGCTCCGGTGCGGGATCGTTCCCGCTGGCCCCCGGCACCACCGGCGGAGCCGACCGCGTCTTGGTGCCCGAGACCGCCGGACTCTGCGCGGGCGGCGCCGAGGTGTCCGAAGAGCTCATCGCGAGGCTCACCACCGTGCCCAGCGCGACCACGGCGAGCGCGCCCGCCCCGGCCAGCAGCACCCGGCGCCGACGGGCGGCGCCGTCGTGAGCCGGCTGTGGGGCGGGACGGGAGGCCGGGGCGGCGGGCTCCGGCTTCGGCGAGATCGGGAAGGCGTCCTCGAACACCTCCGACAGGGTCGTGGGCGGCTCCTGGCGCCGGATCACGGGCACCACCGGGGCCACCCGCGTCACGGCCTCCGACTTGGCGGAGGACACCGGGGCAGCCGGGGCCACGGGGGCAACAGGGGCTGCCACGGCCTTGGGGACGGCCTGGCCGGGAAAGCCGGCCGCGGCGGCAGGCGGGGCCGGGGGCAGGGCCGCGGGCGCCGCAGCCGGGGGAGGGCCGGTGCCTCCAGCCGCAGCGGCGGCGAAGCCGCCACCTCGGCGGCCTCCCGGTCCACCACCAGGGCCAGCGCCCTGCGGCCCGCCACGGTGCCCCGCTTGTCGGCCAGCGCCCCGCGCAGCCCGATCGAGGTCTCCAGCTCGGCCCGTGCCCGGTCCAGGCGTCCCTCGCACAGGGCGAGCACGCCGAGTTCGTGGTGGAAGTACGCCTGCTCGGCGACCTCCCCCGCCTTGCGCGCGGCCTCGGCGCCCGAGCGCAGCACCCGCTCCCACGCCTCCCAGTGCCGCGAGGCCGCGAACGCCGGGGCCGCCGTCCGCGCCAGCAGCACCGCCGCCACCACGTCCGCGCCGGACAGTGCGCAGAGCACCGCGTCCGCCTCGGCCGCGACCCGCTCCGGGGTCACCGAGGAGTGCCCGGTCCACCAGGCGTAGTGCCGGGCGGCCGTACGGGCCTCCTCGGCCGCGGTGTCCCCGTACCCGACCTCCTCCAGCTGCCGGGCGACGCCCGCGGCCAGCCGGTAGCGCGTGCCGACCGGTGTCAGCAGCCCGCAGTCCAGCAGTTCCGAGACCGCCGAGTCGGCGTGGGTGTCCCCCACCAGGGCCGGCAGGTGCGCGTGGTGCGGCAGCTCCCCGCCGAGCGCGCAGGCGATCCGCAGGGCGGCACGCGCCGACTCGCTGACCCGCGAGGCCAGCAGCTCCGCGGGGGCCGCGCCCTCGGCGAGCGTAGGCAGCGGCACCTCCACGGCGTCGCGGGGGCGCTCGTCGAAGACGCCGGGCTCCTCCTCGTCGTCGTCCTCGGCGGTGTGGTTGAGCTCGTCCCGCTGCCGCAGCAGCGCGGCGGCCTGTACGAAGCGCAGCGGGAGCCCTTCGGAGGCGAAGCGCAGATCGGACGCCCAGGCGGTCTCCAGGTCCGTCAGCGGCCGGCCGAGGCGCGTCTCCAGCAGCTCCAGGCAGTCGGCCTTCCCCAGCCCGCCGAGGAAGACCTCCTCGATGTGCGAGTCGTCGGAGGGAGAGCGGGTTTCGGGGGTCGCGGCCAGCAGATACGCGCACTCGGGCGTGGCGTGCAGCAGCTCGTCGAGGGCGGGCCCGCCCATCTCCAGGTCGTCGAGGAGGACGATGGCGCCGATGTCCCGTACGCGGGCCAGCAGTTCGATCCGGTCGGGCCGCTGGTCCGAGGCCTCGTACACCGTCGCGTACAGCGCCTGGAGCAGCTCGGCGGGCTGCTGGTGCCCGTGGCCGGAGAGCCGTACGACGCCGTCGGGGGCCAGGCCAGCGCACTGGGCGGCCACCGCGTCGAGCAGCGCGGTGCGGCCGGAGCCTGAGGGTCCGGTCAGGCGTACGGAGCGCCCCCGGCCCAGCAGCCGTACGAGTCGCTCCCGCTCCTCCTCGCGCTCCAGCAGCGGCCGGGCGGGTACGGGAGGGCCGGGCAGGACGGGCGGCCGGGCTGCGGCGGCCCGGGCGGTGCGGGCGGCCGCGTCGCGCTTGGCGGGGCGGCCGGGGCGCGTGCCGGGCCGGAGCGGCTCGATCTCGCTGCCGTCGACCGGGTTGACGGTGAGCGTGAACTCGCCTGCGGTGAGGGTGACGACCCGGGCGGGCCCCACGGGCGCCGGTGCGGGCACGTGCCCGGCCTTCGCGGGCAGCGCGGGAGGCAGCCCGGCGGCACCCCCGGACTGCTCCTCCGGATCGGCCTGCCCCTGTATGTGGTCCATGACCAAGTCCCCCGATCGCGCCGTGCGCCTCGCCGTCGTACCGCCCGGCCTTCGCACACGCCGCTGCCGCTACTGGTCCGGTTTCCGCCCGAACCCTAGACCGTGGCCGGTCGTGCGGGGAACCGCGGGGGTGCCATCACCACCGGACCGTTACGTTTCCGCAGGAAAACGGAACGCCAGATTCACACCCGGGGCAGGGACTCCGCTTCCAGTCCGCCCTCGATCGCGAGGATCCGGTGCAGCCGGGTGGCCACGAGCAGCCGCTGCATCTGCGGCGGCACCCCGCGCAGTACGAGGCGCCGTCCGGTCCGGCCGGCCCTGCGGTGCGCGCCCATGATCACGCCGAGGCCGGTCGCGTCCCAGGAGTCGAGCCCGGTGAGGTCGAGCACGAGGTCGCCGTGGCCGTCGTCGAGGGCGGTGTGGAGGACCGTACGGGCGTCCGCCGCGCTGCGCACGTCGAGGCGACCCCCGACGACGAGTTCGGCGTGGTCGCCCCTGATGTGCATGTGTACTCCCGGCGGTACTGCGTACGTATGGTCCGACTGGTCCGTGGTCGGCAACTCTCACTGCAACTGACTGCCGCACGGGCAGGGAAGTTGCCGACCGTGAGCGAACCGATACCTAATTCACCCTGAAGGGTGAGGGCATTCGAACGATGGCGCTCAGTGGTAAGGCCTCAGTGCTTGTAGAAGCCCTGTCCGCTCTTGCGGCCGATGTCCCCGGCGTCCACCATCCGGCGCATCAGCTCCGGCGGCGCGAACTTCTCGTCCTGGGACTCGGTGTAGATGTTGCTCGTGGCGTGCAGCAGGATGTCGACGCCCGTGAGGTCGGCGGTGGCCAGCGGGCCCATCGCGTGCCCGAAGCCCAGCTTGCACGCAATGTCGATGTCCTCGGCGGAAGCCACGCCGGATTCGTACAGCTTTGCGGCCTCGACGACCAGCGCGGAGATCAGACGGGTCGTCACGAAACCGGCGACGTCGCGGTTGACGACGATGCAGGTCTTGCCGACGGACTCGGCGAACGCGCGGGTGGTGGCCAGGGTTTCGTCGCTCGTCTTGTAGCCGCGGACGAGCTCGCAGAGCTGCATCATCGGAACGGGCGAGAAGAAGTGCGCGCCGACGACCCGCTCCGGACGCTCCGTCACGGCCGCGATCTTGGTGATCGGGATGGCGGAGGTGTTGGAGGCGAGGATCGTGTCCTCACGGACGATCTTGTCGAGGGCCCGGAAGATCTCGTGCTTGATCTCGATCTTCTCGAAGGCGGCCTCGACCACGATGTCGACATCGGCGACGGCGTCGAGGTCGGTCGTGGTCGTGATGCGCGCGAGGGCCGCCTCGGCGTCCTCGGCCGAGAGCTTGCCCTTGGAGACGAACTTGTCGTACGAGGCCTTGATCCCGTCCGTGCCACGGGTCAGCGCGGCGTCGGTGACATCGCGCAGGACGACGTCCCAGCCCGCCTGCGCGGAGACCTGAGCGATCCCGGACCCCATCAAGCCGGCACCGATGACGGCAAGCTTCCCAGCCACTGCACACCCCTCTGTTCTTGAAAAGGCCCAGTCGCGAAAGGGCCCGGGCTCTAAAGCCCGGTCAAGGCCCGGTCGCGAAACGGCCCAGTCTCGTAGCCACTCCGGCGGAGACTAGCGCCCGGCCGGTGCGGTGTGACCGTGAAGTAACACGCGTCACGTCTCAGATGACGGACATCACACCGGGACGGCCCAGCAGTGCGGCGGATGCCCGCAGTTGGCCCGGACTACGCTGGCGGCATGGTGAACCTCACGCGCATCTACACCCGTACCGGCGACAAGGGCACGACCGCGCTCGGCGACATGAGCCGCACGGCCAAGACCGATCTGCGGATCTCCGCGTACGCCGACACCAACGAGGCCAACGCGGCCATCGGGACGGCGATCGCGCTCGGCAGCCTGCCGGAAGAGGTCGTAAAGGTCCTGGTCCGGGTGCAGAACGACCTGTTCGACGTGGGTGCGGACCTGTGCACCCCGGTGGTCGAGAATCCGCAGTACCCGCCGCTGCGCGTGGAGCAGTTCTACGTCGACAAGCTGGAGGCGGACTGCGACGTCTTCAACGAGGAGCTGGAGAAGCTGCGCAGCTTCATCCTCCCCGGCGGCACCCCCGGCGCCGCCCTCCTGCACCAGGCCTGCACGGTGGTCCGGCGCGCCGAGCGGTCCACCTGGTCGGCGCTGGAGGTGCACGGCGAGGTGATGAACCCGCTGACCGCCACCTACCTGAACCGCCTGTCCGACCTCCTGTTCATCCTGGCCCGTACGGCCAACAAGGAGGTCGGGGACGTGCTGTGGGTGCCGGGCGGCGAGCGCTAGCGCTCCGTCCCGGCGAGCGCGGGCCGCTCCTCGGCGCCCGCCGGGGCCTTCTTCGGCCACACCGTGTAGGCGACGGCGATCAGCGCGTGGATGCCCACCGCCCGCAGGGCGCCGAACTGCCACGCCCCGAGCGAGCTGACGTCGCCCGCGTCGCCCACGTACCAGATCGCGATCTGGAGCAGGGTGAGGGCGACGGCCGCGGCGATGATGGTCCGGATCCACAGCTTCCACTCGTGGACGGCCCGCGCCTTCCCGTATCCGGCACCGGCCGGCTTGGGTCCGCCGGCCAGCCGGTGCGCGGCGTGGCCGTCGAGCCACTTGATCGTGTAGTGGCCGTAGGCGACGGTGTAGCCGATGTACAGGGCGGCGAGGCCGTGCTTCCAGTCCGGCTCGGCTCCGTTCTTGAGGTCCAGTGTGGTGACCACCAGCAGGACCAGCTCCATCAGCGGCTCGCACAGCAGGACCGCCGCGCCCAGCCTCGGCATCTTCGCCAGGTAGCGCAGGGCCAGGCCGAGGGCCAGCAGTACCCAGAAGCCGACCTCACAGGCGATGATCAGCGCGACGATCACGGGACTCTCCGTTCCGCTCGGGTGTGCGACGTACTCCCAGACTCCCGGCAGGCCGGGCCCGATGCGTCGTCACCACTGACGACCTGCGACTGCATCCTTCGATGTACTGACAACTCGGCCTCTCCGCCGAGGTCGGCGCCCCGCGCACCCTGTTGGATGGGATCGTGATCACGAAGAGCCTGCGCCCGCACCGCCACGACGTCATCCTCGCCGTGGCCGGCCTCCTCGTGGGCCTGGTGATGTGGTCGCTGGGCATCTACAGCAGCTCGAACCGGCACCTCCTGCCCGCATGGGCCGCCCTGGTCCCCCTCGCGGTCCTCAGCGCGATGGAGCTGCTGCGCCGTTCCATGCCCTCGGTGGCCCTGGCCGTCGGCACCCTCGGCGTGATCGCCAACGAGTTCACGGTCGGCAGCCTCACCACCGTCCTGATCTTCACCGACCTGATGTACGCAGCCGTCGTCTACGGCAAGCCCGCCACGGCCCGGCGGCTCCCGGTGAGCACCGGTCTGATCACCGTGGCCGTCACCATCGGCTTCCTGGCCTGGCTGCGCACCCCGGAAGCCCTGCTGATCGGCGTGGTCACCGGCCTCGTCAGTTTCGCCCCGGCCCTGACCGGAGCCACCCTGCGCAACCACCGCGAGGCCGCCGTGGCCGCCCGGCTGCGAGCCGAGCAGACCGCGCTGCTGGCCGAGATGGACCGGAGCCAGGCGGTCGCCGCCGAGCGCGCCCGGATGGCCCGGGAGCTGCACGACATGGTGGCCAACCACCTCTCCGCGATCGCCATCCACTCCACGGCCGCGCTCTCCATCGACCGGGCCGACACCAGCCGTGACGCCCTCGGGGTGATCCGGGAGAACAGCGTCCAGGGCCTGGCCGAGATGCGCCGGCTGATCGGGCTGCTGCGGGACGCCGGGGCGGAGCAGGAGGCCGTGGCCGTGCCCTCGCTCGACGGCTTGGAGGCCCTGCTCGGCCAGGCCCGCACCAATGGCTCGGCCAGCGGGCTGGAGTTCGTACTCCATGACGACCGGCCACCGGGGGAACGGGTACCGGCCCCGGTGGAGCTGGCCGCGTACCGGATCCTCCAGGAGTCGCTGACCAATGCCCTCAAGCACGGGGTGGCGGGCACCGTCACGGTCCGCGTGGCCCGGACGGACGGACAGCTGACCGTGGCGGTGGACTCCCCCTACGGGGAACGCCCCGGCCCGCGGGCCCCCGGCTCCGGCGCCGGGCTGATCGGCATGCGGGAGCGGGTGGAGCTGCTGGGCGGGGAGTTCTCGGCGGGCCGGACCGGCGAACTGTGGCGGGTGCGGGCAACGCTGCCCGCGGAGGAAGGGGCGGTGGAGGCATGACCATCAGCGTGGTGGTGGCGGAGGACCAGAGCGCGGTGCGGGCCGGGCTGGTGCTCATCCTGGGCAGTGCGGACGGCATCGAGGTGGTGGGCGAGGCGGCCGACGGGGAGGAGGCGGTGCGCCTCGCCCGGGAGCTGCGGCCGGATCTGGTCCTCATGGACGTGCAGATGCCGAAGCTCGACGGGGTGTCCGCGACCCGCCAGGTGGTCGCGGAAGGGCTGGCCGATGTCCTGGTGCTGACCACCTTCGACCTCGACGAGTACGTCTTCGGGGCGCTGCGGGCGGGGGCCTCGGGCTTCCTCCTGAAGAACGCGGAGGCCTCCGAGCTGATCGAGGCGGTACGGACGGTCGCGCGCGGGGAGGGTCTGATCGCCCCTGCGGTGACCCGGCGGCTGATCGCCGAGTTCGCGACTCCGGCGCGCCCGGCCCGGCCTGCCGCCCCGCCGGCCCTGGAGACGCTGACCCGCCGCGAGCGCGAGGTGCTGTCCTGCCTGGGCGAGGGCCTGTCGAACGCGGAGATCGCCGCGCGCCTGGAGATGGCGGAGGCGACGGTGAAGACGCACGTCAGCAGGCTGCTGGGGAAGCTGGAGCTGCGCAGCCGGGTCCAAGCCGCCGTAATGGCGCAGGAGTTGGGCCTCTAGGTCCTGTCCGGCACCCCGCCGGGGGAAGTTCCGGCATGAGGTCTGGACCTCTTGACGCTTGGTCCAGACCTTTCTACTCTCACCGCAACACTGTGGTGAGCGTGCCATGACAAAGCGTGCTCACGGGCGGCGCAGGTCCCACCCCCATGTCGAGTCGGCCCCACGACCACGACGGACCTACGGAGGATCACCCTTGAGCACAGCATCCCCACCCCGTACCAGGCGTACCCGGTTCTTCACGCGGGTCGCGGCGATCGTGGCCGCCCTCGCCCTGCCCGTCACCGGGCTCGTCGTGCTGGCAGGCCCCGCCCAGGCCGCCACGTCCGCGACCGCGACGTACACCAAGGTCTCCGACTGGGGCACCGGCTTCGAGGGCAAGTGGACGGTGAAGAACACCGGCACCACGACCATCACCTCGTGGACCGTCGAGTGGGACTACCCGGCCGGCACCTCGGTCACCTCCGCCTGGGACGCCACCGTCACCAGCTCCGGCACCCACTGGACCGGCAAGAACGTCGGCTGGAACGGCACCCTCGCCCCCGGCGGCAGCGCCAGCTTCGGGTTCAACGGCGCCGGCAGCGGCTCCCCCAGCGGCTGCAAGATCAACGGCGCTTCCTGTGACGGCTCCCAGCCGGGCGACACTCCCCCCACCGCGCCCGGCACCCCCACCGCGGGCAACGTCACCGAGACCTCGCTGACCCTGAGCTGGTCCGCGGCCACCGACGACAAGGGCGTCAAGAACTACGACGTCTACCGCGGCGGCGCCAAGATCGCGACCGTCACGGGCACCAGCTACGGCGACTCCGGCCTGACCAAGGGCACGACGTACAACTACACCGTCACCGCCCGCGACACGATCGACCAGACCGGCCCGTCCTCCGGCGGCCTGTCGGTGACCACCCTCGGCGGCACCATCCCGCCCCCGGACCCGGGCGGCAAGGTCAAGCTCGGCTACTTCACCGAGTGGGGCATCTACGGCCGCAACTACCACGTGAAGAACCTGGTCACGTCGGGCACGGCGAGCAAGATCACCCACATCAACTACGCCTTCGGCAACGTCCAGAACGGCCAGTGCACCATCGGTGACGCCTTCGCCGACTACGACAAGGCCTACACCGCCGACCAGAGCGTCGACGGCGTGGCCGACACCTGGGACCAGCCCCTGCGCGGCAACTTCAACCAGCTGCGCAAGCTGAAGAAGGCCTACCCGAACATCAAGATCCTGTGGTCCTTCGGCGGCTGGACCTGGTCCGGCGGATTCCCGCAGGCCGCGGCCAACCCGACCGCCTTCGCCCAGTCCTGCTACAACCTGGTCGAGGACCCGCGCTGGGCCGATGTCTTCGACGGGATCGACCTGGACTGGGAGTACCCGAACGCCTGCGGTCTGTCCTGCGACACCAGCGGCGCGGCCGCGTTCAAGAACCTGATGCAGGCGACCCGCGCCAAGTTCGGCGCGAACAACCTGGTCACCGCGGCCATCACCGCCGACGCCTCCAGCGGCGGCAAGATCGACGCGGCCGACTACGGCGGCGCCGCCCAGTACGTCGACTTCTACAACGTCATGACGTACGACTTCTTCGGCGCGTGGGCGGCGCAGGGCCCGACGGCCCCGCACTCCCCGCTCACCTCCTACACCGGCATCCCGCAGGCCGGCTTCAACTCGGCCGACGCCATCGCCAAGCTCAAGGCCAAGGGCGTGGCCGGCTCGAAGCTCAACCTCGGCATCGGCTTCTACGGCCGCGGCTGGACCGGCGTCACCCAGGCCGCACCCGGCGGCACGGCCACCGGACCGGCGGCGGGCTCGTACGAGCAGGGCATCGAGGACTACAAGGTGCTCAAGAACAGCTGCCCGGCCACCGGCACCATCGCCGGCACGGCCTACGCCAAGTGCGGCAGCAACTGGTGGAGCTACGACACCCCCGCCACCATCGCCGGGAAGATGACCTGGACCAAGCAGCAGGGCCTCAGGGGAGCCTTCTTCTGGGAGTTCAGCGGCGACACCGGCAACGGTGAGCTCGCGAACGCGATCCACACCGGGCTCCAGTAGCAAGACCGAAGCCGGGGAGAAGGGTCCGCCCCCGTCTCCCCGGCTTCTTCACGTCTGAAATACGTCTGGAATGCCTCAGGCCACGTTCACCCTTTGCCCGGGCGGCGCCGCCTCCAGCCACGCCAGGAAGCCGGTCAGCGCGTCCTCGCTCATCGCCAGCTCCAGGCGGGTCCCCCGGTGGACACAGCCGAGCACGACGGCGTCGGAGAGCAGGGCCAGCTCCTCCTCGCCCTCCGGGGCCCGGCGGGCGACGACCTCGATGGAGGAACGCTCCAGCAGCCGACGCGGGCGCGGGGAGTACGAGAACACCCGGAACCATTCGATCCGGTCGCCGCTGTAGCGCGCGACCCCGTACACCCAGCCCTTGCCCGAGGTGTCGGTCTCCTCGGGCACCCCCCAGCGCATGCTGCAGTCGAAGGTGCCGCCGGACCGCTGGATGAGTCTGCGGCGCAGTCCGAAGACAAACAGCCCGATCACCACCAGGGCTACGACCAGGCCGCTCACAAGCAGAGCGAGGAGCATCTTCACCGACCTCCTCGCTCATCGAATACCGCATGCCAAAAAAACGACCTGCATCGCCTCAGCCGCGACCCGGTCTGGAAAACTCCAGAACGGACCGCGGCTGAGGTCTGCCGTGCCCCGGAGGTCGCCCTCCGGAACTCAGCGGTTCAAACTCCGACGGGTGTTCAGCCCGTTACGGCGCGCAGCCGGACATCCGCGCGACGCTCGGCGGCCGCATCGGCCTCCGACTTCGCGCGCTCCAGTGCCCGCTCCGCACGCTGGACGTCGATCTCGTCCGCGAGCTCGGCGATCTCGGCCAGCAGGGACAGCTTGTTGTCCGCGAACGAGATGAAACCGCCGTGCACCGCCGCGACGACAGTGTCGCCCCCGCTGGTACGGATGGTCACAGGGCCCGATTCCAGCACACCGAGAAGCGGCTGGTGACCGGGCATGACGCCGATGTCGCCGGACGTGGTGCGGGCGACAACAAGGGTGGCCTCGCCGGACCAGACATTGCGGTCCGCCGCGACCAGCTCGACGTGCAGCTCAGCAGCCAAGGTGGCTCCTCGGGTCACCACCCGGCGGGTCGGCCGGGTGTTGGGTCAAATTCTAATGGGCGTGGGGAGAGGGACGGGACATACCCGCCCCTCTCCGTCTGCAGACACTGTCAGCGTTCGCTGGTGGCCTGCGAACCGGATGCGCTCCTCGCGGAGCGCGCCGGATCAGGAGACGCCCAGCTCCTTGGCGTTGGCCTTCAGGTCCTCGATGCCACCGCACAGGAAGAACGCCTGCTCGGGGAAGTGGTCGTAGTCACCGTCGCAGATCGCGTTGAACGCGGTGATCGACTCTTCGAGCGGAACGTCCGAACCGTCCACACCGGTGAACTGCTTCGCCACGTGGGTGTTCTGCGACAGGAAGCGCTCGACACGACGGGCACGGTGGACAACGAGCTTGTCCTCCTCGCCCAGCTCGTCGATACCGAGGATCGCGATGATGTCCTGGAGGTCCTTGTACTTCTGGAGGATCCCCTTGACGCGCATCGCCGTGGCGTAGTGGTCCGCCGCGATGTACCGCGGGTCGAGGATGCGGGACGTCGAGTCCAGCGGGTCCACGGCCGGGTAGATGCCCTTCTCGGAGATCGGACGGGAAAGAACCGTCGTCGCGTCGAGGTGGGCGAAGGTGGTCGCCGGCGCCGGGTCGGTCAGGTCGTCCGCGGGGACGTAGATCGCCTGCATCGAGGTGATCGAGTGACCACGGGTCGAGGTGATGCGCTCCTGCAGCAGACCCATCTCGTCAGCCAGGTTCGGCTGGTAACCCACGGCGGACGGCATGCGGCCCAGAAGGGTCGACACCTCCGAACCGGCCTGGGTGTAACGGAAGATGTTGTCGATGAAGAAGAGCACGTCCTGCTTCTGCACATCGCGGAAGTACTCCGCCATGGTCAGACCGGCAAGCGCGACGCGCAGACGGGTGCCCGGGGGCTCGTCCATCTGGCCGAAGACAAGCGCCGTCTTGTCGATGACGCCCGAGTCGGCCATTTCCTCGATGAGGTCGTTGCCCTCACGGGTACGCTCACCGACGCCCGCGAAGACCGACACACCGTCGTGGTTGTTGGCGACGCGGTAGATCATTTCCTGGATCAGAACGGTCTTGCCGACACCGGCACCACCGAACAGACCGATCTTTCCACCCTTGACGTACGGGGTGAGAAGGTCGATGACCTTGACGCCGGTCTCGAACATCTCGGTCTTCGACTCGAGCTCGTCGAAGCGAGGCGCCTTGCGGTGGATCGGCCAGCGCTCGGTGACGTTGGCGTTCTCCTCCGGGTAGTTCAGCACCTCACCGAGGGTGTTGAACACCTTGCCCTTGGTGAAGTCACCGACGGGGACGGTGATGCCCTCGCCCGTGTCGGTCACCGGGGCCTGGCGGACCAGACCGTCGGTCGGCTGCATCGAGATGGTACGGACGAGGCCGTCACCCAGGTGCTGCGCGACCTCGAGGGTCAGGGTCTTGAGCTTGCCGTCCTCGGCCGGGTCTGCGACCTGGACCTTGAGGGCGTTGTAGATCTCGGGCATGGCGTCGACGGGGAACTCCACGTCGACGACCGGGCCGATGACCCGGGCGACGCGGCCCGTGGCGGCGGCCGTCTCAACAGTGGTCGTCATTACTTGTCACTCCCCGCGGTCGCGTCAGCCATGGCGCTCGCGCCACCGACGATCTCGCTGATTTCCTGGGTGATTTCGGCCTGGCGGGCCGCGTTGGCAAGCCGGGAGAGGCTCTTGATGAGATCCCCGGCGTTGTCGGTCGCCGACTTCATCGCGCGGCGGCGGGCGGCGTGCTCGGAAGCGGCCGACTGCAGCAGTGCGTTGTAGATACGGCTCTCGACGTAGCGCGGCAGAAGGGCGTCGAGGACGTCCTCCGCCGACGGCTCGAAGTCGAACAGCGGAAGGATCTCGCCCTTCGCGCCGGTCTCCTCCTCTGCCTTGTCGAGGCTGAGCGGCAGCATCCGGCCGTCGACCGCGTTCTGCGTCATCATCGACACGAATTCCGTGTAGACGACGTGCAGTTCGTCGACGCCGCCCTCGGCCGTGTCCAGCTGGATGGCCTCGATCAGCGGTCCGGCGACGCGCTTGGCGTCGGCGTAGGCCGGGCTGTCGGTGAAGCCCGTCCACGAATCCGCGACCTTGCGCTCGCGGAACCCGAAGTAGGCGACACCCTTGCGGCCGACGATGTACGTGTCGACCTCCTTGCCCTCAGCGCGCAGCCGCTCGGTGAGCCGCTCCGCCTGCTTGATGGCGTTCGAGGAGTAGCCGCCGGCCAGACCGCGGTCGCTCGTGATGAGCAGGATCGCGGCACGGGTCGGCTGCTCGACCTCGGTCGTCAGGGCGTGCTTGGTGTTCGAACCGGTCGCCACCGCGGTCACCGCACGGGTGAGCTCGGTCGCGTACGGCATCGACGCCGCCACCTTGCGCTGCGCCTTGACGATGCGCGAGGCGGCGATCATCTCCATCGCCTTGGTGATCTTCTTGGTCGCCGTGATGGCACGGATGCGACGCTTGTAGACCCGGAGCTGCGCTCCCATGAGTCAGGTCCCTTCCGTCGTCACTTGGAGACGTTGACGGCCGGTGCGTCCTCGCCCAGGAGCTTGCCGTCCGAGGTCTCGAACTGGCGCTTGAAGCCGGCGATGGCGTCCGCGATCGACGTCAGGGTGTCGTCCGACATCTTGCCGCCGTCGGCGATGGAGGTGAGGAGGTCCTTGCGCTCGCGGCGCAGGTGCTCCAGCAGCTCCGACTCGAAGCGACGGATGTCGTTGACCGGAACGTCGTCCATCTTGCCGGTGGTGCCGGCCCAGACGGAGACGACCTGCTCCTCGACGGGCATCGGCTGGTACTGGCCCTGCTTCAGCAGCTCGACCAGACGCTTGCCGCGCTCCAGCGAAGCCTTCGAAGCGGCGTCCAGGTCGGAACCGAAGGCGGCGAACGCCTCCAGCTCGCGGTACTGGGCGAGGTCCAGGCGCAGACGGCCGGAAACCTGCTTCATGGCCTTGTGCTGGGCCGAGCCACCGACGCGGGAGACCGAGATACCGACGTTCAGCGCCGGGCGCTGGCCCGCGTTGAACAGGTCGGACTCCAGGAAGCACTGGCCGTCGGTGATGGAGATGACGTTGGTCGGGATGAACGCCGACACGTCGTTCGCCTTGGTCTCGACGATCGGCAGACCGGTCATCGAACCGGCACCCATGTCGTCGGAGAGCTTCGCGCAGCGCTCCAGCAGACGGGAGTGCAGGTAGAAGACGTCGCCCGGGTAGGCCTCGCGGCCCGGCGGGCGGCGCAGCAGCAGCGACACGGCGCGGTAGGCGTCGGCCTGCTTCGACAGGTCGTCGAAGATGATCAGGACGTGCTTGCCGGCGTACATCCAGTGCTGGCCGATGGCGGAACCGGTGTACGGCGCCAGGTACTTGAAGCCGGCCGGGTCGGACGCCGGGGCGGCGACGATCGTCGTGTACTCGAGCGCGCCGGCGTCTTCCAGGGCGCCGCGAACGGACGCGATGGTCGAGCCCTTCTGGCCGATGGCGACGTAGATGCAGCGAACCTGCTTGTTCACGTCGCCGGAGCGCCAGTTGTCGCGCTGGTTGATGATCGTGTCGACGGCCAGAGCGGTCTTACCCGTCTGACGGTCGCCGATGATCAGCTGACGCTGGCCGCGGCCGACCGGCACCATCGCGTCGATGGCCTTGTAGCCGGTCTGCATCGGCTCGTGGACCGACTTGCGGACCATGACGCCGGGGGCCTGCAGCTCGAGGGCGCGGCGGCCCTCGGTCGCGATCTCGCCGAGACCGTCGATCGGGTTGCCGAGCGGGTCGACAACGCGGCCGAGGTAACCCTCGCCGACGCCTACGGAGAGCACCTCACCGGTGCGCTGCACCGGCTGGCCCTCCTCGATACCGCTGAACTCGCCGAGGACGACCGCACCGATCTCGCGCTCCTCGAGGTTGAGGGCGAGACCGAGGGTGCCGTCCTCGAACTTCAGCAGCTCGTTCGCCATGGCGGAGGGCAGGCCCTCCACCTTCGCGATGCCGTCGCCGGCAACGCTGACCGTTCCGACCTCCTCGCGCGAGGCCGCGTCCGGCTGGTACGACTGGACAAAGTTCTCCAGTGCGTCCCGGATCTCCTCCGGCCGGATCGTGAGCTCCGCCATCTGGGTTCCCTGCTCTCCTTGTTGGGCCTGAAGCTTCTTAGGGGTCTGGGGGCGACCCCCAGGAATCTTCTGCAAGTTCTGCACGGCCCAACCGGGCCGCTAGGAATGCGTTGTTCTATTGGTGGCTGGTCAGCCGGCCATGCGGCGGGACGCCTCTGCGAGGCGGTCCGCGATGGTGCCGTCGATGACCTCGTCGCCGACTCGCACCGAGATCCCGCCGAGGACCTCGGGGTCCACGTCGAGGTTCAGGTGCATCTGGCGGCCGTACAGCTTGGCCAGCACCGCGCCGAGACGCTGCTTCTGCACGTCGCTGAGCGGAACCGCGCTGGTCACGGTGGCGACCATGCGGTCACGGCGCTCGGCGGCGAGCTTGGAAAGGGACTCGAGTCCCGCTTCCAGGCTACGTCCACGCGGGTGCGTGACAAGACGGATCACCAGGCGCTCGGTGACGGCGTTCACCTTGCCGCCGAGCAGGCTGCGCAGCAGCTCGCTCTTGGCGGAGCCGGTGGCCGCGCGGTCGGTCAGCGCGGAACGCAGCTCGGTGCTCGAGGAGACGATCCGGCCGAAGCGGAAGATCTCGTCCTCGACGTTGTCGAGAGCGCCCGTCTGCTGGGCCGCCGTGAGGTCGGCGGTGGCCGCCAGCTCCTCCAGCGAGTCCACCAGGTCACGGGACTGCGACCAGCGGGACCGGGCCATGCCGGACACCAGGTCGAGGGTTTCCCCGCCGACCTGACCGCCGAGCAGCCGAGCGACGAGCTCGGCCTTGGCCTCGCCGGACTGCGCCGGGTCCGTGATGACCCGACGCAGCGAGACCTCACGGTCGAGCAGCGCGGTGACGGCAGCCAGCTCACCGGCGAGCTTCGCCGCGTCGACGGACGTGTTGTCCGTCAGCGCGTCGAGACGCTCGCGCGCGGAGGCCAGCGCCTCGCGGCTCGCTCCGTTCATCGGGCCGCCTCGGCCTTCTCCTCGAGCTCGCTGAGGAAACGGTCGATCGTGCGGCTCTGTCGGGCGGCGTCCTCGAGGGACTCGCCGACGAGCTTTCCGGCCAGGTCGGTGGCGAGCTTGCCAACGTCCTGACGCAGCGCCTGAGAGGCGGCCTTACGGTCGGCCGCGATCTGGGCGTGGCCGGCAGCGATGATCTCCTCACGCTGCCGCTGGCCCTCTGCGCGCAGTTCTTCCTTGAGCGCAGTGCCCTGCTCCAGCGCTTCCTGGCGCAGGCGCGCGGCCTCGTGCCGGGCTTCGGCGAGCTGGGCCTTGTACTGCTCCAGGACGCTCTGAGCCTCGGTCTGAGCGGCTTCTGCCTTTTCGATACCGCCTTCGATCGCCGCGTGACGCTCGTCCAGAACCTTGTTGATGTTCGGGAGGAGCTTCTTCGCGAGGAAGCCGAAGACGATGACGAAGGCCAACAGACCGATGACGAGCTCGGGGATCGGCGGGACGAGGGGGTTACCCGGCTCCTCGGCCGCGAGAACCAGGAGGTTCACATCAGTGCCTTTCGTCGATTCGGACTAGTCGTGGAGTTCGTCTTAGTAGACGAACGGCATGACCAGACCGATGAGGGCGAGCGCCTCACAGAAGGCGAAGCCGAGGATCTGGTTGGCGCGGATCAGACCGGCAGCCTCGGGCTGACGGGCGAGAGCCTGCGTGCCGTTACCGAAGATGATGCCGACGCCGACGCCCGGGCCGATCGCCGCGAGGCCGTAACCGACGGAGCTGAGGGAACCGGTGACGCCTTCGGCGGCAGCGAGGATCTGGGACATGCCAGTTCTTCCTTCTCTTTCATGGACCGGTGGGGGTTGGCCACCGGACGATTCGGGGGTTTGCAGGAGCGGGCGGCGCTCAGTGGTGCTCGGCGACCGCGCCCTGCAGGAAGCTGCAGGCCAGGAGCACGAAGACGTACGCCTGAACAGCCTGGATGAACAGCTCGAACGCGGTCATGACGATGACCATGATGAACGAGACGCCCGCGTAGGCGATGCCGATCCCGTTCAGCAGGTACCAGCTGGCGATGGTGAACAGCAGCAGCAGGGTGTGACCGGCGAACATGTTCGCGAACAGTCGGACCGCGTGGGTGAAGGGGCGGACCAGGACGTTCGAGAAGAACTCGATCACCATGACCAGCGGCAGGATCCCGCCGAGGGACTTGTCGTAGCCCGTGACGTTCTTCAGGCCGCCGACGAAGCCGTGGCGCTTGAAGGTCACCGACATCCACATGACGTAGATGACGAGGGCGAGCCCGGCCGGGTACGCGATGACGGCGGTCACCGGGAACTGGGCGATCGGGATGATCGACCAGAGGTTCATCATCCAGACGAAGAAGAACGTCGCGACCATGAAGGGGACGTACTTCTCGCCTTCCTTCTTGCCCAGCGTCTCGTAGACGATGCCGCGGCGAACGAAGTCGTAGCCGGCCTCGGCGATCATCTGGAGCTTGCCCGGGACGACCTTCGGCTTCCGGAACGCGGCCCAGAAGAAGCCGACGATGATGATCGAGCCCAGCAGGGCCAGCAGCATCGTCTTGTTGAAGTACAGGCCGCTGTCGTCACCGAAGATCGGCTTGAACAGGAACGAGTACAGGGTCGGGCCCGGGAAGCCGCAGCCAGTGCCGTCTTCGAAATGACAGTTGATCTCGAAGGCGAGCGTCATGTCAGCAGCACTCACCGCAGGGCTCCTTCAGCGTGGCGCATAGGTACGGCAACCTCGTTGTGTCGGCGCGGCGCGCAGCCGCGGTTCGGCACTGGACAGGTGTTTCGGATGGTGGGGCGGCAATCAGGCATCGAGCCTCGCGATGGAACAGGCGTCAGCTCAGATGCCCGCGCCCGCAGTGCCGCAGTTGGCACCGGACGATAGCAGGATCTCGAACGCCCACTTATCCCGGCCCTACCCCTCACGACTTCGGCCCCGGATTTTCGGGCTTGTCGCCCTTCATCGAGTCCGGTTCGACGTAGAGGATCTTGGCCTTCATATGAGCACGGGTCTGTGCGCCGATCCACACGAGGGTGGTGGCGACAAGCGTGATCGCGAAGGCCTTGGGGTGGAACAGAGTGGTGTTCTTGAACGCGGCGAGAAAGACGAAGAGCAGCAGAATCTGGGCCGCGTAGAGCATGAGCCCCATGGCCTGGAAGAGATGCGGAAGTGATTTCGCCGTGCGCTGCAGAACCACGAATCCGATGCCCATGAACAAAATCACGACCAGCGTCGCGACGATGGCACCGACCGCACCTTTACCGCCGACGACCAGAGCGCTGATCACAGCGGCGAGAGCGCCGGCGGCAGCGGTGGGTACGGCGGCTTGCAGGAGGGATCGGACGTCATCAGACCGCATGGCGGGTTGCTCCGCGTGGTGGTGGGGGCACGGGACTCGTACGGGACGAGCGTAAGCCCGGTCCGAGTGTGATCCTCGGGCCAATGGACCGTCGCACTACGGTCCTTCGGCTCTGTCGCCGGGTTTAGTGAACGGTATCACAAACTATTTGATGAGAGCTTTACCTGCGAAGTGTGCTGACTGTCACACATGAGAGGGACCCTGCGCGTGTGTGCGCGACAGGCGAGCCTCTTGTCTGGTATTGGACACCCATATCCGACATGCCCATGGACTGTCAGCGGGTGGATTCAGCCTTACGCCGGTCGGGGAAGCGCGAACGGGGGCCGATGGCGGTCGCCCCGTTGACGCCGGACACCCCCACGGCGATCGGCCTGGCGGGCTCCGGCTCGGTGCCCGAGGCGTCCCGGGCGGCCGCTTCGGCCGCGGCCTCGGCGGCCCGGGTGGTGTGCCGGTAGCGCGGCGGCACGAGGCCCTCCGCCCAGCGCGGGGCGCGCGGGGTGAAGCGCGGCAGGAGCAACAGGATCAGGCCCACGGCGCTGAGCGCGGCGATCGCCAGCACGATCCACATCGAGGCGGAATTCACCGAATACGCCACCGTGCCGAAGGCGATCAGCCCTGACCAGAAGTACATGATCAGCACCGCGCGGCTGTGCGAATGCCCGAGCTCCAGCAGCCGGTGGTGCAGGTGCCCGCGGTCGGCCGCGAAGGGCGACTGGCCCTTCCAGGTGCGCCGGACGATCGCCAGGACCAGGTCCGCCATCGGGATCGCGATGATCGTCAGCGGCAAGATCAGGGGGATGAAGACCGGGAACATCGCGTGCGTCGCGTTGCGCTCACCGCCCGCGAACAGGGCCAGCGCGTCCGGGTCCACCTGGCCGCTGAGGGAGATGGCGGAGGCGGCCAGCACCAGGCCGATGAGCATCGAGCCGGAGTCGCCCATGAAGATCCGGGCGGGGTGCATGTTGTGCGGCAGGAAGCCGAGGCACATGCCCATCAGGATCGCGGCGAAGAGGGTCGCGGGCGCGGCCTGTTCGATGCCGTAGCCGAACCACAGCCGGTACGCGTAGAGGAACAGCGCGGTGGCGGCAATGCAGACCATGCCGGCGGCGAGGCCGTCCAGTCCGTCGACGAAGTTCACGGCGTTGATGGTGATCACGACGAGTGCGACGGTGAGCAGGTTGCCCTGCCACTGGGTGAGCGGGACCGTGCCGATCCCCGGGACGGGGATCCACAGGATGGTCAGCCCCTGCATGACCATCACACCGGCGGAGATCATCTGCGCGCCGAGCTTGATCAGGGCGTCGAGCTCGAACTTGTCGTCGAGTACGCCGACCAGCCAGATCAGGGCGGCGCCGGACAGCAGCGCGCGCGGTTCGTTCGAGAGCTCGAAGACGCCGTTGAGGTTGCGCAGGTTGTCCGCGACCAGCAGCCCCGCGCACAGACCGCCGAACATGGCGATGCCGCCCAGGCGTGGCGTGGGCTCGCGGTGCACGTCGCGGGCGCGGATCTCCGGCATGGCCCCGGCCGCGATCGCGAACTTCCGCACGGGCCCGGTCAGCAGGTAGGTCACCGCGACCGTGACACAAAGTGTCAGCAGATATTCACGCACGGGCTGCCCCAGATGTATCGCCGGCCATCTCAGCCCCACACATTAGCTGTGATGTCCCCTCCACCAAGGACGCGAGGGGGCGGTATACCGGTTGCAGTACGCCCCGCTTGTCCTGCTTACTCCCCGTAAGGGGGAAATCCCATCGTCAGCTCCTTGACCTCCGTACGGGTCCTCGCGGCTTCCCCGTGCAGCGCGGCCGCAAACAATGCCGCGATCCGGAGCATCTCCGTCTCCCCCATCCCCTGGGTGGTCACGGCGGCGGTGCCCAGGCGGACGCCGCGCTGGTCCCCGTACGGGAGGGCGCAGGTGTCGAGCACGATCCCGGCGGCGGCCAGCCGGCCGCGGGCGGTCGGGCCGTCGATGCCCAGCGGCGCCGGGTCGGCGGTGATCAGGTGCGTGTCGGTCCCGCCGGTGGTCACGGTGAAGCCGTGGTCCTCCAACGCCTCTGCCAGCGCCCGGGCGTTGGCGACGACCCGGTGGGCGTACGTGGCGAAGGCGGGAGCCGCGGCCTCCCCGAAGGCCACGGCCTTTGCGGCGATGGTGTGCATCTGGGCGCCGCCCTGGGTGAAGGGGAACACCGCCCGGTCGATCCGCTCGGCGAATTCGGCGCCGCACAGCAGCATGCCGCCGCGCGGACCCCGCAGGACCTTGTGCGTGGTCGCGCAGACGATGTCGGCGTACGGGACGGGGCTGGGCGCGGCCCCGCCGGCCACCAGCCCGATGGGATGGGCGGCGTCGGCGATCAGATAGGCCCCGACCTCGTCGGCGATCTCCCGGAAGGCCGAGTACTCGGGGTGGCGGGGGTAGGAGATGGAGCCGCAGACGATCGCCTTCGGCTGGTGCGAGCGGGCGAGCTGCTGCACCTGCTCGTAGTCGATGAGCCCGGTCTCCGCGTCCACGCCGTAGCCGACGAAGTCGAACCACCGGCCGGAGAAGTTGGCGGGCGAGCCGTGCGTGAGGTGGCCGCCGTACGGGAGCCCCATCGCCAGCACCGTGTCCCCGGGCCGCAGCAGCGCGGCGTAGGCGGCCAGGACCGCGGAGGAACCGGAGTGCGGCTGGACGTTGGCGTGCTCGGCGCCGAACAGTGTCTTCGCCCGTTCCACTGCCAGCTGCTCGGCCACGTCCACGTACTCGCAGCCGCCGTGGTACCGGGCGCCGGGGTATCCCTCGGCGTACTTGTTGGAGAGCGAGGAGCCGAGCGCGGCGAGCACGGCGGGGGAGGTGAAGTTCTCGGCGGCGATCAGCTGGAGGGTGCTCGCCTGCCGCTGCCGCTCCCCCGCGAGCACGTCTGCCATCTGCGGGTCCTGCTGTCGCAGGACGTCCGTGGGCTGGGTGATGACACTCATGGCGCGACTCCATGGGGTACCGGGTACCAGCCACCATATCCCCGACGCCCTCCTCGCACCGCTCGGCGCCAGGGCGCCCCCCGGACGGAGTCCAGGAGAGGGTCCGGGGCGGAGCCCCGGGCAACGGCTCCGCAGGTCAGCGGGAAGCGGTCACGCCCGTCAGCGCGGTCACGACGGGGTCCAGCGCCTGGTTGATCTCGTCGCCGATCGACCGGAAGAAGGTGATCGGCGCCCCGTACGGGTCGTACACCTCGTCCGCGTCCGGCGACGGGGCCAGCAGCCAGCCGCGCAGCGCCGCCGCGGCCCGTACCAGGGCGCGTGCGCGCTCCGCCATGCCGTCGTCCAGGGGCGGCAGGGTGGCCGGATCTATCGCCCGGACCAGCCGGGTGAACTCCTTCAGCGTGAAGGTCCGCAGCCCCGCCGAATGACCCATCGAGATGACCTGCGCCCGGTGGTCGCGGGTCGCGGTCAGCACCAGGTCGGCCCGGATGACGTGCTCGTCGAGCAGCTCCCGCCCGGTGAAACCGGAGGCGTCGGCTCCGAAGTCCGCCAGCACGGCAGCCGCGTTCGCCTCCATCGGCGCGCCCTCGTGGCCCCAGGTGCCGGCGCTCTCCACGATGAGGTCCGCGCTGACCAGGCCCCCGAGGCGGTGGGCCAGGGCGTGCCGCGTCAGCCGCTCGGTGATGGGTGAGCGGCACACGTTGCCGGTGCTGACGTGGAGTATGCGGAAAGCGGTTCCCCCAGCTATGCCACGCCCGTCAGGGCTCACGGGGCGACCTCGAGGTCGGGTACGACCTCCCGCAGCTGCTCCGCGGTGAGCGCCCCTTCGCGCAGCAGGACGGGAACCTTCCCGGTGACGTCGACGATCGACGACGGCTGGATGCCGGGCGTCGGACCGCCGTCGAGGTACACGGACACGGAGTCCCCGAGCATCTCGCGCGCCGCGTCGCAGTCCTCGGGCGCCGGGTGCCCGGACAGGTTGGCCGAGGACACCGCCATCGGGCCGACCTCGGTCAGCAGCTCGATCGCGACGGGGTGCAGGGGCATTCGTACGGCCACGGTCCCCTGGGTGTCGCCGAGGTCCCAGGCCAGCGAGGGCTGGTGCTTGGCGACGAGCGTCAGCGCGCCCGGCCAGAAGGCGTCGACAAGCTCCCACGCCTGCTCGGAGAAGTCGGTGACCAGGCCGTGCAGGGTGTTCGGGGAGCCGATGAGCACCGGGGTGGGCATGCTGCGGCCCCGTCCCTTGGCGGCGAGCAGGTCGTGGACGGCCTCCGGGCTGAAGGCGTCCGCGCCGATCCCGTACAGGGTGTCGGTGGGCAGCACGACGAGCTCGCCGCGGCGCACGGCGGATGCGGCTTCGCGCAGACCCGTCTTGCGGTCCGTCGCGTCGTTGCAGTCGTATCGCCGGGCCATCAGCGGGACTCCTCGTGCATCAGGGGGGTGACTGTGTCACTGGGTGAACTGGCGCGGATCACGGCAGTGCCTTGCGGGCGGTCGCGAAGCGCGGGCGGTTGTTCAGGTCGGGGTGGTCGGCGGCGTCGGCCCAGCCCCGCTCCTCGGCGAAGATCCACGGGACCTGGCCGCCCTGGGTGTCGGCGTGCTCGATGACGACGATGCCGCCGGGCCGCAGCAGCCGGTGGGCGGTGCGCTCGATGCCGCGGATGGTGTCGAGACCGTCCTCGCCGGAGAAGAGGGCCATCTCCGGATCGTGGTCCCGGGCCTCGGGGGCCACGTACTCCCACTCGGTGAGCGGGATGTACGGCGGGTTGGAGATGACCAGGTCGACCTGCCCGTCGAGCTCCGGCAGGGCGCTCAGCGCGTCCCCCTGGTGGACGGTGACCCGGGAGCCCTCGGCGTTCTTGCGGGTCCAGCGCAGGGCTTCCTCGGACAGCTCGACCGCGTGCACGCGCGAGCGCGGCACCTCCTGCGCCATGGCCAGCGCGATCGCGCCGGAGCCGGTGCACAGGTCGACGATCAGCGGCTCGACCACGTCCATCGCCCGGACGGCGTGTATGGCCCAGTCCACGACCGACTCGGTCTCGGGCCGCGGGACGAAGACCCCGGGCCCGACCTGGAGCTCCAGGTAGCGGAAGAAGGCGCGGCCGGTGATGTGCTGGAGCGGCTCGCGCGCCTCGCGGCGGGCGACGGCCTCCCAGTAGCGGGCGTCGAAGTCCGCGTCCTTGACGTGGTGCAGTTCCCCCCGCTTGACGCCGTGCACGAAGGCCGCGAGCTCCTCCGCGTCGAAGCGCGGTGAGGGCACGCCGGCGGCGGCCAGCCGCTGGGTGGCCTGGGCCACCTCGGCAAGCAGCAAGTTCACGCTGGTCCTCCGGGCTGCTGTCGTACGGGGGGTGAAGCAGGGTTCAGGGTCAGTGCGCGGCCGCGAGCTTGGCCGCGGAGTCGGTGTCGACGCAGGCCTGGATGACCGCGTCGAGATCGCCGTCGAGCACCTGGTCCAAGTTGTACGCCTTGAATCCGGTCCGGTGGTCCGAGATCCGGTTTTCCGGGTAGTTGTACGTGCGGATCTTCTCCGAGCGGTCCACGCTGCGCACCTGGCTGCGGCGCACGTCGGAGGCCTCCTGCTCGGCGGCCTCCTGGGCGGCGGCCAGCAGGCGCGAGCGGAGGATGCGCATGGCCTGCTCCTTGTTCTGGAGCTGGCTCTTCTCGTTCTGGCAGGAGGCGACCACGCCGGTCGGCAGGTGCGTGATGCGCACGGCCGAGTCGGTGGTGTTGACGGACTGGCCGCCGGGGCCCGACGAGCGGTACACGTCGATGCGGAGGTCGTTCATGTTGACCTCGACCTCGACCTCCTCGGCCTCCGGGGTGACGAGCACGCCGGCGGCGGAGGTGTGGATGCGGCCCTGGGACTCGGTGGCCGGAACCCGCTGGACGCGGTGCACGCCGCCCTCGTACTTCAGGCGGGCCCACACGCCCTGGCCGGGCTCGGTCGCGCCGTTGCCGCCCTTGGTGCGGACGGAGACCTGCACGTCCTTGTAGCCGCCGAGCTCGGACTCGGTGGCGTCGATGATCTCGGTCTTCCAGCCCACGCGCTCGGCGTAGCGCAGGTACATGCGCAGCAGGTCGCCGGCGAACAGGGCCGACTCGTCACCGCCCGCGCCCGCCTTGACCTCCAGGAGCACGTCCTTGTCGTCGCTGGGGTCGCGCGGGACCAGCAGCAGGCGGAGCTTCTCGGTGAGCTCCTCGCGCTGCTGCGTCAGCTCCTTGACCTCGGCGATGAAGTCCGGGTCGTCGGCCGCGAACTCCTTGGCCGTCTCGATGTCCTCGGCCGACTGCTTCCACGCCCGGAAGGTCGCGATGATCGGGGTCAGCTCCGCGTAGCGCTTGTTCAGCTTGCGCGCGTTGGCCTGATCGGAGTGGACCGAAGGGTCGGCGAGCTTCTTCTCAAGATCGGCGTGCTCGCCGACCAGTTCCTCGACCGCCTCGAACATCGGGGTACTCCTGGGGTAAAAGTGCGAAGGACTGCAGGGGGTGACGGGGCTAGCCGACGACAAAGGCGCCGGTCCGGCCGCCCCCGAGTGGACAGGGGGCGGCCGGTGACCGGCGCCTGGGTCGCGCTACTTCTTGGCCGCACCCTTGCCGAAGCGAGCCTCGAAGCGCGCCACACGGCCACCGGTGTCGAGGATCTTCTGCTTGCCCGTGTAGAACGGGTGGCACTCGGAGCAGACCTCGGCACGGATGGTGCCTTCGGTCAGGGTGCTACGGGTGGTGAACGACGCGCCACAGGTGCAGCTGACCTGGGTCTCGACGTACTGGGGGTGGATCTCGCTCTTCAAGGTGTCTCCTAGATTCGGGAGGGCGCCGGGTCGCAGGAGCCGAATTGCGCGCTGCGTGAACCGGGGCCGACAGACCAGTCTGCCAGGACCGGGCTGCCTGTCAAAATTCTGAGGACGCCTCCCTCAACGGAGAGGGGCCGGCATCTATTCCGCACCGGATCGGAAGGCTCTCTACTGGACGACCTTGCCGGCGGTGCCCTTGTCGCCCATCGAGTTCTCGGTGGCCTCGGCGGGAACGGGCTGGTCGGCCAGCAGGGCGTCCCAGACCAGCTTGGACTGCTTGGTCAGCGGGGCCACGCGGTCGGAGTCGAGCGCGTCCGCCGTCACCGGCAGCGTGATCATGTGCATGTTCTGGGCGTCGATGCCCTGGAGGCTCTGGGCGAAGCCCATGAGGGACTTCACATCGCCGAGCGCCTTGTCGGTGGTGATCGTCTTGGTGCCGGTGTCGGCGAGGTCGAGCAGCCGCTTGGGGTTGTCGAACAGGCCGATGCTCTTGACCTGCTTGATCAGCGCCTTGATGAAGGCCTGCTGGAGCTGTATTCGGCCGAGGTCGCCGCCGTCGCCGACGCCGTGGCGGGTACGGACCAGCCCGAGGGCCTGCTCGCCGTTCAGCTTGTTGGGGCCGGCCGGGAGGTCCAGGTGGCTGTAATCGTCCTTGATCGGCTTGCTGGTGGTCACCTCCACCCCGCCGAGGGTGTCGATGATCTTCTTGAAGCCCGTGAAGTCGACCTCGATGTAGTGGTCCATACGGATCCCCGACATCTTCTCGACGGTCTTGACCGCGCAGGCCGCCCCGCCGATCGTGTACGCCTCGTTGAACTGCTTGCGCGTCCCGCCGGGGTCGGTCTTCCCCTTGGCCGTGGCGCAGGAGGGGCGGGCGGTCATGGTGTCGCGCGGGATCGATATGACGCTGGCCTTCTGGTGGCCCTCGTAGAGGTGGACGATCATCGCGGTGTCGGAGCGGGCGGAGCCGCCGTCGTCCGGGCCGTACTCGCCGTTGGCGCCGCCGCGGGAGTCGGATCCCAGGACCAGGATGTCCATCGAGCCGTTGTCGACGTTCTGCGGTCGGTCGGTGCCGAGCGCCTGGTCGATGTCGACGGTCTTCAGGTTGCCGTTGAGCTTGAAGTAGAAGTAGCCGAGCCCCGCCCCGCCGAGCAGGACCACGCCTGCGGCGGTCCACGCGGCGATGACGAGAGCCCTGCGGCGCTTCGGCGGTTTCCGTCGGCGCCGGCCCGCGGCGCGCCCGCCGCTGCCCTTGCTGTCGTCGCTCATGCTCTCCTCGGTCCTTAGGTCCGTGCCCCGGTCGTCTGCGGCCGCCATCCACCGTGCGTCCTCTGACACAGACGGCCGAGCGCCCCCCAGGGTTCCACGGCGCCGGGAGCCCCCCGATCGGCGCGTACATGACCATCCGCGCGGGTGATCATCACGTGACACCGCCTCCAGCCTGCGGTTTTGGCCGGGGACGCCGCGGAGCGGGAGAGGGTTCACCGCGGGACGGGGTGTGCGCAAGAGCACAGCGGCGGCAAAAGCACAGCCGCCCCCGCCGCGGGTGCGGCGGGGGCGGCTGTGTGGTGACGCCGGTGACTCAGTCGTCGTTCTTGCCCGACGGAGTCGTCTTCGCGATCTGCATCAGGAACTCGGCGTTCGACTTCGTCTGCTTCATCTTGTCGAGGAGCAGCTCGATCGCCTGCTGCGAGTCGAGCGCGTGCAGCACTCGGCGCAGCTTCCAGGTGATGGAGAGCTCCTCGCTGTTGAGGAGGATCTCCTCCTTGCGCGTGCCCGACGCGTCGACGTCGACGGCCGGGAAGATGCGCTTGTCGGCGAGCTTCCGGTCGAGCTTGAGCTCCATGTTGCCGGTGCCCTTGAACTCCTCGAAGATCACCTCGTCCATGCGCGAGCCGGTGTCGACCAGCGCGGTGGCCAGGATGGTCAGCGAGCCGCCGTCCTCGATGTTGCGCGCGGCACCGAAGAAGCGCTTCGGCGGGTACAGCGCGGTCGAGTCGACACCACCGGACAGGATGCGGCCGGAGGCGGGCGCCGCGAGGTTGTACGCGCGGCCCAGGCGGGTGATGGAGTCCAGCAGGACGACCACGTCGTGACCCAGCTCGACGAGACGCTTGGCGCGCTCGATGGCCAGCTCGGCGACGGTGGTGTGGTCCTCGGCCGGACGGTCGAAGGTCGAGGAGATGACCTCGCCCTTGACCGACCGCTGCATGTCGGTGACCTCTTCCGGACGCTCGTCGACCAGGACGACCATCAGGTGGCACTCGGGGTTGTTGGTGGTGATCGCGTTGGCGATCGCCTGCATGATCATCGTCTTGCCGGCCTTCGGCGGCGAGACGATCAGACCACGCTGACCCTTTCCGATCGGTGCGACCAGGTCGACGATCCGGCCGGTCAGCACACCCGGGTCGGTCTCCAGGCGGAGCCGGTCCTGCGGGTAGAGCGGGGTCAGCTTCTGGAACTCCGGCCGTCCGCGCCCGGATTCGGGCGCCATGCCGTTCACCGAGTCCAGTCGCACAAGGGCGTTGAACTTCTCGCGGCGCTCGCCGTCCTTGGGCTGGCGCACGGCACCGGTGGTGTGGTCGCCCTTGCGCAGACCCGCCTTGCGGACCTGGGCGAGGGAGACGTACACGTCGTTGGGGCCGGGCAGGTAGCCCGAGGTCCGGATGAACGCGTAGTTGTCGAGGATGTCGAGGATGCCCGCGACGGGGATCAGCACGTCGTCGTCGGCGACCTGCGGCTCGTTCGGGGCGAACTCGTCGCGGCCACGACGGCCACGGCGGTCGCGGTAACGGCCGCGACGGCCGCGACGGCCGCCCTCGTCGTCGAAGTCGTCCTGCGGACCGTTGTCCTGGGGACCCTGGCGGTCCTGGCGGTCCTGGCGGTCCTGACGGCCCTGCTGGCCCTGGCTCTGACCCTGGCCGCGGCCGCCCTGCGGCTGACGGTCGCCGCGCTCGGCGCGGTCCTGACGGCCGCCGCCCTGGCCGCCCTGCGGCGCGCCCTGACCCTGGCCGCCCTGGCCCTGCTCGTCGGCCTTGGCGCCGCGGTCGCGACGGTCACGCTGGCGGTCGCCGCGCTCGGCGCGCTCGCCGCGCTCGGCACCGCGGTCACGGCGGTCGCGACGGCCGCGGCCCTCGCCGTCCTGCGCGGGGGCGGAGACGGCGGTGGCGGCCTCGGCCTTCACGTCCGTCTGCGGCGCGGTGGCGGTCGCCGTGGCGGCCTCGGCCTTGACGGTCTCGGTCTTCTCCTCGACCTGCACGGCGGCGGGGGCCGAGGCCTCCGGGCTGCCGGACGGGGCAGTGGCCCGACGCCGGCGGCGCTCGCCGACCGGGGCGTCCTCGCTGGCCGGCTGGCCCGGGATGTCGATCTGGGCCTGCGCGGCAGGCTTCTCGGCGGGCGCCTCGGCGGCGGCCTCGCCCGTGCGGGCCTTGCTGGTGGCGCGGCGCTTCGGCTTGGCCTCGGCGGTGGCGGTGGCGGCGGCGCCTGCGGCGGAGGCGGCCTTGGGCGCTCCGGCGCCACCCGCCTGCGTCTCCTTGATGACCTCGATCAGCTGGCTCTTGCGCATCCGCGCGGTGCCCCTGATGCCGAGGCCCGACGCGACCTGCTGCAGCTCGGCCAGGACCATGCCGTCAAGGCCGGTGCCGGTGCGGCGACGCTTGGGTGCGGCGCCCGCGGCGGGGGCACTGGTGTCGACAGAGGTGTCGGCAGCGCCCATCAGATCGGTGGTGTCGCTCACGAAGGGTCCTTCCCTGGAGCGGACGTCGGCCTGTCTGGCTCGGCGACCGGTTGTGCTGTCCGACAACAGTCCATTACCTGATGGGTCATGGACCGCGGCCGGGGCGGTGGTCCGCCGATAGAGATACGGCGGAGAGAAACGTGCGTGGGTGGTTCCGGCGAGAAGCCCCCGAGCTGGAAGCGTGGGAATGTCACGCCGATTCCGGAGCGTGCTCGAAACTGCTGGAAGTGATCAAAGCAGTCGGGGAGGCTCCCGGAAGAAAGGTGGTCCCGGATGGGGACACTGAGCACCGAGCCATGGCGGCTTCGGATGCGCACTTGAGACTAACACTACCGGATCCAACAGACATTCCCCCTCTCAGTCACCGGCAATCGCGCCCTTCCGCGCGGGCGGCCTGCCCTGGCCGCCCGCCCCTGACCGGCCTGGCTCAGCCGCCCTGGGTTCCCAGCGGGAGTACGCTCGCGCCCGCGGCGTCGAGGGCGAGCCGGTTCGCCGCCCACCCTTCGCCCGCGAGCTGCGCGACCTTGTCGGCCGCACCGTTGTCGACCAGCGCGAGGACCGTGGGGCCCGCGCCGGAGATGACCGCGGGGATGCCGTCCGCCCGCAGTCGGTTCACAAGTGCCACGCTCTCCGGCATCGCCGGGGACCGGTACTCCTGGTGGAGCCGGTCTTCGGTGGCCGGCAGGAGCAGCTCGGGGCGCCTGGTCAGGGCCTCCACGAGCAGTCCCGCGCGACCCGCGTTCACGGCCGCGTCCACGTGCGGAACGGTGCGCGGCAGCAGGCCGCGCGCGGTCTCCGTCAGGACCGGCTTGGAGGGGACGAAGACCACCGGAACGATGGAATCGGCGGGCTCCATCCGGATCGCCTTGGCACTGCCCCCGTCCATCCAGGCCAGGGTGAAGCCGCCGAGCAGACAGGCGGCGACGTTGTCGGGGTGGCCCTCGATCTCGGTGGCGAGCTCCAGCAGCGCCGCGTCGTCGAGCCTGGTCTCTCCGCCTATGGTCACGGCGCGGGCGGCGACGATGCCGGCGCAGATGGCGGCGGAGGAGGAGCCGAGGCCCCGGCCGTGCGGGATGCGGTTGGCGCAGACGACCTCGAGGCCGCGCGGCTGGCCGCCCAGCAGGTCGAAGGCGGTGCGCATGGAGCGTACGAGCAGGTGGCTCTCGTCCCGCGGGAGGGTGTCGGCGCCCTCACCCGCGATGTCGATGTTCAGGCCGGAGTCGGCCACCCGGACGACTACGTCGTCGTAGAGCCCCAGGGCCAGGCCCAGGGCGTCGAAGCCCGGGCCGAGGTTGGCACTGCTGGCGGGGACGCGCACCCGTACGGCGGCGGCGCGGAACGCTGGACCGGCCATCGTCCGATGACACTCCTTGTGACTGTGCGAGATCTTCGCTCTTCGCTGGCTCGCTGCGAATGTACTGGAGAACGTACGACACCCGAAGGCCCTCGGGGCAGCACCGCAGTCATATGCGCGGTGGCGGATGTAAGTACAGCGTATCGAAGGAAGGTTCTCTCGCGACATAGGGCGCACAGGAGGCGCACGATGCGTGTCGCGCCCTTCGACGGACTCCGACGGTTTTCGGCCGCACTTTTGTTGTCGTACGGGGCGAGTTGCCGGGTTCCGGGGGTCTTGGGGACCCCCGGAACCCGGGTCACGCGTTGCTGCCCGGCCTGTGCGTCAGACGAGGCCGAGGCGGATGGCCGCGGCTTCGGCGTCCACCGGAACGGTGACCGGCTGCGGAGCGCCGGCGATCGCCCAGTCGGGGTCCTTGAGGCCGTTGCCGGTGACGGTGCACACGATCGTCTGGCCGGGGTCGACCAGGCCCAGCTCGGCGGCCTTGAGCAGACCGGCCACGGAGGCGGCCGAGGCGGGCTCGACGAAGACGCCCTCCTGTGCGGCCAACAACCGGTAGGCGGCCAGGATCTGGCGGTCCGTCACCTCGTCGATGAAGCCGCCCGACTCGTCGCGCGCGGCGAGCGCGTACTCCCAGGAGGCCGGGTTGCCGATCCGGATCGCGGTGGCGATGGTGTGCGGCTCCTTGACGATCTCTCCGCGCACGATGGGCGCGGAGCCGGAGGCCTGGAAACCCCACACACGGGGCGTACGGGAGGCCAGGCCGTCGGCCTTGTACTCCTTGAAGCCCTTCCAGTACGCGGTGATGTTGCCGGCGTTGCCGACGGGCAGCACGTGGATGTCGGGGGCGTCGCCCAGCGCGTCGACGATCTCGAACGCGGCCGTCTTCTGGCCCTCGATGCGTACCGGGTTGACCGAATTGACCAGCGCGACCGGGTAGTTGTCGGACAGCGCGCGGGCGAGATTCAGACAGTCGTCGAAGTTGCCGTCCACCTGGAGGATCTTGGCGCCGTGCACGAGGGCCTGGCCCATCTTGCCGAGCGCGATCTTGCCGCGGGGCACGAGGACGGCGGAGACCATGCCGGCGCGCACCGCGTACGCGGCGGCGGAGGCCGAGGTGTTGCCGGTCGATGCGCAGATGACGGCCTTCGCGCCGTCCTCCTTGGCCTTGGTGATGGCCATGGTCATGCCGCGGTCCTTGAAGGACCCGGTGGGGTTCGCCCCCTCGACCTTGAGGTGCACCTCGCAGCCGGTGCGCTCGGAGAGCACCTGCGCGGGAACGAGCGGCGTGCCGCCCTCGCGGAGTGTGACCACGGGAGTCGTGTCCGTGACCGGCAGCCGGTCCCGGTACTCCTCGATGATGCCGCGCCACTGGTGGGTGCGATTGCTGCTCATGGGTCCTTACTCCCCTTCAACACGCATGATGCTGGCGACACCGCGGACGGTGTCCAGCTTCCGCAGCGCCTCGACGGTCCCGGTGAGGGCGGCGTCGGGTGCGCGGTGAGTGACGACGACGAGGGAGGCCTCGCCATCCTTGCCCTGCTGGCGGACGGTGTCGATGGAGACGCCGTGCTCCGCGAAGGTCGTCGCCACCTGGGCCAGCACGCCGGGCTTGTCGGCCACGTCGAGGCTGATGTGGTAGCGGGTGACGACCTCGCCCATGGGGCTGACCGGCAGCTGGGTGTACGCCGACTCGCCCGGCCCCGTTGCCTCGGCGAGCTTGTTGCGGCAGACGGCGACGAGGTCGCCGAGGACCGCGGACGCGGTCGGCGAGCCGCCCGCGCCGGGCCCGTAGAACATGAGCCGCCCGGCGGCCTCCGCCTCGACGAAGACCGCGTTGTACGCCTCGCGGACGGAGGCGAGCGGGTGGGTGAGCGGGATCATTGCCGGGTGCACGCGGGCGGTGACGGACTCCCCGTCGGCGGCGCGCTCGAGGATCGCCAGGAGCTTGATGGTGCAGCCCATCCGCTTGGCGGAGGCGAAGTCGCTGGCGCTGACCTCGGTCATGCCCTCACGGTAGACGTCGTCGAGGCGGACCCGGGTGTGGAAGGCGATGCCGGCCAGGATGGCGGCCTTGGCGGCGGCGTCGTAGCCCTCGACGTCGGCGGTGGGGTCGGCCTCCGCATACCCGAGGGCCGTGGCCTCGTCGAGCGCCTCCTGGTAGCCGGCGCCGGTGGAGTCCATCTTGTCGAGGATGAAGTTCGTCGTGCCGTTGACGATGCCCATGACGCGGTTGATCTTGTCGCCCGCGAGGGACTCCCGCATCGGGCGGACCAGCGGGATGGCGCCGGCGACGGCGGCCTCGTAGTACAGGTCCAGCCCGTGCTGCTCGGCGGCGGCGTGCAGGGCGGCGCCGTCCTGGGCGAGCAGCGCCTTGTTGGCGGAGACGACGGAGGCCCCGTTCTCGAACGCCGTGGTGATCAGCGTCCGGGCGGGCTCGATCCCGCCGATGACCTCGACGACCACGTCGATGTCGCCGCGTTTGAGGAGGGCGGTCGCATCGGTGGTGATCAGGGCCGGGTCGATGCCCTCGCGGACCTTGGAGGGGCGGCGCACGGCGACGCCCGCGAGCTCGACGGGCGCGCCGATCCTGGCCGTCAGGTCGTCGGCGTGCGTCGTCATGATGCGAGCAACTTCCGAGCCGACCACTCCACAGCCCAGCAGCGCCACCTTCAGCGGACGCGTACGCATCATTCGACCTACGCCTTTCGATCTTCCTTCAGTACCCCGCGCGCGGCTTGCGCGAGGGGTGAGAACCAGTCTCACTCAATGGACAGCAGTTTCCACCCTCGGTCCATTGAGTGAGACGTCAATTTCATCATCCGAGGTCGAGGCGCAGGAGATCTTCCTCCGTCTCGCGACGGACGATCACCCGGGCCTGACCGTCGCGCACGGCGACGACGGGCGGACGCAGCGCGTGGTTGTAGTTGCTGGCCATGGAGCGGCAGTACGCGCCGGTGGCAGGGACGGCGAGCAGGTCACCGGGGGCGAGGTCGGCGGGCAGGAACGCGTCCTTCACGACGATGTCGCCGCTCTCGCAGTGCTTGCCGACGACGCGGACGAGCATCGGCTCGGCGTCGGAGGTACGGGAGACGAGCGCGATGGAGTACTCGGCGTCGTACAGAGCCGTCCGGATGTTGTCGGACATCCCGCCGTCGACGCTGACGTACGTCCGGAGTCCCTCGAGCGGCTTGATAGTGCCGACCTCGTAGAGGGTGAAGGCGGTGGGGCCGACGATGGCGCGGCCGGGCTCGACGGAGATGCGGGGCGCGCGCAGGCCGGCGCTCTCGCACTCGCGCGCCACGATCTCGGTGAGCGCCTTGGCGATCTCGTGGGGCTCGCGCGGGTCGTCGTCGGAGGTGTAGGCGATGCCGAGACCGCCGCCGAGGTCGATCTCGGGCAGCTCCACCCCGTGCTCGTCCCGCACGGCGGCGAGCAGCTGCACGACCCGCTTCGCCGACACCTCGAAGCCGGCCATGTCGAAGATCTGCGAGCCGATGTGGGAGTGGACGCCGAGCAGCTCGAGCGAGTCGTGCCCGAGGGCCCGCCGTACGGCCTCGGCGGCGACCCCGTCGGCCACGGCGATGCCGAACTTCTGGTCTTCATGGGCAGTCGCGATGAACTCGTGCGTATGGGCCTCGACGCCCACCGTGACGCGGATCTGTACGGGCTGGCGTACGCCCAGCTCGCGGGCGATGTGCGCGACGCGGGCGATCTCCTGGAAGGAGTCGAGGACGATGCGCCCGACGCCGGCCTCGATGGCGCGCCGGATCTCGCCCTCGGACTTGTTGTTGCCGTGGAAGGCGATCCGGGAGGCGGGCATCTCGGCGGCGAGCGCGGTGGCCAGCTCCCCGCCGGAACACACGTCCAGATTGAGCCCCTCTTCCTTCAGCCACTTCACGACGGCCTTGGAAAGAAACGCCTTACCGGCGTAGAACACGTCGGCGTCCTTGCCGAAGGCGTGCGCCCAGGCCCGGCACCGCGCCCGGAAGTCCTCCTCGTCGAGGAAGAAGGCGGGGGTCCCGAACTCCTCGGCGAGCTTGGTCACTTCGATGCCGCCGACGCTGACGACGCCGTCACTGTCGCGCGTGACGGTCCGGGCCCAGACCTTCTCGTCGAGGGCGTTGAGGTCGGCCGCGGGCGGGGAGTAGTGCCCCTCGGGCAGGACATCGGCGTGACGGGGTCCGGCGGGGTGCGCGGAACGGCTCATCGGTATCTCTCTTCACAGGTCACAGGCGTGTCGGTGCGTCTATGCCGAGGAGGGCCAGGCCGCCGGCCAGCACCGTCCCGGCGGCTTCGGCAAGAGCCAGCCGGGCACGGTGGGCGGCCGAGGGTTTCTCGTCCCCCTGGGGCAGTACGCGGTACTGGAAGTCGAGCAGCGCGTCCGCCAGCTCGACGAGGTGCCGGGTGAGCCGCTCGGGCGCGCGGTGGTGCGCGGCGGCTTCGAGTACGAGGGGATGGCCGGCGAGGGCGCGCAGCAGCGCGGGGGCGTCCACCTCTCCGACGGCGGGCCCGAACCCGAGGCCGTCGGCGTTGCTGAGCAGCGCCCGGCTCCGCGCGTGGGCGTACCGCACCCGGAAGAACTCGCTGCCCTCGCCCTGCAGGAGCAGCCGGTCGGAGAACTCGGGCGTCTCGCGGGCCGGCACGCAGAGCATCGCCCAGCGGGCGGCGTCGACCCCGAACCGGGCGACGACGTCCCCGTCCCGCTTGGCGAGGGGAGCAACGGAAAGCCCGTCGGTCACGTCGTGCTCGCTGCGGCCCTGGCTCCCACCCTGGCTGCGCACGAGCCGCAGGACACTCTCGCGTACGACGCGCTCGCGCAGCCCGAGGCCGGGGCCGGCGCCGATGTCGACGGGGAGGAAGGCGGCGCCCTCGAGCACGACGGCATCCCGGATGACGAGGGGAGCGGAAGGCGCGGGCAGCACGAAATTCAGAAACCCGGGTCCGGTGACCTCGACACTCACGATCCCCGGCTCCTGACCGAGCCGACGGGCCAGCACCCTGGCCACCTCACCGGGCGCGCGTCCGGCGGCCTTGGCGACCTGGAAGGCGACGGGGGTGGCGTACTCCCCCACCCCACCGGGCCGGGTCCGCTCGACGACGACCCGCCCGGGCACGGCCACATCGGCGCCCAGCTCCCCGTCCTCGACGGCGCAGCGCACGGCGCGCACGACGGTACGGGAGAGATCGGCGGGGTTCACGAGACCCAGCCTAGGGGAGACGGCCGCTCACTCCGCGAAGGGTTTCGCCATGTGAAATGAGGAGGAGCGGGAGAGCAGCAGGAGGCGGCAGGGTCTCAGCCCCTCCCCCTCCCGGCGGGGGCGCCCTTCCTCCCGTCGCGCAGGTCCTTCCTCTCGACCAGCCGCCGTACGACCCGTACCAGCTCGGCGGGCTCGAAGGGCTTGGCGACGAATGCATCCACCCCGGCCGCGATCCCCGACTCCACCTCGTGCTGCGTACAGGCACTCACGATCGCGACGGGCACGGCGCTGGTCCGCGGATCGGCCCGCAACTGCGCGGCGGTCCCGAACCCGTCCAGCCGGGGCATGACCACATCAAGGGTGATGACGTCGGGGCACACGCGATGCACGACGTCCAGACACTCGGCACCATCGTTCGCGGTCACGACCTCGAAGCCCTCCAGCTCGAGATTGACCTTGATCAGCTGCCGGATGACCTTGTTGTCGTCGACAACAAGCACCCGGCCCGAGACGCCTGGCACAACTCGAGAGTAGGTCGGCCCGGGCCCCCGCGTCCGGGTTTTTGCCACTTCCACCCCCTGCGGGCGACCCACCTCCTTCTCCCCCGACAAACCGGTTCCTGATCACCCCAGGGAAGCTGGTAGTGTTCAACCCGTCGCCGCACAGCGAACGACACGCCCCCGTAGCTCAGGGGATAGAGCAACGGCCTCCGGAGCCGTGTGCGCAGGTTCGAATCCTGCCGGGGGCACTTCGCAGGAAGTGCCCAAAGACCCCGCCATCAGCGAGTTCGCTGAGAACGGGGTCTTCGCGTATGCGCAGCCAACTGCCGCCCTGTGCGGCCGCCCTACGACAGCCTGGGCGCGCCCTCGCGTGGTGCGGTTCCTTCCGTACGGCGGTCAGGGCCTGGTGGGGGTCGTGCTGGACGGCATGGCGCGCAGGAGTTCCGTGACGTCCGCGTGCCAGGCCCTCACCTCGGCCGGAGTGGGCGGCAGTTCGTAGGTGTGGTGGTGGCAGGCGGCGCTGAGGGCCGACCAGACCACGTACCACTGGCGGGCCACCGAGGGGCCCACGTACCAGTCCAGGCAGAGCGCCTTGGTCCGGCCCCTGCTGTGGACCATGCGGGGGCTGACGCTCCGCCAGAAGTCGTCCATGGCCTCGTCCAGAGCCAGCCTCAGCAGCGCGGCCGCGGCGCGGGCGCGCAGTCCGGGCGTGAGCGAGGGCATGGTGCCGGGCGGGGGTGTGAGCAGGGCGTCGGCGGCGGCCACGAGGTCGCGGGTGGACCGGGTCACCGGCGCTGCACCGCCCTGGCGAGCTTCTCTGTTTCCCGGACCAGGTCCATGGACGCACCGGACGGGGCGGGAGCCTGGTGGGCCCCCGCGTTGCACCGCTCGATCAGGGTGCGCGCCCACGGCCCGTGGTCCTGGGCGACCGCGGCGAGCACATCGGCCGGTGCCATCCCGCTGTCGTAGAAGGCGAGCGCGGCCAACTCGGTGAGCTTGAACGTCCTGCCGATCCTCGCCTCGACCTCGTCGTGGCTGTGGCCGTCGGCGCGCAGCCGGCGCCGTGCGGGCTCCAGGTAGGCCGCTTCCAGAGCTCCCCGGCACATCTGGGGCAGTACCCGGTCGGCAACGTCCTGCGGCACGTTGCGGTCACTGGCCACGGCCCGGGCCTCACCCAGCGCGAGGGAGACCGGGTCGTCGGTCCGGGTGACCCGTACGACGGAGTCGGTCTGGCGGGACACCTGCATGATCGTCGCGGGGACGCGCAGCTGACGGATGGCCTGCTGGAGGCGGGTGTCGTGGGTGAAGACGACCACCTGGCGGTGCCGGGAGTGGAGTTGGAGGACGCGGGCGAGTCCTTCGACCTTCTCCGGGTCCATGGACTGTACGGGGTCGTCGATCACCAGGAACCCGAAGGGGCTGTCGGGGTGCGTGGCCCGCGGGAGGAACAGCGAGAGTGCGAGCGAGTGGAGCTCGCCCTGGCTCATCACGCCGAAGGCGGGCGCGTCGATCGTGTCCACGGAGGCATCGAGCACCACCTTGCGCTGGTTGGCGGTGCCCGCGAGGCTGATCGAGCCGAGCGAGACGCTGCTGCGTTCGCACAGCAGTTTCCAGATGGTCTGCGACTGGTCGGCGAAGGGCCGGAGCCGTTCCTCGCGCAGTTCGCCGGTGACCTTCTTCAGCCACGCCCGGCCGTCCTTGATCTGCTTGATGAGCGGCCGGGCCGCCTCCGCCTTCTCGGCGTCGCGCAGGCATTCGGCGAGGCGCAGGGCGAGCGGCTGCCACCGGCCGTCCTGCTCGGCGATCCGGTCCGCGGCCTCCTCGCTCAGCTGTCGGCACGCGTCGGCCAGCGTGGCCGCCACCCGCTCGATCCGGTCCGCGAGTTCGCGCGGGTCGGCGACGTCCCGGCAAGCGGCCCACTCGTACCAGAGGGAGGCGAGCGGCGAAGCGTCATCCTGGAGCCAGCCCGGAACCGGCTGCACCAGATCGCGTACGGCCCGCTCCGCGGCGGCCAGGCCCGCACGGGCGGTCTGCGCCTCGGCCGCCTCCCGCTGGAGCCGTTCGACCTGTTCCCGGGCGCGCAGGGCCCAGATCTCGTCGAGTCGGCTCCCGGCACCGCAGACGGGGCAGTCGGCGGACTGCGGGTGTCGGCGGTGGTGGTCCAGGGCCCGCTCCAGCAGTCCGATCAGCTGCCGGGCGTCCTCGGCTGTGCCGAAACGCGCGTCCTCGGCGACGGCGGCGGCTTCCCGGAGCCGGGCCACCGCGCCCGCGACTCCGCGCGGGTCGGGGCCTTCCAGGCCGACGAGGCGACGCAGGCGGGCGAGCTCGGCGCCGTCCGTTTCGACCCGGCCCTTGAGCAGCGCGCGTAACCGGTCGAGGTCCGGGTGGCGGCCGCTCAGCGCCGCGACGGCCTCGGCGGCCCGCGGGTCGTCCGACTCCGACAGTTCGGCGATCACGGCTCGGATCAGGTCACCGGCCCCTGTGACGGTGTCGGTGAGCTTCTTCGCTCGGGCGCGGGCTTCGTTGTCGGCGTCGCTGAGCAGGTCCAGGCCGAGGATCTGCGCGAGCGCGTCGTGCAGGGCACTCATCCGCCCGTTGATCATCGCGCCCAGCTCGCTGTACGAGAGGAACGGCCGGTAGAGGGACAGGTCCTCGGCGTCGATGACCTCGCGGGGATCCTGTTCGGGCACCCCGGGCCGGTGAACGACCGTTCGGGAGTCGTCCAGGCCGTCCCCGTGCCAACTCCTGCGGACGGTCAGCGGATCGTTCTCGCCGTCGAGGCAGAGCTGCACCGACACCTGTGGAGCGGTGTGGTCGTGCAGGTTGCGCCAGCCCTGCCTCCAGATCTGAGTGCGGTCCTGCCAGCGGAAGTTCTCTCCGGTGAGCACCATTTCGGCGGCCTCGGCGAAGCTGGACTTCCCTGAGCCGTTGCGGCCCGCGACCACGGTGAGGCCGGGGCCGGGGGTGAGGTCCAGCGTTGCGGCCGGTCCGATGCCGCGCCAGCCGGCCGCCGAGATCGATCGCAGGTACACCGGCCCGGCCTGCCCTGCACTCCTGGTCCGTACCTCGGGCAGCAGCCCGGCCACGAGGTGCCGCACGGCGGGCGCCAGCGAGGAGGCGGCCAGGCGGCCGAGGACCAGGTCGCGGAGGGAGGGGTGGGGCTGGTCACTCAAGGCGGCTCCTTGCGGTGGCACGGGGGCGGCGCTGATCGAGCTGTTCGCCCATGTTGCCCGAGTCCACCGCCGCCAGGAGGCGGAACCGTCGAGCGGGATCTCGGCTCCCACGGCTCGGCTCCGTCGGGCGGTTCCGTCGGGTGGTTCCGGTGGTCTGTACGAGGGGGGTGGGGCGGAGTCTGTGGGTTTTGGGGGGTGGGTAGGGATGGGGGGCGTGCGTAGGGTGGTCGGTAAGGCCGCATAGTGCCGTTGACCTGGTGCTTTGTGGCGAGTGGAGCTCGCATGAGGATGGGGCGGCGCGATGCGTGAGTTGGTGGAGACGGCGCGGCAGTGGGTGGCCGAGGGGCGCGCGGGGTATCTGGCGCGGCCCGTGACCGAGCAGGGGTTCGGGCCGCGGGATCCGGCCGGGGCGGTGCTCGTCGATGCGCGGGGGGAGTGTGTCGGCGCCCTGTACCGGGGGGTCTTTGATGCCGAGCTCGTCGCCGAGGCCGGGGCGATGGGGGCCGGGGACACCGCGCGGGTGTGCGAGGTGTCCGTGCGCGGGGCCGAGGCCGTGGAGGCGAAGCTGACCTGTGGCGGGCAGGCCGAGGTGCTGCTCCAGCCGCTGGCGGCGATCCCGGCCGAGTGGTGGGAGCTGCTCGGTGAGGGGGTCGGGGTGGCGTTGGTGACCCGGCTGAACGAGGGCGCCGATCATGCCGTCAGTGCGGTCGTACGGGCCGGCGACGTGCCGCGTGATGACGCCGGGCGGCGGGCCGGGGAACTGCTGGGGACGCGGCGGGCCGGGCGGGACGCGTTGTACGGGGAGTCCGGGCTGGTGCTGGTGGAGGCGTACCCGTCGGCTCCGTACGTGGTGATCGGCGGGGGCGGTGAGCTCGCCGAGATCATCGAGCGGCAGGCGCTGCTGCTGGGCTGGGAGGCCGTGCTGGTCGACGGTACGGAGGAGGCCGTGAAGGTGATCCAGGCGCGGCGGGACGCCGCGTGCCTGGTCATGCTGAGTCACGACGAGGCGTTCGACGTACCGACGCTGCGGTTCGCGCTCGCTCAGGGGGTCCCGTACGTCGGTGCGCTGGGCTCGCGCAAGACGACCGCGCGGCGGCGGGAAGGGCTGATCGCCGCCGGGGTGAGCGAGGCCCAACTGGCCCGGGTGCACGGGCCGATCGGCCTGGACCTCGGCGCGCGGACCCCGGCGGAGACCGCGCTGGCCATCTGCGCCGAGATCCTGGGGGTGCTGGGCGGACGCGAGCTCGACACCCTGCGGGATACGGACGGGCCCATCAACTCCTGACCGCTGGTTCGTCCCGACCGGTCGGCCTTCGCCTGATCAGCCGTCGCCGAGGGCCCGCTTGAGCTGTGCCTTGTTCATGTCCGAGCGGCCGTGGACGTTGCGGCGCCGGGCCTCCGCGTAGAGCTGGTCGTACGTAGGGCCCTGCGCGCCGGAGTGGGAGTGCAGGCCCCCGCGGCGGGACGAGGACATGTCCTGCAGGGACTCCTTGCTGGCCGTCTTGGACTCCCCCGCCCGGGCGCGTTCCTTGTTGACCGTCCGGGCGGCGATCTCCTCGGCCTTGCCCTTCGGCTCGCCGCGCTGCTCCAGGCCCTCCTTGATGTGCTCGTACTGGCGTTCGCGCTTGGGGGAAGATCCGCGGGGCATGACCGGCCTCCTTCTCGGCTGCGGCTCGATTCGGGTGCCCCTGGCGCGTACCCCGGATGGCGCAAGGTATCCCGGCCAGAACAGCGCATATCGCCCTGAAGTGCGGGAAAATGGTTCCATGGACATGATCCTGAGCGTGGACTCGACCTTGACCGACATCGCATGGTTCCTGGTCGTCGGGATTGTCGTCGCCGGCTTCCTCCTCGGCGGCTTCAAGCTGGGTCAGCGGGTCCGGGCGAAGGAACCCCCGCCGCCCACCGCCGAGAGCCAGCCCCACCTGCCGAACGGCGGGGCCGTCTACGAGGTCCGCGAGGAGCGGGACCCCGTGGAGATTCCCGAGGGCGGCCTCCGGCCGCACGAGATGCAGGGCTACGGAAACTTCGGCTCCACCGCCTCCGCGCATCCCGACGACGTCCGCAAGCGGCGCGAGTCCGGTCACCAGCACGTGGAGGGACCGGGTCCGCATCCACAGCCGGGGGCTCCGCCGGACGCGGGACGAGGCGCACACAGCTGACACGCCGGCCCGACTCCCTCTGGCGTCTGACCTCCGACCTCTGGCGTCTGACCTCTGACCTCTGACCCGCGCCTCCCGCGCGGGTCAGAGGTCTGTCCGCAGCCGCAGCACCTCCGGCGGCGGGTGCCGGGCCGAGGCGTGCCGGACCTCCGCCGTCAGCGGCGGGTCGAGCGGCCGGAAGGGCACCTCGCCGAGCCCGATCGCCGTGACGGTCGCCCCGGCCGGAGCCACGGCCGCGCGGGAGGCCACGGCCTGCGCCACCTCCGCGCGCAGGGCCGCCGTCAGAGGGCTCGACACCAGCGGGGTCTCGTCCCCGACCGGCAGGACCAGCACCAGGGCGAGCGGGCGGCGCGGGGTGCCGGTGTAGCCGACCACCGCCGCGTCGCGGACGTCCGTGTGCCGCAGCTTCTGCCAGCCGCGCCGGCCTGCCGGGTAGGTCTGGTCCAGCCGTTTGACGACCAGGCCCTCGATGCCGCTGGCGGGCAGGGTCTCGTACCAGGTGGCCGCCAGCTCCGGGTCGGTGGTCATCGGCACCGGCTGCAGCGGCGGCCCGAGCGGCAGCAGAAGGTCCACCAGGAGGGCCCGGCGGCGCTCGTACGCGCGCCCGCGCAGGTCCAGCCCGGCCAGTTCCAGCACGTCGAAGGCGGCGTACGAGGCCGGCAGCGTCTGCGCCAGTACGGCGGCCCGCGCGGCCGTGGCCGCCGCCGCCCGGCGCTGCACCAGCGCGAAGTCCGTCCGGCCCGCGTGCCAGACCACCACCTCCCCGTCGAGGACGGTCCCGGCGGGCAACTGCCGTGCGGCCACCTCCAGATCGGGGAAGGCGCTGGTCACGATCCGGCCGGAACGCGCCTGGAGCACGACGTCGGCGTCCGAGCGCACGATGACCAGGCGGTGGCCGTCGAACTTCGGCTCGTACGCCAGGCCCGCGCCGCGCGGAAGGGTCCGTACGGCGGTGGCCAGCGCGACGCGGATCACGGCCGGGCTCCTCGCGTCCCCGGCAGCCGGCCGGCCCGGTCGAGGCTGACCAGGGGGCCGAAGAGGTCCCCGTCGCGCTCCAGCCGCAGCGGAACGTCGTCGGCGAGGAAGACCAGGTCGTCAGGGCGCCGGCAGGCCTCGACCTCCTCCCAGGACACCGGTGTGGACACGGTCGGCCGGGCCCGCGCGCGCAGCGTGTAGGGCGCGGCGGTGGTCTTGGCGGCGGCGTTCTGGCTGTGGTCGACGAAAACCTTGCCGGGGCGCAGCGCCTTGGCCATGCGGTGGACGACCAGGTCCGGCAGCTCGCGCTCGGCCTCCTGGGCGAGCAGCTTCGCGTACGCCGACACCTGCTCGGAGGGGGTCGGCTCCAGGGGCACGGCCAGGTGCATGCCCTTGGAGCCGGAGGTCTTGGCGTACGCGTGCAGGCCGTCGGCCGCGAGCCGGTCGCGCAGCCAGAGCGCGGCGGCGCAGCACTCGACGACGGAGGCGGGCGCGCCGGGGTCGAGGTCGAGGACCATCCGGTCGGCGATGGCCGGGCTCCCGGCGGTCCACTGGGGGGTGTGGAACTCGACGACGAGGTTGGCGGACCACATGAGGGTGGCCATGTCGGCGACGACCACCTGTTCGGCGGAGAGGTCCTCGGAGCGGGGCACGGGGGTGGTCTTCACCCAGTCGGGGGTGCCGGGCGGCGGGTTCTTGGTGAAGAAGAGCTGGCCGTCCGGGCCGTCGGGATAGCGCAGGAAGGACACCGGCCGGTTGTGGATGTGCGGGAGGAGGGATCCCGCGACGAGGGCGTAGTAGTGCAGCACCTCGCCCTTGGTGAAGCCGGTCTCGGGGTAGAGCACCTTGTCGAGATTGCTGAGCGCGATGCGACGGCCCTCCACCAATGTGATCGGCGTCATACGATGAGACTGCCACGAAACAGGAGGAACCGTGCGATCCATTTGGAACGGGGCGATCTCCTTCGGCTTGGTCAGCATCCCGATCAAGCTCGTGAACGCCACCGAGAGCCACTCGATCTCCTTCCGTCAGATCCACCTCACCGACGGCGGGCGGATCCGCTACCGCAAGGTGTGCGAGCTGGACGCCGAGGAGGTGCCGACCGCTGAGATCGGGAAGGGGTACGAGGAGGGGGACGGGTCGATCATCCCGATCACCGACGAGGACCTGGCGCAGCTGCCGATCGCGACCGCCAGGACGATCGAGATCATGTCGTTCGTACCGGCGGACGAGATCGATCCGCTGCAGATGGACGCGGCGTACTACCTCGCGGCGAACGGGGCGACGGCGGCGAAGCCCTACACCCTGTTGCGGGAGGCGCTGAAGCGGAGCCGGAAGGTCGCGATCGCCAAGTACGCGCTGCGGGGGCGGGAGCGGCTGGGCATGCTGCGGGTCGTGGACGACGTGATCGCCATGCACGGGCTGTTGTGGCCGGACGAGATCCGGGCGCCGGAGGGGGTGGCGCCGGATGCGGACGTGACGGTACGGGAGGCCGAACTCGACCTGGCGGACGCGCTGATGGCGACGTTGGGCGAGGTGGAGCTGTCCTCGCTGCACGACGACTACCGGGAGGCCGTGGAGGCGATGATCGCGGCGAAGGCGGGTGGGGCGTTCGAGCCGACCGAGGCCGTCGTGGAGCCGGCCGGGGGTCAGGTGATCGACCTGATGGCGGCGCTGGAGAAGAGCGTGAAGGCGGCCAAGGCTTCTCGGGGGGAGGCGGGTTCCGCGGGCGGGGCGGAGGGCTCGGCCGAGGCCGAGGTCACGCCGATTCGGGGGCGGCGGAAGTCGGCGGCTGCGGCTGCGCCGAAGGCGGTGGGTGGGAAGAAGTCGACGGCGAAGTCGGCCGCGGGCAAGAAGACTGCGTCGGGTGCGGCGAAGAAGGCCGCGGCGTCCAAGTCGACCGCGAAGTCGGCCAAGTCGGCTGCCGCGGCCAAGAAGACGGCCGGCGCCGCGAAGAAGGCGGCGCCTGCGCGGAAGCGGACCTCGGCCTGAGCCCAGGGTGGCGGGGGCCTGCGGCGCTGCCCCCTACCCGCCCCGTCCCGAAACTGGGGCTCCGCCCCAGACCCCGCGTCTCAAACTCCCCCAGACTCCGTCCGGGGGGACCCCCAGGCGGGGCTGGATCTGCCGGCGTTGGGGCCCAGCCAGGTTCTCGTGTCGCGGGCCAGGGTGAACAGGGTTTCGATGTCCGGGGGTTTGAGGGCCGTTGGGGAGGACGTGAGGTCTGTCGCGGCCGTGGGGGGTTGGAGTACGCGGATGTCGCGGAGGGTGGGGGCCACCTCGACGCGGGAGGCGTCGACCACGGCCAGGGCCGGGGTGACCTGGGCCGTCAGGGCGCGGGTGGCTCGGGCTGCCGCGCGGCGGGTCCAGCGCGGGTCCGGGCGGGGTTCGGCGCGGCCGACCGCGAGCAGGAGATCGCCGGCCACCGCGCGCTGGCGGCGGCCCGGGACGGTGCGGACGCAGAAGATCCCGGCCGGGCCGATGAGCAGGTGGTCGATGCGTCCCATTCCCGGGACCGGGACGCAGTGCAGGATCCGCCAGCCGTCCGCCTCCAGGGCGTCGAAGGTGTCCCCCATGCGCTGCTGGGCCAGCAGGTCCTGACGCAGCCGGTGCCGCGCCCGGGTGCCCGCCGGGCCGTGTTCCAGCTCCCCCAGCAGGGTCTCGCCGGGGCGGTTCGGGGCCAGGTCCGCGTCCGGCGGGAGGGCGAGGCCCGCCAGGTCGGCCGCCGTGGGGACGGGAGGCGGACCGATCGTCACCGTTCCGCTCAGGTAGGGCCGTAACACCGCGAGGATCGCCTCGCGCTGGTCGTCCGCGAGGATGCTGATCCGGTTCGCCTGCCGGTCGTACCAGGCCACCGCCCGCCCGTCGGGCAGATTGACATACAACCGGCCCCGGCCGGGCCGGCCGCCCGGCAGCACTCTGAGTCCCTTCATGGGCCCTCACCCCCCGCCGTCCATGGGAACAGCCGGGGCGCCGCACGGCAATCCCCCGGCTGTGTAACGACTCTGACGTGACCCTGCGACGTCGCTGTTACACGAACGGGGCTCCGCCGCAACGGCCGGCGCCTAGGTTTGTCCCACCTGGCCCCATCAGGAACCGCCAGCACACGCCAGCACACGCCAGGACATGACCAGCACCGGAGGGCTTCCCGTGAGCACCGTCAGCCGCCGCACCCTCGTTCGCGCCGCCGCCGTGACCGCATGCGCCGGGAGCCTGCTGGCGCTGCCGACCGCCGCCGCCCTCGCCGAGGGGGTGCCGGCGGCCTCGTCCGCGCACTCCGCGGGACCGCAGCCGACGCTGGTCAAGAGCCTCTCCCTCGCGGACGGCACCTCCACCGCGAAGGTCTACCGCATCGCCGGGGGCGCGTACCGGGCCGACATCCTGACCGCCGGCGGCCACAAGGCCACCACGCTGACGAGCCGTGAGGGCATCACCGGCTTCGGCGGCGCCGGGGACCTGCACGCCGCGCTGGAGTCCGACGGGCGGCTGACGTCCTGGGTGGGCGGCGACGCTCCCGCGGAGGGCCGGTCCCACGAGGTCGCGGGCGACGGGTACAAGACCGGCACCCGCAGCGGGCAGGTCGTTCCCGCGTCGGCGCCCGGGGCTGCGGGCGGCGGGAGCCGGTCCGTGGCCACCGGCCCGGCCGACTCGCTGCGCCTGAACACGCTGGCCGACGGGCCGGGCGAGGGCGTGTTCCTGCTCGCCGCGGGCGGCGGCATCGCGGCCATCGGCGCCGCCGGACTCGGCTTCGCGATGCTGCGGCGCGGGCGGACCGAGAGCTGACGCCCGGCCGGTACGGCGCAAGCGGCTCAGCGGGAGTCGCCCGGCGGTAGCAGCACTGCGGAAAATGCCGCAAGCGAAAAGGGCAAACCTCCGCATAAGGTTGACCGGACCCGAAGGTCATACCGCTGTGGACATGGAGGACGCTGGGGTCTGTGAAAACGTTTCCCTTCCGCTCGGCCGCCGCCTCCGTCCCGCAGGCGCTCGCACTGGTCGGTCTGCTCGCCCTGCTGCCCCTGCTGACGGGTTGCGGCGACGCCGGCGGGCTGGTCGGCGCGGGCTCGACACCGACCGCGAGCGGGCCCGTACATCTGTGGCCCGACCGCCAGGGTGCCGTCGTACCGCCGGCCGATCCGGGTGGCGCCCCGCCCGAGTACGTCCGGGGGATCCCGCCCGTCCAGGACCAGGACGTGCACGCCGTGGACCCGGTGGCCCTCGTCCAGGCGGAGCTGCGGGCCCATCCGAAGACCGACGTCGGCCCGGACGGGATGCCCGCAGAGACCGCTGCCGCGATCAGGGACTGCGGCAAGGACGGCGTGGAGCCCGAGGAGTGCCCGGTGCTGACGCCGTACTACCGGGACCTCACGGGGAACAGCAAGGACGAGCTGATCGTCGGCATCGAGTACCCGGACAAGATGATGTCGGTACGGGTGTACACGACGGACGCCGACGGCCGGCTCAACCGGATCATGGCGACGACGCAGACCGTCATCAACGTGGACCTGGCCGGGCGGGACGTGATCCTGCGGGTGCCCAGCGGGAACAACGGCTACGAGCTGATCACCGCCTGGTCCTGGGACGAGAAGCAGCTGACCATGCTGCCGACGCGCGAGCAGATCGTACGGGTGCCGGGCAATCCGCAGGGCCCGGCGAGTCCCGGCACGGGCCCGGGCTCCGGCTCGGGTTCCGGCCCCGGTTCCGGTCCCGGTTCCGGCGCCGGGAACGGGAACGGGTCAGGCACCGGCCCCCGGTCGAAGGCCTCCGGCGCGCCCGCCGGACCAGGCACGCCGTGAGACCCCGGCTGCCCGCCTGGACCGCCACGCTGACCTGGAAGTCCGCGTGTTTCATCGTGGTGATGTGCTGCTCGCTGGCGGCCGCGCTGGGGGCGCTCGTCCATGTGGAGGTGACCCGTCAGACCGTGGCCACGGCGCGCGAGAAGGCGCTCGCCAAGCTGAACGACGCCTCCCGCGCGTACGAGGCCGGCGAGGCCCTGCCGCCCGATTCGGCCCTGGATCCCGTGGGCCTGCCGCCGCGGCTGCGGGCGCTGGCCCTCAGCGGGCACCGCGGGACGGTGGTGGACGACTACCGGGACCGCCCCACGATGTGGGCGGCGGCTCCGGCGGACGGGCGGGCGCTGGCCACCGCCATCGACTACGGGCAGAGCGCGCGCACCATCAGCGGGCTGGACAACGCGATCATCGGGTCGTCGGTCCTGGCGATCGGCGGGACGCTGCTGGTCGGCGCCTTCGCCGTGACACGGGTGACGCGCCGGCTGCACCAGACGGCGACGGTGGCGCGCCGGATCACGCAGGGGGATCTCGACGCGCGGGTGGGCGACCCGCGGACGAAGGACCCCTCGCGGCACCAGGACGAGGTGGCGACGGTGGCCGGGGCGCTGGACACGATGGCGGGGAGCCTGCAGGCGAAGCTGGAGAGCGAGCGGCGGTTCACGGCGGACGTGGCGCACGAGCTGCGCACACCGCTGACCGGCTTGCATGCGGCGTCGGAACTGCTGCCGGAGGGGCGGCCGACGGAGCTGGTGCGGGAGCGCGTACGGACGATGCGGCAGCTGACGGAGGACCTGCTGGAGATCTCGCGGCTGGACTCGGGCAGCGAGGTGGTCGAGACCGATCTGCACCAGCTGGGGCGGCTGGCGGGACGGGTGGTGAGGGCGTCCGGGACGCAGACGCAGGTCGTCGTCGTCCGGGACGCGCACGTGGAGACGGACCGGCGGCGCCTCGAGCGGGTGCTGGGCAATCTGGTGGCCAACGCGCACAAGCACGGCCGGGCGCCGGTGGTGCTGACGGTGGACGGGCCGGTGGTGACGGTACGGGACCACGGCGACGGCTTTCCCGACTACCTGCGGGCGCACGGTCCGCAGCGGTTCCGCAGCGGGGGCAAGGGGCACGGGCTGGGGCTGACGATCGCGGTCGGGCAGGCGGCGGCGATCGGGGCGCGGCTGGAGTTCCGCGCCGCGGAGGGGGGCGGGGCGGAGGCGGTGCTGACGCTGCCGGGGCCCGTCCCGGCGCCTCCGGCGGAGACCTGACGGCACCCCCGGAGGCGCGGCCGAGCCCCCGGCCGTCAGGGGCGCGGGGCCTTGGTCCAGGGCCAGCGGGGCTTCGGCTTCTGGCCCTCCGGGCGGAAGGCGTACTTCCAGCCCTTCTGGAGCCCCAGGCGCTTGGAGTAGCCCGACGGGACGCGTTCGTAGAGGAGCACCGTCGCCGGGCCCCCGTCCGGCGCCGGGACCGGGATCTCGTACCACTTCGGGGGATGACCGGTGGGGCCGAGGAGGATCGGGAGGACCCGGCCGTCCATCGGGCCGCCCTCGAAGGGGGTCGGTTGGCTTCTCACCCCACCAGTGTCACAGGAGGTGGGCGGCCTCGGAGACCACCGGGATCACCCGGCGGGCCAGAACCCCGACCGGGCCGTCCGCCGATTCCAGTGCGAGGGCGGCGCGGGCGGCGGCCGCCGTTTCCGGGTCCGTGGCGGCGGTGGCCGTGAGCAGCGCGATGAACTGGTCCACCAGCCAGTCGCGCAGGGAGCCGACCTCCGGCTGCTTGCCCTCGTCGATCCAGATGAGGGAGGCCGCCTCGACCGCCGTGATCCACGTACGGACCATCATGCGCAGGCGGGGGCCGGGGGCGGGGACCCCCAGGTGGAAGAGGATCTGCTCGGCGGCGGACCGGCGGATGCCGTCGACCGTCGCCGTCGTGCGGGAGGTCTCCACGACGCTGCCGCCCTGGAGGAGCGCCGAGAATCCGGCGTCGTGTTCGTCGACGAAGGCCAGGTACCGGTCGAGGGCCCGGCTGAGGCGCTGGGTCAGGGGGCCCTGCTGCGGTTCCGCGAAGCACAGTTCGAGGAGGTCGGACGCCGAGCGCAGGGCGGCCTCGTACAACTGCTGCTTGCCGCCCGGGAAGTAGCGGTAGACGAGCGGGCGCGAAACCCCGGCCGCCTCGGCCACGTCGTCGAGCGAGACCTCCTCCGGCGCCCGGTGCGCGAACAGCGACAGGGCGGCGTCGAGGAGTTGGGCTCGCCGCTCCTCGACGCTCAGCCTGCGGTAGGCGCGTACGGTCATGCCCGCAGAGTAGACGACACCCACCTCTACGCGAGGAGGCCCGAGCTCTTCCACAGCTTGCGGCCGACCCCGCGCATCACGCCGATGTCGTCGAGGAAATCGGTGAGCCGCTTGGCGCCGGTCTGCATGACCTCGCGGCGGTGGCCGCTCGCCTTGACCTGGGCCACGGCTTCGCGGCGGTCGAGGCCGATGTTCTCGTAGACGGCCGGGTTCACGAAGGCGAGGGAGAAGACCCGGGCGGCCTCGCCGCAGCTGATGCGGGTGAGTTCCTGCTCCCAGCGCGGGGCCGTCAGCATCTGGCGGCGCAGTTCCTCCCGGGCGTACCGGACGTGCCGGGCCTCCTCGATGACGTGGATCCGGGTGACCCCGCGGACGAGGGGCTGGACGCGCTCGTCCGGGAAGGTCAGGCGCTGCATCCAGTCGAGGATCTCCTCGCCGAGGAGGGTGCACGCGAAGGAGCCGGGGGTGGTCGAGACCGTCTTGAGGACACGGGCGAGGTTGTGGTTGACGCGGGAGACCGGGTAGGCGGGGGCGCCGCCCTTCTGGATCATGCGGGCGAACATCATCGAGTGGCGGCACTCGTCGGCGATCTCGGTGAGCGCGTAGCGCACGTGGTTGCTGGTCAGGGACTTGTCGTAGATGTGCCGGACCAGGAGCTGCATGAGGATGATCTCGAACCAGATGCCCAGCGAGCCGAGCGCCGCGGCCTCGTGGCGGGAGAGGTCGATGCGCTGCTCCTCCCCCATCTTCTTCCAGATCGGGGTGTCGTAGAGGGAGAGCAGCTCCGGGGGCCAGTAGTACTTGCCCTCGATCACCGGGGCGTCCCAGTCGAGTTCCTTGTCGGGGTCGAAGGAGTGCTTGGCGGAGGATTCGAGCAGCCGTTCGGCGATCTGCTCGCGGTCCTTGAGCAGGCCGAGGGCGTCCCTCAGCTCGGCTCGATCGGTCACGGTCGTCATGGCTTCGGACACCTCGTCGTCGAGTTACCGGCGGTCACTGCTTATGAGACTGCCTGTCAGCAAGGTCGTCAATCCCTCGCGCACGACTTGTTGACCGCGCGTCTACCAACGTGTGACGCTGCCAACTGTCCAGTCCCGCACGGCAGTACGTGACGACGTGATGAGGCGAGGAGGCGTCAGTGTCGACGCACGAGCTCTACACCAAGGACCCGGGCGAGGGCGTCTGGCAGGTTCCCGCCTCCGGATCGGCCCGCTTCAGCTGGGAGTACGACGGGGGCCGCGAGCGGCTCCTCGCCCTCTACCAGAAGGGCAAGGACAAGCAGTGGGACGGTGCCAAGCGCATCGACTGGGACATCGAGGTGGACCCGTACGATCCGCTGGGCACCCCGGACGAGGTGCTGACCCTGTACGGGACGCGGCACTGGGCCAAGCTCACCGAGCAGGACAAGGGCGAGCTGCGCCGGCACTACGCCTCCTGGCAGTTCAGCCAGTTCCTGCACGGCGAGCAGGGCGCGATGGTGTGCGCGGCGCGCATCGTGGAGTCGGTGCCGGACCTGGACGCGAAGTTCTACTCCGCCACCCAGACCATGGACGAGGCCCGGCACGCCGAGATCTTCGGGCGCTTCCTGCACGAGAAGGTCGGGATGCTGTACCCGATCAACGACAGCCTCCAGGGGCTGCTGGGCGACACCCTGCGCGACTCCCGCTGGGACATGCCGTACCTGGGCATGCAGGTGCTCATCGAGGGGCTGGCGCTGGCCGCCTTCGGGATGATCCGCGACACGACCGACAAGCCGCTGCCGAAGCAGATCCTGGCGTACGTAATGCAGGACGAGGCCCGGCACGTGGCCTTCGGGCGGATGGCGCTGCGCGACTACTACAAGCAGTTGACGGACGCCGAGCTGCGCGAGCGCGAGGAGTTCGTGATCGAGGGCTGCTACCTGATGCGGGACCGGCTGCGCGGGGTGGAGGTGCTGGAGAACTTCGGCATCCCGCGGAAGGAGGCGGAACAGTTCAGCGAGCAGTCGGAGTTCCTGGCCCTGTTCCGCAAGCTGCTGTTCAGCCGGATCGTGCCCTGCGTGAAGGACATCGGGCTGTGGGGCGAGCGGCTGCAGAAGGCGTACCTGGAGATGGGCGTCTTCGAGATGGGCGATTCCAACCTGGACCTGCTGATGCGGCAGGACGAGGAGATCGCCGAGACCCTCGACCGCGAACGGTTCGCGGCGGAGGAATCGGAGCGCGTGGCGGAGGTGGAGGCAGCCATCGCGGACGGAGCCGCGAGCTAGCGGCAAAGCGGCAACGCGGCAGCCGGCCGGGCGCCCCCCGCATGCCCCGCGCAGCTCCCAGCGTCGATCTATCGAGCGGCCAGCGCCGCCTCCATCACCGCTCGCGCGATCGGGGCGGCGGCCAGGTTCCCGCTGATGTCCCCGCGGTCCGCCGCCGCGTCCTCGACCACCACCGCGACCGCGACCGCCGGCAGCGGCGCACCCTCGGCCTTGGCCCAGGAGATGAACCACGCGTACGGGGTCCCCGCGTTGCCGACCCCGTGCTGCGCTGTGCCGGTCTTGCCGCCGACCACCGCGCCCGGGATCGCCGCGTTCTTCCCCGTCCCGTTCTCCACCACCTTCACCATCAGCTCCTGCATCCTCAGGGCGGTGGCCGGATTCATGGCGCGGCCCAGGCTGCGCTGGTCCCCGCGCCGCACCGGGGATCCGTCGTCCTGCGTGGTCCGCTCCACCAGGTAGGGGGACTTGAGCTCACCGCCGTTGGCGACCGCGGCCGCCACCATCGCCATCTGCAGCGGCGTGGCCCGGGTGTTGAACTGCCCGATCGAGGACAGGGCCAGCTGGTCCTGGCTCATGTCGGTGTCGAAGTTCGACCGCGACACCCACGAGGGCACCCGCGGCCCGTCGCGGTTGAACCCGAACCGCTCCGCCGCCTCCACCATGCCGCGCAGCCCGACCCGCACCCCGATCTTCGCCATCACCGTGTTGCAGGACCACTGCACCGCCTCCGCCATCGAAGCGTCCTGGCAGCCGGTGCCCGCGTTCGGCAGCAGGGTGCTGGTGCCGGGCAGCGGGTAGGGGTCGGGGGTCTCGGTGGGCGCGTCCGCATCGGTGACCACGCCCGCGTCGAGTGCGGCCGCCGCCGTCACGATCTTGAAGGTGGAACCGGGCGGATAGGTCTCGCGCAGCGCCCGGTTGAGCATCGGCCGGGCGGGGTCCGCGTTCAGCCGCGCCCACTCCTCCTTGACCCGGGTGCCCGTACCCGAGAGCACCGACGGGTCGTACGAAGGGCTGCTGACCAGCGCGAGGATCTTCCCGGTGGCCGGTTCTACGGCCGCCACCGCGCCCCGTTTGCCGGCGAGCCCGGCGTACGCGGCCAGCTGCACGCCGGCCCGGACGGTGGTGGCCGCGTTCCCGCCGGCCGGGCGGCCGCGCGTCAGGTCGTACCAGAGCGGGAAGGCCGAGAGCCCGGGGTCCGTGCCCGCGAGGATCCCGTCCTCGGCGCGCTCGACGAAGCTGGTCCCGTACGTCTGGGAGGAGAAGCCGGTGACGGGCGCGTACAGCGGGCCGTTCTTGTACGTCCGCTCGTAGCGCAGCAGTTGGCCGCTGTCCCGGGAGCCGGTGACGGGACGCCCGTCGACCAGGATGTCCCCGCGGGGTTCGGCGTAGCGCGCGATGGCGGGACGTTTGTTGGCCGGGTTCGCGCCGTAGGCGGCGGACTTCCAGACCTGCACGCGGGCGATGTTGACCAGCAGGGCGACGAGCAGCAGGGCGCAGAAGTACGCGCACCAGCGGATGTAGCGGATCACTCGGGGGGCTCCTGCGGTGCGGGCCTGCGGGCGCTGTCGCTGAGCCGGACCAGCAGGGCGACGATGATCCAGTTGGTGACGACGGAGGAGCCACCCTGGGCCAGAAAGGGCATGGCCATGCCCGTCAGCGGGATCAGCCCGGTGACGCCGCCCGCGATGACGAACACCTGGAGCGCGACGATCGAGGCGAGGCCGGTGGCGAGCAGGCGGCCGAAGGGGTCGCGCAGGGCGAGCCCGGCCCGGAAGCCGCGGGCAACGAGGAGCCCGTAGAGGAGCAGGATCGCGGCGAGGCCGACGAGGCCGAGCTCCTCGCCGGCGGTGGCGAGGATGAAGTCCGACTTGGCGGCGAAGCCGATGAGGAAGGACTGGCCGTGGCCGAGCCCGGCGCCGAGCAGGCCGCCGGCGCCGAAGGCGAAGAGGGACTGGGCGAGCTGGCCGGGGCCCTCGCCGCGCTCGATGGAGGCGAACGGATTCATCCAGTCGTCCACGCGGCTGTGCACGTGCGGTTCGAAGGTCCCGACGGCGTAGGCACCGACAGCCGCGAGCAGCAGGCCGATCGCGATCCAGCCGATCCGTCCGGTGGCCGTGAACAGCATGATCACGAACAGTCCGAAGAACAGCAGCGAGGTCCCGAGGTCCCGCTCCAGGACCAGCACGCCGACGCTCAGCAGCCAGATCGCGAGGATCGGGCCGAGGACCCGGCCGGGCAGGAGGCGCAGCTTCCAGAAGAGCCTGCGGCCGGTGAGGGCCAGGGCGGTGCGGTTCGCGGCGAGGTAGGCGGCGAAGAAGACGGCGAGCAGGATCTTGGCGAACTCCCCCGGCTGGAAGGAGAGTCCGGCGAACCGGATCCAGATGTGGGCGCCGTTGACCGCCGGGAAGAACACGGGGACGAGCATCAGCACGAGGGCGACGGTGACGGAGAGGTAGGCGTAGCGCTGGAGCACCCGGTGGTCGCGCAGGACCAGGACGACGAGGACGAAGAGCGCCACACCGAGGGCGGACCACAGGAGCTGGTCCCCGGCGGTGAGGTGGCCGGGGGTGGTCGCGTCGAGGCGCTGGATGAGGACGAGGCCGAGTCCGTTGAGCAGGACGGCGATCGGGAGCACGAGGGGGTCTGCGTACGGGGCCCGGAGGCGGACGGCGACGTGCGCGAGCAGGGCGGCGGCGGCGAGGCCGGCGGCGTACTGGGCGGCGGGGCGGGGGACGCGGCCGGTGGTGGTGAGGCCGACGTAGAGGTGGCCGAGTACGGAGATCAGGACGGCGCCTGCGAGGAGCGTCAGCTCGACGCCGCGGCGCTTGGGGGCGCGGGCGTCGGGAGGTGGGGGCGGGGCGGGCTCCGCCACCTGTGCCGTCAGAGCGGTCATAGGCGAAACGTAGCAAGCAGACGGATGGTATGTCCGTTTATGTCATAGTGTGCCGAAGAGTCGTCATAAACGGTCGGAATCAGGAGCCGAGCCCTATGGGACCTGTGGAATTCATCGTCCTGGCCTTCCCGGAGGAGCAACTGCGGGTGCCGGCGGTCGAGGCGGTGATGGGGCTTCGGAAGACCGGGGTGGTCCGGCTGATCGACGGGCTCGTGGCGACGAGAACGGCGTCGGGGGATGTCCTCGCGGCGGAGTTCGACGAGTTCGTGGAGCTACGGGGCCTGCTGACGGGCCGGGACGTGGCACGGCTGATCGGGCCGGAGGACGTACAGGAGGCGGCGGAGCTGCTGGAGCGCGGGAGCTGCGCGCTGCTGCTGCTGGTCGAGCACGTGTGGGCCGAGGACGCGGCGATCGCCGTACGGGCGGCGGGCGGGCGGATCGTGGGCTCGGTCCGCATCCCGGTGGACCGGGTCCCGGCGGACACCCGGACGGGGGTGGCGTGATGTTCATCCGTCCGGTGGCAGTAACGGTCAGGTCGGCGAACCGCCCGCCGGGCCGCCCGCTGCTGCGGGGCCTGCTGGCACGGGCGGCGGGCGCGGTGACGGAGGGCGCGGCGGAGCCACAGCCCCGGGGCCTGCTGGGGCGGGCGGTGAGGGCGGCGGAGGACACGGGAGCGGTGGAGTGGGAGCCGGAAGGGGAACGGGAGCCGGAGTCGGAGTCGGAGCCCTGGCCACCGGACCCGGACGCCCCGGAGGAACCCTCGCCGACCACCCCCGCTCCCCCGACGGGCCTGGTATCGGAACTCACCCAACTGGCGGCCCTGACCCGCGAGGGCCTGCTCACCCCGGAGGAATTCACGACGGCCAAGGCGCGGCTGCTGGGGGCGTGAGGCGGGGCTTCGGGGGTCGGGGTCCGGGTTGCTCGGGATCAGAGAGGGTTTGGGGGTTTCCCGTCAGTCCCACTGTCTCTCCGGGTCGGGCCGGCCTGTAAAGGGCGCTCCTCCTTCGTCGTCGCGTCGCTTCGCGATGGCCTTCGGCCACCCTTGACACACCGTCCCGCCCCGGAAAGACAGGACTGTCGGGAAGCCCCCAAAAGAACGGTCCACCGGTTCACGATTCAGACCGGGGGACATCAGGGACCGAATGCTTGGCTGTCGTGGGCGGGCATGCGCCCGGGCCGATCGGGAGGGGATCCGGGGTCGGTGGGCGCATCAGATCGCTACACACTTGCTCATTGTCTGGCGGCTGCGGGCCGTCTGGGGCTGGGAACAGACCGGGAGCCGGTCGTCCTACTCAGCGTCCTGTACTGCCAGCTGCTCACGGACTTGAGGGGTGTCCTCGTAGACGCGCCACTCGGCGACCTCGCCGTTTCGGATCCTGGCGGTCCAGAGGGCCGGTCCGGCGAGGCTCGGTTCCGCACACACCGCGTGGCCGACGACCGTGACGACGCCCTCCCTCGCGTGAGTGAATCGAAGACGTTCCGGTAGTCGGGGAACGACTCGAAGAAGCCGCGCCAGGCATCGAGGCACTCTCGTTTCCCCGAGACGACACCTCCTTCCGAGTCGATGAAGGTGTGGTCATCCGACATCAAGCGGGCGAGACCCTCGATGTCCCGGCCGTTGATGCAGTCGTTGAACCGGACGACGAGCGCGGTGGGATCCGCGCTTCCTTCACCTGTCACACGCGCAAGCTATGCCCACCTGCGCCGAACAGGGCATCGCTACGCGCCCTTGACGTCTTGGCGTTCGGCGGGCTCGATATTGCCGGCGGCAGTGGTGAACTCGCGGCCGGACGCGCCTCGGATATAGGCCAGCTCGATCCAGTGTTCACGGGCGTCGGAGTCGGAGACGTTCTCGTTGACCACGGCCATCAGCTCGCCCTCGGCGCCGGAGGCGATATCGCGCACGTGCCGGTGCAGAAGTCGGTGCGGCACGTATTCGTACCGCTCACTCATCGGATGCTCCGTCAAAGGTGCCGAGGAAGCGCTGCCAGCCGACCAGCGCTCGATCGAGCAGGTCTGCACCGGGTCCGACCACCACAGCCACCCTCACGAAGGGGGGCTCCTCGGTTTCGATGCTGAGTACATCGCGGGCGCAGGGGATGTCGGAGGCCGCCATGCAGACCGTCAGTCGGTCGCCGGCATCCGGTACTCGAAGACGAACTGATCGGCGGCCATGAGGGTGTCGCAGACCTCCACCACCCGACCCTCGTCCGTGACGGCGTTCCTCACCAGATGGACCACCGGCGCGCCCGGGCTCAGCGCCAGCTCCGATGCCTCGGCTTTGGCTGCGAGCCGCGCCTGCAACGTCTCCACGAACTCGGTGAAGACGTGACCGTGTTCCTCCAAGCGGGCGTAGATGCCGCCGCCGCCAGGATTCTCGGCGAAGAGTTCCGGGATGTCGCGAACCACGTCCCACGGCAGGTACGACGTCGCAGACTCCACGGGAACGCCGTTACGGAAGTACAGACGCCGACGGGCAAGCACTTGGGTCCCCGTATCCACGCCCAGCCGCTGAGCGATTCCATCTGGGGCGGCCATCGGTCCGATGGAGATGACACTGACCTTCGCGGTGGCTCCGGACTGCTCGGATTCGGCAAGATATGCGGCCTTGCCGCCCTGCCGAAGCGACCGGCGGAAGCGGTCCGAAGACCGGTGACGCACTGGGGGACGGGCCTTCACGTACGAACCCTTGCCGTGCCTCGTGTCCACGAGGCCGCTGGCGCGGATCTCCAGCATGGCTTTGCGAACGGTCCCGCCCGAGACGCCGTAGCGCTCGACCATCTCGGACTCGCTCGGGACCTGATCGCCCGGTTTCAGGGAGCCTGCGCGAATCTGCTGGACGATGTCCTCGGCGATCTGCAAGTACCGCGGTACGGCCTTGCCCCCTCCTACAGCTACTCCCATAGTCCTTCGCTTCCTCCTATGCTCATGTACATGAGTAACAGTGCCCAGTCGGACAGGTCAACGCCACGCCACTCCGTATCGGTAGCCGGAGCAGTGGTGCGGGATGACGGCCGACTACTGGCAATCCGCCGGGCGGACAACGGGACGTGGGAGCTGCCGGGCGGCGTCCTGGAGCTGGAGGAGACCCCGGAAGACGGGCTGCGCCGCGAAGTCCTGGAGGAAACCGGGATCCACGTCGAAGTGGACCGGCTCACCGGCGTGTACAAGAACATCGTGGTGGGAGTGGTGGCCCTGGTGTTCCGCTGCAAGCCCTCCGGGGGTACCGAACGCGTCTCCGGGGAGACCACGGCAATCCAGTGGCTCACGCCCGAAGAGGTGTCCGAGCGGATGTCCGAGGCATACGCGATCCGACTGCTGGACGCACTCGATGCGGACACTCCTCACGTGCGCAGCCATGACGGACGGCGGCTCCTCAAGGTCCGGTGACCTTCATGAAGGCCGTCCCCCTGGGGCAATCCGAGAGCGGGCCCATCGGGAGGGGATCCGGGGTCGGTGGGCCGTCAGATCGCTACGGGCGCCTCCATCACTGCGAGTGCAGGTCGGTTGTCCCTATTTGGCGGCGAGTTCAGGACTAATCGATCTCTTCCCGGAGTGTGAGACCGAAACATCCGGCACCACACTCCGTCAGAGCGCTTTCTCCGCCCTCTACGGCCCGCAGACGCCTGCTGAGAGCACCAAGTGACGGTCTGGGGCGGCTTATGCCCAGCCCCAGACGGCCCGCAGCCGCCAAGCAATGAGCAAGTGTGTAGCGATCTGACGCGCCCACCGACCCCGGATCCCCTCCCGGCGGGCCCGCGCTCAGACCCTGCCCCTGGCAACCAGGGAGCCGGTCCCTGATGCCCCTTGCTCATTCATGGAACCAGTGGACCGTTCTTTTGGGGGCTTCCCGACAGTCCTGTCTTTCCGGGGCGGGACGGTGTGTCAAGGGTGGCCGAAGGCCATCGCGAAGCGACGCGACGACGAAGGAGGAGCGCCCTTTACAGGCCGGCCCGACCCGGGGAGACAGTGGGACTGACGGGAAACCCCCAAACCCTCCCTGATCCCGCCCCGCCGAGACCCCGACCCCCGAAGCCCCCGCCCCGTCCCCCCAACCGGGTGACCGCGCCCGGGCCCGCCGCTCCGTTGGGGGATTTGTCATATCGGGCGTGGCAGCATCAGGCGCCTCGGAGGTGATCCCCATGTCCCATCGGCCGCTTCGTGCCGCCTGCATCGCCGCAGTCGCCGCAGTGCTCGTCACCGCCGGCCCGATCCCCGCCGCCGACGCCGAACCCGGCGCGTCCGGCGAGTCCGTCGGGGTGCTGCTCACCCGGCTGCAAGGGCTCTACCAGAAGGCCGAGGAGGCCACCGAGGCCTACAACGCCACCGAAGTCGCCCTCAAGACCCGCCAGGACGAAGAGCGGCGGCTCACCGCCGAGCTCGGCAAGGCCCGTACCGCCCTCGGGTCCAAGAAGGCGCTCCTCGGCCGGTTGGCCCGCGAGCAGTACCAGGGCACCGGCGGCGGCATCTCCCCGTACGCCCGCATGCTGCTCGCCGGCAACCCCCAGGCCGCCCTGGACCAGCGGCGCCTCGCCGCCCGCGAGGGCGCCCGGCAGGCCGCCGTACTGGAGCGGCTCGCGCGCGGCGAGCGGGAGGCCGGCACCCTCGCCGGCCGGGCCCGCAAGGCCCTGGACTCCCAGCAGACGCTGGCCGCGCGGCAGAAGGAGCACAAGGACGAGGTCGCGACGCGGCTCAAGGAGGTCGAGCGGACGCTCGCCGCCCTGACCCCCGAGCAGCTCGCGCAGCTCGGCGCGCGCGAGGCCGCGGACACCGACGACGCGCAGCGCAGGCTGGTGGACTCCGGCCGGCTCCCCACCCGCACCGGTACGCCCACGGCCGCCGGCGGCGCGGCCCTCACGTACGCGGCGGCCCAGATCGGCAAGCCGTACGTGTGGGGCGCCGAGGGGCCGTCCTCCTTCGACTGCTCCGGGCTGACCTCGCAGGCCTGGGCGCACGCCGGCCGCACCATCCCGCGGACCAGCCAGGAGCAGTGGGCCACGCTGCCGAAGGTGCCGCTGGACCAGCTGCGCCCCGGGGATCTGGTGGTCTACTTCCCCAAGGCCACCCACGTGGGCCTGTACGTCGGCGGCGGAAAGGTGATCCAGGCTCCGCGGCCCGGGGCGAAGGTCAAGGTCTCGCCGATCGCCGCTAATCCGCTCCTCGGCGCCGTGCGCCCGGACCCCGACGGCAGCCCGCTCGCGCAGTTCACCCCTCCGCCGCTGCCCGAGGCGGCGGCGGAGGGGGCCGACACCGGCTACTCCGCCGAGGAGGCGCCCGAGTCCGCGACCGACGCCGAGACCGACGCCAGGTAGTCCGCCGCGTCCTCGGGGTCGTAGAAGTACGCGTCGAAGTCGGCCGGGTGGTCGAAGCCGTTGGCGAATCGATCCGCCACCGGCTGGAGCTGCCCGGCCGCCCCGATCAGGTTCAGTACGTGCTCCGGCGGGACACCGAGCATCGCGTTCGTCCACTGGGTCACCGGCTTGCCCGTGGTGAACCAGAACTTGTCGAAGGTGGCCTTCATCCACGCCTCGTCGAACGGCTTGTCCCCGTGCATCAGGATCGACGAAAGGTACGAGGCCGCGCACTTGGCGGCGGAGTTCGAGCCCTGCCCGGTGATCGGGTCGTTGGCGACGACCACGTCCGCGACCCCCAGCACCAGCCCGCCACCCGGGAGGCGCCCGATCGGGTTGCGGACCACCGGAGCGTAGCGGCCGGCCAGCGTCCCGCCCGCGTCCGTCAGCTCCACCTTCGTGGCACGCGCGTACTCCCACGGCGTGTACTTCTCCATCAGCTCCAGCGTGAGCGCCAGGTGCTCCGCCGGGTCCTTCACACCCTGGAACACGTCCAGCGGCCCGCCCGGAATGCCTTCCCAGAACAGGATGTCCGCCCGCCCGGACGTGGTGAGGGTCGGCATCACGAACAGCTCGCCGACGCCCGGGACCAGGTTGCAGCGCACGGCCTCGGTCTCCGGGTGCTCGGGGCGCGGGCCGAGTCCGTGCACGTACGAGACGGCCAGCGCGCGCTGCGGGGCGTCGTACGGGGAGCGTGCCGCGTCGCGCTCGAACATGGACACCAGCTCGCCCTTGCCGGCGGCCAGCAGCACCAGGTCGTACGTGCGGGAGAAGAAGTCGAGGTCGGCGACCGAGGCGCCGTGGATGACCAGCTGCCCGCCGCGCTGCGTGAAGGTGTCGAGCCAGCCGGCCATCTTCACGCGCTGGTCGACGGACTGCGCGTACCCCTTGAGGCGGCCGAGCCAGTCGATGGCGCGGCCCGCGTCGGGGGCCGCCACCGAGACGCCGAGGCCCTCGATCTTCGGGGCCTGCTGCTCCCAGAAGTTGATCTGGAGGTCACGCTCGTGGCGCAGTGCCGTGTCGAACATGCACTGCGTGGACATCACCCGGCCGGTGCGGATCTCGTCCGCCGTCCGGTTGGACATGAGGGTGACCTCGTACCCCTTCGACTGGAGTCCGAGGGCGAGCTGGAGACCGGACTGGCCGGCTCCTACGACAAGTATCTTGCGCATCTCTCACGTTCTCTATTCGGGAGTGGTGTCGAGGGCGTGCCCGACCAGGGTCAGCAGGGATTCGACGACCGTCGCGCGGCGCCGCGCGTCCATGATCACGACGGGGACGTGCGGCGGGATGCTGAGCGCCTCCCGCACGTCCTCGGGTTCGTACGAGGCCGAACCCTCGAAGTGGTTGACGGCGACGGCGTACGGCAGCCCGCAGCTCTCGAAGTAGTCGAGGGCCGGGAAGCAGTCGCGCAGCCGCCGCGTGTCGGCCAGGACGATGCCGCCGACCGCGCCGCGCACCAGGTCGTCCCACATGAACCAGAACCGCTCCTGGCCCGGGGTCCCGTACACGTACAGCACCAGGTCGTCGTCGAGGGTGACGCGGCCGAAGTCCATCGCGACGGTGGTGGTGTGCTTGTCCGGGGTGCCGGTCAGGTCGTCGGTCGGGACGCTGGCCTGGGTCATCACCGCCTCGGTGCGCAGCGGCGTGATCTCGGAGACGGAGGAGACGAAGGTGGTCTTGCCGACCCCGAAGCCACCCGCGACCAGCACCTTGACGGCGACGGGCGCGCGGGAGCGGTCGTACTGCCAGGGCTGGACGGGCTCGTCGGCTCCAGCGGACGGCGACACCGGCTGGTCAGAGACGGCGAAGACCACTGAGCACCCTTTCGAGCAGCGCGCGTTCGGGACGGCCGGTGCCGTGGCCCGTGCCGAAGACGCGGATCCGTCCCTGGTCGGCGAGGTCGCTGACGAGGACGCGGACCACGCCGAGCGGCAGCTTCAGCAGCGCGGCGATCTCGGCGATCGTGCGCATGCGGCGGCAGACCTCGACGATGGCGGGCATCTCGGGCATGCGGTCGGGCGCCTTGACGGGAGCCGCGTCCAGGGCGGCGACGAAGGTCTCCACCAGCAGGACCTGCGTGAAGCGGGTCCGGCCGCCCGTGAGGGAGTACGGGCGGACGCGGGCGGGACGGCGGTCGGCGCCGCGTATCGGCAGCCGGTCGGTGGCCGGACTCCTCACGGGGTTTTCTCCATCGACTGGCGCAGCTCACTGCGGACTTCGGGGGTCAGGACGTGGCCGGCGCGGCCGACGAACAGGGCCATGTGGTAGGCGACGACGCTCATGTCGCAGTCGGGCGTGGCGTGCACGCCCAGCAGGGAGCCGTCGCTGATGGCCATGACGAAGACGGAGCCGTGCTCCATCGCCACCATGGTCTGTTTGACGGAGCCGCCGTCCATGAGGGCGGCGGCACCGGTGGTGAGGCTGCCGAGGCCGGAGACGATGGTGGCGAGGTCGGCACAGGCGCCCCGCGGGCCCTTCGCGCGCGACTCCTGGGGGGATTCCGCTCCCGGGTCGGAGGACAGGAGCAGCAGCCCGTCCGAGGAGACGACGGCGACGGAGTTGACGCCGGGCACCTCCTCGACCAGGTCGGTCAGCAGCCATTGCAGGTTGCGGGCCTGGGTGCTCAGTCCGTACGTACTGGGCGCGGTCATGTGCGTGCCTCCTGTGCGGTGTCCCCCCGGTCGGTCTGCCCGTGCTGCGGCTCGTGCTCCTGCGCGTGCTCCTGCTCGAGCTCGGCGGCGGCCACGCGCCGCCCGTCCTGGGCGCCCTGGTAGAACCCGCCGAGGCGGCGGCGCAGTTCTTCGGCGTCGACCTTGCGCGGCGGCTCGGGCCGTACCTCATCCGCGCGGCCGGCGGCCACGGACCGCGGAGTCCGCTTCGGCAGGCCCTTGTCGGTGACGACCTCGGCCCCGGCGTCGGCCGGGTCGGCGGGGTGGCTGCCCTGCCGGGGCAGCCAGCTGTCCTCGGCGCTGGCATGGCTGTGCGGATCCGAATCCTGCTCCGGCTCCTGATCCGGCTCGGGCGCGGATTCCCGTACGTCGGCACCCGACTCGGCACCGGGCGCGCCGGCCGGGATCTCCGACCCGGGGTCCGGCTCACCGAAGCCGGCCACTTCCGCGTCGGGGACGACCCGCGCGAGCAACTGCTCCTCGGGACCGGGCCCGGCCGGGACCTCCGCCGCCGGGGCCTCCACGGGGACCTCAGCCGCCAGGGCCTCCACCGCGACCTCAGCCGCAGGAGCCTCCGCCGAGGCCTCCGCGAGCGGAGCCTCCGGAACCGGACCCTCGCCGCGCAGCCGGCTCGGCAGCGTGTTCTCGTTCGCCTCCGCGACCACGCCCGGCAGGTGCAGCGCGGGCGCGCCCGGCGTGGCCAGGGCGTGCACCGGCGAGGCCGGCGGGGTGGTGGGCAGCAGCGCGGCCGGGACGACCACCATCGCCTCGGTGCCGCCGTGCCGCGGAGCGCGCAGCTCCGCGGTGACCCCGTGGCGCGCCGCGAGGCGTCCGGCCACGTACAGGCCGAGGCCCAGGCCGTGTTCCGCCTCGGGCTCCTCGTCGTAGGCCTCGGGCGTGGACAGCCGGGAGTTGAGCGATTCCAGCCGGTCCTCGGTGACCCCGATGCCCTCGTCGACGACGGACAGCACCACGTCGCCGGAGTCCAGCAGCCACCCGGACACCTTGACCTTGACCTCCGGCGGCGAGAACGTCGTCGCGTTCTCCAGCAGCTCGGCGAGGACGTGCGAGATGTCGTCAGCCGCGTGCCCCGCGACCTGGGTGTACGAGGGCAGCGCCGCGAGGTCGACGCGCTCGTAGCGCTCGATCTCGCTCACGGCCGCCCGCATGACGTCGACCAGCGGCACCGGCAGCCCCTGGCCGTGGCCGTGCTCCTGACCGGCCAGGACCAGCAGGTTCTCGTTGTGGCGGCGCATCACGGTCGCCAGGTGGTCCAGCTTGAACAGGGTCGCCAGGCGGTCCGGGTCCTGTTCCTTGGACTCCAGCTCCTCGATGACCGCGAGCTGGCGCTCCACCAGACCGAGGGTCCGCAGCGACAGCGAGACGGAGGTCGTCGACATGATGCGGCGGTGCTCCTCCAGCCCGGCCCGCAGCTTCGCCAGCTCCTCCTCCAGCACCTCGCGGCCCGAGGCGAGCGCCTCGTTGCGGCCGATGATCCGGCGCCGGTCGGCGTCGAGCCCGGCGATCCGGGTGTGCAGGGAGACGGTCTGGTCGCGCACCGCGTTCAGGTGGCGCACGACTTCGGCGAACTCGTCGTTGCGGCCGGTGAACCGGACCGGTTCCACCGATCCCTCCGGCGTCGCCAGCCGCGCGGTGCCGCGGCGCAGCACGGACAGCGGCCGGGTCAGCGAGCGGGCAACGGCGGTGGAGACGCCGACGGTGACCAGGAACAGCAGGCCCAGCAGCGCGACCACGGTCTCGAGCCGGGTCACGTCGTCGTCGCGCTGGGCGGCGAGCGCGGAGGCGCGCTGACCGGCGAGGGTCGATTCGACGGACCGCATGCGGTCGATGCGGGCGGTGAGCGCGGAGCCCACGGCGGCCCCGTCGGTCTTGCGGTCGGCCGCGGTGAGCGTGGGCCGGTCGGTGAGCCGCTTGAGGTAGTCGTCGGCGGCCTTGACCTCGGGTCCGGTGACGGTGGCGGCGAGGGTCTGGCGCACGTCGGGCCGCGCGGCCCGCGCGAAGTCGTCCAGGGCGGCCTGTTCCCGTACCCGCGAACGCTGGGCGGCGGTGGTGAGTTCGTCGACCACGGCCGAGTTGGGGAGCTGGTCGCCGCGGGGGACGGCCAGCGCGGCGAGCAGCAGTCCGCGGGTGGACGAGGCCTGTTCCACCGCCTGGCCCAGCGGGGCCATCGGGCGGGTGGTGGCGAGGGCGGCCGTGGCGCGCGGCGGGGTCAGTTCGGCGAGCCGGTCGCCGGGGGCGAGCAGTTCCGCGAGGACTCCGGCGTAGGCCTGGTGGGCGGCGAGGGCGCTGCCCTTGCCGTCGACGGCTTCGGTGCGGACGGCCTGGACGCGGGCGAGGGTGCGGGCGGTCGCCTCGTCGGCGTCGGCCTGGACCTCGGCGAGCTGCCGGTCGGTGCGGGCGGTGCGCTCCTGGACGGGCCCCTTGGCCGCGCCGGGGCGGCCCTTGGCGGCGTACTCGACGACGGCGTCGCGTTCGTCGCCGAGGAGGTGGGCGAGGGTGAGGGTGTGCCGGGTCTGTTCCGCGAGGGTGACCAGGCGCTGGGAGTCGTTCAGTTCCCTCGTGGCGGAGACGACGGCGGGGGCGCCGGCCGCGAGGACGGTGAGGCCGGCGACGGCCACGCCTACGACCAGCCTGCGGCGCACGCGGACGCGGCGTCCTGCGGGGGCCGGGCCGTCGGTGGCGGTGCCGTTCTTCCGAGACCGCTTCTTCTGCACCGGTGCTCGCAATCCTGTACGTGTGCTCTTGCTCGTCTACTCGTGTGGCCGAGGTAACGGCCGGTCAACAAGTAAACGCCTCCTGCCCCCTCGTACCGCCTCAGACCTTTGCAGTGTGATGGGGACAGAGCCGCACATCGCCCACCCGGCCACTCGAACGAGTGAACATCACGGATGAGTTGGCGACCAACTCGGGCACCCGGTGCCAGAGCGCTTCCGTGGACAGGTGGTTGAAAGATCGATGCGGGCTTTGGCAGTATGCCCGCCCACATCGCGGGCCTCCGGCGCCCGGCCCTCCGGCGCCCCGCACGGGAGCCCGCCCGCCGCCTCGCCCGTTGGTACGGACCTACCCTCGCTCGGCGACCCCGCGCCCGGCAGAATGCCCGCATGCGCATCGACCTCGCCTCTGCCCCCGGCAGCCCGGAACGCCCCAATGAGGACTGGGTGTCGGCCGCGATCCCCGCTTCGGGCGGTGGCGTACTGGTCGCCCTGGACGGGGTCACTCCGCCGCGCGGCGAGGACGGCTGCGTGCACGGGGTGCCGTGGTTCGCGGCCCGGCTCGGCGGCCGATTGACCGAACTGTCCGGATCGCGGCGGGACATGCCGCTCGACCGGATCCTGGCGGAGGCGGTCCGCACCACGGCCGAGGCGCACCGGGACACCTGTGACCTTTCTCACGTCCGCACGCCGCAGGCGACGGTGGTCGTCGTCCGCTGGGACGAGGCGTACGTGGAGCACCTGGTCCTCTCGGACTCCGTACTGCTCCTCCAGGAACCGGGGGGTCAGGTGACGGCGGTGCTCGACGACCGGCTGGACCGGATCCCCCGGGAGGTGCTGCGGTCGGTGGAGGCGACGGACGCCCTGCGGAACGCGGAGGGCGGCTTCTTCACCGCGGCCGCGGATCCGGCGGTGGCGGCCCGGGCGGTGACGGGGCGCACCCCGCGCGGCCGGGTCCGGGCGGTGGCCGCGCTCACGGACGGGGCGAGCCGGTGGACGGACACGTTCGGGGAGGGCGACTGGGCCGAGTGCCTGGCGCTGCTGCGCAAGGAGGGCGCGGAGGGGCTGATCGGCCGGGTCCGCGCGATCGAGTCCGACCCGGCGCGCCCGTCGGCCCGGCACAAGCGGCACGACGACGCCTCGGCGGTCTACGCGGAGCTCTAGGGCCTGTGCGAGCGCTCTACGGGGTGTCTTCGCCCGCGTTCAGCTGGTTGAGGAGCCGGGCCAGTTCCGCCACCTCGCCGCGGTCCCAGTCGGCGAGTTTGCGCATGTACTGCTCGCGCCGGGCCCCTCGTACGCGCAGGAACCGCTCGCGGCCCTCCTCGGTGAGGCCGACCAGGAAGGCCCGGCCGTCGGCGGGGTCCGGCTCGCGGGCGATCAGGCCCAGCACCTCCAGGGCCCGCAGCTGGCGGCTCATGGTGGCCTTGCCGACGCCGAAGTACGCGGCGAGCTCGGTCGCCCGCTGCCGGCCGGCCGCCTCCAGGCGTACGAGGAGCCCGTACGCGGCGGGCTCCAGCTCGGGGTGGAGGGCGCGCGCCATCTCGCCGGAGGAGGCGCGGGCGCGCCGGAGGAAGACGGACAGCTCCCGCTCCAGGGCAAGGAACTCCTGGTCTTCGCTCCCGTGCACGTACCGCTCCTTCGGTGGTGGGTGAGCGGCCAGTATTTCGCAGCGGGCGGGGCTAAGCGGCCTCGGGGAAGTGGGGTGCGCCTCCGCGCCGTCCGGTGCGGTGCCTCGGCGTGCTGCCGCATCGCCCGTGTACTGGACGTACTCGGGCGATGCGGCAGTGCGGCGAGGTGCCGTGCCGGGCGGCGCGGAGGCGTGCCCCACTTCCCCGAGGCCGCTTGGGGCCCGGGACCCCGCCGCAGCGGAGTCCCGGGCCCTCGGCGTGCTTGCCGATCAGGCGGCGGCGGGGACCGTCAGCTCCTCCCGGGCCTGCGCCCCCGACAGGGCGAGCTCCAGTACCTGGCGCACGTCCGTCACCGGGTGCACCTCCAGCCCCTCCAGCACCTCGGCCGGGACGTCGTCCAGGTCGGCCTCGTTGCGCTTGGGGATGATGACGGTGGTCAGGCCCGCCCGGTGCGCGGCGAGCAGCTTCTGCTTGACCCCGCCGATCGGCAGGACGCGCCCGGTCAGCGAGACCTCACCGGTCATGGCCACGTCCGTACGCACCTGGCGCCCGGAGAGCAGCGAGGCGAGCGCCGTCGTCATGGTGATGCCCGCGCTCGGGCCGTCCTTGGGCACCGCGCCGGCCGGGAAGTGGATGTGCACGCCCCGGTCCTTCAGGTCGGCGACCGGCAGCTCGAGTTCGGCGCCGTGCGAGCGCAGGAAGCTGAGCGCGATCTGCGCCGACTCCTTCATGACGTCGCCGAGCTGGCCGGTGAGGGTCAGGCCGGCCGCGCCCGTCTCCGGATCGGCCAGCGAGGCCTCCACGAAGAGGACGTCGCCGCCCGCCCCGGTCACCGCGAGTCCGGTGGCCACGCCGGGGACGGCGGTGCGCCGCTCGGCCGGGTCCTGGGCGGACTCCGGTACGTGGTGGGGCCGTCCGATCAGCCCGCGCAGGTCGTCGGCGCCGATGCTGAAGGGCAGCTCCCGCTCGCCCAGTTCGTGCTGGGAGGCCACCTTGCGCAGCAGTCGCGCGATGGACCGCTCCAGGGTGCGCACGCCCGCCTCGCGGGTGTACTCGCCGGCGAGCTTCCTCAGTGCCTCCTCCTCCAGGACCACCTCGTCGGCGCCCAGGCCGGCGCGCTCCAGCTGGCGCGGCAGCAGGTGGTCGCGGGCGATGACGACCTTCTCGTCCTCGGTGTACCCGTCGAGGCGGACCAGCTCCATCCGGTCGGCCAGCGCCTCCGGGATGGCTTCCAGGACGTTGGCCGTCGCCAGGAACACCACGTCGCTGAGGTCGAGCTCCACCTCCAGGTAGTGGTCGCGGAAGGTGTGGTTCTGCGCCGGGTCCAGGACTTCCAGCAGGGCCGCGGCCGGGTCGCCGCGGAAGTCGGAGCCCACCTTGTCGATCTCGTCGAGGAGCACGACCGGGTTCATCGACCCGGCCTCCTTGATGGCCCGGACGATCCGGCCCGGCAGGGCGCCGACGTAGGTACGGCGGTGTCCTCGCACCTCGGCCTCGTCGCGTACGCCGCCGAGCGCGACCCGGACGAACTTGCGGCCCATGGCGTGGGCCACGGACTCGCCGAGCGAGGTCTTGCCGACGCCGGGCGGCCCGACGAGCGCGAGCACGGCTCCGCCGCGGCGGCCGCCGATGACGCCCATGCCGCGCTCGGTGCGGCGCTTGCGGACGGCGAGGTACTCGGTGATGCGGTCCTTGACGTCGCTGAGCCCGGCGTGTTCGGCGTCGAGGACGGCCCGCGCGCCCTGGATGTCGTACCGGTCCTCGGTCCGCTCGTTCCAGGGCAGCTCGAGCACGGTGTCCAGCCAGGTGCGGATCCAGGAGCCCTCCGGGCTCTGGTCGCTGGCCCGCTCCAGCTTGTCGACCTCCTTGAGGGCGGCCTCCCGGACCTTCTCGGGGAGGTCGGCGGCCTCGACGCGGCTGCGGTAGTCGTCGGACTCCTCGCCGTCCTTCTCCCCGTTCAGCTCGCGCAGTTCCTTGCGGACGGCCTCCAGCTGGCGGCGCAGGAGGAACTCGCGCTGCTGCTTGTCGACGCCGTCCTGTACGTCCTTGGCGATGGACTCGGCGACGTCCTGCTCCGCGAGGTGGTCGCTGAGCGCCTTGATCGCCAGCTTGAGGCGGGCGACGGGGTCGGCGGTCTCGAGCAGTTCGACCTTCTGCTCGACCGTCAGGAACGGCGAGTACCCGGAGTTGTCGGCGAGGGCCGACACCCCTTCGATCTGCTGGACGCGGTCGACGACCTGCCAGGCCCCGCGCTTCTTGAGCCAGCTGGTGGCGAGCGCCTTGTACTCCTTGACGAGCTCGGCGACCGCGCCCGGCAGCGGGTCCGGCACGTGCTCGTCGACGGTCTCGCCCTCGACCCAGAGCGCGGCGCCGGGGCCGGTGGTCCCGGCGCCGATGCGGACGCGCCCGCGGCCGCGGATGAGCGCACCGGGGTCCCCGTCGGAGAGTCGGCCCACCTGCTCGACCGTGCCGAGCACCCCGGTCCCGGCGTACTTCCCGTCGATCCGCGGCACGAGCAGTACCCGGGGTTTCCCTGTGCCCGCCGCGGCCTGGGCCGCTTCCACGGCCCCGCGCACCTCGGTGTCGGACAGGTCCAGCGGAACGACCATTCCGGGCAGCACGACCTCGTCGTCGAGCGGCAGCACGGGCAGAGTGAGCGTTACGGACGTCGAAGCCATGATCAACCCTCCGGCAGTGAAGTTGAGCTATGCCGACTCAATGCATGTGCGCCGCCTGTTGTTCCCCAACCCCCGTTCGCCTGGGGCGAACAGCCGGGAACTCGGATGGACGACGCCTCGGAGCGCGGATGGACGCCCTGGAGTGCACGGGGGAGGGCGGCGGCTTAGCGTCGCCGTGCGAGGCCGCGCGTCACCCGGCCGCGGCACGTGCAAGCGGTCGAGAGGAAGCTCCATGGCAGTCGTGATGACCTTTTCCTGGCCTGAGATCACGTCCGACGTCTACGACGCGGTGCGCAAGCGGGTGCGCTGGGAAGAGGACGCGCCGGACGGGTGTGTGCTGCACACCGCGTGGTTCGTCTCGGGCGGTCTCAACGTGCTCGACGTCTGGGAGTCCGAGGACCACTTCACCCGGTTCATCGCCGCCCGGATCGCCCCCGTGCTCAAGGGCGAACTGGGCGTGCAGAGCGACCCCGAGCCGCAGTTCTTCCCTCTGCACAGGCGCTTCGTCGCCCCGGGCGTCAGCGGCGGCGGCGAGTGATCCATCCGGACGCCGGGCGGGGTCAACCCCCGGCCGGGCCCGTGGCCTCGCCCGTGGCCACCGGGCGCTGGTCCGACGGCAGGCCCCACTCGCTCCAGGAGCCGTCGTACACCGCCAGCTTCCGGTAGCCGGCGAGGTCGGCGCCGAGGGCGAGGACGCACGCGGTGACGCCGGAGCCGCAGCTGAAGTAGAGCCGCTCCCGCTCTCCCGCCAACGCCCGGAAGATCTCGCGGAGTTCCCCGGCGTCCCGCATCAGGCCGCCGTCCCGCTGGAGCTCCCCGAAGGGCAGGTTGAGCGCGCCGGGCATGTGCCCGCCGCGCAGGCCCGGGCGGGGTTCGGGGGCGGCGCCGGCGAAGCGTTCGCGGGTGCGGGCGTCGAGGACGGCGGCGGCGGGGTCGGCCAGGGCCTCGGCGACCGCCGAGCTGTCGACCAGCAGCCCGGGGCGCGGGCGGGCGGTGAAGGAGCCGCGCGGGCCCTCGTACGCCGGGCGGGCGGCCTCCACGGGCAGGCCGGCGGCCGTCCAGGCGGGCAGTCCCCCGTCGAGGACGGCGACCCGGTCGAAGCCCATGGCGCGCAGCATCCACCAGGCGCGGGCGCTGGAGTAGACGCCGGCGCCGTCGTACACGACCACGGTGTCGGTGTCGCGGACGCCGAGGGCCCGCATCGCCTCACCGAACCGCGCGGCCGCGGGCATGGTGTGCGGGGCCGGGGCGTCGTGGTCGGACAGGTCCCCGTCGAGGTCGAAGGGGCGGGCGCCGGGGATGCGGTGCCCGGCGCCGCGGTGGGCGCCGACGGAGGCGTCGAAGACGACCAGCCCGGGCGCGGCGAGCCGGTCGGCCAGCCAGTCGGCCCCGACCAGCGGCCCGGACGGCTCAAGGGAGTTGGGGGTCATACGGCGGCTCCTCGACGTGGTGGGCCACATCCTGCCGCACGCCTCACGCCGGGCAGCCGCCCGGGCGGGCGTAGAGCGCGACGCGGGCGCCCCGTACGCCGGTGACCGAGCACAGTTCGAACCGGGCGGCCAGCGTCTCCCGCTTCACCACCTCGCGCGGATACGGGTCCAGCGGCTGGCCGGCCGGGTCCAGCAGGGCGATGACCCGGGGGGACGCGACGAGCGCCTCGCGGATCTCCGCCGCGGGCAGCTCGGTGCCCTGGAGGCTGTGCGAGGCCACCGGGGAGCGGTCCAGGGCCACGTCGCGCAGCCCGCCGTAGACGTCCGGCGAGGACAGCAGCCACTCGCGCCGCCGCGACGGCAGGAAGGCCACCGCGTCCCCCGGCCGGGCCCGCTCCCGGACCGCGGCGGCCACCGCGAGCACGTCGTCCTTGCGGCTCTCGGGCGTGCGCAGCCACACCGACCAGATGCCGAAGGGTACGAGCAGGGCCGCGACCGGCAGCCACGGCCACCAGCCGCGCGCCGTCGCCAGCCTGGCCCCCGCCAGCAGGGCGAGCCCGGCCAGCGCGTAGAGCACGTACCGGTCGACGTACCAGGGGTGGACCAGCGAGAGCGTCATCAGCAGCCCGGGCGGCAGCAGCGCGAGGGGCACGGCCACGCGGACCAGGAGGCTCCGGTGCCCCGCTTCCCCGAGGCCGCCCGGGTCCCGCGACCCGGCGCCCCGCGCGAGCAGCAGCACGGCGGCCACGAGCACCCCGTACGCCGCCCAGTCCTGCCAGCTCGGCCGTCCGAGCCAGCCGAGCTGCTGCTCCGCCTGCCGGGCGCTGACCAGGGCGAGGGGCAGCAGCAGGACCACGACGGCCCCGGCGGCGATGCGCCAGCCGCGCGAGCGCCAGGCGGTGAACGCGTGCGCGAGCAGGGCCAGCACCGCGAACTCGTGCAGCCAGCAGCCGAGCAGCAGCACCACCGCGTACGCCGCCCACCGCTCGCGCAGCATCAGGTACGTCGCCCACACCACCGCGGCGGCGACGAGGGCGTACGAGCGCCCCTCCTGGGCGTACATCTGCACGGGCGGGAGTACGGCGTACACGAGCCCGGAGAGCAGCGCGGCCCGCTCCCCCGCGAGCCGGTGCCCGATCGCGGCCACCCCGGCGGCCGCGAGGGCGGTGGCGGCGACGGACGGCAGCCGCAGTGCCCACGGGCCGCCGTCCCAGGCCAGGAACACCCCGTGCATGAGCAGGTAGTACAGGCCGTGCACGGCGTCCACCTGGCCGAGCAGCTCCCAGAGCCCGCCGAGCGGCCGGTGGGCCACCTGCCAGGTGACGGACTCGTCGCGCCACATGCTGCCGCCGCGCTCCAGGCCCCAGAGGCCGAGGAGGGCGGCGACCAGCGGCGGGAGCACGCGCCAGGGGGCGATGCGGCGGATGGCTGCCTCCGGGTGCTGTCGTAACGGGTGCGGGGACTCCATACTCGGGGTTCCGGGGGAGTACCTGCGGAGGTGGGTGTGCGAGCGTTGCGAGTGGTGGCGGTGACAAGCGCGGTCCTGTGCGCGGTCCTGGTCGGATGCGGACCGTCCGGTGCGGATGACGTCGACGGCCGGCCCGCGCCGACGGGCACGGCGAGCCCGGCGGCCACACCCGCTCCCACGACGGCGGGCCCGGCCCCTGCGACGACCCCCGCCACGCCCCCGGCCGCGACCGAGACCCTGGTCCGGGTCAGCCGCAGCGGCGGCTTCGCCGGCCAGACCCACACCCTCGTCGTCAAGGGCGACGGCTCGTGGACCCGGCTGGGCAGCCAGGCCGAGCCGGAGGGCACCGGAAAGCTGTCGGAGGCGGAGCTCGCGACCCTGCGCACCGCCCTCCGGGAGGCGGACTTCGCGCATCTGCCCAGGTTCGCGACGGGCGACCCGAAGGTCTACGACGGGTTCGTCTACGCGTTCGTGCACGGCGGTTTCGAGGTGGCCGCCGACGAGGAGGCCCTGGCCCCGGCCCTGAAGAAGGTACTGGAGGCGCTGCCCGGGTTCACGGCCGGCTGAGGCCCTGCGGGCCCGGAAGGGCCGCCAGACCCGTACCCGCGACCGAGATCTCCCGCAGCCGCCGGTCGAGGAAGGCGTGCAGCCGGGCCGGCATGTCCACGCTCGCGGGGGCGAGCACCCACTGGATCTGCAGGCCGTCCATGATCGCGAGGGTCTCGCGGCCGACGGCCTCGCAGTCGGTGCCGGGGCGCAGTTCGCCGCGCGCGATGCCGGCCTCCAGCAGGTCGACGGTGTAGCCGAGCACGCGGGCGTAGCGCTCCCGGAAGTACGCGTGGGCGGGATGCCCGGGGTTGCCGGACTCGCCGACCAGGGTGTTGAACATCCGGACGAGGCCGGGCCGGCGCGCGTTGTCGGCGGCGAGGGCGACGACGGTGGTGAAGTGCGCGGCCACCGAGTCGGCCGGCTCGCTGAACAGCCGCTCGATGTCGTGCCGTTCGCTTTGCGCCAGCACGGACAGCAGCAGGTCCTCCTTGCTGCGGAAGTGGTGCAGCAGCCCGCCCTGGGTGATCCCGCAGTCGGCCGCGATGCGGGCCAGCGAGGAGGCGTGGAAGCCCCACTGCGCGAAGTGCTCGACCGCGGTGTCGAGGATCTTCTGCCGACGGGCGTCACCCACCGCATAGGTCCCCCGGCCCCCGGCCTTCGGGGCCGTGCGCCCCTTGCCCTGTGCCATGCGAACACCGTCCTGTGCCATGCGAACACCCTAGACGCTGCATATTTTCGGCCACTCACACGGAGTGATCCAGGTCACTTTTAAAAACCTAGTGGGTGCATGGTTTTCACGTTTACGTTGGGGCGCCACGGTCGGCGACGCGACCGAGCCCCCTCAGGAGCCCCCATGAACACCCCCGCCTACAAAGACGCCTCGCTCCCCGTAGACCGGCGCGTCGAGGACCTGCTGTCCCGGATGACGCTGGAGGAGAAGGCCGGCCAGCTCTTCCACTCCATGCTGATGATGAACGCGGACGGCACCCCGGTCACCGAGACCGACGGCTCGATGCTCCCCTTCACCACGCCCGAGCTGATCGGGGAGCGACTCCTCACCCACTTCAACCTGCTCGGTACGTACGGGGCCCGCGAGATGGCCCAGTGGCAGAACGCCGTCCAGGAGATGGCCGCGGCCACCCGCCTCGGCATCCCGGTCACCCTCTCGACCGACCCGCGCCACGCCTTCACCGACAACATCGGCGCCTCCTTCAACGCCGGAGCCTTCTCCGCCTGGCCCGAGGCCCTGGGCCTGGCCGCCATCGGCGACCCTGACCTGGTCTTCCGGTTCGCCGACACCGTCCGCCGCGAGTACCTGGCCGTCGGCTTCCGCGTCGCCCTGCACCCGCAGATCGACCTGGCCAGCGAACCGCGCTGGGCCCGCCAGACCGGCACATTCGGCTCCGACGCCCGGCTGACCGCCGAGCTCGTGCAGGCGTACGTACGCGGCCTCCAGGGCCCGGAGCTGGGCCCCGAGTCCGTGTCCGCCATGGTCAAGCACTTCCCGGGCGGCGGCCCCCAGAAGGACGGCGAGGACCCGCACTTCGCGCACGGCAAGGAGCAGGTCTACCCGGGCGGGATGCGCGAGCACCACCTGGAGCCCTTCAAGGCGGCCATCGCCGCCGGGTGCGCGCAGATGATGCCGTACTACGGCCAGCCGATCGGCACCGACTGGGAGGAGGTCGGCTTCGGCTTCAACAAGGGCGTGGTCACCGGCCTGCTGCGCGAGGAGCTCGGGTTCGAGGGCATCGTCTGCACCGACTGGGGCCTGCTCAACGACGCGGCGATCTTCGGTCAGATGCACCCGGCGCGCGCCTGGGGGCTGGAGCACCTGAGCACGGCCGAGCGCGCGGCGCGCGCCCTGGACGCCGGCTGCGACCAGTTCGGCGGCGAGCAGTGCCCCGAGGTGGTCGTGGATCTGGTCCGCTCCGGCCGGATCGCGGAGTCCCGCATCGACGCGTCGGTACGGCGGCTGCTGCGCGAGAAGTTCCGGCTCGGGCTGTTCGAGAATCCGTACGTGGATCCGGACACGGCGGCCGAGACGGTGGGCCGGGCCGATTTCACGGCCCTGGGCGCCGCGGCGCAGCGTCGCTCGCTCACGGTGCTGACAAATCCGGAAGGAATTATTCCGCTCTCCGCGAAGCCGGAGCCTGGGCCGAGGCCGAAGCTGTACGTGCGGAACGTGGACGAGGCCGTCGCCGCCGCGTACGGCGAGGTCGTGGCCGACCCGGCCGCCGCCGACCTGGCCGTCCTGCGCCTGCGGACCCCGTACGAGCCCCGGGAGAACGTCTTCGAGTCCTTCTTCCACTCCGGCTCGCTGGCCTTCCCCGAGCCCGAACTCGCCGAGATCCTGACCCTGCTCGACCAGGTGCCGACCCTGGTCTGCATCAACCTGGAACGGGCCGCCGTCATCCCGGAGATCGCCGCGCGAGCGGCCGCGCTGATCGCCGACTACGGCGCCTCGGACGCGGCCCTGCTGGACGTGGCCTTCGGCCGCGCCGTCCCCGAGGGCCGCCTCCCCTTCGAGCTCCCGCGCTCGATGAAGGCCGTCGAAGCCTCCCGCCCCGATGTGCCGAACGACACGGAGAACCCGGTCTTCGCACACGGCCACGGACTGTCCCTCTAGGCCGGTACATCCCGCCCCCAACCCGGATGATCAGCACAAATGCCCTGTCCGAACCCCGCATAGCCGCAGGCCGGTGCCTCCTCTACGCTGCACCCCACCACGCAGATCTTCAGGGGCGGACCGGGACATGGAACAGACGCACACCACCCACAACGGCGCCTCGGCGACCCCCGGCGCCCAGCGGCGCGTACTCGTCGTCGAGGACGACCACACCATCGCCGAGGCCATCGCGGCCCGCCTGCGGGCCGAGGGCTTCCAGGTGCAGACGGCCGCGGACGGCCCGGCCGCCGTCGCCGCGGCCGAGAGCTGGCTGCCCGAGCTGCTGGTCCTGGACGTGATGCTGCCCGGCTTCGACGGACTGGAGGTCTGCCGCCGGGTCCAGGCCCAGCGGCCGGTCCCGGTGCTGATGCTCACCGCCCGGGACGACGAAACCGACCTGCTGGTCGGTCTCGGGGTCGGCGCGGACGACTACATGACCAAGCCGTTCTCCATCCGTGAGCTGGCCGCGCGGGTCCACGTACTGCTGCGGCGTGTGGAACGGGCCACACTGGCCGCGCACGCCCCGCGCGGGGCCACCCTGCGCCTGGGCGATCTGGAGATCGACCACGCGCAGCGCCGGGTCCGCGTGCAGACGGAGGACGTGCACCTGACGCCGACCGAGTTCGACCTGCTGGTGTGCCTGGCCGGGACCCCGCGGGCGGTGCTCTCCCGGGAGCAGCTGCTGGCCGAGGTGTGGGACTGGGCCGACGCTTCGGGGACCCGTACGGTCGACAGCCACATCAAGGCCCTGCGGCGCAAGATCGGCGCGGAGCGGATCCGTACGGTCCACGGCGTCGGGTACGCCCTGGAGACCCCGGCGCAGGCATGAGCGGCCGGCACCCCGGACCGGGGCTGCGGCCCTTCTCGCCGTTCTCGATCAAGACCAAGCTGGGCACCCTCGTGGTGGTCTCGGTCTTCATCACGACGGGCCTGCTGCTGGTGGCCCTGCGCACGGACACCGAGCTGCGTTTCATCACGGTCTTCTCGGTGATCGCCTCGATGCTGATCACCCAGTTCGTGGCGCACAGCCTGACGGCGCCGCTGGACGACATGACGCGGGTGGCCCGGGCGATATCCCGCGGCGACTACACCCGCCGGGTCCGCGAGGCGGGGCGCCGCGACGAGCTGGGGGACCTGGCCTCGACGATCAACCTCATGGCGGACGACCTGGAGGCGGTGGACCGGCACCGCAAGGAGCTCGTCGCCAACGTCTCGCACGAACTGCGCACGCCGATCTCCGCGCTGCGGGCGGTACTGGAGAACGTGGTGGACGGGGTCTCGGCCGCCGATCCGGAGACCATGCGCACGATGCTCAAGCAGACCGAGCGCCTGGGCCGCCTCGTGGAGACCCTGCTGGACCTGTCCCGGGTGGACAACGGCGTGGTCCCGCTGAAGGCCCGCCGCTTCGAGGTGTGGCCGTACCTGTCGGGGGTGCTGAAGGAGTCGGGGCTGGCGGCCGCGGGCCGGCCGGGTCTGCTCTCCGGTTCGGGCGGGCACACCCGCAACGACGTGCACCTGCACCTGGACGTCTTCCCGCCCGAGCTGACGGCGTACGCGGACGCCGAGCGGCTTCACCAGGTCGTCGCCAACCTGATCGACAACGCGGTCAAGCACAGCCCTCCGCACGGCCGGGTCACGGTCCGCGCCCGGGCCGGCGATGCGCCCGGCGGTCTGGCGCTGGAGGTGCGGGACGAAGGTCCCGGCATCCCGGAAGCCGAGCGGCACCGGGTCTTCGAGCGGTTCAACCGGGGCAGCGCGCGGGCCGGCGACGGCGGCACCGGGCTGGGCCTGGCGATCGCCCGCTGGGCCGTGGAGCTGCACGGAGGGCACATCGGCGTGGCCGAATCGTCACGGGGCTGCCGCATCCTCGTCACGCTTCCGGGCAGCTCGCAGGCGCCGCGTTGACGTAGGGTTCGAGTGGGAAGGACATGATCTCGGCCACACGTACCCGGGGTCCGTCAGGGGTGCGAAGCCAAGGGGGCCGCAACCTGGGTGCCCCCTACCCGAACCGCGCTTGTTTCCCGCCATTCCAGGCAGCGAAACCCGCCGTTCGATGTGACCTACGCGACGGATGTCCCGCCCGGTCTGCATCTCACCGCCGAGGAGGCGTAGCCTTTATTCCCGCTGTCCATACCTTGTGAAGCGGAAGAGGGCGGTTGCCGCCGTGTCGCCACAGTCCCCCAGTAACTCGAGCACCACGACCGAAGCAGCAGAGGGCGGGAAGACCCCTGCCTCAGGCTTCGGTGCCAATGAGTGGCTCGTCGACGAGATCTATCAGCAGTACCTCCAGGACCCGAATTCGGTCGACCGGGCCTGGTGGGACTTCTTCGCCGACTACAAGCCGGGGGGCGCTGCCGCTCCGGTCAAGGCCGAAGAGCCGAAGAAGTCCCCGACGACGGACGGCGCCTCCGCACAGGCCGCCACCACCGTCGCCGCAGCTCCGCAGGCCGTCGACGCCGCCGCCACGGGGGCGGCGCGCGCCGCGGCTCCCGCCCCGACTGCCGCGCCCACACCTGTGTCAGCTCCTGCCCCTGCTCCTGCCACCCCCTCTGGTGCCCCTGCTGTGACTGTCACCTCCCAGGCCCCGGCCGCCGCACCGGCCGCGCCCGCCACCCCCGCTCCCGTAGCCAAGCAGGCCGCGCCCGCCACCGAGGCCCCCGCGGGCCCGGAACTGGTGACGCTCCGCGGCCCGGCTGCCGCCGTGGCCAAGAACATGAACGCCTCCCTCGACGTCCCGACGGCCACGTCCGTCCGCGCCGTCCCGGTGAAGCTGCTGTTCGACAACCGCATCGTCATCAACAACCACCTGAAGCGCGCCCGGGGCGGGAAGATCTCCTTCACCCACCTCATCGGCTACGCGATGGTGCAGGCGATCAAGGCCATGCCGGCCATGAACTACTCCTTCGCGGAGAAGGACGGCAAGCCGACCCTGGTCAAGCCGGAGCACATCAACTTCGGTCTCGCGATCGACCTGGTGAAGCCCAACGGCGACCGCCAGCTCGTCGTCGCCGGCATCAAGAAGGCCGAGACCCTCAACTTCTTCGAGTTCTGGCAGGCCTACGAGGACATCGTCCGCCGCGCCCGCGTCGGCAAGCTGACGATGGACGACTTCACCGGCGTCACCGTCTCGCTGACCAACCCCGGCGGCCTGGGCACCGTGCACTCCGTGCCCCGCCTGATGCCCGGACAGTCGGTCATCATGGGCGTCGGCTCCATGGACTACCCCGCCGAGTTCCAGGGCACCTCGCAGGACACCCTGAACAAGCTGGGCATCTCCAAGGTCATGACCCTGACCTCGACCTACGACCACCGGGTCATCCAGGGCGCGGCCTCCGGCGAGTTCCTGCGCATCGTCGCGAACCTGCTGCTCGGCGAAGACGGCTTCTACGACGCCGTCTTCGAGTCGCTGCGCATTCCGTACGAGCCCGTCCGCTGGAACCGGGACATCGACGCCTCGCACGACGACGACGTCACGAAGGCCGCCCGCGTCTTCGAGCTGATCCACTCCTACCGGGTCCGCGGCCACGTCATGGCCGACACCGACCCGCTGGAGTACAAGCAGCGCAAGCACCCCGACCTCGACATCACCGAGCACGGCCTCACCCTGTGGGACCTGGAGCGCGAGTTCGCGGTCGGCGGCTTCTCCGGCAAGTCGATGATGAAGCTGCGCGACATCCTCGGCGTGCTGCGCGACTCGTACTGCCGCACCACCGGCGTCGAGTTCATGCACATCCAGGACCCGAAGCAGCGCCGCTGGATCCAGGACCGCATCGAGCGCCCGCACTCCAAGCCGGAGCGCGAGGAGCAGCTGCGCATCCTGCGCCGCCTGAACGCGGCGGAGGCCTTCGAGACCTTCCTGCAGACGAAGTACGTCGGCCAGAAGCGCTTCTCGCTGGAGGGCGGCGAGTCCGTCATCCCGCTGCTCGACGCCGTCATCGACTCGGCCGCCGAAGCCCGCCTCGAAGAGGTCGTCATCGGCATGGCCCACCGCGGCCGCCTGAACGTCCTGGCGAACATCGTCGGCAAGTCGTACGCGCAGATCTTCCGCGAGTTCGAGGGCAACCTCGACCCGAAGTCCATGCACGGCTCCGGCGACGTCAAGTACCACCTCGGCGCCGAGGGCACCTTCACGGGCCTGGACGGGGAGCAGATCAAGGTCTCGCTCGTCGCCAACCCCTCCCACCTGGAGGCCGTGGACCCGGTCCTGGAGGGTGTCGCCCGCGCCAAGCAGGACGTCATCAACAAGGGCGGCACGGACTTCACCGTCCTGCCGCTGGCCCTGCACGGCGACGCGGCCTTCGCGGGCCAGGGTGTGGTCGCCGAGACGCTGAACATGTCGCAGCTGCGCGGCTACCGCACCGGCGGCACCGTCCACGTCGTGATCAACAACCAGGTCGGCTTCACCGCCGCCCCGGAGTCCTCGCGTTCGTCGATGTACGCGACCGACGTGGCCCGCATGATCGAGGCGCCGATCTTCCACGTGAACGGTGACGACCCGGAGGCCGTGGTCCGCGTCGCGCGGCTCGCCTTCGAGTTCCGCCAGGCGTTCAACAAGGACGTGGTCATCGACCTCATCTGCTACCGCCGCCGCGGTCACAACGAGTCCGACAACCCGGCGTTCACCCAGCCGCTGATGTACGACCTGATCGACAAGAAGCGCTCGGTGCGCAAGCTGTACACCGAGTCCCTCATCGGTCGCGGCGACATCACCCTGGAAGAGGCCGAGCAGGCGCTCCAGGACTTCCAGGGCCAGCTGGAGAAGGTCTTCGCGGAGGTCCGCGAGGCCGCCACGGCTCCCGCCGGCGCCCCGGTGCCGCCGGCGCAGGTCGCGCAGGTGTTCCCGGTCCCGGTGAACACCGCGATCTCCCAGGAGGTCGTCAAGCGGATCGCCGAGTCCCAGGTCAACATCCCCGACCACGTCACCGTGCACCCGCGTCTGCTGCCGCAGCTGCAGCGCCGCGCGTCGATGATCGACGAGGGCACCATCGACTGGGGCATGGGCGAGACCCTGGCCTTCGGTTCGCTGCTGATGGAGGGCACTCCGGTCCGGCTGTCCGGCCAGGACTCCCGCCGCGGCACCTTCGGCCAGCGCCACGCAGTCCTCATCGACCGGGAGACCGGCGAGGACTACACCCCGCTGCAGTACCTGTCGGACGAGCAGGCCCGCTACAACGTCTACGACTCGCTGCTCTCCGAGTACGCGGCCATGGGCTTCGAGTACGGCTACTCGCTGGCCCGCCCGGACGCGCTGGTCCTCTGGGAGGCCCAGTTCGGTGACTTCGTCAACGGCGCGCAGACCGTCGTCGACGAGTTCATCTCCTCGGCCGAGCAGAAGTGGGGCCAGACCTCCGGCGTCACGCTGCTCCTGCCGCACGGCTACGAGGGCCAGGGCCCGGACCACTCGTCCGCGCGTCCCGAGCGCTTCCTCCAGATGTGCGCGCAGGACAACATGACGGTCGCGATGCCGACCCTGCCGTCGAACTACTTCCACCTGCTGCGCTGGCAGTCCCTCAACCCGCACCACAAGCCGCTCATCGTCTTCACCCCGAAGTCGATGCTGCGTCTGAAGGCGGCGGCGTCGAAGGCGGAGGAGTTCACGAACGGCTCGTTCCGTCCGGTCATCGGGGACGCCACCGTGGACCCGACCGCGGTCCGCAAGGTCGTCTTCTGCGCCGGCAAGGTCTACTACGACCTGGAGGCCGAGCGCGAGAAGCGCGGCATCACGGACACCGCGATCGTCCGCATCGAGCGGCTGTACCCGCTGGCGGGTGCGGAGCTCCAGGCGGAGATCGCCAAGTTCCCGAACGCGGAGAAGTACATCTGGGCCCAGGAGGAGCCGGCGAACCAGGGTGCGTGGCCGTTCATCGCGCTGAACCTGATCGACCACCTCGACCTGGCGGTCGGCGCGGACGTCCCGGCGGGCGAGCGCCTGCGGCGCGTCTCCCGCCCGCACGGCTCGTCCCCGGCGGTCGGCTCGGCGAAGCGCCACCAGGCGGAGCAGCAGCTCCTGCTGAACGAGGTCTTCGAGGCCTGAGCTTCGTGACCACCGGAAGGCCCGGTCCCCTTGGGGGGCCGGGCCTTCCGGCTCGCTGGGGGGAGGCCGGTCAGCGCAGGTCGAGCAGCATCACGTCGTGCAGGTCCGCGCCGGGCAATGCCCTGCCTGCGCCACGCGGCGCGTACGGCGAGTTCCATGAGTCCGACCGTCCGTCGGCCGTCCTCACGGCGCATGTCCTCGGGCACTGGCGCGGTCAGTTGGTCCCACCAGCCCGTCTGCGGTTCGAGCGGGAAGCCGTACGCGATGCCGACGGGCTCGCCGCCCGAGGTGGTCGCCAGGGCGCCGCGAAAGGTGGCCTTACGGGTCTGTGACCGAAAGCGGCGGAACGCCGCCGACACGTCGGTCTCGGTCTCGTTGTACGGCGGCTCGGCAAACGCCTCGGCGTAGACCAGGCGGAAGGCGCCCTCGGCCCTGGCGGCGGCCGTCCCATCGAGCCGCTCGCACCTACGCCGACAACTCCCTGGACGGCCTCTGGGCGGCTGCGCCCCCGCGACGGGCCTTCACTGCTGCGGTGTACTGCTCGCGCGTCAGGTCATCCGCGCCGATGCCGAGCTCGACAAGAACCTCGCGGACATCGTCAAGGGCCCCGGTTACGCCCTTCTCCTCGACAAGGGTCTCCAACTCCAGGAACGTCCCGTCGAGCTCCGGGACCCGGACCAAGGTGGCGAGCATCTGTCGGCCTCGTGCCTCGAAGGCGTAGTTCCTGCACCTCTTCTCGAACGCGATTGCCGGCACGTAGCCGAGGCCGCGCAACACGGCATGCACAGCTTGGGCGTCCTCCACTCGGGTCTCGTGCTCAGGCTTCGACCGGGACTCCTCGTCCACCGGGGCGCCCTTGTACGTGAGGACGGTGCGCGTCTCGTCCGCCCCGTGCACCGTCCTGACACGAAGCTCTTCGTCCCGGGCCTCCAAGGCCCCGTCCACCGTGTCGTAATAGGTGTCCTGGTATACCTCGGCCCGGCCCACGGCCCGCTCGTCCAGCCGCCGCAGCGTCTCTTCCGGCGCGTGCACACGTGCCTTCAGCTCCGCTTCGATCATCCGTCCGTCCCCTCTCAAACCGTACGTTCAGCGCTCCCGGCGACAGCCTCGAACATGCGCCGGAACCCCCTGAACAGCGGGCCGTGCGGCGTCTCCATCACCTTGTACGTGGCAGACTCGTGCCCCTCCCAACCTGCGTCGAACGCCCCGACGAACATGGTGGAGTCGGCCCGGATCACCCGCCATGTGGGCAGCATGCCGTACCGGTACACCTCGATGTCGCAGATCCCGGCAAGCTCACGGAGCCGAGCCTCGGCCAGCCGCACACCACTGGCAAGAGACTCCGCCGACTCACCGATTTCGGCAGCACGTAAGGCAAGGGCCGGCGCCTCAGGGTCGAGCAACAGCACCCGCACTCGGAGACCTTCGCCCTGCCTCCCGAGGTGAGCACGCAACATCGAATCATTCAGACCGATCAACCCGAGGCCACGCACGGCGAGGATGTCCAATTCCTTCGCGCCCCGCACCTGCTGCTGAATCTCCTCCCGCGCAGAGGCCTGCCCGGAGTACACCGCACCACCTCGGGAAACGCTGCGAGGTCGAAAGCGGCCCCACCGGAACGTCGCTCACGGCCAGCCGCCAACCCGAGGAGATGCCGAGCATCGTCGGGCATGTTCAGCCCGTCAGCGATCCGCTCGTACACATCGAGGCGCGACACCTCACGACGCCGGTTGATGATCTCGTTCACCCGCGCCTGGGTCATGCCGACCGCCGCAGCGATGCGCGCCTGACTGGCTCCGCTGTACTGCTGCACGTATCGGAACACGGCGCCCACGTCGCGCGTGCGAAGGGCCTGACGTACGTCTGCGCGCTCCCACGCCCAGTCGGGCAGGCAAGTCGGCACGAGCGGTGTGCTCACGGTCGGCTACTCCCGTCATCCACCTGCGAGATGGGAAAACATCCCACGGTGAGATTACCGTCCGGATATCGAACTTGTACGCACAGTCACCAGATTCTGTCCACATACCGCCAGGCGGTATGTCACCCAGACCCGGAAGGCCCCGACATGACTCTCAACGCCCCCGAAACCCCGGACGGCCCGTGGCGATGCGTGGAGGCCAGGCCCGAGCTCAGCCAGGAACTCCTCGACCGAGCTCTCGTCGGCTGGGAGCGTTTCCTCGCCTCCGTCCGGGAGCCGACCGATGACTGAACGCTACGAGTACGTCCCTCATCCCCTGTTGCGCCGCCGCGTACGAGATATCGCGTCCGGCACCGAAGGAGTCCTGATGGCCGTGATCAACGAGAACGTCTCGGACTCGGCCCTCCGCGAGCACTGGATGGAACTGGCGTACATCCGGGTCGCATCCGGCCGCGAGTTCACGACCGCCGTCGACAACGTCGAGCCCGCCGGCGACCAGCCACAGACGGGTCGCAGACGCCGAGACACGAGAAGCGCGTAGCGATCTGACGCGTCCGGCGGCTTCCGAGGCGCTTCTGGCCGCTGTTTGATGCGGGTTAGGCCTCCCCCGACCCGGAGAGACGATGGGACTGGCGAGAAGCCCCCAAACCCTCTCCGATCCCGCCCCCGCGGGCCGGACCGCCCAAGCGGAATCCGCCCGCCCCCCGACCCCGGCCGCAAGCCCTCAGCCCCCGCCCCGCCGCCCAGGGGGCGGGTGGGCAACCGCCGACTGCGGGTGGGGACTCGGGGGGCGGAAACCGGGCAGGTGTGGGCCCCGTACCGCCCACCCCTAAGGCTGCGGCTCGAAGTCCCAGTACGGGCGGGTCTGTTGCTTTGCCGCGACGGTGTGGACGTGCTGGGGGCCCAGGGTGCGGGTGAGGCCCTTGATGCCCGCGTCCTCGTGCTTGCCCGCCTCCGCGTCCTCCCGTACCGAACGGAGATCGGCGGCCAGGGCGATCTGGGCGCTCAGCGTCATCGGGTGGTCCGGGCCCAGCACCTGTTCGGCGGTGCGCAGTGTCTCGCGGCTCAGGGACAGCGCGTCCTCCAGGTGCCCGGTGATGTTGCGGTGCCCGGTGGCGTTCAGGGCGCAGCCCAGCGTCCAGGGGTGCCGGTCGCCGAGCGCGCCCCGCATGCCGACCAGCGCCTGCTCCGCGAGCGAGAGGGCCTCCGCGCGCTCGCCCTGGGCGCGCAGCACCAGCCCGAGGTTGCCGACCGTGCCGATGCTGTACGGGTGGGCCAGGCCCAGCTGCGACTGGTAGCCGCGGACCACGTCCTCCGAGATCCGGCGGGCCTCGCCGATGTCCCCGTACTCGCGCAGGTAGGTCGCGTAGTCGGAGGCCACCATCAGCGTCCACGGGTAGTCGACCCCGAACACCCGCGTCGCCCGCTCCCACACGGTCCGCAGCCGCAGCCCCGCGCCGGGGATGTCCCCGGAACGGCGCAGGCACAGCCCGAGGTTGTGCTCGGCGCGCAGGGTCTGCGGGTGGCCCAGCCCCAGCACCTGGGTGTTGACCTTGACCCCCTGCTCCTGCCGGGTCTGCGCCTCCCGGTAGCGGCCCATCAGCCGCAGTCCCATGGCGCAGGCGATGCCGGAGGAGAGGGTGGAGATGTGCTGGGCGCGCAGCACCCGCTCGCGGCGGCGCAGGGTGTCCAGGTCGAGCTCGTAGGCGTCCTGGTAGCGGCCCAGCAGCCGGTAGGTGGCGGCGAGGTTGTTCTGGGCGCCCAGGGTGGTGGAGTCGTCCTCGCCGAGCAGCTCGCGGTAGGTGGCCAGGCAGTGCTCGAAGATCTCGCGGGCGGGCTCGAACTTGGCGATGCAGAGCAGCACTCCCCCGTACGCGCTGCTGGCGCGCAGGGTCTCCAGGTCGCGCTCGCCGCGTTCCCCGGTGAGCCGGTCGGCGACGGCCCGGGTGAGGGTCTCGGCCGTCCGGAACAGGCCGAGGTTGCGCAGGGCTCCGCCGTACTGGTAACTGAGCTCGCGGACCTTGGGGTGGTCCTCGCCGAGCATGGCCCGCCAGGACTGGTCGGTCTCCTCGGACAGCCGCAGGCAGGTGCGGTACTCCCCGGCGAGGATCAGGTAGCGCAGGCAGTGCAGCAGGAAGTTCTGGATGCGCGGGTTGCTGCTGGTCAGCACCCCGGAGGTGGACAGGTGCGGGATGAGTTCGGCGTAGCGGGGCCACAGCCGGGAGTCGGAGGGGCGGCCGGGGTCGGCGGCGGCGAGGACCTGGCGGACGGCGCGGGCCAGCGGTTCGGCCTCGTCCTCGGAGAGGTTCTCGCGGACGATGCCGTGCACCATGCGGTGCAGCTGTACGGTCTCCAGCCCGCCGCCGCCCTCCTCCACGGGCAGGTCGGAGTACTCCAGGCGGACGACGGAGAACTGGACGAGCTTGTTGAGGGCCGCGTTCCACCGGATCTGGTCGTTGATCAGCCCGGCGAGCTGTTCGGGCACGTCGTCGGCCGGGAACTCGCGCAGCAGCCGCAGCGGCACGGGCCCGGGTGCGAAGAAGACGAACAGCCGCAGGAGGGCCAGGGCGTCGGGGAAGTTCTCCCGTACGTTGTTGAGCAGTATCGCCAGGGCCGTGGGGAAGGGCAGCGGGTAGTCGTCGGAGACGGTGACGGCCTCGCGGGAGTCCAGCCGGCGCTGGAGCAGCGCCAGGTAGTCGCCGACGGTCAGCGGGGAGTCGGCGAGCCAGCCCGCGGTCTGGTCGAGGGCGAGCGGGTAGTCCTCCAGGGCCTCGGCGAGCTGGTCGGCCTCGACGGCGGTGAGCCTCAGGGCCCGGCGGCGGATGAAGGTGATGGACTCGGGCCGGGCGTAGAGCGGGACTTCGACGAGGCTGGTGTGCCGGGAGGCCCATTCGCGGTTGCGGGAGGTGATGATGACGTCGCCCGCGCCGGAGGGCAGCAAGTCGGTGAGGTCGTCGGGGTTGTCGCAGCCGTCGAAGACCATCAGCCAGCGGCTGTAAGGGGATCCGCGCCGCAGCGCCTCCAGGACGGCCCGGATCTGCTCGCCGTAACTGCCGGCGCCGCGCGGCAGGCCGAGGGCGGGGGCCAGGTCGGCGAGGCGTTCGCGCAGGGTGGGCCGGTCCTCGGCGGGGACCCACCAGACCACGTCGTACTCGGAGGCGAAGCGGTAGGCGTACTCGGTGGCGACCTGGGTCTTGCCGACTCCGGAGAGCCCCAGCAGGGTGACGGTGGAGGCGCCGGCCGGGGCTTCGGTGAGCGCCGCGCGCAGGGTGCCGATGACGTCGTTGCGGCCGGTGAAGCGCGGGTTGCGGCGCGGGACCCGGCCCCAGATCTCCGGCGGGTCGTTGGGGAAGCGGGGCCCGCGGCGGCCGGTCTCGGTGCCGATGCGGTCGGTGGGCAGCTCCAGGCGGCGCAGCACGCGGTACTCCGCCTCGTACGCGTCCAGGCCCCACAGGTCGGTCTTCTCCAGTACGGCCACGGCGCTGGGCAGCGGGGCGTCGGTGAGGCAGACCGCGGCGAACCGGTCGGGGTGGCGGTCGGTGACCGTGCGCAGGGCGGTGTTCCACTCCGCGTCCTGGACGTCGCCGGGGGTGCCGGCGGAGAAGTAGCGCTCGCTGAGGACGAGCAGGACCCGGCTGCCCGAGCGGGCGAGGTCGTCGAGGGCCTGCGCGAGTCCGGGGCTGTTCTGCGGGTCCCAGCGCTGGAGGGCGACGCGGTGGCCGTGTTCCTCCAGGCGGTGGGCGATCCAGACGGCCCAGGGCCGGTTGAACCCGGCGAAGCTGATGACGAAGCGCTGCGGCCCAGCGGTGGAGCCCTGTTCCTGCCGACTACCGGTGGTCATGCGGCCGTCTCCCTGAAATCCGGGCAGTGGACGGGCTTGAAAGGTACCGCAGCACTGCCCTTCGCGAAGCCCCTCAAGCCCGTACGAACGGGGCGAGTTCGGGATGGGCCTCGCACCAGGCGCGGCGTTCGCGGTCGACGGCCCGGCGGGCGGTGGCGTGCTGGTCCCCGGGCGGCGGGAGCTCGTCCATGTTCCGCTCGGCGGCGGCCATGGCGTCGGTGAACTCCCTTCCCGCGGAGGTCAGTCGGTCGTGCGCGCGCAGTACGGGCAGGACGGCGGCGACCTGGGCGCGGCTGCGGGCGTGCTGGGCCCAGGCGCCGCGGGCTCCGTAGAGGGCGGCACGCTGCCAGTACCCGGCCAGGGCCAGATGGGCGTACGCGCCGTGCAGGAGCCCTTCCAGCGGGCGGGGGTCGGCGCGCCAGGGGGCCCAGTACCGGGGGGTGCGGTCGGCGGTGTGCAGGGTCAGCACGTCGGCGAGGGCGGTGAGCTTGCCGTGCTGGACCTCGTGCACGAGGGTGGCGGCCAGCGCGGGCGGGGCCTGCGCACGGGCCAGTACGGAACCGGCGGCCGCGGGCAGGGTGGCGCCGCTGGAGCGGGAGCCGCCGGCCAGCGGCACGACCGAGCGCAGCAGTTGGACGGTCTCCTCGGCGCGGGCGGTGTCGTACCGCTCGAGCAGGGTGAGCGCGCCGGCCCACTGGGTGTCCCAGCGCTTGTGGCCCTTGGGGGTGAGCCGGCGGGCGGGGCGGACGGGGGCCGGCCGGTCGGGGCCGGGCGCCCGGTAGGGGTCGAGGTCGTCGAGGGCGGTGCGGCCTCCGGGGAGGGTGTGCAGGGGCAGGGTGGCCGGGTGCCCGGGGTCCCAGGAGCGTTCGGTGAGGGCGAGCGGGCCGGGGCGGTCCGGGCGCAGCAGTCCGAGGGTGGGCAGGACGAGGCGCCCGTGCAGGGGCCGCAGGGTGTGGGTGAAGGCGAGCCCGGAGCGCAGGGCTGCGGCGACGGCGAGGGCCCCGAGGTGGCCGAGGTCCGGCGGGGGCCCGTACGGGGCGTGCAGGCGGCGCAGGGTCTCCTCGGCCCACACCCCGGTGGCGGGGTAGTGCAGGACGTCGCGGACGGCGCCCGGGTCGTGCCGTTCGGCCTCCTCCAGCAGGGCCCAGTGGTCGGCGGTCTCCCCGGCCCGGGCGCCGGGGGCGGCGTCGAGGACGGCGCGCAGCAGGACCAGGCGCTTGGAGCGGCGTACGTCGCGGACCAGGCGGGTGCCTTCGGTGCAGGGCTCGGTGGAGGCGAGGGCCCGCAGGGTGCGGGAGGAGACGGTGAAGGAGGCGAGGGCGGCGGTCATGAGGCGACCGCCGGGGGACGGGCGGCGGGGGTTCGGGCGGCGGGAGTTCGGGCCGCGGGAGTTCGGGCCGCGCGCTCGAGGGCCGTGGCGATGTGCCGGATGAGGACCTGGAGGTCCGCGCAGTACACGGACGGCTGCCGGAAGCCCTCGCCGGCCCGGTAGCGGTGCGGGTAGTGCCCGCCGCCGCACACCTCGACCAGTTCGCAGGCGCGGCAGCCGGCGGCGAGCGCGTCCCGGCCGAGCTGGCGGGCGGCGAACCCGGGGTGGTCGAGGAGCTGGTCGAAGCTGTGCGTGTCGAGGGTCATCCCGGTGGCGGCGGCGCCCTCGTAGGCGGACTTCAGCGAATCGGCCTGTTCGATGGAGCCGTCGGTCTCGATGACGGCGGTGGCGGCGGGCGCGAGCCCGAGGGTCTCGGTGGCGGCGGGCAGGCCGAGCAGCAGGGCGATGATCTCCTCGAAGGTCCGGATCCGGGTGCGCCGCACTCCGTCGTGCCACCAGCGTTCGAAGACGGCGAGGAGCCAGTCGGCGTACGGGGTCCCGCGGGGGCGGTGGCCGGGCGGCGGGGAGCTCCAGTTGGCGAGCGGCAGCAGCAGCCCGACGCTGGGCGGGGCGAAGGCGAGCAGGGACTCGTACGTCTCGACGGGGTCGTGGGCGAGGTCGATGACGCAGAGCACCCCGGCGTAGCTGTCCGGATGCCGTGCCAGCAGCCGCAGGCCGCGGGCGGCGGCGGCGAATCCGGGGCGTCCGGCGTGGTCCACGCGCCGGGTGTTGTGCGCGGGGAGCCCTCCGTCGAGGCTGACGCCGACGCGGATCCCGGCGGCGGCCAGCGCGGCGAGGCGGCCGCGGGTGAGGAGGGTGCCGTTGGTCTGGACGGTGGCGGTGACGCGGGTGCGCGGGGCGGCCGCGGCCACGGCGGCCCGTACGGCGTCGACGGGCTCGGCCAGCCGGGCGGGCGCGGTGAGCAGCGGTTCGCCGCCGTGCAGGACGAGGTCGACGCGGGGCAGGTCGTGGGCGGCGGCGTGCTCGGCGATCCGCTCGGCGGCGCGGGCGGCGGTGGCCGGGGCCATGAGGGCGGGCTGGGCGCGCCAGCCCTGGTCGGCCATCTCGTAGACGTAGCAGTAGGTGCAGGCGAGGTTGCAGCGGCTGCGCGTCTTGAGCACGAACTGCCGGATGGGATGGGGCCGGTGTCCGGCGGCGCGCAGGGCGGGCACGTCGAGCCGGGTGTAGGGCCAGGGCGCGTGGGTCCGGTGCGCGATCTGTTCGGCCGCGCTCGTCTGGGTGTGCCTCATCGCAGTACCTCCCGCCCCCGTACACCGCAGGGAGGCGCCCCCTGCGGACGGTCCATCCCTGCCCTTCGGACGGCCTCGGCTAACGGCGGAAAGTGGTCAACCGGCCTGTGGTCCGCGTGACTCGGGCCACTCGTGCGGCTTCGGTGTCTTCGGTGGCTCAGGGGGCTTCGGGCGACTCGGGCGGCCGAGGTGACTCGGGTGGCGCCCCGGGTCAATCGACCCCGGAGTCGAAGGCGTTCAGGATCTCGGCCGGGTGGGTCACCCGCTCGACCATGCCCTCGATCACCTGGGCCAGCACGGGATGGTCGATCCCGCGCAGCGCCGCCAGATCCAGCCCGGAGAGGTCCGGGAGCCGTCCGGGGCACTTGTGGACCACCACTGCCACGTCCTGATCCTTCGTCACCATGGGCCGCCCGTCCCCCTGTTGCGTCGCACGTTCGATGGTCCACTGCCTTTTCCCCTCCCCCGCTGCCCGGAAACGGCCGGGCCGGGGGCGCAGGGCGGCTCAGAGGGCCGCCTCCAGAGCGCTGATCCGCCCGGCGAGCGCCTCGGACCGCCCCTCCCACTGCCCCTCGGACCGCCCCTCGGCACCCGCGCCGAGCCGCCCCCACAACTCCAGCGCCGAGCGGTACGCGTCCAGGGCCGCCCGGGGCCGGGCCAGCCGCTCCAGTACCTCCCCGCGCAGCTCCTGCACGCGGGCCGCGAGCTGCACGGCGAGATCCTGGCGCTCCTCGCGGTCGGCCTCGAGGGCGGACCGCCAGGCCCGCCGGTAGGAGTCCGCCGCCCGGTCGAGGCGGTCCGCCGCCCGGGTGTGGCCGTGGATCTCCAGCTGCACGTCCGCGTGGTCCCGCCAGGCGCGGGCCCGTTCCAGCGGGCTGCGGCTCTGCCGGACGGCGAGTTCGAGCAGGTACTCCGCCTCCCGCAGGTCCACCGGGTCCCCTTCGTAGGTGTGCCGCAGCCGCAGCCCGGTGGCCAGCCTCAGCAGCCGGTGCGCCGCCCCCGGGTCGGACTGCGGCACCGCCGCCCGGCTGTCGCGCAGCACGCGTACGGCGGCCCCGGTGAACCGCCGCCCGTCGGCGGCCCGGGCCCGCTCCAGCAGTACGTCGCCCCACTCGGGCAGCAGCTCCCCGAAGGCCTCCGCGTCCCGGGGGATCAGCCGCCGGGCCCTGCCGTACGCCTCGGCGGCCTCCTCCAGCGCCACCGGGTCGGCGTCCCGCTCGTACCGGGCCCGGTGCACCCGCGCCAGGCACACCAGGGCGGCCACCCGCAGTTCGGGATCCCCGCCCGCCTCCCCGAAGGCCGCGTCCAGCTCCCCGGCCGCCTCCTCGAGCCGCCCGGGCAGGTACCGCAGCGCGCCGGCCAGCTCGACCCGGGTCCGGGCGCGCGTCTCCCGCCCGGCGGCGTCCTCCGCGGTCAGGCCGGTCACGGCCAGGCGGGCCGCGGCCTGTTCGGCCAGGGCCGTGCGCTCGGCCGGGTCGGGCGTGTGGGGCAGCAGGGCCAGCAGGACGCGGCCCAGGGCCCGTTGCAGCTCGGGGTACGCCGCGCCGCCGTCGTCGGCGCCTGCGACGGGCTCCAGGGCGGCCCGCGCCTCGCGCAGCGCGCCCGGGTCCTCGCGCAGCGCGCTCAGCCGGATCAGGGTCTCGGCCCGGCGCACCGCGCAGTCCCGGCGCAGCCCGGGGTCGGCGGAGGCGCCCGCCGCCGCGAACTCCCGGTCGGCGGCGGCCAGCAGGTCCGCCCGGGGTTCGGCGACCAGCGCCCGCTCGTACAGCACCCGGCCCAGCACGGCCCGGGCCGGGGCCGTGCGCAGGCCCGTCACGGTCCGCTCCGCCTCGGTGAGGAGTTCCGGGTCCCGCTGCGCCGCCCACAGCCGCAGCAGCGCGCCGGCCAGTTCGGTCTCGGCCTCCTCCGGCGGGTCGCCGGGCCCGGCCGGGGCCGCGACCGCCCGGCGCAGTACGGCCACGGCCTCGTAGAGCGCCCGCGCGTCCCCGTCCGCTTCCCCGTTCCCGTCCCGGTCCGCGTCGGCGAGCCGCTCCCGCGCGGCGCGCACCGCTCCGGCCCTCCCGGGCGGCGACGGGGGCGTGACGGCCTCGCGCACCGGCGGGCCCTCCTCGGGCATGCCGGGCAGGTAGCGCCGTACGACCTTGGCCGAGACCTGCGCGAAGGCCCGCGGGAGCCGCCCGGCGGGGACCCGATCGGCGTCCCCCGGCCCGGGGCCAGGGCCAGGGCCCGACCCCGGCCCCGGGCCGCCGTCGGCCGCCTCGGGCGGTGCTCCGGTGAGCTGAGAGACGGCGAGCGCGGGGAAGTTCCGTACGCCCCGCCCGAAGTGGGCCAGCACGTACTCCGAGCAGTGCTTGAGCACGAGAGCGGCCTCGTCCCGCCCCAGCGGCCCCAGCAGCACGTCCTGCACCCCGGGGGCGAACTCGTACCACTGCCCGGGGGTGTCCGCGCTGCGCCGCAGCAGGCCGCTCAGCAGTACCTCGGCCAGGTCCGAGGGTTCGGAGTCGGGCAGCATCGTGCGCTGCACCAGCCGCATGACGGGCAGCGTCAGCGGGGCCGCCGACAGGTACACGGCCAGCTGTACGGCCCGGGGCGCGGACGAGGACCGGAACCGCGCCACCAGCTCGCGCGGCGGCCGTACGGCACGGGGCGGCGGCAGGGGCGCGGCCGGGTGGGCGGCCAGCACCCGGCCCACTTCGGCCGGTACCGGGCCGGTGCCGATTCCGGCGACGAGCCGGGCCCATGCCCCGAGGGCGATGGCGCTCGGCGGCAGCACGGGCACGGTGAGCCCTCCCGTGGGCCGCCCGGGCAGCGGCGGCCGGTCCGACCGGAATTTCAGCTTCCCTGCGCTGCCCTCGACCCGGGAGAGCGTGCCGCGCTCGGTCGGCAGCCAGCTGCGGCCCCACAGCCGCTGGGGCAGCGGCTGGACGACCACGCACGGGGTGCATTCGGCCCAGCGGTGCAGCAGCCGCTGGGCCGAGCCCTCGCGCCACAGCGGTCCGGCGCAGTCGGAGACCACCATGGTCAGCGCCCGGCCGGTGGGGTCGCGCAGCTGGTCCCCCGAGCGCAGCCCGGCGCCGGGCACGGGGCCGCGCCCGAGCGCCGCGGTACCGTCGGCGAGCCGGTGCAGGTAGTGCACCTGAACGTCCCGGAAGGCCCCCAACCGCTCGCACACGGTACGCAGTTCCTCGAACATTTCCTGCCACACCGCCATCGACGGCGACGCGTCCATCACCAGCCGTACGGTGGCCTCGCGCCGGCTCTCCGGTTTGAGCACCGGGATGATCAGCCCGAGGGCCCGGGCGCTGGCCTCGGCGGTGGCCGGTTCGTCGAGCACCGTCCGGATGGGCGGCGCGGGCGGGCGGTGCCGCTGGAGGGCGCGCAGGGCCCGCTGTATCTCGAGGATCCGGGGCAGCGCGGCCGCCCCGGGCACCCGTACGGGCACCCCGCGCTCCCCGGGCGGCTCCCCGGTGAGCTCCGCTTCCGCTTCGCCGGCGCGGCGCGGCCCGGGCGCGTAGAGCCTGATCGGATCCTCAGTCTCCGGTTCCACCCGCTCGGGATCCTCAGGCAGCCTGACCGGATCATCAGCCTCCGGCTCGGGTACGGGCACCTCCGCACCCGGCGCCGGCTGCCCGGGCCGGCGGATCCGTGCGGCCAGCCACAGCGCGTCGGCGAGCTCCTCGGCGGACGGATCGAGCCCGGCGCGGCGCAGCAGCGCGGCCAGTTCGCGGACGCCGGGCGGTCCGGCGGGCGGCACGGCCCGTCACCTCGGGCGGTCGAGGCGCTGGATGAGCAGGTCCGCGAGGTCCTCCCGGGTGGGCGGGGCTGCGTAGTGGGTCAGGTAGACGGCGTTCAGCAGCTGGTCGGCGGCGACCAGCTCGGACTGCGAGCGGCTGAGGAACTCCCGGATCAGGTCGGCCCCCAACTGGGCGGCCTCCTCCCCGAGGTGGGCGCGGACCATGGTGGCGAGCCGCTTCTCACCGGGCTGTCCGAGCTTGAGCTGAATGCAGCGCCGCAGCAGCGCGGCGGGGAAGTCCCGCTCCCCGTTGCTGGTCAGGATGATGAAGGGGAAGGCCCGGCAGCGCACCCGGCCGCCCATGACGGTCACCTTCGACCCGTCGTCCGTGAGCACCTGCACCTCGGGCTCGGTGTCGGCCACCCGCTCCAGCTCGGGAAGGGCGAACTCCCCTTCCTCCAGCACGTTCAGCAGGTCGTTGGGGAGGTCGATGTCGCTCTTGTCGAGCTCGTCGACGAGCAGGACCCGGGGCCGCGCGGTGGGCAGCAGGGCGGTGCCCAGCGGCCCGAGCCGGATGTACTTGCCGATCCCCGGAGCCCCGCCCGGAGCCCCGCCGCTCGCCGCGATCTGCACGTCCTGGAGCCGGGCGAGGGCGTCGTAGCGGTAGAGCCCGTCCTGGAGCACGGTCCGCGACACCACCGGCCAGCGCAGCACCCGCCCCAGCTTCAGCTCGTGGGCGACGGCGTGCGCGAGGGTGGACTTGCCCGTGCCGGGAAAGCCCGTCACCAGCAGCGGCCGGCGCAGGTACAGGGCGGCGTTGATGGCCTCCAGCTCCTCCGGCTCGGGCCGGTGCAGCTCGGCGGCCTGCCGGTGGGCCCCGAGCCGCCGGGCGACGTTCCCGTCCGTCACCGCCGCCGGACCGCCCGCCTCCACCACGGGCCCGCCGTCGAAGTCCCGCCACGGCGGCGGATCGGGCAGGGCCTCGATCCCGTCGTGCGGCTCACCGACACCTCGGTATATGAGCCATTCGTCGTTCATCGGTGCTGCTCCCTCCTGCCGGTCACAGATCGCCCTGGAGCGGCTCGTCCTCGGGCAGGGCGCGTGCGGGGTCGTTCCAGACGAGTGCCGCCCCCGCCGTCCAGTACGCGTCCGGGTCGGCCCCGTACGCCCGCCCCCGCAGCGCCTGCAACCGCAGCGGCAGCACCTCCGCCCGTCCGGCGTCGGCCAGTTCCTCCCGCAGCCCGCGGTGGAAGGGGGCGCACGACACCCCCGGATCCGCCGGGGGCCGCCGGCACACCACCACCCCGTACCCGGCGTCCCGCACCGCATGCAGCGAGCCGAGCGTGGGCTCCTCCGCCGCCGCCCGGCAGTGCACCGGCACGGTGTTGTCGGGGAGCCCGGCCAGCCAGCCCGCGGACGGGCTGCGCGGCCGTCCCCGTACGCAGTCGGCCCGTTCGTCCAGCAGCGGTCCCGCCTGCGCCCGCGCCCACCGGGCGGCCGCCGCGGGCGCGGGGTCCGCGGCCGGGTACCGGAACACCACCGGCCGCTGCACCCCCACCGGCACCCTGCCCACCAGCACCCACTCGTCCGCCGCCAGCCCGAACAGCTCCGGGGCGACGGCCACTTCGAGCGGAGCCGCCGCCTCGTGGGTGTCGCAGCGCCGGAAGGCCTCGGCGAGCGGGGCCCGTAACGCCTCCGGCAGGCCCGCCTCGGTGGCCCGTACCCCGGAGTCCACCGGTGTCACCCGCCCCGGATGTTCCGGGCCCGCCAGCACCGACACCCGCCAGTCGTAGACGTCCTCCCAGCCGTGCGCCCACACCTCCAGCAGGACCGACGCCCCGGGCGGCAGCCCGCCGGACGGCCGGACCGGACCGTGCACCGCCTGCCCGGCCAGGGCCCGCCGGCGCCGCGCCCGCTCGGCCAGGCCCCGCTCGTGGCGCTCGCCGAGCTCCCGGCGCAGCGGGCGCCACAGCCGCACGGCGGTGGCCCGTACCCAGTCCCACAACTCCTCGTCGGCGCCCGGCGTCGGCGGCTCGCGGTAGTCGGCCACGCTCACGTCCGTCGCGTACCGGAGCATGGCCGCGGCCTCCCCCGCCCCGCCCGGCGGGTCGTGCAGCAGCCCCAGGCCGTCGCGCCAGCTGAGCGGGGCGAGCGGATGCGGCTCCGGCTCCTCCCCGCGCGCCGCCTCCACCAGGGCCCGTACGACCTCCGAGGAGCCCGGCGGGGGCAGTTCGGCGAGCAGCCCGCACAGGGTGGTGCGCTCGCCGGGGGTGAGCCGGCCGCGCCCGCCGTACGGGTCCCCGTCCTCGGCCGGGAGTTCGCCGTGCGCGTCCGTCCAGGTCCGGCGGCTGTTGAGGTCGCTGAGGTGCTGGTCGTAGTGGTGCAGGTCGTGGGCCTGCATGACCCGGCGGTAGAGCCCGGTCTGGCCGCGCGCGGGCATCGGCAGGGTGCGCAGCTGCACGACGGAGACGGCGAGCCCGCCGCCCCCGGTGTGCCGCCGGGCCTTGACCACGCCGACGACCTCGCCGCGGGCCAGGTCGACCACCGGCCCGCCGGACATGCCGGGATCGATCTCGTCGTCGCCGCCGAGCCGGATGGCCGCGCCGTGGCCCGCGGTGCCGCGCAGCCGGGTGGTGCGGCCGGTGATCTCGGGCGTGCCCAGGTCTTCGGTGCAGCCGAAGTAGGCGACCTCGTCGAAGCGGGGCCTGGAGCGGTCGGTCAGCCAGACGCAGGCGTGCGAGACGGGGGCCAGGACCCTGATCAGCGCCAGGTCGGGCAGGTCCCACAGGGCCCGCCGGCCGGGACGCCGCTCCTCCAGCCGCTCGGGCAGTACGCACTCCACGCGCCCGGCGACCGTACCGGTGGAGCCGTTGCCGGTGACGCTGACCCCCGAGGAGAAGGTGATGCCTACCTCGCGCCCCGTCAGACGCACCGCAGCACCCCCTTCACCGACCACGTGCGCACACGTCAGGACCCAGCCGGGGGCGATGAAGAAGCCGCTCCCCCAGGTGGGTCCGGTCCCAGCCGTTCCATACCCGTCCGGCGGGGCGTGGACGCGTACGGTCGCCGCCTGGACGAGGGGCTCCAGGAGCTCGAAGGCGCGCGCGGAGCCGACCGTGCGCCCCTCCGTCATACGCGCCCCCCCCGCTCGTGAGGCGTCCAGGTTAGCGCCGGAGGCTCCGCAGCCGGGAGGCTTCGCGGCCGGGCGGATTATCCTGGCGGGAAACACCCCCTGAACACCCTCATCACGGCACGGAGCCCGACTTGTACTTCACCGATCGCGGCATCGAGGAGCTGGAGAAGCGGCGCGGCGAGGAGGAGGTCACCTTCGAGTGGCTCGCCGAGCAGCTGCGCACCTTCGTCGACCTGAACCCGGACTTCGAGGTCCCGGTGGAACGCCTGGCCACCTGGCTGGCCCGCCTGGACGACGAGGACGACGAGGACGAGTGACCCGTACGAGAACGGCCCGGCTGCCAGGTGGGCAGTCGGGCCGTTCTTGTTGTCGCGTCGCCCGCCGAAGACGGCGCGGGCGGGCAGGGGTACCGGGCGCCGGATCAGGCGGCCTTGGTCTCCCAGAAGATGCGGTCGATCTCGGCGATGAGCTCGAGGGCCTTCTGGCCGGTCGCCGGGTCGTTCGACGCCTTGGCGGCCGAGAGGGCCTTCAGGGTGTCGTTGACCAGGGTGTGCAGCTGCGGGTACTTCTCGAAGTGCGGCGGCTTGAAGTAGTCGCTCCACAGCACCGAGACGTGGTGCTTCGCGAGCTCGGCGCGCTGCTCCTTGATGGTGATGGCGCGCGCGCGGAAGTCGGCGTCGTCGTTGGCCTGGTACTTCTCCTGCACGGCCTTGACGGACTCGGCCTCGATGCGGGCCTGGGCAGGGTCGTACACGCCGCACGGCAGATCGCAGTGGGCGGAGACCTTCGCCTTGGGGGCGAAGAGGCGGGAAAGCATGGAGTGTGTCCTCCTCGTGATCGTCTTCTCAAGGGGGAGATTACTCGCTCGGAATCGCCTTTTCGCGGTCGCCCCCATGGGCTTAGGACAAAAGTCCAGGGTCGCGGGCGGACCGGTGAGCGAATGTACGGATCCGTACGGCAGCATGCGGGGGGTGACGAGGAGGTCGGGCATGACGGAGAACGGGCGCCGCCCGCGCAAGCGGTTCGAGGTGCTGGAGGTGACGGGGCCGTCGATGGTGCCCACGCTGCTCCACGGCGACCGGCTGGTGGTCCGCTACGGGGCGGCCGTCCGTCCGGGTGACGTGGTGGTGCTGCGCCACCCGTTCCAGCAGGACCTGTTGGTGGTCAAGCGCGCGGTGGAGCGGCGGCCGGGCCGCTGCTGGTGGGTGCTCGGCGACAACCCGTACAACGAGACCGGCGACAGCACCGTCTACGGGCCGGTGCCCGAGGAGCTGGTGCTGGCGACGGCGGTCCTGCGGTTCCGGCCGCGCGAGGACGCTCAGCGCTCGCTGAGGGCGCGGCTCTCGTGGGCGGCCTCGGCGCTGCGCCCGCTCTGGGCGGACGCCTCGGCCTCCAGCCGCTTGCGGGCGCGGTAGGCCGCCACGTTCGCCCGGGTGGCGCACCGGTCGGAGCAGTACCGCCGGGAGCGGTTGGTGGAGGTGTCGAGGTAGGCGTTGCGGCAGGGCGCGGCCTGGCACAGGCCGAGCCGGTCGGGGCCGTGCTCGGTGAGGTGGAAGGCCAGGCCGAAGGAGGCCATGGCGGCGTAGCCCGCGGAGGCGTTCGAGGGGTGCTCGGCGAGGTGGATGTGCCAGTCGGGGGCGCCGTCCTCGCCGAGGGTCTCGTGGCCGGAGACCTGGGGGCTGACGGGGAACTCCATGAGCAGCGAGTTCAGCAGGTCGACGGCGAGGACGTGGTCGCCGCCGTCGGCCGCCTCGAAGACTGCGCGCAGCCGGCCGCGGACGTTGCGGAAGCGGGTGACGTCGGTGTCGGTGACCCGGCGGGCCATCTGCACGCTGGCGCCGAACAGGGCGCGAACGGCGTCGACCGAGGTCAGCGAGTCCTTGTTGCGGGCCGGCTCCTCGGTGTTGACCAGGCGCACGGCGAAGTCCGAGTAATGGGCCAGTTCCACTTGTAGTCCTTACGGCTGCGGATTAGTGTCTCCGGTAACGGCTGAGACGTATTCGAGGGTATTACGTACGGAGGGGTTCGTGATGGTGGATACGACGGGGACGGCCGGTACCAGCGCCTACTGGCAGGCATGGCAGGACAGCTGGGACCGCCAGCAGGAGTGGTACATGCCCGACCGCGAGGAGCGGTTCCGGGTGATGCTGGACATGGTCGAGGCCCTGGTCGGCCCCGCCCCCCGGGTGCTGGATCTCGCGTGCGGTACGGGAAGTATTACGGACCGCGTGCTCAAGCGGTTCCCGGAGGCCACCAGCACGGGCGTCGACCTCGACCCGGCGCTGCTGGCCATCGCCCGGGGCCACTTCGCGGGCGACGACCGGGTCACCTTCGTGACCGCCGACCTCAAGGACCCCGAGTGGCGCGCGGCCCTCCCCCACGACGCGTACGACGCGGTCCTGACGGCGACGGCCCTGCACTGGCTGCCCAGCAAGGACCTGGCCGTGCTGTACGGGCAGCTCGCGCCCCTGGTCCGCCCGGGCGGGGTGTTCATGAACGCCGATCACATGCCCGACCCGGCCACCCCGCGCATCGACGCCGCCGAGCACGCCCACCGGCACGCCGGGATGGACCGCGCCAAGGCGTCCGGGGTGCCCGACTGGCGCGAGTGGTGGGCCCTGGCCGCCGCGGATCCGGTACTGGCCGAGCCGGTGAAGCGGCGCTTCGAGATCTACGGGGAGCACGCCGACGGCGACACCCCCTCCGAGGCCTGGCACGCACGCACCCTGCTCGACGCGGGGTTCGCGGAGGCCCGTACGGTCTGGCGCTCCCCCTCGGACGGGCTGGTCCTAGGTCTGAAGTAGGGACTCGAGAACGGCGGAGGGGCGGTACGGGAATCCCGTACCGCCCCTCCTTCGCACGTCCGGCCCGGTGTCAGAGCACCTTGGACAGGAACGCCTTCGTCCGGTCGTGCTGCGGGTTGCCCAGCACATCGCGCGGGTGGCCGGACTCGACCACCACGCCGCCGTCCATGAAGACGAGGTTGTCGCCGACCTCGCGGGCGAAGCCCATCTCGTGCGTGACCACGATCATGGTCATGCCCGACTCGGCCAGGTCCCGCATGACGTCGAGGACGTCACCCACCAGCTCCGGGTCGAGCGCCGAGGTGGGCTCGTCGAAGAGCATCAGCTTCGGCTCCATGGCGAGCGCGCGGGCGATCGCCACGCGCTGCTGCTGGCCGCCGGAGAGCTGGGTGGGGTAGTTCCCGCCCTTGTCGCCGAGGCCCACACGGTCCAGGAGGCGTGCGGCACGCTCGCGCGCCACCGCCTTGGACTCGCCCTTGACCATGACCGGGGCTTCCATGACGTTCTCTATGGCCGTCATGTGCGGGAAGAGGTTGAAGCGCTGGAAGACCATGCCGATGTCCCGGCGCTGGGCCGCGACCTCGCTGTCCTTCAGCTCGTAGAGCTTGTCGCCCTTCTCGCGGTAGCCGACGAGGGTCCCGTCGACGTACAGCCGTCCGGCGTTGACCTGCTCCAGGTGGTTGATGCACCGCAGGAAGGTCGACTTGCCGGAGCCGGACGGGCCGACCAGGCAGAAGACCTCACGCGGGGCGACCTCCAGGTCGATGCCCTTGAGGATGTGCGCCGCACCGTAGGACTTGTGGACGCCCTCGGCCTTCACCATGGCAGTCGTCATCAGGCCACCGCCTTGCGGTTCGAGAAGCGGGACAGTTTCGCCTTGATCTTCTGCAGCGGCGTGGGCGGCAGCGAGCGGAGCGCACCGCGGGCGTAGCGGCGCTCCAGGTAGTACTGGCCGACGCTGAACACGCTGGTCAGGGCGAGGTACCAGATCGACGCGACGAAGAACATCTCCATCACCGCGAACGAGGTGGACGCGATGTCCTGGGCCGCGCGCAGCAGGTCGAAGTACTGCACGGCGACGACGAGCGACGAGGTCTTGAGCATGTTGATGAACTCGTTGCCCGACGGCGGCACGATCACCCGCATGGCCTGCGGCAGCACGACGCGGCGCATGGTCTGCATCCGGGTCATGCCGAGCGCGTGCGAGGCCTCGCTCTGGCCCTCGTCGACCGACTGGATGCCGGCCCGGACGATCTCCGCCATGTACGCGCCCTCGTTGAGGCCGAGACCCAGCAGGGCGGCCAGGAAGGGCGTCATGACCTGGGTCATCTCGTCCTTGTAGAACCCGAGGTTCAGGATCGGGAAGATCAGGGCGAGGTTGAACCAGATGAGGAGCTGCACGTACACCGGGGTGCCGCGGAAGAGCCAGATGTAGAACCAGGAGATGGTGCTGGTCACCGGGTTCTTCGAGAGGCGCATCACGGCGAAGAGGACACCGAGCACCAGGCCCAGGGCCATCGAGGCGACGCTGATCCAGATCGTGTTGACGACGCCACGCAGGATGGTGGGGTCGAACAGCTTCTCCGGCACGGTCGCCCAGCGCACGTTGCCCTGCGAGAAGGCGATCGCGAGCGCCACGACCAGGCCGATGACGACCACGGCGCTGATCCAGCGGCCGTAGTGGCGGACCGGGATGGCGCGGATCATCTCGGGGGGGACGGCCCCGGCCGGCGGGGTGTCCGCCGGGTCCGGGACCTTGTCGAGCTTGTCAGTCACAGTGACTGCCCTTCAGTGTGCTGCGGTCTGCGCGGAGATCAGGAGCCCGCGTTGATCTTGGCCTCGGTCACGGCGCCGGAGCCCGCATTCCACTTGTCCAGGGCGGCCTTGTACGTGCCGTCCTTGATGACCGCGTCGAGGGCTTCCTTGAGCGCGTCGCGCAGCTCGGTGTTCTTCTTGTCCACGGCGATGCCGAAGAGGCCGGCGTCAGTCGGGTTGGCGATGGCCTCGAAGTCGTTGCCGCCGCCCGCGGTCTGCGCGATGTACGCGGCGACCGGGGAGTCGTTCAGGTCGGCGACGGCGCCGCCGGCCTTCACGCGGGTCTGGGCCTCGGCGTCGGTCGGGAAGGACTCGATGCCGATCTCGCCCTTGCCGGCCGTCTTGCACTTCTCGGACTGGTCCTTGGCGGACTGCTCGTACGTCGTGCCGCGCTGGACGGCGACCTTCTTGCCGCACAGGTCGTCGAGGGTCTTGATGCCCTCGGGGTTGCCCTTCTTGACCAGGATGCCGGTCGAGGCGGAGAAGTAGTCGACGAAGTCGACACCGGCACCGGTCTTGGCGCCCTTGTCGTCCAGGCCCTCCTGACGGGCCTTGGTGTCGGTGAGCGAGGACATGACCAGGTCGCTGCGGCCCGTCTGCATGCTGCCGATCAGGGTGTCGAAGGTGCCGGACTCGAACTTGAACGTCACACCGAGCTGCTTGGCCAGGGCCGCCGCCACGTCGGGGTCGACACCGACGATCTTGCCGCCCTCGGTGAACTCCATCGGCGCGTAGGTCGCGTCCGTGCCGACCTTGATGACACCCGCGTCCTGGATCTTCTTCGGAAGCTTCGAGAAGAGCGGTGCGCTGCTGTTGTTCGCCTGGCCGGACGGGGTCGTGGAGGCCTTGTCCGTCTGGTCGCCACAGCCGGTGAGGATCAGGGCGCCGGCGACCGCGATCGCGCCGACCGCGGCGATCCGGGACCGTGCGGCGGTCGTACGACGGGTGATGCTTGCGGTCATGAGCGGGTTCCTCCGGCTGATGGAAAAGCACCGAAAAATGGTCGGGCACGCACCATCGAGTGTCGCGACCTTGTGTGATTACGGCATCTTGCCATTCGGACTGCCGCATTCAGGGTGCCCGTGAGGTCAAAATCAGATAACGGACACGCCCGACGACCCAACAGGACTGCGGGCAAGGGCCCTCGGAGCCGCACAAAACGCCGTGACCAGCCCGTTTGGGCTCACTATTTGCGGTGCGTCTCGCCCATTGGACACAAGGGTTTGGACTTTTAGCCAAAACCATGACAAGCAGCCTATGGTCGAGCCGGAATCGACTCGTCTGGGTGAGCGTTCATCCGGTAGAACAGATCCTTACACCCCTCATCCGGGGCTCAGGGCGCGCGTGCGGCGCGCCCGCGCGTACGAACCTCCCCTCCGCGGAGGCGGTCCAACCGTCGATGCGGAGTACGAACGCGGTGCCCGCCCACCCCTTAACCAGGAGTGGCCACCCTCAACGATTCAAAGGACTTAAGGGGTCACACAAAGTGGCAGCGGAGATCGTCAACCCTCACACTGACAGCGCGACGGACAACAACCCGGACGCGGTGTTCGCGCTGCACCGGGGCGGCAAGATGGCCATCCAGGCCACGGTGCCGGTCAACAACAAGGACGACCTGTCCCTCGCGTACACCCCCGGCGTGGCGAAGGTGTGCAGCGCCATCGCCGAGCAGCCGGACCTGGTGAACGAGTACACCTGGAAGTCCAACGTGGTCGCCGTCGTCACCGACGGCACGGCCGTGCTCGGGCTCGGTGACATCGGTCCCGAGGCCTCCCTCCCCGTGATGGAGGGCAAGGCCATTCTCTTCAAGCAGTTCGGCGGCGTGGACGCGGTTCCGATCGCGCTCGCGACCAAGGACACGGACGAGATCATCGAGACGGTCATCCGTCTCGCGCCGTCCTTCGGCGGGGTGAACCTGGAGGACATCTCCGCGCCCCGCTGCTTCGAGATCGAGCGCCGCCTTCAGGAGGCGCTCGACATCCCGATCTTCCACGACGACCAGCACGGCACGGCCATCGTCACGCTGGCCGCGCTGCGCAACGCCGCGAAGCTCACCGGGCGCACGCTCGGCGACCTGCGCGCCGTGATCTCGGGTGCGGGCGCCGCGGGCATCGCCATCGCCAAGATCCTGGTGGACGCGGGCATCGGCGACGTGTGCGTGACGGACCGCAAGGGCGTCGTCTCGGCGGACCGCTCGGACCTGACGGACGTCAAGGCGGAGATCGCGGGCCTGACCAACAAGACGGGCCAGACCGGCTCGCTGGAGAAGGCCCTCGCGGGCGCGGACGTCTTCATCGGCGTCTCCGGCGGCACGGTCCCCGAGGCGGCGGTGGCCTCGATGGCGAAGGACGCGTTCGTCTTCGCCATGGCCAACCCGAACCCGGAGGTCCACCCGGACGTCGCGCACAAGTACGCGGCGGTCGTGGCCACGGGCCGCTCGGACTTCCCGAACCAGATCAACAACGTGCTGGCCTTCCCGGGCATCTTCGCGGGCGCCCTCAAGGTGCGCGCGACCCGGATCACCGAGGGCATGAAGATCGCCGCCGCCGACGCCATCGCCGGTGTCGTGGGTGACGAGCTCTCCGCCGACTACGTGATCCCGTCGCCGTTCGACCCGCGCGTCGCGGAGGCCGTCTCCGCGGCCGTCTCCGCCGCGGCGAAGGCCGACGGCGTGGCCCGCCTGGCCTGATCTCCGCAACAAGCTGTACGGGCAGCGGCCCGGCCGGATCCATCCGGCCGGGCCGCTGCCTTTTTGACGCGCCGCTCGCCCGGTGCGACGAAGACCTCACCGCCCCGGTCCCGGAGGGGCTGGAACCCCGGCCTACCCAGCGGTAGCGTCGCGGCATGTTCGCTGCCTATGCCGCCCGAATCGACCGTGACCACCCGCTGAACGGCCTGGAGCTGGGCGAGCGCCCCGCCCCCGAGGCCCGCCCCGGGTGGGTGACCGTGAACGTCAAGGCCGCCTCGCTCAACCACCACGACCTGTGGTCGCTGCGCGGGGTGGGCCTCGGCCAGGACAAACTCCCGATGATCCTCGGCTGCGACGCCGCCGGGACCGACCAGGACGGCAACGAGGTCGTCCTGCACTCCGTGATCGGCCAGAGCGGTCACGGGGTCGGCCCGGACGAGCCCCGCTCGATCCTGACCGAGCGCTACCAGGGGACCTTCGCCGAGCAGGTCACCGTGCCCGCCTGGAACGTCCTGCGCAAGCCCCCCGGGCTCTCGTTCGAGGAGGCCGCCTGTCTGCCGACGGCCTGGCTGACGGCGTACCGGATGCTGTTCACCAACGCCGGGGTCCGCCCCGGGGACTCCGTCCTCGTCCAGGGCGCCGGCGGCGGGGTGGCCACCGCCGCCATCGTCCTCGGCAAGGCGGCCGGCCTGCGCGTCTTCGCCACCAGCCGGGACGAGGCCAAGCGCAAGCGGGCGGTGGAACTGGGCGCCCTGGAGGCGTACGAGCCCGGCGCGCGGCTGCCGCAGCGGGTGGACGCCGTCATCGAGACGGTGGGCGCGGCCACCTGGTCGCACTCGGTGAAATCCCTGCGCCCGGGCGGCACCCTGGTCATCTCCGGCGCCACGAGCGGCGACCGCCCGGAGCACGCCGAGCTGACCCGGATCTTCTTCCTGGAGCTGAAGGTGGTCGGCTCGACGATGGGCTCGAAGGACGAGCTGGAGGACCTGCTGTCGTTCTGCGCGACCACCGGGGTGCGGCCGGTCATCGACGAGGTGCTGCCGCTGGACCGGGCGCGCGAGGGGTTCGAGAAGCTCGCGTCGGGCGACCTCTTCGGGAAGATCGTCCTCACCCCGTAACCCGCACCCGGGCGTCAATAAGGGTTGACGCCCTCTCCCGTGTCAACCTACATTGACATCCATGACGGAAGCTACCGACCTCGCCGAGCGGGCCGGCGACCGCGACCCGCGCGTGGGCCTGCGTGCCGTGGCCGCCCTCCGCAGACTGCTGGAGCAGCTGGAGGCCGTACAGGTACGCAGTGCCCGCGCGCAGGGATGGTCCTGGCAGGAGATCGCGGCCGAGCTGGGCGTCAGCCGGCAGGCCGTGCACAAGAAGCACGGGAGGCTTTGATGTTCGAACGCTTCACGACCGAGGCCCGCGACACCGTGACGGGCGCCGCAGCCGAGGCCCGGCAGGCCGGATCCGCCACGGTCACCGAGGAACACCTGCTGCTCGCCCTGCTGTCCCGCGGCGCCTTGGACTTCCTGGGCGTCGACCGTGCGGCGCTGGCCGCGGACCTCGCCGCGGCCCGCCGCCGGGGCGGCATGTCCAGGGCGGACGAGGAGGCGCTGGCCGGGCTCGGCATCGACCTCTCGGAGATCGTCTCCCGCGTCGAGGAGGCCCACGGCGAGGGCGCGCTGTCCCCGGCGGCCCCCCGGCGGCGGACGCGGCACATCCCCTTCACCCAGGGCGCGAAGAAGGTCCTGGAACAGTCCTTGCGGATCGCCCTGGGCCGCAAGGACCGCCGCATCGCCGCCACGCACCTACTGCTGGCACTGCTCTCCCGCCCCGGCACGGTCGCCGAGGTCCTGACGGACCACGGCGTCACCTACGCGACCGCGGAGACGGGCCTGGCAGCCTAGGGCGTGTCTTTCGGATCTTGTCGGCCGAGCCCGCGTTGTCCGGTGCCGTGCATCGCAAGGCGGAGGAGCTCCCCTCGTACTGGACGTACTTGGGAGCCCCGACAACGCGGCGAGGTGCGGTGCCGGGCAGCGCGGGCCCGGCAAGGTCCGAAAGACACGCCCTAGTCACGCACCGTTGAGAGCGGCCTTGAGGCGGGAGGCCGCCGCGGCGAGGTGGGCGCGGGCCTCGGCCAGCTGGGCCGCGGACACCCCGTGGTCGCGGGCCGCGTCGCGGACGTCGTCACGGAAACGGTCCAGCAGCCGGTCCAGGTCCCGGGCCGGGTCGCCGGTGGGGGTCAGGTCCTCGGCCCAGCCGGTGTCGGCCACCGGGGGCGCCGCGGAGTCGGCCGGCGCGGTCGGCTGGGTCGGCTGGGTCGGCGCGGTCGGCGCGGTCGGCGTCGTACCGCCGCCGAGCCAGGCTCCGGCCAGACTGCCCAGGACCCCGCCCGACTTGGCGAACTGCTCCTGGAGCTGCCCCGCGATGCGCTGGACCTCCTCACGGGCCCGCTCCTGGGCCTCCTTGGCCTGACGGCGGGCCTGCTGGGCCTCCTCGCGAGCCCGGCGGCTCTCGTCCTTCGCCCGCCGAGCCTGCTCCTTCCACTCCTGCCGGGCCTTGCTCATCTCCTCCTTGATCGTCTTCCAGGACTCGTCGTCGACCCTCGTCGCCGACGCGGAGGCCGCCGCCCGCATCTCGCGCCGCAGGTCACCGGCCGCGCCCCGGACGTCGTCGCGGATCTCGGCGGCCAGTTCGGTGACCGAGTCGCGGATCTCCAGCTCCAGGTCGGCGAGTTCGCCGCCGCGGTCGGCCAGTTCGGCCCGGCCCGCCTCGGTGATCGAGTACACCTTGCGCCCGCCTTCGGTGGCGTGTGTGACCAGGCCCTCGGCCTCCAGCTTGGCCAGCCGCGGGTACACCGTGCCCGCGGAGGGCGCGTACAGGCCCTGGAAACGCTCCTCCAGCAGTCGGATCACCTCGTACCCGTGCCGCGGGGCCTCGTCCAGCAGCTTGAGGAGGTAGAGGCGGAGGCGGCCGTGGGCGAAGACGGGCGGCATGTCAGAGCACCTTCTTGTCGAGCGCGAGCGGGGTGGGGGCGGAGGCCGTGCCGTCGGTGTCGGCCGGGGGGCGGCGCAGCAGTGCGATCGCTCCCGAGACCGTGGTGGCGCGCAGGGTGCCGGTGCCCGAGCCGAGGGTTCCGGTGATCCGCTTGGAGCCCAGCTGGCCGGAGACCCGCAGGTCCTCGAAGGCGTTGGAGACGCCGCCGGTGGCGGTGTTGGCCTCCACGCGGGCGTCGGCGGGGTGCGGCAGGCGGATGGCGACCTGGCCGGACACGGAGTTCACCGCGATGTCCACCGGGCGCGGGGCGGACGGGTCGAGGTCCAGGTCGATGAGCATGTCGCCGCTGACCGAGTCGCCCCGTACGCTCACGCCCGCGCCGTCGACGACCGTCAGGTCGCCGGACACCGAGTGGAAGCCGAGGTCGCCGGTGACGGACTGGGCCTCGACGTTGCCGGAGACGGTGTGCGCCTTGACCTTGCCCGACAGCCCGGACAGCGTGGCGCCGCCGGAGACCGCGTTCACCTCGGTGCCGCCGGAGATTCCGGAGACGAAGGAGGTCGCGTCGACCACGGCCAGCTCCACGTGCGTGGTGGCGGGGACCGTGAGGGTGACGGCGGCGCTGCGCTCCCACGCCTTGCGGCCGGAGGCGGAACTCGACCAGGCCTTCCAGGGCTTGGCCTCCCACCACTTCTTGAAGCCCTGGGACCCGTTCCAGGGCAGGTCCTCGTAGGAGACGGTGAGGGTGCCGCCCTCCTGCACCACGTACAGGGGCGGTCCGTCGACCTCGGTCACCTCCAGGCGGGCGGGGCCCTCCTCGGCGGCGATCACGTTCACCGTGCCGCTCACGAGGCGGACGCGGAGCCTGGTCACGGGCTCCTCGAAGGTGAGCTTCTGCGCTTCGGCGATGTGCCACGTCGACTGCGACGCCTGCTCGGCCATGGGGCTGATCCTCCTCGTGCGTTCACGGACGGGACTCGACGCACGCAACATATCGCGTCTTCTGAGTAACACGATATATCGCGGTTGGGGGAAGTCAAGCATGCCGCCGAAATCCCCGCTCTGAGCCAATTGAGGCGGTTTGCCTTGGCGTGTGGGCATGCCGATCTCCGGCGAGCGGGTTCCGGTGCGCCGCCGCGTACGAGTGGGACGAGTGGGACGAGCGGGGCCGGCCGGACGGCGAGCCGGACGGGCTGACCCCGGGAGAGCCCGCCGACCGGCTGCGGGAGTCGGCCCGCCGGCGCAGCCCCGGCTGGGCGGCGGCCGGGGCCGTCCTGACGGCCCAGGGCGCCCTGTCCCTGGCGTACGACCACGCCCGCCGGTCCCGCTGACCAGGCCGGGGCCGCTGCGCGGGGCCTCCCCCACCCCGCCCCTTCTCCCCCAGCTACCGCTGGGAGGTGCCCCCAGAAACCGGGCTCCGCCCGGACCCTCCCCCAGACTCCGTCCGGGGGGACCCCCACTCAAACGCCGGCGAGGCTGGGTTGTGCCAGCCGGACGGCATCAGCCAAAATCCAGCCCCGCCTGGGGGCCCCTCCCAGCGGTAGCTGGGGGAGTTTGAGGCGCGGGGTCTGGGGCGGAGCCCCAGCAGCGGCGCCGCACCGGTCCGGCCTGCGTCCGGCGGAGCCCACCGGCGGAGCCCCAGCAGCGGTGCCGCAGGGCTACGCCGCCTCCAGGAGCGGGCTCGCGTGGTGGTGGAGCCATGCCCGGTACGGGGGCGTGCGCAGGGCCGCCTCGCGATAGGCGGCGCGGAGGTCCTCGTAGACCTCCGCATGGGCGCCGGGCCGGGTCGCCAGGAGCAGCCGCACGGCGAGGGGGTCGCCGGACAGCGGCCGGATCGCCATGTCCTCGCGCGGCCCGGAGGTCGGCTGGCAGGGAGCCACCGCCTCGCCGGAGACGATCAGCGAGCTCGCGGTGTGGTAGTCGGCGTGCAGCACCGGCGGGTCCAGCCCCGCACCGGCGAAGACCCTCCGCAGGCCGTCCCATTCGCCGTCGACCGACGGGTCCACCATCCAGCGGTCGTCGGCCAGGTCCCGTAAGGACACCACCGCCTGCCCGGCGGCCGGATGGTCCCGGGACATCGACACGAACTGCGGCTCGCGCTCCATCAGCACGTGCAGCTGCAGCCCGGCCGGCACCCGCAGCGGACTGCCCTCTACCTCGTGCACGAAGGCCACGTCCAGTTGCCCCGAAGCCACCATCCTCAGCAGCGCGTTGGCCGACACGTCCACCACCAGCGAGGTCTCGGTGTCCGGAAGCCGCCGGTGGATCCGCCGGAGCCAGCCCGGCAGCGCACGGCTGGCCGTGGAGCCGATCCGCAGCCGCGGCCCGTGCGCCAGCGCCCGGGCCTCCGCCACCAGCGCGGCCATCTCGGCGAGCAGCGGACGGGCCCGGCCCAGTACGGTGCGCCCGAAGGGGGTGGGCCGGCAGCCGGTCCGGTCGCGAAGGAACAGCTCTCCGTCCAGGGCCCGTTCGATACGGCGCAGCTGGGTCGTGAGGGAGGGCTGGCTCACGCCGAGGTGCCGGGCGGCCTTGTGCAGACTCCCGGCGTCGGCGATGGCGCACAGCGCGCGCAGGTGCCTGACCTCAAGCTCCATGCCCCGAGGGTAGGCCGCGGCCGGGGGACAACACCAGCCACCGATAGCCCCCCTAATCCCGCCATTCTCATACCAGTTGCCCTGTCGAAATCTCCCCGATAGGCCCGCGCTATCGGGGAGTGACATCATCCGCCGGGCACTTCCGCTCCCTCAGACTCCGGTTCGAACGACCACCCCCCACCGCACCGGACGAGTAGGAGCTCCCCCACATGCGCCACTCCCGTAAGGCCGTTCTGGCCACCACCATCGGCCTCGGCCTCGCCGCCGCCCTCGGCGTCGTCCCCACCGCCACCGCCGCCACCGCCCCCGCCGGCACGCCCGCGAGCTACGCGGCGTACGACAACTCGCAGGAGAACCAGGCCGCCAACAAGGCCTTCTTCGAAGCCGTTCAGCGCTCGGTCGCCGAGCAGCGCGCCGCGAACCCGGGCGTCCTGGCCGTGACCGTCACCTACAACACCCGCAACGCGCCGAGCTTCCGCACCCAGATAGCCCGCTCCACGCAGATCTGGAACAGCTCGGTGACCAACGTCAAACTGCAGGAGGTCTCCTCCGGCGGGAACTTCTCGTACCGCGAGGGCAACGACTCGCGCGGTTCGTACGCGAGCACGGACGGCCACGGCCGGGGCTACATCTTCCTCGACTACCGGCAGAACCAGCAGTACAACTCCACCCGGGTGACCTCACACGAGACCGGTCACGTGCTGGGTCTTCCCGACCACTACTCGGGTCCGTGCAGCGAGCTGATGTCGGGCGGCGGCCCGGGCACCTCGTGCCAGAACGCCACCCCGAACAGCACCGAGCGGGCGCGCGTCAACCAGCTGTGGGCCAACGGCCTCGTCGCCTCCGGCCTGGACACGAAGGGCTAGGAAGGACCGGACCGGGGCCGGGCCGGGCCAGAGCCGGGCTAGGGCCGGGCCCCCTCCGGAGCCACGTACCGCGGGCAGTCCGGGTTCCGGCAGGAACCCGCCACCCACTCCGGAATGAAGATCCCGAGGGACTTGCGCCTTCTGATCAGCGTATCGACGGGGCTCCCGCATGCCGGGCACATCTGCTGCTCGTGCCCGGCATGCGGGGCTACCGTCTCCTGCGCGTGCTGCTGCTCGTCACCGGCCATACCTCCACGGTAGGCCGGTTTCGCGCGTCCGGCGGAGTCAGCGCCTGCGCGCGTACGTGGTCACGACCTGGCCTCCGCCGAAGCGCTTGAGGTCGGTCAGCTCCAGCTCGCGGATCCCGAAGCCGGCGCGCGACATCGGGATGCCGGATCCGGCGAACACCGGGTACGTCTTGACCACGAACTCGTCGATCTCCTCGACCAGCTGTCCGGCCAGGTCCGCGCCGCCGGCGAGCCAGATCCCCAGACCCGGCTGCTCCTTCAGCTTCCGCACCCGATCCGGCACGTCGCCCGAGACGATCTCCACGGCCGGGTCGGGCGAGGTGCCGAGGGAGCGGGAGGCGACGTACTGGGCCAGATGGGAGTACGGGCTGGTGATCCCCAGCCTGAGCCCCGGGTCGTAGGTGCCGCGCCCCATCACGACCGCGTCGAAGTGCTTTCCTTCCACCCCCTCGACACCCAGGGACGCCCGGACGTGCGTGGGCACCGTCTCCGGGAACTCCCCGAACATGGCGCCGGAGTAGTCCGGCGGACGTGGCGACGAGGTACGTGAGCTTGCGCAAGCGGTTTCTCTTCCGTTCGACAGGGGGTACGTCCCAGCGGTAGCCGGGGGAGCCACCACACCGAGGCACGTCAAATAAAGTACTTCAGATGAAGTGGTTACGCAAACACCCCCGTCGCCGCGCCGCGGCGCCCCCGCGACTACCCGCGCGGTTTGCGCCACATCGGCCACATCAGCGGACCGTCCGGGAGCCTGACCGCCTCGCCCGTGAACTCCCAGCCGAGCCGCTCGTACAGCCCCTTGCTGCGCTCGCTGCTCGCCTCCAGGTACGCCGGCACGCCCTCCCGGTCGCAGCGCTCCAGCACGGGCCGCATCAGCTCGCTGCCCAGCCCCTCCCCCTGCCGGCCCGGGGCGACCGCGATCATCAGCAGGTACTCGTGCTCCTCCGCCGTCGGGTGCACCGCGCCCGTGAGCCGGCCGACCAGCTCGCACCGCTCGTTGTCGGGGTCGGCTTCGGCCCGCATCCTCGCCGGAACCTCATCCTCGACGGCCTCCCCCTCCTGATCGCCCGCCGGGATCCGCAGCCACAGCGCGGCCGCGGAACCGTCCACCGCGTAGTCGATCCGGCCCTCGGCCAGCGCCACGTCCACGAACACCCCGAGGAACTTGCCGTGCACCGCGGCCCGGTGCTCGGGGTCCGGGAAGACCCAGCTGCTCACCGGGTCGGTCCGGAAGGCCTCGTCGAGCAGCCGCGCCACCGCGTCCCGGTCCGACTGATCCGCCTGACGTATGTCCAGCCCCATGGGCCTCACCCTTCGCTCAATCATCAACAACCTTGAGCGATCCTAGAGTTGGGCCCGATGCGCGGACAGCCCGGTTCCGGCACCCGTCGGCGCCGGAACCGAACCACCTCACCGTGTCCGGCGCGTCACGAACTCCGCGAGAGCCAGCAGCCCGCCCGCCGCCCCGAGGTCCGGTACGGCCCGGGACAGCTGCTGCACGGCCCGGCCCATCCGGTCGGCGGCGTGGGCCTGCGCCCAGTCCCGACCGCCGGCCCGGTCCACCGCGTCGGCGGCCTTGCGCACGTCGTCCCCGCTCATGGGGCCCGCGTACAGGGCGGCCAGTTCCTCCCCCGCCTCGGTGCCCGAGGTGAGGGCGGCCACCACCGGCAGGGACTTCTTGCGGGCGAGCAGATCGGCCCCGGCGGGCTTGCCGGTGTGCCCCGGATCCCCCCAGATGCCGATCAGGTCGTCGATCAGCTGGAAGGCCAGTCCCGCCTCCCGCCCGAAGGCGTCCATCGCGTCGGCCTCGTCCGGCCCGGCGCCCGCGTACAGCGCGCCCAGTGCGCAGGCGCAGCCCAGCAGGGCCCCGGTCTTGGCCGTCGCCATGGTCAGGCACTCGTCGAGCGAGACGTACGCGCGCTGCTCGAAGGCACAGTCCGCCTGCTGGCCCGCGCACAGCTCGATGACACAGGCCGCGAGCCGCGCCGAGGCCTCCGCCGACGCCGGATGCGGATCCTCCGCGAGCAGGCGCAGCGCCAGCGCCATCATCGCGTCGCCCGTGATGATCGCGTCCGGTATCCCGAAGACGGTCCAGGCCGTGGCCCGGCCGCGCCGCCGGGTGTCCTTGTCGATGACGTCGTCGTGCAGCAGCGTGAAGTTGTGCGCCAGCTCCACGGCCGCCGCCGCCCGGACGGCGTCGCCCACCTGCCCGCCCGACGCTTGCCCGTGCCCGTGCCCGTGGCCTTGCAGGGCCTGGGCCGCGGCCAGCACCAGGGCCGGCCGGATGGCCTTTCCGGCGTTGCCCGCGGCCGGTGTGCCGTCCGCGTGCTCCCAGCCGAAGTGGTACATCGCGACGCGCCGCATGGAACCGGGCAGGCTCTCGACCGTCCGGCGCAGTTCCGGGTTAACCGTTTCTCTTGTCCGTTCCAGCAGGGCCGCGGCCTCCTGACCCTCACCGGTCGCGATCGCCTCGGTGGTCGCCATGGCGTGTCCGTCCCCCCGACGCTCTTCGGCCGGCCGCCTCAGCGCCAGCGGCCGATCTCGACGTTCTCCAGTACGCCGAGCGCGTCCGGCACCAGCACCGCGGCGGAGAAGTAGGCGGTGACCAGGTACGAGATGATCGCCTGCTCGCTGATCCCCATGAAGCGGACCGACAGGCTCGGCTCGATCTCGTCCGGGATGCCCGGCTGGTGCAGGCCGATCACGCCCTGCTCCTCCTCGCCGGTACGCATGCACAGGATGGACGTGGTGCGGGCGTCGCTGATCGGGATCTTGTTGCTCGGGAAGATCGGCACCCCGCGCCAGGCCGGCACGTGATGGCCGCCGATGTCGACCGGCTCCGGGTACAGCCCGCGCTTGTTGCACTCGCGGCCGAAGGCGGCGATGGCCTTGGGGTGCGCGAGGAAGAACTTGGAGCCGCGCCGCATGCTGAGCAGCTGGTCCATGTCGTCGGGGCTGGGCGCGCCGTCGTGCGGCTGGATGCGCTGGTCGTAGTCGGTGTTGTGGAGCAGGCCGAAGTCGCGGTTGTTGAGCATCTCGTGCTCCTGGCGCTCGCGCAGCGCCTCGACCGTGAGCCGCAACTGCTGCTCGGTCTGGTTCATCGGCTGGTTGTACAGGTCGGCGACGCGGGTGTGCACCCGCAGGACCGTTTGTGCAATGGAGAGTTCGTACTCGCGCGGGTGGGCGTCGTAGTCCACGAAGGTGCCGGGGAGCACGGCCTCGCCCTGGTGGCCGGCGGAGAGGTCGATGGCCGCCTCGCCGTACTTGTTGGTGCGCTGGGCGGGCAGCGTCCGTACGTGCTCCACGTGCTCGCGCAGCGAGTCCACGCGGTCGGCGAGCAGCTGGAAGTCCTGCCGGGACAGGACGAGCGCGGTTCCGGAGGTGGCGGCGCGGGCGGTGTACTCCCAGATCGCCTCTTCGTCGGCGAGGGAGTCCTCACCGAAGTACGCGCCGTCGGCGACGGTCTGGAGGACGGCGTCGTCCCCGTAGGGGCCCGGGCCGACCTGGTCGATGCGGCCGTGGGCGAGGAGGAAGACCTGGTCGGAGGGGCTGCCGAAGGAGGTGAGCTCCTGGCCGGCCTCGAAGTCGATCTGCCGGCACCGCTGGGCGAGTTCGCCGAGCACCTCGAGGTCCTCGTACTCCCGCAGCAGCGGGAGCTCGCCGAGCTCGGCCGGGATCACCTGGACCTGGGTCCCGGTCTTGATGAACTCCACGCGCCCGTCGCCGACCGAGTAGCTCAGCCGTCGGTTGACGCGGTACGTGCCGCCCTGCACGGAGACCCACGGGAGCGTCTTGAGCAGCCACCGGGAGGTGATCTCCTGCATCTGCGGCGCGGACTTGGTCGTGGTCGCCAAGTTCCGCGCGGCCGATGTCCCCAGACTGCGCTGCGGCGTCTGGGTCTCGGAACCTGCCTGGACCGACATGTGTATCCCTTTCGATCACTCCATGACTCTGCGGGATGCAGCCTTCCAGTGCGGAACGTGATGGGACCATTACACAAAAGGGTGGGACTACTCCGTCTGGGCGTGGGGCACTCTTCTGGGTCCACCTCCTTCCCACGCGCCCCTCTGGACCCACCGGTTTCAGCCACCGCACCCCACCACGGGCGTCATATTTTGCATTGTGGATGCAAATTTTCTATGGTGGACGCATGCGGCTGACCCGATTCACCGACCTCGCCCTGCGCGTCCTGATGCGCCTGGCCGTCACGGACGCCGACGCGGCAGCCCTCCCCACGACGCGCGAGGTCGCGGCGACCATGGAGGTCCCGTACACCCACACGGCGAAAGTGGTCGCCAGGCTGCAGCACCTCGGCCTGGTCGAGGCGCGGCGCGGCCGCGGCGGCGGGCTCACCCTGACCCCTGCCGGGCGCGACGCCTCGGTGGGCGGGGTGGTGCGCGAACTGGAGGGCGCGGGCGACGTCGTGGACTGCGACGGCGCCACCCCCTGCCCGCTGCGCGGCGGTTGCGTGCTGCGCGGCGCACTGCGCCGGGCCCAGGAGGCCTTCTTCGCCGCACTGGACCCGCTGACGGTGAACGACCTGGTGGCGGCCCCGACCGGACCGCTCCTGCTGGGCATCTCGGGCAGTTCGCCGGCGGGGGCCGAAAGACCCTGACACCCCGGGCCGAATGGCCGATTCGCAGCGGCGTCCGACCTGTCTAGGCTGCCCCCGACGGCAGTTCGAACGGAAGTCCGCATCATGGCGGACCCGCGTTCAAAAACATGCATCTCATATGCCAATTCCATTTCGCGAGGAGTCCCGATGCTTTCCGAGAAGTCGACCGCGACCGTACGAGCCACCCTGCCCGCCGTGGGCGCGGCGATCGGCGAGATCACGGAGCTCTTCTACACGAAGCTGTTCGCGGCCCACCCGGAACTCCTGCGCGACCTCTTCAACCGGGGCAACCAGAACGCCGGCCTCCAGAAGCAGGCCCTGGCCGGCTCCATCGCCGCCTTCGCGACCCACCTCGTCGCGCACCCGGACACCCGCCCCGACGTGATGCTGGGCCGCATCGCCCACAAGCACGCCTCCCTGGGCGTCACCCGCGAGCAGTACCCGGTCGTCCACCGGCACCTCTTCGAGGCGATCGCCGAGATCCTGGGCGAGGCGGTCACCCCCGAGGTCGCCGAGGCCTGGGACGAGGTCTACTGGCTGATGGCCAACGCCCTCATCGCCATCGAGGAGCGCCTCTACGCCGAGCAGCGGATCGTCGCCGGGGACGTGTGGCGCGAGTGGACCGTCACCGGCCGGGTCGAGGAGACCGCGGACTGCACCACGTTCCGGATGACCCCCGCCGACGGGGCTCCGGCGCCCGCCTTCAAGCCCGGCCAGTACGTCTCGGTGCAGGTCGAACTCCCCGACGGCGCCCGCCAGATACGCCAGTACAGCCTCTCCACCGCGCCCGGCTCCCCGGTCCGCGCGATCACCGTCAAGCGGGTCCACGGTCCGGCCGCGGCGGGCCCGGACGGCGAGGTCTCGAACCACCTCCACGCCCGGGTCCGGGCTGGCGACACCCTGCGGGTCTCGGCCCCGTACGGCGACCTGGTCCTCCGTGACTCCACCGCCCCGATCCTGCTCGCCTCGGCCGGCATCGGCTGCACCCCGATGCTGTCGATGCTGGAACACCTCGCCGAGACCGGGCACAGCGCCCCGGTGACCGTCCTGCACGCCGACCGGTCCCCGGCCGACCACCCGCTCCGCGGCGACCACCGGGCGCTCACGCACAAGCTGGCCGACGCGTCGGCCCGGTTCTGGTACGAGGAGTCGGCCGAGCCGGGCGACGGCACGGGACGCCTCGACCTGACCGCCGTACCGGTCCCGCCCGGCACCCGGGCCTACCTCTGCGGACCGCTGCCCTTCATGCGGTCCGTGCGCGAGCAGCTGCTGGCCAAGGGCGTGCCGGCCGCCGACATCCACTACGAGGTGTTCGGCCCGGACCTGTGGCTCGCCCCGGCCTGACCGCTGTCCGGATCCGCTCGCTCGCCGTACGAATCCACTGGCGCGGAAGAACCCCCTCCACTACACCGGAGAGTAGCGACGTGGGCACACAGGGTGTCCACGGAAGGAGGGGTCATGGCCGCACCCATGTCCGCGGGCCGGTTCCTCGACGCACTGCGCGCCGAGGGTCTGACCGTCGTCGAAGTGGGCGCCTGGCGCACCCACAACCGCAACCACAAGGGCCCCTGGGGGCCGGTGCACGGGGTGATGATCCACCACACCGTCTCCAACGGCACGGCGAACACGGTGTCCTTCTGCCGCCAGGGCGACTCCGACCTCCCGGGCCCGCTCTGCCACGGCGTGATCACCAAGGACGGCCGGGTCCACCTGGTCGGCTACGGCCGCGCCAACCACGCGGGCGCCGGGGACTCCGACGTTCTCGCGGCGGTGATCGCCGAGAAGCGGCTGCCGCCGGACCACCACGCCAACACCGACGGCAACCGCCACTTCTACGGCTTCGAGTGCGAGAACCTCGGCAACGGCAAGGACCCCTGGCCGGCGGTCCAGCTCGACGCGATCACCCGCGCCTCGGCGGCCCTGTGCCGCGTCCACGCCTGGACGGCCCGCTCCGTGATCGGCCACCTGGAATGGCAACCGGGCAAGATCGACCCCAAGGGCTTCACGATGGAGTCCCTCCGCAACCGCATCGCCGAGCGCCTCAAGTAGGGCGCCGACCAGGGACAATGGCCGGGTGACCCACCCCGAACTGCGCCCGCGTCCGCCGTCCCCGCTCGTCGAGGCGGCGGACGAGCGGTTCGGCGCGTACGGCGTCCGGCTGCTGCTGAAGCGGGACGATCTCGTGCATCCCGAGCTGCCGGGGAACAAGTGGCGCAAGCTCGCGCCCAATCTGCGGGCCGCCGTGGAGGGGGGACACCGGACGGTGGCCACCTTCGGCGGGGCCTACTCGAACCACCTGCGCGCCACCGCGGCCGCCGGGCGGCTGCTCGGGATGGAGACCGTCGGCATCGTGCGCGGCGACGAGCTGGCCGGGCGGCCGCTCAACGGCTCCCTCGCACGGTGCGCGGCCGACGGGATGCGGCTGCGCTTCGTGTCCCGGTCGGAGTACCGCCGCAAGGCCGAGCCCGAGGTGCTCGCCCGGCTGCTGGACGGGGCGGGCGCGAGCGGGGCGTACGTGGTCCCCGAGGGCGGCAGCAACGCCCCCGCGCTGACCGGCTGCGCGGAGCTCGGCCGGGAACTGCGCGGCGCGGCCGATGTGGTGGCCGTGGCCTGCGGGACCGGCGGGACCCTGGCCGGCCTGGCCGCCGGACTCGCCCCCGGGCAGCGGGCGCTGGGCGTACCGGTCCTGGCGGGCGGCTTCCTGGCAGCGGAGATACGTTCCCTCCAGCGGCAGGCCTTCGGCGGTCCGGCCGGCGACTGGACCCTGGCCGAGGAGTTCCACCACGGCGGCTACGCCCGCGTGCCGGCCGCGCTGGACGCCTTCGCCGCCGACTTCGAGTCCCGGCACGGCCTCCCGGTCGAGCGGATCTACGTCGCGAAACTGCTGTGGGCCCTGACCGAACTCACCAGGTCCGGCGCCTTCCCCCGCGGCACCACCCTGGCCGCCGTGATCACGGGCCGACCCTGACCCGCGGAGGGGATCACGCCGTCTCCTCGCGGTACGCCGCCGCTTCCTCCAGGTCCAGCCGGCGCAGCAGCCCGCGCAGCATCTCGTCGTCGATCCGGCGGCGGTCCCGCAGCGTCACGAAGACCTCCCGCTCCGCCTCGATCATCTCCCGCGCGAGGCGCCGGTAGACCTCGTCCGCCGACTCCCCCGTCACCGGGTTGACCTCGCCCAGCCGCTCCCACACCGCGTTCCGCCGCCGCTCCAGTACCGTCCGCAGCCGGTCCGCCAGCGGCGGCGGCAGCTGGTTGGCGGGCGCCTCCAGCAGCTCCGTCAGCCGCTCGTCCGCCGCCGTCGAGGCCTCGCTCTGCGCCTGCGCCTCCATCAGCGTCTCTGCCTGGAGGTCCCGCGGCGGCAGCCGCAACATCCTGATCAGCGGCGGAAGGGTGAGTCCCTGGATGACGAGCGTGCCGATGACCGTCGTGAACGTGAGGAACAGGATCAGGTTCCGGTGCGGCACCGTCATGGGCACGGAGAAGGCGATCGCGAGCGAGACCACTCCCCGCATCCCGGCCCACCCCACGACCACCGGCGCCTTCCAGTCGGTGTCCGGCTCCCGCGTCCGGATCCGCGCCGACATCCAGCGCGGCATGAAGGTCGCCGGGAAGACCCACAGGAAGCGGGCCACCACCACCGCGAGGAACACCGCGACCGCGTACCAGGCCGCGGCCGCCCCCTCGTACTCCCCCAGCCCCTTCAGCACCACCGGCAGCTGGAGTCCGATCAGCGCGAAGACCACCGATTCCAGTACGAAGGAGATCACCTTCCACACCGCCTCCTCCTGGAGCCGGGTCGCGAAGTCGACCTGCCAGTTGCGGTGCCCCAGGTACAGCGCCACCACGACCACGGCGAGCACCCCCGAGGCGTGCACCCGCTCGGCCGCCGCGTACGCCACGAAGGGGATCAGCAGCGAGAGGGTGTTCTGGAGCAGCGGCTCCTTCAGCCGCTTGCGCAGCTGGTGGATCGGCACCATCAGCAGCAGGCCCACGCCGACCCCGCCCACCGAGGCCAGCAGGAACTCCGCGATCCCGCCCGCCCAGCCGGCGCTGACCCCGACCGCGGCCGCCAGGGCCACCTTGTAGGCGGTGATGGCCGTGGCGTCGTTCACCAGGGACTCGCCCTGCAGGATCGTCGTGATCCGGTTCGGCAGCCGGAGCTTGCGGGCGATCGCGGTGGCGGCGACGGCGTCCGGCGGCGCGACCACCGCGCCCAGCACCAGCGCGACCGGCAGCGACAGCCCCGGCACCACCAGGTAGGCCGCGTACCCGACGGCGATCGTCGCGAACAGCACGTAGCCCACCGACAGCATCGCGATGGGCCGGATGTTCGCCCGCAGGTCCAGGTACGAGCTGTCCACCGCGGCCGTGTGCAGCAGCGGCGGGAGCAGCAGGGGCAGCACGATGTGCGGGTCGAGGGTGTACTCGGGCACCCCCGGCACGTACGCGGCGAACAGCCCGGCGGCGACCAGCAGCAGCGGCGCCGGAACCGGCGTCCGGCGGGCCACGCCGGCGACCACCGCACTGCCTGCAACCAGCGCCACCAGCTGCAAGACCTCCATCGAAGATCCCATCCGTGTTCGTCGGAGCCGTGCGCACCCGCACCCTGGCCGTACGCTGGCCATCATGAGCGAGTGCACCCACGTTGCCGAACTGCCGCGCCCCGAGCCCATCCCCTCTGCCCAGACCTGCACCGAATGTCTGGCGCTCGGCAGCCACCCCGTGCAGCTGCGGATGTGTCTGGGATGCGGGTACGTGGCCTGCTGCGACTCCTCCCCGTACCGGCACGCGACGGCGCACCACAAGGACACGGGCCATCCGGTGATGCGGAGCTTCGAGCCGGGCGAGATCTGGCGCTGGTGTTTTGTCGACGGTTCGATCGTCTGAGGAGGGGTAGGTCAACCCTCCGCCGGTTCCCCCGATTTCGACCCGCAGACCCCTAGCCACTGTGCGTACCCATGGGCTTACCATCAGTCACTGGCCGTGGGAAGGGGTGCCCCCAGCGGGCGCCACGAGGGGTGCCGCGACACGATCGCCCGGATCGCGATAGCGTCACCGGCGAACACAGCTCGTACCACCTTGGAGGTGAGGGTGTCCCAGATCGCAGGCGAGCCCGGGACCCAGGACTTCGTGGAAGTCCGGCTGCCCGCTGCGGGTGCCTACCTGTCGGTGCTGCGGACGGCCACGGCCGGCCTCGCAGCACGTTTGGACTTCACCCTCGACGAGATCGAGGACCTCCGCATCGCGGTGGACGAGGCCTGCGCGATCCTGCTCCAGCAGGCCGTGCCCGGCTCCGTCCTCAGCTGCGTCTTCCGGCTGGTGGACGATTCGCTGGAGGTGACCGTCTCGGCGCCGACCACGGACGGCCGTGCGCCGGAGCGCGACACGTTCGCCTGGACCGTACTGTCGGCGCTGGCCGGCAAGGTCGAGTCGACGGTCGAGGAGGACCGGACGGTGAGCATCAGTCTCTACAAACAGCGCGGCGCGGGACCAGGCCCGGCGTGAGCGGCGGGGAGATCCCGGTGCGGGGCGGGGATCGGCCCCGGGTACGGCACGAGGTCGACGGCGGCATCCCGGAGCAGCAGCACGCCCGGCCGCACCCGGCTGACACGGATGCGGAAGACGGCTTTTTGGACTCGGCGGAGCGACGGGCGGGCCCTATGAGCGACAACCAGCACGAAGAACCACAGCCGGCGCAGCCACCGGCGGCCGCCACGGCCCCGGAAGTGCCGGTGCCTCCGGAGGTGCCGGTACTCCCGGAGGTGCCCGCGTTCCAGCCGACCGCGCCACTGCCGGATCCGCGCGACCGCAGTGGGGCGCGCGCCCTGTTCATCGAGCTGCGGGCGCTGCCCGACGGCTCGGTGGAGAAGGCCGAGCTGCGCAACCGGCTCGTACGGATGCACCTGCCGCTGGTCGAGCACCTGGCACGGCGGTTCCGCAACCGCGGCGAGCCGCTCGACGACCTGACGCAGGTCGCGACCATCGGCCTGATCAAGTCGGTGGACCGGTTCGACCCGGACCGCGGGGTCGAGTTCTCCACGTACGCCACGCCCACGGTGGTCGGCGAGATCAAGCGCCACTTCCGTGACAAGGGCTGGGCGGTACGGGTGCCCCGGCGTCTGCAGGAGCTGCGGCTCTCGCTGACGACGGCCACCGCGGAACTGTCCCAGCAGCACGGCCGCTCCCCCACGGTGCACGAACTGGCCGAACGGCTGGGGATCTCCGAGGAGGAGGTGCTGGAGGGGCTGGAATCGGCCAATGCCTACAGCACGCTGTCGCTGGACGTCCCGGACACCGACGACGAGTCACCGGCGGTCGCGGACACCCTGGGCGCGGAGGACGAGGCCCTGGAGGGCGTCGAGTACCGCGAGTCCCTCAAGCCGCTGCTGGAGGGCCTGCCGCCGCGGGAGAAGCGGATCCTGCTGCTTCGGTTCTTCGGGAACATGACCCAGTCGCAGATCGCCCAGGAGGTCGGCATCTCCCAGATGCACGTCTCCCGTCTGCTGGCCCGCACCCTGGCCCAGCTGCGCGAGAAGCTCCTCGTCGAGGAGTAGCCGGTCGAGGAGCAACCAGGAGCCGCCGGACTATCGGGCCTGTTCGCCGGGCCCGATACCCAGGGCCTCGGTCGCCGTCGGATTGACCAGCAGGGCCGCGACCGCCACCGCGGCCACGCCCAGGGCCACCGCGGCGGCGATCATCGCACCGCCGGTGCTGTACAGAGTCCAGGCCACCGGCAGCGCCATCAGCTGGGTGATCAGCGCCGGGCCGCGGCTCCAGCGGCGGCCCAGGCGCAGACCGCGGGCCGCGATCAGCGGCAGCGCGGCGAGCGCGAGCAGGGTGATGCCGCCCGTCTCCGCCTGCTGCGGGGAGTCGGGATCGCCGGCGATGCCCACGAACAGCATGTAGACACCGAGGCCGGCCAGCGCCAGGCCCTCCAGAGCGGTCAGCGCGGCGGCGGCGGTCAGCCGGCCCGGCAGCGCGGCGGGGGCGGCGGGAGTGGTGGCGGGGGCGGCGGCATTCGCGGGCTGCTTCTTACTCACTCCAGCAGGGTAGCCGCGTGCCCCGGAGGCCGGAGGGGACAGGGCAGCAGGGTCGCCATTCGAAGCTCATGGACGGGCTGGGTAGTCTGGCGCTCATGCGTGCACTTCTCGTGGCCAACCCAGCAGCGACGACCACCAGTGCGCGCACGCGTGACGTCCTGACCCACGCCTTGGCCAGCGAGATGAAGCTGGAGGCGGTGACCACCGAGTACCGGGGCCACGCCCGGGACCTGGGACGCCGGGCCGCGCACGAGGGGCTCGACCTCGTCGTGGCGCTGGGCGGCGACGGCACCGTCAACGAGGTGGTCAACGGGCTGCTGCACGACGGGCCCGATCCGGACCGGCTGCCCCGGCTGGCCGTGGTCCCCGGCGGCTCCACCAATGTGTTCGCCCGCGCACTCGGCCTGCCCAACGACGCGGTCGAGGCGACCGGCGCCCTGCTGGACGCGCTGCGGGAGCAGCGCGAGCGGATCGTGGGCCTGGGTCTGGCGGCCGGCACCCCGGGCACGGAGGACGAGTCGGTCCCGGCGCGCTGGTTCACCTTCTGCGCGGGCTTCGGTTTCGACGCGGGCGTGGTGGGGCGGGTCGAGCAGCAGCGCGAGCGCGGCAAGCGTTCGACGCACGCTCTGTACGTACGACAGCTGATGCGTCAGTTCTGGGACGAGCCGAACCGTCGGCACGGCACGGTCACGCTGGAGCGCCCCGGCGCCGATCCGGTGACGGATCTGGTGCTGTCGATAGTCTGCAACACCTCGCCGTGGACGTATCTGGGCAATCGTCCGCTTTACGCCTCTCCGGAGGCGTCGTTCGATACAGCGCTTGACGTACTGGCCCTCAACCGTTTGTCAACTCCGGCGGTCGCCCGCTACGCGACACAGCTCCTGACCTCGACTCCTGAACGAGGTCCGCACGGCAAGCACGCGGTGTCTCTACACGATCTGACCGACTTCACCTTGCATTCGAAGGTTCCCCTTCCGTTCCAGATGGACGGAGACCACCTCGGTCTGCGCACCAGCGTTCGGTTCACAGGCGTACGCCGTGCACTGCGTGTGATTGTGTGAGTGGAAGGGCCCAAAGTCCTTTCACTCGAACGTTTACACGCTGGTCCACCCCCACGAAGTAGGGCTGTGACCTAGTAGACACCGACGAATCAAAAAAAACTTTCCGGAAGGGGTTGTATCCCCGTCCGAGGTTTGCGAATCTCTACATGGCGATCGGGACAGCCCGCAGAACCGGCACCCACACAGGCCGCCAGAACCCCTCCACGAATCTTCGGACCACACCAGGCAACTGGGTGTCGGCTCTTCCCCCACGGGGGGATTCGTGAAAGCGTTCACATTCACAAGCAACGAGCAAGTCACACAAGAGAGGTAGCAGCCATGGACTGGCGTCACAACGCCGTTTGTCGTGAGGAAGACCCGGAGCTGTTCTTCCCCATCGGCAACACCGGTCCTGCGCTGCTGCAGATCGAGGAAGCCAAGGCCGTCTGCCGCCGCTGCCCCGTCATGGAGCAGTGCCTGCAGTGGGCGCTCGAGTCCGGTCAGGACTCCGGCGTCTGGGGCGGTCTCAGCGAAGACGAGCGCCGCGCGATGAAGCGCCGCGCCGCTCGCAACCGGGCGCGCAACGCCAGCGCCTGACAACGACTTTCGAGCCTCGACGCGCAGCGCGTAGAACCGTATAAGCGCTTAGCAACGTGCTCTTGAGCCCCGGACCGAGAACCTTTCGGTCCGGGGCTCAGTGCTGTCCGGGGGCCGGTCCGTCACACTGAGTGACGCCTTCGCCGCTACTTCTGCGGGCTGGACGGTATGTCGAGGACGACCTTGGTCCCGCGCGGCTCCGCCCGGACCATGTCGAACGTTCCGCCGAGCTCGCCCTCCACGAGGGTCCGTACGATCTGCAGCCCGAGATTGCCGGCCCGCTGGGGGTCGAATCCCTCGGGCAGGCCGCTGCCGTCGTCGAGCACGGTGATCAGCAGTCGCCCGTCGGCGCGGCCGGTCCCGCTGCGGATGGCCGACACCTCCACGGTGCCCCGCTCCCCCTGGGTGAAGGCGTGCTCCAGGGCGTTCTGCAGGATCTCGGTCAGCACCATCGACAGCGGAGTGGCGACCTCCGCGTCCAGGATTCCGAACCGGCCGGTGCGCCGGCAGTCGACCTTGCCCGGCGAGATCTCCGAGACCATCGCGATCACCCGGTCGGCGATCTCGTCGAACTCGACCCGCTCATCCAGGTTCTGAGACAGCGTCTCGTGCACGATCGCGATCGAACCGACGCGGCGCACGGCCTCGTTGAGCGCCTCGCGGCCCTGCGGCGAATCCATGCGCCGGGACTGGAGCCGCAACAGTGCCGCCACGGTCTGGAGGTTGTTCTTCACCCGGTGGTGGATCTCCCGGATGGTCGCGTCCTTGGTGATCAGTTCACGTTCGCGACGTCGCAGTTCGGTGACGTCGCGGCACAGCACCAGGGAACCGATCCGGGTCCCCTTGGGCTTCAGCGGGATGGCGCGCAGCTGGATGACCCCGCCGTTGCCGTCTACCTCGGTCTCCCTCGGGGCCCAGCCGCTGGCGAGCTTGACCAGCGCCTCGTCCACCGGGCCGCGGGAGGGAGCGAGTTCGGCGGTGGTGTTGCCCAGGTGCTGGCCGACCAGGTCGGCGGCGAGGCCCAGCCGGTGATAGGCGGAGAGTGCGTTCGGGGAGGCGTACGTGACCACGCCGTCGGCGTCGAGCCGGATCAGGCCGTCCCCGACGCGCGGGGAGGCGTCCATGTCGACCTGCTGGCCGGGGTACGGGAAGGAGCCCGCCGCGATCATCTGGGCCAGGTCGGAGGCGGACTGGAGGTAGGTGAGCTCCAGCCGGCTCGGTGTACGCACAGTGAGCAGGTTGGTGTTGCGGGCGATCACGCCCAGGACCCGTCCCTCGCGGCGCACGGGGATCGACTCGACGCGCACCGGCACCTCCTCGCGCCACTCCGGGTCGCCCTCGCGTACGATCCGGCCCTCGTCGAGCGCCGCGTCGAGCAGGGGGCGGCGGCCGCGCGGCACCAAGTGGCCGACCATGTCGTCCTGGTACGAGGTGGGGCCGGTGTTCGGGCGCATCTGCGCGACCGAGACGTACCGGGTGCCGTCGAGGGTGGGCACCCACAGCACGAGGTCGGCGAAGGACAGGTCGGAGAGCAGCTGCCACTCCGAGACCAGCAGGTGGAGCCACTCCAGGTCGGTTTCACTGAGAGCGGTGTGCTGGCGTACGAGGTCGTTCATGGAGGGCACGTGGCGAGCGTACCCCGGGTACGCCTCATGACTTTCCCCACGGGAATACTCGGGAGTACACAGGACGGGCCCCGGGCGCGTACTGTTGGAGGAAGTGACGGCATTCAGGGTCCCGTCATTGGATGGACAGAACAGAATGGTCTAGTCCACAATTGCCTTAAGCTTCCGCCCTCCCCGCACAGGAGGACGGATCGAGGTAAGCCGCGCGCTCTGCCCTGACCGCGACGGCTCCTCCACCGGCCGCGGGAACCGCACACCCTCGGCCGTAAGTACTCCGGGCTACGGTGCCGGACGGGCTGAGGGTCCCGTCGGGCACCGTGGCCCAGAGGAAAAGCGCCGCCTCAGGCCGCAGGCCAGGCCAGCAGGGCCCGCGCCGCGATCGCCTCCAGCTCCTCCCGGCTCGCCCCGTCGCGCGACTGCTGGGACATCCCCTGAAGCACGGCTCCGGCATACCGCGCCAGCCCCCGCGCGTCGGTGTCGGCCGGCAGCGCACCGGTCGCCACGTCGGCCCGGATGCGGCTCTCGAACAGCTCCAGATTGGCGTTGCGCCGCGCGCGCAGCGCCTCCGCCACCTCGTCTGAGGTGGTGTTGACGGCCGCGCTGATCACCATGCAGCCGCGCGGGTGGGCCGGGTCGGTGTAGACCTCGGCGGCCTCGCGCAGGATGCGGTCGATGGCCGCGCGGGCGGTGGGCTCCTCGGCGAGCGCCACGCTCGCGAAGTCCCCGTACCGGCCGCCGTACACCGTCACGACCTCTTCGAACAGCGTGCGCTTGTCGCCGAACGCCGCGTAGAGGCTGGGTGCGCCGATCCCCAGGGCCTTGGTCAGGTCCGCGATGGAGGTCGCCTCGTAGCCCCGCTCCCAGAAGGCGAACATGGCCTTGCCCAGGGCGGCGTCGCGGTCGAAGGAACGGGGTCTGCCGCGCTGTCCGGTCACCATGCGCAGATTCTATAGCGGGCGCTAGGAAATCTGATACGGTCCCTTTCTGTAGCGACCACTAGTGATTACTGAAGGGGGGCGCGCCATGGGCGTGCTCAAGGGGAAGACGGCACTGGTCACGGGCGGCAGCCGGGGCATCGGGCGGGCGGTGGCGGAGCGGCTGGCGCGCGACGGGGCCCTCGTCGCGGTGCACTACGGGCGCGACGAGGCGGCGGCGAAGGAGACCGTGGCCGCGATCGAGGCGGCCGGCGGCCGGGCCTTCGCCCTCAGGGCCGAGCTCGGGGTCCCGGGTGACGCGCAGGCCCTGTGGGCGGCCTACGAGGCCCATCCCGCGCACACCGAGGAGGTCGACATCCTGGTCAACAACGCGGGGGCGGCCGCGTTCGCGGGCATCGGGGACACCGACGAGGAGACGTACGACCGGGCGCACGCGCTCAACGCCAAGGCTCCGTTCTTCGTGATCAAGTACGGGCTGCCGCGGCTGCGTGACGGGGGCCGGATCGTGAACGTGACCGGGACCCCGGAGCTCGCGCTGCCGGCCATCCTGGCCACGGTCATGGCGAAGGGCGCGGCGAACGCGCTGACCCGGTCGCTGGCCGCCGAACTCGCCCCGCGCGGGATCACGGTGAACTCGGTGGGCCCCGGCATCACCGAGACCGACCTGAACGCGGGGCTGCTGGCGGATCCCGGGACCCGGGCCCACCTGGCCGCCCGCTCGGTCTTCCACCGGATCGGCACGGCGGAGGAGGTCGCGGACGTGGTGGCCTTCCTCGCCTCGGCGGACTCCCGCTGGGTGACGGGCCAGCACCTGGACGCGACGGGCGGCCTCCAGCTGGCGCTCACCTAGGCCCTGTCCGGGCGATGGGCCAGCTGGTCTCGGTCACCTTGTCCAGGGCCCGTGCCGCGCAGCCGGTCCAGTACGGGCTGGAGGGCCTCGCCGCCGTCCCGCCGGGGACGACGGCGATGACCGGGGAGCCCTGCCCGCCGGGATGCGCCTGCGGGGATTCGGACCACCATGGAAATGGGTGCGAACCGGGGTGTGAAGGGCCCGGTTCTGCTAGATTGGTCTATACCACACATGCCCACACCTCTTCAGATCGGCAGGCCCCGCGTGGAAGTTGTCATCGTCCCGGACGCCAAGGCAGGCGGCGAGCTCATCGCGGAGGCCATGGCCGCACTGGTCCGCCGCAAGCCCGACGCCCTGCTCGGCGTGGCGACCGGCTCTACCCCGCTGCCCATCTACGAGGCCCTCGCCGGCAAGGTCAGGGCGGGCCTGGTCGACGCGTCCAAGGCGCGGATCTGCCAGCTCGACGAGTACGTGGGCCTGCCGACCGGGCACCCCGAGTCCTACCGCGCGGTCGTGCTGCGCGAGGTCGTCGAGCCGCTCGGTCTGTCCGAGGCCTCCTTCATGGGCCCCGACGGCTCGGCCGAGGACATCGTCGCCGCGTGCGAGGCCTATGACCGCGCGCTCGCCGAGGCCGGCGGTGTGGACCTCCAGCTGCTGGGCATCGGCACGGACGGGCACATCGGCTTCAACGAGCCGTGCTCCTCGCTGGCCTCCCGCACCCGCATCAAGACGCTGACGGAGCAGACCCGTGTGGACAACGCGCGGTTCTTCGACGACGACATAGACCAGGTGCCGCACCACGTCATCACGCAGGGCATCGGCACCATCCTCGACGCCCGCCACCTGGTGCTGCTGGCCACCGGGGAGGGCAAGGCCGAGGCCGTCGCGCAGACGGTCGAGGGCCCGCTGTCGGCGCTGGTCCCGGCGTCTGCGCTGCAGCTGCACCGCCATGCCACTGTTGTCGTGGACGAGGCGGCCGCGTCGAAGCTGAAGCTCGCCGACTACTTCCGGCACACGTACGCCAACAAGCCTGCCTGGCAGGGTCTGTAGGCCGTTCGGCGCGAAGGCCGGGCTCCCCCCAAGGGGGCCCGGCCTTCGTTCGTACCCGGGCGCTGCCCGGACCCTCCCCCAGACTCCGTCCGGGGGGACCCCCACTCAAACGCCGGCGGGGCTGGGTTGTGCCCGGCTGGGGCTGGGTTGTGCCGGCTGGGGCCAGCCGCGCCCGGCGGCCGGCAGCAGCCAAATCCAGCCCCGCCGGCGTTTGAGGCGCGGGGGTCTGGGGGCGGAGCCCCCAGCAGCGGGGCTACGGGCCGGCCAGGAGCTCGGCCGCGGCGCGGCCGCAGACGGGGGACGCGCCGTGCGTTGCGATGTACAGACGGCCGCGCGGCTCGGCCCGCGGGAGTCCCATCTCGACCACCACGGTGTCGGCCCGCGCCGCGACCAGCGCGTCGAGGGCCTCCGCCATCCAAGGATGCCGGTGCGCGTCGCGCACCACCGCGACCACGGTACGGTCACCCGCCGCGGCCAGGATGTCCCCCGCCGACGCCCCCTCCGGGTAGACGCCCGAGGCCGTCCCCGGTACCAGCGCGGCCAGTTCGGCGGCCACGCCCCACGGGGTCTCATCGCCCACCGCGATGTTCGCGACCGGGGTCAGCGTGGCCACGTACGGAGCGGCGGCGGCGGTGAGCGGGCTCGCCGAACCGGTGACGGCCACCGCCCGGCGGGCGGCCTCCAGGCCGATGCCGGACGCGCGGCTCCCCTCCGGTCGCGCGTCCGGCCGGGCCATGAGGGTCCACTCGGCCAGCGCGCGGACCCGGGCGGCGGCCTCGGCCAGCCGCTCCTCCGGCAGCGAGCCCTCGCGTACGGCCGCGACGAGCGCGTCGCGCAGCCGGAGCACGGTCGCCTCGTCGGCGAGCCCGCCGCCGACACAGATCGCGTCGGCGCCGGCCGCGACGGCCAGGACCGAGCCGCGCTCGATCCCGTACGTCCCGGCGATGGCGTTCATCTCCATGCCGTCGGTGACGATCAGCCCCTCGTAGCCGAGCTCCTTGCGCAGCAGACCGGTCAGGATCTGCGGGCTGAGGGTGGCCGGGCGGGTCGGGTCCAGGGCGGGCACCAGGATGTGCGCGCTCATCACCGCCTTGGTGCCGGCCTCGATGGCGGCCTTGAACGGTACGAGTTCACGCGCGGCGAGGGTGTCCAGGTCCACATCGATGCGCGGCAGCGCGTGGTGCGAGTCGACGTTGGTGTCGCCGTGGCCGGGGAAGTGCTTGGTGCACGCGGCGACGCCGGCGGCCTGGAGGCCTTCGACGTACGCGGCGGTGTGCCGGGCCGTGAGCTGGGTGTCGGCGCCGAAGGACCGTACGCCGATCACCGGGTTGTCCGGGTTGGAGTTGACGTCCGCGGACGGGGCCCAGTTGAGGTTGACCCCGCACTCGGCGAGGCGCCGGCCCAGCTCGCGGGCCACGTCCCGGGTGAGGGAGGTGTCGTCGACGGCGCCGAGCGCCAGGTTGCCGGGGAAGGAGGAGCCGCCGCGGACCTCCAGGCGGGTGACGTCGCCGCCCTCCTCGTCGATGGCGACCAGCACGTCCTCGCGCTCCGCGCGCAGCTGCGCGGTCAGCGCGGCGAGCTGCTCGGGCGAGGCGATGTTGCGGCCGAACAGGCCGACGGAGGTGAGGCCTTCGGAGACCTGGCGGAGCAGCCAGGCGGGGGCGGTGGTGCCCTCGAAGCCGGGCTGGAGGACCGCGAGGGCGTCGCGGGTGACCGTATCCACCTTGTGCGCAAGGACAGTCATGGGTGCCGTTATCCCTTCACGGCGCCGGCGGTCATGCCGCCGACGGCCTTGCGCTGGAGGAAGATGAAGATCAGCAGGACCGGTACGGCGAACAGGGAAGACGCGGCCATGGTGGCGCCCCAGTCGTTGCCGAAGGCGCTCTGGAACTCGGTGAGCCAGAGCGGCAGGGTCTGCGCGGTCTTGTCCTTGTTCAGGATCAGGACCATCGCGAACTCGTTCCAGGCGGTGATGAAGCCGAAGAGCGAGGTGGACATCAGGCCGGGGGCCAGCAGGGGGAAGATCACCTTGCGGAAGGCCTGGCCGCGGGTGCAGCCGTCGATCTGGGCGGCCTCCTCCAGGGTCACCGGGACGGCGGCGATGAAGCCGCGCAGGGTCCAGATGGTGAAGGGGAGGACCATCACGAAGTAGATCGCGGTGAGCAGCGGGAGGCTGTTCAGCATCTCGCTGTCGCGGGCGATCATGTACATCGCGATGACCATGACCTCCCAGGGGGCCATCTGGGCCATCATCACGGCGAGTACGAGGCCCTTGCGGCCCTTGAACTTCATGCGGGCGATGGCGAAGCTCGCGGCGAGCGCGACGACCAGGGCCAGCAGGACGGCGCCGACGGTGACCAGGACGCTGTTGGTGACGTACGTCCAGAAGTTGGCGACCCCGGTGGCCTTGGTGAAGTTGTCCAGCGTCGGGGTGAAGACGAAGACCGGGTCCTTGGTGAGGATCTCGCTGGACGGCTTGAGCGCCGAGGAGAACATCCAGTACACGGGGAAGACGAAGACGAGGGCCAGGAGGAGCGCGCCGAGGTTCTTGGCGACGGCTCCGGGGCGGACCGGCCGGCGCGTACGGAGCTTCTGCGCGGGCTTCGCGGACGGCGCGGGCGGCCCGGACGGCGCGGCCTTCGGGGCGGTGGTCGTGCTCACTGCTCCTCCTCCTGCTTCAGGATCAGGCGGAAGTAGAAGGACATGACGACCACGAGGATCACGATCGTCAGGACGGAGATGGCGGCGGCGAGGCCGTAGTGGGCCTGGCTCTGGCCCTCGACGTAGGCGAAGACCGGCAGGATCTCGGAGGCGCGGTCGGGGCCGCCCTTGTTCATCGCGTAGACCTGGGTGAAGGCCTTGAAGACCCAGATCACCTCGAGGAACGTGGTGACGAGGAAGAAGGGCTTGAGGTTCGGGAAGACGATCTTCCAGAAGGTCTGCCAGCCGTTGGCGCCGTCCATCCGGGCGGCCTCGTACAGCTCGGAGCTGACGGTGGTCAGGCCGGCGTACATGTTGAGCGCGACGAAGGGGATGGAGCCCCAGACCACCAGGATCGTGACGATCACCAGGGTGGAGAGGCCGGTCTCCATCCAGTTGTGCTGCTCGTAGCCGGCGAAGCCGGCGGTGCGCATGAGCCAGTTCATGACGCCGAACTGCTCGTCGAACAGCCACTTGAAGACCTGTACGGAGGCGACGATCGGCATGGCCCAGGCCATCACCAGCGCCATCGACAGGACCAGGCGCATCTTCTTGCCGAGCTTGTTCAGCAGGATGCCGATGAGGCTGCCCAGCACCATGATCAGCACGACGTTGGCCAGGGTGAAGCCGAAGCTCCGGACGACGACGGTCCAGAAGTTCGCGTCGCCGAGCAGCTCGGTGTAGTTGCCGAACCCGGCGAAGGGGTACTTCCGCTGGATGAACTCGATCTTGTTGATGTCCTGGAAGGACAGGATCACGTTCTTGATCAGCGGATACAGCAGGAGGGTCGCGAGGCTGAGCACCGCGGGCCCGATCAGCAGGTAGGGCAACCACCCCGACGGGAGCGACTTTCTGCCCCCGCGAGGAGACGTACGGCCGCGGTCGGTTCCGCCGGCCGGCGCCTTCGGCGGCGGCACGGCGGACTTCATCGGTGCGTCCTGTGGAGCGCTGGTCGCCGCCCCCTGGGAGTGCACAGTCATGGTCTTCGTTTCCTCGCGGTTGACTGTGGAGTCACATGCGCGACCGGGGGCGCGGCAGGCGCTGCGGGCGCCTGCCGCACCCCCCGGTGCGTTCACACTGCTGGGTAGTGCGGGTACTGCGGGTGCAGCCGGTACTGCGGGGTGGGACTACTTGTTGATGCGGTTCGCGATTTCCTTGTCCGCGTCCGCGCCCGCCTTGGCGGCGTCCTCACCCTTCAGGACCTTGGTCATGAACTCCTTGATGGGGTTCGGCTCGGTCTCGACGTTCGCCCAGCCCGGGGTGACCGGGGTGATCTTGCCGTTGACGCCGCCCTTGCCCATGGCCTCCGCGAAGGAGCCCGCGGCGGGGGTGAAGTTGGCGCCGGCCTGGTTCGGGAGCAGCGCGCCCTTGGTCTCGGCGGCGTACTTGGTCATCTGGTCCTTGCCTGCGGCGAGGGCCAGCCACTCCTTGGCGAGCTCCTTGTTCTTGGAGCGCTCGGCCACCGCGAGGTTCGAGCCGCCGAGGAAGACGGTGCTGGTCTTGTCAGCGGTCTTGCCCGGGATCGGGAAGTAGCCGAAGTCGGCTTCCTTGCCCGCTTCCTTCAGGGCCTTCTCGGCACCGCCGGCCTCCCAGCCGAGACCGATCCAGGAGGAGACGCCGCCCTTGGGGACGATGTCGGTGGACTGCTGCGGGTTGGCCTCGTCCTTGTCCTTGGGGGCGGTGGAGAAGGCCTGGAGCTTCTTGTAGAACTCCATCGCGGAGGCGGCCTGCGGGGTGCCCAGTGCACCCTTCCACTTGTCGCCGTCCTTGACGGCGAGGTCGCCGCCCTCGTCCCAGATCAGGCCGGCGAGGACGTACCAGCTCTGGCCGGGCAGGTAGATCGGCTGCGAGGCCGGGTCGGCCGCCTTCAGCTTCTCCAGACCGGCGATCCACTCGTCGCGGGTCTTCGGCGGGGTGACGCCGGCCTTCTCGAAGGCCTTCTTGTCGTAGATGACGACGCGGTTGGCGGCGTACCACGGGGCGGAGTAGAGCTTGCCGTCGACCTCTGCCGAGGTGAGCATGCTCTTCTGCCAGGCGTCGGCGCCGAGCTTGGCCTTGTCCTTCGTCAGGTCGGCGAGGCCGCCGGTGACCGCGTAGCCGGCGGTCTGGGTGTTGCCGAGCTCAAGGACGTCCGGAGGGGTGTTCTCGGAGAGGGCCGTGGTGACCTTCTCCTGGATGCCGGTCCACTTCTGCTCCTCGACCTTCACCGTGACACCGGGGTGCTTGGCCGAGAACTCCTTGTTGACCTCGTCGATCCAGGCCTTCGGCGCGGAGCCGTCCATCACCCAGACGGTGATCTCCTTGGGGCCCGCGTCGGCCTTGGCCTTGTCGTCGCCGCTGTTGCCGCACGCCGCGACTCCGGCCATCATGCCCGCAACACTGACCGCCACGATGAGCTTGCGCTTCACGCCACCCTCCTCAGGGATGCCTGCCTGCACTTCCCTTGCCCGCCGCGGTGACATACGCGAAGTACTGCCGTGGGGCCGGGATCTGATCCATATTGGTTTAGACCAGTAGCTGGAGCTTGGCCTAGACCTTTAGGGGTGTCAAGGGTCTAATGAGCGGGTGCTCGGTCCGTTATCGGACCGACACCTGGGGAGAGAGAAGGCCTGTCCCCCCGCACGTGTCACGATGTGACCGCACATATCGGAGGAGCCGGTGACGGCAGCGAAACTGGAGTCGGGAAGGCGGGCGGCGATGGCCACCGAAGGGGCGATCACGGAGCCGGAAGGCGGGGCGGCCACCCGCACGGCGCGTGTACCCAAGTACTACCGACTCAAGCGGCACTTGCTCGACATGACCGAGACGCTGCCACCGGGCACCCCGGTGCCGCCGGAGCGCACGCTCGCGGCCGAATTCGACACCTCGCGGACCACCGTCCGGCAGGCCCTCCAGGAGCTCGTCGTCGAGGGGCGGCTGGAAAGGATCCAGGGCAAGGGGACCTTCGTCGCCAAGCCCAAGGTCTCGCAGGCCCTCCAACTCACCTCGTACACCGAGGACATGCGCGCCCAGGGGCTGGAACCGACGTCCCAGCTGCTGGACATCGGCTACGTGACGGCGGACGACACCCTCGCCGGACTGCTCAAGATCAACACCGGTGGGCGGGTGCTGCGCATCGAGCGGCTGCGACTGGCCAGCGGTGAGCCGATGGCCATCGAGACCACCCATCTCTCGGCGAAGCGCTTCCCCGCCCTGCGCCGTTCGCTCGCCAAGTACACCTCCCTCTACACCGCCCTCGCCGAGGTCTACGACGTCCACCTCGCCGAGGCCGAGGAGACGATCGAGACCTCGCTGGCCACCCCGCGCGAGGCCGGACTGCTCGGCACCGACGTCGGCCTGCCGATGCTGATGCTCTCCCGGCACTCCCTCGACGCGGACGGGGAACCCGTGGAGTGGGTGCGGTCGGTGTACCGCGGCGACCGGTACAAGTTCGTCGCCAGGCTCAAGCGGCCCGCCGTCTGACGGCGGAGGTCCGACTGAGGTCCGTCTGAGATCTGCCCGAGGTCCGCCTGGGGTCCGTCCCTATATACCGGCAAACGGAATACCGGAATACGGACGGGGTCTTACGTTCACCGGGCAATCCCCCGTAGATTCCCTGCGCTTACGCAGATGATCGACGAGGGGACGAGGGTCATGCCTGAACCGGAAGCAACTGGGACACAACAGGCTGCATCACAAAAGGACGTGGCGAGTCCGGGCACCACGCCCGGCTCGCCTTCTCCGAAGTCCATCGCCGCATGGGTGCTCGTCGGACTCGTCGGGGCCATCGGCTGGGGCGTTCTGGCCCTTTCGCGCGGCGAGGAGATCTCCGCCGCCTGGCTGCTCGCCGCCGCGCTCGGCTCTTATGCGATCGGCTACCGCTTCTACGCGCGGTTCATCGCCCACCGCGTGCTGAAGGTGGACAAGACGCGGGCCACCCCCGCCGAACGCCTTGACAACGGTGTCGACTTCCATCCCACCGACCGGCGGGTACTTTTCGGCCACCACTTCGCCGCCGTCGCCGGCGCCGGACCGCTCGTCGGACCGGTGCTCGCCTCTCAGATGGGCTACCTGCCCGGCACGATCTGGATCGTCGTGGGCGTGATCTTCGCGGGCGCCGTCCAGGACATGGTCACGCTGTTCTTCTCCACCCGGCGCAACGGCCGCTCGCTCGGCCAGATGGCCCGGGACGAGATGGGCCCCGTCGGCGGAGCGGCCGCCCTGGTCGCCGTGTTCTCCATCATGATCATCCTCCTGGCAGTGCTCGCGCTCGTCATCGTGAACGCGCTGGCGCACTCCCCCTGGGGTGTCTTCTCCATCGGCATGACCATCCCGATCGCCCTCTTCATGGGCTTCTACCTCCGCGTACTGCGGCCGGGCCGGGTCACCGAGGTCTCCGCCATCGGCGTCGCGCTGCTGCTGCTCGCCATCATCGCGGGCGGCTGGGTCGCCGAGTCCTCCTTCGCGGACACCTTCACCCTGGAGAAGGAGACGCTGGTCATCTGGATGATCGCGTACGGCTTCGTCGCCTCGGTGCTGCCGGTGTGGATGCTGCTCGCGCCCCGCGACTACCTCTCCACCTTCATGAAGGTCGGCACCATCGCACTGCTCGCCGTGGGCGTGGTCATCGCGATGCCGACCCTGAAGATGCCCGCGGTCACGGACTTCGCCGCGCGGGGCGACGGCCCGGTCTTCGCCGGGTCGATGTTCCCGTTCGTCTTCATCACCATCGCGTGCGGCGCCCTGTCCGGCTTCCACTCGCTGGTCGCCTCCGGCACCACCCCGAAGATGATCCAGAAGGAGACCCAGGTCCGGGTCATCGGCTACGGAGCCATGCTGACCGAATCCTTCGTCGCCGTCATGGCGGTGATAGCGGCATGCATCATCGAGCCCGGCCTGTTCTTCGCGGTGAACTCCCCCGGCGGCGTCGTCGGCACCACGGTCCAGTCCGCGTCGGAGGCCGTGACCAACTTCGGCTTCGCCATCTCCCCCGAGGCGCTGGCGCAGGCCGCGAAGGACGTGGAGGAGGCCAGCCTGCTGTCCCGTACGGGCGGCGCGCCGACCTTCGCACTCGGAATGTCGGAGATCTTCTCGTCCGTCATCGGCGGCGCCGGCATGAAGGCCTTCTGGTACCACTTCGCCATCATGTTCGAGGCGCTGTTCATCCTGACGACGGTCGACGCGGGCACCCGCGTCGGACGGTTCATGCTCCAGGACACCCTCGGCAACGTGCACAAGTCCTTCAAGGACGTCAGCTGGAAGCCGGGCGTCTGGCTGGCGAGCGCCGTCGTCGTCGGCGGCTGGGGCTACTTCCTGTGGGTCGGCATCAAGGACCCGCTGGGCGGCATCAACCAGCTCTTCCCGCTGTTCGGCATCGCGAACCAGCTGCTCGCCGCGGTCGCCCTGGCCGTCTGCACCACGCTGCTGATCAAGTCCGGCCGGCTCAAGTGGGCCTGGGTGACGGGCGTTCCGCTGGTGTGGGACGTGGCCGTCACGCTCACCGCGAGCTACCAGAAGATCTTCTCGGAGGACGTGAAGGTCGGCTTCTTCGCGCAGCGCGACAAGTACCAGGGCGGCATCGACGCGGGCAAGGTGCTGCCGCCCGCCAAGAACATGGACGAGATGCACACCGTGGTCACCAACGCCACGGTCGACGGCGTGCTGTCGGCCCTGTTCGCGATCCTGATCATCATCGTGCTGGCGGACGCGGCCCGGACCTGCCTCAAGGCCATCCGGAGCCCGGAGTCGGTGCGGCTCTCCGAGGTCCCGTGGACGGAGTCGAAGATCGTCGCTCCGGCGGGGCTGATCCCGACCGCCGAGGAGAAGGCCGAGCTCGCCGCGGCGGGCCTGGACTCGGGCGGCGGTCACGTCAGGGAGCCGGTGGCCTGATGAGCGTGCGCAGCGCGCTGGCGAGGGCGCGGTTCTTCGTACGGGAGTTCTCGGGCGAGGCGGCCTACGACCGGTACGTCGCCCACGCCCGCTCCCACGACCCGGACGCGAAGGTCCCGACCCGCCGGGAGTTCGAACGCGCCCGCACGGACGCCCGCGAGGCGGACCCCCGCGAGGGCTTCGGCTGCTGCTGAGCCGACAGACGCCGAAGGCCCCGCCGGATGCTTCCGGCGGGGCCTTCGGGCCTGTTCAGCGCACCCAGTCCTTGAGGACCTCGGTCTGGAGCGTGATGCCGATGGGGTCGGGCAGCGCAATGTCCGTGCCGTACGGCACGACATGGACACCCTCGTATCGTCGACCGTTGGGCTGGCTGTAGACGGAGACCTCACACTTGGCCCGGTCGATCAGGAGGTAGACGGGGATGCCGGTCTCCGCGTAGGCCCGAGGCTTTTCGACATGATCCCGCTGGTAGGTGTCCGAATCCCACGAGGTCACCTCGACGGCCATGAGGATCGGAGCGGGGTCGACCCAGTCGCCCTGCCCTGCGAAGGCTTTGGAAGGCGCCAGCACCGCGTCCGGGATGGCTCGCCCGTCCCGGTACGCCTGGGCCTTGATCCCTTGCCCCCCGTGGAGCCAGAGCTCCGGCCGGTGCTGCATGCAGAGCCGCGTCAGCCACTGGATGATCATCTGGTGGTCGCCGTCCGGCATGGCCTTGCTCCTGATAACCCCGTCGATGAATTCGAGCCGCGTCCCCTCCCGCTCCTTGGCCGCTATGCGCGCGATGGCCTCAAAATCCTCAGTTTGCATGTGGGGACGTTCAGTCATCACGGTCAGGCCTCGCTCACCTTCATCGACGGTGCTGTGGCCGACGATAGCGCCGACCACCGACACCCGTCCGGCACACTCGACCGCATGGACATCGCGATCAGGGCGGCACTGCCCGCCGAATACGAACAGCTCGGCGAGATCACCGCGCAGGCCTACCTGGGTGACGGGCTCCTGGGCTCCGGCGAGGCGTTCTACGCGGCCGTACTGCGCGATGTCGCCGGCCGGGCCGCCGACGGGGAGGTGCTCGTGGCCGTCGACGAAGGCGCCGTACTCGGCGGGGTGACCTTCGCCCCGCCCGGGAGCCCGCTGGCCGACATCGCCGGGCCCGGCGAGGCGGAGTTCCGGATGCTGGCCGTCTCCCGAGAGGCGCGCGGACGCGGCGCGGGCGAGGCCCTGGTGCGCGCTTGCGTGGCCCGCGCGCGGGAACTGGCGGGGGTCACGCACCTGGTGCTCTCCACCCAGCGCGGCATGACGGGGGCCCAGCGGATATACGAGCGACTCGGTTTCACCCGTACGCCGGAGCGGGACTGGGCGCCCGTTCCCGGGCTGACATTGCTCACGTACCGTCTGGAGCTGTAGCCACGCCGACACAACATGTGGGGGGTCGCGCATAGGCGGCCCCCCACATGTATGCTCAGGGCTGCTGTCGCCGCAGGGGAATCCGGTGTGAATCCGGAACTGTCCCGCAACGGTATGAAAAGTCCGAGGACCTGCCGACAGCGCGCCCGGGTCGACCGAACCGGGTGCCGACACGTCCGGGCCTCGCGGTTGGGCCGGTGGACGCCATGCGGTGTACGCGTTCCTGCGCGCCCGCATGCGCCCGCTCGCGCCCCGCCCCGCCGATGACCGGGCCGAGCGAGGGAGAGCTCCCGCCGTGACCATCGCGCCTTCCGCACCGCGCGCCGAGTCCGTTTCTGGCGACAACACCGAGGGCCCGGGGGCCACGCTGCTGCGTACCCTCACCGAACTGACGGCGGACCTCCCCGACACCGACCCCGGCCGGGTCGCCGCCGCCGCGCTGCGCGGCCGCAGCTCCGCCGCCGACGACGCCGAACTGCGCGGGCTGGCCACCGAGGCCGCCGCCGGTCTGATCTCCGAGGACCCCGCGTACTCCAGGCTCGCCGCCCGGCTGCTGACGCTCGCCGTCCGGGACGAGGCCGCCGGCCAGGGCGCCACCTCCTTCTCCGCCTCCGTCGAGGTCGGACACCGCGAGGGGCTCATCGCCGACCGCACGGCCGAGTTCGTACGGACCCACGCGAGCCGCCTGGACGCGCTGGTGGAGCACACCCTCGCCGAGGGCGCCGACGACCGGTTCGGCTTCTTCGGCCTGCGCACCCTGCACAGCCGTTACCTGCTGCGCCACCCGATCACCCGCCAGGTCATCGAGACCCCGCAGTTCTTCATGCTGCGCGTCGCCTGCGGTCTGGCCGAGAACGAGAGCGTCCAGGCCGTCGAGGAAGTGGCCTCGCTGTACCGGCTGATGAGCCGCCTCGACTACCTGCCGTCCTCCCCGACGCTCTTCAACTCCGGCACCCGGCACCCGCAGATGTCCTCCTGCTACCTGCTGGACTCCCCGCTGGACGAGCTCGACTCGATCTACGACCGCTACCACCAGGTCGCGCGCCTGTCCAAGCACGCCGGCGGCATCGGTCTCTCGTACTCCCGCATCCGCGCCCGCGGTTCGCTGATCCGCGGCACCAACGGCCACTCCAACGGCATCGTGCCGTTCCTGAAGACCCTCGACGCCTCCGTCGCCGCCGTGAACCAGGGCGGCCGCCGCAAGGGCGCCGCCGCCGTCTACCTGGAGACCTGGCACGCGGACATCGAGGAGTTCCTGGAGCTCCGCGACAACACCGGCGAGGACCAGCGCCGTACGCACAACCTGAACCTGGCGCACTGGGTGCCGGACGAGTTCATGCGCCGGGTGAACGCCGACGCCGACTGGTCGCTGTTCTCCCCGGCCGACGTGCCCGAGCTCGTCGACCTGTGGGGCGACGAGTTCGACGCCGCCTACCGCAAGGCCGAGGCGGCCGGTCTGGCCCGCAAGACCATGCCCGCGCGCGACCTGTACGGCCGGATGATGCGCACCCTCGCGCAGACCGGCCAGGGCTGGATGACCTTCAAGGACGCCTCCAACCGCACGGCGAACCAGACCGCCGAGCCGGGCACCGTCGTCCACTCCTCCAACCTGTGCACCGAGATCATCGAGGTCACCAACGACGGCGAGACGGCCGTCTGCAACCTCGGGTCGGTCAACATGGGCGCCTTCGTGGTGGACGGGGAGATCGACTGGGAGCGCCTGGACGAGACCGTCCGCACGGCCGTGACCTTCCTCGACCGCGTGGTGGACATCAACTTCTACCCGACCGAGCAGGCCGGCCGCTCCAACTCCCGCTGGCGCCCGGTGGGCCTGGGCGCGATGGGCCTCCAGGACGTCTTCTTCAAGCTGCGGCTGCCCTTCGACTCCCCCGAGGCGAAGGCCCTGTCCACCAAGCTCTCCGAGCGCATCATGCTGGCCGCGTACGAGGCCTCCTGCGACCTCGCCGAGCGCAGCGGCCCGCTGCCGGCCTGGGAGCAGACCCGCACCGCCCGCGGTGTCCTGCACCCGGACCACTACGACGTGGAGCTGAACTGGCCGGAGCGCTGGGACGCGCTGCGCGCCCGGATCGCGAAGACCGGCATGCGCAACTCGCTGCTGCTGGCCATCGCTCCGACGGCGACGATCGCCTCGATCGCGGGCGTGTACGAGTGCATCGAGCCGCAGGTCTCCAACCTCTTCAAGCGCGAGACGCTGAGCGGTGAGTTCCTCCAGGTCAACGCGTACCTGGTGGACGAGCTGAAGCAGCTCGGCGTGTGGGACGCGCAGACCCGCGAGGCGCTGCGCGACGCGAGCGGTTCGGTGCAGGGCTTCGGCTGGATCCCGGCCGAGGTGCGCGAGCTGTACCGCACGGCGTGGGAGATCCCGCAGCGCGGCCTGATCGACATGGCGGCGGCCCGTACCCCGTTCCTCGACCAGGCCCAGTCGCTGAACCTGTTCCTGGAGACGCCCACCATCGGCAAGCTCAGCTCGATGTACGCGTACGCCTGGAAGCAGGGCCTGAAGACCACGTACTACCTGCGCTCGCGCCCGGCGACGAAGATCGCCCGCGCCGCGTCCGGCTCCGCCGTCCCGGCCGCCGCCAACCCGCTCCCGCAGGCCGTCGACGCCGACGCTCTGGCCTGCTCCCTTGAGAACCCCGAGTCCTGCGAGGCCTGCCAGTAATGAGCTCCACCGACAACAAGAACCTCCTGGACCCGGGCTTCGAGCTCACGCTCCGCCCCATGCGCTACCCGGACTTCTACGAGCGCTACCGGGACGCGATCAAGAACACGTGGACGGTGGAGGAGGTCGACCTCCACTCGGACGTGGCGGACCTCGCGAAGCTGACGCCGGCCGAGCAGCACATGATCGGCCGTCTGGTCGCGTTCTTCGCGACGGGCGACTCGATCGTCTCGAACAACCTGGTGCTGACGCTCTACAAGCACATCAACTCCCCGGAGGCGCGCCTGTACCTGTCGCGCCAGCTGTTCGAGGAGGCCGTGCACGTCCAGTTCTATCTGACGCTGCTCGACACCTACCTGCCCGACCCGGACGACCGCTCGGCCGCCTTCGACGCCGTCGAGGAGATCCCGTCGATCCGCGAGAAGGCGCAGTTCTGCTTCAAGTGGATCAACGAGGTCGAGAAGCTGGACCGGCTGGAGACGCAGGCCGACCGCCGCCGCTTCCTGCTGAACCTGATCTGCTTCGCCGCGTGCATCGAGGGCCTGTTCTTCTACGGCGCCTTCGCGTACGTGTACTGGTTCCGCTCCCGCGGTCTGCTGCACGGCCTGGCCACCGGCACCAACTGGGTGTTCCGCGACGAGACCATGCACATGAACTTCGCCTTCGAGGTCGTGGACACGGTCCGCAAGGAGGAGCCGGAGCTCTTCGACGACGCACTCCAGCAGCAGGTCACCGACATGCTGAAGGAAGCCGTGGAGGCGGAGCTGCAGTTCGGCCGCGACCTGTGCGGCGAGGGCCTGCCTGGCATGAACACCGAGTCGATGCGCGAGTACCTGGAGTGCGTCGCGGACCAGCGCCTGGTCCGCCTCGGCTTCGCGCCGGTGTACGGCTCGCAGAACCCGTTCTCCTTCATGGAGCTGCAGGGCGTCCAGGAGCTGACCAACTTCTTCGAGCGCCGTCCGTCGGCGTACCAGGTCGCGGTCGAGGGCACGGTCGACCTGGACGAGGACTTCTAGCCCGTCCTCGCGTTCCGGGGGCGGGGGCTCAATGGGCCATGCGTCCCCGGCGCCAGGTGCCGAACCGGATGCCGCGCCGGCGCGGGGTGGGCGGGAGACCGCCCGCCCGCTGGCGCGGCAGCCACACCCGCCGGGTCGCGGCGGCCCGCAGCTGCCGGTCGATCCGCCGGTCGCCGCGCGCCCCGTACAGGCTGGGCCCGAGCAGGACGGCGGCGAGGACCAGGACGGCGAGGTAATTCACGAAGGTGGTCATACCTCCACTGTCCGCCTGATCGCCCATGATCGAACAGTGGCAGTACTGTCACTCAAGAGCGAATTACTGCCACACTGAGGCCATGCTGACCAACGTGGCCGTGGCCCTCGTCGACGGAGTCGCCCCCTTCGAGTTCGGGATCTTCTGCGAGGTCTTCGGGATCGACCGCAGCTCACAGGGGCTGCCGGTGTACGACTTCGCCGTGTGCGCGGCCGAGGAAGGCCCGCTGACCATGGCCGACGTCGGCTTCGCCATCGCCCCCGCGCACGGCCTGGAGCGGCTGGAGGAGGCGGACCTGATCTGCCTGCCCGCCGACCGGCAGGCGCCCGTACGGGAGTACCCCGAACCGTTCCTCGACGCCCTGCGCCGGGCCGTGGACCGGGGCGCGCGGGTGCTGAGCGTGTGCAGCGGTGCCTTCGTCCTGGGCGCGGCCGGCCTGCTCGACGGCCGCCGTTGCACGACGCACTGGATGCACGCCCCGACCCTGGCGCGCCGGTTCCCGCGGGCCGCCGTCGACCCCGACGTGCTCTACGTGGACGAAGGCCGGGTGATCACCTCCGCGGGCACCGCTTCGGGCATCGACGCCTGCCTGCACGTCGTCCGGCAGGAGCACGGGGCCGAGGTGGCCAACACCATCGCGCGGCGGATGGTCGTCCCGCCGCACCGGGACGGCGGGCAGGCCCAGTACATCCAGCGGCCGCTCCCGCGCACCGCCTGCGACACGGTGGGTGAGGTGATCGGGTGGATGGCCCGGCACCTGGAGGACGAGATCACCGTCGAGCAGCTCGCGGAGCGCGCGCACATGTCCCTGCGCACCTTCGCCCGCCGCTTCCTCCAGGAGACCGGCACCACCCCGTACCAGTGGGTGCTGCGCCAGCGGGTCCTGCTGGCCCAGGAGTTGCTGGAGTCCACCGACGAAACGGTCGACGCGATCGCGGGCCGCTGCGGCTTCGGGAACGCGGCCGCCCTGCGCCACCACTTCCTGCGGACGCTCGGCACCACCCCGAACACCTTCAGGCGGGCGTTCCGGGGCCCGCGGGCCGTGGCCTGACCGCCCGGCCCGCTGACGCACCGGCCCGCCGGTGCACCGGCCGCGAAGCGCGCCCTGGCCGGAAAACGCTCCCTGGCCGAGAACCAGGGAACCTTTGGCCCAAACCAGGCCCGTGTGTAGTCAAGCGGTGTCGTACGGTGATGACGCCCGGCCTGTCGCCCCGCACAGCGGCCGGCCGCGCACCGCTCACCACAGCCCAGGAGGGCCCGTATGTCCCGTACCGCCCGCATCCTCACCGCTGCCCCCTTCGCCGCTCCGCTCGTCGACGGCGCCTCCGCGGACAGTGGCTGGGGCGCCGCACCGGCCGACAGCGGCTGGGGCAGGCCCAAGCAGTAGTCCGACGCGTCAGGGCCCCGCTCCCTCACGGGAGGCGGGGCCCTGACGCGTGGTGCGAAAGATCAGTCGTTGGGGACCGTCTCGTAGCGCGGGGTGCCCTCCGCCATCTGCCGCAGGGCGTCCTTGCGGTCGCGCTTGGAGAGCCGGTCGATGTACAGGTACCCGTACAGGTGGTCGGTCTCGTGCTGGAGGCAGCGCGCGAAGTAGCCGGTGCCGCGCACCTTGATCGGGTTGCCCTGCGCGTCCTGGCCCTCGACCTCGGCGTAGTCCGGGCGGGCCAGCGAGGCGTACGCCGTCGGGACCGACAGGCAGCCCTCGTTGGAGTCGTCCAGCACCCGCGCGCCGGCCGGCAGCTCGACGAGCTTCGGGTTGACGACGACACCGGTGTGCCGATTGCCGTCGTCGTCCGGGCAGTCGTAGACGAAGACCTTGGCGTCCACGCCGATCTGGTTCGCGGCCAGGCCCACGCCCTCGGCGGCCCGCTGGCTGGCGAACATGTCGTCGATCAGCTGCGCCAGCTCGTCGCCGAACTCGGTGACGTCCTTGCACTCCCGGTGCAGGACCGGGTTGCCGACCACCGTGATGGGGCGGGCGGTGCCACGCTCGCGGTGGGCGAGCTCGCGCTCCGCACAGTCCTCGGTGTCCACGACGTACCCGTCGTTCACCTCGCCCGCGACCTCGACAACCTCGTTCTCCTGCTGCGCCATGTCCGCCGTACGCCTTCCGTAAGTCACCGATGTGCCCGTACAGCCTACGGCCCCCGGCTCAGCAGACTTCCTCGAGATCCCGCCACTCCCGGGTGTCCGGACTGTCGGCGACCCAGCCGTCCAGCAGTCCGCGCACCAGACCGGCCGGAGCCGCGATGCCGCACTCCCGCTCGGGCACCCACAGCAGACCGGAACCGGTCGTACGGTGACCCAGCGGCCCGGGATGCCCCGGCTCGCTGTGGTCGTGCGGATCCAGGTGCTCCCCGTCACCCTCGTCGCTCGGCATCTCGCTCTCCGAGCAGGTCCGGCACAGCAGCCGCACCGACGAGGACCAGTCCTCGGCGGCGAAGCCGGCGTCCGAGGCCAGCTGCTCCAGCGCGTTGCGGTCCGCCTCGCCGGCCGCCTCCAGCAGCACCACCCAGGTCGGCACCGGCGACGGCGCCCACAGCTCGATCTCGTCGAACACGGGGTACGAGGGTCCGGCCGCGGTGACCCGCTCGCCGTGCGGGACCCCGTCGTGGAGCACCACCTCGCCCCAGCGGCGCCCCGAGGAGGGCAGCGGGATCGACAGGACCTCCATCCGGGCCGGGTCCAGCCGGCGTCCCCAGACCACCTCGGCCTCGCCCTCGGGCGACAGGCGTACGGCGGCGCTGCCGAGCTCCATGCCCACCGGCTCACCACTGTGCTTCCCGTTGCCGGAACCGGCTCCGTGCGGGTCTCCGGGCACCTTCAGCCCGTACGCCTGCCAGGCCCGCCGGGCCAGCGGCCAGTCCTGGAGCGCGGTCGCGGCGATCCCGACGTTCCACCAGTCCGGGGCGCCCGTCTCACGGTCCAGCAGGGCCACGGCGCGCAGTCCGGCGGACCGCGCCTGCTCCCAGTCGTGCCGGAACTTGTGCAGCAGGGCCAGATTGAACCAGGACTCGGACAGCCAGGGCTCCAGGTCCGCGGCTCTGGTCAGGAGCGCGCCCGCGTCCTCGTACCGCCCGTCCCCGATCAGCGTGAACGCGCGGTCGGTGGCCTGCCGCCACGAGGCGGAGGGCCGATGCCGTACCTTCCCGAAGATCCTCACGATTCCCGCCTGCCTGGGGGCACCTCCCGGCGGAAGCCGGGGGACTGCGGTGCCTTGCGGACACTCTCACTCTCACTCTTACTGGCATCCAACCATGCCCACTCGGACGGCCGCTCATTACCCATGGGTTACCCAGGTGGGACGGGAACAACTCTGTCACGTCCGCCCCTGGCCAGAACCCTCGCCAAGCACTCCACGACCTCCGGCTGGAAGTCGTGCCCGGTGCCCAGGCGGAGCCGCTCCAGGGCGGCCAGTGAGCCGCTCGGGTGACGGTCACCGCCGACCAGGTCGTCGTACGCGTTCACCGCGCGCACGATGCGTGCGGCGACGGGCTGCTCCCGGTACGGGTCCGCCTGCCGCTCCACGACCACGGCCACCTCGGCGGGCACCCCGGTCTGGCGGGCCACCTCCCCGCCGAGCTCGGCGATCCGGCGGGCCTCGGCGGCGGGCAGGACCGCGGTGGCCCCGTCCGGAACCGGGTCGACGAGGGAGAGCTGCCCGATGTCGTGCATCAGTGCCGCGTACTCCAGGACCGTGAGCTCCCGCTCCGAGAGCCCCAGCTCCCGGCCCACCGCGCAGCTCAGGGCGGCCACCCGGCGGGAGTGGCCGGGCGGGGTGTAGCCGGCGATCTCCGTGGCCCGGGCCAGGGAGGTGATGGTCTGGCGGTAGGTGGTGCGGATCGCGGTGATCCGGTGGAAGGACATCTGGGTCAGCAGCAGGGGCACGCTGAAGACGGGCAGGGCCCACAGCCCGGCCCCCGCGACGCCGAGGGCCATCACGACGCCGGTGGCGCAGATCGCCGAGCCGATGCCGAGCTGGGCGCGCAGCTCGTCGCGCAGCAGGGGCCCGTACGGCCAGCCGGTGCGGGCCCCGGCGAGGACGGCGGCGAGGACGGCTTCGCACAGCGCGGTGAGGCCGAGGAGGCAGAGCAGGAAGAGGACCAGGTACGGGCCCTGGCCGACCCACTCCTCGAGCCGGCCGGAGTTGTAGAGCGGCTGGAAACAGACGGCGGCGAAGGTGACGGTGAGCACGCGGCGGGCGACGTGGTCCACGGCGGGGCCGTGGCCCCGGGCGGTGTGCGGGACGATCCCGGCGAGGACGGCCGCGACGACGACGGCGACGATCTGCAGGACCCCGTGGTGGGTGGGCTGCCCGGCGATCGGGCCGAGGAGGGCGTAGGCGAGGGCTCCGGCGAAGCCGAGCGGCGCGGGCCGGCGGTCGGTGCCCTCGACCCGGTGGCCCGTGCGGTGGTCACGGCGGGCGAGCTCGCCGATGGTGATCAGGATGCCGAAGGCCAGGGCGGTGCCGGGTTCGACGAGGCCGTTCCACAGGGTGTGGCCGAGGCCGGCGGCGGTCAGCAGCCCGGCGGCCCCGCGCACCGTCCAGACGGCGGCCGCCCTCATGTTCCGGCCCCCGGCGGGGCCGGGGACGCGGGGACACCGGCCTGGTGGGAACCCCGCGCCGGCAGCGCGGCCAGCGGCGGCGTCCCCGGGCCGCCGGGAGGAGGCGTGCGCGTGCTGATCACCTGGAGGTCGGCGTCGGAGGTGACCACCGGGTGCCAGCCGTGCCGTCCGATGGCCCCGGTCAGGGCGCCCACCATCGCCGGGTCGAACTGCGCCCCCGCGCACCTCTCCAGCTCCGCCAGGGCGACCGGCACCGGCCGGGCCCGGCTGTAGGACCGGGTCGAGGTCATCGCGTCGAAGGCGTCGGCCACCGCCACCACCCGGGCCAGCTCGGGGATCTGGTCGCCGGTCAGCCCGTACGGGTAGCCGGAGCCGTCGACCCGCTCGTGGTGGTGCAGGATCGCCGACCGGGCCTCCCCGAGGAAGCCGATGCCGCGGACCATCTCGTGCCCGTACTCGGGGTGCAGCTCGATGATCCGGCGCTCCTGCGGCGTGAGCGGCCCGTCCTTGCGCAGCAGCCGGGTCGGGACGCCGAGCTTGCCGACGTCGTGCAGGATCCCGGCGATGCGGACGACTTCGAGGCGGTCCTCGGCCATGCCGAGCTCGCGGGCGATCATCGCGGAGGCCTGGCCGACGCGTTCGCTGTGGCCCCGCGTGTAGCGGTCCTTGATGTCCACGGCCTGGACGAGGCCGCGGATGGTGGCCTGGTGGGCGGCGCGTTCGCGGTGGTACTGGGCGAAGACCCAGCAGGAGATGTACATCGGCAGCAGGACGAGCAGTGCGGCCGGGAGCCCGTACGGGCTGCGCCACATGACGGCCATCATGAGTCCGGCGAGGCCGTGCACGCAGTGCGGGGCGAGGGACCGGGTGAACAGTCCGCGCCAGGCGGTGGCGGCGGGCCGGCGTTCCGCGGCGGCCAGGACGCCCCCGTCGAGGGCGGTGAGCACCAGGCAGAAGGCGGCGGCCGCGGCCGCCGCGGGGAGCATCGCGTACGGGAAGTCGGCCACCCAGAGGGGCGGGTCCACCGCCCCCGGCGGCCCGGACTCCGCGGAGGAGCCCAGTGCGGCCGGGCCGCGCAGCAGCCGGAACGTTTGCCCGGCGGTCCAGGCGGCTATCGACTGCTGCGCGCCGTGCCACACCCGGCGCACCCAGGCCGGCCGCTGGACCACGGTCCCCGCGAGCCCGCCGGGCAGCGCCACGAGCGCGGCGGCGGCGGGCGGCAGCAGGAAGACGGCGGCCAGCACCACGGGGAAGAAGGAGCCGATGCCCTCGGGCACCCGGCTGCCCGGCAGCGGGAAGATCTTCACGAGTTCGCAGCCGAGGTGGAGCACGGCGAGCAGGGCGACGGTGGCCCAGGGCGTACCGGAATCGGCGAGGGCGGGCGCGGCGCATGCGAGGGACGCGAGGACGGCGCACAGGATGTAGCCGCGCGCCGCCGGCGGAAGTACCCGCATGGCGCTCTCCTCCCCTGTGCCGTGCACGCCAGGTACTGAATCAAACCAGCACCGAATGGGGAGAATAAGTGGGGCCCCGAGAGAATCGGGCCACATTTTCACATTGCGCCATACGGACGCCCCCGGATTAGCACTTTCGAGTGAACGAAGTGCCGGTCCGGGGGCGGGGGTTGTTCAATCTTCCGGCCGAACGGCCGCGGAAGTGTCAGCCGGTGGCCGGGTTGTCGGCGGTGATGTCATGATCGGGAACGGCCTGTCCCGACCGGATCAGTTCGATCCGTCCCATCACCTTGGACCGCAGGTCGCTCGGTACGTCGTCCGAGCCGCAGCAGCGCTTCACCAGCTTCTTCACGGCCTGCTCCAGGCCGTACTTCTCCAGACAGGGGCTGCACTCGCCGAAGTGTGTCTCGAACTTCGTGCAGTCGCTGTCGGGCATCTCATGGTCGAGGAACTCGTAAAGGTGATCCAGGACCTCAGAGCACTCCGTCTCGTGCGGCTCTCCGCAACTCATGAGCCCGAGCCTTTCCGGTCGTTCGACTCTCCCGCGCCCGCGGGAACCAGCCCGCGTTCACGGGCATAGTCCTCCAGCATTCCGCGGAGTTGACGGCGGCCACGGTGCAGTCGCGACATGACCGTACCGATGGGTGTACCCATGATGTCGGCGATCTCCTTGTACGCAAAGCCCTCTACGTCGGCAAGGTAGACCGCGATGCGGAACTCCTCCGGAATGGCCTGGAGCGCTTCCTTCACGTCCGAATCGGGCAGGTGATCGAGCGCCTGCGATTCGGCGGATCGCAGCCCGGTCGACATGTGCGACTCGGCGCGCGCCAGCTGCCAGTCCTCGATCTCCTCCGCGGCGCTGCGCTGGGGTTCGCGCTGCTTCTTGCGGTAGGAGTTGATGAACGTGTTGGTCAGGATGCGGTACAGCCACGCCTTCAGGTTGGTGCCCTCGCGGAACTGGTGGAAGGACGCGTATGCCTTCGCGTACGTCTCCTGGACCAGGTCCTCGGCGTCGGCCGGGTTGCGCGTCATGCGCAGCGCGGCCGAGTACATCTGGTCGAGGTAACCGAGGGCGTCCCGCTCGAAGCGCGCGTTCCGCTCCGGGGTCGTCTCCTCCGCGTGGCCTTCGTCGGTCCCAGCGACAGGACCCACCTCCTCCGACTGCGTGGCGGCTCCGAAAGCGGATCCGCTCGAATCGGAGAATAGTCGACCATCCCGGCTCTCCGCCGCCCGAGCCGTGCTGCGCTTGGGGGCAGGAAGAACCGTCCAGTCCAGGTCAGCGGCCTGCCGACGGTTCTGACTGATGACCTGGGTCATGCGCTCCCTCTCCTCCGACAAGTTCCCTTACGTACCGACATCCGGGACAACAGAAGGTTCGGGCGGCGCATTCCCCGGCGGGGGCCGGGATTTCGGCCCGTTCCGGGGCCCGCGCGGCAGGGGTGACGCGGATCACCCCACGATCCACCGGGTCCCGATCAGACCTCGAGGGCGGTGAGCCACTCGGCCACCGATTCGGTGATCAGCGCGAGGGCGGCCTCCTGGGTGACGTCCGCCTTCTTGGGCACCGCGAAGCCGTGGTCCCCGTACGGGACCTCCACGAGCGTGTAGGAGCCGCCCGGCGGGAACTCCTCCGGGCGCCCGAAGGGGTCCCGGCCGCCCTGGACCACCAGCGTGGGCCGCCCGGCGCCCAGCAGCTCCTCGGCCCGGGACTTCTCCGGCCGGCCCGGCGGGTGCAGCGGGAACGCCAGCGCCAGCACCCCGGCCGCGCCCAGTGCGGCCGCGGTCCGGCAGGCCACCCGGGCCCCGGCGCTGCGGCCGCCCGCGACCACGGGCAGCCCGGGCTTCGCGAGGGCCGGCCACAGCCCGTGCCACCCCTCGTCGAGCACCTTGGGCGCGGCCGCGACCTTCTTCCCGGCGACCCGCCAGGGCTGTTCGACCAGCGCCACGGTGATCCCGCGCGCGGGCAGGGCGGCGGCCAGCGCCTGGAGGTCCCGGGCCTCGATGCCGCCACCGGCGCCGTGGCTGACGGCGAGCACGAGCCCGGCCTTGCGGGCGGTGTGCCAGGTGATGCGGGCCTCGCCCGCCGGGGTGTCGACGCTCTCGGTACGCGTGCTCATGGACCCATCCTGCAACGGGCCGCGGCGCCGGCGCGCTGGCCGACGCGCTAGAAGAGCGTGCCCTCCTCCGGCGCGGCGAGCTCCGCCAGCAGCTCCGGCCCGTTGTTCCGTACGTTGCTCACGGCGGTGGACACCGGGTAGGCGCGCATCAGGCCGCCCGGCGGCGGTGCCAGCAGCTCCCGCAGCGAACCCTCGGTGTCGGTGTTCGCCGGGTCCAGCCAGGCGTCCCAGCGGTCGGGGGTCAGCATGAGCGGCATCCGCGGGTGGATCTCGGACAGCGAGCGCGGCCCCTCGGCGGGGGCCACCCCCAGCGGCCCGGTCTCGGCCTCGGTTGTGATCACCGAGCAGGTGACCCACCAGGCGAGCGGGTGCTCGTCGGGCAGGGTCCGGTCGCGCCAGAACTCGTATATCCCGGCCATGGCGAACACGGAGCCGTCGGCGGGGAGCACGAAATAGGGCTGCTTGCGGGCCCGCTTCTTCTTGCCCTCCACCTCCAGCTGCCGCTCGTCGTGGGCGGTGACCCACTCGTAGTAGCCGTCGGCGGGGACGATGCAGCGGCGCTGCGCGAAGGGGCGGCGGAAGGAGGGCTTCTCGGCGAGGGTCTCGGACCGGGCGTTGATCATCCGGGCGGCGCCGTCGGGGTTCTGGGCCCAGGAGGGGACGAGCCCCCACTTCAGGGTGCGCAGCTGGCGAACCGGACGGGGGTCGGACGCGTCTTTCAGGGGACGGTCGAGGACGACGTGGACCTGCTTGGTCGGCGCCACGTTGAAGTCGGGGGCCAGGACCTCCTCCGGCTCCCACTTCTCGATGCCGAAGGCCTCCACCAGGTCCTCGGGTCCACGACTCACCGCATACCGTCCGCACATGGCTGCCACACTGCCATGTCACCCACTCACCACCGCAAGGAGTCCGCCACCTCATGGACAGCAGCACGACGGCCGGCCTCTGGGACCGGCTCACGGGTATACAGACGGCGCCCGACCTGTGGCTGGTGATCGTGACCGGCGTGGCCGCGCTGGCCGCCGTGGGCCCGCGCCCGCTGTGGCGGCTGTCGCGCAACGCCGTGACCATCGCGCACGAGGGCGGCCACGGCCTGCTGGCGCTGCTGACCGGGCGGCGGCTCGACGGGATACGGCTGCACTCCGACACCAGCGGGGTCACCGTCAGCCGGGGCAAGCCGACCGGGCTGGGCATGATCCTGACCGCCGCGGCCGGGTACACCGCGCCCTCGCTGCTCGGGCTCGGCGGGGCGGCCCTGCTGTCCGCGCACCGGATCACGCTGCTGCTGTGGGTGGCCACCGTCCTGCTGGTGGCGATGCTGGTGATGATCCGGAACGCCTACGGGGCCCTGACCGTGGTGCTGACCGGCGGGGCCTTCCTGCTGGTGTCCTGGCTGGCCCCCGCCGAGGTGCAGGCCGTCTTCGCGTACGGGGTGGTGTGGTTCCTGCTGCTCGGCGGGGTCCGGCCGGTCTTCGAGCTCGGGGCCAAGCGCCGGCACGGCGGAGCGCCGGATTCGGACGCCGATCAGCTCGGTCGGCTCACCCACGTGCACCCGGTGGTGTGGCTGCTCCTCTTCCATGTTGTCGCGCTGTGCTCCCTGGTGGGCGGCGGCCGCTGGCTTCTCGCCCTCTGAGACCGGGCAGCGATCAAGATCCGGGTCCGGAGGAAGCCACTAAAGTGGTGGCCATGACCGAGACCCCCGCGCTCCACGCCCTCTGGCCCGCCCCGATCGCCGACGCTGCCGTCCATGCCACCGTCACCGTGCCGGGGTCCAAGTCGGTCACCAACCGCGCTCTCGTGCTCGCCGCGCTCGCCGCCGAGCCGGGCTGGGTGCGCCGCCCGCTGCGCTCGCGCGACTCCCAGCTGATGGCCGACGCCCTGCGCGCGATGGGCGTGGGCATCGAGGAGACCGTCTCCTCCAGTTCGGCCGGCGAGGGCGCCGGCGGCGAGGCCTGGCGGATCATCCCGGCCGCCCTGCACGGCCCGGCCACCGTCGACGTCGGCAACGCGGGCACGGTCATGCGCTTCCTGCCGCCCGTCGCCACCCTCGCCGACGGCGACATCCGCTTCGACGGCGACCCGCGCTCCTACGAGCGGCCGCTGGGCCAGGTCATCAACGCCCTGCGCACCCTCGGCGCCCGGATCGACGACGACGGCCGGGGCGCTCTGCCGCTGACCGTGCAGGGCGGCGGGGCTCTGGAGGGCGGCGTCGTGGAGATCGACGCCAGCAACTCCTCCCAGTTCGTCTCCGCGCTGCTGCTCTCCGCCCCGCGTTTCAACCAGGGCATCGAGGTGCGGCACGTGGGCAGCAACCTGCCGTCGATGCCGCACATCCGGATGACGGTGGAGATGCTGCGCGCGGCGGGCGCCCAGGTCGACACCCCCGAAGCGGGCGGCGAGAAGAACGTGTGGCGGGTGGCCCCCGGCGCCCTGCTCGGCCGCGATCTGGTGGTGGAGCCGGACCTGTCCAACGCCCAGCCCTTCATGGCCGCGGCGCTGATCACCGGCGGTACGGTCACCATCCCGGACTGGCCGCGCCGCACCACGCAGCCCGGCGACGCGCTGCGCCGGATCTTCACGGAGATGGGCGGCTCCTGCGAGCTGACCGACGCGGGCCTGGTCTTTACCGGCACCGGCAAGATCCACGGCATCGACGTGGACCTGGGCGAGGTCGGCGAACTCACCCCGGGCATCGCGGCGGTGGCGGCCCTGGCCGACTCGGAGTCGGTCCTGCGCGGTGTCCAGCACCTGCGGCTGCACGAGACGGACCGGCTGGCCGCGCTGACCAAGGAGATCAACGCGCTCGGCGGCGACGTCACCGAGACGGCGGACGGCCTGCACATCCGGCCGCGCCCGCTGCACGGCGGCACCTTCCACACGTACGACGACCACCGGATGGCCACCGCGGGCGCGGTGATCGGCCTGGCGGTGGAGGGCGTACTGATCGAGAACGTGGCGACGACCGCGAAGACCCTGCCGGACTTCCCGAGGATGTGGGCGGACATGCTCGCAGGGGATTCCGAAGCGGGATCGGGAGCGTAGGGCCCGTCATGCGCAGGTACGGCAAGCACACCGACGAGGACGACATCCGCCAGCGCCCCAACCCCAAGGGCAACCGGCCGCGTACGAACATCCGCCCCAAGCACGAGGACGCCTCCGAGGGATTCGTCCTCACCGTCGACCGCGGCCGGCTGACCTGCCTGGTCGGGGACCGCACGGTCCACGCGATGAAGTCCAGGGAACTGGGCCGCAAGGCGGCGGTGGTCGGGGACCTGGTCTGGATCGTCGGTGACCTGTCCGGCAAGAAGGACACCCTCGCCCGGATCGTACGGATCGAGGAGCGCAAGTCCGTCCTGCGGCGCACCGCCGACGACGACGACCCGTACGAGCGGGTGGTCGTCGCCAACGCCGACCAGCTGGCCATCGTGACGGCCCTGGCCGACCCGGAGCCGCGGCCCCGGATGATCGACCGCTGTCTGGTGGCGGCTTACGACGCCGGTCTGGAACCGCTGCTGGTGCTCACCAAGTCCGATCTGACCTCCGCCGACAAGATCCTGGAGATCTACTCGACGCTCGGCGTGAACTACGTGGTGACCAACCGCGAGGAGCTCGCGACGGGCGACGCGGCCGACCGGGTGCGCGAACGTCTCAACGGCCGGATCACCGCCTTCGTCGGCCATTCGGGCGTCGGCAAGACCACCCTGGTGAACTCGCTGGTCGCCGAGGGCCGCCAGCGCGCCACGGGACACGTCAACGCGGTCACCGGCCGCGGCCGGCACACCACCACCTCGGCGCTCGCGCTGCCGCTGCCGGGCGGCGACGGCTGGGTCATCGACACGCCGGGCGTGCGCTCCTTCGGCCTGCACCACGTGGATCCGTCCCGGGTGATCCTGGCCTTCCCGGACCTGGTGCCCGGTACCGAGGAGTGCCCGCGCGCCTGCAGCCACGACGAGCCGGACTGCGCGCTCGACAAGTGGGTGGAGGACGGCCACGCGGACCCGGCGCGGCTGTACTCGCTGCGGCGGCTGCTGGAGACGCGGGAGCGCCGCGAAGGCGACTGACGCAGCGTCGGGTTTGCCGAAGATCGCGTCTGGATAAATCCATAATCGCACCAAGTGACGAGAAATCACGTGACGCGGGGAGGCATTCGACATGGCGTGGCTGCTCGTCGTGGTGGCCGGACTCCTGGAGACCGGATTCGCGGTCTGCCTCAAGCTGTCCCACGGCTTCACCCGACTGTGGCCGACCGTCGCCTTCGCCTGCTTCGCCCTCGGCAGCTTCGGCCTGCTCACGCTGGCCCTCAAGAAGCTGGACGTCGGTCCGGCGTACGCGGTGTGGACCGGCATCGGCGCCGCCGGGACGGCGATCTACGGCATGATCTTCCTCGGCGACCTGGTCTCCACCCTCAAGCTCGTCTCGATCTCCCTGGTGATCCTCGGGGTCATCGGGCTCCAGCTGTCCGGTTCTGCGCACTGAGCAGCCGGAGCAGTTCTCCCGCCCCCGGGTCCTCCCCCGGGGCCACCACGTAGGAGAGGGCGAGCCGTATCGCGAGCTCGCACCGCTGGACGTCCTCCGCGGGCATGAGCGCGGCGGCCGCCCGGTCCCGTACCGACCGGGCCAGTTCACCGGGCCCGGGCGCACGGCCCGCGGCGGGCAGGTCCGGGTCCCAGAACCCGGTCAGCAGGGCCCGTACGAGGGGATAGGCGCGGGCCGCCCGTACGGTCCACTCCGCGACCGCGGCGAGCCGTTCGGCGGTCGGGGCCGGGGTGGACAGGGCCCGCTCGACCCCGTCGAGGTACCGCTCGCCCTCGCGTCGGACCAGGGCGCGGCCCAGGCCGCCCTTGCCGCCGAACTCGTTGTAGAGGGTCTGCCGGGACACCCCGGCGGCCGCCGCCACGTCGACCATCCGCACGGCCGGCCAGGGGCGCGCCGAGAGCGCCGCTCCCGCCGCCTCCAGCAAGGTCTCCCGGGCTGCCGGCATCGTCGCCTCCCCACTGGGCCGTTCCCGCTGGGCTCCCCGGCCAGAGTTGACGGGGCGACAGATCCTGTCAAGGGCGCGTCCCGGCCGCGCCACCGGCCGCGATACTGTTCGGCCATGTCCGAGTATGACGATGACCTGCGCCTTGCCCTCGAACTCGCCGACGCGGCGGACGTCGCGACGATGGAGCGGTTCCGTGCCCTCGACCTCAAGGTCGAGACGAAGCCGGACATGACCCCGGTGAGCGAGGCGGACCAGGCCGCCGAGGCCATCATCCGGGCCGGCATCGAAGCCGCGCGGCCCGACGACGCGATCCTCGGCGAGGAGTACGGCCTGCAGGGCAGCGGCCCGCGGCGCTGGGTCGTGGACCCGATCGACGGCACGAAGAACTACGTGCGCGGGGTGCCGGTCTGGGCGACCCTGATCTCCCTGATGACGGAGGGCGAGGACGGCGTCTTCCGCCCCGTGGTGGGCGTGGTGTCCGCGCCCGCGCTGGGCCGCCGCTGGTGGGCGGTGCGGGGCGGCGGTGCGTACGGCGGCGGCGCGCTCGGCGAGACCACGCCGATCGGCGTCTCGAAGGTGGGCGGGCTGGGCGACGCCTCGTTCGCGTACTCCTCGCTGAGCGGCTGGGAGGAGCAGGGCCGCCTCGCCGGCTTCCTGGACCTGACCCGCGCCTGCTGGCGTACGCGCGGCTACGGCGACTTCTGGCCGTACATGATGGTCGCGGAGGGCTCGCTGGACCTGTGCGCCGAGCCGGAGCTGAACCTCTGGGACATGGCGGCCATCGCGGTCGTGGTCCAGGAGGCGGGCGGCCGCTTCACCAGCCTGGACGGGGTGGACGGGGTGCACGGCGGGAACGCGGCGGCCTCCAACGGGCTGCTCCACGAGGAGATGCTGGAGCTGCTGCGCCCGCGCGCCTGAGCAAGCGCCTGAGCAAGCGCCTGAGTACGCGCCTGTGCGTGCCCTCTTGTTGACGGTGCGTGTCCGTGGGAATCTGAGAATCCCCCGCTTGTGCGCTTGTGAACCCTTTCTCTAGGATCCTTCGGGCGCACCACACCCAAGCGGCGGGACTCACCCAGGAGGTGGCTCTCTTCATGCTCGTCCGTGACGCAATGAGCACCGTGATCCTCACCCTCGGACCCGCGCACACCCTGCGGCAGGCGGCCTGCCTGATGTCGGGGCGGCGCGTCGGCGCGGCCGTCGTACTCGACCCCGACCACAGCGGAATCGGCATCCTGACCGAGCGCGACATCCTCAACTCGATCGGCGCGGGCCACGATCCCGACCGCGAGACCGTGGGTGCGCACACCACGAACAACGTGGTGTTCTGCACCCCGGACGCCACCTTGCAGGAGGCCGCCGAGGCCATGGCCCACGGCGGCTTCCGGCACCTGATCGTGCTGGAGAACGGCGGCCCGGTGGGCATCGTCTCCGTACGCGACATCATCCGCTGCTGGGTGCCCGCGCGGCGTACGGTCCCGGCGTAGAGCGACGACGGGCCGGAACCCGTGGGGGTTCCGGCCCGTCGTCCTGCTACGGCAAGCGATCCGTGTCAGCCGCGAAGGGCCTGGACCGCGGCGTCGAGCCGCTTGCCGAAGTCGCCGTCCGCCTGGCGGAAGTTGTCGATCGCGCGCTCGACGATGTCGTCGCGGGAGACCTTGGCGATGAAGCCGGCCAGGTTCTCGACCAGGCGGGACTTCTCGTCCTCCGAGTACAGGCGGTAGAGGTTGCCCGCCTGGACGAAGTCGTTGTCCTCTCTGTGGACGGCCGCGGGGTGGTTGCCCGTGCCGCCGGTCAGGTCGATCGGCTGCCACAGCGGGCGGTCCGTCTGGTGCGGGCCGCCGAAGCTGTTCGGCTCGTAGTTCTTCGCACCCTTGTGACGGCCGTCGTACAGGTAGCCGTCGCGGGAGTTGGTGCGCGCCTCGGTGGCGTGCGGGCGGTTCACCGGCAGGTGGTCGGCGTTGATGCCGACGCGGTAGCGGTGGGCGTCGCCGTAGCCGAAGAGGCGGCCCTGGAGCATCTTGTCCGGGGACGGACCGATGCCGGGGACGAAGTGCGCCGGGGAGAAGATCGACTGCTCGACCTCGGCGAAGACGTTCTCCGGGTTGCGGTTGAGCTCCAGCTTGCCGATCTCGACCGGCGGGTAGTCCTCGTGCGGCCACACCTTGGTGAGGTCGAACGGGTTGAAGCGGTACTGGGCCGCCTCGGCCGCCGGCATGATCTGGACCTGCACGGTCCAGGACGGGAACTCGCCGCGCTCGATGGACTCGCGCAGGTCGCGCTGGTGCGAGTCGGGGTCCTCACCGGCGAGCTGGTTGGCCTCGGCCTGGGTGAGGTTCTTGATGCCCTGGTCGGTCTTGAAGTGGTACTTGACCCAGAAGACCTCGCCGGCCTCGTTGTTCCACTGGAACGTGTGCGAGCCGTAGCCGTTCATGTGGCGGTAGGACGCCGGGATGCCGCGGTCACCGAACAGCCAGGTCACCTGGTGGGTCGACTCGGGCGACAGACCCCAGAAGTCCCAGACGTTGTCCGCCTCCTGCGAGCCCGTGTACGGGTCGCGCTTCTGGGTGTGGATGAAGTCCGGGAACTTGATGGCGTCCTTGATGAAGAACACCGGGGTGTTGTTGCCGACGAGGTCGTAGTTGCCCTCTTCGGTGTAGAACTTCAGCGCCCAGCCGCGGGGGTCGCGCACGGCGTCGGCGCTGCCGAGGTTGCCGGCGACAGTGGAGAAGCGCAGGAAGGTCTCGGTCTGCTTGCCGACCTCGGACAGGAACTTGGCGCGGGTCCACTGCGAGACGTCACGGGTCAGCGTGAAGGTGCCGTACGCACCGGCGCCGCGGGCGTGCACCACGCGCTCCGGGATGCGCTCGCGGTTGAAGTGCGCGAGCTTTTCGAGCAGGAGCTGGTCCTGGACGAGGACGGGCCCGCCGACGCCGGCAGTCTCACTGTTCTGGTTGTCGGCGACCGGAGCCCCGGCCTCCGTGGTGAGCGGTCCCTGCGTCACGTGCGCCTCCTGCGTCATTCCTGCATGTCCTGTCCTTGGCCTTTGCCGTATCCGATCCTACGATGGACTTTGTCTAAGTCAAGTGAATATCCAAGTCCGAACTGATTCGGGAGTTACACCGAGTCCCCTCACTGTTAGGCTGACGTCTATGAGTGACCTGCTGGAACGACTTCGCGGACGCGGATGGCGCATGACCGCACAGCGGCGTGTCGTGGCCGAGGTGCTCGACGGTGACCACGTTCACCTGACGGCCGACGAGGTGCACGCGCGTGCCGTGGCCAAGCTGCCGGAGATCTCCCGGGCCACGGTCTACAACACGCTGGGCGAGCTGGTGACCCTCGGCGAGGTCCTGGAGGTCTCCACGGACCGCCGCGCCAAGCGGTACGACCCGAACGCCCACCGGCCCCACCAGCACCTGGTCTGCGCCCAGTGCGGCGCGATCCGCGACGTCCACCCGGCGGGCAACCCGCTGGCCGACCTGCCGGACACGGAGCGCTTCGGCTTCGTGGTGTCGGCGGTCGAGGTGACGTACCGCGGGGTGTGCCCGAACTGCGCGGCCGCCTGACCTGACCTGATCGACGAGGAAGGCCGGGAGCATCAGCTCCCGGCCTTCTTCGTGGCGCGCGACGGCTCGTCCGCGACGCTACGCGGCCCGGCCGTTCACCTTCAGAAACGACTCGAGGCCCGGATCCATGGATCCGGGCCTCGGGCCTTCAGTAGCGGGGACAGGATTTGAACCTGCGACCTCTGGGTTATGAGCCCAGCGAGCTACCGAGCTGCTCCACCCCGCGTCGGTAAACCCAACGTTACGTGAGGGCCCCCGGCAGATGCAAATCGGTTAACCGGCCGCCAGTCCCCGGTGGAGAAGCGCGGTGAGGGTGTCGACCACTTCGTCGTCGTCGAAGGCATTCCCGCTGGTCATGGCCGCGTAGCCCAGCATCGAGATCATGGCCCCCATCGCCGCGGCGACGAGCTGGGGATCACCGGGCAGCTCCTGGCCGCGTTCGCGCATGTACGCGAGGTGTTCGCGCAACGGCGCGGTTTCCGCCACGAGCCCCTCCCAGGCCTGTCCCGACCGGGGCGGCTCCGCCATGGACTTCTGGAACAGGGCGACCACGACGGGCAGGTGGTCCCGGAAGACCTCCCAGCTCACCGCGATGTGCGTACGCAGCTGCGCACGGTCGGCGAGGTCGTGGTCGCGCGGGTGGTCATGGGAACCGACCGCGGCGTCCACCTGGGCCCCCATGTCCGCCATCAGCGCGTTCAGCAGCTCGTCCTTGCCGGCGAAGTGTTCGTAGAAGGAGCCGGTGGAGCGGCCGGCCGCCTTGGTGATGTCGGTGATCTTCGTCTGCGTGTAGCCGCGCTCCAGGAAGAGCGCCCGCGCCGCCTCCTTGAGCGCCGCCTCCGTGCCGGCCGCCTTCTCCTTGCGCACTCCCACCGCGATCCCCGTTCCCGCTTGACGCCGCCTTCGCGCCCTCATCATACTGAACCCGATTTCACTGAATCAGAATTCAGTGAATGTGGATTCACCGGAAGGGGTCGGGCATGCGTGTGTCAGTCATCGGGGGCGGAGTGGCCGGAGCGGCGAGCGCGATCGCGTTGCGTCGGCGTACGGGAGCCGAGGTCACCGTCTACGAGGCGTACGAAGATCCCGCGGGCCGGGTGGGCTCGTTCCTGAGCCTCGCCGTCAACGGGCTGCGCGGGCTGGACGAGCTGGGCTGCCTCGCCCGGGTCCAGGAGGCCGGGTTCCCGGTCGCCGACCAGCTGATGTGGTCGGCGTCGGGCAAGCTCCTCGGCAAGGTGCCCCGCGGCCGGCTGGCCTCGGACACCCTGCACAGCACGACCCTGCTGCGGGGGCGGCTCGTGGAGGTCCTGCGCGCGGAGGCGGAGCGGGCGGGGGTGCGGATCGAGACGGGCCGGCGGGTGGACCCGTCCGGTGTGGAAGGGGACCTGGTGGTGGCCGCGGACGGCCTCTGGTCGGCGAGCCGCACCGCGCTGGACCCGGCGGCCCCGGTCCCCGAGTACGCCGGGCTCTACAGCGTGTCGGGGGTCTCGGAGGGCCTGGACCTGGCCCGGGGCTCCTTCCACATGACCTTCGGCCACCGGGGGGCGTTCCTCTGCATCCCGGCGCCGGACGGCACGGTGTGGTGGTCGGCCCAGGTGGCCGCGCCCGAGCCCCCGGACCCGGCGGAGGTCACCCTGGGCCTGCTCACGGAGCTGTACCGCACCTCGCGGATGCCGCTCGACGTACTGCGGGCGGCGACGCGCGTCGACCGTCCGATGCCGATGCACCGGCTGGCGGAGCTCCCCGTGTGGCATGACGACCGGACCGTCGTGATCGGTGACGCCGCCCACCCGGTGGGCGCCGGGCAGGGCGCCTCGATGGCGATCGAGGACGCGGTGGCGCTCGCGCGGTGCGTGTCGACGGCACCGGACGTCCGGACGGCGCTGGCCGAGTACACCCGGCTGCGCCGCCCCCGCGCGGCCCGCATGACCAAGGCCGCCGCGTCCAACCGCGACTCCAAGACCCCGGGCACGGTGCAGCGCCGCGTCAACGACCTGCTGATGCCCTTCGTCTTCCGGCACGCCTACGCCCGCTCCACGGGCTGGCTCTACCGCTGAGCGGCCAGGCCGGCCCCGGCAGCCCCGGTCGCGGGCGCCGGGGTCAGGCCGAGAGCTCCTCCGCCAGGGCGTCGCGCAGGCGTGCCGCGCGCTGCGAGACCTCCTCCGGGCCCAGCTCGATCGCGCGCACGCACCACTTCTGCCCCTCGGCCAGGTCACCGTGGCGCGCCGCCAGCAGCCCCAGCCGCAGGGCCGCGCGGCCGTGGCCCGCCACCGCCGCGCGGGTCCACCACAGGGCGGCCTCCGGCTCGCTCCCCTCGCGGGCCAGCAACAGCCCCAGGTTGAAGGCGCCGTTGCGGGAACCGGCCTCGGCCGCCTCCCGGTACCAGCGCGCGGCGGCCGCCAGGTCACCGCGGGCGGCCGCGAGCATGCCGACCCGCACCTGGGCCCGGCGGTGCCCCAGCTCGGCAGCCCGCTCGTACCACTCCTCGCTCTCGGTCCGCGGGGCGCCGCCGACCGGCTCGCCCAGCGCCACCGGCTCCGGCGCCGGGGCCAGCGACTCCAGCAGCGAGGCCAGCCGGAAGGCCGCCTCCGCACTGCCGCCGCCCGCCGCGCACCGCAGGTGCCGCTCGGCGGCCCGCTCCTCGCCGTCGCGCACCAGCGCGATGCCGACCTGGAGCGCGGCGTCGGTGTGGCCCGCCGACGCGGCCCGCTCGTACCACTTCAGCGCCGTGCGGTCCTCGTCGCGGCTGGCGAACAGGATCCCGAGGTTGAAGGCGGCGTCCACGCTGCCCGCCTCGGCCGCCTTCGAGAACCACGGCTCCGCGCCCGCCGCGTCCCCGCCCTGGAGCAGCAGGATGGCGAGCGCGTTGGCCGCCTCGCGGTGGCCGGCGTAGGCCGCCCGCCGGTACCACTGCTCGGCCTGCGCGGTCCGCTCCTGTGCGACGCACAGCAAAGCAAGGTTGTACGCCCCGTTCTGGTCGCCCGCGTCCATGGCGGTGCGGTACCAGCGCTCCGCGGTCTGGGTCTCGCCGCGGGCCGCGTGCAGCGCGCCCAGCGCGTTCGCGGCGTTGCCGTCGCCGTCCTGGGCAGCGCGGTGCCACCACGTGGCGGCGCTGTCCTCGTCACCGGCGTCGCGCAGCAGGAAGCCCAGCGCGCAGGCCGCCCGGGCCTCCCCCTGCTTGGCGGAGGTCAGGTACCAGCGCCCGGCCTCCTTGAGCTCCCCGCGCGCCTCCAGCAGCGCGCCCAGGTGCAGCGCGGCGCGACGGTGTCCGCGCGCGGCGGCCTGCCGGTACCACTGCTCGGCCTCGGTGGGGTCTCCCTTGCGCAGGTGCCGTGCCAGCCGGTAGGCGGCCTCGCGGTGCCCCTGCTCCGCCGCGGCGCGGAACCACCGCTCCACGCCCTTGTCCCCGCGGTGCTCGAGCAGGTCGGCCAGACCGTACGCCCCCAGCGCGTGGCCGGATTCCGCCGCCTGGCGGAGCCAGTACTCGGCGGCGGGCTCGTCGCCGCGCTCGCGGAAGTGACGGCCCAGGGCGTGCGCGGCCGGAGCGGATCCGGCCACGGCCGCGACCCGCCACCAGCCGGCGGCCTCCTCCGGGTAGCCCCGCTGGTGCAGCAGTACGCCCAGGTTGTTCGCGGCGGCGCGGTCCCCTTCCCCCGTGGCGCCGCGCAGGTACGGCTCGGCCCCGTCCAGGTCGCCGCGGCGCAGCAGCAGCGCACCGAGCACGCTCATGGCGCCCGGGTCGCCCTTGTCGGCGGCCACCCGGTGCCGGGCCTCGAGCTCGGCGTCGCTGGCCGCGTCGGTCTCGGCGAACATTTCCTCCGCGCTGTGCTTGTCCAAGAAATCCGCATCGGTCAGTGCGGTCTGCGCGTTGACAACGGGAGCCGTGTCACCGGCTCCCGTACCCGGCTCGGCATCCGCCCTCGCAAACCGCCCTGTCTCCAGCAGAGTTGACCTGTCCCCCATAAATCCCATCGTCGCATCACCTGCTACCCGCGTACACCTGGTATGTCGCAGCCAGTGAGGTCACTACAGCGTTTTGTCGACATGCCCATAGAGAGCCAAGTCAAACACGCTCCTGCCCCAACTCACCCGTCTCAGCTACCGCGTGTCCGCCCCGGGCATGACGAAGGCCCGGATCCCATGGATCCGGGCCTTCGTCTTCAGTAGCGGGGACAGGATTTGAACCTGCGACCTCTGGGTTATGAGCCCAGCGAGCTACCGAGCTGCTCCACCCCGCGTCGGTGAAACCACAGTATCACGACGCGGGACGGAGCCATTACCGGTTGATCGTCAGCCTGCCGGCTTGGGCGCCGTCAGCTTCGCCTCCGCGTCGATCGCCCGCTTCAGCGCCGCCTTGATCTCGTCCTGCGCCTTGCCGAAGGCCGCCCAGTCACCGGCCTGCCTGGCCTTCTCGGCGTCCTCGATGGCCTTCGACGCGTCGGCGAGCGCCGCCTTCACCGTCGGGTCCGTGGCAGCCGGAGGCGTCGTGGTGCCCTCGCCCGGCGGCTGGGCCGGAGGCACGGGCGTGGTCGGAGCCTCGGCCCCGAAGACCACGTTCAACGCCTTCTCCAGCGTGTCCTCGAACGCGGTCTGCCCGCCGTAGGTCACCAGCACCTTGCGCAGCAGCGGGTACTTCAGCCCCGAACTGCGCACGTACACCGGCTCCACGTAGAGCATTCCGCCGTCGAGCGGGACCGTGAGCAGGTTGCCGTACTCGACCTCCGAGTCGCCACCGCGCAGCAGGCGGATCGACTCGGCGATCTTCGGCTCGGACTGGAACTTGCTCTGGACCTGCTTGGGGCCGTCGACCGGCTTGCTGGTCGGCAGCTTCAGCACGCTGATCTTGCCGTAGTCCGGGGTGCCCGGATCGGCGTTGACCGCCATGAAGGCGCTCAGATTGTCCCGCTCGTTCGGCGTGAACGTCGTGGTGAGCGAGAAGACCTGGTCCTTCTCCGTCTGGCCCGGCAGCTTCATCGACAGGTAGTACGGCGGGACCGCCGTGCCGGCCTTGGTCGTCGGGTCGTCGGGGACGGCCCAGGCCTCACTGCCGCTGAGGAAGGTCTGCGGGTCGGTGACGTGGTAGCGGGTCAGCAGCTCGCGCTGGACCTTGAACAGGTCCTGCGGGTAACGCAGGTGGTCCATGAGCGGCTTGGAGATCTCGCTCTTGGCCTTCACCGTGCCCGGGAACGCCTTCATCCAGGTCTTCAGGACCGGGTCCTGGGTGTCCCACTGGTACAGGCTGACCGTGCCGTCGTACGCGTCGACGGTGGCCTTCACCGAGTTCCGGATGTAGTTGACCTGGTTCTCCTGCGCCACGACCGCGCGCTGGCTGTTGGTCAGCGAGTCCGCGGTGCTCTGGCCCAGCGTGGTGCGCGAGGCGTACGGGTACCCGTTGGTGGTCGTGTACGCGTCGACGATCCACTTGACCTTGCCGTCCACGACCGCCGGGTACGGGGCGCCGTCGATGGTCAGCCACGGGGCGACGGCCTCGACGCGCTCCTTGGGCGTGCGGTTGTACAGGATCCGCGAGCCGTCGCCGATGGCCCCGGAGTACAGGATCTGCGGCTCGCTGAAGGTCAGCGCGTACGCCGCCCGGTTGATCGGGTTGTCGAGGCTGACGCCGGAATTCCCGGTGTAGCTCGTCTCCTTCTCGCCCTTGTCGTCCGAGTAGTCGAGCTCCTTCTGCGGTCCGCCGACGATCGAGTACTGCTTCGTCTGCTCGCCGTAGTAGATGCGCTGCTCGAAGTCCGTGCCGAACATGCCCTTGGAGGGCAGGTCGGACTGGGTGAAGTCGGGAGCGCCCTGGTCACCGACGGTGGTGCCCTTGGCCGCGACCACGCCGTAGCCGTGCGTGTACTTGAAGTGGTCGTTGATCCAGTTGTTCTTCGGGATGCCGCCGATGTTCAGCTCGCGCAGCCCGATGACCGTGTCCTGGCCGTTGTACCGGTCCACGGCGAGCGTGGACGGGAAGGCGTAGTAGCCCTTGACCTGCTGGAGCTGCTGGAAGGCCGGCGAGACGATGTTCGGGTCGAGGAGGCGGACGCTGGCGGTCGTGTCGGCCGCCTTGCGCAGCTGGTTCTTGTCCGTCCCCGCGGCCGGTACGCCCGGGTAGTCCTTGACCTCGGAGCCGGCGATCCCGTAGGCGTCGCGCGTCGCCTTGATGTTCTTCTCGACGTACGGCGATTCCTTGGCCTGCTCGTTCGGCTGGACCTGGAACTTCTGCACGATCGCCGGGTAGAGCCCGCCGATCAGGATCGCCGAGAGCACCATCAGGCCGAAGCCGATGACCGGCAGCTGCCAGGTGCGGCGCCACAGCGTCGCGAAGAACAGCGCGGCGCAGATCGCGGCGATGGCGACCAGGATCGTCTTCGCCGGGAGGTAGGCGTTCGCGTCGACGTAGCGCAGGCCGGTCCAGTTGTCCGCGGCCTTGAAGTCACTGGACTTCACGGCGAGGCCGTACCGGTCGAGCCAGTACGCGATCGCCTTGAGCGTGACGAAGAGGCCGAGCAGCACCGACAGGTGGCCGGTCGCCGCGGCGGTGGCCCGGGCGCCCGGGCTGGTCACGCGCAGTCCGCCGTACAGGTAGTGCACGACGGCCGCGGCGATCACCGACAGGACGACCGCGGCGAAGCCGAAGCCGAGGAGGAAGCGGTACCAGGGCAGGTCGAAGGTGTAGAACGACACGTCCAGGTGGAACTCGGGGTCCTTCTGACCGAAGGGCACCCCGTTCACGTACATCAGCCAGGTCTTCCACTGGCCGGCCGCAGAGGCGCCCGCGATCAGACCGACGAGCACGGAGATGCCGAGCAGCAGCCACTTCTTGTACGGGGCGACGCTCATCCGGTAGCGGTCGAGGCTCTGCTGCTCCATCGACATCGCGCTGAGCGGCGGTCGCAGCCGGTGCGCCAGCCAGATGTTGAACCCGACGGCACCCGTCATCAGCAGACCGAAGACGGCAAAGAGGCCGATCTTGGTCCACAGGGTGGTGGTGAAGACCGTGGAGTACTTCACGGAGCGGAACCAGAGCCAGTCCGTCCAGAAGCCCGCGAACATGATGAAGAGCATGACCAGGACAGCCAGCACGCCCAGGGTCATGAGGAGAGTGCGGGCTCGCCGGGACGGGCGGCCGACTCTCATCCGTGGCCCCGAAGGGCCTCCGCCGCGGTCCGGCATCTGGAAAGCCAAGGTGCGCACCTCTGAAAGTCGCTGGGTCTGGTATTCAACGGACCCGCCGATCGTAGAGCCCACTCATGCAACTTACGGAGGCATCGGTCAGTTCCCGGTATCCGGCGGAAAGGAGGCAGGATGTTGCCCATGTCCAACCTTTCGCCTTCCCCCGGCACGCCGATGGCGGCCAGCCCGCTGACCCGGGCCTGTCTCGAGATCGACGAGTACGCGGCCGGCCTCGGCTGGGACCAGCCCGCCCGGCTGTTCGCCCTGGTCGACACCGCCAAGCTCAAGAAGCAGGAACCGCGCCTCGCCGGTCAGCTCGGCCTCGACCAGGACGACGCCGGCAAGACCTCCCTCACCCCGATCGAGCAGGACGAGCTGCCCGCCGGGACCGCCCTCGACAAGTTCCTGGGCACCATCGCCTGGCCCGACGCCGTCGTCGGCTGCGCGCTGACGGTCGAGCGGCTGATGCTGCCGCCGTCCGCGGAGGCCTCCGTACCGGAGGGCCTGAACGACAAGCAGCTGGCGAAGTGGGTCGCCGGGCACCCGGAGCGGCAGGAGGTCCGGCTGACCGTGGCCGTGCTGCGCGACGGCTCGCGGGAGTCGGCCGTACGGCTGCGCGAGAAGGACTCCTCGACCGAGGTCCTCACCGGCGGGGGCCTGGTGCCCGGCCTGGCCGAGGCGCTGGCGGCGACCTTCTCGTAGCAGGGGTCCGGGACCGGTCAGGGCTTGGCCGCGCACTGCGGCAGCCCGGCCGTGTCCCCCTTGCTGATCTTCTGCAGCGACTGCGTGGCGTCGGCGATGGTGGAGACCTTCACCAGGGTCAGCCCGTCGGGCACGTGCGCGGCCGCGGCGGCGCAGTTGTCGGCGGGCGTCAGGAAGTACCGGGCGCCGGCCTGGCGGGCGCCGATGGTCTTCATCTGGATGCCGCCGATCGGCCCGACCTTGCCCGCGTCGTCGATGGTGCCGGTGCCCGCGACGAACTTGCCGCCGGTCAGGTCCTCCGCGGTGAGCTTGTCGACGATGCCGAGGGCGAACATCAGCCCGGCACTGGGGCCGCCGACGTCGGCGAGCTTGATGTCGATCGTGAACGGGAAGGTGTGGTCGGTCCCGGCCCGGATGCCGACGATGGCGTGGCCGTCGCCCTCCGCCTTGCCCGCCGTGATCGTGACCTTGGTGGAGCCGGTGGGCTCGCGGTTCGCCTTCGCCGCCTCGGCCGCCTCGGCGGCGGGCACGATGGTGAACTCGACCGGCTCGCCGGGCTTGTGCTTGGTGACGAGCTTCGCCACGTCCTCGGGGGCGGTGACGGGGGCGCCGTCCACCGCCTTGATGACGTCACCGGCATGCAGCGTGCCGTCGGCGGGGCTCGCCTTGACCACGGAGGCGACGATGACGCGGGCGGAGACCGGGATGCCGAGCTGCTTGAGAGCCGCCACCTTGGCGCTCTGCTGCGACTGGCTGAACTCCTCGGCGTTCTCCTGGGTGGACTCCTCGTCCGTCTTGCCGTTCGGGTACAGGTTCTCGTGCGGCACGACGATGTTGTCGTCGGCCAGCCACCCGTACACCGCTTCCAGCAGGTTCATGTCGTAGTCCGCGCCGGTGACGCGGACCGTCGTCATGTTGAGGTGACCGCTGGTCGGGAACGTCGGGCGCCCCGAGATGTTGAGGACGGGCTCGCCGTGCGAGTCCCCGAGCGTGTTCACGGTCGGGCCCGGGCTCATCTCGGAGTACGGGACCTTGATGAACACTCCTGCGCAGAGCAGCGCGAACAGCACGAGGGTGGAAGCGAGCATCGTCGCAGTGCGGCGTGGCATGGATCCGACAGTACGGGACGGCCCTGACGGGCGGCCGCTGGGGCCGGTCCGTACGGGGCCGTACGCGGAACTCCCGGCGGAATCTCAGACGGCGTCGGAGCCGGAGTGGGCCTCTGCCTTCGCCCTGGCCTGTTCGGCGTTGCCCATGGCCTCGCGGAACCGCGCGTAGCCGGCGAGCTCGGATATGTCACCTTGCGTGCGGTCGCGTGCCGCCCAGCTGCCCCATATGCCCGCGCCTATCGCGGCGAACAGCGGAATCAGCAACCACGCCAGAGACGCCATGGGCGTGCCTCCCTACCCCGAAGTACATGTCGTTGGTGGCTTCAACGCTCATGCCCGGGAGGGGGTTACGCAAATCGAGGGCGTGTTGCGCGGCCGAACGGGTGCGAGGCTACCCCCTTCCGGGGGCAGCCTCGCGACCGGGGGTTCAGCAGGCCTCAGCGGGCCTCAGCAGGCGCCGACCCACTCCTCCGTGCCGTCGGCGAACGTCTGGTGCTTCCAGATCGGGACCTCGTGCTTGAGGTCGTCGATCAGCATCCGGCAGGCCTCGAAGGCCTCGCCGCGGTGCGGGCAGGACACGGCGACGACCACCGCAAGGTCGCCGACGGACAGGTCGCCCACGCGGTGCACGGCGGCCAGGGCGCGGACCGGGTACTTGGCCACGACCCGCTCGGCGACCCGGCGCATCTCGGCCTCCGCCGTCGGGTGGCAGGAGTAGCCGAGCGAGTCGACGTCCGCCCCGCTGTCGTGGTTGCGCACCGTGCCGACGAAGAGCGTCGTACCGCCCGTCGCGTCGTCGCCGACGGCCTGGAAGACCTCGTCGATCGAGAGCGGGGTCTCACGGATGCCGAGCAGCCGGATCGGGTCCTGCGCGGCCTGCTCGCCGGGGTGATCGAAGTTCGGTGCCATGCCTTCATCGTGCCCTAGCCGCTGACATGGCGAAATAGCAGATTCGCCCGTGCCGCTCCCACCCGCTTGGGATCCTCATACGAAACCCAGCACAATCCAGCCCCGCCTGGGGGCACCTCCCAGCGGTAGCTGGGGGAGTTTGAGGCGCGGGGTCCGGGGCGGAGCCCCGGCAACGGCGCCGCACGGGGCCACGGCCGGGACCCAGGCCGGCCCGGGTCAGATCCCCCGGCGGCGGCGGGCCGCCCGGACCACCGCGGCGGCGCCCAGCAGCGCGACCGTCGCACCTGCGGCACCCGCAGCGGTGGCGTCCTTGCGGCCCAGGCGGCGGCCCGCGACCGTGTGCCGGCCCGCGACCTCCTGGAGGAGCTCTGCCAGCACCTCCTCGTTGGTCCAGCGCGGCCGCCAGCCGGCCGCGTGCAGGCCGCTGACGCTGACCACCCACGGGTGCATCGTGTACGCGAGGTCCCCGGCCGGGGAGGGGGTCAGGCCGATGCGGTGCAGCCGGGCCGCGGCCCCCAGGGCGACCGCCGAGGGGAGCTCCATGCGGCGGATGCCGCTCAGCTCCTCCACCTCCTCCTGCTCCAGCCAGCCCTCGCAGCCCACCGCGAGCTCGCCCTCGACCTTCTCCAGGGCGGCGTACTCCAGTGCGCTGACCAGGTCCTCCACGTGGCAGAACTGCCAGGTGGGGCGGGATCCGGCGACGACGAGCAGGCGCGGGGACTCGAAGTACCGGGTCAGGGCGGTGTCCGTGCCGCCGACCAGGACCGCGGGGCGGATCACGGTGACGTTCAGGCCGGGGTGCGCCCGGGGGGCCCGGCGGCCGAGGCGTTCGATCTCCAGCAGGTCGCCGACGCCGGTGGCCTCGGCGGTGGCCCGCAGCTCGGAGTCCTCCGAGAGCGGGATGTCGTTGTCGGGCAGGGCCCCGTAGACCATCGCGGAGGTGCACAGCACCACCCGGTGGACGCCGGCCGCCGCGGCGGCCGTCAGCACGGTCTGGGTTCCGCGCACGTTGTACGCCGTACGGGCCGCCGGGTCGGTCTCGAGATCCAGGTCCAGGGCGAGGTGGACGACGACGTCCGCGCCGCGCAGCTTCTCGGCGATGGCGGGGTCCCGTACGTCAAGGACGTGCCACTGCGCGGCCGCGCAGTCCCCGCGCCGCTCGTCGATCGCCACGACCTGCTTGACCTCGTCGGATGCCGCCAGGCGGGTCACCAGGGCCGCGCCGACGCCCGACGCGGCGCCGGTCACGGCGATCACCGGGCTGCGCCGTGGCGGGACGGCCTGGTTTCGCGGCTGGCGAACGCCGGGAGCGTCTTCGCCCAGCTCAGAGCGGTTTTCGGCGTCGTGGGGCGCGCGGCTGTGCTTGTCCGAGCTGTGTTTGCCCAAAGCGTGCGGATCCGGGGAACTCACCAGGCGTCTCCAGCGGTTGTCTTCAGTAGGGACGCGCTGCGGCGCGTACCTACCAGGTGATGTCCATCCTGCCGCAGCCCAGGAGTCGGCGGAGCACCGAGCCCGGAAGCGGGTCTGGTGTCTACGCTGGGTGGTGTTGTCGGACCATTGCCCGTCGGCTCCCGCCGGCGGCCCTACGAGCCGAGGAAACCCGTGAGTGACACCCCATTCGGATTCGGCCTTCCGCCGGAGGAGCCGGAAAACGGCGACGAGGGCAAGAAGAAGGGCAATCAGGGCGGTCAGGGCGGCCCGAATCCGTTCGGGTTCCCGGGCATGAGCCTGCCGGGCGGCGCTGGCGGCGAGGGCGGTGCGGACAATCCGTTCGCCGCGATGTTCGGTTCGATGAACCCGAACGACCTCGGTGCGGCCTTCCAGCAGCTCGGCCAGATGCTCAGCTACGAGGGCGGTCCCGTGAACTGGGACATGGCCAAGGACATCGCCCGCCAGACCGTGGCGCAGGGCACGTCGGACGGCGTGAAGGACACCAGCGTCGGCGTCGCCGAGAAGTCCGCCGTCGAGGAGGCCGTGCGCCTGGCCGACCACTGGCTGGACGGGGTGACCTCGCTGCCCTCGGGCGCCACCACGGCCGTCGCGTGGAGCCGCGCCGAGTGGGTGGAGGCCACCCTCCCGGTGTGGAAGGAGCTCGTGGACCCGGTCGCCGAGCGGGTCGGCGCCGCCATGGGCGGGGTGCTCCCGGAGGAGATGCAGGCCATGGCGGGCCCGCTGCTCGGGATGATGCGCTCCATGGGCGGGGCCATGTTCGGCCAGCAGATCGGGCAGGCCGTGGGCGTGCTCGCGGGCGAGGTCGTCGGCTCCACCGACATCGGGCTGCCGCTGGGTCCGGCCGGCAAGGCCGCCCTGCTGCCGCTGAACATCGAGAGCTTCGGCAAGGACCTGGGCGTCCCCGCCGAGGAGGTGCGGCTGTACCTGGCCCTGCGCGAGGCGGCCCACGCGCGGCTCTTCGCGCACGTGCCGTGGCTGCGCTCGCACCTGTTCGGCGCGGTCGAGGGCTACGCCCGCGGCATCAAGGTCGACACCTCGAAGCTGGAGGACGTGGTCGGGCAGCTGGACCCGTCGAACCCGGAGCAGCTGCAGGAAGCCCTCCAGGGCGGCATGTTCCAGCCCCAGGACACCCCCGAGCAGAAGGCCGCCCTGGCCCGCCTGGAGACGGCGCTCGCGCTGGTCGAGGGCTGGGTCGACGCGGTGGTGCACGAGGCGGCGAAGCCCCGGCTGACCTCGGCGGACGCGATGCGCGAGACCATGCGCCGGCGGCGTGCCTCCGGCGGCCCGGCGGAGCAGACCTTCGCGACGCTGATCGGCCTGGAGCTGCGCCCGCGCCGGCTGCGCGACGCCTCGCGGCTGTGGGCCTCGCTCACCGACGCACGCGGTGTGGACGGCCGCGACGGGCTGTGGGAGCACCCGGACATGCTGCCGACGGCCTCCGACCTGGACGACCCGGACGGCTTCGTGCACCGGGAGCAGCTGGACTTCTCCGAGATCGACAAGATGCTCGGCGAGGCCGCCGAGAAGCACGGGAAGCCCGGGAAGCAGGAGAAGCCCGAGCAGGGCGAAGGCGAAGGCGAAGAGAAGAAGTGAGCCTGCACGACGACGCGGTCCTCGTACTCAAGGGCTACGAGGGCCAGCCCGAGCTGCGCGATGTCTATCTGGAGCACCTGGCCGCGCATCCGGACGGGGTCTACAAGCCCTGCCAGGCCGGACATGTCACGGGCAGCACGCTGGTGATCGACCCCGAGCAGCGGCGGGTACTGCTGACCCTGCACAAGAAGCTGGGCATCTGGCTGCAGATGGGCGGCCACTGCGAGCCCGGCGACGCCACCCTCGCCGATGCGGCGCTGCGCGAGGCCGTCGAGGAGTCCGGCATCGCGTCCGGGCTGGAGCTGCTGCCCGGCGGTCCGGTGCGCCTGGACCGGCATCCGATCCCGGCGCCCTGCAACTGGCACCTGGACGTGCAGTACGCGGCGCTGGCGCCGGCCGGGGCGGTGGCGGAGATCAGCGAGGAGTCCCTGGACCTGCGCTGGTTCCCGTACGAGGAGGTGGCGGCGGTGGCCGACACCTCGGTCGTACGGCTGCTGGAGGCGACCTTGGCCCGGCTGTGAGCCCGGTGTGACGAGCCTGGTGTGACGAGCCTGGTGTGACGAAAGGGGCGGTCCCTCGCGGGGCCGCCCCTTCGCCGTGCCCCGGAAGGCTAGTTCCAGGCGTTGTTCTGGTTCTGCGCGTGCGAGCCGTGCTGGCCCATGCCGAACTGGGCGGCGGCGCCCTGGCCGAGCTGGGCGTTCTGCGGGGGCAGCACCTCACTGGGCTGCACGAGGGCGAAACCGGTGCCGAGGAAGCTCAGCTCCCAGCCCTCGCCGGTGTTGCCGCGCCGCCGCCAGACTCCGGTGGAGTGCGTCTGGGCCTGCATCTGCACACGCAGCGAGGTGGACCAGGCGACGATGGCGTCCGCGTCGGCGTTGACGTACTTGTCGGGCGTGACCTGCATCATCAGCGGCTGCCCGGAGGTCATCAGGGCGACCTTGCCGCGGCCGGTGATGTTGAGCTGGTACTTGCCCGAGCCGGAGATCCCGTACTGGCTGTCCACCGCGATGGCCTCGGTGTGCAGGGTGGAGTCCAGGGCCAGCACGTAGCTGCTGTCGACGGTGAGGCCGTCCTGGTCCACGTCCACGACGTGCACGTACTGGGCGAGGTTGGCCAGGTAGACCGTGCCCTGCCCGGAGCAGCGCATGAGGTCGAGGCCCTCGCCGGTGCGGGCGCGGGCGGTGCGCTGGTTGGTGCTCTGGTACTCGCCGTCGAAGTCGACGATCCCCTGATAGGCGACCATCGCGCCCTTGCGGGCGAGTACGTCGTCGTGGCCGGTCAGCGAGACCCGCAGCAGCTGCGGGTTCTGGACGGCGTACCGCTCCTGGGACTGCGCCTCGGCGTGGGCGAAAAGTGCGCTCTGCATGATGTGTCCGCTCCCCCTCAGCCCCGGGCCCGGAGCCGGTCGGTGCTGTCCTCGCTGGGCTGTACGACGACGATGCCCTGGCCGGAGAAGGCCATCTGGTAGGCCTCCCCGCTGCCCCGGCCGATCATCGACGAGGCCTTGAAGCTGCGCTTGCCCTTGACCTTGAGATTCGGCGACCAGGCGACGAGCGCGTCCGGGTCGACGTACGTCTCGTCCTCGCCGCGGCCGCAGTCGACGACGATCGGCGTGCCGCGCGAGGTGATCGCGACCCAGCCGGTGCCGGCGACCTGCACGTTGAACAGGCCCTGGCCGGCGAACTTCGCCATGCCCTTGACCCGCTCGACGCCCCACTGGAGGTGGGCGTCGAAGGCGAGCAGATTGGTGCCGTTGACGGAGAGCGCGTCGTTGTTGAGGTTGATGACGACCACGTCGGCGCCGTAGTCGGCGAGGTAGAGCAGGCCGTCACCGGTGCACTTCATCAGCGGGGCGCCTTCGCCGGTGAGCCACTGCGAGGCCATCTGGCGCACGGCCGGCGGGTTGGGCTCGTACTGCACGAAGCCCTCGTAGGCGACCATCGAGCCGGTGCGGGCGAAGAGGTCCTGGCCGCTCTGCATGGCGACCTTGAGCATGGCCCGGCCGTGGTTCTCCATGCGGGCCGTGACGGGGGTCGGGGCGTAGCCCGCGAGCTGCTGGTTCATTGCGTTCATGTCGGGCTCCCTCAGACCTCGTACGGCTGGACGACGATGAAGTTGCCGGGAGCGCCGCGGAACTGGAGGTTCACGGTCTCCCCGCTGTGGCCGGGGTAGGCGTTGCGCCGGAGCCGGACCTGACTGGAGATGATCACCTGGGAGGCGGCCGACCACGCCACGATGGCGTTGCTGTCCGCGAAGGTGGTCGGGGTGACGGGCAGGACGACCGGGACGCCGTGCGTCTTGACGATCACCGTGCCGGTGCCCTGGAACTGCATGGTGAACAGGGCGCCGCCCGGGATGCCGTGGCCTTCGATGCGGCGGACCTCGTGCTGGAGCGACTCGTCGAAGGCGAGGACGCTTTCGGCGGAGACGCAGATTCCGTCGCCCTGGAGCTCGATGGCGTGCAGGTGGGCACCGTTCTCGGCGAGGAAGACCTGGCCTCGGCCGGTGCAGCGCATGAGCTGCATCTCCTGGCCGGTGGCGTTGCCGACGATGCGGCCGGCGAAGCCTGCGCCCTTGTAGCTGAAGTCGACCTTGCCCTGGTAGAGCACCATGCTGCCCTGGCGGGCGAGGACGGCCTGGCCGCCCATCGACAGGTCGACGCGCATGAGCTGCTGGTTCTGCGGGGTCCAGCGGGCGCCCGTGGGGGCTTCCTTGTACGGCTGGAGGGCGGCGGCGAGGCCGGCTCCGGCGGGGGCGGCGCCCTGCGGGGCGTACCCGGGCTGCTGCCCGGGGACCTGCCCGTACGCGGGCGGCTGCTGGCCCGGGACCTGCCCGTAGCCCGGCTGCTGACCGTAGGGGGCGGGGGCCGGGGCGGGCGGCGGAACCTGGCCGTACGAGGGCTGCTGGGGCGGCTGGCCGTAGGGCGCGGGGGCCGGCGGGGCCATCGGCGCGGCCATGGTGGGCGCGCTGTGCTGCGGGTACGCCTGCGGCTGCGGGGCGGGCGCGGGGGCCGGGGCGGGCGGCGCGCCGAAGGAGGGCGCGGGAGCCGGGGCCTGCGGGGCCGGAGCCTGCGGGGCCTGGGCCGGGGCGCCGAACGACGGGGCCGGAGCGGCCGCCTGCGGGGGCGGGGCGAATCCGGGCGCGGCGCCGGCCTGGGCGGCCGGTGCCTGCTGCTGCGGCTGCTCCTCGGCGACCTCGCCGCCGAAGTTCTTGAGCAGCGCGTCGAGTCCGCCGTCGAAGCCCTGGCCGACGGCGGCGAAGCGCCACACGTCCTTGAGGTAGAAGTCGCCGAGCATCACGGCCCGCTCGGTGGTGAACTCCGCGCCCGTGAAGGCGTACCGGACGACCTCTTCGCCGCCCGCCACGATCCGGATGTGGCCCGGGCCGATCTGCGACATCTGGCCGGCGCCGTCGATGGTGGCGGTGAAGGACAGCTTGTGGATGGAGGCCGGCACGCGGTCCAGGGTCACCCGGAAGGATTCCGTGTCACCGGCCTGCGCGCCGAGCTGCTGGATGGACTCCTCGGGCGACTTCGGCTGGTTGAAGAAGACGAAGTAGCGGTCGTCCGACAGCTGTTCGTTCGCGTCGAGGCCGAAGCAGCTGATGTCGAAGGTGAGTCCGGGCCCGGCGATCTGGACACCCACATACAGATCGGTGCCCGCCGTCAGATCACTGATCTTGGCCTTGTGGCCCCGTTGGAATTCCCTTGCCATACGTAACGACCGTCCCCCATCCCGACTGTGAATGCGTGCCGCTCAGGCTAACGGCAACGGCCGACATCCGGCCAAGTCGGTACCGACCCGGTACATATCACCGTGTGTGACAGCCCGGGTGGAGCCGGGCTATTCGTCCCGGGCGGCGGGAACCTTCGGGAGGCGCTCGGCGGCGACGATCCCCTCCAGGTATCCGCGGGCCCGCTCGGTCCGCGGATACGCCTCCAGCAGCTCCCAGAAGCGGGGACCGTGGCCGGGCACGAGGAGGTGCGCCAGCTCGTGCAGGAGTACGTAGTCGACGACGTACTCCGGCATTCCCTGGAGGCGGTGCGAGAGCCGGATGCTGCCCTCGGCCGGGGTGCAGGAGCCCCAGCGGGTGTTCTGGTTGGTCACCCAGCGGACGGAGCGGGGGCGAGCCCGGCCGCTGAAGAACTGCTCGGACAAACGCTCGGCACGCTCGGTCAGTTCCGCGTCCCCGAGGGTGCGCTTGCTCTCCTGGGCGGCCAGCTTGTCGAGCATGACGCCCACCCAGCGCTGCTCCTCGGCCTCCGACATCCGGGCAGGGATCAGGACGACCGTACGGTCACCCTCGCGATAGGCGGATACGGTCCTGCGGCGGCGCGCGCTCCGGCGGACTTCGACGGCGCGCTGCGGTGGGTCGGCGGACACGCCACGAAGGTACCCGGAACCCGTCACCGAAGTCCCGCCCGTCCGCGGTTCGAACACGATCGATTCGCGGTCGGTATCCAGGGCGCACCATTTCTCCATCTCATATGCCTAATAGGCCTCACCTGTGGACAAATTCCTGCACGGTATGCGGCGGACGGGCAGTGTTGCGGAGGAGCGGAAAGGCGGCGGCCCGAGTGCCGCCCGTGGAATCGAGGGGGACGGTCATGTATCCGAAGGTGAAGCCGGCGCTGGCCCGGGCGTGGCGGGATCTGCACACGGTGCAGTTCGGGGTGACCCCCGCGCACGCGGTGGTGCTCGGCCCGGTCGACACGGCGACGGGCACGCTCATCGACCGGATCGACGGGACGCGGCGGATGGAGCTGTTGCGGGCCGAAGCCTCGGGAATGGGGCTGCCGGAGGGCCGGGCGGACGAGGTCGTCCGGCGGCTGGCGGGGGCCGGGCTGCTCGACGACGCCACGGCGGGCGGCCCGCGGGCCCAGGCCGTGCGCAAGCGGCCGGAGACCCTGGAGCGGCTGGGACCCGATCTGGGCTCGCTCTCCCTGGTGCACCGAGAGCCGGGCGGGGACTTACGGGGCATCGCCGCGCGCCGGGCGATACGGGTCCAGGTGCGCGGGAGCGGCCGGGTGGGCGCGTTGATCGCATCGGTCCTGGCGGGGGCCGGCGTGGGCGGGGTCGAGGTGCTCGACGGTGGCCGGGTGGAACCGGGGGACGTGGCGCCGGGCGGGCTCGGGCCCGGGAGCGTGGGCCGGCTGCGGGCCGAGGCGGCGGGCGGACTGGTGCGCGAGTCGGCCCCGGGTCGCGCTCCGCGGGCCGGGGAGGGCGAGGGCCCGGAGCCGGGGCTCGCCCTGGTGGTGGTCGCGCCGCGCGACGGACTGCACGCCTGGGCCCCTGATCCGGACACCGCGGCCGACTGGGTCACCACGGGCATCCCCCACTTGTACGCGGGGGTGTTGGAGGGCACCGGGCTGGTCGGGCCGCTGGTGCTGCCCGGGGCGACGGCATGCGCGGGGTGTATGGAGCGCGACCGCGTGGACCAGGATCCCGCCTGGCCGAGGATGCTGGTGCAGTGGCGGTCTGCCCACCGCCGGCGAACGGGCGCCGCCTGCGACCTGGGGCTGTCCACGGCGGTGGCGGGCCTGGCCGCGGCCCACGCGCTGTCCTTCCTCGACGGCGAGCTGCCCGCTTCCACGGCATCCCGCTGGGAGGCCGCCCTGCCGGGCCTCCACTGGCAGCACACCCCGCTCCGGCCCCACTCCGACTGCCCCTGCGGTGCGAGCGCGGGCCGCCGGGCGGCGCTGCAAGGGGCGGGAGAAGGATCGGGAGGAGATCCGCCGGGAGGGCCATGACAGGATGCGTGGGTTGGAGGGGCATTCCCGAACCGCCGCTTGCGGCGCAGCTGTCTGGGACATGGAGGGGCGTATGTCTGATCTTCCCCGGAAGGCGGTCACCCGTACCGTCAAGCTGGCCGCGCTGCCGCTCGGCATCGCGGGTCGGGCCACCTGGGGGCTGGGCAAGCGGATCGGCGGCAAGTCGGCGGAGATCGTGGCGCGCGAGCTCCAGCAGCGCACCGCCGAGCAGCTGTTCCGCACGCTCGGGGAGCTGAAGGGCGGCGCCATGAAGTTCGGGCAGGCCCTGTCGGTCTTCGAGTCGGCCCTGCCCGAGGAGGTCGCGGGGCCCTACCGGGCGGCGCTGACCAAGCTTCAGGAGGCGGCCCCGCCGCTGCCCGCCGCCACCGTGCACCAGGTGCTCACGGACCGGCTGGGCGCGGACTGGCGGGACCTGTTCGAGGAGTTCGAGGACAAGCCGGCCGCGGCGGCCTCGATCGGGCAGGTGCACCGGGCGGTGTGGCACGACGGCCGGCAGGTGGCGGTCAAGGTCCAGTACCCGGGGGCCGGCGAGGCACTGCTGTCGGACCTGAAGCAGCTGAGCCGGTTCGCGGGGCTGCTGGGCCCGCTGATACCCGGCATGGAGATCAAGCCGCTGATCAAGGAGTTGCGCGACCGGGTCGCGGAGGAGCTCGACTACGAGCTGGAGGCCGAGGCCCAGCGGACGCACGCGGACGCGTTCGTGGACGACCCCGATGTCGTCGTGCCGGACGTCGTGCACCAGGGCGACCAAGTGCTGGTGACCGAGTGGCTCGAAGGGACGCCGCTGTCGGAGGTGATAGCCGACGGCACACAGGAGGAGCGCGACCGCGCCGGGCAGTTGCTGGCCCGGTTCCTCTTCTCCGGGCCCGCGCGGACCGGGCTGCTGCACGCGGACCCGCACCCGGGCAACTTCCGGCTGATATCGGGGGCGGACGGCCGGATGCAGCTGGGCGTCCTGGACTTCGGCACGGTGGACCGGCTGCCCGGCGGCTGGCCCAAGCCCATCGGCAGGTCGCTGCGGATGACGCTGGACGGTGATGCCGAGGGGGTCTACGGGCACCTGTGTGCCGAGGGGTTCGTGAAGGAGTCCATCGAACTGGCCCCCGACGCGGTGCTGGACTACCTGAAGCCGATCATCGAGCCCGCCGAGGCCGAGGAGTTCACCTTCACCCGGCCGTGGCTGCGCGGTCAGGCGGCGCGGATCGCCGATCCCCGCTCCCCCGCGCACCAGTTGGGCCGGCAGATCAACCTGCCGCCCTCGTACCTGCTGATCCACCGGGTGACGCTGAGCACCATCGGGGTGCTGTGCCAGCTGGGCGCGACCGTACGGCTGCGTGACGAACTGGACAGCTGGCTGCCGGGGTTCGCCGCCGGGGAGTGACGGGCGGGTCCGTCACCACCAGGAGGAGTCGAGCCTGCCCTCGATCGACCTGAGGTTGGCGCGCGCGCAGTCGACGCAGAAGTACTGTCTGGTCCCGTTCTCGACCGAGCAGGTCCAGGTGATCGGGGCGCCGTCGGGAGACCGGGCACCGCAGCGCGCGCAGACGACGGGCTGGGCCTCGGGTCCCGACTGGGCGGGGCGGGGAGTCGGCTGGTCCACCTCCAGACGATATCGCCGTGCGGGGTGGACAGCCCTCGCAACGCACCGGGGGGACCGGTCCGTTCGGACCGGTCCCCCCGGGACTTCTTCTTCTTTGCTCTTAGTGCATGACGGCCATGGCCAGCGCACGCCGGGCGCGCAGCGAGACGCGCTCGGCTCGCCGCTGCATGCGGCGGGCGGCGACCAGGCGCACGGCGAGACGCTCGGCGTCCGCCTCACGCATGCGGTCGTCCATATGGGCACGAGCCAGGGCTTCTGGGATGAGTTGCATTTCGCGGGTCCTGTTCTGACGCGAGGTGATCGCGCCGGCGGTGATGAAGTCTGCGTGGGCGGAGCCGTGCGGCTGCTCGCTCGTGGAGTGGGCGGTCATGAGGGCCTGCTTCAGGGGGTCGTGCGTGAGGGGGCGGTCGATGGTTCCGTTGGCGGTCATGCCGCGACAACCGGGTTCTTGCGCGGGCGGCCACGCGGACGCTTGCGGGCGACGACGACACCCTGGACGAAGAGCTCGCCACCCCAGACACCCCAGGGCTCGCGGCGCTCGGTCGCCCCGGCGAGGCAGGCCTCGACCAGCGGGCAGGTCCGGCACAGGGACTTGGCGTACTCGACGTCGGCCGGGGACTCGGCGAAGAAGACCTCGGGGTCGAAGGTGCGGCAGGGAACCGGGACGCCGAGGTTCTCGATGGCGTCGTCGAGCGCGGAGAGCGCGGTAAGCGGGGTCAAGGTGTGGTCCTCCGGGACTGCGGGCGGGGAGATCGTTTGGGTCTGCGGTACGGACGGGGCGTGCGCTTCGAGTTGCACGGTGGTTTCTTCCTCGTCTTGTTCGGCTAGTCGTTCCGGCCGGTCGGCCGGGTTCGGCTGGGCTGTCCTCACACCGACTGGCTCTGCCAGTCCCGAGGCTCCTTCGCTGCGTCGCCCCCGTTCGGGGACAAACAGAAGGGCCGCGGATCCCGGGTGGGGTTCCGCGGCCCTGAAGGCGCCGGCCAGATCATGCGATCAGGCTGGATCACTCCAGGGTTCGAGCCCGCGGAAGGCCCACATCAGGTGGTGCTGGTGCTTCGTCTGCTTCGTCTGCGTCTGGGATCCGGCACCGGCTGCGGCGGCGGAGCCATAGGCGCCATGTGCCTGGGCTTCTGCTGCCAGTACTGCCACCGGTGCCTGGGTCGGTCGCTCATTGCGCTCGCTGACGCTGCCCGGAAGGGTCGCCAGGAGGGCGGGGCGGGCCGCGGAAATCGCGGACACACCGGTACCCAGGACGGAGACGGAACCGAGCAGGCAGGAGGCGGCAACCGAGCGATCGGTCATTTTGGTGAAGGTCATGAAGCTGGTCACTGGTCTCGCCTCCTCTCGGCGTCTCGGGGACGGGGCCCGGGGGCCTGTCCCATGCGTATTCGGATAAGTACAGCACGGATCCAGGGCTTCGGAGAAGCCACCGTTTCCGTTGCTAAGAACCTATGGGGATTCGCTGGGCATGTGCAAACTATTTTTCCGACGAGTTTCTACGCGTCGTCAGATTCTGCGGCCTCAGGCTCTTGACCTGCACAGATGGCCAACACGTCGGCTCCGTACCGCTCGAGCTTGCGTCCACCCACGCCGGAGATCATCGAGAGCTCTCCCTCCTCGGAGGGCGCGGCCTCCGCGATCGCCATCAGCGTCTTGTCCGTGAAGACGCAGTAGGCGGGCAGGCCCTGCTCCTTCGACTGGCCCGCACGCCAGTCGCGCAGCCGCTCGTAGAGCCCTTCGTCCATGTCGGACGGGCAGTCCTCGCAGCGCATCAGTTTCAGCTCGCCCGCCTCGGTCAGGGTCTTGCCGCAGACCCGGCAGAGCACCGGCCCACGGCGGCCGCGCTTGCGGGCCGACCGCTCGGCCGCACCGCCCGGCCCGCTTCCCGGGGCCACGGAGCCCGGCCGCAGGCCGTTCAGGAAGCGGCTGGGGCGTCGGGAGGCCCGGCCGCCCGGAGCGCGCGAGAGCCCCCAGGAGAGACCCAGGTGCAACCGCGCCCGGGTGACGCCGACATAGAGCAGCCGGCGCTCCTCCTCCACCTGCTCGTCGGTCTTGGCGTAGGTGATCGGCATCATGCCGTCGGTGAGGCCGACGAGGAACACGGCGTCCCACTCCAGGCCCTTCGCCGCGTGCAGCGAGGCCAGGGTGACGCCCTGGACCGTCGGGGCGTGCTGGGCGGCCTTGCGCTCCTCCAGCTCGATCGTGAGGTCCGCCAGGGTGGCACCGGGCCGGGCGCGGGCGAAGTCCTCGGCGAGCCGGACCAGCGCGGCCAGCGATTCCCACTGGTCGCGCACGGCGCCGGAGCCGGCCGGCGGCTCGGTGGTCCAGCCGGTGGAGCTGAGCACGGCCCGGACCTGGGAGCCGAGCTCGACGACATCGTCGAGCAGCGGGTCGTTCCCGCCGGAACGGGCGGCCCCGCGCAGCGCGAGGATCGCCTTCTGGACCTCCTGGCGCTCGAAGAACCGCTCGGCTCCGCGCAGCTGGTACGGGACCCCCGCGTCGGCCAGGGCCTGCTCGTAGACCTCGGACTGGGCGTTGATGCGGTAGAGCACGGCGATCTCGCCGGCCGGGACGCCCGCCGCGATCAGGTCCCGGATCCGGTGCGCCACGCCCTCGGCCTCGGCGGGCTCGTCGGGGTACTCGGCGTACACCGGGTCGGGGCCGGCCTCGCGCTGCGAGATCAGCTCGAGGCGGTGCTCGGCGGCCCGGCCCTTGGCCTGGTTCAGGAGCCCGTTGGCGAGGTGGACCACCTGGGGGGTGGACCGGTAGTCGCGGACCAGCTTGACCACGGTGGCCTGGGGGTAGCGGGTGCGGAAGTTCAGCAGGTGGTCGGGGGTGGCACCGGTGAAGGAGTAGATCGTCTGGCTGGCGTCGCCGACGACGCAGAGGCTGTCGCGCTCGCCGAGCCACAGGTCCAGCAGCCGCTGCTGGAGGGGGCTGACGTCCTGGTACTCGTCGACGACGAAGTGCTGGTACTGGGTGCGGATCTGCTCGGCGATGTCGTGGCGGTCCTGGAGGATGCCGACGGTCAGGAGCAGCACGTCCTCGAAGTCGATCATCCCGCGGTCGCGCTTGAGCTGCTCGTACGTCCCGTAGATCTGGGCGATCTCGGCCAGGTCTCTCGGTGCCTCGCGGCCCGACTTGAGGGCGGCCGCCGGATAGTCGGCGGGCACGGTCTGGGTGACCTTGGCCCACTCGATCTCACCGGTGACGTCGCGCAGCTCGTTCCGGTCGAGGCGGATGCGGCAGCGCGCGCCGGCCTCGGCCACGAACTGGATCTTGCGCTCCAGCAGCCGGGGCACGTCCCCGCCGACCGCCTTGGGCCAGAAGTACTGGAGCTGGCGCAGGGCGGCGGAGTGGAAGGTGCGGGCCTGGACCCCGCCCGCGCCGAGATTGCGCAGGCGGCCGCGCATCTCTCCCGCGGCGCGGTTGGTGAAGGTGACGGCCAGCACACTGGCCGGCATGAGCTGGCCGGACTGGACCCCGTAGGCGATGCGGTGGGTGATCGCGCGGGTCTTGCCGGTACCGGCGCCCGCCAGCACGCACACCGGCCCGCGCAGGGTCGTCGCGACCTCGCGCTGCTCGGGGTCCAGGCCCAGGAGCACCGCGTCTGCCGAGTCGGCGGAGGCGGGGCCACCCGGGAACGATGAGGAGTGCGTTGCTGCTGTCACCCCGCCATGCTGCCAGGTCTCGTGGGTCGGGCGGGAAACCTGTCCACAGGCCACCCGCATCCGTCGTACTTACGGGAATGGCCGGGGGGTCCCGTACGTTCGACTACTCGGACCACCGAGGCCCCACGAAGGAGAGCGCAGCATGCAGGACACGGGCACCGTCACGATGTACAGCACGACCTGGTGCGGCTACTGCCGTCGGCTGAAGACCCAGCTGGACCGGGAAGGCATCGCGTACAACGAGATCAACATCGAGCTCGACCCGGCGTCCGCGGCGTTCGTGGAGAAGGCCAACGGCGGCAACCAGACGGTCCCCACCGTTCTCGTGAAGTCGGTCACGGGCAGCGAGTCCGTGATGACGAACCCGAGCCTGGCCCAGGTCAAGCAGGCCCTCGCCGTCTGATCCGCCCCGCACACAGAGTGGCCCCCGCCTCGGCGGGGGCCTTCTGCGTCTGCCGGAGGACGTGCGTCAGGCGGTGGGGCCGGGCTTCGGGAGCGGCTTGCCGTACCAGAGCTCGACCAGGCGGGCGGCGATGGAGATGCCTCCCGCCGGGGGGTGGACCTCGCCCGCTTCGATCGCCGCGCGCAGGTCGTCGCGGGAGAACCAGCGGGCCTCCTCGATCTCCTCGCCGTCCACCGTGATCTCGGAGGTGGTGGCGCGGGCCGTGAAGCCCAGCATCAGGCTGTACGGGAACGGCCACGGCTGGCTGGCCACGTACTCGACCTCGCCGACCCTGACGCCCGCCTCCTCCCACACCTCGCGGACGACGGACTGCTCGATCGACTCGCCCGGCTCCACGAACCCGGCGAGGGTGGAGAAGCGGCCCTCCGGCCAGTGCACCTGGCGGCCCAGCAGCGCGCGGTCCTGGTCGTCCGTGACCAGCATGATCACGGCCGGGTCGGTGCGCGGGTAGTGCTCGGCGCCGCAGCCCGGGCAGCGGCGGATGTGGCCGGCGGCCGCGACCACGGTGCGCTCGCCGCAGCGGGAGCAGAAGCGGTGCATCCGCTGCCAGTTCTCCAGCGCCACCGCGTGCACCATCAGCCCGGCGTCGCGCGGGTTCAGCAGCAGTCCTGCCTCGCGCAGGCCGGCCGCGCGGGCCGACTGGTCCATGCGGCCCGGCAGCGAGTCCTTCTGGAGCGCGAAGTACCGTACGCCGTCCTCGTCGGTGCCCAGAAAATAGCGGTGCGTCTCGGTGACCGGGGCCTCGAAGGCCGGGGTCATGACGATGCCGGTGCCCCCGTCCGGGGTGTCGTCGATCAGCACCTGGCCGCCGGAGACGACGAAGACGCGGGTCGCCGGGTGGCTCCAGGCGGCGGCCAGCCAGGCCTCGTCGAGGCGGTGGTGCGCGGCACGGTCGATTCCGCTGGGCGCGGTCAGCGAGATCGGGCGCTCGGTATGGATGCTCACGGGTACTTCCAACTCCCCCGGTGGTGGGACAGGCAGGTGGGCGTCAGGCGGATGTGCGGTGGGACGCGGCCAGGTCGCCCCAGAGGTAGGCGGTCGTCTCGACGCCCTTGAGGAGCAGGTCCAGCTCGACCTTCTCGTTCGGCGAGTGCCAGCCGTCGGAGGGCACCGAGATGCCGAGGAAGAGGACGGGCGCGCCCAGGACGTCCTGGAGGTCGGCCGCGGGTCCCGAGCCGCCCTCGCGGGTGAAGCGGATCTTCTGGCCGAAGGCGCGGCCCATGGCCCGTACGACCGACTGCAGCGCCGGGTGGTCCAGCGGGGTCAGGCACGGGCGGGTCGGTGCGCCGAAGGTGATGGAGTGCCGGATTCCGGCCGGGACGCGTGCCGCGACCCACTCCCGGACGGCCGCCTCGACCTCGTACGGGTCCTGCCCCGACACCAGGCGGAACGACAGCTTCAGGTGGGCGGAGGCGGGCACGATGGTCTTGCCGCCGGGGCCCTGGTAGCCGCCGCCGATGCCGTTGACCTCGGCCGTCGGGCGGGCCCAGACGCGCTCCAGGGTGGAGTACCCGGCCTCGCCGGCGGCCGCGTGGGACTTGGCCGTGCGGAGCCACTCGGACTCGTCGAAGGGGAGCTCGGCGATGAGCGCGCGCTCGGCGTCGGTGAGCTCGGCGATGCCCTCGTAGAAGCCGGGGATCGTGACCCGCCCGTCGGAGTCGTGCAGGGCCGCGACCAGGCGGGCGGCGGCGGCGGCCGGGTTGGGCACGGCTCCGCCGAAGGCTCCGGAGTGGATGTCCTGGTCCGGGCCGTGGAAGTCGATCTCGCAGTCGGCGACGCCGCGCATGCCGGTGCAGACGGTGGGGGTGGTCTCGGACCACATGCCGGTGTCGGAGACGATCACGACATCGGCGGCGAGCTCGGCGGCGCGGGACTCGACGAGGTCCCGGAAGTGGATGGAGCCGGACTCCTCCTCGCCCTCGACGATCAGCTTGAGGTTCACGGCGGGGGCGGCGGCGCCGGTGGCCGCCAGGTGCGCCCGTACGCCCAGGGTGTGGAAGAACACCTGGCCCTTGTCGTCGGCGGCGCCGCGCCCGTACATCCTGCCGTCGCGGATCACCGGCTCGAACGGGTCGGTGTGCCAGCCGTCGGCCACGGCGGCGGGCTGCACGTCGTGGTGCCCGTACACGAGGACGGTGGGCGCGTCCGGGTCCTCGCTCGGCCAGTGCGCGAAGACGGCGGGGGCGCCGCGGGTCTCCCAGACATCGACGACCGGGAAGCCGGTCTCCTTGAGCTTCGACGCGAGCCATTCGGCGCTGCGGCGTACGTCGCCCGCGTGCTCGGGCTGCGCCGAGACGGAGGGGATGCGGAGCCACTCGGCGAGGTCGTCGAGGAAGGCGGCGCGGTGGGTGTCGATGTACGTGCGGACGGCGCTGTCCGGCGGGGTGTCGCTCATGCCCCCGAGCCTAGCTGTCCGCCTGATGGTCACCGTCGGTGTCCGATTTGCCTTGGAGGATCCGCTCAAGGCGGGCCCGGTCGGGGAGGTTGCGGGGGCGGATCACGCGGCCGCTGCGAACGTGGAGGAAGGCCGCGGTGACCTGGTCGAGCGGGGTGCCGGTGGCTTCCGCCCAGGCCAGGCGGTAGACGGCGAGCTGGAGGGGATCGGCCTCGGTGGTGCGGCCGGTCTTCCAGTCGACGATCTCGTAGCCGGTGTCCGTGCGGTAGACGGCATCGATCCGGCCACGGATGACACGGCCCGCGAGGGTGAGCTGGACCGGGGCCTCCATGCGGTGGGGTGGCCGGTCCGCGTATTCGCTCCGCTCGAAGGCGGCCTTGAGGGAGTCGAGGTCGGCCTCGTCGGCGACCTCCTGGTCGGATCCGGGCAGCTCGGTGGCGGGGTCGAGCACGTCCAGGAGCGGGAGCGGGAGCTCGTCGAAGCGGGACTCGACCCAGGCGTGGAAGCGGGTGCCCTGGCGGGCGGCGGGCTGCGGGGGCGTGGGCATGGGGCGGGCCAGGTCGCGGGCGAAGCCCTGTTCGTCGGCGGCGAGCCGGAGCAGCTGGCTGGCCGAGAGGGCGGCCGGGAGTTCCACGTCGCGGACGGCTGCGCGGGCACGGCGGAGCTCGCCCTCCAGGGCGTCGAGGTCCCGGTCCCAGGAGGCGACGGCCCTCGCGTCCTCGGGGGTGAGGGGGTTCGGGCCTGCCGCCGCCTGCCGCCCGGCGGGGGTGGGGGCCGCGGCCCAGGCCTCGCCGTCCCAGGGGTCGTCGGCGTCCGGCTCCGCCACCGGCGCCGGCGCCGGCGCGGGGGCGGGCGCCTCGGGGGCCCAGAGGTCGTCCTCCGGCCAGGCCTCGTCGTCAGGCCACGGTTCGTCCTCGTACGACGGGTCCTCGCAGTCCGGGGGCCAGAGGTAGGAGTCCTCCTCCGGCGGGGCCGGGGAGGCGAGGTAGGACTCCACCAGGGCCGCCGCCGAGCGGCGGAGGGTCAGGGAGTCCGGGTCCAGGGGCAGCGGCCAGGACTGGTCCCGGGTGGATTCGGCGGACAGGGACGGGTTCTCCGCGTCCGGGGCGGGCTCGTCCGCCCAGGCCTCGATCTCGCCGAACCCGGCCGCGCAGTGCTCGTACAGCGCGGTCAGGAAGGCGGAGGGGCCGCGGCGCTTCTTCTGGGTCGGGCCCCACCAGTGGCCCGAGGCCAGCAGGAGGGAGCGCGGGCGGGTGAAAGTCACGTAGCCGAGGCGGAGTTCCTCCACGGACTTGTGGTCCTTCAGGGCCGTCTTGAAGGACTTCAGCCCGGCCGAGGTCCAGGCCGGGTCCCCCGGCAGGGTGGGCGCGTCGCCGCGCAGGGCGTACGGGAGCACCTTCGCGTACGAGGTCCAGGACTCCGGCGCCTTCTCCTTCGGGAAGGACCCGGCACACAGGTCGGGGACGACGACCACGTCCCACTCCAGGCCCTTGGACTTGTGGGCGGTGAGCACCTTCACCGTGTTCTCCCCGCCCGGCAGGGCGTGGTCCAGGCCCTTCTCGTACTGGGCCGCCGTGCGCAGGAAGGCGAGGAAGGCCAGGAGGGTCGCCTCGCCGTCCAGGGCGGCGAAGCCCGCGGCCACGTCCATGAAGTTCGACAGCGTCTCGCGCCGGCGGGCCGCCAGCGCGTGCGGGGACGCGGACAGTTCCACCTCCAGGCCGGTCGCGGCCAGGACCCGGTGCAGGACGTCCATCAGCGGGTCGGCGAGGGACCGCCGCAGGTCGCGCAGTTCCTGCGCGAGGTGCGCGAAGCGGACCCGGGCCTCGGCGGAGAACGGAAGGCCGTCATCGGACTGGCCCGCCCCGTCCAGGAACGTCTCCAGCGCGTCGGCCAGCGACACGATCTCCGCCGGGTCCACGCCCTCGACGGCCGCCGCGAGCCGTTCGTCCGGGTCCGCCTCCGTATCGGACGGCGACCGGCCCACGAGCAGTCGCGCGCGGCGGCCCAGCAGGGCCAGGTCGCGCGCGCCGATCCGCCAGCGCGGGCCGATGAGCAGCCGGACGAGGGAGGCGTTGGCGCCCGGGTCCTGGAGGACCTCGCAGACGGCGACGAGGTCCGCGACCTCCGGCAGGTGCAGGAGCCCGGAGAGTCCGACGACCTCCACCGGCACGTCCCGGGCCACCAGGACGGCCTGGATCCGCGCGAAGTCCGCGGCGGACCGGCACAGGACGGCGATCTCGCCCGGCTCCGTCCCGGTGCGGACCAGGTGCGCGACGGAGTCCCCGAGCCACTCCAGCTCCTCGGCGTGGGTCTCCAGCAGCGCGCACCGTACGAAGCCCGCGCGCTCGGCGCCGGGCGCCGGGCGCAGCGCCTCCACCCCCTCGTGCATGGCGCGCAGCGGTTCGGCGAGCCCGTTGGCCAGGTCGAGCAGGCGGCCGCCGCTGCGCCGGTTCTCGCTGAGCGAGAGCCGGGTGGCGGGGGTGCCGTCGGCGTGCGGGAAGTGCTCGGGGAAGTCGTCGAGGTTGGCCACGGAGGCGCCGCGCCAGCCGTAGATGGCCTGGCAGGGGTCGCCGACGGCGGTCACCGCGTGCCCGGTGCCTGCACCGAACAGCCCGGACAGCAGCAGCCGCTGCGCGACGGAGGTGTCCTGGTACTCGTCGAGCAGGACCACCCGGAACTCCTCGCGCAGCAGCGCCCCGACCTCGGGCCGGGTGGTGGCGAGCTGCGCGGAGAGGGCTATCTGGTCGCTGAAGTCGAAGAGGTCGCGGGAGCGTTTGGCGGCGCGGTAGCGGGCGACGAGCTCCAGGAGCTCGAGGCGGCCGCGCACGGCCTCGGGGACCTTGCGGAGGTCCTCGTTGGTGAGCTTGGCGTCGGCGAGCTCACTCAGCAGCCCGGTGTCGTAGGTACGCAGGCGCTCCGGCTCGACCAGGTGCTCGGAGAGCTCCGCGTCGAGCGCGAGCAGGTCGCTGACCAGGTCGGGCAGGGACTTGGTGAGCGAGGGGTAGGGGCCGGGGGCCTCGCGCAGCACCTTGGCGGCGAGCTGGAAGCGGGTCGCGTCGGCGAGGAGGCGGGAGCTGGGCTCCAGGCCGATGCGCAGGCCGTGGTCCTTGAGGAGCTGCCCGGCGAAGGCGTGGTACGTCGAGATGCGCGGCTCGCCGCCGGCCGCGTCGGCCTCGGCGGGCGAAGGGTCCGGGTCGGTGATGCCGGCCCGCGCGAGGGCCGTGCGTACGCGCTCGGACAGCTCCCCGGCGGCCTTGTTGGTGAAGGTCAGGCCGAGGACCTGCTCGGGGGCGACCGCGCCGGTACCCACCAGCCAGACCACGCGGGCGGCCATGACGGTGGTCTTGCCGGATCCGGCGCCCGCGACGATCACCTGGGGGGCGGGCGGTGCGGTGACGCAGGCCAGCTGTTCGGGCGTGAAGGGGATGCCGAGGAGCTCTTTGAGCTGCTCGGGGTCGGTGAGGACGGACGGACGCGCGGACACGTTAAGAGGCTAGCCGCCCCCACGGACAGTCCCCGCTACTCGACCGTCTGGCGGCCCTCCGGGCGGGCGCTGCACGAGCTGCGGAAGGAGCAGTGGTCGCAGTGCTTGCCCGCGGCGGGTGCGAAGCGCTCGTCCAGGACCCGGCCGGCGGCGGTGGCGAGCAGGTCGCCGACCCACTCGCCGTCGAGCGGCTGCTGTCCCTGGACCTTGGGGACCTCGTCACCGCCCTCCTTCTTGGGCGCGCCCTGGCGCAGTTGGACGAGTTCGGCGCCGCCGGATGCGGGGCGCAGGCCGTCGAAGACCTCGTCGACGGCGCCTTCGCGCACGGCGAGCTGGTAGACGGCGAGCTGGGGGTGGCGCGCGACCTCGTCCTTGGTGGGCGCGGCCTTGCCGGTCTTGAAGTCGACGACGTACGCGCGCCCCTGCGGGTCCGATTCGACGCGGTCCATGGAGCCGCGGATCCGGACGGTGTGGTCGCCCGCTTCGAGTGTGACGTCGAACTCGTGCTCCGTGGCCACGGCCGCCCGGCCCCCGCGGTCGGTGGCGTGCCAGCGCAGGAAGCGCTCGAGGGCGGCGCGGGCGTTCTCCTTCTCCTGGGCCGATTTCCAGGGCGCGTCGAAGGCGAGGCCGTCCCAGACGGAGTCGAGGCGTTCCATGAGGACGGCCAGGTCGGCGGGGGTGCGGCCGGAGGCGACCTCGTCGGCGAGGACGTGGACGACGTTGCCGAACCCCTGGGCGGCGGTGGAGGGGGCGTCGGCCTTCACCTCGCGGCCGAGGAACCACTGGAGCGAGCAGCTGTTGGCGAGCTGGTCCAGGGCGCTGCCGGAGAGGGCGACGGGCCGGTCCCGGTCGCGCAGCGGGACGCTGCTGCGGGTGGGCTCGTACAGCCCCCACCAGCGCTGCGGGTGGGCGGCGGGGACCAGCGGGCGGTCCTCGTCGTCGGTGAGCGCGGCGAGGCGGGCGAGGCGTCGGGCGGCCGCGTCGCGCAGGGCGGGCGAGGCGTCGGGGTCGACGGTGGTGGCGCGCAGCTCGGCGACGAGGGCCGGGACGGCGAGCGGGCGGCGGGGGCGGCCGGTGACGTCCTTCGGGGTGACGCCGAGCTCGGTCAGGAAGCGGGAGGGCTGGTCGCCGTCCTCGGCCGGGGCCTTGACGGCGGTGACGACGAGGCGGTCACGGGCGCGGGTGGCGGCCACGTAGAAGAGGCGGCGCTCCTCCGCGAGGAGCGCGCCGGGGGTGAGGGGCTCGGCGAGGCCGTCGCGGCCGATGCGGTCGGCCTCGAGGAGGGAGCCGCGGCGGCGGAGGTCGGGCCAGAGGCCCTCCTGTACGCCGGCGACGACGACCAGGGACCACTCCAGGCCCTTGGAGCGGTGGGCGGTCATCAGCCGGACCGCGTCGGGGCGGGTGGCGCGGGTCGTCAACGTGTCGGCGGCGATGTCCTCCGCCTCCAGTTGTTCGAGGAAGTTGAGGGCGCCGCGGCCGCCGGTGCGTTCCTCGGCGCGGGCCGCGGTGTCGAAGAGGGCGCAGACGGCGTCGAGGTCGCGGTCGGCGTTGCGGCCGGCCGCGCCGCCGCGGCGGGCGCTGCGCTCCAGCCGCTGGGGCCAGGGGGTGCCGTCCCAGAGGGTCCACAGGGCCTCTTCGGCGGTGCCGCCGCCCTGGAGGAGCTCGCGGGCCTTGCGCAGGAGCAGGCCGAGGCGCTGCGCTCCGCGGGCGTAGGCGGGGTCGTGCGCGGTGAGCCGTTCCGGCTCGGCGAGGGCGCGGGCGAGCAGGACGTCGGAGGGTGCGGGCACCTTGACGCCTGCGGTGCGCTCCTCGTCGCGGAGGGCGCGGCCGAGGCGGCGCAGGTCGGCGGCGTCCATTCCGCCGAGCGGGGAGGTGAGCAGGGCGAGGGCGGCCTCGACGCCGATACCTCCGGCGGGGTCGGCGGGGTTCTCGGGGCCGTGCCCCGGGTCCGGCTCGCCTGCGGCGGGCTGGTCCTGCGGACCGGGGGATGATCCCAGCCCACCCGCCCCGGAGTCGCGAGCAGGCTCGCGCACGTCGGTGGAGCCGGGTGCGGGTGGTGTGTCCGGGGTGGACGGGGGGAGGGCGGCGGCGGCCGTGGCTGTGGCGCGGAGGGCTGTCAGGAGGGGGGCTACGGCCGGTTCGTGGCGGAGGGGGGTGTCCGCGCCGTCCGTTTCGACGGGGACGCCCGCCGTGATCAGGGCGCGCCGCATCGCCGGGAGGGTGCGGCCGCCCGCGCGGACCAGTACGGCCATGTCCTGCCAGGGCACGCCGTCCTCCAGGTGGGCCCTGCGCAGGATGTCGGCGATGTTGTCCAGCTCCGCACCGGCCGTGGGGTAGGTGTACACCTCCACCCGGCCGCCCTCCCTGGTGGCGTGGAGGGCTCGGTGCGCCCGTACCGCGGCCGCGGGAAGCCGGGGCAGCGGCATGCGGGTCGTGAGGAGGCGGGTCGCCGCGAGGATGGCCGCGCCCGAGCGGCGGCCCACCGTCAGCGCCTTGACCGCCGCGCCCGGGAAGGCCGACTCGAAGTCCAGGACGTTGTTGATGTCGGCGCCGCGGAAGGCGTAGATCGACTGGTCGGGGTCGCCGAAGGCCACCAGCGTGCCGCCGGGGCCGCTCAGCGCCCGCAGCAGCCGCAGCTGGGAGGCGTCCGTGTCCTGGTACTCGTCCACGAAGATCGCGTCGTAGGAGGAGGACAGGGCGGGGGTGCCTTCCGCCAGGAGGACCGCACGGTGCAGGAGTTCCGCGTAGTCCAGCGTGCCCTGCAGGTCCAGGACGTCCAGGTACTCGGAGAGGAAGGCCGCGGCCGCCTTCCAGTCAGGGCGGCCGATGCGGGTCGCGAAGGAGTCGAGCGCGGACGGGCCCAGCCCCAGCTCGCGCGCGCGGGCGAGCACGGCGCGGACCTCGTCCGCGAACCCGCGCGTGGTCAGCGCGGCCCGCAGGTCGTCCGGCCAGCGGATGGAGCGGATCCGGCGCTGGCCCTCCAGGAGGGTGCGGACCATCACGTCCTGCTCCGGGCCGGACAGCAGCCGCAGCGGATCGGCGAAGAGGTCGGTGTCCTGGTGGGCGCGGACGAGCCCGTAGCAGAAGGAGTGGAAGGTGGTCGCCTGCGGAGCCCGCGCGCCGCCGAGGCGCAGGGCGGCCCGGTCGCGCAGTTCCACGGCCGCCTTGCGGCTGAAGGTGAGGATGAGGATCCGGGCGGGGTCCGTGCCCGCTTCCACTCGGGCGGTGACGGCCTCGACCAGCGTGGTCGTCTTCCCGGTGCCCGGTCCGGCCAGGACCAGCAGTGGTCCGCGGGTGTGGTCAACCACCGCGCGCTGCGCTGCGTCCAGGACAGGGGGGTCCACCCGTTCCGGCCCGGTGCGCACGAGGCGGTACGCGTCAGGAGTCCGCGTACGCCGCCGTTCGGTGCGGTCGGAAGGAGAGGTGATCACGTGAGCTGCCGGTCCTGGTGGGTCTTCGGGTGCCGCCGCGACGGCGGCGGCCGGAGCGGAAGAGGCAACGCTACGGCAACCGGCCTGCCCCGCGCAGTTCCTCTCCGTCCCCCGGACGGGCCTTCGCACGGACGCCCGACCGCCCGCGCGGGCCGCGCATGGCCGAAGCTGTCAGGTGTGAGCCTCGTCGCGGTCCCCGTCGCCGTCCCAGCGTGCCCGGCGCATGTCGAGCCGCTGCTCGCCGCCCGCCGTCAGGCGCAGCGGGGTGGCCTCGGCGCGGTAGTGCTCCAGGGCTCGGCGCTCGCTGCCGGGCAGTGGTACGCCGTCCGCCCGCACCACGCGCCACCAGGGCACCGCTCCCCCGTACAGGGCCATGACGCGCCCGACTTGGCGCGGTCCACCGTCGCCGAGCCACTCGGCGACGTCTCCGTACGTCATCACCCGGCCGGGCGGAATACGCTCGACCAGCTCCAGCACGTGCTCCGCGTACGCGGGCAGCTCCTCGCTCATCCGGCCCATGGTGCAGCACGATGGCGGGCCGGCGCCGGAAGACAAGGTTCCGTACCGGCGCGCACCCTGATGCCCCGCTCGAAGGTCGGTCCGTGCCACCATCTTGCGGGCGGTGACTGGTGATACGTGATCAAGAAGAGACGGAAGTGACGACTAAGGAGCAGGGTGTGAGCCCTCCGGACGGCGCGTCGGCTGACGACGACGCGCGCCCAGACGACGGCACCACCCCCCGGCCCAGACCCCGGCCCGACGGCGACGACGAGCCGGCGGGCCCGCACGGGCACGCCCCCACCGCCGCCGACCGGGTCGAGGTCGACGAACCGCTGCTCGCCGCCCGCGTGCACCGCCCGTCCGACCTCGTACGCCTGCTCGTCGGCGTCCTCGGCATCGCCGTCGTCCTCGCCATCGCCGCCTTCGCCCACGGCACCACCGTCGGCCTGGAGGAGGACATCAACAAGGGCACCGGCCAGGCGCCCGACCTGTTGATCAAGGTCGCCGCGCTGGTGTCGAGCATCGCGGTGCTGCTGCTCCCCGTCGCCTTCGCCATCGAGCGGCTGATCAAACGCGACGGCCTGCGCATCGCCGACGGCGTGCTCGCGGCCGTCCTCGCGCACGGGGTCACCCTCGCCACCGACCTGTGGGTCTCGCAGGCCGCCCCGGACACCATCCAGGACGCCCTGACCCGTTCCGCCGGGGCCGGCGGCGCCCTCACCGATCCGGTGCACGGCTACCTCGCGCCCGTGATCGCGTACATGACGGCCGTGGGGATGACCCGCCGGCCGCGCTGGCGCGTGGCGCTGTGGGTGGTCCTGCTCATGGACGCGTTCACGATGCTGGTCAGCGGCTACACCACGCCCTTCTCGATCATCCTCACCGTGCTGATCGGCTGGTGCGTCGCCTACGGGACGCTGTACGCCGTCGGCTCGCCGAATGTGCGCCCCACCGGGCAGACCCTCCTCGCGGGACTGCGCCGGGTCGGCTTCCGGCCGGTCAGTGCGATGCGCGCCGAGGTCCCCGAAGGCCCCGAGGCCTCCGAGGTGAGCGACCGGGGCCGCCGCTACCACGTGACCCTGGAGGACGGCCCGCCGCTCGACGTCACGGTCGTGGACCGGGAGCAGCAGGCCCAGGGCTTCTTCTACCGGGTCTGGCGCCGGCTCACCCTGCGCGGCATCACCACCGGGCGCAGCCTGCAGTCGCTGCGCCAGGCGCTGGAGCAGGAGGCGCTGCTCGCGTACGCCGCCATCGCGGCCGGGGCGAACGCGCCGAGGCTGATCGCCACCTCCGAGCTCGGCCCGGACGCCGTGATGCTCGTGTACGAGCACCTGGGCGGCCGGACCCTGGACTCGCTGCCCGACGAGGAGATCACCGACGAGCTGAGCCTCAACGCCTGGGAGCAGGTACGGGCCCTGCAGTCGAGGCGGATCGCGCACCGGCGGCTGACCGGGGACGCCCTCGTGGTGGATCGTTCCGGCAACGTCATCCTCACCGACCTGCGCGGCGGTGAGATCGCGGCGGGCGACCTGGTGCTCCGGATGGACATCGCCCAGCTGCTGACCACGCTCGGCCTGCGGGTCGGCGCGGAGCGGGCGGTGGCCTCGGCGGTGTCGGTGCTCGGCCCGGACGCGGTGGCGGACTGCCTGCCGCTGCTCCAGCCGATCGCGCTGAGCCGCTCCACGCGGGCCACGCTGCGCAAGCTGGCCCGGGAGCGGGCGGAGCGGCAGCGGGAGGCCGTACTGGAATCCTCGCGGGCGGCGAAGGCGGCGCGCGAGGCGGACGCCGCGGCCACCAGCCCCGCCGCGGACCGCAAGGCGGAGAAGAAGGCGCTGGACAACGCGCTGGACGGGGCGCGGGAGGAGGACCTGCTGAGCCAGATCCGCCAGCAGGTACTGCTGATCCGCCCGCAGGCCCCGGTGGAGCCGGCCCGGCTGGAGCGGATCCGGCCGCGCACCCTGGTGTCGTTCATCGCGGGCGCCTTCGGCGCGTACTTCCTGCTGACGCAGCTCGCCCACGTGGACTTCGCGACCATCGTCGGCCAGGCGCAGTGGGGCTGGGTCGGGGCGGCGCTGGCCTTCTCCGCGCTGAGCTACTTCGCGGCGGCCATGAGCCTGCTGGGCTTCGTGCCCGAGCGGGTGCCTTTCCTGCGGACGGTGGTCGCGCAGGTGGCCGGGTCCTTCGTGAAGCTGGTGGCTCCGGCGGCGGTGGGCGGCGTCGCGCTGAACACGCGGTTCCTCCAGCGGGCGGGGGTCCGGCCGGGGCTCGCGGTCGCGAGCGTGGGCGCCTCGCAGCTGTTCGGACTGGCCAGCCACATCCTGCTGCTGCTGTCCTTCGGCTATCTGACGGGGACGGAGAAGACCCCGGAGATGACCCCGTCCCGGACGGTCATCGCGGGTCTGCTGACGGTGGCGGTGCTGGTGCTGGTGGTGACGGCGGTCCCGTTCATGCGGAAGTTCGTCGCGACGCGGGTACGGGCGCTGTTCGCCGGGGTCGTGCCGCGCATGCTGGACGTGCTCCAGCGGCCGCAGAAGCTGGTGACCGGCATCGGCGGGATGCTGCTGCTGACGGGCTGCTTCGTGATGTGCCTGGACGCGTCGATCCGGGCGTTCGGGGGCGGCCAGGCCATCAGCTACGCGAGCATCGCGGTGGTGTTCCTCGCGGGCAACGCGCTGGGGTCGGCGGCGCCGACGCCGGGCGGTATGGGCGCGGTGGAGACCACGCTGACCCTGGGTCTGATCGCGGCCGGCCTGGAGAAGGAAGTCGCGATCTCGGCGGTGCTGTTGTTCCGGCTGATGACGTTCTGGCTGCCGGTGCTGCCGGGGTGGATCTCGTTCAACTTCCTGACCCGCAAGGAATCCATCTAGCCTCCGGCTCGGTGCAGGGGGCCGGGGAGGGACCCGTTCGGGTCAGCGCGGGGGCGGGGGTGGCCGAGGCCGCAGAGGATGGGGGCATGCCGAGAAACGCCTGGCGGGTCACATCCGCCGCCGCACTGGCCGCCGCACTGTTCGCCACCGGCGGCTGCTCCGACGACGGCGACGGGAAGAAGACGAAGGCCGACGGCACCAAGGAGGCCAAGCCCCTCAAGTGGGGCGAGTGCCCGGCCCCCACCCCCCTGGAGGGCGGCGGACAGGCCCCGCCCAAGGACTGGCAGTGCGCCACCCTCGACGTCCCCCTCGACTACGCGAAGCCCGAGGGCGAGACCATCCCGCTCGCCCTGATCCGCGCCAAGGCCCGCGACCAGAAGAACCGCATCGGCTCCCTCGTCTTCAACTTCGGCGGCCCCGGCGGCTCCGGCATCACCACCCTGCCCGGCGCCGCCAAGGAGTACGAGGCCCTGCGCGCCCGGTACGACCTGGTCAGCTTCGACCCCCGCGGGGTGGGTCGCAGCGTCCCCGTCCGCTGCGAGGGCGACAAGCAGCTGGACGCGTACTACGCCGAGGACTCCAGCCCCGACACCCCGCAGGAGGAGCAGGCCTTCGTCCGGAACATCCGGGACTACCAGCAGGCCTGCCGGCAGAAGTCCGCCGCGCTCCTGCCCCACGTCGGCACCTCGAACGCCGCCCGCGACCTGGACCGCATCCGCCAGGCCCTCGGCGACGAGAAGCTGAACTACTTCGGCATCTCCTACGGGACCGAGCTCGGCGGGGTCTACGCCCACCTCTTCCCGAAGAGCGTCGGGCGGGCCGTCTTCGACGCCGTCGTGGACCCGACCAAGACCTCCGAAGAGGGCGCGCTCGGCCAGGCGAAGGGCTTCCAGCTCGCCCTCGGCAACTTCGCGCAGGACTGCGTGGACCGCGGGGACGAGTGCCGGCTCCAGGGCAGCACCGCCAAGGAGATCGAAGCCAACATCATCAAGCTCCAGAAGGACCTGTCCGCCAAGCCCATCGCGGGCATCGGCGACCGGCCGCTCACCGAGAGCCAGGCGACCAACGGCATCGCGCAGGCCCTGTACTCCAAGGAGCTGTGGCCGCTGCTGGAGCAGGGCCTCGACGAGGCGGAAGGCGGGCAGGGCCAGCTGCTGCTCGCCCTCTCCGACGCCCTCAACGGCCGCGACCAGCAGGGGCATTACAGCAACATCGGCGCGGCGAACACCGCCATCAACTGTGTCGACTCGAAGGACCGTTACACCTTGGCGGAGACCAAGGCCAAGCTGGCGACGTTCCGTTCGGCCTCGCCCGTCTTCGGCGACTTCCTCGGCTGGGCGATGATGAGCTGCACCGACTGGCCGGTCGCGGGCGCCTGGGAGACCCCGGACGTGTCCGCCCCGGGAGCCGCCCCGATCCTGGTGATCGGCAACACCGGCGACCCGGCCACCCCGTACGAGGGCGCCCGCCACATGGTGGAGCAGCTCGGGCCCGGCGTCGGCGTGGAGCTCACCTACAAGGGCGAGGGGCACGGCGCGTACAACAGCGGCGACCCGTGCGTGCAGCAGGCCGTCAACACGTACCTCCTGGACGGGAAGGCGCCGAAGGCGGGCACCGTCTGCACCGCGACCGCGGACCCCACAGGGACGCCCGTCGGGCCGGAGCCGCCCCAGGGCGCCTGAACGCCGGAGGGGCCGCACCGCGCGCAGGCGGTACGGCCCCTCCGGGGTGACTGCTAGTAGATCGGCTTGTCCGGCTCGATCTGGTGGACCCAGCCGATCACGCCGCCGCCGACGTGGACCGCGTCCGAGAAGCCCGCGGACTTCAGGACCGCGAGGACTTCCGCACTGCGGACACCCGTCTTGCAGTGCAAGACGATGCGCTTGTCCTGCGGCAGGTCCTGGAGGGCCGTGCCCATCAGGAACTCGCCCTTGGGGATCAGCTTCGCGCCGGGGATCGAGACGATCTCGTACTCGTTGATCTCGCGGACGTCGATGATCTCGATGTTCTCGCCGTCGTCGATCCACTCCTTGAGCTGCTTGGGAGTGATCGTCGAGCCGGCGGCCGCCTCCTGGGCCTCCTCCGACACGACGCCGCAGAAGGCCTCGTAGTCGATGAGCTCGGTGACGGTCGGGTTCGGACCGCAGACCGCGCAGTCGGGGTCCTTGCGGACCTTGACCTGGCGGTACTGCATCTCCAGGGCGTCGTAGATCATCAGGCGGCCGACCAGCGGCTCGCCGATGCCCGCGAGGAGCTTGATCGCCTCGTTGACCTGGATGGACCCGATGGACGCGCAGAGCACGCCCAGCACGCCGCCCTCGGCGCAGCTCGGGACCATGCCCGGCGGCGGGGGCTCCGGGTAGAGGCAGCGGTAGCACGGGCCGTGCTCGGACCAGAAGACCGAGGCCTGGCCGTCGAAGCGGTAGATCGAGCCCCACACGTACGGCTTGTTCAGCAGCACGCAGGCGTCGTTGACCAGGTAGCGCGTGGCGAAGTTGTCCGTGCCGTCGACGATGAGGTCGTACTGGCTGAAGATCTCCATCACGTTCTCGGCTTCGAGCCGCTCTTCGTGCAGGACCACGTTCACGTACGGGTTGATGCCCAGCACGCTGTCGCGGGCCGACGCCGCCTTGGAACGGCCGATGTCCGCCTGGCTGTGGATGATCTGGCGCTGCAGGTTCGACTCGTCGACCTCGTCGAACTCCACGATGCCCAGCGTGCCGACGCCGGCCGCGGCCAGGTACATGAGGGCAGGCGAACCGAGACCGCCCGCGCCCACGGCCAGCACCTTGGCGTTCTTCAGGCGCTTCTGGCCGTCCATCCCCACATCCGGGATGATCAGGTGGCGGGAGTACCGACGAACCTCGTCAACGGTGAGCTCAGCAGCTGGCTCGACCAGGGGTGGCAGCGACACGGGGACTCCGTAGATGGTGACGTCTTAGCGGTGGTTCTCCCCGTAACACTGCCACGCCCGTCTTCATTCCAAGACACCCGTCCCGATCCGCGAGACGATTTCGTCCCAGTACGCGGGCATCGAGGCCCACGGGTCGCGGTCGCCCGCCCCGCGCCGGTCGGTGAACCAGATGGTGCCCGCTCCCTGCCAGCGGGCGATCCGCACGGCCTCCTCCAGGTGCGTGCGCGGCACCCCGTGGACGAGGTGGCAGAACCGCTCCGCCGCATGGTCGGCGGTCCACTCCGCGACCTGCGACCAGCGGTAGTCGGCCCAGGCCCCGGAGAAGGTCACCAGCTGGTCGGCGGCCTCCACGTAGCCCTCGTACGGGTGGGTGCCGTGCCCGAGCACGATCCGCACGTCCTCGCCGAGGCCGCGCAGGGTGTCCGCGACCCGGCGCACGGAGGCGAGTTCGGCCTTGTCCGACGGGGCGCCGGCGAGGTAGAAGCCGCCCACCCCGTACCAGTCGCGGAAGCGGTGGGCGTCGGAGATCAGCTCCCCGAAGGACCGCCGGCCGTCACGCATGGCGAGATGGCCCAGGAGCCGGGGGCCGGTACCGCCCGCGCCGCGGAGCTTCGCGGCCGCCTCCGTGCAGTGCGGGTCGGGCCGCCCGCCCGGTCCGTCGGTGACGTTGAGCACGGCCCAGTGCAGCGGGGTGCCGGGGCGGGTCAGCTCCGCCCACTCGACGGGGGCGAGCAGCGGGTGCGCGTAACCGGGGACGCCGAGGCCGAGGCGCCCGGCCTCGGTCGGGGCGGCCGTCGTGGCCCCTGGCGGGGTGGTCAGATGCGGCACGCCGCCTCCATCCAGATGTCCGCCAGGGACTCCTCCAGGTTGATCCGGGGCCGCCAGCCGAGCCGGTCGCGGGCGGTGCGGACATCCGCCTGCTGCCAGGCCCCGCACCCGTCGGGGTACGGGTACGGCTGCGGGGCCGCGGCGGCGAGCTGCTCGGCGGTCGCCTCGGAGCGGGGGGACCCGATGGCGGCGAGACCGGCCGGCCGGCCGGGGTGCCCGTGCTGCTGCGGCCCGCCGTGCGGGACGTCCAGCTCGTGCAGGGCGCCCCCGTACCCGGCGACCCGGGCCAGGACGGCGGCCGCGTCACGGAGCCTGACCGCACGGCCGGTGCCGATGTTGACCACACCCTGGGCGGCCGAGAGGGAGGCGGCGTGCACGGCCCGCGCCACGTCCCGAACGTCCACGAAGTCGCGCTGCACGCCGAGCCCGCTGAGCTTGAGCTCCCCGTCCCCGGACTGCATCGCGCGCCGCATGGCCTCGGCGAGGCGGCCGAGCGGGGATCCGGCGGGGGTGCCGGGGCCGACGGGCGAGAAGACCCGGAGCACGACGGCGTCCAGCCCGGAGCCCAGCACCAGCTCGGTGGCGGCCAGTTTGCTGACGCCGTACGGCCCGCCGGGTCTCGGCACGGCGTCCTCGGCCGTGGACGATCCGGGCTGGCTGGGCCCGTACTCGGCGGCGCAGCCGAGCTGGACGAGGCGGGCCCCGCAGCCGCTGCGGCGCAGCGATTCGCAGATGGTGGCGACGGCGACGGTGTTGTGCCGGGTGAGCTCGCGGGCTCCGCCGCGGGTGGCGCCGGCGCAGTTGACCACGACGCCCGGGTGGACGGCGTCGAGGAAGCGGGTCAGCGCGCCGGGGCTGCCGGTGGCGAGGTCGAACCGGACGTCGGCGTCGTCGCCGCGGCCGAGCGCGGTGAGCTGGACGGCCGGGTCGGCGAGCAGCCGGTCGGCGACGTAGCGGCCGAGGTATCCGTTGGCTCCGATCAGCAGCACCCTCATCGCGTGGCCCCTTGGTTGGTTGGCTGGCCGGTCATCTTCTGTTTCTCCTTGCGGGTGGGTGGATGGGGCCGCGCATGGGCGGATGCGCGGGACAGGGCGAGGACCGCGTGTACGAGGAGTCCCGCCGCGGCGGCGGAGGCCGCCGCCGGGACGGGGACGAGGGCGAGCGCCAGGGCCGCCGCGACGGGGCCGCGGTGGGCCCCGTGCCGGAGCAGCAGCCTCGTCAGGAACAGCAGGAGGGCGAGCGGTACCGCCGCGGTGAGCGGGGCTCCGGCGAGCGCGGCCGCCCCGGCGGCGGCCGCCGCGAACACCGCGACGGCGGCGAGGAGCAGCGGCCGGACCCGGTCCGCGAACTCCTCCAGGGCGCGGCTCCCGGCGAGCCGGGCCCGGGCCCGGGCGGCGAAGGCGGCGGCGACCAGGTGCCCGGGGGCGACGGCCAGGGCGAGGCCGAGGGCGAGGGCGGTGCCGTGCCGGTGCGCGGCCCAGCCGGCGACGGCCGCGGCGAGCAGGTGCACGGCGAAGGGGAACCGCCCGCCGGCGGCCCGCCAGGCCACACCAGCGCGGCGACGGCAGCGGCCGCGGCGGCGGGCCCGGCCCAGGCCGGCGCGGCGGCGGCCACCCCGAAGGCGAGGGCCCCGGGCAGCAGCGCGCAGCCGAAGCCCCGGAGCGCCGACGGCCCGGCCGGCCCGCGGGTGAGCGCGGCGGCGGGCACCTCCCCGTGCGGGGTGCGGGCGTACAGCTCCTCGGCGAGCGAGAAGACGTCCCGGTGCCGAAAGCGCGTGGCCGTACGGTCGGTGATCCCGTGGGCCTCCAGACCGGCGGCGATCTCCAGTGGGTCCACGGCCCGTTCGCAGAGCTCGCGGTGGCGGTGCAGCAGTGCCTTGACGGGGTCCCCGCCGGGTCGCCGGCGGGGAGTCGCGGGGGCGGCTTCGTCGACGGTCATACGGCTGCCTCCGAGGTGGGGGTGGGGGCGGCGGCCCACGTCGGGCTGGTCCAGTGCCCCGGCACGCGGGCTTCCGGGGGCGTGGCGAAGGGGACCTCCCCGTCCGGCCGGGCGGATCCGGCGGCGAGCAGCCGCAGGTAGATCTCCTGGAAGGCGGCCACGTTCTGCTCGACGGTGAACAGCTCCAGGGCCCGGGCCCGGGCGGCCGCACCGAGCCGGTGCGCCCGTTCCGGGTCGCGCAGCAGCGACAGGCAGGCGTCGGCCAGCGCCCGGGGGTTGCGCGGCGGGACGACGAGCCCGGTGCCGCCGATGACCTCGCGGACCGCTCCGACGTCGGTGGAGACGGTGGCCCGGCCGCAGAGCATCGCCTCGGCCAGGGTGACCGGGAAGCCCTCGATCACGGAGGACAGGACGACGACGCGCCCGGAGCCGTAGGCCTCGGCCGGGGTGGGCGCCTCGGGTCCGCCGATCTCCTCGAAGGTGACCGGGTTCTCCCCGACGGTGACGGCGTCGGCGGCCTCGTCGGGGAAGAGCTGGGCGGCCAGGGACCGGCAGTCGGCGAGGTAGCCGGGTGCCGCGGCCGTGGCGAAGATGCGCAGGCGGGTCTGCGGGGCGGCCTTGCGGACCTCCGCGAAGGCGTGCAGCAGGGCGATGAGGTCCTTGGCGGGCTCTATCCGGCCGACCCACACGAGGGTGTCGGGGTCCCCGCCGTCCACGGACTCCCCGACGGTGGCGAATCGGTCCGCCTCCATCCCCGGGTAGACCGTCCGCAGCTTGTCCCGGGGGGCTCCGCACCGCTCCTGCCAGCGCCGGGCGTGCGCGTTCCCGGGGGTCAGGAGGTCGGCCCGGGCGTAGATCTCGCCGGCCAGCCGGATGTGGAAGGCCGCGAGCAGGGCCCGCAGCGCGGGGCGGCCCTCCCGGCTCTGCTCGAGGTAGTGGGCCCGCAGCTGGACCCCGTACTCGGTGACCAGCAGCGGGACTCCGAAGAAGCGTTTGGCCAGCAGCCCGGGGAGCGCCGCGACCCCGCCCGCCGCCGCGTGGCAGACGTCGACCGCGCCGAGGCTGCCGGGCTCCTCGTACCAGTCGAGGGACAACGGCCGCAGCATCCGCTCCAGTTCGTCCACGAACTCCAGCAGGTCCGGCACCTGCGCCGTCTGTACGGCGCGCCCGGCGCCCGGCGCCCGGCAGGCGGACTCCACGGCCCGTACGGCGGACTCGGAGCGCAGCGCCGCGTACAGGCCGCCCTGTTCGCGGGCGAGTGCGGCGAGCCCGTAGAGCCCGGCCTCGAAGGCGGGGGCCTCGCCCGCGCAGATCCCGTGGACCAGTTCCCGGAAGCAGTCGGCGAACCGCCGGCGCTCGCGCCGGGAGTACGTCCGCCCGTCGTCGGCCGGGGCCCAGAGGGGGGCGGTGCGGACCCGGGTGACGTGCTCGGGCAGCTGGACCCTCGCGCGTTCCTGCTCGGCGCTGCGGCTCAGTGCGTAGAGCTCGAACTCGTGCTGCGGGAGCCCGCGCACGAGCCGGTCGCACCACAGCCTCGCCTCTCCCGTGGCATACGGATAACCACCTTCCGTGAGCAGTCCGACCCGCACGAGTGGCACCCCCGATCTCCCGTTTCAGGCGGTCGCCGTCGGTCCGGCGACCCGCCGCGGAAGAACTCAAGCGGATGTGCCGAAGGCGCGACGGACGGTTGTCCGTCGCGCCACCGGAAGGGGTGAAGAGTCGTAACTTTCCCGTACGGTTCGCGTTCGAGCGCGCTACGCGAACCGTTTGTCGACACGGACGGCCGACTGACCGTCAGCTACCGGGGAACACCCAGGGGTTGGGCTTGCACTGGATCCCGTCGATGTCGAGCGACTTGGTCTGCTGCTGCATGATCGGGGCGAGCGCGCCCGGCGTGCGGCAGCTCACGTGGCCGTGCCCGAGCCGGTGGCCGACCTCGTGGTTGATGAGCATCTGCCGGTAGGCAACCATCTGGTCCGGCCCGTAGGTGGCGGAGCCCTGGGCCCAGCGGTACGCGTTGATCATCACGCGGTCGGTGGCCGCGGAGTCGCAGGAGACGTTGTCGACGGTGGTGTCCAGCCCGGACTTGGCGCACCACTTCCCGGTGGTCCCGGGGCTCGCGAGGGTGATCACGAAGTCGGCCTCGCCGCCCGGCACCCGCTCGAAGGTCTTCGTGCCGCCGTGGCCCCAGCTGCGGTCGTCGTTGAGGGTGCGGTGGACGGCCTCGGCGAACAGCTGCGGGTCCAGCCCCAGGCCCTGCTCCACGTCGACCCGGTAGCGCACGAGTTTGCCCTTGCCGGGGGCCTTGGCCACGCCGGGCACCGTGTCGAAGGCGCCGGAGCCGGTGAGCTTCGCGTCGATCGGCAGCTGCTGGGCCATCTTCTGCTCGTACGTGAGCTCTTGCGCGGGCGCGGGTGCCTGCGCGGGCGCGTCCGGCGTCGGGCGGTCGTCGGAGCGGGAGGCGGCCTCGTCGGCCCGGCCGCCGTCGGTCGCGGCGAGCGTGCCGTGCTGGACTCTCTCGCCGTCGGAGACCACCTGGACGGCGACGACGACGGCGAGGACGGTGGTGACGGCCGCGGCGGCCATGCCGGTGTAGGTGCGTGTCTTCGTGCCGCGGCCGGAGTCAGGCCGCTCCGGCTCGACGGGCGCGTCGGCCGGCTTGCGCGGCCCGGGCACCCGGCGGTGCGAGCCGGTGGAGGTGACGGGGTCGAGGGCGTGCTCGTAGGGGGGCTCGGCGACCGGCGGAGCCAGGGTGACCTGCGGGAAGCCGACCGCGGGGGTGCCGAAGGCCGGCGTGTCGGAGTCCAGCAGGGCGGTCGCGGTCCGGGGGCGCGGGACGCCGCGCCAGTCCCCGTACACGGAGTCGGCTCCGGCTCCCCAGGCGCCGCCGGACTCGTACTGCTGGGGGTGGCCGCCCGGAGCGGGCCGCTCCTCGGCCACGTACCCCTGGTGGGTGACGGTGGGTTCGGGCCAGGCCCGGGTGCGTTCCTCGTAGACCGGCGGCTGCTCGTACGGCTGACGTGCGGGGGCCGGTGCGGGTGCGGGCGCCGGGGCAGGCGCGGGGGCCTTGCGACTATGTCGTCCCACGGTCCTCAGCCTCTGCCGTCTTCGGTATCTCGGAGCAGCTCCCGGAAGGCGGCGGCCACCACCTCGGGGTACTCCATCATCGCCACGTGCCCGGCCTCGGGCAGGCACAGCAGCCGCGAGCCCCGGAAGGCAGCGGCCGCCTTGTGCGCCATACGGTACGAGACCAGCTGGTCCCTGCCACCGTAGACCAGCAGGGCCGGGGCGAGTACCCGCTGCGCCTGCCGCCACAGTCCGTGCTGTCCGCCGAGGGTGTAGGCGTCGACGATGCCGCGCGAGGAGCGGGTCAGGGACTCCCAGAAGTACGGCAGGGCCATCCGCCGTTCCATCTCCTCGACCGCGTTGCGGAATCCCTCCGGCGTCACCCGCGCGGGGTCGCCGTAGCAGAGCTCCGTCACCCCTTGGGTGCGCTGTTCGGCGGTCAGGCCCTGCGCGATCCGGCCCAGGAGCGCGGCCATCCCCGGTACGGCGAGCAGCGCGGTCGGCACGGCCGACTTCTGCACGCGCAGTTCGGGCAGGGCGGGCGAGACCAGCGTGAGCGTGCGGACGAGGTCGGGCCGGACGGCCGCGACCCGGGTGGAAACGGCGCCGCCGAGGGAGTTCCCGAAGAGGTGGACCGGCCCGCGTCCGGCGGCGTCGAGGTGCCGGATGACCACGCGGGCGAAGGCGGTGACGGAGTAGTCCCGGTCGGCGGGCGGCGGGGACCAGCCGAAGCCGGGCAGGTCGAGGGCCTCGCCGTCGACGGTGCCCGCCAGCCGTTCCATGAGCTCCGACCAGTTCTGCGAGGAACCGCCGAGTCCGTGGACGAACAGGGCGGGCGGCAGGTCCGTACGGACGGGCGGGCGCACCCGGACGGCCAGTTCCAGCCCGGGCAGCGCGACGGTGCGCAGCTGCTCTCCATCGGCCACCCGGACCGCTCCCGCCAGGGCGGACGGCTCGGCGGTGGACCGTACACCCGGCAGCTCGGTCGAAGACATGCGGCAATGTTACGAGACGATCACGCCGGGATCCTTGTGTTCGCGGTCACAGAGGCATGGCGATCCGTATAGCGGGGTATCCGCAAGCCTCCTAGGCTCGTAGTGAGAACAAGGAAGCGAGGGGAGCGGCATGACTGTCGACCCTGCGGAGCCGGACACCTTCCGCGAGGCGATTCCGGAAGTCATCGACCCTGAGGCGCCCGAGGCGGACCTGGCGGAGCAGCTGACCGAGGTGGAGCCTTCGGAGGAGGACGACAAGGTCACCGGTGTGGATCGCGGCGAGGCCAACGACGGGGACGCCGTGGAGCAGGCCAGGGTGGTGCCCCTGGACGAGGACGACTACCGCTGACCAGCACGTCCGACCGGTCCGTACCGCGAGAAAACTCGGCTTGAACCCACCAGATTCGGTTACCGAAAAGTACGATGGCGGCGCGGCGCAGAGCGCACTGTGTTCTTAGAGAAAGTGGGAGGCGGCGTGACAGCCATCGAGCAGACCGAGGCAGCGCGTCCGCGGGGCACGCGACTGCCGCGCCGAGCCCGGCGCAACCAGCTGCTGGGCGCGGCCCAGGAGGTCTTCGTCGCGCAGGGTTACCACGCCGCGGCCATGGACGACATCGCGGAACGGGCCGGCGTGAGCAAGCCGGTGCTGTACCAGCACTTCCCCGGCAAGCTCGACCTCTACCTGGCGCTGCTGGATCAGCACTGCGAGGCCCTGCTGCTCGCCGTGCGCACGGCGCTCGCGTCGACGACCGACAACAAGCTGCGCGTGGCGGCGACCATGGACGCCTATTTCGCGTACGTGGAGGACGAGGGCGGCGCCTTCCGGCTGGTCTTCGAGTCCGACCTGACGAACGAGCCGGCCGTGCGCGAGCGCGTCGACCGGGTCTCGCTCCAGTGCGCGGAGGCCATCTCCGACGTCATCGCCGAGGACACCGGCCTGTCCAAGGACGAGTCGATGCTGCTGGCCGTGGGTCTGGGCGGGGTCTCGCAGGTGGTGGCCCGCTACTGGCTGTCCAGCGAGAGCCCGGTCGCCCGGGACACGGCGGTGGGCCTGCTGACCTCGCTCGCCTGGCGCGGTATCGCGGGCTTCCCGCTGCACGGCAGCGAGCAGGGCACCGAGGCCTGAGCCGCCGGACGGCCGCGGGCGGTGTCCGTTCTCCGCTGTTCGCTGCGAGCGTGTCCGCTGTGCGCGGTCCGCGTCCCCTCTCCGGGCTAATGTGGACCGCGTACGGCGCGGCTGATCGCGCGAACCGGATCGTCGGAGGGACAAAGCCGTGGAGGTCAAGATCGGCGTGCAGCACGCACCCCGGGAGATCGTGCTGGAGAGCGACCTGAGCGCCGAGGAGCTGGAGACCATCGTCGCCGCCGCGCTGTCCGGCACGGCGCCGCTGCTCAGCCTCACCGACACCAAGGGCCGCAAGGTTCTGGTGCCGTCCGACCGCCTGTCGTACGTCGACCTGGGCGAGCCGAGCGCGCGCAAGGTCGGCTTCGGAGCGCTCTGACGCGGTGGCACCTGACGTGCCGAGAACTGTCTGAAACGGCCTGGTGGTTGATTCCACCGGGCCGTTTCCGTGTCTTCCGCTTCGGGTAGGACCGCAGTGAAGGCGTTTGCCCTGATGTGTGGGAGGGACTTCATGGTGCTGATGGAAGTGCTCGGCTCTGCCCTGCTGGGCCTCGCCCTGTCCGCGACAGCCGCGCGAGTGCTCGCCCGCAGGCTGCCCGCCCTGAGAGTGGTGCTGGTCAGCGGGGTGCTCGGGGCGCTGTTCGGGGCCTATCTGACGCACTTCGCGCTCGGCCCGGGGCACAACACCCTGACCGCGACCTTCGTCGGGGCCGTCCTGGTGTCGGCGGTGGTGCTGTCCCTGCTGCTCCGGCCGGCCTCCGGGCCCCGCAGGCCCTCGCACAGGACTCCGTTTTCGGTCCCGACACGGGGCTGATCCCTGATCCCTGATTCCTGACGCACGTCGGCCCCGGTACGGATGGTTCCGTACCGGGGCCGACGTACGTGTGCCGGGTGCTACGCGGCGAGGCCGAGGGCCGCCATCCGCTTGGTGTGCGCCTTGGTGATCCGGGTGAACATCTCGCCGACGGCCGCGAGGTCGAAGCCGGCGGCCATCCCGTCGACTCCGCCGACCAGCATGGTGGAGAGCGCGTCGCGCTCGGCGACCACGCGCTGGGCCTGCGAGAGGGCCTCGCCCATCAGCCGGCGGGCCCACAGCGCGAGGCGGCCGCCGCAGCGCGGGTCCGCCTCGATGGCGGCGCGCACCTTCTCGACGGCGAAGTTGCCGTGACCGGTGTCGTCGAGCACACCGAGGACGAGGGCCCGGGTGTCGGTGTCCAAGTGGCTGGCGACCTCGCGGTAGAAGTCGCTGGCGATCGAGTCGCCGACATAGGCCTTGACCAGGCCCTCCAGCCAGTCCGACGGAGCGGTCTGGCGGTGGAAGTCGTCCACGCCCTTGGCGAAGGGCTGCATGGAGGCGGTGGGCTCGGCGTCGATCGCCGCGAGCCGGTCGCGCAGCCGCTCGAAGTGGTGGAACTCGGCGGAGGCCATGGCGGCGAGCTCGGCCTTGTCGTCGAGGGTGGGCGCGAGCTTCGCGTCCTCCGCGAGGCGCTCGAAAGCCGCGAGTTCTCCGTACGCGAGCGCGCCGAGCAGGTCCACGACGGCGGCCCGGTACTGCGGCGAGGCGGAGGCGGCCGCCCAGTCCTGGGCGGCGATGCCCACGGCTTCGGCGGGCGTGCCGTCGTCGGCGGGCGAGGCGTTTTCTACGGTCGACATGCTCCGCACAATAGCCCGCCGAAAGGCGCCTCAAGTCACTATCCCTGGTCACTGCCGGTCTGCCTAAACGTGCCGGTGCGGTGAATTCGCCCGACACAGCTGCGCGATTCCGGGGTACAGTGGTAATGCGCCTGCCGGATACTCGGCGGGCCATCCCGAATGAGGATGCCCGGTCGGTGGCCCGATCGGCTCCAAACCGACCGCCCTCAGTGGTGTGGTGTGTGCGCAGACGCGTGCCTCCCGCACGAGGGGCCCCCTCAGCGGCAAGAGCGCTTGAGCGACGGCAGTGGTCCCGCGCAGCTTCGTACGTAGCAGTACGGCATAGCCAGGCACGGTACGACCCCCTTCGCCGCCTCGGGCCGCGTCTCACAGAAGAGGCAGCACCCTGACTACGTTCCGAGACCTCGGGATTCTCCCCGAGACCGCCGAAGCCCTTGAGGCCGTCGGCATCGTGTCCCCCTTCCCGATCCAGGAGATGACCCTTCCCGTCGCCCTTTCCGGCACGGACGTCATCGGCCAGGCCAAGACCGGAACCGGCAAGACGCTCGGTTTCGGCCTTCCGCTGCTGGAGCGGGTCACCGTCCCCGCGGACGTCGAGGCGGGCCGGGCCGAGCCCGGGCAGCTGACCGACGCCCCGCAGGCCCTCGTGGTGGTTCCGACCCGCGAGCTGTGCACCCAGGTCACCAACGACCTCCTGACCGCGGGCAAGGTCCGCAACGTCCGCGTCCTCGCCATATACGGCGGCCGCGCGTACGAGCCCCAGGTCGAGGCGCTCAAGAAGGGCGTCGACATCATCGTCGGCACCCCGGGCCGCCTGCTCGACCTGGCCGGTCAGAAGAAGCTCGACCTGTCGCACATCCGCGCGCTGGTCCTCGACGAGGCCGACGAGATGCTCGACCTGGGCTTCCTGCCCGACGTCGAGAAGATCATGAACTACCTGCCGCCGAAGCGTCAGACGATGCTGTTCTCGGCGACCATGCCGGGCGCGGTCATCGGCCTGGCCCGCCGGTACATGACGCAGCCGACCCACATCCGCGCCGTCTCCGAGGACGGCGAGGGCGCGACCGTCGCCAACATCGCGCAGCACGTCTTCCGCGCGCACAACATGGACAAGCCGGAGCTGGTCTCCCGCATCCTGCAGGCGGAGGGCCGCGGCCTGGCCATGATCTTCTGCCGCACCAAGCGCACGGCGGCCGACATCGCCGAGCAGCTGGAGAAGCGCGGCTTCGCCTCGGGCGCCGTCCACGGCGACCTGGGCCAGGGCGCGCGCGAGCAGGCGCTGCGCGCGTTCCGCAACGGCAAGGTCGACGTGCTGGTGTGCACCGACGTCGCCGCGCGCGGTATCGATGTCGAGGGTGTCACCCACGTCATCAACTACCAGACGCCGGAGGACGAGAAGACCTTCCTGCACCGCGTGGGCCGCACCGGCCGCGCGGGCAACAAGGGCATCGCCGTCACCCTGGTCGACTGGGACGACATCCCGCGCTGGCAGCTGATCAACAAGGCGCTGGAGCTGGACTTCCACGACCCGGTCGAGACGTACTCCACGTCCCCGCACCTGTACGAGCAGATGAACATCCCGGCCGGCACCAAGGGCATCCTGCCGCGCGCCGAGCGCACGCGGGCCGGCCTGAAGGCCGAGGACGTCGAGGACCTGGGCGAGACCGGCGGCCGCGGTGGCCGTGGCGGCCGCTCCGGCCCGGCCGCGGCTGCCGCCGTGGTGACGGAGGAGCGCCCCGTGCGTACCCGTACGCCGCGTCAGCGCCGCCGCACCCGTGGTGGCACGGAGCTGGGCGCCGAGACCGCCGAGGCGGTCGCGGTGACCCCGCAGGCCGAGGCTCCCGAGGCTCCGGCCGCCGACGAGCCGCGCAGGCCGCGCCGCCGCCGGACCCGCGCCGCCGTGGTCCCGGCCCAGGCAGCCGAGGCCGTCGAGGCCGCTCCGGTGACTCCGGTCCCCGTGGTCGAGGCCCCTGCCGCCGTCGCGGTCGAGGCCGTCGTGGAGGCTCCGGCCAAGCCGAAGCGCACCCGCACCCGCAAGGCCGTCGCCGCGGTCGCCGAGGCGGCCGTGGTCGAGGCCCCGGCCGAGGAGGCCCCGGTCAAGCCGAAGCGCGTCCGCGTCCGCAAGGTCGCGGAGGCCGCTCCGGAGCCGGACTTCCAGATGGCCCCGCCCGTGGAGCCCGTCAAGGCCCGCCGTACCCGGACCCGCAAGGTCGCCGAGGCCGCTCCGGTGGCTCCGGCCGCCGCGGTGGCCGAGGAGGCCCCGGTCAAGCCGAAGCGCACCCGCACCCGCAAGGCCGCGGCCGCGCCGGAGGCGTAAGCAGCACAGCCCGATACGCCGATGGCCCGGCTCCCCGTCCAGGGGGGCCGGGCCATCGGCGTATCGGCCGACCCGCGGACCCGCGGTGCCGACCGGCCAGTAACGTGAGCCGTATGAGCAAGCCGCCGCGCCTCACCCTGCCCCCGCGCGCCCGCGCGTACCTCCTCGACACCGCCCGTGGCGCGTTCGCCGTCCACGAGTCCGGTGCGCCCGTCCGCGGTACCGCCCTGCTGGTCCCCGGGTTCACGGGCAGCAAGGAGGACTTCATCGCCCTCCTGGAACCGCTGGCCGCCGCCGGGTACCGCGTCGTCGCCGTCGACGGCCGCGGCCAGTACCAGAGCCCCGGCCCGCGCGAGGAGTCCGCGTACGCGCTGGAGGAGCTGGCGGGGGACGTCCTCGCGCAGGCCGCCGCGCTGGACGCGGGCCCGGTCCACCTGGTCGGGCACTCCCTCGGAGGGCTGGTCTCGCGCGCCGCCGTACTCCGCGACGCCTCGCCCTTCGCCTCGCTCACGCTGATGAGCAGCGGGCCCGCCGCGATCTCCGAGGAGCAGCAGGCGCGCACGAAGCTGCTGGTGGCGGCCCTGGAGGCGCTGCGTGAGGACATGGCGGCGGTGTGGGAGGCGATGCGCGCCCATGACCCCGAGGACGCCGTCGCGGACTCGCCCGAGCTGGCGCGGTTCCTGCGCGAGCGGTGGCTGGCCACCGTCCCCGAGCAGCTGATAGCCACGGGCCGGGTACTGATCTCCGAGCCGGACCGGATCGCGGAGCTGGCGGCCGTCCCGCTCCCGAAGCTGGTGCTGTCGGGAGCCGTGGACAACGCCTGGCCGGTGCCGTTGATGGATGACATGGCGGAGCGCCTGAGCGCTTCGCGTGTGATCGTCGAGCGCGCCGAGCACTCCCCCAATGCGGAGAATCCGCAGGTCACAGCGGGTGCGCTGGCTGCGTTCTGGGACGCGTGCACCGCAGAGTAGTTAGCGAGTGAAAAAATTTCCTTAGCGTAGGGAATGTTTTCCCTCTACACTTCGTTGTGACCTTTGCAAGGAGAACACTGACGAAGGGAGAAGCCCCATGCGCTTCGAGATTCTGCGCCTGGACGACGTCGACGGATCTGCCGTGGACAGCACCGTCGTGGACGCGGCCTCCGTCAACCGGATCGTGCAGCAGGCCGCAGCCGTCGGCCAGCGCATTCTGATCCGACCGGCCGAGACGGCGTCCTGCTGACGCCCTGACACACCGCACGAACGTCGACGCCCCCACACCGGAACCGGTGCGGGGGCGTTCGCATGTCCGTGGCGGTCAGGCGCCCTGTACGACCTGGAGCACACCGTTGATGATCTGCTGGACGGCGATCGCGGAGAGCATCATGCCGGCGAGCCGGGTCACGAGGACCACGCCGCCGTCCCTGATGACCCGGATGATCACCAGCGAGTAGCGCATGGTCAGCCACAGCACGACGTGCATGGCGATGATCGCGCACCAGACCGAGACCTGGCCGCCGAACCCGTCGGCCTTCTGCACGGCCAGGATCACGGACACGATCGCACCGGGGCCGGCCAGCAGCGGCATGCCCAGCGGGACCAGGGCGACGTTGACGTCCTTCGTCTGCTTCGGCTCGTCGGTCTTGCCGGTGAGCAGGTCGAGCGCGATGAGCAGGAGCAGCAGACCACCGGCGATCATCAGCGCCGGAACGGAGACGTGCAGGTAGTCCAGGATCTGCTGGCCGCAGATACCGAAGACCGCGATGACGCCGAAGGCCACGCAGACGGCCTGCCAGGCCATTTTGCGCTGCACCTTGGCGGGGCGCCCGGAGGTCAGGGCGAGGAAGATCGGCGTGATCCCCGGGGGGTCCATAATCACAAAAAGCGTGAGAAAAAGGGATCCGAAGACGGCGAAGTCGAACACAGTGATGCCTTGCGGGAGAGAGGGGTGTCGCGAAGAAAAGTGGTGGGACGGGTGGAGCGGAGCTCTGGCTCGCTAACCCTCACGTCCGCCGGCGCCGGGCACCGGGAAGGCCCCGGTCGCGCGGCGCGTGATCTCGCCGTAGATCTCGGGGTCGGTCGTGTACTCCCCGAGCCGGCAGGTCTTGCGGCTGCCGTGGTAGTCGCTGGAGCCGGTGGTCAGCAGTCCGAGGTCCGCCGCCAGGCCGCGCAGCCGCGCGCGGGTGTCGGTGTCGTGGTCCATGTGGTCCACCTCGATGCCGTCCAGGCCCGCGGCCGCCAGCTCGGCTATCGCCGCCTCGGGCACGCACTCGCCGCGCTTGACGGCGGCGGGGTGGGCGAAGACGGTGACCCCGCCGGCCGCCTTGACCAGGCGGATGGCGTCGAAGGGGTCGAGCTCGTGCTTCTCGGCGTACGCCCGGCCGCCGTCGGCGAGCCAGTCGGGCGTGAAGGCGTCCGACACGGTGGGTACGACGCCCAGCTCGACCAGCGCGGTCGCGATGTGCGGCCGCCCCACGGAGCCGTCACCGGCGATCCGGGCCACCTGCTCCCAGGTGACGTCCACGCCGAGCGCCCGGAGCTTGCCGACCATGGCCTGCGCGCGGGGGGTGCGGTCGTCCCGTACGAGTTCCCGCTCGCGGGCGAGCTCGGGCTCCTCGGGGTCGAAGAGGTAGGCGAGCATGTGCAGCCCGACCCCGTCGAGCCGACAGGACAGCTCGGCTCCGGTCACCAGCGTCAGCCCGGCGGGCAGCGCGGCGATGGCCTGGGCGTATCCGCCCACGGTGTCGTGGTCGGTCAGCGCGACCACGTCCAGCCCCGCGCCGGCGGCATTGCGCACCAGCTCGGCGGGGGTGTCCGTACCGTCGGAAGCCGTGGAGTGGGTGTGCAGGTCGATGCGCACAGCCGGGCTCCAAGGGTGGTACGAACGGGGGGCACTCCAGGATAACCGGGCCGGAGGTCCCCCCGGGCAGCGGGCCCGCGGGCTATCCCGGCCCGAGGATGCGCGGGCTCAGCGCCCCGCACGGCAGGAGCTCGATCTCGGCCCCCGCGTCGCGGAGGTCGGTGAGGACGAGCTCGTCGTACATCAGGAGGCCGGTCTGCTCCGGCCAGACGATCGCCCAGAGCCACAGGCCCCGTGCCTCGCCCGCGAACACGGCCCGGTCGTCCGGGGCCCCCTTGAGGTGCCACAGCGGTGTCGGGCGGCCCGCCGCGACCACCTTGGCGTGCGGCGGCGCCGACACGTCGATGTGCGAGCCGGGGTCCGGGCCGTCGATGCCCGCGAACCGCGCGCCGAGCCCCACTCCGAGCTCCTCGGCGACCAGCAGCAGCTCACCCATGCCGCCCAGCGGACCGGGACCCGAGCAGGCCACGGCCGTCGCCCGCCCCCCGCTGCGGTCGTCGCCGGCGGAGGCGACCCCGGTGAACAGCCACCCCACCGGGAGCGGCCACGGCATCCACACCGGCACCTTCGTCCGGTGCACGACCACGTTCAGGCCTTCGACGCTGGGCGGGATGACGGGTTGCAGAGGGTGGACAGCGCCGTGCACAGCGCACTGCCAGGAGTCGGAGAAGAGACCGGGCGCTCTGACCCGGCCACCGCACTTCGGGCAACTTGGTTCGCCCCTCATAAGAAGCCACGCTCCTCCCCGCCCGGCGCGCCGTCAAGACGCGATCACCCGTCCGGGCTCAGTCCAGTGCGACTGCGGTACGCAGAGGATCCCGCAGATCCGTGCCGCGCGCGAGCCAGCGTTCCTGGAGGGCGGCCGCTCCGTGCACCCGTTTCCACGCGGCCTCGTTCGCCGTCATGGGGAGCAGGGGGAGGAACTGCACCGGGTCCATGGGCTCGTCCAGCTCCAGGTCCTCCACCAGGCCGCCGGGTTCCGCCACCAGGACGGAGCTGAACGGCGCCCGGGGTCGGCGACCACGGCGGTCGGATCGGTCATCGGGTGCGCGGACATGCCGAGGGTCGCGTACCGCACGAGGTCACCCTCGGCGAAACGGAGTACCTCGATGCGGTCGGTGCCCAGGAAGGTGACGGCGGCGCGTGCGTCGGGTACGCCGAACGCGGTGCGCAGCCGAGCCTCCACGAGGGCCAGAATTTCTGCCATGGAGCGAGCATAGAACTCGTATCAGCCGGGTAAAGGACGCGTCTTGACCATCCGTCGGCTGATACTGTTGACAGCTGGTCGGGCCGCACGCAGAAGCGATGTATGGGTGCTCCGGCGACAGGACGTCCCTCACGGGGGACCGGCCGGAGGAGGTGGGGCTGCGATGGATCGAAGTCGATCGTGCAGTACCAATCGCTCTTCCGCTTCTGTGACGGGCGCCTCCCGCCCCCTTTGATCTCCTGATCAGTAGAAGAGCGACGGCAGAACTTTGTCCTCCCGTCCTGTTCCCTCCCCTTGCCCGGGCCTGCCCGCCCGCAGCGGTGGAGGGTCTCCCACCCGTACGGTCCGCAGCCGTGCGCGCGAAGGAGCCTGCCATGTCCATGCTGCCCTACCTGCGTGCGGCCGTCCGTCCGTCGCTGCGCAAGTCCACCCCGGCACAGCCCGGATACGACACCACCCGCGACCCGTCGGCGAGCAGCGCCGTGGTCGACTGCGCCGTGTACCGCGACGGCCGACGCGTGCTGGGGCCCGACTGCCTGACGCCCCGTGAGGCGATCCGCCGGGTCCGCGAGGACGGCGGCTTCGCCTGGATCGGCCTGCACGAGCCCACCGAGGCGGAGTTCGCGGGGATCGCGGCCACCTTCGGCCTGCACCCGCTGGCGGTGGAGGACGCCGTGCACGCGCACCAGCGGCCGAAGCTGGAGCGCTACGACGACACCCTCTTCACCGTCTTCAAGACGATCCACTACGTCGAGCACGCCGAACTCACCGCCACCAGCGAGGTGGTGGAGACCGGCGAGGTGATGTGCTTCACCGGCCCCGACTTCGTCATCACGGTCCGGCACGGCGGGCAGGGATCCCTCAAGGGGCTGCGCCACCGCCTCCAGGACGACCCCGACCTCCTCTCCAAGGGCCCCTCGTCGGTCCTGCACTCCATCGCCGACCACGTGGTCGACGGCTACATCGCGGTCGCGGCGGCCGTGCAGGACGACATCGACGAGGTGGAGAGCGAGGTCTTCGCCGCCCCCGCGAAGGGCGCCGCGCGCGGTGGCGACGCGGGCCGCATCTACCAGCTCAAGCGCGAGGTGATGGAGTTCAAGCGGGCGGTCTCGCCGCTGCTGCGGCCGATGGAGCTGCTCAGCGAGCGGCCGATGCGGCTGGTGGACCCGGACATCCAGAAGTACTTCCGGGACGTAGCCGACCACCTGGCGCGGGTGCACGAGCAGGTGGTGGGCTTCGACGAGCTGCTGAACTCGATCCTCCAGGCCAATCTCGCGCAGGCGACGGTCGCCCAGAACGAGGACATGCGCAAGATCACCTCCTGGGCGGCGATCATCGCCGTACCGACGATGATCTGCGGGGTCTACGGGATGAACTTCGATCACATGCCCGAGCTCCAGTGGAAGTACGGCTATCCGATGGTGATGGCCTCGATCGTCGGAATCTGCTTCAGCATCCACCGGACCCTGCGCCGCCACGGCTGGCTCTGAGGCCCGTCCACGGCTGGCTCCCAGGCCCGTACCGGCCTCCCCTACTCTGGTCCGCATGACTCTCAGCGCGCTCGACCTGGCCCTCGTCGAGGAGGCCACCAAGAAGTCCGGCCTGATCTGGGTCCGCGGCGGCGGGGCCGACCGCGCCCTGTGGCACGCCTGGGTGGACGGCGCGGCCCACGTACTGGGCGACGGGCCCGGCGAGCAGCCGTTCCCGGGGCTCGCCGACGGCGCGAGCGCCGAGGTGACCGTGCGGAGCAAGGACAAGGGCGGCCGGCTGGTGGCCTGGACCGCGACGGTACGGGAGATCCCGCCGCGCGGCGAGGAGTGGGCGGCGGCTGTCGCCGAGCTCAAGGGCAAGCGGCTGAACGCGCCCGACTCGGAGGAGATGACCGAGCGGTGGGCACGCGAGTGCCGCCTGCTGCGGCTGGAGCCGGAGTCGGTCCGCACGGAGCTGCCGGCCGGCTCGCTGGCCGCGGCCCCGCTGGCCTCCCCCGCGATCACCCGCAGGCCCATGCCGGCGCACCTGCCGAAGCTGCTGCTGAAGCGGAAGAAGGCCGCCCGCTAGACCCCCGGGCTCTGCGCCTCTGCGGCTCTACGCCCCTGGGCCTCTACGGCTTGGTGGGGTTCGAGCCCTGGCCGGAGCCCTTGGTCTCGGCTTCCTTCGTCGTCGGCAGCTGGGACCCGTAGTCGACGGTCTGGTCCTGCGCGGGCGGATCGAGCGGGAAGGCCTTGCCCCACTCCGCGAGCTCCACCCGGCCGGCGCCCCCCGCGCGCTCCATGAGCAGCGGGTACGGGGTCCCCTCCAGGGAGACCGCGAGCTTGCCGCCCTTGCCCTCGTCCGCCGTGACCTGGACCGCCCGGGTGTGCCCGACCTTCGTGTAGGAGCCCTTGGCGAGCTCTCCCTCGAGGCCCAGCAGCCCGTCCAGCAGGACGTCCATGTCGGTGAAACCGCGGAACTGCTTGTAGGAGGGGTCCCCCTCGGGCACCTTCACGTACTTGTCGCCGAGTTTCCCGGCCGAGTCGGACTGGCCCCAGAAGGCCGCGCTCGCCTTCAGGTACAGCTGCTCCCCCACCCGCAGCAGCTGGAACGTGTCGTCCTGGGACTTCACCTCGCCGGAGCCGCCGTCCGACTTCAGCCGCATGTCGAGGGTGAAGGACTTGCCGCCGCTCACCAGCGTGCCCGACAAATGCACCGAGTCGGCCTCGGTGGCGGCCGCCTTCGCCTTCGCCTCGATCTTGTCGGCGGAGAGCTTGCCGATCCCGTTCGTGCCCTCGTCGGGATCCTCCCCGCAGCCCGTACCGGTGACGGCGAGACCCGCGCACAACACACCGATGAAGGCGGCCCGGCGCAGCCGCGCGGCAGGGAAGTAGGCGGTCACGTGCGAGTGCCTCTCGTCCGTCGTCTGCTGGGGGACCTCCCAGCGGCGGCTGGGGGGAGCAGCTGGCAGCGTACCCGCCCGTAGACCGAGGGCCGCCAGCCCCCCGGAGGGACCCCGTGCGGACCGCCCCACCAGGACGCTTGCGCGGGGCACGGGCTAGCCTGAGGGGCGGCAGGACTGTTGATTGACGCTCTAGGAGGCGCTCGGATGGCTGCAGGCGCCCCGCGGATCTTCGTCTCACATCTGTCGGGTGTGCCCGTCTTCGACCCCAACGGCGACCAGGTCGGCCGCGTCCGCGACCTCGTCGCGATGCTGCGCGTCGGCGGACGCCCGCCGCGGCTGCTGGGCCTGGTGGTCGAGGTGGTCAGCCGGCGCCGGATCTTCCTGCCGATGACCCGGGTCACGGGCGTGGAGTCCGGGCAGGTCATCACCACCGGCGTGGTCAACATGCGGCGCTTCGAGCAGCGCCCCACCGAGCGGCTGGTCCTCGGCGAGCTGCTCGACCGGCGCGTGAAGCTGGTCGCGGACGGCGAGGAGGTCACCGTCCTGGACGTGGCCATCCAGCAGCTGCCGGCCCGCCGGGACTGGGAGATCGACAAGATCTTCGTACGGAAGGGCAAGGCGGGCGCGCTGCGCCGGCGCGGGGAGACCCTGACGGTGGAGTGGTCCGCGGTCACCGGCTTCTCCCTGGAGGAGCACGGGCAGGGCGCCGAGAACCTGGTCGCCACCTTCGAGCAGATGCGCCCCGCCGACGTGGCGAACGTCCTGCACCACCTGTCGCCGAAGCGGCGCGCCGAGGTGGCGAGCGCCCTCGACGACGACCGGCTCGCGGACGTCATGGAGGAGCTGCCCGAGGACGAGCAGGTGGAGATCCTCGGCAAGCTGAAGGAGGAGCGCGCCGCCGACGTCCTGGAGGCCATGGACCCGGACGACGCGGCCGACCTGCTCTCCGAACTGCCGGAGGACGACAAGGAGCGGCTGCTGACGCTGATGCAGCCGGACGACGCGGCCGACGTGCGGCGTCTGATGTCCTACGAGGAGCGGACGGCGGGCGGTCTGATGACCACCGAGCCGATCGTGCTGCGGCCGGACGCGACGGTCGCGGACGCGCTGGCCCGCGTACGGCAGGCGGACCTGTCGCCGGCGCTGGCGGCCCAGGTGTACGTGTGCCGGCCGCCGGACGAGACGCCTACGGGCAAGTACCTGGGCACGGTGCACTTCCAGCGGCTGCTGCGGGATCCGCCGTTCACGCTGGTCAGCTCGATCGTGGACACGGGCCTGGCGCCGCTGCGGCCGGACGCCTCGCTGCCGGTGGTGACCAGCTATCTGGCCGCCTACAACATGGTGGCCGTGCCGGTGGTCGACGAGAGCGGTTCGCTGCTGGGCGCTGTGACGGTGGACGACGTACTGGACCACCTGCTGCCGGAAGACTGGCGCGAGACGGACTTCCACTCCGAGGAGGTCGTCAATGGGCACTGAACGGGGGCGCGGCGATCAGTCGCGCGAGCGGCGGCGCGAGCAGATCCGGGAGCGCCGCGAGCAGGCACGGCTGTCGGCGCGCGAGCACGGGCTGGCGGAGGCCGCCGAGCGGGTGGAACGTTCTTCCTTCGAGCGCGGCGAGCGGGCGAAGGCCGGCGGGTTCGGCCCGTCGACCGGTTCGAGCGCGCTGACGCGTTCGCGGGTCCGGCTGGACCTGCCGCGCCCGGCGCGGCGCCGGCTGCTGCCCGAGTACGACCCGGAGGCGTTCGGGCGGCTGTCGGAGCGGGTGGCGCGGTTCCTCGGCACGGGCCGGTTCATCGTCTGGATGACGGTCGTCATCATCTGCTGGGTGCTGTGGAACATCTTCGCGCCGGACGACCTGCGGTTCGACCCGTACCCGTTCATCTTCCTGACGCTGATGCTGTCGCTCCAGGCCTCGTACGCCGCCCCGCTGATCCTGCTGGCCCAGAACCGGCAGGACGACCGTGACCGGGTCAACCTGGAACAGGACCGCAAGCAGAACGAGCGGTCCATCGCCGATACCGAGTACCTGACACGGGAGATCGCGGCCCTGCGGATGGGCCTGGGCGAGGTCGCCACGCGCGACTGGATCAGGTCCGAGTTCCAGGACCTGATCAAGGAGATGGACGAGCGGCGGCTATTCCCGCAGGAACGTGACGAAGGCGACCGCTGACGGGCTTTCCTGAGCCGTGCTACCGAGCCGTACCATCGGGGCATGGCTACCGACACAAGCTCCGCCGACGCCGCCGCAGTGCCTGAGCAGGACGCGATCCTGGACGCGCTGGCGACGGTGAACGACCCCGAGATCCACCGGCCGATCACCGAGCTCGGCATGGTGAAATCGGTGGAGATCGGCGACGGCGGCGCGGTCGCCGTCACCGTCTACCTGACGGTGTCGGGCTGCCCGATGCGCGAGACCATCACCAAGAACGTCACCGAGGCCGTCGAGCGCGTCGCGGGCGTCACCTCGGTCGCCGTCACCCTGGACGTGATGAGCGACGAGCAGCGCAAGGAGCTGGCGACCTCGCTGCGCGGCGGTACCGCCGAGCGCGAGGTGCCCTTCGCGAAGCCGGGCTCGCTGACCCGCGTGTACGCGGTCGCGTCCGGCAAGGGCGGCGTCGGCAAGTCCTCGGTCACCGTCAACCTGGCCGCGGCGATGGCCGCGGACGGCCTGAAGGTCGGCGTGGTCGACGCGGACATCTACGGCCACAGCGTGCCGCGCATGCTCGGCGTGGACGGCCGCCCCACCCAGGTCGAGAACATGATCATGCCGCCGTCGGCGCACGGCGTGAAGGTCATCTCCATCGGCATGTTCACCCCGGGCAACGCGCCGGTGGTGTGGCGCGGTCCGATGCTGCACCGGGCCCTCCAGCAGTTCCTGGCGGACGTGTTCTGGGGCGACCTGGACGTGCTGCTGCTGGACCTGCCGCCGGGCACCGGTGACATCGCGATCTCGGTGGCCCAGCTGGTGCCGAACGCGGAGATCCTGGTCGTCACGACCCCGCAGCAGGCCGCCGCCGAGGTGGCGGAGCGGGCCGGTTCGATCGCCGTGCAGACCCACCAGAAGATCGTCGGCGTCGTCGAGAACATGTCGGGCCTGCCGTGCCCGCACTGCGACGAGATGGTGGACGTCTTCGGCTCGGGCGGTGGCCAGAAGGTCGCCGACGGGCTGACCAAGACGGTCGGCGCGACGGTTCCGGTGCTGGGCTCGATCCCGATCGACGTGCGGCTGCGCGAGGGCGGCGACGAGGGCAAGCCCGTCGTCCTGTCCGACCCGGACTCCCCGGCCGGCGCGGCCCTGCGCGCGATCGCGGGCAAGCTGGGCGGCCGCGCCCGCGGCCTGTCGGGCATGTCGCTGGGCATCACCCCGCGCAACAAGTTCTGACCTCAAGGGCACAGCGTGAAGGGCACCGCCGGCCGGCGGTGCCCTTTCGCGTTGCCCGCTACTCGTACGTGCCGAGGTCCGTGATGGCCGAGAAGCCGAGCCCGTACGCGCTCATCCCGCGCCCGTACGCACCGAGGTGGACCCCGCTGCCGGTGGACCCGGCGAGCACCCACCCGAACTCCGACTCGCGGTAGTGGAACGGCGTCGGCTCCCCGTCCACCGGGAGCGACAGCGTGGACCAGTCCTCGCCGCCGAGATCGTCCGCGAGCTCCCAGGCGGCCTCGGTCTGCTGGTCGAGCCAGTCGCTGCGCAGGGTGTGGTCCATCTGCCCGGGCCAGCTGTAGGCCAGCAGCCCGGAGCCGGCCAGCCAGGCCGCCGAGGAGACCGAGGTGGCCTCCAGGGTGCCGGTGCCGTCGCCGCTGCGGCGCACCGGGTTGCTGGCCACGGTGACGACCACCGCGAAGCGCTCCTTCTCGCCGGTGGCGATCTCACCGCGGGCGGACGGCTCGTCGCCGTGGCCGGTGGATCCGTGCTCGACGGTGCCGTCGGCGGCCGTACCCACCTGCATGAGCCAGCGGGGGCCGGTGAAGGCCTCGTCCAGCCCGTACCAGGGGAAGTCGGCCGCCAGAAAGCCCTCGGCCGTCCGGCGGGCCGCCGGGACGGGCGCGGCGGCCTCCTCCGGCGCCTGCGCGGCGGTCTGTGGTTCCTCAGCGGGTGCGGCGGCGGTCTGCGCCCCTACCCTGCTGCTCGTCGTCTCCATCTGAGCGGCCTCTCGTTCCGTGGGGCCCGGAACGGCCAGCCCCCCTCGCTTCGCTGGGGGGACCCCCACCCTCGGGCGGCCTGGGTCCGGACAGATGGAGGATAGCCACCGGACCCCCGATCACCGGGCAGGCTGCCTGTCAGGTGGCGTGTTAGGTGGCGTCGGCGTCGAAGCGGGCGCGCTGGTCGGCGGCCGGGGCGGCGGGCTTCTTCAGCAGGTCCGGGCCGGTGGCGGCGGGCGTGGCGGACGGACCGGCGGAGGCCACCGCGGGATCCGTCTCCTTGCTGTTCACGGCGTCGGTGACGTCGGTGAGCTCCTTGCGGAGATCGAAGCTGCTGCGGATCTCCTTGAGGTCCTCGTTCTCGGTCAGCTGCTTGCGGATGAAGTTCTTCGGGTTCAGGTCCTCGAACTCGAAGTCCTTGAATTCCGGGCCGAGTTCGGACCGGATGTCCTGCTTCGCGCTGTCCGAGAACGCGCGGATCTTCCGGATGACGCCGGTGACGTCCTGGATGACCTTGGGCAGCTTGTCCGGGCCGAAGATGAGAATGGCGAGCACCACGATCGTGACAAGTTCGAGTGCGCCTATGTCGTTGAACACCTTGCCGCTCCTCGGCTCTCTATCACTTCGGGCCCGGACACACGGTACCCGGCGTTGTCCGCCGGGCCATACCTGCGTACCGCCTCCGTAGCGCTTTCACCCTGTCGTCATCCGGTGCTCATGAGCCGTTCGCCGACCCGAGGACCAGCTCCAGGGTGCGCTCCCGGCCGTCGCGGACCACCGTGAGGGTCAGCGGGTCACCCGGCCGGTGGGACCTGATCTTGATGATCAGCTCGTCCCCGCCGCGCACGCGCTGGCCGTCCACCTTGGTGATCACGTCACCGGCCTTGATCCCGGCGCGGGCGGCCGGCCCGTCGGCGACCACGGCCGGCTTGCCGTCCTCGCCCTTGTCCCCGACCCGGGCCCCGTCGCCCGTGTACTCCATGTCGAGGGTGACGCCGATGACGGGATGCGTGGCACGGCCGGTGCGGATGAGCTCCTCGGCTACGCGCTTGCCCTGGTTGATCGGGATGGCGAAGCCGAGTCCGATGGAGCCGCCCTGGCGGGCGGGGTCGTCCTTGTCGGCGCCCCGGATCGCGCTGTTGATGCCGACCACGTGGGCCTTGGCGTCCAGGAGGGGGCCGCCGGAGTTCCCGGGGTTGATGGGGGCGTCGGTCTGCAGGGCGTCGACGTAGCTGATGTCGCTGCCGTCGCCCTTGTCTCCGCCGGCGGTGACGGGCCGGCCGGTGGCGCTGATGATGCCCGCGGTGACGGTGTTGGACAGGTCGAACGGCGCCCCGATGGCCACGACCGGGTCGCCGACCTTCACGTTCTCGGAGTTACCCAGGCTCAGCGGCTGGAGCCCCCGCACCCCGCTGACCTTGACCACGGCCAGGTCGTACCCGGAGTCGCGGCCCACCAGCTCGGCGGTGACGCTCTCACCGGTGCTGAAGGTGACCGCTATCTCCTTGGCGTCGGCGACCACGTGGTTGTTGGTCAGGATGTGCCCCTGCTGGTCGAGTACGAAGCCGGTACCGGTACCGCTGCCGGCGGAGCCGCGCACGTGCAGGGTGACCACCCCGGGGAGCGCGGCGGCCGCGATGCCCGCGACGCTCTCCGGGGCGCGGCCCTTGTCGGCGACCCCGGCCTGGGGCAGCTCCAGGCGGGTGCTGCTCTGGCGCTCCGCGAGGACGCCGAGGTACCCGCCGATCCCGCCGGCGAGCAGGGCCGTTCCGGCGGCGAGGGCCGCCACCTGCCAGAGCCGGAACCCGCGCCCCTGCCTGCCCCGGTCCACGACCTGCAACGGCTGTTCGCCCCAGGGGTCGTACCGCACCTCGCGGACCGGCTCCTGGGCCTCCGCCTCGCCGCCGCCCTCCGGCCGCGGGGCGGGCACCCCTTCGCGGCCGGTGTCCGCCGCCGTGCCCTCGGGCCGGCTCCACCACTGTGGAGCCGGATCGGTCTGCTGCCTGTCGGCCATCGGCGCTCCCCGCGTACTTGTGCGCATGTGCCGCAGATTCAACCAGGTCCGAGGTCAGCGCAGCAGGGAGACCGGGCGGGCCGAGCTGGGCGGGGAGGGGTGGAGCGGCGGGAGCGGGGTCGCCGCGGTCGACAGGAGCGTCGGTACGGCGGCCGGGGTGGGCCGCCGGTCGCGGACGAACGCGTCGGTCACCGAGGCGTCGGCCACGGACACCGCGGGGCCCGGCCGGGAGGCGGGCGCGGGGGATTCACCCCGCAGGTTCGGGTCCACGGTCTCCAGCGGCATCGCACCGCCCAGCGCCAGCGCGGCAAGGGACACCGCTCCGGCGGCGGCGAACGCGAACCGGCGGCGCGGACGGCCCACCTCGTGGATCCGGAAGCCCTCCTGCTGCGGCCGGGCGGCCGAGGGCAGGGCGTACGCGAAAGAGGCGAGCGGGTCGCCGGAGGGCGGGCCACCGGGACCGGACGGTCCGTCGAAGCCGCCGCCCGGCAGCCCCTGCAGCCGCGCCAGCAGCCCGGCGGACAGCGGCGGCGGCGCGCTCTCCACGAACATGGTCTTCAGACGGCGCTGGGCATCGGCCTCGGCCTTGCACTTGGCACAGGTGGCCAGGTGGGCCAGGACCCGCTCGCGCGCGTCGTGGTTCAGCTCGCCGTCCACCAGGGCGGCAAGCCGGTCGCCCAGGTGCTGTTCGGCGGGGGACGGATTGGCTCCGCTCACTCGGCTCCGCCCTCTCCCCCGGCGCCCGGCGCGCCCACGGCCGCCCCGGCCAGCGCGCGCTGCTCGGCGCGGGCCGCGGGGGACCGGTGCTTGAGCGCCTTGCGCAGGTGCGAACGGCCCCGGTGGATACGGCTGCGCACGGTGCCGAGCTTGACGCCGAGCGTGGCGGCGATCTCCTCGTACGACAGGCCCTCGATGTCACACAGCACCACGGCCGCGCGGAACTCGGGCGCGAGGGTGTCCAGCGCCTGCTGGACGTCCGCGTCGAAGTGGGTGTCGTGCAGGACCTGCTGCGGGGACGGCTCGCGGCTGGGCAGCCGCTCGGCGGCGTCGTCGGCGAGCGCGTCGAAGCGGATGCGCTGCTTGCGGCGGACCATGTCCAGGAACAGGTTGGTCGTGATGCGGTGCAGCCAGCCCTCGAACGTGCCGGGCGTGTACGTCGACAGCGAGCGGAAGACGCGGACGAAGACCTCTTGGGTCAGGTCCTCGGCATCGTGCTGGTTGCCCGTCAGACGGTAGGCAAGACGGTAGACCCGCGCACTGTGCGTGCTGACGATCTCCTCCCATGAAGGAGGGGTCCACGCCTGGGAGCCCGCATCGGCGGCGAACGTCGCGGTGGTTGCGGCGGCTGCGGTGTGGAAGCGGTCAGCGGTGTCGGTCACGGATTTCGGCTCACCCGACGACCAGAAGAGGCGTCTCAACACGCCCCCACGATCCACAGGCGCAGCCGCACCTCCCCTGTCGGCTCTGGTGGTGTCCAGCGGAGTCCCTACCATAGCCACCCCCTCCGTCAGCTCCGGATAAGTGTTTTTGCAGTAACTTTGCATGGCTCGTGGGCCCCGGAGCGGTCCCCGACTGGCGATCTGCCCGGCACCGTCCCTTCTTATCCCGCCCACACCCCACACAACGCCCGGTCCCATCTGCGGGTTCCCGACGTCAACGGATACAGTCACCGTTGCGCCAACTATGGGGACAGGAGAGGGTCATTACCGGCAACCGGCAGACGAGCTGGGCGTTCGCCGACGCGTTTGTCGCCGAGGACGACGCTCTGCGATGGGCCCGCGACCGGTCCAGGGAAGCGGGCCTGCGCTCGGTCTCCCCCGGTACCGGGGCCGCGCTGCGCCTGCTGGCCGCCACCGCGGACGCCAAGGCGGTCGCCGAGATCGGCACCGGAACCGGCGTCTCCGGCATCCATCTGCTCCACGGAATGCGCCCGGACGGGGTGCTGACCACGGTGGATCCCGAAGCGGACCGGCAGGCTTTCGCCCGCCAGGCCTTCCGCGCCGCCGGCTTCGCGGGCAACCGCGCGCGCTTCATCCCCGGGCGGGCACTGGACGTGCTCCCCCGCCTCGCCGACGGCGGGTACGACCTCGTCTTCTGCGACGGGGACCCTGCCGAGTCCCTCGACTACCTCGCTGAATCGTTGCGCCTGCTGCGCCCCGGCGGGCTGGTGTGCTTCGAGGGAGTCTTCTCCGACGGCCGTACGGTCGACTCCTCGGCCCAGCCGGTGGAGGTGCTCCGCGTCCGCGAGCTGCTGCGCAGCGTCCGGGAGAGCCCCGCCCTGGAGGCCGCGCTGCTCCCGGTGGGCGACGGACTGCTGTGCGCCGTGCGGCGTTGAGCGGCTCGCCTCAGCGCAGCAGGGCGAAGGTGAGCGCCGCCGTCCCGCCCAGGGCGGTCCCGGCGAGCAGCTGAGCGGCCGTGTGCGCCCGCAGCGCCAGCCGCGACCAGCCGATGGCGGCGGCGATCAGCGCCGCCGGGAGGACCTGCGGGCCGAAGACGAGCAGCAGGATCATCACGGTGCCGCCGGCCACCGACATGTGGATGGATATCTGCCAGCCGACGGTGACCAGCAGGGACGAGACGAGCCCGGCGAGCATCGCCACGACGAGCGCGAACACGTCCGCCGGGGCGCCCAGGACGTGCAGCAGGCCGATCCCGGCGGCAACGGAGACCAGGCTCAGGGCCATCGGGACGACCCGCTGGCGCCGCACCCGTATGTGCTGGTCGGTCAGCGCCCCCCGCCGGACGCCGAGCACGATGATCCCGATCGGGACCACCCCGCAGAACAGGGCGGCGAGCAGACCCCAGCCGAGGCCGGACCACGAGCCGGTGCTGTGCCACCCGACCAGCAGGAGCAGGGCGACCACGAGGTTCGCCGGCGCGAGGACGTCGGAGAGGATCCGGGCCGCCTTCTCGCGCGGGGTGCAGTCGGCGAAAGCGGGCGGCGCGGGCGGCGAGAAGGTCACGGCGACGGCTCCGGGAAGGGGATGTCCTCGAACACGACACAACGCTGCCCCGGCCGCTCATCGCGGTCGGGGCAGCGCAGAGAATGCAGAAACGCGGAAATGCAGTGAAAGTGCGGTCAGCGTCCTCGGGGGATCAGCCGACGACCTTCTTCAGGGCGTCACCCAGGGCGTCCGCCTCGTCCGGGGTCAGCTCGACGACGAGCCGACCGCCGCCCTCGAGCGGTACGCGCATGACGATGCCCCGCCCCTCCTTGGTGACCTCGAGCGGGCCGTCGCCCGTCCGCGGCTTCATGGCCGCCATGCTCGTTCCCCTTCCTGAAACCAGCTCATCGTCAGCCGACGGCCCCATTCAGGCGCCTAGTACCGGCATCGAACACATTGCTTCCCAGCCATTATCCCGCATGTCAGGACCCGATGACCAACATCGCCCGGGAACGCTTCGGCAACGCGCTCGGCCAAAACCACTCATTTCGGGGACCCGCCTGCGATACTTCGCCCCCGCTTCCGGTGAACGGCCCCGGCTTTCTTTGACGCACATCACATGTGCGCGTGCCGTCCGGTCCGCCATGCTGGCCCTTGCACCGGCCGGTACCGGCCGGTAGCCATCCCGCGACGAAGGGGGACCCCCTGCCATGGCCGACAGCGTGCTCTACGAAGTGAGCGACGGACTCGCGACCATCACGATCAACCGCCCGGACGCGATGAACGCCATGAACACGGAGGCCAAGGTCGCGCTGCGCGACGCGGCCCTCGCGGCGGCCGCGGACACCGCGGTACGGGCCGTCCTGCTGACCGCGGCCGGCAACCGGGCCTTCTGCGTGGGCCAGGACCTCAAGGAACACATCGGGAACCTGGCGGCGGACCGCGAGAGCGGCTCCACCCTCACGATGAGCACCGTCACGGAGCACTACAACCCGATCGTCCGGGCGCTCACGGAGATGCCGAAGCCGGTGGTGGCCGGGGTGAACGGCGTCGCGGCCGGGGCGGGCTTCGGTTTCGCGCTCGCGGCGGACTTCCGGGTCGTCGCCGACACCGCGTCCTTCAACACCTCGTTCGCCGGGGTGGCGCTGACCGCCGACTCCGGGGTCTCGTGGACCCTGCCCCGGCTGATCGGCGCTTCCCGCGCCTCCGACCTGCTGCTCTTCCCGCGCTCGGTCAAGGCCCAGGAGGCGTACGAGCTCGGCATCGCCAACCGCCTGGTCCCCGCGGACTCCCTGCACGCCGAGGCCGAGGCCGTGGCCCGTGCGCTGGCGTCCGGCCCCACGGTCGCGTACGCGGCGCTGAAGGAGTCCCTGGCGTACGGGGCCTCCCACTCCCTCACCGAGGCGCTGGAGCGCGAGGACGTCCTCCAGACCCGTGCAGGGGCCTCCGAGGACCACTCCATCGCGGTCCAGGCCTTCCTCGCGAAGCAGCCGCCGAAGTACCTCGGCCGCTGACCGTGCGGAACGACTACGCCTCGCGGGAGACGCAGCCCGCGAGGTGGTCGTTGACCAGGCCGCACGCCTGCATCAGCGCGTAGGCCGTGGTGGGCCCGACGAAGCGGATGCCCGCCTTCTTCAGGGCCTTGGCCAGGGCCGTGGACTCCGCGGTGACCGCCGGCACGTCGGCGGTGCTCCTCGGGGCCCGGCCCGGCTTCTTCGGCGCGTGGGACCAGATCAGCTCGTCCAGCTCCCCGGGCTGCCACCCGGCCAGCACCTTCGCGTTGGCCAGGGTGGCCTCGATCTTGGCCCGGTTGCGGATGATCCCCTCGTCCGCCAGCAGCCGCTCGGCGTCGGCCGGCCCGAACTCCGCGACCGCCGCGATCTCGAAGTCCGCGAAGGCCTTACGGAACCCCGCACGCCGGCGCAGGATCGTGATCCAGGACAGCCCGGACTGGAAGGCCTCCAGGCACAGCCGCTCGTACAGCGCGTCGTCCCCGCGGACCGGCTTGCCCCACTCGGTGTCGTGGTAGACGACGTAGTCCTCGGTGGAGAGCCCCCAGGGGCAGCGCAGACCGCCGTCCGGTCCGGCCACGAGCCCGGCGCCGCTCACCGGTCGTCCTTGGTGAGGTCGACCCGGTCCTCCGGGGCCGGGGCGGCCGGGGTGGCCGCCGCCGTCAGCTGCGCGATCCGCGCGTCCCGCTCGGCCAGCTCCGCCGCCAGCCGCTCCAGTACGTCGTCCACCTCGGCCATCCGGTAGCCGCGCGGCGCGACCGGCAGCCGCAGCGCGTCGATGTCCGCCCGTACGACGGGCCGGGTCTCCGGCAGCCCGTCGGCCACCCGGTCCGGCTCCGCTTCCGGCAGGACGGCCTCCGAACCGCCGCCGATCACCGCCAGGGTGACCGCTGCCACGACCACGACCAGCGCGATCATCAAGAAGAAGAACACGATCAACTCCCCTGAGAGACTCCGGCCACCAGGTTAAGGTCGCAGGCGAGGCGCATGGGCCGCCGAAGGAGGAAAGAGCAGGATGCTGCGACTGGGCAGGCGCGAGTTCGACACCCACGAGCCGGTGATCATGGCCATCGTGAACCGGACTCCGGACTCCTTCTACGACCAGGGCGCGACGTTCCGCGACGAGCCGGCGCTCGACCGGGTCGAGCAGGCGGTCGCCGAGGGCGCCGCGATCATCGACATCGGCGGGGTCAAGGCCGGTCCCGGCGAGCACGTGGACGCGGCCGAGGAGGCGCGGCGCACGGTGGGCTTCGTGGCCGAGGTACGGCGCCGCCACCCGGACGTGGTGATCAGCGTGGACACCTGGCGGCACGAGGTCGGCGAGGCCGTGTGCGAAGCCGGGGCCGATCTGCTGAACGACGCGTGGGGCGGGGTGGACCCCAAACTGGCAGAGGTCGCGGCGCGCTACGGCGTCGGGCTGGTCTGCACCCACGCGGGCGGGGTCGAGCCGCGTACGCGGCCGCACCGGACCTCGTACGAGGACGTCATGGCCGACATCCTGCGCGTCACGGTCGGCCTCGCCGAACGGGCGGCGGAACTCGGCGTCCGCCGGGACGCGATCATGATCGACCCGGGCCACGACTTCGGGAAGAACACCCGGCACTCGCTGGAGGCCACGCGCCGGCTGGCGGAGATGACGGACACCGGCTGGCCGGTGCTGGTCTCCCTGTCCAACAAGGACTTCGTCGGCGAGACCCTCGACAAGCCGGTCAAGGAGCGCCTGCTGGGCACCCTGGCCACGACGGCGGTCTCGGCCTGGCTGGGCGCCCAGGTCTACCGCGTCCATGAGGTCGCGGAGACCAAGCAGATCCTGGACATGGTCCGCACCATCCAGGGCCACCGCCCCCCGGCGGTCGCCCGCCGCGGACTGGCCTGAGCCGCCGCCCCCTGAACCCTGCCCACCCTGAGCCCGCTGCGGCCCGGGCCGCTGCGGCCCGGGCCCGTGGGGTTACTTCCCGACTTCCTTCGTCACCAGCGCGATCGCCTCGTCCACGTCGTCCGTGACGTGGAAGAGGTAGAGGTCCTTCTCCGAGGCCTTGCCCTGGGCGATCACCGTGTTGCGCAGCCAGTCGATCAGGCCGCTCCAGTACTCCGTGCCGAACAGCACGATCGGGAAGCGGGTGATCTTCTGGGTCTGGACCAGGGTCAGCGCCTCGAACAGCTCGTCCAGCGTGCCGAGCCCGCCCGGCAGCACCACGAAGCCCTGGCTGTACTTCACGAACATCGTCTTGCGGACGAAGAAGTACCGGAAGTTCAGCCCGAGGTCGACGTGCTGGTTGAGCCCCTGCTCGAAGGGGAGCTCGATGCCCAGGCCGACCGAGACTCCGTTGGCCTCGCGGGCGCCCTTGTTGGCCGCCTCCATCGCGCCCGGACCACCACCGGTGATCACCGCGAACCCGGCGTCGACCAGTGCGCGCCCGATCCGCTCGCCCGCCTCGTACTCCGGCGTCCCCGCCGGGGTGCGGGCCGATCCGAACACGCTGATCGCGGGCGGCAGCTCGGCGAGGGTGCCGAAGCCTTCGATGAACTCCGACTGGATGCGCAGGACCCGCCAGGGATCGGTGTGCACCCACTCGGAAGGCCCGGCGGAATCCAGCAGCCGCTGGTCCGTCGTACTGCCGGCCTTGATCTGGCTCCGCCTCCTCAGCACCGGCCCGAGCTGCTGCTCCTCGGGCCGACGACGAGCGGACCCTTCAGGGTTGCCCATGATGTGCTCCCTCCTGCTGATCGTTGGATCAGGTTAGGCGCACGAAGGTGGCCACAAGCGGAATTCAGGAGGTCAGCCAGGCACGGAGTCGTTCCTCGCAGTGGAGGATCGCCTTCGTCTCGACGCGTTCGTCGACCTTGTGGGCCAGCAGGGCGTCGCCCGGGCCGTAGTTGACCGCCGGTACGCCCAGCGCGCTGAAGCGGGAGACGTCCGTCCAGCCGAACTTCGGCATGGCGTGGCCTCCGACGGCCTCCATGAAGGCCGCGGCGGCCGGGTGGGAGAGGCCGGGCAGCGCGCCGGGCGAGGAGTCGTCGACCACGAACTCGGCGATGTCGCAGTCCGCGAAGACCTCCCGTACGTGGGCCAGGGCCTCGGCCTCGCTGCGGTCCGGGGCATAGCGGAAGTTGACCGTCACCGTGCAGGCGTCGGGGATGACGTTGTTGGCGACGCCGCCCTCGATGCGGACCGCGTTGAGGCCCTCGTGGTACTCCAGGCCGTCGATCACCGGCTTGCGCGGCTCGTACGCGGCCAGCCGCGCCAGGATCGGCGCGACCGAGTGGATCGCGTTGGAGCCCATCCAGCTGCGCGCGGAGTGGGCGCGCTCGCCGGAGGTCCGCAGCAGCACCCGCAAGGTGCCCTGGCAGCCGCCCTCGACCTCGGCGTCGGAGGGTTCGAGCAGCACCGCGAAGTCGCCGGTCAGCCAGTCGGGGTGGGCCGCGGCGACCTTGCCCAGGCCGTTGAGGTCGGCGGCGACCTCCTCCTGGTCGTAGAAGACGAAGGTGAGGTCCCGGTTCGGCTCGGGAACGGTCGCCGCGATGCGCAGCTGCACGGCGACGCCGGACTTCATGTCCGTCGTGCCGCAGCCCCACAGGACGTCGTTCTCGTCGAGGCGGGAGGGAACGTTGTCGGCGATCGGCACGGTGTCGAGGTGGCCGGCGAGCACGACGCGCTCGGCGCGGCCGAGGTGCGTTCGGGCGACGACGTTGTTGCCGAAGCGGTCCACGGTGAGGTGCGGAAGGGCCCGTAGCGCGTGTTCCACGAGGTCGGCGATTACCTTCTCGTCGCCGCTCACGGAAGGGATGTCGACGAGCCGGGCGGTCAGCTCGGCGGCGTCCAGGGTGAGGTCCAGCTCGGATTCCGGCATGGAACCGACCCTAACGCCCCGGCCGTGGGGCAGCCTCGGACGTCCGGCCGGTGGACGCGTCATATGCCTCAAGTACGGTGGGCGCGTGTCCGAGAACCGTGCTCCACGCCCCCGTCGCCGCAGGCCGCTCCGTACGGCCGTCGGTCTGCTCGTCCTGTTCGCGGTGATCGGCTATTTCGCCGTGCAGCGGTACTCCAACGGCGGCGCGGGCGCGCCGTACTGCACCGCCACCGCGACCTCCGCCGACGGGCAGAAGTACGAGATGACGCCGGAGCAGGCGGCGAACGCGGCGACGATAGCCGCCGTCGGCATCTCCAAGGGGCTGCCGGACCGGGCGGTGACCATCGCGCTGGCGACCGCCATGCAGGAGTCGGCGCTGCGCAACCTCGGCCACGGTGACCGGGACTCGCTGGGCCTGTTCCAGCAGCGGCCCTCGATGGGCTGGGGCACCGCGGAACAGATCCAGGACCCGGTGTACTCGGCCGGGATCTTCTACGACCACCTCGTCGACGTTCCGGGGTACTCGCGGCTGCCGCTGACGGTGGCGGCGCAGAAGGTGCAGCGCAGCGGCTACCCGCAGGCGTACGCGAAGCACGAGACGGACGCGACGGTCCTGACCGCGGCCTTCGGCGAGAGCGGCGTGCTGTCCTGCTCGGGCCCGGCCCCGCTGAAGGGCGATCCGGAGAAGGTGAAGGCGGAGCTGGTACGGGCCTTCGGCAAGGAGGCACTGGCCGGCAGCACGGGCAGTGCGGGCGCCGCGGGCGGTGCGGGGGCCGGCCGGACGGCTCCGGGCGGGATCCCGGAGCCCGAGATCAACCTGCGGCTGAAGCAGGACGGCGGCCCGGGTGAGGAGCGCCGCGGCCGTGCGATGGCGCACTGGGCGGTGGCCCGGTCGCACGAACTCGGCATCGCCCGGGTCTCGTACCGGGGCGGCGGCTGGATCGGCGGGCAGGCCCGGGGCGTGTGGCAGGACAAGGGCGGCCCCGGCAAGTCCGGCGACGGCGATCCGCACAACTCGCTCGGCGACGAGGTCCGGATCTTCATCGCCCGCTGAGCCCCGCCGCGCCCCGGCGAGACCCGGCCGCGCGTACGAGGCGTCACTCCTGCGGGGGTGGCCGAGGTGGCGGCCTCGGGGACCCCGGACGGACAGAAGGCCTGGTGGGCGCGTATCCAATGAGCTTGTGGGGGAAGCCGATTAAACGATGCGTTACCGATCTTTTACCTACCGGCTCCGCAACTCCACCCGCCCCCCGAGCGGTTGTACACGGCGTACTCAGCCGCTACCGCTTAGGAGCATCATGTCCCTCCCCCTGACCCGTCGGATCGCCCGTGCCGCGCTGCTCCTCGCAGCCGGGGCAGCGCCCGTGGTCGGTGCGGCCGGCGCGGCCAGCGCCGCGGACGCCCCCGACGCCGCGGCCGCGACGACGGCAGCGGCGACCGACACGGCGAGCACCGCCGTGAAGGCCGTTCCGGACGCCTCCGCCGCCGGCGTGACCGACACCGCGGGCAGCCTGCTCGGTGGCCTGCCCGCCACGCAGCAGCTGCCGGCGGCGCCGCTCGCCGGTGACCTGCCGGGTGGTCTCACGGGCGGCCTGCCCGGTGACCTGCCGGGTGGTCTCACGGGCGGCCTGCCCGGTGACCTGCCGCTCGGCGGCTGACCACCGCCGAACCACCGCTGACCCACCGCGGAACACCGAAGGGGCCGGGAGCACGAACTCCCGGCCCCTTCGGGCTGTCCGGCGGCCTCAGCCCAGGCGCTTGACCGCGGCCTCGACGCGCTCGTCGGTGGCGGTGAAGGCCACGCGCACGAACCGCGCGCCCGCCTCGCCGTAGAAATCGCCCGGCGCGACCAGGATGCCCAGGTCGGCCAGGTGGGCCACGGTGTCCCAGCAGGGCTCGTCCCGGGTCACCCACAGGTAGAGGCTCGCCTCGCTGTGCTCGACCCGGAAGCCGTGCGCCTCCAGCGCCGTGCGCAGCGCCGCGCGGCGGGCCGCGTAGCGGGCGCGCTGCTCCTCGACGTGGCGGTCGTCGCCGAGCGCCGCGACCGTGGCCGCCTGCACCGGGGCGGGGGTCATCATGCCGCCGTGCTTGCGGATCTCCAGCAGCTCGCCGAGGACGTCCGCGTCACCGGCGACGAACGCGGCCCGGTAGCCGGCCAGGTTGGACCGCTTGGAGAGCGAGTGGACGGCGACGAGGCCCTCGTACGAGCCCCCGCACACGTCGTCGTGGAGGACGGAGACGGGCTCGGCCTCCCAGCCCAGCTCCAGGTAGCACTCGTCGCTGAAGACCAGGATCCCGTGCTCGCGCGCCCAGGCCACGATCCGGATCAGGTCTTCCTTCGGGATGACCTTGCCGGTGGGGTTGGACGGGGAGTTGAGCCACAGCAGCTTCACGCCCGCCGGGTCGAGCTCCGTCCCCGCGGGGTCACTCGCAAATGTCTCAGCGTCGTAGACGACCGCCTCGGCGCCGCACAGCCGCGCGCCGACCTCGTACGTGGGGTAGGCGAGCCGGGGGTAGGCCACCTTGTCGCCCGCGCCGAGGCCGAGCTGGGTCGGCAGCCAGGCCACCAGCTCCTTGGAGCCCACGACCGGCAGGACGTTGCGGTGCTCGGCGGCGCTCGCGCCGAGGCGGTCGCGCAGCCAGCCGGTGATCGCGTCGCGCAGGGCGGCCGTACCCCACACCGTCGGGTAGCCCGGGGAGTCCGCGGCGCCGATCAGGGCGCGCTGGATCAGCTCGGGCACCGGGTCCACGGGCGTGCCGACCGACAGGTCGACGATGCCGTCCGCGTGGGCCGCCGCCGTCTTCTTGTACGGCTCCAGCTTGTCCCAGGGGAAGGCGGGAAGACGGTCGGATACTGCGGCCACGGTGGTCTCTGCTCTCTCTGGGTGCTGGTTGCGCGGTGCGGGGCGCGGGGTGCGGGGCGCACGGTCGGGAAACGCCTCGGTCCCGTGCGGCGGGAGGGCCGTACGGGACCGAGGGGCGCGTCTGCCGTGAAGGTCAGTGCTCGCCGTTGATACCGGCGGGCAGCGCCGCGATGAAGGGGTGATCGCGCTCGATCAGGCCCAGCTTGGAGGCACCACCGGGCGAACCGAGCTCGTCGAAGAACTCGACGTTCGCCTTGTAGTAGTCCTTCCACTCTTCCGGAGTGTCGTCCTCGTAGAAGATGGCCTCGACCGGGCAGACCGGCTCACACGCACCACAGTCGACGCACTCGTCCGGGTGGATGTACAAGGACCGCTGGCCCTCGTAGATGCAGTCGACGGGGCACTCTTCGATGCATGCCTTGTCCTTGACGTCGACACAAGGCTCCGCGATGACGTAGGTCACGCTCTCGTTCCTCCTCGGTAGGGCTTTCCATATCGCGCGGGAGCGCGGCGTCGTCGATGCCCGCACCTAGTATCTCCGTTCCCGGGCACGATCCGAACAGGAGGGGCGGACAGAGCTGTGGAAATCACTGCCGGTGGGCTGCTGGAGGTCCGTATCACCCCGGCTGACGTGGGAAAACGAGTCTCTGTACGACGGGTGGAGCGCGGGTCGAGCGGTGCCCCCGCGTACACGGATGCGGTCGGGGTTCTCACATCCTGGGACGAGGGTGTGCTGACGATCACACAAAAGAACGGAAAGTCCGTCCGCATCGCGGAATCCTCGCTGGTGGCGGGCAAGGTCGTGCCCCCCGCACCGGCCCGCCGGAGGGGTCCTGCGGCCTCTTTCGAGGAGCTCTCGAGGGTCACGGCGCGCTCCTGGCAGCCGCTGGAGAGCGAGCCGCTGGGCGAGTGGACGCTGCGTGCGGCCGCCGGATTCACCCGCCGGGCCAACTCGGTGCTGCCGCTCGGCGATCCGGGGATACCGCTGGACGATGCACTCGCGCGAGTGACCTCCTGGTACGCGCGGCGAGGACTGCCGGCGTACGTGCAGGCCGCGACGGGGGCCGTCGGCACCCAGGAGCTGCTGATCGCGGAGCTGGAGCGGCGCGGCTGGGCGGCCGAGGTGTCGGCGGACGTACGGATCGGGGCGCTGGCGCCGGTCGGGGACGTGGACGCGCCCGCCGCCGAGGCCGTACGTCTGACCCGTACGCCGGACGAGGCCTGGCTCGGGCGCTACGGGAAGGTACGCGACCCGGAGGTGGCCCGGCGGATGCTGGTCGAGGGCCCGTCGGTGTGGTTCGCGGCGCTGCCCGGGGGCCGGGCCATCGGGCGGTGCGTGGTGGACGGGCGGTGGGCCGGTTTCGCCGCGGTGACGGTCGATCCCGCGCACCGGCGGGAGGGTCTGGCGACCGCGGTGATGGCGGCGCTGGCGCGCCGGGCGCTGGAGGAGGGCGCGTCGGCGGCCTGGCTCCAGGTGGAGACGGACAATCCGGCGGCGCGGGCCCTGTACGACGGGCTGGGCTTCGCGACGCACCACTCGTACCACCACTACCGGGCGGCGGCGTGAGTCCGGCGGACCGGCGCGCGCAGTTCGCGGCGGAGGCGCGGTCGGAGCGGCCGGACCTGGCGCTGCTGTGCCTGCTGCTGGCGGCGGAGGCGGACCCGGAGCTGGACGAGCGCGCCATGGACTGGGCGCAGATCGAGCTGGACCGGCTGGCCGGGCTGCTGCCGTACGGGCTGCGGGGCGGGCGGGCCTGGGCCTCGGCGATCACGGAACTGCTGGGCGGGCGCCTCGGGTTCCACGGCACCCCGGCGGACTACGAGCGGCTGTCGTCCTCGCTGCTGCACGAGGTGCTGCGGCGCCGGCGCGGCCTGCCGATCCTGTTGTCCGTCGTCTGGCTGGAGGTCGCCCGGCGGGCGGGGGCGCCGGTGTACGGGCTGGGGCTGCCGGGGCACTTCGTGGTGGGCTTCGGGGACCCGGAGGAGGGCGTGGTGGTCGACCCGTTCGCGGGCGGCGCGTCCTTGGGCGCGGGACCGGCGGAGCTCGCGGAGGGGCCGCGGAGCCCGGCCCGCACGCTGGACATCGTGCTGCGGATCCTGAACAACATCCGGGCGTGGGCCGCTACCCGGCCGGAGCAGTCGGGGGTGGCGCTGTGGGCGCTGGACCTGTCTCTGCTGCTGCCGTCGCATCCGGCGTCGCTGCGGTACGAGCGGGCCCGTCTGCTGGTGGAACGGGGCTCCTTCCGGGACGGCGCGGCCGAGCTGGACGCGTATGCCGATGTGGTGGCTGCGGTGGATGCCGATGCGGCCGCCCGCATACACGCGGAGGCCGCCTCCGCTCGCGCCCTGCTGAACTGAGCCGGGCCGCTGCGCGGGTCAGAGCCAGCCCTTTTCGCGGGCCGTGCGCACGGCTTCCGCGCGGTTGCGGGCCGCCAGTTTCTGGATCGCCGTCGAGAGGTAGTTGCGGACCGTGCCCGGAGACAGGTGCAGCCGGGCGGCGAGCTCGGCGTTGGTCGCGCCCGACTCCGCCTCCCGCAGGACCTCCCGTTCCCGCTCCGTCAGCGGATTCGCGCCCTCCGCCAGGGCCGCCGCCGCCAGGGTGGGGTCGATGACGCGCTCCCCCGCCAGGACCCGGCGTACCGCGTCCGCCAGCTGCGCGGCCGGTGCGTCCTTGACCAGGAAGGCGGAGGCGCCCGCCTCCATCGCCCCCCGCAGATAGCCGGGGCGGCCGAAGGTGGTCAGGATGACGATCCGGATGCCGGGGAGGGCGTCCCGGAGGGCCGCGGCCGCCTCGATGCCGGTCATCCCCGGCATCTCGATGTCCAGCAGCGCCACGTTCACGTCGTGCGCGCGGGCCGCCGCCACCACCTCGTCGCCGCGGGCGACCTGGGCCAGTACCTCGATGTCCGGTTCCAGGCCGAGCAGGGCGGCGAGGGCCTCGCGGACCATCGACTGGTCCTCCGCCAGGAGGATGCGGATGGGGCGTGGGCTCATGACGGGGATCCTAGGGGGACGCGGGCGACGAGCCGGAAGCCGGTCTTGCCGGCCGGGCCGGCCGACAGGGCCCCGCCGACCGCCTCCAGGCGTTCCGTCAGGCCCGTCAGGCCGTTTCCGTGGACGGCCGGGCCTCCCGCGCCGTCGTCCGACACCGTCAGTTCCATGAACCGGCCCCCGAGGGTCTGCCGGTCGGCGAGGGCGACCGTGCAGCGCCGCGCCCCGCTGTGCCGGACCACGTTCGTCACCGCCTCGCGCAGGGACCAGGCCAAGGCCGATTCCGCCTCCTCGGAGAGATCGGCCACCGGCTCCGCCGGGAGGTCCGCGACCACGCCCGCGGCGGCCAGCGCCGTCCGGGCGCCCGCGAGTTCGCCGGGCAGGGTGGGCCGCCGGTAGCCGCTCACCGCTTCGCGTACGTCGACCAGGGCCTGCCGGCTGACCCGCTCGATGTCCGCGACCTGCTGCGCGGCCGCCTCCGGCTGCCCGGGCAGCATGCGGCCCGCCAGCTCGCTCTTCAGCGTGATCAGCGACAGCGAGTGGCCCAGCAGGTCGTGCAGGTCACGGGCCATCCGCAGACGTTCCTCGTTGGCCGCGAGCTGCGCCACCGTGGCCCGGGCCTGGCGCAGTTCGATGGTGGTGCGGATCATCGCGCGGACCCCGGCCATCGCGAAGCCGCCCATCAGCGCCGGGATCAGCAGGCTCGCCAGGTAGGCGTCGCCGCCCGGGACCGCGAAGGCCGTGGCCGTCATCAGCGCGGCCGCGGCGGGGACCGTCCAGCGGGAGATCTCCCCGGGCAGCGCGGCGCCGGAGGAGATGGCCACGTAGACGAAGAGCACGAGCCATTCGCGGCCCAGGGTCAGCGACAGGACCGTGGCCTGGGCGGAGAGCACCGCCAAGGAGACCAGGACCTTGCGCACCGCCATCTGCCGGGCCGTGCGGAAGACCAGCACCAGGTACCAGGCGACGAAGGCCGCCAGGCCCAGGCCGCCGAGCAGCCGCACGCCGGGGCTGTGTCCGCCGCTGACCAGGTCGGTGACGGGTGCGCTCAGGTAGAAGAGCCAGATGCTGATCCACAGGGCCTTCACCAGCTTCTGGCGGCGGTTCTCCGGCTCCTTGGCGATCTCGGGGAAGCGCCGCTCCTCGTCTGCTTGCATCAGCGCCACGGGTTCATGCCTTCAGTGAGTCCTTGCGGTACAGCCAGGCGGCGGCACCGGTGAACAGTACGAAGTACACCGCGAGGATCGCGACGTCCTTGGCCTGGGGCGCGCCACCCAGCTCGATGGCCTGGCCGAGGCCCGCGTAGGCGTGGGTGGGGAGCCAGTCCGCGATGTTCTGGAGCCACTGCGGGAAGTTCGTCGTGGGCATCCACAGGCCGCCGAGGATCGACAGGGCGAAGTAGACGAGCATCGTGACGGGGCGGGCGGTGTCCCCGTTGGCCAGGTAGCCGATGGCCACGCCGAGCGCGGCGAAGACCAGGCTGCCGGCCCAGATGGCGCCGGTGAGGGCGAACCACTGCCAGGCGTCGAACCGTACGTCCTTCACGGCGGCCGCGACCGCGAAGACGACCAGGATGGCGGGGAGCGAGAGCACGCCGGCACTGGCCGTCTTGGCCAGTACGTAGCCGCGGCCGGGCAGGGCCGTCAGCCGCAGCTGGCGGACCCAGCCGCTCTCGCGCTCCTTGGCGATGCGTTCGCTGTTGCCCATCAGGACGGCGGTCAGGGCGCCGAAGGAGGCCATGGCGACCATGTAGAAGGCGGGCATGGTCAGTTCGGTGCCCATGACCTTGGTGGTGCCGTCGAGGGTGCCGCCGAGCATCAGGAAGAGGGCGGCCGGATAGAGCACGGTGAAGAAGAGGAACTTCTTGTTGCGCAGGGCCCGGGTGATCTCGAGCTTGACGAGGACGTTCACTTGGCGGCCTCCTCGGCCTCGGTGAGTGCGATGAAGGCCTGTTCCAGGCCGAGGCCCGCGACCTCCAGGTTGCGGGGGTAGAGCCCGAGCGCGTACACGGCGTGCACGGTCGCGTCGGCGTCGCGGGACTGGAGCCGTACGGTCGCGCCGTGCCGTTCGTAGCCGGTGAGGTGCGGGAGCGCGCGCAGCACCTGTTCGTCGACCGGGTCGTGGACCCCGTCGAGGTCGAAGGAGATCTTCCGGGCGCCGGCCCGGGCCTTGATCTCGGCGGCGGTGCCGTCGGCCAGCAGCCGGCCCCTGTTCAGGACCAGCACGCGGTCGGCGATCGCGTCCGCCTCCTCCAGGTAGTGGGTGGCGAAGAGCACGGTGCGGCCCTGGGCGGCCAGTTCGCGCATCGTGGCCCAGAAGGCCTGGCGCGAGGTGACGTCCATGCCGGTGGTGGGCTCGTCGAGGACGATCAGGTCGTTGTGGCCCGCGGTGGCGAGGGCGAAGCGGACGCGCTGTTCCTGGCCGCCGGAGAGCTTGTTGACCATGCGGTCGGCGAGGGTGTCGACTCCGGCGCGGGCCAGCACCTCGTCCACCGGGTACGGGCGGGGGTGCAGGGCGCAGCCGAGGGCGACGAGTTCGGTCACGGTCACGTCCTCCATCAGGCCGCCGCTCTGGAGCATCGCGCCGACGCGGCCGGCGGCGACGGCCTCGCGCGGGGTGGTGCCGAAGAGCCGGACGGAGCCGGAGTCGGCGGGGCGCAGGCCGAGGAGGAGGTCGAGGGTGGAGGACTTTCCGGCGCCGTTGGGGCCGAGGAGTGCGACGGTCTCGCCCGGGTGGAGCGCGAGGGAGAGGCCGTCGACCGCCCGGACCGTGCCGTAGCTCTTGGTCACGTTCTCGAAGCTCACCACGGTGCCGGGGGCGGCGGGGCCGGGGTGCGCGGTGTGTTTCGTCTCGGTCGTCGTCATGGCCCAAGGCTCGCCCGTACGGGGTCCCGCGCGGCAGTGTCGGCCGTCGTGGGTGCCGTATGACGGATGTCATGCGGCGGGCATGACAGTGCCCCCGCCCGGTGGGGGCGGGGGCACTGGCGGGGGCCACTGAAGGGCCGGGAACCTAGCCTGCGTTGGTGTCGACGACGACGGTCCGTTCGGCCGTGGTCTTGCCGCGCAGGGCCTTGCCGAGGGCGCCGGCGACGTCCTGCGGGGTGACCGCCGTCTTGGCGCCGGTGCCTCGGGTGATCGTGATGCCGTCGAAGGTGTTCCCGTAGGTCTCCTTGAGGGCGTCCAGGTCGAACTTCTCGACCAGGTGGCCCTCGACGGGCTGCATGCTGAGGATCTTGGGCAGGGACTTGCTGCCGAAGGCGATGGTCTTGGGGCCGATCTTGACCGTGGCGTTGGCGGACATCGCCGGTTCGGCGAACTCCTTCATCGCCCGGCCCAGTTCCGCCTCGTCGATGACCGGCGCCTTGGTGGTGACGGGCAGTTCGGTCACGCCCGGGTTGCCGGTGGCGACCATGTCGCGGAAGGACTTGGTGACCAGCGCGACGGAGGCGTCCACATCGAGGGTGGTACCGGGGGTGCCGGGGACGGCCACGGCCTTGCCGGTGTCGAACTTGATGGTGCCCTCGGTGGCCGTGCCGGCGGTGCCCGCGAGCTCCTGGAGCGCGACCTGGAGCTTCTCCTCGTCGACCGGCATCACGGCGTCGGCCTTGCGCTCGTTGCCGAGGAGGGAGCCGATGACGGTGACCGGGTTGTAGTCACTGCCGGCGGCGTTGCGGACGGTGGTCTGGCTGTCCAGGGTCAGGCCGGCCTTCTCGGGCTTCAGCTCGACCTGCTTGCCGCCGACGCTGAGCTGGAGCGGGGCGGCGGCGCGGGTGCCGAAGGCCGTCTGGAGCTTGGCCACGGCCTCGTCGCGGCTGCCGCTGATGTCGACGCTGAGGACGGTGGTGCCCTTGGGGACGTCGGAGTGGTTGAGCAGCAGCCCGGCTCCGTAGGCCACGCCGAGCAGGACCACGATGCCGCCGCCGAGGAGGACCAGCTTGGAGCGGCCCTTCTTGGCGGGCTTCGCGGCCTTGGCGGATGCCTTCTGCTGCGAGGGCGCGGGCCGCGGGACGGCGGGCGCGGGGGCCGGGACCGGGGTCGGCCCGGGGCCGTGGCCGGGGCCCGTCTCGGGTCCGGGCCAGCGCGCGGCCTCTTCGCCCACGGGGCCGCTCCCGAAGCCGGGGCCCGCCGTGGGGCCGGCCGGGAAGCCTTCCTGGCTGCTGTAGGCGGGGAACGCCTCGGTGACGGGGCCGGCGTCGTCCTGGCCGCCGCCGTACGCCGGGTAGCCCTGGGTCGACCCGACGCCGGGGCCGCCCGCGGGCGGGCCGTAGTCCGAGACCGGCGGGGGCGGGGTGCGCGGCGGCGCGAAGCCCGCGTCCGGCGCGGGCGCGGCCTGGGTGCGTACGGGCGGCGGGTAGCCGGCGCCCGGCCCGGCCGGAGGCGGCGGGGTCATCCCCGGAACCGGTCCGGGCCCGGGACCCGGGGCGGGCCGCGGAGCCGGATGCGGGTGCGGGCCCGGGTGCGGGTGCGGAGCCGGGGCCGGTGCGCGCCCCGCGGCGGGCCCGGGCGGCGCAGTGGGCGCCGGGGCGGGAGCGGGGGCGGGCGCCGCGTTGGGCGCCTTGCGCGGGGCGAACCAGTTGCTGGCGGACTCCTCGGGCTCGGCAGGGCCCTGGCCGCCGCGCGCGGGCTCCCGCTCGGCCTCGATCCGCGTCGGCACGGGCTTCGGCCGCCGCCGAGCGGCGGCTCGGCCGCCCGCCCGGGCGTCGGCTCGGGCGCCTGCTGCGGCGTCGGCCGCGCCCCGGGGGACGCGGCGTCGGCCGCGTCGGAGGCAGGTCCCATCGCCTTGCGTACGACCACCGGCGGGATCGGCCGCGAACCCGGGATGTTGATCCGGATCCGGGTCGTCAGGGTGGTCTCGGTCTTGGGCCCGTCCGAGTCGGGCGTGGGCGGCTTCGAGGTCACAGGGTTCTCCTCCGGGGCTGTCGCCGCGCCAGGGCCAGGTGGCACAGCCGTGGACGGATACTGGCCGGTTCCATACGGCGGCGTACCCGAGGGGTAGGCGGCTCCACCGCGCCCTGTGGGCCCGGAGGACGAACTGTCAGTTTCACGACTCAAGGCAGGTTCTCCCGGTTGGCTCCGCCGCCCGTCATACCGTGCGCGGGCAGCTCGGCGGCCCGTCCACCATACTGGCCGCCGCCCTCGCGCAACTGACCCCCAGGAATCAGGGGTTCCTCATAGCCCCCGCCAAACCCCCCTGAAGCCGCCCGCGAGCCCCTGCGAACCCCCGTGGACCTGCCATCTCTAAGGAGTCCGACACCACGTCACTTGGCGGGCCGCGCGGCCGAAACCGGCCGATCCAGCGGACCGCGCATCGTGGCGCACATCACAGCGAAGACGGTTCCACCCAAAAGGTAGACGTACATGCCGATTCCGGACGAACTGAGCAGGAAGTCCCCCTCGGGACGCGGGACACCGAGCAGCACGTACGCCAGGAACCAGCCGACCGCCGCCCCGCCCACCCCGAGTCCGGTGCCGAGTGCGATCCGGCCTCCGAGGAAGAGCCCGAAGGCCGCCAGCAGCGCGAGCAACAGACCGCCGGGGAACCACAGGTCCACCACCAGCCAGCCGGCCAGGCCGGTGAGCGCGCCCAGCACCACCAGGCCAAGACAGCCGGCGATCCGCGCCGGGGTCAGGGGCCCGCTCACGCCGCCACCCCCGCGAACAGGTCGCGCTCGCGCTCGCCCGCCGGCGCTCCCGGCAGGCCCGCGACGAGTTCGTAGTACTCGCGGGCGAACAGCGGCTGGGCCAGGTCGTTGGAGAGGGCGAAGAAGGGCCCGTCCACGGCGATCTGGGTGGCGTGGGCCCGCATGGCGGCCGACTTCGCCGCCACGAGCTCCTGCGCGGCCCCGATCTCGGCGGTGATCTTCTCGTCGGGGACGACCCCGGGCACGTCCTCCGGCGAGGCCAGCCCGGGGAAGGGCGCCTCGGAACCGGCCGCACTCAGCCTGGCGAAGCCCTCCTCGACCACCGAGCGGGGCACGCGGTTCCAGTAGATCTTCCCGACCTCGTGCGGCTCGCCCAGGTCGCGCCGGTACGCGGCCTCCGCGGCCAGTTCGGCGCCGCGCATGGCGACGCGGTGGGCCTGGATGTGGTCGGGGTGCCCGTAGCCGCCGTTCGGGTCGTAGGTGACCAGCACCTGCGGCCGTACCTCCCGGATCACCTCCACGAGGTACGCGGCGGCCTCGTCCACGTCGGCGGACCAGAAGGCCTCCGGGCGGCGGTTCTGCGGGGCGCCCATCATTCCGGAGTCCCGGTAGCGGCCGGGACCGCCGAGGAACCGGTGGTCGGTGACGCCCAGTTCCGCCATGGCGGCGGCGAGCTCGCCGACCCGGTGCGCGCCGAGGCTGTCGTCGCGGTCGGCCGCCAAGTGGGCGAGCCCGGGCGGGATGACCTCGCCCTCTTCGCCGAGGGTGCAGGTCACCAGGGTGACGTGAGCCCCCTCGGCCGCGTACTTGGCCATGGTGACGCCGTTGTTGATCGACTCGTCGTCCGGGTGCGCGTGCACGAGGAGCAGACGACGGGCGGGAAGACCGTTCATGGGCCTAGCCTACGAGGCAGGGCTCAGAACTTGAGGCCACTGATCATGCTGGCCACGTTGGAAGTGAGCTGGCTGAGGGTCGGGGCGATGGTGGAACTCGCCAGGTAGAAACCGAGGAGCACACAGACCACCGCGTGTCCCGCCTTCAGGCCCGACCTTCGGACCAGCAGGAATACGACGATCGCCAGCAGCACCACGGCCGAGATCGAGAGTGCCACGGCGTTTCACCTCCACGTCGAGCGGACATCGGTACGCGTATTAGTGCTCGGCGGGAGTCATACCCACCGTGCGCTACGGATCATAACTTTCCGTACCAGCGCATCGATCGAAATCCGGCAGCACGAGGGGCGCATGGCGCGCATGGGCAGGGGCACACGGGAGGCCGGCCGGAGAGGCTGTACGCCCCTCCGGCCGGCTGTCGGCACCCGCACGGCCGCACGCCACCCAGGCTGCATGCCCCAGATCTCGGGGCAGAAACGGTCAAGTTGCCCGCGTGTAAACGGCGTTGGGGCAGAGCCGCCGTCACGGCGTGGGATATGCGCGCGTGGCCGGAAATAATCGGCTGGCAGGGAAGGGTGGTTCACTCCTCGAGACGCCCCCTAGGGGTTCGCGTCTTCCGGTGGTGCGGGAACCACCTGTTTCTCCGCCGCGAAGTGACAGGCCGAAGGATGGGCCGCCGGGCCCGACGGGAAGACCGCGGGGACCGCGAGCAGCGGCACCTCCGAGGTGCACCTCTCCTGGGCCTTCCAGCAGCGCGTACGGAAGGGGCAGCCCGAGGGCGGGTTCGCAGGTGAGGGCACGTCCCCGGAGAGGATGATCCGCTCGCGGTGGGCGCGGGCCTGCGGGTCCGGGACCGGGACCGCCGACAGCAGGGCCTGGGTGTACGGGTGGGTCGGGTGGTCGTAGATCTGGGTGTCGGAGCCGATCTCCACGATCCGGCCCAGGTACATGACCCCGACCCGGTCCGAGATGTGCCGCACGATCGACAGGTCGTGCGCGATGAACACGTAGGACAGGCTGAACTCGTCCTGGAGGCGCTCCAGGAGGTTGATCACCTGGGCCTGGACGGAGACGTCGAGCGCGGAGACCGGCTCGTCGGCGACGATGATCTCGGGTTGGAGGGCCAGGCCGCGGGCGATGCCGATGCGCTGGCGCTGGCCGCCGGAGAACTGGTGCGGATAGCGGTTGATGTACTCCGGGTTGAGGCCGACCACGTCCAGGAGCTCCTGGACCTTGCGGCGCCGGCTGCCCTTCGGGGCGACCTCGGGATGGATCTCGTACGGCTCCCCGACGATGTCGCCGACCGTCATGCGCGGGTTCAGCGAGGTGTACGGGTCCTGGAACACCATCTGGATGTTGCGCCGGACGGCCTTCAGGGCGCGCCCCGACAGCTTGGTGATGTCCTCGCCCTTGTACGAGATCGCGCCGGCCGTCGGCCGCTCCAGGTTGACCAGCATCTTGGCCACGGTCGACTTCCCGCACCCCGATTCGCCGACGATGCCGAGCGTCTCGCCGGCGCGCAGGTCGAAGGAGACCCCGTCGACCGCCTTCACCGCGCCGATCTGCTTGCGGAAGACGATGCCCCGGGTCAGCGGGTAGTGCTTGACCAGGTCCTTCACTTCCAGAAGGGACTCAGACATGGAGGCACTCCTTCCAGAAGAAGCAGGCGCTGGTCCGATCCTCGGCGACCTGCGCCAGCGGGGGGACCTCGGCCCGGCAGACGGCCTGCGCCATCGGGCAGCGCGGGTTGAAGGCGCAGCCGGGCGGGATGGCGAGCAGGTTCGGGGGCAGGCCCTTGATCGCGTACAGCTCCTGGCCCTTCTGGTCGAGGCGCGGGATGGAGTCCAGCAGGCCGCGCGTGTACGGGTGCGCGGGCGCCTGGTAGATCTGGTGGACGGGGGCCGCCTCGACGATCCGGCCCGCGTACATGACTGCGATCTTGTCGGCGACGTCGGCGACCACGCCCAGGTCGTGGGTGATCAGGATGAGGCCCATGTTGAGCTCGCGCTGGAGCTCGGCCAGCAGGTCCATCACCTGGGCCTGGACGGTGACGTCCAGGGCGGTGGTCGGTTCGTCCGCGATGATCAGCGAGGGTTCCAGCGCCAGCGCCATCGCGATCATGATGCGCTGGCGCATACCGCCGGAGAACTGGTGCGGATAGTCCCCCACGCGCTGCTTGGCCGCCGGGATCTTCACCCGGTCCATCAGCTCGACGGCCTTGCCCTTGGCTTCCTTGCGGGACATCCCGCGGTGGACCTCGTACATCTCGCCGAGCTGCGCGCCCACGCTGAGCACGGGGTTCAGGGAGGAGAGGGCGTCCTGGAAGATCATCGCCATGTCGGCGCCGCGGATCTTCCGCCGGTCCTCCTCCTTCATCTTCAGCAGGTCCCGGCCCTTGAAGAGGATCTCGCCGCCCGCGATCCGGCCCGGCGGCGTCTCCAGGATGCCCATCACGGCCTGGGCGGTCACCGACTTGCCGGAGCCCGACTCGCCGAGCACGGCGAGCGTCTCGCCCTCGTCCACCGAGTAGTCGACGCCGTTGACCGCCTTCGCGACTCCGTCGCGCGTCTTGAATTCCACGTGCAGGTCGCGGACTTCGAGCAGCATGTGCGGGGCTCCTCAGCGCAGCTTGGGGTCGAGGGCGTCGCGCACCGCGTCGCCGAGCATGATGAAGGCGAGCACGGTCAGGCTGAGCGCGCCCGCCGGCCAGAGCAGCATGTGCGGGGCGTTGCGGATCTGCGAGGCCGCGTTGGAGATGTCGATGCCCCAGGAGACGGTGGGCGGGCGCAGGCCGACGCCGAGGAAGGACAGGGTGGCTTCCAGGGCGATGTAGGTGCCGAGCGCGATGGTGGCGACGACGATGACGGGCGCGATGGCGTTGGGCGCCACGTGCCGCAGCAGCATCCGGGCGTTGCCGGCGCCGAGCGCGCGGGCGGCCTGGACGTAGTCGTTCTGTTTGGCGGTGATCACCGAGCCGCGGGCGATGCGGGCGAGCTGCGGCCAGCCGAGCAGCACGATGAAGCCGACCACGGGCCAGACGGTGGTGCTGGTGACGACGGACAGGAAGACCAGGCCGCCCAGGATCACCGGGATGCCGAAGAAGATGTCCGCGACCCGGGAGAGCAGCGAGTCCCCCCAGCCCCCGAAGAAGCCGGCGAACCCGCCGAGTGCGGAGCCGAGCAGGGCGGCGCCGAGGGTGGCGCACACGCCCACGGTGATGGAGGCGCGGGCGCCGTAGACGGTACGCGTGTACACGTCGCAGCCCTGGGTGTCGTAGCCGAAGGGGTGGCCGGGTGAGGCGCCCTGCTGGGACTTGGACAGGTCGCATTGCAGCGGGTCGCCACTGGCGATGAGCTGCGGCCAGATCGAGATGACCACGAGGAACAGGATCACCAGCGAGGAGATGACGAAGACGGGGTTGCGACGCAGCTGGTGCCAGGCGTCGGACCACAGGGAGCGGGGCTTCTCCTTGGGCCCGGAGCCGGCCGGCTTGTCGCCGAGCGTCTTCTCCAGACTCTCGGCCTCGTCCAGCGCGAGATCCATGGGCCCGCCCGCGCCGGTGGGTGCGATGGCTTCCCCCTCTCCGGGCTCCAGCGGGTCGTAGGCGGGCGGCTCGGGCTCAGGCATAACGGATCCTCGGGTCCAGGACCGCGTAGAGCAGGTCGACGAGCAGGTTCGCCAGCAGGAAGACGATGACGAGGATGGTCACGAAGCCGACCACGGTGGGGGAGTTGTTGCGCAGGATGCCCTGGTAGAGCTGGTAGCCGACGCCGTGGATGTTGAAGATCCGCTCGGTGACGATGGCGCCGCCCATGAGCGCGCCGATGTCGGTGCCGATGAAGGTGACCACCGGGATCAGCGAGTTCCGCAGCAGGTGGCGGGTGATGACCCTGTGGCGCGGCAGTCCCTTGGCGGTGGCGGTGCGGACGTAGTCGGCCTTGGCGTTCTCGGCGATGGAGGTGCGCGAGAGCCGGGTCACGTACGCGAGCGAGACCAGGGCGAGGACGATGCCGGGCAGGATCAGCTCGTTGAAGGGGGCGTCCGGGGAGACGGTGGGCCGGACCCACCCCCATTTGACGCCGAAGAGGTACTGGAGCAGGTAGCCCGTCACGAAGGTGGGCACCGAGATGACGACGAGGGTCATCACCAGCACGGAGGTGTCGATGGACTTGCCGCGGCGCAGTCCGCTGACCACGCCGAAGGTGATGCCGAAGACGATCTCGATGAGGATCGCGATGACGGTCAGGCGCAGGGTGACCGGGAAGGCCGTCGCCATCAGCTCGGTGACGGGCTGGCCGTTGAAGGCCGTTCCGAAGTCGCCCTGGAAGATCTGGCCCATGTAGTGGAGGTACTGCTCCCACAGGGGGCGGTCGAGGTAGAGGTCCTTGCGGATGCGCGCGGCGGTGGCCGGGTCGGGCGCCTTGTCGCCGAAGAGGGCCGCGACCGGGTCACCGAGCGCGTACACCATGAAGAAGATCAGGAAGGTGCTGCCGATGAACACGGGGATCATCTGGAGCAGCCGCCGGATCACATAACGTCCCATGGACTGCTCCAGGATCGATCCGTCGGTGGGTCAGCTGACCTTGATCTGGTCGTAGACCGGCACGCTGAACTGGTTGAGCGCGACGTCCGTGATCCGCTCCGAGTGCCCGGCGCTGCCGTTCTGGTACCAGAGCGGGATGGACGGCATCTGGTCGGCGAGGATCTTCTCGGCGTTCTGGAACGTGGCGGTCGCCTTGGCGGAGTCGCTCTCCTGGTTGGCCTGGTCGACGAGCTTGTCGAACTCCGGGTTGCTGAACTTGCCGTAGTTGGAGGAGGCGCCGGTGTAGTACAGCGGCTGCAGGAAGTTCTGGATCAGCGGGTAGTCGGCCTGCCAGCCGGAGCGGAAGGGGCCGGTCAGCTTGAAGCTGCTCTGCTGGTTCCTGAAGTCGGCGAAGGTGCCGATGGGGTTGACCGTGCAGACCGGGCCCTCGCCCAGCGCGTTGTTGATGCTGTTGCAGACGGCGTCCATCCAGTCGCGGTGCGAGCCGGTGTCCACGTTGGAGGTCAGCGTGACCTTGCCGCCGGGCAGTCCGCCGCCCTCCTGGATGAGCTTCTTGGCCTCGGTGGGGTTGAAGGTGCAGGCGTCGCCGCACGCGGTGGCGCTGAACCCGCCCTTTTCGCCGAGGGCCGGGGAGGTCCAGTCCTTGGCGGGGGTGCGGGTGTCCCGGAAGATCTGCTTGGTGATCTCGTCGCGGTTGATCGCCATCGAGATGCCGCGGCGGACCTTCTCCGAGCCCTCCTTGTTCCACTGCGGGTCGTACAGCGGGAAGGTGAGGGTCTGGATGATCAGGGCCGGCTGGTTGATGTAGCTGTCGCCGAGGTCGTTCGCGACGTTCTTCAACTGCTGCGCCGGGACGTCGTCGACGAGGTCGAGGTTGCCGGAGATCAGGTCGGTGTAGGCGGTGTTGTTGTCCGTGTAGACCTTGAGGTCCACGCCGTCGTTCTGCGCCTTGTCCGTACCGGGGTAGCCGTCCCACTTGCGCAGCTTCATGCCGGTGCCCTTGGTGTACGAGTCCACCGTGTACGGGCCGTTGCCGACCGGCTTGGCGAGCCAGCCGTTGTGGTCGGTGAAGAAGGCCTGGGGCAGCGGGGAGAAGGCCTGGTAGCCGAGGGTCTCGGGCCAGGTGGAGAACTTCGCCTTCAGTGCGACGGTGAAGGTCTTGGGGTCCTTGACGACCAGGCCCTTCATCGTCTTGGCCTTGGGCTCGCCGGAGGCCGGGTGCAGGTCCTCGTAGCCGACGATGTCCGAGAAGAACGGCGAGTTGTTCTGCTTGTTGCGCACGTCCGCCCCGTAGTTCCAGGCGTCCACGAAGGACTGGGCGGTGACGGGCTCGTCGTTGCTGAACTTCCAGCCGTCCTTCAGCGTGATCGTGAAGTTCTGGCTGTCGGTGGTCTCGATCTTCTCGGCGAGGAAGTTCAGCGCCTCTCCGGTCTTCGGATCGTAGCGCTTCAGGCCCCGGAAGAGCATGTCCAGCACCTTGCCGCCCTGCACCTCGTTGGTGTTGGCGGGCTCCAGTGGGTTCTGCGGGTCACCCCACGAGGAGCTCACGATCCCCGCGCCCTCGCCACTGCCTCCGCCTCCGTCGCTTCCGCCGCAGGCCGTCGCCGCGAGGGCGACGGCCATCGCACATGCGGCCCACTTGGCGTGGGTGGCTCCGCGCATGGAGTGCCTCCTAGGAATCCCAAGACTCGCTTAGGGCCCTATGTCACACTATGCGGGTTCGCGCACACCCCCTGTTGGACCGATTGCACCCGCGCGTCCGCCGCCTGTCACCCCTGCGAGTGCAAAGGCAGCTCCCAGGTGTCGACCGCGTAGTGCAGGCCCATGCCGTGCGCCTCGTAGAGCCCGAGTGCGCCGGTTTCGTTGTGGATGTCCACGCCGAGGCCGACGGTGTCCCGGCCGCGTGCCGCGTAGGCCGCGAAGCCGTGGCGGAGCAGGTAGCCGCCGATGCCGCGGCCGCGCAGGTCCTCCCGTACGCCGATGTGGCTGAGCCAGCCCATGCTCGTACGGTCGTCCCGGCTGAGCAGCACGGCCACGTCGCCCTCGCCGGGCAGGGAGGCGATCCACACCAGGGACCAGTCGAGCCTGCGCGCGTCCAGATGGTCCAGCCAGGGCTCGTACGCGCGCTCCACATGGCCGAAGTGCGCCGCGAAGGTCTGCTCGACCAGGGCGTGGGCCCGGTGGCGGTCGGCCTCGTCGGCGGAGCAGTCGCGCAGGGTGAGCCCTTCCGGCGGGGCGGGGGGAAGGTCGCCGGCCGGGTCCAGGGTCCGGGTCAGCACCTGGTAGCGGCGGACGCTGCGGTAGCCACGCGCGGTCAGGAGGGAGAGGTCGATGGTGGGCTTCACGTTGAGCTGGATCCGCAGCCAGGCCTGCCCTGCCCCGGCGGCCAGCTCGCGAGCCCGGATCTCCATCAGCTCCAACAGCCGCTGGGCGGCTCCCCTGTGGCCGGGCAGTACGTAGTGGTCGCCGTAGACCTGGCCGGGCTCTCCGTCCGCCCAGACCAGGGCATAGCAGACGAGCCGCGAGCCGTGGAAGGCGAGCCAGGAATCGGTGGCCAGATCGATGTCGGGGCGGTTCAGATCGGCTTCGACGCTGCCGAGATCGGTCTCCGGGCGACCGATCTCGATCACGTCGACGGCATTGAGCAGGGCGCAGATGTCGGCCGCGTCCCCTGGTCCGGCGGGGCGGTGGGTCAGGACGGTCAAGACAGGCATCTTGTCGGTCATCCGGCCACTGTCGGGCGGCGCGGCGTGCGGGCGCAACTCCCACACTCCAGCCTCGCCGGCGTTTGAGGCGCGGGGGCTCGGGGGCAGAGCCCCCGCAACGGCGCCGCACGCGTCGGCTCCGCGCCCCCGGCCCTGGGAAACGCCAGGGCGCCCGGGCCGGATGGTGATCCGGTCCCGGGCGCCCTGGTGACATACGGCGGCGGATCAGACGGCCAGAATGGCCTTCTCCTCCGCGAAGTGGCACGCCGACTCGTGCGCGGCAAAGGTGTCCTGGCCCTTGAAGCGCTCCGGGATCGCCAGCAGCGGCTCCTCGGTGGCGCACTTGTCCTGGGCCTTCCAGCAGCGGGTGCGGAAGCGGCAGCCCGACGGCGGGTTGGCCGGGGACGGGACGTCGCCGGTGAGGATGATGCGCTCGCGGTTCTCGCGGACCTCGGGGTCCGGGACGGGGACCGCCGACAGCAGCGCCTGGGTGTAGGGGTGCGTCGGGTGGTCGTAGATCTGCGTGTCCGTGCCGATCTCGGCCATCTTGCCGAGGTACATGACGCCCACGCGGTCCGAGATGTGCCGGACGATCGACAGGTCGTGCGCGATGAAGACGTAGGACAGGTTGAACTCGTCCTGGAGCTTCTCCATCAGGTTGATGACCTGCGCCTGCACCGACACGTCGAGCGCGGAGACCGGCTCGTCGCAGATGATGATCTCCGGGTTGAGCGCGAGGCCGCGGGCGATGCCGATGCGCTGGCGCTGGCCGCCGGAGAACTGGTGCGGGTAGCGGTTGATGTACTCCGGGTTGAGGCCCACGACGTCCAGGAGTTCCTGGACCTTGCGGCGCCGGTCGCCCTTGGGAGCCACCTCGGGGTGGATCTCGTACGGCTCCCCGATGATGTCGCCGACCGTCATGCGCGGGTTCAGCGAGGTGTACGGGTCCTGGAACACCATCTGGATGTTGCGGCGGACGACCTTGAGGGCCCGGCCGGACAGCTTGGTGATGTCCTGGCCCTTGTAGAAGACCTCGCCGGCGGTGGCGGTCTCCAGGCTCATCAGGAGCTTGGCGACGGTCGACTTGCCGCAGCCGGACTCGCCCACGATGCCGAGGGTCTCGCCCTGGTAGAGGTCGAAGGAGATCCCGTCGACCGCCTTGACCGCGCCGACCTGCTTCTTGAACAGGATGCCCTGGGTCAGCGGGAAGTGCTTGACCAGGTTGCGGACCTGGAGGATCGGCTCGCGCTCGGTGACGTTCTTGGTGAGCTCAGCCATTGATCTGCTCCTTCCAGAAGTGGCACGCGCTGGTGCGGCCGGACAGCTCGGTGCCGTCCTGCGCGGTCACCTGGTGCAGGACCGGCACGTCGGTGCGGCAGATGTCCTGCGCCTTGGGGCAGCGCGGGTTGAAGGCGCAGCCCGAGGGGATGTTGAGCAGGTTGGGCGGCAGGCCCTTGATCGCGTAGAGCTCCTGGCCCTTCTGGTCCAGGCGCGGGATCGAGTCCAGCAGGCCCCGGGTGTACGGGTGCGCCGGGTTCTTGTAGATCTCGTGGACCGGGGCGTTCTCGACGATCCGGCCGCCGTACATGACGGCGATCTTGTCCGCGACGTCGGCGACGACGCCGAGGTCGTGGGTGATCAGGATCAGGCCCATGTTCATCTCGCGCTGGAGCTCCGCGAGCAGGTCCATGACCTGGGCCTGGACCGTCACGTCGAGAGCCGTGGTCGGCTCGTCGGCGATGATCAGGTCCGGCTCCAGGGCCATCGCCATGGCGATCATGATGCGCTGGCGCATACCGCCGGAGAACTGGTGCGGGTAGTCACCCACGCGCGCCTTGGCGGCGGGGATCTTCACCCGGTCCATGAGCTCGACGGCCTTGGCCGTGGCGTCCTTCTTGGACATCCCGCGGTGGACGCGGTACATCTCGCCGAGCTGGGCGCCGACGGTGTGCACCGGGTTCAGCGAGGACAGCGCGTCCTGGAAGATCATCGCGATCTTCTGGCCGCGGACCTTGCGGAACTCCTCGGCCGGGAGCTTCAGCAGGTCGGTGCCCTGGAACAGGATCTCGCCGGACGGGATCTTGCCGGGGGGCATGTCCAGGATGCCCATGATGGCCTGTGCCGTCACGGACTTGCCGGAGCCGGACTCGCCGAGGACGGCGAGGGTCTCGCCGGCGTTCACGGAGTACGAGACACCGTTGACGGCCTTGGCGACACCGTCGCGGGTGTGGAACTCGACGTGCAGGTCTCGCACTTCGAGCAGCGGGATGCCCTCCGGCGCCGAGCGGGGCGCGGGGACGTTCGAGGTCTTGTCGATGATGGTCAACGTACGCCCTTCCTCAGCGCAGCTTCGGGTCGAGGGCGTCGCGCACCGCGTCGCCGACCATGATGAACGCGAGCACCGTGATGCTCAGCGCGCCGGCCGGGAAGAGGAGCACGTGCGGAGCCTGGAGCCAGCGGACGGAAGCGTCGCTGACCATCAGGCCCCAGGAGATCTCCGGGGGCTGGACGCCGATACCGAGGTACGACAGGGCCGCCTCGGCGGAGATGTACACACCCAGGCTGATCGCGCCGACCACGATGACGGGGGCGACGGCGTTCGGCAGGATGTGCCGGATCGTGATGCGCCAGGCGCCGGCACCGAGGGCGCGGGCGGCCATCACGTAGTCGTTGTTCTTGTTCTGCAGCACCGAGGACCGCATGATGCGGAAGATCTGCGGCCAGCCGAGGGTGGCCAGAACGATGGAGACCGTCCAGGCGTTGCCGGGCAGGGCGGACATGATCAGCATGCCGCCGAGGAGCAGCGGGAGCGCGAAGAAGATCTCGGCGAAGCGGGACAGCACGCTGTCGGCGATTCCGCCGAGCCAGCCGGCCAGCAGACCGAGGCCGCCGCCGACGATGATCACCAGGGTGGTGGTGACCACGCCGACGATCACGGAGTTCCGGGCCGCCCAGACGGTACGCGTGTAGACGTCGCAGCCCTGGATGTCGAAACCGAACCAGTGGTCCGCGCTCGGGGTCTTGAGCGAGTTCTGCAGGGTGCAGGCGGTGGCGTCGAACGGGCTGCCGTCGGTGAACCACTGCGGCACGGCCGACAGGACCAGCATGGCCAGCACCAGCACGGTGCCGATCAGGAAGATCGGGTTGCGGCGCAGGTCGCGGATCGCGTCGGACCAGAGGCTGGCCTCGCGGTCCTTCTTCTTCTTGCCGTTGCCCTTGACCGGGGCGCTCGTGGCGGGGGCTCCGGTGGTCTGGGTGTCGGTCAACTCATCCCCCACCGTAGTTGTGTCACGCATAGCGGATCCTCGGGTCGAGCACGGCGTACAGCAGGTCCACCAGCAGGTTGGCGACGAGGTAGATGAGGACCAGGAGCGTCACACCGCCGACGACGACGGCGCCCTGCTTGAGGTACACGGACTGGGCGAGCAGACCGCCGAGGCCGTGGATGTTGAAGATGCGCTCGGTGATGACCGCGCCGCCCATGAGGCCACCGAGGTCGGCTCCGAGGAACGTGACGATCGGGATGAGCGCGTTGCGCAGCGCGTGGTTCACGACGACGCGGCGACGGGGCAGGCCCTTCGCGGTCGCGGTGCGGACGTAGTCCGCGCGCATCGTCTCCATCAGGCTGGTCCGGGTCAGTCGGGCCACGTACGCCAGCGAGGTCGAGGCGAGGACGAACGCCGGGAGGAGATAGGCACGGATGCCGTCGGCCTCGTTGAAGGAGACCGGGAAGAAGTCGATGCCCCAGGCGTCCTTGAGCTCCACGCCGAGCGTCAGCTGCAGCACGAAGCCGGTGACGAAGACGGGGATGGAGATGACCATCAGGGTGGACAGCAGCACCAGCTGGTCGAGGAACTTCCCGCGGCGCAGCGCGGCCATGACGCCGGCGAGGACGCCGACGATGGCCTCCATGATGAACGCGATCAGACCGAGGTTCACCGTGTACGGGAACGCTTCGGTGATGAGGTCGATCACCTTGCGGCCGGTGAGGGTTTCACCGAGGTCGCCCTGGAAGACGCCGCTGATGTAGTTCCAGTACTGCATCAGGAACGGGTCGTCGAGGTGGTACTTCTCGCGCAGCATCGCCGCGACGAGCGGGTCGGCCTTCTTGTCACCCGCGAGGAGCTGAATCGGGTCAGCTCCCGGCATGTGGAAGGTCAACGTGTAGATCAGGAACGTGGCACCGAGCAGAACAGGGATCGCCTGTATGAGTCGGCGGATGAGGTAGCGGCCCATCAGACCTCCAGCAGAAGAGCAGGGGGAAGGGGCAGACAGACGGAAACCTGATTCCGTCTGCCCGCCCCCGTTGTCCCCTTGGTGTGAAGAAGGGTGTTAGTTGAGCTCGACCGTGGCCAGGTCCATGCGGCCCTGGGCGTCGATCTCAACGTTCTTCACGGACTTGGAGTAGGCCGAGGAAGACATGTAGGTGAAGACCGGGATGTACGGCAGGTCCTTGATGATGATGTCATCGGCCTGCTGGTACAGCTTGAGGCCCTCTGCCGGGTCCGTCGCCTTGTCGGCGTTGTCCATGACGGTCTCGAACTCCTCGTTGACGTAGGCACCGTAGTTGGAGCCGTTGTCGATCGCGATCTTGGAGAAGATCGGACGGAGGTAGTTCTCGGCCGCCGGGTAGTCCATGGACCACGCCATGCGGAAGGCGCCCTTGTACTTCTGGTCGCCCAGCTCGGTCAGCATGTCGCCGAACTTGGTGAACGGCTTGGCGGTGACCTCGATGCCGAGGTTCGCCTTCAGCTGGTTGCCGACGGCCTCGATCCACTCCTTGTGGCCGCCGTCGGCGTTGTAGCCGAGCTCCAGCTTGTTGCCGGGGATGCCACCGGCCTGGGTGTAGAGCTCCTTGGCCTTGGTCGGGTTGTACGTACCGACCTCACCCAGGGCGCCCTTGCGGTAGCCCGGGACGATGGGGCTGATGAAGTCATCGGCCGGCTTGCGGGTGCCGTTGAAGATGGTCTTCGTGATGGCTTCCCGGTCGATGGCCATCGAGATGGCCTTGCGGATCTCGACCTTGCCGAACGCCTCGGGGTTCGTCTTCAGCGGGAGACCGATGTAGCCGACGCCGGACTCGGGCTTGTAGAGGTAACGGTCGCCGAACTCCTGGGAGACGGTGGCCATCGCCGAGATCGGGAGCTTGTCGACGATCTGGATGGTGTCGGCGCGCAGGTCGTTGTACGCGGTGTCCAGGTTGTCGTAGATCTTGAAGGTGACGCCCTCGAGCTTGGCGCGACCCTCGGAGGGGTACTTGTCGTACCTCTTGATCTTGATCTGCTTGTTGTGCTCCCAGGTGCCGTCCATCTGGAAGGCGCCGTTGCCGATCGGGGCCTCGCCGAACTTCTTCGGGTCGGCTTCGAAGGCCTTCGGCAGCGGGTAGAAGGCGTTGTAGCCCAGCATCGTCTTGAACTGGGAGAACGGAGCCTTCAGCGAGACGGTGAAGGTCTTCTCGTCGACGACCTTCAGGCCCTTGAGCTCGGTGGCGGTGGGCTTCTTGTCCTTGCCCGGCGCCAGCTCCTCGGAGCCCTCGATCTTGTCGTAGAAGGGCAGGCCCTCTGCGGCGTTGTCCTGGTTGGCTCCCCAGTTCCAGGCGCGGACGAACGACTGCGCGTCGACCTTCTCGCCGTTGTGGAAGGTGAAGCCGTCCTTGATCTTGATCGTCCAGGTCTTCGAGTCCGTGGTGGTGATGGACTCGGCGACCGCGAGCTTCGGCTCATTGGTCTTGTTGTCATACTCGACGAGGCCCTTGAAGAGCGCGTTGAGAACCTCAGCGCCTTCGGACTCGGCGGTGTTCTGACCGACCAGACCGTGCTGCGGCTCGCCGAGCACCACGGTGATGTTTCCACCGGACTTGCTGCCGGCCTCGTCCTTGCTGGTGCTGCAAGCCGTGGCAGCCATCGCCACGATGACGGCACCCGCGACCCACTTGGCGCTCGTTGCTCCGCGCATGGGTAATTGCCTCCTCAGGAGTCACTGTCGATACGTGAAGGGCCCGGCACTCGCTGACACCCCTGACAGCGATTTCCGGCCCCATCGTGTGTGCTCGTGAGTCGGCGCTCCCCACAGCGCGTGACCCATTGACCCGAGCTCAATGGAGCCATCCTCAGGGACGCCTAGACCGTAAACCACACTTAAGTGGTCTCGTTTTCACAACATCGCCCCATGTCGAAAACCCGAAATCCGGACAAACGGATAGGAGACAGACACGTGCGAAACGGACGGTTAGTTCACCTTCCGGAGCGTCACGGTCGGTATGCGGACACGTGAACCCCTAAATCCGCTTGACAAAAGTGAACGTCACACCGCTCTGTCAACGGGCCATCAGGGCACGCAGTTCCCCGACCGGCCCGGCACCGAGAGCCTCGTACAGGTCAAGGGCATCCGTCCAGGACCGCAGGGCCCCTTTCTCATCACCCGCACCCCGCCGGGCGTGCCCCAGGACGACCAGGGCATCGGCCCGGCCGGCCCGGTGGCCGGCCTCCGGCTGCAGATCGACCGCCTGCCCGGCCCGTCGCGCGGAGGCCTCGAAATCGCCGCCGTTCAGGTCCAGCTCGGCCAGCAGGATCAGCGCCTTGGCATGGAACAGCCCGTATCCGCTGCGGCTCGCCGGCTCCCGCGCCGCCTCCGCGAACCCGGCCGCCTCCGCGTACCGCCCCAGCCTCAGGCTGCTCTCGGCCAGCCCCAGCAGGGCCCGCAGCTCGGGGGTGCGGGCGTTGCAGCGCCGGGCCAGGTCTCGCGCCGTACCGAAGTGGTGCAGGGCGGTGCCGTGGTTGCCGAGGCTTTGCGAGAGCAGGGCCCGCCCGACGTACAGGTACGACTCCGCGCGCGCCTCACCGGTCGCGATCTCGAACCCTTGATCGATGTGGTCGAGGGCGCCCGCCCGGTCGCCCGACTGGATCATGGTCAGAGCGAGCCAGAAGAAGGTGTATGCGAGGTCGGTCTCGTTGCCGAGGCGTCGCTGCATCGCGGCCGCCCGTTCGAGGGCTCCACGCGCCCGCTGCGCTTGCCCGCTCTCGAAGAGGACCGCCCCGAGATTGCGCTCGGCGATCGCCATGGCCGTCTGGAGCCCCAGCTCCTCGTAGCGGGCCAGTGCCTGGATCAGCAGCTCCTCGGCCTCGGCCAGCCGGCCCGTCTCGTGCAGGATCGCCCCCACGTTGCCCATCGTGATCGCCTCGCCGACCAGGAAGCCCGTACTGCGGGAGAGCTCCAGACACTGCTCGCCGTGGAGCAGGGCACAGTTCAGATCGCCCACGTACCAGGTGGCGATGCAGAGGCTGTTGTGGGCGGAGCTCTGGCCCTGCGTCGATCCGGTCGCACGGTAGAGCTCCAGGGCCCGGTGGTCATGGACCATGGACCTGTCGTAGTCGCTCTGGTTCAGGTACGCGCTCGACAGGCTGCGGTGTGCGGCCGCCTGGCCGGCCAGGTTCCCGTCCGCCTCGGCCGCGGCGAGGCCCGCCGTCCCGACGGCGAGCCAGTCGACCGCGTAGGCCCGCCGCATCATGTACGGGCGCAGGGCATCGGCCAGGGTCCACGCGAGCTGCCGCGGACCGTGTTCCGCGGCGCGCTGCACCAGGGCCACGGCGTTCGGCCGTTCCGCGTCCATCCACTCCAGGGCCTCACCGGCGCCGTCGAAGCCGAGCGCCTCGCCGGCGGCCTCCACGGGCAGGCGCACGGTCTCGGGCTGCAGCAGCCGCACGGCGTTGTCGGTGCTCCCCAGGTACCAGGAGTGCAGCCGGTCCAGGGCGGCCGCCTGCCTCTCCTCCCCCTCCTGTTCCCGGACCCGTTCCACGGCATAGGCGCGCAGCAGATCGTGAAAGGTGAACCGGCCGGGCGCGTGCTCCTCCAGCAGGTGGCTCCGGACCAGCTCCTCCAGCAGCCGGGCGGCGGCGGGGAGCTCCGCACCGGCCAGCGCCGCGGCGGCCCGCAGCGGGACGTCGCAACCGGGGACCATCCCGAAGAGACGGAACATCCGGGCGGCGGCCGGCGAGAGCGTGGCGAAGGACATGTCGAGCACTGCGCGGACGGCGGTCCCCTCGTCCCCCGGAACCTGCAGTGCCCCCAGCCGGTCCCCGGCCAGCCGGGCCGCCTGGTCGGCGAGGGACCGGTCCGGGTGGACGGCCAGGTCGGCCGCCGTGATCGCGACGGCGAGCGGCAGGTAGGCGCAGGCGGCCGTGAGGACGGCGGCCGCCTCGGGCTCTGCATGGACCCTGGCCGCACCGATGATGTTGAGCAGTACTTCCTCGGCCTCGCCGGGTTCCAGTGTCCGCAGCGGCAGTGGAGCCGCGCCTTCCCGTGCGACGAGGCCGGCCAGCGAGTCCCGGCTGGTGACGAGGACCAGGCACTCCGAGCTGCCCGGGAAGAGCGGGCGGACCTGATCTGCGCAGCGCGCGTTGTCCAGGACGACGAGCATCCGCTTTCCCGCGCACAGGGAGCGGTAGAGCGCCGCCGCCCGGTCCTCCTCCACCGGGATGTGCTGAGCCGGCACGCCGAAGGCCTGGAGGAAGCCGCCGAGCGCGTCGATGGACCGCAGCGGCCGGCCCGCATCGTGACCGCGGAGGTTGACGTAGAGCTGTCCGTCCGGGAAGGCGTCCCGTCTGCGATGGCCCCAGTGGACCGCGAGGGCCGTCTTCCCCGCGCCGCCCTGCCCGGTGATCAGCCCGATCCGCACCACCCCAGAAGGCACGGTTCCGGCGGCCGGCAGCATCGCGTCGAGCCGGCGCAGTACGTCCGCTCGCCCGGCGAAGGCCGGTGTGGATCCGGGCAGTTGGGCGGGCGGCGCCTGCCCCGACAGCTGCCCGGACGCCGCGCCCGCGGAGCGCCCTGCGGCCCGCGACGCGCCCGGCTCGGTCCGCGGCGCGCGCGGCTCCAGGAGTTCCGGGTCGCCGGCCAGGACGCGCCGGTGCAAGGCGGCCAGCTCCGGGCCGGGCTCCAGTCCCAGGTCGTGGACCAGCTGGGCGCGCGCCTGCTGGTAGGCGGTGAGCGCGTCGCCCCGGCGGCCCGAGCGGTACAGGGCGAGCATCAGCTGGCCGTGCAGCCGCTCCCGCAGCGGATGGCCCACGATCGCGGACTGGACGTCGATGATGACGTCCGCATGACGGCCCAGCCGCAGATCCGCCTGGACCCGGTTCTCGAAGGCGACCATCCGGGATTCGTTCAGCCGGGGCGCCTCGACCTGGGTCAGCCGGTCCGCGCGGCTCCCCGCCAGGGCCTCCCCCTGCCACAGTGCCAGCGCCGCCCGCAGCCGCGCCGACGCAGTGGCGTCGTCCCCGCGCTCCGACGCCTCGGCCGCACCACGGGTCAGCAGCTCGAACTCCCGTAGATCCAGCACTCCGTGGTCCAGCCGGAGCACGTACCCGCCGGGCTGGGTCGCCAGTACCTCACCGTCGGCGCGGCAACCGTGCAGGGCGTGGCGCAGCCGCTTGACGTAGTTCTGCAGTGTGGTGCGGGCCGTCGAGGGGGGCTCGCCGCCCCAGATCCCGTCGATCAGCTCCTCGGCCGGAACCGGACGGTCGGCGTTCAGCAGGAGCAGGGCGAGCAGATCGCGCTCCTTCGGAGCCGTGATCGCTATGGACTCGCCCGCGCGCCGGACGTCCAACGGCCCCAGGACCCGATAGTGGAACAACCCGCACCCCTCCCCCCAACGCCCGAACGGGCGTTGGGGGGAGCCTACGGGAACGCCTCGCTCATGCCTCGCTAGTAATCCGCTAGTGCCGCCCTCGCATGCTGACGCCACGTTGACCGCGCTACACCGGAGTTGCATTCATGACCAAGTCTGCGCCCGATCAGAACATTCTTCGTGTCGCCCTCGTGGAACGCCATCCGCTGCTGCGGGCGGGCATCCGTTCGGCACTCGACAGCGCGGGGGGCATCGAGGTCGTCGCGGAGGCCGGGGAGTTCGACCACGTGGTGCCCCTGGTACTGAGCGCCGCTCCCGATGTGGTCCTGATGGATCTGGATCTGCCCGGTTCCGCCTCTGTGGAGGTGTGCAGAACGCTGGTCCGCGATGCCGGGGTGAGGGGGATCCTGGGCATGACGGGCCACGGGGACGACGAGAGGCTGCTGCGGGCGGCCCTGATGGCCGGGGTCCGCGGGTACGTGTCGAAGTCGGCGGGGGCCGCCGAGATGATCGGCGCGGTGCACATGGTGGGCAACGGCTTCATGGTCGCCAGCGACAGCGCGGCCCGGCTGGTCACAGGCCTGTTGCGGGCGCCCGGCCGGGCCGCGGAGCACGATCCGCTGCCGATGCTGACCCGGCGCGAGCGGGAGATCCTGGACCTCGTGGCCCGGGGGTACGACAACCGCCGGATCGCCCGTGCCCTGACCCTGGCCGAGAAGACCGTACGCAACCACGTCTCGGCCGTCTTCGCGAAGATCGGCGTCAACTGCCGGGCGCAGGCGGTGGTGTACGGGCGTGAGGCGGGCATGGGCCTGACGGCCTGAGGTCCGTTGCGGCGGCGGGCGGGGCCGGGCGGGCCGGGGGGCGGCCTGGTCAGTGGTACCCGGCGGCCTGGAGGTCGAACAGGGAGGCGTACAGGCCGTCGGCGGCCATCAGCTCGTCGTGCGAGCCCTCTTCGAGGACCCGGCCGCCGTCCAGCACCACGATGTGGTCGGCGGTACGGACGGCGGAGAAGCGGTGCGCCACCAGCAGCGAGGTGGCCCGGGTGTGGACGCTGCGCAGTACGTCGAACACCTCGGCTTCCGCGGCGGCGTCGATGGCTGCCGTGGGCTCGTCGAGGATCATGATCGGAGCCCTGCGGACCACCGCCCGGGCCAGGGCCACCTTCTGCCACTGGCCGCCGGAGAGCTGGTGCCCGCCGGGGAACCAGCGGCCGAGCTGGGCGTCGAGTCCGCGCGGGAGCCCGGCCAGGAAGTCACGGACTCCGGCCGTCTCGGCGGCTTCCCACAGCAGCTGGTCGTCGTCCAGGGCGGACACCCTGCCGAAGCCGATGTTCTCCCGGACCGGCGCCTCGTACTGCTGGTAGTCCTGGAAGATCACCCCGATGCTGTCCCGGAGCTCGCTCAGCGCGTAGTGCGTGAGGGGCCTGCCGTCGAGCAGGATCCGGCCGCCGGTCGGCTCGTAGAACCGGGTGAGGAGCTTGAGCAGGGTCGACTTGCCCGCGCCGTTCCTTCCGACGAGTGCCACGCACGCTCCCGCCGGCACCGTGAAGGACACGCCTTCGAGTACCGCCCGCTCGTCCCCCGGGTAACGGAATGAGACGTTCTGGAACTCGATTCCCCGTCGCAGCACGGTCGGTACGGGCAGTCCGTCCGGCTCGGACGGTTCCTCCGCCATGTCCAGGAAGGCGAACAGGTGGCTCAGGAAGAGGCAGTTCTCGTAGAGCTGCACGCCGCTCGCGAACAGGCCCCGCACCGAGGCCTGGATCAGCGTGACGCCCGCGATGTATCCGGCGAGGACGCCCACCTGGCCGGTGCCCAGCGCCGAACGCACGGCCAGCAGGATCGCCACCGCGGTCGTCCCCGCGCTGAGCAGGCCGAACAGCGCGCTGAACAGGGCCCTGCGGTGCTCGATGCGCCGGTCGGTCGCGTGGAACTCGTCGACCAGGGTCCGCGACCGGCCGAGCAGCAGCGGCACCAGGCCGAACAGCCGGGTTTCCTTGTAGGTCTGGTCGTTGGTGAGCAGGTGCTCCAGGTAGGTGAGCCGCCGGCGTCCCTCCGACCGGGCGTGCTCCACCGCGTGGGTACGCCGGCTGAAGTACAGGCTCACCAGCGCGGCGGGCACCGGGGCGAGGCAGATGGCCAGGGCCACCGGCACGCTCGTCCCCAGCAGAACCGCTCCGACCGACAGGAAGGACACCGCCGCGGAGCCCACCGCGATCAGGTGCGTGAAGACCTGGAGGGGCCGGAACGCGGACTCCCGGGTGGCGCGTTGCAGGCGGTCGTAGGTATCCGGGTCCTCGAACTGGCGCAGGGACAGCCGGGCCGACTTCTCCATGACCGACAGCCCGACCGCCTCCGGCAGCCGGCTGCGCAGCAGGGCCTGCTGGTGGTCCTGGAACACCGCGAGGAAGTGGCTCACCACGGCCACACCCGCCAGACACCCGCCCGCCGTGAGCGCCGGTGCGGTTCCCGTCCCCCGGCTCACCGCGTCCACCACGGCCTGGACCATCCGCGCGGTGAAGTACACCTGGACCGCGGGGAGGAGCGCCGAGAGCAGGGAGATCACGGACACCGACAGCACCTGGCGGGGGCTGATCCCCCACAGCAGGCGCAGGGCCCGCACCCCCAGCCGGCTCACCGCCGCCCGCCCGCCGCGGGACGGCCCTGGACGGCGCGCAGCGCTAGCGCCCTCAGATGCCCGCACCGGACCTCGCGCTCCCGGTCGAGGCCCTGAAGCCGGATGGACTGCATGTGGGCGAGGCTCCCGAGGATCTCGCGCTCCGTGCCGATCAGCCGGCCGGACTCGGCGAGGCTCCGCACGAGCCGTCCCGCGTCCGCCACCGCGACCGCCTGCACGGCGAGCACCGTGCCCAGCGCGTCCGCCCACTCGCGTGCGAGCGGGTCCGGGCGTTCGTCCCACGGCGCGATCAGGTCGCACAGCGTGCGGCGCACGGTGCGGAACCGTTCACGGGTGGCCGACGGGATCTCCTTCCCAGCGAGGCCGTGGCCTCCGTCGGGGGCGGCGCCCCACTGCCGGTGGAGCGCGTCCAGTGCGTACGCGCCGACGATGTCGGCGTCCAGGCCGGGACGGCTGCGGAGCAGGCCCAGCAGCGCGGTCGCCATGTCGCTGCCCGCTTCGAAGACCGCCTCGGCGGCGTCCATCACGAGCGGACCCCCGTACCGCTCGGTCTCCCGGTCGTAGGAGACGACCGCCAGGTCCGCGGCCAGCCCCGCGTCGACCAGCCCCTTCGCCCAGCCGACGAGCCGGACCAGCGGCGCCGAGGCGTCGGCCCCGGGTGCCCGCCTCACGCGTATCCGCAGGTGCGGGTGGGGGTCGCCGTAGCGGATGAAGAACCACCGGTCGATCAGGCCCTCCTCGCGCAGCCCCCGGATGAGCTCCGGAAGGCCGCCACTGAGGATGTCCTCGTGCCGGGCGGCCGCCGCGTAGAGCTTCACGTGGGCCCAGTCGCCGCCGGCGGTCTGGCGCTTGGCACGGGCGGGGTCGGCGGCCAGTTCGCGGGCGGCCAGGGCCGCGGCCGGGGAGACGACCGGGACCGGCGTTTCCACCGCCGTCTTCCTGGCCAGCAGGGGGACGACGATCTCGTTCGCGTACGAGCGGCCGTCCGCGTCGCGCAGCCAGGACGGCTGGGCGGGATCGGCGACCGACTCCTCGAGCACCAGGGCGCCGGGGCCACCGGGTCCGTAGGAGGTACGCAGGGCACGCTGGAGCTCGTCCACGCACAGCGGGTTCTCCAGGTCGAGGAGGATCCGGTGGTCGAACAGGCTCAGGTGGACCCAGCGGGGCACCTGCCAGGTCTGCCGCCATTGCCCGAACGCGTCGAAGAAGGCCTCGCGGTCCACGGCCGCGGCGTCGGCGCAGCCGTCGGGGAATCCCGGGACGTCGGAGCCGAACAGCCAGCGGGCCGGCTTGAGTACGATCCGTCCCCTGGTCACCCGCGGCAGGAACGGCGCCCGCTCCATGGCGCCCCAGGAGAACTCGGCGAGGGGGGCCCAGCCGTCCTCCGAAGCCTCCAGCAGGAACCGGCACACGTTGGGCGCGCTGCCCCAGTTGACGAGGTGGCTCTGGGTCACGTGCAGTTGCCTGTCGAGGCGAGCCGACCGCAGGTAGAAGCGGTCGGGAGTCGCCCCCACCAGTACATCGGAGAGGTCTATCTGCTGTACGTCGCCTCCTGTGGGCGAGGCGTTGACGCAGATCTCGTAGCGGCGAACCGGCGGGTGAACGGCGACGTTTCCTCGCCGCCCCTCCAGCTGGGCGTAGTTGAGCTCGGCGAAGACCGTGGCGGTGCAGAGCTCCTCCTCGGCCGTGGCGTACTCCTGTAGCAGCTTCTGGAAGTTCTCGCCGAGCAGGTCGAAGAACCGCCCCCCGAAGCGGCCGCCGTCCCGCATGGGGCCCGTGCTGAGCACGAACTTCCAGTCTCCGCCGTCCAGTTGTCCCCGCGATCCCGCGACGACCTGCCCCATAATGTCCAGCGACGGACGGGCGTCCGGGCCCGAGCCCCCGTCGTCCCGAGGCTGCCACGCCTTGAGAAAGGCATCCGTGATCTCCACTTCACGCTTCCCTTGGTGGAGCGCTGCGGCAGCGAGGGCGGCCAGTGCCTCCTCCTGCTCCCGCCGGTCCTTCCTCGGGGAAGGAGTCAGGGGCAGTTCGCGGGGCGGATACCTGTACGTCTCGGGTGCGTCAAGGCCGGTCTCGGGATTCAGCAGGTCCAGGACGGGGACCTCCGCCCCCACGCCATAGCGCTCGAGGAATTCCCTGTGGTACACGGCGAGATGGTGCAGCCGGGGTGTCTGCTGCCCCAGTCGCAGCAGCACGTCGGCAGCCTCGGCGGCGGCGTCGGCCACCTGCGAGTGGAGGGTGGTGCCCCTCAGGTCGAGCCGTGCGTCCGCGTGGAACGGGCTTTGTGTGTGGCCGGGCACCACCACCCGCTGGTGGTCGTACAGCTCCGCCAGCAGTCGGCTGCCTTCCTCGGGCGGGGCCTGGTCCGCTGCCGCGGCGAGCTGCCGGGTGCGGCGCAGGGCCCGGCGGTAGCGGCCGGCGCCGGCGAGGCCTTCGATGCGGTCGAGGACCGCCTGCTCGGGACAGGGGTGGGTCAGGGCGGGGCGGAGGTCACTCGTCAGCATGCCCAGGTCCCACAACTGGTCCATCAGGGCCTTGATCTTCGCCGGCGGCGCCGCCGGGAACTCCCCCGCCAGCGCGGCGATCAGCTCTGACCAGCGCGGCCGGGCGGCGGCTCGGGCCAGGACGGCATCGACGGCCCGGGTGGCGCGGACGCTGCTCGACTGCTGGTCCGCCGTGACCGATGTCTGAGCCACGGCCAGCGTGATGCGGTCGCCGGTGCGCTGGAGCAGCGGGTTCAGTCCGACCGTCAGCTCGCCCCGCAGCTCCGGATCGCCCTCCATCTCCTTGACCAGTGCCATGAGCCACCCCATGTCCGCGCGGGTCCTGCCGGCCGCCGGGTGTTCACCGGTCCGCGCCAGCGTGGTGGCTTCGCCGAACTCCCCCGCCTCCACCTGCGCGAACAGACCGTACGGGGTGGGCCGGGAGCTCATTCGGGACAGGTAGCGCAGCAGTGAGCAATGCATCCGGTCGGCGGCGCGGCTGTCGGCCCCGGGGGCGCTCTTCTCCAGCTCCTCCGCAAGGCTGTGGCTGGCCACGCGCACGGCCTGTCGGACCAGGGGCTGCTCCCCCAGCGTCCAGAGGTGATCGCGGGCACCCCGGCCCCGGCCGTCGAGTGCCTCGACGTACGGGTCGACCGGCAGCGCCGGCGAGCGGACCAGGAAGAATCCGGCAGGGGTGTACAGACTCATGGGGTCACTTTCTTCCGCAGGTGGTTCAGGCGATGAGCAGGGCGCGTTGCCACCGCCGTCGGGGGGCGGGCGCGGACACGGTCCACAGCACGGCGGCAACACCGGCCGCACCGCACAGGAAGTCCGGGTTGTCGATCCGAAGGTCGGGCATCTCGAGGTTCTGCACCCCGAAGGCCAGGTCCTCGGAGCAGTGCGCGAGCAGCCGCTCCGTCAGTACGGGGAGCGCGGCCCTGGCCTGGACGCTGTCCGTCGTACGGGCGAAGACCTCACAGACCGCCAGCAGGCCCGCCAGGCCGTGGCAGATCGTGGGCGACAGGGTGTGGATGTGCTCTTCGGACCGTCGCAGCGCCGCTTCGAACGCCGCGACGGCGTAGGCCCGCAGTTCCTCGTCCTCCAGGGCGTCGGCCGCGATGAGCAGGGCGGCGGCGATCCCCGGCGCTCCGTAGCACCAGGCTGTCCTGGCGGGGTGCCGGGCCTGGGTGCGCCTGCCTTCGGGGTCCATCGCTATGCCGCTCGGCCAGTCGATCCCGAAGCCGTCCTCGACGGCGGCGGACGACAGCAGGGCGATCCCGTTGCCGATCGCCTCGCGCAGGCCGGGGCGGCGGTAGCCGGCTCGCCAGGCCAGGGACAGCGCGGCGAGCGGGCCGGGGATGCCGTGGGCGAGGCCCAGGTTGATGTACCCGTGCGGATACTCCTCCAGGTCCCTGGGAAGCAGCGGGTAGTCCTCGGGCGGGACGACCCAGCGGGACTCCGCCTCCGCCGGGGCGGGGGTGCAGAGCCGCACCAGCTCGTCGACGAGTCCGTGGACGCCGTCCCGCAGTGCGGCATCCGGTCCGGGCACGGACAGCAGGTAGCCGAGGGTGCCCGCCGCTCCCTGTAGCGCGTCGTACTCGGCGATGCTCGCATGGGAGCCGACAGCCGGCTTGTCCCGAGCGCCCAGCTGGTCGGCGAGGCGGGTGTGCAGGCTGTCGAGCGGTCGCTGGTAGCGCTGGTCGCCCGCGGCGAACTCCGAAAGTGCGAGGGCCAGGCCGGCCGACCCGCCGACGATGCCATGGCCGAACAGCGGCCTGTCGTGGGTGCTCCGCACCGCTCGGGTCAGCGTCCCGTGTGCGGCCCGGCGCCAGTGGTCACCGGATTCCGGGTCGGCCTCCGAGGCCAGGCGCAGCACCATCGCGATCCCGGCGTCACCGGCGAGCAGCGAGCTGGCGCGCCGCGCTCCCGAAGTGTTGGGGTCTGCGGTCGACGCGGCCACGCGGTCGGCGACGTACCCGGCATCGGCGAGGCGCGAGGCGATCAGGTGTGCGGTGCGGCGTACCTGCCCGGCGAGGGGGCCGGTGATCACTGTCCGGCCTCCCGCGCGTAGCCGAAGCTGTCGAGGAGGTGGCCGAACCTGGCCTCGAACCGCTCCACGTGCGCGGGGGAGAAGGACTCCCGCCAGCGTCCGGTACGGCCCTTGTTGAGCGTGAAGGACTGCGGGTTGAAGAGGCGGTCGACGACGGACTCGGGGTCGACGTCGTGGTCCAGCCAGTCCGCGACGCGCCCCACCGCGGCCAGCTGCGCCGCGCGGCTCCCGCCGCCCTGCGGGCCGACGAGATCCTCGAAGGAGACGTGGCAGACGTTCGGGTGGTGCAGAAAGCTGATGGCGGACTCGAAGTCGGACAGCAGCGGCATCTGCGGATCGGACAGCGCGTAGTCCAGCTTCTTCCCGTAGTCCTCGATCGACTCCAGGACCGGACCGAAGATGGCCGACTCCGGGTACCTCATGAACTTGAGCCCGTTGTTCCGGGAGAAGAAGTCCACGAGCGAGACGAGGACGTCCCTGGGGTCCCGGTAGTTCAGGATCACCTTGGGGGAGCCGGTGTTCACCCACTCGGCCAGGAACGAGCTGTCCATCCGCCAGACGTCCACCGAGTGGAAGATCCAGCTCACGCCGGCCGGGGTACTGGAAAACGGAGCGGTCCAGATCTCGGGGCGCATCTTCGGGCCGAAGCGTGCCTCCGGAGCCATCGCCTCGACATGGGCCAGCGGCGCCACGGCCAGGCGGGTCTGCCACGCCCAGGCCAGCTGGAGCCAGACCTCGTCCGTGGTACGGATGAAGGCGTCCCGGTCCCGCTCGTGGTCGAGTGCTTCGAATTCGGCGGGGTCGAGGAACTTCTCCGCCATCTCGAGCCGCTCGCGGATACTGAAGGCCGGGCGCCCCGCGCTCGGCGGTACCGGCTCACCGTAGATCCTGTAGCCGAGGTGCACGAGCAGTTCCTGCACCAGGTGGGTTCCGCTTTTCCGCGGAGATATGACGAAGACCCGCTCGCTTGACACTTCAGGCCGCCCTTTCACATGAGTACGGCGGCCTGCCCTGAAAGGGCAGGCCGCCTCCCGATCATTGTCAGCAGACAGCGCAGGTAATGAGCGTTGCCTCCTGGTCGCAGCAGTACGAGGCACACGTGCCCTTGCACGAGTACCAGTTGCTGAACCCGCCCTCGATGGACGGGATGTCCGAGCTCACCGCGATGCGCACATCGAGGTCGAAGTCATCGAGGCCGTGGTCCTGGACGACGGGCTCCACCAAAGAAACCGACATGTTTTCTCCCATGAGTTGATTGGGGCCGAATGGAACGAGATGATTTTCTCTCGCCATCCGTCCCGGATTCCTGATGCAAATGTCCCGACCGTGTCCCGATTCAGCAAAAACAGTGGGAGTACATAATGGGCTGCGAAACGCATTGCATGCCACACGTGCCCTTGCAGGAGTACCAGTTGCTGAAGCCGGCCTCGATGGGCGCCATGTCCGAACTCACCGCGATGCGCACATCGAGATCGAACTCATCGAGGCCGAACTCCCGGACGACCGGATCTACCAGAGAAACTGACACGTTTCCCCCTCGCAATTGGGGCCGAATGAATCGAGACGATCATCTCCCGGATTCCGTCCCGGATACCTGATCCAGATGTCCCGACTGCGTCCCGGCTTTTTCACTGCAAGAGCCCGGCCGCCGTCAATTCGGAAAGGCAGGCGTCGACCTGGGTGCGCGCGGAATCGGAATCCAGTCCTGCCCTGCGCCCGTATTCATCCCGTACGGATCCCACGTCTCGGCCGTCGCACAGCGAATAGATCAGCCATGAGCGTGCGTTGAGCCAGTGCATCGCGGCGGTGTCCGTGTTCACCACGAGCAGTTCCCCCCGCTCGGGCAGCGGCCGGGCCATCGCGCAGGCGGTACGGCCTACCACCACGCCCTCCGGCACGGCGGGCGGCTGCGCCGGGGCCACGCCTGCCACCCCCGTGGGCGGCGTGATCCCGGAGTCCTCGTGCACCAGGTGCAGCGCGTCGAGCAGCCAGCTCAGGAACCGCCGGCCGTCGGCCGTCAGGCGCCCTTCCGGCAGGCCGAGGGCGTACTCGGCCAGGTAGCGGGCCCGCTCCAGGCTCGTCCCGTAGGTGCCGTTCCGGGCCGCCTCGGTGTCCGGGCTCACCGCGTCGATGACCTCCCCCGACGGCGGATCGCCGAACTCCGCCCGGAGCGTGTCGTCCGCGTGCCGGGCGGCCTCCTGGAACACCAGCATGTGGACGTAGAAGTGGAGCGCGACGAGCACCCGTACGAGCCGCCATTGCGTCTGCCGCCACGGGATGGGCACCGACAGGTCCGCGTCCTTCAGCAGCGCGCCCGAGCGCAGCGCGTCGAAGAGCTTGAGGTGGACGCCCTCGTGCAGGAGGGTCTCGGCGGCCGTCCACGGGTCGTCGAGGCGCTCCGGGGCCATCAGGATGGCCGACGGGAGGGGGTCGCCGCCCGAGAGCGACTGCAGCGGGCCGTCCGCCGACTCCCCCCGGGTGAAGCCGACGACGGAGACGTGCCGCAGCACGCTGGGGCCGACCTGCGGCAGCAGCCGCGTGAGCAGGTCGGCTCCCCGGGTCAGCGCTCGGCACATCTCCGGGGTCGGTATGACGGGATCCGCGGCCGGACCGCCTTCGATGCTGCCGTCGTAGAGCCGGCGCAGCCGGGCCGACAGGTCCCCCGGCACCCGGTCGGCCGGGCTCATCTCGGTCCACAGCCAGGCGGGCCCCTGCTCCGGCCACGGCCTGACGTGCGGGGTGGCCATCCGCTCGCACGGCCCCAGGCCGTCCGGGTCGAGCGGCAGGCGGGCGGCCAGTTCGGCGAGGCCGAGGGCGCCGGAATGGCCGTTCTCCAGCTTGGCCATGTCGTCCTCGAAGGCGTTGCGCAGGACCGGGTCGCCGAGCAGCGGTAGCAGCTGCTCGCGGCTCAGCAGGGAGAGCCGCCGCAACGCGTCCGGGTGGCGGGCGTCCTTCTGCGCCAGCAGCTGGAGGCCGAGGACGAAGCGGGCCACGTTGCGTTCTCCGATGGCCCCGGAATCACCGAATCGGCCGTCGGCGACCAGCAGTCCGTCCGCGCGGCCGATTTTCTCTCGGGAGGAATCACGTGATGCTACAAGCGACATCGAAAACACCGTCCGGTACGGAGTGCGGGAAAAAGGGAACCGGGGGGCGCCCGGAACTGGCACCCCCCGGCTGGATGTCACGCCTCAGGCGGCGGCGGGACCGGCCCAGTAGGCGGGAACCCAGGCGCGCTCCTCGCCGGAATCCCGCCCGATCTGCGGGACGCTCTCGGCTGCCAGCCAGTTCTGCGCGATGGCCGGGAATTCGATCTCCAACTGCGGCATCAGCTTCTCCTCTCGTCCACTCCCTCTGGAATGGACTTCGTCAGGATGTCCGAATCCGGTCCTGACCTTCATGAGGCGGCTGTCCCGTACTTGTCCCGATACCGGGAAGAAATCCCGGAAGCAGGGGAAGCGGACGCGAAAAAGCCCGGCCCCGCACGGAATCCGTGCGGGGCCGGGCTTTGAACCGCTTACGCGGCTGTGACTACTTGCCGGACTTGGCGCGCGACGCGGTGCGCGAGCGGTCCTTCTGGTCCAAGACGACCTTGCGGATGCGGACGGCCTCCGGGGTCACCTCGACGCACTCGTCGTCGCGGCAGAACTCCAGGGACTGCTCCAGGGAGAGCTTGCGGGGCGGCACCACGTTCTCGGTGTTGTCCGCGGAAGCCGCACGCATGTTGGTGAGCTTCTTCTCCTTGGTGATGTTCACGTCCATGTCGTCGGAGCGCGAGTTCTCGCCGACGATCATGCCCTCGTACACCTCGGTGCCGGGGTCGGTGAACAGGACGCCGCGCTCCTGCAGGTTGATCATCGCGAACGGCGTGACCGAACCGGCGCGGTCCGCGACGAGCGAACCGTTGTTACGGGTGACCAGCGGGCCGAACCACGGCTCGTGACCCTCGTGGATCGAGTGGGCGATGCCGGTGCCGCGCGTGCCCGTGAGGAACTCCGTACGGAAGCCGATGAGGCCGCGGGACGGGACGACGAACTCCATGCGGACCCAGCCGGAGCCGTGGTTCGACATGTTGTCCATGCGGCCCTTGCGGACGCCCATGAGCTGCGTGACCGCGCCCATGTGCTCCTCGGGGACGTCGATCGTCATGCGCTCGACGGGCTCGTGGACCTTGCCGTCGACCTCCTGGGTGACGACCTGCGGCTTGCCGATGGTCAGCTCGAAGCCCTCGCGGCGCATCTGCTCGACCAGGATGGCGAGCGCGAGCTCACCACGGCCCTGGACCTCCCAGGCGTCGGGACGCTCGGTGTCGAGGACGCGGAGCGAGACGTTACCGACCAGCTCGCGGTCCAGACGGTCCTTGACCTGGCGGGCGGTGACCTTGCGGTCCTTGACCGCGGACTTGGCGTCCGCGCCCTTGCCGCTGCCGCCGCGGCCGACCATCGGGGAGGTGTTCGTACCGATGGTCATGGAGATCGCCGGCTCGTCCACCGAGATCAGCGGCAGGGCGATCGGGTTCTCCGGGTCGGCCAGGGTCTCGCCGATCATGATGTCGGGGAAACCGGCGACCGCGCAGATGTCACCCGGGCCCGCCACCTCGGCCGGCTTGCGGGTGAGCGCCTCGGTCATCATCAGCTCGGTGATGCGGACGTTGGAGATCGTGCCGTCACGCTTGATCCACGCGACGGTCTGACCCTTGCGCAGCTCGCCCTGCTCGACGCGGACGAGCGCGATGCGGCCGAGGAAGTTGTCGGCGTCCAGGTTGGTGACGTGGGCCTGGAGGGGCGCCTCGTCGTCGTACACCGGGGCGGGGACGTGCTCGAGGATCGTGGAGAAGAACGGCTCGAGGTTGGTGCTGTCCGCCGGGACGGTGCCGTCCTCGGGCTTGGTCAGCGAGGCCACGCCGTCACGGCCGCAGGCGTAGACGATCGGGAACTCGATCTGGTCCTCGTCCGCGTCCAGGTCCAGGAAGAGGTCGTACGTCTCGTTGACGACCTCGTCGATCCGGGAGTCCGGGCGGTCGGTCTTGTTGATGCAGAGGATGACCGGCATCTTCGCCTGCAGAGCCTTGCGCAGGACGAAGCGGGTCTGGGGCAGCGGACCCTCCGAGGCGTCCACCAGCAGAACGACGGCGTCCACCATCGACAGACCGCGCTCGACCTCACCACCGAAGTCGGCGTGGCCGGGGGTGTCGATGATGTTGATCGTGATCGGGGCCCCGCCGTCCTTGGGGTGATACTTCACCGCCGTGTTCTTGGCGAGGATCGTGATGCCCTTCTCACGCTCCAGGTCGTTCGAGTCCATCATGCGGTCGTCGAGGTGCTGGTGGGCGGCGAAGGCACCGGCCTGCTTGAGCATGGCATCGACGATGGTCGTCTTGCCATGGTCGACGTGGGCGACGATGGCGACGTTACGGATGTCGTGGCGCGTGGGCACTTCGGCGCTTCTCCCGGGATCGTGGATGGCGTCGCGTACGGCCTGGCACGCGCGCCTCGACCGGGCGAAAACCTGCCACGGCCTTACCCCATGGTACGTCGCGCGGCGGGAACCGCCCGCCGGGGGGTCTGTCAAGAGGCCGGACGAATGAGGACGGCCGGGTGCGGGGTGGGGTGCACCGGCCGTTGGTCCTGCCGGAAATCATGCGGGTCAACGGGTATCCACGACCTTGCCCGCCGGGGATCCGGCGGGCAAGGGACTTGAGTCACATCTGAGCTTGGAAGCCAAGGGTCAACCTGACAGGCCCCCCTTTGTCACCACTTCTTCGCCCACTCTCCTTCTGCGGCTACTGCTTCTTGTTCTTGGCCGTCGGGGGCTTCTTCCAGCCGATGTCCTGGAAGCGGGGAGCCCCGAGTCCGAAGGCGCCGGCGTTGGCCAGGGCCGGCTTGACGGCCACCAGCTCCGGGCGCTGGTAGAGGGGGACCGAGCCGGCGGCGGCCCAGATCCTGGCGTCCGCCTTGCGCATCAGCTCACGGGACTGCTCCTCGTCCAGCTCGCCGGCCGCCTGGTCGAAAAGCTGGTCGATGTGGTCGGTGCCGACCCGCGTGTAGTTCTGTTCGACGAGGAGCGAGCCGTCCGCGGCCGGCTCCGGCTTGGCGAAGATCGGCCGGGCGTCGGTGGCCGGGTAGGCGGTCGCGGGCCAGGAGTAGAGCGCCAGGTCGTACTGGCCCGAGGCGATGTGGTCCTTGAAGAAGCTCTCGTCGGCCACCTTCTTGATCTCGGTGTTCACCCCGACCTTCCGGAGCATCTGGGCGATCCGCTCGCCGACCGAGCGCAGGGCCTCCGATCCGGGGCCCGCCGGGAGCACGAAGCGCAGGTTGAGCGCCTTGCCGTCCTTGGCGAGCATGGCGCCGGAGGTACGGGTGGCCTGCTTGGCCGGGGGCGCGGTGCCCTTGGCGGGATCGGCCGGCTCGGCTGCCTCGCCGTCCTTGCCGTCCTTGCCGTCGTCGACGCTGCCCGCCGCGGCGGCCTGGGCACGGAGGAAGGCCTCCTGCCGGGCCGCGAACGGCGCCGGGGCGAGCACCGGGGAGGGCCGGTTCCGGGCCGCGCCGGGGGCGTCCGGGGCAAAGGCGTCGGCATCGACGATCTCGCCGTCGGGGCCGTACTGCGCCCCCTCGGGGAGGGCGCCGTGCGTACCGCCGTGGTCGCCGTTGCGCTCGTCGTCCTGGCCCACGATGTAGAGGCCGTCGTTGCCGGTCCCCGGGCCCGAGGGGGTCTTCGGGTCGTCCTGCGGCGCGCTCTCCGGTCCCGCCTTCGCGCCCGCCGGTTCGGTGATCTTGCCGCCGCGGCGCCAGCCCGCGTCCGCGAGCAGGGCCTGGGCCGCCTGGGTGTCCTGGCCGCCGAGGGCGTCGCTGTTGTCGGCGTACGCGCGCTGCCCGGCCAGTGCCAGGTGGCTGCCGACCGGCTTCGCGGGCAGGCCGAGCGGCTTCAGTACCATCTCGGCCAGTTCCTTGCGGTTCAGGGCCCGCGCCACCGCCCGGCGCACCCGCTCGTCGGCCAGCGGACCGGTGGCGCCGTTCATGGCGAGCTGGGTGTAGGCGGGCTCCAGGGACTTGCGGATGGTGAACCTCCGCAGGGCCTCCTGCTCGGCGGCGTACCGCGTGACCGACTCGGCGTGCTTCTTGCGGGTCTCCTTCTCCGCCTCCGCCTTCTCCTCGTCCGCGCCGAAGGCGACCGCCCAGGACATGGTGGCCTGCGCGGCGGTCATGGAGGCTGCGGGGCCGTGGGCCGGGGCCCCGCCCGCACCCGCCCCGCCGGCACCCGCGCCGCCCTGCTTCGCGTCCCGGTGGGCGAGCGCGATCCGGTCGGCGCCGGAGCGGTCGATCTCCGCCAGATCCAGCTTCCCGGCGGCCAGCGCGGCCGGGCGCTCCGCCCGGGGCACCGCCGTCAGCACCAGGGTGTCCAGCTTGGCCGGCTGGCCCCACCAGCGCGGATTGCGGGTCAGGGCGGCGGTGCCGGTCTTCTTGTCGATCGTTCCCAGGCCGAAGGGTCCGGCGGTCACCTTGAGGGCGCCTCGGGCCCCTTCGTTGAAGGCGTCCGGGGTGGCGGTGACCTGCTTGGGGTAAAGGGGGCTGAACAGGGAGCGCCAGTCGGCGTACGGCTTGGCGAAGGTGACCTTGACCTCCAGGTCGGTCTTGCCGCGCTCGATCTTCTCGATCCGTTCGTAGCCGGCGTTGCGGGCCGTCCAGAAGGCCGAGTCCTTGCCGTTCAGGGCCCGCCACTGCGCGACGAAGTCGGGGGCGCCGATCTCGCGGCCGTCGCTCCACACCGCCTGCTGGTTCAGCTTGTACAGGACGACCTGCTTGGGCTCCCGCTCGACGACCTCGGCCTTCTCCAGGTAGTCGGGATTGGCCACCGGCCGCCCCTTGGCGTCCAGCACGAACAGCTGCGGCAGCACGGCCGCGGCGATCCGGTTGGTGGTGGCGTCCGCGTCGGCCTGGAAGGTGTTCAGGGTCTCCGGAAGGGCGTCCACCGCCCAGCGCAACACGCCCCCGTCGGCGACCTTGTCGCGCGCGGTCGTCGCGATGTCCGGTCCGGCGGCGGCCGGGCCGCCCTCGTCGTCACCCGCGCCGCAGCCCGTGAGGAGCGGCAGTGCGAGGACTCCCGAGGTCAGGAGCGCCAAGGACCTGCGCCTTCTCTGGGACATGGGTGGTACCTCCGGGGCGGGGCGTGGGGGAAGCATGATCACGTTCGGCGGTATATGGAGCTGATCACACCGGTTGCCGGAACCCACTGAAATCGACAGCCCGCCACACCCCTCGCAGCCGCCTCGCGCCACGCCGCGAACCCCACCCGTGCGGACCAATCCCGCTTGCGCGCCAAAGAGGCGTTCCCTCGGAAGAGGGATGAGAATGGGGTCCAGGGAGGGGCGCACAGTTCACGCCTGCGCGCCCGCAATCGCTGCACGTCCCTTCACAACGGGGGACGTGAAGGGCGACACTCGCAGGCGCACATGAGCGTTGCCACCGCACCCTGCGGAAGTGAGGGCACAAATCATGTCCCTGCAAGACGATCTGAATGCCGTACGGCGCAACCTGGACGAGCTGACGCGCAAGGTCGAGCAGCTGGAACAGCAGGCCAAGCGGAAGGATCCGGCGAGCCCGCGGACCGGATCCGCCCCGCCGGACCCGTCCCGGATGGTGACGGTCCCCGACACCCCGTACGACAGCTCGCTGTGGACGGACACCGACGACGAGGGTCTGGGCGCCCGCGACCGCCGCGCCCCCTGACGTCCCCCGCCCCGCGAGCACCCGTACGCCCTTCACCCCATCTGGCCCGGCCGCCCACGGCGGCCGGGTCTCCTGGGCCCATCACTCCTCCCGGAGTCTCCTTTGGCCACAGGCACACAACCACCCCAGCAGCGGCCCGGCGGCGTCCACGACGCCTCCCGGGCCGCGATCGCTGCCCGGCACCTGCGGACCGACCGGTGGTGGCTGGCCCCCGCCGGCACCGCGGCCGGGCTGCTCGCCTTCATCGTCTACTCGACCTGGCGGGCCTTCGCGAACGCCGACTACTACGCGGCCCCGTACGTCTCCCCGTTCTACTCCCCGTGTCTCGCGGAGAACTGCCAGGAGATGCGCGGCGGCCCCAACTGGGACCTCTTCGGCAGCTGGTGGGTCCTGTCCCCCGCCCTGCTGATCCTGATCTTCCCGCTCGGCTTCCGGCTGACCTGCTACTACTACCGCAAGGCCTACTACCGGGGCTTCTGGGCCTCGCCGCCCGCCTGCGCGGTCGCCGAACCGCACGCGAAGTACACCGGCGAGACCCGCTTCCCGCTGATCTTCCAGAACGCGCACCGGTACTTCTTCTACACGGCGCTGCCGGTCGCGGGCATCCTCACGTACGACACCGTGCTGACGTTCCGCGACGAGCACTACGAGTGGGGCCACATGGGCCTGGGCACGCTGATCTTCCTCGTCAACATCGTGCTGATCTGGGCCTACACCGTGTCCTGCCACTCCTGCCGGCACATCATGGGCGGCCGCCTCAAGCACTTCTCGAAGCACCCGGTGCGCTACCGGCTGTGGGGCTGGGTCAGCCGGCTCAACACCCGTCACATGCAGCTGGCGTGGGCCTCCCTGGTCAGCGTGGCCCTGTGCGACTTCTACGTGTACTTGCTGGCCACCGGCACGTTCACCGACCCGAGGATCTTCTGAGATGGCTCAAGTGGAACGGCAGCAATGGGACGTGGTGGTCGTCGGCGCGGGCGGCGCCGGGCTGCGGGCCGCGATCGAGGCCCGCGAGCGCGGCGCCCGTACGGCCGTGATCTGCAAGTCCCTGTTCGGCAAGGCCCACACGGTGATGGCGGAGGGCGGGATCGCCGCCTCCATGGGCAACGTCAACGAGGGCGACAACTGGCAGGTGCACTTCCGCGACACCATGCGCGGGGGCAAGTTCCTCAACCAGTGGCGGATGGCCGAGCTGCACGCGAAGGAGGCCCCGGACCGGGTCTGGGAGCTGGAGACCTGGGGCGCGCTCTTCGACCGCACGCCGGACGGGAAGATCTCCCAGCGCAACTTCGGCGGCCACGAGTACCCGCGCCTCGCGCACGTGGGCGACCGTACGGGCCTGGAGCTGATCCGCACCCTCCAGCAGAAGATCGTCCAGCTCCAGCAGGAGGACTTCAAGGAGTACGGGGACTACGAGGCCCGGCTCAAGGTCTTCCAGGAGTGCACGGTCACCAGGGTCCTGAAAGACGGGCAGAGGGTCTCGGGGACCTTCTGCTACGAGCGCGAGTCCGGCCGCTTCTTCGTGCTGGAGGCCCCGGCGGTGGTCCTGGCCACGGGCGGGATCGGCAAGTCCTTCAAGACCACCTCCAACTCCTGGGAGTACACCGGCGACGGGCACGCGCTGGCGCTGCTCGCGGGCGCGCCCCTGCTGAACATGGAGTTCGTGCAGTTCCACCCGACCGGCATGGTCTGGCCGCCTTCGGTGAAGGGCATCCTCGTCACCGAATCGGTGCGCGGCGACGGCGGGGTGCTGCGCAACAGCGAGGGCAAGCGGTTCATGTTCGACTACGTCCCCGACGTCTTCAAGGAGAAGTACGCCGAGTCGGAGGAGGAGGGCGACCGCTGGTACGAGGACCCGGACCACAACCGGCGTCCCCCCGAGCTGCTGCCGCGCGACGAGGTGGCCCGGGCCATCAACTCCGAGGTGAAGGCGGGCCGCGGCTCCCCGCACGGCGGCGTCTTCCTGGACGTGTCCACCCGGATGCCGGCGGAGCGGATCAAGCGGCGGCTCCCCTCGATGTACCACCAGTTCAAGGAGCTGGCGGACGTGGACATCACCGCGGAGCCGATGGAGGTAGGCCCGACCTGCCACTACGTGATGGGCGGGATCGCGGTCGACTCGGACACCGCCGCCACGGTCGGGGTGCCGGGGCTCTTCGCGGCGGGCGAGGTCGCGGGCGGGATGCACGGCTCGAACCGGCTCGGCGGCAACTCCCTCTCCGACCTGCTGGTCTTCGGGCGGCGGGCCGGGCTGCACGCGGCGGAGTACGCCTCGGGGGCCGGAGCGCGCCCGGCGGTGGCCCAGTCGGAGATCGACGCTGCGGCCGCGGAGGCGCTGGCCCCGTTCCACGCCGCCGAGGGCGCGGAGAACCCGTACACCCTCCACCAGGAGCTCCAGACGACGATGAACGACCTGGTCGGCATCATCCGCCGGGCGGGCGAGATGGCCGAGGCCCTGGAGAAACTGGCGGGCCTGCGGGAGCGGGCCGCCCGGGCCGGTGTCGAGGGGCACCGGCAGTTCAACCCGGGCTGGCACCTGGCCCTGGACCTGCGGAACATGCTGCTGGTCAGCGAGTGCGTGGCACGCGCCGCCCTGGAGCGCACCGAGAGCCGGGGCGGGCACACCCGCGAGGACTGCCCGGCGATGGAGCGCAGCTGGCGCCCGGTGAACCTGCTGTGCCGCCCCGTGACTGTCGATGACGGAAACCTGGCCCCGGCGGATCCGGCAGCCGACCGGATCGCCCTCGTACGCACCCGCACCGACCCCATCCGTTCCGACCTGCTCGCGCTCTTCGAGAAGGAAGAGCTGGTCAAGTACCTCTCCGAAGAGGAGCTCTACGAATGAGTACGTACGACGCGAGCTTCCGGATCTGGCGGGGCGACGCGGAGGGCGGGGAACTGCGGGACTTCACCGTCGAGGTGCACGACGGGGAGGTGGTCCTGGACATCGTCCACCGCCTCCAGGCGACGCAGGCCTCGGACCTCGCGGTGCGCTGGAACTGCAAGGCGGGCAAGTGCGGCTCGTGCAGCGCGGAGATCAACGGCCGGCCGCGGCTGATGTGCATGACGCGGATGTCGACCTTCGAGCGGTCCGAGACGATCACGGTCACCCCGCTGCGTGCCTTTCCGGTCATCCGCGACCTGGTCACGGACGTCTCCTTCAACTACCAGAAGGCGAGGGAGATCCCGGCCTTCGTACCGCCGGCGGGGGTGGCCCCGGGCGCGTACCGGATGCAGCAGATCGATGTGGAGCGCTCGCAGGAGTTCCGCAAGTGCATCGAGTGCTTCCTGTGCCAGGACACCTGTCATGTGGTGCGTGACCACGAGGAGAACAAGCCCGCCTTCGCCGGTCCGCGCTTCCTGATGCGGGTGGCGGAGCTGGACATGCACCCCCTGGACGCGGCGGCGGAGGGGGGCCTGGACCGCAAGAGCACCGCGCAGGAGGAGCACGGGCTCGGCTACTGCAACATCACCAAGTGCTGTACGGAGGTCTGCCCCGAGGGCATCAAGATCACCGACAACGCCCTGATCCCGCTGAAGGAGCGGGCGGTGGACCGCAAGTACGACCCGCTGGTGTGGCTCGGAAGCAAGATCCGGCGGCGTTCCGACACCCAGTAGGTGCCCTGACTCCGGGTGCGGGCGGATGAAACCGCCAATAATCTCCCAAATGTGACTGCGCCGAGAAGCAAGACAGTCGTACGGGCCGGGCTCGCCCTCGCCGCCGCGCTGCTGGCGCTCGGCGGCTGGGGCGTGGCCGGGGCGCCGCCCGCCCGGGCCGAGGATCCCGTCACCCTTTCGCAGCAGGGGCAGATCACCGACCGGGTCGGCGCACTGGGAGACCGCAACGCCGCCGTCGCCGCCGCGATCGACAAGCTGTACGCCGACCGGAGGATCCAGCTCTTCGTGACGTACGTACGGGACTTCTCCGGGCGCTCCGCCCAGAGCTGGGCCGACGCCACCGCGGAGAAGAACGGCCTGGGCCAGGACGACGTCCTGCTGGCGGTGGCGACCGGGGCCCGCCAGTACGCCTACTCCGCCGCCGTCGACTCCGGATTCACCGAGCAGCAGCTCGCGGACGTCGCCCGGACGGCCATCGAGCCCGCCCTGAGGCAGAACGACTGGGCGGGGGCCGCCATCGGCGCGGCCAACGGCTACAACGCGGTCCTCGGCGGGCAGCCCGTACCCGTGCCCGCCATCACCCCCGGCCCGGCGGATCCCGGCGGCAAGGACAGCGGGGAGAGCGGGGCCGGGGACTACGTGCTCCCGGTGATCGCGGTCGGCGCGGCCGGGGCGCTCGGGGCGTACGCGTACTCCCGCCGCAAGCGCAAGGACGCCGCCGGCGGCGGTCGCGGTACGAAGACCGGGCCGGGCTGGCCCGAGGGAGCGCCCGACCGGCTCCCGCTGCCGGAGCTGGACGCGAAGGCCAAGGCGCTGCTGGTGGAGACCGACGACTCCATCCGCACCAGCATCGAGGAACTCGGCTTCGCCACCGCACAGTTCGGCGACGAGGCGGTCGCCCCCTTCAACACGGCCGTGGAGTACGCCAAGAGCGAGCTGACGCACGCCTTCCGGCTGCGCCAGCAGCTCGACGACGCCTATCCGGAGGACGACGCGACCCGGCGCCGGATGCTGGACGAGATCGTCGCCCGGTGCACCGAGGCGAGCCGGCGGCTCGACGCCGAGACCGCGGACTTCGACCGGCTGCGGGACCTGGAGAAGAACGCCCCGCAGGCCCTCGCCACCGTGGAGGCGCACTTCCGGGCGCTGACGGGGCGCACCACGACGGCCGTGGCGACCCTGACCGCGCTGACGCAGCGGTACGCGGACTCCGCGTCCGCGCCCGTCGCCTCCAACCCCGAACAGGCCGAGGACCGGCTGCTGTTCGTCACCACCCACCTCGGCGAGGCCCGTGCCGCCGTCGACGGAGGCGACAACGGCAGGGCGGCCGTGCACGTACGGGCCGCCGAGGGCGCGGTCGACCAGGCCGCGACACTCCTCGACGCGGTGGAGCGGCGGGCCCAGGAGCTGGCGGAGGCGGCGGGGAAGCTGCCGGGCGCGCTGAACGAGACGGAGACCGACCTCGCGGACGCGGGCGGGCTGCTCAGCGGCACCGCGGAGGGCACCTCGACGGCGGATCTGCGGGGCCGCATCGGCCGCGCCGAGTCGGTCCTGGCCGACGTACGGCAGGAACAGGCGGGCGGCCGGTACGACCCGATCGACGCGCTGCGCCGGGTCGAGGAGGCAGACGCGGCCCTGGACGAGGCGCTGGCCGGCGCGCGGGAGCGGGAGTCGGGCCGGCAGCGGGCGACTGCCCTGCTCGAGCAGGCCCTGCTCTCGGCGCGCAGCGCGATCGGCGCGGCCACGGACTACATCACCACCAGCCGGGGCGCGGTCGGCAGCCAGGCCCGCACCCGGCTGGCGGAGGCCCAGCGGCACATCGAGCGGTCGGTGTCGATGAGGGAGCCGGACCCCGCGGCCGCGCTGGCGGAGGCCCAGCAGGCGGACGCGTTGGCCCGGCAGGCACAGCAGCTGGCGGAGCAGGACGTACGGGCGTACCAGGACCCGTACGGGGGCCGCCGGTCCGGCGGCGGCCAGGGCGGCGCCGTACTCGGCGGGATCATCCTCGGCGAGCTCCTGCGGGGCGGAGGCGGCTTCGGGGGCGGCGGCGGGTTCGGGGGCGGGAGCCTCGGCGGCGGGGGCGGCCGCGGGCCCGGATCCTTCGGCGGCGGCGGAACCCGCGGCCGGATGGGCGGCGGCGGCCGCTTCTGAACCTCAGCGCGTACCCACATCCCTCACCAGGAGAGACCCACCATGAGCAAGCAGACCATCCTCGGCCGCGTCACCCAGCTCGCCAAGGCCAACATCAACGCGCTGCTGGACCAGGCGGAGGACCCGCAGAAGATGCTGGACCAGCTGATCCGGGACTACACGAACAACATCTCGGAGGCCGAGCAGGCCGTCGCGACGACGATCGGCAACCTCCGGATGCTGGAGGCCGACCACAAGGAGGACGTGGAGGCGGCCGCCGAGTGGGGCGGCAAGGCCCTCGCGGCGAGCAAGAAGGCGGACGAGCTGCGGGCGGCGGGCTCGGCTGCGGACGCCGACAAGTTCGACAACCTGGCGAAGGTGGCGCTGGGCCGGCAGATGCAGTCGGAGAAGGAGGCGCAGACGGCGGAGCCGACGATCGCCGCCCAGACGGAGGTCGTCGACAAGCTCAAGTCCGGTCTGGACTCGATGAAGAACAAGCTGACGGAGCTCCAGGCGAAGCGCGACGAGCTGGTGGCCCGGGCCAAGACCGCGCAGGCGCAGAACACGATGCTGGACGCGGTGAAGAACATCGACGTCATGGACCCGACCAGCGACCTGAACCGCTTCGAGGAGAAGGTGCGGCGCGAGGAGGCCATGGCGATGGGCAAGCAGGAACTGGCCGCGTCCTCCCTGGACGCGCAGTTCGAGTCCCTGGAGGACCTCGGCAAGACCTCGGAGATCGAGGCCCGCCTCGCCGCCCTGAAGGCCACCGCCTAGGCCTGTCCGGGCGACAGGACCTGGGCCCCGTCCGGCCCGCTACCCGTACATGCCCAGCAGCTGCTCCGCCGAGAGTTCCGCCACGGCCTCCGCCGCCGCGCCCGGGAGCGGGAGCTCGAACCAGACCGTCTTGCCGCGGTGGGTGCGCCGCGTGCCCCACCCGGCCGACAGCAGGCCCACCAGCTGGAGGCCCCGCCCGCCCTCGTCCGTGTCGCGGGCGCGGCGCCGCCGCGGCTGGACCAGGTTCGCGTCCCACACCTCGCACACCAGGGTCCGGTCCAGCAGCAGCCGGAGCCGGATCTCGCCCTCCCCGTAGCGCAGGGCGTTGGTGACCAGTTCGCTGACCAGCAGCTCGGTGGTGTCCAGCAGTCCCTCCAGGCCCCACGCGGGCAGCTTCGCCCGCGCCAGCTCCCGCGCCCGGCCCACCGAGCGGGCCTCGCGCGGCAGCTGCCAGTCCCCCACCGCGTCCTGCGGCAGGCCCTGTACCCGGGCCATCAGCAGGGCGATGTCGTCCTCCCCGTGCCGGGTGTCCAGCGTGTTCAGGATGTGGTCGCAGACGTCCTCCAGGGGGCGGACCGGGTCCGCCAGGGCTTCCCGCAGCCCGCGCAGGCCCTCCTCCAGCGGATGGTCGCGCGACTCCACGAGTCCGTCGGTGTACAGCGCGAGCAGCGCCCCCTCCGGCAGGTCCACCTCCACCTCCTCGAACGGCTCCCCGCCCACTCCCAGCGGCATCCCGGGCGGCACCTCCAGCAGCAGCGCGGGGCGCGGCCGCCCGGCCTCGTCCGGCGGTTCGACCAACACGGGCGGCATGTGGCCCGCGTTGGCGATGGTGCAGCGCCGCGTCACGGGGTCGTACACCGCGTACACACAGGTGGCGAGGTACACCTCCGAGCGGTCAGCGTCCCGCGAGTGCAGGGCCGCCCGCGAGGCCTGCTGGGACCCCCCGGGCGCCCCGAGGCCCCGGGCGATCTCGTCGAGCGCGGTCAGCACCTCCGCCGGTTCGAGGTCCAGCAGCGCCAGGGTCCGTACGGCGGTGCGCAGTTCGCCCATCGCGACGGCGGCCCGCAGCCCCCGTCCCATCACGTCGCCGACGACCAGCGCCGTGCGGTGGCCGGGCAGCTCGATGACGTCGAACCAGTCGCCGCCGACCTCGGTGGCCGCGTTCCCCGGCAGGTACCGGCAGGCGATGTCCAGGCCGGCCGCCTCCGGGTCGCCGGGCGGCAGCAGGCTGCGCTGCAGTATCAGCGCCCGCTCGTGCTCGCGGCGGTAGAGCCGCGCGTTGTCGATGCAGACGGCGGCCCGTGCGGCAAGCTCCACGGCGACCGCCCGGTCCCGTTCGCCAAAGGGTTCGCTGCCCTTCGTACGGGAGAACTGCGCGAGGCCGACCACCGTGTCGTGGGCGACCATCGGCACGACGAGCGTGGACTGCACGAGGTCGTCCGCGCCGCCCCCCTCGATGAGCCGCGGCCGTGCCGTGCGCAGCGCCAGCGCCCCGGGCGAGGCCGCCGGATAGCGGTGCACCTCGCCTACGGAGACCAGCGCGCCCGGTCCCGACAGCGGGGCGTCCGAGACGGCCGAGGCGAAGGCGACCCGCCGCAGCGGCGCGGACGGGGCGCGGCCCGCGCCCAGCCCGGGCGGCAGCGAGGGCACCCCGGGGCCTTGCGGCCGCGCGGGCCGGTCGTCGTCGCCGAGCAGCAGCCCCTGGTAGAGGTCGACGGCGGCCAGGTCGCAGAAGCCCGGGACGGTGACGTCGAGGAGTTCGCGGGCGGTGGTCTCCAGGTCGAGGGAGTTCCCGATGCGGTGCCCGGCCTCGTTGAGCAGTGCGAGATTGCGCCGGACCCCGGCGGCCTCGCGGGCGGCGAGGTGACGGCGCGTGACGTCGGTCCCGATCCCGGCGATGCCGATGGGCCGGCCCGTCCCGCCGTGCACGCGGTAGAGGTTGATGGACCAGTGGCGGTTGTCCCGGCTGCCGGGGGCGGCTCCGGTGATGCGGAGGTCCGTGACCGAGTCCCCGGTCTCCAGCACCCGGCGCAGGGCCTCGGCCATCCGGTCGGCCTCGTGCACCGGCAGGTAGTCGTGCACGGTCCGGCCCCGGTGCTCCTCGGCGGAGCCCCCGAAGACGGCGGCGAAGCGGCGGTTGGCCCGCTGCACGGTCAGGTCCGTACCGAAAAGGAGGAAACCGAAAGGAGATTGGCCGAATATGGCCTGTGACGCCGCCAGATCGGATTCGATGCGTCGCAGCGCGCGCACGTCGACGACGACACACAGCGCGGCCCGCTCGGCGGCTTCGGTCTGCGTGGGCATCACGTAGATCTCGGCCACGCCGTGCTCACCGTCGCCGCCCGGAATCCGGAAGGGGACGAGGCCCGTCCATTCCTTGCCGTCGAGAATCTCGGCGACCCGGCGGTGTCCGCCCGCGCGCAGCTCGGGCGGCATGAAGGCGTCGACCGGATCGCGGCCCACGGCTTGGGCCGCGGTCAGCCCGAAGAGATCCTCGGCGCGCAGACTCCACTGGTCGATGAGCCCGTCAGGACCGATCGAGAAAGAGGCGACCTTTATGTAGTCATATATCGAACCAGGCGGACTGCTGTGCCACAGGGAGTCGTGCCATGTCTCCCCGGGCACCCTGGTCTGATGTGCCTGCGCAGGTATCTCGCTCACGCGACCGTCCCCTCCAGCTCACCGCAACCGGACCGGCCATGACCGCAGTATTCAGCACCACGGCCCCGGACGGCACGGCGTTCACGATCACAAAAAGGTCCCGTTAGTTTCGAGCCACCTCGTGTGATGGTCGGCCACCCGTCACCTTGTTACTCACCAGGAAGAGCCAACTCGAACCACACAGTCTTGCCCGACTTCCCGTGACGGGTCCCCCAGCGCTGCGAGGAGACGGCGACGAGATGCAGCCCGCGGCCGCCCTCGTCGTCGGCGTGGGCGACCCTCTCCCGGGGCGGATCCGGAAGCGGATCGGAAACTTCCACGAGGAGGGCGGCGCCGCCGACCGGGCTGTCGGCGGCCGGATTCCGCCGTACCAGACGGACGCCGATGGGACCGGACGCGTACCGCAGGGAGTTGGTGACGAGCTCGCTGACCAGCAGGACGGTCACATCGCCGACGGATTCGAGGCCCCAGGCCCGGAGGGCGCCGCGCACGGCGTGCCGGGCGGTGCGGACGGCGCCGGGCTCAGCGGGGAAGGCCCACTCGGCGCATTCACCGTCTGTGTCGATCACGCCGATCACTTCCCGGGCCGGCAGCGACCCCAGTCCGGTTCGTCGGGGACGAAAGGGGGACGAGATTGGGACTAATAGCGACATACCCCCTATTTGGGGCGTCGTACCACTCGACCCCCCATGCACCGGCGCACTGTGGCGCAGACGGCCTAGAACGCGAGCGTCACGCGCCCCCGGGCGCCCCGTCGTGCAGTTTCGGGCGCTGCCCGGCGCGCAGGCGGCGCCCGGCCTCGGCGACCGCGGGCCGGTCCTGGTCGAGCCAGTCCACCGACTCCAGCTCATCCGGCCCCAGCCAGCGCAGCTCGTCGTGGTCCTCCAGAGGCGCGGGTTCACCGGAGACCAGGCGGGCGGTCCACACGTGCAGGACGAGGCCGGGCTTCAGCGGCCATTCCCCCGGGATGCGCTCCAGCGGCTCGGCCTCGACGCCGAGCTCTTCACGCAGTTCGCGCACCAGCGCCTCGGGGACGGACTCACCCGGCTCGGCCTTGCCGCCCGGCAGCTCCCAGCGCCCGGCCAGCTCCGGAGGTGCGCTGCGACGGGCGGCCAGCAGGCGCCCCTCATGACAAAGGGCTCCGCCCACGACCACTCGTACAGTCATGGGCGGAGCCTATGTCAACACTGGATGCTCAGTTCATCGTGGCGGTCTGACCGATCCGCTCGACCCAGTAGACCTGCTTGTGTCCACGGTCGTCGAGGCTGTCGACGACCTTCTGGGCCTCGGCCCGGGTGGAGTACCGGCCCACCCGGTAGCGGTTGCCGTTGTCGTCCTGACGTATGACCAGCCACGGGAGCAGGGCACCGCTGTCGTTCATCGCGTTTCACCCTCCGCCGACGCACCTGACCGGGAAACCGCATTGCGCATATGCCCGAGCTTACGCCCGGACTTTACGGAGCGGATACGGTTTTTCACGAAGAGGTACCTCGCAGGCGTACGCATCCGGCCACGCGTACGAGCGGGCCGTGCGCGCCGGTTCAGACCCGGCGTAGGGAGGGCACAGGAAGGATCACCGTGCCGCTGCGGCGGGTGTCCCCGCAGGTGGCCCCGAGGGCGCGGCCCCGTCCCGACCGGACGGGGCGGTCGGCGTCTCGCGGACCGGGCCGACGGGGGCGGGGCGAGGATCGCGAGGACTAAGGCGATCACCATCGCGCCGAAATCCGACGGGTTGACACCCCGTCACCCGCGGGCAATGCACGGCGGTTACACCCCCGCGGGCCGCGGGCTCACCTCACCGGGAGGTGGTACGCCAGGCGGTAGCGGTCCGCCGGGACGACCACGTCGGCCGTTTCGACCGCGCGGCCGGACGCGTAGTAGGTGCGGCCGATCACGAGCACCACGTGCCCGGGGACCCCGCCGAGGAGGACGAGTTCTTCCGCCAGGCCGGGTCTCGCGCCGACCTCCTCCACCACGTTGTCCACGACGACATCGATCGCGGCCATCCGGTCGACCACCCCGGAGCCCCCCAACGGCCCCTCCTCCGGCAGCATCACCGGCGTCCGGCCGGTCACGGCCAGCGGCTCCCACGAGGTCGACAGCATCATCGCCTCCCCCGCGTCGCGGAACACGTACCGCGTCCGCATCACCCGCTCGCCCGGCTCGATGCCGAGCCGCTTGGCGATCTCCGCCGGGGCCGCCGCCTGCTCGCTGTTCGAATCCCACGTGCCGCGCGCCCCGGCCTCCGACTGCTCCTGCCGGAACGGGGTCGAGGTGCGGCCCGTGCGGTAGCCGGAGCGCGCGACCCGCCGCGGCACCGGCTGCTCCCGTACGTACGTACCCGACCCGGACCGGCCCTCGACCAGCCCCTCCGCCATGAGGACCTTGCGCGCCTCCAGCGCCACGGTGTCGGAGACCCCGTACTCCTCGCGGATGCGGGCCTGCGAGGGGAGCCGGGCGTGCGGGGGCAGGGAACCGTCGACGATCTTCCGTCGCAGATCCCCGGCCACGCGCAGATAGGCCGGCTGCTCACCGAAAGTCACTGGCCACTCCCATCAGGTTGACAGACAGCTACAGCCTGGCAACCGACGGTTGTAGACCGCAAGCAAGGGCCAGAGTTTCACCCGAAGTGATGAAGCCAGGTCACCCAAACCCGTTACCGCGCGTTACGCGGACGACGTCACGCCGGCTGCGAGGAGGGGCCCCGGCCGGACCCGCCCTCCGGGGACTCCGGGGACTCCAGCAGCCACTCCGGAACCTCCGTCGACAGCCCGTACGCCCCGCGCAGCGCCTTCTCCGTCTCCACGGACATCGTGCCCAGCGCCCGCTCCCACTGCCGGTCGAAGTCCGCGACCGTCTTCGCCTGGGAGGTCCGCTGCCATGCCGTGCGGGCCGCCTCGATCTCCTTGAGCTGCGCCTGGACGGCCTTCTCAAGCCCCGGCCGGGCCTTGTCGGCCTCCAGCACCTTCGCCTCGTCGCCGAGCGCCGAGTACACCGTGCGCGCCCACGCCTGGTGCTCCGGGAGCGTGTCCTCCAGGTCCCCCTCGGGCGGCCGGCCGAGCACGAACTCGACCTCGTTGGCCACGCGCAGGAAGGCCGACTGCTCGGGCTTCAGCGATCCGGCGTCCTGGCGCAGGCTGCCGCGCCGCTCCTCCTCGGTCGTACCGATCACGCACACCAGCCGCCGGTCCCCCTGGCGCCAGGACTGGCGCGAGGGCGCGAAGTAGAACATCTCCGCGTAGGCGGGCAGCGCCCACGTGTCCATCGCGTACGCGTCCTGCGCCTTCCAGCACTCGTCCTCGGACGCCCGGTCCGCCTCGGCCGACTCGGGGACGCTCTCCGGGTCCAGGTCCAGCAGCTTGGACGCGGTGACCTCTCCATGGTGCGTCTGCGCGCAGTCGACCTTGTACGTCAGGGGCCGGTCGTCCAGCAGGTCCCCGCCCGGGACGTTGAAGCAGTCGCCCGCCCGCAGGTCGCCGAGGTCCCTGAGGTCACCCTCGACGTCGGCGAACTCGCCCATCGCGCCCATCCGGTCGCGGACCGCCGTGGCGACCCGGTCGACCGTGAGGACCATGACCCCCGTCATCACCACGGACACCGCCAGGCCCACGATCGCGAGCGCCCTGCCGCGCTGGCGCCGCTTGGCGATCTGTACGAGGGCCACGATGCCGAAGACGATGCCCAGCGGCGGCAGGCACAGCAGCCCGACCAGGAGCGAGGCGAGCGCGAAGCCGTTGAGCGCCTGCTCCGGATGCGGCTGCCCGTAGCCGGGTGGCGGCCCCCACCCCGGCTGCGGGGAGGGCGGCGGCCAGGAGTGGCCCGGTCCGGAGGGAGGGCTCGGCGGGGTGCTCACGGGCTGGGGAACTCCATCAAAGGGCGGGCATCACAAGGGGCGCGAACGAATGCGCGAATAGTACGCATCGGGGGCGACCGCCCAGTCGGTCGCCCCCGCTCGTTCATCGCGGCTCAGCGCGTGCGTTCAGTTCCGGTGCCTCAGAACTGGAGCGCCCAGGAGTCGATCTTCCCGGTGTCGATGTTCGCGTTGTCGTTCACCCGGAGCTTCCACACACCGTTGGCCACCTCGGAGGAGGCGTTGACGGTGAAGGTCTTGATGATGTTGTCGGCGCTGCCGCCGGCGCGGTTGTGCAGGGTGTAGACGGTGCCGTCGGGGGCGACGAGGTCGACCTTCAGGTCACCGATGTACGTGTGCTTGATGTCGACCGGCACGCTCAGGGTGGCCGGGGCGTTGCCGGAGACTCCGCTGACGGTGACCGGCGACTCGACGGTCGAGTTGTCGTTGATCGCGAAGTCGGCGGTGTTCTCGAACTTCGGGCCGGGCGGGACGGTGCCCCCGGCGCCCACGTTCAGCAGACGGTTCGGGGAGCCGGTGCCGGGGCTGGTCACCACGTTCGGGGTCGAGGCGCTCACCAGGCCGTCGCGGACCTGGGCCGGGGTGCTGGCCGGGTTCTGCGAGAGGTAGAGGGCCGCGGCGCCCGCGACGTGCGGCGAGGCCATCGAGGTGCCGGAGATGGTGTTGGTGGCGGTGTCGCCCGTGCCCCACGAGGAGGTGATGGAGGAGCCCGGCGCGAAGATGTCCAGGATGGTGCCGTAGTTGGAGTAGCTGGCCTTCGCGTCGGTGTTGGTGGTGGCGCCGACCGTGATGGCCTCGGCGACGCGCGCCGGGGACTTGGTGGAGGCGTCGGTGGACTCGTTGCCCGCCGCGACCGCGTAGGTGATGCCGGAGGCTATGGAGTTGCGTACGGCGGTGTCGAGCGCGGAGTCCGCGCCGCCGCCGAGCGACATGTTGGCCACGGCCGGCTTGACAGCGTTGCGCGTCACCCAGTCGATGCCCGCGACGACCTGGGCGGTCGTACCGGAGCCGTTGTTGTCGAGCACGCGGACGCCGACGATCTTGGCCTTCTTGGCCACGCCGTACGCGCCGCCGCCGACGGTGCCGGCGACGTGCGTGCCGTGGCCGTGGCCGTCCTGGGCGGTGTTGTCGTTGTCGATCGCGTCGTAGCCGTCGGAGGCGCGGCCGCCGAAGTCCTGGTGCGTCTTGCGGACGCCGGTGTCGATGATGTAGGCGGTGACGCCCTCACCGGCCTTGTCCGGGTAGGTGTAGCTCTGGTTCAGCGGGAGCGCCCGCTGGTCGATGCGGTCCAGGCCCCACGACGGCGGGTTGGGCTGGGTGGCGTCGACGGTGAAGACCCGGTTCTGCACGACCGACTTGACCGCCGGGTCGGCGGCCAGCTTCTTGGCCTGCGCCTCGGAGACCTCGACGGAGTAGCCGTTGAGGGCGGCGCTGTAGGTACGGTCGATCTTCGCCCCGTACCGCTTGGCGACGGCCTTGCCGCTGTCCGCGGTGGAGCGGGCGGCGGAGTCGTGCAGAGTCACGATGTAGCTGCCGGAGACGGTCCCGGCGGCGCCGGCGTTCTCGATGACGCCCTGCGGGCCGTTGTCGGCCGCCGAGGCGGGCAGCGCCGCGGCCGCGCCGAGCGCGAGGGCCACGACAGCGGTCGCACTGATGCCGGCGAGCTTCCGGCGGGTGTGACGCATCACGGACATGTGAGGGGTCCTCCTCATAGGCGGTGCGTTGCGGGGGGTGGGACGGATCCGTACGGGCAGACGTACGGGCATGTGGGATAGCCATGCCCATGACAAATCATTCGGCCCAACGGGCTGCCGCCTCCGAAAGGTTGACCCACCGTCGCCACCTCCCACAAGAGGCGAGGCGACGCGTAACATCCGTGCCACACGCCCGCCATGATCAAGCAAAGGCGCTCCGCACATGACGCATGCACTCCCCGGCTACCTCTGCCCCGAGGACGGCACGCGCGCGGACGTCCGTACCGCCCCGTGGTGCTGCCCCCTCTGCTCCGGCCCGTGGGACCTCGACTTCACACCGGATCCGGCCAGCGTGCTGGAACCTTCCGCCGGGCCCAACTCGCTGTGGCGGTACGCGGCCGCGCTGCCCCTGCCGGGGGCGTTCTCCGTATCGCTGGCGGAGGGAAACACTCCGATGGTGCCGCTGGCAGAGCGGGTTCACGCCAAACTCGACTTCCTGATGCCGACGCTGTCGTTCAAGGACCGGGGCGCGGTGATGCTCGCGGAGGTGGCCCGGCGGCTGGCCCCGCGGCGGGTCGTGGCGGACAGCAGCGGCAACGCGGGGGCGGCGGTGGCGGCGTACTGCGCGCGGGCCGGGCTGAATTGTGAAGTTTTCGTGCCCGAGGGCACCTCGGAGAGGAAGACCGACCGGATCCGGGCCCACGGGGCGGCCGTACGGGTCGTCCCCGGCGGGCGCGAGGCCACGGCGGAGGCGGCCCGGGCCGCGGCGGACGAGCCGGGGGTGTTCTACGCGAGCCACGTCTTCAACCCGTACTTCCTGCACGGTACGAAGACGTACGTGTACGAGATCTGGGAGGCCATGTCGGGCCGGCTGCCGGATGCCCTGGTGGTCCCGGTGGGCAACGGCACCCTGCTGCTCGGGGCCGCGCTGGCGGTGGAGGAGCTGGCCCGACGCGGGGTGCGGCCGCCGGCACTGATCGCCGTCCAGGCGGAGGCGGTGGCTCCGCTGGCGTCGGCCTTCGCCGCCGGGGCGGAGGACGCCGAGCCGGTTCCGCAGCTGCCCACCCTGGCCGAGGGGATCGCGATCCCGGCGCCGCCGCGGGCCCGCCAGATCCTGGCCGCGGTCCGCAAGTCGGGCGGCACGTTCCTGACGGTCCCGGACGAGCGGCTGCGCGAGGCCCAGCGGGACCTGGCGCGGCGCGGCCTCTCCGTGGAGCCGACGGCGGCGGCCTGCTGGGCCGCGGTGGGGCCGCTGTCCCCCGACGACCCCTTGCAGGGCCGCACGGCGGTCCTCCCCCTCTGCGGCGCGGGCCCGAAGTAGCCTGCGGCGCCGCCGCCGACTTCCATGTCGGAAACTCGCGCGCCTCGACCGGCCAGGTCTGTTCAACTGGCCCCATGACCACAGATCTGGCCCGCGCCTTCGCGGATCTGCACAGCCCGGCCAAGCCGCTGGCCCTCCCCAACGCCTGGGACGTCGCCAGTGCCCGTCTCGTCGAGGCGGCCGGCGCAGCGGCCGTCGCGACCACCAGCGCCGGGGTCGCGTGGTCCCTCGGGTCGCCCGACGGCGACGCCCTGGCCCGCGACCGCGCCCTCGACCTCATCGCGCGCGTGGCCGCCGCCGTGTCCGTCCCGGTCACCGCCGACGTCGAGAGCGGCTTCGGCGCCGACCCCGCCGCCGTCGCGGAGACCGTCTCCGGGGTGCTGGCCGCCGGCGCGGTCGGCATCAACATCGAGGACGGCACCCGCGCCCCCGCCGAGCACGCCGAGCGCGTGGCCGCCGCCCGCTCCGCGGCCGATGCCGCCGGGGTCCCGCTGTACATCAACGCCCGCGTGGACACGTACCTGAGGGGCCTCGGCGACCCCGCGACCCGCCTCGACGAGACCCTGGCCCGCGCCGCCGCCTACCTGCGGGCGGGTGCCACCGGCGTCTTCGTCCCCGGCGTCACCGACCCGGCGACCGTCGCCGAGCTCGCCAAGGGCATCGACGCCCCGCTCAACGTCCTCGTCGGCCCCGGCGCCCCTTCCGTCTCCGAGCTCGGCGCCCTCGGCGTGGCCCGGGTCAGCCTCGGATCCTGGGTGGCCGAGGCCGCGTACGCCGTGGTCCGCCGCGCCACCGAGGAACTGGTCTCCGGCGGCACGTACGGATCGCTCGCGGGCTCCCTGCCGTACGGCGAGCTGAACAGCCTGCTCGAAGGCTGAGAGGATCCAGCCATGCGCACATCAACCCCGGTGGAGAGCCGGTCCACGACCACCCCGCACCGCAAGATCAGCGGCGCGGTCTGGACGGCCCTCGTCCTGGTCTACGTCGTCTGGGGCTCGACCTACCTCGGGATCCGGATCGCCGTCGAGACCATGCCGCCGTTCCTCTCCGCCGGGGCCCGCTTCATCACCGCCGGCCTGCTGCTGGCCGGCGCCGTCGCCTGGCGGTCCGGCCCGGCCGCGCTCAAGGCCACCCGCTCGCAGCTCGGCTCGGCGGTCCTGGTCGGCCTGCTGCTGATCCTCGGCGGCAACGGACTGGTCGTCCTCGCCGAGACCTCGGTGCCGTCCGGGCTCGCCGCGCTGCTGGTGGCGGCGGTGCCGATGTGGGTGGTGCTGCTGCGCGCGGGCAGTGGGGACCGGCCGCCGCTGCGCACCCTGGGCGGGGTCCTGGTGGGCCTGGCCGGGCTCGCGGTGCTGACCAGCCCGGGGCTCAGTGGCGCGGTGCAGCTGTCCGGGGTGCTGCTGGTGCTGGCCGCGTCGGTGCTGTGGTCCCTGGGCTCGTTCTCCGGGTCGAAGCTGAGGCTTCCGGAGAATCCTTTCACCGGGAGCGCGTACCAGATGCTCGCGGGCGGGATCGGCGGAGTGGTCGTCGGCCTGCTGCGCGGCGAGCACCGCGGCCTCGACCTGACGGCGTACTCCACCGCCTCCTGGCTGGCCCTCGGCTACCTGGTCGTCTTCGGCTCGCTCATCGCGTTCACGGCGTACACCTGGCTGCTGCGCAACGCGCCGCTGTCGCTGGTGTCCACGTACGCGTACGTCAATCCCGTTGTGGCGGTGGCGCTCGGGGCGCTGATCCTGGGCGAGGCCGTGACCTGGCCGATCATGCTCGGCGGCACGATCGTCGTGGCGGCGGTCGGCGTGATCGTCAGCACGGAGCGCAAGAAGTAGCGCACAGGGACGAGACGGGACGCGGAGGGACGAGACGGAACCCGACGGGGCGCTCAGCCCCGCGCGGCCTGCTCGTACAGCGCCTTCGCGTGCTCGTCGAACAGTGCGGCCGTGGAGTCCACGTCCGTGTCCCCGCCGCTCAGCACCCCGATCAGCCGACCGGGACGGTCCGACCCGCCCCGGTCGGCGATCCAGGGGCTGCCGCTGGTCCCCGTCCAGAACCCGGCGCAGCTGATGTAGAGCATGTCCGGGTCGTCATCGTCGTGGCGGGTCTGCGTCGTGCAGGAGACGGGCTTGTTCTGCGGGTTGTGCTCGGACTCCGGGTATCCGACGACGGTCACGTCCCGCTCGTAGCCCGAGGTCCAGTCGGGCTTCGGGGTCTCGGCGCGGCCGCCGACGACCTCCTGGACGCTGCGCCCGTCGCCGTCCGGCGCGATGGTGAGGAAGGCGAAGTCGGCGGTGTCCTCGCCCCACTTCGTCCAGCGGTCGTCCACGTGGATCGAGCGGACCTTCCACGTCCCCAGCGGCTGGCTGCCGGTGCCCTCGCCGGAGAAGGCGGGGGCGAAGGCGAGCTCGCCGATGGCCAGGCCGTCGTGGGCGACCTCGCCCGGGCTGCCGTCCTCGCCGGCCGGGGCCACGCAGTGCGCGGCGGTGGCGACGACGTTGCCCCTCGGGCTGTCGACCACGCTCGCCGTGCACCAGTGCTCGCCGTTGGCCATGAGGACGCCGACGGTGGGGAAGGGATGCACCGGCCGCTCGCCGGGCGACTTCAGGAACAGGACGGCGAACACCGCCGCGATCCCCGCCGCGGCTGCCACCGATGCCCCCTTCACCACCGGGCTCACCGCACGCCGGACTCGGGTGTCGGCGCCGCCATCACCTTGCTGATCCACGCCAGTGCGCCCTCCCGCATCCCGCGTACGTACGACTTTCCGTTGTGCTCACCATCCTGGATCACTTGCAGCGTGGTGTGCACGGGGCCCTTGCCGTAGTCCTTGATGAACTGTTCGGCCTTCTCGCGGCCGGTCTCGGCGGTGCCGATCTGGAAGTTGACGTAGACGTCCGGGCCACCCTCCGTGATCAGCTTCTCGGCGAGCTTCTCGGGGTTGTTCTCGTCCATGGCCTGCGTGTTCCCCTTCCACAGCGGGGAGTCGGGGACGATGTCGACCCCGCTCGCGATGGCCGCCTTGAAGCGGTCGGGGTACTTCAGGACGTGCTTGAAGGCGCCGAATCCTCCGGCCGAGGAGCCCATGAAGGCCCACCCGTCGCGTGAGGTGAAGGTCCGGAAATTGGCCTTCGTGAAATCCGGGATGTCTTCGACCATCCAGGTGCCCATCCTGGGCTCTCCGGGGATGTCCGAGGCGTCGAAGTGGTGCTTGGTGTCGGCGTTGTGCACCGGCATGATCAGGATGAAGGGCAGGCTCGTACCGGCCTTCGCCCCGTCGCTCACGGCCTTCTGGAGGCCGAGGCCGGGGCCCGTCCCCCAGTAGTTCGTGGGGTAGCCGCGGCCGCCGGGCAGGGAGATCAGGACCGGGAAGGCGCTCTTGGCGTACTTCGGGTCGTCGTACTCCTTGGGCACCCACACCCATACGTCGCCCGTGAATCCGGACTTCGGGCCGGTGAGCGTGGTGCGGCCGATCTGGGTGCCGTCGGGCAGCCGGCTGGTGCGGACGAACTCGGCCTTCGGGCCGGTGGGCATGCGTACGCCCGGACGGGTGTCGGAGACCTTGGCGGCCTTCTCCTTCCCCTTCTCCTTCTCCTTGACGTCGACCTCGACCTTCCCGAAGGAGACCGGATCCCCTATGTCCGAGAAGAGCCCGTACTTGTACGCCGCGGCGCCGCCCCCGGCGGCGAGGGTGAGCGCGAGCCCACCGGTGATCAGAAGCAGGCGCAGGCGCTTGGGGCGACGGCCGCCCTTGGTCATGGGGCTGCCGTCGCCTTGCTGGTCATGCTGCACGGATTTGTCCCGTTCCTTATCCGGCGCTCACGAAGGAGCGCGGGCCGGACCGATCGGTCCCCCTTACACCCTTTACAGAGGTATGAACGACGGGATGGGTTGCCTGGGACGGGCGGGACGTGGCCGGCACCACGTGACGGACGGGTCAGGTCAGGCGGCGTCGGGCTTCGGGGCCTTGAGCACCTTGCTGATCCACTCCAGGGAGCCTTCCTTCATGCCCCGGACGTAGTGCCAGCCGTTGTGCTCGCCGTTCTGGATGTCGCGGACGGTCGTCTTGACGGGGCCCTTGCCGTACGTCTGCACGAACCTCGTCATCCGCTCCTTCCCGCTCTCCTTGGTGCCGATCTGGAAGTTGATGAAGACCTCGGGCCCGTTGGTGTCGATCAGCTTCTGGGCGAGCTTCTCCGGGTTGTTCGCGTCCATCTCCGCCTGGTGGCCCTTCCAGAGCGGGGAGTCGGGGACGATCTCGCCGCCGCTGGCGATCACGGCCTTGAACCTGTCCGGGTACTGGAGGACCGTCTTCATGCCGACGAAGGCACCGGAGGAGGAGCCCATGAAGGCCCAGCCGTCACGGGACTTGTACGTACGGAAGTTGGCCTTGGCGAAAGCCGGGACGTCCTCGGCGATCCAGGTGCCCATCTTGGGCTGGCCGGGGATGTCGGCGCCGTCGTAGTAGTACTTGTTGTCCGGGTTGAGCACCGGCATGACCACGATGAAGGGAAGGCTGGTTCCGGCCTGGACGCCTTCGCTGATGGCCTTCTGGAGGCCGAGGCTGCGGTCGGCCCAGTAGTTCGTCGGGAAGCCGTTGCCGCCGGGGAGCGCGATGAGCACCGGGAAGCCGCTCTTGGCGTACTTCGGGTCGTCGTACTCCTTGGGCGCCCACACCCACACGTCGCCCTCGAAGCCGGACTTCTCGCCCGTGAGGCGGGTCTTGGCGATGATCGTGCCGTCGTCGAGCTTGGCGGTCTGCTTGAAGTCGGCCTTCGGGCCCGTCGGCATGAGCACGTCCGGGTCGCCGGAGGGCGAGGGCTTGCCGGACGGGGACTGGCTCGGAGCCTGCTGGTCCGCGGCCGCCGGGGGCGGGGTGCTGGCCTTGCCGAAGCTCACGGCCTCACCGTTGCCGGACAACCAGTCGAGCTTCCAGGCAGCGAATCCGCCGCCGCCCAGTACGAGCACGAGGGCGACCACCGCGCTGATCCATATGAGGCGGCGGGAGCGCTTGGGCTCCGGCTGGTACGGGTCGTGGTGCACGAACTTCGCTCCGAACGGTCTTGACTGCCCCCGGGGGCAGAACGGCTGGGCACGGCTGGGCATCCCTTAGTCCTGATGTCCGGATCCGCGGCACAGTTCCAAATCCCAGCAAAATACCTGGCCGGAACCGGGCGGCGGTGGGCGGGACCGGGCGGAGGCGGGCGCGACAGGGCGTGACGGAGCGCGACGGAGCACGGCCGGGTGTGACAGGGCGTGACGGGGTATGACAGGGCGCGAAAAGACGGGCCTCAACGCTGGCCGTCGAGCACCTCCGCACACCGGCCCAGCAGGTGGATGAGCTGCTCCCGCTCCTCCTCGGTGAACGCGGCGGCCAGCGCCCGCTCCACCCGTACCGCACCGGCATCGGCCAGTTCCAGCGCCGCGCGCCCCTCGTCCGTGAGCCGGGTCTCCAGCACGTTGCGGTGCCACTCGTGGGGGGTCCGCTCGATGAGCCCGCGCTCCTGGAGGTTCTTCAGCACGGTGTTCATGGTCGGCGGGGTGACCCCGCACAGCCGGGCGAGCGCGGCGGCGGAGATGCCGGGCTTCTCGTCCAGCCAGAGCAGCGCGGCGTACTGCGGAACCGTTACTGCGGCCGGCTTGCACGCGGCGTTCTTCGCCGCGAGAAGCGCCTGCTCAGCGCGCTTGAGGTGCGAGCCGATGCGCTCCGCGGGGGCCATGGAGGTCATGACCGCATCCTACGGCCCGACCCTTGCGAGCATTAGAGCTCTCACATACATTCGACTACACCCGATCAGTAGAGGACACTTGATGAAGCTTCTGGCCACCGCCCTGACCACCGCCCTGGCCGGGGCCCTCACCCTGGGAGCGGCCCCGGCGGCTCCTGCTCCGGCCGCGGACGCCCGAATATCCACGGCCTTCTCCATACCCGGCGCGAAGGTCTACCCGGAGGGCATCGCCACGGATGCCCGTACCCACGCCGTCTACGTCGGCTCGTACGCGGACGGCACCGTCTACCGGGCCCGCCCCGGCCGGTCCGAGGCCGAGGTCTTCCTGCCCGCCGGCACCGACGGCCGCCGCACCGCGAACGGCCTGCGGGTCGACGCGCGGGGCCGCCTGTGGGTGACGGACTCCACCACGGGGGTCTCCGTCTACGACACCGCGACCGGTACCCGCCTGGCCCACTTCGAGGTGGCCGGCGACGCGCCCCGCTTCGTCAACGACCTGACGATCACCCCGGACGGCACCGCGTACCTGACGGACAGCATCCGCGGAGTGCTCTACCGGGTGACCCCGGCCCAGCTGGCCGCCGGCAGCGGCCCCCTCACCGAGGCCTACGACCTCACCCCCGCCCTGCGCCCCCGTCCCGCGGGCGGCTTCAGCCTCAACGGCATCGCCTCGGACCGGGCGGGCCGCTGGCTGCTCACCGTGGACATGGTCGAGGGCGACCTCTACCGCGTGGACCTGCGCACCGGCGCCGTCCGCCGGGTCGACCTCGCCGGCGCCGACCTCAAGGCAGCCGACGGCCTCGACCTCTCCCCCGACGGCACCCTGCGCGTGGCGCACAACGCGCCCAACACGCTGACGCGCTGGCAGCTCACCCCGGACGGCACCCGCGCCCGCCTGCTGCACACGATCACGGACCCGTCCCTGCAGATCCCGACGACCCTCACCCACTCCCGGGGCCGCACCCTGGTGGTCCGCTCCCAGTTCGACAAGGGCGGCCCCATGTCCCCCGGCTCGGGCACCCCCACCACGTTCACGATCGCCTCGGTCCGCGGCCTCTAGCCCTCCCCACGCAATCCCCACGAGCCGCGCACACCGGCGGAGGCCGCACGCCCAGAATCACCGCGGCCCCGCCGGGCGGCCAGTGACCGACCGGTCGGTGGAGAAATCCGTGGCACACCGGCGGGACCTGCGACGAGACTGCGCAGGTGAACGACCGCCACCCCTGCCCCTGCTGCGGACACCGCGTGCTCGACGCCATGCCCGGCTCCTACTCGATCTGCCCCGTCTGCTTCTGGGAGGACGACGAGTTCCAGTTCCGCTGGCCGACCGTGTCCGTCGGGGCCAACAGAGTTTCCCTGGTCGAGGCCCAGCGCAACTACCGGCACTTCGGCGCCTGCGACCAGCACGGCCGCCGGTACGTCCGCCCTCCGGCCGAGGACGAGCCGCTCGACCCCGCCTGGCGCCCCATCGACCTGACGCGCGACTCCTTCGAGGCCTGGGACGCGGACGAACCCACCCCGTGGCCCGACGACCGCTCGGTGCTCTGCTGGTGGCTCCCCACCTTCTGGCGCCGCGACGCCCCGGCGTCATGACCTCCCACATCGAGCGACTCGTCCAGCAGCTCGACGGCGAGGCCGGCGAGTCCTACGACGCCCGCGCGGCACTGATCTGGATCGGCTCCGCCGCCATCCCCGCCATCATCGACGGCGTGCCCTCCCTCGGCGGCTTCGGGCAGCTGACCGCCATCGAGGTCTTCCAGGAGGTGAGCGACCCACGCTGTGGCCCCGCCCTCATCGGACTGCTCGACAGCGACAACCCGACCGTCCGCGAATGGGCAGCTGTGGCCCTGGCGGGCCTGGAGATCGAGGGCGCAGCCGAGCCCCTGCGCCGCGCCTACCGCGCCTGCCTGGAACGGGCCACCCCGCCGGACTGGACCGAGCCCGACGGCATCCGCTGGGCCCTGACGGAACTCGGCGCCCGCAGCCCCGTCGTCCCCTCCCTGACCGCCCGCCTGCGCACCGCATCCGGAGCGGACAGCCCCGGCTGGCCCTCTGCCCACTTCACGGCGATCATCAACGACCTGGCCGACCACGCCCAGCTGATCCTCTACTCCCAGTTCTGGCGGGTGGACGCCGGCCGCACGTACTGCGTCTCCGGCCCGGGCCTCGACTGGCAGCTCGACTGGAGTGCGCCCTGGGAGCACCTGGTCGAAGAGGCCCGCACTTGGTCCCTCCTGGAAGCCACCGAAGCGCCGGTCGGCGAGGACGTCTTCGTCGCCCCCACCTGGATCGACCGTACCGACCTGCACCCAGAGAGGTGACCCCTGCCGTTCCAGCACCCCGAGGAGATCGGCTACGGCTACGTGGTCGAGCGCTACGTGACGAGGAAGGACTCGGAGCGCCCGCGCTATCTCGTACTGAAAAGCGGTCGCGCCCTGCGGCCCGGGTGGCCACACGCCGAAAGCTTCGCCCGTCACCTCATCGACGACGCGGCCACGATCACCGACGCCGAGCTGGAGGCCCTCCTCGGCTACGAGTGGCGCTCACGCCTCACCGCCGCCTGGCTGATCGGCGTAGGCCGGCGCGCCACGTTCCGCGAACGCATGGGCGACCTGCTCCTGGCCAGTGAGTTCTGCTTCTCCGGCAGCGCCTACTGCTTCGCCCTGGCCCGCTTCGGCACCCACGTGGACGCCGAGATCCTCACCGCCTACCTGGACCGCTACCTCCCCCGCACCGACCTCCGCTACGACCAGCCGGCCGCCCTCGGCGCCCTCCTCCGCCTCGACGCCCACCTCGGCACCCACCACGCCGACCGCTTCACGGAGCCCGACGGCCTCTGGGACCAGTGGGTCCAAGCCCTTGCGCACCTCCAGGACTCCCCGTACTTCACCCCTGCCGAACAGCGCCACTGGACCGATCTCTACTGCGACTTCGCCAACAGCTGGACTCAGCCGTAGCCGCGCGACTGCGGCTACGTGAAGTCCGAGTACGCCATAGGCGTTGAAGCGGAACGTGCACTACAGCGCTCCCACCTGCGGAAACATGCTCCCCGCCGCTCCAAGTCAGCACAGAATCAGCACCGTCACAGAGACCGCCTCACGATATTCCGACTCGTCGCCCAGGGGCTCCATAGGGAGCCACACGCGCCCAGCGACGGCCCGCCTCTTCACCTGAATGCCCCTGCCACGTTGACCCCCATCCGCCCCGGCCATCGCATGGAGTGGGGAACACGAGCCCGCGCGGGGCCACCGGAAGGCAGGAAAGGGCGCTATGTACGTTCGCACCATCTATGCAACGGGTGATCCGGCCGAGCTCGACGGGGTCGCCGAGGCGCTCCGGACCGACGGGCGTGCGCTGCTGTCGGCGCAACCGGGCTTTCGCGGGATGGGGCTGTTCGCCGACCGCGAGCTCGGCAAGCTCCTGGTGGGATCGTGGTGGGAGGACGAGGCCTCCCGGCAGGCCAGTTACGAGAACCTGAGCAAGCGGCGGGCCGAGATGATGGCGCCCTTCGCGCAGACCGTGACGGTCGACAACTGGGAAGCGGCGGTCGCCCGGCGCGCAGAGGAACTCGGGCCGGGCGCGGGGTTCCGGCTGGTCCGCATGGACGTCGAGCCGCCCGACATCGACCTGCTGGTGGACACGTTCCGCGACACCTCACTGCCCAAGGTCCAGAAGATTCCCGGACTGGCCGGCATCTCCCTGCTCATCGACCGCGATCGAGGCAGAGCCGCTGTCGGCGCGCTCTACACCGACCGCGACGCACTCGTGGCATCCCGCGGCGCCGTCGCTGCGGTCCGCGGAGAGGCCGCGACCAAGGCCCGCGTGACCACCGGCAGCCTGGAGGAATTCGAGGTGGTCCTCGCCACGGCGGTCCCCCACGCCTGACCCTGCGCCCTCTCGCGCGCCGGGCCACTCGGGCTGACACCGCGATTCCAAGTCAGCACCAGGTCAGCACGGGAATGCAGAAGGGGTCGGACTCACCAGAGTCCGACCCCTTCCGACCTGCACATTTGACGAAATCATCTAACGTGCAGTAATGAGACGATTACACGTTGAAGCGGAACTCCACCACGTCGCCGTCCTGCATGACGTACTCCTTGCCCTCCATGCGGGCCTTGCCCTTGGCGCGGGCTTCTGCGACCGAGCCGCATTCGACCAGGTCCGCGAAGGAGATGACCTCGGCCTTGATGAAGCCGCGCTGGAAGTCGGTGTGGATCACGCCGGCGGCCTCGGGGGCGGTGGCGCCCTGCTTGATGGTCCAGGCGCGGGTTTCCTTCGGGCCGGCCGTCAGGTAGGTCTGCAGGCCCAGGGTGGCGAAGCCGACGCGGCCCAGGGTGGCCATGCCCGGCTCGTCCTGGCCGACCGACTGGAGGAGTTCGAGGGCCTCCTCGTCGTCCAGCTCGACGAGGTCCGCCTCCAGCTTGGCGTTCAGGAAGATCGCCTCCGCCGGGGCGACCAGGGCGGACTGCTCCGCCTTGAAGGCGTCGTCCGTCAGCTCGTCCTCGTCCACGTTGAAGACGTACAGGAAGGGCTTGGTGGTGAGGAGGTGGAGCTCGTGGAGGAGGTCGCCCCGCTCCGTGCCCTTCGTGATGCCCTTGGAGAAGAGGGTGTCGCCCGCTTCGAGGATCTTCTTGGCCTCGACGACGGCCGCGAGGACCGCGACCTTCTCCTTCTGGAGGCGGGACTCCTTCGTCAGGCGCGGCTCGGCCTTCTCGATGGACTGGAGGTCGGCGAGGATCAGCTCGGTGTTGATCGTCTCGATGTCGTCCTTCGGCGAGACCTTGCCGTCGACGTGCACGACGTTCTCGTCCTTGAAGGCGCGGATGACCTGGCAGATCGCGTCCGACTCGCGGATGTTCGCCAGGAACTTGTTGCCCAGGCCCTCACCCTCCGAGGCGCCGCGCACGATTCCCGCGATGTCGACGAAGTCCACCGTGGCGGGCAGGATGCGCTGCGAGCCGAAGATCCCGGCCAGGACGGCCAGGCGCGCGTCCGGGACGCCGACGACGCCGACGTTCGGCTCGATGGTGGCGAACGGGTAGTTGGCCGCCAGCACGTCGTTCTTGGTCAGGGCGTTGAACAGGGTCGACTTGCCGACATTCGGCAGGCCGACGATTCCGATCGTGAGCGACACGTTGGCGACTTCCCGTAGCTGGAGGGGGCGGCGGCCCGGAGTGGGCCACCGGACAGTTTACTTTCCGATGAGTGGCAGTCGTTGTACGCGTGTCCCCACACGGATACCGCGCTCGCCCCGCCTAGCGTGGAGCCGTGGAGCAATACAGGACGCGACCGGCCCCTCACCCGCAGCGACCCCCGGCCCAGCGCCGGGGGACACGGCCCGCGGCCGTGCCCGCCCAGGGCCAGGGCGGCGGCCCGCTGCCCCCGCTCGGGCGGCGGATGCCCCGGCCCCGGCTGACCGGGCTCGGCGGCGGGCTCTTCGCCTGTGCCGGCATGCTGCTGGTCGGCGGGATCTGCTGGCTGCTGTTCGGCTCCTCGCTCTTCGTCTACGGGATGCTCTTCCTGCCCGTAGCGGCCGCCACCGCCATCTGGGTAAGGCCCGCCGACCTGATCACCGCGCCGATCACCGTCCCCATCGCCTTCGCCGCCGGAGTGTGGCCCATCTCCGGCGGCTCCGGCGGCTTCGGCGGGCAGCTGATGGGGCTCGTGTCCGCCCTGTCCCTGCACGCGGGCTGGCTGTACGCGGGGACCCTGGTCGCCGCCCTGATCGTCGTGGTGCGCAAGGCCGTGCTCATCGGCCGGCGGCGGCTGCCCCGCCGCGTCGCCTAGCCGTTCCCCGCCTGGTTCTTCCCCGCCGAAGCCGCCCGCGCCGCCATCGCCGCTCCCACGATGCCCGCGTTGTTCTGGAGCTTCGCCGGAACGATCTCGGCCCTGATGCCCTCGATCAGCGGCAGGAACTTCTCCGGCTTGCGGCTGACGCCGCCGCCGATGATGAAGAGGTCCGGGGAGAACAGCATCTCCACATGGGCCAGGTACCTCTGGACGCGGTGCGCCCAGCGCTCCCACGTGAGGTCCCCGTCCTCCTTGGCCTTCACCGACGCCCGCGTCTCCGCGTCGTGGCCCTTCAGCTCCAGGTGCCCGAGCTCCGTGTTCGGCACCAGCCGCCCGTCCGTGAACACGGCGCTCCCGATGCCCGTGCCCAGGGTGAGCAGGATGACCGTGCCGCCCCGCCCGCGCCCGGCCCCGTACGTCATCTCCGCGACGCCCGCCGCGTCCGCGTCGTTGAGGACCGTGACCGGCAGGCCGCCGCCCAGCTCGCGCGAGAGCAGCGCCGCCGCGTCGGCGCCGACCCACGCCTTGTCCATGTTGGCCGCCGAACGGGTGACGCCGCTGGTGACCACCCCCGGAAAGGTGACCCCGACCGGGCCCGACCACGAGAAGGCGCGGACCACCTCCGCGACGCAGCCGGCCACCCCCTCGGGGGTGGCCGGCTGCGGTGTCAGTACCTTGTGGCGCTCCTGCGCCAGATCGCCACGGTCCAGGTCCACGGGAGCGCCCTTGATCCCGGAACCGCCGATGTCCACACCCATGATCTGCATGGACATACCGTACGAAAGGACTTACTTGTCGGCGACCAGTTCCGCGGCTTCCGCACGCAGGTCGCGGCGCAGTTCCTTCGGGAGCGAGAAGACGATCGATTCCTCGGCGGTCTTGACGATCTCCACGTCCACGTAGCCGCGCACCGCCAGCCACTCCAGGACTTCCTCGACCAGGACCTCCGGCACCGAGGCGCCCGAGGTCAGGCCGACCGTGGTGACGCCCTCCAGCCAGGCCTCGTCGATCTCGCTCGCGAAGTCGACCAGGTACGCGGCGCGCGCGCCGGCGTCGAGCGCGACCTCGACCAGCCGGATCGAGTTGGAGGAGTTCTTGGAGCCCACCACGATGACCAGGTCCGAGTCGGCGCCCATGACCTTCACCGCGGCCTGCCGGTTCGAGGTGGCGTAGCAGATGTCGTCGCTGGGCGGCGAGACCAGCAGCGGGAACTTGGTCTTCAGCGCGTCGACCGTCTCCATCGTCTCGTCGACGGAGAGCGTGGTCTGCGAGAGCCAGACGACCTTGGACTCGTCGCGCACCTCGACGTTCGCGACGTCGTCCGGGCCGTCCACGATCGTGATGTGGTCCGGGGCCTCGCCGGAGGTGCCGATGACCTCCTCGTGGCCCTCGTGGCCGATGAGGAGGATGTCGAAGTCCTCGTTCGCGTACCGGATGGCTTCCTTGTGCACCTTGGTGACCAGCGGGCACGTCGCGTCGATCGTCGCGAGCTTGCCGCGCGCCGCCTCCTCGTGCACCACCGGCGCCACGCCGTGCGCCGAGAACATCACGATGGAGCCCTCGGGCACCTCCTCCGTCCGCTCGACGAAGATGGCGCCCTTCTTCTCCAGCGTCTGGACGACGTACTTGTTGTGCACGATCTCGTGGCGGACGTAGACCGGCGCACCGTACTGCTCGAGAGCCTTCTCGACAGCGATCACGGCTCGGTCCACGCCCGCGCAGTAGCCGCGGGGGGCGGCGAGCAGGACACGGCGGGAAGCGGGAGCAGTCATGGGCTCCATCGTACGGGGGTCTCCAGGAGGCCGGGCATCGCCCGTTCGGCAGAGACTGGGGCGAATGTCCGTACTGCCCATCCCCCGGAGGAACGATGGCGTCCGCGACGGAGCCCCGTACCGAACACACCGGGCTGCGGCGCAGCCTCGGCTTCCGGGACCTGGTCGTCTACGGGCTGCTCTTCATCGCGCCCATGGCCCCGGTCGGGGTCTTCGGCACCCTGGACGCCAAGTCGCACGGCGCCGTGGCCCTCGTCTACCTCGCCGCGACGGTCGCCATGGCCTTCACCGCCTTCTCGTACGCCCAGATGGTGCGGGTCGCCCCGCAGGCCGGCTCGGTCTTCACCTATGCCCGCAAGGGCCTCGGCGAGGGACCCGGCCTGATCGCCGGGTGGATGGCGATGCTCGACTACCTGCTGATCCCGGCGGTCGCCTACCTGTTCTCGGGGATCGCGATGAACGCCCTGGTGCCGGAGGTCTCCCGGTGGGTGTGGACCGCCCTGGCCGTCGTGATCACGACCCTGCTGAACCTGTGGGGCGTACGGGCGGCCGCCCGCGTGGGCTTCGCCGTGCTGGCCATGGAGATCCTGGTGCTGCTGGTCTTCCTGGTCGCGGCGGTGACCGTCCTGGTGCGGGACGGGGCGCAGCGCGGCTGGCTGTCCCCGCTGACCGGCGACGGCTCGCTGGGCTTCTCGACGGCCGCCGTACTGGGCGCGGTGTCGGTCGCGGTGCTCTCGTACCTGGGCTTCGACGCGATCGTCTCCTTCGCGGAGGAGGTCACGGGGGGCTCGGCGCGGGTGGCCCGGGCGGTGCTGTTCTGCCTGGCGCTGGCCGGGGTGCTGTTCATCGCCCAGACCTACCTCGTCGCGCTGCTCAGCCCGGTCACCTCGGCGGAGCTGGCGGCCGATCCGGCGCAGCAGGGGCCGGCCTTCTACAACGCGGTGGAGGCCTCGGTCGGCTTCTGGCTGCACGACCTGGTGGCGATCTCCAAGGCGATCGGGGCGGCCTTCGCGGCGCTGGCCGGGCAGGCGGCCGCCGGGCGGCTGCTGTTCGCGATGGCCCGGGAGCGGCGGCTGCCGGGCGTGCTCGCGCGGACCTCGGACGGCACGCCGCGGCCGGCGCTGCTGGTGGCGGCCACGGTGACGCTGGTCGCGGCGGTGTGGGCGGCCCGGCGTGCCGACGGGCTCGACCATCTGGTGTCGGTCGTCGACGTCGGGGCGCTGGTGGCCTTCACGCTGCTGCACGCCTCCGTGGTGGGCTGGTTCGTCGTCCAGCGCCGGGAGGGCCCGCCCAGCTGGTGGAAGCACCTGGTGGTCCCGGTGCTGGGGGCGGCGGTGACCGTCACGGTGATCGTGGAGGCCTCCCGGGAGGCGCAGGTGGTGGGGGCGGTGTGGCTGGCGGTGGGCCTGGGCCTGCTGGTGGTGCAGCGCGGTCGCCGGGATTCCGACAGCGGCGCCGACACCGGCGCCGACATCCGCCCCGACATCGGCGCCGGACCCTGAGACGCTGTCAGCGGCGCCCGTTAGCCTGCGTACATGGGACTCAATACGTCGGCCGAGGCGCCGCTGCCGGTAGGCCAGGTGTCCCGGCTCATCGGGGGCTGGATCGAGCGGCTCGGCCAGGTGTGGGTGGAGGGGCAGATCACGCAGCTCTCGCGGCGGCCGGGAGCGGGGGTGGTCTTCCTGACGCTGCGCGACCCCTCGCACGACATCTCGGTCAGCGTCACCTGCTTCCGCCAGGTCTTCGACGAGGTCGCGGACGTCGTGTCGGAGGGGGCGCGCGTCGTCCTGCTGGCCAAACCCGAGTGGTACGCCCCGCGCGGGCAGCTGTCCCTGCGGGCCACGGAGATACGGCCGGTCGGCATCGGGGAGCTGCTGGCCCGGCTGGAGCGGCTGAAGCGGTCCCTGGCCTCGGAGGGCCTGTTCGCGCTGGACCGCAAGAAGCCGCTGCCCTTCCTGCCGCAGCTGATCGGGCTGGTGGTCGGGCGGGCCTCGGCCGCCGAGCGCGACGTACTGGAGAACGCCCGGCGCCGCTGGCCGGCGGTCCGCTTCGAGGTGCGCAACGTCGCCGTCCAGGGCGTGCACGCGGTGCCGCAGGTGATCCAGGCGGTCAAGGAGCTCGACGCCCTCGACGAGGTCGACGTGATCATCGTGGCGCGCGGCGGCGGCAGCGTGGAGGACCTGCTGCCCTTCTCCGACGAGGAGGTCGTACGGGCGGTCGCGGCGGCCCGTACCCCGGTGGTCTCGGCGATCGGCCACGAGCCGGACTCCCCGCTGCTGGACCTGGTCGCGGACCTGCGGGCCTCCACGCCCACGGACGCGGCCAAGAAGGTGGTCCCGGACGTCGGCGAGGAGCTGGAGCGCGTACGCCAGTTGCAGGGCCGGGGGCTGCGCGCGGTGAGCGGGCTGCTGGACCGGGAGGAGCGCGGCCTCGCGCACGCCCTCGCCCGGCCGGTGTTCGTCCATCCGCAGCGGATGGTCGAGACCCGCGAGGACGAGCTGGAGGCCCTGCTCGGGCGCAGCAGGCGGACGCTTGGCCACCTGCTGGACCGGGCCGATTCGGAGCTCGCGCACACCCTCGCCCGGGTGGTGGCGCTGTCGCCCGCGGCGACCCTGGAGCGGGGGTACGCGGTGCTCCAGCGGGCCGACGGGCACGTGGTGCGCGCGCCGGAGGAGGTCGCGGAGGGCGAGGTGCTGCGTGCGCGGGTGGCGGAGGGAGAGTTCTCCGTACGGGTCGCCGAGGCCGAATAGCGGGCAGCAGACGGCGAAACACTGCCGCAATCAAGTCGTTGCACTACACACATAGGGTGGAAAAGGGAATGGCAGAGGCCGAAACGGCGCTGGGGTACGAGCAGGCCCGCGACGAGCTCATCGAGGTCGTCCGCAAGCTGGAGGCCGGCGGGACGTCGCTGGAGGACTCACTGGCGCTCTGGGAGCGCGGCGAGGAGCTGGCGAAGGTCTGCCGGCACTGGCTGGAGGGAGCCAGGGCGCGGCTGGACTCGGCGCTCGCGGCGCGCGACGACGCGGCCGAGGAGCAGTGATCCCGATCACCACCGGGGCCATTTAGTTGAAAGTTCACCTACTTTCGCCGTAGAGTCGGGAACATCGCTTCACCCACGTATGGAAGAAGGCTTTCCGATGTCTCTCGTTCTTGACTCCGCCGCGCAGGACCTGCTGTTCCGCGAGGCCCGTACGGCCAACTCGTTCTCCGACGAGCCGGTCACCGAGGAGCAGGTGCAGGCGATCTACGACCTGGTGAAGTACGGCCCCACCGCCTTCAACCAGACCCCGCTGCGCATCACCCTGGTCCGCTCCCCCGAGGCCCGCGAGCGCCTCGTGAAGCACCTGGCCGAGGGCAACCAGGCCAAGACCGCCGCCGCGCCGCTGGTCGCGATCCTCGCCGCGGACAACGAGTTCCACGAGGAGCTGCCGGCGCTGCTGCCGCACTTCCCGCAGGCCAAGGACATGTTCTTCGCCGAGCGCCCGGTCCGCGAGCAGTCCGCCCTGCTCAACGCCGCGCTGCAGGCCGCGTACTTCATCGTCGGCATCCGCGCCGCCGGCCTGGCCGCGGGCCCGATGACCGGCGCCGACCTGGCCGGCATCCAGAAGGAGTTCCTGGACGCCGACCACACCCCGCTGATGATCGTCAACATCGGCAAGCCGGGCGAGGACGCCTGGTTCCCGCGCTCCCCGCGCCTGGCGTTCGACGAGGTCGTCACCACCGTCTGAGCCACCCCGCACGGCAAACGGCCGCGCGCCCCGGTTTCCCGGGGCGCGCGGCCGTTTCGCGTTGCCGAACTCGCGTTGCCGAACTCGCGTTGCCGAAGGTTTCGCGCTGCCGAAGGTTTCCGGCCGAAGACCTCAGGCGCCCTGCTGGCCCTGCTTGAACTCCAGCGCCGCCGCCATCGTGCCGAGCTGCTCGAAGGAGGCCGTCCCGGTGACCACCGTGACGTAGCCCTGCTCCTGCTTCACGAGGGCGTCGTACTTCTCGCCGTCCCAGCGCTCCCAGACCGCGTCGCCCACCTGCTGCGTCTGCCCGGTGGGCTTCGCCTTCTGGGTGACCGCACCGAGGTACTTGGCGGAGGTGTCCGTGGACTGCTCCACCGACACGTACTGCCGGTCCGGGTCCTGGAAACCCAGGTGCCAGGAGTTGGAGTCCTTGCGCTGGTACGTCACCGAGGTCGCCCGCCACTCCGCCGGCAGCCCCACCGGGACGGCCACGGGGTACGGTGCGGCGCGCCGGGCCGTGAGCGTCTCCACCCGGTAGTCGACCGTGCGCGTCGGATCGGCGTTCTCGTCATGTGGGACGAAGAGGTAGATCCCCGCGACCACGACGCCGATCACCGCCAGCGATCGGACCATGTCCCAGACCGTCTGCTTGCCTTTCATACCTGCCACGGCACCATCGTCCCGCATGCGCGCGAGCGATCACCGCCGGGGTGGCCCCGGACTCCTGTGCGGCGCGCCACCGCGGTCGGCAAGACGTCCGCTCAGGCCAATCGGCTGACCGATATCCCGCTCATACGTGACCCGCCCTGCTCAATATGTCGACGTACCGATAGAGTTCCAGCACCCTCACATCCCGGCCGTCGTCGTACAGAAAGGTGCGCTCCGATGACCGAGCACAACCTGCCGCCCCAGCTCGAAGTCTCTCCCGAAGCCCCCGACCGCAACCTCGCCCTGGAACTCGTCCGGGTGACCGAGGCCGCAGCCATGGCCGCGGGCCGGTGGGTCGGCCGCGGTGACAAGCTCGGCGCGGACGGCGCCGCGGTCAACGCGATGCGGACCCTGATCTCCACCGTCTCGATGAACGGCGTCGTCGTCATCGGCGAGGGGGAGAAGGACGAAGCCCCCATGCTCTTCAACGGCGAGCGGGTCGGCGACGGCACCGGCGCCGAGGTCGACATCGCCGTGGACCCGATCGACGGCACCACCCTGAACGCCAAGGGCATGCCGAACGCCATCGCCGTCCTGGCCGCCGCCGACCGCGGCACCATGTTCGACCCGTCGGCCGTCTTCTACATGGAGAAGCTGGTCACGGGCCCGGAGGCCGCCGACTTCGTCGACATCAACGCACCCGTCTCGGTGAACATCCGGCGCGTCGCCAAGGCCAAGGGGATGGCCGTCGAGGACGTCACGGTCGTCATCCTGGACCGCCCCCGCCACGAGGGCATCGTCAAGGAGATCCGCGAGACCGGCGCGCGGATCAAGTTCATCTCGGACGGCGACGTCGCGGGCTCGGTCATGGCCGTGCGCGAGGGCACCGGCGTGGACCTGCTCCTCGGCATCGGCGGCACCCCCGAGGGCATCATCTCGGCGTGCGCCATAAAGTGCCTCGGCGGCACGATCCAGGGCAAGCTGTGGCCCAAGGACGAGGCCGAGCGCCAGAAGGCCCTCGACGCGGGCCACGACCTGGACCGGGTCCTGCACACGAACGACCTGGTGTCCGGCGAGAACGTCTTCTTCGTCGCCACCGGCATCACGGACGGCGAGCTGCTGCGCGGCGTCCACTACCGCTCGGAGACCGCGACCACGTCCTCGCTGGTCATGCGCTCGAAGTCGGGCACGATCCGGCAGATCGACTCGACGCACCGTCTGTCGAAGCTGCGCGCGTACAGCGCGGTCGACTTCGACCGGGCCCAGTAGGACCAGGGCGGGCACAGCGAGAGGGGCGGTCACCGCGTGCGGCGGTGACCCCCCCTCTCGCTGTCCCCGCGCATTCCGTACGGTGCTGCGCGCGCCCGGGGTACGGGGTTCAGCCCGCGGCGGCGATGGGCCCGGACCCGGGGGCCTGGCGCAGCTCTGCGGCCCTGCGCCGCATCCGGGCCAGGACCACCCGGCGCTCGGCGGCGGTGAGGCCGCCCCAGACCCCGTACGGCTCGGGCTGGAGCAGCGCGTGCTCCCGGCAGGCGACCATGACCGGGCAGCGGGCGCAGACGCGCTTGGCGGCCTCCTCGCGGGAGAGCCGGGCCGCCGTGGGCTCTTTGGAGGGGGCGAAGAACAGGCCCGCCTCGTCGCGGCGGCACACCGCCTCCGCATGCCATGGGCCGTCCTCAGCCCTCGCCGGCACCCGCGGCTTCGGCACGACGGCAACCTTCAGGGACTGATGCGGCGGCTGCGGCACGGTCTACTCCTGACGACGGATACGCGAGCGAGAGACGATGCACCTGTCCCTACCCGCTGTGCGTGCCCCTATGCACCGGGTACCGGCGGGCGGCGGGGGTTCGTCCGAAACGCGACCCCCGCGGGGAGCCGCTCTCAGCCGTCCAGGCGCTTGCGCATCCGGTCCGCCAGATCGACCAGCCGGGCACCGGGCCTGGGCCGTGCCTCGATGTTGCCCAGCAGGGCGAAGCCGCGGACGATCACGACCGGGGCCTGCGGGTCGGTCTCCCCGCGGCCCTCGCCGCGCACCTCGAAGTTGCCGAGGACTCCGCTTCCGTAGCCGCGCAGGGTGACGTTCTCCGGAACCAGGACCTCCACGTTCCCGAGGACGCAGGTCACGTTGATCTCGGTGACCTGCTGTTCGAAGACCGCCTCGGTGAGGTCGATGGTGATGTCGCCCATGACCGAGACCGCACGGGTGAGCGCGCCCGGCCGCCAGCGGCCCTTGCGGGCGGAGCTGCTGCACACGGCGACGACCGTCTCGGTGTAGCCCGCCGCCGTGGCGTGGGCCGCGTACGCGGGCGCGGCCGAGGTGTGGCCGGTGCCCGGCGCGGGGAGGTCCCGTACGAGCAGTTCCAGCTCGCCCACCGTCTTGACGGCGTACAGCGAGTCCAGGCGCTCGGAGTGTTCCTCGGAGGTCAGCCGGCCCTCGGCGAGGGCGTCGGCGAGGATCTGCGCGATCCGGTCCCGGTCGGCGTCGGAGGCACGCAGTTCGGCCGCCGCGGGGGCGGGAGCCGGCGCGGGGGCGGGGGCGGCGGGGTGCTTTTCCAGGTCCACGCGACCCAGCATAGCGAGACACGATAGATCGCGATACTCCCCCGTGAGCCCTAGTGAGCCTTACCTCACAGACACGGGCACCCCGGGAGGTTCTACGCTGGTGGACTGCGCTGCCAATTGGTCGCCAGCGCTGTCTGCCGAGTGAGGAATGACTGCCGTCATGCCAGAGTTTGCGTACACCGACCTGCTGCCCCTGGGCGAGGACGCCACCCCCTACCGGCTGGTGACCGCCGAGGGCGTGTCCACCTTCGAGGCGGATGGCCGTACGTTCCTCAAGGTCGAGCCCGAGGCGCTGCGCAAGCTCGCCGAAGAGGCCATCCACGACATCCAGCACTTCCTGCGCCCCGCGCACCTCGCGCAGCTGCGTCGCATCATCGACGACCCCGAGGCGAGCGCGAACGACAAGTTCGTGGCGCTGGACCTGCTGAAGAACGCGAACATCGCGGCGGCCGGCGTCCTGCCGATGTGCCAGGACACCGGCACGGCGATCGTCATGGGCAAGCGCGGCCAGAACGTCCTCACCGAGGGCGGCGACGAGGCGGCCCTCTCCCGCGGCATCTACGACGCCTACACGCGGCTGAACCTGCGCTACTCGCAGATGGCTCCGATCACCATGTGGGAGGAGAAGAACACCGGCTCGAACCTGCCCGCGCAGATCGAGCTGTACGCGACCGACGGCGGCGCGTACAAGTTCCTCTTCATGGCCAAGGGCGGCGGCTCGGCCAACAAGTCCTTCCTCTACCAGGAGACCAAGGCGGTCCTCAACGAGGCCTCCATGATGAAGTTCCTGGAGGAGAAGATCCGTTCGCTCGGTACGGCGGCCTGCCCGCCCTACCACCTGGCGATCGTGGTCGGCGGCACCTCCGCCGAGCACGCGCTGAAGACCGCCAAGTACGCCTCGGCGCACTACCTGGACGAGCTGCCCCGCGAGGGCTCGCCGCTCGGCCACGGCTTCCGCGACGAGGCCCTGGAGCAGCAGGTCTTCGAGCTGACGCAGAAGATCGGCATCGGCGCGCAGTTCGGCGGCAAGTACTTCTGCCACGACGTGCGCGTGGTCCGGCTGCCGCGCCACGGCGCCTCGCTGCCGGTCGCGATCGCCGTGTCCTGCTCGGCGGACCGCCAGGCCACCGCGAAGATCACCGCCGACGGCGTGTTCCTGGAGCAGCTGGAGCGCGACCCGGCCCGCTTCCTGCCGGAGACCACCGACGAGCACCTGGCGGAGTCCGCGGACGTGGTCTCCATCGACCTGAACCAGCCGATGGACGAGATCCTGGCGACCCTGACCAAGCACCCGGTCAAGACCCGCCTGTCACTGACCGGCCCGCTGGTCGTGGCGCGCGACATCGCGCACGCCAAGATCAAGGAGCTGCTGGACTCGGGCGCGGAGATGCCGCAGTACCTGAAGGACCACCCGGTCTACTACGCCGGCCCGGCGAAGACCCCCGAGGGCTATGCCTCGGGCTCCTTCGGCCCGACCACGGCCGGCCGGATGGACTCCTACGTCGAGCAGTTCCAGGCGGCGGGCGGCTCCAAGGTCATGCTGGCCAAGGGCAACCGCTCCCAGCAGGTGACGGACGCGTGCGGCTCGCACGGCGGCTTCTACCTCGGCTCGATCGGCGGCCCGGCGGCGCGGCTCGCCCAGGACTGCATCAAGAAGGTCGAGGTCCTGGAGTACGAGGAGCTCGGCATGGAGGCGGTCTGGAAGATCGAGGTCGAGGACTTCCCGGCCTTCATCGTGGTCGACGACAAGGGCAACGACTTCTTCCAGAACCCGGCCCCGGAGCCGACGTTCACCCACATCCCGGTGCGCGGTCCGGGTCTGTAACGCGACGGTCCGAGGGCCTCTCCCCCGTTCGGGGGAGGGGCCCTCACGCGTTTCCGCCGATCGGCAGATGGCAGGCCGGCGGGCTCCGGGCGAGGCTTTACCCGTACCCAAACAGCCCTTGGACAACGGGAGTTCACGATGAAGAACCGCACGCGCGCCCTCGCCCTCGCCGGATCCGCGGCCCTGGTGGCCACCCTGGTCGCGGCGGCCCCCGCCCCGGCGGCGCCGGCCGCCGCGGCGAAGACCGCCTCGGTGCACGGCGGCGGCACGGTGCACTACCCGTACGTGCCCGCGTCACACGACATCCGCTTCACCGTGGACGCCGAGTCGACCCCGTGGAGCCGGCCCTTCCCGGGGGCCGGGCAGGGCCTTCCGACCGATGCCCGCGGCCGGGTGACCGTCTACCACGCCCAGCCCGAGGCGGACTTCACGGGCGTGGCCGAGGCGGAGGTGGACTGCATGGTCACCGGCGGCAGGACCGCCACGATCACCGCGGTGGTCAAGAGTTCGAACGTGCCCGGCTGGGAGGGCAAGCGGATCGGCCTGAGCGTCCAGGACGGCGAACGCGGCGCCCCCGACCGGGTCGGCTTCTCCTGGGGCATCGTCAACGTCGACTTGAAGCCGGACGGCTCGGCCGCCGCGGCCACGGTGGGCACCTGCATGGCCCCGGCCCCCTTCACCGAGGTCACGAAGGGCGGCTTCAAGGTCACCCCGGCCCCGCTGGCCCCGCAGCCTGCCCCGCAGCCCTGACCGGCGACGCCCGGGCTTGGGCCGGGGCCGGGTGCCGCTGCCGCGACCGGCCCCGGGTTAACGTCGGGGACACAGGCCCGCACCTGTTCGTTCACCACGGATTGCAAGGATTTGCGCATGACAGCGACGCCGTCCCTCCGTACCGACCGCGCCGTCCGCGTGGTCGCCCATCGGGGGGCCTCCCACGAGCACCCCGAGCACACCATGGCCGCGTACCGGCAGGCCATCGAAGACGGGGCCGACGCGCTCGAGTGCGATGTGCGGCTGACCGCCGACCGGAAGCTGGTCTGTGTGCACGACCGGCGGGTCGAGCGGACCTCCGACGGGCGCGGGGTCGTCTCCGAGATGACGTACGAGGAGCTCCGCGCGCTCGATTTCGGGGCGTGGAAGGGGGCCGCGCACGCCGGGGCCCGGGTGCTGCTCTTCGAGGACCTGCTGCGGGAGGCACTGGCGGCGCCGCGGCCGGTCGGGCTCGCGGTCGAGACCAAGCACCCGTCCCGCGCGGGCGGGCGGCTGGAGGCCGAGCTGGTGCGGATGCTCCGGGAGTACGGGCTGGCCGACGGGGCCACCGGCCGCGTCGAGGTGATGAGCTTCTCGCGCACGGCGCTGACCCGGATGCACCGGCTCGCGCCCGGCCTGCCCGCCGTGTTCCTCATCGAGCGCACCGTCCGCCCGGTGCGGCCCCCGTACGCGACCCACGCGGGCCCGGGCATCGACCTCGTGCGGCGGGACCCGGGGCTGGTGGCCCGGCTGAAGGCCAAGGGGCTGTCCGTCCGGGTGTGGACCGTGGACGAGGCGGAGGACGTGGAGCTGTGCGTGCGGCTCGGCGTGGACACGATCATCACCAACCGGCCGCGGGAGGTACGGAAACTGCTGCTCGACATGTAGGCACCCGGCCGGGGTGCGCCGGCCGGGTGTGGGGGGTCGGGTGGAGCGGGGCGGGGTTACGCGAAGCGCTGGGCCGCCGAGCCGTTGCAGGTCTGCAGGCGCAGCGGCTCGTGGGCGGCGGCCACCGTCAGGCACATGCCCGGGGAGGCCGCGGGTCGCAGGGTGGCGCCGTCGCGGACGAACTGCTGGTTCGCGCCGCCGTGGCAGTTCCAGACGATCAGGCCGGTGCCGGGGCCGTAGTTGGCGCCGGGGGCGTCGAGGCAGCGGTCCTGGGTCAGTTCGATGTGGACGGACTTGCGGGCGGCGTCGTACCACCAGCCCTGGTTGCGGCCGCCGTGGCAGTCCCAGCCCAGGATCGCCGTGTCATTGGCGCTGGAGCCGCCCTTCGCGTCGAGGCAGGTGCCGGTCGCCTCGTTCTTCAGGGGCTTGAACTTGTCGTCCCAGGCCCCGGCCTGCAGGACGGGGGTGCCGGTGCTCGCGGGGTCGGCGCAGGAGGCCTCGCGCAGGCCGGAGTTGTAGAGCTGGGTCAGGCAGGACGCGAACGCGCCGTGGCCCCGGTAGTTGGGGTGGAAGGACTGGCGGGCGGTGTTCTCGTCCCACGGGAAGTGGTCGCCGAGGTCCAGGTAGAGCCCGCGGGCCCAGGTGTCCTCCATGCACACCTCGTGGCCGTGGAAGAGCCGCGAGTTGTCCAGGTAGGTGGCGCCCGAGGCGAGGGCCGCGGCGCGCATGCCCTTCTCGAAGGTGGGCACCGCGTAGTTGCGGCCCCAGGTGGCGTCGGAGTCGTAGCCGGCGCAGCCGCCGGGGAGCTTGCCGGGGAAGTTCGGGTTGTCGTTGAAGTCGGGGCCGATGGGGCTGGGGTAGCCCATGACGACGAGCTTGTAGTCGGAGTCGGCGTAGCCGGCGTCGCGCATGACCGTCTTGAGGTCCGCGACGGTCGACTCCACCTTGGGCCTCAGGCCGTCGACGCGGGCCTGCCAGCCGGGGCCGTACTTGGGCTCGCAGGTGCCCTGGCTGAGCACCCAGCGGGTGACGCAGTCGGTCATGACCGGGCCGAACTGCAGGTCGTCGTTGGCCCCGGCGACCAGCAGCACCATCTTGATCTTCGTGTTGCGGGCCTTGATGGCCAGGCTGTCGCTCTGCACCAGCTCGTCGGCGTACTGCTTGCTGCCGCCGATCCTGATGTTGCCGGTGTACCCGCCGGAGCAGGCGACGTTGAAGGTGAGGTCGGCCGGGATGCCGGTGCGGTGGATCGCCGCGTCGGGCGAGCGGTGGCACTGGTTGTTCGGCGTGTTGGTCGCGGGATCGTAGTTGCCGACGCCCTCGCCCGAGATCTCGCTGTCGCCCAGCGAGATCAGGCCGGTCTTGCGCTCGCCGAGCGGGCGGACGGCCGCGTCGCCGTAGATCTTGACGGCCTCGGCCGCGCGGATCGCCTCGAGCTCGGGCGAGAGGGGGGTCACGGCCGCTGCCGGAGCCGCCGCGGGCACCGCCGCCTGGGCCGTGGGGGTGATGGCGGTGACGCCCCCGAGGGCGGCCGCAGCCGCCGCGACGGCGGCGAAGGTAGATCTGAGCCTGGGTTTCCTGTGTGCACGTGTCATGAACGCCTCCCCTAATGCCGGTGTTACCCCCGGTATTTACTGGTCAGTAGGGGAGTTGGGAACACTTCGAACAAGACAATTGCTCAACTTTTTGAGGAGGCCACGAAAATGACCGATCAGCAGCAGGCCGAAGAGTTCCGGATCGAGCACGACTCCATGGGCGACGTACGGGTGCCCGCCCACGCCAAATGGCGTGCTCAGACCCAGCGCGCCGTGGAGAACTTCCCCATCTCGGGGCAGCGTCTGGAACACGCCCACATCGAGGCGCTCGCCCGCGTCAAGGCCGCGGCCGCCCTGGTCAACGCCCGCCTCGGCGTGGTGGAGCAGGACGTCGCCGAGGCCATCCGGTCGGCCGCCGCCGAGGTCGCGGAGGGCCGCTGGGACGACCACTTCCCCATCGACGTCTTCCAGACCGGGTCCGGCACCTCGTCCAACATGAACGCCAACGAGGTGATCGCCACCCTGGCCACCGAGCGGCTGGGCCGGGAGGTCCACCCCAACGACCACGTCAACGCCTCGCAGAGCTCCAACGACGTCTTCCCCTCCTCCATCCACATCGCCGCCACCGCCGCCGTCACCCGCGACCTGATCCCGGCCCTGGAGCACCTCGCCGCCGCGCTGGAGCGCAAGGCCGCCGCGTTCGAGCAGGTCGTCAAGGCCGGGCGGACGCACCTGATGGACGCCACGCCGGTCACCCTGGGCCAGGAGTTCGGCGGGTACGCCGCCCAGATCCGCTACGGCGTCGAGCGGCTGCGTGCGGCCCTGCCGCGGCTGGCCGAGCTGCCGCTGGGCGGCACCGCGGTGGGCACCGGGATCAACACCCCGCCCGGGTTCTCCGCCGCCGTGATCGCCGAGGTGGCCGCGGACACCGGGCTGCCGCTCACCGAGGCCCGCAACCACTTCGAGGCCCAGGGGGCTCGGGACGCGCTGGTGGAGACCTCGGGGATGCTCCGTACGATCGCCGTCTCGCTCACCAAGATCTCCAACGATCTGCGCTGGATGGCCTCCGGACCGCGCACCGGATTGGCCGAAATCAATCTCCCGGATCTCCAGCCGGGCTCCTCGATCATGCCCGGGAAGGTCAATCCGGTCGTCCCGGAGGCCGTCCTGATGGTCGCCGCACAGGTGATGGGGAACGACGCCACCGTCGCGGTGGCGGGCGCGGCCGGCAATTTCGAGCTCAATGTGATGCTCCCGGTGATGGCCCGGAACCTCCTCGAATCGGTCCGGCTGCTCGCCAACGCGAGCCGCCTGCTGGCCGACCGCACGGTGGACGGGATCACCGCCAATGCCGAGCGGGCCAGGGAGTACGCCGAATCCTCGCCCTCCGTGGTGACCCCGCTGAACCGGTACATCGGCTACGAGGAAGCGGCCAAGGTCGCCAAGAAGGCCCTCGCCGAGCGGAAGACGATCAGGGAGGTCGTACTGGAGTCCGGCTACGTCGATCGCGGCGCGCTCACCCTGGAGCAGCTCGACGAGGCGCTGGACGTCCTGCGCATGACCCACCCCTGACGAGCCTCGCGGCAGGGTCCGAATCCGGTCGTTTACCGTCCCCGCACCCCTCGGTGACCTGCACCGCAGCATCCGCGGGGGTGCCCGACCTAAGATCTGCGCATGACAGGTACCTTCAGGCCCGCGGGCGGCGCCGCGCGCACGCGTGCGCAGGGCACCCACTGGGCGCCCGGGGAGCAGATCCTCTGGCGCTACCGCGACCACGCCCCGGGGCTGAAGGGCCAGGTGCACATCTGCCGCCCGGTGACGGTGGTGCGGGACACCGAGGAACTGCTCGCCGTCTGGATGGCCCCCGGCACCGAATGCGTCAAACCGGTCCTCGCCGACGGCACCCCCGTCCACGAGGAGCCGCTCGCCACCCGCTACACCGCGCCGCGCACCACCGTACGGTCGCGCTGGTTCGGCGCGGGCGTGCTGAAGCTGGCCCGGCCCGGGGACCCGTGGTCGGTGTGGCTGTTCTGGGAGCACGGCTGGCGGTTCAAGAGCTGGTACGTGAACTTGGAGGAGCCCCGGTCGCGCTGGTCCGGCGGGGTCGACTCCGTGGACCACTTCCTCGACATCTCCGTCTACCCGGACCGCAGCTGGAAGTGGCGGGACGAGGACGAGTTCGCCCAGGCGCAGCGCTCCGGGCTGATGGGCCCTGAGGAAGCGGACCGGGTGCGGGAGGCCGGGCGGGCGGCGGTCGAGGTCATCGGGCAATGGGGTGCGCCGTTCTCCGACGGCTGGGAGAACTGGCGGCCGGATCCGGCCTGGACGGTTCCGGACCTGCCGGAGGACTGGGACCACACCCCGGCGCATATGACCTCATGAGACCCTTGATGCGCCCCCGGGGTACAAACGTAGGATCGTCCTCCGCAAGGTCGCGCGCGCGGGCGGTGCGATGAGACCCTGTGTGCGCAAGTGTCGTGCCGTACGCGGGATTTGACCGGAGGTCGACGCAGGGCGAGAGGTAACGGGGGAGACGCGGAAACGCGGGGTTATGGTGCCCCGGCCGCTGAGCGGGTATACCGCGACTGACCGAGTTGAGTGCAGCGCACATCGAGCGCAAACGGACGGAATTCCACGCGTGACGGAGTACCCCACCTCTCAGGAGGGCCCGCAGCCCGTCGCCTCCGGCGGAGGTACGGACGAGGCCGGCCACGGCAAGGCGCCCATCGCCGCAGCCGAGGCCGTACGCACGCATGCGCAGAGCCCGGGCGCGGAGCCGGGCGGCGCCCCTGCCGGGCTCCCCCGGCCCCGCGGAGCCGCCTCGGCGGACCTCCCGGCCGACGGCCCGGGCCGGGCCGGTGCCCGGCCGCGGGACGGCGCCACCGCCCGGGCCAGGGACACCGGAGCCGCGCGCAACGCGACCGCCGACGATCCGCAGGGCATCGCCGCACGGAACGCGGCCGACGGCCCGCTCGGCGGACAGGACGGCCCCGGAGCCCCGCGCTCCACCCCGCCGGAGGAGACCGGCACGGCGGCGGGACCGGGATACCGGCCGTCGGCGGCGCCGGGGACACCGCCGCGCGCCGCGAAGGGGACCGGCTGCGCTTCGTCGGCGCCGCCACCCGGCGGATCGCCCGCGGCATCGACCTCGACGAGATCGTGCTCGGCCTGTGCCGGGCCACCGTGCCGACGTTCTCCGACGCCATCCTCGTCTACCTGCGCGACCCGCTGCCGGTCGGGGACGAGCGCCCCGTCGGCCCGGTCGTTTTAAGGCTGCGCCGCACCGACCGGCTCCGGCCGATCGACGATCTCACCGATGCCGCGTCGGGCGGCACCATCGGCGCGGGCCTGGACCTCGCCGGGGCCGCGGGGGCCACCGGCGAGCTCGACTTCAGCCAGCTGCCGCTGGTCGGCCCGCAGGGTGACCTGCCCGCGGCCGAGCTGTGCGAGATCCGCTCCGGCGGCGCGCTCGCCGAGGTTCTGCGCGGCGTACGGCCCGTCTTCGGGTCCTCCGCGGCCGCCAAGGCCGCGCTGCCCGAGCTGCTGGGCGCGGACCATCCGCTGCCACGCGGCAACCGGGCCGTGCTGGCGCCCCTGCGCGGGCGCCGCCGGGTGATCGGCGCCGCCGTGTTCCTGCGCAGCCCCGAGCGGCCCGCCTTCGAGCAGAACGACCTCCTGGTCGCCGCCCAGCTGGCCACCCACACCGCGCTCGGCATCGACAAGGCGGTCCTGTACGGCCGCGAGGCGTACATCGCCGACGAGCTCCAGCGCACCATGCTGCCCGACAGCCTGCCCCAGCCCACCGGGGTGCGGCTCGCCTCGCGCTACCTGCCCGCCGCCGAGACCGCCCGCGTCGGCGGCGACTGGTACGACGCCATTCCGCTGCCCGGCAGCCGGGTCGCCCTCGTCGTCGGCGACGTCATGGGGCACTCCATGACCTCCGCCGCGATCATGGGCCAGCTCCGCACCACCGCGCAGACCCTGGCGCAGCTGGACCTGCCGCCCGCCGAGGTGCTGCACCATCTGGACGAGCAGGCCCAGCGTCTCGGCTCCGACCGCATGGCCACCTGTCTGTACGCCGTCTACGACCCCGTCTCGCACCGGATCACCATCGCCAACGCCGGCCACCCGCCGCCGGTGCTGCTGCACCTGGGCGGCCGCGCCGAGGTGCTCCGCGTACCCCCGGGCGCCCCCATCGGCGTCGGCGGCGTGGACTTCGAGGCCGTGGAGCTGGACGCGCCCGCCGGGGCCACCCTGCTGCTGTACACCGACGGGCTGGTGGAGTCCCGGCTGCGGGACGTGTGGACCGGCATCGAGCAGCTCCGGGAGCGCCTGGCGACCACCGCGCAGCTGACCGGCCTGGACCACCCGCCGCCGCTGGAGGCCCTCTGCGACGACGTGCTGGACATGCTCGGCCCGGGCGACCGGGACGACGACATCGCGCTGCTCGCGGCCCGCTTCGACGGGATCGCGCCCAGTGACGTGGCGTACTGGTTCCTGGACCCGGAGGAGACCGCTCCGGGCCGCGCCCGCCGGTTCGCCCGCCGCGCCCTGACCCGGTGGGGCCTGGAGGAGCTCCAGGACTCGCTGGAGCTGCTGGTCAGCGAGGTGGTCACCAATGCCGTCCGGTACGCGGAGCGGCCCGTGACCCTGCGCCTGCTGCGTACGGACGTCCTGCGCTGCGAGGTCGGCGACGACTCCCCGCAGCTGCCGCGCCAGCGCCGGGCGCGGGACACCGACGAGGGCGGCCGCGGCCTGTTCCTGGTGAACCGGATGGCCCGCCGCTGGGGTGCCACCCGGCTGAGCAGCGGAAAGGTGGTCTGGTTCGAGCTGGCGTTGCCGGTGGCGCACGAGCGGCGTTGACTGGGTAGCGAACCGACCGGCCCCCAGGGGAGGACGCTCGTGACCCAGGACGCGCAGAGGATTCCGTACTCGACGAACAACGCCGGGGTTCCGGTGGAGAGCGACGAGCACTCGCTCACCGTGAGTCCCGACGGCCCGATCCTGCTCCAGGACCACTACCTGATCGAGAAGATGGCCCAGTTCAATCGTGAACGGGTCCCCGAGCGGGTGGTCCACGCCAAGGGCGCGGGCGCGTACGGCGTCTTCCAGGTCACCAATGACGTCAGTCAGTTCACGAGGGCCGACCTCTTCCAGCCGGGCCGCAGGACCGAGATGCTGGCCCGCTTCTCGACGGTCGCGGGCGAGCAGGGCTCCCCCGACACCTGGCGGGACCCGCGCGGTTTCGCCCTGAAGTTCTACACCGAGCACGGCAACTACGACCTGGTCGGGAACAACACCCCGGTCTTCTTCGTGCGGGACCCGATGAAGTTCCAGGACTTCATCCGCTCCCAGAAGCGCCGCCCCGACAACGGGCTGCGCGACCACGACATGCAGTGGGACTTCTGGACCCTGTCCCCCGAGTCCGCGCACATGGTGACGTGGCTGATGGGCGACCGGGGCATTCCGAAGGACTACCGGCACATGAACGGCTACGGCTCGCACACCTACCTGTGGGTCAACGGCGGTGGCGAGCGGTTCTGGGTCAAGTACCACATGAAGACGGACCAGGGCATCGACTTCCTGACGCAGGCCGACGCCGACCGGATCGCGGGCGAGGACCCCGACTACCACCGGCGCGACCTCTTCGACTCGATCGCGGGCGGCGAGCCGCCGAGCTGGACCATGCACGTGCAGGTCATGCCCTTCGAGGACGCGGCGAGCTACCGCTTCAACCCCTTCGACCTCACCAAGGTGTGGCCGCACGGCGATTACCCGCTGATCGAGGTCGGCCGGATGACCCTGGACAAGAATCCGCCGGACTACTTCATCCACATCGAGCAGGCCGCCTTCGAGCCCTCGAACCTGGTGCCGGGCATCGGCCCGTCGCCGGACAAGATGCTGCTCGGCCGGCTGTTCTCGTACCCCGACACGCACCGCTACCGGATCGGGCCGAACTACGCCCAGCTCCCGCCGAACCGGGCCCGCTCGCTGGTGTCCTCGTACGCCAAGGACGGACCGATGCGGTTCGAGGCGTCCAACGCGGCCCGCCCGTACGCACCGAACTCGTACGGCGGCCCCGCGGCCGACGTCGCGCGCTTCGGCGAGCCGGCCGGCTGGGCCACGGCGGGCGAGATGGTCCGCGAGGCGTACTCCGCGCACGGCCAGGACGACGACTGGGGCCAGCCCGGCACGATGGTCCGCCACGTCCTCGACGACGCGGCACGCGACCGCCTCGTCTCGAACGTCAGCGGGCACCTGCGGGATGGGGTCAGCGCCCCGGTCCTGGAGCGTGCCTTCCAGTACTGGCGCAGCATCGACAAGACCACGGGCGACCGGATCGCGGCGGCGGTCTCGGGCCCCTGAGGCCCACGGGAGCCCCTACGAGAACCGCCGCCCCGCAGCCGTGAAGGCTGCGAGGCGGCGGTCTGTCAGTGGCCCTGGTTCTCACCGAACAGCGGCGGGTCCGGCGGCTTCGGGCCGCCGGTCTTGGTCGGCGTCGCGGTCGGCGACGTCGTCGGAGTCGGCGACGTGGTCCGGGTGTTGGTCGGCGTCGGGGTCGGCGTCGGGGTCGGCGAGTTCGCCGGCGGGCTGCTGCTGGCCGGCGGCTGGCTGGAGGGGCTCGGCGAGGGCGTCGGGGAGGCGCTGCGGGACGGCGCCTGCGAGGCGCCCATCTCCGCGTCCGACGTGTCGAACTCGCCCGTGTTCACGCCCTTGAGCGCCGCCAGCGTGTACGCCTTCCAGATCTCGGCGGGGAAGCTGGAACCGCCCGCGCGGCCACCACCGGCGGTGCCGGTGAGGGTGACCTGCTTGTGGGTGCCGGGCTCTTCGCCGAACATCGCGACGACGGTGACCAGTTCCGGGGTGTAGCCGGTGAACCAGCCGGCCACGTTGGACTCGGTGGTACCGGTCTTGCCGGCGGCCTCGTAGGCGCTGCTCTTGACCTTGTTGCCGGAGCCGTCGTTGACCACGCCGGTGAGCACCTTGGTGACGGTGTCGGCGGTCTGACGGCTGATGGCCTGGCTGCCGACGGCCTGACGGGGGGTGAACTCGCCGTCCTTGTGCTCGGCGCTCTTGATGATCGTCGGCGTGACCTTCTTGCCGTGGTTGTCGAGGGTCGCGTAGACGCCCGCCATCTCCAGGGTGTTGGCGCTCATCGTGCCGAGCGACATGGCCGGCTTGTCCTCGGGCCAGCCTTCGCGGTCCTTCATGCCGAGCGCGAGGGCCGTCTTCTTCACGGCGGGCGGGCCGACGTCCACGATCATCTGCGCGTAGACGGAGTTGACCGAGAAGTTGGTCGCGTCCTGGACGGTGATCTCCTTGCCGAAGTCCTTGTCGTCCTGGTTCTGCGGGTTGAACGGGATCTTGCTGCCGACTACCTGGCGCTTGCTCGTGCCGTCGTAGAGCGCGTTCGGGGTGATCGGCTTGCGGTCCTGGGTGTTGGCGTTGTTCTCCAGGGCGGAAGCGAGCACGATCGGCTTGAAGGTCGAGCCGGGCTGGTAGTCGGTGCGCAGGGCGTTGCTCGCGGACTTCTCGGCCAGGCCCTGACCGCCGTACATGGCGACGATCGCGCCGGTCTTCGGGTCCACCGAGGTGGCGCCGGCCTGGACGCTCTGGTCCTGCGGGCGGTTCTTGGTGTCCTTGCGGTCGAGCTTGGACTCCAGCTCGTCCTGGACCGCCTTCTCCAGCGCCGCCTGCTTCTTCGGGTCGATGTTGAGCACGATGTTCCAGCCACCGGCCGCGATCTGCGCGTCGGTGATCTTCTGCTCGTTCATCTCGTCGTTGGCCGCCTGGATCAGGTAGCCCTTCTGACCCTCCATGCCCGGGCGGGGCTTGGGCGCGATCGGCGGCGGGAGGGTCATGGTCTTGCGCTTGGCCGGATCCAGCTTGCCCATCTCGACCATGTTGTCGAGGACGGCGTTGAAGCGGATGTTGACCAGCCTCGTGCCGTTCGGGCCGGCCGTCGCCAGGTCGTACTGGCTGGGGGCCTGGATGACGGAGGCGAGGTACGCGCCCTGCTCCAGCGTGAGCTTGTCGGCGTCGACCCCGTAGAAGGCCTGGGCCGCGGCCTGGATCCCGTACGCGTTGCGGCCGTAGAAGTTGGTGTTCAGGTAGCCGACGAGGATGTCGTCCTTCTCCATGCGCTGGTCGACCTTGAGGGAGATCACCAGCTCCCGGAGCTTGCGCGTCGCCGACTGGTCCTGCGTCAGATAGTAGTTCTTGACGTACTGCTGAGTGATCGTCGAGCCGCCGGCCTTGCCCTTGCCGGTGACGGTGTTGAACAGGCCTCGGGCCACGCCCATCACGTCGATGCCGCGGTCCTGGTAGAAGGACTTGTTCTCGATGGCGATGAAGGCGGTGCGGACGTCCTCGGGGATCTTGTCGATCGGCACGAGCTCGCGGTTCATCTCACCGGTGCGGGCCATGACCGAGCCGTCGGCGTACCGGTAGGTGTTGCTCTGGAGCGTGGCCTGCTTGTTCGGGTCGGTGGGTTCGTTCACCGAGAAGTAGAGGATGATCGCCGCGGCCATGAGGAGCAGGATCAGCCCGAGGAACGTCCCGAGGATCTTCTTCCAGGTGAAGAAGCGACGTATGCCGGTGCGTTTGCCGGCGCCGCCCTTGTCCTTGGCGCCCTTGGCACGTCCGCTCGGCGCCCGCCGCGCACCGCGCTGCTGCTGCGCCTTACGCGCTTCTGCTCGGCCCATCGCTCCCGCTCCGCTCGATTACCCCCCGACGTCAGCTCAGAAAGCTAACACCGCAGGCTGTGACAAAGGATGGTCAACCCTTGCCAATACCGGTCAATCCGGACGTGAGAATCAGCACCCACATCACAGGAACCGACGCACACGATGCCCCAAGGGTTGCCGTACTCCGAAAAAGTGATATCACTTTGCTAAGCAGCTCGACCGGCTGCGACCACGAGAAACGGGGCAAATGATGACGAACGACGTCTCCACGCCGCAGGGCATACGGGAATTCACCGCGCGCAGCGTGGGCGGCGGCCTGGCGCTGCTGCTCGGACTGGTGGGCGTACTCGCGGGGGCGGGGCTGATCGCGCTCGGCGCCACCGCGCTCTCCTCCGCGCAGGCGGCCCTGAGCGCCGGCGGCGTGATCCTGATCCTCGCCTCCCTCCTCGCGATGAGCGGGCTCAACACGGTGGCGCCCGGCGAGGCCCGGGTGGTCCAGCTGTTCGGCCGCTACCGGGGCACGATCCGCACCGACGGCCTGCGCTGGATCAACCCGCTGACCTCCCGGGAGAAGATCTCCACCCGGGTGCGCAACCACGAGACGGCCGTCCTGAAGGTCAACGACGCCTACGGCAACCCCATCGAGCTGGCGGCGGTCGTGGTGTGGCGGGTCGAGGACACGGCGCGGGCCACCTTCGAGGTCGAGGACTTCACGGAGTTCGTCGAGACCCAGACCGAGGCGGCCGTGCGGCACATCGCGATCGAGTACCCGTACGACGCGCACGAGGAGGGCGGCCTTTCGCTGCGCGGGAACGCCGAGGAGATCACCGAGAAGCTGGCCGCCGAGCTGCACGCCCGGGTGGACGCGGCCGGGGTGGCCATCATCGAGTCCCGCTTCACGCATCTCGCGTACGCTCCGGAGATCGCCTCCGCGATGCTCCAGCGCCAGCAGGCGGGCGCGGTCGTGGCGGCCCGCAAGCAGATCGTGGAGGGTGCGGTGGGCATGGTCGAACTGGCCCTGACCCGCCTGGCCGAGGAGGAGATCGTGGACCTGGACCCGGAGCGCAAGGCCGCCATGGTCTCGAACCTGATGGTCGTCCTCTGCGGTGACCGCGCCGCCCAGCCGGTGGTCAACACGGGAACCCTCTACCAGTGACCCCGCCGGAGGAAGGTGGCCGGGCGGGCCGGCAGCCGCGCAAGCAGGTGCTGCTGCGGCTCGACCCCCAGGTGTACGAGGCGCTGGCCCGCTGGGCGGGCGAGGAGCTGCGCAGCGCGAACGCCCAGATCGAGTTCCTGCTCCGCCGGGCCCTGGCGGAGTCCGGCCGCCTCCCCTCGTCCCCCGGCCCCATCCCCCGCCGCGGCCGCCCCCCGAAGCCGGCCGACTGACGGCTGCTGGGGCTCCGCCCCAGACCCCGCACCTCGGCTATGCGCTCCAGGTATACATCGAGGGTATACACCCGGTGTACAGTCACCGGTATGTCCATCGGTCACACACTCCTCGGCCTCCTCGAGGCCGGCCCCCGCCACGGCTACGACCTCAAGCGCGCCTTCGACGAGAAGTTCGGCCACGACCGCCCCCTCGCGTACGGGCAGGTCTACTCGACCATGTCCCGCCTCCTCAAGAACGGCCTCGTCGAGGTCGACGGCATAGAGAGCGGCGGCGGCCCCGACCGCAAGCGGTACGCCATCACCGACGCCGGCATCACCGACGTCGACACCTGGCTCTCCGAGCCCGAGAAGCCCGAGCCGTACCTCCACTCGACCCTCTACACCAAGATCGTCCTCGCCCTGCTCACCGGCCGCAGCGCAGCCGGTCTGCTGGACACCCAGCGGGCCGAACACCTGCGCCTCATGCGCATCCTGACCCAGCGCAAGCGCAAGGGCGACCTCGCCGACCAGCTCGTCTGCGACCACGCCCTGTTCCACCTGGAGGCCGACCTGCGGTGGCTGGAGCTCACCGCCGCCCGCCTCGACCAGCTCGCCCAGGAGGTACGCCGATGACCCCGGCCGGTTCCCTGCTCGCCGCCACGGACCTCCGCAAGGCGTACGGGCCCACCCACGCGCTCGACGGCGCCGAGTTCTCCATCCACCCCGGCGAGGTCGTCGCCGTCATGGGCCCCTCCGGCTCCGGCAAGTCCACCCTGCTGCACTGCCTCGCCGGGATCGTCACGCCCGACTCCGGCTCCATCACGTACGACGGCCGCGAGCTGTCCGCCATGAACGACGCCGAGCGCAGCACCCTGCGCCGCAGCGAGTTCGGCTTCGTCTTCCAGTTCGGGCAGCTCGTACCGGAGTTGACCTGCGTCGAGAACGTCGCCCTCCCGCTGCGCCTCACCGGCGTCAAGCGCAAGGAGGCCGAGCGGACGGCCCTGGGGTGGATGGAGCGGCTCCAGGTGGAGGACCTGGCCCGCAAGCGGCCCGGGGAGATCTCCGGCGGCCAGGGCCAGCGCGTGGCCGTCGCCCGCGCCCTGGTCACCCAGCCGCGGGTGATCTTCGCGGACGAGCCGACCGGCGCCCTCGACTCCCTCAACGGCGAGCTGGTGATGCAGCTGCTCACCGAGGCCGCCCGGTCCGCCAGCGCCGCCGTCGTCCTCGTCACGCACGAGACCCGCGTGGCCGCCTACTCCGACCGCGAGATCGTCGTACGCGACGGCAAGTCCCGCGACATGGAGCGCATCGTATGAGCAAGCTCCGCACGTGGTCCCGCGACCTCGGCATGGGCGCCCGGTTCGCCTTCGCCGGCGGCCGTGAGGGCTGGACCCGCACCCTGCTCACCGGCATAGGCGTCGGCCTCGGCGTCTCGCTGCTGCTCATCAGCACGGCGATCCCCGGCGCGCTCGCCGCCCGCAACGAGCGCGGCGACGCCCGCAGCACGATGACCGCCACCGCCGAGCACCCCGGGCCCGACACCTTGCTCATCGCCCGGGCCAACCAGACGTACCACCAGAAGGACATCGACGGCAGCCTGGTGAAGGCTGAGGGTCCCGAGGCCCCGGTGCCACCGGGCCTGAAGAGGATCCCCGGCCCCGGCGAACTGGCCGTGTCCCCCGCCCTGAAGGAGCTGCTGGCCTCCTCGGACGGCAAGCTCCTGCGCGAGCGCCTCGACGGACGCATCACCGAGACCATCGCCGACGCCGGCCTGACGGGCCCCGGCGAGCTCGTCTTCTACGCCGGCGACGACCGGCTGCAGGTGGCGGCCGACACGATGGGCCGCGTCCAGCGGATCACCGCGTTCGGCTACGAGCGGGACGGCGAGCCGCTCAGCCCGGTCCTGCTGCTCCTGGTCGTCCTCACCTTCGTCGCCCTGCTGCTGCCGGTCGCCGTCTTCATCGCCGCCGCCGTCCGCTTCGGCGGCGAGCGCCGCGACCGCCGGCTCGCGGCCCTGCGCCTGGTCGGCGCCGACGGCCGGATGGTCCGCCGGATCGCCGCGGGCGAGGCCCTGGCCGGGTCGCTGGCCGGGCTCGTGCTGGGCACCGGCTTCTTCCTGATCGGGCGCCGGCTCGTCGGCAGCTTCAACCTCCAGCAGCGCAGCGTCTTCCCCGCCGACCTCGACCCGACGGTGTGGCTGGCCGCGCTCGTGGCGGTCGCGGTGCCGGCCGCGGCCGTCGCGGTCACCCTGTTCGCGCTGCGCGGCGTGGTGATCGAGCCGCTGGGCGTCGTGCGCACGGCCCGGCCGAGCAAGCGCCGCATCTGGTGGCGGCTGCTCCTGCCGCTGGCCGGACTGGGCCTGCTCGCACCGATGGCGGGCCGCGGCAACAACAGCGGGCGGTTCAACCAGTGGCAGGTCAGCGGCGGCGTGGTGCTGCTCCTGGTCGCCGTCACCGCGCTGCTGCCCTGGGTGCTGGAACGATTCGTCGGCCGGATGTCCGGCGGCCCGGTCTCCTGGCAGCTGGCCGTGCGCCGGCTCCAGGTCAACAGCGGCGGTGCCGCCCGGCTCGTCAACGGCATCGCCGTGGCGGTCGCGGGCGCCATCGCCCTGCAGATGCTGTTCGCGGGCGTCGAGGGCGACTACACCGCGGAGACCGGACAGGACCCCTCCCGGGCCGCCGTCTCGATCCTCCTCGACCGTGAATCCAAGGTCGACGTGGAGCAGTTGGCTCAGCAGGTCGCCGGGTCCGCCGGCATCCTCAAGGCGGTGCCGCTGCGCTCCGTCGCCGCCGCCCACGACGTCCCCGAGGACACCAAGCTCATCAACGTCACCGTCGGCAGCTGCGAGGCCCTGCGCGAGGTCGCCGCGCTGGGCTCCTGCAAGGACGGCGACGCCTTCCTCGCCACCGGCTCTCCCGACAAGAACAGCAGGTACGGCGGCACGGCCGAGCCCGGCGACAAGCTGTTCGTGGGCAACGTGATGGGCCACTCGGACGAGGTCAAGCCGGTCGAGTGGACCGTGCCCGCCACCGCTCGCACGGTTGCCAGCCGCCCGGACCCGACCGGCAATCTGCGCTCCGGTCTGCTGGTGACCCCGTCGGTCGCCCCGAAGGACACCGGCACGTTCGGCTCGACCCAGATCTTCGTACAGGACGACGATTCGGACCCGGACGGGCTGGAGCGGGCCCGGACGGCCGCGTTCAAGGCGTCCCCCCTGTCCACCGCCATGACGCTCAGGGCCACGAAGCAGGACGGCGGCTACTCGGCGATCCGCACCGGGCTGTTCTTCGGGGCCACCGCCGTGCTGATCCTCATCGGCTCGAGCCTGCTGGTCTCCCAGCTGGAGCAGCTGCGCGAGCGCAAGAAGCTGCTGTCGGCGCTGGTCGCCTTCGGCACCAAGCGCTCCACCCTGAGCCTGTCGGTGCTGTGGCAGACCGCCCTGCCGGTCGGCCTGGGGCTGGGCCTGGCCGCCGTGTTCGGGGTGGGACTGGGCGCCGTACTGATGCGGATGGCCGCCGCCCCGGTACGGATCGACTGGCTGTCGGTCGCGGGCATGACCGGCGTGGCCGCCGGTGTGGTCGCGGTGGTCACCGTGCTGAGCCTGCCGCCGCTGCTGCGCCTGATGCGCCCGGACGGCCTGCGCACGGAGTGACCCGCACACCCGCTCCCTACGGCTCGCTAGTCAGTGGGCCACACCGGGAGCGGGCGTACGGCTTCGCGCAGCGCGGCGGCGATCGCCCGGAACTCCTCCTGGCGGGCGGTCCCCGTCCGCATGGCCAGGGCGATCCGCCGTGACGGCGCGGGCTCGGCGAAGTACCCGGTGGCCAGGTACTCGTTGCGGGTGGTCTCCAGCCGCAGCGCGGTACGCGGCAGCAGGGTCACGCCCAGCCCGCCGGCGACCAGCTGGACGAGCGTGGAGAGCCCGGCGGCGGTCGTGGTGACATCCGCCCCGGCCGTCCGCCCGGCCTCCCGGCAGATGTCCAGCGCCTGGTCCCGCAGGCAGTGCCCCTCGTCGAGCAACAGCAGCTGCAGTCCGCGCAGTTCCTCGCGCGGGATGTCCTTGCGCCCGGCCAGCGGATGCTCCCGGGGCGCGAGCAGGACGAAGTCCTCGTCGAAGACGGGCAGTTCGGTGACCCCGGGCACGCCCAGCGGCACCGCGAGCAGCAGCAGGTCGAGGCGCCCGCCGGCCAGCCCGTCCAGCAGCGAGGCCGTCTGCTCCTCGTGGACCTGGAGGTCCATCCGCGGATAGCGCCGGTGGAACAGCCCCAGCACGGTCGGCAGCAGGTACGGCGCCACGGTGGGGATCACCCCGAGCCGCAGCACCCCGGTGAAGGGCGCCCGTACCGCCTCGGCCTCCTCGAGCAACCCGCCCATCGCCTCGAGCACCACCCGCGCCCGGGCCGCGATCCGCTCCCCGGCCGGGGACAGCAGCACCTTGCGGGTGGTCCGCTCCAGCAGCTGTACCCCGAGGGCCTCCTCCAGCGCGGACACGGCCCCGGACAGCGCCGGCTGGCTCATCCCGATGGCGGCGGCGGCATCCCGGAAGTGCAGATGCTCGACCACGGCCGCGAAGGCGCGCAGCTGCGCCAGGGTGGGTTGCTTCGCTCCCCTATTACCGACAGCCACTGATAGGCACCTCCGATCACCAGGCTCTAGCGTAGCTATTTCTGTAATCAATGCAGCTGTGCCAGCATGTGAGATCCGTCCAACCCTCTCGGAAAACCCCCAAAAGGGGCAATTTCCATTCTCAAGGAGAGCACGTGCTCACTGTCGGCGACCAGTTCCCCACGTACGACCTGACCGCTTGTGTCTCGCTCGAAGCCGGATCCGAGTTCGCGCAGATCGACCACAAGACGTACGAGGGCAAGTGGAAGGTCGTCTTCGCCTGGCCGCTCGACTTCACGTTCGTGTGCCCGACGGAGATCGCCGCCTTCGGCAAGCTGAACGAGGAGTTCGCCGACCGCGACGCCCAGATCCTCGGCTTCTCGCTCGACTCCGAGTACGTCCACCACGCCTGGCGCAAGGACCACGCCGACCTGCGTGACCTGCCCTTCCCGATGATGTCCGACATCAAGCGCGAGCTCTCCACCGACCTCGGCATCCTCGGCCAGGACGGTCTCCCGATGCGCGCCGTCTTCATCGTGGACCCGAACAACGAGATCCAGTTCTCGATGGTGACCGCCGGTTCCGTGGGCCGTAACCCCAAGGAGGTCCTGCGGGTCCTCGACGCCCTGCAGACCGACGAGCTGTGCCCCTGCAACTGGAACAAGGGCGAGAGCACCATCGACGCCGGCGCGCTGCTGGCCGGTGAGTGACGGATGCCCCTCGACTCCCTGAAGTCCGCCGTACCGGACTTCGCCAAGGACCTGAAGCTGAACCTCGGTTCGGTCATCGGCAACCAGGACAAGCTCTCGCTGCAGCAGCTCTGGGGCACCGTCCTGTCCTGCGCGATCGCCGCCCGCTCCCCGCGCGTCCTGCGTGAGCTGGAGCCGGAGGCGAAGGCGAACCTCTCGCCGGAGGCGTACACCGCCGCCAAGTCCGCCGCCGCGGTCATGGCGATGAACAACGTCTTCTACCGCACCCGGCACCTGCTCTCCGACCCGGAGTACGGCACGCTGCGCGCGGGCCTGCGGATGAACGTCATCGGCAACCCGGGCGTGGAGAAGGTCGACTTCGAGCTGTGGTCGCTCGCCGTCTCCGCGATCAACGGCTGCGGCCAGTGCCTGGACTCGCACGAGCAGGTCCTGCGCAAGGCCGGCGTCGACCGCGAGACGATCCAGGAGGCCTTCAAGATCGCCTCGGTGATCCAGGCCGTCGCGGTCACCCTCGACGCCGAGGCCGCCCTCGCCGCCGAGTAGCAGCACCCCGTACGAAGACCAGGGCCCCGCAGCCGTTCCCGGCTGCGGGGCCCTGCTCGTTCACTTCTTCAGCGCCACCATGAGCATGCGCATGTCCTCGATCATCGCCGCCTTGAGCGCGTCCCCGTCGGTCTCGACGTCCCCGTCCTCCCCCCACCACTGGACGGTGAGCGTGAACACCGAGCCGCCGTCGAGCACCTGGAGCTGTGGAGACCGCACCAGACCGGAGATCAGTGCCTGTTCCCCGAGCCCGGGGACTTTCTGCACGTTCACGGTCTGCACGTCCATGGACCCGTTGAGCACCGGCCGGACGCCGAACTCCGGCGCCGGGTCGGTCTTCTTGTGCAGCTCGACCAGCACCTGACCGTAGTAGGAGGCCCGGCCCTCGGTACGCAAGGTGTTGTAACTGCAGAACGACCAGTCCAGAGCGGGACTCTCGCTGTGGCTCGGCAGACCCCCCTCGAACGCACCGGCCATCCCGCCGAGCGCCCTCAGCGGCGCTTGGGCGCACAGGTCCTCGGAGTGCCGGTAGGCGATCCGCGGGGCATCGGTGAATCGATCCTGCAGAGCCAGGGTCCCCGCCCAGACAGCCGAGGCCAGTACCGCCCCGCCCAGCGCCCACCACCACGGCCGTACGGGCCGTCGTACGGGCTCACCCACCGCGTCCGGTCGTGCCGGTTCGGCCGGGTGGTCCGGGGGCCACTCCCCCTCCAGCTCAGGCTCGCTGATCATTCCCGGGCTCCCCCATGGCCGAGCCCACCGCCGTAGCCCCGTGCGGGCCCGGGCCGACCGCTCCGTGGCCCATGTGGGCCTGCTCGCGCGAGTACGCCCTCAGGTAGCCCACCGCGGTGTTGGTGACGGCGACCAGCGGTACGGCGACCACCGCTCCCCCGATGCCCGCGATCAGGCCGCCGGCGGCCACCGCCAGCACCACCGCGAGCGGGTGCACCCGTACCGCCCGGCCGAGGATGAAGGGCTGGAGCACGTGCCCCTCGATCTGCTGCACCGCAAGGACGACCAGCAACACCATCAGAGCGGTGAACACGCCCTGGGTCACGAGCGCCACGACCACCGCGAGGGCGCCGGAGACCACGGCGCCGACCAGCGGGATGAAGGCGAACAGGAAGATGAAGACGGCCAGCGGCACGGCCATCGGCACGTCCAGGAAGTAGATGCCGAGGCCGATGAAGATGGCGTCGATGAGCGCGACGAGGACGGTGCCCCGTACGTACGCGGTCAGCGTGCGCCAGGCGCGCGGACCGGCTCCCGCCACGCCGGGCCGGGCGGCGGCCGGGACGAGGCCGAGCGTCCAGTTCCAGATGCGCTTGCCGTCGTAGAGCAGGAAGAGCGTCGAGAACATCGCGAGCAGGATGCCCGTCAGCACCTCGACGAGCACCGTCACGCCCTGCAGGCCGGCGGAGGTGATCTGCTCGGTGTTGGTGCCGATGGTCTCGCTGAGGTTCTTCGCGATGTCGTTGATCTGCTTCTCGGTCACGTGGAACGGACTGTCCAGTGCCCAGAGTTTGAGTTCGTTGATGCCGTCGCGGACGCGGTCGGAGAGGTCGTCGAGGTTCTCCATGACCTGCCAGACCACGAACCAGCCGACGAGCCCGATGACCACGAAGCCGAGGATCGCGGTGACGGCGGTGGCCAGTCCCCGGGGCAGGCCCAGTTTCCGCAGCCGGACCACGAAGGGCTGGAGCAGCGCGGTGACCAGCATCGCGGCGGCGAAGGCGAGGACGACCAGGCGGACTTCGCTGATCACCTTCATCAGCACCCAGAGCATCCCGGCCAGGAGCAGCAGCCGCCAGCTGACCTCGGCGGCGACCCGCATGCCCCACGGGACCACGCTCACCGGGTCGGGGCGCTCGGGAAGCGCGGGGGCGGGCGCGGGGCCCGGCGCCACCGCGGCGGCCGCCGCCGGTCCCCGGTCGGCGGCGACGGGGTGCGGCAGGCCGCTCCTGGCCTCGGCCTCGACCTCGGCGCGCCGCTCGTCGAGCCGCGCCTCCATCCGGTTCAGCCTGCTCCCGAGCCGGCCGAGCCAGCCTTCCCTCTTCGCCATGTCGTTCCTTTCCCCCCGCCCCGCTGGTCACACCTCGAAAGACCGTACACGCGAGGAGCCCCGCACCGTAGGACGGTGCGGGGCTCTCCCGAGTTGAGCGGGATGCGGCGGTGTCGCCTAGTACCAGCCGTTGGCCTGGTGGAAGCTCCAGGCTCCACACGGGCTGCCGTACCGGTCTTCCATGTAGTTCAGGCCCCACTTGATCTGCGTGGCGGGGTTGGTGCGCCAGTCGGCACCGGCCGAGGCCATCTTCGAGCCCGGGAGCGCCTGGACCAGACCGTAAGCGCCCGAGGACGAGTTGACGGCCTTGTAATTCCAGGTGGATTCCTGGTTGATGATGTTCGAGAAGCACTGGAACTGGCCGGCCGGGACCATCTGCTGGGCGATGGCCTTGACCTGAGCGACCGTGTAGGAGCTCTGGACCGCGAAGTCGCCGGCGTCGCGGGCGGCGGAGCGGCTGGCCACTTCCTTCGCCTCGCGTTCCTTCTTCGCCTTCTCGTCGGCTGCCTTCTGCGCCTCGGCCTTCTTGGCCTTGGCGTCCTCGGCGGCCTGGATGCGGGCGGCCTCCTCGGCCGAACGCTTCGCGTCGGTGTCGGCGGCGTGGGCGATGGTGTCGGCCTGCTGCGTCAGGGACGCGCTCTGGACCTGCGCCTGGTCGCCGACCGGGATGTCAGTGAGGAGAGTCGCCCCGGAGGCGGTCGTCTCGAGGTCGTTCGAGGAGGGGTCGCCGGTGGCAACGCCCACGACTGCGCCGACGGTGGTGACCGCGGTGGCAGAAGCCACTGCGAAGCCCCGTACCGAGATCCGGCTCACACGATGTCCTTCCAGCAACGTCCGCAGTGACCGCGCGGACGCAAGAGTGCCCCTCGACACTGGCCTCCGTGGTTCTACGGTCACTGGAGACGCGGGCCCGTGGGCAACTCCCTCGCGGGGGCTGCACGTGAAACTCCGGGCGGCATACGGCAATCGACTGTGGAGTTGTGGTGCTGCGCGTACCTCACGGCTGATGCCGGAGATACAACTGTGCCGTATGCGGGGCCTGACGGAAAACAGACTCTGCCGGACCTCGACACCGCAGGGCAATTCTCCGTTGCGTGTGAAAGGTCACACCTGGGATGTTGCCTTTGGTTTCGCGAAAGACCTGTGCAGCGCGACGCCGCCCGGCTAGGCTCTCGGGCCTTTACCGGACGGCGTCAACTCACTTTCCCGCTATGGGTTTTTTGACCGTTTCAGCCCCCCTGCCGGGGTCAGAGGGTCTCCAGCATCTCGGTGACCAGAGCGGCGATCGGGGACCGCTCGGAACGCGTCAGCGTGATGTGCGCGAAGAGCGGATGCCCCTTCAGCTTCTCAACGACGGCGACCACTCCGTCGTACCGGCCGACCCGCAGGTTGTCCCGTTGGGCGACATCGTGGGTCAGAACGACCCGCGAATTCGCGCCGATTCGGGACAGAACGGTCAGAAGGACATTCCGTTCCAGCGACTGGGCCTCGTCCACGATCACGAAGGCGTCGTGCAGCGAGCGGCCGCGGATGTGCGTGAGCGGCAGGACTTCCAGCATCCCGCGGTTCAGCACCTCCTCGATGACCTCGCGCCCGGCCACGGCCGAGAGGGTGTCGAAGACCGCCTGCGCCCAGGGGCTCATCTTCTCGGAGGCGTCCCCGGGCAGATAGCCGAGGTCCTGCCCGCCCACCGCGTACAGCGGCCGGAAGACCATCACCTTCTGGTGCTGCCTCCGCTCCAGCACCGCCTCCAGGCCGGCGCACAGGGCCAGTGCCGACTTTCCGGTACCCGCCCGGCCTCCCATCGAGATGATCCCGATCTCGGGATCGAGGAGGAGGTCCAGGGCGATGCGCTGCTCGGCGCTGCGGCCGTGCAGCCCGAAGGCCTCGCGGTCGCCCCGTACGAGCTTCACGTTGCCGTCCGCCGTGACGCGGCCGAGCGCCTTGCCCCGCTCGGACTGGAGGACCAGCCCGGTGTGCACGGGCAGTTCGGCGGCCTCCTGGACGTAGAGGCGCTCCTCGGAGTAGAGGAGGTCCACCTGCTCGCCGGAGAGGGCGAGCTCGCTCATGCCGGTCCAGCCGGCATCGGTGATCGCGAGCTCCGCGCGGTACTCTTCGGCGATCAGCCCCACGGAGGAGGCCTTGATGCGCAGCGGGAGATCCTTCGAGACCACCGTGACGTCGTAGCCCTCGGCCTGGAGATTGCGGGCGACCGCGAGGATCCGCGAGTCGTTGTCCCCCAATCGGAAGCCTGCGGGCAGGACACCCGGGTCGGAGTGGTTGAGCTCGACACGCAGGGTGCCGCCCAGATCGCCCAGCGGGATGGGGGCGTCGAGGCGTCCGTACCGGACCCGGAAGTCGTCGAGCAGGCGCAGGGCCTGGCGCGCGAAGTAGCCGAGTTCGGGATGGTGCCTCTTTGCCTCCAGCTCGGTGATCACCACGATCGGGAGCACGACCTCGTGCTCGTCGAATCGGGAGATCGCGTTGGGGTCTGCCAGCAGGACGCTGGTGTCGAGGACGTAGGTCCGCCTGTCGGGCAGGCGGCGCTTTGTGCTGGTCACCACGGAAGGACGTACCCCCTCGGAAGAGGTCGGGCCATGAAGACCGGACCGGTCATCGGCACCCATGCCAGGGCCGATTCCCGGCCCTCCACTCCGACCGTGCGAACCGCACGTGCGTCCTGGTGCAAAGGGCCTCCCGGGCGGACGACCCCATGCCGTCCGCTGAGACTCGACACCCGTGGATCGGGCATCGACCTGAAAGTGGTATTCCCCGATCAGGCCAGGCCATGCCATGGCATATGACGGACGCTCGGTGAATCCTCCCCCAGCTACCGCTGGGAGGTGCCCCCAGGTGAAGGGTTCGGGAGGGAAGGGGTGCCGGTGACCGAGGGGGCGTCAGGGACCCCCGGGGGTACGGAGCGTGATCAGGACCCGTACCGCCGGTGGCGGGCCGCGTAGTCGCGCAGGGCCCGCAGGAAGTCGACCTTGCGGAAGGCCGGCCAGAAGACCTCGCAGAAGTAGTACTCGGAGTGCGCGCTCTGCCACAGCATGAATCCGGACAGCCGCTGCTCGCCGCTGGTGCGGATCACGAGGTCCGGGTCGGGCTGGCCGCGCGTGTAGAGGTGCTCCGCGATGTGGTCGATGTCCAGGATCTCGGCGAGCTCCTCGAAGGAGGTGCCCTTCTGCGCGTGCTCCAGCAGCAGCGAGCGGACCGCGTCGGCGATCTCCTGACGGCCGCCGTAGCCGACGGCGACGTTGACGAGTATCCCGTCGATGTCGTGCGTGGCCTGCTCGGCCTCCTTCAGCACGGTCTGGGTCCGCGCGGGCAGGATGTCGAGGTTGCCGACGTGGTGGACGCGCCAGCGGCCGTCCGCGGCGAGGCCCCGTACGGTGTTCTCGATGATGTTGAGCAGCGGGCGGAGCTCGACCTCCGGCCGGTCCAGGTTGTCCGTGGAGAGCATCCACAGGGTGACGACCTCGACGTCCGTCTCGGTGCACCAGCCCAGCATCTCGGAGATCTTGTCGGCTCCGGCCTGGTGGCCCTGTTCCGTGGTGCCTCCGGACGCCTTCGCCCAGCGCCGGTTCCCGTCCAGAATGACGCCGATGTGCTTGGGCGCCGCGTCATGGTCGAGGCGGCCTTCCACCCGGCGTGCGTAGAGCCTGTACACCAGGTCGCGCAGCTTCACGATCTTCCAGCCCCTCCGTGCAATGCCCCCGTGCGAATTGCGGTCCCCCGAGTGCGCCACATTACTGCGCGGCGGGATGGGGTACCCAACTCGGTCTGTCACAGCTCCGTGATAGGGAGGACAACGTGACTGATAACAATCCCTATCGGGCAGAGCCCTCGCGCTACGACTCCATGGAGTACCGGCGCACGGGCCACAGCGGCCTCAAGCTCCCCGCCATCTCCCTCGGCCTCTGGCACAACTTCGGCGACGACAAGTCGCTCGAGTCCCAGCGGGCGATCCTCCGCCGGGCCTTCGACCTCGGCGTCACCCATTTCGACCTGGCGAACAACTACGGTCCGCCGCCCGGCTCGGCCGAGCTGAACTTCGGCAAGATCTTCGCCCAGGACTTCGCGCCCTACCGCGACGAGCTGATCCTCTCCACCAAGGCCGGCTACCTGATGCACCCGGGGCCGTACGGCGAGTGGGGCAGCCGCAAGTACCTGCTGAGCTCGCTCGACGCCTCGCTCGAGCGGATGGGCGTGGACTACGTCGATATCTTCTACTCGCACCGCTTCGACCCGGAGACCCCGCTCGAGGAGACCATGGGCGCCCTGGCGTCCGCGGTCCAGCAGGGCAAGGCGCTCTACGTCGGCGTCTCCTCCTACACCGCGGAGCAGACCACCGAGGCGGTGCGCATCCTGCGCGGGATGGGGGTGCGTCCGCTGATCCACCAGCCCTCGTACTCCATGATCAACCGCTGGACCGAGGACGACGGGCTGCTGGACACCCTCGAGGAGTCCGGCATGGGCTGCATCTCCTTCGCGCCGCTCGCGCAGGGCCTGCTGACGGGCAAGTACCTCAAGGAGATCCCGGCGGGCTCGCGGGCCACCCAGGGCAAGTCCCTCAACCCGGAGCTGCTGTCGGACGAGGTGCTCCGCAGGCTCGACGGGCTGAACGGAATCGCCGCGCGGCGCGGGCAGTCGATGGCCCAGCTGGCACTGAAGTGGGTGCTGCGCGACGACCGGATGACCTCGGCGCTGATCGGCGCGTCCAGCGTGCGGCAGCTGGAGGAAAACGTGGCCGCGCTGGCGGGCGATCCGCTCTCCGAGGCCGAGTTGAAGGAGATCGACTCCTTCGCCGTGTCCACCCCCGGCACCAACCTCTGGGCCCAGCGCGGCTGACCTGCGCGTATGCCCGTGGGGCGCGGAGAACAAAAAACGGGCCGGTCCGTGGGGGGGATACGGACCGGCCCGAGGGGGGGGTTCCACCATAACCCTTCGTAAAGCGTGATGCGTGCATTGGCGCGCCACGATTACGCTCCGAAACCGCCCAGCAGCACTCCGGTGAGTGCCCCGGCGGCCATGAAGGGGCCGAAGGCGAAGCCGTCCTGGCGTGTCGCGGAGCCGCGCAGCACAAGGAAGAGGCCGTACAGGGCCCCGTAGAGGAAGCCCAGGAAGGCCCCGAAGGCCCATACCCCCCACCCGTACCACCCAAGAGCGACCCCCAGCGGAAGCGCCAGCTTGACGTCCCCGAAGGCCAGCCCGGCGGGGTTGAGCACGTGCAGCACGAGGTACGAGGCCCCGAGCGCGCCCCCGCCCAGCAGCGCGAGCCGCCAGTCGCCTCCGGCGCGGGGCAGCAGGGCGGCCGATCCCAGCCCGGCGGCGACCGCGGCGGCCAGCGGCAGGGTCAGTACGTCGGGCAGCCGGTGCACGGCACGGTCGACGAGCGCGAGCAGCACCAGCGCCGGGGCGAGCCCCACGTAGGCCACGGCCTCGGGCCGCGCGCCGACGGCCGCCCCGAGCGCGGCGCAGACCCCCGCCGTCAGTACCGCGACCGGCGCCGCCCGCCTCCCGTACGCGTGCCCGCCCGGCCCCGGGACCCGGCAGCGGGCCGGGCCCAGCCAGCCCGGCAGGGCATGCCCCTGCGGGCAGCTGTCCCGCCAGGGCTCCTCCGGCTCGACGGACAGCCGCCAGGCGGCGCGCGGCAGCAGCAGCCCCGCGGCCACCCCGTACCCGGCGGCAAGAACGATCACGACCACACCCATCCGGCGACGGTAGGCCCCGCAGCCCCGCACGAACCAGCCCCGCCTGGGCTTGAGTCCCGGTAGCGGCGCCGCACCCTAGGGTGACCCGCATGGCTCACTGGGACGACGGACACGGCACCCTCACGGTCGGGGCGGTGGCGGTGCCGCTGGAGATCGCCGCCTCGTACCGGGCGCGGACCCGGGGGCTGCTCGGCCGGGACGGCATCGCCGGGGCCATGCTGCTCACCCCCGCGGCGAGCGTGCACACCTTCCGGATGCGCTTCGCGATCGACGTGGCGTACCTCGACCGGAACCTGCGCGTCCTGGCCGTGGTCACGATGGCCCCGGGCCGGCTCGGGCTGCCCCGGCCGCGCTCCCGGCACGTCCTGGAGGCGGCGGCCGGAGCGATGGCCGGCTGGGGGCTGGGGCCCGGCACCACCGTGCGCGTGGACAGGTCCGCGGACAGGCCCGAGGACAGGTCCGTGGACGGGCCCCTGGACAGGTCCTAGTGGAGGTCCCGCCTCGGCGGTAGGTTGGGGCGGTTGAGCTGGGGTGTCAGGGGAGTGCATGACGGAGAACGCGATCAAAGCGCTGGAGCAGATCATGCCGGCGACGCACGGCGCCGACGAGGACATCGACTGGCCGAGCGCCGAGGCTGCCTGGGGCACCCGGTTCCCGGCCGACTTCGTCGCCTTCATGGGCCGCTTCGGTGCGGGCTCCATCAACGGCGAGGCCAGCATCCTGCTCCCTCTCCCCAAGCCCGGACTCCAGTGGGACCCGGCCGAGATGGCCGAGGAGACCGAGAACGCCCGCCACGTCTGGGAGGCGGAGGGCGGCCGGGCCGCCTTCGACGTGGACCCGGAGGCGATCATCGCCTGGGGCGTCACCGGCGGATCCGACATCCTGTGCTGGCTCACCTCCGACCCCGACCCTGACCGGTGGCCGGTCCTGGTGTGCGGGCGGCACACCGCCGACTCCTTCGCCGTGTACCCGTACGGCATGGCCGAGTTCCTCTACCGGCTCTGCTCCGACGAGTTCGACGTGAGCCCGGTCAGCATCACCTTCTGGGACGGCGGCCACCTCAGCTTCGTCCACTGGCGCAAGGCCCAGCGCCGGTGGCAGGAGGGCCGCAACCCCGAGACGGGTGAGCCCGACCCGTACGCGGGCGAATTCGCCGACTGACGTTCCCGTCACACCACCGAGCCCGTTCCGTGACCGGAAACGGGCTTTTCGGCATGTCTACGCGCGTCCGTTCCGTGGATCACATATCGGAAAACACCATGCGGAAAAGCCCCAGTTGGAGCATTGACCACAAGTGCCCCCCAATGGAATCAGCCACCCCACTTTCAGGAGAGAATTCCGGCCAACGGGCCATGAAGGGACACCCCAGCCCGGAGCAACTCATAAGTAGTAACGGGATCCAAAAGAAAATCAGGGGAATACACCCGTGGGACGAAGAATCTTCGGCACGGCCGCCACCACGGTCGTGCTCGGACTGCTGATACCACTGGCCGGATGTGGCGGCTCCGGAGGCGGCGCAGGTGGCAGCGGCACGCTGCGCCTCGTCGCCGCCGAATACGGCGACACTCCGGCCACCAGTTCAAAGGCGTTCTGGGACAAGGTGACCGCCGATTTCACCGCCGCGAATCCCGGAATCAAGGTCGAGGTCAAGCTCCTGCCGTGGGCCGACATCGACCGCGAGGTCTCCCGTATGGTCAAGGCGGGGAACGCGCCGGACATCGCGCTCATGGGCTCGTACTCGGACTTCGCGGCCCAGGGAAAGCTCTATTCCGCGGACGAGCTCCTCTCGGTCACCCGGGAGGCGAACTTCCTCCAGCCGCTCGCCGAGGCCGGCACCGTCGGCAGCACCCTCTACGGTCTGCCCTTCGTGGCGAGCAGCCGCCTCCTCTTCTACAACGAGGCCCTGTTCTCCAAGGCCGGCGTCAGCGCACCCAAGACCTGGGCCGACCTCAAGTCCGCCGCCAAGGCGCTCAAGGACAAGGGTGTGAAGTTCCCGTACGCCATGCCCCTGGGCCCGGAGGAGGCGCACGCCGAGGCGATGATCTGGGAGCTGAGCAACGGCGGCGGCTACGCCGACAACAGCGGCAACTACAGCCTGGCCTCCGACCCGAACATCCAGACCTGGCGCTGGGTCAAGGACAACCTGATCGCCCCCGGCCTCGTCGGCCCCACCCCGCCGTCCCAGCTCAACCGCGCCGACGCCTTCGCCGCCTTCCTGCGGGGCGAGGTCGGCATGCTCAACGGCTACCCGTCGCTCGCCCACGAGGCGCGCGCCAAGGGCATCGGCGTCGGCACCGTGTCCATGCCGGTCTCGGACACCCTCGCCAGCGGAGAGGTCCCGCCGACCGTGGGCGTGGCCGACTGGATGATGGCGTTCAAGCAGAACGACCAGCGCACCGAGATCGGCACGTTCCTGGAGTTCCTCTACCAGGACAAGAACCTGTCGGACTTCGCCAACCGCTACCACCTGCTGCCGTCCACCGTCACCGCCTCGCGCACCGCGGGCGGCGGCCTCGACAAGAACGACCAGCAGTTCCTGACCGCGCTGTACGGCGCACAGCTCTACCCGGTGAACGACCCGTCCTGGGTGACCGTCAGCGACACCATCAAGCGCAACATCGGACGGGCGGTGGAACCGAACGTCGACCCGAAGACCGTCCTCGAGGACATCGCCTCCAAGGCGAACGAGGCCTCGAAGAAGCACTGAAGAACCCCGCGACACGGGACCTTCGCCCCATGCCGCAGACCACCCCGTGCGGCAGGATGGCCACTGCGGCTCTCGATCCGAGGCCCCGGCCCCGTCGCCCGCCGAGCACCCACAAGGTGCGCAGGGCGGCCGGCCTCAGCGCTGCCCCTGCTGCCCCTGCTGCCCGTATCGCCCTTACTGCGCTTGTCGCCCTTACTGCCCTTGCTTCCCGTGGTCCGCGGCGAACGCCTTCCGGTGCTGCTCGCAGCTCGAGTTCCAGGGCAGCTTGCCCGTGAGCGTCCCGTAGCCAGAGCGCGTCACCGACCACTCCACCGTGTACTCACCGGTGTCACACGCGATCCGCTTGCCGCCCGCGACCTTCTCGCGCCCCGTCGCCGGCTTCCCGTCCAGCTTCCGGCGGACCTCCCCCGCCTTGGCCCCCTTGGCGGTGCGCAGTACGGCGTGCACCTCGATCTGGTGCGTGCCCTCCTTGGTCGTCACCGCCTTCTTCACGAGCGTCGAGTCCGACACCGACCAGGCGAACTCGTACGACGGCTGCCACTCCAGCGTCTTGGGGTCGGGGACCTGTCGTTCGTAGTCCGGGGCGCCGGAGGGGCCGGGGCGGGTGACCGTGTCGTACTGGATTCCGGTGTGGAAGCGGAACTGCGCCTCCAGCTTGTGCATCTCGTCCTTGGTCCACATCGACTTCATGGACTTCTCGCCCCCGGCCGGGTCCTGGAGGTACGCCGTCCCCTCCGCGGCGGTGGCCGGCTGTACGAGGGCGGGGGCGAGGGCCGCCGCGGTAGTGGCGAGGGCGAGAGCTGCCATGCGGGTGCGCGTCATGCCCGGTCCAACGGGGCCCTCCGGCGGGCCGGAACGACGCCGGGCGCGCTTTCACCCTTACGGGAGCGCTCACCTGCCGGAATGGCGCGGGGCTGAAATTCAGGCCTGACCCGTCTCGAAGCGGCTGATGCGGCCGTCAGGGGTGACGCGGAAGTTCCAGGCGGTGCGCATCTCGCCCCAGGTGTCGTTGCGGTAGTTGACGACCAGGTGGTGACCGCCGTCGGACTCGGACTCGACCTGCATGTGGCCGCCGGAGTCGAAGATCTCCTTGTCGATCCACTGGTGGACGTCGCGGTCCGAACCGTCGTCGGACATGGTCGCGTCGGGGGTCAGCAGTGCGAGGAAGGCGTCCTTGTCGTGGCCGTTGACGGCGGCGACGAAGGCGCCGACGACGGGGTCGGACAGCTTGCCTGGGGTGAGGGTCACAGCGGCCTCCTGGTCGGGCTTACGGGCCCACGCGCGTACGGTCGTACGCGCGTGACCAGGGAACACCCCGCGCCTGTCCGGGGCGTCGACCCTCACCCGTTCGCCGCCGGACGGCGTGTCAGGAGGGGTCGGGGGCCTCGGGGACGGTGCGGACCGGGAAGCCCGTCGGCCGGCCCTGCTCCTTCAGCCAGGCCAGCACCTGGTCGAGGGCGTCGACGGTCTGCGCGCGGTTGCCGCCGCCGTCGTGGAAGAGCACGGTCGGGCCGTTGCCGATCTCGCGTTTGACGGCGTCGACGATGGCGGCCGTGCCCGGCTTGCCGAAGTCCTTGGTGTCCACGTTCCAGCCGAGCGGGCGCATCCCGTGTGCGGCGGCCAGGCGCCGGCTGTCGGGGGTGAAGGCCCCGCCGGGGGCCCGGTAGTAGTCGACCTTCGCGCCGGCGCCCGCGGCTTCCTCTATCAGCCGCTTCGCGTCCAGGATCTGCTGTTCCTGGTAGGCGACGGGCTTCTTGTCCATGGCCGTGTCGTGGTCCATGGTGTGGTCGCAGAGCCGGTGGCCGGCTGCGACGACCTGCTTGACCAGGTCGGGATGGGCCTTGGCCTGCGGACCGATCATGCAGAAGGTGGCCTTCACGTCGTGCTGCTTCAGCACGTCGAGGACCTTCGGGGTCCAGCGGGGGTCGGGGCCGTCGTCGATGGTGATGTTGACGGCGTTTCCGCCGCTTTCGGAGTCGTGGGCTATGCCCTCGGGTATCCGCTCCGGCTGCTGCCGGCCGGGGTGGCCCGCCTGGCCGGGGTTTTCGGCTTCCTTCTCCCGGGACACGTTCCGATGCGCGGGCTCGTGACCCGATTCCACGGCGGCCGCCACGCCCCACACCGTCGCCGCCACGGCTACGGCGGAAGCCGCGACGACGGCGCGGGCCCGGATGCCCTTCTCGTTCATGCGCGTCAAGAACCCCATGTCCACTCCCCATCCGCCTCGTCCGCGTTCTGTGGATCAGGACGTTCGTCGCAGCAGGGGGGTTCCAGCCGAAGAGCCCATAAATTCCAATTAATGGGACAGATGGGATCGGTGGGACTTTAGTCCTCGATCGTCCCGAGTTCCTGCCCTTGCGCAACCGGGGTGAAACGGTTCGTCTTCCTGGTCCGCCCGTCAGGGGGAGGCGGTGACGGATTCCTGCCGGGCGGGTGCGGTCTTGCTGTCCTGGCTCGCGTCGCTCGCAGTGTTGTTGGGCGTGGGGGTGCCGCGGAGGGGGACTTCCTTGATGAACAGGGCGGCTGCGAAGCCGAGTACGGCGATGATGGCGCCGAGGAGGAAGGCGGAGTGGGTGCCGACGGCGACCGCGTACTGGTAGGCCTCGCGGATGGCGTCGGGGAGTTTGGCCAGGCTCGCGGCGTCGAGCTGGGCGGAGCCGGCGGCCGCGGCGGCCTGGGTGCCGAGCTTGTCGGTCATGGTGGTGGTGACCTGGTGGGTGAACAGGGTGCCCATCAGTGCGACTCCGAAGGCACCGCCGAGGGTACGGCCCAGGGCGGTGGTGGAGGAGGCGACGCCCATGTCCTTCATCTCGACGCTGTTCTGCGCCACGAGCATGGTGATCTGCATCAGGAACCCGATCCCCGCACCCAGGACCGCCATATAGGCACCGGAGACGAGGCGGGGGGTGGCGGTGTCCATCGTGGAGGCGAGGAACAGGCCCAGGACCACCAGGGCGCCGCCGGCGATCAGGAAGATCTTGTATTTGCCGGTGTTGGTGGTGATGCGGCCGGTGATCATCGAGACGGCCAGCATCGAGCCGAGCAGGGGCAGCAGGAGCAGCCCGGAGTTGGTGGCCGAGGCGCCCTGGACCGCTTGCAGGAACAGGGGGAGGTAGAAGACACCGCCGACGGTGACGAACCCGACGAGGAACCCGATCAGGGCGATGAGGCTGAAGTTGCGGTTGCGGAAGACGTGCAGCGGCAGGACCGGCTCGGCGGCCTTCGTCTCCACGTAGAGGAACGCGGCGGTGGACAGGACGCTGACGGCGATCAGGGTGGTGATGCGGGCGGAGGACCAGGCGTACTGGGTGCCGCCCCAGGTCGTCACCAGCACCGTGGAGGTGATCGCGGCGGTCAGCAGCGCCGCCCCCAGATAGTCGACCTTCGGACGGGCTCCTTGCGTCTTCTTGGGCAGGTGGAGGACGGCGGAGACCATGACCAGGGCGACGGCGGCGAGCGGCAGGTTGATGTAGAAGGACCAGCGCCAGCCCAGGTGATCGGTGATCGCGCCGCCGATCAGCGGGCCGCCGATCATGGAGATCGCCGAGACGGCGGCCATCATGCCCTGGTACTTGCCGATCTCGCGGGGCGGGATCACACTGCCGATGATCGCCATCGCGCCGACCAGCAGACCACCCCCGCCCAGACCCTGGATCGCACGGAAGGCGATCAGCTGGCCCATGTCCTGGGCCGCGCCGCAGAGCGCGGAGCCGATCAGGAAGATGACGACCGAGGTGAGGAACGCGCCCTTGCGCCCCCACATGTCGCCGGCCTTGCCCCAGATCGGGGTCGATGCCACCGTGGCCAGGGTGTAGATGGTCACCACCCACGACAGATACTCCAGACCGCCCAGCTCACCGACGATCGTCGGGATCGCGGTACTGGTGATCATCGTGTCCAGCGAGGCCAGCAGCATCGCGATCATCACCGACATGAGGACGACCCGCACACTGCGCGGCTTCCCGCCCTTCGAAGTCCCGGCAGAATTGACTGTGTCCACCATGTCCCCTCCCCTGACCCTGCTTGACGCGCTTCCTCCCAGGCTGCACTTACTTGCCGCCCGGCTAGTTCACCATTAAGGTAGACATGTAACTAGCCGGGCGTCAAGTAAGTACGAGTGAGCATGCGAGCCGAAGGAGATTCCATGTCCAGCAGCACTGCGCAGAGACGGCGCGGGGACACACGTCAGCGCATCCAGGACGTCGCACTGGAACTCTTCGTCGACCAGGGCTACGAGAAGACCTCGCTCCGCGAGATCGCAGAGCGCCTGGACGTCACCAAGGCCGCGCTCTACTACCACTTCAAAACAAAGGAAGACATCATCGTCAGCGTCTTCAACGACCTGACCCGGCCCATCGACGAACTCATCACCTGGGCCCGGCAGCAGCCCCCCACCCTGGACACCAAACGCGAAGTCCTGCGCCGCTACAGCGAGTCGATGGGGGCCGGCGCCTCACTCTTCCGCTTCATGCAGGAAAACCAGGCCACCATGCGCGAACTGAGCATCGGCGAGACCATGAAGAACCACATGGCCGAACTCGTCGAACTCCTGCGCACCCAGGACGGCCCCCTCACCGACCAAGTCCGCTGCGTCAGCGCCCTCTTCACCCTCCACGCCGGGATGATGTACCTCCAGCACGTGGAGGGCGACCCGGAGGAGACCCGCCTGGCGGCCCTGGAGGTCGCGACGGACCTCATCACGCAGGCCCACCAGGCGGCATAGCGCGGACAGGCGAGTTGCCACTCAGACGAGCCGGCGGTCCTCGGCAGCGATGGGGACGTCATTGATGCTGGCCTCGCGCCGCCGCATCAGGCCGTTGCCCTCGAACTCCCACTGCTCGTTGCCGTGACTGCGCCACCACTGGCCGGAGGCGTCGTGCCACTCGTACTCGAAGCGCACGGAGATGCGGTTGCCGGTGTACGCCCAGAGCTCTTTGCGGAGCCGGTAGTCCAGCTCGCGCTGCCACTTGTCGGCGAGGAACTCCCGGATCTCGGCGCGGCCGGTGAGGAAGCGGTCGCGGTTTCGCCACTGCGAGTCCTCGGTGTACGCGAGGGCCACGCGCTCGGGGTCCCGGCTGTTCCAGGCGTCCTCGGCGGCCTGCACCTTGGCGCGGGCGGACTCTTCGGTGAAGGGCGGCAGGGGCGGGCGTGGCGTGGTGGTGGCAGTCATGACGGTCCCTCTCTGACACGACACGGAGAACGTTCGTTCTCACGCTAGAGAACGTACGTTCTCCATGCAAGCGAAAACTGGATTACCCTTCCCCCCATGGACGACGAAGAGGCCCGCACCCGACTCCTGGACGCGGCGGAGGCACTGTTCTACGCCGACGGCATCCAGGCCGTCGGCATGGACCGCATCCGCGCCGACTCGGGCGTCCCGCTCAAGCGGCTCTACCGGGTCTTCCCGGCGAAGGAAGCCCTGGTCACGGCGTACCTGGAACGCCGGGACCGGCGCTGGACGACGAGCCTGCGCGAGGCGGTGACGGGCTCCCCGACCCCGGTCCTCACCGTCTTCGACTGGCTGGCGGACTGGTTCTCCGAGCCGGACTTCCGGGGCTGCGCGTTCCTGAACGCGTACGGGGAACTGGGCGCGGGCGGCCCGCCGGCGGTCCTGGACGTCGTACGCCGCCACAAGTCCGAACTCCGCGCCCTGCTGGCCGAGCTCGCCGGCCCTGACCACCCGGCCCTGGCGGACCAGCTGCTGATCCTGGTCGAGGGCGCAACGGTGGTGGCCGCCCTGGACCCGGGCCCGGAACCGGCGCGTCGGGCGCGGGAGGTCGCGGAGCGGCTGTTGGCGACGAGTCACTGAGGACGCCGCGGACCGGACCGTACGCTCGTTCGAGTGAGGGGCGAGCACTCCGCCCACCCAGCGCGCGGGCCGGCTCGTAGCGTCACGGCATGCAGCAATGGCCCGAAGCGTTGGCGACCCCGGGCAACGGCCCCGGCGGGGCAACCGCACCAGCGCTAGCCTGGGGTAAGGCACAGAGCGCAGCGAGTACACCGCAGCCGCCCGGAGGACCACGGTGACAGCCATGATCGAGCAGCCCGCGCCCATAGACGCCGACGAGGTAGGGACGCAGGGCTTCGAGCGCCTGCTACGCACAGTCGAGGAATTGGACACGCCTGACGGCTTCAAGGCCGAGCTCATCCGGGGGAAGATCGTTGTGTCGCCGTGGTCCAAGCTCCGCTACCTGCGCCCCATGCGTGCGCTGCGCCGACAGCTGGAGGAGCACGCCCCTGAGGGGCACATTGCCGACTCCACGCCTTTCCTCTTCAGCTTCCCTGTTGCAGAACGCGCTTACGGGCCGGACCTCTTCGTCGTGGAAGAGGCTGCCTTCGACGCCGAAGGGCGGCACGCCGATGCGGAGGCTCTTTCGCTCGTAGCCGAGTTCACCTCCGTCTCCACGAAGGACTCGGACTGGCACGAGAAGCTGGGCGTCTACGGGCAGCTGGTCCCGGTGTACCTCGTCGTCGACATGCAGGCTCGGGAGATCACCTGCTTCTCCGACCCCTCCCCCGGGGGATACCGCTCGCGCTGGACGGTCTCCTTCGGCGAGCCGCTCCGCGTTCCCGGTCCGTTCGACTGCGAGATCGACACCACGGCCTTCTGAGCGGCTGACCCTACGAGACGGGAACATCCGGCAGACGGCGTAGGGAGGTCCGCCACCGCTCGCTGCCGCCCGCGCGCGGACGTAGCGTCGCAGGCGGACCCCCCTCCCGCCGGATCACGGAATCGAGGAAGCCGAGATGGCAGTTCTGGTCTACAACCGGGGCGCGGACTGGACCCAGGAGCTCTACCAGGCGATGCACGACCGGGTACTCCCGGACCCCGCCAACCCGCCCGCCGGACTCCTCGCCCACATCGCGTCGCCCAGCGACAGGGGCGGCTGGCAGGTCATCGACGTTTGGGAGTCGGAAGCCGACTTCCAGCGCTTCGCGGAGGAGACGATCGCCCCTGCCGCAAAGGACCTCGGCGCCCCGCCGTTCGAGACGAAGGTGATCCAGATCTACAACCACCTGATCCCGTAGCCGGGTCGCGCTAGGCGTCGGCGATGGCCGCCGTGATGAGGGCCGCCGCCTCCATCTCGTCCAGCCACACCACCCCGAGTTCCGCGGCCTTCTCGGGGGAAGCGGGCAGCTGCGTACCGGTCGGCTCCCAGCGCAGGCTGTCCCGGCCGAACGCCTCGTCGTACGGCACGCTGCGCACCGCACGCCTCCGCAGCAGGGGGCCCTGCCGGTCGGCCGCGGTGTAGTAGGTGATGCTGCCCTTGGCATCCACGGCGTCGAGCAGCGCGGGGTCGAGGGAGCTCAGCGGGGGGCCGGCGAGGCGGCCCAAGAGAGTTCCGGGGCGCACCAGTACGCCGCTCAGGTCGAGGAAACCGCCGTTGTCCTGGAGGAATTCGCCGCCCCGCTCGTAGAAGAGCAGGAGCGGCTCGTACAGGTCGGGCAGGTCCGGAAGGGCATCGGGACGCCTCGCCCGGTAATCCGCCAGCCGTACCGCACCCGTACAGGTCCGCTTGACGGCATGGATGGCGATGATCTGGCCCAGGTACTCCTGGAGTTGTGCAGCTACTTCCGGGGGAATCGCGAATTCTGGGTCCGCGTACTCGACGACGTCGAAGAACGGCCACGCGGCCTCGGCTCCGTAGGCCTGCGCCCACATCCCCGCCCGCCGCAGATATTCGCGCATGAGCAGGCGACGGGACATGACGCGCGCGAGCACGTCGTCCCAGTCCCCGACCCACTCCACCGCCCGGAGGCGCTCAAGCACGAGTGATGCTGCCCGGTCGCTCACGTCACGATCCCAACTCGTTCACCTGCTTGTCCAGCACCGCCAGTTGCCGTTGAAACGGATACCGCCGCCTACCCGAATACGGCATCGGTGAGGTCCGGCCCACACCCGTCGATGAGGTCGGGAGCCTCGAGCCCGTAGCCCTCGGCTCGACCGTAGTACGTCGGCTCGCCGGGCTCCGCTTCGACCCCGAGCAACTGGTCGAGCTCCTGCAGGGCCGACGCGAGCCGCGGCGCGTTGTTGGCATGGATGGCGGGGTGCGGCTCGCCCCGGAAATCACACTGACCCCATACGTCGTGGTACACGGTCAGTTCCGCCGAGGGGCCGATCTCGTCGGGTGACACCATGAGTTCGGCCAGGCGGTACTCGTTGTGGCGGGTTCCGCTCGCGTCGAACCAGGCGCCGGATCCCAACACGAGGATGCCGCCCATCTCCGCTTGCGGATGGCCGCCCGGCTGGCAGGCGCGGAGGTCACCGGGCAGTGCCGGATCACCGAGCGCACGCCTGCCGAGGTCCAGGCGACTGTGGATGCCGAGGCCGCCCTTGCCGACTTGGAACCAGTTCCACTCAAGTGAGGCCGGCTCCAGCAAAGCGTGCTTCTGAAGCACCGCACCCATGCGCGCCGCGGTCCTGAGCGCGGACTCCAGACCGGGGTCCGTCACATCATCCAGATCCCAGGTCCAGGAGCCGCACTCCTTCGGAGCGCGCATCAGCATCGGCATGGAACTTCCGTACGACTCGGCGGCATTGATCGAAAGCAATGACATCGGGGCGGACGAGCGATATCCAGTCAGCTCAGCAGATCGGCGACAGGAACTTGCACGGAAACGACGCCTCCGGGGTTCAGTTTCAGGTGGGCATCGATCGGCAGACTGGCTGCGAGTCGGAGAGCATCCATCTTCCGCAGCTCGGGAGCCGTGCCGGGGGCATGACGCACATCGGTGAAGGCTTCCACGACCCCGCTACCGCCTGCTACCGCGCAATGTTCCCCAAGGCCGACGATCGAGTCAGGAATCAGGAAAACACTGGATTTCGCGAGTGCCTGAGAGATGGCAGCTTCGGGCCCGTACCCAGTGACAGCAAGCTGAATGGCCGAATCTACCGGATCGGTCGGCTCAGGCATTCCCATGGTGCGCGGCGAAGGGCGATATTTCGAGTTGCCTTCAAATTCATCGGTGATCACACCATCGTCGTCGACTTTCCAGGCACCCATGATGGCGTAGGGCGGGACCCGACCATGCGAATCGACGAACGGGTCGATCGCATAGACCCAGGAGCCAGGGTTCCTCGCCGCTTCCGCCCGCATGGATTCCGTGATCCATCGAGCCGGGTCTGGAGTCAGTGATTCACTCATGTCCCTTATTTCTCAGTCTGCGAACGAAGTCCCTCTGTTCGCCCACGTAGGCGAGCCGACCGTACTCGACGTCCGGCACTGCGCCGAAGATCCCGACAGTGACCGGCCGATCCGCAAGGGGCCAGCGGTAGGCCTTCCTGCCGCCTCCCATTTCCAGTGCCATCCTACTGGGATACACGTCACGACAGGCACCCTCGACCGCGGGCTTCAACCCTTCCCGCTCAAGACCTGAGCGAACATCCGCCAGAGCCTCGAAGAGATTCCATGCCGTAGCCTCTACGACCTTGTCGAAGTAGGAAATTCGGACCGTATATTCGGCATCCAAAAATTCCGCGACCAGCCTTCCCGGCGTGGACCCGACTTCGGAGACGAGAATGACCTCCGAGTCATGCAGCATTTCCATCTCACGGGACACGTTCAGCCTCAGGGCGATAGTTCGGGTTAGGGATCAGGTCACCCATTTCACCCGTCGCATAGTTGTACGGGCGAGCTCCCTTGATGTATTCGGGGCGAATCCCACCGGGGAAGGCGATCTCCATCTCGTAGTCGAGGGGGTGAGGCCCCATGGAGGTGTTCACATCGATGCCGCCTGGCAGATCGACCTCATAAGTGTACTTTCCGCCGAAGTCCTCACCAATGTCATCACGGTACGAGGTGCTGATGAACGCCGAGTTGTCACTCTCTTCGACATAGTGACGAAGGTCGACACTTGAGGGATCCAAGGGCTCGAAGCCGCTCTCGAAGATGTCCTCGGGCTTCCTGTTGTCGCTCCTGTACAAGGGAGCATCGTCGGTACGCCAAACGACCGGCATGCCCAGCTGGTCGAGATCGACGCTGTCGTCCGTCGCCGCCGCGAGTCGGTTCGGCTCTCCCCCGTCTGCCGCACCCGCCCCAGGTCCGCCCGCCCCGTCGCCCGCATCGCCACCACCGCCGTGGCCCCCACCAGTAGACGGGCCGTCGCCGTGGCCGCCGCCCGTGGACGGGGTGTCCGTGTGGGTGGCACCGCCCGTCGGCGTGGTGTCCGTGGCGTGGCTTCCACCGCCTGTGGGGGTGGGGTCGCTGTGGCTGTTGTGGATGCCGTTGTCGGCCATGCCGCCGGGGGCGGTGTCCGGATGGGTTCCCGGGGCGTGGTCGGCGGCGTGGACCGGGTCGGAGATGTTGGATCCGAGGTGAACGCCGTCGCCCGCGGGGCCGCCGACCGTCTCCAGGACGCGGTCCGGGACCTCGACCTTGATCGGGGTGTCGAGCTTGGGGACGTCCGCACCCGGCTTCGTGGCCGGGACCTTTTCGACCGGGCCCTCGTCGACGGTCTGGTGGAGGCTGCCGTCTTCCTTGTAGTAATTGCCGTCGCCGTCGAGGTACTTCGCCGGCCCGTCGAAGGGCAGCTTGACCGTGCCCGGCGGCAGGGTGGCGGTGCCCTCGGGGAGCTTGATGTTGCCGTCCGGGAGCTTGATCGCGCCGTCCGGGATCGCCGTGCCCTTGGGGAGCTGAATCGCCCCGTCGGGCAGCTTGAGGGAGCCCTCGGGCAGCGCGAACGCGCCATCTGCGATTTTGACATCGATGTTGCCCATGCCCTTGAGGGCGGCCATCACGTCGCCGGCCTTCGAGATCCCCGCGCCCGCGCCCTTCATGACGTACGTCATCGGGTCGACGACCCTGCCGGCCTTGCCCGCCAGCGACAGCGCCTTCGCCACCGCACCGGCCTTGCCCGCGCCCGAGACCGCACCACCCGTACCGCCCGTGGCGATGGTGGTGATCACGTTGAAGGTGACCGCGCCCGCCGCGCGGCCCGGGTTGGAACCCCACTGGTCCCAGGCGAGGAGGGCCTTGCCCGTCTCCTTCATCGCGTTGCGCGACTCGCGCAGATAGGAGGGCAGTTTGTCGTCCGGGATCGCCATGAAGAGCGGGCCCACACCCGGCATCATCGCGATACTCAGACCGGTGCCCAGTTTGGCCAGACCCGTCCACGACTGCTTGAACGTGTCCCAGCCCTGAAGCCCGACGAGGCCGCCCAGGCCCTTGAGGGTGCCCCACACGCCGTCGACGAAGAAGCCCTTGGTGAACTCCCAGCCGTGCTCCCAGAACTGCCAGCCCGGTATGGACTCCTCCACCGCGTCGCCCCACGGCAGGGACTTGGACTGCTTGAGCGCCTCCGCGTCATAGCCGTACATGCCCTCGCCGTGGGAACCGTCGTCCGTCTTCAGGGGCGTCCCGCCCACCAGCGCGACGATCTTGGCGTGAGCGGCCTTCTCGACGTTGTGGAACTCCTCCCACACGTCGGCGATCTTGTTACGGCGATCGAGGTTCTCGTCGATCAGATCGCCGTCCTCACGCCACTTCTCGTCCTTGTCCGTCTTCTCGCGGAACGCTTGCGCTTCCGCCCTCAGCTTCTCCAGCTTCTTGATCACGGGTGCGGCGTCACGCGAGTACGTGCCCAGGGCGCCGGCGATCGTGCACATGTCGGAGCTCAGCTTCAGACCCAGGTCCGAGACGGGTTTTGTGGTCGCGAACAGCTGGTCCGCTTCCGGCGCCTGGTAGAAGGCCTGGATCCCGCCGAAGCTGGTGTGGACGTCCGACGCCTTCGTCGAGACCGTCGCCCCGCCCGACGAGATCGCCTTCACCTTCTCGTCCAGTACCGCCAGATCCCCGGTGAAGACCGGTATCTCAGCCGGATCGACCGGCGCGTCCCCGCTCACTTCTTGGCCCCCGTCTTCTCACGCAGGAACTCGAGGTTCACGGACTTCGCCGCGTCCTGCGCCTCCTTGGCCTGGTCGAGATCGCCTTCCAGGTACTCGTTCGTCGCCGTCACCGCACCGAGGATGCACGCCTCGATCCGCTCCGCCATCGACTTGAACTCCGGCTTGCGGACCGTCAGATACTCGCCCAGCGCGGCCGCGACAGGGCCCAGCGCCTTCTGTGGCGCCAGGTAAGCCGAGCCAGGGGCCGGGCCCGCGCCGGGGGCCAACGGGCCCTGCGGAGTCATCCCCGACTGCGAGCCGGGTACGGCCGTCCCCGCGGCCTGAGCCGCCTCCGACATGGCTGTCAGCAGCGCGTTCAACGCCTTCTCCAGCTCGCCGGCGTTGCCGCCGACCGTCTTCAACTGGCCCTGCACACCCTGCGGCTTAATGTCCCACGACGTCATCAACGACCCCCCGTACAACCAACCAACTGACCTACGTCACCGGCCTGTTCAGCCGATCTTGTCGACCGCGGCCCGCGCCCGCTGAAGCGTCTGCTGCGCCGTCACGTCGTTCTTCTCCAGCGTCGTGTTCAGCAGCTGGATGATGTTCTTGACCTCCTGCGAGGCGTTCTTCCACCGCAGCTCCTTGGCGTGGTAGTCATCCGCCACACCATCCGCCGCGAAGTCCGTCATCGCCGCCGCCACCTGCGCCTCACGCGCCGCGATCACCTGCTCCAGCTGACCGATGACCGCCTTGATACCGCCCTGCACCTCCGTCGAGGCACCCAGGTCATACGCCCGACGATCCGTCCCACTCGCCATCACAACCACACTCCCCGCGAAGACAACTCAAAAGACCCAGAAGAAGACGAGCAGGGCTCAGCGGCCACGGAAGCGGGCGCCGTCGAAGTTCGCCGCGCCCTGCTGCTGCCGCGCGTTCTCACCCTGCTCCTGGTCACCCGACCCGAACGCCTGCTCCATCCCCGACTGACCGCCGAGAATCGCCGCCAGCGAAGCGTTCAGCTCCTTCGCGATGCCATCCGCACGCAGCTTGAACGAGTCGAACGCCACCTTGCCCTGCCCCTGGAACTTGCCCTCCAGCGGCTGCGCCGCAGCCACCAGCTGCTTGATCAGCGACCCCAGGTCCGTATTCGAATTACGCGACCCGGACATCAGGTTCGACAGAACCTGCGACCCCATGTCGAACTTCATCCCACTCCCCCGCACTCTCGGATGATCGTAAGTATGGCCATTCCGATCAACCTACATCGCTCCTGCAACGAGCAACGAGCCAGTTGTGACGCACCTATGACAAACCAACAGGTGCGCGTACGAGCCCTCAGCCCAGATAGTCGGCGGCGCCGAACCGGGGCAGGCTCGCCCAGGTCCGGGTCCCGCCGCCGGGCTCGCGGGAGTCTCCGAAGCCCCAGGCCCCGCCGCAGTCCCGGACCACCGCACCCATGAGCCGCAGGGCGGCCCGCCGCCGGGCCTCGCAGTGGGCGGCGAGCCGGGGGTGGGCGTGGGGCGCGTGGCTGTCGTAGACGGTCAGGCGGAGCGAGTCGTCGCGGTAGCGCACGGACAGGTACAGGCTCCGGCCGGGATCCAAGTGCCAGGCAGCGGCCATCAGTTCCCCGGCGACTTGTACGGCGGCGGGCGCGAGCGGATCGAGCCGGTACGCGTGCAGGACGGACCGTACGGCGGCCCGCGCGATCTGGGCGCTGTACGGGGCCCCTGGGACGGTGAGGCTGCACGCGAGCGTGTCGAGCGCGGGCGGCTCGTCCCTGCCGGCCTCGGGCGGGGACACGGGGCAGGCGGCGAAGGGGTGGCTGGACATCGCGGACTCCCTGAGGGCGGAGGTGACTACGGCGAGTTCGGCGCGCACGGATGACTGACGCGGCCAGGGAGCGTGGCTCGTCGCCGAGGCCGAGGCATGCTGCGGCGATGCACTTCAACTCCCCTGCGTGAGCGGTGCGTCACCAACCGTAGCGCGATGGTGCACATTTTTACACCGGGTCGCGAAAGTGTGGGCGCGATGGCATCGCAGGGCTCAGCGCGGCAGACTGCGAACGCACAGCCTGAGGGAGGATGGTGCATGGGGGTCAGAATGTCTCCGACGGAGCGGCAGCGCCGGCTGGGAGCAGAGCTCAAGCGGATGCGTCTCTCCGCGGACGTGTCCGCGGAGAGTGCGGCCGGGTTGCTCAGAGTCGACCGGTCCCGCCTCTCGCAAATGGAGCAGGGCTATCGCGGCATCAGCATCGACCGGTTGCGCACGCTCGCCTGCAACTGCGACTGCGCCGACGAGGCGTACGTCGAGGCCCTGTCGGCGATGGCCACGCCCAACCAACGGGGATGGTGGGACCGCTACCGCGGTTCCCTGCCTGCCGGGTTGCTCGACATCGCCGAGCTGGAGGCGCACTCACCACATCTGCGCACCGCACTCACGGTTCACATCCCCGGGCTGCTTCAGACCTTCGATCACGCCCTCGCCATCTTCGGCGTCGCCGTGCCGCAGCTACCGGAGCACGAGCTTGCGATGCGACTGGAGTTCCGAATCGAACGCCAGCAAGTACTCGAGGGCACCACCCCCGCCCGGTACACCGGCATCGTGCACGAAGCAGCTCTGCGGATGCAGTTCGGTGGAGCGCAGGTGGCGAAGGCACAACTGGAGTACCTGATGGGCAAGTCCGAGCAGGACAACATCACGCTCCTCGCCATCCCGTTCCGCGCTGGAGCCTTCCCCGGCTCCGGACAGACGTTGACCTACGCCGAAGGGCCCGTACCCCAGCTGGACACCGTCCAGGTCGACAGCACACACGGGCCCGAATACCTGCACGGTGAGACACAGTTGGCCAAGTATCGGGCACACCTGGACTGGATGGAGAAGATCACCCTGTCTCCGCAAGGCACACGGGACCTCATCCACTCCATCGCGCAGGAACTCTGAGGGAGCAGTCATGCCGGAGATCACGTGGGAAGAGCCGTACTGCGCCGAGGGAAGCGCCTGCTACCGAATAGGGGTCGACGGGGGCGGGAACAGCTACATCGCCATCGCCGGCCGGGAGGACGCGTACCTCACCGACTCGGCGGACGCCCTCCGTCAGCTGATCCGGGACATCAAGGCGGGCAAGGCCGACCACCTGCTGGCCGACTGAGCCCGCCGGGTCGCCGGTGTCAGCCGCCCGCGGTGCGGGGGAAGGTGATCTCGACTCGGCGGTTCTTCTTGCGACCTTCTTCGGTGCCGTTGTCGGCGATCGGGTAGTCCTCGCTGTAGCCGCGTACGTCGAAGACGACGCCCGGGTTGGTCACGGTCTTGGACAGCTCCGCCTGCACGGCGTCGGCGCGTTGCTTGGAGAGCTCCTTGCCGTGCTCGTAGCTGCCTTGGTCGTCGGTGAAGCCGAAGACGCGGACGCGGGTCGCCTTCTGCGTGTTGATCTCGGAGGCGATAGCCTGTATCCGGGCGGCGGCCTGGGCGTTGAACACGGCGCTGTCCTCGGGGAACAGGACCTCGGACTGCAGCGCCATCATGACCGTCTGGTTGGTCTCCTGCCGCCGCTGCTCGCCACCGAGGTCTTCGACGACCTCGGCGATGTCGAGCACCTTGGCGGGTGCGAGGGTGCCGCCCTGGGGGATCTTCAGCCCGGGCGAGCTGGAGTCGATGGGCACGGGAGCGGATGCCGATGGCTCTGCGCCGGGGGGTACCGATGGCTTGACGTCGTCGGCGTGTGCGCTGGTCGCGCCGACGAAGTGTGCCCCGGCGATGACGAGACCGACGACGGCCGTGGCGGCGGTGGTGCGGTGGCTTTTTGTCATGGGGTCACCCGGAGATTTTGATGGTCGCCGTGGCGAAGGTGGGGAGGCTGAACTCCACTTCAGCGGTGTTCGCTGGAGGCGCGGGGAACTGCACGAAGATGGGCACGGTCTGGCCCGCCGCCACGCTGGAGATCCCAGTGGTGCACAGGCACCTGCCATCGGTATCGCGGAGCACGTAGTAGCGCTTCTTACCGGCCTTGTCGACCAAGGTCGCCCCCGCTACCGACTCACCACTTGAGGTCAGTTCATTACCCCTCCACGCCGATGTGCCGACGAAGGGCTGGCTGCCGTTGTTCTTGAGCTGTCCGCTCACCGTCAGGAAGCCGCCGGCATCACGTGCGGCCGAGTTGATGACCAGGGCCATGCCGTTCGCGCCTTCAACCGTTGCGATGACTTGGGTAGGCGTCGAGCTCTGACTCTTGCTGGGGGAAGGGGTCTGAGAACCTGCCCCCTGGGACGGCGTAGCCGAAGGCTGCTGGACTCCTTTGTCATTCCCGTCGTCACCACCGCACCCGGCCAACGTAAGGGCCAGGACCGCCGCAACCGCAACGGCCGCTCCCCCGCGGGCCTTCACCGTGTGCCGCATGCTCATGTGTGCTGCTTCCTTGTCTTGTCGTTCGCGATCAGTCGGCCAGACGTACGTCGAAGAGGCTCCGCGCCAATGTGCGCCAAGGGTTGGGTTTCAGAGGATCGAAGGCAAGCTCTTTCCCCCCCTTGCACTCGATCTTGATGGGGCCGGGCGGCTTGTCTGGAGCTCCCTCAGCGGGCGGAGTCTGCCCTAGATGGCAACGCGGTTCGATCACGGCGGTGGCGTTGGCCGTCCCGTGCATGGCCTCAGTGCCCGGGATCACCGACTTACCCACCGTGCCGTTCCCCCGCACTTCGACCTCGAAGCTGAGCACCGACGGGTGGCATGTAGCTGTGGCATCGTTCCTCGCCGCGAAATCAGCGGCTGCCACACACGCACCCTGCGCGTAGAAGAACTTGCCCTCGAGGACCTTCTTCCAGTCCTGGGGCTGAAGAGCAGCGAGATCCAGCCCGGGGGTCAGATGGTCCCTGGCTTCCAGAGCTGCCGCCAGTGCCGCCGCATCAGCTGCACGTTGCGCGTTGCTGCGAGTAACGGACGCCTGGCCGACCACGAAGAACGCGAACGCGGCAAAGAGCAGTCCTGCCACCACGATGACGTAGATGGGGAAGGCCTGCCCTCGATCGCCCAACCGCTTCCACGTGGTCACGTACCGGCTTTGATATTGGTGATCGCCGTCTTGATCTTGGTAGTGATCTCCTGGCCGATGCCCGTTCCCACGATCGCCCCGATGATCACCACCACCACCAGGATGATCCCCAGGTACTCGAAGGCCGTCTGGCCGCGATCCCTCGTGCCTGTGCCCGCGTACCGCTTCCGCATCCTCGCCAGGGTGTTCTGCAACATGGGGGTTTCCTCCCGGGCCGGTGCCACTGCTGGTTTGCGGACGGTACGGCGAGTCACCAGTCGTAACCAAGGGTCCCGGGGCCCAAATACGGACCCATTGCGCACTCCGTCTACCCATGACCGGTCACTCCTGGACGGGCGGTTCCCAGCCAGCGGGCTATCGCCTCGCTGCGGGTGGTGCAGTGGAGCTTGGCGAAGATCCGGTTGATGTGGTTCTTGACCGTCTTCTCGCTGATGAAGCACGTGGCGGCGATCTGCTGGTTGTTCATCCCGGACGCGATCAGATCCATGATCTCCACCTCCCGTGAACTCAGCCCGAAGACAACAGAGTTGTGCATCCGCTCAGAAGAGGGTGCCACAGTTCGTTGCTGTTGCGAAGAGGATCGGAGTTCGGCGAGCAGTGCGCTCGCCGCCGTCGGGGTGAAGTGGGGGCGGCCCTCCGGGGCGTCGCGGACCGCGCGGAGCAGGTCGTCCCCCGTGAACTCGCCGTGGACCAGGTAGCCGCCCGCGCCCAGGAGCAGGGCCTCGCGGACGATTTCGGCTTCCCGGCTGTACGTCAGCATCAGCACCGGGGCCAGCTGCACCAAGTGCGGCAGGGCCGAGATGCCGTCCACCCCCGGCATCCGGACGTCCAGCAGGACCACGTCCGGAGCGTGCCGGCGGGTCAGGCTCAGTGCCTCGCGGCCGTCCGCCGCCTGCGCTATGACCTCGATGTCCTCGGCCGTGCACAGGATGGCCGCCAGGCCCGCCCTGATGACCGGGTTGTCGTCGGCGATGAGCACGCTCAGTCGGGCCACGGCTCAGCCACCCCCGAGCAGCGCGCCGAAGTCGACGTTCGCGCCGTAGACGAAACCGCAGACCAGCAGGATCAGCGTGCCCGGGAGCATGAACATGGTGACGGCGAACGTGGCCTTCGGGACGGCCCGGGCCGCGCGCCGACGGGCGTTCTGGGCGTCCGTACGCCTCATGTCGTCGGCGATCGCGATCAGCGTCTCCACGATCGGGGAGCCCAGTTCCTCGCCCTGCTGGAGGGCCGTGACGAACTGCGCCACCTGTTCGCTGTCGTTGCGGCGGCGCAGTTCGTCGAAGGCCTGGCGGCGGCTGACGCCCATGTCCATCTGTTGCAGGGTGATCCGGATCTCGTCCGCCCACGGGCCCTCGTACTTGTGCGCCACCCGCTCCAGCGCCTGCCGGAAGCCGAGCCCCGCGCTCACCACGACCGCGAGCACGTCCAGGAAGTCCGGCAGGGTCCGCTCGATGTGGTCGCGGCGGACGCGGATCGCCGACCACAGGCCGACCTCGATCCAGAACAGGCCGAAGGCGACCATGAGGAGTGCAGGTACGAGCTGTCCGTTGATCAGCATCGAGAAGGCGCCGAGGGCACCCAGGGCTCCGTACACCGCGCGCCGCGCCGCGTACCGGTCGATCGTCAGGCCGGCCGGGTTGCCCGCCATGTCGATCTGGCGGCGCTTGCGGGCCACCCGGCCCGGTCCCATCAGGCGCAGGACCGCCGGGGCCCAGCGGATGCCCATCCGGTCCACGACCGAGCCGACGGCGGTCGTGCGCGTGGCGCCGACCTCCAGGGCCAGTGCGAGGTCGGTCGGCAGTTTGACGTCGGCCCGGTAGAGCCGGATCCCGTGGAAGACGCCGAGGACGGACAACGCCACGGCCACGGCCAGGAGAAGAGCGATCACGCCGGCAGCCCCCTCACACGTCGATCTTGGAAAGGCGGCGGATGAGCATGAAGCCCAGGGTGAACAGGCCGAGGGCGATCAGAACCGCCGTCTGGCCGATGAAGGCACCCGTCATACGGTCCAGCGCGCCGGGCATCATCATGTCCACCAGGAGCAGCGAACCCAGGCCGATGGCCGGGACCAGGTACGCCGTCACCGTGACCTGGGAGAGCTGCGTACGGATCTCCCGGCGGGTCTCCTTGCGCTGCTCCAGAGTCACCGTGAGGTTGCGCAGGCTCTCCACGATCGTGCCGCCCGCGCGGGCGGAGAGGACGAGGGTGGAGACCAGGACGACCAGTTCCCGCGACGGGAGCCGTTCGGTGAGTTCGCCCAGGGACTCCTCGATGGAGTGGCCGACGGCGAGGCGATTGGCGACGCGCGCGAGCTCCTCGCCCGCCGGGGCCTCCAGCTCCTCGGCCGCCAGCCCGATGGCCGTACGCAGGGCCAGCCCGGCCTGGGTGGCGTTGGCGAGGATGCGGGCCAGGTCGGGGAGCTGGTTGATGAACCGCTCGGTGCGCCGCGTCCGCTGCCAGTTGAGGAAGGCGTTCGCCGCCCACAGGCCGATCAGGCCGGCCACCGGGCCGAAGAACGGGGCCAGGAAGGACGCGGCGACCAGCCAGGTGCCGGCGACCCCGGCGCACATGTAGACGAAGAACTCCCCGACGGTCAGGTCGAGGCCGGTCACCGCGAGCTTGATCTCGATGCGGCGGCCGAGCTTCGTCTTCCGCAGCCGCCGGTCGATTCCGGCGAACCGGCGCCGCCGGCCCGCGGACGCCGGGACTCCGGTCGCCGAGAGCCGTTCGATGAGCGCGGCGCGCTGGGCGCGGCCCGCCGCGTACGCGTGTACGCCGAGGACCACGAGCAGGCAGGCCAGCAGCGTGGCGCCGAGGGTGAGGAGGATGAGTGGGTTCACAGGGCGGTCCGGGTGATGCGGGGGGTGGTGAGGGGGCCGGTGAGCGGGTCGTCGGGCAGCGCGACCCCGAAGGCCTGCGGGACCGGCTGGTTGTTCATGTAGAGGCGGTCCGCGATGAACCGGGGCAGCGGGTAGTACTCGAAGTAGCCGTGCACGCGCGCGTCCGCCCCCATGGGCTGGGCCACGAACCGGCAGACCGTCGTGATCCGGAAGGGCTCGCGGCCGTGCGATTCGAGGATGGAGATCTCCGTGATGCGGCGCGAGCCGTCGCCGAAGCGGGTGAGCTGCACGATGACGTTGACGGCGCTGTTGATCTGGTCCTGGAGCGCCTCGAAGGGGATCTCGACCTCCGACATGGAGGCGAGGGTCTGCAGGCGCATCAGGGCGTCGGCGGAGCTGTTGGCGTGCACGGTGGCCAGGGAGCCGTCGTGGCCGGTGGACATCGCCTGGAGCATGTCGAGGGTCTCGCCGCCGCGGACCTCGCCGACGATGATGCGGTCCGGGCGCATGCGCAGGGAGTTGCGTACGAGGTCGCGGATGGTGATCTGCCCCTTGCCCTCGACGTTCGCCGGGCGGGATTCGAGGCGGATCACGTGCGCCTGCTGGAGCTGGAGTTCGGCGGAGTCCTCGATGGTGATGATGCGCTCGCCCTCCGGGATCAGACCGGAGAGTGCGTTGAGCAGGGTGGTCTTGCCGGTGCCGGTGGCGCCCGAGACGATCACGTTCATCTTGGCCGTGACCAGCCCCGACAGCAGCAGGAGCATCTGCTCGTCGAGCGAGCCGAGGGCGATCATCTCGTGCAGGGTGAAGGCCCGCGGGAACCGGCGGATGGTGAGGGTCGCGCCGGTCAGGGAGAGCGGCGGGATGATGACGTTGACGCGCTCGCCGCTGGGCAGCCGGGCGTCGACCATCGGATTGGCCTCGTCCACACGGCGGTTGACGGTGGAGACGATGCGCTCGATGGTCTGCATCAGCTGCTCGTGCGAGGCGAAGCGGATGGGGAGCTGCTCCACGCGCCCGGCGCGCTCCACGAAGATCTGGTCGGGGCCGTTGACCATGATCTCGGAGATCGACGGGTCTTCGAGGAGCGGTTCGAGTACGCCGAGGCCGAGGGCTTCGTCGACGACGCGGCGGATCAGCTGCGCGCGCTCGACGGTGGAGAGGACGGGCCCTTCGCGGCTGATGATGTGGCCGAGTACGCGCTCCAGGCGCAAGCGGCGCTCGGCGGGCGCGAGCGCGGACATCTCGGCGAGGTCGATCTCCTCCAGCAGCTTGGCGCGGTACGAGGAGACCAGCCGGCCGTCCTCGCGCGGACTGTGGCGGTCGTCGGGGGTGTTGACCCGGGAACGCAGGCTCATGGTCAGGGGCCCTTCGGGTCGTCGTTGGGCATGACTGCCGTGGCCGACGCCTTGTGCGCGTCGAGTCCGGGCACGATGGAGTTGGCGGTGAGGGTGACGGTGACACTGACCGCGTCGGTCGACTTGGCCCAGGCGAAACTCGCGCTCCCGGCCAGTCCACCGCTGATCGCGGCCCGTCCTGCCGCCTCACCGCCCTTGCCGTTGCGGGCTTCCACGCGCGCGGCGGTACGGGCCGCCGTGTCCGCCTGTTCCTCGGCGTACGCCACCCAGCCCAGCTGGATCCCGCACAGCGCGACGAACAGCAGGATCGGCACGAAGCCGATGTACTCGATGGCCACTTGGCCCCGTTCGGAGCGCCACTTCCGCTTCCGGTTCATGTCACTCCTTCTCCATCGCCGCGCCGCCCGTGCCGGTGATCTCGCCGAAGTTGAGCCCCGGATAGAGCACAGGGATCTTGAGCTTCACCGTCGCCTTGTAGATGTCGCCCGCCGGACCGCAGTCCGCCGTCATTCCCCATGCGGCCGAGATGTGCTCCCCCGCCGCCGCCGCACACGCGGCGGCCCCCGTCACCGCCCCCGCCCGCGCCGCCTCGTCCGCCGCGTTGCCCGCCAGGGAGAAGGCGTAGCCGATCAGGACGCACTCCCAGACCGCCGCGACGAGCAGCAGGATCAGCGGCACCGTGCCGGCGAACTCGATCGCCACCTGGCCCCGGTCCCGGTCCCGCACCCCCCTCCGCGACGGCATGCGTCAGCCCTCCCGGCCCCGGCGCAGCCGCGCCACCTGCCCCGAGGCGCGGACCGCCAGCGAGGCGCCCGACGGCTGCGGCGCCGGAGCCTCCGGGGCCGCCAGCAGGCCCAGTTCGCCCGCCAGGGTCCACAGGGCCTGCTTGACCGTCGACCGGTTGTCCAGGTCCTGGACCCGGCCCGCGTCCACCACGGCCTGGAGCTCCTTGAAGGCCGCCGGGACCGGGGTACGGGTGGCCCGGGTCTTGGTGATCTTCTCGATCAGGGCGGGCTGGATCTCGGTGTGCTTGCTCCAGCGGTTGACGACCATCGCGGTGTCCTCCGCCTTGCGCACCTGGAGCCGCTCCCACATCCGGACCATCCGCTTCGCCGCCCGCACCGCGACCACGTCCGGGGTGGTGACCAGCACCGCCACGTCGGCCGTCTCCACCGCGGCGGCGTTCGCGCCCGTCACCTGGGTTCCGCAGTCGATGACGACGAGTTCGTAGCGGGCGCGCAGGGCGCCGATGACGAGCCGGGCGGCCCGCTCGTCCACCTCCTCGCCACGTTCCCCGTCGGCAGGGGCCAGCAGCAGCGCAACGCCCGTCCGGTCTTCGTACACCGCGTCCTGCAGGACCCGCGGCGAGATGTCCTGGATCCCGGCGAGGTCGGCGATCGAGCGCCGGAACTGCACGTCGAGGTACGAGCCCACGTCGCCCGCCTGGAGGTCCATGTCGACCAGTGCGGTACGCCGCCCCGAGGCGGCCGCGGCCAGCGCGAACTGCACGGCGGTGAAGGTGGTGCCCACACCCCCCTTGGCCCCGGAGACCGTGACCACCCGCCCGCCGGGCCCCGAGGCGATCTCGGCCGCGCCCCGCCCCAGGTGGCGGCGGACGCCCACGGACCACTGGGCGGCGGCCTGGACCCGGGCCGCGAGTTCCTCGTAGGCGAGCGGAAGGCCGATCAGGCCCCGCGCGCCCGAGTCCATCGCCGCGGAGAAGAGGGCCGGTCCGGCGTCCGAGGAGACCAGGACGACACCGACCGCCGGGAAGCGCAGGGCCACCTCCCGGATGAGTTCCAGGGCCGGCACCGGGCCGATGCGCTCGTGGACCAGGACGACCTCGGGGAGCTCGTCGATCGATTCGGCGGCGAGCCGGCCCAGGGTGTCCAGCAGCGTGGTGGAGTCCGGGACCGGAACGGCCGGCTCCGAGGACGGGAGCTGGCTCAGCAGGGTCACGAGGGCGCGCGCGGCGTCCGGGTCGCCGGCCGCGGGGAGGATTCGGGTGGTCATCCGGGCCGCCTCACTTGTCCCCGTCGAGGGTGTACGTACGGTCGCTCGCGCTCGGCGCCGAGTCCGTACCGGGGGCCACCAGGGCCAGGCGCACGTGCTCCGCGAAGGATTCGGCGTACGCGACGCGCTGGGTGTCCTTGGTGTTCAGGGCGAAGGTGATCGGGACGGCCTCGGCGGGGCCCTTGCGGTCGCTGTCCTTCTCGAGGGCGGTGAGCTTGCCGACGCCCAGGACCCGGGCGTTGGCGACGATGATCACCGAGCGCGAGGGGTCGGTGTCCTTGGCGCCCTTGAAGGTGGCGATGATGTTGACCTTCGCGCCGGAGGTGATCTTGCCGGCCACGCCCGTCGCCGCGTCGATCATGATGGCGATCTCCTGCTCACCGGGCTGGAGCTGCGGCCGGTCGACGAACATGTCCGCCTGGAGCAGCGAGCCCTTCTTCAGGGTGGTCAGCGCGATCTTGTCCTTGAGCGCGCCCAGGTCGGTTATGGCGGTCTCCGACAGCCACCGCTTGGGGACCGTGACCTCCTCGAACTGCCCTGCCGTGAGCGGGCTGTACGGGGCGATGTCGCCCTTGACGCGGTACGCGACGACCTCGGACCCGACCTTGGAGTTGACGTCGCCGATCACCACGAGGACTCCGGCGAAGGCTCCCAGGGCGCACAGGACCGACAGGAGCAGCAGAATGACGCCGCGGCGCTGGCGTGAGTTCATGGGCCGTACTACCTCGCCGTTCTTCGTTCGTTCGATTCGATCAGGGTCTGGAGCGGCGCGGCGCAGAATCCGCAGCGGTCGCCGATGAGTTCGAAGCCGCACCAGCGGCACTCCTCACGGCGGACCGAGGCGACCAGCTGGTAGAGGACGGAGAGGTCCGGGATGCCGGCGGCGAACTCGACGAGCTTGGGAGTGCCCCACCAGCCGGGCGAATCGGTCGGCAGCGGGTTCTCCATGACGCCCTGCACCTGCCAGGCGGGGGCGAGTTCGGCCGCGACCCAGTCGGAGGCGAGCTGGCCGCGGGCGAAGGTGAGGTGGGTGGCGAACTCGGGCCCGGCGGGGAGGACGGTCCCGCCCCCGTGCGCCCCGCCGGAGGCGCCCAGCCTGGCCAGGTGCGGCGTCGGGTGGGCGAGTACGGCGAACTGCGCGCTCGGCGACCAGGAGCGGGCGTGCGCCTTGAGGCCGACCGGGACCCGGTCGAGTTTGGCGACCGAGCCCAGCAGGGCGCCCGCGTAGACGTAGTGGGACAGCAGCCGGGCCGCCGAGGCGAGTACTCCGGGGCTGAAGTCGCAGACGCTGAGCTGGCGGAGCTGACGTACCAGCAGAGCGGTGCCCAGGGGCGGCAGATCGACGCCGAGGAGCGCGATCCGGTCGGTTTCGAGGATGGCGCGCACGGTGTGCAGCCGCTGGACGGTGGCCCGCGGCAGCCAGGGCGGTACGACGGCCACGAGATGGCCGTGACGCTCCAGCAGGGCAGTGGTCTGGGCGAGCGCGCCCGCGAGGTCGAGCTGCTCGGGCGGGTGCAGTACGGCGGCGCCGGGCGTGTGCCGGTCGGGGGCCGGAAGGACCAGATCGGCGCTGGTGACGGCAATGGCGGTCGGCACGCGAATCCCCCCGTTCACCCCGTGCGCCACGGCCGTTCGCGTAGCCGTCACACACACGCACACTCTGCGCGACCGCAAACGATCGACGCTCTTCCCCCTTGCCTCAGCACCATATCCGCGTCACCCCTGGCGGGGCAGGGGCTTGGGAATTCCCGTGCCACCGGCACGCGTCACAGGTGGCGGGAAACCCGGACAACAGGGATCGGACGATCGAGCATTTCCAGCCACATTGCAAAGACTCTTGACACGGGGATTGGTCTGGACCAACTTGGCTCCGCCAGGCCTTTCCGGGGCGCCCCCACGTGCCCCTCGCTCTCCTCATCCCCTTTCCTCCCCCCACCGGAGCCCACGTGAACCGCATACGCTCCCTCGCCTTCCTCGCCGCCGCCACCCTCACCGCGGGCGGCCTCACCGCCCTCGCCACCGGCACCGCGCAGGCCGCGGACGTCAACGTCGCCCGAAACGGCGGCTTCGAGTCCGGACTCGTCAACTGGTCCTGTTCCGCCGGAAGCGGCGCCTCCGTCTCCTCGCCGGTCTACGCCGGGTCCGGCGCCCTCAAGGGCACCCCGGCCGGATCCGACAACGCCCGCTGCAGCCAGACCGTCACGGTCAAGCCGAACTCGACGTACACGCTGAGCACGCAGGTCCAGGGCAGTTACGTCTACCTCGGCGCGACCGGGACCGGCACCCAGGACGTCTCCACCTGGACCCCCGGCTCGGGCGCGGGCTGGCAGAAGCTCTCCACCACCTTCACCACCGGCCCCAGCACCACCCAGGTCACCGTCTACACCCACGGCTGGTACGGCCAGCCGGCCTACGTCGTCGACGAGTTCAGCGTCTTCGGCCCGGACGGCGGCGGTGGCACGGACCCCGGCCCCTCCATCCCCGGCGCCCCGTCCGGGACCGCTGTTTCCGGACAGAGCTCGAGCGGGCTCACCCTTTCGTGGAACGCGGTCAGCGGGGCCACCGGCTATTACGTGTATCAGGACGGCGTCCGCGTCCGTACGGTGTCCTCGGCGAGCGCCCAGATCACCGGACTCGCGGCCTCGACCTCGTACTCCTTCCAGGTGAGCGCGTACAACGCGGCGGGCGAGGGCCCCAAGTCCGCGGCCGTCACCGGCACCACGACCGGCGGCGGAGGGCCGAACCCGAACCCGGCCGTCCCCAAGCACGCGCTGACCGGCTACTGGCAGAACTTCAACAACGGCGCGACCGTCCAGAAGATCTCCGACGTCTCCTCGCAGTACGACATCATCGCCGTCTCCTTCGCCGACGCCACGACCACACCCGGCGCCATCACCTTCAACCTCGACTCGGCCGGTCTCGGCGGCTACACCGTCGCCCAGTTCAAGTCGGACATCGCCGCGAAGAAGGCGGCCGGCAAGTCCGTCATCCTCTCCATCGGCGGCGAGAAGGGCACGATCTCGGTCAATGACTCCACCTCCGCCACCAACCTCGCGAACTCGGCGTACGCGCTGATGCAGGAGTACGGCTTCTCCGGCATCGACATCGACCTGGAGAACGGCCTCAACCCGACCTACATGACGCAGGCCCTGCGCGCGCTCTCGGCGAAGGCGGGCTCCTCGCTCGTCATCACCATGGCCCCGCAGACCATCGACATGCAGTCCACGCAGGGCGGCTACTTCAAGACGGCGCTCAACATCAAGGACATCCTCACCGTCGTGAACATGCAGTACTACAACAGCGGCTCGATGAACGGCTGCGACGGGAACGTCTACTCCCAGGGCTCGGTGGACTTCCTCACCGCCCTCGCCTGCATCCAGCTGGAGGGCGGCCTCGACCCCTCCCAGGTGGGCATCGGTGTGCCGGCCTCGCCGAGCGGGGCGGGCAGCGGCTACGTCTCCCCGACCGTCGTCAACAACGCCCTGGACTGCCTGACCAGGGGCACGAGCTGCGGGTCCTTCAAGCCGTCCAAGACCTACCCCGGCCTGCGCGGTGCGATGACCTGGTCGACGAACTGGGACGCCAAGGCGGGTAGTGCCTGGTCCAACGCGGTGGGTCCCAAGGTCCACGGCCTCCCCTAGGCGGTAGGTGTGGGGGTGGCCGGTTCGGGTCGGCCGACAGGAGGCGTCCTTGACCTGAACATGCCACGAGAGCACGCTGTGCGCATCCGCACGGCTACCCCCACACTCCCCACCCAGGAGAACGCATGCGGCTCCACTACCGCCGAAGGGCCGCCGTCACGGCGGCCCTTCTGGCGCTCGCGCTGGGCGCACCCGCTTACGGCATGAGCGCGACGGCGTCACCACCGCCCACCCCGTCCACCGCCACCCAGGACGAGGCCATCGTCCAATACCGGATCCACGGCCCCGCCACGGCGACCGACCGCACCGCCCTGCTCCGTACGGGCGTGTCGATCGACGAGGTGGACGACCACACGGTCGTGGTCAGCGCCGACACCATGCAGGCCAAGAACCTGCGCGCGCTGGGCTACCAGCTCACCGCGCTGCCCGGCCCGCCGGACCGCACCCTGCCGGGGATCGCGGCGGGCCCGATGGACTTCCCGTCGGCGGACTCCCGGTACCACAACTACGCCGAGGCGAACGCGGAGATCGACCAGCGCATCGCCCAGTACCCCGGGATCATGAGCAAGCGGGTCATCGGGAAGTCGTACCAGGGCCGGGACCTCATCGCCATCAAGATCAGCGACAACGTGGCCACCGACGAGGCCGAGCCCGAGGTGCTCTTCACCGCACACCAGCACGCCCGCGAGCACCTGACCGTGGAAATGGCCCTGTACCTGCTCAAGGAGTTCGGCTCCAAGTACGGCACCGACTCCCGGATCACCAACGCCGTCAACGGCCGCGAGATCTGGATCGTGCCGGACCTCAACCCGGACGGCGGCGAGTACGACATCGCCACCGGCTCCTACCGGTCCTGGCGCAAGAACCGTCAGCCCAACTCCGGATCCTCGTACGTCGGCACGGACGAGAACCGGAACTGGGACTACAAGTGGGGCTGCTGCGGCGGCTCCAGCAGCAGCAAGAGCTCCGAGACCTACCGCGGCTCGGCAGCCGAGTCGGCGCCCGAGGTGAAGGTGGTCTCGGACTTCGTCCGCAGCCGGGTCATCGGCGGCAAGCAGCAGATCAAGGCCGCGATCGACTTCCACACGTACAGCGAACTGGTCCTGTGGCCCTTCGGGTACACGTACAACGACACCGCCCCGGGCCTGACCGCCGACGACCTCGCCGTCTACAAGAAGATCGGCACGAGCATGGCGGCGAGCAACGGCTACACCCCGGAGCAGTCGAGCGACCTGTACATCACGGACGGCACGATCGACGACTGGCTGTGGGGCAACCAGAAGATCTTCTCCTACACCTTCGAGATGTACCCGGCGAGCTCGGGCGGCGGCGGCTTCTACCCGCCCGACGAGGTGATCGACCGCGAGACCGCCCGCAACAAGGACGCGGTGCTCCAGCTCCTGGAGAACGCGGACTGCATGTACCGCTCGATCGGCAAGGAAGCCCAGTACTGCACCTGATCCCTGCACGGTCCCTGCACGAACCGGGGCGCCCCACCGCCAGGGGGGCGCCCCGCCGCATGCTCAGCCCGCTCAGCCCAGGACGGCGAGCGCGTCGATCTCGATGAGCAGCCCGGCCGGCAGGCCGACGTACACGGTGGTGCGGGCGGCGGGGGCCTCCTTGAGGCCCTGCTCCTCGAAGTAGGCGTTGTAGAGCTCGTTCATCTCGGCGAAGTGCGCGGTGTCGGTGAGGTAGACGCGGATCATCATCACGTCGTCCCAGCCGGCGCCGCCCGCCTCGAGGACCGAGCGGACGTTCTCCAGCGTCTGGAGCGTCTGCTCGCGCAGCGTCGGTCCGGCGGGGGTGGGCGGCTGCCCGTCGACGTGCGGGAGGAAGGCGACCTGCCCGGCGACCTGGAGGATGTTCCCCTTGCGCACGCCGTGCGAGAACCGCGCGGGCGGGGTGGTGTGGGTGTCGGGGGTGATGGCGGTCTTCTCGCTCACGATTCCTCTTCCTCTTGTTGGTCCTGTTGCGGGTCCTGTGATCCTGAATAGTCCCGGCTGACGGCGTCGGCGGTACCCCGCACCAGCGGCAGCAGTTCGACGAGCCCCTCGGCGGTGACGACCACGCTGGGCGCGGAGACGGACAGCGCGGCGACGACCCGCCCGTCGGGCCCGCGCACGGGGGCCCCGACGCAGTTGATGGACTCCTCGTGCCCGCCGAGATCGGCGGCCCAGCCCTGCTCCCGTACGAGCTCCAGCTCGCGCAGGAACGCGGCGGCGTCGGGGGTGGAGCGGGCGGTGTAGCGCGGATAGTCGATCCGCGCGGCGAGGCTCCTGCGCTCGCCCTCGGGAAGGTCGGCGAGGAGCAGCTTGGCGACGGCGGCGACGGTGAGGGGCACGGGCTTGCCGATACGGGAGTACATGCGGACCGGGTACCTGCTGTCGACCTTGTCGATGTACACGACCTCGTCGTCCTGGAGGAGGGCGAGGTGGACGGTGTGCCCGGTGGCCTTGTTCAGCGCGACCAGGTGGGGGTGCGCGATCTCCCGTACGTCGAGGTTCTCGACGGCCTCGGCGGCCAGCGCGAACAGCTGCGCGCCGAGCCGGTAGCGGCCGTCGGCCTGCCGGTACACGAACCCCCGCTCGTGCAGCGTGCGCAGCAGCCGCAAGGCGGTGCTCTTGTGCACCCCGAGCTCGTCGGCGACCTCGCCGAGGCCGGCGGGCCCTTTGGCCAGCAGCGGCAGGATCCCGAGCGCCCGCTCCACGGACTGGCTCATCCTCGTCCTCTCGTACGGGTCACGGCAATCACCGGCTCCGCCCGGACCCGCGCCTCAAACGCCGGCGGGGCTGGATTTGGCTGGTGCCGTCCACCGCGCGAAACCCAGCCCCGCCGGCGTTTGAGGCGTGGGGTTTGGGGCGGAGCCCCAGCAGCGGCGCCGCGCCCGGGCCCTCGGGTCGGCGTTGACCCACCGTCACCCGGGATGTTAGACAGCAGGCAGCGACATACGCAACGACCGTTGCATACAGCGCAACTCCCCGGGAGGGCACCGCATGGCCAGCGACCCCGTCAAGGACCTCGCCGACGAACCGGTCGACCACCGGTTCAAGGGCCTCCCCCCGGACGCCCACGCGGCCGGCCTCACCGTAGGCGAGCTCACCGCGCAGCGCCGGGACCTCCACACCGGCGGGTTCACCACCCCCGTCCTGACCCTCGACGCGGACGCGCTCGAGCACAACCTCACCGCCCTCGGCACGTACGCCGCCCGCCACGCCCTCGCCTTCGCCCCGCACGGCAAGACCTGCATGGCCCCGCAGCTCTTCCGCCGCCAGCTGGACCACGGCGCGTGGGGCATCACCGCCGCCGTCCCCCACCAGGCCCGCGTCTACCGCGCCTTCGGCATCCAGCGCATCTTCCTCGCCAACGAGCTCGTCGATCCCGCCGCCCTGCGCTGGGTGGCCTCCGAGCTCGCCGCCGACCCCGGCTTCCGCTTCGTCTGCTACGTCGACTCCGTGCGCGGCGTCCATCTCATGGACCGCGCCCTGCGCGACGCGCCCGCCGTCATCGACGTCGTCGTCGAGCTCGGCGCCGGCGAGGGCGCCCGTACCGGCGCCCGCACCGACGACGACTGCCGCGCCGTCGCCGACGCCGTCGCCGACGCCGCCACCCTCCGCCTCGTCGGCATCGCCGGCTACGAGGCCGAGGTCCCCGACGCCGATCCGGACCGCGTCCACGCGTACCTGCGCCGCCTCACCGGCCTCGCCGTCGAGTTCGACAAGGCCGGCCGGTTCGCCGCGTACCCGGACCTCGAGGAGATCATCGTCAGCGCCGGCGGATCCGCCTGGTTCGACGCCGTCGCCGACGTCTTCGCCGAACTCCCCGAACTCTCCCGCCCCACCCTCAAACTGCTCCGCTCCGGCGCGTACGTCTCCCACGACCACGGCTGGTACACCCGCCTCACCCCCTTCAACCGCCACCCCGAAGAGGGCGGCCTGCGCCCCGCGTTCCGGCTCTGGACCCAGGTCGTCTCGCGCCCCTCCCCCACCCAGGCCTTCGTCAACGCCGGCAAGCGCGACATCGCCTACGACCTCGGCCTGCCCACCGCCGAGCTGGTCCGCGACGCCCTCACCGGCGACGAGCGACCCGCCACCGGAGTCCGCGTGGTCAAACTCTCCGACCAGCACGCCTGGCTGGAGACCGACTCCGCCGACGACGTCCAGGTCGGCGACTGGGTGGCCCTCGGCATGTCCCACCCCTGCACCATCTTCGAGAAGTGGCCGCTGATCCCGGTGGTGGAGTCCGACGGCACGGTCAGCGACTACGTCCGCACGTTCTTCTAGGTCCCGGCCGTGGACCTGGTCATCCGCGGGGCCCGCGTCGTCGACGGCACGGGCGGGCCCTCGTACACCGCTGACGTCGGCGTGCACGAGGGCCGGATCGCCGAGATCGGCCGCATACCCGGCGGGGGCCGCAGGACCCTCGACGCGCACGGGCTGGCCCTCGCCCCCGGCTTCGTCGACATGCACGCCCACAGCGACCTCGCGCTGCTCCGCGACCCGGACCACAGCGCGAAGGCCGCCCAGGGCGTGACCCTCGAAGTCCTCGGCCAGGACGGCCTGTCGTACGCGCCGGCCGACGACCGCACCCTGGGCGAGGTACGGACCGCCATCGCGGGCTGGAACGGCTCCGGCGACGACATCGACTTCGACGGTCCCGACGGCTTCGACTGGCGCACGGTCGGCGGCTACCTCGACCGCCTGGACCGAGGCGTCGCCGTGAACGCCGCGTACCTCGTCCCCCAGGGCACGGTCCGCGCGTACACCCTCGGCTGGGACGACCGCCCGGCGAGCGCGGCCGAGCTGGACCGGATGCGGCAGCTGGTCGCCGACGGCCTGGCCCAGGGCGCCGTCGGCATGTCCTCCGGCCTGACCTACACCCCCGGCATGTACGCCTCCGGCGCCGAACTGACCAAGCTGTGCCGCGTGGTGGCCCGGTACGGCGGCTACTACTGCCCCCACCACCGCTCGTACGGCCACGGCGCCCTGGCCGCCTACGCCGAGATGGTCGACCTCACCCGCGAGGCCGGCTGCGCCCTGCACCTCGCGCACGCCACCATGAACTTCGGCGAGAACCGGGGCCGCGCCCCCGAGCTGCTCGCCCTGCTCGACGCGGCCCTGGCCGACGGCTGCGACATCACCCTCGACAGCTACCCGTACACCCCCGGCTGCACGACCCTCGTGGCCCTGCTGCCCAGTTGGGCGAACGAGGGCGGCCCGGAGGCGGTCCTGGCCCGCCTGCGCGACGACGCCGAGGCCGCGCGGATCCGCCACGCGCTGGAGGTGACGGGCGCCGACGGCTGCCACGGGGTCCCCGTCGACTGGTCGACGATCGAGATCTCCGGCACCGCCGATCCCGCCTTCGCGGGGTACGTCGGCACGCGCCTGGACGGCTGGGACACCGCCCGGCGGCTGCTGCTCGGGGACCGGCTCGCGCCGACGGTCCTCCAGCACGTCGGCCACGAGGAGAACGTCCGGGCGATCATGCTCCACCGCGTCCACACCGGCGGCTCCGACGGCATCCTGCAGGGCGCGAAGCCGCACCCGCGCGCCTACGGCACCTTCCCGCACTACCTCGGCCACTACGTCCGCGAGCTCGGCGTGCTCTCCCTCGAGGAGTGCGTCGCGCACCTGTCCGGCCGCCCGGCGGCCCGCCTGCGCCTGCCCGACCGGGGTCTGGTCCGCGCCGGCCACCGGGCCGACCTGGTCCTCTTCGACCCGGACACGGTCGCCGCCGGGTCCACGTACGAGAACCCGCGCACGCTGCCCACCGGCATTCCGCACGTCCTGATCGACGGGCGCTTCGTGATGCGCGACGGACGGCGCACGGACGTGCTGGCGGGCCGCTCCGTCCGCCGCACTCCCCACGCTGCCGGCGCTCCCCGCACTCCCCCGGCGTCGTGACAGGGACATTTACGATGAACCGATGGTCGCCTTCGCCCTCGCCGCCCTGTTCTTCCTCGCCTTCGGCATAAGTGCCCGACAGGACCGCCGCGGCTTCCGCAACGCGGTGCTGTTCGGTCTGACCTTCATCACCTTCTCGTTCGCCCTGCTCCTCCAGGTGCCCGCGCTGCCGCACTGGCTGGCCATGCCCGTGGTCCTGCTCGTCTTCGCCGTCCCCACGCTCGGCACCCTGGCGCTCGGCGTCTTCCTCGTCGCCAACGGCCTGACGATGGTCCGCAAGGAAGGCAGCCGCCCGCCCAACCTGCTGTCGATGGTCGCGGGCCTCGGGATCTTCGGGATGATCGCGCTGCTGCTCCTCGTGGGCCGGTACGGCTCCACGGTCGCGCACGGCATCGCGGCGACCCTCACCCTGGTCGTCGCCTACGTCTCCTTCATCTTCCTGTGCTTCCTCGGCTACGCCTTCCTGTACGGGCGGATCAAGGTGCGCGGCGACGTCGACCACGTGGTGATGCTGGGCTCGGGCCTGGTCGGCGGCGACCGGGTGCCGCCGCTGCTGGCCTCGCGGCTGCGCAAGGGGCAGGAGATCTACGAGACCCAGCTGGCCCGGGGCGGCCGCCCGCCGGTGCTCCTCGTCTCGGGCGGCAAGGGCTCGGACGAGCGGGTCTCCGAGGCCCGGGCGATGGCGGACTGGCTGATCGCGGAGGGCGGCGTTCCGGCGGAGCACGTCCGGCTGGAAGACCGGTCCCGGACGACGGAGGAGAACATGCGGTTCTCCCGCGAACTGATGCTGGCGGACGACCCCGGCTACCGGTGCGTGGTGGTCACCAACAATTTCCACGCCTTCCGGGCCGCAATGATGGCGCGCAAGGCCGGGGTGAACGGGCAGGTGCTCGGCTCGCCGACCGCGAGGTACTTCTGGCCGAGCGCCACGATCCGCGAGTTCGTCGCGGTGTTCTGGGAGCACAAGGCCGTGAACCTGGGAATCTGCGGCCTGCTCGTGGCCCTCGGCGCCCTGGTGACGATCACCGTCTGACCTCGTCCGTTCGGGTCAAGGTGCGTTCATGGAGCTGCCGCCGGAGGATGGGGCCAGGGAACACCGGGGGACACCCGGTGTGCACCGGAGGAGGTACGCGATGGACAGTGAATCGGACCAGCAGCCCACGCGGTCGGACCGGCTCTTCACGGGCGGGGAGCGACCGTACGACCCCGAGGACCTCGTGATGGCGACAGGCCACGACCCGACTCCGGAGCGGGTCGAGAAGGCGCGCCAGCTGATCGAGAAGGAAGGCCCGCAGGTCATCGAGCGCTACCTGCCGTAGCGCTCTGTTCGCTCCGTTCGCATGCTGCTGAAACCCCGGTCTGAGGTCGCACCTCGGGCCGGGGTCGTTTCGTACTCGTACTCGCGCTCGTGCTCGCGCTCGTGTCGCACGCGGGGGCGGGCAGGGCGGGGCCGCATCCAGAGCCGGTGAATGCTCGTTAGCGGTCCGGGGGACACAACCCTAAGGACAGGTGAATGCACGCTCTCGATGTCGATTGGGACCGCCCCACGGACCCGCGCCCCGGCCCGCGGCTCGACCACGTCCGCGCGTACGTGAGCACGGCGGGCGCCGACGGACACCTGTGGCACGGAGTGCCCACCCTGCTGCTCACCACCGTCGACCGCGCCACCGGCCGGACGGTCCGCACCCCGCTGATCTACGGCGAGGACGCGGACCGCCTCGTCGTCGTGGCCGCCGGGTACGGCGCCCCGGAGCACCCTGCCTGGTACCGGAACCTCGCCGCCCACCCGGAGGTCCGCGTCCAGGTCGGCGCCACCGTCTCCCGGGCCGTGGCGCGCACGGCGACGCCGGAGGAGCGGGAGACGTACTGGGACATGATGACGGGCTTGTGGCCGGCCTACGAGGACGACCAGGCCTCCGCGGCGCCCCGCGAGATCCCGCTGGTGATCATCGAGACGTGACGGTGGCAGAAACGGTTGGGCGGACTGGTGTGCCCGTTGGGACCGCTGGAGTCGCCGGGGTCGCTAGTCGTTGACGTCGAAGCGGACCGAGCGCACGAGCAGCCATTCGGTCGCCGGCCGGCCGTCGGGCCGCAGCCGCCAGTCGGGACCGTCGCAGTCGGCGCCGAGGTAGACGGTCACCCAGGAGTCGGTCCGGTTGTGCGGGGCGTAGCCGGGATCGGCGTCGTCGGAACCGACCTCTTCGAGGTTGATGCACCTGTCGCTCTCCGGGTCGTGCAGGGTGCCGGCCTGCTCCACACCGTTCTGGTCGCGGTACTTGTAGTGGAAGTCGCCGGTGGCGGCGAGAGCCGACGCGGGGAGTGACAGGACCAGCGCGAAGGCGGCGACGGCAGCGGCGGCGGTGTTGCGGAGCTTCATGACGGGGTGAATCCCTTCCGGGGGCTGAAGCGTTCGGGGCTTGTGCGGGCACGACCCTAGGAGGCCTCGGAAGGGCGAATCGATCCTCCGGAATCCCTCGGCGTGGCGGGCCGCGTTCCTGACCACCGCCGCCACCCGTTCGGGTCACCGATCACCGAAACGGTGGCCTGACCCCTCCCCGATCGGCTACCAACGGGGCGGGAAGGGGGAACAGTTGAACGCACACACCCATGAGCAGGGCCGGAGCCGCGACAACGGGCCGTTCCTCCTCGCGAAGGTACTGGCGGACGCCCTCGTCACCATCGGCCGGCCGCGGCCGCGCGAGGGGACCTCCTCCGCCGCCGCCTGCCCCTTGTGCGCGGCGCCGTCGTCACGCGTGGTCGTAGACGGTGACCTGCACGTCGCGCGCGCAGAGCGCGTCGGTGATGAGTGGTTCGATGCGTGACCAGGTGCCGCCGGCGAGTCCGCACCCGATGCGCGGCATGTGGACGGTGGCGCCCAGCTCGACGGCGTGATCGGCCAGGGCGGCGAGGCAGCGCGCGACGGCGTCGTAGCGGATCGGCGGGCCCCCGCTTCCGGTGCGCATCCCCCGCTGACCGACCATGTTGGCCACCCACACGTCGGGCTTCACCCGCACCAACTGCACGGCCCCGAGCCCGAAGTCGTTACCGCTGCGCCCCCGATGCCAGGCCCGGTACTCGGCCTCCGGCTCCGACCACCGCCGCGAAACGGCGAGCACGAACCCCTTCCCCCACCCCCCGAGGTCGTTGCAGACATGAGCGATCACCTTGGGCCCCTTGGCCTGCGGACTCGTCGCATCTCCAGCGATGATCTTGAGCGGCTTCATACTCGAAAAGGTATGCGAGACCACTGACATCGGGGGGAGGTCGGGGGCGGTGGCTTCGGGGGTCGGGGTCTCAGCGGGGCGGGATCAGAGAAGGTTTGGGGGTTTCCCGTCAGTCCCACTGTCTCCCCGGGTCGGGCCGGTCTGTAAAGGGTGCTCCCTTCGGTCGCGTCGCTTCGCGATGGCCTTCGGCCACCCTTGACCGACCGTCCCGCCCCGGAAAGACAGGACTGTCGGGAAGCCCCCAAAAGAACGGTCCACTGGTTCCATGAATGAGCAGGGGCCATCAGGGACCGGCTCCAGGGGTTCCGTGCGGCAGGGTTTGCGCCCGGGCCCATAGGGAGGGGATCCGGGCCGGGGGCGGCCCAACCCGCACGAGACAGCGACCAGAAGCCCCTCGGGAGCCGCCGGCGCGTCAGATCGCCACGTGCTCCCCGTTGATTGGCGGCTACGGGGGGGTCAGCCGTTCAGGGACGTCATCAGCTCGGGGGCGTAGCGGTCGCCCGAGGCAACGCCGTGGGGGGCCACGGCGTCGATGGCGGCCAGGTCCGCGTCACTGATCGTCACAGCGGTGGCGGCGATGTTCTCCTCCAGGTAGCGGCGGCGCTTGGTGCCCGGGATGGGTACCGCGCCCTGGCGCAGGGTCCACGCCAGAGCGAGCTGCGAGGGCGTGACGCCCTTCTCCGCGGCGAGGCGGCGCACCTGGTCGACGACGGCCAGGTTGCGGTGGAAGTTCTCGCCCTGGAAGCGGGGGTCGGTGCGGCGGAAGTCGTCGGCGGCGAAGTCGTCGGGGCTGGTGATGGCTCCGGAGAGGAATCCCCGGCCGAGCGGGGAGTAGGCGACGAGCCCGATTCCGAGCTCGCGCAGGGTGTCGAGGACACCGTCGTGCTCGATGCCGCGCTCGAAGAGGCTGTACTCGGTCTGTACGGCGGCCAGCGGGTGGACGGCGTGGGCGCGGGCGATGGTGGCGGGCGCGGCTTCGCACAGGCCGATGTGTCGGACCTTGCCGGCGGCGACGAGCTCGGCCAGGGCGCCCACGCTCTCCTCGACGGGCACGTTCGGGTCGATGCGGTGCAGGTAGTACAGGTCGATGTGGTCGGTGCCCAGGTGGCGCAGGGAACGGTCGACCGAGTGGCGGATGTACTCGGGGGTCGCGTTGTGGCCGCGGAAGGCCCCTTCGTCGGTGAACTCGACGCCGGTCTTCGTGGCGATCACGGCGGCTTCGCGGCGGCCGGCCAGCGCCTTGCCGAGAAGCTGTTCGTTGAGGAAGGGCCCGTAGCCTTCGGCGGTGTCGAGGAGGGTGACGCCGAGCTCCAGGGCGCGGTCGATCGTGGCCAGCGACTCGACCTCGTCCGTGGCTCCGTAGTGGGCACTCATGCCCATGAGCCCGAGCCCTTCGGCGCCGACCTTCAGTCCCTGGCTGCCCAGTGCGCGGATGTCCATCGTGGTCCCCTTCGAAGTAACTAACTGGATAGATAGAGCATGCATCGCACCTGCGGCCGATGTCAATAACCAGATAGTTACTTGCTAGCCTTGAGGCATGGCACGGGATTCCAGCGCGACCAAGGCGCGCCTGCTCGATGCGGCCTTCTCCGAGTTCGCGACGTACGGCATCGCCGGTGCGCGAGTCGACCGCATCGCCGAGGCGGCACAGGCGAACAAGCGGCTCATCTACGTCTACTACGGCAACAAGGAGCAGCTCTTCGACGCCGTGCTCCAGCGGGCACTGGAGACGGGCTCGGAGTCCGTTCCGTTCAACGCCGACGACCTGCCCGGCTACGCGGGCGCCGTCTTCGACCACCTCACCGAGCGGCCGGCCCTGATGCGTCTGGTGCTGTGGAAGCAACTGGAGCGTCCGGGGACCACGGACACGGAGGCGGCGTCCTACCAGGGCAAGATCGCCGCAGTGCGGCAGGCGCAGGAGTCAGGCCGCATCGACGCCGGGATGGACGCCACCGATGTACTGACGCTGGTGATCGCCATCTCGCAGGCGTGGTTCGGTGCGGTCGGCACCGACTGGGCGCCGGAGCAGCTCGCCCGCCACCGCGCGGCGGTGGTGGAGTCCGTCCACCGGATCACCACCCCGTCCAGCACCTGACCCACGACGAGCGTGGGCGGCTCACGTCCAACCCCAGACGGCCGTCAGCCGCCAAACAATGAGCAACCGCGTAGCGATCTGACGCGCCCACCGACCCCGGATCCCCTCCAGATAGGCCCGGGCTCAGACGCCGCCCCAGGGGCCAGGGAGCCGGTCGCTGATGGCCCCTGCTCATTCATGGAACCAGTGGACCGTTCTTTTGGGGGCTTCCCGACAGTCCTGTCTTTCCGGGGCGGGACGGTCTGTCAAGGGTGGCCGAAGGCCATCGCGAAGCGACGCGACCGAAGGGAGCACCCTTTACAGACCGGCCCGACCCGGGGAGACAGTGGGACTGACGGGAAACCCCCAAACCCTCCCTGATCCCGCCCCGCCGAGACCCCGACCCCCGAAGCCCCCGCCCCGCCCCTCGGACCTCCCCCTCACAAGTACTCGCGCGCGAACTCCACCGCCCACTCCACCGCGGCCACCGGGACGCTCCCCGCGTGCGGGTCCAGGCTGAGGCGGGCCGTCTCCCAGCCCTGGCCGTGTTCGCGGTGGATCGCGAAGCACCCCTGGTCCGTGCCGGCCGGACCGGACACCAGGAACTCGATCGCCCGATCATCGCCGTCCGTGCCGACCGTGGTGATCGTCATGTCACCGACTACGAACTCCACTGCCCCACGCCCCTCGGTAGCCGCCGTTCCGGATCTCCAGCCTCCCCCCACCACCGGCCCGCCGCATGAGCCCGCGTACTCAGCCCGCGTACTCACCCACCCCACCCCAGCCCGCCCCCAGCGTGACGAGCGCAACACCCCCAACTCCCCCGCACCCGCCCACCCCGCCTCCCCACCCATTCCGCAGGCCGTACCGCGACCCCAGCCCCGCATTCCAAGGGTGGACCGCACCAGCACCCAAGCATTACCCGAAACAGGACATATCGCCCGCCACCCCTCCCGCCCAAATGGCGCGCCACGGCCGCACCCGGCCCCGTAAGCTCCCGTCATGCAGGTGATCCAGTCAACGAAACTCGCCAATGTCTGCTACGAGATCCGCGGCCCCGTCCTCGAAGAGGCGATGCGGCTCGAAGCAGCAGGTCATCGCATCCTCAAGCTCAACACCGGCAACCCCGCGGCCTTCGGCTTCGAGTGCCCGCCGGAGATCCTTGAGGACATGCTCCGCAACCTGGGCAACGCCCACGGGTACGGGGACGCGAAGGGGCTGCTCTCCGCGCGCCGCGCGGTCATGCAGCACTACCAGACCAAGGGCATCGACCTGGACGTCGAGGACATCTACCTCGGCAACGGCGTCTCCGAGCTGATCCAGATGTCCATGCAGGCGCTGCTCGACGACGGCGACGAGGTCCTCGTCCCCGCGCCGGACTACCCGCTGTGGACCGCCTCCGTCTCGCTCGCGGGCGGTACGGCCGTGCACTACCGCTGCGACGAGCAGGCAGACTGGATGCCGGACCTCGCCGACATCGAGCGCAAGGTCACCGACCGCACCCGCGCCATCGTGATCATCAACCCGAACAACCCGACCGGCGCCGTCTACGACGACGAGATGCTGCGCGGGCTCACGGACATCGCGCGCCGCCACAACCTGGTCGTCTGCTCGGACGAGATCTACGACCGGATCCTGTACGACGGCACGACGCACACGAACACCGCCACCATCGCGCCGGACCTGCTCACCCTGACCTTCAACGGGCTGTCCAAGAACTACCGCGTCGCCGGCTACCGGGCCGGCTGGATGGCGGTCTGCGGCCCCAAGAAGAACGCCTCGTCGTACATCGAGGGCCTGACGATCCTGGCCAACATGCGACTGTGCGCCAACATGCCCTCGCAGCACGCCGTCGCCACCGCCCTCGGCGGCCGGCAGTCGATCAACGACCTGGTGCTTCCGGGCGGGCGGCTGCTGGAGCAGCGCGACACGGCGTACGACCTGCTGACGCAGATCCCCGGCATCAGCTGCGTGAAGCCCAAGGGGGCGCTGTACCTCTTCCCGAAGCTCGACCCCTCCGTCTACAAGATCAAGGACGACCGGCAGATGGTCCTCGACCTGCTGCGGGCCGAGAAGATCATGGTGGTGCACGGTACGGGCTTCAACTGGCCCGAGCCCGACCACTTCCGGATCGTGACGCTGCCGAACGCCAAGGATCTGGCGGACGCGGTGACCCGGATCGGGAACTTCCTGGACGGCTACAGCCAGCCGTAGCCCCCGATAACCCCGCCCCCAGGGGCCTCGCTCGAGTTTCGACAGGATTCAGCTCAACTTTAGAATGATTCCAATGTAGGATGGTCTCCTGACCACGCAGGAGGCCACCTCATGTACGAGCCGATCCGCACCAAGTCGGTCGTCCACCGCATGGGCGCCGCCCCGGCCGACTATCCGCACCGCAGTCGCAGCGAGGCCCTGGACATCCAGCTCGCCGGGCACCTCGCGGCCCTGCTCGCCGTCACCGACGAGCTCGGGCTCGACGAGGCCGCCGCCCGGATCGCCGCGCAGGTCGCGCGGCTGCGGGGGGCCCAGCCCACCCGTGCCCCGCAGTCGCCGTCGCCGTCGTACGACCCTGCCGACGGCACGGACACGACCACGGCCCTGCACCAGCGTGCGCACGACCTCGCCGCCCGCGCGCTCCTCGTCGCCGCGTCCCGCGCCGACACCACCGTCGCGATCCTCGCCGCCGAGCGCATGGACGCGCACGCCGCCGCCCTCACGTCCCAGGACCTGGCCGGCGCCCTCTGACGGCCCCGGTCCGGGGCCGCGGAGGCTCCGGACCGGGCGCCATAAACCCCTGCTGCACCCCTGACCGCGGCCGGACACGTCCTACGGCTCGGGGCTGAATTCCGCGTCCGCGACCCCGCACCACGGGACCGTCGCGACCGGCCAGACCGGGCCGACCGCCTCGCCGTACTCGGTCGCCCCCAGGGCCACGCCCGGGATCTTCACCAGCGCCTGGGCGGCCCGCCCTCCCGGCACCGGGTCCGCGGATTCGCGGAACTCCACGGTCACCACGTACGCGCCCGGCCCCTGCGGCCTGCCCGCGGCCGTCACCGCGGCCACCACCCGCCGGCTGGCCGGATCGATGCGGCACCCGGTCACCCGTACGTCCTCCGCCGCGGCCCGCGGCGCCGCCTCGCCGGCCGCGCCGCCACTGGCCCACACGTACAGCCCCAGCGGGGCGAACACCAGCAGCCCGGCCAGCGTCACCAGACCGACCAGCCAGCCCTGCCACTTCAACGCGCTCACGCCCATGCCCAGATCCTCCTCGGCAGCAGCCCCTCCCACCAGCACCCACGGGCTCACACAGCATTTCGAAGTGGGACCGCCTGGACACCTGACGTTCATTCAACTCGTCGCGGAATGTGGGTTTCCGCGAGCACTCTGCACTCGTGAGACGCATCCTAGGAATCGTCCTGGGCCTCCTCTTGATCGGCGGCGTCGTAGCAGTCGCCCTCGTCAACGGGCAGGACCCGGAAACGCCGGCAACGAAGACCGTGCGTGGCGTCATCGGCTCGGAGAAGTCCGAATTCTTCCGCGACCCGGACGTCGTCAAGGCCCTTGCCGCCAAGGGCTACACCGTGAAGACGGAGACCTCGGGCTCCTGGGCGATGGACCAGCTCGCCCTCAAGGAGTTCGACTTCGCCTTCCCCAGCAGCAGTGAACCCGCCAAGGAGGTCGAGGCCGCGGCCGGGGTCAAGGGCGCTCAGGAGACCAAGCCCTTCTACTCCCCGCTCGTCGTCATCGCCCGCTCCAACGCCGCCAAGGTCCTCGCCGACAACGGCCTCGCGAAGATGACCGGCAAGAACTCCGGGACCCTCCTGATGGGCCCCTTCCTCAAGGCCGCCGGCGAGGACCGCACCTGGCAGCAGCTGCCCGGCTCCTCCGCCCACGCCGAGCTGACCGGCACGGTGTTCATCAAGACCACCGACCCGTCCACCTCGAACTCCGGCGCCCTCTTCCTCGCCGCCACCTCCAACGTGGCGAACGGCAGCAACGTGGTCTCAGACGACGCCGGAATCGCCCGCACCGCACCCCTGTTGCACAAGCTGATCTCCGTACAGGGCGCCCTGGAACCGAGCACCGACGACCCGTTCCGGGCCTTCATCAGCGGCAGCGGCGAACCGCTCATCCTGGTCTACGAGTCCCAGGTGGCCGCCCTGCTCCTGCAGAAGCAGGATCCCGGCGACATGGTGGTCCTCTACCCGGACACCACCGTCAACACGGCGCACACCTTCGTCCCGCTCGGTGACAAGGCCAAGGAACTCGGCACCCTCCTCGCGACCGACCCGAAGCTGCGCGAGCTGGCCCTGCGCCACGGGTTCCGGCCGCAGGACGGCGTGCCCGAGTTCACCGCCGCGACCGCCCCGCACGCCGCCTACCTCAACCCCGCGCTGACCGGCATCCGCCAGGTCGGCACACCCACCGTAAAGATCCTGATGGCGCTCGCCGCCCGCGCCAAGGGCCAGGGGGACACACCGTGACACTGACACCTCCCGAGACACCTTCCGACGACCGCGGCCCGCTCGTCCTCACCGCGCCCGAACCCGTCGCCCCCGTCCGCAAGGAGCAGGCCGCCGGACTCGTACCGCTCCAGGACGGCGTCCGCGACGAAATGGCCCGCCGGGCCGGGGAGTACGTCGGCTCGCTCGCCGGGATCGACACCCGCTCCCCCGAGTTCGCGCAGCGCCTCGGCGAGATCGCCGGGCTCGGCTCGGCCGACATCCGCTCCGCCGCCCAGCAGTCCAACCGGATGCTGGACCGGGCCGTGCGCTCCCTCGGCTCCGACGGCGGCGGGGACGCCCAGGCCCGGGTGGCCGGCTCCCTCGTCGAGCTGCGCCGCACCGTCGAGGACCTCGACCCGCGCGACACGCCCGCCAAGGGCTTCGGCAAGCTGCTCTCGAAGCTGCCGGGCGGCAACAAGTTCCGCGACCACGTGGCCAAGTACGCCTCCTCGCAGGCCACCCTCAACAAGATCGTCGGCTCGCTGCGCAGCGGCCAGGACGAGCTGCGCCGAGACAACGCGGCCCTGCACACCGAGCGCGCCCGCCTCTGGGAGACCATGGGCAAGCTCCAGGAGTACGCGGTCCTCACCGAGGCCCTGGACTCCGCCGTCGAGCAGCGGATCGCCGAGGCCGAGCACTCCGATCCGCAGGGAGCCGACGCACTGCGCGCGGACATGCTGTTCCCGGTCCGGCAGAAGCACCAGGACCTGCTGACCCAACTGGCCGTCTGCGCCCAGGGATACCTGGCGATGGACGTGGTCCGGCGCAACAACGACGAGCTGATCAAGGGCGTCGACCGGGCCGCGACCACCACCGTCTCCGCGCTGCGGATCGCGGTGATGCTGGCCTCGGCCCTCGACAACCAGCGCAAGGTCATCGAGCAGGTCAACACCCTGCGCAACACGACGGAGGACCTGATCCGGGGCAACGCGGAGATGCTGTCCACGCAGAGCGGCGAGATCCAGCGGATCGCGGCCGATCCGGCGGTGGGGGCGGAGACCCTGCGGACGGCCTTCGCGCAGATCTACCAGACGCTCGACGCGATCGACACCTTCAAGGTGCAGGCCACCGAGAACATGGCGGCGACCGTGGAGTCCCTGACCGGGGAGCTCCAGACGGCCTCGGCGTACCTCGCGCGGACGCGGACCGTCAGTGCGCTCGAGGGCGGTGCGCTGTGAGCGGGCCGCTGCGCGGTGGCCGCCGGCGAGGCTGGGCGGCGGGATTCGCCCTCGCCGTGCTCGCGGCGGCGACGGGCTGCACCTCCGAACAGGCCGACAGCCCGAAGCCGCCCGCGTACAAGGAGGGCACCCTGCGGGTGCTGGCCTCCAGCGAGCTGGCCGACATGCAGCCGGTGCTGGATCAGGCCAGGAAGGCCACCGGGGTCACCGTGAACCTGACCTGGTCCGGCACGCTCGACGCCGCCGAGCAGGTCGCGTCCGGGCAGGCCGACGGCAAGTACGACGCGATCTGGCTGTCCTCCAACGACTATCTGCGGCTGCGGCCCGAGGCCGCCGGGAAGCTCGCCAACGAGACCCCGGTGATGTCCTCGCCCGTCGCCCTCGGCGTACGGCCGGAGGCGCTGGCCCGGCTCGGCTGGAAGCCCGAGGAGGTCACCTGGTCTGCGGTGCACGAGGCCGTCACCGGCGGGAAGCTCACGTACGGGATGACCGATCCGGTGCGCTCCAACTCCGGTTTCTCCGCCCTGGTCTCGGTGGCCTCGGGCCTGTCGGGCGCGCAGGCGGCGCTGACCGACGCGGACGTGAAGGCGGCCGCGCCGCGGCTGAAGGAGTTCTTCGCCGGGCAGAAGCTGACCTCGGGCTCCTCCGGCTGGCTCGCCACCGCCTACGCGCAGCGCGCGGACGTGGACGCGCTGGTGAACTACGAGTCGGTGCTGCTGTCGGTGAACCGGGACGCGAAGTCCCCGCTGACGGTGATCCGGCCGCGCGACGGCGTGATCACGGCGCACTACCCGCTGACCCTGCTGACCTCGGCCCCGGCCGGGGCCCGCGAGTCGGGCCGGGCGCTGACGGAGTACCTGCGCGGCGCCGAGGCGCAGCAGGCGATCACCGAGAAGACCTTCCGCCGGCCGGTCGCGGCCGGGGTGGCGCCGGCCGCCGGGCTGGGTACGGACAAGCGGCGCGAGCTGCCGTTCCCCGGTTCGCTGGCGGTCGCCGACGGGCTGCTGGCCTCGTACGAGAACGAGCTGCGCCGGCCCTCGCGGACGGTGTACGTGCTGGACACCTCGGGTTCGATGTCCGAGGAGGACCGCATCGGGCGGCTGAAGGCGGCGCTCACGGAGCTGACGGGCAGCGGGAGTTCGGGGGTCGGGCAGCGGTTCCGGGACCGCGAGGAGGTGACACTCCTGCCGTTCGGGTCCAAGGTGAAGAAGGTACGGACGCACGTCGTCGAGCCCGGTAATCCGGGACCGGCCCTGGACGGGATCCGGGGCGACGTGAAGTCCCTGGCGCCGGAGGGGGGCACGGCGATCTACAGCAGCCTGGAGGCGGCGTACGAGCAGCTCGGCAAGGGCGGCGCGGACGCTTTCACCTCGATCGTGCTCATGACGGACGGCGAGAACACGGAGGGCGTCGGCGCCCAGCACTTCGACTCCTTCTACGCCGCGCTGCCCGAGGGGCAGAAGCACACGCCGGTGTTCGCGGTGCTGTTCGGCGATTCGGACCGCAAGGAGCTCACCCACATCACCGAACTGACCGGCGGGCGGCTCTTCGACGCCACCGGCGGGAACGGTTCGCTGAACGGAGCCTTCGAGGAGATCCGTGGCTACCAATAGAGCCGCCAAGTCGCTCGGTACGGGCTTTCTCACCACAGGTTTTCTCAACTACCTGGAGTCGAAGAAGAACCTGGCCGGCTCCGCGTGCGGGGTGGCCGGGCTGGGCCTGGGCTTCGCCGGGGTGGGCGGCTCGTACTGGCCGGTGGTGGTCGCCGGGCTGTACGGTGCGGGCGCGCTGATCGCCCCGCCGGAGCGGGTGCCTCCGCCGCACTATCCGGACGTCGCCGAGCAGCTGGGCGTCGTACGGGAGGACTTCGGGCGGCTGCGCGAGTACCTGGCCGAGGTGGACCTGCCGCCGGCGGCCGGCGGCAAGCTGGCCGAGCTGATGGAGCTGTACGCGGCCCTGCTCGATCCGGGATGGGTGGCCGATGCCCTGGCCGCCGACCCGGAGGCGGTGCACTCGCTGTCCCGGGCGATCCGGCTGGACGTGCCGGAGTGCGTGGACACCTACAACCGGACGCGCTGGTGGACCCGGCTGACGCCGGGCGGCGAGTCGCCGGAGCGGCACCTGGAGCGGCAGTTGACGGTCCTGTACGACGAGGCGGAACGCGTGACGGCGAGCCTCCGCGAAGCAGAGGCCCGCCGTCAGCAGACGCACACGACCTATCTGGAGGAGCGCGGACGCTCCTGACAGGTCACGTGCTGCGGTGGGAACCGCTTGGTCGGGGGCTCCCACAGCGGTGGGACGCCGCTTGGTCGGGGGCTCCCACGTTCATTGGCCCCGGTCATCGGGGCGGGCGGTCAGCCCAGGCGCTTGACGAGTGCGTGGTACTCGTCCCACAGCTCCTTGGGCGTGTGGTCGCCGTAGGTGTTCAGGTGCTCGGGGACCAGGGAGGCCTCCTCGCGCCAGACCTCCTTGTCGACGGTGAGGAGGAACGCCAGGTCCTCGGCGGGGAGGTCCAGGCCGTCGGTGTCGAGGGAGCCCACGGTCGGCAGGATGCCGATGGGGGTCTCGACGCCCTCGGCGGTGCCCTCGAGGCGCTCGACGATCCACTTCAGGACGCGGCTGTTCTCACCGAAGCCGGGCCACACGAACTTGCCCGCGTCGTTCTTGCGGAACCAGTTCACGTAGTAGATCTTCGGGAGCTTGGACTGGTCCTTGTCGGCCGCGACCTTGACCCAGTGGGCCATGTAGTCGCCCATGTTGTAGCCGCAGAACGGCAGCATGGCGAAGGGGTCGCGGCGCAGCTCGCCGACCTTGCCCTCGGCGGCGGCGGTCTTCTCGGAGGCGATGTTCGAGCCGATGAAGACGCCGTGGTTCCAGTCGAAGGACTCGGTGACCAGCGGCACGGCGGAGGCGCGGCGGCCGCCGAAGAGGATCGCGGAGATCGGGACGCCCTTGGGGTCCTCCCACTCGGGGGCGATCGTCGGGCACTGGGAGGCCGGGACGGCGAAGCGGGCGTTCGGGTGGGCCGCCGGGGTCTCGGACTCCGGGGTCCAGGCGTTGCCCTTCCAGTCGATGAGGTGGGCGGGCGCCTCTTCGGTCATGCCCTCCCACCAGACGTCGGAGCCGTCCGGGGTGAGCGCGACGTTGGTGAAGACGGTGTTCGCGTACATCGTCTTCATGGCGTTGGCGTTGGTGTGCTCGCCGGTGCCGGGCGCGACGCCGAAGAAGCCGGCCTCGGGGTTGATCGCGTACAGGCGACCGTCCTCACCGAAGCGCATCCAGGCGATGTCGTCGCCGACCGTCTCGACGGTCCAGCCGGGGATCGTGGGCTCCAGCATGGCGAGGTTGGTCTTGCCGCAGGCGCTCGGGAAGGCGGCGGCGAGGTACTTCGCCTCACCCTGCGGCGGGGTGAGCTTGAGGATCAGCATGTGCTCGGCGAGCCAGCCCTCGTCGCGGGCCATGACGGACGCGATGCGCAGGGCGTAGCACTTCTTGCCGAGCAGGGCGTTGCCGCCGTAGCCGGATCCGTAGGACCAGATCTCGCGGCTCTCGGGGAAGTGCGAGATGTACTTGGTGGTGTTGCACGGCCACGGCACGTCGGCCTCGCCCTCGGCGAGCGGAGCGCCGAGGGTGTGGACGGCCTTGACGAAGAAGCCGTCGGAGCCGAGCTCGTCCAGGACGGGCTTGCCCATGCGGGTCATGGTGCGCATCGCGACGGCGACGTAGGCGGAGTCGGTGATCTCGACGCCGATCGCGGAGAGCTCGGAGCCGAGGGGGCCCATGCAGAAGGGGACGACGTACATCGTCCGGCCCTTCATGGAACCGCGGAAGATGCCCTGCTCGCCCGCGAACAGCTCCTTCATCTCGGAAGGGGCCTTCCAGTGGTTGGTCGGGCCCGCGTCCTCCTCCTTCTCGGAGCAGATGAAGGTCCGGTCCTCGACGCGCGCGACGTCGGAGGGGTCGGAGGCGGCGTAGTACGAGTTCGGGCGCTTCGTCTCGTCGAGCTTCTTGAACGTTCCCTTGGCGACGAGCTCCTCGCACAGGCGCTCGTACTCGCCCTCGGAGCCGTCGCACCAGACGACGCGGTCCGGCTGGGTGAGGGCTGCGATCTCGTCCACCCAGGAGATCAGCTCCTGGTGGGTCGTCGGGATGGTGGGAGCCGCGTTGTCGCGCGCCACGATTGCTCCTTGTTGAGGGGTTTGTTTGGTGTAGGCCCCGTGGGGGCTGCGACCCGGACGCTTCGCGCTCCGCTCATCCGGTGTCGACCGCACTCATCTGATCATCCGGTGCATGTGCGCATATGTCCAGGGGGCCTCTCACGTGAGCATCGCCACGTCCGTCAATCTTCCGTAAAGAGGACTAACGGAAACCTACGGACCCGTAGGTACCATGTGGGCCATGACTTCTGACGCCGCCGCCCCGGCCGTCCCGGCCGCTCCGGAGGCCAAGCCGCTGATGCGCGGCTGGCTGCACCTCGGGATGTTCCCCGCGGTGGTGGTCGCGGGCCTCGTGCTGATGGCCTTCACCGACTCGACCCGGGCACGCGTCGCCTGCGGGATCTACATCCTCACGGCCTGCCTGCTCTTCGGCGTCAGCGCGGTCTACCACCGCGGCACCTGGGGCCCCCGGGGAGAGGCCATCCTGCGGCGGCTCGACCACGCCAACATCTTTCTGATCATCGCGGGGACCTACACCCCGCTGACCGTCCTGCTGCTCCCGCCCTCCACCGGCCGGACCCTGCTGTGGGCGGTGTGGCTCGCGGCCGCGGCCGGCATCGCCTTCCGCGTGTTCTGGGTCGGCGCACCGCGCTGGCTGTACACCCCCTGCTACATAGCGATGGGCTGGGCGGCCGTCTTCTTCCTCCCCGACTTCATGCGCACCGGCGGCATCGCCGTGCTGGTCCTGGTGATCGTCGGCGGCCTGCTCTACAGCGCGGGAGGGGTCATCTACGGGATGAAGCGCCCCAACCCCTCCCCCCGCTTCTTCGGCTTCCACGAGGTCTTCCACTCCCTGACCCTCGCGGCCTTCGTGGCCCACTACGTCGGCATCTCGCTGGCCGCGTACTCGCACTAGCCGCCGCGCGCACCGGACCACGGTGCGAAAGGACCCCGCCACGCCGGAGCGTGGCGGGGTCCTTTCGCTCGAGGATCAGCAGGCGTGGCCGTCGCCGTCCTGGTCCAGGCGCAGCGGGTCGCTGCCGTTGACCTTCATGCGCTTCGGGTACTGGTGGGCGGCCAGCCAGTCGCAGCGGGCCTTCGGCGTCTCCTTCACCTCCGCCGGGAAGCGGGTCGGCACGCACACGCTGACCGTCCCGTAGTGCCGGTCGCAGCCGGCCACGGTCGGGGCCACGGGTACGGAGTCCCGCTTCGCCCCCTCTTTATCGGGCACAGTCGGCTTCGGGGCCGCCAGATCGTTCGCGAAGTCGTGCTCGTGCGCGGACGGCGGCTCCGCCGTCGCCGCCAGCGCCGACGGCCCGCCCAGGTGCACCCAGGTCGCGATCGACGGGACGCCGTTCGCGTCGACCGCGAAGAGCATGTACCAGCCGGGCGGCGCCAGGTTCGGGTTGCTGGTCACGTTCAGGTCGATGTTGTTCCCGTCCACCGTCATCGGCAGGTCCACGAACCGCTGGTTCGGGTCCGAGGAGTGCGTGACCGCCGCCGGACGGATCAGCTCCGCCTTGGCGACGGGCCGGTTGACGGTGATCCGCTGCGTGTCCCCGTACACCCACTGCGTGTCGATCACCGAGGTGATCTGCGGGCGCGCGCCCTTGAACAGGTAGGGCGGGGTGTAGATCGACACGTTGTGGTTGTAGGTCCCGTTGCCCGGGTTGTCGCCGACCGACATGACCCGCCCGTCGGGCATCAGGAACGACGCCGAGTGGTAGGTCCGCGGGATCGGGTCGGTGGCCAGGCCCGCCTGGTAGGTGTTGGTGGCCGGGTCGAAGAACGAGGCCTCGAACACCGGGTCGGCCCGGTCGTGCAGCCCGCCGCCGGTCTCCAGGACCTTGCCGTCCGGCAGCAGCACGGCGGACACGTACATCTTGCCCTCGGCCCCGGTCTGCGGCCGCTTGCCCGTACCCGTGTCCACCAGCCCCTGCGGAAGGTCCGGGCCTGCCGTGTAGGCGGGGCTCGGCTTCTTCAGGTCGATGATGTCGGTGATCCGGTTCGCGGCCGGGTTGGTCTCGTTGTTGCCGCCGCCGATGGTCAGCACCCGCTGGTCCTGCGCCGGAGGCAGCAGCACGCTCGCCGACTCGTCGCGCTGGTCCTTGTTCCGCAGGCCCGGCACGTCGGTGACGGTGTTCGCGTCGTAGTTGTAGATGGACGCGCCGGTACCGGGGGTGCCGTTGCCGAAGGTGTGGCTGCCCGAGTAGAAGAGCCTCCCGTCCTGCATGAGGATCATCGACGGGTACAGGCCCCAGTACGACCAGGTCTGGTTGACCTCGTTCATCGGGAGCCACTTGTTCTGCGCCGCCGAGAACTTCTCCGCGGTCACGTTGCCCGTCGAGTCCTCCTTCAGACCGCCGAAGGAGATCACGTCACCGTTGCCGAGGATCGTCGCCGACGGGTACCAGTGCCCGCCGTTCATGTCGTTCGTCTTCGTGTACGCCTCGGTCGCCGGGTCGAAGACGTAACTGTCCTTCAGCCCCTGGTAGCCGATCTTGCCGTCTCCGGACGGATAGCCCTTGTTGCCGCTCATCACCAGCACCCGGCCGTCGGCCAGCTGCACATGGCCCGAGCAGAACATGTCCACCGGGGTCGGGATGGTCTTGAACGACCCGTTCGCCGGGTCGTAGACGGCCGAGGTGAAGGTGCCCGCGTTGAACTGGGCGATGTCGTTGCCCGAGCCCGCGATCAGCAGCACCTTCCCGTTCTTCAGCACGACCGCGTGCATCGAACGCACCGGGTTCTTGGCCGGGATCACCTGCCACTTGCCCTTGGCGCACTCCTCCGCCGTACCCGAACAGGTGGGCTGCGGCGGCACCGCGCCCACCTGCTCCAGCGTGTAGTCGTCGGTGGTGAGCGTGCCCACCCCGTACACCGACAGCCCCCACGCGATCTTGTCGGTGCCCGGCGGGACGACGGGCGTACGGACCTCCGTGCGCGCCCATCCGGCACTGACCGGGGGATTCTGCAGATCGGTCCAGTACTGCCAGGCCCCCGTCGCGGCCTCCCGCCGGAACACCGTCACCGACACGTCCGGGGTGTTCGACTTGTACCAGGCGGACAGGTCGTACTGCTTGCCCGGCGTCACGGCCGGAGCGCAGGTGCTGTTCTCGGTGACCAGCGCCTTGCGGTCGCCTTCCACCCGGCGGGTGAGGGAGACCTTCATCGCCTTGGTGCCGCTGTGCGCGTCGGGGACGGTCGCGAAGGTGAAGTCGTTGTCTCCCCAGCCCGATTTGGACCAGCAGGACGGCATGTCGGCGCCGGGCGCGCCGGCGGTTTCGAAACCGGGATTGGAGAGCAGATTGGGCGGTCCGGCCGTGGCCTGCTGGGGTGCGGTGAGCAGCAGGCCCGCGGTCAGCGCCCCGACGGCCAGCAGGGCGGCACGCCGCCCCGACCTCCGCCGGATCTTCAGACGCATGGAAAGGTTCCCTTCTGTGCGGCTCAACTCCTGGTGTGACGCCCTGCCTTGCGCGAGGTGCGCGGCAGGTAGACGAGGGCCTCGGTGGCGGCGAACCGCAGGACGAAGGTGGTGACCAGCGCGAGGGCGGTGGCGGGCAGCACGTCCATGCCGAACTTGGCGACGAACACCGCGATGAGCGGGATCCGCAGCAGCAGATCGGCATTGGCGAGCAGCGCGAAGCGGCCGATCCGGTCCGCCCAGTGGCGGTGGCGGCGGCGGTCGCGGAAGAGCAGGGTCTCGATGAGGAGGAAGTTCCACAGGACCCCGGCCTGGTTGGCGACGATCTCGGCCGGCAGGTAGTGCATCCCGGCGTGCGTGAGCAGCCAGAGCGCGGCCAGGTTCGGGACGAAGCCGGAGAGCCCGATCAGGCCGAAGCCGATCAGCCGGGCCAGCGGGGTCGCGGAACGCAGCGAGGCCAGGTGCGCCAGGAAGCGCATGCCCTCGCGGGCGGTGGACTTCGACTCGCCTGAGTAGCGGTCCTGGAAGACGAAGGGCACCTCGGCGACCTTCGCGGGCCGGCAGCGCACCGCCAGCTCCAGCAGGATCTTGTAACCGAGCGGTTTGAGGGTCTCGGCGGTGACCACCGAGCGGCGCATCGCGAAGAAGCCGCTCATCGGGTCGCTGATCCCGCGCAGAGCGCGCGGGAAGAGCCCCTTGGTGAGCCAGGTCGCGCCGCGCGAGACGGCGATGCGGTAGCTGCCGGCGAGCCCGGCCCGGCTGCCGCCGCTGATGTAGCGGGAGGCGACGACGAGGTCGGCGCCGGTGCGTATCCCCTCGCCGACGAGTTCGGGCACCAGGTGGGGCGGGTGCTGGAGGTCGGCGTCCATGACGACGATCCAGTCGGTGTCCGCCCGCTTGACCCCCGCGACGACGGCCCCGCCGAGGCCGCCCTCGGCCACCTCCCGGTGCAGGACGGACACCGGGAAGGGGTGGTCGGCGGCCGCCTTCTCGATGACGGCCGGGGTGTCGTCCGTGGAGTCGTCCACGAACAGCACCTCGCACGGCAGGTGCTCGGGGTCGGGCAGTGCGTCACCGAGCCGGCGCAGCAACTCCGCTACGTTCCCCGCCTCGTTGAAGGTCGGGATGATCAGGGTGACGCTGCCGGTCACCGCCTGCGGAACAGTGAGGTCCGGATCGATCGGGGCATGGAGGGACCACAGGTCCTCGCTCATGGTGACTCAGCTCCCACTCTGACGGTCGGCGGGGTCGGTCCGGTCTGCGGGGGCGGTCCGCACCGCGGGGTCGGTCCGGTCGGTCCGGCGGATCTCGATGCGGTCCTCGCCCTCGCCGAAGACGGCGACCGCCGTCGAATGCTCCAGCGCGGCCTTCACGTTCGGCAGGTCCACCGCGTCACGGCGCACCGTGGGCGAGGAGACGACGTAGTCGATGTCCTGCCAGCCCCGCGGCAGGGTCTTGGTGACGGCCGGGTCGAGGTCCGCCTTGTAGAACCAGATGGCGCCGAGTCCGGGCTCGAACCCGTGGTGCACCGCGTCCAGCCACAGTGCGTCGTCCAGCAGCACCCGGGTGCGCGCCGGGTCGTCGACCTCGCTGCCGAGCCAGGCCGCGGCCTGCCGGTACGGGGCGTTCGCGTCGACCGTGAGCGCCGTACGGTTGCCGTCGTACCAGCGCGGCAGCACGTACACCGAGGCCGCCGCGGCCAGTACGCCGACCAGCGCCCAGCGCGCGTACACCAACTGCCTGCGCTCCCCCGGCGAGCGGCGGCGGCGCAGCACGGCGTGCGTGACGCTGGCCGCGCCCCCGGCCAGCACCAGGGCGAGGAACGGCAGCGCCTGGATCACGTACATCGCCGGGAGGTAGCCGGAGGGCCGCATCGCGACGAGGGCCAGGATGACCGCGGCGAGGGCGGGACCGGCGAGCGCGCGGGCGGTGACCGACCAGCGCAGGGTCACCAGCAGCAGGACGGCGCCGGCCAGACCGCCGAGGGGCAGGACGGTGTCGTAGTACAGCCAGGACCGGAAGACTCCGTTCGAGCCGGAACCGGGGTCGAGGATGAAGCCGGATCCCTCGCGGCCCATCTGGTAGGTGATCCCGTCGATGAGCGAGACGTGCCCGGAGCCGGGCAGCAGCTCACCGTTGAGCAGCGCGAACAGCGGATAGGCCAGCCCTATGAGCGTGCAGGCGGTGATGGCTCCGGTGACGGCGAACTTGCGGGTGTCGCGGTGGCTGTGGCGCCACATCGTCACCAGCAGCGCCGGGAGCACCACCAGCATCGTCTCCTTGGTCAGGACGGCGGTGGCGGCCGCCAGCCCGGACCCGAAGTGGTGCCACAGGTGGCGGCTGGGGGACGCGGCGAGGCAGAAGGCGAGCAGGATCCACATCACCGCGAGGTTGTCGAGGAAGATCTCCCGCTGGAGCACGACCGAGAGCGGGGAGAGCCCGAAGAGGCCCATCGCCAGCCCGGCCGCCCAGCGCGGCAGCCACAGCCGGCGCGCGAGCACGTAGATCAGCACCGCGCTGGCGGCCGAGACGACCAGCATCGAGAACCGCATCGACGCGACGGTCATCGAGTCGGGCACGAAGAGCGAGGGCAGCCAGGTGAGCCCCGCGATCTGGATCCAGCCGAGCGGCGGGTGGTCGTACCAGTACGTGTAGTGGGCCAGGCCGTCGCCCTGCTGGACCGCCCAGGCCTGGGCGAGGTAGGTGCCCTCGTCGTCGCTGAGGGTCGGGAACTCGGTGATGTTCCAGCCCTGCACGAGGAGGATCACGAGCAGCAGGGCCCCGCACAGCAGCAGGTCCGGGCGGGAGGAGCGGAAGCGCACGAGCGGTCGGGCGGGCACGGACGGGCGGACGCCGGTGGCGCTGCGCTGGGCGGGGATGGCGGCCGTCGCGGGCTGGGGATCAGTGGCCGTGGGCAGAGTGGCCGTCACCTGGACCTCCGGATCGGGTATGGTGCTGATGACAGTGCGTAGCGAGGATCAAACACGCTGTTCGCTCTTCGCATTGCTCTGTTCCGGGCTGGTCTCAACCCGGCTGGCGTTGATCGTGGAAGACCTGACGGGCCGCCGGTCCACCAGGCAGCGTGAGCCAGGAATCCCCCTTCTTCGGGCGGGGGAGGATTCAATGGTGGCTGTCCTCTCTCATCCCGGAGGACGCTGAGAAGTCCGGCTTGACACCGGCCCCGCCGAGGTGGGCGCCGGTGTGGCTGGTCAGTTCCCACTCGCTCTGGCCGCGCTGCTCGCGCCAGACCGCACGGATCGCCGCGCCCGCGAGCATCACCTGGTAGAACGGGCCGCCGACGACGAGCTTGACGTAGTGCACGAAGCGGATGCGCAGTCCGTACTGGCGGCCGAAGTCGTGCAGGCCGACGATCTCGAAGACGAACGTCACCATCGCCGTGATCATGGGGAGGAAGGTGATGATCGCGATGCCGACCGGCACGTCGAGGAAGACCGCGACGGCGAAGTTGAGCGGGATGATCACCCCGGACGCGGCCTGCATGAACGGGGTCATCAGCGTGTAGCGGGCGAGCCAGCGCTGCCCGCGGCCGGGCAGCTGCTGCCAGTCCTTCTTCCGGTAGACCTGGAGGAAGCCCTGGTTCCAGCGGGTGCGCTGCTTGAGCAGGCTCACCAGGGAGCCGGGCGTCTCCTCGCGGGTGACCATGTCGGAGTCGTACGCGACGACCACCTTCTTGCCGACCGACGAGAGCCGCACGCCCAGGTCGCAGTCCTCGGCGAGGCAGTTCTGGTCCCAGCCGCCGGCCTCGCGGAGCACCTCGGTCCGCACGAAGACCGTGTTCCCGCCGAGCGGGATGAAGCCCTTCTCGGCGTGCAGGTGCAGCCGGGAGCGGAACCAGAAGAAGTACTCCAGGCAGTTGCGCAGGCTGTACCAGCTGGAGTGGAAGTTGATGAGCTGGACGCCGCCCTGGACCACGTCCGCGCCGGTGGAGCGGAAGGCGTGGTCGACGTGGGCGAGCAGCTCGGGGTGGACCTGGTCCTCGGCGTCGAAGACCCCGACGATGTCGCCCCGGCAGGACGGGAGGGCGGTGTTGAGAGCCTTCGGCTTGTTCTTGGTCTCGTGGTGGTCGACGACGACCCGGACGCGGGCCGGATCCTTCGCGGCGGCGCGCTCGGCGACGGCGGCGGTCTCGGGGTCGTCGTGCCCGACGATCACGATGATCTCGTAGTCGTTGTGGCTCGACTCCAGGAGCCGGTCGATGGTGTGCTCCAGCACCGCCTGCTCGTGGCGGGCGGGCAGCAGCAGGGAGAAGGCCAGCCGGCCGCCCCCGTCGGGGCGGTCGAATCGGGTGGACGCGAGCACCTCCGGCGTTCGCCAGGCGTGCATCTGCCACCAGAGCGTGAAGGCGGCAATCCCGAAGAGTGCCAGCGAAATGACAGAAATGAACACAGAAGTGTACAAATTGTCCCCCCGGACATGCCGCAACCCCCGGCGGCAATCGTCAAACCCCCCGGAGGCTCACGGCGGGCCCCCCGGCCCGCCGCCTCCGCTTCCCCTTGCGCGCACCCCCCAGTGCGCCATCTCGGTGTCTCCCGAAACAGTGACTCCCGAACGACCTGAGGTTAGACAGTGAACATGACAGTCAGGCGCAGCGGAGATAAATGACGTGTTTCTGAACTGATATACGGCAACCGGAATTGACGGTACTCCGGGTACTTCAGGGACGAACCACCCCCAACTGCTCTGCCAGTTCGACCGGATCGGTCGTAGGCCGCGCGCAGACGAAATGTCGACACACATACGCCGTCGGGAGGTCGTGCACGAGTGTGCGCTCGGCCAGCAGGGGGAACTCCGCGCCGCTGCCGTCCTCCGCGAGCGCCAGGCCGGTCGCCACCACCGCCCCAGGAGCCGTCCCCAGCAACGCCGTCCGGTGCAGCGCCGCCCGCGCCGGGTCCTCCGGATGCCCGACGACCGCCACCTCGCGCGGGCCGTCCAGCAGCGCCTCGGCCACCGCCAGCCCGTGCCCGATGAAGCGCGGAGCGCGCGGCCCGAGGGCGTGCACCACCCCGAGCGCCCGCTCGGCCGCCGTACGGTGGGCCTCCGAACCGGTGTGCGCGGCGTACGAGAGCAGCGCGCCCGCGGCGGCGGTCCAGCCGGACGGCGCGGCCGTGTCGGTCGGGTCCTGCGGCCGGCGGATCAGCTTCTCCGCGTCGTGCGCGGTGTCGTACAGCGAACCGTCCTCGGCGGTGAACCGGTCCAGCACCAGGTCGACGAGGAACCCGGCGAACTCCAGCCAGACCCCCTCCCCCGTCACCGACGCCAGCGCGAGGAACCCCTCGGCCACATCGCCGTAGTCCTCCAACACACCTGCGTTGACGCCCACTTGACCGTCCTTGCTGGTCCGCGCCAGCCGGGCCCGGCCGTCCATGTGCACGCGCACCAGCAGATCGGCCGCCTCGGTGGCCCGCTCGATCAGGTCGGGCCGCTCGAAGAACGCCCCGCACTCGGCGAGCGCGGCGATGGCGAGCCCGTTCCAGGCGGCGACGACCTTGTCGTCCCGCCCGGGCGCGGGCCGCGTCTGCCGCGCCGCGAACAGCCGCGCCCGGATCGACGCGATCCGCTCGGCATCGGCCGCCGGGCCGTCCTGGGGCAGCTGGAGTACGGACTTCCCGTGCTCGAAGGTGCCTTCCTCCGTCACCCCGAAGTACGCGACGGCCAGCTCCCCGTCGCCCTCCCCGAGCACCTCCCGCAGCTCGGCCGGCGTCCAGGCGTAGTACGCCCCCTCCACGTGCTTGCCGCTGACCGGGTCCTCACTGTCGGCGTCGAGCGCGGAGGCGAAACCGCCCTGGTCGGTGCGCAGCTCCCGGACCATGAAGTCGGCGGTCTCCAGGGCGACCCGGCGCGCCAGATCCGATCCCGTGGCCCGCCACAGATGCGCGTAGACACGGCAGAGCAGCGCGTTGTCGTACAACATCTTCTCGAAGTGCGGCACGACCCACTCCCGGTCCACGGAGTACCGCGAAAACCCGCCGCCGAGCTGGTCGTAGATCCCGCCCCGGGCCATGGCCTCACACGTGTCGGCGGCCATCTGGAGCGCACCCTCGGACCCGGTCCGGGCATGGTGGCGCAGCAGGAACTCCAGCACCATGGACGGCGGGAACTTCGGCGCCCCGCCGAATCCGCCGCGCGTGGCGTCGTACTCCCGCGTCAGCCCGAGCAACGCCTGCGCCAGCTCCTCGGGCCCGGGCGTGCCGGCCTTCCCGTAGTCCAACTGCCGCCCGGCCAGGTCCCGTACGATCCGCTGCGCCACCTCGGCCACTTCCTCGGGCCGCCCCACCCACGCGGTCCGCACGCCTTCGAGCACCTGCATGAAGGAGGGCATCCCGTGCCGGGGCTCGGGCGGGAAGTAGGTCCCGAAGTAGAACGGTTCGGCGTCCGGGGTCAGGAAGACGGTCATCGGCCACCCGCCCTGCCCGGTGGCGGCCTGCACGGCCTCCATGTAGACGGCGTCGACGTCGGGGCGCTCTTCCCGGTCCACCTTGATGTTGACGAAGTGCTCGTTCATATAGACTGCCGTTAGTTCATCTTCGAAGCTTTCGATGCTAAATACATGGCACCAATGGCAGGAAGAGTAGCCAACGCTCAGCAGCACGGGCACGCCCCGCTCCCGCGCCTCGGCAAACGCCTCGGGCGACCACGGCCACCAGTCGACGGGGTTGTCGGCGTGCTGGAGCAGGTACGGCGAGGTCTCGTTCGCGAGGCGGTTCGGCATGGGGACATCCTGCCGCACCGCCCGGCGTGCGGCTCATGACCCGGCCATCAGGCCGCCGTTTCGGCAGTCATGATGCGATCAGCCCACTTCCATACCGGGACCACACGGGAGTAGTCCCAGGTGCCGCAGCCCTTCCGCCCCGGCTTGATCACGAGATGGGTGAAGACCGAGGCGATCACCTTCCGCTTCTCCTCGAACCCCATCTCGCCCGACTGCCACCGCAACCGAATCGGCTCCGGCAACCGGACCCTGCCCTGTCCCTCACCGGGAAAGAGCAGCCTTTCCATGGCCTCCTCCACGAGGGGACCGCTGATGGCACACCGCCCGCAGCCACGGCCGGAAACGCACATGTAGTTGTACGGGCTCTTCCGGCTGGCGCTCTTGCCGCCGCCCATGAGCTGATCGCACTCGCCACCACCGGCAAGCTCTGCCCCGCAGCGCAGGAAACCGCTGGCGAGATACTTCGGGCCGGCCTTGCGGTCAGTCAATCGCGGGCTGAGAGGGCCCCGGTGCATGTACAGGCTCCCGGCCGAGAACGTTGCGCATACGGCCGTCCACTGCTCAGGCGTGACGACGGCCTGCCATGCCCCGACCAGTGGGCGCTCCGTACGGGGATCGATCAGCAGCTCTCCGCGGTTGGCGCGGAAGCCGCACACCCTCGGGGCGGTGATGATCTGTGTGACCGTCTGCGGGTTCGGGCGGCCCCCGCGCGTTCCCGTGACACCCAGCGCAGCCCACTCCCGCGCCACCTCACCCATGGAACCACCTGCGATCCGGTGCTCGATGGCCTTGCGGACGAGCTCCGACTCCACCGGGTGCAGGGTCTGCCGGTCCCCCAGCCATCCGAAAGGCCGCGGCCCGCTGTGCGGTAGTCCGTCCATGGCGCGCGACCAGTGCCAGTCCTGGACTCGCCGGCTGCGCATCTGCCCCTCCGCGACAGCCCCCTGGAGCGAGCCGACACCGTCCAGGAGACCAGCCTTGGTGTACGGATCGCGTAGGCCGTCCCTGTCCACGTACACACGCCCCGGCGCCGAGGTCAGCGCGGCCATGAAGCGGATGAAGTCCTCGGGCCTGCGGTAGAGACGGTCGTCCGCGACGGCGACCACACCCCGCAGCGGCCCGGCGGTGAAGGCGTGGCCCCGGTGGAGGTCGGCGAGGAGGTGGGCGAAGGCGGGCCGGTCCCGGTCCTCCTTGGTCGCGTTGCGTGCGTTGTCCGTGTAGGTGGCGACGACGACGCAGCCGTGTTCCCGGGCCGTACGTTCGTTGATGCGGTGCTGGTGACGCACGCCGCGCGCGTCGCGCTGCGGAGTGTCCTGCGAGGTACGTGCGTACGAGGCGACCGGGATGAGGCCGCCCTCGCTGGTGTGTGGCGTGTCGCCCATGACCCGCTCCCCCTTCGAGCTTTCGTCCGATGCTCGTGTCAACGGACGAACCGACAAGCGGGTTACGCGGAGTCAGCGCCGAAGGAGCGGGGACAGGTCGTGCGTCCAGGTGTCGCGGGTGCGGGCCCAGGTGGCGGGGCAGTCGGCGCGGGGCGGGGTGGCGAGGTCCGGGTGGCGGTCGGGGGCCGCGCCGCGGACCGCGCAGCGGTGGGACTCCGCGCGGGCGGCGGGCGGGGCGTGCTCGTCCGTGGGGTCGGGGGCGGGGTCGGCCGCGGCGGCGAGGTCGTAGGCCCGGGCGGCGGTCAGGAGGGTCCGACCGCCCTCGGGGTCGCGGAGCAGGAGCATCACCTGGGCGAAGCGGTCGGCGGCGTCCTCCTCGGCGCGGTCGCCCCCGGGCCGGAGGTCCAGCGCGTCCACGAGGGCGTGGCCCGCCTCGTGGTGGAGCGTCTCGCGGACGACCTCGGCGAGCGGCTCGTCCGGCCGCGGGTCCCCCGCCCGCTCGAACAGCTCGCGCTCCTCGGTCAGATCGTCGTAGCAGAGCTCGACGCGGAGCTCCTGCGGGTCGTAGCCAGTGCCCTCGCCCGCGCAGGAGCGGGCGACGACGGTGACGCGGTACGGGAGGGCGAGGTAGTCGTTGAGGTCGGCGAGGACGGACTCGGCGATCTTCCGGTCCTGCAGGAAGCGGGAGTTCTGCCGGTCGGCCGCCGCGGGCTCCTCGTAGCGCAGGACGAACCCCTTGTCGGGCAGCTCCTCCTCGAATCCGGTCGTGGCCCACACGAGCAGCGCCCCCGCCGCACATCCGGCGAGGACCGCGGCCACCCCAGCCGTACGGATCCCTCGCGCCGTCACCGGGTCCCCCGTTCACCTGAATTGGATCAACGAGAGACGACTATAGGAGGTTGCCGGTGCCCAACTCCCTCTGAACTACCTCAGATTCCCTCGCGCTCGCGAGCGTCCCGACGGACACTTGTGGCACGTTGCCGGAGCTCTCTGAGGGGGATGCCGATGCGGGACAGCCATCGCAGTGAGGCCGAGCGGCTGTTGGGGCGGGCCGTCGACGAGGAGACGCGGCGGGCGGCGGCGGGCGCGCCGGTGGACAAGGCGGCACTGCTGGCCCGGGCCCGGGAGGCGCTGGACGCGCTCGCCGCGAGCGCGGCTCCGGAGTACGAGGCGTACGTACGGGCCCTGGACGAGGCGGCGGCTGGGGAGCAGTCGCTCGGCGAGGCCTTCAAGCGCGGCAACACCTCAACGGCCTTACTCGTCACGGCGGTCGCGGCTGCCGCGGCCGTCGGGGCGGACCTGGCGCTCGGTGTCGCGGCCGGTGCGGCACTGACCGCGGGGGCGGTGACGGGTGTCGCGGGAGCGGTCGCGACGGTGGCGAAGGTGACGGCCCTGCACCTGCCGGCGGCCAACCGGCGGGCCGGGGAACGGGGCCGTCCGGGCGGGCCCGAGCAGCTGAAGCTGCAATGGCTGTCGGCACTGGAGGTGCGCGGCATCCGGCCCTTCCTGGAACAGCAGCGCGCGGTCACCGCGGCCGCGCGGGCGCCCCGTACGGCTCCCCGGAGCACGCCGCAGCTGCGCGGGACGGACCGCAGCGCGGAGGCGCGGCGGCGCAGCGCCCTGGAGCAGTCCTTCGGGCAGCTTCCGGAGCCGGCGGGGCTGTTCGCGGGCCGGAAGGCGGAGCTGACGCGGATCGCGCAGTGGGTGCAGGCGGCCCGGGCCAGTACGGAGACCCGCCCGGTCGTGGTGGTGCTGCACGGGGAGCCGGGGGTGGGCCGGACGGCTCTGGCGCTGCGGGCGGCGCACGGGCTGCGGGACCAGTTCCGGGGCGCGTGCGTGGTGGACCTGCGGGGCGGTTCGCCGCGGGGCGAGGCCCCGTTGTCGACACGGGAGGCGTTGCTGCACCTGCTGAACCGGCTGGGGGCGCCGCGCGAGCAGTTGCTGTTCCGGGAGGGGGCTTCGGCGGATCAGCAGGTGCGGCGGCTGGGCGAGCTGTACCACCAGCACCTTCAGGGGCTGCCGGTGACGGTGGTGCTCGATGACGCGGTGGACGCGGCGCAGGTACGGATGCTGGTGCCGGAGCGGTCGGAGAGTCTGGTGCTGGTGACGGCGCCCGAGCCGCTGGAGCTGCCCGCGGACCTCGCGGCGTGGGTGCACCAGCTGCCGGTCGAGCGGCTGGCGGAGGCGGACGCGGCGGAGCTGGTACGGGCGGCCGCGCCGCCCCGGGACACGGACGCGGCCGCCGTGGTGGAGCGCAGCGGCGGGCTCCCGCTGGCGCTGCGGATGCTGACGCCGCTGGCCCGCGAGGGCCTGGTGCCCGATGCCGGGCCGGGCCACCCGGTGGAGCTGGCGCTGCGGGCCGCCGATGCCCGCCTCGACGGACCGGCCCGGCTGCTGCTCAGGCGGTTGTCGCTGGCCGGGCGGGCCTCGCTCGGCGGTGCGGCCGCGGCCGCGCTGGCCGACGTACCCGAGCAGTCGGCGCTGCGCGCGCTGGAGGAGCTGTGGGAGGCCGGGCTGATCGAGCGGGTGCGGGGCCAGCGGTTCCGGATGCACGACGCGGTGCGCGGGTACGCGGCGGAGCGGCTGGAGGCGGAGGAGGACCGGGCTGAGGCGGCGGCCGCGCACGAGCGGCTGATCCGGGTGTACGCGCAGCTGGCGGACTCGGTGATCCGGATGGTCGACGGGAAGATGTCGACGCGCGCGAATCAGTTCGGCGGGCACGGCTTCACCTCGCTGGACGCGGCCCTGCGCTGGCTGGACGACGAGTCGAGCTTCATCACGGCCGCGCTGCGGCACTCGGAGGGCGTGGACCAGCAGGCGGTGCTGGACCTGCTGGGCGCGCTGTGCGACTTCTGTCTGCTGCGCGGCGACCTGTACCGGCTCGGTGAGATCAACGAGCTCACGCAGGCGGTGGAGGCCAGCCGGCAAGGGGGTGAGCAGGGGCGGCTGGTGCGGTCGGTGCAGTGGCGTACCGGTATCGCGGCCCGGCAGCTGGGTGAGCTGGACAAGGCCCGTACGACGCTGACCTCGGTGGTGGACCAGTACATGGAGGCCCATCAGGACGCGGGGGCGGGCATGGCCCTGATCTCGCTGGGCATCACCCTGCACCACCAGGGCAATCTCCCGGAGGCCGCGGCCCGCATCCGGGAGGCGCTGGTGCTCCAGGAGTCGCCGGAGCTGGCGGGCGACCGCGCGTGGGGGCTGCACGCGCTGGCGGCCGTGGAGCGGGACCGGGCGCAGCTGGCGGAGGCGATGGCGCTGCTGGAGCAGTCCCTGGCGCTGCACCGGGAGAGCGAGAGCGTGCACGGTGAGGCGTGGGCGCACTTCCAGCTGGGGCAGGTGTTCCTGCGGCTGGGGGACGTGAAGCGGGCGGAGGCGGAGCTGCGGCTCGCCCTCGAGCTGTACGGGCGTACGCGCGATGACCGCGGTGAGGCGTGGGCGCTGACCCAGCTGGGCCGGGCCCGGGTGGTGGACGGGGATCCGGGGCCGGCGCTGGAGCGGCTGCGGGAGGCGCTGGCCCGGCACCGGGAGGCGGAGGACGCGCGCGGGGAGGCGTGGACGCTGTACTACCTCGGGCAGGCGCTGGAGGAGGGCGGCGAGCGCGATCAGGCGGTCCGGGAGCTGGAGCGGGCCCGGACGATGTTCTCGCGGATGCGGGACGTGTACGGGCTGGCGCACGCGCGGCACCACTCGGGGCGGGTGACGCGGGACCAGCGCGCGGCACAGACGGGGAACCTGAAGAACTCCGGTTTCGCGCGGCAGCTGCTGGTGGACGCGCGGGCGGACTTCCGGCGGATCGGGCTGGCGCACGGCGAGGCGTGGACCTGCCTGGAGCTGGCGGTGGTGGACGCGGGCAACGCCAAGGTGTCGCAGGCACTGGGCCTGTGCGAGGAGGCGGTACGGCTGTTCATCTCGTACGGGGACCGGCGCGGGGAGGACTGGGCGCGGTTCCTGCGGTGCACGCTGCTCCCGTACACCCACTTCGCGGACCTGACGGTGCCGGGAGCGCCGGAGGAGGCGCGGGCGGAGCTGGACCGGCTGGCCGGGGCGCCGCATCCGGCGCGGGACGGGCGGCTGGAGGACTGCCTGGAGACGTACGCCGTGATCCTGGGCCGCGGGGTGGACCCGGCGGAGGGCTGGCAGGCGTGGCGGCTGGGCCTGGTGCCGAACCTCCACTCGCGGGAGATCATGGGCGTCCCGCTGCCGCCGCCCGCGGCCGAGCCGGTGTGACGCGCGGAGACCGCCGCCCCGCCGGATCGACGGGCGGGGCGGCGGTCTCCGTCGGCTAGGTCCTGTCCGCGGACGGGGAGGGGGCGGCGGCGCCCGGCTCCGGGGCCTCCTCGAAGTCGACCCGGCCCATGTGCCGGTTCATCGACTTCATCAGGCCCCACACCCCGATGGCGAGGGCCGCGAACACGATGAAGCCCAGGATGCCGGGCGTCACCTTGTTCTTGTCGAAGGTGTCACCCGCCAGCGGGAGGAGCTGGGTCAGTGCTGCCTGCGTAGCGCTCATAGCTACGCATTCTCCCGGATGCCCGCGAAGAGGTCGGACTCGGGGAGGGAAGTGTCGACGAGCGACTTCGCGAGCTCGTACTCCTCCGTGGGCCAGACTTCCCGCTGGACGTCCATGGGGACGCGGAACCAGCCGCCGTCCGGGTCGATCTGCGTGGCGTGGGCGACGAGCGCCTTGTCACGGATCTCGAAGAAGTCCGCGCAGGGCACGTGGGTGGTCAGGGTCCGCTCGGTGCGCTCGAACTCCTTCCACCGCTCCAGCCACTCCCCGTACGGGGACTCCATGCCGCGCGAGAGCAGCGCCTCGTGCAGGGCGATGGTGCGCGGCTTGTTGAAGCCCTGGTTGTAGTAGAGCTTCTGCGGCTGGTACGCCGGGCCGAACTCGGCCTCGGGGTACTTCTCGGTGTCGGCCGCCCCGTCGAAGGCCACCATCGAGATCTTGTGGGTCATGATGTGGTCGGGGTGCGGGTAGCCGCCGTTCTCGTCGTAGGTGGTGACGACCTGCGGCTTGAAGGCGCGGATCTTCTTCACGAGGCGGCCGGCGGCCTCGTCCACGTCCTCCAGTGCGAAGCAGCCCTCGGGCAGCGGGGGCAGCGGGTCGCCCTCGGGCAGGCCGGAGTCGACGTAGCCGAGCCACTCCTGCTCGACGCCGAGGATCTCGCGGGCCTCGTCCATCTCCTTGCGGCGTACCTCGTGGATGTTCTCCTCGATGTACTTGTCACCCTGGAGCTTGGGGTTCAGCACGGAGCCGCGCTCGCCTCCGGTGCAGGTCACGACCAGCACGGGCACCCCCTCGGACACGTACTTGGCCATGGTGGCCGCGCCCTTGCTCGACTCGTCGTCGGGGTGGGCGTGGACGGCCATCAGTCGAAGCTGCTCGGTCAAGACGGGATCCTCTGCAATTCGGCGTGACAGTCGGCTTCTATAGTGACCGAATCGGGGGACGGAAAATTCCGGGGGTGGGTCCGCATGGATCCGGCCCCGCCCTGGCGGAAGGAACGATCGATGAGCGCGGTGCGCGAGGGGCTGCCCGAGGGTCGTTATGGCCGGTCGGCGGACGAGCGTGCGGACCGGAAGCTCAAGATCGTCGGGTCCGTGCTGGGGGCCCTGCTGCTGGGTGTGGTCGGCTGGATCGGCTGGGACTACGTCGCGGGGCAGAGCGTCAGCGCCGAGGTGATCAAGTTCCAGGTGGAATCGGACACCGAGGTGAAGGTGCACCTGGAGGTCCGCAAGGAGTCCTCGGTCACCGGGGTGTGCACCCTCAGCTCCCAGGACAAGGAGCACGCCGAGGTGGGCCGCGCGGACTTCACGTTCGCACAGGCCGAGGCGCGTGTGGACGAGGTCGTCTCGCTCAGGACGACGAGCCGCGCCACAATGATCGAGCTGGTCGGCTGCCAGCCGGCGGCCCGCTGAGGACACGGCCCGGGACAGGGTACGGACCACGGACGGCGGGCAAACGGACTCGCGGGTCCTCCCCCTTTTCTTCCCGAATTGTTAGGCTCGTGGTTTCGTCCGCCGCTGGCGGCCTAGTAGTCCCCTGTACCGACGAGGAGCACCCGTGACCCAGACGAGCGAAAGCGTCACCTGGCTGACCCAGGCGGCGTACGACCAGCTGAAGGCAGAGCTGGACTACCTCTCTGGTCCCGCACGCACGGAGATCGCCACGAAGATCGCAGCCGCCCGCGAGGAGGGCGACCTGCGTGAGAACGGCGGTTACCACGCGGCCAAGGAAGAGCAGGGAAAGCAGGAGCTCCGCGTCCGACAGCTGACGCAGCTCCTGGAGAATGCCAAGGTCGGGACCGCGCCCGCGTCCGACGGCGTGGTGGCGCCCGGCACACTCGTCAAGATCGCCTTCGATGGCGACGAGGACGACACCATGGAGTTCCTGCTGGCGTCCCGCGAGTACGCGTCCTCGGACTTCGAGACGTACTCGCCCCAGTCCCCGCTGGGCAGCGGCGTGCTGGGCAAGGCGATCGGCGAGGACGCCCAGTACGAGCTCCCGAACGGCAAGAAGGCCTCCGTCAAGATCCTTGACGTCAAGCCCTTCACCGGCTGATCACCCCCCTTCATACACACGCTGATGCCCGGCCGGGAGAACCCGGCCGGGCATCGGTGCGTGCAGCGTGCGTACGGGCGGGCGGGCGGGCGCGTACGGGCCTACGCGGTCGCCGAGCGGTACTTGCGGACCGCGAGGCTCCGGAAGACCACGATGATCAGCAGCGACCAGAGGACGGACGCCAGGATCGGGTGCTGCATCGGCCAGGCCTCCGGGACCGGGTAGCCCTCCGGGAGGTTGCCGAAGAGCACGCGGGCCGCCTGGACGGTGGCGCTGAAGGGGTTCCACTCCGCGATGGTCCGCAGGAACGGCGGCATGTTCTCGGAGGGGACGAAGGCGTTCGAGATGAACGTCAGCGGGAAGAGCCAGATCAGCCCGCCCGAGGTGGCCGCCTCCGGGGTGCGCACCGACAGGCCGATCAGGGCGCCGATCCAGGAGAAGGCGTAGCCGAGCAGGAGCAGCAGGGCGAAGCCGGCGAGCACCTCGCCCATGCTCGTGTGGGTGCGCCAGCCGACGAGCAGGGCCACGATCGCGAGGACCACGAGGGTCAGCGTGGTCTGGACGAGGTCGGCGAGCGTGCGGCCGGTGAGGACCGCGCCGCGGGCCATGGGCAGTGAGCGGAAGCGGTCGATCAGGCCTTTGTGCATGTCGTCCGCGATGCCCGCGCCCGCGCCGGCGGTGGCGAAGGTGACGGTCTGGGCGAAGATGCCGGCCATCAGGAACTCGCGGTAGGCGGCGGGCGAGGTGTTGCCGCCGACGCTGATGGAGCCGCCGAAGACGTAGCTGAAGAGCACGACGAACATGACCGGCTGGATCACACCGAAGATGATCATCTCGGGGATCCGGGACATCCGGATCAGGTTCCGCTTGGCGATCACCAGGGAGTCGTTCATGCCCTGGACGATGCCGCCGCGCGGGCGGGGTGCCGCGAGTTCCCTGATCGGGGAGGAGCCCGGGGTGCCCGGGGTCGGGGAGGTGATGGTCACTTCGCCTTCTCCTTCAGCGCTGTCTTGCGGCCCTTGGCGTCGGCGGCGGGGGCGCCGTCGCCGTTCTCGTCGGTGGCCAGTTCGGCCGCGTGGCCGGTCAGGGAGATGAACACGTCGTCGAGGGTCGGGCGGCGCAGCCCGATGTCGTCGATCTCGATGCCACGGCCGTCCAGCTCGCGGATGACCTCGGCGAGCAGCTTGGCGCCGCCCGAGACGGGCACGGTGAGCTTGCGGGTGTGTTCCTCGACGGTGGTCTCGCCCTTGCCGAAGACGGCGAGCACCTCGCGCGCGGTGGCTATGTGGTCGCGCTCGTGGACGACGACCTCCACGCGCTCGCCGCCCGTACGGGCCTTGAGCTGGTCGGAGGTGCCGCGCGCGATGACCTTGCCCTGGTCGACCACGCAGATGTCGTGCGCGAGGTGGTCGGCCTCCTCCAGGTACTGGGTGGTGAGCAGCAGGGTGGTGCCGCCGGCGACCAGTTCCTGGATGATCCCCCACAGCTGCTGGCGGTTGCGCGGGTCGAGTCCGGTGGTCGGCTCGTCCATGAACATCACGGGCGGGCTGACGACGAGGGCGGCCGCGAGGTCGAGGCGCCTGCGCATGCCGCCGGAGTAGGTCTTGGCGGTGCGGTCGGCGGCGTCGGCGAGGTTGAAGCGCTCGAGGAGTTCGTCGGCGCGCGCCTTCGCCGCCTTGGCCCTCATCTGGTAGAGCTGGCCGACCATCTGGAGGTTCTCGCGGCCGGTGAGGTACTCGTCGACGGCGGCGAACTGGCCGGACAGGCCGATGGCCCGGCGGACCTCGTTGGGGTACTTGAGGACGTCCAGGCCGGCGACGACTGCCTTGCCGCTGTCGGGGCGCAGGAGGGTGGTCAGGACGCGCACGGTCGTGGTCTTGCCCGCGCCGTTGGGGCCGAGCAGGCCCAGGACGGTGCCTTCGGGGACATCGAGGTCCACGCCGTCCAGGGCCCGTACGTCGCCGAAGGACTTGACCAGGCCTTCGGCGTAGATCGCGCCTGGCATACGGATTCTCCCAGTGTGATCGGACCAGCAGAAATCGGGGCGTTCCTAGGCAAAGCTTATGGGCGCCGGACATCCCTCGCCCGGCTCAACGGGGGACGTACCACCTCCGCTTCCCGGCTCGTCACACAGCGCTAGCTCATCACCTTGTACCCCGCGCTGTGCAGCGACCGCGCGACCTCCGCACAGTGCTCCGGACCCTTCGTCTCCAGGTGCAGCTCGACCTCCACCTCCGTGAGCCCGAGCCGCGGGTCGGTCCGTACGTGGCTCACATCAAGTACGTTCGCATCGACCACTGACAACACGCCCAGGAGCCCGGCCAGGGCCCCCGGCCGGTCGGCCACGCGCAGCCGCAGCGACAGGTACCGGCCCGCCGCCGCCATGCCGTGGCGCAGGATCCGCTGGAGCAGCAGCGGGTCGACGTTCCCGCCTGACAGGACGGCCACCACCGGACCCCCGCCGTACCGTTCGGGCTCGCTCAGCAGCGCGGCGACCGTGCTGCACCCGGCCGGCTCGACCACCAGCTTGGCCCGCTCCAGGCACAGCAGCAGGGCACTGGAGAGCGCGTCCTCGGAGACCGTACGCACGTCGTCGAGGAGCTCGCCGATGATTTTGAAGGGGACGTCGCCGGGGCGGCCTACCTTGATGCCGTCCGCCATCGTGTTCGGGTTGTCGATCGACACCGGGTGCCCGACCTTCAGCGAGGGCGGGTACGCGGCCGCGCCCGCCGCCTGGACGCCGATCACCTTCACGTCGGGGCGCAGCGCTTTCACGGCGACCGCGACTCCCGCGGCGAGACCGCCGCCGCCGATGCCGACGAGGATCGTGCGCACCTCGGGGCACTGCTCCAGGATCTCCAGGCCCACGGTGCCCTGGCCCGCGATGATGTCGGGGTGGTCGAAGGGGTGGATGAACACCGCCCCGGTGCGGTCCGCGTAGTCCTGGGCGGCGGCCAGGGTCTCGTCGACGACGTGCCCGTGCATGCGCACCTCGGCGCCGTACTCCTGCGTCGCGGCCACCTTGGGCAGCGGCGCCCCGACGGGCATGAACACCGTGGAGCGGACCCCGAGGAGGGAGGAGGCCAGCGCCACGCCCTGCGCGTGGTTGCCGGCGCTGGCTGCCACGACACCCGCGGCCCGCTGCTCGGGCCGCAGGCCGGCGATGCGCACGTACGCCCCGCGCAGCTTGAAGGAGCCGGTGCGCTGGAGGTTCTCGCACTTGAGGTGGACCGGGGAGCCGGTGAGCGAGGAGAGGTGCCGGCTGCCCTCCATCGCGGTGACCCGGGAGACGCCGGAGAGCATCTTCTGAGCCCCCCGGATGTCGTCGAGGATGACCTGCGGGACGGGCTCGGGCACGCGGTAGTTCATGCCGCCAGTCTCGCAGCCCGCGCGCGGCCGGGCTCTGCGCGGCGAAGGGGGCGGAAAGGTGACGGGAAGAGGGCGGGAAGAGGGCGGGAACGAAACAGGAAGGGGGCGGGAAAGGGCCGGAAGCGGCTCTCGGGAAGGGTGCGCGAGCCGGCCGCGAGGAGGGTGCGCGGGCGGTGCGAGAGGGGTGCGAGAGGGGCGAAATCAGGCCAACCGGGACGGCTGCGGAGCGGCTGCGCTGACGGGCCGTACCAGTTCTCGTACGAGCCGTACGAGGCGCCGTACGGCCGCGTACTCTGTCCCCCATCCTTGTCGGACCCATGCGAAGAGAGCCCACGGCCATGCCTTCATCCCCGGCCAATTCCCATCTGCCCGTGGCGGGCGAAGCGCCTGCCGGAGCGGGTCTCCTCGACGCGCTCCAGCACCAGGTGGCCGTCTTCGCACGCCGCGCCGAGCAGACCCGCCTGGGCGGCGTCGGCCAGGCCCGCAACTCGATGGACCGGGCCGCGTACCTGCTGCTGAACCGGCTCGACCTGGAGGGGCCGATGGGCGTCAAGGCGCTCGCCGGCGGCATGGGCATCGACTCGTCCACGGTGACCCGGCAGGTCGCGCCGCTGGTCGACACCGGTCTGGTCAAGCGGACCTCGCACCCCGAGGACGGGCGGGCCGTGGTCCTCGCGCTGTCCCCGCGCGGGCTGGCGCGGCTGGAGGAGGTGCGCTCCTCGCGGCGCGAGCTGATGGCGCGCGTGACGGACGAGTGGAGCGAGGAGGAGCGCGAGTCCTTCACGAAACTGCTGACCCGGTTCAACGTGTCGCTGTCGGAGCTGATGGCGGCCGTCGCCGACGCCGGTCCCGCGTCCTGACTCTTGACCTGGACGGACCCGCTGCCCGCACTATGTGAAGCATGCGGGCGGTTGACCAACGGGCAGGCTCCTACACGGAGTTCCAGGCCTTCGTCGCAGGCGCGGCGGGGCGGCTGCTGCACGTCGCGATCCTGCTGACCGGTGAGCCGGAGCCCGCGCGCCGGCTGCTGGCGGGCGCGCTGGCCCGTACGTACGCGAACTGGCAGCGGCTGCGCGGGGACGACCCGTACGACTTCACCCGCCAGGAGCTGTGCGCCGCCTTCGCCCGCACCGGCCGGCGCCACCAGGGCGGGACAGGGGTGCTGGCCCGGCTGAGCCCGCTGGAGCGGCTCGTACTGGTCCTGCGGATCTACGAGGGGGTCGCGGAGGAAGTCACGGCGGCGCAGCTGGGGCTCCCGGCCGAGCGGGTCCGCGTGCTGTGCAACCGGGCCGTGGCGGAGCTGCGGTGAGCGGCTTCCCGGACCGGAAGGAAGCCCGGGTCAGACGGCTCCTGGAGGGCCCGTACCCGGTGGTCCCGGCCGATCTCGCGGCGGGCGCGGCGGCCCGCGGCGACCGTCTGCTGCGCCGCCGCCGGATGCTCCGCGGGTTCGGCTGGGCGCTGCTCTTCGCGGCGGCGGTGGCCTTCACGGTCTGGGCCGCCCTGACCCAGCCGTGGGTCACGCCCCCGGCGGACATCTCACCGCCCCTGGAGGGCTGGTAGCCCCAGCCCTCCAGGACGGTGACGCGGTCAGCCCAGAGCCTGGGTCAGGTCCGCGATGAGGTCGTCGGCGTTCTCGATGCCGACCGAGACGCGGATCAGGTCCGCGGGAACCTCCAGGGCCGAGCCGGCCACCGAGGCGTGGGTCATGCGGCCCGGGTGCTCGATGAGCGACTCGACGCCGCCCAGGGACTCGGCCAGGGTGAAGATCTTGGTGCGGCCGCAGACCGCGACGGCCTCTTCCTCGCCGCCGGCGACCCGGAAGGAGATCATCCCGCCGAAGTTGCGCATCTGCTTGGCGGCGATGTCGTGGCCGGGGTGCTCGGGCAGGCCCGGGTAGAGGACCTTGGTGACCTTCGGGTGGCGCTGGAGCACGTCCACGATCTTGGCCGCGTTCTCCGCGTGCCGGTCCATCCGTACGGCCAGGGTCTTGATGCCGCGCAGCACGATCCAGGAGTCGAACGGCCCGGCCACCGCGCCCATGGCGTTCTGGTGGTAGGCCAGCTCCTCGCCCAGCGCCGCGTCGGCGGTGACCAGCGCGCCGCCGACCACGTCGGAGTGGCCGCCCATGTACTTGGTCAGCGAGTGCACGACCACGTCCGCGCCGAGCGCGAGGGGCTGCTGGAGGTAGGGGGACGCGAAGGTGTTGTCCACGACCAGCCGGGCGCCGGCCGTGCGCGCGATGTCGGCGACCACGGCGATGTCGGTGATGCCGAGCAGCGGGTTGGAAGGGGTCTCGACCCAGATGAGCTTGGTCTTGGGGGTGATGGCGGCGCGGACGGCGGCCGCGTCGGAGGTGTCGGCCACCGACCACTCCACGCCCCAGCGGGAGACGACCTTCGCGAAGAGGCGGAAGGTGCCGCCGTAGGCGTCGTTGGGGATGACCACGTGGTCGCCCGGGGAGAGCATCGTCCGCAGCAGGCAGTCCTCGGCGGCGAGCCCGGACGCGAAGGCGAGCCCGCGCCGGCCGCCCTCCAGCGCCGCGAGGTTCTCCTCCAGCGCGGTGCGGGTCGGGTTGCCGCTGCGGCTGTACTCGTAGCCGCCGCGCAGACCCCCGACGCCGTCCTGCTTGTACGTGGAGACCTGGTAGATCGGCGGTACGACCGCGCCGGTCAGCGGGTCCGCCGTGTTGCCCGCGTGGATCGCGCGGGTCTCGAAGCTCTGGTGCTCGTGGCTGTCGTCGCTCATGGGCAGAGCCTAAGCCCCGCATGGGGATTGCTCCTCTCCTGGCCTGCCGTTGGAAGGCCATTGGCCTGTGCACCCCTCGGTCTGGTTCGCTTGGGGCATGGAGATTCTGTTGTTCCTGTTCGCGATCCTCATGATCGTGTTCGTCGTCAGTCCGTACATACGGCGCAAGCGCGGCGGTATTCGCCTGGTCGCCCCGGGCAGCCCGGACGCCGCCGACCCCGCGAACTACGGATTCGACCGGCAGGAGGATCTCGACATCCGGATCCCCGGGCCGGACCGGGACCTGATGGACGCCCTCGACAACGTCCGGTCGACCGGCCAGTGGCAGGCGGCCTCCCAGCTGCTCGCCGGGACCCCCAAGGACGGCGAGCAGCGCTGGCAGCGCGTGCAGGCCTTCGGTGGCGCGGCCGCGCTGGAGCTCGTACAGCAGCCGGGTGTGGGCGCGCAGTGGCTGAAGGCGTGGCGGCTGGAGGCGGAGAAGGACGCGGCCGGCGCGCAGGTCCACGCAGAACTGCTGGTGCAGCAGGCGTGGCGGAGCTCGGGCGGGGTCGGCTCGCAGGACCACCGGATCATCCTGGAGGAGGCGCGGGAGGCGTGCCGCAAGGCGGCGCTGCTGTCGCCGGGTGACCCGGTCCCCTACATCACGGAGCTGGCGATCGCGCGGGGGCTCGCGTACTCGGAGGCGGAGTTCGACACGCTGTGGGCGAAGGTCATCGACCGGGCCCCGGCGCACATGGGCGCGCATCTGGCGGCGCTGCACTACTGGTGCGGGAAGTGGCACGGCTCGCGGGAGCAGGCGGACGCCTTCTCGCACGCGGCCGCGGCCCGCGCCCCGCAGGGCTCGCTGCTGGCGGCGCTGCCTCTCTTCGCGCTGTACGAGAACCTGCCGGACGTGGTCCTGGTCGGGAGCTTCTACCAGGGCGCGGTCGTGACGCGGGCGGTGGAGGGCGCGCTGTACGCGGTCCACACGGCGCGCCAGGACGACCCGATGCTGGCGCACGTACGGCATCTGCTGCTGCTGTTCCTGGTCAACATGGAGCGCTGGGCGGAGGCCATGGAGCAGGTCCGGCACGTGGACGGCTACGTGGGAGCCCTGCCGTGGTCGGCCTCGGAGGACCCGGCGGCGCAGTACGCGGTGTACCGGGCGCTGGCGGTCGCGGGCTACGAGGCGAACGGCGGCTCCCCGGCGACGCTGCCGCACTGACGGGCCGACGGGCCGACGGGCCGACGGGCCGGGATCTTACGCAGGCCTTACGGGTCCGACGGGCCGGGAATCCCCGCCCGCCCTGGCCCGTTGTCATGCGTACAAGGAGGGAATTCCATGTTCTCGTACCGCCGCACGCCCGAGCTCCCCACCCGCGAGGAGGCCCTGAAGGGCCGCCCTGAGCCTCTCTTCGCCCTGCCCGCAAAGCACACCGTGCTGGGCAACCCGCTGGCCGGCCCGTACCCGGAGGGCCTGGAGGTCGCCGACTTCGGTCTGGGCTGTTTCTGGGGTGCGGAGCGCAAGTTCTGGCAGACCCCGGGGGTGTGGACCACCCTGGCCGGCTACCAGGGCGGCTTCACCGAGAACCCGACGTACGAGGAGGTGTGCTCGGGCCAGACCGGCCACACCGAGGTCGTCCGCGTGGTCTTCGACCCGGCGCAGGTCTCGTACGAGACCCTGCTCAAGCTGTTCTGGGAGTCCCACGACCCGACCCAGGGCTTCCGCCAGGGCAATGACGTGGGCACCCAGTACCGCTCGGCGGTCTACACCCACTCCCCTGCCCACCAGGCGACGGCCGAGGCCTCCCGCACGGCCTACCAGCAGGTCCTCACCGCCTCGGGCCACGGCGAGATCAGCACGGCCGTCCTCCCGGCGACGGACCGCCCGTTCTGGCCGGCGGAAACCCACCACCAGCAGTACCTCGACCGCAACCCGGGCGGCTACTGCGGCATCGGCGGCACGGGCGTGAGCTGCCCGATCGGCGTGGCCCCCGCGCAGTAACGGCCCGCCCGACCCCGGCGGGAGCGGCGCCCTGCGCGGCCGCCGCTCCCGCCTTGCACGAACGGCTCACCCGTTCGGGTGGGGGCCCACTCATTGCGGTGGGTACGCTGGCGCCGGGGCCCAGAATCTCGCCCATGGGAACAACCGTGACCACGTCCGCCGCCGGGCAGCCGCTCATCCCGCAGCCGCCGGCCACCGTGACCGCGCTGCGGCAGGCCATCGCGCAGGTCGCCCCGGCGGCCCTGCCCGCGTTCACCCGCGAGCTGGACGAGGCCGCGGACCAGTCCCGGCAGGGCTCCGACCTCGCCCCCTTGCAACGGTTCATTGCCCAATGGGCGGCATACGTGCACATCCAGCGCCAACCACACCTGGCCGAGCGGTTGCGCCGCTGGGAGGACGCGGCAGCCACCGGCGACGCCACACAGGCCCGGCGGGCAGCCGCCGAGATCGGCAGAATCCTCGACGCGGCGCACACCGCCCTGGACGTCCACCGGCCGTGAGCCACGACTGGCGCTGGGAGTACGACCCCGATCACGCGCACGTCGCAGGAGGCATTCCCGCCCATGTCGTGGTCCGTATCGTTCCGCCCTTCAACGCCCTGTAAGCCGCGGCTCAGATGGTCGAGGCGTCGATCACGAAGCGGTAGCGGACGTCGCTCGCCAGTACGCGTTCGTACGCCTCGTTGACCTCCTCGGCGCGGATCAGTTCGATCTCCGAGCCCAGGCCGTGCTCGGCGCAGAAGTCCAGCATCTCCTGGGTCTCGGCGATCCCGCCGATCATCGATCCGGCGAGGGACTTGCGGCCGCCTATGACGGAGAAGAGGTTGAGCGCGACCGGCTCCTCCGGGGCGCCGACGTTCACCAGCGCGCCGTCGACCTTCAGCAGGGCGAGGTACGCGTCCAGGCCGAGCGGCGCGGAGACCGTGGACAGGATCAGGTCGAAGCTGCCGGCGAGCTTCTCGAAGGTGGTCTCGTCGTTCGTGGCGTAGTAGTGGGTGGCGCCGAGCCCCAGGCCGTCCTCCTTCTTGCGCAGGGTCTGCGACAGCACGGTGACCTCCGCGCCCAGCGCGTGGGCGATCTTCACTCCCATGTGCCCGAGGCCGCCCAGGCCGACGATGGCGACCTTCTTGCCGGGGCCCGCCTGCCAGTGGCGGAGCGGGGAGTACAGGGTGATGCCGGCGCACAGCAGCGGGGCGGCGATGTCGAGGGCGAGGCCGTCGGGTATGCGGACGGTGTAGTTCTCGTCGACGACGATGTGGCTGGAGTAACCGCCGTACGTGGGCTCGCCGTTCTTGTCGATGGCGTTGTACGTGCCGGTCATTCCCTTGGCGCAGAACTGCTCCTGGCCGCGCAGGCAGTACTCGCACTCACGGCAGGAGTCGACGAAGCAGCCGACGCCCACCCGGTCCCCGACCGCGAACTTCGTGACGCCCGGGCCGACTTCGGTGACGACACCGGCGATCTCGTGCCCGGGGACCATGGGGTAGATGCCCTCGCCCCAGCCGTCGCGGACCTGATGGATGTCGGAGTGGCAGATTCCGGCGTACTTGATGTCGATGAGGACGTCGTGCTCGCCGACGGGGCGGCGCGGGACCGTGATGCGCTCCAGCGGGGCCTTGGGGGCGGGGGCCGCGTAGGCGGCGACCTGGGTGATGGCGGTGACGGACATGGGGGTGCTCCTCGGCGGTGACGCTGGTGTGTTCGGATGCCAGCCTGCCGGGCCGGGCGGCGCCCACCCAGCCCCCTGTCCTGCCTAGGACTGCCGGACCTACCCTTGGCGGGGTCAGGAACACCGCCGCGCCGCGGGCGGGCTCCCGGCGATACTGGCGGTATGGACCAGCGTGATCAGCGAGCCGAGCTCGGCGAGTTCCTGCGCAGCCGCCGCGCGCGGCTGCGCCCCGAGGACGTGGGCCTGCCCGACTACGGGCGCCACCGGCGCGTCCCCGGGCTGCGCCGCGAGGAACTGGCGCTGCTGGCGGGGGTGTCCGTCGCGTACTACACGCGCCTGGAGCAGGGCAGCGGGCACAACGTGTCGGCGGAGGTGCTGGACGCCATCGCGCGGGCGCTGCGCCTGGACGGCACGGAGCGGGCGCACCTGACGCATCTGGCGCGCCCGCAGGCACGCCGGCGCCGCCAGAGCCACCGTCCGCAGCAGGTCCGGCCGGAGCTGCGGACACTGATGGACGCGATGGAGGGCGTACCGGCCTACCTCGTGGGCCGGCGGCAGGACGTACTCGGCTGGAACCGGCTCGCGGCCGCGGTGTTCGGGGACTTCGGGGCGCTGCCCGTGCAGGAGCGGAACCTGGTGCGGCTGGTGTTCCTGGACCCGGCGACGGCCGAGCTGTACGCGGAGTGGGAGTGCCGGGCCTGCGAGGTGGTGAGCAATCTGCGGATGTACGCGGGCCAGCACCCGGACGACGAGCAGCTGACGGCGCTGGTCGGGGAGCTGTCAGTGAAGAACGAGGAGTTCCGGCGGCTGTGGGCGGCGCACACGGTGGCCGACAAGACGCACGGGGTGAAGAAGCTGCGGCATCCGCTGGTGGGCGAGCTGGACCTGTACTTCGAGAGGCTGGAGCTGCCGGACGATCCGGCGCAGTTCCTGGTCACCTTCCACGCGGCACCCGGGTCCCCGTCCGAGGACGCGCTGCACCTGCTGTCGTCGTGGTCCGCCCCGTCGGAGCAGGCCGGAACCGCCACCGGAACCGCGGCCGGAGCAGCCGGGGCGGCCGGGGCCGGGGCGGACCGGGACCCCGCCGCTACAGCTTGAGCTGGTAGTACGCCGTGTCGCGTTCGTGGCGGTAGCCGAGGGCCTCGTTCACCGCGCGCATCGGAGTGTTCTCGTCCGCGACCGTCGTGGCGATCTGCCGCAGGGCGGGATACCGGTGCGCGGCCAGCTCCATCATGCGCAGCTTCACGGCGCGGCCGAGGCCGTGGCCGCGGTGGGCGGGGACGACGACGGTGTCGTACTGGAGGGCGCGGGCGCCGGCGGGATCCGGCAGGACCAGTTCCGTGTACGCGGCCACCTCGCCGGATCCGGTGACCGCGGCGACCGTGGTCAGCTCGCCGCCCCGGTCCAGGATCAGCCTGTGCGCCGCGTGCAGCCGCTCGGCCGTCCAGGTCTCGATCCTCTCGTCCACGTCCCCCATGGGCGCGTCCTCCATCGCCCCGTGGGCCCTGGCCACCGCCGCCGCCCGGTCGTCCGGCACCAGGCCGTGCCAGGCGTGCAGTTCGTACCCCGGCGTGGCCGGGACGGCCGGCCGGTCCTGCTGCCGGGTCACGTCCTGTGCGTACCAGGCCAGGGGCAGGACGTTCTCGAACCCGAGCGACTCCGCGAACGCCTGCCCCGGACCTCCCAGGTCCACCATCGCCGCGACCGAGGTCCGCCCCTGCGCGAGCAGTTCGTCGCGGACCCGCTGCCACAGGGCGGTGCCGACGCCCCGCCGGCGGGCGTCCGGACGTACCGTCAGCACGTCCAGGAACGCGGTGTGGCTGTTGGCCTCGTCCGTGAACAGGAGCAGGCCCGCCACGCCCTGTGCCTCGTCCGCCGCCCAGAGCACGGCGTGGCCGCGGGCGGGCGCCACGCACAGCCGCCCGGCGACCTCCAGCCGGGAGGGCGCGGGCAGCTGCGGCAGGTCGGCGGCCGAGGCGGCGACCAGGACCGCCCACCAGTCGTCCACCTGGGTGTCGGTCGGGGGCACGGGCAGCGCTCTGATCGTCATCCCCCGAGCCTAAGCAGCGTCCGCGGCCTCTGGTCAGGCGTTTTCGGTCACCGTCACCCGTCCGCGGCGAATTGTCGCCACCCGCGGCGCCCGCTTCGCCAGCGCGCTGTCGTGCGTGACCATGACGAAGGTGAGCCCGTGCTCCGTGCAGAGCCCTTCCAGCAGGTCCATGACCTCGTCGCGCATGGACTCGTCGAGGTTGCCGGTCGGCTCGTCGGCCAGCAGCACCTTCGGCCGTTTCACCAGCGCCCGCGCGATCGCGACGCGCTGCTGCTGACCGCCGGACATCTCCCCGGGCAGGTGGCCCATGCGTTCGCCGAGCCCCACCGACTCCAGGGCCTCGGCGGCCCGTTCGCGCCGTACGCGGGCCTTGAGGCCGAGCGGGACCAGGGCCGTCTCGACGTTTTCCTGCGCCGTGAGGGTCGGGATCAGGTTGAAGGACTGGAAGACGAAGCCGATGTTCTCCGCCCGGACCCGGGTGAGCCGGGCCTCCGAGACCGTGGCCAGGTCCAGGCCGTCGAGGACGACCTGGCCCTGCGTGGGCCGGTCGAGGGCGCCGAGCATCTGGAGCAGGGTGGACTTGCCGCCGCCCGTGGGGCCCTGGATGACGAGCCGGCCGCCGTCCTCGATGGTCAGGTCGACCCCGGCGAGCGCGTCGATGGATTCCTTGCCGCGCCGGTAGCGCTTGGTGACACCGGTGAGTTGGTACATGTCGTTCGTTCCCTCGGTCGCTGGGTGCGGACGGGCGTACGGGCGGGCGTACGCGCGCGGGTGTTGTACGGGCTGATGGGCGGGCTGATGGGCGGGCGCGCGGCTATTCGACGCGGCGCAGGGCGTCCGCCGGCCGCAGCCGGGAGGCGCGCCAGCCGCCGAAGCCGCCCGCGACCAGTCCGCCCAGGACGGCGAGGCCCACGGCCAGGCCGATGGTGGCGAGCGAGACGGGCGCGGTGAGCGCGACGTCCAGGGCCTTGCCGGCCGCGTCGCGGGCGCCCCGCGTCATCGCGGCGCCGCCGCCCGGACCGGCGGCCCGCATCAGGCCGCCGCCACCGCCCGCGAGCTGCGCGGTGAGGGTGGGGCTGACGGCGGTGATCAGGTAGGCCGCGCCGAGGCCCAGGCCGATGCCGAGGACGCCGCCGATCAGGCCGTTGACGAGGGCTTCGCCGGCGACCTGGCGGGTGACGCGGCCGCTCTTCCAGCCGAGCGCCTTGAGGGTGCCGAACTCGCGGACCCGGCGACTGACGGCCGAGGAGGTGAGGAGGCCCGCGACGAGGAAGGCGGCGGCGAGGACGGCGTACGAGAGCCAGGTGCCGACGGTGGAGGCGAGCGAGGCGGCCGTGGACAGCGACCCGGAGACGGTGTCGGCGAGGTCGGCGGAGGTGGTGACGGTGGTGTCGGGGACGTTCTTCTGGATGGCCTGCTTGACGTCGGCGAGGCCCTGGGAGTCCTTGGCCTGGACGTAGACCGTGGTGATCTTGTCAGGGGTCTCGGCGAGGGTCTGGGCCTGCTTGAGCGGGACGTACACGTTGGCGGCGGCGTCCCCGCTGTCGGCGGTGGCGATGCCGACGACCTTGAACACGGTCTTCTTGACGGTGATTTCGGAGCCGACGGCCAGCTTGTTCTTGGTGGCGTAGGCGCTGTCCACGACGGCCACGGCCGCGTCGGTCTCGCCCGCCTCGAAACCGCGACCCGAGGTGATCTTGGAGGTGGTGAGCGGGCCCAGCTTCGGCCGGGTGACGTCCGCGCCGTAGACGGTGAAGGAGTTGACGTCGAAGTCGGCGCCGCCGCCCTCGACAGTACCGCCGGAGCCGGAGCCGGAGCCTGCGCCCGCGCCTCCCGTGGCGCCCGGCTTGGCGGGCGTAGCCCCCTCGACGCGCTTGAACTCGCCGCGCTTGAACTGCCCGTTGACCTTCATCACCTGGAGGCTGAGGCCGCCGACGGCCTGCGCGACCCCGTCCTGTCCGGCCACCTTGGCGACGGTGGCGGCGTCGAGGGTCTGGAAGCCCTGGGGCAGCACCATGTCGCTGCTCTGCTCGGTGCCGGCGTCCTCCTCCCCCTCGCCCTTGGCGTCGAACTGGAAGCGGGGACGGGCGGCGGTACTGCCTTCCTCCGGCGGGGTCTGGGCCTTGGTGACGGTCATGTCCGTACCGAGTCCGTAGAGGGACTGCAGGACCTTGCCCTGCGCCTGCGTCATACCCGCCGAGACGGAGGTGACGACGATGACGAGGGCGATGCCCAGGGCGAGTCCGGAGGCGACGACGAGGGCGGCCTTCCGGCGGCGGCGCAGCTCGCGCCGGAGGTAGGTGAGGAACATGCGGCCGAAGCTAGGCAGCACCCGTGATGGCCGGATAAGCCGCGGGTGAGAGTCACATGAAAAGGCGGACGGCCGGGAACCCGAGGGGGTTCCCGGCCGTCCGCCGGATGTACTGCGAGGTCAGAAGGTCTTCACACGGTCCGTCAGACGGCCGCGCCCGCCTTCCACTCCGCCCAGTTCATGTTCCAGCCGTTGAGGCCGTTGTCCGGCGTGATGGTCTTGTCCGGGGAGTTGACCACGGTGACCACGTCGCCGATGAGCGAGTTGTCGTAGAGCCAGGCGGCCGGCTGGTTCGGGTCGCCCGCGCCCTTGGCGTCATTCAGGCCGACACAGCCGTGGCTGGTGTTGACGCTGCCGAAGATCGAGTCCGCGCCCCAGTAGTTGCCGTGGATGAAGGTGCCGGAGTTCGACAGCCGCATGGCGTGCGGGACGTCCTTGATGTCGTACTCGCCCTTGCCGTCGTCGTCCGTGAAGCCGACGGTGGCGCCGTTCATCCGGGTCTCCTTGAACTTCTCGGAGATCACCATCTGGCCGTTGTACGTCGGGTTCTCCGGGGAGCCCGCCGAGATCGGGATGGTCTTGAGGACCGCGCCGTCCCGGGTGACCGTCATCTTCTTCGTCTTCGCGTCGACCGTGGAGACCTGGCTGCGGCCGATCTTGAAGGTGACGGTCTTGCTCTGGACGCCCTGGACGCCGGGCGCGCCCTGCACGCCCTCCAGCGCCAGCTTGAGCGTGACGGTGGAGTTCGCCTGCCAGTACTGCTCGGGGCGGAAGTCGAGGCGCTGCGCGCCGAACCAGTGGCCCACGACTTCCTGGCCGCTGCTGGAGGAGACGGAGATGGCCGCCTGAACGGCCTTCTTGTCCTTGATCGCCTTGTTGAAGGTGATCGAGACCGGCATGCCCACGCCGACGGTCTGGCCCTCGTCCGGGACGAAGGAGCCGACGAAGCTGTTCTCCGGGGAGACGGTGGTGAAGGAGGCGTTCTCGTGCGCCTCGCGGCCGTCGGCGTCCTTCGCGGTCGCCGACAGGGCGTACTTGGTGGAGCGCTTGAGCGCGGCGTCCGGCTTCCAGCTCTTGCCGTCCGCGGCGATCTTGCCGGCCACGGCCGTGCCCTCGGCGCTCTTCAGCTCGACCTGGGTGAGCGTGCCGTCGCTGACGGCGACGTTGGCCGAGTCGTTCAGGCCGACGTTGGTGGCGCCGTCCTTCGGCGTGATGGCTATTCGGGCCTTGGAGGCGTCCTTGGCCGCCGCCGCGTCGACGTCCGCCTGGGACTTGCTGCTCTCGCTCGCGTTCGGCTTGTCACCGCCCCCGCCGTTGCACGCCGAGAGCACCAGTACGCCGCCGAGCACGGCGGATACGGCCACCAGGGACCTTCTCCGTCGCTTGCTGTCCGTCCTCACACGCCACTCCATCGTTGCCGGAAACCCCGAGGCTGCCGTCCCGGGGTTGGCCGGGCAGGGGGACATGGCCCCCTGCCTCGTCCTGACAACGCGTTAACGTCGCGGATCGGTTCCACATTCCGTTGGGATGTGGGCAACCACACGGTCAGGCGTTGTCGGTTTCTTCGTCGAAGGCACCATCTTCCTCGTCCATGTCCCACTCCATGGACTCGGGGTCGTATTCGACGGGCTCGCTGCTCCAGGAGGCCTGCGCCAGCTCCACGCCGGGGATGTCGGCGACCAGGTCAGTGGGGTCGACCAGATAGGCGAGGGCCTCCGACTCGTCCTCCCGCACTGCGGACTCGGCGTGGCCGCGCTCCTCGTCCGGCATGAACTCGTCGGCCTTGATGTGCGCGAGCGCGGCTCCCGTGAGTGCTTGCGAGTCCGGCACCTCGAGGATCAAATCAACCCGAAGCCGTACGTATCGTGATGTCTCAGAAGAGTTCATACGACGGAGAGTAAGCCCGGGGAACCCCTGACTTTCCCACGACCCGCCCCTTTCCGTAGCATCACCGCACACGGCCAATTCGCTGCTGCCACAAGGGGGATCGCACCGTGTCCGCACGCCGACCGCTGCTCACCGCTCTCGGAGCGACCACCCTCCTCGCCGCCCTCTGGTTCGTCCCCTCGGCCAACGCCACCGCACCGGAGCACGCCGCGGGCCACTCTGCGGTGCCCGCCGCCGCGAACGCGGCCGATACGGTCGCACACGCGGACGCAGGGCCCGAGGCGCAGGCACAGGCGGCGCCCCTCACGCTCGCCGACACCGGCTCCGTCGACACCACCCCCTACTTCCTGGGCGGCATGCTCTGCCTCGGCGCCGGGGCCGGGTTCGTGACCTTCTCCGTACGCCGCTCCCGCGCCCTGTAAGCGCCTGTAACTGCACGAAGGGCCGCCCCGGCGGGGCGGCCCTTCTCATGCCTCGGTGTACGTCAGGCCAGCGGGCCCGTCACGGACTCCACCGCGTCGACGAGGGCGCCGGAACGGACGAACGCGTCGGCGGCGGCCAGGTCGGGGGCGAGGAAACGATCCGGCCCGGGACCCTGCACACCCGCCGCACGGGCGGCCTCGATCGCGGCCAGGCTCGCCGGTGCGGCGGTGAGCCCGTGGCGCAGCTCGATGGCCCGGGTGGCCGCGTACATCTCGATGGCGATGATCCGGGTGAGGTTGTCCACGGCGGTACGGAGCTTGCGCGCGGCCGACCACCCCATCGAGACGTGGTCCTCCTGCATGGCGGAGGAGGGGATGGAGTCGGCGGAGGCCGGCACCGCGAGCCGCTTCATCTCGCTGACCAGGGCGGCCTGCGTGTACTGGGCGATCATCAGACCGGAGTCCACACCGGCGTCGTCCGCGAGGAACGGCGGCAGGCCGTGCGAGCGGTTCTTGTCGAGCAGCCGGTCGGTGCGCCGCTCGGCGATGGAGCCGAGGTCGGCGGCCGCGATGGCCAGGAAGTCCAGCACGTACGCGACCGGGGCCCCGTGGAAGTTGCCGTTGGACTCCACGCGTCCGTCGGGCAGCACCACCGGGTTGTCGACGGCGGCGGCCAGCTCGCGGGAGGCGACCAGGGCGGCGTGCGCCATGGTGTCGCGGCCGGCGCCCGCGACCTGCGGGGCGCAGCGCACCGAGTAGGCGTCCTGCACGCGCGGGGCGGACTCCTCCTGGAAGTGCCCGGTGAGCCCGGATCCCTTCAGCACGGCGGCCATGTTGGCGGCGGAGGCGCCCTGGCCGGGGTGCGGGCGGATGGCGTGCAGCTCGGGCTGGAGGACCTTCTCCGTGCCGAGCAGCGCCTCCAGGGTGAGGGCCGCGGTGATGTCGGCGGAGGTGTACAGCTTGCCGAGGTCGGCGAGGGCCATGACCAGCATGCCGAGCATGCCGTCGGTGCCGTTGAGGAGGGCGAGGCCCTCCTTCTCGCGGAGCTCGACGGGCTCGATCCCGGCTTCGGCGAGCAGTTCCCCGGCGGGGCGGACGGTTCCGTCCGGACCCTCGGCGTCGCCCTCGCCCATCAGCGCGAGCGCGCAGTGGGACAGCGGCGCGAGGTCGCCGGAGCAGCCGAGGGAGCCGTACTCGTGGACGACGGGGGTGATCCCGGCGTTGAGCACGTCGGCCATGGTCTGGGCGACGGAGGGCCGTACGCCGGTGTGCCCGGAGGCGACGGTCTTGAGCCGGAGGAACATCAGCGCGCGGACGACCTCCCGCTCGACGCGCGGGCCCATGCCGGCGGCGTGCGAGCGGACGATGTTGCGCTGGAGCTGGGCGCGCAGCTCGGGGCTGATGTGCCGGGAGGCCAGCGCGCCGAAGCCGGTGGACACCCCGTAGACGGGCTCGGGCTTGGCGGCGAGCGCGTCGACGATCCCCCTGGCGCGGGCGAGCGCGTCGAGCGCCTCGCCGGACAGCTCGACGCGCGCGTTGTGGCGGGCGACGGCGATGACGTCCTCGGCGGTGGTCCCGGACGTCCCCACCACGACAGTGTGCATATCCATATTCAGCACCCTACGGATTGAATCGCTACATGTCACTAGGCGAAACTGTCACGATCACGCGCCAGGAGGGCCCCTTACGGCCCGAGCGGCGGTCACTGGCGGCCGCGGAAGCGGCGCCGCTCCCCCGGAGCCTCCTGTGCGGCGGCGTCCGCGAGCCGCACCACGGCGGTGTCCCGGCCCGCCACCACCGGCTTCGGGGAGCGCGCGGCCTTCGCCTTGTACTGGGCGGCGTCCGCGAGCCGGAACAGCCGCCGGGAGGACTTCACCAGCCCGATCGGGTCCCCGGTGGAGGCCACCCCGCAGGCCACGCCCTCGCCCAGATCCAGCTCGGCGGCCCGGACGCACAGCTCCTCGGTGACCCGCACCACCTCGTCCGCCGTCGGCCCCACCCCCAGCAGGCAGAACTCGTCGCCGCCGAGCCGCGCCACCAGCGCGCCGGGCAGCATGGCCCCGCACAGGCTCAGCACCGACCCGAACCGCTCCAGCAGCCGGTCGCCCATGGCGTGGCCCAGGGTGTCGTTGACCTTCTTCAGCCCGTTCAGGTCGCAGACCACGAGGCTGACCACGACTCCGGTCCGCCGGTGTTCCTCCAGGGCCTCGTCGAGCCGCATGTCGACCGCCCGCCGGTTGGCGAGGCCGGTCAGCGGGTCGGTGAAGGCGAGGCGCCGGGCCTCCTCCAGCCGTTCGTTCTGCGCGAGCCCGGCCGCGACCACGGCGGCCAGGACGGTCGCGAACTCGGCGTCGTCCTCGTCGAAGTCGGGCAGCCCCTCGTCCCGGGCCACGTACAGCTCGCCCCAGGCCCGCCCGCTGAGCACGATCGGCGCGACCACGCAGGTGCCGCGCCCGCGCCGGCGCAGGGCCTCGCCGCGCCGCCCCGGCCGGTCGCCGACGGCGCTCTCGACCCAGGCGTGCGGGCCGCCGCCGCCCACCCAGCGCTCGTGCAGGAACTCGGTGATCTCGGGGAAGTCGTGCACGGGATAGGACTCGTCCTCGGGGAACTCCTCCTCCCCCCGCCGCCGCTCCCCCTCGTTCACGAGCACCCGCAGGCGCCCCCGCTCGCGCTCCCACGCGGAGATCGCGGCGAAGGAGCCGTCCAGCGCCACCCGCGCTCCCCGCGCAGCCGCCCGCACACTGTCCCGCGGCGCGCACGCCGCGGCCATCGCCTGCGCGAGGCCCACCACGGCTCGCAGCCGCCCGTCAACTCCCATCACCCCAGGTTAGGGAGTTTTGTCTGATTTGGTGATAATTGGCGCGACTTTCGGTGACGGCGAGATCACGAAGGGCAACGGCCGAGGCGGCGACAGTGACGCGGTCCGGCTACTGCCCGGGCCAGTTCGGCTTGCGCTTCTCGTTGAACGCCGCCACGCCCTCGGCCCGGTCCCCCGAGAAGGCAACCGTCCGCCAGGCCGCGTCCTCGATCTCCAGACCGGCCGCCAGGTCCATCCCGTGCCCCAGCCGCAGCGCCCGCTTGGCCGCCCGCAGACCCACCGGGGAGTTCGCCGCCATCCGGGACGCCAGGGAGAGCGCCTCGGCCGTGTCCTGCCCGGCCGCGACCACCGAGTCCACCAGCCCCAGCGACAGCGCCTCGGCCGCCTCCACCCGCCGCGCCGTGAAGATCAGCTCGGCCGCCCGCGCCGCACCCACCCGGCGCGGCAGCAGCTGCGTGCCCCCGCCGCCCGGGATCACCCCCACCGACACCTCGGGCAGCCCGACCACCGCCGTCTCATCGGCCACGATCACATCGCAGGCCAGGGCCAGCTCGAAGCCGCCGCCCAGGGCGAAGCCGTGCACGGCGGCGATCGTGGGCATCGGCAGCTCCAGTACGCCCCCGTACGCACCCCGCGTGGTCGGCCGCTGCCGCACCAGCTCGGCGTCCGACAGCGAGTTCCGCTCCTTGAGGTCCGCCCCCACGCAGAACGCCCGCTCCGCGGCGGAGGAGAGCACCACCACCCGTACGGAAGCGTCGGCGGCCAGCTGCGCGCAGGCCGCCCCGATGGCGCGGGCCATGTCCGTCGACACCGCGTTCATCGCCTTCGGGCGGTCCAGCACCAGCTCGACGACCCCGTCGTCACCGTGCCGACGTACCGAAACGAACTCCGACTCGAACGCGGACTCGGACGCGGACTCGGACATAGGACAGACCCTCCCGGTTAACGAACGTTACCCGGGGATCTTAGGCTTCCGCCGCGTCAGCGACCAGGGCTCCACGACACCCAGACCACGCACCGGCCGCTGCCACATCGGCTGGAGCGCGAAGCGGTACGCGCCGCCGCCCTCCGCCTCGGCCTCCTTCTCGGACACCGGCGCGGCCCCGGTCCGGCCCAGCTCCTCCGCCATCGCCCCGTCAACCAGCACCGCGTCCTTCGGCGCTATGGACGTCAGCCGGCTCGCCAGGTTCACCGTGGTCCCGAAGACATCGCCCATCCGGGTCGTCACCGTGCCGAAGGCGATCCCGACCCGCAGCTCGGGCATCTGCGGATCGGCCTCCATCGTCTCGATCAGCCGCAGCGCGATCTCCGCCGCCGTCGCCGCGTCGTCGGCGGCGTACAGCACCTCGTCGCCGAGCGTCTTGATCAGCCGGCCGCCGTGCGCCGCGACCAGGTCCGCCGACGTCGTCTCGAAGGACTCGACCAGCTCGCCGAGCTCCTCCTCCTCCAGCCGCCGCGTCAAACGGGTGAAGCCCACCAGGTCCGCGAAGCCCACCGCGAGCCGCCGGTCGACCATCTCCTCGTCGTCCGCCACCTGCACGACGCGCCCGGTCGCGGCCGCCAGCTGGCGCCGCCACACGTAGACGAGGAACTCCTCCAGCTCCGGCAGCAGCAGCTCGACCAGGGGGTACGTGACCTCCGTACGGGTCATCCCCGGCTCCGGCGGCTCCGTCAGCCCCTCCAGGAACGAGTCGATCTGCCACTCCGCCAGCCGCGCCGTGGTCTGCCCGGTGGACCGCGCCACCTGCACCGCCATCGGCTCGGACAGCAGCCCGGCCTCCACCAGACCGGCCAGGCGGCGCAGCGCCAGTACGTCCGCCTCCGTCAGGGCCTTGGCCTGGCCGATGTCCGCGAAGCCCATGGCCCGCCAGAAGCGGGAGGCGAGCTCCATCGAGACACCGGCACTGCGGGCGGCCTGGAAGGGGGTGTACCGGCGCTCGGCGCCCAGGATCAGCTGCTCGAGCCGGATGGCGAGGGGGTCGGCGGTGGGCTGGGCCGTGTGGTCCACCTCGTGGTGCGGGTGGTGCTGGTCACGCCCGATCGGGTGGGCCGGACCCGTGGGCCCGTGGGCGGACGCGCTGGACGTAGAGTCGTCGACGGTCAAGGGCCGCCTCCTGTCCATTCCGTGCGCGCACTGCCCTGCCGAACCGGGTGATCACCACGAGTACCGGGATCGCCTAAACCATACGGCAGGTGTGCCGTAGCTCACTCCCCCTCCCCTGCTTTGAACGGGGGTCAGTGCACGGACCGCAGATGCACCACGTCGCCCGCGCCCACCGCCTCGTGCTCGTCCGCGGCGGTACGGATCAGCAGGCGGCCGTCGGCATCGATCGCTTCGGCCGTTCCGGTGAGCGTGCGGCCACCGGGGAGCTCCGCGCGGACGTGACGGCCCAGGGTCGCGCAGCCCGCCGCGTAGGTCTCCTGGAGGCCGCTCGACGCCGGGTCGCCACCGGCCGCGCGCCAGTTCCCGTACCACTGCTCGAGCGAGCGCAGTACGGCCCTGAGCAGCGGATCCCGGTCGGTCACGGTGGCCTTCGCCAGCGCGAGGGACCCGGCGGCCGGCACCGGCAGCTCGTCCTCCGTCAGGGTCACGTTGAGCCCGATCCCGATGACGACCCCGTCGGCGACCCGCTCGGCGAGGATCCCGCCGGTCTTGCGTTCCTCGCCGTCCACGGTGACCAGCAGGTCGTTGGGCCACTTGAGGCCGGTGTCCACTCCCGCCGCCCGGGAGAGCCCGCTCGCGGCGGCCACCCCGGCCAGCAGGGTCAGCCACCCCCACCGCTCCTGCGGCACGGCCTCGCCCGGCTTGAGCAGCACGGAGAAGAACAGCCCCGACCGGGCCGGCGCGACCCAGCTCCGGTCGAGCCGCCCGCGCCCGGCGGTCTGCTCCTCGGCGACGAGCACGGCCCCCTCGGGCAGCTGCGCCGCCCGGGCCGCGAGGTCGGTGTTGGTGGACCCGGTGGCGGCGACCACCTCCAGGGAGGTCCACAGCCCGCCCTCGGTGACGAGGGCCCGCTGGAGCGCGGCGGCATTGAGGGGCGGCCGGTCCAGGCTCGACCAGCGACCCGCGGAAGCACCTGCTGAGGCATCTGATGGCGTCATGCAACCCACAGTAGGTGTGTCAAACGCCGCACTGCCGAGCGCCATGCCCGCCGATACGCTACGCACCAGTAGCCAGCAGTAGTCAATCAATTGACCAGGCAGTTGACACCACGCAGGGAGCCGCGACCCCGATGTCACAACCGTCAGAGCCGATCGACATGCACACCACCGCGGGCAAGATCGCGGATCTGCAGCGCCGCATCGACGAAGCCACCCACGCAGGATCCGAGCGTGCCGTGGAGAAGCAGCACGCCAAGGGCAAGCTGACGGCGCGTGAGCGGGTGGCCCTGCTGCTGGACGAGGGTTCCTTCGTCGAGCTGGACGAGTTCGCCCGGCACCGCTCCACCAGCTTCGGGCTGGAGAAGACCCGCCCCTACGGCGACGGCGTCGTCACCGGCTACGGCACGGTGGACGGCCGCCCAGTCGCGGTGTTCTCGCAGGACTTCACCGTCTTCGGCGGGGCCCTCGGCGAGGTCTACGGCCAGAAGATCATGAAGGTCATGGACTTCGCGCTGAAGACCGGATGCCCGCTCGTCGGCATCAACGACTCCGGTGGCGCCCGCATCCAGGAGGGCGTCAGCGCCCTGGGCATGTACGGCGAGATCTTCCGCCGCAACGTCCACGCCTCCGGCGTGATCCCGCAGATCAGCCTGATCGTCGGGCCCTGCGCGGGCGGGGCCGTGTACTCCCCCGCGATCACCGACTTCACGGTGATGGTCGACCAGACCTCGCACATGTTCATCACCGGCCCGGACGTCATCAAGACGGTCACCGGCGAGGACGTGGGCTTCGAGGAGCTGGGCGGGGCCCGGACGCACAACAGCACGTCCGGCGTCGCGCACCACATGGCGGGCGACGAGAAGGACGCCATCGAGTACGTGAAGTCGCTCCTCGCGTACCTGCCGTCGAACAACCTCTCCGAGCCGCCTGCCTTCCCCGAGGAGGCGGACACCGAGGTCACCGACAGCGACCGCGAGCTCGACGTACTGATCCCGGACAGCGCGAACCAGCCGTACGACATGCACACCGTGATCGAGCACGTGCTCGACGACGCGGAGTTCCTGGAGACGCAGTCGCTGTTCGCGCCGAACATCCTCACCGGCTTCGGCCGGGTCGAGGGCCACCCGGTGGGCATCGTCGCCAACCAGCCGATGCAGTTCGCCGGCTGCCTGGACATCAACGCCTCCGAGAAGGCCGCGCGGTTCGTCCGGACGTGCGACGCGTTCAACGTCCCGGTGCTGACGTTCGTGGACGTACCGGGCTTCCTGCCGGGCACGGACCAGGAGTACAACGGAATCATCCGGCGGGGCGCGAAGCTGATCTACGCGTACGCGGAGGCCACCGTCCCGCTGATCACCGTCATCACCCGCAAGGCCTTCGGCGGCGCGTACGACGTCATGGGTTCCAAGCACCTCGGTGCGGACCTCAACCTGGCCTGGCCGACCGCGCAGATCGCCGTCATGGGCGCGCAGGGCGCGGTGAACATCCTGCATCGCCGCACCATCGCGGAGGCGGACAATGTGGAGGAGACCCGGGCCCGGCTCATCTCCGAGTACGAGGACGCGCTGCTGAACCCGTACACGGCCGCCGAGCGCGGTTACATCGATGCGGTGACCATGCCGTCCGAGACCCGGGCGCACGTGGTGAAGGGGCTGCGGCAGCTGCGCACCAAGCGGGAGTCCCTGCCGCCGAAGAAGCACGGCAACATCCCCCTCTAGCCCCTCCAGGAGGTCTCTGTGGTGATCAAGGTCGTCAAGGGCAATCCGACCGCGGAGGAGCTGGCCGCCGCACTGGCGGTGGTCCAAGCGCGCGCGGCGGCGCTGGCCTCGGTGCCGTCGGGCGCGCCCCGGGTGGCGGACGAGTGGTCGACGCCCGCCCGGGTGGCGCGGCGCCGGCTGCCGCGGCCGGGGCCGCGCGCGTGGGGCCGTACGTACTGGCCCGGATAGGTCCCCCCCAGGCGGAATATGACGCGAACGGACGGTGACGCCTGAGTACGGGTACTCAGGCGTCCCGCCCGTCCCGGGGACAGGATCGGACCATGCTCTGGTCCGATCCTGAGAACAAGCCGCCGAAGGACATGCGCGACGTGCAGGCGATGGTCCGGCGCATGACCGTGGTGATCGCCATCGCCATGCTCGTGGGGGTCTACGTCCTGGGCGTGGGCCGCTTCTAGGGCACGGCCGAAGGCAAGCCCGCAGGCACGGCCGTGCGCAGGTCCGGCGCACGTCCGGGGCACGTCGCATCCCGGACGGGGGCTGCCCCGTGGCGCCCCTACGATGGCGGGCATGACTGTCGAACCGCGCTCGCTCGTCCTCGCCTCCGCCTCCCCCGCCCGCCTGAACCTGCTGCGGCAGGCCGGGCTCGCCCCGCACGTCATCGTCAGCGGTTTCGACGAGGACGCGCTGGACCACGACGAGCCCGCCGAGCTGGCGCTGGCGCTGGCCGAGGCGAAGGCGGGCGCCGTGGCGGCCCTGGACGAGGCCGCGGGCGCCCTGGTGATCGGCTGCGACACCGTGCTGGAGCTGGACGGCGAGGCCCTGGGCAAGCCGGCGGACGCCGAGGAGGCCACGGCCCGCTGGAAGGCGATGCGCGGGCGGTCCGGGATCCTGCGCACGGGCCACTGCGTGATCGACACGGTCGGCGGCCGTCAGGTCTCGGCGACGGCCTCCACGACGGTCCGGTTCGGCGAGCCGACGGACGCGGAGGTCGCCGCGTACGTGGCGAGCGGCGAGCCGCTGCACGTGGCGGGGGCGTTCACGCTGGACGGGCTGTCGGCGCCGTTCATCGAGGGCATCGACGGGGACCCCGGCAACGTGATCGGGCTGTCCCTGCCGCTGCTCCGCTCCCTGCTGGGCGAACTGGGCGTGTCCATCACGGATTTGTGGGCTTGAGCTCCCCGAGCGGCGGCGGGGCGTCCTGTACGCCGGTCTCGCGCGGGGCGGCGTAGAGCATCAGGGTGAGGACCAGCAGGCACAGGATCAGCATCATCGCCACGAAGGCGCCCCAGCCGACCAGGACGACGGACAGGATGCCCAGCACCCCGTGCGTGACGGCGGCGCCGACGAGCACGGCGCGGGCGAAGCCGCCGGGCGCGCGGTCGCGGACCGCCGCCAGGGCGGCGAGCACGGCGCACAGCAGGAGGAAGGCCCCCATGCCCGCCCCGAGGCCGTAGGTTGCCTTGGACATGACATCCGGATCGCTGCCCGCGATCGACATCGACTGGTTCGCGGTGGTCCGGCCCAGCACGATGTGGACGAACACGAGTACGACCGCTTCCGCGACCAGTACGATCGCGGCCAGTCCGGCCACGAGTCTTCGCAGCACGACGTCCCCACCCCCCACGCGTCACAAGCCTGTTCGACGCCTGGAGGCTACTAACGGGTAAACGTGCGGACAAGGGGTGCGGGCCGCTTCGTTACGGGAGCGGCCGCGCACAGTGATCACGCGAAGAAAAAGTGGGCCGTTCGTAGGGACTCGACAAAGAATCACCCGGGGCCGCTGACCGGCATGACAGAGACCCGGGCTGTAATACGGGGTTACTGTGCAGTCGGGGATCCCCCTGACCTGGGGCGCCATAAGGGTTCCCCAGTAGAGCGAGCCTCGAATCACACTCTGTGTGGGCAAGCTCACCACTGGGGAAGGGTCGAAAGGCCGTGTGGGCTGTCCCTAAACTCAGCTTGTTTCAAGGAGGGAGCCATCGTGCGCAAGGTGCTCATCGCCAACCGTGGCGAAATCGCTGTCCGCGTTGCTCGGGCCTGCCGGGACGCCGGGATCGGGAGCGTAGCCGTCTACGCCGATCCGGACCGGGACGCTCTGCATGTCCGCGCGGCAGACGAAGCTTTCGCGTTGGGCGGTGACACCCCGGCCGCCAGCTACCTGGACATCTCCAAGGTCCTCCAGGCCGCAGCCGATTCCGGTGCGGACGCCATCCATCCCGGATACGGCTTCCTCTCCGAGAACGCCGACTTCGCGCAGGCCGTGCTCGACGCGGGCCTGACCTGGATCGGCCCGCCGCCGCAGGCCATCCGCGACCTGGGTGACAAGGTCGCCGCCCGGCACATCGCCCAGCGCGCCGGTGCGCCGCTGGTCGCCGGTACGCCGGACCCGGTCTCCGGAGCCGACGAGGTCGTCGCCTTCGCCAAGGAGCACGGCCTGCCCATCGCCATCAAGGCGGCCTTCGGCGGCGGCGGCCGCGGCCTCAAGGTCGCCCGCAACCTCGAAGAGGTGCCGGAGCTCTACGACTCCGCCGTCCGCGAGGCCGTCGCCGCCTTCGGCCGCGGCGAGTGCTTCGTCGAGCGCTACCTCGACAAGCCGCGGCACGTCGAGACCCAGTGCCTCGCCGACAGCCACGGCAACGTGGTCGTCGTCTCCACCCGTGACTGCTCCCTCCAGCGCCGCCACCAGAAGCTGGTCGAGGAGGCCCCCGCGCCGTTCCTCTCCGAGGCGCAGAACGCGGAGCTGTACGCCGCCTCCAAGGCGATCCTGAAGGAAGCCGGCTACGTCGGCGCCGGTACGGTCGAGTTCCTGGTCGGCACGGACGGCACGATCTCCTTCCTGGAGGTCAACACCCGCCTCCAGGTCGAGCACCCGGTCACCGAAGAGGTCACCGGCATCGACCTGGTCCGCGAGATGTTCCGCATCGCCGACGGCGAGGAGCTCGGCTACGGGGACCCCGTCCTGCGCGGGCACTCCTTCGAGTTCCGCATCAACGGCGAGGACCCGGGCCGCGGCTTCCTCCCGGCCCCCGGCACGGTCACGAAGTTCGCCCCGCCGAGCGGGCCCGGCGTCCGCCTGGACGCGGGCGTGGAGTCCGGCTCGGTCATCGGCCCGGCCTGGGACTCCCTCCTCGCCAAGCTGATCGTCACCGGCGCCACCCGCGAGCAGGCGCTCCAGCGCGCCGCCCGCGCGCTCGCCGAGTTCGAGATCGAGGGCATGGCCACCGCCGTCCCGTTCCACCGCGCCGTCGTCGTCGACCCGGCCTTCGCCCCCGCGGAGGGACCCTTCACGGTCCACACCCGCTGGATCGAGACCGAGTTCGTCAACGAGATCCCGGCGTTCACGGCCCCGGCCGCGGAGGACAGCGAGGACGAGCCGGGCCGCGAGACGGTGGTCGTCGAGGTCGGCGGCAAGCGCCTCGAGGTCTCGCTGCCTTCGTCCCTGGGCATGACCCTGGCCCGCACGGCCGCCGCCGGTGGCGCCAAGCCCAAGCGGCGCGCGGCCAAGAAGTCCGGCCCGGCCGCCTCCGGCGACACCCTCGCCTCCCCGATGCAGGGCACGATCGTCAAGGTCGCGGTCGAGGAGGGCCAGCGCGTCGAGGAGGGCGAGCTGATCGTCGTACTCGAGGCGATGAAGATGGAGCAGCCGCTCAACGCGCACCGCTCCGGAACGATCGTCGGCCTCACCGCCGAGGTCGGCGCCTCCCTCACCTCGGGCGCCACGATCTGCGAGATCAAGGACTGACGTCCGCAAAAACGCCGACGGGGCTGGATGGCGCTGAGCGCCACCAGCCCCGTCGGCGTCGAGCGGCCTAACGGCGCCGCATGTCGGCGACCCGCGCCCGCTCCCCGGCCTGCTGCTCCAGCAGCCCGGCGGGCGCGCTGCGCAGTTGAGCCGTGGGCCCGCCGCGCCTCTGCACCGGCAGGGGCGAGTCGCGCCGCGGCCGCCGGCCCGTCATGCCGTCACCGCCGCCGGAGGCCGCGGTTCCGCCGGCCACGGTGATCTGGACGCCCTGGTCGGCCAGCGCCTGGAGTTCCGTGGCGGCGCGGTCGTCGTGCGGTGGGGGCTCGTCCGTCACCAGGCGGGTCATCACATCGGTCGGCACGGTCTGGAACATGGTGTCCGTGCCGAGCTTCGTGTGGTCCGCCAGGACGACCACCTCGGCCGCCGCCTGGACCAGCGCCCGGTCCACGCTCGCGGAGAGCATGTTGGACGTGGACAGGCCGCGCTCGGCGGTCAGGCCGCTGCCCGAGAGGAAGGCGCGGGAGACCCGGAGCCCCTGGAGGGACTGCTCGGCCCCGCTGCCCACGAGGGCGTAGTTGGACCCGCGCAGGGTGCCGCCGGTCATCACCACCTCCACCCGGTTGGCATGGGCCAGCGCCTGGGCGACGAGCAGCGAGTTGGTGACGACGGTCAGTCCGGGCACCCGGGCGAGCCGGCGGGCCAGCTCCTGGGTCGTGGTGCCCGCGCCGACGACGACGGCCTCGCCTTCTTCGACGAGGCCGGCCGCGACATCGGCAATGGCGGTCTTCTCCGCCGTCGCGAGATGGGACTTTTGCGGAAAGCCGGACTCCCGCGTGAAACCGCCCGGCAAGACCGCACCGCCATGTCGGCGGTCGAGGAGTCCTTCTGCCTCCAGTGCCCGCACGTCCCGCCGTACGGTCACTTCGGAGGTCTGGACGACGCGGGCGAGCTCCCGGAGCGATACCGCTCCGTTGGCCCGCACCATTTCGAGGATCAATTGGCGACGTTCTGCAGCGAACACGAAACTGACAGTAACCCCAACGACCGTCTGGTTTCAGCTCCTTGCGCCGGAATACCGAAGTTGTCCGTACGGCGGGGCGACTAGTGGTATACGCGGTCGGTTGGTTGTGTGAACGACCGGCCACGAGGCGGCGCCCCGCCCCAAACCCCTTGCGGCAGGCGGGGGTTAAGCCTCCCCGGCGGTCTTCCGCGTGTGGAGCTGGCGGGCCACCTCGGCGATCGAACCCGACAGGGAGGGGTACACGGTGAACGCGTTTGCGATCTGCTCGACCGTCAGGTTGTTGTCGACCGCGATCGAGATGGGGTGGATCAGCTCGCTCGCGCGCGGGGAGACGACCACGCCGCCGACGACGATGCCGGTGCCCGGGCGGCAGAACAGCTTCACGAAGCCGTCCCGGATGCCCTGCATCTTGGCGCGCGGGTTGCGCAGCAGCGGCAGCTTCACCACGCGGGCGTCGATCTTTCCGGAGTCCACGTCGGCCTGGGTGTAGCCGACGGTCGCGATCTCGGGGTCGGTGAAGACGTTCGAGGACACCGTCTTGAGGTTCAGCGGGGCCACCGCGTCGCCCAGGAAGTGGTACATCGCGATGCGGCCCTGCATGGCCGCGACGGAGGCCAGCGCGAAGATGCCGGTGACGTCACCCGCGGCGTACACGCCGGGCGCGGAGGTACGCGAGACCTTGTCGGTCCAGATGTGCCCGGAGTCCTTGAGCCGGACCCCGGACTCCTCCAGGTTCATGTCCTTGGTGTTCGGGATCGCGCCGACCGCCATCAGGCAGTGCGTGCCGGTCAGCACCCGGCCGTCCGAGAGGGTGACCTCGACCCGGTCGCCGACGCGCTTGGCGGACTCGGCGCGGGAGCGGCCGATGACGTTCATGCCGCGGCGCCGGAACACGTCCTCCAGGACGGCGGCCGCGTCGGGGTCCTCGCCCGGCAGCACGCGGTCGCGGGAGGAGACCAGCGTGACCCGGGAGCCGAGGGCCTGGTACGCGCCGGCGAACTCGGCGCCGGTGACGCCGGAGCCGACCACGATGAGCTCCTCGGGGAGCTCGTCCAGGTCGTAGACCTGGGTCCAGTTCAGGATGCGCTCGCCGTCCGGCTGGGCGTCCGGGATCTCGCGGGGGTGGCCGCCGGTCGCGATCAGCACGGCCTCGGCGGTCAGGATCGTCTCGGTGCCGTCGGCGGCCGTGACGATGACGTCCCGGGTGCCGTCGATGCCCTGCGGGCCGCCGAGCTTGGCGCGGCCCCGTACGACCCGGGCGCCGGCCCGGGTGACGGAGGCGGTGATGTCGTGCGACTGGGCGAGGGCGAGGCGCTTGACGCGCCGGTTCACCTTGCCGAGGTCCACGCCGACGACGCGCGCGGCCTGCTCGATGTGCGGGGTGTCGTCCGCGACGACGATGCCGAGTTCCTCGTACGACGAGTCGAAGGTCGTCATGACCTCGGCGGTCGCGATGAGGGTCTTGGAGGGTACGCAGTCGGTCAGGACCGAGGCCCCGCCAAGACCGTCGCAGTCCACGACGGTCACCTCCGCGCCGAGCTGGGCCCCCACCAGGGCCGCCTCATACCCGCCGGGTCCGCCGCCGATGATCACGATCCGGGTCACGAAAAGTCCGCCTCACGTCTACCCGGCCGGCTGCCGCCCCGGCCGGTGTTCCGGGGGGTCTCCCCGGGGGATGCATTCCGTGCCCCATTGTCCCGCACGCTTCAAGGTGCTTCGCGCACAGTCCCTCCATCCGGGAGCGCGGCCACCGCCGCCCCTCCCGTACCCTCGACCTCATGTCGCTCTACGCCGCGTACGCCGGCAACCTCGACCCGCGGCTGATGACGCGCCGCGCACCCCATTCGCCGCTGCGCGGCACGGGCTGGATCAACGACTGGCGGCTGACCTTCGGCGGCGAGCAGATGGGCTGGGAGGGCGCGCTCGCCACGATCGTCGAAGCCCCGCGCCACCAGGTCTTCGTCGCCCTGTACGACATCGCGCCGCTGGACGAGGACTCGATGGACCGCTGGGAGGGCGTCGGGCTCGACATCTACCGCCGGATGCGGGTGCGCGTGCACACGCTGGACGGCGAGGAAGCGGCGTGGGTGTACGTCCTCAACGGCTACGAGGGCGGCCTGCCCTCGGCGCGCTACCTGGGCGAGCTCGCCGACGCCGCCGAGTCCGCGGGCGCTCCGCACGACTACGTGATGGAACTGCGCAAGCGGCCCTGCTGAACCCCGGCGCCGCGGGCGCCACGGTCGGCCCTGGAACCCCAGGAACCCCATGGGGGTATGTCGGGGACATTTGGTCGGAAACGACAAAGCAACGATCCGAAGACCGTGAGCTGTGCCATCTACGCGCGTAGGCAATGAGCGGCTACGCTCTTCCGCGTGAACGCATCTGTTACCGACCCCTTCGCCGCCGCCGACGCCGCAGCCGCCCGCCTCCGCGAGCTGACCGGCGCGGAATCCCACGATGTCGCCCTCGTCATGGGCTCCGGATGGGCCCCCGCCGCAGAGGCGCTCGGCGCCCCCGAGGCCGAGTTCCCGGTCACCGAGCTGCCCGGCTTCCCGCCCCCGGCCGTCGAGGGCCACGGCGGCAAGATCCGCTCGTACAAGATCGGCGACAAGCGCGCGCTGCTCTTCCTCGGCCGGACCCACTACTACGAGGGCCGCGGCGTCGCCGCCGTCGCCCACGGCGTGCGCACCGCGGTTGCCGCGGGCTGCAAGACCGTCGTCCTCACCAACGGCTGTGGCGGCCTGCGCGAGGGCATGAAGCCCGGCCAGCCGGTCCTGATCAGCGACCACCTCAACCTGACGGCCACCTCGCCGATCGTCGGCGCGAACTTCGTGGACCTCACCGACCTGTACTCGCCGCGTCTGCGCGCGATGTGCAAGGAGATCGACGAGACCCTCGAAGAGGGCGTCTACGTTCAGTTCCCCGGCCCGCACTACGAGACCCCGGCCGAGATCAACATGATCCGCGTCATGGGCGCCGACCTGGTCGGCATGTCCACCGTGCTGGAGGCCATCGCCGCCCGTGAGGCCGGCGCCGAGGTGCTGGGCATCTCCCTGGTCACCAACCTGGCGGCGGGCATCTCCGGCGAGCCGCTGAACCACGAAGAGGTGCTCCAGGCCGGCCGTGACTCGGCCGCGCGCATGGGCAAGCTGCTGACCCAGGTCCTCGCCCGCATCTGAGGCACCGGGCCCGTACGAGAGGTAAGGCGGAAGTAGTGCAGGAACAGGACGACCTGATCACCCGGGCGCAGGCCTGGCTGGCGGAGGACCCGGACCCGGAGACGGCGGCCGAGCTCGCCGCGCTCATCGAGGCGGGCGACACGGCGGAGCTCGCGGACCGCTTCGCCGGCACGCTCCAGTTCGGCACCGCCGGACTGCGCGGCGAGCTGGGCGCGGGCCCGATGCGGATGAACCGCGGCGTGGTCATCCGGGCCGCGGCGGGCCTCGCGGCCTACCTGAAGGCCCAGGGCCACACCGGCGGCCTGGTCGTCGTCGGCTACGACGCGCGCTACAAGTCGGCGGACTTCGCCCGCGACACCGCGGCCGTCATGACCGGCGCCGGACTGCGCGCGGCCGTCCTGCCCCGCCCGCTGCCGACGCCCGTCCTCGCGTACGCCATAAGGCACCTGGGCGCCGTCGCCGGCGTCGAGGTGACCGCGAGCCACAACCCTCCCCGGGACAACGGCTACAAGGTGTACCTCGGCGACGGCTCGCAGATCGTCTCCCCGGCGGACGCCGAGATCGCGGCGGAGATCGGCCGCATCGAGACGCTCGCCTCCGTACCCCGCCCGGCGGACGGCTGGCTGCAGCTCGACGAGGAGGTCCTGGAGGCCTACCTGGCGCGCACGGACGCGGTCCTGACCCCCGGGGGCCCCCGGGGCGTGCGGACCGTCTACACGGCCATGCACGGCGTCGGCAAGGACGTCGTCATGGCGGCCTTCGCCCGGCACGGCTTCCCGGAGCCGGTGCTCGTCGCCGAGCAGGCGGAGCCGGACCCGGCCTTCCCGACGGTGGCCTTCCCCAACCCGGAGGAGCCGGGCGCGATGGACCTGGCCTTCGCGAAGGCCGCCGAGGTCAACCCGGACATCGTGATCGCCAACGACCCGGACGCGGACCGCTGCGCGGTGGCCGTGCCCGCCGGGGACGGCTGGCGGATGCTGCGCGGCGACGAGGTCGGCGCGCTGCTGGCGGCCCACCTGGTCCACAAGGGCGCGCAGGGCGTCTTCGCGGAATCCATCGTCTCGTCCTCGCTCCTGGGCCGGATCGCGGAGGCGGCGGGCGTCGGCTACGAGGAGACCCTGACGGGCTTCAAGTGGATCGCCCGCGTACAGGGCCTGCGCTACGGCTACGAGGAAGCGCTCGGCTACTGCGTGGACCCCGAGGGCGTCCGCGACAAGGACGGCGTCACGGCCGCCCTGCTGGTGGCGGAGCTGGCCTCGGAACTCAAGGAGCAGGGCCGCACCCTGACCGACCTGCTGGACGACCTGGCGATGGCCCACGGCCTGCACGCCACCGACCAGCTGTCGGTCCGCGTCTCGGACCTGTCGGTCATCGCCTCGGCGATGGCCGCACTGCGGGCGGAGCCGCCGGTCTCGCTGGCGGGCCTGCAGGTCACCTCGGCGGAGGACCTGACCAAGGGCACGGAGTCCCTCCCGCCCACGGACGGCCTGCGGTACTACCTGGACGGCGCCTACAAGGCCCGGGTGATCGTCCGCCCGTCGGGCACGGAGCCCAAGCTGAAGTGCTACCTGGAGGTCGTGGTCCCGGTGGCCGAGGCCTCCGACCTGGCCCCGGCCCGCGCGCGCGGCCAGGAGATCCTGGACGCGATCAAGAAGGACCTCGCGGCCGCGGCTGGCATCTAGCCCGCCCCACCAGTTCGACGGCCCCCCGAGCCCCGTCCGGCCCGGGGGGCCGTCGCCGTCCCGGGGCCGTTGCGCACCGAAGGATGACCCGGCGGGGCATCGTTCCGGCGGACGGAGTCCGTCAGGAAGGTGTGGCTGTCGGGCGGACGATCTCGCCCAGGGTCGGGATCGACTCCGGGCGGGAGCGGACCGTGTCCGTGCACTCCCACGCCCGCGGCGGATCCGCGTCCGGCCCGCCCAGAACCACCGGTCCCGGACCCGCCGACACCGCTTCGCTGCCCGCCAGCGTGCACACGATCTGCGACAGGGCCACGGGCGGCAGGTCCTCCGGCTTACGGCTCAGCCGCACCGTGCCCGCCGGGTCCGACGGCCTCGGCGCTCCCGCCGTGAGTCCCGCGGGCACCCCGGTGGTGAACCCGGCATCCCGCTCCTCCCCGGACGGCGTCTTCTCCAGTGCCTCCAGCAGCGCCTGCACGACCAGTGCCACGGGGTCTCGCAGCGGCCTCTTCTCCGGTACCGGCACCACCCGTTCCACGCCCACCAGCTGCGATCCGCAGACCAGCTCCACCGTGGCCCGGAAGCCCTGCACACCGCCCTGCCCGCTGGGCTGCGCCGGGGTGTCGCAGGACACCCGCGAGGGCGCCGCGCCCACGTCCACCGGCACGGTCGTCGCCCTGATCCCGCATCCGGACAGTGCCGACAGGGTCAGCACCGCCAAGCCCGCCGCCAGCGCCCTGCGCGTCCTACGCGTCCTGGTCACCCGCGATCACCTTCCCCACGTCCACCGGCAGCCGCAGCGTGAACAGCGCGCCGCCCTCCGGCCCGTTGGCGGCCGTGATGTCACCGCCGTGGATGTGCGCGTTCTCCATGGCGATCGACAGGCCCAGCCCGCTCCCGTCCGACTTCGGCCGCGAGGCACTCGCCTTGTAGAACCGGTCGAAGACGTGCGGCAGGACGTCCTCCGGGATGCCCGGCCCGTTGTCCTGCACCGCGATCACCAGCCACTCCCCCTCCACGAGCACCTTCACGCGCACCGGCGAGCCGCCGTGCTTGAGGGCGTTGCCGATCAGGTTGGCCAGGATCACGTCGAGGCGGCGCGGGTCGAGCCGCGCCACGATGCCCCGCTCGGCGTCGAGTTCGACCGCGTCCAGCCAGGCCCGCGCGTCGATGCACGCCGTGACCTGGTCGGCGACGTTCACGTCGTCCAGCACCAGCCGGGCCGTTCCCGCGTCGAAGCGGGTGACCTCCATCAGGTTCTCCACCAGGTCGTTGAGGCGCCGCGTCTCGCTGACGACCAGCGCCACCGCCGGTGCGATCATCGGATCGAGGTCGTCGACCTCCTCCTCCAGCACCTCGGCGACCGCCGTCAACGCCGTCAGCGGCGTGCGCAGTTCGTGCGACATGTCCGCGACGAAGCGCCGGCTCGACTCCTCCCGCGCGCTCATGTCGGCGACCTTCTTCTCCAGCGCCTCCGCCGTCTTGTTGAAGGTGTGCGCCAGATCCGCGAGTTCGTCGGTCCCCGACACGTCCAGCCGGTGGTCGAGTTCGCCCTCGCCGAGCCGCCGCGCCGCGTCGCCCAGCCGCTGCACGGGCTTGAGCACCGTACGCGCCGCGGCCTGCGCCAGCAGCGCGGAGCCGAGCAGCGCCAGGCCCGTCGCGATCGTCAGCGACCAGGCCAGCGCGTTCAGGTCGTCCCGCTCCTGCGCGAGCGACTTGTACATGTAGCCGGTGAGCCCGCCGCCCACGATCCGCGTCCCGCCGACCAGGTACGGATTGCCGCCGGGCTTCGTCCGCTGCCAGTACATGTGGTACTCGGAGTCGTTCGCCGCCGTCATCTTCTGCCGGTCGTCGACCGCGTCCCGCAGGGACTTCGGTACGTCGCCCAGCCCGAAGGCGTCGGGCCCCGCCGCCCCGGACACCAGGCCGTCCTTGCCCTCCTGCACCAGCAGCACGCTGTAGCCGGGGCTGCTGCCCGCCATCAGTTCCGCGGTGCGCTGGATCTCCTGCGCCGTCGGGTCGGCGGGCAGCGCCGCGGCCCGGTTCTGCATCTCCTGCCGGAAGTCGCCGAGGGCCGCGTCCTGGGTACGGGTGAGGACCGCCTCCCGGTTGAGCCAGTACGCGATCCCCGAAGCGGAGACCGCGGCCGTCAGCGCGACCAGCGCGAACACCACGAGGAGCCGCAGCCGCAGGCTGGTCCAGCGCCGGCCCGCGAACAGAGCTCTGATCACTGCGGGGAGTCCAGCCGGTAGCCGACGCCCCGGACCGTACGGATCAGGGTCGGGGAGGACGGCACTTCCTCCACCTTGGCGCGCAGCCGCTGCACACAGGCGTCCACGAGCCGCGAGTCACCCAGGTAGTCGTGCTCCCAGACCAGGCGGAGCAACTGCTGGCGGGAGAGCGCCTGTCCGGGACGGCGGCTCAGCTCCAGCAGCAGCCGCAGCTCGGTCGGGGTGAGCTGGAGGTCCTCGCCGTTCTTCGTCACCGTCATGGCGGCGCGGTCGATGACCAGGGAGCCGAAGCTCGCCGAGTCGCTGGACTCGCGTTCGCCGCGGCGCAGCACGGCCCGGATGCGGGCGTCGAGGACCCGCCCCTGGACAGGCTTGACCACGTAGTCGTCGGCACCGGACTCCAGGCCGACGACCACGTCGATGTCGTCGCTGCGCGCGGTGAGCAGGATGATCGGCAGCTGGTCGGTGCGGCGGATCCGCCGGCACACCTCGAAGCCGTCGATCCCGGGCAGCATCACGTCCAGCACGATCAGATCCGGCCGCTGCTCGCGCAGCAGTTTCAGGCCGTCCTCGCCCGTCGCCGCGGTGGCCACACGGTGGCCCTGGCGAGACAGGGAGAGTTCGAGGGCCGTGCGGATGGCGTCGTCGTCCTCGATCAGCAACAGGAAAGGCACGGGGTCATTCTGTCCCATCGGCAGTCGGGAGTTCGACCGGCGGGGGCACGCGATCTCGCCGGGCCCCGGCGGAGGTGGCTGTGACAGGCCTGTGACAGTCGACGGACACCCCGGTTAAGTCGGCCGGGCAGGCTTCTACCAACACCGAAGCACAGCAACGGACCGAAGCAGACTCCACGACGGGGGGCGCGAGATGAACACGCTGCACAGCACCACCACCAGCGCGGTTGTCACGCGGCTGCACGATGTGAACCGCCGGGCGGGTGTCCGTACGGTTGCGGTCGCCCGCCCCCGGCCTTCACATGTCGTAGCCATTGACGCGAAGCAGTACCAGGCGGTTCCCGCACAGCACACCCCGTCCTCCACGTCCGAGGCGGAGTTCACGGCGTACGTCCAGGAGCGCCGGGCCGCCCTGTACGCGACGGCCTTCCACCTCACCGGCGACCGCCACGAGGCCGAGGACCTGCTGCAGAGCGCGCTGTTCTCCACGTACCGCGCCTGGGACCGGATCACCGACAAGGCGGCCGTGGGCGGGTACCTGCGCCGCACGATGACGAACCTGCACATCAGTGCGTGGCGCCGGCGGAAGCTGAATGAGTACCCGACGGAGGAGCTGCCGGAGACGGCCTCCGACACGGACGCGATGCGCGGTACGGAGCTGCGCGCGGTGCTGTGGCAGGCGCTGACCCGGATCCCGGAGCCGCAGCGCACGATGCTGGTGCTGCGGTACTACGAGGGCCGCACGGACCCCGAGATCGCCGAGATCCTGGGGATCAGCGTCGGCACGGTGAAGTCGAGCATCTGGCGCTCGCTGCGGCGCCTGCGCGAGGACGAGGCGCTGAGCTTCGGCCGCGACGAGGCGGAGTCCTTCGAGGAGCTCGTCGCGTAAGTCGCGTAACAAGAGCCATCGGGCCAGGGGGCCCGTCCTACGGGGGTGGGACGGGGGCCGCGGGGGGAAGAGGCGGGATCAAGCGGCCGGGGGTCCGCCTGATCCCGCCTTTTCACATCCGCGGGTCGATACGCCTAGGCCGGGGCCACTGCCGCGCGGTGGCGGCCCGCCGCGGCGGCCGCCAGGCGGCCGAGGGCCTCGTCGCGGCCACAGGCGTGTGCCCCGAGGGCGGTGTGCCGGGCCACGATGCCCCGCTCGGCACGCATCAGCCGGTACCCCCTGCGCAGCAGGAACAGCACCGACTTGCGGCCCTCGCGCAGATCGCGCACCAGCCGGCGCCGGAACGTCGTCGAGGGGCGGCCCCGCAGGCAGATGGCATCGGCGAGCAGCCCCAGCTCCTGGCACCGGGCGACGATGTCGGCCGCGAAGATGCCCTCCGCGATGAACAGCGGCGTCCGGGAGATGTCCAGCGCCTCCGTCCCGGTCCGGGAGGACGTCGCGATGTCGTAGACGGGGACCTCCGTACGGCCCGCCGCGCACAGCTCCTCGATCGCCGCGACAGCGGTGTCCGCGTCCCAGGACAGCGGAGAGTCCCAGTCGATGTCCGAGCTCCCCTCGACCAGCGGAAGGGTCGGGTCGTCCCCCTCCTTGTAGAAGTCGTCCAGGCGCAGCACTGGCAGGCCCGAGCGGGCCGCCAGCGAGGACTTGCCGGACCCCGAGGGCCCGGTCAGCAGCACGACGCGCGTAGGCAGGGGAGAAGAACAGCTCACGGGACACCAGTCTGAACCATTAACCCCTGTAGGGGATCCCTCCGGTGGCCGGTTGGTATCCAGGATCACACGTCAACTACGCTGCGTGCGCACGCGACTACGACCACAGGCGGGAACCCCCATGGCACGTCACGCAGCTTCACACACCTCCACGCTGCGCTCCGCAGGCCTCACCCTCTCGATGGCCGGCGCCGCGCTGGCGATGGCCGCGGGCGGTGCCCAGGCCGGCGAGCTCGATGTCCCGGCGGCGCTGGCCGGGGTCACCGACCCGATCGCGAACCTCAAGGTGAACCCGCTGGCCCACACCGGCGTGGACCCGCTGGACAACGGGATCGCCACCAAGGTCGCGGACTTCCCGGCCGTCGGCACCGGCATGGTCACCGGCGTCCTGACCCAGGGGCCCTCCGTCGGCGAGCTGCCCACCGCCGCCGTCACCTCGCTGCTCGGGCCGGTCCTGCCGAAGTAGGTGTCCTGCCCAAGCAGGGATCCTGCCGAAGCAGGGGTACGCGAAGGCCCCGGCAGCACGGGGGTGGGCTGCCGGGGCCGGTTCGCGGGGGCCTTCTAGTACGAGGACCCGCCCGAGCCCAGCGAACCCGTGGGGTGCCAGACCGTCTTGGTCTCCAGGAACGCCGTCATGCGGTGCGTGCCCGGGTCGGCGGTCCAGTCGTCCACAGGCTGTGGACGAAGAACGCGCTTGAGGTTGTCCGCCGCCGCGATCTCCAGCTCCTTGGCCAGCGCCGTGCCGGCGCCCGCCAGGTCGATCGCGTTGACGTCCTGGTGGGACGCCAGGTGCGGGCCCATCTCGCCGGCCTTGCCGGACAGGATGTTGACCACGCCGCCGGGCAGGTCGGAGGTCGCCAGCACCTCGCCCAGGGAGAGGGCGGGCAGCGGGGACTTCTCCGAGGCGATCACGACGACGGTGTTGCCGGTGGCGATCACCGGGGCGACCACCGAGATCAGGCCCAGGAAGGACGAGTCCTGCGGGGCGACGACCGTGACGACGCCGGTCGGCTCGGGGGTGGAGAGGTTGAAGAACGGACCCGCGACGGGGTTGGCCCCGCCGACGATCTGGCCGATCTTGTCGGTCCAGCCCGCGTACCAGACCCAGCGGTCGATGGCCGCGTCCACGACCGCGCCGGCCTTGGACTTGGACAGGCCCTCGGCCTCGCCGACCTCGCGGACGAACTGGTCGCGGCGGCCCTCGAGCATCTCGGCGATGCGGTAGAGGATCTGCCCGCGGTTGTAGGCGGTGGCGCCGGACCAGCCGCCGAAGGCCTTGCGGGCGGCGACGACCGCGTCACGCGCGTCCTTGCGGGAGGACAGCGGTGCGTTGGCCAGCCAGTTGCCCTTGGAGTCCGTCACCTCGTACACCCGGCCGCTCTCGGAGCGGGGGAACTTGCCCCCGACGTACAGCTTGTAGGTCTTGAAGACGCTCAGACGCGCCGTCGACGACTCAGACATCGAGGTAACCCTCCAGGCCGTGGCGACCGCCTTCGCGGCCGAAGCCCGACTCCTTGTAGCCGCCGAAGGGCGAGGTCGGGTCGAACTTGTTGAACGTGTTGGCCCAGACGACACCGGCGCGGAGCTTGTTCGCGACCGCGAGGATGCGCGAGCCCTTCTCCGTCCAGATGCCCGCGGACAGGCCGTACTGGCTGTTGTTGGCCTTGGCGACGGCCTCGTCGGGCGTGCGGAAGGTCAGCACGGACAGCACCGGGCCGAAGATCTCGTCGCGGGCGACGGTGTGCGCCTGGGTGACGTTCGTGAAGAGCGTCGGGGCGAACCAGTAGCCGGCGGACGGCAGCTCACAGGCCGGGGACCAGCGCTCGGCGCCCTCGGCCTCGCCGGTCTCCGCGAGCGCGGTGATCCGGGCGAGCTGCTCGGCGGAGTTGATCGCGCCGATGTCGGTGTTCTTGTCGAGCGGGTCGCCCAGGCGCAGCGTGGAGAGGCGGCGCTTGAGGGAGTCCAGCAGCTCGTCGTGGATCGACTCCTGGACCAGCAGGCGCGAGCCCGCGCAGCAGACCTGGCCCTGGTTGAAGAAGATGCCGTTGACGATGCCCTCGACGGCCTGGTCGATGGGGGCGTCGTCGAAGACGATGTTGGCGCCCTTGCCGCCCAGCTCCAGGGTGACCTTCTTGTCGGTGCCGGCGACGTGGCGGGCGATCTTCTTGCCCACGGCGGTCGAGCCGGTGAAGGCGACCTTGTTGACGTCCGGGTGCTCGACGAGGGCCGCGCCCGCGTCCCCGTACCCGGTGAGGATGTTGACGACGCCCTTGGGCAGGCCCGCCTGGCGGCAGATGTCCGCGAAGAACAGCGCGGAGAGGGGGGTCGTCTCCGCCGGCTTCAGCACGACCGTGTTGCCGGTGGCGAGCGCCGGGGCGATCTTCCACGCGAGCATCAGGAGCGGGAAGTTCCACGGGATGACCTGGCCGGCGACGCCGAGCGGGCGCGGGTTGGCCCCGTAGCCCGCGTGGTCGAGCTTGTCGGCCCAGCCCGCGTAGTAGAAGAAGTGCGCGGCGACCAGCGGGAGGTCCGCGTCGCGGGTCTCCTTGATCGGCTTGCCGTTGTCCAGGGTCTCCAGGACGGCGAGCTCGCGGCTGCGCTCCTGGATGATCCGGGCGATGCGGAAGAGGTACTTGGCGCGCTCGGAGCCGGGCAGCGCGGACCACTTCTCGAAGGCCTTGCGGGCGGCCTTCACGGCACGGTCCACATCGGCGGCGCCCGCCTGGGCGACCTCGGCCAGGACTTCCTCGGACGACGGGGAGACGGTCTTGAAGACCTTGCCGTCGGCGGCGTCGGTGAACTCGCCGTCGATGAAGAGCCCGTAGGAGGGGGCGATGTCGACGACCGAGCGGGACTCGGGAGCCGGTGCGTACTCGAAGAGGGATGCCATGGTGATCAGTCCACCGTCACGTAGTCGGGACCGGAGTAACGGCCGGTGCTCAGCTTCTGGCGCTGCATCAACAGGTCGTTGAGCAGGCTGGAGGCGCCGAAGCGGAACCAGTGGTTGCTCAGCCAGTCCTCGCCCACGGTCTCGTTGACCAGGACCAGGAACTTGATCGCGTCCTTGGTGGTCCGGATGCCGCCGGCCGGCTTCACGCCGATCTGGATTCCAGTCTGCGCCTTGAAGTCGCGGACGGCTTCGAGCATGAGCAGCGTGTTGGCCGGGGTGGCGTTGACGCCCACCTTGCCGGTCGACGTCTTGATGAAGTCGGCGCCCGCGAGCATGCCGATCCAGGAGGCGCGGCGGATGTTGTCGTACGTCGACAGCTCGCCGGTCTCGAAGATGACCTTGAGGCGGGCCGCGCTGCCGTCGGGGCGGACGCAGGCCTCCTTGATGGCCTTGATCAGCTCGTACGTGTCGAGGTAGCGGCCGGCGAGGAAGGCGCCACGGTCGATGACCATGTCGATCTCGTCGGCGCCGGCGGCCACGGCGTCGGCCGTGTCCGCGAGCTTGACGGGCAGGGCCGCGCGGCCGGCCGGGAACGCGGTGGCGACGGAGGCGACCTTGACGTCGGCGCCGTTCAGCGCCGCCTTCGCGGTGGCCACCATGTCGGGGTACACGCAGACCGCGGCGGTCATCGGCGTCGTACGGTCGGTCGGATCGGGGTTGACGGCCTTGGCGGAGAGCGCCCGGACCTTGCCCGGGGTGTCCGCGCCTTCCAGCGTCGTCAGGTCGATCATCGAGATGGCCAGATCGATGGCGTACGCCTTGGCCGTCGTCTTGATCGAGCGGGTGCCGAGGGCGGCCGCGCGGGCCTCCAGTCCGACTGCGTCGACGCCGGGCAGCCCGTGCAGGAAGCGGCGCAGCGCACTGTCGGACGTCGTCACGTCAGCGAATGCGGTGAGGGTGGTGGGCATGGTCACCACATGAGCATATCTACGCGCGTAGCGGCCTGTCACCCCCTCCCCCGGATTCGGCCGGTTCCGGTGCGGAATCGACACCTCCGCTCGGACACGCGTTCGCTGTTACGCGGCCATGACAGGACCGGGATCGTCCGCCAGCACAAGATCCATAGATTTCTCTTCAGCAGCCCGCCACACCTGACCCGGTGAAACAGACCGAACAGACTCAACGCGGCATGCGACTCTCCTCCACTCTCCTCACCCACGCTTCAGGAGTCGTTATGCGTACCGCCCTCCGCACCTCGATCGTCACCGCCGCCCTCGCCGGCCTGTTCCTGGCGCCCGCCGCGACCGCGTTCGCCGCGCCCGGCGCCCAGAACGCGACGCCGGTGTCGGCCGCGGCTGCGAGCACCCCGGGCGACGACCGCTACGACGGCGAGGTCGTCCTCGTGGGCGAGGGCCGGATCGCGGTGCTGCGCAACAAGTCCGAGGGCCCCGAGGTCTGGATCCGCGCCGTCGCCCCGGACTGGAAGCCGGCCGACGGCTGGGCGGGCCGCGTCCTGGCGAAGCTCGACCCCTCGAAGCCGCGCGCGGTGGTCGACGGCGTCGAGTACACCCTCACCAAGACCGACGGCGGCCGCTACGGGCTCAACGTCCACGTGGTGGGCGAGGGCGCCTCGAACGGCTTCTACCTGCTGCCGAAGGCCACGACGACCCCCTCGGGCAAGGGCGGCACGGCCACGCCGAAGCCCACCGCCTCCCCGGCCGTTGCCCCCGCCCCGAAGGCGCAGAACGCGGGCCAGACCTCGGTCGTGCCCAAGGGTGCGGTGGCCGCGGGCGCCGAGATCCCCGCCGCGGCGGCCGAGGACACCGACAACGGCACCACCGTGGCGGCCGGCGTCGGCCTGATCGCGATCTTCGGTGCGCTCGGCGCCAGCGTGGCCCTGCGCCGCCGCCGCGCCCAGGTCTGATACACCCCATCAGCCTCGTCTCGCCTCCGGCGGGCCACCATCCCGGGGGCCCGCCGAAGCCCGTTCCCGGAGCGTCCCCATGGCCCACCGCGCCGCCGACCGCGCCGCCCGCCGCGCCGCCCGTCCGCTGCTCGCCGCCGTCTTCCTCGCCGCCGCCCTGACCGGCTGCGGCACCGCCGCCACCGCCACCCCGCCCGCGGACGCGGCACCGCCCGCCGCCCCGCCCGCCGTCACCCCCACGGCCGCCCCCGCGGCTCCGGCATCGGCCACCCCGCTGCCCGCCTCCGCGCCCGTACGCGTACGGATCCCCGCAGCCGGGGTGGACGCCTCGCCGCTGCTGACGCTGGGGCTGGCCGCCGACGGCACCGTCGAGGTGCCCTCCGTGGCCGACGGGGACAAGATCGGCTGGTACGGCAAGGGCGTCACCCCCGGCGAGACCGGCCCCGCCGTGCTGATCGGCCACTTCGACACCGTCCGCGGACCGGCCGTGCTCAAGGACGTCTCACGCGTCCGCACCGGCGACGAGATCACGGTTTCCCGGGCGGACGGGAGCACCGCCGTCTTCCGCGTCCGCGAGCTGGAGCAGGTCGACAAGAAGCGGTTCCCCACCGACAAGGTCTACGGGGACACCGCGCGTCCGGAGCTTCGCGTCATCACGTGCGGCGGCCGGATCACCGACGGCCACCGGCCCGACAACATCATTCTGTACGCCGATCTCGTGGGGTGAGACGGCGTGGGGCAGAATCGGGCCCATGAGCAGCCAGCACCAGCCGACCGACGAGCCCGTCTACGACGACCGGGTCTACCGCTCCTCCATGGCCGTGGTCACCGGGGTGCTGCTGCTCGCGCTGACCGCGTGGCTCTGCGGGGACGCCGTGGTGCGCGGCTCCGGGAACACCCCGTGGATCGCCCTCGCGCTGGCGCTGTTCGCCGTACCGCTCGTCGTGGCCTTCACGATCCGCCCCGCCGTCTTCGCCAACGAGGACCGGATGCGCGTGCGGAACCCCTTCCGGGTCATCGAGCTGCCCTGGGCGGCCGTGGACGCGGTGCGCGCCGGGTACTCGGCGGAGGTGCTGGCCGAGGGCTCGAAGTACCAGCTCTGGTCCGTCCCCGTCTCCCTGCGGGAGCGGAAGAAGGCGAGCCGGCAGCAGCTCAGCCGCCGCAGCGGGCTCACCGGCCGGGGCATGTCCGCCGCGGACGCCGAGAAGCCGGGCGCACCGGCCGGACCGCAGCGGGCCGGGGCCGACAAGGTCGTGGACGAACTGCGGGAGCTGGCCGAGCGCGGCGCCTCGCGGGCCGGCGCCCAGGGCAGCGTGCGCGTGCAGTGGTCGTACGAGATCATCGCGCCCGCCGTGGCCGGCGCGGTGCTGCTGATCGTGCTCCTCGCCACGGGCTGACGGGGCCCGTAGGCGCCCTCGTCCGGCACCCTCGCACGCACCCCCGCCCGCGCCCTCGTACGTGCTCCCCACCACACCCCTTCCGGGGCGGAACCAGGGCTACCGGACGCTGCGTCCTCGCAGGTGTGCAGCGTCATGAGGCCGGCGGCAGCGCCGCCACCGCCATTCATCTCCGGTTCCGGCTCCTGGGCGGCGCCCTGCTGGCCGCCCATCTCCTCGTCGTCGGCTTGCTGACGCTGCGACCACTGGACGTGCCCTGGGCCGCGGCCGCGAACCTGACCCCGCTGGAGGGGATCAGGGCGGACCTCGCCTACGGGCCTCTGGAGGGCGCCCGCCGGATCGGCGAGGGACTGGCGCTGCTGGCCCCGCTCGGGGTGCTGCTGCCGCTGGTCAGCGGTCGGCTCGCGCCGTCGGCGCTGTCCGCGTGGTCCTCGCTGGCCCGGACCGCGGCGGCCGGCGCGCTGATCTCGGTGTGCATCGAGATGCTCCAGACCGCCGTGCCGGGCCAGGTGGTCGACGTGGACTCGGTCCTGCTGAACACCGTCGGCGTGCTGCTCGCCCACGCGGCCGTCGTACCGGCGCTGCGCGCCCGGATGCGGCGCTCACACAGCGCTTATCAGGGACCCACCCCGAGAATTACCAGGGTCGGGCTCGGTCCGTGGACCGAGGTTCTTTCGGCGGTTCCCCGCGAGTATTGAGGCATCGAACGCAGTGCTGGTTTCACAGCGCCGATCTCAATGTGAGGAGAACCCCATGAGCGCCCTTGTCCGCCCCCGTGACGGTCGATGGATCGGCGGCGTCTGCGCCGGACTGGCCCGGCGTTTCGGAATATCCGCCAACACGATGCGCGTCATATTCGTCGTCTCGTGCCTGCTGCCCGGCCCGCAGTTCCTGATCTACCTGGCGCTGTGGCTGCTCCTGCCGAACGAGAAGTCCGCCTCCACCGCCTGGTAGGGCGGGGTCAGCCGGCCCGCTGGACCTTTTCCAGCTGCTTGTCGGCGACTTCCTGCGGCACCTGCGTCTTCTGCTCGGCCGCCGCCACGTTGAGGGCCATCAGCCGCACGATGGTGTCGCCCTCGCGTACGACGACCAGGTGGACCTGGGCGGAGACGCCCTGGGCGGCCGCGGTCGTGGTCCAGCTGACGCTCTCGTCGCCGGTCGTGCGGTAGTCGGCGGCCCGCACCTCGCGGTAGGTGCCGGACTGCTTTTCGACCGTGGCGGTGAAGCCCGTGGCGCAGGCGGGCACGGCGGCCTTGAGGCGGGCGATCAGCGCCTTGGCGTCGCTCTCGGCGTAGGTGCTGACGGAGGCGGAGACGGCGAGTCCGACCTGCTTCTGGGAGCCGATGCCCCGGTTTACGGTCTCGCGCGCGGCCGGGTCCGGCTTGTCGCCCATGATGTCGGCCAGCGGCTGACAGGCCTTCTTGTCGGCCTGCGGCTGGCCGTCCGGGGCGTTGGGGTTCTTGCCCTCCGCGGAGACCTGGTAGCCGGGCAGGTCGCCCTGTTCCAGCGCGGACCGTTCCGCCTTGCTGCCGCCGGTCTTGGGCGTGGCGGATCCGCCGGTGGCGGTGGCCGCGGGGGCACCGGGCGCGCCGGAGGCGCGGCTCGCGGAGCCCTTGGGGTCCGGGTCCTTGCCCGTCGGGGACGTGTCCGTACTGCTGCATCCGGCCGCCGCGAGCAGCAGGGCGGGGACCAGCGCGACCACGGTCGCTCGTACCTTCATGCGCATGACCAATAACCTCATACCGCGTACGTCGGCGGGCAGTTGGTGGTGATCGTGACACACCGCACGGCGGCACACACACCTCGTCGAAGAGGTGTGCGACCGCCGTGCACGCGTTCGTGTCGCGGCAACGTCAGCCGTTGAGGGCGCCGGTGACCGGGCCCAGCAGACCCGTGACCGCGGCGGTGGGGTCGCTCGGCTGTCCGCCCTCTTCGGAGGCCGACTGCTGGCTGGTGACACCCTGGAGCGCACCGGTGGCGCTGCCCAGCGCGTCGGTGAGACCGACGGCCGGGAGGGCCGCGGCCGAGGCGGAACCGGCGGCGACGGCGGCGAAGGCGGCACCCAGAGCGGCGGCACCGATGATCTTGGCAGCTGACTGCTTCATGAAAACGTGTCCTTGCGACGGGGAATTGAGCGGCTCCGCAAACTAGTCACTTCAAACCGCCGCCCGCAAACATCCGTAAATATGAGAAAGCGCCCGGGAATTGCTCCTCCCGGGCGCTTTCAGTACGTCATGCCATGGCCTAAGCCGAGACAGAACCGCTGGTGGAAGCGGTCTGCTGGAACAGCCACTCCGACTTCAGCTCCGCATAACCAGGCTTGATGACCTCGTTGATCATGGCCAGTCGTTCATCGAAAGGAATGAACGCGGACTTCATCGCATTGACGGTGAACCACTGCATGTCCTCCAGCGTGTAGCCGAAGGTGTCCACCAGGTGCTCGAACTCGCGGCTCATGCTGGTGCCGCTCATCAGGCGGTTGTCGGTGTTGACCGTGAGCCTGAAGTGCAGCTTCCGCAGCAGGCCGATCGGGTGCTCGGCGTACGAGGCGGCCGCGGCCGTCTGGAGGTTCGACGTCGGGCACATCTCCAGGGGGATGCGCTTGTCCCGGACGTACGAGGCCAGGCGGCCCAGCGTCACCGAGCCGTCGGCGGCGACCTCGATGTCGTCGATGATCTTCACGCCGTGACCGAGGCGGTCGGCGCCGCACCACTGCAGGGCCTGCCAGATCGACGGCAGGCCGAAGGCCTCGCCCGCGTGGATCGTGAAGTGGTTGTTCTCGCGCTTGAGGTACTCGAAGGCGTCGAGGTGGCGGGTGGGAGGGAACCCGGCCTCGGCACCGGCGATGTCGAAGCCGACCACGCCGTTGTCGCGGTAGCGGTTGGCCAGCTCCGCGATCTCCAGCGCGCGGGCGGCGTGGCGCATCGCGGTCAGCAGGGCGCCGATGCGGATGCGGTGGCCGTTGGCCTTCGCACGCCGCTCGCCCTCGCGGAAGCCGTCGTTCACGGCCTCGACGACCTCTTCGAGGGTCAGGCCGGCTTCCAGGTGCTGCTCGGGGGCGTAGCGGATCTCGGCGTACACGACGCCGTCCTCGGCCAGGTCCTCGGCGCACTCGGCGGCGACCCGGAAGAGGGCCTCCTTCGTCTGCATGACCGCGCAGGTGTGCGCGAAGGTCTCCAGGTAGCGCGGGAGGGAGCCGGAGTCGGCGGCTTCCCGGAACCAGATGCCGAGCTTGTCGGCGTCTGCCTCGGGGAGGCTCTCGTAGCCGGCCTCGCGGGCCAGCTCGATGATGGTCCCGGGGCGCAGTCCACCGTCGAGGTGATCGTGCAGGAGCACCTTCGGGGAGCGGCGGATCTGATCCGGGGTCGGCAGGTTGGGGGTCTCGCTCGTCATCTGGGCACTCTAGCTCCTACGCGCGTAGAGCGGGTGACGGCCGCGAGCGCCGATATGTAACAGAGACCGCACGGACGGATGTCGTACACCTCGGCGTCTGAGACTGTTCCGCCATGGCACAGCATGCGCCGCCGGCGCGCGGGGCCCGCCTGGGGCGGGCAGCCGGCGCGAGAACCGGCTCGGGTTCGACGGAAAGCCCGGTCAACGGGGTGGTGCTCCTTCTTCCCGGAGCGTCCAGATTCTCCCCCGGTCCGCTGCGTCCGCTCGGGCGGGCGCTGGCCCGGGCGGGCGGGGCGGAGGGGCTGGTCGCGCACACCGTGATCCACGGTGGGGACGCCTCCCGCGAGGAGCAGGCGGGGTGGGCGGCGGACGAGGCGGTGCGGCGGTACGGGGACGTGCCCGTGTGCCTGGCCGGCTTCGGTGCGGGAGGCCTGGCCGCGCTGCGGGCGGCGGGCCACGACGCCGTCAACTCGGTGGTGTCGCTGGCCCCTTGCCTGGGAGAAGCGGTGGCGGCGGACTCGCCTGAACCGGTGAAACAGCTGTCGGGGCGGCAGGTGCTGATCGTGCACGGCACGAACGACGCGCACAGCGACCCGGAGGCATCGTTTCTGCTGGCGGCGCGGGCCAAGAAGGCGAATCGTTCCACGTGCCGGTTCGAGGTGCACTCGGACGGTCACGGGCTGCGCGAGCACCAGCCGGAAGTCGTCGCACTGGCCGTGGACTTCGTCCTCGGCGCGGTGTGCTCGAGGCGGTACTCGCGGCCGGTGACGGACGCGCTGGCCGCTCCCCCGCCGCTGGGTCTGCGGATGCCGCTGGCTTCGGGGTTCGGGCGCTCGCTCCGGCGGTGAACCGCGGCTGTCGCGCGTACCGTGAGGAGTGAACTCGGGGCCTTTCCTCCCGGAGGCGATGGGCTATGGCCGGATTGACGTTCCGGAATTTCGACAAGCCGGACGAGACACGACCGTTCCCGGACGGCAAGGGCAGGCTGGACGTCTTCAACACTGGGGGCGGCGCCGTCGGCCGTGCCGTGTTCGAGCCGGGCTGGCGCTGGTCGGAGCACATCAAGCCGCTGGCGGGCACGGAAAGCTGCCAGTCCGCTCACACGGGGTACGTCGTGAGCGGCCGCATGAAGATCGTCATGGACGACGGGGAGAGCGGCGAGATCGGTCCGGGCGACTTCATCGAGATCGCGCCCGGGCACGACGCCTATGTCCTCGGTGACGAGCCCTGCGTAGCGCTGGACTGGACCGGCTACGGCGACTACGCGAAGCCGGTCTCCGGCTGACGCAGCTGACGCGTCCACCGTCCCGGCACGCCCTGTCCGAGCAGACCCGCGGCCCGGTCCAGGGTGCGGGCCAGCGAGCCCGCCGTCGGGGCGGTGGCCAGGACGTACGCGTGGTGCAGACCGCCCGTCGGGGCGCGCCGGACCGTGGCGCCCGGCGGGATCTCCAGCTGGACCCGGATCACTCCCGGCACGGCCCGCGCCGCGGCGATCCCCGGGCGGACCCCGCCCGGGCCGCGGCCGGGCGGGAAGTCCACGTACCGCAGCCCGGCGTAGGCGGTGCGCGGGCTGCACACCGGGTCGGGCAGGTCCAGGGCGGCGGCGAGCACGAGGCCGAGGACGTCGGTTCCGTGGGCGGCCCGGAGCAGCCGGCTGAACTCCTCGGCGCCGGGGCGGGCGTGGGCCTCGACGAGGCGGGGGCCGTGCGCGGTGAGGATGACCTCGGTGTGGGAGGGGCCGTCGTGGTGTCCGGCGAGGTCGAGGACGCCGCGTACGAGGGCCCGTACGGCCTGCGCGGTCCCGGGATCCAGGGCGACCGGCAGGTCGTGGCCGGTGGCGGTGAGGCGGGGGCCGGTGCGCCTGCGGGACCAGCCCAGGATGCGGTGGTGCCCGGCGCGGGAGAGGGCCTCGACGGTGAGCTCCGGGCCTTCCAGGTACTCCTCGACGAGGAGGTCGGTGACCTCCGGATAGCCGTGGGCGGCGGCCCGCGCCTCGGTTTCGTCGTGGACGAGCCGGACCCCTTCGCCGTCGGCGCCCGCCCGGGGCTTGATCACGCACGGGTAGCCGATGAGGGTGGCGACGAACGGGAGGGTTTCCGCGCGTCCGCAGCGGGCGAAGGAGACGGGCCGGGCGGGGTGCAGGGTGTTGGAGCGGGCGCGCAGGGCGGCCTTGTCCATGAGGGCGGTGACGGCGGCGGTGGGGGTGCCGGGCAGGCCCAGTTCCTCGTTGGCGCGGGCCGCGGCGAGGGCTCCGGCGGCGTCGAAACCGAAGACGGCGGCGCGGCCGCGGCGGACCGCCTCCATCCGGCCGACGGCCCCGACGAGGTGCCGGTGGTCGCGCCAGTCCGTCCGTACCCGCCGCTCCGCCCCCTCACGGTCGGATGGCACCGATGGATCCGGCGCGACCACCACGGTGCGGGCACCCGCACGGCGGGCGGCCGCCACCACGGCGGGTCGCGGGCTCAGCAGGACAGCCAAGGGCCCCCGTTCTTCCCTGGGTGTCCGCTGTCGCATACCGCGCTCCCCCCTCACGCCGTGTGACCACTGTGCCGCTTCGGCATATGCCGAAAGCCGCCGGACAGGGGTCGTCTTGTCGCCTTGCGGGAATACGAGGGGTTTACGAACAGACACACTCCGGGACGAATAGGCATATGCCAGCCGATCAAGCCGAAGATCTGAGCCCCGCGGCCCGGCGCCTCTACGCCTACGCCGTCGAGCGGCACGCCTTTGATGCGGGCGAGGCCACCGAGGCCCTGGGCGTGCGCGCGGCCGCGGCCATCACGGAGCTGGCCGCCGCGCACCTCCTCCAGCGGGCGCCCGGCGGCGGGCCCGACCGGTGGAGCGCCGTCGCACCCCGGGCGGCGGCGGCGCGGGCGCTCGCCCCGCTGGCCCTGCTCGTACGGGAGACCCACGACGAGATGGACCGGCTGCGGGGGCGGCTGGAGACGCTGGTGCCGGCGTACGAGGCGGGGACCGCACACCGGGACCTGAGCGGGTCGGGGCGCCTGGAGCTGGTGACGGACCTGGGCGCGGTACGGGGGCTGATCACGGAGCTGGTCGCGGCGTGCGAGCGGGAGCTGCTGACCTCGCAGCCGGGCGGGGGCCGGCCGCTGGAGACTCTGGAGGAGTCGATCGGGCGGGACGAGTCGCTGCTGACGCGCGGGGTCCGGATGCGCACGCTCTACCAGCACACGGCCCGGTACTCGCGGCCCACGGCGGCGTACGTCGAGCGGGTGACGGCGCTGGGCGCGCAGGTACGGACGCTGGGCGACGGGCTGATGCGGATGCTGGTCTTCGACGACCACACGGGCCTGATGGAGGTGCCGGAGCGCAGCGGGGCGGCGCTGGTGGTGCGCGAGCGGAGCGTCGTGCACTTCATGACGTCGGCCTTCGAGCGGTCCTGGCTGGGGGCGGAGCCCTTCCCGACGACGGTGAGTCCGGAGGCGGCCCGGTCGATCTCGGACGAGCTGCGGCAGACGATCGTACGGCTGCTGTCGGAGGGGCTGGAGGACAAGGTGATCGCGCGGCGGCTGGGCATGTCGGAGCGGACCTGCCAGCGCCACATCGCGGAGATCATGCGGGCCGTCGGCGCCAAATCCCGCTTCCAGGCCGGGTACTTGCTGTCCTCGCAGTCACCGCCCCAGGCGGACGAGCAGCCGGGCGACTAAGCGGGCGACTAGGCGGGCGGCTCCAGTTCGGGGATCAGGCGGCCGCGGCGGGAGAGCAGGAAACGCTTGAACTCCGCCACCGGAGGGGTGTCGGGGTGGCCGTCGAGCCAGGCGACGCCGATCTCGCGGACGGCGCGCGGGGCGGTCACCGTCAGCTCGACGACGCCCGGGCGGGCCACGGCCGGCGGCGGCAGCAGGGCCACGCCGAGACCGGCGGCTACCAGGCCGCGCAGGGTCTCGGCCTCCTCGCCCTCGAAGGCGACGCGGGGGACGAACCCGGCCTCCGCGCACAGGTCGTCGGTGATGCGGCGCAGGCCGTAGCCGGGCTCCAGCGTCACGAAGGTCTCCTCGGCGGCCTCGGCGAGGCGGATGCGCTTGCGGCCGGCCAGGCGGTGGTCGTCGGGGACCACCAGGCGCAGCCGCTGTTCGTCGAGACGGCGGGCGACCAGGTCGGGGGCGTCCGGGACGGGTGAGGTGAGGCAGAGGTCGAGTTCGCCGGACCGGAGCTTCTCCAGCATGGCCTCGCCGTAGTTCTGGACCAGGGAGAAGCGCACGCGCGGGTGGTCGGCGCGGAAGGCGCGGATGAGGCCGGGTACGGTCTCGGAGCCGAGGGTGTGCAGGAAGCCGAAGGCGACCTTGCCGAGGGCCGGGTCGGCGTCCTGCTGGACGGATTCGGCGGCGCGGGCGATCCCGTCCAGGGCCTGTTCCGTGGAGGCCAGGAAGGTGCGGCCCGCCGTGGTGAGGGCGACGGTGCGGCCCTTGCGGGCGAACAGGGTGACGCCGAGATCCTGTTCCAGGCGGACCATGGCCCGCGACAACGTCGACTGGGGAACGCCCAGTTCGTGGGCGGCGCGGGTGACGTGCTCGTGCCGGGCGACGGCCGCGAAGTACGCCAGGCGCGGGGCCAGCAGACGTGTCACGGCCATGTCTTCTTCGTAACGGTTCATCGACGTGCGCCGCCCTGAGCTGTGCTGATGCGTGAGTGGATCGATTATCGCGATTCTGTGCATTGGACGCATCAAAAACACGGGCCTACCTTCGACGTATGCCTCCCGTTCATACCGGGGCACCCGTCATCCCGGGTGCCTCCACCTCGTTGTTTCCGCAGCCCAACCGCCCCGAGCTCCGAGCCCCCGGCCGCCCCGGCTACCGCCGGATGAGCCTCGCGCTCTTCGCCGCCGGACTGGCCACCTTCGCCCTCCTCTACTCCACCCAGGCGCTGCTGCCCGCGATCTCCGACGGGTTCGGGGTGACGGCGGGTCAGGCCAGCTGGACGGTGTCCGCGGCCACCGGCGCGCTCGCCCTGTTCGTGCTGCCGCTCAGCGCGCTGTCCGAGCGGTTCGGGCGCACCCGGATGATGACCTGGTCGATGGCGGTGGCCGTGGGCGTCGGCCTGCTGGTGCCCTTCGCGCCGAGCCTGGAGTGGCTGGTGGTACTGCGGGCCGTACAGGGCGCGGCGATCGCCGGGATCCCGGCCTCCGCGATGGCGTACCTGGCGGAAGAGGTCAAGCCGAAGGCCCTGGTCGGGGCGATCGGCCTGTTCGTGGCGGGCAACTCCATCGGCGGCATGAGCGGCCGCCTGGTCACCGGATGGGGGGCGCAGCTCGGCGGCTGGCGGGCGGGCCTGCTCACCGTCGGGCTGATGTCGCTGGCCTGCGCGGCGGCCTTCCTGGTGCTGCTGCCCCGGGCGCGGTTCTTCCGCCCGGCCTCGCTGAACCCGCGCGCGGTGGGCCGTACCGTGGCCGGTCACCTGCGCGATCCGCTGCTGCTGCGGCTGTACGGGATCGGCGCGCTGTTCATGACCGTCTTCGGCTCCGTGTACACCGTCATCGGCTACCGGCTGGTGGACGAGCCGTTCTCGCTCGGGCAGGGCGTGATCGGGTCGATCTTCCTGATCTATCTGGTGGGTACGGTCTCCTCGGCGGCGGCCGGGCAGCTGGTGGCCCGCACGGGGCGGCGCGGCGCGCTGTACCTGGCCGTGACCACCACCGCGCTCGGGCTGCTGCTGTCGCTGTCCGATTCCCTGGCCGCGATCCTGGCCGGGCTGATCCTGATCACCGCGGGCTTCTTCGCCGGGCACGCGGTGGCCTCCGCCGCGGTGAGCCGGACGGCGCGGACGGGCCGGGCGCAGGCCTCGGCGCTCTACCAGTCGGCGTACTACCTGGGCTCCAGCGCGGGCGGCACCCTGGGCGCCCTCGCCTACCACTCGGCGGGGTGGGCGGCCACGGTGGGCATCGCGCTGCTGGCCGTGCTCGGCGTCGTCTCGATCACCCTGTACGGGTCCCACGCGGCCCGCGCGGAGCGGCGCATGCCCGCTTCGGCCGCGGCCGCGCGCTGAGGAACTCGTCGGGAAAATCGGGAAATACGTCCCCCCTACAGGCAACTCGCGCTGGTTTTCCGGGCATTCAACACGGAGAACGAATGCAGGGCGAGCAGGGGAGGACGCGATGGGGACGCCTGTGAATCGGACGACGCGCATGCGCGCAGGGCGGCGGGCGGTGGTGGTGTTCGGGGGTGCGGTGGCGCTCGCGCTGCCGCTGGTGGTCGCGGGGGGCGGGGCGGCGCAGGCCGCCTCCTGCAACCTCGGCACCGGGCCGTACCAGCGGCAGGTCGAGCAGTTCCTGGGGCGGCCGGTGGACGGCAGGCAGTCCTCGGCCGACTGCACGGCCATCAGGTCGTTCCAGGCGAGCCACGGGATCACCCCGACCCAGGGGTACGCGGGGCCGCTGACCTGGCAGACGATGAGCACGATGCTGGCCCAGCGGGCGGCGGGCAGCACCCCCGACAAGGCCGGCAACTGCCCGGTGAACCGGGGGCGGATCGCCTGCGTCGACCTGACGCGGCAGCTCAGCTGGATCCAGGACGGCGCCACGCTGAAGTACGGCCCCGTCCCGGTCCGCACCGGCAAGGACGGCACGGAGACCCGGACCGGCCTGAAGAAGATCTACTACCGCAGCATCGACCACTGGTCGACGATCTACGACGTCGCGATGCCTTACTCACAGTTCTTCGACGGCGGCATCGCCTTCCACTCGACCACCAAGAGCATGTGGAACCCGCCCGGCTCGGGCGGCTGCGTGAACATGCGGCCCGCCGACGCCAAGGCGTACTGGAACCTGCTGGGCAACGGCGAGGACGTCTATGTCTACGGCCGTAAGCCGGGCACGTAAGGCCTCGCCACACCTCGCTCGCGGCCGTTGCGGCCGTTGCGGCCGTTGCGGCTGTTGCGGCCGTTCGGGCTGCCGTTGTCAGACCCCTCCGGTAGGTTCCGAAGGAGTGGACCTACCTGGGGGCGACAGCCATGAGTGACCTCGCGACGACACCGCCGGACCTGGATGCCGCGCTGGACCGCTACCGGGTCGAGCTGACGGGCTACTGCTACCGGATGCTCGGCTCGTCCTTCGACGCCGAGGACGCGGTGCAGGACACGTACATCCGTGCCTGGCGCAGCTACGAGAAGTTCGAGGGCCGCTCCTCGCTGCGCTCGTGGCTGTACCGGATCGCCACCAACGTCTGCCTGGACCTGCTGAACGCGGGGAACAAGCGGGCCCGCCCGATGGACCTGACCGCCCCGCAGCACCAGGCCTCCGCCGTGCTCAACGAACGGCCCGAGGTGACCTGGCTGGAGCCGGTCCCCGACGGCCGGGTGCTGCCGCAGACCGCGGACCCGGCGGAGATGGCCCTGGCGAAGGAATCCGTGCGGCTGGCGTTCGTCGCGGCCCTCCAGCACCTGCCGGCCAAGCAGCGGGCGGTGCTGATCCTGCGCGAGGTGCTGGCCTGGAAGGCCGACGAGGTCGCGCAGCTGCTGGACACCACGGTGGCTTCGGTGAACAGCGCGCTGCAGCGGGCGCGGGCCACGCTGGCCGGCAGCCGGATCCGCGAGAGCGAGGCCGCCGATCCGCTGGACGCGGACCAGGCGAAGCTGCTGGAGCAGTACCTGTCCGCCTTCGAGGCGTATGACATCTCGCGGCTGACGACGCTCCTGCACGAGGACGCGGTGCTGTCGATGCCGCCGTTCGACCTGTGGCTCCAGGGCCACGAGGACATCGCGGCCTGGCACCTGAACCAGGGCATCGGCTGCAAGGGCTCGCGCCTGATCCCGACGACGGCGAACGGGATGCCGGCCTTCGGCCAGTACCGGCCGGCGGCCTCCGGGAAGGGCCACACCCCGTGGGCGCTCCAGGTCCTGGAGGTCTCAGACGGCAAGATCGTCGGGCTCAACGCCTTCCTGGACACCGCCCGGTGGTTCCCGCTCTTCGGGCTCCCCGAGCAGCTCGACGAGGCCCACGAGGTCCAGTAGGGCCCGCAGGGCGGGGCCGGCGCCGATGACGGCGAAGCCGGCGCCGTGACCTCGGGCGGTCAGCCGCAGCCGGGCCAGGGTCTCCACCTCGACCAGGCCGGGCGCGGTGACGGCGGTGGCGTCACACACCACGGCGGTGGCCCCGTCCTCGTACAGCCGCGCCAGCCGGGCGCACAGTCGCGCCGTGTCCTGCGCGTCGGGTCCGGGTCCGGGCAGCACGAGTCGTTTGATCTCCACGAGGGGATGACTCCCCCACCGCCCGGAACTCATCGGGCGCGGGACGGGGCGCGGGACGGGGGAGGCCCTTCCGGGCCTGTGAAAAGACGTCGGCGCGGCTCCGGACGGGGAGCCGCGCCGACGGGACCGGGGTCCGGGATCAGGCGATGCGATCCAGGACGATCGGGGTGGCGGAGAAGGCCGTGCCCGCCGGGGCGACGTCGTACGAGCCCTCCAGGGAGGCCAGGGCGTAGTCGAACTTCTCCGGGGTGTCCGTGTGCAGGGTCATCAGCGGCTGGCCCGCGGTGACCGTGTCGCCCGGCTTCGCGTGGAGCTCGATGCCCGCGCCCGCCTGGACCGGGTCCTCCTTGCGGGCACGGCCCGCGCCCAGGCGCCAGGCGCCGACGCCCACCGCGTACGCATCGAGGCGGGTCAGGACGCCCGACGCCGAGGCGGTGACCACGTGCTGCTCGCGGGCCACGGGCAGGGCCGCGTCCGGGTCGCCGCCCTGGGCCGCGATCATCCGGCGCCAGTGGTCCATGGCGGAGCCGTCGGCCAGGGCCTTCGCCGGGTCGGCGTCCTTGATGCCCGCCGCGTCCAGCATCTCCTTGGCCAGGGCGATGGTCAGCTCGACGACGTCAGCGGGCCCGCCGCCGGCCAGGACCTCGACCGACTCGCGGACCTCCAGGGCGTTGCCGGCGGTCAGGCCCAGCGGGGTGGACATGTCCGTCAGGAGCGCGACGGTCTTGACGCCCGAGTCGGTGCCCAGACCCACCATGGTCCGCGCCAGCTCGCGCGCGTCCTCGATGTTCTTCATGAAGGCGCCGCTGCCGACCTTCACGTCGAGGACGAGGGAGCCCGTACCCTCGGCGATCTTCTTCGACATGATCGAGGAGGCGATCAGCGGGATGGCCTCGACCGTGCCCGTCACGTCGCGCAGGGCGTAGAGCTTCTTGTCCGCCGGGGCCAGGCCGTCGCCCGCCGCGCAGATGACCGCGCCGGTGGTGTCCAGGACGTGCAGCATCTCCTCGTTGGACAGCAGCGCACGCCAGCCGGGGATGGACTCCAGCTTGTCGAGGGTGCCGCCGGTGTGGCCGAGCCCGCGGCCGGACAGCTGCGGCACGGCCGCGCCGCACGCGGCGACGAGCGGGGCCAGCGGCAGCGTGATCTTGTCGCCTACTCCGCCGGTGGAGTGCTTGTCGGCGGTGGGGCGGGAGAGGGAGTCGAAGTTCATGCGCTCGCCGGAGGCGATCATCGCGGCGGTCCAGCGGGCGATCTCGGCCCGGTTCATCCCGTTCAGCAGGATGGCCATCGCCAGTGCCGACATCTGCTCGTCGGCGACGACACCGCGGGTGTACGCGTCGATGACCCAGTCGATCTGCTCGGGGCTCAGCTCGCCGCGGTCCCGCTTGGTCCGGATGACGGAGATGACGTCCATGAAGTGCTTCCTTCTACGCGCATAGAGAGAGGGGTGAGAGGAATTGCGACGGCCCTCCGCCCCACAGGGGGCGAAGGGCCGTCGGCACGGCTATCTCAGGTGGTCGGGCCCGAAGGCCTGGGGCAGCATCGCCGCCAGCGGAAGGATCCCGTCCGGGGTCTCCACCAGCAGCTCCGGTCCGCCGAACTCGAACAGCAGCTGGCGGCAGCGCCCGCACGGGACGAGGATCTCGCCCTTGCCGTCCACACACGTGAAGTGCGTGAGGCGGCCGCCTCCCGTGGCCTGGAGCGAGGAGACCAGCCCGCACTCGGCGCACAGGCCCAGCCCGTAGCTCGCGTTCTCCACGTTGCAGCCGGTCACGACCCGGCCGTCGTCCACGCGGGCCGCGACCCCGACCGGGAAGCCCGAGTACGGCGCGTACGCGTGGGTCATGGCCTCCCGGGCCGCGACCCGGAGGGCTTCCCAGTCCACGGCCTGGGCTGCCGGAGCCGAGGTCACTTGCCCTGGCCCTTGCGGTACGGCAGACCGTCCGCCTTGGGCATCCGCAGCCGCTGCGCCGACAGCGCGAGCACCAGCAGGGTGGTCACGTACGGAGCCGCGTCCACGAACTGGCTGGGCACCGAGTCGGTGAGCGCGTACCAGAGGCACAGCAGCGCGGCGCAGACCGCCGAGATGCCGGCCTGGAGGTACTTCTTCTTGTACAGCTGCCAGGCGCAGACCAGCACCAGCAGGATCGCGATCAGCAGCAGCATCGCGTGGACGTTCGTGGCGCCACCGCGCAGCTTGAGGCTGTCGATGAAGCCGAACAGGCCCGCGCCCAGCGCCATGCCGCCCGGCATCCAGTTGCCGAAGATCATGGCGGCGAGACCGATGTAGCCGCGGCCGCCGGTCTGGCCCTCCTGGTAGATGGGGCTGGCGACCTCGGACAGGTACACGCCGCCGAGGCCCGCCAGGGCGCCCGAGACGATCACGGCGACGTACTTGTACTTGTAGACGTTGACGCCGAGGGACTCCGCGGCGGTGGGGTTCTCACCGCAGGAGCGCAGCCGCAGACCGAAGGAGGTCCGCCACAGCACCCACCAGGTGCCCGGGATCAGCAGCAGGGCGACGATCGTCAGCAGCGACAGCTCGGTGACCAGGCCGCCGATGACGCCGGCGAGGTCCGAGACGAAGAACCAGTGCTTGGCCTGGAGATCGGCCATCCAGTCGGACAACCCCGGCACGGTGATCTTGTAGATCGGCTCGACCTGCGGCGACTGCTTCGAGGAGCCGCCCGGCGCGTCGGCGAAGGTGAAGTTCGACAGGTACTGGGTGAAGCCCAGCGCCAGGATGTTGATGGCCACACCGGAGACGATGTGGTTGACGTTGAACGTGACGGTCATGATCGCGTGCAGCAGGCCGCCGGCGGCGCCGCCGGCGATGCCGACCAGCACACCGGTCCACGGACCCCACTGGTAGCCGGCCCAGGCACCGAACCAGGTGCCGAGGATCATCATGCCCTCGAGGCCGATGTTGACGACGCCCGCGCGCTCGGCCCACAGGCCGCCGAGGCCGGCGAGGCCGATCGGGACGGCGAGGGAGAGGGCACCGGAGACCTGGCCGATGGAGGTCAGGTCGTTCGCGCCGCTGATCAGGCGGACCAGCGAGAGCAGCGCGAGGCCGCCCGCGATGATCAGCAGGATCCAGGGCAGGGTGAGCTTCTTGCGGCCGCCGGACTTCTTGGGGGCGGCAGCCGTCGCGGAGACAGTGCTGGTGCTCACGCCGCGACCTCCTTGTCGGTCTTGATGGCGTGCCCGGCGGCGAGCTCCTCGCCGACCTTCTGCTGCTGGCGCCGGATGCCGTAGCGGCGGACCAGTTCGTACGAGACGACGACCGCGATCACGATCAGGCCCTTCATGATCGTGCCGATCTCCTTCGCGTACCCGGCCTGGTCGAGCGAGGCCGAGGCCTTGTCGATGAAGGCCATCAGGAACGCGGCGAAGAGCATGCCGACCGGGCTGTTGCGGCCGAGCAGCGCGATGGTGATGCCGGTGAAGCCGACGCCGACCGGGAAGGCCAGGTTGTAGGTGTGCGTCTCGCCCAGCAGCTGCGGCATGCCGGCGAGACCCGCGACCGCGCCGGAGATGAGCATCGAGGTGATGATCATCTTCTTGGCGTCGACGCCGGAGGCCTGGGCGGCGGACTCACTGGCACCGGTGGCGCGCAGGTCGAAGCCGAAACGGGTCCGGTTGAGCGTGAACCAGTAGACGATGCCGAGGGCGAAGGCCACGAAGGTGAAGCCGTAGAGCTCCAGCCCGTCGCCGAGGGACACCGCCGGGAACCAGCCGGACTCGGCGATGTCGCCGGTCGTCAGGTCGTTGGAGCCCTCGATCTGGACGCCGAGGTTCTTCGTCAGCATCAGCCAGGCGATCAGGCTGGTCGCGATGGCGTTCAGCATGATCGTGGAGACGACCTCGCTCACCCCGCGCTTGGCCTTGAGGACACCGGCGATGCCGGCCCAGAAGGAACCGACGAGCATCGCCACGAGGATGATCAGCAGCAGGTGCAGCGGGCCCGGCAGGGTCACGGCCGCACCGACCACGGCGGAGAGCATCGCCGCGAGGCGGTACTGACCGTCGACGCCGATGTTGAAGAGGTTCATCCTGAAGCCGATGGCCACGGCCAGGGCCGCCAGGTAGTACGTACCGGCCTGGTTCACGATGAGGACCTGGACGTCCTCGTAGCCGGCGTTCTCCACCATGAGGCGCAGCGGCTCGATCGGGTCGATGCCCGTCGCCGCCAGCACGATCATGGTCAGCAGGAAGGCGCTGACCAGGGCGAGTGCGGGTCCGGCGAAGCCGAGGAGCAGCCGGTCCTTGTCGAATTGCTTCATCGGGCCTCGTCCTCCGGTGCATCGGTACCGGGCGCGGTACCGGCGGCGGAGTGGTTGTCGGTTGCTTCCAGGTGCCCGGAGGCGGCGCCCGTCATGGCGGTGCCGAGCTCCTCCGGGGTGACGGTCGCGGGGTCGGCGTCCGCGACCAGGCGGCCGCGGTAGATCACGCGCAGGGTGTCGGACAGGCCGATGAGCTCGTCCAGGTCCGCGGAGATGAGCAGGACGGCCAGGCCCTCGCGGCGGGCCTCGCGGATCGCGTCCCAGATCTGCGCCTGCGCACCGACGTCCACACCGCGGGTGGGGTGGGCGGCGATGAGGAACTTCGGGTTGTGGCTCATCTCGCGGCCGACGATCAGCTTCTGCTGGTTGCCGCCGGAGAGCGAGGACGCGGTGACCTCGATGCCGGGCGTGCGGACGTCGTACTCGCGCACGATCCGCTCGGTGTCCTTGCGGGCCGCCTTCGTGTCGAGGATGCCGCGCTTGGAGTTGGGCGCCTCGGTGACGTGGCCGAGGATGCGGTTCTCCCACAGCGGGGACTCCAGCAGCAGGCCGTGCCGGTGGCGGTCCTCGGGGATGTAGCCGATGCCGCCCTCGCGGCGCTGGCGCACCGGAACCTTCGTGATGTCCCGGCCGTCCAGCGTGATCACGCCCGTGTCGGCGGGGTTCATGCCCATGAGGGCTTCGATCAGCTCGGTCTGGCCGTTGCCCTCGACACCGGCGATGCCGAGGATCTCGCCCTTGTGGATGGTGAAGGTGACGTCGTCCAGCAGGAGACGGCCGGCTTCGACGTGCTCGTGGAGGGTGGAGTCCTCCGGGGCCTGGCGCACCAGGATCTCCGGCTCGGCGATGACGGAGTCGTCCGCGGTGCGGGTCAGGCCCGCCACCTTCAGCATCGGGACGTCCGTCACGGTCGACTCGCGGGTCTCCGGCGAGGGCAGCTCCGCGCCGACCATCAGCTCGGCGAGCTGCTTGGTGGTGGCGGTCTTCGGGTCGGCGGTGCCGACCGTGGTGCCGCGCCGGATGACGGTGATGTCGTCGGCGACCTTCAGCACCTCGCCCAGCTTGTGCGAGATGAAGATGACGGTCAGGCCCTCGGCCTTGAGCTCGCGCAGGTTGTCGAAGAGTGCGTCCACCTCCTGCGGCACGAGCACGGCGGTCGGCTCGTCGAGGATGAGGATCCTGGCGCCGCGGTAGAGGACCTTGAGGATCTCCACGCGCTGGCGGTCTGCGACACCGAGGTCCTCGACCAGGGCGTCGGGACGCACGCCGAGGCCGTACGCGTCCGAGATCTCCTTGATCTTCTTACGGGCCTTGGCGCCGATGCCGTACAACTTCTCGCCGCCGAGAACCACGTTCTCCAGGACGGTGAGGTTGTCGGCGAGCATGAAGTGCTGGTGCACCATGCCGATGCCGCGGGCGATGGCGTCGCCGGGGCTGTGGAAGGAGACCTGCTCGCCGTCGATGGCGATGGTGCCCTCGTCCGGCTTCTGCATGCCGTAGAGGATCTTCATCAGGGTCGACTTGCCGGCGCCGTTCTCGCCGATCAAGGCATGGACCGTGCCCTTGCGGACGGTGATCGCGATGTCCTTGTTGGCGACGACGCCGGGGAAGCGCTTGGTGATGCCGTGCAGTTCTACGGCGGGGGGCGGGCTGGACGCGTTGATGACGCACTCTCCTTGGCGCGGAAGGAGCGGAAGGCAGGGGGGGACAGGGCGGGGAGTGAAAGTATCGCGTCCACGATGCTTCTACGCGCGTAGCACTGTCGGAAGTGAAAACTTGCGGCCACACAGGCCGCTCGATCACTGGTGTGAATTCAGAACGCGGCTCGGGGCCCGGGAGCGATAGAGACCGCTTCCCGGACCCCGGAGACCGCGACTGAGTGTCAGAGACGACCTTACGGGGCGGTCTTGACGTTGATCTTCTTGGCGATGATTTCGGCCTTGGCCTTCTCCACCGCGGCGATGACGTCCGTCATCTCCTTGTACTTCGGGTTGGAGTCGGCCAGGCCGACGCCGTCCTTGTCCAGGCCGTAACGGATCTCACCGGTGGTCGGCTTGCCGTCCTTGACCGACTTGATCAGGTTGAAGACCGAGTCCTCGACGTCCTTGGTGACCGAGGTCAGGATGGCGTCCTTGTACTTCGACAGACCGGCCTGGTTGTACTGGTCGGAGTCGACGCCGATGGCCCACTTGCCCTTGGCCGAGGCGGCCTCGATGGCACCGGAGCCGGCCAGACCGGCGGCGGCGTAGACCACGTCGGCGCCCGCGTCGAGCTGACCCTGCGCGGCGGCCTTGCCGAGGTCGGGCTTGGCGAAACCGTCGAAGTTCGGCGGCTGGGTCAGGTACTGGGACAGCACCTTGGCGTTCGGGTTGGTGTCCTTGACGCCCTGCGTGAAGCCCGCCTCGAACTTCTTGATCAGCGGAACCTCGACACCGCCGATGAAGCCGACCGTGCCGGTCTTGGACACCTTGGCGGCGGCGACGCCGGCCAGGTAGGAGCCCTGCTCCTCGTTGAAGACGAGGTTGGCGATGTTCGGGCCGGTCACCGAGGTGTCGTCGATGATGCCGAACGTGGTGTTCGGGAACTTCGGCGCGACCTTCTTGATGGCGGGGGCATAGGAGAAACCGACGCCGATGACCGGGTTGTTGCCCTTGCGGGCCAGCTCGGTGAGGCGCTGGACCTTGTCGGCCTCGCCCTCGCCGTCGGTGGGCTCCGCCTCGGCGCCCTTGATCTTCAGCTCCGACTCGGCCTTCTGCAGGCCGGCGTAAGCGGCGTCGTTGAACGACTGGTCGCCGCGGCCACCGATGTCGTACGCGATGGCGGTGCTGGCGTCCTTCGAGTCCGAAGATCCGGTGTCCGACGAGTTCTTACCGCCACAGGCGGTGGCCGAGAGGGCCAGCGCAGCGGACGCGAGGCCCACGGTGGCGATCCTGGTGATCCGGCGCAAGGGGAGGCTCCTTCAAAACCTGACCGAAGCGCCACGACCGGCGCTGGTTTCGCGGCGATCGTAACGCGCGTAGATGTCAGTTAAAGGCCCGTTCATGAGTCGTTATCGGATCGTCGCGAACCGGACAGTGACCGATCGGTAACTCCTCATGTGCCCAGCCCTTGTGTACCAAGGGCTGGACACCTCCGCCGCGAGATGCGCGAATGTTGTACCGGATTTTGGGGCGGCGGGCCCTTGCCCTTACCTGACGGCTCCCGGGCGCCGCCCGTCCAGCAGGGCGGCGGCCGTGAAGAACTCGACGCCGACGGCGATGGCGGACTCGTCCACGTCGAAGTCGCCCCGGTGCAGGTCGTGCTTGGCGGTGTCCCCGGGCCGGCGCACCCCCAGGCGGGCCATGGCACCCGGGACATGCTCGAGGTACCAGGAGAAGTCCTCGCCGCCCAGGCTCTGCTCGGTGTCCTCGACCGATCCGGCGCCGCAGCGGACCGTCATCGCCTCGCGCAGCAGTTCCGTGATCACCGGGTCGTTGACCACCGGGGGCACCCCGCGGACGTGGTTGATCTCGAACTTGGCCCCGTGCATCGTCGCGACCTCGTCGATCGCCGCGTGGATCATGTCCGGCGCCTCGTGCCAGGCGTTCAGGTCCAGGCACCGTACGGTTCCGGACAGCTCGGCGTGCATCGGGATCACGTTGCAGGCGTGCCCGGCCTCGATCCGGCCCCAGGTGACCGACATGCCCGAGCGCGCGTCCATCCGGCGGGTCAGCAGCGCCGGGACGTCCACGGCCACCCGGGCGGCGGCCGTCACCAGGTCGGTGGTCAGGTGCGGGCGGGCGGTGTGCCCGCCGGAGCCGGAGAGGGTGACCTCCAGCCGGTCGCACGCGGAGGTGATGGGGCCGGGCCGCAGCCCGATCCGCCCGGCGTCGACCCGGGGGTCGCAGTGCACGGCGATCATCTTCCCCACGCCGTCCAGGACCCCGGACTCGATGGCGTCGGTGGCCCCGCCCGGGAGCACCTCCTCGGCGGGCTGGAAGAGCAGGCGCACGGGGCGGGGCAGCAGGCCCTGGCGGTCGAGCTCGGCGAGGACCAGTCCGGCGCCGAGGACGATCGCGGTGTGCACGTCGTGGCCGCAGGCGTGGGCGCGGTCCGGGAAGGTCGAGCGGTACGAGACGTGCGTTTTGGCATCCGGGATGGGCAGGGCGTCGATGTCCGCGCGCAGGGCCAGCATCGGCCGTACGCCGTCCCAGGTCCCCACGTCACAGACCAGGCCGGTTCCGGACTTCAGCACCCGTGGGCGCAGGCCGGCTTTTTCGAGCCGGGCCTTGATCGCCGCCGTGGTGCGGAATTCCTGGTGTCCGAGCTCCGGGTACATGTGCAAGTCCCGGCGGAAGGCGATCAGTTCGGCACGCAGGTGGTCCGGAAGCTTGCCGGGCAGCTCGGGCCGCTCGGACACGGCGGGCTGGGCGGTCTGGGACTCGCGGGACATCAACTGGTTCACCCGTTGAAGGGTAGGCGCACCAATGGCCCAACTGGCTGAGGATCACGAAAAGTTCATGCCGTTAGGGGAAAGAAACCCGACCTCTGGACGCATGACCGGCTGCACCCGGGGGTACACTCGCCCGCTCATCCGGCCGCGGAAGCCGCCTGAGCGGGGAGTCTGCGGACATCGCGGGCCGTGTCGGTGACCCCGGCGAGGAAGCCGCGGGCACGGGGCGACGCGGACCCGGTGAGCCAGTCGGGGTCGATATCGCATACAGCGACGGTGACTCCGGTGCCGGTCAGCGCGTACGGCAGGGTGTGGACGACGGTGGACGGAAAGCTGACGATCGTCCGGCCGACCGGTCCGCGCCGCGCGATCAGCTCCAGCGGCAGGTCCGGGCGTACGATCTCCAGCCCGGTCGCCTCGCTGAGCGCGCGCAGCTTCTCCGGGGACTCGCGGCGGTGCGCGAAGTAGCGGGTGGCGCCGTGCACGCGGGTCAGGGTGCGCACCGCGTCCAGGTAGCAGGCCGGGTCCACCACGCCCGTCTCCACGAGCGAGGTGCCGACCAGGTCGGTGCCCTTGGTCAGGCGCGGCGGGCCGAAGCGGGCCCGGGTCCAGGCGAAGTCGTTGACCCGCAGCGTCATCGTGCCGTGGGCGGTCACGGGCATCGAGCTGAACACCTCGACGCGCCGGGCTGCTTTTGTGCCGGTGGCCTTGGCGGCCTTGAAGCGGCGCCGGGCGGTCGCCGAGACCGGTGCGTACGCCAGCTCGCGCACCCGGCCGGCCGGCCCTCCGCCGCCGACGCGGTGCCAGCGGACCAGGCGTTCGCCGCGGGCGGTCTGGGCGATGAACTCCATGGTGGCGGTGCCGTCGTCGACCACGACGAGCTGCTCGGCCCGTACCAGGGTGAGCAGCAGCTGGACGTAGCGGGAGAAGGGGTCGCCGACGACGACCGTGCGCGCCGCGCGCACGTCGCCGGCCAGGGCGGCGAGCGCCCTCAGCGGTGCGAGCCGGCCCCCGCGCGCCTCCTGCCAGCGGACCTCGTGCCCCTCGTCGCGGGCGAGCGCCGCCATCCGGCGCAGCTGGCCGCGGGACATGGGGTCGGTGGGGGGCAGGACGACGATCCGCATCCGCGCCGCCGGCGTACCGCCCGGACCGGCCGGTCCGCCCGTGCCGCGGCCCGGCTGGCTCGGAACGCCGTCGAGCAGCGGGACGGACTCGCCGGGCGCACTGCCGGAGTACGCCCACTCCAGCACGTTCAGGAGCTGGACCGGGCTCTCGACGAACGCCAGGGTGGGGGCTGAAGTGGGCATCACGTACTCCTCGACAGGGGACGGATCTCGTACGCGGCGGCGGAGCGGGGGCCGGACCGGGGTCAGACGGCGGCGAGCTCGCCCTGTACGCGGCGGAGCTTCTTCATGGGGCCCAGCTCGGACTCGTAGACCCGCTTGACGCCGTCGCCGAGGGCGGTCTCGATGGTGCGGATGTCGCGGACCAGGCGGGCGAGGCCGCCGGGCTCGACGGAGGCGGCCTGGTCGGAGCCCCACATCGCGCGGTCGAGGGTGATGTGCCGCTCGACGAAGGTGGCGCCGAGGGCGACGGCGGCCAGGGTGGTCTGCAGGCCCGTCTCGTGGCCGGAGTAGCCGATCGGGACGTTGGGGAACTCGTCCTGGAGGGTGTTGATCACCCGCAGGTTGAGTTCCTCGGCCTTGGCCGGGTACGTCGAAGTGGCGTGGCAGAGAAGGATGTTGTCGCTGCCGAGCACCTCCACCGCGTGGCGGATCTGCTTCGGGGTGGACATGCCGGTGGAGAGGACGACGGTGCGGCCGGTGGCGCGCAGGGCGCGCAGCAGCTCGTCGTCGGTGAGCGAGGCGGAGGCCACCTTGTGGGCGGGGAGGTCGAACTTCTCCAGGAAGGCGACGGCCTCGGTGTCCCACGGGGAGGCGAACCAGTCGATGCCGCGCGTGGTGCAGTACTCGTCGATGGCGCGGTACTCGTCCTCGCCGAACTCCACCTTGTGGCGGTAGTCGATGTAGGTCATGCGGCCCCAGGGGGTGTCGCGCTCGATGTCCCACTGGTCGCGCGGGGTGCAGATCTCGGGGGTGCGCTTCTGGAACTTCACGGCGTCGCAGCCGGCTTCGGCGGCGGCGTCGATCAGGGCGAAGGCGTTGCCGAGGTCGCCGTTGTGGTTGATGCCGATCTCGCCGACGACGTACACGGGCTGTCCGGGGCCCGCGGTGCGCGATCCGAAGCTGCGGAGGCGGGTGTTGGGGGAGGCGGTCATGACAGGTGACGTCCTTCGGTGCGGGGGTACGAGAGCGGGTGTTGCGGGTGTGGCGGGTGCTGCGAGGGGTGTGAGCTGCGGGTCGGGTCGTACGTCGAGCAGCGGGGCGAGCAGACGGGCGCGCTCCAGGTCGTGCGGGTCGTCGATCTCCAGGACCCGCGCGGGGTCGGTGGCGACCGGGAGCGTGCGTCCGAAGAAGCGGTGGCGGGCGGCGCGGAAGCCGACGGCGTCCATGGCGTAGGCGGCGCCGGTCTCCAGCAGGTCCTGGGGGCGGTCCTGGCGCCGGGGGCGGTACGCCGTCTCGTGGTTGACCCCGGTGCCGAAGCCGTCGGGGTCCTCCCGCCAGAGGAAGCCGTGGAAGGGGGCCACGGTCAGGGCCGAGTCGGCGGCGCCGGAGGCGACGGCCGCCGCGACGGACTCCACGTCGGAGGCGGCCAGGAAGGGGCTGGTGCACTGGACGAGGAGGACCACGTCCACGGTGACGGAGTGCAGTTCCTCGAAGGCGGTGAGGGCGTGCAGGAGGGCGGCCTCGCTGCTCGCGGTGTCGCCGGAGATCGCGGCGGGGCGGGTGATCACGTCGGCGCCCGCGGCGCGGGCGGCGGCGGCGATCCCCTCCGAGTCGGTGGAGACCACCACGTCGGTGACGGTCGGCGCGGCGAGACAGGCCCGGACGGCGCGGGCGACGAGCGGGATGCCGGCGACCTCGGCGAGGTTCTTGCCGGGGACCCCCTTGGAGCCGCCGCGCGCCGGGATCACGGCGAGGACGCGGGGGCTCACAGCTCCCCCATCCGGCGGATCACCGGGGCCACGCGCTGCACCCCGTGCCGGTAGGCCCCGCGGGCGGCCTCGCGCAGGTGGGCGCGGAGCTTGCGGCGCAGCCGGGACTGCCCCGCCGTCTCGCGGACCGCGCCGGGCAGCGGGCTGCCGTCGGGCGCGAGGTGCTGCCGGGCGAGGATCCCGGGCAGGTACCGGGGGGCGGTGGTGAGCGTGTAGTACGGGGCGGGGGCCGGGAGCCGGTCCCGGTCCGCCAGCTCGGCGACCTTCGCGCGGGCGGCGGCGTAGGGGTCCCCGCCTCCGGCGACCCCCTGGGCGGCCAGCCAGTCCGGGTGCGCCTTCGGCAGCAGCCCGGCGTCGAGCTGGTCCCACGAGGCCAGGCAGCCGGAGCCCAGGAAGTGGTGGTTGCCGAGGGCTTCGCGGATGCCGAGGTCGGTGAGGACGGCCGTCGGGATGGAGCGGTGCAGGGACTCCAGGGCGGCGGTGGAGGAGACGGTGACCAGCAGGTCGGTGCCGTCCAGCACCTCGCCCATGTTCCCGTACACCAGCCGGCAGTTGGGCGGCAGCCCGCCGGGGAGCTTGGCGGCGAGCCGCTGGTACGGCTGCTCCTCCAGGTGCGTGGTGTGTTCCCCGGGGCGGCTGCGCAGCTTGATCAGCACCTCGCGCTCCGGGTGCAGCCGCGCGTGCCCGGCCGCCCGCTCCAGCAGGTACGCGCGGTCGGCGCGGCTGTCGGGCACGGAGGGCTGGACGGCGAACACGACCGTGTGGGTCCGGGATCCGGCCGGCTCGTACGCGGCCCCGCCGAGGAAGGGCAGTGCGGTCTCGGTGACGGCGCCCGCGTCCGCGCCGACCCCCTCGTACACGGCACGGAACCGCTCCGCGTCGTGGCGGGAGTTGGCCAGGACGAGGTCGGCGCCGTGCCGCAGCAGCAGCCCGTCGGCGAGCTTCTCGTATACGACGCCCACGTACCCGGTGACGAGGACGGGGCGGCGCGACGGCTCGGGCCACAGGGCGCGGGCTCCGTGCAGGACGGCCTGGACGGCCCCGCCGACGAGGGAGAGGACGACCACGTCGTAGTGCTCCCGCCCGATCTCCGCGAGGAATTCGGCGCAGGTCACCTCGGCCGGCCGGTCACCCTGGACGCCCACCTCACCGAGCTGGCGCGCGGTGGGTGTGGCACGTCCGCGCAACAGGAATCCGGTGAGCTGGTGGTCGGGCACGAGACGGCGGGCGGTGAGTGCGCCCCATTTCCATCGCGTGTCGGAATCTGCGATTACGGCGACGCGTTTGCGTTCTGGCACGCGGCAGAAGCTATTCCGCAAATTCGGTGATCGGCCCAACGAACGCACAACAGCGGGTTAACAACGCGTCGACGGAATGCGAAAGCGCGCGGGTTAACGCGCCCGCCCCGCGCCGTTCATGTGGAATCCGCATCGGGGTCACAGTGAATGCCGGACGGCGTCCTAATGTCTCACGGGTGCCCAAGCTCTCTGTTGTCGTGCCGTTCTACAACGTGCAGACATATGCACCGGATGCCCTGAAGAGTCTCGAACTCAACGCCCGGGACGATTTCGAGTTCCTTCTCGTCGACGACTGCTCGACGGACGGGACGCCCGGCCTGCTCGAGCGGGCGGCCCGCGAGCTGCCGGGGGCGGTGCACCTCAGACACGAGCGCAACGGCGGCCTGGCCACCGCCCGGAACACCGGTCTGGACGCGGCGCGCGGCGAGTACCTCGCCTTCCTGGACGGGGACGACTGGCTGGCCCCGGGCCACCTGGCCCGGACCCTGGCCGCCATCGAGGCCCTGGGCTGCGATTTCGTCCGTACCGAGCACGTGAAGTGCACCGGCAGGTCGCGGAGCGTGCAGCGCGTCCCGTACGGCCCGCAGTCGGTCGTCGCCGATCCGCGCACCGCGATCCTGCCCGCCGACCGGGCCACCTCGGTGGACTATCCGTACGCCTGGGCCGGGATGTACCACCGGCGGCTGCTGGACCGCGGGCTGCTGCACTTCACCGACGGGCTGCGGACGGCGGAGGACCGGCCGTGGATCTGGCGGCTGCACCGCGAGGCGGAGTCCTTCGCCGCGGTCGGACTGCCCGGAATCTTCTACCGGCGCGGGGTTGCCACCTCACTGACCCAAATCGGCGACGAACGGCAGCTCGATTTCATTCGCGCATTTGATCAAGTGCTCTCGGATACCGCCGCAGACGTAGAATCGGATCTGCTGCTCCCGAAAGCCGTCCGAACATATTGCGCGATTATCGCGCATCATTTCGGATCCATCGAGAGGTTCGAACCGGACGTGGCCAGAAAACTCCGTTCCATGAGCACGGCCGCGCTCGGCCGCATGCCCCAGGACGTGCTGGACCTGGTCCTGGACTCGATGGACGTGGAGCGCTCCACACTGCTGCGCCGCGTGCGCGGCCGCCGCCGCACCACCGCCTCGGGGGCGAACGCCTGATGCCCACCCAGATCTTCCTGGCCTCCACCCTCTACGGAGCGGCCACCCTCGCCGCCGGCATCGACGCGGGCGCCTTCCCGCCCGCCGCCCGCCGGATCCTGCTGACCAGCAACCACGCCGTCACCGCCGAGGTCAGCCCCGGAGTCGCGGACATGCCGGGCTTCGACGCCCTGCGCCCCCGCTTCGACGAGGTCCTCGACTGGAACCGCGTCATCGAACCGCAGCACCCGAGCACCTGGGCCCCCCGCGCGGAGGACGTCCCTCTGTGGGAACGGCAGCTGCGCACCCTGTGGGGCCTCGGCGAGGACCGCGTCGAACTGATCGTGGAGTCCATCCAGGTGGCGCCCGCCCAGACCCTGTGCCGGCTCTTCCCGGGCGCGGCCGTCGACGTCTACGCCGACGGGCTGATGAGCTACGGGCCCACCCGCATCCGCCTCGACCCGCAGCTCGGGATGCGCGTGCGGCGCGTCCTGCACCTCGACCTCGTACCGGGACTGGAGCCGCTGCTCCTGACCGAGTTCGGGGTGCGGGTCGAGCTGGTGCCGACGGAGGCCTTCCTGAAGGTCCTGGCGGAACTGCCCGCGCAGGACTCCGCCCTGGACGGCATCGGGGAGTCCCCCGCCCTCCTCCTCGGCCAGTACCTCTCGGCGCTCGACCTCATGACCCCGGAGCAGGAGGAGGAGCTCCATGTCTCGATGGTCCGCGGCGCGCACGCCCTGGGCCACACCGAGCTGGTCTTCAAACCGCACCCCAGCGCCCCGGCCGCCTACTCCCGCCGCGCGGAGGAGGAGGCCGAGCGGCTCGGCGCCCGCATGACCGTCATCGACACGCCGTTCCTGGCCGAGACCCTCTACCAGCGGCTGCGCCCGGCCCTGGTCGTCGGCTGCTTCTCCACCGGACTGCTGACCGCCGCCACCCTGTACGGGCTCCCGGTGGCCCGGACCGGCACGGACGCCATACTGGCCCGCCTGACCCCGTACCCGAACAGCAACCGCGTGCCGCTGGCCCTGGTGGACGCCCTGCTCCCCGACCTGGCGGACGCGGAGGCCGTGCGCACCTGGACTCCCCCGACGCCCGAGCGCGTCCGGGCCGAGCCGGCCGGGCTGCTGACGGCGGTCGGATTCACCATGCAGCCGCAGATCCTCGCCGCGCGCCGGCTGATGGCCGAGGCCTACCTGACCCGGCATCTGACCGACCGCACCTGGCGGTACTTCACCCGCCGCCGGCTGACCGCGCTCGGCCTGCCCGGCGGCATCCCCGCCCAGCTGTCGTTCCTGCCCCGCAGCAGGGCGGTGCGGCGCATGGCCCGGCGGCTGCGCCGCGTTCTCAGCTGAGGGGCCTCAGCCAAGGGGTCTCAGCTGACGGCGAGCTTGGCCGCGAACCCCAGGAACAGCACGCCCGCCGCCGAGGTGGCCCCGGCGGACAGCCGCTTGCGGCGGCGGAACGCGGCGGACAGCCGGGTCCCGGTGAAGATCAGCGTCGACAGGTACAGGAAGCTCGCCAGCTGCGACAGCGTGCCCAGCAGCAGGAACGACAGGGCGGGGTAGGCGTAGCCCGGGTCCACGAACTGCACGAAGAACGACAGCAGGAACAGGATCGCCTTCGGGTTGAACAGGCTCACCACCAGCGCCCGCCGGTACGGCCGCTCCATGCCGCCGGCCGGCTCCTCACCGGTGAGGATCTCCTCCTGCCGCGCCTTCCGGTCGCGCCACATCCCCCAGGCGGCGCGCATCATCCCCACGGCCAGCCACGCCAGGTACCCGGCGCCGAGGAACTTCACCAGGGTGAACAGCAGCGGGCTGGCCTGGAGCAGCGCCCCGGCGCCCGCCGCGGTCAGCACCATGAGCACGGTGTCCCCGGTGAACACCCCGGAGGCGGCCTTGTAGCCCTCCTTCACCCCGCCGCGGGCGGCGACGGACAGCACGTAGAGCGAGTTCGGCCCCGGCAGCAGAACGATCAGCACCAGGCCGGCGAGATAAGTAGGAAGATCTGTCACACCCAGCATGGGCAGGAGTGTCCCACAAGGACACACCTGTCAGAACCTGGGTTTCACCACGTGGAATCCACCGGGGTGTACGTCCCCCACACCTCCCGCAGCGCCCCGCACACCTCCCCCACCGTGGCCCGCGCCCGCAGCGCCTCCTTCATCGGGTAGAGCACGTTCGCCCCCGTTCCCGCGGCCGCCTCCCGCAGCCGCGCCAGCGCGCCCGCCACCGCCTCCCCGTCCCGCTCCGCCCGCAGCCGGGCCAGCGCAGCGCACTGCCGCGCCTCGATCTCCGGGTCCACGCGCAGCGGCTCGTACGGCTCCTCCCGCTCCAGCGCGAAGCGGTTGACCCCGACCACCACCCGCTCCCCGCCGTCGGTCTCCCGCGCGATGCGGTAGGCGTTCCGCTCGATCTCCGCCTTCTGGAACCCGGCCTCGATCGCGGCCACCGCACCGCCCCTCGCCTCCACCTGCCCCATCAGGTCGAGCGCGGCCGCCTCCAGCTCGTCCGTCATCCGCTCCACCGCGTACGACCCGGCGAAGGGGTCCACGGTGTGCGGCACGTCCGTCTCGTACGCGAGGACCTGCTGGGTGCGCAGGGCGAGGCGGGCCGACTTCTCCGTGGGCAGCGCGATCGCCTCGTCGAAGGAGTTGGTGTGCAGCGACTGCGTGCCGCCCAGTACGGCGGCCAGTGCCTGCACGGCCACCCGTACGAGGTTCAGCTCCGGCTGCTGTGCCGTCAGCTGGACCCCAGCCGTCTGGGTGTGGAAGCGCAGCATCAGCGACTTCGGGTCCCGCGCACCGAACTCCTCGTGCATGACCCGGGCCCAGATCCGCCGGGCCGCGCGGAACTTCGCGACCTCCTCGAGCAGGGTGGTGCGGGCGACGAAGAAGAAGGAGAGCCGGGGCGCGAACTCGTCGACCGCCATCCCGGCCGCGAGGGCCGTACGGACGTACGCGATGCCGTCGGCGAGGGTGAAGGCCACCTCCTGCGCGGGCGAGGCCCCCGCTTCGGCCATGTGGTAGCCGGAGATGGAGATGGTGTTCCACTTGGGGATCTCGGCCCGGCAGTAGCGGAAGGTGTCAGCCGTGAGCCGGAGCGAGGGCCCGGGCGGAAAAATGTACGTTCCGCGCGCGATGTACTCCTTCAGAACATCGTTCTGAATCGTCCCCGTCAGCTGCTCGCCCGAGATGCCCTGTTCCTCCGCGACCAGTTGATAGAGCAGCAGGAGCAGCGCGGCGGGCGCGTTGATGGTCATGGAGGTGGAGACCCGGTCGAGGGGGATCCCGTCGAACAGCGTCCGCATGTCGTCGAGCGAGTCGACGGCCACCCCGACCTTGCCCACCTCGCCGTGCGCGAGGGGTGCGTCGGAGTCGTGGCCCATCTGGGTCGGCAGGTCGAAGGCTACGGACAGCCCGGTCCCGCCGCCCTCGATGAGCTGCCGGTAACGGGCGTTGGACTCGGCGGCCGTGCCGAAGCCGGCGTACTGCCGCATGGTCCACGGCCGACCGGTGTACATCGTCGGATAAATCCCTCTGGTGTAGGGAAAATCCCCCGGCTCCCCCAGCTCGACGCCGGGGTCCCACCCCGTCAGATCGCCGGGTCCGTAGACGGGTTCGATCGGGTTTCCGCTCTCGGTGCGTGCCATGTGACGAAAACCTCCATAGAGCAACCGGGCCCGGGGCTGGTAGAACCGTCCCGCTTCGTAAGGCTGTGGACGGCTCCTGGTCACAATGGCGCAACATCGCGGGACCGAGTGCAACTCTCCACGCGTGCGAGGCATCACCTAGATACACGACGTAGAAAACGGGGGACTGCAATGCACCGCCAGAGAGTCATATTCCGCACGCTCGGGGTGGCCACCGCCGTCGCGCTCGCCGCGACCGCCTGTGGGCCGCAGAAGTCGGAGTCCGCGGGCTCCCCTTCCCCGGTCTCCTCCTCGCCCACGGCGGGCGCCTCCCCCGAGTCCTCACCGTCCACCGACGACAAGCCGGCCTCGCCGTCCCCGTCGGCCTCCGCCTCGGCGTCCCCGTCCGCCTCTCCTTCGCCCACGGTGAAGCAGATCATGGCCAACGGCGACGACAGCGAGCAGGTGCGCGAGCTCCAGGCCCGCCTGAAGCAGCTCAAGCTGATGTCGGTCGCGCCGACCGGCTTCTACGGGACGAAGACCACCGCGGCCGTGAAGTCCTACCAGTCGAAGAACGGGCTGAACCCCACCGGTTCGGTCGACGAAGCCACCTGGAAGAAGATCCAGGGCGCCACGAAGAAGCCCACCGCAGACGAGCTGCGCCCGCCGGCGGTCAACGAGGCGGACGCCCCCGACCCGCGCTGCATGGAGGGCCGGGTCATGTGCATCAGCAAGGAGAGCCGCACCCTCGCCTGGATGATCGACGGCAAGATCATCTCCACCATGGACGTGCGCTTCGGCTCGGAGAACACCCCGACCCGCGAGGGCGTCTTCAAGGTGGACCGCAAGGAGAAGGAGTGGACGTCCACGCTCTACCACACGTCCATGCCGTACTCGATGTTCTTCAGCGGCGGCCAGGCGGTGCACTACTCGGCCGACTTCGCGGCCCGCGGCTACGCCGGCGCCTCGCACGGCTGTGTGAACGTCCGGGACAAGGGAAAGCTTTCGGCGCTCTTCGCCCAGGTCCAGGCCGGCGACAAGGTCGTCGTCTACTGGTGAGGCCCGGGGGGCTGCACGGGCTGCGCGGTCTGGAAGTTAGAGGCGCGGGCAGGGCCGGGGGAACGTGCCCCGCCCGCGCCGGTTGCGCAGAGCCCAGGGGTACGGGGGGAACCCCGGCTCATGCGCGGCCGATGACCAGTCGGCTCGCTATGTACTGCGCCACCGATTCGAAAAGTGTTACAGGCGGGACGGGACCGGGGCCGGACTCGAGGTCGGAGACCTGAAGATCCCGTCGTACGTACCGCCGCCCGCGGGCGTGCCCGGGCTGCTCATGCGCCCGCCGCCGTCGTTGACGACGCCGTCCAGCAGCGCCTCGCAGTAGTACGGAATCCGCGCCAGGCCCTTGGCCAGGCGGGACAGCCGCTCGCGCCGGTCGTCGTTGAGGTGCCCGGCCCGGTAGTCGTTGCACAGGTCCACGGCCCGGCGCTGGTTCTCCCGGTCCTGGTCGCGGTCCCGGCTGGTGCTCCCGTCGCCGGAGCCGTCCGGGGTTCCGTCCGTCCGGAACGTGCCGTCCTGGCCGTCCTTGTGGTCCTTGCCGCCCTGGGTGCTGCCCGTGCCTCCGGTGGTGGACGTGCCGGGCGAGGTCCCGCCGAAGGTGTCACCGCCGGGTGCCGTGTACCCGTCCGTGCCCGGCGGCTGGGAGGTGCCCGCGGAGGCCGCCGGATCCGTACCGTCCCGCAGGGGGGTGGGGCGCAGTTGCGGGCTGAGCGTCGCGGCCCCGCTGTCGTCGCCCGCGGTCGGGTCCCCGTCGGCGCTGACGGACATCGCGGGTCCCGGACCCGCGGTGTCGCGGCCGGAGGGGTCCAGCAGACCGGCGCCCGCCGCCGCGGCGAGTCCGCCGACCGCGACGCTCGCCAGGGCCGCCGCGAGACCGAACCGCACCGCCCGGGCGCGCCGGGGTACGGGCACGCGCAGGCCGGCGGCGCGGCCGAGGTCGACCAGGGGTTCACGGGAGCGGGCCGTCCCGGTCCGCACCGCGGAGGGTGCGGAGGAAGCGGACGCCGCGGTCGTGCCGTGCGCCGCGCGGAAGGCGGCCACCGCCGCGGCCTCGCCGGGCAGTTCCCCGGCGGCCGAAGCGGCCGGGGCGGTCTGCGCGAGGCTGTCGAGGGCGGCTCGCAGCCGGGCGGCTTCGCGCCGGGCCCGCGGATCGGCGGCCGGCCCCACAGGTTCCACCGGTTCACCGCGCAGCAGTTTGTCCGCCGCGGCTCTGTCCAGCCACCTGTCGCGCTCGTCGGCCATCACATGTCCTTCTGCGTCCGCCAACGTGAATGCGTCACACCGGTTTTTTCTACGAGGCCCCCGCCGCGGCCGCGCTGAGCGGGTACGGCGTCGAGATCCCTCCCGCCCCGGCCGCCCAGTGCCTGGCCACCGGCATTATGGCCGACGCGCGCGCCCGGATCCGAGTCGCGGTCCCCGTCGCGGTCCGAGTCCGGCTCGAAGCCGCCCTCCGCGGCCTCCGGGCCGAGCAGCTCGGCCAGCTTCTTCAGACCCCGGTGGGCGGCGGTCCGTACGGCGCCGGGCCGCTTGCCGAGGGTCTCGGCCGCGCTCTTGGCGTCCAGGCCGACCACGACCCGCAGGACGACGGCCTCCGCCTGGTCCTGCGGCAGCTGAGCGATGAGCGCCATGGCCGTTCCGGTGGAGAGGGACTCCATCGCGGCGCCCGCGGTGTCGCAGTCGGCGGCCCAGCCGGTGAGCTCGGTGTCGTCGCCGCCGATGGCGGGGCGGCGGCCGCGCATGCGGATGTGGTCGAGGGCCCGGTTGCGGGCGATCCGGGCGGCCCAGCCGCGGAAGCGGTCGGCGTCGCCGGTGAAGGAGTCGAGGTCGCGGGCGATCTGCAGCCAGGCCTCGGACGTCACGTCCTCCGCGTCGCCGTCACCGACGAGCGTGCGTACGTATCCGAGCAGGCGTGGGTGCACGGCGCGGTACACAGCACGGAACGCGTTCTCTTCGCCGTCCTGTGCCGCGAGCACCGCGGCGGTCAGCTCCGCGTCGTCCCCCAGCAAAGTCCCCAACCCGTTCACTGTCCTGTACGTCTGGCGCAAATCAGCACGTTACGGCTTTCAAGCACCTTCGTCCACGAGTTGTACAACGAGCAACCAATCCTGCGCGGAGCGAGGTGTGACACAAAACGCACTCAGGGCGCTGACAGGGATACGGGCTTGTCGCACGAGCCCGTGACGGATGGTGGCCGGGGCCTCTCCTGTGGGGGGTGGCGGCCTCGGCCGCCCTCCCCTCCCCGGGCCGTCCTCGCCTCCCGGCCCTCTTTCGGTTCGCGTCCATGGTGCCCCCGTCATCCTTTCGGCTCACTTCCGGGTGAATTCCCCGAATGCGTACGACACACCCTGCCCTGCGTCGATAGCGTGGCAGCACACCAGCGCCACGCCCCGAGGAGCCCCCCGCTGTCCAGCCACCTTCCGGCACAGGCCCGCGGTAGCTCCGACCCCTCTCACGACTCAGGGCTGGCGCGGTTCAACGCCCTGTCCCCCGAGACCGCCGAGGCGGTCCTGATGCAGTGCTGCGGCAGCCGGCGCTGGGCACACCGGGTCGCCACGCACCGCCCTTACCCCGATTCCGGGGCTCTGCTCGCCGCCGCGGACGAGGCTTCGTACGACCTGTCGCAGGCCGACCTGGCGGAGGCGCTGGCCGCCGAGTGCTCGGCGGAGCTGGAGCACGGGGCCCCGTACGCCGCCCTGCTGGCCCTCGACGCGGGCCACGCGGAGTACGAGCGCAAGTTCGGGCACGCCTTCGTGATCTGCCTCGACGGGCACCCGCCGGAGGAACAGGCGGACCAGCTGCTGACCGCGATCCGCCGCCGGATGGGACACGAGGTGGACGAGGAGCGATCGATCTCCGCCGACGAGCTGCGCCGCCTCGCGCAGGCCCGACTGTGCGACCTGACACATTGGCTGACGTCGGCCGATGGCCGGCCGGATCGTCTGGCCGATGGTCTGACTGGGGCGGAAATAGGGCTATTCGCCCCTGTCGGATAGTCCGTCCGAGCCTGTTTGATCACACCGATGGCCCCCGCGCGAAGGAACCGACAAAGCGTCGCTACGATGTCCGGGGCCGGAGGACCGTACCCGGCCGGGCCCGACCGACAAAGAAGCCGGCTGGCCCCCGCCCCGCTTCCGGAGGGTTTTCCGTGCCGGCTGGAACGTTGTACCGCGGCCGGGAAGGAATGTGGTCCTGGGTGGCTCATCGAGTCACCGGCGTCCTCATTTTCTTCTTCCTGTTCGTACACGTCCTCGACACCGCACTCGTCCGCGTCTCCCCCGAGGCGTACGACGATGTCGTGGCTACCTACAAGACACCGATCGTCGCGCTGCTGGAGTACGGCCTCGTCGCCGCAATCCTGTTCCACGCGCTCAACGGTCTCCGTGTGATCGCAGTGGACTTCTGGTCCAAGGGTCCGCGCCACCAGAAGACGATGCTCTGGTGGGTCGTGATCATCTGGGCCGTGCTGATGATCGGGGCCATCCTCCCCGTTCTCAGCCACGCCTACCTTGAACTGTTCGGGAAGTGACACGCATGTCTTCTGACACTTCTTCCGCCAAGGCCATCGGTGACGTCGAAGGCGTGAGCCTCTACGACGTCGAGAACCCGGCGCCGTACATCGAGGCGCCGCGCAAGCGCACGGGCAAGACCCCGCGCTCGACCCGCGGCAACTTCGAGATGGTCGCGTGGCTCTTCATGCGCCTCTCGGGCATCGTGCTCGTCGTCCTCGTCATCGGTCACCTGCTGATCCAGCTGGTGCTCGACGGCGGCGTCTCCAAGATCGGCTTCGCCTTCGTGGCGGGCCGGTGGGCTTCCCCGTTCTGGCAGGTCTGGGACCTGCTGATGCTGTGGCTGGCCATGCTGCACGGCGCCAACGGTCTGCGTACCGTCATCAACGACTACGCGGAGCGCGCCAACACGCGGCTGTGGCTGAAGGGCCTGCTCTACACCGCCACGGTGTTCACCATCCTTCTGGGCACGCTGGTGATCTTCACCTTCGACCCGAACATCCGCTAGCCAACGGGGCTGAGGCGAAACCAATGAAGATCCACAAGTACGACACCGTCATCGTCGGCGCAGGTGGCGCAGGCATGCGCGCCGCCATCGAGTCGACGAAGCGCAGCCGCACCGCCGTGCTGACGAAGCTCTACCCCACCCGCTCCCACACAGGCGCCGCGCAGGGCGGCATGGCCGCCGCGCTGGCCAACGTGGAAGAGGACAACTGGGAGTGGCACACCTTCGACACGGTCAAGGGCGGTGACTACCTGGTCGACCAGGACGCCGCCGAGATCCTGGCGAAGGAGGCCATCGACGCCGTCCTCGACCTGGAGAAGATGGGCCTGCCGTTCAACCGCACCCCGGACGGCACCATCGACCAGCGCCGCTTCGGCGGCCACTCGCGCAACCACGGCGAGGCCCCGGTCCGCCGGTCCTGCTACGCCGCGGACCGCACCGGCCACATGATCCTCCAGACGCTGTACCAGAACTGCGTCAAGGAGGGCGTGGAGTTCTTCAACGAGTTCTACGTCCTGGACCAGCTCCTGGTCGAGGAGGACGGCGTCAAGAAGTCGGCCGGTGTGGTCGCGTACGAGCTCGCCACCGGCGAGATCCACGTGTTCCAGGCCAAGGCCGTCATCTACGCCTCCGGCGGCACCGGCAAGTTCTTCAAGGTGACCTCCAACGCGCACACCCTCACGGGTGACGGCCAGGCGGCCTGCTACCGCCGCGGCCTGCCGCTGGAGGACATGGAGTTCTTCCAGTTCCACCCGACGGGCATCTGGCGCATGGGCATCCTGCTGACGGAGGGCGCCCGCGGTGAGGGCGGCATCCTCCGCAACAAGGACGGCGAGCGCTTCATGGAGAAGTACGCGCCGGTCATGAAGGACCTCGCGTCCCGTGACGTCGTCTCGCGCTCCATCTACACCGAGATCCGCGAGGGCCGCGGCTGCGGTCCGGCCGGTGACCACGTGTACCTGGACCTGACGCACCTGCCGCCGGAGCAGCTCGACGCGAAGCTCCCGGACATCACCGAGTTCGCGCGCACGTACCTGGGCATCGAGCCGTACACGGACCCGATCCCGATCCAGCCCACCGCGCACTACGCCATGGGCGGCATCCCGACGAACGTCGAGGGTGAGGTCCTCAGGGACAACACCACCGTCGTCCCGGGCCTGTACGCGGCCGGCGAGGTCGCGTGCGTGTCGGTGCACGGCGCGAACCGCCTGGGCACCAACTCGCTGCTGGACATCAACGTCTTCGGCAAGCGCTCCGGCATCGCCGCGGCGCGGTACTCGCAGGAGAACGACTACGTCGAGCTCCCGGAGAACCCGGCGCAGCAGGTCATCGACCTCGTCGAGCAGCTGCGCAACTCCACGGGCAAGGAGCGGGTCGCCGACCTGCGCCTGGAGCTCCAGGAGACGATGGACGCGTGCGTGATGGTGTTCCGTACGGAGCAGACCATCAAGACGGCGGTCGAGAAGATCGCCGAGCTGCGCGAGCGCTACAAGAACGTGTCCGTCCAGGACAAGGGCAAGCGCTTCAACACGGACCTGCTGGAGGCCATCGAGCTGGGCAACCTGCTCGACCTGGCCGAGGTCATGGCCGTGTCCGCGCTGGCGCGCAAGGAGTCCCGCGGCGGTCACTACCGCGAGGACTACCCGAACCGCGACGACGTCAACTTCATGCGCCACACCATGGCGTACCGCGAGGTCGGCGACGACGGCAAGGACTCCGTCCGGCTGGACTACAAGCCCGTCGTCGTCACCCGCTACCAGCCGATGGAGCGTAAGTACTGATGGCCACCCCCACCCTGTCCAAGACGGACGAGATGGAGGCCGCGGCCGCGGCCTCGCCGTACATCACGGTCACGTTCCGGATCCGCCGCTTCAACCCCGAGATCTCGGACGAGGCGCAGTGGCAGGACTTCCAGATCGAGATCGACCCGAAGGAGCGCGTGCTCGACGGTCTTCACAAGATCAAGTGGGACCTCGACGGCACGCTGACCTTCCGCCGCTCGTGCGCGCACGGCATCTGCGGCTCCGACGCGATGCGGATCAACGGCAAGAACAGGCTCGCCTGCAAGACGCTGATCAAGGACATCAACCCGGAGAAGCCGATCACCGTCGAGGCCATCAAGGGCCTCACGGTGATGAAGGACCTCATCGTCGACATGGAGCCCTTCTTCCAGGCGTACCGGGACGTCATGCCGTTCCTGGTCACCAAGGGCAACGAGCCGACGCGCGAGCGTCTGCAGTCCGCCGAGGACCGCGAGCGCTTCGACGACACCACCAAGTGCATCCTGTGCGCCGCGTGCACGTCCTCGTGCCCGGTGTTCTGGAACGACGGCCAGTACTTCGGCCCGGCGGCGATCGTCAACGCGCACCGCTTCATCTTCGACTCGCGTGACGAGGCCGGCGAGCAGCGGCTGGAGATCCTGAACGACAAGGACGGCGTGTGGCGTTGCCGCACGACGTTCAACTGCACCGACGCGTGCCCGCGCGGCATCGAGGTCACGAAGGCGATCCAGGAAGTCAAGCGTGCGCTGATCACGCGTCGCTTCTGATCCCCCTCGCCTGTGCCTGAGGCCCGCACCCCTTCTCGGGGTGCGGGCCTCAGTCATACTCGGGGACCTCCGGGACGGGCGGCGGCCGACGGATCGTCACCTACCCCTTCCTGCCGGGCGCATCGCGGGGATTCTCGAAGCAGCTCTCTGACCGGGGGTACGGGACAGCAGGCCGCTATGGAAGGATCGGCCGCATGAGCGAGCAGCAGCCGAATCCTTACGCGAGCGACCCCAGCCAGGGCGGCGACTACAGGTGGGGCCCGGGCGAGGCCAGTTACGGCTACCCGCAGCCCTACCCGGGAGCCCCGGCCTACCAGCCCACGATGGGCGCCGGCGTACCGGCCCCCGCCTACCCCGCCGCCGCCCCGGGCGGCGCCAGCTTCTCTGTCGGCGACATCAGCGTCGCCGGCGACCAGATCATCACCCCGTCGGGCTCGATGCCGCTCAGGGGTGCGATGTGGAACGCGACGGACTTCTCGCGCACCGAGGAGAAGATCCCGACCCACGCGATCATCCTGGCCGTCATCTTCTTCCTGTTCTGCCTGCTCGGCCTGCTGTTCCTCCTGATGAAGGAGAAGAAGACCACGGGCTACATCCAGATCACGGTCACCAGCGGCGGCCGCCACCACTCCACGATGCTCCCGGCCACGGACGCGATGTCGTACCAACGAGTGATGGGCCAGATCAACTACGCGCGGTCGCTGAGCATCTGAGGGGCGGGGGCGTAAGCGGGGGGAGCGGGGGCTTCGGGGGCGGGGTCTCAGCGGGGCGGGATCAGGGAGGGTTTGGGGGTTTCCCGTCAGTCCCACTGTCTCCCCGCTGAGACCCCGACCCCCGAAGCCCCCGCCCCGCCGCGCCCCACCGCACCCCCACCGCTCCGAAACACAGTGGCGGAAGGAGCAAGGCCCCGCGAAGATCCGGGAATGAGCGTTTACTTTGAGGTGTCCGGGCCCGCCGATGGGCCCGCCGTCGTCCTGCTGCACTCTTCCGTCTGTGACCGGCGTATGTGGGATCCCCAGTGGGGTCCGCTGGCCGAGGCCGGGTTCCGGGTGGTCCGGCTCGACTTTCGGACCTGTGGGGACTCCCCCGCCGCGCAAGCCACGTACAGCGACGACGGGGACGTCCTCGCGCTGATGGACCGGCTCGGGGTCGAGCGTGCCGCGGTCGTCGGATCCTCGTACGGCGGCCAGGTCGCCCTGCAGATCGCCGCCCTGCACCCGGAGCGGGTGACCCGGCTGGCCCTGCTCTGCGCGGGTCGCCCGGGGTATCGGCCCGACAGCCCGGAGGTGGAGGAGTTCCGCGCCGCCGAGGACGCGTTGACGGAGGCCGGTGATCTGGCCGGCGCGGCGGCGCTGAACGCCCGTACCTGGCTGGGCCCGGACGCCGACGAGGCCGCGCACGCCCTCGTACAAGCCATGCAGCTGGGGAACTTCCAGGGTGCCCTGGCCTCCACCGGGGACCACGAACTCCCCGCGCCGGAGGTCGATCTCGCCGCCATAACCGCCCCGGTCCTCGCCGTCGGAGGCGCCCACGACCTCCCCGACTACCGCCACATCGCCGCCGAACTCCCGGCCCTCGTCCCCGGCGCGCGGCACGTCGAACTCCCCTGGGCCGGCCACCTGCCCTCGATGGAGCGCCCCGCCGAGATCACAGACCTGCTGCTGGAGTTCCTCCACCCGATCCGGTGAAGAGAGTGCTTACGGGACGCGGGCACACGACCGTCCTACGATGATGCTCTCGACCCAGCCCACGGGAGGCCCGGAATGTCCACAGCACCCGTCGAGCACCCTGAGTACGCCGACGAGGAGAGGCCCCTGACTCTCCTCGAGGAGGCCGACCAGCTCATGGAGCGGAACCCCGGCTACCGCGTCGAGATCATCGGAGGCATCCTCACCGTGACCCCGCCCGCGGGCGCCCCTCACTCCAGGGTGCTGAACAAGATCATCCGCCCGTTCCTCGCGGCGGGCCTGGACGACGGCGAGACAGAGGTCCACCAGGGCGTCGGACTCTGGCTGCCCGACGGTTCAGAGGACTACGCGATCCCGGACCTCTGCGTCGTCGACGCTGACATCGATGACCACCTGGTCGAGTTCAACTGCTACGACCCGGTGGTATTCCGCCTGGTCCTGGAAGTGACCTCGTCGAACTACAACAACGACCTGCGCGCCAAGGCCGCCGCCTACGCCCAGGCCCGGATCCCCGTCTACGTCATCGTCAACCGCAAGCACCAGCGGCTGCACGTCCTGACCGAACCCGTCGGCGGGACGTACGAGAGCCACCGCGTCTACGCCGCAGGCGAGCTCGCCACCCTGCCCGACTCCCTCGGTGCCAAGGTCACGCTCGACGTGGACGAGCTCCTGGCGGCGGGGCGGCCGCAGCCCCGTAAGCAGGCCGTCCCGCCGGCGACGGACGAGACCTCCCAGGCCTAGGTCACTGCTTGCGTTCGGCCGCGCTGCGTTCCACGCAGAACTCGTTGCCCTCGGGGTCGGCCAGTGTCACCCAGCCCGTGCCGTCGGGGTTGCGGTGGTCGCCGACCACGGTGGCGCCCAGGGCGAGGATGCGTTCGACCTCCTCGTCGCGCGTACGGTCCTGCGGCTGCAGATCCACGTGCACCCGGTTCTTCACGGCCTTGGCGTCGGGCACCGTCACGAACAGCAGCGCCGAACCGGGCGCCGTGACCAGGGCTTCGGGGTCGCCCGGGAAGTCCTCGTCGGAGATCTTGCCGTCCAGGACGCCGGCCCAGAACTGCCCCAGGGCGTAGGCGTCGGAGCAGTCGAAGGTGAGGTGTCGTACGAGAGAAGTCATGGCCGGACTATCGGCCAGGCCCGCGCTCCCTGTCCACCGAGTTCGAGAGCCGGGCCGGGCGCTGTGATGGACTGGGCGCCATGACCGACTTCGAGACGATCACGGTTCCGGCCCACCTCTGCGGATATCCGGGAGTCGCCTTCGGCGGCTACGTGGCGGGCCTGCTCGCCGCCCGCGCCGCGGCGAAGACCGTACGGGTGGACTTCCGCCGGCCGGTGCCGACCGGGGCGCCGGTGCTGCTCACCGGGAGGGCCGACGGCGGCGCCGAACTCACCTCCGGTGAGCTGCTGTTGGCCGCCGCGACGCCCGCCGAGCTGCATGCCGGCATGACGGACATCCCCGACGCGCCCTCCTGGGCGGCGGCCTCGGCCGCGGCCGAGGCCTACCGGGCGGCCCCGCCGGACGGGTCGGCGGACTGCTTCGGCTGCGGCCTCGACCGCACGCCCGCCACCGGCCTGCGCCAGCACTGCGGACTGGTGCCGGGCACCGCCGGAATGGTTGCCACCGCGTGGACTCCCGCGCCCGAACTCGGCGGCCCGGACGGTCTGTTGCCGCCCGAGCTGGTGTGGGGCTCGCTGGACTGTCCGGGGAACGCGGCCGGGCGCCTGCTCGACGGCCGCCCGGCCGGCGCCGTCACGGCCGCGCTGACCGCGCGGCTGCTGCGGCCGGTTCCGGTCGGCGAGGGCCTCGTCACGTACTCCTGGCTCCTCGGCTCGGAGGGCCGCAAGTACACCGTCGGCACGGCCCTGGCCACGGCGGCGGGCGACCTCTGCGCCTTTGCCGAGGCCCTGTGGGTGCAGCCGCGCCAAACGGCCTGAGGGGTACCGCGCAGGCCCCCTTGGCCGGTTCGCAGCTGCCGTGCATATGATCGAAGCCTGTGAACGGGGAGGCGTGAACATGTCAGATCTCGGACAGGTGGGCATGCGGCTGAACGGGGTGCCGCCGGAACCAGGATCGTCGGCTCCGGGGCCGGTGGGTCCGGGCGGATCCGCGAACTTCGCATCGACGCCGGCGGAGAAGAAAGCTGCGGCGAACACGATCGAGACCGAGCTCGAGCCGAACACCAAGAAGGCCACCGAGCACGCGGACGACGCCACCAGCACCGCCCAGAAGGGCTTCGAAGGCTGGGACACGGCCGCCGGCCTGAAGAAGGTGGCGGACACCTGGGACCAGCAGGTGAAGACCCTGATGGGCCGCCTGGCCTCGGAAAAGTCCGCGCTGCGCGGCGCCTCGGGTCTTTTCGCACGCAACGACCTGAGCCTGAACAACCAGTTCGCGGCGCAGTCGAAGCTGAACGGTCTGTAGGGGGCTTCGGTGCTGACCTATCACGAAGTCATGACCACGGATCTGGGCCTCCTGACGACGGCCGCCGCCAAGTGGGACTCGATGGCGGGTGAGCTGAAGAAGGTCGAGACCCGCTACGGCGACACCGTCCAGAAGATCAGCATGGGCGACGGCTGGTCCGGCGTCAGCGCCGGAACCGCCCACACCAGGTTCGCCGCGACCCGCTACGAGTACGCCGCCGCGCAGAACCAGGCCAAGGCGATCGCGAGCCTCCTGCGGGACGCCCACGAGAAGTTCACCGACCTGAAGAAGAAGCTCGAAAGTGCCCGGGACGACGCGATAGCCGCCGGCATGACCGTCTCCGAAGCGGGACACGTCGCCTTCGACTACTCCAAGCTCACCCCCTCCGAGCGCAGCGCCTACCACCACGACCCCGACGGCCAGACGATCATCCGCGACGCGGTCGCCAAGTGGCAGCAGCACGTCGACGACCGGGTGAAGGCCTTCACCGAAGTCGACCAGAGCGTCAAGACCGCTCTCTCGGCCGCCGTCGTCGACAGCAACAAGGACGCCTTCGGCAAGGGCGCCGACGAGACCCTCACCGGCTTCAACAACTACGCCGAGGGCGATCTGGCGAAGGCCGGCAAGCCCAAGGAAGAGGACGTCCCCACGAAGACGGACGGGGACACCGGCAAGGTCACGGTCACCGGGCCCGATGCCGGCTTCACCGTCAGCGGCACCAAGTACGGCAAGGAGGGGTCGGTCAAGGCGTACGCCGACCTCTTCCACGCGAAGGCGGAAGGCTCGACCACCATGGGCGGCGTGAAGCTCTCCGGTGTCGAGGACTGGTACGGGGGCGCCCGCGCCACCGCGAACTACGGCTTCACCGACAAGGGCCTCGTCGGCAAGGCGGAGACCTCCGCGGGGATCCGGGCCTTGAACGAGGGCCGGATCGAATACGGGCACGTCGGCGGCTACGGGCGCGTCGAGGGATTCGCCGGCGGCGAGGCGGGCGTCAGTGCCGGAGTGGGCCCGGAGGGCCTCAACGCCGGTGCGAAGGCGTTCGCCGGGGCCAAGGGCTCCGTCGCCGGAGGCGGCGAGGTCGCCGGCATCGGCGCCGGCGGGACGGCCGAGGGATGGGCCGGAGTCGGCGCGGAGGCCAAGGTGACCTTCGGCAAGGGCGACGACGGCAAGTTCCACATCGGCGGCAAGGCGGGCGCGGCCCTCGGGTTCGGCGGCTCCGTGGGCGCGGAGTTCACCTTCGACCCGGACAAGTTCACCAATGCCGCGGGCGACGCGGCGGACGCGGTGGGCGATGCGGCGGACGCGGTCGGCGACGCGGCAGGCTCCGTCAAGGACGAAGTCACCAGCTGGTTCGACTGATGTACGTTGCCGAGGAAGGAAGGTCCTAGATGTCCACGACACTGCCCGTGCCGATCGAATTCCGCCTGCCGGAGGGCTGGCTCCCGGCGCCGCCGGACGCGGTCAACGCCCCGGGCGTGGCCTTCGTCGCACTGCATCCGCATCCGGATGCCGGGTTCACGGCCAACATCACCATCGAGGGCGAGTTCCTGTCGGAGGCGGCGACGCTGGAGGGCCTCGCCGACGCGTCGGTGCAGAACCTGCACGAGGTCGCCGAGTCCGTGGTCGTGGCCCACCGCCGGGAGATCGGCTCCGAGGACTCGCCGGGCCTGACGCAGAGGCTGACGTTCTCGGCGGTCGCCGGCGGCGCGCGCCGCGACCTCGTCCAGTCCCACGTCTACCTGGCCATGGTGGATGCCAAGGATCCCCACAAGCGTGCGGTGATCAAGATGGTCCTGACCGCCACCGAGGCCCAGCACGACAGCGTCCTGGGCGACTTCCAGGAATTCCTGCGCACCGTCCGCCCGGACACCGGGACGGAGGAAGGTTGATCCGATGGGCCTTTTCGACAAACTGACCGGCACCCGGCACCCCGGCACCGGAGTCGCACCCCGTTCCGCCGAGGAGGTCCGGGCCGCGCTGTTCGCGCTCAACGCTCCGGACGTGGCGTACGTCGTGCGCAACGCCGCCCCTGCGGAGAAGGCCGACCTGCTGGCGGAGTGGCGGATCCTGGAACCTGCCTGGAACACCTTCTTCCTCCGTACCCAGCTCTCCCGGACCCTCAAGATCCGGATGCGCCTGGTCCCGGAGAAGCACGAGGTGCGCTCCCTCGACGAGCAGTGGGACGTCACGTGGGCGGGGAACACGCCCCGGCTGGCGATCTCGGCGGAGCAGTCCCGCGGGCAGGTGAAGACGGTGTCCAAGCGCTGGTCGGTCGAGCGGGGGGAGGACGGCGAGCTGCACAAGACGGAGATCTTCCACTTCGACACCGCGCAGCTGAAGGACCCGCTGCGGGACGCCGTCCTCGCCGCCGGATGGACCTGGCGCGGAGCGGTGTTCAAGCTCTGATGGGCCGCTTGGTGGACAAGTACATGGGCACCCGGTACCCCGAGAAGGGCGTCGCACCGCTGCCCGCCTCGGAGCTCCGCGACGCGCTGCTCGCGCTCAACGACACGGGCATACGGTTCGTCATACGCCAGGGCACTCCGAAGGAAGGCTGCGACCTGGTGGCGGACTGCCGGGTCCGCGAGCTGCGCCTGACGCTCAAGATCCGCATGCGCCTGGTCGCGGCGACGCGCGAGGTGCGAGCCCTCGACGAGCGGTGGGAGCCGTCGCACGAGTCCTCGCGTGAGCAGTACGGCCGCGGCCCGGCGACCGCGGTGTACAAGCAGTGGGAGTTCAAGAAGGGACCGGACGGCCGCCGGCGCAAGGTCGAGACGCTCCGCTTCGACACCCGGGACGTGAAGAACCCGCTGCGGAACACGGTCCTCAAGGCGGGATGGACCTGGCGCGGCGTGCTGTTCAGACCGTGACGGAAGCGTGGGCCGTGAAGGCGGCCCACGCCGCGGGGGTGACCGTGAGGGCGGCGCGGGCGGTGTCCTTGGAGTCCCGGACGTGGACGGCGGAGGGGCAGGTGGCGACCTCGACGCAGTCCCCGCCATCGCCGCCGCTGTGGCTGCTCTTGTGCCAGGCCAGTTCCATGCTCATCGCTCCCCTAGCAGCCGCTCGATCCGCCGCGCCGACTCCTTAGGGCTCAGCGCCGCCCCTCGAATATTCGCATGACGTTGAACCATCTCGCTGACCGCTTTCCTGTCCGAGATCACCCAGCTCTGCCCCTGCCCTTCGATATAGCCGTCCATCCGATGCTCCGGCGTCTCAGCGACCGTCATCGGGCCCGTCGCGCCGAGGATCTCCTCACACTCCACAGGGATCAGCTGGATCCGTACGTGCGGCAAGCGCCCGCATTCCAGCAGGCGTTGGAGCTGCTCACGCCAGATCTCCTCGCTGCCGACCCGGCGATGGAGGGGCTGAGCCATCAGCCTTGCCCCATGAACGAGAAAATCCCCGACTGGGTCCCCGCCTCCGGCTTCGCGCTGCGGCTCGCCGGCGTCCACTTCGACGCCGTTCGCATCCAGGGGCAGTTGGGCGAGGAGAAGGCCAAGGGGCTCAGCCGGCTCACCGATTACGACCCCGGGCCGATCGTCTACGAGCTCAACGGCTTCCGGTGGATGTACTTCCTGCTCCCGCCCGGCACCGCGCGCGAGCGGAGCTGGCCCTCGTACGCGCAGCGGTACACCTCGCGCACCCGGCCCGCCCTCGCGTTCGTCGGCGTGCCCGCGCTGTACGGGACGACGTGGCCGCTCGCGTGGCGGTCGGTGCCGACGCCGACGGCGCCCTTCGTGGATCCGGGGTTGTTGGAGAAGACATTCGCTTGAACCTGTTCAAAAGAAGCCCTACAGTCATCCCTGTCAGCAGTATTGAACACGTTCAAGGGGGCTGAGGGCTATGGACCTCACCGTGGTCGCGTACGTCATCTACCTGCTCATCAGCATCGGGCTCACCGTCTGGGTCGCCCGTACGCTCAGCCGTAACGGCCGCGTCTTCATCGGCGACGTCCTCGCGGGGAACGAGAAGCTCGCGGACGCCGTCAACCAGCTCCTCGTGGTCGGCTTCTACCTCGTGAACATCGGCTTCGTGACCCTCTACCTCCGCTCGGGCGAGGAGATAGTCGAGGCCCGCCACCTCTTCGAGGCGCTCTCGGTCAAGATCGGTGTCGTCCTGCTGGTCCTCGGTGTCATGCACCTCGGCAACGTCTGGGTCCTCAACAAGATGCGCCGCCGCGGAATCATGGAGCGCCAGCAGACTCCGCCGGTCGCCCCGCAGGGGTGGACCGCTCCGGCCGGGGCCTGAGCCATGGGCGCCCCGGGCTCGGGGGCGGTCCGCAGGGTGACCGTCCTGTACGACGCGAACTGCCCGCTCTGCGTGCACATCCGGCACTGGCTGCTCGCGCAGCGCTGGCTCGTCCCGCTCGTCCTGATCCCCGCCGCGTCGTACGAGGCGCGGCGGCGGTACCCACAGCTCGACCACGAGTCGACGCTGAAGGAGATCACCGTCATCGGGGACTCCGGGCAGGTGTGGACCGGGACCGATGCCTTCATCGTCTGTCTGTGGGCGCTGGTCGAGCACCGGCCGAAGGCCAACTGGCTCGCCACGCCCGCCGGGCGGCCCTTCGCCCGGGCGGCCATGTACACGGCTTCCAAGTGGCGACAGGCCGTACGGACCGAGGGAGGTCCGCAGGGGGCGGACGAAGCGGCCTGTGACGACCAGTGCTCCGTCCCCCGATAGGCTCGTGCACCGTGACTGATCAGAAGGCTCCAAAGAGCGAGCAGACCCGCACGCTCATCCTCGAAACCGCGCTCCGTCTCTTCCAGGAGCGCGGCTTCGACAAGACGACGATGCGGGGTATCGCGAAGGAGGCCGGTGTCTCGGTCGGCAACGCCTATTACTACTTCGAATCGAAGGAACACCTCGTCCAGGGGTTCTACGACCGGATCGGCGCCGCCCACCAGGCGGCGGTCCGGCCCATCCTGGACAGCGAGACCGATCTGCAGAAGCGGCTCGCCGGCGTGCTGACGAGCTGGATGGACATCGCGGCCCCGTACCACGAGTTCGCCTCGCAGTTCTTCAAGAACGCGGCGGACCCTGAAAGTCCGCTCAGCCCCTTCTCGCCGGAGTCGGAGGACGCGCGCCAGGCGGCGATCGACATCCACCGCGAGGTGCTGGCGGGCGCGAAGACCAAGGTGCCGGCCGAGCTGGTCGACGTACTGCCGGAGTTGATGTGGCTCTCGCAGATGGGCCTGGTCCTGTACTGGGTCTTCGACCGGTCGCCGAACAGCGAGAAGACGCGGCGGCTCGCCGAGCGCGGCGCGCAGCTGACGACGCGGGGCATCGTGCTGGCCCGGTTCAAGGTGCTGCGGCCGCTGGTGCGCGAGGTGCACGAGCTGTTCGCGGACTTCCTGCCCGGTATGGCGCAGACGGCCACGGCGGGGGCCCGCAAGCGCGCCCCGGCCGCCGGTCAGGCCTGATATGAGGCGAGTTCTACGACCGTGATGTCGGACGGCGCGCCGACCCGGACCGGGGGTCCCCAGGCGCCGGCTCCGCGGGACACGTAGAGCTGGGTGTCGCCGTAGCGCTCCAGGCCGGCGACGGTGGGGTTGGCGAGCTCGGCGAGGTAGTTGCCGGGCCAGAGCTGACCGCCGTGGGTGTGGCCGGAGAGCTGGAGGTCGACGCCGTGCTTGACGGCGTCGTGGATGACGACGGGCTGGTGGGCGAGGAGTACGGCGGTACGGGCCCGGTCGCGGTCGCCGAGCGCCGCCCCGAAGTCGGGGCCGTGGCCCTCGTTCTCGCCCGCGATGTCGTTCACGCCGGCGAGGTCGAAGTACGGGAGCGGGCGGCGGGCGTTCTCCAGCGGGGTCAGGCCGAGCTCGCGGACGTGGTCGACCCACTGCTGTGCGCCGGAGAAGTACTCGTGGTTCCCGGTCACGAAGAACGCGCCGTGGCGGGCGGTGAGCCCGCGCAGCGGCTCGGCGGCCGGTCCGAGGTCGTGGACGTTGCCGTCGACGAGGTCGCCGACGATGGCGATGAGGTCGGGCTGGGTCCGGTTGACGGTGTCGACGATGCGCTGGGTGTGGGCGCGGCCGAGGATCGGGCCGAGGTGGACGTCGCTGACGACGGCGATCCGGAAGCCGTGCGCGGCGCGCGGCAGCTTGGCGAGGGGCACCTGGACGCGCCGGACGCCGGGCCCGCGCAGGACTCCGTGCGCGCCGTACGCCCCGTTCGCGACGGTCCCGACGGCCACGGCGGCGGCCGCGCCGCCGAGGGTGCGTGCGACGAAGCGACGGCGGGTCAGCTCGTCCGCGGACGGCGTGGCGGGCGTGACGGGCGCGGCGACGGTGGTGGTCGTGGTGGTGCCGTCCTGGCGCGCGCCGGAGGGCGGGTCCGCCACCTCGGAGGGGACCTGGTGGGCCAGTCGGCGGAGCAACAGCGCGCGGATCGGCTCCGCTACCAGCATCGTCAGGGTCAGGTAGAGGAGCACCGCGAGCCAGAGGAACCCCGGCCAGGCCACGGCCTGCTGGAGCGGGAACGGAGCGCCCGCGCGGCCTGCGGTCAGCGCGGCCACGGAGAGGAGGGGCAGGGCGATGGACAAGGTCGTGCCGATGCGGCGGGGCAGGCCGCCGGGAGCCGTGGTGTCGCGGACCAGCCGGATCCACAGCCAGCGGTGGACCAGCACCAGGAGGGCGACGACGGCGAGGGCGATCAGCGCGAAGACGACGATTCTCATGCGTTCTGTCCCTTACGTGATTCACGCCGCAGCGCCCGCACCCCGCGCAACCCGATCACACCGACGGCCGTCCCCAGGAGAAAGGACGTCACCGCAAGTGTCAGGTGCACCCAGAAGTAGGACGTCGGGTCGCCCGCCGCATCGAATGCAAGGCCGCTGCCGTTCTTCCACAGGTTCCGGACGAAAGACACCCAGATGAACCAGCTCCACACTCCGAAGGCGAGCAGGAACCAGGAGGCGGTACGGCTGAGTTTCATGGCCCCAGTATCGGATCGGTCCCCGGAACGGACGCGCCGGGGTGGGCTGTCCCGGCAGTGGTTGTACCGAATTGGCCGGTCAGCGCCGCCGTCCAGCCGATCGGGAGGTACTTTCACCTGCGTGTCTGTAAAGAAGACCGCGCTGACGGTCCTTTCCGCCGCGCTGCTGGTCCCCGCCATGCTCGTGGCCCCCGCGCACGCCTCGCCGACCCCGCCGGTCCCGCCGGCCGACGGGAAGGGGCAGCCGCCGAAGGCCCCGAACGCCAAGGCGGCTCCCGCGCCGCCGGCCTCGATGTCCACGGTCGGCGGAGGCCTGCTCGGCCAGCCGGGGACCCAGGTGAACCTGCTGCCGGGCGCGCCCGCCCTGCCCTCGAACCTGACGGGGCGGTCGTGGATCGTGGCGGACGCCGAGTCCGGCGAGGTGCTGGCCTCGCACAACGCGCACTGGCGGCTCCCCCCGGCCTCGACCATGAAGATGCTCTTCGCGGACACCGTGCTGCCGAGCCTGCCCAAGGAGCAGGTCCACAAGGTCACCGAGCAGGACATGGACGGTGTCGGGCCGGGCAGCAGCCTGGTCGGGGTCAAGGAGGACCACGAGTACAGCGTCCACGACCTGTGGCTCGGGGTGTTCCTGCGGTCGGGGAACGACGCCGTGCACGTGCTGTCGGCCATGAACGGCGGCATCGAGAAGACCGTCAAGGACATGCAGGCACACGCGGAGGAGCTCCAGGCGCTGGACACCCACGTGGTGTCGCCCGACGGGTACGACGCCCCGGAGCAGGTGTCGAGCGCGTACGACCTCACGCTGATCGCCCGTTCCGGGCTGCGGAAGCAGGACTTCCGGGAGTACTGCGGCACGGCCGAGGCCAAGTTCCCGGGCCTGCAGCTGCCCGGGAAGCCCCGGGACTACTTCGAGATCCAGAACACCAACCGGCTGATGACGGGCGCGGGCGGCATCTCCCCGTACAAGGGCATCGCCGGGGTGAAGAACGGCAACACGACGATGGCCGGCGCCACCTTCACCGGCGCGGCGCAGCAGGGCGCGCGGAAGCTGCTGGTCACGGTGATGAACCCGGGCGCGGGCGGCGCCAACTCGGTGTACGAGGAGACCGCCGCGCTCTTCGACTGGGGTTTCGCGGCGGCCGGGAAGGTCAAGCCGGTGGGTGAGCTGGTGCCGCCGAAGAGCGAGGACACCAGCTCGCACGGCTCGCCGGCCCAGTCCCACGAGAACAACCCGTCGGCGGCCGACGGGGGCTCGGGCGGCGTCGGTACCGCGCTCGGCGTCGCGGGCGGCGCGCTGGCCGTGCTGGCGGGCGGCGCCTTCGTGGTCAACCGCCGCTGGCCCCGCGGCCGCCGCAGCCGCGGCGAGGACCTCGTCTAGGGCGCGGCCGGGGCGGGGGCCGGGTTCTCGTCGCCGTTTTCGCCGCCGTTTTCGCCGCCGTTTTCGCCGCCTTCTTCGGCGTCGGCCTCGTCGTCGCGGGTCGCCGTCCAGGACGCGACGAACAGCAGCAGCTTCGCCGTGAAGTTGATCCAGAGCAGCAGGGCGATCGGCACGCCGAAGGCCCCGTACATGCTCTTCGCGGCGACCTCGCGCATGTAGCCGCTCAGCAGGAGCTTCAGCAGCTCGAAGCCCGCCGCGCCGATGAGGGCCGCCTGGATCAGGCGGCCTCGCGGCGGTTCGACGCCGGGGAGCAGGGTCAGGACGTACAGCAGCAGCAGGAACGCGGCCACGACGCCGACGGCGAAGGCGCCTGAGCGCAGCAGCGCCCCGCCCGCGCCCTCGCGCGGGATGCCGAGCCACTCGGCGGACTTCCCGACCGCGCTGGCGCCGAAGACCGAGGCGGCCGCCGAGGCCAGGCCGACCGCGCCGAGGCCGAGGAGCACGAGGGTGTCCTTGCCCTTGCGGGCGAAGGGGTTCCCCTCGTCCTCGTCGTCCTTCTCCCACACCGCGCGCAGGCAGTCCCGCATCGAGCCGATCCACCCGATGCCGGCGAAGAGCAGGATCACGCCGGCGATGAGGCCGACGGTGCCCGCGTTCGCGACGAGCGCGTCGAGGTCGAGCTGGTCGGAGATGCCGGGGACCTGTTCGGCGAGGTTCTTCTGCAGCGTTTTGAGCTGCTCCTCGCTGAGCAGCGCCGCACCCACGGCGGCGGCCACCGTGATCAGCGGGAAGAGGGCGAGGAAGCTGATGAAGGTGATCGCGGCGGCGAGCCGGGTCCAGTGCACGCGGTCAAGACGTTCGTACGAACGCCACGCGTGTGTGCGCATCAGACGGGCCGCCAGCGGACCGATCACCGGGAGTTTCGTCAGCCAGTCCATGAAGTCACCGTAATTGAGCTGCCGGAAATAGCCGGGATTGTCGGTTTCTGGGACTACGGTCGTCGACTGTGACTTTTTCCGAAGCGCGTCCGACGGGTCGCCCGTTCCACGCCCTGGTCCTGCGCAGGCTCAGGTTCCGCACGCACCAGGCCCTGCGGCCGCTCCGTCAGGAAGGTCGTGCGGTCGTCCCGGCCGCTTCGTCGGCAGGTGACCCCTGCTGCGTCGGAACGCCCGTCGGGCCGGTGCCGAACGGGTACTCGCGCAGCTTGCGCCAGACCCCGTCCGAGCCCTGCTCGTAGAGCGCGAAGCCCGCGCAGACCCATTCGGCCGCGTACTCGGCGAGGGTCGTGAACGCCAGGTCCATCGCCTCCTCGGAGATCCCGTGGGCGACCGTGACGTGGGGGTGGTACGGGAAGGCCAGCTCCCGGCTGAGCGGCCCGTCGGGGTCGCGGACCTCGCCCTGGAGGCGGGTGCAGCCCGCGGCGCCCTCGACGACCTGGACGAAGACGACCGGCGAGAGGGGACGGAAGGTTCCCGTCCCGCCCAGCCGCATCCGGAAGGCCCGGAACGCGGCGGCGACCTCGGCCAGGTGGGCGCGGATCTCGGTGAGCCGGTCCGCCTCCACCTCGGTCGGCGGGACGAGGGTGACATGCGTGGGGATGCCGTGCGCGGCAGCGTCCCCGAAGCCGGCGCGCAGCTGCTGGAGCTGGCTGCCGTGCGGCTCCGGGACCGCGATCGAAACGCCGAGCGTTACGGTCCCCACGTATCTCTCCTCCGTCGATTTGGATGGACTTCTGCCGCCAGTGTGAGGCCAGTACCCCCGGTCTCGCCAGGGCCTCTTTTCCTCAGTGCTTGGCGGGCAGGAATCCCAGGCGGTCGTACGTCTGCGCGAGGGTCTCGGCGGCGACCGCCCGGGCCTTCTCCGCGCCCTTGGCCAGGATGGAGTCCAGCGTCTCGGGGTCGTCCAGGTATTCCTGGGTGCGCTGCTTGAAGGGTGTGACGAAATCGACCATCACACCGGCCAGGTCGGTCTTCAGCGCGCCGTAGCCCTTGCCCTCGTACCTCGCCTCCAGGGCGGGGATCGTCTCGCCCGTGAGGGTGGAGTAGATCGTGAGCAGGTTGCTGACGCCGGGCTTCTTCTCGGCGTCGAAGCGGATCTCGGCTTCGGCGTCGGTGACCGCGCTCTTGATCTTCTTCTCGGTGACCTTGGGCTCGTCGAGGAGGTTGACCAGGCCCTTGGGGGACGACGCGGACTTCGACATCTTGATCGCCGGGTCCTGGAGGTCGTAGATCTTCGCGACCTCCTTGACGATGTGCGCGGCGGGCAGCGTGAAGGTCTGGCCGAAGCGCTGGTTGAAGCGCTCGGCCAGGTCGCGGGTCAGCTCGATGTGCTGGCGCTGGTCCTCGCCGACGGGGACCGAGTTCGCCTGGTAGAGCAGGATGTCGGCGACCTGGAGGATCGGGTACGTGAACAGGCCGACGGTGGCGTTGTTGACGCCGCCCTTGGCGGACTTGTCCTTGAACTGGGTCATCCGGCTGGCCTCGCCGAAGCCCGTGATGCAGTTCATGACCCAGCCGAGCTGTGCGTGCTCGGGCACGTGGCTCTGGATGAAGAGCGTGCAGCGCTCGGGGTCCAGGCCGGCGGCTAGCAGCTGCGCGGCGGAGAGGCGGGTGTTCGCGCGGAGATCCTTCGGATCCTGCGGCATGGTGATCGCGTGCAGGTCGACGACCATGTAGAACGCGTCGTGCGTCTCCTGGAGGGCGACGTACTGGCGGATGGCTCCGAGGTAGTTCCCGAGGTGGAACGAACCGGAGGTGGGCTGGATGCCGGAGAGCGCGCGAGGACGATCAGAAGCCATGGCTTCATTCTCTCAGGTGCGGGGGCGGGCTCGGGCCCGCCGCTGGCCGGATCCTTCCGGGTCGCACCGGGCCGCGCCGTGCCGCGCCGGGGTACCGGGCAGTAGCGGCCCGTCCGGATCCCACCCCGGCCGAGCGACCGATTTCCCCGCGCCTCGATCGCCGGGCGGGCTGATTGCCGCGCAGCGGCAAATCCAGCCCCGCCTGGGGGCCCCTCCCGGCGGTAGCTGGGGGAGTTTGAGGCGCGGGGGTCTGGGGGCGGAGCCCCCAGCGGCCGGGCCGCGGGTCAGGACAGGGGGAGGCCCGGGGCCGGGAAGGCCGACATCAGGGCCGTGACCTCGGCGCGGACCACGGCCAGCGCCGACTCGTCGGCCTTGGCGGCGGCGTCGACCGCCCGCGCGATCCAGTCCGCGACCTGCGGCATGTGCTCCGTCGACAGGCCGCGGGACGTCAGCGACGGCGTACCGATCCGGATCCCGGACGGATCGAACGGCTTGCGCGTGTCGAACGGCACCGTGTTGTAGTTCACCACGATCCCCGCCCGGTCCAGCGCCTTCGCCGCGACCTTGCCCGGCACGTCCTTGCCCGTCAGGTCGATCAGGATCAGGTGGTTGTCCGTACCGCCCGACACCAGGTCGAAGCCCCGCTCCAGCAGGGCCTGCGCCAGGGCCTTGGCGTTGGCCACGACCGCGTGCGCGTACGAGACGAACGCCGGCTGCGCCGCCTCGTGCAGCGCCACCGCGATTCCGGCCGTCGTCTGGTTGTGCGGACCGCCCTGGAGACCGGGGAAGACGGCCTTGTCGATGGCCTTCGCGTGCTCCTCGCGGCACATCAGCATCGCGCCGCGCGGCCCGCGCAGCGTCTTGTGCGTGGTCGTCGAGATCACGTCCACGTGACCCGCCGGGGACGGGTGCGCCCCGCCCGCGATCAGGCCCGCGATGTGGGCCACGTCCGCGACCAGGACCGAGCCCGCCTCCTCGGCGATCGAGGCGAAGGCCGCGAAGTCGATCGTGCGCGGCAGCGCCGTGCCACCACAGAAGATGATCTTCGGCCGCTCCGCCAGTGCCTGGTCGCGCACCGCGTCGTAGTCGATCAGGCCGGTGCCGGGCCGGACGCCGTACTGGACGCCCCGGAACCAGGAGCCCGTCGCCGAGACGCCCCAGCCGTGGGTCAGGTGCCCGCCCATCGGCAGCGCCATGCCCATCACCGTGTCGCCCGGCTTGGCGAAGGCCAGGTAGACGGCCAGGTTCGCGGGCGAGCCGGAGTACGGCTGGACGTTGGCGTGCTCCACCCCGAACAGGCCCTTCGCCCGCTCGACGGCGAGGGCCTCGACGCGGTCGATGTTCTGCTGGCCCTCGTAGTAGCGGCGGCCCGGGTAGCCCTCGCTGTACTTGTTCTGGAGCACCGTGCCGGAGGCCTCGAGGACGGCGGCGGACACGTAGTTCTCACTGGGGATCAGGCGCAGGGTCTCGGCCTGCAGGGTTTCCTCCGCCGCGACGAAGGACGCCAGCTCGGGGTCGGTCGCGGACAGGGCGGGATGGCGGCTCGCGGACATGGCGGGCTCCTCCGGGGTCGATGTGATCGGTACCCCGCGAGGCCCAGGCGAGCGGCCCTGTGTGCGGTCCAGCGCGCACGACTCCCCCGGAGTTCGTTCTCCGTACGCCAGTCGCCGTGCGTACCGACCACCTTAGCGGGCGCGCCACGAGAAAGGTTTCTCCGTCCTGTATACGAGCGAGGATGGACAGTGACGCCACCCTCGTCACAGGCCTGACGGACGATCGGAGACCCCGTGTCGAAAACTTCTGATGCAATCCGCTCCGCCGACGCGCACAGCGCGCACAACTATCACCCGCTGCCCGTCGTCGTCGCTTCCGCGGACGGCGCGTGGATGACCGACGTGGAGGGCCGCCGGTACCTGGACATGCTCGCCGGCTACTCGGCGCTCAACTTCGGCCACGGCAACCGCCGTCTGCTCGACGCCGCCCGCGCCCAGCTGGAGCGGGTCACGCTCACCTCGCGGGCCTTCTTCCACGACCGCTTCGCCGACTTCTGCACCGAACTCGCGTCGCTGTGCGGCAAGGAGATGGTGCTGCCCATGAACACGGGCGCGGAGGCCGTGGAGACGGCCGTGAAGACCGCCCGCAAGTGGGGTTACGAGGTCAAGGGCGTCCCGGACGGCCACGCCAAGATCGTGGTCGCCGCCGACAACTTCCACGGCCGGACGACGACCATCGTCTCCTTCTCCACGGACCACGAATCGCGCGACCACTTCGGTCCGTACACGCCGGGCTTCGAGATCGTCCCGTACGGGGACCTCACCGCGCTGGCCCACGCCGTCACCGAGAACACGGTCGCCGTCCTGCTGGAGCCGATCCAGGGCGAGGCGGGGGTGCTGGTGCCGCCCGCCGGGTACCTGAGCGGCGTACGGGAGCTCACGCGCGAGCGGAACGTCCTGTTCATGGCGGACGAGATCCAGTCGGGGCTGGGCCGGACCGGCAAGACCTTCGCGTGCGAGCACGAGGGGGTCGTCCCCGACGTGTACATCCTCGGCAAGGCCCTCGGCGGCGGGGTGGTGCCCGTATCGGCCGTGGTCGCCGACCGGGACGTGCTCGGGGTGTTCCGGCCGGGCGAGCACGGGTCCACCTTCGGCGGGAACCCGCTGGCCTGCGCCGTCGCCCTGGAGGTCATCGCGATGCTGAAGACCGGCGAGTACCAGCAGCGCGCCACCGAGCTCGGCGACCACCTGCACCGGGAGCTGAACCTGCTGGTCGGCGGGGGTGCGGTGACCGCCGTACGGGGGCGGGGGCTGTGGGCGGGCGTGGACATCGACCCGTCGCGCGGGACCGGACGGCAGATCTCCGAGAAGCTGATGGAACTGGGCGTGCTGGTGAAGGACACCCACGGGTCGACGATCCGCATCGCCCCGCCGCTGGTGATCAGCAAGGAGGACCTGGACTGGGGGCTGGACCAGCTCAGGTCTCTCCTGGCCGCCTGATCAGAGGATGCCGTTCCCTACAAGATGACGTGGGGCAGGAAGCGGGCGTACTCGTCCGTGACCGGCCCCGCCGATTCGCGGATGCCGAGCCCCGCCGCCTCGTCCTCGACGACCCACGCGCCGAGCACCACCCGGTTGCCGTCGAAGTCGGGCAGCGGGGCCAGGCCCTGGAAGCAGTACCGCTCGTCGTCCAGCGCCGCGAACGGCTCGCCGCCGGGTTCGTGAAGGGTGACCCCGGCGCCCTCGCGGCCCAGCAGCGGCTTGGCGACGTAACCGCCCTCGTCGGCCAGCTCGCGCGGGCCGTCGAGGTAGGCGGGCAGCAGGTTGGGGTGTTCCGGGAAGAGCTCCCACAGGATCGCGAGCAGCGCCTTGTTGGACAGCAGCATCTTCCACAGCGGCTCGATCCAGCAGGTGGTACCGGAGCCGCCGCCGTGGTCGTAGGTGCCGAGGACCTGGGGGCCGAACTGGTCCGTGGCCAGCCACTCCCAGGGGTAGAGCTTGAAGCAGCTGCGGATGAAGCGGAGCTTCTCGTCAACGAAGCGGCCGGACAGGCTGTCCCACCCGATCTGCTCGACGGAAAGGGCCTGGGTGTCCAGGCCCGCCTGCTCGGCGGTCTCCTGGAGGTAGGCGACCGTCATCAGGTCCTCGCCGAGCTCGTCCGTCTCGGAGTGCGCGAAGTGCAGCGGGCCGGGCGGCAGCAGCTCGGCCTGCCGGCGCCAGGCGTCGACGAGGCGTTCGTGGAGGGAGTTCCACTGGTCGGCGCCGGGGAAGCGCTCCTCCATCCAGAACCACTGCGGACTGGCCGCCTCCACCAGGGAGGTCGGGGTGTCGGCGTTGTACTCCAGCATCTTGGCCGGGCTGCCGGTGCCGTCGTAGCGCAGGTCGAAACGGCCGTAGAGGGAGGGCTGTTCGGCACGGCGGCGCCAGGACTCGGCGATCAGCGCGGCCAGTTTGGGGTCGGTGATGCCGAGGTCGGCGAAGCGGTCGTGCTCGACGATGTGCGCGGCAGCGGCCAGGCACATGGCGTGCAGTTCCTCGACCACGTTCTCCAGCGCCTCCACCTCGGGGAGGGAGAAGGAGTAGTACGCGCTCTCGTCCCAGTAGGGGCGCAGGGAGTCGTCGGGGTAGCGGGTGAGGGGGTAGATCAGCCCCTGTTCCTCGACGGTCTTCTGCCAGTCGGGGCGGGGCTCGATGGTGTGCCGCTTCATGTGCTTCTTGCCTGTTCCTCAGCCGCCGCTGGAGCCGGAGCTGGAGTGGCCGCCGATGCCGCCGCGGGTGACGGCGGACTTGTCGAAGCTGCCGCCGGTGACCTTGCCGGACCGGACGGAGCCGCCGTAGTAGTACGCGCCGGTGCCGCCGCTCTTGCACTCCTTGTTGTTCAGGTGTTCCAGCGTGGAGCGGGACGCGCAGCGCTTGTCCGGCTCGTTGCTGCTGCCGCAGGCCACGAGTGTGGCCGCGAGCAGGCCCATGCCGCCGAGCGCGACGGCGCCCGAGCGCATACGGCGCGTGTTGGTGCTGCTGCTGTCCATGTCTGCTGCTCCCCTAGGCCCTGGCGTGCTCCCGACAGACTAGAGCGGGGCCCCGGGCCGATGGAATCCGGCCGTCGTGAGATCCGTGACCTAGAGTCAGTTCGTGCTCATTGGGATGATTTGCGCGCTCGGTGCGGCGATCTGTTTCGGCACGGCATCCGTTCTGCAGGCGGTGGCGGCGCGGGCCGCGGAGCCGGGGACGGGGTCCGGGGTGGACCCGGCGCTGTTGATGCGGGCGCTGCGGCAATGGCGATATCTCGCCGGTCTGGGCCTGGACGCGGTGGGCTTCGTCCTCCAGATCATCGCGCTGCGCCACATCCCGATCTACGCGGTGGGGGCCGCGCTGGCCGCGAGTCTGGCCGTGACGGCCGTGGTCGCGTCCCGGCTGCTGAAGGTCCGGCTGTCGCGGACGGAGTGGGGCGCGGTGTGGGTGGTGTGCGCGGGGCTGCTGATGCTGGGGCTGGCCTCCGGCGAGGAGGGCTCGGGGACCGGGTCACTCGCGCTGGAGCTGGGGCTGCTGGTGGTGGCGGGGCTGGTGCTGCTGGTCGGGATGGTGGCGGGCCGGCTCCCGGACGGGCCGCGGGCGCTGGTCCTGGGCCTGGCCGCGGGGACGGGCTTCGGGGTGGTGGAGGTCTCGGTGCGGCTCATCGATTCCTTCTGGGACCTGCGGGACCCCGCCCTGTACGCACTGCTGCTGGGCGGCGGCGCGGCCTTCCTGCTGCTCACCTCGGCGCTCCAGCGCGGCTCGGTGACAGCGGCGACGGCCGGGCTGGTGCTGGGCGAGACGATCGGCCCGGCGGTGGTGGGCGTGGTCTGGCTCGGCGACCGCACCCGCGAGGGCCTGGCCTGGCTGGCGATCCTCGGCTTCGTCGTGGCGATCGCCGGATCCCTGGCCCTGGCCCGCTTCGGCGAGCCGCCGGAGGTCGCGGAACCGCTGCCGACGCCGTGACCACGCCTCCTACGGCAACGCCGCGGAGAGGGCCGCCAAGGTCGGCGCCCACGCGCTGTCCGACGGAGTCCCGTAGCCGACGACCAGGGCGTCGCGCGGCGGAAGGTCCGCCTCCGGGTGGCGGAACGCGGGCAGGCCCTCCAGGGACAGGTCCTGCCAGGCCGCCGACTGGAGCAACGAGCGCTCCGTCCCCGCCGGAAGGTCCAGCACCGCGTGCAGCCCCGCCGCGATCCCCGACACCCCGACCCGGTCGCCGACGGCCGCCACCAGCTCGTCCCGGCGGCGCCGGTAGCGCAGGCGCATGCCGCGCACGTGGCGGTCGTACGCCCCCGAGGTGATGAACTCCGCCAGCGTGAGCTGGTCCAGCGCGCTGGAGGTCCGGTCGCTCACGCCCTTGGCGGCCGCGACCTCGTCCAGCAGCCCCGGCGGGACCACCATCCAGCCCATCCGCAGCCCGGGCGCCAGCGACTTGCTGGCCGTGCCCAGGTACACCACCCGGTCCGGATCCAGTCCCTGCAGGGCTCCCACCGGCTGGCGGTCGTAGCGGAACTCCCCGTCGTAGTCGTCCTCCAGGATCAGCCCGCCGGTGGTCCGGGCCCAGTCGACCGCCGCCGCCCGGCGGGCCGGGGTCAGGGCGGAGCCCGTCGGGAACTGGTGCGCCGGGGTCAGCAGGACGGCGCCCGCCCCGGCGCCCAGCTCGTCCGTACGGGCCCCGTCCCCGTCCACCCCCAGCGGCCGGGTCCGCAGGCCCGCCCGCGTGAGCAGGTTCCGGTGGACGTCCAGGCCGTACCCCTCCACCGCCATCTCCCGCACCCGCCGCGCCCGCAGCACCCGGGCCAGCAGGGTCAGCGCGTGCGCGAAGCCGGCGCACAGCACGATCCGCTCCGGGTCCGCGTACACCCCGCGCGCCCGCGCCAGGTAGCCGGTCAGCGCCTCCCGCAGCTCGGGTCGGCCGCGGCCGTCGGCCCCGTACCCGAAGGCCTCGTTCGGCGCGTCGGTCAGTGCCCGCCGGGCCGCCGACAGCCAGGCCGCACGCGGGAAGCCGCTCAGGTCCGGGGAGCCGGGCATCAGGCTGTACGAGAGCCCGCGGCGCGCGGGATGCCGTACGCGGGCGGGCGCCGCGGCCCGGCGCGGCCTCGCCCGCTCCGCGACCCTGGTGCCGGAACCCTGGCGGGCCGTCAGCCAGCCCTCGGCGACGAGTTCGGCGTAGGCCTCCGCGACCGTGTTCCGGGCGATCCCCAGATCGGCGGCCAGCGAACGGGAGGACGGCAGCCGGGTCCCGGCCGCCAGCCGCCCGCTGCGGGCGGCCTCGCGCAGCGCCTCGGTGAGACCGGCCCGCAGCCCGCGGCCGGCCGAGAGGTCGAGATGCAGGTCGGCACCGAAAGTGGCCCACGATTCCGTCATGGATATGGACCATAGCGGCGGGCCGCCTGTCTTCTACGGTGGATCACATGACGACCGCACAGAACGCACAGAACACGCAGAACGCACCCGAGCACACCCCCCGCATGCACATGGCGAAGCTCGCCCCCGAGGTCTACAAGGCCGTCCTGGGCCTGGAGATCGCCGCCAAGAAGGGCCTGGACCCGGCCCTCGTCGAACTCGTCAAGATCCGGGCCTCGCAGGTCAACCACTGCGCGTTCTGCCTGGACATGCACACCAAGGACGCCATCGCGGCCGGTGAGAGCGTAGAGCGGATCGTCCAGCTGGGCGCCTGGGAGGAGTCGCGGCACTTCTACACCGAGAAGGAACTCGCCGCGATCGAACTCACCGAGGCGGTCACGGTCCTCACCGACGGGTTCGTGCCCGACGAGGTGTACGAGCGGGCGGCGAAGCACTTCGAGGAGCGCGAGCTGGCCCAGCTGATCGCCGTCATCGCGACGATCAACGTCTGGAACCGCATCGGCGTCACCACCCGCATGGTGCCGGGGCACTACACGCCGGGCATGTACAAGAGCTGACCCCGGCTCAGTCCGCCCGGAAGGATTCGACGGCCGCCTCAAGGTGCCTGCGCACGAGCGGGACGTCGGTCCTGGGGCCGTAGACCATGAGCACCCAGCGGGTGTCGCCGGCGGCGACGACGAGCCGCACGATGGCGTGGGCGGCCGGATCGGACGAGCCGGGGTCGTCGTACTCGTAGACCTGTTCGCAGCCGTCACCGGCCACGGGCTCGTTGGAGATCTCCCGGTAGCCGGAGCTCTTGCTCAGTTCCGCGGTGGACTCGCGCAGGACCTCGCAGGCGGCCTTGGTGTCCTCGGCGGCCCGGAAGACCTGGAGTCCCGCACTCCGGTCACCTCCCGCGGGGCGGTAGACGGTCCCGTACGCGGTCTCTCCCGGACTGGCCTGCCAGCCCGGGGGAATCGCGACCGAGAAACCGGCCGCCGTGTCGCGCACCTGCGTGTAGTCGGACCGCGCGGGGCCCGAGTCCGGGCCCGGGCCCTTGTGGCCCAGGTACAGCCACCCGGCCACGGCGGCGCCCAGCACGGCCACGCCGAGCGCCACCACCACCAGGGTCCGCCGGCGCCGCGCGGGGGGCGGCGCCGACGGCCCCTCCGGGAGGGGCGGGACGCCCGGCGGGTACGAGTACGGGGACGCGGCCGGGGGCGGAGTCGGGGGCGGGGCATCGGGCGCCGTGGCCGGAGCATCGGGCGCGGCCTGCGCCGGGCCCTGCTCCACCCGCTCCACCCGCTCCCACCGCTGCGACCGCGGATTCCAGCGGACGCCGCCCTCCCCCGGTGCCACGGTCAGCCGCCCAGCGAGGTCAGCAGGGCGGCCAGGGCGGTGGCCGCGCTCACGGAGTCCACCAGCGGCGCCCATCTCTCCAGCGCCGCGCGCAGCCGGGCCGGCAGACCCGCCCGCACCTCCCCGCCCGCCTCCAACTCGCCGGCGACCTCGTCCAGTTCGCCGTCGAGCGCTGCCCGTTCGGGGCTGCGGGGCAGCCGTACGAGGGCCGCGCGCAGCTCCCGTACGGCCTCCAGCAGTTCCTCGGCGCCCGGCGCGCGGTCCCCCGTACCGCCGTGGTGGACGGTGCTGTTGGTGTTGTGGGTGCCGCCGATGCTGAAGCTGCTGCCGTGGATGTCGCCGATCCGTACCGCGGGCCGCTCCGCGCCGCTACCACCGCTCGTTTCCGCCACTTCTCCCCCTGTCCTCGCCCTTGCCCGTGCCCGTGTCCCTGCCCGCCTCCGGGGCCCGGTGGCCGGTGCTGCTGCTGTTGTGACTCACTCCGCCGATGCCGAACGCGCTGTTGTTCACCGATTGGATGAAGACCGCGCCCTCCGCGACGTTGACGGCCCGCTCCGCGAACTCCTTGGTGTGCCAGCCCGCCTCGTGCAGGGCCAGGGCCACCCCGCCGACGATCCGCTCCTGGATCGTCTTCAGGTACCGGTCCAGGTCCGTCAGCTGGAACAGCGAGGCGTCGGTCTGCGAGGCGAGTTCGCGTACGGAGACGGACGGTCCGGCCGGCATCGCCACGCCGTGCCCCTCGGTGGCCAGCCGCCACGGGATGCGGATCGCACGCACCAGGGCGAGCAGCGCCGGCCCGAGCGCGCCCGCGCCGTTCGCGACCGCCCAGGTCACCTTGGCGAAGGCGGTGTTGCGCCGGTGCCGCTGGGCGATGTCGTCGGCCATCTGGAAGTGCGGCCGTACGGGCAGCAGCACGTGCGGCGCCACCTCCAGCATCAGCATCCCGCCCTGCGTGTGGACGCGGATGAAGACGGTGACGACGAGGTTCTCGTCCCAGGCCCCGATCCGCACGCGCAGGAAGTGCCGGCGGCGCTCGCCGCCCTCCTCCACGGCGGTGGCACGGTGCTCGGCGAACGCCCGCTCCGACAGGTCCGGGGAGTCGACGTCGGGCAGCCCGTCGGCCGGCAGGAACACGCACTCGTCGACGACCAGTTCCCGCAGCCGGTCCAGTACGGAGGCCTCCGCCTCCTCGGAGCCGTGCGGCGAGGGCACCCGCAGGGCCTCCAGCAGTGGCCGGATCCGTTCCACGATCTGCGCGTTGTCCAGCTCGTCCGGCTCGCGGTCGCCGCGCGGGCGCAGTTCGACGGACAGCTGCCACGGCAGGTGGGCCTGGCCCGCGCCGCAGAAAGGATTGGCCACGTCGTACATGACCAGGGGTCCGTGCTGGATCCGCTGGATCCGCGCGCGGGCCCGCCCGAAGCGCCGGCCCGTCACCAGCAGGTCGCCCGCCCCGGCGGCGTAGCCCTCGCGGTCGAGCGAGGAGTGCAGGACCCGGGCGAAGTGGCCCCGCTGGAGCCCGGCGACGGTCGTGAGCAGGAGGAAGACGAGGACGGCGACCCACGAGTAGGCCTCCCCGTAGAACCGCCCCATCAGCGGCCACTCCAGGAAGATGCCGAGCGGGTTCCGCATGATCACCTCGCCCAGGTACGGGAGGAACCAGCCGGATTCCGAGAAGCGAATCGGCTGCACGATGTCGTCGGCGAAACCGGCGACCACCCCCCACAGGACGTTGCCGAGCATCCAGACGGCGTATCCGCGCAGGAGGTACTCGACGATCCGGCTGCCGCGGCCGGTCCGGTCGCGGCGCCGCTTGATCTGGCCGGCCCCGCTGAGCAGGAGCGCCGGGACGATCAGGAAGACGATGAAGGTCTGGAGCAGCAGCAGCCCGAGGGCCCAGACCGCCACCACCGCCACCGCCCAGGCCATTTCGATGCGCCGGGCGCGCAGGGCGTGGGCGAGGACGCGGGAGGCGTCGAACCCGTAGGAGGGCGCGGTGAAGCGCTCCTCGTGGACATACAGCTCGTCGATCACCCGGTCCCGGTACGCGGTGTCGAGATAGACGCCGGCGCACAGCAGCCGTCCGGCTTCCGTGTGCGACGGGTGTACGGGTGTTCTGCCGTCCTGGGTGGTGCCGCTCACCGAGTCCCCCCTCAGGTGTGGGAGGAAACCGTACGGGGCGGGGCGGGTCCCGGACAGGGCCGATCACGCCAAAAGGCCCCGGCGCACTGGGCGCCGGGGCCTTTCTCTGGCGGTGGAGCCTCGATCAGATGAGACCGAGCGCGCGGACCGCGTCGCGCTCCTCGACGAGCTCCTGCACGGAGGCGTCGATGCGGGTGCGGGAGAACTCGTTGATGTCCAGGCCCTGGACGATCTCGTACTTGCCGTCCTTGGTGGTGACGGGGAAGGAGGAGATGATGCCCTCCGGGACGCCGTAGGAGCCGTCCGACGGGATGCCCATGGAGGTCCAGTCGCCAGCGGCGGTGCCGTTGACCCAGGTGTGCACGTGGTCGATGGCGGCGTTGGCGGCCGAGGCGGCCGAGGACGCGCCACGGGCCTCGATGATTGCCGCGCCGCGCTTGGCGACGGTCGGGATGAAGGTCTCGGCGAGCCACAGCTCGTCGCTGACGACCTCGGCGGCGTTCTTGCCGGCGATCTCCGCGTGGAAGATGTCCGGGTACTGGGTGGCCGAGTGGTTGCCCCAGATGGTCAGGCGCTTGATGTCGGTGACGTCGGCGCCGGTCTTCTGCGCGAGCTGCGAGATCGCGCGGTTGTGGTCCAGGCGGGTCATCGCGGTGAAGCGCTCGGCCGGTACGTCCGGGGCGGCGGCCTGCGCGATGAGCGCGTTGGTGTTGGCCGGGTTGCCGACGACCAGGACCTTGATGTCGTCCGCGGCGTGGTCGTTGATGGCCTTGCCCTGCGGCTTGAAGATGCCGCCGTTGGCGGAGAGCAGGTCGCCGCGCTCCATGCCCTTGGTGCGCGGGCGGGCGCCGACGAGCAGCGCGACGTTGGCACCCTCGAAGCCCGCGTTCGGGTCGTCGAAGATGTCGATGCCCTTGAGCAGCGGGAAGGCGCAGTCGTCGAGCTCCATGGCGGTGCCCTCAGCGGCCTTCATGCCCTGGGGGATCTCCAGAAGGCGGAGCTTGACCGGCACGTCAGCGCCGAGCAGGTGGCCGGAGGCGATGCGGAAGAGCAGCGCGTAGCCGATCTGGCCGGCGGCGCCGGTGACGGTGACATTCACGGGAGTGCGGGTCATGGCCTTCTCCGTTAGACAGCTGGCGGTGGGGCGTCCCTGCCCCATGTGCTGGAGGACGCCGCTCCCCAGTAAATCTTGACGTGAAGAGACATCCGCGGTCAGGCTATCGGACCCGGGCGCCGCCGGAGCCCCGGGGGGCCATTCGACTCCGGCAGCGCCGCGCGGCGCGGTCAGCGGACGGTGAAGCGGACCGCCGACTCCAGGAACGGGATGTGCAGCAACGGCTTGGGCTCCATCGCCAGCGCGAGCAGCGTGATCGCCACGCCCAGCAGCCCGTACGTGACCATGTCCGTGAAGCGGGAGCGCACCGCGAGCATCCCCACGGAGGGCAGTACGCGCCGCAGCACCGCGGCCGCCAACAGGGCCACGCCGATCACCAGGCAGCCGATCCGCGGATGCCCCATCGCCGTGGCCAGCAGCCCGGCCGCGGTCGCGGTGAGCACGCTGAGCATCGGCCACTGGCGGGCGGGCGTGGACACGGCCCCGGGCACCGCCCGGCCGCTGCCCTCGGGACGGGCCGTGTCCCGGGTGACGGACGGGAAGCGCCGGGACCGGGAAGCGTCGGCCGCGGACACCACGCGATCGTCGTCCCGCTCAGCCTGCACTGGTGCTCCGTTCCGCGGCCTCGACGACGTTGACGAGCAGCTGGGCCCGGGTCATCGGGCCGACGCCGCCCGGGTTCGGGGAGATCCAGGCCGCCACCTCGGCGACCCCGGGGTGCACGTCGCCGACGATCTTCCCGCTCTCGTCGCGGCTGACGCCCACGTCGAGCACGGCCGCGCCCGGCTTCACGTCCTCCGGCTTGACCAGGTGCGGGACGCCCGCCGCGGCGACGATGATGTCCGCCTGGCGCAGCAGCCCCGAGAGGTCGCGCGTACCGGTGTGGCACAGCGTCACGGTGGCGTTCTCGGACTTGCGGGTGAGAAGGAGACCGATCGAGCGGCCGACGGTGATGCCCCGGCCGAGGACGACGACGTGCGCGCCGTTGATGCCGACGCCGTGGTGGCGCAGCAGTTCGACGATCCCGTACGGGGTGCAGGGCAGCGGGCCCGGCTCGTTCAGCACCAGCCGGCCGAGCGACATGGGGTGCAGGCCGTCGGCGTCCTTGAGCGGGTCCATCAGCTCCAGGACCCGGTTGGTGTCGATGCCCTTGGGGAGCGGGAGTTGGACGATGTAGCCCGTGCACTCCGGATTGGCGTTGAGTTCCCGTACGACCGCCTCGATGTCCTCCTGGGAGGCCGTCGCGGGAAGTTCGCGCTGGATGGAGGCGATGCCGACCTCGGCGCAGTCCTTGTGCTTGCCGTTGACGTACCAGCGGCTGCCCGGATCGTCACCGACCAGCAGGGTGCCGAGGCCGGGGGTGATGCCCCGGGCCTTGAGGGCCGCCACACGGGCGGTCAGTTCGGACTTGATCGCGGCCGCGGTGGCCTTGCCATCGAGAATCTGGGCGGTCATGTACCCATCCTCCCGGATGGAGTGCCCCCGGTTCCAGTCAAGGCGCTCAAGCCCCGCGTCGGAGCGCGCGATCCACGGCTCGGTCCCCTTGCGAGGAAGCTCCCGGTCTCAACCGGGGGTGAAGACACATCCCGGGACTCGGAGCCGTTGGCATCGTTCCGTTGCGTGACGCTTTTGCCTGCGCTTGTGTACGGATCGTGACCGACCCTGACGTCCGGGTCGTGGGGATTCCTTCCGTGAAGCGGGCGTAAGACCTCATCGGGAGTCCTCCTCTCGGTCCGGGCGGTCCGTGGTGAAGCAGGAAACCCCACCCGTGAGATGGGACTCCCTTCTCCCGAAGGAGGGAACGAAGTCAATGCACTTGCACAACGATTCCCCGGCTCGGCGTGAACCAACTGGACAAGTCAAGGTCAGTCGGACGACGATGACCGGAAAGAGTGCCGCGGGCAGTGCCGGGGGGCGGACCGTAGAACACAGCTTTCCTCCGCGCGTGCCGTGCGTCCCCGCACTTCCACGGAGGAACACCCCAAGATGAGCTTCGGCGACCCGAACAACCCGTACGGCCAGCAGCCCCCGGCCCCGCAGGGCCAGCCCGGCTACGGCTACCCGCAGCAGGCCCCGCAGGGCGTTCCGCCGCAGGGCGGCTACGCCTACCCGCAGCAGCAGGCCCCCCAGGGCTACCCGGCCTACCCCGGTGGCCCCGGCGGCTACCCGGGCATGCCGATGGAGATGCCGGGTCTGGTGAAGACCGCGCGCGTCCTGCTCTTCGTCGTGGGCGGCCTGCAGATCATCGTCGGCCTCCTCGCGCTGCTCGGCGGCGCCGCACTGTCCAGCACGGACAGCGGCGCCACCGGTGACGTGGTCGGCGGCGTCGTGATCGCCGTCGGCCTCTTCGTCCTCGCCCTCGGGGTGCTGGCCATCGTCCTCGGCGCCAAGTTCGCCAAGGGCGGCAACGGCGTGCGCATCACGACGATCGTCTACGGCGCGCTGTCCATCCTGGGCGGCCTCGCCAACTTCACCAACAGCGCCTCCGAGGGCGGCGGTCCCGCGGCCGGCGTCATCAGCCTGGCCATCGGCGGCCTGATCCTCGCCGCGATGGTCACCGCCCCCGGCGCCGCCTGGTTCAAGCGCCCGCGCTTCTGATCCCCGCGCTACTGAAATCCGTAGCCGAACGGCGAAGGCCGCGACCCGCAGTGCGGGTCGCGGCCTTCGCCGTTCTGACGGTGCCGGACTCAGTGGAAGAAGTGCCGGGTCCCGGTGAAGTACATCGTCACGCCGGCCTTCTTCGCGGCCTCGATGACCTGCTCGTCACGGACCGAACCACCCGGCTGGACCACGGCCTTGATGCCGGCGGCCGTGAGGATCTCCAGCCCGTCCGGGAAGGGGAAGAAGGCGTCGGAGGCGGCGTACGAGCCCTGCGCGCGCTCGGCGCCCGCCCGCTCGACGGCGAGCTTCGCCGAGTCGACGCGGTTGACCTGGCCCATGCCGACGCCGACCGAGGCGCCGTCCTTGGCGAGCAGGATGGCGTTGGACTTGACGGCCCGGCAGGCCTTCCACGCGAAGGCGAGCTCGGCGAGCTCGTCGGCGGAGAGCGCGTCGCCGGTGGCGAGGGTCCAGTTGGCCGGGTCGTCGCCCTCGGCCTGGAAGAGGTCGCTCTGCTGGAGCAGCGCGCCGCCGCTGATGGGCTTGAGGTCGCCCGGCTGGTGCGGGGTGCCGTCCACCTTCAGGACGCGGATGTTCTTCTTCTTGGCGAGGATCTCGACGGCGCCGTCCTCGTAGCCGGGGGCCGCGATGACCTCGGTGAAGATCTCGGCGACCTGCTCGGCGAGCTCGACGGTCACCGGGCGGTTGACGGCGATGACACCGCCGAAGGCCGACAGCGGGTCGCAGGCGTGCGCCTTGCGGTGCGCGGCGGCGACGTCCGTGTCCACGGCGATGCCGCACGGGTTGGCGTGCTTGATGATCGCGACGCAGGGCTCTTCGTGGTCGTAGGCGGCCCGGCGGGCGGCCTCGGTGTCCACGTAGTTGTTGAAGGACATCTCCTTGCCGTGCAGCTGCTCGGCATTGGCGAGCCCGCCCGGCTGACCGTCCGTGTACAGCGCGGCGGCCTGGTGGGGGTTCTCGCCGTAGCGCAGGGTCGACTTGCGCTCCCAGGCGCCGGCCAGGAACTCCGGCAGCACCGCTTCCGGCTCCGGGGCGTACACATTCGTGAACCAGGAGGCCACGGCCACGTCGTAGGCGGCGGTGTGCTGGAAGGCCTCGGCCGCCAGGCGCTTGCGGGCGGTGAGGTCGAAGCCGCCGTTCTTCGCGGCGTCGAGGACGGCCGCGTAGCGCTCGGGGCTGGTCACGACCGCCACCGAGGGGTGGTTCTTGGCCGCGGCGCGGACCATGGAGGGGCCGCCGATGTCGATCTGCTCCACGCACTCGTCCGGGGTGGCACCCGACTGGACGGTCTCGAGGAAGGGGTAGAGGTTGACGACCACCAGGTCGAAGGGCTCTACGCCCAGCTCGGCGAGCTGCCGCTGGTGGTCCTCCAGGCGCAGGTCGGCGAGGATGCCGGCGTGCACGCGCGGGTGCAGGGTCTTGACGCGGCCGTCGAGGCACTCGGGGAAGCCGGTGAGCTCCTCGACCTTGGTGACGGGCACCCCGGCCGCGGCGATCTTCGAGGCCGTGGAGCCGGTGGAGACGAGCGCGACGCCCGCCTCGTGCAGCCCGCGGGCCAGCTCTTCCAGTCCCGTCTTGTCGTAGACACTGACGAGCGCACGCCGGATCGGCCGCTGGGTCGTGGTCGGGTCGTTGCTCTCTACGGCGGTCACTGGATTGTTACCTTTCGTCCCTCAATGCGGTAGCCGTGTCGGGCCAGGCGCCCCACGACATCGACGAGCAGCTGTCGCTCGACTTCCTTGATGCGCTCATGGAGAGCGGCTTCGTCGTCCTCGTCCCCGATCTCGACGACACCCTGGGCGATGATCGGACCGGTGTCCACGCCCGCGTCCACGAAGTGGACGGTGCAGCCGGTGACCTTCGCGCCGTAGGCGAGCGCGTCCCGTACGCCGTGGGCGCCCGGGAAGGCGGGGAGGAGGGCGGGGTGGGTGTTGATGAACCGGCCGCCGAAGCGGTCGATGAACGCCTTGCCCACGATCTTCATGAAACCGGCGGACACCACGAGGTCCGGGGCATGGGCGTCGGTCGCCTCGGTGAGGGCGGTGTCCCACTCCTCCCGGCTGCCGTACGCCTTGACGGGACACACGAAGGTGGGGATCCCGGCCTTCTCGGCACGGTCCAGACCGGCGATGTCCTCGCGGTCGGCTCCCACGGCGACGACTTCGGCGCCGAAGCCCTCGGATCCGCCGGGGTGGGCGTCGATGGCGTCGAGCAGGGCCTGGAGGTTGGTGCCGGAACCGGATACCAGCACGACCAGGCGGGAGGCGGCCATGGGAGGCCCTTTCTCACGGGAATGCGGTGTTCGTCTTTGTGTGGTCATACGAAACTTCGGGGTACCGATATACGGGGAACCATACGAAGCCACCGACCGCCTGCAACGATACCGGCACACGGGACGGCCCCCGAGGGACGGGGGGACGGCCGGGCGGTAGCGTCTGGCCTACAAGCCGCAAACAGGCCTCACCCACCTGGGCCTCCGCCGCGACGTCGCCCTGACGTCCATGACACAGGGGAAGAAACACACCCGATGCCGGACCGCCGTCAGCCCGACTCCCCCACCGACGACAACCCCTTCGCGGCTCCCCCGGAAGGCCGGCCCGACCAGCCGTGGCAGCCGCGCCGCGGCGGCAACGGCGAGGGCGGGGGCGGCGGGCAGGACCCCGAGGGCGGCCGGGGCGGCCCGGCGCGCTGGGACCCGACGGACCCGATCCAGCGCCGCGCCCGCTACGCGCTGCTGGCCGGCATGTGGGGCTTCTTCTTCGGGATCTTCGGGATTCCGTCGGTCGGTCTGCTGCTGGGGGCACTCGCCCTGTACTGGGGCATCAGCGCGCTCCGGGGCAGGCCGGCGACGGCGGAGGCCGGCCAGGGTGGCGCCCAGAGCACCCAGGGCGGACTCGCGGCGCTGGGCGAGGCGGCCCGCCCCCAGCGCACGGCGGCGGTGAGCGGCCTGGTCACGGCCTCGCTGGCGATCCTGCTGGCGATGAGCTCGTACGCCTTGCAGCTGGCCTACAAGGACTTCTACGTCTGCCGCGACGACGCCCTGACGAACGCGGCGGAACTCCAGTGCAACTCGCTCCTGCCGGACAACCTCGTGGGCGACATCCTGAAGGTCCGCCAGTAACGATCGCTCTCCGCCACCCGGCCCACCGGACGAAGCCACGGGGCGCCAACGCCCCGGCCCCCGCCTCCGCCGGGCGGGTCCGCCACGCGCGGCGCCGGCAATTGCAGCCCCGCCTGGGGGCACCTCCCAGCGGTAGCTGGGGGAGTTTGAGGCGCGGGGGGTCCCCACAGCGGTAGCTGGGGGAGGGTCCGGGGGCGGAGCCCCCGCAACGGCGCCGCGCGCGACCGGCTGGTCAGGGGGTTGGTTTGCGGCGGGGGAGCACTCGGGCTCCGACCACCGGCGGGGTCAGCGACTTCGGCGGGAGCAGGTCCAGGCGGAGCCTGGGCACGACGGTCACCTGCCGGGGCGGCCGCGGCGGGGCCGGGGCCGGGGGCTCAGCCGGGGTGATGTCCGGGACCAGCGTGCCCGCCGCACGGCGCAGGGCCGCCCACCGGATCTCCCGTACGCCGCTGTCGTGCCAGCCGTCGTCCATCGCCAGGGCCGGCCGGTTGCGCCACGCGTGCACCGCCACCGCCACCGGCACCGCCGGCAGCAGCGTCCAGACGAAGGCCGCCGCCCCCGTGGCCCACCACACCGGCCCGAACTCGGCCAGCGCCCGCGACCCGAGCGGCCCTGCCGAGGCCGCCGCGAGCCCGGTCATGACCAGCCCGCACACCAGCGCGCCCAGCGCCGCCGTGAGCGCGGTCTCCCCGTACGAGACCTCCCGCGCCCGGCGTACCGCGAACCAGCCCACCGCCAGCCCGGCCACCACCGGCAGCCCCGCGACCGCCCAGGTCAGCGGAGTCCCGGGCCCCTCGGGCGGGAGCGCCGCCAGCAGCGGGAACCGGGGCAGGGCGGCAGAGCCCGTGAACCCGAGCGGGGTGGCGGTCACCCCGGCGCCGAGGGCGAAGCCGGGCCCGAGGGCGTAGGACGCCCCCCAGACCATGGCGTTCGGGATCAGCGCGATCGCGAGCAGCAGCACCGCGAAGCGGCCGGACCACACCCCGGTCAGCGCCAGGAAGGACCCCTGGACCTCCGTACCGTGCCAGGCGAGCGAGCTGCCAACGAGCAGCGCGCCGCCGCCCAGCAGGACGAGGGCCCCGCCCGCACCGGCCCGGAGCGCCAGCGCGTAACGAGGGCGTGCGACTGCCCTCCGTACGCCCCCCGGCACCCAGGACGGCGGCGGCCCGAGCGGCCGGCCGCGTACCGCCCACACCCCGCTCGCGGCGGCGAGCACGGCGACCAGCGGAACGTGCCAGGCCGCGCTCAGCGGATCGGCGGGCATGGGGCCGCCCGCCGCGTACACCGTGGCCAGGGCCCCGACGGCCAGATAGCCGCAGAGCACGGCCGAGAAGACGGCGCCGGCCGGCAGCGTCTCCTCCCCCTCCTCCTCGGAGGCGCTCCCCAGCCGGGCGGCCCGCCGCATGAGCAGTACGGGCAGCGCGACGAGCAGCAGGGGGGTCAGGCCGACGGGCGCGGGCACGCCGGAGAGGGTCTCGTACCGCACCAGCTCCGTCCCGTGGGCGAGCAGCCAGAGCCCGGCGGCGAGATGCAGGGCCCCGCCGGGGCCGCTGTCGGGATAGGGGGAGCTGATCCACAGCACGATGACGAGCACGGCCAGGAAGCCGAGCCCGAGTCCGGCCGCCACGGCGCCGCCCACCACGCATGCGGCGGCCGCCGGGGAGCGGCGCCGTCGGACGGCTCGCGGGGCCACGGACAACGGGGTCCCGCGTTCGGTCACTTGGGTCACCCCGCCATGGTGCCAACGACACGCGCTATGAGCGGGTAACAGGCGAATGTCCGTGGTGTCGCTCAATATACGTTTATGTACTTTTTCGCCCAGGACTGTCGGGTCGCGGGGAGCGTGGCATGACTCAAAGCGTCGAGACGACCTCGGAGCTGAGCCTCCCCTCCCCGGAGGAACGCCGCAGACTGCGCGAAGCGGCGGACCTGACGCATGAGGAGGTCGCGGCCGCGGTGGGCGTCACGCCGGCCACGGTGCGCTCCTGGGAGACGGGCCGTACGGATCCCCGCGGGCGCAAGCGCGAGGCGTACGTGCAGTTCCTGGCCGGCCTCGGGGATCCGTCGGAGGGGGTCCCCGAGGCCGGGGCTGGGGCTGGGGCTGGGGCTGAGCTCGAGGCGGAGGCCGAGGCCGAGGCGGAAGGAGCGGCGGAGGCCGAACCGGAAGCCGGGGCCGAGGCCGCCGGCCCGGCCCCGGAGGCCGTCGAGGAGGCCGTCGAGCACGCCGTCGAGCAGGGCGTCGAGGAGGTACCGCCACTCGCCGCCGCCACAGAGGCGGGCGGGGCGGACGGGGCAGACGAGCCCTCTGTGCTCCCGGAACCCGCCCCCGACGATGCTCCCGTGGCGGCGGCGACTGGCGGAGCCGCAGCGGCGTTCGACGCCCTCTACGCCCTGGCCGCCCCCGCCCTCATCCACCAGACCTACCTGCTCACCGGCCGCCGGGCCCTCGCCCGGGAGGCCGTGGAGCGGGCGTTCCGCCAGGCCTGGCGGCAGTGGCCGGAAGTGGACACCGATCCGGACCCGGTGGGCTGGGTCCGCACGGCCGCGTACGACTGCGCCCTCTCCCCCTGGCACCAGCTGCGCCCGGCACACCGGCATACCGACAAGCCTCCCGCCGAGCCCGCCGACCGGATCCTCCTCGACGCCCTGCTCTCGCTGCCCACCGCCCACCGCCGTACGGTCCTGCTCTACGACGGCGTCGGCCTCGACCTCCCCGACACGGCCGCCGAGACCGAGGCCACCACGCCCACCGCGGGCAGCCGCCTGCTCCACGCGCACGAATACCTCGCCGACCGGGTACCCGAACTGGCCGACGTACCGCCCGGGGAACAGTCCGAGCTGCTGCACGACATGCTCGCGGCGCTGACTCCGGCGGTACGGCTCGAACCGCGCCCCGCGGCCCTCGTCCGCGGCCGCGCGGAGGGGCGTACCCGGCTGTGGACCCGCGCCGCCCTCGGCATGACCTCGGTCATCGCGGTCGCGACGGCGTACACGGCCGCGACCGCGCCCACCCAGTACCAGCCGCCGATCGCCCCCGGTGCGAACGTCTCGGGCGTGCCCCCGCTCAGCGGCCCCCAGCGGCTCACGGAGCAGAGCAGGCTGCTCCACGACAAGCTGCGGGCAGACCCGGACTCCGGGCCCGCCCGCCTCACGCCCGGGATCGAATGAGAAACGGGCGTGGCCCGCACCCGGGAAGGGTGCGGGCCACGCCCGTGCACGCGTACTGCTGTTACTGCGCGGCGTTCAGGATCTCGCGCGCCAGCTTGGCGGTCTCGGTCGGCGTCTTGCCGACCTTCACGCCGGCGGCCTCGAGGGCCTCCTTCTTGGCCTGCGCGGTACCGGAGGAACCGGAGACGATGGCGCCCGCGTGGCCCATGGTCTTGCCCTCGGGGGCGGTGAAGCCCGCGACGTAGCCGACGACCGGCTTGGTGACGTTCTTCGCGATGAAGTCCGCCGCACGCTCCTCGGCGTCGCCGCCGATCTCGCCGATCATGACGATCAGGTCGGTGTCGGGGTCGGCCTCGAACGCCTCGAGGGCGTCGATGTGCGTGGTGCCGATGACCGGGTCGCCACCGATGCCGACGGCCGAGGAGAAGCCGATGTCACGGAGCTCGTACATCATCTGGTAGGTCAGCGTGCCGGACTTGGACACGAGACCGATGCGGCCGGGCTTGGTGATGTCGCCCGGGATGATGCCGGCGTTGGACTGGCCGGGGGTGATCAGACCCGGGCAGTTCGGGCCGATGATCCGGGTCTTGTTGCCCTTGGCGATCGCGTACGCCCAGAAGGCGGCGGAGTCGTGCACCGCGATGCCCTCGGTGATGACGACGGCCAGCGGGATCTCGGCGTCGATCGCCTCGACCACGGCGGCCTTGGCGAAGGCCGGCGGGACGAAGAGGACGGAGACGTTGGCGCCCGTCTTCTCCATCGCCTCGGCGACGGAGCCGAAGACCGGGACCTCGGTGCCGTCGAAGTCGACGGTGGTGCCGGCCTTGCGCGGGTTCACGCCGCCGACGATGTTGGTGCCGTCAGCCAGCATCAGCTTGGTGTGCTTCATGCCCGTGGCACCGGTCATGCCCTGGACGATGACCTTGCTGTCCTTGTTGAGGAAGATAGCCATGTGAGTCTGTGACCTCTGCCCTTACTTCGCAGCCGCGAGCTCGGCGGCCTTGTCGGCCGCGCCGTCCATGGTGTCCACGCGCTGGACCAGCGGGTGGTTGGCGTCCGAGAGGATCTTGCGACCCAGCTCGGCGTTGTTGCCGTCGAGACGGACGACGAGCGGCTTGGTGACCGCCTCGCCCTTCTCCTCCAGCAGGGCCAGCGCCTGGACGATGCCGTTGGCGACCTCGTCGCACGCGGTGATGCCACCGAAGACGTTGACGAAGACGGACTTGACGTCCGGGTCGCCGAGGATGATCTCGAGACCGTTGGCCATGACGGCGGCGGAGGCGCCACCGCCGATGTCCAGGAAGTTGGCGGGCTTGACGCCGCCGTGGTTCTCGCCGGCGTAGGCGACGACGTCGAGGGTGCTCATGACGAGACCCGCGCCGTTGCCGATGATGCCGACCTCGCCCTCGAGCTTCACGTAGTTGAGGTTCTTCGCCTTGGCGGCGGCCTCGAGCGGGTTCGCGGCCGCGTGGTCCACGAACTCCTCGTGACCCGGCTGGCGGAACTCGGCGTTCTCGTCGAGCGAGACCTTGCCGTCGAGCGCGATGACGTCGCCGTTGGCGACCTTCGCGAGCGGGTTGACCTCGACGAGGAGCGCGTCCTCGGCGATGAAGGTCGCCCACAGGGTCACGAGGACCTCGGCGACCTTCTCGGCGACCTCGGCCGGGAACTGCGCCAGCGCGACGATCTCGCGGGCCTTCTCGATGGTCACGCCCTCGTTGGCGTTCACCGGGACCTTGGCGAGCTTCTCCGGGGTCTCCTCGGCGACCTGCTCGATGTCCATGCCGCCCGCGACCGACGCCATGGCGAGGAAGGTGCGGTTGGTGCGGTCGAGGAGGTACGAGACGTAGTACTCCTCGAGGATCTCGGGAGCCGTCTCGGCGATCATCACCTTGTGGACCGTGTGGCCCTTGATGTCCATGCCGAGGATGTCCGTCGCCCGGGCGACAGCCTCGTCCGGGGTGGCGGCCAGCTTCACGCCGCCGGCCTTGCCGCGGCCGCCGACCTTCACCTGCGCCTTGACGACCGACTTGCCGCCCAGCCGCTCGGTGGCCTCGCGAGCCGCCTCAGGCGTGTCGATGACTTCACCGGCCAGCACCGGTACACCGTGCTTGGCGAAGAGGTCCCTCGCCTGGTACTCGAACAGGTCCACGCGCGTCCGTCCCTTGTCTTTTTTAAAGATTCGCAGTGATTCGCGGTTGTCTGCTATCTGCGTGGGCGTGCCGCGGAGGGCAACGTGACGGCGCTGTCACAAGGAAGGCGCACACGGTGACCGTGGACGCGGCATGTCCGTCCCGCAGGTTATCCCCGTGGGCCGTAGGTCCCTAAATCGCAGATCACACCTGAGCGGTGATACCTGTCACAGATCGCCTCACGGTTGAACTGGAAGTTCGTGCGATCGGCCCATTCACAACGGTGAAGGTCACGGAACCGGCAGGGGTCGCTTCTCCAGCGCCGCGGCCATCACCTCCGGGAACAGGTCGGGGGTGCAGGCGAAGGCGGGCGCGCCGAGCGCCGCGAGGGCGGCGGCGTGCTCGCGGTCGTAGGCCGGGGCGCCCTCGTCGGACAGTGCGAGCAGGGTCACGAACTCCACCCCCGAGGCCTTCATCGCGGCGACCCGCTTGAGCATCTCGTTGCGTATGCCGCCCTCGTAGAGATCACTGATCAGGACCACGACGGTGTCGGCGGGCCGGGTGATCTTCGACTGGCAGTAGGCGAGCGCCCGGTTGATGTCGGTGCCGCCGCCGAGCTGGGTGCCGAAGAGGACGTCGACCGGATCGTCGAGCTGGTCCGTGAGGTCGACGACGGCGGTGTCGAAGACGACGAGGCGGGTGGCGATCGAGCGCATGGAGGCGAGGACGGCGCCGAAGACGGAGGCGTAGACGACGGAGGCCGCCATCGAACCCGACTGGTCGATGCAGAGGATCACCTCCTTCTTCACCGATTGCGCCGCCCGGCCGTACCCGATCAGCCGTTCGGGGACCACCGTGCGGTACTCGGGCAGGTAGTTCTTGAGGTTGGCCCGGATCGTGCGGTTCCAGTCGATGTCGTGGTGGCGGGGGCGGCTGATCCGGGCGGAGCGGTCCAGGGCGCCGGTGAGCGTGGCCCGGGTGCGCGTCGCGAGGCGCTTCTCCAGCTGCTCGACGACCTTGCGGACCACGGCCCGGGCCGTCTCCTTCGTGGTGTCGGGCATCGCCTTGTTCAGGGAGAGCAGGGTGCCGACCAGGTGCACGTCAGGCTCGACGGCCTCCAGCATCTCCGGCTCCAGCAGCAGGGCGGACAGGCCGAGCCGCTCGATGGCGTCGCGCTGCATGACCTGGACCACCGAGCTGGGGAAGTACGTACGGATGTCCCCGAGCCAGCGCGCCACATTCGGCGCGGATCCGCCGAGCCCGGCGGAGCGCGGGCCCGACCCCTTGCGCGGGCCGCCCGCGCCGCCCCCGCCGTAGAGGGCGCCGAGCGCGGCGTCCATGTCCGCGTCCCGCCCGGTCAGCGTGCGGCGCGTCCCGTCGGCCTCTCCGCCGCCGAGCACCATCCGCCACCGCCGCAGTCGCTCGTCCGCCGCGTCCATCAGCCCACCCCCGCAAGGTCGTGTCCGTCATGTCCGGCCGGTCCCGGGCCGGCGAGCAGCAGCCGGACCAGGTCCAGCACCGCGTCGGCGCGGGCCGGGTCCAGCTCCGGGCCGAAGCCCTCGGGGGCCGAGCCGGCGCGCGAGGGCGCGGCCGGGCCGCCCGGGCCGCGCCGGACCAGCTCGCCCAGGGTCCGCTTCACCCCCGGCTCGTACGCCCCGAACGTCCGCCGCAGCAGCGGCAGCACGTCGATGAAGGCACGCTCGGGCACTCCCGACAGCCAGGTGTCGATCAGGCCCAGCAGCCGGTCGTCGTGGACCAGCAGGGTCCCGCCGCCCGAACTGCCGCCCGCGAAGCCCTCGATCCAGCCCGCCGCGTCGGCCGGGGATGCCGCAGGGGACAGCGCGAGCCCCATCAGCCGCGCCGTTTCCGCGGCCGGAAGCCGCCCGTCGTCGAGCAGCAGCCGAGCCGCCCGGCCGCGGATCAGGCCCGGCACGGTCTCCCGGCCGGACAGCGCCCGCAGCACCGCGGACCAGCGCTCGCGCAGCCCTCGTCGGCGTCCGCCAGCAGCCCGACCGCCCCGTGCACCCCGTCCATGTGGCCGCGCAGCTCCGCCGCCGCGTCGGCGTCCAGGCCAGCGGCGCAGGCGGGTGGCAGCGCCACGCATATCCGCTCGGCGAGCCCGGCCGCCACCGTGCCGAGGGCCGCCGCGTCGGTGCCGCGGACGTCCCCGTACCGCAGCGAACGGGCCAGCGCGGGCAGCGCCTTGGCGAGCCGCGCCACATCGGTGTCCAGCGCGGCCCGGTCCGCGAGCGCCCGCAGGACGGCGGGCAGCGCCTCGGACAGCCCGGCCAGCAGGCACCGCTCGGCGAGCGCCGTGACCTCGCCCAGCTCCCCGGCCCCGGCCGCGTCCGCCTCCGCCTTGGCGGTGGCCGCCGCGAGCACGGTGGTGCCCCAGATACCGGCCTCCGCGACCCGCACCGACAGCTCCGGCTCCCAGCGCAACCGCCAGGTCTCCCGGAAGGTCCCGGTGCTGCCCCTCGACGCGGCCGGTATGCCCCAGTCGATGCCGAGCAGCCGCAGGCGGTGCAGCAGCAGCGACTTGGCCGCGTCGGTCTCCTTGCGCAGGTCGAGCTCCAGCTCGCGGTCCTGCGCCTCGGGCTTGAGACGCAGCGAGCGCTGCCGGCGGGTCAGGTCGCGCTGGAGCGGTACGACGGGCGCCGTGTCCGGGACCTCGCCGAGCACGTCCCCGACGACGAGCCGGTCCTCGATCAGCGCGAGCGGTACGTCGGATCCGTCGCACATCACCGCCCGGACCGCCTCCAGGGTCTCCGTCAGCCCGGGCAGCGGCCTTCCGCGCATCGCGGCCAGCGTCTCGGCCAGCCGGACCGCCTCGATGACGTGCGCCGAGGAGACCTGCCGGTCCTCCTCGCGGAGCAGCCCCGCGACCTTGGTCAGCCACCGCTCCACGGGCCGGTCCCGGGCCTCGAAGAGGTGCGCGTACCAGCCGGGCGAGGTGATGCCCGCGCCGTACCCGCCGGCCCGGGCCAGCCTGCGGTGGGTCCAGGGCACCCAAGTGGTCTCCACCTTGACCTTCGGCAGGCCGGTGAGCAGCGCCTTGTCGGCGGCCGCGGTGGTCCTGGCCCGCAGCGCCGGGACGTGCCAGGCCCCGCACACCACGGCGTACGCATCGCCGAACTCCCGGCGGGCGGCCCGCATCCGCTGCCGCATGTACGCCTCGCGCACGAGGTCGCGGGAGTGGCCGCCGTCGCCGTACGCCTCGCGCAGGGCGCCCATGGCCTCCCCGAGCGCCTCGAAGGCGGCCAGCGGGTCCCGCACGGCCCCGGTGCCCCGGTGTTCGACCACGTCCTCCCACCAGCGCTCGGGGTCGTCGTACCCGGCGGTCTCGGCCAGCACCGCGAGAGGGTCCACCCGCATGGAATCGGGCTCCCCGCCCCCTTCCTCCCCCTCCTCGCCCTCCTCGCCCTCCTCGCCCTCCTCACGGCGGGCCAGCGAGTGCGCGGCCGGGAGGTCCATGAACCGCACCGGTACGCCCGCCTCCTGCGCCCAGCGGATCGCGATCCACTCCGGGGAGAAGCCGGCCAGCGGCCAGAACGCGGCCCGGCCGGGGTCGTCCGCGGCGTGTGCGAGCAGCGCCACGGGCGGCCGCATCCCGGGATCGGCGGCCAGGGCGAGCAGCGCGTCCCCCTCGGGCGGCCCCTCGATCAGCACGGCCGCCGGCCGGGCCGCGTCGAGGGCGGCGCGCACCGCGCGGGCCGAGCCGGGCCCGTGGTGCCGTACGCCCAGCAGCAGTGGGCTCATACGGTCACCTCCCGGCAGGCGCGGTAGAAGTCCTTCCAGCCGTCCCGCTCGCGGACCACGGCCTCCAGGTACTCCTGCCAGACGACCTTGTCGGCGGCCGGGTCGCGGATGACGGCGCCGAGGATTCCGGCGGCCACGTCGGAGGGGCGCAGCACGCCGTCCCCGAAGTGGGCGGCCAGCGCCAGGCCGCCGGTGACGACGGAGATGGCCTCGGCGGTGGACAGGGTGCCGCTGGGCGACTTCACCTTCGTGCGGCCGTCGCCGGTGACTCCGTCGCGCAGCTCGCGGAAGACGGTGACGACGCGGCGGATCTCCTCCAGGCCCTCGGGCACGGCCGGCAGGTCGAGGGCGCGGCCCATCTGGTCGACGCGGCGGGCGACGATGTCGACCTCGGCGTCGGCGGTGGCGGGCAGCGGCAGGACGACGGTGTTGAAGCGCCGGCGCAGCGCGCTGGAGAGCTCGTTGACCCCGCGGTCGCGGTCGTTGGCGGTGGCGATGAGGTTGAAGCCGCCGACGGCCTGCACCTCTTCGCCGAGCTCCGGTATCGGGAGGGTCTTCTCGGACAGGACGGTGATGAGGGTGTCCTGGACGTCGGCGGGGATGCGGGTGAGCTCCTCGACGCGGGCGGTCATGCCGTCGGCCATGGCCCGCATGACCGGGCTGGGCACGAGGGCCTCGCGGCTGGGGCCGTGGGCGAGCAGCCGGGCGTAGTTCCATCCGTACCGGATGGCCTCCTCCGGGGTTCCGGCGGTGCCCTGGACGAGGAGGGTGGAGTCTCCGCTGACGGCGGCGGCGAGGTGTTCGGAGACCCAGGTCTTCGCGGTGCCGGGGACGCCGAGGAGGAGCAGTGCGCGGTCGGTGGCCAGCGTGGTGACGGCGACTTCGACGATGCGGCGCGGCCCGATGTACTTGGGCGTGATCACCGTGCCGTCGTCGAGGGTGCCGCCGAGCAGGTACGTGGCCACGGCCCACGGGGACAGCTTCCAGCGGGCCGGGCGGGGCCGGTCGTCGGTGGCCGCCAGGGCTTTCAGTTCGTGTGCGAAAGCGTCTTCGGCGTGCGGTCGCAGCGCCTGGGCGCCCTTGTTGTCCTCGGGCATGGTCATGGTCCCCCTCCAATGCTCGGCAGCCGCTCCCGACTGCTGGATCCAAGGTGCACCACGCCACTGACAACGAGGCTTGTTCGAGGCGTTGTTGCAGGTCAGAGCGATTGTCAGTGGCGGTCCGTACGGTGGTTCACATGACTGAGCAGGGGGTCCGCTGGACGGCGGAACAGGTACTGGCTCTGGCTCCTGACGATGCCTCACGCAAGGCGGGAAGCAGACTCGGCGGGGCGGGGCCGTGGTCGCAGATCGGAGGTTCCGCTTCCGGTTCTGTATGGGGGTTGTGCAAGGGCAGCGGCAGCAAGCCGTACCGCACGGTCGTGGACCTGGCGGGACCGGCGTACAAGTGCTCCTGCCCGAGCCGGAAGTTCCCGTGCAAGCACGCGCTGGGCCTGCTGCTGCTCTGGTCCGCGGAGGGGGCGGGCGAGCCGGGAGAGGCACCGGACTGGGCCGCGGAGTGGCTGGCGGAGCGTGCGGCGAAGGCGGCGCGACCGGCCGCCGCGACGGGCAGGCCGGTGGACGAGGAGGGGGCCCGGCGGCGGGCCGAGCGGCGGGCGGCGCGGATCGGCGCGGGCGTCACCGAGCTGGAGCAGCGGCTGGCCGACCTCCTGCGCGGCGGTCTCGCCGGGCAGGAACAGTCGGGTTACGCGGCGTGGGAGGAGACGGCCGCCCGGATGATCGACGCCCAGGCGCCCGGACTGGCCGGACGCGTAAGGGAGTTGGGCACGATACCCAGTTGCGGCCCCGGCTGGCCCGCCAGGATGCTGGAGGAGGCGGCGCTGCTGCACCTGCTGGACCGGGCCTGGCTGGGCGTGTCGGCACTGCCCGAAGAGCTGGCCGCGACCGTGCGCAGCCGGGTGGGACTGCCGGCCTCCGGGGAGGGGGAGGCCGTACGGGACCGCTGGCTGGTGCTGGCTCAGTACGACTCGGTGTCGCCGGACGGCCGGCTCACCACCCGCCGGATATGGCTGCGCGGGCTGGGGGGCGGGCGGCCGGCCCTGGTGCTGGACTTCGGACCGGCGGGGCGGCCGCCGGGGCTGGCACTGCCGGTGGGGCTGGTACTGGAGGCGGAAGTCCGCTTCCGGCCCGGTTCGGCGGGGCTGCGGGCGGATCTCGGGGAAAGGGTCGCCGCGGCCGTGCCGTGCGCGGAGGTTCCGGCCGGGGTGAGCACGGGGGCTGCCCTGGAGGCCTACGGGGCCGCGCTGCGGGAGGACCCGTGGCTGGAGTCCTGGCCGGTGGTGCTCGGCCGAGTGATCCCGATACCGGGAGAGCTCGGCTGGCAACTGGCGGACGCGGAGGGTGACTCCGCCCTGCCGGTGCCCGTCGCCGGGGCGGGCAGCCGCTCCCGCGGGGGCCTGTGGCAGCTGGCCGCGTTGTCGGGCGGGGGCCCGGTGACGGTGTTCGGGGAGTGCGGCCACCGCGGCTTCACACCGCTGACCGCCTGGCAGCCGGGCTCGCCCGAGCCGGTGCCGCTGGCCTGAACAGCGGCCGGATCCAAGGGGAAATCGCAGAGGAATCGGCAGGGGCCTGGGGATACGTGTGCCGTCACGAAGGGGCGCGGAGAGGGGAAGGACGCGGTGGCGCGGGGGCGCCGGCGTGAAGTGACGAGAAGCCGGGGGGCTTGCATGAACGACAACCACGCCAGTTGAGCGCAGTTGACACGGGGCATCGACGGCTCCGGTCCCGCGGAGGGGGCGGGACCGGAGCGCAGGACACGAAGAGGGAGGGGTCCGATGGGCAAGGGCGACGAGGACTACGGGGACTGGGAGGAGCTGGTCGGGGCGGCGCTGCTGGGCACCGACCGGCGCCGGGGCGGGGGCCCCGCCGGCTCGCCGGAGGCCCTGCTGGACGCGGCGGCCGTGCACACCGTGCGGCGCCGGGCCGGGCTGCGGCCGGCCGGGGCGGGCCCGCGCCCGGAGCCGGCGCCCCGGGACCCGCGCCCGGCACCACCGGCCGCGGCCCGGCAGCGGCTCGCGCAGCTGCTGGCCGGCCGGACCGGCGCGGGCAGCGGCGGGCGGCGCGGCGCCGCCCCGGATCTGACGGAGCTGCTGCCGCAGTGGCTGGCCGCCGCCGGCCGGCACGGCTACCGCTCACCGGCCGCGCTCGTGCCCGCGCTGCTGGACGCGGCCCGGGCCCGTACGGACCTGCGGCCGCAGGCACTGGCCCTGGCCGGGGCGCGAGGGCTGTGGCTGGCGCGACTGAATCCGGACTGGCGGTTCGCCCTGCGCGGCGGGGCCGGAGGAGCCGGGGAACTGCCGGACGTGACGGACCTGGCCGGGGTGGAGCGGCTCTGGCAGGAGGGGCTGTTCGCGGAGCGGGTGGCTCTGCTGGGCGCAGTACGGGCGCACGACGCGGCAGCCGCGACGAGGCTGCTGGCGACGACCTGGGCCACCGAGCGGGCCGAGGACCGGCTGATGTTCCTCGATTCGCTGCGGGTGGGGCTGTCGGAGGGGGACGAGCCGTTCCTGGAGGCGGCCCTGGGCGACCGCAGCCGAAATGTCCGCGCGACGGCCGCCGAACTGCTGTCGGCGCTGCCGGACTCGGCACTGGCGGGGCGGATGGCGGAGCGCGCCCTGGCCTGCGTGGGCCCGGAGGGCGTGAATCCGCCGGCCGAGTGCGATGCGGGGATGCTGCGGGACGGGGTGGTCAGGAATCCGCCCGCCGGGCGGGGGGAACGGGCTTGGTGGCTGGGCCAGTTGGTGGAGGCGGCTCCGCTGTCCTGCTGGCGGGAGCGGTTCGGGGGGCTCGGCCCGGCGGAGATCGTGGCCCTGCCGGTGGCCGAGGGCGAGGTCTGGCGGGAGGAACTGCACGCGGCGTGGTGCCGGGCGGCGGTGCGCCAGCGCGACGCGCGGTGGTCGCGGGCCCTGCTGGGCGCGGCGTCCGCGCCGCCCGCGGCGGGCCCGGGGACGGCTTCGCTCGCGGAGCGCGCCAAGCTCCTCGAGACCCTGCCGGACGGGGAACGGGCCGACTGGGTCGCGCAGTTCATACGGGCCCACGGGCTCTCGGAGGCGTTCCAGCTGCTCGGGGTGTGCGTGGTGCCGTGGGCGGGGGCGCTGGGCCGGGCGGTCGTGGACGCGCTGGACTGCGCCCGGGAGGCGGGCAGTTACCCGTGGAGCTTCAGCGGGGTGATGGGGTTGGCGGAGCGCTGCCTCGACCCTGCGGAGGCCGGCCGGCTGGAGATACTGACCGCCGCGGCGGAGGAGCCGGCGGACAGCGCGTCCGGCGCCGCCGCGTACTGGTCCGAGGCCTTCCAGCGGCTGGTGGCCACCCTCCGCCTCCGCGAGGCGATGCTCTCGGAGCTGACCCCGGCCTGACCAACCGGGCTCCGCCCGGGGGGACCCTCACGCCTCAAACGCCGGCGGGGCTGAAATTGCCGCGGCGCGGCAATCCAGCCGCGCCTGGCAGGCTGCACCAGCCAAAATCCAGCCCCGCCGGCGTTTGAGGCGCGGGGTCTGGGGCGGAGCCCCAGCAACGGCGCCGCAGGGGCTACTGGCGGACGTTCGCGCGGACCCAGTCGACGATGGAGGTCGTCGTCGCGCCCGGGGTGAAGATCTCGGCCACGCCCTTCTCCTTGAGAGGGGCGATGTCGTCTTCCGGGATGATGCCGCCGCCGAAGACCTTGATGTCCTCCGCCTCGCGCTCCTTGAGGAGTTCCAGGACGCGCGCGAAGAGCGTGTTGTGGGCGCCGGAGAGGATCGAGAGGCCGATCGCGTCGGCGTCCTCCTGGATGGCGGTGTCCACGATCTGCTCGGGGGTCTGGTGGAGGCCGGTGTAGATGACCTCCATGCCCGCGTCACGCAGCGCCCGCGCGATCACCTTCGCGCCGCGGTCGTGGCCGTCGAGACCCGGCTTGGCCACCACCACACGGATCGGACCGGTCACACCCATCGCACTGCCTCCCGAGTGAACGAACGTTAAGTACAGCATCGCGCACGCCGCCGTTTCACGGTCAACCAGGAGGGGGAAATCACACGTGGGACGGCATTACGCCACCGTGCCGACAGCCGCACGGCACGGTGGCGTAACGGCCGCAGTCCCGAGAGGCTCAGGGGAGGCCGTCAATGGGGCTGTGCATACCCGCGTCGATTCCCACGCTGTCGATACCCACGGTCGGCGCCGCACTGCGGGCCGGCGCGCTCGAGGTGGTCGTGCTCGGCGGACATCTTCTCCTGTATCCCACCGGAGTGTGCCAGGAGAAGGTCGCCGCCGGCCCGCCCGCGACACGCCCTGCCGTCCTCCTCCTCCACGGGTTCACCGACAACCGCTCCGTTTTCGTCCTGCTGCGCCGCGCCCTCGGGGCGGGCGGCCTGCGGCACGTGGAGGCGTACAACTACTCGCCCTTCACCCGCGACCTGCGCGTCACGGCCCGCCATCTCGCCCGGCGCGTCGAGGAGCTGTGCGCGCGCACCGGGCAGGAGCGGGTTGACCTGGTCGGGCACAGCCTGGGCGGACTGGTCGGCCGGTACTACGTCCAGCGCCTGGGCGGCGACGCCCGCATCCGGACCCTCGTCACGCTCGGCACCCCGCATTCCGGCACGCTGGTCGCCCCCTTCATGGACGCGCACCCGCTGGTGCGGCAGATGCGCCCCGACTCCGAGGTGCTGGCCGAGCTGGCCGCGCCCGCGCTCGGCTGCGCCACCCGATGCGTGGCGTTCTGGAGCGAGTTCGACACGCTGATGGTCCCGGTCTCGGCGGCCCGGATCGAGCATCCGGATCTACGCGTGGAGAACGTCCAGGTCACCGGCATCGGGCACCTCGCCCTGCCCGCGCACCCCACCGTGATCGCGGCGATCCGGCGCGTCCTCGACGGGATCGGATCGGCCTCCGCGGAGGCCTCGGAAGCCTCGTCCGTCGCATAGACGCCAACCGACGCGAAGTCGAACGGATTTCGAACTCAAGGCCAAGGCTGCGTCTTTATGCGACCGAAAGACGGCCGAATGCCCGGTTCCGGCGAGGTGGAAACCCTCCGAAGATTGTCGTTGCGAGTAACCGCCGGGTACAGTCACGCCACTGCTCTCCTCCGGTGAACCCCGAGTTCCCCGGCCACCCAGGCCCCCCAATGCCGAGGCGAAAGAGAAGTTGGTGAACGACCGCCCCTCGCCGGGCCAGTACCCGGATCCCGGGTATGACGGCCTTGCCACCACCACTTTCGCTGGTGACTCAACCTACGTTTCCTATGAAACGCAGGGCCAGGGGGTCAACTACGCGGCATACGGCTCTTATGAGACGGGCGCGTACGACACCACGGCATGGACCTCTCAGGACGCGTACCTGACCACGATCCCGTCCCAGGGCATGCCCGCGGACGCGACGGGTCTGGGGGCACCTCCCAGCGGTAGCTGGGGGACGGATGCGAGCGCCTGGAACACGCAGAACACGGACTACTCCGGCTACACCGAGTACCAGCAGCCGGCCTCCTTCGGGTACGACACCTCGGCCGAGCAGACCGGTCACTGGGCGATGCCGGGCTACGGCACCGAGACCGGCGCGTACGACGCCACCGCCTGGAACACCGTCACGGAGACCCAGGCCCAGACGCAGTACGAGTACCAACCCGCTCAGCAGCAGCAGGAGTACACGTACGAGGCGGCCGCGCCCGCTGCGGACTACGCCTACGAGGTCCACATCCCGGCCCAGGACGCCGTCGGCGAGAGCGACGCGTACGGAGACACCTACAGCGAGACCTCCGTCTTCGAGGTCCTCCCCGAGGAAGTCACCGACACGCCCGAGGTGCACGACCTCCCCACCCAGGCGATGCCCGTCACCTCCCCCTCCGTGCCGCGCGCCGCGCGCCGGACCGCGTCCAAGGGCAACGCCAAGGCGGGCGGCGGCAGCAGCCGTCGCCGCACCCCGGCGAAGCGTTCCGCCCTGCTGACCGTGGCCGTCCCCTCCGCCTGCGTGATGGGCGTCGCGGGTGTCGCGGCCGCCTCCGTCGGCGGACTCACCGGCACGGAGAAGCCCGCCGAGGACACCACCACGATGGCCGCGCCCGACCCGGCCTCGGTGAAGCCCGTCGCGGCGAACACCAAGCTCGACACCCAACTGGCGGCGCTCAGCGCCGACGCGGGCGACTTCGCGGACCGCGCGAGCCGCACGCAGGAGCGCATCGACCTGCGCCAGCGCCAGGAGGACGAAAAGAAGAAGAAGGCGGAGGAGGCCGCGGCCAAGGAGGCCGCCCGCCCCAAGTTCGCGATCCCCGTCGAACAGCACGGTCTCAGCGCCAGCTTCGGCCAGGCCGGCGGCATGTGGATGTCCGTGCACACCGGCATCGACTTCCCGGTGGCCTACGGGACCCCGGTCATGGCCGCCACCGACGGCACCGTGCGCACCCAGTACAACAGCGCCTACGGGAACATGGCCATAGTGACCGCGCCCGACGGCACCGAGACCTGGTACTGCCACCTCAGCAGCACCAAGATCCGGGGCGGCAAGGTCAAGGCCGGCGACGTCATCGCGTACTCCGGCAACTCCGGCAACTCCACCGGACCGCACCTCCACTTCGAGGTACGGCCCGGCGGCGGGTCCGCGATCGACCCCCTGCCGTGGCTCCGCAGCCACGGCCTGGACCCGAACTGACCCCCGACAGCCAGAACTACAGCTTCTGCACCGGCGCGTAGCGCAGGAGCAGCCGCTTCGGCTTGTCGTCCCCGAAGTCGATGGTGGCCTGCGCGTCCGCGCCCGCGCCCTTGACCTCCATGACGGTGCCGAGTCCGAACTGGTCGTGCGTCACCCGGTCCCCGACCACCAGGGCGATCACCGGCTTGTCGGCGGCCCGGCGCGTCGCGAACCCGGACGGGCCCGACTTCGTGCGCGAGGAGGACAGGAACGCCTCCGGCGAGGTGCCGAACGACGTCTTCCCGCCGCCCTGGCCCGAGCTCCGGATCGGACCCGCCGGCTTCTGGGCCGCACCCGTGCGCTTCCACTGCAGGTACTCCGCCGGGATCTCCTCGAGGAACCGCGACGGCGGGTTGTACGAGGGCGTCCCCCAGGCGCTGCGCATCGAGGACCGGGTCAGGTACAGCCGCTCGCGCGCACGCGTGATGCCGACGTACGCGAGGCGGCGCTCCTCCTCGAGCTCCTTGGTCTGGCCCAGCGACCGCATGTGCGGGAAGACCCCGTCCTCCATGCCGGTCAGGAAGACCACCGGGAACTCCAGGCCCTTGGCGGTGTGCAGGGTCATGAGCGTGATGACGCCCGTGCCCTCGGTGTCCTCGTCCGGGATCTGGTCGGAGTCGGCCACCAGCGCGACCTGCTCCAGGAACTCGGCCAGCGTGCCGGAACCGGGAGCAGGGGCCCCCGTCTCGGCGGCCTCGGCCGCCGCGGCTTCCCGCGCCTGCTCGAACTCCAGCGCCACCGCTGCCAGTTCCTGGAGGTTCTCGATCCGCGTCTCGTCCTGCGGGTCGGTCGACGCCTGGAGCTCGGCGAGGTAGCCCGTACGCTCCAGCACCGCCTCCAGCACCACCGCGGGGCCCGCGCCCGAGTCGACGATCGTGCGGAGCTCCTCCATCAGCACGTTGAACCGCTTCACCGCGTTCGTCGAGCGCGCGGCCATGCCGAAGGCCTCGTCCACCCGCCGCAGCGCCTGCGGGAAGGTGATCTTCTCGCGCATCGCGAGCGCGTCGATCATCGCCTCGGCGCGCTCGCCGATGCCGCGCTTGGGCACGTTCAGGATCCGGCGGAGCGGGACGTTGTCCTCTGGGTTCGCCAGCACGCGCAGGTACGCGAGGACGTCGCGGACCTCCTTGCGCTCGTAGAAACGGACGCCGCCGACGACCTTGTAGGGCAGCCCGACGCGGATGAAGATCTCCTCGAACACACGCGACTGCGCGTTGGTCCGGTAGAAGATCGCGACGTCCCCCGCCTTGGCGTCCCCGGCATCCGTCAGCCGGTCGATCTCGTCGGCGACGAACTGCGCCTCGTCGTGCTCGGTGTCCGCGACGTAGCCGGTGATAGCCGCGCCCGTACCGGCCTCGGTCCACAGGTTCTTGGCGCGGCGGTTCTCGTTGCGCTCGATGACCGCGTTGGCGGCGGAGAGGATCGTCTGCGTGGAGCGGTAGTTCTGCTCGAGCAGGATCGTCGTCGCGTCCTTGTAGTCCTCCTCGAACTGGAGGATGTTGCGGATCGTCGCACCGCGGAAGGCGTAGATCGACTGGTCTGCGTCACCCACGACGCACAGCTCGGCGGGCGGCAGGTCCGGGTAGCCGGTGCCGACCAGCTCGCGCACGAGCGTGTACTGGGCGTGGTTGGTGTCCTGGTACTCGTCCACCAGCACGTGCCGGAAGCGGCGCCGGTAGTGCTCGGCGACGTCCGGGAACGCCTGGAGCAGGTGGACCGTGGTCATGATGATGTCGTCGAAGTCGAGCGCGTTGGCCTCGCGCAGCCGCCCCTGGTACATCGCGTACGCCTGGGCCAGGGTCTTCTCGAACCCGTCCACCGCCGTGTCGGCGAAGGCTTCCTCGTCGATCAGCTCGTTCTTCAGGTTCGAGATCTTGGCGTTGAAGGCCTTGGGCGGAAACTTCTTCGGGTCCAGGTCCAGGTCGCGGCAGACGAGCGCCATCAGGCGCTTCGAGTCGGCCGCGTCGTAGATCGAGAACGAGGAGGTGAAGCCGAGCCGCTTCGACTCGCGGCGCAGGATGCGGACGCACGCGCTGTGGAAGGTGGAGACCCACATGGCGTTGGCGCGCGGGCCGACCAGGCTTTCGACGCGCTCCTTCATCTCTCCGGCGGCCTTGTTGGTGAAGGTGATCGCCAGGATCTGGCCGGGGTGCACGTTCCGCGCGGACAGCAGGTGTCCGATGCGGTGGGTCAGCACCCGGGTCTTTCCGGAGCCGGCGCCGGCGACGATGAGCAGCGGCGAACCCGCGTGCACCACCGCCGCGCGCTGCTGCTCGTTCAGCCCGTCCAGGAGCGCCGCCGGGTCGATGACGGGCCTGGGGGCACCGTCCCGGTAGTACGCGTCCCCGGACATGGGTACGTCGAACCGGCCCCCGAAGAGATCGTCCGCCTCCGGCTCCGGGGCGGCGTGGTCCTCGGGCGGCGGCGGGACCTCGTCGGAGGGGCTGAGGTCCGCCAGGAAACTGTCGTCAAAGAGGCTGCTCATCGCATTCCGAGTCTAGGGGGCGGGACCGACAGCCGGTCCCGGGCCCGGAAAATCGCCGACGGCCAGGGTCAGCAGTCCCGGGAAGCGCCGCTCCAGGTCCTCGCGGCGCAGGGTCAGGAAGAGTTTGCGGCCCTCGGGCCGCTGGCAGATCACCCCGGCCTCGCGCAGCGTGCGCAGGTGGTGGGTGACGGTGGAGCGCGGGAGCCCGGTGGCCACGGCGCCGCAGAAGACCTCCGTCCCGGAGCCGGCGAGGGTCCGGACGATCTCCAGCCGGACGGGATGGCCGAGGGCCGCCAGGACGTCGACCAGCTCGATCCGGGAGGCGTCGGGGTGGTGGAGCTCGTCGGCGGCCATGGAGCAACTGTACGCAAAACCCGAACGGACACCTCCAGCCCCCGGGGCACCGGCCCTCCGGGCCCCGGCACCCGCCCTCCAGGGCCCGGAAGCCCGCCCGTACGCTCGACGCCATGGACGTACTCATCAATGTCTTCGTCGGCCTGCACATCATCGGGATCGCCTCGCTCCTCGGCGGGTTCCTGACCCAGATGAAGGCGATGAGCGCGGGCACCGCCCGGTTCGTGCCCGCCATGCTGCACGGCGCGCTCACCATGCTCGTCACCGGCGTACTCCTCGTCGGCTTCAACGAGATGGACGGCTCGGCCGTCAACAACGTCAAGATAGGCGTGAAGCTGGCGCTCCTCTTCGTGATCCTCGCCCTCGTCTACGTCAAGCGTGACGAGGAGCGGGTGGAGAAGCCGCTGTTCGGCGTGGTGGGCGGTCTGACCGTGGTCAATATCTTCATCGCGGTCCTCTGGCACTGATCCGCATCGGTCCCCCGCGGCCAACCGCGGTCGCATCAGACCACTTACGATCATCCCGTCATCTGCCCGTTACCTCCGGGTCTAGCGTCCTCCTCCAAGCACCGAGAGAGGAAGGACGTGAGGCCCTCGTGGCCAGTCACCGAAAGCCCAGGCAGCGCCCGCTTTCCGGCGGCACCGTACGGACCGCCGCCACCACCCTCGCCCTCGCGGGCGCTGCCACCGCCACCGCCTTCGAAGGCACCTCCCAGGCCGACCCCCGCCCCACGCCCGCGCAGGTCGAGGCCGATGTGGACCGGCTCTACGAGGAGGCCGAGGCCGCGACCGAGCGGTACAACGGGGCGAAGCAGCAGGCCGACGAGGCCGAGCGGGCGCTGGTGGGCCTGCGCGACGAGACCGCCCGCAAGACCGACCAGCTCAACGCCGCCCGCGGCACGCTCGGTTCGCTCGCGGCCGGCCAGTACCGCAAGGGGTCCCTGGGCACCGCCGTCCAGCTCGCGATGGCGGCCGACCCGCAGGAGTACCTGTCCCAGGCCTCCTTCATCTCCCGCGCCGGGGACCGCAACGCCGCCGGGATCAGCACCGTACGCCGCCGGCTCGAAGAGGTCGGCAAGCTGAAGGAGCAGGCCGCCGGACACCTCGCCGACCTCCGTGCGCAGCGGGACGAACTCGCCGAGCACAAGGCCGAGATCGAGGGCAAGCTGACCACCGCCAAGCAGCTGCTGGCCAAGCTGACCGCCGAGCAGCGTGCCGCGTACGAGGCCCGTTCGGGCGGCGGCGATCCCGCCACCCCCGCCGCCCGCCCGCAGTCCGCGCCCCCGCCGCCGCCGTCGGACGGTTCCCGTGCGGCCCGCGCCGTGGCCTTCGCGCACGGGGCGATCGGGAAGCCGTACGTCTGGGGCGCGACGGGTCCGGGCTCCTTCGACTGCTCGGGCCTGACCCAGGCGGCCTGGCGCGCGGCCGGGGTCTCCCTCCCCCGCACCACCTACACCCAGATCAACGCGGGCCGGCGCGTCTCACGCGACCAGCTGGCCCCCGGCGACCTGGTGTTCTTCTACTCCGGGGTCACGCACGTCGGCATGTACATCGGCAACGGCCAGATGATCCACGCACCGCGTCCGGGGTCGACGGTCCGGGTGGCCCCGATCGACTCGATGCCCTGGGCGGGCGCCTCCCGCCCCGCGTAGCCCCGCGCAGCGCCGCAGCCCGCAGCGGCTACGGCGCCTTGACCGTCTTGCTCAGCCAGTCGAAGGTCTGGGGCAGCTGCTTCGACCACGAGTCGAGGTTGTGCCCGCCGGTCACCTTCTCGGAGTGCACCGCGGTCGGGCTCTTCGCGATGGCCTTGAGGTCCATGCCGGACAGGTAGCCGTCCTGCTCCGCCCCCGACAGCCACAGCGAGACCGCCGGCGGCGTGGGCGCGGTCTGGAGCACGTGCTTCAGGTTGTGGGTGCGGCGCAGCTCCGGATCCTGGGCCACCAGCGAGGAGGGCTCCTGGCCCGGGTCGTTGTAGCCGGACAGGGAGACGGCCGCGCTGTAGCGGTCGGGGTGGTTGATCGCCAGCTTGGCGGCGCAGTACGCCCCGGCCGAGTACCCGGCCACGCCCCAGGTGCGGGCCTCTTCCGAGACCCGGAAGTTGTCGGTGACCATCTTGCGGACGTCGACGCTGAACCAGCTGTCGGCGTTGACCTTGCCGGGGATGTTGGCGCAGCCGGTGTCGGCGTTGCCCAGCAGCATGGCGCGCGGCGAGACCAGGATGAACGGCTGCACCTTGCCGCTCTTCATCAGCGGCTCCAGCACCTCGTGCGCCTTGAGCCCCTGGAACCAGGACTTGCCCGTCCCCGGTATGCCCGGGATCAGCTCGACCACGGGGAACTTCTTGTCCTTGTAGGCCGGGTCGTCGTACTGGGGCGGCAGCCACACCATGACGTCGCCCTTGACCCCGGAGATCTTGCCGTCGAGCTCGGTCTTCTGGACCCGGCCGCCGAGGCCCTCGACGGGCTGGAAGGCCTGCTTCACCTTCGGCGCGGACTCGGCCTTCTTCCCGCCCAGCCCGTCCGGCCCGAGGTCGGGGGCGGCGGTGACGTACTTTCCGGTGCCGAACAGATCGCCCCAGGAGGCGTAGAAGGTCATGTCCCGGTTGACCCCGATGAACACCAGCGCAATGGCGGTGACCTGGGCGAACACCACCATCAGGCCGCGGGACGCGACACGTACGACGGCAGGGCCGCGCACCTTGCTCCACACGGCCAGCGGCAGGACGACGGCGATCACGGTCAGAGCGACCGCCGTCGCGAAGAGGGGGGTCCCCGTCAGGCTCATCACGGGAACGTAGAGGGCCGCACGGCCGTTCCCGGTTGCCCCTCCCCCCTGCGGCATGGATCACATCGGGATCGTCGGATCGTCCTGCGGCTACACCAGCCGGCGGGCCGTCGCCCAGCGGGTCAGCTCGTGCCGGTTGGAGAGCTGGAGCTTCCTGAGCACGGCCGAGACGTGCGACTCCACCGTCTTCACCGAGATGAAGAGCTGCTTGGCGATCTCCTTGTACGCGTACCCGCGCGCGATGAGCCGCAGCACCTCGCGCTCCCGCTGGGTCAGGCGGTCCAGGTCCTCGTCGACCGGCGGGGCGTCCGTGGAGGCGAAGGCGTCGAGCACGAAGCCCGCCAGCCGCGGCGAGAACACCGCGTCCCCGTCCTGCACCCGGAAGATCGAGTTCACCAGGTCGGAGCCGGTGATGGTCTTGGTGACGTAGCCGCGCGCGCCGCCCCGGATGACCCCGATGACGTCCTCCGCCGCGTCCGACACCGACAGGGCCAGGAACCGCACCTGGTTCTCGGACGCCGCCATCAGCGGGGCGCAGCGCCGCAGCACCTCGACCCCGCCGCCGCCGGGCAGGTGCACGTCCAGCAGGACGACCTCGGGCCGGGTGGCGGTGATGACGGTGACGGCCTGGTCCACATCGGCGGCCTCGCCGACGACCTCGACCCCGGTCCGCCCGGTCTCGCCGATCTCGGCCTGTACGCCGGTCCGGAACATCCGGTGGTCGTCTACGAGCACCACCCTGACGCGCCGGGTCTCCTGCACACCGCTGTCCTCGGTCATGCTGCGTTCGCCGCCCTCTCCATCTCCAGCTCGACTTCCGTGCCGCCGTCGGGCGCCGACCGCAGCCGTGCGGTCCCGCCGTTGCGCTGCATCCGGCCGATGATCGATTCTCGTACGCCCATCCGGTCGTCCGGTACCGCGTCGATGTCGAAGCCCGGTCCCCGGTCCCGTACGGACACGAACACCGTCTGCCCCTCCACCTCCGCGTACACCTGCACCGGCCCGCCCTCGCCACCGTACTTGGCGGCGTTGACCATCGCCTCGCGCGCGGCCTGGACCTGTGCGGCCAGCCGCTCGTCGAGCGGGCAGTCGCCGACGACCACGACCTCGATGGGGACGCCGTGGTGGTCCTCCACCTCGGCGGCGGTCTTCTTCACGGCCTCCGCGAGGGTGGCCGGCTCCTCGGCCTCGTCCTTGCCGGTGCCCTCGGGCTTGTACAGCCAGTTCCGCAACTCCCGCTCCTGAGCCCGCGCGAGCCGGCGCACCTCGCCGACGTCCTCCGCGTTGCGCTGGATCAGGGTGAGGGTGTGCAGCACCGAGTCGTGCACGTGGGCGGCGACCTCGGCGCGCTCCTGGGCGCGGATGCGCATCAGGCGCTCCTCGGAGAGGTCCTGGGTCATCCGGATCAGCCAGGGTCCGGCGAGCAGCGCGACGCCGACGAGGACGGCGAGGGTGGCGGTGAGGACGTTGCCGAGCTGGGCCGCGGAGCCGCGCACGACGATGAAGACGGTGAGGCCGACGCCGACCAGGGCGACTCCGGCGAGCGCCCGGGCCGCTTGCAGCAGCCGCCCGTGCCGTCCGGCGGCCTCGGTCCAGTGGGCCCGGCGGGCGTTGTCGGCCTGCCGCCATACGAGGACCACCCCGGCCCCGACCAGCAGCGTCGGCCACACGTACCGGCCGGAGGCGCCGCCGACCTGGACCTGCGAGATGAAGATGCCCGCGCCGATACACAGCGCGATCAGCGCGCTGATCTGCCCCTTGTCGGGTTTGCGCAGGCGGCGCGTGCCGTCGGGCAGGGTCTCGAAGTAGGAACGGTGCCCGCTGCGGCCGCCGACGCCCAGCGGTACGAACACCCAGAACGCGGCGTACAGCAGCACGCCGAGGCCGTCGCCCCACATGAACAGGCCGAGGAAGGCCAGCCGGACCCAGATCACCGGCAGCCCGAGGTGCCCGGCGAGACCCCGCGCGACACCGCCGAGCATCCGGCCGTCGGCGCTGCGGTAGAGCTTGCGCTGCGGCGCTTCGTCCATGTCGGGTGCGAGCGGGGTACGGGGAGCGGCGGCGGCTGCGGGCATGTCACCAAGGGTCACACGCGCGGAGGCGGCCGGGCATCAGGGCTGCCCCCCAATTCCACCCGGGGGATATCAGGGTTGTGCCAGGGTCGGGCCCGATGCCACGGGCCGCCGCGGCCCGTCACCATGGACCCATGACCGAAGTACACGATGCCCCGCCGGCAGGGCCCGGGGCGCCCCAGCCTCCCGACGCCCGGCCTCCCCTGCGCCGCAGCAAGCGCGACAAGGTCCTCGCGGGCGTGTGCGGCGGCCTGGGCCGGTACTTCGACCTGGACCCGGTGATCTTCCGGATCGTGCTGGGGGTCCTCGCGGTCACCGGCGGCGTCGGCCTGATCTTCTACGGCTTCGCGTGGCTGCTGCTCCCCCAGGAGGGCGAGGAGGACAGCGAGGCGAAGAAGATGCTGACCGGCCGGGTCGAGGGCGCCACGCTCGCGGCGGTGTTCGCCGCGCTGGTGGGCTGCGCGCTGTTCCTGTCGATGCTGGACAACGGCGTGCTCGCGGTCTTCTCGGTGCTGGTCATCCTGGCGCTGGGCGGAGCTTCGTACTGGTCGCAGCGGCGGCGGACCGCCAACCCGGTCGAGACCGAGGCCCCCGCCCCGCCGGAGACGAAGGCTCCGCCCACCCCGGGCGGCCCGTCCTGGTGGCGGGACCCGCTGGTCAAGGACGGCACCACCGGCCCGGTCGGCGCGACGGGGTACCTGTGGGGCCCCGCCGACTCCGCCCCGGCGGAGCCCGGTGCGACGCCGGCCGTCCCCGCGAAGGCGCCCGCCGCCCCGGCCCGCCCGCGCGGCGGCATCGGCGGCCGGGTCTTCGTCCTGGCGCTGATCGCCGGGATCATCGGAGCGAGCGTCGACTGGCACGGCCGGCCGCTGGGCGAGGCCCTGCAGACGGGACTGGCCGCCGCGCTGGTCGTCTTCGGGCTGGGCCTCGCGGTCAGCTCCCTGCTGGGGCGCACCGGATTCGGCACCGTCGTGCTGGCCGTGCTGACGGCCGGCCTGCTCGCGGGCGCCGCCGTACTGCCCCGGGACATCGGCACGGACTGGCAGGAGGTCGACTGGCGCCCGGCGGCGGTGGCCGACGTACGGCCCGTGTACGAGGCGGGGACCGGGCTCGCCACCTTGGACCTGAGCCGTCTGGACGTGCCGAAGGGCACCACGCTGGCCGTCGGGGCCTCCCTGGACGCGGGGCGGCTGAAGGTGATCGTGCCCCGGGAGGTGACGGCCGAGGCCGATGTCTCGATCCGGCTGGGCGACATCCAGATGCCCGGGGACACGAGCGACGACGTACGGGTCCGCGGCGGCGGCGAACACCGGCAGGCGACCCTGCCGCCCCCCGCCGGCACCGAGGCCGGCGGGACGATCAAGCTGCACCTGAACACGGGTGTGGGACAGGTGGAGGTGGCCCGTGCAGCGTCATGAGTTCCAGCCGGGACGGCTGATCGCCGGGATGGCGCTGCTGGTGGCGGGCGTGCTGTACCTGCTCGACAGCAGCGGCGAGGCCGACGTGCCCTGGTTCCTGGTCATCCCGCTCGCGGTGGGCGGCCTCTCGCTCGCCGCGCTGATCGGGATGGTGACCTACGCCGTACGGCGCGACCACCGCGATCGGATCAGCGAGTCCAGCGACAGGTAGGGCGCCCCGGCGAGGATCAGCGGGGTCCAGGCCATCAGGTAGATCAGGTCGTTGCCGTAGTAGTACGGGGTCACCGCCCACGACACGGTGAGCCACAGGCTGAGCGAGATCAGCGCGCCGCCGACGGCCGCGACACGGGTCAGCAGGCCGGCCAGCGTCCCGAGGCCGACGAGGAGCTCCCCGATGGCCAGGGCGACGGCGAAGCCGACGGGGGCCTCGAGCGCCATGTCCACCATGGCGGGGATCGCGGAGGTGTCGCGCACCCCCCGCATCAGCTCCCCGATGGAGCCGGCGCCGGAGGCGGAGAGGAACGCGGAGTCGGTGAGCTTGTCCAGGCCCGCGTAGACGAAGGTCACGCCGAGGAAGATCCGCAGGGGCAGCAGTGCGTGCCGGCCCGCTTGCTCCCTCAACGAGGGGGCGTTCAGCAGGGGGACACCAGAGACATCAGTTCGGGTCACGCGTCATGTGTACCCCGATCACTCGGCCACGTCGATGATGCATCGGTTGGATTCCACCCCGGCGGCGGTCACCACCTGGATGTCGATCCGCCCCGGTTCCACCTCGGCCGGCACCGGCACCGTCAGCACGGTGTCGGACGGGTTGGTGAACCCGCCCGGCACCGGGACCAGCGGCACGTGCACGTGCACAGCCCCGATCCGCACCACCAGCCGGGCCAGCATCTCCGGCGTCTGCGCCCCGGGCGGCACGAAGCCCACCCCCCGGATCTCGATGTCGTCCCCGGGGCGGACGGCCGCGTCCAGGTCCCCGGGCTCCCGTCTGCGCACCACCGCCAGCACCAGCGGGCGGGTGCCCTCCGCGTACTTGGCCGCCATGTACACCACGGCCGACAGGGCCACCAGCAGGGCCAGGGACCACGGCAGCTGCGGCAGCCGGTCCGGGAACCGCGCCAGCGACACCGCCGCGTAGGCCAGCACCACCGTGGAGACGAGCACGTACTGCGCGTCCGGGAAGCTCCCGCGCCCCGCGTCGTCCGTCAGCAGGTCCACCCCGCGCGGCCGGTCGGCCGGCAGCTTCTGCAGCCGCTGGCCCATGATCCGTACGGTGACCACCCGGCGCACCACGACGGCCACCACCGAGGTCAGCGAGACCACCGCCAGCAGCGGCAGCGCCCGGTCCAGGGCCAGCCCCGCGTACAGGGCCTGCCGCTCGGGGCCCGGCGCCGAGGCCGCGAGCCGCAGCGCTGGCAGCAGTGCGGCGAAGGCCGTCAGCACCACCCAGGCGCTCGGCACCGCCTTGGAGGTGGACAGCCGGTTGTCCTCGCCGACCAGCGGGGCCAGCAGCCCGCCGCGTACCGACTGGGCGCGGGCCGCGACGGTGAGCAGCCCGGCCAGTACGAGGGCCGCCAACAGCCCGGCGGTGCGGGCCGTGGACCAGCCGGTGCCGAGCGCGGTGCCGACCTGGACGAGGAGCAGCATCCCGGCGGCGATCCACACGGCGAGCACGGCCCGCCGCGAGAACAGGTACAGCCAGGAGTTCCCGGCCTCCCGGCCCCGGTCGGCGACGGTGCGGGCCGACAGGGTCAGCTCGTCGGAGACCCACTGCCGGGACGCTCCCAGGGAGTGGGCCACGGCGTCCGGCACCCCCTGTCCGGCAGCGAACTCGTCGCGCTTCTCGAGGAAGGCGACCATGGCGCGGCGGTGTCCTTCCCGTGCGCAGTCGTCGCAGGCGCAGGCTGCGGTGTGAGTACCACGGGACATCTCTTGGACAGCCACGCGCGTGCCGCCTCTCTGAACTACGGTGCAATGCAAGCGAATTGTGCACCACTGCGGCAGTGTTCCGGATTGCGCACGATGTCAGAGCAGGTGATTAACGGTTCATGATGTTGACGCCACCGGCGTGTCACCGTTTTGGCGCAGGGGTTGGTAGTTCACCCAGGCGGCCAGATCGGACCCGAACCGCTCCCGCGTGGCGACCGCGCTGTGGTGGTCGATGGGCACCGGTTTCCCGGCCGCCCGCGCGATCAGCTGCACCTGCGCGGCCCGCTCGGCGGCGATGAACCACCAGACCGCCGCGTCCACCGAGTCCCCGACCGTCAGCAGCCCCCGGTTGCGCAGGATCAGCGCCTTGTACGGGCCCAGCGCGCGCCCGATCCGGCTCGCGTCCTCGGCTCCGGCGAACTCGTCCAGCAGCGCGTGGTCCTCGTAGAAGGCACAGGCCTCCTGGGAGATCGGGGCCAGCAGCTCGCCGAGACTGGCGAGGGCGCGGCCGTACGGTGCCTGCGTGCGTACGACGGCCACCACCCCGGGGCGCTCCCGGTGCACGGCGGCGTGCACGGCGAAGGCCAGCTCGTTGACCCGGCGGTCCCCCTGGAGGACCCGCCCGTCCCCGTCCACCAGCAGCAGGTCGCGGGGGGTCAGCCCGGCGAAGGCCCGCCCGAAGGGGTTCACCCAGTAGCAGTCCTCGAACTCCGGGTCCCGCGCGCTGACGTGCCCGGACACCCCGTCCTCGTACCCGAGCCTCCCCAGCAGCCGCAGCGCCCCGGCCAGCCGCTCCTTGCGGTGGGCGCGCTCGTCGGCCGGATCCGCGTGCGCGGGCGGCATCTCGAAGCCCAGCCGTTCCACGGGTACGGGTACGGGTACGGGCTGATCCGGCATGGGACCTCCTCCGACGGCTCGGGTCGCGGCGCAAGGTACCGGCGGCTTCGCCAAGTGGCCATAGAAACGACGCAGCCGCCGCTCCTTGCGGAACGGCGGCTGCGTCTCGGGTCCGGGTGGGGACCACGCGGGGACTACGCGGGGACTACTCCCACTCGATGGTGCCCGGGGGCTTGCTCGTGCAGTCCAGGACCACGCGGTTCACGTCCGGCACCTCGTTGGTGATGCGGGTGGAGATCCGCGCGAGCACCTCGTACGGCATGCGCGTCCAGTCCGCGGTCATCGCGTCCTCGGAGGAGACGGGGCGCAGCACGATCGGGTGGCCGTAGGTGCGGCCGTCGCCCTGGACGCCGACGCTGCGGACGTCCGCGAGCAGGACGACCGGGCACTGCCAGATCTCGCGGTCCAGGCCGGCCGCGGTGAGCTCGTGGCGGGCGATGGCGTCGGCCTCGCGCAGCAGGTCCAGGCGCTCCTTGGTGACCTCGCCGACGATGCGGATGCCCAGGCCCGGGCCCGGGAAGGGCTGGCGCTGGACGATCTCGTCCGGCAGGCCCAGCTCCTGGCCGACCATCCGGACCTCGTCCTTGAACAGCTGGCGCAGCGGCTCGACGAGCTCGAACTCGATGTCGTCGGGGAGCCCGCCCACGTTGTGGTGGGACTTGATGTTCGCGGTGCCGGTGCCGCCGCCGGACTCCACGACGTCCGGGTACAGGGTGCCCTGGACGAGGAAGGCGACCGCGGGGCCGTCCTCCTGGAGGATCTCCAGCTGCGCCTGCTCGAACACGCGGATGAACTCGCGGCCGATGATCTTGCGCTTGGTCTCCGGGTCGGAGACGCCGGCCAGCGCGTTCAGGAAGCGCTCCTGCGCGTCGACGACCTTCAGCTGCACGCCGGTGGCTGCGACGAAGTCCTTCTCGACCTGCTCGGTCTCGCCCTTGCGCATCAGACCGTGGTCGACGTACACGCAGGTCAGCTGCGAGCCGATGGCCTTCTGCACGAGGGCCGCGGCCACGGCCGAGTCCACGCCGCCGGAGAGGCCGCAGATGGCGCGCTTGTCGCCGACCTGCTCGCGGATCGCCGCGATCTGCTCCTCGACGATGTTGCCGGTGGTCCAGGTCGGGGACAGGCCCGCGCCCCGGTAGAGGAAGTGCTCCAGCACCTGCTGGCCGTGCGTGGAGTGCATCACCTCGGGGTGGTACTGCACGCCGTACAGCTTCTTCTCGTCGTTCTCGAAGGCCGCGACCGGGACGACGTCGGTCGACGCGGTCACGGTGAAGCCCTCGGGGGCGGCGGAGCAGGCGTCACCGTGGGACATCCACACCGACTGGTTCTCGGGGGTGCCCTCGAAGAGGGTGGAGCCGGCCTTGGAGACGGCCAGCGGGGTGCGGCCGTACTCGCGGGCGCCGGTGTTGTCGACCTGGCCGCCGAGGGTGACCGCCATCAGCTGGAAGCCGTAGCACATGCCGAAGACGGGGACGCCTGCCTCGAACAGGGAGCGGTCGAGCTGCGGGGCACCCTCCTCGTACACGGAGGACGGGCCGCCGGAGAGGATGATCGCCTTGGGGTTCTTCGCCAGCATCTCGGCGACGGGCATCGAGCTCGGCACGATCTCGCTGTAGACCCGTGCCTCGCGGACGCGGCGGGCGATGAGCTGGGCGTACTGGGCGCCGAAGTCGACGACGAGAACCGTGTCCGGGGCGCTGTCGTGGGCGGCGGAGGGTGCTTCTGGCACGGGGCGGCCTTCCGGCGGAAGAGGTGGCTGTTTTGTCGATTCTAACGGGGGACCCGTACCCCTCTTCGTCTCACCATCCGAACCGGGTTGGCCCGGAGGGGGACGGAAGGTAATAATCCGTTCCATGCGCAAGCAGCTGAGCTTCCTCTTTACCTATGGCACCGGCCGGTCCGGTCGCCATGGGTCCTCGTGATGCTCGCTTGAGCCACTGAACTTCCCAGAGCGCCCCGGTCCGACAGGACCGGGGCGCTCTGGCGTTTCCGCTCCTGTCGCAACGAACCACAGGAGACGAAGACCATGACCACGATCGCCACCACCCCCGAGCAGCTCATCGCCGGTTCCCGCGAGCGCATCGACGCCCTCGACGACCGGATCATCGGGCTGATCCAGGAGCGGATGGCCGTCTCGACGGTCATCCAGGAGGCCCGGATCTCCTCCGGCGGCCGCCGGGTGCACCTGTCCCGCGAGATGGAGGTGCTCTCGCACTGGAGCGACGCCCTCGGAAAGCCCGGCACCACCCTCGCCATGACCCTGCTGGAGCTGTGCCGGGGCCGCGTCTGACGGGCGTTCGTCACCCGTCCGGACCGTGACCGGCCCCGGGGCCCTTCGTTGGTGAGGTTGACCGCGCCAGCCAGGCGCGGAACCGCACCACCACGCGTGGCTCCGCAGGAGCGATGAGGCGCACACCCCGTGGGGAGTGTGTCGTGGGACCTCGCTCCCTCGCGTGACCGGACGGCAGGGGACAGCAGCCCGGTCACCCCATGAGGACGGCCGGCCAGGGGGACGCCCCGGGCCGGCCGTTCTTCTGTGTTCCGTGCTTACGCCGCTACGCCCGCCCGGTGGCCCGGCGGCGGAACGCCAGGAACACCGCGCCGCCGGCGGCGACCAGTGCCGCGCCGGCGATCAGCAGCGGACCGGCGGTGACGCCGGTGTTCGCCAGGCCGCCCTGCGCCGTGGCGGCGGTGCTCGCGCTGGTGCTCGCGCCGGCGCTCGGCGTGGCCGACGGGGTCGCGGAGCCCGTCGGCGCCGGGGTACCGGTCGTGGTCGGGCCCGGGGTCGGCGTGGTCCCGCCGTCCTTGGCGTTGATCACGAAGGCGGCCTTGTTGTTGGCGTGGCTCGGGTCCCAGTCCTGCGGCTTGGTGCCATCCGCAGTCCACTGGCCGACCGAGATGGAGCCCGTGGCGTCCGCCACGACCTTCTCGATCTTCAGCTCGAACGGGTAGGAGACCTTCTCCGTCTCCCCCACGATGTGGGTGGTTCCGCAGAAGTAGCGCGGGGCGCCCAGCTTCTGCTCGCGGTAGCTGCCGTCGGCGTTGACCCCGGAGCACTGCTCCGGAGCCTTCGTCACCTTCGCGCCCTGCGGGATCACGATGTCCGTCCGGGCGACGTCCTCACCCGAGCGCAGGTAGGCGACCCACGCCGGGCCCTTGTTCTCGAAGCCGAAGTCGGCCTTCACCGTCTCGCCGGCCTTGCCCTTGAGGGACACGGCACGCGCCACGAAGTCGGCGGTGTTCTTCGTCTGGAAGTCGAACTCGTGCTGGTTGTCCGACGGGTCGATGTCCGCGGACAGCGGGCCGGCCTTGGCCTCCCGCTCGACGACGGTCAGCTTCTTGCCCGTGCTCGGCCGCTCCTGCTTCTGCGAGGTCTTCGGCTGGGCGCCGGCCGCGTGCACCGCGTAGGTCATCCCGTCGATGAAGGCGTGCGGCTCCGCCTTGAGGGTCAGCGCGCTCTTCACCTCGTAGACCGTGCCCGGCTTGTACTCGCCGTCGAGGACGCACACCGTGGTGCCCCAGCCCGCGTTCCAGGGCCGGCCCGGGGTGTCGTTCTTGCTGTAGGAGCAGTTGTCGTACTTCTCGACCAGCCCGATGCCGTGGGTGGTGTTCACCTCCAGCGCCACGCCGTTGACGGACTCCGTGCCCGCGTTGGTGAAGACGATCGGCAGCGGCTGCGTCTCGCCCGGGGTCAGCTTCGCCTTGAGGGCGGCCGGCCCCAGCACCAGGTCGGGGCCGCCGACCTTGACCTTGGTGGTGGCCGGCTTGAAGGTGGCGCCGTCCGCCGTGCCGGTCATCGTCAGGTCGGCGACCGTGCCGACCACGCTGTCCTTGGCGGCGGTGAGGTCCAGGGACACCACGTTGCTGCCGTGCGTCCAGATCGCCCAGTCCTTGCAGGTCACCTTCGCGGCGACGAGGGTGCAGTCGCCGCCCCGGTCCTTGGGGAGCGCGACGTCGGCGACGCCCTTGAGCGGGCTCAGGTCGATCGTGAAGGTGCTCAGCCGGTCGAAGACGCTGCCGGTCTCGTTCTCGATGCGGAACTCGGCCGAGGTCTTCTTCGGCTGACCGCTCTGCCCGGGGTGCGGGCGCAGGCCGACCTCCGCCGGGCTGGTGAGCGTGAAGACCGGATCCGCGGCGTTCGCGGGGGCGGCGGCCAGACCGACGGCCGCCAGGCCGGCTGCCGCCAGCAGGGAGATGCGCTTTCTCATGCACCCGTTGACCAGTGGCCCCGCGTCGCGGTTGCACACTTCGCTGTGTGATCGACACCACAGCCCGGGCCGCCGGATTCCGGTACAACCATCCGTGGCGACCGCCTGTCACTCATGTACCGCGGCGGGTACCGCGCTCGGAGGGGGAGCGCGGTACCCGCCCGGTCATCAGGCCTGGTCCACGACCTTCGGCGGGACCTCCGGGACCGCCAGGAACGGCAGCCGCAGCGCGCCGAAGGCCTCCTTCGGAACCGCCGGACGGACCGGTTCCACCGCCGCGACGCGTACGTAGTCCGCGCCCTGCTCCGGCCGCGGGTCCTGCTCGCCCTTGTTCGGCCAGTACGACATCGCCCGCTCGGCCTGCGCCGTGATCGTCAGCGACGGGTTGACGCCGAGGTTCGCGGAGACGGCCGAGCCGTCCACCACCGAGATCCCCGGGTGCCCGTAGAGCCGGTGGTACGGGTCCACCACGCCCTCCTCCGGCGAGGCGCCGATCGGGCAGCCGCCGAGGAAGTGCGCGGTCAGCGGGGTGCCCATCAGTTCGCCGACGTTGCTGCCGGGAAAGCCGTTGATCTCCTCGGCCAGCAGGGTCGCGGCCTGGGTGGCCTCCGCGATCTGGACCGGGTTGGGGGCGCCGTGGCCCTGGCGGGCGGTCAGCAGCCCCTTCCCGATGCCGCCGGGCTTGCGGTAGGTGGTCAGCGAGTTGTCCAGCGACTGCATGACCAGGCCGATGATGGTCCGCTCCGACCAGCGCCGGTTGGAGAGCGAGCGGGCCAGCTGCACGGGGTGCCGGGCGGTACGGGCGAACCAGGCGCGGACCCGGTGCTTGGCGTAGGGCACCTGCAGGACGGTCATGAACCCCATGGCGTTGGAGCCCTTGCCGTAGCGGACGGGCTCGATGTGGGTGTCGGCGTTGGGGTGCACCGAGGAGGTGATCGCCACGCCCCGGGTGAAGTCGGCCCGCTGCGCCTTGCCGGGTCCATCGCCGTGCGCCTTGCGGTAGCGGCGGTCGTCGGTCTGCGCGCCGACCAGGCCCTCGGAGTTGGTCCGGGTCAGGTCGCCGAGCCGCTCCGAGATCTTCGGCAGCTCGCCCCGGTCCTTCATGGTGTGCAGCAGGGTCTGCGTGCCGTACGTACCCGCCGCGACGACCACGTACCGGGCGCGCAGCACCTTCGCCTTGCCCTTGCGGCGCTGGTCGGTGGGAACAGTACGGACCCGGTAGCCGCCCTCGGGGTGTTCGGAGAGCGCGGTGACCGTGGTCATGGGGTGGATGACGGCCCCGGCGCGCTCGGCGAGGTGCAGGTAGTTCTCGCCCAGGGTGTTCTTCGCGCCGTGCCGGCAGCCGGTCATGCACTCGCCGCATTCGGTGCAGGCCTTGCGGGCGGGTCCGGCGCCGCCGAAGTACGGGTCGGCGACCTCGTCCCCGGGCCGGACCTTCGCGTGGCCCTCGGCGTCGGCGCCGTCTCCGAAGAAGACGCCGACCGGGGCCATGTGGAAGGAGTCCGCCACGCCCATCTTCGCGGCGGCCGCCTTGAGGTGGACGTCGGAAGGGGTCATGGTCGGGTTGAGGCGCACGCCGAGCATCCGCTTGGCCTGGTCGTAGTACGAGGCCAGTTCGCCCCGCCAGTCGGTGATGGACGCCCACTGCCGGTCCTCGAAGAAGGCGGTGGGCGGCACGTACAGGGTGTTGGCGTAGTTGAGCGAGCCGCCGCCCACGCCGGCGCCCGCGAGCACCATCACGTTGCCGAGCAGGTGGATCCGCTGGATCCCGTACAGCCCGAGGGCCGGGGCCCACAGGTAGTTCCGCAGGTCCCAGCTGTTCTTGGGCAGGCTCTCGCGGGTGAAGCGGCGTCCTGCCTCCAGGACGCCGACCCGGTAGCCCTTCTCGGTGAGGCGCAGTGCCGAGACCGACCCCCCGAAGCCCGATCCGATGACGATGACGTCGTAGTCGTACGACTCAGACACGGTGCTGCCCCTTAGCGGAGTCTCGTTTAGCGGAATCGGAGTGCCTTCATGGCCTTGAGGCTGCGGGTCATGAACGCCGCGTACTTCTCGTCGTCCATGCCCAGCGAGGGCGCCATCGGGAGCAGCCGCTGGTGGGCGACGGTCTGGGCCTCGGTGTACTTGAGGATGCCCTCGGAGCCGTGGCGGCGGCCGAGGCCGGAGTCCTTCATGCCGCCCATGGGCGCCTGGGCGCTGCCGTAGGCAGGGGCGTAGCCCTCGTTGATGTTGACGGTGCCGGTGCGCAGGCGGGCGGCGACGGCGTGGCCGCGGCGCGCGTCCTTGGTCCAGACGCTGGAGTTGAGGCCGTAGGCGGTGCCGTTGGCCTCGGCGATCGCCTCGTCCTCGTCGGTGAAGCGGTAGATGGAGACGACCGGGCCGAAGGTCTCCTCGCCGCACACCGCCATGGGCGACTCGACGCCGTCGAGGATGGTGGGCTCGTAGAAGAGCGGGCCGATGTCGGGGCGGGCGGCGCCGCCCGCGACGAGGGTGGCGCCCTTGGCGACGGCCTCGTCGACGTGCCGCTGTACGGTCTCCAGCTGGCGCGTCCCCACCAGGGAGCCCATGTCGGCGCCGTAGGCCAGCGAGCTGCCCAGGCGCATGGCCTTGGTGCGGGCGGCGAACCGCTCCACGAAGGCGTCGGCGATCGAGGAGTGGACGTAGAGCCGCTCGATGGAGATGCACAGCTGTCCGGCGGAGGAGAAGCAGGCGCGGACGGCGCCCGCGGCGGCCTTCTCGATGTCGGCGTCGTGCAGGACGAGCATGGCGTTCTTGCCGCCGAGTTCGAGGGAGACGCCGACGAGGCGGTCGGCCGCGCCCCGGGCGACCTCTCGGCCGGTGCGGGTGGAGCCGGTGAAGGAGACGTAGTCGGCGTGCCGGACCACCTCGGGGCCGACGACGGGACCCTCGCCGAGGACGATCTGGAAGACCTCGGCGGGCAGCCCGGCCTCGATGAGCAGGTCGCGGGCCCACAGGGCGGTCAGCGCGGTCTCGGTGTCGGGCTTCATGACGAGCGCGTTGCCGGAGACGAAGGCGGGCAGGGCGTCGCCGACGGAGAGTTCGAGCGGGTAGTTCCAGGGGGCGATCTGGCCGACGACCCCGCGCGGCTGGCGCAGTTCGGTGACCTTGGTGAGGGTGGGCATGGCGCCCGTGTGGCCCTTGGGGCGCAGGTACGAGGGGGCCTTGCGGCCGTAGTGGCGGGCGGCGACGGCTACCGCCTGGACCTCCTCGTGGGCGTGCAGGCGGGCCTTGCCGGTCTCGAGCTGGATGAGGTCGAGGACCTCGGCCTGCCGGGCGAGCACCAGGTCGTGGAAGCGCAGCAGGACCGCCGCGCGCTTGCGCACGGGGACGGCGGCCCAGGCGCTCTGGGCGGCGCGGGCCCGGGCGAACGCCTCGGCCACGTCCTCGGGGGTGGCCTCGGGGAGCTCCGCCAGCCGGTCCCCGGTGAAGGGGGTGTGGTTGGCGGTGCGGCCGGAGCCGATCACCCCGCGGGTGAGGCGGACGACCAGATCGGGGGTCACCACGTCGGCGGCGGTGCGGGCGCCGGCCGGGGCCGGGGCGACCGGGTTGGTGGGTGCCGGTGCGGTGCGGAGGGGGGCCGGGGCCTGCGAGTCCGTCATGCCGGTGAGCGTATTGCGCCGGACAGGCTTTGGGTACCCGCCGGTAACCGGATTTTGCCATTTCCGCCAGTGATCGCTGGCAGAATGCCGGAATCAGGGCTTCACGGGGGGCGGCTCCCAGCCGCTGAGCACGATGTCGAACTGCTGTTGGGTCGTGGCCCAGTCGGCGACCGGGCTCGACATGTAGACGGCGTACTCCGTCTCGTCCGGGGCGATGTACATCTGCTCCCTGGCCCGGCGCGGACCGGGGTGGTTCACCTTCTCCGTCCAGCTGAAGTCCCAGAGCGCGGCCCGGGTGCTGTCCCGGAAGGTGTTCTGGTTCAGCAGCTGCTTCTTGTAGTCGGTCCGCTTCTGCACCTGTCTCTCCAGGTCGAGCAGGTGCGCGTACGGGTCCTTGTAGTCCGGGGTGGAATCGGCGGCGATCCGGATGAGGTGCTTTCCGTTGTCCGGGGTGTAGTCGATCTGGTCGCCGTTCGTCTGGCGCGTCCAGCCCTCCGGGACGAACAGGGTGAATCCGCCGATGGGGTCGGTGACCTTGGTGTATCCGGCCGGCACCGCGTCGTCGGGGGCGCTGACGTTCTTGTCCGAGTCGCCGTCCTTCTCGGTGTCGCTCGTGTACTTGAGCGCCCCGAAGACACCGCCGCCGCCGAGCAGCGCCGCCACCAGGGCGATCACCGCGGCACGTTTGATCCAGCCGTTCGCCGGCGCCTCGGACGCGGCCGCGGGCCCGGGGGGCTCGGGCAGCTGCGCCGTCGGCGTGGCGTCCGGCCGCACGAGGGGCTCTTCGGGCCGGTCCTGCGCCGGGGCCAGTTCCTCCGAGGTCACCGCGCGCGTCGGCACGTACGCCTGGGCGGCCTTCGGCTCCCGGCCCTCCATCGCCTCCAGCAGCATCCGCTCGGTCTCCACGACCGTGGGGCGGTCCGCCGGATCCTTGCGCAGCAGGGCCGTGATGACCGGCCCCAGCGCGCCGGACTGCTTCAGGGCCGGCGGTTCCTCGTTGACCACGGCCTGGAGGCTGGAGATGGGCGAGGTGCGGCGGAACGGCGAACGGGCCTCCACGGCCGTGTACAGGGTGGCGCCCAGCGACCACAGGTCGGAGGCCGTGCCCGGGGTCCCGCCGGTGACGCGCTCGGGGGCCAGGTAGTCGATGGAGCCGACGATCTCGCCGGTGCGCGTGATGGAGGAGTCCCCCTCGATCGCCGCGATCCCGAAGTCCGTGAGCAGCACCCGGCCGTCCTTGGCCAGCAGCACGTTGCCCGGCTTCACGTCTCGGTGCAGTACGCCGACCGCGTGCGCGGCGCGCAGCGCGCCCAGCACGTGCAGCCCGATCCTGGCCGCCTCGCGGGGCTCGATGCGCCCGGCCGCCTTGGCCGCGTCCGCGAGGGAGGGGCCGTCGATGTACTCCATGACGATCCACGGCCGGTCGTCGTGCTCCAGCACGTCGTGGACGGTGACGACCGCCGGATGCTGGATCCGGGCCGCGGCCCGGGCCTCCTTCTGCGTCCGGGCGTGCATGACGTCCCGGTCCGCCTGGGCGACGTACAGACCCGCCGTCAGTTCCTTGACGGCGACGGTCCTGTGGAGCAGCTCGTCATGCGCGCGCCACACCTTGCCCATGCCGCCCCGGCCGATCGGCTCGATGAGCCGGTACCGGCCCGCCAGCACGGCGCCCCCACCTGTCTGCTGTTCCACGAAACCCCGCCGCTCTCTGCACTTCAGGCCAGATTACGGAGCCCACGGGCGCTGTCGGAACCGCCCGGCCGTGGAAAGCCCGCACTGTGACGCAATCGCCGTGTTGACTGCTCGTCAGGCACCGCTCAGCCGCCCGACTTGTAACTCGCCGTGGCCTTCTCGAAGACTTCGGTGACCTTGCCCTGTTCGTCCTCCGGCCCGGTCACCATGACGACGTGGTAGCTGCCGCCGAGCGCGACGACGAAGTTGCGGGCGAAGACGTTGCGGCCGGTGCCGTCGATCCACGTGTAGCGGCCCGTGGCACGCAGTTGCTGGCCGACCTTGGTGGTCTTGACGTCGCCGACGGTGGACCAGGTGGAGGTCCGGTACGGCGTCAGCTCCTGCTCCTTGTCCTTCTGGTACGCCGCCGGGTCCGGGTTGCCCTCGACCTTGTCCCGGCCGGGGACCACGGTCAGGGTGAACTGCCCGCCGGTGTAGCGCACCTGGCCGGCCTCGTTGATGCCGCGGCGCTCCCAGCCGTCGGGGACCACGATCTCGAAGTGCTCCGGGTCCTGCTGGGTGGTGTACCCGGCCGGGGCGGGCGGGGCCGACGCCGTCGGGGGCGGTGTCGTCGTCTGGGGTGCGGGCTTGGACTCGGGGGTACCGGTGGGGACCTGGGACGGGCTCTGCTTGGGCGGGGTCTGCGCGGTGTCGCCCTGGCCCGCCGGGGCGGCGGACCGCGGCATGAACAGCATCGCGTACGCCACGGCCCCGGCGAGCAGGACCAGGATGCCGACCAGCAGGGTCCGGCCCAGCGAGCGGGGCTTGCGGGGGGCCGAGGGATTGCGGTGCCGCCCGTGGAGGTCGCCGCGGCGGCGTACGACGGGCAGCCGCGCGGGATCGGGATCGGGCATCGGGAGCATGGCGAAGCCCGCGTCGGGCTCGGGGGCGGACCGTACGAGCGAGCGCAGCCAGCCCCGGAGCTCCTCGAAGTCCGGGCGCTCGGTCGGGTCCTGACGCAGCAGCGATTCCACGACCGGGCGGAGCGCGCCGCACTCCTCGGCGAAGGCCGGAGGCTCGGCGCAGACCATCTCGACGAGTTCTGCGACGCTCTCCTCGGGGTACGGGGCGTGCCCCTGGACGGACCGGTACAGCAGCGCGCCGAGCGCCCAGAGGTCGGTGGCGGGGCCGACGGGGGCCGCGATCTGCCAGGGCCCGGTCACGGGGCGAGCCTGCTCGGGGGCCCAGCGCTCGGTGACGGCTCCGACGACCGTCATCCGCGTCAGGCGCGCCCGCTCGGCGTCCAGGCCACTGCGCGGGCCTGCCCAGCCGGTGCCGGGGCCCGTGCCGGTTTGCGAGGCTGATCGGGTCGACGGGGCCGGCGCCTGTTCCGGGGCGTCGGCCTGGCGGTAGCCCTGGGGCAGCGCGAGCTGGGCGGGCAGTACGGGCGACTGCGGCGCCTGTGTCACCTGAGGTGCCTGTGCTGTTTGCGGTGTCTGCGGTGTCTGCGGATCGGGCTCCCGGTCGGGCTCCGGCTCGGGCTCCCCGTCGGGCTCCCGCTCGGGAGGCGCGAGGGCCGGGCGGCGGGGGGTCGCGCCGTGCCAGGGCGCGGTGGCGGCGGTCTCGGGGCCGCCGTACGGGTACGAGTACCCCTGCGGGAGGGCCGACCCCTGCGGCCTCGGCTCCGGCACGACGATGGGATCGGCCCGGCGCTGCTCGCCGACCTTGGCGGCGGCCGCCCGCGTCCCGGCCCGGTACGCGGCGATGGCCCCGGCCCGCGCGGCGGCCTTGAGCTCCGGCTGGTCCTCGGGGCGCCCTGGGGTGATGTGGTCGGTGTACCGCGGCCCCGTGTCGTACCCGGGAGCCACCAGCGGCGCGTACCCGGGATCGGGCCGGGGCCCGGGGTCCGGCGACGCGGGCTCCGGGCGCGGGGCGGGAGCCGCGGCCCAGCCCTCGTCGCCGCCCGAGGCCTCGGGGCCGCCCGGGACGGGGTCGTACCCGCACAGGGCCTCCTCGGCCGCGCCGGCAGCCAGGCCGGTCAGCACGACCCGCCCGTCATCGCAGACCAGTACCGTCCGTACGGTGATGTTGCGGTGGGTCCAGCCGTGCGCGTGCAGCACCCGCAGCGCGGTCAGCACGTCCGAGGCCACCTCCGCCGCCCGGTAGGGGCTCAGCGGCTCGTCGGCGATCAGCGCCGCCAGGGGCCTGGCCGGGACCAGTTCGCTCACTATCCACAGCGACCCGCCCTCGGCGAACACGTCGAAGACCTGGTCCAGCCGCGGGTGATCGGGAATGGCCGCGGCGGCCTGCGCCGCCTCGATCGCGCGCCGCACGGCCGGCAGATCGCCCGGGGCGCGGCCCCCGGCCACCGGGACGGCGCGGTGCCCGTCCAGCAGTTCGGCGTCCACGACCTCCGGCAACGGCACCTGCCGGACCAGGACTTCCTGCCCGCTGCGGGTGTCGAAGGCCCGGGTCTCCACCAGCTCGTACTCGTCCGTCGGCGGCAGCGGCAGACGGTAGCGGTGGGCCAGGATCCGGCCCGCGTAGTCCTCCACATCGCCTCCCCCGAGTGCTGGGGGCACCCCCGTGGCCCCGCTGACACGATACGTCTCCGGGGCCGCCCGCGTCCCGAGGTCAGCCGAGCGGCTGGAAGGTCTCGAAGGCGGTGGTGCGCATCTGCGTGCACTCGGGGCCGTCCCATTGGTCGGCCGGGCAGCTGATCATGATGGCGTAGCCGTGCGTCGCGTCCATCTTGAAGCCGCGGTTGAGGACGCGGACCCGGATGCCGTTCTGGTCGCGCTCGAACTCCCAGTCGGCGACGGTGGGGTAGTTCCGGTAGCTCGCCAGGTCGATCCTGAGCAGCTTGTAGTTCGTGCTGCTGGCCGCCGTACCGGGATTCGATTCGATCCAGGCCTTGCGCGCGTCGTCGCCCGGGGTGTCGTTGTAGTCGACCTGGATCCGGGGGAAGCCGCCGTCACGGCTGTATATCCCGCCCGATTTCCTGCCCGCTATGCCCGTCAGGTGGAAGCCCTCGGGCATCGCCATCGTGAAGTGGAATCCAGGGTCCGTCACCAGGGCGTATCCCGCCGGGAGTCCACTGCCGGCACCCCCGGGCTGTGCGCCCTGGCCTTGTCCCTGGCCCTGGCCCTGCCCCTGGTCGGCGCCCGGGCTCTGCTGCCCCTGGCCGCCGGGGGTGGCGTTGCCGCCCCCCGTCCCGGCGCCCGGCTCACCGGACTTGGCCGAGGGCTGGGGGCTCTGCGCGGCGCCGCCCGACGACGGGCCCGCGGACGCGGACGGGTTGGTGCTGCCGCCCTTGCCCTCGTTCTTGCGGCCGTCGTTGTCGTCGCCGCTGATGGCGTAGGCGATGAGCGAGCCGACCGCCGCGAGCACGACCACCACGGCGGCTATCGCGAGCGCGATGGTGCGGCGCGGCATGACGTCGGTGAGCGGGGCCATCACCGGGGCGGTCCTGGTGCTGGGCTTGGGCGCGGACTCGGGCTTGTCCGCCGGCGACTCCGCGGCCGTGGCGGCCGTCGTGGCCGACGCGACCGCCGCCGCCTTGCGGGCCGACTTCAGTGCGGCGCGGGCGCGTTCGCGCTGCTCCCGGTCCCGGCGCTCGCGTTCCTTCTTCGCCGCCTTCTCGGCCGCCTTCTCCGCGGCGGCCTTCTCGGCGGCCGCCTTGGCGTCCGCGAGCGATATCTGCCGGGTCTCCTCGGCGGGCGGGGCCGCCACCGGGACCGGCTCGGGCTCGGGCGCGTTGATGACGGCGTTGAGCATCGCCCGCGCCCGGACGTCGTCCAGGCGGTGGGCCGGGTCCTTGGCGAGCAGACCGTAGATGACGTCGGTCAGCGGGCCGGCGTTCTTGGGCGGGTCCACCGGCTCGGTCATCACCGCGGTGAGGGTGGCGAGGGCGGAGCCCTTGTCGTACGGGGGCACGCCCTCGACGGCGGCGTACAGCAGGCCGCCGAGCGACCACATGTCGGCGGGCGGGCCGGGCTTGTAGCCGCGGGCACGCTCGGGAGAGATGTAGGACGGGGCGCCGACGAGCATGCCGGTGGAGGTGACGGAGGGGTCGCCCTCGACCTGCGCGATGCCGAAGTCGGTGAGGACGACGCGGCCGCTGGCGGCGATGAGCACGTTGGACGGCTTGACGTCCCGGTGCAGGATGCCCTGCCCGTGCGCGGCGCGCAGCACATCGAGCACGGCAAGGCCGACCTCGGCGGCGCGGCGCGGGGTGAGGGCGCCGTTCTCCCGTATGAACTCGGCGAGCGAGGGGCCCTCGATGAGCTCCATGACGATCCACGGCCGGGCATCCTCGTCGACGACGTCGTAGACGGTGACCGCTCCGCCGCTGCGGATCCGGGCGATGGCCTTGGCCTCGCGGAGGGTACGGGTGATGAGGCGCCGCTTCTCGTCCTCGTCCACGCCGCTGCCGAACCGGAGTTCCTTGACGGCGACCGTCCGGCCCAGGGTCTCGTCCTCGGCCCGCCAGACGGTACCCATCCCGCCCTTGCCGAGCACGGCCCCCAGCCGGTACCGCCCGGCCAGCAGCCGCCCCTTGTCCTTCTCGGCGGCGGGCTTCGCGTCCTGGGACGCGGCCGCAGGCGCAGGCTCGGCCTTGGCCTTGACCGGCTTCGCGGCGGCGGGCTTGGCCTTGGTCAACCCCGGCTTCGCGGCCGCAGGCTCCGGCTTCGCGTCCTCGGGCTCGGCCGTCACCGCAGGCGCAGGCTCCGCCTTCGCGACAGGCTCCGGCTTCGCCGCAGGCACGGCCTCGGCGTTGGCCGGCTCGGGCTCCGATTCCGGCTCCACGACAGCGGGCTTCGCATCTTCCGGCTCAGCCGTAGGCGCCCCGGCAGGTGACTCGGTGTGCTCCGGCTTCGACATGCGTCCCCTCTGCGATCGTGCCGCTGCTCCGCCTGCCCCGACGGCCGGCCAACTCGGCGGCCGAGCGACCCGGCGGCCGGGGTCCGCGTAACCCACCCCGGCAGAACCTTCATTGTCCCTCACTCCGCAACGGACGGGCGCCCCGGGTCCGCGGTTCCCCCTTCCGCATCCCGGAGTTACAACGGAACGATGTCGGGCGCCCCCAGCCGCGCCGCGTCCGCCGTCTGGTCGTCAGGCTGGCGCTGCGATTCCCGCTCCGCCTGTACCCGCTTCTCGTAGTGCTCCACTTCTTTCTCGATCTGCTGCTTGTCCCACCCCAGCACCGGCGCCATCAACTCCGCACACTCCCGCGCCGACCGCGTCCCCCGGTCGAAGGTCTCGATCGAGATCCGCGTCCGCCGCGTCAGCACGTCGTCCAGGTGCCGCGCCCCCTCGTGCGAGGCGGCGTACACGATCTCGGCCCGCAGGTAGTCCTCCGCCCCGGTGACCGGCTCACCCAGCCCCGGATCGGCGGCGATCATGTCCAGCAGCTCCTCCGTCAGCGACCCGAACCGGTTCAACAGGTGCTCCACCCGCACCACGTGAAGACCCGTCCGGGCGGCCATCCTCGCCCGCGCGTTCCACAGCGCCCGGTACCCCTCCGCGCCCACCAGCGGCACGTCCTCCGTGACGCACTCCGCCACCCGCTGGTCCAGCCCGTGCACCGCCTCGTCGACCGCGTCCTTGGCCATGACCCGGTACGTCGTGTACTTGCCGCCCGCCACCACCACCAGCCCCGGCACCGGGTGCGCCACCGTGTGCTCGCGCGACAGCTTGCTAGTCGCGTCCGACTCCCCGGCCAGCAGGGGCCGCAGGCCCGCGTACACGCCCTGGACGTCGTCCCGCGTCAGCGGCACCGCCAGCACCGAGTTCACGTGCTCGAGCAGGTAGTCGATGTCCGCACTCGACGCCGCCGGATGCGCCTTGTCCAGGTCCCAGTCGGTGTCCGTGGTCCCCACGATCCAGTGCCGCCCCCACGGGATGACGAACAGCACCGACTTCTCGGTCCGCAGGATCAGCCCGGTGCTCGAATGGATCCGGTCCTTCGGTACGACCAGATGGATGCCCTTCGACGCCCGTACGTGGAACTGCCCGCGCTCCCCGATCAGCGCCTGGGTGTCGTCCGTCCACACTCCGGTCGCGTTCACGACCTGCTTCGCGCGGATCTCGTACTCCCCGCCGCCCTCCACGTCCCGCACCCGCGCGCCGACCACCCGTTCGCCCTCACGGAGGAAGCCGATCACTCTCGCCCGGTTGGCGCATTGCGCCCCGTACGCCGCGGCCGTCCGGACCAGGGTCGCCACGTACCGCGCGTCGTCCATCTGGGCGTCGTAGTACTGCAGGGCGCCCACCAGCGCGTCCTTGCGCAGCGCCGGGGCCACCCGCAGCGCGCGCTTGCGCGAGAGGTGCCGGTGCACCGGCAGCCCCCGGCCGTGCCCGCTGGAGATCGACATCGCGTCGTAGAGCGCCACGCCCGAGCCCGCGTACCACCGCTCCCAGCCCTTGTGCTGCAAGGGGTACAGGAACGGCACCGGCTTCACCAGGTGCGGTGCGAGGCGCTCCAGCAGCAGGCCGCGCTCCTTCAGCGCCTCCCGCACGAGGGCGAAGTCGAGCATCTCCAGATACCGCAGGCCGCCGTGGATGAGCTTGCTCGACCTGCTGGAGGTGCCCGACGCCCAGTCCCGCGCCTCCACCAGGCCGGTCGACAGGCCTCTGGTCGCCGCGTCGAGCGCGGTGCCGGCGCCGACCACGCCCGCGCCCACGACCAGTACGTCCAGCTCCCGCTCGGCCATCCGGGCGAGGGCCTCGGCGCGCTGCGCCGGTCCCAGTGTCGCTGTCCTCACGGCTGCCTCCCGTTGGTGCGGGTGCTCCCCGCGTCGCGCGGGTGATCCCGCTCACATCCCCGTTTCATGATTCTGACCGCCCGCACCCACATCAGCCACCGCCTGTGGACAACACAACGGCGACCACCACCCCAGAATGCGACATATCTGTCATATATACGCCTAGTCTGACATTGCGCCAGCTCCCTCCGGGCTTCCCCCGTCCACAGGACTTGCGCGCGCATCCCCCTCATGTCAGGGAAGGGACGGCACCCCCATGCCCGCAGACCTCGCCGTCATCGGACTCGGCCATCTCGGCCTCCCCCTCGCCCAGGCGGCCGTCGCCGCCCGGATCGAGACGGTCGGCTACGACAGCGGTCCGGTCACGGACTCCACCCTCACCGCCGCCGAGATCCGCCGCATGTCGGCGGCCGGCTTCCGGGTCACCACCAACCCCGCCGAGCTCGGCCGGGTCCGTACCGCCGTCATCTGCGCCCCCACCCAGCTCGGCGCCGACCGCGCACTGGACCTGTCCGCCGTCGGCGAGGCGGGCCAGGCGCTCGCCGCCCGGCTGCGCCCGCACACCACCGTGATCCTCGAATCCGCCGTCCACCCGGGCGTCACCGAGGAGTACCTGCGCCCGATCCTCGAAGCGGGCTCCGGGCTCCGGGCCGGCCGGGACTTCCACCTGGCCTACTCCCCCAGCCGCCACGACCCGGGCAACCGCACGCACGGCATCGCCAACACCCCCAAGGTGATCGGCGGCCTCACCCCCGCCTGCACGGAGAGCGCGCACGCCTTCTACGCCCGCCTCACCGAGAAGGTGGTCCGGGCCCGCGGCCTGCGCGAGGCCGAGACCGTACAGCTCCTGGAGACCAACTACCGGCACGTCAACATCGCCCTGATGAACGAGATGGCGGTGCTCTGCCACGACCTCGGCGTCGACCTGTGGGACGTCATCCGCTGCGCCGAGACCAAGCCGTACGGTTTCCAGGCGTTCCGCCCCGGCCCGGGGGTCGGCGGCCACGGGGTCCCCCTGGACCCGAACTACCTCCCCCACACCACCCGCACCCCCGGCCACCCCCTGCGCATGATCGGCCTGGCCCAGGAGATCAACAACCGGATGCCGCAGTACGTCATCCAGCGGTCCGCCACCCTGCTGAACGAGCACGGCAAATCCGCCCGCGGCGCCCGCGTCCTCCTCCTCGGCGTCACCTACAAGCCCGACCTCGCCGACCAGGAGGGCTCTCCGGCGCGCGAGATCGCCAGCCGCCTCCTCGACCTGGGGGCGCTCGTCAGCTACCACGACCCGTTCATCACGGGCTGGCGGGTCAGGGACCAGCCGGTCCCCCGGGCCGATTCCCTGTACGAGGCCGCCGCCAACGCGGACCTGACGATCCTGCTCCAGCACCACCGCACCTACGACCTGCAAGGCCTCGCGGTGAAGGCCCAGTTGCTCCTGGACACCCGCGGCGCCAGCCCGGCGGGCGCGGCCCACCGGCTCTGAGCCCGGAAATTCCCCCTCACGGATGTGGTTCCCGCCTGCTAGCCTGCGGCGTCACTTATCTCGCACTTACGCCCTCCGGGCGTTCGCATGCCCGAATCCCTGGGGGGGATTTCCCAATGAGCCAGAACTTCCAGCCGCCGGCGCCCGACTCCGTCACCGAGGCCCCGGCCGCCCCGGCCCCGGCCCGCACCGGCAACCTCGGTCTCGGCATCGTCGCCGCCGTCGTCGCGGCCCTGGTCGCGGCCGGCGCCTACGGCGGCATCATGAACGCCATCGACCGCGAGGTCGGCTACGCCGCGGCCGGTGTCGGCCTCCTCGTCGGCCTCGCCGCCGGCAAGGTCGGCGGCCGCAACCCGGTCCTGCCCGTCGTCGCCGCCGTCCTCTCGCTCGGCGCCGTCTACCTCGGCCAGCTCTTCTTCATCGCGCTCGTGCTGGCCGACTACGGCAGCGTCGGCGTGGGCGAGGTCATCAGCGAGGCGGGCATCGGCGGCCTGAACGACCTCTGGAAGGAGAGCATGGACGCGATGTCCTTCCTCTTCCTCGCGATCGGCGGCTTCGTCGCCTTCGGCTCGGCCAAGAAGGTCAGCGACTGACCCGGCGCCACCACGTACGCCGGAGGGCCGGCACCCCACTCGGGGTGCCGGCCCTCCGGCGTTGCCACGGGAACCGTCAGCGGCTGTGCTGCGAGTCCGCGACCGTGACCTCGACCCGCTGGAACTCCTTGAGCTCGCTGTAGCCGGTGGTGGCCATCGAGCGGCGCAGCGCGCCGAAGATGTTCATCGAGCCGTCCGGGGTGTGCGACGGACCGGTGAGGATCTCCTCGGTGGTGCCGACCGTGCCCAGGTCCACCTTCTTGCCGCGCGGCACGTCCTCGTGGACGGCCTCCATGCCCCAGTGGTTGCCCTTGCCGGGCGCGTCGGTGGCGCGGGCCAGCGGGGAGCCCATCATCACGGCGTCGGCGCCGCAGGCGACGGCCTTCGGGATGTCGCCCGACCAGCCCACGCCGCCGTCGGCGATGACGTGCACGTAGCGGCCGCCGGACTCGTCCATGTAGTCGCGGCGGGCCGCGGCCACGTCCGCGACGGCGGTCGCCATCGGGACCTGGATGCCGAGCACGTTGCGCGTGGTGTGCGCGGCGCCGCCGCCGAAGCCGACCAGGACGCCCGCGGCGCCGGTGCGCATCAGGTGCAGGGCCGCCGTGTAGGTGGCGCAGCCGCCCACGATGACCGGGACGTCGAGCTCGTAGATGAACTGCTTGAGGTTCAGCGGCTCGGCGGCGCCGGAGACGTGCTCCGCCGACACGGTGGTGCCGCGGATCACGAAGATGTCCACGCCCGCGTCCACGACGGCCTTGGAGAACTCGGCGGTGCGCTGCGGGGACAGTGCGGCGGCGGTAACGACGCCGGAGTCGCGCACCTCCTTGATCCGCTGCCGGATCAGGTCCGCCTGGATCGGGGCGGAGTAGATCTCCTGGAGACGGCGGGTGGCGGACTGCTCGTCCAGCTCCGTGATCTCGTCGAGCAGCGGCTGCGGGTCCTCGTACCGGGTCCACAGGCCTTCGAGGTTCAGCACGCCGAGGCCGCCGAGCTCGCCGATGCGGATCGCGGTCTGCGGGGAGACGACCGAGTCCATGGGGGCGGCCAGGAAGGGGAGCTCGAAGCGGTACGCGTCGATCTGCCAGGCGATCGAGACCTCCTTCGGGTCCCGGGTACGCCGGCTCGGGACGATGGCGATGTCGTCGAACGCGTACGCCCTGCGGCCGCGCTTGCCGCGCCCGATCTCGATCTCAGTCACGTGTGGTGGCCTTTCCTCTGGGTCTGCCCGTCCAGTATCCCCGAACCCCGGGGGCCCGCGTTCCGGTGACCGCTGTACGGACGACTGCGGCATTTCACGAGGGGCGGGCACGGCGAAGGGGCGGACCCGGACGGGCCCGCCCCTCACGCGGTCATTCTGTTCAGCCCTTGCGGCTGTAGTTCGGTGCTTCCACCGTCATCTGGATGTCGTGCGGGTGGCTCTCCTTGAGGCCCGCCGAGGTGATCCGGACGAAGCGGCCCCGGTCCTGCAGCTCGGGGACGGTGCGGCCGCCGACGTAGAACATCGACTGGCGCAGGCCGCCGACGAGCTGGTGCACGACCGCGGAGAGCGGGCCGCGGTAGGGCACCTGGCCCTCGATGCCCTCGGGGATGAGCTTGTCGTCGCCGCCCACGCCCTCCTGGAAGTAGCGGTCCTTGGAGAAGGAGCGCTGGTCGCCGCGGGACTGCATCGCGCCGAGCGAGCCCATGCCGCGGTACGACTTGAACTGCTTGCCGTTGATGAAGAGCAGCTCGCCCGGGGACTCCTCGCAGCCCGCGAGCAGCGAGCCGAGCATCACCGTGTCGGCGCCCGCGACCAGGGCCTTCGCGATGTCGCCGGAGTACTGCAGGCCGCCGTCGCCGATGACCGGGACGCCCGCGGCCTTGGCGGCCAGCGAGGCCTCGTAGATCGCGGTGACCTGCGGGACGCCGATGCCGGCGACGACGCGGGTGGTGCAGATGGAGCCGGGGCCGACGCCGACCTTGATGCCGTCGCAGCCGGCGTCGATCAGCGCCTGGGCGCCGTCGCGGGTGGCGACGTTGCCGCCGATGACGTCGACGGAGGAGTTCGACTTGATCTTGGCGACCATGTCGCCGACCAGGCGGGAGTGGCCGTGGGCGGTGTCGACGACGATGAAGTCGGCGCCCGCCTCGATCAGCGCCTGGGCGCGGTCGTACGCGTCACCGGCGACGCCGACGGCCGCGCCGACGAGCAGCCGGCCGCCCTTGTCCTTGGCGGCGTTCGGGTACTTCTCGGCCTTGACGAAGTCCTTGACCGTGATGAGGCCCTTGAGGATGCCCGCGTCGTCGACCAGCGGAAGCTTCTCGATCTTGTGGCGGCGCAGCAGCTCCATGGCGTCGACGCCGGAGATGCCGACCTTGCCCGTGACCAGCGGCATCGGGGTCATGACCTCGCGCACCTGGCGGGTGCGGTCCGACTCGAAGGCCATGTCGCGGTTGGTGACGATGCCGAGCAGCTTGCCCGCCGGGTCGGTGACCGGGACGCCGGAGATGCGGAACTTCGCGCACAGCTCGTCGGCCTCGCGCAGCGTCGCGTCCGGGTGCACGGTGATCGGGTCGGTGACCATGCCGGACTCGGAGCGCTTGACCAGGTCGACCTGGTTGGCCTGGTCGGCGATGGAGAGGTTGCGGTGCAGTACGCCGACGCCGCCCTGGCGGGCCATCGCGATGGCCATGCGGGCCTCGGTGACCTTGTCCATGGCGGCGGACAGCAGCGGAACGTTCACCCGGACGTTGCGCGAGATGAGGGAAGAGGTGTCGATCGCATCAGGCGACATGTCCGACGCGCCCGGCAGCAGCAGCACGTCGTCGTAGGTCAGTCCGAGCGTGGCGAATTTGTCGGGCACTCCGTCGGCAGTCATGACACCTTCCCAAATGGTCTTGCTCAGCGCGGATGTCCATGCTAACGGGATCCCGAAGCGTCTCATTCCACGAGCAAGGCCTATCGAAAGTTTCGTCGCTTCCTACGACGAGCCGTCCGGCCGTTCCTACTGCTCGGCCAGCGCGCGCAGCCTGCTGAGGGCACGGTGCTGGGCCACCCGCACCGCCCCGGGGGACATCCCGAGCATCTGCCCGGTCTCCTCCGCGGTCAGCCCGACGGCCACCCGCAGGACGAGGAGCTCGCGCTGGTTCTCCGGCAGATTGGCCAGGAGTTTCTTGGCCCAGGCCGCGTCGCTGCTCAGCAGCGCCCGCTCCTCAGGACCAAGCGAGTCGTCGGGCCGTTCCGGCATCTCGTCGGACGGGACGGCCGTGCTGCCCGGGTGCCTCATGGCGGCCCGCTGCAGGTCGGCGACCTTGTGCGCGGCGATGGCGAAGACGAAGGCCTCGAAGGGCCGCCCGGTGTCCCGGTAGCGCGGCAGGGCCATCAGGACGGCGACGCAGACTTCCTGCGCCAGGTCCTCCACGAAGTGGCGAGCATCACCCGGGAGCCGCGAGAGCCGGGTGCGGCAGTAGCGGATCGCGAGCGGGTGAACGAAGGCGAGCAAGTCGTGCGTGGCCTGCTCGTCGCCCTCCACCGCCCTGCGTACGAGCGCGCTGACGCCCCCGGCACTGCCGCCTTTGGCGGCGCCGGTCGGGCCTGTGGCCGCGGGTGACCCCAGGGCCTCGTCGTCGCGCATCAATCCATGGTGCCTTGACGCCGGAGGTTCCGTGGCACCACGGCCGGTTTCGTGCATCGAAGCGTTATGAGCGGGTGCCCCGGAACTCATGGTCTGCACCCTCCCCTCCCGCTCGGCCGAATGATCCCCAAGGACGGGGACCCCACATTTCCAAGAATGCGGCACACCCTCAAGGATGCGGCATCGCGCACGAAGCGACACGTCCCCCGGATTGTGCCCCGCCAATCCCCGGGTGCGCACCGGGTACGACGGGGCTCACGGTCGTCGGACCGGGCCGTGACCCGTGGGTCAGCGGACCAGGCCCCAGCGGAAGCCGAGCGCCACGGCGTGCGCCCGGTCCGAGGCACCGAGCTTCTTGAACAGCCTGCGGGCGTGCGTCTTGACCGTGTCCTCGGAGAGGAAGAGCTCGCGCCCGATCTCCGCGTTGGACCGGCCGTGGCTCATGCCCTCCAGCACCTGGATCTCGCGCGCGGTGAGCGTGGGCGCGGCGCCCATCTCGGCCGAGCGGAGCCGGCGCGGGGCCAGTCGCCAGGTCGGGTCGGCGAGGGCCTGGGTGACCGTGGCCCGCAGTTCGGCGCGCGAGGCGTCCTTGTGCAGGTAGCCCCGGGCGCCGGCGGCGACCGCGAGGGCCACGCCGTCCAGGTCCTCGGCGACCGTCAGCATGATGATGCGGGCGCCGGGGTCGGCCGAGAGCAGCCGGCGAACCGTCTCCACACCGCCGAGCCCGGGCATCCGTACATCCATCAGAATCAGGTCGGAGCGGTCGGCACCCCAGCGGCGGAGGACTTCCTCGCCGTTGGCAGCCGTCGTCACACGCTCGACGCCGGGCACGGTGGCAACCGCGCGACGGAGCGCCTCTCGGGCAAGCGGGGAGTCGTCGCAGACGAGGACGGATGTCATGACCGCCCTCCGCAGCTGCTGATGCGCGTCACCTTGAGCCTCCAGGCTGGTACGTATCGTCACCTGAGCGGTCGATGCTCCCGGACACCTGTCCGAGAACTTCTTGGTTCAACCGCCTTCGCACTCACAACGATGGTCACTCGAAAGAGTTACGGGTCGGACGGACACCTTCGGCACTCTACGTGAGGAAGCGAACACGACACGGGCGCCACAAGCCAACTGTCCTCCATCTGGAGCTATGCCCTATTTGGCGGCTTTCCTTCCGTTTGGCACGTGTCTGAGGCTAGATTCCCAATGAGTCATATTTACATCTACTACGACAGTAGGTGTGGAGACCCTTGGAGACATGGACCGTATCCGCCTCAGTACCGGCACCAAGAGGACTACCAATGGCAGATTTCTCCCGGCTCCCCGGACCGAACGCCGACCTCTGGGACTGGCAGCTGCTCGCTGCCTGCCGCGGGGTCGACAGCTCCCTCTTCTTCCACCCGGAAGGCGAGCGGGGCGCGGCCAGGAGTGCGCGCGAGGCCTCGGCTAAAGAGGTCTGCATGCGATGCCCGGTCCGCGCGGAATGTGCCGCGCACGCGCTCGCCGTCCGCGAGCCCTACGGAGTGTGGGGAGGTCTGACGGAGGACGAGCGCGAGGAACTGATGGGTCGCGCCCGCCACCGTCTGATCCCCGCGTCCAGTGCGATCGGACCGATCACGCCACACTGATCCGGAGCACAAACGTCCGAAGGAACGTTCCTGCGATATCTGGGAGTTCTCCGACCCGCCGCCACCGCCCGGGCGTGTCGCAGTCCGGAGCGAAACGTCACGCGTTCGGCCGTACGTCCCGCCAGGAAACGTACGGTCAGCGCGTGGCGGCCCGCTCCAGCTGGGCCAGGGTCGCGGCCACGGCCGGCACCCGGGCCAGGTCGGGCAGGGTCAGCGCCACGACCTCGCGCTCGACGGCCGGATCCACGGCCACCGTGCTGACGCCCTTGGCGCGTACGGACTCCACCGCGAGCTGCGGCAGGACCGCGACGCCCAGCCCCGCCCCCACCAGGCCGACGACCGCCGGGTAGTCGTCGGTCGCGAAGTCGATCCGCGGGGTGAAGCCCACGCCCTCGCACACCTCCACCAGATGGCGGCGGCAGCGCGGACAGCCCGCGATCCACGGCTCGTCGGCCAGCTCCGCCATGCCCACGCGCTCGGCCCCGGCCAGCCGGTGGCCTTCGGGGACCAGCCCGACGAGCCGGTCGGTCAGCAGCGGGCGCACCACCAAGTCCTCCCACTCCGCGGCGGATCCGGCCGCACCGCCGTAGCGGAAGGCCAGCGCCAGGTCGCACTCCCCCTCGCGCAGCATCTCCACCGAGCGCGGCGGTTCTGCCTCGACCAGGGAGATGCGGGTCCCCGGGTGCTCGGCGCGCATCGCCGCGAGCGCGGTCGGCACCAGGGTGGAGCTGCCGCTGGGGAAGGACACCAGCCGGACCCGGCCCGCACGCAGCCCGGCGATGGCCGCGACCTCCTCCTCGGCGGCGGTCAGCCCGGCCAGGATCCCCGCGGCGTGCCGGACCAGGGCCTCGCCCGCCTGGGTCAGCCGCATCTCGCGGCCGGTGCGGATGAGCAGCGGGGTGCCGGCCGACTGCTCCAGCGCCTTCATCTGCTGGGAGACGGCGGGCTGGGTGCAGCCGAGCTCGCGGGCGGCGGCGGAAAAGGACCCGGTCCCGGCGACAGCGCGCAGAACCCGGAGATGACGTGCCTCGATCACTCCTCGAGCATAAGCCCCGCTTTGACTGTCGCGCGAATACCCCCGTGACGCTTTGGGGTCGCTCCGCTAGTTTGTTTCCATGGGCCCCATGCATCTGATCTCCGTGAACCTCGGCCGCGCCACGGCAGTCGACTACACCGACGCGGAAGGCGGGGTGACCGGCCACGGCAAGCGCCCGGTCCCCGGACCGGTCCGCGTCTTCGCCCCCGGCCTCAAGGCCACCGGCCTGGGCAGCGGCCTCGAGGGCGACGCGGTCTGCGACCGCCGCCACCACGGCGGTGACCACCAGGCCGTCTACGCGTACGCGCGCGAGGACCTGGACCGGTGGGAGACCGAGCTCGGCCGAGAGCTGCCCGGCGGGATGTTCGGCGAGAACTTCACCACCTCCGGCATCGACCTGAACACCGCGCGCCTGGGCGACCGCTGGCGGGTCGGCGCGGACCTGGTCCTCGAAGTGGCCTCGGCCCGCATTCCGTGCCGGACCTTCCAGGGGGCCGTCGGCGAGAGCGCCTGGGTCAAGCGGTTCACCCAGGAGGCACGGCCGGGCGCGTACCTGCGGGTGATCGAGGAGGGCTCGGTCTCCCCGGGCGACACCATCGAGATCATCCACCGTCCGGACCACGACGTGACGGTGCAGCTGTGGTTCCGCGCCTTCACCACCGAGCGCGCCCTGCTGCCGCGCACCCTGGCGGCGGGCACGGCGATGGAGCCCGAGGCCCATGAGCGGGTGCGCCAGTACGTGGAGAAGTACGGGGCCGGGGCCGGGCCGAAGTAACGCGGTCAGCCCGGGCGGCTAGGTTGCGCCTATGACGATTGCGTTGATTACGGGATCCACGGCGGGCATCGGCGCCGCCTTCGCCCGGCGGCTCGCCGCCCAGGGCCACAACCTGGTGCTGGTGGCGCGTGACACCAAGCGGCTCGGCGAGCAGGCCACCGAGCTGCACGACCGGCACGGCATCGAGGCCGAGGTACTGGCCGCCGACCTCTCCACCGAGGAGGGCATCGCGGCGGTCGAGCGGCGCCTCGGCGACCGCACGCACCCGGTGGACCTGCTGGTCAACAACGCGGGTTTCGGCAACAAGGGCCGCTACCTCGAGGTCTCCATGGCCGACGAGCTCACCATGCTGAAGGTGCACATCGAGGCGGTGCTGCGGCTGACCTCGGCGGCCACGGAGTCGATGCGCTCGCGCGGGCGCGGCGGCGTGATCAACGTGGCCTCGGTGGCCGCTTTCGTACCGCGCGGCACCTACGGGGCGAGCAAGGCCTGGGTCGTGCAGTTCACCCAGGGCGCGGCGCGGGACCTGGCGGGGTCCGGGGTACGGCTGATGGCGCTGTGCCCCGGCTTCGTACGGACGGAGTTCCACGAGCGGGCCGGCATGGGCACGGACAACATCCCCGGCTGGATGTGGCTCGACGCGGACAAGCTGGTGGCCGCGGCCCTGGCGGACCTGGCGCGGGGCAAGACGGTGTCGATCCCGGATCCGCGGTACAAGGCGCTGATGGGCGTCGTGAAGCTGACGCCGCGCGGGCTGCTGGGCGGGGTGTCGTCCCGTACGGGCCGCAAGTACGGGCCGCAGTAACTCGCCGGTAAACCAGCTGAATGGGCGAAATCTACCTAAACTGGACGTGTCCAACCTCCAGCCCGGGAGACGCCATGACATTCGTACAGATAATCGATTACAAGACCAGTCGGCAGGACGACCTCAATCAGCTGCTGGACCGGTACGTCTCGCAGAGCCAGGGCAAGCGCACGGTCACCCACAGCATCATGGGCAAGGACCGCGAGAACGAGAACCACTACGTGGAACTGGTCGAATTCCCCTCGTACGAAGACGCCATGAAGAACTCTCATCTTCCGGAGACGGACAAGATGTTCCAGGAGATGGTGGCCCTCTGCGACGGGATGCCCAGCTTCACCAACCTGGACGTGGTCCGCGACGAGCACCTCAACAAGCTCATGGTGGACAAGATGTTCGACGAGATCGCCATGAAGGGGAATCTCGGCGTCATCGACGAGATCTTCGCGTCTGGCTACATCGACCACGACACGATGAAGGACGAGGAGAGCGTCACCGGCCGCGACGTCATCCGGCAGGACGTCACGATGTGGCGCAACGCGTTCGACTTCACCTTCGACACGAAGGCGCAGCTGGCCGAGGGCGACTACGTCACCACGGTGTGGACCTGGACGGGCACGCACAAGGGCGAGTTCATGGGCATCGCGCCGACCGGCAAGCGCTGCACCATGACCGGCACCACGACCTTCCGATGTCAGGACGGAATGATCGCGGAGGGCTGGTGGCACATGGACGCCATGGGCCTGATGCGCCAACTGGGCGCCCTGTAGCCCCCGCACACGAGCCCTCGCCCACGGGCCCTCACGGACAAGCCCTCACACACGGGAAGGCCCCGTTCCGCAGATGCGGAACGGGGCCTTCTCAGCGCGGTGCTCGATCAGTGGCTGTGGCCGTGACCGTGGCCGTGGCCCGCGTCGCCCTCTTCCTCGGCCGGCTTCTCGACGACCAGGGTCTCGGTCGTGAGCAGCAGGGAGGCGATGGAAGCGGCGTTCTCCAGCGCGGAGCGGGTGACCTTCACCGGGTCGATGACGCCGGCCTTGACCAGGTCGCCGTACTCGCCGGTGGCGGCGTTGAAGCCCTGGCCCTTGTCGAGCTCGGCGACCTTCGCGGTGATGACGTAACCCTCGAGGCCGGCGTTCTCGGCGATCCAGCGCAGCGGCTCGACGGCGGCGCGGCGCACGACCGCGACACCGGTGGCCTCGTCACCGGTCAGGCCGAGGTTGCCCTCGAGGACCTTGACGGCGTGGACGAGCGCGGAGCCACCGCCGGAGACGATGCCCTCCTCGACCGCGGCGCGGGTCGCCGAGATGGCGTCCTCGAGACGGTGCTTCTTCTCCTTGAGCTCCACCTCGGTGGCGGCGCCGACCTTGATGACGCAGACGCCGCCGGCGAGCTTCGCCAGGCGCTCCTGCAGCTTCTCGCGGTCCCAGTCCGAGTCGGTGGACTCGATCTCGGCCTTGATCTGGTTGACGCGGCCGACGACGTCCTCGTGGCTGCCGCCACCGTCGACGATGGTCGTGTCGTCCTTGGAGATCGTGACGCGGCGGGCGGAGCCCAGTACGTCCAGACCGGCCTGGTCGAGCTTGAGGCCGACCTCCTCGGCGATGACGGTGGCACCGGTGAGGGTGGCCATGTCCTGCAGCATCGCCTTGCGACGGTCGCCGAAGCCCGGGGCCTTGACGGCGACCGCGTTGAAGGTGCCGCGGATCTTGTTGACGACGAGGGTGGAGAGCGCCTCGCCCTCGACGTCCTCGGCGATGATCAGCAGCGGCTTCGAGGCGCCGGCCTGGATGACCTTCTCGAGCAGCGGCAGGAGGTCCTGGATGGAGGAGATCTTGCCCTGGTTGATCAGGATGTACGGGTCGTCGAGGACGGCCTCCATACGCTCCTGGTCGGAGACCATGTACGGGGAGAGGTAGCCCTTGTCGAAGGCCATGCCCTCGGTGAACTCCAGCTCCAGGCCGAAGGCGTTGGACTCCTCGACGGTGATGACACCGTCCTTGCCGACCTTGTCCATCGCCTCGGCGATGAGCTCGCCGACCTGCTGGTCCTGCGCGGAGAGCGCGGCCACGGCGGCGATGTCGGACTTGTCCTCGATCGGGCGGGCGGTCGCGAGGAGCTCCTCGGAGACGGCCTTGACCGCGGCGTCGATGCCCTTCTTCAGGGCGGCCGGGGACGCGCCCGCGGCGACGTTGCGCAGACCCTCGCGGACCAGCGCCTGGGCCAGCACGGTGGCGGTGGTGGTGCCGTCACCCGCGATGTCGTTGGTCTTGGTCGCCACCTCCTTCACGAGCTGCGCGCCCAGGTTCTCGTACGGGTCGTCCAGCTCGACCTCGCGGGCGATGGTGACACCGTCGTTGGTGATGGTGGGGGCGCCGAACTTCTTGTCGATGACGACGTTGCGGCCCTTGGGACCGATCGTCACCTTGACCGTGTCGGCAAGCTTGTTGACGCCGCGCTCGAGGGCGCGACGGGCGTCCTCGTCAAACTTAAGAATCTTCGGCATGGGAGCGGTTCAGCCCTCTCGTTGCGATCCCCGGCCGCTCACCGCGACCGCCTAGAACGAACTACGCCCCTCGCCGCCCGGCATCAGCAGGGGTGACCAGGGGCGTAGCTCAAAGCAAAACTGGAGAAGTGACTTACTTCTCGACGATCGCGAGCACGTCGCGGGCCGAGAGGACGAGGTATTCCTCGCCGTTGTACTTCACTTCGGTGCCGCCGTACTTGGAGTACAGGACGACGTCGCCGACGGTGACGTCCAGCGGGAGACGCTGACCGTCCTCGAAGCGGCCCGGGCCCACGGCAAGGACGACGCCCTCCTGGGGCTTCTCCTTCGCGGTGTCCGGGATGACCAGGCCAGAGGCCGTGGTCTGCTCGGCGTCGAGCGGCTGGACCACAATGCGGTCCTCAAGCGGCTTGATGGCAACCTTGGAGCTGGTGGTCGTCACGATCCGACCTCCCCCTTCGGAGATCCGGGGTTAACTGTCTGAGGTGGCGACCAGGTCGATCCGTCGTCGCGGGTGCCGGATCTGCCTGTCGCTGTGTTGGCACTCACCAGGGGCGAGTGCCAGATGCGACACTATTCCGGCGATTAGCACTCGGTCAAGCGGAGTGCCAATTCCCGCCGACGGGCGTTGCGCGGACCGACCCCCGAAACCCGTAAATCCCGGGCGTACGGGCGTTCGATCTCACTACTCTTCGCGTCATGACCAGGACGAACTCCGGTGTGCGGTGGCGGCACGGCATCCCGATCGCGGTCGGCCTCGCGGCCGGGATCTACATGCTGTCGGGCTCCGTGCCGCGGCTGGTGGCGCAGGTGGCCGGGGTGGAGGGCGCCTTCGTCGCCACGCGGTGCGCGGAGGAGCGGGACTCTGACGGGGACCGGCACTGGATGTGCGAGGGCTCCTTCGCCGCCGGCGACGGATCGTTCACCATCCCCCGGGTCGAGGTCGACACCGCTTTCGACACCCGTCCGGACGGACCGCAGACCGCATTCGTCCTCGGGCCGTCCGCCGGCACGGCCGTGCAGCCCGGCGTCTTCGTCTGGCTGGGGCCCGGGGCCGTGGGGGTGCTCTCCCTCGCCTTTCCCGCGTGGGCCGTCGCAGCGGCCTCCCGGGACGCCCTCGCCCGGCGCCGGAGCCGCGGCTCCTCCCTCGCCGGACAAGCCGGGCAGGCCGGGTAGCGCGGGTAGGTACGGGTACTCAGGCGGGGGCGCCGCCGCGTCGGCACACTGGCCGGCATGGCGACGACACGCGACCGCGAGCCCGTGTACTGGGCCGCCGACCTCATCCTGGCCGTCCTCACGCTCGCTGTCCTCGCCGTGGCCCTGTTCGTCGGATGGGTCTACGTCACCTTCGGCGCGTGGGGCGGGACCGAGGCCTTCCCCGACTCCGTCCCGACCGGCGCGCTGGTCTTCGTCGGCGTCCTGAGTTCGGTCGCCGCCGCCGCGTCCTTCGGCTTCTTCCGGCTGCGCGCCGGCATCGCCGGCACCCTGCACGGCGGAGCCTGCATCCTGCTCATCGGACTCCTCGTGGTCCTGGCGGGGGGACCCGGGGAACCGGTACCTGTCCCCACCCGCCAGGCCCCGAACTGCCACAGCGGCGGCGGCCACACCGACTGCCTGGGCGGCTGAACCGAGGCCGAAGGCAGGGCGCATTGCCTGATATGTGAGGCTTGGGCGGTGCGCATCCTCGTGGTCGAAGACGAAGAAGGCCTCGCCGAGTCCCTGCGGCGCGGCCTGTCCGCCGACGGGCACCTGGTCGAAGTCGCGCACGACGGCCACCGCGGCCTGGACCTCGCCCTCGCCGGCGGCCCGTACGACGTGGTCCTCCTCGACCTGATGCTCCCGGGCATGAGCGGCTACGAGATCTGCACCCGGATGCGCGCCCACGGCGACACCACCCCGGTGTTGATGCTCACCGCCCGGGACGGCGAGTACGACGAGGCCGAGGGCCTGGACTCCGGGGCCGACGACTACCTCACCAAGCCGTTCTCCTTCGTGGTCCTCGCCGCCCGCATCCGGGCGCTGGCCCGCCGCGCCGGCGCCCCCGACCGCACCACCCTCCAGGCCGGCGACCTCCTCCTCGACCCGCAGGGCCGCCGCTGCCGCCGCGGCGACCGCGACATCGAGCTCACCGCCCGCGAACTCGGCGTACTGGCCTGCCTGATGGAGCAGCCCGGACGGGCCGTCGCCAAGCAGGACATCCTCGACGAGGTCTGGGACACCCCGCACGGCATCGACCCGAACATCGTCGAGGTGTACGTCTCCTCGCTGCGCAGGAAGATCGACGCGCCGTTCGGCCGCCGCTCGATCCTCACCGTCCACGGGACCGGCTACCGGATGGCCCCCGACGGTGGCTAGTACGGTCCGCGCACGATCGGCGATGGCCGCCGCCCTCGCGATGGCCGCCGTCCTGGCCACCGGCGGGCTGTGGCTGTACACCCTGCTGCGGGCCAACCTGCTGGACAACACCACCGGCCGCACCGAGCTCGCCGCCCGCAAGGTCGCCGCCCAGGTCGACAGCCGGACCCTGCCGCCCGGCGGCCGGCTGCCCGCGCCCGAACGCGGCGTGGACCTGGTCCTCGTACGGGACGTCCAGGGGCGCACGGTGGCGACCAGCGGGGATCCGGCGGACACCCCGGACCTCGGCGAGCTGCGCCCGGGGCCGGGTGGCGGCTCGCGCGGCGGCGCGGGGGACGGATCGGGGGACAGGTCGGGGGACGGGTCGGGGGACGACTCCCGGTCGGCCGTACTGGCTCCCGAGCGCCCCGGCGCGGAGCGGCGCGTGGCGGTCGCGGTCGAGACGGCCGGTCCGCCGGGGGCGCACGCCCCCTACACCGTGTACGCCGTGACCGTGCTCGGCGACGTGGACGACGCGACCGGGGCGGTCGCGGCCGGACTGCTGGCGGGCGCGCCCCCGTTGATCGGCTTCGCCGCGGCCCTGGCCTGGTGGGTGACCGGGCACGCGCTGCGCCCGGTGACCGCCATCCGCAGCGAACTGGCCGCGGTCACCGCGAGCGAGCTGGACCGGCGGGTTCCGGACCCGGGCGGGGCGGACGAGATCGCGCAGCTGGCCCGGACCGTCAACGACACCCTGGACCGGCTGGAGCGCGCCGACGCCCGGCAGCGGCAGTTCACCGCGGACGCCTCGCACGAGCTGCGCAATCCGCTGGCCGCCGTCCGGTCCCGGCTGGAGGTGGCGCTGGCCATGGACCGCCCCGACCGGGAGTCGGTGGCCGCCGCGCTGGCCGACACCGAACGGCTCCAGCGGATCGCGGCGGACCTGCTCTTGCTGGCCCGCCTCGACGGCGGACCGGGGCCGCGGAGCGAGCCGGTGGACCTGGCGCTGCTCGCCGCGGAGGACGTGGCGCGCCGGGGCGGCCCCCGGGTGGCGCTGCGGCTGGACGCGCGGGCGCCCGTACCGGCCGCCGGAGACCCGGCGCGGCTGGAGCGCGCGCTGGCCAATCTGGTGGACAACGCCCTGCGTTACGCCCGCGCGGAGGTCGTGGTGCGGGCGGCGGCGGACACGGCGGCAGGACGGGGCTGGGCGGTGCTGGAGGTCGCGGACGACGGTCCGGGGATCCCGGAGGCGGACCGGGACCGGGTGTTCGAGCGGTTCGTACGCCTGGACGCGGACCGGGGGCGGGCCAGCGGCGGGACGGGGCTGGGCCTGGCCATCGCCCGGGAGATCGCGCGGGCGCACGGGGGCGACGTACGGGCGCTGCCGGCGCCCGGCGGGGGCGCGCGGCTGGTACTGCGCATCCCGCGCCGATAGGCCATCTCCTCAGGACACTGGCACTCAGGATTCCTTCAGCGCCCCTCCCCCACCATCGACAGGCATGAGCGCGCACCGGAGGAAGACGACTGTCCCAGGCCACCGGCTCTCCCGCCAGCGGCGGCTCGGCCGCACCCTGCTGATCACCGGCTGCGCGCTGGTGGTCATGGCGGGCGGCGGCGCCTGGTACCTGTACCAGGACCTGGCCGCCGGCATCGGCAGCTCCAAGGCCCTGGAAGGCGCCGAGAAGTCGGCGTCCGGCGATGTGAACGTCCTGCTCATGGGCCTGGACAGCCGAAAGGACCAGAACGGCCAGGACCTGCCGGACGACGTCCTCGACAAGCTGCACGCCGGCAGTTCGGACATCGGCGGCTACAACGCGAACACCCTGATCCTGCTCCACGTGCCCGGCGACGGCAGCCAGGCGAAGGCCTTCTCGGTACCGCGCGACGACTTCGTCGAGATAGCGGGCCACGGCAAGGACAAGATCAAGAAGGCGTACGGGCTGGCGAAGGAGAAGAGGCAGGAGCAGCTCGCCGCGCGGGGGGTCAACGACAGCCGGCAGCTGGAGCGCGAGGGCCGGGAGGCGGGGCGCAAGGCGCAGATCGAGACGGTGCGGAACTTCCTGGGGGTCCCGATCGATCACTTCGCCGAGCTGAACCTGGCCGGTTTCTACCACCTCGCCGACGCCCTGGGCGGTGTACCGGTGTGCCTGAACAAGGCGGTGAAGGACAAGTACTCCGGCGCCGACTTCCCGGCGGGCCCGCAGACCCTCGACGGACAGCAGTCGCTGGCCTTCGTACGCCAGCGGCACGGCCTGGACATGGGCGACCTGGACCGGACCAAGCGGCAGCAGGCCTTCCTCGCTGGCGCGACGAAGAAGCTGAATTCGGCCGGGACCTTCACCGACCCGGTGAAGCTGATGAGGCTGATCGACGCCGCGAAACAGGACGTGGTGACGGACGAGGGCTGGGATCTGCTGTCGTTCGTGAAGCAGGCGAAGAACCTGTCCGGCGGGAAGGTCCACTTCACGACGCTTCCCGTCGAGCGCTTCGGAAGGAACCATGGGGAGGACATCAACGTCGTAGATGATATGAAGATAAAGCGCCTCATTGCCGAGCAGATCGGGCCGAAGGCCCCTGCGAGCCCGAGCGCACCGGGCGCCGCGTCCTCCTCACCGTCACCGTCCCCCTCACCCGCCCCCACCCCCGCGTCCACATCCACGCCCACGGACGGCGGCGGCATCCCGTGCGTGGACTGAAACCCCTGACGACGGCGGGCTCGCGCCGCCGCACCGAGGCGATGCTCCTGGTCCTGGTCCTCGTGATCGCCGTCTTCGGCCACGCCGCGGCGGGGCTCGCCATGAACGACGAGCTGCCGCCCAACCTCACCGGCTTCACGATCAGCATGACGCTGCTCTCGCTGGTCGGACACCTGGGCATCCGCCGGTTCGCGGCGTACGCGGACCCGCTGGTCTTCCCGCTCGCCATGCTGCTGACCGGGCTGGGGCTGGTGCTGATCCACCGCCTCGACCAGGGCTACATCGAGCGGTACGGCTCGGACGCGAACGCCCCGGGCCAGCTGATGTGGACGGTGGTCGGCGTCGCCGCCTGCATCGCGGTGGTGGCGCTGCTGCGCGACCACCGGCTGCTGCAGCGGTTCATCTACATCACGATGGCCGTCGCGCTGGTTCTGCTGATCGCACCGGCGTTCTCACCCGCGGACACGTACGGCGCCAAGCGGTGGATCATCCTCTTCGGGTTCTCGCTACAGCCCGGCGAGTTCGTGAAGATCATGATTGCGATCTTCTTCGCCGGCTACCTGGTCATCCACCGCGACTCGCTGGCCCTGACGGGCCGGAAGTTCCTCGGCATGCGGCTGCCCCCGATGCGCCAGCTCGGCCCCATCGTCACGGTGTGGATCGTCTCGATGCTGGTGCTGGTCTTCGAGCGCGACCTGGGTACGTCGCTGATCTTCTTCGGCGTCTTCGTGGTGATGCTCTACGTGGCCACCGAGCGCACCAGCTGGATCGTGTGCGGCCTGTTCATGGCGGCGGCGGGCGCGTTCGTGGTGGGCTCGACGGAACCGCACGTCAAGGCACGTGTGGCGGCCTGGCTCGACCCGCTCTCCGTCTACTGGCCGACCCCGCCCCCGGGCATCACCTCGGACCAGTCGGCGCAGGCCCTGTTCAGCTTCGGCACGGGCGGCATCTCGGGGACCGGGCTCGGCATGGGCAACCCGGAGCTGATCAAGTTCGCGGGCCGCAGCGACTTCATCCTGACCACGGTGGGCGAGGAACTCGGCCTGGCCGGGGTCATGGCGGTCCTGATCCTGTACGCGCTCCTCGTACAGCGGGGGCTCCGGATGGCCCTCGCCGCCCGCGACCCCTTCGGCAAGCTCCTGGCGGTGGGCCTCGCCTCGGCGCTGGCCCTCCAGGTCTTCGTGGTCGCGGGCGGCGTCACGGGCCTGATCCCCCTGACGGGCAAGGCCCTCCCCTTCCTGGCCAAGGGCGGCTCGTCCCTCCTGGCCAACTGGATCATGGTCGCCCTGTTGCTCCGCATCAGCGACAGCGCGGAACGCCAACGCGAGGCGGACGCCCGCGGCCCGGTGGAAACGACGATCACCCCAACGGTGTCGGCGGCGTAGCGCGCGGGCTCCGGGGCGCTTCGCCGGGGCGGGGTCTCCGCCCCCCTCTCACCACACAGCGGGGCGGCGGTTGCCCACCCGCCCCCTCGGCGGCGAGACCGAGGCCGGGCATGTTGCCGATCTGCATCAGGGAGGGTTTGGGGGCCCGTCAGTCTGATCGGACGGCTGGGGGCGATGCCTTCAGGAATCAGCGTCCAGGACAGCGTGCGGTACGCCCACCGCAGGTCAGGCGTCGAAGTCGTACTCCAGCACGTAGGACGCGGAGTCGAGAGTCATCTCGTTCACCTCGACGGCCCGCCCTCCCTGGGCGAATGCGGTGCGGACGATCTGGATGACGGGGGTGCCCATCGAGAGCGAGAGTCGCTCGGCCTCGGCTGTCGAAGGCATGCGGGAGCGGACCTCCTCGCGGAAGTGGACCGGCTCGTGGCCCAGTTCGGCCAGGCGTGCGTACGTCCCGCCAGGGCCGGTGTCGACCTGAGTGATCGCGGATTCACCGACGACGTCCGCCGGCAGGTGGGACGTCGCGAACAGCACCGGCTTGCCATCGAGTACGAAGCGGCGGCCACGCGCCCAGACCGGAGTGCCGGGCGGAACGCCGAGGGCGTCGGCGACTCGGTCGCTCGCCCCTTCTTCACGCACATCGATCTGGTCGACGACGAGTTCGCGGTCTTCGGTATCGGCGGACCAGATGGACCGGCCCGAGCCCCACTGCTCCTGTGCCAACCGCTGGACGCCGCGCCGCCGCAAGGGCCTGAAGGCTCGCACGAAAACGCCGGCACCCTTCCGCGCCTCCGCAAGGCCTTCGTTCTGAAGTACGGCGAGGGCCTGGCGTGCGGTCATCCGGGCGACCTCGTAGGTGGCCATGAGGTCGTTCTCACCCGGCAGGCGGTCGCCCGGACCGTACTCGCCCGACTGGATAGCCGTCCTCAGCGCATCCGCGATCCGCTGGTACTTCGGCTGACGGGCACCGCCCTGGCTGGTCATGAACCGATCACTCCTTCGCCTCTCTAGACACCCTAGAGCCAGAGGTGTGCCCCCGCACGCACCAGCGTTGGGACCTATCCACCAGCGATCGGACAGACATCTCTAGAGATGCCTTGACGGATCGAGCCGGATCGGTTGTAGTGGATACATCTCTAGAGATGCTGCCGTGGAGTGGTCTCACGACTAAGGAGTGATCGCCATGCGTCAGATTCGCTGCACCCGCGAGGTGGTCGTCATCAACACCGAAGACACGCCCCCGGCGGGGCCGAACGTGGCGATAGAACCCACCCCTGATCTGCTCGACCGGGCGCTGGTCGGCTGGGAGCGATTCCTCGGCACGTTTGAGGCAGTGCCCGATGAGTGAGCGCTACGAGTACGTCCCGCATCGACTCCTGCGGCACCGCGTCCGCGACATCGCTTCCGGCACCGAGGGCGAGCTGATGGCCGTGATCAACGAGAACGTCTCGGACTCCGCCTTGCGCGAGCACTGGGTGGAGCTGGCCTACATCCGCGGCGCCTCCGGTCGCGAATTCACCACCGCGGTCGGCAACATCGAGCGTGCCGCCGTCCCGCCGGGTGCGCCTCCGGGCTAAGTCGCGTCAGCGTGTGGTTGCCCCGACCCCGAAGTGCCCTCCCGCCATTCGCGTCCGATTCCTCGGATCAGCGCCGGGTACACGCCCAGGTACCGGAAGGGCTTGATGGCCAGCATGTACGCGGCGCCGAGGAGTCCGTTCGGTTTCACCAGGACGGCCATCTGGCCGTGGTAGCCGCCGGAACCGTCCGGGACCCAGCCGATGTGCATCACCCCGTGCACGGTCCTGTTGCCCATCTCCGCCACCCACTCGTCGTGCGTCTGGTAGACGGAGGTGAACGGAACCGCGTTGAGGTCCGGCCCGCGGGGACCCTCGCGCAGGTCCGCCGGCAGGCGGTCCCGCAGCGTCGCCACCCGGCCGCCGACGCCGGCGCCGGCCTTGTCCAGGCCGAGCAGCGCGCCGAGCTTCCAGCGGAGCGCGAAGAGCATGCGCCCCACGGGGGAGGGGGCGGGATCCCCCTTGCCGGACGCGAACTGGTGCACGAGCCGCTCGAGGTCGTCGGGGCCGCCCGGCGTCGGGAGCGCCCAGACGTCCTCGAGCCGGAAGTCGCCGGCGATCTCGTGGATCCGCCAGGGGCGGGAGGTGTGCGCGGTCTTGGGGAGTCTCATGATCAAGCCCCTATCTATACGATGCCGTATAGAAGAAGGCTAGCACCCGTCTATACGGCACCGTATAGACGGGGGAAGACGTGAGCGGAGACACACCATGGGCACGACCCGCACGCCTCGCGGCAAGTGGATCGAGGAGGGGTTGCGGGCGCTCGCCTCCGGCGGCCCGGAGTCCGTCCGCATCGAGTCGCTGGCGCAGGCGCTCGGCGTCAGCAAAGGCGGCTTCTACGGGTACTTCGGCAACCGGGGCGCGCTCCTCACCGAGATGCTCGACACCTGGGAGCGGGAGGTCACCGAGGAGGTGATCGAGCAGGTCGAGAGCGGTGGCGGAGAGGCCAGGGCCAGGCTGGAGCGACTGTTCGCGATCGCCTCGTCCGGCTCCGGCGGGCCGATGACGGGCGTCGCGGCCGAGCTCGCGATCCGCGACTGGGCCCGGCGCGACGAGGACGTCGCCCAGCGCCTCCGGCGCGTCGACAACCGGCGCATGGACTACCTGCGCTCGCTGTTCGGCGAGATCTGCACCGACGCGGACGAGGTCGAGGTCCGCTGCATGGTCACCTTCTCCGTGCGGATCGGCGAGTACTTCATCGCCGCCGACCACGGCAGCCACAGCCGGGCGGACATGATGGAACTGACCAAGAACTGGCTGCTGCGGTAGCCGTAGGCCCGGTGTCCTGCAGCCAGTCCTACAGGTAGCCCTGCCAGGTAGTCCTACAGGTAGTCCTCGAGGCGCCCTATCCGGTAACCCTGTTCCTGGATGCGCTGCAGCATCCGCGTCGTCATCTGGATCTCCGTCGAGCCCTTGAGCTCCGCGGGGCCGCGGAAGTGGGCCAGGATGATGTCGCCCGGTTTGAGGGCGGAGCCCTCGGCGTACTGGAAGTTGTTGATCTGCATCGAGACCCGCCACAGCACCAGGGACGAGACTCCGCACTCCGAGGCGGCCCGGAGGGTGTCGTCGTTGTAGTTCCCGAAGGGCGGGCGGAAGAGCGGCGGTCGCTGACCGAAGCGCTTCTCCAGGCGTTCCTGCTGGCCGCATATCTCGTGCTTCTGCGCCGCGAAGGGCAGGGTCCGCAGGTTCGGGTGCGTCAGCGTGTGGTTGTTTATCGTGCTCGCCGAGCCGTTGTCGCGGAGCTTCTCGAAGTGCCCGTAGTCCGGCGAGGCCACACTGTCCGTCAGGAACATGCTGATCGGCAGCTTCAGATCAGCGGCCAGCTTCAGGAACTCGGGGTCCTTCTCCGCGCCGTCGTCGAAGGTCAGGAAGACGACCTTGTCCCCGGCCGGTACGGGTATTCGGTCGATCACGGGCACCTTGCCCGGGGCGGCCTTCGGTATCTCCGGCTTCCGGTCGGGCTTCGGCGCGTACTCCAGGGGGCCCGTCAGGCCCCACTTGCGGTACGCCTCGTCCGCGGCCCCGCCCGCCGGCGGCGCAGCGGACGGCGACGCAGCGGCCGACGGCGCGGACGGCGAGGCGGAAGGGCCCGATGTCCCTTGCGTCGCCTTCGCCTTGGGCCCCAGCCGCTCGCCGGTGTCCGCGCCGTCCCCGCACCCCGTCAGGGACAGCGCGAGCGCGCCGGCCGCCAGCGTCCCGGCCACCAACCGGCGCGCATGCATCACAGGTAATCCTCCAGGCGAGCCACGGCGTACCCCTTGTCCGTGACGGTCTTCATGACATGACGGATCATGTCAGGCATCGTGCCCTTCCAGTCCTCCTTGCCCCGGAAATGCGTGAGGATGATGTCACCGGGGTGCAGATCGCGGTCCCACTCGCGGTACTCCGTCCGGTTCGGGAAGGCCTCCGCGTTCCACAGCGGCACCGCCTTGATCCCGCAGGACTTCGCCGCGCGCAGCGTGTCCTGGTTGTAGTTGCCGTACGGCGGCCGGAAGAGGGTCGGACGCTTGCCGAACTGCTTCTGGATCGTGTCCTGCTGGCCGCAGATCTCCTCGCGCTGCTTCTCGTACGACAGGCCGGGCATGTAGCGGTGGTTGAGCGTGTGGTTGTTCAGGGTGACGCCGGCGGCCTGCATCTCCTTGAAGTACGGGTAGTTGTCCTTGACGATGTAGTCGCTGAGGAACGCCGTGTACGGGATCTTCAGCTCCTGCATCATCCGCAGGAACTCGGGGTCCTTCTCGGCGCCGTCGTCGACCGTCAGGAAGACGACCTTGTCCTGCGTGTCGATGGTGGTGAAGACCGGCGGGTACTCCTCCTGGTCCTCCACCTCGAAGCCGTCGCGCGTGGTGAGCTCGGGCTTCACCTTCGGCGCCGCCGGAGCGGCGAGCGGGGTCTTGGCCAGCCGCCACTTCTTCGCCGCCGCGATGCGCACCTGCTGGGCCGCCTTGGCCTTCTCGGCGGCGCTGAGCGCGCCCGCCGCGCCCGCCTCCGCGCCCTTGCCCGCCTTGCCCGCCTTGGCCTTCTCGGCCTTGTCCGGCGCTCCGGACCCCCCGGAACCGCACGCCGTGCCGAGGGCGGCTACCAGCAGGGCGGCCACGGCCACCCCGAACCGGCCGCGCGGACCCGCCGCGTACCGGTGACCCTGTTGCGTCTTATCTTCCTTTTGTCGGACTAGCTGCATAGCTGCGCATCCTGGCACCCGACACGCGGGCTCCCCGGAAGACACCGCGAGCGGAGTCCCACCTTCCACCGACTGGCCCACACCCCGCGCGCCCGTGCGTCGCCGACAATGGACCCGTGACCCCCGAAGACTTCGCCGCCCTCCTCACCCCCGAGGGGCGCGCCCTCCTCGACTCGCTCCGCGACTACGACCCCGGCCAGGAGCTGGCCGTCGCCACCCGGCTGCGCCGCGAGCACCCCGCCGCTCTGGTGTCCGCCGCGCTCGGGCAGGCCCGGCTGCGGCAGCGCGCGGTGGCGAAGTTCGGCGCCGAGGACGCCTTCCGGATGTACTTCACGCCCGGCGGCGGCGAGATGGCCACCCGCGCGTCCGTGGCCACGTACCGCGCCGAGCGCCTCGCCGCTCTCGGCGTACGCAGCCTCGCGGACCTGTGCTGCGGCATCGGCGGGGACGCCCTCGCCCTGGCGCGGCTCGGCATCCGGGTGCTCGCCGTCGACCACGACCCGCTGACCGTCGCCGTCGCCCGGGCCAACGCCGAGGCGCTGGGGCTGGCGGACCTGATCGAGGTCCGCGAGGCGGACGTGACGGACGTGGACGTGTCCGCGTACGACGCCGTCTTCATCGACCCGGCCCGGCGCGGGGGCCGCGGCCGGATCTTCGACCCGGAGTCCTACTCGCCGCCGCTGTCCTGGGCCGTCGAGACGGCCCGTACGGCGAAGTACGCCGCCATCAAGATCGCTCCCGGGATCCCGCACGAGGCGGTCCCGGCCGAGGCCGAGGCCGAGTGGATCTCCGACCAGGGGGACGTCAAGGAGGCCGTGCTCTGGTTCGGGACCTCGCCGGGGACCGTACGCGCCACCCTGCTGCCCGGGCCGCGCGCCCTGCACACCGCCGATCCGCTGCCCGACCCGGAGGCGGGGCCCGTCGGCCGCTGGCTCTACGAGCCCGACGGCGCCGTGATCCGCGCGCACCTCGTGGCCGAAGTCGCCGAACAGCTGGACGGCCGGCTGATCGACCCGACCATCGCGTACATCACCGCCGACGAGCTGCGCGCGACGCCGTACGCGACGGCGTACGAGATCACCGACGTGCTGCCCTTCGGGCTGAAGAAGCTGAAGGCCCTGCTGCGCGAGCGCGGGGTCGGCATCCTGACGGTGAAGAAGCGCGGCTCGGCCATCGAGCCCGAGGAGCTCCGCAGGAAGGTGAAGCCGCAGGGGCCGAACTCGGCGACGGTCTTCCTGACCCGGGTCGCGGGCGCCCCGTCGATGCTGATCGGCGCACCGGCGGCGAAGCCCGTACGGGACCAGGCGGCCCAGGCGGCCCAGGCGGACCCCGCGGATCAGTGAGCCTCGGGGCCACTGTCGGACCCGTGTCCTAGCCTCGGTCTCGAAGGACTCCCCCGACCCCTCGGACGGCAGGCACCATGACCCCGGCACCTCAGAAGATCACCACGTTCCTGATGTTCGAAGGCAGGGCCGAGGAGGCGCTGACCTTCTACACCTCGCTGTTCGAGGACGCCGAGGTCATCGACATCGCCCGCTACGACGCCGCCGGACCCGGCCCGGAGGGCTCGGTGAAGCTCGCCACGTTCACGCTCGCCGGGCAGCAGTTCAAGTGCATCGACAGCTACGTCAAGCACGGGTTCGGCTTCACCCCGTCGGTATCGCTCTTCGTGGAGTGCGAGAGCGCGGCCGAACTCGACCGCCTGTACGGGGCCCTCGCCAAGGGTGGCGGGGAGCTGATGCCGGTGGGCTCGTACGGCTTCAGCGAGAGGTTCGGCTGGGTGAACGACCGCTTCGGCGTCTCCTGGCAGCTGAACCTGGCGGCGCGTGACTAGCGGGAACGACTAGCCGCGGAAGACGCGCACCGCCCAGCGGTAGTGCGCGCCCGCCTTGCCCAGGCCGAGCAGTCCGGTGATCCAGAGGATCATGCCGAGGCCCATGTAGTACGCGAGCTCGCCGTACGCCTCGCGGCCCGGGCGGGCCGACAGGGCGACCCCGAAGGTCAGCCACAGCCCCGCCACGCCCAGCCCGAACGAGGTGAGCAGCCAGGTCAGGCTCCGCCCCGGAGCGCGTACCCGGGCGTCGGCGGCCGGATCCCGGCCCGCCTCCGCCCACGCGCACAGCAGCCCGCGCACCTGGCGGTCCAGGCGGGCCCCCCGGGCGAACCAGAACCCGGCCGGGACCAGCACGCCGACGCCGAGCACCACGAAGACGAAGCCGAGGATGAAGGAGATCGGGTCGCCCTCCTCGAAGGCCATCAGGGCCATGGCGACGAAGGTCCAGCCGAGGGCGAAGACGGCCGCGACGGCCCAGAGCAGCAGCAGCCGCCCGATGCCCAGGCTGCGCCGGCCCAACTCGTGCAGGATGCGCGCACGGTCGGCCCGTACGGCGTTCTCGTCCAGCCAGGCCCGCAGGTGCGCGGGAGGCGGCGGAGGCGGCAGGTCACGGCGAGGCATGCACATGACCATAGCCGCCGGGGCCGGCCCGGAACCCGTCAGCCCTAGCCGACCTCCACCGACTCGAACCGCCAGCGGTGCACCGCCCGCGTGATCAAGTCGGCTGCGGGCTCCGGGAGTTCGGGAAGGTCCACCGACACGCCCTCGGGCGCTTCCCACCAGGTGATGACGAGCACCCGGTCCTGCGGGGCCCGGAACACCTCGCGGCGCACCGGCTCTTGGGCCAGCACCTGCGAACGGGCCCACTCCAGCAGTTCGTTGCCCCGGCCGTCGGTGGCCCGGGCCTCCCACATCAGCGCGACGGTGCTCATGAGTACAGGTTGTCCTTGCTCAGCTCGTGCACGTGGTCATGGTCGTGCGAGTGCCCGTGGCCGTGGTCGTGCCCGTGGCCGTGGCCGTCCGACTGCCCGTGCGCGTGCTCGTGGGCCGTCCCCGGCACGTGCGGGTCCGTCACCGGCAGCGAGGAGTCCGCCGACAGGTCCCAGTCCGAGGGCGCACGGTTCCGCTTGACCATCTCCGCGCCCAGCGCCGCCACCATCGCGCCGTTGTCGGTGCACAGCTTCGGCCGCGGCACCCGCAGGATGATCCCCGCGTCGTCGCACCGCTCCTGCGCCAGCGAGCGCAGCCGCGAGTTGGCCGCCACACCGCCGCCGATCATGAGGTGGTCGACGCCCTCGTCCTTGCACGCCCGGATCGCCTTGCGCGTCAGCACGTCCACCACGGCCTCCTGGAAGGACGCCGCGACATCGCGCACCGGCACCTCCTCGCCCGCGTGCCGCTTCGCCTCGATCCAGCGGGCGACGGCCGTCTTCAGCCCGGAGAAGGAGAAGTCGTACGCCGCGTCGCGCGGCCCCGTCAGCCCGCGCGGGAAGTGGATCGCCTTCGGGTCGCCCTCGCGCGCGAGCCGGTCGATGACCGGACCGCCGGGGAAGCCCAGCTGGAGCACGCGCGCGATCTTGTCGAAGGCCTCGCCGGCCGCGTCGTCGATGGTCGCGCCGAGCGGCCGTACGTCGGAGGTGATGTCGGGGGCCAGCAGCAGCGAGGAGTGCCCGCCGGACACCAGCAGCGCCATGGTCGGCTCCGGCAGCGGCCCGTGTTCCAGCTGGTCCACGCAGATGTGCGAGGCCAGGTGGTTCACGCCGTAGAGCGGCTTGCCCAGCGCGTAGGCGTACGCCTTGGCCGCCGAGGTGCCCACCAGCAGCGCCCCCGCCAGGCCGGGACCCGCCGTGACCGCGATGCCGTCGAGGTCGCGGGCGCTGACCCCGGCCTCCTTCAGGGCGCGCTCGATGGTGGGGACCATCGCCTCCAGGTGGGCGCGCGAGGCCACCTCGGGCACGACCCCGCCGAAGCGGGCGTGCTCGTCGACGCTCGACGCGATCGCGTCCGCGAGCAGGGTGGTGCCGCGGACGATGCCGACGCCGGTCTCGTCGCAGGAGGTCTCGATGCCGAGGACGAGAGGTTCGTCAGCCATTGCTCTCACTGCTCTCAGTTCGTGCTTGTGCGGGGTCGGTCAGTCGCATGACGAGCGCGTCGACGTTGCCGGGCTGGTAGTAGCCCCGCCGGAAGCCGATGGGCTCGAAGCCGAAGCGCTCGTAGAGCTTCTGGGCGCGGGCGTTGTCCACCCGCACTTCCAGCAGCACCTCGGCGCACTCGAAGGCGGTGGCGGCGCGCAGCAGGTCGGTCAGGAGCCGGGCGCCGAGCCCGGTCCCCCACTGGTCGCGGGCGGCCGCGATGGTCTGTACGTCGGCCAGGTCGCCGGCGGCGGCCAGCCCGGCGTAGCCCACCAGCCGGCCCGATCCGTCCTCGGCGACGACGTATCTGCGCGTGGCCTGCGGGCCGCGGGCGTGGGCCAGCTCGGACCAGAACATCCCGGCGGACCAGGCGTCATCGGGGAACAGCTCGTGCTCCAGCTCCAGCACCGGCTCGATGTCCCACCAGCGCATCTCGCGGAGTACGACGTCAGGGGCGGCCGTCACTGCGGGGTGACCACCTTGTAGTTCTTGGGCACCTGCGCGTCGGGCCGGCGCAGGTAGAGCGGGGCCGGAGCCACACCGTCGGCGTTTTCGAACGGCTCCCCGGCGGCCAGGCGCTCCGCGGCCAGCGAGACCAGTGCGGCGGCCGACTGGTGCTCGGGCCCGCGCGCGTCGGGGAAGACCTCGGGGTACAGCAGCGCGCCCTGGCCCACCGCGGGCAGGCCCGCGACCTGCTCGGCGATGTCGGCCGGGCGGTCCACGGCGGGTCCGCCGACCCGCGTGCGGGGGTCCTCGTAGCGCGCCCAGTAGACCTCCTTGCGCCGTGCGTCGGTGGCGACGACGAAGGGGCCCTCGATCCCGGCGGTGCCGGCGGCGTGGGCGAGCCCGTCGAGGGTGCACACGCCGTACACGGGCACGCCCAGCACGGAGGCGAAGGTGGAGGCCGTGACGAGGCCGACGCGCAGCCCGGTGTAGGGGCCGGGGCCGACCCCGACGACGATGCCGGTGACGGCGTCGAGCTTCAGTCCGGCCTCGGCGAGCACCTTGTCCACGGAGGGCAGCAGCAGCTCCCCGTGGCGGCGGGCGTCGACCTGGTTCGACTCGGCGAGGACGGACTCGCCGTCGTGCAGGGCGACGGTGACGGCGGGCGTGGCGGTATCTACAGCGAGCAAGAGCACGCGAACAGCCTACGACTCCGGAACCCCCAGGCTTTGCGGCCGGTTGTGGAGCGGGCCTGCTGCTACCTTTCGATCAGGCATCGGACGAGGCAACAGGCAGTGCGGAGAGGTGGAGCAAGGTGGCACGCAGCAGCTCGGGAATCGTGGCCGGGCTCACCGCCGCGGCACTCGCCGCGATCGGCTTCCTCGGCTACCAGGCATCCGCGACGGCTCCCGAGCGTCCCCCGCAGGCCGCCCCGCAGGCGCCGGCCCCGGCCCCCAGCCCGGCCGCGGGCAAGCAGGACCCGGCGAAGCCGGTGCCGCTGCCGGAGGGTTCGGGCACCGGGGTGCGCGTCGTGTACTCCGTGGGCCACAAGCGCGTGTGGCTGGTGGGCGAGGCCGGTCAGGAGCCCAAGTCGTTCACGGTGATGCCGAGCACGGTGCACCCCAAGGCGGGCAGCTACCTGGTGGGCTCGCGCTCGGGCGCGGTCACCGGCTCGGACGGGGTGCCGATCGAGCACGTCGTACGGTTCGCCACCACGGATGGCGTGATCATCGGCTTCAGCGCCCGCGCGGACGGCGCGACGCCGGAGCCCGACCCGAACCGGAAGACCGGCGGCATCCGCATGACGAAGGCCGACGGCGACGCGATGTGGGCCTTCGCGACCATCAACTCGAAGGTCGTCGTCGTTCCCTGACGTCCCGGGGGCAGACCACCCGTACGTGCGACGAACCTAGGCCGCTTCGGATTCCGGAGCGGCCTGTTCGCGTACGCAGCCCTGCGGTTCCCCCTCGCCCGTGACGGGCGCGAGGGCGGGCGGCGTCGAGACGGCGCTGGCGGCCACGCCCGCGGCGAGCAGCGCTCCCATGGACACGGCGGACGGCCGGGGATCGCGCTGCGCTCCTGCTGGTGCCGACATGGCTGCCTCCTGGGACACCGGGACGCTGAACTTAGGCATACCTAAGAAACTCTCGGTACCATGTCATCACGCGTGCCACCGCCTGCGCAATATCTTGCCGACGAGTTGTCGGCACGTTCGCCGCTCCAGTCGTCGCTCCGGCCGTCGCTCCGGTCGCCGGCGCGTTACTCCGAGAGGGCCCCGGCCAGGGCGTCCAGTCCGGCCCCGTCGGCCCAGCGCGCCCCGATCCCGCGCACCGACACCTCCCGTACGTCGTCCAGGACCTCCTCGTGGCCGACGGCCCGGGCGATCACCACGTGCAGCCGGTCGTCGGAGAGCCCCTCCACCTTGCCGTCGCCCCACTCCACGACGACCACGGACTCGGGCAGCGAGACGTCGAGGTCCAGGTCCTCCATCTCGTCCAGCCCGCCCCCCAGCCGGTACGCGTCCACGTGCACCAGCGCGGGCCCGCCGCTCAGCGAGGGGTGTACGCGGGCGATCACGAAGGTCGGCGAGGTCACGGCCCCGCGCACGCCCAGTCCCTCGCCGAGCCCGCGGGTCAGCGTGGTCTTGCCCGCGCCGAGCTCGCCGGTCAGCAGGACGAGGTCGCCCGGGCGCAGCAGGCCGGCGAGCCTGCGGCCCAGATCCCGCATGGAGTCCGGGGAGTCGACGGTGATCCGGGTCTCGGCCGCGACACCGGCCTCAGGTGCCGGTGCCTGGCTGCGCTGTGCTTCCAGCGGTACTTCTTCCATGCCCGCCAACGTTAGTCGCTGCGAGGGCGGGGACCGCGCCGGTGCGCGCCAGCAGCTCGGTCAGCAGTCGCGTCACCGTCTCCGGGCGCTCCAGCATCATCAGGTGCCCGGTGGACTCCAGGATCACCAGCTCGGCGCTCGGCAGCGCCTCCTTCATGGCCACGCTGTGCCCGGGCGGGGTGATCATGTCGTTGTCCCCGGCGACGACGGTGACGGGGATGTCCGCGAACCGCTGGAGGGCCTCGGTCTTGTCGTGGGTCTGGAAGGCCGGGTAGAACTCGGCGACCACGTCGATCGGGGTGGCCTCGATGAGCCGCTCCGCGAAGCGCGCGACGCCCGGGTCCACGTCGCGGGAGCCGAACGAATACATCTTGATCATGCCCGCGAAGAGGTCGGCGGTGGCCCTGCGGCCCTTCTCGACCAGCTCCACCTGCGAGCCGAGCGCCTTGAGCACGCCCGGCAGGATGCGGCGTACGGCACCCAGCCCGACGGAGGGCAGCCCGTACGTCACCTCGTCGAGGCGGCCGCTGGAGGTGCCGACCAGGGTGACGCCGACGACGCGGTCGCGCACGAGGTCGGGGAACTGCTCCGCGAATCCCATGATGGTCATTCCGCCCATCGAGTGACCCACCAGGATCAGCGGGCCCTCGGGGGCGGCGGCGTCGATGACGGCCTTCAGGTCGCGGCCGAGCTGATCGATGGTGACCGGTTCGCCGTCCGCCTGGGCCAGTCCGCGGGCGCTGCGGCCGTGGCTGCGCTGGTCCCAGTAGACGGTGCGGACCACTCCGCGCAGCGCGGCGCGCTGGAAGTGCCAGGAGTCCTGGCCGAGGCAGTAGCCGTGGCAGAAGACGACGGTGGCGCCGGGCGCGGCCTTCCGGCGCAGCCGGGACCGCGGCCGCTTGGTGTCCTCGGGGAGCTCGTCGACCTCGTAGTAGAGCTCGGTGGCGTCCTCGGCCCGGCAGGTCCCCTGGGTCCCGCGCAGGGACCCGTAGTCACCGGCGGCGTCGAGGGCCAGGCGCGCCTTCATGCGCATGCCGCGCCCGACGGTGATCCGTTCGACGGCTACACCGGCCGCCGCACCCGCCGCTATCACGCCGATGGCAGCGCCGGCCCAGCCGGCCTTGCGCCAGTTCTCGCTCACGCCGCCGCCCTCACTCCGACTCAGGCGCCCAGGTACACCCGGGGCACACGCCCTCCGATACGGGTGACGATCTCATACGCGATCGTGTCTGACGCTTGAGCCCAGTCCTCGGCGGTGGGTTCACCGCGCTCCGCGTCCCCGAAGATGACCGCTTCGTCGCCCGCCGTGGCCGTGTCGCCGTCCAGGTCGACCACGAACTGGTCCATGGCCACGCGCCCGGCGACGTGGCGGATCTTGCCGCCGACGAGGACCGGGCCGCGCCCTGAGGCGTGCCGCGGGATGCCGTCGGCGTAACCGGCCGGGATCAGCGCGAGGGTGGTCTCGGCGTCGGTGACGTGGTGGTGCCCGTAGCTCACGCCGTGCCCGGCCGGGACGGTCTTGACCAGCGCGAGGGAGGCCTTGAGGGTCATGGCGGGCCGCAGGCCGAGCTGGGCCGGGGTGCCGAGTTCGGGTGCGGGCGAGACCCCGTAGACGGCCAGCCCGCAGCGCACCAGGTCGAAGTGGGACTCGGGCAGGGTGAGGGTGGCGGGCGAGTTGGCGATGTGCCTGACCTCGGGCTCCACGCCCTCCTTCTCGGCGTACGCGAGCATGTCGCGGAAGGCCGTGAGCTGGAGCTGGATGGACGGATGCCCGGGCTCGTCGGCGCAGGCGAAGTGCGACCAGAGGCCGGTGACCTGGACGGTGCCCTCGGCCTGGGCGGCGACGGCCGCCCCGACCAGTTCCGCCCAGTCGCCGGGCTGGCAGCCGTTGCGGCCGAGTCCGGTGTCGGCCTTGAGCTGGATCCTGGCCGGGCGGCCGGCGGCGCGGGCGGCCTCCCGTACCTCGTCCAGGGCCCACATTCCGCTGACGGAGACGTCGATGCCGGCCTCGACGGCCTCCCGCCAGGGCCCGCCGGGGGTCCACAGCCAGCACATGATCCGGCCTTCGACCCCGGCGGCGCGCAGCGCGAGCGCCTCGTCGGGCGTGGCGGTCCCGATCCAGGTGGCTCCGGCCTCCTGGGCGGCCTTGGCGCAGGCCAGGGCGCCGTGCCCGTAGGCGTTCGCCTTGACGACGGCCATCAGCTCGGCCCGGGGCGCCCGCCCGCGCAGCGCGCGCACGTTCGCCCGTACGGCATCGAGGTCGATCTCGGCGTACACGCGCGTCGGTGTCTCGTTCATCCCCCACAGTCTCTCAGAACCCCCACCTGGACCTGGTCCCCTGGGGCTCCGCGCCCGGTCACGGCCGGCGGACGTCCCGCCACGCCGCCGGGAGGGCCTCGGCCACCTGGTGGGCCAGCAGCGGGCCGCCCGTAAGCCTGGCCGCCAGGCCGTGGAGGTACGCCGCCACCGACCCGGCGTCCGCCCCGGACAGCCCGCCCGCCAGGAGCGAGCCGGCCAGCCCGGACAGCACGTCACCGCTCCCGGCGGTGGCCAGCCACGGCGTCCCCGTCGGATTCACCCGCACCACCCCGCCCGAGGCGACCAGCGTCGTCGAACCCTTCAGCAGCACCGCCGAGCCGTACCGCTCGGCCAGTTCCCGTACGGACTCCAGCCGGCCCGCCTCCACCGACTCCCGCGGAACCCCCAGCAGCGCCGCCGCCTCCCCCGCGTGCGGGGTCAGCAGGGTCGGGGCCGTCCGGGCCCGCAGCACACCGGCGTCCAGCCCCCGCAGCCCGTCCGCGTCGACCAGCACCGGAACGTCCTGCGCCAGCAGCTCCGCGACCTCGCCGCCGCGCCCCTCCCCCAGCCCCGGCCCGACCACCCAGGCCTGCACCCGGCCGCGCCCGATCAGCGTCTCGGGGTACCGCGCGAGCACGGCCTCCGCCGCCGGCCCCACGTACCGCACCGCGCCCGCACCGCCCCGCAGCGCCCCCGCCACGGCCAGTACGGCCGCGCCCGGGTACTGCGGGGACCCGGCCGCGATCCCGACCACGCCCCGCCGGTACTTGTCGCTCGACGCCGTCGGCACCGGCAGCAGGCCCGCCACGTCGGCGTGCTGCATGGCCTCCACGGCGGGGCGGCCGGACAGCTCCAGGCCGATGTCCACCAGGTGCACCACGCCCGCCCGCGAGGCCCCCGGATCGATCAGCAGGCCCGGCTTGTAGGCCCCGAAGGTCACCGTCACATCGGCCGTGACGGCCGGGCCCGCCACCTCCCCGGTGTCCGCGTCCACCCCGCTCGGCAGGTCCACGGCGACCACCGGGACCCCCGGCGGGATCCGCTCCACCAGCGCTGCCGCGGCCGGCCGCAGCCCGCCCCGGCCGCCGATCCCCAGCAGCCCGTCCACCACGAGGTCCGCGCGCTGCGGGACGGCTTCCTCGACGCGCCCTCCGGCGGCCCGCAGCGCGGCGAGCCCGCCCGCGTGCAGCCTCCCAGGGTCCATCGGCACCGCCGTCACCCCGGCCCCGCGCCGGGCGAGCCGCGCCCCGGCGTAGAGCGCGTCGCCCCCGTTGTCGCCGGGCCCGGCCAGCAGCACGATCCGGGACCCGTACACCCGTCCCAGCAGCCCCGCGCATACGGCGGCCAGCCCGGCCGCCGCCCGCTGCATCAGGGCACCCTCGGGCAGCCGGGCCATCAGCTCCCGCTCGGCGGCCCGTACGGTCTCCACGCTGTAAGCAGTACGCATGGCACCACCCTGCCCGACGGAGGCCGCTGCCCCTCGGCTATCTCTCGCCTATCCCTCGGCGATCACCACGGCGGAGGCGACGCCGGCGTCGTGGCTCAGTGAGATGTGCCAGGACTTCACGCCCAGCGCCCTTGCCCGGGCCTCGACCGTCCCGGACACCCGCAGCCGGGGCTGCCCGGTGTCCTCCACGTACACCTCGGCGTCGGTCCACAGCAGCCCGCCGGGCGCGCCGAGCGCCTTGGCCAGGGCCTCCTTGGCCGCGAACCGGGCGGCGAGCGAGGCGATCCCGCGCCGCTCACCGCTCGGCAGCGTCAACTCGGCGTCGAGGAACAGCCGCCCGGCCATGTTCGGCGTCCGCTCCAGCGCCGCGCCGAACCGCTCGATCTCCGCAACGTCAATTCCCACGCCGATAATCACAACGCCTGCCCCACTGCCCGCTACTCACTCCACAGTCACCACTGTGCCCGATTGCCGGCGACCTGCTTCCGTTCGCTTCGCTCACTCCACAGTCACCGACTTCGCGAGGTTACGCGGCTGGTCCACCTCGTTCCCGCGCGCCGTCGCCAGCTCGCACGCGAAGACCTGCAACGGCACCGTCGCCACCAGCGGCTGGAGCAGCGTCGGCGTGGCCGGGATCCGGATCAGGTGGTCGGCGTACGGCACGACCGCCTCGTCGCCCTCTTCCGCGATGACGATGGTCCGCGCCCCGCGTGCCCGGATCTCCTGGATGTTCGACACGATCTTGTCGTGGAGCACCGAACGCCCGCGCGGTGACGGGACGACGACCACCACCGGCAGGTCCTTCTCGATCAGCGCGATCGGCCCGTGCTTGAGCTCGCCCGCCGCGAAGCCCTCGGCGTGCATGTACGCCAGCTCCTTGAGCTTGAGCGCGCCCTCCAGCGCCACCGGGTACCCCACGTGCCGCCCCAGGAACAGCACGGTGTTCTTGTCGGCGAGGGACCGGGCGAGCTCCCGTACGGGCTCCATCGTCTCCAGTACGGTGTCCACCGCCGCGGCGATGTCCGACAGCTCCCGGATCACCGCCCTGATCTCGTCGCCCCACTTGGTGCCCCGTACCTGCCCCAGGTACAGCGCGACCAGGTAGCAGGCCACGAGCTGCGTCAGGAACGCCTTCGTGGAGGCGACCGCCACCTCCGGGCCCGCATGCGTGTAGAGCACCGCATCCGACTCCCGCGGAATGGTCGACCCGTTCGTATTGCAGATGGCCAGCACCCGGGCGCCCTGCTCGCGTGCGTGCCGCAGCGCCATCAGGGTGTCCATGGTCTCGCCGGACTGCGAGATCGCGACCACCAGCGTCCGCTGGTCCAGGATCGGGTCGCGGTAGCGGAACTCGCTCGCCAGCTCCGTCTCGCACGGGATGCGGGTCCAGTGCTCGATGGCCAGCTTCGCGATCATGCCCGCGTGGTACGCCGTACCGCACGCCACGATCACGACCTTGTCGACCTCCCTGAGCACCGAGGCGGGGATGCGCACCTCGTCCAGGGTCAGCGAGCCGCTCGCGTCGATCCTGCCCAGGAGGGTGTCGGCGACAGCCTTCGGCTGCTCCGCGATCTCCTTGAGCATGAAGTAGTCATAACCCCCCTTCTCGGCCGCCGAGGCGTCCCAGTCCACGTGGTACGCCCGCACGGTCGCGGCCGAACCGTCGAAGTTGGTCACCGACACCCCGTCGCGGCGGAGCTCGACGACCTGGTCCTGCCCCAGCTCGATCGCGGACCGGGTGTGGGCGATGAACGCGGCCACGTCCGAGGCGAGGAAGTTCTCTCCCTCTCCAACGCCCACCACCAGGGGCGAGTTCCGGCGCGCGCCGACGACCACGTCCGGCGCGTCGGCGTGCACGGCGACCAGCGTGAAGGCGCCCTCGAGCCGCAGGCACACCCGCCGCATCGCCGCCGCCAGGTCCCCGCCGGCCGCGTACTCCTCGGCGAGCAGGTGCGCCACCACCTCGGTGTCCGTCTCGGACTCCAGCCGGTGTCCGCGCTCGGCGAGTTCGGCGCGCAGCGCGGCGAAGTTCTCGATGATGCCGTTGTGCACGACCGCCACCCGCCCGGAGTTGTCCAGGTGTGGATGGGCGTTGGCGTCGGTCGGCCCGCCATGGGTGGCCCACCGGGTGTGCCCCAGCCCGGTGGACCCGGCCGGCAGCGGGTTGCCGACCAGTTCCTTCTCCAGGTTGACGAGTTTCCCGGCCTTCTTGACCGCGGCCAGTTCCCCCTCGGAGAGCACGGCGATCCCCGCCGAGTCGTAGCCGCGGTACTCCAGTCGCTTGAGTCCGGCGATGACCACATCGAGCGCCGACTGCGCTCCCACGTAACCCACAATTCCGCACATAGGCCGCAGCGTACGCCGAAGTTGAGCTCCTGCCCCGTACCTGAACAAGACGAAAACCCCGCCCCGGCGAATGTGCCGGAGCGGGGTTGACGCATCGCCGGGCAGGCGTCAGCCGAGCTTCTTGACCTGGGTGTCGATCAGCGTCTTCGGGGACTCCGCCGCGCCGAGCAGGCTGATCGAGCTGAAGGAGGCGACCGTGGAGCCCTTGCGCGCCACCACGAGCAGGAGGGTGCCCTTGTCACCGTCCTCCAGGTCCGCCGTGAGGGCGAGGCTCACGGCCTCGTCGCCGCCGGTGACGGCCGGGCCCGGCTTGACGCTCTCGTACTTGGTGGTCTCGCCCTCGGAGGTGGCGCTGAAGCCGCCCGCGCAGGCCGTGCCCGCCGCCTTGAAGGAAGCGACCAGTTCCTCGGCGCCCTTGCCGTCGAAGGAGGACAGGCCGGTCATCGTCGCGGTGGCGCCGAGCGCCTTCTGGATGGCCTCCAGCTTCTCCTCCGGCGAGGCGTTCGCGGCCGCTTCCTTCGGCTTGGCGCTCAGCGCCGTACGGGCGACACCGGTCGGCGTACCGATCTTCTGCAGGGCCTGGGTCTGGACCAGGACCTTGCACTCGGGCTTGTCGGTGGTGACCTGGGTCGAGTCGACCTTGCCGAGCTTGGCGGCCGCCTCGGCGTTGACCACGTAGTCGGGGACCTCGGCCTGGGTGACCAGCAGGGCCGTCAGCTCCGCGTCGGTCTTGCCCTTGGCGGCCGGGGCCGACGAGCTCGCCGGAGCGGACGGCTTGGCGTCCGTCTTGGTGTCGGCCTTGTCGGAGCCGCAGGCGGTGGCCAGCAGGGCCAGGGACACCGCGGACGCGGTCAGGACGGTACGACGGACAAGAGCGGTACGCACGAAGGATCTCCCCCAAAGACAACAACGAGAATCAGCTCAGCAGGAGCGCCACCCGGCATGACGGAGCACGCTCAGAACTGCTGCGTTCCCGCAATGTACTGGTAAGTACGATCACCCGGCCGGGCTTTTGGCCCCCCTCCGGCCGATCGTGATCGGCACGAGACCACAAGGGCCTCGAATCGGTACCGGCCCCGGCCCCGACCGCGTGACCGACCACGTGACCGACCACACCACCCATAACCGAGCCGGAGCGCCGACAATGGCGGTGTGATCACTTCGCCGCCACGAAGCAGCACGCCGGACAACGCAACGGAGCGCACCGGCCCGGACGGGCACCCCACCCGCCCCACCCACCGCCGGAGCCCCGACGCCTCTCCGTACGTCGACCTCACCCGCGCCGAGTGGAGCGCCCTGCGCGAGCGGACCCCGCTGCCGCTCACCGCGGACGAGGTCGAGCGGCTGCGCGGCCTGGGCGACGTCATCGACCTCGACGAGGTCCGCGACGTCTACCTGCCGCTCTCCCGCCTCCTGAACCTGTACGTGGGCGCCACCAGCAATCTCCGCGGCACCCTCAACACCTTCCTCGGCGACGCCGGCAACGGGCACGGCGCCCAGCAGGGCACCCCCTTCGTCATAGGGGTCGCCGGCTCGGTCGCCGTCGGCAAGTCCACCGTGGCCCGTCTGCTCCAGGCCCTGCTCGCGCGCTGGCCCGAGCACCCGCGCGTGGAGCTGGTCACGACCGACGGCTTCCTCTACCCGATGAAGGAGCTCCAGCGGCGCGGGCTCACCTCCCGCAAGGGCTTCCCGGAGTCCTACGACCGCCGCGCGCTCACCCGCTTCGTCGCCGACATCAAGGCCGGCAAGGACGAGGTCCGGGCCCCGGTCTACTCGCACCTGATCTACGACATCGTGCCCGGCGAGGAGCTCGTCGTACGCCGCCCGGACATCCTCATCGTCGAGGGCCTCAACGTGCTCCAGCCGGCCCTCCCCGGGACGGACGGCCGCACCCGCGTCGCCCTGGCCGATTACTTCGACTTCAGCGTCTACGTGGACGCGCGCCCCGAGGACATCGAGCGCTGGTACCTGGGCCGCTTCCGGAAGCTGCGCGAGACCGCCTTCCAGAATCCTTTCTCCTACTTCCGCAAGTACACCCAGGTCTCCGAGGAGGAGGCCATGGAGTACGCGCAGACGATGTGGCGGACCATCAACAAGCCCAACCTGCTGGAGAACGTGGCCCCCACCCGCGGCCGCGCCACCCTGGTCGTCCGCAAGGGACCGGACCACAAGGTGCAGAAGCTGAGCCTGCGCAAGCTCTAGTGGTTAGGGTGCGGGCATGCTGCATCTGCGGATGATCACCCCGCACCACCTCACGGAGCAGGTGGTGGAACTGATCGACCGGACGGTCGGTACCACTCATCTGGTCGTGCTGGACGGCGCCGCCCGCGATCCCCAGGGCGACCTGGTGCTGTGCGACGTCGCGCGCGAGGCGGCCGACGAACTGCTGCAGGAGATGCGCACGCTCGGCATCGGCGAGAGTGGTTCGATCGCCGTGGAGAACATCGACCTGTCGATCTCCAAGCGCGCCGACGACGCGGAGGAGGAGGCGCCGGGCGAGGCCGCCGACGCGGTGGTCTGGGAACAGCTCGCCGAGTCGACGCACGAGGAATCCACCCTCACGATCACCTACAGCGTCTTCATGATCGTGGCGACGATGATCGCGGCCTGCGGTGTGGTCCTGGACAACGCGATCCTGATCGTGGGCGCCATGGCGGTCGGCCCGGAGTTCGGCCCGCTCGCCGGCATCTGCACGGGCCTGGTGCAGCGCAGGCCGAGGCTCGCCGGGCGTTCGCTCTTCGCGCTGGTGGTCGGCTTCACGGCGGCGATCGCGGCCACGACGGTCTTCAGTCTGGCGATGGACGGGCTCGGCCTGTTCCACGAGGGAATGCTCGACAACCCACGGCCGAACACCAGCTTCATCTGGCAGCCCGACCCGTTCTCCTTCGTCGTGGCGCTGCTCGCCGGCGTGGCCGGCATGCTGTCGCTGACCTCGGCGAAAGCGGGTGCACTGGTCGGCGTGGCGATCTCCGTCACCACCGTCCCGGCGGGCGCCAACGCCGCCGTGGCACTCAGCTACGGGGACTTCGCCCAGATGTGGGGCTCGGGCGTCCAGCTGGCGCTCAACCTGGGCGGCATCATCCTCTCGGGCACGCTCACCCTCATCGCCTGGAAACTGCTGTGGCGCACCCAGCAGAGCCGGATGATCCGGAAGCCGGGTGCGCCACGCAGGCCGAGCGGGGCCGTCTAAGACCTGTCTAGCCGAGCGCCGACTTCACGGCGTCCGCGAGCCGGCCGGCGACCGAGCGCGCCTGCTCGATGTCGGCGGCCTCCACCATCACCCGTACGAGCGGCTCGGTACCGGACGGACGGAGCAGCACCCGCCCGGTGGCGCCCAGCTCGCGCTCGGCGTCGGTCACCGCCGCGGCCAGCTCGCCGGAGGTCGCGACACGGGACTTGTCCACGTCGGGAACGTTGATCAGTACCTGCGGCAGCCGCTGCATGACGCCGGCCAGCTCCGCCAGTGACTTGCCGGTGGCCGCGACCCGCGCCGCCAGCAGCAGCCCGGTCAGCGTGCCGTCGCCGGTCGTCGCGTGGTCGAGGATGATCACGTGGCCGGACTGCTCGCCGCCCAGCGCGTAGCCGTGCTCCTTCATCGACTCCAGCACGTACCGGTCGCCGACGCCGGTCTGCACGACGTGGATGCCCTCGCCCTCCATGGCCAGCTTGAAGCCCAGGTTGGACATCACGGTGCCGACCACGGTGTTCTCGCGCAGCTGCCCGGCCTCGCGCATGGCCAGCGCCAGCACCGCGAGGATCTGGTCGCCGTCGACCTCCGCGCCGGTGCCGTCCACGGCCAGGCAGCGGTCCGCGTCACCGTCGTGCGCGATGCCGAAGTCGGCGCCGTGCTCGATCACGGCGGCCTTGAGCAGGCCGAGGTGGGTGGAGCCGCAGCCGTCGTTGATGTTCAGGCCGTCCGGCTCGGCGCCGATCGTGACGATCTCCGCGCCGGCCCGGGCGAAGGCCTCGGGCGACACGTACGCGGCCGCGCCGTGCGCCTCGTCCAGGACGATCTTCAGGCCGTCGAGGCGGTTGGGGAGGACCCCGATCAGGTGGCCGACGTACTTCTCGAAGCCCTCGGTGTAGTCGGAGACGCGGCCGACGCCGGAGCCGGTGGGCCGGTCCCAGGGGGCGCCGGTGCGGTGCTCCTCGTAGACGGACTCGATGCGGTCCTCCAGCTCGTCGGCGAGCTTGTGGCCGCCGCGGGCGAAGAACTTGATGCCGTTGTCCGGCATGGCGTTGTGGCTGGCGGAGAGCATCACGCCGAGGTCGGCACCCAGCGCACCGGTGAGATACGCCACCGCCGGGGTGGGCAGCACACCGACGCGCAGGACGTCCACGCCCGCGCTCGCGAGGCCGGCCACGACCGCCGCCTCGAGGAATTCGCCGGAGGCCCGGGGATCCCGGCCGACCACGGCCGTCGCCCGGTGGCCCGCGAAGGTGCCCGCCTCGGCCAGTACGTGGGCAGCCGCCACGGAGAGGCCGAGCGCGAGCTCCGCCGTCAGATCCGCGTTGGCAACGCCGCGTACACCGTCCGTCCCGAAGAGTCGTCCCACCGTTGTCCTCCCGAGTTTCTGCATCGCTTTGTGACCGCTTGTGACAGGTATTTGCCGCTTGTGGCGGTAAACGAACCGCCCCGGCAGCACGGAGAGTGCTGCCGGGGCGGTCGTTGCAGAACAGCAGGCGCAGATTAACGCTTGCTGTACTGCGGAGCCTTACGGGCCTTCTTGAGACCGGCCTTCTTGCGCTCGACCGCACGGTCGTCGCGGGAGAGGAAGCCGGCCTTCTTCAGCGCCGGGCGGTTGTTGTCCACGTCCGCCTCGTTCAGCGCACGGGCCACACCGAGGCGCAGGGCGCCGGCCTGGCCGGAGACGCCGCCACCCGCGATGCGGGCGATGATGTCGTAGCGGTTGTCCAGCTCGAGGAGCTTGAACGGCTCGTTGACTTCCTGCTGGTGCACCTTGTTGGGGAAGTAGTCCTCAAGGGTGCGACCGTTGATCTTCCACTTGCCGGTGCCCGGAACGATCCGGACGCGGGCGATGGCGTTCTTGCGACGGCCCAGGCCGGCGGCCGGCTGGGGGTCGCCGAAGCGACCGGCAAGGGACTCGGAGGTGTAGTCGCCCTCGACGACGACCTCAGACTCGCTGGTGTACTCCTCGACGTTGCCCTCGAACTCGTCGACGGGGGTCGTCTCGGCGGTGGTCTCGGCCACGATGCTCCTCAGAATTTTCTACGTCTTAGGGGGTGGCCGGAACTACTGCGCGACCTGGGTGATCTCGAACGGCACCGGCTGCTGCGCAGCGTGGGGGTGCTGGTCGCCCGAGTAGACCTTCAGCTTCGAGAGCATCTGACGGCCCAGGGTGTTCTTGGGGAGCATGCCCTTGATGGCCTTCTCGACGGCCTTCTCCGGGTTGTTCGCCAGGAGGTCGTCGTAGCGCACCGAGCGGAGACCGCCCGGGTAGCCGGAGTGGCGGTACGCCATCTTCTGGGTCGCCTTGTTGCCGGACAGGTGAACCTTGTCGGCGTTGACGATGATGACGAAGTCGCCCATGTCCATGTGGGGGGCGTAAGTCGGCTTGTGCTTACCCCGCAGGAGGGCAGCGGCCTGGGTCGCCAGACGGCCGAGGACAACGTCCTGGGCGTCGATGACGAGCCACTGGCGCGAGATGTCGCCGGGCTTGGGGCTGAACGTACGCACGCGTATGCCTTCGCTTCTTCAGTGGTGGTATCCCAAAGGGCGCAAGCCCCACGGGAAGGTCCTGACAGGGTCACCACGGACGATCACGACAGCCCTCAATCACAACGGGGACGCAACCCGTGTGAACTGCTGGTCATCGGTCCGGTGGACCGGCGCAAGGCCCTTTCACGTGAGAATGAGAAAGCCAATACGCATAACAAACCAGCAGGATACCCAAGCAGACCCGAACGGGTCAAAACGCGGTCCGCGATGCCGATTCTGCTGGCGTCGCGGCGCACTCCGGTTTGGTCCTGGGTGGGGACCCCGCAGTTGTTACGGGTCCCAGAGTAACCCGCCCGGAGCGCAGCGCACGACGCGCCAGCAGAATCGCGAGCCCGCACAGGGTGGCGCAGTCCTTGAAGGCGCGCCGTTTGTGGGCCAGCTCCGACGGCCACGGGAGCAGGGCCACCTGGGGCGTCAGTGCCAGCCAGAACCAGGGCGAGCGGGGCATCGAGCCCGGCCGCACCCCCGAGGCCAGCAGCACCGGCAGCACCACCAGCAGGTAGTGGTCGAAGGACGGCCGCGAGACCAGGAATGCGGCGAGCATCACCATGCAGGCCGTCTCCACGAGCCGCAGCTCTCCCCCGTCCGGCTCGCCGTGTTCCCCGCCGCCTTCGGCGGACTCCGGCCGCCGCCACCGCGTCCAGGCCGCCCACAGCCCGGCGCCCGCCCCCGCGAAGGCCACCAGCACCGCCAGCGGCTCCGGCACGCCCAGCCGCGGCAGCACCGCTATCGGCGAGGCGTCCCACGGCAGTGCGTACGCGTCCTGCCCCTGGAGCAGGAACGGCAGGGTCTTGGTGAAGAACAGCGACGGGCTCGGCATCATCAGCGCGCCAGCCAGCGAGAGCCCCAGCGGCACCAGCACGGCCGCGGCCAGCCCGCGCCACCGCCGGGCGATCAGGAAGACCAGCCCGACGGGCACGAGCATCGGCTTGCAGGCGATCGCCAGCCCGACGACCAGGCCGGCCGCCCCCCAGTGGCGCCGGTGCGCGAGCAGCAGCGCGACCGGCAGCGCGGCCGCCGAGATGGCCGTCCAGTTGCCGATGAGCACGAGGTTCACGTACGGCTTGTAGGCCAGGGCCAGCACCGGGAACCCGACGACCGCGAACCGCGAGCGCAGCGGCACCGAGAACAGCCGCAGCGCGGCCAGCCAGCCGATGCCCAGCAGCCCGGACATCCCGACCGGCAGGCACCACCGCAGCGCCGTCTGCGGCAGCAGCGCCTCCGGGACGGCCATGAGCACGGCGCTGGGCAGGTACAGGAATCGCTTGTCCTCGTACGGGGAGCCGCCCGCCAGGAGCGTCTCCGCCGCCTTGACCACGAAGGCGTTGTCCGAGCCCCAGTTCTCCCGCAGGCTCGTGGAGACGCAGACCCCCAGGACCACCGCGAGGGAGACGAGCTGCCAGGGCCGGGACGCGGGCCGCAGCAGCCAGTCGATCAGCCGGTTTCCGGAGCGGTGGTTCTCCCACTTCATGAGCCAGATGCTAGGCCGCAGGCCCACTACGCCTCCCCCTCACTCCGACCGAGGGGGCGGTCTCCCCCTAGCGCTTCCGCTCGACTCTACGTTCGTCCCAGACGGGCTCCTGAGACCCCTCCCCACCGCCGCCCTCGCACCCCTCGGCCCCAGGGGGCCTCAGGGGCTTCGGACGGCTGCGCCGGACTCCGTCCGCCGAACGGGGGCCGACCGCACGTCTCAGCGGCGGCGCTCGACGCGTCGCTCGTCCCAGACGGGCTCCTGAGTCTCCCGCACAACACCGTCCGAACCGAAGACCAGGTAACGGTCAAAAGTGCGCGCGAACCAGCGGTCGTGTGTGACGCACAGCACAGTGCCGTCGTACGCCTCCAGGCCGTCCTGGAGGGCCTCCGCGGACTCCAGGTCCAGGTTGTCCGTCGGCTCGTCCAGCAGCAGCGCCGTGGTCCCCGCCAGCTCCAGCAGCAGGATCTGGAAGCGCGCCTGCTGGCCGCCCGAGAGCTTCTCGAACGGCTGGTCGCCCTGACGCTCCAGCTCGTAGCGGCGCAGTGCGCCCATCGCCTGGCCGAGCGGCTTGGCGGCCTCCGTCCACAGGATGTCGACGAGGGTGCGCCCGAAGAGCTCCGGGTGGGCGTGCGTCTGCGCGAAGTGGCCGGGTACCACGCGGGCGCCCAGCTTCCAGGTGCCGGTGTGCTTGACGTCCTCGCCGGCCATCAGCCGCAGGAAGTGCGATTTGCCGGAGCCGTTCGATCCGAGGACCGCGACCCGCTCCCCGTAGAAGACCTCCAGGGAGAACGGCTTCATCAGCCCGGTCAGTTCGAGGTTCTCGACGGTGAGCGCGCGCACGCCCGTACGCCCGCCCTTGAGCCGCATCTTGATGTCCTGCTCGCGCGGCGGCTCCGGGGGCGGGCCGGCCTCCTCGAACTTCTGGAAGCGGGTCTGCATCGCCCGGTAGCGCGAGGCCATGTCGGGGCTGGACGCGGCCTGGTTGCGCAGTCGCAGCACCAGCGCCCGCAGCCGGGCGTGCTCCTCGTCCCAGCGGCGCTTGAGCTCCTCGAAGCGCGCGAATCGCTCCTTGCGGGCGTCGTGGAAGGTGGCGAAGCCCTCGCCGTGCACCCACACGTCCGAACCGTTCGGGCTCGCCTCCAGGCTGATGATCTTCTCAGCGGCCTGGGTCAGCAGCTCCCGGTCGTGCGAGACGAAGAGCACCGTCTTGCGGGTGGCCGCCAGCTGCTCCTCCAGCCACCGCTTGCCCGGGACGTCCAGGTAGTTGTCGGGCTCGTCGAGCAGCAGCACCTCGTCCGGCCCGCGCAGCAGCGCCTCCAGAACCAGGCGCTTCTGCTCACCGCCGGAGAGCGTGCGCACCTCGCGGAACTGCGCGGTGTCGTACGGGATCGCCAGCGCGGCCATGGTGCAGACGTCCCAGAGCGTCTCGGCCTCGTAGCCCTGTACGTCGGCCCAGTCGCTGAGCGCCTGCGCGTACGCCATCTGGGCGGCCTCGTCGTCCACCGTCAGGATCAGCTGCTCGGCGCGGTCCACGGCCTTCGCGGCTTCCCGGATCCGCGGCTGGGCCACCGAGACCAGCAGGTCCCGTACGGTCGTCTCGTCCCGGACCGAGCCCACGAACTGCGACATCACGCCGAGCCCGCCGCTGACGGTCACGCCGCCGCCGTGCGGCTGCAGCTCGCCGGAGATCATCTTCAGCAGCGTGGTCTTGCCGGCACCGTTCGCCCCGACCAGGGCGACGACCGAACCCTCCCCCACCCGGAAGGAGACGTCGGGGAGCAGTACCCGCCCGTCGGGAAGGTAGTACTCCAGGTGGCTGGCTTCGAGATGTCCCATGCCGCGCATTGTCCAGGTCCGGCCGCGATCCGCCCAAACGAGTTAGCGGCCCGTCAGCAGCAGCCGGCGCCCGGGAGGGTCCGCACGTTCCGCGCTTCCTTGCTGCGGGCGGCCAGCAGCTCGTCGGCCGGGTAGCCGACCTCCTCCAGGGTGAGCCCGTGCGGCTTGACCACGTGCACCGAGGAGTCACGTACGGCCGCCTCCAGCACCTTGCCGGGCCAGTCGGTGGGCCGGTGCCCGTCGCCGACGTGCAGCAGGGCGCCGACCAGCGAGCGGACCATGTTGTGGCAGAAGGCGTCGGCGCGCACGGTCGCGGTGATGATCCCGTCCTCGGCGCGCTCCCAGCTGAGCTGCTGGAGCGTACGGATGGTCGTGGCACCCTCGCGCTTCTTGCAGTACGCGGCGAAGTCGTGCTCGCCGAGCAGCGGGGCGGCGGCCTCGTTCATGGCGTCGACGTCGAGGGGCCACTGGTGCCACAGGACGTGGCCGCGGCGCAGCGGGTCCACCCCGCCCTGGTGGTCGCCCACGCGGTAGGCGTAGCGGCGCCAGATGGCCGAGAAGCGCGCGTTGAAGCCCTGGGGGGCCTCCGCGGCCTTCCACACCCGGATGTCGTGCGGCAGCCGGCCGGCGAGGCGGCGCAGCAGCTTGTCGTGGTGCTCGGCCCACACCTCTTCGGCCAGGTCGAACTGCGCGACCTGGCCGCGGGCGTGCACGCCCGCGTCCGTACGTCCGGCCACGGTCAGCTCGACCGGATCGGACAGCCGCATCACGGTCTGCAGGGCCGATTCCAGCTCGCCCTGGACGGTCCGCAGCACGCGCTGCTTCGCCCAGCCGGAGAAGTCCTTGCCGTCGTAGCTCAGGTCCAGCCGCACCCGGACGTGCCCGGGCTCCACCTCGTCACTCACGTGACAGATCCTCTCAGAAGCTCAGAAATGCAGAACGGGCCCGCCCCCGGAAGGGGCGGGCCCGTTCAAAGCCGATCAAGCAAGCTCGATCCCGAAGCGGGATCAGGCCTCCTTGGTCTCCTCGGCGGGGGTCTCGGTGGCCTCGGCCTTGGCCTCCGCCTCCTTCACCGCGCGCTTGGTGGCGGCCTCGGCCTCACCAGTGGCCTGCTGGGCGACCGTCAGGGCCTCGACCAGCTCGATGACGGCCATCGGGGCGTTGTCGCCACGACGGTTGCCGATCTTGGTGATGCGCGTGTAACCACCGGGGCGGTTCTCGTAGCGCGGGGCGATCTCGGTGAACAGCGTGTGCACGATGCTCTTGTCCGTGATCGTCTGCAGCACCAGGCGACGGTTGTGGATGTCGCCCTTCTTGGCCTTGGTGACCAGACGCTCGGCGTAGGGACGCAGGCGACGGGCCTTGGCCTCGGTGGTGGTGATGCGGCCGTGCTCGAAGAGCGACTTCGCGAGGTTCGCGAGGAGGTGCTTCTCGTGCGCGGCGCTGCCGCCCAGACGGGCACCCTTTGCGGGACGCGGCATGGTGTTACTCCTTCATATCTGCACCGGCCGTGTCAGGTACCGGTGTCAGTTCCCCCGAGGCGGATGCCGCGGGAAAGTCTTCGTACTGCTTAGTACTGCTCGGTCTCGACGAAACCGGCGTCCGCGTCGTCGTCGGCGCCGAAGGCGTCGGCAGCGGCGGTCGGGTCGAATCCGGGCGGGCTGTCCTTGAGGGCCAGGCCCATGCCGGCCAGCTTCGCCTTGACCTCGTCGATCGACTTCGCACCGAAGTTGCGGATGTCGAGCAGGTCGGCCTCGGAGCGGGCGACGAGCTCACCCACGGAGTGGATGCCCTCGCGCTTGAGGCAGTTGTACGACCGAACGGTGAGCTCGAGCTCCTCGATCGGCAGCGCCAGATCGGCGGCCAGGGCGGCGTCCGTGGGGGACGGGCCCATGTCGATGCCCTCGGCGTCGATGTTGAGCTCGCGCGCCAGGCCGAACAGCTCGACCAGGGTCTTGCCGGCGGACGCCATGGCGTCGCGCGGGCGCATGGCCTGCTTGGTCTCGACGTCGACGATCAGCTTGTCGAAGTCGGTGCGCTGCTCGACTCGGGTCGCCTCGACCTTGTAGGTGACCTTGAGGACCGGGCTGTAGATGGAGTCGATCGGGATGCGACCGATCTCCTGGCCCAGCTGCTTGTTCTGGACGGCGGAGACGTAGCCGCGACCGCGCTCGACGGTCAGCTCCATCTCCAGCTTGCCCTTGCCGTTGAGCGTGGCGAGGACCAGGTCCGGGTTGTGCACCTCGACACCGGCCGGGGGCGCGATGTCGGCAGCGGTGACCAGGCCGGGACCCTGCTTGCGCAGGTACATCACGACCGGCTCGTCGTGCTCCGAGGAGACGACCAGCTGCTTGATGTTGAGGATGATGTCGGTGACGTCTTCCTTGACACCCGGCACGGTGGTGAACTCGTGCAGGACGCCGTCCACGCGGATGCTGGTGACAGCGGCACCCGGGATCGAGGACAGGAGCGTACGGCGCAGGGAGTTACCGAGGGTGTAGCCGAAGCCCGGCTCCAGCGGCTCGATCACGAACCGCGAGCGGTACTCGTCGACGACCTCTTCGGTCAGCGAAGGACGCTGAGCGATAAGCATGTCTGTGTTCCTTCATTCGTGGACGCCCACTATTTGACGCCCGACGGGACGCCGTACCGGAGTACGGCTACTGCAAGGGTACGGGCGGCACGGCCCCCGAAGGGGTCGTACCGCCCGGACACTCAAGAACGCACAGGTGCGTCCGCTGCGTCAGACGCGGCGGCGCTTCGGCGGGCGGCAGCCGTTGTGCGGGGTGGGGGTGACGTCCTGGATCGAGCCGACCTCGAGGCCAGTGGCCTGGAGGGAGCGGATCGCGGTCTCGCGGCCGGAGCCCGGACCCTTGACGAAGACGTCAACCTTGCGCATGCCGTGCTCCTGCGCGCGGCGGGCGGCCGACTCGGCGGCCATCTGCGCGGCGAAGGGGGTGGACTTGCGCGAGCCCTTGAAGCCGACGTGGCCGGCGGAGGCCCAGGAGATCACGTTGCCCGAGGGGTCGGTGATCGAAACGATGGTGTTGTTGAACGTGCTCTTGATGTGGGCGTGCCCGTGAGCGACGTTCTTCTTTTCCTTGCGGCGCACCTTCTTGGCAGCGCCCTGACGACCCTTGGGGGGCATCTAAATCTCCTACGGGAGGTGGTCGGTCCTACAGCGCAAGACCGCTGAACAGGACTACTTCTTGCCCGGCTTCTTCTTACCGGCGATCGCGCGACGCGGGCCCTTGCGGGTACGAGCGTTCGTGCTGGTGCGCTGACCGTGCACGGGCAGGCCACGACGGTGGCGAATACCCTGGTAGCACTGGATCTCGATCTTGCGGCGAATGTCGCCCTGGATCTCGCGGCGGAGGTCACCCTCGGTACGGAGGTTGGCGTCCACGTACTCGCGGATCTTGACGAGGTCCTCTTCGGCCAGGTCACGAACGCGGGTGTTCGGGTTCACGCCGGTGGAGGCGAGGATCTCCTTGGACCGGGTGCGCCCGATACCGAAGACGTAGGTGAGTGCGATCTCCACACGCTTTTCGCGCGGGATGTCAACACCGGAAACGCGTGCCATTCAATGGCTCCTGTGTGTTCGGGGGTCTTCCACAGAACCGACCCCGACCGCCGACCAACCCGAAGTGGGTGGTGGTACGCCCGGGTCCCCGGCCCCCGCCGGAGGTGCCGCCGGCCCCGTGAAGGGCTGGGCGGGTTCTGCGTATGTACGTTTTCTTACGTCGCGCGAAGAACTGCGGAAGGCAGGTCGGTCGGCGTGCGTCAGCCCTGGCGCTGCTTGTGGCGCAGGTTGTCGCAGATGACCATGACCCGACCGTGACGGCGGATCACCTTGCACTTGTCGCAGATCTTCTTGACGCTCGGCTTGACCTTCATGTTGGTGAGGTTCTCCGGGTCAGTGCCACCACCCGCGCCGGGACAAGACGCCCAGACGGGAGTGAAGACAAGATCTACTTGTATCGGTAGACGATCCGGCCACGCGTCAGGTCGTACGGAGACAGCTCCACGACAACCCGGTCATCAGGGAGGATGCGGATGTAGTGCATGCGCATCTTGCCGCTGATGTGCGCGAGGACCTTGTGACCGTTCTGGAGTTCCACCTTGAACATCGCGTTCGGGAGGGACTCGATCACGGTGCCCTCGATTTCGATGGCACCTTGCTTCTTGGCCACGCTTCGCCTTTCGAATCGGCTACCTTGATCGGCTTCGCGCTCCATGCAGGCATGGAAGTGCACGAGAGCCGACGAGTCAGTCTACGTCAGGGCACCCAGAAAGACGAATCCGGAAAGTTTGCCCCAGAGTGTAGATCATTACGCCAGAGGGTCCGGAGCCGTGGTGACTCCGTACTCCGCCAGCTTCGCCTTGCCGCAGTCCGGGCTGGTCAGGACGATGGGGCCGGCCTCTGTCAGCGCGATGGAGTGCTCCCAGTGCGAGGACCAGGTGCCGTCCGTGGTGATGACCGTCCAGTCGTCCGCCAGGACCTCGGTCTGGGCGGTGCCCAGGGAGACCATCGGCTCGATGGCCAGGCAGACGCCGGGGACCAGCTTGATCCCCTTGCCCCGCTTGCGCGAGACGTAGTTCAGCAGGTGGGGGTCCATGTGCATCTCGGATCCGATGCCGTGGCCGCCGTAGTCCTCGATGATCCCGAACTTGCCGAGGCTGTGCTCACCGGTGGAAGGGCGCGGCTGGCGCTTGATGTACGTCTCGATCGCCTTCGAGATGTCCACGAGCCGGTTGCCGAGCTTCATGGCGGCGATACCGGCCCACATGGACTCCTCGGTCACCCGGGAGAGCTCCACGAGCTCAGGGGCGTGCCCAGTGCCCACGAAGGCCGTGTACGCCGCGTCCCCGTGCCAGCCGTCGACGATCGCACCGGCGTCGATCGAGATGATGTCGCCGTCCTTGAGGACCGTCTTGTCGTCCGGGATGCCGTGGACGACGACCTCGTTCACCGAGGTGCAGATGGTCGCGGGGAAGCCGCCGTAGCCGAGGAAGTTCGACTTCGCGCCGGCGTCCGCGATGACCTTGCGGGCCACCATGTCCAGATCCCGCGTCGTGGCGCCCGGTACGGCCGCCTCACGGGTCGCCGCGTGGATCGCGGCGACGACCAGCCCTGCCTCGCGCATCTTCGCGATCTGCTCGGGGGTCTTGATCTGGACCATGTGGAACAGCCTTCCAGCTTCGAAACGAGTCTTCTCAACAGTACGGCCGCGATGCCCTGGGGACACCGCGGCCGTACCTGCACAACAGGGGGTGACTACTTCTTCAGCGCATCCATCGCGCGCTTCGTCACGTCCGCGACCTCACCGAGGGCGGGGATCGTCACGAGCAGGCCCTGGGCCTTGTAGTAGTCGATGATCGGCTCGGTCTGCGTGTGGTAGACCTCGAGCCGGTTGCGAACCGTGTCCTCGGAGTCGTCGCCCCGCTGGTACAGCTCGCCGCCGCAGTTGTCACAGACGCCCTCGGCCTTCGGCGGGGCGTACGTGACGTGGAAGACGTGCGCCGAGTCGTTGCGGCAGATCCGCCGACCGGCGATCCGCTTGACGACCTCGTCCTCCTCGACCTCCAGGTCGAGGACGGCGTCGAGCTTCATGCCGGCGGCCTGGAGCATCTCGTCGAGGGCCTCGGCCTGCGACACGTTGCGCGGGAACCCGTCGAGCAGGAAGCCGTTCGCGGCGTCCGCCTGCTCCATGCGGTCCTTGGCCATGGCGATGGTGACCTCGTCGGGCACCAGGTCGCCGGCGTCCATGAACGCCTTGGCCTGCTTGCCGAGCTCGGTGCCCTGGCTGATGTTTGCCCGGAACAGGTCGCCCGTGGAGATGTGCGGGATCGACAGGTTCTTGGCAAGGAACGCGGCCTGCGTTCCCTTGCCCGCACCGGGCGGTCCGACGAGGACGATTCGCATCAGCGGAGGAACCCTTCGTAATTACGCTGCTGGAGCTGGCTCTCGATCTGCTTCACGGTTTCCAGACCCACACCCACGATGATCAGGATGCTCGTCCCGCCGAACGGGAAGTTCTGGTTCGCTCCGAAGCCCGCCAACGCCATCGTCGGCACAAGAGCGATGAGACCCAGGTACAGCGACCCCGGCCAAGTGATCCGGTTGAGCACGTAGCTCAGGTACTCGGCGGTGGGTCGACCGGCACGAATACCCGGGATGAACCCACCATACTTCTTCATGTTGTCTGCAACTTCCTCGGGGTTGAACGAGATCGCCACGTAGAAGAACGCGAAGAAGACGATCAGGAGGAAGTAGGTCGCGATGTAGTACGGGTGGTCGCCCTTGACGAAGTGCTTCTGGATCCAGGTCGCCCAGCCCGCGGTGGAACCGCTGAACTGAACGATCAGCGCCGGGATGTACAGCAGCGACGAGGCGAAGATGACGGGGATCACACCCGCCTGGTTCACCTTGAGCGGGATGTAGGTCGAGGTGCCGCCGTACGCACGGCGGCCGATCATGCGCTTCGCGTACTGGACCGGGATCCGGCGCTGCGCCTGCTCGACGAAGACCACCAGGGCGACCATCGCGAGGCCGACCAGGATGACGACACCGAACTCGACCCAGCCGTCGGCGATCTTGCCCTGGAGCTTGATCTGCCACAGGGCGCCGATGAAGCCGGCGGCGATCGAGATGAACATGAGGATCGACATGCCGTTGCCGATGCCGCGGTCGGTCACGAGCTCACCGAGCCACATGACGACACAGGTACCGGCGGTCATGGTGACCACCATGACGATCGTGGTGAAGATCGACCGGTCCGGGACGATCTGGCTGGCGACCTGGCAACCCTGGAACAGGGCACCAGTGCGGGCAGTGGCCACGAGGCCCGTGCCCTGCAGGATCGCGAGTGCGACCGTCAGATAGCGCGTGTACTGAGTGATCTTCGCCGTGCCGGACTGTCCCTCTTTTTTGAGGTTCTCCAGCTTCGGGATGACCACGGTCAGCAGCTGCAGAATGATGCTCGCCGTGATGTACGGCATGATGCCGAGCGCAAAGATCGTGATCTGCAGCAGCGCACCGCCGCTGAACATGTTGACGAGACCGAACAGCCCGTTGCTGCTGCCTGCCTGGTCGACACAGATCTGAACGTTCTTGTAGCTCACGCCGGGGACCGGGATGTGGGACCCGAGCCTGAACAGCACGATGATGGCGAGCGTGAAGAGCAGCTTCTTGCGCAGGTCGGGCGTCTTGAACGCCCGGGCGAACGCGGTGAGCACGGTGCCTCCTGCGACCCCCGCGCTACTGCGTCAGAGGTGACGGTCTGAGGGATCGACGTATACGACAAAGCAAAGGTGCACGCCACCTTACCGGCGAGTGTGCCTCCCGTGGAACGACCAACCGGGGATGCCCCATATGTGAGGCATCCCCGGTCGGGTTTCGTGCTATTTAGCCACTGGATTCGTCTTAGACGAGCTCGGTGACAGTGCCGCCGGCAGCGGCAATCTTCTCCTTGGCGGAGGCGGAAACGGCGTCAACCGAAACCTGCAGCGCCACGGAGAGCTCGCCCTGGCCCAGGACCTTGACGAGGCTGTTCTTGCGAACCGCGCCCTTGGCGACCAGGTCGGCCACCGTGACTTCTCCACCCTCGGGGTAGAGAGCGCCGAGCTTGTCCAGGTTCACGACCTGGAACTCGGTGCGGAACGGGTTCTTGAAGCCCTTGAGCTTCGGCAGGCGCATGTGGAGGGGCATCTGCCCACCCTCGAAGCGCTGCGGGATCTGGTAACGGGCCTTCTGGCCCTTCGTACCACGACCGGCCGTCTTACCCTTCGACGCCTCACCACGACCGACACGGGTCTTCGCGGTCTTGGCACCGGGGGCGGGACGGAGGTTGTGGGCCTTCAGCGGGCTGTTCTCAGCCATGTTAGTCAACCTCCTCAACCGTCACGAGGTGGCGGACGGTCTGCACCATTCCGCGGAACTCGGGGCGGTCCTCCTTGACGACCACGTCGTTCAGGCGCTTGAGCCCGAGCGAACGCAGAGTGTCGCGGTGGTTCTGCTTGCTGCCGATGTACGACTTCGTCTGCGTGATCTTGAGGCGAGCCATTACGCACCCGCCCCAGCACGTGCACGAAGCAGGGCCGCGGGGGCGACGTCCTCGAGGGGCAGACCACGGCGAGCCGCGATCTCCTCGGGACGCTGCAGGCCCTTGAGGGCCGCCACGGTCGCGTGCACGATGTTGATCGCGTTGGAAGAGCCGAGCGACTTCGACAGGATGTCGTGAACGCCGGCGCACTCCAGAACGGCGCGCACCGGGCCACCGGCGATAACACCGGTACCGGGGGAAGCCGGCTTCAGGAGCACGACGCCCGCGGCACGCTCGCCCGTGATCGGGTGAGGGATGGTGCCCTGGATGCGGGGAACCTTGAAGAAGCTCTTCTTGGCTTCCTCGACACCCTTGGCGATGGCCGCGGGAACTTCCTTGGCCTTGCCGTATCCGACACCTACGGTGCCGTCACCGTCGCCCACCACGACCAGCGCGGTGAAGCTGAAGCGGCGACCACCCTTGACAACCTTGGCGACGCGGTTGATCGCGACAACGCGCTCAACGTAAGCGGTCTTCTCGGCGGCAGGGCCACCGTCGCGACCCTTCCGGTCCCGCCGCTCGCCGCCACCGGCACCGCTTCCGCGGCGCTGGGGTCCAGCCATTGGATTACCTCTCTCTGTTACGTCCGTGAGTCCCGGAACCGGGGCTTAGAACTTCAGCCCGGCTTCGCGGGCGGCGTCAGCCAGAGCGGCAATGCGCCCGGCGTATCGGTTGCCACCGCGGTCAAAGACAACGGTCTCGACGCCGGCAGCCTTCGCACGCTCGGCCACGAGCGCGCCGACGGCCTGGGCCTGGGCGCTCTTGTCGCCTTCGCCACCGCGGATCGAGGTGTCCAGGGTCGACGCGGACGCCAGGGTGTGACCCTGGAGGTCGTCGATGACCTGAGCAACGATGTTGCGGTTGGAACGCGTCACGACGAGGCGCGGACGCTCCGCCGTACCCGACACGTTCTTGCGAATGCGGATGTGGCGGCGAGCCTTGGCAGCGCGCTTGTACGCGTCGCCCTTGGCGATCTTCACACCGTATGCCATGGCTACTTACCAGCCTTTCCGACCTTGCGGCGGATGACTTCGCCGGCGTACTTGACACCCTTGGCCTTGTACGGGTCGGGCTTCCGCAGCTTGCGGATGTTGGCGGCGACCTCGCCGACCTTCTGCTTGTCGATGCCCTCGACCGAGAACTTGGTGGGCGACTCGACCTTGAAGGAGATGCCCTCGGGCGCCTCGATCAGGATCGGGTGGCTGTAGCCAAGCTGGAACTCCAGGTTGGAGCCCTTCGCGGCGACGCGGTAACCGACACCGCTGATCTCGAGAGCCTTGACGTAACCCGTGGTCACGCCGGTGATCATGTTCGCCACCAGCGTGCGGGACAGGCCGTGCAGGGCCTTGTTCTGACGCTCGTCGTTGGGGCGCGTGACGGTGAGGACACCGTCCTCGCCCTTAACGACACCGATGGGCGACGCGACGGTGTGCGAGAGGGAACCCTTGGGGCCCTTCACGGCGACCGTGCTGCCATCGATGGTGACGTCCACACCGGCGGGAACCTGGATGGGGAGCTTGCCGATTCGCGACATTGCTTTTCCTCCGTTCCCGACTACCAGACGTAGGCGAGGACTTCCCCACCTACGCCCTTCTTGCCTGCCTGCTGGCCGGTCAGGAGACCGTGGGACGTGGAGATGATCGCCACGCCCAGGCCGCCGAGGACCTTCGGCAGGTTGGTGGACTTCGCGTACACGCGCAGACCGGGCTTCGAGATCCGCTTGATGCCCGCAATGGAGCGCTCGCGGTTCGGCCCGAACTTCAGCTCGAGGACGAGGTTCTTGCCGACCTCGGCGTCCTCGACCTTCCAGCCGGTGATGAAACCCTCCTGCTTGAGGATCTCTGCGATGTGCGACTTGATCTTGCTGTGCGGCATCACGACGGTGTCGTGGTACGCCGAGTTAGCGTTACGCAGACGCGTGAGCATGTCTGCGATCGGGTCAGTCATGGTCATGAAGTGGCCTTCGGCCTCTCTCGCCGGGGTTTCCTGTATGCGCCATCCCTCTCCCCACTCAGTGGCGGGACGGGTGCGGTGCGGGGACCTACGGCGTAGTAAGTCGTTATGGGCGGCGGACGCCCAACCACACAAGCCTAAGGCATGCGCGGCCGGGCACCCACCGTCCAGATGCTTACCGAGAGTGCCTGGTACCCCCCAAGTCCTTGCGGACTAGGGTGATTTACCAGGAGCTCTTGGTCACGCCCGGCAGCTCGCCACGGTGAGCCATCTCACGAAGGCACACGCGGCACAGGCCGAACTTGCGGTACACGGAGTGGGGACGACCGCAGCGCTGGCAGCGGGTGTACGCACGCACACCGAACTTGGGCTTGCGGGCAGCCTTCGCGATGAGAGCCTTCTTCGCCATCTCGCTTACGCCTCCTTGAAGGGGAAGCCGAGGTGACGAAGGAGCGCGCGGCCCTCAGCGTCGTTGGTCGCCGTGGTGACCACGGTGATGTCCATACCCCGGGTACGGTCGATCTTGTCCTGGTCGATCTCGTGGAACATGACCTGCTCCGTGAGACCGAAGGTGTAGTTGCCACGGCCGTCGAACTGCTTCGGCGACAGACCACGGAAGTCACGGATACGCGGAAGCGCGAGCGACAGCGTACGGTCCAGGAACTCCCACATGCGGTCACCACGGAGGGTGACGTGGCAGCCGATCGGCTGACCCTCGCGCAGCTTGAACTGCGCGATGGACTTGCGGGCCTTCGTGACGGCCGGCTTCTGACCGGTGATCGTCGTCAGGTCGCGGATGGCGCCGTCGATCAGCTTGGAGTCGCGGGCGGCGTCGCCCACACCCATGTTGACCACGATCTTCACGAGGCCGGGGATCTGCATGACGTTCTCGTACGAGAACTCCTCACGCAGCTTGCCCGCGATGTCCTCGCGGTACTTCGTCTTGAGACGCGGAGTGGTAGCCATCAGATGTCCTCACCCGTCCGCTTGGCAACGCGGATCTTGTTGCCCTCGTCGTCGAAGCGGAAACCGACGCGGGTAACGACCTTCTGGCCGTCCTTCTCCACAACCAGCTGAACGTTGCTGACGTGGATCGGCGCCTCGGTGATCACGATGCCACCGGTCTGCGAGCCACCAGCGGTCTGGCCGGCCTTGGTGTGCTTCTTGACCCGGTTGACACCCTCGACGAGGACGCGGTTCTCAGCGGGGAAGGCGACGATGACCTTGCCCTGCTTGCCCTTGTCCTTACCGGTGATGACCTGAACCAGGTCGCCCTTCTTGATCTTCATGCTTACAGCACCTCCGGCGCGAGCGAGATGATCTTCATGAACTTCTTCTCGCGCAGCTCACGGCCCACCGGGCCGAAGATACGGGTGCCGCGAGGGTCGCCGTCGTTCTTCAGAATGACGGCGGCGTTCTCGTCAAAGCGGATGTACGAGCCGTCCTGGCGGCGACGCTCCTTGACGGTGCGAACGATGACCGCCTTGACGACGTCACCCTTCTTCACGTTGCCACCGGGGATCGCGTCCTTGACGGTGGCGACGATGACGTCACCGATGCCCGCGTAGCGGCGACCGGAACCACCGAGAACACGGATGCAAAGGATTTCCTTGGCACCAGTGTTGTCGGCGATACGCAGTCGCGACTCCTGCTGGATCACGTGTATCTCCTGTTTGTCTGCCGGTTCCCGGCGGGGGCTTCACTCCGAGGAGCTGGGCCCCCACCGAGCCTGGCGGAACGAATCCGGGGGAAACCCCCCGGACGAATTACTTGGCCTTCTCGAGGATCTCGACGATGCGCCAGCGCTTGCTCGCCGACAGCGGACGCGTCTCCATGATGAGGACGCGGTCGCCGACGCCGGCAGCGTTCTGCTCGTCGTGAGCCTTGAGCTTGTTCGTACGGCGGATGACCTTGCCGTACAGGGCGTGCTTCACGCGGTCCTCGACGGCGACGACGACGGTCTTGTCCATCTTGTCGCTGACGACCAGACCCTCACGGGTCTTGCGGAAACCGCGCTCGGTCTTCTCAGTCACGTTGTTCTCGCTCATCAGGCGCTCTCCACCGTCTCGATACCGAGCTCACGCTCGTGCATCAGGGTGTAGATGCGAGCGATGTCCTTACGGACGGACTTGAGCCGGCCGTTGTTCTCCAGCTGACCCGTGGCCGCCTGGAAGCGGAGCTTGAACAGCTCCTCCTTGGCCTCGCGCAGCTTGCCAACGAGCTCCTCGTTGCCGAGCTCACGCAGCTCGGACGCCTTGGTTCCCGTCGCCATCACGACTCACCTGCCTCGCGCCGAACAATCCGGCACTTCATCGGAAGCTTGTGAGCAGCGCGGGTGAGCGCCTCACGAGCAATCTTCTCGTTCGGGTAGGACAGCTCGAACATGACCCGGCCCGGGTGCACGTTGGCGATCCACCACTCGGGAGAACCCTTACCGGAACCCATGCGGGTCTCGGCAGGCTTCTTCGTCAGCGGGCGGTCCGGGTAGATGTTGATCCAGACCTTGCCGCCACGCTTGATGTGGCGGGTCATCGCAATACGAGCCGCCTCGATCTGGCGGTTCGTCACGTACGCCGGGGTCAGCGCCTGGATGCCGTACTCACCGAACGTGACCTCAGTACCGCCCTTCGCCATACCACTGCGCTTGGGGTGGTGCTGCTTGCGGTGCTTGACCCTACGAGGGATCAGCATGTCGGTCAGGCCTCCGTTCCGGTGCTCTCGGCCGGAGCGGCGGCGGGAGCGTCGGCCTTGGGGGCCTCGGCACCAGCAGCCTGCTGCGGCTTGCGGCCACCACGGCCGCCGCGCTCGCCACCACGGCCACCACGGCCGGCGGGACGGTCGCCAGCGCCCTGAGCACCACGGGCCGGGCGGTTACCCGCACGGGCCGCAGCGTTCTCGGCGCGAACCTCGGCGATGTTCTTGACGTCGCCCTTGTAGATCCAGACCTTCACACCGATACGGCCGAAGGTGGTCTTGGCCTCGAAGAAGCCGTAGTCCACGTTCGCGCGCAGCGTGTGCAGCGGCACACGACCCTCGCGGTAGAACTCGGAGCGGGACATCTCGGCGCCGCCGAGACGGCCGCCACACTGGATCTTGATGCCCTTGGCGCCGGCCTTCATCGTGCCCTGCATGCTCTTACGCATGGCGCGACGGAAGGAGACGCGGGAGGAGAGCTGCTCGGCAACGGCCTGGGCAACCAGCTGAGCGTCAAGCTCGGGGTTCTTGACCTCGAGGATGTTCAGCTGGACCTGCTTGCCCGTGAGCTTCTCGAGGTCGCCGCGGATGCGGTCGGCCTCGGCGCCACGGCGGCCGATGACGATGCCCGGACGAGCGGTGTGGATGTCCACACGCACGCGGTCACGGGTGCGCTCGATCTCAACCTTCGAGATGCCGGCGCGCTCCATGCCGGACGTCATCATCCTGCGGATGGCGACGTCTTCCTTGACGTAGTCCTTGTACAGCTTGTCGGCGTACCAACGCGACTTGAAGTCGGTGGTGATGCCGAGCCGGAACCCGTGCGGGTTTACCTTCTGGCCCATTACCGGGAACCTTCCTTGCTGCTGACGACCACGGTGATGTGGCTGGTCCGCTTGCGGATCCGGTAGGCACGGCCCTGCGCACGCGGACGGAACCGCTTCAGGGTCGGGCCCTCGTCCACGAACGCCTCGCTGATGACCAGCGTGGAGGCGTCCGGGTGGTTGTAGTTGTGTGCGGCATTGGCAATGGCGCTGTCAAGCACCTTGCCAACCGGCACGCTCGCGGCCTGCGGGGCGAAACGCAGGACCGCCTGAGCCTCCGTGGCATCCATGCCACGGATAAGGTCCACCACTCGGCGGGCCTTCATGGGCGTGACGCGGATGTACCGCGCCTGGGCCCTGGCTTCCATGGTTGTCCCTTCGGTGTAAGTCATAGTCGTAACCACCCCGCCTTTAGCGGCGCTTCGACTTCCGGTCGTCCTTGACGTGGCCGCGGAAGGTGCGAGTCGGCGAGAACTCGCCGAGCTTGTGGCCGACCATCGACTCGGTGACGAACACCGGGACGTGGGTCTTGCCGTTGTGCACCGCGATGGTGTGACCCAGCATGCTGGGGATGATCATCGAGCGACGGGACCAGGTCTTGATGACGTTCTTGGTGCCGGCTTCGTTCTGGACGTCCACCTTCTTTACGAGGTGGTCGTCGACGAAGGGCCCCTTCTTGAGACTGCGCGGCATCTAAACCCGCTCCTAGCGCTTCTTGTTCGTCTTGCGGCGGCGGACGATGTACTTGCTCGAAGCCTTCTTCGGCGAGCGAGTACGACCCTCCTTCTGACCCCACGGGGAGACCGGGTGGCGACCACCACTGGTCTTGCCCTCACCACCACCGTGCGGGTGGTCAACCGGGTTCATCGCGACACCGCGGACGGACGGGCGAACGCCCTTCCAGCGCATGCGGCCGGCCTTGCCCCAGTTGATGTTCGACTGCTCGGCGTTGCCGACCTCGCCGACCGTCGCGCGGCAGCGCGCGTCGACCAGGCGGATCTCACCGGAAGGCATACGAAGGTGGGCCATCGTGCCCTCCTTCGCCAGCAGCTGCACGGAGGCACCCGCGGAACGGGCGAACTTGGCGCCACCACCGGGACGGAGCTCGATCGCGTGGATCGTGGTACCGACCGGGATGTTGCGGAGGGCCAGGTTGTTGCCCGGCTTGATGTCGGCCGTGGGGCCGTTCTCAATCCGGTCGCCCTGCTTCAGAGCCTTCGGCGCGATGATGTAGCGCTTCTCGCCGTCCGCGTAGTGCAGGAGCGCGATGCGCGCGGTGCGGTTGGGGTCGTACTCGATGTGCGCGACCTTGGCCGGCACGCCGTCCTTGTCGTGACGACGGAAGTCGATCACGCGGTAGGCGCGCTTGTGTCCACCACCCTGGTGGCGAACAGTGATCCGACCGGTGTTGTTACGGCCGCCCTTGCTGTGCAGCGGGCGAACCAGCGACTTCTCCGGCGTGGACCGCGTGATCTCGACAAAGTCGGCGACGCTGGAGCCACGACGGCCCGGGGTCGTCGGCTTGTACTTGCGGATACCCATTTCTCAGTCCTCGTCCGATTCCGGACGACTAGACCTCCGTTAGGAGGCCTGGCCGCCGAAGATGTCGATTCGGTCGCCCTCAGCGAGGGTCACGATGGCGCGCTTGGTGTCAGCGCGCTTGCCGAAACCGGTCTTGGTGCGCTTGCGCTTACCCTGACGGTTGATCGTGTTGACCCCGGTGACCTTGACCCCGAAGACCGCTTCCACGGCCTGCTTGATCTGGGTCTTGTTGGAGCCAGGCGCGACGATGAACGTGTACTTGTTCTCGTCCAGCAGCGCGTAGCTCTTCTCCGAGACAACCGGCTTGATCAGCAGGTCGCGCGGGTCAGTGAAGGTCTTGCTGGTAACGGTCGCCTCAGACATCAGGCGTCGCTCCCTTCGGTCTCATCGGCCTTGGGGCCAGACACGAAGGACTCGAAAGCGGCCTGAGTGAAGACCACGTCGTCAGAGACGATCACGTCGTACGTGTTCAGCTGGCCCGGCTCCAGGATGTGAACCTGGGGCAGGTTGCGGGCGGACAGCCACGCGGCCTCGTCGGCGCGCTCGACGACCAGGAGCAGGTTCTTGCGCTCCGAGATCTTGCCGAACAGCGTCTTGGCGGCCTTCGTGGAGGCGGAACCCTCGACCACGCCGGTGACGACGTGGATGCGGGAGTGACGCGCACGGTCCGAGAGGGCACCGCGGAGGGCGGCGGCCTTCATCTTCTTCGGGGTCCGCTGGGAGTAGTCACGCGGCTGCGGGCCGTGGACAACGCCACCGCCGACGAACTGCGGAGCACGGGTCGAACCCTGGCGCGCGCGGCCGGTGCCCTTCTGGCGGTACGGCTTGCGGCCACCACCACGGACTTCGCCACGACGCTTGGTCTTGTGCGTGCCCTGACGGGCAGCAGCCAGCTGAGCGACAACGACCTGGTGGATCAGCGGAACGCTGGTCTTCGCGTCGAAGATCTCCGCGGGGAGCTCGACGGTACCGGCCTTGTCGCCTGCCGGCGAAAGGATGTCAATGGTGCTCATTACCTCAAGCCCCCTTGGCCGCGGTACGGACCAGGACGAGGCCGCCGTTCGGACCGGGGACCGCGCCCTTGATGAGGAGCAGACCCTTCTCCGCGTCAACCGCGTGGATGGTCAGGTTCTGGGTGGTGACACGCTCGTTGCCCATACGACCGGCCATGCGCATGCCCTTGAAGACACGCCCAGGGGTGGCGCAGCCACCGATCGAACCGGGGGAGCGGTGCTTGCGCTGCACACCGTGACCGGCGCCGAGGCCCCGGAAGTTGTGCCGCTTCATGACACCGGCGAAGCCCTTGCCCTTGCTGTTGCCCGTGACGTCAACCTTGACGCCGGACTCGAACACCTCAGCAGTGATCTCCTGGCCGAGCGTGTACTCGCTGGCGTCGGAGGTGCGGAGCTCCACCAGGTGGCGGCGGGGGGTCACGTCGGCCTTGGCGAAGTGGCCCTTGAGGGGCTTGTTCACCTTGCGCGGGTCGATCTCGCCGAAGGCGATCTGGACCGACTCGTAGCCGTCGATGTCGTTCGTACGGACCTGGGTAACGACGCAGGGTCCGGCCTTGACCACGGTCACCGGGACGACACGGTTGTTCTCGTCCCAGACCTGGGTCATGCCGAGCTTCTCGCCCAGGACGCCCTTGATCTGCTTTGCCATCTTCTCGACGCCTCTCAGAGCTTGATCTCGATGTCAACGCCGGCCGGAAGGTCCAGGCGCATCAGCGAGTCAACGGTCTTGGGGGTCGGGTCGAGGATGTCGATCAGGCGCTTGTGCGTGCGCATCTCGAAGTGCTCGCGCGAGTCCTTGTACTTGTGCGGCGACTTGATGACGCAGTACACGTTCTTCTCAGTGGGCAGCGGCACCGGGCCCGCGACCGACGCACCAGTGCGCGTCACCGTCTCGACGATCTTCTTCGCCGAGGAATCGATGACCTCGTGGTCGTAGGCCTTGAGCCGGATGCGGATCTTCTGTCCCGCCATGGCTACTCCGTAGTCCTGTCTGTATGTGGAAACGCTCTGGCTCTCGGTCGGCTGCGGGACGGATCCCGCGGCTTCCCTCCGACCCACGCGGTCGGGCGTGTCGCACTCCCTCTACAGAAAATTCCCATACGGAAATTCCCTCATCCAAGGGGGTGCGGTCCCTGTGACCGCGTTTCGGGGGAGAAACACCCACCGAGTGCCTGGTGGGCACCGTGCTGACACTTCCCAGAAGATTCCCGTACGTCCGCCCCCATTGCTGCCCCGGAAGGCAGATTAAGGACGACGAGTACTGTGGGACTCGCTTCCGGTCCTCCCGGCGGGAGGCGCGCAGCATCGGCACTCAGCCGAGCAACTTGAGTAGTCTGCCATACGAGGCACGTACCTGGCCAATCGGGCGGAAGAGAATACCCCGCCACGCTGAGTGGTCAAACAGCACCACGCAATCGCGTGACGGGGTGACTCCCCCGGTCAGGAGCGGGTGACCGTCCCGCACCCTTCGCCCTCGATGTCCCTGCTGCGGTCGTACGGATCCACGGCGGGCCCGGTGGGCGCCGACCCGGCCGGCGCCGCCCGCGGGAAGTCCGGGTGCAGGAAGCCGTCGGCCGTCTCGCATCCGACGTTCGACCACTCCGAGACGTACTTGCGCAGCTGGAGCCGGTCCCCGGTGGCCGCCCAGCGCGCCGGGTCGAGCAGGCTCAGGGTGATCTGCCGGCGCACGATGGTGCGCTGCACGCTCGTGCCCCCGTTCGTCATGGGGTGGACGAAGGTGTAGTCCGTCACCACGAGCAGTTCCCCGGGCTCCCCCTGCTCCGCGCGCATGCTGCCGCGCACCTTGACGACGTCACCGACCGGCTTGACCTTCGCCTGGTCGAAGCGGGTGAAGAGCAGCACCGGGGTGTTCTCCGCGGTGGGCTTCGTCAGGGACTGCTCCAGCCGCTGCGGGACCTCCGGCTGCCGGGGGTCCAGGATCGCCAGGGCGGCGGCCGGCCGCTCCCCGCGCAGGGTCGCCGGGTCGAGGTTGGCCGCGATCAGGAACTGCCTGGTCTTCTCCAGCGCGTCCGCGACCTGCTGCTTGGACATCCCGCCGACGGCCGTGGCCTCGGGGACCTCGATGCCGGCGGCCCCGTCGGCCCACTGGAGGGCCGGGGAACCGCGGAAAGGTTCCTGCAGAGTCGGCTGGTCCGGGTCCACGGCCGCCGGGGGCGCGGTCGGGCGTCCGGACTCCGCGGGCAGCGGAGCAGCGTTCTTCGCCTCCTGGCGGGCCTCCGTCTTGCCCGTGATCCGGTCGATCACCAGCTCGGGCCGTACGGCGATCAGCGCGAGCCCGGCGACGAGGACGATGGCCGCGAAGGCCTTGAGCCGCCGCTTGCGCCTGCCCCGGCCCCGCATCTCCTGCCACGCCGGGCCGGTGCGCCAGCCCGGGGGCTCCTGGCCCCGGCTGCGCTCCTCGCGCAGTCGCTCGGTCACCATCCGTGCCCGCGCGGACGGCTCCTTCGGAGCGTCCCCCGACCCCGCGGCGGCCTGCTCCAAGAACCGGGCCATCTCCTCGTCGGAGATACCCGCTCTGTCGTCCTCGTTCTTCCCCATGTCCCCTGTTTTCCGTTCCCTGCCCCGACATGCGCGAGGGGCCCCGCACCTTGTGGTGTGGAGCCCCTCACCTGCAAAAAGGCGTGTTCACGCCACTAGCTGAAGTACCCCGTGATGTCCGCGATGAGATCCACGGAACCCGAGTTGTTGTAGAAGCTGACCTTCCCGTCCACCACCGGGACGACCACCAGGTTGGGGATCGTGAGACCGGCCGTGAAGTTCAGGTTCGAGGCGCTCGTACGGGTCGTGCCGCTCGGGAAGACCGCCACGAAGCTCGCCTCGGTCGGGTTCGTCGCCGTCACGTTCAGCACCACGGCCTTCACACCGGTGGCCGGGATGCCGCCGACGCCCGCCACGGGCAGCGTGACCACGCTGCCCCCGGCGACCGGGCCCTGCCGGACGCCCAGGCCCGCACGGGTGTCCATCAGTCGCTTCGGACCGAAGTTCGCGTGCATGGCGCCCGCGTCGCTGTCCGAGAAGTAGCCCGTGATGTCCGCGATCAGGTCGACGGTGCCCTGGTTGTTGTAGAAGCTGACCTTCCCGTCCACCACCGGCACGACCACCAGGTTGGGGATCGTCTGGCCCGGGGTGAAGTTCAGGTTCGAGGCGCTGGAACGGGTCGTACCGCTCGGGTACACCGACACGAAGCTCGGCTGCGTCGGGTTCGTCGCCGTCACGTTCAGCACCACGGCCTTGACGCCGGTGGCCGGGATGCCGTCGACGCCCGCCACGGGCAGCGTGACCACGCCGCCCGAACCGACCGCGCCGGCCGGAACGCCCGTGCCCGTACGCGTGTCCATCAGACGCTTCGGGCCGAAGTTGGTCTGCGTGGCGCCGTCACCGGCCGAGGTGAAGTAGCCGGTGATGTCCGCGATCAGGTCGACGTTGCCCTGGTTGTTGTAGAAGCTGACGGTCCCGTTGATGACCGGCACGACCACCAGGTTCGGGATCGTCTTGCCCGGGGTGAAGTTCAGGTTCGACGCGCTGGAACGGGTCGTACCGCCCGGGTACACCGACACGAAGCTCGGCTCCGTCGGGTTCGTCGCCGTCACGTTCAGCACCACCGCGGTGGGCGTACCGCCGGTGGCGGCCGCCACCGGGAGGGTGACCACGGCGCCCGGACCGACCGGCCCGGCCGCAACGCCCAGGCCCGTACGGGTGTCCATCAGGCGCTTCGGGGCGAGGGGGACGAACTTGGCGCCCTTGACGTCCGCGTCGACGGTGACCGCGAGGCTCGTGGAGACCTTGCCGTTCGCGGCGGTCGCGCGGACCCGGACCTCGTGGCTGCCGTCGGTCAGCGCCGCCGTCGCCTTACGGGCGGAAGCGTCGGTGACCGCGACTGCCTCGCCGTCCACCAGCAGCTCGAACTTGCTCAGCTGGCCGCTCACCGTGCTGGTGGTCCAGTCGACCGTCAGGGCTGCGCCGCTGGGCAGGGTGGCGCCCGGCGTGGCCGCCGCGCCGTTCACCGAGGCGATCTTCAGCTGGGCCGCGGGGCCCGTCTTGCGGAGCGCGTCCAGCTGCGGGTAGAGCGAGTTGCCGGGGCACTGGGTGTTGAAGCCGTCGCGGTGACCCGAGAGCGTCTTGAACGTGTACGTCTGCCCGGCGGTGTAGCTGGTGCCGAAGAAGTTCTTCTGGGTGGCGCCGGCGGTCAGCGTCGTCGTGCCGTTCATGTCGCCGTCGTACTGGCCCAGCTTGTAGGCCGCGACCTTGGAGATGCTTTCGAGAGCGGCGGCCGAGGCACCCGCGTTCGTGTAGTCACCGAGGACGGAGACGCTCGTCGACTCGGAGTTCCAGCCGTAGGTGTGCGCGCCCTGGACGGGCTGGTCCACACCGCCCTGACGGCCTTCGAAGATCGTCCCGCACTTGTCGACGAGGAAGTTGTAGCCGAGGTCGCGCCACTTCTCGACCTCCACGTGGTACTTGTGGATGCTGCGGACGATGGCCGCGGACTCGGAGCACTCGTACGGCGCGGTGGCCGCGGTGTGGTGGACGAAGACCGCCTTGATCTTCGCACCAGGCAGGTAGATCGGGCCCTCGTTGTTCAGGGACTCGTCGGCGCCCCACTGCACGCGCGAGACCACGTCCGGCCGCGGGGCGGTCGACTCCGGTCCCGGCGTCGTCGGCGCGGGGTCCACCGCGGGGAGGGCGAAGGAGGCCGGCCCGAGGCTCAGGCTGCCCTTCTTCTTCGCCTTCGCGCCGGCGGCACCCGGGTCCACCAGGGCCAGCTCCATGCCGGCGGGCAGCTCGGCGTCGCCGCCGCCCACCCGTACCTCGGCTCCGTCGGACGGACCGACCCAGACGGGCTCGGTGGCGCCGCGCAGGCCCGGGCGCTTGCCGTCGAGGCCGGACTCGGCCTGCTCCAGCACCTTCCACTTCGACCACTTGCCGGTGTCGGCGTCCCGGGTGCGGGCCTCGATCTTCCCCTTCACCTCGGCCTCGGGGTCGTTCCAGGAGACGCCGAGGAGCCCGAAGGGCTCGGTGTCCTGCTGGGAGAGGACGGCCTCGCCCTTGCCCTTGGGCTTCAGGGCGTGCTTGTGCAGCTCCCCCTCGACCGGACCCTTCTCGCGGGCGCCGGCGCTGTACGGCGACACGTCGCCGTCCCCGGCGCCGATGCCGTTGGCGACGCCCTGGATGCCGAGAACCGTCACGACACCGAGCGCGGCGGCCAGAGCCGTCCCGCGCACACGACCTAGTTTCAAGTTGTCCCCAACCCCTGTTGTGACTACGCCAGAAGACATGGCTGACCGGCCGGATGCTACTGGCCCCGGGTATCGGCTCGAACAGGGGGGTGGGCATAGAGCATGAGTTCGAATATGCGAGGACCCCCGGTGATCCGCAGCGAACTGCGGGCCGGGGGCCCTCGGTTGGGACGGAGGCTACTCCTGCGCCTTCCTAGTACGGCGCTTTGCGCCCGCAGACGAACGGCCACTCCGACGGCTCGATGCCGGAGCACCAGAAGCCTTTGTCGGGGCGCTCCCGCCAGTCCTTCGTGACGATGTCCGCGCAGTTCTTCTTGTCCGGCGCGAAGCGCGGGCAGGTGCCGTCCGACTTCTTGATGGTGTGGGCCCGCCAGGCGTCGATGCCCATCGACATGGTGTCGGCCTGCGGCATGTACCGGTTGGCCGACCAGGACGCGCCCATCGTGGCGAACAGCGCGATCGCGCACACCATGCCGGCCGCGAGCTGCGCGACCACCCGCCGGGGAACGACCCGGGCGGCGGGTGCGGCGCCGCTCGGCCGCAGCGTGCGCTCGGCCCAGCCGGAGCCCCGGTCGACCACGGCCATCATGCCGAGGACGGCCAGGATCATCAGGCAGTACATGATGATCCAGGTGGTGCGCGGGTAGAGCTGCACGGCCTTGTCGTGCGCCATGTGCGAGGCGAACCAGAAGCGGGCCAGCCAGGCGCCGGCCAGCGTGGCGGCGGCGGTCAGGACCATGATGTTGCGCAGCGCCAGTCCGATGCCCAGGCCCACGGCGAACAGCAGCAGCAGGGCGAAGCCGCTCTGGCCCGCCATCTCGCCGGCCACCGGCCAGGTTTGGTACTCGAGCTTCCCGGACCGGTCGGACACCCAGCCCAGCACGTACGTCGGATCGACGTACGTGGCCAGGAAGGCGTAGCGGTCAGGGGTCTGGGAACCGAGCCGGGCCATCTGGTAGATCAGCGGGGCGCCGACGAAACCGGCCGTCAGCAGGGTGACGGAGATGAACGCGCCAGTCCGTTTGACCACCGTCTTTCCGCCGCGCCAGGGGAAGAGGCACAGCGCGAGCACGAACACCCCGGGCGCGGCCCAGACGTACCAGCCGGAGTACCAGAGGAAGACCAGGCCGAAAACGAGGCCGAGGACCGCGCCGCGCAGCAGGTTCTGGCGCAGCGGACGCTCGCCGGAGCGGCGCATCTCGCGCAAGCAGTAGCCGAGCAGCGGCAGCAGTACGAGCATGCTGCCGTGGCTGTACGGGCGGATCGGGTCCATGAACAGCAGGGCCGAGGGCACCGCGATGAGCAGCGCCCAGAACGGCCGGAGCAGCAGCCGCCAGGCCAGGTACGTCAGCGGGCCCGCGATGGCGGTGAAGAAGATCTGGAAGTCCTTGAGGGCGAACCCGGGTCCGCCGGGCACGTCGTAGCGGATCTTCGCCCAGACGGCCATCAGGCCGGGGAACAGGGGCGGGTAGATGCCCGACATGCTCTCGCCGTGCAGGAACGAGTTGGCCATCTCGATCAGGGCGCTCGGGTCGCCCTCCTGGCCGCCGAGCCCCCAGGGCGTACCGCGCAGGGCGACGACCACGCCGCCCGCCAGCACGCCGGTGGCGAGTCCGGCCAGCGCGGAGCACACCAGGCGCTTCGCGACCTGGTGGCGGTGGAGCGGGCCGCGGTAGGCGGTGTACAGCAGGACCGCGAGCAGCGGCAGGCCGAGGACGGCCGCGTACTGCTGGAGCTTGGCGAGACCGCTGACCTGGCCGATCCGGATGAGCGGGTTCACGCTGATGTGCGTGCTCAGCAGCGTGAACCCGAGGGCTGCCACGAGGCTGACGACGACCTCGGCCAGGGGGAGCACCCAGCGCCGGGAGAGCCACGCCCGGCTCCGTGAGGGGGACAGTCGGCTCTTTCCTTCCGCTGTCGCGGCGGGGCGGGGCGCCGGGGCGCCGGCCCCACCGGCCTCCTCGGGGGCCAGGTGTGTCATCTCAGTCCGTTTCGTGGTGTGCGGTGTCGGCTCAGTTCTGGCCGGAGGTGAAGGCGTGCTTCGCCAGGGTGCGGGCGCCCTCCCGGTGCCCGCGGCGCAGTGCGCCGGGGAGCATGGTGAGCGCGTGCAGGCGGGAGGCGCTGTGGAAGCGCGCCGCGCGGGCGGCCTTGGGCCAGCCCCGGGCGTCCATGCGCGCCGCGACCGCGGCGAAGTACCGCTCGGCCTCGGCGAAGCGGGTGCCTGAGAAGGCCTGCACCGAGGACTCGCTGACCGCGTGCCGGCGGTACTGGAAGACCGTGGTCGAGTTGTCGATCACCATCTCCTCACCGCCCTCCAGCAGGTCGACCACCAGCGCGAGGTCCTGGATCACCGAGTAGTCGTCGCGGAAGTTCACCTTGCGCAGCGCCTCGCCGCGCCAGGCGATGGAGGGGAAGTACAGCCAGTTCCCGCGCAGCACGCTGGCGGCCAGCTCCTCACCGGCCATCAGCCGGCGGCCCTTCACCTGCGGCGCGTACAGCCGCTTCTTGGTGTTGTCCGCCAGGCCCTGGGTGATCCGGCCCTCGCCGTCGATGACCTCGACGCCGGGCTGGACCATGCCGATGCCCGGGTGGGCGCCGATGATCCCGCGGACGGTCTCCAGGTAGTGCGGGTGCAGGAGGTCGTCGCAGCCCATGATGACCACGTAGTCGGCCTCGGAGAGCTCCACGCACTTCTGGAAGTTCTTGGTGATGCCGAGGTTCTGCTCGTTGCGGGTGTAGTGGACCCGCTCGTCGCCGAGCTGCTCGAACCAGCCGGGTACGTCCGGCTCCTTGCCGTCGTCGATGACGACGAGCCGGAAGTCCCGGTCGGTCTGCGCCAGGATGCTGCGCACAGCGTCCTGCATCAGCTGCACGTCCCCGTAGTAGGGGAGCATGAAGTCGAAGGTCGCCATGGAGCGTCAGGCCTTCACGGAGTCGGAGTCGGCGTCGGCCCGGGCGCCGGAGCTCGCGACGATGTCCTGCCCGAGGCGCTCGTCGTTGGCCCGGACGCCCTCGTTGATGGCCACGGTCCGCGCCAGGTCGGTGATCTTCTTCTCCAGCGACCGGAAGCGCAGGAAGGTGTTGAGCGTGAGGAAGCCCATCGCGAGCACCATCACGTAGAGCACCAGGTCGGTGCCTCGGCCGACGCCGAGCTGGTGGGCGAGCCAGGTGACGTCCGTCGGGCGGAGCACCGCGTAGACGTTGACGACCACGAACACCGAGAACGCTATGCGCTTCCAGGCCCGGTTCTTCGCCTGGCTCCAGGTCCGGATGAACATGAGTGCCATGGACACCGAGCCGAGGATCAGGACCAGCTGGATCCAGAAGTACTTCATCGACGCCCACGCTCCCGCAGCGAAATGTCAAAAAGGATGTTGACGCCGTTGATCAGGGACTGACCCTTGGCGCGTGAGTAATCGGTGTAGAGGATGTCCACCGGGACCTCGGTGACCCGCAGGCCGGAGCCGGCCAGGAAGCCGACGAGCTCGGACGCGTGCGCCATGCCGTTCATGGTGATGTTCAGCTGCTCGGCGGCCTCACGGCCCAGGACGCGCAGACCGTTGTGCGAGTCGGTGAGCTTGAGCTTGCGGGCGGTGGGGCTGACCGCGGCGGCCGTGCGCAGCACCACCTGCTTGATCCACGGCACCTGGCCGTTCTGCTCGATGAAGCGGGAGCCGAGTACGACGTCGGCCTCTCCGCTGCGCAGCACCGCCACCATCGTCTCGACGTCCTTGGTCTGGTGCTGACCGTCCGCGTCGAAGGTGGCGAAGTAGCGGGCGCCGGGCTGGGCGAGCGCGTAGGTGAGGCCGGTCTGCAGGGCCGCGCCCTGGCCGAGGTTGACCGGGTGGCGCACCAGGTGCGCGCCGGTGGTGGCGATGTGCCTGGCCGAGTCGTCGGTGCTTCCGTCGTCGACGACGACGATGTTGGGGAACGTCTTGCGGGCCCCCTCGACCACGTCGGCGATCACCTGGCCCTCGTTATAGGCCGGTATGACCAGCCAGACATCGTCGTAATCGGACACGGTAGCTCCAGCGGAACGGGGCACAAACGAGTGCTCGGTGATCGGTGTGACGTCGTGGGCGGGCGTGGTCATTTGCCGACCGCGCCCACGCCCAGGCTGCCTGTGTCGGCCACCTGCCCGGGCTCTTCGGTGGCTACAGCAGCCGCTCCGGGGAAGCTCAGCCTCAGCGCAGCCAGCATAGCGAGCACGGTGGCGAGCGAGCCGAGAGCGTAGGCAACGATCACGCGCACGGCCACATCGCCCGGAATCAGGGTGATGCCCACCAGGACCGCGGTACCGAGGGCCCAGCAGAGCAGTTGCAGGTTGTGTCGCTTGAATACCATGAGCGCCTGTCCGAGGACCATCGCGAACATGTACGCCACGGTGCCCGCGGACATCAGGAAGAAGTCGAAGCGGTCGAGCACCGGCTCCTTGGCGTTGAAGAGCACCTCGATCAGCCAGGGGCCGAGCACGGTGGCGGGTACGCCGCCGAGCAGGCCGAGCGCGCCGACGACCGCTGCGATCCGGCGCAGCATCGCCCAGAACGCGGCCCGGTCGCCGGCCGTGAAGGCGGCGGTGAGGCCGCTGAGCAGCGAGGCCTGGAGCGAGCCGAAGACGAAGAGCGGCACCCGGGCCAGGACCAGCGCGCTGAGCAGGGCGCCGATCAGGGCGCTGTCGGTGGGGGCCAGCAGCTTGGTGCTCATCACCGCGGCGTTGACGACCAGCTGGGACAGCAGGGTCGCGCAGATGAGCAGGCCCAGTCCGCTGTACAGCTCCCGCCAGGCGATCGGTTCACCGGGGCCGACGGCGCGCAGCAGCGTCGGCAGGGTGACCAGCGTGGCGATGACGGGTGCGACGGCCAGGACCAGGCTGAAGGCGAGAGCGGAGTGCAGCCCGAACACGGCGCAGCCGGCCGCGAGCACGATCCGCAGGCCGCCGTCGACGGCGAGCTGGGTGCCGTACGCGCCGAACCGGCCGAGGCCGGCCAGCACGCCGCGGGTGAGGTAGCAGACGGCCATGCCGGCGAAGGCACCACCGAGCGCGGCCACCAGGGCGCGGTCGCCCTCGAACAGCAGGTCGGCGATCGGGCCCGCGCCGAGGCCCAGTACGAGCAGGGTCGCGCCGAGGATCGCCCCGGTCAGCAGGGTGGCCCGGCGCAGGACGGGAGCGGCGCCGTGGCCCAGGACCACCCGCGCGGAGACGATCCGGGTGAGCTCCTGCTCGATGGGGAAGAAGACGCCGATGCCGATGGACATCACGATCGTCCACAGCACGGAGACGTTCGCCAAGGCGTCCTTGGACAGGCTGTGGCCGGCCACGCCCAGGTGGACGTAGGAGGCCGCGCCGAGCACGACGGTGCCGCCGGCCACCGCGACGGTGCCCGGCGGCAGCGCCGCGGTCAGCTTGTTCAGCAGGGTTTTCATCCCGTACGGCCGTCCCGGGCCCGGGCGGCCAGTGCGGAGAAGACCGGGGTGCGGAGGGCCTCGGCGAGCTGCTCCCGCCAGTCGGGCAGCGGGGCCAGGCCGGCCTCGTCCCAGTGGTCGTGCGCGAGCACGCTGAAGGCGGGGCGGACGGCGGGGCGCACGAACGCCTCGGAGGTGGTGGGCCGGATCCGCTCGGGGTCGAGCCCGCTCAGCCGGTAGGTCTCGCGGGCCAGTCCCATCCAGGTGGTCCGGCCGCTCGCGGTGCCGTGGTAGATCCCGCCCATGGCCCAGCCCTTCAGCGCGGCCTGGCCGAGCTCGACCAGGTGGCGGGCCAGCGCGTAGGACCAGGTGGGCTGGCCGTGCTGGTCGTCGACCACGTCGAGGGTGTCCCGCTGGGCGGCCAGCTTCAGCATGGTGGCGACGAAGTTCGGCCCGTGCTCGCCGTACAGCCAGGCGGTGCGGACCACGTAGCCGTCCTGCGGCAGCAGTTCGGCCACGGCCTGCTCGCCGACCAGCTTGGAGCGCCCGTAGGCGTTGACCGGGCCGGTCTCGGCGTCCTCCGGGTACGGCTGCGAGGCGTCGCCGGGCAGCACGTAGTCGGTGGAGACGTGCAGCAGGCGCACGTGGGCGGCGGCGCAGGCCTCGGCGAGGACGCGTACGCCGGTGCCGTTGACGGCGGTGGCGGCTTCCTCGGCGGTCTCGGCGCCGTCCACGTCGGTCCAGGCGGCGCAGTTGACGACCACGGCGGCGCCCTCGACGGCGGCCCGGACGGCTGCCGGGTCGGTGATGTCGAGGTCGCCGCGGCGCAGGCCCACCGCTTCGATCCCGGCGCGCTTCAGGACGGCCAGGACGTCCTGGCCGAGCATCCCGGCGGCACCGGTGACGAGCCAGCGCGTGGGCACGGGGTAGGCGGTCACTTCTGCAGGGCCGCCTTCACCTTGAGGGGCTCCCACCAGGCACGGTTCTCGCGGTACCACTCGATGGTGGCCTTGATGCCGTCCTCGAAGGTGACCTGCGGGGCGTAGCCGAGCTCGGCGCCGATCTTGCTGATGTCGATGGAGTAGCGGAGGTCGTGGCCCTTGCGGTCCTCGACCCGCTCGACCATCTCCCAGCCGAGGCCCGCGGCCTCCAGCAGGACGCCGGTGAGCTCCTTGTTGGTGAGCTCGGTGCCGCCGCCGATGTTGTAGACCTCGCCGGCGCGGCCCTTGCGCATGGCCAGGTCGATGCCGCGGCAGTGGTCGGAGACGTGCAGCCAGTCGCGGACGTTGCCGCCGTTGCCGTACAGCGGGACCTTCTTGCCGTCCATCAGGTTGGAGACGAACAGCGGGATGACCTTCTCCGGGAACTGGTAGTGCCCGTAGTTGTTGGAGCAGCGGGTGACCACCACGTCCATGCCGTGGGTGCGGTGGTAGGCCAGCGCCAGCAGGTCGGACGACGCCTTCGAGGCGGAGTACGGGGAGTTCGGCACCAGCGGCCACTCCTCCGTCCAGGAGCCCTCGCTGATCGAGCCGTAGACCTCGTCCGTGGAGATGTGGACGAAGCGGCCGACGCCGTGCTTGCGGGCGGCGTCCAGCAGGACCTGGGTGCCCACCACGTTGGTCATCACGAAGGGGCCGGCTCCGGCGATGGAGCGGTCCACGTGGGACTCGGCGGCGAAGTGCACGACCACGTCGTGGCCGGCCATCACCTGGTCGACGGCCTCCGCGTCGCAGATGTCGCCCTTGACGAAGGTGTATCCGGGGTGATCCGCGACCGGCGCCAGATTCTCTTCGACTCCGGAATAGGTCAGCTTGTCGAAGACCGTGATCCGGGCCGAGGCATCTGCACCGAGCTGCTGGCGGACGAATTCTGAACCGATGAAGCCGGCGCCGCCGGTCACGAGGATGCGCATAATACGAAGAGTCTAGCCGCCCGCCGAACGTCACATTCCCTGGGCTCGGCTCTCCCACGCCCTCTCGCATAGGGTTCACCCATGCGTGGAATCCTCTTGGCCGGTGGTACCGGATCCCGACTCTGGCCGCTGACACGGGCAGTCTCGAAGCAGTTGCTGCCCGTCTTCGACAAGCCGATGATCTACTACCCCCTTTCCACCCTGGTGATGGCGGGTATCAACGAGATCCTGATCATCACCACTCCGGAAGACCGCGACCAGTTCGAGCGGCTGCTCGGCGACGGTTCGCAGTTCGGCCTGCGGCTGGAGTACGCCGTCCAGGAGCGTCCGGAGGGCATCGCCCAGGCCTTCGTCCTCGGCGCCGACTTCATCGGTGACGAGTCCGTCGCGCTCATCCTCGGCGACAACATCTTCCACGGCAGCGGCCTCGGCACGCGCCTGGCCCAGCACACCGACGCCAAGGGCGGCCGGGTGTTCGCGTACCCGGTGGCGGACCCGACGGCGTACGGCGTGGTGGAGTTCGACGAGAAGGGCCAGGCCATCTCCATCGAGGAGAAGCCGGTCCAGCCCAAGTCCCGCTACGCGGTGCCGGGCCTGTACTTCTACGACAACCAGGTCGTCGAGATCGCCCGCGGCCTGAAGCCCAGCGCCCGCGGCGAACTGGAGATCACCGCCGTCAACGACGCGTACCTCCAGGCCGGTGAGCTGAACGTCACCATCCTCGACCGCGGTACCGCGTGGCTGGACACCGGCACCTTCGTCTCGATGGTGCAGGCCTCCGAGTTCGTCCGGGTGATCGAGGAGCGTCAGGGCTTCAAGATCGGCTGCATCGAGGAGGCGGCCTGGCGGGCCGGCCTGATCGATTCCGCGCAGCTGCGCGCGCTCGCGGAGCCCCTCACCAAGAGCGGTTACGGCACCTACCTGCTGGCCCTGCTCGACGAGGAGGCCGCCCGATGAAGTTCCGCGAACTCTCCATCGAGGGCGTCTTCGAGGTCACCCCGCAGCTGCACGGCGACCCGCGCGGCCTCTTCACCGAGTGGTACCGCTTCGACCGGCTGGCCGAGGTGGTCGGCCACCCGCTGAACCTGGCGCAGGCGAACCTCTCGGTCTCCTCCACGGGCGTGGTCCGCGGCATCCACTTCGCCGACGTACCGCGCGGCCAGGCCAAGTACGTGACCTGCGTGCGCGGCGCCGTGCTCGACGTCATCGTCGACCTCCGGGTCGGCTCCCCCACCTTCGGGAAGTGGGAAGGCGTCCGCCTGGACGACGTGGACCGCCGCGCGGTCTACATCCCCGAGGGCCTCGGCCACGGGTTCTGCGCGCTGAGCGACGACGCGACGCTCTCGTACCTCTGCTCGGAGACGTACAACCCGACCGGCGAGCACTCGGTTCACCCCCTCGACGCCGACCTCGGCATCGAGTGGCCGGCCGACGTCCCGCTGCTGTCCGCCCGCGACGAGGCCGCCCCGTCGCTGGCCGACGCGATCGCGTCCGGGCTGCTGCCCGACTACGCCGCCTGCAAGGAGTTCACCGAGTCGCTCCGCGTGAGCTGACCGGCCTCCGCCCGTACGGAAGAAGAGGGCCGCACCCCTGTCGGGGGTGCGGCCCTCTTCGCGTACCACCGGAGCTCGTACCACCGGAGCTCTTACGACCGGAGCTCGTACCGCCGGAGCGGAACGCCCAACGCCGAAGGGCCCCGCCCCACCGCCGAAGCGGTGGGCCGGGGCCCTTCAGTGCAACTTGGTGCTCGAAGAACGAGCTACCAGGTCAGAGCACGGAACTAGGCCGTGATCTTGGTGACCTGGCCGGCGCCCACGGTACGACCACCCTCACGGATGGCGAACTTCAGGCCCTCCTCCATGGCGACCGGCTGGATCAGCGCGACCGTCATCTCGGTGTTGTCGCCCGGCATGACCATCTCCGTGCCGGCCGGCAGGGTGACGACACCCGTGACGTCCGTGGTACGGAAGTAGAACTGCGGACGGTAGTTGTTGAAGAAGGGGGTGTGACGGCCACCCTCGTCCTTCGACAGGATGTACGCCTGGGCCTCGAACTCCTTGTGGGGAGTGACCGAACCCGGCTTGATGATGACCTGGCCGCGCTCGACGTCCTCGCGCTTGATGCCACGGAGGAGCAGACCGACGTTCTCGCCGGCCTGGCCCTCGTCGAGCAGCTTGCGGAACATCTCGATACCGGTGACCGTGGTGGTGGTCTTCTCTTCCTTGATACCGATGATGTCGACGGTCTCGTTGACCTTCAGGACACCACGCTCGATACGGCCGGTGACGACCGTACCGCGACCGGTGATCGTGAAGACGTCCTCGACGGGCATGAGGAACGGCTTCTCGGTGTCACGCGGCGGGGTCGGGATGGCCTCGTCGACGGCGGACATGAGGCCGAGAAGCTTCTCGCCCCACTCCTTGTCGCCCTCGAGGGCCTTCAGCGCGGAGACGCGGACGACCGGCAGGTCGTCGCCCGGGAAGTCGTACTCGGAGAGCAGCTCACGGACCTCGAGCTCGACGAGCTCCAGGATCTCCTCGTCGTCCACCATGTCGGCCTTGTTCAGGGCGACGACGATGTAGGGGACGCCGACCTGGCGGGCCAGGAGCACGTGCTCCTTGGTCTGCGGCATCGGGCCGTCGGTGGCGGCGACCACGAGGATCGCGCCGTCCATCTGCGCGGCACCGGTGATCATGTTCTTGATGTAGTCAGCGTGACCCGGGCAGTCGACGTGGGCGTAGTGACGCGCCTCGGTCTGGTACTCGACGTGCGCGATGGAGATGGTGATACCGCGCTGGCGCTCCTCAGGAGCCTTGTCGATCTGGTCGAAGGCCGAGGCCTCGTTCAGGTCCGGGTACGCGTCGTGCAGCACCTTGGTAATGGCGGCCGTGAGGGTCGTCTTACCGTGGTCAATGTGACCGATGGTGCCGATGTTGACGTGCGGCTTAGTCCGCTCGAACTTCGCCTTCGCCACGGGGTCCTCCTGGAGAGTGGTTCTGTACGCCTTACTCATCGGCGCCAGGTGATCTTTGCTGGAAAGCCGGTCCTCCGGGGCAAAGGAAGGTTATTCCTGTTGCCCCAGAGGCTCCGGTGACAAGCCTAAAGCGTGTACTCGGAAGAGTTACTCGCCCTTGGCCTTCGCGATGATCTCCTCAGCGACGTTCCGGGGAACCTCGGCGTAGGAGTCGAACTGCATCGAGTAGCTGGCGCGACCCGAGGTCTTGCTGCGGAGGTCTCCGACGTAGCCGAACATCTCCGAAAGCGGCACGAGGCCTTTCACGAGACGAGCGCCGTGACGCTCCTCCATGGCCTGGATCTGGCCACGGCGGGAGTTGATGTCGCCGATCACGTCACCCATGGACTCCTCGGGCGTGGTGACCTCAACGGACATCATCGGCTCGAGCAGTACGGGCGAAGCCTTGCGCGCGGCCTCCTTGAAGGCCTGCGAACCGGCGATCTTGAAGGCGAGCTCGGAGGAGTCGACCTCGTGGTAGCCACCGTCGAGAAGAATGACGCGGACGCCGGTCATCTCGTAGCCGGCCAGGATGCCGAACTGCATGGCTTCCTGCGCACCGGCGTCGACCGAGGGGATGTACTCCCTCGGGATGCGGCCACCGGTGACCTTGTTCACGAACTCGTACGCCGGGCCGTCCGACTCGGTGATCGGCTCGATCGCGATCTGCACCTTGGCGAACTGACCGGTACCACCGGTCTGCTTCTTGTGGGTGTAGTCGTGACGCTCGACGGTCTTGCGGATCGTCTCGCGGTACGCGACCTGCGGCTTGCCGACGTTGGCCTCGACCTTGAACTCGCGCTTCATACGGTCGACCAGCACCTCGAGGTGCAGCTCGCCCATACCGCCGAGGATGGTCTGGCCGGTCTCCTCGTCCGAGTGAACGTGGAAGGAGGGGTCCTCCTCCGCGAGACTCTGGATGGCGACACCCAGCTTCTCCTGGTCACCCTTGGACTTGGGCTCGATGGCGACCTGGATGACCGGAGCCGGGAAGTCCATGGACTCCAGGATCACGGGCTGCTTGTCGTCACACAGCGTCTCACCGGTGGTGGTCTGCTTCAGGCCCATGACGGCGACGATGTCACCGGCGCCCACCGCGGCGATCTCTTCACGCTTGTTGGCGTGCATGCGGTAGATCTTGCCGATGCGCTCCTTCTTGCCCTTGACGGAGTTCAGCACCGCAGTGCCGGCCTCCAGGCGGCCCGAGTAAACCCGGACGAAGGTGAGCTTCCCGAGGTGCGGGTCGCGCATGATCTTGAACGCCAGAGCCGCGAGGGGCTCCTCGTCGGAAGGCTTGCGCTTCACGACAACCTCGGCGTCGCGGACGTCGTGGCCCTCGATGGCCTCGATGTCCAGCGGCGACGGCAGGTAGCGGACGACGGCGTCGAGCAGGGGCTGAACGCCCTTGTTCTTGAACGCCGTGCCACAGAACACCGCGGTGATCGTGGGCTCGCCCTTGCCCTTGCCGGAGCCGAGGATGATGCGACGGACGGCGGCGTGCAGCTGCTCCACGGACGGCTCGTCGCCGTTCAGGAAGAGCTCCATGATCTCGTCGTCGTTCTCGGCGACGGTCTCGACCAGCTTGCCGCGCCACTCTTCAGCAGCCTCGGTGTGCGTGGCCGGGATGTCGACGATGTCGTACATCTCGCCCTTGGTCGCCTCGGCGGACCAGACGAGCGCCTTCATGGTGACCAGGTCGACAACGCCCTGGAAGTCCATCTCGGCACCGATGGGGAGCTGCATGACGATCGGAACCGCACCGAGGCGGTCCTTGATCATGTCGACGCAGCGGTGGAACTCGGCGCCGGTGCGGTCCAGCTTGTTGACGAAGCAGATACGCGGCACGCCGTAGCGGTCCGCCTGACGCCAAACGGTCTCGGACTGCGGCTCCACACCGGCGACACCGTCGAACACGGTGACGGCACCGTCGAGGACGCGGAGCGAACGCTCCACCTCGACGGTGAAGTCCACGTGACCCGGGGTGTCGATGATGTTGATGGTGTGGTCGACGTCCTCGAGCGGCCAGTGACAGGTCGTCGCGGCGGACGTGATCGTGATGCCGCGCTCCTGCTCCTGCTCCATCCAGTCCATCGTGGCAGCGCCGTCGTGGACTTCACCGATCTTGTAAGACACACCGGTGTAGAACAGGATGCGCTCGGTGGTGGTCGTCTTGCCCGCGTCGATGTGAGCCATGATGCCGATGTTGCGCACCTTGGCCAGGTCAAGCGAAGTGGTAGCCATCTCGGCTCAGTCTTCTCTCGGTCTCGATGTGGGTTGGGACTACCAGCGGTAGTGCGCGAAGGCCTTGTTGGACTCGGCCATCTTGTGCGTGTCCTCACGCTTCTTGACGGCAGCGCCAAGACCGTTCGAGGCGTCGAGCAGCTCGTTCATGAGGCGCTCGGTCATGGTCTTCTCGCGGCGGGCGCGGGAGTAACCCACGACCCAGCGCAGCGCGAGGGTGGAGGCGCGACCAGGCTTGACCTCGATCGGCACCTGGTAGGTGGCGCCACCGACACGGCGGGACTTGACCTCGAGCGACGGCTTGACGTTCTCCAGCGCGCGCTTCAGCGTGATGACCGGGTCAGCGCCGGTCTTCTCGCGGAGGCCTTCCATGGCGCCGTAAACGATGCGCTCGGCGGTGGAGCGCTTGCCGTTCAGGAGGAGCTTGTTGATGAGCGACGTCACCAGAGGAGATGCGTAGACCGGGTCGATGATGACCGGGCGCTTCGGGGCGGGGCCCTTACGAGGCATTCTTACTTCTCCTTCTTGGCGCCGTAGCGGCTGCGGGCCTGCTTGCGGTTCTTGACAGCCTGGGTGTCAAGCGCACCGCGGATGATCTTGTAACGAACACCCGGCAGGTCCTTCACACGGCCACCACGCACGAGCACGATCGAGTGCTCCTGCAGGTTGTGTCCCTCACCCGGAATGTAGGCGGTGACCTCGATGCCAGAGGTCAGACGCACACGCGCGACCTTACGCAGCGCCGAGTTCGGCTTCTTCGGGGTGGTCGTGAACACACGCGTGCAGACGCCGCGACGCTGGGGCGAAGCCTCAAGCGCGGGGGTCTTTGTCTTCTCGACCTTGTCCTGCCGGCCCTTACGGACCAGCTGCTGGATCGTAGGCACTACTTCTCCGGTTTCTGTGTGCCGTTAGTGAAGCTAACCTGGAACATTTGCCGACCCACGCGGTCGGGTGTGTCGGATCCGGCGGACCTCCGCGCAAGCACGGAAACGCATGGATCGCGGTGGCCGATACGGGCTCTCCTGCGGTTGATGGACACGCACGGGAGCCCAGGCACACCCCAGGCACAAGGTCTGAGCGTACCTACCGCATCCACTCCGGTCAAAACAAAAGCCCCGGCGCGGGCGCCCGTAGATCGTAACGACCCGTGCGCCGCATGGGCGACACCCCCGTGCGGCCCCACCGACTCGCGGATGTGGTCGGGGCGTGGTAGGGACGGCCAGGTCAGCGCCCGTGCGCCGGCCGGTCCGCCCACCGGTCCCCCACCGTACGAGCGTATGCGCGAGCCCCGGCCCGGGACCCGGCGGGCGGCCCGGCACCGGCCCGGCGAATAAACTGCCGAGCGATTCAGCCCAAACGGCACGACCATCAGGGAGCGGGACATTGGGGACGGTCACCTCGGAGCCGACGACGGCGGACACCCCGCCCCCCGACGGCGGCCACGACCTCTCCTCGCCCCGCCGCCGAGGCCGAGGCCGTCCGCGCCTCGCGCGTCTGTACGGGCCCCTGCTCGCCTTCCTCGTCACCTCGGGCGCCTTCTGCGCGGCCTGGGTGGCCCGCGGCACCTTCCCCTTCGGCAACACCGGCCGGGCCATCAACGACCAGGCCAACCAGTACGTGCCCTTCCACCGCGCGCTGTGGGACCTGGTGCACGGGCAGGCCGCCGGTGACCTGCTCTTCACCTGGCGCGGCGGCTTCGGACAGCAGTTCCTGTCCGACTACCACACGTACCTCGGCAACCCCTTCTCGTGGCTGGTCGTCCTGGTCCCGCGAGCTCACGTCGACCTCGCCGTCTTCGCGATCACCCCGATCACGATGGGCACCGCCGCCGCCCTGATGACGGTGTACCTCGGCAAGCTGCAGCCCGGCCCCTGGTGGCAGCGCGGCGTGCTCGGCGCCTGTTACGGCCTGTGCGGCTGGGCCCTCAGCGACGCCTCGTACATCCCCATGTGGCTGTGGGGCCTGGTCGCCCTCCCGATGCTCGGCATCGCCGTGGAGTGGTGCCTGGAGGGGCGCCGCTGGCCGGGCGCGGCCCTGCTCGTCGCGCTCGCCTGGTACGGGAACTTCTACACCGCGATGATGGCCACGATGGCGGCCTGCGTACTGCTCGCCATCCGCCTGATCACCCGCGACACGACGGACGGGGTCCGGGGGAAGCTGCGCGCGCTGTGGCGGGCCGCGACAGCCGCCGCGACCGGGATACTGCTCACCCTCCCCCTGCTCCTGCCGTCCTTCCTGTCGAGCGGCTCGGCGCAGCCCACCCAGGCCGCCGCCTTCGACCCGGTCCGGATCGAGATCTTCCTCGCGGGCATGCTCCCGGCCACCCACCTGTGGGGCGGCCGCCCGCGCCTCTACGTCGCCTCGCTCGGTCTGATCCTGGCCGGGACCTTCCTCTTCAACACCGCCATCGCGAAGAAGACCCGCCTGGTGTGGGCGGCCGCGACCCTGCTCGTCGTCGTCTCGTTCCAGTTCCCGCCCACGCAGTACGCGTGGCACGGGCTCGCGGTGCCGAACGGCAACCCGTACCGCGAGGCGTTCGTCTTCAGCGGGATGGTGGTCATCGTGGCCTGGCTGGCGCTGGCCCACCGGCCGCGCCCGCTGCACCTGGCCCTGGTCGCGGCGCTGCTGGTGGCGGCCACCTTCGCGCTCCGGCACACGGACGACTTCGGCGGCTGGACCTGGCCGGCCGTGCTCGGCGGCGGGGCCGTCTCCCTGCTGGCCCTGGTCCTGCTCGCGCTGGGCGAGAAGCGGCGCGCGCTCCTTCCCGTGGCGGCCGTCCTGATGGTCGGTGTCGTCTTCGCCGAGTCCACGGTGGCCGCGGCCGGCGCGGACGCCCGCCGGGCCCGCGAGCGCTGGGCGAAGCCGACGGCGACCACCAGCAAGTCGATCAACGAGCACTTCGACGCCGTCCGGGGCGTGGAGGGCTGGCCCGCGTACCGGACCGACTCCGGCGCGCCGCAGACCTCGTACAACGACGCTCTCGCGCTCCGGTCGGAGGGCCCGCAGTACTACAGCAGCTACCTCCCGGAGGCGACGTACCGGGCGCTGGAGCCCCTCGGGTACGGCTTCAAGAACGACGGCCGGACCTTCTTCGGCGCCGACAACCCGGCGCTCGACGCGATCTTCTCGATCGGCGCGCGGGTCCGCCCCGGGACCGCCCCGGGCACCTGGACGGGCTCAAAGTTCCCGGCGCCGCCGCTGGTCACCGTGCGCAGCGGCCCGTACACCTCGCCCAACCCGGCGGGCAGCGTCTACGCCCGCCAGGAGAACGTCCTGGGCGCCACCGTCTACGAGGTCCCGCCGGTCACGCGCGGGGGCGGCGCCGACGAGCAGACCTACGCCGCCACGTGCAGGCCCGGCTCCGAGGCCTACTGGTACTCCCCCGCCCTGTACGGAACCCTCCTGGCCGGGGGTACCGAGCGGCCGCTGGAGGACCAGATGACCGGGGTGGTCCCGCTGGGCCGGGTGCCCGCCTCGGGCCGGGTCGACGTCACCGTGAAGACCCGTACCGAGGGCGCGACCGCCGGGGAGCACCCGCTCGGCTGCCTGGACCGCGCCGCACTCGACCAGACGATCGCCCACCTGAAGGCCACCGGCGCCACCCGGGTCAAGGCCGGCGGCCACACCATCGAGGCCACCCTCCCCCAGGGCGCCACCGGCACCGCGGTCTTCGCGATGACGGACGTTCCCGGCTGGCAGTGCTCCGCCCCGGTGCGCGACTTCCACGGCCTGGTCTCGCTGCCGCTCTCCCCCGGCACGGACAAGGTCTCCTGCACCTTCACGCCCAAGGGGTTCACCCCGGGTCTGGCCGCCGCCACCCTGGCCCTGCTGGCCCTGGCCTCGGTCACGGTGACCGGCCTGCGCCGCCGCAGAGCGGGCTCGTAACGGCACTGTCCGTGACCGTCCGGCATCAATCCCGTGGTTCCGGATCTACGCGCGGCCCCCGGTCAGTACATTGACCGCCCTGATGGATCGGGGGGCCGCATGGCGGGGCAAGACCTCCCGGGCGACGGAGGGCTGGACGACCGCGTCCCCTTCCTGGCCCGGCTGGAGAACGAGGACGGCACGGCGTTACGGGCGCTCGGCCGTGAGCTGGCCTTCGCGCCGCGCGACCGGCTGATCCACCAGCACGAACCCTCGTCGCACATCCTGCTGATCCTGCACGGCTGGACCAAGGTGACGGCCGTCGCCCCCAACGGCTACCAGGCGCTGCTGGCCCTGCGCGGGCCCGGCGACATCCTCGGGGAGTCGGCCGCCCTGACCCGGCGCGTCCGGTCCGCCACGGTGACCGCGCTGGAGCCGGTCCGGGCCGTGGCCGTCGACCACGAGTCCTTCCGCGCGTTCCTCGCCGCCGTCCCCGCGGCCGCCCTCCAGCTGCTCGCCCTCACCTCCGACCGCACCCGGGCCGCCGACCAGCGCCGCCTGGAGTTCGCTTCGTTGAGCGTGCGCGAGCGCCTGGCCGTCCTGCTCCTGGACCTGTCCCGGACCCACGGCCGCCCCGGCCCCACCGGCGTGGAGCTGTCTGTTCCGCTCACCAAGGAAGAGCTCGCCGGAGCCGTCGGGGCCTCCCGCGAAATGGTCCAGCGGGAGCTCAAGGAGCTCCGCGAGCGCGGGGTCGTGATCACCGGCCGCCGCGCCCTGGTGATCGTCCGGCCGGACGTACTGCGGCGGATCGCCCAGGCACAGCCGCCCGTCCAGGGCTGAGCTCGTCCCCAGGGCCCGTCTTCAGTGCACGGCGTCACACTCCGGGTGCGTCATCCGCCCTCACGCCGACGCGCCCGCCTGCCCCACTCTCTTGTCACAGCAGGGATCCACCGGGATCCACCACGAGAGGCGATCATGAACGACCCACTCCCCCGCACGATCCTCCTGGTCGACACCGAGCGGTACAGCGACCGCGACGACGTCCAGCAGGCCTTCCTCCGCCGAATGCTGTACGACGTCGTCGACCGGACCCTGCTGGCCGCCGGCATCGACCAGACGTTACGACTGCGCGCCGACCGCGGCGACGCGATCATGGAGCTGATCGACCCGAACGCCCCGCTCACCACGCTGCTGCGCACCCTGCTGACCGAGGTCCCCGCCCAGCTCCGCGCCGTGAACCGGCTGGCGGCGGCCTCGGCGCAGATCCGGCTGCGGGCCGTCCTCGCGACCGGGTACGTCGCCGTCGACGAGTTCGACGGCTGGGTGGGCTCGGACCTCAACCACGCCTGCCGCCTGCTGGACGGCGAACCGTTGAAGCAGGCCCTGCGCGAGCGTACGGACGACTACGCGCTCTGCGTCTCGGAGCCGGTCTACGCGGGCATCGTGCGGCACCACCACACCGGCATCCCGGCCGAGGAATTCAGCCCGGTCACCATGCCCAGCAAGAACGGCCCGCTGGGCGCGTGGCTGTACGGACCACTGCCGACGGGGGGCCCGGCGCCGGAGCCTGAGGGGGACTCCGGCGCCGGGACCGGGGCCGCTGCGGCCACCCGGTCGGCGAACGTGATCAACGGCGGGCAGTTCGGCGGCGTCAACCACGGCATCGCCGGCGGCACCTTCCACGGCGACATCCGGCTGGGCGGCGGTGACCGCCGATGAGCACGCCGGCCGCGGAGGCACCGGCCGAGGGCGCGGACCAGCCGGAGCCGGCGACCGAGCCGCCGGCCGCGGAGGACGCGCAGCCCCAGAGCGCCTACGACGCGCGGCGGGACCTGTTCCGCGGCATCCCGGACGCCATGCGCGCCGGCGTCGGCGGCGGGGTCTTCGGCGGCGTCAACCACGGCATCAGCGGCGGCACCTTCCACGGCGGCGTCACCGTGAACCACGTGACGGTCGGCGGCGCCGGGCACACCTCCGGCGAGGTCCCGGGAGCCACCCTCCGCCGCCTCGACCAGGTGTTCGTCGAGGACGGCAGCAACTTCCGGGACCTGCTGGAACGACTCCGCAAGGAGCGCGTCCTGGTCCTCACCGGCCCCCGTTTCACGGGCCGGCGTACCGCCGCGTTCATGCTGCTGAGGCACCTGGGCGCCGCTTCGGTCCACCAGCTGGACCGGAGCACGTCACCCGAGAACCTGGCCGAGCGGCTCGGCACCGGGGAGGCGCGCGGGTACGTACTGTGCGACCCGATCACCGCGCGGGACCAGCCGCTGCGCGACACGCACCTGCTGGCCGCCCGGGACAAGCTCGACGACCAGAGCTTCCTGGTGATCACCGCCGGTCCGCACACACATCTGGAGGGCATCGCAGGCCGCCCCTGGCAGCCTCCCGGCACCGCTGCCGTCCTGCGCTCCTCGCTGCGCGCCCTGGTGGACGACGAGGCGGAGTTACGGAGGCTGCTGGCGCTGCCCCCCGTCACCGACTTCCTGAGCCGGCACCACCAGCTCCGCGAGGCCGCACGGTTCGCCGTCCTGCTGGAACGGCACTCCCTCCACGGAGCCGACGCCTCGGAGATCGAGACCTTCTCCCAGGGGGCCCTGGAACAGCAGATCCAGGAGTGGTTCGAGGACGCGGACGGGACCCTCCACCTGCGGGAGAAGGCCTTCCTCGTCGCCCTCGCCGCCTTCCACAAAGGGCCTTACGCCCTCACCGCCGAACTCAGCGACCTCCTGTTCGGCCTCCTCCAGCGCACCGAGGACCCGGCTCTGCCCGCGGCCGTCCCCGTCTTCGGCACCAACCCCGCCAAGCGCCTCCAGCTGGCCCGCGCCATCCGCTACCCGAAGGAGGAGCAGACCGAGTGGGGCCCGGTCACCCAGTCGATGGCCGCCTTCCAGGACGACCGCCTCGCGGCGGTCCTGCTCCGCGAGGTGTGGACCGGCCACCCGTCCGCCCGCCCCGCGCTGGTGGGCTGGCTGCGGCTGCTCGCCGCCGACGGGCGGTCCTTCGTGCGCACCCGGGCAGCGTCCACCGCCGCCGTGCTCGCCCTCCACGACCTGCCCTCCGCGATGGCCCTCGTCATCGAGGACTGGGCTCTGTCCGACCGCCCGTGGCTGCGGATCGGCGCCGTCAACGCCCTCGCCCTCGCGCACATCATCGGCACCCCGAACATCCCGCGGATCATCGACCGCTGGTGCGCCGACGACACCAGCCACCTGCGCCTGCGCTGGGCCGCGATCCGCGTCCACGGGCTGATCGGCCACGAGCGGCCGGCGGAAACCGTGGAAGCACTGCGCGCCGTCAGCCGCACGCTCGACAAGGACCCGGACTCGCAGGCCGAAGTCGCCCAGTCCGTCGAGTTGCTGCTCCTCTCCGACGCGCAGGACGAGGTCCTCGACGAACTGCTGCGCACGCGCGACGACGACCTGGTCGCCGTGCACGTCACGCTCGACGGCTTCCTGCGCGCCTGCCGGCACACCGAGGACGACGCGCCCCACGGCCGCCCGCTGATCCTCGACTGGTACGCCCGCGCCGCCGCGACCAGGCCCGAGTCCGCCCGCGGCATCGCCGCCCTGTGGCGGGGCGCCCTCGACCGCGCCGGCAACCAGGCCGCCCTCGACCTGCTGCACGGCTGGGTGGAGGCCGCCGACCGCGACCGCGACACCGAATGGGCGCTCGCCGCCCTGCTGCCCGCCCTCGTCACCCGCACCGACGAGCGCAACCGGCTGCTCCACCTGCTGACCTTCGGGAACCACGGGGTGCTACCCGCCGTCTCCCAGCGCCTGCTGACCGTACTGCCGACCCACTGAACCGAACCGAACCGAGGAGAAGCCGCGCGATGTCCGATCCCCGCCGCCATCCGGACTGGGAACAGCCCGCCGACCGGCACACCCAGCTGATCGACCCGGTGATCACCGTCCAGCAGCTCGGGCGGTTCGAGGTGTTCCGCAAGCTGCAGACCCGCATCGACCACGCCCTGGTCTTCTCGACCACCAAGGGCGGGTACGTCGCCTTCCTGCCGCCGCACCGGCCCGGCTCCACCCGCGGCTACACGGCGGTGTACGAGGTCGACATGGGAGTCCACCACGTCCGCGCGGACATCGAACTCCCCAGCGACAACGACGCCCACCAGTTCGTGGTGGTCGTGGAGCTCAGCTGGCGGGTGGCGGATCCCGCGCTGTTCGTGGCGAGCGGCCACCGCGACGTGCCCCGGCTGCTGCTCGGCGAGCTGGAACAGACCGCGCGTCCGGTCGCCCGGCGCTTCGCCATCGCCGAGAGCGCGCAGGCCGAGGGGGAACTGCTGCGGGCGCTGCCCGAGGCCGGCCCGCTCGGCCGGGACTGCGGGCTGCACACCTCCTGGACCGTCCGGCTGCGCCGCGACCAGGAGAACATCGACCACCAGCTGCGCATGCAGGCCATCCAGCACGGCACCGCCGAGCAGATCCTCACCGAGGAACTCGGCATGCGGTACGACGTCCAGCTCGACCAGCGGGCCCGCCGGCAGGACGAGCTCACGACGGGGCGGGCGCTGGCCTACGGCGGCCAGCAGCACCAGCTCGCCCTCCAGCAGCAGCAGTGGGAGCACCAGCAGCGCGTGGAGCTCAGCCGCCAGCAGGCGGAGCTCCAGCGCGTCGAGGCCGAGAAGATCGCCTTCTACCAGTGGCACCTGGAGCAGGGCGGGGTGCACGGGTGGGCCCTGCACCTGGCCCAGCACCCCGAGGACTCGGCCCTCGTCATGCGGACCATGCGCGAGGACCAGCTCCAGATGATCCGGGACCAGATGAGCCTGGTCAGCCAGGTACTCAGCGACGGCGGGGCCGAGCGGCACGAGTTGCAGGGACCCAAGCAGCTGGCGCTGCGGGCCATGAACGACATCCTGAACCAGCGCCTCCCGGGCGTCCCGCACGAACCGGCCCCGCCGGCCCCGCCGCAGTACCCGGGCCAGATCGCACCCCAGGGACCGCTGCCGGCGCCGCCCCAGGGACCGCCTCCCGGACCGCCGCCGGCGCAGCCGCCCGCAGCCCCGCCCGGGCAGTACGGACCGCCCCCGACCTTCTCCCAGTGGGAGCCCCCGCCCGGGTACGGGACCGCTCCCGTGCAGCCGCCCCCGGTCCCCGAGAAGCAGGCCGGGACCGGGACCGACGACGGGAGGCCGCAGCCGTGACCGCGCCCCCGACCCCGTCCGCGACCCCGACCCCGACCGGCGGCGAGGCCGCCACCCGGCTGCTCGCCGACCTGCGCGGCGAGATAGCCCGGGCCGACAGCAAGGCCTCGGTGCTGGTCGGCGCCCTCGGGATGACCGCCGGGGTGATCAGCGCCCTGCTCGCCGGGAAGGGCTGGCGGCCGGACTCCCTCTCCACCCCGGGCACGGCCGTCTGGTGGGCGGGGACCACCGCCCTGGCCCTGGCGCTGCCCGCCCTGCTGCTGGCGGTGCTGCCCCGGTACCGCGCGGCCGAGTGGCATCCGGGCACCCCGCTCTCGTACTTCGGTGACATCCACTCGGCGGTCCGCCAGGGCCGTCTCGCCGAGGCGCTCGCCGACACCGACCGTGATCCCCGGGCCTCGCTCATGGCCGCGCTCGCCGAGAACAGCCGGATCGCCGCCCGCAAACACCAGTGGATCAGGGCCGGCCTGTTGGCCTTCTGCACCGCCGCAGTACTGATCCCCGCCGCCCTGCTCATCGGCTGACGTCCCCGAAAACAACGAAGGATCACCGTGAACCAGCCACCCGAGTACCCACAGCCCCCGCAGCAGCAGCCGCCTTACCCCCAGGCCCCCCAGTACCCGCAGAGCCCACCGCCCCCGGCCTACCCGGCGGCGTACCCGCAGCCCCGGCAGCAGCCCCGGCCGCCCGCGTACCCCGCGTACCAGCCGGCTCCGCCCCCGGCCCCGTTACCCGCCCCGGCTCCCCTGGACGACCTGGAGTACCAGATCGCCCCGGGCACCCGCGTCCACATCAAGGCCCAGCAGCGCAGCGCCGACGCCACCGCCTTCGGCCAGCTCGCCCTGCACGTCCCCGGGTTCCTGATGAGCCTGATGGTGGTCCTGCTCGTCGCCACCCTCCTGGAAGTCCTGACCGGCCTGCCCTACTGGCTGCCCACCCTGCTCTGGGCCGCCAGCGGTGCCCTCGTCTTCCACCGGCCCAGCGAGGACTTCTTCGCCCGTCACCTGCTGCGTCTGCAGCGGCCGCTCCCCCACGAGCTCGCCGCCCTCACCCCCGTGTGGCGCGAGGTCACAGCCCGCGCCGGCGTCGACGGCGGCCGCTACGAGCTGTGGATCGAGGACAGCGACCACCTCAACGCCTACGCGGCCGCCGGACACATCGTCGGCGTCACCCGGTACGCCCTGGAGAACCTGCCGAAGTCCCAGCTCGCCGCCGTACTCGCCCACGAGCTCGGCCACCACACCGGCGGCCACGCCTGGTCCGGGCTGCTGGGCTGGTGGTACTCCCTGCCCGGGCGGATCGCCTGGCAGGTCATCCGGGCCGTGACCGTGTTCGTCATCCGGTTCACCAGCTTCTTCTCCTACCTGGCCACCGGATTCGTGATCATCTTCGTCGGCCTGTTCACCCTCGTGACGATCACCGCCACCTACGGGCTCCCGCTGCTGCTGCTCGTGATGCCCTACCTGACGGCCGCGGTGGGCCGGCGCGCCGAGCTGCGGGCCGACGAGCACGCCGCCGTACTCGGCTTCGCGCCGGTGCTCGCGCAGATGCTGCACGGGGTGATGGCCCAGGAGGAGCAGGAGAAGCACGCGGCCCTCGTCCGGACGGGGAAGCCGTTCACCGAGCCCGGCACCCTCGACCGGCTGCTCTCCACCCACCCCGACCACCGGACCCGGCTGCACCACCTCCAGCCGTACCTGACGCCGACCCGGTAGAAACGCCGCAGGGCGGCCACCCTCTCGGGTGACCGCCCTGCGGTTACTGCTCTGGTCCGACTCAGCCGTTGTACGGGCCGTAGTCGTAGTCCTCCAGCGGGACAGCCTGGCCGGAGCCGGTGCCGAAGGGCGAGTAGTCGATGTCGTCGTAGCCGACGGCCGAGTACATCGCGGCCTTGGCCTCCTCGGTGGGCTCCACCCGGATGTTGCGGTAGCGGGCGAGACCCGTACCGGCCGGGATGAGCTTACCGATGATGACGTTCTCCTTGAGGCCGATCAGGGAGTCGGACTTGGCGTTGATCGCCGCGTCCGTCAGAACCCTGGTCGTCTCCTGGAAGGACGCCGCCGACAGCCACGACTCGGTGGCGAGCGAGGCCTTGGTGATACCCATCAGCTGCGGACGGCCGGAGGCGGGGTGACCGCCCTCGGTGACCACACGACGGTTCTCGGTCTCGAACTTCGACCGCTCGACCAGCTCGCCCGGCAGGAGCTCCGCGTCGCCGGACTCGATGATCGTCACACGGCGCAGCATCTGCCGGATGATGATCTCGATGTGCTTGTCGTGGATCGACACGCCCTGCGAGTTGTAGACCTTCTGGACTTCGCCGACCAGGTGGACCTGGACGGCACGCTGGCCGAGGATGCGCAGCACGTCGTGCGGGTTGGTGGCACCCATGGTGAGCTTCTGGCCCACCTCGACGTGGTCACCCTCGGACACGATGACCTTGGCGCGCTTCGAGATCGGGAAGGCCGTCTCGTCGCTGCCGTCGTCCGGAACGATGACGATCTTCTTCGTCTTCTCGGTCTCCTCGATCCGCACGCGGCCGGCGGCCTCGGAGATCGGGGCGACACCCTTCGGGGTACGGGCCTCGAAGAGCTCGACGACACGCGGCAGACCCTGCGTGATGTCGTCACCGGCCACACCACCGGTGTGGAAGGTACGCATCGTCAGCTGGGTACCGGGCTCACCGATGGACTGGGCGGCGATGATGCCGACCGCCTCACCGATGTCGACCAGCTTGCCGGTGGCGAGCGAGCGTCCGTAGCAGAAGGCACAGGTGCCGACCGCGGACTCACAGGTCAGGACCGAGCGGGTCTTGACCTCCTCGACGCCGTTGGCGACCAGGGCGTCGATGAGCACGTCACCGAGGTCGACGTTGGCCGGCGCGATGACCTTGCCGTCGATGACGACGTCCTCGGCCAGCATGCGGGCGTAGATCGAGGTCTCGACGTCGTCGGCCTTGCGCAGCACGCCGTCCTCGCCGCGAACGGCGATCTTCAGCTTCAGGCCGCGCTCGGTGCCGCAGTCCTCCTCGCGGATGATCACGTCCTGCGAGACGTCCACCAGACGACGGGTCAGGTAACCCGAGTCGGCGGTACGCAGGGCGGTGTCCGCCAGACCCTTACGGGCACCGTGCGTGGAGATGAAGTACTCCAGAACGGTGAGGCCCTCACGGAAGGACGCCTTGATCGGACGCGGGATGGTCTCGTTCTTCGCGTTCGACACCAGACCACGCATACCGGCGATCTGTCGCATCTGCATCATGTTTCCTCGGGCACCCGAGTCAACCATCATGAAGATGGGGTTCGTCTTGGGGAAGTTCGCGTTCATCGCCTCGGCAACCTCGTTGGTCGCCTTGGTCCAGATCGCGATGAGCTCCTGCGTGCGCTCGTCCTTGGTGATCAGACCGCGCTCGTACTGCTTCTGGACCTTCTCGTCCAGCGCCTCGTAGCCCGCGACGATGGCCTTCTTGGCCTCGGGCACGACGACGTCGGAGATGGCCACGGTGACGCCCGAACGGGTCGCCCAGTGGAAGCCGGCCGCCTTCAGGTTGTCGAGCGTCGCCGCCACGATGACCTTGGGGTAGCGCTCCGCCAGGTCGTTGACGATCTCGGAGAGCTGCTTCTTGCCCACCGAGTAGTCGACGAACGGGTAGTCCTCGGGCAGCAGCTCGTTGAAGAGCGCGCGGCCCAGGGTGGTGCGCAGCCGGAAGCTGTCGCCCGGCTGGAACTCCTGCTCGCCTTCCTCGGCGACCGGCGGCACCCAGCCACGCGGCGGGATGGTGCCCACCGGGAAGCGGATGTCGACGGACGACTGGAGCGCGAGCTCGCTGTTGTCGAACGCCATGGTCGCCTCGGCGGTGGAGCCGAACGCGCGGCCCTCGCCCTTGACGTCACGGAGCTCACCGTCGGTGGTCAGGAAGAACAGACCGAGGACCATGTCCTGGGTCGGCATCGTGACCGGACGGCCGTCGGCCGGCTTGAGGATGTTGTTCGAGGACAGCATCAGGATGCGGGCCTCGGCCTGCGCCTCCGCGGAGAGCGGCAGGTGCACGGCCATCTGGTCACCGTCGAAGTCCGCGTTGAACGCGGTGCAGACGAGCGGGTGGATCTGGATGGCCTTGCCTTCGACCAGCTGGGGCTCGAAGGCCTGGATGCCGAGGCGGTGCAGCGTGGGCGCACGGTTCAGCAGAACCGGGTGCTCGGCGATGACCTCTTCGAGCACGTCGTAGACGACCGTGCGGCCGCGCTCGACCATGCGCTTCGCCGACTTGATGTTCTGCGCGTGGTTCAGGTCGACCAGGCGCTTCATCACGAACGGCTTGAAGAGCTCCAGCGCCATGGCCTTGGGCAGACCGCACTGGTGCAGCTTCAGCTGGGGACCGACGACGATCACGGAACGCGCGGAGTAGTCCACGCGCTTGCCGAGAAGGTTCTGACGGAATCGACCCTGCTTGCCCTTCAGCATGTCGCTGAGGGACTTCAGGGGACGGTTACCGGGACCGGTCACCGGACGACCACGACGACCGTTGTCGAAGAGGGCGTCCACGGCCTCCTGAAGCATGCGCTTCTCGTTGTTCACGATGATCTCGGGAGCACCGAGGTCCAGAAGACGCTTCAGACGGTTGTTGCGGTTGATCACGCGGCGGTACAGGTCGTTCAGGTCGGAGGTCGCGAAGCGGCCACCGTCCAGCTGCACCATCGGACGCAGGTCCGGCGGGATCACCGGCACGCAGTCCAGAACCATGCCCTTGGGCTTGTTGCTGGTCTGCAGGAACGCGGAGACGACCTTGAGGCGCTTGAGCGCACGGGTCTTCTTCTGGCCCTTGCCGGTACGGATGATCTCGCGGAGGCGCTCGGCCTCCTCCTCGAGGTCGAAGGACTCCAGGCGCTTCTGCAGCGCGGCGGCGCCCATGCAGCCGTCGAAGTACGTGCCGAAGCGGTCACGCAGCTCGCGGTAGAGCAGCTCGTCGCCCTCGAGGTCCTGGACCTTGAGGTTCTTGAAGCGGGCCCACACCTCGTCGAGGCGGTCGATCTCGCGCTGGGCGCGGTCACGGAGCTGCTTCATCTCGCGCTCGGCACCTTCGCGCACCTTGCGGCGTACGTCGGCCTTGGCGCCCTCGGCCTCGAGCTCGGCCAGGTCGGTCTCGAGCTTCTTGGCGCGGCCTTCGAGGTCCGAGTCGCGTCGGTTCTCGATCTGCTGGCGCTCGACGGAGACGTGCGCCTCCAGGGACGGGAGGTCGCGGGTGCGGCGCTCGTCGTCCACGAACGTGATCATGTACGCGGCGAAGTAGATGACCTTCTCGAGGTCCTTCGGCGCGAGGTCCAGCAGGTAGCCGAGGCGCGACGGGACGCCCTTGAAGTACCAGATGTGGGTGACGGGAGCGGCAAGCTCGATGTGGCCCATCCGCTCACGGCGCACCTTGGCGCGCGTGACCTCGACGCCACAACGCTCACAGATGATGCCCTTGAAGCGGACACGCTTGTACTTGCCGCAGTAGCACTCCCAGTCCCGGGTCGGACCGAAGATCTTCTCGCAGAAGAGTCCGTCCTTCTCGGGCTTGAGCGTGCGGTAGTTGATGGTCTCCGGCTTCTTGACCTCGCCGTGGGACCAGGTTCGGATGTCGTCCGCGGTGGCAAGGCCGATCCGCAGCTCGTCGAAGAAGTTGACGTCGAGCACTGTGCGTCAATCCCTCTTTCGGGGTCGAGTCTCAATCATGGTCTGAACGGTCCCGGGGATGACGGGGGGCTCTTGAGCGAGCCCCCCGTCAGGCCCGTCAGACCTCTTCGACGCTGCTCGGCTCGCGCCGGGACAGGTCGATACCGAGCTCCTCCGCCGCGCGGAAGACGTCCTCGTCGGTGTCGCGCATCTCGATGGACATGCCGTCCGAGGACAGCACCTCCACGTTGAGGCAGAGCGACTGCATTTCCTTGATGAGCACCTTGAAGGACTCGGGAATGCCCGGCTCGGGGATGTTCTCGCCCTTGACGATGGCCTCGTAGACCTTCACGCGGCCGGTGACGTCGTCGGACTTGATGGTCAGCAGCTCCTGGAGGGCGTAAGCGGCGCCATAAGCCTCGAGCGCCCACACCTCCATCTCACCGAAGCGCTGGCCACCGAACTGCGCCTTACCACCCAGCGGCTGCTGCGTGATCATCGAGTACGGACCGGTCGACCGAGCGTGGAGCTTGTCGTCGACCAGGTGGTGGAGCTTGAGGATGTACATGTACCCGATCGAAACCGGGTCCGGGAACGGCTCGCCGGAGCGGCCGTCGAACAGACGCGCCTTGCCGGACGGGAGGACCAGGCGGTCACCGTCGCGGTTCGGGATGGTGTGCTCGAACAGGCCCGCGAGCTCGTCCTCACGCGCACCGTCGAACACCGGGGTGGCGACGTTGGTACCCGGCGCGACCTTGTCGGCGCCGATGACCTTCAGCCGCTCGGCCCATTCCTCGCCGAGCCCGGAGACGTCCCAGCCGCGGCTGGCGAGCCAGCCGAGGTGGATCTCCAGGACCTGTCCCGGGTTCATTCGGGACGGGACACCCAGCGGGTTCAGGATGATGTCGACCGGCGTGCCGTCCTCAAGGAAGGGCATGTCCTCGATCGGAAGGATCTTGGAGATGACACCCTTGTTGCCGTGGCGGCCGGCGAGCTTGTCACCGTCGGTGATCTTGCGCTTCTGGGCGACGTAGACGCGGACCAGCTGGTTCACGCCCGGAGGAAGCTCGTCGCCCTCCTCGCGGTCGAAGACGCGGACACCGATGACCTTGCCGATCTCACCGTGAGGAACCTTGAGCGAGGTGTCACGCACCTCGCGGGCCTTCTCACCGAAGATCGCGCGGAGCAGACGCTCCTCCGGGGTCAGCTCGGTCTCACCCTTGGGCGTGACCTTGCCGACCAGGATGTCGCCGGCGACGACGTCCGCACCGATGCGGATGATGCCGCGCTCGTCGAGGTCGGCGAGGACCTCCTCGGAGACGTTCGGGATGTCCCGGGTGATCTCCTCGGGGCCCAGCTTGGTGTCACGGGCGTCGACCTCGTGCTCCTCGATGTGGATCGAGGAGAGGACGTCGTCCTGTACGAGGCGCTGCGACAGGATGATCGCGTCCTCGTAGTTGTGACCTTCCCACGGCATGAACGCGACGAGCAGGTTCTTGCCGAGGGCCATTTCGCCCTCTTCGGTGGCCGGGCCGTCGGCGAGGACCTGGTCCTCGACGATCCGGTCACCCTCGTTGACGATGACCTTCTGGTTGACCGAGGTGCCCTGGTTCGAGCGGGAGAACTTGGAGACGCGGTACGTGGTGTACGTGCCGTCGTCGTTGGCGACGGTGATGTAGTCGGCCGAGACCTCCTGGACGACACCGTCCTTCTCCGCACGGATCGAGTCACCGGCGTCGACCGCACAGCGGTACTCCATGCCGGTGCCGACGAGCGGGGCCTCCGCCTTGATGAGCGGAACGGCCTGGCGCATCATGTTCGCGCCCATGAGGGCACGGTTGGCGTCGTCGTGCTCGAGGAAGGGGATCATCGCGGTCGCGACGGACACCATCTGGCGCGGGGAGACGTCCATGTAGTCGACGTCGTCGCCGGCGATGTAGTCGATCTCGCCGCCACGACGGCGAACCAGGACGCGGTTCTCCGTGAAGCGCATCTCGTCGTTCAGGCGCGCGTTGGCCTGGGCGATGACGAAGCGGTCTTCCTCGTCGGCCGTGAGGTAGTCGACCTCGTCGGTGACGACACCCTCGATGACCTTGCGGTACGGGGTCTCGATGAAGCCGAACGGGTTGATCCGGCCGTAGGAGGCCAGCGAGCCGATCAGACCGATGTTCGGGCCTTCAGGGGTCTCGATGGGGCACATGCGGCCGTAGTGCGACGGGTGAACGTCACGGACCTCGAAGCCGGCCCGCTCACGGGACAGACCACCCGGGCCGAGGGCGTTGAGACGACGCTTGTGCGTCAGACCCGACAGCGGGTTGTTCTGGTCCATGAACTGCGACAGCTGGCTGGTGCCGAAGAACTCCTTGATGGAGGCGACGACCGGCCGGATGTTGATCAGGGTCTGCGGCGTGATCGCCTCGACGTCCTGGGTCGTCATGCGCTCGCGCACGACGCGCTCCATACGGGCGAGACCCGTACGGACCTGGTTCTGGATCAGCTCACCGACGTTACGGATACGACGGTTGCCGAAGTGGTCGATGTCGTCGGTCTCGACGACGATCTCCCGGCCCGACTCGCCGACCGTCTCGGTCTCGCCCGCGTGCAGCTTGACCAGGTACTTGATCGTCGCGATGACGTCGTCGGTGGTGAGCACACCGGCGTCGAGCGGCTCGTCGGCGCCGAGCTTCTTGTTCACCTTGTAGCGGCCGACCTTGGCGAGGTCGTAGCGCTTCGGGTTGAAGTAGAGGTTCTCGAGCAGCGTCTGAGCAGCCTCGCGGGTCGGCGGTTCGCCCGGACGCAGCTTGCGGTAGATGTCGAGCAGCGCGTCGTCCTGACCCTGGGTGTGGTCCTTCTCCAGGGTGGCGCGCATGGACTCGTACTGGCCGAACTCCTCGAGGATCTGCTCGGTGGTCCAGCCGAGAGCCTTCAGGAGGACGGTGACGGACTGCTTGCGCTTGCGGTCGATGCGGACACCGACCATGTCGCGCTTGTCGATCTCCATCTCCAGCCAGGCACCCCGGGACGGGATGATCTTGGCGGAGAAGATGTCCTTGTCGGACGTCTTGTCGATGGAGGAGTCGAAGTAGACACCAGGGGAGCGGACAAGCTGCGACACGACGACACGCTCGGTGCCGTTGATGACGAAGGTGCCCTTGTTGGTCATGAGCGGGAAGTCGCCCATGAAGACCGTCTGAGACTTGATCTCTCCGGTCTCGTTGTTCGTGAACTCGGCCGTGACGAACAGCGGAGCCGCGTACGTGAAGTCGCGCTCCTTGCACTCGTCGACAGAGTTCTTCGCCGGCTCGAAACGGTGGTCGCGGAAGGTCAGCGACATCGACCCGGAGAAGTCCTCGATCGGCGAGATCTCCTCGAAGATCTCTTCCAGACCGGACTTGGTGGGGACGTCCTGTCCACTCTCAAGCGCCGACTCGACGCGAGACTTCCAGGCGGCATTGCCGAGCAGCCAGTCAAAGCTCTCGGTCTGCAGCGCCAGGAGGTTCGGAACCTCGAGGGGCTCCTTGATCTTTGCAAAGGAGATGCGCAGCGGGGCGGTGCTGGCACCGTTGTTCGTATTGGTCGAGGCGTTGCGCGAGGCGGCCAAGAGGGGGTCCTTCCGAGGGCTCGGACTCACTACGCGCGTACCGGTCCCAGCCGACACAGAAGACGGACCCTCCCGATCTGATCCAAAAGACCAGGTCAGGGCGTATCAATCAAGTGTGCTCAAGCGTGGGCATGCCCCTGGCGACGGGCAGGGGGCAGCTAACAGGCAGCGCAAAGGGTCAGTGTAGCCACTTGGCTCACTGATGTCCAGACCAGGTTTCCGGAAACCGGCAACAGGCCTTCCCCACGTCTCTTCAAAACAACAACACTCGGTCCAACGTCGTCGCGTCCCTCGCACACAGAGCGCGTATCAGTACTGCCCTCTTCGTAGCCGATCCATGCCTCGGTTCTCGGATCGAGCTGGTCGAGCTGGTTCGAGCTGGCGACGGGACTGAGAATTGCGCGCCGAGTCCCGTTCGTCAAGGCCCCCTGCTCCGTGCGGATCATCTTCGGACCCAGCTGCGGGGCAACGAAGATCACCCTACTCCCCAACGAGACCAGGGCAAGTCAGGCACTGCGGGTACGCCAAAGGGCGACCACCCTTACGGGTGATCGCCCTTGGTTGGGGCCCTAGAGGGCCCCAGAGGTGTTACTTGACCTCGACGGCCGCACCGGCGCCCTTGAGGGACTCGGCAGCCTTCTCGGCGGCCTCCTTGGTGACCTTCTCGAGGACGGGCTTCGGGGCGCCGTCCACGAGGTCCTTGGCCTCCTTGAGGCCCAGGGAGGTCAGCTCGCGCACGACCTTGATGACCTGGATCTTCTTGTCGCCGGCACCGGTGAGGATGACGTCGAACTCGTCCTGCTCCTCAGCGGCCTCGGGGGCGGCAGCGCCACCGACCGGGGCAGCGGCGACGGCCGCGGCGGCGGTGACGTCGAACTTGTCCTCGAACGCCTTCACGAACTCAGAGAGCTCGATGAGGGTCATCTCCTCGAACTGGGCGAGGAGGTCGTCCTGAGAGAGCTTCGCCATGATGGGCGATCCTTCCACTAATTCGGCAGGTGCCGGATGTATATAGAGGCGGGCGTAACGGCCCGCTACGACCCACGCACTAGGCGGCGTGGATCAGTGCGCGAGCCGAATTACTCGGCACCGCCCTGCTCGGCGAGCTTGACGCGAAGCGCTTCCGCGGTGCGGACGAACTTCGACGGCAGCGCCTGGAAGAGCGAGGCAGCCTGAGACTGCTTGCCCTTGAACGCGCCGGCCAGCTTGCTGAGCAGAACCTCGCGGGACTCGAGGTCCGCAAGCTTCTTGATCTCATCGGCGGTGAGCGCCTTACCATCAAGGACACCCGCCTTGATGATGAGGTTGGGGTTCTCCTTGGCGAAGTCACGCAGGCTCTTCGCCGACTCCACCGGGTCACCGGTGATGAAGGCGACCGCGGTCGGACCAGCGAAGTGCTCGTCCAGCGCGGTGATCCCGGCCTGGTTGGCCGCAATCTTGGTCAGCGTGTTCTTCACCACGGCGTACTGGGCGTTCTCACCGAGCGAACGACGCAGCGTCTTGAGCTGCGCGACGGTGAGACCCCGGTACTCGGTCAGCACGGCGGCGTTCGAGCTCTGGAACTGGTCCGTGAGCTCGGCTACCGCGGCAGCCTTGTCGGGCCTTGCCATAGAGCGTCGGCCTCCTTCCGGGTGATGAGGACCGCTCAGAAGGGGCTGAACAAAACGAAACGCCCCGGCGCAAGCGCACGGGGCGTAAGCTCTACCGAATCACTCCGGGAGCTTCTCCACGAACACCTGCGCAGGACGTCCGCACTCAGCGGATCCTTCGGCCACCGAACCCTTGCGGGCACGGCAACGACCAGCGGTCTTTGGCTTCTCGGGAAGCGTACGTGAAGGGGTCCAGTCGAGGCAAATCGCCTCAGGAGCCACTGCCGCCGAGACCGCCCAGCCCGGCGTCCCTCAGCGTCTGGTCGGCCTCCTTCAGCTTCTGGTCGGTCTCCTTGAGCTTTTCGTCGACGCCCTTCATCACGTCGTCGAAGTCGACGACCTGGTCGGCGGGCGGTGCGGTGACCGGGGTGGCCGTGCCGAAGGCGGAGAACTTCGCCGTGGTCTTGGACGTGCCCTTACCGTCCGTGCTCACGGAGTCGACGCGTACGGGGTAGCCGTCCTTGCCGATCCAGAGGTCCACCTCGAAGGCCGTGATGTGCTTCACGGAATCGTGCAGGTACTGGCGGTTCTTCTCCTCCATGACCTTGGTGGACTCGTCCGCCGCCAGCAGGTCCGCGTTGGTGAGGCTGCCCTTGTAGTGCTGGGCGTCGACGCCGTCGGTCTGCTCGGCCCCGACGAGCGTGAGCTTGGTCTGGCCCAGCAGCATCGCGAGGTACTCGGCCGGGTCCTCGTTCAGCCGGATGCCCGGCTTCCCGTCCTTGGCCAGGTTCATCTTCATCCAGGTCTTGCCCTCGAGGGGCTTGTCCATCTGGGTGTAGACGATGTCGCCGATCATGACCGAGCGTGAGTCGGGCTCCTCGCCCTTCAGCGTCACGTCGTGGCTGGACGGGTACCAGCCCTTCGTGCCGGACTGGCCGCTCGTCTTGCCGTCGCTCCCGACGGTGGAGAGTTCGGCCTTGGCGAACTTGGCCGCCACCGTCTTCAGGTACGACGCCTTCACCGCGTCCACGGGCGTCTGCGCCTTGGCTTCCGCGGCCTTGCCCCCGTCCGCCTTGGCCTTGTCACCCGCGCCGGCCTTGTCGCCCCCGCAGGCCGTGAGACCGCCCACGAGCAGCGCGGCCCCCGCCATCGCGATGCCGGCCCGGGTCCGGACAGCCTTGTTCATCTGGTTCTCCCCCATGAATGATCTTTGTGTTGCCAAAACGGTTACTGCCGAATGCGCGCGGGACGGTCAGGCGCCGGCGCCGGCCTTGCCCAGTTCCTGGAGCATCGCGAAGAGGTCGAGGGTCTCGTTCTCCGGCGGGGTCTGCACGGTGGCCGCCGAGCCGTAGTCCGAGTAGTAGGCGTCCATGTTCATGGTCCCCTGGGGCATGCCCATGCCGACCTTCATGTGGACCGGGTAGCCGTCCTTGTTGACCCAGACGTCCATGTCGTAGCCCTTGATGCCGGCCGTCTTCATGGCGTCGACGAGCTTCTTGCGCTCGGCCTCGGTCAGCGCCTTGGAGGACTCGTTCGCCGCGAGCATCTCGTCGAAGCTCAGCGTGCCCTTGTAGTGCTCGGTGTCCGTGCCCTCGACCTTCTCGGCCCCGAGGTGCTTCACGTTCGGCGAGGTGAGCAGCAGCGCGAGCTGCTTGGCCGGGTCCTGGCTCTGCTCCACGCCGCCCATGCCGCCGAGCTTCTTCAGCGCCTCGGCGTCCCCCGAGGCCGCCGCCGCGGCATTGAGGTCGATCTTCATCCAGCGCTTGCCCTCCATGCCCGCGGACATGGCGGAGCCGCCCGGGATCTCCATGAACATGACGTTGTTCGTCATGATCATGCGTATGGAGTCGACGCTGCCACCCGGGGTGAGCGCGCCCTTCGTGGTGACGTCCATGACGGTCGGGTCCCAGCCCTGGATGCCCGTCATCTCCACGGTGCCGCCGGCGCCGAGCGACGCGGGCATCGTCATCGTCATGCGGAACTTGGCCGACTTCGCCGCCGAGGTCTTCTTGTAGGCCGCGGTGAGCGCCTCGGTGGCCGAACCGCCGGCCACCGGCGCGGCCGGCTCCGCGGAGGCACTGGCGGCGGCCTTGCCGGTGGATTCCTTGGTGCCGTTCTCGCAGGCGGTGGCGCCTCCCACGAGCAGTACGGCGGCCAGCGCGGCGCCGACGGTCTTCTTCCGGTACACGGACATGGAGGTCCCCACCCCTTGAGTGATCGCTGATTCAGGCCGACCTTACGTTCCGCCGCCGGGGTGTGGCGCGTCCTTATGGGGCGCATCGAGGGATATGTGACCCCAAACACGGAAAACGGGCCCCTCGCCACCCCGGTCAAGGGGGGCGAGGGGCCCGTTCAGCCACTCAGTGAGCCGTCAGGCTCAGACAGCAGCCGGGTCTTCCTCGACGAGGAGGTTCCGGGTGCGGTTCTGGTCCAGCAGGATGCCGGGACCCATCGTGGTGCTCAGGGCGGCCTTCTTGATGTAGCGGCCCTTCGCGGCGGACGGCTTCAGACGAAGGATCTCGTCCAGGGCCGCGCCGTAGTTCTCGACCAGCTGCTCATCGGAGAAGGAGACCTTGCCGATGATGAAGTGCAGGTTCGAGTGCTTGTCGACGCGGAACTCGATCTTGCCACCCTTGATCTCGGTGACAGCCTTGGCGACGTCCATCGTGACGGTGCCGGTCTTCGGGTTCGGCATGAGGCCACGGGGACCGAGCACGCGGCCGAGGCGGCCGACCTTGCCCATGAGGTCCGGGGTGGCCACAACGGCGTCGAACTCGTTCAGGCGGTTGCCCTTGGCGATCTCGTTGATCAGCTCGTCATCGCCGACGATGTCGGCGCCGGCGGCTTCCGCGGCCGCAGCACGGTCACCGGTCGCGAAGACCAGGACCCGGGCGGTCTTGCCGGTGCCGTGCGGGAGGTTCACGGTGCCACGGACCATCTGGTCGGCCTTGCGCGGGTCGACACCCAGGCGGAAGGCGACCTCGACGGTGCTGTCGAACTTGGTCGCGGAGGTCTCCTTGGCGAGACGGACGGCCTCGAGCGGGGCGTACAGCTTCTCCCGGTCGACCTTGGCGTCCGCAGCGCGGAGAGTCTTGCTGCGCTTCACTTCTGCTCCTGTATTTCGGCTTCAGGCATGGAGTCGTGGTGCGGACCAGCGCTTGGCCCTACCACTGGTGGTACTGGGGTGGCTGGATCAGCCTTCGACCGTGACGCCCATCGAGCGCGCGGTGCCAGCGATGATCTTCATCGCGGCATCGACGTCGTTGGCGTTCAGGTCGGGCATCTTCAGCTCGGCGATCTCGCGGACCTGGGCGCCGGTGAGCTTGGCGACCTTGGTCTTGTGCGGCTCGCCGGAGCCCTTCTCGATGCCCGCGGCCTTGAGGATCAGGCGCGCGGCCGGCGGAGTCTTGGTGATGAAGGTGAAGGAGCGGTCGTCGTAGACCGTGATCTCCACCGGCACGACCATGCCACGCTGCGACTCGGTCGCGGCGTTGTAGGCCTTGCAGAACTCCATGATGTTGACGCCGTGCTGACCGAGCGCGGGGCCGACCGGCGGAGCCGGGTTGGCCGCGCCGGCCTTGATCTGGAGCTTGATAAGCCCCGTGACCTTCTTCTTCTTGGGAGGCATTGCTCTCTCCGGGTCCTAGTGAGAGTTTTTCGCCGCCGATCCGGTCATCCGGATGGAGGCATACCGCACCACAATAACGGGTATCGGAGCGGGGCTAAAAACCGAGCAGGTCAGACCGCCCTTCACGGGGCGATCTGACCTGTCCGGAAGCTGTCGTTCAGAAGATCAGTTCTTCTGGATCTGGTCGAAGCTGAGCTCGACCGGGGTCTCGCGGCCGAAGATCTCGACGAGGCCCTTGACCTTCTTCGAGTCCGGGTTGATCTCGTTGATCGTCGCCTGGAGCGTGGCGAACGGACCGTCGGTGACGGTGACCGAGTCGCCGACCTCGAAGTCGAGCACCTCGATCGTGCGCTTGACGGCGGGCGCCGGCAGGCCGGCCTCTTCCGCGGCGGCCTTGGCGGCCTTCTCCTGCGCCTCCGGGGCGAGCATCTTGACGATCTCGTCCAGGGTCAGCGGGTACGGGTCGTACGCGTTGCCGACGAAGCCGGTGACGCCAGGCGTGTTGCGGACGACGCCCCAGGACTCGTTCGTCAGATCCATGCGGACGAGAACGTAACCGGGCAGCTTGTTCTGCCGGACGTTCTTGCGCTCGCCGTTCTTGATCTGGACGATCTCTTCCTCGGGCACCTCGGCCTGGTAGATGAACTCCTCGACGTTCAGCGAGACGGCGCGCTGCTCCAGGTTGGCCTTCACGCGCTTCTCGTAGCCGGCGTAGGTGTGGATCACGTACCACTCGCCGGGCAGGAGGCGCAGCTCGTCGCGCAGGGCCTGGACGGGGTCGACCGGCTCGGCGGGCTCGGCCTCGGCGGCCTCTTCGTCGGCGGTCTCGACCTCGGCCTCGGCGGCCTCAACGTCGTCGGCAGCCGCCTCGACCTCGGCGTCGTCCTCGATCTCGGCGTCACCAGCGCTCTCGTCCTCGACGTGCAGCGCGGCCTCTTCGGCGGCGACTCCCGCCTTGGCGTCGGCGTGCTCGGCCTCATCGGGGTCCACGGCGTCTGCAGCCTCGACGATGTCGAGCTGGTCCTCGACGGACTCGACGGAGTCGTGGCTCGCGTTCAGGTTCGGGTCAGACACGGTGGCTGCTTCTTCCTGGATACAAAAGGTGGTGGAACATGCGAAAACGGGCGGCACCCATCAAGGCGCCGCCCTCCGCGGGGATCAGCCGAAGACGAACTTGATGGCTTCCTGGAACCCATAGTCAATCACGGTCACCAGACCGATCATGATGACCACGAAGACAATCACCACGGTGGTGTACGTCGTGAGCTGGTTGCGAGTGGGCCATACAACCTTGCGGAGTTCCGCGACGATCTGACGGTAGAACAGCGCGAGCCGGCCCAGAGGACCCTTCTTGCCGCGCTTACCGCCCTTGCGGGCCTTCTTCTCGCGAGTCTCGTCCTCGGCGTCAGGCATGTCGATGGAGCCCAGGGCGTCCGTCACGTCTCTCACCTGAATCCGGGTCGTGGCCGTACCGCGCCCGGTTGCGCCGCACGGCGTTGCATCGAAGTACGTACCTGCGCACACACATCCGAGAAGGAGTGTGGAGCAGGGCCGGAGGGACTCGAACCCCCAACCGCTGGTTTTGGAGACCAGTGCTCTACCAATTGAGCTACGACCCTTTGCGTCCCCCAACCTACCGCATCCGGGCGAGTGCACGGAGTGCTCACGCTCTGGGGCGTTTGGCGAGGGCCAACGACAGGTGAGTGTACGTGAACCGCGCCCTGACGTCGAACAGAACCCGACGCGGCATCCCGTGGTCCGGTAACTGAAACGTTGTGCGGCAGCTCTTTGCCGTCTGGGACGATTGCTCGCATGACCTCTGCAACGCCTTCTTCCGAGCGCCGGGTGTCCGCCCGTATCGGCGCCATTTCCGAGTCCGCCACCCTCGCCGTGGACGCCAAGGCCAAGGCCCTCAAGGCCGCCGGGCGCCCGGTCATCGGTTTCGGCGCGGGCGAGCCCGACTTCCCGACCCCGGACTACATCGTCGAGGCCGCTGTCGAGGCCTGCCGCAACCCCAAGTACCACCGCTACACGCCGGCCGGCGGTCTGCCCGAGCTCAAGGCCGCGATCGCCGCGAAGACCCTGCGCGACTCCGGCTACGAGGTCGACCCGGCGCAGGTCCTGGTGACCAACGGCGGCAAGCAGGCGATCTACAACGCCTTCGCCGCGATCCTGGACCCGGGCGACGAGGTCATCGTCCCGGCTCCGTACTGGACCACCTACCCGGAGTCCATCCGTCTCGCCGGCGGTGTCCCGGTCGAGGTCGTCGCCGACGAGACCACCGGCTACCGGGTCTCCGTCGAGCAGCTGGAGGCCGCGCGCACCGAGCGCACCAAGGTCGTCCTCTTCGTCTCCCCGTCCAACCCGACGGGCGCCGTCTACAGCGAGGCCGACGCCGAGGCGATCGGCCGCTGGGCCGCCGAGAAGGGCCTGTGGGTCCTGACCGACGAGATCTACGAGCACCTGGTCTACGGCGACGCGAAGTTCGTCTCGCTCCCGGCGATCGTCCCCGAGCTCGCCGACAAGTGCATCGTCGTCAACGGCGTCGCGAAGACGTACGCGATGACCGGCTGGCGGGTGGGCTGGATCATCGGCCCCAAGGACGTGGTCAAGGCCGCGACCAACCTGCAGTCGCACGCCACCTCCAACGTCTCCAACGTGGCCCAGGTCGCGGCGCTGGCCGCCGTCTCCGGCAACCTGGACGCGGTCCACGAGATGCGCACCGCCTTCGACCGCCGCCGCCAGACGATCGTGCGGATGCTGAACGAGATCGACGGCGTCGTCTGCCCGACCCCCGAGGGCGCGTTCTACGTGTACCCCTCGGTCAAGGCGCTCCTCGGCAAGGAGATCCGCGGCAAGCGCCCGCAGACCTCCGTCGAGCTCGCCGCCCTGATCCTGGACGAGGTCGAGGTCGCGGTCGTCCCCGGCGAGGCCTTCGGCACCCCGGGCTACCTGCGACTGTCCTACGCCCTGGGCGACGAGGACCTGGTCGAGGGCGTCTCCCGCGTCCAGAAGCTGCTGGCCGAAGCCAAGGCCTGAGACGAACCGAGCGGCGCCACCCCGAGCCGGGGTGGCGCCGCTCGGGCGTTCGAGCAAGCCCCCGATCGGTAAAACCCCCTCCCGCCCGGCGCAGCGGTACGGCAGGATCACCCAATGGAGCACGTACGCGATCTCACGCTTCTGCCGAAAGCCCACCTCCACCTGCACTTCACCGGGTCGATGCGACCATCGACCCTCCTGGAGCTCGCCGACAAGTACGGCGTGCGCCTCCCGGACGCGCTCACGGCCGGGGAGCCACCCAAGCTGCGCGCCACCGACGAGCGCGGCTGGTTCCGCTTCCAGCGGCTCTACGACGCCGCCCGCTCCTGCCTGCGCGAGCCCGACGACATCCGCCGCCTGGTCCGCGAGGCCGCAGAGGAGGACGTGCGCGACGGCAGCGGCTGGCTGGAGATCCAGGTCGATCCCACCTCGTACGCGCCGCTGCTCGGCGGGATGATCCCGGCCGTCGAGATCATCCTCGACGCCGTGGACACCGCCTCCCGCGAGACCGGCCTCGGGATGCGCGTCCTGATCGCCGCCAACCGCATGAAGCACCCCCTCGACGCCCGGACCCTGGCCCGCCTCGCCGTCCGCTACGCCGACCGCGGCATCGTCGGCTTCGGCCTGTCCAACGACGAGCGCCGCGGCATGGCCCGCGACTTCGACCGGGCCTTCGCCATCGCCCGCGAGGGCGGCCTCCTCGCGGCCCCGCACGGCGGCGAGCTCACCGGCCCGTCCTCGGTCCGCGACTGCCTCGACGATCTGCACGCCTCCCGCATCGGGCACGGCGTACGGGCCGCCGAGGACCCCCGGCTGCTGAAGCGGCTCGCCGACCGGCAGATCACCTGCGAGGTCTGCCCGGCCTCCAACGTCGCCCTAGGGGTCTACGAGCGGCCCGAGGACGTCCCGCTGCGCACCCTCTTCGAGGCCGGGGTGCCGATGGCGCTCGGTGCGGACGACCCGCTGCTGTTCGGATCCCGGCTCGCCGCCCAGTACGAGATCGCCCGCCGCCACCACGGCTTCACCGACGCGGAGCTCGCCGAGCTGGCCCGCCAGTCGGTGCGCGGTTCGGCCGCGCCGGCCGAGGTACAGGAGAAGCTGCTCGCCGGGATCGGCCACTGGCTCACCGGGTGAGCCGCAGGTCCCCCTCGTAGCAGTCGGCCCGCACCCGGTGCCCGTTCTGGAAGCCGATCTCCAGGTGGGTGCGGCCCCGTTCGGGCAGGGCGAACTCGGCGACCGAGGCGACCGTCTCGCCGACGTGCCGCAGGAAGGGGTGGTCGCCGAGGTCCTCGCCGACCTCGATGCGGCCCCACTCCCCCATGTCGTACGGCTCGTGCGGCGCGGCGGACTCGACGATGAGGCACTGGTCGGACCCGGTGGTGATCCGGATGGAGTCGCCCACGCTGTCGATCAGCCAGACGTCGAGGGGAGCCTCGGAGCGCTCACCGTCGCTGATGTGCCAGGACGCGACGACTCTGCTGAGCGTGCGGCCCACGAGGCGGGTGGGGTCCGTACCGGCCCCGTGGAGGGGACAGAGCATGGGCGGCCGGGACTCCTCAGATGCTGACGCCGACCGTCACCGGTTCGTTGACCAGGGTGACGCCGAAGGCCGCGTGGACGCCCGCGACGACCTCGCGGGCCAGGGCGAGGAGGTCCTCGGTGGTCGCCTCGCCGCGGTTGGTGAGGGCCAGCGTGTGCTTGGTGGAGATGCGCGCGGGGCCGGTGCCGTAGCCCTTGGTGAAACCGGCCTTGTCGATCAGCCAGGCCGCGCTGGTCTTCGTACGGCCGTCGCCCGCGGGGTAGGCGGGCGGGGCGGTGTCGGGGCCGAGGCGGTCCTGGGCGCGGGCGAGGAAGGCGGCGTAGGCCTCGTCGGTCAGGATCGGGTTGTGGAAGAAGGAGCCGGCCGACCAGGTGTCGTGGTCGGCGGGGTCGAGGACCATGCCCTTGCCGGCGCGCAGGCGCAGCACGGTCTCGCGGGCGGTGGCGGCGGGGACCCGGTCGCCGGCCTCGACGCCGAGGGCGCGGGCGGTCTCGGGGTACTTGATCGGCGCGGACAGCCCGCCGGCGTCCTCCAGGGCGAAGCGCACGCGCAGGACGACGTACCGCTCGGGCTGGTGCTTGAAGAGGCTGTTGCGGTACGTGAACGCGCACTCGGCGGCGGTCAGCGTGACCGTCTCGCGGCGGGTGCGGTCGTAGGCGACGACCTCGGTGATGGTGTCGCAGACCTCCTGGCCGTACGCACCGACGTTCTGGATCGGGGTGGCGCCCGCGGAGCCGGGAATTCCGGCGAGGCACTCGATTCCGGCGAGGCCCGCCTCGACGGTGCGGGCGACGGCGTCGCTCCAGTTCTCGCCCGCGGCGAGCTCCAGGGTCGTGCCGGTCAGGGTGAAGCCGGTGGTCGCGATGCGCAGGGCAGTGCCGTCGAAACCCTGGTCACCGATGACCAGGTTGCTGCCGCCGCCGATGATCAGGAGCGGGGTTCCGCGCCCGTCCGCGGCACGGACGGCCGCGACCACCTCGGCGTCGGTGGTCGCGGTGACCAGACGGGCGGCGGGACCACCGAGACGGAAGGTGGTCAGCGGGGCGAGGGGGGCGTCGTGGAGTTCCTGCACGTGGACAAGAGTACGGTCCGTGCCCCTCGCGTCCCGGCGGGGCCACGGACCGTGACTCAGTAGGCGGTCCGCTGCTCGGCCAGACGGCGCTCCGCCTCGGCCCAGCCGATGGGGAGCTCGCAGGCCCGTACGGTCCAGAAGGTGAAGGCGGACTCCTTCATGAAGGCGGCGGCCGCCCGGGAGCTGGAGCGGTGCGGCTCGCTGCGGGCGAACCGGTAGAGCGCGTCGCGGTCCTCCCAGGCCGAGAGGGTGAGGAAGGTCCGGCTGAAGACGCGGGCCCGCAGGGCGACGCCGTGCGCGCCGGGGGCCTTGCGGATCTGGCCGATGATGCCGGGGGCCTTGAGGAAGAACCGGACGGCTCCGGCGAGGGTGGCGGTCTCGAAGCGGGAGGCCATGACGTAGACCTCGGCGTCGGGGGCTGCCTGGGTGGGGGTCGACCAGGGGATGTCGGGCATGGCGGGCACTCCTTGGCTCTTGAGGTGGGTGTGGGCGGGGTCAGCGGGCCGCGGGGACCTTCTGCGGCTCCCGTGTCATGACCTCGTCGGCGACGGGAACCCGGGAGGGCTTCGGCCGGCCCGGGAGCAGCAGGGCGAGCGCTGCGGCCAGGGCGACCGCGCCGGCGCCGATCCACAGGGCGGGGACGGTGCCGTCGGTGAAGGCCTGCGGGGACTCGTAGCCGCCCTGGGCGGAGAAGACCGAGGCCAGTACGGCGACACCGAGGGCGCCGCCGACCTCGCGCAGGGCGTTGTTGGTGCCGGAGGCCTTGCCCTGGTCGGCGGGGGCCACCGTGGACATCAGCACGTTGGCGGCGGGGGCGAAGTAGAGGGCCATGCCGATCCCGCTGAGGATCAGCGGCGGCAGCTGGGCCGCGTACGAGACGTCCGTGGTCAGGATCGCCGCGAACCAGCCGAGGCCGAGGGCCTGGAACGCCAGCCCGGCGGCGACGACGGGCCGGCCGCCGATGCGGTCGGAGAGGATGCCCGCGAGGGGGGCGATGAGCATGGGCATGCCGGTCCAGGGGAGCATGCGCAGGCCGGCCTCGGTGGGCGAGTAGCCGGCGACGCCCTGGAGGTACTGGCTGAGCAGGAAGATCGAGCCGAACATGCCCAGGAACATCAGCAGGCTGGCCAGGTTGATCCCCAGGAAGCCCCGGTCGCGGAAGAGCCGCATGGGGAGCATCGGGTTCGCGCTGCGGAAGCCGTGGCGGACGAAGCCGCCGACGAGCGCGGTTCCGGCGATCAGGCCGGTGAGCACGGGGGCGCTGGTCCAGCCCTCGGAGTTGGCGTTGACCAGGGCGTAGACGATGCCGAACAGGCCGCCGCTGATGAGCAGGGTGCCCGGGATGTCGAGGCGGGACCCGGGGGCGGTGGACTCGGCGAGCCGCAGCCGGGCGAGCGGGATCAGGGCCAGGCCTATCGGAACGTTCAGCCAGAAGATCCACTGCCAGGAGATGTGCTCGGTCAGGCTGCCGCCGATGAGGGGGCCGCTGGCGACGGCGAGGCCGGTGACGGCTCCGTAGATGCCGAGGGCCATGCCGCGGCGGGCGGCCGGGACCGCGGCGGTGAGGAGGGTCAGGGTGAGCGGCATCATGATCGCGGCGCCGACGCCCTGGACCGCACGGGCGGCGATGAGCGCGTCGATGCCGGGCGAGAGGGCGGCCGCGGCGGAGGCGCCGGTGAAGATCGCGAGGCCGGCGACGAACAGCCGGCGGCGCCCGAAGCGGTCCCCGAGGGCGGCGCCGAACATGAGGAGGACGGCGAAGGTGAGCGTGTACGCGTTCACCGTCCACTCCAGGTCCTCCAGCCGGCCGCCGAGGTCTTCGCGGATGGCGGGCAGCGCGGTGGTGACGACGAGGTTGTCCAGGGCGGCCATGAAGCTGGCGACGCCGGTCAGGACGAGGGCCCAGATGGCGGGCGCGCGGAGCTTGGTGTCCGCAACGTGGGTGTTCACGATTTCCCCCTGAGGGTTGTTAGTTATTGCTGACTAACTTTCGTGGGCATGAGTGACCCGCCGGACAGGCGGCGCGCCCTCACGCCTCCAGACGGCCCTTGGCGCGGGCCGAGGGGTACAGCCCCTCCCAGACGCGGTGCTCGGGCGGGAAGCCCATGGCGGCGAGGGTGTTGATCAGCATCCCGTACGCCATGAAGGTCGTGGTCTCGTTCACGTCCCCGCCGAACGGCACGTTGACCGTGTCCCAGAGCTCCATCCAGCCCTTGCGGACGAGCTCGCCGAGCTCGTGATCCCCGGCCGCCTCGGCGGCGGCGACGGTGACGTACATCTGGAGCTGCATCTGGAGCTTGTCGGGATCCTCGGCGATGAGCCGGGTATAGGCGTTCGCCATGGCGTGCGTGGCATCCTCACCCTGCAGCCCCTCGGCGGCGACGGCGAAGACCTCGCGGGTGTCCCGCAGACAGCGCTCGGCGGCGGCGAGGAAGATGGCGAGCTTGTTCGGGAAGAGCCGGAAGAGGTACGGCTGCGAGACACCCACCCGCTTGGCGATCGCCTCGGTGGAGGTCCCGTAGTAACCACCGCGGGCGAATTCATGCATCGCCGCCCGAATGACGCTCTCGCGCCGCTCTTCTGCACTCATCCTTGGCATGAGTCCTAAGTTAGTGCTCAATCACTAACTAGGCAAGGGGGCGGGGGCGGGATCAGGGACGGGGGGATGACGGGGATGGGGGATCAGGGCGGTGGGGCGGGGGCTTCGGGGGTCGGGGTGCCGGTTGCTCGGGATCAGGGAGGGTTTGGGGGCTTCCCGACAGTCCTGTCTTTCCGGGGCGGGACGGTCTGTCAAGGGTGGCCGAAGGCCATCGCGAAGCGACGCGACGACGAAGGAGGAGCGCCCTTTACAGGCCGGCCCGCCCCGGGGAGACAGTGGGACTGACGGGAAACCCCCAAACCCTCCCTGATGCCGGTCAGCCGAGACCCCGACCCCCGAAAGCCACCGGGTACACCCCTGATCCCGCCCGAGGCCCGAGCGGCTAGCGCCCCCCGAAGCCCCCCCAGCAGGGGCGCCCCCACCCCCTCAGGCCAGCTCCACCACCGCGCGGGACATGCCCAGCACCTTCTGGCCCGCGCTCATCGCCGTCAGGTCGACCCGGACGCGGTTGTTCTCCAGCTTGGCCGCGACCTTGGCCGTGACCTCGATCAGGCCGCCCTGGTCGTCGTTCGGGACCACCACCGGCTTGGTGAAGCGCACGCCGTACTCGACCACCGCGCCCGGGTCGCCGGCCCAGTCGGTGACCACGCGGATCGCCTCGGCCATGGTGAACATGCCGTGCGCGATCACGTCCGGCAGTCCGACCTCCTTGGCGAACTTCTCGTTCCAGTGGATCGGGTTGAAGTCGCCCGAGGCGCCGGCGTAACGGACCAGCGTGGCACGCGTCACGGGGAAGGACGCCGCCGGCAGCTCGGTGCCGACCTCGACGTCCGCGTACTGGATCTGCGCTGCCATGTCAGGCCTCCTCGGGGGCGCGGGAGACGAGCTTCGTCCACGCCGTCACCACGTGCTCGCCGGTCTCGTCGTGGACCTCGCCGCGGATGTCGATGATGTCGTTGCCCGCGAGGGACTTCACGGCCTCGATGGTCGAGGTCACGGAGAGCCGGTCACCGGCCCGCACGGGACGCGAGTACGCGAACTTCTGGTCGCCGTGCACGACGCGGCTGTAGTCCAGCCCCAGCTGCGGGTCCTCGACGACCTGGCCCGCCGCCGCGAAAGTGATCGCAAACACGAAAGTCGGCGGAGCGATCACATCGGGGTAGCCGTACCCCTTGGCGGCTTCGGGGTCGGTGTACACGGGATTGGTGTCACCCACGGCAACCGCGAATTCGCGGATCTTCTCCCGGCCGACCTCGTACGGATCGGTGGGGGGGTAACTCCGCCCCACGAAGGACTGGTCGAGAGCCATGACTCACTACCTCCTGATGAAGGGACACGAAAGACAGAAAGACAGGTGCGGCGAGAGGCGCCCGCCCGCGAACGCGCGCGGGGCGGAAACGACACAAGGCCGCCCCCCAAAGAAGGGGACGACCTCATGACGGTGCCTGTTATACGAGACTTCGCTGGGGTCAGCGGGTCTCGCGGTGCGCGGTGTGCGAGTTGCAACGCGGGCAGTGCTTCTTCATCTCAAGACGGTCCGGGTCGTTACGCCGGTTCTTCTTGGTGATGTAGTTCCGCTCCTTGCACTCCACGCAGGCCAGCGTGATCTTCGGGCGGACGTCGGTGGCAGCCACGTGAGTGCTCCTTGACGGACTATGGGACGGATGAACGCATAAAAGAGTAGCCGATCGGGAGACCGACCCCGCAATCGGCTACTGTGTGTAGCGGCGACCGGACTTGAACCGGTGACACAGCGATTATGAGCCGCTTGCTCTACCGACTGAGCTACGCCGCTTTGATGTGATCGACTCCCCACCCGAGGGCGGGGAACCTCTCTCACCAGAGCCCCAATGCGGAATCGAACCGCAGACCTTCTCCTTACCATGGAGACGCTCTACCGACTGAGCTATTGGGGCGAGCGATGAAGACATTACACGGTTGCCCGCCGATCGCCCAAATCCTTTGCGGGGACCGGGCTCCGAGGGGGTTGGGCCGCCTTTCTTGATCAGCTCACCGAGGGCTCACAAGCCACTTTGGGCACGCAATGTGTGCGGGCTCACACACCATCACGCTCGTACGGAGGCCGCTTGGGGCCGGTTGACCCCGACGGGGCGCGCGCCCGTGCGCTACGGCGCACGGGCACCACACCGGTACGACTATTGCGCTCTTCCCCGAAGCGGGGTGCGCCGCGCCCTAGGCTCTGAGCACGCTGCGTGATCTTGGGCCGCGGGCCGCGGCCACGGCCCAGGACCGCCCGAGCCACCGCAGGAGCGCGATGTCCGACAGCCAGCCGCAGGAGCCGTTCCACTCCCCGCGCAGCGGCCGCGGCGAGGGCGGAGGACACGGACCCGCACACGGCCCCGCCCAGAGCCCCTCCCGCAGCCGCGGCCACCTCCCCGATCACGATCCCGATCACGGCCACCCCCACGGCCAACACCACGACCAACAGCACGGCCATTCCCTCGCCCACGGCCACGCGGCCGACGCCGAGGCCACCACCCTGCTGCTCGCCGGCGCGCGCCTGACCGACGGCCGGACCGTCGACGTCCGCCTCAGCGGCGGCCGGATCCAGGCCGTCGGCACCGCCGGCAGCCTCCCGGCCCCCGCTCTGTCCCGGGTGGACCTCGGCGGGTACCTGCTGCTGCCCGCCCCCGCCGAGCCCCACGCCCACGGGGACACCGCCCTGACCGCCGACGGCGAGGGGCCCGTCTCGTACACCCCCGACGAGGTCCAGCGCCGGGCCACCGAGGCCGCCCTGCTCCAGCTCGGCCACGGTGCCACCGCCGTGCGCTCACACGTCCGGATCGGCGACGTGCACGGCCTCGGCCCCATGGAGGCCGTGCTCCAGGCCCGCCGTTCCCTGCGCGGGCTCACCGACCTGACCACCGTGGCCGTGCCCCGGCTGCTGACCGGGGTGGCCGGCGCGGACGGGCTCGCGATGCTGCGGGACGCGGTCAAGATGGGCGCGTCCGTGATCGGCGGCTGCCCCGACCTGGACCCCGACCCGACGGGGTTCCTCGAAGCCGTCCTGGAACTCGCCGACGAGCACGGCTGTCCGGTGGACCTGCACACGGACGGTGACGACCCCGGCCGCCTGGCCCGGCTCGCCGCGATGGCCGGCGGGCTTCGCCCCGGGGTGAGCATCGGCCCCTGCGGCGGCCTCTCCCGGCTCCCGCTGGACGTGGCGGCCCGCGCCGCCGACCAGCTGGCCGCGGCCGGGGTGCGCGTGACCTGCCTCCCGCAGGGCGACTGCGCGGCCCTGGAACGCCGCGGCCTGCGCACCGCCCCCGTACGGCTGCTGCGTGCCGCCGGGGTGCGGGTCACGGCCGGCAGCGGGGCCCTGCGGGACGCCGGGAACCCGGTCGGCCGCGGCGACCCCCTCGAGGCCGCGTACCTGCTGGCCTCCCAGGGCGGGCTGCGGCCGGGCGAGGCCTACGAGTCGATCAGCTCCGCCGCCCGGGAGTCCATGGGCCTGCCGGAGGTCCGGGTGGAGGCCGGTTTCCCGGCTGAGCTGCTCGCCGTACGCGGAGACCGGATCGCGAGCGTGCTGTCCCTCGCGTACAGCAGGATCGTGATCCACCGCGGGCGGGTGGTAGCCCGTACGAGTGCCGTACGGGAGTACTGCGACTCGGCCGTCGCCGTGGCCCTGGACCTGCCCCGGCAGGGCCGTACGGAGCCCGGACCCTGAAGGTTCGCCGGGCGTTCGCGGGCGTAGCCGCCCGGCTCGTCGTACGGTCGGGTCATGCGCATCGTCATCGCGGGTGGACACGGTCAGATCGCGCTGCGGCTGGAGCGACTGCTCGCCGCGCGCGGGTACGAGGTCGCGGGGATCATCCGCGACCCGGCACAGGGCGACGACCTCAGGGAGGCCGGCACCGAACCGGTGCTGTGCGATCTGGAGTCGGCCTCGGTGGAGCACGTGGCGGGCATCCTGCATGGCGCGGACGTGGCGGTGTTCGCCGCCGGCGCGGGTCCGGGCAGCGGGGTCGAGCGCAAGGACACCGTGGACCGGGGCGCGGCGGTGCTGTTCGCCGACGCGGCCGAACGGGCCCGTGTACGGCGTTTCCTGATGGTCTCTTCGATGGGCGCGGACGCACACCACGAGGGCGACGAGGTCTTCGACGCCTATCTCCGGGCGAAGGGCGAGGCCGACGAGCACGTCCAGACCCGCCTGGGCCTCGAGTGGACGATCCTGCGGCCCGGCTCGCTGGTCGACGACGCGGGGACGGGCCTGGTCCGCCTGGAGGTACGGACGGGCCGCGGGTCCGTCCCGCGCGACGATGTGGCGGCGGTGCTCGCCGAACTGGTCGAGACGCCGGCGACGGCGGGCCTGACCCTGGAGCTGGTCTCCGGTTCGACGCCGGTCGGGGTTGCGGTCAAGGACGTTGCGGGCAACTGACGCTGAGCGGGCGTCGGCCCGCCCGCGCCAGCCCGCCCGCCCGCCCGCTCAGAATTCGGCGGTCAGCTTGTCGTCGGACCGTCCGACCGAGTCCTGCTGGTACTGGTCCTCGTACGCCTGGCGAATCCGCTCGATGCGCCCGCTGCGCTCGCCGGCCTCCTTCTCCGGGTACAGCAGCACCACTTCGTACGAGGTCTCGCGGACGACCTTGCCGTCCTGGCCCCGCCACTGGCCGTACCCGTCGTGGACCGTCAGCCCCTCGGGGAAGGCGGGGGTGATCTCGCGGTCCAGGAACCGCATGAACTCCCGCTCCCCGACCGGGCTGCCGCCGTCGGAGCGGTCGGTGCCGAAGTACAGCCGGGTCTCCTGGTAGGGCTGCCCCACGTCCGTGTGGAGCGCTGCCCCGACCAGGGCCGGAATCCCGGCGCCGAGCAGGGCGATGAGCACCCCACCGCCTACTTTCCCCCGCATGTCAGTTGTCCATTTCACTCAAGGTGAACGAACAGGAGACCCCGACGATGCGGTCGATGACCGGCCTGGACGTCGAACGGGCGGCAGCCGAATCGGTATCGGCCCTCGGCCCGCACAGTGGCATGGACTGGGGGGTGCCGGCCGGTTCCCTCGATTGGTCCTGCTGGACGACGGCGGCCCACATCGCGCACGACCTGGCGGCGTACGCCGCACAGGTGGCCTCCCGCGCGCCGTCGGACTACCTGCCGCTGGACCTGCGGGTACGCCCGGGCACTCCCCCGGCCGAGGTGCTGACGGTGGTGTCGGCGAGCGCCCGCCTGCTCAGCGCGGCGATCACGGCGGCCGACCCGGCGGACCGGGCCTGGCACTGGGGGCCCTGCGATCCGGGGGGCTTCGCGGCGATGGGGGTGGCGGAGCTGCTGCTCCACACGTACGACATCGCCCAGGGGCTCGCCCTGCCGTGGCTGCCGCCGCCCGGCCTCGCCGCGCCGGTGCTGGCCCGCCTCTTCCCCGACTCCCCGCAGGGTCCGCCCACGGAGGCACTGCTCTGGTCCGCGGGCCGCCTGGCCCTCCCCGGCCGCCCCCGCCGCACCTCCTGGTCCTGGCAGGCGGCCCTCACGGAGACCCCACCCGCCGACGCCACCTAGGAAGTAGGGACCCGCAGGCGGCGCACGGCCTGGACGGTCAGCCACAAGGTGATCACACCCAACACTGCGGGCAGCAGGAACCACCAGGTGAAACCGGTCAGCACCAGGGTGGCCACGGCAGCTGCGGAAGCCAGGGTGAGGGTGCCGAAGGTCGCGACGTTCCATGAGGCCGCGTCGCGGGCGAGAGCGAGCCGCCGGTCCACGATGCGCGCGGCCTCGTCGTGCCAGTCGGCCCTTGCTTCCAGCATGTGTGCGAGGCGTCTGCTCTGGGCTGCGCGCTCGATCTCCTCCGGATCTTCCGAGGACGGGCGCACGGTGGAGCCCTCCGTCTGCTCCATGTGCTCCTGGCGTCCTCGCCGGAAGAAACGCAGCCGCCGGAACACTCCGAAACCGCTCATCAAGGACCGTCCAGCACGAGGGAAGCGGCCAGCACATGGCCCAGCGTAGCCATCAGATCCCGGTGCGGCCTGGTGAAGTCCTCGTACTCGGGTGCATCAACTGTCAGCACGCCGAAGAGCACGTCTCTGGACCGCACCGGAGCGACGATGACCGCCTTGTAGCCCGCCCCCGCCACATCGAGCTTGATGTCGTCACCATCCGCCTCGTTCTCGCGCCAGAACGGCCCGCCGGCCTGGAGTATCGCGAGCATCTTCGCGCCGCACGCGTCGCTCTGCCAGGGGATCTGAGACTTGATCTCCGTGGTCCGGTCGCCGTGTGCGATGCCCTGGCGGCGGAAGACGTTGGCCACCGGATCCCAGGTGTAGAAGGCGCTGCGCGCCCGTGGGAGGTTGGCCGGTGCGGGCGTGGAGGGCGCGGTGAGACTGACGGCGCCGTCCAGCACCACCTGCAGAATCACTGCCCGGTGCGCTGCCTGAGTACCCGACACCGGTGGCGAGGTCTGCTGATTGGCCTTGGCGTACTCGGCCGCGAGGCCCCCGAGTTCCCGGGTCACGGGAAGCAGCGCCTGGTTGTACGTGACCGCCAGATCGGCCACCGCCTTCACCGCCAGCTCGCGGGTCTTGCGCCGGGCGGACTCGGCGCGATGGTTCTCGTACGCGGCCACGGCCACCACGGCGCACGCCACGATCGTGCCGAGCGCCGTCCAGCGCACCTTGTGCACGCCCTCGGCATCGTCCGCGAGGATCGACAGGACGAACACGCCGCCACCGAGCAGCGCGGACAGCAGAAGCAGGCCGATCCGCTTCAACCGGTCGTTCCCGTCGGCCCCCACCCAGCGCCTCCCCCGAAGCCCTCCACAACCGGACCGAGCTTAGCCACGCGACCCGAGCCGGGACCGCCCTTTACCCAAGAACTGCGCCGCACGCACAAAGGACGAAGAAACCCCCCTGCCTGCGTTTCCGCAGATCAGAGGGGCTTCTTTCGCGTGGCGGCGCCAGGGTTCGAACCTGGGTAGGCTGAGCCGGCAGATTTACAGTCTGCTCCCTTTGGCCACTCGGGCACACCGCCAAGATTTGCTGCCATTTTTTCCACCTTACGGCGGCGCTCCCTGGCAACGACGTAAACGATACCTGATGACCGGGGGTGCTTCGCCACCGGATTGATCAGCCCCGCGGGTGGGTGCGGTGGCTAGGCTTTGCCGCGCGGACCGGGGATGTCCGGCCGTGCCCTCAGGGGCCATCACTCCCGACTTCAAGGAGCCACAGCACATGGCCGACTCCAGTTTCGACATCGTCTCGAAGGTCGAGCGGCAGGAGGTCGACAACGCCCTCAACCAGGCCGCCAAGGAACTCTCGCAGCGCTACGACTTCAAGGGCACCGGCGCCACGATCGCCTGGTCCGGCGAGAAGATCCTGATGGAGGCGAACTCCGAGGAGCGCGTCAAGGCCGTCCTCGACGTCTTCGAGACCAAGCTGGTCAAGCGCGGGATCTCGCTCAAGGCGCTGGACGCCGGCGAGCCGCAGCTGTCCGGCAAGGAGTACAAGATCTTCGCCACGATCGAGGAGGGCATCTCCCAGGAGAACGCCAAGAAGGTCGCGAAGATCATCCGGGACGAGGGTCCCAAGGGCGTCAAGGCCCAGGTCCAGGGTGAGGAGCTGCGCGTCAGCTCCAAGAGCCGCGACGACCTCCAGGAGGTCCAGGCGCTACTCAAGGGCAAGGACCTGGACTTCGCGATCCAGTTCGTGAACTACCGCTGAACCAGGTCCCAGACCTGCCCGCACGCCGGCCCGGCGGTCCTCACGGACCGCCGGGCCGCGGCGGTTGCGCGGAGGTGTGTGCGGGGCGTGAGCGGCGCATGCGCCACTGCGGACTCCTGTGGGCACTTGGGCGGCGATGAGTGCGCCCAGCACGCTGGGGCATCACATCACCGCGTGGCAGGGGGTTCTCGCATGCCTGGGGCCGGCACGTTTCGCGATGACTTCGGAGCGTCCGTCGTCGTCGCGCTGGTCGCGTTACCCCTGTGCGTGGGGGTGGCGGTCGCCTCCGGGGTGCCGGCCGAGCTGGGGATCGTCACCGGGGTGGTCGGCGGGCTGGTCACCGGGTGGTTCCGGGGGAGTTCCCTCCAGGTCAGCGGGCCCGCGGCCGGGCTGACCGTGCTGGTCTACGAGGCGGTGCAGGCGTACGGTCTGCCCGCGCTCGGGGTGCTGGTGCTGGCCGCCGGGGTGGTGCAGCTGGGCATGGGGGTGCTGCGGCTCGGGCGGTGGTTCCGGGCGATCTCCGTCGCCGTCGTGCACGGGATGCTGGCCGGGATCGGGCTCGTGCTGATCTCCGGGCAGCTCTACGCGCTGGGCGGGGTGGAGGCTCCGGGGCAGACCCTGGCCAAGCTGGGCGGGGTGCACGGACTCGGCGCCCAGGCCGACTGGGCCGCCGTGGCGCTCGGCGTCGGGACCATCGCCGTCCTGTCGTTCTGGCGCCGCGTGCCGGCGCGGCTGCGCCTGGTACCCGGGGCGCTGGTGGGGGTGGCGGCCGCCACCGCCGCGGCCGCCCTGCTGCGGCTGCCCGTGGAGAAGGTGCGGGTGACGGGGGTACTGGACGCCGTGTCCCCGCCCGCATGGGGCGGCTTCGACGTGCTGGCGTCCGTCGGGGCGGTCGGGACCGTGATCGCCCTGGCGCTGATCGCCTCCGCCGAGACGTTGTTCAGCGCCGCCGCCGTGGACCGGTTGCACGACGGGGCCCGGACCGATTACGACCAGGAACTCGTGGCCCAGGGTGTGGGGAACACCGTGTGCGGGCTGCTCGGGGCGCTGCCGATGACGGCTGTCATCGTGCGCAGCGCCGCGAATGTGGAGGCCGGGGCCCGTACCCGGGCGTCCCGGGTGCTGCACGGCGGCTGGCTGCTGCTCTTCGCCGTGGCCTTCCCCCAGGTGCTGGAGATCGTGCCGCTCGCCGCGCTGGCCGGGGTGCTGCTGCACGCCGGATGGAAGCTGCTCCCGGCCCGGGCGGTGGCCGTGCTGTGGCGGACGCATCGGGGTGAGGCGGTGGTGTTGCTGGTCACCGCCTCCGCGATCGTGGTCACCAATCTCTTCGAGGGAGTGCTGATCGGCCTGGGGCTCGCCATCGCCAAGGCGGCCTGGGAGACCTCACACGTGCACATCGAGGAGGTCTTGGAGGAGGGGGAACTGTGCCTCCGGGTCGTGGGGAACGCCAGCTTCCTGCGGCTGCCCAAGCTGCTCGACGCCCTGGACGCGCTGCCGCACGGGAAGCCGGTACGACTCGACCTCAGCGGGCTGCGCCATCTCGACCACGCCTGTCTGACCGCCCTGGAGGGGTGGGAGCGCCAGCGGACGCCGATGCCCGGCCGGGAAGGCGTCATCTAGCCCGGCTACCCTCCGCCCGTGGACAACGAATTGAAGCGCACGCTGGGGGTTTCCGACGCCGTCGTGGTCGGACTCGGCGCGATGGTCGGCGCCGGTATCTTCGCCGCCCTCGCCCCGGCGGCCCGCGCGGCGGGCGGGGCGCTCCTGGCTGCTCTGGGGCTGGCGGCCCTGGTGGCCTACTGCAACGCGCACTCGTCGGCGCGGCTCGCCGCCCGGTACCCGGCTTCCGGCGGCACGTATGTCTACGGGCGCGAGCGGCTCGGGCCCTTCTGGGGGTATCTGGCCGGCTGGGGGTTCGTGGTCGGCAAGACGGCCTCCTGCGCGGCGATGGCCCTGACGGTCGGCGCGTACGTCTGGCCGGGACAGCAGCGTGCCGTGGCCGTCGCGGCGGTGGTGGCGCTGACCGCCGCGAACTACGGAGGCGTGGAGAAGTCCGCCCGGATCGCCCGGCTGATCGTGGCGGCGGTGCTGGCGGTGCTGGCCGGGGTGGTCGTGGCGTGCCTGTCTTCGGATGTCGCCGACGCCGGGCGGCTCGGCACCGGGGACTGGGGTGCCGTCGGGCTGTTGCAGGGTGCCGGGCTGCTGTTCTTCGCCTTCGCGGGCTACGCCCGGATCACCACCCTGGGCGAGGAGGTGCGCGACCCGGAGCGGACGATCCCGCGGGCGGTGCCGCTCGCGCTCGGGATCGCGCTGCTGGTGTACGCCCTCGTGACGGTGGCGGCTCTGTCCGTGCTCGGCACCGACGGGCTGGCAGGGGCGGCGGCCCCGCTGGCCGACGCGGTCCGGGCGGCCGGCTGGCCCGAACTGACCCCGGTCGTCCGGGTGGGTGCGGCCCTGGCCGCGCTGGGCTCGCTGCTCGCCCTCGTACTCGGGGTCTCGCGGACCATGCTGGCGATGGCCCGGGACGGCCATCTCCCCCGTACGCTGGCCGCCGTGCATCCCCGGCGCAAGGTGCCGCACCATGCGGAGCTGGCCGTGGGTGCGGTGGTGGCGGTGCTCGCGGCCACCACCGATCTGCGGGGCGCGATCGGTTTCTCCTCCTTCGGGGTGCTGGCCTACTACGCGATCGCGAACGCCTCCGCGTGGACTCTCGATTCAGGTGTCAAGGGCCGGGCCGTGGCAGTGGTCGGGCTGTCCGGCTGTGTGGTGCTGGCCTGCGCGCTGCCCCTCGCGTCGGCGGTCGCGGGGGCGGCGGTGCTGGCGCTCGGCGCGCTGGTTTACGGGGTACGCGGGCAGTTCAGATCCGGGATCTGAACTCGTCCCAGGGCGCCAGTTCCAGGTCGGACTCCTCGCCCAGGGCGGACTCCTCGCAGAACCAGGCGGTGCCGTCCAGCCAGCCGCGGAGCCAGCCCGCCAGACTCGGGGTGTCGATGGACCAGGCGAGGTCCGGCTCCCCGGGATTCGGGTCGAACAGCGGGACCTGAGCGGTCTCGGAGCGGCAGTCCACGCAGACGTACATGCCGCAGCCGAAGTCGGCTATCGGCAGCACGCCCTCGGGCCAGCGCCACCCCGACCGGCGCTGCGCCTCGTACGTCCGGACGGTCTGACGCAGCGGCAGCAGGCCGCGTTCGGGGCCGAATCCGCCGTCGCCGATGCGGGTATAGAGCCCGGCGAGCAGCGGCGGCAGGGCGAAGCCGAGTATGCCCTCGGCCCGGGCGATCTCCCCGCTGCCCAGCGGCGCGGGCAGGACCCTTCCGTGCCCGCACGCGGAGTCGCGTACGCGGTCTGCGACTTGCTCCAGCAACTGCTCGGTCTCGTTCATGCGTTCATGGTGACGCACGCCACTGACAGCCCGCTCGGCCTGTGGATAACTCAGTCGAGGACGACGTCGACGCGCCGTTGGCGCAGGAAGGCGAGCAGTTCGGGGAAGGCCGAGGGCCGGGCGGCCAGTGGCTGCACGCCCAGGCAGCGGCGGGCGACCTCGTGGTCGCGCCAGACCAGGATGAAGGGCGCGGTTGTCCCGAAGCCGCCGCACAGGGCGTCCGAGACGCCGGCCAGCGAGCGCCCGAAGTACCCGCCGGGACCGTTGACCGCTTCGCCGAGGGCGCAGCCGAGGAGTTCGTATCTCCTGCGTACGGGGGCCGGCGGGCCGGCGAAGAGGTTCTCCGCCGTCTCGCACAGCGCCCACAGCTGCTCGTCGTCGTGGTTCTCGGCCTCGCCCCACAGGGCGAACGAGGTCAGCGGGAGGCGAACGGGGCGTCCGTCGGGACGATTTCGCGGCCCAGCGGGAGCAGGGAGAGCGGGACCATCTTGAAGTTGGCGATGCCGAACGGGATGCCGATGATCGTGATGCACAGCGCGATGCCGGTGACGATGTGGCCGAGGGCCAGCCACCAGCCCGCCAGGACCAGCCACAGGACGTTGCCCACGCAGGACGGGGCGCCGGCGTCGTGGCGCTCGACCGTGGTGTACCCGAAGGGCCACAGGGCGTAGACCGCGATGCGGAAGGCGGCGATGCCGAAGGGGATGCCGATGATGGTGATGCAGAGCAGGGCACCCGCGAGGACGTAGCCCAGGAACAGCCAGATGCCGCTGAGGATGAGCCAAATGATGTTCAGGATTGTCTTCATTGGCGGCGGCCTGCCATCTGTTCGAGCCGGGCGATGCGCTCGGCCATCGGAGGGTGTGTGGAGAACATCTTAGAAAGCCCTTCGCCCGGGCGGAACGGGTTCGCGATCATCATGTGGCTGGCGGTTTCCAGCCGCGGCTCCGGGGGCAGCGGGAGCTGCTTGGTGCCCGCGTCCAGCTTGCGCAGGGCGCTGGCCAGGGCGAGCGGGTCTCCGGTGAGCTGGGCGCCGGAGGCATCGGCCTCGTACTCGCGCGAGCGGCTGATGGCCAGTTGGATCACGGAGGCGGCCAGCGGGCCCAGGATCATGATCAGGAGCATGCCGAAGAGGCCAGGCCCCTCGTCGTCGCTCGATCGACCGACCGGTATCAGCCAGGCGAAGTTCACCAGGAACATGATCACCGAGGCGAGGGCGCCGGCGACCGACGAGATCAGGATGTCCCGGTTGTAGACGTGGCTGAGCTCGTGGCCGATGACCCCGCGCAGTTCGCGCTCGTCGAGGATGCGCAGGATGCCCTCGGTGCAGCAGACAGCGGCGTTGCGCGGGTTGCGGCCGGTGGCGAAGGCGTTGGGGGCCTCGGTGGGTGAGATGTAGAGGCGGGGCATGGGCTGGCGCGCTGAGGTGGAGAGCTCGCGCACCATGCGGTAGAGCTCGGGGGCTTCGAACTCGCTGACGGGGCGGGCGCGCATCGCGCGTAGAGCCAGCTTGTCGCTGTTCCAGTACGCGTAAGCGTTCGTCCCGAGGGCGATCACGACGGCGACGATCAGGCCGCCCCGGCCGAAGAAGCTTCCGATGACGATGATGAGTGCCGACAGACCTCCGAGGAGTACGGCGGTCTTCAGCCCGTTGTGCCGGCGGTGCACGGTACGCCCTCCTAGTGGTGCGGCAGGGGGACCCGAAGCGAGGGTCTACGGTCCAGTGGACCCTCCCTTCCTGGTCAACGCGAGGTGGGGGCGTCAGGTTCCCAGGGCACGCGGGGGCCGCCACCCCGGGGGCCGGGGCGGCGGGGCGGCGGCGGGCGTTGGTCCGTACGGGTTACGCGTACGGGCTCACTGCGGGAAGAGGCTGCCCGACGCGACGCGCAGGACGAGCTGCGGGGCGCCCGAGAGGACGACCGCTGTGACCGCGGTGACGGCGATGGCCGCCGTGACCGGCCAGGGGGCCTTCGTGCGACCCTCGGCGGCCTCGGTACCTTCGACAGCCTCCGGCGCGCGGAAGAGGAGCGCGGTCCACCGCAGGTAGTAGTAGAGGGCGATGACCACGTTGACGGCCATGATCACGGCCAGCCAGGCCAGGCCCGCGTCGACCGCGGACCGGAAGACGGTGACCTTGGCGAAGAGGCCGATGATGCCCGGCGGCAGACCGGCCAGGCAGAGCAGGAAGAAGGCCAGCGAGAGGGCGGCCGCCGGGCGCTCCGCATAGAGGCCCCGGTAGTCGCTGATCCGGTTGAGCGGCTTCGTACGGGCGACCAGCGCGGCCACGGCGAAGGCGCCCAGGTTCACGACGGCGTACATGAGGGCGTAGGCGACCGTGGCGCCGATCTGGTCGCGGTCGGCGTACGCGGCCGCGGCGATCGGGACCAGCAGGTAGCCGGCCTGGCCGACCGAGGACCAGGCGAGCAGCCGTACGGCGCTGTTCGGGCGGTCCGCGGACTGGCGCAGCGCGGCGGCGTTGCCGAGGGTCATGGTGAGCGCGGCCAGGACGGCCAGTGCCGGGCCCCAGATCTCGGAGTACGCCGGGAAGGCGATCACCGTGACGAGGATCAGGCCGGTGAAACCGACGGCCTTGCCGATCACCGAGAGGTACCCGGCGATCGGCAGGGGGGCGCCGACGTAGGTGTCGGGGACCCAGAAGTGGAAGGGGACGGCCGCGGTCTTGAACGCGAAGCCGACGAGGGTGAGCGCGACGCCGGCCACGGCGAGGGTGTCGAGCTGCCCGGGGACGTCTTCGAGGCGGTCGGCGACCTGGGTGAGGTGCAGGGAGCCGGTGGCCGCGTAGACGAAGCTGACGCCCATCAGCGACACGGCGGTGGCGGTGACGGAGGAGAGGAAGAACTTGAGGGCGGCCTCGGAGGAGAGCCGGTCGCCGCGGCGCATGCCGACGAGGGCGAAGGCGGGCAGCGAGGCCACTTCGAGGGCCACGATCAGCGTGGCGAGGTCGCGGGAGGCGGGCAGCAGGGCCGCGCCGGCGGCGGAGGAGAGCAGCAGGAACCAGTACTCGCCTGCGGGCATGCGCGCGTCGCGGACGGCGGTGACCGACAGCAGGGCGGTGACCAGGGCGCCGGCCAGTACCAGGAACTGGATGACGAGCGTGAAGTGGTCGGCGACGTAGCTGCAGGCGGCCGGGTCGGTGGTGAGGCAGAAGGTGCTGCGGTCACCGGCGCGCAGCGGCAGCAGGGTGGCGGTCGCGGCGGCGAGGCCGGCGACGGAGATCCAGCCGAGGGCGGGCTTGGCACGCTCCGGTACGAAGAGGTCGGCGACGAGGACGATCAGGCCGACGGCGGCGGTGATCACGACGGGCGCGATGGCGAGCCAGTCGACGGCCTGGACCAGGCTGGGGGTCTCGGCGGCGAGGACCGTGAGGGCCGTCATGCGTTGCCTCCTGCGAGGAGCTTCTGGACGGCCGGGTCGGTGAGGCCGAGGAGGAGCGCGGGCCACAGGCCGGCGAGGACGGTGAGGGCGGCGAGCGGGGTCCAGGCGGCGAACTCGTAGTGCTGGATGTCCGCGACGGCGAGCTCCGGGCCGGCCTTGGGGTCGCCCATGCAGACGCGTCGTACGACGATCAGCAGGTAGGCGGCGGTGAGCAGGGTGCCGAACGCGCCGATGGCCGTGTAGGTGAGGAAGGCGGGGCGGGACAGTCCCTCGGCGGGGTCGAACGCGCCGAAGAGGGCCAGCATCTCGCCCCAGAACCCGGCCAGGCCGGGGAGGCCGAGGGAGGCAACGGCGGCGAAGGCGAGGAGGGCGCCGAGGCGGGGGGCGCGGCCGTAGAGGGCGGCGCCGGTGGCCCCGGCGAGGGTGTCGAGGTCGGCGGTGCCGTAGCGGTCCTTGAGGGCGCCGACCAGGAAGAAGAGCAGGCCCGTGATCAGGCTGTGGGCGATGTTGGCGAAGAGCGCGCCGTTGACGCCGGTCGGGGTCATGGACGCGATGCCGAGGAGCACGAAGCCCATGTGGCCGACGGAGGAGTACGCGATGAGGCGCTTGAGGTCGCCCTTGCTCCCCTTGCGGGCCAGCGCGAGGCAGGCGAGGGATCCGTAGACGATGCCGACGGCGGCGAAGGCGCCCAGGTAGGGGGCGAAGGTGGCCATGCCGTCGGGGGTGACGGGGAGCAGGATGCGGACGAACCCGTAGGTGCCCATCTTGAGCAGGACTCCGGCCAGCAGGACGGAGCCGACGGTGGGGGCGGCTGTGTGGGCGTCCGGAAGCCAGCTGTGCAGCGGCCACATCGGGGTCTTCACGGCGAGGCCGAGGCCGATGGCGAGGACGGCCAGGAGCTGGGTGGTGTGGGACAGTTCGCGGCCGTTGTCAGTGGCGAGTGCCACCATGTCGAATGTGCCGCTCTTCACTCCGATCAGCAGCAGACCGAGCAGCATGACCACGGAGCCGAGGAGGGTGTAGAGGATGAACTTCCAGGCGGCTGCCTGCCGCTGAGCACCGCCCCAGCGGGCGATGAGGAAGTACATCGGGATGAGGACCATCTCGAAGGCGAGGAAGAAGAGCAGCAGGTCGAGGACGGCGAAGGTCGCGAGGGTGCCGGACTCGAGGACGAGAAGCAGTGCGACGAAGGCCTTCGGGGAGGGTCCTTCGGGGAACTTGAAGTAGCTGTAGAGCGCGCACAGGAAGAACAGCAGCGCGGTCATCAGGAGGAGGGGGAGCGAGATGCCGTCGACACCGAGGTGGATCCGGACGTCCAGCGCCGGGATCCAGCTGATGTCCGTCGTCGCCTGGAAGCGGGACGGGGCGTCGTGGTCGAAGCCCAGGGTGAGGGCGATCGCCGCGGCGAGGATCACGCCGGTCACGGTCACTCCGTGGCGGAGGACGGCCTGTTCGGGGCTGCGGCCCTTGAGTCCGGGCGGGGGCGGCAGGAGCGCCGCGGCCACGCCGAGGAGCGGTGCGGCCACGATGAACGCCAGAAGGAACTGCATCACGGACGGGCTGATATCAATCACGGCTGACTCACGGCTCACGATCCGGCGTTGACGTTGGCGAGGACGGCGGTGGCGATCGCCAGGACCACGGCGCCGGCGAGCAGGGCGCTCAGGTAGCTCTGCACGTTGCCGGTCTGGGCACGGCGTACGAGGCTGCCGAGCAGCCGGGTGCCGCTGCCGGCACCGCTGACGTACGTGTCCACGACCTCGCGGTCGAGGAAGCGGACCAGGCCGGCGGCCGCGCGGACGGGGCGGACGAACAGCCGGTCGTAGACGGCGTCGAGGTGGAAGCCGTCGGCCGCGTGGCGGTGCAGCGGGCCGAGGAACGCCTTGCCCGGGTCGGGGGCCGAGCCGACCGGGACGGCGGGGTGGTCGTGAGTGACCTCGGCGACCTCGGGGGTCTCGGCGGCGGATTCGGCAGCGGCGGCGGACGCGGACAGGCCGGCTCCGTAACCGGCTGCGACGGCCTTGACCGTGGCGCGCTGCCACAGGGCGTAGGTGAGCAGCGCTCCGACGACGGCGGCGCCGGTGCCGAGGAGCGAGGTGGTCAGGGTCGGGGTGAGTTCCCTGCCGTCGAACCAGTCGGCGAGGGGGCCCGCCGCGAGGCCGAAGCCGATCGTGGGGATCGCGAGCAGCCACAGCACGCCGGTCATGGCGACGGGCTCCTTGCCGTGGTCGGGGGCGGCGGCGCCCCGGCCGCGGAAGGCCATCAGCCACAGCCGGGTGGCGTAGGCGGCGGTGAGCAGGGCGGTCAGCAGGCCGGCGATCAGGACCAGCCAGCCGGCGGCGCTGGGGGCGAACTCCGAGTGGCCGGTGGCGGTGTGCTCGGCGGCGACGAGGACGGCTTCCTTGGAGAAGAAGCCGGCGAAGGGCGGGATCGCGGCGAGCGCGAGCAGCGCGAGCGTCATCGTCCAGAAGGCGTCGGGGATGCGCTTGGCCAGGCCGTCCATACGGGACATGGCGGCCAGGGAGTTCGTACCGGCGGCGTGGATGATCACGCCCGCGCCGAGGAACAGCAGTGCCTTGAAGAAGCCGTGGGACAGGAGGTGGAAGACGGCGGCGCCGCGGTCGCCGACGGCCAGGGCGCCGATCATGTAGCCGAGCTGGCCGACCGTGGAGTAGGCGAGCACCCGCTTGATGTCGTCCTGGGCGAGGGCGGCGAGGCCGGAGCCGATCATCGTGACGGCCGCCATGACGGCCATGACCACCAGCGCGGCGCGGGAGGCCGCGAAGACCGGGAGGAGGCGGGCGACGAAGTAGACACCGGCGGCGACCATCGTCGCGGCGTGGATCAGCGCGGAGACCGGGGTGGGGCCCGCCATGGCGTCGGGGAGCCAGGTGTGCAGCGGGAACTGCGCGGACTTTCCCGCGACTCCGGCGAGCAGGAGCAGCGCGATCAGCGTCGGGTGGTCGAGCCCGCCCGCGGCGACGGTGCCCAGGATCTTGGTGATCTGGAAGGAGCCGGCGTCGGTGGCGAGCGCGAACAGGCCGATCAGGAAGGGGACGTCACCGAGCTTGGTGACGAGGAAGGCCTTCAGGGAGGCGGAGCGGGCCGCCTCGGTCTCCCAGTAGTGGCCGACCAGGAAGTACGAGCAGATGCCCATGACCTCCCAGCCGACCAGCAGCACCATCAGGTCGCCGGAGTAGACGACGAGCAGCATGGCGGAGGTGAACAGTGAGACGAGAGCGGCATACGACGGGTAGCGCGGGTCCTCACGGAGGTACGCCGTCGAGTAGAGCTGTACGCAGGTGGCGACGACCCCGACCAGGATTGCGACGAGCGCGGCGAAGCCGTCGATGTAGAGCGAGAGGTCGATCGGTACCGAGCCGGTCGGGGTGAGCTCGGTCGCGGTGCTGATCGCCGTGCCGCCGCCCTGCCGGATCGCGACGAGCACGGCCAGTACGGCGGCGGCCAGCGTCGGCAGGATCGCGAGCGGCCGGACGAAGCCGGGGGCGGTGCGGCCGAAGAGCAGTCCCGCGACCGCGCCCAGGAAGGGCAGGAGGGGGACCAGGACGGCGAGGGTCGTGGTGCTCACGCGGTGACCTCGCTCTGGTTGTTCGGGGTGGGCTCGTGGCCCTCGGCGGTGTCGCGGAGCCGGTCGACGTCCGAGGTGCCCCGGTTGCGGTAGACCATCAGCACGATCGCGAGGCCGATGCCGATCTCGGCGGCGGCGATGGCGATGGTGAAGAGGGTGAGGGCCTGGCCGGCGTGCAGGGCGTCGCGCAGCCAGGCGTCGAAGGCCACCAGGTTGAGGTTGACGGCGTTGAGCATCAGCTCGACGGACATCAGGACCAGGATGGCGTTGCGGCGGGCGAGCACTCCGTACAGGCCCGTGCAGAAGAGCAGCGCCGCGAGCACGGCGGGGTAGGCGAGGTGCATCAGCGCTGCCCCTTGTCGGTGGAAGCGCCGTCTTCGGCGGAACTGTTCCTGCGTGACAGCACGATGGCGCCGATCAGGGCAGCGAGGAGGAGGACGGAGAGCGCTTCGAAGGGCAGCACCCAGTGCTGGAAGAGGATCTCGCCGGAGACCTTCGTGGAGCCCTGGACCGGGCCGTCGAGGTCGATCCAGGTCGTGCGGAAGGCGTCGACGACGACCCAGACGAGTGAGACGGCCGCGACGACGGCGACGGAGAGCGCAATCCAGCGGTTGCCGGAGTCGGCGTCCGGGGAGCGGCCGATGGGGGCCTTGGTGAGCATCAGGCCGAAGAGGAGGAGGACGACCACGGAGCCGAGGTAGATCAGGACCTGGACCCAGGCGATGAACTCGGCGGTCAGCAGCAGGTACTCGACGGCGATGCCGCCGAGCGCGACGACCAGCCAGAGGGCGGCGTGCACGAGCTGCTTGGTGGTGACCGTGACGAGGGCCGCGCCGAGGGTGGCGAGGCCGACGAGGACGAAGGCGATCTCGACGCCGCTCGGGGAGAGGAAGCCCTGGCCTCCGGCTGCGGCGAGAGTGACGGCGGGGGTCACGCGTCTCCCTCCGGGGTGGTCGGGGGCTGGGTGGCTTCGGCCTCGCCGGCGGCTTCGGCTTCGGCAGCGGCGGCTGCCGCGGCGGCGGCCTCGGCCTTCTCCACGGCCTTGCGGGCGGCGGCGATCTCCTTGGGCTCCTCGGCGGCCGGGTCCAGGGCGGGCGGAGCCGGGACCGTCCACATCCACTCGCGCAGCTTGTCGCGCTCGTGGGTCAGCTCGTGGATGTCGGTCTCCGCGTACTCGAACTCCGGCGACCAGAAGAGGGCGTCGAAGGGGCACACCTCGATGCAGATACCGCAGTACATGCAGAGGGAGAAGTCGATGGCGAAGCGGTCGAGGACGTTGCGGCTGCGCTCGCGGCCACCGGGGGCGGCGGCCGGGACCGTCTCCTTGTGGGAGTCGATGTAGATGCACCAGTCGGGGCACTCACGGGCGCAGAGCATGCAGACCGTGCAGTTCTCCTCGAACAGCCCGATGACCCCGCGGCTGCGCGGCGGGAGCTGGGGCTGGACCTCGGGGTACTGGGCGGTGTGCGACCGCTTCGTCATCGTCCGCAGCGTGACCGCGAGGCCCTTGGCCAGGCCGGATCCGGGGATGGGCATTACTGGATCGCCACCTTCACGATGCCGGTGAGCGCGATCTGGGCGAGCGCGAGCGGGATGAGTGCGGTCCAGGCGAGCTTCTGGAGCTGGTCCTCACGGAGCCGGGGGTAGCTCACGCGGAGCCAGATCACGACGAAGGCGAGGATCGCGGTCTTGAGCAGGGTCCAGACCCAGCCGAGGCCGTCGGCGCCGAAGGGCCCCTGCCAGCCGCCGAGGAAGAGGACGGTGGTGAGGGCGCAGAGGACGACGATGCCGGCGTACTCGGCGAGCAGGAACAGCGCGAAGCGCAGGCCGGTGTACTCGGTGTACGCGCCGAAGATGATCTCGGAGTCGGCGACGGGCATGTCGAAGGGGGGCCGCTGCAGTTCGGCGAGGCCGGCGGTGAAGAAGACGAGCGCGCCGACGATCTGCCAGGGCAGCCACCACCACTGGAAGCTCTCGACGATGCCGGGGAGGGAGACCGTTCCGGCCGCCATCGCCACGGAGGCGGCGGCCAGCAGCATGGGGAGCTCGTAGGCGAGCAGCTGGGCGGCGGTGCGCAGGCCGCCGAGCAGGGAGAACTTGTTCGCGGAGGCCCAGCCGGCCATGAGCGAGCCGAGGACTCCGACGCCCATGACGGCGAGTACGAAGAACAGGCCGGCGTCGATGACCTGGCCGACCGCGCCCTCGCCCGGGCCGATCGGGATCGCGAGGAGGACGAGGAGGTACGGGAGCAGGGCGACGGCGGGGGCGAGCTGGAAGATCCGCCGGTCGGCGTTGGCCGGGACGATGTCTTCCTTCTGCGCGAACTTCACGCCGTCGGCGACGAGCTGGGCCCAGCCGTGGAAGCCGCCGGCGTACATGGGGCCGAGGCGGCCCTGCATGTGCGCCATCACCTTGTGCTCGGTCTGCCCGACCACGAGCGGGAGCACGAGGAAGACGGCGAAGACGACGATGAGTCGCAGCGCGACGTCGAGGACGTCGTTCACGCGTCGCCTCCCTTTTCGTCTGGGGTGGGGTCGGATTCCGGATCCGGGTCCGGCTCCGGCTCCGGGGTCTCGGCCTGGTCCGGGGTGGCCGGCGTGGCCGGGGCGGCCGGTGCGGCCGGGGGCTGCGGTTCCTCGAAGGCCGGCTTCGGGTTGTGCCAGGGGGCGTCCGAGCCGGTTGCCGCCGGGCGGGTGGAGCCGGGTGCGGCTTCGGGCACGGGTGCCTCGGCCTCGGCCGGGGTCTGCGGCGCGGCCGGCGCGGCCTGGCTGGCCGAGCCCTCCGAGACCGAGCGCGTACGGCGGGGCGGGCGGGGCGGGGTCTCGGACGCGGGCCCGGCTGCCGGGGTCTCCGGCGCGGCCGGCGCGGCCTCCGCGGCCTGGGTGGCCGAGCCCTCGGTCACCGAGCGGGTGCGGCGGACCGGGGCGCCCTCGCGCGGGGTGCGCGCGGCGGCACCCGCCGCGCCTGCGGCGCCCGCGGCGCGCGGGGTGCGGGCCGGACGGGCCGGGGCCGGCGGGAGCTGGCCCTTCATCGGGCCCCAGTCGTTGGGGTCCGGGACGCCCGGCGGAAGCATCTGACGGCGCTTCGGTGCGTTCGGATCGTGGGCCTCTCCCGGCTCCTTGGCGCCGGGCCAGGCCTTGGCGACGCGCGCGGCCAGGACGAAGTCCTTGCGCAGCGGGTGCCCTTCGAAGTTCTCCGGAAGGAGGAGGTGGACGAGGTGGGGGTGGTCGGTGAAGACGATCCCGAACATCTCGTACGTCTCGCGCTCGTGCCATTCGGCCCCCGCGTAGACGGCGACGGCCGACGGCAGGGAGGGGGCGGAGTGCGGGACCGTCGTGCGCAGCAGGAGGCGGCGTACGCGGTGGTTCTCCAGCGAGACCACGTGCGCGCAGATGCGGAAGCCGGTGCCCGGCTCGTCCACCGCGCTCAGCCAGTCGAAGTAGGTGCAGCCCAGCTTGTCCCGGGCGATCTCCAGGGAGGAGATCCAGGAGCCGACCGGCACGTCGACCGTCAGGACGTCGTACGAGGACGAGCCCACGGCCTCCTCGCCGAAGACCGTCGCCGCCGCGTCGGGAAGGGAGTCGTAGAGGTTCACGCGCCGCTCCCGGGGGCCGGCGGGGGCGTGACCAGGCCGCTGGTGAGCTGACCCACGGACGGGCCGGCCGCATAGCGGTCCGCGAGGGACTCGCGAGCGATCTTCTCCTGGAGCTTGAGGATTCCCTGGAGCAGCGCCTCCGGGCGCGGCGGGCAGCCGGGTACGTAGACGTCGACCGGGATGATCTGGTCGACGCCCTTCGTCACCGAGTACGAGTCCCAGTACGGGCCGCCGCAGTTGGAGCAGGCGCCGAAGGAGATGACGTACTTCGGCTCCGGCATCTGCTCGTAGAGTCGCTTCACGGCCGGCGCCATCTTGTCCGTGACCGTGCCCGAGACGATCATCAGGTCGGCCTGGCGGGGGCCCGGCGCGAAGGGGATCACACCGAGCCGGATGAAGTCGTGGCGGGCCATCGACGCGGCGATGAACTCGATCGCGCAGCAGGCCAGGCCGAAGTTGAAGACCCACAGGCTGTACCGGCGGCCCCAGTTCAGGACCACCTTCATCGGTTCCGGGGCGAGCCGGGAGAGAACTCCCAGGCGCTTGGGCTCCGGCAGCATCACGGGCTCCGGTGTCACGTCCATTCGAGGACGCCCTTCTTGTACGCATAGAGCAGGCCGACGGCCAGGAAGCCCAGGAAGATGAACATCTCCACCAGCGTCGTGGCGCCGTAACCGGCGGCGGCGAACACCGTCGCCCACGGGAACAGGAAGATCGAGTCGACGGCGAAGATGACGTAGAGGAACGCGTAGACGTAGTAGCGGACCTGGGTGTGCGCCCAGCCCTCGCCGACCGGGTCCACTCCGCATTCGTACGTCAGCAGCTTCTCGGGGGTCGGGACCACGGGGCGCAACAGGCGTCCGGCGCCGAAGGCCACGGCCACGAAGAGCACACCGAGGAGGGCCAGCAGACCGACGACCGAATAACTCCGGAAGTAGTCCGCCGCGAGCACGGTTACGGTCGATACCGTTGGTTCAGGCACGTCCGTTCCTCGCTCCTCGGTCACTGTCGACGATCTGGTACAGGCGGGAGTCTAGGGCCTGCCTCACACAGGGTGGGGTTATCCCCCGTTCACAGCACCCCGGCCACCCCATGGCGTCGGCGGACGGCCCTTGGCAGGCTGTGCCGCATGACCACGACCCATGACCTCCCCGACAACGACCGGCCGCCCCCCGTCCGCGCCGTCTTCAGTGCCGTGACGTGGAAGGAGATCGCCTACCTGGTGAGCAACCTGCCGCTGGCGATGGTCGGATTCCTTTATGCGGTTGTCATGGTTGTGGGAACGGGCGGTCTGTCCGTGACCGCGATCGGACTTCCACTGCTCGCATGTGGTCTCTGGTTGTCTCGGCAGTTGGGACGGCTGGACCGGGCACGGGCCCGGTCGCTCCTGGGCGTACGGGTGGACGAGCCGACGCCGATACCCGGCCCGCGGCGGGCGGGCGGGTTCTTCCCCTGGCTGTGGACGAGCATCAAGGACCCGGTCGGCTGGCGGACGGTGCTGTACCAGCTGGTCCGGCTCCCGTGGGGAGTGCTCACCTTCACGGTAGCTCTGGCCGGGCTGTTCGTGCTGTGGCCGGTGCTGCCGTATCTGGTGCGCATGCTCGCGAACGCGGACCGGGCGATGGTGCGGGGTCTGTTGTCGCCCTCCGACGACCTGGAACGGCGGATCGCGGAGCTGGAGTCGGACCGGGGCGTGGTGGTCGACACCGCGGCGGCCGACCTGCGGCGCATCGAGCGGGATCTGCACGACGGGGCGCAGGCGCGGCTGGTGGCCCTGGCCATGGGGCTGGGCCTGGCGAAGGAGAAGCTGCTGGAGGACCCGGAGGGCGCGGCGGCGATGGTCGACGAGGCCCACGGGGAGGTGAAGCTGGCGCTCCAGGAGCTACGGGACCTCGCGCGCGGGATCCATCCGGCGGTGCTGACCGACCGGGGCCTGGACGCGGCGCTGTCCTCGGTGGCGGCGCGGTGCGTGGTGCCGGTGAAGGTGGCGGTGGATCTGCCGGCGCGGCCGGCGGAGGCGATCGAGGGGATCTCGTACTTCGTCGTGTCGGAGCTGCTGCAGAACGTGAGCAAGCACGCGCAGGCGCGGGGCGCGAGCGTGGAGGTGTGGCGGGCGGGGGAACGGCTGCTGATCCGGGTGTCGGACGACGGGCGCGGTGGCGCGCGGATGTCCGGGGGGACCGGGATGGCGGGGCTCGCGGAGCGGTTGGGGGCGGTGGACGGGGTCTTCGTCGTGGACTCTCCCGAGGGGGCGGGGACGGTGGTGACGGCGGAGCTGCCGTGGCGCGGCCGCGGGTAGTCCGGGGTCGGGGTTGGGATCGGGACTCCCGTCCGGGGTGGGACGGGGGTCCCGGTTGCGTTTCCGGGCGCGGCCCGGCTGCTGGGGCTCCGCCCCAGACCCCGCGCCTCAAACTCCCCCAGACTCCGTCCGGGGGGACCCCCAGGCGGGGCTGGATGGGGCGGCGTAGGGCTGAAGAGAGACCGGGGCTCCGCCCCGAACCCCGCGCCTCAAATGCCGGCCCGGCTGGATTTGGCCGGGGTGGGGTTAACCCCCCGGTGCAGAGGCCGACACGCCGCATGGTTCGGCGGGGTGGGGGGCGACAGGGTGGAGGGGTAGCGCGGAGACGGAAGGGCGGGTCGGGACATGGACGACGGCAAGGGCACGGGCAGTGACAGCGGCAGTGGCTTCGGGGCGGTGGTGCGGGCTCCCGTCGCACGGCGGACCTGGCGCGAGTTCGGGTACCTGCTGATCGGGCTGCCGCTGAGCATCCTGTACTTCTCGCTGGCCCTCGCCGGCCTGAGCTCCGGCGCCGGGCTGCTCGTCACCTTCCTCGGGGTTCCGGTCCTCGCCGGTGTGCTCGCCATGTGCCGCGGGTTCGGCCGTCTGGAGCGGACCCGGGTGCGCGTCCTGCTCGGGACCGACATCGCCGATCCGGCGCCGATCCGGGCCAGGAAGCGCGGGGCCCTTTCCGCGATGGGGGCGCTGCTCAAGAGCGGGAGCGCCTGGCGGCACGTGCTGTACTGCGTGATCCACTTCCCGTGGGCGGTCTTCGGCTTCTGCGTGGCGCTGGTGTTCTGGGCGTCCGGGTGGGCCTACCTGCTGTATCCGCTCTGGTTCTGGGTCTTCCCGGCCTACACCGACCAGCCCGGGCTTCAGCTCTTCCAGAACGGCGACTACTCCTTCTATCTCGACTCCCCCGCCGAGATCGCCCTCACCTGCCTGGTCGGGCTGGCCTTCACCCTCGCGACCCCGTGGGTGATCCGGGCGCTGACCACCGTCGACCGGGTGATGGTCGGCGGGCTCCTCGGGCCGTCCCGGCTGGCCACCCGGGTGACCGAGCTGGAGTCCGACCGCGGGGTGGTCGTGGACACCGCGGCCGCCGACCTGCGGCGCATCGAGCGGGATCTGCACGACGGGGCACAGGCCCGGCTGGTGGCCCTGGCGATGGACCTGGGGCTGGCGAAGGAGAAGGCGACCGAGGATCCGAAGGCCGCCGCCCGGATGGTGGACGAGGCCCACGGAGAGGTGAAGATCGCCCTCCAGGAGCTGCGCGACCTGGCCCGCGGGATCCACCCGGCGGTGCTGACCGACCGGGGCCTGGACGCGGCGCTGTCCTCGGTGGCCTCGCGGTGTGCCGTTCCGGTACGGGTGACCGTGGACCTCCCGGCCCGGCCGACGGCGGCGATCGAGGGGATCGCGTACTTCACGGTCTCGGAGCTGCTGCAGAACATCAGCAAGCACGCGCGGGCACAGGTCGCGAGCGTGGAGATGTGGAAGTCCGGGGAGCGGCTGCTGATCCAGGTCGCCGACGACGGCCGGGGCGGGGCGAGCGTCGGGGAGGGGACCGGGCTGGCGGGGCTGGCCGAGCGGCTGGACGCCGTGGACGGGGTCCTGGTCGTCGACTCCCCCGCCGGTGTGGGGACCACGGTGACCGCCGAGCTCCCCTGGCGGGCGTGAGCGGCTGACGGGCGACCGCGACCGCGACATAGCGGCGTCACGACGCCACGACGCCACGCCGAGGTCCGGGCCGAGCGGCCCGGACCCGTCCGTTTTTCACCGCGTGCGAAAACTCCCCCCGGGCGCCCACCCGTTGTCCCGGCTCTGCCTGGATCCGGCCTCGAGGCTGGGATGCTTGGCTGAGCCAGGGAGTGCGGGATGAGTGGACGCGGGAGCTGCTGAATCGTGGAAGACAGGGTGCGGGTGGTCATCGCCGAGGATTCGGTGCTGCTGCGGGAGGGCCTGACCCGGCTGCTGACCGATCGGGGGCATGACGTCGTGGCGGGCGTCGGGGACGCGGAAGCCCTGATCAAGACCGTGTCGGACCTGGCGGCTCAGGACGAGCTGCCGGATGTGGTGGTGGCCGACGTACGGATGCCGCCGACGCACACCGACGAGGGCGTACGGGCCGCCGTACGGCTGCGCCGCGAATATCCCGGGATCGGGGTGCTCGTGCTGTCGCAGTACGTGGAGGAGCAGTACGCCACCGAACTGCTGGCCGGTTCCACCACCGGGGTGGGGTACCTGCTCAAGGACCGGGTGGCCGAGGTACGAGAGTTCCTGGACGCGGTGGTCCGGGTGGCACGGGGCGGTACCGCCCTGGACCCCGAGGTCGTCGCCCAGCTGCTCGGCCGCAGCCGGAAGCAGGACGTGCTGGCGGGGCTGACGCCGCGCGAGCGCGAGGTACTGGGCCTGATGGCCGAAGGACGCACCAATTCCGCCGTGGCGAAGCAGCTTGTCGTGAGCGACGGAGCGGTGGAGAAGCACGTCAGCAACATCTTCATGAAGCTGGGCCTGTCGCCGAGTGACGGGGATCACCGGCGTGTACTGGCCGTTCTCACCTATCTCAAATCATGATCGACTGACACTCTGTCAGATAAGGCATACCGGTCGGGCTGTCTCGAAGGGCGGTCCAACGGTCCAGAATGTGGCCGCCCCCGGAGAGCTGACCGACGTAGGGTTGGTTCTGGGGGTGCCCACGCCTCGAAGGAGGTCCAGTTCAGTGACCAGCCAGGTCAGTAGCCCGGCCGAGCAGGCCGACGGGGCTGGGGGTGCCGTTGTCGCAGGACAGCGCACCTCTGCGAGTCCGGGCGGCAAGGAAGTCCGCCGGCTTGATCGTGTGATCATCCGGTTCGCGGGTGACTCGGGTGACGGTATGCAACTCACCGGTGACCGGTTCACCTCGGAGACGGCGTCGTTCGGCAACGACCTCTCGACGCTCCCGAACTTCCCCGCCGAGATCCGCGCCCCCGCCGGAACCCTGCCGGGCGTGTCGTCCTTCCAGCTCCACTTCGCGGACCACGACATCCTCACGCCCGGGGACGCCCCGAACGTGCTGGTCGCGATGAACCCGGCCGCCCTGAAGGCGAACATCGGGGACGTGCCGCGCGGCGCGGAGATCATCATCAACACGGATGAGTTCACCAAGCGCCCCATGGCCAAGGTCGGCTACGAGACCTCCCCCCTCGAGGACGGCTCGCTGGCGGCCTACAACCTCCACCCGGTCCCGCTGACCACCCTCACCGTCGAGGCGCTGAAGGACTTCGGGCTCTCCCGCAAGGAGGCCGAGCGCAGCAAGAACATGTTCGCGCTGGGGCTGCTGTCGTGGATGTACCACCGGCCGACGGAGGGTACGGAGAAGTTCCTGCGGCAGAAGTTCGCGAAGAAGCCGCAGATCGCCGAGGCGAACGTGGCCGCGTTCCGCGCGGGCTGGAACTTCGGGGAGACGACGGAGGACTTCGCGGTCTCCTACGAGGTCGCCCCGGCCACCCAGGCCTTCCCGACCGGTACCTACCGCAACATCTCGGGGAACCTGGCCCTGTCCTACGGTCTGATCGCCGCGAGCCGGCAGGCGGATCTGCCGCTCTACCTGGGCTCCTACCCGATCACCCCGGCCTCGGACATCCTGCACGAGCTGAGCAAGCACAAGAACTTCGGCGTGCGGACCTTCCAGGCCGAGGACGAAATCGCGGGCATCGGCGCGGCCCTGGGTGCCGCGTTCGGCGGGGCCCTGGGCGTGACGACCACCTCCGGACCCGGCGTGGCCCTGAAGTCCGAGACGATCGGCCTGGCGGTCTCCCTCGAGCTGCCGCTGCTGATCGTGGACATCCAGCGCGGCGGGCCCTCCACCGGCCTGCCGACGAAGACGGAGCAGGCCGACCTGCTCCAGGCCATGTACGGGCGCAACGGCGAGGCCCCGGTGCCGATCGTCGCCCCGCGCACCCCGGCGGACTGCTTCGACGCGGCGCTGGACGCGGCCCGGATCGCGCTCACCTACCGGACCCCGGTGTTCCTGCTCTCCGACGGCTACCTCGCCAACGGTTCCGAGCCCTGGCGGATCCCCGACATCGCCGACCTGCCCGACCTCAAGGTCCAGTTCGCCTCCGGCCCCAACCACGAGCTGGCGGACGGCACCGAGGTGTTCTGGCCCTACAAGCGCGACCCGGAGACCCTGGCCCGCCCGTGGGCGGTCCCCGGCACGCCCGGTCTCGAGCACCGCATCGGCGGCATCGAGAAGCAGGACGGCACCGGCAACATCTCGTACGACCCCGCCAACCACGACCACATGGTCCGCACCCGCCAGGCCAAGATCGACGGCATCCAGGTCCCCGACCTGGAGGTCGACGACCCCGACCAGGCCCGCACCCTCGTCCTGGGCTGGGGCTCCACCTACGGCCCGGTCACGGCCGCGGTCCGGCGTCTGCGCGCGGCCGGCCACCCGATCGCCCAGGCCCACCTGCGTCACCTCAACCCCTTCCCGAGGAATCTCGGCGAGGCTCTGAGGCGTTACGAGAAGGTAGTGGTGCCGGAGATGAACCTCGGGCAGCTCGCCACCCTGATCCGGGCGAAATACCTGGTGGACGCCCAGTCGTACAACCAGGTCAACGGAATGCCGTTCAAGGCGGAGCAGCTCGCGAAGGTTCTCGAGGAGGCCATCAATGACTGAGGTGACCGACGCCCCGAATCTGCTGTCGCTGGTCCCGAAGGCCGAGGCCGCGCAGTCGGCCAAGGACTTCAAGTCGGACCAGGAGGTCCGCTGGTGCCCCGGTTGCGGTGACTACGCCGTCCTCGCGGCCGTCCAGGGCTTCATGCCCGAGCTCGGCCTCGCGAAGGAGAACATCGCCTTCGTCTCCGGCATCGGCTGCTCCTCCCGCTTCCCGTACTACATGAACACCTACGGGATGCACTCGATCCACGGCCGTGCCCCGGCCATCGCCACGGGTCTGGCCACCTCCCGCCGCGACCTGTCCGTATGGGTCGTCACCGGCGACGGCGACGCGCTCTCCATCGGCGGGAACCACCTCATCCACGCCCTGCGGCGCAACGTCAACCTCAAGATCCTGCTGTTCAACAACCGGATCTACGGTCTGACCAAGGGGCAGTACTCCCCCACCTCCGAGGTCGGCAAGATCACCAAGTCCACCCCGATGGGCTCGCTGGACGCGCCGTTCAACCCGGTGTCCCTGGCCATCGGCGCGGAGGCCTCCTTCGTGGCGCGGACGGTGGACTCCGACCGCAAGCACCTCACCGAGGTGCTGCGCGCGGCCGCCGACCACCAGGGCACGGCGCTGGTGGAGATCTACCAGAACTGCAACATCTTCAACGACGGCGCCTTCGAGGTCCTGAAGGACAAGGACCAGGCGCAGGAAGCCGTGATCCGCCTCGAGCACGGGCAGCCGATCCGGTTCGGCACCGACGGCCACAAGGGCGTCGTCCGCGACCCGGCCACCGGCGACCTCCAGGTCGTCACGGTCACCCCCGGGAACGAGTCGCGGATCCTGGTCCACGACGCGTACGGCGCCAGCCCCACCAACGCCTTCGCGCTCTCCCGCCTGGCCGACCCCGACACCCTCCACCACACCCCCATCGGGGTGTTCCGGAGCGTCGAGCGGCCCGTCTACGACACTCTGATGGCCGAGCAGCTGGACACCGCCGTCGACCGCAGCGGCAAGGGCGACCTCGCCACCCTGCTGGCCGGCAACGACACCTGGACGGTCGTCGGCTGACCCGCACCCCGTAACCCGTACGACGCGTGAAACCGGAGCCCGGATCTCTCAGGAGATCCGGGCTCCGGTGCATGGCGACACTCTCGACCCTGAATGCTTTCTAAAAGTTAGCGCTTACCGTAGGGTGGTGTTATCGCCACCTCACGAGGAGAGCAATCATGAGCATCGTCGTCACCGCCGCCACCGGAGCCCTCGGCCGTCTCGTCGTCGACGAGCTCCTGGAACGGGTCCCGGCCGACCGCGTCGCCGTCGTCGTCCGCGACCGGGAGAAGGCCGCCGACCTGGCCGGACGCGGGGTCGAGGTACGCGTCGCCGACTACGACGACCCGGCCGCCCTGGCCGCCGCCTTCCGGGCCGGCGACCGCGTGCTGCTGATCTCCGGCAACGAGATCGGCCGCCGCGTCGCCCAGCACACCGCCGTACTGAAGGCCGCGCAGGCGGCGGGCGTGGCGCAGCTCGCCTACACCGGCATCCTCGGCGGCCCCGAGGCCGATTTCGACCTCGCGGCCGAGCACACGGCCACCGAGCAGGCCATCCTCGAGTCCGGGATCCCGTACACCTTCCTGCGCAACGGCTGGTACCACGAGAACTACACGCGCGAGCTGCCCACCGTCCTGGAGCACGGCGCCGTCGTCGCCAGCTCTGGCGAGGGCCGGATCGCCTCGGCGGCGCGGGCCGACTACGCGGCCGCCGCGGCCGCGGTGCTCACCGGGGAGGGCCACCTGAACCGGGTCTACGAGCTCTCCGGCGACACCGCCTGGAGCCTGACGGAGTACGCGGCCGAGCTGTCGGCGCAGACCGGCAAGGAGATCGCCTACTCCGGGGTCCCTGCGCACGAGCACCTGGCGATCCTGACCGGCGCCGGAGTGCCCGAGGGCTTCGCCGCGATCATCGTCGACGTGAACGCGGCGATCGCGCGCGGCCGGCTGGCCGGGACCAGCGGGGACCTGGCCCGGCTGATCGGGCGGCCGACGACCCCGGTGTCGGAGGCGATCGCCGCCGCCCTGGCCTGACCGCCGCCGCTGCCCTCCGGGGGTTTCACTCAGATGTCATGAGTATCTCGTGTTGACGGGCATGACATCTGGCCCGTACGGCGCTACCGTCGTGAGGTTGGCTGAAAGTCGTACAGGAGGCCCCGTGAAGGCAGAGACCGACCAGCGCGCGGGTTTGTTCTACGGATTCGGCGCGTATGGAATGTGGGGGCTGGTCCCCCTTTTCTGGCCGCTGCTCCAGCCCTCGGGCGCCATCGAGATCCTGGCCCACCGCATGGTGTGGTCCCTGGCCGTGGTCGGGCTGGCCCTGCTCGCGCTGCGCCGCTGGGGCTGGATACGGGAGCTGCTGCGCGAGCCCCGCAAGCTCGGGCTGACCACGCTCGCCGCCTCGGTGATCACCGTGAACTGGGGCCTGTACATCTGGTCCGTCAACAACGGCCACGTCGTCGAGGCGAGCCTCGGCTACTTCATCAATCCGCTGGTCAGCATCGCGATGGGCGTGCTGGTGCTCGGTGAGCGGCTGCGCCGCGCGCAGTGGGTGGCGGTCGGCATCAGCTTCGCCGCGGTGCTGGTGCTCGCCATCGGCTACGGGCGGCCGCCGTGGATCTCGCTGGTCCTGGCCTGCTCCTTCGCGACGTACGGGCTGATCAAGAAGAAGCTCAACATGGGCGGGCTGGAGTCGCTGACCGCCGAGACGGCCGTACTGTTCCTGCCCGCTCTCGGCTACCTGCTGTGGCTGGGTGCGCAGGGCCAGTCCACCTTCACCTCGCAGGGCACTGGACACTCGCTCCTGCTGGCCTCGACCGGACTCGTCACCGCGATCCCGCTGGTGCTCTTCGGGGCGGCGGCGATCCGGGTCCCGCTGTCCACCCTCGGACTGCTCCAGTACATGGCCCCGGTGTTCCAGTTCGGGCTCGGCGTCCTCTACTTCCACGAGGCGATGCCGCCCGAGCGCTGGGCCGGATTCTCCCTGGTGTGGGCCGCGCTCGCGCTCCTGACCTGGGACGCACTGCGCAGGGCGCGCCGCTCCCGGGCCGCGCTCGCCGTGGCGGCGGCCACCGTCGCGGTGCCGGCCCGCGAGCGCGCGCAGGAGCCCGCGCCGGGCCCGAGCAGGGCCTGAACAGAGCCCGCACCAGCGGGCACCCGACCCCCACGATCCCCGTTACGGAACCCCCGTAGCGGGGATCGTCCGTTTTCCGAACTGCCCTGACCGAATTGTGGTCTTGACGGACTGTCACACTCTCACTGACCATCGGGCTCGCACAGACGCACTATCGCTCACCTGCTCTATCCCCATCGTTCCGTCACATCCCCGCGGAATCCCGGAGCCCCCACATGAGCCTGTCCGTCTCCCGGCGCCTTGCTGCCGTGACCGCTTTCGCGGTCGCCGGCCTGTTCGCCGCCACCACTCCCGCCGCGCTGGCCGCACCGACGGCGGTCGCCGCGGCGCCGACGCCGCCCGACATTCCGCTGGCCAACGTCAAGGCCCACCTCTCGCAGCTCTCGACCATCGCCGCCAACAACGGCGGCAACCGCGCCCACGGCCGGGCCGGCTACAAGGCCTCGATCGACTACGTGAAGGCCAAGCTCGACGCGGCGGGGTTCACGACCACCCTGCAGACCTTCACCTCCAGCGGCGCCACCGGCTACAACCTGATCGCCGACTGGCCGGGCGGTGACCCGAACTCGGTCCTGATGTCCGGCTCGCACCTGGACTCGGTGACCGCGGGCGCCGGCATCAACGACAACGGCTCCGGCAGCGCGGCGGTCCTGGAGACCGCGCTCGCCGTCTCCCGCGCCGGTCTCCAGCCGACGAAGCACCTGCGCTTCGGCTGGTGGGGCGCGGAGGAGCTGGGCCTGATCGGCTCGAAGTACTACGTCAACAACCTGCCGGCCGCCGAGAAGGCGAAGATCTCCGGCTACCTGAACTTCGACATGATCGGCTCGCCGAACCCGGGCTACTTCGTCTACGACGACGACCCGACGATCGAGCAGACCTTCAAGAACTACTACGCCGGCCTCGGCATACCCACCGAGATCGAGACCGAGGGCGACGGCCGCTCCGACCACGCCCCCTTCAAGAGCGCGGGCATCCCGGTCGGCGGCCTGTTCTCCGGCGCCGACTACACCAAGACGGCGGCCCAGGCGCAGAAGTGGGGCGGCACCTCCGGTCAGGCCTTCGACCGCTGCTACCACTCCTCCTGCGACAGCACGGCGAACATCAACGACACCGCCCTGGACCGCAACGCCGACGCCATCGCCTACGCGGTCTGGAACCTCGGGGCGGCCACCCCGGTCCCGCCGGGCCCGTCCTTCGAGAACACGGCGGACGTGAACATCCCGGACTCCCCGGCAGCCGCCGTGAACTCTCCGATCACGGTCTCCGGGGTCACGGGCAACGCGCCGGCCACCACCAAGGTGGACGTGAACATCGTCCACACCTACCGCGGTGACCTGGTGGTCGACCTGGTCGCCCCCGACGGCACCGTCTACAACCTGCACAACCGCAGCGGTGGCAGCGCCGACAACCTCGTCCAGTCCTACACCGTCAACGCCTCCTCCGAGGTGGCCAACGGGATCTGGAAGCTCCAGGTCAAGGACGTGGCCGCGCAGGACGTCGGCTACATCAACAGCTGGAAGATCACCTTCTAGGGCTGCCGGTCCTAGCCGCGCGAGGCGGGCTGCGGGTCCTGTATGCGGGCCCGCAGCTCCTCGGCCACCGCCCCGATGTCCGCGAGGCCCAGCTTCGCCGCCTCGACCAGATCACCCAGGACCTCGGGCGAGGGCAGCTGCTTGGCCCCGGCCACGCGCAGATACGAGCGGGTCGCGGCGGCGGCGTAGAACTCGTTCATCGGGGATTCCAGCGCCGGGCACACCGCGAGGGTGTGCAGAAACGCGGCGGCCCGCCACGCGGTGTCCGGGGCGGGCTGTTCGGGCACCAGGACGAGGTCGTTCTGGTGCCGGGCGACCGCGGCGGCCACCCCGGAGGGGTCCCAGACGGCGGGATCGGACGGGAGATGGTGGGCCAGAGCGGTCCAGGCCCACTCCATGGTGATCTTCAATTGCCGAACCGCTCCTGGAAGTAGCTCCAGTGGTCGGCGAACTCCTCTATGCCGGACAGGAAGTTCTTCCGGTCCTCGTCGAGTTCGCGTTCCGTGACCTCGGTGATCAGCGCGGTGACCGTCGTCCCCAGCGCCGCCGCGCGCGCCTTCAGGCGTTCATGGAACTCTTCGTCCAGGCGGATGGTGACGTGTCTCGACATGCTCAACACCGTACAGCGGCCCTGCTGTACGCAGGACGGGAATGCCGGAAGGGTGGGCAGGGACACAGTCCCCGCCCACCCTTCGGACGTTCGAATTGCCTGGCGGACTACTTGGCGGAGTTCGCCGTCTTCACCAGCTGGTCCTTGGTGACCGCGCCGACGTAGACCTTGCCGTCATCCGTGATCAGGGCGTTGACCAGGCGGGTGGAGAAGAACCGGCCCTCGCCGAACTTCCCGGAGACCTTGTCCCCGAGGGAGCTCAGGAACTGCTTCGCCTCCTTCGGCGCGTTCTTGTCGTTCTCCAGATCCTTCAGGTTCTGGCCCGCCCCGGTGTTGATCTGCGCCACCGTGGCCCAGCCCTCGCCGAGGACCTTCACGTCGCCCTTGCCGTTCGCACCGCCGGTCAGGGCGTCCAGGCCCGGGAAGGACTCCAGCGCCTTGAACTCTTTGCCCTTCTCCCCCTTGTGGGCCCCGTCCGTACCCTCGGTCACCTTGGCGTTCTTGGGCGGGGTGAAGGCGAACGTGTCGGCGGCCGGCTTGGCGAAGTCCACCTTGGTGAAGCCCGCGTCCACGATCGGCTTGCCGCCCTGGGAGGACAGCAGCTGCACGCGCAGCGGCACGCCGTTCTTGGCGTCGACCGCGATCTGGACCGAGCCCACCGTGGAACCGGCCTGCTTGGGCTTGAGCACCAGCTGGTAGGCGTCCCGCCCGGCCACCTGCGCCGTGTCGCCCACACCGACCTCCGTGGTCGGACCAGCGGCCTTCAGGACCTCCTCGGCCAGCTGCTGGGGCGAGGCGCCGAGCCGGTCGGCCGTCTTCTTCTGGTCCCCGGCGCCGGCGTTCTTGTCGTGGAAGACCTCGTTCGACTTGGAGGCGTAGCCCCACACGTCGTTGCCGTTGTGGATGAGGCTGTACTCGTCCTTGCCGTCCAGGAAGGTCAGCCTCTGGCGGTCCGGGCCGTCGGCCGCGACCCGGAAGGTGTGCGTACCGTTCGCCAGCTGCGCGACCTTGTCCTCCGGAGCGGCGGAGCCGGTCGCGACGCCACTGCCGCCGAGCAGGCCGCCGGCGATCTTCGGCAGGCCCAGGTCGGTGCTGATCTTGGCGGTGCCCGACAGCTCCTGTACGTCCGACGCGGCGATCTTCTCGATGAGCTGCTGCGCCGTTACCTTCGGAAGGTCGGGTCCGCCGGCGTTGGCGAAGGCCGGGACCATCGCGACGGTCGCCGCGGCCACACCTGCCACCGCGACCGGTACGGCGTACCGGGCGACCTTGCGAGAAGTCTTCGTGTTCGCTGCCATGTCAGTGCCCTGCCCTCTGTGTCGACGGCGGCGACCCCCGTGTCGCCGCGCTCACCCGATCTGGTGGGGTTTGATGACTCCATCTGACCAAAACGGCCGCCGGGAAGCGTCAGTCCCCGGACGCAACTGCGCGTACGACCGTGGGATGACACGGAACGGGCCCTTCTGCCCCGACCCGTAGGGGTCGACGGGGCGGAAGGGCCCGTTCCGGTATTGCAGGCGCATCGAGGGCGTTAGCCCGCCCGGTGGACCACCGCGTCGCAGAGCTCCTCCAGCGCCGACTTCGCGAAGCACTCCGGCAGCGGCGCGAGCGTGGCCCGCGCGTCCTCCGCGTAGCGGATGGTGTCGCGGCGGGCCTGCTCCAGCGCGGGGTGCGCCCGCAGCCGGGTGAGCACCTCGGCGTGGCGGGCGTCGTCCGTCAGGTCCCCGTCCAGGAGCCGTACGAGTTCCAGGTCGTCCGGGTTGCCGTCGCGGGCGGCCATCTCGCGCAGCCGCAGCACGGGCAGGGTCGGGATGCCCTCGCGCAGGTCGGTGCCCGGGGTCTTGCCGGACTCGTGCGCGTCGGAGGCGATGTCCAGGACGTCGTCGGCGAGCTGGAAGGCGGTGCCGAGCCGCTCGCCGTACTGGGTCAGGATGTCGACGACCGACTCGTCGGCGCCGGACATCAGCGCGCCGAAGCGGCCGGAGACGGCGATCAGCGAGCCGGTCTTGCCCGCGATGACGTCGAGGTAGTGCGCGACCGGGTCACGGCCGTCGCGCGGGCCTGCCGTCTCCAGGATCTGACCCGTCACCAGCCGCTCGAAGGCCTCGGCCTGGATGCGTACGGCCTCCGGCCCGAGGTCGGCCAGGATGTGCGAGGCGCGGGCGAACAGGAAGTCACCCGTCAGGACGGCAACCGAGTTGCCCCAGCGGGTGTTGGCGCTCTCCACCCCACGGCGTACGTCGGCCTCGTCCATGACGTCGTCGTGGTAGAGGGTCGCCAGGTGCGTGAGCTCCACGACCACCGCGGACGGCACGATTCCGGGTGCGTAGGGATCGCCGAACCGGGACGCCAGCATCACGAGCAGCGGGCGGAAACGCTTGCCACCGGCCCGCACCAGATGCTGTGCGGCCTCGGTGATGAAGGGGACTTCGCTCTTGGTGGCTTCCAGCAGACCCGCCTCGACGGCGGCCAGTCCGGCCTGGACATCGGTCTCAAGAGCCTGGTCCCGCACGCTCAGTCCGAACGGCCCGACGACGGTCACGAGGGGTACTCCTGTCTGCTGACGATCACGTTGACGATCACCTGGATTGTCGATGTGTCGCTGCCATCACTCAACCCAGCGTATCGGGTCTGTTTTCGATCACCGAGAGCGCCTGTCCGGTCGCCACCCGCGCAGCGCCCGAAGCACACCGGTATGTTCGTGAGGAGCCGAATCAACCGGAGAATGCGTTTTGTCCAGAACTTCGACCGATATAGAGGAACCCGCGGACCCGGAGGCTGACCAGCCGCCACCCCGCGACGACCACGCCTTCCTCGGACACCCCCGGGGGCTGGCGACGCTGTCCGGACTGGAGGTCTGGGAGCGCTTCTCGTTCCTGGGCATGCAGGCCATCCTCGTCCTCTACTTCGCCGACACGGTGGCGAACGGCGGACTGGGGATGAACCCGGGCACCGCGGCCTCCGTCTCGGCTGCCTACGGGACCATGGTCTACCTCGTCTCCGTCGCCGGCGGATGGCTCGCCGACCGCATCCTCGGTTCGTACCGCGCCGTGCTCTGGGGCGGCATCCTCATCGCCTGCGGCCACTACGCCATGGCCGTGCCGACCGCAGGCATGACCTGGGCGGGCCTCGGCCTGATCAGCGCGGGCACCGGCCTGCTCAAGCCGAACGTGGCCACCATGGTCGGCAAGCTGTACCGGACGGACGACGACCGGCGCGACGCCGGCTTCGCCCTCTACTACATGGCCATCAACATCGGCGCCTTCGCCGGACCGCTGATCACCGGCTGGCTCGGCGAGCACAAGGGCTGGCACTGGGGCTTCTCCGCCGCCGCCATCGGTATGACCGCCGGCCTGATCCAGTACGTCCTGGGCCGCCGCCACCTGGCCGGACGCAAGCATTCCGCCGAATACGAGCTGGCGCCCGACGCGATGCGCTCGGCCGTGACGAAGATCATCTGCGGCTGTCTGGTATTCGCCGCGTGCGCCACCCTTCTGGCCGTCGCCGGATGGCTGACGATGGGCCGCTTCGTCGACCTGCTCACCCTCGTCTCGGTGATCGCCCCGGTCGTCTACTTCGCCGTCATGTTCCGCAGCCCCCGGGTGACGGCCGCGGAGCGCGGGCGGCTGCGCCCGTACGTGGTCCTCTTCCTGGCCTCGGTCGCCTTCAACTTCATCCTCTTCCAGGCCTACTCGACGATGATGCTGCTGGCCTCGACCAACGCCCGCACCACGATCCTCGGCTTCGAGTTCCCCGCGAGCTGGTACGCCTCCGCGCTCGGCGCCTTCGAGGTGGCCCTGGCGCCGGTCGTCGCCGCCCTGTGGGCCCGTATGGGCCACCGCCAGCCGCACGCCTCGAACAAGATCGCCATCGGTGTGATCCTGGGCGGCCTGTCCTTCCTGCTGATGGTCGTCCCGACCTCGGGACACAGCGGGGACACCTACCAGATGGCCGCCTGGTGGATCGTCGGCTCCTACCTGCTGCTCGGGCTCGGCGACGTCCTGCTGGAGACCTCGGGCATGTCGGCCACCAGCAAACTCGCCCCGAAGGCCTTCGGGAGCCAGACCATGGCGCTGTGGTTCCTCTCCCTGGCGCTCGCCAACGGCATCCAGGCACAGGTCGTGAAGCTCTACGGCGAGGTGTCCAACCCCGTGTACTTCGGCGTCAACGGCGGGATCGCGGTGGCCGCGGGCCTGGCCGTGCTGGCGCTCGCGCCCTGGCTGCGGCGCACGATGCACCCCGTCCACTGAGGCCATGTGGGGACTGAGACCTGATGATCATCCGCACCGATTTCCCGTACGAGACCACCCGCGAGGACGTCCGGATCCCGATGGCCGACGGGGTGGAGCTCTACGCCCGGATCTGGCGCCCGGTGACGAAGGAGCCCGTACCGGCGCTGCTGGAGTACCTCCCGTACCGGCTCACCGACTGGACGGCGCCCCGCGACTGGCAGCGCCACCCCTGGTACGCCGGGCACGGCTACGCCTCGGTCCGCGTGGACGTACGCGGCCACGGGTGCAGCGGGGGCCGTCCCGGCGACGAGTACGACGCGCGCGAGCTGGCCGACGGGGTCGCGGTGATCGAGTGGCTGGCGGAGCAGCCGTGGTGCACGGGGTCGGTGGGGATGTTCGGCATCTCCTGGGGCGGCTTCAACTCCCTCCAGATCGCCGCCCTGGCTCCCGAGCCGCTGAAGGCGATCGTCACCGTGTGCTCGTCGGACGACCGGTTCGACAACGACGTGCACTACATGGGCGGCTCCGTGCTGGCCGTGGACATGCACGCGTGGGCGGCCACCATGCTCGCCTTCGCCTCCCGCCCGCCGGACCCGGAGTTCGTCGGCGACGGCTGGCGGGAGCAGTGGCTCTCACGGCTGGAATCCGTGGAACCGCTGATCCACACCTGGCTCTCGCACCAGACCCGCGACGCCTACTGGCGCCACGGCAGCGTCTGCGAGGACTACTCCGCGATCGGCGCGGCGGTCCTCGCGGTGGGCGGCTGGCACGACCCGTACCGGGACACCGTGCTGCGGCTGGTCTCCGCGCTGCCGTCCTCGCGGGTGCGCGGCCTGATCGGCCCGTGGTCCCACCAGTATCCCGACCGCGGGCTGCCGCCGGGCCCGTCCATCGGCTTCCTCCAGGAGACCCTGCGCTGGTGGGACCACTGGCTGCGGGGCGAGGACAACGGCGTGCTGGACGAGCCGCTGCTGCGCTCCTGGATCAGCGGCTCCCATCCGCCCGCGACCTCGTACGGGGAACTCCCGGGCCGCTGGGTCGGGGAGAAGGCCTGGCCCTCGCCGTCGGTGGTCCCGGTCTCGTACGGGTTCCAGGGCGCGCCGGTGGCCGTCGCCTCCCCGCAGCACACCGGGCTGGACGCGGGCCGCTTCTTCCCGTTCGGCAACGACGCCGACCTGCCGCCGGACCAGCGGGAGGAGGACGCGAAGTCGGCGTGCTTCGAGTTCCCGGTGGCGGCCGGGGAGCCGGTGGAGATCCTGGGGCGGCCGTCGGTGACGCTGCGGCTCCGGCTGGACGTCCCGTACGGCCAGGTGGTGGCCCGGCTCTGCGACGTCGCCGCCGACGGCTCCTCGACGCTGGTCACGCGGGGCGCCCTGAACCTGTCCGCCCGTCAGGGCCGGGAGCGGGCCGTGCCGTGGCCGGTGGGCTCGTACGAGGACGTCACCTTCGAGCTGAACGGCATCGGCCACGCCTTCGCGCCGGGGCACCGCATCCGGCTCGCCGTCTCCTCCGCCTACTGGCCGTGGATCTGGCCGCGGGCCGGCTCCGAGGCGGGCTGGACCCTGGACCCGGCGGGCAGCGCGCTGACGCTGCCGGTGCGGGCCGGGTCCTCTGCCTCGTCTCCGGCCGGCTCGTCTCCGGCCGCCTCGGACGAGGGGATCCTCTTCGAGGCGCCGGAGCAGGCGGAGCCGCTGGGGGTCGTGTTTCCGGCCACGCTGGACGAGCCGCGTCCGGAACGGCTGGTCGTACGGGACGTCGCGCGGGGGACCTGGCGGCTGGAGGTGGATCCCCGGTACGGGGGCACGCGGGTGTACCCGGACGGCCTGGAGTTCAGCGAGGACGCGCTGGAGGTGTACGAGATCCAGGACGCGGACCCGCTGTCGGCCCGGACCCGCTCGGACTGGCGGATCCGGCTCCACCGGCCGGAACGGGGCTGGGACGCGCGGGTCGAGACCCGGTCGGAGATCTCGTGCGACGAGGGCGGGTTCCTGACGTCGAACGAGGTCGTGTGCCGGGAGGGTGACGAGGTGGTCTTCCACCGCACGTGGGAACGCCGGCTTCCGCGCGCGGCGGGTTGACCGCCCTGCCTGGCGCCAGGGCGGTTAGCCGAAGAGCCGTTCCAGGACCACCGCGATGCCGTCTGCCTCGTTCGAGAGGGTGATCTCGTCGGCGACGGCGACCAGTTCGCGGTGGGCGTTGGCCATGGCCACCCCGTGGGCCGACCACGCGAACATCGGGACGTCGTTCGGCATGTCACCGAACGCGATCGTCGCCGAGGCGGCCAGGCCGAGGACCTCCGCCGCCCGCGCGAGCCCACTGGCCTTGTCGACGCCCGGCGGCTGGAGCTCCACCGTGTGCTCCCCCGCCATGGTGACGTTGACCAGGTCGCCGACCACCGACCGCGCCACCTGGGTCAGCTCGTCGTCGTCCAGCCGGGGGTGCTGGAGCAGCACCTTGTTGATCGGGGCCGACCACAGGTCCGACCGCCGCGGCACCCGGACCGTCGGGAGGTGCGGATGCCACATCCGGTAGCCCGGCCCTATCAGCATCTCCGCGTCGACGCCCTCCTGGTTGACCGCCGCGTAGACCTCGCCGATCTCCGCCTCGATCTTGCCGAGGGCCACCTCGGCCAGCCCCCGGTCCATGGACACGGAGTGCAGCAGGCGCCCGCGCGCCGCGTCGTACACCTGCGCGCCCTGCCCGCACACCGCGAGCCCCTCGTAGCCGAGGCCGTCCAGGACGTGCCGGACCTGCGGGACGGGGCGGCCGGTGACGATGATGTGCTGGGCGCCCGCGGCGCGCGCCGTCGCGAGCGCCGCGTACGAGCGGGCGGAGACGAAGTCCCCGGCGCACAGCAGAGTCCCGTCCAGGTCAGTGGCGATCAAGGCATAGGGGAGGGCGGAAGTCACGGCGCCAAGGATACGGACCCCGTTGGACAAGTCCTACAAATAGCGCCCCAATCCGGTCTCCCGCAGGCCCCACCGGCCACGTAACGTGTCAACCCATCCCCCGGGACACCCCCGGACCGCGTCGAAAGCGAGGCAGTACCCCATGCCCCAGCAGAGCCCCCTCGATGTTCCCGAGGGCGACCCGTTCGGGCCGCACAACCTCCCCTACGGCGTCTTCTCGACCGCCTCGGAAGGCCGTCGCCGGATCGGTGTGCGGATCGGCGGACACGTGCTCGACGCGGGGGCGGCCGCGGCCGCGCTCGGCTCCCCGTACGCCGGGCTGCTCGGGCAGTCCTCGCTCAACCCGCTGCTGGCCGCCGGGCGCACCACCTGGCGCGACGTGCGCCGCGCGCTGACCGCCTGGGTCACCGACCCCGGCCACCGCCCCACCGTCGAGCCGCACCTCACGCCGCTCGACGCCGTGACGCTGCACCTCCCGTACGAGGTCGCCGACTACGTCGACTTCTACGCGAGCGAGCACCACGCCACCAACGTCGGGAAGATCTTCCGGCCCGACGGGGACGCTCTGACCCCCAACTGGAAGCACCTGCCCATCGGTTACCACGGCCGGTCGGGGACGATCGTCGTCTCGGGCACCGACGTCGTACGGCCCTCCGGGCAGCGCAAGGCCCCCACCGACCCGGCGCCCGTCTTCGGCCCGTCCGTCAAGCTCGACATCGAGGCCGAGGTCGGCTTCGTCGTCGGCACCCCCTCCGAGCTGGGCCGCCCCGTGGCGCTGGGCGAGTTCGAGGACCACGTCTTCGGGCTCTTCCTCCTCAACGACTGGTCGGCGCGGGACATCCAGGCCTGGGAGTACGTGCCGCTCGGCCCCTTCCTCGGCAAGTCCTTCGCCACCTCCGTCTCCGCCTGGGTGACCCCGCTGGAGGCCCTGGACGCGGCCCGTGTCACCCCGCCCGCCCGGGACTTCCCGCTACTGCCCTACCTGGACGACGCCGCCGGCGACCGCCCCGGCGGCTTCGACCTGCGCATCACCGTCTCCATCAACGGGCAGGAGGTGGCGCAGCCGCCGTTCGCGTCGATGTACTGGACCGCCGCCCAGCAGCTCGCGCACATGACCGTCAACGGCGCCTCGCTGCGCACCGGCGACGTGTACGGCTCCGGCACCGTCAGCGGCCCCGAGACCGGCCAGCGCGGCTCGCTGCTGGAGCTGACCTGGAACGGGCGCGACGCGATCGAACTCGCCGACGGCAAGCGCACCTTCCTGGAGGACGGGGACACCGTCACCCTCACCGCCTGGGCGCCCGGCGCCGACGGCACCCGGGTGGGCCTCGGCGAGGTCACCGGCCGCATCGTGGGATCGCGCTAGTCCGGTATTCGGTCGGCGGGGTGGCGGATCTTTCCGCCACCCCGCCGAAACCGCAGGTCACAGCCCCGTAAGTGCTCCGCCCGGTGGCGCAACACTGCGGCAACACCACGCCCGCCGGAGCGCCGGTACGTTCCCTGCCATGCCAGCCGAACGCACCGCCACGCACACCGTCCCGGTCGCCGCCGCGCGCCGCCGGCGCCTGCGCGCGGACCAGGCGCGCCAGCTCGCCGACCTGCTGCGCCACCAGATCCTGGCGGGCGGCTACCCCGGCGGGGTCCTCCCCCTGGAGGACGCCCTCGCCGCCGACTACGGCGCCGGCCGCAACACCGTCCGCCAGGCCCTCGACCTGCTGCGCGGCGAGCAGCTCGTGGAGCGCCGGCCGGGCGTCGGAACCGTCGTCGTGTGCGAGAAGTACCGGCACGGCCTGGACCGCCTCCAGGGCCTGGCCGAAACCCTGCACGAGCACGGCCGGGTGACCAACGAGGTCCGCACGGTCGGCGCCGTGCGCGCCCCCGCCCCCGTCGCCGGCCGCCTCCGCCTGCCCGAGCACGCCGACGTGCTCTACATCGAACGGCTGCGCCGCCTGAACGGGCTGCCGCTCTCCCTCGACCTCACCTACGTCCCGATGGACGTCGGCGCCGGACTGCTGGGCTGCGACCTGGAGAACACGGACGTCTTCCGGCTCCTGGAACAGCTCACCGGACAGCCGCTCGGCCACGCCGAGATCACCCTCGAGGCCGTCAACGCCGACGCGCACTCGGCCGCCGTCCTGCAGGCCCCGCGCGGGGCCGCCGTCCTGATGCTGGAGCGCCTCACCCACCTGGGCGACGGCCGGCCCGTGGACCTGGAGTTCATCCGCTTCCGCGGCGACCGGATCACCATGAGCGGCCTGCTGCGCCGCTCCCTCTGACCCCCTTGCGTACCCACCTTCCTGGAGACAGCCATGCCTCTGGTCCCCCAGCGCGGCGACGTGCCCGTGACCATCGACGAGTCCCTGTGCATCGAAGGCTGCACCCTCTGCGTCGACATGTGTCCGCTCGACTCGCTCGCGATCCGAACGGCCGACGCGCGGCACCTTCCACGCGGGCCGCGGCCACGACTACCGCACCCACGACATCGAGATGCACATCTCGGAGATCGGCCTGTGCGGGGGCCACTCCGCCTCGGGAGTCCGCGTCGACGACCACGCCCGGACCACCGTCCCTCGGCTGTACGCGGCCGGGGACCTGGCCTCGGTGCCGCACAACTACATGATCGGGGCCTTCGTCTTCGGCGACCTGGCGGGTGCGGACGCCTCCCGCCACACCGCCTACGAGGGCGTGTTGCCGGCCGACCAGCTGGCGGCGGCCCACGAGCTGGTCTACCGCCCCCTGCGCAACCCGGACGGGCCGCCGCAGCCTCAGGTGGAGTACAAGCTGCGGCGGTTCGTGAACGACTACGTGGCGCCGCCGAAGACGGGCGCGAAGCTCTCGCTCGCCGTCGAGGCCTTCGACCGGATGACGGGCGAGATCGCGGAGATGGGCGCGACCACGGCGCACGAGCTGATGCGGTGCGCGGAGGTGTCCTTCATCCGGGACTGCGCGGAGATGGCGGCCCGCTCCTCGCTGGCCCGTACGGAGTCCCGCTGGGGCCTCTACCACGAGCGCCTCGATCATCCGGAGCGGGATGACGCGGGCTGGCTGTACCACCTGGACCTGCGCAAATCGGCCACGGGAGCGATGGAGTTCACCGCCCGGCCGGTCGAGCCCTACCTGGTCCCGGTGGACGGGTTCGCCCCGGCCGGCGGTCCCTCGCGGCACCTGGGCGAGGTCGCGCTGACCCCGGTGGCGACGGCGGGCCCGCGCGAGGCGGCTCCGGCGGCCCGCACCCCGGCCCTGCCGGTCCCGGATCCGGCGCTCGCCCCCGGGAGCTCCCCGGGAGCCTCGCCGCGGATCGTGGAACTCCTCGCCCTGGCCGAGGAGTCACCGGACCTGGCCGCCCTGACGCCGTACCTGGCCGACCCCGATCCGTCGGTACGGGCCGCAGCGGTGGCCGCGCTCGGCGAGACCGTCCCCGAGGGGGCCGGGCCCGCGCTGGCCGCCCGCCTCGGCGACACGGCTCCCGCCGTACGGGCGGCCGCCGCGGCTGCGCTGCGCGAGCTGGTGGAGGTCCTGCCGGGCGAGCCGGAGCTGGGGGCCGGGCTGCGCGCCGCCCTCGCGGTGCCCGACCCCGCAGTGCGCTCGGCCGCGCTCGAAGCCCTGCGGGCGCTCCGGCTGGGCGATGCGGAGCTGTACGCCGCCTCGCTGGCCGATGCCGACCCGGAGGTCCGCATCCACGCGGTCCGGGGGCTGGTCGCGGTGGACGCGGTCCCGGCGCTGGCCACGGCCGCGGCGGACCCGGCGCGCGAGGTCCGGGTGGCCGTGGCCAGGGGCCTGGCCGCGGTGCACGCCCCGGCCCCGGCACCCCTGGACCCGCTGCTGGCCGACCCGGACCCGCTGGTGCGCGGCGCCGCCCTGGCCGCGCTGGCCTCGGTCGGCTGCCCTGACGGGTACGCCCGTACCGCGGTGGCGGCCCTGGCCGACGCGGCCTGGCAGGTCCGGGCGGGGGCGGCGGCCGGGCTGTCGGCGGCCGCCACGTCCGCGGCGGTGCCGGCTCTGGCCGAGGCCTTGGCCGACGCCAACGCGGACGTCCGCAAGGCAGCGGTGCTGTCCCTGCTGGCCCACCGGGACACCGCGGAGGCCCGGACCGCGCTCGCCACGGCGGTCACGGACCCGGACGCGGACGTCCGCGCGTACGCGGCCCGCGCCTGAGGGGCGCCGGGGGCCCCGTTCGGAGGCGCGCCGCGTGCGGCGGGCGGTACGGGCCGGGATGGTGGACGGACGAATGGAAGCGGGAACCCGTACCCCGTACCCCCACCGCGAGGAGCCCCCGCCATGTACGTACGCAGTCTGAAGACCGTCCTCGCCTGTGCGGCCGCCGTGTCGCTCGGTCTGGCCGCAGTGGCTCCGGCCCACGCGGTCGAGGGGCCCGCGCCCGACCCGCGCAACCCCAAGGCCATGAGGGACATGGCGACGGCCATCGCGGTGACGGCCAAGTACGTGGACGAGCGGGAGGCCCTCAAGGACGGGTACGTCCCGCACGGCGAAGCGTGCATGACCAACCCGTTCGGGGTGGGCTCCATGGGCTACCACTACGTCAAGCAGGCCAACTGGGGCTCGATGGACCCCGCCAGGCCGACCGCGCTCCTCTACAGCACCGAGAAGGACCGCAACGGCCGTCGCAAGCTGCAGACCGTGGAGTGGATGTACACCGACCGGGACCAGGACCTGAAAACGGCCGACGACCGTCCGAGCATGTTCGGGCTGCCCTTCGACGGGCCGATGCCGGGCCACTGGGCGGGCATGCCCAAGCACTACGACCTGCACATGTGGGCGTACAAGGACAACCCGGCCGGCCGCTTCCACAACTGGAACCCCGCGCTGACCTGCCCCAAGAAGAGCCCGGCCGCGGGGGGAGCCGGGCACGCGCACGGCCGCTAGCGGGTGCCCGCACGACGAAGGGCCCGGCTCCCCCGAAGGGGGCCGGGCCCTGTCCCGTACGACGAACCGGTCAGCGGACGAAGGTGCTCGCCTGGCCCGCCAGGTCCAGGAAGTACTGCGGGGCCACACCCAGGACCAGGGTCACCGCGACGCCCACCGCGATCGTCGTCATCGTCAGCGGCGAGGGGACGGCCACGGTCGGGCCGTCGGCCTTCGGCTCGCTGAAGAACATCAGGACGATCACCCGGATGTAGAAGAACGCGGCGATCGCGGACGAGATGACACCGACCACGACCAGCGCACCCGCACCGCCCTCCGCCGCCGCGCTGAACACGGCGAACTTGCCCGAGAAGCCCGACGTCAGCGGGATACCGGCGAAGGCCAGCAGGAACACCGCGAAGACCGCCGCGGTCAGCGGCGAGCGGCGGCCCAGACCCGCCCACTTGGACAGGTGCGTCGCCTCCCCGCCCGCGTCGCGCACCAGCGTGACCACCGCGAAGGCGCCGATCGTCACGAAGGAGTACGCGGCCAGGTAGAAGAGGACCGCCTGGATGCCCTCCGCCGAGGTGGCGATCACACCGGCCAGGATGAAGCCCGCGTGCGCGATCGAGGAGTACGCCAGCAGCCGCTTGACGTCCGTCTGGGTCACGGCGATCACCGCACCCGCCAGCATCGTGACGATCGCGACGCCCCACATCACCGGCCGCCAGTCCCACCGCAGGCCGGGCAGAACCACGTAGAGCAGACGCAGGAGGGCGCCGAACGCGGCCACCTTCGTCGCCGCCGCCATGAACCCGGTGATCGGGGTCGGAGCGCCCTGGTAGACGTCCGGGGTCCACATGTGGAACGGGACCGCGCCGACCTTGAAGAGCAGGCCCGTCAGGATCAGCGCCCCGCCGATCAGCAGCAGCGCGTCGTTGCCCATGGTGTCGGCCAGCGCCGGGTCGACCTTCACGACCGTGCCGTCCACGACGTCGGCGATCGTCGCGTACGAGACCGAGCCCGCGTACCCGTAGAGCAGCGCGATGCCGAAGAGGAGGAAGGCGGAGGAGAAGGCACCCAGCAGGAAGTACTTGACCGCGGCCTCCTGCGACATCAGCCGCTGGCGGCGGGCGACGGCGCAGAGCAGGTACAGCGGGAGGGAGAAGACCTCCAGCGCGATGAACAGCGTCAGCAGGTCGTTGGCCGCCGGGAAGATCAGCATTCCGGCGATCGCGAACAGTGCCAGCGGGAAGACCTCGGTGGTGGTGAACCCGGCCTTGACGGCGGCCTTCTCGCTCTCGCTGCCCGGTACGGACGCCGCCTGGGCGGCGAAGGAGTCCACCCGGTTGCCGTGCGCGGCCGGGTCGAGGCGCCGCTCGGCGAAGGTGAAGACCGCGACGATCGAGGCCAGCAGGATGGTGCCCTGCAGGAACAGCGCCGGGCCGTCCACGGCGATGGCGCCCATCGCCGCGATGTGCGCCTTGGTGCTCCCGTACCCGCCGGCCGCGAGGCCGACGACCGCCGCGAAGGCCGCGGCCAGCGCGGCGACGGCGAGGAACACCTGCACGTAGTAGCGGGACTTGCGCGGTACGAAGGCCTCGACGAGGATCCCGAGGACCGCCGCGCCCACCACGATCAGCGTGGGCGCGAGCTGCGCGTACTCGATGACCGGTGCCGGGATCCGGTCGACCGGGGCTTCGGCCGCGAGCGGCCACAGGCTGTGGGCGGAAGTCAGTGTGCTCACTTCGCCGCCTCCACTTCAGGTGCGGGGTCCGTCTGCTTCACGTCCGACATGGTGTGCTCCACCGCCGGGTTGACGATGTCGGTGAGCACCTTCGGGTACACGCCCAGCCCGATCAGCAGCGCGATCAGCGGGGCCACCACCAGCACCTCCCGCAGGCGCAGGTCCGGCATGGTTCGGACCTCCTCCTTCACGGGACCGGTCATCGTGCGCTGGTAGAGCACCAGCGTGTAGAGCGCGGCCAGCACGATGCCGATGGTGGCGATGATGCCGACGACCGGGTACCGGGCGAACGTGCCGACCAGGACCAGGAATTCGCTGACGAAGGGCGCGAGCCCTGGCAGCGAGAGGGTGGCGAGGCCGCCGATCAGGAAGGTGCCGGCGAGGACCGGGGCCACCTTCTGCACGCCGCCGTAGTCGGCGATGAGCCGCGAGCCGCGCCGCGAGATCAGGAAGCCGGCCACCAGCATCAGCGCCGCCGTCGACAGTCCGTGGTTGACCATGTAGAGGGTGGCGCCGGACTGGCCCTGGGAGGTCATCGCGAAGATGCCCAGGATGATGAACCCGAAGTGCGAGATCGAGGCGTAGGCGACCAGCCGCTTGATGTCGCGCTGGCCGACCGCGACCAGCGCGCCGTAGACGATGCTGATCAGGGCCAGGACCAGGATCACCGGCGTGGCCCACTTGCTGGCATCGGGGAAGAGGCCGAGGCAGAAGCGGAGCATCGCGAAGGTGCCGACCTTGTCGACGACCGCGGTGATGAGCACGGCGACCGGGGCGGTGGCCTCGCCCATCGCGTTCGGCAGCCAGGTGTGCAGCGGCCACAGCGGGGCCTTCACCGCGAAGGCGAAGAAGAAGCCGAGGAACAGCAGCCGCTCGGTGTTGGTCGCCATGTCGAGCGTGCCCGCGGCGCGGGCGGCGGCGATCTCCTGGAGCGAGAAGTTCCCGGCGACCACGTACAGCCCGATGACGGCGGCCAGCATGATCAGGCCGCCGACCAGGTTGTAGAGGAGGAACTTGACCGCCGCGTACGAGCGCTGCGCGGCCGCGTTCTCGTCCGAGCCTGAGTGCGCCCGGTCCCCGAAGCCGCCGATGAGGAAGTACATCGGGATGAGCATGGCTTCGAAGAAGATGTAGAAGAGGAAGACGTCGGTGGCCTCGAAGGAGATGATCACCATCGCCTCGACCAGCAGGATCAGGGCGAAGAAGCCCTGCGTCGGCCGCCAGCGGGAGCTCTTGGTCTCCAGCGGGTCGGCGTCGTGCCAGCCGGCCGCGATCACGAAGGGGATCAGGAGCGCGGTGAGCCCGATGAGCACCACCCCGATCCCGTCCACCCCCAGCTCGTAGCGGACGCCGAAGTCGGCGATCCAGGACCGGGATTCGGTGAGCTGGTAGCGGGCGCCACCGGGCTCGAAGCGGATCGCGACGAGCACGGCCAGGGCCAGGGTCGCCAGCGAGAAGAGCAGGGCGAGCCACTTGGCGGCGGTCCTGCGGGCGGCCGGGACGGCCGCCGTCAGGATCGCACCGACCGCGGGGACCGCGGCCGTCACCGTCAGAAGCGGGAAACTCATCTCACACCGCCCTCATCAGCAGGGTCGCGGCGATCAGGATCGCCGTGCCCCCGAACATCGAGACCGCGTAGCTGCGGGCGTAGCCGTTCTGCAGCTTGCGCAGCCGGCCCGACAGTCCGCCGACCGAGGCGGCCGTACCGTTGACCACCCCGTCGACCAGGCTGTGGTCGACGTACACGAGCGAGCGGGTCAGGTGCTCCCCGCCGCGCACCAGCACGACGTGGTTGAAGTCGTCCTGGAGGAGGTCCCGCCGGGCCGCCCGGGTGAGGAGCGAGCCGCGCGGGGCGATGACCGGGACGGGCCTGCGGCCGTACATCGACCAGGCGATGACGACGCCGACTACCAGGACCGCCATGGTGGCCAGGGTCACCGTCATGGCGCTGACCGGCGGGTGGCCGTGCGCGTAACCGGTCACCGGCTCCAGCCAGTTCAGGAAGCGGTCGCCGATCTCGAAGAAGGCGCCGGCGAAGACCGACCCGAAGGCCAGGATGACCATCGGGATGGTCATGGACTTCGGGGACTCGTGCGGGTGCGGCTCGTGTCCCTCGGCGTCGGTCTGCCAGCGCTTCTCGCCGAAGAAGGTGAGGAGCATGACGCGGGTCATGTAGAAGGCGGTGATGCCGGCGCCCAGCAGGGTGACCCCGCCGAGGATCCAGCCCTCGGTGCCGCCCTTCGCGAAGGCCGCCTCGATGATCAGGTCCTTGGAGAAGAAGCCGGACAGGCCTGGGAAGCCGATGATGGCCAGGTACCCGAGGCCGAAGGTGACGAAGGTGACGGGCATGAACTTCCGCAGCCCGCCGTACTTGCGCATGTCGACCTCGTCGTTCATCCCGTGCATCACGGAACCGGCGCCGAGGAAGAGGCCCGCCTTGAAGAAGCCGTGCGTCACCAGGTGCATGATCGCGAAGACGTAGCCGATCGGGCCGAGGCCCGCCGCCAGGATCATGTAGCCGATCTGGGACATCGTCGACCCGGCGAGGGCCTTCTTGATGTCGTCCTTCGCGCAACCGACGATCGCACCGAAGAGCAGCGTGACCGCACCCACCATGGTGACCACCAGCTGGGCGTCCGGCGCCGCGTTGAAGACGGCGGCCGAGCGGACGATCAGGTACACGCCCGCCGTCACCATCGTCGCCGCGTGGATCAGGGCCGAGACCGGGGTCGGGCCCTCCATCGCGTCACCGAGCCAGGACTGCAGCGGCACCTGGGCCGACTTGCCGCAGGCGGCCAGCAGCAGCATCAGGCCGATCGCCGTCAGCTTGCCTTCGGACGCCTCGCCCACCGCGCCGAACACCGGCCCGAAGGTGAAGGTCCCGAAGGTGGTGAACATCAGCATGATCGCGATCGACAGGCCCATGTCGCCGACGCGGTTGACCAGGAAGGCCTTCTTCGCGGCCGTGGCCGCGCTGGGCTTGTGCTGCCAGAAGCCGATCAGGAGGTACGAGGCGAGGCCCACGCCCTCCCAGCCGAAGTACAGCAGGAGGTAGTTGTCGGCGAGGACCAGCAGCAGCATGGCCGCGACGAACAGGTTGAGGTAGCCGAAGAAACGGCGGCGGCGCTCGTCGTGCTCCATGTACCCGATCGAGTACACGTGGATGAGCGTGCCCACCCCGGAGATCAGCAGGACGAAGGTCATCGACAGCTGGTCGAGCTGGAAGGCCATGTCCGCCTGGAAGCCCTCGACGGGGATCCAGGTGTACAGGTTCTGGTGCAGGGTCCGGTCATCGGCCCCGCGGCTCAGCATGTCGGCGAACAGTACGGCGCCGATCCCGAAGGAGACGGCCGCGAGCAGGGTGCCGATCCAGTGGCCGGTCTTGTCGAGGCGCCGGCCGCCGCACAGCAGCACCACCGCTCCGAGCAGGGGCGCCGCGATCAGCAGCGCAATCAGGTTCTCCACAGCGACCCCTTACAGCTTCATCAGGCTGGCGTCGTCGACCGAGGCCGAGTGGCGGGTACGGAACAGCGACACGATGATCGCCAGGCCGACCACGACCTCCGCGGCGGCGACGACCATCGTGAAGAACGCGATGATCTGGCCGTCGAGGTTGCCGTGCATCCGCGAGAAGGCGACGAAGGCGAGGTTGCAGGCGTTGAGCATCAGCTCGACGCACATGAACAGCACGATCGCGTTCTTGCGGATCAGCACTCCGGCCGCACCGATGGTGAACAGCAGGGCCGCCAGGTACAGGTAGTTGACCGGATTCACTTCGAGGCCTCCTCACGGCCGAGGCGCTCCGAGGACGCCTGCTCCAGTGCCTTGAGGTCGTCGAGCGCCTCGCTGGAGACGTCCCGGATCTGGCCGCGGGCGCGCAGCGTCTTGCTGACCGTCAGCTCGGACGGGGTGCCGTCCGGCAGCAGGCCCGCGACGTCCACCGCGTTGTGCCGGGCGTAGACGCCGGGCGCGGGCAGCGGCGGGAGCTGCACGCCCTCGCGGACGCGCTTCTCGGCGAGCTCGCGCTGCGTGGCGGCCCGCTCCGTGCGCTCGCGGTGGGTGAGCACCATCGCGCCGACGGCCGCGGTGATCAGCAGCGCGCCGGTGATCTCGAAGGCGAAGACGTACTTGGTGAAGATCAGCTGCGCCAGGCCCTCGACGTGTCCGGCCGAGTTGATCCGGCCGAGCCCGTTGAAGTGGGTGAGGTTGGCGTGGCCGATGCCGGCGATCAGCAGGGTGCCGAAGCCGAGCCCGCACAGGACGGCCAGCCAGCGCTGTCCCTTGATGGTCTCCTTCAGGGAGTCGGCTGCGGTGACGCCGACGAGCATGACCACGAAGAGGAAGAGCATCATGATCGCGCCGGTGTAGACGATGACCTGGACGACGCCCAGGAAGTACGCCCCGTTGGCGAGGTAGAAGACCGCCAGGATGATCATCGTCCCGGCCAGGCTGAGGGCGCTGTGCACGGCCTTCTTCATCAGGATCGTGGCCAGCGCGCCGATGACGGCGACCGTGCCGAGGACCCAGAACTGGACCGCCTCGCCCGTCGAGGTCAGGGTGGCGGCGGCGAGGGCGCTCATGCCTCCACCTCCTCGGCGGTTTCCGCGACTTCACCCTTGGAGACGGCCACCTGCCGGACCGTGCCGGGGGCGGCCCCCGTCACCAGTCCGCGGTAGTAGTCCGTGTCCTCCGTGCCGGGGAACATCGAGTGCGGCGCCTCGACCATGCCCTCGGTGAGCCCGGAGAGCAGCTGCTCCTTGGTGTAGATGAGCGATTCGCGGCTGGAGTCGGCCAGTTCGAACTCGTTCGTCATGGTCAGCGCCCTGGTCGGGCACGCCTCGACGCACAGCCCGCACAGGATGCAGCGGGCGTAGTTGATCTGGTAGACCGCGCCGTACCGCTCGCCCGGGGAGTAGCGCTCCTCCTCCGTGTTGTCCGCGCCCTCCACGTAGATGGCGTCGGCGGGACAGGCCCAGGCGCACAGCTCGCACCCGATGCACTTCTCCAGACCGTCCGGGTGCCGGTTCAGCTGATGCCGTCCGTGGAAGCGCGGGGCGGTGGTCTTCTGCGTCTCCGGGTACTGCTCGGTGAGCCGCTTCTTGAACATGGCCTTGAAGGTCACGCCGAAGCCGGCCACCGGGTTCTGCCACTTCTCGCTCTTGTCGGCGTCAGACATTCTCAGCACCCTCCTCTCGGTCACTGTCAGTATTCGCCCCGCCACTGACAATCAGCTCTCGCTCTGCGCGAGGCCGTCGGCGCGGTACGGGTGCCAGGTGCTGGCCCGGCTTGGGCGGTACGGGGAACCCGCCCGCGAGCGGGTCGAAGGGCTCGGCCGCGGCGGCCTTGCCGGCCTCCTCGGCGGCGGCCTTCTCGCGCTTGTCGCGGAAGAGGTCCGCGACGAAGGAGAGGAGCAGGATCGCCACGACGGCGCCGCCCACGTAGAGGACGATCTCGCTGAAGTCGTACTGCTCGTTGCGCAGCGCCCGGACGGTCGCGACCAGCATCAGCCAGACCACGGAGACCGGGATCAGGACCTTCCAGCCGAGCTTCATCAGCTGGTCGTAGCGCACGCGCGGCAGCGTGCCGCGCAGCCAGATGAAGAAGAACAGCAGCAGCTGGACCTTGATGACGAACCAGAGCATCGGCCACCAGCCGTGGTTCGCGCCCTCCCAGAAGGTGCTGATCGGGTACGGGGCCCGCCAGCCGCCCAGGAAGAGGGTGACCGAGACCGCCGAGACGGTGACCATGTTGACGTACTCGGCGAGCATGAACAGCGCGAACTTGATGGACGAGTACTCGGTGTTGAAGCCGCCGACCAGGTCGCCCTCGGACTCCGGCATGTCGAAGGGGGCGCGGTTCGTCTCGCCGACCATCGTGATGACGTAGATGATGAAGGACACCGGCAGCAGGACGATGTACCAGCGGTCCGCCTGGGCTTCCACGATCGCCGAGGTCGACATCGACCCGGAGTAGAGGAAGACCGAGGCGAAGGCCGCGCCCATCGCGATCTCGTAGGAGATCATCTGCGCGCAGGAGCGCAAGCCCCCGAGGAGCGGGTAGGTCGAGCCGGAGGACCAGCCCGCCAGCACGATGCCGTAGATGCCGACCGAGGCCACCGCGAGGATGTAGAGCATCGCGATGGGCAGGTCGGTCAGCTGCATCGTGGTGCGCTGGCCGAAGATGGAGATCTGGTCGTCCGCGGGCCCGAAGGGGATCACCGCGATGGCCATGAAGGCCGGGATCGCCGCGATGATCGGGGCCAGGACGTAGACCACCTTGTCGGCCCGCTTGACGATGAGGTCTTCCTTGAGCATCAGCTTCACGCCGTCGGCGAGCGACTGGAGCATGCCCCAGGGGCCGTGCCGGTTCGGGCCGATGCGCAGCTGCATCCAGGCGACGACCTTGCGCTCCCACACGATGGAGAACAGCACGGTCACCATCAGGAAGGCGAAGCAGAACACCGCCTTGATGAGGACGAGCCACCAGACGTCCTTGCCGAACAGGCTCAGGTCCTCGGCGGCAAGCTGTACCGCGTTCACGCGCCCACCTCCGCAGTGGTGTCGCCGGTGCCGGCCGGGGTCGCGGGGCCGATCCGGACCAGGGTGCCCGGGCGGGCGCCGGTGTCGGCGAGGACCCCGGAGCCGGTGGAGTTCAGCGGGAGCCAGACCACGCGGTCGGGCATCTCGGTGATCCGGAGCGGGAGTTCCACGGAGCCGGCCGGGCCGGTGACCGCGAGGACGTCCCCGTTCTTGACGCCCGTCTCGGCCGCCGTGGCCGCCGAGAGCCGGGCGCTCGCCTCGTGCCGGGTGCCGGCCAGGGCCTCGTCGCCCTCCTGGAGCCGGCCCTGGTCGAGGAGGAGCCGGTGGCCCGCGAGGACGGCCTCGCCGGTGCCCGGGCGGGGCAGCGGCGCGGTGTCCGCGGACTGCTCGGCGGCGCGCTCCCCGGCCCACGGGCCGAGCCCGTCGAGCTCGCGGCGTACGGCGTGTACGTCGGGCAGCGCGATCGGCCGGTCCGCGGCGTCCGCCAGCATGTGCAGCACGCGGGCGTCGGCCGGGGCGAGCCGGCGGGTCATCTGGTCGGGCTTGAGCGCCGCCTCGAACGGCCGGACCCTGCCCTCCCAGTTGATGAAGGCGCCGGCCTTCTCGACCACCGCGGCCACCGGGAAGACCACGTCCGCGTGCTCGGTGACCTCGCTGGGCCGCAGTTCCAGGGAGACCACGAAGGCCTCCTGGAGGGCGGTCCGCGCGCGGGCCGGGTCCGGCAGGTCCGCGACCTCGACGCCCGCCACCAGCAGGGCGGACAGTTCGCGCGTGGCCGCGGCCTCGACGATCTGGCCGGTGTCGCGGCCGTAGCGGTGCGGGAGTTCGTCCAGGCCCCAGGCCGTGGCCACCTCGTCACGGGCCCGCGGGTCGGTGGCCGGGCGGGCGCCGGGCAGCAACGACGGCAGCGCGCCCGCCTCGACGGCGGCCCGTTCACCGGCCCGGCGCGGGATCCACACCAGCGTGGCCCCGGTCGCGGCGGCGGCCCGTACGGCGGCGGTCAGCGCGCCGGGCACCCCGGCGAGGCGCTCCCCGACGACGATGACCGCACCGGTCTGGCGCAGCGCGTCGGCGGCGGCCGCGCCGCCCGCCTCCAGCCCGGACCGCGAGGCGAGTGCGTCCAGCCACTCGGGCTCGGTGCCGGGGGCGGCGGCCAGCAGGATGCCGCCCGCCTTCTCCAGGCCGCGGGTGGCGAAGGGGGCGAGGGCGAAGGTCCGCTGCTTGTGCTTGCGGTGGGCCTTGCGCAGCCGCAGGAAGACCCCGGGGGCCTCCTCCTCGGACTCGATGCCGACGAGCAGGACGGCGGGCGCGGCCTCCAGCGAGGTGTACGTGACCCCCGCACCGTCGAGGTCCTTGCCGGTGCCGGCCACGGTGGCGGCCAGGAAATCGGCCTCCTCCGCGCTGTGCACCCGGGCCCGGAAGTCGATGTCGTTCGTGTCGAGCACCACCCGCGCGAACTTGGCGTACGCGTAGGCGTCCTCGACGGTGAGCCGCCCGCCGGTCAGCACCCCGGCCCGGCCGCGCGCGGAGGCGAGACCGTTCGCCGCGGCCTCCAGCGCCTCGGGCCAGCTCGCCGGCTCCAGGACACCGGCGGCGCTGCGCACCAGCGGGGTGGTGAGCCGGTCCCGCTGCTGTGCGTAACGGAACCCGAAGCGGCCCTTGTCGCAGATCCACTCCTCGTTGACCTCGGGGTCATCCGCGGCCAGCCGGCGCAGCACCTTGCCGCGGCGGTGGTCGGTCCGGGTCGCGCAGCCGCCCGCGCAGTGCTCGCACACGCTCGGGGAGGAGACGAGGTCGAAGGGGCGGGAGCGGAACCGGTACGCGGCGGAGGTGAGGGCGCCGACGGGGCAGATCTGGATGGTGTTGCCGGAGAAGTACGACTCGAAGGGGTCGCCCTCGCCCGTGCCGACCTGCTGGAGCGCGCCGCGCTCGAGCAGCTCGATCATCGGATCGCCGGCGATCTCGTTGGAGAAGCGGGTGCAGCGCGCGCACAGCACGCACCGCTCGCGGTCCAGCAGCACCTGCGTGGAGATCGGGACCGGCTTCTCGTACGTCCGCTTCTTCCCCTCGAAACGGGACTCCGCGTTGCCGTGCGACATCGCCTGGTTCTGCAGCGGGCACTCGCCGCCCTTGTCGCAGACCGGGCAGTCCAGCGGGTGGTTGATGAGCAGCAGCTCCATCACCCCGCGCTGGGCCTTGTCCGCTACCTCGGAGGTGAGCTGCGTCTTGACGACCATGCCGTCGGTGCAGGTGATGGTGCAGGAGGCCATCGGCTTGCGCTGGCCCTCGACCTCGACGATGCACTGGCGGCAGGCGCCGGCCGGGGAGAGGAGCGGGTGGTCGCAGAACCGGGGGATCTCGACGCCGAGCTGCTCGGCGGCCCGGATGACCAGGGTCCCCTTGGGCACCGACAGTTCGACGCCGTCGATGGTCAGCGACACCAGATTCTCCGCTGGCACCGCAGGCTCCCCGCCACCGGCGGGAGCGTTCGTGGTGACGGTCATGCGTTCACCTCCGTGTCAGCCCAGAGGGTCGACTTCTTGGGGTCGAAGGGGCAGCCCTTGCCCGTGATGTGCTGCTCGTACTCCTCGCGGAAGTACTTGAGCGAGGAGAAGATGGGGCTGGCGGCGCCGTCGCCGAGCGCGCAGAAGGACTTGCCGTTGATGTTGTCGGCGATGTCGTTCAGCTTGTCGAGGTCGGACATGACGCCCTTGCCGGCCTCGATGTCGCGCAGCAACTGGACCAGCCAGTACGTGCCTTCGCGGCAGGGTGTGCACTTGCCGCAGGACTCGTGGGCGTAGAACTCGGTCCACCGGGTCACGGCCCGCACCACGCAGGTGGTCTCGTCGAAGCACTGGAGCGCCTTGGTGCCGAGCATCGAGCCGGCCGCGCCCACTCCCTCGTAGTCGAGCGGGACGTCGAGGTGCTCGTCCGTGAACATGGGGGTGGAGGAGCCGCCCGGGGTCCAGAACTTCAGCCGGTGCCCGGGCCGCATCCCGCCGCTCATGTCGAGCAGCTGGCGCAGGGTGATGCCGAGCGGGGCCTCGTACTGGCCGGGGCCCGCGACGTGCCCGGAGAGCGAATACAGCGTGAAGCCGGGGGACTTCTCGGTCCCCATCGACTTGAACCAGTCCTTGCCCTTGTTCAGGATCGCGGGAACCGAGGCGATGGACTCCACGTTGTTGACGACAGTGGGGCACGCGTAGAGCCCCTCCACGGCAGGGAAGGGAGGACGCAGCCGGGGCTGACCGCGCCGGCCTTCGAGGGAGTCGAGCAGAGCCGTCTCCTCGCCGCAGATGTACGCGCCCGCTCCCGCGTGCACCGTGATGTCGAGATCGAGCCCGCTCCCCAGAATGTCCTTCCCGAGGTATCCGGCCTCGTACGCCTCACGCACCGCCTCGTGCAGGCGCCGCAGGACCGGTACGACCTCGCCGCGCAGGTAGATGAAGGCGTGCTGCGAGCGGATCGCGTAGCAGGCGATGATCATTCCCTCGATGAGGGAGTGCGGGTTGGCGAAGAGGAGGGGGATGTCCTTGCAGGTTCCCGGCTCCGACTCGTCCGCGTTCACGACGAGGTAGTGCGGCTTTCCGTCGCCCTGCGGGATGAACTGCCACTTCATTCCGGTGGGGAAGCCCGCGCCGCCGCGTCCGCGCAGACCCGAGTCCTTCACGTAGGCGATGAGGTCGTCCGGAGTCATCGCGAGGGCCTTGCGCAGGCCCTCGTAGCCCTCGTGACGCCGGTAGGTCTCCAGCGTCCACGAAGCGGGCTCGTCCCAGAAGGCCGACAGGACGGGTGCGAGGAGCTTCTCCGGGCTGGTCCCTCCCCCGGCCTCCGGCCGGGAGGTACCCCCATGACTTTCCTTGGAAGACACGGACATCACTCCCCTCCCTCGGACTTGGTCTCGCCGCGCGTCTCGCCACGGGACTCGCCGCGCGGGTGCACGATCGAGGTGTGCGGGGACTCGCCGCGCGCGATGCGCAGGCCGATCAGGGAGGCGGGGCCGGCGCCGCCGCTCGCCTCGACCGCGCCCTCGCGCTCGTCCGGGAAGCCCGCCAGGATCCGGGCGGTCTCCTTGTACGTGCACAGCGGCGCGCCCCGGGTCGGCAGGACCTCGCGGCCGGCCAGCAGGTCGTCCACCAGGGCCTTGGCGGACTCGGGGGTCTGGTTGTCGAAGAACTCCCAGTTGACCATCACCACGGGGGCGAAATCGCAGGCCGCGTTGCACTCGATGTGCTCGAGGGTGACCTTGCCGTCGGGGGTGGTCTCGTTGTTGCCGACTCCGAGGTGCTGCTTGAGCTCGTCGAAGATGGCGTCGCCGCCCATGACCGCGCACAGGGTGTTCGTACAGACGCCGACCTGGTAGTCGCCGGAGGGCTTGCGCCGGTACATCGTGTAGAAGGTGGCCACGGCGGTGACCTCGGCGGTGGTCAGGCCCAGTACGTCGGCGCAGAAGCGGATGCCGGTGCGCGAGACGTGGCCCTCCTCCGACTGGCAGAGGTGGAGCAGGGGCAGCAGCGCGGAGCGGCTGTCGGGGTAGCGGGCGATGACTTCCTGCGCGTCCGCTTCGAGCCGGGCGCGTACCTCGGCCGGGAAGTCGGGGGCGGGAAGCTGGGGCATCCCCAACTGGATGTCGGTCATCGGTCGACGCCTCCCATCACGGGGTCGATGGAGGCGACGGCGACGATGACGTCGGCGACCTGGCCGCCCTCGCACATCGCTGCCATGGCCTGAAGGTTGGTGAAGGACGGGTCGCGGAAGTGGACCCGGTAGGGACGCGTGCCGCCGTCGGAGACGACGTGCACCCCGAGCTCGCCCTTGGGCGACTCGACGGCCGCGTACACCTGCCCGGCCGGTACCCGGAAGCCCTCGGTCACCAGCTTGAAGTGGTGGATGAGGGCCTCCATGGAGGTGCCCATGATGTTCTTGATGTGGTCGAGCGAGTTGCCGAGCCCGTCGGGGCCCATCGCCAGCTGCGCCGGCCAGGCGATCTTCTTGTCGGCGACCATCACCGGGCCCGGCGCCAGCCGGTCCAGGCACTGCTCGACGATCCGCAGCGACTGGCGCATCTCCTCCAGGCGGATCAGGAAGCGTCCGTAGGAGTCGCAGGTGTCGGTGGTCGGCACGTCGAACTCGTAGTTCTCGTAACCGCAGTACGGCTCCGACTTGCGCAGGTCGTGCGGCAGGCCGGCGGAGCGCAGGATCGGGCCGGTGGCGCCCAGCGCCATGGCGCCGGTGAGGTCGAGGTAGCCGACGTCCTGCATGCGGGCCTTGAAGATGGGGTTGCCGGTGGCGAGCTTGTCGTACTCCGGCAGGTTCTTCTTCATGGTCTTCACGAACTCGCGCAGCTGGTCGACGGCGCCCGGGGGCAGGTCCTGCGCCAGGCCGCCGGGGCGGACGAACGCGTGGTTCATGCGCAGTCCGGTGATCAGCTCGAAGACGTCGAGGATCAGCTCGCGGTCGCGGAAGCCGTAGATCATGATCGTGGTCGCGCCCAGCTCCATGCCGCCGGTGGCGATGCACACCAGGTGGGAGGAGAGCCGGTTGAGCTCCATCAGCAGGACGCGGATGACGGTGGCGCGGTCCGGGATCTGGTCGGTGATGCCGAGCAGCTTCTCGACGCCGAGGCAGTACGCCGTCTCGTTGAAGAACGGCGTCAGGTAGTCCATGCGCGTCACGAAGGTGGTGCCCTGCGTCCAGTTCCGGAATTCGAGGTTCTTCTCGATGCCGGTGTGCAGGTAGCCGATGCCGCAGCGGGCCTCGGTGACCGTCTCGCCGTCGATCTCCAGGATCAGGCGGAGCACGCCATGGGTGGACGGGTGCTGCGGGCCCATGTTGACGACGATCCGCTCGTCGTCCGCCTTGGCCGCCGACTGGACGATCTCGTCCCAGTCGCCGCCGGTCACGGTGTAAACGGTGCCTTCGGTCGTCTCGCGCGCGGAGGCGTGGTCGGCGGAGGCGTGATTCGAAGTGGACATCAGCTGTACGACCTCCGCTGGTCGGGAGCCGGGATCTGGGCGCCCTTGTACTCGATGGCGATGCCGCCGAGCGGGTAGTCCTTGCGCTGCGGGAAGCCCTGCCAGTCGTCCGGCATCATGATCCGGGTGAGGGCCGGGTGCCCGTCGAAGATCAGGCCGAAGAAGTCGTACGTCTCGCGCTCGTGCCAGTCGTTGGTCGGGTAGACCGCAACGAGCGAGGGGACGTGCGGGTCGCTGTCCGGGACGGACACCTCCAGCCGCAGGACGCGGCCGTGGGTGAGCGAGCGCAGGTGGTAGACGGCGTGCAGCTCGCGGCCCTTGTCTCCGGGGTAGTGCACGCCGGAAACGCCGGTGCAGAGCTCGAAGCGCAGGGCCGGGTCGTCGCGCAGGGTGCGCGCGACGCGCACGAGGTGCTCGCGGGCGATGTGGAAGGTGAGCTCGCCCCGGTCGACCACGGTCTTCTCGATGGCGTTCTCGGGGACCAGGTCCTGCTCCTCCAGAGCGCCTTCGAGTTCGTCGGCCACCTCGTCGAAGTAGGAGCCGTAGGGGCGGCTGGTCGCGCCGGGCAGGGCCACGGTGCGGACCAGGCCGCCGTAGCCGCTGGTGTCGCCGCCGTTCGCGGCCCCGAACATGCCCTTGCGGACGCCGATGACCTCGGGGCCGCTCGCGCGCGGGGCGGGGACGTTGTTGCCGTTCTCCGGCTCTCGGGTCTCGCTCACCGGAGCAGCCCCTTCATCTCGATGGTGGGGAGGGCCTTGAGGGCCGCCTCCTCCGCCTCACGGGCCGCCTCTTCCCGGTTCACGCCGAGCTTCGATCCCTGGATCTTCTGGTGGAGCTTGAGGATCGCGTCGATCAGCATCTCGGGGCGCGGCGGGCAGCCGGGCAGGTAGATGTCCACCGGGACGATGTGGTCGACGCCCTGGACGATCGCGTAGTTGTTGAACATTCCACCTGAAGATGCACAAACCCCCATGGAAATGACCCATTTGGGAGCCGGCATCTGGTCGTACACCTGTCGCAGCACCGGCGCCATCTTCTGGCTGACCCGGCCGGCCACGATCATCAGGTCGGCCTGGCGGGGGGAACCCCGGAAGACCTCCATGCCGAAGCGGGCCAGGTCGTACCGGCCCGCTCCGGTGGTCATCATCTCGATGGCGCAGCAGGCCAGGCCGAAGGTCGCAGGGAAGACGGATGACTTGCGCACCCAGCCCGCTGCCTGTTCGACGGTGGTCAGCAGAAAGCCGCTCGGCAGCTTCTCTTCCAGTCCCATGGGAAATTCAGCCCCTCAGTCCCATTCCAGGCCGCCGCGGCGCCACACGTAGGCGTAGGCGACGAAGACGGTGAGCACGAAGAGCAGCATCTCGACGAGCCCGAAGATCCCCAGGGAGTCGAAAGTGACGGCCCAGGGGTAGAGGAAGACAACCTCGATGTCGAAGACGATGAAGAGCATCGCCGTCAGGTAGTACTTGATGGGGAAGCGGCCGCCGCCGGCCGGCACCGGAGTCGGCTCGATGCCGCACTCGTATGCCTCAAGCTTTGCCCGGTTGTACCGTTTTGGGCCGATCAGCGTGGCCATGACCACGGAGAAGATCGCAAACCCTGCGCCGAGGGCGCCGAGCACGAGGATGGGCGCGTACGCATTCACGCTCCTCGCTCCTTCCAGTCGTCCTTGACCGTTGGACCGCCTCCGGCGCCGCGTGCCCCGCCTCGCCAAGATCGCGCTTTGATCGAACGCTTCCATGTGAGGCAGTTCACAAGCCGGACTCGTGCGCATCTTATGCCCGCTCCTCTGTGATCTGCGACACGGGTTGCAACACCGAGTTTGTGATCTCCACCACCTGACGAACGATCATGAAGTCCGATGAGTGGTGATCTTCATACGCGAAGCATCCACATGATCACCAAAGGTGACATCCGACCCCGTTACCGCAGGTAGAAGAGGCGTCGCCCTATCAAATGATGGCCATTGCAGGCAAATTGGCGACGCGGCCGCCGCAGTGATAAAGGGATCGGCGTCGCCCGGTCGGGGGAGCCCACGTGTACGGAGGTGGACGCGGGGCAGACGCGGGTCCTGGGGCACCACCACCGCGTGCATCCGTTCACGAACCCGACGGGGAGTTCACGGCAAGGTCACGGAAGGCCCACAGCGTCCGCACAGCGTGACGCTCCTGTGACCTGCACCACTCCCGTTTCGTGACGAGGAAAGAGGGCTTGGCCATCTGTGCGGAGGGATGGTAGGCCGAGGATCATTCCGGACTTATTGCGGAAACCCCATGATCACAGCCTTGTGAAAGCGTGTCCGTTCTGTCCGTTACGGCGTCAATAAGAAGCGCGGCGCGCCCGGTTAGCGCCTTTCGCGCACAACTGTGGCGCAAGCCACGTTTCTTGAAGGGACCCCGCGCGCCCTGATAGCGGTTGTCCTCATGTCCCACACCGCTCACATACCCAGCCACCGGAAGCCCCGCCGCAGCGCCTCGAAGCTCGCGGTCCGCGCCGGAGTTGCCGGTGGCGTCCTCAGCACCCTCGCCATGGCCGGCACCGCGAGCGCGTCCCCGTCCGAGCCCGTGGCCGAGACGACGCTCGAAATGCCGGTCCTCAACCTGGACCTGGCCGCCGAGGTTTCCTCCGCCGTGGCCACTGCCGCCGAGAACACCCGCGCGGCCGCCATCAAGGGCGAACTGACCGCCCAGGAGGAGAGCGCCCGTACCGGCGCCGCCGCCGAGGCGAAGCAGGCCAAGGAAGAGGCCCAGAAGAAGGCCGACGAGGCCAAGAAGGTCCAGGAGGAGGCCGACCGCAAGGCCGAGGCCGAGCGCGCCAACCGCAGCACGGCCCGCGCCTCCCTGTCGACCAAGTCCTCCGGCTCGACCTCCAGCGACGGCTCCGGCGCCTCCGTGGCCGCCCCGGCGACCGGCTCCGCCGCCGCCATCGTGAACTTCGCCCGCGCGCAGGTCGGCAAGGCGTACGTCATGGGCGGCACCGGCCCGTCCTCGTTCGACTGCTCCGGCCTCGTCCAGGCCGCCTACCGCCAGGCCGGCATCTCCCTGCCGCGGATGTCCCAGGCGCAGTCCTCGGCCGGCACCTCGGTGTCCCTGAGCGCCCTGCAGCCGGGCGACATCCTGTACTGGGGCTCCAAGGGCAACGCGTACCACGTCGCCATCTACGTCGGCGGCGGCAAGTTCGTCGGCGCGCAGAACCCCAGCACGGGCATCGTCGAGCGCAACCTGAGCTACGACAAGCCGACGGGCGCCGTCCGCGTCCTCTGACGCGTCTGAGGCATCCCTGAGGCCTCCGCGTCGCTCTGAGCGGTCCGAAGGGCCGGTACTCCCCCGCTCGGGGGTGGAGTACCGGCCCTTCGGGCTGCGCTGCTTGTGCAGCCCTTCTCGATCGCGGCCGCGCTCGCCCTGCGAAGATGGGGCACGACCATCAGACCGACACCTGGAGGTGGTGGGCGCGTGAACCTGCAGCCGTACGAGAAGCACGGCACCGGCGACCCCACCGCCGGACCGGCCGCGCTCGGGCTCGGCCTGCTCGCCGTCGGCGGCTGGCTGCTGACCACCGCCCGCCCCTGGCACAAGCCCGGGCACGCGCTCGCCCTGGGTCTCGGCTGGACCGCCTCGGGCGCGATGCTGCTGTGCGGGCTGGTCCTGCTGGCCAGGTGCGTGCGTACCGTGCACGCGGAAGCGGACCGGAACGGGGACACCCCGCCCGGCCCGCCGGACAGCGGCCTCAGGCCTTCGGGGCCACCTTCGAGAGGCCGTTGATGATGCGGTCCATCGCGTCGCCGCCCGTCGGGTCGGTGAGGTTGGCCAGCATCTTCAGCGTGAACCTCATCAGCACCGGGTGCGTCAGGCCGCGCTGCGCGGCGACCTTCATGACCTTCGGGTTGCCGATCAGCTTCACGAAGGCGCGGCCCAGCGTGTAGTAACCGCCGTACGTCTCCTTCAGCACCTTCGGGTAGTTGTGCAGGGCCAGTTCGCGCTGCGCCGGGGTGGCCCTGGCGTGCGCCTGCACGATGACGTCGGCCGCGATCTGGCCCGACTCCATGGCGTAGGCGATGCCCTCGCCGTTGAACGGGTTGACGAGACCGCCCGCGTCACCGACCAGCAGCAGCCCCTTGGTGTAGTGCGGCTGCCGGTTGAAGGCCATCGGCAGCGCCGCGCCGCGGATCGGCTGCGTCATGTTCTCCGGGGTGTAGCCCCAGTCCTCCGGCATGGACGCGCACCAGGCCTTGAGGACCTCGCGCCAGTCCAGCTCCTTGAAGGCTGAGGAGGAGTTGAGGATGCCGAGGCCGACGTTGGACGTGCCGTCGCCCATGCCGAAGATCCAGCCGTAGCCGGGCAGCAGCCGGTCCTGCGCACCGCGCCGGTCCCACAGCTCCAGCCAGGACTCCAGGTAGTCGTCGTCGTGCCGGGGCGAGGTGAAGTACGTACGCACCGCGACGCCCATCGGGCGGTCCTCGCGCCGGTGCAGGCCCATCGCCAGGGACAGCCGCGAGGAGTTGCCGTCGGCCGCGACCACCAGCGGGGCGCTGAAGGTGACCGGGGTCTTCTCCTCGCCCAGCTTCGCCTGCACACCGGTGATGTGGCCGGTGCGCGGGTCGCGGACGGGCTCGCCGACGTTGCAGCGCTCGTACAGCCGGGCGCCGGCCTTCTGCGCCTGACGGGCCAGGGTCTCGTCGAAGTCGTCGCGCTTGCGGACGAGCCCGTAGTCCGGGAAGGAGGCGAGTTCCGGCCAGTCCAGCTGGAGCCGCTGCCCGCCGCCGATGATCCGCAGGCCCTTGTTGCGGAGCCAGCCGGCCTCTTCGGAGATGTCGATGCCCATCGCCACCAGCTGCTTGGTGGCGCGCGGGGTCAGTCCGTCGCCGCAGACCTTCTCACGCGGGAACGCGGTCTTCTCCAGCAGCAGGACGTCAAGTCCGGCCTTGGCGAGGTAGTACGCGGTGGTGGAGCCGGCGGGCCCGGCCCCGACGACGATCACGTCCGCGGAGTGTTCGGAGAGGGGCTCGGTCACTGCGGGGTCTCCCGAAGGCTCGATAAAGGGTGCCCAACGGCACCGGACATGTGCAGTCTATGCAGCGAGAGAGATCGCGAACCGAAGGGCTGCCTCCTGTGACCACCTCGCCGACCCGGCCGCTCCCCGTCGTACAGCTGCGCGTGCCCACCCACGAGGACGCCCATGCCTGGCACGGGGTCTTCGACGACCCGGACGTCATGGAGTTCCTCGGCGGACCGGCCGAACTCTCCTCGTACGTGGAGTTCACCGCCCGCCAGCGCATGCACGACGCACAGCTCGGCTACTGCCTGTGGACCCTGCTGGACGGGGAGGGCACCGTGCTCGGCTTCACCGGCGCGCAGCCGTGGCCGGCGGAGAAGGAGTGGGGCCCGGTCGGGGAGATCGAGATCGGCTGGCGGCTGGGGCGTTCCGCGTGGGGTCAGGGGTACGCGTACGCCGCTGCGCTGGCCACGCTGGAGCGGGTCCGCGCGGCCGGTGTCCCCCACGTCGTGGCGATGATCAACGACGAGAACGTCCGCTCGATAGCCGTGGCCGAGCGGCTCGGCATGACCCTGGCGGAACGCTTCCTCCTGCCGAGCGGCACCCGCTACGGCCGCCGCTACGAGCTGGCGCTGCGGGCCGGTTGACCGGGCTGCGCCCGGCCCCGGGGCTCCGCCCCGGACCCCGCGCCTCAAACGCCGGCGAGGCTGAAATTGCGCTGCGCGCAATCCAGCAGCGCCGGTCAGCCGACGCCAGCCAAAATCCAGCGGACGCGCGCGTCAGAAGACGGACAGCCCTGTCAGGGTCGTGAAGCGGTCCAGGGCGGCCACACCCGCAACGGAGTTGCCCTGGGGGTCGAGGCCCGGGCTCCAGACCGCCAGCACGCACTGGCCCGGGACGACCGCCACGATGCCGCCGCCGACGCCGCTCTTGCCCGGCAGCCCGACGCGGTACGCGAACTCGCCCGCCGCGTCGTACGTCCCGCAGGTCAGCATCACCGCGTTGATCTGCTTGGCCTCGCTGCGCGTCAGCAGCCGCGAGCCGTCCGCGCGCAGCCCGTGCCGGGCCAGGAAGCGCCCGGCGCGGGCCAGGTCGGCGCAGCTCATCTCGATGGAGCACTGCCAGAAGTAGTGGTCCAGCAGCGCGGGCACGGGGTTGTCGATGTTCCCGTACGAGGCCATGAAGTGGGCGACGGCGGCGTTGCGGTCGCCGTGCGACTGCTCGGAGGCGGCCACCTCGGCGTCGAAGCCGATGTCCGGATTGCCGCTCTCCTCCCGCAGGAAGCCGAGCAGTTCGCTGCTCGCGTCGCCCGTCAGGGTCTGCAGCCGGTCGGTGACCACCAGGGCGCCCGCGTTGATGAACGGATTGCGCGGGATGCCGTTCTCGTACTCCAGCTGCACGAGCGAGTTGAACGGGTTGCCGGAGGGCTCCCGGCCGACCCGCTCCCACAGGGCGTCGCCGCCCTCCGCCAGGGCCAGCGCCAGCGCGAAGACCTTGGTGATGGACTGGGTGGAGAAGGGGACCTGCCAGTCCCCGACCCCGAAGACGTTGCCCTCGAGGTCGGCGACGGCCATGCCGAACTGCGCGGGCTCCACGGCGGCGAGCGCCGGGATGTACTCGGCGGGGGTGCCGCTGCCCACCGTCGGGGCGATGTCGGCCGCGATCTGCTCCAGCAGTTTCTGGTAGTCCACTGCTTCCTACGCCTTGAAGCCCCGGTGCAGCGCCACGATGCCGCCGCTCAGGTTGCGCCAGGCGACCTTGGACCAGCCGGCCTTCTGCAGCAGGGCGGCGAGCGCGGGCTGGTCGGGCCAGTCGCGGATGGACTCGGCGAGGTACACGTACGCGTCGGGGTTGGACGACACCGCGCGGGCCACCGGCGGCAGGGCGCGCATCAGGTACTCGGTGTACACCGTGCGGAAGGGGGCCCAGGTGGGCTGCGAGAACTCGCAGATGACGACCTGGCCGCCGGGCTTGGTGACCCGGTACAGCTCGCGCAGCGCGGCGTCGGTGTTCTGGACGTTGCGCAGGCCGAAGCTGATCGTCACGGTGTCGAAGACGTCGTCCTTGAACGGCAGCTTCGTCGCGTCGCCCGCGGTCAGCGGCAGCCACGGGTGCTTCTTCTTGCCCTCCCGCAGCATGCCCAGCGAGAAGTCGCAGGGCACGACGTACGCACCGGCCTCGGCGAACGGCAGCGAGGAGGTCGCGGTCCCCGCGGCCAGGTCGAGCACGTGGTGCCCCGGGCGCGCGCCGACCGCCTTGGCGACCTCCTTGCGCCAGAGCCGCGCCTGGCCGAGGGAGAGCACGTCGTTGGTGAGGTCGTAGTTCGCCGCGACGTCGTCGAACATGGAGGCGACTTCGTGCGGCTGCTTGTCCAGGGAAGCCCTTGTCACTGGTGTTCGCCCCTCGGTGTGCGCTGCGGATCGGCGGGTACCGCACCATCCTCTCAGGCCGGGCCCGATCGGCCGGACACGGCCCGGGTCCGGCGGAACCGGACAACTGGCCCGAAGGACAGTTCCGCCCGGGCCCCCGGGCGCGTTGACTGGGGGCCGGTGCGGCCCGGTGAAGGTCACCCAATGGATCATGGGCCCTGAGCAGCGGCCGGATCCGTGGCGGCCGCCACGAGCAAAGGGCTTCACGATGCCGGCAGGCCATTCCACCGGTCGCTCCCGTCTCAGCCCCCGCGCCAAGCGCCGGGCAGAGCGGCGCAAGCGGCTGCGGCGTACGATCATCATCGGTTCGGCGGCCCTCGTCGCGGTCTCGGCGACCGCGTACGCGATGGTCCCGGGCGAGGACGGTGGTACGGCGGACGGACGGCCCACGGCGGCCCGGCCCGACGGGCAGGACGGCGATCCCGCCGAGGGCTCGGACGCGGCCGCGCAGGGCGGCAGACGCTCCCCCAGCCCGGCATCCTCCTCCGGCGCCCCCTCGGCCCAGCCCCCGGCCTCGCCCGCCGCCACCTCCGCAGCGCCCTCCGCACCGGTCCCGGCCTCCGGATCGGGCGCGTTCAAGGCCTCCGCCGCCTCCGGCACGGCACAGGGCAAGGGCACCGTGCGCCGCTGGCGGATCGAGGTCGAGGAGGGCAGCGGGGTCGACCCCGACTCCGCCGCCCGCTCGGTCGAGGCGATCCTCGGGGACCCGCGCGGCTGGACCAAGGACCCGGCGTACGGCTTCCAGCTCGCCGGACCCGGCCAGCCGGTGGACTTCACCGTGAAGATCGCGACGCCGACGACCACCGACCGCCTGTGCGAGGTGGTCACGCCCGAGCTGATCGGCGAGACCAACTGCCGGGCCGGCCACACCGTCGTGGTGAACCTCAAGCGCTGGCAGGAGGGATCACCGCAGTTCAGCGGCCCGGTGGAGGAGTACCGGGCGCTGATCGTCAACCACGAGGTCGGGCACGAGCTCGGCCACGACCACGAGAGCTGCGCGGGCCCGGGCAAGCCCGCGCCCGCGATGATGCAACAGATCAAGGGACTGCTCGGCTGCAAGTCCAACGCCTGGCCGTACGACGCGAGCGGAACTTATCTGTCCGGTCCGCGCGTCCCTTAACGGGGAGAGCCGGCCACCGACTGGGCCGGCCCGGGGGCTAGAGGTGGAAACCGTGCGCGTCGTCAGCTTCAGCGTCCCCGAGTGGTTTCCCTCGTACGACGCGGACGGCTCGGACGGCGCGAACAGCTCGGACGTGCGGCCTCCGGCCCAGCTGACGGACCAGGAGTCCGCGGTGTTCCTGTGCCTGGCCACCGGCGCCTCCAACGCCGAGCTCGCCGCCGAGCTGCAACTGTCCGTCAGCACCGTCAAGTTCCACGTGGGCAACATACGGACGAAGCTGGGCGGGATCAGCCGCCTCCAGGCCTGTCTGCTCGCCGCCCTCGCCCGCGAGGGCAGCCGGCTCAGCGACGGCGGTGCAGCAGCCGGCCCCCGATGACCGTGGCCACACAGGTGGTCGCGCCCTGCGCCAGCAGCGCCTCCGGGTCCGGAACCGCGAAGACCGCGAAGCGGGCCGGGGCGCCCTGCTCCAGGACCCCGTGGAAGGCCTCCTCGGCCGCGTCCCGGCCGGCGAACGGGTCCAGGGCGGGCGTGCCTTCGTACGGGGCCGGCGGCAGGAGCGTGAGCCCCGAGCGGACCACCGCCGTGCGCACCGCCGGGATCGCGAGGCGGCCGGTGACCGCCACCACCCCGCGCGCGAGGAGCTTCTGGGTGCCGCGCCGGGCGCTGTTGCCCCACCGCGCCTCGGTCATCTTCAGCGCCTCGAGCGCGTCCTGCCCGCTGATCGGGTCGGCGCCGAGCTCGGTGGTCTCGTACGGATCGTCCGGGTAGTACGTCCGCTCCAGGAGGGTGTCCGCCCCGCGCACCAGCAGCCCCGGGGTGAGCACCCCGGGCCAACGCCGGGCCCGTGCGTGCGGATAGGCCGCGGCGAGGGCCTCGTACGGTCCCACGCGCGCGATCCGGTCGCCCTCGACGAGGACCGCGCCGCCGGACAGCGGCGCGGAACCGGCCGCGGGGACGAGGAGTTCGGCGGAGTGGAGCGTCAGCATCAGTTCGTGGAGATGAGCTTCAGCTCGGGGTGCGCGGTGCCGCCCTCGATGGCGGTGGAGGAGATGTGCGAGACGACGCGGTCGTCGACCGGGTCGTTCGCCGGGTCGTCGTGCACCAGGAGGTGCTCGTACGTGGTCGCGCGCTGCGCCGGGGTGCGGCCCGCCTTGCGGATCAGGTCGATGATCTCCTGGCGGTTGGAGCGGTGCTTGGCACCGGCCGAGGAGACGACGTTCTCCTCCAGCATGATCGAGCCGAGGTCGTCCGCGCCGTAGTGCAGCGAGAGCTGGCCCGCTTCCTTGCCGACGGTGAGCCAGGAGCCCTGGATGTGGGCGATGTTGTCGAGGAACAGCCGCGCGATCGCGATCATGCGCAGGTACTCGAAGATCGTCGCCTGGGTGCGGCCCTTGAGGTGGTTGTTCTCGGGCTGGTAGGTGTACGGGATGAAGGCGCGGAAGCCGCCCGTACGGTCCTGGGTGTCCCGGATCATCGCGATGTGCTCGATGCGCTCGGCGTTGGTCTCGCCGGTGCCCATCAGCATGGTGGAGGTGGACTCCACGCCCAGAGTGTGGGCGATCTCCATGATCTCCAGCCAGCGCTCGCCGGACTCCTTGAGCGGGGCGATCGCCTTGCGCGGGCGCTCCGGCAGCAGTTCGGCGCCGGCGCCCGCGAACGAGTCGAGACCGGCGGCGTGGATGCGCTTGATGGCCTCCTCCGCCGAGACGCCCGAGATGCGGGCCATGTGGTCGACCTCGGACGCGCCGAGGGAGTGGATGACCAGCTGCGGGAAGGCCTTCTTGATGGCGGAGAAGTGGTGCTCGTAGTACTCGACGCCGTAGTCCGGGTGGTGGCCGCCCTGGAACATGATCTGCGTGCCGCCGAGCTCGACGGTCTCCGCGCAGCGGCGCAGGATGTCGTCGAGGTCGCGGGACCAGCCCTTCTTCGTGTCCTTGGGGGCCGCGTAGAAGGCGCAGAACTTGCACGCCGTGACGCACACGTTCGTGTAGTTGATGTTCCGCTCGATGATGTACGTGGCGATGTGCTCGGTGCCCGCGTAGCGGCGGCGGCGCACCGCGTCGGCGGCCTGGCCGAGCGCGTGCAGCGGCGCGTCCCGGTAGAGGTCGAGCGCCTCTTCCTTGGTGATCCGGCCCCCTGCGGCGGCGCGGTCGAGGACAGACTGGAGAGCGGCCTGGTCGGTCACCGGTGCGTCACCTTTCGGCGGTGTGTCAAGGTCCGGACCGATCCAGCCTACGCCAGGCGTTCCCGCTCCCCTTCACGGGCTGCGAGTCAGGTCGCCCTCGGGGTTTCCGGCCGGGCCGTCGCCCGACTTGTAGTGGAGGGTGCCGTTGGCGTTGAGCGTGAACCGCTCGTCGGCGGAGCCGTTGGAGCAGATCCCGGGAGCCGGGTTGGGGCCGCCCGCGGTGTCCAGGACGAGCGAACGGTCGGTGGCGGAGGCGAGCTTCCAGTCGCCGCTGCAGTCGGTGCCCAGGATGGCCAGGACCGACTTGTCCCGGCCGACGACCTCGCCGACCTTGCCGGCCTTGATGGTGATCTCGAACTCGCTGGAGACGCCCATGCGGGCAGTGGTGATGGTGCCCTTCCAGGTGCCGGTGAACTCCTTGGGGACGTCCTGGCGGGTCCCCTTGGGGGCCTCCGTGGTCGTGCCGGTGGACGGGGTCCCGGCCACGACCGGGGCCGAAGCGGAAGCCGAGGGCGCTGCGGACGCGGAGGTTCGCGGGCCCTCGCCGGACGCCGTGTCCCGGCCCTTGTCGCCCTGTCCGGGCATCAGGCCCATCCCGTACAACCCGCCGGTGAGCCCGGCCAGTACGGCGGCCGCGGCGAGGACGAGCGTGCAGCTGAAGCGCCGCCCGGCCGCGGTCACGCTGACCCGGCGCCCGTCGGAGGTGGTCCGGGGGTGCGGCACGTTCCCTCCGGCACCCCCGACGCCACCCCGGACGCCACTGCCGGCGGCGCCGCCGCCGGCCGTCTCGGTGGGCGAGCCGTAGGGTCCGCCGCCGTTCGCGTACGAAGGGTCCGGCGCCCCGAATCCCGGTCCGCTCGGGTACGAGGGGGTCGTGAAGGGGACCGGGCCCGAGGGGCTCTCCGCCACCGCCGTGTCCAGGTCGAGCAGGGCGACGGCGGCCCGGCTGGCCTCCTCCACCAGGGGCGCGGGCAGCCAGCCCGGGGTCAGCAGGGCCCCGTCCAGGGCCGCCGCGATCGCTTCCGGCGTGGGCCGGTCGGCGGCCGTCTTGGCCAGGCAGGCCTCGATCAGCTCGCGCAGCCGTCCGGCCGGGACCGCGCCGAGCTCGGGCGGCTCGTGGACGACCTTGTAGAGGAGGGTCGCCGAGTTGTCGCCGGTGAAGGGCGGGCGCCCGGTCGCCGCGAAGGCCAGTACCGCGCCCAGCGAGAACACGTCGGCGGCTCCGGTGATCCCCTTGCCGAGGATCTGCTCGGGTGACATGTAGCCCGGCGAGCCGACGGAGACCCCGGTCGAGGTGAGCGAGGCGGTGCCGTCCGTGGCCCGGGCGATCCCGAAGTCGATCAGCCGGGGCCCGTCGAGGGTCAGCATCACGTTGGACGGCTTCACGTCCCGGTGTACGAGGCCCAGCCCGTGCACCGCCACCAGGGCGCGAGCCAGCCCGGCGCCGACGGCGCGTACCGAAGTCTCGGGCAGCGGACCGTGCGCGGCCAGCGCCCGGTCCAGGGAGGGGCCCGCCACGTACCCCGTGGCCACCCACGGCACCGGGGCGTCCGGATCCGCGTCGAGCACGGGCGCGGTCCACTCGCCGCCCACCCGCCGGGCGGCCTCGACCTCGCGGCGGAACCGGGCCCGGAACTCCTCGTCGGCGGCGAAGTGCGGGTGCACGATCTTGACGGCGACGGTCCGGCCGCCAGCGCTGCGCCCCAGGTAGACCCGGCCCATACCGCCCGCGCCAAGCCGGCCCAGCAGCCGGTACGCGCCGATGGTCCGCGGCTCACCGGCTTCGAGCGGCTGCATCGTGTCCCCCTCATCCCCGGGATCCGGGGCCCTCGTGTCGCCCGGCCAAGCAGCACATTAGGGGGTGCGCGGCCGGGACGGGCCGCCTTTCCATTCCCGGCGGGTGACGGGAATGGAAAGGGGAACCGAATTCACCGGAAACGGCATATCCGTCATTCCCGGACCTTAAACCCGATCGGTGTTCCGCTCGGTGTTCCGCTCAGTGTTCCGCGACGGCCGCCGTCAGGAGCTCCAGCGCCACATCCTCGGGATACCCCGTCGTCGGTCCCGTACGGCGTGCGAATTCCCTTACGCCGGCGATCTGTTCCGGTCCGAAGCGGAAGTCGAGCGTGGTGAAGTACCGCTCCAGCAGCTCCGCGTCGAAGGCCTCCCAGCGGGCCGCCTGCTCGGCGACCTTGGTGACCTCCTCCAGGGAGACGTCACGCGAGGCGAGGAAGGCCTCGTGGACCTTCTGTACGACGACGGGCTCGCGGGCGAGGTAGTCCTTGCGGGCGGCCCAGACGGCGAAGACGAACGGCAGCCCGGTCCACTCCTTCCACATCTGCCCCAGGTCGTGCACGGCCAGGCCGAGCCGGGGGGCGTCGTGGAGCGAGGCGCGCAGCGCGGCGTCGCCGATCAGCACGGCCGCGTCGGCCTCCTGCATCATCACCCCCAGGTCGGGCGGGCAGGTGAAGTAGTCGGGCCGGACCCCATACTGCTCGGAAAGCAGCAGCTGGGCGAGGCGTACGGACGTACGGGAGGTCGAGCCCAGAGCGACGCGGGCTCCGTCGAGCTGCTCCAGCGGGACCTGCGAAACGATCACGCAGGACATCACGGGACCGTCGCAGCCGACCGCGAGGTCGGGGAAGGCGACGAGCTGGTCGGCGTTGCGGAGGAACTCCACGAGGGTGATCGGGGCGATGTCGAGCTCGCCCGCGACGAGGCGCTCACTGAGCTTTTCGGGGGTGTCCTTGGTCAGCTCCAGGTCCAGCAGCGTGCCGGTTCTGGCCAGCCCCCAGTAGAGCGGCAGGCAGTTCAGGAACTGGATGTGGCCGACGCGGGGCCGGCTGCGATAGACGTCCACATCGCGAGACTAGCCCCCGGTTCCACGTCAGCCTTCCCACGGGTCTCAAACGTCCGGGTGACGTGATCTTTCCCTCTGGTCTCGGCCGCAGGGTGCGTGCTAGGCTCGTCGCAAGTTGCAGTTTGGTTTCCCTTGCAGTACGAGGCCTGCGGAGAATGTGACCCGCAGGCTTTTGTAGTTTTCAGACTTCTTAGCAGGTTCTGGAGCAGGGCGACCCTTTGGCCCATAGGAGGGCTCATGGCTACCGGAACCGTGAAGTGGTTCAACGCTGAAAAGGGCTTCGGCTTCATCGCCCAGGACGGCGGCGGCCCGGATGTCTTCGTCCACTACTCCGCGATCAACGCCTCTGGCTTCCGCTCCCTCGAGGAGAACCAGACGGTGAACTTCGACGTCACGCAGGGTCCGAAGGGCCCGCAGGCGGAGAACGTCACCCCGGCTTAATCGCCTGGGCCAACCAGTCGCGGTTGGATATGCAGTACCCAAGGAGCCCTGTCACCTCTGCGCGAGCAGAGCGGCAGGGCTCCTGCCTTTGCCCTCCGGAGGTGTCTCCGGGGTGGGCGCCCCGGCACCGTTTCCACGGTGCCGGGGCCGGCCGTCTTGGCGTTACTTGGCGGGGGTGGGGGCCGGAGTGACCGGAGCCGTGATCTTGATGTCCAGGATCAGGGTCACCTTCTGCGGGGTGGTCAGGCGCAACGAGTACGTCCCCGCGGGCAGGTCCGCGTCGGTGAACAGCTCCGGCAGGACGATCTTGCCGTCGGCGCCCGACTTCAGCAGCGGGAGCCTGAAGGTCTTCTTGCCGGCCTCGTCCTTGAAGTAAGGGCTCTTCGCGGTCGCCGGGTCCACCGGGACCCACACGCCGTCCGCGCCCTTCACCACCAGCTCGGCGAAGGTCTCCGTACCCTCCACGGCCTTGCCGGCGGCCGTGGCGAGGACCGTGATGTCCTTGATGCCGGTACCGGCGACGGCCTCCAGCGGCTGAGCGCCGTCCGGGCGGGCCAGCCGGTCGGCGACCGGCTTCGGCGTCACCTTGCCCTCGAAGGACGCCGTGAGCCGGCCCGTCGTGTCGGTGGCCGAGACCCGCAGGGTGAAGGTGCCGTCCTTGGGGCCCGCCGTGAGACCGGGCGCGGACGCGATGCCCTCGGCGTCGGCCACGGCCACCAGCGAGTCGGTCGGGGCCTTCGGGAAGGCGGTGCCGCCGGTGGTGTCGCCCTCGACCGCGAAGACGACCTTCTGGCCGGCGGCGGGCTTGCCGTCGCTGAGGACCACCTTGACCCGCGGGACCTCGGCGAACGCCGCCCCCACCTCGGCCGTGAGACCGGGGCCGCCGAGCACCGACAGCCCGTTCAGGTGCGGGGCCGTCGGCTTCGGCTTCTCCGGGGTCGGAGTCGGAGTCGGCGTGGGGGTCGGGGTGGGGGTCGGGGTGGGCGTCGGCGTCGGCTTCGGCGTGTTCTTGGCCGGCGGCTGATAGCCGGGCTGGGTGCCCGGCGTCTCGGTCGGGTAGTTCCCGGCGGGCGGGTTCGGGACCTCGCCGACGCCGCCGGTCTGGTACTGCCGCATGTAGCCGAGCACGGTGTTCACGTACTCGCGGGAGTTGTTGTAGCTGAGGACCGCCGCGTCGAGCTTGGCCGCGACCGAGAGGTCCCGGTCGCCCGCGCACAGGTAGAGGCCCGCGCCCAGGGCGGCGTCGTAGATGTTGTTCGGGTCCCGCTTGGCGTCGCCGTTGCCGTCGGCGCCCCACGTGGCCCAGGTGGACGGGATGAACTGCATCGGGCCGACGGCCCGGTCGTAGACGGCGTCCGCGTCGAACTCGCCCTTGTCGGTGTCGCGGACCTCCGCGAAGCCGTTGCCGTCGAGGCGGGGGCCGCGGATCGGCTTCTCGGTGTAGCCGTCGGCCTTGAGCCCGTAGCCCGAGGCGTGCACGGACTCGACCCGGCCGATGCCGGCGAGCAGCTGCCAGGGCAGCTTGCAGCCGGGGAGCGCCGCGGCCACGGACACCTCGGCGCGGTGGTAGGCGTCGAGGGCGGTCGCGGGTATCCCGCTGGCCCCCTCCGGCGCGGCCTGCCCGGCGGGCACCTGCGGATCGGCGACCTCCCCGGGCAGGTCCAGCCGGGCGTCACCGCGGTCGGTGGCCTGCGGGCTGTCGGGAGTCGGCTCGGACTCGCCCGCGTCGGCGGTCGACGGGTTGGTCACGACCGCGGCGGTGGTCAGGCTGGCCGCGAGGGCGGCGGTGCACAGGACCTTGCGCGAGGTGTTGACGAGGTGACGGTGAAGCGGCTTCACAGTGCGGCGATCCCCCCAGGAGCCGTCAAGGTATACGACCGGTCGGGCCGTGAATATCCACTGTCTATCAGGTATTCGCAGGAGACTCGCCGTCACCCCGGGAGATGTGACGGACCATTCGTCTCGGCTTCACCGGACTCTCATGACCGAACGAACAGAGGACCTAAGTCCCTGCCCGAATAACCCCAAAGACCCCCGGTTTCACCCTAGTCCGCTGCTTACGCTGGTATTTATGGCGACCAGTACCAAGAAGGACCAGCGCCGCGAGGCCCGCGAGCGGCTCCACGCGGAACGCGAGGCCGCGGCGCGTCGTGCGAAGCTGCGCGGCCGGCTCCTCATCGGCGGCGCGGTGGCCTCCGCACTCGCCCTCGCGACCGTCGTCGGCGTCCTCGCGGCGGACTCCTCCGGCGCGGGCGACGACGAGGCGGCGGGCAAGCCGTTCGTGCGGCCCGCCCAGACCACCGGCAAGGACGGGATCGTGGTCCCGTACGGCAAGCCGGACGCCCAGCACGTCCTGACGATCTGGGTGGACCCCCGCTGCCCGTTCTGCGCGGGAGCCGAACAGGGCCTGGGCCCCACCATCAAGGAACAGGCCGACGCCGGCGCCTACCGGGTCGAGTACCGCTTCGCGACCTTCCTGGACAAGTCCCTCGGCGGCGGCAAGGGCTCCAAGCGCGCCCTCAACGCCCTGGGCGCGGCGGTCAACGAGAGCCCCGAGAAGTTCATGGAGTACGTCCACGTCATCTTCGAGAACCACCCGGAGAACGAGACGGACGACAAGTTCGCCTCCACCGCCGCCCTCCTGGAACTCGCGGACCAGGTCCCGGGCCTGCGGACGCCCGCGTTCAACCAGGCCGTCAAGGAACTCACCTACATGCCCTGGGTGGAGAAGGTCGGCCAGGCCTTCCACGACGAGAGCATCAACGGCACCCCGGCGGTGTTCATCGACGGCAAGAGGATCATCCTCAACTCGGGCAAAGGCATCGAATCCATCACCCCGGACGCCTTCAAGCAGCTGATCACGGACAGCCGGAAGCCGTAACCCGCCGGTTAGGGCATTCAGCCGTCACGAAGAGCGACATTCATCTCACCATATGTAACTTCGCAGTGCCGGAATCCCCACGAGATAGGCACGCGATGAGGCACGTACGTCACACCCGGACCAGGCGCTGGCGGCGGCTCGCCCTCCTGGCCATGGCCCCGCTACTGGCCCTGTCGGCCACCGCCGCGACCGCGCAGGGGGTGTGGGTGACGACCCCGCCCAAGCCCACCGCCGCCTCCGGCGTGGGCGGGGCTGCCGCGGACTGCCCGGACGGGCTCCGCGGCACCTGTGTGTACGCCGTCGGCGGCACCGGCGACGGCAAGCTGGAGGCGTACAGCCCGGCCAGCGGCACCTGGGCCACCCTTCCGTCGCTGAAGAGCCCCCAACGCCTCCTTCCCGCGACCACCACCGCACCGTGCCCCAGCGGGATCAAGGGCGACTGCGTGTACGCCATCGGAGGGTTCTGGACCGGTATCCCCCAGGCCCCGGCAGAGGCCTACAGCACGGAGACGAACGCCTGGCTGACCCTTCCCGCCCCGCCGACCCTCCGGGGCGGGGCAGCAGCCACGGCACCGTGCCCGGACGGGCTGGGGCTGCGCGGTACGTGCGTGTACGTCATCGGCGGCAGCGACGGCGTCAACTCCCTCGCCACGGTGGAGGCCTACAGCCCGGCGACCAACACCTGGGCCACACTGACGCCCCTGCAGACGGCGCGCAGCGGCATCGGCGCCTCGGCCGCGCCCTGCCCCGGCGCTCTGGGCCTCAAGGGCACGTGCGTGTACGCCATCGGCGGCGCGGGCGCCACCGGGAACCTCACGTCGGTGGAGGTGTACAGCCCGGTCCTCAACGCCTGGCAGTTCGTGGCCCCCCTGCCGACCGCGCGCTTCACCCTCTCCGCGGCCACAGCACCCTGCCCCGAGGGCATGAGCGACGGCTGCGTGTACGCCCTGGGCGGGAGCGACAACGGGGTCACCCTGTCGACGGCCGAGGCCTACAGCCCGGTCACCAACGCCTGGGTGACGCTGCCGTCGATTCCCACACCCCGCAGGGAGTTCGGTGCGGCGGCGGCGCCCTGCCCCAAGAACACGAAGAGCGACTGCGTGTACGCCATCGGCGGCTTCATCGACGGCGCGACGTCAACGGCGACGACGGAGGCCTTCGCCATCGAACGCGAGCCGGCGAATCCCAAGCCGAAGCCGTCCACTCAGCCCAGGCCCCCGGCCGACGACCCCTTCCCGGACGAACCGCTCGACGCTCCGAAGGCGGCCCCCAGCCCCGCCTCCTGAGGTACCCGCACCACCCCCTTCGGTCCGGCGCCGTCCTGGCGCCGGACCGAAGACGTGTCCCCGACCTGCGCCCACACCGTCTTGCCGGGACCCCGCGCCACCACCCCCCACTCCCGCGCCACGGCCGCCACCACCATCAGCCCGCGCCCGTCCTCCGCCGACCACGGATCGACGGGTGCGGGCGCGTCCGGCGGTCCCTTGTCGCTCCGGGTGTCGCTGACCATCACGCGCACGTTCCCCCCTCCGTACTCCAGCCGCAGCTCGAAGTCCCGCCCGGCCACCCGCCCGTGCAGTACGGCATTGGCCGCGAGCTCCCCGACGACGAGCCCGACGTCGTCGGAGAGCTCGCAGCCGAACGGCACCCCCCAGAAGGCCAGCTGCGCCTGCGCGAGCCGCCGGGCGAGCCGGGCCCCTCGCGGCGTGGAACTGAACCGCTGTGCCATGTCACTCTTTTCAGTCGTCACCTCACCGAGCGTGGCGACCGCGCTCTACGCTTTCCAGTAGTCGCGGCGTGACGCACATGCGCTGTAGGTACGCCGAGGTCTGCGTGTACGGCTTGTACGGACGAGGGCGGTTCAGCCGATGAACGACATGTCAGACCACGAGGAGCGGCCGGAACGCCCGGTGGAGGCGGACGGCACGGCACACCTGTTCCGCGCCCTGGGCAAACAGATCAAGGCGCTACGGGAGGCGGCCGGCCTCCACCAGAAGGAACTGGCCGCGCTGTTGCATGTGGGCGAGGACCTGATCGGCGCGATCGAGCGGGGCGTACGGACCCCGCAGCCGGACCTGCTGGAACGGGCCGACGGGATCCTCGGGGCGCGGGGCGTCCTGCTGGTGGCGATCCCGGAGGTCGAGGAGGCGCAGAAGCGGGCGCGGACGCGGCATCCGGACTGGTTCCGGAGTTACGCGGCTGCGGAGGCCGCCTCGCAGGCCATCCACGACTACAGCCACCAGGGCGTGATGGGCCTGCTCCAGACCGAGCGCCACGCGCGGGCGGTCTTCGCCAAGCGTCGCCCTCTGCTCGACGAGGAGACCATCGAGAAGCGGGTCATGGACCGCATGGCCCGCCAGCAGCTCTTCCAGCGTTGGCCCTCCCCCACGATCAGCCTCGTCCTCGACCAGAACCTGCTGGAACGCCAGGTTGGCGGGCCTGAGGTTCATCGGGAGCAACTGCAACGCTTCTTGGAGATCGGGCGCTTGCGCACAGTAGAACTCCAGGTAGTGCCGTTCAGTCGGGGTGAACAGGCAGCAATGGACGGCTCGTTCACACTCATCCATCCGAAGGGTCGCCAGCAGGTCGCCTACGCGGAGACCTATGGGCGCCCCCACCTGATCACGGACCCCGAGCAGGTACGCGTCATGGCGGAGCGCTATGGGATCATCCGGGCAGACGCGCTCACGCCCGACGAGTCCCTCGACCTGATCGAGAAGATGCTGGGAGAACGATGAACACCACCGACCTGGCCTGGTTCAAGAGCAGCTACAGCAGCGGCGAGGGCGGCCAGTGCATCGAGGTCGCCTACGCCTGGCGCAAGTCGAGCTACAGCGACGGCGAGGGCGGCAACTGCGTCGAGGTGGCCACCTGCCCCACGACCATCCACGTCCGGGACTCCAAGGTGACCGCCGGTCCCGAGCTGACGGTCGCCCCCGCGACCTGGAGCGCGTTCCTGGGCGGGATCACCGCGCACCGCTGATCCCGCCCGCCGCGCGGCGGGGCCCCGTACCTGGCCATCATGGTGGGGTGAGGCGTACGCGTACGGTGCTGCTCTGCATCGCCGGGCTGGCTGCGGCAACGCTCCCCGCAGGGGCAGCGGCCGCCGCGGCGCGGCACTGCGTCAGGACCCCGGGGCCCGTGCAGGGCCAGGCCCGGGAGATGCTCGACATCGCCGAGCGGGCCAAGCGGGAGCTCGGTCTGAACTCCGTGATCCTGCGGGTCTCCTCCGAGGGCAAGGAGCTCGTCACCGCATCGCTCGGCGAATCCGTGACGGGCGTTCCCGCCGACCCGGCGATGCACTTCCGCTCGGGGTCCGTGGGGATCGCGTACATGACCACCGTCCTGCTCCAGCTGGTCGACGAGGGCAAGGCAGGCCTCGACGACCCGATCGCGCGCTGGCTGCCGGACGCCCCGCACGCCTCGGAGATCACCCTGCGCATGCTTGGCAGTTCCACCTCGGGACTGCACGATTACGTGACGGACCCGAAGTTCCTGGCGGAGCTGGAGGCCGCACCGTTCAAGCAGTGGCCCCCGGCGGAGGTCATAGGCATCGCGGCCGCCCATCCGCTCTGGTACGAGCCGGGCACCAACTTCAGTTACTCGCACGCCAACTTCCAGCTCCTCGGCGCCGCCCTGGAGAAGATCAGCGGTATCCCCCTGGAGCGGCTGTTGAGGGAGCGCGTGATGGACCCGCTGGGGCTCAGCGATACCTCGAGCAGCACCACGCCGGAGATCCCGGTCCCCGTTCAGCACTCCTTCACTTCGGACCGCGGCATCTACGAGGAATCGAGCTACTGGAACCCGTCCTGGACCACCGCTCCGGGGGCGGTCCTCACCAGCGACATCTGTGACCTGGAGCGCTCCGGCCGTGCCATGGGCACCGGGGAGCTGCTGTCCGCGCAGGCGTTCAAGACGCAGCTCGATCCGGGCACGGTGGGCCTGGGACGCCCGACGGCCGGCTGTCCGGCCACCGTCTGCCTGAAGAACACGGCGGCCGAGCACTTCGGGCTCGGGGTCATCGTCGTCAACGGCTGGATCCTGCAGAATCCGTCGTTCTCCGGTTACGCGGCCATGCAGGCCTACCTCCCGGCGGAGCGACTGTCCATCGCGGTCAGCGTGACGAAGGGCTCGGAGACCCCCGAGGGCAACCAGGCCCAGACCGTGGCCGAGCGCATCGCCGCCGCCCTCGCCCCCGACCACTCCCTGAAGCCGGAGCACCATCCTTAGAGGTGCTCACACTGGGACCGCCATTGACCGTGTACCCCCTGCGACTCCAGCACTTCCGGTCAGCGCTGAAAGGGCCGGCATCGACCGATCCCAGCGCCCTGTTCCTTCAGGTGACTCGTTTTCAGGCAGATGGCGAGTTGCCGGGAGGGGCTACCGGAGAGAACGTGGAGAGAGGCGCGAAGCCGGCGACCACCCCGGAGAACGTGATGACGAAAATCAAATTTACGAGTGTGTTCGCCCCGATCATGGCGAGCGACAGTGATCAATTGATCATCCTTCGCGTGGACAACGAGGAGGTATTCGAGGGGTTTATTCACCAAGGAGGAAGCATTGACGTCAACGTGACGATGCCCATCACGACCTTGTTTGTCGAGTTGGGGACGAGAACCTTCGACGCCCTGGGGCATCCCGGCGAATTCCTCAACTTCATGCACCTTGCTGCACATCCACCGCCCGAAGAGGAGCCGGTCTGGAAAGTCACCGTCTTTGACGACGGGGTTTCCTCGACCACTTTCCGGAGCAGAGTCCCGGGCCACGGAGGAAAATTCGAACTCAGCTACGCCTTGCCGAGCCCGTAATTCCGACCGTTGAGGGTCGACACCTCTTGAGGTCGCGACGCCCGACTGGAGAGGGCGTGATGCCAGTGCCTGAATGGTCACGACCGGGACACTCGCTACTTCAGATGCGATTGCCCTGCCTACAAGTCTCCTAGCTCTGGGCACTCATGCTTCTGCTCTCGTGCCACCTGTCGTCATCATTTCGTATCCCACGACATTATCTAATACGCAGGGCGGTGGAACGAGCCAGTCGAAGCCGCGCAGGTCCTCGCGGATCTCCTGGGCCTCGTCCCGCCCCCGGGCGCAGTGCAGCACCTCGAGCTCGATCGCACCGCACAGGGCCAGCAGGCCCGGCAAGGTGCGGGCAGGCGGCCCCGCAGGGCCTGGCTACGACGCCCCCGGCCCCGCCCACAGGCCGTCCTCGGTCAGCCCCAGGAGATCGATCGCGTTGCCGCGCACGATGCGGTCGATCACGTCCGGCGCCAGGTGGCCCATCTGGGCCTCGCCGACCTCGCGGGACTTCGGCCAGGTCGAGTCCGAATGCGGGTAGTCCGTCTCGTAGAGGACGTTGCCGACGCCGATCGAGTCCAGGTTCTTCAGGCCGAACGCGTCGTCGAAGAAGCAGCCGAAGACGTGCCCGGCGAAGAGTTCCGACGGCGGGCGCAGCACCTTGTCCGCGACCCCGCCCCAGCCGCGGTTCTCCTCCCAGACCACGTTCGCGCGCTCCAGGATGTACGGGATCCAGCCGATCTGGCCCTCCGCGTACATGATCCTCAGGTTCGGGAAGCGCTCGAACTTGCCGCTCATCAGCCAGTCGACCATCGAGAAGCAGCAGTTGGCGAAGGTGATGGTGGAGCCGACCGCCGGCGGGGCGTCCGCCGAGGTGGACGGCATCCGGCTCGAGGAGCCGATGTGCATGGCGATGACCGTGCCGGTCTCGTCGCAGGCCTGGAGGAACGGGTCCCAGTAGTCCGTGTGGATGGACGGGAGGCCCAGGTGCGGGGGTATCTCCGAGAACGCGACCGCGCGGACCCCGCGCGCCGCGTTGCGGCGGACCTCCGCGGCCGCCAGGTGCGCGTCCCACAGCGGGATGAGGGTCAGCGGGATGAGCCGGCCACGGGCGTCCGGGCCGCACCATTCCTCCACCATCCAGTCGTTGTACGCCCGTACGCCCAGCAGCCCCAGCTCGCGGTCGGTCGCCTCCGTGAAGGTCTGGCCGCAGAAGCGGGGGAAGGTCGGGAAGCAGAGCGCCGACTGGACGTGGTTGACGTCCATGTCCGCGAGACGCTCGGGAACCGAGAAGGACCCGGGGCGCATCTGCTCGTAGGTGATGACTTCCAGTTTGATCTCGTCGCGGTCGTATCCGACAGCCGTGTCGAGTCGGGTGAGCGGCCGGTGCAGGTCCTCGTACACCCACCAGTCGCCTATCGGGCCGTCGTCGCCCTTGGCCCCCATCACGGGGGCGAACTTGCCGCCGAGGAAGGTCATTTCCTTCAAGGGGGCGCGGACGACCCGGGGACCGGTGTCCTTGTACTTGGACGGGAGCCGGTCCCGCCAGACATGGGGGGGCTCCACCGTGTGGTCGTCCACCGAGATGATCTTCGGGAAGGTCTCCATACCCGATACGGTAGCGCCGATCTGACGAACCGTCAGCTAGTTGGGCACCGATCGGGCCCGGATCAGGCCTGGATCAGGACCGGATCGGGAATGGATCAGTCCGGGACGGGCTGACGTGTACGCGCAAGACAGGGCAGACTGACCCTTACACCGACGGAAGGCAGGGGGACGACAGATGGACGGCGTACCGGCCATCCCACGCCCGCGGAACCACCCCGACGCAGCCCGGGCCACACCCGAACCCCCCACCCCCCACAACTCCCGCTTCGCCGTCCTCGGACCCATCCGCGCCTGGCGCGGCCCCGAGGCACTGCCCTCCGGCACCCCCCAGCAGCGCGCCCTGCTCGCCACGCTCCTGCTGCGCGACGGCCGTACCGCCACCGCGCCCGAGCTGATCGACGCGATCTGGGGCGAGGACCCGCCGCAGCAGGCCCTCGCCACGATCCGTACGTACGCCTCCCGCCTGCGCAAGGTCCTCGACCCCGGGCTGCTCGTCTCCGAGTCCGGCGGCTACGCGATCCGGCTGCGCTCCACCTCCACCCTCGACCTCGGCGTCGCCCGGAGCCTCGTCGCCGACGCCGAGACGGCCCGCGAAGCCGGTGACCGGGCCCTCGCCCGTACGCTGCTGGCCCGCGCCCTGGAACTGTGGGACGGCGAACCCCTCGCCGGGGTCCCCGGCCCCGCGGCCGCCACCGAGCGCACCCGGCTGGAGGAATGGCGGCTCCAGCTGCTGGAGACCCGCCTCGACCTCGACCTGGAGGTCGGCCACCACGCCGAGGCCGTCTCCGAGCTCACCGCCCTCACCGCCGCCCACCCGCTGCGCGAACGCCTGCGCGAGCTGCTCATGCTCGCCCTCTACCGCAGCGGCCGGCAGGCCGAGGCCCTCGCCGTCTACGCCGACACCCGCCGGCTCCTCGCCGGCGAACTCGGCGTCGACCCGCGCCCCGAACTCTCCGCCCTCCAGCAGCGCATCCTGAACGCCGACGCCGACCTGGCCCGCGCCGAGGACCCGGCCCCGGCGGCCGCCGCCGTCCACGTACGGCCCGCCCAGCTGCCCGCGACCGTCCCCGACTTCACCGGCCGCAGCAGCTTCGTCGGCGAACTCGGCGCGATCCTCTCCGGCGGGGCCGAGGGCCAGGTCATGGCCGTCTCCGCGCTCGCCGGGATCGGCGGCGTCGGCAAGACCACCCTCGCCGTGCACGTCGCGCACGCCGCCCGCCCGCACTTCCCGGACGGCCAGCTCTACGTCGACCTCCAGGGCACCGAGGCCCGCCCCGCCGAACCCGAGGCCGTCCTCGGCTCCTTCCTGCGCGCGCTGGGCACCCCCGACACCGCCATCCCCGACTCCCCCGCCGACCGGGCCGCCCTCTACCGCTCCACCCTCGACGGCCGCCGCGTCCTGGTCCTGCTCGACAACGCCCGCGACGCCGCCCAGGTCCGCCCGCTGCTGCCGGGCACCGCGGGCTGCGCCGCCCTGGTCACCAGCCGGGTCCGCATGGCGGGCCTCGCCGGGGCCCATCTCGTCGACCTCGACGTGATGAGCCCCGAGGAGGCCCTCCAGCTCTTCACCCGGATCGTCGGCGAGGAGCGCGTACGCTCCGAACGCCAGGCCGCCCTGAACGTCGTCGGCGCCTGCGGGTTCCTGCCGCTCGCCATCCGCATCGCCGCCTCCCGGCTCGCCGCCCGCCGTACCTGGACCGTCTCCGTCCTCGCCGCCAAGCTGGCCGACGAGCGCCGCCGCCTCGACGAGCTCCAGGCCGGCGACCTCGCCGTCAAGGCCACCTTCGAGCTGGGCTACGGCCAGCTCGAGCCCGCCCAGCAGCGCGCGTTCCGCCTCCTCGGCCTCGCCGACGGCCCCGACATCTCCCTCTCGGCGGCAGCCGCCGTACTGGACCTGCCCGAGCACGACACCGAGGACCTCCTCGAAGCCTTAGTCGACTGCTCCCTCCTCGAATCCGCCGCACCGGGCCGCTACCGCTTCCACGACCTCGTACGCCTCTACGCGCGTGCCTGCGCCGAGCGCGACGAGCAGCCGCCGAGCGGGCGCGACGCCGCCCTGGACCGGCTGCTGGACTTCTACCTGGCCACCGCCTCCGGGGTCTACGCCCTGGAGCGCCCCGGCGACCGGCTGCCCGCGCACCTGTCCGACACCCACTACCCAGGGCTGGTCTTCGGGGAGCCGCGCGCCGCCCTGGACTGGCTGTACGCCGAGGCGGACCCGCTGCTGGCGTGCGTACGGCAGGCCTCCGTACGGGGCGGCGAGACGCTCGTCCTGCGCCGGGCCGTGGACCTGCTGTGGGCGGCGAAGGACCTGGCCGAGTCCGGGGCCAACTCCAAGCAGTACGAATCGGCCGCCGTCGCGCTGCGGGACGCCGCCCAGGCCGCCAAGGATCCGTACGCCGAGGGCCGGGCCCGCACCACGCTCACCAACGTGCACCTGGTCGCGGGCCGGTTCGCCGAGGCCGACGACGAGGCCCGCCAGGCCACGGCGCTGGCCCGCGAGGCCGGCGACCCGCTGCCCAGCTGCTGGGCGCCCAACGACCGCGGGATCATCGCCCTTTACCAGGGCCGGTACGCGGACGGCGAGCGCTACCTGCGGGAGGCCATCGAAAGCTTCCGGGCCGACGCCAACAATGTGGGCGAGGCGAGCGCGCTGTGCAACCTCTCCCGCATCCACGTGGAACTGGGCCGCCTCAGCAGCGCCATAGACCTCGCCCAGCAGGGCATCGCCATCTACGACCGGATGGGTCTGACCCTGCGCCTGGCCAACGGCCGCTACGCGCTGGGCATCGCCCTCACCCAGGCGGGCCGGCTCGGCGAGGCCCTGTCGCAGCTCACCGAGGCGCTGTCGCTGTTCCACGACAACCGCCAGCCGCTGTGGGAGGGCGTGACCCACTTCCGGCTCGCCGAGGCCCATCTGGCGGCGCGCCGGCCCACGTTGGCCGCCTCGCACGCCGAGCAGGCCATCGCGCTGCGCGGGATCGGCGGCGAGTGGCGGCGGGCGACCGTGCTGACGGTGCTGGGCAAGGCGCTGCGGCGGCTGGGGCAGACGGACCGGGCGCGGGCGTGCTGGCGGGACGCGGAGGCCGTGTTCGCGCAGCTCGGTTCGCCCGAACTGGCGGAGGTCCAGGCCCTGCTGGCGTCGGAGATCGCCGCCTGAGCCGGTGGTGGCCAGTGGCGACCTTTGGTGACCTGCGGTGACGTCCGATGAACGAGGCGTTCATCGTTCGTTTATCGCCCCGCGACACTATTGGTTCATCGACCCGGTGCGTCGGGGGGCAACCGGGTCGGTTGGAGGACCACCCGTTCGGCGGTCCGCGGGGGAATCGCCGAACGGGCCCTACCCATCCATCAGGAGATTCGATGACGACGAACGAGAACATCCTGCCGAACGACGGCGACATCAAGCCGCTCGACAACCACGCCTCGGGCGTCGAGATCGAGACTCTGGACAACCACGCTTCGGGAATCGAGATCAAGCCGCTCGACAACCACGCGTCGGGCGAGGAGATCCAGACGCTGGACAACCACGCGTCAGGTCCTCGGCCGTAGGAAAACAGCAAAACGTACGGGGGAATCGTACGGGGGAGCACGGGGGAGCACGGGGGGGACGGCGGTCGCGGTGGCCCGGAGGGGGAGCCACCGCGGCCGCCGCCGCATGCCCGCGTCCGGCCGCTTTCGGCTCAGGGGGTGTCTTGTCGATCAGCCCGGCCTGATCGACAAGACACCCCCTAGGCTGGGAGACGTGTTCACCAGCCATGGGCCGAGCGTCCGGGAACTCGCCGTGCAGGCCCTCTCCTCCGTCGAGCGCGGCTACGACCTGCTCGCGCCGAAGTTCGACCACACGCCCTTCCGCACCCCGGACCGGGTGCTCGACGCCGTCGAGGAGACCCTCGCCCAGCGGGAGGGATCCTTCCGCGCCGGGCTGGACGTCTGCTGCGGCACCGGCGCCGGGATCGGCATGCTGCGCCGGCTCTGCCGGGAGCGCGTGACCGGGGTGGATCTGAGCGCGGGCATGCTGGCCGAGGCCCGGCGGGCGCATCCGGACGAGCGCGTGGACTTCGTACGGGCCGACGCGCGGGCCCTGCCGTCCGCGCTCGGGGACTCCTACGACCTGGCCGTGAGCTTCGGCGCCTTCGGCCACTTCCTCCCGGCCGAGCGGCCCGCCCTCTTCTCAGGGATCCACGCGGCGCTGCGCGAGGGCGGGGTCTTCGCCTTCCCGATCGGCGCGCCGATCCCGCCGAGCCACCCGCTGTGGTGGGCGGTGGCGGGCTTCGACGCGGCGATGCGGGTGCGCAACGCGGTGTGGCGCCCGCCCTTCGTCATGTACTACCGGACCTTCCCGCTGGGCGGGGTCCGCGCCGATCTGCGGGCGGCCGGCTTCGCGGTGGAGACCGTGCCGCTGGAGCACTTCGGGCGTCAGACGGCGTCCGGTGCTCCGCGCTGGCGGCTGGTCCTGGCCCGCAAGACCGCCGCGCCGGCCGAGCCGGCTGCACCGCTCAGCGGGCCCGCAGTTCGCGCTTGAGGACCTTGCCGCTCGCGTTGCGCGGCAGTTCGGCGACGAACTCCACCGCGCGCGGCACCTTGTAGTTGGCCATCTCCCGCCGGGACCAGGCGATCAGGTCGTCGGCGGTGAGGGTGGAGCCGGGGCGCCGGACCGCGTACGCCTTGCCGACCTCGCCGAGCCGCGGGTCCGGGATGCCGACCACCGCGACGTCGGCGACGTCCGGGTGCAGGCCGAGGAGCTGTTCTATCTCGGCGGGGTAGGCGTTGAAGCCGCCGACGATGAACATGTCCTTGATCCGGTCGGTGATGCGCAGGTTGCCGTCCTCGTCCATGAACCCCACGTCGCCGGTGAGCAGCCAGCCGTCCGGGGTGATCGTCTTCGCCGTCTCGTCGGGGTCCTCGAAGTACCCCCGCATGACGTGGTGGCCGCGGACCGCGATCTCGCCCACCCGGCCGGCGGGCTGTGCCTGCCCGTCCGCGTCCCTGATCGTCACCTCCGTGTCCGGGATGGCCCGTCCGGAGGTCTCGGCGATGATCGGCGCCGGGTCGCCGCGGCGGCACATGGTGACGATGCCGCTCGCCTCGGAGAGTCCGTACGCGGTCAGGACGGTGGCGATGCGCAGTTCGCCGCGCAGCCGCTCGACCAGCTGGAGCGGGACGACGGCCGCGCCGGTGACGACCAGCCGCAGGGCGGAGAGGTCGTGGTGGTCGCGCTGGGGGTGGTCGAGGAGGGACTGGTGGAGGGTGGGCGGCCCGGGGAGTACGGATATCCGCTCGGCGGCGATGTTGGCGAGGACGGTGTCCACGTTGAAGACGGGCTGCGGGATCATCGTGGCCCCGCGCATCAGGCAGGCGATGATCCCGGCCTTGTAGCCGAAGGTGTGGAAGAAGGGGTTCACGATCAGGTAGCGGTCGCCCTCGCGCAGTCCGGCGAGCTCGCTCCACACGTCGTAGCAGCGCAGGGACTGGGCGTGGGTGATGACGGCGCCCTTGGGGCTGCCGGTGGTGCCGGAGGTGAAGATGATGTCGGAGGGGGCGTCGGCGGGGATCGCCCCGGCGCGCTCGCGGACGGCGTCGGCCGGTACGGAGTCCCCGCCCGTCAGGAAGTCCTTCCAGGTGCGGAAGGACTCGGGGGCGTCCTCGGCGAGGACGACGACCTGCTCCAGGTGCGGCAGCCCGGGCAGCGGCCCCTCGCCGGGGCCTTCGGCCGCGGCGCGGCGCAAGGAGGCGACGTAGGAGGTCCCGAGGAAGGTGCCGGTGACGAAGAGCAGCCGGGCCCGGCTGCGCCGGAGGACGTACGCGGCTTCCGTGCCCTTGAAACGGGTGTTGAGGGGGACGAGCACCGCGCCCGCGGAGACGGCGCCGAGCGCGGAGACGATCCACTCCAGGGTGTTGGGGGCCCAGACGGCTACCCGGTCGCCCGGTTCGACCCCGGCGGCGATGCAGGCGGCCGCGGCGCGTTCGACGCGTTCGCCGAGCTGCGCGTAGTCGACGCGGACGCGGCCGTCGACGACGGCCTCGCGGTCGGCGTACCGGGCCGCCGCGTCCCTGACCAGTCCCGCGATGCTGCCCCAGCGCAGATCGCCCCGGACGTCCTCGTGCCCGTGCTCGTGCCCGTCTTCGCGCCTGTCTTCGGCCATGGCGTGTCACTCTCCCCCGAACCCAGTAGCTGACTATCCGTCAGATTAGCTGTAGCCTTCGCGGCTGTCAGTACTGGTGCACCCCCGGAGGTGGCGATGGCGGCAACGCTCAAGGACGCGACGGCGATAGTCGGCATCGGCCAGACCGCCTTTGCCAAGCAACTGCCGCAGTCCGAGAAGGAGTTGGCCTGTCGGGCCATTCTGGCAGCCCTCGCCGACGCCGGCATAGAACCTTCCGAGGTCGACGCCTTCTCCTCCTACACCATGGAGGAGACCGACGAGGTCGAGGTCGCCAAGGCCATCGGCGCCGGCGACGTCACCTTCTTCTCCAAGATCGGCTACGGCGGCGGCGGTTCCTGCGCCACCGTCGGCCACCTGGCCTCCGCCGTCGCCACCGGCCAGGCCACCGTCGGCGTCGCCTGGCGCTCGCGCAAACGCGGCTCCGGCCCCCGCCCCTGGAAGAACACCGCCGTCCAGCTGCCCACCCCCGGCCAGTGGACCCGCCCCTTCGGCCTGCTGCGCCCGGCCGACGAGATCGGCATGCTGGCCCGCCGCTACATGCACGAGTACGGCGCAACCCGCGACCACCTCTTCAACGTGGCGATGGCCTGCCGCAACCGGGCCAACGAGAACCCGGCCGCGATGATGTACGAGCGCCCGCTGACCCGCGAGATGTACATGACCTCCCGCATGATCAGCGACCCCCTCTGCCTCTTCGACAACTGCCTGGAGACGGACGGGGCGCTGGCCTGCGTGATCGTCTCCGCCGAGCGGGCCCGGGACTGCCGCCAGAAGCCCGTCTACGTGCACTCCGTCGCCCAGGGCCTGCCCGCCCAGCACCACGGCATGGTCAACTACTGGAACGACGACCCCCTGTCGGGACCGGCCTGGACGGCCGCCCGGCACCTGTGGAAGCAGGCCGACTTCGGGCCGCAGGACGTGGACGTCGCCCAGATCTACGACGCCTTCACCCCGCTGATCCCGCTCTCCCTGGAGGGCTACGGCTTCTGCGGGCGCGGCGAGGGCGCCGCCTTCACCGAGGGCGGGGCGCTGGAGATGGGCGGCCGGCTCCCGATCAACACCGGGGGCGGCGGACTCAGCGAGGCCTACGTGCACGGCTTCAACCTGATCAACGAGGGCGTCAAGCAGCTGCGCGGCATCTCCACCGCCCAGGTGCCGGACGCAGCCACCTGCCTGGTGACGGCGGGCGAGGGTGTCCCGACGTCCGCGATCCTGCTGAGGAGCTGATCATGACCGCCGCCACTGAAGAATCGCTCCTGCTCCCGGTCCCCGACGAGGACGGCGCCCCCTTCTGGGAGTACGCCGCCCGGGGCGAACTCCGCGTCCAGGCCTGCACGGCGTGCGGCAGACTCCGCTTCCCGCCGCGCCCCTGCTGCCCGCACTGCCACTCCTTCGACTCCGAGTGGCGCCTGATGAGCGGCCGCGGCCGCATCTGGTCCTACGTCCAGCCGCATCCGCCGCTGCTGCCCGCGTACGCCGCGCAGGCCCCATACAACGTGATCCTCGTGGAGCTCGCCGACGCCCCGCACATCCGGCTCGCCGGAAACCTGGTGACCTCGGCCGACGCCCCGCTGAACTCGATGGACCCGGCCCGGCTGCGCATCGGGGCGCGGGTGCAGGTGGTGTTCACCGAGACGGGCGGGGTCGCGGTGCCGCGCTGGGTACTGGAGAAGTCATGACGCTGCGGGTGGAGCGGGACAAGGCGACCGGGGTCGCGGTCGTCACCCTGGACCGGGAGCGCAGGCACAACGCCATCGACCTGGAGACGGCGGCCGAACTGGCCGCCGTGTGGCGGGACTTCCGGTTCGAGGACGAGGTGCGGGCGGTGGTGCTGACGGGCGCCGGGACGGCCGCCTTCTGCACGGGCATCGACCGGGGGGTGGAGGTGCCGCAGCCGGGCTCCCCGTACTCGGCCGACGATCCGCTGGTCTCCATCGGCCCGAAGGCGAACGACCTGTGGAAGCCGGTGATCGCCGCCGTCAACGGCATGGCGTGCGGCGGGGCCTTCTACCTGCTGGGCGAGGCCGAGTTCATCGTCTCCTCGTCGACCGCCACCTACTTCGACCCGCACACCGCCTACGGGATGGTCAGCGCCTACGAGGCCGTCTACATGGCGCAGCGGATGCCGTTCGGGGAGGCCGCCCGGATGTCGCTGATGGGCACGGCGGAACGGCTCTCCGCGCGGCGGGCGTACGAGATCGGCCTGGTGTCCGAGCTGGCCGGGCCCGGGGAGCTGCTCGAGGCGGCCCTGCGCGCGGCCGGGACCCTGGCCGGCTTCCCGACGGAGGCCGTGCAGGGCACCGTACGGGCCCTGTGGTCCGCGAAGCAGGCCGCGCTCCAGCAGGCGCTGGCCCAGGCACCGGCGCTGATCGCGCTCGGCAACCTGGCCCCGGAGCGGCAGGCGGAGCTGTTCGCCGGCCGCCGAGAGCAGCCGGAGCCCAGGATCCGCTGACGCCCGTCCCGGCTCCTAGTCGATCCGGCCGACCACGCAGTTCTGCACCTCGGCGGCCTTGTCGACCTGCACCATCGACACCGTGACGGTCCGCGTCTCCTTGCCCTTGAGGGTGATCCGGACGGAGTTGCGGTCGACGGCGCCGTTCGCACCCTGGAAGGTCAGCGGCACGTCCACGGTGCGCTCCGCCGACACGTCGGAGGTGACCTTGAGGACGGCCTCCTTCTTGCCGGGGCCCGCGCAGGTGACGACGACGGCGTGCGCGGGCGGGGAGGTCTTGCTCGGCGACGGAGTGGCGCTGCTGCCGCTGTTGCCGCTGCTGTGGCTCTTCTTCTTGTTCTTGCTCTTGGAGCTGGAGCAGCCGCCTCCGCTGCTGCTCTTGCTCTTGCTCTTTCCGCTGCTGCTCCCGCTGCTCCCGCCACTGGACGAGAACCCGGTCAGTGCGAACACCACGGTCACCAGCACCGCGGTCAATCTGATGTGACGCCCAGCCACCATGACCCGACCCCTCCCCGTTGGACAGACGGCGGGTCACGCTACCAGGCACCGGTTCGGCACAGGCCTGAAACGGCGGCGGCCCCGGCCCCCGGGAGGGGGCGGGGCCGACCGGCCGTACAGGCGGGGTGGTGATCAGGCGGCGTCGACGACGCCCGAGGCCGCGATCTCGACCTTGGCCTTGGGGGCGCCGGACTGGGAGCCCAGGCCCTCGATCTGGTCGACCAGCTCCTTGCCCTCGACGACCTCGCCGAAGACGACGTGCTTGCCGTCGAGCCAGGAGGTGACGACGGTGGTGATGAAGAACTGCGAGCCGTTGGTGTTGCGGCCGGCGTTCGCCATCGACAGCAGGTACGGGCGGTCGTGCTTCAGCTCGAAGTTCTCGTCGGCGAACTTCTCGCCGTAGATGCTCTTGCCACCGGTGCCGTTGTGGTTGGTGAAGTCACCGCCCTGCAGCATGAACTGCGGGATGATGCGGTGGAAGCCGGAGCCCGCGTAGCCGTAGCCGTTCTGGCCGGTGGCCAGCTCGCGGAAGTTCTTCGCGGTGTTCGGGACGACCTTGTCGAACAGCTCGAAGACGATGCGGCCCGCGGGCTTGTCGTTGATGTTGATGTCGAAGTAGACGTTGCTCATGGGGTCCATCCTGTCACTCCCGGTGCGTTCCGCTAGCGGGAGGGGGCCGAGTCGCCTCAGCCACTCGTACGGGTGCCGGTGCCCTTCGCCGCGTCCAGGGCGTATACGCAGCGGTCCTTGCTGCACGCGTAGACCACGCCCGCCTCCGCCACCGGGGCGCCGGTGATCTCGCCGCCTGTAGCCAGCTTCCAGCGCAGCTGGCCGCCGGCCGCGTCCAGCGTGTACAGGCAGTGGTCGGCCGAGCCGAAGTGCACCCGGCCGTCGGCGACCGCCGGGAGGCCGGTGATCTCGCCGCCCGCCGCGAACCGCCACTTCGGGGTGCCGGTGACCGCGTCGAGCGTGTACAGCGCGCTGCCCGCGCCCAGGTGGACGTTGCCGTTCGCGACCAGCACCGGGTCCGCGGACGTGCGCCCCTCGGTCGCGATCCGCCAGCGGTCCTGGCCGGTGGCCGCGTCCAGGGCGTAGACGGTGCCCAGGTAGTCGGCGAGGTAGACCCCGCCGCCGGTGACCGCGGCGCCCGGCGCGAAGGCCGGGGGCGCCAGGAAGACCGCAGGGGCCTCGAAGTGCCAGCGGACCCGGCCCGAGGCCCGGTCCACGGACAGCACGCGGGTGCCGGCCGCGACGTAGACGTTGCCGTCGGGGGCCGGGGTGACCCGTACGGGGACGTTCCCGCAGGAGCCCGCGTCGCCGACCGGGTAGGACCAGGACTCTCGGCCGCTGCGGGCGTCGAGCGCGCGCAGCCGGGCGTCCTGCCACACGTACACCGTGCCGTCGTGGAGGACGGGGGCCGCCTCCGGGGTCTCGAAGTCGGTCTGCGCGCCGGTCAGCTCCCACAGCTTCTGGCCGTTGGACGCCTCCCAGCCCTGTACGCCGCCCCCGCGGGTGGCGGTGACGACCGTGCCGCGGTCCGCGCGCAGGGCATACACCCAGGCGTCGGCGGACACCCGCCACCGCTCGGAGCCGTCGGAGGCGTCGAGCGCGAAGAGGGAGGGGCCGTCGGAGGCGTGGATGCGGCCGTCCGCGACGGCCATGGACCAGGCGACGTCGCGGGTCTTGAACTGGCGGCGGCCACTGGCCACGTCCAGGGCGTGCACCTCGAAGGAGGTGACGTAGAGCAGGTCACCGGCGACGGTGGGGGTGCCCCAGACCTCGTTGGACATGCGGAAGCGCCACGGTCGCCAGCGGCCGCTGTCCGGGGCCGGGCCGGGGGCCGGTACGGACGCCACGGACGCGGGGGCGGCCGCCGAGCCGCCCGGCGGGCGGATCCAGCCGGTCGCCGAGTCGGCGGCGGCGTGCGCGGCGGGCGCCGAGGCGCTCGCGCGCGGGCCGGGCCCGATCGGCACCGGGGAGCCGGCCAGCAGGACGGGCTCGCCCGAGGGCGCCGGGGACATCGGCGGGTGGTGCGGGCGCTGCGGAACGGCCTGTCCGGTGCGCGGGTCCACCCACGACTCGGCGCCGCGCTGGCGGCGGTGCGTGGCGGGGCCGGAGATCGGCCCCTGGATCCGGCTCCGCCGTCCCGGCCGGGGCCGGGCGCGGGCACCGGCACGGCGGCGGGAGGCGTACGGTTGCCCGCCCGCCGGGCCTCGATCATCGCGACGGCCCGCCCGGGCAGCCACGCCGAGGCGGTCCCGCTCTCGTCGTCGCCCTCGAAGAGGTGCGGGGCGAGCTGCGCCTGGAGGTCGGCCGGGGTCGGCCGCAAGGTGGCGTCCATCTGCATGCAGGACTCGATGAGCGGCCGCAGCTCGGCGGGCAGGCCCTCCAGGTTGGGACCCTCGCGCAGCAGCATGAAGACCGTCTCCACGGGGTTGGCCCCGTGGTACGGCGGATGGCCGGTCGCGGCGAAGACGAGCGTGGAGCCGAGCGAGAAGACGTCGCTGGCGCCCTTGACGCTGCGCGAGTCCTTGGCCTGCTCGGGCGACATGTAGGCGGGGGTGCCGACGGCGACGTTCGTCATGGTCAGGCGGGTGTTGGAGACCCCGCTCGCGATGCCGAAGTCGATCACCCGCGGTCCGTCCTCGACGACGAGGACGTTGGAGGGCTTCAGGTCGCGGTGGACCAGGCCGGCGCCGTGGATGGACTGCAGCGCCTCGGCGATGCCGGCCGCGAGCCACCGTACGGCCTGGGCGGGCATGGGCCCGCACTCGTTGACGATCTCCTCCAGGGAGGGCGCCGGCACGTAGGCGGTGGCCAGCCACGGCACGGCGGCGCGCGGATCCGCGTCGACCACGGCCGCGGTGTAGAAGCCGGACACGGCACGCGCCGCCTCCACCTCGCGGGTGAAGCGGACCCGGAACAGCTGGTCCTCGGCGAGCTCGGTGCGCACCGTCTTGATCGCGACCCGCCGTCCGGACGCGGACCGCGCGAGATAGACCAGCCCCATGCCGCCGGCGCCGAGCCGTCCCAGCACCTCGAAGGGGCCGATCCGTCTCGGGTCGTGCTGCGTCAGCTGCTCCACCACTCGCCTCCACACCTCCCCGTACGGGCCCTCGCCGGGCCCGCTCCTACGAACAGCACGCCGGCTGCACGCGCGCGGGTACGGGGCCCTGGTCCTGCCCCGTGCCGTCCCGTGCAGCGTCTCACCCCCGGGCGCGGCCCGGGTCGTGCAACCCCGATTCTGTCAGGCCCGCGCCCGGTCCGGCCCCGGCACGGCGGAGGGCCGCGGCGGGGTCTTGGATCCGTCGTGGATCCTCAGGCCTCCGGCTTGGTCCGGGGCTCCGACAGCAGCCCGAAGACCGCCCCCTGATTGTCGGCGACGACCGCGATCCTTCCGTACGGGGTGTCGAAGGGATCCGCGGTGACCCGGCCGCCGAGCCGCTGCACCATGGCGACGGACTGGTCGCAGTCCGGCACGGCGAAGTAGGCGAGGAAGTGCGCGGGCATGATCTCCGGGAAGGCGTCGGTGATCAGACTGCGGCCCATGACGGCGGTGTCGGTGCCGGGCGCGCTGCCCGGCGGGGACCAGACGCGGTACTCGACGCCCGCGTCGTCCTGGTCCTGCGGGACGTAGCCGAAGACCTTGGCGTAGAAGACGTCCACGGCGTCGCGGGCCCGGGTGTAGACCTCGGTCCAGCAGTACGTGTAAGGCTCCATCTGGGCCTCGAAGCCGTGGTGGGTGCCGGGCTGCCAGAGGCCGAAGACGGCTCCGCCGGGGTCGGCGGCCATCGCGGCGGTCCCGTACGGGCCGACCGGCATCGGGTCCATGACCATCTGGCCGCCGGCGGCGCGGATGCGCTGGGCGCAGGCGTAGGCGTCGGTGGTGTAGAGGTAGATCCCCCATACGGTGGGCATCCGGCCGTCGGGCTTGGGGGCGAGGGCGGCGACGTTGCGGCCGCGGCTGTAGGCCTGGGTGTAGTGGCCGTACTCGGCGCCCGCACTGTCCGCGAAGGTCCACCCGAAGAGCTCACCGTAGAAGCGCTTGCCCGCCTCGACGTCCGGAAGCGAGGCGTCCACCCAGCAGGGTGCGCCTTCCGCGAATGCGGCCATGAGCCCGGTTCCTTCCGTTGTGCGGGGATGTGTACCGTCCCACCTCGCCCACGTCTCCCACCTCTCCCAGCCATGGTCCGCCCGAAAACTTGTCCACAGCCTGTTGATAAGACTATTCGGGGGAAACACTGAGGAAGCGGGCGGCACGCCCGGACGGCACATCCCGGTGGTTCCGGGGCCGGGATTCGGCCGGATTCCGCTCCCGCCGCGGAGCAGGACCCGCTTCCGCCCAGGCCAGGGACCCCGTAACCCCATTTGCAGGCGGCCGAATAGCGCGCCGATCACCCCTCGGTAAGCTGACGGCATGACAGGACAAGTACGCACCGTCGACGGGCGTGTCGCCGGCCGGCGCGGCCAGGCGACGCGGCAGAAGCTGCTCGACTGCCTCAGCGAGATGCTCAGCTCCTCGCCGTACCGCGACGTCAAGGTGATCGACGTCGCGCGCAAGGCCGGCACCTCCCCCGCGACCTTCTACCAGTACTTCCCGGACGTCGAAGGCGCCGTCCTGGAGATCGCCGAGGAAATGGCCACCGAGGGCGCGCAGTTGACGCAGCTCGTCGAGGGCCGCACCTGGGTCGGCAAGTCCGGCTGGACCGCCGCCGAGGAACTCGTCGAAGGCTTCCTGGACTTCTGGCGGCGCAACGACGCGATCCTGCGGGTCGTCGACCTCGGCGCGGCCGAGGGCGACAAGCGGTTCTACAAGATCCGCATGAAGATCCTGAACTCGGTCACCAACTCCCTCACGGAGTCGATGAAGGATCTCCAGGCCAAGGGCAAGGTCGACAAGGACGTCAGCCCCGCGGCGATGGCCGGTTCGCTGGTCGCGATGCTGGCCGCGGTCGCCTCGCACCAGAAGGGGTTCCAGACCTGGGGCGTCAAGCAGGCCGAGCTGAAGCCGAATCTGGCGCTGCTCGTCCACCTCGGCATCACGGGCAAGAAGCCGACCAAGTGACGGCGGGCCCTGGAGAGGGTCCGCCGCCCGGCACCGCCACCGCTACAGCTACAGCTACAGCTACAGCTACAGCTACAGCTACAGCTACAGCTACAGCTACCGAAACCGCTTCCACACGCCTGTGATCAGCGACGCTCCAGGCGGAACAGCCGGATCTCGCGCTCGATGCGCGCCTGGTACGCCGCGTACGGCGGCCAGAACCTCAGCACCGCCTGCCACGCCGCCGCACGCTCCTCCCCCGCCAGCAGCCGGGCCCGCACGGCGATGTCCTTGCCTTTCCAACTCACGGACGCGTCCGGGTGCTTGAGCAGGTTCCCGGTCCATGCCGGGTGCCCGGGCCGGCCGAAGTTGGAACCGATCAGCAGCCAGCTCGCCCCGCCGTCCTCCGGCATGCAGGCGAGCGGGGTGGTGCGCGGTTCGCCGGTCTTGGCGCCCTTGGCGGTGAGGATCACGCCCGGCAGCATCTGGGCGCTGAGCATGACCTTGCCGCGGGTCAGTTTGTGCACCGCCCTGTCCATGGCGGGGATGAAGTGCGGTGCGATCTTGGCGAACAGCATGGTCGAGGAGACCTTCTGCATCAGCTTGACGCCGGGGGCCACGCGAGCCATCAGACGGCCACCTTCTCGGGTGTGGCGGACGGGGTGAACAGGCCCGCGCGGTCCGCGGCGTACGCCCGCAGCCGGTGGACCGGGCCGAACAGCAGCTCGTCGGCCGCCGCCCGCTTGAAGTAGAGGTGCGCGTCGTGCTCCCAGGTGAAGCCGATGCCGCCGTGCAGCTGGATCGCCTCGCCCGCGGTCATCCGCAGGGCCTCCAGGGCCTGGGCGAGGGCGAGGGCGCCCTGCCGCGGGTCCCAGGCGGCGTAGTAGGCCGCCGAGCGGGCCGCCTCCACCTGTACGTACAGGTCGGCGAGGCGGTGCTTGACCGCCTGGAAGGAGCCGATCGCCCGGCCGAACTGCTCGCGCCCGCACACGTACTCCACGGTGCGGGCGAGCGCCTGCCCGGCCGCGCCGACCGCCTCGGCGGCGAGCACGGCGGATGCGGTGCGGCCGGTGGCGGCGAGGGCTTCGAGTACGCCAGGCTTTTCGCCGGCCTCGTCACCGCCCAGCAACTCCGCGGGCACGTCCCTTAGTTGGATCCGGGCCTGGGGCCGCGTCTCGTCCAGGGTGGTCTGCCGTGACCGTACGAGGCCGGGCGCGTCCTCCCTCACGAGGAAGAGGAGCGTACGGCTGCGGGCGAAGCCGCCGGTGTGCGCGGCGACCAGCAGCAGCGAGGCGCTGTGCCCGTCGAGCACCTGGGCGGCCTCCCCGTACAGCCGCCAGCCGCCCTCCGCTCCGGCGCGGGCCTGGACCCCGCCCGCGCGGCCGCCGCCGGACCACGGGCCGGCGGCGTTGTCGCCGGTCAGCGCGAGGGCGGTGGCCAGCGCCGGGCCGGGGACGGCGAGGGCGGCCGTCAGCCCGCCGGCGGCCAGCGGCGGGAGCAGCGCGGAGCGCTGGGCGGCGGTGCCGAGGGCGGTGATCAGCGGCACGCACAGCGCGGCGGTGGCGAGCAGCGGCGAGGGCAGCAGCGCCCGCCCGGTCTCCTCGCAGGCCAGCGCCAGGTCGGCGGAGGTGCAGCCGACGCCGCCGTACTCCTCGGCGACGGCGAGGCCGGGCAGCCCGATCCGCTGGGAGAGCTGCTGCCACAGCTCGCGGTCGTATCCGGCGGCGGTACGGACGGCGGCCTTGACCTCGTCGGGACCGCAGCGTTTGCCCAGGATCTCGCGCAGGGTACGGCGAATCTCGTCCTGCTCCGCGGTGAAGGCGGCATCCATCGTATGGCTCCTCCTGGGGGCACCTCCCAGCGGTGGCCGGGAGGATATCTGACGGGGCGTCATGTTAGGGCGGGCGGCGGCAGATGCACAGGGGGCGGGCGCGTGGGGCTAGAAACTGACGCAGCGTCAGTTGTACCGTCCTTCCATGCCTGGACTCACACCCGGACCCGTCTCCTCACACCCCCGCCGCAGGGTCGCGGTGGTCGGCGTCGCGCTCTCCGACTGCGGCCGGGTCGACGGCCCCACCCCGTACGCGCTGCACGCGCAAGCCGCCCGGCGCGCCCTGGCCGACTCGGGCCTCGACCGCTCCGTCATCGACGGCTTCGCCTCGGCCGGCCTCGGCACGCTCGCGCCGGTCGAGGTGGCCGAGTACCTGGGCCTGCGCCCCACCTGGGTCGACTCCACCTCGGTGGGCGGCTCGACCTGGGAGGTCATGGCGGCCCACGCGGCGGACGCGATCGCGGCCGGGCACGCCAACGCCGTGTTGCTGGTCTACGGATCCACGGCCCGCGCGGACATCAAGGCCCGGCGGCGCACCTCGAACCTGTCCTTCGGGGCGCGGGGGCCGCTGCAGTTCGAGGTCCCGTACGGGCACACGCTGATCTCCAAGTACGCGATGGCCGCCCGCCGCCACATGCACGAGTACGGGACGACCCTGGAGCAGCTCGCCGCGGTGGCCGTGCAGGCGCGGGCGAACGCGGCGACGAACCCGGACGCGATGTTCCGCGACCCGATCACGGTGGACGACGTCCTGTCGGGCGAGATGATCGCGGACCCCTTCACGAAGCTGCACTGCTGCATCCGCTCGGACGGCGGCTGCGCGGTGCTGCTGGCGGCGGAGGACTACGTGCCGGACACGGCGAAGGCCCCCGTCTGGATCCTGGGCACGGGCACCTCGGTGTCGCACACCACCATGTCGGAGTGGGAGGACTTCACGGTGTCCCCGGCGGCGGTCTCGGGCCGCCTCGCCTTCGAGCGGGCGGGCCTGACCCCGGCGGACGTGGACCTGGCCGAGATCTACGACGCCTTCACGTACATGACCCTGGTGACCCTGGAGGACCTCGGCTTCTGCGCGAAGGGCGAGGGCGGCGCCTTCGTGGAGAAGGGCCGGCTGCTGAGGGACGGCGAGCTGCCGGTCAACACGGACGGAGGCGGCCTCTCGGCCTGCCACCCGGGCATGCGGGGCCTGTTCCTCCTGGTCGAAGCGATCCGCCAGCTACGCGGGGAGGCGGGCGCGGGCCAGGTCACCAAACCCGGCGGCCGCCTGCCACAAGTGGCCCTGGCCTCGGGCACGGGCGGCTGGTTCTGCTCGTCGGGCACGGTGATCCTGGGACGGGGCTGAGGGGCGGGCGGGGCCGCTCACCACGCGAGCTCGAATACCCTGACCGGCAGAAGGCCCCCGCCGCTTCGATCGGCAGGGGCCTTCGCCATGCGGCGGACGTCAGTCGTCGGCGCCGGTGTCGTCCGGAACGACCGAGACGATGGCGGCGGCCGACGGCCGCGGCTCGGGCACGAACACGTACGTCACGGACAGCGCGGGCATCGGGCCGCGCTGCTCGATCCGAGTCGTCCAGACCTGGACGCCGCCCGGCCTGACCTGTACCAGGCGTCCCAGGCGCGGTGTCATCGAAAGCTCCGTCTGCAACTCCTCGACCGCAGTCGAGACGTCAGCCCCCAGCTCGGCGACACTCTTGGCGGCAGCGCGGGTGACTTCCACGACGACCGGCTCCCCCTGATTGCTCAACGGGCCTGTTCCTCCTTCAGGGACTGCACCAGCGCGATCCCTTCGGCGACGGCATCCTCGAACCCCGGGTCGCAGCGCGTCAGTACGTGACCCCGGTAGGCAGCGATGATCTCGGACACTTCGCTCAGGTCGGTGTAGTCGACGCGCTCCAGAGTCGCGGCGAGCTCGGCCTCCATGCCCGCCAGATCGCCGGGGAACCCGAGACCGGCCGCGAGGGCAGCGCGGACCTCTCCGAGCGTGCGCATGGGCGGTGGGGCGAGTGGGGCCGTGGGGGAGGCAGGGTGAGTCGTCATAGACGCGGTAGCCAATCGGTCCGGGGCAAGGACAAGGCCCTCACCAGGTGTGAAAACGACGCTACTCCTCGGCCCGGGGTGGTGGTGCGGCTCATGCGCATTTCGGCGGGCGGGCGCGTGGTGTTCCATGGGCGGCATGAGCCGTGAGATCAGCAGCGACGAGTTCCGCGAGGCCCTGCACTCCCTGCGGGTGTGGGACACCCCGCTGCCCGGATTCGATGCCGGGGAGGCGCCCGACGAGCCGTTGGCGCTGTTCCGGGAGTGGTTCGTGCACGCCGCCGAGGCGGGGCAGGTGGAGCCGCACACCATGAGTCTGGCGACCGTGGACGGCGAGGGGCGGCCCGACGTGCGGACGTTGATGCTGCACGACGCCGACGAGCGCGGCTGGCACTTCGCCTCGCACGCCACCAGCGCCAAGGGTGTGCAGCTGGCCGGGCAGGCGGCGGCCGCGCTCGGGTTCTACTGGCCCGCCGTGGGACGCCAGGTGCGCATCCGGGGCCGGGTCGGGGCCTGCGGGCCGCAGGAGAGCCGGGCGGACCTGGCGGTCCGCTCGCGCGGGGCGCTCGCCGCCGCGCTCACGGGCCGCCAGAGCGAGGTGCTCGGCTCCCGGGAGGAGCTCGTACGGGTGTCGGCTGCCGCCTGGGAGCGGGCCGGGGCCGAGCCGGACGCCCCGACCCCGACCTGGACGCGGTACGTGCTGGACCCGGACGAGGTCGAGTTCTTCCAGGGCGATGCCGCACGCAGGCACGTCCGGCTGCGTTACCGGCGCACCCCGGCCGGTGACTGGGTCCGCGAACTGCTCTGGCCCTAGGGCGGGGCGTCCGGAGAGGTGGCTCGCGGAGGCCGTTTGTGATCTCCCTACAAGGCACCGGCGTGATTTCCGGCGCAGGTGCCGCTCGTGAGCGGCTGCGCGTGCCGCTGAAAATGATCATGATCGGCGGTCAGGCCGGTCATGACATCGCTTACGGGGGAAGTACATGCACAGCGGATACTCCGTCTTCGCAGAAACGATGGCCGACCTTACATACCCGCAGGTGGAGGCGGCCGCGGCCGCCGGCGCATGCGTCCTGCTGCCCACCGGTGTCATCGAGCAGCACGGCCCCCATCTGCCGCTGGGCACAGACGCGTACGGCGCCTACCAGCTGTGCCGGATGGTGAAGGACGAGCTCGACCGGCACCAGGTACCGACGCTGATCGCCCCACCTGTTTTCTGGGGCGTGAATCAGGTTTCCGGTGCCTTCGCCGGGACGTTCCGCACACGCCCCGAGACCGCGGCCGCACTGCACTTCGACATCATGGAATCCCTCGCCACAGACGGGTTCCAGCACATCTTCGTGATCAACCACCAGGGCGACATCGCCCACAACCGGATGCTCCTCGACGTCGTGACCCGCCGACACGAGGAGGGCAGCACGGGAGTCGTCCTCATCGAGCCCGACTTCATCGCCGACCGCCTGGGCGAGGCGGCGAAGACACCCGCTCTGGCCACGTTCGCCATGCAGCCGCTGTTCGAGGGCCTGGAACTGACCGGTGAACTCGGCGTCCATGCCGAAGAGATCGAGAGCGCGCTGATGATGCGCTGGTTCCCCGAGCTCGTCGATTACGACGCCATGGCCCGCCTCCGGCCGACAGGCCTCGGGCCGGCGGACCTGGCCGAGTGGCGGAAGGGCGGCGAACACGCCCGCAGCGTGACGCCACAGGGCTACTTCGGCGCACCCAGCCCCGTCGACCCCTTCCTGTGGCGCTTCTACCAGCGCATGGCCCGTGCCATGGCCGATACCGTGACCAGCTCGCTCACCGCTCGACCGGAGGCCGTGCGGGGCGCCGCTCCGGGATCACCTCGCTGACCTCGGCTCGAAGACCGCCACGCTGATGCCGTCCGCCGCCTCGCGGAAGGTGACCGTCAGGGGCATTCCGATGCGGAGGTCCGGTGGGGCGCAGGCGACGATCTCCGTCATCATCCGCGGGCCCTCCGCCAGGTCGACCACCGCCGCCGTGTACGGCACGCGCGTGCCGAACGGCGGGAGGTCGTTGCGGTGGATCACCGACCAGGTGTAGAGGGTCGCGCGACCGCTCGCCGTCTCCCACGTCACCCGGTCCTCGCCGGCCCAGCAGAACGGGCAGAACTCCCGCGGGTAGTGGTGCGCCCGTCCGCAGTCCGCGCAGCGGCGCAGCAGGAGCCGGCCCTCGGCCGCCGCGTCCCAGTAGGGGCGGGTGAACTCGTCCGCCTCCGGGAGGTCGTACCGTACGCCGCTCACAGGAAGAGTCCGATCGCCGCGTCGAGGGACCAGGTCTGCCAGGACATGGCCAGGAGGGCGACCAGCGAGATGAGTGCCATCATCGCGTTCTGGCCCTGCTCGGCCCAGTCGTGGATCATCAGCACCAGGTAGAGCAGGTTCAGCAGCAGCCCGCCCACCAGGGCGATGGGGGTCAGGAAGCCGAGCACCAGGCCCAGTCCGAGGGCGAGTTCGGCGTAGACGACGAGGTACGCCATCACCTTGGGGCGCGGCTTCACGACCAGCTCGAAGCCGCCCTTGACGAAGGTCCAGCGGTGCTTGCCCGCGACGTCGGCGGCCCAGGCGATGCCGGTGCCGCGTTCGAACCAGCCCTTCTTGTCCTTGTGCCGCCAGCTCTCCAGCCACCACAGGCCGAGGCCTATCCGGAGCACGGCGAGCCATTCGGCCCCACTGAGCCAGATGGTCTGCATCGGCGGCCCCCACCCCTCTCGCGATCGACACGCACGATCTGACGAAACGTCAGTTCAGCGGATGCGGGGCGATCACGCAAGGCCGCCGCCGGCTACGGGTTCACGAACAGCCTGCCGTAGCGGGTGATGCCGGCCGTCGGGGCGCCGGCCGCGCGCAGGGCGGACCAGAGGAGGACCTGGTTGGCCGTGAGGACGGGTCGGTCGAGGGTGGTCTCCAGGGCTTCGATCGCGCCGACCGCGCGGAAGCCGTTGCCGCCGACCACGACCGCCTCGGCCTCGTCGGGCACCCGCGGGGCCACCCAGTCATGGAGCGCGTCCGGCCGGATGAGCGCCTGGCCGCTGGGCAGGCCGCACGGGGCGGCGTACGGGACCTCGAATCCGGCGTCCCGGTAGTAGGCGCGGCCCAGCCCGGTCAGGTCCGCGTCGAACCACGGCGGATCGACGAGGCAGAGCCGGGTGACCCCCAGCACGCGCAGCGCCTCCACCGTCGCCGCGCAGGTGGCGACCACAGGCAGACCGTGGGCGCGCTCCCCCAGACGGGCGAGCATCGCCTCCTCGCCGCGCGCGCCGATGACGTACGCCGAGCTGGTGAAGGCGAAGGCGATCACCGCCACCGGGGCCGCGGCCAGCAGCTCGACAGCGTCGTCCACGTACGGCGGCCCGGCGAAGGCCCGTACGGGGGCCAGTGGAATGGTGGGGTCCATCGCACCGCCGGCCGCCATGGCGCCGAACGGCACCCGGGCGGCGTGCAGGCCCACATCGGCCGGGGCCATGGCGCGCAGCTCCGACTCGGGTCCGACGTCGGCGTGCGGGGTGAGGACACCCAGGCGGACGCGTACGTCCCAGCCGTCGGGCTGCCACATCGGCTCCGGCTCCTCTCCCGGCCCCCCGGCGAGCGGTCCCCTTCCAGCCTGCCACCGTCGCGTTCCGTGCGCCCGTGATCGATCCGCAATCGATTCCCCGCTTGACCGAGACCCATCAACTCAGCGTGGCGATACGATCACACCTCATGCCAGGAGTCCCCGCAGTACCCGACATGACCACTCAGCCCCGCCCCGTGTACGTCATCGGCGGCGGTCCCGGCGGGCTCGCCGCCGCCGCAGCGCTGCGCGCCCGCGGGGTCCGCGCCGTGGTCGTCGAGAAGTCCGACGAGGTCGGCGCGTCCTGGCGGCGGCACTACGACCGCCTCCACCTGCACACCACGCGCCGGCTCTCGGCGCTCCCCGGCCTGGCCATGCCGCGCCGCTTCGGCCGGTGGGTCTCGCGCGACGACGTGGTGCGGTACCTGGAGAAGTACGCCGAGTTCCACGAGCTGGAGGTCGTCACCGGTGTCGAGGTGACGCACATCGAAAGCAACGGGAACGACGGGAACGACGGGAACGGCGGCAACGGCGGCTGGACGCTGCACGCCACCGGCGGCCGGGTGCTCACCGCCGCAGCCGTGGTGGTCGCCACCGGGTTCAACCACACGCCCAGGCTCCCCGACTGGCCCGGCCGCGACACGTACACCGGGCAGCTGTCGCACGCCGCCGACTACCGCAACCCCACGCCGTACGCCGGCCTGGACGTCCTGGTCGTCGGCGTCGGCAACACCGGCGCCGAGATAGCCGTCGATCTCGTCGAGGGCGGCGCCGCCCGGGTACGGCTCGCCGTGCGCACCGCCCCGCACATCGTGCGCCGCTCCACCGCCGGCTGGCCGGCCCAGCGCACGGGGATCCTCGTACGCCGGCTGCCCGTGCGCCTCGTGGACCGGCTGGGCGCGCTCGTCGCCCGGGTTTCGGTACCCGACCTGTCGGCGTACGGGCTCCCACGGCCCGGCACCGGCCTGTACAGCAGGGTCGAGGAGGGGGCGATCCCGGTCCAGGACGTCGGCCTGATCGACGCGGTCCGCGCCGGGCGGGTGGAGCCGGTGGCCGCCGTGGAGGCCTTCGACGGCGCGGAGGTGGTGCTCGCGGACGGCTCGCGGATCACCCCGGACGCGGTGGTCGCGGCGACCGGATACCGCCGGGCCCTGGAGGGGCTGGTGGGCGGGCTGGACGGAGTGCTCGACGAGCGCGGGCGGCCCCGTACGCACGGCGCCCACACCCCCGCGCACGCCCCCGGCCTGTACTTCACCGGCTTCTCCAACCCCATCAGCGGGATGTTCCGGGAGATGGCCCGGGACGCCGAGAAGATCGCCAAGGCTGTCGCCCGCCACCTGCGCACCCCGGCCTGAGTCCGGCCGGAACGGCACTCTGGACCGCCGCCGAGCGGATCTGACACCGTTCCACACACCACCTCCACCACCTTTCCTGCGCAGCCCTGTTCCTGACGGCACGTCAGTTCAGTAATCTGACTACACGTCAGTTATTGAGTTCCATCGAGGTTCATCGAGCAGGAGCGGGCGGAACGATGCTTGGATCTACTCACGGCACCCTCACCACCGACTTCCGCGCACGTGTCGAGGCCTGCGGGGAGTCCCCCAGAACGGCCGTCCACTCCTCGGCGGCGCCGTCCGCCGAGGACGCGGTCGCCATGGACGTCAGCGGACGGCCCCTGCACTCCGACGTCCCCGACCTGGACCGGTTCTTCCGGCCCGAGTCGGTCGCCGTCATCGGCGCCTCCGATGCCGAGGGCAGACCGAACGCCGGCATCACCCGCCAGCTCATGGCCTGGGCGCAGCGCGTCGGCGCACGCATCCATCCCGTGCACCCGACCCGCGAGAGCGTCTTCGGCCTGCCGTGCGCGCCCTCGGTCGCGGCGCTGCCCGAGCAGGTGGACCTCGCCGTCCTCCTCGTCGCCGATCCGCTCCCCGTCATCGAGGAACTGGCCGAGACCAAGGTGAAGTTCGCCGTCGCCTTCGCCTCCGGCTTCGCCGAGACCGGGGACGCGGGCGCCGCCGCCCAGGCCCGCCTCACGGCCGCCGTCGGCCGCTCGGGGCTGCGCCTGCTGGGCCCCAACACGAACCTCAACGCCTTCGAGAGGTTCCGCGGCGACCTCACCGGACCGGCCATCGCGCTGATCACCCAGTCCGGCCACCAGGGACGGCCCGTCTACACCCTCCAGGAGCTGGGCATCCGCCTCTCCCACTGGGCGCCGACCGGCAACGAGGCGGACCTGGAGACCTCCGACTTCATCTCCTACTTCGCCGAGCAGCCCGAGGTCGGGGCGATCGCCTGCTACGTGGAAGGGCTCAAGGACGGCCGGTCCTTCCTGCTCGCCGCCGACCGGGCCGCGCGCAACGGGGTCCCGGTCGTCGCCGTCAAGGTCGGCCGCACCGAGACCGGCGCCCGGATGGCCGCCTCCCACACCGGGAAGCTGACCGGCGCGGACACCGTCGTGGACGCCGCCATGCGCCAGTTCGGCGTCATCCGCGTCGACGGCCTGGACGAGCTCCAGGACACCGCCGCCCTGCTCGCCCGGGCCCGCAGGCCCCAAGCCGAGGGGGTCGTCGTCTACTCCATCTCCGGCGGCACCGGCGCCCACTTCTCCGACCTGGCGACGGAGGCCGGACTCAGCCTCCCGACCCTCTCCCGGGCCAAACAGGACGAGCTCCACCAGTGGATCCCGGAGTACCTGAACGTCGCCAACCCCGTCGACAACGGCGGCCACCCGGTCGGCGACTGGCGCGGCCGCAAGATCATCGACGCGATCCTCGCCGACCCCTCGGTGGGCGTGCTGATCTGCCCGATCACCGGGCCCTTCCCGCCCATGAGCGACAAGCTCGCCCAGGACCTGGTGGACGCGGCGGAGGCCTCGGACAAGCTGATCTGCGTGATCTGGGGCTCCCCGGTCGGCACCGAGGAGGCCTACCGCAGCACCCTGCTCGGCTCCTCCCGCGTGGCCACCTTCCGCACCTTCGGCAACTGCATCACCGCCGTCCGCGCCTACCTCGGCCACCACCGGTTCACCACCGGCTATCGCTCCCCCTTCGACGAGGCCCCCCGCACGCCCTCACCCTCGTACCGCAAGGCGCAGGCCCTGATGCGGCCCGGGCAGCAGCTCAGCGAGCACGCGGCGAAGCAGCTGCTGCGGGCGTACGGGATCCGGGTGCCGCGCGAGCAGCTCGTAACGAGCGCGGCGGCCGCCGTCCGCGCGGCCGGCCTGGTCGGCTACCCCGTGGTCATGAAGGCCTCGGGCCCCCAGCTGGGCCACAAGACGGAACTGGGCCTGGTCAAGATCGGCCTGACCTCCGCGAGCCAGATCCGCGACGCCTACCGCGAGCTCACCGACATAGCCCGCTACGAGAACGTCCCGCTGGACGGCATCCTGGTCTGCCAGATGGTCGAACGCGGTGTGGAAATGGTCGTCGGCGTCACCCAGGACGACCTCTTCGGGCCCACCGTCACGGTGGGGCTGGGCGGGGTCCTGGTGGAGGTCCTGCACGACGCGGCGGTCCGCGTGCCGCCCTTCGGGGAGAACCAGGCCCGCGCGATGCTCACCGAACTGCGCGGGCACGCGCTGCTGGAGGGCGTACGGGGAGCACCCCCGGCCGATGTCGACGCCCTGGTGGAGGTCATCCTGCGGATCCAGCGGATGGCGCTGGAGCTGGGTGACGAGCTCTCCGAGCTGGACATCAACCCGCTGATGGTCCTCCCCCGCGGCCAGGGGGCGGTCGCCCTGGACGCCCTCGCCATCTGCCGCTAGGGAGTGTCGTCAAAGTAGCGTCGGCCGCCCGAAGGGCGGGGCTGGCGGGGCCTGGTGCGTGCGATCGCAAGGCGGAGGAGGGAATCGACGCGGAGCGTCGGTGACCGACGACAACGCGGCGAGCGTGCGTGCCAGGCCCCGCCAGCCAGACGGGACTTTGACGACACGACCTAGGGGTCCCCACCATGAACGGGAGTTCACCCATGACCCGCACCCCCGAGGACGAAGTCCTCCACCGCATCGACAACGGCGTCTCCTGGATCACCCTCAACCGGCCCGAGGCCATGAACGCCGTCACCTGGGACCAGCGCGAACGCGTCATCGCGCTGCTCGCCGACGCCTCCGCCGACCCCGGCGTCCGGGCCGTCGTCGTCACCGCCACCGGCAAGGGCTTCTGCGCGGGCGCCGACCTGCGCGGCGCACCGGCCGGCGCCGAACGCGTCGCCGGTGACGTGGCCCGCATGATCCGCCTCGGCGCGCAGCGCCTGATCACCGCGGTCCTCGACTGCGAGAAACCGGTCATCGCCGCCGTCAACGGCACGGCCGCCGGCATCGGCGCCCACCTCGCCCTCGCCTGCGACCTGGTCATCGCCGCCGAAGAGGCCCGTTTCATCGAGGTGTTCGTCCGCCGCGGCCTGGTCCCCGACGGCGGGGGCGCGTACCTGCTCCCCCGCCTGATCGGCCCGCAGAAGGCCAAGGAGCTGATCTTCTTCGGCGACGCCGTCCCCGCGGCCGGGGCCGAGCGCCTCGGCCTGGTCAACAAGGTCGTCCCGGGCGGGGAGCTGGAGGCCGCCGCCCGGGAGTGGGCGGAGCGCCTCGCGCAGGGCCCCACCCGGGCCCTCGCCCTGGCGAAGCAGCTGGTCAACGCGTCCCTGGACAGCGACCGGGCGGCCGCGCTGGCCGCCGAGGCCACCGCACAGGAGATCAACATGGGCACGGCCGACGCGAACGAGGGCGTGGCGAGCTTCGTGGAGCGCCGCACGCCCAAGTACCTCGGCCGCTGAACGCTACATCCGGGGGTCGGGCTTCAGCAGGGCGAACACCGCGCCCGCCGGGTCGGAGGCCCACGCGATCCGGCCGACTCCCGGCACGTCCGCCGCCGGCATCATCACCGCACCGCCGTTGCCCTCGATCGTGGAGACGGTGGCGTCCACGTCGGCCACGTTGAAGTACGGCACCCAGCGCGGGATCATGGCCGACCCGCCGCCCGCTCCCTCGCCCTGGGGTGCGACCCCGCCGAACGAAGTGAGCTGCTTGTCGCCCTCGGCGAGGCTCAGCACCCGGTACGTCATGCCGGGCGCCTCCATCTCCTCGTGCCGCCACCCGAACAGCCCGTGGTAGAAGGAGATGGCCGCGACGGGGTCCGGGACGTGCAGTTCCACCCACACCAGGGTGTTCTCGGCGGAGGCCAGCCCCAGCCCGCCGGTCTTGCCCGGCTGCCAGCTCGCGAACTCAGCACCCTGCGGGTCGGTGAACTGGGCCAGCCAGCCCTCGCCCATGACGTCCATGGGCTCCATCCGCACCGTCCCGCCCCCGGCCTTGACGGCCTCGGCGGTGGCCCGGATGTCGGTGCTCTGGAAGTGGGTCATCCAGGCGGACGTCGCCCCCTCCTCGGTGAGCGGGCCCAGGGCGGCGACGGTCTTCCCGTTCACGTGGAAGAAGCCGTACCCGCCCGCCTCGGGCCCGGCGGAGACGAAGTTCCAGCCGAAGACGGCACCGTAGAAGGCGGCGGCCGCGTCGGTGTCGGGGCTTCCGAGGTCGAGCCAGTTGGGTGATCCGGTACGGAAGTCGGTGCCGAGCATGAAATGCCTCCTACGGGTCCGGCGGTACGAGTCCGCCGGCCACGATGCCGACCCCCCGAGTGCCGGCGGGCGTACGGTCCCCTGGCGGGCCGGGGTTTCACCCGTGCGGAGCAAAGGGGCCGACCGCGGCTTCAGATCCCCACGCGTTCCAGCGCCGGCAGGAACTGGTCGTAGAACCCCACCTTGATCTGGAGGGAGCGCCGCTCCACTTCCCTGAAGGAGCCGGCCGCCCCCTCGCCCCCGCTGCCGAGGAACGCCCACACCCGGGTGGCCAGGCGGTCGGAGTGGCTCGTGGCCAGGAGGTTCGCGGTCGCGAGCGAGGTCCCCTTGGCGTCGTGGGAGTGGTGCGGGTAGTAGAAACGCGACCCGTCCTGCGTGAGCACGGGTTCCATGCGCTCCCACAACCGCCCGTACTCCACGGAGACCAGGATCTCGCCCCAGAAGCGCAGGATCGTCAGCACGCGCAGGTCGGCGTCGTCGTGGGTACCGGCGTCGGCGATCAGGTCGAAGGTGGCGTCGATGGCCCGCTTGGTCGCCGGGGTCGGCCTGGTGTGGACGAGGGCCTCCCTGGAGACGCCGAGCCGGTACATGTCCGCCGTCATGTCCTCGCGGTGGGACCGCATCCCGTGGCTGTCCGGATACTCCTCGCGCAGGATGACCCGGGCGATCCGCAGCCCCTCCTCGTCGCGCAGGAGATCGATCGCCAGGTCGTAGGCCGGGGTGAACGCGAGCGAAAGGAAGCGCCGCTGGAGGAGGATCGCGGTGAAGTCCTCGTCCGAGAGCTGCGCGATGTTCGCCAGTACCGGGTGCTGCGCGTACCGCTCGATCAGTTCGTCCTCGAACCGGTCCAGTTCTTCCACGGCCGTTACCTCTAATTCATGGTGTCGATTGATCTTTGCCAGTCACGGAGATCGACGTCGCGGCCGATGCCCCACAACTTGTCCAGCTCACCCTGGACTTCCCGGCCCATCGCCGTCTCGCACCCGTCGATCTCGAGCTGGGTCGACTGGATGGCGAGCCGGCCGTGCAGGAACGAGCTGACCAGGTAGCGCTCGTCGGCCTTGTACACGGCGATCGACGGCAGGGAGTTGTACACCCGCACCTGGAGCATGTGCCGCAGCTGCGGCGGAACCTCGTCGTAGACGGATTTGAGGATCTGCAGGCTTCCCCTCACGTCCACCCCCCGGCCGGGCTCCCCGACCTGTAACGCCCGGTCGCGCAGGTCCGCCACCAGTGACGAAGGGTGCAGCAACAGGATGCGCACCTCTGTCCGCCGTTCGGCGACGGCCCTCGTCAACTCGCTCTTCAACTGCTCGAGGTTGGGTATCCAGGTCTGCAGGATGGACACCTCCCGCCGAGCGTTCTTCAGCAGCTCGAGGAAGGCCGCCTCGGGGAAGGTCGGGTGCACCCTCGCCACGCCGTCGTAGCGCTCGCGCCGGAGCTGGCCCTCGATGCCGTCGATGTCGAGTCTGGAGATCTGCGCGTTCATGGTGTCGAGCACCTTCAGGCGATCGAACTCCATGAGGAGGAAGAGCGTGACCGTGCTCAGGATGAGCAGCGTGATCTTCGGGAGCGTGCCCCCGGGGGCCATCTTGTCGAGCCACCCGAGGACGTCGGCGAGCAGGACCGCGATGCCCGCCACTGCCATCGCACCCAGTGCGATCCGCTCGGCCCGGTTGCGAAAACCGCTCCCCATGCCCACCCCAGCCCCCGACGTCGCTGTCGTTGGCGACGACTGTACACAGGCACTCCCGCGCGCACGCCGGAAGGCCATGTCTCGTTGATCACAGGGGAGTTGGGAACCGAACCGGGCTATGGAGAAGCAGCCCGGGGCGGACTGCTCCCGCACCACCCTTCCAATCTGACGAACCGTCAGCTTCAATCATGGGTGTGATGGGACACGCAGGGATGGCGGCCACCGTCGTCCGATACCTCAGGTCAGTCGGCTCCCCCGCCTCCGCCTCGCCGGAGCCGGGACCCGTCGACGCTCCCCCAGACTTCGTCCGGGGGTACCCCCAGCCGCGCCCAGATCTGCGTGCCGTCGGCGCGGACGAGCGCGCGCCGGTCTCCCCCGCCGAATTCCGGGCCGTGCTCGGGAACTTCGCCAGCGGGGTCACCGTCATCACCGCGCCGCCCGGCGAGGACGAGGAGGGCCCGGCCGGCTTCGCCTGCCAGTCCTTCGCCTCGCTGTCCCTCGACCCGCCCCTGGTCACCTTCATGGTGGCCCGTACGTCGACCACCTGGCCGCGGATCGCCCGCGCCGGGGTGTTCTGCGTCAACATCCTGGGCGCCGAACAGGGCGAGCTGTGCCGGTCCTTCGCCGTCAGCGGCGCGGACAAGTTCGCCGGGGTCACCCACACCCCGGCCCCCGTCACCGGGTCTCCGCAGCTCGACGCCGTGCCCGCCTGGATCGACTGCCGGATCCACGCCGTCCACACCGGCGGTGACCACCTCATCGTGGTCGGCAAGGTCGTGGCCATGGGCGCGGCGGGCGAGGGCGACCCGCTCCTCTTCCACAAGGGCCGCTTCGGACGCCTGGCCGGCTGACGACTCCGTCAGCCGGCCAGGCGGTCCCGGCACCACCCCGGCTAGAACGTGAGGACCCCGCGCGCCACCCGGCCGTGGTGGGCGTCGTCCGCGGCCTTGGCGAAGTCCTCGACCGGGTAGACCTCCGTCACCAGCTCGTCGAGCAGCAGCCGGCCCTGCCGGTAGAGCTCGGCGTACAGCGCGATGTCGCGCTGCGGGCGCGAGGACCCGTACCGGCAGCCCATGATCGTCTTGTCCAGGTACATGGACGAGACGAGGAACGAGGCCTCCTCCGTGAACCCGGGCACGCCGAGCAGGATCGCCTGCCCGTGCCGGTCGAGGAGGTCGATGGCCTGGCGGATCAGCTTCACGCTGCCCACGCACTCGAAGGCGTGGTCCGCGCCGGTGGGCAGGATCTCCTTCACCGCCGCCGAGGAGTCGGCGACCGCCGAGGCGTCGATGAAGTGAGTGGCCCCGAACTGCCGGGCCACCGCCTCCTTCGCCGGGTTCGCGTCGACCGCCACGATCGTCGTGGCCCCCGCGATCCTGGCCCCCTGGAGCACGTTCAGCCCGATCCCCCCGGTGCCGATCACGACCACCGACTCGCCGCGGTCGACCTTCGCCCGGTTCAGCACCGCGCCCACGCCCGTCAGCACCCCGCAGCCGATCAGGGCCGCCGAGGTCAGCGGGATGTCGTCCGGGATCTTCACCGCCTGCACGGCCTTGACAATCGTCCGCTCCGCGAAGGCCGAGTTGGAGGCGAACTGGAACAGCGGCTTCCCGCCCCGCGAGAACGGCTGCCCGGGCATCCCGATCGCCTTGCGGCACATCGTCGGCCGGCCCCGGTCGCAGTCCGCGCACGCCCCGCAGTTGGCGAGGGTGGACAGCGCCACGTGGTCCCCGGGCGCCACGTGCGTGACCCCCGAGCCGACCGCCTCGACCACCCCCGCGCCCTCGTGCCCGAGCACCACCGGCGGCGGGAACGGAATCGTCCCGTCGATCACCGACAGATCGCTGTGGCACAGCCCGGCCGCCGCTATCGCGACCAGCACCTCCCCCGGCCCCGGGTCGCGGATCTCCAGGTCGTCGACCACCTGGGCCTGCTTGCCGTCGAATACGACGCCTCTCACCGGAACTCCTTCAGGATGCGCCGACCCTCAGGCCGGAGAGAATTCGGGTAACGACACGCACACGCTGCGTGGTAATGTTGTTGATCGCGGAGCGAGAACCAAGCCCGCACAGCAACTCCTTCCACAACTTCATGCGTCCGGGCTGGTTTCAACCCGGCTGGTGTTGATCGCGTAAGACTCGATGGCTCGCTGGGCGACCGAGCAGCGTGAACCAGGAATCCCCCTCGTCTATGACGTGGGGGAGGATTCAACTGGACTCCTTAGGCAGGCCGAGCACGCGCTCGGCGATGATGTTGCGCTGGATCTCGTCCGAGCCGCCGTAGATCGTGTCGGCACGGGTGAACAGGAAGAGCCGCTGCTCCTCGTCGAGCCCGAGCTCGTACGGGAGCCCGGGCGCCCAGGCCTGCGGACCGGCCGAGGCCACCGCACCCCGGACCTCCACCGCCAGCTCGCCCAGCCGCCGGTGCCACCCGCCCCACAGCAGCTTGGCCACGCTCGGCGCGCCCGCGTCACCGGCGGCGCCGAGCGTCCGCAGCGCGTTCCACCGCATCGTGCGCAGCTCGGCCCACTGCCGTACGAGGCGCTCCCGCACGGCCGGATCCGGAGCGCCCGAAGCCGCGTACGCCGCCAGTACGCGCTCCAGCTCCGCCGCGAAGCCGATCTGCTGGACCAGGGTCGAGACCCCCCGCTCCAGGGCGAGGAGTCCCATGGCCACGGTCCAGCCGTCGCCCTCCGCGCCGACGACCTCGTCGGCCACCGCCCCGTCGAAGAACACCTCGTTGAACTCCGAGGTCCCCGACATCTGCCGGATCGGCCGCACGTCGATCCGGCCCGGCTGGTCCATCCGTACGAGCAGGAAGGACAGCCCGCGGTGGCGCCGGGACCCCGGCTCGGTGCGGGCCAGTACGAAGCACCAGTCGGCGTCCTGGGCGAGGGAGGTCCAGATCTTCTGGCCGGTGATCCGGTACGGCCCGGCCGCGCCCCGACCGGGTTCCCGTACCGCCGCCGTACGGATGCCCGCGAGGTCGGAGCCGGCGTCCGGCTCGCTGTACCCCTGGCACCACAGCTCCTCCCCGCGCGCGATGCCGGGCAGGAAGCGGTCCCGCTGCTCCCGGGTCCCGTAGGCGATGAGCGTGGGCGCGAGGAGGTTCTCCCCGATGTGGCCGACCCTGCCGGGCGCGCGCAGCGCCGCGTACTCCTCGGCCCACACCACCTGCCCCGTCAGCGAGAGCCGGCGGTTCCCGTACCCCTCGGCCTCCCAGCCCTGCCCGATCCAGCCGCCCCGGCCCAGCTGGCGCTCCCACGCCCGCCGGGCGCCGACCCCCTCGTGTTCGCTGCCCGGCCCGCCGAGGCCCCGTGCCCGCGCGTACGGGCCCACGAGGTGCTCCACCAGCCACGCGCGGGCGCGACCGCGCAGCTCCTCGTCCTCGGCCCCGAAGCTGAAGTCCATCCGGTCTCCCGCTCCTCTACGCGTTGGGGCGGTCCTTGGCGGCCGCCGCCTTGGCCATGGCCTCGAGCTGCGCGAGCATCGGCATCGGGTCGGTGCCCACCGTCCCGGGCAGGAAGTCGGCGATCTTCTCCGGGGTCCAGGAGCCCTCGGCGTACCCGGCGCGCAGTTCGCGCGGCTGTGCCCAGACGGCGATCTTCGGGCCGGCGATCGTGTAGACCTGCCCGGTGATGTCCTCCACCCTGGCCCGGTCGCTGAGGAGGTAGGTGACGAGTGCCGCGACGTCCTCGGGCTCGCCGATCTCCTTGAGCTCCATGGGGACGTTGGCGGACATGCGGGTGCGGGCGACCGGTGCGACGGCGTTGGCCGTGACCCCGTACTTGGCCAGGCCCAGCGCGGCGGACCGGACGAGGGAGATGATCCCGCCCTTGGCGGCGCTGTAGTTGGCCTGGGCGACGGAGCCCTGGTGGTTGCCGCTGGTGAAGCCGATGAGGGTGCCCGAGCCCTGCCGGCGCATGACGGCCGAGGCGGCGCGGAAGACGGTGAAGGTGCCCTTGAGGTGGGTGGCGACCACCGGGTCCCATTCCTCCTCGGACATGTTGAAGAGCATCCGCTCGCGCAGGATGCCCGCCACGCACACGACGCCGTCGATGCGCCCGTACCGCGCGAGCGCGGTGTCGACGATGCGCTGGCCGCCCGCCATGGTGGAGATGTCGTCGGCGACGGCGACGGCCTCGCCGCCGGCGGCCTGGATCTCCTTCACCACGCCGTCGGCGATCTCGCTCGTCGGCTCGCCGCCCCCGATGCCCACCCCGTAGTCGTTGACGACGACCTTGGCGCCCTCGGCGGCCGCGGCGAGTGCCACGGCCCGCCCGATGCCCCGGCCGGCGCCGGTGACGGCGACGACCTTGCCTGACAAGAAGTTCCCCACGTCCGGCCCCTTCCCGCGTTTTCTGACGGACCGTTAGATTCTATGGGGAGTCAGATGCACCTGCACAAGCCCTCGTTGCCGTTTCCACGCAAGGAGCTGTTGAGGCCCATGTCACTGCCCGCCGAGTTCCACGACATCGCCAAGCGCGTCAACAACTGGGGGCGCTGGGGCGCCGAGGACGAGATCGGCACCCTGAACCTCGTCACCGACCAGGTGGTCCGGGCCGCCGCGGCGGAGATCCGTACCGGCCGCCGAATCCCGCTGGCCCTCCCCCTCAAGGAGGACGGGGTGCAGGCCGGGTTGATCCCCGGCCGGATCAACCCGCTGCACACGATGGTGCAGATCAACCAGGAGCTCTTCGGTCCGGGCACGGTGGCGTGCAGCGACGACGCCGTGACCATGGGACTCCAGGCGGGCACCCACTGGGACGCCCTGACGCACGTCTCCCACTCCGGGAAGATCTACAACGGCCGCCCGGCCTCCTCGATCACCGCGCACGCGCGGTCGGAGTTCAGCGGCATCGACAAGGCCGGGCACATCGTCTCGCGGGGCGTGCTGCTGGACGTGGCGCGCACCAAGGGCCTGGACCGGCTGCCCGGGGGTCACGCGGTGACCCCGGAGGACCTGGCCGAGGCGGAGGAGTTCGGCGGGGTCACGGTCCGCCCGGGAGACATCGTCCTGGTCCGCACGGGCCAGATCCAGGTCTACCTGGCGGGTGACAAGCACGGCTACGGCTTCCCCTCCCCGGGGCTGTCCGTCCGCACCCCGGAGTGGTTCCACGCCCGGGACGTGGCGGCGGTCGCGAACGACACGCTCACGTTCGAGATCTTCCCGCCGGAGATAGAGAATCTCTGGTTGCCGGTGCACGCCCTCGACCTGGTCGAGATGGGCATGCACCAGGGCCAGAACTGGAATCTCGAAAAGTTGTCCACAGCCTGTGCAGAAGATAACCGGTACGCCTTCCTCCTCTCCGCCATGCCGGAACCGTTCGTCGGCGGCACGGGCACCCCGGTGGCTCCCGTGGCCATCCTCTGAGGTCAGGAGGCTGCGACGGCGCGTCGGGCGCCGACGACGATCCGTACGGTCGCCGCGGCGGTGAGCAGGAGGACCGCGCCGAAGGCCGTGAGGGTCGCGGTGTCCGGGTGGATCAGGGACTGGCCGCGGGCGGCCTGCCAGGTGACGACCGCGACCAGGCCGCCGTAGCCGAGCGCGATGCTGCCCACCAGGCGGGCGCGGGCCCGCTCGTCCCGCAGCCAGGCGTGCCGGGCGGAGAGGGCGGTCAGTGCGACGGTGAGCAGGAGCAGTACCTGGATGCCGTGCAGGGCGAAGAAGTGCGGGACCCGGAAGTCGCCCCCGGTCGCGCTCCAGTTGGTGAGGAACATGCCGTGCCCGTCGGGGTCGCCGATGCCGTGGCCCTGGTACATCGGGACGTCGGCGCCGTTGGCGTCGGTGACGGTACGGGGGTGCGTGACGGTCACCATCCAGTAGATCGGGATGAGCATGCCGGCGGTGGCGAGGCCGAGCCCGGCCCGGATCGCCCGGTTCAGGTCCGGTCCGCCCGTGCGCTGGACCAACACCGCTGTCGCGACGATCAGTTGCGCGATGGTGATGACCAGGACGCCGAAGGTGAGGACCGGTACGAGGGCCAGGGTGACCGGGTCGCTCCGGTCGGCGTTGAAGTGGCTGAAGGTGCCGCGTGCCGCCTGCAGGGTGATGGCGCCGACCTCGGCGGCCACGGCCAGCGCGAAGACGGTACCGACCCACCGGGCGAGGCGCCTTCCCTTGTTCAGCTTGGTCAGCAGCCAGGCCAGCGTGCCGGTGTAGAGGGCGAAGGCGAAGCCGAACTTCATCGGCTTGACCCATACCGACTCGCCCAGCAGGATCCGGCTGTCCACGGCCGTTCCGACGGCGCAGACGAGCATGAGGGCCGTCATGAGGACCGCGCAGATCAGCAGCGGGCGGTGCCACGTGCACCAGGCGGCGCGCCAGGCGGTCCCCCGGGGGGAGTTGGCGGGTTCGAGCAGCGATGTCATGGGAGTCCCCTTGCGACGGTCGGCACGGCCAGGGCGGTCGGCGCGGCCGGCGTGTGCGGTTGAGTGAGGCGGTCCGCGCCGGCCCGCTACAGCGGCGCCTCGTCCCCCGCCGGGAACGGCCCGCCGTGACCCGGGACGATCACGTCGGATGCCTCCAGGACACGAAGGCGCGAGGTGCGCAGGACGTCCCGGTCCGGAGCCACCGGGTCCTCGGCCGGACCGTCCGGGCGCCACCAGAGGTCGCCTGCGAAGGCGATCACGCCGTCGGCGGTGCCGGCGAGGAGGGTGATGTCCTCGGGGCTGTGGCCCGGGGTGCGGATCAGGCGCAGGGAGTCGGTGAGTTCATGGCCCTCGGCGTCCCGGTCGGTCCACTGGTCGTTGCGGTACTCCGCCTTGTGGTCGTGGACCCATGCCTGGGGGAACAGGCCCACGTTCATGGTGTTGTCGGGGTGGTGGTGGCTGAGCACGACGTCGGTGATGTCGTCCGGTCCCAGGCCCAGTTCCGCGAGCGGGCCGAGGATGCGGTCGCGGTGGGCCACCATGCCGGGGTCCACGATCACGTGCCGGTCGCCGTCGGTGACGTACGAGACGGTGGCCGCGACCCCGGGGCCGGTGGAGGTGGTGTAGCCGGTGGTCAGGACGGTGTACACGGCGCTGCGGCCGAGGGGCTGGTTCGTCATGGCTCAAGCCTCGCGCCCCGGCCGACTGTCCACGAGTGGCTCTTCTGCCCGTGATCGCGGGTTTCGTGCCACACCGCGTGCCGCGCGGTCATCGGGCGGCGGCGGGGCCGGTCGGCGGAGCGGGATTGTGAGCCGGTCGGCCGGGGCATGTCCCTCCCGTCGAGCGACGACGGGCATGGGGGGACATCATGCGGATACGCGTCTCAATGGCACAGGGCGAAGATTCCGACGAGATCAAGTCGCTGTACCGGTGGCTGTCCAAGGACCCGGACGTCACCGATGCGGCGGAGCTGTCGCTGGTGGGGGACACGGCGGAGCCGGGGTCCATGGGCTGGGACATGGACACCATCAACGTGGTGGTGTCGAACTCCCTGGCCGGGCTGAACGCCGTGATCGCCGCCATCACCCTGTGGCGGCACACCCGCACCACCGGCACCACCGGCACCACCGGGTCCCGCGCTGTCCGCGTCGGCACGGAGGACGCATCGGTCGTACTCGCCGACGACAGCGGGGAGAGCCCCGAAGAGCTCGCGGCGCGGCTCGATCCGACCGGCCGCGACAACTCCGGCGGAGACCCCCGGGGCCGTTGATGGCGGAGATCAGACTGGCCGACCCGTCCACCTCGCGTGCGGTGCTCGCCGGAATCTGGGACTACGAGCACATGGAGCCGCTCCCGGCGGTCGCCCGCAACGTGACCGGCCTGGCCGACGCCCTGGCAGACCCCCGCATCTGGGGTCTGCCTCGGCAGAACATCAGCATCGTCCAACCAGGAGACGTGCGGGACGGGTTCATCCGCACCATCACGAAGGCCGCCGAGGAGGCCACCGACACGCTCCTGGTGTACTTCGCCGGCCACGGGATCAACGACGACTTCTCCGACGAGCTGTACCTCGGCCTGCCCGGCACCCGTGAGAACGAACTGGACACCGCCCTGCGCTACGAGTTCATCAGCCGGCGGCTGCGACCCGGCGCCGCCAAGGCCAAGCACGTCGTCGTCATCCTCGACTGCTGTTTCAGCGGCCTGGCGGTGAAGGCCGGGATGTCGGCGGGGCAGCGTCTGGCCGATCTGGCCGCGATCTCCAGCAGGGCCGTGTTCACCGCGTCCGCCGAGACGAAGCGGGCCATGGCCCCCATCGGCGCCGCGTACACCGCGTTCACGGGTGTGCTCCTCGACCTCCTCGACCATGGCATTCCGGGGGAACCCGAGCTGCTCACCATGCAGACCCTGCATGTCCACGCACACACCCTCCTCAGGAACCAGCGACCCGAGCTGGGTTCCCGCGGCGGGGGCGGTCTCGTCTGCATCGCCAAGAACACGCAGCCCGCCACGACAGCACCGGCATCGCGCACCCCGGTCATCGTGATTCCGGCGCAGCCGCCGGAACTGCCCTCCCGGATGCCCGCGCTGATCAGGCAACTGCTGCTCGGCCGCCACGGGCGCATCAAAGGACTGACGGTGGTCGGGCCCGGTCTGGCGACCCCCGCCTGGCTCACCAAGGAGCGCCCCTGGTTCGGGCTGGCGAAGGACGAGGAACTGATCGGGGTCTGGCGGTGGCCCGCCAAGCCTCTGTTCTTCCCCCGGCGCGGCTGCCGCCTGCTGTTCACCAGCCGCGGGGTCCGCATCCAGCAGGACAGCTCCCGGATGATGTTCCCGTACACCAACTTCAAGGAGACCTGGTTCAGTTCCGCGTCCTCGGCCACCCCCACCCCCATCTGCTCGACGGAAATCAGCAGCCACGTCGTCTACTACGCACAGATGTCGATCCGCGACGCGAGCCAGTCGTGGCACTCACCCGATCTCGATGCCGCCAGTGCGGTCGTGCACGGCCTGGCCGCCGTCCTTGAGGAGATCAAGGCGATCGCCACCGGATCGGCCACCAGAACCACCACCGGCAACGGCTGAACGGGCGGCCGCGGGACGGCCCCGGCCGGGCCGCGCCCCACGGTCATTCGGGCCTCCGCACCGTGGAACCATGAGGTGTCCATGACGCGTCACCGTTCGCGCGTCACATCCCCGGACCCACCACCCTCACCACAGGAGGACCCATGGCCAACCCCTACGCGGTAGCGCCACCGCCGCCGCCCCAGCCCCCCAGGCGCCGGTCGAACGGAGGCATCGCCGGCTTCATTGCCGTCGCCCTGGTCATCGCCGGCATCTACGGCGCCTCCCATTGGCTCGGCAAGGACGACGGCAAGCCCAAGGGGTCCGCCTCCGCGACGACGTCCCCGTCCGCCAAGCCCTCGCCCAACCCCTCGGACTCCGGGAACCCCGAGTCCTCCTCCGACACGTCGAGTTCGTGGAAGGTCGGCGACTGCGGCGGCCCCGACCCGGACAACAAGCCCGACGGCTACCGGCCGCAGAAGTGCACCGCCACCGGTGCCTCCTTCAAGGCGATCGACATCAAGGACGCGAGCATCCTCCCCGGCTCGATCCAGTGCCCGCCCGGCACCGACCTCATGATCGAGGTGAGCATCTCCTACGGCAGCAGCAAGAAGGGCGGCATCCCCACCAACACCGTCTGCGGCCGGAACCTGTCCAACGACCACCCCGGCGACCCGGGCGCGGGCGGCGGCCAGCTGGTGAAGGGCGACTGCGTGACGGACCAGGCCCAGGAAGTCCCCTGCGCGGGCGGCGGTTCGGGCACGTACAAGGTGCTCGGCCTGGTCAAGACGAAGAGCGAGTGCCCGTCGGGCACCAGCGAGCCCATGGAACTGACCATGTCGGTAGGCCGCCCCTACGACGTGATCTGCGCCGACGCATAAAGGCTCCCCGAGGGTCAAAAATGGGGGCCGCTTGACGCGGCCCCCTTTGTTTTCTCCTCTCGGCTCAGCCGAGTAGTGCCCTGACGGCATTGATCACGGGAACTCCGGCTTCTCCGACCAGCGTCGCAATTCCGGAGAACGTTCCGAGCAGTCTCCTGAAACGGTCTTCGGGGGGATTCGAATTGAGCTCCTCGATTGCCGCGTCCACCTCCGCCCGGTCGCCTTCACCCAGGTGCTGCCGCATCGCCCGGACTTCCGCGAGAAGGGTCTCGATGGCCGATTCCCCGGCCTCCGGGCCGCCTACGCGCTTTCCGCCGGCCACGATGTCACCGGAGCCGGTGTGCTCCGCCTTGCCGATGCTCCCGGCCCCGTACTGCGTGTAGCTGTCGCCGCTCATCAGCGGGTCCCGATGTTGCCGGAGCCGCTGTGCTGGGCCTTGCCGATGCTCCCGGCCCCGTACTGCTCGATGTGGTCGCCCATGACGGCGTGCCGCACGTTGTAGACCACCTGGGCGGTGTCCGGGCGGCCGATCGCCTTGGTGATCTCCATGACGAGGGCCTGGATCTCGCTGTGCTCCGTGGACCACACGGCGTCGCGCTGTGTGCCGGAGGTGTTGAGGACCAGGCCGTACAGCGGCGGCTTGCCGATGAGCGCGACGAGCCGCCAGATCAGCAGACCCAGCACGGCGACCAGCAGGATCACCCCGACTTCACCGACCGCGGCCGCCACGATCCCACCGATGACGAGAGTGATGAGAGCGCGGGCGATGAACTTTCTCCAGGCCGCGCCCTTGTCGACTTCCAGCATGCGCTGCCCGACGTGGGAAATATTGCGCAATGGATAGGCCTCACCGTTGACCCACAGCACACCTTCCTGCACTCGGACTTCGACGGTCGATTGGCTAGGCGCCATGTCCCGCCCCCCTTGCCTGATTCCGGTGTTGTCGGCACGAAGTGTAGGGCGAGCTCGATCGACCAAGTAGGGATTGGACAACTTCGACTTAGTGATGATCGATTACTCATTCCGCTTGACACTCGCGCCGCTGAATTCGAGGGCGTGAGGACCTGCGGGTGGCGGCGGTGCGCATGCACGCCCCGAGCGCGGCACGGCAGCCGCCACCCCGCGACCCGCACTCGTCAAGGCCTGCCCTTGGCGTCCCCTCGCGTCGAATCGCTCCACACCAGGGTGATCAAGATGTGACGGATCGTCAACACCTCGTTAGAGGTACACGCGCGGTTCCCGCCCGGGAGTGTGAATTTCCGAGGGGCCGCCGGAGGCCGCGTCCGCGGACTTCTCCGCGCGGTCGATCTCGCACCAGATCCGCTTGCCCGCACCCTCGCGCTGCCAGCCCCAGCGGTCCGCCAGGCCGTCCACCAGCTCCAGGCCGCGCCCGCCCGTGTCGTCACCCGCCGCCTGCCGGCGGTCCGGCGCCCGGTCACTCGCGTCCGCGACCTCGACCCGCACCCCGGGCCCCCCGAACAGCATCCGCAGCACGGCCGGACAGCCCGTGTGCACGACCGCGTTCGTGACCAGCTCGGAGATCAGCAGGATCAGCGTCTCGGCGAGCGGTTCGTCATCCCCTATGCCCGACCCCGCCAGCCGCGACCGGGCCCACCGGCGCGCCCGGCCGACTTCGGCGGGGTCCGGTCCTACCTCCAGCTGAACCTGAAGCACCTGCACCGCTCACACCATCCGAACCGGCGGACACTTCGCCTCGCGACAGGATGGAATCACCCACTGTGATCCCCTTGCGGAGCAGCATGGTTGACATACAGTCACCACAACAAGCGCTTCGGGCATATTCCCGCGCGAAGGAGTGGGCGTGGTGCATACTGTGCGACGCCTGCGCCGCTCAACCGCTCGCATTCGTGGGAGCGTACCGGAGCGACCCCCCGACTCCGGTCCGTAACGAGGGGGGCGAAGGACACAAACCGATATCAACTCTCCGTAATCGGACATGAGTCCCGCGCCTTCCCTCCCGTAACAGACGGCTACGGCGCCGAACCCAGCAGTTCCGCCGCCAGCAGCTCCTCCGCCTCCGCCGCCGTACACCACTGCTGCGCCCGCACCCACGCCCGCTTGAGGTGCAGATGGACGTCCGCCTCCCACGTGAAGCCCATCCCGCCGTGCACCTGGAGGCAGTCCCGGGCATTGCCCACGGCGGCCTCGTCCGCGAGGAGCTTGGCCGCCGCGATCTCCGCGTCTCCCACGGCGCACTCCGCGGTCACCGCCGCCGGCACCGCAGCCGGCACCGCCGCCGTCACGGCCGCCGCGTAGACCGCCGTACGGGCCACCTCCGCCCGCACCAGCATCTGCGCGCACAGGTGCTTGACCGCCTGGAACGCCCCGATCGGCTGCCCGAACTGCTCGCGCTCGCCCGCGTACCGCACCGCCAGCTCCACCGTCCGCAGCGCGCTCCCGACCTGGAGCGCGGCCGTCAGCAGCGCCCCCTCCGAGCGGTACGCGGAGGAGTCCCCGTACGAGACCACCCGGTGCAGCGGGGTCAGCGGGTCCGCCGAGCGCACCGGTGAGCCTGCGGGCATCCCGGAAGCGCCCAGGACCGCCTCCGCCTCCCCCAGGTGCGCGACCAGGCCGTCCCCCAGGTCGAAGGCGGTGACCACCGTGGTCCCGGCCGCCGCCCCCGGGACCACCCCGGCCGCCAGGTGCGTGGCCACCAGCGGCCCCGGCACGAGCGCCCGCCCGGCCTCCTCGAAGACGAGCACCGCCTCCGGCAGCCCGAGCCCGACCCCGCCGTCGGCCTCGGGCAGCCGCAGCGCGAAGAAGCCCGCCTCGCCCAGCTCCCGCCACAGCCCGCGGTCCACGGCGGCACCCGTGTCCACCGACGCCCGCAGGGCCTCGCGCCCGTACCGGCCCGCCAGGAGGTCCCGTACGCCGGTCCGCAGGTCCCGCTGATCCTCGGTCGGCTGGAAGTCCACGCCCCTCACCGGCCCTTCGGGAGGCCGAGGATGCGCTCGGCGACGATGTTCCGCTGGATCTGCGAGGTGCCCGCCGCGATGGTGTAGGAGAGGGAGGAGAGCCGGTCCAGGGTCCATTCCTCCTCCAGGGAGAGGGACGAGGGCCCCAGCACCTCCGCCGCCGCCTCGTACAGCTCCTGGCGCGCGTGCGAGTAGGCGAGCTTGAAGACGGAGCCGCCGATGCCGGGGACCCCGCCGGAGCGCTCCGACTCGCTCACGTTCCACTGCGTGAGCCGCCACAGCGCGCCGAACTCCCCGTACAGCCGCCCCAGCCTGCGCCGCAGCACCGGGTCGTCCCAGCGCCCGTTCGCCTTCGCCGTACGGGCCAGTTCGCCCAGGGTCCGGCGGCAGGCGACGACCTCCCCGACGAAGGCGGTGCCCCGCTCGAAGGACAGGGTGACCATGGTGACCCGCCAGCCGTCGTTCTCCGCTCCGACCCGGTTGGCGACCGGAACCCGTACCTCGTCCAGGAACATCTCCGCGAACTCCGTCGACCCGGCGAGCGTGCGCAGCGGCCGGATCGTCACGCCCGGCGCGTCCATGGGCATGGCCAGCCAGGAGATCCCCCGGTGCTTCGGGGCCTGCGCGTCCGTCCGTACGAGCAGTTCGCACCAGTCGGCGACCTCCGCGTGCGAGGTCCAGATCTTCGATCCGGTGATCACGTACTCGTCGCCGTCGCGGACCGCGCGCGTGCGCAGGGAGGCCAGGTCGGAGCCGGCGTCCGGCTCGCTGAACCCCTGGCACCACACCTCGTCGCCGCGCAGTACGGGCGGCAGCCAGCGCGCCCGCTGCTCCGCCGTTCCCTCGGCGGCGATGGTCGGGCCCGCGTGCAGCAGCCCGACGAAATTGGCCCCGACGTACGGGGCCCCCGCGCGCTCGGTCTCCTCCAGGAAGATCAGGTGCTGGGTCGGGGTGGCCCCGCGGCCGCCCGCGTCGACCGGCCAGTGCAGGCCCGCGTACCCGGCCTCGTACAGCCTGCGCTGCCAGCCCAGGTCGTACGCCCGCCGCCCGGGCCAGTCGTCCGGCGAGGGCTTGGCTGGCAGCTCGGGCAGCGCCTTGCCGAGCCAGCCGCGCAGCCGGGCCCGGAACTCCTGCTCCTCTTCCGTGTAGGTCAGGTCCATCAGCGGCCCTTGACCCGGCCCAGGTCCCGGTCCAGGTCGAGGCCGAGCATGCGGATGGCGTTGCCGCGCATCAGCTTGTAGACCGTCTCGTCGTCCAGGCCCTTCACGTGGTCGAGGGCGACCTCCTTGGTGTGCGGGAAGGTCGAGTCCACGTGCGGGTAGTCGGTCTCGAAGGTGGCGTTGTCGCGGCCCACCACGTCGAGCGAGGCGATGCCGTGCTTGTCGCGGAAGAAGCAGCAGAACATCTGCCGGTAGTAGTACGTGGACGGCGGCTCGGGGATCAGGTCGCGGACCCCGCCCCAGGCGCGGTGCTCCTGCCAGACGTCGTCGGCGCGCTCCAGGGCGTACGGGATCCAGCCCATCTGCCCCTCGCTGTAGGCCAGCTTGAGCGTCGGGAACTTCACCAGCACCCCGCTGAACAGGAAGTCCATCATGGAGGCCATCGCGTTGTTGAAGCTGAGCGAGGCCTGGACGGCGGGCGGCGCGTCGGGGGAGGCGGCGGGCATCTGGGAGCTGGACCCGATGTGCATGTTGACCACCGTGCCGGTCTCCTGGCAGACGGCGAAGAAGGGGTCCCAGTACCCGGAGTGGATGGACGGCAGCCCCAGGTAGGTCGGGATCTCGGAGAAGGTCACCGCGCGCACCCCGCGGGCCGCGTTGCGCCGGATCTCGGCGACCGCTAGGTCGATGTCCCACAGCGGGATGATGCACAGCGGGATCAGTCGGCCGCCGCTGTCGCCGCACCACTCCTCGACCATCCAGTCGTTGTAGGCGCGCACGCAGGCGAGGGCCACCTCCTTGTCGTGGGCCTCGGCGAAGGTCTGCCCGCAGAACCGCGGGAAGGTCGGGAAGCACAGCGAGGCCTCGACGTGGTTGAGGTCCATGTCGGCGAGCCGCGCCCTGGGGTCCCAGCAGCCGCGGCGCATCTCCTCCCGGGTGATCCCCTCCAGCGTCATGTCGTCGCGGTCGAAGCCGACGGCGGCGATGTTGCGCTTGTACGGGAACTTCAGGTCCTCGTAGATCCACCAGTCGGTCGGCGGGCCGTCGGGGTCCATGGAGATCACGTACTTGCCGCCGGTGTACTCCAGCTCGCCGATGCCCGCGGTGAGGGCCTTGGGGCCGCGGTCCCGGTACTTGGCGGGAAGCCAGACGTCGAAGAGGTGCGCGGGCTCGATCACGTGGTCGTCGACGCTGATGATCCGAGGCAGTTCCAGTCCCATGCGGTCTCCCCAATCTGATGGATCGTCAGAAACAAGCTAGCCCCGCCACCCCTGGACCGACAAGCGTCAGCGCTCTACGCTCTCCGCTTGATCTGACTATCCGTCAGCTATGGGGAGGTCTGGGATGAGGGACACGACGACCGGCACCGCGACGGAACTGAGCCGGTCCGCGACCCTGTGGGAACTGATCGCCCGCCGGGCCGCCCTGACCCCGGACGACACCGTCCTCATCGAGGCGGCCGAAACCGCAGAAACCCCCGCCTCCCACAACCCCGCCGACGGCCGCCGCCTGACCTTCGGGGAGCTCCGCGACCGCTCCGAGCGAGCCGCCGCCGGCCTCTACGCCATGGGCGTGCGCCCGGGCACGGTCGTCGCCTGGCAGCTCCCCACCCGCATCGAGACCGTCCTGCTCTCGGCCGCCCTGGCCCGGATCGGCGCCGTCCAGTCCCCCGTCATCCCGTTCTACCGGGACCGGGAGGTCGGCTTCGCGCTCCGCGAGTCCAAGGCCGAGTTCTTCGCCGTCCCGGGCGTGTGGCGGGGCTTCGACTACCCGGCGATGGCCGCACGGCTCGGCGCGCGCGGCGTCTTCGAGGCGTACTCCGCCCTCCCGGACGGCGCCCCCTCCGTACTCCCCCCGCCGCCCGTCTCCGGCACCGACGTCCGGTGGATCTACTGGACTTCCGGCACCACCTCCGACCCCAAGGGCGTCCTGCACACCGACCGCTCCCTGATCGCGGGCGGCTCCTGCCTCGCGCACGCCCTGCGCCTGACCCCGGCCGACGTCGGCTCGATGGCCTTCCCGTACGCGCACATAGGCGGCCCGGACTACCTGGTGATGCTGCTCCTGTACGGCTTCCCCGCGGTGCTCTTCGAGAAGTTCGCGATGCCGGACGCCCTCGACGGTTACCGCCGCCACGGGGTCACCGTGGCCGGCGGCTCCACGGCCTTCTACTCCATGTTCCTCGCGGAACAGCGCAAGGACCCGGGCGTCCCGCTGATCCCCACGCTGCGCCTGCTGGCGGGCGGCGGCGCCCCCAAGCCGCCGGAGATCTACCACGCCGTCGTACGGGAGATGGGCTGCCAGCTGACCCACGGCTACGGCATGACCGAGGTCCCGATGATCACCATGGGCGCCCCCGACGACACGGCGGAACACCTGGCCACCACCGAGGGCCGGCCCCCGGCCGGGATGTCCATCCGCATCACGGACCCGGCGGGCGAGCCGCTCCCGGCGGGGGTCGACGGGGAGGTCCGGCTCCGGGGGGAGGCGGTCTGCCAGGGGTACCTGAACCGGGATCCGTCGGAGTCGGCGGAGGTCTTCGACGCGGACGGCTACCTGATCACCGGCGACCTGGGCCACCTCACGGCGGACGGATACCTGGTGCTGACCGGGCGCAGCAAGGACGTCATCATCCGCAAGGGCGAGAACATCTCGGCGAAGGAGATCGAGGACCTGCTGCACGAGTTGCCCGGGGTTGCCGACGTGGCGGTCATCGGGCTGCCGGATGCGGAGCGGGGGGAGCGTGTCTGTGCCGTGGTCGAGCAGCCGGCGGGGGCGGCGGCGCTGACGCTGGCGCAGGTGACGGCGTACCTGCGGGCCGCGGGCCTGGCCACGCACAAGCTCCCGGAGCAGCTGGAGCTCCTGGACGCGCTCCCGCGCAACGAGGCCCTGCGCAAGGTCCTGAAGTACCGCCTCCGCGAACGGTATTCCTAGCCCGGCGGCGCGGGGCCGCTGCGCGGAGCTGCTCCCCGCCCCGCCCCTTCCCGAAACCGGGCTCCGCCCGGACCCTCCCCCAGACTCCGTCCGGGGGGACCCCCACTCAAACGCCGGCGGGGCTGAAGATCAGCCCCGCCGGCGTTTGAGGCGCGGGGGGTCTGGGGGCTACATCCGGCTCAGGGACGCGGCGGCGAAGAGGACGTCGCGGATGGCCTCGCGGTCACCGTGCTGGCCCGCGGCCGCCTCCTCCGGGGAGATGTGCCCGGCAGCCAGCTGGCAGAACTCGACGCGGTCCAGCGCGATCTCCGCCACCGTCCGCTCGGCCGACGGCACCGCCCCCGGCGAGTCCAGCGCGATGTCCCACCCGCCACCACCCGCACCCTCGATCTCCAGGTGCAGCGTCCGCCCCGGCGCACCCGCCGCGACCAGCCCCTTCGCCGGCGCCGCCAGCCCCGCACGCCGACGCTGCGCGAGCGCGCCCGGCAGCAGCCGCGCCGCCAGGTCGATCATCCGGTGCAGATGCGGCCCGGCCGGCGGCTCGTACGGGTAGTCCACCGCCTCCGCGATGTCCCACGCGTGCACCCAGCACTCGAAGGCCCGCTCCAGGAACGCGTCCCCGAGCGGCAGCGAGAAGTCCCCGTACTCCACCGCCAGTTCCGCCACACCGCGCCCCGCGAAGGAGACCGTGCGCACCAGCGTGTGCCCCTGCTCCCGCCACGGCTCGCGGACCTGCCGCGTGGTCGGGTACGCCGACGCCTGCCAGAAGTGCTCCGTCCGCGCGGACGGGCCGACGCCGGCCGGCGCCTCCTTGCCGAGCGGATCGTCCAGCCCCAGCGCGGTGGCCACCAGGCCGTCCACCGCCAGCAGATGCCCGATCACCCCCGCCACCGTGGTCCGCTGCGTCTTGCGCCGCTCTTCCTCGAACCACTTCAGCCGGACCGGAGTGTGCCACTCCGAGTCCCCGAAGTCCTGGAGCAGCGCGTCGAGCCGCGCCGTCTCGGTGTCGTACGGGTTCGCCCACACCGGCACCGGGATCCGGGCCGGCCGCTTGCCCAGGCAGTCCTCCAGCACCCGCGAGCGCAGCAGCGGCTTGAGGTCGAGGTTCTCCTCCGGGTGCAGCAGGCCCACCGCGTCGCGCAGCCGCAGCGCCTCCTCCGCGCAGGGCGCGCACTCGGTGAGGTGGTCCTCCACCGCCTGCGTCTCCTCGGCGGAGCACGCGGCCAGCGCCCACGCGCCGAGCAGCGACTTCAGCACGGCGTGGGAAGGCGGGGCGGCCGGCAGCGGCTGCAACCGCGCCGCCTGCGGCGCCTGCCGCGGGTCGAGGTCGTCGGCGGCGCCGCGCGGGCCCGGTATCCGGGCCCGGCCGCCGGGGCGCTCGTATCCGTCCTCGGGCCACTCGGCAGGGCCGTTCATCGCGACGTTCCATATCCGGGCTGGGCGGTGTCCTCCAGCGGGAGGGCGTTGGCGGTCGACAGCAGTTGGAGCCCGAGCCGCAGCCGGCGCCGCGCCTCGTCCTCGCTGATCTGGAGGTCCGCGGCGGCCTGCCGGTAGTCGCGCCGTTTGAAGTACGCGAGTTCGAGCGCGGCACGCAGCGGCGCGGGCATGGAGGTGACGATGTAGTCCGCGCGGGCGGCGGCGTTGGCGCTGCGCACCTTCTGCTCGAGCTCCTCGCGCGAGCCGCGGCCCAGTTCGGCCTGGCGCAGCCGGGCCACCGCCTGGCCCTGGGTGATCCGGGCGACCCAGGAGCGCATGGAGCCCTGCTTGGGGTCGTAGGCGTCCGGGTTCTCCCAGATGTAGCCGAAGACCTCGCGGGTGATCCGGTCCGCGGCCTTCTCGTCGCCCAGTACGCGGTGCGCCAGGCTGTGCACGAGCGAGGCGAAGCGGTCGTACAGCTCTCCGAGCGCGGCGGCCTCGCCGCGGGCGAGGCGTTGCTGCATGCGGCGGTCCCAGCGCGGTGGTACGTCCTTAGGCATACTGCCCCCAGCCGTTTGTCGACGCATCGAATGTAATGGGCACCTGGCCGATCGCGCCCGTTTTGGGGAAAGGTCACCCTGGAAGTGAGCCCTGGGTGATAGGGGCGTGGCAGTGTGTGAACCGTGGTACGGGCAGCGACACATGGGTACAGGTGTACGCGCCCCACCGCGCTCCCCGTGCGCGGGTTCGATGCGTTCGCGCCCTTGACCCGTTCGCTTAACGCACAGGCCACCGAGGCCTTACGCTCCTGCCTTGTCTGGATCTGAACACACCGCACACGTGAAGGCGGAACGCCGAACATGGACAGCGCAGAGTACGAGCGCAAGATCGCCGCCCGATTCGCCACCTTCGACCAGGACGGGTCCGGTTATATCGACCGGGAGGACTTCAGCGCGGCCGCGAAGGCCGTCCTGGCCGAATTCGGCACCACAGCCCGGTCGGACAAGGGCCAGGCCGTCTTCGCCGGGGCCGAGGCGTTCTGGCAGGGCATGGCCGGGATCGCGGACGTCGACGGGGACCAGCGGGTGTCCCGCGAGGAGTTCATCACCGGGGCGGCGAAGCGGCTGCGCGACAGCCCGGACCGGTTCGCGGAGATCGCGCGGCCGTTCCTGCGGGCCGTGATCGCGGTGGCGGACGAGGACGGCGCGGGCGCGACCCCGCAGGCCGCCGCCCGGGTCCTGCGCGTCCTGGGCACGGCGCCCGACCTGGCCCCGCAGGTGGCGGCGGCCCTGGACGCGGACGGCGACGGCCGCATCTCGGAGGACGAGATCCTGTCGGCGTTCGCGTCCTACTGCGGCGTGGAGGCCCCCGACGCCTGACGGCCGGGACCGGCCTCATCCAGCCTCGCCTGGGAGTCCCCCCGGACGGAGTCCGGGGGGAGATTGAGGCGTGGGGGTCCCCCCGGACGGAGTCTGGGGGAGGGTCTGGGGCAGAGCCCCGGCAGCCGGCCCGCACGGGCCCTGCCGCGCCTCACCCGCAGACGGCCTAGGCGAAGACCACCGTGCGCGAGCCGTTCAGCAGCACGCGGTGTTCGCTGTGCCACTTCACCGCCCGCGCGAGCGCCTGGCACTCCACGTCCCGCCCGACCGCCACCAGCTGGTCCGGGGTCACCTCGTGGCCCACCCGCTCGACCTCCTGCTCGATGATCGGCCCCTCGTCGAGGTCCGCCGTCACGTAGTGCGCGGTCGCGCCGATCAGCTTCACGCCCCGCGCGTGCGCCTGGTGGTACGGCTTCGCGCCCTTGAAGCTCGGCAGGAACGAGTGGTGGATGTTGATGATCCGCCCGCTCAGCTCCTTGCACAGGGTGTCGGACAGCACCTGCATGTACCGGGCGAGCACGACCAGCTCGACGTTCTCGGAACGCACGAGCTCCAGCAGCTCCGCCTCCGCCGCGTCCTTGGTGGCCTTCGTCACCGGGATGTGCACGAACGGGATGTCGTACGAGCCCACCAGCTCGGCGAAGTCGGTGTGGTTGGAGACAACGGCCGCGATCTCGACCGGCAGTGCCCCGATCCGCGAGCGGAACAACAGGTCGTTCAGGCAGTGGCCGAACTTGGACACCATCAGGATGATCCGCATGCGCTCCTCGGAGCGGTGGATCTGCCAGTCCATCCTGAACGAGTCGCCGATCGCGGCGAAGCTGGCGCGCAGCTTCTCCACCGTCACCGGGGGGTCGGCCTCGAAGTGCACCCGCATGAAGAAGAGTCCGGTCTCCCGGTCTCCGAACTGCTGGCTGTCCACGATGTTGCAGCCGGTCATGAAGAGGTAACTCGACACGGCGTGCACGATGCCCTGCTTGTCGGGGCAGGACACGGTCAGGACGTACTGCGGGGGCTGGGGCTGTGCCTCGGGCTGCGGGTCGCTCATGACCGCATAGCCTTTCACACCGCGCGGGTGAGGATCCTCAACACATCCAGCGACGTGGGCCGGGCGTCCGGGTCGTCCCCGTCCGCCGTGGCCAGCCGTACGTGGGCCTCGCGCGCGGCACGGACCGCCTCGGGCCAGGCGTGGTGTTCCAGGTAGGCGGAGACGGCCGCGTCGGGACCGACCTGGTGCATGATGCGGAGCACCCGCAGCACCGCCAGGTCGACCAGGGCCGCCTCCTGTGAGTCGCGCAGGATCGTGCCGACGTACTTCTCGGCCGACCAGCTGTCGAGCCAGGTGTCCTCGACGAGCCGGTACACGGCATCGGTGACGTCCCCGTAGCCTTCGGCGCCGGCGAGCCAGGTGTCCTCGTGGAAGGCCGGATCGGAGAGCATGTGCAGCGCCGAGCGCACGTTGCTGCGCCAGCGCCACCACGGCATGTCGTTCAGGGGCATGCCGCCCATGGTGGAGGAGCGGCCACCTCGGCGGGAAGAGTTCTTCGAACCTTGGGCGAATGTCACGTCGTCGATCGTACGTTCCCGCCTTCCGCGATCTTCAGGCGCGTGTGAACAACCGGAGGCGAAGATTCCCCCCGGTAATTCACCTGCACGTCACCGGATGTTGTGAACCCCTCACTCTCCAGTTCCCCGTGGGGCGGAATGGTGCATGGACATGACCGATCGGCGACGCACAGCAACTCTCTCCCGCACCCTCCTGGCCACGGCGATGGGTGCGTGTCTCGTCGCCGGGTGCGGGCTGATCCCCGGGGGCTCGGGGGGCTCCGCGGGCACCCTCACCGTCATGACGTTCGCACCCGAGGACACCAAGGCGACCAACATGCCCGGAATGCCCGGCATGGCCAAGGCGTACGAGCGCTGGGTCAATTCCAAGGGCGGCATCAACGGCCACAAGCTGCGCGTACTGACCTGCAACGAGAAGAACACGCCCAGCGGCGCCGCCGACTGCGCCCGCAAGGCCATCAACGAGAAGGCCGTCGCCGTCGTCGGCTCCTACAGCCAGCACGGACGCGCCTTCATGGCCCCGCTGGAGGCCGAGGGCATCCCGTTCATCGGCGGGTACGGAGTCTCCTCCGAAGAATTCCAGTCGACCCTCTCCTACCCCGTCAACGGCGGCCAGCCCGTCCTCCTCGCCGGCGCCGGCCACCAGCTGGGCCGCGCCTGCGCCCAGGTCTCCCTGGTCCGCCCCGACACCCTCGCGGGCGACTCGATGCCGATCCTGCTGAACGCCGGGCTCAAGGCCAACAAGATCCCCGACGCCTCCGACATCCGGGCCGCCGAGGACTCCGCGGACTTCTCGGCGCAGGCCCGCGAGGCCCTCGCCGACACCGCCGCGATCACCGCCGCCGGCAGCAGCAAGGACAAGGAGAAGGAGAAGGAGAAGGCCAAGGGCTGTGTGACCGCCGTCCTCGGCGAGCGCACCGAGACCTTCTTCGACGCCTTCCGCCGCGCCGACTCCCAGAACAGGAAGCCGCAGATCTCCTCGGTCCTCGGCAGCGTCAGCCAGTCCCTGGTGGACCGCACCGGCGGCAAGGAGAGCCCCTTCGAGGGCGCGTACCTGACCAGCTGGTACCCGGTGGCCACCGACCCCCTCTGGGAGCCGATGCGCAAGGTCATCTCCGACTTCGCCTTCGGCGACGACGGCGTCGACCCCGACGACAGCGGAACGCAGACCACCTGGATCGCGTACACCGTGCTGAACGACGTCCTGAAGCGCTTCAAGCCGGACGAGGACATCACCGGCCGCAAGGTCACGCGGGCGCTCAACCAGGCGGAGTCCGTCAACACCGGCGGCCTCACCCCGGATCTGAGCTGGCGCTACCAGGACATGCGCGCCGTCGCCGGCTTCCCCCGCATCGTCAACGGCCGGGTCACCTTCCAGGTCGTCCAGGCGGGCCGGCTCATCGCCCAGGAGGGCGAACAGACGATGGACATGACCGCGACCCTGGAACAGGCCCCCCGGGCGGCCTGACGGCCGTCCGGCTCACAGCTGTGACTTGTCGCGCTTGGTGAGGCTGTACTTGGCCGCGATGTTGTTCCACAGGACCGCGGCCGACTCCTTGGCCTTCGTCGCCTCGCCGCTCGCCTTGTTGCCGGCGCTGGCGTTCTCGGAGTTCTTGGCCTTGCCGTCCTTGCACTTGTCGTCGTCCACGTCGTCCGCCCAGGCCGCGTAGCTGTTGTCGGCGGCCGCCGAGGACTGCCAGGCCTTGGTGAGCGCGGCGGTCAGCTTCGCGTGGTCGGGGAGCTGGTCCACCTTCAGCTCCTGGAGGCGGGTGACGAGCTCCTCGCGCTGGCGGGCCGCGTCGCGCAGGTCGGCGGCCGCCTGGTCGAGGTTGCTGCAGCTCTTGATGTCCTCCACGGCCTTGATCACCGCGGCCCGGCTGTCATTGCTGTCCGCGAGGAGCTTGTCCAGCTGGACGGCCTGCGGGCGGGCCGGGTCGACGGGGGCCTCGCCGCCGGGCGCCGCCGAGCCGCCGCTCGCGGTGGCCGCCGGGGGGACCGCGCCCGGGTCGTTGTTCTGCGGCTTGCCGTCGCCGAGCAGCGAGCCGACGCCGAGCCCGACCACGGCCAGGCCGATGACCACCGCGGCGATGATCGCGGGCGAGACCCGGCGGGGGGCCTCCGGCGGCGGGGGCGGCGCGAACTGCTGCTGCGGGTGCGGCTGGTGGTGCTGCGGCGGCTGGTGGTGCTGCGGCGGTACGGGGCCCTGCCCGCGCGGCGGATACGCGCGCGGCGGGACCGGCGGCAGGTGCTGGGTGTGCCCGGCGGAGTCGTCACCGCGGAACAGCCCGTCGAACGGCTCGAGCCCGCCGGCGGCGGGGACCGGCGGGATGTACTGGGTCGCGGCCTCCTCGTGCGCGGGAGCCGCGGGACCCGCCGGCACCGGCGGGATGTACTGCGTCGCCGCCTCCTCGTGCGCGGGAGCCGCGGGGCCCGCCGGCACGGGCGGGAGGTACTGGGTCGCCGCCTCCTCGTAAGCGGAGGCCGCGGGGGCAGCGGGGCCCGCCGGCACGGGCGGGATGTACTGCGTCGCCGCCTCGGGCAGCGGCGGGTAGCCGTAGCCGTGCGGCTGCCCCGGCCCCTCGTACCCGGGCCCCACCACGTGCCCGGGGGCCTCCTGCGGCTGCTGCTGCGGGTGCTGCGGGTAGCCGTACGCGGGCTCCGGACCCCACGGGGCACCCGGCTGGGGGGCGCTCCCCTGTCCGTTCTCCGTCACCGGGTCTCCTTCTCCGACTCGCCCGAACCTTACGGAACCGTCGGTCACGCTACCCGGTAACGCACCGCTACCGGGAGGCCACCCGGCAACCCGCCCGGCCCGCCGGGCCCCCTCGGGGCCCGTTCGGGGCCTGCCCGGGGCCCGCCCGACACGCCCTAGGCGACCCGCGCCTCCAGCCGCGCGCCGAACTCGCGGACCGCCGCCTCCTCCCCGTACGGCTCCAGGCGGGCCCGGAAGTCGTCCAGGTACTCCGCGCCCCGGTTCGAGCGCAGGCCCGACAGCAGGTCCGCCGCCTGCGTGGCCGTCTGGCAGGCCTGTTCCACCTCCCGCTGCTGGACCTGCGCCGCCGCGAGCAGCAGCAGCCCGATGGCCCGGCGGCGCGCCTTGCCCGCGGGGAGGCCCCGTAGCGCCTCCGCCGCCTGCTTGGCCGCCGCGTCCGCCTGGCCCAGGTCCCGGTGGCAGTGGGCCAGCTCGTCCGCGAGGTACGCCTGGTCGAAGTGCCGGATCCACACCGGGTCGTCGCCCGACTCCGGCTCCGCCCGCTCCAGCGCCGTGACGGCCCGGGACGACAGCACCGCCGTCGCCCGGTTGTCGCCGAGCAGCGCGTGCCCGCGCGCCTCGGCGGCGTAGAACATGGCCTCCACGCGCGGGGTGACCTGCCCCCGCGTCCCCTCCTGCGCGGCCCGGGCCAGCTGGGCGATCTCCCGCGGGTTGCCCAGCTCGGCGGCGAGGTGGCTCATCGACGCCGCGAGCACGTAGCCCCCGTACGCGCGGTCGCCGGCCGCCTGGGCGAGCCGCAGCGCCTGGATGTAGTAGCGCTGGGCCAGGCCGGGCTGGCCCGTGTCCACCGCCATGTAGCCCGCGAGCTCCGTCAGCCGGGCCACCGCCGCGAACAGCGCGCGCCCGACGGGCTCCCGGTACGAGCCGCCGATCAGCCCGGACACCACGGAGTTGAGGTAGTGCACGACCACCGGCCGCACGTGCCCGCTGCCGAAGCGGTGGTCGAGGTCCTTGAGCGCGTCGGTGGTGGCCCGTACCGCCTCCACGTCGGACATGCCGACGCGCGAGCCGCCACTGCGCGCCACTTGCGTGTCGGCGCCGGTGATCAGCCAGTCGCGGCTCGGCTCGACGAGCGCGGAGGCGGCCACGCTGGAGCCCGCCAGGAAGTCGCGGCGGCCCACGTCGCTGCGCCACAGCTCGCAGACCTGCTCGATGGCGCCGATGACGGTCGGGGAGAACTGCAGGCCGACGCCGGAGGCGAGGTTCTTGCCGTTGGCCATGCCGATCTCGTCGATGGTGACGGTCCGGCCGAGTTTGCGTCCGAGCGCCTCGGCGATGATTCCGGGAGCCCGGCCGCGCGGCTGCTGGCCGCGCAGCCAGCGGGCCACGGAGGTCTTGTCGTAGCGGAGATCGAGGCCGTGTTCCGCCCCGCACATGTTGACCCGCCGGGCGAGCCCGGCGTTGGAGCACCCGGCTTCCTGGATGAGCGCCTGCAGCCGTTCGTTCGGCTGGCGGGCAACGAGAGGCCTGGCTGCCATGAAAACCCCCTGAGGCCGCGGGTGATCGTTGGAATGATCACTTCCCGCCTGATGTGCGGAGAATCTTCCGCTCTGCGTCGTGTCGCTACCCAACTCCGGCGCCCCGGGCTCCTACGCGCCCCCGCCCGTGCATCAGTGCGCCCCGTATGCAGGATCGATGCTCCGCCCACCGGCTGGTTTACGCCCGTAACCCCAGGTGACCCGCGGAGTTGTGATGGGCGTGGAAGAGACCATGGCAGTCACGGAGACCGCACCCATCCCCAAGCAGCGCGGCGAGCAGCTGCTGGACCATGCCGTGCGGTACGCGGAAGAACGGCACTGGGATGTCTTCGCCGGCACCTGGCTGGAGGCGGGCGACGGACGGGAGCTGTGCTCCTGCGGGGCGGAGGACTGCGCGACCCCGGGCGCACACCCGGCGGTGAAGGACTGGGCTGCGCAGGCGACCGGCAGCGCGGTGCGGGTCCGGCAGATCTGGGGGAGGCACCCGGGGGCCTCGATCCTGATGCCCACGGGCCGGACGTTCGACGCGCTGGACGTGCCGGACGCCGCCGGGTTCCTGGCCCTGGCACGGCTGGAGCGCATGGAGCGCACGCTCGGGCCGGTCACCCTCACGCCCGACCACCGGATGCTGTTCTTCGTCCTGCCGGGCGCCGGGGCCAAGGTCGCGGACCTCGTCCGCAAGCTGGGCTGGACGCCGTCGGCGCTCGACCTGGTCGCCCGGGGCGAGGGCGAGTACGTGGCCGCCCCGCCCACCCGCTTCGGCGGCCGGGGCTCGGTCCAATGGGCGCGGCGGCCCACGCCGGCGAACCGGTGGCTGCCGGACACAGAGGAACTGATCGACGCGCTGGCGTACGCGTGCGGGAGCGAGGCCGCCGCCGACCGAAAGCGGCGCCAGGCCTGAGGCCCGGGCACCGGAGCCAGGTCCGCCCCCGCCGACCTGGGACATTACTGACCGGAAACTCATGACATAAGTAACTGCTCAAGCCTCTCCCCCTCCTCCTATGGTGAGCGAAGAACGACCAAACGGGGACGTGTGACGAGAGGCAGGCGCATGCCGGACCAGGGTGATGCGACGGGCGGGACGTACGGGACGGGTGGCGCGCGATCCGCGCCGTCCGCCGTGCGGGTGGAAGGTCTGTGGAAGCGCTTCGGCGAGCAGGTGGCCGTCTCCGGGATCGACCTGGAGCTGCCCGCGGGCAAATTCATCGGGCTGGTCGGCCCGAACGGCGCGGGAAAGACGACGACGCTGTCGATGGTGACCGGGCTGCTGCGCCCGGACATGGGACGGGTCTTCGTCGCCGGGCATGACGTGTGGGCGGACCCGGTCGAGGTGAAATCGCGGATCGGCGTGCTGCCGGAGGGGCTGCGGCTCTTCGAGCGGCTTTCGGGGCGCGAACTGCTCGGCTACATGGGCCGGTTGCGGGGGCTGCCGGGCGAGGAGACCGACAAGCGGGCGACGCAGCTGCTGGAGGTCCTGGACCTGGCGGGCTCGCAGCACAAGCTCGTCGTGGACTACTCGACGGGCATGCGCAAGAAGATCGGCCTGGCGGCCGCGCTGCTGCACAACCCCGAGGTGCTGTTCCTGGACGAGCCGTTCGAGGGCGTGGACCCGGTGTCGGCACAGACCATCCGCGGGGTGCTGGAACGTTACACCGCGTCCGGTGCCACGGTCGTCTTCTCCTCCCACGTGATGGAGCTCGTCGAGTCGCTGTGCGACTGGGTGGCCGTCATGGCCGCCGGGCAGATCCGCGCCGCGGGCCCGCTGGCCGACGTACGGGGCTCCGCGCCCTCCCTCCAGGCCGCCTTCCTCGAACTGGTCGGCGCCCACGGGCGCGACGCCGCCGGGGACTCCCTGGACTGGCTGGGCGGCGGCTCCGGGACGGCGGTCGCACGATGACCGCGGTCACCGCATCCACCGCTGCCACCGCTTCCGCTTCCGCTCCTGCCTCCGTGACGGCGGTTTTCGTACGGCTGAAGCTGTCGCTGATGCGCAACGGGCTGAAGGGCTCCTCCAAGCGCAAGGCCGCCTGGATCACCTCGCTGGTCTTCGCGCTGGTGGTCGGCTTCTTCGTCACGCTCGGCCTGGCCGTGCTGCACGGCAACGCCCACGCGGGCACGGTCGTCGTACTGCTGGCCGCGATCCTCGCGCTCGGCTGGGCCTTCATGCCGCTGTTCTTCCCCACCGGGGACGAGACCCTCGACCCGAGCCGGCTGGTCATGCTGCCGCTGCGCCCGCGTCCTCTCGTACGGGCCCTGCTGGCCTCCTCGCTGGTCGGCATCGGGCCGCTGTTCACGCTGTGCCTGGCGGTCGGCTCGGTGATAGCCGTCGCGCGCGGCGCCGCCGGGGTTGCGGCCTCGGTGGTGGCCGTCCCGCTGCTGCTCCTGGGCTGCGTGGCCCTCGCTCGGGCGGTGGCCACGGCCAACGTGCGGCTGCTGACCAGCCGCAAGGGGCGGGACCTGGCGCTGCTCAGCGGCCTGCTGATCGCGGTGGGCGCGCAGCTGGTCAACTTCGCCAGCCAGCGCCTGTTCCAGACGGGCGGACTGTCCCAGCTGGAGCCGGCCGAGGCGGTGGTGCGCTGGCTGCCGCCGGCGACCGCCGTCGGCATGGTGGACTCCGCGAGCAAGGGCTCCTACGGGGTGGCGGCGGCCCAACTGGCCCTCACGGTCGGCGCCCTGGCCCTGCTGCTCTGGTTCTGGGAGCGCAGCCTGACCAAGCTGATGGTCACCCCGGACGGCTCGACCATCGCGGCCGCCAAGCCGGAGAAGGACCGCAGCGGGGGCGGCTTCTGGTCGCTGCTGCCGGCGGGCCGGACGGGCGCGGCGATGCAGCGGACCCTGCGCTACGCGGTCCGCGACCCGAAGACGAAGTCGGCGTGGGTGACGGCGCTGGCGATCGGCCTGATCGTCCCGGTCTTCAACGCCCTCCAGGGCACCGGCTCGCTCTACCTCGCCTGCTTCGGCGCCGGGATGCTCGGCGTCCAGATGTACAACCAGTTCGGGCAGGACACCTCGGCGTTCTGGATGGTCGCGCAGACCATCTCCACCCCGCGCGACGCGTACGTGGAACTGCGCGCGCGGGCCTGTGCGCTGGCCCTGGTCACCGTCCCGTACACGGTCTTCGTGACGGTGGTGACGGCCGCCCTGGTCGGCAACTGGTCCGGCTTCCCGGCGGCGCTGGGGCTGGCCCTGGCCCTGCTGGGCGCGATGCTCTGCACGGGGGCGGTGGCCTCGGCCCGGTACCCGTACTCGATCCCGACGGACGGCGCGTTCAAGAACGTCGCCCCGGGACAGGGCGGCCTGGCCTGGATGGGCATCTTCGGCGGAATGCTCGCGTCGGCGCTGATCGCCGCCCCGGTGATCGCCCTGACGATCTGGCTCAACGTGGCGGACCTGCAGGACGTGTCCTGGCTGGTGCTCCCGCTGGGCGTGGCCTGGGGCACGCTGGCGACCTGGGCCGGCCTGCGCCTGGCGGCCCCGGTGGTGGCACGGAGGCTGCCGGAGATCCTGCTGGCGGTCAGCAAGGGGTGACGTGAGGGGCGGGGCTTCGGGGGCCCCGCCCCCTCAACGTGAAGCGTCTGCCCCGACACCCTCCAGGAAGGGCTCCAGGGCCGCGCGCAAGGCTGCCGGCTGGTCGTAGTGGAGGTAGTGGCCCGCGTCCGGGATTTCGGCGTAGCGGCCCGCCGGGAGGACGCGGACCATCTCCTGGGCTTCGGCGCGGCCCAGTTCGCCGTCCAGGCCGCGGACGACCAGCGTGGGGCAGCGGACCTGGGCCAGCTCCTCCCAGTGGGCGTCGTGGACCCAGGTCTCGCGGGCCGTCAGCATCTGGCGGCGGGAGAAGAGCGGGCGCCAGCCGTCCGGGGCCTCGTGCATGACCTCGGCGAAGAACGCGCCGCGGCCGGGGTCGGGCCGTTCCACCCGGGGGTCGTCCTCGCCGAACCAGCGGCGGGCGGCGTCCTGCGTCGGGAAGGGCACCGGCCAGCGGTGGAACCAGTCCTCCCACTCCTGCTGCGAGGCTTCGCCGAGGGCCGAGGCGCGCATGTCGCAGATGACCACGGCTTCGACCAGGTCCGGGCGGCGGGCCGCGAGCTGCCATGCGGTGAGGGCGCCCATGGAGTGGCCGATCAGGGTCACGGGGGCCAGGCCGAGCTGCTCGACGACGGCCTCCGCGTCGGCCACGAAGGCCTCGCGCCCCAGAGAGGTTCGGACGTCGTGGCCGGCCGGCGGGCGGTCGCTCTGGCCGTGGCCGCGCTGGTCCAGGGCGATGACGCGGCGGTGCTCGCCGAGCCAGCGGGCGGTGCCGGCCCAGTGGAAGGCGCGGCCCATGAGCCCGTGGAGTAAGAGCACCGCGGGGCGGGGGTCCGGCCCGGCCGGCTGCGCCCCGGCCGCAGGATCCGCTTCGCGGAACTCCCAGGCGGCCAGGCGTACGCCGTCGGCCCCTGTCACATCGATGCGCTGTACCACCGCAGATGCACCCCCTTCGCTCCCGGCCAGACTATCGAACCCGTATTCGAAAACAGGCGTCTCGCCGACAACACCGCTCTTTCGAGTGACCTTGCTCAAGGATTGGCCGCCGCTGCCGATGGAGATCCTTTCAACAGGGAGGCGGGCCGCTCGGGGAAGACGGTCCGAAGGGGATGACCTTGAGAGCTCGGGGCTCCAGGTCACAAGGGGAGGACCGGTCCCGGCGCCGCAAGGCGCCGGGACCGCCCACATCACGACCGTCTACGTCCACACCACGAACATCTACATCACTGACCGACCAGGACTACACCACCGACTGACCCGGACGGGTGGGTTCCTGCCGGGATTCAGGCCCAGGTGTCAGTGCTTCAGCTCTGCCTGCCGTGTCAGCGCTTCGCCACGAACACGTGCGAGGCGACCTCCGCGTCCAGCTCGGCGGCCTCGCCGCCGCTGCCGACCAGCACACCGCCCGGGGACTCGGTCACGCTCACCACCGAGCCGGGCTGCACGCCCGCCCGCCGCAGCGTGTACATCAGCTGGGCGTCCGTCTGGATCGGCTCCCCGATCCGGCGCACGACCACGGTCTTGCCGTCGGCGCCCGGGTCCAGCTCGGAGAGGCTGACCATGCCGTCCTCCAGGAACGGGTCCGCCTCGGCCTTCTCCCCCAGCTCCTCCAGACCCGGGATCGGGTTCCCGTACGGCGACTCGGTCGGGTGGCGCAGCAGCTCCAGTACGCGCCGCTCCACCGCCTCGCTCATCACGTGCTCCCAGCGGCAGGCCTCTGCGTGCACCTGCTCCCACTCCAGGCCGATGACGTCGACGAGCAGACACTCGGCGAGCCGGTGCTTGCGCATCACCCGCGTCGCCAGCCGCCGCCCCTCCTCCGTCAGCTCCAGGTGCCGGTCGCTGGCGACGGCCACCAGCCCGTCCCGCTCCATCCGCGCCACCGTCTGGCTCACCGTCGGGCCGCTCTGGTCGAGCCGCTCGGCGATACGGGCGCGCATGGGGACCACACCTTCCTCTTCCAGCTCAAGGATGGTGCGGAGATACATCTCCGTGGTGTCGATCAGTCCGGACATTCGTGCCCCTCGGATTGCGTGCGCTGGCCCTGCCCCCAATTCTGACGCATCGGGCCCACAACCGTCCCGTACCGAGCGTCAAGCCCTCTCCCGGACATCTCCGCGACATCTCGGCGGAGATGTCCCCCCTGGATTGACGTTCGTATTGACACGCCCTTGGTCCAGACCGCACGGTGAGCGGCGGACACGGACGCACCCCACCCCCGGAAGGCCATCGGCGTATGAGCGAGAGCAAGCTGGCCGGTCAGTTCTTCGACGCCGCCATCGGCCTTCTGGAGCGGGTGCGGGACGAGGAGGCCGCGCGGATCGCCGAGGCCGGCTCCCTCGTCGCCGACGCCGTGGCGGCCGGGAAGCGGCTCTTCGCCTTCGGCGCCGGGCACTCCTCGCTGCCCGCCCAGGACGTGGTCTACCGGGCCGGCGGACTGGCCCTGATGAACTTCCTCGCGGTCCCGGGCACCGCCGGCATCGACGTCATGCCCGCGACGCTGGGCAGCGCGCTGGAACGGGTCGACGGCCTCGCCGCCGCCGTCCTGGACAGCAGCCCGGCATCCGAAGGCGACGTCCTGGTGATCATCTCCCTCTCCGGGCGCAACGCGCTGCCGGTCGAGATGGCCATGAACGCCCGCGCCATCGGCCTCAAGGTGATCGGCGTGACCTCGCTGGCGTACGCGACCGAAACCAGGTCGCGGCACGCCTCCGGCACCTTCCTGAAGGACCACTGCGACGTCGTCCTCGACAGCAAGATCGCGGTCGGCGACGCCGAGCTGAGCATCGACGGCATCGACGCGCCCTTCGCCCCCGCCTCCACCGTCGTGACCAGCGCGATCATGCAGGCGGTCATGGCGGCGGCGGCCGGGGAGCTCGCCGCCCGCGGGATCGAGCCCCCGCTGCTGCGCTCGGGCAACGTCGACGGCGGCCACGAGTGGAACGGCCGCGTCATGAAGGAGTACGGCGACCGGATCTTCTTCCGCCACTAGGCACCTCCCGGACAGCCCTTAGGAACGCGTCCCCGCCGCCAGGTCCAGATCGGCGGCGATCCGGCCCGCGACCTCCTCCGCGTACGCCGCGTCCGGTCCCTCGAAGGCGGCCCGCGAGGGTCCGCGTACGAACGTCACGGCTCCCAGGGTCCGCCCCCGGCTGCGCAGCACCGTGCACAGCACGTGCGCCGCGCCCTCGGGCCAGTGGCGGGCCCGCGCCCACTCCGGGTCCACCGCCCCGCGCGGCGCGCTCGTCCGCACCGAGCCGATCCGGTCCAGGGCCTGCAGCGCCGGGTGTCCGGCCTCGTACCGCACGGGGATCGCCCCGGGCCCCGGCAGCGCGGGCGGCGAGACGGCGGAGCGTACGAGCCGCCGCCGCTCGGGACCGGCCGAGGGGTCCAGTACGTCCAGCAGCGCGTGCTCGGCGAAGCCCGCGAGGGCGAAGTCCAGGCGTACGGCCGCCGCCTCGGCCGGATCCTCGCACTCGGCGGCGGCCCGGCCCGCGCGGTGCAGCTGGTGGGAGCGGAACCGCAGCTGCGCGGTGTCCAGCTGGGCCTGCCGGGCCTCGGTGACGTCCTGGAACAGCCAGGCCACCCCGAGCGGCACCGGCTCCTCCGCGAGCGGCGAGGCCAGCCGGAGGAACCCGCATCGCAGGCACCGCCGGCGCGGCCCGTCCGGCGTCCGCACCGACACCCACAGCTCCACCGGGGCGGGCGGCGCGCCCTCGGCGAGCACGTGCTGGAGGGCGCCCTCGAGCTCCTCCACCCCCTGGACGAGCAGCTCCCCGAGGGGACGGCCCAGCAGAGCGGTGCGCCCGGCCCCCAGGGCCCGCGCGGCGTGCGTGTTGACCACGGCGGGCCGCAGGTCGACGTCGACGAGGACGACGCCCCACGCGGCGTCCTCCAGCAGGGCCTCGCTCAGCGCGATGGACCGCTCCAGGTCGATCTGCGCGTGCACCTCGGTGAACGCGCAGTACACCCCGGCCGGTTTCCCGTCCGCGCCCGGCACCCCGGCGGACTGGGTGCGTACGAGGACGCGCCCGCCGTCCTTGGTCAGCAGCGCGAACTCGTGCACCTGCCGGCCCGGCACGTCCTGGGCGGCCATGAGCCTGTCCTGCACGTCCTGTGCGTCGGCGGCCCGCACCGCCCATCCCTCGAAGCCCTTGCGCCCGACGGCCTCGGCGGCGGACCAGCCCAGGATCCGCTCGGCCTCGCGGTTCCAGTGGGTGATCACGCCATCGGAGTCGAACGCGCACAGCGCGGCGTCCATCCCGTCGAGCAGCGCTGCGAGCAGATCGTCGTCGGTGGTCTCGTCACGTCCGGAAGCAGTCACCTGGCACCCCCAGCAGGTGTTCGCGTGTGCGGCACGTCAGATCATTGAACTGGAACGTGACGCAGCCCACACCCCGTTCCTCCGAATACCCCGGAATGATCCGGTTCGGGCGGGGGTGGGGCCGGGATCGGCCGTCTCGAAGACGGGTCCCGAAATTCCCTTGAGCGGCGTCCGCAGGGGTGCCTACAGTGGCAGCACACTGAAAGGAGGTGATCCCGGAAATGTATGACATCCGGACGCGTGAGGTGACTGCGGGCTAAGCGCCCGTCGTCGCACGCACCCAGTGCGGTGCCCGGCGGGATCGCCGAGCGCCAATCCCAAGCAGTCACCCGACCCGCGGGCTCGCCGGCACGTCCGGCCGGCTTCTCTCACTGCAGGAGAGAAACCCGAGCCCGCGGGTCGTCTGCGTTCACGGGCAGAAGCGGTTCACGGCGGAGTCGGTCTACGGGCAGAGACGCTCGACGCGCCACTTCTCGGCATCGCGGACGTACCGCAGGCGGTCGTGGAGGCGGTTCTCGTGGCCCTGCCAGAACTCCACCTCGTCCGGCGTGACGCGCAGGCCGCCCCACTGCGGCGGGACCGGGACCTGTTCGCCCTCCGGGTAGCGGGCGGCGAGCTCCGCGTAGCGGCGGTCCAGTTCCGCGCGGGAGCCGATCACGCTGGACTGCTCGCTCGCCCAGGCGCCCAGCTGCGAGCCGTGCGGGCGGGAGCGGAAGTACGCCGCCGTCTCGTCGCGGCCGATGCGGGCCGCCGTACCGGTGACGACGACCTGGCGGGAGATGGGGTGCCAGGGGAAGAGCAGGGCGATGTGCGGGTTCTCGGCGAGCTCGCGGCCCTTGCGGGACTCGTAGTTGGTGAAGAAGACAAAGCCCCGCTCGTCGAACTGCTTGAGCAGCACCGTACGGGAGCTGGGGCGGCCGTCGGCGGTCGCCGTGGAGACGATCATGGCGTTGGGTTCGAAGATGTGCGAGGCGGCGGCCTGCTGGAACCACCGGTCGAACTGCCGCATCGGGTCCTCGGCGAGGCTGTCCTCCTCCACGATCTCCGAGCGGTACTGCTTGCGCATGATGGCGGGGTCAAGGTCCTGGTGGGTCACGCGGGCCATCCTGCCGCAGCAGGCCCTGTGGAGGTGTGCCGTATGTCACGCTTCCGCAGTCCATCCGGAACGGACAAAATCTTGGGGCCGGTCCGAGGGTCCCCGCGCGGGTGACCATCGGCCGTGCCGGGCATCAACGGGGATGACCGCGCCGGACCGCGAATCACGCCGGGAGCCGCGCGTGTTCGCACTATCTGAGGAGCCGCCTGATGTCCGACTTCGTACCCGGGCTCGAAGGGGTCGTCGCGTTCGAGACGGAGATCGCCGAACCCGATAAGGAAGGCGGTGCGCTCCGCTACCGCGGTGTCGACATCGAAGACCTGGTCGGGCACGTCTCCTTCGGGAACGTGTGGGGCCTGCTGGTCGACGGAGCGTTCAACCCCGGCCTGCCCGCCGCCGAGCCCTTCCCGATCCCCGTCCACTCCGGTGACATCCGTGTCGACGTGCAGTCCGCGCTTGCCATGCTCGCCCCCGTGTGGGGTCTGAAACCGCTCCTGGACATCGACGAGCAGACCGCGCGCGACGATCTCGCGCGCGCGGCCGTCATGGCGCTGTCGTACGTCGCCCAGTCCGCCCGCGGCCAGGGCCTGCCGATGGTCCCGCAGCGGGAGATCGACAAGGCCGAGTCCGTCGTCGAGCGGTTCATGATCCGCTGGCGGGGCGAGCCCGACCCCAAGCACGTCAAGGCCGTCGACGCGTACTGGACCTCGGCCGCCGAGCACGGGATGAACGCCTCCACCTTCACCGCGCGCGTCATCGCCTCCACCGGCGCGGACGTCGCGGCGGCGCTGTCCGGCGCCGTCGGCGCGATGTCCGGGCCGCTGCACGGCGGGGCGCCCTCGCGGGTGCTCGGCATGATCGAGGAGATCGAGCGCACCGGCGACGCCGTGGCGTACGTGAAGAAGGCCCTGGACAAGGGCGAGCGGCTGATGGGCTTCGGGCACCGCGTCTACCGCGCCGAGGACCCGCGCGCCCGTGTGCTGCGGCGTACGGCCAAGGAGCTGGACGCGCCGCGCTACGAGGTGGCCGCCGCGCTGGAGAAGGCCGCGCTGGAGGAGCTGCACGCGCGCCGCCCCGACCGGGTGCTGGCCACCAACGTGGAGTTCTGGGCCGCGATCATGCTGGACTTCGCGGAGGTCCCGGCGCACATGTTCACCTCGATGTTCAGCTGCGCCCGTACCGCCGGCTGGTCGGCGCACATCCTGGAGCAGAAGCGCACGGGCCGCCTGGTGCGTCCGTCGGCGCGCTACATCGGCCCCGGCCGGCGTGACCCGCGGGACATCGGGGGCTACGCCGACATCGCCGACACCGCCTGATCCCTCGCGCAGGCACCGGCGAAGGGCGCCGTACCCCCGTGGCGGGGTGCGGCGCCCTTCGCGTTCCCGCGCGTCAGCCCAGGGCCGCGTCCAGGACGCGGGCCCACTGGGTGACCACGCGATCGCGGCGGGCCGTGTCGTCGGTGAGCACGTTGGCCAGGCCGAGCCCGCGGGCCATGTCGAGCAGGCCCTGCACGGTCTCCCGTACGCCGGGGACGGACTCGTCCGCTCCCAGCAGTTCCACGGCGATGCGGTGGGTCTCCCGGCCGACGCGGGCCTCCAGTTCGGTGACCCGGGGGCGCAGCTGTTCCTCGTTGGAGGCGGCGACCCACAGCTGGAGCGCGGCCCGGAAGAGGGTGCCCGTGTACAGGTCCACGAGCGCCTCGACCACGGCGGGGCGGGCGGCCGGCCCGGCGTGGAAGAGCTCGCGCAGGGCTGTGGAGCGCTCCTCGGCGACGTACTCGACGGCAGCGGTGAACAGGTCCTCGCGCGTGCGGAAGTGGTGCTGGGCCGCGCCCCTGGAGACGCCGGCCCGTTCGGCGACGACGGAGACGGTGGAGCCCGCCCAGCCGTGTTCGGCCAGGCAGGAGACGGCTGCCTCGAGGAGGTGGCGGCGGGTGACGCGGCTGCGCGCCTGCTTGGGGCCGGGCGCGCCGGTCACAGCGACCATGACGGGTCCCGGCGCTCGAAGCGGGCGGTGATGCCCTCGCGGGCCTCGTCCGAGGCGAAGAGCGCGGCGGACAGCTCGGTCAGGCGGGCGCCGTCGCGGTCCAGGGCCTCGCGTACGGCGGCGGCGGTCAGTGCCTTGGTGGCGGCCAGGCCCTGCGGGGAGGCCTTGCGCAGGCCGGCGAGGACGGGCTCGAGGGCCTTGTCCACGTCTTCTTCCGCGTGCAGGGTCAGCAGGCCGATGCGGGCGGCTTCGGCGGCGCCGAAGGGCTCGGCGGTGAGGAAGTAGCGGGCGGCCGCGCGCGGTTCGAGGCGCGGGAGCAGCGGCATGGAGATCACGGCGGGGGCCAGGCCCAGGTGGGTCTCGGTGAAGGCGTACGAGGACTTCGGCCCGGCGGCGGTGATGTCGCAGGCGCCGAGCAGGCCGAGGCCGCCCGCGCGGACGTGGCCGGTGACGCGGGCGAGGACGGGCTTGGGCAGTTGGGCGATCTCGCGGAGCAGGGCCAGGAAGTCGGCCGGGTCGCAGGGGGACTTGAGGTCGGCCCCGGCGCAGAAGGTGGTGCCGGTGTGGGTGAGGAGGACGGCGCGGGCCGCCGGGTCCGCTCCCGCCGCGGCGAGGGCGGCGCGCAGCTCCCCGACGAGGTCCGCGGAGAGTGCGTTGCGGTTGGCCGGGGAGTCCAGGGTGAGGGTGGTGATGCCGGTCGCTTGCGCGGCATGCACGAGTGGAGCCATGTCTCCTCCGGAGCGGGTGTTCGGTCGGGCGGGATCCTCCCGGGGGAGGGTATGCGGGCACTGCGCGCGCCGCCGCTGCCGGGGGCCGGTCCGCGGACCCCCGGCCCCGGCGGTCAGTACGACTTGGGCAGGCCCAGGGTCTGGTGGGAGACGAAGTTGAGGATCATCTCGCGGCTGACCGGGGCGATGCGGGCCACGCGGGAGGCGGTGATGAGGGAGGCCAGGCCGTATTCGCGGGTGAGGCCGTTGCCGCCGAGGGTGTGGACGGACTGGTCCACCGCCCGGACGCAGGCCTCCGCGGCGGCGTACTTGGCCATGTTCGCGGCCTCGCCGGCGCCCATGTCGTCGCCGGCGTCGTAGAGGTGGGCGGCCTTCTGCATCATCAGGCGGGCAAGTTCCAGCTCGATGTGGGCCGCGGCGAGGGGGTGGGCCACGGCCTGGTGGGCGCCGATGGGGTCCTTCCACACTTGGCGGGTCTTGGCGTAGTCGACGGCCTTGGCGAGCGCGTAGCGGCCCATGCCGATGGCGAAGGCGGCGGTCATGATGCGTTCGGGGTTGAGGCCGGCGAAGAGCTGGAGCAGGCCCGCGTCCTCGTCGCCGACCAGCGCCTCGGCAGGCAGCCGGACCTCGTCCAGGGTCAGCTCGAACTGCTTCTCCGCGGCCTGCAGTTCCATGTCGATGACCGAGCGGGAGAAGCCGGGGGCCTCGCGCGGGACGATGAACAGGCAGGGCTTGAGGCGGCCGCTCTTCACGCCTTGATCAGACACGATCTCGGTGCGGCCGACGATGAGGGTGGCGTCGGCGATGTCCACGCCGGAGATGAAGACCTTGCGGCCGTTCAGCACCCACTCGTCGCCGTCGCGCCGGGCGGTGGTGGTGATGCGGTGGGAGTTGGATCCGGCATCGGGTTCGGTGATGCCGAAGGCCATGGTGCGGCTGCCGTCGGCGAGGGCGGGGAGCCAGGCCCGCTTCTGGGCCTCGGTGCCGAAGCGGGAGATGACCGTGCCGCAGATGGCGGGTGAGACGACCATCATCAGGAGGGGACAGCCCGCGGCGCCGAGCTCCTCGAGGACGATGGACAGTTCGGCGATGCCGCCGCCTCCGCCGCCGTACTCCTCGGGCAGGTTGACGCCGAGGTAGCCGAGCTTGGCGGCGTCGGCCCACAGTTCGTCGGGGTGACCGCCCTCGCGGGCGACGCGGGCGAGGTACTCACGGCCGTACTTCTGGCCGAGGGCGGCGACCGCCGTGCGCAGGGCCTTGTGCTCTTGGGTTTCGATGGTGGCGGAGCTCATGACGGCGTTTCCTCCTGGACTACGGCGAGCAGGGCGCCGAACTCGACCTGTTGGCCGGTGGCGGCGTGGAGCGCGGTGAGCGTGCCGGAGGCGGGCGCGAGGATGCGGTGTTCCATCTTCATCGCCTCCAGCCAGAGCAGGGGCTGCCCGGCGGTGACGGCGCTGCCGGGGGCGAGGCCCTCGGCGACGCGGACGACGGTGCCGGGCATGGGGGCGAGCAGGGAGCCCGGTTCGGTGCGGTCCTGGGGGTCCGCGAACCGGGGGACGGGGACGAGGGTGTGGGCGCCGAGCGCCGAATCGACGTAGATCTCCGGCTTGTTCGAATTTTGTTTCACGTGGAACAGCCGTCGGATTCCCTCGACTTCGAGGGTGACGAGGGCGGGTTCGGCGGCCAGGACCCGGACTCCGGGCAGGTCCACCGGGTGGTAGCTCACCGTGTATTCGGTGGCCTCGCTGCCGGCCGCGGTGTAGCGGCGGGTCTGGGGCTGCGAGCGGACGTTGCGCCAGCCGCCCAGGCGCGCGGCCAGGGGGGCGTCCGGGGCCGGGGCCGCTTCGGCGAGGGCCGCGGCCAGGGCGGCCAGGGTGGCGTCCGGGGCGTCCTCGGTGAGGGCGGGGAGGTGGCGCTCGTAGAAGCCGGTGTCGAGCTGTCCGGCGGCGAACTCCGGGTGGCGCAGGGACCGTACGAGGAGCTCGCGGTTGGTGGTGAGTCCGTGGATGCGGGCTCCGGCCAGGGCGTGGGCGAGGACGCGTACGGCCTCGGCGCGGGTCGGGGCGTGGGCGGCGACCTTGGCGAGCATGGGGTCGTAGTGGATGCCGACCGTGTCCCCGTCGGTGAAGCCGGTGTCGACGCGGACCTCCCCGGGCACGGCGAGGGTGTGCAGGACTCCGGTCTGCGGGCGCCAGTCCTGGGCGGGGTCCTCGGCGTAGAGGCGGGCCTCGACGGCGTGGCCGACGGGCGCCGGGGGCGTCAGGGGCAGGGCCGTGCCCTCGGCGACGCGCAGCTGGAGGGCGACGAGGTCGAGGCCGAAGACCGCTTCGGTGACGGGGTGTTCGACCTGGAGGCGGGTGTTCATCTCCAGGAAGTACGGGCGTCCGTCGGCGGTGACGAGGAACTCGACGGTGCCGGCGCCCTGGTAGGAGACGGCGCGGGCGGCGGCGACCGCGGCCTCGTGGAGGCTTTCGCGCAGGCTTTCCGGCAGGCCGGGGGCCGGGGCCTCCTCGATGACCTTCTGGTGGCGCCGCTGGAGGGAGCAGTCGCGGGTGCCCAGCGCCCAGACGGTGCCGTGGGAGTCGGCGAGGATCTGCACCTCGACGTGGCGGCCGCGCTCGACGTAGGGCTCGGCGAAGACCTCGCCGTCGCCGAAGGCCGAGCGGGCCTCGGCGGAGGCGGCCTCCAGCTCCTCCTTGAGCGCGTCGAGTTCGCGGACCACGCGCATCCCGCGGCCACCGCCCCCGGCGGCCGCCTTGAGGAGCAGGGGCAGGTCCGCGGCGGTGGCGGCAGCCGGGTCGACGGGTTCGAGGAGCGGCACCCCGGCGGCGCGCATCAGCTCCTTGGCCCGGGTCTTGGAGGCCATGGCCTCGATGGCCTCGGGGGGCGGGCCGATCCAGGTCAGCCCGGCGGCCCGGACCTCGCGGGCGAAGCCGGCGTTCTCGGAGAGGAAGCCGTAGCCGGGGTGGACGGCATCGGCGCCGGCGGCGAGGGCGGCCTTGATGATCAGGTCGCCGCGCAGGTAGGTGTCGGCGGGCGCCGCGCCGGGCAGCCGTACGGCCGCGTCGGCGTCACGTACGTGCAGGGCGTTCTCGTCGGGGTCGGAGTGGACGGCGACGGTGGCCAGGCCCAGGGCGCGGGCGGTGCGGAAGACGCGGACGGCGATCTCGCCGCGGTTGGCCACGAGGAGGGAGTTGATGGTCATGTGCGGGCTCACATCCGGAAGACGCCGAAGCCGCCGCGGGCGCCCTCGACGGGGGCGTTGTGGACGGCGGACAGGCACAGGCCGAGGACGGTTCGGGTGTCGCGGGGGTCGATGATCCCGTCGTCGTACAGCCGCCCGGACAGGAAGGCCGGCAGGGACTCGGACTCGATCTGTGCCTCCACGAAGGCGCGCATGCCGGCGTCGGCCTCTTCGTCGTACGGCTGTCCCTTGGCGGCGGCGGACTGCCGGGCCACGATCGAGAGCACCCCGGCGAGCTGCTGGGGGCCCATGACGGCGGATTTGGCGCTGGGCCAGGCGAAGAGGAACCGGGGCTCGAAGGCGCGGCCGCACATGCCGTAGTGGCCGGCGCCGTAGGAGGCGCCGATCAGGACGGAGAGGTGCGGGACGCGGGAGTTGGAGACCGCGTTGATCATCATCGAGCCGTGCTTGATGATGCCGCCCTGCTCGTACTCCTTGCCGACCATGTAGCCCGTGGTGTTGTGGAGGAAGAGCAGCGGGATGTCGCGCTGGTTGGCGAGCTGGATGAACTGGGCGGCCTTCTGCGACTCGGCGCTGAACAGCACGCCCTGGGCGTTGGCGAGGATGCCGACCGGGTAGCCGTGCAGGGTGGCCCAGCCGGTGACGAGGCTGGTGCCGTAGAGCGGCTTGAACTCGTCGAAGTCGGAGCCGTCGACGATGCGGGCGATGACCTCGCGGGGGTCGAAGGGGGTCTTCAGGTCCGCCGGGACGATCCCGAGGAGTTCTTCGGGGTCGTACGCCGGCTCCTCGGCCTTCGGGGGCTCCGCGTGCGCCGTGCGGTGGTTCAGGCGGGCGACGACGCGGCGGGCCTGGCGGATCGCGTCGTGCTCGTCGAGGGCGAAGTAGTCGGCGAGGCCGGAGGTGCGGGCGTGCATGTCCGCTCCGCCGAGGGACTCGTCGTCGCTCTCCTCGCCGGTGGCCATCTTGACCAGCGGCGGACCGCCGAGGAACACCTTGGAGCGGTCCTTGATCATGATGGTGTGATCGGACATGCCGGGGACGTACGCGCCTCCGGCGGTGGAGTTGCCGAAGACGACGGCGATGGTCGGGATGCCCTCGGCGGAGAGCCGGGTGAGGTCGCGGAAGATCGCGCCGCCCGGGATGAAGATCTCCTTCTGGGAGGGCAGGTCGGCGCCGCCGGACTCCACGAGGCTGATGCAGGGGAGCCGGTTCTGCCGGGCGATCTCGTTGGCCCGGAGGGCCTTCTTCAGGGTCCAGGGGTTGCTGGCGCCGCCGCGAACGGTGGGGTCGTTGGCGGTGACCAGGCACTGGACGCCCTCGACCGTGCCGATGCCGGTGACCATGGAGGCGCCGACGGGGTAGTCGCTGCCCCAGGCGGCGAGCGGGGACAGCTCCAGGAACGGGGTGTCCGGGTCGAGGAGCAGCTCAATGCGCTCGCGGGCCAGGAGCTTGCCGCGGGCCCGGTGGCGGGCGGTGTACTTCTCGCCGCCGCCGGCGAGCGCCTTGGCGTGCTCGGCGTCGAGCGCGGCCAGGCGTTCCAGGGCGGCGGTACGGGCCTGCGCGTGCTCGGGGGCGTGGGGGTCGACGGTGGTGCCGAGGCGGGTCATGAGCCGGTCCCCTCCGGGGCGGACAGTAGGTGGTTCGGGATGTCGAGGTGGCGGGCGCGGAGCCATTCGCCGAGGGCCTTGGCCTGGGGGTCGAAGCGGTGGCCTGAGGCGACGCCGTCGCCGAGGATGCCGGTGAGGGTGAAGTTCAGGGCCCGGAGGTTCGGGAGCGCGTGACGGGTGACGGGGAGGCCGGCGGTCTCGGGGAGCAGGTCCTGGAGGGTCTCCACCGTGAGGGTGCGGTGCAGCCAGTCCCATGCGGCGTCGGACTCGACCCACACGCCGATGTTGGCGTCGCCGCCCTTGTCTCCGCTGCGGGCCCCGGCCACCGCCCCCAAGGGGGCGCGGGTGGTGGGCCCTGCGGGGCTCTCCCCTACCCGCCCCTTCCCGAAACTGGGGCTCCGCCCCAGACCCCGCTCCTCAAGCTCCCCCAGACTCCGTCCGGGGGGACCCCCAGGAGGGGCTGGATCGTGCGGCGCAGCGGGCATCGGCAGGCGGGTGCCGTCCGGGAGGACCGCGGTGTGGGGGACCTCGTCCGCCGGGATCAGGGCCGAGGTGAAGACCCCGTACGGCTGGGCCTGGCCCGGTGGGGTCGTGACGTGGAAGCCCGGGTAGCTGGCCAGGGCGAGTTCGATCGCCGCCGAGGTCAGCTCGCGGCCCACCCGGTCCGGGGACGGGTCGCGGACCACCAGGCGCAGCAGGGCACTTGCCGTCTCCTCCGTCGGGGCGTCCTCGTGGTCGGTGCGGGCAAGGGTCCAGTCGACGTTGGCCACGCCCTCCAGGGCATCGGACAGCTGGGAGCGGACCAGCCGCGCCTTCGCCTCGATGTCCAGGCCGGTCAGGACGAAGACCACCTCGTTGCGCCAGCCGCCGATGCGGGTGACGCCCACCTTGAGGGAGGACGGCGGCGGTTCGCCGAGCACGCCCGAGACGCGGACGCGGTCGGGGCCGTCCCCGGACAGCCGGACCGTGTCCAGGCGGGCGGTCACGTCCGGGCCGAGGTAGCGGACGCCCTGGGTTTCGTAGAGGAGTTGGGCGGTGACGGTGCCGGCCGAGACCACTCCGCCCGTCCCCGGGTGCTTGGTGATCACCGAGGAGCCGTCCTCGGAGATCTCCGCGAGGGGGAAGCCGGCGCGGCGGACGTCGTGCGCGGTGAAGAAGGAGTAGTTCCCGCCTGTGGCCTGGGTGCCGCATTCCAGGACGTGGCCCGCGACCACCGCCCCCGCCAGCCTGTCGTGGTCGTCCGGCGCCCAGTCGAACCACCAAGCCGCCGGTCCGCTGACCAGCGCCGCGTCCGTGACCCGGCCGGTCACGACCACGTCCGCGCCCGCCCGCAGGCAGGCGGTGATCCCGGCGCCCCCGAGGTAGGCGTTGGCGGTCAGCGCACCCTCGGAGTACGGCATCAGGTCGTCGCCCTCGACGTGCGCGACGGTGACGGGAACACCCGCCTTGGCCGCCAGCGCCCGTACGGCGTCTGCCAGTCCGGCCGGGTTCAGGCCGCCCGCGTTCGCGACGATCCGTACGCCCCGCTCGTGCGCGAGCCCGAGCCCCTCCTCCAGCTGGCGCAGGAAGGTCTTCGCGTAGCCGAGGTCCGGGTTCTTCAGGCGGTCGCGGCCGAGGATGAGCATGGTCAGCTCGGCCAGGTAGTCCCCGGTCACCACGTCCAGCGGGCCGCCGGTCAGCATCTCGCGCAGGGCGTCGAAGCGGTCCCCGTAGAAACCCGAGGCATTGCCGATCAGCAGGGGGCGGCGCGTCATCGGGAGCCCTCCGGCGCGCGGCCGGGGCCCGCCGGGCCCGCGAAGGCCTGCGCGATGTCGAGCCAGCGGTCCGCGTCGGGGCCGGTCGCGGCCAGGGACAGGTCGGCGCGGTGGGCCCGCTGGGTCACCAGGAGGCAGAAGTCGAGCGCCGGGCCCGTGACCCGCTGCGGGGCGTCCGGGGGCCCGTACGTCCACACCCCGGCGCCGTCGGGGGCCGTCAGCTCCACCCGGAACTCCTCGGCGGGCGCGGGCAGTCCGCGTACGGCGTAGGCGTAGTCGCGGGCCCGTACTCCGATCCGGGCCACGTGCCGCAGCCGTGCGGTCGGGGTGCGGCGTACGCCGAGCGCGTCGGCGACGTCCTGGCCGTGCGCCCAGGTCTCCATCAGCCGTGCGCTCGCCATCGAGGCAGCCTTCATCGGGGGCCCGTACCAGGGGAAGCGGGTGTCGGGCGAGGCCGCGGCGAGGGCCGCGTCGAGGCCAGTGCGCCCGGACCGCCAGCGGGCGAGCAGCTCGGCGGGCGGCAGCGCCGCGCCTTCCTCCGCCCCCTCGTCGACGAAGGAGTCGGGGGCCTTGAGGGCCTCCTCGACCATGAGGCCGAAGCCGGCGGCGTCGGTGAGGGAGAGCAGCGCGGCCCGGTCGGTCCAGTGCAGGTGGGCGATCTGGTGGGCGATGCTCCAGCCGGGCGCGGGGGTGGACCGGGCCCAGTCGGGGCCGGACAACTCCCCGACCAGGGCGTCGAGTTCCCGCCCCTCCTCGCGCAGGTCAGCGAAGACGGCTCCGGTGGCATCGACGGCGGACGGATCGGGCACGGCGTGCTCCCCTCTCGGCGTGAGGGGAAGACTGGCAGCCGTCACGAAAACAATCAAGCACGCTTGCATGATTTGTTCGCAGGGTGGCGCGTTCCCGCCACCCACGCCAACCGCCCTCATACGACGGGAAGTTGCGGACCTCCCCTGACGGGCACCGGTCCCGCGGCGGCGCGGTCACCGGACGGGAGGGGGCGATTCAGGCCGTAAGCCGGAAACTCGCGATACGTCACCGGATGTCCCGTCGATACTGGACGTTCCGCTCCGGGCCCGGGCGAGCGCGCAGCACGTTCATGTCACTCGACGCAGACGACGACGAAGAGGATGAACTGACGTGACTCCAGCCGCCCGAACCCCGCAGCCTCCCCAGGGTCCCCAGACCCCCTTCTCCCTCTACCCCGAACTCGACGCGAACGCCCTGAACGCCTACGTCACCGCCCTCGAGAGCGGTGACGTCACCGGCCTCTCCCCCGCCCGCGCCGCCGAGGTCGCCGAGGTCCGGGCCGTCGTCGTCTTCACCCGCGGCAAGGTGACCGGCGCCGACGGGGACCTGCTCGACGCCGCTCTCTGGCGCCACACCGGCGGCCTGCCGCGCCCCCTGATCGTGATGCCCTCGCCGTGGACCAGCCTGGGCTGGCTCGTGTACGCCGTCCAGGCAGGCATCTTCGCGGCCCGCGGCTACAACGTCCTCGCCTACACCACCCGCGGCTTCCCGGGCTCCGAGGGCCAGGTGGAGGTGGCGGGCCCGCTCGACGTCGTCGACGGCAGCCGGGCCCTGGACCACCTCATCGAGCGCACCGCCGGCCCGGTGACGAGGATCGGCTTCCTCGGGGACTCGTACGGCTCGGGCATCAGCCAGCTGGTCGCCGCGCACGACACCCGCGTCGACGCCGTGGTCGCGCTCAGCAGCTGGGGTGACCTCGGGGAGGCGTTCTACGAGAACTCCACCCGCCACGTCGAAGCCGTACGGGCCCTGCTCAAGGCGGCCGAGAAGGCGAGGCTGAGCCCGCAGACGCAGAGCGTCTTCGACAACGTCCTCGCCAACCGCGACGTCCAGGGCACCCTGGCGTGGGCGGAGACGCGCTCGCCCTTCACGCACATCAAGGAGCTCAACCGCCGCCAGGTGCCGGTCCTCTACGCGCACGCCTGGCACGAGACGCTCTTCCCGGCCAACCAGACGCTGAAGATGTTCAACGAACTGACCGGCCCCAAGCGCATGGTCCTGTCCATCGGCGACCACTCCGGCCCCGAGTCCTCGGGCATGTTCGGGCTGCCGAACCGGATCTGGACGGAAGCCCACCGCTGGTTCGACCACCACCTCAAGGAGATCGAGAACGGCATCGGCGACGAGGGCCAGGTACTCAGCGAGGTCATGTGGAACCAGACCCTCGAACCCCGCCCGACCTGGCCCTCCCTCACCGAGCACATCCACCGGCTGCACCTGGCGGGCAGCGGGGAACTGGCCGAGGCGCCGGAGGCCGGCTGGACGGCGACCGTGCTGTGCGGGGTGGACACCCCGGCGACCGTCGCCGACGCGGTCGTCCTGTCCGGCTACGCGGAGATGGCCGGCCGGCCGAAGGTCTACCCGACGGGCGAGATCGACCGCTCCGTCGCCGCCGTGTGGGCGTCGGCCCCGGTGGAGGAGACCACCCGGCTGCGGGGCACGCCGAAACTGCGGGTCACCTACCGGGCGCCCAACCCCGGCTCCGCCTTCGTGGCGTACCTCCTCGACATGGCGCCCGACGGGACGGCGCACATCGTCACGCACGCCCCGTACACCGATCTCGACTCGCCGCCCGACAGCCTGATCAGCGCGGACATCGACCTCCAGGCCACGGCGTACGACGTCCCGCGCGGCAACCGGCTGATGCTGGTGATCGACGCCCGCGACCCCTTCTACGGCGACGCCAACCTGCCGCGCGCGACGCTGGCGTTCACCTCACCGGAGGCGACGCCCTCGTACCTGGACCTGCCGCTCGGCTGACCCGCACGGGAGGGGTCCGTCAGGGGTGGGGAGTCGTCGTCGGCGTCGCCTCCGCTGTGCGTGGTCCCCGTGAACTGGAAGGGTGGCTCGAACGGGCCCATGACCAGCAGCTGTTCCGTCTCGTCCTGGCTGTCGACCAGCCGCTGGTACGAGGCTGCGGGGCTCTTCACGACGGGCGGCGGTACCGTCTCGCGGTCGACGCCCACGAGCGTCACGCGGCCGGCGCTTTCGTCGTGAACGAGGCGGCGGAACTCCTCCAGCCAGTCCTGCCTGGGCCCGTTCCGTCCGAAGGCCTTGAGCATGGCGACAGTGGTCTGTGCCGGAGGGAGGTCCGACAGGTCCGGCTGGAGCATGCGGGCGAGATCCGCGGCCGCCTTGCGGTAGACCGCTTCATCCTCGGTTCTGGACATCGGCTCTCCTCTGTCGGCGTGGCCGCGGTGGCGGCCACGGCGTCCGGGGGGCCTCACTGTGGTGGCTGCGCCGACCTGCGGCGCAGCCACCACGCGGGGCCTCCGGGTCAGGTCAGGACAGGGCCCTGATGAGGGGCGGCAGGCAGTCGGCGGCCACGTTGAGCGCGGCCGAGAGCCAGCTCTTGCGCTCCGCCTCGGACAGGCCCGCAGGAAGCGGCAGGTCGATCTTCCCGCCGTCGTAGGCCGGGTAGTCCTTCTTGAAGTCCTTGCTGAACGCGTCGATGACCAGCGGCAGCCCGACGGACACCAGCGACGCGACGAGGCCGAAGAACTTGTCGTTGCCGCGGAACTCGGACGGGATCTTCTGCGCGATCTGCGCGTGGACGTCACCCTTCGCGGCGCCACCAGTGGGAGCGGCACTCTTGGTGAGCTCGTCGATCACCGCAGGGATGAGAACGCTGGCTGCGTCGAAGATCGCGCCCCAGAACTTCGGGTCGGCGAGGTTCTCCGGGTTCTCCAGCGGCGGGCGGAGCGCCTTGCCCTGTCCGGGAGGCGGCGCCGCCGCGGCGATGGCCGGGGCGAAGAGGGCACTGCACGTCTGCACGTCGGAGTACCAGCCGTCGCCGGAGACGAAGTCCTTGCCGGCGGTCTTGGTGCTCGCCTTCTTCAGTTCGTCGAGGAAGGTGTCGACGGCCTTGTCGACCTTGAGGGTGGTGGTCATCTCGGATGTTCCTTTCGTTGCGCTTCCTTCGGATCCGAAGGAAGCGGAGGGGGACTTCGCTGCTGTGTCCATCGCGAAGGATGCGGACTTGAGGAGGTCTTCGACCTTCCTGATCAGCTCCTTGCTCACCTCGGCCATGGAGATGAGCGTCCGGGCGAGCTGCTCCTCGCGGCCGGACGGGGCAAAGATGCACGGGGTCTGGCTCATGTTGAGCGATGCCAGCCGGTCCGCGGCCCGGGATACCAGGTCCGCGACCGGGATGGCCCCGTCCACTTCGCGCAGGAGGGCGTAGGTGAACGCCGAGAGCCAGTCGGTCGGCGCGCTGCCCGCGGCGGCGGTCTGGTCCGCGCGGCATGCCGTGATCAGGATGCCGTTCAGTTCACCGGTACCGGGCACGACCCCCTTGGGTACGAACGCCTTGCCCGGCGAGTTCGCGAAGTTGAAGAGCAGGGACGACTCGTCGCGCAGCGCCGGCCGGCCGAACGGCTTCACCGCACGACAGGCCGTCAGCGTGTTCGCCTTCGAGAGGGCCTTTTCCGGCGGCGCCGTGAACACCTTGGTCCGTACGAGGCGGGTGGCCTTGTCGAGGAAGAAGGTCTTCTCCATGCCCCCGGAGTGGCAGGCGTCGAGGATCACGGTGAGCACTCCGCGCGGCAACCCCGCTGTACGTCGGACCAGCTCCGTGTCCTCCAGGAACTCGTCGTAGCAGCAGAGGACTTCCGTCATCACGTCACCCTTGAGATAGCGGTATCCGTGGGACGACTGGAAGAAGACCCGGCGATCGCCCGGCTGCGCGCCTTGGCAGAGCCAGTCCAGCCCCTCCCTGGTTCGGTCCAGGGTGGCGTCGGCGTCGTGCAGGACGCGGATCTCCGAATCGGCGAATCCGAGCTTTCCCAGCAGGTCCTTGAAGGCCGCTGTGTCGGCGATACAGCTGTTCAGGCGATTCGCCGGATCCGGGTATTCGTCGATTCCGACGAGTAGTGCCCGATCTGTCATCACTGCCCCTTTCTTCGTCGTGCGGATTGTTTGTCACGGACCCGAAGGAAGAATCGTTTGCTCGTCCCGAGAGAAATGCGGAATCGATTCTCCCGTGCAACCGGACAGCATCTCCTCGCGTCGGTCGGAGACAAAGGCTCTCGATGAGCACAACTTCATGCTTCGACCTATCCGGTTGCCCGGCAACATGGAACGATCGACTACCGCTGACTTAAGAAAGCTGTTGACGGTTGGACAGTTCGAGGGAGGCGACCAGGTGCCACGGGCAGGGCAGTCCCGAAAAGCAGCGGATGACGCACTCACCGATCGCATCTCCGTAGGACTGATCATTCGCACGTTCCCGCCGGAATTGGTGGACGCCGTGGTCGCCTCGTGCGGGCGCACGGAACACCGCCAAAGACTGCTGCCGTCGCGGACCACCGTCTATTTCGTCCTGGCGATATGCCTCTTCACGCAGGAGAGTTACGCACGCGTCGCCGAGCTCCTCACCGACGGGCTGCTCTGGGCCGGAGTGGACCACGCGGCGCGCCGGCTGCCGACGACCGCCGCCATCTCACGCGCGCGGGCCCGCTTGGGACCGGAGCCGCTGGCCGGTCTGTTCGCCGAGGTGACCCGCCCGTCCGGCTCGCGTCCTGCACCCGGAGACCGGTACCGCCACTGGCGGGTGGTGACCGCCGACACCGCGGCCGTCCCGGTCCCGGAGAGCGAGGAGAACCGCTCCTGCTACGGAGGGCGGCCTGCTGCCGTACCCGCCCAGAGGCGGCTCCCGCACTCCCCCCGCGGGGACCTTCCCCGCGTTCATGTGCTCGCCCTGGGCGGGCACATCAGCCACACCATCCGCCACGCAGTCCTGGAACGACCACCCGACCACTCCATCGGGACGCTCGCCCGGGAACTGTGCGGCGCCCTCGGAACCGGCGACCTCCTGCTGGCCGATGACGAATTCGACGATCCGGTCACGCTGGCGGGCGCGCGGGCCACGGGTGCGGATCTGGTCTGGCGGACACGTCCCCGCGCCCCGCTGCAGACCACCGGCCTGCTCCCCGACGGCTCCCGCCTGTGCGAACTGGCCGGCCTCCCCGGCGCCGTCCGCGTGATCGGCGCGGCTCCGACCTCAGGCGCCCCTCTTGCGACCACCGTCCTGGACCACCAGGAGGCCCCCGCCCCGGAGCTGATCGCGCTCCATCGCCGCAGATGGCGCCTGCACGCTTCTCTCGCATCCCTCGGCACCCTGGCGCCCGGCAGGCCGCAAGTCCTGCGCTCCCGCTGGCCCGACGGCGTCGAACAGGAGGTATGGGGCCACCTCCTGGTTCACCACACCATCCGCAGCCTGATGCACCCGACGGAGCCGTGACCGTTCGGCCGTTAAGTCAGCGGTACACCCCGCCTCCCGCGAAGGACTTCGTTCGGGCAGGGACCTGCCCCTTCGTCAACTCCACTGCCCACAAGCGCGGAAGAGACAAAAGGGATAGATCGTGGCATGGTGGTGAGGTGAGGGTGAGGTAGCCCCTCGGTTGGGAGGTCTCCCCGATGGTCCCTTTGGATCTGGTCGGACTTACCTCGCTGATGAAGCTCACGAGCGGCGAGCGCGAGATCGCGATCGGGCTGCTCGACGGACCGGTCGCCATGGATCACCCCGCACTGACCGCCGAGAGCATCCGGCAGCTTCCCGGTGGCGGCCCCTGCTTCCTGCCCGGGAGTTCGGCATGCCGACACGGCACCTTCATCGCCGGCATCCTCGTGGCGCGCCGTGGCGGAGCGGCTCCGGCCATCTGCCCCGGTTGCACCGTGATCGCCCGTCCCGTCTTCGCCGAGACGACGTCTGACGGACAGCGGCTTCCGAGCGTGACGGCTCCGCGGCTGGCCGAGGCGATCTGCGCATGCGTCGATGCGGGTGCGCAGGTGCTGAACCTGAGTGCGGGGATGTCACAGCCCTCCACCAGGCAGGAGCGGGAACTGCACATGGCCCTGAACTACGCGGCCGGGCACGGCGCACTTGTGGTCGTGGCCGCGGGCAATCAGGGGACGCTGGGCAGCAGCGCGCTCACACGCCACCCCTGGGTGATCCCCGTCGTGGGGTACGGCATGGACGCGCAGCCCATGGCGCAGTCGAACCTCGGGAGCTCGATGGGCAAGCGAGGGCTGGGCGCACCGGGCGAGAACGTGACCAGCCTCAGCCCGAACGGAGGGCTGCAGACCCAGGACGGCACCAGCGTCGCGGCCGCGTTCGTGACCGGCGCCATCGCGTTGCTGTGGTCACGGTTCCCGAAGGCGAGCGTCTCGGAGATCAAGAGAGCCGTGACGGGCGGCCATGGGCCTCGGCGCACCAGCGTCGTCCCACCCCTGCTCGACGCCTGGAGGGCACATCAGACGTTGTCGGTCACACAGTCAGCGAGGGACACGCAATGAGCGAGCACGTGGAAACGCCTTCCGAAGAAGGACGCAGGAACCCGCACAAGGTGCGCCTTCCCGGATTCATCAACGACGAAGAGATCGGCCTCGGGGACGTCGTCCGAAGGGCGACGTCAGCCGTGGGGATCAAACCGTGCGGTGGTTGCACCGAGCGCGCCAGGCGGCTCAACGACTGGATGGTCTTCTCCCCCCAAGGTCCGGCCGATTCGTGAAGCAACGGTACGAGGAGGTTCGTCATGGCACAGGCACCAGAGCACGTGAGCACCCCTGACCAGCCCGCACCATCTCCCGCGGAGCCGCCCGCGAACCGATGTCCTTCGGCCGGGTCGGCCGCCGGCCCGCCGGCGCCGCCTTCGTACGTCTACGCGGTCGGCCAGGTGGAGCCACGGTTTCCGGGCCTTGCGGCGGAGAAGGAATTCGCGCAGGCGACGGGCCGGATCGAGACCGCGGGTCAGACCGACCGGCAGGCGCTTCGGTCCGTCCTGCAAGACCGGGGCGGCAGGTACCTCGCCCGCCAGATCTGCTGGGTGTTCACGGTCGAAGGGCTGGAGACCTACCTCCTGGCTCCTCGCGATCCCGCCGATTTCGATCTCCTGGTGGAGGCCGTGCGGCCTGAACCCGGCACACATGACGTGGACGTGGTCGTGGGCATGCGCGGCCCCAACGCCCCGCCGGACAAGTGCAACGGGCTGATGGTTCCCGTCGTGGCGTTCGACCAGCTGTACTCGTTCGATCGCGACGCCCTCATCCGTGAGATCCCACGACCGCAGGATCAACCGGAGGAGAAGTTCCACGCCACCGCTGCCGAGCTCTTCGACAGGATCGGTCAGGTGGCGGACAACGCGGGGGCGACCGACGGGCACCGGGCCCTCAACTACCTGGCGGTTCGCTATCACGCGATCTACACCAGGGCGGCCGAATCCCACGCCGCGGAATCATCTCTCAGTGGGGTGGAGGTCCGGCCCTCGCGCCTGAGTGGCGCACGGAACATAGTGGACGTCATCTTCTCCTACACGCATCGGCGCACCGATACGACCGAGAAGTACTTCGTCCGCGTGGACGTGACCGAGGAATTCCCCTTCCTGGTCACCAAACTCTCGCCGTTCTACGAGCGATGACGCAGGTCCGATCCTCACCTGCAGTGATGGAGGCAAAGATGACGAATCCAGGATTCTCTGCAGTAGCAACGCTCGACCGGAGATCGCCACTTCTCCGCAACCCTCGGCTCGAGGTTCGGTGGGCCGATGGAGAAGGCGGCATCGTTCCGCAGTCGTACCCGGCTCAATGCGCGAGCGCGGCGGGATACAGCAAGGCCGAATGCTATGGCGTGGTCAACGTGTGCGAGGACTGCTGCCAGCGATATGACTTCGGGTCGGGTTATCACGAAGTCTGCGGCACCCCGTACGTCTGCGGAGCGTGCTTCGGCCTCCCCTTCTAGACACCACCAAGGGCTACGCCCAGGAGTACGCCCGCCCCGCCAGTCCCCCGTGGCCGGCGGGGCGGGCGTACGGTCTCAGGGACGACGGGTGAAGTCCATCGTCCAGTTGTGGATCCAGCTGGTGCCCTCGTCCAGCGAGAAGAACTGCTCCCAGCGCGGCGACTCCCCCGCCGCCGTCCCCGACCACACGAACCGCACGCGGACCGTCTTCCCGTCGTGCGTGTCCTTCCCCTGGAAGACCCCGCGCCCGCCGTCGCCGTCGAACCGGCCGACGACGGGCGGGAACAGGACGCCGGTGCGGCGGCTCGACCAGTACAGCGACCACTCCTCGCGCTCACGGTCGAAGAGCCGCAGCGTCAGACCGCCGAACCCCTTCGTCGGGAAGTCGATCTCGTCGAAGCTGGCGCCGCCGTCGAAGTGGCGGGAGGCGTGGGACACGGCCGGGAACTCCTCCCACTCGCTGTCCGCGTCGAGGAAGTCGGCGCGCCAGCGGTTAAGACTCCGTACCTCGAGCAGATCGCCGACGCCGTGTGGCGGGGCCGGGTGAAACGGCTCCTCGCCCCCTGCGGCCTGGCCCTGAAGGCGGGCGGCCGCTGGTACCGGGTCGCGGGCCCGGACGGCGCCGGGACGTTCCGGGCGGGTAGACCAGATCCTGTCGTTGAATCCTCCCCCTCATGAATGAGGGGGATTCCTACCTCACGCTGCCCGACGGACCGACGGTCCGCCAGGTCTTCCACGATCAGCGGTAGCCGGGGTGAAACCAGCCCGGACGAGCATCACACGCGCGGAGTTCTTGTCTCTCGGGGAGACAGCTCCGCACGCGGTGCACGTGTACGTTCGTTCCGACAGCGGGAGTGCGTGCTTGGTTCTCGCTCCGCACCGTCCGCAGTCCATGGTGGTGTGCGCCGGATGCACGAGCCGCAGGTCACGACCGTGCTTGCGCGCCATGTTGATCAGTTCGTGCTTGGTGGTGGAGATCGCCGCGTCCGCCGCCTTGCGGGCCATCGTCGACTTGGCGAGAAACTTGGGGCGGAAGTCCTCCACCGCGAGCCGGTCGAAGTCCGTCACGACCTTCTTGGCCCACCTGCGGGCGGTGTCCTGGCGCTGGCGGGCGATCTTCTTGTGAGCCTTCGCGGCCTGCCGCTTCGCCTTCCGATAGCCCTGCGAAGCAGCCCGCCCACGCTTCGGCTTCCGCCGGGCCATCATCCGCTGGTACCCCGCCAGCTCCCCAGCCGCCTTCCTCCCGTGCCCGGGGTGCGGGAGGTCGTGTTCGTCGCTGGTGGTGGTCGCGGTCTCCCTCACACCCCAGTCGACACCGATCACCGCACCCGTCCCGGGGAGCGGCTGCGATGGACCCTGGACGACGAAGGAAGCGTGCCAGTGCCCAAGACTGTCCCGGTAGACACGCACGCTCGACGGATCGGCTGGCAACTCCCGCGACCACACCACCGACAGGACGATGCCCCCAGCCAGGTGCAGGCGGCCGTGTTTCAGCCGGAACCCACGCCGGGTGTAGTTCAGCGTCGGATCAGCGACAGCCTTCTTCTTGAACCGGGGCATCCCCGCCCGCCGCCGCACCGGCAACCGCGCCTCGACGTCCTTCAACGCCTTGCCACGGGACGTCGCGAAGTCCCGGATGACCTGCTGCTGCGGCACACTCCCACCCGCGCGCAGCCACTCATTCTGACCACGCCATCCGGTCAGCATCCTGTCGAGACCGGCAGGCCCGCACTTCTCCTTGGCCTTGTGCGCCGCCCGCGACGTGGCAACGCACTGGTTCCACACCCACCGGCACCGGTCCCACTCCAACAGCAGAGCCGAACGGGCCGTAGACGACAGACGCAGCCGGTAGGTGTACCGGGCGCGCCCGGCCTCCCCCGCCTCCGCCAATGCCGTCATGACGCCAACGTAGAACCGAAGCCCATTCCACTCACCAGAACGCCGACACGCCACCCGAACGAGCGACCGACCACCCCCGCACAGGCCGCCGACCCCCCAACCTCAGAAACCCTCAACCCGCCGCCACAGACTGCCCCCAACACGCCCGCGACGGACGCCGATCCGCTCGGAGACGCTCAGCTACCCCTACCCCTACCCCGCTACACGGGGAGCCGGATCCCTCCCCAGACTGAAGGCCGGCGCATCCTCCGGTTAACCGGTGACGGATACGACGCAGACCGCGGAACTCCCCCAGGGCTTCGACCTGGCGACGCACTGGCGCCAGACCCAGGCGGACTTCCACGCCCGGCTGTACCCGGAGGAGGCGGAGGTACGCCTCTCCGCGCACGCCGCGGCCCGGCTGACGGGAGCCCAGTCCCGCGCCCTGACCGCCACCGGCCACCCGGACCCGGAGATCCCCGGCTGGACCCGCGCAACCCTCCCGATCGAGTCCCACACCCAGGCGGAATCCCAGTTCCTGGCGCTGGGGACGGAAGCCGAAGTCCTCTCCCCACCGGCCCTGCGCACCCGCATCCAGACCACCCTGGCGTCGATGACGACCCGCTACGCCCCGGACGGCGACGCGCGTCTTGACCTCAGCCCTTGAGGACACCGACGTGGTGGGCCCGGTCCTGCAGGGCTCGTACGGCCCGGACCGTGCCATAGGAGCGGAGCCGTAGGTTCATGACCTCGAAGTGCTCATCACCCCGCGCAGACGAGAGCACCTCGTACTCGTCCAGGAACCGGCCCCACGAATCGCACGCGGCCTCCACGTACCCGATGGACAGTTGACGCTGGGCGAGAAGCCCGTACGCGTGCAGCCGGCCCTGCCGCTCGTTCGCGGGCTGGACCCGGATCGACTCCCGCAGGGTCCGCACCGAACCGGGCACGTCCTTGGTCTCGTTCTGCACGTGAGCGACATGGAACAGATAGGCGGTCCGGTCGTACCCACCGATCGACTCCCGGCGGTCGTCGGCGCGCGCGAGCGCATCCTCCGCTTCCCGGAGCCGGGTGAAGGCCTGCCTCTTGTCCCCCACCATCGCCGCGCCGTGCGCCTGCTGCCCCCGCAGGAAGGCCACGAGCCGCGGCCCGGCCACCGGAGCCGCCTCCGCCGCGGAGTCGGCGAGCTCCAGCGCGCGCCGGCCGTAGCCGAGGTTGGACGCTTGGAGAGACATACCTCGCAAGGTCCGGCAGTAGGTGACGTGCTCCTCCGCCTCCCCGGCCAGCTTCAGCGCGGACAGGTAGTAGTCCTGACCCAGCCGGTGCTGCCGCTCGTACATCGCCATCCACCCCGTGAGATACACGAGGTCGGAGGCCGCAGCCAGCATGCTGCGTCGTACCGGGGCAGCCGCCTCGGCCTTCAGCCAGGGCCCCACCGTGTTCACGAGAAAGGCCGCCGCCATGGGCCGGGCGTGCCCGGCCCCGAGCTCGTCGAGGATGTCCGCGATCCGGTCCGTCATCGCGTGCACCGTGGCAACCTGCGCCTGACCCACCCGCGTTGTCGCCTTCCCGGGCCTCACGGGCTCGGGCCCGTCGGCCCGGGCCAGGCCCGGGAACAGGGGAATGGCAAGCGCAGCGGAGAACACACCTGCGGCGATCACACGCCGCCTGGATGGATCCATGTCGGCCCTCCCGAGGTCTACGAGGTCCCGGACAGCGTCCGCCTCATCGTCACCGCCCGGCGGCGTGAGCCCCGCTTCGGCGTAGGTGACCGGCCGTGCCAGCTTCCGCTCGAACGCCTCGATGATCAGGGCTCTGACCTGCGGCCGAGGCTGGTGACCGGCGATCCACTGGGATACGGCGGGCTGACCGTACTTGAGGGCGAGCCCCGCCTCCGCGCCGACGCGATTGACGATCGACGCGAACTGGCTTCTGGACCATCCGGCCTGCTCAAGGAGCGTCGCCAGACCGGCGTTGGGTGTGCGTGAGCGTTGCGCCATGAGCAACTCCCGACAGGTGCATGGCTTGCATGCTTCTCCGACCCCCCAACGGTACCCGCGGAGAGGTTGCGCGCGGTTACCTCTTCACAACGAGCAGTGATCCACGGCACGTTACGTGCTCTCAGGGAGTGCCCATGTGCAACCGAATCATCCACAGCTGCGCCCACGGCGTGCACGGCATCGACCTCCCGGACACCCCCTGGCCCGAGCCCAGCCAGGAGCTCCTGGAACGCGCGCTCGTCGGCTGGGAGCGCTTCATCTGCACCATCCAGGAGCCGTCCGATGACTGAGCGGTACGAGTACCTGCCTCATCGGCTGCTGCGCCGGCGCGTGCGCGATGTCGCGTCCGGCGTCGAAGGGGAGCTGATGGCCGTGATCCACGAGGACGTCTCGGACTCCGTCCACCGGCACTGGATGGAGCTGGCCTACATCCGAACCGCGTCCGGCCGGGAGTTCGCCACTGCCGTCGGTAACGTCGTACCGGCCGGATGACAGCCGCTCGCCGTGGGCGAGGATGCCTGCATGGGCATGGAAACAGACGAGGTGGGCGAAGCGATCGCGGGCGAGTTGCGCCTGATGGACCCCAGCGTGCGCATGTCCCGGTCGCTGGCCCGGGAGCTCCTCGACCCGGACTTCGTGGAGGTCGGCGCCTCGGGCCGGCGCTGGACGTACGAGGAAATGCTCGCCGCACTGCCCGAGCTCGACGGGGCAGCGGAAGACGGCCCGCGCTATGAGCCTTCGGAGATGGCCGGTGTCCTGCTGGCGCCCGGGCTGGTGCATCTGACCTACGAGACCACCATCGCCGGACGCCGCGCACGACGCAGTTCGCTCTGGCGCAAGCAGAGCGCGGGCTCGACCTGGCAGATGTACTACCACCAGGCCACACCGGTCCCGCCTGGGGCCACGTAGCCGGTCAGCAGACCTTTCCCGGGGCCGCCGAGGCCGTTGCGCGGAGGAGGTCGCGGAGGAGGTCGAAGTCGACCTTGGCCGGGTTGCGGAAGCGGAGGCAGGCCTTGCCCATGTCGTGGGCCGCCAGGCGGTCCGCGAAGGCGTCGCGGACGTCCGTGCGCAGCAGGTAGAAGGAGATGTACTGCTTCTGGTTCGCCCAGGCGATCTCCCCGACCGGCTCGCCCGGCCGGACGTACGCCGGCATCCCGTACGCGATGACCTCCTCGAAGCCCGGCAGTTCCGCCAGGCACAGCTCCCGCAGGCGGGTGAGGGCCTCGCGGCGGGCTTCCGGGACGGCGGCCAGGTAGGTGACGGCGTCCATCAGGCGGCCTGCTTCCGGGTCTGGGAGCGGACCGCTCCGATGCTGGCCGCGATCACCAGCGCGATGGCCAGGGCGTCCATGGCGGACATGGCCTGGTTCAGGACGAGGAACCCGGCGGCGGCCGCGATGGCCGGTTCCAGGCTCATCAGGATCGCGAAGGTCGGGGCCGGGAGCCGCCGCAGGGCCAGCAGTTCCAGGGTGTAGGGCAGCACGGAGGACAGGACCGCCACGCCCAGGCCCAGCGCGAGGGTGCTCGGCTCCAGCAGCTCGGAGCCGGCTTCGACGATGCCCAGCGGCAGCGACAGGACCGCGGCCACCGCCATCGCCAGGGCCAGGCCGTCCGCCTGCGGGAAGCGGCGGCCCGTACGCGCGCTGAACACGATGTACGCCGCCCACATCACTCCGGCGCCGATCGCGTACGCCGCGCCCACCAGGTCGAGACCGCCGAAGCCGCCCCCGCCGTGGCTGGACAGCAGCACGACACCGGCCAGGGCGAGACCCGCCCAGAGCAGGTTCACCAGACGCCGGGAGACGATCACGGAGAGGGCCAGCGGGCCGAGCACCTCCAGGGTGACGGCCGGGCCGAGCGGGATGCGGTCGATGGCCTGGTAGAAGAGGCCGTTCATGCCCGCCATGGTCACGCCGAAGGCGACCACCGTGCCCCAGTCGGCACGGACGTAGCCGCGCACCTTGGGGCGGCACAGGAGCAGCAGCACGATCGCGGCGGCCGCGAGGCGCAGCGTGACCACGCCCGCCGCCCCCACCCGCGGCATGATCATGACCGCGAGGGCGGCACCGAACTGCACCGAGATACCGGCCGAGATCACCAGCGCGAGCGGCCCGAAGCGGGATCCCCCGGCGGGGACCCCGGCGGGGACCGCGGCGGCGGGGGGTGCGGTGGTGGCGCTGGTGGCCGTCGGGGGCGAGGAGGGTGCGGGCATCTGTCCAGATTAGTGGGTCGTAAGGAGTGTTGCCACGTCTCTCGCCTTACACACCGTCATACGCGCCGTTGTCCCGTCTCACCCGCCGTCCAGTCCCTCGGCCAGGAGTTCTGCCAGGTGGCGGGCCCGGACTCCGCCCAGCTGGGCGATCTGGGTGCGGCAGGAGAACCCGTCGGCCTGGACCACGGCGTCCCGCGGAGCCGCGCGCAGCGACGGGAGCAGCTGCTCCTGCGCGCACGCCACCGACACCTCGTGGTGGCCCGGCTCGAAGCCGAAGTTCCCGGCCAGGCCGCAGCAGCCGCCGCTGAGCTCGCCGGTGAGCCCGGCCCGCTCCCGCAGCCGCCGGTCGGCGGCGTCGCCGAGCACCGCGTGCTGATGGCAATGGGTCTGCCCGGTCACCGGCCGGTCGAGGCGGGGCGGCTGCCAGTGCGGCGCGTGCTCCTCCAGGGTCTCGGCGAAGGTGCGGACGGCTGCCGCCAGCTGCCGGGCCCGGGGGTCGCCGGGGAGCAGGGCGGGCAGGTCGGTGCGCAGGGCCGCGGCGCAGCTGGGTTCCAGGACCACGACGGGGCCGTGGACCTCGCCGATGGCGTCCAGGGTGCGGTGGAGGACCTTGCGGGCGCGGTCGAGGCGGCCGGTGGAGACGTAGGTCAGTGCGCAGCACACCTGGCCCGTGGGGACGGTGACGGTGAGGCCTGCGGCCTCCAGGACCCGGACGGCCGCGTGGCCGACTTCCGGGGTCAGGTACTCCGTGAACGTGTCCGGCCAAAGGGTGACGGTGGGCGGCGGGGTGGGGCCCTGCGGGCGGCCTTCCCCACCCCGCCCCTTCCCGAAACTGGAGGCTCCGCCCCCAGACCCCCGCGCCTCAATCTCCCCCAGACTCCGTCCGGGGGGACCCCCAGGCGAGGCTGGAGGGTGCCGGAGCGAGGCCGGAAGGACGCGCGTGAACGGCTCGCGTGCCAGTTCCGGCAAGGCCCGTTCCCTGGCCAGGCCCGGGACGCGGACCAACCGCGCCAGCACGTTCGCCACCCGCGCCCCGCGCAGGCGGGCGATCAGGCGGAGCCAGTCCGGCAGGCCTCCCAGGGCATAGTGCGCGAGCGGGCGGACGCGGCCCGCCCAGTGGTGGTGCAGGAACTCCGCCTTGTAAGAGGCCATGTCCACGCCCACCGGGCAGTCGCTGAGGCACCCCTTGCAGCCCAGGCACAGGTCCAGCGCCTCGGCGACCTCCGCCGAGCGCCAGCCGTCCCGTACGACCTCCCCCGCCAGCATCTCGTGCAGCAGCCGGGCCCGGCCCCGCGTGGAGTGCCGCTCCTCTCCCGTGGCCCGGTACGACGGGCACATCACCCCCGGCCCGCCGGCGTCCGCCGAACGGCACTTCGCGACGCCCACGCACCGGGCCACGTCCCCCGCGAAGGACGTCTGCGGCAGGACCGCGAAGCGGAGGTTCTCGTCGAGGCGCGCCGGCCGGACCAGCATCCCCGGGTTCATCCCGCCCGCCGGGTCCCACACGTCCTTGTACGCGCCGAACAGCCGCACCACCTCGTCCCCGTACATCCTCGGCAGCAGCTCCGCCCGCGCCTGCCCGTCCCCGTGCTCCCCGGACAGCGAGCCCCCGTGCGCCACCACCAGATCCGCCATGTCGGACGAGAAGGCCCGGAAGCGGGCGACGCCTTCCGCCGACACCAGGTCGAAGTCGATCCGTACGTGCACGCAGCCCTCGCCGAAGTGCCCGTACGGGGATCCGCGCAGCCCGTGCGCCGCCAGCAGGGCGCGGAACTCCCGCAGGTACGCCCCCAGCCGGGCCGGCGGCACCGCGCAGTCCTCCCACCCGGGCCAGGCCATGTCCCCTCCCGGCATCCGCGTCGCCGTGCCCGCCGCGTCCTCCCGGATCCGCCACAGCGCCCGCTGCCCCGCCGGGTCGGTGACCAGCACCGCGTCGAGCGCGTCGGCGCCCCGTACGAGCTCCCGCGCCGCGCCCTCGTCCCGCATCTCCACAAACAGCCAGGCCCCGCCCCTCGGCAGTCCCACGGCCCCGCGCACCAGGTCCTGCGCCATCCCCTCCACCGTGAGCGGCCGGTACGGCAGCAGCCCGGCGGCCGCGTCCGCCGCCGCGCTCTCGTCCCCGTACCCCAGGACCACCAGCACCGGCGCGGGCGGCAGTTCCACCAGGCGCACCACCGCCTCGGTGACCACCCCGAGCGTGCCCTCGCTCCCGCAGAACGCCCGCGCGAGCTGCACACCCCGCTCGGGCAGCAGCGCGTCCAGTCCCCCGTAACCGGAGATCCGCCGGGAGAAGCCGCCCGCCATCCCGGTGCGCAGCACCGCCAGGTTCCCCTCGACCAGCTCCCGCAGGCCCCGCGGCGCCCCCGGCCAGCCCGTCCCGATCCGGTGGACCGTGCCCCCGTACGCCGTCACCGCCAGCTCGGCCACGTTGTCCGCGGTGGTCCCCCAGGCCACCGAGTGGGCCCCGCACGCGTTGTTGCCGATCATGCCGCCGAGGGTGCAGCGGGAGTGCGTGGAGGGGTCCGGGCCGAAGGTCAGGCCGTACGGGCGCACCGCCTCCCGCAGCCGGTCCAGGACCAGCCCGGGCTGCACGACGGCGGTGCGCGCGGCCGGGTCCACGGAGACCAGGGCGTTCATGTGCCGGGTGAGGTCGAGCACCACGCCCACCCCCGTGGCCTGGCCGGCGATGGAGGTCCCGCCACCGCGCGGGACGACCGGGACCCCGGCCCCGGCGCACACGCGCAGCGCGGCCGCCACGTCGTCGGCGTCGCGCGGGCTGACCACGCCGACCGGCACGCGCCGGTAGTTCGAGGCGTCCATGGTCACCAGCGCCCGGGCCGCGGCACCGAAGTCCACCTCCCCGCGCAGCTCCGCCCGCAAGGTCCGTTCGAGTTCCCCGGGTGTCGTCACGGCGTCAACCCTGCCACCGTCCCGGTCTCACGGTGCGTCTCATCGGGTGGACGCGCTGCCGAAGCGCGGACCAGGACCGGATACGCTCCGCTCGTGGCTGAGATCCAGATTCCCGCTGACATCAAGCCCGCCGACGGACGCTTCGGCGCGGGCCCCTCCAAGGTGCGGACCGAGGCGCTGGACGCCCTCGCCGCCACCGGTACCTCCCTGCTCGGAACCTCACACCGCCAGGCCCCGGTCAAGAACCTGGTCGGCTCGGTCCGCCAGGGCATCCGGGACCTCTTCTCCCTCCCCGAGGGCTACGAGGTGATCCTGGGCAACGGCGGCTCCACCGCCTTCTGGGACATCGCGACCGCCGGTCTGATCGAGCGGAAGTCCCAGCACCTCACCTTCGGCGAGTTCTCCTCGAAGTTCGCCACGGCCGCGAAGCTCGCGCCGTGGCTGGACGCGCCGTCCGTGATCTCCTCCGAGCCGGGCACGCACCCCGAGCCGGTGGCCGAGGCGGGCGTGGACGTGTACGCGTACACCCACAACGAGACCTCGACGGGTGTCGCGGCGCCCATCAAGCGCGTCGCGGGCGCGGACGCCGGTTCGCTCGTCCTGGTGGACGCGACCTCGGGCGCCGGCGGTCTGCCGGTGGACATCACCGAGACCGACGTCTACTACTTCGCCCCGCAGAAGTCCTTCGCCTCGGACGGCGGCCTGTGGCTGGCCGCGTTCTCCCCCGCCGCCCTGGAGCGCGCCGCGCGCGTGCACGCCTCCGGCAGCCGGCACATCCCGGAGTTCTTCTCCCTGCCGACGGCGATCGACAACTCGCTGAAGAACCAGACGTACAACACCCCGGCGCTGTCCACCCTCTTCCTGCTGAACGAGCAGCTGGAGTGGATGAACAGCCAGGGCGGTCTGGAGTTCACGACCGGGCGTACGGCGGCCAGCGCGCGCAACCTGTACGGCTGGGCCAAGGCCTCGAAGTACGCGAACCCGTTCGTCGTGGACGCCGACAAGCGCTCCGCCGTCATCGGCACGATCGACTTCTCGGACGACATCGACGCTGCGGCCATCGCCAAGGTGCTGCGCGCCAACGGGATCGTGGACACCGAGCCGTACCGCAAGCTCGGCCGCAACCAGCTCCGCATCGCGATGTTCCCGGCGATCGACCCGGCGGACGTGCAGGCGCTGACCGCGTGCATCGACCACGTGATCGAGAAGCTCTAAGAATCGGCCGCGGAGCCCCCGGTGACCTCGTGTCACCGGGGGCTCCTGCGTACGCGGCGGCCCGGGGCGCGGAGGTCAACGGGATGCCGGGGAAACGCCGAGGTGGTGGTGTCCGCCCACCTCACGGGCGAGGAGCAGCCCCGTACGCGGTACCTTCAGGAGTTCTTTGAAGGCAGCACAGCGTGGAGGCAGCGGCGTGAGCGTGCGAGTGACGGCGGCCCAGAGCGGCGTGGACCCCTTCGGCACGGCCCGGCTGCGGCGCGGGGTGCTCGACGCCTGGGGCGCGGGCCCGGCCCGCTTCCGCGAGGACGCCAACGCCGAGGAGGACCTGGCACTCGGCGGCTACCGCGACCGGCTCGTCGTCGAGCTGGCCCAGAACGCCGCCGACGCAGCCGCCCGCGCCCGGGTGCCCGGCCGGCTGCGGCTCACCCTGCACGCGGGCGAGGGCGGGCACGCGGTCCTGGCCGTCGCCAACACCGGTGCCCCGCTCGACGCGACGGGCGTGGAGTCGCTGAGCACCCTGCGCGCCTCCGCCAAGCGCGAATCCGGGACCGGGGCGGGCTCCGGCTCCGGCGACACCGTCGGCCGGTTCGGCGTCGGCTTCGCGGCCGTCCTCGCCGTTTCCGACGAGCCCGCCGTCCTCGGCCGCCACGGGGGCGTCCGCTGGTCCCTCGCCGAGTCCCGCGAACTGGCCCGCGACGCCGCCGTCGGCAGCCCCGGCCTCGGCGACGAGCTGCGCCGCCGCGACGGCCACGTCCCGCTGCTGCGGCTCCCGCTGCCCGCCGAGGGCACCGCCCCCGACGGCTACGACACCGTCGTGGTCCTCCCGCTGCGCGACGCCGCCGCCGAGGGCCTCGTCGAGCGGCTCCTCACCGGCATCGACGACGCCCTGCTGCTCACCCTGCCCGGGCTGCGCGAGGTCGTGGTGGAGACCCCGGCCGGACCCGCCCGGACCCTGTACCGCCGCGACGAGGGCTCGTACACCGTCATCGAGGACTCCCGGTCGGGCACCAGCCGCTGGCGCACCGTCCGCCACGGCGGCCCCATCGAGAAGGCCCTGCTCGCCGACCGGCCCGTCGAGGAACGGCTGCGGCCCTTCTGGTCGGTGTCCTGGGCCGTACCCGTCGACACCGAGGGCGCGCCGCTGCGCCCGGGCACCGCGCCCGTCGTGCACGCGCCGACCCCCACCGACGAACCCCTCGGCATCCCCGCCCTGCTCATCGCGACCCTGCCGCTGGACACCACCCGCCGGCACCCCGCGCCCGGCCCGCTGACCGACTTCCTCGTGGAGCGCGCGGCCGACGCGTACGCCGAACTCCTCGGCGCCTGGGACCCGGTGACCACCGCGCTCGTGGACCTGGTCCCCGGCCCGCTCGGCAAGGGCGAGCTGGACGGGGCCCTGCGCGCCGCCGTGCTCCGGCGGCTGCCCCGTACGGCTTTCCTCGAGCCCGCCGCCCCGCCCGAGCACGCCGAGGAACGGGCCGCGCTGCGCCCCTTCGAGGCCGAGGTCGTGGAGGGCGCGGGCGCCGACACCGTACGGGTCCTCGCCGAGGTCCTGCCGACCCTGCTCCCGGCCGGTCTGGAGCGCCGCCCCGAACTGCGCACGCTGGGCGTGGGCCGGCTCCCGCTCGGGGACGCCATCGAGCGGATCGCCGGCATCGAGCGGACCCCCGACTGGTGGCACCGGCTCTACGACAGCCTCGCCGGGGTCGACCCGGACCGGCTGTCCGGGCTGCCCGTGCCGCTCGCCGACGGCCGCACGACGATCGGGCCGCGCCACGTCCTCCTCCCGTACGCGGACACCCCGGTGGACCTGGCCCGGCTGGGGCTGAAGGTGGCCCACCCGGATGCCGCGCACCCGCTGCTGGAGAAGCTCGGAGCCCTTCCGGCGACCCCGCGGGCCGTCCTGACGACCCCGCAGGTGCGGGCCGCCGTGGCGGGCTCGATGGACGCGGGCGAGATCTGGGACGAGGACGCGCTGGACCCGGAGGAGCTGGCCGACGTGGTCCTGGGCCTGGTCCGGGACGCCGACCTGGCACCGGGCGAGGAGCCCTGGCTGGGTGCGCTGGCCCTCCCGGACGAGGACGGGGAGCTCACCCCGGCCGGTGAACTGCTGCTGCCCGGATCGCCGCTCGCCTCGGTCATCCGCGAGGACGAAGTCCCGTACGTGGACGCCGAACTGGCCTCCCGGTGGGACGCGGACACCCTCACCGCCTGCGGGGTACTGGCCGTCTTCCAGCTGGTCCGCGCCACCGACGTGGTCCTGGACCCGGACGAACTGGAGCCGCGCGACGGGGACTTCGCCGAGCCCGACGACGCGGGCCTGCTCGACGCGGTGGACGTGTGGTGCGAGGACCTGCTGGACCAGCTGCCGGACACCCCGGTGCCGCCGGTGGCGACCGAGCTCGTCGCCGTACGGGACCTCGACCTGGTCGACGACGACTGCTGGCCCCAGGCCCTGGCGATGCTCGCGCAGCCCCCGCTGCGCGACGCGCTGACCCAGCCCGTACGGGTGCTGCTCCCGGACGGCACCACGCAGTCGGTGCGCTCGTACACCGCCTGGTGGCTGCGCGACCACCCGGTGCTCGACGGCCGCCGCCCGGCCGGCCTGCGCGCGGCGGGCGGCGACCCGCTGCTGGCGGGCCTCTACACCTCGGCGGACGCCACCGGGTTCGAGGACGAGCAGGTCCTGCGGGCCCTGGGCGTACGGACGACCGTGCCGGCCCTCCTGGACGAACCCGGCGGCGCGGCCGAGCTGCTGGCCCGTCTCGCGGACCCGGAGCGTGAGGTGACGGGCCGCCAGCTGCACGGCCTGTACTCGGCCCTGGCCGATCTGGACCCCGAGCAGGTCACCCTCCCGGACGAGCTGCGCGCGGTGGTGGACGGCGAGGTCCGGGTGGTGGACGCGGCGGACGCGGTCATCGCGGACGCCCCGGACCTGCTCCCGCTGACGGAGGGCCTGCCGCTGTTGCCGGTCGTCCCCTCCCGGGCGGCGGACCTGGCGGACCTCCTCCAGGTCCGGCGCGTCTCGGAGACGGTCCCGGCGGAGGTGACCACCCCGGGCGAGGAACACGAGGTCCCGGAGCCGGTCCGGGTCCTGCTGGGCCCCTCGACCCCGGCCACGTACGTCGAGCACGAGGAACTGATCGCGGGCGGCATCGAACTGGACTGGCGCCGCACCCCCGACGGCACCCTGCACGCCTCCACCCTGGAGGGCGTCGCCGCGGGCCTGGCCTGGTCGGCGGGCCAATGGCCCCGCCGCTTCGAGGTGGCAGCCCTCCTGGAGGACCCGTCCCGGACCGCCGAGCTGGCCCGGGACAGGTGGTTCGACTAGCCCTGTCCGGGCGGTTCCGTCGCCCGGTCGGTCTGAAGTGCGTGCACCGGTCCCCTGCTCTAGCGTCGGAAGGGCGAGGGTGACCGATGCGTCGAGCCGGTCGCCCCTCAGCGCCTGCTCAGCGCCGCCCCCGCCCGTGGTCCGGCACACACGCGGATCGCGTGACCGACCGAGAGAGCAGGTGCATCCGCATGCGTTCGTCGGCTCGAATCCCCAGCATCCTCGCCGGCCTGGCCCTCGCCGTCGGCGGCGTCGCCTTGGCCGCCCCGGCCGCCCACGCGGATATGAAGGCCTGCGAGCAATACGTCACGCAACACAACGCTCAGGTCACCGACGCGGTCCGGCAGGCGTGCTACCAGGGGCAGATCGGCAACCAGACCAGCTGCTCCGCCAGCCTCGACGCGGCCGGCATCTCCAAGGACGTCGCGGCCGGAGCCTGCCGGGCGGCTCCGCAGTAGTTCTCGTGCCATTCATCGCGATGGGCCATCGTCGACGAGCCGGTCAAGCCGGTCATGCCGGGAACTTTCGGTTCACCCAGTGGAACGTGAACTCGATCAGCGTCGCGGCGGCCGCGGCGACGGCCACCGCGATCCACGGCATGGTCACGCCCACCAGCTTGAGCTGGAAGAAGTCCTGGAGCCACGGCACGACCAGCACGATCAGGAAGGCGCCGCCCATCGCGCCGACCAGGCCGACCCGCCACCACGTGTACGGGCGGGCGATGATCGCCAGGACCCACATCGAGGTCAGGAACAGCGTGAGGGTCGCCGCGCTGGTCTCGGCCTTCAGGGCGTCCGGGCCGGTGTAGTAGTGGCGGGCGATCAGGTACGTCACGAAGGTGGCCGTCGCCGCGATCACGCCGCCCGGGATCGCGTACCGCATCACCCGTTTCACGAAGTGCGGCTTCGCGCGCTCCTTGTTCGGCGCGAGGGCCAGGAAGAAGGCCGGGATGCCGATGGTGAGGGTGGACAGCAGCGTCAGGTGGCGGGGCAGGAAGGGGTACTCGACCTGTGAGCAGACCACGAGGACGGCCAGCAGCACCGAGTAGACCGTCTTGGTGAGGAAGAGGGTCGCCACGCGGGTGATGTTGCCGATGACCCGGCGGCCCTCGGCGACCACCGAGGGGAGGGTCGCGAAGCTGTTGTTGAGGAGGACGATCTGGGCCACGGCCCGGGTGGCCTCCGAGCCGGAGCCCATCGAGACGCCGATGTCGGCGTCCTTGAGCGCGAGCACGTCGTTGACGCCGTCGCCGGTCATGGCGACCGTGTGGCCCTTGGACTGGAGGGCCCCGACCATGTCCCGCTTCTGCTGCGGGGTCACGCGCCCGAAGACGGAGTTGGCGTCGAGGACCTGCGCCATGCCGGCCTGCTCGGTGGGGAGCTTGCGGGCGTCGACGGTGTTCTCGGCGCCCGGCAGGCCCAGCTTGCCGGCGACCGCGCCCACGGAGATGGCGTTGTCGCCGGAGATGACCTTCGCCTTGACGTCCTGGTCCTCGAAGTAGCGCAGCGTGTCGGCGGCGTCGGGCCGCAGCCGCTGCTCGAGGACGACGAGGGCGGTCGGCCTGACCCCGGTGGCCACGGCGGCGTCGTCCAGTTCGCGGGCGGAGCGGGCCAGCAGGAGGACCCGCAGGCCCTGCTCGTTGAGGTCGTTGATCTCGTCGAGGGCGGGGTCCCCGGAGGGGAGCAGGATGTCGGGGGCGCCCAGCAGCCAGGTGTTGTTCTCGCCGTCGCCCTCGCTGAAGCTGGCGCCGCTGTACTTGCGGGCGGAGGAGAAGGGGAGGGACTCGGTGCAGCGCCACTCCGCGCTGTCGGGGTATGCGTCGATGATCGCCTGGAGGCTGGCGTTGGGGCGCGGGTCGGACTCGCCGAGGGCGCCGAGCACCTTCTTGACGTACGCCGGGTCCGCGCCGCCGAGCGGGCGGAGCTCGGTGACGTCCATGCCGCCCTCGGTGAGGGTGCCGGTCTTGTCGAGGCAGACCACGTCGACGCGTGCGAGGCCCTCGATGGCGGGCAGTTCCTGGACCAGGCACTGCTGGCGGCCGAGCCGGATGACGCCGATCGCGAAGGCCACGGAGGTGAGGAGGACGAGGCCCTCGGGGATCATCGGGACGATGCCGCCGACGGTCCGGGCGATGGCGTCGTTGAGGTTGTTCTCCTTGACGACGAGCTGGCTGATGATCAGGCCGATGGAGGTCGGGATCATCATCCAGGTGACGTACTTCAGGATGGTGGAGATGCCGGAGCGCAGCTCGGAGTGGACGAGGGTGAAGCGGGAGGCCTCTTCGGCCAGCTGGGCGGCGTAGGCCTCGCGGCCGACCTTGGTGGCGGTGAACGCGCCGCCGCCGGCCACGACGAAGGAGCCGGACATGACCAGGTCGCCGGGCTTCTTCAGGACGGGGTCGGCCTCGCCGGTGAGCAGGGACTCGTCGATCTCCAGGCCGTCGGCCTCGCCGACGGAGCCGTCGACGACGACCTTGTCGCCGGGGCCGAGTTCGATGACGTCGCCGAGGACGATCTCGGAGGTGGAGATCTCGCCGGTCCTGCCGTCGCGGCGCACGCTGGGTTTGGCCTCGCCGATGACGGCGAGCCCGTCGAGGGTCTTCTTGGCGCGCATTTCCTGGATGATGCCGATGCCCGTGTTCGCGATGATCACGAAGCCGAAGAGGCTGTCCTGGATCGGCGCGACGAACAGCATGATCACCCAGAGCACGCCGATGATCGCGTTGAACCGGGTGAAGACGTTGGCGCGGACGATGTCGACGGTGGAACGGCTGCTGCGGACGGGGACGTCGTTCACGTCCCCGCGCGCCACGCGTTCGGCGACCTCGGCGGTGGTCAGGCCGCCGGGCTTGAACCGGGGCGCGGGCGGCCGCATCGGGTGTACGGGGTCCAGCTCGGCCCCCGCGTCGATGGCGCCGCCGGCCCGCTCCGGCCCGTCCTGATCGATCTTCGCCCGCTGCGTCATGCTTTCGACGGTAAGGGCGGTTCGAACGCTTCACCCGCCGAGAAGTCGGAAGATCCGACTTCGGGATGACCCCAATCCTCCCTTGGTCCCCCCTTGCGCGCCCCGAAGGACACGCGGGGTCTAGGCCTGCGCGGAGGGGTCCGCCTCGGCGGACGACGCTTCCGCGGCGTGGCGCTTGAGGGCGGCGTCGCGGCCGCGGACGTACCAGATGCCGATCAGGCCGAGGAAGCCGCCGGCCGCGCAGGTCCATACCCACCACAGCAGGTCGCGGTCGGCGAACCACCCGTAGAAGGGGAGCTGGACGACGAAGAGGACGAACCAGATGATCGTGCCGCCGGTGATGGTGGCGACGACCGGGCCCTCCAGGGGCTCGGGTGCCTCGTGCTTGGGGGTCCATTTCGCCATGCGTCCAGTCTAGGTGCGCGAATTCAGGGTCTACGCGCGGAGATGGACGCCTCTTCGTTCATGTGTTCATACTGAAACGGTTTGGGCGTGGCCCATTTTCTTCGTATGAACCACCCAATGAGGACCGTATGAGCACCCCGGCCCCCGCCCCCACGGCCACCGCCCCGGAACCCGCCCCCCGTGCGACCTCGGGCCTGGACCGCCACTTCCGGATCTCCGAGCGCGGCTCGACCATCGGCCGCGAGGTCCGCGGCGGCTTCGCGACCTTCTTCGCGATGGCCTACATCATCGTGCTGAACCCGATCATCCTGGGCAGCGCGAAGGACATGTACGGGCACCAGCTCGACGGCGGCCAGCTCGTCACCGCCACCGTCCTGACGGCCGCCTTCACCACGCTCCTCATGGGTGTCATCGGCAACGTCCCGATCGCGCTCGCCGCCGGCCTCGGCGTCAACACCGTCGTCGCCCTCCAGCTCGCGCCCCGCATGAGCTGGGCCGATGCCATGGGCATGGTGGTCCTGGCCGGCTTCGTGGTGATGCTGCTGGTCGCCACCGGCCTGCGCGAGCGCGTCATGAACGCCGTCCCGGTGGGCCTGCGCAAGGGCATCGCCATCGGCATCGGCCTGTTCATCATGCTGATCGGCCTGGTCGACTCGGGCTTCGTCACCCGCATCCCCGACGCCGCGCACACCACCGTCCCGCTCCAGCTCGGCACGGGCGGCCACCTGCACGGCTGGCCCGTACTGATCTTCGTCATCGGCGTGCTGCTCACCCTCGCCCTGCTGATCCGCAAGACGCCGGGCGCGATCCTGATCTCCATCGTGGTGATGACCGTCGCCGCGGTCGCCGTCCAGCTCGTCGCCGGGCTGCCGAGCGAGGCCTGGGGCCTCACCGTCCCCGAGTGGCCGGGCAACCCGGTGGCCGCCCCCGACTTCGGGCTCGTCGGCCAGGTCAGCCTGTTCGGCGGCTTCGGCAAGGTCGGGATGCTGACCGGCGTCCTGTTCGTCTTCACCGTGCTGCTGTCCTGCTTCTTCGACGCCATGGGCACGATCCTGGGCGTCGGCGACGAGGCGAAGCTGATCGACAAGGACGGAAACTTCCCCGGCATCAACCGGGTCCTGCTGATCGACGGCCTGGCGGTCGCCTCGGGCGGAGCCACCTGCTCCTCGGCCACCACCTGCTTCGTGGAGTCCACGGCCGGGGTCGGCGAGGGCGCCCGTACCGGCCTGGCGAACGTCGTGACCGGCGGCCTCTTCACCGTGGCGCTGTTCCTCACCCCGCTCGCCACCATGGTCCCGTCCCAGGCGGCCACCCCCGCCCTGGTGGCGGTCGGCTTCCTGATCCTGGCGGGCTCGGTCAAGGACATCGACTGGAGCGACTTCACCATCGCCGTCCCGGCCTTCCTGGCCATGGTGACGATGCCCTTCACCTACTCGATCACCAACGGCATCGGCATCGGCTTCGTGAGCTTCTGCGCGCTGCGCGCCGCGACCGGCCGGGGCCGCGAGGTCCCGGTGGCCATGTACGTGGTGTCGGCGGTGTTCGTCTTCTACTACGCGATGCCGGCCCTCGGCCTCACGTAAGCCCGTAGAACTTCTCCGTCTCGTCGACAGCCGACTTGAAGCGCTCGTCGAAGTCATCGCGAATGAGCGTCCGGACCACATAGTCCTGGACGCTCATTCCGCGTTTGGCGGCATGAGTCCGGAGCCTGTCGAGGAGCTCCCCGTCTATGCGCATGCTCAGCACATGTGTCCCCATGCCGAAAGAGTCGGGGCAGAGGGTATGGACGCGTGTCACTTTCCGCCGCCGACTCACCCGTATGAGTGACGACCAATAATGGTGTTCCTTAGCTAGAGTAATGAGTTACTCTAAGGACATGCGTGACCTCTCCCATGGCGACGACGCAGCCGCCGTGAACGACCTCCGCTCCGCCGTCATGCGGCTGGGCCGGCGCCTGAAGCACCAGCGCGTCGACGAATCGCTGAGCCCGACCGAGATGTCGGTACTCGGCACCCTCGCCCGCTGCGGCCAGGCCACACCTGGCGAGCTGGCCCGGCGGGAACACGTCCAGCCGCCGTCGATGACACGCATCGTCGCGTTGCTGGAGGCCAAGGGGCTGGTCACGCTGGAACCGCACCCCGACGACCGCCGCCAGAAGGTGGTCCGCCAGACGGAAGAGGCCGAAGCGATGCTCGAAGAGAGCCGCCGCAAGCGCAACGCCTTCCTGGCCGGGCTCGCGGCCGAGCTGACCGAGGACGAATGGGCCAAGCTGCGCGAGGCCGCACCCGTCCTGGAGAAGCTCGCGCACCTGTAGGAACGACGCCAGGAGGCGAACGCTTTTGAGTACGGGAAACGGAGCAGACTCCGCACCCGGCCACATATCCACCCCCGACACAACCCCCGCGAGCAGGAACCCGGGGGCACCTCCCGGCGGTAGCCGGGGGACGTTCAGCTCGCTGAAGATCCGGAACTACCGGCTCTTCGCGACCGGTCAGGTCGTCTCGAACACCGGCACCTGGATGCAGCGGATCGCCCAGGACTGGCTGGTCCTCTCCCTGACCGGCTCGGCCTCCGCCGTCGGCATCACCATCGCCCTGCAGTTCCTGCCGATGCTGATGTTCGGCCTCTACGGAGGCGTACTCGCGGACCGGCTGCCCAAGCGGCCGCTGCTGCTGGCCACCCAGAGCGCGATGGGCCTCACAGGCATCGCACTGGCCGTGCTCACCCTGGCGGGACACGTCCAGGTCTGGCACGTCTACCTCGCCGCGTTCCTGCTCGGCCTGGTCACCGTCGTCGACAACCCGGCCCGGCAGACCTTCGTCCCCGAGATGGTCGGCAAGGACCAGGTCGCCAACGCCGTCAGTCTGAATTCGGCCAACTTCCAGTCCGCGCGGCTGGTCGGCCCGGCGATCGCCGGCGTGCTGATCACCGCAGTCGGCTCCGGCTGGGCCTTCCTGCTGAACGGACTGTCCTTCGCCGCGCCCATCGCCGGCCTGCTGATGATGCGGACGCACGAACTGCACCCGGTCGAGCCCCGGCCCCGCGCCAAGGGGCAGCTCCGCGAAGGCCTGCGCTACGTCGCCGGCCGCCCGGAGCTGATCTGGCCGATCGTCCTCGTCGGCTTCATCGGCACCTTCGGGTTCAACTTCCCGATCTGGCTGTCGGCCTACGTGAGCAACGTGTTCCACGGGGACGCGGGCACCTACGGGCTCTTCAACACCCTGATCGCGGCAGGCTCCCTCGCGGGCGCCCTGCTCGCCGCCCGGCGCGGGCACTCCCGGCTGCGGCTGCTGGTGGCGTCGGCCGTGCTGTTCTCGCTGCTGCTGCTCGTGACCGCCTTCGCGCCCGGCTTCTGGCTGTTCGCCGCGCTGCTCGTGCCGCTCGGGGTCTTCGGCCTGACGGTCAACGTGGTGGCCAACTCCAGCGTGCAGATGGCGACCGACCCCGAGATGCGGGGGCGGGTCATGGCCCTGTTCATGATGGTCTTCACCGGCGGCACCCCGCTGGGTGCGCCGCTGCTGGGCTGGATCACGGACACGTACGGCGCCCGGATCGGCATGGCTGCCGGTGGGCTGGTCTCGCTGCTCGCCTCCGTGGCGATCGCGGTGGTCCTGGCCCGGGTGGGCAACCTGCGGCTGCGGGTCGACCGGCATGGCGTGGCCTTCGTCCCGGCCGTGCGCAGCCGCGAGCTGGTGGCGGCCGCCTGACCCCTGCGGGTCCGCTGCTGGGGCTCCGCCCCAGACCCCGCGCCTCAAACGCCGGCGGGGCTGGTTTTGGCTGATCCCGCCAACGCCAGCCATATCCAGCCCCGCCGGCGTTTGAGGCGCGGGGGTTCGGGGGCAGCGCCCCCGACAACGGCGCCCAGCCCGGGCAGCCCCGCTAGGCTCGCGGCATGAGACTGTTCGCCGCCGTACTGCCGCCTGCGGAAGCCGTCGCCGAGCTGGCCGCGGCCGTGCACGGAGTGCGCGACGACCGGTTGACCTGGACCGCGGAAGCCGGCTGGCACTTCACGCTCGCCTTCATGGGCGAGGTACGGGACGAGGTGCTCCCCGACCTGCACGCCCGGCTCGCGCGCGCCGCCGCGCGGACCGCTCCGTTCGCGGTGCGGCTGCACGGCGTCGGCCACTTCGGCGAACGCGCGCTGTGGGTCGGCGCCGCCGGGGACCTCGAGACGATGCGGCTGCTCGCGGAACGGGCCGACGCCGCCGCCCGGCGGGCCGGGGTGCCCATGGAGCAGCACCGCCGCTACACCCCGCACCTCACCCTGGCCCGGTCCCGCGAAGGCGCCCGCCTGCGGCCCTACCTCGACGCCCTCGCGGACTTCGAGGGCGCCCCCTGGCAGACCGACACCCTGTGTCTGGTGCGCAGCAACCTGCCGGTCAGCGGGGTCCCCGGCGAGCAGCCCCGTTACGAGACCGTCGGGGCCTGGCCGCTGCACGGCTAGACACGCCCAGGGCCTGGTGTTCGGTCCGGGTTCAGCCGTAGGACCCTCGCTCGGAATGCTCCTGTGGAGGACCCGGGGCAACGTCACTCGGGCCACCCCTCGAAGGAGTCCCCGTGCAGATGACCGAGACCGTCACCGCTTCCACCCGCGTGGCCACCCGGCGCCGGCTGCTGATGTGCCGCCCGAGGCACTACGACGTCACGTACTCGATCAACCCGTGGATGAACCCGGAGAAGAGCACCGACACCGGCCTGGCCGTCCTCCAGTGGGAGCGGCTGCGCGACCTCTACCTGGAGCTCGGCCACCTCGTGGAGGAGATCGACCCGATCGACGGGCTCCCCGACATGGTGTTCGCGGCGAACGGCGCCACCGTGGTGGACGGCAAGGTCTACGGCGCCCGGTTCCGGCACGCGCAGCGCACCGCCGAGGGGCCCGCGTACCTCAAGTGGTTCGAGAGCCGGGGCTACCGCGAGCTGCTGTGGCCGGAGTACATCAACGAGGGCGAGGGCGACATCCTCACCGTCGGCCGCCGCCTGCTGGCCGGCACCGGCTTCCGCACCGACCCGCGCTCGCACGCCGAGGCGCAGGAGTTCTTCGGTCTGCCGGTGACCGGCCTGACCCTCGTCGACCCGGAGTTCTACCACCTGGACACGGCGCTCGCCGTGCTCTCGGACGACGAGGTCATGTACTACCCGGCCGCCTTCTCCGAGGGGAGCCGGGCCGTGCTGCGGACCCTGTTTCCCGATGCGATCCTCGCCACGGCCGAGGACGCCGCCGTCTTCGGGCTCAACGCCTTCTCCGACGGCCGCCACGTGCTGCTGCCCGAGGCGGCCACCGGCCTGAAGGCCCAGCTCAGCGCGCGGGGCTTCGAGCCGATCGGGGTCGATCTCTCCGAGCTCCTCAAGGCGGGCGGCAGCGTGAAGTGCTGCACCCTGGAGCTGCGCGGGCTCTGAGTGCGCGTACGCGCGTGCGGGGCAGGGCGACGGCCGCGTTAGGCTCGACGGGTGGATCCCAAGACCAGAAACCGTGTCATGGCCGGTGTGCTCGTGCTGATGTTCGTCGTAGTGGCCGTCGCGGCCGCCGTGGGGCAGTAGCGCCCGCTGCCCCTGGGCGGGCGTCGGGCCCTTGCCTCGAGTGGACTCGAAGCAGTTGGCTTGGGGCCCATGAAGTACACGCAGCTCGGACGCACCGGACTCAAGGTCAGCCGACTCGTTCTCGGCACGATGAACTTCGGTCCGCAGACAGACGAACCCACCAGTCACAGCATCCTGGACGGCGCCCTCGCCGCAGGTCTGAACTTCGTCGACACCGCCAACGTCTACGGGTGGGGTGAGAACAAGGGCCGCACCGAGGAGATCATCGGCACCTGGTTCGCCCAGGGCGGCGGCCGCCGGGACAAGACCGTCCTGGCCACCAAGGTCTACGGGAACATGGCCGGCGAGGGCGACCCGTGGCCCAACCACGACCGGCTGTCGGCACTGAACATCCGACGGGCCGTCGAGGCCAGCCTGAAGCGGCTCCAGACCGACTACATCGACCTCTACCAGTTCCACCACATCGACCGCCGGACCCCCTTCGAGGAGATCTGGCAGGCCGTCGACGTACTGATCCAGCAGGGCAAGATCCTTTACGCGGGCTCGTCGAACTTCCCCGGCTACAAGATCGCCCAGGCGAACGAGACCGCCGCCCGGCGCGGCACGGTCGGGCTGGTCAGCGAGCAGTGCCTCTACAACCTCGCCGAGCGGCGCGCCGAGATGGAGGTCATCCCGGCCGCGCAGGAGTACGGGCTCGGGGTCATCCCGTGGTCCCCGCTGCACGGCGGCCTGCTGGGCGGGGTCATCAAGAAGGAGGTCGAGGGCGGGCGCCGCGCCTCCGGACGGTCGGCGGACTCGCTGGCCAACACCTCGGTACGGGCCCAGGTGCAGGCGTACGAGGACCTGCTCGACAAGCACGGCCTGGAACCCGGCGAGACCGCGCTGGCCTGGCTGCTGACCCGGCCCGGGGTCACCGGCCCGATCGTCGGCCCGCGTACGGCCGGGCAGTTGGAGAGCGCGCTGCGCGCGCTGGAGCTGGAGCTGAGCGAGGAGGTGCTGGCCGCCCTGGACGAGATCTTCCCGGGACCCGGCGCGTCCCCGGAGGCCTTCGCCTGGTAGGTCCCGCTCACACGCCCCGGTAGGGACCGCCGATGCCCCAGGCCTGGTGGAGGACCGCCGCGAACTCGCCCGCCAGGCGGTGTTCGCCCGAGGCGTTGGGGTGGGTCCCGTCGTAGGTGTCGCGGTGGATGTCGTACGCGTACGGGCGCGCGCCCAGCAGGATCGGTGAGGCGGCGGTGGTCAGATCGGCCACCGCCTTCGCCAGGAGCTCGTTGAAGCGGGCCACCTCTGCCGCGAAGGGGGCGTCCTCCTCGGCGCGGATGTTCGGGATCACCGGCAGCAGCACCATCCGGATGCCGGGGCGGGCTTCCCGGGCGGCCGCGACGAAGCGGCGGACGTTGGCGGCGGTGTCCTCGGCGCCGGTGTAGAAGCCGAGGTCGATCAGGCCGAGGGAGACGAGCAGGACGTCGGCCCGGCCGGCCCGGGCGGCGGGGCCTATCAGGGGCGCCATGTGCTGCCAGCCCTCGCCCCAGCCGGCCAGGTGACGGCGGGCGTCCTGCGGGAAGTCCGGGTCGGCGTACGCGTGGCTGGCGGGCGCGTCGGCGGCGGTGTCGTACAGCTCGCTGCGCGGGCCGACGATCTCGTACGGCCCGCCGAGGGTGGAGCCCAGGTGCTGCCACATCCGGTAGCGCCAGGTGTAGTCGCCGGCGCGTCCGATGGTCATGGAGTCGCCGACGAACATGAAACGCATCCGGTCATCATCGCGGATCACCCGACAGGCGCCCCTGTGATGCCGGACACGCCGAGAGACAAGCCCAGCGGGCTGGCAGGCTGGGGGCATGCGCCTGTTGCCGTTGTCGTCCGCCTCCGCCGCCCTCGTGCTCGCCCTGCTGCCGTCGTCGGCCGCCCTCGCGGCCGAGGCTGCCGCGGGTCCCGGGGCGTCCTCCTTCACCATCGCCGATCCGCGGATCAAGGAGTCGAGCGGGCTGGCGGCGAGCCGGATCCACCCGGGCGTGTACTGGACGCACAACGACAGCAACGACGGCCCGTACGTCTACGCGGTGGACTCGGCGACCGGCAAGACGGTGGCCCGGGTCACGCTGACGGGCGTCGGGAAGCCGCGGGACGTCGAGGCGATCTCGCTCGGGCCGGACGGGCAGCTGTACGTCGGTGACATCGGGGACAACAAGAACGGCACCTGGGACCACGTGTGGATCTACCGGTTCCCGGAGCCGAAGCAGCTGGGCGATGTCACGGTCAAGGCCGCGCAGTTCACGGTGCGGTACGCGGACGGGCCGCGGAACGCGGAGGCGCTGATGGTGCATCCGGTGACGGGGCGGGTGTACATCGCGAGCAAGCACGAGAGCACGGGCGGGCTGTACGAGGGGCCGGAGCGGCTGTCCGAGGACGGGCCGAACGTGTTCCGGCGGGTCGCGGACGTGCCGTGGGTGACGGACGGGGCGTTCTCCCCCGACGGGAGCCGGCTGGCCCTGCGGGGGTACTTCACGGCCCGTACGTACCCGTGGAAGGACGGGCGGCCGGAGGGCGAGGGCGAGCGGGTGGACGCGCCGTGGCAGGGGCAGGCGGAGTCGGTGACGTACGCGGCGGACGGCTCGGCGCTGATGTTCGGCGCCGAGGGTGAGGGCAGCCGCGTCATCGCGGTCCCGCTGTCCGCCACGGCCCCGTCGGCGTCCCCGCAGCCGGGGTCGCCGCCGGACGCGGCCCCCGCGCCGGAGCCGGGCGGCTACGGCAAGGGAGCCCTTGTCCTGGCGGGGGCCCTGGCCGTGGTCTTCGCGGCGAAGCGCCTGTTCCGCCGCCGGGACACGAAATAACCTGCGGCGCCGCTGTCGGGGGCGCTGCCCCCGAACCCCCGCGCCTCAAACGCCGGCGGGGCTGGATTTTGGCTGAGCTGCGCTCACAAGTGCCGCCCGGCGCAAACCCAGCCCCGCCGGCGTTTGAGGCGCGGGGTCTGGGGCGGAGCCCCAGCAGCGGACCCGCAGGGGGCTAGTCCTCGCGGATCGGGATGCGCCCGTTCACTTTGGGCTCAGCGCCAGCGGCAGGGGCCATCGACGCCAGCAGCTGGCGGGCCACGCCCAGGCCCGTGCCGCCCATCGTCAGCGCCTTCGCGAACATCTCCGACATGCCCTCCGCCCCGTTCAGCAGGACCATGTGCTCCACGCTCCCGAAGGCACCCGCGCCCGCCTCCACGATCGCCGGCCAGTTCTCGGCCAGCTGCTGTGCGACCACCGCCTCCTGATTCTCCGCCAGGGCCGCCGCCCGCGCCTTGAGGGCTTCCGCCTCGGCGAGACCCCTGGCCTTCGCCGCCTCGGCCTCCGCCAGGCCCCGCGCCTGCGTGGCCGACGCCTCCGCCTCACCCGTGGCCCGCGTCGCCGCCGCCTCCGCGGCCGCCGCCAGCTCCGTCTCCTTCGCCTTGGCCTGCGCCGCCGAGATCCGCGCGTCGCGGTCCGCCTCCGCGCGCGTGCGCGTCTCGTACGCCGCGGCGTCCGCGGGCTTGCGTACGTCCGCCTGCAGCTGCTGCTCGCGCCGGTGTGCCTCCAGCTCCGCGACCCGGGTCTCCTGGACCACGACCTCCTGCCGCGCCGCCGCCTCCGACAGCGGGCCCGCCTGCCGGGCCGTCGCCGCCGCCTTGTCCCGCTCCGCCTGGTAGCCGGCCTGGAGGATCTCGCTGTCCCGGGTGGCCTCCGCCATCCGTGCGGAGGCGGCCTGTTCGGCCTCCGTCGCCAGCCGGTTCGCCTCGGCCTGCGCGATCCGCGCGTCCCGCTGGACGGCGGCCGCGTGCGGCATGGCCAGGTTCTTGATGTAGCCCGTCGGGTCCTCGATCTCGTGGATCTGGAGGGAGTCGACGATCAGGCCCAGCTTCTCCATCTCCGTACCGCAGGCCATCCGGGTCTGCCCGGTCAGCTTCTCGCGGTCCCGGATCATGTCCTCGACCGTCAGGCCGCCCACGATCGACCGCAGATGGCCCGCGAAGACGATGTGCACCCGCTCGGGCATCATCTTCTGCTGGTCCAGGAAGCGGCGCGCCGCGTTGGCGATGGAGATGAGGTCGTCGCCGACCTTGAAGATGACCACGCCCTTGACCCTCAGCGGGATGCCCTGGTGGGTGACGCAATCCACCGACAGCTGGGTCTCGTTGAGGTCCAGGGACAGTTTCCGCACCGCCTGCACGCCCGGCAGTACGAGCGTTCCGCGCCCGGTGACGATCCGGAACCCCATGCCCTCGCCGACACCCTCGGTCTTGTGCGTGGAACCGGAGATGACGAGTGCCTCATTGGGTTCGGCCACCCGCCACATGAGCTTGAACAGGCCGACCGCGGCCCCCAGTGCGGCGAGAACGATTCCCGCCACGACGCCGATAGCCATCGGCAACGCCCCCTTATCGCGGTGCCGTTCGACACCGACGAGGGCGAGTCTGCGCCTGCGCGGGCCCCCCGAGAAGTGGCGCGATCATTCTTGTCGCCATCTTGATACTCAGGAGCCGTAGGCCGCCATGACGTACACCGTGCGCGGCGGCTGGTGCTCGACCACCGTGACCACCGTCCCCACGGCCAGCCGGCCCGTCCCGTGCACCGGATGCGCGAGGAAGTGCTCGGCCCCGCCCCGGATCCGAACGATGACCTCGCCCACCAGGCCGGGCCCGACCGTCCCGGTCACCCGGCCGGTCATTCCCACCATGTCCACGTCGTCCCCCATGGGCCGAGCGTACGCGGCCACGCCCCGCCCGGGACCGGCCCCGGATCACCCGTCCGGGCGCGGCGACGCAGGGCTACGAGTGGCCGAGGTCCGCGGCCGGGAGGTCCGCGGTCGGGACCGAGCCGGTGTCGGGGGACGGCCGGAGGGGGAACTCGTCCGAGGCCATCGAGTCGAGCACCGGCGGAGCGGGCCGCAGCGGGGCCGGCATGACCGCGGCCTCCGAGTGGCCGCCGCACCCGTACGACAGGGAGACCAGCCGGCCGTCGGCCGGGCTGAACTCGTTCGCGCAGACACCGAACGCCTGGCCCAGCGAGCCCCCGATCGCGACCAGGAAGCCGCAGGAGACGCAGGACGCCGGCGCCGCCTGCGCCATTGGGGTCTTCGCGCCGAACGACTCGTCCCAGCGGTCGGCCGCGCCGTGCAGCCCGTAGCGGGAGAGGACGCGGGCCCGGCGCATGCCGAGTTCCTCGGCGACGGACGTGATGGAGCCGCGCACCGGTACCACCGCGCGGTCGGTGACGTCGGCGTCCTCCGCCTCCACCAGTTCGGCCATTTCGGTGGAGACCACCGAGTTCGGCGGCGGGGTGTCCTCGCCCGACCAGCCCGGCTCCAGCCGCAGGTCCTCGGCGTCGGTGGGCAGCAGGTCGCCCGGGCCCATGTCGCCGGGGCGCAGCCGCTCGCTCCACGGCACCCACTCGGGGGCGAGCAGCGCGTCGTCGCCGGGGAGCAGCACCGTTTCGTCGAGGGTGACGTTCTTCGCGCGGGAGGCGCGGGTCACGGTGACGGCCCAGCGCCAGCCGCGGTAGCCCGGCTCCTTGGACTCGAAGAAGTGGGTGACGACCCGGTCGCCCTCCGCCACGGCGGAAACGTGCTCGCCCACCACACCGGGGAAAGCGGCCTCCTCGGCCGCCGCACGGGCGAGCTCTACCGCCTCGACGCACAGGCGGTCGGGGGTACGCGGGGTACGGCTTCGCGTCGTCGCAGCACTCACTGGTCTCGTTCTCTCCTACGCCGTCTCACGAGTGCGCCGTCCGTACTGTCGTCCACAACGACCCGTCGGTCCTGTCCGTACGTGGAGCGGGCGGAGCGGACCAGAGGGCCGCGTCGACGTCCGCACCCGATCGGACTCCGGGCGCACCTTTATGCGATCCATTCTGCGGGATCGCGAAGAGGCGCGCGGCCAAGAGCAACCGCCGGTGGCGCGCTACGCACGCTACCTCCTCCGAAGCCTTGGGCCCACATGCAAGGTCCGATTCGCGGACAAGGCCGCGCGCGGAGAGCGCACGGAGAGCGTGCGCAGAGCGGCCGCGACGCGCCGGGAGGGGTCCGGGAGGGACCTGTGGGGCACTATGGCCAGGTGGCACCCGTACGGTCGTCCCGCGACGGCTCGGGACCGGCCAGGCGGGCCGGCCGGGCCCTGGGGCGTGCCCTGCACCTGCCCTTCACCGGTACGGCCCGCGGCATCCGGCGGGCCACGCACGCGCAGGGGGCCGGTGAATCGGGCCTCGGCAAGCTGATCGAGCTGCACGCCATCAACGGCGCCGGCGACATGATGATCACCGTGGCGCTGGCCTCGACGGTCTTCTTCTCGGTCCCCACGGACGAGGCACGCGGCCGGGTGGCCCTGTACCTGGCCATCACGATGGCCCCCTTCGCCGTGCTGGCCCCGGTGATCGGCCCGCTGCTGGACCGGCTGCCGCACGGCCGCCGGGCGTCGATGGCGGCCGCGATGCTGGCCCGGGCGCTGCTGGCGCTGATGATGTCGGCCGCGGTGGCCACGGGCGGGCTGGAGCTGTATCCGGCGGCGCTCGGTGTCCTGGTCGCGTCCAAGGCGTACGGGGTGGTCCGCAGCGCCGTGGTGCCACGGCTGCTGCCGCCGACGTTCTCACTCGTCAAGGCGAACTCGAGGGTCACGCTCGCCGGGCTGCTGGCCACGGGCGCGGCCGCGCCGGTGGGCGCCGGGCTGCACCAGATCGGGCCGGAGTGGCCGCTGTACGGGGCCTGTGTGATCTTCGCGTTCGGCACCTTCGCGGCGTTCACGCTGCCGCACAAGGTGGACGAGGCCAAGGGCGAGCGCCGGGCGCGGCTGTCCACGCACGAGGCGCACTCGAAGCGGCCGGGGCTGCGGACGGTCAGCCGCTCGGTCCTGTGCGGCCTGCTGGCGAACGCCGCGATGCGCGCACTGTCCGGGTTCCTGATCTTCTTCCTGGCGTTCCTGCTGCGCGAGCACCCGATGGCGGGGCAGAGCGCGGCGGTGTCGCTGGGCATCGTGGGCGTCTCGGCGGGCGTGGGCAACGCCTGCGGGACGGCGGCCGGCGCGTGGCTGCGGGCGCGGGCCCCGGAGGCCATCATCGCGGCGGTGCTGTCCCTGACGCTCGCGGTCGCGGTACTGGCGGCGGCCTTCTTCAGCGGACTGTTCATGGCCGTGCTGGGCGCGACGGCGGGCTTCTCCCAGGCGCTGGCGAAGCTCTCGCTGGACGCGATGATCCAGCGGGACGTCCCGGAAGCGGTCCGCACCTCCGCCTTCGCCCGTTCGGAGACGCTGCTCCAGATGGCGTGGGTACTGGGCGGCGCGATCGGCATCGCCCTGCCGCTGAACGGCGTACTGGGCATGTCCGTCGCGGCGGCCATCGTCGCCATGGGCACGACGATGGCCATCCGCGGCCTCCTCGCCGCCCCCCGCCACCAGCACCAGGGCACGTCCCGCCCCCGGGTGGCTTAGCCGAGGCCGCTCGCGCGGCTGCGCCGCACCCGACACCCCCCGTGCAGCGGCGCAGCCCAGGGGCCCGATAGCCTTCGGCTCATGACCGCACCGCTTTTCTCGGGTAGGGCCCGCCGCAGCGTCGCGGCCCTCGGAGCCGTGTCCGCCGGCCTCCTCCTCCTCTCCGCCTGCGACAAGCCGACGCCGCTGGCGACCGTGACGGTCGGCACCTCGTCGGTGTCCGCCGAAGCCGCCTGCCACGAAGGCACCGAGCCGCTGTCCATGGACAAGGTCCAGGACTGCCTCACCAACCTGAAGGACGCCAAGACCGTCGAGTACGCCCGCGGCGACACCCTGCGCCTGGGCGTCGAGCCGGACGTAGTCGAGGACGGCAAGAAGTGGCAGGCGGTCCTGGACGGGCAGCCCATCACCGAGCCCTCCTCGAACACCTACCGCAGCTTCCCGGGCGCCGACGTCTTCGCGACCGGCGGCCAGGGCGAGGCCCCGGCGTCGAAGAAGCTCGCCTTCGTCCAGGTCGCCGAGGACGGCAAGCCGCTCTCCGTCTGGACCTTCAACCTCAAGCTCAAGTAACCGGGCGGCACCGGTGCGCGCGCTCGTCGTGACCGCGGTGGCGGCGGAGGCAGACTCCGTCCTCACCGGGCTGACCCCTCATCCGGACGCCCCCGGTCCTGAGCCGCGCACCTTGCCCCTGGGGTATCCCCGGACGAAGTCTGGGGAGGGGTACCTCATCACCCGCCGGGACCTCCCGGGCGCCGCCTTCGACGTGCTCGTCGGGGGCGTCGGTCCGGCGGCGGCCGCCGCCGGCACCGCCACCGCCCTGGCCCTCGGCTCGTACACGCTCGTCGTCTCGGCCGGCATCGGCGGCGGGTTCCAGCCCGCCGCCCCGCCCGGCTCCCTCGTCGTCGCGGACGCGATCGTCGCCGCCGACCTGGGGGCCGAGACCCCCGACGGCTTCGTGGACGTACAGGCGCTCGGCTTCGGACACAGCGTGCACCTGCCGCCCGCCGAGCTGGCCGCCCGCGCCGCCGAGGCCACCGGGGCGCTGCTCGCGCCCGTACTGACCGTCTCCACCGTCACCGGGACCGCCGCCCGGGCCGCCGAGCTCGCCGCCCGGCACCCGATGGCCGGGGCCGAGGCCATGGAGGGCTTCGGGGTGGCGGAGGCAGCCGCCGCGCACGGGCTGTCCGTACTGGAGATCCGCGCCGTGTCCAACGCCGTGGGTCCGCGTGACCGTGCCGCCTGGCGGATCGGGGACGCGCTCGCCGCCCTCGCCGACGGCTTCCGCACGCTGGGGCCCGTACTCGCGAACTGGGGAGAACGCCATGACCGGTAAGGCCGGGAACGCCGTGCAGATCGCCTACTCGCCCTGCCCGAACGACACCTTCGTCTTCGACGCCTGGGCGCACGGCCGCGTCCCGGGCGCGCCCGGCCTCGAGGTCACCTTCGCGGACATCGACATCACCAACGGCATGGCCGAGCGCGGCGAGCTGGACGTGCTGAAGGTGTCGTACGCCGTGCTGCCCTGGGTGCTCGAGGAGTATGCGCTCCTGCCCTGCGGCGGGGCCCTGGGCCGCGGCTGCGGCCCACTCGTGCTCACGCGCGAGCCGGGCGTCGAGCTGGCCGGCAAGACGGTCGCCGTGCCGAGCGAACGCTCCACCGCCTACCTGCTGTTCCGGCTGTGGGCGGCGGACGTGCTCCCGGCCGGCGTCGGCAAGGTGGTCGTGCTGCCCTTCAACGAGATCATGCCCGCGGTGCGCGACGGCCGGGTGGACGCCGGACTGGTCATCCACGAGGCCCGGTTCACCTATCAGGACTACGGGCTGCACTGTCTGGCCGACATGGGCGAGCACTGGGAGTCCACGACCGGGCTGCCGATCCCGCTCGGCGCGATCATCGCCAAGCGCTCGCTGGGCGACGCGACCCTGAAGGCCCTGGCCGAGTCCGCCCGTACGTCGGTCCGGATGGCGTGGGACGACCCGGAGGCCTCCCGCCCGTACGTACGGGCCCACGCGCAGGAGCTGGACCCGGCCGTCGCCGACCAGCACATCGGGCTCTACGTCAACGAGTTCACCGCCGACCTCGGCGACGCCGGCTACGCGGCCGTGCGCGGGCTGCTGACCCGGGCGGCGGCCGAGGGGCTGGTACCGGCCATTGCGCCCGGGGCGCTGGCGTTCCCGTAGCCCTCGAAATCCTCGAAGTCCTCGTACGACGGTGCCCCGCCACTCGACAGAGTGGCGGGGCACCGTCGTCGTAGGTACTGCTCAGACGTCGAGCTGGTCGGCCACCGCGCGCAGCAGGCCGGCGATCTTCGTGCCGTGCACCTTGTCGGGGTAGCGGCCGCGCTCCAGCATCGGCGTGATGTTCTCCAGCAGGGTCGTGAGGTCCTGCACGATCGAGGCGAGCTCGTCGGGCTTGCGGCGCTGGGCCGCCGCGACGGACGGCGCCGGGTCCAGGACCGTCACCGAAAGCGCCTGGTCACCGCGCTGACCGGCGACGACACCGAACTCGACGCGCTGGCCGGGCTTGAGGGAGTCGACCCCGGCAGGGAGCACCGACGAGTGGACGAAGACGTCGCCGCCGTCGTCGCGGGAGAGAAAGCCGAAGCCCTTCTCACTGTTGAACCACTTGACCTTGCCGGTAGGCACGTCCGTCCTCTGTCCTTGTGCTCGTCGGGGTCCGAAGTGCCGCGGAACGGCTCCGGATAACAGCGCAGCGGGTCACTGTGACCCGCCACCTCAAGGCTAATGGCCGAGGGCCCGGTGACAAGACGTTCCCCGGTCCTTCGCCGTCGGCCACTCAGGCCATGCAACTACCCTGGTGGGGTGACTGTTACTCCTCATTCCGACGAAGCGCGGCCCGGCGACGCCCTGGTGAAGGCCGGCGGCATCGTGTTCATCGTGGGCGCCGTGGCGACGCTCGCGACGATGGCCCCGCTGTTCCTCGACGTCGACCCGTTCCCGTCGTACGCGTGGGCCGTGTGCATGCTGATGGGCGTCGGCTTCGCGATCTCCGCGGCGGGCGTGCTCCGCTCGGCCGCCGCCCAGCGACGCGCGGCCCGGGCCTCGCAGGCTTAGCCGCGGCTGTAACCGCTCAAAACCGGCCATGGCGGACCGGGCACATATTCGCCACGTCAACCCCCTGCGGGTGTGCGACGATCTCTCGTCGCACACCACCCTGGGGGGTTCATGCCAGTCACATCGGCGTCTGCAAGACGCCCGATTTCCACCGCATTGACGTGCCTGTTCGCCGTCCTCGCCGCACTCCTCCTGCCGGTGGGCGCCGCTCAGGCCGCGCCGGCCGCCGAGGACTGCGTCGCCGTCGCCGAGGGGCGCTACGCGGGTACGTTCGCCACCGCCGGGCAGACGCACTGCCTGGAGCTGCCGAGCCCGAAGGGCGCCCGGATCGCAGCGCTCACCTCGCTCGGCGGCGGCACGGGCCTCACCGTCCAGGTCGAGGTGGTCGACCAGAACGGCACCGCGCAGTGCACCGCCGTTGAACTCGCCCGGGGCGGCTGCGCCCTGACCGGCACGGCACCGTTCCGCGCGCTGGTGCACGCCGATGACTCCGCCGCAACCGGTCCGTACGGCGTCCACTTCGTCCGTACGGACGTGCTCCAGGCGGGCTGTCAGGTCCTGCCCGCGGGGAGCTTCGCCGACGACGCGGCGGCCGTGCGGCTGGAGACCGGCAACGGCGTCTTCTCGCACTGCCTGACCATCCCGGCCGACGCGCATTCCACCGCCGAGCTCCTGCGTATCCGCTACGGGCTCCCGGACGACAACGAGCTGTTCCCGCGCTACACGATCAGCGTGGTCGGCACCGACGGCAACGGGCCCTCCTGCTACGACCACCCCACCCCGGGCCAACAGCTCCGGACGGACGGCCTCACCAGCTGCTCCTTCACCGCCGGCAAGGCGTACACCGTCCTCCTGCAGGGCCAGGACGCCGCGCGCAGCCACGCCCTGGACCGCCGGGACGTCACCGCCACGGCCAAGGGCTGCGCCGCCTCCGCCGCGACGGCGGTCGGCGCCCCGGCCACAACCGGCACGTCCGGCCAGAACGGCACCCTGCGCTGCCACCGGATCACCACGGCCTCCGCCACGGACCGGCTGCTCGTCAACGCCCGGGACGTCCACGACAGCACGCACATGCTGATCATCGACGACACCGGCCGCATCGCCTGCTACCAGAAGACCTCGGTGTGCAGGCCCACCGGCTCCGCCGGTTACCAGGTCGTCACCCAGGTCCCGGAGGGCTGGTCCCTGCCCGCTTCCTACCGCCTCGACGCCTGGCGGATCGGCACCGCAGACGGCCCCGCGCCCGAGTGCACACGGGCGGAGTCGGTCGCGTACGGGTACGGTCCGCTGACCGGCACGCTCTCCGAGGAGCGCACCGGCGTGTGCGCCGTGCTGGAGAGCCACCCGAGTGACCAGTTCAGGGTCGACGTCACCGCCACGGACGGCGGGACGTTCACCCCGGAGCCCGCGCTCTACAACGATCTCTGGATCAACCGCTGCACGGGCAGTTCGTCGCCGTACAACTGTCAGAGCGACGGCCTCAGCACGTTCGTTCTCGCGCTGCCGGACAAGACGGACCGCACGGCGTACCGCGCCGAGCTCGTCTGCACCTACGCACCCTGCGGCTGGGAGAACGTGTCCGTCGGGACGGTCACGCCGAACACCGCGCAGAGCGGTACGGTCGCGACCCTCACCGTGACGGGCACGGCGCTGGGCATGAACACCACGGTCAAGCTGAGCGGCGGCCCGTCGCCGCTGACGGCCACGACCGTCTCGGTCTCCGACGACGCCCGGACGCTGAAGGCGACCGTGGACCTGCGCACGGCCCCCGCCGGCAACTGGAACATCAGCGTCAGCGCGCTCGGCTTCCAGTACCCGCGCGGCACGCTGACGGTGACGCCGCCCGCGGTCTCCGGCCTGGGTACGTACAAGCCGATCACGCCGACCCGGCTGATGGACACCCGAAGCGGACTGGGCGTGCCCCAGGCCAAGGTCGGCCAAGGCGAGACGGTCACCTTGCAGGTCACCGGCACGGCGGGCATTCCGGCGACCGGGGTCAGCGCCGTCGTCCTCAACGTCACGGCCACCGACCCCACCACCAGCAGCCACGTGTCGGTCTACCCCAACGGCACGACCCGCACCAGCGCCTCGAACCTCAACTTCACCGCAGGGCAGACGATCCCGAACCTCGTCGTCGTCCCCGTCGTGAACGGAAAGGTCAGCTTCTACAACAACGCAGGATCCGTCGACCTCATCGCCGACGTCGCCGGCTACTACACCACCGACGGAACGGGCTCCACCTACAAGCCGATCACGCCCACCCGGCTGATGGACACCCGAAGCGGACTGGGCGTGCCCCAGGCCAAGGTGGGACAGGGCGGGACCGTCACCCTGCAGGTCACCGGCACTGCGGGGATCCCCGCGAGCGGGGTCACGGCCGTGGTTCTGAACATCACGGCCACCGACCCCACCACGGGCAGCTACGTGTCCGTCTATCCCAACGGCACGACCCGCACCAGCGCCTCGAACCTCAACTTCACCGCAGGGCAGACGATCCCGAACCTCGTCGTCGTCCCCGTCGTGAACGGAAAGCTCAGCTTCTACAACAACGCAGGATCCGTCGACCTCATCGCCGACGTCGCCGGCTACTACACCACCGACAGAACGGGCTCCGCCTACAAGCCGATCACGCCCACGCGCCTCATGGACACCCGTGAGGGACTGGGCGTGCCGAAGGCGAAGGTGGGACAGGGCGGCACCGTCACCCTGCAGGTCACCGGCACTGCGGGGATCCCCGCGAGCGGGGTCACGGCCGTGGTTCTGAACGTCACGGCCACCGACCCCACCACGGGCAGCTACGTATCCGTCTATCCCAACGGCACGACCCGCACCAGCGCCTCGAACCTCAACTTCACCGCAGGACTGACGATCCCGAACCTCGTCGTCGTCCCCGTCGTGAACGGAAAGCTCAGCTTCTACAACAACGCAGGATCCGTCGACCTCATCGCCGACGTCGCCGGCTACTACACGATGTAACGCCGGAAGCTCCTTCCCTGCGCCCGGCCCTCCGGCCGGGCGCAGGGAAGGAGACAGACAGGCGCTCTAGGCCGGCTGGGCCGCGACGTATTCCGCGAGCCATTGCGGCAGTGCGGTGAGGTCCGCGAGGACCACGTCCGCGCCCGCGGCGCGCAGTTCGGGCTCCGGGCAGGGGCCGGTCGGCACCACCACGGACAGTGCGCCGGCCTTGCGGGCGCCTCGTACGTCGCCCACGTGGTCGCCGACGTAGACCTGCGCGCCGTACTCGCGCAGCGCCCCGGCCTTGGCCTCGGCCCACAGCCAGCCGATGACGGCGTCCGGCTCGATGCCCAGGTGCTTCAGGTGCAGGCGGGCGTTGGGCTCGTGCTTGGCGGTGACGACGATCGCGCGGCCGCCGAGTGCCTGGACGGCCTCGATCGCCTCACGGGCGCCGGGCATCGCGGGGGTCGGCTCGATGGCGTATGTGGGATAGATCTCCCGGTAGCGGTCCGCCACGGCCGGGATCTCGGCCTCCGGGAACCAGTACGCCAGCTCCTCCTCCAGCGGCGGACCGAGCCGCGTGATCGCCGCGTCGGCGTCGATGAACGTGCCCGTCTCGGCCGAGAGCGCCTGGTAGGCGGCCTTGATTCCCGGGCGCGAATCGATGAGGGTCATGTCGAGGTCGAAGCCGACGGTGAGGTTCATACCTGCCATTGTGCCGACGCGGGGCGGCACCCGGGCCGACAGCAGGCCGACAACGGGGGAACGTACACTTAGGCTCGCCTTACCAGATCATGAAATAGGTGACATGTCTGCCCCGCCCGCTCTTCGGCGCGCCCTGACGACCCGTCGTATCGGGTGGACCGCAGCCGCCTTCGCCGCGCTGATATGCGCGGTGGTCCTCTCCCTCTCCGTCGGGGCCCGGCCCGTTCCGCCCTCCGCGGTCTGGGACGCCCTGGTCCACGGGGCGGGCAGCCCCGACGCCGAAGTGGTGCGCAGCCTGCGCGTCCCCCGCACCCTGATCGCCCTGATGGTCGGCGCGGCCCTGGCCCTGGCCGGGACCGCGCTCCAGGGCATCACGCGCAACCCGATAGCCGACCCCGGCATCCTGGGCATCAGCCAGGGTGCCGGGGTCGCGGTCGTCTGCGCCATCGCCTTCGCGGGGGTGCACACGCTGAGCGGGTACGTGTGGTTCGCCTTCGCCGGGGCGGCGGTGGCCTCGGTCGCCGTCTACGCCGTCGCCTCCGGCGGGCGCGGGGGCGCGACCCCGGTGAAACTGGCGCTCGGCGGGGCCGCGATCAACGCGCTGCTGGTGTCGGTCACCACGGGGGTGCTGACGACGAAGGCCTCGGCGCTGGACGAGTTCCGTTTCTGGCAGGTCGGCTCGGTGGCCGGGCGGGACGTCCAGGTGGTCCACCAGATATGGCCGTTCCTGCTGGTGGGGGTGGTGCTGGTGGTGTCCGTGGCCCGGGGCCTGGACGCGCTGGCGCTCGGCGAGGACGTGGCCCGGGGGCTCGGGCAGAACGTGGCCGCCGTACGGATCGTCGGCGGCCTCGGCGCGACCGTGCTGACCGGCGCCGGGGTCGCGGCCGCCGGGCCGATCGCCTTCATCGGGCTCGCCGTCCCGCACATCGCGCGCGCCGTCGTGGGCGGCGACCACCGCTGGGTGCTGCCGATGGCCGCGCTGATCGGCCCGGTGATGCTGCTCGTCGCGGACGTGGTCGGACGGGTCGTGGTGCCGCCGGGCGAGGTCCCGGCCGGGGTGATGACGGCCCTCATCGGGGTGCCGTTCCTGGTCACGCTGGTCCGCCGCAAGGCGGTGGCCGCGTGACCGGATACACCCTGGTGCGTGCCGGGCGCGGGTCCTTCCTGCTGCACCGCCGGGCGGCGGTCGTGGCGCTGGGCCTTGGCGCCCTGCTGGCGGCGGTCTGCGTCGTGTACCTCTCGGTCGGCGAATCCTTCGTCTCCCCCGGCGAGGTGGTGAAGGTGCTGCTCGGCCGGCCGTCCCCGGAGGAGCTGGTCGTCGGCACGCTGCGGCTGCCCCGGATGACGGCCGGGCTGCTCGTCGGCCTGGCCTTCGGGGTCGCCGGTGCGCTGATCCAGACCGTGGCCCGCAATCCGCTGGCCTCCCCCGACATCATCGGCATCAGCCAGGGCGCGAGCGCCGTCACCGTGGCGGCGCTGACCTTCGGCGTGACCTCGTACGCCGTACTGCCGTACCTGTCGGTGCTCGGCGGTGTCGTCGCCGCCGTCCTCGTGTACGCCTTCGCGTGGCGGGGCGGGCTGCACGCGACGCGGTTCGTGCTGATCGGCATCGGCTTCGCCGTCGCACTGCGGTCGGTGACGACGCTGCTGATGACCAAGGGCGACTACCTCGTCGCCCAGCAGGCGCAGATCTGGATGACCGGCTCGCTCAACGGGCGCGGCTGGGACGTCGCCACGCCGCTCGCGTGGGTGCTGCTGGCGCTGCTGCCGGGCGTGCTGTGGGCGGCGCGGGCGCAGCGCACCGTCTCGCTCGACGACGACACCGCCACGGCGCTCGGGGTGCGCCTGGGCCGGGTCCGGCTCGGGCTGATCGCGCTGGGCGTGGTCCTGGCCTCGGTGGCGACGGGCGCGGCCGGGCCGGTGGACTTCGTGGCGCTGCTCGCGCCGCAGATCGCCCGGCGGATGACCAGGACCGCGCAGATCCCGCTGTTGTGCTCGGCGCTGACGGGTGCGGTGATCGTCGTGTCCGGCGATCTCCTCGCCCGCCGGCTGCTGTCCCCGACCGAGCTCCCGGTGGGCGTGCTGACCGCCGCCGTGGGGGCCCCGTACCTGATCTGGCTGATCGTCCGCAGCCGTACTGGAGGCAAGTAGATGAGCCGTCTCTCCGCTGCCGGGCTGACGCTCGCGTACGAGGACCGCGTGGTGGTCGAGGACCTGGACCTCGCCGTCCCCGACGGCAAGGTGACGGTGATCGTCGGCCCGAACGCGTGCGGCAAGTCGACGACCCTGCGGGCGCTCGGGCCGGCTGCTGAAGCCGCGCTCGGGTGCGGTGCTGCTGGACGGGGCCGCGCTGTCGTCGCTGCCCACGCGGCAGATAGCGCAGACCATCGGGCTGCTCCCGCAGCCCCCGGTGGCCCCGGAGGCGATCACGGTCGCCGACCTCGTGGCGCGGGGGCGGCAGCCGCACCAGCACTGGTGGCAGCAGTGGTCGGAGGCGGACGAGCGGGCCGTCGTGGACGCGATGGCCCGTACGTCGGTCTCCGACCTGGCGGACCGTTCGGTGGACGCCCTGTCGGGCGGGCAGCGGCAGCGCGTCTGGATCGCGATGGCGCTGGCGCAGGACACCGATCTGCTGTTGCTGGACGAGCCGACGACGTTCCTGGACATCGCCCACCAGGTGGAGGTCCTCGACCTGGTACGGCGTCTGAACCGGGACCGGGGCCGGACGGTGGTGGCCGTCCTGCACGACCTGAACCAGGCGGCGCGCTACGCGGACCATCTGGTGGCGATGAAGGCGGGCCGCGTCGTGGCCGAGGGCCCGCCGTCGGCGGTGGTCACCGCCGAGCTGGTCCGCGAGGTCTTCGGCCTCGACTCGATCGTCATCCCGGACCCGGTGACGGGCTCCCCGCTGGTGGTCCCGGGCGCGCCCTGGTCCGCTTCCTGACCGTCCCCGGGGACGGTCCACGATCCGTGTTCAACCTTTTCCGTGCGGCCGCACTCAGGACAGGACAGGGGTGAGAGACACGATTTGACTGCTCCCTCGGCTGAAGCCGAGTGATTCCGGCTTCTGTCGGTGGGATTTCTGACTCAAGCTGCCTTCCGGACCGGCGGTCCGTGAGGTCTTCCGCTCTCGGCGTCAGCAGGGCTCAGACCCGCCCTCTTGAGCATGACGTGGGCGGAGTTCTTGTCCCGGGGAGACGAGGTTCCGCACGCAGTACAGGTGTAGGTGCGCATGCCCAGCGGCAGTGCGTGCTTGGCTCTCGCTCCGCAATGCGCGCAGTCCATCGTGGTGTGCGCGGGGTGGACCAGGTGCACGGTGCGGCCGTGCTTGCGGCCCATCTCGATCAATGCCTGCTTGGTTGCGCCGATGGCGGCGTCAGCAGCCTTCTTGGCCATGGTGGACTTCGCGAGGAACTTCGGGCGAAAGTCCTCCACCGCCATGTGGTCGTGGTCGCGGGCGACCTTCTTGGCCCACTTACGGGCCGTGTCCTGCCGCTGCCGGGCGACCTTCTTGTGCAGCTTCGCTGCCTGCCGCTGCGCCCTGCGGTAGCCCTTGGACTGCGACTTGTTCTTCGGGCGTTCGCGGCGTGCCATCTGCCGTTGGTAGTGGGCCAGCCTGGCAGCGGCCTTCCTGCCGTGCTCCGGATGGGGAAGGTCGTGTTCGTCGCTGGTGGTGGTCGCGGTTTCCCTCACGCCCCAGTCGATCCCGATCACCTGGCCGGTGGCAGACAGCGGCTCACCCGCAGTGGGCACGACAAAGGAGGCGTACCAGTGCCCGAGACCGTCCCGATACACACGAACCGACGACGGGTCGGCGGGAAGCTCGCGCGACCACACGATCGTCACAACGATGCCGCCCGCCAGATGCAGCCGGCCGTTCTTGATCCGGAAACCGTGCCGCGTGTAGTTCAGAGTGGGGTCGGCCTTGCGCTTTTTCTTTGGCCGGGGCATCCCCGCCCGTTGCCGCATCGGGAGACGGACCTTGATGTCCTTGAGTGCCTTCGCGCGGGACTTGGCAAAATCCCGGATAATCTGCTGCTGAGGAACACTGCTGCCCACGCGCAGCCATTCCGTCACAGACCTGGCTCCGGTCAGCATCTTGTCGAGCTGCGCCGGGCCGCACGTCAGCCTCTCCGTGCTCTCCGAGCGGTTCCCGTTGGCGGTGTGGACCTGCTTGGACTTGGCCACGCACTCGTTCCACACCCACCGGCACCGGTCCCACTCAGCCAACAAGGCAGCACGAGCGGTAGACGACACCCGCAGCCGGAAGGTGTACCGGGCGCGCCCGCCCTCCCCACACCCCGCCGTTGCCGTCATGACGCCAACCTAGAGCCCAAGCCTGCCTCGCCCCCCGGAACCCCGACACCCCACCCGAACGGGTGACCGATCCCGCACACCGACCGCCATCCCCCCAACACTGGACTGCGCGGTCAGCGGCGGCGGGCCCGCCACACCAGGTAGACGACCGAGGCCAGGGCCGCGGCCCGGAGCAGCCACGGCCACATGCCGTGCAGGGCGCCGCTCAGCTGGTCCTCCGCCAGGGTCTCGCCCCACTTGCCCTTCATCCGGCCCCACAGCCAGACCATCGCCCCCGCCAGGACCACGCCGGGCGGGCCGAAGACGGCCCACTTGCGCTCGGTCGGCCGCAGTACGCGCGAGGCGTACGGCAGCAGCCAGCCCACGACGAGCAGCAGCCAGTACCCGGTGACCATGCCGACGACGAGGACGGCCGCGGCCAGCAGCAGGAAGGCGTTCGGCCGGGGCCGCGCGGCGGCGGCCGCCGCTTCCGGCTCCGCCTCCGCCGCCTCCTTCTTCGCGTCCTTCTTCGCCCGCCGCCGCTCGCGCAGGAACCGTACGAGGCCCCGTACGCGCGACTCCGGCGGCCCGGCCGGGGGCTCCGGCTCCTGCGCCGCCTCCTCCTCCTTGGCCAGGTGGTCCGGGAACTCGATGCCGCCCGCGAAACCCTCGACCTGCGGCCCCGCCCCGAACCCGCCCGGGCTCACCCGCCACCAGTCGGGCTCGGCCCCGCCCGAGGGGCCGAGTTCGTCGAGACCGGCCAGGTGCGGCGGCACGTTCCGCGGCTCCGCCGCCGGCTTCGGGCCGCGCGGTCCCCGCTGGGCGGGCACCGCCGGGGCGGGCGTCACGGGCGCGGACCCCGCACCGGTGACGCCGTGGCCGGCCAGCACCTCCTCCGGCGTGCCGAGCCGCTGGAGGATGCCGCGTACGGCGGCCGGGGTCTCCGGCTCGTACCGGGCGCGCCGACGGTCGATCTCGTCCCGCAGCCCCGACACCAGCCGCATCCGGTCCCCGGAGGACAGCTGCCGCTGCTGCGCCAAGTCCCCGACGCGGCTCAGATATTCGTAGACCAGTTGGTCGCTTTCGATCCCCACGCCCCGGCTCCTCCCGTACCGCCTGTCCCGAAGGTAGCGCGTGCGCCCGTGGAGCGGCCGCGTGCTCAGCGGATACCGTTGGCCGGATGGGGACCGGCCGACTGACCGGCCGACGCGACCAGGAGGCGACGACCGTGCCTGAGGCAAGCACCGCAGGGGGCACCGCGGGAGGTGCCCCGCGCTCCCTCGCCGAGGCGCTGCGCGCCCGCGACGACGCGGCGCTCGCCGCACTGCTGCACGCCCGTCCGGACCTGCTCAGCCCGGTGCCCGGCGACGTGACCCAGCTGGCCACCCGGGCCGGGACCCGCGCCTCGGTGGTGCGGGCGCTGGAGCGGCTGGACCGGTTCGCGCTGCAGACCGCCGAGGCCCTGGCGGTGGCCCCCGACCCCTGCACGTACCCGGTGCTGGAGTCGCTGCTGACCGGCGAGGAGGGCACCACCGGCCAGGACAACGGGGCGCGCGCCGAGCTCCCCCGGGCGCTGGCCACCCTGCGCGACCAGGCCCTGGTGTGGGGTGACGACGACCGGCTGCGCCTGGTGCGCACCGCCCGCGAGCTGCTCGCGCCCTCCGCCCAGCGGCCCTCCCCGACCGGCCTCGGCCCGACCGTCGCCGAGGCCACGTCCGGGATGTCGCCGACCCGGGTCCAGGAGATCGTGTCGGCCGCCGGACTGCCCGGCACCCACGACCCGGTGTCCGCGGTCTCGGCGCTGACCGGGCTGTTCACCGACCCCGAGCGGATGTCGGCGCTGCTGGACGAGGCCCCGGCGGAGGCGCACCAGGTGCTCGGACGGCTCGTGTGGGGGCCTCCGTACGGGGAGGTGACCCCGAACCCGACGGCGCCGGTGCGCTGGCTGCGCGACCGCGGACTGCTGCTGCCCGCCTCCGCGCGGACCGTGGTGCTGCCCCGCGAGGTGGCGCTCCACCTGCGCGGCGGCCTCGCGCACCGGGACACCGCGCCCGTGGCCCCGCCGGTGCCCGCGCACCGCGAGCACCGTCCACAGCTTGTGGACGCGAACGCCGCCGGGCAGGCGCTGGCCGCGCTGTCCACCGTCGAGGAGCTGGTGAAGTCCTGGGAGCACGCCGGTCCGCTGGTGCTGCGCGCGGGCGGGCTCGCCGTACGGGACCTGAAACGGGCCGCGGCCACCCTGGACACCACCGAACCGGCGGCGGCGTTCTGGATCGAACTCGCCTACGCGGCAGGTCTGCTGGCCAGTGACGGGGAGGCGGACGAGCGGTACGCGCCCACCCCCGCCTTCGACGACTGGTGCGAACTGCCGCCCCCCGAAAGGTGGTCGGTCATCGCGGCGGCCTGGCTGCCGGCCACCCGGACGGCCGGGCTGGTCGGCGAGCAGGACGGCAAGGGCCGCACCCTCTCCGCGCTCGGCCCCGAACTCGACCGCTCTGCCGCCCCCGAGGTGCGCCGGCGCGTCCTGGAGCTGCTCGCCGCCCTGCCCGAGGGGGCCTCCCCCGATCCCGACGCCCTGCTGGACCGTCTCGCGTGGGAGCGTCCCGTACGCGGTGCGAGCGATCTGCGCACCCGCCTCGCGCACTGGACGCTGACCGAGGCGGAGGTCCTGGGCGTCACCGGCCGGGGCGCGCTGTCCGGGCCCGGCCGCGCCCTGCTGGAGCATCGCGACCCGGCGCCGCTGCTGGCACCGCTCCTTCCCGAGCCGGTGGACCACGTACTGCTCCAGGCCGACCTGACGGCGGTGGCCCCCGGGCCGCTGCGCCGCCCGCTCGGCGACACCCTGGCGGTGCTCGCGGACGTGGAGTCCAAGGGCGGGGCGACGGTGTACCGCTTCACGCCCGGGTCGGTGCGCCGGGCCCTGGACGCCGGGCACGCCGCCGCCGACCTGCACGCCTTCCTCAAGGAACACAGCCGCACGCCGGTGCCGCAGCCGCTGGCCTACCTGATCGACGACGTCGCCCGGCGGCACGGGCACCTGCGGGTCGGCGCGGCGTCCTCGTACGTGCGCTGCGACGACGACGCGATGCTCGGCGAGATCCTGGCCGACAAGCGTTCGGAGGGGCTGTCGCTGCGCCGCCTCGCGCCGACGGTGCTGGCCGCGCAGGCCGAACCCGCCGCGCTGCTGGAGGGGTTGCGGGCGATGGGGTACGCGCCGGCCGCGGAGTCCCTGACCGGTGACGTGCTGGTGGCCCGGGCCGACGCCCGCCGCACCCCGGCGCGCTCGGCGCCCGTACCCGTGCCGGACGGCCCGCCGGTGCCGGACGACACCCTGCTGGGGGCGGCCGTACGGGCGATCCGCGCGGGCGACCTGGCGGCGACGGCGGTGCGCAAGGAGCCCGCGTCGCCCTCGGTGGTCCCCGGCGAACTGCCGCGCACGAGCGCGGCGGAGACCCTGGCGACGGTGCAGGCGGCCGCGCTGACCGGGTCGGCGGTGTGGATCGGGTACGTGAACGCGGACGGGGCGGCGAGCCAGCGGGTGATCGCCCCGGTCCGCGTGGAGGGCGGCTTCGTCACCGGCTACGACCACACGGCGGACGAGGTGCGGACGTACGCACTGCACCGGATCACGGGGGTCGCGGAACTGGCGGAGGACCAGGTCTAGGAGCGCTGACTGATCCAGCCCCGCCTGGGGGCCCCTCCCAGCGGTAGCTGGGGGAGTTTGAGGCGCGGGGTCTGGGGCAGCGCCCCAGCAACGGCGCCGCACCCCGCCGGGAAATCCGCTGGCGGGCGGGTGCGGCGCCCCGGCAGGCTGGGGCCATGCCCAACCCACCGCCGCGAGCGATCCGCGCGGCCCACACCGACAGCACGATCACCGTCTACCAGGCGTACTCCCCCGCCCTCGGAGGCCCGGCGGCCCGCGACGGCCGGTTCCCGCCCGCCTGGAAGCGGGAGCGGATGACGTGGATCAAGCCGTCGTTCCTGTGGATGATGTACCGCTGCGGCTGGGCCTCGAAGGCCGGCCAGGAGACGGTGCTGGCCATCGACATCACCCGGTCCGGCTTCGACGAGGCGCTCCGCGGGGCCTGCCTGTCCCACTGGAAGCGCGGGGTGCACGCGGACCGCGAGGCCTGGCAGCAGTCGCTGCGCGCGACGTCGGCCCGCGTCCAGTGGGACCCGGAGCGCGACCTCCACCTGAACCCGCTGCCGTACCGCTCGCTCCAGCTGGGCCTGTCCGGGCCCGCCTCACGTGCCTACGCCGAGGAGTGGACGGTCGCCATCCGCGACGTCACCCCGCTGGTCCGGGAGATCCGCTCCCTGCTCCGGACCGGCGACGAGGCGGCGGCGCGCGCCCTGCTGCCCGCGGAAACCCCGTACCCGGCGGGCCCGTTGCCTCACCTGGGCGCGTAGTCGATCAGCCCGGCGTCGAACGGCCAGACCTCACGCATCCAGCGGCTCACGGCCTCGTACAGCGGGACGTCGAGGTGCGCCCGGTCGGCCCGCACCCACGAGCTGACCTGGACCCGCTCGGGCTGCTCCCTGCCGGGGTAGACGTACAGGCACCCGATGACCTCCCCCTCCCCGTCCCCTTCGAGCACGCTGTACGTGAACCCGCGCCGCTCGGCGAAGTCCCGCGCGTGCCCCTCCAGATCGGCCAGGTTGGCATCGGCGGACATGCCCTCCAGCGGCGGCCAGTTCCTGCCGAACCCTGGTGTGGCCCGGATGTGCTCGATGCTCCCGCCCCAGGCGGCGAGGTCCCGCTCGTTGTGCTGCCCGCCCAGGGGCTCCAGCCGGAAGCCCTCGCCGACGAGGCTCGTGGGCGCCTCGAAGCCGGCGGGCACGAAATTCTGCTGATCATCACTCATGCCGGGACCGTATGTGCCTGCGCCGCCGGCGTCAGCAGCTTTTCGACCTGCTCCCGCGCGGCCCGGGGCGCCGGGCCAGAGCGCCTTGTTTCCAGCCCCGGCGCGGTACGGCAGACTGGAGGTTTGACCTGACTGAAACGGGGCGCCGCGCGTGAATGGTCCACTCATCGTCCAGAGCGACAAGACACTCCTTCTCGAGGTCGACCACGAGCTCGCCGGAGCCGCGCGGCGTGCCATCGCTCCCTTTGCCGAGCTGGAGCGGGCTCCCGAGCACATTCACACCTACCGGATCACCCCGCTCGGGCTGTGGAACGCCCGGGCCGCCGGGCATGACGCCGAGCAGGTCGTCGATGCGCTCGTCGAGTTCTCCCGCTACCCCGTCCCGCACGCGCTGCTCGTCGACGTCGCCGAGACCATGGCCCGCTACGGCCGCCTCACCCTCTCCAAGCACCCCGTGCACGGGCTGGTCCTGACCAGCACCGACCGGCCCGTGCTGGAGGAGATCCTGCGCTCCAAGCGGATCGCCCCGCTGGTCGGGGCGCGGCTCGACGCCGACACCGTGGCCGTGCACCCCTCCGAGCGCGGGCAGATCAAGCAGACGCTGCTCAAGCTGGGCTGGCCGGCCGAGGACCTCGCCGGGTACGTGGACGGCGAGGCCCACCAGATCGACCTCGTCGAGGACGGCTGGGCGCTGCGCCCGTACCAGCAGCAGGCCGTCGAGGGGTTCTGGCACGGCGGTTCCGGTGTGGTCGTGCTGCCCTGTGGCGCGGGCAAGACGCTGGTCGGCGCCGGGGCCATGGCGATGGCCAAAGCGACGACGCTGATCCTGGTCACGAACACCGTCTCGGCCCGCCAGTGGAAGCACGAGCTGGTCAAGCGGACCTCGCTGACGGAGGAGGAGATCGGCGAGTACTCCGGCACCCGCAAGGAGATCAGGCCCGTCACGATCGCCACGTACCAGGTCCTCACGACCAAGCGGAAGGGCGTCTACCCGCACCTGGAGCTCTTCGACTCCCGCGACTGGGGCCTGATCCTCTACGACGAGGTGCACCTGCTGCCCGCGCCGGTGTTCAAGTTCACCGCCGATCTCCAGGCCCGTCGGCGCCTCGGCCTGACGGCCACGCTCGTACGGGAGGACGGCCGCGAGTCGGACGTCTTCTCGCTCATCGGGCCGAAGCGGTTCGACGCGCCGTGGAAGGAGATCGAGGCGCAGGGCTACATCGCGCCCGCCGACTGCGTCGAGGTCCGGGTCAACCTGACGGAAACGGAGCGCCTCGCGTACGCGACCGCCGAGACCGAGGAGAAGTACCGCTTCTGCGCGACGACGGCGACGAAGCGGAAGGTCACCGAGGCGCTGGTGCGCAAGCACCAGGGCGAGCAGACCCTGGTCATCGGCCAGTACATCGACCAGCTCGACGAACTGGGCGAGCACCTGGACGCGCCCGTCATCAAGGGCGAGACCTCCAACGCGCAGCGCGAGAAGCTCTTCGACGCCTTCCGGCAGGGCGAGATCAGCGTGCTGGTCGTGTCGAAGGTCGCGAACTTCTCGATCGACCTGCCCGAGGCCACGGTCGCCATCCAGGTGTCGGGTACGTTCGGCTCCCGCCAGGAGGAGGCCCAGCGCCTGGGCCGCGTACTGCGGCCGAAGGCGGACGGCCACGAGGCGCGGTTCTACTCGGTGGTCGCGCGCGACACCATCGACCAGGACTTCGCGGCGCACCGCCAGCGCTTCCTCGCCGAACAGGGCTACGCCTACCGGATCATGGACGCCGACGAGCTGCTGGCGAGCGACTGACGCAGCGCGGCCAGCAGGGCGGCGAGCGGCGGGACCAGCCAGATCCACAGGGCCGGCCAGTCCCGCAGCAGGGCCCGGCCGGTGGCGGGCAGGTGCCGGATCCAGAATTCGGCGGAGGCCTCGGGGAAGGCCACCAGGCCAAGCAGGGCGGTACCGGCCAAGGCGGCCAGTGCCGTCAGTCCGGCCCGGACGCGGCCGGTGAGCAGCAGGTACGGGACGAACGCCGCCGGGGTCAGGTTGATCCCGGCGGCGGTGCCCAGCGCGAAGCCCTTGCCGAGCGAGCCCGCGGGCCGGCCGAGGTCCCACAGGACCAGGCAGGCCAGGGCCAGGTTGACCAGGCCGGGCAGCGGGGCCTGCACCAGCGGCTCCAGCCACAGCCCGGCGATGGTGGCGGCGAGCACGGGCCCGGGTCTGGCCCGCAGCCCCGCGAGGCGGCAGGACAGCAGGATCAGCAGGGCGAGCAGGCCGGCGCTGCCGAGGACGAGGACGGCCTTCAGGAGGCCGGCCGGGAGCCAGGCGGCGGGTGTGAACAGGATCGCCGCGAAGGGCGGGTACGCGGCGGGCGGCTGCCATTCGGTGAGCGAGATGCCCTGGACGAGGGCGTCGGCCATCGGAACGCGCAGGGCGACGCAGAGCACGCCGAGTACGAGGAGCGAGCCTGCCACCAGGGGGCCGGCCAGGGGCGACGCCGAACGGCTGGGGGCGGCGAGGGCGGGACTCCGGGTCACGCGCGTGACCCTAGTGGATCAGTGCCCGGTGACCGCCGTATCCGGCCGGGGCGCTGCGCGACGCCGGATCAGCGGCGGACGGCAACGCCGGGTCAGCGGCGGACGACGCCCGCGTCCTCGGCGTATTCGCCCAGGACGACGACGCTGACGGCGGCCGCCGCGAAGACCTTGGCGGCGCGCAGTACGCCGCCGAGGCCGTAGCGCGGACGCGAATCGGAGAGGGAAGCGGCGCCTCCCCCAGACTTCGTCCGGGAGGTGCCCCCAGGGCGGCCGCCCTGGATCGGGGTGAAGGTTGCGGTGCTCATGTGTCCATGGTGGGTTTTCGCGCCCGCCGGCACATCGCTCTGGGGGCGGAACCCCCGGGCGTCCCGCGTACTACTCACGGCCCATGGCATCCCCTAGTGGTCGCATGAGTGGTCACATGAGTGGTCACATGCCACCCGTACGGAGTCGCTCGAGGGCCCCGGATAATCCGTTCGCGCCGCGCGGGCCCGATGGCTAGAATCTCCGCTCTTGCCGCCTCCCGCCGCACCACCGGGGAGAGCCGCCCACCGGTTGGAACCGGCGGGCCATCTGTTCCGTACCAGCAGCTGGAGGCAGTCCCGTGCCCGCGCACGCCCCCGAGTCCGACCTGGCCGTCAATCCCCTGACCCGCGAACGGGCCCACCTCAGCTCCTCCCGCGCCGCGCTCCGCGCCATGCGCGAGGACGTGGAGGCCCTCGACATCCGCGACGTCACCGCGAACTGGGTCAACGCGATCGTCCTCCAGGCCCAGATCGACGACCGGATCAAGGCCCTCGCCGACCTCGCCCACACCCCCCTCTTCTTCGGCCGCCTGAACTACCTGCACGCGCCGGGCGCGGAGCTCGCCGAGGGCGCGGAGGGCGAGCAGTTCTACATCGGCCGCCGTCACGTCCACGACGCCGACGGCGATCCGATGGTCATCGACTGGCGCGCGCCCGTCTCCCAGCCGTTCTACCGGGCCTCCAAGACCGACCCGCAGGACATCGCGCTGCGCCGCCGCTTCGGCTACACCGGCGGCGAGCTCACGGCGTACGAGGACGAGCACCTCTCCGACCCCGCCGAGGCGGCCGCCGTCAGCAAGCTGCTCCAGCAGGAGATCGAGCGCCCGCGCGTCGGTCCCATGCGGGACATCGTCGCGACGATCCAGCCCGAGCAGGACGAGATCGTCCGCTCCGGCCTGTCCGGCTCCGTGTGCGTGCAGGGCGGCCCGGGCACCGGGAAGACGGCGGTCGGCCTGCACCGGGTGGCGTACCTGCTGTACGCGCACCGCGACCGGCTCGCCCGTACGGGCACCCTCGTCATCGGGCCGAACCGTTCCTTCCTGCACTACATCGAGCAGGTCCTGCCCGCCCTGGGCGAGTTGGAGGTCAAGCAGGCCACCGTCGACGACCTGGTGGCGCGCGGCGGTCTGGAGGTACGCGGCACGGACCCCGCCGAAACCGCCGTGGTCAAGGGCGACGCCCGGATGGCGCAGGTGCTGCGCCGCGCGCTCGCCTCACACGTCGCGCAGCCCACCGAGCCGCTGATGGTGGTGCGCGGTTCGCGCCGCTGGCGGGTGCCCGCGTACGAGATCGCCGAGATGGTCGAGGAGCTGCAGAACCGCGACATCCGCTACGGCGCCGCCCGCGAAGCGCTGCCGCAGCGGATCGCGCACGCGGTGCTCGTACGGATGGAGCAGGCGGGCGAGGCGCCGGACGACCGCGTGCAGGACGCGGTGGCGCGCAACGCCGCCGTGAAGGCGGCGGTCAAGGAGATCTGGCCGCCGGTCGAGCCGGCGAAGCTGGTGCTGCGGCTGCTGTCGGACCCCGAGTTCCTCGCGCTGCACGCGGCGGACGTCCTGACGGCGGACGAGCAGAAGCTGCTGCTGTGGCCGAAGCCGTTCCGGAGCGTGAAGTCGGCGAAGTGGTCGGGAGCGGACCTGGTCCTGATCGACGAGGCCGCCGACCTGGTGGAGCGGACGCATTCGCTGGGCCATGTCGTACTCGACGAGGCGCAGGACCTGTCGCCGATGCAGTACCGGGCGGTGGGGCGGCGCTGCACGACGGGTTCGGCGACGGTGCTCGGCGACCTGGCGCAGGGCACCACCCCGTGGGCCACGCGCAGCTGGGACGAGGCGCTGGCGCACCTCGGGAAGCCGCAGGCGGTGGTGGAGGAGCTGACGGCGGGCTTCCGCGTGCCGCGCGAGGTGATCGCGTACGCCTCGCGGCTGCTGCCGTCCATCTCCCCGGGGCTGGCCCCGGTCTCCTCGGTGCGCGAGACGCCGGGGTCGCTGCGGATCGCGGAGACGGCGGACCTGACACCTGCGGTGATCGAGGCCTGCCGCGCCTCCCTCGCCCACGAGGGGTCGATCGGGCTGATCGCGGCGGACGCGCGGATCCCGGTCCTGGCGGAGGCCCTGGGGGCGGCGGGGCTGGCGTACCTCGCGCCGGGCGAGGAGACGACGGCGGAGTCCCGTCTGACCCTCGTCCCGGCCTCGCTGGCCAAGGGTCTGGAGTACGACTACGTGGTACTGGACGAGCCCGCCGCGATCGTCGACGGCGAGCCGGACGAGCGGACGGGCCTGCGCCGGCTGTACGTCTGCCTCACCCGAGCCGTCTCAGGCCTGACGGCCCTCCACTCGGCCCCACTGCCTCCTGAGCTGTCCTGACCTGCGGGTCCGCTGCTGGGGCTCCGCCCCAGACCCCGCGCCTCAAACGCCGGCGGGGCTGATTTTGGCTGATGTCGTCCGCACGAAAGTGCGCGCAGCGCAATCCTTAGCCCCGAGGGCTGGGTTGCCGCGCAGCGGCAATTCCAGCCCCGCCGGCGTTTGAGGCGCGGGGGTTCGGGGGCAGCGCCCCCGACAACGGCGCCGCGCCGGTCAGCCCAGTTCGGCCCGCCAGTGGGCGACGGCCGCGGCCGAGACCGGGCGGCCCCAGCCGTCGGGACGGGCCGCGCCGCCGATGTGGAAGGCGTCGATGCCGGCCGACCGCAGCACCGGCAGGTGCGACAGGGCCAGGCCCCCGCCGACCAGGATCCGCGCCCCGTACCCCGGCTCCCCCCGCCGCGCGGCCTCGGCCAGCAGCACCGGCATGCCCTCGTCGACCCCGGCCGCCGAGCCCGCCGTCAGGTAGGTGTCCAGACCGGGAAGGTCGGCCAGCGCCTTGCGCAGGCCGTCCCGGTCCGCCGCGCGGTCGATCGCCCGGTGGAAGGTCCAGCGGCAGCCGCCCAGCTCCGCCACCACGGCCTCGACCGCCGCCAGGTCGGGGGTGCCGTCCGGGTTCAGGAACCCGAGTACGAACTCCTCCGCGCCCTCCGCCCGCAGCTCCCGCGCCGCCGCCACCAGACCGGAGACCTCGCCCGCCGCGAAGCCGTCGGACTTGCGGAGCATCACCCGCAGCGGGATCTCGACCGCCGCCCTGATCGCCGCGAAGGTCTCGCGCGGCGGGGTGAGCCCGTCGGCGGCCATGTCGGTGACCAGCTCGAGTCGGTCCGCCCCACCGGCCTGGGCCGCGATCGCGTCCTCCGCGTCGAGGGCGATCACCTCCAGGAGCGCACGGTTGCTCATTCGATCCCATCCTTCGAGAAGCTGCACAAAATAGGTCTAGTCCAATATCCAGGGTACGGGCCTCCGCCCACGCTCCACCAGCAGAATCACGCCACCCCCACAATGTGCGCATGGACACAGGCACCCCGCACACCGACACCACGGCCCTCCGCGCCCGTTGGCAGGCGACCGCCATCGCCGCCGGCGTCCCCGCCGACCGGGATCCCGCCCCCTACGCCGACCGCCTGCTCGCCGCCTGGGCGGAGCCGCAGCGCCGGTACCACACCACCGCGCACCTGGCCGACGTACTGGCGCGGATCGACGTACTGGCGGACCACGCCGCCGACCTCGCGGCCGTCGAGCTGGCCGCCTGGTTCCACGACGCCGTCTACCGCCCCGACCGCTCCGAGAACGAGGAACGCAGCGCCGTCCTGGCCGAGCGCGCCCTCCCCGAGCTCGGCATAGCGCCCGCGCGCACCGCCGAGGTGGCCCGGCTGGTCCGGCTCACCGTCACCCACGACCCCGCCCCCGGCGACACCAACGGCGAGGCGCTCTGCGACGCGGACCTGGCCGTCCTGGCCGGAACGCCCGAGGCGTACGCCGCCTACGCCGCCGCCGTGCGCGCCGAGTACGGGTTCGTGCCGGACGACGCCTTCACCGCGGGCCGCGCCGAGGTGCTCCGGCAGCTGCTCGCCCTGCCGCGGCTCTTCCGCACCCCGTACGGAGCCGCCCACTGGGAGGCCCCGGCGCGCGCCAACCTGGCGGCTGAGCTGGCACGGCTCGCCCCGCGGGGAATTTGATCGCGTTCGCCACGGTTGGTGAGAGTCATGCCCGCTGATGCCGCACGCCGCCCCCGCATGCCCGTAGCCGTCTACGTCCTCGGCCTGTCCGTGTTCGCACTCGGCACCAGCGAGTTCATGCTCTCCGGGCTGCTGCCGCCCATCGCGGAGGACATGGGCGTCACCATTCCGCGGGCGGGCCTGCTCATCTCCGCTTTCGCGATCGGCATGGTCGTCGGGGCGCCGCTGCTGGCCGTGGCCACGCTACGCCTCCCTCGCCGCACCACCCTCGTCTCCCTCATCAGCCTCTTCGGCCTCGGGCAGGTCGCGGGCGCGCTGGCCCCCTCGTACGAGCTCCTCTTCGCCTCACGCGTGGTCTCCGCCCTCGCCTGCGCCGGCTTCTGGGCCGTGGGCGCTGCCGTGGCCATCGCCATGGTCGACAAGGACCAGCGAGCCCGCGCGATGGCCGTCATGATCGGCGGCTTGTCCATCGCGAACGTCCTCGGCGTGCCCGCCGGGGCCTTCCTCGGGGAGCACCTGGGCTGGCGCTCCGCGTTCTGGTCGGTCGGCGCGGCCTCCGCCGTCGCCCTCGCCGGCATCCTGGCGCTGATCCCGAAGATCCCGCTGCCCGCCGAGAAGCCCTCCCTCGGGCGGGAGCTGCGCATCTACCGCGACCGCCAGGTGTGGCTCTCCATCGGCATCACGGCCCTGGCCGCGGGCGGCGTGTTCTGCGCCTTCAGCTACCTGTCGCCGCTGCTCACGGACGTGGCGGGGCTGGACTCCGGCTGGGTTCCGTGGATCCTCGGCCTCTTCGGGGTGGGCGCGCTGGTCGGCACCACCATCGGCGGGCGGGTCGCGGACGCGCACCTGTTCGGCGTGATGATCTGGGGCATCACCGCCTCGACCGTCTTCCTGGCCGCGCTCGCCCTGCTGGCCTCGGCCGCCGCCGCGGCGATCGCCCTGTCGTTCCTGCTCGGCGTCTCGGCCTTCTTCACCGCCCCGGCGCTCAACGCCCGCATGTTCAACGTGGCCGGCGCCGCCCCGACCCTGGCCGGAGCCACCACCACCGCGGCCTTCAACCTCGGCAACACCGGCGGCCCCTGGCTCGGCGGCACCGTCATCGACGCGAACCTCGGCTTCGCCGCCACCGCCTGGGCCGGCGCCGCCATGACCGTCACGGCGATCGCCCTGACCGCACTGGCCCTCCGGCTGCACCGCCGGACCCCGCCCCCGGCCACCCGCCTGGTCGCCTCGGGCGGCACCGCCACCCCGGCCACCGGCCGGCCGCAGGCCGCGGCCCGCGGCTGACCTGCGCGGCACCTACACCGGTCGGCCCTTCGGCCGGCGCAGGCCCGCCGCCGTCAGGCGGCGGACGAGTTCCTTGCTGCCGATCTCCACCGCGCCCGCACCGACCGCGTCCGCGTAACGGTAGGAGGGCACGTCGTAGTGGTCCCGTTCGAAGGCGCGGGGCGGACAGCCGATGGCCGCCGCGAACGCGTGCAGCTCCTCGTACGAGACGTCGCTGACCAGGTGCGACCACATGCGGCCGTGACCCGGCCAGGTCGGCGGGTCGATGTAGACGGTCACGGGTGGAAGACGGGGCCGAGGGCGCCCACCGCCGCCACTCTCACGCCCGCCTCTGAGCACACCCAGTGCGGGTCGGGTCCGAGTTCCGGCTCCACGTCCAGTGCGTGCGGCTCGCCGTGCGCGCAGACCGGGCACAGCGGCCAGCGCCCGTACTTCTCCAGCAGCGCGTCCTGCACGTCCTGGGCCACGAGTCCGGGAAGGTAGCCGACCCCCTCCGGCCACTGCTCCACCCACCACCGGCGGTGCGTGACCGAGTCCTCGACGAGGGATACGACATCGGCGTCGGCGACCTCGCCGGCGGCGAGATCGGCGAGAACAAGTGCACGGGCGACGTGCAGCGCCTGTTCCAGGGGGGTTGCGTGGTCCATCTGCTCATTGTGACCCCGTACGGGCTAAGTGGCGAAGGTCCTTTCCCGGGCATGACCCATGGCTCCTTGACGCCCGGCACCGCCGAAAATAGCTTTCACGCGTGAGCAAGAGAGCGAAAGAAACTTTCAGTGGCGCAAACGGCGGCAACGGAGACGTGGAAAAGCCCGTAGCCCCGGCGCCCGCCGCGCTGCGGGCCCGCGTGCGCGCTCTCGGGCCCTCCATGACCCGCTCCATGCAGACCGTCGCCGAGGCCGTCGCCGCCGACCCCGCCGGCTGCGCCCGGCTCACCGTCTCCGCCCTCGCCGCGCGCACCGGCACCAGCGAGGCCACCGTCGTCCGCACCGCCCGCCTCCTCGGCTACCCCGGCTACCGCGACCTGCGCCTGGCGCTGGCCGCCCTCGCCGCCCAGCAGGAGTCCGGCGCCGCCCCCGCCGTCACCGTCGACATAGCCGTCGACGACCCGCTCGCCGACGTCGTCGCCAAACTCGCCCACGAGGAGGCGCAGACCCTCGCCGACACCGCCGCCGGACTCGACCTGACCCAGCTGGCCGCCGCCGTCACCGCCCTCGCGACCGCCCGCCGGATCGACGTCTACGGCATCGGCGCCTCCGCGCTCGTCGGCCAGGACCTCGCGCAGAAGCTGCTGCGCATCGGGCTCGTCGCGCACGCCCACAGCGACCCCCACCTCGCCGTCACCAACGCCGTCCAGCTGCGCCCCGGCGACGTGGCCGTCGCGATCACCCACTCCGGCTCCACCGGCGACGTGATCGAGCCCCTCCGTACGGCCTTCGAACGCGGCGCCACCACCGTCGCCCTCACCGGCCGCCCGAACGCCCCCGTCGCCCACTACGCCGATCTGGTCCTGGCCACCTCCGCCGCCCGCGAGACCCAGCTGCGCCCGGCCGCCATGTCCAGCCGCACCAGCCAGCTCCTCGTCGTCGACTGCCTCTTCGTCGGCGTGGCGCAGCAGACGTACGAGACCGCCGCCCCCGCCCTCGCCGCCTCGTACGAGGCCCTCGCCCACCGCCACACCGCCCGCTGAACCGCCCGGGAGCCCGGAGCCCGGAGTCAGGAGCCCCGACCATGACCGCGTACGCCGAACTCCGCGCCCAGCTGGAGACGCTGACCACCGAGGCCTTCCGTCCCGAACTGGCAGAGATCGACCGGCTGTCCACCCTCGACATCGCCCGCACGATGAACGCCGAGGACGCCACCGTCCCGGCCGCCGTCGCCGCGCAGCTACCGCCGATCGCCGCCGCGATCGACGCGATCGCCGCCCGCATGGCCCGCGGCGGCCGCCTGGTCTACGCGGGCGCCGGGACGGCCGGCCGGATGGGCGTCCTGGACGCCAGCGAGTGCCCGCCCACCTTCAACACCGCCCCGGCCGATGTCGTCGGCCTCATCGCGGGCGGCCCCTCCGCCGTGGTCAAGTCGGTCGAAGGCGCCGAGGACTCCAAGGAGCTGGCGGCGGAAGACCTCACCGCACTGCGCCTCACCCCCGATGACACGGTGATCGGCGTCTCGGCCTCCGGCCGCACCCCGTACGCGATCGGCGCCGTCGAGTTCGCCCGTACGCGCGGCGCGCTCACCGTCGGTCTGTCCTGCAACGCGGGCTCCGCGCTCGCGGCGGCCGCCGAGCACGGCATCGAGGTCGTCGTCGGCCCCGAACTGCTCACCGGGTCGACCCGCTTGAAGGCCGGCACGGCGCAGAAGCTCGTCCTCAACCTCATCTCGACGATCACGATGATCCGCCTGGGCAAGACCTACGGGAACCTCATGGTCGACATGCGCTCCTCGAACGAGAAGCTGCGCGCCCGGGCCCGGCGCATCGTGGCGCTGGCCACCGGCGCGCCCGACGCGGAGATCGAGGCGGCGCTGACCGCCACCGGCGGCGAGGTCAAGAACGCCATCCTCGTCGTCCTCGGCGGCGTCGACGGCCCGCAGGCCGCCGCCCTGCTGGCCTCCTCCCAGGGCCACCTCCGCGAAGCCCTGGCCGAAGCCCACACCCAGACCCGCTGACGAAGGCGACCCCCACATGTCCACTGACAAGAACCGCGCCACAGCCGCCGCGATCCTTCCTCTGGTCGGCGGCCCGGACAACATCGCTTCCATCGCGCACTGCATGACCCGGCTGCGCATCGGACTGCTGGACCGTTCGCTGGTCGACGACGAGGCCCTGCGGGCCCTGCCCGCGGTCATGGGCGTGGTCGACGACGACACCTACCAGATCGTGCTGGGGCCGGGTACGGTCGCCCGCGTCACCCCGGAGTTCGAGGCGCTGGTCGAGGAGGGCCGGCGCCCGGCCGCTGCCGCCACCGCCCCGCAGCCGGTCACGGCGGACGACCTGGCCGCCCAGGGCGCGGCGCTGAAGGAAGCTCAGAAGACCCGCAACTCGACTCCCCTCAAGCTGTTCCTGCGCCGCATCGCGAACATCTTCGTCCCGCTGATCCCGGCCCTCATCGGCTGCGGCATCATCGCCGGGCTCAACGGCGTACTGACGAACGCGGGCTGGCTGCCCGGCGTCGTCCCGGCCCTGGCCGCCATCGCCTCCGGGTTCATGTCGCTGATCGCCGTCTTCGTCGGCTACAACACGGCCAAGGAGTTCGGCGGTACGCCGATCCTCGGCGGCGCGGTCGCCGCGATCATCGTCTTCCCGGGCATCGCCAAGATCGATGCCTTCGGCCAGCACCTCTCCCCCGGCCAGGGCGGCGTCCTCGGCGCGCTCGCCGCGGCGGTGCTCGCGGTCCACGTCGAGAAGTGGTGCCGCCGGTGGGTCCCCGAGGCCCTGGACGTGCTGGTCACCCCGACCCTCACCGTCCTGATCTCGGGCCTGGTCACCATCTACGGCCTCATGTTCCTCGCCGGCGAGGCCTCCGCCGCCATCGGCACGTTCGCCGACTGGCTGCTCGCCACCGGCGGCGCCTTCGCGGGCCTGGTCCTGGGCGGCCTCTTCCTCCCCCTCGTCATGCTGGGCCTGCACCAGGCCCTGATCCCCATCCACACCACCCTCATCGAACAGTCCGGCTACACGGTCCTGCTGCCGATCCTGGCCATGGCGGGCGCGGGCCAGGTCGGCGCGGCCATCGCGGTCTACTGCCGGCTCCCGCGCAACCGTTCGCTCCGTACGACCATCAAGTCCGCGCTCCCGGCCGGTTTCCTGGGCGTGGGCGAACCCCTGATCTACGGGGTCTCCCTCCCCCTCGGCCGCCCGTTCGTCACCGCCTGCATCGGCGGCGCGGCGGGCGGGGCCTTCGTGGGCCTCTTCAACCAGCTCGGTGTTGCCTTCGGCTCCACCGCCATCGGCCCCTCGGGCTGGGCCCTGTTCCCCCTCCTCAACGGAACCTCGGGCCTGGGCGCCACCCTCGCCATCTACGCGGGCGGCCTGGTGGTGGGCTACCTGGTGGGCTTCCTCGCCACGTACTTCTTCGGCTTCACCCGCCGGATGCTGACCGACCTCAACACCGACGCGCAGCCGGACACTTCGACCACCCCCACCGACCCGGCCAAGCAACCGGCCCTGGCCTGACCCACGAGAGCCCGGCAGAGATACGGCCGGTGCTTCCGCTCAGCGGGCCCGGCGTAGGCTGCCCGGCATGGAGATACCCGCAGTTGTACCGGCCGGACGGATGAGCGCGCTGCCCCAGCCCGTCCTCAGCCTCCCCGGCGGGTGGCTGCTGCGGCCCTGGGAGCCGTACGACGCCCCCGCGTTGGTCGCTTCGGGTGGGGACCCGGACATCCAGCACTGGAACCGCACGGGCCGGTTCACCGAGGCTCGGGCCGGGGAGCGCATCGCCCGCTACCGCGCCAACTGGGAGGCCGAGAAGGCCGCGATCTGGGCCGTCGCCCCCTCCGCCGGCGGCCCGGCCGTCGGGCTGATCGGCCTGGCCGACCTCGATCTCGCGGGCGGCAGCGGCGAGATCCTGTACTGGCTGCTGCCCGCCGGGCGCGGCAGCGGGGTCATGGTGAAGGCCACGGACCGCGTCAGGCGCTGGGCCTTCGAGGACCTGGGCCTGCACCGCCTGCGGATCACCCACTCAGTGGCCAACCCGGCCTCCTGCGCGATAGCCCTGAAGGCCGGATTCCCCCTGGAGGGCACCATGCGCGGCGCCCTCCTCCACGCGGACGGCTGGCACGACGAACACCTCCACGCCCGCCTGCGCACCGACGCCCCGGTGTAGACCGGGTCACGTGGCCGGGCTCGGGACCGGGGTCGGTGTCGGGCTCTCGCCCTTCTGGGTCGAGCCGGCCTTTTCCAGGAGCTCTCGGTAGGGCATCTGCGCCGTGGAGCCGCGCACCTGCGTGAGTCCGTACCGCTCGCTGGCCTCTTCGTTCGCGATGGGGTTTTTGCCGTCGTACGTCATTCGTGCACCCGGTGGCGACACATCCACAACGACGTGCGGCTCCTTGCCTCCCACCCTCCACACTGTTACGCGCTGCGGGCCGCGGGTCACGTTCAGAATTTCACTACTGTTCGAAATGCCGGTCCGGTATCTGTATACCGCATTGAGTGGATCTCCCGGCTGGCAATCATCCTTGAGCTTCTTCCCCTCCACCAAGGAGCGCTCGTAGTCCGCGGTCATCTTCATTCTGTCTTTCCTGATCACGTACACCTCGGTCCGAGCCCTGATCGCTTCATACTTGTGAGGGTCGGCGCCCTTTATTTCAATGACCGCATCCTGGGCGACCTCTTCCCCTGGATTCAGCACGCGGCCGACCGGCGTGACGAACTCGCCATCGTAGATCAGTTCGGTTCTGGCAGGCTTGTCATCAGAAGGCTTGTCATCAGGCCTGCTGATCGCGGGCCCGCCATGGATCCAGTAGATGCTGCCGAGAATGTAGACGGGCACCTGGCCGGCGTTCTTCACGTACAGATGGACCGTCACATACACCTGCTTCGCCCCCTTGTCCATGTTCGGCTCCTTGAACTCGGCCCCACTCTGGATCAGCGGCGTCGTCACATAGGGAACATAGATCTGCGAATACGCAAGGTTGGCGGCGGCGAGAAGGGTGGAAATAATTACCCCGATCGCAATTTTCCTGGGAACATGGAGCCCCTTCCACGCCCCGCATTTGAAAAGCCCGAACAGGGCCACCGAGGACCAGACACCGAGGACTATCCCGACCACGGTGTAGCCCGTGAACCGCTCGCCGACCTGTAGCAGGAGCAGGGTGGCACTACAGAGAAGGGAAATCACGACTCCGATCACGACGACCACTCCGGAGTAACGCCACCGACGCTTGGTCCAGTAGTCGATGGCGGCCAGGGCTGCCAACGCCTCCACCAGGGCCACAGCGAGGATGGTGAGTCCCGCGATCCGTCCGCCGTACGTGAGGGCATCGCCGCTGTCCGACATTCCGATCCGGAAGAGCGGCCATGCCGTCGCGAGGAGGCCGACGGCCATGAGGAAGCAAATGGTTCGCCGCACCCACACCTGGGCCTGGTCCGGCCAGACAGTGTGGTCACCGCCGATCCACTGCCACTGCATCTCGTGCCCCGGTTCCACACCGGCACGATCCAGGATTCTTCGGAGTTCCTTGAGGGACTGAGCCCTGCCCACGCGCTTGCCGTCGACCAAAACCTGCCGCAAGCCGAGGTCTTCAGGCGCCCCCACGGTTACCTGGGGCGTGTTCTCCATGACACCAGCCTGCCGCTCGATCGCGGGCGGCGCCTCTCGTGCGCCCCCTTGTGCGCCCCCACCAGGGTGCGCCCGACGCGCTGCAGAGGGAGGCTGGTGTTGACGCGTTGGTATCGCTCGCCCCCGGAGGAGTTTCCATGCGTACCCGAATTCTCGCGTTCACCGCCGCCCTTGTACTGGCCGCCCTCGGCGCCGCCGTCCCCGTTGCGCAGGCAGCCGTACCGGCTGTCCCCGGACCGACGTGCGAGTCCAAACAGGGAACGGTGGAGTACGACTCCGCCACCGGCCAGTGGAACTGCGTGGGCGGCGAGCACGACGGCGAACGCATCACCAGCTGAATACGGCTCAGCCGGCCGCGGTACGCAGGACCCGCACCAGGTCATCGACGTCGTAGCCGAGCTTCGGCCCGCGCTCCGCGGCCATCAGCAGCAGCTGGCCCACGATCTCCGCGCCCCAGCCGTCCGTACCGTCCGCCGACCACTCCCACAGCTTCTCGATGCCGAGTCCGGTCATGAGCAGCCCGTGCCCGGTACGGATCTCGGCGCACAGGTCCGCGACCGCGTCCAGCAGCCGCACACCCGGCCGCTCGCACCGCAGCCCCAGGCACCCGCCGAAGTCCTCGACCACGCACCCCTGCGGCGGGCTCGCCCTGAGCCGCTCGTAGCCCGGATCGTCGAACCCCGGGTACCCGTCCACCGGACAGTGGACCAGCGTGAACCGCTGCCACCCCGGCGGCGGAGGCGGCTGCGGGCACCCCGCCGCCGAACCGAAGGACACGCGCGGCGCCAGCGCGGTCTCCAGGCCGCGCAGCTTCCAGCCGAGTTCGAAGGCGAACTCCGCCGCGTCGACGGACTCGCTCACGCGCGTGCCCTCTCGTGCAGTACGGCGGCCAGCCGGAGCGCGGTGTCCAGGTTGCAGCGGCCGAGGTCGACCAGGGGCATCCCGTACGTACCGGCCGCGGAGACCCGCTCCACGCCCAGCGACGGGAAGACCACCCCCACCCCGTCCAGCGCGCCCTTCAGCTGCCGCACGGTCTCCTCGGCCGCGAGCATCCGCTCCTTCGCCGTCATCACCATGACATGTCACCTTTCTACTCTGCGTGTTCACGTTCCGCACACAGCGTGGCGACGGGCTGGCTAGCCTTTCAAGGAAGCACCGAGAACAACCCCACCTGTTGGCCCGGGAGTCGCCATGGCAGGTAAGAACCTCGATCCCTCCTCCTCACCCCGCGCCCTGCTCGGCGCCGAGCTGCGCGTGGCGCGCGAGCGCGCCGGACTGAGCCAGGCCGAACTCGGCGAACCGCTCTTCGTCAGCGGCTCGTTCATCGGCCAGCTCGAAGCGGGCACGCGCCGGATGCACATCGAATTCGCGCGACAGATAGACGACATCCTCGACACGAACGGCTTCTTCGCCCGCAACTGCGGCGCGGCGGCCAAGTCCAAGTACCCGGACCACTTCGCGGCGGCGGCCGAGGCGGAGGCCCTGGCGACATCGATCCGGGAGTACGCGCCCCAGCTGATCCCCGGCTTGCTCCAGACGGAGGCGTACGCGCGGGAGGTCTTCCGCGCCTACCAGCCGACGGCGACGGAAGAGACCATCGACGAGCTGGTCGCGAACCGGCTGGCTCGCGCCGCGCTACTCGGGGATCCAACAACCCCACTGTTTTGGTGCGTGCTTGACGAGGGAGTTCTGCGCCGGTCCGGAGACAATCCGGCGATCATGGCCGAGGCGCTGCGACACATTGCGAGCCTGATCCGATCGCACCGGATCATCGTGCAGGTACTCCCGTTCAGTGCGGGCCCGCACGCAGCCATGGAGGGCTCCCTCAAGCTGATGTCCTTTGAGGACGCTCCCCCACTGGCCTACGTACAAGGCATGAGCACAGGCCAGCTGTTCGACGATCCGGCCACCGTTACCCATCACGCCCTGGCCTACGATCTGCTCACGGCCAACGCGCTGTCACCGCGCAAGTCCCTGGCCCTGATCGAGTCGGTGGCGGAGGATTACGAGCATGATCAGCACGCCTGAGTACGACCTGTCGGCGGCCATCTGGCACAAGTCCAGCTACAGCGGCGGAAGCGGCGGCGACTGCCTGGAGATGGCCACCTGGCGGAAGTCCACCCACAGCGACGCCAGCGGCGGCAACTGCCTCGAAGTCGCCGACGGCCACCCCACCCTCGTCCCCGTCCGGGACTCCAAGCAGCCCGAAGGCCCGCACGTGGTGTTCCACGCACGGGCCTGGGCCGAGTTCGTCAGAACCCTCTGACGGTCAGAGACCGCCGGAGTTCAGCAGTACGTTCGGGCTGGTCTTGCTGACGCTCTTCAGGACGTCCTTGGTGGCCTCACTGTCCAGGAACTCGTTGAGCTCCGCCGGGTCCGCGTTCGGGTGTGCCTGCTTGTAGAGGGCGGCCACACCCGCGACGTGCGGGGCGGCCATCGACGTGCCGTCGAGGGCCACGCTGCCGCCGCCGAGCTTCGCGGAGACAATGGCCTGGCCGGGGGCGTAGAGGGAGACGCACGTGCCGTAGTTGGAGAAGTCCGTCTCCTCGTCCCACTCGTTGGATGCGGCGACCGTGATCACGCGGGCGGCGGACGCGGGCGAGACGTTGCACGCGTCCTTCGCGGAGTTGCCCGCCGCGATGACCGGCAGCACGCCCGCGTCGGACAGGGCGGTCGCGGCGTTGTTGACCGCCTCCGACCTGTCCCCGCCCAGGGAGCCGTTCATCACCGCCGGCTGCTTGGCGTTCTTGGCGATCCAGTCCATGCCCGCGATGATCCCCGACCACGTGCCCTTGCCGTCGCAGCCGAGGACGCGGACGCTGACCAGGTTCGCCTTGCGCGCCACGCCGTACGTCCTGCCCGCCACCGTGCCCGCGACGTGCGTGCCGTGGCCCTGGCAGTCCTGGCCGTTGCGGCCGTCACCGATCGCGTCGTAGCCGAAGGTGGCCCGGTCGCCGAACTCGGTGTGCTTGTAGTCGATGCCGGTGTCGAGGATGTACGCGGTCACCCCGGCGCCGTTGCCTTCGGTGGTGAAGCTGTTGTCGAGGGGCAGTTCCTTCTGGTCGATCCGGTCCTGGCCCCAGGAGTTCGACGGGGCCCGCGTGCCCGCCGGCGAGGTCGGCATCGGCAGGGACTGGACCGAGGCGTCCTCCTCCACCTTCTCCACGCCCAGGCTGTTGCGGACGAGCGTCAGCTCGAGCGAGGTCAGCGGTACCGCGAAGCCGCTCATCGCCGTCGTGTAGACGAACGACGGCTTCAGGCCCAGCTTCTTGGCGACCTTCGCCGCGTCCTGACCCTTCTGCAGGGTCACGATGTACTTGCCGGGCACCGGGTTCTCGGCCTTGAGCAGCGGGGCCGGGGTCGGCTCCGGGGCGGCGGCGGAGGCGGAGCCGGCCGCGATCGGAGGCACGGTGAGGAGGGCAGCGGTGGCCAGGCGTGCGAGCAGGCGCATGAAAGGAACTCCCTGACGGAGTGGAACGGTCGGCATGGGTGAGCCGCCCCCGCGGCAACAAGTGCTCTGCGGGTGCGGCCCTCCCTTCCATCGGTGCCACCTCCAACCGGCTTGAACCGCCGCCCCCGCCTGGCCCATCACCCGCCAGTTCCGTCAACACGGCGCGTCCGACAAACTGCAGAAAGGGTGAACCCCTTCTGCCGTCAAGGCCGCGCCCCGGCGCGTACGGTCCCGGCGGCCCCGGCGGCCCCGGCAAGATCACCCGTACGGCTCGCCCCCACACCGGGGAGCGCACGGCCGGTGCGCCGCCCTGTGCCCCCGCCTCACCCCCGGACCTCGTTGACCTGCACCGCAGCGCGTGATGGCCTCCACCCATGCGCAACCGTCTGAGCCGAGCCCTGCCCGTGGCCGTCGCCGTACTGGCCGCCGTCACCGTCGCCCTGCCCGTGTCCGCAGCCGCCGCCACAGCCACCGCCGCCGTACCCGTGTCCCTCACGGCCCCCGCCGACCACGCCACGTACATCGTCACCGTGCACCCGGGCCTCGACCCGGCCGCCGTCGCGGACGCCTACGGGATCACCCCGCTGCACGTCTACCGCGACACCCTGAACGGCTTCGCCGCCCGCCTCTCCCCCGAGCAGGTCGATGCCCTGCGGACGACCGCGGTCGTGAAATCGGTCGAGGAGGACGGCGGCGCGTCCTCGTTCGGCCCCGCAGTCTGACCGTCTGACCGTCCGACCTCGGTTCCCCTGCCCTGCCCGACGCCTCGTTAGGGTGAGGCGGATCAACTCATCGGTTGATCGGGGGAATCGGGGGGAGACCGATGAACAGCGCGACCGAGGTGTTCCAGCCGCTGCGGGCGGACGATCCGCAGACCGTGCCCGGCTACCGCCTCGCGGCCCGGCTCGGCGCGGGCGGCATGGGCCGGGTCTACCTGTCCCACACCCAGGGCGGCCGCCCGGTGGCCATCAAGGTGGTACGGCCGGAACTGGCCGAAGACCCGGCGTTCCGGCGGCGGTTCCGCCGGGAGGTGGAGGCGGCCAGGCGGGTCCGGGGCGCGTACACCGCCGAGCTGATCGACGCCGAGGCGGACGGAACCCCGCCCTGGCTGGCCACCCTGTACGTGCCGGGGCCCTCGCTGTCGGAGGCCGTCGCCCGGCGCGGACCGCTGCCGGTGCCCGCGGTGCTGTGGCTGGTGGCGGGGGTGGCCGAAGCCCTCCAGGCCATCCACGGTGCGGGCATCGTGCACCGGGACCTGAAGCCGTCGAACGTGCTCCTGGCCGCCGACGGGCCCCGTGTCATCGACTTCGGCATCTCGCTGGCCTCCGACACCACTGCGGGCACCGCCACGGGCAGCGCCATCGGCACGCCCCAGTACATGTCCCCCGAGCAGGCGTCGGCGGGCGAGGTCACGGCGGCCAGCGACGTCTTCGCGCTGGGCCAGACCGCCGCGTTCGCCGCGCTGGGCGAGCCGTTGTACGGAGACGGCCCCTCCGTGAGCGTGCTGTTCCGGATCGTGCACTCGGAGCCCGACCTGACCCGGCTGCCGGAGTCACTGCGCCCGCTGATCGCCCGCTGCCTGGCAGCCGATCCGGCGGAACGGGCCACCCCGGCGGAAATCGTGACGTGGTGCAGGCAGCGGCTGGGCAAGGACGCCGACGCGGGCGGCGGACCGGCCGTCTGGCGGGAGGTGACCGGGCCGGAGGTGCTGGTCCCGGCTCCGGTCCCGCATCCCACCGCGGTGCACACGCGGCCGCTGGTCGGGCAGCATCTGCAGCCGCCGGCGCCGATGGTCTGGCAGCCGCCGCCGACGGCTCCGCTCACGCCGGAGGAACGGCGCAAGCGCAGGCGGCGTACCGCTCTGATCGCCACCACGGTGGTGACGGCGTCGGCACTGCTGCTGACCGGCCTGGCCTGGACGGTCATGGACGCGGCGGACCGGGTGCGCGAACGGGAGGCGGCCGCGGCCAAGTCGTCCGGCCCGGCGAGCGGCGGCAAGGCATCCGGGCCGGGAACCTCCGGATCCGCGTCGGGCACGCCGGAGGCGTCGCCCAAGGCGTCCAAGCCGCCCGCGGCCGTCCCCTTCGCCTCCGTCTTCCTGGACGAGAAGAGCTCGATCGGCATCAAGGACCCCGTCAAGCGCCAGGACCGCGCGGGGGACATCCGTCTGGAGTGCGATGACCAGTGCGATCTGGTGAGCGACACGAGCGTGTTCACCCTGTTGTACGCCGACCCCGGCACCGGCAGCTACGACACGTGCCGCCTGCTCACGAAGGCCAGTACGCAGCACACGCTCCCGCTGGCCGCGACGGCGGGCGGCAGCGAGATCTGCGTCAGGCACCCGTCGGGGGACATCGCGCTGCTCGTGCTCCAGACCAAGTCGGTCGCACGGCCGAAGGCCGTGCCGCCCCTGATCACCGCGGACATGACGGTCTGGCGCGCGGGCTAGCGCGGCCGGCCTAGCGCCGGTACACCGCCAACCGCGAGACCTCGTACGCCATTTCCGTCACCCCCGGGCCGGGCGCCGGGTGGTAGCGGCCGGCCGATACGGAGAGGTTCACGATGAGGTACGCCCGCCAGGAGCGGCCCACGCCCTTGTGATCGGCGTACACGCGGGCGCCGTTGACCCACCAGACGACCGAGCTCCTGCCGAACTCGACCTTGAGGTCGACCCAGGCCCCGGGCCGGACCGACGGGTCGCGGTAGTAGCAGTGGGCCTCGCGGACGTGGTTCGAGAGCTCGAGCAGATCCGGGTTGTCGGGGTGGTACTCGAAGACGTCGATCTCCTGGCCGCCGTCCCGCCAGGTCCAGATCGCGGGCCAAGCCCCCACCTCCACGGGGAGTTTCACCCGCGCCTCCAGCACGTCGCCGGTGCGCACCGCGAACTCCTCGTCGCTGCCCTCGGTGGTGAGCAGTCCGGTGTCCCAGTTGCCGTCGGGGCGCGGTGTCGCCCGGAAGACGCCGCCGCGGCTGTAGGCGGGGTCGGCGACGAGGTGGTCGAGCTTGTTGTCCCCGGGGTTGGTCGGGCCGCCGTCGGGATAGGCCCAGGAGCGGCCCGCCACCCACTGGGTGGCGGAGGCGAAGTCGGCGGTGAAGACGGGGGTGCGGCGGGGCGAGGGCAGCATCGGCCCGCGGCCGCCCTCACCGCCCGGAGCGAGGCGGCGCGTCAGGCGCCGCAGCCATGCGAGCGTGTCCGTGACCATGGGGTTTCTCTGCCCCGGGGAGAGCGGGCCACGCCAGAGTTCTCGCAGGGAGTAATCACACAAACACGTTCAGCGAGTGGCGGCCGGGCCGCGTGCCGCCTCGATGAAGGCGCGGATCAGCTCAGGGGACTTCACGCCGCGCGCCCGCTCCACCCCGCTGGACACGTCCACGCCCCAGGCGCCGGTGGCCTCGACGGCCTCCCGGACGGTGGCGGGGGTGAGCCCGCCCGCGAGCAGCCACTGCCCCTCGGGCGGGGTGAACTCGGCGGAGCCCCAGTTCCACGGCTTGCCGGAGCCGGGGTCCGGGGCGTCGAGCAGCAGCAGGTCCTCGCCGTACTCACCGCAGCGCTCCACGTGCTCGGCGGTGGCCCGGATGAGCCTGCGCCCCGGCGCGCGCAGTTCCTCGTAGTACTCCGGGCCCTCGTCCCCGTGGAGCTGTACGGCGCGCACCCCGCTCTCCTCGGTGAGCCGGCGCACCTCCTCGACCGGCTGCCCGCGGAACACCCCGACGGTGAGCACCGAGTCCGGCACCCGCCCGGCCAGCTCCCGCGCGGTGGCGGCATCGACCGTACGCGGACTGCCGGGGGCGAAGACGAACCCGACGGCGTCCGCCCCGGCGCCGACGGCCACGTCGACGTCATGGGCGGTCCGCAGCCCGCAGATCTTGATGAACGGTTCCGTCATACGTCGTAGTCAACCCCAGAACGGCCGGATGGACGACAACGGGGTGGAGATCACCGCAGGCGGTCCGAATGCCGGACTCGACCCGCGCCGCCTGGCACACGCCCTCGACGCCTCGCTGAACATCGCCCTGGGCGACGACCACGAGCAGGTCGTCTTCGTCGCGCGCACAGCCGCCTGAACGCCCGAGGGCGGCACCCCCCGTGGGGAGTGCCGCCCTCGTTCGAGAACAGCCGATCAACCTTCAGGCCGGAGCCAGGGGTCGATCAGAAGTCCATGTCACCGCCCGGCATGCCGCCCGGGGCGCCGGCGCCGGCCTTCTCGGGCTTGTCGGCGATGACGGCCTCGGTGGTGAGGAAGAGGGCCGCGATGGACGCCGCGTTCTGCAGGGCAGAGCGGGTGACCTTCGCCGGGTCGATGATGCCCTCGGCGATCATGTCGACGTACTCGCCGGTCGCGGCGTTCAGGCCCCAGCCAACCGTCAGATTGCGGACCTTCTCCACGACGACGCCACCCTCGAGACCACCGTTGACGGCGATCTGCTTGAGCGGGGCCTCGAGCGCGAGCTTCACGGCGTTGGCGCCGGTCGCCTCGTCACCCGACAGGTCGAGCTTCTCGAAGACCGAGGAGGCCTGGAGCAGGGCCACGCCGCCACCGGCGACGATGCCCTCCTCGACGGCAGCCTTCGCGTTGCGAACGGCGTCCTCGATGCGGTGCTTGCGCTCCTTGAGCTCGACCTCGGTCGCGGCTCCGGCCTTGATGACCGCAACACCGCCGGCGAGCTTCGCCAGGCGCTCCTGCAGCTTCTCGCGGTCGTAGTCCGAGTCGGAGTTCTCGATCTCGGCGCGGATCTGGTTCACGCGACCGGCGACCTGGTCGCTGTCACCCGAACCGTCGACGATGGTGGTCTCGTCCTTGGTGATGACGACCTTGCGGGCGCGGCCGAGCAGGTCGAGACCGGCGTTCTCGAGCTTGAGGCCGACCTCCTCGGAGATGACCGTGCCGCCCGTGAGGATGGCGATGTCGCCGAGCATGGCCTTGCGGCGGTCGCCGAAGCCCGGGGCCTTGACGGCGACGGACTTGAAGGTGCCGCGGATCTTGTTGACGACCAGGGTCGACAGGGCCTCGCCCTCGACGTCCTCGGCGATGATCAGCAGCGGCTTGCCGGACTGCATGACCTTCTCCAGGAGCGGCAGCAGGTCCTTGACCGAGCCGATCTTGGAGTTGACGATCAGGATGTACGGGTCGTCGAGCGACGCCTCCATACGCTCCATGTCGGTGGCGAAGTACGCCGAGATGTAGCCCTTGTCGAAGCGCATGCCCTCGGTGAGCTCGAGCTCCAGACCGAAGGTCTGCGACTCCTCGACGGTGATGACGCCTTCCTTGCCGACCTTGTCCATCGCCTCGGCGATGAGCTCGCCGATCTGGGTGTCAGCGGCGGAGATGGAGGCCGTCGAAGCGATCTGCTCCTTGGTCTCGACATCCTTCGCCTGCTCGAGCAGGGCGCCCGAGACGGCCTCGACGGCCTTCTCGATGCCACGCTTGAGGGCCATCGGGTTGGCGCCGGCGGCCACGTTGCGCAGGCCCTCGCGGACCAGCGCCTGGGCGAGCACGGTGGCCGTGGTCGTACCGTCGCCGGCGACGTCGTCCGTCTTCTTGGCGACTTCCTTGACCAGCTCGGCGCCGATCTTCTCGTACGGGTCCTCGAGCTCGATCTCCTTGGCGATGGAGACACCATCGTTGGTGATCGTGGGGGCGCCCCACTTCTTCTCAAGGACGACGTTGCGACCCTTGGGGCCAAGGGTGACCTTGACGGCGTCGGCGAGCTGGTTCATCCCACGCTCGAGACCGCGCCGGGCCTCCTCGTCGAACGCAATGATCTTGGCCATCTGAAGTGGTCCTCCAGGACTGGGGTTCCCCCTGGGCCGCCAGGCCTGAGGGGACGGTGGATTGCTCCGGACCGCGCCCGCGCCCGCGACGGACGGCCTGCATGCCCGGCGGTTCCTTCCCGCCGGACCCTGCTGGGCCTCACCGACCCGGTCCTCGATTTGGTAGCACTCTCACCTGGAGAGTGCTAACGCCAATGATTAGCACTCGACCCCCACGAGTGCAAGCGGCTTGGGTGAACACCCCCGGGAACGCGCGAGGGGCCCACATCCCGTGTCCAGGATGTGGGCCCCTCACAAGTACGCGTGGGCGGTCGATCGCGCCGGGACTAGCCGAGTGCGAGCTTGACCATGTCCGCCTGCGGACCCTTCTGGCCCTGCGAGATCTCGAACTCGACCCGCTGACCCTCTTCAAGGGTGCGGTACCCGTCCATCTGGATGGCGCTGTAGTGGACGAACACATCCGCACCACCGTCGACCGCGATGAAGCCGTAGCCCTTCTCCGCGTTGAACCACTTGACGGTGCCCTGAGCCATGCCTAACTCCCCTATTACTGGCCCTTGCGCAGGAACGCACTTCGCGGTCCCGGGTCATCACTTGCGTCGGAACGCGTCGACCGAGGCTGAATGTATCCGCGCCGGTGCTGTCTGCAACAGGTCAATCCGACGAGAATTCTGGACACCGCGAAACATTGAAATAGAGTGAAAAGTTGGCATGTTCCAGGGCAACTCGGGCCCCGCATATCTCGCCAAAGCCCCATACCGCACTTGCACATTGACCCGATGTCGACCCTCACGCGACCCGTTCATATGCGGCGGGCAAGAACAGCGGAGGGGACTTCCCCAACTCTACCGCGCCCAATCAAACAGAATTACCCCCTCCGCTTATTAGCGGAGGGGGTAATTACGGTTATGCGTGTCAGTCAGTCAGACGAGCACAGCATCAGCCGCCGGCCACCGCGGGGATGATCGAGACGCCGGCGCCGTCCGGCGTCACCGCCTCGAGCCCGCCTTCGAAGCGCACGTCGTCGTCGTTGACGTAGACGTTCACGAAGCGGCGCAGCTTGCCCTGGTCGTCCAGGACGCGGGCGGCGATGCCCGGGTGGTTCTGCTCCAGCGACGCGATGACCTCGGACAGGGTCGCGCCCTCGGCGGCGACCTCGGCCTGGCCGCCGGTGTAGGTGCGCAGGATGGTGGGGATGCGGACGTTGACGCTCATGGCGCTACTGCCTTTCCGGTAGAGCAGGTGGAGGTGGTCAGGCCAGGCCGGCGGCGCGGAACGCGTCCAGGCTCGGGCGGATGGTGGCGGTCTGGCCGCTGTCCGCGGCCACCGCCTCCAGGGTCTTGAGGCCGTCGCCGGTGTTCAGGACGACGGTGGTCAGCGTCGGGTCGAGCTGCCCGTTCTCGATGAGCTTCTTCGTGACGCCGACGGTCACGCCGCCCGCGGTCTCGGCGAAGATGCCCTCGGTCTGCGCGAGGATCTTGATGGCCTCGACGACCTGCTCGTCGTTGACGTCCTCGACGAAACCGCCGGTGCGCCGCGCGATGTCCAGGACGTACGGGCCGTCCGCCGGGTTGCCGATCGCGAGGGACTTGGCGATGGTGTTCGGCTTCTGCGGGCGGACCACGTCGTGCCCGGCCTTGAAGGCCGTCGACACCGGGGAGCAGCCCTCGGCCTGGGCGCCGAAGATCTTGTACGGCTTGTCCTCGACGAGGCCGAGCTTGATCAGCTCCTGCAGACCCTTGTCGATCTTCGTCAGCTGGGAGCCGGACGCGATCGGGATGACGATCTGGTCGGGCAGCTGCCAGCCGAGCTGCTCGCAGATCTCGTACGCCAGGGTCTTGGAGCCCTCGCCGTAGTACGGGCGCAGGTTGACGTTGACGAAGCCCCAGCCCTCGCCCAGCGGGTCGCCGATGAGCTCGGAGCAGAAGCGGTTCACGTCGTCGTAGTTGCCCTCGATGCCGACGAGGTCGCCACCGTAGACACCGGCCATGACGACCTTGCCCTGCTCCAGGTCGTGCGGGATGAACACGCAGGAGCGGAAACCGGCCCGGGCGGCTGCGGCGCCGACGGCGCCGGCCAGGTTGCCGGTGGAGGAGCAGGACAGGGTGGTGAAGCCGAAGGCGCGGGCGGCCTCGACGGCGATGGCCACGACGCGGTCCTTGAAGGAGTGCGTCGGGTTGCCGGAGTCGTCCTTGACGTAGAGCTTGCCGGTGATGCCGAGCTCCTTGGCCAGGTTGGCCGCGTCCACGAGCTTGGTGAAGCCCGGGTTCAGGCTCGGCTTGGAGGCCACGTCCGCGGGGACCGGCAGCAGCGGCGCGTAACGCCAGATGTTGTTCGGGCCGGCCTCGATCGCGGCGCGCAGCGCCGCGGGGTCACCGGTGGGGAGGTCGTAGGCGACTTCCAGAGGTCCGAAGCACTCGGCGCACGCGAAGATGGGGCCGAGTTCGAATCGGGTACCGCACTCGCGACAGGAAAGGCCGGTGGCGGGTCCGAGATCAACAGAGGTGGGAGCAGTCTGTGCAGCCATGATGGCGAGGCCCTTTCTCCTCATCTTCCCCATGGCGCACTTCGCCATGAGACGGAATTGGCACCTTCCCTAGCCGGGGCCCCGCGGGATGCTTGTCGCATCGCGAGAACCGACTGGAGGGTTGCCGGGGCTTCAACGGGCCGTGTCCCTCTGCCCCTCTGGATGAGCGGTATGGCACCGGCACACGCGCTCTATGGCGCGCCGGTGCGTTTGTACGCGAGGCCCCCCGGCATGCGGCGGTCCTGCGCGTTGTTCAAGACTGTAACCGAAGGGTCGTGCGGTTGAGACAGCCGTCCGAACCGCGAGATGGATCACTTTTCGGTCAATCCGACCAAGCAGCAAGGAGTGCTGAGAGTGCTGGAAGAGGTGGAGCGCTGGCTGGCCGACCGCTCCTGGTCCGCCGCCGACCGACCGCTCGACCAGTTGCTGGACCGGAAACGGGCAGCTGGGACCACGGTCAGCGTGGTGCTGCCGGCGCTCGACGAGGAGGCCACGGTCGGCGCGATCGTCGAGGTGATCCGGCGTGAGCTGATGGAGGGACTGCCGGTCCCCCTGGTGGACGAGCTGATCGTGATCGACTCGGGCTCCAGCGACGCTACGGCGGAAGTGGCGGCGAAGGCCGGTGCCCACGTGGTGCACCGCGACGACATCCTGCCGAGGATCCCGGCACTGCCCGGCAAGGGCGAGGTGCTGTGGCGCTCCCTGCTGGCCGCCACCGGGGACGTCGTCTGCTTCGTCGACGCCGACCTGCGGGACTTCTCGTCGACCTTCGTCTCCGGGATCGTGGGACCGCTCCTGACCGAGCCGGACGTGCAGTTCGTGAAGGCGATGTACGACCGCCCGCTGGGTGACGCCCCGGGCCAGGGCGGCCGGGTCACGGAGCTGGTGGCGCGCCCGCTGCTCAATCTGCACTGGCCGCGGCTGGCCGGCTTCGTCCAGCCGCTCGGCGGCGAGTACGCCGTACGCCGCTCCCTGCTGGAACGTCTGCCCTTCCCCGTCGGGTACGGCGTCGAGCTGGGCCTGCTGGTCGACGCGCTGCACACGGTCGGGCTGGACGCGCTGGCCCAGGTGGACGTGGGCGTACGGCTCCACCGCCATCAGGACGGGCAGGCGCTGGGCCGGATGGCCGCGGCGATCTACCGCACCGCGCAGCTGCGGCTCTCGCGCGGCCACCTCGTACGGCCGGAGCTGACGCAGTTCGAGCGGGGGCCGGACGGGTTCGTACCGCACACGTACCCGGTGGACACCGAAGAGCGACCGCCGATGCTCGGCATCAAGGAGTACGCCCTGCGCCGCGCGGCCTGACGGCTTCGGAAGTTTGCGCGAGGCCGGGCCGGGCTAGGTTCGCGACATGGCTGCATCTCAGGTACTCGTCGCCGCCAACCGCGGCCCGCTCTCGTACTCCCTCGACACCGACGGGACGCTCAGCGCCCGGCGCGGCGGGGGCGGTCTCGTCTCCGGCCTCTCCGCGGCGCTGGCGCAGCAGCCCGACGCGGTGTGGATCTGCGCGGCCCTGTCGGACGCGGACCGGGAGGCGGTCCGCCGGGGCGTCGCCGAACCCGGCGTCCGAATGCTGGACATCGATCCCACGGTGTACGACGGCGCGTACAACGGCATCGCCAACTCGGTGCTGTGGTTCACCCACCACCACCTGTACGACATCCCGCGCGAGCCGGTCTTCGACGCGGCGTTCCGGCGGCACTGGGCCTCGTACACCGCCTACAACCAGGCCTTCGCGGACGCCCTGGCCGAGGAGGCGGCGGAGGGGGCCTGCGTGCTGGTGCAGGACTACCACCTGGCGCTGGTGCCGGGGCAGTTGCGGGAGCTCAGGCCGGATCTGCGGATCGCGCACTTCACGCACACGCCGTGGGCGTCGAAGGAGTTCCTGCACATGCTCCCGGACGACGTCCGGGAGCAGCTGGTCCACGGGATGCTCGGGGCGGACGTGGTGGGCTTCCACACCCGGGCCTGGGCGGACAGCTTCCTGGACGGCGCGGGCCGGGGGAACGTGGCCGTGTTTCCGCTGGGCGTGGACGCGGACGAGCTGCGGGCGCTCGCCCACCGGCCGCAGGTCGACGACAAGCTGGCGCAGCTGCGGGCGGAGGTCGGGGACCTGAAGACGATCGTCCGCGTGGACCGGACGGAGCTGTCGAAGAACATCCTGCGGGGCCTGCTGGCGTACCGGGAGCTGCTGACGGTCCACCCCGAGTGGCGGGGCCGGGTGGTGCACCTGGCCTCCGCCTACCCGTCGCGGCAGGACCTGAAGGTGTACCGGGACTACACGGAGTCGGTGCGGGAGCTGGCGGCGGCCGTGAACGCGGAGTTCGGGACGGCGGACTGGCAGCCGGTGCACGTGTCCGTGAAGGACGACTTCGCGCGCTCGCTGGCGGCGTACCGGATGGCGGACGTGGCGCTGGTCAACCCGGTGCGGGACGGGATGAACCTGGTGGCGAAGGAGATCCCGGTGGTGTCGGAGGCGGGGTGCGTGCTGGTGCTGTCCACCGGGGCGGGGGCGTACGAGGAGCTCCGCCGGGACGCGCTGACCGTGAACCCGTACGACGTCACGGAGACGGCCTCGGCGTTGCACGCGGCGCTGTCCATGCCGGGGGGCGAGCGTGCGGAGCGCACCAAACGCCTGTCGGCGGCCGCCACCGCCCTTCCCCCGGCGGCCTGGTTCACGGCCCAGCTGGCCGCCCTGCGCTCCTGACCTGCGGCCCGGCCTCCTGGGGCTCCGCCCGAGACCCCGCGCCTCAAACGCCGGCGGGGCTGGATTTTGGCCGATGCCGCCTGCCAGGCGCGGCTGGATTGCCCGCAGGGCAATTCCAGCCCGCCCGGCGTTTGAGGGCGTTGCCGCGCAGCGGCAAATCCAGCCCCGCCGGCGTTTGAGGCGCGGGGGTTCGGGGGCAGCGCCCCGACAACGGCGCCGCAGGTCAGGCGCGCAAGGCCTTGGCCAGGTCGGCCAGGAGGGCGACGACCTCGGCCGGGCCGTGGACGACGAGGTCGGCGCGGGCGGCGAGTTCTGGGACCTCGGCCGAGCCGCTGCACACCAGCAGCCCCGGCAGACCGTCGGCCCGCCGCTTCTCGACGGCGGAGTACGCGGCGAGGTCGCCCAGGTCATCGCCCGCGTAGAGCACCGCCTCCGCGTCCCGCTCCGCCAGGAACTCGGTGAGGGCGACGCCCTTGTCCATGCCCGGGGGGCGGAGCTCCAGGACCGCCCGGCCCGGCTCGACCATCAGGCCGTGCCGCGCCGCCAGCTCGGCCAGCGGTTCCCGCAGCGCCGCGAAGGCCGCCTCCGGATCCTCGGCGCGCCTCGTGTGGACGGCCAGCGCCCGGCCCTTCTCCTCGATCCACGTGCCCCGCCAGGCCCCGATCGAGTCGAGGAACCCCGGCAGTTCCGCCCGGACCGCCGCCACCCCCGGATGCTCGGCGGGGGCGTGGACTATCCCGCTGACGGCGTCCCAGCGTTCGGCCCCGTAGTGGCCGAGGACGACCATGTGTTCCAGTCCGGGGACCCCGGCGAAGCCCCCGTAGCGGACGGCGACGCCCGCCGGCCGGCCGGTGATCACGGCGACGGAGGCCACCTCGGGGGCCAGCGCGGCCAGGGCGGGTACGGCGTCGGGGTGGGCCCGCGCCTGGTCCGGGTCCGGGACGATCTCGGCGAGGGTGCCGTCGAAGTCCAGTGCGACCACGGATCGGCGGGGTGCGCGGAGCAGGGCATCGAGTCCCTCGCGTCCGGCTGCGGTGACGGGCATCGGCAGGTCGTGCGGATGGCTCCCCATACGGATGACCCTAACGGCCCAGCCGGGTGACGGCTACGGCTATCGCCGGGCCCGCTGGGCCTCGCGGATGCGGCGCAGGCGGTTCACCGTGCCCGGTGCGTGGGCGAGCGCCCGGGGATCGTCGATCAGGGCGTTGAGCAGCTGGTAGTAGCGGACCGGGGTCATCCCCAGCCCTTCCCGTATCGCCCGCTCCTTGGCCCCGGGCCCGGACCAGGTGCGTCCCTCGTACGCGAGCACCGCGGCCTCCGTGGCCGTCAGCCGCCCGTCGTCCGTCATACCGCCAGATTAACGCCGCCCACCGACACCGGCCCGGCCCGGGTCGGCGCCGGCCAGGGGTCGGCGCCGGCCGGCCCGGGTCAGCGCGGCTCGGCCGCCCGCGCCGACGTCGCGATGTCCTCCAGCACCTTGGCCGGCTGTCCGCCCGGCTGGACCGCCTTGCCGATGTTCTGCTTGATGTCCTCGCTGACGCCCGCCCAGGACTTCTTGCCCACCGGGTAGAGCCGCGAGGACGGCAGTGCCTCCAGGAAGGTCTTGAGCTGCGGCGCGGAGCCGCCCGTACCGGACTGCACGGCCCGGTAGCCGGTGGTGGTGACCGGGAGCAGGTCGTACATGGTGGTGAAGGCGGTCACGTTCTTCGCCTCGTAGAGGTGGTCCAGGAACTTCCCGGACTCCTTGCGGTGGCCGTTCTTGAAGGCCATCACCCAGTCGGCGACGCCCATCGCCGAGTGCTCGGTGCCGTCGATGGTGGGCATGGTCACCATGCCGAATTTGACGCCCTTTCCGGCCGCCTGCTTGAGCAGCGTCGGGTGGCCGTTGAGCATGCCGACCTCGCCCCGCGTGAAGGCGTCGAAGGCGGCCTGCCGGTCCACCTTGCCCGGTTCGACGGATCCGGTCAGGCCCTGGCCGACCATCTTGTCCCGGAGGAACTCCAGCGCCTTGACGTTCTCGGCGGAGTCGATGGAGTACTGCTCTTCGTTGTCGGTGTAGCCGCCGCCGCCCGACAGCATCCACATCATCGTCTCGGCCTGCGCCTCCTCGCGGCCCAGCGGCAGCGCGAAGGGGGTGGGGACGCCGGCGCCCTTGAGCTTCTTCGCGGCCGCTTCCAGCTCCGCCCAGCTCTTGGGCTGCCAGCCGTTCTTGGCGTCCTTCGCGATGACCCCGGCGTCGGTCAGCAGCTTCTCGTTGTAGAAGAGCAGCCGGGTGCTGGCCACGAAGGGCAGCCCGTACTGGATCCGCTTGACCTTGCCCGCGTCGGCGAGCGGCCCGAGGAAGTCGGCCTCGGTCTTGACGGAGAGCAGCTCGTCCGCCGTGTAGAGCTTGCCCGCCTCCGCGTAGTCGGCGTAGGCGCCGATCTGCGCGATGTCGGGGGCCTTGCCCGCCTTGACCATCTCGGCGACCTTGGCGTCGACCTCGGACCAGGAGTAGACGCTGACCTCGACGTTGATGCCGGGGTTGTCCTTCTCGAAGCCCTCGGCGAGCGTCTTCCAGTAGGTGGCCGACGAGTTCTGCGGATTGTCCCCGTACTCGGCCGCCACGACCCGCAGGGTCACCTCGTTGTCCCCGGTGAGCCCGCCGACGGCTCCGCAGCCCGTCAGTGCCACGGCAGTCAGACACAGTGCGGCGCCGGACGCGGCCAGGCGCAGGTATCGGCGGTTCACAGTTCTCTTTCCACCCCTTGTTGTACGTACGATCCACGTAAGGTCTACACCACTTTGGCCGCTGGTCCACATCCTTGGTCCCGAATTTGTATGGCCACTCAACAATCCCCCTCAATGGACTAGACCTTTCCCCGTGAAGCACGCGAGACTGTCCCCTGTGAAACCCGTGAAACACGTCATCGCCCTCGATGTGGGCGGCACCGGGATGAAGGCTGCCCTGGTCGCCGCCGACGGCACCCTGCTCCACGAGGCGCGCCGCGCCACCGGCCGCGAGCGGGGCGCCGACGCCGTCGTCGAGACGATCCAGGACTTCGCCGCCGAACTGCTCGACATCGGCCGGGAGCGCTGCGGACGGGCCGCCTCGGCCGCCGGAGTCGCCGTCCCCGGCATCGTCGACGCCGAGAACGGGATCGCCGTCTACGCGGCGAACCTGGGCTGGCGCGACGTACCGATGCGGGCACTGCTCAGCAGCCGGCTCGGCGGCATCCCGGTGGCCCTCGGCCACGACGTGCGCACGGGCGGCCTCGCCGAAGGCCGCATCGGCGCGGGCCGCGGCGCCGACCGCTTCCTGTTCGTGCCGCTGGGCACCGGCATCGCCGGAGCCATCGGCATCGCCGGCCGCATCGAGGCCGGAGCCCACGGCTACGCGGGCGAGATCGGTCACATCGTGGTCCGCCCCGGCGGCCCCGCCTGCGGCTGCGGCCAGTACGGCTGCCTGGAGACCCTCGCCTCCGCCTCCGCCGTCTCCCGCGCCTGGGCCGCCGCCTGCGGCGAACCCGAGGCCGATGCGGCCGACTGCGCCAAGGCCGTCGAATCCGGCGACGAACGCGCCAGCGAGGTGTGGCTGGCCGCGATCGGCGCCCTCGCGGACGGCCTGGTCACCGCGATCACCCTGCTGGACCCGCGCACGCTGATCATCGGTGGCGGGCTCGCCGAGGCGGGGGAAACCTTGTTCACACCACTGCGGGCGGCCGTCGAGGAGCGCGTGACGTTCCAGCGGCTGCCGCACATCGTTCCGGCGGCCCTCGGGGACACCGCCGGATGCCTGGGCGCAGGGCTGCTCGCCTGGGACCTACTCGCCACGGAGGTACCTGCCTGATGTCCGGAAGCGCGCACAGCACTGTTCTCTCCGGCGCCAGGGTGGTGCTGCCCACCGGAACCGTGGCCAACGGCCGTGTCATCGTCGACGGCGACCGCATCGCCGGCAGCGCCCGCGAGGGCGCGCGGGTCGTGGACCTGGCCGGGCACTGGATCGTCCCCGGCTTCGTCGACATGCACAACCACGGCGGCGGCGGCGCCTCGTTCACCTCCGGCACCGCCGAGGAGGTCCTCAAGGGCGTCCGCACCCACCGCGAGCACGGCACCACCACCCTGGTCGCCTCCACCGTCACCGGGGACCTGGACGAACTGGCCCGCCGCGCCGGGCTGCTCGCCGAACTGACCCAGCAGGGCGAGATCGCGGGCATCCACTTCGAGGGCCCGTTCATCAACGCCTGCCGCAAGGGCGCGCACAAGGAGGACCTGCTCCGCGACCCCGACCCGGCCGAGGTCCGCAAACTCATCGACGCCGCGCACGGCGCCGCCCGCATGTTCACCCTCGCCACCGAACTGCCGGGCGGCCTGGACTCCGTACGGCTGCTGGCCGAGCACGGGGTCATCGCCGCGATCGGGCACACGGACGCCACGTACGAGCAGACGCGCGCCGCCATCGACGCGGGCGCGACCGTGGCCACCCACCTCTTCAACGCGATGCCGGGCCTCGCGCACCGCGAACCCGGCCCGATCGCCGCGCTGCTGGAGGACGAGCGGATCACCGTCGAGCTGATCAACGACGGCACCCACCTGCACCCGGCGGCGCTGGAACTGGCCTTCCACCACGCGGGCGCGCACCGCGTGGCCCTGATCACCGACGCGATGGACGCGGCCGGGTTCGGCGACGGGACCTACCACCTCGGCCCGCTGGAGGTCGAGGTCAAGGAGGGCGTGGCCCGGCTGGTGGAGGGCGGCTCCATCGCCGGTTCGACGCTGACCCTGGACACCGCCTTCAAGCGCTCGGTGACCGTCGACAAGCTGCCCGTGGAGTCGGTGGTCCAGGCGATCTCCGCCAACCCGGCCAAGCTGATCGGCCTGTACGACGAGATCGGCTCGCTGGAGCCGGGCAAGTACGCCGACCTGGTCGTCCTGGACGCCGAGTTCGGTCTCAAGGGCGTCATGCGGCGCGGCGAATGGATCGTCAGCCCGGCCGCGTAGGAGGGCGCCTGACGGCCAACCGGCTGTACACGGCAAGCGGTCGTCCCGGAAGACTGGGCCGACCGCTTTCTCTTTGGCATGATCCCGGCAGCAACAGACCCGGGGGAGCCCAATGATCCTGACCGTCACGCTCAACACCGCGCTCGACGTCACGTACCGCGTGCCGCGGCTGCTGCCGCACGCCTCGCACCGGGTCGCCGCGGTCAGCGAGCGCCCCGGCGGCAAGGGGATCAACGTGGCCCGCGTACTGGCCGCCCTCGGCCACGAGGTGACGGCCACCGGCTTCACGGGCGGCCCGGTCGGCGCCGTCGTACGGGACCTGCTCGCGCAGTCCCCGGGCGTGGTGGACGCCCTGGTGCCCTGCGCCGGCACCACGCGCCGCACGCTGGCCGTGGTCGACGTGGCCTCCGGCGACACCACGCAGTTCAACGAACCGGGCCCGCTGATCTCGGCAGCGGAGTGGTCCGGCTTCCTGGACCGGTACGAGGACCTGCTGGCGGCCGGGGCCCGCGCCGTGGCCCTGTGCGGCAGCCTGCCGCCCGGCGTGCCGGTGGGCGCGTACGCGGTGCTCGTACGGGCCGCCCGCGCGGCCGGGGTCCCGGTCCTGCTGGACACCAGCGGCGAGGCCCTGCGCCGCGGGGTCGCCGCCCGCCCCGAGATCATCAAGCCGAACGCCGCCGAGCTCGCCGAGCTGACCGGATCCCGCGAACCGCTCCCCGCCACCCGCGACGCCCGCCGCCGGGGCGCCCACGCCGTGGTCACCTCGCTCGGCCCGGACGGCCTGCTGGCAGCCACCCCCGAGGGCGCCTGGCGGGCGGCCCCGCCGCGCACCCTGACCGGCAACCCCACCGGCGCCGGCGACTCCGCCGTCGCCGGGCTGCTGTCGGCCCTGACGGAGGGCCTGGACTGGCCGGAGCGGCTGGCCCGCGCGGTCGCCCTCTCGGCGGCCACGGTGCACGCCCCGACGGCGGGAGAGTTCGACCCCCGCACCTACGAGGAGGTACGGGGGTCGGTGAAGGTCACGCAGGCCGACTAGGGCCGCGGCCTCACTCCTTTTCGAGCCACAGCTGGTCGAGGAGGACGTCGCACTGGTTGCCGGCCTCACACGAGATCTTGATCGCGTTCGAGCCCTGCTTGAGCTGCACGATCGAGTACGTGTTGGTCCAGCCCTTCGCCCAGTCGCCCTCGGCGGCCTTGGAGAAGTTCTTCATGTTGATCGGCCGGGACTGGGCCTCACCGTTGATGGTCAGCGTGGTGTTGGCGTCCTTGCCCGGCACCCCGTAGGTCATCTTCAGCTTGTAACCGCCCGCCTTGGGCACGTCGAGCGTCCAGGTCGCCGCTGCGCCGAGCGCGTTCAGGCCGCCCACGTACTGGCCGCCGGCGCTCTTGGCACCCGGCACGGTGTTCTGCAGCATCGCGCCGCCCGTCAGGGACATGCCCGCACCGGCGAAGTCCGCCTTCGGGAGCGGGGCCTCGGAGGGCTGCGGGGCGCTCGGGGCCGGGCTCGACGAGTTCTGCGGGGCGGTCGACTGCTGGTTGCCCTTCGCCGCGCCGTTCTTGTCCTTGCCGTCCTTGTTGCCGAAGGCCACGGCCGCGCCGATGCCGATCGCGACCGCGGCGACCACCGCGACGGCCGCGATGAGCAGACCCTTGCGGCTGGAGCCACCGCCGCCGTGACCACCGTGACCACCGTGACCGCCGGAGTGCGCGATCGACTGCGTCTGGTGCTGCGGGGGCTGCTGCTGCGGCGGAACGCCGTAGCCGCCCGCCTGGAGCGCCTCAGGGGCCTGGTACTGCGCCTGGTAGGCCGGCGCGGGCTGCGCGGGCACCTGTCCGCGCTGTGCGCCGCCGTTCCTGCGCTCACCGACCGTCCGCACCTGGTGGTGGGAGGTACGGGGAACCCCGCGCTGCGCGCCGGAAGGACCGCCTGCCGCGGGCCCCGGGTAGCCGTATGCGCCGCCCTGGCCGGGCGGGGTGGCGCCGGCCGCCTGGCCGTCCTCGTAGAGGTAGCCGAACGGATCGTCGTCCTCGGGCTTGTTCGCCCCACCGTGCGGGCCGTTGTTCGCGGGCGTCGTCATCGCAGGTCACTCCTTTCGACCCCCGGGAGCCTACCCCGAACACGTGCACCTACGAGCGGCCGATCGCCTCAGCCAGCCCGGCGGTGTGCCTTGGAGCGGGACCTTTTCTCGATGTACATCCGCTGGTCGGCGGAGCGCAGCACCTCGTCCGCCGACATGCCGCAGCTGGCCCAGCCGATGCCGAAACTGGCCCCGACACGGACCGCACGGCCGTCGACCCGGATCGGCGGGATGATCGCGTTGCGCAGCCGGACGGCGAGATCGGCGGCGTCGGCGGCGCCCAGTCCGTCGGCGAGGACGACGAACTCGTCACCACCCAGCCGAGCGACGGTGTCACCGTCCCTGACGCCGGTCGTCAACCGCCGGGCCACCTCGATCAGGACCGCGTCACCCGTGTGGTGCCCGAACCGGTCGTTGATCGACTTGAAGCCGTCGAGGTCGCAGAAGAGCACCGCGAGCCCCTTCGTCCCGTCGTCGACGTCCGTCGCGGGCGCCACCGTGTGCACGTGGTGGTCGTACGGGCCGTCCGCCTGGGCGGGCAGGGTCCCGGGGTACTCGAAGGGCTCGGGCCCGGGCCCGGAGAACACGTGGGAGGCGTCGGGCTGAAAGCCGTGCTCGGCGGCACCACCCGCCTCGGGCCGCGTCTCGTACGCCGCGTCCAGGGCCTCGACGGCGGTGGCCCGTACGGACTGGGGTCTGCGGCACAGCCGCGCGCCGAGCCGGGCCCGCAGCTCGGCGCTGTTGGGCAGCCCGGTCAGCGAGTCGTGGCTGGCCCGGTGGGCGAGCTGGAGCTCGTGGCGCTTGCGCTCCTCGATGTCCTCGACGTGCGTGAGCAGGAACCGCGGCCCGTCGGCGGCGTCGGCGACCACGGAATTGCGCAGCGAGACCCATACGTACGTGCCGTCGCGCCGGCCCAGGCGCAGCTCGGCGCGCCCGCCCTCGGCAGAGGTCCGCAGCAGGGTCCCGATGTCCTCGGGGTGGACCAGGTCGGAGAAGGAGTAGCGGCGCAGGACGGAGGCCGGGCGGCCCAGCAGCCGGCACAGCGCGTCGTTGGTCCGCAGCAGCCGGCCGTGCTGGTCGCCGCCCATCTCGGCGATGGCCATGCCGCTGGGCGCGTACTCGAAGGCCTGCCGGAAGGACTCCTCGCTGGCGCGCAGTGCCTGCTGCTCGCGCTCGAGGCGGACCAGGGCCCGCTGCATGTTCGCGCGGAGTCTGGCATTGCTGATCGCAATCGCCGCCTGGAAGGCGTACATCTGGAGCGCCTCGCGGCCCCAGGCGCCGGGCCTGCGGCCATTGCGCGGTCTGTCCACCGAAATGACACCCAGAAGTTCCCCGCCGGACGCATACATGGGGGCGTAGAGCCGGTCCTCGGGGTGCCACTCGTCCTCGAACCGCGGTTCGGGGCCGTCCGTGTGCCACTGGGGGACGTCGTCCTCCATGAGGACCCAGCCCTCGGTGTGCGGGATGAAGCGGAGCCCGTCCCAGTTCTCACCCATCGTCAGACGGCGTTCCCAGGAGGCGCGGGAGCCGACGCGGCCGGTGATGAGGGCCTCCGCGGCGGGGTCGCCGGCGAAGGCGGCGACGACGAGATCACCGTCCGGGCGTACGAGATTGACACAGGCGAGTTCGTAGCCGAGGCCCACGACGATGCCGTCCACGACGGTCTGCAGAGTGTCCGCCAGGCTCCGGGCCGTATTGAGCTCGGCCACCACCCGGTGCAGCTGCCGCAGGGTCGCAAGACGGACGTACGGCTCCGACTCGGTCTCCATTGCTCGCTCTCCCCGAGACCTCGACAGCAACTCCAGGTTTGTCATCGGCGTTTCGTTGCGGTGTCCCGTCCACTGAATCACAGTGAGCTGTGCGGCAGGTACACAGGGTCAACAAATCTTGCTCTCTGTGACTTAAGTCACATGAGATGAATAAGAGTGCCCAACGGGCGGGTGAAGACTGGGAGCGCTCCCCCTCATTCCCGGGAGCAAACGATACGCCCGGGTCCTAGGACAAGGGGCGGGGCGCGAGTCGGACCAGGGCCCGATGTGCGTACGGGGAGGCGGGATTAGCGTTCCCGTCGTGCTGAAGACGACCCCCGTAACCACCGTGCCCCATGCCAGCCCCCATGCTGAGGGAGTGAGCAACGAAGAGTTCCGGGCCGCCATGTCCCGGCTGGCGGCGGGCGTGTGCCTGATCACCGCGCGCGAAACCCCTCTGGCGGCGGACGGCCCGCGCGGCGAGGACGTCGGCATGACGGCGACCGCTTTCCTGTCCGTGTCCCTGGATCCGCCCCTGGTGCTGGTGAGCGTGCGCGAGGGCTCGCGGATGGACGACCTGCTGGCGGAGCAGCCGCTGTGGGCGGTCTCGCTCCTCGCCGACCACCAGCTCCAGATCGCCGGCCGGTTCGCCATGAAGGGCCGGATCAGCGACCGGCTGCTCTTCGCCGACCTCCCCTGCACACGCGGCGAGGCCTCCGGCGCCCCGCTGCTGAGCGGCGCCCTGGCCACCCTCGAATGCCGTACGGAGAACCGCGTCGAGGCGGGCGACCACACACTGGTGATCGGCCGCGTCCTGACCGCCGCCCTGCCCTCCCCCGACGGGCAGCCGCTGACGTACTTCCGGGGCCGCTACCGCCACCTGGGCCAGTAATCCCGGCCGGGGAAGTGCTACCAGTCTCGGCCGGTGCGGCCGCGCTTGGTCTCGGCGCGCGCCTTCTTCTCGCGCAGCCGCCGCTCGTTGATCCCCCGCGGGATCTTCGTCGCCCGGCGCGGCTTCGGCGGCGGGGCCGTCGCCTCGGCCAGCAGCGAAGCCAGCCGGACCAGCGCCATCTCCCGGTTGCGGAACTGCGAGCGGTGCTCGGAGGCCCGTACGGTCACCACCCCGTCGACCAGGCGCGAGGCGAGCCGCTCCAGCGCCCGCGCCTTCCACACCTCGGGCAGCGCGTTCGTCGCCGCCACGTCGAAGAGCAGCTCCACGCGGGAGTCCGAGGTGTTCACGTGCTGGCCGCCCGGTCCGGAGGACCGCGAGAAACGCCAGGCGAGCTCGCCCTCGGGGAGCACGACCGAACCGCGGATGACATAAGGACCAGGCATGCCCCCTATGATCCGTGCCCGCCCCCGCCACGTCACCCGCATTTCACCCGGGGCCGATTTCACATGGGAACCTGACCGCCCCCTCGTGGCGTTAGAGGGGTGAGCGGTAATTTGACCGCCTGTACGTGCATGTCGGATGAGGAAAGGGACATTCCCATGGCTGTAAGCCTGTCCAAGGGCGGCAACGTCTCGCTCACGAAGGAGGCCCCCGGCCTCGCTGCCGTCACGGTCGGCCTCGGCTGGGACGTCCGTACGACCACCGGTGTCGACTTCGACCTCGACGCCTCGGCCATCGCGGTCAACCCGACCGGCAAGGTCGTCTCGGACGGCCACTTCGTCTTCTTCAACAACAAGTCCACCCCGGACCAGACCATCGTCCACACCGGTGACAACCGCACCGGCGAGGGCGCGGGCGACGACGAGGCCATCAACGTCAACCTCGCCGGTCTCCCCGCCGACGTGGACAAGATCGTCTTCCCGGTCTCCATCTACGACGCCGAGGCCCGCAGCCAGAACTTCGGCCAGGTCCGCAACGCGTACATCCGCGTCGTGAACCAGGCCGGCGGCGCCGAGATCGCCCGCTACGACCTCTCCGAGGACGCGGCGACCGAGACCGCCATGGTCTTCGGCGAGCTGTACCGCAACGGTGCCGAGTGGAAGTTCCGCGCGGTCGGCCAGGGCTACGCCTCCGGCCTCACCGGCATCGCCCAGGACTTCGGCGTCAACGTCTAAGACCGGCGGATTTACGGCGAAGCCCCCTCCCGGCCGTCCGGGGAGGGGACTTCGCTACCGTTCAGCAGGTGATCCTTCAACCGCTCGTCCCCGTGGACGGCGACCTGCCCGGTCCGGTCCTCACCGAGATCGCCGCCCTGTACGCGACGAACCACGCGTTCTTCGAACTCAGCGGCGACTTCCCCGACCCGGGCCGCATCACGGTCGAACAGGTCGCGGCCGCCCTCGCCGACGAACTCGCCCATGACGGCGCCGAGGTCCTCCTCGCCCGCTCCGCAGGCCGGCTCGTCGGCATGGCCACCACCCTGGCCCACCACCCCGACCCGGCCTCCGAGGACCCGGACCCGTGGATCGGGCTGCTGCTCATCGACGCCACCGCGCACCGCGAGGGATACGGCCGCGCCGTGGCCACCCTGGTCGAGGACCACTTCCGGGCCGCGGGACGGACGGGCGTACGCCTGGCCGTACTGGCGAACAACCCCAAGGCCCTCGCGTTCTGGCAGTCCCAGGGCTACGGGTTCCTGCGCCGGGCCAGGGACCGCGAGCTGGGCCGCGAGTGCACCGTGCTGCGCAAACCCCTCACTGCCGAACTGCCTTAGCGGGGGCTGTCCTTCCCGTACAGCCACACGTCCCAGACCTTCTTCAGGTCGTGGCCCGTCTGCCGCTCCGCGTACGCGGTGAAGTCGGCCGTACTCGCGTTCCCGTGCCGGTGCTCGGCGGCCCAGCCGCGCACCAGGGCGAAGAACTTCTCGTCGCCGACCTCCTGACGGATCCGGTGCAGCACCATCGCACCGCGGAAGTACACCGGGTTCCCGGAAATGTGCTCGGGACCGGGCGGGGCGGCCGGCGGGAAGGCGTCCCAGTCGGAGTCAGCCCCCTCATCGACCTCGGTGTCACCGGCCAGGAACGCCTCGAAGCGCTTCTGCGCGGTGACCCCGCCGTGGTCCTCGGCCCACAGCCACTCCGCGTACGTCGCGAAGCCCTCGTTGAGCCACATGTCCTTCCAGGACTTCGGCGACACCGAGTTGCCGAACCACTGGTGGGCGAGCTCGTGCAGCACGAGATCCTCGCTGCCCGGCGCGCCGGAGAAGACCGGCCTGGTCTGCGTCTCCAGCGCGTACGCGAGGGTCCCGGCGGGCAGCACGATCGCCCCCGCGGTGCTGAAGGGGTACGGGCCGAAGCGGCCGGCACCCCACTCCACCATCTCCGGCAGCCGCGCGAGGTCCCCCGCGCTCGCCGCCGCCTCCCCGGGCGCCACCGCGTCGTACAGGGCCACCCCAGACGGGGTCCGCCCGGTCGCCACCCGGTACTTGCCGACGACCGCGGTCGCCAGATAGCTCGCCATCGGCTCCGGACTGTGCCACGCGAACGCGGTGCGCCCGTCGGCCTGCGTGGTCCGGGCGCGCAACTCGCCGTTCGACACGGCCTCGTAGCCCTTCGGCACGGTGATCGTGATGTCGTAGGTGGCCTTGTCGCTGGGGTGGTGGTTGCCCGGGAACCAGGTCATCGACCCCACCGGCTCGCCGACGCCCACCGCACCGTCCTCGGTGGTGATCCAGCCCTCCTTGGCGCCGTCCGCGTCCGTGAGGGCCTTCGGCCGGCCGGAGTAGTCGACCTCCGTGACGAAGACCTCGCCCTTCTCCAGATCCTCGGCCGGACGCACGGTCAGCTCGTTGCCGGTCCGGTTGTACCGGGCCCCGGCGCCCTGCACCGTCACACCCTCGACCTTCAGGCCGCTGAGGTCGAGGTTGAAGGAGCTCAGCCCCTGCTCGGCGCGGGCGGTGATCACCGCCGTGCCGTGCAGCAGGCCGTCGCCGGGGTCGTAATCCAGGTCCAGCTCGTAGTGCTCGACCTGATAACCGCCGTTGCCCGCCTTGGGGAAGTACGGATCGCGCAGCCCCGACGCACCCGGCCGCCCGTGCACGGTGCCGCCCGTACACGCCGTGGTGAGGGCGAGCAGGGCGGCAACGGCAGGGGCGGCGAGGCGGGAGAGCGCACGGTGTTCCACGCGCTCGATCCTAGGTCGTGCCGGCCGGCGGACTACTTGGCGAGCGCGTCGACTCCGGCCTTGGCGAACTTCTCGTCCAGGTCACCGCTCGGGGCGCCGGCCACACCGATACCGGCGACCGGGGCGCCGTTCGCCTGGACCGGGGTGCCGCCGCCGAGGAACAGGGTGCCGGGGATGTCCTTCAGGTTCGGGGTCTGGGCGAGGCGGCCCACGAGCACCGAGGTCGGGGCGTTCCAGGACACGGCGGTGAAGGCCTTGCGCTGCGCCGACTCGTAGGACTGCGGGCCCGCGCCGTCGCCGCGCAGGGTGACGATGGTGTTGCCGTTGCGGTCCACGACCGCGACCGTCACCTTCTGGTTCTCCTTCTGCGCGGCCTCGAGCGCGGCCGTGGCGGCGCGGGTGGCGGCGTCGATGGTGAGGTGGGTCGAGGTGGTGAAGTTCTTGTCGTCCGTCTCCTGCTTCTTCGCAGAGACGGCGGCCGTGCCGGTGTTCGTGGTGGCGCTGGCGCTGACGGCGCCGAAGGCCCCGGCGCCGAGCGCGACGGCGAGGGCGGTACCGGTGAGAACGCGGGTGCGGGTCTTCATCTCTGCTCCTGACAACGGTGAGGCGGTGACATCACCAAGCCTGGGCCGAAACCCCCCGCCGCCCCGTCCCCGTACCGGCTCCGACCACCTACCGGACCGGCTGACCCGGGGGTCATCCGATCGGTCGATGCGCCCGCGGCCGTCGTTCGTATTGGCTGGTCAGCCCAGGGCGCGGCCCCGGCAGCGGCGCCGACCGCGGTGCCTCGGCCGACAATGGACGCACGCCCCCCACCCCAGGAGCACCCCGTGAGCCAGCCCCCGCGGAAACCGGACACCCGCACGCTGGCCACCGTCATGCACACGGCGTTCTTCCTCCTCCTCGGCGCCTCGGTGGCCCGCTTCCTGCTGCGCCATCCCGGCGAGCCCCGCACCCCGTGGGTCATCGCCCTCAGCATCGCCCTGGCACTGCTCTACGTACTCGGCCCCGCCCTCGGCGCCGCCCCCACCGCGCGCCGCCGCCTCTGGCTCGGCCTGGTCGTCACGACCTGGGTGGTCCTCGTCGTCCTCGCGCCGAGCTTCGCCTGGTGCGCCGTTCCGCTCTTCTTCACCGCCCTGCGCACCCTCCCCCCGCGCGCCGCGATCGTCCTCGTCGCCCTCCTCACGGGCCTCGTGGTCGTCGCCCAGCTGAAACTGTCCAAGGAGTTCGACCCCAACCTGCTGCTCGCGCCGCCGGCCGTCGCCGCCCTCGCCACCGCCGTCTTCGTCCACATGGAGCGCCAGGCCCAGGCCCAGCGCGCACTGATCGACGACCTGATCCGCACCCGCCGGGAGCTGGCCGCCACCGAACGCCGCGAAGGCACCCTCGCCGAACGCCAGCGGCTGTCCATGGAGATCCACGACACCCTCGCCCAGAACCTCTCCAGCCAGCAGATGCTCCTCCAGGCCGCCGACCGCACCTGGGACACCGACCCCGGCACCGCCCGCGCGCACGTCCGTACCGCCACCGGCATCGCGGCGCGCGGCCTCGCCGAGGCCCGCCGCCTGGTCCACGACCTGGCCCCGGCCGAGCTCGCCGACGGCGCCGGCCTCGCCGACGCCCTGCGCGCCCTGGACGCCGGCCCGGACGTCGACGTGCGCTTCCACCTCGAAGGCGCCCCCGCCCCGCTCCCCGACCGCGTCCAGTCCGCCCTGCTGCGCATAGCCCAGGGCGCACTGGCCAACGTCCGCGAACACTCCGGCGCCCGGACGGCCGCACTCACCCTCAGCTTCCTGGGCGACCAGGTGGTCCTCGACATCGCCGACGACGGCCACGGCTTCACCGAGCCCCGCGACGACGCCGCCGAACGCACCGAACGCGGGCACGGCCTCCCGGCGATGCGGGCCCGCGTCCGCCAGCTCGGCGGCACCCTGACCATCGAATCCACCCCCGGCGAGGGCACCGTCCTCTCCGCGGCCATCCCCCTGGAGCCCACCGGATGACGACGATCCTGCTCTGCGACGACCACGTGGTGGTCCGTGCCGGGCTCCTGGCCCTGCTCGGCAGCGAACCCGACATCGAGGTGCTCGGTGAAGCGGGCAGCGGCGAGGAGGCCGTCGCCCTGGCCGCCAAACTCCGCCCCGACGTCGTCCTCATGGACCTCCAGCTGGGCGAGGGCATCGACGGCGTCGAGGCCACCCGCCGCATCACCGCCCTCCCCGGCCCGCCGCACGTCCTCGTCCTCACCACGTACGACACCGACGCGGACATCACCCGGGCCATCGGCGCGGGCGCGACCGGCTACCTCCTCAAGGCGGAACGCCCCGAGGAGCTCTTCGCCGCCATCCACTCGGCCGCCCAGGGTCGCACCACCCTCTCCCCGCCCGTGGCCAGCCGCGTCATGGCCCACATGCGGGGCACCCGCCCCACCCTGACCGACCGCGAGCTGGACATCCTGGGCCAGCTGGCCCGCGGCCTCGGCAACCGCGACATCGCCCGCGCCCTCTTCATCAGCGAGGCCACCGTCAAGACCCACCTGGGCCGCATCTACGACAAGCTCGGCGTCGACACCCGCGCCGGCGCCGTCTCGGTCGCCAAGGAGCAGCGCCTGCTGCCGTGACGCCTCGATGCGGGGCGGCGCCGAAGCCGTGACACCATCGGGTACGTGCTCGACATCGGCTACTCCCTCTCCCGGCGCTTCCCCGACCCCCCGCAGACCGACTACCGCTCGGCGGACGTCCACACCCTGCGGCACGACCTGTTCTGCGGGGACGTCTACCTCGCGGACACCGACAAGGACCGGGAAGTGTCCACAGCCTGGGGATGGGTGCCGGTACTGGACTTCGCCTGGGCCCTGTGCGACATCGTCGAACAGCTCGACCGGGACCCGCGCGGCAACCGCTCCGCCAACCGCCAGTACGCCGAGCTCGACTTCACCGAATCCACGGACCGGATGCTCTTCGAGCGCCGCTTCGGCTGGGTCGACATCGAGGCCGACTGGATGCCGGGCGACGAGGACCCGCTGACCTTCAGCCACCGCCTGCTGCGCCGCGAGGCCCGCGACTTCCTGCACGACCTCATCGCGGACCTCGTCGACATGCACGAGGGCCTCGGCGACAACCCGGCCATCTGGACCCTCCAGGCCCGCTTCCCCCGGGTCCCCGCCTAGGGGCCTTCTCCTTCCGCGGGTGGCCTCAGGCCACCACCCGTACCCCCAGCTGCGCCGCCAGCGCCGGCGCCAGGTCGAACAGCTGCACCGGGCTGATCACCGCCCCGGCCAGCGCGTCCAGCCCGCGTGCGATCTCCAGTACGCCCGCGGCGCGCAGATCCACATCCGTCATCCGCGCCCCGCCGAAGTCCACTCCCCGCAGCGCGCAGTCCCGGAACTCCACCCGCTCCAGCACGGCGTCCCCGAAGTCCGGCTCCACCAGCACGCACCCCTCGAAGACCACGTCCTTGAGCCGCGCCTGCCGCAGGTTCAGGTAGTCGATCTTGCCGCCGCGTACGAGGACCCGCTCCAGCACCGCCCCGTGCAGCTGCACCCCGCCCAGCCGGGCGTCCACCAGCTCCACGTCCCGCAGCGAAGCCCCCGCCAGGTCCGTCCCCACGCCCCGGACCCCCTCCAGCACCGAGTCCAGGAACCGCGCCTTGCGCAGCCCCGCCTCGTCCAGCACGCACCGCCGCACCGCGCAGTCCATGAACTGCGCCCCGACCCCCTCCTGCCCCGTCAGGTCCAGGTCCGCGAACTCCAGCCCGTCGTAGTCCCCGTCCGGTTCCAGCTCACCCGCTTCCCACACCGACAGCTCCGGCAGCCGTACCTCCGGCCGCCGCGCCGCCTTCACCGTCTCCTGCTGCCCTTTGCGCGCCATCACCCCATCGTGGCCCAGCCCACTGACAACGCCGCGCATCGCCGAAGCCGCCACCGGCCGCCCTAACGCCCCAGCTCCGCCAATGCCCCGTCCGTCAAGCGGTAGACCGACCACTCGTCCTGCGGGCGCGCGCCCAGGGATTCGTAGAACTCGATCGACGGCGTGTTCCAGTCCAGGACCGACCACTCCAGCCGCCCGTAGCCGCGCTCCACACAGATCCGCGCCAGCTCCCGCAGCAGGGCCTTGCCGTAGCCGCCGCCACGGGCACCCGGGCGGACGTACAAGTCCTCCAGATAGATGCCGTGCACCCCACGCCACGTCGAGAAGTTGAGGAACCACACCGAGAAGCCGACGACCTCGCCCTGCGCCGATTCCGCGATGTGCGCGAACGCCGCCGGCCGCTCCCCGAACAGCGCCTCCCGCAGCTGCTCCTCGGTCGCGCGCGCCTCGTGCGGCACCTTCTCGTACTCCGCGAGCTCGCGGATCATCGCCTGGATGACGGGAACATCGGTGACTTCAGCATTCCGGATCATGCCCCGCACCCTAAACGGGCGTCCTGCGCGAGCCCAGCAGTTCCTCCGCCACCGCCACCTGCTCCGCCCCCAGCCGCTCCTCCCCCTCCTCCACGTCCCACAGACAGTTCTGCACCACCCGCCCCAGCGTCCACGCCCGCGCCCGGTCCCGGTCCAGTCCCGTCACCTCCGTCAGCAGGTCGAAGCGCCACCGCACCTCCTGCACACGGAAGTTGTTCACGATCGCCGGCAGCAGCTCGAACCCCGGATCGCCCGACAGCGGCTTCGGGTCGATCGCCAGCCACGGCTCCCGGCGCCCCGCCAGCACGTTGTCGTAGTGCAGGTCCCAGTGCAGCAACCGGTCGCCCGGCTCCCCCGCGACCTCCGCCAACGCCGCCGCGCACTGCCCGAGCAGCCGCCGCTCCCGCCCGTCCGCCAGCCGACCCAGCGCCTGCGGCAGGTCGTCCAGCATCCCGGCGGCCATCTCCCCGAGCCCGCGCAGCCCCGCCGGCGCCGGGACCGCCGTCAGCCGCGCCAGCAGCTCCGCGACCACCTGGACCGCCCGGCGCGAATCCCGCTCCGCGAGCGCCGACAAGTGCCGCCCCTCGTCCAGCCGTTCCAGCAGCAGCGTGCCCGTCTCCGCGTCGTGCTCCAGCAGCCGCACGGCGCCCTCCCCGCCCCACGCGCGCAGCGCGACCGGCTCCCCGGCGCTCTCCTCGTCCACCCGCTGGAGCTTCAGCGCCGCCGCACTCCCGTCGGCCCGCACCACCGGCAGCACCAGCGCCGTCACCCCGTGCATCACCGGCCCCGTACGCCGCAGCTCCCACCGCTCCAGGAACCGGGCCGCCCGCGCCGGCAGCCCGGCGATGAACTCCCGGCCCGCCTCGCCGTTCCACCTGATCTGCGCCCGGACCAGACCGTCCGGAATCTCCGAGATGTCCATCACGGCCCGACCCTACGACGCCGCCGCCGTCCCCACATCGGCCATCCGGCCTGGAATCACCCCCCGAAGCACGACAACCAGTCCATGGACGCGCCGCCGGAACCAGGTGTACCAACTCCCCCATGACGATCAACGGCGGCATCTCCTTCTGGTACGCGACCGACCGCACCGCCCCCACCACCCCACCGCGCCCACCCCTCACCGCCGACGCCACGGCCGATGTCGTCATCGTGGGCGGCGGCTACACGGGCCTGTGGACCGCCTACTACCTGAAGGCGTCCGCCCCCGACCTGCGCGTGACCGTCCTGGAGCAGAAGTTCTGCGGGTACGGAGCCTCCGGCCGCAACGGCGGCTGGCTCTACAACGGCATCGCCGGCCGCGACCGCTACGCCGCGCTCCACGGCCACCAGGCCGCCCAGCGCCTCCAGCAGGCCATGAACGACACGGTCACCGAGGTCATCGACGTGGCGGCCAAGGAAGGGATCGACGCCGACATCCACCGCGGCGGCGTCCTCGAAGTCGCCCGCACCCCCGCCCAGCTCACCCGCCTCAAGGCCTTCCACGCCGCCGAACTCGCCTTCGGCGAAACCGACCGCGAGCTGCACGACGCCACCGCCACCCGCGCCCGCATCGACATCGCCGACGCCGTCGGCTCGAGCTGGACCCCGCACGGCGCCCGCATCCACCCCCTGAAGCTGGCCAGGGGCCTGGCCGCGGCCTGCGAACGGCTGGGCGTGGTGATCCACGAGTCCACCCCCGTCACGGAGATCGCCCCGCGCAAGGCCGTCACCCCCTACGGCACCATCCGCGCCCCGTACGTACTGCGCTGCACGGAGGGCTTCACCGCCGCCCTCAAGGGCCAGAAGCGCTCGTGGCTCCCGATGAACTCCTCGATGATCGTGACGGCCCCGATCCCGGAGTCCACGTGGCAGCAGCTGTCCTGGTCGGACTCGACGCTCCTGGGGGACATGGCCCACGCCTACATGTACGCCCAGCGCACCGCCGACGGCCGCATCGCGATCGGCGGCCGCGGGGTGCCGTACCGCTTCGGCTCGCGCACGGACAACGACGGGCGCACCCAGCCGGCCACCATCGACTCCCTGCGCGAGCTGCTCTTCTCCTTCTTCCCGGTCCTCACCGGTACGGAGATCACCCACGCCTGGTCGGGTGTCCTCGGCGTCCCGCGCGACTGGTGCGCCACCGTCACCCTGGACGCCGGCACCGGCCTCGGCTGGGCGGGCGGCTACGTCGGCTCCGGCGTCGCCACCGCCAACCTCGCCGGCCGCACCCTGCGCGACCTGGTCCTCGGCGAGACCACGGAACTGACCGCCCTGCCCTGGGTCAACCACCGCGTGCGCCGCTGGGAGCCGGAACCCTTCCGCTGGCTCGGCGTCCAGGCCCTCTACGCCGCCTACCGTCGGGCGGACCGCCAGGAAACGGCCAGCCACACCCCGACGACGACCCCGCTGGCCCGGCTGGCCGACCGCATCTCGGGCCGCCACTGATCAGTACGCCGGAAGGCCCCGGGTGATCACCCGGGGCCTTCCGCGCGCCGCGTTCACGCGATGCGATCGAGGACGGACTCCGTCGCGCACAGGGCCAGGTCCTTGCACAACGCCTCGAACCACAGGTCCCGGCCGCCGGATCCGGTCAGGAAGTGCGCGGCCCTCCTCAAGCGCCTCAACGCCCAGAGCCGCTTCCAGGCCGGCATGGAAGCCGTCCGCCTGGGCTGGCTCTGACGAACGCAAAAGGCCAGGTCACACTTGGTGTGACCTGGCCTTCTCGAGCCGCCTATCGGAATCGAACCGATGACCTGAGCATTACAAGGGCCCCGCTCTACCAACTGAGCTAAGGCGGCACAAAACCCACCCGCAATCCCACCGCGCGTGGAGCCGCCATCACTCTACACAGCGGCCGATTCCCCAAGCCATCACATTGGAGCCGCCCGTAACCACCCACGCACACGTTCGCTGTACGGACTGGTGTGCCGTTCTGAAGATCAGATCGCGGGAGGGGCGATGGGGGACCGTGTCACGGGGGAGGAAGCCCGGCGGGTCAAGCGCGAACACCTCGGAGTGGGCGACCGGACCAAACACCAGGGCCGTACGGCCACGCCACTGAAGAGCCTGGTCAGAGCGCCGGGCACGCAGCAGCGCGTCTACCGTTTCCGCTTCTATCCGACCGCCGACCAGGCCGCCCAGCTCACCCAGACCTTCGGCGCCTGCCGCTGGGTCTACAACGAAGGCCTCGCCCTCCGGGTGAAGGCCTGGGAGGAACACCGGGTATCGCTGGGCTTCGCCGAGACCTGCCGGGCCCTGACCGGATGGAAGCGGATACCGGAGACGGCCTGGCTGGGGGAAGCCTCTTCCACGGTCCTCCAGCAGTCGTTACGGCACCTCGACTCCGCGTTCTCCAAATTCTTCAAGGGATCGGCGAAGTACCCGCAGCGGAAGTCGAAGCACCGCTCCCGCGACTCGGCGACGTACGTCCGCACCGGCTTCCGGTGGGTCGAGAACGCCGAACGTCCGGGTACGGCCTCGGTCACCCTCGCCAAGCAGAGCACGCCGCTGGATGTGTGCTGGTCGCGTGCGCTTCCACCGGGGCAGTTGCCGGTGAAGCTGACGGTGACCCGGGACCGCGCCGGCCGGTTCTTCCTCTCCGTACTGGTGGAGGAAGTGATCGCGCCGCTCCCCGAGGCGTTCCTCTCCGGCAGCCGCGAGCCGAAGGCAGTGGGCCTGGACCTCGGACTCGCGACGCTGGTGACGCTCGACGACGGGGAGAAGCTGCCGCATCCGCGGCTGCTGAAGAAATACGAGAAACAGCTCGCCTCCTTGCAGCGCGATCTGCACAGGAAACGGAAGGGCTCGAAGAACCGGGGGAAGGTGCGGGAGCGTATCGCCCGCCTGTACGCCTCGATCGGTGATGTCCGTCGTGATCTGCTGGACCGGTTCACGACCCGCCTCGTGCGCGAGAACCAAGTGCTCGTGGTGGAAGACCTGCCGATCGCCAACCTCCTGCGTGCGGCGACGGGGAAGGGCCGCCGGCGCAAGGCGGCGCTGAACCGGTCCATCCTGGACGCGGCGTGGGGTGAGCTGCTGCGCCAGCTCCGCTACAAGTGCGCGTGGTACGGGCGGACTCTGGTGATCGTGGACCGGTTCTTCCCGTCGACCCGGCGCTGCTCGGCCTGCCATACGAAGGGCCCGCGGCTCGACGTCTCGATCCGCGAGTGGACCTGCGCGGAGTGCGGGACGGTGCACGACCGCGACGAGAACGCGGCGGTGAACCTCCGGGACGAGGGGATGCGGCTGTACTGGACCGTGGCCGCCGGGCTGCCGCCGGGTCGGGTGCCGCCGAGTGTGATCAGGGCTTCGGAGCTGGTGGATCTCGTACCGGCCGCGTAGCCAACCGCAGTACGGACCGACGGGCCGTCGGCCGCAATGCCTGTGGAGCCCGCGTAAGACCGGCCAGGTGCGACCCCCAGGGTCATGCCGGGCCGGCAACGGGCGTCGAAGCAGGAACCACTGCTCGTGAGGGTGGTGAGGCGCAACAGAGCCAAGGTCAAAAGCCTGTCGCTCTGCCGGCCGCAGGTCAAAAGCGCGGTGCTCTGCCGACGGACGTCAGGCGGCAGGGTCCGACGGATCGCACAGAGTTCGAAGTCACGTCGATGCGGGTGCTGACAGGAGGCGGGCCGGCGGGTAGCGTCGGGCGGAGTTCGATTTCTGGACTAGACCTTCCACTCGGATCGTCCGGCACGTTCCTGCCGGTAGAAGGGATTCATCACCATGGCTTCTGTCACTTTCGACAAGGCGACCCGTCTGTACCCCGGCGGGGACAAGCCCGCCGTCGACCAGCTGGAGCTGGAGATCGAGGACGGCGAGTTCCTCGTCCTCGTCGGTCCGTCCGGCTGCGGCAAGTCCACCTCGCTGCGCATGCTCGCCGGTCTGGAGGACGTCAACGGCGGTTCCATCCGCATCGGTGACCGCGACGTCACGCACCTGCCGCCCAAGGACCGGGACATCGCGATGGTGTTCCAGAACTACGCGCTGTACCCGCACATGTCCGTCGCCGACAACATGGGCTTCGCGCTCAAGATCGCCGGTGAGGACAAGGCCACCATCCGCAAGAAGGTGGAGGACGCGGCGAAGATGCTGGACCTGACCCAGTACCTCGACCGCAAGCCGAAGGCGCTCTCCGGTGGTCAGCGCCAGCGGGTGGCGATGGGCCGTGCCATCGTGCGCAAGCCGCAGGTGTTCCTCATGGACGAGCCGCTGTCGAACCTCGACGCCAAGCTCCGCGTGTCCACCCGTACGCAGATCGCGGCGCTCCAGCGCGATCTGGGCATCACCACCGTCTACGTCACGCACGACCAGGTCGAGGCCATGACCATGGGCGACCGGGTGGCGGTCCTGAAGGACGGGCTGCTTCAGCAGGTCGACACCCCGCGCAACATGTACGACCGTCCGGCGAACCTGTTCGTGGCGGGCTTCATCGGTTCGCCGGCCATGAACCTGGTCGAGGTCCCGATCACCGACGGCGGTGTGAAGTTCGGCGACAGTGTGGTCCCGGTGTCGCGTGAGGCGCTGTCGGCCGCCGCCGACGCGGGCGACCGTACCGTCACGGTGGGCGTGCGTCCGGAGCACTTCGACATCGCGGAGAGCGGCGGTCTGACGATCGTCGTGAACGTGGTCGAGGAGCTGGGTGCCGACGGTTACGTGTACGGGTCGGCCACGTCGGCCGAGGGTTCGCAGGACCTCGTGGTCCGTGTGAACGGCCGCCAGGTGCCGGAGAAGGGTTCGAGCCTGCACGTGGTGCCGCGGGGCGGCGAGATCCACGTGTTCTCGACTTCTTCGGGTGAGCGTCTCTCCGACTAGTCGGCTGCGGCAGGGTGTTGGAGGGGCGTCCCCGTCGGGGGCGCCCCTTCTCCGTGTCGGGCTGCCGCGCAGGAACCCTGGCAGACCGGGCCATTCAGGCCCAACCCGTCAACCCATAATTCGAAAAGCCACGTCGAACCATCCCCCGACAGGGTGACTAAATGTCGCCAAATCTTCACCGAGCGCTACTCTCGCCCTCGTGACCCACACTGCCCGCCGTATCGGCCGTTCCCTCGCCCTGGTCCTGCCCGTCGTCCTGGTCCTGTCCGGGACCCTCGCGGTCACCATGGTCCCCTGGGCGGACACTTCTTCGTCCCAGGTCCTGACCGCCTCCGCCGAGGACGTCTCCGTCCCCGCCAAGCCGCGGCCCGCGGCGCACGACGTGCTGCGCGACACGCTCGTCGGCGAGATCCAGCAGGGCAAGGAGCCGGGTGATGTCCTCACGCACCTCCAGCAGGAGGTGGACAAGCGGCCGTCGTTGGCCGCGCACTGCGTGGGGATCGCCCGGGCGCTGGGCCGGGCGGCGGTGGACGCCTACGGTCCGACGAAGGCCCAGTCCTTCGCCCGGCCGGTGTGCGACACCTCGTACGCGTCCGGTGTCGCCTCCATGGGCTGAGGCGCGTCGCGTCCCTACCCTGGCCTGCATGACCGACACTTCCCGATCCGCCCCTTCCTCTCCGCCTCCCGCAGCCGCGTTCTCTTCCGCCCCCACCCAGGCCGTTGTCCTGGCGGGCGGTCAGGGTTCGCGGCTGCGGCCGTATACGGATGACCGTCCGAAGCCGATGGTGGAGATTCCGGGGACGGGGGTGCCGATCATCGGGCATCAGCTGGCGTGGCTGGCGTCGGAGGGGGTCACGGACGTCGTGGTGTCGTGCGGGCATCTGGCCGGGGTGCTTCAGGAGTGGCTGGCGGAGGCGGAGTTGCCGCTGCGGGTGACGACGGTGGTGGAGGAGGAGCCGCTGGGGCGGGGTGGCGGTCTGAAGTACGCGGCGCGTCATCTCCCGGACCCGACGGGGTCCTGGTACGCGACGAACGGCGACATCTGGACGCGGTTCTCGCTGCGGGAGATGGCTGCGTTCCATACGGAGCGCGGTGCGGTGGCGACGCTGGCGCTGGCCCGTCCGCGGATTCCGTGGGGGGTGGTGGAGACGAACGAGTTCGGGCAGGTGCTGGACTTCATCGAGGCTCCGCCGTCGCCGTATCCGGTCAATGCGGGCGTGTATGTCTTCGGGCCCGAATTCGTGGCGCTGCTGCCGGATTTGGGGGATCACGAGCGGACGACGTTCCCGCGGTTGGCGCGGGAGCGGCGGCTGGCGGGCTTTCCGCTGCCGCAGGGGGCCTACTGGCGGGCGATCGACACGGCGAAGGACCTGACCGAGGCGGCACGGGAGTTGGCGGCGCAGACGGGCTCCTGAGCCTTTTCGGACGGATTTACGATGCTTCGTGTGCTCGGGGCGCGCGGAGGGGCCCGGCACGCTCGCGCGCGCCGGGCCCCTGGTGTTCTGGATGCCGGTCGGCCGGGTTCAGCCGAGGAGGCCTCCGACCAGGCCGGGCTGCTTGGCCGGGGTGGTGGTGCCGGAGGTGCTGCTGCCGGAGGAGGTCGGCGGCTTCTGGGGGGCGGACTGCCGCGGGGTGCTGCGGGGGGTCTGCCTGCTGGTGGTGCCCTTGGTGGCGGTGGGCGATTCGGAGCGGGTGCCGGCGGTTTCGCGGGCGGGGCCGCCGGATGCGCCCTTGCCGGACTTGGCGGCGGGCTCGGAGGCGCTGGCGGAGGGCTGTGCGGGCTTGGACGGCTGCTGGGTGGGCTGCTGCTGCCTGGCCGGTTCCTTGGGGAGGGGGCGGCCGGGGAGGTAGTTGCTGGGGGCTTGTCCGGGGCCGGGGACGGTGACGACGGTGGTGGAGCGGACGGCGCCGCCGAGGAGGGAGCCGATGAGCAGGGTGAGTCCGCAGATGACGCTGGCCATGACGGCTCCGCGGCGCAGTACGCGCCGGCGCAGTCGCCAGATCTCGGAGCGGGGTCCGAGGGTGCGCCAGGCTTCGCCGGCGAGGCGTCCGTCGAGGGAGTAGACGGGGGCGCCGGCGATGATCAGCGGGCTCCAGGCGGCGAGGTAGATGATGTCGGGCGCGTCGTAGGCGGGGACGGTCTTCCAGCTGACGGTCATCAGGAGCGCGGCGGAGAGCAGTGCTCCGAAGCAGGCGGCGAACCGCTGCCAGAGGCCGAAGACGGTCAGGACTCCGACGATGACCTGGAGGAAGGCCACGCTGAGGCCGGCGCCGACGGGGTGGGCGAGGGCGAAGTCGCGCAGTGGTTCGGCGAGTGCCCAGGGGTGGAGGGTGTGCAGCCAGGTGACCATGGAGCCGCGTTCGCCGCCGTCGAAGTAGACGGGGTCGCACAGTTTGCCCATGCCGGCGTAGATGGAGATGAAGCCGAGGAAGACGCGCAGCGGGAGGAGTACGACGCCGAGGTTCATCCGGCGGCCGGGGTAGTAGGAGGCCTGTCCGCGGGTGTCGGTGCCGGCGCGCCGGGTGTCGGCGCCGGGGTCGGGTGACCCGCTGCCGTAGGCCGGCTCGTACGGGAGGTCCCGTACGGCGGCCAGGGGGCGGGTCTCGTCGGGGTCCCCGTAGGTGCGCTGGCCGATGACGGTGGGGGTGGTGAGGGTGTTGTCGGCGAGGTCGTGGGCCAGGTCGATGCGCGGGATGACCTGGGTGGCGCCGCCGTCGTACTCGTCGATGCCGCGGCCGGCCTCGCGTACGGCTTGGAGGAGTCCGCCCATGGCCGCTCCGTCGCCGGGGGCGGCCTTGCCGCTCCAGACGACGGGGGCTCTGCGGCGGGTGACTCCGGCCGCGGCGGCCACGGCGCCGCCGAGGACGGGGGCGCGGCCGGGGGCGTTCGCGGGCTTGGAACGCGCGCTCGGGCTCGGTGCGAGCCGCACGCGGAAGCTGGCGTGGTTGACGATGACCTGTGCGGGGTCGCACGGCACCTTGACCATGCTCAGCGCGGGCTGGTCGTCGAACCCTGACGTTCTGGTGTCCACACTCATCTAACCGAGTGATCAGTGTTTAGGACACTGCCTTGACATCAGGGATCTGTCCGAGACCCGTCAAGATCAAGCCACCCCGCCCGAAACGGGCGGGGTGACAGCCTCACGTGTCACTTTCCGTGAGCCAAGTGGATCAAGCGGATCAAGCGGATGAGGCGGATGGATCAGGCGCGGCCGCGGTCCGCGCGGCGGCGGGCGGCCTCGTAGAGCACGACGCCGGCGGCGACACCGGCGTTGAGGGACTCGGCGCCGCCGGGCATCGGGATGCGGACGAGGTAGTCGCAGTTCTCGCCGACGAGCCGGCCGAGGCCCTTGCCCTCGGAGCCGACGACGATGACGACGGGGCCGCCGAGCGCGTCCAGGTCGTTGACGCTGTGCTCGCCCTCGGCTGCGAGGCCGACGATGGTGATGCCGGCCTTCTTGTAGTCCTGGAGGGCGCGGGTGAGGTTGGTGACGCGGGAGACCGGGGTGCGGGCGGCGGTGCCGGCCGAGGTCTTCCAGGCGCCGGCGGTCATGCCGGCGGCGCGGCGCTCGGGGATGACCACGCCGTGGCCGCCGAAGGCGGAGACGGAGCGGACGATCGCGCCGAGGTTGCGCGGGTCGGTGACGCCGTCGAGGGCGACGATGAGGGGGTCGTCCCCGTCGTCGTAGGCGGCGGCGGTGAGGTCCTCGGGGTGCGCGTACTCGTACGGCGGGACCTGGAGGACGAGGCCCTGGTGGTTGAGCCCGTTGGTCATGCGGTCGAGCTCGGGGCGCGGGGCTTCCATCAGGTTGATGTTGCCGCGGTCGGCAGCGAGCTTGAGGGCGTCGCGGACGCGCTCGTCGTTGTCGATGAACTGCTGGACGTAGAGGGTGGTGGCGGGAACTCCGTCGCGCAGCGCCTCGAAGACCGGGTTGCGGCCGACGACCATCTCGCTGGTGCCCTTGGCGCCGCCGCGGCGGGGGGCGGGGCGGCGCTTGGCGGCCTGCCGGGCCATGGCGTTGCTGATGCGGTTCGCCTTGTGCTTCTTGCGGTCCTCGGCCTTGGGCGTGGGGCCCTTGCCTTCCAGGCCCTTGCGCCGCTGGCCACCGCTGCCGACCGTCGCGCCCTTCTTGTTGGACGTACGGCGGTTCCTGCGCTGGCTGTTCCCGGCCATGACTTCTACCTGTTTTCGTTGATGCTGCGGTATGTACGTATGAAGAGTGTGCCGCCCGGAACGCCGGGCAGCACACCAAGCTCAGCTGCCTGGGCTCAGCGGGGGCCGAGCGTCCAGCGCGGACCCGTCGGACTGTCCTCGATGACCAGTCCGGACTGCTGGAGCTGGTCGCGGATGGCGTCGGCCGTGGCCCAGTCCTTGCGGGCCCGGGCGGACTCGCGCTGTTCAAGGACGAGGCGTACGAGCGTGTCGACGGCGCCGTGCAGGTCCTCGCCGCGGTCCGCCTCGCCGGCCCAGTGCGGGTCGAGCGGGTCCAGGCCGAGGACGCCCAGCATGGCCCGCACCTCCGACAGGCGCGCGATGGCCGCGTCCTTGTCGTCGGCGGCGAGTGCGCTGTTGCCCTGGCGGACGGTGGTGTGGACGATGGCGAGCGCCTGCGGGACCCCGAGGTCGTCGTCCATGGCCTCGGCGAAGGCGGGCGGGACCTCGGCGGCGGGCTCGACGGGCTTGCCGGCCTTCTCGATGACGCGCTGGTAGAAGCCCTCGATCCGCGCGAAGGCGGACTCGGCCTCGCGCAGGGCCTCCTCGCTGTACTCGATCATCGACCGGTAGTGCGGGGTGCCGAGGTAGTAGCGCAGGACGATCGGGCGCCACTGCTTGACCATCTCGGAGACGAGGACCGAGTTCCCGAGGGACTTGGACATCTTCTCGCCGGACATGGTGACCCAGGCGTTGTGGACCCAGTAGCTCGCGAACTCGTCCCCGAAGGCCTTGGCCTGGGCGATCTCGTTCTCGTGGTGCGGGAAGATCAGGTCCAGGCCGCCGCCGTGGATGTCGAAGGCCTCGCCGAGGTACTTGTGCGCCATGGCGGAGCATTCCAGGTGCCAGCCGGGGCGGCCGCGGCCCCACGGGGTCTCCCAAGAGGGCTCGCCGGGCTTGACGGACTTCCACATGGCGAAGTCGCGGGCGTCGCGCTTGCCGGTCTCGCCGGTGCTCTCCGGCTGGCGGATGTTGTCGAGTTCCTGGCGGGACAGCGCGAGGTAGCCGGGGTAGGACTTCACGTCGAAGTAGACGTTGCCCTCGGACTCGTAGGCGTGGCCGCGCTCGATGAGGCCGCGCATCATCTCGACCATCTCGGTGACGTGGCCGGTGGCGCGGGGCTCGTAGGTGGGCGGGAGGCAGCCGAGGGCGGCGTAGCCGTCGTTGAAGGCACGCTCGTTCTCGTAGCCGATGGACCACCAGGGGCGGCGCTGTTCGGCGGACTTCGCGATGATCTTGTCGTCGATGTCCGTGACGTTGCGGATGAAGGTGACCTCGTAGCCCCGGTACTCGAACCAGCGGCGCATCATGTCGAAGTTGAGGCCCGACCGGATGTGCCCGATGTGCGGGGCCGCCTGCACCGTGGCGCCACAGAGGTAGATCGAGACACAGCCCGCGGTGAGCGGGGTGAAGTCACGGATCTGCCGGGCGCTGGTGTCGTACAGGCGAATAGTCACGGCATCCAGGGTAGTGCGCCTGTAGCAGTGCCCCGCGACCCTTTGGGGACCCGGGGGCCTCTTTGTTGTGGAAGAAGTGTCTTCGTACGTCGCACTACGCGGGATTCGTCCGGTACACGAGGGCTGTCGCGATGGCGGCGAGCCCTTCGGCGCGGCCGGTGAGGCCCAGTCCGTCGGTGGTGGTGCCGGATACGGAGACGGGGGCGCCCGCGGCGGCGGCGAGCGCCTTCTGCGCCTCTTCGCGCCGCTTGCCGATCTTCGGGCGTACGCCGATCACCTGGATGGCGATGTTGCCGATCTCGAAGCCCTCGGCGCGGACGATGCGGGCGGCCTCCGCCAGGAGGGTGACGCCCGCGGCTCCGGACCACTCGGGGCGGGAGGTGCCGAAGTGCGCGCCGAGGTCGCCGGCGCCGGCGGCGGAGAACAGCGCGTCGCAGGCGGCGTGCGCGGCGACGTCGCCGTCGGAGTGTCCGGCGAGGCCGTCCTCGCCCTCCCACAGCAGTCCGGCGCACCACAGCTCGCGGCCGGTCTCGAAGGCGTGCACGTCGGTGCCGATGCCGACGAGCGGGATCAGCGGGGCGTCGGGGCTAGTAGGCATCGGTGGCCCTCCTGCGGGCGAGTACGGCCTCGGCGAGGACCAGGTCGAGCGGGCGGGTGACCTTGAAGGCCTCTTCGTGGCCGGGGACGACGACGACGGTGACGCCGAGGCGCTCCACCATGCCGGCGTCGTCGGTGGCGCCCTCGCCGGCCACGGCGATCTCCTCGTGCGCGCGTACGAGGGTGGCGCGGTCGAAGCCCTGCGGGGTCTGTACGGCGCGCAGCCGGGCCCGCTCGGGGGTCGAGACGACGGGCTCGGGCTCGCCGGGCTTGCCGGGCTCGACCTCCTTGACGGTGTCGGCCAGGGGCAGGGCGGGCACCACGGCGGGGGCTCCGGCGCGTACGGCTTCGACGACGGAGTCCACGGTGTCGACGGGGACCAGCGGGCGGGCCGCGTCGTGGATGAGTACGGAGGTGACGTCCTGCGGGAGCGCGTCGAGGCCGGCGCGTACGGACTGCTGGCGGGTCTCGCCGCCGGGCACGACCACGATGTCGGTGCGGTCGGGCAGCGCGTGCTCGTTCAGGAGGAGGCGTACCGCGTCGGCGCCGTCGGGCGGGGCGACGACGACCACGAGGGAGACCGCGCGGGAGCGGGCCATGGCGCGGACGGCGTGGATGAGCATCGGCGTTCCGCCGATGGCCCGCAGGGCCTTGGGGGCGCCGGGGCCGAGGCGTACCCCGCGGCCGGCGGCCGGGATCACCGCGGCGGTGCGGTGGGGGCGCGTTTCGTCAGACATCAGTAGCTCCGAGCCAGGTTTGTGACTTCGGCCGACATGGGTATGGCCTGGAGGGTGCCGGGTGCGACGCCCTCGCCCCTTCCGTGGACGACCGGTCGAGCAGGCTGCCCGGACCCGGCACACCAGTGAGGTGGATCAAAAGGTATGGGTACAGACATGCCGCAGCGCCCGGCAACAGGCCCCTCGTGGAGGAGGGGCCTCGTCATCGGGCACCGCGGCACAACTGTGTACACATTGTTCTGATGAACACTGTTTGCTGAACGGGGCCTCGCGTCAGGACGCGAGAACCTCGTCGAGGAGGGCCTCGGCCTTGTCCTCGTTCGTGTTCTCGGCGAGCGCGAGTTCGCTCACCAGAATCTGGCGCGCCTTCGCGAGCATGCGCTTCTCACCCGCGGAAAGCCCGCGCTCACGCTCACGACGCCACAGGTCACGCACGACTTCGGCGACCTTGATGACATCGCCAGAAGCGAGCTTCTCCAGATTTGCCTTGTAGCGCCGGGACCAGTTCGTCGGCTCTTCTGCATACGGTGCGCGCAGCACCTCGAAGACCCGGTCCAGCCCGTCCTGGCCGACTACGTCGCGAACGCCGACGAACTCCGCATTGTCCGCAGGCACACGAACCGTCAGGTCGCCCTGGGCGACCTTGAGCACCAAGTAGGTCTTGTCCACGCCTTTGATCTGACGAGTCTCAATGGCCTCGATCAGCGCGGCCCCGTGATGGGGATAGACCACGGTGTCGCCAACCTTGAACGTCATGTGACAGGTACCCCTTCCGTGGCTATCCAGGGTAACACGAGAACTGACTGTTATGAATGGCGTTTTCGCAGGTCAGGGCACATCTCGGGGCTTGACAACAGCGACAGGAACGTGCTGCGAAGGGCTTCCGGAAGGGGGTATTCGCAGGTCGGGGGCGCTGTGCGGACCGGGCGAAAGGGCCACGCTACACCCGCTCGACACCCCCGTCAGTGTGACGTACGTCCCGATTTGCCGGTTTCGGAGTCGCAAAACCGAACTACTCCGTTCGACTGGCGGCCGCCAGTGCGGGGCGGTTCAGGCCCAATCCCGAATTGATCACGCGGCGGCGTTCACGGGAATCCGGGAATTGATCACCGGGCGTCCGTGGCTCGATATGCGGGTGTCATGTGATCGGCGTGTGAACGCCAGGGTGAACGACACCGTGATCGGCATGTGAACGGCACGGTGAACGGCACGCGGAATGCAAGATCGCGGAAGTGGGCGCAGACCCCCGGCAGGGTGGCCGCCGCGCTGCGGAGGGTCGGGTGCGGGGGCAGGGCGGCGGCTCGGTAACCTAAGCGCGCTGACACACCCTTAGAGCGGCTTTACCTCGGCCGTCCCAAGGGAGCCCACCCTCCCGTTCCGTACGTCAAGGAGATGCCGCCGCCGTGAGCCGCAGCCTTCGACGCGGCGCCCTCGCCGCCACCGCCGTCGTGTTCTCGATCGCCTCGCTGGCCGCATGCGGTGCGGGCAAAGACGCGCAGACCCTCCAGATCAAGCCGGACAACGCCGCCGCCTCCAAGGGCGAGATCGAGGTCCAGAACGCACTGGTGATCACCCAGGGCCAGAAGGGCGAGAAGGGCGCAGCAGTCGTCTCGGCGACGCTCTTCAACAACGGCACCAAGGCAGAGACCCTTGACGGCATCACCCTCCCGGGTGGCCAGGGCAAGGTCGCGCTGAAGCCCGCCGAAGGCTCCGGCAAGGTCACCGTGCCGGCCCTCGGCTACGTGGTGATCGGCGGCAAGGGCAACGCCTCCGCCGTGATCGAGAACGGTGCCGCGACCGTCAGGGACGGCGAGGTACAGAAGGTCCTCTTCCAGCTGAGCAGCACGGGCGGCATCGAGCTGGAGGCCTTCGTGGTCCCGAACACCGGCGCGTGGGCGCCGTTCGGCCCGACCGCGCCCCCGGCCGCCACCCCGGCCGCCGGCTCCACCCCGTCCGGCGCCCCCTCCGGCAGCCCGTCCGGCACCCCGTCGGGCGCGGCCACCGGTGCGGCCTCGGGCAGCCCGTCCGGATCCCCCTCGGGCGCCGCCGGCACGCCGTCGGGTTCCGCCTCGCACAGCGCGGGCCACTGACCCGGATGACGGCGTAGCGCCGTACACGTACGCATACGGGAAGGGCCCCCATCCGCATCGGCGGCTGGGGGCCCTTCCCGTACTGCGTGGAGCTGTCCCGCGTGACGCTCGGTTTACGGCTCGAACTTGTAGCCGAGACCGCGCACCGTGACGAGGTAGCGCGGCGCGCCCGGGTCCGGTTCGATCTTCGCGCGCAGGCGCTTGACGTGGACGTCCAGGGTCTTGGTGTCACCGACGTAGTCGGCGCCCCAGACCCGGTCGATCAGCTGCATGCGGGTCAGTACGCGGCCCGCGTTGCGCAGCAGCATCTCGAGCAGGTCGAACTCCTTCAGCGGGAGGTCCACCTTCCCGCCGGCGACGGTGACCACGTGGCGGTCGACGTCCATCCGTACGGGGCCCGCCTCGAGGGCCGCCGGGGTGACCTCTTCCGGTTCGCCGCGGCGGCGCAGGACCGCGCGGATGCGGGCGACCAGCTCCCGCGAGGAGAAGGGCTTGGTGACGTAGTCATCGGCTCCTATCTCCAGCCCGACGACCTTGTCGATCTCGCTGTCCTTGGCCGTCACCATGATCACGGGGACGTTGGAGCGGCCGCGCAGCTGCCGGCAGACCTCCGTGCCGGGCAGGCCGGGGAGCATCAGGTCGAGGAGGACGAGGTCGGCGCCGTTGCGCTCGAACTCGTCCAGTCCGTCGGGCCCCGTCGCGGCGATGGCGACTTCGAAGCCCTCCTTGCGGAGCATGTAGGACAGGGCGTCGCTGAATGATTCCTCATCCTCGACGACGAGCACTCGGGTCACGGAAGGACCTCCGGGGCAGGGATGGCTGTTGCTGGGTCAGTCAGGGGTGGGGCGGGTGCGGGGGTCGTCGCCGGGGCCGGCGCGGCCGCTTCGGGGAGTCGCAGCGTGAACGTGGAGCCCTGGCCCTCCGAGCTCCACACCGACACCTCCCCGCCGTGCGAGGCAGCCACGTGCTTCACGATCGCAAGGCCGAGGCCCGTTCCTCCCGTCGCACGGGAGCGGGCCGGGTCCACGCGGTAGAAGCGCTCGAAGATGCGCTCGCGGTCCTTTTCCGGGATGCCGATGCCCTGGTCGGTCACGGCGATCTCGATCAAGTCTCCCCCAGGTGCCGCCACCCTGCGCCCGGCTATGCCGACGCGGGTGCGGGCGGGGCTGTAGTTGACGGCGTTCTCGACCAGATTTCCGAGGGCTGCCGCGAGCTGTCCGCGGTTGCCCCAGACGCGCAGGTCGGCGGTGCCGCCGGCGGCCATGGTGATCTGTTTGGAGGAGGCCGTGTGGCGGCAGCGGTCGATCGCCTCTGCTACCAGGGTGTCCACGCGGATGGGCTCGGCGTCCTCCAGCGGGTCGTCGTTCTGTACCCGGGAGAGGTCGATGAGTTCCTGTACGAGGTTGATCAGGCGGGTTGCCTCGATCTGCATGCGGCCGGCGAAGCGGCTGACCGCCTCGGGGTCGTCCGAGGCGTCCATGACGGCCTCGGAGAGCAGGGAGATCGCTCCGACCGGGGTCTTCAGCTCGTGGGACACGTTGGCCACGAAGTCGCGGCGTACGGCTTCGATGCGGCGGGCCTCGGTGAGGTCCTCGACCAGGAGGAGCACCAGGCGGGAGCCGAGCGGGGCGACGCGCGCCGAGACGGCGAGGGCCTCCCCGCGGCCGGTGCCGCGCCGGGGCAGGTCCAGCTCGACCTGCCGTATCTCCCCGTCGCGGCGGGTGTCGCGGGCCATGTGGAGCATGGGTTCGACGGCGAGCTTGCCGCCTCGGACCAGTCCGAGGGCGTACGCCGCCGAGCTGGCCTTGACCACCGCGTCGCCCTCGTCGAGTACGACGGCCGAGGACCGCAGTACGGAGAGCACGGTGTCCACACCGGGTGGGAGCACCGCGTTGATGTCGGGGCGCATGGAGCTCCGGGTGGGGCGGGCCTGGTCGCGCTCGCTCCAGCGGAACGCCAGCATCGCGATCACACCGGTGCAAAGACCGGCGATCGCTGCAGCTGCGGCGACCGCCGCGTTCACGTCCATGCATCCAGGTTAAGCAGGCGTGACGACACTTCCACAGCCGTTCGGGTGCCACCTCGAACACTCGTCGCCCAGAGTTCACCCTGGGTACGGGGTTGATTCATTTGTGATGCCGGAGTCGGACGCGTTTGCGCCTCACCGTGTCAACGTGGGGCCAGCGGCCGCCCTGGCCGGGCCCCCCGGGCAGTAGTGCAGTAGGTCAAGAGAGGGACACCAGACATGCGTGACGCGTACCACGAGGAACTGGACTCGATCGGAGAGGGCCTGGTCGAGATGGCCCGGCTGGTCGGTTCCGCGATCGGGCGGGCCACGACGTCCATGCTCGACGCCGACCTGAAGCTCGCCGAGAGTGTCATCGCCGCTGACCAGAAGGTCGACGACCTCCAGCACGACCTGGAGGCCCGCGCGATCGCGCTGCTGGCCCGGCAGCAGCCGGTCGCCACCGACCTGCGCATCGTGGTGACCTCGCTGCGGATGAGCGCGGACCTGGAGCGCAGCGGCGACCTGGCCCAGCACGTGGCGAAGCTCGCGCGGCTGCGCTTCCCGGACACGGCCGTGCCGCGGGACCTGCACGCCACCATCCTGGAGATGGGGCAGCTGGCGCAGCGCCTGATGGCGAAGGCCGCCGAGGTCATCATCACCAAGGACGTCGACCTGGCGCTCCAGCTGGAACAGGACGACGACGAGATGGACCAGCTGCACCGCACGCTGTTCCAGCACCTGATGGACGACCGCTGGAAGCACGGCATCGAGACGGCCGTGGACGTGACGCTGCTGGGCCGGTACTACGAGCGCTTCGCGGACCACGCGGTGTCGGTGGCCAAGCGCGTGGTCTACCTGGTGACGGGCGAGCACGCGGACGAGCTCCAGCCGCCGACCCAGGTCGAGGGCGTCTGAGCACGGGCGCGAGCCCCAATGCGCCGTTGACGCGCCGGTGTGGCTGGGCATGAATGAGGCGAGGGCGGTCCGTCGTGCGAAGTCCCGTACGCCGCCCGCGAGGAGGAACCATGCCCGATTCCCCCGTCCCCATCACGCCGGAGCAGGAGCAGCCGCCGAGGCCGGAACCGCTGCGCCTCCCGCTGCTCGCAGCCTGCGGCTGCGGCTCGGGCTGCGGCTGCGGCTGCCAGTCCGGCGCCCCCTGCCAGTGCGGCGGCTGACCCCGCCGACCCGGCGCACCGTACGCGAAGGGCCCCGGCCGACGTCCTCGGCCGGGGCCCTTCACGTGAGCTGCCCTTACGATGCCTGCGGGGGGCGGCCCGTAGCGCAGAGGTCGTCGCGCGCGGTCTCCAAAACCGCGAGGACGCCGGTTCGACTCCGGCCGGTCCGCCCCTGCCTTGGCTGGGACTACTTCTTCTTGCCCTGGTTCTTGACGGCCTCGATGGCGGCCGCGGCCGCGTCCGGGTCGAGGTAGGTGCCGCCCGGCTTGAGGGGCTTGAACTCGGCGTCGAGCTCGTAGGCGAGCGGGATGCCGGTCGGGATGTTCAGGCCCGCGATGTCGGCGTCGGAGATGCCGTCCAGGTGCTTGACCAGGGCGCGCAGGGAGTTGCCGTGCGCGGCGACCAGGACGGTGTGGCCGTCGAGCAGGTCCGGCACGATCGCGTCGTACCAGTACGGCAGCATGCGGACGACGACGTCCTTGAGGCACTCCGTGCGCGGGCGCAGCTCCGGCGGGATCGACGCGTAGCGCGGGTCCTCGGACTGGGAGAACTCCGTACCGTCCTCGAGGGCCGGCGGCGGGGTGTCGTACGAGCGGCGCCACAGCATGAACTGCTCCTCGCCGAACTCGGCGAGGGTCTGGGCCTTGTCCTTGCCCTGGAGGGCGCCGTAGTGGCGCTCGTTCAGGCGCCAGGAGCGGTGGACCGGGATCCAGTGACGGTCGGCGGCCTCGAGCGCCATCTGCGCGGTGCGGATCGCGCGCTTCTGGAGCGAGGTGTGCACGACGTCGGGGAGCAGGCCGGCGTCCTTGAGCAGCTCACCGCCGCGGACCGCCTCCTTCTCGCCCTTCTCGTTGAGATTGACGTCCACCCAGCCGGTGAACAGGTTCTTCGCGTTCCACTCGCTCTCGCCGTGGCGGAGGAGGATCAGCTTGTACGGTGCGTCGGCCATGCGTACGAGCCTAATGGACGGGCCGGGGCGCTCGCGCGCGGTGTCCATGCCCGCCGATTGACGCCGGGCGTCAATTGACTGGCGTTGACGGAACCACCACTCGTAATGTGCGGGGAGCTGAAGAGACACTTACATCACCGGGGGGATTCCTTATGTCCGCTGCCAGTTTGAGACGGGCCGCCCGGGAGAGCGTGTCGGGTCTGCCGCGTGCGTTCTGGTGGCTGTGGGCGAGCACCCTGGTGAACCGGCTCGGGGCCTTCGTCGCCACGTTCATGACCTTGTACCTGACCCTGGACCGGGGCTATTCGGCCTCCTTCGCGGGACTTGTGGTCGCCCTGCACGGGCTCGGCGGTGTGATCTCCTCGCTGGTCGCCGGGGTGATGACCGACCGGCTCGGGCGCCGGCCCACGCTGATGGCCGCCAACGTCTCGACCGCCCTGTCGGTCGCGCTGCTCGGCTTCATGGAGCATCCGGCGGCGATCGCGGCCGTCGCGCTGCTGGTCGGCATGACCTCCAACGCCTCGCGCCCCGCCGTGCAGGCGATGATGGCCGACATCGTCCGCCCCGAGGACCAGGTACGGGCCTTCGCGCTGAACTACTGGGCCATCAACCTCGGCTTCGCGATCTCCGCGACGGTCGCCGGTTTCGTCGCCGAGTACAGCTACCTGGCCGGATTCCTGGGCGAGGCGGCGCTGACGCTGCTGTGCGCGGTCCTCGTCTTCATGAAGCTGCCCGAGTCGCGGCCCGAGAAGGGCGACGCGGCCGCGGCGGCGGCCGAGCCCGGGATCGGACTCGGCACCGTGCTGCGCGACGGGCGGTTCATGGCCGTGGTCGGGCTGTCGTTCCTGATCTCGCTGATCTTCATGCAGGGCTCGTTCGGGCTGCCGCTGGCGATGGGCACCGCGGGGTTCTCCACCGGGGACTACGGACTGGTCGCCGCCGTGAACGGCGTACTGATCGTGGTGCTGCAGATCCCGGTCACCCGGTTCATCGAGCACCGCGACCCGCAGAAACTGCTCGTGATCTCGGCGCTGCTGGCCGGGTACGGGTTCGGTCTGACGGCGTTCGGCGGCTCGATCGGCGTGCTCGCGCTGACCGTCTGCGTGTGGACGCTGGGCGAGATCATCAACTCGCCGACCCAGATGGGCCTGGTCGCGCGGCTCTCCCCGCTGCACGGGCGCGGCCGCTACCAGGGGATGTACACGATGTCCTGGGCGGTGGCCTCGCTGATCGCGCCGCTGCTGGCGGGCGGGGTGATCGACCGGTTCGGCGCGGGCTGGCTGTGGGGGGCGACGGCGGTCCTCGGAACCGTCGCCGGGCTCGGGTACTGGCTGCTGATGCGCAACCTGCCGCCCGTGATGGCGCCGGAGCTGCCGGCGGCCGCGTCGGCCGAACCGTCCGCCCCGGCCGCCCCGGCCTCGTCGGCCGAGGTCAGGCCGACGGCTGCGTCAGGTGCTTGAACGCGTCCAGGTTGTAGGTCGGCTCGCCGCGGGAGACGCGCCACTCGTACTCGCGGCGGATCGCCCCGGCGAAACCGAGCTCCAGCAGGGTGTTGAAGGAGCCGTCCGCCGCCTCCAGCACCGTGCCGAGCAGCCGGTCCAGCTCCTCCGGGGTGACCACGGCGAGCGGTAGGCGGCCCGTCAGGTAGATGTCGCCGAGGCGGTCCACCGCGTAGCTCAGCCCGTACAGCTTGAGGTTGCGCTCCAGCAGCCAGCGGTGGACCCCGGCCTCGTTCTCGTCGGGGTGGCGGATCACGAAGGCGTTGACCGACAACGAGTGCCGGCCGACCCGGAGCGAGCAGGTGGTGCTCAGCTTGCGGGTGCCGGGGAGCTGGACGACGTAGGAGCCCGGCTCGGGGCTCTCCCAGCTCAGCTCGGCGCCGGCGAGCGTGGCCTCGATGATCGCGGCGGTGTCAGCCATGGTGGGAGCGTACGCGACGGCGGTGATCATGCATCGCCGCGGTGTACACGTCCGCCGTGCCGCCGGCGGCGGTGTCCCAGCCGAAGAACTGCGCGTGCCGCGCCGCCTCGGCGCCCATCCGGTCCGCGAGCCCGGGGTCGTCCACGAAACGCCGCAGCTCACGCGCGTAGTCCACCGGGTCGTGGCCGGGTACGAGGATACCGGTGACCCCGTCGTTGACGGCGACGGGCAGTCCGCCGACCTCGGCGGCGAGCACCGGCGTGCCGCTGGCCTGCGCCTCTATGGCGACGAGTCCGAAGGACTCGCTGTACGAGGGCATGACCAGCACGGACGCCGCGCGGAACCAGTCGGCGAGGCTGTCCTGCCCCACCGGCGGGTGGAAGTGCACGAGATCGGCGATGCCGAGCTTCGCGGCGAGCTTCTGCAGGCCTTCCGGCTTGGCGAGGCCGCTGCCGCTGGGGCCGCCGACGACGGGGACGAAGAGGCGGCCGCGCAGCGAGGGGTCCCGGTCGACGAGCTCGGCGACGGCGCGCAGCAGGATGTCGGGGGCCTTCAGCGGCTGGATCCGCCCGGCGAAGAGCGGGATCACGGCGTCCTGCGGCAGGCCGAGGCGGGCGCGGGCGGCGGCCCGGCCGTCGCCGACGGTGAAGCGGTCCAGGTTCACGCCGGGGTGGACGACGGCCACCTTGGCGGGGTCGGCCTCGTAGTGCCGGACGAGCTCGTCGGCCTCCTCGGCGGTGTTCGCGATGAGCCGGTCCGCGGCGGCCACGATCTGGGTCTCGCCTATGACGCGGGCGGCGGGCTCGGGCGTGTCGCCCTCGGCCAGCGCGGCGTTCTTGACCTTGGCCATGGTGTGCATGGCGTGCACGAGCGGGACGCCCCAGCGCTCGGCGGCGAGCCAGCCGACGTGGCCGGAGAGCCAGTAGTGGGAGTGGACGAGGTCGTAGTAGCCGGGGCGGTGCCCGGCCCAGGCCTGCATCACGCCGTGGGTGAAGGCGCACAGCTGGGCCGGGAGCTCCTCCTTGGCGAGGCCTTCGTACGGGCCCGCGTCCACGTGCCGTACGAGGACCCCGGGGGCCAGCTCGACCACGGGCGGCAGTCCGCCGGTGGTGGCCCGGGTGAAGATCTCGACCTCGATGTTGATCGCGGCGAGGCGTTTGGCCAATTCGACGATGTAGACGTTCATGCCGCCGGCGTCGCCGGTGCCGGGCTGGTGCAGCGGGGAGGTGTGCACGCTGAGCATCGCCACGCGGCGGGGCTTGCGGTGGTGGCCGACGGCCGGCAGGCGCAGTCGCGGCGGCTCGTGCCGGGTGGCGCGGGCGGCGGCGAGGCGGCCGCTGATGCTGCCGCCGAGGCGGGACACGTACTGGCTCAAGGGAGCAGTTCCTCTCGCTCGACGACACGCGGATCGGACGACACTCGGACCGGCTGCCGGGCTGGCGGCGGGCGGCTGCCGGGCATGCCGACAGGGGCGCGCCGGGCGCCCTGCAAGGAGTGCAACCCGGATGGCCGTCCCGCGCATTCCGGGGTGGCCGGATTTCCGCGTCTTTTTCTCGGCGGGCACCTGATTTTCCTCCGGTGAGGGCGCTCCGCTTACTCTCGGCTCATGGCCTCCCGCACCACTCCGACTCCCAGCCGCGCCCCCGGGCGCCCCGTGGGCTCGGTGACGCGCGGGACGACGAACCCGAACCGGTTGCGCCGGATGGACCGCTGGATCGCCGCCACGCACGGGGCGGCGCTGCGGCGCGCGCAGGCGCCGGTCGCGGTGGACCTCGGCTACGGGGCCGCGCCCTGGACGGCGGTCGAGCTGCTGGCGCGGCTGCGCGAGGCGGCTCCGCGGGTGCGGGTGGTCGGTATCGAGATCGAGCCGGCGCGGGTGGCCGGGGCGAAGCCGTACGAGCGGGAGGGTCTGAGCTTCCGGCACGGCGGCTTCGAGGTCCCGCTGGAGGACGGGGCCCGCCCGGCGCTGATCCGGGCGGCGAACGTACTGCGCCAGTACGACGAGGAGCAGGTCGCGGCGGTGTGGGAGCGGCTGTGCGCGCGACTGTCCCCGGACGGGCTGCTGGTGGAGGGGACCTGCGACGAGATCGGGCGGCGGCACGTGTGGGTGGCACTGGGGCCGGAGGGGGCGCGCACGGTGACGTTCGCGACCCGGCTGGGCTCCCTGGAGCGCCCCTCGGACCTGGCGGAGCGGCTGCCGAAGGCGCTGATCCACCGCAACGTTCCGGGCGAGCCGGTGCACGCGTTCCTGCGCGACTTCGACCGGGCGTGGGCGGCGGCGGCTCCGTACGCCTCGTACGGGGCGCGGCAGCGCTGGATCCGGACGGCGCGGGCCCTGTCCGGCGACTGGCCGCTGGCGGACGGGCCGGGGCGATGGCGGCAGGGGGAACTGACGGTGCGCTGGGAGGCGTTGCGCCCGGCGGGGTGAATGCGGCGGCCGGGGGAACCGGTGATACGGATCGCCCGTTGAGCCGTCAGGGGTGGGGTCCGTTGGGGCGGACAAGATCGGAAGGACATCCACAAGGGTGTCGGAATTCACCGGCTCGTGGCACCATCCCGAAGGCAGCGACAAGTTACTGACGAATAGTCAGATCCAATGCAGGATGATGCAGGGTCTGACTCTGGGTGCCTGGGGGGACCATGGGGGCCGAACGGCGACGGCGGGGCACAAGCGGGCTCGTGCTGCTGTGCGCGATGGCGATACTGACGGCGCCGGGCCTGGCGACGGGCATGGCGTACGCGGCTCCTGCCGCGCCCGTGGCACCCATGGCTCCGGCGGCCCCCGGGGCTCCCGCCGCTCCGGCTCCGGAGCCGGGCGCCAAGTCCCTGGAGCAGGTCCGCAAGGAGATGGAGGAGCTGTTCCGGCAGGCGGGCACCGCCACGGACGCCTACAACCTCGCCGAGGCCGAGGCCAAGGCCCAGTCGGACAAGATCGTCGAGATCGCCAACCTGATCGTGGCCGGCCAGGAGCGGATCACCACCCTGAAGAGCCGCGCGGGCGCCGCCGCCCGCGCCCAGTACCGCTCGGGAGGTCTGCCGCCGAGCGCGAATCTGGCGCTGAGCGACGACCCGGGCCACTTCCTCGACGGGGCGGGCCGGATGCGCCAGGGCGAGAAGGCCGCCTCGGACATGCTGACCGAACTGGACCGCACCCAGAACGACTTGAAGCGGTACGCCGAGGAGGCGAGCGCCCACTGGGCGACGCTGGAGGCCAACCGGATCAAGCAGGAGAACGCGAAGAAGCAGATCGAGGAGAAGATCAAGGCTGCGGAGGAGCTGGAGAACAAGCTCGAGGCCGAGGAGAAGGCCCGGCTGATCCAGCTGGAGCAGGAAGCCCAGTACAAGGCGCAGACGGCGTGGCTGTCGACGGGCGCGATGAAGGACGTCAACGGCCTGGCGACGGACGCCGGGAAGCGGGCCGTGCAGTACGCCACCGCGCAGATGGGCAAGCCCTACGTCTGGGGAGCCGAGGGTCCGGGCTCGTTCGACTGCTCCGGTCTGACCTCCCAGGCCTGGCTGGCGGCGGGCAGGCCGATCCCGCGCACCTCGCAGGAGCAGCTGCGACTGCTGCCGAAGGTCGCGATCAAGGACATGCGCCCGGGCGATCTGATCATCTACTTCGACGACGCGAGCCACGTCGCGATGTATGTCGGCGACGGCGCGATGGTCCACGCCCCGCGCCCGGGCCGGAACGTGACGATGGCGGGTGCGGGCTCGATGCCGATCAAGGCGGTCGTCCGGCCGGACGCGTAGCCCGCGCCCCGGACGCCGGGCGCGGGAGTCCGGGGGCGGGGGTGGGGGAAGCCCCGCAGGGCGGGGTTCAGGGCGGGCGCCGCAGGCAACCAAACCGGCCCGCCGGACGTCTCGCTAGGCGGGACGGAACACGGCCCCGCCGTGACCTTTGTCATCCACGAGGCCGATTTTCCCCCGCGATAACGGCATATGACGGAGGCCCTGGCCCGGCACGGCATTCCGCCCGCCGGGCCGGGCCGCTAGGGTCGGCGCACGAGCGCACCCTCGGGGGGAGGGAAGGAACCGGAGACGATGCCCGTACCCGTACCGCGGCAGAGGGACACCCCGGCCACGGAAAGCGGTCAGGCCGTTCTGACCGCCGAACCGCCCCTGGCGCAGGCAACCGGCCAGGCGGCCGCCGAAGCGACGGCCCAGGCGACCACGCACACGACCCCACTGACCCTCCTGGTCATCGAGGACGACCCGGCCGGCGGCCTCACCGTCCCCGAGATCCTCGACACCGACGGCCACCGCATCCGGCTCCGCACCGCCCGCAACCTCACCGAGGCCGCACGGCTGCTCACGCCCGACGTCCACTGCATCCTGCTCGACCTGGCCCTGCCGGACCACGGCCCCCGTACGGCGTCCACCGCCACGGCCGCGGACCAGCTGGACAACCTCCGCCAGGTGCTCCGCATCGCCCCCCGCCACGCCGTCCTCGTCCTCACCGCCGAGGCGGACGCCGAGCGCGGCGCCGAGGCCGTCCGGGTCGGCGCCCAGGACTTCCTCTTCCGGGACGAGCTGGACGGCCGGCTGCTGAGCCGCGCCATCCGGTACGCGGTGGAGAGAAAACGGGCCGACATCGCCCAGTACAAGCTTGCAGAATCGAAACTGCGCGCCCAGGAGAACGCCCGGCTGGAGCGCGGGCTGCTCCCCAACCCCCTCCTGGAGGGCTCGGACCTCCGCTTCGCCGCCCGCTACCGCCCCGGCCGCAGCCGGGCCCTGCTCGGCGGCGACTTCTACGACACCGTCCGCACCCCCGACGGCACCGTCCACGCCATGATCGGCGACGTCTGCGGCCACGGCCCGGACGAAGCGGCCCTCGGCGTCGAGCTCCGCATCGCCTGGCGCGCCCTGACCCTGGCCGGCCTGTGCGGCGACGACCTGCTGGCCACGCTCCAGGAAGTCCTGGAGGTGGAACGTCCCTGCGAGGAGATCTTCGCGACGCTGTGCACGGTGGACATCGCACCGGACGGCCGCCGCGCCGGCCTGTGCCTGGCCGGCCACCCGGCACCGCTGATCACAAGGCCGGGGCGCCCCGCGCGGCTGCTCCCGTACGAGAACAGCGGCCCGGCGCTCGGACTGCTGCCCAAGGCCCGATGGCCCCGGCGCCAGGTCGAGCTCGGCGGCGCGTGGAGCCTGATGCTCTACACCGACGGGCTGATCGAGGGCCGGATCGGCGCGGGCAAGGAGCGCCTGGGGCAGGACGGCATGGTCGAGATGATCAACCGCCACCTCGATGACGGGCTGAGCGGCGAGAACCTGCTGGAGGCCTCCGTCACCGAGGCCCGCCGCCTCAACGGCGGCGAGCTCACGGACGACGTGGCCGTGGTCCTGCTCTCCCGCGGCGGGTCCTGACGCCGGGCACTGACGTCGGGCACTGACGTCGGGCACTGACGTCCTGTCCTGACCGCCGGGCGGGTCGGCGGGGAGGGTTACCTTCCGCCGTTGTAGGGCCCGTACGGCCCGTCACTGCTGCTGCCGCCGCTGCGCCGCCCGCCGCCCGAGACCTGCTTGAGCGCGGGGCGCACGTCGACGAAGAACACGATGGTGGCGACCAGGCCGGCGATCTCCAGGAACAGCATCCCCAGGAAGAAGTCCACGAGGACGGTGATGCCGAGGATGACCAGCCAGAACGTCTTGGTCTGCTTTTCGGCCGCCCGGTACGCGTCCTCGCGAGCGAGCAGCGCGAACACGAAGGCCACGACGGCGAGCACCAGCATGGCGAGCCCCAGCATCGGGAGCACGCCTCGATCGAACCCGTCCATCAACATCGCTTCGACCGCCTTCTCACGCTCTTGCTTTCGCACTCCTGACGGGATGCCGCCCGATTCCACGCTACCGGCACGGGCGCCCTCACGAATGACAACGGGCCGGACACACTCAAGGTGCCCGGCCCGCCGCCGCTCATGCGTCTCAGCTCTCGTCGCCCGCCGTGGCGGCGGCCTTCTTGGCCGTGCTCTTGCGCGCCGTGGTCCTCTTCGCGGCGGGCTTCTCCTCGGAGGCGGAGGCCTCCGCGGCGGCCGGCTCGGCCTCGGGCTCCGGCTCGACGGCCACGGCGATCTCGACGATCTCCTCGGAGACCTCGCCCCGCCAGGCCCGGACGGCCTGCTCGCCGTGCTCGGCGACCTTGTCGTACGTCTCCTTGGCGCGGACCGCGTACTCCGCGGCCACGCCGACGCCGCGCAGCGCCAGGTCCTGCGCGGTCTCCCCGAGCTTCTTCGGGTCGATCGCGCCGAACACCTCGGCGACCTTGGCGGTGACCGCCTCCTGCGCCTCCTTGGCCGCTGCGGCGGCCTTCTCCTGCACGACCTTGGGGTCGGTGTTCTTCACGGCCTCGATGCGCGCCGGGGCCTCGGCGCGCAGCTGCTCGATGAGCCCGGGCACCTTCTTGGCCTGCTGCACGGCCAGGTCGGCCGTACCGGCGGCGAAGTAGAGGGGGGTCGGGTCGGTGAGGGTCTTCTTCAGGTCATCGGCGATGGCCATGTGCTGGTCCTCCCGGATCAAGTTCAGTTCGTCTTCGACGGCATCTCGCCGTCGGGCACGTCAGGCACGTCGGGCACGTCGGGCACATCGGGCGCGTCGAGCGCGTTCTCCTTGCGGAACGACTCGTAGATCTGGAGCAGCACCTGCTTCTGCCGCTCGTTGATGGACGGGTCGGCGAGGATGACGGCCCGCGTCTCCACCTCGTCCCGGTCCCGCTCATCCAGGATTCCGGCCTGCACGTACAGCGTCTCCGCGGAGATCCGCAGCGCCTTGGCCAGCTGCTGCAGGATGTCCGCGCTCGGCTTGCGCAGCCCGCGCTCGATCTGGCTCAGGTACGGATTCGACACCCCCGCCGCCTCGGCCAGCTGCCGCAGCGAAAGCTGGGCCTGCCGACGCTGCTCACGGAGGTATTCGCCGAGGTTTCCGACGTTGAGCGATGCCATGCCCCGATCCTGCCCGACTCTGCTAACTATTGCAAGCGCATGCTTGCAACATCTCCCACCCGTGTCTGTCGGAGGGCCGTGCGATGCTGGTGAGCGTGACCTTGGAGGATCTGGTTCGGCTGCGCCGCGCCCGGGACGTGATGGATCGCGACTACGCGCAGCCGCTGGACGTCCCGGCGCTGGCCAAGGTCGCCCTCATGTCCTCCGGCCACTTCTCCCGCAGCTTCCGCGCCGCCTACGGCGAGACGCCGTACAACTACCTGATGACCCGCCGCGTCGAGCGGGCGAAGGCGCTGCTGCGGCGCGGCGACATGAGCGTGACGGACGTCTGCTTCGCCGTCGGATGCACCTCGCTCGGGTCGTTCAGCTCGCGCTTCACCGAGCTGGTCGGCGAGACCCCGAGCGCCTACCGGGCCCGCCCCCACGAAGCGGGCGCCCCGATCCCGGCGTGCGTCGCCAAGGTCCTCACGCGACCGGTCAGGAACAGGTAGGCGGACACATCAGGATCGAGGAAGCGCGATCCGCCGCCGTCTCGTAGCGTCGAGGGCATGGACATCAAGCTCTCGCAGTGCTTCATCGCCGTCGACGACCACGACAAGGCCCTCGCCTTCTACCGCGACGCCCTCGGCCTGGAGGTCCGCAACGACGTCGGATACGAAGGGATGCGCTGGGTGACCGTCGGCTCCCCGTCGCAGCCGGACGTGGAGATCGTCCTCGAACCGCCGCTCGCCGACCCCAACGCCTCACCCGCCGACCGGCAGGCCATGGCGGAACTGCTGGCCAAGGGCCAGCTGCGCGGCGTGATCTTCTCCACCGACGACGTCGACGCCACCTTCGAAAAGGTCCGGGCGGCCGGCGGCGAAGTCCTCCAGGAGCCCCTCGACCAGCCCTACGGGGTCCGCGACTGCGCCTTCCGCGACCCCGCCGGCAACATGCTCCGCTTCAACCAGCCCCGCAAGAAGTAAGGACTTCAGCGCGCGGCGATCACCACCGTCGCGTACAGCTCCTCCGAGGTGGCCACGCGGGTCGCGAGGCCCGCCGAGGTCAGGGCCGAGGCCGTCGACGGGCACTGCCGGGCGCTCGTCTCGATCAGCAGGTGGCCGCCCGGGGCCAGCCACGGGAGGGCGTCCGCCGCGACCCGGCGGTGGATGTCCAGGCCGTCCGAACCGCCGTCCAGGGAGACCAGGGGCTCGTGGTCGCGGGCCTCCGAGGGCATGAGGCCGATCTCCTCCGTCGGCACGTACGGGGCGTTGACCACCAGCACGTCCACCCGCCCCCGCAGCGACGCCGGGAGCGGGGCGTACAGGTCGCCCTCCCACACGCTGCCGCCGTACGGGGCCACGTTGCGCCGCGCGTACGCCAGCGCCGCCGGGTCGATGTCCGCCGCGTGCAGCTCCACCCCGCCCGGCACCCGCGCCGCGACGGCCGCGCCCAGGGCGCCGACCCCGCAGCACAGGTCCAGCACCACCGCGCCGGGCCGGGCCAGCGCCACCGCCTCCGTCACCAGGAACTCGCTGCGCCTGCGCGGCACGAAGGCCCCCGCGCCCACTTCCACGCGCAGTCCGCAGAACTCCGCCCAGCCCACCACGTGTTCCAGCGGCTCGCCGCCGACCCGGCGGGCCAGCAGCTCCGCCAGGTGGCCGTCGTCCCGCGCGGAGGCGAGCAGCAGGTCCGCCTCCTCCTCCGCGAAGACGCAGCCGGCCACACGCAGTTGTTCCACCAGGGTCGTCAAATACCTCAGTCCTCGGTCATCGGTTCTCGGTTCACTCACACGCTACGGTCTGCGCCGGAAGCCGGGGCAGGGACCGGGATCAGAAGACGTCCGGACACCACGGCCGGCGCGCCGTACGGAACACCGCGTCGGCCAGCGCCAGCGCGCCCGGCCGCAGCTCCGCCACCCGCCCGAGCGCGCCCAGCCGCACCGCGGACTCGTCGCCGAGGTACAGCGAGCCCAGCGCGGACACGTCCAGCCGCAGGTCCACCGGGTCCTCGGTGCGCTCGCACGCGCCGGTCCCCGCGTCCAGCCGGTAGCGGCCGTCCGCGAGCCCCGCCGGGTCCGTGACCTCGAGTACGAGCACCCCGGGCACGGCGTACGTCCGCGCGCGCAGCGCCCGTACCACGTCCAGCAGCCGCACCCACAGGAAGTCCGCCGAGGTCAGGGGCCTGGCCGAACGCGGGTCGGGCAGCAGCTGCGTGACGAGGTCGTCGGGGGCCCGGCGGCCGGTGCGGACCTTCAGCACCCAGTCGATGGAGCACAGGAAGTGCCACAGCGCCCGCTCCGCCTCCGGCGTGACCGCGATCAGGTCCTTGACCTGCACGGTGTTCAGCGGAACCTTCGCGTCCGTCCAGTGGTCGTCGGCGGTGTAGACCGCCAGACCGGCCACCTCGCCCGCAGCCGTCCGGTACACGGCGTGGAACTTCTCCTTGTACGGGCGGTACGACATCTCCTCCAGGCCGGTCGTCAGCCGCCACCAGCGCTCGTCCCGGTTCACCGCCCCGTGCGTGACCGCGCGCAGCCGCTCGTGCAGTTCCGGCCCCACCTCACGGACCTCGGCCACGTCCACCAGGTCGATCCTCCCGCCGTCCGCGGGCACCGGCCGGCGCCGGTCGAGTCCGGTGCGCGGTACGTCGATCTCCCATTCCGCGATCGAGGCGGCGGGCCCGTACCCGTACCGCCCGTAGATCGGGTACTCGGCGGCGATCAGCGTGGACAGCACGTCCCCGCGGGCCCGGGCGGCGGCGAGTTCGGCGGCCATCATCCGGGTCAGCAGGCCCTGGCGGCGGTGCGTGGGCAACACGGCGACGTTCGAGACCGCGCTGGCCGGGACGGCCGCCCCGCCCGGGACGGTCAGCCGCTGGGCGAAGGAGCGGAAGGCCGCCACGCAGCGGCCGGTGTCGCTGTCGAAGGCGCCCTGGAGCCGGGCGAGGTCGCTGTACTTGGCCCGCAGGGCGACATCGGACTCGGTCACCCGGACCGGCGTCAGGAACCCCGTGTTCAGGGCCCGCAGCCAGTCGGCGAGTTCGGATTCGGCGATCGGCCGGACGTCAGCAGTCATAACGGGTCACGCTAATCGCCCGACCGGCCCGAGTCGCCCGGTTTTCCGGCGCCCCTCCAGGCGGGTGTGCCTCAGGCCAGCAGGTCGTCCACCTGTGCCTCGCCCTCCCGGTACCGGCGGGTGATCTCGGCACTGCAGTCGTCCACGGTGCGCTGGAGCTGCTGGCGGCGCCTCGAGACCTGCTGCTCGTAGCGCACCAGCTTGCCCATCCCGTCGTAGAGCTCGCCGTCCGTGCGCGCGGCCAGGTCCGAAAGCTCCACGTCGGCCAGCATCTCCGCCGCCAGCAGCCGGAACTCCTCGCTGTGCGGGGTGCCGAGCGTGACGTGCCGGGCGGAGGCGCTGCGGCTGGACGGCGCGTCGGCGAGGATCTCGGAGAGCCGGTCCACCACCGGCGTCTCGGGGTCGGTACGCCGGGCCAGCTCGGCCCGCAGGATGTCGATGCGGCCCTGGAGCAGTCTGCGTACGTAGCTCAGGTCGGCCTCGTCGCGCTGCGCGTCGCGGCGCAGCGCGCGCAGTTCCGGCAGCCCGAGGGCGCTGGTCGGCGCGCCGGCCGGGGCCTGGCTGTCGGAGGTGCGCTGCGCGGGCGGTCGTACCGCGGCAGCTGCGATGGAAGCGGGTGATGCAGGTACGGAGGTACCAGAAGTATTCATACGAACGAGTCCGTCCCCTCGACCGGTGCGGCGCACCCGCACCGCCTGCGTGCATGGTGCCACTCTCCGTGGCCCCCATGCAGTCCCACTCCACCCGATCGGCCCCGGACGGGTGCAAGCCTGGTACACAGGTGGTATGCGAGCAGTGGTGCAGAGGGTGGACGGCGCGAGCGTCGTCGTGGGCGGCGAGACCGTGGGCGAGATCGTCGGCGAGGGGCTGTGCGTACTGGTGGGGGTGACCCACGACGACACACCGGAGAAGGCGGCGCTGCTGGCCCGCAAGCTGTGGTCGGTGCGGGTCCTGGAGGCGGAGAAGTCATGCAGCGACGTGAACGCGCCACTGCTGGTGATCTCCCAGTTCACGCTCTACGGAGACGCCCGCAAGGGCCGTCGGCCCACCTGGAACGCGGCCGCGCCCGGACCGGTGGCCGAGCCGCTGGTCGACGAGGTCGTGGCGCAGCTGCGGTCGCTGGGCGCGACGGTGGAGACGGGCCGGTTCGGCGCGGACATGCGGGTCTCGCTGACCAACCACGGCCCGTTCACCATCGTCATCGACATCTAGGACCCGGCCTGGCGGTCACGGAGCTACGACGACCTCCTGCGCGGCGGCCGTGTTCCCGGCCAGCAGCGGTGCGTCCACCGGGACGTTCCGCTTGACCAGCGCGAGCGCGATCGGGCCCAGCTCGTGGTGGCGCACGGCGGTGGTCACGAAGCCCAGCTGGCGGCCCTCCTCCCCGTCCGCGGCGAGCCGTACGGGAGCGCCGTGCGCCGGGAGCAGCACCTCGGAGCCGTCCAGGTGCAGGAAGACCAGGCGGCGCGGGGGCTTCCCCAGGTTGTGGACGCGGGCCACCGTCTCCTGCCCGCGGTAGCAGCCCTTCTGGAGGTGGACGGCGGTGCCGATCCAGCCGAGCTCGTGCGGGATGGTGCGGTGGTCGGTCTCCAGGCCGAGCCGCGGCCGGTGCGCCTCGACGCGCAGGGCCTCGTAGGCGAGGAGCCCGGCGGCGGGGCCGTGGGCGGCGGCGAAGGCCTCCAGCTCGGGGCGCGGCACGAAGACGTCGCGGCCGTGCGCGGTCTCCCGTACGACGTGCTCCTTGGCGACCTCGGCGATGGAGCCGGCCGGCAGGTGCACGACCGCGAACTCCTCGGTGCGGTCTGCGACTTCGACGCGGTAGAAGAACTTCATGGACTCCAGGTAGGCGATCAGCTCCCCCTGGGTGCCGGGCTCCACGTGCGCCCAGGTGGTCTCGCCGTCGTCGACGAGGTAGAGCGCGTGCTCGATGTGGCCGTTGGCGGAGAGGATCAGCGCCTCGGTGGCCTGCCCGGGCGGCAGCTCGGTGAGGTGCTGGGTGAGGAGCAGGTGCAGCCAGCTCAGCCGCTCCGGTCCGGTGACGGTGACGACTCCGCGGTGCGAGAGGTCGACGAAGCCGCGGCCGTCGCTGAGGGCGCGCTGTTCGCCGTACAGCTCTCCGTAGTGGGCGGCGACGCCCTCGTCGCGGCCTTCGGCCTGCACGGCGCCGGGGAGATGGAGCAAGGGGCTGCTGGTCATGGGACCAAGCGTACGACTCGGCTACGCGTGCCCGGCACGGTGTTTGGCGGCGCACTTCTTGCACAGCCCGAAGATCGCGAAGTGCTTCATGTCGGTCTCGAAGCCGAAGGTCTCGCGGAGCTTGGCGGTGAACTCGGAGGCGATGTCCACGTCGGCCTCGATGACGTCGCTGCAGTCGCGGCACACCAGGTGGATGTGGTGGTGCCGGTCGGCGAGGTGGTACGTGGGCGCGCCGTGTCCCAGGTGGGCGTGCGAGACGAGCTTCAGCTCCTCCAGCAGCTCCAGCGTGCGGTAGACGGTGGAGATGTTGACGCCGGAGGCGGTCTTGCGCACCTCGGCGAGGATCTCGTCCGGGCTGGCGTGCTCCAGGGCGTCGACCGCTTCCAGCACGAGCTGGCGCTGCGGTGTCAGGCGGTATCCGCGCTGCCGCAGGTCGGTCTTCCAGTCGGTGCTCTCGGTGCTCACCACCCGGCCAGTGTAAGCGCGCGAAGGGGACCGCAGGCAGCCCTGCGGTCCCCGATCTCGCCGGCTGGGCTCAGCGGAAGAAGGCGATGCCGTCGTCCGGCATGTCCGGGAGGTTGCGCGCCATCTCGGCGACCTCCTCGGGGGTGACGACCTTCTTCAGCTGGGCCGACATGTACGGGCGCAGCTCCACGTCCGGCGTGGCCTTCTCGCCGACCCACATCAGGTCGCTCTTCACGTAGCCGTAGAGCCGCTTGCCGCCGCTGTACGGGCCGGAGGCCGCGGTGCGCGCGACCGCGTCGGTGGCCAGGTCGATCTGGGGCTTCTGATCGGCGAGCTCGCCGTACCAGACCTCGACGACACCCTGGTCGCGGACCATGACGATCTCGACCTTGCGGTCCTTGTCGATGCGCCAGTAACCCGATTCGGACTCCAGCGGCCGCACCTTCTTGCCCTCGGCGTCGAGGACCCAGGTGTGGGAGGTGTACTCCAGGAAGTCCCGGCCGTCGTGGCTGAAGACGACCTCCTGGCCGAAGTTGCACTTTTCCTCACCCGGGAAGTCGAAGACTCCGGCGCCCTCCCAGTTGCCGAGGAGGAAGGCGAGGGGGACGAGTCCCGGGTTCAGGTCGGACGGGATCTGGATCATGAATGGCTGCTCAGGCGATCTGTGGGAGGGGTTCCGGGGCGGTCTGCTGAGCGGATGCTCAGCGCTGACCCTGGTACAGCTTCTTGACGGCCAGGCCGGTGAAGGCCATGACGCCGACGCAGACCAGGACCAGCAGGGAGGTGAAGACTGCCTCAAGCACGGGGTGCTCCTCGGAGGATTCGTTTGGGGGTCCCCCCGGACGGAGTCCGAGGAGGGTACGGCCGGTCCCCAAGCCTACTGGCCCGGGGACCGGCGCACTCTGCGAGGTCGGCCGGACGGACCTCAGCTCAGCAGCTGGCCCTGGAGGATCACCGTCTGGTGGAAGGGAATGATCGGCAGCCCACCCTTGCGGGACTGGACGACCACTCCCTGGACGTCACCCATCTGCAGGCAGCCGAAGCGGACCTGCTCGTCCCCGAAGGGCTTGGCCTCCTCATAGAGGCTGAATTCGCTGGAGCTGAGGGTTCCCGACCCGGCGAAGCCGCTGCTGCCGACGGTGCCCAACTGCTCCGTCTTGGTCTTGCTCCACGACAAGTCGACCGAGAGCGAGTCGGCGCCGGTCAGCCGGGTGTTGGTGCCGCAGCCGCGGAAGGTGTCCACGAAGCTGGAGGAGTGGAAGCGCAGCAGGTAGACGCGGGTCCGCGTGCCGTCGGGCATGGTCCAGGACCGGCCGGTGATCTGACGCAGCCCCTCGTACTCGAAGCCCTCCTTGAGCTTCGCCCGGTCGTCGGGGGCGTACTCCTCCAGGAAGGCGTCCGGCTCGACCTTCCCGTCCTTGTCCGCCTTGACGACATCATCGGGCCGGGACCCCTCGGGGGCGGGGAGCAGCAGGCCGCTCAGGGCGGCGTAGTGCGTGCCGTCCGGGTTGTCCGTGGCGCCGGGCAGCGGGGCTCCGGCCGGCAGCTCGGGCTTGGCCAGCGACGGGTAGGTCCAGCGGCCGTCGGGCAGCGTGGACAGCCCGGGGATCTTGGTCCGCTCCGGCTGGACGAGCCCATACGCGGTGCCCGCGCCGACGACGGCGAAGACGAGGACGGCGGCGGTCCACCGCAGGGCGGCGAACAGCTTGCGACGGTCCTTCGGCGCGACGGGGGCCGGGTCCGGTTCGGGGGCCGTGTCATGCGGGACTGCTGTGTCATGCGGGACTGCCGGGTCCTGCGGGGAGGCGTCCTGCGGAGAGGCGTCCTGCGGGGCTGCTTCTGCGGTCGCGTCCAGCGCAGTGGCGGACTCGACGCCGGTGGTGTTCTGCTCGGTCACACGGACTCCCCGGGGGACTTCAGGTGGTTCAGCTGCCTCGTGAACAGACCGACGGCCGTCTTCACGTCGAACCGGGGCCGGGGACCGTAAGAACGGAAGGTCACCAGCACATCGCCCTCGACGGCCACGCAGTCGAGGGATTCGATCGTCTCGGGCTTCGGCGAGTCGGGCCGTTCCTCGACGATGTCCAGCAGGACGCACTTGGCTTGCGGGAACCCTTCAACGGCGGGCGCCTCGTGCTTCTTCTCGCCCAGCGCCACGAGGACGTCGAGGAGCTTCTTGTTGAGGTCCGCGAACTTGACGAGTGCCTGCGGGTCCGCCTGCGTGAGCTCGATCTCGATGACCGGGCCGGCGTACGAGAGGGTGTAGCTGCGGCCGGCCACGCCCTTGAGCTTCAGCTCGGCCACGGCCTTGTCCCGCTCGGCGCGCTCGGCGGCGGACAGCCCCGTACGGGAGTCCTTCACGGCCTGGACCGCCCGCTCGCCCGACACGTAGAAGTCGTTGCCCTCGTCGTCCAGGTCGGGACCCAGCTCATAGCTTGCGGGGACCGGCAGCAGCTTGCCCGTGAGCTCGTTGGGCGGCACGGTCGGCACCGGGGTCGCCGAGGCGGTCGGCCGGGGGCCGTCCGGTACCCAGTAGCGCGTCGGGGAGGTCCGGTCGGCCTGGTCGATCCTGCCGGCGGCCCAGAAGCCGCCGCCCGCGAGGACGGCCAGGCCGAGCCCGCCCGCGACCAGGGCCAGCGTCCTGCGGTTCACCCTGCGCGGCGGGCGCGCGGAGACCGGTGCGTCCTGCTCCGCCGCCGGACCGGTCACGGCGTCGTTCTGCTGCTCGGTCACAGCCGCTCCATCTGTCGCTTGGCCAGATCGGTGATCTCGCCCTGGGAGACGTCACCGCGGTTGTTCGTGATCTCGACGTCCATGACGATGTCCCCGCGCCGGAGGATGGCCCGGGCCTGGCGCAGCGGGTGGTACCCCGCCTTCGTCTTCGGCTTGTAGAGCCAGGCGCGGCCGTAGCCGTCGGGTACGCCGGGCAGCGCGAAGCCGTCGTTGCCCGCGCGCTTCTCCTCGTCCTGGTACGAGGACTGGCCGTCCTGGTATTTCTGGGCCGAGTGCTGGTCCTGGAACTGGAGCAGCCGGATCTCGATGAAGTCGTGCTCGCCCTGCCGCCAGCCCGCCGTGGCGATCCGCCGCACGTCCTGGGCGATGGAGTCGAAGCCGCGGTCGGGGGACTCGTAGTAGTCCGCCGCGAACGTGTCCAGCGACTCGTAACCGGAGTAGCCGTCCTTCGCGCCGCTCGGGGCCTCCAGCAGCTTCTTGGCGAGGTCCTCCTCCGCCTTGTCCCACCGGTTGGCGTTGACGGAGCGACGGGTGGTCGCTTCGTTCGCCGCGACGGGTGGCTGGACGGCCACGTTCTGCTGCGCCAGTGGCTGCAGCGGGGTCGGGGCCCGGTGGTACTGGACCGTGTAGCCGGTGATCGTCCCGGCGAGCACGCCGAGGACGGCCGCGCCGGCGATCAGGAGCGTCGTACGGCCCCGGCGGCGGCGCGGGGCCAAGGCCGGCGCAGGATCGGCAACGGGGTCAGGAGCCGCGAGCTCCCCCTCTTTCCGCTGCTCGGGGATGGTGTGTTCATGTTCCAAGGAAGTCCCCCCACAGGCCTGGAGGCGCGGATTTCGGATACCCGCGCGTACCCATGACCCGCCCTGGCGAGGACTAGTTGTACGAACCCTTATTACATTTTTATCTCACGGCGTTTCATTCCTCGTGACGCCGCTTTCCGTCCAGTTCGTCCCACCACTCGTCGGATTTCGGATCTCCCGAGGGGTCGTCCCACCAGCGGTCGTCCGGCCCGCGGCGGTTCGCGATCACCGCGGCGACCGGCGGGATGACCATGGCGACCACGCACATGGCCACGGCGGCCTCCACCGACCACAGGCGCACGAAGGACCAGGCGGAGACGAACAGAACCAGGCATCCGCCCATGAGCAGGAAATAGGCGCGTCGGCGCCGGGCGTACATGCTTCAAGGGTAAGAGCGGACGGCACGAAGGGCCGCACCCCGTTCCAGTGGCGTCCAACCCCCGGGGGTGCGGCCCTTCGGCCGATCAATCAGGCGATCACAAGTGCGGTGCTCAGACCGCGATCGCCACGTCCGTCACGCCGCCGGCCTCGGCGACGACGACCTTGCGGTCCGCCGTGCCACCCGGGACGAGCGCGCGCAGCGTCCAGGAGCCGGTCGCCGCGTAGAAGCGGAACTGGCCGGTCGCCGAGGTCGGGACCTCGGCGGTGAACTCACCGGTCGAGTCCAGCAGGCGGACGTAGCCGGACACCGGCTCACCCGCCTTGGTGATCTGACCCTGGATCGCGGTCTCACCGGGCTTGAGCGTCGCGAGGTCGGGCCCGCCGATCTGTGCTCCACACATGTTCTCTGTCCTGTCCTAGAGAGAGGTTCTGACTACTACGGGGCCTCAGGGCCCTGCATGCCCGGCAGGGTTACTTGTTGGCGCCGAGCTCGATCGGCACGCCGACCAGCGAGCCGTACTCGGTCCAAGAGCCGTCGTAGTTCTTGACGTTCTCCTGGCCCAGGAGCTCGTGCAGCACGAACCACGTGAGCGCGGAGCGCTCACCGATGCGGCAGTAGGCGATGGTGTCCTTCGCCAGGTCGACCTGCTCGGCCTCGTAGAGGGCGATCAGGTCCGCGTCCGACTTGAAGGTGCCGTCGTCGTTGGCGTTCTTCGACCACGGGATGTTGCGGGCGCTCGGCACGTGGCCGGGACGCTGCGACTGCTCCTGCGGGAGGTGCGCCGGGGCGAGCAGCTTGCCCGAGAACTCGTCGGGCGAACGCACGTCGACCAGGTTCAGGGAGCCGATCGCGGCCACGACGTCGTCGCGGAAGGCACGGATCGAGGTGTCCTGGGCCTTGGCCTTGTACTGGGTGGCCGGGCGGTTCGGGACGTCCTTGCCGTCGACCAGGTCGCGGGAGTCGAGCTCCCACTTCTTGCGGCCGCCGTCGAGGAGCTTGACGTCCTGGTGGCCGTAGAGCTTGAAGTACCAGTAGGCGTAGGACGCGAACCAGTTGTTGTTGCCGCCGTAGAGGACGACGGTGTCGTCGTTGGAGATGCCCTTGGCGGAGAGGAGCTTCTCGAAGCCCTCCTGGTCCACGAAGTCGCGGCGGACCGGGTCCTGGAGGTCGCTCTTCCAGTCGATCCGGACGGCGTTGGTGATGTGGTTCTTGTCGTAGGCGGACGTGTCCTCGTCCACCTCGACGATGACGACATTGGCGTCGTTCAGGTGGGCCTCGACCCAGTCGGCGTCTACGAGGACGTCGCTGCGGCTCATGGTGTTCTCCTCCGGGGCAGTGTGCGGCGGGGCTGTGCTGGCAGGGCTGGCGGTGCTGCGCACCGGCCGGCTGCGGGTGCTGCCGGTTGGTGCGGGCGATGCGTACGTCCGGGTGCGCTCGCAGGTCCGGTCCGGCGCAAGAGGCGTCAGGGGATCAGGAGGCAGGTGCGGTCACGCGGGAGGGGCCGTCGTCCGGCGCTTGTGGAGCGGATGCGCTCACACGTCACATGGATCGACAGAGCATGGCGGCGACGCGACACAGGTCTACTGCCCGCCGCTTCGTGAGGTCCGCCTGCTGATGCTTCATAGCCATGGATCGTAGGGACGAATCGGCCGCCCTGTCACCGGTGTGTCATATTCCGAGACAGGATCGTCCGAATAGTGGGATGAGAGGTCTGCGAACGGCCGCCGCGCCGCCCCGCGGAGCCCTCGTACGGCCCGTCCTTCTGCGGATCGGACCACACCGTCTCACGATCCGGCCAGTACCACGTCCGTGCCGCCCAGCGTGAGGTGCACACCGGCCTCGTCCGAGGTCAGGGCGGACAGGTGCAGCCCGGCGGGCAGTCCGCCGTCGAGGCTGCGGTCGAAGTCGGTCTTCTTGCGGACCACCTTCTCGATCCCGGGGATCCCCTCGCCCGGCACCTCGTCGGCGCGCACCCGGACGATCTTGCCGCCCTTGCCGTCGTTGGCGTCCTCGAGGGTGATGGTCGACACCACGCTCTTCGTCAGCACCCTGCCGAAGACGTCCACCGACGCGGTCACCTTCACCTTGCCGGGCGCCCCGCCGTAGGACAGGGTCGCGCCGGTCTGCGAGGCCGCGGTCAGGTCCGCGTACGTGATGAGGCCGGTGCCCTCGGCCCGCTTGGCGGTGCCGCCGCTGTAGTCACCGTTCAGCTTCACGCTGCGGAAGGTGGCGTCGAGCTCGGAGAGCCGCGTCTTGCGGCCCTCCGCGGCCACGTCCACTCCCCGGAGCTTCAGGTCGACGCGGTCCAGGTCGTGGCTGAGCGCCTGGGTGAGGAACGGGAACCCGCCGATCTCCACCTCCGAGGTGCCGGCCAGCCCCTGCCGGGCCTGTATCCGGTCGGCCAGCCGGTTCTCGGCATAGCTCACCGCCCACCGGTCGGCTCCCACGAACAGGGCTCCCAGAACCACTCCGATGATCACGATGGCGCGCAGGAAACGCACGTGCCCTCCCCCTACTAGTCGGTACGTGCGTTCTAGTTGACCACGCCCCTCGTCGGGCAGGGATCAGCCCACCACCCTGCCGATCAGGTACACGGCGGGGGCGGCGGCCGCCAGCGGCAGCGCGACACCGGCCGTCATGTGGACGAACTTCGACGGGTAGTCGTACGCGGCCACGCGCAGCCCGATCAGCGCGCACACCCCGGCGACGAGGCCGAGCAGCGCCCCGCCGCCCACCCCGACTCCGGCCATCGGGCCGACGGCGATGCCCGCACCGGCGGCCGCGGCCAGCGAGACGGCGACGGAGGGCGCGGGCGGCAGCGGCAGCGCGCGGGCGAAGACGGCGACCGCGACGGCGGCCGCGCCGACGGTGACGGCGGCGGTGTCCGCGGCCAGGTAACCGGCGCAGACGATGGCGAGGGCGGCGGAGGCCACCGAGGCCATCAGGCCGTACATCCGCTCGTCGGGGTCGGCGTGACTGCGCAGCTGGAGGACGAGGGTGAGCAGCACCCAGGCTCCGAGGGTGCCGATGATCGCGCCGGGACCGTACGCCTCGTCCACCGCGAGCACCGCCACGTCGGCGACCAGGGCTCCGGCGAAGGCCAGGACGATGCCCTGCCGGGCGGGCCACATGCCGTTGAGGCGGAACCAGCCGGCCGCGGTGAGCCCCTGGAGGGCGATCAGCGGCACCAGGAGGGCGTACTGGCCGACGGCGGCGGCCACGGCGAGCAGCACCCCGAGAACGGCGGTCAGTATGGCCGGCTGCGGCCCGGGGTCGATGATCGGCGACCGGCCCTCGGCGCGGGCCTGCGCCGGGTCGACGGCGCGCACGGTGTTGCCGCCGAGGGTGGGCGGGGAGTACTCCGGCTCCTCGCCGGCGGCCTCCGGCGGCGCGGGCAGTACGGGAGGCTCGGCCAGTACGGGAGGCTCGGGCTCCGGCGCCACGGGCGCGAGGTACGCGGTCTGCTCGACCGGCGGCTCCGCCTGGGGCGGCAAGTACGCGGTCGTCTCGGCCCAGTCCGCGGCAGGGGCGGGGGCAGGGACCGGGGCCTCGTCGCGGAACCAGCCCTCCGGGGCGGCCGGCTGCTGCGCGGAACCGGGGTCGTGCCCGGGGCCCGGGTAGGGCGGGAGATAGGCGGTCTGCTCGGCCGCCGGAGCCGCCGGAGCCGCCGGGGCCGCCTGGGACCAGTCCTGGGCCGGGGCCGGGACCTCGTCACGGAACCAGCCGTCCGGGGCCGCCGGAGCGGGCGCGGCGGGCGGCAGATAGGCGGTCTGCTCGGCGGCCGGGACCTCGTCGCGGAACCAGCCCTCGGGCGCGACCGGCTGCCCCGGCACCCCGCCCAGCGGCGGCTGCACCGGCTGGTAGCCGGTGTCCCAGGTGTCGGTCTGCCAGGTCTGCGTCCCGTACGGGTCCTGGTGCTGCTGCGGCTGCTGCTCGTACTGCGGCTGCTCGTACTGCGGCTGCTGCTGTTCGTACTGCTGCTGCCGCTGTCGCTGCTGCTGCTCGTACTGCTGCTGTTCCTCAGGCGTGCTCATCGGCTCCCGCTCACCCGCCCGCGAACGGCGGGAGCACCTCGACGGTGCCCCCCTCGGTCAGCAGGACGGAATCGTGCGGGCGCTTGCCCACAGGCTCATCGTTCACCAGGAAGGAGCAGCGCAGCAGGACCCGGGTCAGTTCCCCGGGGTGGCGTTCCCGCACGGCGTCGAGCGCCTCGGCCAGGGTGCGCGCCGAGTACGGCTCCTCCGCCGTCTTGGCCGCGGCCTTGGCCGCCGCCCAGTAGCGGATGGTTCCGGTTGCCACTGCAGCTCCTATCGTCGGCTCTCTACCGTCGGCCTCCATGATGACCCCTCCGCACCCCCGCACCGGCGTGCCTCCGCGCGCCCCGTGTGCGCCCGGGCGGCCCGGCAGTACCGCTCGGCGAGCCACCGAACCGGTGAAACCGGGGCATACCCTGGTCAGTGGCGTGGCAGGAACCACAGAAGCGGACCCGGCGGAGACCTCGGCCGACGAACGGCCGGTGGGCTATTCTGCTGGCGAGAGGATCCGGGCAACGTTGCCCCCGGGTCCTTTTGTGCTTTCAGCACGTTGAACGAACCGAGAACAGTGGTATCCATCCGGGCCTCAGGGCGCGGGGCCCGCGTGGAGACCGCCAGCGTCACCGTACGAAGCAGTACCGCGCACGTCCTCGACGGGACCGAGGAGGAACCGACGTGATGGACCAGCGATCCGTGCAGAACCGCCTGACCGGGGCAGGTGAGCGGGTATGAGCTCTCTCCTGCTGCTGACCAACGCCCTGCAGCCGTCGACCGAGGTGCTGCCCGCCCTCGGCCTGCTGCTGCACAACGTCCGGGTGGCGCCCGCCGAGGGCCCGGCCCTCGTGGACACCCCGGGCGCCGACGTCATCCTCGTGGACGGCCGCCGCGACCTGCCGCAGGTGCGGTCGCTGTGTCAGCTGCTCCGCTCCACCGGGCCGGGCTGCCCGCTGATCCTGGTCGTGACCGAGGGCGGGCTCGCGGCCGTCACCGCAGACTGGGGCATCGACGACGTACTCCTGGACACCGCCGGTCCCGCCGAGGTCGAGGCGCGGCTGCGGCTGGCCACCGGCCGCCAGCAGCTGGGCTCGGACGACTCCCCCATGGAGATCCGCAACGGCGACCTGTCGGTGGACGAGGCGACGTACTCGGCGAAGCTGAAGGGCCGGGTCCTGGACCTGACCTTCAAGGAGTTCGAGCTGCTCAAGTACCTCGCGCAGCACCCGGGCCGGGTCTTCACGAGGGCGCAGCTCCTCCAGGAGGTCTGGGGCTACGACTACTTCGGAGGCACCCGGACGGTCGACGTCCACGTGCGGCGGCTGCGTGCGAAGCTCGGCCCCGAGCACGAGTCGCTGATCGGTACGGTCCGCAACGTCGGCTACCGCTTCGTCACTCCGGAGAAGGTCGAGCGGGCGGCTGCCGAGGCCGCGGCCCAGGCGGCGGCGCAGGCAGCCGCGCAGGCCGGCGCGGCCGTCACCCGGTCGGCCGAAGATCCTGTGAGCATCCACTCTTCAGGACGCCCTGCCCAGAGGTAGGTCACCCCGCGTAGACTGCCGCGCGTGGCCAAGGTGACGCGGGATGACGTGGCGCGACTTGCGGGTACCTCTACCGCCGTCGTGAGCTACGTCATCAACAACGGACCCCGGCCGGTTGCCCCGGCCACGCGCGAGCGTGTACTCGCCGCGATCAAGGAGCTGGGCTACCGCCCGGACCGGGTCGCCCAGGCGATGGCCTCCCGGCGCACCGACCTCATAGGCATGATCGTCCCCGATGCCCGGCAGCCGTTCTTCGCGGAGATGGCGCACGCGGTCGAGCAGGCCGCCGCCGAGCGCGGGAAGATGGTGCTCGTCGGGAACTCCGACTACCGCGACGAGCGCGAGGTCCACTACCTGCGGGCCTTCCTCGGGATGCGGGTCTCGGGCCTGATCCTGGTCAGCCAGGGCATGAGCGAACGCGCGGCGTCCGAGATCGAGGCCTGGGACGCGCGGGTCGTGCTGCTGCACGAGCGTCCGGAGGCGATCGACGACGTCGCCGTCGTCACGGACGACATCGGCGGCGCGCAGCTCGCCACCCGCCACCTGCTGGAGCACGGGCACGAGTACGTGGCCTGCCTGGGCGGCGTGGAGACCACGCCGGAGGTCGGCGACCCGGTGGCCGACCACGTCGAGGGCTGGCGCCGGGCGATGCTGGAATCCGGCCGCTCGGTGGAGGGACGGCTCTTCCAGGCCCCGTACAACCGCTACGACGCGTACCGCGTGGCCCTGGAGGTCCTGTCGGGCCCGGACCGCCCGCCGGCCATCTTCTGTGCCACGGACGACCAGGCGATCGGGCTGCTGCGGGCGGCGCGGGAGCTGCGGATCGACGTGCCCGGGGAGCTGGCCGTCGCGGGCTTCGACGATGTGAAGGAGGCGGCCCTCACGGACCCGCCGCTGACCACGATCGCCTCGGACCGCCCGGCGATGGCCCGCGCGGCGGTGGACCTCGTCCTGGACGACGCCCTCCGCGTGGCCGGCTCCCGCCGCGAACGCCTGAAGCAGTTCCCGTCGGCCCTGGTGATCCGCCGCTCCTGCGGCTGCCACTAGCCTCCGGCGGTTCGCCGCCGGGGTAACGGGCCCCGGCCTTATATCGGGCATACGCGGTTCTGTCGGGCTTCTCAGGCCAGGCTCAGGAAGCTCTCATGATCCGTGGACAGAGTCATAGCCATGACCGAGAGCTTCCGCCGCGAAGGCGAGTACCCGCAGGAGCACCGCCCGACCCAGGCCGGGGCGATCCATCCGCCGCCCCCCGCGTACCCGCCCGCCGCGCCGGGCTGGCACGAGGCGCACCAGCCCCCGGTCATCCTGGGCGAGACCGTCCCGGACGCCCCGGCCCCGGCGGCCCCGGCCGCCCCCACCCGTCACCGCGCCAAGAAGCCGGTCGCGCTGATCGCCGCCGTCGCCCTCGCGGCAGCGGTGATCGGCGGCGGCACCGCAGCCGCCGTCCAGCAGCTGATGGGCACCCCCGCCTCCACCGGCACCGGCGGCGTCAACGGCACCAACGTCTCCCAGTCCAACACCGGCACGGTCTCCGGCGTCGCCGAGCAGGCCGGCCCCTCCGTGGTCCGCATCGACACCCGCACCGGCTCCGGCCAGGGCACCGGCTCCGGCATCGTCGTCACCGCCGACGGCGAGATCGTCACCAACAACCACGTCGTCAGCGGAGCCTCCGAGATCCAGGTGACGATGAGCGACGGGAAGAAGTACGCCGCCAAGATCGTCGGCACCGATCCCGGCAAGGACCTGGCGCTCATCAAGCTCCAGGGGGCCGGAGGCCTCAAGCCCGCCAAGCTCGGCGACTCCGGCAGCCTGAAGGTCGGCGACCAGGTCGTCGCCATCGGCTCCCCCGACCGCCTCACCGGCACCGTGACCAGCGGCATCGTCTCGGCCCTCGACCGCGAGGTGAACGTCGCGAAGCCGGAGCAGCAGTCCCCGCAGCAGCAGGGCGACGGCGGCTGGCCCTTCTCGTACGGCGGCAAGGAGTTCAACGGGAACACCGGCTCGGACACGGCCACGTACAAGGCCATCCAGACGGACGCCTCCCTCAACCCCGGCAACTCGGGCGGCGCCCTGTTCAACATGAACGGCGAGATCGTGGGCATGCCCTCGGCGATCTACTCCCCCAACAGCGGCGGCGCCGCCGGCAGCGTCGGTCTCGGGTTCGCCATCCCGGTCAACACCATCAAGGCCGACCTGGACTCCCTCCGCAAGGGCGGCCCCGGCGGCGCGGGCTCCGGCAGCGGCAGCGGCTCAGGCACCGGCACGACCGGCTTCGGCACCTCGTACTGAGACCCTGGATCCTGGTAACCGCGACCGACCACCACCCCTGGGGGACCTCAATGGCTGCAATCCCTGCCACGGGCGACCAGCAGCGCATCCTCGTCGTCGACGACGAGCCGGCCGTCCGTGAGGCCCTGCGCCGCAGCCTCGCCTTCGAGGGGTACGCCGTACAGACCGCGGTCGACGGGCTCGACGCCCTCGACAGGGCGGCCTCGTACGCCCCCGACCTGATCGTCCTGGACATCCAGATGCCCCGGATGGACGGACTGACCGCGGCCCGCCGGCTGCGCGCCGCGGGGACTGTCACCCCGGTCCTGATGCTCACCGCCCGCGACACCGTCGGCGACCGCGTCACCGGCCTCGACGCGGGCGCCGACGACTACCTCGTCAAGCCCTTCGAGCTCGACGAGCTCTTCGCCCGCGTCCGCGCCCTGCTGCGCCGCAGCTCCTACGCCGCCCCGCAGCCGGGCGGCGAGAGCCTCGAGGACGCGCTGACCTTCGGCGACCTGCGCATGGACCTGGCCACCCGCGAGGTCACCCGGTCCGGGCGCCCGGTGGAGCTGACCCGTACGGAGTTCACGCTGCTGGAGATGTTCCTCGCGCACCCGCGCCAGGTCCTGACCCGCGAGCAGATCCTCAAGACCGTCTGGGGCTTCGACTTCGAACCCAGCTCCAACTCCCTGGACGTGTACGTGATGTACCTGCGCCGCAAGACCGAGGCGGGCGGCGAGCCCCGCCTGGTCCACACCGTGCGCGGGGTGGGCTACGTACTGCGCGCCGGCGAGAGCGGTCCCGAGTGATCCGGATGTCCCCGGCCGCCAGATTCCGCGCCCTGCCGCTGCGCTCCCGCCTCGCGCTGCTGGTCACGGTGGCGGTGGCGCTGGCCGTGGCCGCCTGCGCGGCGGTGTCCTGGGTGATGGTGCGTGCCCAGCTCCTCGACCAGCTGGACCGCTCGCTCCTGGCGACCAATCCGAACGCCCAGGTGTCGCGCGCCCTGGAGGACCGGCGCTGCGCCCGCCCTCCCGAGGCGCAGCAGGACATCGCCGGGAACCTCAACGCGACGGTCCAGATCGTCACCGCCGACGGCGCGCACTGCTGGGTGAGCGGCCCTGAGACGCTGCCCGTGACCGCCGTGGACAAGGAGATCGCGGCGGGCAAGCACCGGGCCGCCCTGCAGGACGTGACGACCACCGACGGCACCGACATGCGCGTCTACACCTTCCCCGCACAGGCCCAGCCCGGCGGCCCGGTCTTCGCGATCTCCGTCGCCAAACCGCTCGCCGACATCGACAAGCCCCTGTCCACACTGGCCTGGGTGCTGCTCCTGGTCTCCGGCATCGGGGTGGTCGGCGCGGGCGCCGCCGGGCTGTGGGTGGCGCGGACCGGACTGCAGCCCGTCGACGAACTGACCGGCGCGGTCGAGCACATCGCGCGGACCGAGGACCTCACCGTACGGATCCCCGACGAGGGTGACGACGAGATCGCCCGCCTGTCGCGGTCCTTCAACTCCATGACGGCCGCCCTCGCCTCCTCCCAGGAGCGGCAGGCCCAGCTGATCGCCGACGCCGGGCACGAGCTGCGCACCCCGCTGACCTCGCTGCGGACGAACATCGAGCTGCTGGCCCGCAGCGAGGAGACCGGCCGTGCCATCCCGCCCGAGGACCGCAGGGAGCTGCTGGCCTCGGTCAAGGCACAGATGACCGAGCTCGCCGCGCTGATCGGGGACCTCCAGGAGCTGTCCCGCCCCGACGCCGTCTCCCCCGGCCCGCTCGGGGTGGTGGCCCTGCACGAGATCACCGGGGCCGCGCTGTCCCGGGCCCGGCTGCGCGGTCCGGAGCTGGACTTCAGCTCCGCCCTGGATCCCTGGTACGTACGGGGCGAGGCGGCCGCGCTGGAGCGGGCGGTGGTCAACGTCCTGGACAACGCGGTGAAGTTCAGCCCGCCGGGCGGCGCGGTCGAGGTGACGCTGCGGGCGGGCGAGCTGCGCGTACGGGACCACGGTCCGGGCATCCCGGACGAGGACCTCCCGCACGTCTTCGAGCGCTTCTGGCGCTCCCCCTCCGCCCGCGCCCTGCCCGGCAGCGGCCTGGGCCTGTCGATCGTGGCCCGTACGGTGGCACGCGCGGGCGGGAGCGCCGAACTGCGGGCGGCGGCCGACGGCGGACCGGGCACGGAGGCGGTGCTCCGCATCCCGGGAGCCCCGTCCCCGCCGCCGCCCGGGCCCTCAGTTGTGCCGGATCAGTGAGGCGACCAGGCCGGAGCGGGTGTTCGGGAAGTCCATCGGGACGATCCCCAGCCCGGTCCGGCCGGCCATCTCCGCGCCGTCGACGAAGGCGTGCACCTGCGGGTTGAGGCGGTCGGAGTTCCAGCGCGGCGGCATGTACGCCGAGGTGCTGCTGTAGTTCACGAAGAGCTTGCCGGGCTGCTGGACGGCCTTGCGGAAGTGGTTCTCGATCTTGCCGCGTTTGGCGAAGGGCTCGGCGTTCCAGTCGTCCTGGATGTCGAAGACGTTGCCGTCGCCGTAGCGCAGGCCGGGCAGTCCGCCGTTGTCGGCGAGCAGGACCACCTTGCCGCGGGCCTGGCCGAGCGCGGGCAGGGTGTCGGCGATCCGGAACAGCGGGCGCCAGCCGCGGTTGTCCAGGTAGTCGTCGAAGACGGCGCGGAAGGTGGCGTCGCTGTCCGTGGAGTACTCCTGCTTGAGCCGCATCAGGACGGTCTCGGACGGGCGCGCGGCGAGGAAGTTCCAGCAGGCGGCGAGCACGTCGCCGAACATCAGGTTCTGGTAGAAGGACCCGTGGTGGATGGCGAACGAGCCGCCCGTCACCCGGCAGCGGACGTCGAGGAACCGGATGCCGGAGTCGAGCTGTTCGGCGATCGAGGTGTTCTGGCACGCGACGTAGAGCCCGCCCTGGCGGGCTCCGGAGTCGTGCGTGCCGGGGATGGTCATCCGCTGGAGGGGCGTCGGGTCGCCGAGGCCCGCCATCCAGTCCTGGGTGCCCAGTGCCGTGGCCGCGGCGGATGGTGTGCCGAGCCCGACGGCAACGCCCGTAGCCAGTGCTCCGGCCAGAAACGCCCGCCGGTCCAGTCCCACGCCCATGCCCATGCCCGCCCCTTTGCCGACCCAGTGGTGGGTCCGGATTATGGCGTGCGGAACCAGCCTTTACTACCTGCCGGTAGGAGCAAACTTAAGAACAACTCCCTTATACCTCAGGCGAGTTGGGGCAAGACGGCCCTAACCGTCCAGCAGCTCCGCCATCGCGCGCAGCCCCCGGGCGATCGACTGCCCGTCGGGCGTGTGCTCCGGGTCGGTCAGGCACTGGACCATCACCCCGGTGAGCAGCGCGATATGCACCGACCCGAGGGCCCGTACGTCCTCCTCGGTGACCGCGTCCTCGGACACCCCGCGCAGCTGCGCGGCCACCATGCGCCGGGACCTTCGCTGGCCCTCGGCCAGGACCGCGAGCAGCTCGGGCGAGGACTGCGCGTGCACGAAGGCCTCGACGTTGGCGATCCACAGCCAGCTCATGTCGCCGAAGTCCCGGATCTTGCGGTCCCAGGTGTCGGCGTACCGCTCCACGGCGGTGTCGCCCTGCCCGGTGAGCCGTCCGGACCCCGCGGCCCACTCGTCCATCGCGGCGAAGAGCGCCTGGTTGAGCAGCACCTCACGCGATCCGAAGTGGTAGCCGATCGCGGCCATGCTGACCTTCGACGCCGTGGCGATGTCGCGCACGGTCGTGCGGAGGTACCCCTTCTCCTCCAGGCAGCGCCGGGCTCCGGCCAGCAGGTCCTCGCGATTTCCCATGCCGGGATCGTATCCGCGCCCCCTCTTGGGCAAGCGCCCTAGACATACGTATTGCGCGCTTGCCCAAATCCTGGCAGGCTTCGGTCATCGGAAGAAGATCCACGGGCCCACAGGAGGCACCTGCCATGCGCCACGAGCTGAAGATCGACGACCGCACCCTGTCCTACCTGGACTTCGGAGGCACCGGCCGCCCGCTGCTCGCCCTGCACGGCGGCCTCTCCGAAGCGGCCTCCTACGCCGGCCTGGCCACCGCCCTCGGCGACGAGTGGCGGATCATCGCCCCCGACCAGCGCGGCCACGGCGACTCCGACCGCACCCCCGAGTACACCCGCGAGGGATATGTGGGCGACGCCGTCGCGCTGCTGGAACACCTGGGCCTGGGCACCCCCGTGCCCGTCCTCGGCTTCTCCCTCGGCGGCACCAACGCCTACCACCTGGCCGCCGCCCGCCCCGACCTGGTCTCCGCGCTGATCAACGTCGACTGCCCCGTGGAGGTGGTGCCCAAGGACGGTCCGGACTTCTGGGCCTTCCTCCACCACCTCCCGTACACCGCGCCGACCCGCGAGGAACTCATCACCGCGCTCGGCCCGATGGGCCCGACCTACGCCCCCGCGCTGCGCCCCGAGGGCAGCGGCTGGCGGCTGCCGTTCCACCCGCAGGACACCCTGGCCACCCTGGCGCTCGCCCACGGCGACCGCTGGGACGTCTGGCTTGCCAGCGACTGCCCGGCGCTGCTGATCCACGGCCTGCGCAGCCAGGCGCTCCCCAAGGAGCAGGCCGACGCGATGGTCTCCCGGCGGCCCGGGACCTCGTACGCCGCCCTCGACACCGAGCACTTCGTGCCCTTCCAGGACCCGGAGGGCTTCGCGAAGGCCGTCCACGCCTTCCTCGCGACCCTCTAGCGACGCCGGAGAACGCCGAAGGGGCGGCGGGCCGACCGGCCCGCCGCCCCGCACAGGGGTACTGCGTGACGTACTACTTGATGACCGTGATCCGGTCCGCCGCCGGCGGGACGATCGGGTTCGCGGCCGTCGACTTGCCCAGGTAGGCGTTGAAGCAGTCCAGGTCGGGCGCGCCGACCAGCTTGTTCTTGTGCTCCTTCAGGACGGTGAAGCCGTCACCGCCGCCCGCGAGGAACTCGTTCATCGCGACCCGGTAGGTCTTGGCGGGGTCGATCGCCGCGCCGTTGAGCCTGACCGAGTCCACGACGATGCGGTCCGCACCGGCCTTGGTCATGTCGAGGGTGTACGTGAAGCCCTTCGACACCTGGAGGATCTTCGGGTTCGGGCCGTTGACCGTGCCGCTGACCTGCTGCTGGAGCGCGGTGATCAGCTGCGCGCCGGTCAGGTCCACGATGTTCATCATGTTGTTGAACGGCTGGACCGTGTAGGACTCGCCGTACGTCACCACACCGTCGCCCTCGGCCCCCGAGGCCTTGTAGGCGAGGTCTGCACGGATGCCGCCCGGGTTCATGATGGCCAGCTGCGCGCCGCCCTTGTCGGCCGGGGCGAGCGCCTCGAGCTGCGCGTCGGCGATCAGGTCACCGAGCGGCTTCTCCGGCGCCTCGGAGCCGCGGCCGGAGATGTCGGCCGAGATGAAGCCCTGCGGGCGGTTCGCGATCGGGGCCGCCAGCTCGCTCCAGCGCTTGATCAGCTCGGTCATGTCCGCGGCCTTGGGCTGGTCGCGGGTGACGACCTTGTTGACCGGCTTGGGCGAGCTGACCGGCGTACGGACGATGTCCTTGGTCTGCCGGTCGTAGGTCAGCGTGGTGTCCGTGAACAGCCGGCCGTAGGAGGCGGCGGAGGTCACCATGCGCGGGTTGCCCGCCGGGTCGGGGATGTTGCAGGCGTACGCCTGGTGCGTGTGGCCGGTGACCAGCGCGTCGACCTTGGCGTCCACGTTCTTGGCTATGTCGACGATGGCACCGGAGATGCCGGCGCCCGCGCCCGGGACGTTGCAGTCGTAGTTGTACGCGCCGTTCGCGGGCAGACCGCCCTCGTGGATCAGCGCGACGATCGACTTCACGCCCTGCTTGTTCAGCTCGGCGGCGTACTTGTTGATCGTCTCGATCTCGTCGCCGAACTTCAGCCCCTTGACGCCCTCGGCGGTGACGACGTCCGGAGTGCCCTCCAGGGTGACGCCGATGAAGCCGATCTTCACGTCCCCCTTCTTCCAGATGAAGGTGGGGTTCATCATCGGACGCTTGGTCTTCTCGTCCGTGACGTTGGCGGCGAGGAACTTGAACTCGGAGCCCGTGAACTCCTTGCCGGGCTCGAAGCAGCCCTCGACCGGGTGGCAGCCGCCGTACGCCATGCGGCGCAGCTCGGCCTTGCCCTCGTCGAACTCGTGGTTGCCGACGCTGGTGACGTCCAGGCCGAGCTTGTTCAGCGCCTCGACGCTCGGCTCGTCGTGGAAGAGCCCGGACAGCATCGGGCTGCCGCCGATCATGTCACCGGCCGTGGCCGTGACGGAGTACTCGTGGCCCTTGCGGGCTTCGCGCAGGCTGGTCGCGAGGTACTCGACCCCGCCTGCGGGTATGGCCTTGGTGGTGCCGTCGGCCTGACGTTCGGTCACGTTGCCGGACGAGCCCTGCGGGGGCTCGAGCGTGCCGTGGAAATCGTTGAACGACAGCATCTGCACATCGACGGTCCGGCTCTTGCCGGCACCGCCACCACTCGCGGCGCCGGCCGGCAGAGCGGCGGCGACCATCGCCCCGGCCCCGGCCGTGACGGCGAGAGCGGTGAAGGTCAACCGGCGGGTGCGGCGGTGCCGTTGTGGCGTCGCTGACATTTAGTCCCCTTTGTGGACAGCGAGACAAACTTGGGAGGTCCGCCGCAGCCTATTGTCAACGCGCGTAGCACGACAGGGGGTAAGGGGTAGCCGACTGCTGAATTGTTAGAAGGTCGCGGCCGGACATCGGATACCTCTTTTGGGTGAACATGGGCCATATTGAGAGGTTCCCGGCCTTGCCGAACTGGTTGCCTGTGGGGGCGGGATGGCCGCTGCGGCGAGTGGAGAGGGGGCGGGCTGTGGCGCAGGGCACACGGAAGAAGGTGCTCGAACTCCGCCTGCTAGCAGATCCATTCGTGGTCGCTGCCCCAACTGGTGCCCGCATCCGAGACCGTCTGCGTCTGAGTTCGGCGGATGAGAAGATCCTGATGCTCCTCGGTGACCACCTCGGTCATCACGCTCGTGCTGATCTGGCCGAACGCGTCCGTATCGGCAAGGTGCCGGTCAAGGACAATCGTCGGGCGGAGCGTAAGCGCGCGCTGACGAAAGTGTCGTCGTCACGGTGGGCGGGGGCCATCACCCGGGCCAGTGAGGACCAGTACCGGCTGTCATTGCGCTGTCTTTTCGATGAGCGGGCGTTGCTGCGCAGGGCAATCACGGAGATCGGCAAACGTCTGGCTGTACCCTGCGGCCGACGTGTGGGTGGGGTTCGGGGCTACCAGAGCCGGGCTGAGCGGGCACAGAAGCAGTGCCGGCTGCAGTCGCTCACCGCCCGCCTGACCGAGGTGGATCGGCGTATCGAGGGCGGGCATCCGGCGATCGTGCTCGGCGGGCGAAGGCTCGCGAGGGCACGGCACAACCTCGCCGACACCAGTCTCACGGAGAGCGAGTGGCGGGAGCGGTGGGACTCTGCCCGTTTGTTCCTGACCGCCGACGGCGAGTCCGGCGTGCCCTACGGGAACTACACGATCAGCGTTGACCCGGCCGACGGCAGCGTCACGATCGTCCTGCCCGAACCAATGCGGCACCTCGCCAACGCGCCCCGTGGCCGGTACCAGCTCGACTGCACCGTCACCTTCCACCACCGCTTGGATGAGTGGCTGGACCGGATCACCGCCGGCCAAGCCGTCCGCTACGACATCGTTCACGACCCGTCCCGCGGCCGCTGGTACCTCGACGCCTCCTGGGCCACCCCGAAAAGAGTGCAGCCCACTGCGGACGAGCTCGCCGCCACCGGCGCCCGCCTGCTGGCGGTCGACCTCAACGCCGATCATCTCGCCGCCTGCGTCGTAGACACCCACGGCAACCCGGTCGGTGAACCCGTCACGGTGCCCACCGACCTGCCCGGCCCCACATCCCATCGCGACGGCCGCCTACGGGCCGCGATCACCGAACTCATCAACCTCGCCAGGGCGAACGGCTGCGCCGGCCTGGCGATCGAGAATCTCGGCTTCGCTGACGCCCGTGCCACAGGCCGCGAAACCATGGGACACGGCAGACACGGCAAGAACTTCCGCCGCGCCGTCGCCGGACTTCCCACCGCGCGCTTCCGGGAACGGCTGCGCGGCATGGCCCACCACCACGGGCTCGTTGTGATCGCCGTCGACCCCGCATACACCTCCCGTTGGGGAGCCCAGCACTGGAAGCAGCCGCTCCAGCAACAATCGAAGACCACCGTCGTCACCGGCCACCACGCGGCCGCTGCGGCAATCGGCAGGCGCGCCCTCGGACACGGGCTACGGCGTCGGCCAGGTGTGACCGCACACGACCAGAGGATCGTGGCGCGGAGAGCTACCGGCCAGACCGTCCCCCGCCCGAGGGCACGCGGGACCGCGAGCCCGCCAAGGACCGCAGGCACGCCCCACCAGGGCACCAAGACCTGCCGGGACCGAAGCGACCAGCACGCGCTGTTCCCAGTCTCCCAAGACCGTTCGGGGAGACAACCGGCCAGTCCGGTAGGAGGCGATGCGGCCAACACGGGCCAACTCGGCTAGGAACGGTATCGAGGTGGTTACACGGAGACGTACGCGGACAAGGCGGACCGATGCCCGGGGCCGCACCAGCACCTCCGCCCGCCGCGGTCGTAGTCTCAGGGCATGACTGACGCAGCAGCGGCCCTGGAGCCGGGACGGCAGATTGAGACCCTCGACGAGCTGACGGAGGAACAGGCCGCAGCCGTACTCGCCCTGATCGAGGACGCGGCACGCACCGACGGCACCACCGCCGTGTCCGAACAGGGACGCCTCCAGCTGCGCGGCGGGCCGCGCGAGGGCATCCGGCACTTCCTGCTCACCGAGGGCGGCCGGCTCGCCGGATACGGGCAACTGGAGGACACCGACCCGGTGGAGGCCCCGGCCGCCGAGCTCGTCGTCCACCCGGCGCTGCGCGGACGCGGCCACGGGCGGGCACTCGGCACGGCCCTGCTGGCCGCCTCCGGCAAGCGGATCCGGGTGTGGGCCCACGGCGGCAAGTCGGCCGCCCGGCACCTGGCCCAGGTGCTCGGCCTGACGCTGTTCCGCGAGCTGCGCCAGCTGCGCCGGCCGCTCGGCCCGGACGCGGACCCGCTGCCGGAACCGGTACTGCCGGCGGGTGTGACCGTACGGACCTTCCTGCCCGGCACCGACGACGAGGCCTGGCTCGCGGCGAACGCGGCCGCCTTCGCCCACCACCCCGAGCAGGGCGCGCTGACCCAGCGGGACCTGAACGACCGGATCGCGCAGCCCTGGTTCGACCCGCAGGGCTTCTTCCTCGCCGAGCGCGCCGGAGAGCTGGTCGGATTCCACTGGACGAAGATCCACCGGGCCGAGCAGCTGGGCGAGGTCTACGTGCTCGGCGTCCGCCCGGGGGCCCAGGGCGGCGGCCTCGGCAAGGCCCTGACGGCGATCGGCCTGCGCCACCTCGCGGCGGCGGGCCTGCCCACGGCGATGCTGTACGTGGACGCCGACAATCCGGCGGCCCTGGCCGTCTACGAGCGCATGGGCTTCACGACCCACGAGGTGGACCTGATGTACCGGACGGAGAGCTGAGCCGGTCCAGACCCCCTGGGGCCCCTCCCGGCGGTGGCCGGGGGAGTTTGCGGCGTGGGGGTCCCCCCGGACGGAGTCTGGGGGGAGGGTCCGGGGCGGACACGCACCGCACCCCGGCGCACACATAGCGGACTCGTGCGCCAGCCGGACCCGGGAAGCCACACGCCATTAACCAGGCATTAAGACGCGCTTGCGACTCTCCCCGCATGTACCCCCGACTCCGACTGACGGCCGACACTTCCGACGCGCCTGTCCTGCCGCGCGCGCGGAAGAATGGAGTCATGAGCCACAAGCCCAGCGCAGGTCCCACCGAGGTCCCCGCCCAGCACCCGTCTCAGACGTCCGCCGCCCCCGCGGGAGGGCCGGGCAATACGGCCGTCACCGGCGCCCACGCGCGGATAGGTTCCATCAGCGCGCACCGCCCGCACGTCGACCTCGAGCCCGATCTCGACGCCGACCTGGACGCCTACGACGACAAGGACGGCGGCGAGCTGCCGCCCGGCCGGTTCCTCGACCGGGAGCGCAGCTGGCTCGCCTTCAACGAGCGGGTGCTGGAGCTCGCCGAGGATCCGACGACGCCCCTCCTGGAGCGCGCCAACTTCCTGGCGATCTTCGCGAGCAACCTCGACGAGTTCTTCATGGTCCGCGTGGCGGGCCTCAAGCGGCGTATCGCGACCGGCGTCGCCACCCGTTCGGCCTCAGGCCTGCAGCCCCGCGAGGTGCTGGACCTCATCTGGACCCGCTCGCGCGAGCTCATGGCCCGGCACGCCGCCTGCTTCCAGCAGGACATCTCCCCGGCGCTGGCCGAGGAGGGCGTCCACCTCATCCGCTGGCCGGACCTCACCGAGAAGGAGCAGGCCCGCCTCTTCACCCTGTTCCGCAACCAGATCTTCCCGGTGCTGACCCCGCTGGCCGTCGACCCCGCGCACCCGTTCCCGTACATCTCGGGCCTCTCGCTGAACCTGGCCGTGGTCGTGCGCAACCCCGTCAGCGGTCACCGCCACTTCGCCCGGGTCAAGGTCCCGCCGCTCCTCTCCCGCTTCCTGGAGGCCTCCCCGCAGCGCTACGTCCCGCTGGAGGACGTCATCGCCGCGCACCTGGAGGAGCTGTTCCCCGGCATGGAGGTGCTCGCGCACCACATGTTCCGCGTGACCCGCAACGAGGACCTCGAGGTGGAGGAGGACGACGCCGAGAACCTCCTCCAGGCCCTGGAGAAGGAGCTCATGCGGCGCCGCTTCGGCCCGCCCGTGCGCCTGGAGGTCGAGGAGTCCATCGACCCGGGCGTCCTGGACCTCCTGGTGCAGGAGCTGAAGGTCAACCCCTCCGAGGTGTACCCGCTGCCCGGTCCGCTGGACCTGACGGCCCTCTTCGGGATCGCCTCCCTGGACCGGCCCGAGCTGAAGTACCCCAAGTTCATCGCCGGCACCCACCGGGACCTGGCCGAGGTCGAGTCCGCGTCCGCGCCGGACATCTTCGCCGCGCTGCGCGAGCGGGACGTGCTGCTGCACCACCCGTACGACTCCTTCTCCACCTCGGTGCAGGCCTTCCTGGAGCAGGCCGCCGCCGACCCGGACGTCCTCGCGATCAAGCAGACGCTGTACCGCACCTCCGGCGACTCCCCGATCGTGGACGCCCTGATCGACGCCGCCGACTCGGGCAAGCAGGTCCTCGTACTCGTCGAGATCAAGGCCCGCTTCGACGAGCAGGCCAACATCAAGTGGGCGCGCAAGCTGGAGGAGTCCGGCTGCCACGTCGTCTACGGGCTCGTCGGCCTCAAGACCCACTGCAAGCTCTCGCTCGTCGTCCGCCAGGAGGGCGACCAGCTGCGCCGCTACTCGCACGTGGGCACCGGCAACTACCACCCCAAGACCGCCCGGCTCTACGAGGACCTCGGCCTGCTCACCGCCGACCCGCAGGTCGGCGCGGACCTCTCCGACCTCTTCAACCGGCTGTCCGGCTACTCGCGCCGCGAGACCTACCGCCGGCTGATGGTGGCACCCCGCTCGCTGCGCGACGGGCTGATAGCCCGGATCGACAAGGAGGCCGCCCACCACCGGGCCGGCCGCCCCGCGTACGTGCGCCTGAAGATGAACTCGATCGTCGACGAGGCCCTCATCGACTCGCTCTACCGGGCCTCCCAGGCCGGTGTGCCCGTCGACATCTGGGTGCGCGGCATCTGCGCGGTGCGCCCCGGAGTACCCGGACTCTCGGAGAACATCCGGATCCGCTCGATCCTCGGCCGCTTCCTGGAACACTCCCGGGTCTTCGCCTTCGGCAACGGCGGCGAACCCGAGGTGTGGATCGGCAGCGCCGACATGATGCACCGCAACCTCGACCGCCGTATCGAGGCACTGGTCAGGGTCGCCGACCCGGCCCACCGCGCGGCCCTGGACCGGATGCTGGAAACCGGGATGTCCGACGTCACCTCCTCCTGGCACCTGGGCCCGGACGGCGAATGGACGCGACACAGCACGGACGCGGAAGGCCAGCCGCTGCGGCACGTACAGGAGATGCTCATAGACGCCCGGAGGCGCCGGCGTGGCTCAGCCAAACCATGACCCGATGGCAGTTACGGCATGCGCGGGTGACGTGCTCGGCACGTACCTGCGCACCCAGGCCACGGCCTTCTTGCGCGGGCTCCGCCTGCACGAGGAGACCGGGGCCGACGCCTCGGAAGGAAGCGATGCGGCGCGCAGCCTGCGGGGGGCCGCGCGCCGGATCAGCGGTTCCCTGGCCACCTTCCGGGTGGTGACCGAGTCCTCCTGGGCGGACGGGCTCCGCACCGAGCTGGTGTGGCTGTCCTCGACCCTGGCCGACGAGCACGCGTACGCCGCCCGGCTGGCCCGGCTGATGGACGCGCTCCACCGGCTGTCGGGCACGTCCGAGGTCCCGGCGCCGCGCGGTACGGCCGGCGCGCTCACGGTGGGCTCGGCGCGCGCGGGCGCGCTGCTGGAACGCCAGCTCACCCTGGCCCGTACGCGCGCCCACTCGGCGACCCTCCAAGCCCTGGGCTCCGCCCGTTTCCACGCGGTGGCGGACGCGGTGGCGGTGCTGGCCTCGGAGGTCCCGCTGGATCCGGTCGCGGCTCGGGGCCGCATCGAGGACGTCCTGGTGCCGCTGGCCGCGGTGGCCGAAACCCGCCTGTCGGCGGCGGTCTCGGCGCTGCCGCCGGCCGAGGACACGCACCGGTACGACGCGGACTGTGACGGGCCCTGGCACGAGGTACGCCGCCTCCTGCGGGTCCACCGGTACGCGCGGGAGGCGCTGGGCGAGGACGTGACGCGCCCCGCGGCCGCGGGCGAGGCCCTGGACCGCCACCGCGACGCGGCCGAGGCGGCGAACGCCTCCGCGGCGGCGGCCCGCACCCCGCGCATCGCCCCGGCGACGGCGTACGCGCTGGGCATCCTGCACGCGGACCAGCGCCACGCGGTCGAGTCCGCCCGTTTCGACTTCCGGCAGATCTGGCTCCCCGCCTCCGCGGACTCCCGCGGTCACGCCGAGATAACAGCCGGATAACGGAAGATTACGCCTGTGGGCGGACCTGCCGGATCGCACCGGGTCGTCCGCCACGGTTCACCGTCCGTTCACTCGGCCCGGTCGGCCGCTTCACTTGATCTGACTAATTTCAGCGGTGCAAGGTGGGAGCCGCCCGGAAAACGAGCAGCTCAGCCTCGCAACCGACGTAGTCCTCTTCGCACGCCGCCCCGATACAGAAAGCGGCCGGCGGCTTCTGGAAGGAACACCCGAAAGTGAAGCTTCAGCGCAAGAACATGCTTCGTGCCTCCGCCCTCGGGGCGCTTGTCGTGTCCGGCGCCCTGGTCCTCACGGCGTGCGGCTCGGACGACAACACCAAGGACACCGGCGCGAGCGGCAAGCCGTCGGCGGCCGCCGCGGGCGACATCAAGTGCGACGACGCCAAGGGCAAGCTCCTGGCCTCGGGCTCTTCCGCGCAGAAGAACGCGGTCGAGCTGTGGGTGAAGAACTACATGGCCGCCTGCTCCGGCGTCGAGGTGAACTACAAGTCCTCCTCCTCCGGTGAGGGCATCGTCGCCTTCAACCAGGGCACCGTCGGTTTCGCCGGCTCCGACTCGGCGCTGAAGCCGGAGCAGGTCGAGGAGTCGAAGAAGGTCTGCACCGGTGGCCAGGGCATCAACCTGCCGATGGTCGGTGGCCCCGTCGCCCTCGGCTTCAACGTCGCCGGCGTGGAGAAGCTGAACCTCGACGCCGCCACGGTCGCCAACATCTTCAACGACAAGATCAAGAAGTGGGACGACGAGGCGATCAAGAAGCTGAACCCCGGCGTCACGCTTCCCTCCACCGCGATCCAGGCCTTCCACCGCTCCGACGACTCGGGCACCACCGAGAACGTCACCAAGTACCTCAAGGCCACCGCGCCCGACGCCTGGCCGTACGAGGCCGCGAAGAAGTGGGCCGCTCCGGGTGGCCAGGCCGCCTCCGGCTCCGCCGGTGTGGCCGCCCAGGTCAAGCAGGTCGACGGTTCGATCGGCTACTTCGAGCTCTCCTTCGCCAGCTCGCAGAGCATCAAGACGGTCGACCTGAACACGGGCGCCTCCGCCCCGGTCAAGGCCACCGGTGAGAACGCCTCCAAGGCCATCGCCGCCGCCAAGGTCGCCGGCACCGGTTCCGACCTGGCCCTGAAGCTCGACTACACCACCAAGGCCGAGGGCGCTTACCCGCTGGTCCTGGTGACGTACGAGGTCGTCTGCGACAAGGGCAACAAGGCCGAGACGCTCCCGACCGTGAAGTCCTTCCTGAACTACGCCGCCTCCGACGCGGGCCAGAAGGTCCTCCTCGAGAACGGCTACGCGCCGATCCCGGCCGAGATCAACGCCAAGGTCCGCGAGGCCGTCGCCAAGCTGGGCTAGTCCTGACCCTCGGTGCCGGGCGGATCCCGTCCGACCGCCCGGCACCCGAGGACCCTCCCCCTCCACCCAGGGGGATCCGGTGCACCGCCGCCAGGGGGCCTGCCCCCCACACAGACCGGAAAGACCATGGCTTCCACCACACCCACCCCGATAGACACGGCTCCGCCCGTCTCCAGGAGCAAGGGATCCACCGGCCGCGCCGGTGACAAGATCTTCGCCGGGCTCTCCAAGGGCTCCGGCATTCTGCTGCTGGTGATCATGGCGTCGATCGCCGCCTTCCTCACCTACCGCGCCACGATCGCCCTGTCGAAGAACGAGGGGAACTTCCTCACCACCTTCGACTGGAACGCGTCGGCCAACCCGCCCGTCTTCGGCATCGCCGTCCTGCTCTTCGGCACCGTCGTCAGCTCGATCATCGCGATGGCCATCGCGGTTCCGATCGCTGTCGGCATCGCCCTGTTCATCTCGCACTACGCGCCGCGCAAGCTGGCCGCCCCCCTCGCCTACGTGGTCGACCTGCTGGCCGCCGTGCCGTCGATCATCTACGGCATCTGGGGCGCCCTCTTCCTCGTCCCGCAGCTGGCAGGCCTGAACCTCTGGCTCGACGAGTACATGGGCTGGACCTACGTCTTCGAGAAGACCCAGGTCGGCGTGGCCCGCTCGCTCTTCACCGTCGGCATCCTGCTCGCGATCATGATCCTGCCGATCGTGACCAGCGTCAGCCGCGAGGTCTTCCTCCAGGTTCCGCGCATGAACGAGGAGGCAGCCCTGGCCCTCGGCGCGACCCGCTGGGAGGTCATCCGGATGTCGGTGCTGCCCTTCGGCCGCTCCGGCGTCATCTCCGCCTCGATGCTCGGCCTCGGCCGCGCACTCGGCGAGACCATGGCCGTCGCGACCGTCCTCTCCCCGAGCTTCCTGATCTCCGGCCACATCCTGAACCCGGGTGGCGGCACCTTCGCGCAGAACATCGCCGCGAAGTTCGACGAGGCCAACGAGTTCGGCCGGGACGCGCTGATCGCCTCCGGTCTGGTCCTCTTCCTGCTCACCCTGCTGGTCAACGGTGCAGCCCGCCTGATCATCGCTCGCCGCAAGGACTTCTCGGGGGCGAACGCCTGATGAGCCACGCAATCCAGGACCAGCGGCCCGCCCGGGCCCCCAAGTCCCCCGCGCCCGCCAAGCTCACCCGAGGCGGCCTGCCCCGCTGGGCCCCGGCCGGCATCGCGGTCCTCTCGATCGCCCTCGGCAGCGGCATCGGCATCGTCTTCGACCTCCACAGCAAGGTCCAGTGGGGTCTGATCGCGGCCATCCTGTTCGTCATCATCACGTACACCGCCAGCTCGGTCGTCGAGAACCGCCGCCAGGCCAAGGACCGCGTCGCGACCTCCGTCGTGTGGGTCTGCTTCGTCCTCGCGGTCGTCCCGCTGCTCTCGCTGATGTGGACCACGATCAGCCGCGGCCTCAAGCTCCTCAGCGGCAGCTTCCTGAGCCACTCGATGAACGGCGTGACCAGCTTCGACGAGGGCGGCGGCGTCTACCACGCCCTGCTCGGCACCATCGAGCAGGTCGCCCTGGCCACCCTGATCGCGGCGCCCATCGGCCTGCTGACCGCCGTCTACCTGGTCGAGTACGGCCGGGGCTCGCTCGCCAAGGCCGTGACCTTCTTCGTCGACGTCATGACCGGCATCCCCTCCATCGTCGCGGGTCTGTTCATCCTGACGACCTGGAACCTGATGCTCGGCTTCGGCCCCTCCGGCTTCGCCGGCGCCATGGCCCTGTCGATCCTGATGATGCCCGTAGTGGTCCGCTCCACCGAGGAGATGCTCAAGCTCGTCCCGAACGAGCTGCGCGAGGCCGCCCTCGCCCTCGGTGTGCCGAAGTGGCGCATGATCCTCAAGGTCGTGCTCCCCACCGCCATCGGCGGCATCTCCACCGGTGTCATGCTGGCAGTGGCCCGCATCGCCGGTGAGACCGCGCCGATCATGCTGCTGGTCTTCGGTTCCCAGCTGATCAACGGAAACCCCTTCGAAGGTGCTCAGTCCTCGCTCCCGCTGTACATCTGGGAGCAGTACAAGGTCGGCAGTGAAGCCTCCTACGACCGGGCATGGGCCGCAGCGCTCGTCCTGATCGCCTTCGTCATGATCCTCAATCTGGTGGCCCGCGGCATCGCCCGCTGGAAGGCCCCGAAGACCGGTCGCTGACGCGACCACATGAAAGCGAAGTGACCCCTCATGGCGAAGCGAATCGACGTCAGCGGACTGTCCGCCTTCTACGGCACCCACAAGGCCATCGATGACATCTCGATGACCGTGGAGCCCCGCTCCGTGACCGCCTTCATCGGCCCGTCCGGCTGCGGCAAGTCCACCTTCCTGCGCACCCTGAACCGCATGCACGAGGTCACCCCCGGTGGCCGCGTCGAGGGCAAGGTGCTCCTGGACGACGAGAACCTGTACGGCCCCGGCGTGGACCCGGTCGCGGTCCGCCGCACGGTCGGCATGGTCTTCCAGCGCCCGAACCCCTTCCCCACCATGTCGATCTTCGACAACGTGGCGGCGGGCCTGCGCCTGAACGGCTCCTTCAAGAAGTCCGAGCTCCAGGACATCGTCGAGCGGTCCCTCCAGGGCGCCAACCTCTGGAACGAGGTCAAGGACCGCCTGAACAAGCCCGGCTCCGGCCTCTCCGGCGGCCAGCAGCAGCGTCTGTGCATAGCCCGCGCCATCGCGGTCGAGCCGCAGGTCCTGCTGATGGACGAGCCCTGCTCGGCCCTCGACCCGATCTCCACCCTCGCCATCGAGGACCTGATCGGCGAGCTCAAGGAGCGCTTCACGATCGTCATCGTGACGCACAACATGCAGCAGGCGGCCCGTGTCTCCGACCGCACCGCCTTCTTCAACCTCTCCGCGGTCGGCCAGCCCGGCAAGCTCGTCGAGATAGACGACACGGACCGGATCTTCTCCAACCCGTCCGTCCAGGCGACCGAGGACTACATCTCGGGCCGCTTCGGCTAAAGAGATGTCGTGAACGTCCTGCGGTGCTGCATGGCGGTGCCACCGCAAGGCGAAAGAAAGAAAAAGGGCCGGCTCCCCCTGGGTGGGGGGAGCCGGCCCGCTTTCGTACGGGGCGGGTTCGCGGGCTAGACGAACGCCAGGTTCACGACCCAGAAGCACAGCGCGGCGACCAGGGCCGCGGCCGGCATCGTGATGAACCAGCCCAGGACGATGTTCTTGGCGACGCCCCAGCGGACCGCGTTCACGCGCTTGGTCGCGCCCACACCCATGATCGCCGAGGTGATCACGTGGGTGGTGGAGATCGGCGCGTGGAAGAGGTACGCCGAGCCGAACATGATCGAGGCGCCCGTGGTCTCGGCCGCGAAGCCCTGCGGCGGGTCCAGCTCGATGATCTTGCGGCCGAGGGTGCGCATGATGCGCCAGCCGCCGGCGTACGTACCCAGCGACAGCATCACGGCACACACGATCTTGACCCAGATCGGGATCTCGTCTTCGGCGGTCTGCACGTCGGCGATGACCAGCGCCATCACGACGATGCCCATCGTCTTCTGCGCGTCCTGGAGGCCGTGGCCCAGCGCCATCGCCGCCGCGGACACGGTCTGCGCGATACGGAAACCGTGCTTCGCCTTGTGCGGGTTGGACCGGCGGAACATCCACATGATGCCCACCATCACCAGGAAACCGATGATCAGACCGACGACGGGCGAGACGAACATCGGGATGACGACCTTGTCGATCACACCCGACCAGATCACCCCGGTGCCGCCCGCCAGCGCCGCGCCCACCATGCCGCCGAACAGCGCGTGCGAGGAGGAAGAGGGCAGGCCGAAGTACCAGGTGATCAGGTTCCAGACGATCGCGCCGACGAGCGCCGAGAAGAGGATCCACATGCCCCGGTTGCCGTGGGGCGTCTCGATCAGGCCCTCGCTGACCGTCTTGGCGACCCCGCTGCCCAGGAAGGCACCGGCGAGGTTCATCACGGCGGCCATCGCCAGCGCCGCGCGCGGGGTCAGCGCCCGCGTCGAGACGGACGTCGCGATCGCGTTCGCCGAGTCGTGAAAACCATTCGTATATGTAAAGCCGAGCGCGACACCGATGGTCACGACCAGAGCGAAGGTGTCCACGAGGTTCAGGACTCCTTGACCGCGATGGTCTCCACCGTGTTCGCAACGTGCTCGAACGCGTCGGCCGCCTCTTCGAGCACGTCGACGATCTGCTTGAGCTTCAGCACCTCGATGGCGTCGTACTTGCCGTTGAAGAGCTGGGCGAGCAGCTTGCGGTGGATCTGGTCGGCCTGGTTCTCAAGGCGGTTGACCTCGATCCAGTACTCGGTGAGGTTGTCCATCGTCCGCAGGTGCGGCATGGCCTCGGCGGTCAGCTCGGCCGCGCGCGCCAGCACCTCGATCTGCTGCTCGACACCCTTGGGGAGCTCCTCCACGTTGTAGAGGACGACCAGGTCGACCGCCTCCTCCATGAAGTCCATGATGTCGTCGAGCGACGAGGCCAGATTGTAGATGTCCTCGCGGTCGAACGGCGTGATGAAGGAGGAGTTCAGCTGGTGGAAGATCGCGTGGGTCGCGTCGTCCCCCGCGTGTTCCGCCGCCCGCATCCGCTCCGCGATCTCGGCCCGGGCGGAGGAGTCCGCTCCGAGCAGTTCCATCAGGAGCTTGGAGCCCGTGACGATGTTGTCCGCGGATGCGGCGAACATGTCGTAGAAGCTCGTCTCCCTGGGGGTCAGACGAAATCGCACGTGAGGTCCTCGGGGTGCATTGGATTCGGTCAGGCTGATGCTAGGCGCATCCCCCGGCCACGGCTAACCGGCAGTTCCCCAGTGTCCTCCATCAGGCAGAGTGGGGAACACGGGCCCCTGCTCCCCCGGCCGCGGCCCGGTATCCTATACCCATGAGGGGTATGCATCCCCTCGTTCCGGACCAGGGAGGACGCATGACGACCATCGAGGCGGAGGGCTCCGGAGCCGTCCACGGCTATCACCACCAGAAGGACGAGCACCTCAAGCGGCTGCGCCGGATCGAGGGTCAGATCCGCGGCCTCCAGCGGCTCGTCGACGAGGACGTCTACTGCATCGACATACTCACCCAGGTCTCGGCGAGCACGAAGGCGCTCCAGTCCTTCGCGCTCCAGCTGCTCGAGGAGCACCTGCGCCATTGCGTCGCCGACGCCGCCGTCAAGGGCGGCACCGAAATCGACGCGAAGGTCGAGGAGGCCACGAAGGCCATCGCCCGCCTCCTGCGCACCTGATTCCCGGCAGCGGCGCGTCAGCCGGACCAGATCCCCATCAGCACCTCGTCGATCCGGTCCTGGCTCAGCCGCTCCTCGGCGGCGGCCGAAGCCGCGATGATCAGCTCACCGCACAGCTCGATCTCGGCGAGCGCCACATGATCCTGCACCGTCGTACCGCCTGCGGGAGTCACGCGTGTCACCTCAATCTGCCGTCTTCGGTCGTCGGCGCTCGACTTCTCAGCGTAGGGAGGGGACGGCACGCGGCGCATGACACGGATGGACCATTTCCGGATACCCGGCCATGACCCGATCGCGCAGCCGCCGCCCCGCCCGCACCGCTAGTCGGCGATCTTCCCGGCGTAAATGTCCCCGCTTGGGGGCAATACGACGGTCACCGGTGTCCCGAATCCGTACAGCAGCGTGGTCGACGAGACATCGATCACGCCATTGTTGACGTACGTGAACCGGTGGCGGACCTTCCGCAGCCGCCCCTCCTCGTCCAGGTAGACGTCGAACGGCACGGTGTCCTTGCTGAACCCTTTCGCCGCCGCCTCCAGCGCCCCTCTGACCTCAGCCGACGCACTCCCCGCGGCCCGCCCGATGTCGGTGGTCCCCCGGTAGTGCCGCACCTTGGTGCCGGCCACCTCGGTCTCCCCGACGTACGTCACCTCCTGGACGCCCCGCAGCAGCTCGGCCGCGACCAGCGGATCGGTGGCCCCGCCCGTGACCAGGTTCCCGTCGGCGAGGGTCGTCGTGTCGACCCGGACCCACTTGTCGTCCGGGACGCCCGCGCCCCGGTTCTTCATGTAGAGGGCGCCCGGCACCAGCAGCTCGGTGATGGGCCGGTGCTCGGCCTTGCCCTTCACGTCGGCCGGGAGCATGACCAGCAGCTGGCCCATCCGGTTCTTGAAGTCGACCCCGCCCTCGCCGTGGATCGTGACCCTGGTCCCGCCGGTGGCCATCTCCATGGCCGTACGGGCCCGGGCACTGCCCGCCGCCATCAGCGCGTCGGCGGCCCCGCGGACCACCGCCGCCGCGTCCGGGGGAGGCCGGTCGTCGCTGCCGGCGCCCGCGCACCCGCCCATCGCCGTGACCGCCAGGGTGACGCCGACGGCGAGCAGCGCCTCACCCGCACGCTCGCGCCGCCGCCTGTGCTGGTGCACCACCATCGCCTGCCAACCCCCAACGCATGACCGCTGTTTGCCCGAGGCCCCCACCCGCTCCGGTTAACGAGGTCAGGGGTTTCCCGTCACGGCCGGAACCGCTCCGCGACCCTTGGCCGACCCAGGTACGGTGGGAGCGTGGAACCGCACACGAAAGCGACCCTGGCCCTTCCGCTTGCCTCCGCCGTGCCGCAGCAGCGGCCGCACCAGCCGCATCAGCCGGCGCCACCCTCCGGGCACACCACCTCCACCGCCGACCGCGGATCGTTCTGCCTGGCCGTCTGCACCTGCGGCTGGAGCGGCCCGGCCCGCCGCTCCCGCGACCTGGCGCGCAAGGACGCCGCCCGGCACACGGCGGGGTAACCGGGACAGCCGGGACGAGCGGCGTAGCCCGTTCGGACGGCCCGGCTGGCCGGGGCACGCCGGAGCGGATGCCCTGGACTCATGCCAGGACCCGCAGCCCGCCTCGCGGCCCTTCTCTGGGCCCTGCTCATCTCGCTGACGCCGGCCGCCGCGGCCTGGGCCCGGCCGGTCGGCTCAGCGGACGGTCCGGCCGACGTGGCCCTGGCCATCGGGCTCACCAGCGCCGCGGCCGTGGCCACCGGCCTGTGGCTGCGCTCCCGCTACCGCCGCGACGGCGACACCGACGGCAGCGACCGGTGACGCCCCGGCCCCGCCCGACGGCGGTGCGCCTGTGCTTCGGCGCGGCGGGGCTGTGCCTGGTGGTGGCCCTGCTGCTCGCCGTATGGGACTCCTACGGGGCGTAGGCCCGGAAACGGCCTACGCGGCCTACGCGGCGAGGTCGCTCTCGTGCGTACGCTGCCCGGCCGGCGGGGTCTGCGCCTGCGTCAGGTCTACCGGCCGGGGCAGCGCCCGGTCCTTGGCCCGTACGAGGCGCCCCAGTCGCGGGGAGCCGGCCACCGCACGCACCACCGGGGTCAGCAGTGCCATCGCGAGCGGCGCGAGCACCAGGACGACGGCGGCGGCCAGCGCGAACCCGCCGATGACGTCGGTGGGGTAGTGGACTCCCGCGTACACACGGCAGACGCCCTCGAGGACGGCCAGCGCGATCCCGATGAGCCCGAGCTTCCGGTTCGCGACGAACAGGCCCACGCCCAGGGCCATCGCGAGGGTGGCGTGGCCGCTGACGAAGGAGAAGTCGGCGCCTCCCAGTTCGGGTCCGAAGCCCGACCCGGGACCGGTGTCGAGCACCTGGAGCCCCTCGTGCTGCCGGAACGGCCGCGGCCGTCCCACGAATTCACGCAGCGGCGCGTTCACGAGCAGCGCCAGCCCGGCGGCCAGCGGGGCCCACACCAGCGCGGCGAAGGACTCGACGGCCGTGCTCTCGTCCTGGTGGCGGGCACCGCGCCAGCACCACAGGACCAGCAGCACCAGAGCCAGCGGAATCCCGTATTCACCGACCAGGCCGACGGCCCGGTCCAGCCAGTCCGGCGCCCGCCGGGCCAGCCCGTTGATCCCGTACAGCAGGCTGACATCCACATTCGGCCCACCGGTCGTGAGTCCAGCCATGGTGATGCGGCCCCTTGCCCTTGCCGTGGTTCCCCTGCGGGCGCACGCCGGTGTGCGCCCCTTCGCCCCCCACTTGACCAACCCCCGTGCTCATGGAACGCCCGTTCTGGCAAGTACGTTCCACTCTCCACCGAATGATCACTTCAACGTTATCGAAGAGAGACTCATCGTCGCAGCTCAGGGCCTTGGCTTAACGGAGCGTGGCTAGGGCGACTTGCTCGCCGCGGCGCGCTCCGGAAGGGCCTCCGCACCGTCCTTCGTCACACGCGTCGCGCCGAAGTAGTCGGGCGTGTCGATCTTGTCGAAGCGGATCACGGCGCCGGTGTACGGAGCGTTGATCATGTAGCCGCCGCCCACGTAGAGCCCGACGTGCCGGATCTCCCGAGAGTTCGTCAGATCATCGGAGAAGAACACCAGGTCACCGGGCAGCAGTTGGTCGCGCGAAGGATGCGGACCGGCGTTGTACTGGTCGTTCGCCACGCGCGGCAGCTCGATCCCCACCGTCTCGTACGCGGCCTTGGTCAGCCCCGAACAGTCGAACCGCCCGTCCTGGTCGGGCGTTCCGTTGCCACCCCACAGGTACGGCGTACCGAGCTGCTTCTGCGCGAAGTAGATGGCCCCGGCGGCCTGTTGCGAGGGCGCGACCCGCCCGACGGGCCGGGCGAAGCTCTTCGCGAGGGTCGTGATCGTCTTCACATAGCCCTGGGTCTCCTTGTACGGCGGCACGCCCCCGTACTTGATGACCGCGTAGGCCCCCGCGTTGTAGGCGGCCAGCATGTTCGACGTCGCGTCACCCGGCACGCTCGCCACGTCCTTGGCCAGCTCGCAGTCGTACGAGGCCGCCGAGGGGATCGCGTCGCTCGGGTCCCAGATGTCCCGGTCCCCGTCACCGTCACCGTCGATGCCGTGGCCCGCCCACGTACCCGGGATGAACTGCGCGATGCCGCGCGCGTCCGCCGGGCTGACGGCGCTCGGGTTCCAGCCGCTCTCCGAGTACAGCTGGGCGGCGAGCAGCGCCGGGGTTATGGCCGGGCAGAGGTTGCCCCACTTCTCCACCAGCCCCTGGTACTTGGCGGGCACCGCCCCCTTCGCCAGGCCCACCGCACGGCCGCCCGCCCCGGCGGCCCCGACCAGGCCGGCGGCTGCCGAGTACGTCCCCACGACGAGCAGCGCCACGAAGGTCAGACACAACCCGACCCCGATCCCACCGGCCATCCAGAATCTGCGCACCCGTCAACCCTCCCCCATTCCCGTCACTTCAACGTGTGATTCGGCCGTGTCGCATGTCCTACTACCCCACTCGGAAACCCGAACAGGCGATGCGGGCGCACTTCATCGCCTCATCCTCGGCGTGACAGAAGACCACCGTCCAGTCCGCACGGGCGGCGGACGGGGGCACGGGCTACCGCGGAGCGACGAACAGGCTCTGCGCGCTGCGCCCGATGGGGCCCTTCTCGTCGTGCAGCCGGGCGTCGACGAGACCGATGCCGGCCGCGTCCACGCTCGTACGGGATTCCACACAGGCCCATTCACCGACCGGATGGCGGTGCAGATGGACCGTGAGGTCGCCGTTGACGAAGACGAACCGGCCGAAGTCCAGCACCGAGCTGATGCCGTTGCCGGAGTCGGCGGCGGTCAGCACCCGGTCCAGCGGACGGATCTCCTCTCCGGCGACGAGCGGAACCCTCATCCGCATCCAGCAGGTGCCCGGGCCCAGCTCCACGAAGGCGCCCTCGGTGAAGCGGGCTTCCATGGCCGTGTGGTAGCCGGTCTCCCACGGCACCGGGAAGAACGGCACCGCCACGGCCTCCCCGGGCGGCGGCAGCTGCGGGCCCGGCGCCACGGCCGGCACCGCCTCCTCGGCCACCCGGATCCGCAGGGCGCGCGCCAGCATCACCGGCGCCGCCGCGCCCTGCGGGGTGAGCGAGGCCTCGACCACCTCGGTGCCGCGGCCCGCCCGGAGCACGCTGGTGGTGATCTCCAGCGCGCCGATCGGCACCGGGCGCAGGATCTCGTACGTGATCCGCGCGATCCGCATGTCGGCGCGGGCGTCCGGACGCTCCTCGACGGCCCGCCCGAGCAGGGCGGCCGGGGGACCGGCGTGCTGCGAGCCCGGGTCCCACGGCCCGCGCGTGTACTCCGTGGCCACGAACCGGCCTGCGTCGATCCGCTCGAAGAACCCCTCGGCAGCACCCATGACGCCCACGCTACCGACAGGTAACCGACGTCACCAGCCCCTGTCTCAACCGCCGGCGGAGGTCAGCGGGCGAACCCCAGCCCCACGCCCAGCCCCACCAGCACCGACCCGATGGCCCGGTTCAGCGCCTTCTGCGCCTTCAGCATCCGGTCCCGCAGACGGGAGTTGGAGAAGAACAGCGCCACCGCCCCGAACCAGCCCAGGTGCGCCGCCGACATGAACAGCCCGTAGCCCGCCTGCTGCCACACCGGGGTGTCCGGGTTGACCACCTGGGTGAAGGTCGACACCACGAACAGCGTCGTCTTCGGGTTGAGCACATTGGTCAGGAACCCCGACCGCATCGCCCCGAGCCGGGTCAGCTGCGCCTTGGACTCCAGGTCCACCGCCACCTCGGCCCGCGCCCGGAAGGTGCGTATCCCGATCCACACCAGATACGCCGCGCCCGCCAGCTTGATCACGGTGAACAGGGTGGTGGAGGAGGCGATCAGCAGACCGACCCCGAGCATCGTGTAGGAGACGTGGACCAGGACACCGGCCGCGACCCCGGCCGCGGCGAACAGCCCGGTGGGCCGCCCGTAGAGGTAGCTGTTGCGTACGACCATGGCGAAATCGGCGCCGGGACTGATCACGGCGAGAAGAGTAATAACAGCGACTGCGATCACTTCTGTCATACCGCGATGCTCACCGCCCGCCCGCCCCCGGATCAACCCCGTTCGCCATCGGGATACTTGAGGAATGACCTTGCCGCACCTGATCTCCCTGCTCCCCTACCGCCCCGCGGAGGACGCACCGCTGCTGCGCACCTGGGTGACGACCCGCACCGAGCTGATCACCTGGGCCGGCCCCGCCTTCTCCTGGCCCCTGGACGACGCCCAGCTCGCCGCCTACGCCGCCGACCCCGGCCGGCACATATGGACCGCCGTGTCCCCCGGCAACCACCGCGTCGGGCACGTCTCCGTCTCCGGCACCCGCCTCGGCCGGGTACTGATCGCCCCCGAGGCCCGCGACCAGGGCCTCGGCAGAGCCCTCGTCTCCCAGGCCGTCGAGCTGTGCTTCGGCGAACTGGCACTGCCGGAGATCACCCTCGGCGTCTGGGCCCACAACACGGCCGCCCTGCGCATCTACGAGAAGCTCGGCTTCCGCACCGAGGAGATCCTCGAGGGCGTCGAGGAGGTCGACGGCGTCCCGTGGACCGCCGTCCAGATGCGGCTCACCGCCCCCGACCGGTAACAATGGACGACGTGCCCACGCGTCTCCCCCTCCTCCAGGCCGACTGCGCGAACTGCTTCGCGCTGTGCTGCGTCGCCCTCCCCTTCGCCAAGTCCAACGACTTCGCCGTGAACAAGCCCGCCGGAACCCCCTGCAAGAACCTCCGGGAGGACTTCCGCTGCGGAATCCACACCCGGCTGCGCGACACGGGCTTCCAGGGCTGCACGGTCTTCGACTGCTTCGGGGCGGGCCAGCAGGTGTCCCAGGTCACCTTCGGCGGCCGCGACTGGCGCGCCCACCCCGAGACCCGGGCGGAGATGTTCGACGTCTTCCCGGTGATGCGCCAGCTGCACGAGCTGCTCTTCTACGTCGCCGAGGCGCTGACCCTCCCGGACGCCGCCCCGCTCCACGCGCGGCTGCGCGAGGCGCTCGCGGAGACCGAGCAGTGGACGCGCGCGGACGCGCCCTCCCTCGCGGACCTGGACGTCGGCGCCCTCCGCCAGCAGATCAACACCCTGCTCCTGAAGACGAGCGAGCTCGTACGGGCCAAGGTGCCGGGCCGCAAGAAGAACCACCGCGGCGCCGACCTGATGGGCGCCCGCCTCTCCGGCGCGGACCTGCGCGGCGCGAACCTCCGCGGCGCCTACCTGATCGCCGCCGACCTCAGCCGCGCCGACCTCCGCACCGCCGACCTGATCGGCGCGGACTTCCGCGACGCCAACCTCCGCGGCGCGGACCTCCGCAACGCCCTCTTCCTCACCCAGCCCCAGCTGAACGCGGCCCAAGGCAACCCGAAGACCCAAATCCCCCCGTCCCTCACCCACCCCGCCCACTGGAGCTGACCACCGCTCCAGCCGCCGGGTCACACCCGGGCCAAGAACCCCCGCAAGGCGTCGTAAAACCCCTCCCCGCCCCCGAGCCGCACGCAATTGCCCGGCGCGTGCGACAGGTCGTCGTCGACCGCCCCGATGCCCTCCACCGCCCCGATGTCCTCCACCGCCACCGCCCGCACCAGATCCGGCCGCCGCGCCGCGAGCCGATACGCGTCGACCCCGCCCAGCGAGTGACCCACCACCACCGCGGGCCCCAGCCCCACGTACTCGAGAACGGCCGCGGCATCCGCCACGTACCCCTCCCCCGTGTCCGCGGCGGCCAGGTCCGACCCCCCGTGACCCCGCTCGTCGAGAGCGATCACCCGCCACCGGGGACCCACCTCCCGCGCCAGGTCCCCGAAGCTCCTGCCGTCCCGGAAGTGCCCGTGCAGCGCGAGCAGCGGCGCCCCCGGACCACCGAAGTCCGTATAGGCCGGCCGCCGCCCGTCCGGCATCCGCACCACACCCGGCAACGGCCCCAGCTTGTCGATGACCCGCCGGCGCAGCAGCTGGTACTCCTCCCAGCGCCTCGGCAGCCGCCCGCCCGGCCGCTTCCCCATCAGCCTCCCCGGCGTCACCGTCTGCCCGCGCCGGAACTGCTCCCGCGTCAGGTCGACCCGTATCCCCCCGGGCAACACGTTCCAGCAGTGGAAGCCCTGCTGCTCCCCGTCCAGCCAGACCTCGCCGACCATCAGCTCGCCGCCGACCATGTCCTGCACCACCAGGGCCGTGATGTCGCAGTGCCCCCAGGCCGGGTTGTCGGCCGTCCAGGGCGCCCGCTCGACATCGTCCGGCGAACAGGTCTCGGCCGACCATCCCGCCCGGATGGCAGCCTCCACGTCGGCAAGGGTCCACGGAGTCGTCGTCATGTCCCCAGGCTGCCGCACCCCACTGACAACGACACGCGAACCCACTGCGCCGAACGGCGGCCCCTCGCGTCACCCCCCGCACGCCGAGACGACAATCATTGCCCGGCGTCACACCCCGTGATACACAGAGTGACCATACGTTCTTTCGCATACACACCGCACCTGCGCAGGTCAGAGCACAGGGGCGGGACGCGGGCCGGGAGATCGGGTAAAGAGAGCCGTCAAGTCGACGACGGCGGCGGTTTCATCAGCGAAGATAGTACGTAACCCCTGCCGTCGGGCATGGGCTTCCGGAACTACCCATACAGGGGCGGTGAGTTACATGATCCTGGCAGCCGAAAAGGGCGACATCACCACCATCATCGGCGGAATCGCCCCGAACTGGGGGCCGTTCGGCAGTCTCGGCAACGAAGCGAAGGTCATGATCGAGGTGGTCATGGCCGTGGCGATCCTCCTCTGCCTCGGCATCGCCATCTGGGGCGCGGCCAAACAGCGCATCGGCGCGACCGCCCTGCGCGACACGTTCAGCGCGGAACAGGGCAAGGGCCTGATCGTGGCCGGCCTCACGGGCGTCTTCATCATCGGCTCCCTGGGCACCCTCTTCACCATCGTCTACGGAATGGCCGTCTAGCCGGGCCACCGCGGCCGTACCTGATGAGGACTCACCACACCGCGCCTACGCGGGAACCAGTACTACCGTCGTACGACGCGGAGGGGGCCGAAACGGAATGAGCAGCGAGGACCAGTACGGCGGCACGGGTCAGACCCGTACCCGCCTCCCGGACTCCAACGCCGACCCGTACGGCCCCACCCGCCGCACCCCGCGCACCTCCCGCAGCCTGATCACGGTGGTCGGCGTGGTGGTCCTCCTGATCGCGGCCATCGCGTTCGCGAACCAGGGCCCGGACACCCCGCAGGACAAGCCCCAGGGCAACTCCCCGGCCGCCTCCTCCACATCCCCCACGGGCACGACCCCGGTAACGGGCAAAAACGGCACCATCCCCAAGGGCTTCGCCCACGACGAACAGGGCGCGCAGTCGGCGGCAGCCAACTACGCCGTGGTCCTCGGCTCCGACGGGATGTTCAAGAAGAACAGCCGGAACGCCATCGTGGACGGGATCTATACGCCCGAGGCCGGACAGCAGCTGAAGGGCCCACTGGACCAGGCGTACTCGGCTGCCTTCCTGAGCCAGATGGGGCTCGACGCCAACGGCAACGCTCCGCAGGGCAGTGTCTTCGTCTCCCGGACCATTCCCGTCGGTACCAAGGTCGAGAGCTACAGCCCGGCCACCGCCAAGGTGTCCGTCTGGTACATGGGCCTCATCGGTATGTCCGGGCCCCAGTCCACCGACCCCGTGCGGACCGTGTGGAAGACCTGGACGTTCTCGCTGTCTTGGGCCGGAGACGACTGGAAGGCCGTCGCCGACGACCAGACGGACGGCCCTGCTCCCGTGCCCGGCGATGTACGGGCCTCGACGTCCGACGACATCAGCAAGGCCATCAAGGACTTCGGAGGGTTCACCTATGCCCGGTAGCCTCCGGCTCAAGGCAGGCGTCGTAGCCACCGTGCACCTGTCCGTCGTCGCACTGGCTTCCCGTGCCTACGCCGCGCCCACGCCTACTCCCACACCGTCGGCGGCGCCTTCGCCGCAGGCGAGCAACGACCCTTGCGACCTCCTCATCGGCCCCGCCAAGCAGTACTGCGAGCGCGGCGACAACGGAGCCAAGGGCGGAGCCCCGGGCCTGGCCCCCAACGACCCGGCCGACGCCCTCAACCCCCTCGCCTCCCTCGCCAAGGGCTGCGCCGACGCCGCAGCCTGGATCGTCGGCAAACTCAGCGAAGCGGTCAAGGGCACGGCCAACGTCGACTTCACCAACGCCACCTTCCTCAAGCAGTACGCCGTCGTCTTCGCCGCCTCCACCATCCTGACCCTCGTCCTCTGGCTCTTCGCCGTCGCCAAGCGAGCCGTCCGCGGCGTCCCCCTCACCACCGCCCTCTCCGAGGCGATCGGCTTCCTCTGGCTCACCGTCCTCGCCTCCGCCTTCACCCCCCTGATCCTCTACACCGTCGTCTCCGCCACCGACGGCGTCACCGAGGTCATCGCCTCCGCCGGCGGCGGCCAGACCGACGTCTTCTTCGGTTCCTTCTCCGAAGCCCTCAAGAAGGGCGACGACATCGGCGGCGGCCCGATCATGCTGATCGTCGTCTCCCTCGTCACCGTCCTCGCCGCCGGCATCCTCTTCCTGGAACTCTTCATCCGGGCCGCCCTCCTCTACGTCGGCGCCCTCCTCGGCGTCGTCGTCTACGCGGGCCTCGTCGACCGGAACCTCTGGGGCCACGTCCGCCGCTGGGCGGGCATCATGATCGCCGTCATCCTCGTGAAGCCGGTCATCGTCATCGTCCTCGGCCTCGCCGGAGCCCTGGCCGGCGAGAAGGGCCCCGACGCCTTCTCCGCCGTCGTCACCGGCCTCGCCATCATCCTCCTGGCGATCTTCGCCTCCGCGATGATCTACCGCTTCGTCCCCGGCTTTGGCGACGAGATCGCCTCCGCCCGCTCCAACCGCAGCAAGGCCACCGACGGCGCCCAGGCAGCCGCCGTCATCAGCTCCCCGGCCTCCCTCGTCTCACAGGGCATCAAGGCCCACAGCAGCCGCGGCGCCCACCGCGGCGGCGACGGCGGCGGCAGTACGCCCCGCCCCGCCAATCCCATCTCCGGAGGCGTGGCCGCCCACAGCAGCCGCCCCACCTCCGGCGGCGGGGCCGGCGGCGGATCTGTCCCCTCCGCCGCACCCCCGCCCCGCACGAGTTCGAGCACGAGGAACACAGGAGGTGACGGGCGTTGACGACCCAGTCCCACCAGATGCACCCGGTCGCGCCCCGCCGCACGTATCTCATCGGCCGGGCCCGGCCGAACGCGATCGTCGGCAAGAACCGCGAGACCGGCGAGATCGCCCTGATCATCACCGGGGCGTTCTTCGGCATGATGAGCGGACTGCTCGTCCCCGACCTCACCCTGCGCATCGTCAGCCTCGCCGGCTTCCCCATGCTCGCGCTCGCCGCCGTGTACGTCCCGTACAAGGGCCGCACCTTCTACCGCTGGTTCGAGATCAGTCGCAGCTACAAGCGCACCCTGCGACGCGGTACGACCTACCGCTCGGGCGCCATGGAAGCCGGCGTCCGCGGCGCCGACGGCCGCGAGGTCGAGGTCGGCCCGCCCCCCGGCATCGGCCGCATCAACTGGCTCGCCGCCCCCTTCGGCCCCGACGAGATCGCCGTACTCCTCCACGCGGACCGCAGAACGGTCACCGCCGCCATCGAGATCGAGGGCCCCGGCGTCGGCCTGCGCGACAGCGAGGACCAAGAGGCCCTCGTCGACCGCTTCGGCACCCTCCTCAAGCACGTGGCCAACGGCGACGGTTTCGTCACCCGCCTCCAGATGCTCGCCCGCACCCTGCCCGCCGACCCCGACGCGCACGCCAAGGACGTGGCCCAGCGCGGCGACACCCGGGCCCCCGGCTGGCTGCGCGAGTCCTACGACCAGCTCCAGTCGATGGTGTCGACCTCCTCCGAGCAGCACCGCGCGTACCTCGTCGCCTGCATGCACTACACCCGCGAACTCGCCGCCGAGGCCCACACCATCGCCCGCGCCGGCACCCCCCACAAGGGCCGCAAGCTCGACCGCGACGCCGGCCTCGCCATCGTCATGGCCCGCGAGCTCACCGACATCTGCGCCCGCCTCGCCGAAGCCGACATCCGCGTCCGCCAGCCGCTGGGCCAGGGCCGCCTCTCCTCGCTCGTGCACTCCATGTACGACCCGGACCACCCCATCGACCACATCCAGGCCATGACCAAGCGCAACGCCTGGCCCGCCGAACTCGACGCGGTGGAGCCCACCTTCCTCCAGGCCAAGACCCGCGAGTCCTCCACCCGCGCCCCCTGGTGCCACGCCACCGCGTGGGTGAAGGAATGGCCCATGACCCCCGTCGGCGTCAACTTCCTCGCCCCCCTCCTCGTCCACACCCCGGACGTCATCCGCACCGTCGCCGTCACCATGGACCTCGAGCCCACCGAGGTGGCCATCGAGCGGATGCTCACCGAGAAGACCAACGACGAGGCCGACGCCTCCCGCGCCGCCAAGATGAACCGCACCGTCGACCCGCGCGACATCGCCGCCCACGGCCGGCTCGACCAGAGGGGTGAAGATCTCGCCAGCGGTGCGGCGGGAGTCAACCTGGTCGGGTACATCACGGTGTCCTCACGTTCGCCGGAGGCGCTCGCCCGCGACAAGCGGACGATCCGCGCCTCCGCCGGCAAGTCCTACCTGAAGCTGGAGTGGTGCGACCGCGAGCACCACCGCGCCTTCGTCAACACCCTGCCGTTCGCCACCGGCATCCGACGCTAGCTGGAGGGAAGTGCCGCCCATGCGAGATCCCATGTCCGCGCTGACGGACGCCTTCACCAGCTTCCTCTTCGGCAAAGTCGAAACCACGCGCCTGCCCGTACGCACCTCCACCGGGCAGGCGCAGGCCGTCTACCTGCCCACCGCCGCCCCCGGACTCGGCGACTCCGGCGTCATCATCGGCCGCGAGGTCTACAGCGGCAAGGGCTACATCTACGACCCCTTCCAGCTCTACGGACAGCAGCTCCCGGCACCCCACTGGCTGGTCCTCGGCGAATCCGGCAACGGCAAGTCCGCCCTGGAGAAGACGTACGTATTGCGCCAGCTCCGCTTCAAGGACCGCCAGGTCGTCGTCCTCGACGCCCAGGGCGAAGACGGCGTCGGCGAATGGAACCTCATCGCCCAGCAGCTGGGGATAACCCCCATCCGCCTGGACCCCATCGCCGCCAACGACGACGGGATCCGCCTCAACCCCCTGGACCCGGCGATCACGACGACCGGACAGCTCGCGCTGCTCCGGACCATCATCGAAGTCGCCATGGGCCACGGCCTCGACGAGCGCGCCGGCTTCGCCCTCAAGGTCGCGCACGCCTACGTCGTCGATGCCATCCAGGACCGCCAGCCCGTCCTGACCGACATCGTGGAACAACTGCGCCACCCCGAGGCCGAATCCGCCCTCGCCATGAACGTCGACATAGACGATGTCCGCGCCTGGGGCCTCGACGTGGCCCTGGTCCTCGACCGCCTCGTCGACGGCGACCTCCGCGGCATGTTCGACGGCCCCACCACCGTCGGCATCGACCTCGACGCCCCGCTGATCGTCTTCGACCTCTCCCACATCGACCGCAACTCCATCGCGATGCCGATCCTCATGGCGATCGTCGGCGTCTGGCTGGAACACACCTGGATCCGGCCCGACCGCAAGAAGCGCATCTTCCTGGTCGAAGAGGCATGGCACATCATCAACAGTCCCTTCGTCGCCCAGCTGTTCCAGCGCCTCCTGAAGTTCGGCCGCCGCCTCGGCCTGTCCTTCGTCGCCGTCGTCCACCACCTGTCCGACGTCGTCGACGGCGCGGCCGCGCGCGAAGCCGCGGCCATCCTCAAGATGGCCTCCACCCGCACCATCTACGCCCAGAAGGCGGACGAAGCACGCGCCACCGGCCTCGTACTGGGCCTCCCCCGCTGGGCGGTCGAGATCATCCCGACGCTCACCCCCGGCATCGCGGTCTGGGACGTCAACGGCAACGTCCAGGTGGTCAAACACCTGATCACCGAGGCCGAGCGCCCCCTCGTCTACACCGACCGCGCCATGACCGAATCCTCGGTGCCCTCCCAGCTCCCGGACGAACTCCTCGCCGCCGAACTGGAGGCGGAGGAACGCGCCCTGTCCATCGAACGCCGCCGCAACAGCAGCGGCCCCGGTTCCGCGACCACGGTGGCCTGACCATGCCCGACGCCCGACGTACGGAGCCCCCCGCTCGCGCCGGGGGCATCCCGGACGGCCTGCTGATCGGCCTGCTGGCCTTCCTCCTCGGCCTCGCCGTCCTGGTCTGGTCGGCCACCGGCCTCGCCGCCCTCTTCGCCAAGGGCGCCTGGCCGCAGACCGTCACCTTCACCCGCACCCCGGAGGCCGTCCGCGCCCTGATAGCGCAACCGCACGACGTCCCGGGCGCCTGGCCCGACACCGACCCCGCGGCCCTCTCCGGCTGGGGCCTGTTCTGGGGCCTTTTCCTCAGCCAGCTCCTGGTGCTGTTCGTCCTCACCGTCTTCGCCATCGGCGTGATCGCCCGCACCAAATCGCGGCGCGCCCTGGCCAGACAGACCCCGGCACAGGACCCCGCACTGTACGAGGCCGAGCCCGCGCCGGCACGAACACCCGAACCCGCCGCTGCCCACCGGCCCACCCAGCACCGGACGGCTCTGCAACGGGACCAGCCAAATCCAGCCCCGCCTGGGGGTCCCCCCGGACGGAGTCTGGGGGAGTTTGAGGCGCGGGGTCTGGGGCAAAGCCCCAGCAACGGAGTCCGGCCAGGCTCCCCCACCTCGGCCCCGCAGCCCCGTCTCGCGTACGGCGGCCCGAACGACCGCTTCCGCGCGGCCGTACAGCGCGTCGGCGAGACGGAAGGCGCGATGCTGCTCGTGACCTCCTCCCCCACCCTCTGGGCCGAGACCAAGGACGCCCGCGCCAAACTCGGCCCGGTCCTCCTCTACGACCCCTCGCACCTGTGCGACACCCCCGCCCGCATGCACTGGAACCCGGCCGAGGGCTGCGCCGACCGCGACACCGCCGCCGCTCGCGCGATCGCCCTACTGGCCCCCGTACGCCCCCAGGCCCGCCTGGACGCCGCGGTCGCCGACACCGCGGAAACGCTCCTGCGCAGCTGGCTCCAGGCGGCCGCCCTCGAGGACCGCCCCTTCAAGCAGCTCCACCGCTGGACCCAGGGCAACAGCGCCCAGGACCCGGTCCGCATCCTGCGCACCCACCCCCAGGCGGCCCCCGGCGCCGCCGGCGAGCTGGAGAGCGCCCTCACCGCCCACCCCGAACGCCGGGAGCTGGCCCAGAACCTGACGGCCCGGGCCCTCTCCTGCCTGACCTCGATCCACATCCGCGAGGCCTGCAATCCGAACCGAACGGATTCGCTCACACTGGCTTCGTTCCTGAACGAAGGGGGCAGCCTCTACGTGGTGGGTGAACCCCTGGAAGATCCCCGCACCCACCCGGGTGCGATGCCCTTGCTGACGGCACTCGCCTCTGACGTGGTCGAGCACGGCCGCCGCATGGCCGCACGGTCATCCCACGGTCGGCTCGACCCACCACTTTCCCTCATCCTGGACGACGTGGCTGCGGTGGCCCCGATCCCCCAGCTCCCGGAGCTCCTGACCGACGAGACGCTCCCCCTCCTCGCCCTGTGCCGCAGCCGCGAACAGGCCCGCTCCCGCTGGCCCGACGCCGACCTGGCCTAGCCCTGTCCGGGCCTAGGCGGTCGCCGGCCTCAGGAACGCGTACTCCAGCTCCTTGGCGGACGGTTCGGCCGACACGAGCACGACCGTGCCCGTCGCCTCGAACCCGAACCGCCGATAGAACGCCTCGGCCCGCGCGTTGTCCTCGTGCACGAAGAGCCGTACGCGCTCCAGCCCCGGCTCCTCCAACGACCAGGCCCACTCCAACGCGGCCTCGAAGAGCCCTTCGGTCAGCCCGCTCCCCCGCTGCCCGGGCCGTACGAACACACCGACCAGATGCCCCTGAGCCTGCTCGATGACCCGGTCGAAAATATCGGTGGTTCCGCTCTCCTCGACCAGCACCGTCACCGACCCGGCCCACTCACCCCCGGGCCCCTCGGCGACGAACTGCCGCGCCGCCCGCCCGTGCGAAGCCCCCTCGGCACGCGCCTGCCAGAATTCGTCGGGCCTGCTCTCGGCCTGCTCCACGGTCTCCAGGAACGCCACGGGCGCCGCCGGGTCATTCAGCGCGGCAATCCGCAGCTCCTTGACCTTCTCCCACTCGTCACCACGCACCGGACGTATCACGTACTGATTCATGGTCAGAGATCCTAACCCCCGACGGAACCCGCGATGGATTCTGGTGGTGAACGCAGAAAAGCCCCGCACCGAACCCGTAAGGGTTTGGTGCGGGGCTTCCCGCAATGATTGTTCGGCGGCGTCCTACTCTCCCACAGGGTCCCCCCTGCAGTACCATCGGCGCTGAAAGGCTTAGCTTCCGGGTTCGGAATGTAACCGGGCGTTTCCCTAACGCTATGACCACCGAAACACTATGAAATTTGAACGCTGGCTATGGACACAGCTGTTCGTTATTTCAGAACTAACACAGTGGACGCGAGCAACTGAGGACAAGCCCTCGGCCTATTAGTACCAGTCAGCTTCACCCGTTACCGGGCTTCCACATCTGGCCTATCAACCCAGTCGTCTACTGGGAGCCTTACCCTCTCAAGGAGGTGGGAATACTCATCTTGAAGCAGGCTTCCCGCTTAGATGCTTTCAGCGGTTATCCCTCCCGAACGTAGCCAACCAGCCATGCCCTTGGCAGGACAACTGGCACACCAGAGGTTCGTCCGTCCCGGTCCTCTCGTACTAGGGACAGCCCTTCTCAATATTCCTACGCGCACAGCGGATAGGGACCGAACTGTCTCACGACGTTCTAAACCCAGCTCGCGTACCGCTTTAATGGGCGAACAGCCCAACCCTTGGGACCGACTCCAGCCCCAGGATGCGACGAGCCGACATCGAGGTGCCAAACCATCCCGTCGATATGGACTCTTGGGGAAGATCAGCCTGTTATCCCCGGGGTACCTTTTATCCGTTGAGCGACGGCGCTTCCACAAGCCACCGCCGGATCACTAGTCCCGACTTTCGTCCCTGCTCGACCCGTCGGTCTCACAGTCAAGCTCCCTTGTGCACTTACACTCAACACCTGATTGCCAACCAGGCTGAGGGAACCTTTGGGCGCCTCCGTTACCCTTTGGGAGGCAACCGCCCCAGTTAAACTACCCATCAGACACTGTCCCTGATCCGGATCACGGACCGAGGTTAGACATCCAGCACGACCAGAGTGGTATTTCAACGGCGACTCCACCCCAACTGGCGTTGGGGTTTCAAAGTCTCCCACCTATCCTACACAAGCCGAACCGAACACCAATATCAAACTATAGTAAAGGTCCCGGGGTCTTTCCGTCCTGCTGCGCGAAACGAGCATCTTTACTCGTAGTGCAATTTCACCGGGCCTATGGTTGAGACAGTCGAGAAGTCGTTACGCCATTCGTGCAGGTCGGAACTTACCCGACAAGGAATTTCGCTACCTTAGGATGGTTATAGTTACCACCGCCGTTTACTGGCGCTTAAGTTCTCAGCTTCGCACGCCCGAAAGCGCACTAACCGGTCCCCTTAACGTTCCAGCACCGGGCAGGCGTCAGTCCGTATACATCGCCTTACGGCTTCGCACGGACCTGTGTTTTTAGTAAACAGTCGCTTCTCGCTGGTCTCTGCGGCCACCCCCAGCTCACGGAGTAAATCCGATCACCAGTGATGGCCCCCCTTCTCCCGAAGTTACGGGGGCATTTTGCCGAGTTCCTTAACCATAGTTCACCCGAACGCCTCGGTATTCTCTACCTGACCACCTGAGTCGGTTTAGGGTACGGGCCGCCATGAAACTCGCTAGAGGCTTTTCTCGACAGCATAGGATCATCCACTTCACCACAATCGGCTCGGCATCAGGTCTCAGCCTTAATGAGGGACGGATTTGCCTACCCCTCGGCCTACACCCTTACCCCGGGACTACCACCGCCCGGGCTGGACTACCTTCCTGCGTCACCCCATCGCTTACCTACTACAAGTCTGGTTCGTCGGCTCCACCACTTTCCTTTCCCCGAAGGGTCCGGAACGGCTTCACGGACTTAGCATCGCCTGATTCGATATTGGGCGTTTCAAAGCGGGTACCGGAATATCAACCGGTTGTCCATCGACTACGCCTGTCGGCCTCGCCTTAGGTCCCGACTTACCCTGGGCAGATCAGCTTGACCCAGGAACCCTTAGTCAATCGGCGCACACGTTTCTCACGTGTGTATCGCTACTCATGCCTGCATTCTCACTCGTGAACCGTCCACAACTAGCTTCCGCTGCTGCTTCACCCGGCACACGACGCTCCCCTACCCATCACAGCGGGCGTTGGCCCTATTGCTGCAATGACACGACTTCGGCGGTACGCTTGAGCCCCGCTACATTGTCGGCGCGGAATCACTTGACCAGTGAGCTATTACGCACTCTTTCAAGGGTGGCTGCTTCTAAGCCAACCTCCTGGTTGTCTCTGCGACTCCACATCCTTTCCCACTTAGCGTACGCTTAGGGGCCTTAGTCGATGCTCTGGGCTGTTTCCCTCTCGACCATGGAGCTTATCCCCCACAGTCTCACTGCCGTGCTCTCACTTACCGGCATTCGGAGTTTGGCTAAGGTCAGTAACCCGGTAGGGCCCATCGCCTATCCAGTGCTCTACCTCCGGCAAGAAACACACGACGCTGCACCTAAATGCATTTCGGGGAGAACCAGCTATCACGGAGTTTGATTGGCCTTTCACCCCTAACCACAGGTCATCCCCCAGGTTTTCAACCCTGGTGGGTTCGGTCCTCCACGAAGTCTTACCTCCGCTTCAACCTGCCCATGGCTAGATCACTCCGCTTCGGGTCTAGAGCGTGCAACTCAATCGCCCTATTCGGACTCGCTTTCGCTACGGCTTCCCCACACGGGTTAACCTCGCTACACACCGCTAACTCGCAGGCTCATTCTTCAAAAGGCACGCAGTCACGACCCATTGGGTAAACCCAATGAGCGACGCTCCCACGGCTTGTAGGCACACGGTTTCAGGTACTATTTCACTCCGCTCCCGCGGTACTTTTCACCATTCCCTCACGGTACTATCCGCTATCGGTCACCAGGGAATATTTAGGCTTAGCGGGTGGTCCCGCCAGATTCACACGGGATTTCTCGGGCCCCGTGCTACTTGGGAGATTCTTAAGCAAGCCGCTGATGTTTCGTCTACGGGGGTCTTACCCTCTACGCCGGACCTTTCGCATGTCCTTCGACTACATCAACGGTTTCTGACTCGCCGACCGGCCGGCAGACCGATCAAAAGAATTCCCACAACCCCGCATGCGCAACCCCTGCCGGGTATCACACGCATACGGTTTGGCCTCATCCGGTTTCGCTCGCCACTACTCCCGGAATCACGGTTGTTTTCTCTTCCTGCGGGTACTGAGATGTTTCACTTCCCCGCGTTCCCTCCACATGCCCTATGTGTTCAGGCATGGGTGACAGCCCATGACGACTGCCGGGTTTCCCCATTCGGACACCCCCGGATCAAAGCTCAGTTGGCAGCTCCCCGGGGCCTATCGCGGCCTCTCACGTCCTTCATCGGTTCCTGGTGCCAAGGCATCCACCGTGCGCCCTTAAAAACTTGGCCACAGATGCTCGCGTCCACTGTGTAGTTCTCAAACAACGACCAGCCACCCATCACCCCACCAGACAAGCTAGTGAGTTCACTGGGGCCGGCACTGAAGACATGACCTCACGGCCGTACCTTCAGGACCCAACAACGTGCCAGACACGATCCCGTCCACTGTCACTGTTTTCCACGCCGAAGCAGTACTCACAGGAAGTTTCAGAAACCGTGCCAAATAATCAACGTTCCACCCATGAGCTGACCGTGCAGAACATTTGTCTGCAATCGGTACTGTGCTCCTTAGAAAGGAGGTGATCCAGCCGCACCTTCCGGTACGGCTACCTTGTTACGACTTCGTCCCAATCGCCAGTCCCACCTTCGACAGCTCCCTCCCTTACGGGTTGGGCCACCGGCTTCGGGTGTTACCGACTTTCGTGACGTGACGGGCGGTGTGTACAAGGCCCGGGAACGTATTCACCGCAGCAATGCTGATCTGCGATTACTAGCGACTCCGACTTCATGGGGTCGAGTTGCAGACCCCAATCCGAACTGAGACCGGCTTTTTGAGATTCGCTCCACCTCACGGTATCGCAGCTCATTGTACCGGCCATTGTAGCACGTGTGCAGCCCAAGACATAAGGGGCATGATGACTTGACGTCGTCCCCACCTTCCTCCGAGTTGACCCCGGCGGTCTCCTGTGAGTCCCCATCACCCCGAAGGGCATGCTGGCAACACAGGACAAGGGTTGCGCTCGTTGCGGGACTTAACCCAACATCTCACGACACGAGCTGACGACAGCCATGCACCACCTGTATACCGACCACAAGGGGGGCACTATCTCTAATGCTTTCCGGTATATGTCAAGCCTTGGTAAGGTTCTTCGCGTTGCGTCGAATTAAGCCACATGCTCCGCCGCTTGTGCGGGCCCCCGTCAATTCCTTTGAGTTTTAGCCTTGCGGCCGTACTCCCCAGGCGGGGAACTTAATGCGTTAGCTGCGGCACCGACGACGTGGAATGTCGCCAACACCTAGTTCCCAACGTTTACGGCGTGGACTACCAGGGTATCTAATCCTGTTCGCTCCCCACGCTTTCGCTCCTCAGCGTCAGTAATGGCCCAGAGATCCGCCTTCGCCACCGGTGTTCCTCCTGATATCTGCGCATTTCACCGCTACACCAGGAATTCCGATCTCCCCTACCACACTCTAGCTAGCCCGTATCGAATGCAGACCCGAGGTTAAGCCTCGGGCTTTCACATCCGACGTGACAAGCCGCCTACGAGCTCTTTACGCCCAATAATTCCGGACAACGCTTGCGCCCTACGTATTACCGCGGCTGCTGGCACGTAGTTAGCCGGCGCTTCTTCTGCAGGTACCGTCACTTTCGCTTCTTCCCTGCTGAAAGAGGTTTACAACCCGAAGGCCGTCATCCCTCACGCGGCGTCGCTGCATCAGGCTTTCGCCCATTGTGCAATATTCCCCACTGCTGCCTCCCGTAGGAGTCTGGGCCGTGTCTCAGTCCCAGTGTGGCCGGTCGCCCTCTCAGGCCGGCTACCCGTCGTCGCCTTGGTGGGCCATTACCCCACCAACAAGCTGATAGGCCGCGGGCTCATCCTTCACCGCCGGAGCTTTCAACCCCTGCCCATGCAGGCAGGAGTGGTATCCGGTATTAGACCCCGTTTCCAGGGCTTGTCCCAGAGTGAAGGGCAGATTGCCCACGTGTTACTCACCCGTTCGCCACTAATCCACCCCGAAGGGCTTCATCGTTCGACTTGCATGTGTTAAGCACGCCGCCAGCGTTCGTCCTGAGCCAGGATCAAACTCTCCATGAATGTTTACCCGTAATCGGGTGCACACATCACGTAGAGCGGGCCAGTCATGGTCGGAATAAGACCGACTGACCACTGCGTCCTCGCTGTGTAATTGCCTGCAAGCACCCCGAAACGGAGCCTCACAGGTCTTTTTCAAAGGAACCTCATCCACCGAAGTGGACGGGGTATCAACTTTTGGCGTTGATTTTTGGCACGCTGTTGAGTTCTCAAGGAACGGACGCTTCCTTTGTACTCACCCTCTCGGGCTTTCCTCCGGGCTTTCGTTCTGTGTTCTTGCGTTTCCGACTCTATCAGACTCTTTCGGGCCCGATTTCCTCGGCGCTTTCCAGGTTCTGCGCTTTCGCGCTTTCCCTTTCCGGCGGTTCCGACTCTATCAGAAGATTTCCACCGGATTTACCGGCTTCGATTCCCGAATGAAGAGTCGAGTCCCCGCGCCGAATTGCATTCCTTGCGGGGTGGTGCTGCCGAGCGTGTCCAGCTCCAGGCAACTGCTCAACCCTACAACCGTGCCCAGGAGGTGTCAAAACCGGGCCGGGCCACTGGTCGGCGAGGTCGAGTGGTCCATCGTGTGTGTCGCCTCGACGAGCATGCGGGGGCCCACCAGCACGCCGCCGGCACCCGAAAAGGAGCCCCTGGACTGGTGAGGCACTCCCGGCAGACGGTGGCCGAAGAGATGTCGAAGAGCGGGGCCACGATGCGGGCGACGCCGTGACCGGCGGTTCGGTGTATCCGCTCTTCTTCCCCGAGTCGTGCGGCACCGGCGCGAGCCCGGCGAAGGCGGTCGGCCGGTCCGCGGTCCTGAAGAAGGTGAGGTCGCTGCCGACCTCTGCGAGGAAGTCGGCTTCGACTGCCGTCGTCGCGAGCTCCTCTGAGCTGCGGACGCCTCGGGCACGGAGCCAGCGGGTCAGCCGGGCGGTGCCCATGCGACGGATCGCGGCCGGGCTCTGGTAGCCGTCGAGGAGGACAAGTGGGCCGGTGCCGGTGAGAACGAGAGCGCGTTCCAGGGCGGGGAACATCGCACCCGGCATCCGGCTCCGTACTCTCGCCGAGGTCATCGACCATCTCGGAGCCATCGGCAGACCTGGATCACCGACGGCACCGAGATCCGGGTCCGCAGGCCCCGCCCCGGCCGCAAGGACCGGGGGAGGTTCATCTCCGGCAAGGACAAGCAGAACGCAGAACGCCGTCAGAGCCGTGGTCGTCATGCACAGCGCCGCAGGCTCCGTTCTGCGGTCCAGCCCAGCCTGCGAGCGGGGCCGGCACGGCATCGCGCATCTCTAGAACTGGCAAGCCTCGGTCAGAGGTTGACCCGCTTCAGGTACACGCGGCTGCGGTGCGGGATGGTCTGGTACCAGACCATCAGGTGCTCGTCCTCGTACGTACGCAGCCTCATGGGATTGGGGTCCTCGTAGAGGCTGCCGTCCTTGGGGTCGATCGACATCGCCGCCAGGTCGACCAGGCCGTCCATGACGGCACCGACGAGGTTCTGCTGTTCCGCCGGCATGTCGCCGAGTACCCACAGTCGGCTGGGGTCGCACTCCCATGCCCAGCCAGTGTCGTTCTCCACGCCTTCGCCCCGCGGAGTCACTGGCCGATCTCGCGCTGGGCGTCGGCCAGGATGCGGCTGCTGGTCTCCATCGCGGCCCGGAACTCCTCTTCCGTGGCCGCCGGATCTCCCGCGACACGTTCCGCCTCGTGCAGCGCGGCCACGCGGGCCGGCCAGCGGTGGATCGCCACGTGGGTGGCCCACTTGATCAGGAAGAACCGCAGCGGGTTGATGGCGCCGGTCTCGGCGGCGCGGTCGAACGCCTCGTTGCATTCCTTGTCGAGGACGGCCAGGTTGGCCATGTCGATCCGACGCACGGCGTCCCGCAGGGCTTCCCGGGTCATGGCCGGCTGAGGAATGAGCGGCCCGCCGTCTTCCAACTGCTGTGCTGTCATCACGTCCTCCAGGGGAACGCGGCCAGGATACCCAGCCGAACCCGTCGTTCTGGTGGTGAACGCAGAAAAGCCCCGCACCGAACCCGTAAGGGTTTGGTGCGGGGCTTCCCGCAATGATTGTTCGGCGGCGTCCTACTCTCCCACAGGGTCCCCCCTGCAGTACCATCGGCGCTGAAAGGCTTAGCTTCCGGGTTCGGAATGTAACCGGGCGTTTCCCTAACGCTATGACCACCGAAACACTATGAAATTTGAACGCTGGCTATGGACACAGCTGTTCGTTATTTCAGAACTAACACAGTGGACGCGAGCAACTGAGGACAAGCCCTCGGCCTATTAGTACCAGTCAGCTTCACCCGTTACCGGGCTTCCACATCTGGCCTATCAACCCAGTCGTCTACTGGGAGCCTTACCCTCTCAAGGAGGTGGGAATACTCATCTTGAAGCAGGCTTCCCGCTTAGATGCTTTCAGCGGTTATCCCTCCCGAACGTAGCCAACCAGCCATGCCCTTGGCAGGACAACTGGCACACCAGAGGTTCGTCCGTCCCGGTCCTCTCGTACTAGGGACAGCCCTTCTCAATATTCCTACGCGCACAGCGGATAGGGACCGAACTGTCTCACGACGTTCTAAACCCAGCTCGCGTACCGCTTTAATGGGCGAACAGCCCAACCCTTGGGACCGACTCCAGCCCCAGGATGCGACGAGCCGACATCGAGGTGCCAAACCATCCCGTCGATATGGACTCTTGGGGAAGATCAGCCTGTTATCCCCGGGGTACCTTTTATCCGTTGAGCGACGGCGCTTCCACAAGCCACCGCCGGATCACTAGTCCCGACTTTCGTCCCTGCTCGACCCGTCGGTCTCACAGTCAAGCTCCCTTGTGCACTTACACTCAACACCTGATTGCCAACCAGGCTGAGGGAACCTTTGGGCGCCTCCGTTACCCTTTGGGAGGCAACCGCCCCAGTTAAACTACCCATCAGACACTGTCCCTGATCCGGATCACGGACCGAGGTTAGACATCCAGCACGACCAGAGTGGTATTTCAACGGCGACTCCACCCCAACTGGCGTTGGGGTTTCAAAGTCTCCCACCTATCCTACACAAGCCGAACCGAACACCAATATCAAACTATAGTAAAGGTCCCGGGGTCTTTCCGTCCTGCTGCGCGAAACGAGCATCTTTACTCGTAGTGCAATTTCACCGGGCCTATGGTTGAGACAGTCGAGAAGTCGTTACGCCATTCGTGCAGGTCGGAACTTACCCGACAAGGAATTTCGCTACCTTAGGATGGTTATAGTTACCACCGCCGTTTACTGGCGCTTAAGTTCTCAGCTTCGCACGCCCGAAAGCGCACTAACCGGTCCCCTTAACGTTCCAGCACCGGGCAGGCGTCAGTCCGTATACATCGCCTTACGGCTTCGCACGGACCTGTGTTTTTAGTAAACAGTCGCTTCTCGCTGGTCTCTGCGGCCACCCCCAGCTCACGGAGTAAATCCGATCACCAGTGATGGCCCCCCTTCTCCCGAAGTTACGGGGGCATTTTGCCGAGTTCCTTAACCATAGTTCACCCGAACGCCTCGGTATTCTCTACCTGACCACCTGAGTCGGTTTAGGGTACGGGCCGCCATGAAACTCGCTAGAGGCTTTTCTCGACAGCATAGGATCATCCACTTCACCACAATCGGCTCGGCATCAGGTCTCAGCCTTAATGAGGGACGGATTTGCCTACCCCTCGGCCTACACCCTTACCCCGGGACTACCACCGCCCGGGCTGGACTACCTTCCTGCGTCACCCCATCGCTTACCTACTACAAGTCTGGTTCGTCGGCTCCACCACTTTCCTTTCCCCGAAGGGTCCGGAACGGCTTCACGGACTTAGCATCGCCTGATTCGATATTGGGCGTTTCAAAGCGGGTACCGGAATATCAACCGGTTGTCCATCGACTACGCCTGTCGGCCTCGCCTTAGGTCCCGACTTACCCTGGGCAGATCAGCTTGACCCAGGAACCCTTAGTCAATCGGCGCACACGTTTCTCACGTGTGTATCGCTACTCATGCCTGCATTCTCACTCGTGAACCGTCCACAACTAGCTTCCGCTGCTGCTTCACCCGGCACACGACGCTCCCCTACCCATCACAGCGGGCGTTGGCCCTATTGCTGCAATGACACGACTTCGGCGGTACGCTTGAGCCCCGCTACATTGTCGGCGCGGAATCACTTGACCAGTGAGCTATTACGCACTCTTTCAAGGGTGGCTGCTTCTAAGCCAACCTCCTGGTTGTCTCTGCGACTCCACATCCTTTCCCACTTAGCGTACGCTTAGGGGCCTTAGTCGATGCTCTGGGCTGTTTCCCTCTCGACCATGGAGCTTATCCCCCACAGTCTCACTGCCGTGCTCTCACTTACCGGCATTCGGAGTTTGGCTAAGGTCAGTAACCCGGTAGGGCCCATCGCCTATCCAGTGCTCTACCTCCGGCAAGAAACACACGACGCTGCACCTAAATGCATTTCGGGGAGAACCAGCTATCACGGAGTTTGATTGGCCTTTCACCCCTAACCACAGGTCATCCCCCAGGTTTTCAACCCTGGTGGGTTCGGTCCTCCACGAAGTCTTACCTCCGCTTCAACCTGCCCATGGCTAGATCACTCCGCTTCGGGTCTAGAGCGTGCAACTCAATCGCCCTATTCGGACTCGCTTTCGCTACGGCTTCCCCACACGGGTTAACCTCGCTACACACCGCTAACTCGCAGGCTCATTCTTCAAAAGGCACGCAGTCACGACCCATTGGGTAAACCCAATGAGCGACGCTCCCACGGCTTGTAGGCACACGGTTTCAGGTACTATTTCACTCCGCTCCCGCGGTACTTTTCACCATTCCCTCACGGTACTATCCGCTATCGGTCACCAGGGAATATTTAGGCTTAGCGGGTGGTCCCGCCAGATTCACACGGGATTTCTCGGGCCCCGTGCTACTTGGGAGATTCTTAAGCAAGCCGCTGATGTTTCGTCTACGGGGGTCTTACCCTCTACGCCGGACCTTTCGCATGTCCTTCGACTACATCAACGGTTTCTGACTCGCCGACCGGCCGGCAGACCGATCAAAAGAATTCCCACAACCCCGCATGCGCAACCCCTGCCGGGTATCACACGCATACGGTTTGGCCTCATCCGGTTTCGCTCGCCACTACTCCCGGAATCACGGTTGTTTTCTCTTCCTGCGGGTACTGAGATGTTTCACTTCCCCGCGTTCCCTCCACATGCCCTATGTGTTCAGGCATGGGTGACAGCCCATGACGACTGCCGGGTTTCCCCATTCGGACACCCCCGGATCAAAGCTCAGTTGGCAGCTCCCCGGGGCCTATCGCGGCCTCTCACGTCCTTCATCGGTTCCTGGTGCCAAGGCATCCACCGTGCGCCCTTAAAAACTTGGCCACAGATGCTCGCGTCCACTGTGTAGTTCTCAAACAACGACCAGCCACCCATCACCCCACCAGACAAGCTAGTGAGTTCACTGGGGCCGGCACTGAAGACATGACCTCACGGCCGTACCTTCAGGACCCAACAACGTGCCAGACACGATCCCGTCCACTGTCACTGTTTTCCACGCCGAAGCAGTACTCACAGGAAGTTTCAGAAACCGTGCCAAATAATCAACGTTCCACCCATGAGCTGACCGTGCAGAACATTTGTCTGCAATCGGTACTGTGCTCCTTAGAAAGGAGGTGATCCAGCCGCACCTTCCGGTACGGCTACCTTGTTACGACTTCGTCCCAATCGCCAGTCCCACCTTCGACAGCTCCCTCCCTTACGGGTTGGGCCACCGGCTTCGGGTGTTACCGACTTTCGTGACGTGACGGGCGGTGTGTACAAGGCCCGGGAACGTATTCACCGCAGCAATGCTGATCTGCGATTACTAGCGACTCCGACTTCATGGGGTCGAGTTGCAGACCCCAATCCGAACTGAGACCGGCTTTTTGAGATTCGCTCCACCTCACGGTATCGCAGCTCATTGTACCGGCCATTGTAGCACGTGTGCAGCCCAAGACATAAGGGGCATGATGACTTGACGTCGTCCCCACCTTCCTCCGAGTTGACCCCGGCGGTCTCCTGTGAGTCCCCATCACCCCGAAGGGCATGCTGGCAACACAGGACAAGGGTTGCGCTCGTTGCGGGACTTAACCCAACATCTCACGACACGAGCTGACGACAGCCATGCACCACCTGTATACCGACCACAAGGGGGGCACTATCTCTAATGCTTTCCGGTATATGTCAAGCCTTGGTAAGGTTCTTCGCGTTGCGTCGAATTAAGCCACATGCTCCGCCGCTTGTGCGGGCCCCCGTCAATTCCTTTGAGTTTTAGCCTTGCGGCCGTACTCCCCAGGCGGGGAACTTAATGCGTTAGCTGCGGCACCGACGACGTGGAATGTCGCCAACACCTAGTTCCCAACGTTTACGGCGTGGACTACCAGGGTATCTAATCCTGTTCGCTCCCCACGCTTTCGCTCCTCAGCGTCAGTAATGGCCCAGAGATCCGCCTTCGCCACCGGTGTTCCTCCTGATATCTGCGCATTTCACCGCTACACCAGGAATTCCGATCTCCCCTACCACACTCTAGCTAGCCCGTATCGAATGCAGACCCGAGGTTAAGCCTCGGGCTTTCACATCCGACGTGACAAGCCGCCTACGAGCTCTTTACGCCCAATAATTCCGGACAACGCTTGCGCCCTACGTATTACCGCGGCTGCTGGCACGTAGTTAGCCGGCGCTTCTTCTGCAGGTACCGTCACTTTCGCTTCTTCCCTGCTGAAAGAGGTTTACAACCCGAAGGCCGTCATCCCTCACGCGGCGTCGCTGCATCAGGCTTTCGCCCATTGTGCAATATTCCCCACTGCTGCCTCCCGTAGGAGTCTGGGCCGTGTCTCAGTCCCAGTGTGGCCGGTCGCCCTCTCAGGCCGGCTACCCGTCGTCGCCTTGGTGGGCCATTACCCCACCAACAAGCTGATAGGCCGCGGGCTCATCCTTCACCGCCGGAGCTTTCAACCCCTGCCCATGCAGGCAGGAGTGGTATCCGGTATTAGACCCCGTTTCCAGGGCTTGTCCCAGAGTGAAGGGCAGATTGCCCACGTGTTACTCACCCGTTCGCCACTAATCCACCCCGAAGGGCTTCATCGTTCGACTTGCATGTGTTAAGCACGCCGCCAGCGTTCGTCCTGAGCCAGGATCAAACTCTCCATGAATGTTTACCCGTAATCGGGTGCACACATCACGTAGAGCGGGCCAGTCATGGTCGGAATAAGACCGACTGACCACTGCGTCCTCGCTGTGTAATTGCCTGCAAGCACCCCGAAACGGAGCCTCACAGGTCTTTTTCAAAGGAACCTCATCCACCGAAGTGGACGGGGTATCAACTTTTGGCGTTGATTTTTGGCACGCTGTTGAGTTCTCAAGGAACGGACGCTTCCTTTGTACTCACCCTCTCGGGCTTTCCTCCGGGCTTTCGTTCTGTGTTCTTGCGTTTCCGACTCTATCAGACTCTTTCGGGCCTGACCCCCAGTCAGCGGGGTTTGTCTTCCGGGCTGTTGGGCCCTTCCGACTCCCGAACTCTAGTGGATTTCCCCGGCGATTCATAATCGGCCTTCGGAAATGAATTCGGGCATGCCGAATTCGTTCCCGGTGGGGGATCTTGCTGAGTTGGGTGCCGCAACGAGGCGGCTGGAGGTGTTGTCGCCGAAACCTTCCGGCTCTGGGACAACTCGAAGAACCTTACGGACCCGCGAAGGCTGTGTCAACCCTGGTGGTCAGCTGGGTGACTGGAGGTCTTCCACGCGGTCCAGCAGCCGGGTGAGCATGTCGCCGAGCACCCCGCGCTCCGCGGTGGAGAGGTCCTGGAGGAGGTCCTCCTCGAAGACCGTGGCCGCGCGCATCGCGTCCAGCCACTTGCTGCGGCCCTCGTCGGTGAGCTCCACGATCACGCGGACCCGGTTGGACTCGTCGCGCTCGCGCGTGACCAGTCCTTCCGCCGTCATGCGGTCGATCCGGTGGGTCATCGCCGCCGGCGTGAGGCCCAGCTGCTTCGCGAGTTCGCTCGGGCCCATCCGGTACGGGGCTCCCGAGATGACGAGGGCCTTGAGGACCTCCCACTCGGCGTTGCTGATGCCCAGGGCCGCGGTCTGGCGTCCGTACGCGACGTTCATGCGGCGGTTCAGGCGGCTGAGGGCCGAGACCACCTTCTCGACCTGGGGGTCGAGGTCCTGGAACTCGCGCTGGTAGACGGCGATCTGCTCATCGAGGCTCGGTTCGTGGACGGGCGCAGTGCCGTCGGGGGTGTCACCCATGGATCGAAGTATGGCACGAGCCCGTTGGCATCTAACTCCTTCGATGTGTAGAGTTAAGGATCGAAGTTTAGGTATGAAGTTCTGAAGTCTTCAGTCTTCGGCTCTCAAAGGCAGGTGAGAAGTGACCAGGGTGATGGGCGCTGCGATGCGGCGGATCCAGGCCGGGAACGCGCTGACCGCGTTCGGCATCGGCTTCACGGTTCCGTTCCTCTACATCTATGTGGCGCAGGTGCGAGGTCTGGGTTCCATGGCCGCCACGAGCGCGTTCGTGGCGTTCGCCCTGGGCGCCCTCGTCGCGCTGCCCCTCACCGGCCGGGTCATCGACCGACGCGGTCCCGTACCCGTGGTGATGGGCGCCGCGGTCACCGCCTCGGTGGGCGCGATGTCGCTGGGGCTCTCCACCGGCCTGGTGCCGATCCTGCTGTCCGCCCTGGCGCTCGGCGCCGGGCAGGCCGTGATGCAGCCGGCTCTCGCCACGATGATCGTGTGGTGCTCCACGCCGTCCACCCGGACGCGTGCCTTCGCCCTCCAGTTCTTCATGCAGAACCTGGGTCTGGGCATCGGCGGTCTCATCGGCGGGCAGATCGTCGACGAGACCCGGCCCGGCAGCTTCACCCTGCTGTTCGGCATCGAGGCCGTGATGTTCCTCGTGCTGGCCGGCGTCATCCTCACCGTGAAGATGCCGCACGCGCCGGTCATCAAGGACGCCACGCCGAAGGACCCGGCGCAGGCGGGCGGCAGTGCCTGGAAGCGGTTGCTCCAGCACCAGGCCATGGTCAAGCTGCTCGTGCTCGGCTTCGTGATCTTCTTCGCCTGCTACGGGCAGTTCGAGTCGGGTCTGGCCGCCTTCGGGACCGAGGCCGCCGGGATCTCCCCCTCCACCCTCGGCTTCGCGCTGGCCGCCAACACCGGTGCGATCGTCGTCGCTCAGTTCGTGGTGCTCGGGCTCGTCGAGAAGCGGCGTCGGTCCCGGGTGATCGCGCTGGTCGGGCTGATCTGGACCGTGGCGTGGGTCATCGCCGGGTTCTCGGGGCTGGGGCACGGCAGCGCCATGATGGCCGCCGCCGCGTTCATCACCACGTACGCGCTCTTCGGCATCGGCGAGGCCATGCTGTCGCCGACGCTGGCGCCGCTGGTGGCGGATCTGGCTCCGGAGGGCTCCGTGGGCCAGTACAACTCCGCCTTCGCGCTGGTCAAACAGATGGCGCTGGCGCTGGGGCCGCTCGGTGTGCCGCTCGGTGCGGGGGTTCCGATGCTCTACATCGGGACCTTCATCGCCGTTTCGCTCGGGATCGCCTGGCTGGCGCTGCGGCTCGGCAAGCAGCTGACGCCGGCGCAGGACAACCCGTCGCTGTCCAGGGTCGTGGCGCAAGGTGGTCCGGCGGCTCCGGCCGGTCCGGAGGGCCCGGCCGTCGTGGCCAAGGCCGCTGACCCCGTGCACGCGTAAGCGCCCGTACCCGTAGAAGAAGGCGGAAGGCCCCGGTCCGGTGGACCGGGGCCTTCGGCTTGTCCGGCTGTTTGTCCCGCTACTTGTCTGCCTGCTTGTCCGGCAGCGCGAACTCGCACCAGACGGCCTTGCCGCCGCCCGGGGTGCGGCGGGTGCCCCAGGACGAGGCGATGGTGGCGACGATCGAGATGCCGCGGCCGGTCTCGTCGGCCGGTTCGGCGCGGCGGCGGCGCGGGAGGTGGTCGTCCCCGTCGGTGACCTCGATGATCAGGCGGCGGTCGGTGCGGCGCAGCCGGAGGCGCATGGGCGGGGTGCCGTGCTGGAGGGAGTTCGCGACGAGCTCGCTCGCGGCCAGGACTCCGAGGTCGCACAGCTCCACGGGGAAGCGCCAGGAAGTGAGGACTCCCTGGGCGAAAGCGCGGGCGCGGGGGGCGGCCTCGATGCCGCCGAGGAGTTCCAGGGCGGCGTTGTGGAAGAGCTCGGCGTCCGCGCCGGTGCGGGCGGGCTGCTGGAGGACCATCACGGCGACGTCGTCGTCGTGGTCGGCGTCGACTCCGAGGGCGCGCATCAGGCGGTCGCAGATGACGGCCGGGGTGCCCTGCGCGCCGGAGAGGGCGCGTTCGAGGGCGGCGACGCCTTCGTCGATGTCCTCGCCGCGGCGTTCGACCAGGCCGTCGGTGTAGAGGACGGCGGTGGAGCCGGGGCCCAGGGCGATGGTGCCGGAGGTGTGGAGCCAGCCGCCGGTGCCGAGCGGCGGGCCGGTGGGGTCGGCGGCTCTGCGTACGGTGCCGTCCTCGTCGCGGACCAGGATCGGGAGGTGGCCGGCGGAGGCGTAGGCGAGCAGGCCCTCATTGGGGTCGTGGACGGCGTAGACGCAGGTGGCGATCTGGCTGGCGTCGATTTCGGCGGCGAGGCCGTCGAGGAGCTGGAGCACCTCGTGCGGGGGCAGGTCGAGGCGGGCGTACGCGCGGACGGCGGTGCGCAGCTGGCCCATGACGGCGGCGGCGCGGACCCCGCGGCCCATGACGTCGCCGATGACGAGGGCGGTGCGGCCGGCGCCGAGGGTGATGACGTCGTACCAGTCGCCGCCGACGGCTGCCTCGGTGCCGCCGGGCTGGTAGGTGGCGGCGACGCGCAGGTCGTCGGGCTGTTCGAGCTCCTGCGGGAGGAGGGAGCGCTGGAGGGTGACGGCGGCTTCGCGCTGGCGGCGCTCGCTGGCGCGGAGGCGTTCGACGGCCTCGGCGTGGTCGGTGACGTCGGCGAGGTGGATCAGGACCCCGGTGTGGTGGGGATCCTGATCGCCGCGGGTGCTGGTCTTGGGGAACTCCACCGGGGTGCAGGTGACGGTGTACGAGTGGGTGCCGCCCGGTGTGGTGCGGTTCTTGGCGGTACGGGGCTTGCCGCTGCGCTGGACCTGGTCGAGGAGCGGGAGGAGGCCGAGCTCGCCGAGTTCGGGGAGGGCCTCGTGCGCGGGGGCGCCCGGGGTGCGGGTGCCGAAGCCGGCCGTGTAGGCGTCATTGACGTAGGCGACGCGGTGCTCGGAGCCGTGGACGAGGGCGACCAGGGCGGGGAGCCGGCCGAGGACCTCGCGTACGGAGAGCTCGTCGGGGGAGGGCGGCGGGGCCGTCGCGGGGTGGACACCGGTCCGCGGGGCGGGGGCGATGGCCGGGGTGGTGCCGGAGCCGCTGCCGGTGCCGGAGACCGTGGGGTCGGCCGGGCAGCCGTCGGCGGCGGGCGTGGACCGCTCGGTTCCGGGGTCGGCGCGGCCGCCGCGGGCTGCCGGGACCGAGCCTTCACCCCGCTTGGCCTGGGCGGCGGCGTGTTCGGACCGGGCGGCTGCGCGGCGCTGCGTTCCGGGAAACCGGGCGCTCCAGCGCGTGAAGTTCACTGCGTTCAAGCCTCGTGGTGTCGCAAGTGGTCGCTGTGTCGCTCGTGGTGAGTCGCTGACTGGACGTTGTCACTCTGTGCAGGTGTGAGCCCACCTATGGTCACACGTCCAGTGTGGCCGACCGCACTGACAACGTCAGCCCTGGCTGTCCTGCGGGGGGTTGGGAGCCGGGTTCGGCGGGGGTTCCTTGGGTCCGCCTCCTGCGGCGAGTTCGAATTCTGCCCTGGGGTGTTCGAGTGAGCCTAGGGAGACGATCTCCCGCTTGAAAAGACCGGAGAGGGTCCATTCCGCGAGGACGCGCATCTTGCGGTTGAAGGTGGGGACGCGGCTGAGGTGGTAGGCGCGGTGCATGAACCAGGCGGGGTAGCCCTTGATCTTGCGGCCGTAGATGTGCGCGACGCCCTTGTGGAGACCGAGGGAGGCGACGGAACCGGCGTACTTGTGCGCGTACTCCGTGAGGACCTCGTCGCGCAGGGCGGCGATGAGGTTGTCGGCGAGGACCTTGGCCTGGCGCAGCGCGTGCTGGGCGTTGGGGGCGCATTCGCGGCCGGGCTCGGGGGCCGTGATGTCGGGGACGGCCGCGGCGTCGCCGGCGGCCCAGGCGTGCTCCACCCCCTCGACGGTGAGGAAGGCGGTGCAGGCCAGGCGGCCGCGCTCGTTCTTGGGGAGATCGGAGGCGTTGAGGATCGGGTGGGGTTTGACGCCGGCGGTCCACACGATGGTGCGGGTGGGGAAGCGGGCGCCGTCGCTGAGGACGGCGACGCGGTTCTCGCAGGAGTCGAGCCGGGTCTCCAGGCGGAGGTCGATGTTGCGGCGGCGCAGTTCGCGGATCGTGTAGACGCCCATCTCGGGGCCGACTTCGGGGAGGATCCGGTCGCTGGCCTCGACCAGCACCCATTTCATGTCCTCGGGCTTGATGTTGTGGTAGTACCGCGCGGCGTAGCGGGCCATGTCCTCGAGTTCGCCGAGCGCCTCGACGCCCGCGTAGCCGCCGCCGACGAAGACGAAGGTGAGGGCGGCGTCGCGGAGGGCGGGGTCGCGGGTGGAGGAGGCGATGTCCATCTGTTCGATGACGTGGTTGCGCAGGCCGATGGCCTCTTCGACGGTCTTGAACCCGATGCCGTAGTCGGCGAGTCCCGGGATGGGCAGGGTGCGCGAGATGGAGCCGGGGGCGAGGACGAGTTCGTCGTACTCGATCTCGGTGGCGCCGGTGCCCTCCTCGTCGGTGGCGAGGGTGGTGACGGTGGCGGTGCGCTTGGAGTGGTCGATGCGCCGGGCCTCGCCGATGACGATGCGGCATTTGTCGAGGACGCGGCGGAGCGGGACCACGACGTGGCGGGGCGAGATCGAACCAGCCGCCGCTTCGGGCAGGAAGGGCTGGTAGGTCATGTAGGGCTCGGGGGTGACCACCGTGACCTCGGCTTCGTCGGATCTCAGCTTTCGCTGGAGCCGAAGGGCCGTGTACATGCCGACGTAGCCGCCGCCGACGACCAGGATGCGGGTGCGGGGCGGGGTACCGGGGGCCGCGCCCCGGGAGTTAGCAGCCTTCACCATCCCATGACGCAACGTGGCCGGGAGTTTGTCCACAGGCCCGGCAAATTGTGTGACCGGAGGTGGTGCTGGGGCGGGGTGGAAGCGGACCGTGGATGGGGGTGTAGATCCGCAGGTCAGGGCATGCGGACTGGATGGTTCCGGGAGCACGGAACGGAAAAGTGGGGGTGAATGCTCCGATCGGGCGGTGCTCCGTCCGGGGCTGCCTCTTCTGAATTGACTCTGGCTCAACTATGTTCGTATCTCGTCGAGGAGTAGGACCGGGCCCACTTGACCGTGGCCCCCTCGGCGTGAAGGCGGGGAGTGTCTCCGGGGGGAGACAAATGATTACCGGGGGAAACATATGAACATTTCCGATTTCCATGGCTCTGCGACCGCGCTCTCGGTCGAGAGCAACGGTCGCGGTATCGCGGGCGGCAGCACCACGCACGGTGTGGGCCGGTCCACGCCGCTGCGCGTCGATGCCCAGCGCAATCTGGAGCACGTGCTGCGCGCGGCACGCGAGGTCTTCGGCGAGCTGGGCTACGGGGCTCCGATGGAGGACGTGGCGCGGCGCGCGCGGGTCGGCGTAGGCACGGTGTACCGGCGGTTCCCGAGCAAGGACGTGCTGGTCCGGCGGATAGCCGAGGAAGAGACCGCACGGCTGACCGAGCAGGCCAAGGCCGCGCTGGGCCAGGAGGAGGAGCCGTGGCAGGCGCTGTCGCGCTTCCTTCGCACCTCCGTGGCCTCGGGCGCGGGACGGCTGCTGCCGCCGCAGGTGCTCCGGGTGGGCTCGGCGAGCGAGGACGGCGCCGAGGAGACCGAGGCGGCGCGGGTTCCGCACCAGCGTCAGGCCGTCACGTCCGGCGGGGCTCCCGAGCTGCGCGTCGTGGGCGCCCGGCCCGCGAGCGAGGACGAGCCTTCGGAGGACTCGGGCGCGGGTGCGCTGCTCGAGGTCGTCGGCCGGCTGGTCGACCGTGCCCGGGAGGCCGGTGCGCTGCGCACCGACGTCACGGTGGCCGATGTGCTGCTGGTGATAGCGACGGCAGCGCCCGCGCTGCCCGACCCGGCGCACCAGGCGGCGGCTTCGACACGGCTGCTCGACATCCTGCTCGAAGGGCTGCGGTCCCGGACGATGTGACCACCGCCGGGGGCGGTGTCCGCTCGCACGACCGTGCGTCAATGCACGTGCCCGTACGGGGTTTCGTCGAATTGTGCCCGGATGAGTGGATGGCCTGCGGAAGGGTTCGGCGCGTGGCCGCCGTGTGACACGCTTGATCGGTGTACCGGTTGAGTGTGTCGTGCGGGGGCTTCCGCGATGAACGTTGACGGGCGTGAAGAGCCACTCGGTGGCGCCGGCGGCGAGGTCGGGGCGGGCAGCCTGCCAGCTCGGCAGGTACCCGCGCAGCGCGATCCGGGAGGTCGGCACGCCGCCCCTGCGGGCATCGGTGGTGAGCTGCCACCGTCCGACGGGGACTTGATCGCCCGGATGCGGGGCGGTGACGACGGCGCGTACGAGGAGCTGTTCCGCCGGCACGCCGATTCCGTACGTCGCTACGCGCGGACCTGCTGCCGGGACGGGCACACCGCCGACGATCTGACCGCCGAGGTGTTCGCGCGGACCCTTCAGGCGGTACGGGGCGGGGCCGGGCCGGACCAGTCGGTGCGGGCCTATCTGCTCACCACCGTGCGCCGGGTCGCCGCGGCCTGGACGAAGACCGCCAGGCGGGAGCACCTCATCGAGGACTTCGCCGTCTTCGCGGAGCAGGCGTCCACGGGTACGGAGGGCGGGGCCGGGATGTCCGGCCTGTCCGGGGACGACACCCTCGAACTGGGCGCGGACGTCCGGGCGATGCACGAGGCCGAGCAGTCGCTGGCCATGCAGGCCTTCCGGAGCCTGCCGGAGCGGTGGCAGGCCGTGCTGTGGCACACCACCGTCGAGGAGGCCTCGCCGAGTGCGATCGCGCCGCTGTTCGGGCTGAGCGCCAACGCGACGGCGGTGCTGGCCAGTCGCGCCCGCGAGGGGCTCAAGCAGGCGTATCTGCAGGCGCATGTGAGTTCGGCGCTGAGTGAGGGCGGCGACTGCGCGCGGTACGCGGACCGGCTGGGCGCGTATGCGCGCGGCGGGCTGCGGATGCGGGCGGAGCGGGGGCTGCGCAAGCACTTGGAGGAGTGCGCGAAGTGCCGGCTGGCCGCCGGGGAGCTCAGGGACGTCAACGCGGGCATTCCCGCGCTGCTTCCGGTCGCGGTCATCGGATGGTTCGCCGCCGGGTACGCGGCCAAGGCCGCCGGGGTGGTGGCCGGTGGGGCCGTCGCCGCGGGCGGAGCCGGGGCCGCTGCGGCTGCCACGGCCGGGTCGATGGCCGGGGCCGGAGCCGCCGGTGGGGCGGCCGGTGCGGGTGCCGCCGGTGGAGCGAGTGCTGCGGGTGGGTCAGGAGGTGCCGCCGGCGGGGCTGCCGGTGGGGCCGGGTCGGGTGCCGGGGCCGGGGGCGCCGTGGTGTCCGAGGGGCTGGGGATGCCGGCCAAGGCCGCCATCGCCGCCGGGATCGCGGTCGCGGCCGCCGCCGGGGTGGTGTTCGCGCTGGCCGGGGACGACACCGAGCCTCAGGCCCAGGCGAAGCCCGCCCCCAGCGTGGCGGCGCCGGCGGTGCCGAACGCCCCCGCCTCGCCCGCGCCGAGCCCGCCCGAGGAGGAGCCGCCGCCCGCGCGGGGCTCCGTACCGCCGCGGCCGGAGGCCAAGCCATCGGCGTCGGCCGCGCCGGCTCCCGCCCCGCCGAGCCCCTCGCCTTCTTCCTCGCCGAGCCGGGAGAAGCCGTCGCCCGCCCCGTCTCCGAGCCGGACCTCGGCGAAGCCCAGCCCCGCCCCCACACCGCCCGCGCCGAAGCCGGCCCAGGGGTTCCAGCTGGCCCGGCTCGGTCAGTCGGTCTACGGGGACCACGACGGCCCGGAGATCCAGACCTGGCGCAGCAGCTGGGTGTGGCAGCGCTGGGGCCTGGAGGCGGGAGACCGGCGGTTCGGGCAGGGGATCACCGTGAACTCCCGTTCCTCCGTGGAGATCACCCTCAACCGGCAGTGCACCGCCTTCTCGGCGCACGCCGGGGTGGACGGCCTGTCGATGGTCACCTGGGGGTCCCCCCGGACGGAGTCCGGGGGAGGCTCGGTGCGGTTCTCCGTGTACGCCGACGGGCAACGGCTGTGGCAGTCCGCGGCCCTCGGTTACGGGGATCCGCCGGCGGCCGTGCAGGTCTCACTGGCCGGGCGCAAGACGCTGCGCCTGGTGGCGGAGAAGGCCGGCCCGGGCCACCTGCCCGCGCTGGCGAGCTGGGCCGACTCGGTGATCAGCTGCCGCTGAGCGCCCGGCGTCCGGGGTTCGGGGTTCGGGGTTCGGCGTCCCGCGTTCGCGTCAGGACAGGGCCGGGCGGTGCACGGGGACTCCCTCCGGCACCGCGCGGCGGCGGGCCGCGGACGTGCCCGTCCAGCAGGTGCCGCGGCGGGCCAGGAGGCGGTGCAGCCACAGCTCCATCGAGACGAGTTCCGCCAGCCCGTCGAGCGGGACGGGGCGGCCGTCCGCCGCGTCGAGCAGGGCCTGTTGGACGACCCGGGCGTCGATCAGCCCGGCGTCCGCGAGCAGCGGCGAGGTGAAGAGGGCGAGCAGGTCGCTCAGGGCGGCGCGCAGCCCCAGCCGGGTCGCCGTCTCGTTCGGGGTGTGGGCGGTGGCCCCCCAGCCGGGCGGGAGTTCCCGCACCCCGGCCGAGGACAGGACGGTGCGCAGGATCGCGGCACGGGCCCCGGGCTGGACGCGCAGGGATTCGGGGAGGCCGCGGGCGGCCCGTACGACCTGGTTGTCCAGGAACGGGGCGTGCAGCCGCTGGCTGCGGACCTCCACGGCCTGTTCGAAGACCCGGTGGTCCGCGGCGTGCCGGGCGAGGACCGCGCGGGCCCTGGCCTCTCCCGGCCGCAGCGACAAGGGAGGGCGGCCGGCCGCGGCCGCGAGACGGATCGATACTTCCGCCAGGGCTTCGCCCGTCAGCCAGCCCGCCGCCGGGCCCGGACGGGACCAGGTCAGGGCGGCCAGGGAGGCGTCCACCGGACCGGAAGCGCGCTGGGTGACCCCGCCTTCGCGGAGCCTGGCCGCGGCGGCTTCCATGCCCGCGCGGTACGTCGTACGGGCAAGTCTGCGGGCCGCGGAGTACACGGTCAGCGGCACCAGCAGGGACTCCCCGGAAGCGGATGCCGAGCGGGCCAGTGCCGCCACCGGGCGCAGCAGGTGGCGCCGGCGGCGGTCCATCAGGAGGTCGGCCAGGCGGGCGGGGTGCGCGTCCAGGACCTGGCGGGCGCCGTGGCCGGTGAAGTGGTCCGCGGAACCGGCGGCCAGCCGGCGCCGCTCGCGGGCGGCGAAGACCAGCGAGGGGCCGGGTTCGTCGGTCAGCGGACCGTCGAGTTCGGCGTACGGGAGGGCCTCCTCGGCGGCGGCCACCACGACGTGGTGCAGGCGCGGGTCGGCCGCGATGGCGCGGGCCCGCTCCAGTTCGTCCTCGCGGCCCTGCGGGGTGGCCAGGTCGTTGAAGGTGACCGCCAGCAGCCGGGCCCCGGCGGGGCTGGTGAGGGTGCCGGGCGCGCCGGGCAGGCCGGCCGCCAGCAGGGCCAGGGTCGCGGAGGCGCTGCCGCCTGAGAGGTCGGCGCCGACCCCCGGCGCCGGGGCGCCCCGGGCCGCACGCCGGTCGGCGGGGCCCATACCGGGTACGGGGCCGGGATCGTACGGCGGAGCTGCGTCGGGGGCATGGCGGGGGGCCGTGAGCCGGGCGCGCACGGCATCCACCAAAGCTTCCCGTACGCCCTCCACCGCGCGGTCGGGATCGGCCTGGGGCCCGGCCACGGCGAGCGAGGCGACGGGCTCGTAGCCGGTGATCTCGCGGGAGCCCTCGCGCAGGATGAGCGCGTGCCCGGGCGGGATGCGGCGGACCCCGGCGTACGGTGTGCCGTCGCCCAGTGCCTCCGGACTGTCGGGGCAGGCCAGCAGGGCGGCGAGATGGCCGATGTCGAGCTGCGCCTCGATGAGGTCGGCGAGCGGGAGGGCGGCGGTCGAGTACGCGGTGCCGCTGGCCCAGGGGGTGTAGAAGACGGGCCGCGCGCCCGCGAGGTCGCCGACGACGGTGATCCGGCGACCGGCCTGGACGACGGCGGTGTAGCTGCCGGACCACTGGGTGAGGTGGCGCAGGGCTCCGCCGCGAGCGGCGTAGAGGGCTCTTCTCAGCTCGGCGTCGGTGGCGCCGCAGCAGCCGAGGACCGCGAGCCGGGTGAAGGGGTCGGCCGGGTCGGCGGTGAGGGTGCGGATCTCGTCGGGGCGCCAGTCGCCGACGGCCCAGAGCGGGTCGGGGTCTCCCCACAGCAGCTGGGCTCCGACGGGGTGGACGGTGCGCTCGGCGTCCGCGCCGGGGTCGTCGGCGTGGGCGGCGTCCGCGATGCCGCCGTGCGGCGGGGCGCCGCCTCCCGGGTACCCGGTGTCGGGGTAACCGCCCTGGCCGGAGCCGTCTTTGGGCCCATGTCCGGAGTCACGGCCGGAGTCGCGGCCGAAGACGCGGCCGGCCGTGCCGAAGCTCGCGGCGATACTGCTCCAACCCACCAACCAGCGCACCGCCGCCTCCCCAGCCTGTGGGCACATGACCGGGGCACGGGCAGCACGGCGGCGCTGAGGGCGCGGTCGGCGGGACCCCGGGTGGCTCGGGTCCATGCTGCCACGGGACAGGCGTGCGAGAGTGATTAAAGGGGGCGCACATGCAAACGAACACGCCCCCGCCACGCGGTATTTGGCGTTCCGTTCCCCCCGCCCCATAGGTCGCTTTCGGCCATTCTTAGGCCGTCCTGAGAGCCGTCGGGGGCCGCCGGCCCCCGGGTGCGCGGGCGCGGTCCGGGAGGCGGAATCCGCCCCCCGGACCGTTCCGCCACCCGCGGGGATTGAGGTAGCGGCATCCCCCGGCCCGCCCGATCCGCGCAGCGGGCCGACCCACGCACCGCACATCGAATCGCCGGGTCCCCGGACGGACCAGAGCGCACGGGCGGGCGCACGGCCACACGGACGGAGCACGCGATGACACGTGCGCCCCGGAGACCAGGCCGGGGCGGACTGTGCAAACGGACAACAATCCCGCCATACGGAAGTCGGGGCCTTAACGCTTGGGAGGCGGGGAACTACGCTGGGTTTACGAAATGCCGGGCGCCTATGCCCCGGCGGCGTCTGCGTTCCGCGTGTGACGAGGGGTGGCGCATGTCCAGGGAGCTCCGCGAGCCCAATGAGAAGCTCGGCGCCGTCCTCGCCCTCGCGGGCATCAGCAACGCGGGGCTGGCCCGGCGGGTCAACGACCTCGGTGCACAGCGCGGCCTGACGCTTCGGTACGACAAGACGTCGGTGGCCCGGTGGGTGTCGAAGGGGATGGTGCCGCAGGGCGCCGCACCTCATCTGATCGCCGCCGCCATCGGCGCGAAGCTGGGGCGGCCGGTGCCGCTGCACGAGATCGGGCTGGCGGACGCGGATCCCGCGCCCGAGGTCGGGCTGGCCTTCCCGCGCGATGTGGGCGCGGCGGTGCGGTCGGCCACCGACCTCTACCGGCTCGACCTGGCCGGGCGGCGCGGCGGTGGCGGGATCTGGCAGTCGCTGGCGGGTTCGTTCTCGGTGGCGGCCTACGCGACGCCCGCCTCGCGCTGGCTGATATCTCCTGCCGACGGCTCGGTGGCGCGCGAGCCCTCGGGTGCGGGCGGCTCGGTTCTGACCTCCTCGGCTCAAGACGTGCCGGTGCACGACGCAGCGGCGAGCGACGCACCGGTACGCAAGACACCGGCCGTGGGACAGGTCGTCGGACAGGTCTCGGGACAGGCCACGGGGCAAGCCGCTGGACCGGCGACCGGTCCGACGACAGGGCCCGTGACGGGTGCGGCGGGAAGCCTGCCGGCTCCGCCGTCCACCGTTGTGCCCGCCCAGCCCGGACCCGAAACGCCCCGTGACCACGGTCAGCGCGTGGGCCACAGCGATGTGACCAAGCTGCGCGAGGCCGCCGAGGACGCCCGCCGCTGGGACTCCAAGTACGGGGGCGGGGACTGGCGTTCGTCGATGGTGCCCGAGTGCCTCCGGGTGGACGCGGCGCCCCTGCTGCTGGGCTCCTACACCGACGAGGTGGGCCGCGCCCTGTTCGGCGCGACCGCCGAGCTGACCCGGCTCGCGGGGTGGATGGCCTTCGACACCGGCCAGCAGGAGGCGGCCCAGCGCTACTACATCCAGGCGCTGCGCCTCGCCCGGGCGGCCGCGGACGTACCGCTCGGCGGATACGTCCTGGCCTCGATGTCCCTGCAGGCGACCTACCGGGACTTCCCGGACGAGGGCGTGGACCTCGCGCAGGCGGCCGTCGAGCGCAACCGCGGTCTGGCCACCGCCCGCACCATGAGCTTCTTCCGCCTCGTCGAGGCCCGGGCCCACGCGAAGGCGGGCGATTCCACGGCCGCGGGTGCCGCGCTGCGGGCGGCCGAAGGCTGGCTCGAACGCGCCCGGGCCGGCGACCCGGACCCGACCTGGCTGGGCTTCTACTCGTACGACCGCTTCGCGGCGGACGCGGCGGAGTGCTACCGGGACCTCAAACTCCCGCGGCAGGTAAGGCGTTTCACCGAACAGGCCCTGTCCCGGCCCACCGAGGAGTATGTACGGTCACATGGGCTGCGCCTGGTCGTGAGCGCGGTCGCCGAGCTCGAGTCGGGCAATCTCGACGCGGCCTGCGCGGCGGGCACCCGGGCGGTGGAGGTGGCGGGCCGGATCTCCTCGGCGCGGACGACCGAATACGTACGGGACCTGCTGCACCGCCTGGAACCGTACGGGGACGAACCGCGCGTGGCGGAGCTGCGCGAGCGGGCGCGGCCGCTGCTGGTGGCGCCCGCGTAGGGGCCGCGTGGCCGCGTTGTCGGTGGCGGGGTGCAGTATGCAGGGGTGGGAGGTGTCAGCGTGGGCGGCGGCGTGGACTGCGATGTGCTGGTGATCGGTGGCGGGATCGTCGGCCTGTCGACGGCGCATGCCCTGTCACGTCTGGCTCCGGGGACCAAAGTGGTCGTCCTGGAGAAGGAGGCCGGCCCGGCCCGGCACCAGACGGGCCGCAACAGCGGGGTGATCCACAGCGGGATCTACTACCGCCCCGGCTCGCTCAAGGCGCGCTTCGCGGTGCGCGGCGCCGCCGAGATGGTCAAGTTCTGCGCGGAGCACGGCATCGCGCACGAGGTGACCGGCAAGCTGATCGTCGCCACGGAGCGCGAGGAGCTGCCGCGGCTGCACGCGCTGGTGCAGCGCGGCCGGGAGAACGGCATTCCGGTGCGCGAGCTCGGCCCGGCGCAGATCTCGGAGTACGAGCCGGAGGTCCAGGGCCTGGCCGCGATCCACGTGGGCAGCACCGGCATCGCGGACTACGGCCGGGTGACGGCGCAGCTGGCCGAGTCCTCGGGCGCGGAGATCGTCTACGGCGGCGCGGTGGACCTGATCTCCCGCCGCGCATCGGCGGTGGCGGTCCGCACCACCTCGGGCCTGGTGGTCCGCGCCCGGGTCCTGGTGAACTGCGCGGGCCTCCAGTGCGACCGGATCGCCCGCCTGGCCGGAGACGACCCGGGCATGCGGATCATCCCCTTCCGGGGCGAGTACTACGACCTGACCCGACCGGATCTGGTCCGCGGGCTGGTCTACCCGGTCCCCGACCCCGCCTTCCCCTTCCTGGGGGTCCACCTGACCCGGGGGATCGCGGGCGGCGTCCACGTCGGCCCGAACGCCGTGCCCGCGCTGGCCCGCGAGGGATACGCCTGGTCCACCATCCGCCCGCGCGACATCGGCTCCGAGCTGGCCTGGCCGGGATCCTGGCGGATGGCCGCGCGGCACTGGCGGTACGGGGTGGGCGAGATCCACCGCTCGCTGTCGAAGCAGGCCTTCACCCAGGCGGTACGCCGGCTCCTGCCCGCCGTGACCGCGGCGGACCTCCGCCCCGCCCCGGCCGGGGTCCGCGCACAGGCCGTCCTGCGGGACGGCACGCTGGTGGACGACTTCCTGATCCGGGACGCCCCGCGCACGGTCCACGTGCTGAACGCCCCGTCGCCCGCCGCCACCGCCTCGCTCCCGATCGGCCGCGAGATCGCCACCCGCGCGCTGCGCACGCTCGCCTCGGCCTGAGGCGTCCCGGGAACGGGGGCCCGGGGCCCGGGGGCCCGCAGCGGCGGCCGGGGCCCGGCAGCGGCACCGCCCCCGTCGTAGAATCAGCGCATTGTGTCTGAGTCCTTGAACCCCCAGCCGCCCAGCCTCCCGGACGCCGCGCCGGAGGCGAACGCGTACGTGCCGCCCAAGTGGCGCACCGAGCCCCGCTTCCCCGACGGGCCCTCCCCGGATCCGGCCGGCTCGCACCACGAGCGGCGCATCCGGAGCTTCCAGCCCCGCCGCAGCCGGGTCACCACCGGACAGGGCGAAGCCCTGAAGCGCCTGTGGGGGACCTGGGGTCTGGACATCGACGGCCACGAGGTCATCGATCTGAAGACCCTCTTCGACGGCCTCCCCGTCGTCCTGGAGATCGGCTTCGGCATGGGCGAGGCCACCGCGCAGATGGCCGCCGCCGACCCCGGCACCGGCATCCTCGCCGCCGACGTCCACACTCCCGGGCAGGGCAACCTGCTCGCCCTCGCGGAGCGGGGCGGCCTCACCAACGTCCGGGTGGCCAACGGCGACGCCATCATCCTGCTCCGCGAGATGCTGCCGCCCGACTCCCTGGCCGGGATCCGCGTGTACTTCCCGGACCCCTGGCCCAAGGCCCGCCACCACAAGCGCCGGCTGATCCAGCCCGAGTTCCTGACCCTGGCCGCGACCCGCCTGGCCCCCGGGGGCGTGCTGCACTGCGCGACCGACTGGGAGCCGTACGCCGAGCAGATGCTCGAAGTGCTCACCGCGCACCCGGACTTCGAGAACACCCAAGACCACGGCGGCTACTCACCGCGCCCCGGCTTCCGGCCGCTCACCCGCTTCGAGGGCCAGGGCCTCGACAAGGGGCACCTCGTACACGACTTGCTCTTCCGTCGCACGGAGAACTGACAACGTCACTGCACGTGTCAGACCGGCTCTGTAGGGTCATGATGTGTTCCGAGCGCTCCCCCCTGTGCTCGCACGCCCGTCGGGCAGGGTCCGCACGTGCGTGCTCCTCGTCCTGCTCGCCGCCACTGGGATCACGATCCTCGAGCTCGTGCGGGAACAGACCGGCACCCCGGGCTTCTTCGTAGGTCTCGGTCTGGCCCTGGTACCGGTTGCGCCGCTCATGGCGGCCTTCCGGTGGCTGGGCCGGGCCGCGCCCGCGCCCTGGCGGCAGCTGCTGTTCTGCTTCGGCTGGGGTGCCTGCACCGCGGCGCTGATCGCGATACTGGCCAACAGCTTCGCGACCGAGTGGATAGCCGCGGCCACCGCGGACCCCTCCGATGCCGATCAGCTCGGCTCGGTGGCGATCGCGCCGGTGGTGGAGGAGACCGCCAAAGCGGCGGCCCTGCTCCTCGTCTTCCTCTTCCGGAGACGGCATTTCACCGGCCCCGCCGACGGTTTCGTGGTGGCCGGCTTCACCGCCACCGGCTTCGCCTTCACCGAGAACATCCTCTACCTCGGCAACGCCTTCGACGAGGACCTGTCCAAAGGCACCGGCATGCTCAACTCGATCACGGCCGCGACCTTCTTCGTCCGCATAGTGCTGTCGCCGTTCGCCCACCCGCTGTTCACGGTGCTCACCGGGCTCGGTTTCGGCGCGGCCGCGCTCAGCGCCCGCCGGGGGCGCAGGATCGTCCTGCCCCTGCTCGGCCTGGCGCTCGCCATGAGCCTGCACGCGCTGTGGAACAGCTCCTCGCGGCTGGGGGAGTACGGCTTCTACATGGTCTACGGCTGCGTGATGGTCCCGGTGTTCGGGCTGCTGCTGTGGCTGGCCGTGCGGATAAGGCGCCGGCGTCTGCGGGCCGTCGCAGGGGAGCTCGCGGTGTACGCGGCCGCGGGCTGGCTCGGTCCGGCCGAGGTCCCCGCCCTGGCTTCGATGCCGGCCCGGTCGCTGGCCCGCACCCTGGCCCGGCGCAGCGGGGGCCGGGCCGCCGCGCGGGCGGTCGCCCTGTACGAGGCCGACGCGGCAGCCCTGGCGCTGCTGCGGAACCGGGCGCGCCGCGGTGGCCCGGGGCGCGAGCCCGATTTCGCCGGACGGGAGCGGGAGTTGCTGGACCGGCTCTGGCTGCGCCGGGCGACGGCGGGTCCCGCGCTGGCCCGGGCGGCGGTCATGGAGGAGCTGCTTCCGCCGTGGTTCGACCCCCTGCCCCGGCCCGATACGGCGCCCGGGGCCGTGCGGACCGGCGTACCGGCTCCGCGGCGGGCGGGCAACGCCAGAACGGCCGGCCCCTGGGCAGGCTCTGCCTGGGCGGGCTCCGCCAGGACGGGCTCCGCCTGGGCGGGATTCAGACGTTCAGGCCCTTGGAGGTCAGCCACGCCAGCGGGTCCATCGTCGAGCCGCCCTTGCGTACTTCCAGGTGGAGATGGGGTCCTGTGACGTTGCCGGTGGCTCCGACGCGGCCGATGGTCTCGCCCGGGGAGACCGTGCCGGAGGTCACCGACATCGACGAGAGGTGGCAGTACCAGATCTCCGTCCCGTCCTCGAGCTCCAGCACGATGCGGTAGCCGTACGCACCGGACCAGCCGGCCGAGGTGATCTTCCCCGTGGCCACGGCCTTGGCCGGGGTGCCGGTGGGGGCGGCGAAGTCGAGGCCGGTGTGGTAGCCGGAGGACCACATGGAGCCGGCGACGCCGTAGTGCGAGGTGAGGGTGTAGGCGGAGGTGGGCAGGGAGTAGCTCCCGGCCAGTTTCGCGAGGCGCTCCTGCTCGGCCTTGGCCGCGGCGGCCTCCTCGGCCGCCTTGGCTTCTTCCGCTGCCTTCGCCTCGGCCGCGACCTTCGCTTCCTCGGCCGCCTTGTGCGCGGCCTCCAGCTTGTCCTTGGCCTCCTGGGCGGCGGTCTCCCGGGCGACGCGCTCGGCTTCCGCCTGGGCCTGCGCCGCGGCCGCGGCCTGCTGGGAGTCGGCCTGCTGGAGGATGCGGTTGCGCAGCACCTCGCCGGCGTCGGCGCGCCGGTCCGCCTGCTGCGGGATGATCCCGGTCTTCGCGGCCGTCCCGGCCGCCTGCCCGGAGCCGGCCTCCGCGTGCCGGACGTCGTCCCCGGTGAACCCGGTGATCTCGGCGCCGGAGCCGCCGGGCATCAGGTCGGGCAGGTCGGGCAGCGACGGCATGGATATCGCGACCTGGGGCCGGTCCTGGGCGGTGGCGATGCCGCTCGCGCCGACCGCCGCGATGACGCCGACGCCGAGGACTGTGGAGCTGCGGGCGAGTCCGCCGCGCTGCTTGGCCACGCGGTGCTTGCCGCGGACCGAACGGACCGAATCCTCGGTGGGATTCCACTCGCCCCAGGCACCCGCGCTCGGCGGCTCCTGGTTCTCGATGCCTTCAGGGGCAGGCAAGTTGGAGGCCACCGGGGCACACTCCTCATTGACGCGATCGCGCACGGCGCGGCGCCGTCTCTTGCGACGGCCGGGACGACCGCGCTGCGTTATCGAAAGGTAATAGACGGAGGGGAGTGATTCCAAGCTGTTGCGATTGATCGTTCACATCAATCAGCCACTCCCCGACGGGCTCTGGCCAGGACTTTTCGCCATGGAACCGGATCAACTCAGGCAAAATTCTGGCGACTCCGATATCACTCCAGCCACATCCGGATCATGACGTTCCGTCAGCCATCTTGCAGAGAGCGTTGCTTCCCTCACTGACCGTTACAGCCTGCCGTCGCGCCGCACCACCGGTACGGTCCGCCGCCGCTCCGGCTGCCCCTCGCCCGGCCGGCCCACCGCGAGCAGCGCCATGTCGTCCGTCGCCCCACCCCCGGTATGCCGGCGCACGTCGCTGCTGAGCGCGCCGAGCAGCGCCTCCGGCCCGGGGAAGACCCGCCCGCGCAGCCGGTCCGCCGGATCGTAGAAGGCCCCCGCCCGGTCCCGGGCCTCGGTCAGCCCGTCCGTGTAGAGCAGCAGGGTGGTCCCCGCCGGGAAGGCCCACTCCTCCGCCCGGTCCGGCCAGCCGCCCAGCTCCGCCATGCCGAGCGGCAGGGCCGGCTCGGCCGGGGCGAGGACCGCCAGCTCCCCGTCCGCCTGCAGCAGCAACGGCTCGGGGTGGCCCCGGTTCAGCAGCCGCAACACCTGCGTCTCCGGCGGGATCTCCCCGAGCACGCACGTCGTGAACCCCTCGACCGCGTCCAGGCTGTCGCGGCGGGTGCCCTCCCTGGCCAGGGCCCGCTCCAGCCGCCGCGCCAGGTCCTCCAGCGTCGGCTCCGTCTCCGCCGCCTCCCGGAAGGCCCCCAGGACCACCGCCACGGCTTCCACCGCGCCCAGCCCCTTGCCCCGTACGTCGCCCACCGCCAGCCGCACTCCGTACGGGGTCTCCTGGACGGCGTACAGGTCCCCGCCGATGAAGGCATCGGCCTGCGCGGCCTCGTACCGGGCGGAGACGTGCAGGCCCCCGATCCGCTCGGCGGGCGTGGGCAGTACGGCCCGCTGCGCGGCCTCGGCGATGCCGCGCGCGGAGGCGAGCCGCTCGCCGCTGCGCCGCACCACCCGGTTGATCAGGAGCGCCAGCCCGGAGACGGTCAGGACGGTCACCAGCTCGGTCAGCGCCTCAACCTTCCAGGTGGTGCCGTGGTAGAGGTGCAGCAGGATCACCGCGAGCGAGGCCAGCGCGCCGGTCGCGGCCGTGGCCCGGAGGCTGAACAGCGGGGCGGCGATCAGCGGGGCCGCCGAGAAGAAGGGGGATCCGGTGAAGCTGGGCGGGGTCAGCAGATCGAAGACCAGCCCGAGGGTGATCAGCACGGCCGGCAGCACCCGGACCACCTGCCGGGCCACACCGTTGGCGGCACCGTCCGCGCCCTCGCCCTCCGGGCGCTCGCGCTCGCCGTGGTCCTGCCGGCCCAGCCCCACCACGCTGCTCTCCTGCCGCCCGGTCGCTCGCACGGGTGCGGGCCGGCCACCGCCTCGCCCCTCAAGGCTGGCGGCACGCGTGCCCGTGCGGCGACCCGGCGGTGGCCGATCGGGTGACGAAGCGTGAGCTGACGGACCGGAACACGACGAAGGCCCGGTTCCCCAAGGGGAACCGGGCCTTCGTACTGAGTAGCGGGGGCAGGATTTGAACCTACGACCTCTGGGTTATGAGCCCAGCGAGCTACCGAGCTGCTCCACCCCGCGTCGGTAAACCCAACTCTAGCCCATCCGGGGGGAGGCCTCCGCCAATTAACCGCTCACCCACCCCCACGCCCCCCATAGCCCCAGGTCAGGAGGGTTCAACCGACCCCAAACCGGCATGCCGGAGCGAAGATCATCTCTGTTGCACGCTGGTGACACTGCGGGGATGGTTCCGGGATCGGCCGCGGGCGAAGATTCACCTGTCGCCAAGGCCGAGGGGAACACGAACCGGCGAGGCGACACCGACCACACCAACCGGCCCGGCGCTCTGCCGTGCCCATGTGATTCCTGGGGGGAGTCCACCATGTCCGTTCGCACCGCAGCCGCCATCGCAGTCGTCGCCGGCGTTGTCACCACTCTGCTGCCGCTCTCGGCCACCGCCGCGTCGGCCGCACCCACCGCCGACGACCACGCCGTGCTGCGTACGGAGATGGGTACTCCCGTCCCCAACGGTCCGCTGACCCGCGGCGGGGTCACCGAGACCTTCGACCTCACGGTGAAGAACCCGACCGGCAAGCCCGTCACGTACAAGCCGTGGATGCTCCTGGACCCGACCGGTCCGAGCCGGCTCCAGCACGACGACGTGGTCTTCAAGGTCGACGCGGTGGACGCCCCCGCGACCAAGTCCTCGATCGGCCAGCAGGACGGCGAGTGGCAGGGCATGTTCTTCCCGGCGGCCGCCACCCCGGGCGAGTCGGACAAGGGCTTCGACATCCCCGCGAACGGCAAGATGACCTGGAAGGTCACCCTCGGCCTCGGCGTGAACTACCCGACCAACAACGGGGACTTCAACCTCCGCGCCGCCAGCTACAACAACTCGGTGGCCGCCGACGGCATGGGCTCCCACCTCTTCAAGGTCGGCCCGCAGATCAAGACGGGCGAGCTGAAGACCTGGTTCAAGCAGGGCAGCTCCGACACGGGCGGCCAGGAGCACCGTGCGTACTGGGACCTGAACTACCAGGCCACCGGCGACGGCGAGTTCGCCACCGGCCTCGCGAGCAGCCTGAGCCTGACGCACCCGGGCGACGAGGCGGCCGACTTCCGCCTCCAGGCCCTGATCGACGGCCGCTGGCAGGACCTGAAGGCCGAGGACAGCCGCTACGCGCTGCCCGAGATCCCCAAGGGCTTCGGCGCGGCCTCCGGCGCCCGCACCCTGCCGCTGCGGGTCAGCCTGGGCAAGGACACCAAGATCAAGAAGAAGACCACCATCACGATGTCGGTCGAGGTCGCGCCGGCCAAGGGCAACACGTACCCGCTCAAGTCCGTCGAGGTGCAGTTCCCGCTCGTCCCGTTCGCGGAGCCGGCGCCCTCCTCGACCCCGACCACCACGCCGTCGGCCACGCCCACCAAGACCCCGGGCAGCTCCACGGTGGCGCAGCCGGCCGCGGCCACCTCCTCCTCGGCCGCCGCCGCGGGCAACACCCACGTGGCCACCACCGGTTCGGGCTCGCTGGCCGCCACCGGCGCCCAGTCGGGCACGGGCCTGTACGCCGGCCTCGCCGCGGCCCTGGTCGCCCTCGGCGCGGCCGCGGCCTGGCTCGGCGCCCGCCGCCGCCGGGGCATCTCCGCCTGACCGGCGCCCGTACGACGAAGCGCCCCACCCGATCACTTCGGGTGGGGCGCTTCGTCGTACGGGCCACGGAGGTTGTCCCCCGCGGGCCCTGAGCAGTAGGCCATGTCGGACTCGAACCGACAACCAACGGATTAAAAGTCCGCTGCTCTGCCAATTGAGCTAATGGCCCTCGGCGTGCTCACCCCAGAGCATAGCCGGACAGCGCCGGTCAGCCGATCGGGTATCGGCTGACCGGCCTGTCGGGGTCAGCGGACCGCGGGGAGCACCGCGCGGAACGGGACCGCGGTGACCTTGACCGAGCCGGTGGTCCGGAGCTCGGCGCCCTGGCCGTCGGCGGGCCTGGCGGTGAGCGTCCACTCGTAGTCGCCGGCGTAGAGGTAGGTCCCCCACTGGTTCTTGCCGTCCCACGCGGGGGCGATCACACCGCGCGCCTCACCGCCGCTGCGCACGACCGTCGAGATGCCCGAGGTCTTGTTGCGCACCGTCAGCTTCCACGAGGCGACGGGCTTGGACAGCCACCAGCGCGACGGCCAGCTCTTCGCGGTCTTGAAGTCCACCGTCGCGGGAACGTCCTGGTCGATCGCCGCGAGCGGGGAAGCCGAGCCGGTGACTCCGGCCAGGTGGACCGTCTCGCTCGCGTCCGTGTACGCCAGCCGGCCGCCGAACCGGTCGATGGTCCAGTCGTTGCCGTAGCTGTTGACGTACTGGGCGATCTCGCGTTCGCGCACCGGCGCGCCGGAGCGCAGGTTGTAGACCTCCAGGCCGACGCCCCCCTGGTGCACGACGTAGCCGTCGCCGAGCCGCACGCGGTGGCGCTCGGGCGTGAAGGGCAGCGGGATCCGCTTCGCGGACGGCAGGTGGAAGGCGGCGGCGCCGTCCCCGTAGAAGGAACAGGTGGAGTAGAACCAGCCACCGTTGACCGCGAGCTCGTACGGGCGGCAGCCCGAACCGAGGTCCACCCGCTGCGTGATCTGCCCGGTCCGCAGGTCCGTCCCGGCCACCACGCCCTTGTCACCCTCGGGCTGCCAGAGCACGGACCCCCACAGGACGGCGGGCGAGGAGGCGTTGACGTCCAGGATCTTCCCGGCGTCGATGTCCGCCACGAGGAGGCGGGAGGCGGAGTTCTCGGTCGCGACGATGAGCACGTAGCGGCCCGAGACGCTCTCGATGTGGCTCGGCTGCAACTGCGTCTTGCTCGCCAGGCTCACCCGGCGCACCGCGCCGCCCGCTCCGGCGTCCATCACGTTCACGGCGATTGCGCACGACGAGCAGTTCCCCGCGTCAACGGACGACAGCGAGAGGAACCGGCCGTCGCCCGTCGCGACGCTCCGGGTGCCGACGGCGTCCTGGACGCCGCAGACCTCCTCGTTCACCATGACGTCGCACTTCCACGAGGGTGTCTGGGACACCGTCGCGGGGCCGGACACCGAGGCCGTGTATCCCTGGACGCTCCGGGCGGGGTCGGTCTGGCCCACGGCCAGCTGCCCCTGGGCGAAGGCGAGGCCCACGCGGTCCGCGGGGTTCGGCGGAACGCGCAGGGCCTCCTTGATCACGGGAGCGCCGTCGGTTCCGGGCTCGATGCGCTGGATGCCCCAGTGACTGGAGTCGGTACCGCCGGCCAGGTAGGCGGCGCCGTCGGTTCCGGGCAGGATCGGGTCGCTCCCGGTCCGCGGCAGCAGGGTGCGCGTCGCTCCGCCCGCGACGGGTACCGCGGTCAGTCCCTGCGGGACCTGGGCGAGCAGCCAGTCGCCCACGGGCTGGACGGACTCCGCCCACGACGTGGCGAGGTCGACCGTGTGGCTCACCTTGCCGTCGGCGCGCGAACGCAGCGTCGCCTTGCCCGAGTTCTCCATCGCGATCCACTGCGAGCCGAGCCCGAACGTGACGAGGGCCGTGTCCGTGACACCGTCCGGCATCGGCACCGGGCGCAGGGTCGCCGTGGCGAAGTCGAGGAGGGCCACGGTTTCGCCGCCCTTGCCGTTCAGGTACGAGACCAGCGCGCCCTTCGCGTCGAAGGCCTGCACGCGGAAACGGGAGGTCCCGAACCTGTCGGGTGAAGTGACGACCACGTCCTTGCGCGGCTCGTTCTCCCGGCCGATGAGATGCAGGGTGAGCCAGCCCGCCTGGTCCACCTCCGTGGCGAGCACCTGGGTCGGTGAGAAGGCCTTGGCCCAGGCTCGGCCCGCAGGGGGAGTCAGCGTTTCGCTCTTGCCCGAGGCGAAGTCGTGCAGGTGCATCGGACCCGGTGTCGATCCGCCACTGGACTTCTCGCATACGACGGAGTCGCCGGAGGCCGCCCACCAGAGGTCCGAGCCGGACACGCTGCAGCCCGCGCCGGATGCTTCCCGGCCGTCCTTCAGGCTCCGCCAGAACCAGCTTCCGTCCCGGTACATCACCAGGCCCGTGCCGGCCCCGGAGACTGCCTGGCGCGCCGGGTCCTTGTGCGGCGGCGGCGCGATCGTCAGGTCGTCGGCGGCCGTCGGTCCGGCCGTGGCCGATACGGCCGTCAGGCCGCCGACCCCCATGGCCAGTGCGAGCGCGAGGGCGCCCAGCACACGTGAGCGTCTCATTGAAGTCCCACCCCCAGGAAGTGCGCAGGGGGTGGTCGCGATCCGCGTTGCCGTGCCCCCCACCGCAAAGTCAGTGGATCGTAGCAACACGCGACAAGGCCCCCACCACCAGCTTGAGTTCAAGCGGTCGTGGGGGCCCTGTCAGGGGTTCAGCTCAGCTGCGATCAGCCGTTGCGCTTCCAGCGCGGCTTGTCGTCGCGGCGGCCGCCGAAGGAGCCGGTCGAGCCGGAGCCGGACGGACGGTGGTCGTCGCGGCGGCCGTACGGGCGGTCGCCGGCGCCGCCGGAGCGGAAGCCACCGGACGGACGGTCGTCACGACGGTCGCGGTTGAACGGACGGTCGCCGCCACCGGAGCGGAAGCCGCTGCCGGAGGTGCGGTCGTCACGGTTGTACGTGCCGTTGCCCGTGGACGGACGGTCGCCACCGGAGCGGAAGCCGCCCGACGGACGGTCGTCGCGGCGGAAGCCGCCACGGTCGCCACCGCGGTCATCGCGGTTGAAGCCACCCGAGGGACGGTCGTCGCGACGGAAGCCACCGCCGGTCGGACGGTCGCCACCGGAGCGGAAGCCGCCACGGTCGCCACCGCGGTCATCGCGGTTGAAGCCACCCGAGGGACGGTCGTCGCGACGGAAGCCACCGCCGGTCGGACGGTCGCCACCGGAGCGGAAGCCACCGGACGGACGGTCGTCGCGGCGGAAGCCGCCACGGTCGCCACCGCGGTCGTCACGGTTGAAGCCACCCGACGGGCGGCCACCGCGGTCACCACGGTCACCGCGGTCGTCGCGGCGGAAGCCGCCACGGTCGCCACCACGGTTGTCGCGGTCACCACCGCGGTTGTCGCGGCGCTCGAAGTTGCCGCGGTCGTCGCGCTGGGCGCGCTGCTCCTCGCGGCGCTCCTGCGCGGCCAGCTCGGCGGCAGCGGCTGCGGCGGCAGCCGCGACCTCGGCCTCGGCGGCCTCGGCCACCTCGGCGACAGCGGCCTCCGGGTCCTCGCCACGCTCACGCGCGGAGCGGGCGACCAGGCGGTCGGCCTCCTCGCGCAGTTCCACGGCACGGCGCGACAGGCGCTCCAGCTGCTTGGTCAGCTCGGCGACCTCGCGCTCGGCCTGCTTCGCGGCGTTGTTCGCGGAGTCGGCCTGGACCTCGGTCAGCGAACGGGCACCGGTGATCTCGGCGACCTCGGGCTCGAAGGCGCCGGCGCCCTGGACGATGTGGCGCGAGGCGTCGACGCCCGCGTCCTCCATCAGGCGGAAGATCTGGCGGCGCTGGTGCGGCAGGGCCAGGGAGACCACGACACCGGACTTGCCGGCGCGGGCGGTACGGCCCGAGCGGTGCAGGTAGTCCTTGTGGTCGCCGGCCGGGTCCACGTTCAGGACCAGGTCGATGCCGTCGACGTGGATGCCGCGGGCGGCGACGTCGGTGGCGACGAGCGCGTTGACGTAGCCGTCCTTGAAGTCGGCGAGGACGCGGGTACGGGCGCCCTGCGTCATGCCGCCGTGCAGCGCGTCGGCCTTCACGCCGGCCTCGACGAGCTGCTCGGCGATGCGGTCGGCGCCCAGCTGGGTGCGGACGAAGATGATGGTGCGGCCCTTGCGGGCGGCGATGGCGGCCGTGACCGGCGCCTTGTCCTTCGGCTTCACGACGAGGACGTGGTGCGTCATGGTCGTGACGTTGCCCTGCGCGCTGTCGACCTCGTGCGTGACGGGGTTGGACAGGTAGCGCTTGACCAGGGTGCCGATCTCGTTCTCCATGGTGGCGGAGAAGAGCATGCGCTGGCCGCCGCCGGGGATCTGGTCGAGCAGCTCGGTGACCTCGGGCAGGAAGCCCAGGTCGGCCATCTGGTCGGCCTCGTCGAGGACGGCGATCTTGACGTTCTCGAGGGAGCAGGCGCCACGGTTGATGATGTCGCGCAGACGGCCCGGGGTGGCGACGAGGACGTCGACGCCACGCTCGAGGGCGTAGATCTGGTTGCTCATCGAGGTACCGCCGCAGACGACCTTCATCTTCAGGCCGAGCACGTCGCCGTAGGGCTGGAGGGCGTCCGCGACCTGCATCGCGAGCTCACGCGTCGGCGTGAGGATGATGGCGCGGGGCTTCTTCTTCTCGGTGTGACCGCCGGCCAGCGAGGCCAGGGTGGGCAGACCGAAGGAGAGGGTCTTGCCGGAGCCGGTGCGGCCGCGGCCGAGGATGTCCTTGCCGGCCAGGGCGTCCGGGATGGTCGCGGCCTGGATCGGGAAGGGGGCGGTGACGCCGTTCTGCGCGAGCTTGCGCACGATGCCCTCGGGCAGACCGAGGTCGCCGAAGGTGATCGTGGGCTCGGCGTCGGCGTCGGACTCGTCGTCGCCGTCGGCGTCGAAGGAGTCGATGGACTGGTCGGTCGTCACGTCGGCCTCAAGAGCCTCAATGGTCTCGTCGACCACAAGGGTCTCTACTGCGTCGACGATCTCGTTCGAGTCGTTCTCGGGCATGACGGCACGGTCAGAACTGGAAATGGACATGCGAAATGCGAAACCTTCCGGAGTCTCGGCACGCGCCCAAACTCCGTGAATCGCAAATCGACCGCCTCAATGCGGTCAGCCACGGCTAGGGAGAGTACGCGCCACACGGCGCTCTTCGGATTCGGCGCCGGGCAATGGGATCAAACGATCTATAACCATACGCACCCTCCCCCGGGTCTGGCAAGTCACCCCCGCAGAAACGACCCTGACCTGCGGAGATGCCTTGAGCCCGGGGGGCGGGCGGAGCGCGGCCGACGCCGGAACGGCCCCGCGATCACGACCCGGCTGGGGTGCTCGGCTCCGGCTGCGGGCTCGGCGGCGGCGGCGTGGGTTCCGTCACAGGAGGAGTCGTGGCCGGCGGTTCCGGGGTCGGGCTGTGCGACTGCTGCCCGCCGCCCGAGCCGCCGGAGCCGGAACCGCCCGAGCCACCCGATCCGCCCGAGCCACCGGAACCCCCGGATCCGCCCGAACCGCCCCCGGAGGGCTCCTGCGGCCCCTGGCCGCCCGCCCCGCCGCCCGGTCCCGCCGACGGCGAGGGCACTCCCGGCTTGCCGCTCGGCGCCCCCGGGCTCGGTGAGCCCCCGGTCGCGCCGGACGCCTTGCCGTCCTCCTTGGGCGTGCCGTCCTGGTTCCCCGTACCGTCCTTCGCGCCGTGCCCGTTGCCGTGCACCCCGGAACCCCGTCCGGCCGTGGACCCCCCGCCCGCCGCGGCGCCGCCGCGACCGTCGGCCGTGGAGGAGGGCCCGGGCTTCGCCGAGTCCTCGCCGACACTCATGCAGCCCGCCGTCGCCGCGACCGCGAGCGCGGTGACGGCCAGTCGGAGGGAAGCGGACAACTGGCGCACGAGGGCACCTCCGAGCCTGAGGGGTGAGCGGTCCGCATGACCGGGTCAATGTGCCCAACTCCCTTTGACCCGTAAGAGACACGCCCTCAGCCGAACAGCTGGTGCGCCACCTGCGACCCGAGGTGTACGGCGCCCAGCCCGACCAGCACCGATGCCGCCACGTTCGCCGCCGCGAGGAACTTCCAGCCGCGCTCGGCCAGCCGCAACGTCTCGTAGGAGAACGTCGAGTAGGTGCTCAGCGCCCCGCACAGACCGGTCCCCAGCAGCAGTTGCAGCCGCCCGGAGGAGCCCCCGGCCAGCAGCGCGCCGGTCAGCACCCCCATCACCAGGCAGGCGACCGCGTTGACCACGAAGGTGCCCCAGGGGAAGAACGAGTCGTGCCGCGCCTGCACCGCACGGTCCGTCAGGTACCGCAGCGGAGCCCCGACGGCCGCGCCCGCCACCACGAGCAGCCAGTTCACCGGGAGGCCACCCGGCCCCGGACCGCGAGGCGCGTCACCGAGGCCGCCGCCCACACCGCACCGAGCGCCGCCACCACCGTGAGCCCGGCGTACGCCAGCGCGGTGCCCGCCTCCCCCTCGTCCAGCAGGCGCGAGAAGTCGACCGCGTACGTCGAGAAGGTGGTGAAGCCGCCGAGGATCCCGACCCCCGCGAAGGGCCGGACCAGCGGATGCGGCGCCGTCCTGCCGCCCTCGCTGATCAGCACCATCAGTACGCCGACCAGCGCACAGCCGGCCGCGTTGATCACGAGGGTCGCCCACGGGAAGGCCCCGGGCCCGGCCGACCACAGCAGGGAGATCCCGTACCGCGCCGAGGCCCCGACCGCCCCGCCCGCCGCCACCGCCGCGAGCACCCGGCCCTGCGGCTCGGCGGCCTGCGCCGGCACGTGCAGGTCGACGTCCGGGTCGATGGCCTCGTCGCCGGGGACCGGCCGGGTCATCCGTAGCCCAGCGCGTGCAGCCGTTCGTCGTCGATCCCGAAGTGGTGGGCGATCTCGTGCACCACGGTGACCTCCGTCTCGGCGACCACGCTCTCCCGGTCCTCGCACATCCGCAACGTGGGGTTCCGGTAGATCGTGATCCGGTCCGGCAGCACCCCGGCGTACCACTCGCCGCGGTCCGTCAGCGGGGTCCCCTCGTACAGACCGAGCAGCTCGGGGTCGTCGGCGGGCGGTTCGTCCTCGACGAACACCGCCACGTTGTCCATCAACCGCGTCAGCTCCGGCGGGATCCGGTCCAGGGCCTCTGCGACGAGCTCTTCGAACTCCTCGCGCGTCATCTCCAGCACCGGGCCATTGTCCCCCCGGTGGGGCCGCCTCCCGCTTGCCGGGGAGAAACCGTTTTGGCGATCGCTCCCCGGATCCCATATGCTTCTCACGTCCCCGACGCGCTGGAAAGTGCCCGGCGGGCCTTTAGCCCTCATCGTCTAGTGGCCCAGGACGCCGCCCTTTCAAGGCGGTAGCACGGGTTCGAATCCCGTTGGGGGTACGCATTACCGTGTGCAAGACTTGGTCTCGCACACTGCAAGGTCCTGTGGAGCAGTTGGTTAGCTCGCCACCCTGTCAAGGTGGAGGTCGCGGGTTCAAGTCCCGTCAGGATCGCTGAAGCCGGAAACGGTTTCGTGGCTGGGTAGCTCAGTTGGTACGAGCGATCGCCTGAAAAGCGATAGGTCGCCGGTTCGACCCCGGCCCCAGCCACCATCAAGAACAGGAACGCCCCGTCCATCGGACGGGGCGTTCCTGTTTCCTACCGCGGTTACTCCATCTCCGCCGTCTCCGCCGTACGGGCCCTGCGACGCCACTGCGCCAGCCCGACGGCCGCCGCCCCCGCCGCGACCAGGCCGAGCAGCGCCCAGTCCGGGACCCCGTCCGCCACCGACCGGACCCACTGCTCCACCGCGAACGAGTCGTCCACGTCCAGCAGCCCCGGCAGGGCGCTCGCCCCGTCGAAGACCAGGAACATCGCGCCCAGGGCGACGAAGAACAGCCCGGACAGCAGCGAGGTGGTGTGCAGCTGGAAGCGGCCCACGCGCAGGGCCCGCCCGCGCAGCCAGCGCCGCCGGCCCAGCTCGAACCGCTCCCAGAGCAGGGCCAGCACGAACAGCGGCACGGCCATCCCCAGCGCGTACACCGCCAGCAGCAGGCCGCCGTAGACCGGGCTGCCGCTGACCGCCGCCACGGTCAGCACGCTGCCCAGGATCGGGCCCGCGCAGAAGCCGGCCAGACCGTAGACCGCGCCGAGGGCGTACACCGACAGGGCGGTCGTCGGCCGGATCCGCCCCGACAGCTCGGAGACGCGCCGGGAGGCGAACCCGAGTCCGAGGATCTGGGCGAGCCCGAGCGCGATGATCAGCCAGCCGCCGACGAGGACCAGCGCGTCGCGGTTGCCGTGGAAGAACCGCCCGGCGTACGAGCCGGCCGCCCCCAGCGGTACGAGGGTGCTCGCGAGGCCCGCGTAGAAGATCCCGGTCCGCGCCAGCAGCCGGGACGTGGAGTCGATCGAGTACGCGAAGAAGGCGGGCAGCAGCAGGGCGCTGCACGGGCTGAGCAGCGCGAGGAGGCCGCCCAGCAGGGCGGCCAGGTATCCGATGTGGGTCACGGGCGGGCCGCCGCCTTGGCTCGGGCGATGGCCGTGGTGAAGGCGTCGAGGGGCTGGGCGCCCGCGATGGGCTGCCCGTTGACCAGGAACGACGGGGTGGAGGTCACGCCGATGCGGTAGCCCTCGTCCTGGTCCTTCTTCAGAGCCTCCGCGGCCTGCTCCCCGGCCATGTCCTTCTTGAAGCGCTCCAGGTCTTGGACGCCCGCCTGCCCGGCCAGCTCCACGAGGCGGGCCTCGCCGAAGCCCTTCTCCTTGGACCCGTCGGCGTACGCGGCCGCGTGGAAGGCGGCGAAACGGTCCTGTTGCCCGGCGGCCCAGGCGGCCTTGGCGGCGGCCTCGGAGTCGGCGCCGAAGATCGGGAAGTTGCGCCACTCGATGCGCAGGGTGCCGTCCTCCACGTACTTCCTGACCAGCTCGGGCTCGGTGTCCCGGGCGAACTTGCCGCAGTAGCCGCACTTGAAGTCGGAGTACTCGATCAGCACGACGGGCGCGTCGGCCCGGCCGACGGCGAGCTTGTCGCCGGACTCGCGGCGGGCCAGCGCCTTCAGTTCGGCGACGGGGTCGGTACGGGGCGCGGCGGAGGCGCCGGAACCGCCGGAGGGCTTCTCGGCGGGGGCGGTGGAGGCCTGCCAGGAGACGAGGCCGAGGGTGATCGCGGCGATGGCGACCCCGGCGGCGATGTACAGGGGCTTCTTGGAGGTCTTGGTCTTGCGGCTGGTCTTGGAAGAGGACATGCGTGCTCCAGGGCTACGGGTGTGAGGAGGACCGGTGGGGTGACCGGTCCTCCTAGACCCGCATCACGGACAGCTCCACGGGGCCGGGCGCCGCCTGGTCGGGCCCGCGTACGAGATCCCGTACGGGTATCGCCCTGCCGTCCCAGGCCCGGTCCGCCGAGAGCCGTCCGGCGGCCGGGACGTGGGCGTGGTCGCCCGCGCGCGGCGGAACGGCCGGCGGCCGGCCGTGGTCCCCGGTTCCGGGGGCGCAGGACGGGCCGCCGTCCTCGTACGCCACCACCGCGTGGACCCTGGCGGCCGTGGCCGCCGGCCCGGGCGGCTGCGTCGCGGCGGCCGGCAGCGCACATCCCGCCAGCAGTGCCAGTACGGCGCCGAGCAGGCACCACACACGGCTGCGGCGGGACAAGGTGGGCTGCCTCTCACTCATACGGCCGGGGGATCGTCCCGAAATGGTACGGGTACGCCCCACAAATGCGTTCGCCACCCGGCGGCCCCGGGTGAGATCCTCGACCAGGTATGTCTACTTCCTTCGCCGCCCTGCAGACGCTTCTCGGTGAGATCTCCCTCCGCGACGCGCACCGCCTAGGCCGCCGCCTTGAGGGCGCCCGCCGTATCCGCAAGCCCGAGGCCAAGCAGGCCGTGCTCGACGAGATCGCCGCGGAGGCCGCGAAGGCCGCCGAGCGACTGGCCGGCCGTGCCTCGCGGATGCCCGAGGTCACGTATCCCGAGAACCTGCCCGTCAGCCAGAAAAAGGACGAGATCGCCGAGGCGATACGCGACCACCAGGTCGTGATCGTCGCGGGCGAGACCGGCTCCGGCAAGACCACGCAGATCCCCAAGATCTGCATGGAGCTGGGCCGCGGCGTCCGGGGCATGATCGGGCACACCCAGCCCCGCCGGATCGCCGCCCGCACGGTCGCGGAGCGCATCGCCGAGGAGCTCAAGTCCGAGATCGGCCAGACGGTCGGCTGGAAGGTCCGCTTCACCGACCAGGTGGACCAGGACGCGACCTTCGTGAAGCTGATGACGGACGGCATCCTGCTCGCCGAGATCCAGACGGACCGCGAGCTGCGCGCGTACGACACGATCATCATCGACGAGGCCCACGAGCGGTCGCTGAACATCGACTTCCTGCTCGGCTACCTGGCCACGCTGCTGCCGAAGCGCCCCGACCTCAAGGTGATCATCACCTCGGCGACCATCGACCCGGAGCGGTTCTCGCGGCACTTCGGGGAAGCCCCCATCGTCGAGGTCAGCGGCCGGACGTATCCGGTCGAGGTCCGCTACCGGCCGCTGCTGGAGGAAGATTCCGAGGACAGCGACCGGGACCAGATCACCGCGATCTGCGAGGCCGTGGACGAGCTCCAGTCCGAGGGCGCGGGCGACGTCCTGGTCTTCCTCTCCGGAGAGCGCGAGATCCGCGACACGGCGGACGCCCTGAACAAGCGGAACCTGCGCTTCACTGAGGTCCTTCCTCTTTACGCCCGCCTCTCGCACGCCGAACAGCACCGGGTCTTCCAGCAGCACACGGGACGCCGGATCGTGCTCGCGACGAACGTCGCCGAGACCTCCCTCACCGTGCCGGGCATCAAGTACGTGATCGACCCGGGCACCGCCCGGATCTCCCGCTACAGCCACCGCACCAAGGTCCAGCGCCTGCCCATCGAGCGGATCTCGCAGGCCAGCGCCAACCAGCGCAAGGGCCGCTGCGGCCGTACCAGCGACGGCATCTGCATCCGGCTCTACTCCGAGGACGACTTCAACGGGCGTCCCGAGTTCACGGACGCCGAGATCCTGCGCACGAACCTGGCCTCCGTCATCCTCCAGATGACCGCGGCCGGCCTGGGCGAGATCGAGAAGTTCCCCTTCATCGACCCGCCGGACCACCGCAACATCCGCGACGGCGTGCAGCTGCTCCAGGAGCTCGGGGCGCTCGACCCGGCGGAGAAGGACCCATCGAGGCGGCTCACGCAGATGGGCCGCCAGCTCTCCCAGCTCCCCGTGGACCCGCGCCTGGCCCGCATGGTCGTGGAGGCGGACAAGAACAACTGCGTCCGCGAGGTCATGGTCATCGCGGCGGCCCTGTCGATCCAGGACCCGCGCGAGCGGCCCTCGGACAAGCAGACCCAGGCCGACCAGAACCACGCCCGCTTCAAGGACGAGACCAGCGACTTCCTCTCGTTCCTGAACATGTGGCGCTACGTGCGCGAGCAGCAGAAGGAACGCGGCTCGTCCTCCTTCCGCCGGATGTGCAAGCAGGAGTACCTGAACTTCCTGCGGATCCGGGAGTGGCAGGACATCTACTCGCAGCTGCGCACGGTCGCCAAGACCATGGGCATCCACGTCAACGAGGCCGATGCCCCCGAGCAGAACATCCACGTCTCGCTGCTCGCCGGTCTGCTCTCGCACATCGGCCTGAAGGACACCGACAAGAACGAGTACCTGGGGGCGCGGTCCGCCAAGTTCGCGATCTTCCCGGGCTCGGCGCTCTTCAAGAAGCAGCCGAAGTTCCTGATGTCGGCCGAGCTGGTGGAGACCTCGCGGCTGTGGGCCCGGGTGAACGCCAAGGTGGAGCCGGAGTGGGTGGAGCCGCTCGCCCAGCACCTGATCAAGCGCACCTACAGCGAGCCGCACTGGGAGAAGGACCAGGCGGCCGTGATGGCGTACGAGAAGGTCACGCTGTACGGCGTGCCGATCGTGGCCCAGCGGAAGATCAACTACGGCCGGATCGACGCCGAGGTCTCGCGCGAGCTGTTCATCCGCAACGCGCTGGTCGAGGGCGACTGGCGGACCCACCACAAGTTCTACGCCGACAACCGCAAGCTCCTCACCGAGGTGGAGGAGCTGGAGAACCGGGCGCGGCGCCGCGACATCGTGGTGGACGACGAGACCCTGTTCGACTTCTACGACCAGAAGATCCCCGCGCACGTGGTCTCCGGGGCGCACTTCGACTCCTGGTGGAAGCACAAGAAGCACGAGGAGCCCGAACTCCTCGACTTCGAGCGGGAGATGCTGCTCACCGAGAAGGCGGCCGGGGTCACCAAGGCCGACTACCCGGACTCCTGGCGGCAGGGGCAGCTGAAGTTCCGGGTGACCTACCAGTTCGAGCCGGGCGCGGACGCGGACGGCGTGACCGTCCACATCCCGCTCCAGGTGCTGAACCAGGTCACCGACGAGGGCTTCGACTGGCAGATCCCGGGTCTGCGGGAGGAAGTCGTCACCGAGCTGATCCGCTCGCTCCCGAAGCCGATCCGCCGCCACTACGTCCCGGCGCCGAACTTCGCCGGCCGCTTCCTGGACACGGCGGTGCCCTTGCAGGAGCCGCTGCCGGTCACACTGGCGCGCGAGCTCCAGCGGATGGTCGGGGTCCCGGTCTCCGCCGAGGACTTCGACCTCAGCCGGATCCCGGACCACCTGAAGATCACCTTCCGGATCGTCGACGAGCGCCGCAAGAACCTCGCCGAGGACAAGGACCTGGAGGCGCTGAGGCTGCGCCTGAAGCCCAAGGCCCGCCAGGCCCTCTCCAAGGCCGCCGCGGCCACCGCCGAGCGGGCGGGCGGGGAATCGGTGGAGCGCACCGGGCTGACCGACTGGACCATCGGCACGCTGACCAAGGTCTTCGAGACCCGGCGGGCCGGCCAGCCGGTGAAGGCGTACCCGGCGCTCGTGGACGAGGGCGCGAGCGTCTCCGTACGGCTCTTCGACACCGAGGCCGAGCAGCAGCAGGCGATGTGGCTGGGCACCCGGCGGCTCATCCTGCTGAACATCCCGGTGAATCCGGCGAAGTTCGCCTCGGACCACCTGACCAACCAGCAGAAGCTGGCCCTGTCCAGGAACCCGCACGGCTCCATCCAGGCGCTGTTCGACGACTGCGCGACCGCGGCGACCGACAAGCTGATCTCCGACCACGGCGGCCCCGCGTGGGACGAGACGGGCTTCCGCAAGCTCTACGAGGCCGTGCGCGCCGACCTGGTGGACACGACCGTGCGGACGGTCGGGCAGGTGCAGCAGGTGCTGGCCGCCTGGCAGGCCTGCGAGCGGCGCCTGAAGGCCACCAGCAGCCTCGCCCTGGTCGCCAACCTCCAGGACGTGAAGACGCAGCTGGCGGCGCTCATGCCGACCGGCTTCGTGACGCTCACCGGGCTGCGCAGGCTGCCGGACCTCATGCGCTACCTGGTGGCGGTGGACCGGCGGCTCCAGCAGATGCCCACGGGCGTCCAGCGCGACACCACGCGCATGGAGAAGGTCCACGAGATGCGGGACGAGTACCTGTGGCTGCTGGAGCAGTTGCCGAAGGGCCGGCCGGTCCCGGAGGCGGTCACCGAGATCCGCTGGATGATCGAGGAACTGCGGGTCAGCTACTTCGCGCACGCGCTCGGGACGGCCTACCCGATCTCCGACAAACGGATCGTGAAGGCGGTGGATGCGGCGGCTCCGTGACCGGCCGGGTGACCGGCCGCGTGATCCGGTTCGACTGCACCCCCTGAGCTGCGGTACAGTCTGATTCGCAGCCGCCGAGCGGCCGCAAATCAAGGACCTGTGGAGCAGTTGGTTAGCTCGCCACCCTGTCAAGGTGGAGGTCGCGGGTTCAAGTCCCGTCAGGTTCGCAGAAACGTCAGGGCCCGTATCCCCCAGGGGATGCGGGCCCTGACGCGTTGGCGGGGAAACCCGCTGGGCGGCCTTGGGGAGACTCCCGAGACTCTTGAGGCTCCCCGAGGCTTCTGAGGCCCGCGCGGGTCCGTCGGCGCCCTCCCGAACCTCCCGCACCCGTTCCGGCGTCCACGGGCGATCTGACGGCCGTCACACCGGGCCGCGCCGGGCCTCCCGGCCATCCGGTCCGGCGCCACCGCGGCCGCCACCGCCCGCGCCGCCGAGAATCCCCCGTTCGCATGATGCGCTCCGCGGCTCACGTCCCCTTACGGGGTGCATTCCCGTGAATACAAGAGTGATCATCTGTGACGGGAGTCACCGCATGAGTTTTTGAGATGTGTACTTTTATCGCACTCATACACCCGCTCGATTTAATATGTGCAATGGCACCTACTCCGCCGGTGACCGCACGCCAGCCCGACACCGCCCTGACCTGGGCATAAAAAAGATCGCGCTGGACCCGGCGGAGTCCAGCGCGATCGACGACCAATGAACCTGTTGGGGCAGGTTCAGTCGTATGAAGCTATGTGGGTTTCATCGGATTGGGGGACCCGATATAGACCCGTTAAAGCAGGGGTGCTGCGGAACCTCAGGCCTCGCTGCGCTGCTGCGGAATTCCCGCAAGCAGTGCGCGAACCTCGGCCTCGCGGTAACGGCGGTGTCCACCCAGGGTGCGGATGGACGTGAGCTTGCCAGCCTTGGCCCAGCGGGTCACCGTCTTCGGGTCCACGCGGAACATCGTGGCAACCTCAGCCGGGGTCAGCAGCGGCTCGGCATCAGGGGTGCGAGCGGTCATGAGCGGCCTCCTCGGGAGAACCGAACCATCTCGGTTCTTTCCTCTAAATTCTGCACCTTGGCCCGCGTTGCCCGAAATGGACATACGCGGGCCGAGTCGGTTATAGGACGAACGGCTTGTCCTCGGCACTACAACTACACCATCCGTCCAGCCCCAAGGGCCAAACCGACGGAATTGCCCTCCGAGGTGTTCATCAGCGGCGGAAGCCGATGGACCGTCCCATAACGGACAGTCACCCCACTGTGACGATCAGTCACAGAGCGATCAGGAGTCGTCAGACCCCCCGTAGAGCGCAATGCCGAGCATTCCGCCCTTAGTTGGGCGGAAGGAACCCTCCCCGGACTCCTTGTCCTATTTTGGCACGAGGGTAGGGGAAGGGCGCAAGGGTGTAGATAGTGCGGTCCGTCACGCTTGGGCCAATGGCCCGTATCGGGACGTAGGTCCTGGTACTACGTCCCTAAAGACATGATCAAGCCCCTGATCAGCCACTTATGGCTGATCGACCGATACGCGGGGGTACGTACGGGTCCTCTTGGGCCCGATCGGAGCACGATCGGGCTTCGGGGACTAATTCGCGAACAGTCTCTCCCGGACCGCCCTCCACCGCTCCGCCAGCTCCTCGTAGACCTCGGCCGCCCCCTCCGCGTCCCCCGCCCGCAAGGCCGCGATGCCCTCCGCCAGCTCCCGCGCCGACCGGTCCGCCGCCAGCCGGTCCGCCGGCAGTGCGTGCAGCAGCCCCCCGTAGTCCAGTTCGACCATCGACCGCGGGTGGAACTCCTCCAGCCAGCTCCCGACCTCCACCAGGCCGTCGGCGAGCATCCCGTACCCCTCCGCCTCCCGCAGGGTCCGCAGGGCCCGCGCCAGGCGCCGCCGCGCCTGCACCATCGGCGTCCGGTAGCGCAGCCGCTCGCCGGGCAGGTACTCCCGCTCCTGGTCCGCCACCAGCACGAACCAGCGCAGCGGGACCTGCCACACCCCCGTACGGATCCACGGGCGCGCGTCCGGGTTCCGCTCGCGCCAGCGCTCGTACTCCTCGGCCGCCTGCAGACGCAACGGCGGCGGGAGCGCCGCGTCCAGGACCGGGAGCGGGAACCACTCCACCAGCTCCTGGAGCGCCAGCCAGCCGCGCAGCCGGGTGCGCCACGGGCAGACCAGCAGCACCCCGTCCACCTCCGCCGTGAAGGCGTCCGCGCTCTCGTGGGCCGGCACCCCCACCACGGGCACCCGAACCAAGTCGGTGAGCGACCGGCGCAGTTCGTCCTGGGCGGTCGGGGCCTTCCCGCGCCGGGCGTAGTCGGCCCAGTGCGACCGCTCCGGTTCCGGGAAGGCAACCAGGGGCTCGTAGACGCGCAGGTAGGAGGCGTACGGGACGGCCGGCGCCGAGCGCGCGGAGGGCAGCAGGGGATCGGGAGATTCGCTCACGCTCTCGTACTCCCCTTTTTGCGGCTCCGCTACCTTCGGCGCGCCCGTGACACGGGAGTGTTCCGATCCTCGGACAGGCGGTCCCCGCGCCGTCCGCAGGTCTTACGCTGCTCCCAGCACGCCCTCCCCCACCCGCAGGGCGGGCGTCAATCCGCCGCATCTCTTCCATGGGAGTCACCACCGTGACCGAAATGACCGACGGCGTCCTGCACACCCTGTTCCGTACGGAACAGGGCGGCCACGAGCAAGTCGTGCTGTGCCAGGACCGAGCCACTGGCCTGAAGGCCGTCATCGCGATCCACTCCACCGCCCTGGGCCCCGCCCTCGGCGGCACGCGCTTCCACGCGTACGCCTCGGACGAGGAGGCCGTCCTCGACGCGCTGAACCTCTCCCGCGGCATGTCGTACAAGAACGCCCTCGCCGGTCTCGACCTCGGCGGCGGCAAGGCCGTGATCATCGGGGACCCCGACATCCTCAAGACGGAGGAACTGCTGCTGGCCTACGGCCGGTTCGTGGAGTCCCTCGGCGGCCGCTACGTGACCGCCTGCGACGTCGGCACGTACGTGGCGGACATGGACATCGTGGCCCGCGAGACCCGCTGGGCGACCGGCCGCTCCCCCGAGAACGGCGGCGCGGGCGACTCCTCGGTGCTCACCGCCTTCGGTGTCTTCCAGGGCATGCGCGCCAGCGCCCAGCACCTGTGGGGCGACCCGACCCTGCGCGGCCGCAAGGTCGCCGTGGCGGGCGTCGGCAAGGTCGGCCACTACCTGGTCGAGCACCTGCTGGAGGACGGCGCCGAGGTCGTGATCACGGACGTGCGGGAAGAGTCCGTGCGCCGGATCCTCGACAAGCACCCCGGCAAGGTCACGGCGGTCGCCGACACGGACGCGCTGATCCGCGTGCCCGGTCTGGACATCTACGCCCCGTGCGCGCTGGGCGGCGCCCTGAACGACGAGACGGTGCCGGTCCTGACGGCCAAGGTCGTCTGCGGAGCGGCGAACAACCAGCTCGCCCACCCGGGCATCGAGAAGGACGTCTCGGACCGCGGGATCCTCTACGCGCCCGACTACGTGGTCAACGCCGGTGGCGTGATCCAGGTCGCCGACGAGCTGCGCGGCTTCGATTTCGACCGCTGCAAGGCCAAGGCGGCGCAGATCTTCGACACCACGCTCGCCATATTCGCACGTGCGAAGGCGGACGGCATTCCGCCGGCCGCTGCGGCCGACCGGATCGCCGAGCAGCGGATGGCGGACGCCCGCTCCGCGCGCGCGGTCTAGGCACCTCCCGGGGCTCCCGGATGCGCCCGCCGGGGTGCGGCGAGACGGAACTCACTGCACTTCGGCGGGTCGCGGGCCAGGAAAGCGTTAAAATCGCGGTTGACCAGCGAGGACGGGGCGCCTTGTTGGTTCTGCACCGGGGCGCGTCATGCGGGCGGCGTACCGTATGGCCGCGGAAGCAGGTACCGTTAAACCCCTACGGACGGTCTCTCCACGGAGAGCCCGCTCCGAACCATGAACGCGTGTCAGACTCTGGGGCCGTCGAGCCCCGTCACCGAGGGGGTCGAGCCATGGGGCGCGGCCGGGCCAAGGCCAAGCAGACAAAGGTCGCCCGCCAGCTGAAGTACAACAGCGGCGGGACTGACCTCTCGCGTCTGGCCAATGAGCTGGGCGCATCGCCGACAGAGCCGCTGCCTATCAGCGAGCCGGTCGAAGTCGATGACGATCTGGACGACGACGACCCGTACGCCAAGTACGCGGATCTGTACAACAGCGATGACGACGACGAGGACGAGGAGTCCGGTCCGTCGGCACAGCGTCGCGGCGCTTGACGCTTTCTCGAGAGCGTCTGCACAACAGGGTCAAAGACTGAAACCCGGTCCAGGGCATCGCCCCGGGCCGGGTTTCAGTGCTGCTCAGCTCGCGTAGGAACCGGTCAGGGTGGCGCCCTCGGCGTGGTCGCCGCGGTCCAGGATCTCGCCCGCGACCCAGGCGTCGACGCCCCGGTCGGCCAGCGCGGTCAGGGCCACGTCCACCGACTCGCCCGGGACGACCGCCATCATGCCGACGCCCATGTTCAGCGTCTTCTCCAGTTCCAGCTGCTCGACCTGACCGGCCTTGCCGACCAGGTCGAAGATCGCGCCGGGGGTCCAGGTCGAACGGTCGACCGTGGCGTGCAGGTGGTCCGGGATCACCCGCGCCAGGTTGGCCGCGAGGCCGCCGCCCGTGATGTGCGAGTAGGCGTGCACCTCGGCCGTACGGGTGAGGGCGAGGCAGTCGAGCGAGTAGATCTTCGTGGGCTCCAGCAGTTCCTCGCCCAGGGTGCGGCCGAGCTCGGCGACTTCCTGGTCCAGGGACATTCCGGCCCGGTCGAAGAGGACGTGCCGGACCAGCGAGTACCCGTTCGAGTGAAGGCCGGACGAAGCCATCGCGATGACGGCGTCACCCGTACGGATGCGATCCGCACCGAGCAGCCGGTCGTACTCGACGACACCGGTGCCGGCGCCCGCCACGTCGAAGTCGTCGGGGCCGAGCAGACCCGGGTGTTCGGCGGTCTCGCCGCCCACCAGGGCGCAGCCGGCGAGGACGCAGCCCTCGGCGATGCCCTTGACGATGGCCGCGACACGCTCGGGGTGGACCTTGCCGACGCAGATGTAGTCGGTCATGAAGAGCGGCTCGGCGCCGCAGACGACGATGTCGTCCATGACCATCGCGACGAGGTCGTGGCCGATGGTGTCGTACACGCCGAGCTGGCGGGCGATGTCGACCTTGGTGCCGACCCCGTCGGTGGCGGAGGCGAGCAGCGGGCGCTCGTAGCGCTTGAGGGCGGAGGCGTCGAAGAGGCCGGCGAAGCCGCCGAGGCCGCCGAGGACCTCGGGGCGCTGCGTCTTCTTCACCCACTCCTTCATCAGCTCGACGGCGCGGTCTCCCGCTTCGATGTCCACGCCTGCGGCTGCGTAGCTGGCACCGGTGGTCTTCTCTGTCATGACAGGAGAGAGCTTTCGTGTCGTTACTGCGGGTGGTGCTGGGCCCCCGGAGAAGCCTCAAAAGGGAGGGCCCAGCGCAGGTTGAGCCGGCGAAACCGAGGAGCGCCTACGGGCGGCGGAGCGCGTCGGCGGCGTCCGTGCCGCCGGCCAGCTCGGACTCCAGCAGCTGCTTGCCCAGGAGCTGCGGGTCGGGCAGCTCCATGGGGTACTCGCCGTCGAAGCAGGCACGGCAGAGGTTGGGCTTCTGGATGGTGGTCGCCTCGACCATCGCGTCGAGCGAGATGTACGAGAGCGAGTCCGCGCCCAGCGACGTGGCGATCTCGTCGACCGTCATGCCGTTGGCGATCAGCTCGGCCCGGGTGGCGAAGTCGATGCCGAAGAAGCACGGCCACTTCACCGGCGGCGAGGAGATCCGGATGTGGACCTCCGCCGCGCCGGCCTCGCGGAGCATCTTGACCAGGGCGCGCTGGGTGTTGCCGCGGACGATCGAGTCGTCGACGACCACCAGGCGCTTGCCCCGGATGACTTCCTTGAGGGGATTGAGCTTCAGGCGGATGCCGAGCTGGCGGATCGTCTGCGAGGGCTGGATGAAGGTCCGGCCGACGTAGGCGTTCTTGACCAGGCCGGAGCCGTACGGGATCCCGCTGGCCTCGGCGTATCCGACGGCGGCGGGCGTGCCCGACTCCGGCGTCGGTATCACCAGATCGGCGTCGACCGGGGCTTCCTTGGCCAGGCGCCGGCCCATCTCGACACGCGAGAGGTAGACGTTCCGGCCGGCGATGTCGGTGTCCGGGCGCGCCAGGTAGACGTACTCGAAGACACAGCCCTTGGGCTTCGCTTCCGCGAATCGGGAGGTCCGCAGGCCGTTCTCGTCGATCGCGATGAGCTCGCCCGGCTCGACCTCGCGGACGAAGCTGGCGCCGCAGATGTCGAGGGCGGCGGTCTCACTCGCGACCACCCAGCCGCGCTCCAGGCGGCCGAGGACCAGCGGGCGGATGCCCTGCGGGTCACGGGCGGTGTAGAGGGTCCCCTCGTCCATGAAGACGAGCGAGAAGGCGCCCTTCACCTTCGGGAGGACCTTGGTGGCCGACTCCTCGATGGTCAGGGGCTTGCCGTCCTCGTCGGTCTGGCCCGCCAGGAGGGCGGTGACCAGGTCCGTGTCGTTGGTGGCCGCCACCTGGGTGGCGCGGCCGTCCTGACGGGGGAGGTCGGCGACCATCTCGGCAAGCTCGGCGGTGTTCACCAAGTTGCCGTTGTGACCCAGGGCAATGGAGCCGTGGGCGGTCGCACGGAAGGTGGGCTGGGCGTTCTCCCAGACGGAGGCTCCGGTGGTCGAGTAGCGGGCGTGACCGACCGCGATATGACCCTGGAGCGAGCCGAGAGAGGTTTCGTCGAAGACTTGGGAAACGAGGCCCATGTCCTTGAAGACGAGGATCTGGGAACCGTTGCTCACAGCGATTCCCGCGGACTCTTGTCCGCGGTGCTGCAGTGCATACAGTCCGAAGTAGGTGAGCTTGGCGACCTCTTCACCCGGAGCCCAGACACCGAAGACGCCGCAAGCGTCCTGGGGGCCCTTTTCTCCGGGGAGCAGGTCGTGGTTGAGTCGTCCATCACCACGAGGCACAGCACAAGTGTAGGCGAGGTCGACCACTGGTCCGAATTCGGGAGCCCCGGGAAATGTCACAGCACAGAGGGTGACCGGGCCGCTGCGTCTCGGTATCCGGATTCCTTTGTTGACAGCCGTATGGGCATTCGTACAGGCTCTCGCCTCATGCAGCCTCTCGGTGACCGCACCGTCACCCTCGTCGAGCGCCGGCACGTGGACCTGGTCCGTGTCGCGAGCGCCATCTGTCGCTGTTCTGCGTAGTCACACGCCGCTTTTCCTTTCCCCTTTTCTCCTGCCTCCGCCCCGGCATGCCCTGCGCTGCCGGGCGCCAGGCCGTGCCTTGGAGTACCTGTGACCTCGTACGAACCCCATCTGTCCCGGCGTGCCTTCGGCGGGGCGGTCGGCGTGAGCGCCGCCGCGGCGGCCGTCGGAGTCGGCGCTGCCGCCCCCGCCCAGGCCGCCGAGGCCGCGCAGGAGCGGGAGTTCCGCGCCGCGCGCGGGCGGCAGTCCCGGCGTCCCAACATCCTGTTCATCCTGGGCGACGACCTGGGCTGGGCGGACCTGTCCTCATACGGCTCCACGCACATCAAGACCCCCAACCTGGACCGACTGGCCCGCCAGGGCGTCCGGTTCACCGACGCGTACTCGGGCTCCGCGACCTGCTCTCCGACCCGGTTCAGCCTGTACACGGGCCGCTACCCGGCCCGCACCAAGGGCGGGCTGGCCGAGCCGATCGCCGACAAGTCGGCGGGCCTGGAGCCCACCCACCCCACGCTGGCCTCGCTGCTGAAGGAGTCCGGCTACTCCACCGCGCTGATCGGCAAGTGGCACGCGGGCTACCTGCCGGACTACAGCCCGCCGAAGTCCGGCTGGGAGGAGTTCTTCGGCAACTTCGGCGGGGCGCTGGAGTACTACTCCAAGCTGGGCCTGGGCGGCGAGTACGACCTCTACGAGGGCGACGCCACCTACCGGGACCTGCGCTACTACACCCGGATCATCACCGAGCGGGCGAGCGAGTACGTCTCGCGCGACCACCACGGCAAGCCGTGGCTGCTGAACCTGAACTTCACCACCCCGCACTGGCCTTGGATCGCCGAGGGGGACACGGAGGAGAGCGCGGAGATCGTCCGCCGGATCAAGGCGGGCGACGCACGGGCGCTGTGGCACCAGGACGGCGGCTCGGTCGAGAAGTACCGGCAGATGGTGGAGGACCTGGACCGGTCGGTCGGCGAGGTGCTGAAGGCGCTGAAGCGCTCCGGGCAGGAGGACAACACCCTGGTCGTGTTCTCCAGCGACAACGGCGGCGAGCGCTTCTCGTACAACTGGCCGCTGTCGGGCAACAAGGCCTCGCTCCAGGAGGGCGGGATCCGGGTGCCGAACATCGTGCGCTGGCCCGCGCGGCTGGACGGCGGGCAGGTCAGCCGCGTCCCGGTGTTCAGCCCGGACTGGACGGCCACGCTGCTGGAGGTGGCCGGGACGCGGCCGCACCCGGCGTACCCGCTGGACGGGGTGAGCCTGGCCGGGTACCTGCTGCGCGGCGAGGAGGTCGCCGGGCGGGACCTGTTCTGGCGGGTCCGCGGGGAGCGGGCCCTGCGGCGCGGCGACTGGAAGTACTACCGCGGCAAGGCGGGCCGGGACCAGCTGTTCAACCTGGCCGGGGACGTCCGCGAGCAGGCCGACAAGGCCGCGCTGGAACCGGCCCGGCTGGCGGAGCTGCGGTCGGCCTGGGAGTCCGTGAACGCGGAACTGCTGCCCTACCCGGCCTGACGCACCCGGGTCCGGGCCGCGCTCATTCGGCCGCCGTGGCCCCCTTGGCGGTGAGGCCCTTGCCGTCGGGCGCGGTGAGGGTCAGGTTCTGACCCTGGATCTTCCAGGTGAGCGGGCCGCTGCCGAACAGCGCGGTCAGCGTCCGCTCCACCTCACCGGCCGGGCCCTCGCAGGCCATCCGGGTCGTGGTGAGCGGCCCGAAGGTGACCGTGGGACCGTCGACGGTGGCCTTGGCGCTGAACCGGTTGCAGCCGAGGCTGCCGCTCGCCGTGCCGTCGGTGGTGAGGGTGAACCTGGCCTTGCCGGCCGCCTCGGCGGGGACGGAGGACACGGTCGCACCGTCGACCAGCGAGTCGACGGTCCACTCCGTCGCGGCGAGCGGCGCGTCCGGGGCCGGGGGCTGGGAGGTCAAGGCCATCGTGCTCCCGTCGGCGGTCTTCAGCGTGAGCCGGTCGGGGCCCCGGTCGATGGTCAGCCGGCCCTTGAAGAGCTGGGCGAACGCGGTCTCGAACTCCTGGTTCTCGCAGGCCATGTTGGTCGTCGCGCCCGGGGTCACAGTCAGGGCGGAGGAGCCTTCGGGGACGACCTTCGCCGTGAAGCCGTTGCAGCCGTAGTTGCCGGTGGCCTCGTCCTGCTTGAGGTCGACGCGGGCGGCCGCGGGTGCGTGCAGGGTGCGGCCGCCGGTGGTGAGGGACTCCACGGACCAGGAGCCGACGGGGTCGGGGAGCGGGCTGCTCCCGGCGTCTTCGGACTGACCGCACGCGGCGAGCGCGAGGAGGAGGGCCAGGCCGGTCGGAAGGTGCCTGAGGGTACGCATGACGATGGGACGGAGCGGGCGGCCGGGCGGTTCCGCTCAGCTCATCAGGGGGAGCAGCGCCGACAGGTCGGCCCGCTCTCCGCTGGCCCTGACCTGCGCCTCGTCGAGGGCCGCGGCCCAGTGCGTACGGCCCGTCGCGAGCCGGATCCAGGTCAGCGGGTCGGTCTCCACCACGTTGGGCGGGGTACCGCGGGTGTGGCGGGGGCCCTCGATGCACTGGACCACCGCGAAGGGCGGGATCCGTACCTCGACCGAACCGCCCGGCGCCTTGAGGGCGAGGGCGTCGGCGAGCAGCCGGGTGCAGGCGGCCAGTGCCTGGCGCTCGATGGGGATGTCCGCTCCGGCGGCCCGGTTCAGGTCGTCGGTGTGGACCACCAGCTCCACGGTCCGGGTGACCATGAAGTCGGCCAGGGTCATGTCGCCGATCCACAGGTCCAGCACGCGTGCGCCGGTGTTGGCCTCCAGCGCCTCGGCCATGCGGGTGGCCGCCCGCTCGTACAGCTCGGGGAGCGGGGCCCCGGCGAGGGTCTCGCGGGCGGCCTCGGAGATCTTCCCGGCGAGGGAGGCGGTGGCGGAGGGCCACTCGACGGCGGTCAGCTCGACGACGGCGGCGGGCGGCCGGGCGAGGCCGGCGGCCAGCGAGTCCGCGATCCACGCGATGTGCGCGGCGAGTTCGCCGACGGTCCACTCCCCGAGCCCGCTGGGCCGCGCCAGCTGCTCGGGCGTCAACTCGCGCACGGCGTCGGCGACATGCCCGAACTGCGCGGTGACGGCCGCGCGGATCCTGACGGGGTCGAAGGCACGCGGCTTCTTCTTGGCGGGCGGCATGACCCGACCCTACTCGGGCCCGGGCAGCACGAGCCCGGTGCAGCCGCGGCGCTGGGCGGTGTCGGTGGCGTAGGCCTTGAACAACTCGTCCAAGCGCGGGCCGAGGACGGACCGGTAGTCGTACGGGACGGTCATCGTCAGGGTGGCCGGCCGCTCCTGGCAGGTCATCGAGCCGTAGAGCACGTCGCCGAGGCGGCCCGCCTTGCCGGGGATCACCGGGTCCGGGCTGTGCCTGCCGGGGGCGGCGACCGCTGCCGCGTCGTCGCCGAAGTACGACCGGGTCCGGACCCACCACGGTGCGACCCGCAGGACCGCGTCCAGGTTCACGTGGGCGCGCTCCTCCTCGCTCAGCGTGGGGAAGAGGCGCTTGGTCGCCTCGGGTCCCACCGCGAGCAGGCAGCCCTCCTCGCGGGCGGCTCCTCCGAGGGGCACGCCGGCGGCCCTGTCGGGCAGCCTGATCCGGTCCGCCGTACGCAGGTGGGCGGCGTACCAGCCGCAGCTGTCCGACCGGTCACCCACCGGGCCGAGATCGGCAACGGGTGCGGGCAGCTGCTCCGGGAGTTCGGGCAGCTGCGTCCGGCAGCCGAACTTCGCGGCGGCGCCCTCCGCGGCATGCCGGGCGAGACGGGCCAGGACCGGGCGGTCACCGGCCTCGTGCCGGGTGCTCGGGGAGGTGGCGGTCACGATCAGGGTGGTCGTACCGGCCTTGGCCGGCTGCTCGCACCGGGCCACGACGGTGACGTCGTCGGGACCGTAGTCGCCGAGCCGGCCGTCCCCGAGCGGCATCCGGTCGGGCAGCCTGGTCCGAGCGGTCATATCGCCCTGCGAGCCGGGGCGCATGGTGGCGAAGGGGTCCCTGGAATCGTCGGCGGTGTGCAGGGCTCGCGCCTGCGGCAGCCCCTTCAGGGCGAGGGCGAACTGGCTGAGCCGCACGTCCCGGCCCTTTCGGTCCTCCAGGCGGCTCAGCACACAGTCGTCGGGAATCGTGTCGAAGTCGATGGTCCTCGGCTCCTCGCCGCCGAGGACCACCCGGTCGGTGCCGCCGTCCAGGCTCATGACCGTCTCGGCGTCCACCAGCCCGGCGCACGCCTGGGTTATCAGCGCGCGGCTCGCCTTGCGGTCCTGGTGGGTCTCGTACGAGTCGTACAGCGCCCAGCCGCCGAAGACCACGCCGCCCATACCCGCGATGCACAGCAGCAAATTGACCGCATTGCGCCATCGGCCCCGATCCGGCAGCACCCCACCGCCGGAAGGCTCCAGTGGTTCGAACATCCCTGACCCCCCGCTCTTGCAACTGCGACGACGCGGCTGACCGTACCAACCACCGACGACAACGCAGAGGCCCCGCCCACAGGGTGGGCGGGGCCTCGTACAGCCGAGGGCGGTGATCAGGCCAGCAGGGCCGGGATCGTGGCCTCGTGGGCCTCGCGGAGTTCGGTCAGGGGGAGGGTGAACTCGCCCTGGATCTCGATCTCCTCGCCGTCCACCACGCCGATGCGGGCGACCGGGAGGCCCCGCGCGCCGCACATGTCGGTGAAGCGGAGCTCCTCGCTGCGCGGGACGGACACGATGGCCCGGCCCGCGGACTCGGAGAACAGGAAGGTGAAGGCGTCCAGGTCCTCCGGGACCACGATCCGCGCGCCGTTGCCGCCGCGCAGGCAGGACTCGGTGAGCGCCTGGATCACGCCGCCGTCGGACAGGTCGTGCGCGGCGTCGATCATGCCGTCGCGCGATGCGGAGATGAGGATCTCGCCGAGCAGCTTCTCGCGGCCCAGGTCCACCTTCGGCGGCATGCCGCCCAGGTGGTCGTGGACGACCTGGGACCAGGCCGAGCCGCCGAACTCCTCGGCCGTGTCGCCCAGCAGGTACAGCAGCTGGCCGGCCTCCTTGAAGGCCATCGGCGTACGGCGGTTGACGTCGTCGATCACACCGAGGACCGCCACGACCGGGGTCGGGTGGATCGCGATGTCGCCCGTCTGGTTGTAGAGGGAGACGTTGCCGCCGGTCACCGGGGTGCCCAGCTCCAGGCAGCCGTCCGCCAGACCGCGGCAGGCCTCGGCGAACTGCCACATGACGTCCGGGTCCTCGGGGGAACCGAAGTTCAGGCAGTCGGAGATGGCGAGCGGCTTGGCGCCGGTCGCCGCCACGTTGCGGTACGACTCCGCCAGCGCCAGCTGGGCGCCCGTGTACGGGTCGAGCTTGGCGAAGCGGCCGTTGCCGTCGGTGGCCATGGCCACGCCGAGGTTCGACTCGGCGTCGATGCGGACCATGCCCGCGTCCTCGGGCTGCGACAGGACGGTGTTGCCCTGCACGAAGCGGTCGTACTGGTCGGTGACCCAGGACTTCGACGCCTGGTTCGGGGAGGAGACCAGGGCCAGGACCTGCGCGCGGAGCTCTTCCGAGGTCTGCGGGCGGGGCAGCTTGCCCGCGTCGTCCGCCTGGAGCGCGTCCTGCCAGGAGGGGCGCGCGTACGGGCGGTGGTAGACGGGACCCTCGTGGGCGACGGTGCCCGGGGGCACGTCCACGATCTGCTCGCCGTGCCAGAAGATCTCGAGGCGCTCGCCGTCGGTCACCTCACCGATGACGGTGGCGATGACGTCCCACTTCTCGCAGATCTCCATGAAGCGGTCGACGTACTGCGGCTCCACGATCGCGCACATGCGCTCCTGCGACTCGCTCATGAGGATTTCCTCGGGCGAGAGCGTCGCGTCGCGCAGCGGGACGGTGTCCAGCTCGACCCGCATGCCGCCGGAACCGGCGGAGGCCAGCTCGCTGGTGGCGCAGGAGAGCCCGGCACCGCCGAGGTCCTGGATGCCGGCGACCAGCTTCTCCTTGAAGATCTCCAGGGTGCACTCGATGAGGAGCTTCTCCTGGAAGGGGTCGCCGACCTGCACCGCGGGGCGCTTGGTGGGCTTGGTGTCGTCGAAGGTCTCGGACGCGAGGACCGAGACGCCGCCGATGCCGTCGCCGCCCGTGCGGGCGCCGTAGAGGATGACCTTGTTGCCGGGGCCGGAGGCCTTGGCGAGGTGGATGTCCTCGTGCTTCATCACGCCGATGCAGCCGGCGTTGACGAGCGGGTTGCCCTGGTAGCAGGCGTCGAAGACGACCTCGCCGCCGATGTTGGGCAGGCCCAGGCAGTTGCCGTAGCCGCCGATGCCCGCGACGACGCCCGGCAGGACGCGCTTGGTGTCGGGGTGGTCGGCCGCGCCGAAGCGCAGCGGGTCGACGACGGCGATCGGGCGGGCGCCCATGGCGAGGATGTCGCGGACGATGCCGCCGATGCCGGTGGCCGCGCCCTGGTAGGGCTCGATGTACGAGGGGTGGTTGTGCGACTCGACCTTGAAGGTGACCGCGTAGCCCTGGCCGACGTCGACGACACCGGCGTTCTCGCCGATGCCGACGAGCATGGCGTCGTTCTGCGGGACCTTCTCGCCGAACTGCTTCAGGTGGACCTTGCTGCTCTTGTACGAGCAGTGCTCGGACCACATGACCGAGTACATGGCGAGCTCGGCGCCCGTGGGGCGGCGGCCGAGGATCTCCCGGATGCGGGCGTACTCGTCCTCCTTGAGGCCGAGCTCCTTCCAGGGCTGCGCCGCGTCCGGGGTCTCGGTGGCGTTCTTGACCGTGTCGAGGCTCATGCGTTGACCAGCTTCTTCAGGACCGAGGTGAAGAACGGGAGGCCGTCGGTGCGGCCCGTCCCGATCAGCGGCTCGACCGCGTGCTCCGGGTGCGGCATGAGGCCGACGACGTTGCCCGCGGCGTTGGTGATGCCGGCGATGTCGCGCAGCGAGCCGTTCGGGTTACCGAATCCATCAGCGGCTTCGCCGCGGACCAGGTACCGGAAGGCCACGCGGCCTTCGGCCTCCAGCTCGTCGAGCGTGCGCTCGTCGGCGGTGTAGCGGCCGTCCATGTTCTTGAGCGGTACGGAGATCTCCTGGCCGGCGGTGTAGTCGCCGGTCCACGCGGTCTCCGCGTTCTCCACCCGCAGCTTCTGGTCGCGGCAGATGAAGTGCAGGTGGTTGTTGCGGAGCATCGCCCCCGGCAGCAGGTGGGCCTCGGTGAGGACCTGGAAGCCGTTGCAGATGCCGAGGACGGGCATGCCGCCCTTGGCCTGCTCGATGATGGTGTCCATCACCGGCGAGAACCGGGAGATGGCTCCGGCGCGCAGGTAGTCCCCGTAGGAGAAGCCGCCCGCGAGGACGACCGCGTCGACCTGGTGCAGGTCCTTGTCGCGGTGCCAGAGCGAAACCGGCTCGGCCCCCGCGAGGCGGATGGCGCGCAGCGAGTCACGGTCGTCGAGCGTTCCGGGGAACGTGACGACTCCGATGCGAGTGGTCACCCTCAGGCCTCGACCTTCACGGTGAAGTCTTCGATGACGGTGTTGGCGAGGAAGGTTTCGGCCATCTTGTGGATGCGGTCGAGGGCGGCCTGGTCGACCGGTCCCTCCACCTCGAGCTCGAAACGCTTCCCCTGGCGGACGTCCGCGATTCCCTCGAAGCCCAGGCGCGGCAGTGCACGCTGCACCGCCTGGCCCTGGGGGTCGAGGATCTCCGGCTTGAGCATGACGTCGACTACGACGCGTGCCATCGGGCACTCCCGTGTGTGGTTGGTGCGAAGGCGGTTCCCTCAGCGTACCCGGCCGAAATTTCTACGCGGGTAGATATGCGGGAGCCGTGATCACCGAGCCGTTTCGGCTTCACCAACGCTTCGCAAAATCCGACGGAAAACCACGCGTCCGGCATTGCGGCGGGACACGCGGAGAGAATTAACTGGGCTTCGCAATGCAATGGGAATCGGGGTACAAAGGAATCACCTGAGATTCCGCCTCAAAGTTGCATTGCCCCGAAACATCCACACAGTCGACATCGCCCCACGTCAACAGGTGGCGACGTCGCACGAAGGGACCGATATCCGTGGCGCAGCGCGTAGTAGTCACGCTCTCCGACGACATCGATGGCGGAGAAGCGACGGAAACGGTCGTGTTCGCTCTGGATGGTAAGTCGTACGAGATCGACCTCAATGTGACCAACGCAAAGAAACTGCGGAAGGGCCTCGAGCCCTTCGTGGCCGCCGGCCGCCGGCAGTCGCGTTCGGGGAAGGCCTTCAAGCACACGTCCATCGCACCGGACCCGGCGGTCGTCCGGGCCTGGGCCCGGTCCAACCAGTTCGAGGTGCCGCCCCGCGGCCGCATCCCCAAGAAGATCTACGAGGCCTACAACGCGGCCCACTGAGGGCCGATTTGCCATCCACCCCCCTCCGTCGGCTAGTGTGTGGATCACGCCAAGGGGCCAGACCGCAGGTCAAAGCCCCGAAGGTCGTGCGGGTGTAGTTCAGTAGCAGAACATCCTCCTTCCAGGAGGAAGGCGCAGTGTGCGATCCCTGTCACCCGCTCTGCATCGGTTTACCGACCACCACCGTGGATCAGGTAGAGTGATGCTCGCATTGCTCACGCAGTGCACGCAGTAAACCTGCGGACGTAGCTCAGTTGGTAGAGCACCACCTTGCCAAGGTGGATGTCGCGCGTTCGAGTCGCGTCGTCCGCTCCATATGAAGAAGGCCCCGGTCATTACAACCGGGGCCTTCTTCGTGTTTCCCTTCCACTGCCCCCGCTGGTCCCCTATGCCCTGACAAATGTCATCGCGGATCATGACAGCGCGCACTGCCCCGGCCGTCCGGGCGGCGCGAGGCTGGGTTCATGACTGACACCGTGATCGACGTCGAGGGGCTCCGCCGCGGCTACGCCGGCGGCTTCGAAGCCGTACGGGGCGTCTCCTTCTCCGTGGCCCGCGGCGAGATGTTCGCCCTGCTCGGCACCAACGGGGCGGGCAAGACCTCCACCGTCGAGCTGCTGGAGGGACTGGCCGCGCCGAGCGGCGGACACGTCCGCGTCTTCGGCCTCGACCCGTACGCACGGCGGGCCGAGGTCCGCCCGCGGACCGGGGTCATGCTCCAGGAGGGCGGTTTCCCCTCGGACCTCTCGGTCGCCGAGACCGTCCGGATGTGGGGCGGGGTCACCACCGGCGCCCGGCCGGCGGCGGAGGTGCTGGAGCTGGTGGGCCTGGGCGCGCGTGCCTCCGTACGGGTCAAGCAGCTGTCCGGCGGTGAGCGGCGGCGCCTCGACCTGGCGCTGGCCCTGCTGGGGCGGCCCGAGGTGCTGTTCCTGGACGAGCCGACCACCGGCATGGATCCCGAAGGACGCCGGGACACCTGGGCGTTGGTACGGGAACTGCGGGACCAGGGGACCACGGTGGTGCTCACCACGCACTACCTGGAGGAGGCCGAGGAGCTCGCCGACCGGCTGGCGATCCTGCACGAGGGGGAAATCGTGCTGTCCGGCACCCCGGCCGAGGTGACCGCCACCCGGCCCGCCCGGATCCGCTTCACGCTGCCGGCCCAGGTGCCCGCGGCCCGGCTCCCGCTGTCGCTGCACGCGGCGGCGTACGGGCAGCGCGTGGAGATCCGTACCGGCCGGCTCCAGGAGTCCCTGACCGAACTGCTGCGCTGGGCCCACGACTCCGGGGTGGAACTGGACCGGCTCGACGCCCGGTCCGGCTCCCTGGAGGAGGCCTTCCTGGAGATCGCGCAGGGCCGCCGCACCGACGACGGCATGGCCGACCCGGCCGGCACGGACCACGCACTGGCAGGAGCAGCCCGATGAACGCCCTGACCCTGAACCCCGGCCGGCTCACCGCGCTGGGCCGCAGCGAGCTCACCCTGCTCGTGCGCAACCGGGCGGCCCTGAGCGTGGCCCTGCTGATGCCGCTGCTGATGGTCTTCGTCCTGCGCTCCACCCTGGGCGGGGCTCAGGGCGCGGCAGCCGTCGGCGAAGCCACGCTGACCGGCGGGATCGGCATGGTGCTGCTCCTCGTCGTGTACATGAACCTGGTCTCCGCGTACGTGGCCCGGCGCGAGGAGCTCGTGCTCAAGCGGCTGCGTACCGGCGAGGCCAACGACCTGGAGATCCTGGCCGGGACCGCGCTGCCGTCCGCCGCCCTCGCGATCGGCCAGATCGCCGTCCTCGCGGTCGCCGGGGCGGCCGCCCTGGACGTGCGGACGCCGCGGAATCCGTTGCTGCTCGTCGCCGGTGTCCTCGCGGGGATCGTGCTGCTGGCCGGGATGTCCGCGCTGACCAGCACCGTCACCCGCAACGTGGAGAGCGCCGGCCTCACCACGCTGCCGCTGTTCCTGCTGAGCGCGCTCGGCTCGGGGATGTTCGTACCGCTGGACCGGCTGCCGCAGTTGCTGGCCTCCGTGTGCGAACTGCTGCCGCTCAGCGGGGTGATGGCCCTGGTGCGGGCCGGGTGGAGCGGTGGCGCCCAGGCCCATGACCTGCTGGGGGCCGCGCTCAACACGCTGGCCTGGGTCATGATCACCGTGTTTGCTGTGCAGAAGTGGTTCCGCTGGGAACCGCGCCGCTAGAGGAGTCGGGGGACGGGACCGTGTCAAAACTGACGGGGTGGTGGAAGAACCGCAGCAGTGCGGAGAAGATCGAGCTGTACTGCCGCTGGTCGTGCCATCTCTTCATCCTCCTCGAGATCTTCTCGTTCGGACTGCTCCCGGTGGCCGCCGAAGGCGCCAAACGGCCCGTGCCGGCACTGGCCCTCTTCCTGCTGGTGGTCGCCCACGCGGTGCTGTGCGGAGTGGCGTACTCGCGGGCGATGGACTGGGCGGTCGGGCGGCGCGAGCGCCCGGTCCGGCTCTCGGTCACGCTCGCCGCGACGACGGCGGCCTTCGTGGTGACGGTGCTCGCCCTGCGCGCGTACGGGGTGCTCTCCGAGCCTGCGGTGGCCCCGCAACTGATCGTGGGGGTGGCCGGCTTCGGGAGCGGGGCCCTGGTGATGTGCCTGCCCTCGGTGCGGCAGATGCGGTACGTCGGTCCGGCCTTCGCGGGCGGCACGGGGCTGGTGGTGCTCGCGCTCGGACTATCGGTCGGCGAGGCTGTCGGGTACGTGATCGGCGTGCTGATCTCCGCCCTCTTCTTCTCACTGGCCTGCGGTTTCACGACCTGGCTGCTCAAGGTCGTCTGGGAACTGGACCGCTCCCGCGAGGCCCAGTCGAGGCTGGCGGTGGCCGAGGAGCGGCTGCGTTTCGGGCGGGACCTGCACGACGTGATGGGCCGCAATCTGGCGGTGATCGCGCTCAAGAGCGAGCTGGCGGTCCAGCTGGCGCGGCGCGAACGCCCGGAGGCGGTGGACCAGATGATCGAGGTGCAGCGGATCGCCCGGGAGTCCCAGCGAGAGGTACGGGACGTCGTGCGCGGCTACCGGGAGGCGGACCTCGCGGTGGAGCTGGAGGGTGCGCGCGGGGTGCTGAGCGCGGCCGGAATGGACTGCCAGGTCGACTTCGAGGCCGGGCGGGCGCTGCCTTCAGAGGTGCAGTCGGCGCTCGGCTGGGTGGTGCGCGAGGCGACCACGAACGTCCTGCGGCACGGGGACGCGCAGAGCTGCCTGATACGGCTGACGGCGCCCGAGGCCGGTGCCGTGACGCTGGTGGTGGAGAACGACGGGGCGCCCGAGGCTCCCGCCGGGCCGCCGGGGTCGGGACTCGCCGGGCTGCGGGAGCGGCTCGCGGTCCTGGACGGAACCCTGCGGGCGGGGCTGGTGGCCGGCGGCCGCTTCCGGCTGTGCGCCGAGATCCCGAGCGCACACGTGCAAGGACTGGAGGTGCGGGCGTGAGCCCCGTACGCGTACTGCTCGCCGACGACGAGCATCTGATCCGCGGGGCGCTGGCCGCCCTGCTGGCGCTGGAGGACGACCTGCTGGTCGTCGCCGAGGCGGCATCGGGGCCCGAGGCCCTGGCGATGGCGCGGGCGCACCGGCCGGACGTGGCGGTGCTGGACCTCCAGATGCCGGGGGCCGACGGTGTGAGTGTGGCCACATCGCTGCGGGCCGAACTGCCCGACTGCAAGGCCATGATCGTCACCAGTCACGGCCGTCCCGGGCACCTGAAGCGGGCCCTGGCGGCGGGGGTGCGGGCCTTCGCGCCGAAGACCGTCTCGGCGCAGCGGCTGGCCGAGCTGATCCGGACCGTGCACGCCGGAGGGCGTTATGTGGATCCGGAGTTGGCGGCCGACGCGATCAGCGCGGGGGACTCGCCGCTGACCGCCCGGGAGGCGGAGGTGCTGGAACTCGCGGCGGACGGGGCGCCCGTCGCGGAGATCGCGGAGCGGGCCCGGCTGTCGCAGGGGACCGTACGGAACTATCTGTCCTCGGCGGCGACGAAGCTGGGCGCCGAGAACCGTCACACGGCAGTGCGTCTCGCACGCGAGCGAGGTTGGGTATAGTGGTTCTCGCGTTACGGCGCACCTGCGGACATAGCTCAGTTGGTAGAGCACCACCTTGCCAAGGTGGATGTCGCGCGTTCGAGTCGCGTTGTCCGCTCAGAACGAAGAAGCCCCCGGTCCTGCGACCGGGGGCTTCTTCGTGTCTCAGGCCTCGCTCTGCCAGGTCAGGCCGGTGAGCCGCTCGTAGGCCTCGACGTACTTGGCGCGGGTCTGCTCGACGATCTCCTGCGGGAGGGCCGGCGGCGGGAGCTCCCCCTTCGGGTCCCAGCCGGAGTCCGGGGAGGACAGCCAGTTGCGGACGAACTGCTTGTCGAAGGAGGGCTGGGTGCGGCCCGGCTCCCACTGGTCGGCCGGCCAGAAGCGGGAGGAGTCCGGGGTCAGCACCTCGTCGGCGGCGACCAGCGTGCCGTCCTTCGGGTCGAAGCCGAACTCGAACTTGGTGTCGGCCAGGATGATCCCGCGCTCGCGGGCGATGTCCCGGGCGCGGCCGTACACGGCCAGGGTCGTCTGGCGCAGCAGGGCCGCCGTTTCGGCGCCCGCGGTACGCGCGACCTCCTCGTACGAGACGTTCTCGTCGTGCTCGCCGACCGCGGCCTTCGCCGCCGGGGTGAAGATCGGGGCGGGCAGCTCGGAGCCGTCCACGAGCCCTTCGGGAAGGGCCAGCCCGCAGACCGTACGGGTCTGCTTGTACTCGGCGAGGCCGGAACCGGTGAGGTAGCCGCGGGCCACGCACTCGACGGGGACCATGTCGAGGTTGCGGCAGACCAGCGTGCGGCCGGCCCAGTCGGCGGGGGCGCCGGCGGGCAGGTCGGTGGAGATGACGTGGTTCGGGACGAGGTCCGCGAGCTGGTCGAACCACCACAGGGAGAGCTGCGTCAGGACGCGGCCCTTGTCCGGGATCTCGGTGGGCAGCACCCAGTCGAAGGCGGACATGCGGTCGCTGGCGACCATGACGAGGCGGTCTTCCTCGTCGCGGTAGAGGTCGCGCACCTTGCCGGTGTGGAGGTGGACGAGGCCGGGAACCTCAACCGGCTCGGGCTTTTCGACGAATCCGGACACGGGGTCTCCCTGTGGGTCTGTACAAGCGCAAACCCATTCTCCCGTACGGGGTCGCGTGCCCGGGCAAGCGGGGTGTCGTGCGGGGTCTCGGCGGGCGCGTCGGTCCCTAGTCCCTCTTGCAGATGCGGTCGAGGAGATTGGCGGTGGCGCGCTGCACGCGCTCGTCGACGTGGCCGGGGCGGTCGAGAGCCGGGGACCAGGCGAAGGTGCCGGACGCGAAGACCAGGGCGCCGCTGGGCGCCCGGTAGAGCGAGGTCTCCTGGTGGCGGCGGTGGTTCTCGGTGTCGAGGTACGGGGAGTGCGCGAGCAGGATCCGGTCCTGGTGCTCGGGGAGCTGGGTGCGCGGGAAGTACCGGTCGGCCTCGCCCGCGACCAGGCCGGGCAGCTCGTCGTTCTCGCCGGCGCCGGTGGAGTCCCAGAGCCAGTGCGTGGCGTTGCGCACGATCAGGGGCGCGGGCTCGGGGACCCGGCCCGCGTACTGGATGCCGAGCAGCTGCTGCTCCGGGCGGTCGACCTCGCGCCAGAGGCTGGGTCGCCCCGGGCCACGGCGTTTTCGGCAGGTCAGGAGCCTGTCCTCGACCCCGGAGGGGGAGGGCGCGAGCTCGACCTGCCAGTACATGGTGTTGGCGGAGAGGAAGACGAGGGAGGTGCCGTGGTCGCGGGCGCGTTCGACGGTGCGGCGCATGGGGACGGACCAGTACTCGTCGTGGCCGGGGAAGACCAGGCCGCGGTAGCGGGTGGGGTCGACGCGGCCGGCGTGCAGGTCGCGGGTGTCGGCGTAGGCGAGGTCGTAGCCGTAGCGCTCGGCCCAGCGGATGAAGTCGTAGGCGTGGCCGACGTGCAGGGGGAGGCCGGCGCCCGCGTAGGGGCGGTCGAAGGAGACCGTGTGGGCCGCGTCCTGCTCGCCGAGCAGCCGGCCGTCCTCGTCCCAGGCGTGGTAGAGGCTGGCGCCGGTGCGGCCGTCCTCCGGGTAGAGGTTGTAGGCCTGCCAGGTGATGTCGGGGAGCAGGAGCAGGAGGTCGGCGGGGTGGTCGTCGCGGACCGTGAAGGGGATGTGGGAGCGGTAGCCGTCGGCGGTGGTGAGGACGGCCACGTACGCGCCGACGCTCCAGTAGGACGGGACCTGGAGGCGCCAGGACAGCCACCAGTGGTGGCAGGAGACGGTCCGGTCGGCGGCGAGGGGGGCCGGCTGGACGATGCCGGAGAGGCGGGGACTGGTGGTGATCTTGGAGGCGCCGTCGCCGCCGTAGTGCCCGATGCGGTAGACGTCGACGGAGAACTGCTGGGGCGGGTCGACCGTGATGTGGAAGTCGATCGCCTCGCCGGGGGCCACGGCGCCGGTGGAGGCGAAGCCCTTGATCTGGCGGTACACGTCGTCGGCCGTGCGGGGGCCGCCGTTGCCGCCGCGGGCGCGCGGGAGCTGGCCGGGGGCGAGCGCCGGGTCCACGTACCAGGGGACGACCTGGCCGGTGTCGTCGAAGTAGAGCTCACTGCCCCGGAACCAGGGCAGGGGGCCCTGTCCGAAGGGGTCGGTCACCGCGTGCGCGAGCGCACCTGACTCCCAACGCCGGATCTGGTCCGCACCCATAACCGTTCCCCTCCCTCGCTCCCCCCGTACGGGCATGCATCGAGCCGGTCCCAGCACATCACATAACGCACGCACTCCGTCACCGTTCGTCGCGAATTGACGTGATCGGAACAGAGGGATCCGATTATTCGTGCGATCGGTAGCCCGTCGGGGGAGGGTGTCGGGCGTCGTCAGATGCCCGTCAGACGCAGTCAGATGCCGTCAGACGAGGCGGACGGGCTTCTCGGGGCGGACGCCGAGGTCAGCGAGCCAGTCGCGAAGGGGCTCCGGGTCGCCGTCCTCGACCAGGCACAGCACGCGGGGCGCGAGGTCGGAGCGGCGGACTCCGCCGACGAGCAGGACCGGGCCGTCGAGCCAGTCCAGGCCGGGTGCGGCTCCGGCCGAGTCGACCGCCGCACAGCACACCATCGCCGTCACGTGGTCGGCCAGCAGGTCCCGGCCGCTGCGCGGCGGCTGGAGCGGGAACAGCGGCACGGCGTCCGCGCCGCGCTCCTTCCCGGCCCGGGCGGCAGAACCGGCGGCGTGCTCCTCGCGGGCCAGGTCCCCGCTGAGCCGTCCGGCCAGCGCCTCCCCGGCCGCGCCCGCACCGGCGGGGTCGGTGAGATAGTCCAGCACCCGCTCCAGCGTGGGCCCGGCGAAGCCGTCCGCGGCGGCGGGGGCGGAGGCGGGAACCGCGGCGGCCGGCGGCGCGGCCGCGACGGCCAGGGCGTCCAGCGCCGTGTGCAGGCGGGCCGCCTCCGTACGCCACTTGCGGTCCACGACCTCCTCCGGATACGCCGCCCAGTCCACCGGGGACCACTCCGGTCCGGTCTGGGCCGGACCCCCGTGGAAGAGCCGCGCGGCCAGCAGCGAAGCCGCCTCGTCGACCGCACCGGGCTGCTCCAGCAGGTCACAGGCGGGGCGCTCGCCGAGCCTCGAGGTGAACCCGTCGGCCAGCCGGTCCCGGCGGGACAGCTCGGTCAGCGCGGAGACCACCCCGGCGTCGAGGTGCGCCGGCCAGCGGCCCATCCGCCAGGCGGGCAGCGCGACCCGGGTCAGCAGCCGGTCCCAGCCCGCGTAGGCGAGGCCGACCTGTTCCTGGGCGACGATGCGCAGCCCGTAGTCCACACCCTGTGCACGCTCCGAGGCGGCGGAGGCCACCCCGCGCTCCATCTCGGCGGCGTCCACCCGGCACAGGCGCAGCAGCAGCCGGGCAGGTCCGGCGATCCAGCCGAGGCCGCGCCGGCCGCCCACGTCCACGGCGGCGTCCAGCCCCCGCACGAACCCGCGCGCGTCGGCTATGTCCGGGTGCGCCGAAGGTCCCGTACCGGCGACGACCGGCGCGAGGACGGCGCGCAGCTCTGCGACCCGCATCCACCAGAGGAACGGCGAGCCGATCACCAGCACCGGGGCGGCACCGGGATCGGACTCCGGGCCGGCGGGTCCGGCTATGCCGGCGGATGTACGCGCGGCGCCGCGGCGGTGGGCCGCGTGGGTGCGGTCCTCCAGCCAGCTGTCGCAGTCGGGGGTCAGGGCTATCGCGGAGGGCGCCGGCACGTCCATGCGGTCGGCCAGGTCCCGCACCAGCCGGTAGAGATCGGGGGCGGCGGCCTCGGAGAGCGGCACCGTCGGCGTCACGGCGGGGCTCGCCCGCAGCACCACCGCGGCGAAGATCCCGCCGACGAGCAGCACCAGCGCGGCGGCCGCGCAGACGGCGAGGGTCACCGCGGGCCAGGGGTCACCGGCCAGCCGGCCCGTCATCCGGGCGGCCACCAGCACCACCGCGAGGGCGGCGGGCAGCAGCCCGACGGCCAGGGCCCTGCTGCGAACGCGCAGCACGGCCAGGGCACGGGAACGCGCGGACGGCACGCCCACTTCCATGATCGAACCGGTTCCGGACACGGCCGGACCTCACCCCCTCTGCCCTGCGGCGGCTTTGCTCACTCCCCCACTGTGACACCCGCCACTGACATCGCAATGCCGGTGGGCCAAGTGCCGGAATGAGTGCCGGAATGCTTGCGCCGCACCCTAGTTGGGGCACGCCCGGGCGTCAGGCAGACCGGAGGACGATCACCCGATGGAATGGCTTTGGGTAAAGGTGGGTGCGTTCGAACGCGGCCGGATGCAGTCGCACGCGAACGCGCCCGCGGGCCCGGGCGCACCTCGTGCGCACCGGGCCCGCGGGGGTTGCTCTGCCGCAGCTCAGGGGCGTGCGGCCGCCTTGGCGGCGATGTCCGTACGGTGCTGCGAGCCGTCCAGCCGGATGCGCGCGACGGCCTTATACGCCTTCTCGCGGGCCTGTGCCAGATCAGAACCGGTCGCCGTCACCGAGAGCACGCGGCCCCCCGCGCTGACCACCGAGTCGCCCTCGCGCCGGGTCCCGGCGTGCAGCACGTACGCGTCGGGGGCGTCCTCGGCGGCCACCTCGGCCAGGCCCTCGATGACGTCGCCCGTGCGCGGCGTCTCGGGGTAGTTGTGCGAGGCGATGACCACCGTGACGGCCGCGTCCTCGCTCCAGCGGAGCGGGGGCTGGACGTCCAGGGTGCCGTTGGCGGCGTTCAGCAGCACGCCCGCGAGCGGGGTGCGCAGCCGGGCCAGGACCACCTGGGTCTCGGGGTCGCCGAAGCGGGCGTTGAACTCGATGACCCGGGTGCCGCGACCGGTGATGGCCAGCCCGGCGTACAGCAGTCCGGAGAAGGGGGTTCCGCGGTGGCGGAGCTCGTCGACGGTCGGCTGGAGGACCAGCTCCATGACCTCGTCGACCAGCTTCGGGTCGGCCCAGGGCAGCGGGGAGTACGCGCCCATGCCGCCGGTGTTGGGGCCCTCGTCGCCGTCCAGCGCCCGCTTGAAGTCCTGGGCGGGCTGAAGCGGGACGACGGTCACGCCGTCGGTGATGGCGAAGAGAGAGACCTCCGGGCCGTCGAGGTACTCCTCGATGACCACGCGGTCGCAGCCGAGCGCGTGGGCGCGGGCGGCGGCGCGGTCCTCGGTGACCACGACGCCCTTGCCGGCGGCGAGGCCGTCGTCCTTGACGACGTACGGGGCGCCGAAGGCGTCGAGGGCCTCGTCCACCTCCTCCGGGGTGGTGCAGACGTAGCTGCGCGCGGTCGGAACCCCGGCCGCGGCCATCACGTCCTTGGCGAACGCCTTGGAGCCCTCCAGCTGCGCCGCCTCGCCGGACGGGCCGAAGACGGGGATGCCGGCGGCGCGCACGGCGTCGGCGACTCCGGCGACCAGCGGGGCCTCCGGGCCGACGACGACCAGGTCGGCGCCGAGTTCGATGGCGAGAGCGGTGACGGCGTCGCCGTCGAGGGCGTCGACCGGGCGGAGCTCGGCCACCTCGGAGATGCCGGCGTTGCCGGGAGCGCAGTACAGCGCGGAGACGTCGGGGTCGAGGGACAGAGAGCGGCACAGGGCATGTTCGCGGGCGCCGCCGCCGATGACGAGGACCTTCACGCTGCTCAGCCTAGCCCGGACGGCGCAGCCGCCTTCGTGCGGCCACCCCAATCAGCGGGGGCTACTCATTCGTGTATTCCTCCACAACGGTGGCTCCGAGCTCGCGCACGATCAGGTCGTGTCCGGTCAGCGCGCTCTCCACGAGGTCCGGATCGTCCTCCTCGGCGAAGTCGTCCTCGGGGGCGACCGGCGGGGGCGCCTGCTGTACCGGGGGCTGCGGGGCGGGAGCGGACTGCTGGGGCGGCTGCTGTTGCGGGTACTGGGGCGCGGGGGCCGCCGGGGCGGGCTGTGCCGGGGGCGGCGGGCTGTAGGCGGGGGCCGGCGGGGCGGCGTAGGAGGAGGCCGAGGAGGCCTGGGCCATGGGGGCCGGGCCACCGCCGCCCACCACGGCGTCGATCTTCCAGTTGACCTGGAACTGCTCGGCCAGGACCGCCTTGAGCACGTCCTCGCTGCCGCTGCTCGCGAAGTTGTCGCGGGCTCCGGCGTTGGGGAAGCCGAGCTGCAGGGTGGTGCCGTCGAAGCCGGTGACCTGGGCGTTCTGGCTGAGCAGGATCCAGGTGAAGCGGCGGCGGTTCTTGACGGCCTCGAGGACGCCGGGCCACATCGCCTGGATCTGCCCGACGCCGGCCGCCATGCCCGGGGAGGGTGCGGGGGCGGCGGGAGCGGCTGGGGCCTGGGCCTGGGGGGCCGGTGCGGGGGCGGCGGGAGCGGGAGCCGGGATCCCCTGGCCGGGCGCGGCCGCGCTGGGCCAGGCACCGGGCTGCGCGGCACCGGGCTGCGCGGCTCCGGGCCACGCCCCGGGCGCGGGGGCAGTGGGGGCGGGGGCTGCGGGCGCGGCGGGGGCTGCGGCGGGCACGGCCTGAACCGGCGCCTCCGGCTGCGCGGGTGCCCGTACCGGCTCGGGGGCCGCGACCGGCGCCGGGGCCTGTACGGCGGCCCGCGTGGCGGCGACGCCCCCGCCGGCGGGGGCCATGGGGTGCGCCTCGGGCCCGGGCACGTAGCCCATGGCGGTCACGGCGGGCGCGGGCGCGAAGGCGGCGGCAGCCCCGCTGCGCTCGAGGCGGTCGAGCCGGGCCTGGAAGGACCGCTCGTCGCTGAAGGCGGCGGGCAGCAGCACGCGGGCGCAGATCAGCTCCAGCTGAAGCCGCGGCGAGGTCGCGCCCCGCATCTCGGTGAGGCCGGTGTTGACGAGATCGGCGGCGCGCGACAGCTCGGCGGCCCCGAACACGGACGCCTGTGCCTGCATCCGCTCCACGACATCGGCGGGGGCGTCGATCAGCCCCTTCTCCCCGGCGTCGGGCACGGCGGCCAGGATCACCAGGTCCCGCAGCCGCTCGAGCAGGTCGGCGACGAACCGGCGCGGGTCGTTCCCGCCCTCGACCACCCGGTCGACGACCTCGAAGGCGGCGGCCCCGTCCCCGGCGGCGAAGGCGTCGATGACGGAGTCGAGCAGCGAGCCCTCGGTGTACCCGAGCAGGGAGGTGGCCATGGCGTATGTCACACCGTCGTCGGCGGCGCCGGCGAGCAGCTGGTCCATGACGGACATCGAGTCACGCACGGAGCCGGCCCCGGCGCGCACGACGAGCGGCAGCACGCCGTCCTCGACCTTGGCGCCCTCGCGGCCGCAGACCTCGCCCAGGTAGTCCCGAAGGGTGCCGGGCGGCACGAGCCGGAAGGGGTAGTGGTGCGTCCGGGACCGGATGGTCCCGATCACCTTCTCCGGCTCGGTGGTGGCGAAGATGAACTTGAGGTGCTCCGGCGGCTCCTCGACGACCTTCAGCAGGGCGTTGAAGCCCGCCGAGGTGACCATGTGGGCCTCGTCGATGATGTAGATCTTGTACCGGCTCGACGCGGGCCCGAAGAAAGCCTTCTCGCGCAGGTCACGGGCGTCGTCCACGCCACCGTGCGAGGCGGCGTCGATCTCGATGACGTCGATGGACCCCGGCCCGTTCCTGGCCAGGTCACGGCAGGACTGGCACTCCCCGCACGGGGTGGGAGTGGGACCCTGCTCACAGTTCAGGCAGCGGGCGAGGATGCGCGCGCTGGTCGTCTTTCCACAACCGCGCGGCCCGCTGAACAGGTACGCGTGATTGACCCGGTTGTTCCGCAGGGCCTGCATCAGCGGGACAGTGACATGCTCCTGCCCGATGACCTCGGCGAACGACTCGGGGCGGTAGCGGCGGTACAGCGCAAGGGACGACACGTCTACGAGGTTATCCGGGCCCACCGACATCGGCGGCCCACAAGGCCCCCGGAACGCAAAGCGCCCCCCACGCACCCGCCAGAGCCCACTTACCCTTGCTGCCTTCCGGCCCTGGGGGAGTTGGGTGAGATAGCGCCACGTGAGGGGCTGACCCCACCCTAGCGGATGCACGCCCCCGGAATCGACCCCGTCCCCGCCCCCGCTCCCCGCGGACGATCACGTTCGCGAGCACCCCTCAACGTCTTGTATTGTTTGCGGCGGAGGATTCGCCTAGTGGCCTAGGGCGCACGCTTGGAAAGCGTGTTGGGGGCAACCCCTCACGAGTTCGAATCTCGTATCCTCCGCCAGTGCCTCACCGGGCACTTGAAGGCCCCGACCGGGAAACCGGCCGGGGCCTTCTGCGTTCCGTGGTCTCACTTCGAGTCTCATTTACTTGCCTCGCAGCCGGACATTTCCGTGCGTTCCGGCCTCGACGGCCTATCCCTCGTACTCCCAAGGGTTCAACAGGAGTGCGCCTGATCGCGCCAGATGCTTGATGTTGCGGCTCACCAGCGTCCAGCCGTTCGCCAGCGCGGTGGCGGCGATCAGCGCATCGGGTGGATCGATGCTGGTTCCGGAACTCTTGAGTCTCCGGTGAAGAGCGAGGTAGGCGAGTGCCTCCCGCTCTCCAACAGCGACGATCCGGTCGCGGTACTGATCACGGATGTCCATGAGCGCCCGCTCGAAAGCGGTACGCCGCACCAGATCTGCTGTCCCCTCGATGCCTGCCTCGATCTCTGCGATCGTGAGGACGCTCAGATAGAGGGCAGGAGCCGGCACCGACCGAGCCCAGGCGACGACGGCCGGAGCAGGCCTCGGCCGGGTGGTGATCTCGGCGACCACATTGGTGTCGAGCAGATAGATCACTCGCCATCCGCCTCGTCGTCGTAGGACCGCTGCCCGAACTCCAGCCCCTCGAACGGGGCCGCCATGAGCCGTTCGAGAAACCCGTCGCTGCCCAGGGTTGCCCAGCGGTGAAGCATGTCGGGCAGGGCATCGATGTCGGTGTCGGCGAGCTCGGCATCGAAGTGCCCGAGCTGCTGCTCGGGCAGAGACTCCCGGATCTCCCGGATCGTCCGGAGCGGATGAAGCTCCTCAGGTCTGCGCGGCGGGAGCGGCAGATTCGGGGCAGTGCTCATGATCGGCTCCTCCACGCTGTGGTCCACGGGCCCATGCCTGAAGACCACCCTAGGCCGGGTGGCCCTGGAGAGGGCCGAAAACGACCCGAACCCGAGCTGTGCCGGAACGCATCCGCCGGGTCGCCCTCGGCTGTGTCCAGCCTGAAATCGGTGATCGCGACTCGGATCTTGCGACTTGACTGCGCGAACTCGACGGTTCCCGCCTGGCACGCGTAGTCGCCAATTGGGAGGACGCCTCCTCCGCGGACCGCGCTCGGTGGAGGACCTGTCACTCTGCCGAACCCGCCCGGCGTCAGGGTGGGCAGGGCGCGGCCGCGGCTCGACGTCACCCGTGGGCGGGGATCTTTCGCCGTGCTAGACGTCCATACCCACCGAATGGGCCATCCTTGAGCCCGGTGCCGGACTGGCCGAGGTCCGGCCACGGCCCGTTTCCTGGCCGGAGGAGAGGTTTCCATGGCGTCCGGATCAACGCTGACAGCCTGGCTCAGCGGCCTCGACGGCCCGCGCCTGGCAAGCGTGCTCGCGACACGGAACGACACCGCGTCCCCTCCGGAGCCCCGCTCGGTGGGGGAACTGGCGGACCGCCTTCAGCGGCCGGGGTCGGTGGCACTCGCGCTGCCCCTGCTCACCCTGCCCGACTTGCAGGTGGCCGAGGCCGTGGCGGCGCTCGGGACGACCGCGTCGCGCGAGGCCCTGGCGAGGCTGCTGGGAGCGACGGCAGGCGAGGCCGACCTCGCACTGGAAGCGGTCCTGGAGACTCTGGCCGGGCACGCGCTGGTCTGGCCGGACCACAACGGAAGGCTCCACACGGCAGCACCGTTGCGGCAGGCGTGGGACGCGCCGCTCGGGCTGGACGCACCACTTGCGGAGCTGCTGGCGGACATGACCTCCGACGAGCTGCGCGGCATGTTGGCGGCGCTGGGCATCAAGCCGCCCGGCACAAAGCTGCAGCGTATGGCGGCGCTCGTCGCGCACCACAGCGACCCCGAAGTCCTTGCCGAAGTGCTGGCCCGAGCGCCCGCGGTCACACAGAAGCTGCTGGCCCACCGGGCAGGGTCTGCGCCGAGGCAGCCGCAGGCCATCGTGTTCGGGACCCCTGGCCCCGTCCTCGAACCGGGGGCGCGATGGGCACTCGACCGGGGCCTGCTGATCCAGGATCGCCGCCGATACGGTCCCGCGCGTATGCCCGTCGAAGTCGCGCTGGCGTTGCGCGGGCCCACTTGGCACGCCCCCTTCGCCCCGCTTCCGCCGTCCCCTCAGCTGGTGTCCGTCACCCCCGCCGAGGTGGAGCGGGAGGCCGCGGCCGCGGCCACGGTGTTGTTGACCCAGGCCGCCTCGGTCCTCTCGGCCTGTTCCTCGGCTCCGCCCGCCAGACTCAAGTCCGGCGGGATCGGCGCGCGTGAGCTGGCCCGAATCGGCAAGGCCGCCCATGCCGACGATGCCGTGGTCCGCATCACCCTGGAGGCCGCGTACACCGCCGGGCTACTGGCCCGGGTCGGCGACCGCGTAGCACCGACCGAGGCATACGACGTCTGGGCGGAACAGGAGCCCGCAGAGCGGCTTGCCACGCTGCTCCAGGCATGGCGCGAACTGCCGCTCACCCCCACCCAGGCGCGCGACGAGGACAACAAGGCGCTACCTGCCCTCGCGGGAGCACCGCCCTGTAACGGCTGCCGCCAGGCCCGCCACGGGCTGCTTGCCGCAGCAGCACGGCTCCCGGCCGGTCAGGGGGTGAAGAACTCTTCCGATCTCGGACCGGCGGTGGCCTGGCACCGCCCGCTCGCCGACAGCTCACCTACGGACATCACCCCGTTCGCCACGGTGATCCGCGAGGCCGAAATGTTCGGAGTGATCGCCCGAGGCGCCCTGTCGGCTCTGGGTGTTCACCTGCTCGCCTACGACGCGGAAGGACTGACCGCCACCTGCCGACGGCTGCTGCCCCCGGCCGCCGAAACCGCCAGGATCGGCGGCGACCTCACCGCCGTCGTCGCCGGCACACCGGCCGCGCGGGTCGCCGTGGTGCTCGATGCCACCGCTGACCGGGAAACCAGTGGCACGGCCTCGGTGTGGCGGTTCAGCTCCGGCAGTATCCGACGGGCCCTGGACGCCGGCCGCGCCCCAGGGGACATCGCAGCCGATCTGGCCGCCATCACAGCCGAGCCCCTGCCCCAGCCGCTGTCCTATCTCATCGCCGACACCGCAAGGGGCCACGGACGTGTGCGCATCGCCCCGGCCGCCTGCGTCCTCCACGGCGAGGAGCCGGCGCTCCTGGCCGAACTCGCCGCCCACCGGGGGCTCTCCAACCTCGGCCTACGCCAGCTCGCGCCGACTGTTCTGGTCAGTCGTAGCTCGCTCGACACAACCCTCGCAGCGCTCCGCGCCGAGGGCTACGCCCCCGTCGCCGAAACGGCCGGGGGAACCGTACGCGTCGAGAAGGTCCGACCCCAGCGAGCGGCCGCGCCTGTTCCAGCCCCTCGGCAGACCGGCGACAGGCGCGGCACCCGAAGCAAGGCCATCCGCACGTCGAAGGTCCCGGGCGGCGCCGACATTGATGATCTGGCTGTCCGACTGCTGGCCGCACCACCGACCGCGCCGGAACCCGACCCCTTGGGCAGCGGAGTCCCCTTCGGGACGGACACCGAAGAAATCGTCGCCGGATACGCGAAGCACCTGTCGTACAGCGATGTCCGCCAGCTCGCCCAAGCCATCGACGCCGGCACCGCCATCACGGTCGAGTACGTCGCGACCTCGGGCAGTCGCACCGTACGCACCCTGAGCAGCCTGGAACTCGACCCGCCCTACCTGGAAGCCTGGTGTCACCTGCGTGAAGCCGAACGCGTCTTCACGCTCTCCCGCATCCACGGCCTCATGCCCCAGTAGGCCGCTCAGGCGCCCAAGGTCAGCACTGCAGCCCGAGAATCAGCCGGACGGAATCCTCCACACCGTGCACCTCACCCGAAGCCAGCAGCACGAGCCTTCTCCGCAGCCGCGACTTCGCCAGCGTGCGAAGGTCCGCGCGCTGGCCGACATGATCGAGGCCGCTGCTCCACTGAGACACGCCGGCTTCTCGGCTGACGTCGTGGTCCGCCACGGCACCGGTACTTGAGCTGGCTCAGGCACCGGAGACCGGTCTCAGTTCTGGTCTCATTCGTACCTGTCCAGGGCCATCCGGCGAACCCTCTGGGTTAGATTCCGCCCCAGGTCAGGACGGGTACGGCCCCCTCCGGACCCCCGTACGAACATTTGGAAAGCGTGTTGGGGGCAACCCCTCACGAGTTCGAATCTCGTATCCTCCGCCAGTGCCTCACCGGGCACTTGAAGGCCCCGACCGGGAAACCGGCCGGGGCCTTCTGCGTTCCGTGGTTGCGGTTCCGCCTGCACGGTCCCGACGGCCCGCGCCTCGGGCGCGTTCGTGCTCGAGGACGACTGGCCGCAGGCCGCCGTTGATCTTCGTTTCGGCCTACTGGTCGGCGGCTTCCGGGCCGTGGCATCATCGGGCCACGCCGACCGCGTGGGGGATGGAAATGGCGGAGCAGATCAGGTCGCGTCGCAACACGATTCTCCTGGCCGGGACGGCCTTCAGTGCCGCTGCCGTGAGTACGACCGGCGACCTCATCTTCAATGTCTTCGCGCAGCCGACGGCCAGGGTGCTGTCCATCGGTGCCACGTTCGTGGCCGGCTCCCTCGTGGCCTATCAGGTGGTCAAGGCCCGGCGCGAGGAGCGGGAGGAGTCCGGACGTCTCGTGGCGTCGAGCCAGACCCGGCGGCATGAACTGCTCAGAGCGGATCCCTTGGTGGGACGGGAATCCCTCCTGGCCGGATTACTGGCGTTACTCAGGGATGTGCCCGCTCCGACCGGTGGTTCTCTGCCCGTGGACGCCGCGGAGGGCCAGGCGAAGATCGTCGTCGTCCACGGCGCGGCGGGCGTGGGGAAGACCACGCTCGCCCTGAACGCGGCACACCGGGTGAAGGACTCGTACCCCGACGGCCAGCTCTACGTGAACCTGCAGGGCGACGGTGACACGCCCAAGACGAGTGGCGAGGCGCTGGAGCGGCTCCTGGTCAGCCTCGATGTCGCTCGCGACGATCTTCCGGCGGATGTCGACGGCCGTGCCGCCCTCCTCCGCAGCCTCACCAACGACCTGCGGTTGCTGATCGTGCTGGACAACGCCCACCGCACCGAACAGGTACGGCCGCTCCTGCCGGTGGGCGCGGGCTGCTCGGTGCTGATCACCAGCCGAAAGCCGCTCGCCGGTGTGGCCCTGCGCCAGGCCGTGCCGGTCTCGCTGCCGGACGAGAGCGAGGCGTTGGACGTACTGGCCCACTACGCAGGCCGCGAGCGCATCGCCGGTGACCCCGCGGTCGCCCTGCAGATCACCCGCTTCTGCGGCAGGCTCCCGCTGGCGCTGCGCATCGTCGGTTCGAAGCTGGCGCAGCGGCCCGACCTGAGCCTGAGCCGTATGCAGGCGCGGCTGAGCGACGAGAGGCTCCGCCTGAGGGAACTCGTCTTCGACGACGACAGCCTGCACGCGTGTCTGATGCTCACCTACCGGGATCTCGAGGAGTCCACCCGGGCGGCGTTCGGACTCATCGCCTCACTGCCGGCCGGACGGCTCACCGACTGGCACTTCGAGCGCATCGGCCCCGCCGGTGGGGCGGCGTTCGCGACGTGCGACGAGCTGATCGAGGTCAGTCTGATGGAGGCGGCAGAGGGGGGCGAGGGCGAGGAGGGCGGCGAGGCGAGTACCGGTTATCGAGTCCACGATCTGGTCAGGGTCTTCGCAGCCGAGCAGTACGAGCTGCTGCCGCCGCAGCAGCGGCGCCGGCACGAGGAACGTCTGGTCAAGGCATACCGTGATGCCGCCGTCAGCCTGGCCGCGCAGCGTGCGCCGGAACTCGGGGCGGAGGTGCCCTCCGGGAGTATCGGCGATCTGGGCCCGGAGTCGGCCGCCGGCTGGGTATCCGCCGAGCAGGAGCGGCTCCGCTGGGCCATCGGCCGTGCCAGAAGCCTCGACATGAACGCCGAGGCGGCCGAGATCGGTGAAGCGGTGTCCTACTTCCTCGACGACATCGACCTTCCCCCCGCCTCCGCGGACTGGCTGTTCGACGCGTCGCCGTCGGAGACCCGGCCTCGCGTGCTGGCCAGCCTGCGGCGTGCCCGTGCTTCGGCGGCCGTGGCCGAAGGTGCGCCGGACACGGCGCTGACGCTGCTGGCCCGTAACGGACTGGACGACGGCCGGGACGACAGCGCCGACCCGGTCGGGAGTGCACGGGACGAGATGGTCGTCTCGCGCGCGTACGCGGCGAAGAAGGACTTCCGGGAAGCACTGGACCACATGACGACGGCCGTGGACCGGCTGCGTGCGACGGACGACACGTGGCACGTCCTCAACTCGCTGGAGAAACTGGGCGAGTTCCAGAGGTGGCGAGGCAGTCCCGAGTCGGCGGAGCGGAGCCAGCGGGAGGCGCTTCGGCTGGCCGAACGCACCGGTGACCTCAGGGCCAGGGCCCGGCTGCGCCGGACCCTGGCGGAAACCCTCGGATATCTGCGCCGCCCGGAAGAGGCGGCGCCGCTGCTGGAGTCCGCGGTTCACGACTTCCGGGTGCTCAACGACCGCAGGTGGGAAGGCGCCAGTCTCTATGCCCTCGGCAAGATCTACCGCCTCCTCGGCCGACGCGAGGACGCCCGCGAGCGTTACGACCGGGCTGAGGAGATCTTCGGGCCCATGGGCGAACGGCACTGGGTGGGGCGCGTCACCAATGCCCGGATCCGCGTCCTGGCCGGCATGGGACGGCTCGACGAGGCCGAGGCCAGGGCCAGGACGGCGCTGAGCCTGTTCGAACAGGTCGGCGACGAGATGTGGCAGGCGCACACGCAGCGGGACATCGGATGGCTCCACATCAAAGCGGGTCGGCCGGAAACGGCCCTCGAACCGCTCACCCACGCCATCGACGTGACCGAGCGGGCGGGGGACGCCTATGCCGGATCCATGGCCCGGCACCTTCGCGGCGTCGCCTACCGGGAACTCGGCCGGTACCCGGAGACACACGCCGACCTCGAAGCGGCACTCGGCGTCTACCGGGCCGGCTCCTACGAGTGGAACGAGGCGGCCGTCACCCACGACGTGGTCCTCGCACTCCGGGCCGAGGGGAGGACCGCGGAGGCGGACAGCCTGGCCGAGACCACTGCTGCCGCCAACCCGGTCTTCATCCGCATGCGCGGCCGCGACGGGGCCGAGGCCGTTCCCGACGAGGACTGACCGAAGCCGCCCGGTGATCGTCCTGCTCCGGCGGTGAAGCGCCGGTCCCCGGCCGTCAGAAGCCGAGGGCGAGGGCGGCCACGGCCGGGGCGGCGTACAGGAGGGGGAAGGGGACGTGCGCGTAGGAGCGGGCGCGCAGGACCGTGATGACGGCCCCGGTGAAGTAGACGGTGATGCCGACGGCGGCAGCGATGCCGATCGCCGGGACGAACAGGCCGACGACGAGGCCGGCCGCCCCAGCCGCCTTGGCCAGGCCCAGCCAGGTCCACCACGAGGCCGGGACCCCGTACGCGGCGAGCGGCTCGACGACCCACTTGGCGCGGAAGAAGACCGAGGCGGCGGAGAAGCCGACCATGAAAGCGCCGACGAGGGTGAGGACTACGGCGGTGGTGGACATGAGGTTCGCTCCCCTGGCTGGTGCCGGTGCGCTGTCGCCCGGCCTTCACTGCACTGACCCGCCCCGCCGCACGGATGTGACGGCCCGCCGGAAAAGAATTTCGGGGGAGGCCGTAGACCGGCCTCCCCCGCCTTTCATGCCGCGTACGTCGCTCATCCACCGCTACAGGCAGCGCAGCGCAGCGTAGAGATCGAGCTTGTGGTCCAGGCGGGACAGGTCACGGCCCGTCAGGACCTGCACCCGTTCGATCCGGTAGTGCACGGTGTTCACGTGCAGGTGGAGGGCCTCCGCCGTGCGCGCCCAGGAGCAGTTGTTGGCCAGGAAGACCTCCAGGGTCTCCCGCAGCATCCCGTCCCCGAGCGCCCCCAGCGTCCGCGCCCCGAACACCCCGCGCACCTCGGGCGGCACCCCGGCGAGGAGTTCCGCGAGGGTGCCCAGCTGCTCGACCGCCCGCACCGGAACCTCCTCGTCCGCCGCCGTCAGGGCGAACCGGGCCTGGCTCAGCGAGGCCCGCGGCGCGCTCCAGGGCGGCGCGCCTGGTCTGCCGGTCGCGGTAGCGCGCGAAGACCTCGGCGATCTCGTGGAGCACCCGCGGCGGCGCCGCGTCCGGGTCCGGCAGGTACAGCCGCCAGGCGTCGTACGGGGAGCTGTCGGAGCTCTCGGCCTCGATGCCCAGCGAGATCCCCTCCCGGCCGGGCGCGGCCACCGCCTGCCCGGCGGGGAGCGCCGGCGCGGACGGGGTACGGGCCACCGTGCGGTCCCGGAGGGCTGGCTCACCGGGACGGGCACGGCGGTCGCGATGATCGCGACCGGCCCCCCGGCGGCCACTACGCCGACGCGCGGGTCAGCCTGATGCGGGACGGCACGTACGACATCGCGGTGGGCACGGCGGAGTTCGGCAACGGCACCACCACCGTCCACAAGCAGATCACCGCCGGCGCGCTGAACACCACGGTCGACCGGATCGCGGTCCGCCAGTCCGACACGGACGTCGTCCGGCACGACACCGGCGCGTTCGGCTCGGCCGGCACGGTGGTGGCGGCCAAGGCCGTGATGCTGGCGGCGGGCTCCCTCTCCGAACGCCTCCAGACCTTCGCGGCCCGGCACACGGGCGTGGCCCGGCACCTGTGCAAGCTGCAGGCCGAGGCCTTCGACTGCGCGGGCCGCGTCCTCACCCTCAAGGAGCTGTACGAGGCCGCGTACGACACGGGCAAGCTCGACGAGATCGCGGCGGACGGCCACTGGGGCGGCTCTCTCTCTCCCCCCCCCCCGCTCGGTGGCCTTCAACGCGCAGTGGTTCCGCCTCGCGGTGGATCCGGACACCGGCGAGATGAAGATCCTGCGCAGCGTGCACGAGACGGTACCGGTGGACGAGCGCGGCGAGGTGACGACGACGGCGTTGCGCCGCTACCGGCTCCCCCAGTACGCCGACGTCCCGCGCACCGAGGTGCACTTCATGGAGACCTCGGACGCGATCGGGCCGCTGGGTGCCAAGTCGATGAGCGAGAGCCCCTTCAACCCGGTGGCCCCGGCCTTCACCAACGCGCTGCGAGACGCGACGGGCATCCGCTTCACGGAGTTGCCGGTCACCCGCGACGTCGTGTGGCAGAAGATGCAGGCCGGGGCCGACCGCGACCGCTAGCCCTGGGTGAAGTAGCCGAGCAGGTCGGTGATCACGTGGTTGCTGCCGCCCCAGCTGTTGAAGACGCTGACCTTGCCGTCCCCGACCGGGGTCGTGACGTGGTTCGGGACGGTGATGCCGGGGAGCGTGTTCAGGCTGCTCGCATCCGTACGCGGAGTCCCGAACCCGTGGACGGTCAGGAAGCCGGGGCCGGTGGACTCGGTCGCGGTCACGTTCAGGACCGCACCGACCGCGTTCGCGGGGAGACCGGCCACGGTGGTCGTGGCGCCCGGGGCGACCTTGCCCGTGGTGCGGGTGTCGGCCATGCGCTTGGGCACGACGGGGGTGAAGAGGGCCTTGCCGTCCTTGCCGTAGTAGCCGACCGCGTCGACGACCAGATGCGTGGAACCGGAGTTGGTGAACAGCGTGATGGTGCCGTTCGGCCCGACCGGGACGATCGCCTGGTTGGACTTGTCCTTGCCCGGCTCCACGTTCAGGTTCGACGTCGCCGGACGCTTCGCCGGGTCCGGGTAGGCGATGACGTGCGCCTGCTCGGTCGCGCCCGTACCGGTCAGGTTCAGCGCGACCGCCGTGGCATCCGCCGGGATGCCGTTCACACCGGCGACCTTGACGGTGCGGGTCTGGCCACCGCCCAGCGCACCACCGGTGGTACGGGTATCGACGACGCGGGTCGGGGTCACCGGGCCGAACCGCTCCCCGATGTTCGGCTGGTAGTAGCCCACGAAGTCCACGATCAGCGAGGCCCTGCCGGAGTTGAGCTGCGCGGCAACCTTGCCGTCAGCGCCCACCGGGACCGTGACCGTGTTGGACGAGGTACCGCCCGCCTTCACATTGACGTTCGAGGTCACCGGACGGGGCTGACCCGACGGCCAGACACTGAGGTGGGTGTCCTCGGTGGCGCCCGTGACGGTCACGTTGAGGACCGCCGCCGCCATGCTTCCCGAGAGCTCGTGACCCTGTATGGCGAGGCCGACGGGCAGGACCACAGGAGTGGCCACGCCTCCCTGCACGGGCGTGTTGGTGGTACGGGTGTCCAGCAGGCGGAACGGCTCGGTGGCCACGTAGCCGGACGGGGCGTAGTCGACCTTCACGCTCCGCTTGGCCGTGGACTTCGCTCCCTTGGCGTCCTGCACGGTGACCGTCACCTCGTAGGTGCCGGGCAGCTCGTACTCGTGCTTGTACGCCCGCAGGTCGTCGGCGTGACCCTGGGTGCCGTCACCGAAGTCCAGGTCCGTGCCGGTCACCGGCCACGGCGCCGCAGTGCTCGTGGAGTCGACGGAGACGGTCAGCGGACCGTCTCCGGAGAGCGGGTTGGACGAGGTCGGCAGGACCTGCTCGGCGGTGAAGGCCGCGGTCAGCGGACCGGCCGCGGAGGCCTTGACCGGGTGGTCGAAGGAGGTGACCTTCTCGCCGACTCCGGTGACCGCCGTCACCTTGGCCACGTAGTCGCCCGGCTTGCCGTAGACGTGCTCGGCGGTGGTGTTCTTGGTGACGACCGGGGCCGTTCCGTCGCCGAAGTCGTAGTGGTACGTGAGCCCGGCGGGCCAGCGGCTGTTCGGAACGGCCGTCGCCTTCACCGTGGTGCCGACCGGCGCCCACGTCGGCTCGAGACCCAACTGGACGCCCTTCAGGACGTCCTGGGTCTCCACGGCACCGCGTTCGATGAAGCCGCCGTCCCTGCCCGTATTGGGAACGCGCGGGTCGTCCGCCGTCGGCTTCCCGTAGATGTCGGTGGGCAGCACCCCCGGCGCCGTCGGGTCGCCGGAGTCGATGGTCGGGGATCCGTCGTCCGTGCCCGTGTCACTGGGCTTCGCCGTCAGGATGTCGTGCGCGCCCTGTCCCGTGGCCGCCGCGAACGCCGCCGGGGTCTGGTAGCCGGCGCCGCCCCACGTGTAGGGCGTCACCTTGGGATCGGGCCGGGCGATCAGGTTGTAGTCGGCGCGGGTACCCGCCGTCGCGCTCGCCGCGACCTCGATGGTCTTGCTCGGTTCGGCCGACGCGCATTCGACGGGCCAGGTGAGGATCGCGTTGTTGAACAGCGCGGAGGAGGACGAGGTGCCACGGACCGAGAGGGTCGTCCCGCAGCCACCCCGCACGGTGTTGTTGGTGACGGCCGTTTCCGGGGCGTCCACCACGTCGACGGCCCGCTCGAAGTCGCTGTCGATGCGGTTCCGGCCGAGCACGGTGCCCCGGGCCCCACCCTCGACACGGACACCGAGGAGTCGGCTCCGGGTGGCCCGTACGCCCACGCTTCCTTCACCGACCACGAGGCCGACGGCGGAGTCGTTCGAGGCGTAGAGCCGGTCCAGCTCCACATCCGTCGAGCGCTGGACCTGGACGCCACCGTAGCTCTGCAGTCCGCGGACCACCACGTGGGAGGCACCGCTGACGGTCAGGCTCCTGCCGAATTCCAGGTACGCCGCGGAAGAGAAGTTCTCCGCGTCCGCGGTGAAGGTGATCGGCTTGCCCGGCTCCCCGGAGCGGTCGATGACGACGTTCTCGTCATACGTCGTCCATGTCTTGATCCGCACGGTCTGACCGGGCTTGACGAGCTTCGCCGCCGCAGAGATGGTGCAGAAGGGGACCGCCTGCGAACCGGCCCCCGCGTCGGAGCAGTTCGAGTCGGACTCGTTGTTCACGTAGAGATTGGCCGGCGTATCGGCGGCGGTGGCGGCCGGAACGCCGAGAAGGGTGACGAGACCTGCGGTCAGCAGGACCGTCGCGCGAGTGGGACGCACGGGAATTCCTTCGGGAAAGCATGCGAAATGCATGCATTACGGTGCGGCGCCGCGCGACTGCGATGAAACTGCCCCCCAGTGGCAGTCGGGCGCACGCGAATCCGCAGAAACGTTTCGACGATAAGCCATCACCCCGCCCGTGTGGCCGCCGGACTGCCCCAGACCTTCTTGCGGCCATATCCGACATCACCGCCCAAGCTTCGCGAACTCGGCACCTGCTCGCGCCGGGCACTTTCGTTCGAACGGAAAATCCCACCGGATCGCGCGGAATCACGACCCGGTGACGCGCGATTCTTCTTTTGCTTCGCAGTAACAAGAGAAAGAAACTCCAGCCAAACCCCTCCTACCTCCCGCGGCGGCCGGTAACTCACACGAGTGACACGACCGAACTGGGTTGGATTTCGGGGCGGTTGGCTGGCATATGCTCTGGCTCATCCCACCAGAAATGAGACGGCCCCCGCCGGGACGGCAATCCCGAACGAGGGCCTGACCAAAGCGGAAGAAAGCACCTTCCTCATGGCTTCCGAGCACCTTAACGCGCGACCGGTCTTCCCGTCCGGCGTACGCCATGCCAACGTCCGTCACACGTCGCACTACACCGTGATCGGCAACCACCTCGCCCAGCACCGCGAGTTGTCACTGACCGCGATCGGGCTGGCCGTGCACATCCAGTCGCTGCCCGGCGGCGCCCTGGTCGGCATCAAGGATCTGGCCCGCCGGTTCACCGAGGGTGAGGTCCGGATCGCCTCGGCGCTGCGCGAACTGGAGCGCCACGGCTATCTGAGCCGGTCCAAGGAGCACCTGCCGGGCGGAAGGCTCATCACCCGAACGGTGTCCTACAACCGCCCGGGATCCGTCCCCTTGCCGGAACGGGACCTCCCGCCGCCACCGCCGGCACCACCCCCACCACCACCGCCGCCGCCTCCGGCACCCGAGCCCGCCGCACCGGAACCCGCTCCCGAACTCCCCGCACCCGCATCCCCAGCCGTGCCCGCCCCCGCAGTGCCCGCCCCGAATGAGGTCATCCCCTCCCGCCGCAAGGCCGCCAAGGCCCTCCTCGGGCAGCTGCGCCGCATCGACCAGCGGCTCCTCCTCGGCGAGCGGGACATCGAGCGGCTCGCGCCCGGCGTCGAAGCCTGGCTGGAGCGGGGTGCCGCTCCGCAGGCGGTGACTGTCGCGCTCATCGCGAACCTGCCGACCCCGCCGCACAATCCGGCCGGGCTCATCGCCTACCGGCTGGCCCATCAGCTGCCACCGGTCCTCGAACCGGTCCACCGCGAGCTCTCCTTCGTACCCCCGGACCCGTTCCAGACCTGCGAGAGATGCGATCGCGCCTTCCGCAGCCCCACCCGCGGCACGTGCCGCGGGTGCGCCGAGGAGGCCGCGGCCTGAGGCTCTCCGGTCCTGCCAGGTGGAAACGACCAAGACGCACGCATCTGCGGCTATATCAATCTCTCAACCTTGCAGATGAGGTTCCGGAATGAGAGGTCCCGGGCATGACATACGCATGGCCAAACTCATGCTGCACGGAGACCTGGACCACCCGGCGACCCTGAGCGTCGCGGACCTGCGGGAATGGGAACAGCACCGGGCCACGGTCACGTTCGACTGCGCGACCAACGGTCCGCAACACCATGTGTTCGAAGGCCCGCTGCTGCGCGATGTGATCGCGGACGCGGGGCCCGCGTTCGACGCCCGGAGGCGGAAGGACCGAAGCCGCTTCCTGATCGCGATCAGCGGCGGGGACGGGCACCACTCCGTCGTGTCCTGGGCCGAGCTGGACGCCGACTTCGGCGACAGCCCGGTCCTGCTGGCCACCCGGCTCGACGGGGAGGACCTCGACGAGGCGGGCAGCCAGCTGGTGGTTCCGGCTGACCGCTGCGGGGCGCGCTACGTCAGCGCGGTCACACACGTGTGGTTCGGCGCGCTCACGGCGCCGGGGGCAGGCCTGTAACGGTGCCGCGCCCTGCGGACCCCGACGGGTGATCAGACGGTCCGGAGCGAGATCTCGGTCGACTTGATCAGCGCGACGACGGAGGAGCCGGCCGCCAGGCCGAGCGCGTCGACGGCGTCGGCGGTGATGGCGGCGGTCAGCCCGCCGCCGTTCACGTCCACCTTGACGGAGGCCATGGCGGGTCCGGCGGCGACGTCGGCGACCGTGCCGGCGATCTGGTTGCGGATCGACAGGTTCTCGACCGGCCCGGTGGCGAGTGCCACTTCGGTGGCCTTGACCAGCGCCGTGACCGAGGATCCGGTCCCGATGCCGAGCTCCTTGACGGCGTCGGCGGTGATGGCGGCGGTGATCTCCTGGCCGCCCTCGAGGCGGACCTTGACCGCGGCCATGGCCTCACCGGCGGTGACGGCGGTGACGGTACCGGCGAGTTGGTTGCGAATGCTCAGGCTCATGATGCGTTGACCTCTTGCGTAGGCGTCACGTCGCACGACACGGACGGGCCGCACGGAGCGAAGGCATGCCGCCCGCGGACGGCCACCGGGGCGGGCACGCCGACGTGCCCCGGCCGTGAATCACCGGCAAGGGCACGGGGGGCGTTTCGCGCGGTCGGGCGGTTAGGCGGTCGGGCGGTCAGGCGGTCGGCCGGTCAGGCGGCTCAGCCGAACTTCGGCATCTCGCCGACCGTCGTCGACATGTCGATCACCGCGAAGGCCGCACCCTGCTGGTCCGCCACCGCCGCGAAGCGGCCGAACGGGCTGTCCATCGGGCCGAAGTGGAGCTTCCCGCCGTGCTTCTTCGCCTTCTCCACCGCCTCGTCGCAGTTCGGGACCCCGAAGTAGACCTGGATCCACGGCGGCAGGTCCGCCGGGAAGTCCTTGTCCATCTTCATCCGGCCCAGCACCGGATTCTCGGGGCCGCCGAGGCTGAAGACCTTGAAGTCCATGCCGGCCATCTCCGGGTCGTCGCCCGCGTCCATCTGCTGGGCGCTGTACGGGAAGACCTTCGGCAGGAAGGCGTCCGCCTTGGCCGGCTCCCGGGTGAAGACCTCCGCCCAGGCGTACGCGCCCGGCTCGCCCATCTTCTCGAAGCCCTTGTGGTCGCCCGGCTGCCAGACGCCGAAGACCGCGCCGCTCGGCTCCTTCGCGATCAGCATCGAGCCGAAGCTGCCCACCTGCATCGGCCCCATCAGCACCTCTCCGCCGGACGAGGTGACCTTCTCGGCCGTGGCCGCCACGTCGGGCGAGGCGAAGTACAGACACCACTGCGACGGGGCGTCGGCCCCGGGCATCGGGGGCACCACGGCCGCGACGGCCTTCCCCCCGGAGTAGGCCTGCGTGTAGTTGCCGTACTCGCTGCTGGCCTCGCCGAAGGTCCAGCCCAGCACATCGCCGTAGAAGGTCTTCGCGGCCTCCACGTCGGCGAACATCGCGTCCACCCAGCACGGTGCGCCTTCGGTGAACTCAACCATGATCGATCGACTCCTCGGACTCGTAGCTGTCGTCGTAGACACGCTAGGCGCGCGGTGTGCCTCCCGCGCGGGGAACGCGTCCGCGCGGGAGGCTGGAGCCATGGACAAGGACATCACCATTCGGCTGGCGCAGCAGCCGGACGCCGACGCGCTGCTCTCCCGGAGCCCGCTGGCCGCACTCGTCGGGATGCTGCTGGACCAGCAGGTGCCGATGGAATGGGCCTTCTCGGGCCCCTGGACGATCGCCCAGCGGCTCGGCTCCGACGACCTGGACGCGCACGCCATCGCCGCGTACGACCCGGAGGCCTTCGCCGCGCTGCTCTCGCAGAAGCCCGCCGTCCACCGCTATCCGGGGTCGATGGCGAAGCGGATCCAGCAGCTGTGCGCGTACCTGGTGGAGCACTACGGCGGGGACGCCGAGGCCGTCTGGGCCGATGTCGCGACCGGGGCGGAACTGCTGGCGCGCCTCAAGGCACTGCCCGGCTTCGGCGAGCAGAAGGCCCAGATCTTCCTCGCCCTGCTGGGCAAGCGGCTCGGCGTGCGCCCGAAGGGCTGGCGGGAGGCGGCGGGCGGGTACGGACCGGCGAACGTCTACCGCTCGGCTGCCGACATCACGGGCCCCGAGTCCCTGGCCAAGGTCCGGGCGCACAAACAGGAGATGAAGGCCGCGGCCAAGGCCGCGAAGGGCTCGGATTGACCGGCTCGAAGAGTGCTGAATTGACCCCTGAGACCGGTCTATCCAGGCCCTAGATTAGGGGACATGACAGAGATCGCGACCCGCGCCGCCACCGCCGAAGCCATCCAGGACGCCCCCGGCAGCCTCATCACGCTGCTCACGGACACCGCCGAACTCACCTGCAACACCGCCACGTTCGACGAGGGCGCGGCCGGTGCCCCGGTGCACTTCCACACCAAGGCCACCGAGTTCTTCCACGTCACCGCCGGCCGGCTCGACATCCTGGTCGGGGACGAGGTCCAGACCCTCGACGCCGGCGACTTCATCGCGATCCCGCCGGGCGTCAAGCACGCCTTCGCCCCCGCCGCCGGCCACACGGCCAGCGTGTTCGTCGGCTTCACCCCCGGCATGGGCCGCTTCGACTACTACCGTCTCCTCGGCCGGGTCAACGCGGGCGAGGCCACCGTGCAGGACATCAAGGACAGCTCCCCCACGTACGACAACCACTACGCGGAGAGCGCCGCCTGGAGCGGCCGCCGCCGCAGCGCGGAGCCGTAGATCACGTCCGCGTCGAGGCGGCGCAGTTCCTCCGCGATCAGTTCGGCGCCGCTGCGGATCTTCAGGGCAACGCTGCGGTCGGGGCTCCCCGGCAGGATCAGCGTGGCCAGCGCGCCCGCGGGCCGGTCCACCCGCATCTCGCCGCCCGTGGTGCGCAGGCTGACCCGGGTGATCACCGGGCCCTCGCCCGCCACCCGGTCCACCGGCACGCCGAGCCGGTCCTCCAGCCAGCGCGCGAGCAGTTCGGCGCTCGCGTTGCCGGGCTCGCTCTCCACCGCCGCGCCGGTCACCGGCAGCGGCTTCTGGTCCAGGGCGGCCGCCAGCAGGGCCCGCCACGGCGTCAGCCGGGTCCAGGCCAGGTCGGTGTCCCCGGGCCGGTACGCGGCGGCCCGTTCGCCTAGTACGCCGACCGGGTCGAAGGCCGCGGCCGCGTCCGTGATCCGGCGCTGCGCGAGGGAGCCCAGGGAGTCCCGCGCCACGTCGGCGGGGGCGTCGGCCGGCCACCACGCCACGACGGGCGCGTCCGGCACCAGCAGCGGCAGTACGACCGAGCCGGCCTGCTCGGTCAGCTCCCCGTGCAGGCGCAGCAGCAGGGTCTCCCCGGTCCCGGCGTCCGAGCCGACCCGCAGCTCGGCGTCCAGCCGGGTCGCGCGGAGCTTGTGCGAGCCCCGCGAGGTCCGCTTGATCACCGTGATGATGCGGCAGGGGTGCTCGCGCGAGGCCTCGGAGGCCGCGCGCACGGCGTCGTAGGCGTTCTCCTCGTCGGTGACGACGATGAGGGTCAGCACCAGCCCCGTGGTGGGGCTTCCTATGGCCCGGCGGGCTTCGAGCAGCGCCCGGTTGATCTTGCTGGACGTGGTGTCGGTCAGTTCGGTCCGCATGCACCGAGTCTGTCAGCGACGGACCGGTTCCAGTCACCCGGTTCGCTGGATTCCGCCTCGAACGGGGCTTCGGCTCACCGCCGTTTGCGGGCCGTCCCGAAGATCGAGCGCGAGATCTCCCGGCCCACCTGCGTCCCGATCGACCGGGCCAGCGAGCGGAACAGCCCGCTCCCCACCACCTGTTCGGCCAGCGAGGGATCCGGCTTCGGCGCGCTGCGCGCCGTCTTCTCGGCCTCCTTGGCCTGCTTCGCGGCCTCGGCGGCCGCCGCCGCGGCCTCCGCCTCCGCCTCGGCGGCGGCCTGCTCGGCGCTGATCTTCTCGTACGCCGACTCGCGGTCGACCGGCTCCGCGTAGCGCGACCAGAGCAGCGAGGACTTCACCGCCTGGTCCAGGGCCGTCGGCTCGATCGGCCCCATCAGCGACTGCGGGGCCCGCAGCCGGGTCGCCGCGACCGGGGTCGGCGCGCCGTTCTCACTGAGCACGGTGACGACCGCCTCGCCCGTACCCAGCTGGGTGAGCAGCTCCTCCAGGTCGTACGGAGAGTTGGGGAAGGTCTTCACGGTCGCCTTCAGCGCCTTCGCGTCGTCGGGGGTGAAGGCGCGCAGCGCGTGCTGCACGCGGTTGCCGAGCTGGGCGAGCACGTCCCCCGGTACGTCCTTGGGGGTCTGCGTCACGAAGAAGACGCCCACGCCCTTGGAGCGGATGAGGCGCACCGTCTGGGTGATGGAGTCGAGGAAGGCCTTCGAGGCGCCGTTGAAGAGCAGGTGCGCCTCGTCGAAGAAGAAGACGAGCTTGGGCTGCTCCAGGTCGCCGACCTCCGGCAGGTCGTTGAAGAGGTCGGCCAGCAGCCACATCAGGAAGGTGGAGAAGAGCTGCGGCTTGTCCTGGACCGCGGGGAGTTCCAGTACGGAGACCATGCCGCGGCCGTCCGCGGCGGTCCGCAGGAACTCGCTGGTGTCGAACTCCGGCTCACCGAAGAACTCCGCGGCCCCCTGCTGCTCGAAGGCGGTCAGCGACCGCAGGATCACCCCGGCCGTCACCGTGGACAGTCCGCCGATGCCCTTGAGCTCCGGCTTTCCCTTGTCGGAGACGAGGAAGGCGACGACCGCGCGCAGGTCCTTGAGGTCGATCAGCTCCAGGCCCTTGGTGTCGGCGTAGTGGAAGATCAGGCCGAGGGACTGCTCCTGCGTCTGGTTGAGCTGGAGCACCTTCGACATCAGGACCGGGCCGAAGCTGGTGACGGTGGAGCGGACCGGGATCCCGGGGCCGATGCCGCCGAGCGAGTAGAACTCGCTGGGGTATCCGGTGGCCTCCCACTCCTGGGCCACGTCCTTGGCCCGTTCCCCGACCTTCTCGTTCGGCGCACCCGGGGCGCAGATCCCCGAGACGTCGCCCTTGATGTCCGCGAGGAAGACCGGGACCCCGTTGGCCGACAGCTGCTCGGCGATGAGCTGGAGGGTCTTGGTCTTGCCGGTGCCGGTGGCGCCCGCGACCAGCCCGTGCCGGTTCAGCATCGGCAGGGGGATGCGGATCTGGTGGCCCGGCAGGCAGGTGCCGTCCCACAGCAGGGCCCCCAGGTCGAGCGCCGGTCCGGTGAAGGCGTATCCGGCAGCGATCTTGTCGGCCGGGCCCGTCTGATCCGCCACGACGGCCGGGTCGGTGCTCTCGCTCATGAATCACTCCCGAATTGGCGCCCTTCGCCACTTTTGCACCAACGCGGCGAGGCTGCGCTCGCAGGGCCGGGCCCGGTAGGCTTTCCGTGTGATCTTCAAGCGCATCGGTAACGGAAAGCCGTACCCCGACCACGGCCGGGAAAGCACCCGGCAGTGGGCGGATGTCGCGCCGCGCCCGGTCCGGCTCGACCAGCTGGTGACGACCAAGGGGCAGCTCGACCTCGAAACGCTGCTCGCCGAGGACTCCACCTTCTACGGCGACCTCTTCGCGCACGTCGTCAAGTGGCGGGGCGACCTCTACCTGGAGGACGGGCTGCACCGCGCCGTGCGCGCTGCCCTGCAGCAGCGCCAGGTGCTGCACGCCCGCGTCCTCGAGATGGACTGAGCCCTCAGGCGACCCCGCGCGGCGCCGCCCGGCCCTGCCCTGCCGCAGCCCGTCCACGGGCTGCGGCGCTTCGCGTGGATTGCGCCTTTCGGGTCACCATTGACCTATCAGCAGATCATTTAGTAGGCATCGCCACCGGGCGGCACTACGCTGCGCCCATGAGCATGCTCACTCCCCCCGGCATGGGCGGAAAGTACCGCGTCACGGGAGCCGCCTACCCTCGTATGAGTCGTAAGCGGAGCCGTCGTCGGATCGTCTTCGCCGTGCTCGGCTCGGTCCTCGCACTGGCCCTGCTCGGCTACGGGGCCTTGCAGCTCATCGACGTGTTCCAGGGCGACAGCCCGAAGCGGAACACGGCCGCGGGCGCCAAGGACTGTCCGACGAAGGCGGCCGAAGCGGCCGTCAAGGGCGGCCCCGAAGCCGCCTCGGCCGCCTCCCCGAAACCCGCGGTGGTGCTGCCCCAGCCCGCCGACATCACCGTCAACGTCTACAACGCGACCCCGCGCGCGGGACTCGCCAAGGCCGTCGGCGACGAGCTGAAGAAACGCGGCTTCGTCATCGGCAACGTCGGCAACGCCCCCGCCGACTTCGACAAGAAGGTCCCCGGCACCGGGATACTGCTGGGCTCCCCCGCCACCGACAAGGCCGCCTTCAGCGTGCTGGGCACCCAGCTCGCCGGCACCACCCAGCAGACCGACACCCGCGAGACCGCGGACATCGACCTGATCCTGGGCGACGCCTTCAAGGAGCTGAGCACGAAGGAGGACGCGGACAAGGCGCTGGCCCTGCTGGCCAACCCCGCGCCCGCGCCCGCCACGAAGTGCTGATGCGCCGATCCGGTGCCCAGGGCTACTCGGCCGAGCCGTACATGCGGTCGCCCGCGTCGCCCAGGCCCGGAACGATGTAGCCGTGCTCGTTGAGCCGCTCGTCCACCGCGGCCGTCACCACGGTCACCGGCGTGCCCGCCAGTTCGCGCTCCATGATCTCGACGCCCTCGGGCGCGGCCAGCAGCACCACGGCCGTGACGTCGTCGGCGCCGCGCTTGATCAGCTCCCGGATCGCGGCGACGAGCGTGCCGCCGGTGGCCAGCATCGGGTCGACGACGTAGACCTGCCGCCCGGAGAGGTCCTCCGGCATGCGCGTCGCGTACGTGGAGGCCTCCAGGGTCTCCTCGTTGCGGACCATGCCCAGGAAACCCACCTCGGCGGTCGGCAGGAGCCGCACCATGCCGTCGAGCATGCCGAGGCCGGCCCGCAGGATCGGCACGACCAGCGGGCGCGGGTGCGAGAGCTTCACGCCGGTGGTCTTGGCGACCGGGGTCTCGATGTCGGCCTGCTCCGTGCGCACGTCCCGGGTGGCCTCGTACGCGAGCAGGGTCACCAGCTCGTCGGCGAGCCGCCGGAAGGTGGGGGAGTCGGTGCGCTTGTCGCGCAGGGTGGTGAGTTTGTGCGCCACCAAGGGGTGATCGACGACCTGCAAACGCACAACATCCTCCAAAACTCGGCCTGCGACCTGCAAAAACGGCCGCGAGACGCGACCTGCAGCCAAAAGGCTACGCGCTGACGGGGCCCCTGCGCGTCCGTCTGGGGATGCGACCCGCGCGGGAGCCCACCAGGCTGGACTGGTGAGCAACGCACCGGTGATCGCCGCCGTCGACGGATCCGAGCACAGCCTCAGGGCCCTGGACTGGGCCAGGGCCGCGGCGCTGCGGCACGGTACGGGGCTGCTGATCGCCCATGTACTGCCCGACCACGCCCAGTTGTATGCGGGACGCCGGGCCGCGCTGCACGACGCCTCACAGCCGGAGGAGTTCGCCGACCCGGTCAGCGACCGCATCCGGGCCCTGCTGGGCGGCGGCCCCGAGCTGCCGGAGGGGATCACGTACGAGTCGCTGGAGGGCTCCGTCCCCGAGGCCCTGCGGGTGATCGGCGCGGGGGCCCTGATGCTGGTGATGGGCTCCCGGGGGCGCGGCGGCTTCGCCACCCTGCTGCTCGGCTCGAACAGCCGCGCCGTCGCCACGACCGCACCGTGCCCGGTGGTGGTGGTCCCGCACGCGGAGCGGCACGCGCCGGACGCCTCGGAGGAGGAGTCCGCCGGGAAGGTGGTGCTCGGGCTGCACGCCGCGGAGACCCCCGACGACGTCCTGGCCTTCGCGTTCGCGGAAGCCTCCGTGCGGGGGACCACCGTCCAGGTGGTGTCCGCGTACGCCATTCCGCCCGCGCCGACCCTGGTGATCGACAGCCCCTTCGCGGTGATACCGCCGGAGGGCCTGGCGGACGACGGGGACGCCGTACCGGCCGAGCGGGAGATGCTGCGGTCCCAGACGGAGCGGCTGGCGCCGTTCCGCACCCGCCACCCCGACGTCCCGGTCATGCAGGCCGCCGTGCCCGGGGACGCGGCGGGCCGGCTGGTCATGGCCTCCCGGTCGGCGGCGCTGGTCGTGGTGGGGCGCCACCATCCGCGGCGCAAGGCCATGTCGCTGCTGATCGGCTCGGTGGCGCACGCGGTGCTCCAGCACGCCCACGGACCGGTGGCGGTGGTCCCGGCGCTCTCCGACGACGGCACGGACCCGGCCTGACCGGTCTGACCTGCGATGGGGTGGCATCAAACGGCCCGTCCGGGGGAAGGTGGGTGCAGGGGGATGACCGACCAGCCCGGGGTGGTGGCCGATGCCCGACACGCAGCCGAGCGACGAGGTGCCGGAGACCGCGGCGCAGCGCCGAGCACGCCGCGCGCAGTTCCTGCGCGACCTGATGGAGGCGCGCGAACTGCGCGACCGCGTCCAGCCCCGCCGCGCCCGCGCCGCCCGCATGCGGCAGCAAATGCGCATGCGCACGTTCCGCTGGTAGCAATTTCAGCCCCGTCTGGGGGTACCCCCAGACGGAGTCTGGGGGAGTTTGAGGCGCGGGGTCCGGGGCGGAGCCCCGGCAACGGCGCCGCACCGTTGCGACACGAGCGGCCCGCAGGGCAAGCGACACGGCCCCGCCACCCCGACACGCCCCGGCGCCACAACCCCGCGCAGCCCCCGGCAGGGCACGGCACGGGACGACGCAAGCGCGGAAGACCTCTCGCAAAGCCGCCGTTTCTGCCACGATGCCGATTGGGCGGGGCAGTACGGCGAGCACCACGGCCGTTCGACCCCATCCTCCGGCCGGGGGGACCTCCAACCGGCACGCCTAAGACCAGTGGGAGAGTCACGGTGTATTTCGCCGCACTGCTCGCGCGCACCGAAGACGGGTGGGAAGCGAGCGACATGGAACTCGACGACGTCGAGTCCCTCAGTGATCTGATCGATCTCGCCCGGTCCGCCGCTGTCGACGACGACACGGTGGTCGCCCTCATCGAGCAGGAGGACGCCTGGTTCGGCGTCGTCCGCGTGGACGGGGAGGAGGACCCGCGGTACTTCGTGTCGAACGCCTCCGCGGCCGCCCGCAGCTCCTACGGCTCGATGCTGACCAAAGAGCTGCTGGGCAGCGACGAGGAGGACGACGAACTCGACGAGCTGGACCTGGACGGCACCGAAGACGGCGAGGAGGAACCCCTCACCGCCTTCGCCGACGAGACCGACGACGACGAGGACGAGCTGGGAGGGACCGGCGCGGAGCCGGTACCGGCCGGCCCGCTCGGCGACCCCCAGTTGCTGGACGACCTCGGCGTGACCCACAAACAACTGATGACCCTGGACGGGGACGCTCTCTCGGAGATCGCCGAGTCCCTCGGCGCCACCGAGGTCCTGGAGGCAGTCCGCTAGTGCTCCCTCCGCACGACACGCACCACACGCACGACACGCATGACACGCACGACCCCGATCCCGTAAGGGACCCGTGGCGGGACTCCATGCGCCTGGCGCTCCAGGAGGCCGCCCGGGCGGTGCCGGCCGGCGATGTGCCGGTCGGCGCCGTCGTGCTCGGCCCCGACGGCACGGTCCTCGCCACCGGGTACAACGAGCGCGAGGCGACCGGCGACCCCACGGCGCACGCCGAGGTGGTCGCGCTGCGCCGGGCCGCGGCCGCAGTCGGGGAATGGCGGCTTCCGGGGTGCACCCTGGTGGTGACCCTGGAGCCGTGCGTGATGTGCGCGGGCGCGCTCGTGCAGTCGCGCGTCGCCCGGGTCGTCTACGGCGCGGACGACGAGAAGGCGGGCGCGGCCGGCTCGCTCTGGGACCTCGTACGGGACCGCCGTCTCAACCACCGGCCCGAGGTGATCCGCGGCGTCCTCGCCGCGGAGTGCGCCGAGCTGCTGACGGACTTCTTCCGCGACCGGTGACCCGACCGGCTGACCCGACCGGCCGACGGGCCCCGCTGACCGGCCCGGCGGATTCCGATTTCAAAGAATGCGGCTCCTTAGGCTAGGATCCATCTCGGTAGTGTGTCCGAGTGGCCGAAGGAGCTCGCCTCGAAAGCGAGTATGGGGCAACCCATCGGGGGTTCAAATCCCTCCACTACCGCTCCGATCGAGAGCCCCGCCCCGCAAGGGTCGGGGCTCTCGGCGTTCCACCCGCACGTCCCTACGGATGACGCCCGCGTGACCGCCCGCCCCCTCGGCCGTTGTCACGGCATGACCAAGACCCAGCGCATGCTCGCCGCCTTCGCCCTCGCGGGGGCCGCCGCGGGCCTCGCCGCACCCGCCGCCTCCGCCGCACCGCTGGCCCCCCTCACCCTCCCGGACCTCCCGACCGCCCCGGGCATGCCCGCGGGGGCCCAGCCCGCCTCCGTCCAGGAGATCGGCGCAAAGGTCGCCGAGGGCGCGAACCAGCTCAACCAGCTGATGGAAGTGGTGAACCAGACGCAGCAGCTGACCGCCCCCGTACAGCCCGCGGTGGACCTGCTCGGCGGTCTCGAGTAGCGGTACCGCGAGCGGGAGAACGCGAAGAAGGCCCCGACCGGGGTCGGGACCTTCCACGTGTGGACGGGGGAAGTGGCATCGGGGGGACAAGCCACTTCCCCCGATGAGGACGGAACCTGCCAGCCCGAGCCGCAGTCAGGGGGAAGCTTGCGGCTCGGACCCCGCAGTGAGGTCCTGTCCCTCACCCGCCGATTTCCTGCCAGAACCGGTGGGCTCACACCAATCCTGCGCCCCCCGCAACCGCGGACGCACCGGCAAAGGACCCGGAGTACGGGGTCATTGGTCCTTAAAGGAAAGGTGAGTGTCCAAACATGACCGGTTAGACTCACCCGACTTTGCAGTACCGGTTGGGGAGGCCGTCACCGCTCATGGACACCAAGAAGCTCATCACGGGCGCCCTCACGGTCTTCGTGCTCTTCGTGATCATCACCCAGCCCAAGCGTGCGGCCGAGATGGTGGGAATTGGCTTCCAAGGCATATCGGATGCGGCCTCCGGCATCGGCGAGTTCATGACCGAACTGGTGCGCTGAACCCGTACGCTGAAGCGGCTTCCGGATTCTCCGGCCCCCCACTCCGACGGGTGGGGGGTTTTTTGCATACCCACCACTGGGCGCAATGCCCCAATATGCCCAACTTGCCCTCAACACGGTGATATACGGTGCTTGCACACAGTGCACATCTCTTGTGATGCTATGACCGCTTTTGACGGATGAGTTGACTGAAGGGGTGGCGTGACCGTGCCGGCCAGTACAGCGCCTCAGGTGCCACCCCAGCAGGACCCTCAGCAGGACTCCCAGGTGCCGCCCCAGCAGGAGCCCCGACAGGAGCCGCGACAGGAGCCCTCCCCCGAGGAGCCCCCGGCCCCGCCCACGCCCCCGAGACCCCCGAGCAGGGGCGCGGACACCCGGGCCCTGACCCAGGTCCTCTTCGGGCAGCTGAAGGGGCTGCAGCCGGGCACCAGCGAGCACACCAGGGTGCGCGGGGCCCTCATCGAGGCCAACCTCCCGCTCGTCCGTTACGCGGCCGCCCGCTTCCGCAGCCGCAACGAGCCGATGGAGGACGTGGTCCAGGTCGGCACCATCGGACTGATCAACGCCATCGACCGGTTCGATCCGGACCGCGGGGTACAGTTCCCGACCTTCGCGATGCCGACCGTCGTGGGCGAGATCAAGCGCTACTTCCGCGACAACGTCCGCACCGTCCACGTGCCCCGCCGCCTCCACGAGCTGTGGGTGCAGGTCAACGCCGCCACCGAGGACCTCACCACCCTCCACGGCCGCACCCCGACCACCGCCGAGATCGCCGAGCGGCTGCGCATCACCGAGGACGAGGTCCTCTCCTGCATCGAGGCCGGCCGGAGTTATCACGCAACTTCGCTCGAGGCCGCCCAGGAGGGCGACGGCATGCCCGGCCTCCTCGACCGCCTCGGATACGAGGACCCGGAGCTGGCCGGGGTCGAGCACCGCGACCTCGTCCGCCACCTCCTCGTACAGCTGCCCGAGCGTGAACAAAGGATCCTGCTCCTGCGGTACTACAACAATCTGACGCAGTCGCAGATCAGCGCCGAGCTCGGCGTCTCCCAGATGCACGTCTCCCGACTCCTCGCCCGGAGCTTCGCCCGACTGCGATCCGCAAACAGGATCGAGGCGTAACCGGAACGAGTGGAGATCATTCACGCGTTTCCCGACAGAACGGGCTGATCGCCCCCTGGCCTCGTCTGTCGCTGGAGATATATGTCGACTTGGCGCTACAGCGTGTTGCCGACATGTGACATTCTGCTTGAACCGCGTTTGCCGCAGCCCCGCCTCCGGTATTCAGGTGGAGGCTGCGTTCCTCCGACGGACGCGCCGTACGCGACCGTCCGCGACCTCAAGGGGGTGGCATGTCCGTAGACCAGGGCAGCTCCAAGGTGCTCACGCTCGTCAAGAGCGCGACGCCGGCAGCACCGGCAGCGTCTGACCGCTCGGAAGCCATCGACACCCGCACCCTCTCCCGCTCCCTCTTCCATCGCCTTGCCGCCCTGGACGCGGACAGCCCCGACCGGGCGTACGTACGCGACACCCTGATCGAGCTGAACCTGCCCCTGGTCCGGTACGCCGCCGCGCGCTTCCGCAGCCGCAACGAGCCGATGGAAGACATCGTCCAGGTCGGCACCATCGGCCTGATCAAGGCGATCGACCGGTTCGACTGCGAACGCGGAGTGGAGTTCCCGACGTTCGCGATGCCGACCGTCGTGGGCGAGATCAAACGATTCTTTAGGGACACCTCCTGGTCCGTCCGCGTCCCGCGGCGCCTCCAGGAGCTGCGCCTCGCGCTGACCAAGGCCAGCGACGAGCTCGCCCAGAAGCTGGACCGCTCGCCGACCGTCCCCGAGCTCGCCGCCGTCCTGGGCGTCTCGGAGGAGGACGTCGTCGACGGCCTCGCCGTGGGCAACGCCTACACCGCCTCCTCGCTCGACTCGCCCTCCCCCGAGGACGAGGGCGGCGAGGGCTCGCTCGCGGACCGCCTCGGCTACGAGGACACCGCGCTCGAGGGTGTCGAGTACCGCGAGTCCCTGAAGCCTCTGCTCGCCAAACTCCCGGCCCGGGAACGGCAGATCATCATGCTGCGGTTCTTCGCGAACATGACGCAGTCGCAGATCGGCGAGGAGGTCGGCATCTCCCAGATGCACGTCTCCCGGCTGCTCACCCGCACCCTCGCGCAGCTGCGCGTAGGCCTCATCGGCGAGTGATCCGGGCGCACGGGCTTCCCAATTGACGGACCGTCAGGAAAACTGGCGCGATGCGAAAGGGACCTCGCGCGGCCATCCTCCTCGCCCTGTGCTGCACGGCCGCCGCCGGCCTCACCGGCTGCGGCGGCCCGGCACGGGACGGCTACGTCGCCGTGGGCGCCGCGGCCCCGGGCCCCGAACGGGGCGCGGGGGAGAACGTGGCGCCGCAGGGCCAGGTGGAGTTCCAGCCGCTCGGCGGCCCGTCCGCGGCGGGCGGCTCCTCCGTGTCGTCCAGTACGTCGGCCAGTACGCCTGGGTCCCAGGTGCCCGGCGGCTCCGCCCCGGGCGGAGGCACGACCACCGGACCCGGCGGCTCCGTACGCGCCCCGGGCACCGCACCCGGAGCCGGCCCGCCCACCACCGCACCCGGCACACCGGGCAGCCCTGGCACACCCGGCAGCCCCGGCACGCCGAACACGCCGTCGAGCCCGCCCGCCAAGCCCGGCACCACGCCCCCGGCGCCGCCGGCCACTCCGGCGAAGCTGACGCTGTCCACCCCCGTCAGGGCGGCCGCGGACGACCGCTGGTGCGAGCGGGTCACCGTCACCTTCACCAACACCGGGACCGCCGCGGCCCGTTCGGGCACGGTCGGCTTCGCGACGCACATCATCGGCGCCCTCGGCATCGACTGGGCCACGATCACCACCGCCCAGCCGCTGCCCGCACCCATCGCGGGCGGGGCCGCGAAGACGCAGACCTACACGGTGTGCGTGGAGGCGTGGCGGGTGCCACTGGGCATGCACGTGGAGACCCGGCAGGTCACGGCCACCTGGAACTGAGGCCGGAACCGGAACCGGACCCGGGACCTGGCGGGGTCCGGGTCCGCGGTCCGGGTCCGGGTCCGGGTCCGCGGGATCAGTGCAGGACGACCCAGGCGGCCGCGCCGATCACCAGCACCAGCGCGACGGCCAGCCCCAGCCACATGCCCTTCTTCGGGCCTGCGGCCTGCTGCTCCTCCTCGCGGCGCTGGCGACGGGTGGGGGTCTGCCGGGCCGGTGCGGCCTCCTCGACGAACGCTCGGAACATCTGGGTGCTGCCCGCGGGGTCGTAGTTGCCCTCGGGGCCCTGTGAGTTGTGGTTCGCAGCCATGGGGCAGGACCCTAGCCGGTTTTCCGATTCTTTTACCGCCCCACCCCCCGGATTCGTTTGCCTGTAGCAACCATCCGCTTCTATGGTTGCTCTAAGCAACAAGATGGGGGGCTGTCCGGTGGGCACGCAGACGGCGGAGATCACGCGGTACGAGGAGCTGGCCCGCCAGCTCACCGGGATCGGCGCGGTCAAGCGCGACCTCGCCCGCAGCCTGCCCCCGGACTGCCCGCCCGGCGCCGCCGCCGTCCTCACCGTGCTCGACCGGCACGGAGAGATGCGGCTGAGCCGGCTGGCCGAGCTCATGGCCGTCGACATCTCGGTGACCAGCCGCCACGTCACCCACGTGGCCGAGCGCGGCTGGATCGACCGCGAGGCCGACCCGGGGGACGGCCGCTGCCGGATCCTGCGGCTCACCCCGGCCGGGCGGGCGCTCCTCGCCGAGCTCGGCGCCCGCTACACGGCCGCGCTGGAAAGAGCGCTGGCCACGTGGTCCGCCCAGGACATCGACGCACTCAACACCCTGCTGGCCCGACTCCGATCGAGCTTCTAGCCAAAGGAAAGACATGGTTCAGTCGGAGACGACGAACGACAACCCGCCCCCGTCCGTGACCCCGCCCGCGACCGCGCCCGTGGCGACGGCCACGACCATGACCATGACCCACCCGCAGATCATGAAGGCCCTCTCCGGGCTGATGCTCGGCATGTTCGTGGCGATCCTGTCCTCCACGATCGTCTCCAACGCCCTGCCCCAGATCATCAGCGACCTCGGCGGCACGCAGTCCTCGTACACCTGGGTGGTCACCGCTGCCCTGCTGTCGATGACCGCGGCCACCCCGCTGTGGGGCAAGCTGTCCGACCTCTTCAGCAAGAAGCTGCTGGTCCAGATCTCCCTCGTGATCTACGTCCTCGGCTCCGTGGTCGCGGGCATGTCCCAGAACACCGGCACCCTGATCGCCTGCCGCGTGGTCCAGGGCATCGGCGTCGGCGGCCTGTCCGCCCTCGCGCAGATCGTGATGGCCGCGATGATCTCCCCGCGCGAGCGCGGCCGGTACAGCGGCTACCTCGGCGCGGTCTTCGCCGTCGCCACCGTCGGCGGTCCGCTGCTGGGCGGTGTCATCACCGACACCGAGTGGCTGGGCTGGCGCTGGTGCTTCTACGTCGGCGTGCCCTTCGCGATCATCGCCCTGATCGTGCTCCAGCGCACCCTGCACCTGCCGGTCGTACGCCGCGAGGTCAAGGTCGACTGGCTGGGCGCCTTCCTGATCAGCGGGGCCGTCTCGCTGCTGCTGATCTGGGTCACGCAGGCCGGCGACTCGTACGAGTGGATCTCGTGGCAGACCTGGGCGATGACCGGCGGCGCGGTGGCGCTCGGCCTGCTCTTCGTCCTCGTGGAGTCCCGCGCGAGCGACCCGATCATCCCGCTGCGGCTGTTCCGCAACAAGACCATCACCCTCGCCTCGGCGGCCTCGCTGTTCGTCGGTGTCGCGATGTTCTCGGGCACGGTGTTTTTCAGCCAGTTCTTCCAGCTGGCCCGTGGCGAGTCCCCCACGATGTCCGGAATCCTCACGATTCCGATGATCGGCGGGCTCTTCGTCTCCTCCACCGTTTCCGGTCAGGTGATCACCAAGACGGGTAAGTGGAAGGCCTGGCTCGTCGTCGGAGGCGTCCTGCTGACCGCCGGTCTGGGGCTGCTGGGCACCCTGCGGTACGACACCCCGTACTGGCACATCGCGATCTACATGGCGCTCACCGGCCTCGGCCTCGGCATGATGATGCAGAACCTGGTCCTCGCCACCCAGAACCAGGTGGCCCCCGAGGACCTGGGCGCGGCCAGCTCGGTCGTCACCTTCTTCCGCTCGCTCGGCGGCGCCATGGGCGTCTCGGCGCTCGGCGCGCTGATGGCGCACCAGGTCACCGGGTACGTGAAGGACGGCCTGGCCGCGCTCGGCCCGAAGGCCGCGGCGCTCGGCCACGGCGGCACGGGCGGCGGCGCCATCCCGGACCTCGACAAGCTGCCGGCTCCCATCCGTACGGTCATCGAGTCGGCGTACGGGCACGGCGTGGGCGATGTCTTCCTCTACGCGGCGCCCACCGCGCTGCTCGCGCTGCTGCTCTGCCTGTTCATCAAGGAGGTCGCGCTGAAGTCGAAGCCCGAGGCCCACGCTCCGGCGGCCGGTTCCGCCGAGGCGGCCGCCGCCCCCGCGGAGGTAGCGGCCAAGGCCTGAGTGCCAAGACACCTACGGGGTGGCCTTGGCCTCGATGCCTGCGATCAGGACGTCGAGCGCGAGGCAGAAGTCGCCCTCGGGCGCCCGCCGGGCCGCGCCCCCGCAGCCGTGCAGGAACTGCGAGACGGCCAGGTGGGCGCCGGTCCGGGCGGAGTCCGCGAGGCCCGTGGCGTCCAACAGCCGCTGGAGGGCGGCGTCGAAGGCCCGGGCGTGCGGGCCGATGTTCGGATAGGCCGCGGTGAGCGGGGCCACCCAGGGGTGGTCCGTCAGAAGCCGGCGGTAGCCCCGGGCCAGCGACCGCAGCCGGCCGGGCCAGCCCTCAGGGGCGGGCCCGGCCGACAGGGCCAGCTCGCCGAGCGCACGGTCCAGGGCGAGTTCGAGCAGCTCGTGCTTGGTGTCCACGTACCAGTACAGGGACATCGCGGTGACCCCGAGCCCGGCGGCGAGCCGCCGCATCGAGAACCGGGCCAGCCCCTCGGAGTCGAGCAGCCGCACGGTGGCGGCGGTGATCCGCTCCCGGTCGAGCCCGGAGGGCGCCTCGCTGCGGCGTCTGGCGGGTGCGGCGGGCCTGGCGGTCAGCCACACGCTGGACTCGACCGGTAGCGGATCACCGGAATCGGCCGCGATCACCATGGAGGCACCCTCCTCACGCCAGGTGGATCAGCCCGGAATGCCCGGTCCGCCCTCTTGATGCTAGGGGGTGTGGCGCCTGTCGGGCCGGATCAGGACGTGGGAGCCGTCAGGTCGTAGAAGGTGGCTCCGCCGACCGTGCCGGCCTTGAAGGTGGCCTTGATCCAGGTCTCGATGGCGGTGCCGGTGGCTCCGCCCGGGCCGCCCTGGCGCATGCCTCCGGCTGCTTCGCCGGGGCCGCCGCCAGTGGCTCCCCCGGTGCTGCCCTGGGCGATGAACCAGTGGATCTTCCCGTCCCGCACGTACTGCTTGAACTGCTCCAGGGTCGGCGAGGGGTCGCTGCCGTTGAAGCCGCCGATCGCCATCACCGGCGCACCGGTGGCCAGCTGGTAACTCGCCGCGTTCTGCGAGCCGATGGCCGCCGCCGCCCAGGTGTACCGGTCGGCGTCGGCGCTCAGGGCCGCCTTGGCCTCGGCGCTGACCTGGGTACCGCCGAGCAGGCCGCCGGGTCCACCCTGGCCGCCGCCGGCGCGCTCGAGGCCGCGCCCGGCCTGACCGCCCGCACCGCCCGGGCCGCCGTTCTGACCCGCCTGGGGCGCCTGGCCCCCGGCATGCCGCCCTGCGGCGGGTTGTTGCCGCCATGTGGGGCGCCGCCCTGGCCCGCACCACCGGGGACGCCCTGGGGCATCTCGCCGGCCCCGCCCGCACCGCGCATCATGCCGCCGGGTCCGCCCCGGCCGCCCGCCACCGCGGGCCCCGCCGTCACGATGGAGCCGGTGTGCCCGGTGCTCACGGTGGTCAGGCAGTACGCGAGAGGTCCCGCCAGCGCCGCGCCCAGCCCCAGCGCCGCTATGGCCAGCAGCACCCGGCGCCCGGCCCGCGCGGCGAACGGCAGCGCGGCCGCTGCGAGCAGCCCGCCCACCAGCACCGCCCAGCGCAGCCACGGCAGATAGCCGGTGGCACGGCCGAGAAGCACGTACGACCAGACGGCGGTCAGGGCGAGCGTGCCGGACAGGGTGAGGAGCGCGGCCCGGGTGCCCCGCTCCTCCCACAGCACGGCGACGCCCATGCCGATCAGCGCGGCCACGAACGGCGCCAGCGCCACGGTGTAGTACTCGTGGAAGATGCCCTGCATGTAGCTGAAGACGAGCGCGGTGATCAGCATCGAACCGCCCCAGGCCAGGAACGCCGCACGGGCCATGCCCTCCAGCGAGTCGGTGGCCCGGCGGGCCCGCCAGGTGACGACCAGCCCGGCCACGAGCAGCACCAGGGCCGCGGGCATCAGCCAGGAGATCTGACCGCCGATATTGGCCGAGAACAGCCGGTCGATGCCCGTCTCACCCCAGCCGCCGCCTCCGCCGCCGCCACCGGCTCGTCCGCCGCCGCCGACGCTGCCCGTCTCGTTGCCGTTGATCCGCCCCAGCCCGTTGTAGCCGAGGGTCAGTTCCAGGAAGGAGTTGTTCTGCGAGCCGCCGATGTACGGGCGGGAGGAGGCGGGCCACAGTTCCACGATGGCCACCCACCAGCCGCCGGCCACCACCATCGCGAGCCCGGCCAGCAGCAGCTGGCCCAGGCGCCTGCGCAGCGGGGTGGGCGCGCAGACGGCGTACAGCACGGCGAGCGGCGGCAGGATGACGAAGGCCTGCAGGGTCTTGGTGAGGAAGGCGAACCCGACCGCGACACCGGCCCAGAGCAGCCACTTCGTACGCGCCCCGTCGAGGGCGCGCAGGACGCAGTACACGGTGACCGTGAGCAGCAGGGTCAGCAGTGCGTCGGGGTTGTTGAAGCGGAACATGAGCGCGGCGACGGGCGTGAGCGCGAAGGCGGCCCCGCTCAGCAGCGCGGCCCCCGGCCCGAACTGGCGTCGTACGGAGGCGTACAGCACGGCGGTCGTCGCGACGCCCATCAGGGCCTGCGGGACGAGGACCTGCCAGGAGCCGAGCCCGAACAGCCGGACCGACAGCATCATCGGCCACAGGGCGGCCGGGGGCTTGTCGACGGTGATGGAGTTCCCGGCGTCCGAGGAGCCGAAGAAGAAGGCCTTCCAGCTCTCACTGCCCGCCTGCACGGCGGCGGAGTAGAAGGAGTTCGCGTAGCCGGAGGAGCCCAGGTCCCACAGCAGCAGGAGGGCCGTGGCGATCAGGAGCCCGGTGAACGCGGGCCGTTCCCAGCGGGGCCGGCCGGTTCGGGCCCGGGCCTCGGCGGCCGGGAAGAGCGGAAGTGCTGCCGTGGTCATCGACTGTCCTTGGGCGTAGGGAACTCGGGGCCGCGCCGGTCGGGAAAGACCCAGGCGCGGAAGAGCAGGAACCGCAGCACGGTGGCGGCGAGGTTGGCCGTGATCAGTACGGCCAGTTCGGTGCTGTGCGCGGGGTGGGCCGCGGCCGCCCCGAGGGCGGCGAGGGAACCGCTGGTCAGGGCCAGTCCGATGGCGAACACCACCAGCCCCTGGGCCTGGTGGCGCACGGCCCGGTCCCGGCCGCGCACGCCGAAGGTGAGCCGGCGGTTGGCGGCGGTGTTGGCGACGGCGGAGAGCAGCAGGGCGGCGCCGTTGGCGATCTGCGGGCCGGTCCCGGCGCGGAAGGCGGAGTACAGCAGCAGGTACAGCAGGGTCGACAGGGCTCCGACGGCACAGAAGCCGAGGAGCTGGCGGGCCAGCCCGCGGTCCACCCCGGGCAGGGCGGCGCGGTCGCGCGGGTCGTCGCCGAAGGGGCGGGCGAGCCGGTCGAGCGGGAGCGCGCCGACGGCCAGGGCCCGGCCCACCCGCCAGACGCCCTTGAGGTCCTCGGTGGCGGTCCGGACGATGTGAACGGTGGAATCGGGGTCGTCGACCCAGTCGACCGGCACCTCGTGGATCCGCAGCCCGGCGCGCTCGGCGAGCACGAGCAGCTCGGTGTCGAAGAACCAGCCGGAGTCCTCCACCAGCGGCAGCAGCCGCTCGGCGACCTCCCGCCGGATGGCCTTGAACCCGCACTGGGCGTCGCTGAAGCGGGCGGCGAGGGAGGAGCGCAGCAGGAGGTTGTAGGCGCGGGAGACGAACTCCCGCTTCGCTCCCCGCACCACCCGGGAGGAGCGGGCGAGGCGGGTGCCGATGGCGAGGTCGGAATGGCCGGAGATCAGCGGGGCGACCAGCGGCAGCAGGGCGTTCAGGTCGGTGGAGAGGTCCACGTCCATGTACGCGAGGACCGGCGCGTCGGAACCGGACCAGACGGTGCGCAGGGCCCTGCCCCGGCCCTTCTCCTCCAGCCGGGTGCTGCGTACGCAGTCCAGTGCGGCGGCCAGCCCGGCCGCGACCTCGGGGGTGCGGTCGGTGCTCGCGTTGTCGGCGACCGTGATCCGGAAGGGGTAGGGGAAGGTCCGGCTCAGGTGCTCGTGCAGTCGGCGCACGCACGGGCCGAGGTCCTTCTCCTCGTTGAAGACCGGGATCACCACGTCGAGGACGGGCTCGCCGGGCACGGGCGCGAGGGGCGCCCGTGCCGGAAGGGCCCCGGGAGAGGTGTCGGTTCGCATGGTCCGACACTCGCCGGGCGGCCTGTCACCTCTGTGTGGTGAGCCTGTGGCCCGTCTTTGAATCCGGCTGCGGGTCCGGCTGCACGTCCGGCTTCGGGTCCGGCCGCGGGTCCGGCTTCGGGTCCGGCCGCGGGTCCTGCTGCGAGTCGACGGGCACCCGGCCCTCGGACTGGGCGCGCGGCAGCAGGACCTCGAAGCAGGTCCGCCCGGGCTCGCTCCGTACGCCGACCCGGCCGCCGTGCGCGGTGACGACGGCCTGGACGATGGCGAGTCCCAGGCCGGTGGAGCCCGCCGCCCGGGAGCGGGAGGCGTCGCCGCGGGCGAAGCGCTCGAAGACGTGGGGGAGCAGGGCGGGCGGGATGCCGGGCCCGTCGTCCTCGATCCGCAGCCGGACGACGCGTGTTTCACGTGAAACACGCGCGGTGACCGTGGTGCCGGGCGGGGTGTGGGTGCGGGCGTTGGCGAGGAGGTTGACCAGGACCTGCTGGATGCGGGCCGGGTCGCCGCGGACGGGCGCGGGCTCGTCGGGCAGGCAAAGCCGCCAGTGGTGCTCGGGTCCGGCGGCCCGGGCATCGCTGACGGCGTCGATGACGAGGGGGGCCAGGTCGGTGTCGGTGTCCGTGTCCCCGGCGGTGAGCGGGCGGCCCGCGTCGAGCCGGGCCAGCAGCAGCAGGTCCTCGACCAGCCCGGTCATACGGGTGGCCTCGGACTCGATCCGGCCCAGCGCGTGCCGGGTGTCGGGGCCCGGCTCCTCCCGTCCCCGGCGGGTCAGTTCGGCGTAGCCGCGGATGGAGGCCAGCGGGGTGCGCAGTTCGTGGCTGGCGTCGGCGACGAACTGCCGGACCCGCGTCTCGCTCTGCTGGCGGGCCGTGAGGGCGGCGGAGACATGGCCCAGCATCCGGTTGATGGCCGCGCCGACCTGGCCCACTTCGGTGCGGGGGTCGGCCTCGGCATCCGGAACCCGCTCGTGGAGAGCGGGTTCGCCCTTGTGCAGGGGCAGTTCGGAGACCCGGGTGGCGGTGGCGGCGACCCGGCGCAGCGGCCGCAGGGCGACCCCGACCAGGGCCTGCCCGGCGAGGGAGGCCGCGATCAGCCCCGCCAGGGTGACGCAGACCTCCACCGCGATCAGGGTGCGCACGGTGGAGTCGACCTCGTGCAGCGGGAAGCCGAGGACGACGCTTCCGTCGGGCGCGGACAGCACCCGGTACGCCCCGAGCCCCGGAAGGCTCAGGTTGACCGCTTCGGCCCTGCCCGGCCCGGCCGCGCGAGGGGCCTTGGCGAGGACGGCTGTCTGGGCCTCGGTGAGGGGCTGCTGGTTGCCGTGCTCGGGGTCTTCGGCGCGCACGCTGCGGTCGGCCCCGAACACCTTGCCGTCGGAGTCCATGCGGAATCCGACGGCGCCCAGCGGGGTGCCCGGGGAGCCGAGGACGGACTTCCCCTCCCTGAGCGCCTTCTGCATTCCCAGCGGCGAGGCAGCCATGTCGACCGAGATCCGCAGCTGCTCGTCGAGCTTGTCGACCAGGTACGAGCGCAGGGCGAGGGTGGTGACGGACCCGATGGCCGCGCCCACCACGGCGATCAGTGCCACCGCCGAGACGACCAGCCGGGTCCGCAGCGACCAGGGCCGACGGGCACGCGGTCGCCGGTTCGTGCGACGGGCCACTATTCGGCCGGCTTGATCAGGTAGCCGGCGCCGCGCCGGGTGTGGATCAGCGGCGCCATTCCCGGCCCGCTCTCCAGCTTCCGCCGCAAGTAGGAGATGTACAGCTCGACCACATTGGCCTGGCCGCCGAAGTCGTAGGACCACACCCGGTCCAGGATCTGCGCCTTGCTGAGCACCCGGCGCGGGTTGCGCATCAGGTAGCGCAGCAGCTCGAACTCGGTGGCGGTCAGGTGGATCTCCCGCCCGGCGCGGACCACCTCGTGGCTGTCCTCGTCGAGCCGCAGATCGCCGACGGCGAGCACCGAGCCGCCGCGCGCCGCCTGCGCCGCGCCCGAACGCCGGACCAGGCCGCGCAGCCGGGCCACGACCTCCTCCAGGCTGAACGGCTTGGTGACGTAGTCGTCGCCGCCCGCCGTCAGACCCGCGATGCGGTCTTCCACGGAGTCCTTGGCGGTCAGGAAGAGCACCGGGACCTGCGGGAGCTCCCGGCGCAGCTGCCCCAGGACGGCGAGCCCGTCCATGTCGGGGAGCATGATGTCGAGGACCACGACGTCGGGCCGGAACTCCCGGGCCGCCCGTACCGCACCGGCCCCGTCACCGGCGCTGCGGACCTCGCAGCCCTCGTAGCGCAGGGCCATGGACAGCAGCTCGGAGAGCGAGGCCTCGTCGTCGACGACGAGGACCCGGCATGGCCCGCCGTCGGGCCGCACCAGGGCCGTGGGGTTGCTGGTGGACGTGGACGCGTGGGTGGTGGTCGTCGCAGTCATGCATCCACGCTGTCCGGCGCCCCTGAGAGCGTTCTTGTCCCTTCCTGTGAATTTCCTGAGAAACGGAAGGAGCCCGCTGCGGCAGGGCTCAGCCGTGCCGCTGCGGCAGGACTCAGCCGTCGAGCCGGAACAGCCGGGCGCCGTTGTCGTGGCAGACGGCCCGCAGCCAGTCATCACCCAGGCCGAGCCGTTCGAGGGCGGCGAGCTGGTGCTCGTAGGGGTAGGGGATGTTCGGGAAGTCGGTGCCGAGCAGGATCCGGTCGCCGAGGTCGGCGAGCCGCCCGAGGTCGCTCTGCGGGAAGCCGCTCAGCCGCTCGGAGAAGTCGGTGAAGGCCATGGTGGTGTCGAGGCGCACCTCGGAGTACCGGTCGGCGAGGTCCAGGAAGTCGGCGTACTCGGGCATGCCCATGTGGGCCACGATCAGCGGCAGCCGCGGGTGGCGGGCCAGCAGCCGGGCGATCGGCTCGGGCCCGGTGTGCTTGCCCGGGGCGGGACCGGAGCCGCAGTGGATCACGGTCGGGACGCCGGCCTCGGCGAGCAGCCCCCAGACGGGGTCGAGCCGGTCGTCGTTCGGGTCGTAGCCCCCGACCTGGAGGTGTGCCTTGAAGACCCGGGCCCCGGCGTCGAGGGCCTGGCGCACGTACGCGGTCACGCCCTCCTCCGGGAAGAAGGTCGCCGTGTGCAGGCAGTCGGCGGTCCGGGCGGCGAAATCGGCGGACCAGGCGTTGAGCCACGCCGCCATCGCCGGCTTGTGCGGATAGAGCATGGCGGTGAAGGCCCGGACCCCGAACTCCCGCAGGAGCGCGACGCGCTGCTCCTCCTCGTGCCGGTAGGTGATGGGCCACGCGACCCCGGTCAGCGGACCGACCGCGTCGAAGTAGTCCCACACCTTGTCCAGGACCCGCTCGGGCATGAAGTGCGTGTGTACGTCGACCAGTCCGGGCAGCCCGAGCCGCTCCCGGAAGACGCGGACCACCTCAGCCGTTGCGGGCAAAGCCGTGGCTCCGCTCGACGGTCGCGACGTGCAGGGTGTAGCTCTCGTACCAGCCCTCGCGGCCCTGCTTGATGGCGGCCTGGTGCTCCAGGTCCTCCCGCCATGCCCTGAGGGACTCGTGGTCGCGGAAGTAGGCGACGGTGATCCCGAGGCCTCCCGGGTTACGCGCGGACTCGTAGCCGAGGAAGCCCGGGTTCGCCGAGACGATCTCGTTCATCCGTGCCAGGGTCTGCGGGTAACCGCTGTCGTCGTCGGTGCGGACATTGCTGAAAACGGCCATCAGGTAGGGCGGTTCGAAGGCCGGTACGGGCTGAATGCTCATGCCCACCACCCTGTGCGGCGCGCCCCGGCATGTCCATCGGAATCAGCCCCGGCAGGCCAAAGGGATCCAACTTTTGACCATGCCCGGCCAGGCCCGCCAAGCGGCGGCACTCCTCAGAACAGCCCGTCCTGCTCGGCCGGAGGGTGCATCGCGGCAGACGGGATCTCCGCCACCGGCACCGAGGTCACGGCGGCCTCGTCCACCGGGGCCACGAGCTCCCACCCGGCCAGCAGGCGGGTGTCCACCACCAGCCCGCCCGCGAAGTGCAGATCGGGACCGGCCGCACCCACCAGCTGCCCCACGACCACCCCGCCGGGAACCATCTCGGTGATCACCCGGGCGGGATCCGGCAGCCCCTCGAGCCCGAACTCTCCCGCGTGGTCGGCGACTTCGCATCCCACCCGTTCCAGCGAGTCCGGCCAGCCGGTCAGCGCGGCGGCCCGTGCGTGCAGCTCGGCGACCTGCCGGGCCCGTTCCGGCGCAGCCGGCAGGTGTGCCCGTACGGCGCGCTTACGGGCGTACGCGATCCGGTCGGGCACCCCGAGCGCCGCCCGCAGCAGCTCCTCGGTGCGCCGGGTGGCCATCAGCGGCCCGCGCCCCAGCCAGGCCCAGGCCACGGCACCCTGCTCCAGCAGCCGGGCCCGGCCGCGCTCCTCGGCGGTGATGCCGACCTTGACCATCCCGGGCCCGAACCACGCCAGGTAGACCCGGTAGGTGCGCGGATCGGCGGCATTGGTGTCGGCGGCCACGGAGAACGAGCGGTCGAGCCGCGCGCATTCGGGGCACTGCGCGTTCCCGGCGCGGCCGGGCACGGCGGCGCCGGTGGGGCAGGGCGTCCGCTTCCCGGCCCGCCGCACTCCGAGGCAGCGCCGCTCCCCCCGGGCGACGAACGCCAGCCGCTGCCCGTAGGTGAGCAGGCTCGCCCGCTCGCCGCGCCGCTCGCCGTACCAACCGATGGCGGGCTGCCCGTCGTTCCACCGGATTCCGGTGCACCACCAGCTCACAGCGGGAGCGGCCGCTCGAAGAAGGTGTCCAGGACGACGGTGGCGTGCGTACCGCTGACCCCGTCGATGGCGTAGAGGCGCCGCAGGACGTCCTGCAACTGCCCGGTCGAGGCCGTGCGCACCTTGACCAGCACCGACGCACTGCCCGCGATGATGTGCGCCTCCTGGATCTCGGGGATCGCCGCGAACGCGGCGGCGGACTCGCCCATCCAGGCGTTGGAGTCGACCATCACGTAGGCGAGCACCCCGCTGCCGACGGCCGCCGGATCCACCTCGACGGTGGTCCGCCGGATCACCCCGCGCTCGCGCAGTTTGCGGACCCGCTCGTGGGTCGCCCCCGCCGAGAGCCCCACGGCCGCGCCGAGCGCGGCGTACGACTGGCCGGCGTCCTCCTGCAGGCGCAGGACGAGCGCCCGGTCGATGTCGTCCACGCGATCTTCCTCCCATGGGCCCGTCGGCCCTCGCGAAGACGGTACCTGATCCTGCAATCCCACCATCAAACCGAACAAAATTCGGCAATCCACTCTCAGGGGGGATGCTGTCAGGTGCAGGCGACCTCACCTCGTACGAGATCCTGAACGAACCCCGCAAGACCGGCCGCTACCCCAACGGCAACACCCTGGACCCTGAAGGCCGCCTGATCACCTGTGAGCAGGGCAGCCGGCGCGGCGCTCGGCTACCGGGCGACGAACTGCGTCAGGATCGCCTGCACCTCGTAGATGTCGACACCCTTGGTGAAGGTCTTCTCGATCGGCGCCGAGCTCCCGGATATCCAGATCTTGAGCTCTGCGTCGAGATCGAAGTGACCGGCGGTCTCCACGGAGAAGTGCGTGATGCTCCGGTAGGGCACGGAGTGGTACTCGACCTTCTTCCCCGTGAGCCCCTGCTTGTCGATGAGCACCAGCCGCCGGTCGGTGAACAGGATGGTGTCCCGGATCAGCAGATACGCGGCATGCACCTGCTCGCCCTGCCCCAGCAGCCGCGCGTAGTCCCGCTGCGCCGACCCCGGATCCACACTGTGCGCGTTTCCGAACAGTCCCATGAGAGCCCCCCGTGTTCCGGTTTCCGATTCGAGCGATCTTCAAGAACCGTACGGAAGCCGACCCGTAACCCGCGTCCCTCTCCAGAGCCATCTCACCCCTGACCACCCACGGGGTACGCCTCCCCACAAAGGAGGAGACCCGCGCCGCCCGACTCCGCCAGGGCATACGACAAAGGCCCCCAGGATTTCTCCTGGGGGCCTTTGCCCTGCTGTGCACTCGGCAGGATTCGAACCTGCAACCTTCTGATCCGTAGTCAGATGCTCTATCCGTTAAGCTACGAGTGCTTGGCTGCTGGGGTTTTGCGCCCCGTTGGCCTTGCGAGAACAACAATACATGGACCTCGCCGGGACGCGAAATCCATTAGCCAAACCACTTCCGACCTGCGGAAACGCTCTGGAAGAAGATCATCCGGTTGGGCCCGGGAAACCCCGGGCGAACCCGCGCGCGGCCACCCCTGCGACGTTCGGGACGCTTCGGAGGTCGCACAGACGTCGGAACGGACGAAGCGGGCGCCCGAACGCACCGAAGCCCCGGTCCGCATGGACCGGGGCTTCGTGAAGTGCGGAGGCGGAGGGATTTGAACCCTCGATGGGGTGTAAGCCCCAAACCGCATTAGCAGTGCGGCGCCATAGACCGGACTAGGCGACGCCTCCAGCACACCCTCGCGTACGAAGGTGCGTGCAGATGATGACACAGGCGCAGGGCCCCTCACCAATCCGCTCCCACGGTACTAGGAGGGGCGGGCGGAGGGCAAAGCCTTAAACCCCCCTCGGCACGCAACGTCGGCGGACCCACGTCGTTGGTCAGGCGTACGACGTACGGACGACCTGGAGTGCCTCATGCTGCGTCTCGCCGCTTTCGCCGTCACCTCCGCCCTGGCCGCCGCGGCCGCCGGGCCACTGCCCCCGCTGCCCGAGCCCCTGGGCCGGCTGCTCTCGACGCCCGACCGCCTGACGATCACCATGTCCAACACCGGCAACCGGCAGATGGACCGCAAGTACCAACTCGAATGCGGCCCCGCGGGCGGCGACCATCCCTCCGCGGAGCAGGCCTGCGCGAAGCTGGACCGGCTCGCCCAGGAGGGGAAGGATCCCTTCGCGCCCGTCTCCAAGCGGCAGATCTGCTCCGAGCAGTACGGGGGCCCTGCCACCGCCGAGATCACCGGCACCTGGCAGGGGCGCAAAGTGGACGCGCGCTTCAGCCGGACGGACGGCTGCGAGATCAGCCGCTGGCAGGAGTTGGAACCTCTGCTTCCGCCGGGGCGTTCCTGACCTGGGAGGATGCGCGTGACGGGTGGTATCCGCCACACATCGTCCACCTTCCCGGGGGACTGTGGCCTTAGACTCCTCCCGTGACATGCCGGTAGTTGTGGTCAGGGAGGAAGCTCGTCGTGAGCAGCAGGCCATCCCGAGGCGCTGCTCGCCTCGCAGCAATACTCGACGCTCTTCCGGACGCGCTGTTGCTCGTCAACGCCAACGGCACTGTCGTCAACGCGAATTCGATCGCTCTCGAGGTCATGGAGAGCCCGGGCACCGGGCTCGTCGGCCGCGGCGTGCTCGACCTCCTGCCCGAATTCGACTCCAAGCTGATCCCCGGCTCCATGCGCCGGCCCGGCGAGGACGAGGGCGGCCGGGCCAAGCCCGCACGGATGATCGGGCGCCGCACCGACGGCACCGAGTTCCCCGTCGAGGTCACCAGCGCCCACCTCGACGGGCGCGACGCCTACCGCGAGCCGCAGCCCGCCTACACCGGTGACGAGCTGCTGATGCTCGTCGTACGGGACCTCTCGCAGACCGTGGACACCGAGGCCGAGCTGGCCCGCTCCCAGCGTCAGACCGAGATGATCCTGCGGGCCGCCGCCGAAGGCGTCGTCGGCACCGACACCGACGGACGGGTGGTGCTGGTCAATCCGGCCGCCGCCCAGATCCTCGGCTACCGCGCCACCGACCTCGGCAACCGCGAACTGCACGGGCTGGTCCTGCACTCGCGCGCCGACGGCTCGCCGTTCCCCTTCGAGGAGTCCCCGCTCGCCGACACCCTGCGCAGCGGACGCAAGCACCGCGTACGCGGCCAGGTGCTGTGGAACAAGGCCGGGCAGCCGGTCGCCGTGGACCTCACCACCTCGCCCGTACGGGACGGGGAGCAGCTCGTCGGCGCCGTCATGACCTTCACCGACCGGCGGCGCTACGACGCCCTCGCCGCGCGCCACGCACAGCTGCTGGCCGTGCTCGGCGAATCGCTGCGCGGGCCGCTGGACGAGCTGCGCGGGGAACTGGCGACGCTGGCCGCCGATGACGCGGGGCAGCTGTGGCCCGAGGCCAACCAGCTGCTGCACCACCTGGCCGCCGGGTACTCCCGGATGACCACGCTGGTGGACAACGTGCTCGGGTTCCAGCGCCTGGACTCCGGTACCGACCGGCTCAAGAAGAAGAAAGTCCTGATCAACGGCGTGGTCACGGCCGGCGTCGACGGCGCCGTCGAGCTGATCGGCCCGGGCCGTGCGCAGTTCGCCGTCCACGCGCCGACGATCGAGGCCGAGATCGACGCGGACCGGATCGCGACCGCTCTCGCGCACCTGGTCGCGGACGTCGCCGGGGTGGACGCCACCGGCAAGACGCGTCAGGGCAGCGGGTACAGCGACTCGACGATCGTGGTGGCCGCCGCGCAGCGCGGCGATGTCGTACGGATCGAGGTGCGCGGGCCCTACGAGGGCGGCAACCCGGTCCACGAGCCGATCGTACGAGGGATCGTGGCCGCGCACGGAGGCGTGCTGCAGACGGTGGAGGTGCCGGGCGCGCCCGGCGGTGCGTACGTGCTGGAGCTCCCGCTGGGCGCGGGCGCGGGGACGGTCACCCTGCCCGAGCCGCCGGAGGAGCCCCCGGCCGAAACGGCCGCCGCGGGCCGGGTCTCCGGAGGACGCCGGGCCCGTCGCGGCGTGGACGCCTTCCTGGAGGACGACGTCGCCGGTTCCGGCGCGCCCGGGGCCGAGAAGGCCGCCGAGGGCGGCGCCGCGCTGGCGCTGCCGTCCGGGCGACGCCGCGCCGGTGAGGCCGCGGCCGGGGCCGAGACGGGTCCGGAGCTCGCGCAGTCCCCGGTGAATCCGGCGGGGCTGGGCACCGGCCGGCGCCGTGGCCGCGCCGGTGACGGCAGCGGCGAAGGCGGCCCGGGGCAGCCCGTGCCCCCGCAGGGCACCGCCATGCCCGCGCTGCCTCCCGTTCCCACCGTGCCCCCGGTGCCGTTGATGGAGCATCCCGCCGGCGGCGGCGCGCGCTGGGTACGGCCGGTCCGGCGCAGCCCGGTGGTCCCGTGCCGGCGACCGGGCTCGGGCCGACGCCCGCTCCCGCCCAGGCTCCCGCACGGCCCATCGCCCCCGAGGGCGGCTTCGCCCTGCCCGCCGGCCCGACCACCTCTTCCACGGCTCCGCACGATCCCGTGATGGCCGGTTCCGCCCCGCTCCCGCCGAGGCTGAGTCCGAGGCCCCCGGCGGGCGGCGCGGACGCCGGGTGCTGGGCGCGCCCAGCACCGAGGACGAAGCCCCCGCCGTGCCGTCGGCCGTGCCCTCGGCCGCGGCCGAGGGGGACCCCGTACATCCCACCGGGCGGCGCCGGGCGCTGGCGAACGCGCCGGCCTGGCCGGTTCCGGCGGCGCGGACCGCTCCGGAGGACGACGAGGCCGCCTCCGGCCAGGTCGCGGTTCCCGGGGCCAGGCAGCCGCAGGACGCGCCGGCGGAGGGCCAGGCCGCGCAGCCGATCAGCGTGCGTGCCCTCGGCACCCTCGGACAGGGCATCTCCGTGGACCCCGGCGGTTCGGGCTCCGGGCGTCGCCGCCGGCTCTCCGAGCCCGCTCCCCAGGGACGGGCCTTCGCCATAGGAGCCCCCGAGGCGGGCTCCGACGAGGGCCCGGAGCCGCTGGACGGCCCCGGCGGAGCCGTCGAGGTGGTCAACCGACCCGTGCCGCGGCCCGTCGACGACGAGCTGCCGCCCGAGCCGCTGGACAACCCGCGACGGCTGCTGGTGTGGCCCGCACCCGACGTGCAGACGCAGCAGGCGCTCAGCGACCGCGGCTACCGCCCGGTGATCGTGCACTCCCGCGAGGAGGTGGACGCTCAGATCGCCGCGTTCCCCGCCGCGCTGTTCGTCGATCCGCTGACCGGGCCGATCACCCGGACCGCCCTGCAGTCCCTGCGCCAGGCCGCGGTGGCCGCCGAGGTGCCCGTGCTGGTTACGGCCGGGCTGGGGCACGCCACGCGCGAAGCGGCGTACGGCGCCGATCCGGCCGTCCTGCTGAAGGCGCTCGCTCCGCGGGACAGCGAGCAGCACCCCTCCCGGGTCCTGCTGATCGAAGAGCACGACGAGATCGCGACCGCCCTGACCGCCGCGCTGGAGCGGCGCGGCCTCCAGGTCGCGAGGGCGGGCGCCGACACCGACGCCGTGGAACTGGCTACGCGGATACGGCCCAACCTGGTCGTCATGGACCTGATGCAGGTGCGCCGTCGGCGGGCCGGGATCGTGGACTGGCTGCGTGCCAACGGGCAGCTGAACCACACCCCGCTGGTCGTCTACACGACGACCGGCATCGAGCCGTCCGAACTGCCGCGGCTGGCGTCCGGCGAGAGCGTGCTCTTCCTCGCCGAACGGGCCACGACGGCGGACGTACAGGGCCGCATCGTGGACCTGCTGGCCAAGATCGGCACCAACTAGTAATCCTGGCCCGATGGCCATGACCCACACGACCGAGCACACCGTCCCCGCCGACAACGGGGAGGTGAACCTGCTGATCGCACGGCAGGTGGAGCCGGGGCACGAGGAGAACTTCGAGGCCTGGGCCCACGGGATCCTGGAGACGGCCGCGAGTTTCCCGGATCACCTCGGGTACGGGCTGTTCCGCCCGGCGGCCGAGGGCGGTCCGTGGTTCCTCGTCCACCGCTTCCGCAACCAGGCGGCGTTCCAGCGCTGGCAGGACTCCGCGGAGCGGGCGGAGTGGTTCTCGAACTGCCTCGGACACCACCACACGGAAATAGCCCGCCGCGAACTGCACGGCATGGAGACGTGGTTCGCCAAGCCGGGTACGACCCGGCCCGCGCCGCCGCGGTGGAAGATGGCGATCAGCTCGGGGCTGGCCATCTTCCCGATCTCACTGATCGGCAACGCGGTGCTCGGGCCGTACCTGGTGGATCTGCACTTCGCGGTGCGGACGGCGGCCTTCGCCGTCGTCTTCAGCACCCTGATGACCTATGTGGCCATGCCCGCCGTCAGCAAGCTGCTGCGGCCATGGCTCACCAAGGGCTGAGGGCGGTCAGGCCAGCGTCGTGACGTCGAGCGCGCCGTCCGCGTACTGCTTGCGGATCACCTTCTTGTCGAACTTGCCGACGCTGGTCTTCGGGACCGCCTCGATGATCGTCCAGCGCTCCGGCAGCTGCCACTTGGCGATGGACTGGCCGAGGAACGCGCGCAGCCCCACGTAGTCGACGGTCGCGCCCTGCTTGAGGACGACGGTGGCCAGCGGGCGCTCGCCCCACTTGTCGTCGGGGACGGCCACGACCGCGGCCTCGGCGACCTCGGGGTGGGCCATCAGCGCGTTCTCCAGCTCCACGCTGGAGATCCACTCGCCGCCGGACTTGATGACGTCCTTGGCCCGGTCGGTCAGGGTGAGGAAGCCGTCGGGGCTGATGACACCGACGTCGCCGGTCTTGAGCCAGCCGTCCGCGCTGAACTTGTCCTCGGGGCGGGTGGGTTCGCCGGACGCCCCGCCGTAGTAAGCGCCCGCGATCCACGTGCCGCGCACCTCCAGCTCGCCCGCGGATTCGCCGTCCCAGGGCAGGATGCCGCCGTCGGGGCCGACCAGACGGGCCTCGACTCCTGCCGGGAAGCGGCCCTGGGTGAGCCGGTAGGGCCACTCCTCCTCGGCGCTCAGACCGGCCGGCGGGTGCGCCATCGTGCCCAGCGGGGAGGTCTCGGTCATGCCCCAGGCGTGGCAGACGCGGACGCCGAGCTTGTCGTAGGCCTCCATCAGGGAGGGCGGACAGGCCGAGCCGCCTATGGTGACGTGCTTCATCGAGCTCAGGTCGCGCGGGTTGGCGGTGACCTCGGCGAGGAGCCCCTGCCAGATGGTGGGGACGGCCGCGGCGTGCGTCGGCTTCTCCCGCTCGATCATCTCGGCGAGCGGGGCGGGCTGGAGGAACCGGTCCGGCATCAGCATGTTGATGCCGGTCATGAAGGTGGCGTGCGGCAGCCCCCACGCGTTCACGTGGAACTGCGGGACCACGACGAGGGTGGTGTCCTTGTCGGTCAGACCCATCGACTCGGCCATGTTGACCTGCATGGAGTGCAGGTAGATCGAGCGGTGCGAGTAGACGACGCCCTTCGGGTCCCCGGTGGTACCGGAGGTGTAACACATGGCCGCCGCCTGGCGTTCGTCCAGCTCGGGCCAGTCGTAGCTGTCGGGGCGGCCCTCGAGCAGCTCCTCGTACTCGTGCACGCGTACGTCCATGCCCGCGAGCGCGGAGCGGTCGCCGACGCCCGAGACCACGACGTGCTCGATGGTCGGCAGGTGCGGCAGCAGCGGCACCAGCAGGGGCAGCAGGGTGCCGTTGACCAGGACGACCCGGTCGGCGGCGTGGTTGACGATGAAGACCAGCTGCTCGGGAGGGAGCCGCAGGTTGAGGGTGTGCAGGACCGCGCCCATGGACGGGATCGCGAAGTATGCCTCGATGTGCTCCGAGTTGTTCCACATGAGGGTTGCTACACGGTCGTCCTGCTGCACACCGAGCTCGTCGCGCAGGGCATTCGCGAGGCGGGTGGCGCGGGTGCCGATCTCGGCGAAGCTTCGGCGGTGCGGCTCAGCCTCCCCGGTCCAGGTCGTGACCTGGGACTTCCCGTGGATCGTCATCCCGTGCTGGAGTATGCGGGTGACGAGGAGTGGTACGTCCTGCATGGTGCTCAGCAAAGCGTCCTCCCGGTGAGCGCTGCGGCGCTGCGGCGGCTACGGATGCTGCCGATTCTGCGCACGTACCGGTCGGCATGTCACTACCCGGGAGTAGAAACCGCGCCGTGTTTCACGTGAAACATCCTCTCGTTTCACGTGAAACATCGCCCGGCTCAAACGTCATGCTCACCTGACCGGGGTGAGCTCCGGGTCCTCTCGGAGCTTGCCCAGCGCGCGGGAGACGGCGCTCTTCACCGTGCCGACCGAAACCCCCAGCAGCTCGGCGGTCTGCACCTCGCTGAGGTCCTCGTAGTAGCGCAGGACGACCATGGCCCGCTGCCGGTCGGGCAGCCGGGTCACCGCGCGCCACATCGCGTCGCGCAGGGCCTGCGCCTCCGCGGGGTCGGCGGCCGGGGCATCCTCGGTCTCCGGGAGCTCGTCGCAGGCGAACTCGTCCACCTTGCGCTTGCGCCACTGGGAGGTACGGGTGTTGACGAGGGCGCGCCGGACGTATCCGTCGAGGGCGCGGTGGTCCTCGATGCGGTCCCAGGCCATGTACGTCTTCGCGAGGGCCGTCTGGAGCAGGTCCTCCGCATCGCACGGGTTGGCGGTGAGGGAGCGCGCGGTGCGCATCAGGACCGTGCCGCGGGTCCGGACGTACGCCGAGAACGACGGGTACGGCGTCGGGTTCGAGGCGAGCGTGCACACAGGCGTGGTCATGCCTCCACGCTAGGAGCGCCCGCCCGCCCTGGGATCGGCCGCAAGTGCCGAAGGGGGATCCGCCTCAGGTTGTAGGAGTAGGGCAAACCCCACCCTCTGAAGGTGGAGAAGGCAGGGCCCGGCGGAAGGCCGGTCTCAGCCGTCGGCTCCGAGGATCAGCCCGGAGGTCGGCACGCCGGTACCGGCTGTGACCAGTACGTGCTCCGCCCCCGCGACCTGGTTGACGGAGCTGCCGCGCAGCTGGCGGACGGCCTCGGCGATGCCGTTCATGCCGTGCAGGTAGGCCTCGCCCAGCTGGCCGCCGTGGGTGTTGAGCGGCAGTGCGTCCGCGGCCACGAAATCGCCGGCCTCGCCCGGCTTGCAGAAGCCGAACTCCTCCAGCTGCATGAGCACGAACGGGGTGAAGTGGTCGTAGAGGATGCCGACGTCGATGTCCGAGGGCCGCAGCCCGCTGGTCCGCCACAGCTGGCGCGCGACCACGTCCATCTCGGCAAGCCCGGTGAGGTCGTCGCGGTAGAAGGAGGTCATGCCCTCCTGCCGGCGGCCGGCGCCCTGCGCGGCAGCGGTGATCACGGCGGGCGCGTGCCGCAGGTCGCGTGCCCGCTCGGCCGTGGTGACGACGAGGGCCTGGCCGCCGTCGGTCTCCTGGCAGCAGTCCAGCAGCCGCAGCGGCTCCACGATCCAGCGCGAGGCGGCGTGGTCGGCGAGGGTGATGGGCTTGCCGTGGAAGTACGCGGCGGGGTTGTTCGCGGCGTGCCGGCGGTCGGTGACCGCGACGTGCCCGAAGGCCTCCGGGGTGAGGTTGTACGTGTGCAGGTAGCGCTGGGCCGTCATGGCCACCCACGAGGCGGGCGTGAGCAGCCCCCAGGGCAGTGACCAGCCGAGCGCCGCGCCCTCGGCAGAGGGCTCGCGCTGCTGGACTCCGGAGCCGAAGCGGCGGCCGGAGCGCTCGTTGAAGGCGCGGTAGCAGACCACGACCTCGGCGACCCCGGTGGCGACGGCGAGGGCGGCCTGCTGGACGGTCGCGCAGGCCGCGCCGCCGCCGTAGTGGATGCGGGAGAAGAAGGACAGGTCCCCGATGCCGGCCGCCTGGGCGACGGTGATCTCGGGGCTGGTGTCCATCGTGAAGGTGACCATGCCGTCGACGTCGGCGGGGGTGAGCCCGGCGTCGTCGAGGGCGGCATGCACGGCCTCGACGGCGAGCTTGAGCTCACTGCGGCCGGAATCCTTGGAGAACTCGGTGGCGCCGATGCCGGCGATGGCGGCGCGGCCGCCGAGTTCGTCGCGCGTGCGGACGCTCATGCCGGCACCTCCGCGGTGACGGTTCCCGTCACGTGGTGGCCGATGCCGTTGGCGCCGACCACGCGGATCTCGACCGTGGTCCCGGCCACGGCGGTCACGGTGCCCGTCAGGATCATCGTGTCGCCGGGGTAGTTGGGGGCGCCCAGCCGGATCGCCACCCCGCGCAGCACGGCGTGCGGCCCGAGGTGGTCGGTGACGTAGCGGCCGACCAGGCCGTTCGTCGTCAGGATGTTCATGAAGATGTCCGGTGAGCCCTTCTCGCGCGCCAGCGCCGCGTCGTGGTGCACGTCCTGGTAGTCGCGGGAGGCGATCGCACCCGCCACGATCAGCGTGCGGGTGACCGGGATCTCCAGCGGCGGCAGTGTGTCGCCGACCTTCATGCGTGTTCCCCCTCGGCTATCGAAGCTCCCAGCTCGGCCAGCAGCTCGCTGCCGCAGCCCAGATACGCGTCCAGCTGGCGCCCCCACAGGAAGTGCCGGTGGACGGGGTGGTCCAGATCGGCGCCCATGCCGCCGTGCAGGTGCTGGCCCGCGTGCACGACCCGCTTTCCCGCCTCCGAGGCCCACCAGGCCGCCGTCAGCACGTGTTCGCGCGCCGGAAGCCCCTCGTCGATGCGCCAGGCCGCCTCGTACGCGGTGACCCGGATCGCCTCGGTGTCCATGTACGCGTCGGCCGCGCGCAGCATGACCCCCTGGTTGGTGGAGAGCGGCCTGCCGAACTGCTCGCGGGTCGAGGTGTACTCCACCGCCCGGGCCAGCGAGCCCGCGCAGACGCCCGCCTGGAGACCGGCGAAGGCGGTTCGGGCAGCGGCGAGGACCTCGTCGTAGGCCTGTTCGGCGCCGAGTCGTTCCGCCTGGGCGCCGGTCAGGGTCAGCCGTCCCGCCGACCAGGGGGCGGTGGTCTCCACCGGGGAGGTCCGTACGCCGGGCGCGTCCGTCCGTACGATCCACAGCGCCCGGTCCGCGTCCGGGACCAGCACGTGCGTGGCCTCGCGCAGCCAGGGCACGGTGGGGGCGGTCCCGGTGAGCCTGCCGTCCTCCGCTGTGATCCGGCCGCGGGCCGGGAAGGCCCCGGTGGCCACCGCCTCGCCGGTCTCCAGGGCGGGCAGCAGCCGGGCGCGCTGCTCGGCACTGCCGTGCGCGGGCAGCGGGAGCATCCCGTACACGCAGGTGGCGGCGTACGGGACCTGCGCGGTGGTGCGGCCCTGTTCCTCCAGCAGCAGGACCAGTCCCAGCAGGCCGACGTCCTGGACGGCGGCGATCAGCCCGGAGGCGGTGAGGGCCTTCCACAGCTCGGCGTCGCTGCCGGTGCCGGCCGCGGCGAGGCGTTCGTGGGTGGCGAGGTCGCGGAAGATGCGGGCGGCGAGACCGGCCGCGGCTGCCTGCTCCTCGGTGGGGTGGAAGTCCATCAGCCCTCGCCCCCGCGGAAGACGGGGAGTTCGAGGTCGTCGTCGACGCGCAGGAACTCCAGTTGGACGGGCAGGCCGATGCGCACCTTGTCGTAGGGGACGCCGGTGATGTTGCTGACCATCCGGACCCCTTCGGCGAGTTCGACGAGCGCCACGGCGTAAGGAGGGTCGAAGGCGGGGAACGGCGGATGGTGCATGACGACGTAGCTGAAGACCGTGCCTGCGCCGGAGGCCTCGACGGTGTCCCAGTCGGGGGAGGCGCAGGCGTTGCAGCCGGGGAGCCAGGGGAATCGGAGGGTGGCGCAGGCGGTGCAGCGCTGGATCAGCAGCTTGTGGTCCCGGACCCCGTCCCAGAATCCCTCGTTGTCGCGGTTGATCACCGGACGTGGGCGCTGGGCCTTGGGCTTCTTCTGCGGTCGGGCGGCCGGCGCGTACTTGAGGATCCGGAAGCGGTGGGTGCCGGCGAGCTCCCCGTCCGCGTGGATGTCCATGCGGGTGGTCACGAAGTGGCCGGTGCCCAGTTTGGTCGTCTTGCGCGGCGACACGGACTCGATGACGGCGTCGAAGGTGATCGCGTCGCCGGGGCGCAGCGGGCGCAGGTACTCCTGCTCGCAGTCGGTGGCGACGACGGAGGTGAAGCCGGCGGCGTCGAGGAGCGCGAAGAGCTCGTCGTAGGCGGAGGAGCGGTCCGTGTGGCCGGAGAGGCCGCCCATCGTCCAGGCCTGGAGCATGGTGGGCGGAGCGATGGCGTCCGGGCCGGTGTAGGCGGGGTTGGCGTCGCCCATCGCCTCGCACCAGTGGCGGATCATCGGCTGGTTGACCACGTCCTTGCCCCGGCCCGCGGTGGCGGCGGGCTGCCCCTCGAAGGCCGTGAGCAGGGTGTGGAACCGGCCTGCCTCCTCGGCTGTGCCGGCAGCGTCTGCCGTCATCGCTTCCTTCCTTTCATGCCGAGCCGCATCATGGCGACGATCTCCCGCTGGACCTCGCTGACCCCGCCGCCGAAGGTGTTGATCTGGGCGGCCCGGTTCATCCGTTCCAGCTCGCCGCCCGCGAAGGCCGCGGGCCCGCGGACGAGGGCCTCCTCGCCCACCACCTCCTGGCACATCCGGTACACCTCGACGGTGGATTCGGTGCCGAGGAACTTCACGCCGCTGGCGTCGCCGGGGGCCAGGGTGCCGCCGCCCACGTCCTGGACGAGGCGCCAGTTGAGGAGGCGTACGGCGGCCAGCCGGGCGTGCGCCTCGGCGAGCCGGGACCGCACCCAGGGGAGGTCGGCGGGGCGGTCGCCGGTGACCGGGTCCGGGGTGCGGGCATGGGCGAGGGCCGCCTCGTAGAAGTCCTCGGCCTGCATGCCGATGGCGGCGAGGGCCACGCGCTCGTGGTTGAGCTGGTTGGTGATCAGACCCCAGCCGCCGTGCTCGGGGCCGACGAGGTTGCCGGCCGGCACGCGCACGGAGTCGTAGTACGTCGCCGTGGTCGTGAGCCCGCCGACGGTGTCGATGGGGGTCCAGGAGAAGCCGGGGGCGTCGGTGGGGACCAGGATGATCGAGATGCCCTTGTGCTTGGGGGCGTCGGGGTCGGTGCGGCAGGCGAGCCAGATCCAGTCCGCGTTCTGGGCGTTGGAGGTGAAGATCTTCTGCCCGTCGATGACCCAGCCGTCGCCGCCGTCCCTGCCGTTACCGCCCTCATTGCCCTCGCGGACGGCGCGGGTGCGCAGGGCCGCGAGGTCGGTGCCTGCCTCGGGCTCGGAGTATCCGATGGCGAAAACGATCTCGCCCTTGAGGATCCGGGGCAGGAAGTAGTCCTTCTGCTCCTGGGTCCCGTACTTCATCAGGGTCGGGCCGACCGTGTTGAGCGTGACCATCGAGACGGGTGCACCGGCCCGGTAGGCCTCGTCGAAGAAGACGAACTGTTCGTCGGGGCCCCGCCCTTGGCCCCCGTACTCGACGGGCCAGCCGAGACCGAGCAGTTCGTCGGCGCCGATGCGGCGCAGCAGTTCGCGCTGGCGGGCCGGGTCCTCGGGGGCCCCGTCCGGCAGCAGATCCTGGAAGTACTCCCGCAGTTCGGCGCGCAGCCGCAACTGGCCTTCGGTCGGGGCGAGGTGCACGGCGCTGGCCTCCCGGCATCACATCATCGAGTAAACCTGACTGTCCGTCAGATTCACCTGTGGTGTCAAGGTCGGGGAGTGGCTGGGCGGGCATGCGCGAGGGCGCCTGCGCTACCGGACCCCAGCCGGTCCGGTCGCACAGGCGCCCTCATCAGTCGGAACCGCTCAGGCCGCGGCTACCACCAGGGGTGGAAGTTGAGGGCGACGTTCGAGTTGGACTGGTCGATCGCGGTGAAGGCCGAGCCGTTGACCTGCGCGGTGTTGTTCTGGTTGGAGGCGCCGGAACCGGTGGCCACCTGCTGCGATGTGGACGAGTTGCCGTTGTTGTTGCCGCCCACGCCGCTGCCGATGATGCTGGCGACGCTCGCATTCGATCCGTCGTTCGCGAAGGAGCCGTTGTCGGCCGAGGCCGCCCCGCCGAACAGGGCGACGGCGAGGGGGAGCGCGGCGACGGCGGCGATGACGCGGGCGGTACGGATGCTTGCCATGTCTGAATCCTCCAGAAAACCGAAGTGGGACTTGCTCCAAGGCAGTTGGCCGACCGCCTCGGTCGTTCTGCGTGCTGACGACGTCGCGAGATCAGAGTTGCCCACCGAATCCCCGGCGAACCACCCCGGAGTCTGCGATTCCCCCGCAAGCATGAGCAACATCGGATAAACCCCCTTCACGCCCCCGGCGCCCCAGGTCAGCACTCAGGAACCTGCTGCAACGCCTGCCCCACAAGGGATGAAGCGTTCCACCAAACCGCCGTGTCCCGGACATGCCGAAAAGGGCCGCGCCGTCCGGGAACCCCACCGTCTCCCGGGCTTGCGGCCCTGCGATACCAAGCTTTGCGCCCCCTGCACGCCCCCGGCGCCCGCCGGGGCAATCCATCCGTGCCCCGCTCCGGGGCACCACGCGGCGCGATCCTCGGTCACACGTGACCGGGCTCCAGCGCCTGTTCCGACCGTTCTGCCCGGAGGCGGCGCGTACGCCGGCGAATCCGGATCCCGCGACTCCCGCGGGACAAGTACGAGTACAGGTACGGGTACGAGTTCGGACCTACGCCTGCGCCTACGCGGCGAGCGCGAGCACTTCCCGGGCGGCTCCGGCGGGGACTCCGGCGGTGGCTCCGGTCGGGGCGCTGACCTGGGTCAGGGCTCGGGAGGCGGTTCCCGGTCCGGCACCCATGGCCGCGGCGGTGGTCGAGCGACGGACGGACGGGGTCTTGCCGTGCGCCTCGGCGCGGATCCGCTGCTTGATGGTCGGCGGCAGCGATCCGCCCCGCATCATCGCCCGCCAGGTCCGCCGGGCCGTGAAGGCCGGACGGCGCACAGCAGCGGCCGGGGCGTCGGGGGCAGAGACGGAAGCGGCGGCCGGAGCGGCCTTCCCACCGATACCGAGGGAGCCGAGAAGAGCCACGAGGGCTGCGAGGACGGAGGTCCAGATCGAGGTGAGGATGCTGCGCTGAGCCATGACGGGTGCCTCGTTTCAAGATGTTGCGACGGGCGGATCTGAATACATTCGTCATGATGTGCCCGCAACCGCACCACCCCCACAACCCGCGCCGATCTTCCGACAAACACCACTCGGAAGGACCAGCCATCGGAGTCGTCTCCAGCGGCGAAGAAGCGCCTCCGCGGCACCCGGAACCATCCTGACCTGCGCCTTCATGCCACGTCAGGGCCCGGAATCCCGCAGCAGCACGCGCCTGGCACGTCGGCAAGTCGGAAAATACGTCGCGCCTCTTACCCCCTGGCGGGGAACGCTTCCGGCGAGGGGGACGGACATGCACGGGCTCCTCGTTCATCTGGAAGTGTTGCGGGAGCCGGGGTGCACCGACTTCTCACGGGGCTGGGGCGGCGCTCGGGCGGCGCTGGGCGTTCGTCGCCACGGGAGGGAGAGGGATATGCCGGTGATCGGAAGCACGGGCATGACCGGTCGGGGAGTCGAGATGACTCGGGTGGGTGATCGGTGGCGGGTGACCCGGCCGTGGCCTCCCCAGTTGCGCCCGTTTGTGCACAGCTACGCCGGCTACTGGGAGGCGGCGGCCTCGCCCTATCGGGTGCGGCTGGTGCCCACGGGTCGAGCCGTCGTGGTGATCAGCCTCGGGGAACCGTTCGCCCAGGTCTGCCGGCTGGGGGACGCGAGCCCGAACAGCCTGGTGACCGGCTCGCTGGTCGCGGGTCTGGAGGACGGGCCCCGGGTGTGTGACCATCCTGGCGGCCAGGAGGCGATTCGGCTCGAGCTGACCCCGTTGGGCGCCTTTCGGCTGTTCGCCGTGCCGATGAGCGAGTTGACCAACAGGGTGGTCGAGCTCTGCGACGTCCTTGGACCCCAGACCGCAGTGCTGGTGGAGCAGCTGGAAGCCACCAGCGACTGGGGAGCCCGGTTCGACCTGCTGGACATGGCTCTGTCGGCCCGGCTGGCGCATGGCCCGGATCCCGCGCCCGAGGTGAGCCATGCCTGGCACCTGCTGGCCCGTGCCGGCGGGGCGATCCCGGTCGGCCGAATCGCGGCCGAAGTGGGCTGGAGCCAGGGCTACCTCGTCCGCCGGTTCACCGAACAGATCGGCCTGACACCCAAGATGTCCGCCCGCGTGCTGCGCTTCCACCGTGCCGTGAGGCTGCTCACGCGCGAGGACGCGAACCTCACCGAAGTGAGCGCTGTCTGTGGCTTCTACGACCAGGCCCACCTCAACCGCGAGTTCCGCGCCCTGGCCGAGACCACCCCCGGCCAGATGGCCGCTGGCCGCGTGGCGGAGGGAGCCCTCGCCCTGTGAGAGGCGAGGTCAAATTTGTCCAAGCCAGGCCGTCCGCACGTCGATAGTGTCCCCGTTCGTAGTTGCCCAGAGGGGGAGTACTCGATGGAAGACCTGCTGCGCATCCTTGTGTCCGGCGCGATCACCGGCGGCTTGATCGGTTTGGCGGGAGCCCTCGGCGCTCGCAGGCGCAGGCGTCGAGAGGGCGGTGACGCCAACGGCCGCTGAGGTCCCGCTCGCGGCCTGGGCGTGTCGGCTGCTTCCTGGCCCATATGCACTGGTCAGCGCCGGGACGCGGGGGATCCCGGCGCTGACCAGGATGAACGCAGAGGGCGGGCCCCCGGATCGGGGACCCGCCCTCTGACCGGTCAGTTCTCTGACCTGCTGCGGTGGGTGTGGGATTTGAACCCACGGTGACTCGCGCCACGACGGTTTTCAAGACCGTTCCCTTAGGCCGCTCGGGCAACCCACCTGGCCGGTACAGAGTACCGGCCAGGTGGGGATGGCGGGTGCGGGTGAGGGGTCAGGCGGTCTGGGCCTTGTCGTAGGCGGCCTTCGCCTCGTTGCCGAAGTACGGGCCGTACATCCGGTTCGGCAGGAAGGTGTAGCCGAAGCTGTTCACCGAGACCTGGGTGCCGAGGCCGGTGCTCTCGTTGAAGTCCTGGAACCAGGGGCCGCCGCTGGAGCCGCCGGTCATGTTGCAGGCCAGGCTGTGGTCCTTGGTCAGCAGGAAGTCCTTGCCGCTGTTGCCGCTGCAGTAGACGAGCTTGGTGCCGTCGTACGGGGCCGCCGCGGGGAAGCCGAAGGAGTACATCTTCTTGTTGTAGCCACCGTTGAAGAGGATGCCCTGGGCGCCGACGGCCTGGCTCAGGGTCTGGCCGTTCAGCGGGGCGACGACGGCGAGGCCGACGTCCATGTTCATGTCCTCGCTGGCGGCCCACTGGTCGGTGGCGAAGGTCTTGGTGGCCGACCACTGGCCGTAGGGCGCGCTGCCGTTGTTGTAGGCGGGGACGAAGACCCAGTTGGTGTGCCAGGCCCCCTGGTACTTCACGCAGTGGCCGGCCGTGATGACCGTGCTGCCGTTCGCGCTGGTGACCGAGTCGCCGGAGCAGGAAGCGGTCCGGTCTCCCATGGTGAAGAAGACCCGGCCCGAGGTCTTCACCACCGCTCCGGCGCCCGTCCAGGCGCCGCCCGCCTGCGGGAAGGCGGTGGGGGACGCGGAGGCGGCCGTCGGGGCGATGTGGGTGGGGGCGGCCGTGGTGGCGGCCGGCGTACGGGCCGCGCCGGGGGCCGCCGTGACGTCGAGCGGGGTCGCGCCCCGCATCCGCTCGGCGGTCCAGAAGCCCTGGGTGTGCTGCTGCCGGAAGGACGCGGGGGTGTCTGCCGCGACCGAGGGGGAGGCCGCGGTCAGGACCCCCGCGATCAGGGCGCCTGCCGATAAGAGGACGGATGCGGCAATGCGATGACGATTCACGCATGACTCCTTCTGCCGTGCCCGGTCCGGTCCTGTCGGTCGGACCAGGGCAGGGTGGGGGTGAAGAACGGTCGGTGCGGATCGGCTGTGCGGTGTGCCGGGTGCGCTGTGCGGTGTGTGCCGTGCGGTGTTTGCCGTGCGCTCTGCGCTTGCCGGGCAGAGTGGCACGGCCGCGCGTCATTGTCAGGGGGCAGTCAGAACGTTCGGTCGGTTCCGGCCATGAAATGGCCAACTCCCTTCCTTCCCGCGGTCATGCCGTGAGCAGCACGCCCGCGTACGAGACCCCCGCGACCACCACCCAGGCGCCGAGTCCGAGCACCGCGGCCCGCCCGCCGGTCCGGGCCAAGGTCGGCAGGTGCACCGCGCTGCCCAGACCGAACAGGGCCGCCGCGAGCAGGGCCTCCTGCGCGGTGTGCGCCCACTCCAGTGCCAGGTCGGGCAGTGCCCCCGTGGCGCGCAGGGCCGCCGCGGCCAGGAACCCGGCCACGAACAGCGGCACCGGGGCAGGCCGGCGACCCGAGGCCGTGCGCACGCCGCGCCGCCGGGCCCGTACGGAGAAGGCGACGGCCGCCACCAGCGGGGCGAGCAACGCCACCCGCATCAGCTTGACCAGCACCGCCTCGCCGAGGGCACCCGGGCCTGCGGTCTGCGCGGTGGCCACGACCTGGCCGACGTCGTGGACGCTCGCGCCGACCCAGCGCCCGAAGGCGGGGTCGGAGAGCCCCAGGGGCCCTTGCAGCAGGGGAAGCACCGCGATGGCGAGCGTCCCGCACAGGGTCACCAGCGCCACCGAGGCGGCAACGTCCTCCTCGTCGCTGCCCGACACCTCGCTCACCGCGCCGATCGCCGAGGCCCCGCAGATCGAGTACCCGGTGGCGATCAACAACGGCTGGTCGCCGGGGAGTCCGAGGCGACGCCCGAGCCAGAGGGTGCCGAAGAAGGTGGCCGCGACCACCCCGGCCACCATGGCGACCATCGCCCAGCCGAGCCGGAGGACCTGGTCCAGCCCCAGGCCGAGGCCGAGCAGGACGATGCCGATCCGCATCAGCCGCCGCCCCGCCAGGGAGAGGCCAGGACGGGCCGTTCCCCGTACGTAGCCCCGCAGCCCGGGGAGATGCGCCACGGCGATGCCCAGTACCACCGACGCGGTCAGCATAGGCACGGCGGGCACCACCCGGTGGATGCACCAGGCCGCCAGCGCTCCGCCCGCGGCCGCCGCCAACCCCGGCCAGACGGAGGATGTTTCTCCCCCAGCTACCGCTGGGGGTGCCCCCAGTGAAACATGCCGGACCGCCGCGCTCTGGGGGCGGTGGAGGAGCGCCATCAGCCGACGGGGAGCGTGTAGACGCGGCGGATGCTGGTGCCCAGCCGGGAGACGTCGGCTCCGTACACATGCAGGGATATCGCCTTCGTACGACAGGAGTTGCGCACCTTGTGGATGTCGCCGGGCGGGGCGAATCCGCAGACCTCGCCCTGTCCGTTGACCACGTCCTCGGTGGCCACCAGCCGGGCGGCGTCCGGTCCGGGCGAGAGCCGGTAACGGCGTTCGCTCTCCTCGCCCTGGTGCACCCCGGCCACGCACCACGACACGTGGTCGTGGATGCAGGTCTCCTGGCCCGGCAGCCAGACCAACGCCACCACCGAGAAGCTGCCGTCGGACTCGGCGTGCAGGACGTGCTGCCGGTACCGTTCCGGGTCGCCTTCCTGCTGCGCCGGGGTCAGCAGGTCAGGCGCGCCCAGATGCGGGGCAAGGCGTTCGCCCACCAGGTACGCGGTGAGGTCGGGAGCCAGGCCCCGGTCCACGACCGTGCGGATCTCACTGACGAGGGCGGCCATCCTCGTGGTCGTACGGGCCGGCGTGCTGGTGGTGGTCATACCGGCAGCGTCCTGCTGCCGTTTCATCACGTCCAACGACAGTTCTGACCCAAAATCCCAAGCTCTGCTTATGGGTTGGTCAGCAGCCGACCCGGTTCGCGGCCACGCTCTTCAGTGCGCCGAGCACCACGGCCGTCGCCGGAACCCGCAGGTGGTCGCGGTAGACGTAAGCGGCGATGTGGCGGCGGGCGGCGGGCTGGAGCGCCCGCCCGCAGACGCGGTTCAGCGAGAGCGAGGGAAGCACCAGTGCGGGCATCATGGCCACGCCCAGCCCCTGTCCGACCAGGCTCTGCACCACCAGGTTGTCGTCGGTGGCGAACCGGATGTCGGGCACGAAGCCCAGTTCCGCGCACTCGTGCAGCAGGTTGGCCCGGCACCGCGGGCAGCCGGCGATCCACTGCTCCTCGGCGAGGTCGGCCAGGTGTACGGCGCGGCGACGGGCCAGCGGGTGCCCGGTCGGGAGCAGCACCGTCAGCTGGTCCTCCAGCAGCCTGACCTCGGCGACCTCCTCCGGGATCTCCTCGTGCAGTCCGGGATAGGTGAAGGCCAGGGTGATGTCGCACTCCCCGCGCTCCAGTCGGCGCAGCGACTCCGGAGGTTCCCCCTCCAGCAACTCCACCTGCACGCCCGGATGATCCTTGGCCAGGCCGCTCAAGGCCTCTGGGACGAGGGTGACGTTGGCGCTGGGAAATCCGCACAGCCGGACCCGCCCGGTGCGCAGGCGTGCGTACGCCTTCAGCTGCGCCTCGGCGGCGGAGAGGCTGCCGAGGATGGTCTCGGCGTGCCGCGACAGGGACTCCCCGGCCTCGGTGAGCTGCATCTTCCGGCCCACGCGCGTGAACAGCGGGGTTCCGACGGCGCGTTCGAGCGCCTTCATCTGCTGGGTGATGGCGGGCTGGGTGTACCCCAGCACGCGGGCGGCCGCCGAGTAGGAGCCGGAGGCGACCACGGTGTGGAACGTCCGAATGTGCCGGGAATCGAACACCTCTGAAGCATAAGCGGACGTTGGGAGGGGCCGTAGGCGGAATCCCGCCCACGGCCCCTCCCCATCAAGCCAGTCCGCGCTGCGCGGCCGTTACTTGTCTCCGACCCGCGAGCCGAGGGTGATGTCGACCGTGCTCGGCTTTCCGCCGCGCAGGTACGTCAGCTTCACCGTGTCGCCGGGCTGGTACGTCCAGATCATGCTGATGAGGGTCGGGCCGCTGTCGACCGGCTTGCCGCCGAACTCGGTGATGATGTCGCCGGGCTTGAGACCCGCCTTGCCGGCCGGGCCGTTCGGGTCGACCAGGTCGTTGGCGGCCGCGCCCTGCTCGGAGATCTTGGCGCCCTCGGCCTTGGACTGGAGGTCCACGGAGACCGAGATCACCGGGTAGACGGGCTTGCCCGTCTTGATCAGCGACTCGGCGACGTTCTTCGCCTGGTTGATCGGGATGGCGAAGCCGAGGCCGATCGAACCGGCCTGACCGCCGCCGAAGCCGCCGTTGCCCGCCGACTGGATCGCGGAGTTGATGCCGATGACGGCACCGCGCCCGTCGAGGAGGGGGCCGCCGGAGTTGCCCGGGTTGATCGAGGCGTCCGTCTGGAGCGCGCTCATGTACGAGTTCTTGCCGCCGGAGCCGTCCCCGGAGGCGACCGGGCGGTTCTTGGCGCTCACGATGCCGGTGGTGACCGTGTTGGACAGGCCGAAGGGGGCGCCGATCGCAATGGTCGAGTCGCCGACCGCGACCTTTTCGGAGTCGCCGAGCGGCAGCGGCTTGAGGCCGGCGGGCGGGTTCTTCAGCTTCAGGACGGCGACGTCGTAGCCCTGGGCCCGGCCCACCACCTCGGCGTCGTACTTCTTGCCGTCGGAGAAGGTGGCGGTGAGCTTGCCGCCGTTCGCGGCGGAGGCCACGACGTGGTTGTTGGTGAGGATGTGGCCCTGCTGGTCGTAGACGAACCCGGTGCCGGTTCCGCCCTCGCCGTCGCCGGCCGAGGCCTCGATGGTGACCACGCTGGGCAGCGCGCCCGCGGCGAGGCCCGCGATGGAGCCGGCATCCCGCTTGAGTTCCTTCGGGGTGTTGCCCGCGCTGATCGTGGTCGAGCCGGCGCCGCCGTTGCTCCGGTCGGCGGCCCAGTAGCCCACGCCGCCGCCGATGCCGCCGGCCAGGAGTGCCGCCACGAGCACGGCCGCGATCAGGCCGCCCTTGCCCTTCGGCTTGGCCGGCAGGGCGCCGTCCGCACCGAGGGGAGCGCCCCAGGCGCCGCCGCCGTGGCCGCCGCCCGCACCGTAAGCGGGCATCGTGGGCGGGGGCGGCCAGCCCTCGGCTCCGTGGGCGGCCGGGGCCTGAGTCGCCGCGGGGGACTGACCGTACGCCGGAGCAGGAGCCGCGGCCGGAGCAACCGGAGCGGCCGGAGCCGCGGCCGGGGGCTCGGGATCGTGCGGAATCTGCTGGGTCGGCTCGGTTCCGGGCGCCGCCGTATGCGGCAGCTGCTGGGTCACCGGCTCGGCGGCGGCGGGCGCCTGTCCGGCCGCCTGCGTCTCGGAGGCCGGAGCAGGGGGTGCGGACGGGGCCGCGGGGGGTGTGGGGGCCGCGGTGCCCTCGTTCTCGGTGCTCACAGCGCTCTCTCCTCGTCACACACGGCTTCAGAAATCTCTGGCGTATCGGGCCGACTGAACGTTCGACGTACCGCACAAGTTCCTGGGCAAAGCCTTTCCCATGGCCCGTCAGAGCACTGTAAGCCGGACCTGTGCATCTCCTGCCATTCTTTATATCCGGCATTTCGGACGCATCCGCAGGACCTGGTCTCGACGTCGGCCTGCCTGTCGGTGGCACCATGACCCAGTGACCCACGCAACGCCGCGCCCCATCCAGGTCGTCGCCCACCGAGGTGCCTCGGAGGATGCCCCCGAGCACACCCTGGCCGCCTACCGCAAGGCCATCGAGGACGGTGCCGATGCCCTCGAATGCGATGTCCGGCTCACCGCCGACGGCCATCTGGTCCTGGTCCACGACCGCCGGGTGAACCGCACCTCCAACGGCCGCGGCGCCGTCTCCGCCCTGGAGCTGGCCGATCTCGCCGCCCTCGACTTCGGCTCCTGGAGGGACCGCGAGGAGTCCCCCGACTGGGACGCGGACCCCGAGCTCACCTCCGTCCTCACCCTGGAACGTCTGCTGGAGCTGACATCCGATGCCGGACGGCCGGTGCAGCTCGCGATCGAGACGAAGCATCCGACCCGCTGGGCCGGACAGGTGGAGGAGCGCCTCCTCTTCCTGCTCAAGCGCTTCGGCCTGGACGCCCCCGCCGCCGAGGGCCCGCACCCGGTGCGGGTGATGAGCTTCTCGGCCCGCTCCCTGCACCGGGTACGGGCGGCCGCCCCGACGATCCCGACCGTGTACCTGATGCAGTTCATCTCGCCCCGGATGCGCGACGGCCGGCTGCCCGCCGGAGTGAAGATCGCCGGTCCTGGAATGCGGATCGTGCGCAACCACCCCGGCTTCATCCGCAAGCTCCAGGGCGCGGGCCATTCCGTACACGTATGGACAGTGAACGATCCCGAAGACGTTCAGCTGTGCGCTGATCTGGGTGTAGAAGCGATCATCACGAACAGGCCGCGTCAGGTTCTGTCCCAACTGGGGCGCTGACGTCCCGCTTTGCCCACCAACCCCCCGCGCACCGCTGGTAACAGGGTGTGCCCCGGCGCATCCGCTCCGCATCCGGTCGGCACGAATGCGTCAGGGGGCTCCACTTCGACGGTTTCCGGTCCAGGCCATTGGGGCATCCAGACCATGCGTGGGGCTAAGGAGGTTCCGGGGGTGGCGTTGGTGGTGGCACAGGAAGTGCCCACGTCGTCGTGCATGGATGTACGCCATGGTCCTGCGGGCGTGGGCGAGGCGAGACACCGGATGCGTGAGCAGTTGCGCATCAGCGGGGTGTCCGAATCGGTCGTGGACGATGCCGTACTGATCCTTTCCGAACTGCTCAGCAACGCTTGTCGACACGGCAGGCCACTGGGCGCGCGGGAAGTCGGGGACGGGGAGATACGCGCCGCATGGCGCGTCGACATAGCGGGGCGACTGACGGTCGAGGTCACGGACGGGGGCGGACCCACCCGCCCGGTCCCGGCCACGCCTTCGGTCACCGCGCGCGGCGGCCGCGGGCTGAACATCATCAGCGCGCTGGCCCAGGACTGGGGTGTCCGGGATGGAGCGGCGGGTGAGGTCACCGTGTGGGTGATCGTTGCCTGTGGGCCCCGGCACGACGATTTCGCTACGCGCGTTGCGCCCCCGGCGATCGACTTCAGTACGGCGTTCGACGACCTGGATCCGTGAACTCGGGATCCCCGACCGCGAACCGCACGACAATCGAACATCACGACATACGAAGATCACCACAGCAGTACCGGGCATCGCAGAGGCGGCCGTCCGGGAGCGCACGCCGACCGTGCTCCCGGCCGCACCCCACCGGTTCCGGCGGTACGAACGGCTAGGCTCGCGCCCAGACAAGACGCCGTACCGCCGCAACCGGGAGACACGCACGATGGCCAAGAAGCGCCCCGCAGCCAAGACTGCAAAGCCGCAGCTCAACAACGGTGAAATCCCGGTGGTGGGCGCACGCGAGCCCTGCCCCTGCGGATCCGGGCGCCGCTACAAGGCCTGCCACGGCGCAGCCGCCGCACACGCCGTCACCGAGCACGTACGCCGCCCCTTCGAGGGCCTGCCGGGCGAGTGCGACTGGGTCGCGCTGCGCGAGCTCGTGCCCGCGGCCACCGTCCCGCTGTCCCTCAAGGGCGGCCTGCCCGAGGGCGTCCCCTCCGTCACGCTGGTCACCGTGCTCCCCATGGCCTGGCCGGCGCTGCGCCGCGAGGACGGCTCCGTCCTCCTCGGCCTGCAGAACGACTCCTCCACCGGGGACCTCGGCCGCGACATGGCCGACACCCTGGAGCGTGCGCTCGTAGCGGAGCCGGGTACTCCGGTTCCGGCGCGCCGGGTTCCGGCCGAGGGGCCGCGACTTCAGGATCTCCTGGACACCGACGGCGTTTTCGAGCCGGTTGTGCACAGCGGCTTCGAATTCTGGATTCCGGAATCGGAGAGCGCCCAGAGCGCTTCCCCGGAGATCGCCGCGTCGCTGGAACGCGCCAACGCGGCCGCCATCCCCACCGTCAAGCTGACGGGCGTGGACGCGTCCTACTGGTGCGAGACCCCGGAGAAGAACCACCTGCGCTGGGTCATGCCGCACCCCGAGGAGAAGCTGCTCGACGCCCTCGCGCGGCTGCACGCGGCCGGCACGTCCTCGCTCGGCGAGGGCACGAAGCTCGTCGGTTCCTTCCGCGCGCACGGCCTGATGGTTCCGGTCTGGGACCTGCCCACCGGCGTCACGGCCGACGATGTCGAGAAGCCCGCCGCGGAGTTCGCTGAGCGGCTGGCCACGGCTCTGGCCTCGGACGCCCCGCTGACCACGGAAGAGCGCCGGGCGCGCGGCGGGCTCACCAACCGCCAGGTGACCCTCAGCTGACCTGCGACCACGCGCTGATCCGGTGACAGGAGTCACAACTCCCGCTAACCGTCTGCAAATCGGTGTCTGAATATCAGAGATCGAATTTGCGTAGAGGCGATCTCTTGTTACCGTTCTTGTAGCCCGGTCGCTGGTGCATCCCCCGTCGCCAGCGACCGGGCCCTTCCAATTCCGGCGGTACTCAACCGCCACCCGGTGCCGGTGCGTTGCTCCCGGACCGCAGGAGCAGCTGCCCTTCATCATCCGGAACTGCAAATTCCGATACGGCCGAGTAACTGTCCGGCTCCCCCGCCGAGTCCTCTTTCGGCGTCTCGCACAGACCGGGCTCGTCGCCCTCGCCGACCGCGCAACGGATCTGCACCGTACGCCCGGCGGGCCCCATCACCGTCAGCACGGCATCCAGCGCGCGGCCACTCGTGTTTCGGTAGTAACTCCGGCCCCACGTCCGGCCCTCACCGACCAGAATGCAAGTCTGCGCCTCCACACCGTGGGGCGAGGACAGCTCGGGGCCGCACCGGGAATCCGTACGGGGCTGCTCGACGGGGCCGGGCTGCTCGGGCCCGGCCGCCGGTCCCTCCGGCGCCGCCGGACGGGCGGGCGCCGTGGGAGACGTACGCGAAGAGTCCGAAAGCCCGAGGGCCGAGAACAGGCCGCTGCCTTTTCCGTCATCCTGACCGGCGAAATCCGGCCCGGCGATCGCTCCTGCGAGCGGGAGCGACAAGATGATCAGCACACCGGTGCCGATACCGATCAGGCGGAGATTCATTCGCCGAAGATAGCGATGCGGGAATGGGGCGCGGAGATCCCCGCGCCCAATTCCCTTGGAAACCCGTCCCACTGGCACCCGTACGAGTGATCCGCACGAGCGCCGCGCACCGGTGATCCGCCGAATCGGGCAGGTCAGTACGCGAGTCTGCTGCCGCCGCCGGGTGCGCCGCTGCTCGCCTCGACGAGCGCGTCCACGACCGCTTCCACCTGCGGGAGCCAAAGATCCGGCGCGCCCGCAGGCCCGGCCGGCCCCGAAGACGGCTCCCTTTCCCACCGGACCTGGCCACCGCTGGAGGCGGCGGAGGGCGGCAGCAGGAGATAGCCGCCCTCACCGTGGAAGCGCAGCGAGGACGGCACGTGATCCTTTGCGTAAAGGAGTTCGCCGAGCCGTTCCAGCGAATACGGCGACACCAGCAGCGACCACCGGGTGGGCGTCGCCACGACCGGCCCGAGCCGCATGCCTTGCGCGTCCAGCCGTACGAGGGCCCGCGCGGCCGCGGCGGCCGGGAGGCTCACCGCGCACGGAGCGGTCCCGCCGGTGGCCATCAGTACAGGTGCGGTGGGCCGGTTGGTCCACCACCAGGTCACCATCCGGGGATCGGTGGTGGCCGCGAGGAGCCCGGGGTCGAAGGGGTGCGCGCCGGGGACGACGCAGTCGGGGTCGGGGCAGGCGCAGCGCGAACCGTCCGCGGCGGACCGGCCGACGCCGGGCAGCACGGGCCACTGCCAACGGGTGGCGCAGGTGAGCGCCGCGTCGAGGAGAGCTGGCGTGGCGCCGGTCTGTCCGGGGGTGGGGCGCAGGGATTGAAAGCGATCGCGGAGCCGCTGGAGACGCCTTCCGAGGATCTCGCGCATGAGCGCTCGTTCCTTTCCGTTGAACGCCGAGGGCCACATCACACCATGTAAGGGGTGTCTCACCACACGTACACGTTTCGCGTCACTGTCCGCTATAAGCAGGTTCACACGGTTCGTGCAGTTTTCTTACAGGTCCATCAAACGTCCGGCGGGGCTGGAGCGCGACCCGCACAGTTTGTCGAGCCGGTTCGATACCGGCTGCCGCCGCTAAGGACGACGGCCCGCGCCGAACGGTTCCCGGCCCCCGCCGGGCAGGTCGCACGCCGCACCGAAGCAGTACCGGAACCGCGCCAACTGGCCCCCGGTGCTACCGATTACGTACCCGGCCCCCTTGTGAAGCCCGTCCAGTCGACCGCAAAAACCGCCCGCTTCCAGCTTTTTCCGGCCAAGTTCTAGCCTTGGCTGGACAGTGAGTTGCCGTCCCACGGACACCAGGATTCCCACCTGGGCAATGCTGGACATGCATCCGTGTGTGCGTGTAGATGTGGATTCCTTGATGGCGGCGCAGCACGATCTGGGGGTTTGCGATGCTATTTGGCGAATCGCACCAGGTGGAAAGGCGGACGCCATGAGCGCCCCGCATCTGCCGAAAGTGGCTGGAATCGATCCAGCAGTTACGACGTCACCGCACACTGTGGCGCCCCCGCCCGCCCGGACCACCCCCGACCCGGTCCCGGCACCCGGACCGGGCAGTCTCATCCAGGACCGGCTGGCAGGCATGGTCTCGGACCTCACCACCCTCCACGAACTCACCGAGCGCCTGGCCCGCGCCGACGATCTCGACTCCTCCCTCCACGAGTTCCTGCGCGCCGGTGCCGCACTCGTCGGCGCCCGCCGCGGCCTGATCGTCCTGGAGCCCTCCGACGGACTCGGCCCCACGACCACGATCGGCCTCGGCCTCGGCCACGCCGACCTCGGCCACATCGAGACCGTGCCGCGCAGCGCGACCTCGTACGGCCGCATCCTCGACGGGCTCCCCGACGCCCACGGCGGCTCCGAGATGCTCCCCGAACCGGGCGAGCCTCCCGGCGCCGGAGGTTTCGCCGCCCCCGTCGATCCCCGCCACCGCGAGGTGGCCGCCCGCCTCGGATACGCCGCCAGCTACGCGCTCCCGCTGACCGCCGAGGCCACCGGCCGGCTCGGCGCGGCCGTCTGGCTCTACGACGAGCAGGCCGAGCCCAGCGACCGCCAGCGCGACCTCGCCGGGCTGTACGTACGGCACGCCGCCGAGCACCTGGCCCGGATGCTCGAGGTGGAGCGCTCCCGATCGCGCCTGGCCACCCTCACCGAGGAACTGCTGCCCAGCCGGCTCCCCCGGGTCGCCGGGGTACAGCTCGCCGCCCGCCACCACACCGGGCCGCGCGGCGGGGGCGACTGGTACGACGCCCTGCCACTGCCCGAGGGCGCCCTGGGGCTGGCCGTCGGGTCCGTCACGGGTTCCGGGCCCAGCGCCGTCGCCGCCATGGGCCGGCTGCGGGCCTCGCTGCGGGCCTACGCCGTGATGGAGGGCGAGGACCCGGTCGCCGTCCTGTCCGACCTGGAGCTGCTGCTGCGCCTGACCGAACCGGCGCGCTCGGCCACCGCGCTCTTCGCCTACTGCGAGCCCGCCCAGCAGAAGATCATCCTGGCCGGCGCCGGGCACGCCCCGCCGCTGCTCATCGGCGAGCGCCGCACCGAGTACGTGGAGACCTCGCTCTCCGCGCCGCTGGGGATGCTGTCCTGCTGGGAGGCGCCGAGCGTGGAGATCGAGCCCGCACCCGGAGAAACGGTGCTGCTGTACACGGACGGCCTGCTGCGCCGCACCGGCGACCCGATGGACCGGGCCTACGCCCGGCTGCACGCGGCGGCCGCGGCGGTCCCCCGTGCAGCCCGGGAAGACCCGGCCGCCCTCTGCGACCACATCCTGCGGACCGTACTGCCCGAAGGGGAGCCGGCCGACCTCCCCGAGGACATCGTCCTGCTCGCCGCCCGGTTTGAGTGAGCTGGGACTGTTGCGACGAAACCGGCCGTTTGTGCGATAAAGCACACGGGCCTCCTGGCGCTCGCACATACGATGGACGAGGGCCCCACCCCGGTCCGTGCCTGTCGTAGCTGAGGAGAATGACGTGGCTGACGAGCTCACCCCGGAGACCCCGGAAGAAGAGCAGCCCAAGAAGACGCACAAGCAGCGCAAGAACGGTCTGTACCCGGGCGTCAGCGACGAACTCGCCGAGAGCATGCGCACCGGCTGGGCCGACACAGAGCTGCGCGGGCTGGAGCCCATCGCCCAGGCCTCGTACACCGCCGCCCGCCGAGCCGCGCTGTCCGCGCGCTTCCCCGGCGAGCGCCTCGTCGTCCCCGCGGGGCGCCTGAAGACCCGCTCGAACGACACCGAGTACCCCTTCCGCGCCTCGACCGAGTACGCGTACCTCACCGGCGACCAGACCGAGAACGGCGTCCTGGTCCTGGAGCCCACCGGGGAGACCGGCCACACCGCCACCGTCTACCTGCTGCCGCGCTCCAACCGTGAGAACGGCGAGTTCTGGCTGTCCGGCCAGGGCGAGCTGTGGGTCGGCCGGCGCCACTCCCTCACCGAGGCCGAGCAGCTCCTGGGCATTCCCGCCAAGGACGTCCGCGAACTCGCCGAGGCCCTCACCGAAGCCGAGGGCCCGGTCCGGAACGTCCGCGGCCACGACTCCCTCATCGAGTCCGCCCTCACCGACAAGGTGACCAAGGAGCGAGACGAGGAACTGCGCGTCTACCTCTCCGAGGCCCGCGCCGTGAAGGATGACTTCGAGATCGGCGAGCTGCAGAAGGCCGTCGACTCCACCGTCCGCGGCTTCGAGGACGTCGTGAAGGTCCTCGACAAGGCCGAGGCCACCTCCGAGCGCTACATCGAGGGCACCTTCTTCCTGCGTGCCCGCGTCGAGGGCAACGACGTCGGCTACGGCTCCATCTGCGCCGCCGGCCCGCACGCCTGCACCCTGCACTGGGTCCGCAACGACGGCGACGTCCGCTCCGGCGACCTCCTGCTGCTCGACGCCGGCGTGGAGACCCACTCCCTCTACACCGCCGACGTCACGCGCACGCTGCCGATCAACGGCACGTACACCGACATCCAGCGCAAGATCTACGACGCGGTCTACGAGTCCCAGGAAGCCGGCATCGCCGCCGTCAAGCCGGGTGCCAAGTTCCGCGACTTCCACGACGCCTCCCAGCACGTCCTGGCCGAGAAGCTCGTCGAGTGGGGCCTGCTGGAGGGCCCGGTCGAGCGCGTCCTGGAGCTCGGCCTGCAGCGCCGCTGGACCCTGCACGGCACCGGCCACATGCTCGGCATGGACGTCCACGACTGCGCCGCCGCGCGCACCGAGGCGTACGTCGACGGCACGCTGGAGCCGGGTATGTGCCTCACCGTCGAGCCGGGTCTGTACTTCCAGGCCGACGACCTGACCGTGCCCGAGGAGTACCGCGGCATCGGCGTCCGGATCGAGGACGACATCATCGTCACCGAGGACGGCAACCGGAACCTGTCGGCCGGACTGCCCCGCACCTCGGACGAGGTCGAGGCCTGGATGGCGCGCCTCAAGGGCTGACGAGCGAGTCTCGACGCCGTGATGGGCGGGGTCCCGGTGGGGGGTCCCGCCCGTCGGTGTTCCTGCGGCGTTTCCCGCGGTGTTCTACGACACCTTCAGCAGCGCGTCGTCGCGCCACTTCAGCATCTTGTCGAAGCTCACGACCGCGCCGCGGCCGGGCCGGTTGCGGAAGCGGACGTGGTCGGCGAGTTCCTCGATCAGATGCAGGCCACGGCCGTGCTCGGCCAGCGAGGGTCTGAGACGGGCCACCGTCGAGGGCGGGAACCCCGGGCCCGAATCGGTCACCTCGATGCGGCAGCAGTCCCCGTCCAGATAGGCCGTGACGTGGTACGCCTCGGCCTCGTCCGGGAATCCGCCGCACCCGCCGTGCTCCACCGCGTTCGCACACGCCTCGCTCAGCGCCACCGAGAGATCGTAGGAGATGTCCGGGTCCACCCCCGCGGTCTCCATAGTCCCGAGCAGCAGTCGCCTGGCGAGCGGCACGCTCGCGGCTTCGCGCCTCAAGTGGAGAGACCACCAGATGCTCATACGGTTACCTATTGCCGCCCATGAGGGCCCGTAAGCACGCGGAGGGCCTCCGAGAGCTCCATTGCCCCCGTTCGGCCGATGCGGCTCTCCGGGATCCGGTATATGCGACGGTGACCGCCGCCATACTCGGGCAACCCGCCGGACCAGGTCCCATGACGGACTCATGGGACCTTCCGGACCTGCCGTATGGAGGGCCTAAGCGCAGTGCGATGATGGCCCGGCCATGACTGACCCCCACGCGACGCACGCCGGAGCCGGCCTCCGGCTCATCCGGGCCGCGGTGTTCACCGCGGTCTGTGTCGTGCTGTCCGCGGCGGGGCACGCCCTGGCATCCTGCGCCACCGTGCCGTGGTGGTCCCTGTGTCTCGGCTTCCTGGCCGTCTTCGCGGTCGCCGCGCCGCTCGCCGGACGTCGGCGCTCGCTGCCCGGCATCGCCGCCGGGCTGACCGCCGGACAGCTCGCGCTGCACGTGGTGTTCGGCCTCGGCCAGCACAACGCCGCGGCCGCGTCGGCGACCCCGGCACCGGCCACCGCTGCCGACAGCTCGCTCGCCGAGCTCGCCGCCCGGCTGGTGTGCGGGGGCAACTCCGTACCGCTCAGCCCGGCGGACGCCCGGCAGATCCTGACGACCGCCGGGCTGGACCCGGCTGCCCTGGCCGCGGAGGCCTCTCAGGCCGGACAACTCGCCGCACAGGGCCACGGCGCGCACGTCCACGTGGCCCAGGTCGCCACCGAGGCCCCCTCGACCGGGCTGTTCAGCCCGGCCATGCTGCTCGGCCACCTGCTGGCGGCACTGGCCGTCGGCTGGCTTCTCGGCCGCGGCGACGCCGCGCTCTTCCGGCTCGTCGAACTGTCCCGGCTCTCCGCCGAAGCCGCCCCGGTACGCCCGTTGCGGGCCGCGCTGGCCTTCGTACGCGCCCTCGGTACCGGACTCCCGGGCGCGCCCGCCGGTACCCCGCAGGCCCTGCGGACCTCGGGCGCCCCCGCCGCTGCCACCGGCCGGGAAGCACTCCAGCACACGGTCATCAGGCGCGGGCCGCCCACGGCTCTCGCACTCGCAGCCTGAGGCGGCACCCTCCTCCCCGGACACGCCGGGAGCACCGGTGCCGCGCAACTCCGCGCGCGCCCGTGCGCGGAGCGACCGTCACCCCTGCTTCCGTGGAGTGTTCCTGCCATGAAGACCTCTCGCGTCTCCTTCGCCGCCGCCCTCGCCGCCGGTACCGTCCTCGTCCTCGTCCTCTCCGGTCCGGCCTTCGCCCATGTCAGCGTGCAGCCCGGCGAAGCCGCCAAGGGCGGTTACGCGACGATCAACTTCAAGGTCCCCAACGAGCGCGACAACGCGGCGACCACCCAGCTGGAGGTCAACTTCCCGGTCGACCAGCCGCTCACGTCCGTCATGCCGCAGGACGTTCCCGGCTGGACCGTGAACGTCGAGAAGACCAAGCTCGACAAGCCGCTGACCGTGCACGGCAAGCAGATCAACGAGGCCGTCACCAAGGTCACCTGGTCCGGCGGCAAGATCGAGAGCGGCAAGTTCCAGCAGTTCCCGCTCGCCGTGGGCAAGCTCCCCGAGAACGTCGACCAGATGGTCTTCAAGGCGGTCCAGACCTACGACAACGGCGAGGTCGTCCGCTGGATCGAAGAGGCCAAGGAAGGCGCCGCGGAACCGCAGAACCCGGCGCCCGTCCTGAAGCTGACCGCCGCCAAGGGCGCCGACCACCACGATGCCGGCGACAAGAACGCCGACAAGAACGCCAAGGACGCGCAGCACGGCCACGACCAGGCCGACGCCAAGCACGGCTCCGACACGACCGCGCGTGCCCTCGGCATCGCCGGCATCGTCATCGGGCTCGGCGGTGTCGCCTTCGGCGTCGCCTCGCGCCGTCGCTCCGCCTGACCGGCCGCGCCCCGACGCCCTGCCGTTCCCGAACGTCCGTCACATCCCCGATCCCAGGGACATCTCTCGATGCGCACCACACGCGTGACGGTCGCCGCACTCCTCGCGGCGGCCGCACTCACCCTGACCGCCTGCGGCGGCGAACCCGCCAAGACCGGCTCGGTCACCCAGATCGCCGGCGGCCAGAGCAAGAACAAGGCCGCCACCGTGCTGGACCGCCCGTTCACCAAGCCGGAGCTGGTCCTCACCGACACCACGGGCAAGCCGTGGAACCTGCGCGAGCAGACCAAGGGCAAGCCGACGCTCATCTACTTCGGCTACACCAACTGCCCCGACGTGTGCCCGCTGACGATGAGCAACATCGCCGTCGCCAAGAAGGCACTCCCGAAGGCCGACCAGGACAATCTCCAGGTCGTCTTCGTCACCACCGACCCTGAACGGGACACTCCCGACTCCCTCGGCGCGTGGCTCAGGTCCCAGGACCCGTCCTTCACCGGGCTCACCGGGGACTTCGCCACCATCCAGGCCGCCGCGCGCTCGCTCGGCATCGGCATCGAGGCCGCCAAGAAGGAGGCCGACGGCAGCGTCGTCTCCATGCACGGCGCCCAGGTCATCGCGTTCTCGCCCAAGACCGACGAGGGCTACCTCCTCTACGGCGAGGGCACCACCGTCGACGACTACGCCAAGGACCTGCCGAAGCTCATCAAGGGAGAGAACCCGTGAACGCCCGCACCACCCGCACTCTCGCCGCCGCTCTCTCCCTGACGGCAGCGCTCGCCATATCCGGCTGTTCCGGCTCCTCAGGCTCCTCCGACTCCTCCGGCTCCAAGGACGACGCGTCCAAGCCCGCGCCGACGGTCGGCGACGCCTTCATGCCCCAGCCGGTCAACGACAAGATGGCCGGCGCGTTCATGGTCATCAAGAACGACTCCAAGACCGCCGACAAGCTCACCGGAGTCACCTCCACGCTCTCCGACGATCTGCAGATCCACGAGACCAAGGACCAGAAGATGCAGCAGGTCCAGTCCCTGGACGTGCCCGCCAACGGCGAGCTGAAGCTGGAGCGCGGCGGCACCCACATCATGTTCATGGGGCTCAAGAGCACTCCGAAGGTCGGCGACAAGGTCACCGTCGAGCTGCGCTTCGAGAAGGCCGACCCGGTCAAGGTCGAGCTCGACGTGAAGGAACGGACGTACACCGGGCAGGCTCCGACATCCGCCGCCGGCAACGCCCACTGACGGACCGAGGAAGCGACACGCCATGACGGCCACCGCCCCCGCCCCATCCACGGCCCACGCCCGGGTCGCGGCACTTCTGCCGCGGCTGGTGCTGGTCCTCGCAGCCCTGCTGGCAACCCTGTTCACCGCGGCCGCCCCGGCCTCGGCACACGCCGCACTCACCGCGAGCGACCCCAAGGACGGGGCGGTGGTCGCCACGGCCCCCGCCCAGGTCACTCTCTCCTTCTCGGAGCAGGTCGCCCTGGGCGACGACTCCATCCGCGTGCTGGACCCCCAGGGCAAGCGCGTGGACACCGGCGAACTGCGCGACATGTGCAGCGGGAACACCATCCGCTACGGCACCGCACTGCACTCCGGTCTGCCCAACGGCACGTACACCGTCGCCTGGCAGGCCGTCTCCGCCGACAGTCACCCGATCTCCGGCGCCTTCACCTTCTCCATCGGAGCCCCCTCGGCGACCGATGTCACCCTGCCCACCGGGCAGGCGGGCGGCGGGCCCGTCGGCATCGCGTACGGGATCGCCCGCTACGCCGCCTACGCCGGCTTCACCGTCCTCGTCGGCGGCGCCGCCTTCATCCTGCTGTGCTGGCGCCGGGGAGCCGCCGAACAGCCGCTCCAGAAGCTCGTCGTACGCGCCTGGGTGACCCTGACGGCCGCCACCCTCGCCATGCTCGTGCTCCGCGCCCCCTACACCGGGTCCGGGAAGTTCGCCGACGTCTTCGACCTCGAGGGCCTGAAGGCCGTCCTGGAGACCAAGACCGGCGCCTCGCTGATCTCCCGGCTGCTCCTGCTGGGCGCCGCGGCCCTCTTCATCGCGGTCCTCTTCGGCGTCTACGCACGCCAGCAGGGCTCCGCGGCCACGGAGGAGGACGCGGAAGAGGGTGCGACGAAGGACGCGGAGGAGGACGGCGACACCGAGGCCAGGGACACCAGCGACCTCACCTTCGGCCTGGGCATCGGCGGGGCCGTGGTGGCCGCCGGTATCGCCGCCACCTGGGCCCTGTCCGAACACGCCTCCACGGGCGTCCAGCCCGGCATCGCCATGCCCGCCGACATCCTGCACCTGCTGGCCGTCGCCACCTGGCTCGGCGGGCTCGCCGCGCTGCTCGTCGCCCTGCACAAGATCCCCGGGATCGAGCGGTCGGCCGTCCGGCGCTTCTCCCAGGTCGCCTTCGTCAGTGTGCTGGTGCTCGCCGTCACCGGCGTCTACCAGTCCTGGCGCCAGCTCGGCAGCTGGTCGGCACTCACCGGCACCTCGTACGGACAGCTGCTGCTCCTGAAGGTCGGCCTGGTCGCCGTCCTCGTCGGCATCGCGTACGTGTCCCGGAAGTGGACCGCACGGCTCGCCGACGCCCCCGCGGGCAGCGTCGATGTTTCACGTGAAACATCGACCGCCGCAGCCCATGTTTCTCCCCCAGCTACCGCTGGGGGTGCCCCCGGCGAGACATCGCCGGTGACCGTACCTGCCGACCCGCAGCGCGCCGCTCAGCTCGCCCGGCAGCGCGCCGCCCTGGAGAGCGCACGCGAGAAGCGGGTCCGTGACGCCGACCCGGACCGCGCGGGCCTGCGCCGCTCCGTCCTCGCCGAGGCCGGCGTCGCCGTCGCCCTCCTCGCCGTCACCACCGTGCTCACGAGCACCGAGCCCGGACGCACCGTGGAACGGGAGGCGTCCCGCGGCTCCACCTCCACGGCCGTTCCCGACCGCGCCGTGAAGATCACCCTGCCTTTCGACACCGGCGGCCAGAACGGCAAGGGGAACGTCCGGCTCGAACTCGACCCGGGGCGGGTGGGCGCCAACACCCTTCATCTCTGGGCCGACTCCGCCGATGGCACGCCCCTCGACCTCCCCGAGGTCAAGGTGTCCTTCACCCTCCCGGCGAAGGACATCGGCCCCCTGCCCCTCCTGCCCGAACGTGCCGCCCCCGGGCACTGGACGGCGTCCGGTGTCCAGTTGCCGCTCGCCGGCGAATGGCGTATCGACGTGACCGTCCGTACCTCCGACATCGACCAGACGACCGTCCAGAAGACCGTGAAGATCGGCTGACCAGCGTGACCGAGAGCAACCCCGACATCGAGATTTCCCGCCGCCGGCTGCTGGGCACCGTCGGCGCCGCAGGCGCCGCCGGGCTCGCGCTGGGCGCCGCCGGTGGCGCCCTCGCGCACTCCGCGCTCGCCGGCTCCGGGAGCGGTTCCGACTCCGGGGCCGCCGCCCGCTTGTCCTCCCTCGGCGCCACCGAGGTCGCCTTCCACGGCGACCACCAGGCCGGCATCACCACGCCCTTGCAGGCCAAGGGGCACCTCGTCGCCTTCGACCTCGCGGCAGGAGCGGGCCGCACGGAGGCCGCCGCACTGCTGCGGCGCTGGTCCGAGACCTCCCGTCGGCTGATGGCGGGCGAGACCACCTCGTCCGATGACACCGGCATCGCCCTCGACGCCGGTCCGTCCTCCCTGACCGTCACCTTCGGCTTCGGCCACTCCTTCTTCGAGCGCACCGGCCTCACCGCCCGCCGCCCCTCCGCACTGGACCCGCTGCCGGACTTCTCCTCGGACCGGCTCGACGCCCAGCGCAGCAACGGCGACCTGTGGGTCCAGATCGGCGCGGACGACGGGCTCGTCGCGTTCCACGCCCTGCGCGCCCTCCAGAAGGACGCCGGGGACGCCGCCCGCGTCCGCTGGCAGATGAACGGCTTCAATCGGTCCCCCGGCGCCACCGCCTCCCCGAAGACCGCCCGCAACCTCATGGGCCAGATCGACGGCACCGGCAACCCGAAGCCCTCGGAGCCCGACTTCGGCAAAAGGCTCTTCGTGCCCGCGGCCGGCCCCGGGCCCGCCGAGCACGCCTGGATGGCGGGGGGCTCGTACGCCGTCGTCCGGCGCATCCGGATGCTCCTCGACGACTGGGACAAGCAGTCCCTCGCCCAGCAGGAGCAGGTGATAGGCCGTACCAAGGCCACCGGGGCCCCGCTGACCGGCGGCGGCGAGACCACCGAGATGGCGCTCGACAAGATCGGCGCCGACGGCAAGCCGGTCATCCCGTCCAATGCCCATGCCCGGATCTCCGCCCCCGAGCAGAACGGCGGAGCCGCCATGCTGCGACGCCCCTTCTCCTTCCACGACGGGATCGGCGCGGACGGTGCGCCCGACGCGGGACTCCTCTTCGTCTGCTGGCAGGCCGATCCGCTGCGCGGGTTCGTCCCCGTCCAGCGCAAGCTCGACCGCGGTGACGCGCTGTCGTCCTTCATCCGGCACGAGTCCAGCGGCCTCTACGCGGTTCCGCCCGGTCCCCGCACCGGCGAGTACGTGGGGCAGCGGCTGCTCGAAGGGTGAACAGCACCCCGGCGGGCAGCACCCCGGCATTAGGCTGACCGCATGTCGGCCACCCGCTTCACGTATCTCGGTCCCGAGGGCACTTTCACCGAAGCCGCCCTGCGCACACTGCCGGAAGCAGCCACCCGGGAGCTCATCCCGATGGTGTCGGTACCGGCCGCCCTGGACGCCGTGCGCAACGGCGAGGCCGCTGCCGCCCTGGTCCCGATCGAGAACTCGGTGGAGGGCGGTGTCACCGCCACCCTCGACGAGCTGGCTTCCGGCGAGCCGCTGATGATCTACCGCGAGGTGCTACTGCCCATCGCCTTCGCGCTCCTCGTCCGCCCCGGTACCGCCCTCTCGGACGTCAAGACGGTCACCGGGCACCCGGTGGCCCAGCCCCAGGTGCGGAACTGGCTGCGGGCGAACCTGCCCGACGCCGTGTGGGAGTCGGCCGCCTCGAACGCCGACGGCGCCCGGCTGGTCCAGGAGGGCCGCTTCGACGCGGCCTTCGCCGGTGAGTTCGCCGCCGCCACCTACGGGCTCGTCCCCCTGGTCACCGAGATCCACGACGCGGAGAACGCCGAGACCCGGTTCGTGCTCGTCGGACGCCCCGCCCGGCCCGCCGCCCCGACCGGCGCCGACAAGACCTCCGTCGTGCTGTGGCTCGGCGACGACCACCCCGGTGCGCTTCTCGAGCTCCTCCAGGAGTTCGCCGTGCGCGGGGTCAACCTGATGCTGATCCAGTCGCGGCCGACGGGCGAGGGCATCGGCAACTACTGCTTCGCGGTCGATGCCGAGGGCCACATCTCCGACCGTCGCGTGAGCGAGGCCCTCATGGGCCTCAAGCGCACCTGCCCCCAGGTCCGCTTCCTCGGGTCCTATCCGCGTGCGGGCGTCGCTCAGAGTGACGTCCGGGCTCCGCGGCCGGGCACCTCCGACGGCGACTTCACGGCCGCCTCCGACTGGCTGACGCGCTGCCTCGACGGCCGGGCCTGAGGCTTCGTCCACTGTCCACAGAGTTATCCACAGGCCGAGATGGGGACCTGGGGACAAGTCGACAGAGTGGCACGACAAGGTCGACAAATCGGTCGCAGGGCCCAGGTTTCGCGCTGGGGAGCGGAAGGTGAACGGCGTCACCCCCGTATCGCGGATCAACTCTTTGGGGCGAGTCATTCCCACCCGAATGAGTGTGTGAGGGTGGTTTGAACCCCGATTCGCCCCCGCCTCCCGCCGGTCGGTAATGATCTATTTCCGTGTCCACAGATGCGGCGCACAGCCTGTGGATAAGATCTGAGGGAAGGTAATTCCTGTGGACAAGGAACCCCCTCCCGCCCTGCTCAGAGGCTGCACGCCGACTGACGCTGTGCCCCTTTTCGGCGAATGGGCCCGCTTTTATTGACCACCCGAGAAGAGCCACTTCCGGCCAGCCGCCGAGACTTATCCATTTGCGGCAATTGGGACATAGTGACACGCAGCGTGATATCGGTGTGATCCCAGGAACCCCAGCCCGGTAGCCTGGAGGGGTGATTGACCTCCGGCTGCTCCGTGAAGACCCTGACCGTGTCCGCGCCTCGCAGCGCGCCCGTGGAGAGGACGTCGAACTCGTCGACGCACTGCTCTCCGCCGACGAGCGCCGCAGGTCCTCAGGCATGCGCTTCGACGAACTGCGCAATGAGCAGAAGTCGCTCGGCAAGCTCATCCCGAAGGCCTCTCCGGAGGAGCGGGCGGAGCTCCTGAAAAAGGCCGAGCAGCTCAAGCAGGACGTCAAGGCAGCCGAGAGCGAGCAGAACGAGGCGGACGAAGCCGCCAAGAAGCTTCTTCTCCAGCTGGGCAACATCGTCCACGAGGACGTCCCGGTCGGCGGCGAGGAGGACTTCACCGTCCTGGAGACCCACGGCACCATCCGTGACTTCGCCGCGGAGGGCTTCGAGCCCAAGGACCACCTGGAGCTCGGCGAGTCGCTGGGCGCCATCGACGTCGAGCGCGGCGCCAAGGTGTCGGGCTCGCGCTTCTACTACCTGACCGGTGTGGGCGCGCTGCTCGAGCTGGCGCTGGTCAACGCGGCCATCGCCCAGGCCACCGAGGCCGGTTTCATCCCGATGCTGACTCCGGCGCTGGTCCGTCCGCGCGCCATGGAGGGCACCGGCTTCCTCGGCCAGGCCGCGGAGAACGTGTACCACCTGGAGAAGGACGACTACTACCTGGTCGGCACCTCCGAGGTCCCGCTCGCCGCGTACCACATGGACGAGATCATCGAGGCCGACAAGCTGCCGCTGCGTTACGCCGGCTTCTCGCCGTGCTTCCGCCGCGAGGCCGGCACGTACGGCAAGGACACCCGCGGCATCTTCCGCGTCCACCAGTTCGACAAGGTCGAGATGTTCTCGTACGTCGCGCCGGAGGAGGCCGAGGCCGAGCACCAGCGCCTCCTCGAGTGGGAGAAGCAGTGGCTGACGAGCCTGGAGCTGCCGTTCCAGGTGATCGACGTCGCCACCGGTGACCTCGGTTCCTCCGCCTCGCGCAAGTTCGACTGCGAGGCCTGGATCCCGACCCAGGGCAAGTACCGCGAGCTGACCTCCGCCTCGAACTGCGACGGCTTCCAGGCCCGCCGCCTGTCGATCCGCTACCGCGACGGCAAGAAGACCCAGCCGCTGTCCACGCTGAACGGCACGCTGTGCGCCGTGCCGCGCACGATCGTCGCGATCCTGGAGAACCACCAGCAGGCCGACGGTTCGGTGCGCGTGCCCCAGGTACTCCGTCCGTACCTCGGCGGCCGCGAGGTCCTGGAGCCGATCACCAAGTGAGCCCGGCCCCGTTCCCGTACAAGCTCGTCGCGACCGATCTCGACGGCACGCTGCTGCGTGGCGACGACACCGTCTCGGAACGCACCCGTGAAGCGCTCGTCGCGGCCACCGCGGCGGGCGCGGCGCACATCATCGTCACCGGCCGTGCCGTGCCCTGGACCCGGCACGTACTGGACGATCTCGGCTACAAGGGGATCGCCGTCTGCGGGCAGGGCGCGCAGGTCTACGACGCGGGCGCGCACCGGCTGCTGACGTCGGTGACGCTGGACCGGCAGCTCGCCGGTCTGGCGCTGTCGAAGCTCGAGGCCGAGATCGGTCCGCTGGCGCTGGCGGCCAGCCGGGACGGCGTGGACGGCGAGGTCCTGTTCGGGCCCGGCTACCAGGTGCAGGAGGGCCTGCCAGCCGTCTACCTGAAGGACACCGCCGCGGTGTGGACGGCCCCGCTGAACAAGCTGTACATCCAGCACCCGGGCCTGGGCGACGACGAGCTCGTCAAGGTGGCCCGGGAGACGGTGGGCAGTCTGGTCGACATCGTGATGGCCGGTCCCGGGATCGTGGAGATCCTGCCGCTGGGGCTGACCAAGGCCACCGGCCTCTCCCTGGCCGCGCGCCGGCTCGGGGTGAAGGCGGCGGAGACGATCGCTTTCGGCGACATGCCCAACGACATCCCGATGTTCGGCTGGGCGGCGCACGGGGTGGCCATGGCCAATGCCCACGCGGAGCTCAAGGCGGTGGCTGACGAGGTGACGACCTCCAACGAGGAGGACGGCATCGCGGTGGTGCTGGAGCGTCTGCTGGGCGCCGCGTAGCGCGCACGACGTACGTACGAGAGGTCCGGGGCAGCCCGCGCCAGACGGCGCGCTCGAAGTGGCTGCCCCGGACCTTTTGTTGCTCCCCGCACTACTCACTCTGCCCCGGCCGGAATCCCCTTACCAGCGATTTTCCGTGCATCAGCCGTGGATGCGACGGCGGCGCCAGTAGGCGGCGGTCACGACCGCGAGGAGCGGGCCCCACAGCAGCAGCGGCGCGTAGCAGAGGGTCATCAGCCACCAGTAGGACCCGGTGGGGGATCCCGGCGCCGCCATGTTGGCGGACCAGTTGAAGATGCCGAGGACACCGGTCAAGGTGACGGCGGTGGCCCCGAGGGCGGCGGGTATGACGGCCGCGAGGGGTGGGATCCGCCGACCGCCCAGCCGCGGGATCCAGCTCGGCACCACCTCTCCCCAGCGCTGTACGAGGCCGAGGGTGAGCAGGCCGAGGCCTTCGGCGAAGGCACTGAGGGCCACCAGGTAGAAGGACCACACACCGGGGAAGAGCTCTGCCTCCAGTCCGCTGCCCGCTCCCCAGCCGACGGGTATGCCGACCGCGATCGCGACGCGCCACAGGCCGCTGGGGAGCAGGGTGAGGGCGGCCGCGTGGGCGGCCCAGCGGATGGGCCGGCTGACGGCAGGGGCGGCAGCGGCGGCGGTGGGTACAGCGTGTGCGGCGGTGAGTGTGGTCATCGTCCAAGTCCTGTTCTGGAGGCGGTGGGTGATGCCTCAAGCCTGGTCGGACGGGCCCTGCGGAACCATCCGCCGATCGGCAGGCAGGGCGGTGCCCGGGACCGGCCGGTCTCTGCCGAACGGCAGATGGCCGGTGTCCAACGGGGCTCGTAGGGTCGGGGCGTGACCTTGAAACCGAGCGCGCTGTACGCCCCCGTGCTGGCCGCGGCGGCCCTGCTCTCCCTGGTCGGTACGGCCGTGGGCATCCCCGACACGTGGACGCTGGCGGGGATGGCGGTACTGCTGCCGCTGCTGGCTCTGGTGGCGCGCTCGTCGCCTGTGCGTTCGGGGACCGTGGCCGGCGCCCTGGGCGTGGCAGCGGTGATGCTGTGGCCGGTCCCGCTGGTGTGGGCCGACGGATCGTGGCTGGAGATCGCGGGGGCGGCGGCGTTCTGGGCGGTGCCGGCCTTCGGCGCGGTGGCCGTCGGCGGCTACCTGCGCCGCCAGGCGGGCCGGATGCGGCATGCCGTCCGGGACGCGCGACGCGACCAGCAGCTCGAACTGGCCCGCGATCTGCACGACTTCGTGGCGCACGATGTGAGCGCGATCGTGGTGCAGGCGCAGGCGGCGCGGTTCGTGGCCGCGCAGGACCCCGGGCAGGCGGTGCGTGCGCTGGAGCGGATCGAGGCCTCGGGGCTGAGAGCGCTGGAGTCGATGGACCGCACCGTGCACGCCCTGCAGGAGGCCGCGGGCGGACCGACCACTCCGGTACCGGGACTGGCGCAACTGCCGGAGCTGGTGGACCGGTTCGAGGGCGGGACGCTCGATGCCGACCCGGCGGCCGTACGGGAGCTGTCGCGTGAGGCGGACACCACGGCGTACCGGGTGGCCGTCGAGGCCCTGACGAACATACGCCGCCACGCGCCCGGGGCGGTGGCGCGGGTCTCCGTACGCCGTGCCGGGGCCGACGTAGAGGTCAGCGTGGCCAACGCCGCGGCCCCCCGTGGCGCGGGCGGACGGCTGCCCCGCATGCGGCGGAGCGGGACCGGACTGGCCGGACTGCGCGGGCGGGTGGACGCGGCGGGCGGGACGCTGCGGGCCGGAGCGGACGCGGACGGCGGATGGCGGGTTTGCGCGGTCTTCCCGGCGCGGGAGCGCCCTCTCGGGTGATCATGGCGGCGTGACCACGCGCATCCTGATAGCCGATGACCAAGAGGACATCCGCAGCGGTTTCCGGCTGATCCTCGACTCACAGCCGGACATGACCGTGGTGGGCGAGGCAGCGGACGGGGAGAGCGCGGTGGCGCTGGCCCGGGAGCTGCGCCCCGACGTGGTGCTGGCGGACATCCGGATGCCCCGCCTGGACGGGCTGGAGGTGACCCGGCTGCTGGCACCGCAGACGCGGGTCGTGGTGGTGACCACCTTCGACCTGGACGAGTACGTGCACACCGCACTGCGCAACGGGGCCTGCGGTTTTCTGCTGAAACGGTCGGGGCCGGCGCTGCTCATCGAAGGGGTGCGGGCGGCGATGGCCGGGGACACGCTGATCAGTCCGCAGATCACGGTGCGGCTGCTGAGCAAGATCGCCGAGGCGGGGCCGGCCGCCACCGCGCCGCGGGCGCCGCAGCCGCATCCGCTGACCGGCCGCGAGCTGGACATCGTGCGGCTGGTGGCGCGGGGGCTCACCAATGCCGAGATCGGCGCGGAGCTGTTCATCAGCGCGGGGACGGCCAAGACCCACATCGCGAACGTCCAGGCGAAGCTCGGGGCCCGCAACCGGGTGGGGATCGCCGCGTGGGCGTGGGAGCACGGCGTGGCGAAAGCGGAAGCCGATTAGTCACGTTTCACGTGAAACAGGGGTCGTGTTTCACGTGAAACGTGTCGGGTGAGCGGCCAGGCGAGCAGGCCGACGGAGAGCGCGATGGCGTGCCCGAGGTCGGTGAAGGTGCCGCCGGTGAGGAGAGGGAGCCCGAAGAAGGCGACGGCGCCCGCGAGGTAGAGCCACCGCCAGGGGCTGGGGAGCCGGTAGGTGAGGACTCCGACGGCGGCCGCGATTCCGTAGCTGACGCCGATGTCGACGACATGGGTCATGGTGCGCGGGGCGCGGTGGTCCTGGATGGCCATCAGGAGGACCTTCTGGCTGACCAGCGTGGCGACGATGTGGGCGGTCGCGACGATCAGGAGCCAGCGCAGGGTGCCGAGCCAGCGTTCGACGGGGGCTTGGAACAGCTCGAAGAGCACGGCGTAGAGAGCGAGCGAGGCCGGGTTCTCGATCCAGAAGGCACTGCTGAGAAGCGCCCTGACGGGGTATTTGACCAGCTGGTGGATGTTGCTGCTGTTGCGGTGGAGCAGGATGTGCTCCACCCGGTCGGGCGCGATCACGACGACGATGCTGGTGATCGCGATGATCAGCAGCCAGATGTGCGTTCCGGGCGAGGAGCGTATCCAGGACCGCAGGGGCCTGGACGGCTCAGGCTCGGGGTGCTCGATCATGCACCGATGATGACGCGCGAAGCTGTGCCCCGCCTGGCCGGTGGGCCGGGCGGGGCACAGCTTCGCGCGGAGCGTGCCATGGGTCGGCGAGCGGGTCTACTCCTCGCCGGCCAGGGTGAGGCGGCGCAGCTTCTGGCCCGCGTAGACGGTGGCGCCGACGGTGACCACGATGAGCAGGACCGCGGCGGTGGGCAGGCCGACGGTGGCATCGACGTATCCCTCGCCCGCGACCTTCTCGGCCAGGGAAAGGGCCCACTGCTGGACGCTGAGGGTCTTGGCACCGGAGACCAGGCTGCCGAAGAGGGATTCCCAGATCAGGGCGTAGACCAGGCCGAAGACGACCGCGTGCCGGCTGACGGTGCCCAGCAGCAGGAACAGCGCGCTGTAGGCGATCGAGGCCACGAGGGCGGCGATGGTGTAGGCGACGGCGATCTGCTGCCCGTTGCCGTTGAGGATGAAGCCGGCGATCAGGGTGGGGATCGCGGAGAAGGCCATGGTGACGGCGATCGCCACGATCAGCTTGGTCATGATGATCGTCGGTCGCTTCACCGGCTTGGAGAGCAGGTAGACGATCGATCCGTCATCGATCTCGGGGCCGATGGCGCCCGTGCCCGCGATGACTCCGATCAGCGGGACCATCGTCGCGAGGGCGAAACCGCCGAGCAGGTCGGCGGCGACCTTGTCGTCCACACCCGTGAGGGCGCGGACGGCGATGGCGATCACGATCAGCAGGGCGGGCAGCAGGAAGAGGATCAGCGCCCGGCGGCGGCCGAGCAGGGCCCGGTAGGTGAGCCGGGCAACGGTGGGGTCGTACATGGGTGCCAGCTCCTTCAGGCCGCGACGAGGTAGGAGAAGACCGACTCGAGGGACTCGTCGGAAGGCGAGACCGTCAGCAGTCGGATGCCGTGCGCGCGGGCGACCCGCGGCAACAGCTCGGTGAAGCGCCCGAAGTCGACGGCCTGGATCCGCAGGGCGCCCTCCTTCAGGTCGACCTCGATACCGGCCGTGGACGGGTCGGCGATCAGGGCCGCGGCGAGGGCCCGGTCGTCGGAGGAGCGGACGAGGTAGCGGTGCGGGCGGTCCGTCATGAGGCGGCGGATCTTGCGGAAGTCGCCGGAGGCGGCGTGCCGGCCGGCCACGACCACCTCGATGTGCGAGGCCAGCTGCTCGACCTCCTCCAGGATGTGGGAGGAGAACAGGACGGTGCGCCCGTCGTCGCCCATCCGCCGCAGCAGGTCCATCAGCTGCATGCGCTGGCGCGGGTCCATGCCGTTGAACGGCTCGTCGAGGAGCAGCACGGACGGGTTGTGGACCAGGGCGGAGGCCATTTTCACGCGCTGGCGCATGCCCTTGGAGTACGTGGAGATCTTGCGGTCCTGGGCGTACTCCATCTCCACGGTGGACAGCGCCCGCTGGGCCTCCGCATCGCCGAGCCCGTGGAGTTCGGCGTTGGCGACGACGAACTCGCGGCCGGTGAGGAAGTCGTACATGGCCTCGCGCTCGGGCACGACGCCGATCTGCTTGTAGACCTGCTCGTTCTGCCAGATCTGCGTGCCGTCGAGGGTGACGGTGCCGGTGGAGGGGGCCAGGAAGCCGCCCATCATGTTGATGAGGGTGGACTTGCCGGCGCCGTTGGGGCCCAGGAGGCCGGTGACGCCGGGACCGATGCGCATGGTCACGTCGTTGACGGCGACGACGTTCCCGAACCAGCGGGAGGTGTGGTCGATGTCGATGATGGTCACAGCCCGGCCTTCCGGTAGCGGGCCATCAGGGCGGCGTAGGAGCCGGCGATGAGGCCGAGGACGACGAGCAGGTAGACGAAGCCGGTGCCGGCCGAGGGGCCTTCACCACCGGGGAAGGCGGAGGTCGCGCCGAGGAAGGCCGTCTGGACCCCGTCGATCAGGGTGATCGGGGAGAACAGGCCCATCCACTCGATGGCTCCGGTGTTCCCGGTGCTGTAGGCGATCCCCTGGACGGCGGTCACCGCGCCGAACGGGATCAGGAGCACGGCGATGATCGCGGCGACGCCGAACCCGCGGCGCGGGGTGAGCGCGGCCATGACGAGGCCGAGGCCCGAGAACAGCAACGACAGCAGCAGTACCGACACCAGTCCCTGCCCGAATCCCTTGGTCTGGTCACCGAAGTCGAACTTCGCCAGCAGCGAGCCGATCCACATGATCAGCAGCGGGGTGGCGGTGAGGATGAACAGGGCCGAGGCCATGGCGGCGAACTTGGCCACGACGTAGTCGACCCGCTCGATGGGCCGCGAGAAGTAGAGCGGCACGGTCTTGAAGCGCAGGTCCCGGGAGACCGACTGGGGTGCCTGGGAGGCGAGGTAGAGGCCGATGACCACCTGGGTGGTCAGGGCGTACGTCGTGTACTTGATCGGCAGTTCGGTGGAGCCGGGGACCGCGATGGCCACCGCGACGAGGATCAGCGCGGGGACGCACATCACCGCGAAGAGGATCATCGGCAGCACCTTGGACTTGGCGGAGCGGCCGAGTCCGTAGGCGCCTCGCAGGGACTGCGAGAACAGCGACTTGCGGGCGTAGCCGCGGCCGAGCCGGGGACCGTCGTAGGACCGGTAGCCGATGTTGTGGATCTGGGTCGAGGTGTCAGGCGCCATCGGAACCGGCTCCCTTCTGCTGGATGGGCTGCGCGGGCTGTTCGTTGTCGCGGAAGACCTCCGCGATGTGGTGGCGGCGCTGTTCCATGCGGACCAGGCCGATACCGAGGTCCGCGACGGTGTCGCGGACCGTGTCGTACGTGTCCTCGCCCGTGGCCTCGACCAGGAGGATGTGGCCGGCGCCGGGCAGGCCCTGCTCCTCGGCCGCGTGCAGGGCGATGCCCGCCTCGGTGAGGGCCTTGCGCAGGGCGGCGGTGCCGTCCGGGTGCGCGTCGGAGTCGGTGACCTCGACCGCGAGGGTCGTGGTGATCTGGGTGAAGTCGCTGGTGGAGCTGGAGCGCAGCAGCTTGCCGCCGTCGACGACCACGACGTGGTCGCAGGTCCGCTCCAGCTCGCCGAGGAGGTGGGAGGTGACCAGGACGGAGATACCGAAGTCGGTGTAGACGCGGCGGATCAGGCCGAGCATCTCGTCACGGCCGACCGGGTCGAGCCCGTTGGTGGGCTCGTCGAGGAGGACCAGCTGGGGGTCGTGGACGAGCGCCTGGGCCAGCTTCACGCGCTGCTTCATGCCCGTGGAGTAGCCGCCGATGGGGCGGTAGCGCTCCTCGTAGAGCCCCACGTGGCGCAGGGTGTCCGCGGTGCGCTCACGGGCGGCGGTGGGCGGGAGCCCGGACATGCGGGCCATGTGGACGACGAACTCGGTGGCCGAGACGTCGGGTGGCAGGCAGTCGTGCTCGGGCATGTAGCCGACGCGTTCACGGATGGCGCTGCCATGCGTGGTGACGTCGAGGCCGAGCACCGCGGCGCTGCCCTCGGTGGCGGGGGACAGTCCCAGCAGGATCTTGATCAGCGTGGACTTGCCGGCTCCGTTGGCACCCACGAGGCCGGTCACACCAGGCCCGATGTCCAGGGAGAGCCGGTCGAGGGCGGTCACTCGGGGGTACCGCTTGCTCAGGCTTTCGGTCGCGATGACAGTCACGGCTTCGACGTTAGTGGCGCAGCTCCCGCGAAACGTCAGACCTTGAGCTGGATCCGGTCTCAGCCTTCAGGCGTACATGCCCGTACTGGAGGCTGATGTGGACCGGACAACTTTGTCCACAGGTCTGTGCACGGCCCTTGACGTGATCTCCGGTCATTGTCACATTCATCAGTGTCAACTTACGGGCACGTACGGCGACCGAGACGGGTGCTGAACATGGCAGGGGACGATTTTCGCGGGTTCAGGGAAGTGCAGCGCCTCTCCTACGAGTGCGCGGAGACCGTCGCCGCGCAGCTGCGCCCCGGGATGACCGAGCGCGAGGCCGCGCGGATGCAGCGGGAGTGGCTGCGCGAGCGCGGGGTGCGCGACTGGTTCCACCTGCCCTTCGCCTGGTTCGGGGACCGCACCGCCTTCGCGAACTTCCGGATCCCGCTGCAGTTCTTCCCGACGAACCGGAAGCTGGAGCCGGGGATGCCCTTCATCCTCGACATGGCCCCGGTCTACAAGGGCTACGCGGCGGACATCGGGTACTCGGGCAGCCTCGGACTCAATCCGGTGCAGGACCGGCTCATGTCCGATCTGCAGGCCCACCGCACCCTGATCCTGGAGCAGGTGCGGGAGCGCCGCTCCCTGCGCGAGATCTACGAGAACGTCGAGCGGCTCATGAACCGGCAGGGGTACGCCAACCGGCACCGCGCCTACCCCTTCGGCGTGATCGCGCACAAGATCGACCGGGTCAAGGAGCGGCGCTGGTCCCCGACGGCGTTCGGGTTCGGCACCCAGTCCCTGAAGGGGCTGGCCTCCGACGCCCTGCACGGGCACCGTGAGGGATGGTCCCCGCTGTGGAGCCCGTACCACTTCTCCGACCACCCGCCGCAGCCCGGCCTGTGGGCGGTGGAGCCGCATCTGGGCTTCCGGGGCACCGGTGCGAAGTTCGAGGAGATCCTGGTCGTCACCGACTCCCGGGACCCCGAGGAGAGCGCGTTCTGGCTGGACGACGATCTGCCGCACGTGCGGCGCTGGGCTGAGGAGAAGGCGGCATGAGCAGCATGAACGGGACGGGTACGGCGGGACCGGCGGGCGCGCGCGAGCGCTGGGTGAGCACCGGCGGGGTGGAGCTGTGCGTGGCCGAACTCGGCGACGCCGACCAGCCCACGGTGGTCCTGGTGCACGGCTACCCGGACAGCAAGGAAGTCTGGTCGGAGGTCGCCGAGCGGCTGGCCGCCCGTTTCCACGTGGTGCTCTACGACGTACGCGGCCACGGGCGCTCGACCGCGCCGCAGCCGCTGCGCGGCGGCTTCACCCTGGAGAAGCTGACCGACGACTTCCTCGCGGTGGCCGATGCGGTCAGCCCGGACCGGCCGGTCCACCTGGTCGGCCACGACTGGGGTTCGGTACAGGGCTGGGAGTTCGCCACGGTGGCCCGTACCGAGGGCAGGATCGCCTCCTTCACCTCGATGTCGGGCCCCTCCCTCGACCACTTCGGGCACTGGATCAAGAAGCGGATGACCCGGCCCACCCCGCGCCGGGCGGCGCAGCTGCTCGGCCAGGGCGCCAAGTCCTGGTACGTGTACATGCTGCACACGCCCGTGCTGCCGGAGCTCGCCTGGCGCGGGCCGCTCGGCAAGCGCTGGCCGGCGATCCTCCAGCGGTTGGAGAAGGTACCGGCCGGCTCCTACCCGACGGCCTCGTTGCCCTCGGACGCGGCGCACGGAGCCTGGCTCTACCGCGACAACGTGCGCCCCCGGCTGCGCCGGCCGCGCCCGGACGCGTACGCCCACGTACCGGTGCAGCTGATCACCCCGACCGGGGACGCCTTCCTGTCCGAGCGGCTCTACGACGACCTGGAGACGTGGGCCCCGGATCTGGTGCGCCGCACGCTGCCGGCCAAGCACTGGGTGCCCCGGACCCGGCCCGACCAGCTGGCCGCGTGGATCACCGAGTTCGTCACGGCCCGGGAGGAGCCCGCCACGCGGGCACCGGAGCAGAAGGCTCCGGGGAAGTACGCCGACCGCTTCGGCGGCCAGCTGGTCCTGGTCACCGGTGCGGCCAGCGGCATCGGCCGGGCCACCGCCTTCGCGTTCGCCGAGGCAGGGGCCCGGGTGGTGGCCGTGGACCGGGACGCCGAGGGTGCGGCGCGCACGGCGGACATGGCCCGCCTGGTCGGTGCCCCCGAGGCCTGGGGCGAGTGCGCGGACGTCAGCGACGAGCAGGCCATGGAGAAGCTCGCGGCCAAGGTGGCCACGGAGTACGGGATCGTGGACGTCCTGGTCAACAACGCGGGGATCGGGCTGTCCGGGGCCTTCCTCGACACCAGCGCCGAGGACTGGAAGAAGGTCCTCGACGTCAATCTGTGGGGCGTCATCCACGGCTGCCGGATCTTCGGAAAGCAGATGGCCGAGCGCGGTCAGGGCGGGCACATCGTCAACACCGCCTCCGCCGCCGCCTACCTGCCCTCCAGGACCCTGCCCGCCTACAGCACCTCCAAGGCCGCGGTGCTGATGCTGTCGGAGTGCCTGCGCGCGGAACTGGCGTCGAAGTCCATCGGCGTCTCCGCCATCTGCCCGGGCATCGTCAACACCAACATCACCTCCACTTCGCGCTTCGCCGGGGTGGACGAGGCCGAGGAGAAGCGCCGTCAGGAACGCTCCTCGCGGCTGTACGGCCTGCGCAACTTCCCGCCGGAGAAGGTCGCCGACGCGATCCTGCGGGCCGTGGTGCGCAACGAGGCCGTGGTGCCGGTGACTCCCGAGTCCAAGGGCGCCCTGTGGATGTCCCGCTTCGCCCCGCGCACCCTGCGGCGCATCGCGAAGGTGGAGCCCAAGCTGTGACAGCGGCCTCGTACGTGATCAGCCCGCGCCGGGTGGCCTTCGACTGGAAGGCGACACCGCTGCACTGGATACCCGGCGAGCCCACCGCCACCCACGTCATCAACGTGCTGCACCTGCTGCTGCCCGCCGGGGAGCGGTGGTTCGTGAAGGTCTTCAAGGAGGGCCTGCCGCTGGTCACCGACCCCGAGCTGCGCAAGGACGTCAAGGGGTTCATGGGCCAGGAGGCCACGCACAGCGTGCAGCACTCCTACGTACTGCACCACCTCGCCGAGCAGCGGCTGCCGACGGAGGCGTACACGAGGCACGTGGACTTCCTCTTCGAGAAGCTGCTCGGGGAGAGCCCGCCGTTCGGGGCGCCGATCTCGGCGCAGGAGTGGCTGCGCTTCCGGCTCGCGCTGGTCGCCGCCATCGAGCAGTTCACCGCGGTCCTCGGGGACTGGGTACTGCGCGCCGAGGGGCTGGACCGGGCCGGTGCGGACGAGATCATGCTGGATCTGCTGCGCTGGCACGGCGCGGAGGAGGTGGAGCACCGCTCCGTCGCCTTCGACATGTACCAGCACTGCGGGGGAGCGGGCCTGCCCCGGTACGCGCGGCGCATCGAGGGGATGGTCGTGGTCGCACCCGTCCTGGCGTGGCTGTGGGTGTGGGGGGCTTCGTACCTCATGCGCAACGACCCCGAACCGGGCGGCCGGCTGCGCTATTCGCTCCGCGGACACAACCGCGCGGTGGCCAAGGGCCTGCTGCCGACGTGGAGAGAGCTCGGCACGGCCATACCCCGCTACTTCCGGCGGTCGTACCATCCCTCGCAGGAGGGCTCGCTGCGCAGGGCGGTCGAGTACCTTGCGGCGTCACCTGCCGCCCGGGCCGCGGCGGGTGCGGTCGGCCGAGCCGCGATGTCGTAGGGAGCCGGGATTGTCCGAGCAGGCGGTAGCCGAGTACCGGATCGAGGATCTGGCGCACCACAGCGGGGCGACGGTGCGCACGATCCGCGCATACCAGGACCGGGGTCTGCTGCCGAAGCCGGAGCGGCGGGGCCGCTCCAACGTCTACCGGGACACGCATCTGGCGCGGCTGCGCCAGATCGCGGACCTGCTCGACCGCGGCTACACCCTGGCCTCCATCAAGGAACTGCTGGAGGCCTGGGACGCCGGGCGCGGGCTGGGAGGCGTACTCGGGCTGGTCGCCGAGGTGCACGGGCCGTGGACCGACGAGGAGGCGGCCCGCATCAGCCGGGAGGAGCTGAACGAGCGCTTCGGCGGCAGGCCCGACGACGACGCGGTGGACGAGGCCTGCGAACTGGGTGTGCTGGAGCGGATCGCGGGGCGCCCGGACCAGTTCCTGGTGCCCTCGCCGCAGGAGCTGGCGGTGGCGGCCGAGCTGTACGCGGCCGGGGTGCCGCTGTCGGCGATCACGGGGCACTTGCGGGAGCTGCGCGGGCAGGTGGAGCACATCGCCTCGCGGTTCCTGGAGTTCACCACCGAGCACGTCTTCGCGCGCTACCTCGGGCAGGTGCCTCCGACCGACGCGGACGCGGCGGAGGCGGCGACGATGGTGCGGCGGCTGCGGCCGCTGGCCCAGCAGACCGTGGACGCGGAGCTGGCGCGGGCGATGCGGCTGTTCGCGACCCGGCATCTGCAGCGGCACCTGGGGGCGAGCGGGTCACCGCAGCCGTCGGGTCCCTCTCCGGTGGCGCTGCCGGCCGGGACGGTGCGGGCGGTGCAGGACCTCGTCGGCGCCGATCACGTGGCGGAGTTCGTCCGGGCCGCGACGGAGCGGGAGCTCCAGGCCCGGACGATGAACGATCTGGCGCGGCGGGCGGAGCCCGGTCGGTAGTCCACAGGGCGGATCACTCGTTTGCCGTCAAAACCCGCCCAAACGGCTGTGGACAAGTCCCGTTTCCCTGTGGGCAACTGAGGCTGAGAGGTCAGCCGATGGTCTCGTACGCGGCCTTGGTGGGGGTCGTCCCGTCCACCGGCCCGGGCTCGGTCAGGGTCTCCACCGGCACGGGCTTCGCGGACCGGGAGGTTCCGTACAGCAGGCTGGCGAGGGCCAGGCCGAGGATCCCGCCGATCAGCTGCGCCACCACGAAACCGGGGAGCGACTCCGGGGCGATGCCGGTGAAGGAGTCGCTGAAACTGCGCCCGACGGTGCCGGCCGGATTGGCGAAGGAGCCGGAGGAGGTGAACCAGATCGCCGCGGCGATGTACGCGGCGACCGCGGCCGGGATGAGCTTGGGACGCCCAATGCGGCCGAGGCCCTGGATGACGAGGACGAGTCCGGCGGTGGCGACGACCTCGCCGACCAGCAGGTGGCCGCCGTCGCGCACCTGGGTGGCGAAGGTACCGGGGGTCCGGCCGAACATGGCTTCCGCGAGGACCGCCCCGCCGATCGCTCCGGCCGTCTGGGCAGCGGCGTAGGCCAGTGCCTCCCGGCCGTCGAGCCCTTCCCCGCCGGTGCGCCGGGACCACCACGCGGTGAGGGTGACCACCGGGTTGAGGTGGGCGCCGGACAGCGGCCCGAAGAGCGTGATGATCAGCCCGAGTCCGATGGCGGAGGCGAGCGAGTTGGCTATGAGGGCGACACCGGTGTCGCGGCTGAGCTCGGCGGCCTGGATCCCGGAGCCGACCACGACCACGAGCAGGCCGGCCGTGCCGATCAGTTCGGCAGCCGCACGACGTGGCAGAGAGGTATGGGCTGTCATGGTTTCTCCCCCTGAGCAGAAGTGGCAGCGGAAAATGTATTCCGTATCTCGGAATGACGATAGGGGGTGTCCACACCCGGTCGGCACCCCGAAAATCCCTGCCGGAAGGCCGCCCGACCGGGCAGGCTGGGGCCATGGATGACAGACGCACCGTGAAGGTGTCCAAATACGTCTCGAAACACCTGCGACATCAGCCGGAACGGATCGGACTGGTGCTCGACCCCCAGGGCTGGGTCGAGATCGACGACCTGCTGCGCGCGGCCGCCGCCCACGGTTTCGCCTTCAGCCGGGCCGAGCTCGATCACGTCGTCGCCGCCAACGACAAGCAGAGGTTCGCCGTCGACGGCACCCGGATCCGGGCCAGCCAGGGCCACACGGTGGCCGTGGACCTGAACCTTCCGGAGGCCGAACCGCCCGCGTACCTCTACCACGGCACCGTCGCCGCCGCACTGGACGCGATCCGCGCCGAGGGCCTGCGCCCGATGGCCCGCCACCACGTGCACCTGTCCCCCGACCGGGAGACCGCGACCCGGGTCGGCGCACGACGCGGCCGGCCCGTGGTGCTCAGCGTGGACGCGGGCGCGATGCGCGCCGCCGGGCACGTCTTCCGGATCAGCGCCAACGGGGTGTGGCTGGTGGACGCCGTACCGCCGCAGTTCCTGCGCTTCCAGTAGGAACCGGCAGGACGTCCCGGACCGTTCTCGGCCGGCACTTCCCGGGCGTCTTCCCCGGACGGGAATTCACTCAGAGATTGTCGGACCATCCCCCTAATCTGTTGCCCACTCCGGGATCTGTGAGGGGGGGACCTCGCGATCGCCGAACCATCCCCGTACGCACGCGAGGTGACGCCCCATGACGTCCACACCCCACAACTTCCAAGTCGATCTGCGCGGCTTGGTCGACCTACTCTCCCACCACCTCTACTCCAGCCCGCGCGTCTACGTCCGCGAGCTCCTGCAGAACGCCGTGGACGCCGTCACCGCCCGCCAGACCCTCGACCCGCAGGCCGAGATCCGCATCCGGCTGACCGCCACCGGCGGCCGGGTGACCATCGAGGACAGCGGCATCGGCCTGACCGCCGCCGAGGCCCACTCCCTCCTCGCCACCATCGGCCGCAGCTCCAAGCGCGGCGGCGAGCACGGACTGGAGGCGGCCCGGCAGGAGTTCCTCGGCCAGTTCGGCATCGGCCTGCTCGCGTGCTTCGTCGTGGCCCGCCAGATCCGCGTCGTCACCCGGTCCGCCCGCGATCCCCAGGCCCGGCCCGTCGAATGGCTGGCCACGGACGACGGTTCGTACACCGTGCGCGAACTTCCGCACGAGGCACGCCCGGAGCCCGGGACCACCGTCGTCCTCGAGGCCCGCCCGGGCGCCACCGAGTGGACCGTCCCGTCCAAGGTCGGGCAACTGGCCCGCGACTACGGCTCCCTGCTCCCGTACGACATCACCTTCGACGACGGCGAGGGCGGCGAGCCGCGATCGGTCACCGACCGTCCCGCCGTCTGGGACCGGCCCTTCCCCACCCCCGCCGCCCGGCGCGTCGCGCTCGCCGGGCACTGCGCGGAGCTCTTCGGCTTCACCCCGCTCGACAGCATCGACCTCGACCTGCCGGTCGCCGGAGTGCGCGGGGTGGCGTACGTCCTGCCCGAGCCGACCAGTCCCGCCCACCGGGCCGGACACCGTGTCCACCTCAAGGGCATGCTGCTGACCGACCGGGCCGACAACCTGCTGCCGGACTGGGCGTTCTTCGTCCGGGCCGTCCTCGACACGGACACGCTGCGGCCCACCGCCTCCCGCGAGAACCTGTACGACGACGAGACCCTGGCCGCCGTACGGGACGCCCTCGGCAGCCGCGTCCGCGGCTGGCTCGCCGAGCTCGCCGCGAGCGACCCGGAGCGGCTGGCCGCCTTCCTGCGCGTCCACCACCTCGGTGTGAAGTCCATGGCCCGGCACGACCCCGAACTGCTCGGCCTGATGCTGCCCTGGCTTCCGTTCGAGACCAGTGACGGACCGATGAGCCTGGAGCAGTTCGCGGCCGCCCACACCGACGTCCACTTCACGCGCACCGTCGAGGAGTTCCGCCAGATCGCACCGATCGCCGCGGCCCACGGACTCGGCGTCATCAACGCCGGCTACACCTACGACGCGGACCTGCTGGCCCTGCTGCCTTCCGTACGGCCCGAGCTGAAGGTCACCGAGCTGGACGCCGGAGCCGTCACCGAGCGGCTCGACCCGGTGCCCACCGCCGCCGAACTGGAACTCGCCCCCTTCCTCGCCACCGCACGCACCCGCCTGGAGCCGCAGGGCTGCGACGTCGTGCTGCGCGCCTTCCAGCCCGTCGCCGTCCCCGCCCTCTACCTCGACGACCGGCAGGCACGGCAGGAGCGGGACCGGACCGCCGCGCTGGAGAGCGCCGACTCCCTGTGGAGCGGCATCCTGGGCGCGCTGCGCGGCTCCGCGCCCCGCGCCCGCCTGGTCCTCAACCACAACAACCCGCTCATCCGGCGGATCTCCGCGCTCCCCGACGAGGCGCTGACGGGCACCGCCGTCGAGTCGCTCTACGGACAGGCCCTGCTGATGTCCCAGCGGCCCCTGCGGCCCGCCGACTCCACCCTGCTCAACCGGGCCTTCCTCGGGCTCCTGGAATGGGCGACCCACTCCACCGAGGCCCAGGAGGACCAGAAGTGACGAGCCTGACGCGTCAGGAGATCGGGCAGGGGTTGGCGGAGAACCGCCAATCCCCGGGCGGCTCCGCACGCAACGCGCACGCCGAGACCCTGGTCGCCGCCGCCGAGGCGAGCGGCGACCGCGCGCTCTTCCGGGAGACCCTGGACAACCTGATCAACGCCTATCTGTGGAGCTCCGAGTCCTCGAAGCTGCTGGTGCCCTTCGCCCGGCTGCTCCAGGAGTACGACAAGGATCCCGGCGCCTTCTCGGAATGGGACGCGCACTCGTTGTTCTGGCAGTTCAAGTGGGTTGCCACGGCCATCTCCGACTCCCCCGGGATCTCACTGGAGTCGGCCACCGGCTGGCTGGACGAGATGGAGCGGCGATACAGGATCGCGGGCTACAGCGAGCGGCCCGTACGGGAGGCCGAACTCTGGCTCGCCGATGCGATCGGCGACGACGAGCGGGCGGAGCGGGCCTTCAAGCGCTGGCTGGCGGCCGATCGCGACGACATGAGCGACTGCCGCGCCTGCGAGCTCAACGGCCAGGGCCAGTACGCGGTCCTGCGCGGCGACGACGCCCAGGCCCTGGAGATCTGGGCGCCGGTGCTGGCGGGTGAGAACACCTGCGCCGAGGAGCCGCACCGGGTGCTGGCCACCTCCCTGCTGCCGCTGTCGCGGCTCGGCCGGACCGACGAGGCGCGCTCGAACCACCTGCGCGGCTACCGCATGGCGCGTGGCAACGAAAGCCTGCTGCCGGCGGTCGCCAAGCACATCGAGTTCTGCGCGCTGACCGGGAACGAGTCGCGCGGCCTGGAGATCCTGGCCGAGCACGCCTCCCACGTCGGCCCGCTCGCCAATGTCGACGACCAGCTGGCCTTCCACGGCGGCATCCTCGTACTGCTGCGCCGGCTGAGGGAGCTGGGGCACGGGCAGAGCCCGGCCGTCCCCTACGAGGGCGTGCCGCGCACCGTCTCCGAGCTGTACGAGGTGCTGCACGCGGGCGCGCTGGGCATCGCCCGGCAGTTCGACGTGCGCAACGGCACCACCCGGGTCTCGGACCGGTTCCTGGCGCGGATCGGGCGAGAGCCGCTGATCGGCCACCTGCCGCTGGGGGTGCGCAGTGCGGCGCTCGGGCAGGCCGTCAGCCCCGCCGCTCCCGGCTTTTCCACCGCGCCCTCGCCGGCGATGGTGCCCACCGGGTTCGCCGAGCTGGTGGAGCGCGCCCGGCAGGCGCGTGACCTGGGCCATCCAGGCGCCGACGCACTGTGGGCCGAGGTGGCCGTACGGGTGGACGCGCAGCCGGAGCCCGACCCGCTGGTCTCGGCCGACCTGGCGGACCACCGGGCGCTGGCCGCGGCGAAGCGGGGGGCCGAGGAGGCACCGGAGCTGCTGGCGGCGGTGCGCGCGGGCTACCGGGCGCTCGGGCGGGCGGAACGCGCGGCCCTGACCGACCTGCGGCTGGCGAGCGTGGCCGCACAGTCCGGGTCCGCGCCCGCGGAGATCAGGAGGCTGCTCGGCGTGGCCGTGCGGGCCGCGGAGTCGCTGGACGCCGCGGAGCCGCTGCGGACCCGGCGGATCGCGCTCGCGGAACTGACGGCGATCCGCGTGGAGTCGTACCTGCGCTCGGTCGAGGCCACCGGGGACGAGGAGCACGGGCACGGTCATGTCGAGCTGGCGGCCGAGCTGACCGCTTTCGTCGCGGCCTACGAGGGCACGCTGGCGGATCTCACGGCCGAGGCCGAGGAGATGCTGGGGCGGATCGCGCTGTCGCAGGGCGACCTGGAGCGGGCCGTGGATCTGCTGGCGGCTGCCGCGGAGCGGGCGGTCGCGGCGGGCCTGCCGTGGCAGGCGGTGGACGCGCTGGTACTGCGGGCCGGGGTGCTGATGCGGCTGGACCGGCACGGGGAGGCGGAGCAGGCGGCGCGTTCCGCGCTGGAGGGTGCCGCCGAGGTGACCGACGCCGAGGCGCAGGGCGTCGTACGGCTGACCCTGGCGGACATCCTGCTGCGACGGGGGGAGGCGGCCGAGGCCGCGGGGCACGCGTTGACGGGAGCCCACTGGTTCGACCAGGCCGGTCTCACCGCCGACGGCGGGGCGCAGGTCCGGCTGGTTCTGGCCCGGGCGTACGCACAGGACGGGCGGGCCGCCGAGGCGGCGGAGGTGCTGCAGTCGGCCCTGCCGGATCTGCTGGAGCACGGCGAGGAGCAGGCCGTCTTCGCCCGGGAGTTCCTGGGTGATCTGCTGCGGCGGCTGAACGAGTTCCGGCCGGCGGCGGAGCAGTACCTGCTGGCGGCGGAGACGGCCAAGGGGTGGGAGGATCCGCGGCCGCAGGCCGGCCTCGCCCAGTCGGCCGCCGACACCCTGTCCGACGCGGGGCTGGCCACGGAGGCGGTCGCCGCCTACGAACGGGCGCTGGAGCTGCACCGGCTGACGGGGGAGGCGCCGGTTGCCGAGGTGCGGGTCCTGCGCTCGCTGGCCTGGCTGGGGCTGCGCGAGGCGGTCACCGACGCGGCCGTATCGCGGGCCCGGACCTTGATGGACGAGGCGGTCGGCGTACTGGAGGCCGCGCTGACGGCAGAGCCCGGGGCTGCGCACCTGCGGTCCGAACTGGCCCAGACCTGGCACCAGCTGGCGCAGGTCCTCGACCGGCGTGTCAGCGCGCAGGCGGAACACTTCGACGAGGACGAGGACGACGACCGGGACGGGGATGAAGGCGGGGGCGAGGACGAGCCGGAGAAGCTGAGCGAGGCGGAGATCGAGGCGCTGCGTCTGGAGGAGATCGGCCTCTGGGACCGGGCCGCCTCTGCCTATGCGGAGCTCGGACCGGACCATCTGCGGGACCGGTTCCAGTGCCTGAACAACGCCGCCTGGACGGAGCAGGAGCGGGGCCGGGCGGACGCGGGGGCCGCACGGGTCGCCGCGCTGATCGACGAGGTCAAGGCACTGCCCGAAAGCGATGTGCCCGACTGGCTTCTGCCGTCCGCCGAGCGTCTGTTCGCGCAGCTGACCGCCTGAGCCGATTGCCTGAACCGGCTGTCTGAACCGGCTGCCGTCGGTCGTCCCCGCCCCCGCCGAGGGCAGCGGCGACGACCGCGGCAGCGTGGGATCAGCCGTCCAGCTGGGCCGCGGCCTCCGTGGCGATCTTCTCGAAGACCGCCTCGTCCGCGGCGAAGTCGGAGTCCGGGATCGGCGCATGGATCACCAGCTCGGTGAAGCCCAGCTCGAGGTGACGGCCCGCGAAGTCGACGAATGCGTCCACGGACTCCAGCACAGCGTTGGCCTCGGGAGTGAAGCCGGTCAGCAGGATCTTCTCGATCGATGCAGAGTCCCTGCCGATCTCCGCGCAGGCCTTGTCGAGCCGGGCGAGCTGCCCGCGGATGGCCTCCAGCGACTGCTCGGGCGTGCCGTCCTCGAAGAGCTTCGGGTCACCTGTGGTCACCCAGGCCTGGCCGTGCCGCGCTGCGAGCCGCAGGCCGCGCGGCCCGGTCGCGGCGACGGCGAACGGCAGCCTCGGCCGCTGCACACAGCCGGGGATGTTGCGGGCTTCCTCGGCGGAGTAGAAGGTCCCCTCGTGGCTCACCGCGCCCTCGGTCAGCAGCGTGTCCAGCAGCGGTACGAACTCGGCGAAGCGGTCGGCCCGCTCGCGCGGGCTCCACGGCTCCTGGCCCAGTGCGGTCGCGTCGAAGCCGTTGCCGCCCGCGCCGATGCCGAGCGTGACGCGCCCGCCGGAGATGTCGTCCAGGGAGATGAGCTCCTTGGCGAGGGTCACCGGGTGGCGGAAGTTCGGCGAGGTGACGAGCGTGCCCAGGCGCAGTCGCTCGGTGGCGGTGGCCGCCGCCGTCAGGGTGGGCAGCGCGCCGAACCACGGACCGTCGCGGAACGACCGCCAGGACAGGTGGTCGTAGGTGTAGGCGGTGTGGAAGCCGAGCTGCTCAGCCCGGAGCCACTGGTCACGGCCTCCTTCGTGCCATCGACGTACCGGAAGGATCACCGTGCTCAGACGAAGACTCATGCGTTCGAGACTACGGCCGCCTCATGTTTCACGTGAAACATGAGGCCTCCGGCACGGGACAATCCCACCGTGGTCCGGCCGGTCGCGGGCGATGGGCGAAGATGGAGCGGTGACCTCGGCTCCCCAGTGCCCGGACGGGCCAACCCCCACCCCCCGGCTCATCGCCACCGACCTCGACGGCACCCTGCTGCGCGACGACAAGTCCGTCTCGCTCCGCACCGTCGCCGCCCTCGCCGCCGCCGAGGAGGCCGGGATCGAGGTCTTCTTCGTCACCGGACGTCCCGCCCGCTGGATGGACGTGGTCAGCGACCACGTGCACGGCCACGGCCTCGCGATCTGCGCGAACGGCGCGGCGGTCGTCGATCTGCACGCAGGGCGGGAATTCGTGCAGGTCAGAGCGCTTCCCCGAGCTGCTGCCCTGGCCGTCGTAACCGCCCTGCGGACCGCGGCACCGGGCGCCTCCTTCGCGGTCGAGCTGACCACCGGCATCAACTACGAGCCTGCGTACCCGCCGTTCTTCAAGGACCCGGGCGCCCACGTCGCCATCGCCGAGAAGCTCCTCACAGAAGGCACGGACGAGAGCGCCGCGCCCATACTCAAGCTGCTCGCGCACCACGCCGAACTGGCTCCGGACGAGTTCCTCGCGCTGGCCCGCTCGGCTGCCGGCGAGTACGCCTCGATCACCCGCTCCAGCCCGACCGCGCTGCTGGAGATCAGCGGGCAGGGTGTCTCCAAGGCGAGCACCCTGGCGTTGTGCTGCGCCCAGCGGGGCATTTCCCCCGCCGAGGTCGTGGCCTTCGGGGACATGCCGAACGACGTGGAGATGCTCAGCTGGGCGGGCACCTCCTACGCGATGGGCAACGCCCACCCGGATGTGATCGCGGCCGCGTCCGGCCGTACGACCGCCAACAACGAGGACGGGGTCGCCGTCGTCATCGAGCGCATCGTGGCCGACCGGATCGCACAGCGACAGCAGTAGGGACTCCGAGGGGCAGGCCCCGCGGGATCCGGACGACAGCTCTAGAGCGGGGCCTCCCACACCAGGGTGGTGCCGCCGCCGTCCTCGCCGATGCCCGGGCCGTACGAGCTCGCGCCGCCCAGCGACTCGGCCCGCCGGCGCAGGTTCCGCAGCCCGCTGCGCCGCCCGCCCTCGGGGATGCCCACCCCGTCGTCGGCGACCTCCAGCCGGACGCCCGGGCGTCCGTCCGCCAGCGTGATCGTGGAGTCCAGAACCACCTCGATCCGGGACGCGTCGGCGTGGCGGAACGCATTGGACAGGGCCTCGCGCAGCGCGGCGATCAGGTTCTTGCCCACCAGTTCGCCGACGACCGCGTCGATCGGACCCAGGAAGCGGTGCGCGGGCTTGAAGCCGAGCGGCACGGCGGCCATGTTGATCTCCCGCAGCACCCGGGTGCGCAGCCCCGAGGGAGCCTCCGCCGGGCCCTGCTGGAGGGCGAAGATCGCCGTACGGATCTCCTGGATCGTCACGTCCAGCTCGTCCACGGCCTTTCCGACCCCGTCGCGGACCTCGGGGACGATGGACCGGCGCTGGGCGCCCTCCAGCATCATGCCGGTCGCGAACAGCCGCTGGATGACCAGGTCGTGCAGGTCCCGGGCGATCCGGTCACGGTCCTCGAACACGGCGAGCCGCTCCCGGTCGCGCTGCGCCTCGGCCATCATCAGCGCGAGCGCGGCCTGCGAGGCGAACTGCGTGGCCAAGGTCCGCTCGGCCTCGCTGAACGGCCGTTTGCCGCGGGCCCTCGGGGTGACCAGGGCCCCCAGCACCCGGCCGCCGCTGTGCAGCGGCAGCATCATGCAGGGCCCGTACTGGCTGGTCATCTCGCTGATCATGCGCGGATCCGACGCGGCGTCGTCCACGAAGACCGGCTCGCCCTGGAACAGACTGTGCACGACCGGGCTCTCGGCGGGGATCACCACGCCGAGCGAGGTGGCCGGGTTCTCCGCGGAGACGGCGACGATCTCCATCCCGCCTTCCTCGGCCGGCAGCATCACGATCCCGGCCGAGGAGTCGGCCAGGTGGCGGGCCTGCTCGGCCACCACCGCGAGGGCGTCGTCGGCGTCCCCGCCGGACAGCAGGGCCGTGGTGACGGCCACCGATCCGTCGATCCAGCGCTCGCGCTGGGTGGCGGCCTCGTACAGCCGGGCGTTGCCGATGGCGATGCCCGCCTCGGTGGCCAGCACCCGGACCATGTGGACGTCGTAGTCGTTGAACGGGCCGCCGCCGTTCTTCTCGGCAAGGTACAGATTGCCGAAGATCTCCCCCTGCACCCGGATCGGGACACCGAGGAACGTCTTCATGGCCGGGTGGTGCGGCGGGAATCCGGCCGAGCGCGGATCCTTCGTCAGATCGACGAGCTGGACGGTGTCGGGGTGCGAGATGAGCGCCCCCAGCAGTCCCCGCTTCCCGTCCGGACGGTGCCCGATCTTCCCGGCCAGCTCCGAGCTGATCCCGAACGTGACGAAGTCCGAAAGTCCGCGGCCCTCGGTGTCGACGACGCCGATCGCCGCGTAGCGCGCGTCCGCGAGTTCGGCCGCGGTCTCGCAGATCCGGTCCAGCGTGGAGTGCAGTTCGAGTCCGGTACCGACCGACCTCATGGCCTCCAGCAGCTGCGGTACCCGGGCCGTGAGCTCGGTGGACAGGCCTTGCAGACTCCTGGTGGCCTGGGTGGCGGCCTCCAGCGGGTCCGGCGTTCCCGGTGATGGCTCCGGCGATTCCTTGGACTCCTGCACTGACATGCCCTTGAGCCTAGTTAGTCCCGATTAGCGGGGAAAGTCGGCCTGGAGAAAGTCGGCCACGGTCCCGTCGGCTTCCCTTTCCCGCTCCAGCAGCCGCCGCAGCGGTCCCTCGGCGACGGCCAGCTCGGCGTACGCGCCGCGCTGTACGACCTCTCCGCCGTCGAGCACGAGCACCTCGTCGACCGCCTCCAGCCCGGCCAGCCGGTGCGTGATCAGCACGGTGGTACGGCCCTCGGTCGCCGCCAGCAGGTCCGCCGTCAGCGCGTCCGCCGTGGCCAGGTCCAGATGCTCGGCCGGCTCGTCCAGCACCAGTACGGGGAAGTCCGCGAGCAGCGCCCGGGCCAGGGCCAGGCGCTGGCGCTGGCCGCCCGAGATCCGCTCACCGTGCTCGCCGACCAGCGTGTCGAGCCCGTCCGGCAGTCCGTCGGCCCACTCCAGGAGCCGCGCCGCGGCCAGCGCATCCCGCAGCTCCTCTTCACTCGCTCCGGTCCGGGCCAGCCGCAGGTTCTCCCGTACCGAGCTGTCGAAGAGGTGCGCGTCCTGGGCGCAGAGCCCCACGAGCGCGCGGACGTCGTCGCCGTCGAGCGCGCACGCGTCGGTCCCGCCCACGGTGTACGTGCCTTCGCGCGGGTCCAGGAAGCGCAGCAGGACCTGCGCGAGGGTGGTCTTGCCGGAGCCCGAGGGGCCGACGACGGCGATGCGCCGGCCGGCTTCCAAGGTCAGGTCCACGCCCCGCAGCGCGTCTCGCTCCTGGCCGGGGTGCCGCGCGGCAAGCCCCGTCAGCCGCAGCGGGAAGGGCGAGCCGGGGGCTGCGGCGGCCTGCTCCGGCTCGGCCACCGGAGCCGGTGCGTCGATGACCTCGTAGATGCGCTCGGCGCTGCGGCGCACCCGCTGGCGGTACTGGACGGCGAGCGGAAGGCCGTTGACCGCCTCGAAGGCGGCGAGCGGGGTCAGTACGGCGACGGCCATGGCCACCCCGGACAGCCGTCCGTCGTGCACCGCGGTCGCGGCCGCGGCCGCCGAGGCCACGACGGTCAGCCCGCACACGAGGGCGGACAACCCACCGCCCAGCCCGGCCGCGGCCGCTCCCCGCGCGGCGATCCGCGTCAGCACGCCGTCGCTCTGCCTGGCCCGGCCCTTGCGGTCCTCCAGCGCCCCGGCGACGGTCAGCTCGGCGGTGCCGGTGAGCAGATCGGCCACCTGGGTGGCGAGCTCGCCCCGGGCGGGCGCGAGCCGACGCTCGGCACGCCGGGCGCAGGCCCCGCTGACGAGCGGAACGCCGACGCCGGCGAGGAGCAGCCCGACGGCGAGCGCGGCTCCGGCCTCCGGCAGCAGCCAGGTGGTGAAGGCGACCGAGCCGGTGCCGACGAGCACCGCGGTCCCGACCGGCAGCAGCCAGCGCAGCCAGTAGTCCTGCAGTGCGTCGGCGTCGGCCACCAGCCGGGTCAGCAGGTCCCCGCGCCGGTGCTCGCGCAGTCCGGCGGGGGCGATGCGCTCCAGCCTCCGGTACACGGAGACGCGCAGATCGGCGAGCATCCGCAGCACGGCGTCGTGCGATACGAGCCGCTCGGCATACCGGAAGACCGCCCGCCCCATGCCGAAGGCCCGCGTGGCGGTCACGGCCACCATCAGATAGAGCACGGGAGGCTGCTCGGAGGCCCGCGAGATCAGCCAGCCGGACACGGCCATCAGCCCGACGCTGCACCCCACGGCCAGCGCTCCGAGGAACAGCCCGAGCCGGAAGCGGCCTTGCCACGCCTTGGCCACGGCCCGTACCCGGCGCAGCGGATCGCTCCCGCCCGAGTCGGTCCCGCCGACGGCGCGCGCCCGCTCGGCCGCGGCCCCGAGGATCCACTCCCCGGCGTCGGACGCGGACGGCTCCGGAGCCCCGGCCCGGCCGGCCACCGGCCGGGGGAGGCCCGGACGCGGCTCCTGGCGCGGCCATCGCCACCACGCGGTCGGCGACGGCGAGCAGCGCCGGCCGGTGCACGACCAGCAGGACGGTCCGGCCCACGGCCAGCCGCCGGACCGCGTCCACCACGCCGGCCTCGGTCTCGCCGTCCAGCGCCGCGGTCGGCTCGTCCAGCAGCAGCACGGGGCGGTCCGCCAGGAACGCCCGTGCGAGGGCCAGCCGTTGGCGCTGCCCGGCGGACAGTCCCACACCGCCCTCGCCCAGGGAGGTCTCCACCCCGCGCGGCAGTGCGGCCACGAACTCCCAGGCCCCGGCGTCTTCCAGGGCCCGGGTCACCTCTGCTTCCGAGGCTCCCGGGCGGGCCAGCCGTACGTTCTCCCCGATGGTCCCGGCGAACAGGTGCGGGCGCTGCGGCACCCACGCCACCCGCTCCCGCCACTGCTCCGGCGACATCCCGGCAAGGTCCGTGCCCGCGATCCGAACCCGTCCCGCGGTCGGTGCCACGAACCCCAGCAGCACCTGGAGCAGCGTGGACTTGCCGACCCCGCTCGGGCCGGTGAGGGCCACGCACTCCCCCGGTTCGACGGTCAGCGAGACCGGCCCGGGCGAGTCCTGGCCCCGGCCTTCGTACCGGACGGCGACCCCGTCGATCTCGATGCGCAGGGGAGTGCCGCTCGGCAGGGCGGCCCCGCCTGCCGGACGCGCGACGGGGGTCTCCAGGACCTCGAAGATCTCCTCCGCGGCCGCCAGCCCCTCGGCGGCCGCGTGGTACTGCGCGCCGACCTGCCGCAACGGCAGGTACGCCTCGGGAGCCAGGATCAGGATGACCAGTCCGGTGTAGAGGTCCAGTTCCCCGTGGACCAGCCGCATGCCGATGGTCACCGCCACCAGCGCCACCGACAGGGTCGCCAGCAGTTCCAGCGCGAAGGAGGAGAGGAAGGCGATGCGCAGGGTCCGCATCGTCGCTTGCCGGTAGTCGTCAGTGATCTTGCGGATCGACTCGGCCTGGGCCTTGGCCCGTCCGAAGACCTTCAGTGTGGGCAGTCCCGCCACCACGTCGAGGAAGTGTCCCGACAGGCGTGACAGCAACCGCCACTGGCGGTCCATCCGGGACTGGGTGGCCATGCCGATGAGGACCATGAACAGCGGGATCAGGGGCAGGGTGACGACGATGATGGCCGCCGACACCCAGTCCTCGGTGACGATCCGGGCGAGCACCGCCACCGGTACGACCACCGCGAGCCCCAGCTGGGGCAGGTAGCGGGAGAAGTAGTCGTCGAGTGCGTCCACGCCCCGGGTGGCCAGGGCGACCAGTGACCCGGTCCGCTGACCGTTCAGCCAGCCCGGTCCCAGATCCGCGGCCCGGTCCAGCAGCCGGCCCCGCAGTTCCGACTTGACCGCCGCACCGGCCCGGTGCGCGGCCAGCTCCGTCAGCCATGCGATCAGGCCGCGGCCCAGCGCCACCGCCGCGAGCAGCAGCAGCGGCGTCCGGAGTGCGGCCCCGCCCAGCCCCTCCTCGAAGGCACCGACCACGATCTCGGCGATCAGCATCGCCTGACCGACGACCAGCCCCGCCCCCGCAAGGCCCAGGGCCACCACCGCGCCCAGGAAGAGGCGGGTGGAACGGGCGTACCGAAGCAGGCGCGGGTCGATCGGTTTCACGTGAAACATCCCCCAGGCAGGGTCAGTCGGTCAGGCAGGAGGGGCGGGGCGGCGGGGCTCACACGTCGGAACTCAGTGCGCGTCGACGATGTGATGCGTCCCGATCCGCTTGCGGAACACCCAGTACGTCCAGCCCTGGTAGAGCAGGACGAGCGGCGTGGCCACTGCCGCGAGCCAGGTCATGATCTTCAGGGTGTACGGGCTGGACGAGGAGTTGGTGACCGTGAGGTTCCAGGCATCGTCCAGCGAGGACGGCATGACGTTCGGGAACAGCGTCAGGAAGAGCATCGCGACGGCCGCCGCGATGGTGACCCCGGACAGTGCGAACGCCCAGCCCTCGCGGCCCGCCAGGTTGAAGCCGAGGGCCCCCACCAGCGCGAGCACCGCGACCACCATGGCGATCAGGCTCTTGGCGTCGCCGCGCGTGAACTGGGTCCAGGTCAGGAAGACCAGGGCCAGCACCGCGGTCGCCGTGCCCAGCCGGATCGCGAGCCTGCGGGAGCGGTCCCGTATGTCACCGACCGTCTTGAGCGAGGTGAAGACCGCGCCGTGGAAGGTGAACAGGGTCAGGGTGACCAGGCCGCCGAGGATCGAGTAGCCATTGAGCAGGTCGAGGAAGGTGCCGACGTACTCCTTGTTCTGATCGATCTTCACACCGCGGACGATGTTGGCGAAGGCCACACCCCACAGGAACGCGGGGATCAGCGAGGTCCAGAAGATCGCGTGTTCCCAGTTGGTCTGCCACTTGTCCTCGGGGCGCTTGTGCCGGTACTCGAACGCCACCCCCCGGATGATCAGGCAGACCAGGATGATCAGCAGCGGCAGGTAGAACCCGGAGAAGAGGGTGGCGTACCAGTCGGGGAACGCGGCGAAGGTCGCACCGCCCGCGGTGAGCAGCCAGACCTCGTTGCCGTCCCAGACGGGCCCGATGGTGTTGATCAGGACCCGCTTCTCCGTACGGTCACGGGCGAGCAGCTTGGTCAGTACGCCGACTCCGAAGTCGAAGCCCTCCAGGAAGAAGTAGCCGATCCACAGAACGGCGATGAGCACGAACCAGACGTCGTGGAGTTGCATCGTGTGGTCTCCTCAGCCTCAGTACGAGAAGGCCATCGGCCGGTCGGAGTTCTTGTCGTCCCCGCCGATCTTGGTGGGCGGGTTGAGGTCGGCCTCGGTGAGTTCGGGGGGCCCGAGCTTGACGTACTTCACGAGCAGCTTGACCTCGATCACGGCGAGCACCGCGTACAGGAGCGTGAAGCCGATCATGGACGTGAGGACCTCGCCCTGGGAGACACCCGGCGAGACCGCGTCCCGGGTGCGCAGGACGCCGTAGACCACCCAGGGCTGGCGGCCCATCTCGGTGAAGATCCAGCCCCAGGAGTTGGCGATGAGCGGGAAGCCCATGGTCCAGAGCGCGACGATCCAGTACAGCTTTCCCCACTTGGGGCTCAGCGCCTGCTTGTAGAGCACCAGGTTCGGGACCTCGTCCTCCGAGGTCCGCAGCCCCGGCGGCAGCATGAACTTCTTGCGGGTCAGCCAGAGCCCCAGCACGCCGACGCCCAGCGAGGCCATGCCGAAGCCGATCATCCACCGGAAGCCCCAGTAGGCGACCGCGATGTTGGGCCGGTAGTCGCCGGGCCCGAACCTCTCCTGCTCGGCCTTGTTGACGTCGTTGATGCCCGGGACGAAGGAGGTGAAGTCGTCGTTCGCCAGGAAGGACAGCAGGCCCGGGATCTCTATGGCGACCTTGTTGTGGCCCTTGTCGACGTCGCCGTAGGCGAAGATCGAGAAGGGAGCCGGCGCCTCGCCGTCCCAGAGCGCCTCGGCGGCCGCCATCTTCATGGGCTGCTGCTTGAACATCACCTTGCCGAGCAGGTCGCCGCTGATGGCGGTGCCCAGTCCGGCGATGATCATGACGACCAGGCCGAGCCGCAGCGAGCTGCGCATCACGGGGACGTGCTTCTTGCGGGCCAGATGGAAGGCGGCGATGCCGACCATGAACGCGCCACCGACCAGGAAGGCGGCCGTCATGGTGTGGAAGAACTGGGTGAGCGCGGTGTTCTGGGTGAGCACGTGCCAGAAATCGGTGAGCTCGGCCCGGCCGCGCTCCTCGTTGATGCGGTAACCGACCGGGTGCTGCATCCAGGAATTGGCCGCCAGGATGAAGTAGGCGGAAAGGATGGTGCCGATGGACACCATCCAGATGCAGGCCAGGTGGATCTTCTTCGGCAGCTTGTCCCAGCCGAAGATCCACAGCCCGATGAAGGTCGACTCGAAGAAGAAGGCGATCAGCGCTTCGAAGGCCAGCGGGGCCCCGAAGATGTCACCGACGAATCGCGAGTAGTCGGACCAGTTCATGCCGAACTGGAACTCCTGGACGATGCCGGTGACGACACCCATCGCGATATTGATCAAGAAGAGCTTTCCCCAGAACTTCGTGGCCCTGAGGTACTTCTCCTTCTCGGTACGCACCCACGCGGTCTGCAGGCCGGCCGTGAGCGCGGCGAGCGAGATCGTCAAGGGGACGAACAGGAAGTGATAGACGGTGGTAATACCGAACTGCCATCGCGCCAGGGTCTCTGGCGCCAAAGCTAGGTCCACGTCGTCGTCTCCTTCGGTTCGCCGTGGTCGCAGCCGCAGTCTGCCTGTTGTGTCCCACTCAATTCGGGAGGAAGCGGGACACGCTTGTGAACGCGTTCACATTCACAAGCATTATGTCGTACCGGCATCCGGCCCCTTCGGGCGGGGTCCCCCCTAGCCAACAGATTCAACAGATTGTTGAATGCGGCTCATGAAGATACGAATCTCCTGGCCTGCGGGTCAGCTCACCGCAACCCTCGACGAGACCCCGACCAGCAAGGCGCTGGCCGAGGCCCTTCCGATCTCCGCCTCCGCGAACACCTGGGGCGAGGAGGTCTACTTCGACACCGGCGTCTCCGTCGCCCTGGAGCACGACGCCCAGCAGGTCGTCGAGCCCGGCACGGTCGCCTTCTGGACCGAGGGCGACGCGCTCGCCCTGCCCTACGGCCCCACGCCCATCTCGCGCGGAGGCGAGAGCCGCCTGGCGAGCCCGTGCAACGTGCTCGGCTCGTTCGACGGCGACCCCCGCCTGCTGTCCACCGTCCGCGACGGCGATCCCATCCGCGTGGAACTGGCCTGACCAGGCCTACAGCTCCTTGAAGAACGCCTCCGCCGTGTGCAGGAAGAGGTCGTTCGCCTCGGTCTCACCGATCGTGACCCGCAGGCCCTCGCCCGCGAAGGGCCGGACCACCACACCGGCCTTCTCGCAGGCCGCCGCGAAGTCGGCCGTCCGCTCCCCCAGCCGCATCCACACGAAGTTCGCCTGCGTGTCCGGCACGGTCCAGCCCTGCGCGAGGAGCGTCTCGTGCACCCGGTTCCGCTCGCACACCAGCGCCCCGACGCGCCCCATCAGCTCGTCCTCGGCGCGCAGCGAGGCGACCGCCGCGTCCTGCGCGAGCTGGCTGACTCCGAAGGGCACCGCCGTCTTGCGCAGCGCCGCGGCCACCGGCTCGTGCGCCACCGCGAAGCCGACGCGCAGGCCGGCGAGCCCGTACGCCTTGGAGAACGTACGCAGCACGCAGACGTTCGGGCGGTTGCGGTACAGCTCGATGCCGTCCGGCACGTCCGTGTCGCGCACGAACTCGCGGTAGGCCTCGTCCAGCACCACCAGGACGTCCGAGGGCACCCGGTCCAGGAAGCGCTCCAGCTCGGCACGGCGCACGGCGGTGCCGGTGGGGTTGTTGGGGTTGCAGACGAAGATCAGCCGGGTCCGCTCGGTGATCGCCTCGGCCATCGCGTCCAGGTCGTGCACATCGCCCTCGGTCAGCGGCACCCGCACCGAGGTCGCACCCGAGATCTGCGTGATGATCGGGTACGCCTCGAAGGAGCGCCAGGCGTAGATGACCTCGTCGCCCGGGCCGGCCGTCGACTGGATCAGCGACTGGGCCACACCCACCGAGCCGGTGCCGGTGGCGATGTGCTCGACCGGCACCCCGAACCGCTCCGCGATCTCGTTCACCAGGCCGGTGCAGGCCATGTCCGGGTACCGGTTGAAGTTCCCGGCCGCCGCGACCGCGCTCTCCAGCACCCCGCTCAGCGGCGGGTAGGGGTTCTCGTTCGAGGACAGTTTGTACGCGACGGGCCCGCCCGCGGCAGCCGGCTTCCCGGGCTTGTACGTGGGAATGCCATCCAGCTCGGCGCGCAGCCTCGGGCTCTTCTCGCTCACCGCAGGTCCTCCTCGACCATCCCGTCCGACGTCGCCGTCGACTCAATACTGCTCACCTTATGAGGATTCCGCTCTCCCGAGAATGGGGGCGCCGGGAATGCGGGGGAGCGCGCGCATATATGCGCGCGCCGGTGGCCTGCGCCGTGGCGCGCGTCCCTCGTGCAGGTGAGTTGAGACCGACCCGAGACCACACCGTTTTGGCATGCCCGTGGCCGCCGACAAGCTTCACCATAGAGCTGAGGGATCAAATACCTTCATTTCCAAGGTCATTGGGGGTGGCGAACCATGCAGAAACGTGCCTGTCAACGCGTGCATATGCACACGGACCACCCACCCCACCGAGCCCTACTATCGGCTCGCCATGACAGCAGCAGGGAAGCATCAGGTGAGCCGGACCGAGACCACCCGGCGGGCCGCCGGCCGACAGGGCCGGGCAGGCATCAGGGACGTGGCCGCCGCGGCGGGCGTCTCCATCACAACCGTCTCCGACGCGCTCAATGGCAAGGGACGGCTGCCCGACGCCACCCGCCGCCACGTTCGCGAGGTAGCCGACCGGCTGGGCTACCGCCCGTCAGCCGCCGCCCGCACCCTCCGTACCGGCAAGTCGGGCCTCATCGGCCTGACCGTGACGACGTACGGGGATGAACCTTTCACCTTCACCGAATTCGCCTACTTCGCCGAGATGGCCAGGGCCGCCACCTCCGCCGCGCTCGCGCGCGGCTACGCCCTCGTCATCCTCCCCGCCACCTCCCGACACGACGTGTGGTCCAACGTCGCCCTCGACGGCACCGTCGTCATCGACCCCTCCGACCACGATCCCGTCGTCACCGAACTGGTCCGCCAGGGCCTGCCCGTGGTCTCCGACGGCCGCCCGGCAGGCTCCCTCCCCGTCACCGCCTGGGTCGACAACGATCACGAGGCCGCCGTACTGGGCCTGCTCGACCACCTCGCCGCCGCCGGCGCCCGCAGGATCGGGCTGCTGACCGGCACCACCACCGACACCTACACCCGGCTCTCCACCACCGCCTACCTCAGCTGGTGCGAGCGCGTCGGCCAGGACCCCGTCTACGAGTCCTACCCCGCCCACGACCCCTGCGCGGGTGCCGTGGCCGCCGACCGGCTCCTCGCCCGCCCCGACCGGCCCGACGCCGTGTACGGGCTCTTCGACCCCAACGGCACCGACCTGCTCGCCGCCGCCCGGCGCTACGGCCTGCGCGTCCCGGAGGACCTGCTGCTCGTGTGCTGCAGCGAGTCCACCGTGTACGCCAACACCGAACCGCCCATCACCACCCTCTCCCTCAAACCGCGCCGCATCGGCACCGCCGTCGTGCAGCTGCTCATCGACGCGATCGAGGGAGTGGACACCGGACGCCCCGTCGAACAGGTCGTCCCGACCGAGCTCATCATCCGAACTTCGTCACAGCGCAGGCAGCCCCGTACGACCGTCAGCCCGCCCCGTTCTCCGGCCCAGGACTGACCGCCAGACCGTCTGGTCGGCTTGGCCAACAGCCCGGCCGCGGATTTCCGCAACACCGATATCGGGAGAAATCGGCAGGAACGATCGGCTCCGCAAAGGATTCACCACCCCTGGTGCGTCACAGAGCGCGAGCCGCATTCCTATGATGGGCGCACGACATCACGGACCCTCCTCCCTGGAGGTCAGGAGGGTCCGCAGGTGTACGGCAGCGCGACGGTGGTGGAGGGGTCGATGACTCAGGGGGCCGGTCAGGGACCCGCGATGCGGACGGAAACGCTGCGGGACTTCCGGGTGCCGGTCACCGAACCCGTTCCGTACGCCGTATCCGCCGGGCTGCCCGATGAGGCCCCCGTCTACGGCGAGTACCCGGCGTACTACGAGGACGGCGCGCGGAGCGTTCCCCCGCAGCCGGGCTACACGCCGCAGCCGGCCATGCAGCCCGCGGCACCGCCCGTCCCGCATCACGAGGCGTACGAGGTCCACGAAGTGCACGCGGTCACGGAGCCCGAACCCGCATCCGAGCCCGACGACGACTTCGACGGGTACACCCCGACCCACCGCGACCTGCCCGTCATCGGGCGCGGCGCGCTCGGCGGCCCCGGCGACACCGTGCAGGTCCAGTACGTGCCCCAGGACGTGGCGGCCGCCGGTCCCGGCCCGCTCTACGTCGTCGGCGACGTCCACGGCTACCTCGACGAACTCGTCACCGAACTCCACGCCCAGGGCCTCATCGACGCGGAGCGCCGCTGGTCCGCCGGGAACGCCCGCCTCTGGTTCCTCGGCGACTTCACCGACCGCGGCCCCGACGGCATCGGCGTCATCGACCTCGTCATGCGGCTGTCCGCCGAGGCAGCGGCCGCCGGCGGCTACTGCAAGGCCCTCATGGGCAACCACGAGCTGTTGCTCATCGGCGCCAAGCGGTTCGGCGACACCCCCGTCTCCTCCGGCGCCGGCACCGCCACCTTCCAGGCGGCCTGGCTGCTCAACGGCGGCCAGCGCACCGACATGGAGCGCCTGCAGGACGTACACCTGCAGTGGATGTCCCGCCTGGACGCGGCCGTCCTGGAGGAAGGGCACCTGCTCCTGCACTCCGACACCACGGCCTACCTGGACTACGGCGACTCGATCGAGGACGTCAACGACACCATCCACGAACTGCTCAACCGCAACGACGCCGACATCACCTGGGACCTCTTCCGCAAGTTCACCAAGCGGTTCGCCTTCCGCGACGAGGAGACCGGCCCCGGAGCCGTACGCGAACTGCTCGGTACGTACGGCGGCAGCCGCGTCGTGCACGGGCACAGCCCCATCCCCTACCTGCTCGGCGAAGTGGGCACCGAGGACGGTGACGAGTCCCGCGGACCGGAGGCAGTGGACGGCCCCCACGTGTACGCGGCGGGGCTCGCCATCGCGATGGACGGCGGGGTCACGATGGCGGGCAAGCTGCTCGTCGTGCAACTTCCCCTGAGTGACTAAGGGTTGTCACGCAGGGGGTATTTCTGGAAAGCCCCTGTCAACCTGCGGTGTGGGCCCTCTACCATCGCTCTATCCGTAGCAGGCTCTCCTCCGTTTGTGCCGGCGCCCGGGTCTACGCGGGCAAACCGGCCCCCACGGAGCATCGGGGGATGCACATGACCAGCGCTCCGCACCTGCTGACCGAAGACCGACCGGAGTTTGATCGGCTCCTCGACGAGGCGCTGCGCACCGCACACGAACGGCCCGAGCTCGCCGCCCTCGGCGAACGCCTGAACGCCGAACAACTGCGCACCATGGCCCTGGGGGCCAGCGCCCTGCTGACCGCAGCCGCCGCCACCGAGTACGACCACTACGTGAAGGTCCGCGAGGAACGGCGCGACGAGGTCCTCTCCACTCCCGGGACGACGGGGGAGGAGGCCGGCGGACAGGCCGGCGCGGGCGGCGCGGGCCTCGGCGCCGTGATCGTGGTCCTCGCGCCCGTCCTGGCCGGCACCGCCATGCTGATCTTCCTGCTGGTGGGCTACATCCTGAAGATGATCGAGCCCGAACCGGCCTTCGCCGAGACCATGCTGACGGCGGGCTCGTTCTTCGGGGTGCTCACCGTCGCCGCCCTGGTCTTCGCCGTGATCGGCCTGCTGGTGACTGCCATACGCAACGGCGCGACCGAGGTGGCCGCGGACGGGGCCGAGGAGATACCGGACGAGGTCGCGCGGGCCCGCGAGGCCTGGCGGCACGCACTGCTGGAGCGCGGCATCATGCCGTTCCTGCGAGACGCGCTGGCCGACCCGAGCGCGGGAACCGGTTTTCCGGCCCCCCGCAGACGCGGCAGCCGAATGCCCCACCTGGGGTACACGGCTCCTGATTTCACCAGTCCGGGATCCCCCTCCGAGGGCCCCCGGCCCGGCTACACGCCGCCGGACTTCTCGAGTCCGGACTTCGGCGGCCCGGAACACGAACCGCAGTAGAGCCCGCCGGCGGCCGTCGGTGTTTCACGTGAAACCAAGGCGCCGCCCCCGGCCAGACCGGCCGTGGAGCGGCGCCCTTGTCGGTGAGCCGTGCGTCAGTCGGCCAGCGGCAGGTAGACGCGGTTGCCCGACGCCGCGAACTCGGCGGACTTCTCCGCCATGCCCGCCTGGATCTCTTCGGCCTTCAGGTCACCGCCGTGCTCACGGCGGATGTCCTGCGAGATCTTCATCGAGCAGAACTTCGGACCGCACATGGAGCAGAAGTGCGCGGTCTTGGCCGGCTCGGCGGGCAGGGTCTCGTCGTGGAACTCACGCGCCGTGACCGGGTCGAGGGCCAGGTTGAACTGGTCCTCCCAGCGGAACTCGAAGCGGGCGTCGGACAGCGCGTCGTCCCACTCCTGGGCTCCCGGGTGCCCCTTGGCCAGGTCCGCGGCGTGCGCGGCGATCTTGTACGTGATCACGCCGGTCTTGACGTCGTCACGGTTGGGCAGGCCCAGGTGCTCCTTGGGCGTGACGTAGCAGAGCATCGCGGTGCCCCACCAGGCGATCATCGCGGCGCCGATGCCCGAGGTGATGTGGTCGTACGCGGGCGCGACGTCCGTGGTGAGCGGGCCCAGGGTGTAGAACGGCGCCTCCTCGCAGATCTCCTGCTGGAGGTCGATGTTCTCCTTGATCTTGTGCATCGGGACGTGGCCCGGGCCCTCGATCATCGTCTGGACGTTGTGCCGCTTGGCGATCGTGTTCAGCTCGCCCAGCGTCTTCAGCTCCGCGAACTGCGCCGCGTCGTTGGCGTCCGCGATGGAACCGGGGCGCAGGCCGTCACCCAGCGAGTACGTGACGTCGTACGTCGCGAGGATGTCGCAGAGCTCCTCGAAGTTCGTGTAGAGGAAGTTCTCCTTGTGGTGCGCCAGGCACCACGCGGCCATGATCGATCCGCCGCGCGAGACGATGCCGGTCTTGCGACGGGCGGTCAGCGGCACGTAAGGCAGCAGCACGCCGGCGTGGACCGTCATGTAGTCGACGCCCTGCTCGGCCTGCTCGATGACCGTGTCCTTGTAGATCTCCCAGGTCAGGTCCTCGGCACGGCCGTCGACCTTCTCCAGCGCCTGGTAGAGCGGGACGGTGCCGATCGGGACCGGGGAGTTGCGCAGCACCCACTCACGCGTAGTGTGGATGTTGCGGCCCGTCGAGAGGTCCATGACCGTGTCGGCGCCCCACTTGGTCGCCCAGGTCATCTTGTCGACCTCCTCCTCGATGGAGGAGGTGACCGCGGAGTTGCCGATGTTGGCGTTGACCTTCACCAGGAACCGCTTGCCGATGATCATCGGCTCGATCTCGGGGTGGTTCACGTTCGCCGGAAGCACCGCACGACCTGCGGCGATCTCCTCACGGACGACCTCGGGGGAGACGTTCTCGCGGATCGCGACGTACTCCATCTCCGGGGTGATCTCGCCCCGGCGGGCGTACGCGAGCTGCGTGACGGCGGCGCCGCCACGGCCCCGGCGGGGCTGGCGCGGGCGGCCCGGGAAGACCGCGTCGAGGTTCTTGAGCCCACCCCGCGGCGAGGTGTGCTTGATTCCGTCGTCCTCGGGGCGCACGGGACGGCCCGCGTACTCCTCGGTGTCCCCGCGACCGATGATCCAGTTCTCGCGCAGCGGCGCGAGACCGCGGCGCACGTCGGTCTCGATCTGGGGGTCGGTGTACGGACCGGACGTGTCGTAGAGCGTCACGTCCTTGCCGTTGGTGAGGTGGACCTGGCGGACCGGCACCCGGATGTCGGGGCGGGAGCCCGCCACGTACCCCTTGTGCCAGCCCGGCTGGCGCTCGGTCTGGCCGTCGGCGTCCTGGCTGACGGCAGGCGTGCGTGCGTCCTGAATGGTCATGAGACCTATCTCCCTACGCCGGCATTACCCGGTAACAGGTTCGGCGGTCGACGCAGCCTCTTCCCGTACGCATCCGTGATGCTCGTACGGTGATCAGCGCCCTCTCAGCCCGGTGCTCCGAGCTCCCGCGTTGTGCAAAGGTGCCCCCACGCTAGCGTCATCTAGGGCGTGCTGAACAGTGGGCCCCCTCATCTCTTGCGATGATCTGCCAGTGACGACCTCGCCGCAGCCCCCCAACGAGCCCACGGATCCCGCTGGCCACACCGGCCACTCACACTCGGGTTCCGGGCAGTCCGCCGGTCATTCCCACAGCCACGGCCACGGCCCGGCGGCCCCCGTCTCGAAGCACCTGCGCAAGGTCATCGCGGCCGTGCTGATCCCCTTCGCCGCCGCCGTCTTCATCGGCATGGCGGTGCTCTGGCCGGGCGGCGCGCCCGCGCACGAGCGCACCGGCGTCGGCTTCGACCGCCAGACCCAGCAGGGCACGGTCGTCTCGATCGAGCACGTCGACTGCAAATCGGTGAACGCCTCGCAGGTGCCGCCCACCGGCGACACGTCCACCCCAGAGGGCCGCGAGGCCCAGGCCGCGCAGACCGGCGAGTGCAAGAAGGCCACGGTGAAGGTCACCACCGGACCGGACCAGGGCCGCACCTTCGTGGAGATCGTCCAGCCGGGCGCACCACGGCAGTTGACGAACGGCCAGGGGGTGGTGGTCGCGTACGCACCGGACGCCCCGCGGGACCTCCAATACTCGGTGATCGACGTGGACCGCAAGTTCCCCATGGCGCTGCTGGCCGGCATCTTCGCCGTCGCGGTCGTCGTGGTCGGCCGGCTGCGCGGGCTGTTCGCACTGATCGCGCTGGTCATCAGCTTCGGCGTGCTGACCCTCTTCATCCTCCCGGCCATCCTGCAAGGGTCGAACCCGCTCGTCGTCGCGGTCATCGGGGCGAGCGCCATCATGCTCATCGGCCTCTACATGTGCCACGGACTGACCGCCCGCACCTCGGTCGCCGTCCTCGGCACGCTCGTCTCACTGCTGCTGATCGGGCTGTTGGGCTCGGTGTTCATCGACTGGGCGTTCCTCAGCGGCAACACGGACGACAACACGGGTCTGATCCACGGGCTCTACCCGGACATCGACATGAGCGGTTTGCTGCTCGCAGGCGTGATCATCGGATCGCTGGGCGTACTGGACGATGTGACGATCACCCAGACCTCGGCGGTCTGGGAACTCCACCAGGCCGACCCCTCGATGGGGTTGCGCGGCCTGTACCGGGCAGCCATGCGGATCGGCCGCGACCACATCGCATCGGTGGTCAACACCCTGGTGCTGGCGTACGCGGGTGCCGCGCTCCCGCTGCTCCTGCTGTTCTCGATCGCGAACAGCAGCATGGGTTCGGTGGCGACCAGCGAGCTGGTCGCGGTGGAGATCGTACGGACCCTCGTGGGCTCGATCGGTCTCGTGGCCTCGGTCCCCGTGACGACGGCGCTGGCGGCTCTGGTCGTCTCGGCCGACCGGCCGGGGACCCCGGGCACGGGAGCGGCCTCTGAGCCGGTCCGCAGCGGCCGGGGCCGTCGGCGCAAGCGCTGAGAGTGTTCGGGAGGGAAGTGGCGCTCAGCGCGTCGACACGGTGAGTCCGTCAAACCGCAGGTTCAGCCCGCGTTCTGCTCGTTCTGCCGGGATTCGGCCAGGATCTTGCCGAGTGCGTCGTCAAGGTTCTCCTCGAAGTCACCCAGGTTCCGCTCCTGGCCGAGCGGAACGAGCCGGTCGGTGCGGTCGAGGAACGCGACGAGCGGTGCCGCGCTGGCGCGGAACAGGGCCCGGTCGCCGCCGACCTGGAGACGGATGTGGACATCGGACAGTTCCTCGGGATCGGTGGGGGCGATGTGCACATCGCCGTCACCGCACGGCTTGTTGATGCCGTCGAGGAGGAGCTCCCGGCCGAACGCCCAGGTCACGGGCGCATCTCCGGGAAGGTGGAAGGTCAGGCGGACTGCGTAGGGATCACGAGCTTCGTACCGGAGTTCCACCGGAATCCGGAACGAGAGCTCCTCGGAAACGAGGAAGCTCATCATGACCTCTGCCTGTACCGACTCGCGCATTGCCTACCCCGCTGTAGTGGAAGTGGCCAGGAATGGTCCCCCAGGACCCTCTTGACAAGAGTGGTGGAAGCGCTAGCAGATCACAAGGAGTGAGTTTTCAGATACTGATAGAGAACGAGAGGGTGCTCAACAGCGCGCCTACTTCACTCCGTAGCCGATCAACTGCATAGAGCAATCGTGCTTCTTGGTGCAGAGGAAGAGAAATCGCCATGGTCGCGGCGGTATCACCCGCAGTAATCGGGATGGCGGCGCATACCGTGCCGAGGGCATATTCCTGCCGCTCGGTCACTGGCTGCATTCGCTCCAGAGATCCGATCCGGTGTTCAAGAGAGCGTTGATCCGGCACGGTATAAGGGGTGATGGACTCGACCGGGTGCCGGTCGTAATAGTCCTTGCGCGTTTTCTCGTCGAGCTGGCCGAGCAGGCACTGCCCGATGGCGTGCGCGTGGCCGGTCTCGCGGAAGTCGGCCCACTCCTCGCAGGCCGGGCTGGCCGGAGTGTCCGAGACGCCCACGACCTCGATCTCACCCTCGCGGAACACCGCGAAGTAGACGGGGGCCCCGACGGCGTCGCGGAAGTGCGCGAGCGAGTCGAGGATCATGCTGCGACGTTTCTGCTGGAGTCCGCCGCCGGCGAGCCGCCCGGCTGCGTCGCCGAGAACGAAGACTCCGCTCTCCCGGCGCAGGTAGCCCTCGTGCGTCAGGGTGCGCAGCAGGTGGTACGCGGTGGGGAGCGGGAGTCCGGCCTCACGGGCCAGCTGTTTCGCCGGGGCTCCCTCGCTGTGGGAGCCCACCGCTTCGAGCAGCCTCAGCGCCCGCTGCACCGAACCGATCAGAGTCGGCACACCGGCGTTGTGAACCGAAGACAAAGCTCACCCCCAGGCGTGGCGGCGGGCTTGGGGGGCCCGCCCTGCGGGGGCCGCCCCCGCGTATGCCGTGACTCCTGGGGGTGATGCTCAGCAGCTACTTGACATAGCCGCAGTTCAGAGCGGCAGTACCGGCTTTCGGTGCCCAGGGGACGGCACAGATTGCCACTCTATCCACCGATTCCCGTGGTGTGAGCGGTTTCGCCCAGCACGTTCCCCCGCCTGGCCCAATCCGGAACCGTCCGGTCCGAGTCCTTCTACCACTCCCCGGAGGAGGACTTCGCACCCTTGCCGCTGACCTTCTTCACCAAGAAGATCAGGCCGCCGACGAGACCGACGAAGAGCAGCAGCTTGAAGACGAACGAGATCAGGGCGCCCAGGATGCTCGTGATCACACCGCCGAAGACGAACAGCGCCAGCAGCGGGACCGCGACCCACTTGACCCACCAGGGCATGCCTGCGAATACCTCTCGGATGCCGTCCATGTCTTCGACCTCTTCCTCGTCTTCCTCGTCCGTGACTTCCTGCTCTCGATGCTAGGAGGCGGCGGACTCGGGCGGGGGCCCGCGAGCCCCCGGAGTCCCCTGATCCGCCCCCTAGGGGGACCGGGGCCACGACCCTCATCCGGCAGGGAGCCGCTCAGCCCTCCGGCGGGGAGAACACCACCATCACCCGCAGGTCCTCGCTGATGTGGTGGAACTTGTGCGGGACCCCCGCCGGGACGTAGACGACGCTGCCGCGCGCCACCGTCGTCGTCTCCTCCCCGACCGTGATCGAGGCCCGGCCGCTCACGACGAAGTACACCTCGTCCTGGCGGTGCGGCTGCTGCGGATCGCTCTGTCCCGCGTCGAGCGCGTACAGCCCGACCGACATGTTCCGCTCGCGTACGAACTGCAGATAGGCGCCGTCGTTGGCGGCCCGCTCCGCCTCGAGCTCGTCAAGCCGGAAGGCTTTCATCGTTGTTGTGCCCCTTGTACTCGATCGTTCCCTCACATCCGCTGATCTGCGGATGTTCCACCGGGATCTTCTCTGCCACGATCAGACACATGACGAATTTCGTAGTCAAGACGCTCGCCAACGCCGCGGCCCTGGCCGTCGCCATCTGGCTGCTTGCCGGGATAACCCTCGACGACGGGAGCAGCCTGGGCCGCAGGACGCTCACCCTATTGCTGGTCGCCCTCGTGTTCGGCCTGGTCAACTTCATCGTCAAGCCCGTGGTGAAGCTGTTCTCGCTGCCGCTGTTCATCCTCACCCTCGGCCTGTTCACCCTGGTCGTGAACGCCCTGATGCTGCTGCTGACCTCGTGGCTGGCCGACCAGCTCGACCTCAGCTTCCACGTCGACGGCTTCTGGACCGCGATCGTCGGCGGCCTGATCATCTCCATCGTCTCCTGGGCCGTGAACATGGTCCTGCCCGACAAGAACTGAACGGGCTGCCCATGTACCGCGTGTGCTTCGTCTGCACGGGCAACATATGCCGCTCGCCCATGGCCGAGGCCGTCTTCCGCGCCCACGTCGCCGAGGCCGGGCTCGACGCCCTGGTCGAGGTCGACAGCGCCGGAACCGGCGGCTGGCACGAGGGCGACGGCGCCGACCCGCGCACCGTCTCGGTCCTGGAAGCCGCCGGATACGAGCAGGACCACCGGGCCCGGCAGTTCCGGGCCTCCTGGTTCGACCGCCTCGACCTCGTCATCGCTCTCGACGCCGGGCACCTGCGGGACCTGCGGGCGCTCGCCCCCACTGCGCACGACGCCGCCAAGGTCCGCTTGCTGCGGTCCTACGATCCGGCCCCGGCCGCGGAAACCGACGTACCGGATCCCTACTACGGCTCTCTCGACGGGTTCGAGGAGTGTCTGGAGCTGGTCGAGGCCGCGAGCCCCGGTCTGCTGGACGCCGTACGCGAGGCCGTGAAGGAGCCCACCCCATGAACGAGCACACGCACGAGACCGCCGGGCTCGGCGACGGCACGCTTGCCGTCCGTGCCGGGCTGCCCGAGCCCGTCAAGAACGAACCGCCCCTGCCCGGACCGGTCTTCGCCGCCCACTTCCACCTCCCCGGCGACGTCGAAGGCCCGTACACCTACGGCCGCGACACCAATCCGACCTGGACCCTCCTGGAACAGGCCGTAGGAGAGCTGGAAGCCCCCGGCCAGGACGTGCACACCGTCGTCTTCGCCTCCGGCATGGCCGCGGTCTCCGCCGTCCTGCTCTCCCAGGCGCGCACCGGCGACACGGTGGTCCTGCCCGACGACGGCTACCAGGCGCTCCCCCTGCTGCGTACGCAGCTCGAGGCCTACGGAATCCACGTACGCACCGCCCCGACCGGGGACGATGCCCAGCTCGCGGTACTCGACGGCGCCCGGATGCTGTGGATCGAGACCCCCTCCAACCCGGGGCTCGACGTGTGCGACGTACGCCGCCTCGTCGCAGCGGCGCACGCCGGCGGGACCCTGGTCGCCGTCGACAACACCCTCGCCACGCCGCTCGGCCAGCGGCCGCTCGAGCTCGGCGCGGACTTCTCGGTCGCCAGCGGCACCAAGGGCCTGACCGGACACGGCGACGTGCTGCTCGGCTACGTCGTCTGCCGCGACGCGGAACTCGCCGCCCGCGTCCGGCAGTGGCGCAAGATCGTCGGAGCGATCCCGGGTCCGATGGAGGCCTGGCTCGCCCACCGCTCCCTGGCCACCATCCAGCTGCGCGCACAGCGCCAGTGGGCCAACGCACTGGCCGTCGCAGAGGCCCTGGCCGACCGCACCGACGTCACCGGACTGCGCTACCCGGGCCTGGCCTCGGACCCGTCCCACAAGACGGCCGCCCGCCAGATGCGGGGCTTCGGGTCGGTGGTCTCCTTCACGCTGCCCGACCGCGCGCACGCCGAACGCTTCATGGCGGCCCTGCACCTGGTCGAGGACGCGACGAGCTTCGGCGGAGTACGGTCCACCGCCGAGCGGCGCGGGCGGTGGGGCGGCGACGCCGTGCCGGAGGGATTCATCCGCTTCTCGGCCGGCGCGGAGGACACCGAGGACCTCGTCGCAGACGTCCTGCACGCCCTCGATCACGCGGTCCGCGCGGCCGACGGCAGCTGAACGGGCCGTGGAACGGCGGTCCGAGCCTCCCCCCTCGTGGCTCGGACCGCCCTCGGGTTCTGCCCGCGAAGAACCACGTGACAAGGCTAGTTGACTCTGCGTCAGAGTCCAATCACGGTAACGACAGGGGGCTATCGGCATATTTATAGTTGAAGGCCCCCACCGAGAGGTGCCGCGATGGACCTGGCCCTGCTGCGCACCTTCGTCGCCGTACACCGGGCGGGTTCCTTCACCCGGGCTGCCGCACTGCTGGGGCTGTCCCAGCCCGCCGTCACCTCGCAGATCCGCACCCTCGAACGCCAGCTGGGCCGACCGCTGTTCCACCGCCGGGCCCGCGGTGTCACACCGACCGCCGTGGGCGACGAGCTGGCCCACAAGGCCGCCCCGCACCTCGACGCGCTGCTGCGGATCACCGAGGCGGAGCGGGAGGCCGCCGGCGCGTCGCGCACCCTCCACGTCGCCGGGCCCCCCGACTTCCTGTGCCTGCGCGTGCTGCCCGCCCTCGCACCCCTGGTCGGCCAGGGCCACACCCTGCGCGCCGCCCTTCAGACCGGCGCCGAGGAGACCCTGGACGGGCTCGCCGCCGGCCACCACGACCTCGTCGTCACCACCGCCCACCCCCGGGGCGGGCTCTTCACCGCCACCGCGCTGTGGGACGAGGAGCACGTCCTGGTCGCCGCGCCGTACTGGGCCGCCCTCATCGGCACGGACCAGCTGCGCGAAGCCGGTCCCGCCGCTCTCGCGGGCATTCCGTTCGTCGAGGTCCACGAGAGCCTGCCTCTCGTCACCCGTTACTGGGCCGCAGTCTTCGATACCCGGCCCGAGGCCGGTGACGCCGCCGCCACCGTGGTCGCGCCCGACCTGAGGGCCGTACTCGAATGCGTCGAGGCCGGTGCCGGGTTCGCCGTCCTGCCCCGCTACCTGTGCCAGGACTCCCTCGACAGCGGCCGGATCGTGGCCCTCGCGGAGCCTCCGGTGCCGCCGCTGCGCACCTGGTTCCTCGTCGTGCGGGCCGGCAGCCTCGCCCTCGCCCATGTCGCCCGCGCGCACGAGCGGCTGCTGCACGCCGCCGCACGCTGGTGAGCCTCTCTTTCCGGCCTCTGACGCGTTTCAGAAGGGTAGCCGTGGGCCACTCTTCTCCCATGACCGAACGTCCCGTGGTCAAACGCACCGCCCGCGCGATCCTGCTCGACGGTGACGACCTGATCCTCATCAAGCGCACCAAGCCCGGCGTCGATCCGTACTGGCTCACCCCCGGCGGCGGGGTGGAGTCCTCTGACGCCACCGTCGTCGACGCCCTCCACCGGGAGGTCCACGAAGAACTCGGCGCGAAGATCACCGATGTGGTGCCCTGCTTCGTCGACACCGTCGAGCACATCGCCGACGGAGGAGTGACCGGCGTGAAGGTGCAGCACTTCTTCGTCTGCCACCTCGAATCGATGGACCCCAGCCAACGGCACGGCCCCGAGATCGACCATCCCGAGGGCGAGTACGAGATCGTCCGCGTGCCCTTCAGCCGGGTGGGCATCGCCGCCGTCCACCTCGTTCCGCTGTCCCTGCGGCACTACCTCGACGGGAACATCGAGGGCGTACGCGCCATGCACGCCCCCGACCTGGGCTGAGCCCCGACCGGGACCGGCGGGCTGGCCGCCGGTCTCAGCCGGCCACGCCCGCCAGCTCCTCCACCGCGTCGTGCCGGATCCGCTCGCCGGGGATCCCGATCCGCTTGAGCTCGTCGACCCCGCTGCGGATCATCGCGGGCGGCCCGGATATGAACGCGTCGTACGAACTCCACGGCCCGTACTCGCCGACCGCCTGCGGCAGCTGCCCGGCGAGCCAGTCGCCGACCACCGGGCGCACCGACAGCCACGGGTGGGAGCGCTGCAGCCCCAGCAGGGTGTCCTTGTCGTACAGGTCGTGGTCGCTGCGTGCCCCGAAGAACACCTCCACCGGACGCCGTTCACCGTGCTCGGCCACGTCCTCGATCAGCGCCTTGATCGGGGCGATCCCGGTGCCCCCGCCCAGGCACAGCATCCCGTTGTCCGTCGTGTGGTCCACCACCATGGACCCGGCGGGCGGCCCCAGGCGCAGCACGTCCCCCGGGCGGGCGTGGCGCACCAGGGCGTTGGAAACCCAGCCCGCGGGCACGGCCTTGACGTGGAAGGACAACAGCCCGTCGGCGCGCGGCGCCGAGGCGAAGGAGTAGTGCCGCCACACCCGGGGCCACCACGGGGTCTCCAGGCTGGCGTACTGCCCGGCCAGGAAGGCGTACGGCTGGTCGGGGCGGACGGTCAGCACCGCGATGTCCGAGGTGCGCAGGTCGTGCGAGACCACCTCCGCCTGCCACCACGCCGGGGTCCTTGCCTCGTCCTCCGCCGCCGCGTCGATCATGATCTGGGAGATCGCGGTGTAGGCCCGCACCCACGCCGCCTCGGCCTCCGGCCCCCAGGTCGCCTCCGCGTACCGGGCCAGCGCCCCCACGAGGGCCTCGCCCACCACCGGATAATGGCCCGCCATGGTGCCGTACTTGCGGTGCCCGGTGCCCAGCCGCCGCAGATAGGGCACGAGCACCTCGGGATCGTCGATGTGCTCGGCCGCGGTCATCAGGGCCTTCAGCAGCCGGTCGCGCTGGACGTCCATGGCAACGGGGAACATGCCGCGCACTTCCGGGTGCCCGCTGAACACGAGGGCGTAGAAGTACGAGGTCACCTTGTCGGCGACGGGTGCGATTTCCGCGAGGGTCCGGCGGATGAGCACGGCATCCGGTGAGGGCTCGGTCGCCCCGCCCTCGGCGGGTATCCGGGCTGCCCCCCGTCTGGCCGATCTGGTGGGCGGAGCGTCCATGCGGTGCCTCGCTTCGAACATCTCGGTCGGGTTGCACACGCCACGTTCTGTGAATCCGTGGTTCCGGGTTTTACAGCGTGCCAGCCGGTCCAAAGGCCTGTGGGGGAATGCGGGAAATCCGCGTTTCGAACCCACTTTCCTCTTAAGATGCCTCAACTCCCGGGCGCGGCACCCCTGCAAGCTGGTATGCCTCGCGAAGGTCCCGGCCCTCGTAGACGTGTGTGGCGCGCTCCGCCAGATACGGCCGCGCGTTGACCGCCACCGAGACCGGCACCACCTCGAAGAGCACCGCATCGGTCATCGAGTCCCCGTACGCGACACAGTCGCCCCGGCTCACCCCGAACTGCGCGCACAGCCGGTCCGCCACCGTGACCTTGCCCTCGGGCGTCAGGATCCCGGACACCTCCATGGGCCCGGTGAACGGCACCGTCGGGAACACCGAACCGTGCGCGGCATGCGCACCCCACTCCAGCAGCAGTTCCACGAAGAAGGAAGGCGACAAGGAGATCACCGCGCAGTAGTCCCCGCGCTCCCGGATCTCCCGCCACACCTCCTGGATGCCCGCCAGCCACGGGGAACCGTCGAACGCCGCCCGGACGTGCGCGGGCGTCAGCTCCGACCACAGCGCATGGGCGGCCACCGAGAACTCCTGCGGCCTGATCTCCCGTGCGCTGAACGAGCGCTCCAGCTCGGCGATCTCGGCACTCAGGCCGAGCTGTCGGGAGATCTCGACCGGCGCCGCGGAGCCGAACATCAGGGTGCCGTCGAGGTCGAAGAGGTGCAGGAGGGCCATAGCCATCGAGGCTAAACCGTCCGCTCCACGTGCAGCGGCGTGTTTCACGTGAAACATCGGTCCGTTTCACTGGGGGCACCTCCCTGGGGGTCCCCCCGGACGGAGTCTGGGGGAAGTAGCTGGGGGAGAAACATCGGCCTGTTTCACGTGAAACATCTCCCCCCAAATCCTCTGGACGGCTCCCGACTCCATGATCCAGTCTGAGTCGGTGACACCACCACACCTCACCGAGCTGCCCATCCGAGCGCTGACCGCGGACGATCTCCGCCACTGCGCCGACCTGTCCGAAGACCGCGGCTGGCCCCGCGAGGACCACAAATGGCGCCTGCTCCTCACCGCCGGAAACGGCTACGGTGTCGACGCCCCGGACGGTCAGGGACTGGCTGCAGCCTGCATCGTCACCCGGTACGGCGGCACACCCGCCGAACCGGAGCTCGCCGCCATCGGCATGGTCCTCGTCGCCGGCCGCTACTCCCGCCGGGGCCTGGGCCGCCGCCTCATGACGCACGTCTGCGACGACGTCCTCAAGGGCATCCCCCTCACTCTGCACGCCACGCCCTACGGCCGCCCGCTCTACGAGGAGCTCGGCTTCGAGACCACCGGCCGCGCCGAGATGCTGAAGGGCACCTTCCGCCCCGGCCCCGCGGCCAACGCGTCCGGCAACGGCACCGTCCGGCCCGCCACCGCCGAGGATCTGCCGAGGATCGTCCGGCTGGACACCGAGGTCTTCGGCACCGACCGGACCCACATGATCACCAGGCTTCCCGCCTTCACCGACCGACTGCTCGTCGCCGAGGACCGTGCGGGCACCCTCACCGGCTACGCCGCGATCTGGCCCAACATGGAGACCCATGTCATCGGCCCGCTGATCGCCCGCGACACCGCCGGAGCCCAGGCGCTCGTCACCGCCCTCGCCGCCACCACCGACCGGCCGCTGCGCACCGATGTCGACGTACGCCACGAGGAGCTCGTCTCCTGGCTCAAGGACCGCGGGCTCGGCTCCGTGGCCTTCAACACCGTCATGACCCGAGACATCCCGGGCCTGCCCGGCGACTGGACCCGCCGCTGGGCCCCGCTCACCGTGGCCGCGTGCTGAGAGAGGAACACCCACCGTGACCGACACCCCCGAGCCGGCCATCCGTCCCGCCGCCGAGGCCGATCTGCCCGCCATCGTCGCCATGCTGGCCGACGACCCCCTCGGCGCCACCCGGGAATCCCCGGAGGACCTCACCCCGTACCTCGCGGCGTTCAAGCGCCTGTCCGAGGACCCGAACCAACACCTCGTCGTCGCCGTCCGCGCGGACCGCGTCGTGGGCACGCTCCAGCTGACGATCGTCCCGGGCCTCTCCCGCAAGGGATCCACCCGCTCCATCATCGAGGGCGTCCGCGTCCACGCGGACGAGCGCGGCAGCGGCCTGGGCACCCGCTTCATCGAATGGGCGATCGAGAAGTCCCGCGCCGAGAACTGCGACCTCGTCCAGCTCACCTCGGACGCGACCCGCACCGACGCCCACCGCTTCTACGAGCGGCTCGGCTTCGCCCCCTCCCACGTCGGGTTCAAACTGCCCCTCTGACCGGCCGAACCCGCAGACCGGGCCGCCGTGTCGGCGGCCCGGCCTACGATCGGGAGGATGAGCCCCAGCCTGCCTCTCGTCACCACCACCGAGCGCCGCCATCGCCTCGGCCGACGCCACCGCCTGGCTCCCTCGACCCGCGCCGCCATGGTTCCCGAGGCCGCCGACGCCGTCGTCGCCCTGCACGCCACCGACGCCGCGACCGTCTTCCTCTCCACCCGCGCCCGGCTCGCCGAAGGAAGCGCGGACATCATCGAGCAGGCACTCTACGAGGACGTGAGCCTCGTCCGGCTGCTGAGCATGCGCAACACGCTCTTCGCGGTCTCGACCGGCCTCGCCCCGCACGTCGACTCCTCCACCGCCCGCGCCATCGCCGTCAAGGAGCGCCGCACCCTCCTCAAGCACCTCGACGAGGACGGCCAGGGGCTGGACGCCGCCTGGCTGGCCCAGGCCGAGACCGCGGCGCTCGACGCCCTCGACAGCCGCGGGCCCTGCACCGGCAGCCAGCTGTCCGCCGCCGTACCGGCACTGCGCCAGAAGATCACCATCGGCAGGGGCAAGAAGTACGAGACGGAGACCGGCGTCGCCACCCGGGTCATCCGTCTGCTGGCCGCCGACGGCCGGATCCGCCGCGACCGCCCGCGCGGCTCGTGGACCTCCAGCCAGTTCCGCTGGGTCCACACCGAGCCCTGGCCCGCCGTACCCGCGACCGAGGCCCGCGCCGAGGTCGCCCGCCGCTGGCTCCACGCGTACGGGCCGGCCACCGAGGCCGACCTCAAGTGGTGGACCGGCTGGACGCTCGGCGACGTCCGCAAGGCCCTCACGGCCGTGGGCCCCGACCAGGTGCGCCTGGAGGACGGGACCACCGCCCTCGTCAGCCCCGGCGACACCGCACCCGAACCGGCCCCGGAACCCTGGGCCGCGCTGCTCCCCGGCCTCGACCCCAGCGGCATGGGCTGGGCCGACCGCGGCTTCCATCTCGACCCCGCCCACCGGCCCGCCCTGTTCGACTACGCCGGCAACATCGGCCCCACGGTGTGGTGGAACGGCGAGATCGTCGGCGGCTGGGCCCAGCGCGGCGACGGCGAGATCGTCTGGCGGCTGCTGTCAGACCCCGGCCGGGCCGCCGAGAAGGCGATCACCGCCGAGGCCGCCCGCCTCGCCGACTGGGTCGGCGACGCCCGTATCACCCCGCGCTTCCGCACCCCGCTGGAACGCGAACTCGTCGCCTGAGCCGGGCCGTCAGCCGATGCCCCGCCAGCCCTGCGGGTCCACCCCGCCGGGCACCGGGGCCTGGGCGTCGTACGGCTCCCGGGTGAACACGAAGGACGCCAGATCGAGATGGCTGACCGAACCGTCGGCGCGCCGTACCGCCCGCAGCGTCTCCCCCGCGTAGTACCCGGACAGGCCCGTCCAGGTGCCGTCCGGCTCCGCCCGGAAGCGCGCGGAACGCCCCGTCGCGCCCACCGGTCCCAGCTCCAGCGATCCGTCCGCCTTCAGCCGCACCACTTGGGCCGACGTCCCCCAGTACCAGGGCCCGCACACCTCCAGCGGCACCTGGGCGGCCTCCGCGAACGGCCGCCACGGCTGCGGGAACCGAGGCTCGGCCTCCGCGACGACCGCCACCAGGTCCGCGGCCACCGACGCGGCCGGCAACCCCGAGGTGCAGTTCGCCAGCACCACGGCCGCCACGTCGTCCGCCTCGCTCAGCCACAGCCCCGCGACGAACCCCGGAAGCGATCCGCTGTGCCCCGCCAGCCGGCGCCCGTCCTGGGCCATCAGCTGCATCCCCAGCCCGTAGCCGCACTCGGCGATGCCCGGCTCCGGCGGCGCCGCCGACGTGCGCATCTCCCGTACGGACTCCGCGCCCAGCACCCGCTCGTCCCCCCGCAGCAAGAAGTCCGCGAACCGCGCCAAATCCCTTGTCGTGGACCACAGCTGACCGGCCGGAGCCATCAGCCCCAGGTCCTCCAGCGGCTCGGGCATCATCAGGTCCGCCCACGGGTGCACCGCCCAGCCACCCGCATGCGGGGACTGCGGCGACCCGCTCGTCCGGTCCAGCCCCAGCGGCTCCAGCACCTCGGCCTTCAGCACTTCTTCCCACGGCTTCCCGCGCAGCGCCTCGACCAGCGAACCCAGCAGCGTGTACCCGGGGTTGGAGTAGTGGTGCCTGCTCCCCGGCGAGTGCCGGAACGGATCGTCCCCCAGCACGTCGGCGAGCTCGGGCCGCAGCGCACCGGGAGTGCGCTCCCACCACTCGCCGGGCGTCTCCGCTGCCAGACCACCGGTGTGGGCCAGCAGTTGGGCAATGGTCACCTCACCGGCACCGGTACCCGGCAGGTGCTTCTCCAGCGGATCCGCGAGCCCGAGCAGGCCCTCGTCCCTCAGCCGCATCACCAGAACGGCGGTGAAGGTCTTGGTGATCGACCCGATCCGGTACTGGACGTTCCCGTCCGGGCCGTGGCCCTCCACCGAGGTCCGGGAGCCCTCCCAGACCACCTCCCCGCCTCGCACCACGGCCGCCACCACGGACGGGGCCCGCCCGTCGCTCTGCGCCACGGCGATCCGGTGCCGCAGCGCACGCCGGGTGGCGGGAAGGAGTTCCAGGTCCTCAGAGATCTCATCCATGATCGGATTCTATGAACTCGCGTCCCTGAGCCGGGTGGTCATCGATCGCGCACCGATGGGTTTCCCGCGGCGCGCCGGTCTGTACGCGTGAGACCGACTCACGGAAGGCTGGCGCCATGCGGAAACTGATCTACGGCATGAACCTGACCCTGGACGGCTACATCGCCGCGCCCGGCGACGACATCGGCTGGAGCGTGCCGAGCGACGAGCTGTTCCAGTTTTGGTCCGACCAGTTGCAGGCCACCGACCTGTCGCTGTACGGGCGCAAGCTGTGGCAGACGATGAGCTCCCACTGGCCGACCGGCGACCAGCAGCCCAACGCCACCCCGGCGGAGATCGAGTTCGCGCGCCGCTGGCGGGACATGTCGAAGGTGGTGTTCTCCTCGACGATCGACAAGGTCGACTGGAACACCCGCCTGGTCACCGGCGACGCGGTCGCCGAGATCACCCGGCTCAAGGCCGAGGACGGCGGCCCGATGGACATCGGCGGCGCGACGCTCGCCGGGGCGGCCATGCGGGCCGGGCTGATTGACGAGTACGTGCTGGCCACCGCGCCGGTCCTGGTGGGCGGCGGCACGCCGTTCTTCACCGCGCTGGACAACTGGGTGAACCTGAACCTGGTGGAGACGCGGACGTTTCCCGGCGGCGTGATCCTGACCAGGTACGAGACGAGGCGCTGAGCGCCCGTCCTGGGTGACCCGGACGCTACGTGTTGGCCATGTCCACGAACCGCGAGTAGTGACCCTGGAAGGCGACCGTGATCGTCGCCGTGGGGCCGTTACGGTGCTTCGCCACGATCAGGTCCGCCTCGCCCGCGCGGGGTGACTCCTTCTCGTACGCGTCCTCGCGGTGCAGCAGGATCACCATGTCCGCGTCCTGCTCGATCGAGCCCGACTCACGCAGGTCGGAGACCATCGGCTTCTTGTCGGTGCGCTGCTCCGGGCCACGGTTCAGCTGGGAGAGCGCGATCACGGGGACCTCGAGCTCCTTCGCCAGCAGCTTGAGGTTTCGGGACATGTCCGAGACCTCCTGCTGACGGCTCTCGGGACGGCGCGAGCCACCCGACTGCATCAGCTGGAGGTAGTCGATGACCACGAGCGAGAGGTCGTTGCGCTGCTTGAGCCGGCGGCACTTGGCCCGGATCTCCATCATCGACAGGTTGGGGGAATCGTCGATGTAGAGCGGGGCGGCGGACACGTCCGGCATCCGCCGGGCCAGCCGGGTCCAGTCGTCGTCCGTCATCGTGCCCGAGCGCATGTGGTGCAGAGCCACCCGGGCCTCGGCCGAGAGCAGGCGCATCGCGATCTCGTTGCGACCCATTTCGAGGGAGAAGATCACGCTCGGCAGGTTGCTCTTGATGGAGCAGGCGCGCGCGAAGTCCAGCGCGAGCGTGGACTTGCCCATCGCGGGACGGGCGGCGATGACGATCATCTGGCCCGGGTGCAGGCCGTTGGTCAGCGAGTCGAGGTCCGTGAAGCCGGTGGGCACACCCGACATCTGGCCGCTGCGCGAGCCGATCGCCTCGATCTCGTCGAGGGCGCCCTCCATGATGTCGCCCAGCGGCAGGTAGTCCTCGGAGGTCCGCTGCTCGGTGACCGCGTAGATCTCGGCCTGGGCGCTGTTGACGATCTCGTCGACGTCCCCGTCGGCCGCGTAACCCATCTGCGTGATCTTCGTACCGGCCGCGACCAGGCGGCGCAGGACGGCCCGCTCGTGGACGATCTCCGCGTAGTACTCGGCGTTGGCCGCCGTCGGGACCGACTGCACGAGCGTGTGCAGGTACGAGGCCCCGCCGACCTTGCTGATCTCCCCGCGCCGGGTCAGCTCGGCGCCGACGGTGATCGGGTCGGCCGGCTCCCCCTTGGCGTACAGGTCGAGGATGGCCTGGTAGATCGTCTCGTGGGAGGGCCGGTAGAAGTCGTGGCCCTTGAGGACCTCGACGACATCGGCGATCGCGTCCTTGGACAGCAGCATGCCGCCGAGCACCGACTGCTCGGCGTCGAGGTCTTGCGGGGGGACGCGCTCGAAGCCGCCGCCGGCGCCGCCGCCGTCCCAGGAGCCGCCCTCACGGCCCCGGTCGTGCTGCTCGTCCCCGCGTCCGCGGCCCTCGCCGTTGCGGCGGGGACGGGGGGGCAGACGGTCACCTGGACCGCTGTCGGCCCAGGGGTCGTCCAAGGGCTCGGGCATGCTCACCGGGCCACCTCCTCCGTCCGCAACGCGGACCTCGCCGTGCCACTCTTTCTACGACACGGCTCTGACATATGGGGCACCCGAATCGGCTCTCGGCGAGTCGGGCAACGCACCACGGTAGGGCCGATGGCAGCGTCAGCCAATCTTGTTATCCACAGGCTGTGTGGATGAGATGTGGACGACGGCGCCAATGCTGTGGGTAAGTCCCCGGAAGCTGTGCACGGACCGGGGGACGACGCTGTGGACAAAATCACCTACCCCACCCTGTCACCCCATCTGACCTGGCATTTCCCACCTCGGCGACTGTGGCCCGGAAAAATCTTGGCCACTGTCTCAAGATCGCCTCCAACGGGTGGGGAGGAACGCGCAAGTCAGCGCGTTGGTAAGGATCCAAAGGCGGTTGTATCTATTACCTGTGGAAGATTAGATTGAGCACATGACACAGGCCCCCGTCGCACCGAAGGCAGCGCCGAGACGGCACGACCGAGAGATCTTCGCGCTCGCCGTCCCCGCCTTCGGCGCCCTCGTCGCCGAACCCCTCTTCGTGATGGCCGACAGCGCCATCGTCGGGCACCTCGGGACGCCCCAGCTGGCCGGCCTCGGCATCGCCGCGGCTCTGCTCACCACTGCCGTGAGCGTCTTCGTCTTCCTCGCCTACGCCACCACCGCGGCCGTCTCCCGCAGGGTCGGAGCGGGCGACCTGCAGGCGGCCATCCGGCAGGGCATGGACGGCATCTGGCTCGCTCTCCTGCTCGGCGCGGCCGTCATCGCCGTGGTCCTGCCCGCCGCCCCCTGGCTGATCTCCCTCTTCGGGGCCTCCGACACCGTCGCCCCGTACGCGATCACGTATCTGCGGATCTCCGCGCTCGGCATCCCCGCCATGCTCATGGTCCTGGCCGCCACCGGTGTCATCCGCGGCCTCCAGGACACCCGTACGCCGCTCTACGTCGCGGTCGGAGGCTTCGCCCTCAACGCGGGCCTGAACGTCCTCCTCGTCTACGGTGCGGGCCTCGGCATCGCCGGCTCCGCCTGGGGCACGGTCATCGCCCAGTGCGCCATGGCCGCCGCCTACCTCGTCGTCGTCGTACGCGGAGCCCGGCGGCACGACGCCTCCCTGCGCCCCGACCTCGCGGGGATCCGGGCCTGTGCACAGGCCGGCGCACCCCTGCTGGTCCGCACCCTGTCACTGCGGGCCATCCTGATGATCGCGACCGCTGTGGCCGCCCGCCTCGGCGACGCCGACATCGCCGCCCACCAGATCCTGCTCGCCCTGTGGAGCCTGCTCGCCTTCGCCCTGGACGCCATCGCGATCGCCGGGCAGGCCATCATCGGCCGCTATCTGGGCGCGAGTGACACCGAGGGCGCCAAGGCCGTCTGCCGCCGCATGGTGCAGTGGGGGATCGCCGCGGGGATCGTGCTCGGCCTGCTGGTCGTGCTGGCCCGCCCCGTGTTCATTCCGCTGTTCACCAGCGATCCGGCCGTCGAGGAGGCGTTGCTGCCCGCCCTGCTGGTCGTCGCGCTCTCCCAGCCCGTGTCCGGCATCGTCTTCGTTCTTGACGGCGTCCTGATGGGTGCGGGCGACGGCCGCTACCTGGCCTGGGCGATGCTGGTGACGCTGGCCGTGTTCACCCCGGCAGCGCTCCTGGTACCGGCACTGGGCGGCGGCCTGACGACGCTCTGGTGGGCCATGACGCTAATGATGCTGGTCCGGATGGTCACCCTTCAGCAGCGCGCTCGCTCGGGCCGGTGGCTGGTCGCGGGGGCCACCCGCTGAGGCGATGTTTCACGTGAAACATCGCCTCCCCTCCGGGCATGTTTCACGTGAAACATCGCCGGCACCGCTGCCGCATCCGGCAACGACGAAGGGCCGCACCCCAGCGGGGTGCGGCCCTTCGTGTGCGCAGCCCTTAGGCGGCGACGACCTCGATGCCCACGTTCGCGGCCACGTCGGCGTGCAGACGCACGGAGACCTGGTACGAACCGAGGGTCTTGATCGGGGAGCCCAGCTCAACGCGGCGCTTGTCGACCTTCGGGCCGCCCGAGGACTCGATCGCCGTGGCGATGTCGGCCGGGGTCACGGAACCGAAGAGACGACCGGCGTCACCCGCGCGGGTGGCCAGACGGACCTTCACACCCTCGAGCTTGGCCTTGATCTCGTTGGCCTGCTCGATGGTCGCGATCTCGTGGATCTTGCGGGCGCGGCGGATCTGCGCCACGTCCTTCTCGCCACCCTTGGTCCAGCGGATCGCGAAACCACGCGGGACCAGGTAGTTGCGAGCGTAACCGTCCTTGACGTCGACGACATCGCCGGCGGCACCGAGGCCAGAAACCTCGTGGGTCAGGATGATCTTCATTAGTCGGTCACCCTTTCCTTATCGCGCGGTGGACGTGTAGGGCAGCAGCGCCATCTCACGGCTGTTCTTGACGGCCGTGGCGACGTCACGCTGGTGCTGCGTGCAGTTGCCGGTAACGCGGCGGGCACGGATCTTGCCACGGTCGGAAATGAACTTCCGCAGCATGTTCGTGTCCTTGTAGTCCACGTACGCGGTCTTGTCCTTGCAGAAAGCGCAGACCTTCTTCTTAGGCTTGCGCACAGGCGGCTTCGCCATTGTGTCTCTCCTGTGAAATCAAGAAGTGGGGGTGCGAGCTGCCCTAGAAGGGCGGCTCGTCCGAGTAGCCACCGCCGGAGCCACCGGAGCTTCCGCCCCAGCCGCCACCGCCGCCGCCCTGCTGCTGCTGGCCGCCGGCCGGCGCGCTGGACGCCCACGGGTCGTCGGAGGGAGCTCCGCCGCCCTGAGGGGCGCCGCCGCTGGGGGCTCCGCCCCAGTTGCCGCCGCCGCCACCCTGCTGCTGACCGCCGCCGCCGTACCCACCCTGGCCACCGCGACCGCTGGTCTTGGCGACCTTGGCCGTGGCGGTCTTCAGGCTGGGGCCGACTTCCTCGACGTCCAGCTCGTAGACCGTGCGCTTGACACCCTCACGGTCCTCGTACGACCGCTGCTTCAGCCGGCCCTGCACGATGACGCGCATGCCCCGCTGAAGGGACTCGGCGACGTTCTCCGCCGCCTGACGCCAGACCGAGCAGGTCAGGAACAGGCCTTCGCCGTCCTTCCACTCATTGGTCTGCTTGTCGAAGATGCGGGGAGTGGACGCGACACGGAACTTCGCGACCGCCGCACCCGAGGGGGTGAAGCGCAGCTCGGGGTCGTCGACGAGATTGCCGACGACCGTGATGACGGTCTCGCCTGCCATGGATGAACCTCTCGGCGGGGATTGCTGCTGGGCTGCTGTGCTACTCGGTCCCGATTACCGCTGAACCGAAGTTCAGTGGGTCTCGGGGCGAAGGACCTTGGTCCGGAGAACCGACTCGTTCAGGTTCATCTGTCGGTCAAGCTCCTTGACGACCGCAGGCTCGGCCTGAAGGTCGATGACCGAGTAGATGCCCTCGGGCTTCTTCTTGATCTCGTAAGCGAGACGACGACGGCCCCAGGTGTCGACCTTCTCGACCTTTCCGTTGCCCTCACGGACGACGGAAAGGAAGTTCTCGATCAGCGGGGAGACAGCGCGCTCCTCGAGATCGGGGTCGAGGATGACCATCACTTCGTAGTGACGCATGTGGAACCCACCTCCTTTGGACTCAGCGGCCACGGTCGTTCCGTGGCAGGAGGGTCGTGATGCGTGCGCACGGCATCCGCAGAGCAGACACCGCGCAGACCGTACAGACTACCTGCTCGACTCCTTCCGGTTGAAATCCGGCAGGAGAGGTCCACAATCTGTATCCATCGGGTGTGCTCGGTGCTATGCCCCCGGCCCCCGCCGGAGGTGGCTCCGCAGCACCGTCTGCTTCAGCCAGGAGGTGCCTTCCGATGGCACAGGCCATGCGACCCCAGTCCTCACCCCCGCCGATCTCCCTCTTCTCGACCGACGGCAAGCCCCACCCGCTGCAGGACACCCTGATGGCGGTCACCTTGTTCCTCGGAGCCGTGGCGTTCATCACGGCGTTCTTCCACAACCTGCACCTGCTCACCTCGTGGGCCGGACTGATCGGGATCCTGACCGGCGCGTACGGACAGTTCGTCTCCGTCACGACACGCGAGCGCTTCGCGCTGATCATCGGCCTTGGCGCGTCTGCCATCGGCTTCTTCATCGGCATGTTCCACGGCGGCCTCTTCGGCGGCTGGCTGGGCTGACCGGGGTACCTCCGCGGCAGGGGCGCCGCCCACACCGGCCCGGGCCTGCGGCCCGTCCCCCAGATGGGTGGCGCCCCCGTCGCAGTAGGCTTCGCGCCATAGCCAGCGAAGCCGCCGGAGGAGACACCCCGCATGAGCCTGTCCCTGAGCACCATCAGCCGAGAGCAGCATCTGGCCTACCTCCAGAGCCTGCCGTCGGCTAGCCACTGCCAGGTCCCGGCATGGGCCGACGTCAAGAACGAGTGGCGTTCGGAGAACCTCGGCTGGTTCGACAAGTCCGGTGAACTCGTCGGTGCGGCACTGGTGTTGTACCGCCAGCTGCCCAAGGTGAAGCGGTACCTCGCGTACCTCCCCGAGGGCCCGGTCATCAACTGGTACGCCCCGAACCTGGAGGAGTGGATCCAGCCGATGCTGGCCCACCTCAAGAACCAGGGCGCCTTCACCGTGAAGATGGGTCCGCCCGTCGTCATCCGCCGCTGGAACTCCGCCGCCATCAAGGCCGGAATCCAGGACCCCGACGTCAAGCGCCTGCGCGACGTGGAGGCTTCGGTCATCGAGCCCCGCGCCTTCGAGGTGTCCGACAAGCTCCGCCGCATGGGCTGGCAGCAGGCGGAGGACGGCGGCGCCGGATTCGGTGACGTCCAGCCCCGCTACGTCTTCCAGGTGCCGCTGGCCAACCGCTCGCTGGACGATGTCCTCAAGGGCTTCAACCAGCTGTGGCGCCGCAACATCAAGAAGGCCGAGAAGGCCGGCGTCGAGGTCGTCCAGGGCGGCTACGAGGACCTGCCGACCTGGCAGCACCTGTACGAGATCACGGCCGAGCGCGACAAGTTCCGCCCGCGCCCGCTCAGCTACTTCCAGCGCCAGTGGACGGCCCTCAACTCCGAGGACCCCAACCGGATGCGGCTGTACATCGCGAAGCACGAGGGGGAGCCGCTGGCCGCCGCCACGATGCTCACCGTCGGCCAGCACGTCTGGTACTCGTACGGCGCCTCCGCCAACCACAAGCGCGAGGTGCGCCCCTCCAACGCGATGCAGTGGCGCATGCTGCGCGACTCGTACGCACTCGGTGCGAGCGTCTACGACCTGCGCGGCATTTCTGACACGCTGGACGAGAACGACCACCTGTTCGGTCTGATCCAGTTCAAGGTCGGCACGGGCGGCGAGGCCGTCGAGTACGTCGGCGAGTGGGACTTCCCGCTCAACAAGGTGCTGCACAAGGCGCTCGACATCTACATGTCGCGTCGCTGATCCCACCCCCACCCACCCACGCACCGCTGCACCCGCAGCTTTTCAGGAGAGGTTCCGGACGGGCATGGCGCTCACGCTCTACGTCGACACCGCGCGCTGGCGTGCGCACCAGAAGCAGATCCAGGACCAGTTCCCGGGAATGATCCCGGTCTGCAAGGGCAACGGGTACGGCTTCGGCCACGAGCGCCTGTGCGAGGAGGCGACCCGGCTGGGCGCCGACGTACTGGCCGTCGGGACGACCTACGAGGCGGCCAGCATCAAGGACTGGTTCGGCGGCGACCTGCTCGTCCTCACCCCGTTCCGGCGGGGCGAGGAGCCGGTGCCGCTGCCCGACCGGGTCATCCGCTCGGTGTCCTCGCTGGACGGGGTCCGCGGTCTGGTCGGCGCCCGCGTGGTCATCGAGTGCATGAGCTCGATGCGCCGCCACGGCGTCTCCGAGCAGGACCTGGGACAGCTGCACGCGGCGATCGAGGACGTCCGGCTGGAGGGCTTCGCCCTGCACCTGCCGCTGGACCGCCCGGACGGCTCGGACGCCGTCGAGGAGGTCATCGGCTGGATGGACCGGCTGCGCGCGGCCCGGCTGCCGCTGCACACCATGTTCGTCAGCCACCTGCGGGCCGAGGAGCTCGCACGGCTTCAGCAGCAGTTCCCGCAGACCCGCTTCCGCGCGCGGATCGGCACCCGGCTGTGGCTGGGCGACCACGACGCGACCGAGTACCGCGGCGCGGTCCTCGACGTCACGCGGGTGGCCAAGGGCGACCGCTTCGGCTACCGCCAGCAGAAGGCCGCTTCCGACGGCTGGCTGGTCGTCGTGGCCGGCGGTACCTCGCACGGAGTGGGCCTGGAGGCCCCCAAGGCCCTGCACGGCGTGATGCCGCGCGCCAAGGGCGTCGCCAGGGCGGGCCTGGCCACGGTCAACCGGAACCTGTCGCCCTTCGTGTGGGCGGGCAAGCAGCGCTGGTTCGCGGAGCCGCCGCACATGCAGGTGTCGATCCTGTTCGTGCCCTCGGACGCGGCCGAGCCCAAGGTGGGCGACGAGCTCGTGGCACACCTGCGCCACACCACCACGCAGTTCGACCGGGTGCTCGACGCCTGACCGGCCGCTCGCCGGCCGGTCCGTGACCGGCCGGCTCGCCGGGGTCAGTCCTTGGGGAGCGTGCCCCAGTCGACCCGCTGTCCCTCCGAGGGCGTCGCGTACCGCGGCGCCCTCGCCGCGTCCGACAGGACGAACACGTCCTCGGCCCCGTCCAGGACGCCGCCGGAGGGGTCGTCCGAGCCGTCCCGGCGCACGACGTCCCGTTCGGGCATCAGGATGTCGCGGACGATGACCGCGCACAGGTAGAGGGTGCCCAGCAGGTGGGCGGCGATCGCCACCTGGTAGCCCTCCGTGGGCAGGCCCTGGTGCTTGTCCCCGCTGCTCGTGTAGGCCAGGTAGAACCAGATCCCGAGGAAGTAGACGACCTCGGTGGCCTGCCAGATCAGGAAGTCCCGCCAGCGCGGCCGGGCCAGCGCGGCGAGCGGGATGAGCCACAGCACGTACTGCGGCGAGTAGACCTTGTTGCACAGGATGAAGGCGGCGACGACCAGGAAGGCCAGCTGCGCGAACCGGGGGCGCCGGGGGGCGGTCAGGGTGAGCAGCCCGATGGCCCCGCACAGCAGGAGCGTCAGCCCGGTCGCGTACGTGTTGGCGCCGTCCAGCGGGTTGCCCGAGCGCTGGGAGATCAGCAGCCACACGGAGCCGAAGTCGATGGGCCGCTCCTGGCTGAAGGTGTAGAACTTCGTCCAGCCCTCCCAGGCGAAGGCCATGACGGGCAGGTTCACCAGCAGCCAGGATCCGGCCGCGCCGAGGGCGGCGGCGCCGAAGGCCCGCCACTTGCCGGCCCGCCAGCAGAGCACGAACAGCACCCCGAGCAGCAGCACGGGGTAGAGCTTCGCTGCGGTGGCCAGGCCGATGAACACGCCGAAGAGCACCGTCCGGCCCCGGGACCACATGAGCATTCCGGCGGCGGTCAGGGCGATGGCCAGCAGGTCCCAGTTGATCGTCGCGGTGAGCGCGAAGGCCGGCGCGAGGGCGAACATCAGGGCGTCCCAGGGCCGGCGGCGGTGGGTCCGGGCGACGCATACGGCGATGACCGCCGCGCAGGCCATCAGCATGCCCGCGTTGACCATCCAGTACATCTGTTCGCGGTGCTGCATGGAGCCGCTGCCGGGGGTCAGCCAGGAGGCGATCTCCATGAAGAGCCCGGTGAGCACCGGGTACTCCAGGTACTCCATGTCGCCGGGGAGCCGGTCGAAGTACGGGGTCAGGTTGTCGGCGAAGCCGCGTACCGCGTACAGGTGCGGGATGTCGGAGTAGCAGGCGTGGGTGTACTGGGAAGTCGCCCCCCGGAACCACGCCCAGTCGTAGCAGGGCAGCTTCTGCACCATGCCCAGCGCGAACATGCCGATGGCGATGAGGGCCACCACCCGGACGGGCCCCAGCCAGTGGCCGCCCAGCCGGGCGTGGCGGCCGATCGGGCCGCCGAGGAACTCACTGCCCGCTGCGGCGACCTCGTCCTGCTGGGTGGGCAGTACGGGGCTCTCCTCGTGCACCTTGGTCATGGGCTCATCCTGCCGTACCGGGCCGGACATGGGGGAAGGCCGTCGCACCCTGTGCGACGGCCTTCCCCGAGTCAGCAGGCGGTCCCGGTCAGTCGGCCGCCGCTCCGGTCGGCCAGCCCGTGGTGCCGCCTGGGCGGCCGGGTTTGGCGGTGTTCGACGGGGACGGCGATCCGCTGGGGCCGCCGATGACCCCGCCGTTGGTCCCGCCGTTCGTTCCCCCGGTGGAGGTACCGCCGGTGGTGTCCGGCTCGCAGTACAGCTCCCACGGCTTGCAGGTGGGCTTGCCGCCCCGGGACGGGCTCGGGGACACCGGCGGCGGAGAGCTCGACGGCGGCATCGAGGGAGACGGGGACGGCGAAGCCGGGGCCGAGGGCGTGGGCGAGGGCGCTCCGGCGGAGTCCGCCGTGACGCCGATGTCCTCGGCTTCCGGGAACTTCTTGACCGGGGCGTCCTTGAGCGCTTCGCGCATGTACTCGGTCCAGATCACGGCCGGGATGTCACCACCGTGGATGGAGTCGACGCCACCGACGTGGTTCATGGAGATCAGCTTCTTGTCCGCCGAGTTGGGATCGGTACGGAAGAGGGCGACGGAGGTGGACAGCTCCGGCGTGTAGCCGACGAACCAGGCCGACTTGTTCTGGTCGGTGGTTCCGGTCTTGCCCGCGGCGGGCCGGCCCAGCTTCTTGACCTTGGTGCCGGTGCCGTTCTGGACCACGTTCTCGAGGACCTTGGTGACGTTGTCGGCGACGTCGTTGTCCATGGCCCGCTGTTCCTTGGGCGCCTCGAACCCGCTCAGCGCCTCGCCGTTCTTCTCGACCTTGGTCACGGAGAACGGCTCGCGGTGCATACCGGAGGCGGCGAAGGTGGCGTACGAGTCGGCCATGCGGATGGCACTCGGGGTCGAGGTGCCCAGTGCGAACGAGGCGGTGTTGTCCTTGTCCATCGAATCCTCGAGGATCCCGGTCGACTTGGCCACGTCACGCACCTTGGCGTGACCGACGTCGAAGACGAGCTGGGCGAAGGGGACGTTGATGGACTTCTCCATCGCCTCGTTGAGGGTCACGTAGCCGAAGGCCGTGGGGCTCTCGTTCTTCTGCCGGAACGGCTTGCCGTCGGGGCCCGCCAGGGGGCTGCCCTGACGGTTCTTGATCACGGTGAGGTCGTCGGCCATGTACTTGCTGTCGGGCGAGATGCCCTGGCCGTTGGAGTTCTGCGTGCCGTACTCCATCGCGGCCGCCAGGACGTACGGCTTCCAGGTCGAGCCGACGGGGACACCGATGGTGTTGGCGTTGTTGCTGAAGTGCTTCTGGTCCCAGCCGGGCCCGCCGTACAGGGCCACGATCGCCCCGGACTTCACATCGACGGAGGCGGCGCCGAACTGCACGAAGGTGTCGTACTCGGGGCGCTTCTTCTCGTCGAGGAAGTCGTTGCGGGTCTCCTCGACGGCCTTGACCAGGGCGTCCACCCTCGGCTTCTGGAAGGTGGTGTGGATCTGGTAGCCGCCCAGAGCCATCTGCTCGGCGGTGATGTTCTTGGTCTTCATCACGTACTGCTTGGCCGTCTCGACCAGGTAGCCGATCTGCCCGGTCATGCCGCGGGCCTGCTCCGACTCGACGCGCGCGGGGAAGTCCGTGTACTTCGCCCGCTCGTCCTTGGCCATCCGGCCCACCTCGACCTCGCGGTCCAGGACCCAGGCCCAGCGCTTCCTGGCCCGGTCCTCGTTGAGGGCGGGGGTGGCCGCGGCGCCGATGCCGCCGTCCGGGTTGTACAGGTTGGGGCCCTTGAGCACGGAGGCCAGGAAGGCGCACTCGGAGGGGTTCAGGTCGTGGCTGTCCTTGCCGAAGTAGGCGCGGGCCGCTGCCTGGATGCCGTAGGCGTCCCGCCCGTAGTAGGCGGTGTTGAGGTAGCCGGCGAGGACCGTGTCCTTCTCCTCGGAGACACCCAGCCTGAGCGCGATGAAGAGCTCGGTGACCTTTCGCTTGAGCGTCTGGTCGGAGTCCAGGTAGGTGTTCTTCACGTACTGCTGGGTGATGGTCGAGCCGCCCTGGGTGGAGCCGCCCGTGGCCATGTTCCACACGGCCCGGCCGATGCCCATCGGGTCGACGCCCTTGTCCGTCTCGAAGGACTCGTTCTCCGCCGCGATCACGGCGTCCCTCATCGCCCGGGGGATCTTGTCGATGGTCACGATCTGCCGGTTCATCGAACCGCCGGTCGCGACCATCTGGGTCCCGTCCGACCAGTAGAAGACGTTGTTCTGCGCCTGGGCCGCCTTGTTGGGGTCGGGCGTGCTCACCATGGCGATGCCGATGCCGGCTCCGGCGGTGATGATCGCGAAGAACCCCAGTGCCGTGCCGGACACCAGCTTCCAGGACGGCAGGAAACGCTTCCAGCCGTCCCGATCGGACCGCGGGTAGTTGATGAGGCGCTTGTCAGGGCGCCCCGTGCCACGGGCTGCCCGGCCGGAGCCTCTGCCGCGGCCGGCGGACCCTCTCTGGGCGGCCCGGCGGGCCTCGGCGCGGCTGCCGGGGGCGGACGGTTCCGCATACGGCCCGCTGGGCGAGGCGGTGGGCACGTCACGTCCGGATCCGGCGCCCCGGCCGGGACGCTGCTGGGCAGCCCGGCGGGCCGAGGCTCGCCCACCACCTTGGGGCTGCGACGGTTTGCGGCGGTGCTCGCTCATCGAACGACTACTCCTCGGGCAGGCGAGTGGCCTGGAAGCGGCAGGTGAATTCCGGATCCCCCATGTCCTGGCGCACAGACTACGCACGGTCAAAACCCGACCAGTGCCGAAGTTCACCCCAAATCAGGCAACTTGCATCGTACGAATTGGTGATGTGATGCCGGTCACCACGTCACCACTTGTCGCCGGACGCGCACCGTTCTATCGTCTGGATGTATCGAGTCGATACATCAGCTCGGCATAAAGACTCTGAGCCAGAGCTCGGAGTCAGAGTCGGAGGAGAGGCAGGCGGATGAGCAGGCGCTCAGGCATCCTCGAATTCGCCGTCCTCGGCCTGCTTCGCGAATCCCCCATGCACGGGTACGAGCTGCGCAAGCGGCTCAACACCTCGCTCGGGGTGTTCAGGGCCTTCAGCTACGGGACGCTCTATCCCTGCCTCAAGACGCTCGTCGCCAACGGCTGGTTGATCGAAGAGCCGGGCAACGCCCCGGAAGACGCGCTCGCCGCTTCACTCGCAGGGCGGCGCGCCAAGATCGTCTACCGGTTGACGGCCGCGGGCAAGGAGCACTTCGAGGAGCTCCTCTCCCACACGGGACCCGACACCTGGGAGGACGAGTCCTTCGCCGCCCGCTTCGCCTTCTTCGGCCAGACCGAACGAGACGTACGCATGCGGGTACTGGAGGGCCGCCGCAGCCGGCTGGAGGAGCGTCTGGAGAAGATGCGCGCCTCACTGGTCCGCACGCGGGAACGCCTCGACGACTACACGCTTGAGCTGCAGCGGCACGGCATGGAGTCCGTGGAGCGCGAAGTGCGCTGGCTGAACGAGCTCATCGAGAGTGAGCGGGCGGGACGGGATCGGAGACGACCCGGTCCGTCCGACGAAACAGAAAAATGAGGCCTGCATCTCGCAGACCTCGTCCGAGAACAAACAGGGAGCAACCGGAATGGGTTCGGTTCGCGTAGCCATCGTCGGCGTAGGCAACTGCGCCGCCTCGCTGGTGCAGGGCGTCGAGTACTACAAGGACGCCGACCCGGCGGCCAAGGTCCCCGGTCTGATGCACGTCCAGTTCGGCGACTACCACGTGCGTGACATCGAGTTCGTCGCCGCGTTCGACGTCGACGCGAAGAAGGTCGGCCTCGACCTTTCGGACGCCATCGGCGCCAGCGAGAACAACACCATCAAGATCTGCGACGTCCCGAACGCCGGTGTGACCGTCCAGCGCGGCCACACCCTGGACGGCCTGGGCAAGTACTACCGCATGACCATCGAGGAGTCCGCCGAGGCTCCGGTCGACGTGGTGCAGATCCTCAAGGACCGCCAGGTCGACGTCCTGATCTGCTACCTGCCCGTCGGCTCCGAGGCCGCGGCGAAGTTCTACGCCCAGTGCGCCATCGACGCCAAGGTCGCCTTCGTCAACGCCCTCCCGGTCTTCATCGCCGGTACCAAGGAGTGGGCCGACAAGTTCACCGAGGCCGGTGTCCCGATCGTCGGCGACGACATCAAGTCGCAGGTCGGCGCCACCATCACGCACCGCGTGATGGCCAAGCTGTTCGAGGACCGCGGTGTCCGGCTTGAGCGCACCATGCAGCTCAACGTCGGCGGCAACATGGACTTCAAGAACATGCTCGAGCGCGACCGCCTCGAGTCGAAGAAGATCTCCAAGACGCAGGCCGTCACCTCGCAGATCCCCGACCGTGAGCTCGGCGAGAAGAACGTCCACATCGGCCCGTCCGACTACGTCGCGTGGCTCGACGACCGCAAGTGGGCCTACGTCCGCCTCGAGGGTCGCGCGTTCGGCGACGTCCCGCTGAACCTCGAGTACAAGCTCGAGGTGTGGGACTCCCCGAACTCCGCCGGTGTCATCATCGACGCCCTGCGCGCCGCGAAGATCGCCAAGGACCGCGGTATCGGCGGCCCGATCCTGTCGGCGTCCAGCTACTTCATGAAGTCCCCGCCGGTGCAGTACTTCGACGACGAGGCCTACGCGAACGTCGAGAAGTTCATCAAGGGCGAGGTCGAGCGCTAGTCGAGCCCCAAGGGGTCCGCAAGGACACCTGGACTTCGACTGTTCTTCCGCGGAGGGTCCCCGGGCAATATGCCCGGGGACCCTCCGCGTATGTGACCCTTGCCCTCATGCCTGTCGTACGTGATCTGCGCGTACTCCTGCGCCTGAGGGATTTCCGCAACCTGCTCGCCGTACGGCTGCTCTCGCAGGCGGCGGACGGCGTCTATCAGGTCGCGCTCGCCACCTACGTCGTCTTCTCCCCCGAGAAGCAGACCTCACCGGCGGCCATCGCCTCGGCCATGGCGGTACTTCTGCTGCCGTATTCGGCGATCGGCCCGTTCGCCGGGGTGCTGCTCGACCGCTGGCGCCGCCGCCAGGTCTTCCTCTACGGCAACCTGTTGCGGGCCTTCCTCGCCTGCATCACCGGAATGCTGATCGTCGCCCAGGTCCCCGACTGGCTGTTCTACGCGTCGGCGCTGTCCGTGACCGCCGTCAACCGCTTCGTCCTGGCCGGGCTCGCCGCGTCCCTGCCACGAGTCGTCGGCCCCGACCAGCTGGTCACCGCGAACGCCCTTTCCCCGACCGCCGGCACCCTCGCGGCGACCGCCGGCGGGGGACTGGCCTTCCTCGTCCGGCTGCTGGCCGCCGACGCCGACGCCCTCGTCATCCTCCTCGGCGCCGGGCTCTACCTGCTCGCGGCCCTCGTCTCCCTGCGCCTGGCCATCGGCCTCCTCGGGCCCGACCACCCCCCGGGCGTGCTCCACCCGTCGGTCGCCGAGGGCGTCGCACTCACCGTCCGGGGCATGGCCGCGGGACTGCGCCATCTCGCCTCACGCCGGGAGGCCGCCCAGGCACTCACCGCGATGACCATGATGCGGTTCTGCTACGGAGCCCTGTTCGTCATGCTGCTGATGCTCTGCCGCTACTCGTGGTCGGACAACGAGGCCGAGGGGCTCGCCCTGCTGGGGATCGCGGTCGGCGTCTCCGGGGCCGGGTTCTTCACGGCCGCCGTCGTCACTCCCTGGCTGGTGGGCCGGCTGGGCCCCCTCGGCTGGATCACCGCCTGCTCCGCGGGCGCCGCGGTCCTGGTCCCGGCGCTCGGCCTGTTCTTCGCCCCCGCACCGATGCTGATCGCCGCGTTCGTCCTCGGCCTCGCCACCCAGGGCGCCAAGATCTCCACCGACACGGTCGTGCAGTCCCGGGTGGACGACGACTACCGCGGCCGCGTCTTCTCCGTCTACGACGTGCTCTTCAACGTCGCCTTCGTCGGCGCCGCGGCGGTGGCCTCCCTCATGCTCCCCGCCAACGGACAGTCCGTGGCACTGATCCTCTGTGTGTCCGCCCTCTACGCCGCCACCGCGGTGCTGCTGGGCCGCCAGGAGCGACGTTTCACGTGAAACATTGCCGCCCCCACGCCGCAGGGGTCGATGTTTCACGTGAAACATCGACCCCTGCGGTCCTGCGTCACGCCTGCGCGGCCCACCACTCCTTGAGGGCGGCGACGGCCGCATCGTGCCCCATCGGGCCGTTCTCCAGCCGCAGCTCCAGCAGGAACGCGTACGCCTTCCCGATCACCGGGCCGGGGCCGACGTCGAGCACCCGCATGATCTCGTTGCCGTCCAGGTCGGGCCGGATCGCGTCCAGCTCCTCCTGCTCCTGCAGCTGCTCGATGCGCTCCTCCAGCCCGTCATAGGTCCGGGAGAGCGCGTTGGCCTTGCGCTTGTTGCGGGTGGTGCAGTCGGACCGGGTCAGCTTGTGCAGGCGCTCCAGCAGCGGGCCGGCATCGCGGACGTAGCGCCGCACCGCGGAGTCCGTCCACTCGCCGTCGCCGTAGCCGTGGAAGCGCAGGTGCAGCTCCACCAGCCGGGACACGTCCTTGACGATGTCGTTGGAGTACTTCAGAGCCGTCAGACGCTTCTTGGTCATCTTTGCGCCCACCACCTCGTGGTGGTGGAAGGAGACCCTGCCGTCGCTCTCGAAGCGCCGGGTACGGGGCTTGCCGATGTCGTGCAGCAGGGCCGCGAGCCGCAGCACCAGGTCCGGGCCGTCCTCCTCCAGCGCGATCGCCTGCTCCAGCACGATCAGCGAGTGGTCGTAGACATCCTTGTGACGGTGGTGTTCGTCACTCTCCAGCCGCAGCGCGGGCAGCTCGGGCAGGACCCGGTCGGCCAGCCCGGTGTCCACGAGCAGGCCCAGACCCTTGCGCGGGTTCGCGGAGAGGACCAGCTTGTTCAGCTCGCCCTGCACCCGCTCCGCCGAGACGATCTCGATCCGGTCGGACATGGCCTTCATGGCCGCGACGACCTCGGGAGCGACCTCGAAGTCCAGCTGCGCGGCGAACCGCGCCGCCCGCAGCATGCGCAGCGGATCGTCGGAGAACGAGTCCTCCGGGGTGCCGGGGGTGCGCAGCACACCGGCGGCCAGATCCTCCAGACCGCCGTGCGGGTCGATGAACTCCTGCTCCGGCAGAGCCAGCGCCATGGCGTTGACGGTGAAGTCGCGCCGGACCAGGTCCTCCTCGATCGAGTCGCCGTAGGAGACCTCGGGCTTGCGCGACGTACGGTCGTAGGCCTCCGAGCGGTACGTCGTCACCTCGATCTGGAAGTTCCAATCAGCGTCTCCGACGCGGGCAGCCTTCTGCGCCCCGACCGTGCCGAAGGCGATACCGACGTCCCACACCGAGTCGGCCCACGGCCGGACGATCTTCAGAACGTCCTCGGGGCGGGCGTCGGTGGTGAAGTCGAGATCGTTGCCGAGACGCCCGAGCAGCGCGTCGCGGACGGAACCGCCGACCAGGGCGAGGCGGAAGCCCGCCTTCTGGAAACGGCGGCCGAGCTCGTCGGCGACAGGGGCTACCCGCAGCAGTTCACTCACCGCGCGGCGCTGCACCTGACTCAGGGCACTGGGGTTGTCTTCGTTGGCGTTCGGCACAACAGAAAAGGGTACGTGCCCCGCCCGGCGCGGGCTTCCCCGTTTTACGGCGACCCCGGTACACCGCTGCGCCGGGGCTGAGCCGATCATGTGGAGCAAGGAGCGGCACTCGCGCACAGCGGGTCTCGTTACCATGCCTGGACGCACATACGACGAACACCGACACTTCGAGGGACGGGCTAGCGCGTGGCCGAGGCGGCAGACATCCTGGGGACGCCCCCCACTCCTGTCCGGCGCCGATGGCTGCGGCGCGCGGTGGTCCTGCTCGCCGGGACCCCCGTCCTCGCCGCTCTGGTCTACTCACCGGCCCCCAAGGCCCAGGCCGCCCAGGCGGCCAGCGTCGACGTCCAGCTGGACTCGATGACCCCCGCCGCCCCGGTCAAGGGCGACACCCTGACCATCTCCGGCACCGTGGTCAACAACGGCTCCGAGACGATCAACGACGCACACGTGGGTCTGCGGGTCGGCCCCCTCCTCGCGGACCGGTCCTCGATCGACGAGGCGGCGGACCGCACCGGCTTCCGCGCCGGCACGGACCCCGGGGAGATCGACCCGGCCCACGCCGTGAAGATCGCCTCGCTGCCCTCGAAGGTCAACCAGTCCTTCACTCTCACGGTCCCGGTGAACAAGCTGGAGCTGGACAAGGACGGCGTCTACCAGCTCGGCGTCTCCCTGTCCGGGGTGACCGAGAGCCGCCCGTCCGAGCAGGTCCTCGGTATCAAGCGCACCTTCCTGCCCTGGCAGCCGGAGGCCGCGTCCAAGCGGGGCCAGCTCACCTACGTGTGGCCGCTGATCTCCACCACCCACGTGACCGCGGAAACCGGCTCGGACGAAACCCAGACCCCCGTCTTCCTCGACGACTCCCTCGCCGAAGAGCTCAGGTCCGGCGGCCGGCTGGAGCGGATGGTCGCGCTCGGCAAGGACCTGCCCATCACCTGGGTCATCGATCCCGACCTGCTGTACACGGTTGACGCGATGACCAAGGGCTACCGGGTCCGCGTCCCGGGCGGAAAGCCCGTCCAGGGCAAGAACAAGGCCGTCGCCGAACAGTGGCTGAGCTCCCTGGAAGCCGCCGTCCAGGGCAAGAAGGTCGTGGCCCTGCCCTTCGCGGACCCCGACCTCGCCTCCCTCGCCCACCGGGGCAAGGACGTCTCGGGCACCCTGGGCCAGCTGCGGCCCGCCACCGACAAGGCGAAGCAGGCCGTCGAGACGGTCCTGCACGTCCCCGCGTCCACCGACTTCTCCTGGCCCGTGGACGGCGCCATCGACCCCTCGATCGTCAACGTCGCCACCTCGGCCGGTGCCCACAACATCCTCACCCGCAGCGACAGCCTCTCGGAGAGCGGAGCCCTCGGGTACACCCCCTCGGCCGCCCGCCCCATCGGCGCGGGCGCCACCGCCGTCGTCGCCGACGCGGAACTCTCCACGGCCTTCGACGGCGACATGCTCAGCTCCGGGAACTCCACCCTCGCCCTGCAGCGGTTCCTCGCCGACACCCTCGCCCTGAACCTGCAGAAGACCGACGAGCAGCGCAGCTTCGTCGTCGCCCCGCAGCGGATGCCCAGCGTCAGCCAGGTGGAGACGATGGCCCAGGCCATCCGCGCCCTCCAGGCCGGCCGCTGGACCCAGCCCAGCGACCTCGAGGCCGCGGCCGCGGCCAAACCCGACCCCGCGGCCGCCACCCAGGTGCCGGGCGCCGGGCAGTACCCCGAGGACCTGCGCAAGCAGGAGCTTCCGGTGCCCGCGTTCGAGAAGATCCGGACCACCCAGAACACCCTCGACCACTTCAAGGTGATCCTCGCCGCACCCGACCGCGTCGAGATCCCCTTCGGCAACACCACGAACCGGGAGATGTCCACCTCCTGGCGCGGCCACCCCGTGGAGGCCGCCCTCTACCGGGACCAGGTCCAGGACTACCTGATCGGCCTCACCGAGAAGGTCAAGGTCGTCCCCAAGTCCGACGCCACCCTGTCCGGACACAGCGCCACCATCCCGGTCAGCGTCCAGAACAGCCTGGTCCAGGACGTCCACGACCTCGTCCTGCGGGTGAAGTCCGCCAACCCGACCCGCCTGATGTTCGGCGACAAGGGCGAGGCCGAACAGCAACAGCAGGTCACCGTCCAGGGCGACCACACCCAGACCGTCAAGTTCACCGCCAACGCCACAGCGAGCGGCCCCGTCGAGGTCACCGCGCAGCTCTTCACCAAGGACGGCGTCCCCTACGGCAAGGAACGAAAGTTCACCGTCGACGCCACCGAGATCACCCCCACTGTCATGCTCGTCATCGCCGGCGGTGTGCTCCTCCTCGTCCTGGCGGGCATCAAGATGTACGCCAGCCGCAAGCGCGTCGCGGCACGCGCGGCCGCCGAGGAGAGCACGCAGCCGAGTGACGAGTCCCCGGACACCGGACCGCAAAGCACCGACGGGTCCGGCACGGGTGAGACAGTGGACCGTTGAGCGATGCCGTGGCCGATCGGCCTGGGGACGATGAGGTGGGGTTTCGATGAACGCGCCGTACGACGGTGACCGCGCGCAGGGCACTGGTGGGCCCGCGCCCTCCCAGGGCACTGCCCCGGGCACCCCGGTGCCCGGGCAGGTTCCCGCGCCTGCGCCCGCGCCGGACCGCGACCCATATGTCCAGGACGCCTACGACTACGACCCGTACCGGGCGCAGGACCTGTCCGCACAGGACCCCGTGGCCGAGGTCCTCTACGACCGGGCCGCACACCCCCCGCCGCCGCCCGGCACCTACCAGGAGCCCGGCCCGCTCTACGCGGCGCCCACCGCGCCCTCCTACGCCCCCGATCCGCACGTCTGGGCCCAGACCCCGCCGCCCGAGCCGGACGGGCCCTCCCGCCACCTGCCCTACGGCGACCACGCCACCACCACCCAGTTCGTCGGCGTGGACTCCCTCGTCACCCAGGCGTCCGACGAACAGGCCGAACCCGACGCCTTCGCCCACCTGTACCGCGACCAGGAGGCGGCCCCCCGCACCCCCGCCGAGGACGCCCCCGTCGCCGCCCCGGCCCCGGCCAAGCCCGCCGGACGCGCGTCCAGCCTGCTGAAGTCCAGCGCGCTCATGGCCGCCGGCACGATCGTCTCCCGCATCACCGGCTTCCTGCGGACCCTGGTCATCGCCGGTGCCATCGGCGTCGGCACCTTCAACGACACGTACCAGATCGCCAACACCCTGCCCACGATGATCTACGTGCTGGTCGGCGGCGGCGCCCTCAACGCCGTCTTCATCCCGCAGCTGGTCCGGGCCATGAAGAACGACAGCGACGGCGGCCAGGCGTACGCCAACCGGCTGCTGACCCTCGTCGTCGTCCTGCTGGCCGCGATCACCACCATCTGCGTCCTCGCCGCACCGGTGTTCATCACGATGATGTCGCCGAAGATCGCTTCCGACCCCCAGCAGATGGACGTCGCGGTCGCCTTCGCCCGCTACTGCCTGCCCACCATGTTCTTCATGGGCGTCCACGTGGTCCTCGGTCAGATCCTCAACGCCCGCGGCCGCTTCGGCGCGATGATGTGGACCCCGGTCCTCAACAACATCGTCGTCATCGCCACCTTCGGCGCCTTCATCTGGGTCTTCGGCGGCTTCACCACCTCCGGCGTCAACGCCACCACCGTCACCGCCGACGGTGTCCGCCTCCTGGGCCTCGGCACCCTGTTGGGCCTCACCGTCCAGGCCCTCGCCATGCTGCCCTACCTGCGCGATGCCGGCTTCAAGCCGCGCCTGCGCTTCGACTGGAAGGGCCACGGCCTCGGCAAGGCCGCCCGCCTGGCCAAGTGGACGTTCTTCTTCGTCCTCGCCAACCAGATCGGGCTCGTCGTCGTCACCCAGCTCGCCACCTGGGCCGGTTCCGTCGCCGAGAAGCAGGGCCACCCCGGCACCGGCATCACCGCCTACAACTACGCGCTGCTGCTGTGGCAGATGCCGCAGGCCATCATCACCGTCTCCGTCATGACGGCCGTCCTGCCGCGCATCTCCCGATCCGCCCACGACGGGGACGCCGCCGCCGTCCGCGACGACATCTCCTACGGGCTGCGCACCTCCGCCGTCGCGATCGTGCCCTGCGCCTTCGCGTTCCTCGCCCTCGGCGTCCCGATGGCCACCCTGCTCTACGCCGGCTCCGGCGCCGGCGCCCAGAACATCGGCTACGTCCTGATGGCCTTCGGCCTCGGACTGATCCCGTACTCGGTCCAGTACGTGGTCCTGCGCGGCTTCTACGCCTACGAGGACACCCGGACGCCCTTCTACAACACCGTCATCGTCGCCGCCGTCAACGCGGCAGGCTCCGCGGCCTCCTTCTTCGTCCTGCCCGCCCGGTGGGCCGTCGTCGGCATGGCCGCCGCCTACGGCCTCGGCTACGCAGTAGGCGTGGGCGTCGCCTGGCGCCGCCTCAAGACCCGCCTCGGCGGCGACCTCGACGGCGCCCACGTGATGCGCACCTACGCCCGCCTCACGGGCGCCTGCGTCCCCGCGGCCGCCGTGGCCGGCGCCGCCGCCTACGGGGTCACTCACTGGCTGGGCAGCGGAGTGGCCGGTTCCGCCGCCTCCCTCGTGGCCGGCGGCATCGCCCTGGCGGCCGTCTTCCTCATCGCCGCCAAGCGGATGCGGATCGAAGAACTCAACTCGATGGTCGGAATGGTCCGCGGACGACTGGGGCGCTGATCCGCACAACCGTCGCCCCCCTTCGTGTGTCGTGCATAGCGTCGGACTGTGGGCACAATTGGCTTGGCTTCGCAGATTGGCCGACAGCGCGCAACGAATGGGGAGGCGGGAACGACGGTGGCGGAACGTAGCACGGCTGCCGTCGACGTGGCCGACAACAGTGGCGACAAGCCGCTGGCCGCGAAAGCGGACAAGGCCACGGCCGACGGGGTGGACACCCAGAACGGACGAGCCGCGGACGGACCCATGACCGAAAAGGACGGCGAACGCACGCCCGCGGCCCCCGCGGCCGCACCAGAACTCCACAGCGGCCACAAACTCGCCAGACGCTACCGGCTCGAAGAGTGCGTCACCCGTGTGGACGGATTCAGCAGCTGGCGTGCGATGGACGAGAAGCTGCGCCGGGCCGTCGGGGTCCACCTGCTGCCCGCCGACCACCCGCGGGCCCGTTCCGTCCTGGCCGCCGCACGTTCCTCCGCCCTGCTCGGCGACCCCCGGTTCGTCCAGGTACTCGACGCCGTGGAAGAGAACGACCTCGTCTACGTCGTCCACGAATGGCTGCCCGACGCCACCGAACTCACCGCGCTCCTCGCCGCGGGCCCCCTGGAGCCCCACGAGGCGTACCAGCTCGTCAGCCAGATCTCCCAGGCCATGACCGCGGCCCACCGCGAAGGCCTCGCCCACCTGCGCCTGACACCCAGCGCGATACTGCGCACCTCCACCGGCCAGTACCGCATCCGCGGCCTCGCAGTGAACGCCGCCCTGCGCGGGATCACCAGCGAGACACCGCAGCGCGCCGACACCGAGGCCATCGGCGCACTCCTGTACGCCGCACTCACCCAGCGCTGGCCGTACGAGAACGACGCCTACGGCCTCACCGGCCTGCCCAAGGGCGTCGGCCTGATCGCCCCCGACCAGGTACGCGCCGGGGTCCACCGGGGCCTGGGCGAGCTCGCCATGCGCGCCCTCGCCAACGACGGGGCCACCGCCTCCCGCCAGGAACCCGCCTGCACCACCCCCGAGGAGCTGGCCAAGGCCGTCGCCGCGATGCCCCGCATCAAGCCGCCGGAGCCCGCCTTCACCGCCCCGCCCGAGTACCAGCACACCACCTACCAGCAGGGCAGCTACGGCCGCCCCACGCCGGGTACGCCCCCCACCCAGTCCGTCACGGCCGTCCCCCCGCCGCCCCCGCCGCCCCCGCTGAACAGCCGCACCGGCCGGGCCCTGAAGTGGGGCGTCGCCGCCCTGCTCATCGCCGCCCTCGGCCTCGGCAGTTGGCAGCTGGCCGACACCCTCCTGCGCGGCAACAACGGGGGCTCCGGCAACAGCGGCTCCAACCAGCAGACCGAGCCCACCGACGCCCCCAAGGAGATCAAGCCGGGCAAGCCGCTGCCCATCGGCAACGCCACCGTCTTCGGCAAGGAGCCGATCAAGGCGGAGGACGCGGACAAGGCGGTCGACCGCAACGCCGACACCGCCTGGGTCACCAAGGTGTTCTACGGCTACGCCAACTTCGGCAACCTGGACAGCTACGACGACGGCAGCGGCATCGTTGTCGACCTCGGCAGCGTCCAGGACGTGGCCGGCCTCGACGTCGACCTGTATGCGGCTGGACACAAGGTCGAGGTGCGGGCCGCCTCCCCGGAGGCTTCCTCAGCCCGCTCCCTCTCGGACTTCCCCCACGAGGTCGTCAAGCCGAGCACGACAGGGAAGGACCTGAAGACCACCCTGGAGACCCCGGTGAAGACCCGCTTCCTGCTGGTCCACATCACGGCCCTGCCCTCTGACGGAAGCGGCGCCTACCGCGGCGGCATCAAAGAGATCAAGGTGCTCGGCACGGCCGAATAGGACCGGCCGCGAGGACAGCCACCGGGCCCGGGCAGGCCCTCGTATTCGTCCCGCCCGACCCGTACGCTCCCTTCCGGGAGGGGAGGTGTGATGCACGACGCGGCGACCGGCGGGGACAGCGACCAGGAATTGCTGGCGCTGCACGTCGCCGGAGACCCCGACGCCTTCGGTGAGCTCGTCCGCAGGCACCGGGACCGGCTGTGGGCGGTGGCCCTGCGCACCCTCGGCGACCGCGAGGAGGCCGCCGACGCGGTACAGGACGCCCTCGTCTCCGCCTACCGGGCCGCCCACACCTTCCGCGGGGACTCCGCCGTCACCACCTGGCTGCACCGCATCACCGTCAACGCCTGCCTCGACCGGGCCCGCAAGGCCGCCTCCCGCAAGACCTCGCCCCTCGACGACACGGAGCGCCTGGAGCGCCTCCTGGAGCCCCACGAGTCCGCCGAGGCCCCCGCGGAGCGCCAGGACCTCCACCGCCAGCTCCTGGCCGCCCTCAGCACCCTCCCTGCCGAACAGCGGGCCGCGCTCGTCCTCGTCGACATGCAGGGATACCCCGTTGCCGAAGCCGCCGACATCCTCGACGTCCCCACCGGCACCGTGAAGAGCCGCTGCGCACGCGGCCGCGCGAAACTCCTCCCGATGCTCACTCATCTGCGCACGAATGCCGGGGATAACACCGCCACCGAGCGGGGAAGGAACCGGACGCCGGGCACAGCCGTCCCACCAGCGGCAGAACCCAGGCAGCCAGACCCAGACGCAGTGAAGGGCGGAGGTGGACGACCGTGACCCCCACGACCGGCACGACCGGCACGATCCGGCACCCGGACGTCTCGGAGATCTCCGACCTGACCGAAGGACTCCTCTCCCCGACCCGCAGCGCCGAAGTCAGACACCACCTCGGCGGCTGCACCCTGTGTGCCGACGTCCGCGCCTCCCTGGAGGAGATCCGCGCCGTCCTGGGCACCCTCCCGGGCCCGGCCCGGATGCCCGCCGACATCGCGGGCCGCATCGACGCGGCCCTCGCCGCCGAGGCCCTCCTCGACTCCACCACCCCCCAGGCTTCCGACGAGGACAGTCGGCCCGCATCCGCATCCGCTGCCCGTCCCCGCCCGACCGACCGCGATGTTTCACGTGAAACATCGCCCGCCGGCCACCCGAACGGCTCAAGCGGCCCTGGGCGACGCCGCGCCCGCCGCCGGATCGCCGTACTCACGGGCCTGGCCGGGGCCGCCGCCTGCGCGCTCGGAATCTTCCTGTTCAGCGACCTGTCCGGCCCGCCCTCCCAAGACGCAACCGCTCGCCGGGAAACGACGAGCTCCGCCGCCCAGCCCCCCACCGACGGCGCCTACACCTCCCAGGGCCTGCGCAGCAGCGTCAAGCAGCTCCTCGACTCCGGGCAGGGCGCCAAGGCGGCCACCCAGGGGGAACAGAACAACACCTACGGGATGGAGAACACCCCGGCCCCCGGGATCGCCCCCAACGACCGCCAGGCGGCCTCCGTCCCCGCCTGCGTCCAGGAGGCCACCGGCCGCCCGGAGACCCCGATCGCCTCCGAGCGCGGCAGCTACCAGGGCACTCCGGTCCTCCTGCTCGTCCTGCCGCACCCGGGCGACTCCTCCCGTGTGGACGCCTACCTCGTCGACACCGGCTGCGAGAACACCACCCCGGCCACCCCCGGAAAGGTCCTGCTGACGAACACCTATCCCCGGTAACCGACACGTAAGGACTGCAGGGGACAGCAGGGGAATGCATGCGCCGTAGGATCCGTTGGGTGGGGTGAGAGTCCGAACCGGCCCCCGGTAGGCAGCACGCAGTCCGCAGAGACGAGGAAGAAACCCGTGAGCGACGTTCGAAACGTGATCATCATCGGCTCCGGGCCGGCCGGTTACACGGCCGCCCTGTACACCGCACGCGCTTCGCTCAAGCCGCTGGTATTCGAAGGCGCCGTCACCGCCGGTGGCGCGCTGATGAACACCACCGAGGTGGAGAACTTCCCGGGGTTCCAGGACGGCATCATGGGACCCGACCTCATGGACAACATGCGCGGCCAGGCCGAGCGGTTCGGCGCCGAGCTGGTCCCGGACGACATCGTGTCCGTGGACCTCACCGGTGAGATCAAGACCGTCACCGACACCGCCGGCACCGTGCACCGCGCCAAGGCCGTCATCGTCACCACCGGCTCCCAGCACCGCAAGCTCGGCCTGCCCAACGAGGACGCCCTCTCCGGCCGCGGCGTCTCCTGGTGCGCCACCTGCGACGGGTTCTTCTTCAAGGACCACGACATCGCCGTCGTCGGCGGCGGCGACACCGCGATCGAGGAAGCGACCTTCCTCTCCCGGTTCGCCAAGTCCGTCACGATCGTCCACCGTCGCGACAGCCTGCGCGCCTCGAAGGCCATGCAGGACCGCGCCTTCGCCGACCCGAAGATCAAGTTCGCCTGGGACAGCGAGGTCGCCGAGATCCACGGTGAGCAGAAGCTCTCCGGCCTCACCCTGCGCAACACCAAGACCGGCGAGACCTCCGCGCTGCCCGTGACCGGCCTCTTCATCGCCGTCGGCCACGACCCCCGCACCGAGCTGTTCAAGGACCAGCTGGAGCTCGACGACGAGGGCTACCTCAAGGTCGACGCCCCCTCCACCCGGACCAACGTGACCGGCGTCTTCGGCGCCGGCGACGTCGTGGACCACACCTACCGTCAGGCCATCACCGCCGCGGGCACCGGTTGCTCCGCCGCCCTCGACGCCGAGCGCTTCCTCGCCGCCCTCGCGGACGCCGAGAAGGCCCACGCGACCGTCTGACCCGCTTCATCCCCACACCCCACCCCGCAGGAAAGAAGGAGGCCCGCCGTGGCTCTCAAGACCGTGACCGACACCGATTTCGACGCCGAGGTACTGGCCAGCGACAAGCCGGTGCTGGTGGACTTCTGGGCCGAGTGGTGCGGCCCGTGCCGCCAGATCGCGCCGTCGCTCGAGGCCATCGCGGCCGAGTACGGCGACCAGATCGAGATCGTCAAGCTCAACATCGACCAGAACCCGGCCACGGCTGCCAAGTACGGCGTCATGTCCATCCCGACCCTGAACGTGTACCAGGGCGGCGAGGTCGTCAAGACCATCGTGGGTGCCAAGCCGAAGGCCGCCATCCTGCGCGACCTCGAGAACTTCGTCCAGGTCAAGACCGTCTGACGAGGCACATGTTTCACGTGAAACGGGGCCGCCCCTTTGAGGGGCGGCCCCGTTTCACGTATTCGGCTCACAACGGGCGCAGCACCGGCTCCTTGCGCGCCGCACCCAGCAGCCGGTCCAGCGCCAGCTCCACGTCTTCCTTCCACGACAGCGTGGAGCGCAACTCCAGCCTCAGCCGCGGATGCGCGGGGTGGGGCCGTACCGTTTTGAAGCCCACCGCGAGCAGGTGGTCCGCCGGAAGCAGGCAGGCCGGCCCCTCCCACCGCGCGTCCCCGAACGCCTCGATGGCCCGGAACCCCCGCCGCAGCAGGTCCTTCGCCACCGTCTGGACCATCACCCGGCCGAGCCCCTGCCCCTGATATCCCGGCATGATCCATGCGGTGATCAGCTGCACGGCGTCCGGCGACACCGGACTGGTCGGAAACGCCGTGGCCCGCGGCACGTACGCCGGCGGCGCGTACAGCACGAACCCGACCGGAACCTCGTCCACGTAGACCACCCGGCCGCACGATCCCCACTCCAGGAGGACGGCGGAGATCCAGGCCTCCTTCTCCATCGCCGGCGTACCCGCCTTCACGGCGGCCTCACCACTGACCGGATCCAGCTCCCAGAACACGCAGGACCGGCAACGACGAGGCAGATCCTGGAGGTTGTCCAGCGTGAGCGGTACCAGCCGACGACCCATGAACGCATCGTATCCACTGGCCCCCACTCTTTCGACAGGCACAGCTCCGACAGGCGCAGCTTCGGGGCACAGCTTCGGGGCACAGCTTCGACAGGACGCCAGAGGGGCGGACCGCGTCGGTTCTCACCGGCACGATCCGCCCCTCGGCGGCCCAGGTGTCACTCCCCGGACAGACCCTGCTCCAACACCCGGCCCTCGCCCGGCGCCAGCGTGCCCAGAATCCGCTCCAGGTCCTCCATCGACGCGAACTCGACGGTGATCTTGCCCTTCTTCTGACCCAGATCGACCTTCACCCGCGTCTCGAACCGGTCCGACAGCCGCGTCGCCAGCTCATTGAGCGCCGGAGCCACCCGGGCACCCGCACGCGGACCCTTCGGCTTCACCGCGCTGGAGGGCTCCGACGCCATCAGCGTCACGATCTCCTCCACCGCACGCACCGACAGCCCCTCGGCCACGATCCGGTGCGCCAGACGGTCCTGCTCCTCGGAGTCCTCCACAGACAAGAGCGCCCGCGCATGACCCGCCGACAGCACCCCCGCAGCCACCCGGCGCTGCACCGAAGGCGACAGCTTCAGCAGCCGAAGCGTGTTCGACACCTGGGGACGCGAGCGGCCGATCCGGTCCGCCAGCTGGTCATGCGTGCAGTTGAAGTCCTGGAGCAGCTGGTCGTACGCCGCAGCCTCCTCCAGCGGATTCAGCTGAGCCCGGTGCAGGTTCTCCAGCAGCGCGTCCAGCAGCAGCTTCTCGTCATCCGTCGCCCGGATGATCGCCGGAATGCTCTCCAGACCGGCCTCCCGGCAGGCCCGCCAGCGCCGCTCGCCCATGATCAGCTCATAGCGGCCCGGAGTCGACTGCCTCACCACCACCGGCTGAAGCAGACCCACCTCCTGGATGGAGGTCACCAGCTCGGCCAGTGCGTCCTCGTCGAACACCTCACGCGGCTGCCGCGGGTTCGGCGTGATCGCGTCCATCGGAAGCTCCGCGAACGTCGCTCCGGCCACCACATTGGCCTCCGGCGCCTCCGGCACCGGCTCGCTCACCGGCGCGACCGCGAGCGATGTTTCACGTGAAACATCGGCCTGCACCAGCGAAGCCAGCTTCGCCGCCGCGATCCCGCGCTCCGAGGTCAACACCGGCACCGCCGACGGAGACGTCGACCCGCCACCGCCCGCCGGCGGCGTCTTCTCCTGCGGGGCCGCGGGAATCAGCGCACCGAGCCCCCGCCCCAGACCTCTACGTCGCTCGCTCACTGGATCCCCTCCGCCACACTCTGCGTGCTGTTGTTCACACCCGCGCCCAGATGGGCTTGCTGGGCGTCGTACTGCATTCCGACCCCACGGAACGCGATCTCCCGCGCCGCCTCCAGGTAGGAGAGCGAACCGCTGGAACCCGGGTCGTACGTGAGCACCGTCTGCCCATAGCTCGGCGCCTCGGAGATGCGCACCGACCGCGGAATGCTCGTCCGCAGCACCTCCTTGCCGAAGTGACTGCGCACCTCGTCCGCCACCTGCGAGGCCAGCCGGGTCCTGCCGTCGTACATCGTCAGCAGGATCGTCGACACGTGCAGCGTCGGATTCAGGTGGGCCCGCACCAGATCGACGTTGCGCAGCAGCTGCCCCAGCCCCTCCAGCGCGTAGTACTCACACTGGATCGGGATCAGCACCTCCGCCCCCGCCACCAGGGCGTTGACGGTCAGCAGCCCCAGCGAAGGCGGGCAGTCGATCAGGATGTAGTCGAGCGGCTGCTCGTACGCCTGGATCGCCCGCTGCAGCCTGCTCTCACGGGCCACCAGCGACACCAGCTCGATCTCCGCACCCGCCAGATCGATGGTGGCCGGGGCGCAGAAGAGCCCCTCCACATCCACCACGGGCTGGACGACCTCCAGCAGGGGCCTGCTGTCCACCAGCACGTCGTAGATCGACGGCACATCCGCGTGGTGGTCGATCCCCAGAGCGGTGGAGGCATTGCCCTGCGGGTCGAGGTCGACCACCAGGACCCGCGCCCCGTGCAGTGCCAGCGAGGCCGCCAGATTCACGGTCGTCGTGGTCTTGCCCACGCCGCCCTTCTGGTTGGCGACCACGATGACCCGGGTCTGCTCCGGCCGGGGCAGACCCTCGCCGGCGCGCCCCAGCGCCTCGACCGCCAGCTGGGCGGCTCGGCCGATGGGGGTGTCGTTGTCTACAAGGGGAGGGGGCGATGTTTCACGTGAAACATCGTCTCCCGCCGATTCAGAGCGGGGACCGGGGACCGGGTCGGCCATCGGCCCCGCGAGGTTGGCGTCGGACCGCACGGTGTCACTCTCCTCGACATCAGGCTCGCGATGAACAGAGCCTCCCATGTCACCGGGGTCGCGAACCAGCGGGGCCCGTACTCCTGTGGATGAATCCACCGATGTGGACAACTCCGTCCCCCTCGCATCCTTGCGATTGCGGGGGGACGCAGCCGCACGACCGCGGCTGATGATTCCGTGCAGCAGAGAGCGACGTTTCACGTGAAACACGATGCCCGGGGGAAGACTTCAGGCCGCTACGACACTCCGAAATCCATACCTATAGGGCCCAACACAGCCGAAATCTCCTGCGGAACCCCAAGAATCAGAGCCTCAGCGGCGCCGACGCGTGCGTCCCACTCGGGCCGCCTTCGCCCGCTTCGCAGCGAACCTCACCCCGCCGGGACTCTCTCCGACCTCCACGCGCACCACAGTCGACAGAGGGTCCACCACACCCTCACCCACGTGCAGCACTGAGGTCTTCACCACACCGAGCTTCGTCAGCGCGGTCTTGGCCGACACCAGCTCCTCCTCGGCGGTATCACCCTTGAGCGCCAGCATCTCCCCGTACGGACGCAGCAGGGGCACACCCCAGGCGGCCAGCCGGTCCAGCGGAGCCACCGCCCGAGCCGTCACCACGTGCACCGGCTGCAGCTTCCCGAGAACCTCCTCGGCCCGCCCGCGCACGACCGTGACGTGGTCCAAGCCCAGCAGCTCCACGGCCTCCTGGAGGAAGGTCGTCCGCCGCAGCAGCGGCTCGAGCAACGTGATCTTCAGATCACGCCGCACCAACGCCAGCGGGATGCCGGGCAGACCCGCACCCGAGCCCACGTCGCACACGGTGACGCCCTGGGGAACCACCTCCGACAGCACAGCGCAGTTCAGCAGATGCCGCTCCCACAGCCGCGGCACCTCACGCGGCCCGATCAGGCCCCGCTTCACTCCCGCATCGGCCAGCAGCTCCGCGTAGCGCACAGCTTCCGGGAAAAACTCACCGAACACCGCGCGCGCCTCTTCAGGCGCCGGGGGAAGCTCAGCTGCCTCCGTCACGGGGACCGTCCCTTCCGTACCGCATGGTTCTGAAGAACCACGTCTTCAAGATGGCGCGTCGTTCACATGCCAGGCTGACAAACTTCGGCCCCGTCTGCGACACAGACGGGGCCGAACACTCTCGCTACCGGTCAGGCCGGGAGCACAACGACGAAGCGCTGCGGCTCCTCGCCCTCGGACTCGCTCCGCAGACCGGCCGCAGCCACGGCGTCGTGGACGACCTTGCGCTCGAACGGGGTCATCGGGGCCAGCTTCAGGGGCTCGCCGGACGCCTTCACGTCCGCCGCGGCCTGAGCGCCCAGCGCCGCCAGCTCCTCGCGCTTCTTCGCGCGGAACCCGGCGATGTCCAGCATCAGCCGGCTGCGGTCACCGGTCTCGCGGTGCACCGCGAGGCGGGTCAGCTCCTGCAGAGCCTCCAGAACCTCACCGTCGCGGCCCACGAGCTTCTGCAGGTCACGGCCGGCCGAGTCACTGACGATCGACACCGCGGCCCGGTCGGCCTCGACGTCCATGTCGATGTCGCCGTCCAGGTCAGCGATGTCCAGCAGACCCTCAAGGTAGTCGGCCGCAATCTCACCCTCCTGCTCGAGGCGGGTCAGGGTGTCGCCACTCTCAGCGGCGGCGGTGGTGGTGCCTTCCGTCACGGGAGGGACTCCTTCTTACTTCTTGGAGGGCTTGCTGGGGGGCGTCTGACGCTTCGACTTCGGCTGCCGCTTGGGCTGCTGCCGCTTCGTGGCGACACCACCGCTCGCCGCATCCGAATCCACGGTGGCTTCAGCACTCTTGGTCACGGAGCCGTCCGCCTGAGCGGCCATGCCCTGCTTGGTCAGCGCGGAGATGAACTTGCGCTCGTTGTCGTTGCGGTCCGGGCCCTTGGCCACGATCGCCGCGACGATCTTCTTCTTGCCCCGGCCCTTGACGTCACCATGCGAGCTGACGTGCTTCAGCAGGCGGGTCAGGTACTGGTCCTGGGCCTTGCTGCCCGGCGTCGGGTTCTGGTTGATCACGTACATCTGCTGACCCATGGTCCACACGTTCGTGGTCAGCCAGTAGACGAGAACACCGACGGGGAAGTTGATGCCCATGACCGCGAAGATCACGGGGAAGATGTACATCAGCATCTTCTGCTGCTGCATGAACGGCGTCTTGACCGACAGGTCGACGTTCTTCGCCATCAGCTGACGCTGGGTGTAGAACTGCGACAGCGACATCAGGACGATCATGATGGCGGTGACGACACGCACATCGGTGATCGAGGCGCCCAGGGAAGCGGCCTTCTCGGCGCTGTCCGTGAACTTCGCGGCCAGCGGGGCCCCGAAGATGTGCGCCTGACGCGCGCTCTCCAGCAGCTCCTGGTTGATGACGCCGATCGTCTTCCCGTTGGCGATGGCCGACAGCACGCTGTAGAGCGCGAAGAAGAACGGGGACTGCGCCAGGATGGGAAGGCACGAGGAGAGCGGGTTGGTACCCGTCTCCTTGTACAGCTTCATCATCTCTTCGGACTGACGCTGCTTGTCGTTCTTGTAGCGCTCCTGGATCGCCTTCATCTTCGGCTGGAGCGCCTGCATGCCACGCGTCGCCTTGATCTGCTTCACGAAGAGCGGGATCAGGCAGATACGGATCAAGACCACCAGGGACACGATGGACAGGCCCCAGGCCCACCCACTGTCCACACCGAAGATCGCCCCGTACAGCTTGTGGAACTGGACGATGACCCACGAGACGGGTGTGGTGATAAAGCTGAACAGATTGGCAATCGTGTCCACTAATCAGGCTCCTTGAGCATTGCGAGATCTACGCAACGCACTGCGCAGCTGCTCGTGCCAACGCGGGCGTTTACGGGGTGGGACATGGTCCACGCCGCCGGGCGACCACGGATTGCACCGCAGGATCCGCCAGGCGGTCAGGACCGTCCCCTTGACCGCACCATGCCGGTCGATGGCCGTGTACCCGTAGTGCGAGCACGACGGGTAGTAGCGGCACACCGGCCCGAGCAGCGGACTGATCGTCCACTGGTACAGCTTGATCAAAGCGAGCAGCGGGTACTTCATCGAGCCACGCCTCCCAGGAGCCGCACCAGAGCGGCATCCAGGTCCCGGGCCAGCTCGTCGGCGCCGGCATCACCCGCTCCGGGCAACGCACGTACCACCACCAGGCTACCGGCGGGCAGCTGAGACAGCCGCTCCCGGACCAGATGGCGCAGACGGCGCTTCACCCGGTTACGTATGACGGCATTGCCGACAGCTTTGCTGACGACGAAACCCGCACGCGCCGAGGGATCGATCTCCCCCGACTCGTGCGGGTCCGTTGCACCGCTTGTACGTAGGTGGACGACGAGGAGCGGGCGACCAGCCCGACGCCCTCGGCGTACCGCGCTCGCGAAGTCCTCGCGCCGCCTCATCCGATTTTCGGGAGACAGCACGACGTCACGACCTGCGTGTTGTTACGCGGAAAGGGCGGCGCGGCCCTTGCCACGACGGTTCGCGAGGATCGCGCGACCGGCACGGGTACGCATCCGCAGGCGGAAGCCGTGGGTCTTGGCACGACGGCGGTTGTTCGGCTGGAAGGTGCGCTTGCTCACTCGGGGGCTCCAGAGAATAAATCGTTGTGGCGGGACATCGCCTGGCTGTCACCGTGCGCCCACGAGGAAACTCGCGTGTTCGCCCGAGTGGCACCGCTAAACGATCACAATCAGTGATCTTCGCCCATCGGTAGGCAGGCGGCAGCAGCCATCGACAACTCGACCTCGTTACGGTACGCGCGGCTACGCCATCCGGTCAAACCGAGGCGATGCTGCCCCACACTGTGCACAGGCTGTGGACAACGACTTGAACCGTACCCGCTGGCCTGACTACCGTTGTCTGACCCTGGATTTTTTGTCCCGACCGTCCCAAAGAACCACACATTCGTGGGACCCCTGTGAGAGAGCGTGCTCTGTGGCTGACGTACCTGCCGATCTTGCCGCAGTGTGGCCAAGGGTGCTCGAAAAGCTCCTCGGGGAGGGACAGCCGGGGATCGAGCCCAAGGACAAGCAGTGGGTCGAGCGATGCCAGCCCCTGGCACTCGTCGCCGACACCGCACTGCTCGCCGTCCCCAACGAGTGGGGCAAGCGCGTCCTCGAAGGCCGCCTCGCCCCGCTGATCAGCGACGCCCTCAGCCGCGAATGCGGCCGCCCCATCCGGATCGCCATCACCGTGGACGACTCCGCCGGCGAGCCCGCGCCCCCGGCCCCGCCCGCCCAGCAGCAGGGCGGCTACGAGCCGTACCCCGGCCAGCGCCCCGGCGGCGGCCCCGGCGGCCCGGGCGGCCCCTCCGACGACCAGCTCCCCACCGCCCGCCCCGCCTACCCGGACTACCAGCAGCCGCGCCCCGAGCCCGGCGCCTGGCCGCGGGGCGGCCAGCAGGACGACTACGGCTGGCAGCAGCCCCGCCTCGGCGGCTTCCCCGAGCGCGACCCGTACGCCTCCCCGCAGCCGGGCTACCTCCAGCAGTCCGAGCCCTCCGGCTACGACCAGGGCTCCTACGAGCAGCAGAAGTACGAGCAGTCCCCGTACGAGTCCCAGCAGCAACACCAGCAGCATCAGCCGCACCAGTCACATCAGTACGAGCAGCAGAAGTACGAACAGCAGCAGTACGAGCAGCCAGCGCCCCGCCAGGCCCCCGGCCGGTCCGCTGCCGCCCCGGCCCCGTCCGGCGGCTCCCCCTCGGGCCCGCTCGAACCGACCGCCCGGCTGAACCCCAAGTACCTCTTCGACACCTTCGTCATCGGCGCCTCCAACCGCTTCGCGCACGCCGCCGCGGTGGCCGTCGCCGAGGCACCCGCGAAGGCGTACAACCCCCTCTTCATCTACGGGGAGTCGGGGCTGGGCAAGACGCACCTGCTGCACGCCATCGGCCACTACGCGCGGAGCCTGTACCCCGGCACCCGCGTGCGGTACGTGAGCTCCGAGGAGTTCACCAACGAGTTCATCAACTCCATCCGCGACGGCAAGGGCGACGCGTTCCGCAAGCGCTACCGCGAGATGGACATCCTGCTCGTCGACGACATCCAGTTCCTCGCGAGCAAGGAGTCGACGCAGGAGGAGTTCTTCCACACCTTCAACACGCTCCACAACGCCAACAAGCAGATCGTGCTCTCCTCCGACCGGCCGCCCAAGCAGCTCGTCACCCTGGAGGACCGGCTCCGCAACCGCTTCGAGTGGGGCCTGATCACCGACGTCCAGCCGCCCGAGCTGGAGACCCGCATCGCGATCCTGCGCAAGAAGGCGGTCCAGGAGCAGCTCAACGCCCCGCCGGAGGTACTGGAGTTCATCGCCTCCCGCATCTCGCGCAACATCCGCGAGCTGGAGGGGGCGCTGATCCGGGTCACGGCCTTCGCGAGCCTCAACCGGCAGCCGGTCGACCTGGGCCTCACCGAGGACGTCCTCAAGAACCTGATCCCGGGCGGCGAGGACAGCGCTCCGGAGATCACGGCCACCGACATCATGGCGGCCACCGCCGACTACTTCGGGCTCACCGTGGACGACCTGTGCGGCTCCTCGCGCAGCCGGGTCCTGGTCACCGCCCGGCAGATCGCCATGTACCTGTGCCGGGAGCTCACCGACCTGTCCCTGCCCAAGATCGGGGCGCAGTTCGGCGGCCGCGACCACACCACCGTCATGCACGCGGACCGCAAGATCCGCGCCCTGATGGCAGAGCGCCGCTCCATCTACAACCAGGTCACGGAGCTCACCAACCGCATCAAGAACGCCTGAGCCGGCCTCCCCGGACGCCCGGGGAGAGCCTCGCCGGGCCCTTTCAAACGCATCTCGAGGGCGCTCCCGGACCATGCCGGGGGCGCCCTTCTTCGTCCGCGCGCCCCTGACCTGTTCGAATACGCCCCCGGGGGAGCAACTCATCCACAGATTCACGGACTTTCTGCCGTCCACACCCTGGGGACGGCCCGCGTCGCCCACAATCTGTCCACAGGGGTGCCGGTTGAGGGCCCATCAGGCCAGGTCAGCAGCCTGTGGAATTGTGCGCAAGCTCCATCCACAGGCTGTGGACAGATTTTTCGTCCACAGCACTGTCCACGATGTTGTCCACCACCAACCCACAGGTTCGCTGATCCTGTGCACAGGATCAGATGTCTTCTCCACACCGTTGTCCACTGTTCGGCAACATGCCACCCCCTCTCACCGCCCCGAGTGAAAGCCGTCACACGGAGGTGGACGTTTGGGTTGTGGAGTACTGGGGGAAAGCTGGGGACGCACCTGTGGAGTAGTGGAGGTCGTCTGGGGACGGCCTGTGCAGAAGTTTTCGTTCTCCACAGGAACACCGTGTTGTCCACCGGTGCCACCCACAGGGTGTGGGGATAAAAAACGCGGGTTGACCTGCGAGAACAGCGTTATCCACCGTTTCCACAGGCCCTACTACTACCCCCATAGAGAGTTAGCCCGGTTTCGGTTTTCAAGCAGGACCTGTGCACAACTCGGTGGGCAGCCTCCTCGACGCCTCGCCCCCGACTTGACCGCCAGCCGCACCGAGTGTCGGCGCCGTACGTCAGACTGGTCCCCGGCATCGGTCGAGGCATCGACGAGCCGAGGACGAAGGCCGGCAGACGAGCGATCAACAGCAGGAGGCGGTTCCGGTGAAGATCCGGGTGGAGCGCGACGTACTCGCGGAGGCGGTGGCTTGGGCGGCCCGTAGCCTCCCGGCCCGGCCGCCGGTGCCCGTTCTCGCGGGCCTGCTGCTGAAGGCCGAAGAGGGCACCCTCAGCCTCTCCGGCTTCGACTACGAGGTCTCGGCCCGCGTCTCCGTCGAGGCGGACGTCGAGGCGGACGGCACGGTCCTGGTCTCCGGCCGGCTGCTCGCCGACATCTGCCGCGCCCTCCCCAACCGCCCGGTGGAGATTTCCACAGACGGTGTACGGGCGACCGTGGTCTGCGGCTCCTCGCGATTCACCCTCCACACCCTGCCTGTGGAGGAATACCCGGCGCTGCCGCAGATGCCGACCGCGACCGGCACCGTGCCCGGCGAGGTCTTCGCCTCCGCCGCCGCCCAGGTCGCCATCGCCGCCGGCCGCGACGACACGCTGCCCGTGCTGACCGGTGTCCGCATCGAGATCGAGGGCGACCGCGTCACCCTGGCCTCCACCGACCGCTACCGCTTCGCGGTCCGCGAGTTCCTGTGGAAGCCGGAGAACCCGGACGCCTCCGCCGTGGCCCTGGTGCCCGCGAAGACGCTCCTGGACACCGCCAAGTCCCTGACCAGCGGTGACACGGTCACCCTGGCGCTGTCCGGCTCCGGTGCCGGTGAGGGCCTGATCGGTTTCGAGGGCGCCGGCCGCCGCACCACCACCCGCCTGCTCGAGGGCGACCTGCCGAAGTACCGCACGCTCTTCCCGACGGAGTTCAACTCCATCGCGGTGATCGAGACCGCCCCGTTCGTCGAGGCCGTCAAGCGCGTGGCCCTGGTCGCCGAGCGCAACACCCCGGTCCGCCTGAGCTTCGAGCAGGGCGTGCTGATCCTCGAGGCCGGTTCCTCGGACGATGCACAGGCTGTGGAGCGCGTCGACGCCAAGCTGGAGGGCGACGACATCTCGATCGCCTTCAACCCGACCTTCCTGCTCGACGGCCTGAGCGCGATCGACTCGCCCGCCGCGCAGCTCAGCTTCACCACGTCCACCAAGCCGGCGCTGCTCAGCGGCCGCCCGGCGGTCGACGCCGAAGCCGACGAGGCGTACAAGTACCTGATCATGCCGGTACGCCTCTCTGGCTGATTCTTCGCAGGTCAGGCCCGGTTTCGCGCCCCGCGAGACCGGGCCTGACCGCGTTCTTCCCGCAGCCCGGGGCCGTGCGCGCCCCGTGGAGCCCGGCGGCCCGGCCGGGCGTAGGCTCGGGGCCTGGGATGTCCTCCGGGAAGCAGGAGGCCCCGGCAAAGACGGCCACAACGCTTAAGGAACCACCTGATGGAGCTTGGTCTCGTCGGTCTCGGCAAGATGGGCGGCAACATGCGCGAGCGCATCCGCCGCGCAGGCCACACCGTCATCGGATACGACCGCAACCCGGACCTTGCCGATGTCCACAGCCTGCGGGAACTTGTGGACAGCCTGCAGGCCCCCCGCGTCGTGTGGGTGATGGTCCCGGCAGGTGCGGCGACGCAGTCCACCGTCGACGAGCTCGCGGAGCTGCTCTCGATCGGCGACATCGTCGTCGACGGCGGCAACTCCCGCTGGACCGACGACGAGAAGCACGCCGCGGAGCTGGCCACCAAGGGCATCGGCTTCGTCGACTGCGGTGTCTCCGGCGGCGTGTGGGGCCTGGAGAACGGCTACGCGCTGATGTACGGCGGCGAGAAGGACCATGTGGGCCGGGTCCAACCGATCTTCGACGCGCTCAAGCCCGAGGGTGACTTCGGCGCCGTACACGCCGGCAAGGTCGGTGCGGGCCACTTCGCGAAGATGGTTCACAACGGCATCGAGTACGCCATGATGCAGGCCTACGCCGAGGGCTGGGAGCTCCTGGAGAAGGTGGACTCGGTCACCGACGTCCGCGAGGTCTTCCGCTCCTGGCAGGAGGGCACGGTCATCCGGTCCTGGCTGCTGGACCTGGCCGTGAACGCCCTCGACGAGGACGAGCACCTCCAGCAGCTGCGCGGCTTCGCGCAGGACTCGGGAGAGGGCCGCTGGACGGTGGAGGCGGCGATCGACAACGCCGTTCCGCTGCCCGCGATCACCGCCTCGCTGTTCGCGCGGTTCGCCTCGCGCCAGGACGACTCCCCGCAGATGAAGATGATCGCCGCGCTGCGCAACCAGTTCGGCGGCCACGCGGTCGAGAAGAAGTAGTCGACAAGAGACACCGTGCGGCTCGGAGCAGCCGCACAGCACCACACAGAGCAGCAGGAAGCCGGGGGAGGTCGGCGCCGTATGCATGTTTCGCATCTCTCGCTGGCCGACTTCCGCTCGTACGCCCGGGCCGAGGTTCCCCTCGACCCGGGCGTCACGGCTTTCGTGGGCCCCAACGGCCAGGGGAAGACCAATCTCGTCGAGGCGATCGGCTACCTGTCGACGCTGGGCAGCCACCGGGTCTCCTCGGACGCGCCGCTCGTACGGATGGGCGCGGACCGGGCGATCATCCGCGCGGCCGTCACCCAGGGCGAGCGGCAGCAGCTGGTGGAGCTGGAGCTGAATCCGGGCCGGGCGAACCGTGCCCGGATAAACCGGTCCTCGCAGGTCAGGCCGCGGGACGTGCTGGGGATCGTGCGGACGGTGCTGTTCGCGCCGGAGGACCTGGCCCTGGTGAAGGGCGATCCGGGTGAGCGGCGGCGGTTCCTGGACGAGATCGTCACCGCGCGCTCCCCGCGGATGGCGGCGGTCCGCTCGGACTACGAGCGGGTGCTGAAGCAGCGCAACACCCTGCTGAAGTCGGCGGCGATGGCGCGTCGGCACGGCGGCCGGACCATGGACCTGTCGACCCTGGACGTGTGGGACCAGCACCTGGCGCGCGCGGGCGCGGAGCTGCTGGCGCAGCGGCTGGACCTGATCGCGACGCTGCTGCCGCTGGCGGACAAGGCGTACGAGCAGCTCGCGCCCGGCGGCGGCCCGCTGGGGCTCTCGTACAAGTCCTCGGCGGGCGAGCCGGTGGACAGCGGGGCGGCGCGGAGCCGCGAGGCGATCTACGAGGTGCTGCTGGCGGCCCTGGTGGAGGTGCGCAAGCAGGAGATCGAGCGGGGCGTGACGCTGGTCGGTCCGCACCGCGACGACCTGCTGCTGCGGCTGGGGGAGCTGCCGGCCAAGGGCTACGCGAGCCACGGGGAGTCGTGGTCGTACGCGCTGGCCCTGCGGCTGGCCTCGTACGAGCTGCTGCGCTCGGAGGGCGCGGAGCCGGTGCTGATCCTGGACGACGTGTTCGCGGAGCTGGACGCGCGGCGCCGGGAGCGGCTGGCCGAGCTGGTGGTGCCGGGCGAGCAGGTGCTGGTGACGGCGGCGGTGGACGATGACGTTCCGGGTGTGTTGGCGGGGGCGCGGTTCGGGGTGTCCGGTGGTGAGGTGACCCGGCTGTGAGCGATCAGGACAAGGAGCCGCGCGGCGAGCCCCGCAAGGCGCCGGAGCCTTCCGGTGTGGATCTGGCGCGCCAGGCCCTCGCCGCGGCGCGGGAGCAGGCGCGGGCGCGGGGCAACGCGGCGGGCGGGAAGAAGCGTCAGCAGCATCCGGGGCTGCGGTCGGGTGCCCGTGCGGACGGCCGGGATCCGATGCCGTTGATGGCGGCGCTGGACCGGTTGCGCACGGAGCGCGGCTGGGAGATGCCGATGGCGGTGGCGGGTGTGATGGAGCGCTGGCCGGAGATCGTCGGTCCGGAGATCGCGGCGCACTGTGAACCGGAGCGGTACGAGGATCGTGAACTGGTGGTCCGGTGTGATTCCTCGGCGTGGGCGGCGCAGCTGAAGCTGCTGGCTCCGCAGCTGGTGGCGCGGCTCAACGCGGATCTGGGGCAGGGCACGGTGCGGCTGATCAAGGTGCAGGGCCCGGGTGGGCGGCCGAAGGGGTACGGGCCGTGGCGGGCGCCGGGGAGCAAGGGCCCGGGGGATACCTACGGCTGAGTAGGCCGGGGCGACGGTGGTGTCCCTCACGGTAGTGGGAGGTTGACAGGCCGAAGCGCTGGATGCCCGCGTGAGCCTCTTTGAGCCCCTTCCCGGATATGGGGAGTCGGAAGGTGGAGGTTCAGGGCGGCACATGCGGACTCAGGTACCGGCAAACCCCCATTCATGTCGGTGGTACCGGTAGACTGGGGGAAATCCCGCCCGTTCGCGGGATCACGCAGACAACGCAGATCGACGCGGCCGCTCCTCCGGCGCACTCGCTGGTCCGGAGTACGGGCTGCGCTGTGCCAGAAAGGGCGCTTCGTGGCCGATTCCGGCGACTCCAACGAGAAGAATTACGACGCCAGTGCCATCCAGGTCCTCGAGGGCCTGGATGCGGTCCGCAAGCGGCCCGGTATGTACATCGGCTCGACCGGTGAGCGCGGCCTGCACCACCTCGTGCAGGAGGTCGTGGACAACTCCGTCGACGAGGCCATGGCCGGGCACGCGGACACGATCGACGTGACGATCCTCCCCGACGGCGGCGTGCGCGTGGTCGACAACGGCCGAGGCATCCCGGTCGACATCGTGCCGTCCGAGGGCAAGCCGGCGGTCGAGGTCGTCCTCACGGTCCTGCACGCGGGCGGCAAGTTCGGCGGTGGCGGTTACGCCGTCTCCGGCGGTCTGCACGGCGTGGGCGTGTCCGTGGTGAACGCGCTGTCGACGAAGGTCTCGGTCGAGGTCAAGCGCGACGGCTACCGCTGGACGCAGGACTACAAGCTGGGCGTGCCGACGGCGCCGCTGGCGAAGAACGAGGAGACCGACGCTCACGGCACGACCGTGACGTTCTGGGCCGACCCCGACGTCTTCGAGACGACCGACTACTCCTTCGAGACGCTCTCGCGGCGCTTCCAGGAGATGGCCTTCCTGAACAAGGGCCTGACCCTGACGCTGACGGACGAGCGCGAGTCGGCGAAGGCCACGGTCGGCGCCGACGACCCCGAGGCGGAGTCGGCGGAGCCCGCGGCGCGGACGGTCAAGTACCACTACGAGGGCGGCATCGTCGACTTCGTGAAGTACCTGAACTCGCGCAAGGGCGAGATGATCCACCCGACCGTCATCGACGTCGAGGCCGAGGACAAGGAGCGCATGCTCTCGGTCGAGATCGCGATGCAGTGGAACTCGCAGTACACGGAGGGTGTCTACTCCTTCGCGAACACGATCCACACCCACGAGGGCGGTACCCACGAGGAGGGCTTCCGCGCGGCGCTGACCGGTCTGGTCAACCGCTACGCGCGCGACAAGAAGCTGCTGCGCGAGAAGGACGACAACCTCGCCGGCGAGGACATCCGCGAGGGTCTGACGGCGATCATCTCGATCAAGCTGGGCGAGCCGCAGTTCGAGGGCCAGACGAAGACCAAGCTGGGCAACACGGAGGCGAAGACCTTCGTGCAGAAGGTCGTGCACGAGCACCTGAACGACTGGTTCGACCGGAACCCGGTCGAGGCCGCGGACATCATCCGCAAGTCGATCCAGGCGGCCACGGCGCGCGTCGCGGCCCGCAAGGCCCGTGACCTGACGCGTCGCAAGGGTCTGCTGGAGAGCGCCTCGCTGCCGGGCAAGCTGTCCGACTGCCAGTCGAACGACCCGACGAAGTGCGAGATCTTCATCGTCGAGGGTGACTCGGCCGGTGGCAGCGCGAAGTCCGGCCGCAATCCGATGTACCAGGCCATCCTGCCGATCCGCGGCAAGATCCTGAACGTCGAGAAGGCCCGTATCGACAAGATCCTCCAGAACACCGAGGTCCAGGCGCTGATCAGCGCCTTCGGCACGGGTGTGCACGAGGACTTCGACATCGAGAAGCTCCGCTATCACAAGATCATCCTGATGGCGGACGCCGACGTCGACGGCCAGCACATCAACACCCTGCTGCTGACCTTCCTGTTCCGCTTCATGCGGCCGCTGGTCGAGGCGGGTCACGTGTACCTGTCCCGCCCGCCGCTGTACAAGATCAAGTGGGGCCGGGACGACTTCGAGTACGCGTACTCGGACCGTGAGCGCGACGCCCTGGTCGAGCTCGGCAAGCAGAACGGCAAGCGGATCAAGGAAGACTCGATCCAGCGCTTCAAGGGTCTGGGCGAGATGAACGCCGAGGAGCTGCGCGTCACCACCATGGACGTGGACCACCGTGTGCTCGGCCAGGTCACCCTGGACGACGCGGCGCAGGCCGACGACCTGTTCTCGGTGCTGATGGGTGAGGACGTCGAAGCCCGGCGCTCCTTCATCCAGCGCAACGCCAAGGACGTTCGCTTCCTCGACATCTGAGTCGGCTCAGCTGACCGCCTGAAAGGACCTTTGACCAGCAATGGCCGACGAAACCACGCCCACTGCCGAGAACACCGAGGAAGAGCAGCCCGTCGTACGCATCGAGCCCGTGGGGCTCGAGACGGAGATGCAGCGCTCCTACCTCGACTACGCGATGTCCGTCATCGTCTCGCGCGCGCTGCCCGACGTGCGGGACGGCCTCAAGCCGGTCCACCGCCGTGTGCTGTACGCGATGTACGACGGCGGTTACCGGCCCGAGAAGGGCTTCTACAAGTGCGCCCGTGTCGTGGGCGACGTCATGGGCACCTACCACCCGCACGGTGACTCCTCGATCTACGACGCCCTGGTCCGCCTGGCCCAGCCGTGGTCGATGCGCATGCCGCTGGTGGACAGCAACGGCAACTTCGGCTCTCCGGGCAACGACCCGGCGGCCGCGATGCGCTACACCGAGTGCAAGCTGATGCCGCTGGCCATGGAGATGCTCCGGGACATCGACGAGGAGACCGTCGACTTCACGGACAACTACGACGGCCGCAACCAGGAGCCGACGGTCCTGCCGGCGCGTTTCCCGAACCTGCTGGTCAACGGCAGCGCCGGTATCGCGGTCGGTATGGCGACGAACATCCCGCCGCACAACCTCCGCGAGGTCGCGGCGGGCGCGCAGTGGGCGCTGGAGCACCCGGAGGCCTCGCACGAGGAGCTGCTGGACGCGCTGCTCGAGCGGATCAAGGGCCCGGACTTCCCGTCGGGCGCCCTGGTCGTGGGCCGCAAGGGCATCGAGGAGGCGTACCGGACCGGTCGCGGCTCCATCACGATGCGCGCGGTGGTGGAGGTCGAGGAGATCCAGAACCGCCAGTGCCTGGTGGTGACGGAGCTTCCGTACCAGACCAACCCCGACAACCTCGCGCAGAAGATCGCGGACCTGGTGAAGGACGGGAAGATCGGCGGCATCGCCGACGTCCGTGACGAGACCTCGTCGCGGACCGGCCAGCGCCTGGTGATCGTCCTGAAGCGCGACGCCGTCGCCAAGGTCGTGCTGAACAACCTGTACAAGCACACCGATCTGCAGACGAACTTCGGCGCGAACATGCTGGCGCTGGTGGACGGCGTGCCGCGCACGCTGTCGATCGACGCCTTCATCCGCCACTGGGTGCAGCACCAGATCGAGGTCATCGTCCGCCGTACGCGCTTCCGCCTGCGCAAGGCGGAGGAGCGCGCGCACATCCTGCGCGGTCTGCTCAAGGCGCTGGACGCGATCGACGAGGTCATCGCGCTGATCCGGCGCAGCAACACGGTCGAGATCGCGCGCGAGGGCCTGATGGGCCTGCTGGAGATCGACGAGATCCAGGCGAACGCGATCCTGGAGATGCAGCTGCGGCGCCTGGCGGCGCTGGAGCGGCAGAAGATCGTCGCCGAGCACGACGAGCTCCAGGCCAAGATCAACGAGTACAACGCGATCCTGGCCTCGCCGGAGAAGCAGCGCTCGATCGTCAGCGAGGAACTGGCGGCGATCGTCGAGAAGTTCGGCGACGACCGGCGTTCCAAGCTGGTGCCCTTCGACGGCGACATGTCCATGGAGGACCTGATCGCCGAAGAGGACATCGTCGTCACGATCACGCACGGCGGCTACGTGAAGCGCACCAAGACCGAGGACTACCGCTCGCAGAAGCGCGGCGGCAAGGGCGTGCGCGGCACGAAGCTGAAGCAGGACGACCTGGTCGACCACTTCTTCGTCTCGACCACGCACCACTGGCTGCTGTTCTTCACGAACAAGGGCCGGGTCTACCGGTCCAAGGCGTACGAGCTGCCGGACGCCGGCCGGGACGCGCGCGGGCAGCACGTGGCGAACCTGCTGGCCTTCCAGCCGGACGAGAAGATCGCCCAGATCCTCGCGATCCGCGATTACGACGCGGCGCCGTACCTGATCCTGGCCACCAAGGGCGGCCTGGTGAAGAAGACGGCGCTGAAGGACTACGACTCGCCCCGTTCGGGTGGTGTCATCGCGATCAACCTCCGTGAGACGGAGGACGGCAGCGATGACGAGCTGATCGGCGCGGAGCTGGTGTCCGCTGCGGACGACCTGCTGCTGATCAGCAAGAAGGCGCAGTCGATCCGCTTCACGGCGACCGATGACGCGCTGCGCCCGATGGGCCGCGCCACCTCGGGCGTGAAGGGCATGAGTTTCCGTGAAGGTGACGAACTGCTCTCCATGAGCGTGGTGAGGCCGGGTACGTTCGTCTTCACCGCGACCGACGGCGGCTACGCCAAGCGGACGCCGGTCGACGAGTACCGCGTCCAGGGTCGTGGCGGTCTGGGCATCAAGGCCGCGAAGATCGTGGAGGACCGCGGGTCGCTCGTCGGGGCACTCGTGGTGGACGAAACGGACGAGATTCTCGCCATCACGCTCGGCGGTGGTGTGATTCGTACGCGCGTCAACGAAGTCAGGGAGACCGGCCGTGACACCATGGGCGTCCAGCTGATCAACCTGGGCAAGCGCGATGCCGTGGTGGGCATCGCCCGTAACGCCGAGGCCGGTCAGGAAGCTGACGAGGTCGAGGCCGACGAGATCGAGACCGAGACCGAGGCAGCCGACGGACAGGCCGCCGAGGCCGCCGAGGGCACGCAGCCTTCGGCCGGGGAGCACGAGGAGTAAGTCGTGAGTGGAGCCACGGGCGCCGGACCGGCCATGACTGGAGAGAACGGTGCCCGTGGCCCTGCCGCGGACTCCCAAGGGGGGACTGTGACGGATACCCGAGGAACGCAGCCGCAGCCGCAGGCCGGCGCGGCCCCCGCGCAGCCGTACCACCCGCCGCAGGCCTACTCGGCGCCCTCGGGCCCGGGTGTGCCGCGGGCCGGCGGGGCGGGCACCGCGCAGCGCAAGCCGCGTACGGGGGCCCGTATCGCGCCCAGGACGCGCAAGGCGCGGCTGCGGGTGGCCAAGGCCGACCCGTGGTCGGTGATGAAGGTCAGCTTCCTGCTGTCGATCGCGCTGGGCATCTGCACGATCGTGGCGGCGGTGGTGCTGTGGATGGTCATGGACGCGATGGGTGTCTTCTCGACCGTCGGCGGCACGATCAGCGAGGCGACCGGCTCGAACGAGAGCAACGGCTTCGACCTCCAGTCGTTCCTGTCGCTGCCGCGCGTTCTGATCTTCACCTCGGTCATCGCGGTGATCGACGTGGTGCTGGCGACGGCGCTGGCGACGCTGGGCGCGTTCATCTACAACCTGTCGGCGGGCTTCGTCGGCGGTGTGGAGCTCACGCTCGCCGAGGACGAGTGACCTGCGCAGACGCATCGCAGGAACCGATTTTGGAGCTCCCGGGTCTGTGCGCTAACCTTCAGGAGTCAGCGCGCAGCGCGGATGGGGCTATAGCTCAGTTGGTTAGAGCGCATCCCTGATAAGGATGAGGCCACAGGTTCAAATCCTGTTAGCCCCACAGTGTCGAAGACCCTCAGGCCCAAGGCCTGGGGGTCTTCGTCGTAGGGCCAGTTGGCGGGTTCACAGATAACCGATCGGTATCGGTCGGTGTGTATTGTTGGCTGCCAGAAGTCCCCTACGTCAACGAAAGACGAGGTCGCGCGGTGAAGAAGCTGCTCCTGGTCGCACTGGCCGCCATCGGCGGGCTCCTCGTGTACCGCCAGATCCAGGCGGACCGCGCCGAGCAGGACCTGTGGACGGAGGCAACTGACTCCGTGCCCTCTGGTTCCGGTGTGTGAGACCGAAGGCTGATCTCATGAAGCCCCGGCTGCCGCTGCGGCCGGGGCTTTGTGCTGTTCTGTGACAAAAAGTTACGTTATGCAAAGATTTGGCTTGCGCTAGCAAACTCGGGGTGGGCGTGATGGGTCGGGTACGGACGACGATGCGGACGGGAGCCGCGGCGGGGGCGGTGGCCCTGGTCCTGGCGGGCGGTCCGCAGGGCGCCGCCTACGCGGAGGGGACCGCGCCGCAGCCGGTGCCGACGTACCGCGCCGCCGACGGCGCGAAGGCGGTGGAGGGCAAGCCCTCCACCGCGGACGCCCCCCTGCTGGAGGCCGGGCAGGTCTACACGGACACGATCGGGCCCGGCGAGCGCGTCTACCGGCTCTACCTCGACGACAAGTCGAGCGTGTACGTCTCCGCCGTCGTCCGGCCTCCCCGGGGTGTCAAGGTCGCCTACAGCGACGGCATCGAGGTGGAGGTCATGACCAAGGAAGGCCGTGCCTGCCCGAACAACAACGGCCATGCGGTCTTCGGCTACGACCCCGTCCCCCTCAGCGAGGTCGGCGTCCGGCGGCTGGAGGAGGACGCCGAATGCCAGCAGGGCGGCACCTACTACGCCAAGGTCACCCGTACCGCGGCCAAGGACAGCGACCAGAGCCCGTGGCCCGTGGAGCTCCGGCTCCAGCGCGAGCCCGCTCCGGCCGCCGGCAGCGCGCCCACCACCGCTCCCAGCGTCTGGCCCTCGGCCTCCCCGACCCTGCCCGGCAGCGAGCCGGTCGCCCGCACCGGCGGCACCGGCTTCAACGACGCCCGCGCGCTGGACGGCGGGGTGTGGCGTGACGAGCTGCGGCCAGGGCAGACCCGCTTCTACCGCGTCCCCCTCGACTGGGGGCAGCAGCTGGGCTTCAGCGCCGAACTCGCCGCAGCCAAAATGACCAAGTCGTACGGCAGCGCCTCAAACGGCCTCACCGTCTCGCTCTACACGCCCTACCGGGGTCTGGTCGTGTCCGAGGACGCGTCCTACGACGGCAAGCAGGCGGCCGTCACCCTGCCGAAGGCGGCTCCGGTGGCGTACGAGAACCGCTTCTCCGACGACACCAAGGTGCGGCCGGTCCGGGTGGCCGGCTGGTACTACATCGCGGTGACCATGGGTGGGAAGGTCGCCGAGTTCACCGAGGACGCGACCCCCGTGCCGCTGACCCTGCGCACGGACGTCATCGGGTCCCCCGCCAAGGCGCCCGCGTACAAGGAGAGCCTGGCCGCGGGCGGCTTCGGGGTCGGGGCCGAGGACCGGGCCGCCGCCAAGGAGGGGCTCACCGCCCCGGAAGCCTCCGACGCCGCCAGTACCCACTCCGCGATGCGGGTGGTGGCGGGCGCCGGGTTCGGCACCGGGACCCTGCTGCTGCTCGTGCTGGGCGGCTGGATCCTGCTCGCCCGGCGGGGCCGCGGAGCCGCTACATCCGGGTGAGGGCCCATACGCCGACGGCGAAGCAGAGCAGCGCCGTGGCGAGGATCCCGGCCTTCACCTTCGCCGCGGGCGGGGCGATCGCTCCGCCGGTCCGGGCGGGCGGCGCGGGCGGGGCCTGGGGCGCCGGCGGAGCGAGGTGGAAGCTCCCGGTCTCCAGGGGCCCGTACGAGGCCACGGGGACGGTCTGTGCGGTCGCGCCCGGATCGCTGCGGGTCGCCTCCGCCACCGTGGTCGGGGTCGTGTACGGGGACGGGTGCGGGGACCCGTACGGCGACGGGGTCGGCGTCGGGCTCGGAGGCGTGTGCGGGGCCGCGGGTCCGGTGGGCACCGCGGCGGCCGTGGGCGCCTCGGTGCCGCTGCCGGGCGTGCCCGCCGCCGCGGCCGACGGCCCCTGAGGTCCGAAACCGGCGGGGAGCGGTCCGAGTTGGTCGAACACCTCCACCGGACCCTCGTCCGGCGCGGCCGGAGCGAGCAGCTCCACGGCCTCGGCAAGGGCCTTGCGCGCCCCTGTGGCCGTCTTGAAGCGGGTGTGGGGGTCCGGCTGCAGCAGATTGGCGATGACGTCCCAGAGGGGCGCGGGAACGCCTTCCGGTGCGCCGGGGGTGCCGTGCGCGAGGAAGTGCTCCACCAGGGCCTGGGAGTCGGGCTTGCGCCCCTGGAGCAGGTACAGGGCGACCAGCCCGACGGCGAAGAGGTCGGCGGGGAAGTCGGGCTCGGCACCCAGCAGTTGTTCGGGGGCGAAGTAACCCGGGGTGCCGACGACGTAGTTGGTCTCCGTCAGCCGGGGCTCACCCTTGCGCATGGAGATGCCGAAGTCGGACAGCCGCAGGTGCGGCCGCCCGGTTCCGGTGGCCTCCATCAGGATGTTGGCCGGTTTGATGTCGCGGTGGACGACGCCTTCCGCGTGTACCGCGGCCAGCCCCGACAGGAGCTGGTCGAGCAGGGTGCAGACGAACCGGGGCGGGAGGGGACCGTAGTCCCCGATCACATGGCCGAGGGAGCCGCCGCTGACCAGGTCCATGGTGAACAGGACCTTGTCGTCGTCGGCCGCCCAGCTGGCGGGGGCCAGTACGTGCGGGTGATCGATCCGCAGGGCCTGTTCCCGTACGAACCTCAGGAGCGTGTGGGCGTCGCTCTGAAGCAGAACCTTCGCGGCGACGTACCGGCGGCGCCGGTGGTCCCAGGCACGCCACACGGCACCCGCGCCGCCGCGCCCGATCGGATCGATCAACTCGTATCGACCGGCGAAGATCTCACCCATCGCTGTGCCCGTCCCCCGTCACCCGTAGTCGCCCTGGCCCGCCGTCGTGCGTGTCAGTTCTGGTGGGCCTCGTAGTGGGCCACCGCGTCGGCGGTGCGGCCCGCGCCGTACACCCGGAGGAACTCTGCCAGTTCCGGGTGGCTGGGGGCGAGTGTGTCCGCGGCGTCGATGATGTCGCCCGCCGCGGAGACCGAGCGCAGCAGCGACTGGATCTCACGGACGATGCGCTTGACGGTGGGTGCGCCCGAACTGATGGGGGTCTGGCCGCTGTTGCTGAGGACGGAACCTCCCTGGGTCTTCTTGATCTCGTCCATCCGGTCGGTGGCCTCCGCCGCGCTGACGCTCCCGTCGGCCACCTGGCCGGCGAGGTCCTGGAGGGCCTGGACGCGCTGCACCACGGCAGGGTTACCGATCTTGGCGCGCTGGCCGCTCATCAGCTGGGACAGCATGGGCGCCGACAGTCCGAGGACGGCAGCGAGGCGAGCCTGGTTCAAGCCGAGGTCATCTATGAGCCGGCGAAAGAGCGCTCCCAGCGGCTCCCCGTACCAACTGCGCTGAAGCTCTCTGGCTCTGGCCGTGGCCTCTTGCTGTACTGCGTCCACTCTTCCTACTCCCCTTCGCTGGTGCGAACCTCGCGAGCATCTTACGGAGCGTGGTCGCAGGGCGGGAGTCCCTATCATTTTGCGAGATGAGGGGGTACACCCGGTACTCTGTTCTGCGGAACACCCGCTCCCCGCAAGGGGACAGGCGTGTCCGGACCCATGGGGCCTTAGCTCAGTTGGTAGAGCGCTGCCTTTGCAAGGCAGATGTCAGGAGTTCGAATCTCCTAGGCTCCACTCTCAAACCCCCCTTGACCTGCGAAATCGCGGTCAAGGGGGGTCTTTTTTACGTTCGGGGTGCGGGGCTCGGCAGGCCCGGGGCAGCGGGCTAGAGATCGATCCAGTAGCGGCGCTTGGGGCCGATCAGGGTTTCGCGGACGTCTTCCAGGACCCCGCCGCCCCGCTCGATCGTGCGCACCGACGCGGTGTTGTCGGGGTCGCAGGTCAGCAGGACCCGGTCCATCCCCATCACCCGTGCCTCGTGGAGCACCGATTCCAGTGCCCGGCCGGCCACCCCGCGCCCCCGCGCCGAGGGTCGCACGCTGTATCCGATGTGGCCGCCGGCGTCGAGGAGGAACGCGTTCAGGTGGTGGCGCAGGTCGATGGCGCCCAGGTAGGTGTCGCCCTCGGCGATCCACCAGTACGTCGCGTGGACCCGGCCCTGCTCGACCGGCACCGTACGGTCCGCGGAGCGGTGCAGTTTGTCCACCCAGGCCGCGAAGCCCTCGGGGCTGTCGACGTCGTCTTCCGAGCCGAGACCGGCCCCGTCCATGTGGGCGTCGTCGCCCCACTCCTCTTGGGCGGCGAGCCAGGAGGAGTGCAGTCGGGGGGTGGGCGGTATCAGCTCGGGCATGCCCGGGACGCTACCAGCCGGGCCGGAGCCGGCCGGTGGGCGAGGCGTCACCGGCCGGGCGATGTTTCACGTGAAACATCGCCCGGCAGGAGGGTCGCCGCCAGGGCGATGGCGGCCAGCAGGAGCGCGGCGCCCAGGGCGAATGCCAGGTGGTAACCGCTGGTGAGGGCCTCGGCCGGGGTGCTGCCGGACCGTGCCGAGGACTCCGTACGGGAGGCCGCCAGGGTGGAGAGGACCGCCACACCGAGGGCCATGCCGATCTGCTGGGTGGTGTTGAACAGCCCCGAGGCCAGTCCCGCGTCGTTGCCGTCGGCGCCGGACATGCCCAGCGTGGTGAGGGCCGGCAGGGCCAGGCCGAAGCCCGCGGCCAGCAGCATCACCGGCAGCAGGTCGGTGGCGTAGTCGGCGTGCACGGGCAGCCGGGTCAGCAGCCCCAGGGCCAGGACGAGCAGCGCGAGCCCGGCCAGCAGGACGTTCCGCTCCCCGAAGCGGGCGTTCAGCCGGGCCGAGACGCCCAGGGAGACGGCGCCGATCACCAGGGCGGCGGGCAGCATGGCCAGGCCGGTGGCGGCGGCTCCGTAGCCCAGGACCTTCTGCAGGTAGAGGGCGACCAGGATCTGGAAGGAGAACAGCGCGGCCACCATCAGCATCTGGACCAGGTTCGCGCCGACCACGGTCCGCGAGCGGAAGATCCGCAGGGGCACCAGCGGGGTGCGGGCCTTCGCCTGGCGCAGTGTGAAGGCGGCGAGCAGGGCCAGGGAGAGTGCCCCGAGGCCGAGGGTGTGCGGGGAGGTCCAGCCGTACTGCTCCACCTTGACCACGGAGTAGATGCTGGTCATCAGCCCGCCGGTGACCAAGGCCGCGCCGAGTACGTCGGCACCCGCACCCAGCCCCAGGCCCCGGTCGGCGGGGAGCGCGGGCAGGGCCAGGAGCAGCGCGGCGAGCCCGATGGGCAGGTTGATGAAGAAGATCCAGTGCCAGTCGAGTGCGTCGGTCAGAACACCGCCGAGCACCTGGCCCAGGGAGGCGCCGGCCGCGCCGGTGAAGGAGAACACCGCGATCGCCTTGGCGCGTTCACGGGGCGCGGTGAACAAGGTGATCAGGATGCCGAGGCTGACGGCGGAGGCCATCGCGCTGCCGATGCCCTGGAGGAAGCGGGCGGCTATCAGCACCGTCGGCGAGGCCGCGAAGCCGGCGAGCACCGAGGCGCCGGTGAAGACGGCGGTGCCGGCCAGGAACATCCGCTTGCGGCCGAGCAGGTCGCCGAGGCGTCCGGCGAGCAGCAGCAGGCTGCCGAAGGCGATCAGGTACGCGTTCACGACCCAGCTCAGGCTCGCGGGTGAGAAGCCGAGGTCGCTCTGGATGGCGGGCATCGCCACGGTGACGATGCTGCCGTCGAGGATCGTCATCAGCATGCCGGTCGAGAGCACGGTGAGCGCGGTCCAGCGGGAGCGCAGCCCGCGCGGGGCGGCTGCGGCCGTCGGGTCGGTCGTCGGGGAAGGGCCGGTGGTCGGGGAAGGGCCGGTCGTACGGGAAGGGGCGGAGGCGGACGTGGAAGCGGCAGGCATCGGTCTCTCCAGTCAGTGAGGGCGACTGGTGCGACCGTAGCAGATGGTTTCGTTGCAGACTATTTTCTTCGGATCGAATTGTTAGTGTGGAGGCATGACTGCCATGGCACCCACCCGGACCGAGCCCGACCTCTCCTTCCTCCTGGACCACACCAGCCATGTACTGCGCACCCGCATGGCGGCCGCCCTCGGAGAGATCGGGCTCACCCCCCGGATGCACTGCGTCCTCGTCCACGCCCTGGAGGAGGAGCGGACCCAGATCCAGCTCGCCGAGATCGGCGACATGGACAAGACGACGATGGTCGTCACCGTGGACGCCCTGGAGAAGGCCGGACTGGCCGAGCGCCGCCCGTCCACCAAGGACCGCCGGGCCCGGATCATCGCCGTCACCGAGAAGGGCGCGGCCGTCGCCGTGGACAGCCAGCGGATCGTCGACCAGGTCCACGCGGACGCCCTGGCCTCCCTCGCCGACGCGGACCGCACCGCCCTGCTGCGGGTCCTCGGCCTCCTCGTCGAAGGCGACCTCGCAACCGCCTCCGACAGCCCCCGCCCGGCGCGCCGCGCCCGTCAGTGACGGGCGGCCGACCGCCCGGTCCCGTCCCCCGGACGGCCCAGTCACAGGGCCGCCCGGCGCCCGCTGTCAGACAGTGGGGGGAGGCGCCGCGCCCCAAGGCGCCGCCCAGGGGGAAAGACCACGCCGGAGGCGTACACACATGGGACTCTTCGACTTCCTGAAGTCCGACAAGAAGAAGGCACACGACGCCGCCGAGAAGGCGAAGGAGCAGGTCCAGCAGCAGGCGTCGGCGGCGACACCTTCCAAGAGCCAGGCGGCCGACGCGGCATCGGCCACCCGGGCCGCCGCCGAGCGGATGGCCGCCGCCGCGCCGCCGAGGCCCGCCCCCGCGACCCCGACCCCCGGCTCGGCCGCGCACAAGGCCGTCCCCGCGCCCCCAGGCCCGCCGCGATGCCCAAGCCCGGGGCGGCCGCCGCGGCGGCGCCGGGCGCCGCGCACACCCCGACCCCCGGCTCGGCCGCGCACAAGGCCGTTCCGGCGGCGCCCAAGCCGATGCCCACCGCCAAGAAGCGCACGTACACGGTCAGGTCCGGCGACTCGCTCGCCATGATCGCCCGCCGCGAGCTCGGCAACGAGGCCCGCTGGCGCGAGCTCTACGCCATGAACAAGGGCGTCATCGGTTCCAACCCCGACCTCATCCGCCCGGGCATGGTGCTGACGCTCCCCCACTGACCCCGCCGCGCCGACCGACAGCGCGAGGGCCCGGATCCATCAGGATCCGGGCCCTCGCGCCGATCGCTCCACCGCCGGTCAGAGCGACTTGTCGTCGTTTGCCGGCCCCGCCTCGCGCTCCTTCGCCGCCAGCTCGTCGTCGAAGCTCGCCGGCTCGGCATCGCGCGCCGGCACCTCCGTGGCGGCCGGCGGCTCGACGAGCCAGTCCGGGTTCGACTGCTGGTCCCACCACTTCCACGCCGCGAAGGCGACCGCCGCCAGGACGCCGACCACGGCGACCCCGCGCAGCGCCCGGCCGCAGCGCGCCCGCCGCTCGTTGCGCCGCACCAGCCGCTGGATCTCCTGCGGCGTCACCTGACCGCGCAGCGCCGCGAACGCGGCCACCGACCGCGAGGCGGCCTCCTCGGCCACCGGCGTGGCCGCCGCGATCGCGCTCTCGATCCGCGGCTGCGTGTAGTCGGCAGCCTGACGCGCCGCCAGGCGCGTCTGCTTCACCGCCTGCGTCGCCGCCCGGTCCACGTTCGGCGGCACGTGCGCACGCGCTGCCTTCATCCGCGGGTGCAGATGGGTGTCGTAGGTCGTACGCGCCTGCCGCGCGGCCTCGTTGGCCGCGTACGACAGCTTCGGCGCGAGCAGCTCATTCGCCTCGTGCGCGTACTGCGCCATGGCGTCCTTGGCGGTCCCTGCGTACGGTGCCACCACTTCCGACGCGTGCCGCACGGTCTCCCTGGCGCTTTCCGCTGCCGCGAGCACGCTGTCCTTGCGGGTCACAGGATTCCTCCTTCTCGGTGGCGGACACAGTTCACCTTTCCACCCTTTGTCGGATCATGCCTGGCATAACGCCTCCGGGCATGCGTGACAGGGCATACGGGTGGAGCATTTCTATGCGCTACTGCCCTCCGTGGGAGGATCGGAACCGACAGTGATGACTATGGAAGGCAGATCTGTGGCCGAGAAGCTCTACGCCACCCTGAAGACCAGCCACGGCGACATCGAGATCGAGCTGCTGCCGAACTTCGCTCCGAAGACCGTCCGGAACTTCGTGGAGCTCGCCACGGGCGCCCGCGAGTGGACCCGCCCCACCGACGGCCAGAAGACCACGGACCCGCTGTACGACGGCACCGTCTTCCACCGCGTCATCAGCGGTTTCATGATCCAGGGGGGCGACCCGCTGGGGAACGGCACCGGCGGTCCCGGCTACCAGTTCGCCGACGAGTTCCACCCCGACCTGGCCTTCACCAAGCCCTACGTGCTCGCCATGGCCAACGCCGGCCCGGGCACCAACGGCTCGCAGTTCTTCATCACCGTCGCGCCCACCGCCTGGCTGACGCGCAAGCACACCATCTTCGGCGAGGTCACCGACAAGGCCGGCCAGACGGTCGTGGACAAGATCGCCTCGCTCCCCACCAACGCGCGCACCGAGCGCCCGCTGGAGGACGTGATCATCAAGTCGGTCGTCATCGAGAAGCGCTGACACCGCCCGCCTGACACCGCGCGCCCGCGTACCCGGCGCCGGGAACCTTTCCGCCCCGCCCGTCCGTCCTGCATGCATACGAAGTGTGGGGTCATACCGGACCGGCGGGGCGCCCCCCTGCCCGGCCGCCGATCGAGGGGACCGATGGACACCGACCGTCTGCCGGGCTGCTACCGCCACCCGGACCGAGACACGGGGATCAGCTGCACCCGCTGCGAGCGCCCCATCTGCCCCGAGTGCATGATCAGTGCCTCGGTCGGCTTCCAGTGCCCCGAATGCGTCCGCGAGGGCTCCGGCACCGGCCACCGGCCGACCGCGAACGCGCCGCGCACCCTCGCGGGCGGGGTGGTCGCCGCCGACCCCCAGCTGGTCACCAAGATCCTGATCGGCATCAACGCCGCCGTGTTCCTCGCCGGGCTGGCCGCCCCCGCGATCGTGGTCCGGCTCGAGCTGCTCGGCCGGTACGTGGAATTCTTCGGCGCCCCCGTCGAAGGAGTCTCCACCGGCCAGTACTACCGCCTGCTGACCTCGGTGTTCCTGCACGTCGAGTGGTGGCACATCATCGGCAACATGATCGGCCTGTGGGTGATCGGCGGCCCGCTGGAAGCGGCGCTGGGCCGCTCCCGCTATCTCGCCGTCTACCTGCTCTCGGGGCTGGGCGCCAGCGCCTTCGTCTATCTGCTCACCGAGCCGAACACCCCGACACTCGGCGCGTCCGGCGCCGTCTTCGGCCTGCTCGGCGCCACCGTCGTCCTCGCGCGCCGGCTGCGCTACGAGATGCGACCGGTGATCGTGATGGTCGTGCTGATGCTGGCCCTGACCTTCGTACCGCTCGGCGGCAGCCTCAACGTGTCCTGGCAGGCGCACGTCGGCGGCCTGGTCACGGGCGCCCTGGTGGGCCTGGGCATGCTGAGACCCGCCGCCGGCCGGAACCGCACACTCATCCAGTGGGGGACCTGTGTGGTGGTGTTCCTGCTGGCGGCAGCGGTGATTCTGCTCCGGACCGCGGAACTCACCTGATCACACCGGCGTCAACTCTCCACAGAGTTATCCACAGATCTTCTGTCTTTTCCTCAGGTGTGGATGACGCTGTGGATAACTCATGGGGAGAGCTTTTCTCAGGGAAGGTTTGGTGCTACTTCCACTGCGTGGAGACGCCGAATCCCGCCGCGATGAAGCCGAAACCGACCACAATGTTCCAATTGCCCAGCGATTCGATCGGCAGCTGGGTTTCGGTCACGTAGAAGACGACGATCCACGCGAGTCCGATCAGGAAAAGTGCCAGCATGACCGGGGCGACCCAGCTGCGGTTGGTCAGCCTGATGGCCTGCGGCTGCCGCGTGGGCGGCGGCGTGTAGTCATCCTTCTTGCGGATACGTGACTTCGGCACGAGGGGCTCTCCTGTCGATGCGCTGGGGACCTTGCCTGCCCCGGGCGTCCGTTAGCGTAGTGGACCTGTGGCGTTGAAGGAGAAGGGTACGTTGAGCAATTCCGACGACTCCTCCGTGGGTCCCCGTCGCCGGGCCAGACCGGTCCGGCTGCTGACGGCCGCCGTCTTCGCCCTGGCCGGGCTGCTCTTCGTCACCAGTTTCAACACCTCCAAGGGTACGAACATCCGGACCGACGCATCGCTCCTCAAGCTGTCGGACCTCATCGAAGAACGCAGTCAGAGCAATGCGGAGCTCGAGGAGAGCCTCGGACCGGTACGCGACCGTGTCGACGCCCTCGCCGACCGTGACGACGGCAGCACCAAGGCCGAGGACGCCAAGCTGGCCGCCCTGCGCGTGGCGTCGGGCACCGAGGAGCTGACCGGCAAGGGCCTGACCGTCACCCTCAACGACGCCCCGCCGAACGCCACCGCGCGCATCCCCAACGTTCCCGAGCCGCAGCCCAACGACCTGGTGATCCACCAGCAGGACCTCCAGGCCGTGGTGAACGCCCTGTGGCAGGGCGGGGCCCAGGGCATCCAGGTCATGGACCAGCGGCTCATCTCCACCAGCGCGGTCCGCTGCGTCGGCAACACCCTAATCCTCCAGGGCCGGGTGTACTCGCCTCCCTACAAGGTCTCGGCGGTCGGCGACCCGGGCGCGTTGCGCAAGGCCCTCGCCGCCTCCCCGGCCCTGCAGAACTACCAGCTGTACGTCAACGCGTACGGGCTCGGCTGGAAAGTGGACGAGCACAAGGCGCTGACACTTCCCGGCTACTCCGGCACAGTGGACCTCCACTATGCGAAGCCGGTGGAGCCCTCGTCCTGAGGCATTGCGGCCCGACGTCGTACTGCGCCTGGTGGTACGGACGTTCAGCGAGGTGTGCCTGACAGCCGGCACGCTGATCGTGCTCTTCGTGGCCTACGTCCTGCTGTGGACCGGGGTCAAGGCCGACCGGGCCATGGACGGCGAGATGACCCGGCTGCGCGACGACTGGGCGGCTGCCGCGGCCGCGGCGCCGGCCGCGGCGCCGGAACCGGCCCCGGCACCCTCCCCGAAGCCCGCCGAGCCGGTCCGCCACCCCGCCGGCCAGGCCTTCGCCGAGATGTACATCCCGCGCTTCGGCAAGGACTGGAACAAGCCCGTCCTGGAGGGCACGGGCACCGAACTGCTGAAGAAGGGCCTGGGCCACTACCCCGGCACCGCCGCGCTCGGCGCCACCGGGAACTTCTCGGTGGCGGGCCACCGGCGCACGTACGGGGACCCCTTCAAGGACTTCCCCCAGCTGCGTCCCGGGGACGCCGTGATCCTCAAGGACGCGACCACCTGGTACACGTACACGGTGCGCGGCGGGCCGCTGCGCACCCTGCCCACGGACATCGGGGTGGTCGACCCCGTGCCCGGCAAATCGCCGTTCACGACGCCCGGCAGGTATCTGACGCTGACGACCTGCGACCCCGAGTGGGGCCACAGCCACCGGCTGGTCGTCTGGGCGGAACTGACCGGCACGCGCGCCGTGGGGCAGGGCGGGCCGGAGGGTTTGCCGAGGTGACCCACCCCGCCGGGCCGCTGCCTTTAGTCTGTTGGCGTACCGCCCCTGCGGTGCGTGGAACGAACGTGGACGAAAAGGAAACAGGCGGCATGTACGGCTGGATCTGGCGGCATCTGCCGGGCAACGCGTGGGTACGCGCGCTGATCTCACTCGTACTGGTCCTCGCGGTGGTGTTCGTGCTGTTCCAGTACGTCTTCCCGTGGGCCGAGCCGCTCCTTCCGTTCAACGATGTGACCGTGGACGAGGGATCGGGAGCCACTCCGTGAGCGCGCGCATTCTGGTTGTGGACAACTACGACAGCTTTGTCTTCAACCTGGTCCAGTACCTCTACCAGCTCGGCGCCGAATGCGAGGTGCTGCGCAACGACGAGGTCGAGCTCTCGCACGCGCAGGACGGCTTCGACGGCGTGCTGCTCTCCCCCGGGCCTGGGACGCCGGAGGAGGCGGGGGTCTGCGTCGACATGGTCCGGCACTGCGCCGAGACGGGCGTACCCGTCTTCGGGGTGTGCCTCGGCATGCAGTCGATGGCGGTCGCGTACGGAGGGGTCGTGGGCCGGGCGCCCGAGCTGCTGCACGGCAAGACCTCGCCCGTGGTGCACGAGGGCCTGGGGGTGTTCGAGGGACTGCCGTCGCCGTTCATCGCGACCCGGTACCACTCCCTCGCCGCCGAGCCCCAGACCCTGCCCGAGGTGCTGGAGGTCACGGCGCACACGGAGGACGGGATCATCATGGGCCTGCGCCACCGGGAGCACGACGTCGAGGGTGTGCAGTTCCACCCCGAGTCGGTGCTGACCGAGTGGGGGCACCGGATGCTCGCGAACTGGCTGGTGCGGTGCGGTGACGCGGGTGCCGTGGAGCGCTCGGTGGGGCTGGCCCCGGTGGTGGGCAAGGCCGTCGCGTGACCGCGCTCGCGCCGTCCGCGCCCACAGGGGGCCGGGCCGCGCGACGCAGGGCAGCGCAGGAGGCCGCGAAGCGGGCCGCCCGGCAGTCCCGGAGGCGGGGCGGGCGGCGGCGCAGGCGGCCGGCCTCGGGCGGCCCGGTGGTCATCGCGAGCCGGCTGGGCGGGGAACTGTTCATCACGCTGGGCCTGGTGATGCTGCTGTTCGTCGCCTACCAGCTCTGGTACACGAACATCGTGGCGGGGCGGGCGGCGGACGGCGCCGCGGGCACGCTCGAGCAGACGTGGCAGCGGGACCCGGGCACGGGGACCGACGGGGCGGCCGCGCCGCCCGTGACGGCGTTCGAGCCCGGCCAGGGGTTCGCGATCCTGCACATCCCGAAGCTGGACGTGAAGGTTCCGGTGGCGGAGGGGATCAGCAAGCCGAAGGTGCTGGACCGGGGCATGGTCGGGCACTACGGCGAGGGCTCGCTGAAGACGGCGATGCCGGCGGACAAGCAGGGGAACTTCGCGGTGGCGGGCCACCGCAACACCCACGGGGAGCCGTTCCGCTTCATCAACCGGCTGGTGCCGGGGGATCCCGTGGTGGTCGAGACGCGGGACGCGTACTACACGTACGAGATGACCTCGGCGCTGGCGCAGACGCCGCCGACGAACGTGGCGGTGCTGAAACCGGTGCCGGAGGGTTCCGGTTTCACCGAAGCGGGCCGGTACATCACGCTGACCACCTGCACCCCGGAGTTCACCAGCACCTACCGGATGATCGTATGGGGCAGGATGACCGATGAACGCCCCCGCAGCCAGGGCCCGCCGCCCGCGCTGACCAGCTAAGGACGAATCAGCAGTGTCTCGTGCCCGCCGCCGCGCCGCGGCACCGCCCGCCGGCAGCCGCAGTGTGCTCGCCGGGTTCCTGAGCCTGCTGGGCGAGCTCCTGATCACGCTGGGGCTGGTGCTGGGCCTGTTCGTGGCGTACTCGCTGTGGTGGACGAACGTGCTCGCGGACCGGCAGGCGTCGGCGCGGGGCGACGCGATCCGCCAGCAGTGGCAGACGCCGGCCCAGCCGGCGGCCCCGGGCGCGCTGGACACCAAGGACGGCATCGGGTTCCTGCACGTTCCGGCGATGAAGAACGGCGAGGTGCTGGTCAAGCCGGGCACGGACCCGGACGTCCTCGACGACGGAGTGGCGGGCTACTACGAGCAGCCGGTGAAGTCGGCGCTGCCGTGGGACGAGAAGGGCAACTTCTCGCTCGCCGCGCACCGGGACGGCCACGGCGCGAAGTTCCACAACATCGACAAGGTGAACAACGGCGACGCGATCGTCTTCGAGACCAAGGACACCTGGTACGTGTACAAGGTCTTCGCGGAGCTGCGCCAGACGTCGAAGTACAACGTGGACGTGATCAGCCCGGTCCCGAAGGAGTCGGGCAAGACGGCCCCGGGCCGCTACATCACGCTGACCACCTGCACGCCGGTGTACACGTCGAAGTACCGGTACATCGTGTGGGGCGAGCTGGTCCGGACGGAGAAGGTGGACACGAAGCGGACGCCTCCGGCGGAGCTTGGCTGAACTGGTCACGTTGTGTAACTGAGCTCCATTAAGGCGCTCAGTTACAGGGCCCTGTGGACAAGTCGGGATGACTGAGTTGCTCGAAGCAACTCAGTCACTAGCGCAGGACCTGGAGCTGGACCCCCGCGCTCCAAGCCTCCAGAAGGCCCCTGTGGACGGCTGTGACGCCTCCCTGGGCGGCGATGGCCAAGGGCTTCACGGGTGAAGGCGCAGGTGGCCACGTAGAGGGCCACATCGGCCTGGTGGAGGACCTTCGAGGCGCCGAGGAACTTCTGCATCTCGCCGCTGAGCACGTGCCGGAAGGGCGCGAAGTTCTTGCACTGGACGGCTACCGACCGGCCGTCGGCGGTGCGAGCAGTGATGTCGACCCCGCGGTCGCCCCCGTGCCCGCCGTACACCTCGACGTCGGTGCACCCGTCTCGGCGCAGCAGCCCGGCGACGTGCAGCTCGAACTCCTTCCAGGTCATGGAGTCGATGGTGCCGATGACCCCGGTGAGGGCCCGTACGTCCTGGCCGCGCTGGAGCTGGCTGAGCTGGAGGTCGTGCTCGACGAGGCGCTGCTGGATCTGCTCCACGTCATTGCGGAGGCCGAGGAGTTCCTGACGCTGCTCGCCGGAGGCGTCGACGAGCGCATTGAGCATCGGGACGACGGTCTTGCCCAGCAGCTTGGTGAAGTGATCCGCTCGTCGAGCGATTCGATGTCGTTGGGGACAGGTTGTGGCCGGGACGACTGCTCACTGTCCAGCAGGTAGATGCGGACGTTGCGGGCGACCTCGCTGTCGCGCAACAGCATTGCGACGTTGAGGATGGTCCGACGGGTGTAGACGGCCAGATGAACACGCCCACCACGGCCCTGTGGATAACTCTCTTTTGAAAGCGACAGGTTGTCGCTTTCAAAACTTTCCAGGTCAGCGCCCTTGAGTGTGCGCATGCCGTTCCCGGTGAGCTCCTCGCGGTGACGCAGGCGCAGCCGGTTGATGACCTTCTCGGCGACCTCGAAGTACGCCGCCACCATCGCCGTCGTCACGTGCAGCCCGTCCGGCAGCAGTGACAGCGTCTTCACCTTGTCCAGGACGTGCGTCCGTTCCAGCACGCTCGTGCGCAGGGTCCGGGACTCCAACAGCACCGATTCGTTGATCATGATCCGTCCCTCCCGGGCGGAGCCCGATACCCCACCCCGTCCGGGTTAACGAATTTCGTACATATGAAGACACGTACGAAATGGGTCCGGCCCCTCTCCCACAGGAGAGGGGCCGGACCCATTGCCGTGCTGGTGGCGGTCAGCCGCCGAGGCCTCCGAAGAAGCCGCCGCCGCCGTTGTTGCCTCCGTTGTTGCCGCCGCCGTCCATGGTCATCACGTTGATCACCGTGCCCGTCGGGACCGGGCGGCCGGCCTGCGGGTCCGAGGACAGGACGCGGGCGTTGTCGTCCGTCGGGCCGGAGAGTACGGCGCCGAAGACCAGGCCCCTGGAGGCCAGCTCCCCCTTGGCCTGGGCGACCGTCTTGCCGATCAGGTTCGGCACCTGGACCTGCTGCGCGGCCTTGGCGATGGTCACGTTGACCGTCTTACCGACCTCCAGCTGCGTCCCTGCCTGGGGCTGCTGGTCGATGACCGTCTTCGGTGCGGCTCCGGGGGAGTCGACCTCCGTCACGCTGCCGAGCTTGAGGTTGACGGCCTTGAGCGCCTTCTCCGCGTCGTCCTTGGTCTTGCCCCTGAGGTCCGGGACGATCGACTTGGACTGTTCCTTGGCGACCGTCAGCGTGATGACGGTGTTCTTCTCCGCCTCACCGCCGGCCTTCGGGTTCTGGTCGAGGACGGTTCCCGGGGGACGCTCGGACTCCTGGGCCTTGCGGTCGACCTGGAAGCCCTTTTCCTTCAGCGCCGCCTCGGCCTGTTCGTACGTGAGGTTGACCACGCTGGGGACCGCCACCTTGGGCGCGCCCGTGGAGACCGTCACCGTGACGGTGGAGTCCTTGTCGACCTTGGTGTTGGGCTCCGGGTTCTGTTTGCAGACGTTGCCCTTGGGCTGGTCGGCGCAGGCTTCGTCGGCTCCCTTGACCACCTTGAGGCCGACGTTCTCGCCGCTCTTCTGGGCCTGCTCGAGGGTGGAGCCGATGAGCTTGGGCACGCTGGGCCGGTTGTCGGCGCCACCGCTGAAGAGGGAGCGGCCGATCAGGATCGCGCCGACCAGGACGAGGACGCCGGCCGCCACGAGCAGGACCGTGGAGGCCTTGCTCTTCTTCTGGCGGCGGTGCGGGCCCTGGTCGTAGCCGCCGTGGTTCTGGTCGCCGTACCCGTACCCGCCGTCGCCCGGGGGCATCGGCGGCATCATCGAGGTCTGGCCGGCGTCGGTGGTGCGCAGGGCGGTGGTGGGCTGGTCGTAGCCCTGGTGTCCGTAGCCGCCCTGGTCGTGCGGGTAGCCGTAGCCGGCCGCGCCCATGGCGGCGGTGGCGGCTACGGGCTGGCCGTCGAGGCAGGCCTCGATGTCGGCGCGCATCTCGTCGGCGGACTGGTACCGGTAATCGGGGTCCTTGACGAGGGCCTTCAGCACGATCGCGTCCATCTCGGGCGTGATCTCGGGGTCGAAGTTCGACGGCGGCTGCGGTTCTTCCCGTACGTGCTGGTAGGCGACGGCCACGGGGGAGTCGCCGACGAACGGGGGCCGGACGCTGAGCAGCTCGTAGAGCAGGCAGCCGGCGGAGTAGAGGTCGGAGCGTGCGTCGACCTGCTCGCCCTTGGCCTGTTCCGGGGAGAGGTACTGGGCGGTGCCGATGACGGCGGCGGTCTGCGTCATGGTCATGCCGGAGTCGCCCATGGCGCGGGCGATGCCGAAGTCCATGACCTTGACCTGGCCGGTGCGGGTCAGCATCACGTTGGCGGGCTTGATGTCGCGGTGCACGATGCCGGCGCGGTGCGAGTACTCGAGGGCCTGGAGGATGCCGATGGTCATTTCCAGGGTGCGCTCGGGCAGCAGTTTGCGCCCGGAGTGCAGCAGCTCGCGCAGGGTGGATCCGTCGACGTACTCCATCACGATGTACGGGATGGAGATGTTGTCGACGTAGTCCTCGCCGGTGTCGTAGACGGCGACGATCGCCGGATGGTTCAGGGACGCGGCCGACTGGGCCTCGCGCCGGAACCGGGCCTGGAAGGACGGGTCGCGGGCGAGATCGGCGCGCAGGGTCTTGACGGCGACGGTACGGCCGAGCCGGGTGTCGTGGGCGAGGTAGACCTCGGCCATGCCACCACGGCCGAGCACGTGGCTCAGCTCGTACCGGCCGCCGAGGCGACGCGGCTCTTCCATAACGTTGCAGCCCTCTCCGTCAGTCCCGACCGCACCTGTGTGTGGTCCGGCGGTGTGCTGTTCGCGCAAAGGCTACCGGCCGATCGTCTGTGATCGGTTCGCGGCCACAGGCTGATACTGGACCGGTACCGTACGCTCGGATCCGGCCGGGATCAGTGACGTGGATCACGTGGTTCCGGCGGTCCGTCATCCCTGGGTCATCCCTGGCTCTTCAGTACGGCTTCCATGACGGCCTTCGCGACGGGGGCGGCGAGGCCGCCGCCGCTGATGTCCTCGCGGTCCGCTTCGCTGTCCTCGATGACGACGGCGACGGCGACGGGGGAGCTGCCGTCCTTGCCCTCCGCGTAGGAGATGAACCAGGCGTAGGGGCGCTTCTTGTTGCCCTCGCCGTGCTGGGCGGTTCCGGTCTTGCCGCCGACCTTGACGTCCTTGATCTTGGCCTTGGTGCCGGTGCCGTTGTCGACGACGTTGACCATCATCTCCTGGACCTTCTGCGCGTTGGCGGCGGAGAGGGGCCGGCTCATTTCCTGCGGCGAGTGCTTCTCGATCATGTCGAGGTTCGGCGCGGTGAGGTGGTCGACCATGTACGGCTTCATCAGCTTGCCGTCGTTGGCGATCGCGGCGGTGACCATGGCCATCTGCAGCGGGGTGGCGGCGGTGTTGAACTGCCCGATGGAGCTCTGGGCGTTGCCGTCCTTGCCCATCTTCTTGTCGTAGACGCTGGCGAAGGCTCGGACCGGGATGTCGATCTTGTCGTTGTTGAAGCCGAACTTCTCCGAGGTCTCCACCATCTTGTCGCGGGTGACCTTGTCGCCCATGTTCGCGAAGACGGAGTTGCAGGAGACTTCGAGCGCCTTGTTGAGGCTCGCTTCCTTGCAGCCCTTGGCGTGGTTGATCATCTCGGTCTTGGTGCCGGGCAGGAAGTACGGGTCCGGGGTGTCCGTCGGGGCGTTGATGTCGGTGACGACGCCGTGTTCGAGGGCGGCGGCGGCGGTGACAACCTTGAAGGTGGAGCCGGGCGGGTAGGTCTCGCGCAGGGCGCGGTTGACGAGGTTCTTGTCCTCGCTGTCCTTGAGCTCGACCCAGGCCTTCTCGTCGTCCTTGGAGTTGCCGGCGAAGCGGCTGGGGTCGTACGAGGGGGTGGAGACGAGGGCCAGGATGGCGCCGGTGCGCGGGTCGATGGCGGCGACCGCGCCCTTCTTCTTGCCGAGTGCCTCGAAGGCGGCCACCTGGGCGTCGGGGTTGAGCGTGGTGACGACGTTGCCGCCCTGCTTCTTCTCCCCGGTGAACATGCCGATGGTGCGGTCGAAGAACAGCCGGTCGTCGTTGCCGGTGAGGATGCCGTCCTCGAGGGATTCGAGTTGGGTGGAGCCGAAGGCCTGCGAGGCGTACCCGGTGACGGGGGCCCAGAGTTCGCCGTTGGTGTAGGTCCGCTTGAACTTGTAGTCGCTGCCGTTGGTGACCTTCGAGCCGGTGATCGGCTCGCCCTTGACGATGATGTTGCCGCGTTCGGTGGCGTACTGGGCGATCTGGACCCGGCGGTTTTCCTTGCGGGTGCTGAGTTCCTCGGCCTGGACGTACTGCAGCCAGTTGGTCCGGATCAGCAGCGCGAGGACGAGCAGCCCGCAGAACAGCGAGATGCGGCGCAGGGGCTTGTTCATGACGGGCGGACCACCTGGGTCATCTCGGAGTCGGGGGACGGGGCGGGGGCCGGGGCAGGTCGGCGTGCGGTGTCGCTGATCCGGATGAGGATGGCGATGAGGACCCAGTTCGCGAGGACGGAGGAGCCGCCGGAGGCGAGGAAGGGCATCGTCATGCCGGTGAGGGGGATGAGGCCCATGACTCCGCCGGCGACGACGAAGATCTGGAGGGCGAAGGCGCCGGAGAGGCCGATGGCGAAGAGCTTGCCGAAGGGGTCGCGGGCGGCGAGGGCGGTGCGGACGCCCCGCTCGATGATGAGGCCGTAGAGCAGGAGGAAGGCCATCACGCCGGTGAGGCCGAGTTCCTCGCCGACGGTGGAGAAGATGAAGTCGGAGTTGGCGGCGAAGCCGATGAGGTCGGAGTTGCCCTGGCCCCACCCGGCGCCGAGGACGCCGCCGGAGCCGAAGCTCATGATCGACTGTCCGACCTGCTCGCAGGCGCCGGAGGTGGTGTAACAGGCGAAGGGGTCGAGCCAGGCGGTGACGCGGACCTTGACGTGGCTGGCGAAGGTGGCGACGACGACGGCGCCGCCGACGGACATGAGCAGGCCGATGACGATCCAGCTGGTGCGCTCGGTGGCGACGTACAGCATGATCACGAACATGCCGAAGAAGAGCAGCGAGGTGCCGAGGTCGTTCTCGAAGACGAGGACGAGCAGGCTCATCGCCCAGATCATCAGGATGGGGCCGAGGTCGCGGCCGCGCGGCAGGTAGAGGCCCATGAAGCGGCGGCTGGCCAGGGCCAGGGCGTCACGTTTCACCATGAGGTAGCCGGCGAAGAAGATGGCGATGACGATCTTCGCGAACTCGCCGGGCTGGATGGAGAAGCCGCCGACGCTGATCCAGATCTTGGCGCCGAAGACGTCGGCGCCGAGGCCCGGGATGACGGGCAGGATCAGCAGGATCAGGGCGCCGGCCATGGAGATGTACGTGAAGCGCTGCAGGACGCGGTGGTCCTTGAGGATGAGCAGCACGGCGGCGAACAGGGCGATGGCCAGCGCCGTGTACATCATCTGGCGGGGTGCGGAGGGGGTGAAGGCACCGAAGGAGCGCTTGGCGAGGTTCTGCAGCCGTTCGGACTGGTCGAGTCGCCAGATCAGTACGAGGCCGAGCCCGTTGAGGAGGATGGCCAGCGGCAGCAGCAGCGGGTCGGCGTACTTGGCGTAGCGGCGTACGACGACGTGCGCGACCCCGGCGAGGGCGGCGAGGCCCAGGCCGTAGAGCACCATGCCGGGCGGCAGGCTGCCGTTGATCGCGAGGCCCACGTTGGCGTAGGCGAACATCGGGATGACCACGGCGAAGCCGAGCAGCAGGAGCTCGGTGTTCCGCCGGCTCGGCGCCTCGATGGCGCCGATGGTGGTCGTGTTGGTGACAACGCTCATGGTGTGGCAGGCCCCCTGTGCCCGCGGGTGTCTACTGCTTTCCGCACAGGCTGACCACTTGCTGCTCCGCGGGAGTCAGAGTGGAGCCGGGTGTTTGGTTCTGCGCCTCGGCGTTGCGGCGTTCCTCGTCCTTCTTGCAGGCGGAGACCTGGACGCCGAGGTCGTCGAGCTTCTCGCGGGCGCCGTCGAGGCTGCCTTCGCTGATGGTGGCCTCGACCTGCTTGCGCTTGAAGGGCGGGAGGTACTTCAGTTCGATGTCGGGGCGGTCGGTCTCCACCTTGGAGAGCTCCAGCGGCCCGAGCTTCTGGCTGATGCCGCGGAAGAGCGCGACGTGCTCGCCCTTGACGCCGACGTAGAACTGGGTCTGGGTCCAGCGCCAGCCCGCGTAGAGGCCGCCGCCGACGACGCCGGCGACGAGGAGCAGGGTCAGCGTACGGGTGGCCCACTTGCGCCCTTTGCCGCGGCGCCTGCGGGGGTGGTCGTACGTGTCCTCGTACTCGGAGTCGCCGTCGTAGGCCTCGGCTTCGCCGAAGCTGCCGTACGCGCCGCCGGCCTGGCCCTGGTCGGAGTAGCCGTAGCCGTTGGCCTCGCCGCTGCCGGGGGGGCCGAAGGCGCCGGCGGGCGGGCCGGCCTGGCGGCCGAGACCCGAGGCGCGGCCGGCCGGGGTCTGCATGGCGTTGCCGCCGTCGAAGAGCTGGTGCTGGTTCTCGGCGACCGCGCCGACGACGACCGGGGTGTCGTTGACCTGGGCGGCGAGGGTGTCTCCGCTGTCGGTGTCGAGGACGTCGGCGACGATGCAGGTGATGTTGTCGGGTCCGCCGCCGCGCAGGGCGAGCTGGATGAGCGACTGCACGGTCTCGCGGGGGCCGTGGTAGTCGGCGAGGGTCTCTTCGAGGGTCTGGTGGGAGACCACGCCGGAGAGTCCGTCGGAGCAGATGAGGTAGCGGTCGCCGGCGCGGACCTCGCGGATGGAGAGGTCGGGTTCGACGATGTCGCCGCTGCCGAGGGCCCGCATCAGCAGCGAGCGCTGCGGGTGCGTGGTGGCTTCCTCTTCGGTGATGCGGCCCTCGTCGACGAGGCGCTGCACCCAGGTGTGGTCCTGGGTGATCTGCGTGAGGACGCCGTCGCGCAGCAGGTAGGCGCGGGAGTCGCCGACGTGGACGAGGCCGAGGCGCTGGCCGGTCCACAGCAGGGCGGTCAGGGTGGTGCCCATGCCCTCGAGCTGGGGATCCTCCTCGACCATGACGCGCAGCTGGTCGTTGGCGCGCTGCACTGCCGTGGCGAGGGAGGTGAGGATGTCGGAGCCCGGGACGTCGTCGTCGAGCTGCACGAGGGTGGAGATCACCTCGGAGCTCGCGACCTCGCCGGCGGCCTGGCCTCCCATGCCGTCGGCGATCGCGAGGAGGCGTGGCCCGGCGTAGCCGGAGTCCTCGTTGCCCTCGCGGATCATGCCTTTGTGCGATCCGGCGGCGAACCGCAGGGACAGACTCATGCGCACCTCGCCGGTCGGCTCCGGGTACAACCGGTCTCGAGCCACACTGCCCACCCTCCGGTCGGGAGCGCGCACGTGTCCGTGTCCTCGGTGGGACGGATCACCGCCGCGCGCTCGCTCCGCTCGCTCATTCTCGTACTACTTCCGCAGCTCGATGACGGTCTTGCCGATGCGGATCGGGGCGCCCGGCGGAATGGGCGTCGGGGTGGTCAGCCGGGTCCGGTCGAGATACGTGCCGTTGGTGGACCCGAGATCCTCGACGATCCACTGGCCGTCACGGTCGGGATAGATCCTGGCATGGCGGCTGGACGCGTAGTCGTCGTCCAGCACGATGGTGGAGTCGTGGGCGCGGCCCAGCGTGATCGTCTGGCCGGCGAGGGCCACCGTGGTTCCCGTGAGGGTGCCCTCGGAGACGACGAGCTTGGTGGGCGCACCGCGGCGCTGGCGCTGCTGCGGTGGCGCGGCCTGCCGGCCGGCCTGCTGCGGGGCGGTGCCCGCGCCGCCGCGGCGTGAGCCGCGCTGCGTGACTCTCGTTCCGAAGAGGTCGCTGCGGATGACCTGGACGGCCACGATGACGAACAGCCACAGAACGGCTAGGAAACCCAGCCGCATGACCGTCAGGGTCAGCTCTGACATTGCCCCCGCTTCACCCTTCGGCTTGCCGGTAAATGATGGTCGTGCTGCCCACGACGATCCGCGAGCCGTCGCGGAGCGTAGCGCGGGTGGTGTGCTGCCCGTCCACCACGATGCCGTTGGTGGATCCGAGATCCTGGATCGTCGAGGGCGTTCCGGTCCGGATCTCACAGTGCCGGCGCGATACGCCGGGGTCGTCGATCCGCACGTCGGCTTCGGTGCTTCGGCCGAGTACGAGCGTGGGGCGCGAGATCTGGTGGCGGGTGCCGTTGATCTCGATCCAGTGGCGCCGTGGGGCGCCCGAGGTCGGTACGGGTGCTGCCGGGCCCGGTCCGCCGGCGGGCCGGCGGGCGCCTGGTCCGCCGGGGGGCGGGGCGCTGGGCATGGGCGGGGCGGCGACCGGCGGGTAGCCGTAGCCGCCCTGGCCGGCCTGGCCTGCCGGACCGCCCTGCGGCCGGCCCTGGGGGGCCTGCGGCTGGGAGGTGCTGGAAGCCAGGGTACGGCTGCGGACCCGGTAGAGCCCGGTGTCGAGGTCGTCGGCCTTCTCCAGGTGGACCTTGATGGGGCCCATGAAGCTGTAGCGCTGCTGCTTGGCGTAGTCGCGGACGAGGCCCGCGAGCTCGTCGCCGAGCTGCCCGGAGTAGGGGCTCAGGCGGTCGTAGTCGCCGGCGCTGAGCTCGACGATGAAGTCGTTGGGGACGACGGTCCGCTCGCGGTTCCAGATGGTTGCGTTGTTGTCGCACTCCCGCTGGAGGGCGCCGGCGATCTCCACCGGCTGGACCTCGGACTTGAACACCTTGGCGAAGGTGCCGTTCACCAGACCTTCGAGTCGCTGCTCGAACCGCTTCAGAACTCCCATGGGGCACCTCCTCCGTCGTTGTCGCCCTGTACTGCTTACTGATCGTATCCACGCGTGGCGGATTCGGGTGGTTCCCCATCGGTCCTGTGAGGACGAGTGTTGGTCCTCACAGGGGATCGTAGGGGGGCCTCAGGGACAGTGTCCCGCACCGGGAGCGGAGTGTGGGAGGGGCCGTCCTCCGAGGGGTGCGGGGGTGCGGGGAAAGCGATGTGATTCCACCCCGTCCTACGTGCTAATGTTTCGACGTCGCCAGGGGAACGGCCCGAAAGGGAAGAACCACTGGGGAGCTGCTCGGGCGAGTGGCGGAACGGCAGACGCGCTGGCTTCAGGTGCCAGTGTCCTTCGGGACGTGGGGGTTCAAATCCCCCCTCGCCCACATCGACGAAACGGTCGTCATCGCGAAAGCGGTGGCGGCCGTTTCGTGTTTCCGCATGTGCGGATCTCCGGTTTTTCGGATCTCCGGTTTTTCGGAGATCAACTGCCGTGCCCGGTGCGGGCCGTGTGGCCTCCGGACGGCCAAGGAGTGATCCAGGACACGTGGTTCGCGGTCGGCCGTCCGACTTTCGTCGCTCGGGGCGCGACGAAAGAGGGCGGCCGGTGGTGTGCCGGGGTGTCTAGGGTCGGTCGGGTGGATGCGAAGGCGATGACGCGTGCGGGCTGGGACTGGCTGAGGGGGCCGGAGCCCTGGACCCGGCGGATGCTCGTGGGTGACCTGGCGATCGCCGGGGTGCTGGCGCTGCTCGGTCTGGGCGTCGACGAGCTCGACAACGGGTCCGGGCGGCGGATGCTGGCGAGCGCCTTGGTCGTGATCGTGCTCACGCTGCTGCGGCGCAGGCTGCCGGCGGCGACGCTGGTGGTGGGTTCGGCGGTGAGCGTGTTCCTGCCCGGCTCGTTCCTGGTCACGTGTCTGCTGGGCTGGTCGGCGGGGCGCCGGATCGTCGGGGTGGGGCGCGCGGGGGCCGCCTTCACGCTGGCGTTCGTGGCGTCGGTCGGCCTCGGGGTGATCCACGAGTGGTCGCAGATGCGGCCGCTGCTGGTGATGGTGTTCTCCACGCTGATGTTCCTGGCGACGACGGTGATGCCGGGTCTGGCCAGCCGGTACTGGTCGCAGCGCCGGACGCTGCTGCGCGCGCTCCAGGAGCGCAACGGGCAGCTGATGCGCGAGCGGGCGATGGTCGCGGGGCAGGCGAGGCTGCGCGAGCGGCAGCGGATCGCGCAGGACATGCACGACAGCCTGGGCCACCAGCTGGCGCTGATCTCGGTGCACACCGGTGCGCTGGAGGTGGATCCGAAGCTCACCGACCGGCAGCGGGAGGCGGTGGGTGTGCTGCGGCAGGCCTCGGTGGCGGCGATGCACGAGCTGCGCGAGGTCGTCGGGATCCTGCGGGACGGGGTCGAGGCGCCCGTTCCGGTGGAGGAGGCGGCGCAGCCCGCGGCGCGAGGGGTGGCCGGGATCGCGGGGGTCGTGGAGGCGGCGCGGGGCGCGGGGACCGACGTACGGATGTCCACCTCGGGTCAGCCGCGGCCGCTGGTGGCTGCCTGCGACCACGCGGCGTACAGGATCGTGCAGGAGGCCCTGACGAACGCGTACAAGCACGCGCCGGGGGCGCCGATCACGGTGGAGCTGCGGTACGAGGACGATTCGCTGGTGGTGGAGATCGCCAACGGGCCGGCGGCCGGTCCGGGGGCCGGCGAGGTGGTGTCGGGCGGGCAGGGGCTGACGGGGCTGCGCGAGCGGGCGCGGCTGGTCGGCGGGATGGTGCACGCGGGCGGGACCGAGGGCGGCGGGTTCCGGGTGGCCGGGGTGCTGCCGTACGGGGCGGAGCCGGCCGGGGCGGGGGACGTGGCCGACGACTTCGGGCAGCAGGCGCAGGCGCGGGGGCTGCGGGGTGTGCCGCCGATGGACTGGGCGGCGGTGGACCGGGAGCTGGCCGTACCGGGGCGCAGCCGGACCGGCGGGTTCGCGCTGGGCTGCGGCATCGCCTTCGCGGCGGTGGTGCTGATGGTGATCGTGCTGGGGGCGGGGGTGCTGCTGGTGGTGGGCGCGATGGGCGACTCGATGGTCGACCGTGCCGTCTTCGACTCGGTGCGGGTGGGAGAGTCGGAGCAGGCTGTCCGGGACCGGCTGCCGTCCGGCGAGAATTTCCTGACGCCCGGGGCGGACCGCAAGGGGCCGCCGCGGCCGGAGGGTTCGGAGTGTCTGGCGGTGCTGGCGAAGGATCAGCCGTCGGCGCTGGGGACGGACATGATCTTCCGGTTCTGTTTCGAGGACGGCAAGCTCGTGGACAAGCAGGCTTACGAGGTCAAGCAGTAGGAGCACGGGTGACAGCCGAAGTGATCCGCGTGGTGATCGCAGACGACGAGCCGCTGATCCGGGCGGGGATCAGGATGATCCTGACCTCGGCGTCGGACATCGAGGTCGTGGCGGAGGCGGCGAACGGCAGGGAGGCGGTGGATCTGGCCCGCGCGCACGCGCCGGACGTGGTGCTGCTGGACATCCAGATGCCGGTGATGGACGGGCTGACCGCGCTGGGGGAGCTGGGGCGGGCCGCGCCGGAGGTGCGGGCGCTGATCCTGACCACCTTCGGGGAGAAGGAGAACGTGCTGCGGGCGCTGGGCCAGGGCGGTGCGGGGTTCCTGCTGAAGGACTCGGCGCCGGGCGAGCTGATCGGTGCCGTACGGGCGGCCGCGGCGGGCGACGCGTACCTGTCACCGGCGGCGACCCGGCACGTGGTCGACCAGCTGGCGTCGGGGAAGGCCGTCGTACGGGGCGAGGAGGCCCGGCGGCAGGTCGCGGAGCTGAGTGAACGCGAGCGCGGGGTGCTCGCGTTGTTGGGGGAGGGGCTGTCGAACGCGGACGCGGGGCGGCGGCTGCACATGAGCGAGGCGACGGTGAAGACGTATGTGAGCCGGATCCTGGCGAAGCTGGGCTGCGAGAACCGGGTTCAGGCGGCGTTGCTGGCCAGGGACGCCGGGCTGTAGATACCGTCAGCCCGTTCGAAGGCGATCAACGTACGGGTGGGGGCGGCGCAATGGCGGCGGTAGTGGGACAGCGGATCCCGGAGGTGGCGGGGTTCGCGCCGCGGGTGGCGGCGGGATCGCCGAAGCAGGACGGCAAGGCGCTGCGCCTGCGGGTGCCGCGGGCGGCGCACGCCGCCTTCGAGGCGCCGGCCGGCCGCCCGGACGCGGTGCGGGCGGTGGAGGAGTCCAATGCCGGCCGGGTCGCCGAGCTGACGCCGATACGGGTGGGCCGGATGGCGGCGAACCCGTTCGCGTTCCTGCGGGGCGCGGCCGGACTGATGGCCCACGACCTGTCGGGCGGGCCGGTGACCGGGGTCGGCGCGCAGATCTGCGGCGACGCGCACGCGGCGAACTTCGGGCTGTACGGGGACGCGCACGGCCGGCTGGTCATCGACCTGAACGACTTCGACGAGACCGTCTTCGGCCCGTGGGAGTGGGACGTGAAGCGGCTGGTGACCTCGCTGGTGCTGGCCGGGCGGGTGGCGGGCGCGGGCGAGGACACCTGCCGGCAGGCCGCACTGGACGCGGTGGGCGCCTACCGGCGGACCATGCGGCTGCTGTCCCGGCTGCCCGCCATGGAGGCGTGGAACGCCATCGCGGACGAGGAGCTGGTCTCGCACACCGATGCCCGGGATCTGCTGGGCACCCTGGAGCGGGTCGCGGAGAAGGCCCGCAACAACACCTCCGCGCGGTTCGCCGCGAAGTCGACGGAGGCCGGACCGGACGGCATCCGACGCTTCGTGGACGCGCTGCCCGTGCTGCGCCGGGTCGGGGACGGGGAGGCCGAGGCCGTGGCGGCCTCGCTGGGCCCGTACCTGCAGACCCTGCAGGGCGACCGGCTGCCGCTGATGGCCCGGTACGCGATCCACGACGTGGCCTTCCGCGTGGTGGGGACGGGCAGCGTCGGCACGCGTTCGTACGTGGTGCTGCTGCTGGACCACCGGGGCGAGCCGCTGGTGCTCCAGGTGAAGGAGGCGCGGCCCTCGGTGCTGCTGCCGCACCTGCCCGCGCTGGGCTTCGTCTCGCCGCCGGAGGAGCACGAGGGGCGCCGGGTGGTGGCCGGGCAGAAGCGGATGCAGGTGGTCTCGGACATCATGCTGGGCTGGACCACGGTGGAGGGGCGCCCCTTCCAGGTGCGCCAGTTCCGCAACCGCAAGGGCAGTGTGGATCCGGCGGCGCTGACCCCCGCCCAGCTCGACGACTACGGGCGGATGACCGGGGCGCTGCTGGCCCGGGCGCACGCGCACAGCGTCGATCCGCGGCTGCTCGCCGGGTACTGCGGAAAGAACGAGGAGCTGGACGAGGCGATGGCCGCCTTCGCGGTGGCCTACGCGGACCGGACCGAGGCCGACCACGCAGATCTGGTGGCGGCGGTGCGCACGGGGCGGATCGCGGCGGAGGCCGGGGTCTGAGGGCTTTCGCCCGGGGTCTGGGGCCTTTCGCCCGGCGTGGCGGGCCGTAGGCTGGCCGGGTGAGCGAGCAGACCGAACACACAGTCCCCGACGACGAACGACCCGAGGCGCGCCTGGAGCGGGCCGTGCGGGCCGCCGAGCAGGCGCTGATCGAGTTCGAGATCGCGGTGGAGACCTTCCGGGTCGAGGTGGAGAACTTCTCCCGCCTGCACCACCAGAAGCTCGGCCCGATGTATTCGCGGCTCGACGAACTCGACGCGTTGATCGCCGAGGCGAAGGCGGCCCGCACCGGGGACCCGGAGGACCTGAGGCGGGCGCGGGACGCGCGCTCGCTGGTCATGCCGATGCCCGGGGTGGACGAGCTGTTCCACGACTGGCTGGACTCGGACGGGATCTCCGACGACGCGGCCGCGATGCTCACCGAGCGGTCGGTGCGGCCGCCCGAGCGGGTGCGTCCCTCGGAGGAGGTGCGCCGCCTCTACCGCGAGCTGGTGCGCCGGGCCCATCCGGACCTCGCCCAGGACGAGGCCGAGCGGGAGCGCCGCGACGGCTTCATCGCGCGGGTCAACGCCGCGTACGGGCGGGGCGAGGAGCAGCTGCTGCGCGAGCTGGCCGAGGAGTGGGCGGCCGGTCCGGCGCCCGAGCGGGCGGAGCCGGAGGAGAGCGGGGAGCTGTACGCCCGGCTGGAGTGGCTGGCGCGCCGCAAGGAGCTGCTCTCGCTCGTGGCCAAGGAGCTGGAGGACAGTGCGATCGGGTCGATGCTGAGGATGGCTCCCGAGGACCCGGACCGGCTGCTGGAGGAGATCGCGGAGCAGCTGCTGGCGCAGGTCTCCGGGCGTGAGGCGGAGCTGGCGGCTGCGCTTGCCGCCTCGAACGCCGGCGGGGGCGAACCCGGCGTCGGCTAGGTTGGAATCACTGTTTGCGATGAGAGAAGGCGACGTATGAACTTCGGACCGCTTCCCTCGGTGGACGCCGCCGCGGTGCCCTCCGAAGGCTTTGTCCTGGACGTCCGCGAGGACGACGAATGGGCTGCCGGCCACGTCGAGGGTGCTCTGCACATTCCGATGAGCGACTTCGTGGCCCGCTTCGGCGAGCTGACCGAGGCCGTCGACGACGGTCGCCGGGTGTACGTGATGTGCCGGGTCGGCGGTCGTTCCGCGCAGGTGACCCAGTACCTGGTGCGCCAGGAGATCGACGCGGTGAACGTCGACGGCGGGATGCAGGCCTGGGAAGGTGCCGGGCGCCCGATGGTGACGGACAACGGGAACCCGGCCTTCGTGCTGTAGCTGTTCCTGTCAGGCGAGGGGGTGGGCGGCCAGCAGGTCGCCCAGGGCCTCCTCGTGCGCTGCGGCCGGGCCGAGCTGGAGCTCGAGCTGCTTGGCCCAGGCGTGGTAGCGGTGCAGCGGGTAGTCGGTGTCGGCGCCGAAGCCGCCGTGCAGGTGCTGGGCGGTCTGCACGCCCCGGCGTACGCCCTCCGAGGCCCAGATCTTGGCGACCGCGACGTCTCCGGAGCTCGGCAGCGGGCCGCCGGCGCCGCCGGTCGCGGCGTCGAGCCGCCAGGCGGCCTGCCAGAGGGTGACCTCCATGGCGCGCAGGTCGATGTAGCGGTCGGCGGCCTGGACGGCGACGGCCTGGAAGGTGGCCACCGGGAAGCCGAACTGTTCGCGCTTGCTCGTGTACTGGCTGGTCATGGTGAGGACGCCCTCGCCGAGGCCGAGGGCCAGGGCGCAGGTTCCGGTGGCGAGGAGCTGGCGCAGCCGTTCCCAGGCGTCCGGGGTATCGATGAGGTGTGTCGGGGCCACCCGTACGCCGTCCAGGGCGAGTTCGGCGAGGCGCTCCCCGGTGGTGGAGACCTGCTCGGCGAGGGCGAGGCCCTCGGCGGTGCGCGGGACGAGGGCGAGGACGGCCTCGCCCTCGCCGGTGTGGGCCGGTACGGCGATCCAGTCGGCGCTGTGTGCCCAGGGGACGGCGGTCTGCGTGCCGTCCAGGGTCCAGCCGTCTTCGTCGCGGCGGGCGGTGACGGCGAGTTCGGCCGGGTCGTGGCCGGAGCGGCCGTGGGCGGCGGCGGTCAGCACGAGGGTGCCGCGCCCGGCGCCGGGCAGCAGGGCGGCGGCCAGTTCGGGGCTGCCGTGGGCCTGTACGGCCATGGCGGTGGCGCAGTGTTCCAGCAGCGGCACCCGGGCCAGTACCTTCGCGGCCTCGCGCAGCACCAGGCACAGGGCGACGGTGTCGAGGCCGGCGCCGCCGTGCTCCTCGGCGAGGACCAGGCTCAGCAGGTCGGATCCGGCGAGCCTGGCCCACAGCGGGCGGTCGAAGTCGTCGGCGACGGCCCCGGGGGTGAGCGCGGGGCTGGGCACGCCGTCGGGTGCGACGTCCGCGAAGACGGCCTTCGCCGCCTCGACGGCCGCCTGCTGCTCCTCGGTGAAGGTGAAGTCCACTGCCTGTCCTCCCGCGCGCGTTCAGGTCTGACGGTGCGTCAAGATAGAACACGTTCTGGAAATTGGACAGAGGAACTTCCCCTAGCGGTCGAAGTCGATCTCCACTTCCTCCGTCACCGGGTGCGACTGGCAGGCCAGCACGAACCCGGCCTCCGTCTCCTCCGCCTCCAGCGCGAAGTTCCGGTCCATCCGGACCTCGCCCGTCACCAGGAACGCCCGGCAGGTGCCGCACACCCCGCCCTTGCAGGCGTACGGGGCGTCCGCGCGGTTGCGGAGCACCGCGTCCAGCAGGGATTCCCCGTCGCGCACCGGCCAGGTGCCGGAACGGCCGTCCAGGCGTGCGGTGACCCGCCCGTGGGAGGGGGTCGAGGCGGTGACGGCGCGGGCCGTCGCCGTGCTGTCCTCGACGTGGAAGATCTCCTCGTGCACCCGGGTCCGGGCGACGCCGAGCGCGCCCAGTGTCCGCTCTGCACCCTGCACCAGGCCGTACGGTCCGCACAGGAACCAGCCCGTCACCTCCGCCACCGGCAGCAGCGCGGGCAGCAGGGCGGCCAGCCGCTCCTCGTCCAGGCGTCCGGAGGGCAGTCCGGAATCCTGCTCCTCCCGGGAGAGGACCGTGACCAGCTGGAACCGCGCCGGATACCGGTCCTTGAGGTCGGCGACCTCCTCCAGGAACATCGTCGAAGCCGCCGTACGGTCGCTGCGCACGAGGCAGAAACGGGCGTCGGGGCGGGCGGCCAGCAGGCTCGCGGCGATCGACAGCACGGGGGTGATCCCGCTGCCGCCGACGATCGCGGCGTAGTGCCCGGCGGCCGGGGCGGCGGCCGGATCCAGGACGAACCGCCCGGCCGGGACCATCACGTCCAGCACGTCGCCGACGGCGATCTCCTTGTGCGCGAAGGTGGAGAACTCGCCGCCCTCCACCAGCCGCACGCCGACCCGCAGCTGGGCCGGGCCCGGGCCGTCGGGTGCCGGGGCGGGGGAGCAGATCGAGTAGGTGCGGCGGACCTCCGTACCGCCCTCGGGGGCGGTGCGGCGCAGGGTCAGGTGCTGGCCGGGGGCGTGGCGGTAGTCCTCGCGCAGTTCCTCGGGAACCCGCAGGGTCAGTGCCACCGAGTCGTCGGTGAGCCGTTCGACCGCAGCCACCGTCAGCGGGTGGAACGCGCCGTGGCGGGGTGCGGCCATCTACAGCTCCTTGAAGTGGTCGAACGGTTCGCGGCAGGCGGTGCAGCGGCGCAGCGCCTTGCAGGCGGTGGAGGAGAACCGGCTGAGCAGTTCGGTGTCGGTGGACCCGCAGTGCGGGCAGCGGACCGACAGGGTCAGCGGGACCGGCCCGCCGGCCGCGTGCGGGCGCGGCGGGGCGATGCCGAACTCGGCGAGCTTGCGGCGGCCCTCGGCGCTGATGTCGTCGGTCGACCAGGCGGGAGCCAGCACGGTTGTCACCCGCACCTCGGGTATCCCGTGGCCGGTCAGGACCCGCTCGATGTCGGCGGACATGGCCTCGATGGCCGGGCAGCCGGTGTAGGTGGGGGTGAGGGTGACCTCGGCGCGGCCGTCCTCGTCCACCCGCACCCCGCGCACCACGCCGAGCTCGCCCAGGGTGAGCACGGGCAGCTCGGGGTCCGGGACGGACCCGGCCAGCTCGGCCAGCTCCGCCTCCAGGCGCGTCGTACCGGCGTGGGCGGTCACCATGACGCCCCCGGGTGGCTGCGGTGCAGGTGCTGCATCTCGGCGAGCAGCAGGCCGAAGGGCTCGGTGTGCAGGCCCTGGCGCCCGGCTCCGGCCGCCCAGGCGCCGGTGCGCGGCCCCTCGGGCAGCGTGAGCCCGGCCCGCTCCAGTACGCCGGTCACGGCGGCCAGCCAGCGCCCTTCCAGGGCGGCCCAGTCCAGGCCGTCGAGGCCGTCCACCGGCTGGAACATCTCGCCGGTGTACTTCCACAGGGCGTCCAGGGCGGCGCGGATGCGCCTGCGGCTCTCCTCGGTGCCGTCGCCGAGCCGCAGGGTCCACTGCTCGGCGTGGTCGCGGTGGTACGCGGTCTCCTTGACGGCCTTGGCCGCCAGCGGCGCGAACGGGCCGTCCCCGCGCGCCAGCTCCCCGTAGAGCTCGTGCTGGTAGAAGGAGAAGAAGAGCTGGCGGGCGATGGTGTGGGCGAAGTCGCCGTTGGGCTGCTCGACCAGCTGGAGGTTGCGGAAGGAGCGCTCCTCGCGCAGGAACGCCAGCTCGTCCTCGTCACCGGCCATGGTCAGCAGGATGCGGGCCTGGCCGAGCAGGTCGAGGGCGATGTTCGCGAGCGCGACCTCCTCCTCCAGCACGGGGGCGTGCCCCGCCCATTCGCCGAGGCGGTGGGAGAGGATCAGGGCGTCGTCGCCGAGGGCGAGGGCCGCCGACGGCATGACATCGGTGCTGGTCACAGGTGGCTCACCCCCTCCGGGATGTCGTAGAAGGTCGGGTGCCGGTAGGGCTTGTCGGCGGACGGGGCGAAGAAGGGGTCGCGCTCGTCCGGCGAGGAGGCGGTGATCTCGGTGGAGGGCACCACCCAGATGGAGATGCCCTCACCGCGCCGGGTGTAGAGGTCGCGGGCGTTGCGCAGGGCCATCTCCGCGTCCGGGGCGTGCAGGCTTCCCGCGTGCGTGTGCGAGAGGCCGCGCCGCGAGCGCACGAACACCTCCCACAGGGGCCAGTTCTGCGTCATACCCGTGCCTCCTCGTTCTTTTCGGCGTGTGCCGCCTGCTTTTCCGCATACGCCGCGGCCGCGTCGCGCACCCAGGCGCCTTCCTCGTGTGCCGTGCGCCGCTGGCTGAGGCGCTGCTCGTTGCACGGGCCGTTGCCCTTGAGCACGTTCCAGAACTCCGCCCAGTCGATGGCGCCGAAGTCGTGGTGGCCGCGCTCCTCGTTCCACTTCAGGTCCGGGTCGGGCAGCGTCAGGCCCAGGGCCTCCGCCTGCGGGACGGCGATGTCCACGAACCGCTGGCGCAGCTCGTCGTTCGAGTGCCGCTTGATCCGCCAGGCCATCGACTGCGCCGAGTGAGCCGACTCGTCGTCCGGCGGGCCGAACATCATCAGCGAGGGCCACCACCAGCGGTCGACCGCGTCCTGGGCCATGGCGTGCTGCGCCTCGGTGCCCTTGGACAGGGTCATGAGGAGCTCGAAGCCCTGGCGCTGGTGGAAGGACTCCTCCTTGCAGATCCGGACCATGGCGCGGGCGTACGGGCCGTAGGAGCAGCGGCAGATCGGCACCTGGTTGGTGATCGCCGCGCCGTCCACCAGCCAGCCGATGGCGCCGACGTCCGCCCAGGTCAGGGTGGGGTAGTTGAAGATCGAGGAGTACTTCTGCTTCCCCGCGTGGAGCTTGTCGAGCAGCTCGTCGCGGCTCGTGCCCAGGGTCTCCGCGGCGCTGTAGAGGTACAGCCCGTGGCCGGCCTCGTCCTGCACCTTGGCCATCAGGATCGCCTTGCGGCGCAGCGAGGGCGCCCGCGTGATCCAGTTCGCCTCGGGCTGCATGCCGATGATCTCGGAGTGGGCGTGCTGGGCCATCTGACGCACCAGGGAGGCGCGGTATTCCTCGGGCATCCAGTCGCGCGGCTCCACGCGCTCCTCCGCCGCGACGGCCGCGTCGAACGCCGCCGCGAGCTGTGCGCCCAGGTCAGCATCCATGCCTGTGCCATCCGTCCCGTCTGTCCCGAGGGCCGTTTCCGGCCCCGTCTCCGGGGTCACTGCCACCATCGCGGTCCCCTGCCTGCGTGTGTCGGCCGACCGTCCGGCCAACCGACCGACCGATCGTTCGGTTCATCCTCTTCAATGGTGAGTCGGCGGCCCGTAGGGTGTCAACCTCTGAGGTCAACCCTGTGGATGCCGGACGATCGGGGCGGGATGGATTCGAACGAGCGGGAGCCCGCCGCGGGGGCCGCTCCCCCGCCCCCGCGGGCACCCGGAATCGCGGGTCTCTCCTCCCCCTACCGGGTGGTCGTCGCGCTGGCCCTCGGGGCCGTCGCCGTGGCCGCCTGCGGGCATCTCGCGTTCGTTTTCCTGCACGTCGCCCCGTCCAACACGGTCAGCAAGCAGCACGCGCGGACGGTGGACGACTGGATCTACCCCGAGTTCGAACAGAACTGGAAGCTCTTCGCGCCCAACCCGCTGCAGCAGAACATCGCGGTGGAGGTGCGCGCGCAGATACGTACGGCCGGCGGCGAGCTCGTCACCACCGACTGGCGCAACCTGAGCGCCGAGGACGGCGCGGCCATCCGGCACAGCCTGCTGCCGAGCCACACGGAGCAGAACGAGCTCCGCCGGGCCTGGGACTTCTTCACCGGCTCCCACGACGAGGAGAACAAGCCGAACGGCGAGCGCGGTGAGCTGTCCGAGCAGTACCTGCGGCGGATCGCGGTGAACCGGCTCGCCCCGGCCCACCCCGGCGGGCACATCCTGCGGATCCAGCTGCGCTCGGCGACGACGGCCGTGGCCGCGCCGAAGTGGAGCGACGAGACGACCGACACCGAGACGTACTACCGGGAGCTGCCGTGGTGGACGGTGTGAGAACCGCTCTGGCGGCCGCTCTGGCGAAGGTCACCGGGCAGGCCATGGGCCCGTACCAGAGCGCCGTGATCCGCATCGGCTTCGCCGGGACCTGGCTCTTCTTCCTGCTGCGCGAGTTCCCGCACCGCGGCGAGCTCTACGGGCCGGACGGGCCGTGGAGCTGGGCGCTGGCGGAACGGCTGACCGCCTCGAACGGGGCCTTCACGGTCCTGATGTGGTCCGACTCGAGGCTGTGGTTCGAGATCGTCTACGCGGTGGCCGTGCTGGCGAGCGTGGGGCTGCTGCTGGGCTGGCGGACACGGGCCACGTCCGTGCTGTTCATGGTCGGGGTGCTCTCGCTGCAGAACCGCAGCGTGTTCATGGGTGACGGCGGGGACAACGTCATCCACCTGATGGCGGTCTACCTGGTGCTGACCCGGTGCGCGCAGGTGTGGTCGCTGGACGCGCGGCGGTCCCGGCTGCGGGGCTCGGCTGCCGCGGGAGCCGCCGGGCCGGTGCTGTGGGCCGCGGCGGGTCTGGTGTTCGCGTACGGGGCGGTGACCGGGCGCTTCAGCGCGGGCTGGCTGTCGGCGTTCGCGGCGGTGTGGGTGGTCTGCGGGCTGTGGTGGCTGGTGGACCGGTACGAGGAGGACGGGGAGGGCCGGGCGGCCCTGGACGTGCTGGCCAACCTGCTGCACAACGCCGGGATGCTGGTGATCATGGCGGAGGTGTGCCTGATCTACGCGACGGCGGGCTGGTACAAGATCCAGGGATCGCGGTGGCAGGACGGGACGGCGCTGTACTACCCGCTCGGGCTGGACTACTTCACCCCGTGGCCGGGGCTGTCCGCGCTGCTCGCGAGCAGCGGGACGATGGTCATGCTGCTGTCCTACGGGACGGTGGCGGTGCAGGTGGCGTTTCCGTTCACGGTGTTCAACCGGCGGATCAAGAACGTGCTGCTGGCCGTGATGATGCTGGAGCATGCCGGGATCGCGGTGCTGCTGGGGCTGCCGTTCTTCTCCTTGGCGATGATCGCCGCCGACGCGGTCTTTCTGCCGACGGTGTTCCTGGTCTGGCTGGGAGCCAGGGTCGCCGCGCTGCGGCCCGCGCGGAGCGCGGCTGCGCCGGCCCCGGCCCCCGCGGAGCCGAGCCCGGCCCTCCCCGGCTGACCGGGGCGCGGGCCAGCGCCGCGCAGCGGTGCGGGCCGGGACCGTAGGGTTCGGAGACATGAGTGACGAGCAGAGCCCCGAAGAGGTCGTGCGGCAGTGGCGGGAAGCCGTCGGGCAGGACGGGCTCGTGCTGCTGGACGGGTTCCACGCGCTGAAGCACGCCCTGCGGTTCGGGGCCGAGGTGCGGATGGCCGTCGCCGAGGATCCCGGCGCCGTACGGGCGCTCGCCGGTGAGCTGGCTCCGGACGTCGAGGCCGACGTGGCCCGGCTCGTGCGGGCGGCGCCGCTGAAGGGGCTGCTGGCCCGCGTGCACCCCACCGGGGTCGCGGCCCTGGCCGTACGGCCCGACCGGGCGGCGGGCCTCGCGGCCCTGCGCCGGCTGCCGCGCCCCGCGCCCGTCGTCGTCCTCGACAACCCCCGCAACCTCGGCAACGTCGGAGCAGTCGTCCGCCTCGCCGCCGGCTTCGGCGCCACCGGCGTGGTCACCCGCGGCGACCTCGACCCCTGGCATCCGAACGTGGTCCGGGCCGGGGCCGGGCTGCACTACGCCACCACCGTCGAGCGCCTCGGGCTGGACGAACTGCCGCCCGGGCCGCTCTACGCGCTCGACCCGGAGGGTGAGGACATCCGCACCCTCACCCTCCCGGACGACGCGCTGCTCGCCTTCGGCTCGGAGCGCCACGGCATCTCACCCGAGCTGCGGCAACGAGCCGACCATCTGGTGTCCCTGCCGATGCGCCCGCAGGTCTCCAGCTACAACCTGGCGACCTCGGTTGCCATGACCCTCTTCCACTGGGGCGGACCGACCGCTGTCTAGCAGTTGATTCCCCAGAGGGAAGCGGTCTCGTTCGTCCTGATCTTGTGCCATCCGCTGTACCAGACCACCGGGTAGTTGTAGGCGCCCCCGTAGATCACGCCGCTGACCGAGCAGCCACCGGAGATGTACACGCCGTCGACATCGGTCCCGTTGCCGCCGAGGGACGTCCCGGACGGAACGTAGCGGGCGTTGGCCCAGCGGTCGTTGTCGTTGTTCCCCCATTCCAGGGTGGCGTACAGGCCGCGCCCGGTGGTGTTGTTCAGCGTTCCGCAGCCGTACCACTCGCACCCTCCCGTGATTCCCTCCGTCGCGGCGTTCGCGGACGGTGCCGTCGTCAGGAAAAGACCGGCGACCATGGCTGCGACAACGGTGACCGACCGCGCCGAGCGGCGCAGTTTGAGCAGAGACATTTCGGTTTCCCCTCCGTGGTGGTGCATTTCGCTTGGACACAGCCTGTGTCAATTCCCGGCGCCACCGCAACGGATTGGACTAGGCTGGGAGCCTGGGATGGTATGGCCATCTTGACCTGCGGAGATACCGCGCCCTGGGACGGATGTCCGGCGCGGAGGGGGGATCTGCCTTGGGTGAGTCGGATCGGCGGCGGTTCGCGGACCTGCTGACGGAATTGAAGGACCGGCGGGGGCTGAGCTTCGAGGCCCTGGCCCGCAAAGCGCATATGAGCCGCTCGTCGGTCCATCGCTATTGCCGGGGAATTATCGTTCCCGTGGAATTCGGTACGGCCGAACGCCTAGCCCGGATTTGCGGCGCGAGTTCCCGGGAATTGTCTGATCTGTATCGGTACTGGGCGGCCGCTTCCCTGTCGGCGCCCTCCTTATCCGCGACGGAAACGCCTCCGCCTCCGCCTCAGCCTCAGCCCCTGGCCCCGCTCCCGGTGCCGGCTCAGGCCGAGGCCCCCGAGCAGGAGTCCTCCGCGCGGAGCCGCCACCCCGGCCTGAGACCGGCCGTCATCTCCTTGGCGCTGCTCGTGCTCTGCGTGGTCGCGCTGGGCGGGTCCGGGCGGGTGCCCCGGCCGGTGCCGGCGACCGGGTCTTCCGGCCGCGGTCTGGCGGTCGACGCGTGGAGCCAGGCGCCGACCGCCGTGCCCGACCGGATGTTCGGGATGACGCTCAACTCCTCGACGGGTGCGATGCCGACCTTCCAGGTCGACACGGTCAGGCTGTGGGACAGCCGGACCCGGTGGTCGAACATCCAGTCGAAGCGTGGCGAGTTCGACTGGTCGATTCTCGACCGGCTCGTGGACGGCGCCAACCGGGCCGGGCTGCCCGTGCTGTTCACGATGGGGGGCACCCCCGCGTGGGCGAGTCCGAACGGTCCGCGCACGGCGTACGACGACGGTTCACGGACCAGCCCGCCCGATGACCTAGCGGACTGGAAGGCCTTCGTCGCGGCGGTGTCGGGACGCTATCGGGGGCGGATCGCGGCCTATGAGCTGTGGGTCATGGGCAACGACGCGCGGTACTTCAGCGGGAGCCCGGAGACCCTGGTCGAGATGACGCGTACCGCGAAGGCCGTCCTCGACGCCGCCGATCCCGACGCGACGGTGGTCTGCCCGTCCATGGGCCGGCTCTGGGAGGACGAGGGGCGGCAACTGCTGGAGCGCTTCGCGCGGTTGCGCGGCTACGACCACTGCGATGTGGCCGGGGTCAAGCTGTATCAACGCAGCGCGGAGGACCCGCCCGAGCAGATGCTGGGCCTGGCCGCGGAGATCGACCGCGCGTTTCACCGGGGTGGTGCACATCCCCCGGTGTGGAGTACGGGCACCACGTACGAGATTCCGCTCCAGAAGCCGCTCGACGAGCCGACGGCGTCGGCGTACGCGGTCCGGTTCTTTCTCGTCGGCCTGTACGCGCGCTACCAGCGCATGTACTTCTACAACTGGGGAGGCACCAAGATCCCCATCGTGATGCAGCCCGAGGGGCAGCCGCCGACGGCCGCGGCCCTGCACGTGGAGGAGGCGCGCCGCTGGGTGCACGGGGCGCGGATCCGCTCGTGCGGGAGCGGCCTGGCCGCCGGATTGCCGGAGGGCGTCTGGCAGTGCCGGCTCGACCGGGACGGCTCCGATGCGGCCATCCTCTGGAATCCCACCGGCACCGCCCGGGTGCCCGTGCCCCGCCAGGTGTCGCAGGTGCATCACCTGGACGGTTCGACTTCGGCCGTCCGTGCCGATCGGACGGCCGAAGTCGGCCCGCTACCCGTGCTGCTCGGCGATGTCCCCTAGGCCTGGCGGCGGACCTCCACCACGCGGAAGCGGTTGGAGACGAACGCGCCGTCGCACAGGGCCGCGTTGGCCGCCGGGTTGCCGCCCGAGCCGTGGAAGTCCGAGAACGCCGCGGTCTGGTTGACGTACACCCCGCCGGTCAGGTTCAGCGAGAGCTGCGCGGACTCCTCCAGGCAGACCTCCTCGATCGCCCGCTCGGTGTCCGCGGACGTCGTGTAGGCGCCCACCGTCATCGCGCCCTTCTCCCGCACCGTGCGGCGCAGCAGCTCCAGCGCGTCCGCCGTGGAGTCCACGGCCACCGCGAAGGAGACCGGGCCGAAGCACTCCGAGAGGTACGCCGCGTCCGGGTCGGGCTTGGACGCGTCCAGCTTCACCATCACCGGCGTGCGGACCACCGCGTCCGGGAACTCCGGGTTGACGACCTCGCGGGAGGCCAGCGCGACCTCGCCCAGTGAGGCCGCCGCCTCCAGCCTCGCCTTGACGTCCGGGTTGACCAGGGCGCCGAGCAGGGCGTTGGCCCGCGCGTCGTCACCCAGCAGGCCGCCGACCGAGGCGGCGAGATCGGCGACGACCTCGTCGTACGTCTTGTGCCCGGCGTCCGTGGCGATGCCGTCGCGCGGGATCAGCAGGTTCTGCGGGGTGGTGCACATCTGGCCGCTGTAGAGGGAAAGGGAGAACGCGAGGTTCGACAGCATGCCCTTGTAGTTGTCCGTGGAGTCCACGACCACCGTGTTGACGCCGGCCTTCTCGGTGTAGACCTGCGCCTGGCGGGCGTTGGCCTCCAGCCAGTCGCCGAACTCCGTCGACCCGGTGTAGTCGATCAGCTTGATCTCGGGGCGGAGCGCGAGGGTCTTGGCGATGCCCTCGCCCGGCCGCTCCACGGCCAGCGCCACCAGGTTCGGGTCGAAGCCGGCCTCGGCGAGGACCTCGCGGGCCACCTGGACCGTGAGTGCCAGCGGGAGGACGGCCCGCGGGTGCGGCTTGACCAGCACCGGGTTGCCGGTGGCCAGCGAGGCGAACAGGCCCGGGTAGCCGTTCCAGGTGGGGAAGGTGTTGCAGCCGATCATCAGGGAGATGCCGCGGGGGACCGCCGTGAAGGTCTTGCCGAGCTCCAGCGGGTCCCGCTTGCCCTGCGGCTTCGACCAGTCGGCCTGCCCGGGGACCCGGGTCTGCTCCTCGTACGCGTAGGCCACCGCCTCCAGGCCGCGGTCCTGCGCGTGCGGTCCGCCCGCCTGGAACGCCATCATGAACGCCTGGCCGCTGGTGTGCATGACCGCGTGCGCGAACTCGTGCGTCCGGGCGCCGATCCGCGACAGGATCTCGATGCAGACCACGGCGCGGGCCTCCGGTCCGGCGTCCCGCCAGGCGGCCATGCCGGCCTTCATCGCGGGCAGCAGCACGTCCGGGTCCACGTGCGGGTACTCGACGCCCAGCTCCGGGCCGTACGGGGACACCTCGGCGCCCGTCCAGCCGTCGGTGCCGGGCTGCCCCAGGTCCAGCCGGGTGCCGCGGACGGCCTCGAAGGCGGCGAGCCCGTCGGCCGGCGCGGTCTCGCCGTACGCCTTGGGGTGCTCGGGATGCGGGGACCAGTAGGCACGGCTGCGGATCACCGACAGGGCCTGGTCCAGGGTGGGCCGGTGCTTGGCGGACAGCTGGGGGACGGTGAGCTCGGCGGCCATCAGGGACCAACTCCTCGTTGAGCCGGGCGAAGAACAGCAGACTGGAGTTAGAGTAACCGAACGATCGGTCGGGACAAGAGGGCCCGGCAGACCTGTGGATAAGTCGGTGCGGGAGGATCAGGACATGACAGCAATCGAGCGGTCCCGCACTGTGGCGGTCATCGGCGCGGGCACCATGGGCCAGGGCATCGCCCAGGTCGCCCTTCTCGCAGGTCACCGCGTGCTGATCTACGACATCGACGCGGCCCTGGCCGCCGACGGCGTCGGCTTCGTGCAGGACCGTGTCGAGCGGATGGCCGCCAAGGGCCGCCTCGATCGCGCCGAGGCCGAGGACGCGATCGGCCGAATCGCTTCGGCAGGTGTCCTCGCGGACCTCGCCGGGGCCGCCCTCGTCATCGAGGCCGTGGTCGAGAACGTCACGGTCAAGCAGGCGCTCTTCGCCGCACTCGAAGAGGTGGTTTCGCCGGACGCGCTGCTGGCCACCAACACCTCCTCGCTCTCCGTCACCGAGCTCGCCGCCGGTCTCGCGCACCCCGGCCGCTTCCTCGGCCTGCACTTCTTCAACCCGGCCCCGCTGCTCCCCCTCGTCGAGGTGATCAGCGGTTTCGCGACCGACCCGGCCGCCGCCGAGCGCGCGTACCGCACGATCCTCGGCTGGGGGAAGACGCCGGTCCGCTGCGCCGACACCCCCGGCTTCATCGTCAACCGGATCGCCCGCCCCTTCTACGCCGAAGCCTTCTCGGTGTACGAGGAGCAGGGCGCCGACCCGGCCACCATCGACGCCGTGCTCCGCGAGAGCGGCGGCTTCAAGATGGGCCCGTTCCAGCTGACCGACCTGATCGGCCAGGACGTCAACGAGGCCGTGACCCGCTCGGTGTGGGAGTCCTTCTTCCGCAGCCCCAAGTTCACCCCCTCCCTCGCGCAGCGTCGGCTGGTCCAGTCGGGCCGCCTCGGCCGCAAGTCGGGGCACGGCTGGTTCCCGTACGGCCCGGACGCCGTGCTCCCGGAGCCGCACACCGCCGCCCCCGAGGACGCCCCGGCCAAGGTCACCGTGGTCGGCGACCTCGGGCCCGCGGCCGAGCTGGCCGACCTGCTGGAGGAGGCCGGGATCGCGGTCACCGCCGCCGGGCACGGGGGCCCGTACATCCAGCTGCCCGGCGAGGGCCAGCTGGTGCTCGCGGACGGGAAGACCTCCGTCGAGTTCGCGGACGTCGTCTACTTCGACCTCGCTTTCGACTACCGGGGGGCCACCCGGATCGCGCTCTCCGCCAGCGAGGACACGAGCGAGCGGACCCTCGCCGAGGCCGTCGGCCTGTTCCAGAAGCTGGGCAAGAAGGTCTCCGTCATCGGCGACGTCCCCGGCATGATCGTCGCCCGGACGGTCGCGATGCTGATCGACCTCACGGCCGACGCGGTCGCGCGCGGCGTGGCCTCCGCCGAAGACATCGACACGGCGATGCGGCTCGGCGTCAACTACCCGCTGGGACCGGCCGAATGGCACGACCGGCTGGGCCGGGACTGGGCCTACGACCTGCTCCACCACCTCGACGAGCGCTGTCCCGGCGGGCGGTACGCGCCCTCGCTGGCGCTGTTCAGGCTGGGTTACGCCGCAGGGGAAGAAGAAGACGAGACGGGGGAGAGCGAATGACGACGGCGAAGCGGGACACCTACACCCCCGAGACGCTCCTGTCGGTCGCCGTCCAGGTCTTCAACGAGCGCGGCTACGACGGCACCTCGATGGAGCACCTGTCCAAGGCCGCCGGCATCTCGAAGTCCTCGATCTACCACCACGTGGCGGGCAAGGAGGAGCTGCTGCGCCGGGCCGTGAGCCGCGCCCTCGACGGGCTCTTCGCCGTCCTGGAGGAGCCGGGCGCGGTACGGGGGCGGGCGGTCGAGCGCGTCGAGTACGTCACGCGCCGCACGGTGGAGGTGCTCGTCGGCGAGCTGCCGTACGTGACCCTGCTGCTGCGCGTGCGCGGAAACACCCGCACCGAGCGCTGGGCCCTGGAACGCCGCCGCGAGTTCGACCACCAGGTCGCGGAGCTCCTCAAGGCCGCCGCCGACGACGGTGACCTGCGGGCGGACGTGGACATCCGGCTCGCCACCCGCCTTCTCTTCGGCATGGTGAACTCCCTGGTCGAGTGGTACCGCCCGCACCCCGGGACGGGCCCCGACCAGCTCGCGGACGCGGTGGTGCACATGGCCCTCGACGGCCTGCGGACGGTCCGCTGACCCCCGTCGGGTGGACGTGAGACGTACGGCGCCCCGGGACGGCCTCCAGGCCCTTCCCGGGGCGCTGTCACACGTGCGGCCTACTCCTCGGCGAGTGCCGGGGGCCCGGACGGGCCCGGGCCCGGGTCCAGGAGATCCGTTTCCTCGAACACCAGCAGGGTGCGCGTGGACAGCACCTCCGGGATGGACTGGAGGCGGGTCAGTACCAGTTCGCGCAGGGTGCGGTTGTCCGGGGTGTGCACCAGCAGCAGGACGTCGAAGTCTCCGCTGACCAGGGCGATGTGCGCGGCTCCCGGGAGCTCGCGGAGCTTCTCGCGGACCGTCCGCCAGGAGTTCTGGACGATCTTCAGCGTGATGTAGGCGGAGGCGCCCTGGCCTGCCCGTTCGTGGTTGACGCGGGCCGTGAAGCCCCGGATCACCCCGTCGTCTATGAGCCGGTTGATGCGGGCGTAGGCGTTGGCGCGGGACACGTGGACCTGTTCGGCGACCGACCGTATGGACGCGCGGCCGTCCGCCTGGAGCAGCCGCATGATCGACCGGTCGATCGGGTCCAGGGGGCGGGGCGGAACGGAAGGTGCCGGTGCCGGCGGATTGATCTGCCCAGGGGTGCCCCCCGGGGGAACCGGTCCGGAACCCGCTCCGGCCATTTGTTCATCCGGCATTGCCCGATGCCTCCCTCTCCTGGACGTCCTGCATCCATACCAGGGCCCCGGCGCCAGTTTGTCCACAGCCTGGAGCCGCCTGTAGCCAAATTGCGCGGACAACCGAACAATCGGTAGGTGAGGCGCCTCACATTCCCCCAGCTACCGCTGGGGGTACCCCCAGAGCGTCCAATCGACTTCCCACGAGGAGGTGTACGCCGCCATGACGGTCCAAGAGCTGCCCGGTGCCGGTGCATCCCACCGTCCCACCCCGCCGCCCGCCTGGAGGCCCCGTACGGACGCCGCGCCGCTGCTGCCGGACGCCGAGCCCTACCGGGTTCTCGGCACGCCGGCGGCCGACCGGCTCGACCCCGCGCTGATGCGCCGCTGCTACGCCGAGCTGGTGCGCGGCCGCCGCTACAACGCGCAGGCCACCGCGCTGACCAAGCAGGGGCGGCTCGCCGTCTACCCGTCCACCGTGGGCCAGGAGGCCTGCGAGATCGCGGCGGCGCTGGTCCTCGAGGAGCAGGACTGGCTCTTCCCGAGCTACCGCGACACCCTCGCGGCCGTGGCGCGCGGCCTGGACCCCGTGCAGGCGCTGACCCTGCTGCGCGGCGACTGGCACACCGGATACGACCCGCGCGAGCACCGGATTGCCCCGCTGTCCACCCCGCTCGCCACCCAGCTGCCGCACGCGGTGGGGCTGGCGCACGCCGCCCGGTTGCGCGGCGACGACGTCGTGGCCCTGGCCATGGTCGGCGACGGCGGCACCAGCGAGGGCGACTTCCACGAGGCCCTGAACTTCGCCGCCGTCTGGCAGGCGCCGGTGGTCTTCCTCGTGCAGAACAACGGCTTCGCGATATCCGTCCCGCTCGCCAAGCAGACCGCCGCCCCGACGCTGGCCCACAAGGCCGTGGGCTACGGGATGCCCGGCCGGCTGGTCGACGGCAACGACATCGCGGCGATGCACGAGGTGCTGACCGAGGCCGTCCGGCGGGCCCGGGCCGGCGGCGGTCCGACCCTGATCGAGGCCGTCACGTACCGGATGGAGGCCCACACGAACGCCGACGACGCCACCCGCTACCGCGGCGACGCCGAGGTCGAGGCCTGGAAGGCGCACGACCCGGTCGAGCTGCTGGAGCGCGAGCTGACCGCGCGCGGGATCCTCGACGAGGCGGGCATCCAGGAGGCGCGCGACGAGGCCGAGACGATGGCCGCTTCGCTCCGCGAGGGGATGAACGCGGATCCGGTGCTGGACCCGATGGACCTCTTCGCGCACGTGTACGCGGAGCAGACCGGCCGGCTGCGCGAGCAGGCGGCCCTGTTGCGCGCCGAGCTGGACGCGGAGGGAGACGCATGACCACGGTGGCGGAGAAGTCGGCCAGGGCGGCGGGCAAGCCCGCGACGATGGCCCAGGCCCTGACGCGCGCGATGCGCGACGCGATGGCCGAGGACCCCACGGTCCACGTCATGGGCGAGGACGTCGGGGCCCTGGGCGGGGTCTTCCGGATCACGGACGGGCTGGCGAAGGAGTTCGGCGAGGACCGCTGTACGGACACCCCCCTCGCGGAGGCCGGGATCCTGGGCGCGGCGGTCGGCATGGCCATGTACGGGCTGCGGCCGGTCGTGGAGATGCAGTTCGACGCGTTCGCGTACCCGGCCTTCGAGCAGCTGATCTCGCACGTGGCCAAAATGCGCAACCGCACGCGGGGCGCGATGCCGCTGCCGATCACCATCCGGGTGCCGTACGGCGGCGGGATCGGCGGGGTGGAGCACCACTGCGACTCCTCCGAGGCGTACTACCTGGCGACGCCCGGCCTGCACGTGGTGACCCCGGCGACGGTCGAGGACGCGTACGGGCTGCTGCGCGCGTCCATCGCGAGCGACGACCCGGTGGTCTTCCTGGAGCCCAAGCGGCTCTACTGGTCGAAGGCCGACTGGTCGCCGCAGGCTCCGGCGGCGGTGCCGGGGATCGGCAAGGCCCTGGTCCGGCGGGCGGGCACGAGCGCGACGCTGATCACGTACGGGCCTTCGCTGCCGGTGTGCCTGGAGGCGGCCGAGGCGGCGCGCGAGGAGGGCTGGGACCTGGAGGTCGTGGACCTGCGCTCGCTGGTCCCGTTCGACGAGGACACCGTCGTGGAGTCCGTACGCCGGACCGGGCGCGCGGTGGTCGTCCACGAGGCCGCCGGCTTCGGCGGACCGGGCGCCGAGATCGCCGCCCGGGTGACGGAGCGCTGCTTCCACCACCTGGAGGCGCCGGTGCTGCGGGTGACGGGCTTCGACATCCCGTACCCGCCGCCGATGCTGGAGAAGTACCACCTGCCCGGTGTGGACCGGATCCTGGACACCGTGGCCCGCCTGCAGTGGGAGAACTGATGCCGCAGGTCATGGAATTCAAGCTGCCCGACCTCGGTGAGGGCCTGACCGAGGCCGAGATCGTGCGCTGGCTGGTGGCGGTGGGCGATGTCGTCGCCATCGACCAGCCGGTCGTCGAGGTCGAGACGGCCAAGGCGATGGTGGAGGTGCCCTGCCCGTACGGAGGTGTGGTCACCGCCCGCTTCGGCGAGGAGGGGCAGGAGCTTCCGGTCGGGGCCCCGCTGATCACCGTGGCGGTGGGGGCGGAGGCGCTCCCGGAGGCCCCGGCGGCCGAAGCCGAAGGCTCCGGCAACGTGCCCCGGCCCCTGATCGGCTACGGCACGGACCACTCGCGCCCGGCGCGTCGGCGACGGGTGCGACCCGTCACCGCCGAGGTCTCGGCGCCGACCGCAGCGCCGGTCACCGTGCCGGTCCCCGTGCCGGCCGCGGCACCCGCCGCGGCCGGTCCGGCCGGTCCGGTCCCCGTGATCTCGCCGCTGGTGCGGAAGCTGGCCAAGGACCACGGGGTCGACCTGCGCGCGCTGCGCGGGTCGGGTCCGGAAGGGCTGATCCTGCGGGCGGACGTCGAGGCGGCGCTGTCGGCGCTGCGCGCGCCGGAACCCGTGGCGGCCCCTGCCGCATCCGTGGCGCAGGGCGAGCGGATCCCGCTCAAGGGGGTGCGCGGGGCGGTCGCCGAGAAGCTGTCGCGCAGCCGCCGGGAGATTCCGGACGCGACCTGCTGGGTCGACGCGGACGCCACCGAGCTGATGGCGGCCCGGGCGGCGATGAACGCCGCGGGCGGTCCCAAGATCTCGGTGCTCGCCCTGCTGGCGCGGATCTGCACGGCCGCACTGGCCCGCTACCCGGAGCTCAACTCCACCGTGGACCTCGAGGCGAAGGAGATCGTCCGGCTGCCGGCCGTGCACCTGGGCTTCGCCGCGCAGACCGAGCGGGGCCTGATGGTCCCGGTGGTCCGGGACGCGCAGAGCCGCAACCCGGAGTCGCTGTCGGCGGAGTTCGCCCGGCTGACGGAGCTGGCGCGGGCCGGGAAGCTGACGCCGGCGGACCTGACGGGCGGGACCTTCACCCTGAACAACTACGGGGTGTTCGGGGTCGACGGCTCCACGCCGATCATCAACCACCCCGAGGCGGCGATGCTCGGCGTCGGCCGGATCATCCCCAAGCCGTGGGTGCACGGCGGGGAGCTGGCCGTGCGGCAGGTCGTCCAGCTGTCGCTGACGTTCGACCACCGGGTCTGCGACGGCGGCACGGCGGGCGGCTTCCTCCGCTACGTCGCCGACTGCGTCGAATCCCCGGCGGTCCTGCTGCGCAGCCTGTAGCCGTCCGGCGGGGCGGGGGTGGGTGCGGGTTCCGCTGCGCGGAGCCTCACCCACCCCGTCGGCCTGCCTGGACGGGCCCCCGCCGCGCTCAGACCGTGAGCAGGAGTTTGCCCACGTGGCTGCCGGACTCCATGACCCGGTGGGCCTCTGCGGCCTCCGCGATCGGGAACGTCGCGTGCACCACCGGGCGCACCCGGCTCGCCGACACGAGCGGCCACACGTGCTCCCGTACCGCCGCCACGATCGCGGCCTTCTCCTCCAGCGGGCGCGCCCGCAGGGAGGTGGCGGTGATCGCGGCCCGCTTGGACAGCAGCGCGCCGAGGTTCAGTTCGGCCTTCACCCCGCCCTGGAGTCCGATGATCGCCAGGCGGCCGTTCACGGCGAGGGCCTCCACGTTCCGGGACAGGTACTTCGCGCCCATGATGTCCAGGATCACGTCCGCCCCGGCCCCGCCCGTCGCCGCCCGCAGCTCCGCCACGAAGTCCTGCTCGCGGTAGTCGATCAGGATGTCGGCGCCGAGCTCCTTGCAGCGCGCCAGCTTCTCCGGGCCGCCGGCCGTCACCGCGACCGTCGCGCCCACCGCCTTCGCCAGCTGGATCGCCATCGTCCCGATCCCGCTGGCCCCGCCGTGCACCAGCAGGGTCTCGCCGGGGCGCAGGCCCGCCACCATGAACACGTTGGACCACACGGTCGCGACGACCTCGGGCAGCGCGGCCGCCGTCACCAGGTCCACGCCCGCCGGGACCGGCAGCAGCTGGCCCATCGGGACGGCCACCTTCTGCGCGTAGCCGCCGCCCGCCAGCAGGGCGCACACCTCGTCGCCCACCGACCAGCCGGACACCCCCGGCCCCATCGCGGAGATCCGCCCGGAGCACTCCAGGCCGGGGTGGCGCGAGGCGCCGGGCGGGGGATCGTAGAACCCCTGGCGCTGGAGGACGTCGGCGCGGTTCACGGCGCTCGCCGCGACCTCGACGAGGACCTCGCCCTCGCCCGCCACCGGATCGGGTACGTCGCTCCAGATGAGGGCCTCGGGACCGCCGGGCTGCTCGATGGTGATCGCATGCATGGCCCGGAGGCTACGCGATCTACTCGGCGGAGGGCAGTGTCACCGGCGGTGAAGTCGGCGGCGTCGCACGGACGATGGTGATGAGACGGTCCGTCAGCTGGATCGGGCTCGCGTGCGGATCGTCGTAAGCCAGCAGCCGGTGCCCGCGCAGCACGCTGATGACCAGGTCGGTCGTCTCGCGCACCGATTTGCCGACCTCGGACCGGGTGGCCGGCCGTTCGATGAGGTCGAGGCCGCTGCCCTGTTGGATCAGGTCCTCCATCACGGTGCCCGCGCTCGGGCTGAGGACCGAGAGGCCCAGCAGCCGGCCCGCCGCGCTCGCGCTCGTGATCACCGCGTCCGCGCCCGACTGGCGCAGCAGCGGAGCGTTCTCCTCCTCGCGCACCGCCGCGACGATCTTCGCGCCGCGGTTCAGCTGCCGCGCCGTCAGCGTGACCAGCACCGCCGTGTCGTCCCGCTGGGTGGCGATGACGATCTGCCGGGCCTTCTGCAGTTCGGCCCGCAGCAGGACGTCGGAGCGGGTGGCATCGCCGACCACGCCGGTGAAGCCCTCCGCGTTGGCGATGTCGATCACCTTGGCGCTCGGGTCGACGATGACGACCTGGTCCCTGCTGAGGCCGGTGGCCAGCAGCGTCTGCAGGGCCGAGCGGCCCTTGGTGCCGAAGCCGACGACCACGGTGTGCTCACGCAAGTTCTTCCTCCAGCGGCTCAGCCGCCACTCTTCCCTCGTCCGCTCCGTGAGGACTTCCAGGGTGGTACCGACCAGGATGATCAGGAACAGCACGCGCAGCGGGGTGATCAGCAGGATGTTGATCAGTCGCGCGCTGTCGCTGTACGGGACGATGTCGCCGTAGCCGGTCGTCGACAGAGTCACGGTGGCGTAGTAGAAGCAGTCGAGGAGATCGACCTGCTCGTTGGCGTTGTCGTGGTAGCCGTCGCGGTCGAGCCACACGATGAGGACCGTGAGGAAGAGCACGAAGAGGGCCATCAACAGGCGTTTGGTGACCTGCCGCAGGGGCTGCTCGACGATCCGTTTGGGCAGCTTGATGCGCCGGGAGACGAGCTTCTCGTCGGCTCCCCGGGCCATGGCGTCGTGGCCGTGCAGTTTCACGTGAAACATCCTCCGGAGGCCCAGGGCAGATCGAGGATCTCCAGCTCCTGCCCGGACCGCGCGCCGTGCGGCGGTACGACGGCCAGCGCGTCGGCGGCGGCCACGCCGCGCAGCATCGCGGGACCGTTGAAGCGCAGCGGCTGGGCGTGCTCGCCGCTCAGCAGGACCGGGACCAGCCGGGTGTCGTGCGGGTGGCCCGGAACGTCGCCCTGGACCGTCGCCGTGTAGCGGGGGCGCGGGCGGCGGCCGGCGAGGGCGCGCAGCAGCGGTTCGGCCAGCGTCAGCAGCCCGGAGACAGCGGCGAGGGGGTTCCCGGGCAGCCCGACCAGGTGCCGGCCGTCGGCCCGGTTCCCGATCCTGGCCAGCAGCATCGGGTGGCCGGGGCGTACGGCGACGCCGTCGATCAGGAGTTCGGCGTCGGCCCGGCGCAGCACGGGGTGGACGTGGTCGACCGGCCCGGAGGCGGTGCCGCCGGTGGTGACGACGACGTCGGCGGAGGAGGTGGTGACGGCCTTGAGGAGGGCTTCGGCCCCGGCGGGGTCGTCGCCGAGCCGCCGCGTGCCGATGACCTCGGCGCCGAGCCGGGTGAGCCAGGGGCCGAGCATGGGGCTCAGCGCGTCCCGGATCAGCCCGTCGCGCGGGCGGCCTTCGGTGAGGAGCTCGTCGCCGAGCACCAGGATCTCCACGCGGGGGCGGGGCCGGGTGGTCAGCCCGTCGTACCCGGCGGCTGCGGCGAGGCCCAGCACGGCGGGGGTGACCAGGGATCCGGCGGGCAGCAGCAGGTCGCCGGAGCGGCACTCCTGGCCGCGCGGGCGGATGTCCTGGCCCGTGAGGACGGGCCGGTCGGCGAAGAGCTGGGCGCCGCTCTCGCGGCAGTGCTCGCTGCGGATGACGGCGGTGGTGTCTGCGGGGATCCGGGCGCCGGTGGCGATCCGTACGGCCTCGCCGTCCGCGAGGGGGTCGGGCCGCTCGGAGCCGGCCAGCACCCCGCCGCCGGCGCGGACGCTCCACGGGCCGGGACCGGCGACGGCCCAGCCGTCCATGGCGGAGGTGTCGAAGGACGGCAGGTCGGTCAGGGCGTCCAGGGGCGTGGCCAGCACCTCGCCGAGGGCGTCCGCGAGGGGGACCTGGCGGGTGCGGGCCCGCACTCCGTCACCGGCGCGGGCAGCCGTGTCCCGGGCCCGCGGCCAGGGGCAGGCGCGGTGGACGCCGCCGGCGCCGCCGCCCCCGTCCGGGGTGCGGCTGACCAGGGCCAGGGCCTCGTCGAGGGCCTGGTCGGCGGGGTTGGCGGGGGTCATCCGGAGCCGTTCTCTTGGGATGCGGCGGGGGAGTCGGCGGCGTTCGCCTCGGCCGCCCAGCGCAGCGCCAGGTCGGCGGCCTTGCGGGAGGCCTCGGCGACGGCCTGGGCGGGGTCGGCCCCGGCTGCCTCGGCCCGCGCCGCCGCGTAGCCGACCAGGAAGGTGGTCAGCGGTGCGGCGGGGCGGTCGACGCCGTGGGCGGCGTCACGGGCGAGGTCGAGCAGGGCCTTGACGTCGACGGGGAGGTCGATGCCCAGCTCGCTCTTGACGGCGGTGATCCATTGGTCCAGCACGGTTCCATGCTCCCTGATCCGGGCGCGGGCGGCGGCGAGATCGTCCCAGGTGTCGCAGTCGAAGGAGGCGAACGGCGGTGCCGCGACGCGAGTGAGGTCGAGTTCGGCGGTGAGGGCGCGCAGCGGGAGCCCGGCGAGGCTGCCGTGTTCGGTGGCGAGGAGGGCCAGCTCGCGGCGGAGCGGCTCGCCGCGGTAGACCGCGATGAGCGGCTGGTCCCGGCCGTCCTGGTCGCGCAGCAGGGCGCCCTCGTGTCCGCCGGGCGCGGTCAGCAGGGCCCGTACGGTCTCGCGGTCCAGGAAGGGCAGGTCCGCGGAGAGGACGAGGACCAGCTCGGCGGTGGTCCGCCGCAGTCCGGCGTCCAGCGCGGCCACGGGTCCGCCGCCGGGGGGATCCTCGAGGGTCCACTGGACCGGGCGGGCGGTGGGGCGGCGGCCGCCGACCACGATGGTGGTCCGGGCGTCGGTGCACGCGTCGAGGACGCGGTCGAGGAGGGGGCGGCCGCCGACGCTCAGCGCGGGCTTGTCGGCCCCGCCGAGTCGCTGCGCGGCGCCGCCGGCCAGCACGATGGCGTCGTAGCTCATGCCCCAGAGTATGCGTGGCCATGTCCATGGCGGGGAGCCCTGCTTACCTGCGGCTCGTCTGCCCGCCGGCGTTCAAGACCCGGGGCTCCGCCCCAGACCCCACGCCTCAAACTCCCCCAGACTCCGTCCGGGGGGACCCCCAGGCGGGGCTGGAATCGTCCAGCCCCGCCGGGTTCAGTGGCTAGAGGTACGGGCCCGAGCGGACCGCTCCGTGGTGGCCGTCGTCTTCGTCGTCGTGGGAAGCGCCCGGCGGGAGTGCGCGGCGCATCTGTTCGAGCTGGGCCCGCGCCGCCATCTGCTGCGCGAACAGGGCCGTCTGGATGCCGTGGAAGAGGCCCTCCAGCCAGCCCACCAACTGCGCCTGGGCAATGCGCAGTTCGGCTTCCGAGGGGATGGCCTCCTCGGTGAACGGGAGGGACAGGCGCTCCAGTTCCTCCACGAGCTCCGGGGCCAGACCGTCCTCCAGCTCCTTCACCGAGGCGGCATGGATGTCCTTGAGCCGGACCCGGCTCGCCTCGTCGAGAGGCGCGGCGCGTACCTCTTCCAGGAGTTGCTTGATCATGCTGCCAATCCGCATGACCTTGGCGGGCTGTTCGACCATCTCCGTCACCGGGACCTCGCGCGACTCGTCATCGGCGCCGCCGACCGGCATCCCGTCCTGCCCCACGATCAGGCCGTGCGGGGGGCTGTCCTGCGACCGTTCACTCCTCGGCATCTCCATGCCGTCATTCTCTCGCACACCTGCGTACTCACACGGTGTGCCCCCGTACAGGCGTGATCCACCCTGTACGGAGGCACTGTGTCACTCCGCGTGTGCTATCCGGCGGCGCGTCGCGCGAGCGCCCCGCCCGAGCGGGTCACCAGCGCCGCGAGCAGTCCCGCGCCCAGCGGCACGAGCACGATCAGCGCGCCCAGGGTCTCCCACGGCACGGCGATCGGGACGTACGCCCCGGGGCCCTCGGAGCCGACGTGACCCATGGCGATGCCGTTCTCGTAGAGGCGCTCCAGATCCCGCCGCTCGAGGAGCCGCAGGCCCACCGCGGGCAGCACCCCGGCTGCCGAGCCCAGCACGACCCCCATCAGGGCCACGACCGCGCACTGGAAGCCGCTGAGCGTCCGCCGGACCCGCGGGGCCGCGCCGACCGCCGCCAGGGTCTTCAGATCGGCCTCGGCGTCGGCCTGGGCGAGCCCGGTGGCGATACCGGCCGCGCCGATGGTGACCAGGCCCGCGAAGACGGTCAGGATGAGCAGGACGAGGTCGTTGTTGCCCTGGTAGCCCACCTCGATCTCCACGCCGGCGTCCACCCCGATCTGGTCGAACGTGCCGTCCAGCCGCTGCCGCTGCTCCGTCGTGGCCGTCCCGTCGAGGGTGAAGTACGAGCCGAACGCCGCGGTCGTCAGCCCGGCCTTCTTGGCCGTGTCGGGCGGCAGCACCACCTTGAGGCCGTAGCCCGAGACGCCCTCGGGCACCTGGTAGGCGGCGAAGACCTTGTCCTCGCCCGGCGGCTCCTCGTTGCGCGCCCCCGTGCTCTGGGCCTTCTCCTCGTCGGTGATCAGGCGGATGGTGACCTTGTCGTCCTTGACGTTGCGCCTGTCGAAGGAGACCGCCCGGCCCGCCTTGAGGGCGGAGACCGCACCCGGGTCGGTGACCGCCAGTGCGGTCAGCAGTTTCTCGTCGGCGACGACGGTGGCGTTCGCCTTGCCGAACCGGGCTTCCACGCACCGCCAGTCGTTGCGCAGCTCCCGGGCCTGTTCCGTGGTGAAGGACGCCGGCCCGTTGGGGGCCTCGTAGAGCGGGCAGCGCTGCTCCTTGGGCGTGATGAGCTCCGCCCGGCCGCAGTCCTGCTCCGTGCTGTAGCCGTCGCAGCCGGGCCTGCCCACCACGATCCGGTCCACGTCCGCCCGTACGGCCAGCGGAAACTCCTTGGCGAGCGCCTCGCGTACGGCGGGCACGTCCTTGTGGTCGGCGTTGTCGTTGACGGTCACCATGCCCGAGCCGTACGGGTAGGAGGCGACGTACTCGTGCCGGTTCTGCAGGTCCCGGCTGTGCTCGTAGGTGGCCACCGCGACGGTGCCGGCGACGGCTGCCAGTACGGCGGCCACGGCCGGTGCCGTACGCCCCCGGTTGCGCACGGCGTCGCGCAGCGCGAGCCGCGGCGACAGCGGCAGCCACCGCCCCAGCCGCCCGCAGAGGCCGACCAGGACCGGGGTGAGGGCGACGATGCCGAGCTCGGCGATGGCGCTGCCGCCGGCCACGACGGTGGATCCCATCCCCGAGGCAACGCCGCCGAGGGCGATCGCGGCGCCGCCCGCGACGGCGAGCAGGCCGAGGACGGGCAGGATCCGGTTGGCGCGGCGGACCCCGCGGCGGCCGGTCAGCGAGGCCAGCACGGTCTGCCGGGACGCGGTGAACGCCGGGACGATCGCGGACAGCAGGCCGGTCACGACGGCGAGCAGCGCGATGGCGGCCAGTTCCAGCGGCCGTACCTCGAAGCCGCCGAAGCGCTTGCCGAGGAACTCCTCCAGGAGCGGGCGCAGACCGATCGTGAGGGCCACCCCGATGGCGGTGCCGATGACGGCTGCCGCCGCGCCGATGACCAGGCCGCCAGAGAGCACGATGGAGCGGATGTGGCGCCGGTCGCCGCCGTTGGCCCCGACCAGTCCGAGCTGGCGGCGAGAGCGGCGGGCGCCCACGGCGAAGGCCGGTCCGGCGAGCAGGCAGATCTCCAGCATGGCGAGGCCGACGACGGTGGCCAGCACGGCCAGTTCGGTGGCCCGGGTGCTGCCGGAGAGTTCGAACTGCTCCTTGGGCTGCTGCTGGTAGAGCGGCACCTCGGAGTCGGCCGGCGGGTCGAGCATGACGGCTCTGGAGAGGACGGTCACGCCCTTGGTGTTGGCCTCCTTGACCATGTTCCACGTGAAACCGTCGCCGCCGACCTTGACGAGGTAGGAGTCCTGGGCCCGTACGCCGTTCGCACCGGAAGCCTGCAGGGCCGTGTCGAGCGGGCCGATCAGGGTCCCCGGCGGGGCGATGATCTCGTCCTTCCCGAGGTCGGAGGGCAGCTCGTAGGCGCCGACGATCTTGTACGAGGCGGTGCCGCCGCGCGGGGTGACCGAGGAGCCGACGAACCGGCCGGAGTGCTCGAGGAAGGCGTTGGTGGCGATGACCTCGCCCGCGCCCTCGGGGAGCCGGCCGCGGTCGATCGTGATCAGGCCCGCCGTCAGCGGGCTGCGCACGTCGAGTTCGCGGAAGTCGATGCCGAGCACCCCGTGGGCGGTGTGGATCTTGGCGTAGGCGCGGCTGTCCTTGAGGGACTGCGCGCCCTGCGGGACCGCCTTGGTGAGCGAATCGGGGTCGGCCTCGCCCCCCTTGGAGGGGGAGTAGGTGTCGTAGCCGCCGACGGGCGCGTAGCCGGGGCCCGTCGGCTCCTGGTAGATGGCCGTGCCCATGTGCGAGGAGTCCAGCCGCGCGTCGGCGCCGCCCAGCTTCCGGGTCAGTTGCTGTTCCACGGTCAGCTCGCCGCTGCGGAAGGTCAGGTCGGCGGCGCTGACCCCGACGATGGGCAGGGCGATCATCGACAGGACGAGGGCGCTGCGGCCCTTGGCGCGCCAGGCGTCGCGGCGGGCGATCCGCAGGGCCGCGACCCAGGAGTGGTACCGGCCTTGGAGCGAGAAGGTCACTGGCCGGCCGCCTGCCCCGAGAGGAGGGAGTCGGCGCGGCTGCGCAGGGTCTCGTCGACCACGGTGCCGTCGCGCAGGAAGACCACGCGGTCCGCCCAGGCCGCGAACCGCGGTTCGTGGGTGACCAGGATCCCGGCCGCGCCCGCGTCGCAGCGGGCGCGCAGCAGGGCGAGGACGGACTCGCCGGTCTCGGAGTCGAGGGCGCCGGTGGGTTCGTCGGCGAGGACCAGGCGGCGGTCGCCGACGAGGGCGCGGGCGATGGCCACGCGCTGCTGCTGGCCGCCGGACATCTCGTCGGGGAAGCGGTCGGCGAGCTCGCCCAGGCCCATCTCCTCCAGCGCGGCGAGGGCGGAGGTCCGGGCCTTGCGGGCGGAGACGCCGTCGAGTTCACGGGGCAGGGCCACGTTCTCGGCCGCGGTGAGGGCGGGTATCAGGTTGTAGTCCTGGAAGACGTACCCGATGCTGCGGCGGCGCAGCGCGGCCAGCTGCTTGCGGCTCGCCGTGGTGATGTCGGTGCCTTCGACGACGACCCGGCCGCTGCTCGGGGTGTCGAGTCCGCCGGCCAGGGTGAGCAGCGTGGACTTGCCGGAGCCGGACGGGCCCATGACGGCGACGAGTTCGCCCGGGTACACGGAGAGGTTGATGCCGCGCAGGGCGTGCACCTCGGTGGCGCCGCTGCCGTGCGTGCGGACGAGCTGGTCCAACTGCAGTACGGGCTGGTGGGGCTGATGCTGGTCGGGCATGAAGGGTCCCCCCTGGGACGGTGGTTCAGCTCCGCCGCGTGCGGGCGGTGCGGGGCCGGTCGGTGGTGGTCGGGGCGATTGGTTCGGCTCCGGTGGCGGCCTGGGGCGGTGCGGGCTCGGCGGCTCTCCCGTCGGCCGGCAGGGAGAGCCGGACGAGCCGGGCTTCGCAGTGGTCGAGCCAGCGGGCCTCGGCCTCGGTCTGGAAGATCAGCTGTTCCAGCACCAGCAGCCAGGCCACGTCGTCGCGTTCGCGGGACTGCCCGCCCTCGACCGCGGCGAGCGCCGTGGCCTTGAGCCGGGTGTAGTCCTGCATCGCCTTGATCGTGGCGTGCCGCTGGGACTGGATGACGGCGCGGATGTCCACGCCGGGGGAGCCCACGGCCATGGCGAGCTTGATGGACAGCTCGTCGCGGGGCGGGTTGGCGCGGTCGACGGGGCGTTCGTACCACTGGCGCAGTTCGGCGCGTCCGTCGTCGGTGATGGCGTAGAGCGTGTGCCCGGCGGTGTCCTCGCCGCCGGGGGCGACCAGGCCGTCGCGTTCCAGGCGGGCGAGGGTGGTGTACACCTGCCCGACGTTGAGCGGCCAGGTGGAGCCGGTGCGGGATTCGAACTCGGTGCGCAGCTGGGAGCCGTACCGAGGACCCCGTTCCAGCAGGGCGAGAAGCCCGTGACGGATCGACATACCGAGTATGTATACCGAGTATGTTCACTCCCGGCAACCATCTCCGGTCGTACGCCGGAAGGGGGACGCCGCCGCTACAGGCCCTTGCGCAGCCGCATGCCCATGTACCCCAGACCCAGTCCCATCAGGGCGAATCCAGTGCCCAGCGGGAGTATGTGGGCGGCCAGGTCGGCGGCCCGCTCGTTCGGCTCGGTGCCCAGGGCCGTGACCGCCGAGGGCGGGGTCGGCGCGACCCGCGGCGGCGGCTCGGGGGGCTCGGGGCGCGGATGCGGCCGTACGGGCAGGGGGCGGGAGGCCACGAGCATCTCCGGGTTGGCGGGCTCGGTGACGGGCCTCCCGGGCCGCGGCCGTCCGGCCCCGGCGGCGCTGCCGGCCAGCCCCTCGCGAGGGGCTTCGGTACTCCCCCAGCTACCGCTGGGCGGGGCCCCCAGACGCCTGGTGCGGGGGCGGCGGGCGCGGCGGCGCCGGGGGCCGGTGCGAGAGCCCGGGCGTGTGCGGGAGCGGTGGAGGTGAGCGCGGCGGCGGCCAGCGCGGCACAGGTCAGCCAGCGCGGCGGACGGAAGCCTTGGATCACGGGGTGCCCCTCCCGTCCTGAGCAGCCGGGGTGTCTCGCTCAGATTTACATAGTGGGGCAAAAGCGGCATCCCGGGCTCCTCATCGAGGTGCCCGGGATGCCGGTGTGTCGCGCAGTGCTTGGGGTCGGACTAGCCCGGGTTGCCGGTGGACACGGTCAGCGTGTACTCCGTGCCCTCCTTGTCGATCTTGTCGTCGGGCTGCGGGCTCTGCTCCAGCACCATGTCCTTGCCGTACACGGCCTCGTCCTTCTCGACGATCTTGTACTTGCCGCCCGAGGCCTGGATGCACTCCTTCACGGAGAGCAGGTTCTTGTAGCGCAGGTCCGGCGCCTGGTACTTCCCCGCTTCGCTGTAGTGCTTCGTCGGCTCCTTGCACTTCTTCGGGTCGATCGTGCGGGTGAGGTCCGGACCCTTGAACCCGGGCTTCGCGGAGCCGGATGCCGACGTCGAGGCTCCCGGGGTCCCCCCGTCCTTGCCCTTGTCGTCGTCGCCGTTCATCGAGATCGCGGCGATCAGACCGCCGACCGCCAGCAGGGCCACCGCGACCGCGCCCACGACCACCGGCATGTTCCGCTTGTCGCCGCTCCCGGCCTGGACCGACGTGCTCGCTGGGGAGATCGTGTACGGCGGCGGGGTCTGCGGCGCGTACTGCTGCTGCGGCGCGGGCGTGTGCGGGTAGGCGTAGCCGCCCTGCGCGTGCGACTGCGGGGCGGGCGTCGGCGCGTACGGGGACGGCACCGGCGTGTGCGGCGCCTGGTACGGATGCTGCACGGACTGCGGCGGCGCCTGGAACCCGGAGTCCACCGGCGGGAACACGGCCGAGGCCACGCCCGCGCCGCTGCCGCCCGTGGCGGCGCCCTGGATGATCACCGGAGCCCCCGTCTGCCCGGAGCCCAGCACGCGCGCGACCTCGTCGCCCATGGCCGCGGCCGTGGGGAAGCGCTCGTTCGGGTTCTTCTTCAGCGCCCGCGCGACCAGCGCGTCCATCGCCGGGGTCACCGACCGGTTGATGGAGGACGGAGCGACCGGCTCCTCCTGCACGTGGGCGTACGCGATGGCCAGCGGCGAGTCGGCGTCGAACGGAATCCGCCCGGTCAGCAGCTGGAACAGCATGATGCCGACCGAGTACAGGTCGGAGCGGGCATCGACCCCGCGCCCCAGCGCCTGCTCGGGCGACAGGTACTGCGGGGTGCCGACGACCATGCCGGTCTGCGTCATCGAGGTGACCCCCGACTGCATGGCGCGGGCGATGCCGAAGTCCATCACCTTGACCACGCCGCGCTTGTTCACCATGACGTTGCCGGGCTTGATGTCGCGGTGGACCAGGCCCATCTCGTGGCTGGTCTCCAGCGCGGCCAGCACATCGGCCGTCACCTTCAGCGCCTTGTCCGCCGGCATGGCCCCGTGCTGCCGGATGTCCGCGTCGAGCACCGAGCCGAGCGGCCGGCCCTCCACGTACTCCATGACGATGTACGGCATCACCGAGCCGTCGCCCGCGCCGGTGCCGAACGTCACCTCGCCTTCACCGGTATCGAATACCGAGACGATGTTCGTGTGCGACAGTTTGGCAACAGCCTGCGCCTCGCGGCGGAAGCGCTCGCGGAACGACGCCTCGCGGCCGAGGTCGCTGTGCAGGGTCTTGATGGCGACCTGCCGGTCGAGCGCCGAGTCGTACGCCAGGTACACGGAGGCCATGCCTCCCGCACCGAGCAAGTCCCTTAGCTGGTAACGGCCACCGGCCAGAGAGCCGCCCGCGTACTGGCCCTGAGTGCCGTCCTGGCTCATGACTGTTGCTTCCCCTCGGGATGTGTCCCTACGCCTCTGGCTGAGCGCATGTCGCGCCCAGTCTGCCGGAGGGCAAGCACACGTCAAGCCAGGTGCCCGTTCCGTGACCACACGGGCACAGGGCGCCTTGTCCGAACGGTGACCGGTTCCGAGGCTGTAGCGTTCATCGGAGCATCAAAGAAGAGGACACCGCTGAGCGGCGGCCGAGAGAGACGACGGCGAGGACTGATGGCACCCGAACCCGAGGGAAACGGCGCCGGGATGGCCGACGGTCCTGAGCACTGGGGCGCCGGCGGCCTGGTGGGAGACGGCCGTTACCGGCTGACCCACCGGCTCGGCCGTGGCGGCATGGCCGAGGTGTTCGCCGCCGAGGACGTGCGTCTGGGCCGCACCGTGGCCGTCAAGCTGCTCCGCGCCGACCTGGCCGAAGACCCGGTTTCCAAGGCCCGTTTCACGCGCGAGGCGCAGTCCGTCGCCGGGCTCAACCACCATGCCGTCGTCGCCGTGTACGACTCGGGCGAGGACCGGGTCGGCCCGAACACCGTCCCGTACATCGTGATGGAGCTGGTCGAGGGCCGCACCATCCGCGACCTGCTGATCAGCGCCGAGGCCCCGGGCCCCGAGCAGGCGCTCATCATCACCTCGGGCGTGCTCGAGGCGCTCGCGTACTCGCACCAGCACGGAATCGTGCACCGCGACATCAAGCCGGCGAATGTGATCATCACGGACACCGGTGCGGTGAAGGTGATGGACTTCGGCATCGCCCGCGCCCTGCACGGCGTCCAGTCGACGATGACCCAGACCGGCATGGTCATGGGCACTCCCCAGTACCTGTCGCCCGAGCAGGCCCTCGGCAAGGCCGTGGACCACCGCTCCGACCTGTACGCCACCGGCTGCCTTCTCTACGAACTGCTCGCGCTGCGGCCCCCGTTCACCGGGGAGACCCCGCTGTCGGTGGTCTACCAGCACGTGCAGGACGCGCCGATCCCGCCCTCGCAGCTGCCGGAGGGCGCCCAGATCCCGCAGGAGCTCGACGGGCTCGTCATGCGGTCGCTGGCCAAGGACCCGGACGACCGGTTCCAGAGCGCCGAGGAGATGCGCGGGCTGGTCCAGTACGCGCTCCAGATGCTGCACGACCAGGGGCCGAACACCGGCACCTGGAACACCGGCCCGGTCACCATGGCCCTGCCGCACGGGCGGGGCGGGGCTGCGGCCACCACGGCCATGCCGGTGGGCGGGACCGGCGGGCAGCAGAAGTACCCCGCGAACGCCTCGACCTCGCAGTTCCAGCGGCCGATGGTGCCGCCGCTGAACCCGGACGACGGCTCGGCCTTCCCGGGCGGCGGCAACGGCCAGGGCGGCCACGGCCACGGCGGCGGCTACGACGGCTACGAGGACCGCGGCGCAAGCCGCTGGAAGATGTGGCTGTTCGCGGTGCTCGCGGTCATCGCGGTGGCGGGCGGCGTGGCGTACGCCGTCAACAGCGTGGCCAACAAGGGCAAGGACGACAACGGTCCGTCGACGCCCGTCACGAGTTCCTCCGGCCAGCCGAGCACGTCCAAGACCCCGGAGAACACGCCGTCGCAGCCGAGCCCGGACAACACCCCCTCGCACAGCGAGCCCTCGTTCACGCCGAGCCGCAGCCGGACGCCGAGCTCCACCCCGTCGTTCACGCCGTCGACGTCCCCCTCGACGTCCCCGTCGGGTTCGGCGTCCACGGCGACGAAGTCCCCGTCCTCCGCGCCGTCGAAGACCCCGTCCTCCACGCCGTCGAAGCCCGTGGAGACCGGCGGCGGGCTCCTCGACGAGTGACGCGCTCCGATACGTGAACGGGCCCGGCGGAATCAATTCCGCCGGGCCCGTTCACGTATCAGAGCGCGTGCTGGTACTGCATGACCGGATTCCCCGCGAGGGAGTGCACGGTGACGAACTGCGGTTCGATGCGCATGTAGACGGGGTCGAAGACCGCTCCGTCGACGAAATGCGGACCGGGTCCGAAAAGTTCCAGTTCGGCGTTGGTCGGTTCGACCGTCCGTGCGGTTCCGGTGAACTGCACGGACCACAGGCGCGGGTCCCGGGAATTGAAGTTGTCGGCCCCGTAGGCGACCACACTGCCGTTGCACGCCTGGTGGTGGCCGAAGCCGGAGTGCATTCTCAAGGCGACCTTGCCGTCCACCACGATGTGGCGGGCGAGCGCGAGGAAGGGCAGCGCACGCATGCTGGTGGCCACCCGGCCGTAAGGCACCCGGCGCAGCAGTTCGATGGCGTGGAGATCCTCTGGGGACATGCCGTCCACTCTCCGGTACCGACGGGCGGTCGGAAAAGAGGATCCCGCCCCGATGATCGGGGACGTTGGTCCCGAATAGAACCGACTACGGTCAGCTGCGCTTCTCGGCCTGCAGGCGGGCCACGTAGGCGGCGGCCTGCGAGCGGCGCTCCATGCCCAGCTTGGAGAGCAGGCTCGACACGTAGTTCTTGATCGTCTTCTCGGCCAGGTGCAGCCGCTCGCCGATGACGCGGTTGGTCAGGCCCTCGCCGATCAGGTCGAGGATCTTCCGCTCCTGGTCGGTGAGGTGGGAGAGGCGGTCGTCGCCCTTGCCGTTCTTGCCGTCGCGAAGCCGCTCCAGTACCCGTGCGGTGGCCACCGGGTCCAGCAGCGACCTGCCCGCCGCCACGTCCCGTACGGCGCTGAGCAGCTCATTGCCGCGGATCGCCTTCAGCACGTAGCCCGAGGCGCCGGCCATGATCGCGTCGAAGAGGGCTTCGTCGTCGGCGAACGAGGTCAGCATCAGGCACTTGATGTCCTCGTTCCGGGAGCGCACCTCGCGGCACACCTCCACACCACTGCCGTCGGGAAGGCGGACGTCGAGGACGGCGACGTCGGGGCGGGTGGCGGGAATGCGGACCAGGGCGTCGGCGGCGGTACCGGCCTCGCCGACGATCTCGATGTCCTCTTCGACCGACAAGAGCTCATGGACGCCCCGACGTACCACTTCGTGGTCGTCCAGGAGGAATACCTTGATTTTTCCGTCTTCGCGCACGAAGTCAGTTTCACACACTCACCCCTTCCCTGCCGGAGTTACCCGGGATAACGTGCCGTTGTTCCCGGCCCCTGCAAGGCTGTGACCAGTGGTTGTTCCCGCGTTGGCGGATTTACTTGGAAATCCAAGCAAAATCCCAGGTCAAACGGGGTTTCGCAGATATGCGAAGCACTGGGTAACGTGCATTGCGCAGGGCACTCGCCGGGGCACCTGTCACGCCTGAATCCCGTACGCAGCGCGCACCCACCCCGTGCGCGGGTACAGGTTCAGGTGAGCCGCACTGGACCCCGGAGAACCCGGGTGCCGGACCGACGGAGGAGCACACGTGACCGTGGAGAGCACTGCCGCGCGCAAGCCGCGACGCAGCAGCGGCACCAAGCGGGCGGCAGGCGCGGCCAACGCCGCCAAGCCCGCCGCTGCCACCGCGCAGACGCAGGACGCCGAACCTCAGCTCGTACAGCTGCTGACGCCCGAAGGGGACCGGGTGGACAACGCGGAAAACGCGGAGTTCGCCCCCTTCGTCGCCGACATCACCACCGAGGACCTGCGCGGGCTGTACCGCGACATGGTCCTGACCCGCCGTTTCGACGGCGAGGCGACCGCGCTGCAGCGCCAGGGCGAGCTGGGCCTGTGGGCCTCGCTCCTCGGCCAGGAGGCCGCCCAGATCGGCTCCGGCCGGGCGCTGCGCGACGACGACTACGTCTTCCCGACCTACCGTGAGCACGGTGTGGCCTGGTGCCGTGGCGTCGACCCGACCAACCTCCTCGGCATGTTCCGCGGTGTGAACCACGGTGGCTGGGACCCGAACACCAACAACTTCCACCTGTACACGATCGTCATCGGCTCGCAGACGCTCCACGCGACCGGTTACGCGATGGGCGTGGCCAAGGACGGCGCGGACTCCGCGGTCATCGCCTACTTCGGCGACGGCGCGTCCAGCCAGGGCGACGTCGCCGAGGCGTTCACCTTCTCGGCCGTCTACAACTCGCCCGTGGTGTTCTTCTGCCAGAACAACCAGTGGGCGATCTCCGAGCCGACCGAGCGCCAGATGCGCGTGCCGCTCTACCAGCGCGCGCAGGGCTTCGGCTTCCCGGGCGTCCGCGTGGACGGCAACGACGTGCTGGCCTGCCTGGCCGTGACCCGCTGGGCGCTGGAGCGGGCCCGCCGCGGCGAGGGCCCGACCCTGGTCGAGGCGTTCACGTACCGGATGGGCGCGCACACCACCTCCGACGACCCGACGAAGTACCGGCGGGACGAGGAGACGGCGGCCTGGGAGGCGAAGGACCCGATCCTGCGCCTGAAGGCCCACCTGCTCGCCACCGGCGGCGCCGACGAGGCCTTCTTCGCGGAGCTCGAAGTGGAGAGCGAGGCGCTGGGCAAGCGGGTGCGCGAGGTCGTACGCGCCATGCCCGACCCGGACACCATGGCGATCTTCGAGAACGTCTACGCGGACGGGCACGCGCTCGTCGACGAGGAGCGCGCGCAGTTCGCCGCCTACCTCGCGTCCTTCGAGGGTGGGGAGTGACCACCATGGCCATCGAGAAGATGTCTATCGCGAAGGCGCTCAACGAGTCGCTGCGCAAGGCCCTGGAGACGGACCCGAAGGTCCTGATCATGGGCGAGGACGTGGGCAAGCTGGGCGGTGTCTTCCGGATCACCGACGGGCTGCAGAAGGACTTCGGCGAGGAGCGGGTCATCGACACCCCGCTCGCCGAGTCGGGCATCGTCGGCACCGCCATCGGCCTCGCGCTGCGCGGCTACCGGCCGGTCGTCGAGATCCAGTTCGACGGGTTCGTCTTCCCGGCGTACGACCAGATCGTCACGCAGCTCGCGAAGATGCACGCGCGCGCCCTGGGCAAGATCAAGATGCCGGTCGTCGTGCGCATCCCGTACGCGGGCGGCATCGGCGCGGTCGAGCACCACAGCGAGTCCCCCGAGGCGCTCTTCGCGCACGTGCCGGGCCTCAAGGTGGTCTCCCCGTCCAACGCGAGCGACGCGTACTGGATGCTCCAGCAGGCGATCCTCAGCGACGACCCGGTGATCTTCTTCGAGCCGAAGCGCCGCTACTGGGACAAGGGCGAGGTGGACGTCGATGCCATCCCGTACCAGCTGCACAAGGCGCGCGTGGCGCGCGAGGGCTCCGACATCACCCTGGCCGCCTACGGTCCGATGGTGAAGGTCTGCCTGGAGGCGGCGGCCGCGGCCGCCGAGGAGGGCAAGTCGGTGGAGGTCGTCGACATGCGGTCGATGTCCCCGGTCGACTTCGACGGGATCCAGGCCTCGGTGGAGAAGACCCGCCGGCTCGTGGTCGTCCACGAGGCGCCGACCTTCCTCGGTATGGGCTCGGAGATCGCCGCTCGCATCACGGAGCGGTGCTTCTACCACCTGGAGGCGCCGGTCCTGCGCGTGGGCGGCTTCCACGCCCCGTACCCGCCGGCCCGCCTGGAGGACGAGTACCTGCCGGGCCTGGACAGGGTGCTCGACGCCGTCGACCGCTCGCTGGCGTACTGAGGAGCCACGTTCATGACCATCCGCGAATTCAAGATGCCCGACGTGGGCGAGGGCCTCACCGAGGCCGAGATCCTCAAGTGGTACGTCCAGCCGGGTGACACGGTCACCGACGGTCAGGTCGTCTGCGAGGTCGAGACGGCCAAGGCCGCCGTGGAACTGCCGATCCCCTTCGACGGTGTCGTGCACGCGCTCCTCTTCGAGGAGGGCACCACGGTCGACGTCGGCCAGGTGATCATCTCGGTGCAGACGGAGGGCGGCGAGCCCGCCGCCGTCGAGACGGCCGAAGCCCCGGTCCAGGAGGCGGCCCCGGCCGTCGCCCCCGCCGTGGCCGAGGCCGAGCCTGCCCCCGCGGCGCGCCAGCCCGTCCTGGTGGGCTACGGAGTCTCCACCGCCTCCACGAAGCGCCGCCCGCGCAAGGCTCCGGCGCCCGCCGTGGCCGCGCAGAACGGCACGGCGGCTCCCGTGGCCGCGGCGGCCCGCGGCTCCGGCTCCGGCCGCCCCGGTGCTCCCCGCGGTCCCGGCCCAGCCGGCCGGTGAGCGGCCGCTGGCCAAGCCGCCGGTGCGCAAGCTCGCCAAGGACCTCGGCATCGACCTGGCCCTGGTGGTGCCCACCGGCGACGGCGGGGTCGTGACCCGGGAGGACGTCCACGCGGCGGCCGCCGCGGCGATCACCCCGCAGGCCGCGCCGGCCCCGGCCCCCGTGCAGGCTGCGGTGGCTCCGGCTGCGGTTCAGGCCCCGGCAGCCGAGGTGGCGTCGGCACGGGAGACCCGTATCCCGGTCAAGGGCGTCCGCAAGGTCACCGCCCAGGCCATGGTCGCCTCCGCCTTCACCGCGCCGCACGTCACCGAGTTCATCACGCTCGACGTGACCCGCACGATGAAGCTGGTCCAGGAGCTGAAGGACGACCCGGACCTGGCGGGGCTGCGGATCAACCCGCTGCTCCTCATCGCCAAGGCCGTCCTGGTGGCCATCCGCCGCAACCCGGACGTCAACGCGTCCTGGGACGAGGCGGCCCAGGAGATCGTGCTCAAGCACTACGTCAACCTGGGCATCGCGGCGGCCACCCCGCGCGGGCTGATCGTCCCGAACATCAAGGACGCGCACGCCAAGACGCTCGGCGAGCTGTCGACGGGTCTGTCCGAGCTGGTCGCCACGGCCCGCGAGGGCAAGACCTCCCCGGCGGACATGCAGAACGGCACCATCACCATCACCAACGTCGGCGTCTTCGGCGTCGACACCGGTACGCCGATCCTGAACCCGGGCGAGTCCGCGATCCTCGCGGTCGGAGCGATCAAGCTGCAGCCGTGGGTCCACAAGGGCAAGGTGAAGCCGCGTCAGGTCACCACCCTGGCCCTGTCGTTCGATCACCGTCTCATCGACGGCGAGCTCGGCTCCCGCTTCCTGGCCGACATCGCGGCGGTCCTGGAACACCCCCGCCGCCTGATCACCTGGGCGTGACGGGCGACGACGCACATCCCGAAGGCCGGCCCCGCGACACGGGGCCGGCCTTCGGCCGTTTCCGGTAGGCGGCAGGTACGCGGCAGGTACGGAAACCCCTGGCCAGCGCGGTCACCAAGTGTGATCATCGCCGGATGCGCTTTCGACCTGCCACCGCAGACCCGGCCGACCTGGACCGCGCCGTCGCCTATCCGGCCGACGGTCCCGTCCCCGCCCTGACCGCCGAGCGGATCCGTGAGGAGCTCGCCGGGAACCGGTTCCGCCCCGAGTGGATCTGGTTCGCCGAGGACGAGGACGGGGAGGTCCTGGCCCGCGCCCTGTGGTGGGGCCGCCCCGACAGCGAGCAGCCCATCGCGCTCGACTGCCTCCAGGTGCGGGCCTCGGTGGCCGACCCGGCCGCACTGGCCGCCGGGCTGCTCGCCGCCGGCCACGCCGCCTTCGGCGGGCTCCCGCTCTACAACCTCTCGCTGCCCCGCGATTGGCGGACCGACCCGGCGATGGCCGACGCGGTCGCCTGGCGGCAGAAGGCCGCGTACGAGAGCGGTCTGACCACCGAGATCGAGCGCCTGCGCTACGAGTGGACCCCAGCCGCCGGGAGCCCGGCCGAGCCCTCCGGGCGGCTGGTTTTCCGCGAGGGCACGGACGAGGAGTTCCTGGAGGCGTTCATGCGCCTGTCGGCCGGCAGCCTCGATCTGCACACGCAGACCGAGCTCCAGTCGATGGATGCGGAGCAACTGGCCCGCGACGACATCGAGTTCTACCGGGACTGCCCCGGCGAGCGCTCGTGGTGGCGCCTCGCCGAACTCCCCGACGGCACCCTCGCGGGCCTGGCCGTCCCCTCCGCGACCCCGTACCACCGCAACGTCGGCTACCTGGGCGTCGTACCGGAGCAGCGCGGCCAGGGCCTGATCGACGAGATCCTGGCCGAGATCACCCGCTTCCACGCGGCCGAGGGCGCGGAGCGCATCACCGCGACCACCGACACCGTGAACGCCCCGATGGCGGCCGCCTTCGACCGGGCCGGCTACGAGGTGACGGAGATCCGCCTCGTCCTGGAGGGCCCGGCACGGTGACGGGGCGGACCCGGTAGCCTCCCGGCGTGCCGATAGCCGAGTTGCAGGTGTACTCCGTCGAGGAGGCCGACGTCACGGGCGGCGTGTGCGTGGTCCGCTGCGTCGGCGGGGTGGCGCGGGCGGGCCAGGTCTACGCGGTGGGGGAGCTACGGCTCGGGCTGCGCCGCATCGAGCGGTACGGGCGCACCGTCGGCTTCTTCGACGCCGGGCACGTCGCGAAGGTCCATCTCACCGGCGCGGTGGTCGCGTTGCTCAGCCGGGGGCAGGTGCTGACCGCGGTGCCGCCGGACGGGCACTCGCTGGAGGAGCTGGAGGAGTGGCTGGCCACCGGCCCGCCGCTGGGCGACGAACCCCACCCGCGGACGCTGCGCACCCTGGCGGTGGGGTGGATGCGGGACGACCAGGTGCCGGACGGGATCCGGCTCCGCTGGGGCCGGGTGGCGCTCGCCGCGACCGACCGCTGCGCGGAGGCCGAGGGCACGGACGGTCTGGCCCGGGGGGCCGAACTGGCCGCCGTACGGGGCTACCTGATCCGGGAGTTCGGCCCGGAACGCGGCGGCGATCCGGCGGCCCTGTGCCGGGAGCTGCTCGCGCTGATCGACCTGACCCCGCAGGAGGCGGCGGCGCGGGGCCGGATCTGGCGGGACCTCCCGCCCGAGGACATCCTGCACCTGCGCCGTATCAAGATGCTGATCGCCTGGATGACCCTCGTGCGCCCCCACCTCCCGGACGCCGACCCGCTCGCGGAGGCGGTCGACGCGTGGTCGGCGGCCCGCCCGCACCTGCCCTGACCGGGAGCCTGTCGTACCGCGCTGAGCTGGGGATACGCTCCCCTGCCAAGGGGTTCTCGCCCGCGGCGTCTTCGTACTGCCCAAGCGAGGCGCGCGGGATCCGGCCGATGTGGACCGGGTGATGGCCCTCTTCGACCGGACCCTGCGCCGGATCTGACAGCCCTGCCTCTAGCTCCCGGCCTTGGCGGCGTTGCCGAGGACCTTGGTCGGGGTGATGCGGACGACCACGCGGACGTTGTCGGCCGGGGCGTCCTGGTACTCCTTGCCGGCGCCCGGGCCGAGGTACTCCTCGGCGATGCGGACGGCGACCGCGCGGCCCGCGTCCTCGGCGACGGTGGCCGTGCCGCGGATCTCGGCGTAGAGGAAGGGATTGGCCAGGTCGAAGACGGTCAGGCCGACCCGCCCGTCGCGGACGATGTTGCGCTCCTTGCGACGGCCCTGCTCGGTGGAGATCAGCAGATCGGCGCCCTCGCGGGACACCCAGACCACGGAACTCTGCGGACTTCCGTCGGGGTTGATGGTCGACAGGACGGCGGGGTGCGGCGCGTCCAGCAGTCCGCGCACGGTCTCGTTCAGCTCAACAGTCATGCCTGAGAGGCTAAATGCCGTGACGGGGTGGCCGCCGGGAGTGCGCCGAGCCGGATGCGTCTTCGTCACGTCCAGGGGAGGTTGAGCCACGGGCTGCCGGGATCGGTCGTCAGCGCGCGGTGCGTGGCGACCATCTCCTCGTACCAGTGCCCGAACTCCTCCTCGTCGAAGTGCAGGCAGCGCCCGAGGACGAAGCCGGCGGACAGGTCCTCCCAGGAGCGGTAGGCGAGCTTGCAGGCCCGGCCGGCCCGTACGACGGCGTCCTCGGTCTCCTCGAGGCTGCCGAAACGGGCGCCGAGACCCCAGCGGGCCATCTGTGAGGCCCGGCCGTAGTCCCAGGCCTCGACGGACCGGACGTACTTCCCCTCGGCGAGCAGCCCATCGGCCCGGAAGCGCTGTTCGTAGCGGGCGATGCGGCCGATGACCCGCTGGATGCCCGCGATCTCGCCCTCGACCTCGGCGGCCGGGCGCGGCTCGGCCATGGTGACGCCGTCGGGGGTGATCCGGGGCTCGGCGGCCCGGTCGGCGTTCGCCCGGAGGATGGACGCGGTGGCGTGCCGCCAGTGCTCGATGTCCACGGGCCCGGCGAACTCCTTCTCGAGGGCGCGGCGGACGCGGAGGGCGAACTCCCATACGGAGCTGACCATGTCGGCGGTCAGCAGCTGCTCGGTGCTCTCCAGCCACTCCTCGCGGCTGGTGATGCCCCACCATTCCTTGAGCTTCCGTCGCTCGGCGCTGTAGCCGCGGCCGTGAAAGCCGATGGCGTTCCAGAACATGCCGTTGTTCACGGACAGGTGCGCTCCGCAGGCCAGCCCGAAGGCGACGGGCCCGTGCAGCGGCCCGCCGAGGTGCAGGGCGTGGACCTTGTGCCGCTCCAGGCCGGTGGAGCGCGGTTTCCGGCCGTGGTGGAAGGCCCATGTGGCGCGGTGGGCCGGGGTGGCGGGGAGGAAGACCTCGAAGGGGGTGCCGGGGTTGACGGCCAGGTACGCGGGCCCACCGGTGGCCGGGAAGGCGTCGACGAACCAGCCGAGGCACTCGCTCTCGAAAACCAGGTCGGGGGTCGGGACGGGCAGCATGCCGGCCGTGAAGGCGACGTAGGCCTCGGCGCCGACCTGGGGGAAGTAGGTGCGTTCACGCCGGATCAGGTCGGGATGCGCGTCCTGGTAGGCGCGGGACTGGGGGATGAAGAGTTCGGTGAGGGCGAGGACGTCGAAGAAGGCGCCCCAGTCGCCGCGTGCCCTGGTCTCGTGCAGCTCTCGTTCTATCGCGCTCGGAGCGGTCCAGTTCCCCATGCGGAAACCCTAGCCGGAGCCATCGATCGCCAGTTCGGCCCATACCCGAGCCTCCGACAGGTCCGCGACGCCCTGGACGGTTCCGGTAACGGAAACCGGCCCGGCGGCCGGCGAGCCCCCGTGTGCCTCCGCGCGACCGTGCGGACCCCCTTGACGGGGTTCGGGCGCGGGGAGACGCTCCCACGTCGGGGATCCGAACGGGTGCAGCTGGGGGGCCGCCATGCCGGAGGAATCTGTCCAGACAGCGGGGGAGTTGCGGGCACGGCTCGCGGCGCGCGGGGCGCGGTGGTCGGTCCTCGAGCACCTGGCCGACGAGGAGCCGGTGCCGCGGCCCTCGCTCGGTCTGGAGCCCGGGAGGAACCTGACCCCCGCCGAGGCGGTACGGTCCGCCGACCTGCGAGCACTCATCGGGCGCGAGAGCGGCAATCCGCACCTCACCCGGCGGCGGGCCGCCCACGGGCTGCTGCCCGGCACCCGGGCGGGTGTCCGGCCCGCGGCCGTCGACTGGCGCAGCCGCTGGGGCCGGTCCTGGATCACCAAGGTGAAGGACCAGAACCCGTGCGGTTCCTGCTGGGCCTTCGGCGCCGCCGGGCTGGTGGAGTCCATGGCCCGCATCGAGCACTGCGTGTGGGCGGAGCGCTCCGAGGGAGACGTGCACGACGGGCTGAGGTTTTCCTGCGGGCAGGGGTCGAACCCCGAGACCGCCCTGGACTGGATCAGGACCAACGGCGGGCTGGCCGACCCGGACTGCTGGCCGTACGGCACCCCGCCCGCCGGCCTGCCCGCCGCCCGGCGCGAGGCCTGGCGCGCCGAGTACACGCCCAGCTGGGACCGTTCGGGCCGGACCGTCCGGATCACCGACTACGTCCGCCTCGGCGACGTCGAGCAGCAGAAGGTCTGGCTGGACACCGTCGGCCCGCTGACCGCCTGCTTCGACGTGTACGACGACTTCTTCGCCCTCGGCGCCGGGGTCTACCACCGCACCGGCGACCGACTCGCGGGCGGCCACTGCGTGTTGATCGTCGGGTACGACGACGCGGCCGGCTGCTGGCTGTTCAAGAACTCCTGGGGCACGGGCTATCACGTCGGCGGCTACGGCCGGATCGCCTACGGCGAGGTGAACATCGACTACTGGGCCAAGTGCGGCCTGCGCGACACCAACATCGACCCGTGGAGCAAGCGCCGCCTGCACACCGGCAACGTCTACGAGAGCGGCAACGGCCGCGCCCACCGCAACTTCGAGCTGCTCGCGCGGGCCGGCGGGGGCCGTCTCCAGCACTGGTGGCGCGAGGGCGACGCCCCCTTCGGGTGGGCCCGCGCGGGCACCTTCGCGAACGACGCCTCGGGCCCGCCCGCCTTCACCGGCTCCACCTACAACCGGAACATGGAGTCCCTGCACGTGACCACCGGGGGCCGGCTGCGCCACTGGTACTACGAGCAGTCCGCCGGTGTGTGGCGCGACGGCGGCGCGTTCGGCCCGGGCGACGCGTCCGTCGGCTCGACCCCGGCGTTCATCCAGAGCGATTACGGCAAGCCAGGCAACTTCGAGGTGGTCGTGCGGACCGCGGACGGCCGCCTGAACCACTGGTGGCGGATCAACGGCGCCCCCTGGACCTGGAACGACGGCGGCTGTTTCGCCTCCGGCATCGCCCACTACGGCCCCGCCCTCGTCCAGACCCGCTCCCGCCGCCTCGACCTCGTCGCGGCCCGCGCCGACGGCCGGATGCAGCTGTGGTGGCGCGACGACGGATGCGGCTTCGTCTGGCGGGCCGGGGAGGTCTTCGGCGAGGGGGCGGCCTCCGCGCCCTGCCTGATCGAGGGGCAGTACGGGGCGGTGGACGAGGACACCGCCGGGAACTACGAGCTGTGCGTGGCCGTCGCCGGCGGGCGCGTCGAGCACTGGTGGCGCGGCAACGCGAGCGGCTCGGACTGGAGCCGCAGCGCGGTCTTCGGGCACGACGTCCGGGCGGTCACCGGGATGCTCCAGGGCAGTTTCGGGTTCAACCTGGAGGTGATCGTCCTGCGCACCGACCGCCTGCTCCAGCACTACTGGAGGGACGGTGCCGGCTGGCACGAAGGGCCGGTGATCGGCCCCGGCTGAGAGGACCGAGGCGCGTGGAGGTACGGAGCGTCGTGCTGAGCCCCGGTGAGCCGTACGAGCTGCGGCTGACCGGGCGCGGGGCGCGCGGGTACGTGTGGACCTGGCAGATCACCGGCGACGCGGACGTGGTGGCGGTGTCGGAGGCGCCGACGGCCTCCGAGGAGGAGCTCCCGGCTCCGGGGGCGGCGGTGGAGCGGACGTATGTCGTACGGGGCCGTCCCCCGGGCGGCGGCCGGGCCCGGATCCGGTTCGCGCAGATCCGGCCGCCCTACCCGGACGAGGCCCCGTACGACGAGTTCGTCCTGGACGTGGAGGTCACCTGAGCACCCACCGCTGTACGGATTCCAGCGGGCCCCGGTCGAAGCGGCGCAGCCACAGCCACGACCCGGCGGACAGGGCGAGCCCGACGGCCGCCCACAGGCCCATCACCCACCAGGGGCCGGTCCCGGCGAGCCGGCCGGCGAGGCCCAGTCCGAAGCCGTAGCAGAGCAGCATGCACAGCAGGTTCTGGGTGACGTAGCAGGTCAGGGCGGTGCGGCCGACCGAGCCGAGGGCGGTGGTGACGGGCCGCGGGATCCACAGCCGGTCCAGGGCGACGCCGATCAGGCCGATGTAGCCGATGGCGACGAGCGGCGCGATCCCGTAGCGGCCCAGGACGAAGAAGGCGTCGCCGCCGAGGGTGGTCGCGGCGTTCAGGGGCAGTCCGAGGCCGAGGCCCCAGACCGCCATCCGGGCCCGCAGGCGCCGGCCCGCGCCGGTGGGGCCGAAGGCCCCCGCGCGGTGCAGCCGGACGCCGAGGAGGAAGAGGAACACCAGCAGGCCGAAGGAGAAGACGGGCTCGATGCGCAGCGCGAGGAAGTGCTCCAGCCGGAAGGCGATCTGGGCGCCGTAGCCTCCTTGCGCGTACAGCTCGACGGCGGCCGCCTCCGGCGCCTTCGGCGTGCCGTCGCCGGGCCGGGCGACGGCCGCCAGGGTCACCAGGGAGACCAGGGTCAGGTGCACGGAGGCGGCCGCCCACATCGCGCGCCGGCGGACCTTCTCGGAGCGGGCGAGCAGCCAGGCGACGAGGAGGGCGGTGACGGCGTACCCCATCAGCACGTCCCATGCGAAGACGAGGACGAAGTGGACGGTGCCCTCGGCGAAGAGGAAGGCGGCGCGCCGCGGGTAGCGGCCCGGCCACGGCTCGCCGCGGCGGGCGGCGGAGTCGTACTGGATGGCCAGGCCCACCCCGAACAGGACCGTCAGCAGCGCCAGGAACTTGCCGTCCGCGAGGAAGCGGAAGACGCTCTCGGCGATTGTCGCGGCGGAGGGGTCGGCGAGAGGGTCGGGGGAGGAGAACCCGCCCTGGAGCACGCTCCACTCCGAGCCGGGGGAGGCGAAGATCCAGACGTTGGTCATGAGCGTGCCGAGGATGGCGGCGCCGCGCAGTACGTCGAGGAGGGGGAGCCGGGCGGTCGTCGGGTTCACCGGGACGGTGGTCAGGGTGTCGGTGTCGGCCATGACTTCAGCGTCCCGGCGCGCGGGGCTCCGTACCTCGTGCGGGTGGACGAAAGCGCGGTACATCCTTCGATGCAGTCTTGGATACTGAGACGTGACACGGCTGTACACAACATGTATCTATGCTGTGCCCATGTCAGCACCCGCACCCGCCGCCGACCGTGTCTACCGGCACATCAAGCAGGGCGTTCTCGACCGCCGGTACGAAGGCGGCACGCTCCTCACCGAGGGCGAGGTCGCCGAGGCCGTGGGCGTCTCCCGCACGCCGGTGCGCGAGGCCTTGCTGCGCCTGGAGACCGAGGGGCTGATCCGGCTCTACCCCAAGAAGGGCGCGCTGGTCCTGGCCGTGTCGGCGCAGGAGATCGCGGATGTCGTCGAAACCCGGCTGCTGGTCGAGGAGTTCACCGTACGGCGGGCCGTTCCGGCCCCGGCCGCGCTGCTCGGGCGGCTGGAGGAACTGCTGCGCGCGCAGGAGCGGCACGCGGACAGCGGGGACCTGGCGGCTTTCGCCGTCGAGGACCGCTGCTTCCACGCCGAGATCGTCCGGCACGCCGGCAACCAGATCCTCTCCCGGCTCTACGACCAACTGCGCGACCGGCAGCTGCGGATGGGCGTCGCGGTGATGCACGCCCATCCGGACCGGGTCGCGCAGAACCTCGTCGAACACCGCGAGATCCTGACGGCGCTGCGGGCGGGCGACGCGGACCGCGCGGCGGCGTGCGTACGGGCGCACCTGGGCCGGGTCGGATCCCTGATGCGCGGGGACGCCCGGTGAGCGCCCTCGATCCTCCGGGCGGGCGGAAGGCCGTCGCCGTCTGGTCCATCGGCGTCGCCGTCTACTTCGTGGCGGTGATCTTCCGTACCAGCCTGGGCGTGGCCGGACTCGACGCCGCCGACCGCTTCCACGTCAACGCCTCGGCGCTGGCGACCTTCTCGCTGCTCCAGCTCCTGGTGTACGCGGGGATGCAGATACCGGTGGGGCTGATGGTGGACCGGCTCGGCACCAAGAAGGTGCTGACGCTCGGAGCCGTCCTCTTCACCACCGGACAGCTCGCCTTCGCGCTGTCCCCCTCGTACGAGATGGCGCTGGCCGCCCGGGCCCTGCTGGGCTGCGGCGACGCCATGACCTTCATCTCGGTGCTGCGGCTCGGCACCCGGTGGTTCCCGTCCCGGCGCGGGCCGCTGATGGCGCAGCTGGCGGGGCTGGTCGGGATGGCGGGCAACCTCGTCTCCACGCTGGTGCTGGCGCCCGTCCTGCACGGGGTCGGCTGGGTGCCGGCCTTCGCGGGGAGCGCGGCGGCGGGGCTGGTGGTCCTGGTCCCGCTGGTGCTGTTCCTGCGCGACCATCCGGAGGGACACGCTGCGGGGGACGCGGCGCCGCCGGTCGCGCGGGGCGCCGGCGGGGGCTTCGTCCGCCGCCAGATCCGCGAGTCCTGGAGCGAACCGGGCACCCGGCTCGGTCTGTGGGTGCACTTCACCACGCAGTTCCCGGCGATGGTCTTCCTGCTGCTGTGGGGCATGCCGTTCCTGGTCGAGGCGCAGGGCCTGTCCCGGACCACCGCGGGCGGCCTGCTCACGCTGGTGGTCGCCTCCAACATGACGCTGGGCCTCGTCTACGGCCAGATCGTCGGCCGCCGCCAGTCCTCGCGGATACCCCTCGCCCTGGGCACGGTGGGCCTGACGGCCCTGCTCTGGGCGGCGGTCCTCGTCTACCCGGGCGACCGGGCCCCGATGTGGCTGCTGATCACCCTGTGCCTGGTGCTGGGGTCCTGCGGACCGGCGTCGATGATCGGCTTCGACTTCGCCCGCCCGGCCAACCCGGCGGACCGCCAGGGCACGGCCTCCGGGATCACGAACATGGGCGGCTTCATCGCCTCGATGACCACCCTGCTGGCGGTGGGTATCCTCCTGGACGCCACCGGCGACAACTACCGCATCGCGTTCTCGACGGTGCTCGTCCTGGAGGCGCTCGGCGTCACGCAGATCCTCCGGCTGCGCGGCCGGGCCCTGTCCCGCGAGGCCGCCGGAGGCCGTGCCGTGGTCCCCGCGCCGCGGGCCCCGCAACCGGAGCAGGCCGCTCGTGAGTGTCCCCTTCCGGAGACGTCGGGGCGCGGGCCACAGTAGGGGGATCTGCCGGAATGTGGACCAGAGCGTCCGCCGCCACCGTGCCGGTGGCGGACCGATTCGAGTGGTTCAACGAACTCGTCGCCTCCGCCCTGATCCCGACGGCCATCAAGAGCGAGGAGTCCGCCGACTTCCGGGCCGAGGCGGCGATGCTGGACCTCGGCGTCACCCAGGTGTCCACCTTCGCGCACTCGCCCCTGAGCTCGCGCCGCACGCCCGCCCTGATCCGGCGCGGGGACCCGGAGCAGTACCAGCTGGCGCTGATCACCGGGGGCCGGTGGTGGATGTCCCATAGCGGCGGCGACGAGGAGTTCGGCGTCGGCGACATGATCCTCTGGGACACCTCGCGTCCCCAGGAGACCGTCGCCCACCCCGGGGACGGCCCGAGCCGGTCGGTCATCCTCCATCTGCCGAAGGACGTCCTGCCCCTGCGGTCGGGCCGGGTCGACCGGCTGCTCGGCCGGCGCATCGCCTCGGACAGCGGCATGGCGGCCGTCCTGGCCGGGTTCATCGCCTCGCTCCGCGAGCACGGCTCCGCATGCGAGCCGCAGGAGCTGCGCCGACTGGGCTCGGTGGCCGTCGATCTGGCCGCCGCCTGCCTGGCCCACCGCCTCGACGCCTACGGGGAACTCCCCGCCGAGGCCCGCGCGCGGGCCCTGCGCGAACGGATCGACGCCTTCATCGAGCACAACCTCGGGGACCCGGCGCTCACCCCGGGCCTGATCGCCGCCGCGCACGGCATCTCCGTACGGAGCCTGCACATGCTCTTCGGCGAGGAGGGGGAGAGCGTCTCGGCCGCCGTCCGGCGCCGTCGCCTGGAGCGCGCCCGCGCCGATCTGGCCCGCCCGGAGCTGGCCGGCCGGCCCGTCCACGACATCGCGGCCCGCTGGTGCTTCACCAGCGCCCCGGCCTTCAGCCGCGCCTTCCGCGCGGCCTACGGGCTCAGTCCCACCGAGTTCCGCAGCGCGGCCGCGCTCAAGGCCGGAACACCGCGCTGAAACCTGCGCCCCGGGCGGGGCGGACCCCCGTCCCACCCCGCCCGAACGTGCGCAGCGAGGTCGAGACTAGGGAAGGGCGACCACCGGGTGTGTGCCGTGCGCGCAGAGTTTGTTGATCTTGCGCGCAGGCACAGGCCGGCGATTACGGCGTCACGGCGAACGCCGCCAGGATGGCCTCGGCCAGCTGCGCGTCGCCCTCGATCTTCACCCGGTCCGCGACGGTGTGCGCGCGGACCCGGCCCGCGGCGAGGCGGACGTACGTCTCCCAGTCCAGCGTGAGCGTCACGGCCGGCCCCAGCGACGGGGCCTTGTCGACCGTCCCCCGCCCCTCGGCGTCGACCCGTACCGTCCGCATGAACTCCAGCGCACCGTGCACGTCGATCACCACGGCCGAGTTCGCCGGGGCGCCCGCCCGCTTCGCGACCACCTTCGGCAGCCCGGAGAGCAGGATGTCCCGGGCCACGTACGCACCCGGTGAGTCCCAGTTGCCCGGCACGCCCAGCGCCGCCCGCAGGTCCTGCTCGTGGATCCAGACGTCGAACGCCCGCAGCCGCAGCGCCTGCTCCAGCGTCACCTGGTCGCCCAGCGGGCCCCGCACCATCGTGGCCGGATCCCGCTTCTCGTTCCGCAGCTGCCGCGACCGCCGGATGACGGTGTACTCGAGCTCCGAGGTCATCTCCGGCGCGGTGTGGTGCCGCCGTACGTCGACCTGCACCTCCATGTACCGGCTGAACTCGTCCACCACGTGCCGCAGGTCCCGGGCCACGGTGTGGATCGGCCGCGGGTCTCCGAGCTGCTCGCATTCGATCCCGATGATGTGCGAGACGACGTCACGGACCGACCAGCCGGGGCACGGCGTCGCCCGGTTCCACTCGCCCTCCGTCAGCGGGAGGACCAGCTCGGATATTGCCTCGATGGAGTGCGTCCACGCGTCGGCATAGGGCTGAAGGCTGGGATGGACGGTCAACGGGACCCCTCGCGGTGCTGTTCAGTGGCGCGTTCTGGAAGCTCTGGACATCAGACTCGGTTTCCAAAACTACGCTGCCGGTGAGCACCCCGGCAGTGCTTTCGTGTGACGATCGTAGGCCCGAGTTGAAGGCTGGAATGCCAGGACGGTGGTAATGTGCGCGCCTCGCTGATTCAAATCGCGGTGAACGAGGGCGAGTCGGTTGATTCCCGGCGTGCCCGCGCGGCCGAACTCGTACGGGAGCAGGCAGGCTCCGACCTCGTCGTGCTGCCCGAACTGTGGACGGTCGGGGCGTTCGCGTACGAGCAGTTCGAGACCGAGGCGGAGCCGCTGGACGGCCCGACCTACGCGGCCATGTCCGAGGCCGCCCGCGACGCCGGGGTCTGGCTGCACGCGGGCTCGGTCGTGGAGCGGGCGGGCGACGGCTCGCTCTACAACACCACCCTCGTGCTCTCCCCGGAGGGCGAGCTGGCCGCCACCTACCGCAAGATCCACCGGTTCGGCTTCGACCAGGGCGAAGCGGTGCTCATGGCGGCGGGCGACTCCCTGACCACGGTGGAGCTGCCGGAACAGACCCTCGGCATCGCCACCTGCTACGACCTGCGCTTCCCCGAACTGTTCCGCGGCCTGGTCGACGCCGGGGCCACCACGATGGTCGTCGCCGCCGGATGGCCCGCGCGGCGCCGGTCGCACTGGACCCTGCTCAGCCGGGCGCGGGCGGTCGAGGACCAGTCGTACGTCCTGGCGTGCGGGCTGGCCGGCACCCACGCGGGCGTCGAACAGGCCGGGCACAGCCTGGTGGTGGACCCCTGGGGCGAGGTCGTGGCCGAGGCGGGACCCGGCGAGGACGTCCTCACGGTCGACCTCGACCCGGACAAGGTCACCGACACCCGCGCCCAGTTCCCGGCCCTCAAGGACCGCATGCTGGGGATCCGGACCCCGGCCGCCCGGTGACCGGGGACGCGGCGCCGGACCACGGCCTGCGGCGGCGCGAGCCCGCCGACCTCGACGCGTGCGCCGGGGTGCTCGCCGCCGTCCACGCGCACGACGGCTACCCGGTGAACTGGCCCGACCGTCCCGCGCAGTGGCTCGACCCGCCCTCCCTGCTCGCCGCCTGGGTGGCGGCATCCGGCGGCCGCGTGACCGGCCACGTCGGCCTGTCCCGCAGCGGAGCGGGAGACGCGGCGCCGGCCCTGTGGAGCCGCCGCGCGGGTGTCCCCGTCGACCGCACCGCGGTGATCAGCCGGCTGTTCGTCTCGCCCGGGGCCCGCGGCCGGGGAACCGGCGCCCTGCTGCTGGAGCGGGCCGCGCGGGACGCGCGCGAACGCTCGCTGCATCCCGTGCTCGACGTCCTGGCCTCCGACACGGCGGCGGCAGCCCTCTACGAAAGCCTGGGCTGGAGCCGCCTGGCCACCGTGGAGCAGCGGTGGAGCCCGGAGCAGACGGTGCGCGTGCACTGCTACGCGGCGCCGGCCTGACGATCTCACCCGCACCCCGGTCCTCCTCCTCGTCCCCGGGCCGGCAGCACTGATCCGTGGCCGCGATAGGTTGCCGTCATGCCCCTGCTCTACGTGACCGACCTGGCGTACCCGGCGCGCGGCCGCCGCTACGGCGACGAGGACACATTCCTCACCGCCCGGCTGCGCGAGCACTTCCCGCTGGCCCTGTGCCATCCGCGCGACGCGGAACGCCTGCTGCCCGGCTTCGACGCCGTGGTCGTCCGCAACAGCGGTCCGGTCCTGCACTACCAGGAGGCCTACGACTCCTTCCGGGCCGCCGCGTTCGCCTCCGGCACCCCGGTCTACAACCCGCTCACGGGCCGCGGCGACATGGCGGGCAAGCAGTACCTGCTCGACCTCACGGCCGCCGGGTACCCGGTCATCCCGACCGTCGACGACCCGGCCCGGCTGTCGGAACTGCCCCAGGTGCCGCAGTACGCGGTCAAGCCCAAGCAGGGCGCGGACTCCATCGGGCTCACCTTCACCGCCACCCCCACGGGCCCGGCCGGCGAGGTCCTCATCCAGCCCCGCATCGACTTCGCGTACGAGGTGTCCTTCTACTTCGTCGACGACGCCTTCCAGTACGCGCTCCACGCCCCGGACCCGGACCGCCGCTGGGAGCTGGTGACCTACGAACCCACCGACGCGGACCTGGCGTTCGCCCGCACCTTCATCGAGTGGAACACCCTCTCCCACGGCATCCAGCGGGTGGACGCCTGCCGCGCGCCCTCGGGCGAACTGCTCCTGGTCGAGCTGGAGGACCTGAACCCGTACCTCTCCCTGGACCTCGTCCCGCCCGCGGTCCAGGACGCCTTCATCACATCACTCACGGGATCTCTCCACTCCTTCCTCACCTGATGTCAGACCCGGGTGCGAGGCTCTGTTCATGGACAAGCAGACCTTCTGGAAGCTGATCGACACGGCGCGCGCGGAGGCGGCGCAGGACCTGGTGGCGGAGCGTGCGGCGGTGTTGCTCGCACGCCTCCCGGAGGCGGAGATAGCCGCGGCCCAGCAGGTGCTGTGGGATCTGCTCGCGGAGTCCTACCGCAATCCCCTCTGGGCCGCGGCCTACGTGATCAACGGCGGCTGCTCGGACGACGGCTTCGACTACTTCCGGGGCTGGCTGCTCACCCAGGGGCAGGAGGCCTTCGAGGCGGCCCTGGCCGACCCGGACTCCCTGGCGTCCCACCCCGCGGTGCGCGAGGCCGCCCGGGAGGGCCTGGAACTGTCCGACGAGGAGGCCCTCTCCATCGCCTGGACCGCCTACGAGACCGCCACGGGCCGGGAACTCCCGGCGGACTCCTTCACGATCAGCTACCCGGCGCTGGACCCGTCCTGGGACTTCGACTTCGACGACACCGAGGAGACCACGGCCCGCCTCCCCCGGCTGAGCGCCCTCTTCGACTAGGCCGGGCTCCTTCGTACGGGCGTGACCGGGCGTTCATGCGCGGATGGCAAGCTTGAAGCATGAACGATGCCGCCCCGGCGCACACCCCCGCGCCCGCGCCCCGACGTGCCCGTGTCCGTGCCCCCGAGCTGATCGGCGAGGGGGGCTGGCTGAACACCGGTGGGAAGCCGTACACCCTCGCTGACCTGCGAGGGCGGATTGTGATCCTGGATTTCTGGACCTTCTGCTGCATCAACTGCCTGCACGTCCTCGACGAGCTGCGCGAGCTGGAGGAGAAGCACCGCGACACCGTCGTGATCATCGGGGTGCACTCGCCGAAGTTCGTGCACGAGGCCGAGCACGCCGCCGTCGTCGATGCCGTCGAGCGGTACGAGGTGCACCACCCGGTGCTGGACGATCCGGAGCTCGCGACCTGGAAGCAGTACGCCGTGCGGGCCTGGCCCACGCTCGTGGTGATCGACCCCGAGGGGTACATCGTCGCGCAGCACGCCGGTGAGGGGCACGCGCACGCCATTGAACGGCTCGTCGAGCAGCTGGAGGCCGAGCACGAGGCCAAGGGGACGCTGCGGCGCGGCGACGGGCCGTACGTGGCGCCCGAGCCGGTGGCGAGCGATCTGCGGTTCCCCGGGAAGGCGCTGGTGCTGCCCAGCGGGAACCTCCTGGTGTCGGACTCGACGCGGCACCAGCTCGTGGAGCTGGCCGCCGACGCGGAGAGCGTCGTACGGCGCATCGGGAGCGGCGAGCGCGGGTTCAGCGCCGAGAGCTTCAGCGAGCCGCAGGGGCTGGCGCTGCTGCCCGACGGGAGCGTCGTCGTCGCCGACACCGTCAACCACGCGCTGCGCCGCTTCGACCCGGCCACCGGGTCCGTCGAGACCGTCGCCGGCACCGGCCGGCAGTGGTGGCAGGGCTCGCCCACCTCGGGGCCCGCGCTCGAGGTGGACCTGTCCTCGCCGTGGGACGTGGCTTGGTGGCAGGACAAGGTCTGGATCGCCATGGCCGGTGTCCACCAGCTGTGGACCTGGGACCCGCAGACGGGCACCGTCCAGGTCGCGGCGGGCACGACCAACGAGGGCCTGCACGACGGGCCGGCCGACGAGGCCTGGTTCGCCCAGCCCTCCGGGCTCGCGGCGGCCGGGGACCGGCTCTGGATCGCCGACTCCGAGACCAGCGCGCTGAGGTACGTCCACCCCACCGATGCCGGCTACGCCGTCACGACCGCCGTCGGCACCGGGCTGTTCGACTTCGGGCACCGGGACGGGGACGCCGGCCAGGCCTTGCTCCAGCACCCGCTCGGGGTCACCGCGCTGCCCGACGGCTCGGTCGCGGTGTGCGACACCTACAACCACGCGCTGCGCCGGTACGACCCCGCCACCGGCGAGGTCTCGACGCTCGCCACCGACCTGCGCGAGCCCAGCGACGCCGTGCTGTGCGGTGCGGACATCGTGGTCGTCGAGTCCGCCCGGCACCGGCTGACCCGGCTGCGGCTTCCGGAGGACGCGGTACGGGTGGACGCGGTCGCCCACCGGACGCAGCGCGCCGCCACCGAGGTGGCGCCCGGCACGCTCCGCCTCGACGTGGTGTTCCAGGCTCCGAGCGGGCAGAAGCTCGACACCCGCTACGGGCCGTCCACCCGGCTGCTGGTCTCCTCGACCCCGCCCGAGCTGCTCGCGACGGGCGAGGGCGCCGGGACCGACCTGTTCCGGGAGCTCGCGCTGAACCCGGAGGTCACCGAGGGCGTGCTGCACGTCTCCGCGATGGCGGCGTCCTGCGACGACGACCCGTCCAACGAGTACCCGGCCTGCCACGTCCACCAGCAGGACTGGGGCGTGCCCGTCCGCGTCACCGCCGACGGCGCCTCCCGCCTGCCCCTCGTCCTCGCCGGGATGGACGACGAGGGGTGACGTCCCGCCTTTGACGTCCCGCCTCTGACGACCGGCCTTCCTGGGGGCTCAGCCCTCCAGGAAGGCCACCAGGGCGTTGGCGAGGAGGTACGGGTCGTCCGCGCCGCACAGTTCGCGGGCGCTGTGCATCGACAGGATCGCGACGCCGATGTCGACGGTCTGGATGCCGTGGCGGGCGGCGGTGATCGGGCCGATCGTCGTGCCGCACGGCATCGAGTTGTTGGAGACGAAGGTCTGCCACGGCACCCCGGCCCGCTCGCACGCGCTCGCGAACACCGCGCGCCCGCTGCCGTCCGTCGCGTACCGCTGGTTGACGTTGACCTTCAGGATCGGACCGCCGTTGGCCCGGGGGTGGTGCGAAGGGTCGTGGCGCTCCGCGTAGTTGGGGTGCACGGCGTGGCCGGTGTCCGAGGACAGACAGATGGTTCCCGCGAAGGCTCTCGCGCGGTCCTCGTACGAGCCGCCGCGCGAGAAGACTGAACGTTCCAGCACGTTGCCCAGCAGCGGTCCGTCCGCGCCGGTGTCCGACTGCGAGCCGTTCTCCTCGTGGTCGAAGGCGGCCAGCACCGGGATGTGCTCCAGCTTTCCGGCGCTGGACGCCGCGGACGCGGCCGCCAGCGCCGCGATTCCCGCGTGCACCGACAGCAGGTTGTCCATCCGGGGACCGGCGAGCAGTTCGCGGTCGCGGCCGAGGTAGGCGGGCGGCTCGATCGAGTGGACCATCAGGTCCCAGCCGGCCACCGAGCCCTGTTCCAGGCCCTCTTCCTCCTCGAGGAACGCGATCAGGTCGCCCTCCTGCACATCGCCCAGGCCCCAGATCGGCTGCATGTGCCGCTGCTTGTCGAGCTTGAGGCCGTCGGTGTTCACCGACCGGTCCAGGTGCACGGCCAGTTGGGGCACGCGCAGCAGCGCGCGGTCCACGTTCACCAGGCGCTCGCTGCCGTCGCGCAGGGACAGCCGCCCGGCCAGGCCCAGGTCGCGGTCGAGCCAGGTGTTGAGCAGGGTCCCGCCGTAGATCTCGACGGCGATCTGCCGCCAGCCCTGGGAGCCGGTGTCCGGCAGGGGCTTGACCCGCAGGTTGGGGGAGTCCGTGTGCGCGCCGATGATCCGGAAGGGAGTGTGGGCGCTCGCGCCCTCGGGGACGAACCAGGCGATGAGCGCGCCGCCGCGGAGCACGAACTTGCCCCCGGTACTCGCATCCCAGGCGTCCGTTTCCGACAACTGCCTGAAGCCTGCCTTTTCCAGCCGCTCGGCCGCGTTGGCCACGGCGTGGTACGGCGACGGACTGGCCGTCAGGAAGGTCATCAGATCGTCGGTGTGGCCGCGGTCGAAGCGGGCGGGAGAGCTCATGTGGTTCACCTTAACGACGGTCGTGTTCGCCATGGCCGGACTGCGGCTGATAGCCGAGAGGTCGGGGACCGCGAGGTGTGTGATCTGCGGTCCCGTCAATTCTCAGCCCGGCGGACGCTCGAATCGGCGGTGCAGCTGTCTGCGCTCGCCCCGGCGGATGCGCGGGAGCATCTCCGGGGTCTGCGCGGAGCGCTGCGCGCGCCTTTTGCGTCCGGCGCAGAAGATACAGCCCTCACCTGGGGGTGCGTCGGGGTCGATGGGCGCCCCTGGGTGCTCGGAGCAGCCGGAGGCGTTGCGCGGCCGCGACAGCTCGCGGGCGACGATGAAGGCGCGGTGGAGGTCGTCGGCGATCCGGACGAAGTCCTCCGCGGGCGAGGACAGGCCGAGGTGGAAGCGCTGGTCCTCGACGGTGCGCAGGTACGAGCGCAGCGTCTCGAGGCTGTACGGGCCCTCCGGCACGGGGTAGCCGAGGCGCCGCTGCTCCGCGGCGGGCGCGGGACCGGCGGGCCGGCCGCCCTGCAGCCGCCGCCCGAGCCGGCGCCGGTCGTTGCAGATGAGGCAGCGGCCCCAGCCGTCGGGGGCCTCGGGGTCGAGGGCGCCGTTGGGGTGCTCCGGGCAGCCGGTGTAGCTCTTGGCGGGGGCCAGCCCGGCGGCGGTCTGGAAGGCGACGTACAGCGCGTCGGCGATCCCGTCGTACTCGGCGGGGTGCGCGCCGTCGTACAGCTCCCGGAGGTGGTCGCCGAGGCTTCCCAGGCTCGCCTGCAGCTCCTTGAGGGCGTACGGCCGCCCGGTCGGGACGGAGTACCCCCTGCTGTGCTGCTCCTGTGGACTCATACGTATGAGCGTCCCATGAACGACTGACAACGGAAGAACGCGCAGGTAAGCGAGTGGCCGGGCCCCCGTGGAGGGGGACCCGGCCGCTGGGCGCGAAGCTCGCTTAGAAGGCGGCCTCGTCGAGCTCCATCAGGGAGTTGTCGACGGACTCGGCGAGCGAGCGGGCGACCGAGACGCCGGGCAGGACCTGCGACGCGAAGAACTTCGCGGCGGCGATCTTGCCGGTGTAGAACGGCACGTCCTTGGCGGAGGCGGTGGCGAGCTTCTCGGCGGCCACGGCCGCACCCTTGAGCAGCAGGTATCCGACGACGACGTCGCCGGAGGCCATCAGCAGGCGGGTGGTGTTCTGGCCCACCTTGTAGATGTTCTTGACGTCCTCGCCGGTGGCGGTGAGGTCGACGATCATCTGGCCGACGATGGCCTCGAGGTCCACGGCGGCCTTGGCGAGCGCGTCGCGGGCGCCGGCCAGCTCCTCGCCGCCGACGGCCTCGGCCAGGAACTTCTTGATCGTCTCGGAGAGGATGTTCAGGGAGGCGCCCTGGTCGCGGACGATCTTCCGGAAGAAGAAGTCCTGGCCCTGGATCGCCGTGGTGCCCTCGTAGAGGGTGTCGATCTTGGCGTCCCGGATGTACTGCTCGATCGGGTATTCCTGCAGGTAGCCGGAACCGCCGAAGGTCTGCAGCGACTGGGCGAGCTGCTCGTAGGACTTCTCCGAGCCGTAGCCCTTCACGATCGGCAGGAGCAGGTCGTTCAGACCGATCTCGGCAGCGGCGTCCTCGCCCGCGGCCTGCTTCAGCTGGATCGCGTCCTGGACGGAGGCGGTGTACAGCACCAGGGCGCGCATGCCCTCGGCGTACGCCTTCTGCGTCATGAGCGAGCGGCGCACGTCGGGGTGGTGCGTGATGGTGACCTTGGGCGCCGTCTTGTCCATGAAGTTGGCCAGGTCCGGACCCTGCACGCGCTCCTTGGCGTACTCCAGCGCGTTGAGGTAGCCGGTGGAGAGGGTGGCGATGGCCTTCGTGCCGACCATCATCCGGGCGAACTCGATGATCATGAACATCTGGCGGATGCCGTCGTGCTTGTCACCGATCAGCCAGCCCTTGGCGGGGTGCTGGTCGCCGAAGGTCATCTCGCACGTGTTGGAGGCCTTGAGGCCCATCTTGTGCTCGACGTTCGTGGCGTAGACGCCGTTGCGCTCGCCCAGCTCGCCGGTCTCCCAGTCGAAGTGGAACTTCGGGACGAGGAAGAGCGACAGGCCCTTGGTGCCCGGGCCGTGGCCCTCGGGGCGGGCGAGGACGTAGTGGAGGATGTTCTCCTCCATGTCGTGCTCACCGGACGTGATGAAGCGCTTCACGCCCTCGATGTGCCAGGAGCCGTCGGCCTGCTGGATCGCCTTGGTGCGGCCGGCGCCCACGTCCGAGCCGGCGTCCGGCTCGGTGAGGACCATGGTGGAGCCCCAGCGCTTCTCGACGGCGATCTCGGCGACCTTCTTCTGCGCCTCGTTGCCCTCTTCGAAGAGGATGCCGGCGAACGCCGGGCCGGAGGAGTACATCCAGATGGCCGGGTTCGAGCCGAGCAGCAGCTCCGCGTACGCCCAGATGAGTGAACGGGGCGAGGTGGTGCCGCCGATCTCCTCGGGCAGGCCCAGGCGCCAGTACTCGGAGTCCATGAAGGCTTCGTAGCTCTTCTTGAAGGAGGCCGGGACCGGCGCGGTGTTGGTGGCCGGGTCGAAGACCGGCGGGTTGCGGTCGGCGTCCTCGAAGGAGGCGGCCAGCTCGTTCTCCGCGAGGCGGGTGAGCTCGGACAGGACGCTCTTGGCGGTCTCGGTGTCCATCTCCTCGAACGGACCGGTGCCGTACAGCTTGTCGCGGCCGAGCACCTCGAAGAGGTTGAACTCGATGTCGCGGAGATTCGACTTGTAGTGCCCCATGGCGACGGCTCCGTTAAGGCTCGGGAAGACAGGTTCCTCGTACATACCAATCGGTAACCTCATGATGCTACCCACCGGTAATAAGACGCAACCCTTGGCGGGCAACTGTGACCAGGGTCAAGCGTGGCGCGATTGCGTCTCTGGGGGCCGGGGCCGGTCGGTAGGCTTCGCTCCATGTACGGCTACGACCAGAACGTGAGCGCAGGGCAGCAGTACGCCGCCCCGCAGCAGATGGGCGGCGGGTACGGCGAGCAGCCGCTCTACCCCGAGCCCTCGCCGCCGTCGCTCGCCGACGCGGTACGGGCCTTCACCACCGGATCGCTGTCGGCGGAGGACTTCCAGCAGATCTTCGCCACCTCGAAGGTCTACTGCCCGCGCGGCGAGACCCCGGGCTTCCTGGCGCTGCACAACACCCAGCAGCCGGTCATCCCGATGTTCACCACGCTCAAGGAGCTGCGCCGGTACGCCGGCAAGGAGTCCAAGTACTTCGTGATCACCGGTGCGGAGGTGATCGACCTGCTGCCCACCGGGTACGGATTCGTCCTCGACATGGAGGGTGACCACCGGATGGTCTTCGACGCGAAGGCGGTCGAGCAGATGGTCGACTTCGCGATGCGCCGCATGTATGGCTGACCGCCCTTGCTGCGCAGGCGGCTGACCTGCGCTTTCTCGTCCACGGCCCCCGGGGGAATGTCCCCGGGGGCCGCTCTGTTCTGTGGGGTGTGGCAGAAAGTTCGAGTTTCAACTAAACTCGACGCAGAAGGAGGTCCTGACCATGCCCGCAGTGACTGTTGAGAACCCGTTGACGCTTCCGCGAGTGGCCGAGCCGCAGGCGGTCGTCCCGCGCAAGGTGCTGGCCGTCACCACCGCTCCCGGTGGGTTCGAGGGTGAGGGATTCCCGGTGCGCCGCGCGTTCGCGGGGATCAACTACCAGTACCTCGACCCGTTCATCATGATGGACCAGATGGGCGAGGTGGAGTACGCCCCGGGCGAGCCCAAGGGCACCCCGTGGCACCCGCACCGCGGCTTCGAGACCGTCACCTACCTGATCGACGGAACCTTCGTCCACCAGGACAGCAACGGCGGCGGCGGAGTCATCAACGGCGGTGACACGCAGTGGATGACCGCCGGTTCGGGCCTGCTGCACATCGAGGCCCCGCCGGAGTCCCTCGTGGTCAGCGGCGGCCTCTTCCACGGCCTCCAGCTGTGGGTCAACCTGCCGGCCTCCGACAAGATGATGCCCCCGCGCTACCAGGACATCGGCGGCGGCCAGGTCCAGCTGCTGACCACCCCGGACGGCGGCGCCCTGCTCCGCGTGATCGCCGGCGAGCTGGACGGTCACGACGGCCCGGGCATCACCCACACCCCCATCACGATGATCCACGCGACCGTCACCCCGGGCGCGCAGATCACCCTGCCGTGGCGCGAGGACTTCAACGCCCTGGCGTACGTACTGGCCGGGCGCGGCTCGGTCGGCGAGGACCGCCGGCCGGTCCACACCGGGCAGACGGCGGTCTTCGGCGAGGGCGGCTCGCTCACGGTGCGGGCGGACGAGTCCCAGGACTCCAACGCTCCGGATCTGGAGATCGTGCTCCTCGGCGGACGTCCGATCCGCGAGCCGATGGCGCACTACGGGCCGTTCGTCATGAACAGCAAGCACGAGCTCCAGCAGGCCTTCGACGACTTCCAGGCGGGGCGGCTGGGCACCATCCCGACCACCGCCCGGGAGCGGACCAAGTCGGCGGACCAGCACTCCTAGGACACCCCTCCTAGCGGCGCAGGGCCTCGGCCGGTTCGGTACGCGAGGCCCGCCACGCCGGGTAGAGCCCGGCCAGGACCCCGGTGACCAGTCCGATCAGCGGCGCCACGGCGACGGTGGCCGGCGACATCACCGGGGTCCAGTCGCGCAGGGCCGACACCGCGACCACGGTGAGCGTGCCGAGCGAGGTGCCGACCAGGCCGCCCACCGCGCCCTGGGCCGCGGACTCGGCCAGGAACTGGACCATGATGTGCCGGCCGCGCGCACCGAGGGCCCGGCGCAGGCCGATCTCCCCGGTCCGCTCCAGCACCGCCACCAGCGTGGTGTTCGCGATCCCCACCGCGCCGATGACCAGGCAGATCGCCGCCAGCAGCAGGAACAGCTGGTCCAGGTCGGTGGTCACCCCCGACCGCAGCGACCGCGGATCGGGCGGCGGTACGGGCCCCAGCCAGTCGGGATGGTCCGGGCGCAGGGCGGGCGGCAGCTCCCCGGCCACCTGGCGGGCCGCGCCCAGCTCGGTCACCACCAGCATCCGGGCCCGCTGGGAATTGTCCGGCGGCCCCCACAGCTTCTCGGCGGTCCGCCGGGGCACCACCACCGACAGCAGCAGGTCCGCCTTGCGGTCGGCGCCGGTGGCGATGCCGATCACGGTGAACGGGTGGTCGCCGATGAACACCGCCGGGCGGCTCTCCAGAGTGGTGATGCCCAGGCGGGCGGCCATCGCCGAGCCCACCACCGCCACCTGTTCGGCGCGCCCGTCGTGGAAGTCGTCGAAGCCCCGTCCGGAGCCGAGGGTCAGCCCGGCCGCGCGCAGCATTCCGGGGGAGGCGGCGACCACCGGGATCCGCTCGCCCGTGGCCCCGGCCACCGGGGCCGACCGTACGGTGCTGCGGCCGAGCGGGACCGGCCAGAACACCCCGGCGGCCGTGACCCCGTTCAGCGCTCCCGCGCGGGCGTCGGCGTCCGCGGGGAAGGCGTTCGGCACCTGCTGCGCGAGCTGTGGATCGCCGCGGCCGGCCGTGTCCTCGACCCCGACCTCGGTGGCCGTCATGGCGTTGAACCGGCTGTCGATCTGCGAGGACGCGGTGGCTGTGAGGCCCAGGATCGCCACGAAGGTGCCCACGCCCAGCACCGTGCCGAGGCCCGTGAGGGCGGAGCGGGCGGGGCGCTGGAGCATCCCGGCGAGTGCCTCGGCGAGCAGGTCGCGCGGCGAGAGGCGGGAGGGCGTGATGCCGGCCGCGGCGCCGGTGTCCTTCCGTTTCCACCTCACCGTTTTCCACCTCACCGTTTTCCACCTCACCGTTTCCACCTCACCGTTTCCACCTTGCTGTTGTCATCGGCGGACGACCTCGCCCAGCATCCCGTCGCGGATGGACACGGTCCGCCGGCCCCGCTCGGCCACCCGCGGATCGTGCGTGATGACCAGCAAGGTCAGCCCGTCGGCGTGCAGTTCGTCCAGCAGGGCCAGTACGGAGTCGGCCGTGGCGGTGTCCAGGTTTCCCGTCGGCTCGTCGCACAGCAGCAGCGACGGCCCGGCGACCAGGGCGCGGGCGATGGCCACGCGCTGGCGCTCACCACCGGACATCCGGGTCGGCAGATGGCCGGTGCGGTGTCCGAGGCCGACCCGGTCGAGCGCGGTACGGGCCCGGCCGGCGCGCTCCGCCCGCGGGACGCCGTTGTAGACCATGGCGAGGAGCACGTTCTCCAGGGCGCTGCGGTGCGGCAGGAGGTGGAAGGACTGGAAGACGAAGCCGATGCGCTGACCGCGCAGGGCGGTCCGGTCGCGGTCGCGCAGGGCGCCGGTGTCGATGCCGTCGAGCAGGTACCGGCCGCCGGTCGGGGCGTCGATGAGCCCGGCGACGTTCAGGAAGGTCGACTTCCCGGAGCCGGAGGGGCCGACGACCGTGACGTACTCGCCGCGCTCCACGGTCAGTTCGCAGGGCCGCAGCGCGTGGACGGGCGGCGGTCCGGGGTAGGTGAGCCCGACGCCCTCGAAGCGGACGACCGGGGGGAGGCCGGCACCGGTCATGGCTTCGCCTGGGCGACCAGCACCCGGTCGCCGTCGGCCAGCGCGCCCCCGCCGACCGGATCGACCTGGACCATCCCGTCGGCGGACATCCCGGCCCGGACCTCGACCCGGCGCCGGTCCCCCTGGGCCCCCGGGTCCTTGCCGAGCACCGTGACGGTGGTCCGGCCGTCCGCGCCCGCCGAGATGGCGGACAGCGGCACGATCAGCACCGGCTCCCCCGAGGAGGCCGCGGTCACGGTGAGCCGTACGCCCTGCCCGGTGAGCTGGGCGTCGAGGGCCTGGTCGGGTTTGACCGTCAGGGCGTAACCGCCGGGATTCTGCGGGGCGTCGGGGGCCGCCTGGCCGGAGCCGCCGCCCGTCGGGGCGGTACCGGCCGCCGCCGGGGTGGGGTCGGCGGCCACCGATTCGACCGTGGCGGTGGCGCTCAGGCCGGTGGCCTCGGACAGCAGCTGGACCTTCATCCCCGGTTTCACGAGGTCCTTCTGGTGGGCCGGGAGGGAGGCCCGGATGACGGGGGCGCCCGCCGAGACGCTCAGCAGGGACTCCGGGACGGGTTCGCCGACCGATGCCTTCACCGCGTCCACCCGCGCGGGGAAGCCCTTGACGAAGAGCAGCTCGTCGGCCGGGACCATGGGGCCGGCCGCCGCCCGGGCCGTGTCCAGCCGGGACTTGGCCTTGGCCAGGTCCTGCTGGGCGAAGGTGAGCTGCAGCTGGGCCTCCGAGGCGTCGCCGCCGCCCTCCTTGGCCTTCTTCAGGGCGTTCTTCGTCGTGGTGACCTGCCGCTCGGCCGCGTCCGCCGCGTCCTCGGCCGCCCGTACGTTCTCCGCGTCGGCCGGATCGGCGGGCCGCGGGGCGTATCCGAGCGCGGTGTAGAAGGCGGTGACCGCCGCCTTCGTCCCGGAGCCGTAGGTGCCGGCCGGGTCCGCGCCGGTGGGGTGCCCCAGCGCCTTGAGTCCCTGCTGGAGCTGGCCCACGTCCTTGCCGGTGGCGCCGGGCTTCAGGTCCCGGTACACGGGCAGCGCGCCGGCCAGCGCGAACACGGGCCGCCCCGAGACCTCCAGGAGTACCTCGCCGGCCTGCACGGCCGTACCGGGCTGCTTGTTGACCCGGGTGACCACGGGCTTCGCACCCGCCGCGGCCCCCGTGCCCGCGCCGGGCGTGACGGCCAGGGTCTGCTCGGCGGTCACGGTGCCGCGTACGACCACCGACGAGGTGAGCACCCGCCGTTCCACCCGGTCGGCGAGCACGGAGGCGGGCGGCGGCGCGGCGTCGGCGGCGACCTGCGAGGGGGAGCGGATGGTGGTGGCGACGACGACCCCGGCCCCGGTGAGCACGACCGCGCCGGCGACGACCCAGATCAGGATGCGGCGGCGGCTGCCGAGCGAGGGCGGCGCGCCCGCCTCTCCGGCAGCGTCGGCCGCACCGGCCGTGCCCGCCTCTCCGGGAGAGTCGGGTTCTTCATGTTTCACGTGAAACCCACTTCTCGTTTCAACAGTTCTCGCCGATTACGTCGACGGAGCCGACCTTCCAGGGGGCGCCCTCGCGTTCGCGGATCATGGTGAAGGCGCCCTGCTGGGAGGGCTTGTCCTCCAGCTGGTCGACCGGCCGGCCGGTCGCGGAGTCGTGGATCAGCCAGCGGTCCAGGTCGACGCAGTCGATCAGCACCCGGGTGTGCTCACCGGTGGTCTCCATGCCGGTGACGCGGTGGCCGACCTCGCCGAGCAGAACCTGCCCCGCCTCCTTCGACTGGGCGAGGTTGTCGCGCAGCTCCCGCAACTGGCTTCCGGTGGCCACCTGTTCCAGGCCCGGATCCTGTGGATCGGGTGTCCGGTTCGCCGCGAGCCAGGTGGTCCAGTACGTGTCGTACGCCCGCGTCACGTCCTCGCTCGGCGGCCCGGCCGAGGAGCGGGGCGAGTCGTCCGCCCCGGGGGTGCCGGAGGCGGCCGCGGTGCACCCGGTGGCCAGGGCCAGTACCAGGACCAGCAGAGACGCGGGCAGAACGGCTGCCGGGGCCCTCACGCGGAACCGTCCTGGAGGACCTTCTGGGCGAACCTGACCTGCTCGCCCAGGCGCTTCTTCTCCTGGTCCAGGCCCTCCTTGTGGCGTTCGACCAGGCCGTTCTGGTAGGCCGTGAGGACGGCCGTCCAGGTGTCGGTGAGCTTGGTCCGCTGCTTGCAGGACACGTCCGTGGTGGCGGCGGTGATCTCCTCGGAGGTGACCGGCCCGGTCCACCGGGTGCCCTCCATCTGCTGGAGCTCCCAGGGGGTGCTCACCTGGAAGCCCGCCTCGCGCATGCAGCTGCTCCACTGGGTGATGCCCGCGGTGATCCGGCTGTCTCCCCGGGCCCGGTCGCCGGCCTGCTGGACGAGTTCGTCGAGCAGTTTGGTGCCGCTCTCGCTGCTCTTCGGATAGAGCTTGCGGGTGGCCTCGCCCGAGCAGCCGCCTTCGGGGGCGCCGGGGTGCGCCGGCGCCCCGTCCTGCGGTCCGAAGAGGGCGGCCGTCTCGTTCGGGTCGCGTTTTGTGCCGGCCTCCGATCCGCGTTCCGGTAATGCGCCGGACCGGTAACCGGATTTCTTCGCGGATTCCGCGTCCACCAGGCCGATTCCGCTGGTGGTCGGCTTGGAAGTGGTGTTGGCGTAGGTACTTGAATTCTTGAACGAAGCGAATCCGACGCGACGCATACAGGATTCCGTGAGGATGTCCTGCGCCTGCTCCATCACCTTCTGCTGCGCCTTGTCGAAGGAGTAGGCGTCGAGGGGGAGCGCGGCGTTCGCGGGGTCCGGCTGCGGGGTGACGGTCACCTGCGGTTCGGCCGAGGGCCCGGCCGATCCGCCCTGTTCCGGGCCCGCCGGGCCGGCGGTGCAGGCGCTGAGCGCCGCGGCCGCGACGGCGCCGGCGATCAGCAGGGGCAGCCGTTGGCGCGCGTGGAGCACGATCAGCCTTTCCGTGGTGGGACGGGGGCCGTACACTGCCCGGCGCGCCCGGGGCCGGGACCGATTCCAGCGGTCCCGGCCCCGGGTACGCGCGGGCGCCTGATCAGCAGGGGTTCTTGGCCCACTTGGTGAGCAGGGTCATCGAGGTGTACCCGGTGACGTTGGTGTTGTTGTTGCGGTGCTTGTCCCACCACCTGTTGCCGTTGATGACGGTGCCCGACTTGTAGCAGATGGGCGTGATGGTGTGGCTCCGGTAGCCGAGGCCGTTGACCGCCGACGAGGTCGTGGAGTTGGCGCGGATCCGCACCCCGTCCTCGGTGTAGTCGCCGGCGTGGGCGGCGGTGACCGACCCCATGACGATCGCAACGGTGGAAAGCGCCACCGCGCTGAGCTTTGCTGCCTTGCGCACGCTGTCTCCTCTTTGATGATCGGACACGTCCATGTGCAGCCCGAGAGGAATTCCAGCGTTCGGATCCCCCCGGTCCGGAGAGAGACGATGGCACGAACATTTATCTCGTGCCAGGGGATATCGGGGATCCGGTCCGAGAGAGGCCGGAATTCTTCTTCCCCCGCCCGCACGGACGTTCACAGGCGTGGTGATCCATTTCCCCGTAGTCGCAGGAGAGCGCCCGCCGGAAATGCGACGGTCCCCGATTCTCCGCGAACGGATGATCGGGGACCGCTTCGGGGTTGGCCGGAAATATTCGTTACCCGGCGCGCTCCACACCCTCGGTCTCCTCGGTGCCCCCGGGTCCGTCGGCACCGTCGGCTTCCGAGTACCGGGCCCGCAGTTCCGAGATGATCCCGAAGGCGGCCGCGGTCAGCGGGACCGCGAGCAGCATCCCCAGGATCCCGGCGACGCTCGCCCCCGCCGTGATGGCCACCATGACCATGGCCGGGTGCATCTGCACCGTCCGGCTCTGCACCATGGGCTGGAGCACGTACCCCTCGATCATCTGGACCACCAGCACGAGCCCGAGCACCCACAGGCCGATGATCCAGCCCCGGTCGGCGAGGGCGACGAGGACCGCCACGGCGCCCGAGAGGAACGCGCCGAGGTAGGGGATGTAGGCGGTCACGAACACCAGGGAGGCCAGGCCCACCGCGCCCGGCACGTCGAGCACCAGCAGACCCACGCCGATCAGCACGGCGTCGACCAGGGCCACGAAGGTGGTCCCGCGCATGAAGCCCTCGACGGCCTCGAAGGCGCGCCGCCCCATCGCCTCGATCAGGTCGCCCGAGCGGCTCGGGACCAGCGAGCGCAGCGTCCCCACGGCCCGGTGGGAGTCGCGGAGGAAGAAGAAGATCAGCACCAGCGCCAGCAGGGCCATCGCGATCATCGTCCCCACCACGCTGAGCCCGGCGACCACGCCCGAGGCGGCCGTGCCGCCGAACTTTTCGATCAGGTCCCTGGAGTTCTTCGCGACGTCCTCGAGCGAGGTGCCGAGCGCTCCGAAGTGCTCCGCGACGCTCGCGCCGGCCCGCCGGAGCGCGTCGACGATCTCGTTGCCGGTCTCGATGAGCGCGAGGACGACGACGTACGAGGCCCCGCCGACGACGGCCACCACGGCGAGGCAGGTGAGGGCCGCGGCGAGCGAGCGGTTGACCTTCATGCGGACCAGCCGCCGGTGCATCGGCCCGAGCAGGGCCGTGCCGAGCACGGCGAGCAGTACGGGCGTGACGACCGCCCGGAAGACGGTGCACAGCCATACGACGACGGCGAGTACGGCGGTCACGACGAGCACGACGGCGCACCAGGCGACGAGGCGCCGCACGGGCTCGGGCAGCAGGGGAGCGGGAGTCGGACTCGGAGTCGGCACGGCTGTATCCAAGCACGGCTGCCGTCCGCCGGCCGGGGGTCAGAGCAGCAGGTCGGTATCGGTTCCGGGCTTCGACCGCTCGTAGAGCTCGAACCAGATGGACTTGCCCTCACCGCGCGGGTCCACGCCCCAGGTGTCGGCCAGCATCTCCATCAGCAGCACCCCGCGGCCGCTGGAGGCCATCTCGCCCGGGTGCCGCTTGTGCGGGAGCTCGTCGCTCCCGTCCGCGACCTCGATGCGCAGCCGGCGCTCGCCCAGCTCGCCCACGGCCTCCGCGACCAGCAGCGCGTCGCCGTCGGTGTGCGTGAGTACGTTCGTCACCATCTCGGAGACCACGAGCACCGCCGAGTCCACCTGCTCGGCGTCGGCCCAGTCGTGCAGCAGCTCCCGGATCTGCTGCCGGGCGCCCGCGATCCGTTCCGGTTCGGCCTGGGCCACGGTCAGCATCGTGCGGCGGGCCGGGCGGACCGGGTGCAGCGGCGGGGCGCCGCAGCCGCAGCCCTCGCCCTCGCGGCACAGGAGCACCACGGCTATGTCGTCCTCGCGGCGGTCGGCCAGCGGGCCGGTGGTGTGGTGCGAGGACGGCCCGTGAACGGCCTGGACGAGCAGGTCGGCGAGCTTCTCCAGCGACTCCGACCCGTGCGTCTCGGACTCCAGGATCGCGCGCAGCCGCGCCCATCCGGTGTCCAGGTCGTGCCCGCCGGTCTCGATCAGCCCGTCGGTGCACAGCATCATCGTCTCGCCGGGTTCCAGGGTGAACCGGCTGGTGGGGTAGTCGGTGTCGGGAACGATGCCGAGGGGGAGTCCGCCCGCGGTGGGGCGCATCAGGACGGTGCCGTCGGGCATCCGGATCGCGGGCTCGGGGTGGCCGGCGCGGGCCACCTCCAGCATGCCGGTCCGCGGGTCGCACTCCACGTACAGGCAGGTCGCGAACCGGGGGCTCTGGAAGTCCGGGTCCTCGTCCGAGTCGGACTCCTGCGAGGAGCAGATCCCGGCGAGGAAGCGGGAGGCCCGGGAGAGCACCGCGTCCGGACGGTGGCCCTCCGAGGCGTACGCCCGCACCGCGATCCGCAGCTGGCCCATCAGCCCGGCCGCGCGCACGTCATGGCCCTGGACATCGCCGATGACCAGCGCGAACCGTCCCGAGGGCAGCGGGATCATGTCGTACCAGTCCCCGCCGACCTGGAGCCCGCCGCCGGTCGGCACGTACCGGGCGGCGATCCGCATGCCGGGGATCTCGGGGCCGAGCTGCGGCATCATCGACCGCTGGAGGCCGGTGGTGAGTTCCCGCTCGGATTCGGCCACCCCGGCACGCTGGAGGGCCTGCGCGAGCATCCGGGCCACGGTGGTCAGGACGGAGCGTTCGTCGGGGGAGAAGGACACCGGGTGCTTGAAGGCGGCCATCCAGGCGCCCATGGTGCGGCCGGCCACGATCAGGGGCAGGAAGGCCCAGGACACCCGGCCGAAGCGCTGGGCGAGCGGCCAGGTGGCCGGGAAGCGCCGCTTGTAGTCCTCCGGGCTGGGCAGGTAGATCGCCCGGCCGGTACGGACCACCTCCGCGGCCGGGTAGTCCGTATCCAGCCGCATGTCCGCGAAGGGGGCCTCGTCCCCGACGTCGTGCCCGTGGTGCCCGATGATCGACAGCCGGTCGCCGGCCACGCCGAAGACCGCCAGTCCGTCCGGGCTGAAACCGGGCATGGACAGGGAGGCCGCGACCCGCAGCACCTCCGCGGTGGAGCGGGCCTCGGCCAGCGCCCGCCCCGCGTCCAGCAGGAAGGCCTCGCGGGAACGCCGCCAGTCGCCGGTGATCGGGGTGTGCACGGCGGTGGTGCCGGGCTGCGGCTCGGCGATCTCCTGGATGGTGCCGATCAGCTCGTAGTCGACGCGGCCGTCGGTGCCGCGGTTCTCCACCGGTTTGGAGCGGCTGCGCACGGTCCGCAGGACCCGGCCGTCCTCGTCCATGATCCGCAGCCGGGCCTCGGCGAGCGTGCCCTCGGCGACGGCCAGGGTCACGATGCCGTTGATCTCGTTCCAGTCCACCGGGTGGAACCGCGACCGTACGGCGACCTCCGGCAGCACCACCGGGTCGGCGGGCAGCCCGAGGAGCCGGGCGGCCTCGCTGTCGAGGGTGACCGTCCCGGAGGCGTTGTCCCATCGCCACAGACCCGTCGCGATGGCGGCCAGGACATCCTCGGTGCGCACTCGGTCATCTTTACAGGTCATCGGTCTTACGTGCCTGTTCACCCGGTGCACCGGGTGCGTTCGGGCAGGCCCGGCGGGCGTGCCCGACCCGCCCCCCGCCCGGACGGTAACCTTGTGAGGGTTGAATCCACCCTGGTATCGCGAAGAACTGGATGACTGATGCATCGGTACAGGTCCCACACCTGCGGCGAGCTCCGCGCCTCTGACGTCAACGCCGACGTCCGGCTGAGCGGCTGGCTGCACAACCGTCGAGACCTGGGCGGCATCCTCTTCATCGATCTGCGTGACCACTACGGCATCACGCAGCTCGTGGCCCGTCCCGGCACCGCCGCGAACGAGGCGCTGAGCAGCGTCACCAAGGAGACGGTCGTCCGCATCGACGGCAAGGTCGTCTCGCGTGGCGCGGACAACGTCAACCCCGAGCTGCCCACCGGCGAGATCGAGATCGAGGTCTCCGACGTCGAGGTGCTCGGCGGGGCCGCCCCGCTGCCCTTCACCATCAACACCGACGACGGTGTGAACGAGGAGCGGCGCCTGGAGTACCGCTTCCTCGACCTGCGCCGCGAGCGCATGCACCGCAACATCATGCTGCGCTCGGCCGTGATCGCCTCCATCCGCTCCAAGATGGTGGCCCTCGGCTTCAACGAGATGGCGACCCCGATCCTCACCGCGACCTCCCCCGAGGGCGCCCGTGACTTCGTCGTCCCGTCCCGCCTGAACCCGGGCAAGTTCTACGCCCTGCCGCAGGCCCCGCAGCAGTTCAAGCAGCTGCTGATGATCTCCGGCTTCGACCGGTACTTCCAGATCGCGCCCTGCTTCCGCGACGAGGACGCCCGCGCCGACCGCTCGCCGGGCGAGTTCTACCAGCTCGACGTGGAGATGTCCTTCGTCGAGCAGGAGGACGTCTTCCAGCCGATCGAGCGCCTGATGACCGAGATCTTCACGGAGTTCGGCAAGGGCCGCGAGGTCACCTCCCCCTTCCCGCGGATCCCGTTCCGCGAGTCGATGCTGAAGTACGGCAACGACAAGCCCGACCTGCGCGCCAAGCTGGAGCTCGTCGACATCACCGACGTGTTCGAGGGCTCGGAGTTCAAGGCGTTCGCCGGCAAGCACGTGCGCGCGCTGGCCGTCCCGGACACCGCCGCGCAGCCGCGCAAGTTCTTCGACGGCCTCGGCGAGTACGCGATCTCGCTGGGCGCCAAGGGCCTGGCCTGGGTCCGCGTCGGCGAGGACGGTGCCCTGACCGGACCGATCGCCAAGTTCCTCACCGAGGAGAACGTCAAGGTCCTCACCGAGCGCCTGGGCCTGGTCCCCGGCCACGCCGTGTTCTTCGGCGCGGGCGACTTCGACGAGGTCTCCAAGATCATGTCCGGGGTCCGCGTCGAGGCGGCCAAGCGCGCCGGCCAGTTCGAGGAGAACGTCTTCCGCTTCTGCTGGATCGTCGACTTCCCGATGTACGAGAAGGACGAGGAGACCGGCAAGATCGACTTCTCCCACAACCCCTTCTCCATGCCGCAGGGCGGCATGAAGGACCTGGAGGAGAAGGACCCGCTCGACATCCTCGCCTGGCAGTACGACATCGTCTGCAACGGCATCGAGCTGTCCTCCGGCGCCATCCGCAACCACGAGCCCGAGGTCATGCTGAAGGCCTTCGAGATCGCGGGCTACGAGGCCGAGACCGTCGAGCGCGAGTTCGCCGGCATGCTGCGCGCCTTCCGTCTCGGCGCCCCGCCGCACGGCGGCATCGCCCCGGGCGTGGACCGCATCGTGATGCTGCTGGCCGACGAGCCGAACATCCGCGAGACCATCGCCTTCCCGCTGAACGGCAACGCGCAGGACCTGATGATGGGTGCGCCGACCGTGCTGGAGGAGTCCCGTCTGCGCGAGCTGAACATCGCGCTGCGCAAGCCGGTGGAGACGAAGGCGGCCGACGCCAAGCCGGTCACCGAGGCCGTCCACCCGGACGCCGCGCGGTAGTTGGACCGGTCCTAGGACCGGATGTGCCGAAGGGCCCGGGATCGATGATCCCGGGCCCTTCGGCCGTTTCCGTACGAGCTGCTGCTCGCTAGAACCGCTCGAGGATGCCCTTGAGGAGGGCGGCGGAGGTCAGTTCGCGCGGGGCGGGGCCGGCGTGGAAGAAGCCGGCGTTCTCGGCGTCCAGCTTGCGCAGGAAGTCGAAGGCCTTGGCGTCGTGGTCGCCGAACGCGACGAACTGCCAGTGGATGCCGGGGGCGGTGGTGGCCGCCTCGGCCAGGGCGGCCTTGGCGGGCTGCCGGTTGTCCGGGGCGCCGTCGGTCTGGAAGACGACGAGGGCCGGGCCCTCGCCGCCGTCCTTCTGGTAGCGCTCGAGGACGGCCTCGACGGCGACGTGGTAGCTGGTGCGGCCCATCCGGCCGAGCTCGGCGTGGCGGGTCTCGACCCAGGCCTCGTCGTGGCCGTCGAGGGCCAGGTCGGCGGTGCCGTCCAGCTCCGTGGAGAAGAACACGGTGTGGACCGTGGCCTCGTCGTCGAGGTGCGCGGCGAGGGCGAGCGCGTGGTCGGCGAGGTACTGGGCGCTGCCGTCCTTGTAGAACCCGCGCATGGATCCGGAGCGGTCCAGGACGAGGTACACCTTGGCGCGCGCCCCGGCCTTGTCCTTGCCCCGGAGCACCTGCCCGGCGGCCTTGTAGGCCCCGGCGACCCCGGGAGCCCGCTTGCGCACCGCGGCCGCGGCGTGCGCGGGCCCGCCGACGGTCTCGGCCTCGGCCTCGGCCTCGACCTCGGGCACGTCGACCTCGGCCTCGGCGGCCAGCGGCTCGACCTCGGCCTCCGGCTCGGGGGCGGCCTCGGGCTCGGCCTCGGCCACAGGCTCGGGGGCGGCCTCGGGCTCGGCTTCGGCGGCCAGGGGCTCGGCCTCGGCCTCGGCCTCGGCCTCGGGCTGGTTCTCGGCCTCCGGCGCGGCGGCCTCTGCCTCCGCGGCCAGGGGCTCGACCTTGACCTCGGCCTCGACCTCGGCCTCGACCTCGGCCTCGGGCTCCGCCTCCGGCGTCGCTACGACGGCCTCCGCGGCCACCGGCTCGGCCTCGGGCTGCGCCTCCGGCACGACCTCCGGCTCCGCCGCCGGGGCAGCGGCTTCGGCTTCGGCCTGCTCCGCGGGAGCCTCGGCCACCGGCTCGGCGGCTTCCTGCTCAACCGCCGGAGGCACCGGCTCGGCGGCCTCCGGCTGAACCGCCGGAGGCACCGGGCGGCGGGCCTCCGGGACCGTGGGGTCCGCGACCGGGGACGGGTCCGGGGCCGGAGCCGTCAGGACCGTGCCAGGCTCGCGGTCCCGCGGTGCGGACTGCGGTGGAACGGTGGGGTTGTCGAAGGACGCGGCCACCAATTCGGCCGCCACGTCCAGGGGGGTGCGTTCCGACTGGCTCGGGAGGTTCGCCGAGGGGGCGTCCGAAGTCTCCGGAACGGGTTCCGCAGACCGTCCGAACACCTTGCGCAACAAGCTCCGAATACCCATGGGCCAGGCCTTTCGCATGAGTGCGTGCGTCATTTGTCCGTGCTGCGCGGATGATCCCTGCCCAGAGTGGACACGTAAGGTTATCGGCCGCCCGGCTGGATCTTCGGGAGGGGCACCTTTCGTGGCGTCCGGCTCCCAGCCACGCGCACACCGCGTCCGAACTTCCGCCCCGACGTGCCGGGTTCACCGATCGTTCATCCCCGCGCCGCCGCTTCGGCGCAACCCGGGCCTAGCCTCACCGCTGGATTGTTCCGACACGTTGTCGGCGCCCACGCAGCTACTCGGAGGACACTCGTGCGCAAGCTCCTGCCGCTCATCGGCAACCCGCATGGGAGCGGCCGTTCCGCTCTCACCTGCCGCTACCGCTGTGGCGACGCATGCTTCCACGAGGTGCCCAACACCAGCGACAACGAGTACGCGGGCGATGTCATAGCCCGCGCGTACTCCCGCCGCGCGATGCTGCGCACCGCCGCCGTCGTGACGGTCGCCACCGCCGCCGGTACCGCCATCGCCCTCAGCGGCCCGGGCCAGTCCGCCAACGCCGCCCCCGCCGGTGAGGCCGAGGCCGCCGGCGCCGGCAAGAGCGGCGAGGCCGCCCGCGGTCTGCGCTTCAAGCCCGTCGCGCCGAACACCGCCGACCAGGTCACCGTCCCCGAGGGCCACGAGCAGAACGTGGTCATCCGCTGGGGCGAGCCGATCCTCAAGGGTGCCCCGGGCTTCAACGCCGACAAGCAGACCGCCGCCGCGCAGGCCGGTCAGTTCGGCTACAACAACGACTTCCTGAGCCTCCTCCCGCTCGGCGACAAGTACGAGCGCCAGCAGCTCCTCGTGGCCAACCACGAGTACACGGACGAGATCCTCATGTTCAAGGGCTACGACCCGGCCAAGCCGACCCGCGAGCAGGTGGAGATCGCCTGGGCCGCGCACGGCCTGTCCGTGGTCGTCGTCCAGGAGGACCACCGCAGCGGCAAGCTGACCGCGGTCACCCGCCACCAGCTCAACCGCCGCCTGACCGCCACCAGCGAGTTCAAGCTGACCGGCCCGGCCGCGGGCAGCGCCCTGCTGAAGACCTCCGTCGACGCCACCGGCACCAAGGTGCTCGGCACCCTCAACAACTGCGCCGGCGGCACCACCCCGTGGGGCACCACCCTCCACGGCGAGGAGAACTTCAACCAGTACTTCGGCAACGCCGGCCAGGTCACCGACCCGACCGCGGCCGCCCGCCTGAAGCGCTACGGCGTGACCGCCGGCGCCACCGAGCGCAAGTGGGAGCTGTTCGACAAGCGCTTCGACGTGGCGCAGGAGCCCAACGAGTCGCACCGCTTCGGCTGGGTCGTCGAGCTGGACCCGTACGACGTGAACTCCGTCCCGCGCAAGCGCACCGCGCTCGGCCGCTTCAAGCACGAGGCCGCGCAGCCCCGCCTGACCGAGGACGGCCGCCCGGTCGTCTACATGGGCGACGACGAGCGCTTCGACTACTTCTACAAGTTCGTCTCGTCGAAGCAGATGAAGAAGGGCGACTCGCGCGCGGCGAAGGAGCACAACCTCACGCTGCTCGACGAGGGCACCCTCTACGTCGCCAAGCTCACCGGCGACTCCCCGGCCGCCGAGCTCGACGGCACCGGCAAGCTCCCCGCCGACGGCGAGTTCGACGGCACCGGAGTCTGGATCAAGCTCGCCACGGGCAACGTCTCGCACGTCGAGGGCATGACCGCCGAGGAGGTGTACGTCTTCACGCGCCAGGCCGCCGACAAGGTGGGCGCCACGAAGATGGACCGCCCCGAGGACGTCGAGCCCTCCCCGCGCACCGGCCGCGTCTACATCGCGCTGACCAACAACACCGACCGCGGCAAGCCGGGCAAGGAAGGCGCGACCGAGGCCAACCCGCGCAACCTGAACAAGCACGGCCAGATCCTGGAGCTCGCCGAGAACTTCGACAACCCGGCCGGCGACGGCTTCGCCTGGCGGCTCTTCCTGGTCGCCGGTGACCCGAACGACCCGGCGACGTACTTCGCGGGCTTCCCGAAGGACAAGGTCAGCCCGATCTCCTGCCCGGACAACGTGGCCTTCGACCCGCACGGCAACCTGTGGATCTCCACGGACGGCAACCAGCTCGGCTCGCACGACGGCCTGTTCGGCGTGGCGACCTCCGGTGAGCGCCGCGGTGAGCTGAAGCAGTTCCTGACCGTCCCGCGCGGCGCCGAGACCTGCGGCCCGCTCATCCAGGACAAGCGCGTCCTGGTGTCCGTCCAGCACCCGGGCGAGATCGACGGCGCGTCCGTCGAGAAGCCGCAGTCGGTGTGGCCCGACGGCCCCGGCAAGATCGTCCGCCCGGCCGTCGTCTCGGTCTGGCGCAAGGACGGCAAGAACATCGGCGTCTGAGCCGTCCGATGAGCACGCTCGACTGACCGGCTCGAGGGGATGTCGCACGCCGGCATCCCCCCGGGCCGGTCAACTCGCTTCCGGCAGCCGTCCGACGGGCAGCCTGAGGGTGGTCACCGCGCCCCCGTCGGGCGCGTTGGCGAAGGTCAGCTCGATCTCCAGGACGGCCGCCTGGCCGGCCACGATCGTCAGCCCCAGCCCGTGGCCCCGGCCGCGCCCCGGGTCTCCGGTGCGGAACCGCTGAGGGCCCTGCTCGATCAGCTCGGACGGATATCCGGGGCCGTGGTCGCGGACCGCCACCACCGGGCCCTCCACGGTCACCTCGACCGGCGGCCGGCCGTGCTTGTGGGAGTTGACCAGCAGGTTGGCCAGGATCCGGTCCAGGCGGCGCCGGTCGGTGAGCACCACCGCGTCCCGGACCACCCGTACCGTCGCGTCCCGCCCGCTCCCGGTGACCGCCCGGCGTATTGCCCGGCCCAGCTCCACCCGGGCGAGTTCGGCCCGTTCGACGCCCGAGTCCAGCCGGGAGATCTCCAGCAGGTCCTCGGTGAGCAGGTGCAGGGCCTTGAGCCGGTCGTTGATCATTTCCTTGGGGCGGCCCGCCGGCAGCAGCGCCGCCGCGGCGAGCGAGCCCGTGAGCGGGGTGCGCAGTTCGTGCGCCACATCCGCGGTGAACCGTTTCTCCGCCTCCAGCCGGTCCTGGAGTGACCCGGCCATCGAGTCCAGCGCCTGCGCCACGTCCCGTACCTCGTCCCGGGAGCGGGCCGGCCGCCGGTCGTCCCCACCCCCACCACCGTCGTCGGCCGGGAGACCCACCCGCGCGTCCAGGTCCCCGGCGCTGATCCGGCGGGCCACGGCGGCCGTGGTCGCGAGCCGCCGGCTGATCCGGTCGGCGAGGAACAGACCGGCCAGCGCGACCACACCGGCCGCGACGATCGCGGAGGCGAGGATCGCCGTGTCGATGTCCCGCAGCCGGTCGCGGGTGTTCCCGTACGGGATCCAGATCGCCAGGGTTTGCTCGTCGGCCGGTGCGGCCGCCCACATGACCGGCTCGTCGCCGCGGTGGCCGACCATGCTGCCGGTGTCCCCGCGCGCGACCAGCTCGCGCAGCCGCTCCGGCAGGCCGGGCGGGTCCAGGGCGACGTTCACGTCGCCGTGGGAGGTGCCGTACTCGTAGTGGCCGAGGGCGTGGTCCAGCTCCGCGTCCGCCTTCGTGCGGACCTCCCCGACGATCTGCCGGGCGACCACGTTGTGCACCAGGATCCCGAGCGCGGCGGCGACCATGCAGCACACTGCCGTGGTGGTCAGGGCGATCTTCCAGCGCAGGCTGCTCAACGCGCGCATCGCGACCCGTCCCCGCTCAGGGGCACGTCCGTGACGGCCGGGCACTCGTCGAGGGTCAGCTGCGAAAGGTTCATGACCCCGGCCTTGGGGTCCCACTCGTAGTCGGAGACGGCCACGTACTTCGGGTTCGAGGTGGGCTCACGCACCGCGAGGTGCTCGGCGGCCACCTCCACGCCCTCCAGCACCGCCCGCCGGGACAGCACCCGGGTTATGGAGCCGTCGTCCCGGACGGTGTAGACGCGCAGTTCGCTGAGCCGGCCGTCGATGTCCAGGGCGGTGATCAGTTCCTCCCGGCCGTTGCCCGTCAGGTCGTGCAGCACGCCGGGGCGCACCGGGCAGTCGGGGCCGCCGTCCACAGCCTGTGTGCAGAGCGCGAGCCGCTGCACCGCCCGGGGATCGACGAGCCTGCCGGTCCCGCCGTCCTGTGCGGTGGCGGCGGTGATGTCGGCGCGTACGACGGCCAGCGCGTCCACGCCGCGCATGCTCGGCCCCGGCGCCTTGGGGAGCCCCGGCACCACGGCGGCCGTCCCCGGCTGCTGGCCGGGGCCCGGCGGGGCGGGCCGGATGTCCTTCCACAGGGTCTTCGGGGCGTGCACCGTGCCGAGGTCGCCCTGGCTGTGCAGCCCCTCCACGTCGGCGCACCCGGCGGTGGCCGCCAGGACGGCGGCGAGGACCATCACGACCGGGGCGCGGTGCATGTACCGATGCTCTCCCGCCGGGTGGGCCGCGGCCCGGCCGATGGGCCGTTCGGGGGACCCGTCCCGGACACGCCCTGGGGTCAGCGCCCCGGGTGGGCGATGGCGAGGGCCGCGGCGATCTCCTGGTGGACCGGGGCGAGGACCCTCGACTGCTCGCCCTCCGGCTCCGCGTCGACCCGTACCGGGGTCGTGCTGCTGCGCACCCGCTCGGCCAGTTCGCGCAGCTGCCGCACGATCCCCTCCACCTCGCCCGCCACGGGCGGCTCCGCCCCGTGGTTGACCCGGACCCGGGCGGCGGTGGTCGCGTCCACGATGCGCTCGACGGCCACCACGAGCGGCCACCAGGCGGCGGCCCGGGCCCCTGTCGGCGGGGGCTCGGTCAGGGCCCGCTGGAACTCGCTGCGCACGCCAGACAGGTCCCGGTAGATCCGCCGCCTGGCGTGCACGCGGGCGGTGCGTGCCGCCGCGAGCGCGGCCTCGTCCGCGACCGGCGCGAAGGCCCGCTCGACGTACCGGGCGGCGTCGTCCACGGTGTCGGCGAGCCGGTCCCCGATCCGGGTGTGCCAGCTTTCCGGCCACAGCACGTAGCCCGCGACGAGGGCGATGGCGCAGCCGATCAGACTGTCCAGCAGGCGCGGCCGGATCAGGTCGAAGCCCTCGTGGTTGAGCTGGTCCGAGAGCAGCAGGATCACCGGGGTGATCGCGGCGGTCTGGAAGGCGTACCCCTTGACCGAGAAGGCGGGGATCAGCGCGGCGAGCACCATCATCACCGGCACGTCCCACCAGCCCCGCGGCACCTCGGCCAGCACGGCGGCGGCGACGACCAGCCCGGCCGCGGTGCCGACCGCGCGCAGCACGGCCCGCGAGAACACCGAGCCGAAGTCGGGCTTGAGGACGAAGGTGACGGTCAGCGCGACCCAGTAGGACCGCTCGACCTCGACCACGGAGACGAGCGACTGCGCGAGCCCGATGCACAGCGCGAGCCGCAGTCCGTACCGCCAGGAGGCCTCGGAGAACATGGTGTCGCGCACCGCGCGCCGGGCCCGGACCCGCAGGGCGGCCGGCCGGCCGAGCCGGTCGTCGACGTTGTGCAGATCGGGTTCGGGGAGGTACACGATGGCCGCCGCGTGCCGCAGGGCCGAGTCGACGGCCCGCTCGGCCGGGGTGTGCGGTGCGGGCAGCTCGAGTACGGGGGTTCCGGTGCGGCCCTCTTCGACGGCGTCGGCCAGGTCCCGTACGGCCGCCGGGATCTCGGGCGGCAGCGGTCGGCCGCGCAGGTGTGCGGCGGGGGCGGCCTCCACCAGCGGGATCACCACGTTGAGCTGGGCCAGCATCCGCACCAGCGAGGGGCTGCGCCCGTGCACCCGGGCACGTCGGCCCAGCACCAGGTCGTAGGCCTGGTTCAGGGACTGGGTGACCTGCTGGCGGCGCTCCTCGTAGACGGGGCCGGGTCCGCCCGCGGCCTCGAGGGAGTCGGCCAGGGCCCGGTAGGTGGCGGCGACGGCCGTGCGCTCCGGCAGGCGGCCGCGCAGCGGCCAGCCCAGCAGGGACAGCGCGAGCACGAACAGCCCGCCCGCGCTCAGCAGCAGGGGGGCCGTCCACCAGGGCTGCGGCAGCGGCAGCCCGGCGCCGATCACGGCGTTGAGCAGGAGCAGCAGCCCGGAGACGGAGGCGACCGTGCCGATCGAGGAGATCATCCCGGAGACCAGGGCGACGAGGGTGAGGACGCCGACGGCCAGCCAGCCGTGTCCGAAGACCAGGGTGCCCACCGCCACGCCCACGGCGCCGAAGAGCTGCGGAACGGCGATGTTCAGGATCCGCATCCGGTAGGCGTCGGCGGTGTCGCTGATGACCCCGGACAGGGCGCCCATGGACACGAGCGCGCCGTACTCGGGCTCGTCCAGGGCGAATCCGACGGCGAGCGGGGCGGACAGCGCGACCGCCGCGCGCGCCACGGCGGCCCAGGGGATCGGCGCGCTGCTCGGCCGCAGCCCTTTGAGCAGCCAGGCGGGCGGGGCCATCGGATGGTGCCGGTCTCGCCCGGACGGTATGTGTTCGGTGCGTTCGGTGCTCATTCCGCTTCCGTGCCGCCGCTCGCGAATCGGTTCTTCTGGGCTCTTCTGCGTCGTTCTGCGTACGTTGGTACCTTCCGAGCTTATGGGGTGCGGCGCAGTCGGCCCGTCAGCCAGGCGCCGAGCGCGGCGGCGAGCCCGATCGCCAGCACCACCCAGGCGGTGGTGCGCAGGAACGCGGTGAGCGCGTCGTACACCGCTCCGGCGGCCTGCCGGTCGATGTCGGCCGGCAGATCGTCCAGCGTGATCCGGCGGCAGACGCTCACGGCGATCCACAGCAGGGCGGCCCCGGCGGCGAGTCCCAGCCCGGTGGCCATCACGGCCTGCCGGCGGCGGACGGCGACCGCGATGGCGGCCGCGGCCAGCACCACGGTCAGCACGGGGAGCCAGACGCCGGCGATCTGGAGCATGCGGAAACCCTTCCGGAGCGCGCCGAGGTTGTCGTACTCCATGACCTTGACGGATATGTGGGTCACCGGGATGCGGTCGGCGAACGGCACGCCGTCGGCGACGAGTTCCCCCTTGACCTGGGCGATGACGGGCGCGAGGTCGATGGTGACGGCGTCTCCGTGGCCGGTGGTGAGTGCCTCGACGAAGGCGGCGTGGGCGGCGCGGTTGGCCGCGTCCCAGGCGGTGCGGTAGGCGGGGGTGCCGGCGAAGGAGCCCAGGGCTTCGCCGAGCAGGGCGTCGACCCCGCTCTGGAAGGGGCCCGCGTCGATCTGTCCGGCGAGGGCGCGGGTGGCCTGGGTGACCACGACGCCCTGGACGGCGGGGTTTCCGGCGAGCGGGGACATGGCGGCGGTGTAGCGGTCGGCGTCGCCCAGCTCGCGGTCGGCCCAGTACGCGGCGGCGCTCGCGGGCACCAGGAGGGCCACGAGCGCGATCAGTACCGCCGACAGGATGGTGCGCACGTCACCAGGGAATGCCGGGGCGGGACCCGGCGCGAGCGGTGTTGCTGCGGGTGGGTGGCGCGGCGCCCTTGCGGTTGAAGATCCTGGACATTTAATATCCAGGATATGAGGATGAGCGAGGGCGTCGAGTGGGCGCTGCACAGCTGCGTCAACCTGGCGTGGAGCGGACCGGACCGGGCCGTGTCGGCGGCGCGGCTGGCCGCGTGGCACGACCTGCCCGCGGCCTACCTGAACAAGCAGCTCCAGGCGCTGGCCCGGGCGGGCATCGTCACCTCCGCCTCCGGCCCCCGCGGCGGCTTCCGGCTGGCCCGCCCGCTCGCCGCCATCTCGCTCATGGACGTGGTCGCCGCCGTCGAGGGTCCCGAGGAGGCCTTCCGGTGCGCGGAGATCCGGCAGCAGGGGCCCGGGCGCCCGGAGCAGGGGGCGGCCGCCGAGTGCGCCATCGCGCACGCCATGACCCGGGCCGAACTGGCCTGGCGCAAGGCCCTGGCGGCGCAGGACCTCGACGAGATCCGGCAACAGGCCGAACGGCAGGCCCCCGAGGCCCCGGAGCGGCTCCGCGCCTGGCTCGCCGCGCAGTAGTCACACCACACGTACGGAATCGGAAGCCAAGGAGCTCGGCATGACGCGCAGCATCATCAACCCGGCAGGACTCCACACCCCGACCGGCTACGGCTACAGCCACATCGTGTCCGCCCCCGGCGAGCAGGTCTTCATAGCCGGCCAGTACGGCTCCGACGACAGCGGTCACGTGGTCTCCGAGGACTTCGCCGACCAGGTCGCGCAGGCCTTCGCCAACCTCCGCACCGCCCTCGCCGCCGTCGGCCTCGGCCCGGCCGACGTGGTCCGCATCGGCACGTACATCGTCGGCCACGACGAGCGGAAGCTGGCGGTCCTCCTCAAGGAGCTGGACGCCACCTGGGGCACGGAGCTGCCCGCGCAGACCCTGATCGGGGTGGCCGCGCTCGCCCTGCCCGGCATGCTCTTCGAGGTCGACGCGGTGGCGGTGCGCCCCGTCTGACCGGCCCGGGCGGTTGATCCACTTGCCGGTCGGGGGCGGCGGGTGTGCCCTGGATGATGGGAGAGAGGAGCCCGTCATGGCACATGCGGCACCCACCGCCTCCCGGCGGTACCACCACCGTCCGACCGCGGCGGCCACGGACCACACCGCCAGGAACGCCCTCGTGCGGGCCCTGCTCGCCGGCCTCGTCTACGGGGTCTGGGCCGCTTTTATCAAGCGCCAGATGGGCCCGGTGGACGCGGGCAACGTCTTCTACGGGATCCTGTGCGGCGCGATCTTCGCCGGCATCATGTTCGCCCTCCACCAGGTCGGTCCCCGGCTGATGCGCGAGGTCCACGCCACCGCGTACGGAGCCTTCACCGGCATCGCCGCGGGCTACCTGCACAGCCTGACCAACTCCAGCGTGCTGAAGTCGACCGTCGTCGGTCTCTTCGTCGGCATCGGCGTCGGGGCGACCGCCTTCTACCGGTACTACACGCGCGAGGACTGAGTCCCGCGGAAACTGTGGGTCGCACCGGTTCCCGTGCCCGTGGTCGAACCTCACCTGACCACTCTCCGTTGCCGAGGGCGCGGGAACCGGTGCTCTTCCATGCCTACGCGGCGGAGTCCGCGGGGGCGGGCTGCTGCGGTTCGCTCTCGGGCTCGGCGGCCGAGGCCGGGGTCTGCGACGCGGCCGGGTCGGCGCTCTGGCGTACCGGCGGCGTGAACCGGGCGGCCTCGGCGCGGAGCATGGCGTTCAGGGCGGCGTACGGGTCGATGGGCATGGCGGAACCTCACGGTGCTCAGGGGTGTGGGGGGACTGCGCTGCTACGGGGCTTCGGCCCGCTCAGCAGCGCAGGACCACACTCCGCACCGTCCGTGCGGACAGCGCCGGTCCGGCCGTCCGCCACACGGGCGCGGCCACGGGCCGGTCCGGATGTTTCACGTGAAACACCGGCACGGGAGTCCGCCGTACGCCGGGCACCCCGCGCGGCAGCGACCGTACGGCGGCCCGCGCCTCGGGTTCGGCGGCCGGATCGGACTGTCCCTCGGTGGGCTCGGCGGGGGCGGTGGAGGAGGGCCGGGACTCGGCGACCGTCGCCGCGGCCGGACCGGCGCCGAACACGCACAGCAGCACGACGCAGGCCGCCGTCAGGGCCTGGGTCAGGGCCCTGGCCAGGGCCGTGCGCGCGTATCGCCTCCCGCTCATGCGAGGGGTGTGCCCCGACACGCCGGGCGACTCCCGGCCGGGTGCCCAGAAGCCCCCGACCGGCGGAACGAAGACGGCCCCACGGCCGACACGGGGCGGGCGGGTCAGCGGCCCCGGCGCTGCCCCGTCAGCCGGGCCAGTACGGCGGTTTCGCCGCCGACCAGGCGCAGTTGGGACCGACCGGCCCGGTCCTCGCGGCCGCCGGACGCGCCCGGGGAGAGCCGGATGACGGTGAACACGGCCGTCCGGCCGTCGTCGCGGGAGATCTCGACGGTCCGGCCCCGCTGAAGCCCGGCGAGGTCCAGGCCGGCTCCGGTGATCACGGCGGTTCCGGCCGACCCGGGTGCCGGTCCGCCGGTCTGCCAGGAGGCTTCGTCCCGGCCGTCGTTCCCGTCGGTCCCGTCGGGACGGTTGGTCGAGCCGGTCGCGCCTGTCCTCCCGGTCCCGTCGGGCGAGCCGGTCACCGGAACGTCGATGCCCAGGCTCGGGACGCGCAGCCGCAGCGGCCGTGCGGCCCGCAGGGGTCCGGTGACCGGCCGCAACGGGCCCGCGGCCGTCCTCGGCGACCGTGCGCCGTGCCCGGGGACGTGCTCACCGGCATGCTCCCGCTGCCGGGCCAGGCGCCGGTGGTCGGACAGTCCCAGCGCCCGCGAGGGCAGTGCGTCGTCGGTGGTCGCGGCCGCGGGGGCGGCGCCCTCGGTGCGTTGCAGCGCCCCGATCCCGGTGGCCAGCAGAACCACCGTCAGCGCGGTGACGACCGACTTGGCGCGGGGCATGCGAGTCCCTCCGGTCCGGCTCGGGCGGCCGGGTCATGTGAGCAGTGGATACCTCCTCTGCCCGCCGGCACCCGGTGAAACACGGGAGACTGACGGAACGTCACGGGCGTGTCGCCAAATGATCCCGGCGTTTTCCCAGCTGGCGGCCGGTCCGGTCGCCGAGCCCCGGGGATGGAGCACCGTACGCCCGAACGGGTGGGATGCGCACGAGCGCCACGAGCGCCCCGAGCGCCACGAGCGGCCGCCGGTGGACGGCGGTCGACGTCAGGTCGTGACCAGCGTCGCCGTCGCCACGCCCATCAGGACCGCCGCGAGGTGGACCGCCGGGTGGCCGTAGTCGCCGGACCACAGGTGGCGGGCCAGGCCGCCCAGCGCGGCCAGGGCCGCGATCACGCCGATCTGGCCGAAGAGTGTGACGGCGGTGAAAGGGGCCAGGAGCAGCAGGAAGGAGTTCAGCCAGAAGGGGGCAGCGCCCGTCCAGCCCCGCCATTCCCTGATCGCCGTCGGCATGAACTACCGGCCCCCTCGTCCACTCGTCGTCAGATCGTCGGCTGCACAGCCTTCTTGGCTGCGGCGATCGGCACAAGGGCCCGTTTCGGCTAGAGAACCGGAAGGGCGGCTGGAACTCGTCCACGCAGCGCAGCGGCCCGGACCCCGCGACGCGGTCCGGGCCGAACGGAGCGGCAAACGGAAGGTGTTACGCGACGATCCAGTCGGAGGTGGCGATCACCGGCTGCACGCCGTCGCGGTGGACGGTGCCCTCGATGAGGCCGTACATCCGGTCCGCCGCGAAGTAGACCTCGTTGTCGTTCTTGAGGCCGAAGGGCTCCAGGTCGACGAGGAAGTGGTGCTTGTTGGGGAGGTGGAGGCGTACCTCGTTGACCTTGGGGCAGTTGTCGAGCACGCGCTCGGCCATCTGGTTCAGGGTCTGCTGCAGCGAGTACGAGTACGTCTCCGCGAAGGCTTCCAGCATGTTCTTGCGGACCTTCTTGTACGACTGGTCCCAGTCGTAGGAGGCGTCGTCGGCGGCCAGCGCCGAGTGCGCCCAGCGCGCGGTGACCTTGGTCGCCAGGATGCGGTCGTACGCCTCCTGGAGGGTCGTGTACTTGTCCTTGATGTAGCCGTGGAACTCGGAGTTGGTCGAGTTCATCACCGTCAGGTCCTTCAGACCCGAGATGACCTGGAGGCCCGTCGTCTCGCTGTACGTGATCTGCGCGGTGCGCACCTCCTGGCCCTTGCGGACGAAGGAGTGCTGCTCCTTGCGCGTCGGGACCGGGATGCGGTCCCACACGTACTCCTCGATGCGGATCTGAGCCTCGCGGATCGGCTGCTGCGAGGAGACGAAGTGCTTGGCGAGGAGGATGCCGAAGGCCTCGGGGGAGTCGATGCCGTGTTCCTTGCCGAAGGCGTACACCGTGTTCTTGGTGGTGTCCGTCGGCAGGCAGTTGGCGTTGTCGCCGGTCAGGTGGACGTCGCGGAACTCACCGCGGAGCGCGACCGACACGTTGAGGTCGCGGATCTCGTGCCACGAGCCGTCGCCGCCCTTGCGGGTGACCTTGACGATGCGGTTCTCGGCCTTGCCGTACTGGTTCTGCGCGAGGACGTGCTTGCTCATGCCTGTCTTCCTTCGGCTTCGGGAACACGGAGTCCGGTCGTCTGGATCCCGTACGCCCGGCGTCCAGCGCCCGCCCGAAGGCGTCCCGCTCCCCGCCGTTCGGCCCCCGGAGGACCGCCCCGGGACTGACGTGCATCCCGGTCCGTAGGTGCTTGTTCGTACTCACGGATTGCAGCATGTGTACGGCGGGTTAACCACCGTACGGATCCTCCGAACACCAGCACCCACGGATTGGGCGACCCCACAGATCCGCAGGTCAGACCATGTGCGCATCCGCGACCGAGAGGGCCTCGTCGAGGATCTCCAGACCCTTGGCGACGTCCTGCGCCGAGATGTTGCAGGCCGGTGCGACGTGGATGCGGTTGCCGGCGACGAGCGGCCAGAGCCCGCCCTTCTTGCAGGCGGCCCCGAAGGCGGCCATCGGCGCGTTGTCCGCCCCGGAGGCGTTGTACGGAACCAGCGGCTCGCGCGTCGCCGCGTCCCGTACGAGTTCCAGGGCCCAGAAGGTGCCCAGGCCGCGGACCTCCCCGACCGAGGGGTGCCGCTCGGCGAGCGCGCGCAGCCCCGGGCCGAGCAGCTCGGCGCCGGTGCGGGCGGACTGCTCGACGATGCCCTCCTCCTCCATGACGTTGATCGTCGCGACGGCGGCGGCGCAGGCCAGCACGTGTCCGGAGTACGTCAGCCCGCCCGGGTAGGGCCGGCGCGCGAAGGTGTCGGCGATGGCGGCCGAGATGGCGACCCCGCCGAGCGGCACGTATCCGCTGGTCACGCCCTTGGCGAAGCACAGCAGGTCGGGGACGACGTCCCAGTGCTCGGAGGCGAACCACCTGCCGGTGCGCCCGAAGCCGACCATGATCTCGTCGAGGATGAAGACGATGCCGTAGCGGTCGCAGAGCGCGCGGACGCCGGGCAGGTAGCCGGCCGGGGGCACGAGGACGCCCGGGGCGCCGCCGACGGTCTCCAGGATGATCGCGGCGATGGACTGGGGGCCCTCGAAGACGATGGTGTCCTCGAGGTGGCGCAGGGCCCGCTCGCACTCCTCGGCCTCGGTGGCCGCGTAGAAGGGCGAGCGGTAGGCGAAGGGGCCCCAGAAGTGCACGACGCCTGCGGTCGCGGTGTCGTTGCCGAAGCGTCGGGCGTCACCGGTCAGGTTGATCGCGGTGGAGGTGGCGCCGTGGTACGAGCGGTACGCGGACAGCACCTTGGGCCGGCCGGTGTGCAGCCGGGCCATGCGGACGGCGTTCTCGACGGCCTCGGCCCCGGCGTTGGTGAAGAAGATCTTGTCGAGGTCGCCCGGGGTGCGCTCGGCGATCAGCCGCGCCGCCTCGGAGCGGACGTCGACGGCGAAGCCGGGCGCGACCGTGCACAGCCGCGCCGCCTGCTCCTGGATGGCCGCGGCGACCTTCGGGTGCTGGTACCCGATGTTGGTGTAGACGAGGGCGCTGGAGAAGTCGAGGTAGCGGTTGCCGTCGTAGTCCCAGAAGTACGATCCCTCGGCCCCGGCGACGGCGAGCGGGTCGATGAGTTCCTGCGCCGACCAGGAGTGGAAGACATGCTTCCGGTCGGCGGCTTTCACAGCGTCCTTCGCGGCGGCGAGGTCGTGAGCTTCTGCGTTCATGAAACGAGCGTAGTTGTCCAGGATGTGGACGGCGGGTCGCCTCCGGCGTCGACGGCGCTCGAGCGGATTGGATCTTAAATTATCGTATGGCGGAACTTTATTTCCGACATACGAAATTTCAGGGGAGGGGTTTCAGGCGGCGGCCGCCCTAGGATTGGCAGCCCGGGGTAGGGGTACATGCGGCGCGGAGAGGCGCGGAGACGGGAGGCCCTGTGGCCGAGCAGACGCGGAGGCTCGTTCTCGGCGGCGCCACGACCGGTGTCGTGGGCCGGTGCCGGGACTTCACCCGCAGGGCGCTGACCGACTGGCAGTGGCCGGGGGAGGCCGAGTCCGTGGAAGACGTGCTGCTGCTGGTCTCCGAGGTGATCACCAACGCCTGTCTGCACGGCGGCGGCCCCCGGGAGCTGGTCCTGCGGCACAGCCCCGAGCGGCTGCGCGTGGAGGTCAGCGATGACAGCCCCGAGCCGCCGAGGCGGCGGCCGCCCGGCGACCGCGCACTGCCGGGAGGACACGGGCTGATCGTGCTGGAACGACTCGCCCGCAGCTGGGGCTCGGTGCCGTCGCAGGACGGCCGGCCGGGCAAGACCGTCTGGCTGGAGGTCCCGGCGGGCGGCCGCCCCCAGAACACCCCCTAGCCGGCCGCGGGTACCGCCTCGTCCTCGTCGTCCGTCCCGTCCGTCCCGTCCGTCCCGTCCGTCTCGTCGGGGTCGGTGAGCAGCCCGGTGCGCAGCTGCTCCAGGGTGCGGGTCAGCAGGCGGGACACGTGCATCTGCGACAGGCCCAGCCGGTCGCCGATCTCGGACTGCGTCAGCTCCTGCCCGAACCGCAGGGAGAGCAGGGTGCGGTCCCGCTCGGGCAGGCGGGCCAGGATCGGCTTGAGGGACTCCAGGCACTCGATGCGGTCGTACGCCGGCTCCTCCTCGCCGAGGGACGGCGGGTCGGCGCCCGAGTCCCGGTCGCCGTCCTCCTGGGCCGGCGCGTCCAGGGAGCGCGCGGAGTACGCGGACGCGGCCTTGCGGCCCTCCGCCAGCTCCTCGGGCGTGACGCCCAGCTGCCTAGCGAGCTCGGCGTCCGTGGGCTCGCGGCCGAGTTCCTGCTCCAGGACGTCGTGCGCCTTGGCCGTGTCGATCCGCAGCTCCTGGAGCCGGCGGGGGACCTTCACGGCCCAGCTGGTGTCCCGGAAGAACCGCTTGATCTCCCCGGTGATCGTCGGCATCGCGAACGAGGTGAACTCCACCCCGCGCTCCGGGTCGAAGCGGTTGATGGCTTTGATCAGGCCGATCGTGCCGACCTGGACGATGTCCTCCATCGGCTCGCTGCGGCCGCGGAACCGCCGGGCGGCGTACTTCACCAGGCTGAGGTTCAGCTCGACCAGGGTGTTGCGGACGTAACTGAACTCGGCGCTGCCCTCCTCCAGCTCGGCCAGCCTCCGGAACAGGGACACGGACAGGGCCCTGGCCTCGTGGGTTGCGACGTCTGTGAGGTCTGTACGGTGCATGGCGCTGCGCTCCTCCGACGAGCGGCCCCGGGGGACACCCGGGGGTGCGTCGTCGCGCTGTCTCGCGCTGTCTCAGGGGATATACCCGCCGAAATTGCCGCGTACCCCACCCAACCGCCTGCCATGGGCCGAGGGGCGATCCCGCCCCGTATCAGCGATCTGTCAGCGGCTATCAGGGGCTCTCAGTGGCTCTCAGCGGTCTCTCCGCGGTCTGTCAGGGCCCCCGCTCATGGTGACGACATCACAACGGAGCGACCGCGAAACGAGTGGACACCATGACCCAGATCCCGACCCGCGCGACCCGGCCGGCGGCCATCGCCGCCACCGGGCTCCGCAAGTCCTACGGGGCCAAGACCGTCCTCGACGGCATCGACCTGCACGTCCCGGCGGGCACGATCTTCTCCCTGCTCGGCCCGAACGGCGCCGGGAAGACCACCACCGTCCAGATCCTCTCCACCCTCATCGCCGCCGACGCCGGCCAGGTCCGCGTCGCCGGGCACGACCTGGCCGCCGCGCCCGACGCCGTACGCTCCGCCATCGGCGTCACCGGCCAGTTCTCGGCGGTCGACAAGCTGCTCACCGCCGAGGAGAACCTCCGCCTGATGGCGGACCTGCGCCACCTCGGCAAGGCGGCCGGCCGCCGCCGGGCCACCGAGCTGCTGGAGGCCTTCGACCTGGCCGACGTGGGCGGGAAGGTGGCCATGACCTTCTCGGGCGGAATGCTGCGCCGCCTCGACCTGGCGATGACCCTGATGGGCGGCCCGCAGATCATCTTCCTCGACGAGCCGACCACCGGCCTCGACCCGCGCAGCCGCCGCGCGATGTGGCAGATCATCCGCGGGCTCGTCGCCGACGGGGTCACCATCTTCCTGACCACCCAGTACCTGGAAGAGGCCGACCAGCTCGCCGACCGCATTGCCGTCCTGGACGGCGGAAAGCTCGTCGCCGAGGGCACCGCGCACGAGCTGAAGCGGCTGGTCCCGGGCGGGCACATCCGCCTGGAGTTCACCGACGCGGCCGGCTTCGAGCGCGCCGCCCGCACCCTCGGCGAGGTCTCCCGCGACGAGGAGAACCTCACCCTCCGCGTCCCCAGCGACGGCGGCGTGCGCTCGCTGCGCTCCCTGCTCGACCGGCTCGACGCCCAGGCGATCGAGGTCGGCGGCCTCACCGTGCACACCCCCGACCTCGACGACGTCTTCCTCGCCCTGACCGGGCAGACCATCCCGACCCAGGACAAGGAGTCCGTGCGATGACCACCCACGCCGCCCCCGCCCCCGCCAAGCACCTGTTCCGCGACTGCACCACGATGCTGCGCCGCCAGCTGAAGCACGCCCTGCGCTACCCCGGCCTCTCCATCGGCACCATCGCCGTACCGGTCGTCTTCCTGCTCCTCTTCGTCTACGTCCTCGGCCGCCCCCTCGCAGCGGGCATCGGCACGGGCGCCGCCTATGTCAATACGGGCTACATCAACTACTTGGCCCCCGGCATCCTCCTGATGACCGTGACCGCCGCCTCCACCTCCACCGCGGTCTCCGTCTGCACCGACCTCACCGAGGGCATCGTCGCCCGCTTCCGCACCATGGCGATCTCCCGCTCCTCGATCCTCGTCGGGCACGTGGTCGGCAGCTTCATCCAGACCATGGTCAGCGTCGGCATCGTCATCGGGCTCTCGCTGCTGATGGGCTTCCGCCCGAACGCGGGCCTCACCGGCTGGCTCGCCGCGCTCGGCCTGATCGCCCTGCTCACCTTCGCCGTCACCTGGCTGGCGGTCGCGCTCGGCACGCTCAGCAAGACCCCCGAAGGCGCCAGCAACATCGTCATGCCGCTGGCCCTCCTGCCCTTCATCGGCAGCGCGTTCGTCCCCACCGACTCGATGCCCACCGTGGTCCGCGTCTTCGCCGAGTACCAGCCCTTCACCCCGGTCATCGAGACCATCCGGGCCCTGCTCATGGACACCCCGGCCGGCAGCGACGGGATCGCCGCCGTCGCCTGGTGCGTCGGGATCGCCGCGGCCGCCTGCCTCTGGGCGAACAAGCTGTTCAACCGCCCAGCGTGACCCGCGCCAGCTCCCGTACGTCCTCCATGGCCACTCCGCTCCCGCGATGCGCCGCCTCGGCGAAGTACTCCTCGTACTTCTCCCCGAGCGCGGCGCGCGCCGCGTTCTCCACCCGCTGCGCGTCGGGCCGCGAACGGTCCGGCCCTCCCCGCACCGCCAGGGCCGTCGCCAGCAGCCGCGCGGCCTCCCGCGGCCGGTCCAGCCGCACCGCCTGGTCCGCCACGCCGACCAGCACCTGGGCGACCGTCGGGGCGTGCAGGGAGCCCACCGCCAGGTCCAGGGCCTCGGCCCGGTGCGTGGCTGCCGACGTCAACTCGCCCTCGGCGGCGTCCAGATGGCCGAGGGTGTCGAGCAGCAGCGCATGGAACACCTGGTGGACGGCGACCCCCCGGATGCCTTCCCGGGCCCGTGCCACATCGGCCCGCGCCTGAGCCGGCTCCCCGCTCCAGCGCGCCAGATCCGCCCGGCCGTGCGCCGTCGTGGCCAGCGCCTCCGGCCAGCCGGCGGCCCGGGCGTCCCGCTCCGCCCGCGCCATGGCCGCGGCGGCGGCCGCCGGGTCCCCGGCCAGCCAGTACAACTGGGCCTGCTTGACCCGTGCGTGCAGTTGGTCCTCGACGATCCCCATCTCGCCGATCACCGCGATGGCCTCCTCGTAGTGCCCCAGCGCCGCGCCGAAGTCGCCCCGCTGGGCGACCAGATCGGCCAGTACGGTCAGCGCGAAGGAGATCCCCCACCGCTCCCCGACCCCCCGGAACCCGGTCAGGGCCTCCTCGATCTCGGCCTCCGCCTCGGCGGGCCGGCCGCCCTCCCCCAGCCGGGTCCGGGCGCCGCCCAGCAGGGCCTGCGCCCGTACCCACGGGTCCTCGTCGGCCAGCAGCCCGGCCCAGGCGTCCACCGACGAGGTCCCCCGCTCGCCTTCGCCGCCCAGCAGCCGCTGAAGCGGCTCCATGAACCGGACCACCGGATGCCGGCTGCCCGTCCGTCCGGCGAGCAGCAGCCCCCGGCTCAGCGTGTCCGCGGTCTGCTTGTCGTCACCGAGGCCGGCCGTGGCGAACAGCACGGCCAGCGCGCAGGCCAGCGCCCGGTGCTCCTCGTCCTCGGCCGACTCGGGCTCCCCGCCGGGCAGCGGCAACGCCAGGGCCCGGCCCGCCAGTTCGTTGCCCTCCGCCTTGTGGCCGCTGAGCCACCAGTACCACCCGGCCGCCGCGACCAGCCGTACGGCCTCCCGCGCCTCGCCCGCCGCGATCGCGCCGCGCAGCGCCGCGTTGAGGTTGTCGTGCTCCGCGGTGAGCCGCGCGAGCCACTCCAGCTGCTCGGCCCGGCGCAGGTACGGGTCCGCCGTCCGCGCCAGCTGTGTGAAGTACGCGGCGTGCGCCCGCCCGATCCGCTCCTGCTCCCCGGCCTCCGCGAGCCGCTCCAGACCGTACGCCCGGATCGTCTCCAGCATCCGGTAGCGCCCGTCTCCGGCCGTCACCAGCAGGGACTTGTCGGCGAGCGAGGTGAGCAGGTCCAGTACGCCGTACGCCTCGACCGGGCCGCCCGCGCACACCCCCTCGGCGGCCTCCACCGTGGCGCCGCCCGGGAAGGCGGCCAGCCGGCGCAGCAGCGCCCGCTCCGCCTCCGTGAGCAGCTCCCAGCTCCAGTCGACCACCGCGCGCAGGGTCTGGTGCTGTCGCGGAGCCGTCCGCGCCCCGCCGGTCAGCAGCCGGAACCGGTCGTCGAGCCGGGCGGCCAGCTGCCCGGCGCTCATCGTGCGCAGCCGGGCCGCGGCCAGTTCGATGGCGAGCGGCATCCCGTCCAGCGCCCGGCAGATCCGGATCACCTCGGCGGCCGTCTCCTCGCTGACCGTGAAGTCGGAACGGGCCGCCGCCGCCCGGTCGTTCAGCAGTCGGACCGCCTCGTACGACATGGCCTCGGCCGCGTCCGCGCCCTGGGGCGGCAGGGCCAGCGGGCGCACCGGCCACAGCGCCTCGCCGGTGAGGCCGAGCGGCTCCCGGCTGGTCGCCAGGATGCGCAGCCCGGGGCATTCGCCGAGCAGCCGGTCGGCCATCGCGGCGGCCGCCTCGACGAGGTGCTCGCAGTTGTCGAGCACCAGCAGGGCGGTACGGGTGCGCAGCGCCGAGCCGAGCCGGTCCAGCGGGTCGCCCGCCGCCGGCGCGTGCTCCCGCAGGCCCAGTGCGGACAGCACGGCCTGCGGTACGTCGGCCCCCGCGCTCAGCGGCGCCAGCTCCACCAGCCAGACGCCGTCGGGGAACCGGCCGAGCAGCGGGCGCGCGCTCTGGAGGGCCAGCCGTGTCTTGCCGGCGCCGCCCGGCCCGGTGAGCGTGGTGAGCCGGAACCGGCCGATCAGGGCGTCCACCCCGGCGAGGTCCTCGTCCCGGCCGACGAAACTGGCCAGCGCGGCCCGCAGGTTGGTCGGCGGCGGCGGCGGCGGGGCGTCGGCGGCCCCGGCGGCTTCCGGTGCGGCCGCCGCCGGGCCGGGAACGGGAACGGCAACGGCAACGGCGGCTGGAACGGCTGCGGGCGGCGCGGTCAGCTCGCCGCGCAGTACGGCGGTGTGCAGCGCCGACAGCTCCGGTGACGGGTCGGCGCCGAGTTCCTCGGCGAGGACCTCGCGCGCCCTGCCGTACGCGGCCAGCGCCTCGGCGGGCCGTCCGGCCGTGACCAGGGCCCGCATCAGCGCCCCGACGAGCCCTTCCCGCAAGGGGTGTTCGGCGACCAGGGAGCTCAGCTCGCCGGTCAGCTCCCGGCCGCGCCCCACCCGCAGATCGGCCTCGATGCGGTCCTCCAGGACCGCCATGCGCAGCTCGGTGAGCCGGGTCACCGGCGCCCGGAAGAAGTCGGAGGCGGCCACGTCCAGCAGCGCCGGCCCGCGCCACAGCCCGAGCGCCTGCCGCAGCAGCGCCGCGGCCTCGCCGGGGTCGGCGGCCAGCGCGCCGCGTCCGGCCGCGGCCAGCCGCTCGAAGCGGACCACGTCCACCTGGTCCGGTTCGAGGACGAGGCGGTAGCCCGCCGGATGCGATGCGACCTCCACGCCGGGCAGCGCCCGCCGCAGCCGGGACACCAGCCCCTGCAGGGCGTTCGCGGCGCCCATCGGGGGATCGCTCTCCCAGATCCCGTCGATCAGCAGCTCGGAGGCCACCACCCGGCCGGGTTCCAGCGCCAGCAGGATCAGCAGGGCCCGCAATCGCGCCCCGCCGACCCCGACGCCGCCCCCGTCTTCGCCCCGTACCTCCAGGGCCCCCAGCATCGAAACGCGCATGGCGCCATTCTGCGGGAGGCCCGTCCGGCGGGTGGGTGCGGTGCGGCGGCGGGAGTTATTTGTCCGAGTAGCTGAAGTCCCCGACCGTCCACGCGCTGACGTCCTCGAGGGCGATCCGGTACATGCCGCCGGTCTCGGGGATGCCCAGGGTGCCCTGGAGGATGCGCGCCACGTGGAAGTGCAGGTGCGAGGGTGCCCCGGCGGCGGGCGCGGCCCGGCCCGCCGGTCCGGAGGCTCTGAAGACCTCGGCGAACGGGGCCAGCTGGTCCGAGTCCTGGAGGACCTCGGCGACACGCTGGCGCCAGACGCTTTCGGGGGCGAGGCGGCCGGTGATGACGGCGCCGTGGACGACGACGGTCAAGGACATCTGATTGGTTTGCTCCGACTCGACCATGGCAGCGAGATCGATGAGCAGGTCGTCAGGGGTCGACATGGGCCGGACTCTAGCAAGCGCGGACGTCATCGGAAGCCGCACCAGGTCAGCGCGTCAGGCCGCCATCCCGGGTCCGTGGCGGCGCTCCTGGGAGGGGCGGCCGCGCCGGCCGCGGGAGCCGCGGGCGCCGCGTACGGGCCGGTCCTGACGGGGCGAGGTGATGGTGACGGGGATGCCGGAGGGCGCCTGGGCGCCGGTGATCCGGCTCAGTGCCTCCTCGCCCGAGCGGACCTGAGTGGTCTGCGGGACGATCCCGGCGGCCGCCATCAGGCGGGTCATGTCGCGCCGCTGGTTGGGGGTGACCAGGGTGACGACGCTGCCGGACTCGCCGGCGCGGGCGGTGCGGCCGCCGCGGTGGAGGTAGTCCTTGGGGTCGGTCGGCGGGTCGACGTTCACGACGAGGTCGAGGTTGTCGACGTGGATGCCGCGCGCCGCCACGTTGGTCGCCACCAGCACGGTGACGTGCCCGGTCTTGAACTGGGTCAGGGTCCGGGTGCGCTGCGGCTGCGACTTCCCGCCGTGCAGCGCGGCGGCCCGTACACCGCTGTTCAGCAGGTGCTCGGTCAGCCGGTCGACGGCGTGCTTGGTGTCCAGGAACATGATCACCCGGCCGTCGCGGGCCGCGATCTCGGTGGTGGCGGCGTTCTTGTCGGCGCCGTGGACGTGCAGCACGTGGTGCTCCATCGTGGTGACCGCGCCGGCCGAGGGGTCGACGGAGTGCACGACGGGGTCGGTCAGGTAGCGACGGACCAGCAGGTCGACGTTGCGGTCGAGGGTGGCGGAGAAGAGCATCCGCTGACCCTCGGGGCGCACCTGGTCGAGCAGGGCGGTGACCTGCGGCATGAAGCCCATGTCGGCCATCTGGTCGGCCTCGTCCAGGACGGTGATGGCGACCTGGTTCAGCCGGCAGTCGCCGCGTTCGATGAGGTCCTTGAGCCGTCCGGGTGTGGCGACGACGACCTCGGCGCCGCCGCGCAGCGCGCCGGCCTGCCGTCCGATGGGCATGCCGCCCACGACGGTGGCGGTACGGAGCTTCAGGGCGCGGGCGTACGGGGTGAGGGCGTCGGTGACCTGCTGGGCCAGCTCGCGGGTGGGGACGAGGATGAGGGCCAGCGGCTGGCGGGGCTCGGCGCGCTGTCCGGCGGTGCGAGCCAGCAGGGCGAGGCCGAAGGCCAGGGTCTTGCCGGAGCCGGTGCGGCCGCGGCCCAGTACGTCGCGCCCCGCAAGGGCGTTCGGCAGGGTGGCGGCCTGGATCGGGAAGGGCACGGTCACGCCCTCGGAGCCGAGCGCGGCGAGCAGCGGTTCCGGCATGTCGAGATCCGCGAAGGCCTCGACGGCGGGAAGCGCGGGGGTGAGCGTCTTGGGGACGGCGAATTCCCGCTGTACGGCGGGCCGGCGGCCGCCGTGGCCCGAGCGGGCGGGGGCGTGGCGATTGTTCGTGCGCGTGGTGGTGCGGTTCATGCAGAACCTTTCCTCGATGCGGCGCGTATCGAGGAATTCCTGAAGGGATTCGCGAGAACGAGCCGTGAAAAACAACAAGCTGGGGCCCGCACCCGAAGGTGCGGGCCCCAGCTGTGTGGGCGTCAGCGTCAGGCGGGAACGATGTTCTCGGCCTGCGGGCCCTTCTGGCCCTGCGTGACGTCGAAGGTAACCTTCTGGCCTTCCTGAAGCTCACGGAAGCCAGAAGAGGCGATGTTCGAGTAGTGGGCGAAGACGTCAGCGCCGCCGCCCTCCTGCTCGATGAAGCCGAAGCCCTTTTCCGCGTTGAACCACTTCACGGTGCCAGATGCCATATGAATTCTCCTTTGGGGCAGTGCCCGGAATCGCACTGTGCGAAAGCCGGCGTCGCCGTGATGATTGCCCCGACCGGAAACTTCACCGGTAAATAAAAAGAGCGCCCACCGAAAAATCCGGTGAGAGCACTTGTAAGTTTTTTGGGAACCACAACTGCAACTGAGATCACCGTAGCACAGAGGGGCGCCGTGAGCAGGGAAACTGCTAATTCTGCACCGGCAGGAACAGATAACCGCCTGCGGAAGTCATATAAGCGATGTCGGTGATTCAGGAATTTTCGCGTCCGCGGCGCACCGCCTCGTTCAGCCGGAGGGCTTCGTCGAGCTGGTCCTCGAGTGCGATGATCCGACAGGCCGCCTCCACGGGCGTGCCGCCGTCGACCAGCTCCCTGGCCCGCGCCGCGATGCGCAACTGGTAGCGGGAGTAGCGTCGGTGACCGCCCGCCGAACGGAGCGGAGTGATGAGGCGGGCCTCGCCGAGGGCGCGGAGGAAGGCGGGGGTGGTGCCGAGCATTTCCGCGGCCCGGCCCATCGTGTAGGCGGGGTAGTCGTCGTCGTCGAGACTGTCGGCCAGCGGGGACTTCTCAGAGGTCACTCAAGAGACGCTAACCCTGATGGCAGACCATGTCTACTCCGCCCATGGCAGATTTCCTCCGGTATTGACCTCTGAAGTTATGCGCTTCCGACACCACTTTTTCGCGTACCGCCCGGTCTAGGCGCCCACGGCCGCGTGCTTGCGCGCCACCGAGACCATGAGGGACCGGAGCCGTTCGACGTACAGCCGCATGTTCTCGTGGGCGGCGGCGGTGTCCGGGTAGCGGGCGGCGAACTGCAGGCCTTCGTGGATCCGGGTGATCCACGCGCACACCTGGTCGCCGTACGAGACCCGGATCAGGCCGTACGCCTTGAGGTCCTGCCACCGCTCCGATCCGGCGATGCCGCGCGCGTCGACGAAGGAGACGATCGAGTACAGGTCCGGAGAAGTGGGCCGGAAATCGGAGCCCAGCAGGCGCAGAACCCGCGCGATCGGCATCCGGGACAGCGCCCGGTTCTCCCGCAGCGCCGAGCGGACCATCGCCAGCGCGTCGTCGAAGTCCGCCGCCCGCCCCACCGGGACCTCGATCGGCGCACCGCCCACGTACCAGCCCACCGACTCCGACCACTGGGAGTTCGCCCGGGTGTGGAACGGCACGACGGTGCGGTACACCTGCTGTCCTGCGAGCTCGCGGACGATGAGCCCGGTGGCCGCGAGGATGCCGATCAGGCTTCCGCCGTACGGACGGCAGTAGGCCTCGAAGGCCGCCGCGTCCGCCTCGTCCACGAGCATGTCGTGCGTGAACTTCTGGGTGGGCAGCGGGCCTTGGGGGTCGAGACCGAGGTCTACGGGGAAGTTGGGCAGCTTTCCGTCGCACCGGGCGATGAACTCCCGCCAGCGGGCCACGATCGCGTGCGTGTCGTCGATCAGGTCGGCGTGCGTGCGCTCCGTCGCGCAGAAGTCGACGTAACTGGCGACCGGGGCCGTGTCCACGGAGCGGCCCTCGAGGCCCGCCTCGTAGAGCGCGTGGATCTCGGCGGGGATGCGCTGGATCGAGTACGCGTCGACGTTGCTGTGGTCGAACGCCATGTAGACGCTCGTGCCCGCGTCCCTGACGACCGCGGTGTAGATGAAGTTCGGCCAGGTGAGGGCGTTCGCCGCGACGTCGAACCGGTCCTGCAGGTACCGGGTCAGCGTGACCGGGTCGGCGAAGTGGCCGACGTCCTCGCGGTGCAGCTCGACGGCGTCGGCGTCCAGGGTGTAGCGCCGCATGTCGTCGCCGACCCAGCGGAACCCGCTGCGCAGCGTCTCGTGCCGGAGCGTCCAGGCCCGCAGCGCGCCTTGGAGGACCTCGAGATCGACCTGTCCCGGGACGTCGAACGCGGCGCCGAGCCAGGTCGGTACGACCAGGCCGTCCTCCTGTACCGAGCGCGCCGTGCGCACGTGGGACTCCTGTACGTACGCGGGCGGGCGGCTGTCCTCCGACAAGCCGGTCGCCGCCTCGACCGTCGCCGGGTGCAGCGTCCATTCCACGAGACGTCCTGCCCGGATCTCGCAACGCTGGATGTCGGTCATTCGCACGGGGCACTCCGCATCACTGGGCATCGCTCACATGGCACAACGGGACCAACGAGGCGGGTGAGCCGAAAGAAACGCGGCCGCCCGGCGTCCGGGAGGCAGCAGCGGGGGACGACTCCGTCAGGAGTCACCCCCTTCGGGGGTTCCCCGCCTGCGCACCCCGATCTGTACCGCGCCGAAGAGGACCTTGGCGATCACACCCACCACGATCAGATCGGCGACCATCTGCAGGGTGGTCAGCACGCGGCCGACCCCTGTGGTGGGCACGATGTCCCCGAATCCCACGGTCGCGAACACCGTGACCGTGAAGTAGAGCGCGTCGGTCCGGTTCAGCGACTCCGAGAACGATCCCGGCACTCCCCCGGCGAGCAGGTAGTACGTGGCGGAGAACAGCACCAGGAACAGCGGCACGGCCGTGGCGAGCGCCTCCATCGCCCGCAGCCGCGGATATTCCGCACGGGTGACGGCCGCGACCTGCCACCCGACCAGCCACCCGAACAGTCCCAGGCCGATCACGAGCGAGACGACGGTGGCGACACCGAATCCGTGGTCCAGGGGAGTCAGGTAGTAGAACGCGGTGATCAGGACCGCCCAGGTCACCGACCGGAGCGTATGACCCGCCACGACGCGTCGGCGCCGCCGGGCTGCGTTGCGTTCCATGGCTTCAGGAGAACGGCCCGGAGCCCATCCCGCGACCGGAGCGGGCCCCGGGCGCGTGGTGGAACATGCGGCCTCCTCCGGTCCCGGTCCCGATGCAACCACGGAAGGGCGGTCACCGCCGTCGGGCGGCCTGTTCGGTTGCGCCCACCGTGTCCCGCACCGTGGTGGACGGGTGATAGCTGGCCACGAGTGGAGGCGTCGGCATGCGGGCCGCCCGTGTGGCCCCCAGGATGGGCGCGATCCCGTCCGCCTCTGCAGTCAGGAGCTGTTTCCCATGCTGGAGCGCAAGCTGCGCAAGGACCGCACCGAGGTCACCTTCGTCCTTCCGGCGGACACACCGCCCGGGCCGGTGAGCGTGGTCGGCGACTTCAACGACTGGCAGCCAGGGGCGCACACCCTGAAGCCGCGCAAGGACGGGAAGCGGGCCGTCACGGTCGAATTGCCGTGTGAAAGCGCGCATTCCTTCCGGTACCTGGCCGCCGGCGACTACTGGTTCAACGACGAGAGCGCCGGCGACCGGGACGGCCCCAACAGCCGTCTGCACACGTGAGGACCCCGCACGGCTAGCCTCCTCCTCATGCTGCGCATCTCCGAGTACGAGACGCTCGCCTCCCAGCCCGGCGCGACGTCATGACGGCGGGTACGTTCCGGCGTCTGGTCGTCCTGCGGCACGCCAAGTCCGCCTGGCCGCCGGACGTCCCCGATGCCGAGCGGCCGCTCGGCCCGCGGGGTCTGCGCGACGCCCCGGCCGCCGGCCGCTGGCTGCGCGAGGGCGACTGCGAGCCCGACCTCGTCGTGTGTTCGCCCGCGCGCCGCACCCGCCAGACGTGGGACCTGGCCGCGGCCGAGTCCGGCGTCAGCGCGCCGGTGACCTACGAGGAACGGGTCTACGGGGCGAGCACCGAGGAGTTGCTGGACCTCGTACGGGAGACCCCCGCGCAGGTGCGGACGCTGCTGCTCGTCGGGCACAACCCCGGCGCGCAGGAGCTGGTCCTGTCGCTCGCCGGCGAAGGGGACGCACGCGGGCTGGAGCAGGCCCGTACGAAGTTCCCGACGTCCGCGATCGCGGTGCTGCGCGTACCCGGCTCCTGGTCGTCCCTCGTACCGGGCGCCGCCCGGCTGACCGACCTCGTCGTGCCCCGGGGCGCGAAGCCCTGAGCGGCGGGAAGCCCTGAGCGGCGGAAGCCGGCCGGGCCTCACTCGCCGATGCGTACCAGCGCGAGCGTGATGTTGTCCGGGCCCCCGGCGTCGATGGCCGCCTTCCACAGCTCGAAGGCGGCCTTGCCGTCGTCGTGCACCCGCAGCAGATCGTCGATGGCTTCCTCGGGCACCGGGTCGGTCAGCCCGTCGCTGCACACCAGGTAGCGCTCACCGGTGGACAGCGCGAAGTCCGCCACATGGGGAGTGATCTCGCTGTGGGCGCGGCTGCCGCCGAGCACCTGCGTGACGGCCGAGGTGGTGCGATGACCCGGTGCCGGCGGCGGGCTGTCGTCCACGCTGAGCTGGCGCAGCCCGTCCCCGGTCGCGTGGAACACCTTGCTGTCACCGACGTTGAAGGCCAGCAGCGACTCCTCCAGTACGAGGGCACCGGCGACCGTGGTCCCCATGGCGGTCAGCTCCGGACGGCCTTCGGCGGCCGAGTACACCGCGCGATTGCACAGGTCCAGGGCGTCGCGGACGGCCTGGCCGCCGTCCATCGAGGGGCCGAGCATGGAGAGGTGGCGGACGACCAGCTCACTGGCGACCTCGCCGGCCGGCTGCCCGCCGAGCCCGTCGGCGACCGCGACGACGAGCGGTCTGCCGAGGGGGAACACGAGCGTCTGGGGGCTCTCGGTCGCGGTCCCGCACAGTGTCCACGGTCCGATGACCAGGCTGTCCTCGTTGTGATCGCGCACGAGCCCCACATGGCTCAGGGCGGTCACTGCTATGTACGGCACCTCGACGTCCCGCCTCTCCGCAACGGCGAACGCTGTCCCTCCCCATTGTCGCGCTGCTCGGCGTGCGGCGCGTGACCTCCCGGAGCAGGCTGGTCCTGGGGCCCGAGGAAAGGACTGCGGGAGATGTTCGCGAGGCTGAGCACCTACCAGGGATCACCGGTTCCCGCAGAGGGAGACGTGACCGCGAATTCGGAGGCGATCGTCCAGCAGGTCAAGGACGCGCCCGGCTTCCGCGGCGTGTACTACCTCGTCGACCGTGCCTCGGGAGAGGCCATGTCGCTGACCTTGTGGGAGGACGAGCGGACCATGCGGGACAGCGAGGAGCAGGCCGCCCGGATCCGCGAGGAGACGGCCCGGCGCGAGGGCCAGCGGATCGTCTCGGTCGAACACTTCGAGGTCGGCTTCAGCCACTTGCAGCCGTAAGGCCGTCCGGCAGCAGCCCGTGGGCTGCCGAAGAGGTCTCGTCGGAGTGCGTGCCGGTGCCGGCGGGCGTTCTGCTGGCGGCCAGCCAGGAGCGGGCGGGTCCGGCGGGCGTTGCCGTGTCCACGGTGAGGTGGAGGCGGGTGGCGCCGTCGAGGGCGGGGTAGCTGCGCTGTTCCGTGCCCTCGAAGCAGTGGCGAAGCGCCTCCGCGACCGCGCGGGCGGCTTCGGGCGTGTGCGCGATGATCCGGACCTCGGCATGTCCGAGCGACGGCAGAGTCTGGGTGCCTATGTACTTCACGCTGGCGTGTTCCCTTTCGTAGCGGGCAGAGAAGTCGGCGGATGGGCTGGGCAGCCCATCCGCCGGCCCCGGTCGGGAGGAAGGTCTGTTCCTCACCGGTCGGCATCGTGCGGTGGGCTCGACGACTGGTGCCGTCCGGCTGACCGGGAGCTTTCGGCAGGGGCCGGCGGGATCCCCGAGGGGGACATGCAGGCCCCGCCTTCGTCCTCCCAGGTGGCTTCGCGGCGCCGGGCGTCACCGGCTCCGCGCCCGATGGCGGATTCGTTGGCCATCAGGACACCTGCGCCGAGGGCGCTGCCCGGGATCGCGGCGGCGGCCATCAGCCGGGCCGCGGCCGTGGGTTCGGTCTCGGGCGGGATCACCAGCAGGTCCCAGCGGCCGACGGTGTAGGAGAGCAGGATCAGCTGGTCGGGATCCTGTTCGGTGAACCAGCCCACGTGCAGGGTGCGCCCCGCCACCTGCACCGTGTGCGGGATGGCGGGCCAGCGGGTGGGGTTCACGGTGACGCGGGTGATGCGCCCCCAGGGCTCGTCCAGAGCGGCGGCGAGCGCCGGAAGCTCGGCTTCGAGGTCACGGGAGTAGGGCCACCAGGCCCCGTCGAGCCGCCCTGCGAGAGCGGTCTTCGGAGTGAGGGACAGGCGTGCCGGACGCATCGCTACGGCGAGGCTCTCGGCGCGGTCAAGGGTCGTGATCATGTCGCGGACCCGTCCCCGGGCCGTTCATGAACGGCCCGGCGCAGTGATCGCCGGAAACGACGTCCGCGTGGGAGGCGGGTGTGCGAAATACTCCCGGTGTCTTCACCGTACTCCGGTTCGCGGTCCAGGAACCCGCTTCTGACCAGCTATTTTCCGGCTTGCCCCGGAAGCCTCAGCGGCCGAGGTACCGCTCGACGGCTTCGGCGACGGCCTCGGGGGACTCCTCCGGTGCGTAGTGCCCGGTGTCCGGGAGCACCTCGAGCTGGGCGTTCGGGTACCACTGCATCCAGGTGGCCCGCATGGCCTCGGGCCCCAGCGCGGGGTCGTTCGCACCGGCGAGGAGGAGGACCGGGACCGGATTGCCCTTCACCCGCTCGTGGAAGTCGACGCGCGCCCAGGAGTCCAGGTACGTGCGGAAGGCCGTCGCCGAGGAGCCACCCACCGAGCGGCCCACCATCCCGTCCAGCCAGGCGTCGTCGTGCAGCCCGCCGCTGGTGTTGTCGAGGATGGCCCTGCGGTTGGCGGGACTCTTCGCGGCACCGGCGAACAGCTCCCAGGTCTCCCCTTCGAGCGGGAAGCCGGACGCGGGAACCGCCGAGATGCCGATGAGCGAGCGGATCCGCGAGGGGGCGTCCAGCAGCATCAGCTGGGCCGCCTTGGCGCCCATGGAGTGGCCGATGACCGAGAAGGACTCCCAGCCCAGATGGTCGGCGACGGCGAGGGCGTCCCCGGCGACCTCCTCCATCGTGAACGCGCCGTCGGTGTCGATCGCCTCCCCGTACCCGCGGCAGTCCAGGAACGCGTAACTGAACGCGTCCCCGTCCAGGTGCTCGCGCATCGGGTCGAAGCTCGACCGGTCGCCGAACCAGTTGTGCAGCAGGAGGGCTCGTTCGGAGCCGGTACCCAGTACGTCGTGCGGAATGACCTGTCCTGTCACAACATCCCCTGCTCATCAGGTGACCGGCGGTCACCGGCGGTCAAGTCTCGCGATCTCCGCAGGCCGACGGCAACGCGACACCCCGCGCAGCGCGGCGGATGGCGCCGGGGCCGGCTCGGCGGGCACGTAGAGTGAGGATTCATGTCTCTGGGTGAGGTGTGACGGCGCTGTCGCGGCACTGGGCGGATCGCCTTTCGTGAGGAGTGCCGATGAGCAGCCAGTGGGCTTTGGCGGTGGCCGGGGGCGTGGTGGCCGGCTACGGGGCGTTTTCGCGGCGGCTGTCGACGACCGTGATCTCCGGGCCCTTGCTGTTCATGGTGTCCGGCTTGGCGATCGGCGGCCCGCTGGGCTTCGACCTGATGAACCGGGCCAAGGATCCCGAAGTCACCCGGACCCTGTTGGAGGCGGCGCTGGTCCTTGTGCTGTTCACGGACGCGGCCTCGATCCGGGCCGGGGACCTGCGGCGGGAGGAGTTCCTGCCGCTACGGCTGCTCGCCGTGGGCATGCCGGTCACGATCGCGTTGGGGTGGCTCGTCGCGTGGCCCTTGCTGCCGGGGCTCGGCATGTGGGAGCTGGCACTGATCGGCATCATCCTGGCGCCGACGGATGCCGCGCTCGGGCAGCAGGCCGTCTCCAACAAGCGGGTTCCGGCGCTGGTCCGCGGCGGCCTGGGGGTCGAATCGGGCCTGAACGACGGCCTGGCGCTGCCGTTCTTCGTGCTGGCACTGGCGGCGGCGGGTGAGGGCCACGGGCATCCTGGCGTCCTCGAGACGTTCCTGCGTGCGCTGCTGCTGAGCGGTGCGGTCGGAGTCGCGGTCGGCTCGGCCGGGGCGGGCCTGCTCCGCCGGTCGGTGGCCCGGGGCTGGAGCAGCCCCGAATGGCGGCCGTTCCTGACGATCGCCGTCCCCGTCGTCACCTACGCGCTGTGCGTCGTGGCCGACGGCAGCGGCTTCATCGGTGCCTGGGTCGCCGGTGTGGCGTTCGGCATCCGGCTTCGCCCGGCACCGGGGGGCGACGGCGCCCGCGCGGACGGTCCGGATCCCGCGGAGAGCACGATCTTCGCCGAGCGCCTCGGTCTCCTCCTCGCCTCGCTGAGCTTCCTGGTCTTCGGCGCGGTGATTCTGGGACCTGCCCTTCAGCACCTCACGTGGCGGACGGCGGTCTACGCGCTGATGAGCCTGACCGTCATCCGGATGCTGCCGGTCGCCCTCTCGCTGATCGGCACGGGCCTGCGGCCGGCCTCCGTCGCCTACATCGGCTGGTTCGGCCCGCGGGGGCTCGCCTCCCTGGTGTTCGGGCTGATCGCCTTCGAGGAACACCTGCCCGGGACGACCCTGATGGGCGACGTCATCGCCCTGACCGTGGGTCTCAGCATCCTCCTGCACGGCGCCTCGGCCCCGTTCTTGGGAAATCGCTACGGCGACTGGTTCGCGAGCACGCTCCGCGCCGAACCGGCTCTGCGCGAGAACGCACTCGCGGCAGACGGCGCCGACGGTTCACCAACTGCCCGTGAATAACCCGAAGCTGACTGCTGATCACCGTCGATGGGGTGGCCGCACCCGATCAGATCGCTGTCCCTGGAGGTTGTGCGGTGTCCGAACTCGGCGGCCCGGGTCCCTCACCCGGCTCCGTACCCCCGCCCCCGGCCCACGCGCCTCGCCCCCCGCTTCCCCCGCTGCCGGCCCAGGCGCCGGGCCCCGGCCAGAACCGGGGCCCCGTGATCGGCGCGCTGATCACGGCCGCGGCCACCATCGCGGCCGCGGTCATCGCCGCCGTCGCGATGGGCGGCAACGACGACAAGCCCGCGGCGCAGCCGGGCCCCGCCGCCGTCACTTCCGCCCAGCCGCCGCCGCTTCGCCCACCCCCTCCCCGGTGGCCTCGAAGCCGGTCCAGTCCTGCCGTCCCAGAGCCCGGCTCCGAAGGCGCAAGCGGACCGCGGACACGCCGTTCACCACCACCGAGTGACCCGCCCCCGAACCGAGAGGGCCGGGTCGCTTGCGGCCGTTCAGTTCATCGGGATGATGTCGGGGGCGCCGAGCCGTACCGCGTCGGCGGTCCGGTCGTCCGGCTGCTGCTGGGCCTCGCGCTCGGCGGCCACGCGCTTGAGGTAGTGGTCGACCTCGCGGTCCTGGTGCGCCCGGTCCCATCCCAGGTGGGGCGCCATCAGCTGGGCCACGGTCGGCGCCGCGTCCACCCCGCGGTCCCAGGACTCGATGGAGATCCGGGTGCGCCGGGCGAGGACGTCCTCCAGGTGGCGGGCTCCCTCGTGGGTCACCGCGTACACGGCCTCGACCCTCAGGTAGTCGTCGGAGCTCGGCAGTGCCTCGCCGAGCGCGGGGTCGGCCGCCACCAGGGCGAGCAGTTCGGGCGCCAGGGAGCCGTAGCGGTTCAGGAGGTGCTCGATGCGGGCGACATGGAGCCCGGAGCGCTCGGCGAGCCGGTGCCGCGAGTTCCACAGCGCCGGATAGCCGTCGGCGCCCAGCAGCGGAACGCGGTGCGTGACGCAGTCGGGGACCTTCTCGTCCAGGGCGCGGACGGCCTCGTCGACCGCGTCCTTGGCCATCACCCGGTACGTGGTGTATTTGCCGCCCGCCACCACGACGAGTCCGGGCACCGGATGGGCGACCAGGTGCTCCCGGGACAGCTTGCTGGTCTCCGCCGCCTCGCCGGACAGCAGGGGGCGCAGGCCGGCGTAGACGCCCTCGACGTCCTCGGGGACCAGGGGGGTGGTCAGGACGCTGTTGACGTGTTCCAGCAGGTAGGTGACGTCCTTGGAGCTGAGGGCGGGGTGGGCCTTGTCGAGCGTCCAGTCCGTGTCGGTGGTCCCGATGATCCAGTGCCGGCCCCAGGGGATGACGAACAGCACGCTCTTCTCGGTGCGCAGGATCAGACCGGTGCGGGAGTTGATGCGGTCACGGGGGACGAGCAGGTGGACGCCCTTGGAGGCGCGGACGTGGAACTGGCCGCGGGTGCCGGCCATGGCCTGGGTGTCGTCCGTCCACACCCCGGTCGCGTTGATGACCTGCTTGGCCCGCACCTGCGTCTCGTCGCCGCTCTCCAGGTCCGTGACGACGGCGCCGACCACCCGCTCGCCCTGTCGCAGGAAGCGGCTGACGCGGGTGCGGTTGGCGGTCAGTGCCCCGTACGAGGCGGCCGTACGGGCGAGGAACAGGGTGTGCCGGGCGTCGTCGACCTGGGCGTCCCAGTACTGGATGGCGCCCACCAGGGCGTCGGAGCGCAGGGCGGGCGCCTCGCGCAGGGCCCGGTGCTTGCTCAGGTGGCGGTGGTGGGGCAGGCCGCCGGAGGTGCCGGAGGCCCGGGCCATCGCGTCGTACAGCAGCACGCCGCTGCCGACGTACGGGCGCTCCGTGACGCGGTGTTGCAGGGGGTAGAGGAACGGCACCGGACGTACCAGGTGGGGGGCAAGGTACCGGAGCAGGAGGCCCCGTTCCTTGAGTGCCTCGGCGACGAGGCGGAAGTCGAGCATCTCCAGGTAGCGCAGGCCGCCGTGGATGAGTTTGCTGGAGCGGCTGGACGTGCCCGAGGCCCAGTCGCGGGCTTCGACGAGCCCGACGCTCAGGCCCCGGGTGGCGGCGTCCAGGGCGGCCCCGCTGCCGACGACGCCGCCTCCGACGACGAGGACGTCGAGTTCGCCCTGTCCCATGCCGGCGAGGGCCTGTGCGCGGGCCCGGGGTGAGAGGGCCACCGGATCGACCATGGTCTCCTCCTCAGTGCTGCGGGCGCGCGCGGCCGATCCGGCCGGATCGGCCGGATCGGCCGGAACCTATTCGACCTTGGCCCAGTCGAGCGTGCGCTCCACCGCACGCTTCCAGCCCTCGTACCCTTCCGCGCGCCGTTCCTCCGACCACTCGGGCGCCCAGCGCTTGGACTCCTGCCAGTGGGTGCGCAGTTCGTCCGTGTCGCGCCAGAATCCGGTGGCGAGTCCGGCCGCATAGGCGGCGCCGAGCGCGGTGGTCTCGGCGACGACGGGACGGCTGACCGGTACGCCGAGGATGTCGGCCTGGGTCTGCATGCACAGGTCGTTGGCCGTGACTCCGCCGTCGACCTTGAGCACGTCGAGGTGGACGCCGGAGTCCTGTTCCATGGCTTCCACCACGTCGCGGCTCTGGTAGCAGATGGCCTCCAGGGTGGCCCGCGCCAGGTGTCCGTTGTCGTGGTAGCGGGCCAGACCGACGATCGCGCCGCGGGCGTCGGAGCGCCAGTACGGGGCGAACAGGCCGGAGAAGGCGGGCACGAAGTAGATGCCGCCGCTGTCCTCGACGGTGCGGGCCAGGCGTTCGCTCTCGGCGGCGTCACCGATGATCTTCAACTGGTCGCGCAGCCATTGCACGGCCGAGCCGGTGACCGCGATGGAGCCCTCGAGCGCGTACACCGCGGGGCTGTCGCCGAACTGGTACGCCACGGTGGTCAGGAGCCCGTGCTGCGAGCGGACCAGCTCCGTCCCGGTGTTGAGCACCAGGAAGTTGCCGGTTCCGTACGTGTTCTTCGCCTCGCCGGGCGCGTAGCAGACCTGCCCGACGGTGGCCGCCTGCTGGTCGCCGAGGACACCGGTGATGGGAATGGCCTCGCGCAGCGGCCGCGAGGTGCGGGTCTGTCCGTAGGCCTCCGGGTGGGAGGACGGGTTGATGGTGGGCAGCATGGCCCGGGGTACTCCGAAGAAGCCGAGCAGTTCGTCGTCCCAGTCGAGGGTCTCCAGGTCCATGAGCATGGTGCGGCTGGCGTTGGTGACGTCGGTGGCGTGGATGCCGCCGTCGGGTCCGCCGGTGAGGTTCCACAGCACCCAGCAGTCGGTGTTGCCGAAGAGGGCGTTGCCCTGCTCGGCGGCCTCCCGTACGCCGTCGACGTTCTCCAGGATCCATTGGATCTTGCCGCCGGAGAAGTAGGTGGCCGGTGGCAGCCCTGCTTTACGGCGGATCACGTCGCCCTGGCCGCCGCGCTCCAGTGCCGCGGCGATGGAGTCGGTACGGGTGTCCTGCCAGACGATGGCGTTGTAGTACGGGCGGCCGGTGCGGGGGTCCCAGACGACGGTCGTCTCGCGCTGGTTGGTGATGCCGACGGCCGCCAGGTCGGAGGCGTCGAGGTTTCCGTGCCGGAGGGCGTTCTGGATCACCGAGTTGGTGCGTTCCCAGATCTCCACCGGGTCGTGTTCGACCCACCCCGAGCGCGGGAGGATCTGGGAGTGCTCCAGCTGGTGCCGCGCCACCTCGCTGCCGGCGTGGTCGAAGATCATGAAACGGGTGCTCGTGGTCCCCTGGTCCACTGCGCCGACGAAGTCAGCCATGGGGTGCCTCCTCCTCTTGGGGATGCCGTGTGTGGGGCTGTCCGTCCGGGACGGGATGGACGGTACGAACGGACGTGCCGTGCCGTGTTCCGCCCGCCCCGGATCCGGTCAGCTCTCGTCCGGTGCCGGTACGCGTCCGGGAGGCTCCGGTTCGGCGGTCGGCAGGAACCGGCCGATGAGGAGCTTGTAGATACCCGCACCCAGCACACCGCCGATGAACGGGCCGATGATCGGCACCCAGAAGTAGAGGTTCCCGTACTGATCTCTCCATGCCCCTCCGTACCCGGTGAGGAAGCTGGCCAGCCGGGGGCCGAGGTCACGGGCCGGGTTGATCGCGTACCCGGCGTTGGTGCCCCACGCCATGCCGATGGCCACGACGATCAGGCCGACGATGAACGGGGCCAGGTTGGCGCCCGGGGGCGTGCCCAGCAGGTCCGTGACCGCGAAGATCAGCATCAGCAGGATCGCGGTGCCGATGATCTGGTCGCGCAGTGCGCCCCACTCGGTCACCGGCAGGTTGGTGTTTCCGTTGGCCGGGAGCGTGGAGAAGACGCCCTGCGTCTTGATGGTGTGTCCGGGGTCGGCCTTGGCCAGCGCCTCGGTGTAGTTCCAGCGGACGATCAGGGCCGCCACGAAGGCTCCGGCCAGCTGGGCCAGCGCGTAGGGGGCGACCATCTTCCACGGGAAGCCCTTGAAGGCCGCGAGGGCGAGGGTCACCGCGGGATTGAGGTGGGCGCCGCTCAGCCTTGCCGCGACGTAGACGCCCAGGGTCACGCCGAGACCCCAGGCCCAGGCGATGCTGTCGTGGTTTCCGAGGCCGCCCGCGGGGTCCGTCAGGGCTCCGCCGGCGACCACCTGGGCCACGACACCACAGCCGAAGAGGATGAGGATCATGGTGCCGGCGAATTCGGCAGAGAGTTCGCCGATCAGCCCATGCGCTTTGAGGCGCTCCTTCATGGGTGCCCGCTTCCCGCCGGTCCGAAGACCGGCATTCGACTGCCCCGAGCCCCCCGGTTCAGCGTAAGACGGGTCGCCCGTACCGGAAAGGCGAGGACGGTCCGGTCCCCCGGAGGCCGGTCCCCACTTCGGATTCCCCGGTCCTTCCCCGAGGCGGTCGCCCGAGCTCTCGCGGATGTCCGCGGCGTGGCAGCACACTGTTCGTATGGATCGCCGGCTCCGACCGGGAGGCACACGATGAAGATGTTGATCAACAGTCCGCAGACCGTGGTCGCCGACGCCCTGCGAGGGCTGGCCGCGGCCCACCCGGAACTGGACGTGGACGCCGACGCCCGGGTCGTCGTACGGCGGGACGCGAGTCAGGGCGGGCGGGTCGGTCTCGTCTCCGGTGGCGGCTCCGGACACGAGCCCTTGCACGCCGGCTTCGTCGGACCCGGAATGCTGTCCGCCGCCTGTCCGGGCGAGGTGTTCACTTCCCCCGTGCCCGACCAGATGCTGCGGGCGGCCAAAACCGTGGACTCCGGCCAGGGGGTGCTGTTCGTCGTCAAGAACTACACCGGGGACGTACTGAACTTCGACATGGCCGCCGAACTCGCCGAGGAGGACGGAATCCGGGTCGAGCGGGTGCTGGTCAACGACGACGTCGCCGTGACCGACAGCCTCTACACGGCCGGGCGTCGCGGCACGGGGGCCACGCTCTTCGTCGAGAAGATCGCCGGGGCGGCGGCGGAGGAGGGCGCGCCGCTGGAGCAGGTCGCCGCGGTCGCCCGGCGGGTCAACGAGGCCTCGGGCAGCTTCGGCGTGGCGCTGAGCGCCTGCACCACCCCCGCCAAGGGCAGCCCCACCTTCGACCTGCCGGACGGCGAGCTGGAGCTGGGCATCGGGATCCACGGAGAGCCGGGCCGGGAGCGGCGCGCGATGATGCCGGCGCGGGAGATCGCCGAGGTCGCGGTGGGTTCCGTACTGGACGACATGGCGAATGCGGCCCCTGTCGACGGGCCGGTACTGGCCCTGGTGAACGGGATGGGCGCGACGCCGCTGCTGGAGCTGTACGGCTTCCACGCGGAGGTGGCCCGGGTGCTGGCGGATCGGGGTGTCCCGGTGGCCCGGACCCTCGTGGGGAACTACGTCACCTCGCTGGACATGGCGGGGTGCTCGGTGACGCTGTGCCGGGCCGACGAGGAAATGCTGCGGCTGTGGGACGCGCCGGTGCAGACGGCAGCGCTGCGCTGGGGCCGCTGACGCCCTAGGCGGCCCCCCTCTCCCGGGCAGTCGGCGATTGCCTGAGGGCGAGGACGATGAGCAGGGCGAACGCGGCGAGGGCGGTGAGCGTGCGCAGGTTGTTGAAGAGTTCCCAGCGCCGCAGGATCTCCGCGTGATCGACCGGTGCCGAGGTGAGTGCCCACTCCTTGATCCGGCCGTTGATCGGCACGTTGCCGAGCCGGGTTATCAGGAAGGACGCGAGGGTCAGCAGGCCTGCCGTACCCGCGATCAGCCGGGCGCGGCCGCGTGTCAGGGCCGCGAGAGTGAGGGAGCTCAGCGTCGACACGGCCATCGCCGCCTGCATGGTGATGCCGTTCATCTTCATCAGCTCGGCGTGGAACGACAGCCGCATGTCGAGCGGTACGGCATTGAAGGTGGGGACCAGGTTGGCCGCGCCGTAGCCGAATGCGCCGGCGAGGAGGCCGGTGGCGAGCAGGGCGAGTCCCTGGAGAAGTCGGATGCGCGTGTTCGCCGGCTCCATGAAGATCAGATCTCTCCGCTCTCGGTCCACGCGCGGAGTTTCTCCGGGTTGCGGACGGCCCAGATACGGGTGATGCGGCCGTCGGTGACGTCGAGGGCGGCGACGGTCACGGGGATGCCGGAGAGGTGGGCCACCAGTCCGGGGCGGCCGTTGACCGTCCGTTCCAGGAGCGTCAGTCCAGGGGCCTTGTCGGCGATGTGGATCAGGTACTCGGCGATGCTCTTGCCGCCTTCGACGGGGCGCAGCACGGTGCCGACCAGGCCGCCGCCGTCGGCGGTCATCGTGGCGTCGGGGTCGAGGAGGGCGACGAGGGCCTCGATGTCCTTGGATTCCCAAGCCTCTTTGAAGTCCCGTACCAGGACGGCCTGGCCGACTGCGGGGGTCGCCGGGGTCCGTGCGGCGCGGACGCGCCGGCGGCCGGAGGACGCCAGCTGCCGGCAGGCCGCGGGTGTGCGGCCGACGATTTCGGCGACTTCGGCGAAGGGGTAGCGGAAGACGTCGTGGAGGATGAACGCGACGCGCTCGGCCGGTGTCATGGATTCGAGTACGACGAGGAAGGCCATGTGCACCGACTCGTCGAGGGTGATCCGGTCGGCGGGGTCGGCCGGTTCGGTCCCGCCGTCGTCCGCTCGCCCGCTGATCCACTCCCTGCGGTCGGGCAGCGGCTCGGGTATCCATGCGCCGACGTAGCGTTCGCGGCGGGCCCGTGCCGAGCCGAGCACGTCGAGGCAGATACGGCTGGCGACCGTCGTGAGCCAGGCACCGGGCGAGGCGATGGCCGCCTGTTGCTGCCGTGACATGGCGTACCAGCGGGTGTAGGTCTCCTGCACGGCGTCCTCGGCCTCGGCCAGCGAACCCAGCAGCCGGTAGGCGAGGTTGATCAGCTGGCGCCGCTCGCCGACGATCGCGCTCAGGTCGGGCTCGGACGGTTCGTGCCCTGACTCGGATGGGGTGCTCATGTCGCGACTGCTCCCTGGTTCATCTCGTCTGTTTCCGCTCTCGGCACTTCGACCGGCACTTCGCTCGGCACTTCGACGAAACACCGCACCGGATTGTGAGGCCGACGCCTCACCTCACATTTCGCGGGCCTGCGTCGTCGGACCACCGAGACGCTATCGACCCACCGCCGCGAGGCAGAAGAAGGGACCACATCATGGCCGTACAGACGACGACAGCACCGGGCAGATCCACGTTTCTGCAGGTCGCGATCGGCTTGCAGACCTTGACCCTGTTCTTCCAGGCGGTCACCGCCGGACTGTTGCTGTCCACGTCCTACGGTGAGGTGCTGCACGGCGTGGGAGCGCGCGTGATGTACGGCGCGTCGATGCTGTACGTGCTCGCCGCGATCCTGGCGTGGCGGCCGGGCGGCGGCTCGCCGCGCCCCATCCTGTACGCGTCCGGCTTCCTCGCGCTCGCCTCCGTGCAGGTGGTCCTCGGCATCGCGCACATGCCGACGCTCCATGTCCCCCTGGGCGTCCTGATGTTCGGCCTGAGCGTGCTGGCGCTGGGCCAGGCGCTGTCCCGCGCTCTCGGCGTCAGCCCACTGCGACGTACCGTGTGACGCGCCGGCGGCCCTTCCCCCTCCCCCCCCCGCACCCGGAACGCATTCCCTTGCCAGGACGCGGACCGGGCCCGGATACGATCTCAACTTCGTGATCATCGAGGGGGAATTGATGGCGACCGCCGACCATGCCGTGCTGAGTCCGCTGGGGCCGAACGATCCACAGGAGATCGCCGGTTACCGGCTGCTCGCGCGGATCGGCGAAGGCGGAATGGGATCGGTCTACCTGTCCCGAACCCGAGGCAACCAGCCGGTCGCACTGAAGGTCATCCGGCGCGAGTTCGCCCAGGAGCAGGACTTCCGTGCCCGCTTCGAGCATGAGGTCCAGGCAGCGCGCCGGGTGCAGGGCTACCACATCGTGCCGGTCGTGGACCACGACACCAGCGGTGAACAGCCCTGGCTCGCCAGCACCTACGTACCGGGCCTGGCGCTGGACGACGCGCTCGCCGCCCATGGGCCGCTCCCGATGCCCGCCGTGTTCCAGCTGATCGGCTGCACCGCGCAGGCTCTGCATTCCGTACACGCCGTCTCGGTGATACACCGCGACCTGAAACCCAGCAACATCCTGCTGAGTTCGAACGGCCCCTGGGTGATCGACTTCGGTATTGCGCGCGCCACCGACGCCACCCAGCTCACGCGCAGCGGTGGGTTCATCGGGACACCGCAGTACATGTCGCCCGAGCATGCGCTGGGCCGCCAGGTCACCCCGGCGACCGACATCTTCGCGCTGGGACTGATCGCCGCGGTCGTGGCCACCGGTCGCCACCCGTACGGCGACGGCTCGGGAATCTCGATCGCCGCCTCGATCGCCAACACTCCGCAGCAGGCGCCGGATCTGAGCGGCTACCCGGATCCGCTACGGCCGTTGCTGGAGCGCTGCCTGGCGGCCGATGCTTCCCAGCGGCCCGGGCCTGCCGAGCTGGCCGAGTGGTGCCAGCGGGCGGCGGGCCGGCCACTGCGTGACTTCAAGGACTGGCTGCCCGCCGGGCTCACGGCGGAGATCGCGCGGCGGGAGCAGCTGTCGCAGACGCCGCCGCAGCCTCAGACCCCGCCGCAGGCGCCCCCGCAGACCCCGCCGCAGCCCTCGTACAACCCGACCTACGTACCGACGCAGGCGTCCGGGCCGGGTCAGCCGATGCAGGGGACAGCGGTCCCCCAGGCGGCGATATACGGCGCCGCCACTGCCACAGCGTCCGTTCCCACCCCCGTCCCCGTTCCCGTCCCCGTTCCCCCGAACCGTGGCCGCAGCCGGATGCCCCTGGTCGTCGGCGCGGGGATCCTGGCCGTCGTCCTGGCCGCGGGCGGCACCTGGTACGTCACGCGCGCAGACGACAAGAGCGGGAATGGGAGCAAGGGCGGGGACAAGGCGGCGGACCAGCCGAAGCCCTCTTCGTCCGAGCCGCAGACCCAGCCCCCGGCGTCCGGGCAGCCTCAGACTCCTGCCGCCCCCGGTTACACGGTGGTGTTCAACGACAAGTCGTTGAAGCTCCTGGCTCCCAGGGAATTCGGCAAGTACAACGACGTGGACCTCGACTTCCCGAAGGTGGCGCCGTTCGGAGAGATCGCGAGCAGCAACCGGGAGCTGCAGATGGGATTCGACGCCGTCGAGAGCCGAACGACGTTCGGCAAGAGCAAGGGCCCCACCCCGGAGCAGTGCGCGACCGGAGCCGCCACGAACCCGATTCCCGACAAGCTGAACAGTGCTGCCCTGACCGGAGCGGACAGCACCATCGTTCAGGGCGATCTGCTCTGCACGGTTACGTCGAAGGGCAATCTGGCGATGGTGAAGATCGTCGGCATCGAGCCCTCGACCAGCAAGCAGTACGACATCCCGACCTACCTCACCGAAGTGACGCTCTGGAAGCGGCAGTCGTAGCGGCGGGGTCAGGCCGCTGCCTCCGCCTGTGCGCGGCTCCGGGTCTCCTGCCGTACGACACGGCGGCGCCGCGACGGCATGCCCAGGGTCGGGTTGGCGACGCCCCAGGCCGCGCCCTTGCAGATGAGTTCCTTGAAGCGGGCGGCCACGCGGCCCGTCAGGGCGCTGTCGACCGCTCGGTCGTCGGCGGTGACGGACTGGATCAGCCCGTCCTTGCGGCCGAGGGAGATGCACTGCTTGGAGTAGTGGATGGAGACGTGGGGGACCTTGGTGTCGGTGAGGCGGGCGGCGACGGCGTCGGCGGCCTGCCAGGCCATGGGGACACCCGAGGCGCAGGACATGCGCAGCGGCTTGTCGCCCGGGCCCATCGCCATCGCCGCGTCGCCCACGGCGTACACGTCCGGGTGGGACACCGAGCGCATCGTGCTGTCGACCACGATCTGGCCGCGGTCGGTGACCTCCAGGGCGGTGGCCCGGGCGATCGGGTGGACGGCGAAGCCGGTGGTCCAGACCGTGACGTCGGCGGGGATGGTCCGGCCGCCGGCGGTCGTCACGCCGTCCGCCTCCACGGCGTTGACCGCGGTGTGTTCGTGGACCGTGATGCCGAGCTTGTCCACCACCTTCCGCAGGTGGGCGCGGCCCTTCTCCGAGAGCCAGTCGCCGAGGGCGCCGTGGGCGGCCAGGGCGACGTCGAGGTCCGGGCGGGCCTCGGCGATCTCGGTCACGGCCTCCAGGCCCGTCAGGCCGCCGCCGACCACGACCACGGGCCGGCCGGCGTCCAGGGCGGCCAGGCGATCGCGGAGGCGGCGGGCGCCGGGGCGGCTGGAGACCTCGTGGGCGTGTTCGGCGGTGCCGGGGACGCCCCCGTCGTTCCAGCCGCTGCCGAGGGCGTAGACCAGAGTGTCGTACTCCAGCTCCTCCAGTTGCTCCAGTTCCTCCCGCTCGGGGCCGTTCGCGGCGGCGACCGTGACCGTCTTGCGGTCCACGTCCACGCCGGTGACCTCTCCGAGCTTCAGCTCCACACCCGTGTCGGCGAACATCTCGCCGAACGGGCGGGGCTTGAGGTCCTGGCCGGCCGCGAGCTGGTGCAGCCGGACGCGCTCGACGAAGTCGGGCTCGGGGTTGACGAGGGTGATGGCGACGTCCTGGCGGTGCAGCCGCTTGGCGAGGCGGCCGGCGGCGAGGGCACCGGTGTAGCCGGCTCCGAGGATGACGATGCGGTGCTGCATGTCCGTGCTCCTGTCTGGGCGGGGGCCGCCGTTGTCCGGCGTGGTTTCGCCTCTTGAACCGGACAGCCCCCCGTTCCCTGACAGGATTCGAATGTGACCTGCGTCACACCTCCTCAGAGGGTGAGGAGCGGGCCCTCCCCGTGGTCCGCGGCGGCCCACAGCTCGGTCGCGCGGACGAGTTTGTCGGGGTTGGCCTGGCTGCGGATCGCGACGATGCCCTCCGCGGCGACCTCCAGGCAGATGATCCCGACGACCCGGCCGTCCACGACCGCCACGATGGCGGGCTCGCCGTTCGCGGTCGTGGCGTAGATGTCGGGCGCGCCGCCGACATGGGCCCGCTTGGCCGCGCCGGGCTTGAACAGGCCGCGCATGAACGTGGCGACTGCGAGCGCGCCCTCGAACGCCTTCGTACGCGCCGGAACCTTCCCGCCGCCGTCGCCGACCGCGACGGCGTCCTGGGTGAGCAGGCGCACGAGGGGTTCGGTACGGCCGGTGGTCGCCGCTGCCAGGAACTCCTCGACGATCCTGCGGGCGGCGGCCGCGTCGATCTCGGTGCGCGCCTTGCCGTCCGCGATGTGCTTCTTGGCCCGGTGGTAGATCTGCTGGCTGGCGGCCTCGGTGATGTCCAGGATCTCGGCGATCTCCCGGTGCGGGTGCTCGAAGGCCTCGCGCAGCACGTACACCGCCCGCTCGCCCGGCGACAGGCGCTCCAGCAGGACGAGGACGGCGTACGACACGGACTCGCGCTGCTCGGCGGTGTCGGCCGGGCCGAGCATCGGGTCCCCGGCGAGCAGCGGCTCGGGGAGCCATCTCCCCACGTACGTCTCGCGCCGGGCACGTGCCGAAGTGAGCATGTTGAGGCACCAGTTGGTGAGGACCTTCGTCAGCCAGGCCTCAGGCACCTCGATCCGCCCGACGTCGGCCGCCTGCCAGCGCAGGAACGTCTCCTGCACGGCATCCTCCGCCTCACTCGCCGAGCCGAGCAGCCGGTAGGCAATGGCCTCCAGCCGGGGCCTGGCACTCTCGAACCGGTCCACGTCACTCATGATCAAGGCCATACTCGCGATCCTAGGCGCCCCGGGATTGGAACGGCAGGCGAGACAGCACTCCCCGGTGCGCGGCCAGTTGTACGCGACGAAGACGCCTGACGAGGCCTGGCAACGACGAAGCCCCAGGCCGCTGACCTGGGGCTTCTTGTCTGAGCGGATGACGGGAATCGAACCCGCGCCATAAGCTTGGGAATCACTCGGCACTTGGGCGCGCGTATGCCCTCTGACCTGCGGAAACGTTCGCCGACGACCCCGCGCAGCGGGGGCCCGCGCCCCTGCGTCGTTGTGCGCCTCCGTCACGGGAGTCGCTGCGCCGCACTTTGGCCGCGGTGTCAGTCAACGGGCCGTAGCGCGCGCTCGGAGCGCAGCGCTGCCCAGGCGGCCACGGCGGCCAGGGCCGCGACCCCGGCGAGGGCGAGGCCGCCGGTCAGGGGTGCGGGATCGGACGGGGCCTGATTCCAGAGGTAGAGCTGGTATTGGGCCTCGGCGGGCAGGTTCAGCAGATCGGCGATCCAGCGGTGCGGCAGGAACGGCGCCGCCGGAAGCAGCACGAGTGGCGCCGTCACCAGCAGGGGACCGATGCCGAGCGCGAGGGTCCCGATGACGCTGCGCAGCAGGGCCGCCGCGAGGGCGGCCAGGGAGATGAAGAGGAGTTGGACGAGGAGGGCGGCGGCGATCGCGCCTGCGGCCTGGCCCCAGGTCGCGAACTCGACGGGCAGGGGAGGTGACGTGTGGACGGCCCCGTCGGCGAACGCGGGGGGCACTGCGCGGGGCCGCACCGGCCACAGCCGGGCGTATGCCGAGGTGCTCAGCCACAGCAGCACGCCGGTGACGATCTGGCTGGCGAGTGACAGGGCGAGTGCGGCGCCGACCTTGCGGGCCCACAGCACCCCGACCCGGTTCTCGAACAGGCGCAGGGCGCTCCAGGTGCCGCCTTCCAGGGTCTGGCCGAGCCCCGTGGCGACGACCACTGCCGTGAGGACGAGACCCAGCAGGGTCGCGAACTGCCATGCCGCCGCTCGCAGCGCCGACGGGAGCGAGGTGAGCGCCGACACCGAGGGGTCGAGCACCCCGTACGGGGCTCCCGCCATCCAGAGCCGGCCGACAAGGGCCAGGGCCAGCAGCATCACAGCCGCGGTCGCTCCCCATACGGGAGCGGTCCACAGGGCTCGCAGCTCGCCGGCCCAGGCGGTCCCCTCCCCGCGCGCCGGCCGCCGCCGGGTACCGGCCATCAGGCGCGGTCCCGGGTCCGGTTGAGGCGGTCCAGTCCGAGCCAGAGCAGACCGATGAGGGCCAGGGTCGGCAGGACGCGGAGCAGGACGGGGGCCGTGGAGGGGTCGGTGGAGATCCAGAAGTGGTCCCAGACCCCGTCCACCGCACCGAAGCCGACGAGGTCGGCCAGCGCGCCGCCGGGGAGCCAGGCGCCGAGCCCCGGGGCGGCGGAGGTGCGGACCACCAGGACGAGCAGCAGCATCCCGGCGAGGAAGGTGCGCATCGGCTGGCGCAGCAGTGCGCCGAGGGCGACCGCGACGGCTGCGGCCCCGGCCAGCACGGCTGCCCCGGCCAGTACGCCGAGTGCGGTGTCGGCGAGGACGGTGCCGAGGGCGCCGGGCGAAGGCAGCGTGTAGGCGTTGCGGCCGTAGAGCAGGCCGAACGCGGCTGTAACGGCGGCCGACACGCACAGCAGCACCAAACTCCACGCCCAGACGGCCAGGGCCTTGGCGGCGAGCAGCCTGCTGAGGCGGGACTCGTAGAGGAGGAGCGGCACGATGCTGCCCCGGCTCCACTCGCCGGCGACGGAGAAGGCCGCCAGCATGACGAGGAGCGCGAGCCCGGGAACGGACGTCAGCAGCCGTACGGTCCACAGCAGCGAGCCCACCGGGTGCTGGGCGTGCGCGGCACGGACTCCTTCAGCGGTGAACCTGTCCTGGATCCGCTCCAGCCCGACGGCCTGCAGGGGCACTTCGGCGAGGCACTTGGCCTTCTGCTCCGGGGTGTTCTGCTTGGAATCACACGATCGGGGGAGGTAGTCGAGGTTGGCCTGCACCTGCGTGATGTTGTACGAGGCCATGTTCTGGCTCACCCAGGCGCAGTAGAGGGAGCCGAAGACGAACAGCGCGGCGAGGGTGAGGGCGAGCGGGTGCCGCAGCAGCCGCCGGGTCTCCGCCCGAACGAGGCGGTTCACTGGCGGCCGCCGTTCCCGACGAGCCCGAAGAACCAGTCCTCGAAGGCGGCCGGACCGCTTTCCGGGTCGTAGCCGAGCGCGTCGAGAGTGCCGGCGGCGACGACGCGGCCCTGGGCGAGCATGATCACGCGGTGGCAGATCCGCTGGATCTCGTCGAGCTGGTGGCTGGAGACGAGGACGGCGGCCCCGCGCGCGGCCTCCTCGGCCACGATCCGCCGCACCATGCGCAGTCCCTCGGGGTCGAGCCCGTTGGTGGGCTCGTCGAGGATCAGCAGATCGGGCTGCTTGAGCAGCGCCGCGGCGATGGCCAGCCGCTGCCGCATGCCCTGCGAGTACGTCCCGAGGCGGCGGTCGGCGGCGCCGGTCAGGCCGACGCGGTCGAGCGTACGGGCGATCCGTCCGCCGTCGGGAAGCCCGGCGGTGTCGAGCAGGGTGCGCAGCATGGCGCGTCCGGTGGACCACCGGTGGAAGGCGGGCGCGTCGAGCGCGGCTCCGAGCCGGTCGAGCTGCCGCGGCCGCATGGGCAGGGACTCCCCGAACAGCCGCACCTCACCGGAATCGGGGCTGGACAGCCCGGTGATCAGCCGCATCAGGGTGGTCTTGCCGGCGCCGTTGAGCCCGAGGAGGCCGACGATCTCGCCGGCCTCCAGGCTGAGATGAACCCCTTCCAGCACGGAGTGCTTCCGGAAGCTCTTGGTCACTTCGTGACAGGAAAGGACGCTCATCGTCTGAGATTACTTCCAGTTGTAGACGACGCGACCCGACGAGTGGATGAAGGCCGGAGCGTTTGCGATCTGCATGTAGTACTTGCCGGCGGGGGCGTTGCCGAACTCCTTCCAGAACGTGCCGTTGTCGCAAGACCAGTCACGCCAGGCCACCCACTTGTCGGGTGCCCAGTCGATGTCAATCTTGAAGTCGTAGCCGACCCGGCCCTGAGCGCCGTTGCTCGTGGCGCACCCGTCCTGCGTTGCCGACTGGCTGTTGCCCGGGGCCGTCCAGCGGCCGGTCTCCGCACCCACGCCCTCGTCGGTGAAGGAGAAGTTCTTGACCTGCGTGTACGCGGCGAAGGCGTTCGGCGCGAGTGCGCCAACGAGTCCTGCTGCGAGCGATGCCGTCACCACGGCCGACTTCATGCGAGTACGCATGGGGGTTCCCTCCCGATTGCTCCACCTTCCCCGGTGGAGTCTGTGCACTGCGTGCCGTCATCGACACCCAGCCGTAGATGATCTTCAGCATCTCTTTGATTTTGGTCAAATTGAGGCATGATCAAGCCAAATTTCGATCGTTGCGTTTGATAATCCGGTGGCCCGTTCGGGGTGCCTCGGCGGGTCGCCAAAGGTGAACTCGCCGTCGTGTCCGGGTAGTCGGCTGCTCGTGGGGTCGTGGACCCGCGGCAGTGCCGGCCGGCGCATGGCGCAGTCGGAGCGCAGGCGCCGGAGGATCTCGACGGCAGGTCGTTCAGCCACGGAGACCGTGCTCTATGGGAAGGCGACCGTGCGGGCGCGGGACCGGCTGCGCCGGGATGCTGACCTGCCGGGCGGCCCGGATCAGCCACGACGGACCACTGCCGGTTCTTGAGGGAACCGTCATTCGCCTGTTCCTGGACGAACTGCTCGCGTCGTCCGACTCACCGCTGCCGGGCTCGTCCTGCGCCGACCGCCAGCGCACCCCCAGTCATGATCGTTTGCGGGCGCAGCCCTGCACATGCAGCAAAGGCATCCTCCCCCGCAGGCCTGCCGCCCGAGATGGTGTTTGGGCAGGTGGGAGCGGTCGCTCCAACACGTTGGACGTTCCCGTCGCCCCCAAACTGTGGCAGCGGACACGGCCTTCGTGTCGAGGCGGATGGGCCTTGGAGCTGAGGTCCTCCCGCCCGTAATCAGGCAGCGGAGGTGCACGGAGGCGTGCCGGCCGTGCGGCGCGAGGTATTGAACTTGTCGTACGCGACCCCTCGTGAGCCACGACCTGTGGACGACTCGAGGACGTCGCCGGCGGCCCGGCGCCAGAGGTCCTCGAGTTCACGCTTGCCGGTCCGGCCGAGGCGATCGGGATTCGGTGGCGGTTGATGGTCTTCCTCGGTGCCTGCGGGCCGATGCGGCCGGAGGAGCAGGCGGGTCTTCGGCGGAAGGACGTGGAAGGCGCGTTGACTACCAACACTCGGACCATGAGCGGCAGAAGGAGGTCGCCGGGGGACCGGACGGGATGGTGCGGGCAGCCCGGAAGAAGGCCGCCGAGCAGGCCGCTCAGGGGTCAAGTGGTGCGGGACTCCTGAGCGCGCCTGGACAACGACGAAGCCCCAGGCCGCTGACCTGGGGCTTCGTTCAAGAGCGGATGACGGGAATCGAACCCGCGCCATAGTCTTGGGAATCACTCGGCACTTGGGCGCGCGTATGCCCTCTGACCTGCCAGAATGTTCGCCAGCTGACCTGCCCCGGCTGCTTCTGGGAACCCCGTGTTGACCGCTCTTCACCGCCCCTACTGGCACGTTGTGGCACGGAGCGGGCGCCGCCGGCGCCGTTTCTCCCTGCCGTAGCCCTATGCGCCGCCGACCGCAGCAGGGTCGACGGAGTCGACGTCTTCCATGAAGGACAGCATCCGGGCGTTGACCACGTCGGGGTGGTCGATCTGAGGGCCGTGCCCCGTCGCGGTGATGATCTCGGCGCGGGCTCCGGGAATAAGGCGCGGTACGCGTTCCAGCTGCCGCTTGGGGTGTACGAGCAGGCTGTGCTTGCCCATGATGACGTAGAGCGGGGTCCGGATGGATCGCAGCGCATCCTCGGCCAGCGGCAGCGGTGCGGGGCGGCGGATCCGGTACGCGCGGGCGCCGAGCTGGATCCACTTGCGCATCTCGGGGATGGCTATGACCGGCTGGTCCAGCCACTTGGCGAGCCGGGGGCGCAGTGCCTTCGGGGCGAAGGTGGCGAACAGGCTCACGAAGACCCAGGCGAAGAAGCGCAGGCCGACCTTCTCCAGGCCGCCGGGGTCGAGGGCGGTGACCGAGGCGAGCCGTCCGGGCTGCCGGTGGGCCTGGTTGAGGACGAGCCAGCCGCCGTATGAGGAGCCGACGAGGTGGACCCGGTCGAGGCCGAGCGCGTCGAGGGCCTCGTCCATCCACTGGGCGGCGCGCTCGGGCTGCCACATGGGCTCGCGGTGGACGCTGCGGTTGGCGTCGCCGGGGGTGTCGAGGGCGTAGACGGGGCGGTCGAGGCTGAGCCCGGGGGTGTTGGGGTACCACATGGCCGAGCTGTAGCCGGCGCCGTGGATCAGGACGATCGGGGTCCGGGACTCGGCAGCGGGGTCCGAGGGCCCGTACCGGTAGACGTGGGTGGTGCCGAAGCTCGTCTCGACGTCCGTCTCGGAGCGGACGGGTGCCCCCATCGCGTAGAGCACGTCCTCGGCGGCGAAGTAGCGGTCGCGCAGGGCGTCGTTGACGTAGTGGCCGACATCGCGGCGTACGCGGGCGGTGTTCTCGGGCACGGCGGCACCTCCTGTGAAGATCCGTTCTTCGTGGTCGACCGTACCATCAATGTGGTACATCGGTATCATGAAGGGGTTCGGGCAGCAGAGCGCGAACCCCCTATCGACAGGCGGAGACACGGGAACATGCCGAAGCGTGTGGATCACGAGGAGCGGCGCGCCCAGATCGCCGAGGCGCTCATCCAGGTCGCGGGGCGGCGCGGACTGCATGCCGTCGGCATGCGGGACGTGGCCGCGGAAGCCGGCGTGTCGCTCCGGCTCGTGCAGTACTACTTCGAGACCAAGGAGAAGCTGCTCTTCTACGGCCTTCGGCACCTGACCGACCGCTTCACGGAGAGGGTGGGCGCCCGCTTGGCCGCCGTCGGCCCGGACCCTGGGCCGCGCGCCACGGTGGAGGCGCTGCTGTTGGCCTCGCTGCCGACCGACGAGGAGAGCCGTACCTTCCACCTGCTGTACAGCTCCTACGCGATCCTGTCCGTGACCGACGGGGCGCTGGCCGCTCAGCCCTTCATCGACAACCCCGACACCGCGGAGAACGCCCTGACCGGACTCCTCGAGCAGGCGCAGGAGGTCGGCCTGGCCGACGCGGACGCCGACGCGCGCACGGAGGCGATCAGCCTGCTCGCCATGGCGGCGACCATGGGCACCAGCATCCTCGTGGGCCAGCGGAGTCCGGAGTCGGCGATCGCGGTGCTCCGCCACCACCTGGACCGGATCTTCGCGACTGCCGACACGTCCGAGAGGTGAGCGGGATCGAACTGACGTGTCGCGAAGTACTCGCCCGCGGACCCTGGGGTGTCGATCTGGGCCGGCCCGACGGAGGTGGAGTCGGGCGGGGTGTCGAATCGGGGATGAGGGGCAAGGCCCGCGATGCGGTCGGCGTGCCGAACGGGTTCCGCTTCAAACGACCTGCGCCACACCGGAAGCACCCTCGCCGCCGATACCGGTGTCAAGCTGAAGGACGTCATGGTCCGCGCGGGCCAGTCCTCGGAGCGGGCCCAGCTGATCCACCAGCACTCCACCAAGGAGCATCAGCGCAGGCTCGCCGACGACATCGACGCCACCGTCCGGCTCCAGCGGAAGCCTGCTGACCGGGGCGCCCCCTGGGCGACTTACACCCCTGCAAGGCCGGTCCCCCGGCGGCGGCGCACGCCGGTGTTGCGCGAGCAAGCGGGCCAATCTGCCGATGCCCATGCAACCCCCTCCTGCGTACAGGGCTGCCTCACCCGGGTCGTTCGTCTGGAGAGGGTCCCATCGGAGCAGACTCACAGGACCGGTGTGACTGGCGGGGCGTTGTTGGGTGTGCCGAGCTGGTTCCCTCGGTCAGGCGGGGGCAGGCTAAGAAGTGCACCGGCCGGGCTGTGATCGTGCGAAGGGACCTGAGGATGATCCAGGCAGCGGACATTCGCGAGTGGCGTACCCGTGAGGTGGTCGACTTGGGCGGGCACAGGATCGGCGCGCTGGAGGCCGTCTACGTGGACACCAGCACGGACGAGCCGGCCATGGCCACCGTGCTGGTGGGGCTGCCCACCCGGCACCGGCTGGTCTTCGTTCCGCTGGACGGCGCGATCGTCGGGCCGGGGTACGTCAAGGTCGGCTACGACAAGGCGCTCGTGAAGAAGAGCCCTTCGATGGGCACGGATGACGTCCTGCCCGCCGAGGAAGAGGCAGCCATCTTCCAGCACTACGGCCTCGCCTACCGGCCCGGTGCGGGCGGCGAGCGGTTGCTCGCCCGCCGCTGAGCCACATTCGCCCGAGGAGGTGTCCACGTCGTGAAGGTCTTCTTGATCCTGGTCATCGTGGCGATGGTGTTGGGCATCATCGGCGCTGTCGCCGAAGGCATGCTCTATCTGCTGTTCATCGGCATCCTGGTCTTCGTGGCGGCCCTGGTCTACCTGGGCATGCGCGGGCGTCGCTCCGGACGCCGCCACATCCGCTGAGACGGCTGGGTGACCTTCTGCACCAGGCCTGTGCTGCGGGGATAGCGGTGGGTGACCGTTCGGGATGCGCGGGGGTGGGGGCGCTGTTTCGCTGGTGGCATCCGCTCTCCCCCAGATCCCAGGAGTGATCATGAGCGTTGCAGGCGAGCCCGGCAGCCGTGCCCAGCAGATGCGTGACCAGGCGGCGAAGCTCGAGCAGGCTGCGGAGCGTGCCACCGACCCGGCGGAGCGTCAGCGGCTGAAGGACAAGGCCCTGCGGCTCTCGGAGCAGAGCAAGAAGGAGAGCGAGCGGGGCCTCGGGGACGTCGACCCCATGTGACGGCCCTGCGGCATGTACCGGCCGGTGGCTGCCCGCGCGATCCTCTCTGGCGTGAGGGAGGCACCGGCCGGTGTTTTGCGTCCAGCGCCTCGGTGGGCGGTACTCGTTGCCGTCAGGGCCGGTGGTCAGGTGCTGAGCAGGCGGTCGAAGAAGGACCGGTACTGGCGCAGGGCCAGGCGCAGGTCCTCGGTGGCGACGCTCGCGGCAGCGGAATCCGCCTCTCCCGTCGAGTCACTGGACGTCGTCGCACGGATGGTCAGGGACCGCCTGAACGCTGCTGCGGTTTCGTTCCTGATCGTCGACTTCACCGGGGCGTCAGTGGTGCGGCTCGGGGCAGCCGACAGCGTCGAGTCCGACGAGCCCCCTGAGCGCGTCGCGCTGCCCGGCACCTTCTACGCGGACGTGTTGCGCACACAGCGGCTGGCCCTCCAGCGAGAGGGCTCCGTCACCGATGCCATGGGCCACGACGTGGAAGCCGCGCTCCTCGCCACCCTCGCAGTGGGCGCCCTCCGCAGGGCCAGGCGTGCCGGCGCCGCGCTCGAAGTGCAGGCCTTGGAGGCCGACCGGGCCGTCATCGACCACGGCAGGCGGGGCTTCGTCACCGGGTGGATCTCCCCTCCGGTATCCAGCTGCGTAGCCCCTACCGGGTGCAGCGGCTGGACTTGCAAGCGGGTGACCGCCTCGTGATGCTCACCGACGGCATGCTTGAGCGCCGCGCCGTGGAGGTCGACCTGCCCTCCCTGATCGTGCGCACGGGCGATCTCCACCCCTGCCAGGCCTCCCGCGCTCTGGTCGCGGAGATTCTTCACGCCCACGGCGGCCGTCTCCAGGACGACGCGACGGTCATGTGCCTGGACTGGCACGGTACCCACCAGGTCACACGCAGCGCTGACGCCGGGGCGGACCTGGCGGAGGCGTCCGCACCCGGATAGCACTTCTTCGACGACCGAGGCCCGCCGATCCCGACGGGCACGCTCGGTTCAGGCCGAGGGCGGCGGCGCGGATGATTCGGCGGCGCGGCGGTACTCGGCGTTGATGCGCTGGGCTTCCTCGAGCTGGTCCTCGAGGATGATGATGCGGCAGGCGGCCTCGATGGGGGTGCCCTGGTCGACGAGTTCCCGGGCGCGGGCCGCGATGCGCAGCTGGTAACGGGAGTAGCGGCGGTGGCCGCCCTCGGAGCGGAGCGGGGTGATCAGGCGGGCTTCTCCGAGGGCGCGGAGGAAGCCCTGGGTGGTGCCGATCATGTCTGCCGCCCGGCCCATGGTGTAGGCGGGGTAATCGTCGTCGTCGAGACGGCCGAACGAGTCGTCTGCTGTCATTGAACCTCTCTCATGGAACGCGTGGAGGGGCCCTGGTGCCGTACGGCACCAGGGCCCCGAAGGAACTACTACACCATCTGTCGGCCCTGATACTGCGCCGACCCTGTGTTTCCGCCGACCCGACCGAGATGCTGCCGGGAGTGCGGGGATCGCGGTTGCTTGACCGGAGACCACCTCGCTATCGATGTCCTGCGGTACCCGGGCTCAGCCTTTCGGCCCGGGCGATCCTGATGGTGCTCGGCTCCTCCGTTCTTCCCTCGGTGATCAATTGCTTACTGCTGGTACTGCTCTACTGCGTACTGCCGGTGGCCTGACCTAGCGCCACCCTTCGGCAGCCAGCCCCGTCGCCCGTCCTGCGTCTTCTCTGGCTTAGAACCCCACTGCCGAACTTCCCGGTGCGCGCGCCCGCAGCCGACGCCTTCACCGAGGTGCTGCTCACTGACTTCACTGCTGGGTACTGCTCGCGGCGGCCCCTGATCACTGCGGGTCACCCGGTCCGGTCGTCAGCCCCGTCGCCGTCCTGCAACAACCCTGGCTTCGGAACTCCACCACCGCACCGTCCTGCGAACTGCAACTGCGGTTACTGCTGCCCGGCAGTTCGTCTCTGCCAGGCCCTGCTGTCTCTCTGGGCTACGAGAGAAACCATAACCACGCCACCGCGCAATGTCTACTCCAGCCGTCATAGATTTTCGTGCCCGCCGAGGAGAGCTAGACCTTCACGGTCGGCCCAGGATGCGCAGAGCAGCCTGCACAGCAGGTCAGGGGGTCGGGAGGTTCGCAACCGAGCGCGTGGGGTCCCCCCACGTCTCGTCGATTGGCGTCGTGCTTCGACTGCTCTTCGATCCCTTCTTGGAGACCCGAGTCGGGTTGGGGTGCAGTGGGGTGGGGCACAGGAATCAGGTAGGCAAGGGCCGGACGTGGACGATGCAGAGACCAGGGTGACCTGATGAACACGATGGCCGAGAGCGTCACAACCGTGCTTTCCGCGGCGGCTGTTGCAGATGCACGCGATGCCGCGCGAGCCTTCCTCGACCGTCTCCGTCAGCCGGCGATGGCCACAGAAGTCGCAGACACCGTGGTCTTGGTCGTGTCCGAGCTCGCCACGAACGCCGTGCGCCACGGCGGGGGCACCTGCACCTTGGAACTGAGGGCCGACGCGGAGAGCATCGAGGTGGCCGTTCACGACTCCAGCCCGCACGCGCCGCGTATGCGCACCCCTGACCTGTACGGCGGTACCGGTGGATTCGGCTGGCCCATGGTTAACCGCCTCGCCCGAGCGACCGCTGTCACCTGTCGGGCCTCCGGCGGGAAGACGGTGAGTGCTCTTCTCGACCGGTAGTCCTCCGATCGGGTACGCAGGAGGGCCCGACCGGCGTGTGCCGGTCGGGCCCTCCTCGCTGTTCGGTGTCGGCTCGCGCCGGTCCTGTCCGTCAGACGGTCACCGGGATGCCGAGCATCGCGGAAGCCTGCCGGAGCGGGCTGAGGACGCGCGTGGGCGCGGCAACCCGGGGGAGGGCGCGGCAGGTGAACCCGAGCTGGGTCATGGCCCGGAGGACTTCACCGGCGCTGAAGTCACGGCGGTCCTGGCGGGTGATGACCTGACCGACCTGCTTGACGGGGTAGGTACGGCGGCCGATGGTCACGGATTCGCCGGTGACCTGCTCGGGTTTGACGCCCTTCATCGACTCCAGGACACCGCTCTTGGTCAGGTCGAACGGGAAACGGGCGATGACGCAGCGCATGTTGCCTCACAGGAAGAAGAAGGGGACGGTCGTGCTGCGGTGAGCTGGTTCAGCGGGCAAGGGCGAGGACGCCCAGAGCACTGCCCTGGTCATCGACGACGGGCAGGGCATCGAGCCTGCGGTAGCGCATCGCGTGTTCGGCTTCGGCCATCGTGGTCATGGGCGAGGTGAACGGACCGCGGTCGCCGAGAACATCGCGGAGACGGACCTGGTCGGTGTACGCCGCGCTGTCGCGGATGGCCGTGAGCTGAGCCTGCGTGACCAGCCCGGTGCACAGGCCGTCCTCGTCGCAGACGAGCAGATGACCCGCGCGGGCGCCGGCCATGACGGCCAGGGCCACCTCGACCGTCATGTCGTCACAGACCTGCGGACCGGCCGCCTCCATCGCGTCGTCCACCGTCCGGTGCACAGGGTTGGCGTCCGCCGAGCGGGGCTGCATCTGGACCAGCGTCAAAACGTGCCTCCTGCAGAGATGGATCCGTTTCCTGATCACGTGCTTCTCAGGCCGCCGCATCAAAGGCGGACTGCCGCACGCTCACGCGTCGGACTGTCGAAGCGGGCCGACGCCTGCCACGGGAGGCCGCGCTGCGCTTGGCGCGTTCGACGACCGGTGCCGCGATGACGACGGGGATGCCGGAGGGGGCCTGGGCGCCGGTGATCCGGTTCAGGGCCTCTTCGCCGGAGCGGACCTGGGTGGTCTGCGGGGTGATGCCGGCGGCCTGCATGAGGCGGGTCATGTCGCGCCGCTGGTTGGGGGTGACCAGGGTGACGACGCTGCCGGACTCGCCGGCGCGGGCGGTGCGGCCGCCGCGGTGGAGGTAGTCCTTGGGGTCGGTCGGCGGGTCGACGTTCACGACGAGGTCGAGGTTGTCGACGTGGATGCCGCGCGCGGCCACGTTGGTCGCGACCAGCACGGTCACGTGGCCGGTCTTGAACTGTGCGAGGGTGCGGGTGCGCTGGGGCTGCGACTTCCCGCCGTGCAGGGCGGCGGCCCGTACACCGCTGTTCAGCAGGTCCTGGGTCAGCCGGTCGACGGCGTGCTTGGTGTCCAGGAACATGATCACCCGGCCCTCGCGCGCCGCGATCTCCGTCGTCGTGCGGTGCTTGTCGGCGCCGTGGACGTGCAGCACGTGGTGCTCCATCGTCGTCACCGCACCGGCCGAGGGGTCCACCGAGTGCACGACCGGGTCGGTCAGGTAGCGACGGACCAGCAGGTCGACGTTGCGGTCCAGGGTGGCGGAGAACAGCATCCGCTGCCCCTCGGGACGCACCTGGTCCAGGAGGGCGGTGACCTGCGGCATGAAGCCCATGTCGGCCATCTGGTCTGCCTCGTCCAGGACGGTGATCGCGACCTGGTTCAGCCGGCAGTCACCGCGGTCGATCAGGTCCTTCAGCCGGCCGGGCGTGGCCACGACGACCTCCGCGCCGCCGCGCAGCGCTCCGGCCTGCTTGCCGATCGACATGCCGCCGACGACCGTGGTCAGACGCAGCTTCACGGCGCGGGCGTACGGGGTGAGGGCGTCGGTGACCTGCTGGGCCAGCTCGCGGGTGGGGACGAGGATGAGGGCCAGCGGCTGGCGGGGCTCGGCGCGCTGTCCGGCGGTGCGAGCCAGCAGGGCGAGGCCGAAGGCCAGGGTCTTGCCGGAGCCGGTGCGGCCGCGGCCGAGCACGTCACGGCCCGCGAGGGTGTTGGGCAGGGTGGCGGCCTGGATCGGGAAGGGCACGGTCACGCCCTGCGCGCCGAGGGCCGCCAACAGCTCGGCCGGCATGTCGAGATCGGCGAAGGCCTCGACGGCGGGCAGCGCGGGAGTGATCGTCTTCGGCGGGGCGAACTCGCCTTGGATCGCGGCGGGCCGGCGGCCGTAGCCGCCCGAGCGGCTCGGACCTCCGGAACGGCTCGGGGCCGACGAGCCGAAGCGGCTGCCCCGCTCCGAACCGGCGGCAGCGCCGAAAGCGGGGCCGCCGGTGCGGCTGCGGGTGCGAGAGGAACGGTCGTTCGTACGTGTGCGGTTCATTCAGAACCTTCCTTGATGTGGCGCGTATCAAGGAATTCCCGCAGCAGAAACGCAGCGCAGGGAATCACAAGAACGGGCCGAATGGAATGCGAAAGCGACTCTGGCCTACAGAGATTCTGTACGGGCGCATGCGCTGAGATGGGGCGGCGCCATGTGGACGCGAAACCAAGAAAAGCCGAATGGGGTGAAGCGTCGAGGAGGCTGTAACCCTGAATAATCTGTCCCGCAGGTGACATCACTGCGGGAAATACGTGCAGCTGGGGCCCGCACCCCGAGGGATGCGGGCCCCAGCTACGAAATGCGCGTCAGTGTCAGGCGAGAACGATGTTCTCGGCCGTCGGGCCCTTCTGGCCCTGCGCGATGTCGAAGGTGACCTTCTGGCCTTCCTGCAGCTCGCGGAAGCCCTGGGCGGCGATGTTCGAGAAGTGGGCGAAGACGTCGTCGCCGCCACCGTCCTGCTCGATGAAGCCGAAACCCTTAGCCGCGTTGAACCACTTCACGGTGCCAGATGCCATGTCATATCTCCTTTGGGGCAGTACACCAGCATCCGCACTGTACGGACACCGTGTCGCCGCGATGATGCCCCGCCGGAAAATGACCCGGAAATATGAAGCACTCGAATGTGGCGCGGAGGCCGACTGGAGCGCTTGAAGTTTTTGGGTACCAAAACTGCAACCGAGATCGACAGTAGCACGCTGCAGCGGTTTGTGTGCGTTAAATATCTCCATCGTGTGCGCGGCGGAAAAACTCTCCCTGCGGGGTCCATTAAACTCTCTGACCGCGGGGATAGATATTGATTCCCCCCGAGTGCAGCGTTTTGGGAGCAAGGGCGTCCGCCAGCTGCGACGTCCAGTCCATGGGGACGTGAGCCTGCGGGGTGGGTCCGCAGCGCCTGACCGTCACTGCGGTCGTTCGCGAAGCCGTTCTCGCAGGTGGAGGAGAACCTCGGTGTCGGCGACGTCGACCAAGGCTGCCAACAGGATCCGGATACGAACGTCATCGCCATGGTGCACAGCCCGCACGATGGCCTCGACGGTGGCAGCCGCCTCAGCGGGAAGGCATGGTGGGCCGGCCGTGGCCCACACGTGAACGGCAGCCGCCCCCGAGTCCCGGGGCGCAGCTCTCTTCGAGACTTGCATCAGTGGGGACCGGTGTGTGAAGCCTGTCCCGCTGAGAGGCGTGGCACTCTCGTCGCGAGCACCGTTGGCGGGGAGGGTGGCGTGGGTGATGGCCGAGCTGAAGTTCGAAACCGTCGTGTGCCCGCAATGCGCGGCCTGCCCGGTCACTGGGCAGGCCCGTACCATCGCCGCCGACCGGCGCCGGGTGACGGTGACGTGGCACCTCCCTTCCTGCCCGCACTACGCCGCCGATCGCGTGTTGGCGGGGAAAGAGGACTAGGTAGTCCCGCGGCGAGACTGCGCCGACCCTTCCGGCCAACCACCCCTTTGGGAAAGCGAATTCGCGCGGCAGCGGCCGTGGAGTGACGCAGGTCCTCGAGAACGCGTTCTTGCGATCCGAGATCGGCGGGGCCCGTGTGGTGCAAGTGGTGCGCGAAAGGCCCTCCGGGCAGGGCATTTCCGCCAGTTGGGGCACGCAGAGGGCACGGCAGAGTCTGAGAGGTCTGGACAACGAAGAAGGCCCAGGTCGCTGACCTGGGCCTTCTTTAAAGAGCGGATGACGGGAATCGAACCCGCGCTATAAGCTTGGGAAGCTCATGTTCTACCATTAAACTACATCCGCGTAGCGTTCCAGTTGCCTGGAGCGGTATCTTCGCCCACTCTACCCCATGATCGACCCCCGGTGAATCTGCCGTGGGGTCGTTGTCGTGTGTGGTGTGCACGGAGGCGTGTGGGGGCGGGAGTTGGGGCGTACCGTGTGGGTTCGGAGCGGCGGCTGGAGTGGGTCCCGATCATCCCCTAATGTGGCGATTCGTCGCAGTACAGCTCGTTGGGGAAAGGGACTCGATGGAGCACACCGTCGTCCGTTGTGCCGAAGGGCACGTTTTCAGTACCGCCTCCTTCCCGCTGCAGCACCTCGGTGCCGGCCGGATCGGGCCGGGGCGGTTGCTGCGGTGTCCGCGGTGCGCGCGGTTGAGGCATGCCGTGCCCGTGGGGGCAGCGGTCAAGCGATAGCGGACGGGCGCGCGGGCGCCGCTCTCGATTGGGGGTGGCCCGCGCGCTCTGCGTATCCTCGGGACGTGCTTCTCTCTGACAAAGACATCCGGGCCGAGATCGACAGCGGACGGGTTCGCATCGACCCGTTCGAGGAGTCGATGGTGCAGCCCTCCAGCATCGACGTACGCCTCGACCGGTTCTTCCGGGTGTTCGAGAACCACCGGTACGCCCACATCGATCCGGCGACCGAGCAGGCGGACCTGACCCGGATGGTCGAGCCGGAGGGTGACGAGGCCTTCATCCTGCACCCCGGTGAGTTCGTGCTCGCCTCCACCTACGAGGTCATCTCGCTGCCCGACGACATCGCCTCCAGACTGGAGGGGAAGTCCAGCCTGGGCCGCCTCGGTCTGGTGACGCATTCGACGGCCGGGTTCATCGACCCGGGGTTCTCGGGCCACGTGACCCTGGAGCTGTCGAACCTCGCCACGCTGCCGATCAAGCTCTGGCCGGGCATGAAGATCGGGCAGCTGTGCATGTTCCGGCTCAGCTCGCCCGCGGAGTTCCCGTACGGCAGTGAGCGGTACGGGTCCAGGTACCAGGGGCAGCGCGGGCCGACCGCCTCGCGCTCCTTCCAGAACTTCCACCGCACCCAGGTGAGGCACGAGGCATGAGCGACGACGCAGTGCGCGAGAATCTTGACTACGCGGGGTTCGGGCGGGCGGTGCGGGAGCTCGCGCAGACGATCGCCGACGACGGCTACGAGCCCGACATCATCCTGAGCATCGCCCGGGGCGGGGTGTTCGTCGCCGGCGGCCTGGCGTACGCGCTCGACTGCAAGAACATCCACCTCGTGAACGTGGAGTTCTACACCGGCGTCGGCACCACGCTGGAGATGCCGGTCATGCTGGCGCCCGTGCCCGAGGCGATCGACTTCACCGACAAGAAGGTGCTGATCGCCGACGACGTCGCCGACACCGGCAAGACGCTCAAGCTGGTCCACGACTTCTGCCTGGGCCACGTGGCCGAGGTGCGGTCCGCCGTCATCTACGAGAAGTCCCACTCGCTCGTGAAGTGCGAGTACGTGTGGAAGAAGACCGACGAGTGGATCAACTTCCCCTGGTCGGTCGAGCCGCCCGTCGTGAAGCGTGAGGGCCAGGTCCTCGACGCCTAGTCCGGCTGGTCCGGCTGGTCCGGCACAAGACGAAAAAGGGCCCGCCGCGCATCCGTTGCGCGGCGGGCCCTTTCGCGTCGGTCGCTAGATCGTGCCCAGCTTGATGATCGAGAGCAGCGCGATCAGCTGGATCGCGGACGCGCCCAGCGCCTTCGGCCACGGCAGGTCGTGGGACTTGCTGATCAGCGAGGTGAACAGGGCGCCCGCCGCCACCCAGGTGGCCCAGCCCAGGACCTGGACCAGCCCGTTGTCGCCGCCCAGGAACACGGCGAAGATCAGGCGCGGGGCGTCCGTCAGCGACATGACCAGCATGGACAGGCCCACGGTGGGCTGCCAGGAGCCGTCGCCGCCCAGCTGGCGGGCCAGCGTGTGGGTGACCGCGCCCAGGAGCAGCCCGCAGATGACGAAGGCCGCGCCCGCCGAGAGGACGATCGGTACGGCCTTGGACAGGGTCGCGTTGATCACGTCCTTGCGGGCGTCGTCGAGGCCGAAGACCGCGAGGAGCCCGTAGAGGAAGGTCACGGTCAGCGCCGGACCCCAGACGGCGTAGTCGCGCATCTGGAGGAAGGTCTGGCCCGGCCGCATCACGATGCCGCGGAGGAGTTCCTTCCACGGCAGCCGCGGGCCGGCCGGGGCGGCCGCGGCCGCGCCCGCCTGGTACGTCGCGCCCTGGCCGTACGGGTCCTCACCGACGGCGAAGACCTGGGTGTGCCCCGGGTTGTCGTTGGTGTAGCCGCCGTGACCACCGTGACCGCCCTGGCCTCCGTGACCGTACGGGGCCTGCGGCGGCTGCTGCTGGCCGTACGGGTCGAAGTACTCGGGCTCGCCGTGCCCCCCGGCGCCCGGCTGCGGCCACTGCTGCTGCGGTGGCGAGCCTGCGGGAGGGTAGGGCTGCTGGCCGTACGGAGGCGGTTGCTGCTGTCCGTACGGCTGCTGCTGCGGGGGTTGTTGCGGGGTGCGGTTGTTGTCCCGGCCGCGTCCGATCCTGAATCCAGCCACGTGATCGAAAGTACCTGGTCCTGCCGGGCCCCGTGGACGGGCGGCTGGAACAGGGGGCCTTTGCGGCTGACCTGTGACATCCCCTAGGGGACGGTGGGGTGTCCGGTTTACGTGGCTGTGCCGCATTCTGCGGGTCTTCGTTACGTTCCCGACGGAATACCCACATATCCGGACCGTAGCTTCGTGTCTGTCGACGCCACGCAGAGAACGAGCACGAGAAGAGCAGCCATCATGCGCAGCACCCGCCGCACCACCCTCCGTACCGCCGCCGTCGTCGCCGGCACGGCCGCCGTCCTGGCCCTTCCGGTCGGATCCGCCTTCGCGGACTCCCCGGCCGTCCCGGAGCCGGAGGTGCTGCCCGGCATCGAGCAGCCGCAGGTCGACCCGTCCGTAGAGCCGTCCGTCGAGCCGTCCGTTCAGCCCTCCGTCGAACCGTCCGTTCCGCCGGCCAAGCCGACCGCCGGCGTCCGGGCGTACGTCACCACCGTGAAGCTGGCGGACGGCTCGACGGCCAAGGTCTACAAGATCGGCGACAACCACTTCGAGGCGGACATCTTCGCCGGCTCCACGAAGCTGGACACGCTGGTCAGCAAGGGCGGCGCAGCCGCGTACGGCCAGAACAACGGCCTGCACGTCGTGCTCCAGCCGAACGGCACGGTGACCTCCTGGATCGACGGCGGGCAGCAGCCGAAGCCCGTGGAGAAGCCCAAGCCGCAGGTCAAGCCCGAGGTCAAGAAGGAGAGTTCGGTGCGGATCACCATGCCCGACGGCCGCATCGCCAAGCTGGTCGACGGCTCGAACGGCAAGCACGTCGACATCTCGATGCGGAACGGGAACTCCCTCGGCACCATCGACCTGAAGCACCCGAGCACGCAGAACGACGGCTGGACGTACAAGCTCGTCCAGGACGGCAAGCGCGTGAAGTTCGTCGTCATCGACGGCAAGGGCGGCGGGAACAGCTGGGTGTACGACTTCGACGGCAAGCTGATCGAGCAGTACACCGTGCAGAAGGGCGTGAAGAACGACGTGAAGAAGGACGCCAAGAAGGACGAGGCCAAGCCCGCCGTCGGGAAGGTCGTTCCGAAGGGCGGCGTGAAGGCCGGCGCGGAGGGGGTCACCCCGCCGAATGGCGACACCCCGAAGCTGCTCGCCGCCGGCGGCGGGATGGCCGCGGCGGGTGCGGCCGGTCTCGGCTTCGCGATGCTGCGCCGCCGGTCCTCCTGACACGGCGGAACGGCCGGTCCCCCGAGTGGGGGACCGGCCGTTCCGTGTCTGCGGGGTCAGCCGGGGACTACTTGGCGTCCTCGGTCTTCGCCTCGGTCTCAGCCTCGGCCTCGGACTTGGCCTCAGCCTTCGGCTCGGGGTCAGGCTCCGGCTCCGGCTCGGCCTCCACCGGCTCCGGCGTCTTCACCGAGTCCAGCAGCAGCTGCGCCACGTCCACGACCTGGACGTGCTCCTTCGCCTGGCCGTCGTTCTTCTTGCCGTTGACCGAGTCGGTCAGCATGACCAGGCAGAACGGGCAGGCGGTGGAGACGATGTCGGGGTTCAGGGACAGGGCCTCGTCGACGCGCTCGTTGTTGATGCGCTTGCCGATCCGCTCCTCCATCCACATCCGCGCGCCACCGGCGCCACAGCAGAAGCCCCGCTCCTTGTGGCGGTGCATCTCCTGCTGGCGCAGGCCCGGCACGGCCGACATGATCTCGCGCGGCGGCGTGTAGACCTTGTTGTGCCGGCCCAGGTAGCACGGGTCGTGGTACGTGATCAGGCCGTCCACCGGCGTGACCGGCGTGAGCCGGCCCTCGTCGATCAGGTGCTGGAGCAGCTGCGTGTGGTGGATGACCTCGTACTCGCCGCCCAGCTGCGGGTACTCGTTCGCGATGGTGTTGAAGCAGTGCGGGCAGGTCGAGACGATCCGCTTCGCCGACTTCGGCTTCCGGGTCGACGGATCTTCATCGTCTTCACCGAACGCCATGTTCAGCATGGCCACGTTCTCCTGGCCCAGCTGCTGGAACAGCGGCTCGTTGCCCAGGCGGCGAGGCGAGTCACCGGTGCACTTCTCGTCGCCGCCCATGATCGCGAACTTGACGCCCGCGATGTTCAGCAGCTCCGCGAAGGCCTTGGTCGTCTTCTTGGCCCGGTCCTCGAGAGCGCCCGCGCAGCCGACCCAGTACAGGTAGTCGAACTCCGAGAGGTCCTCCGCGTCCTTCCCGATGATCGGGACCTCGAAGTCGACCTCCTTGGTCCACTCGACGCGCTGCTTCTTGGCCAGGCCCCAGGGGTTGCCCTTCTTCTCCAGGTTCTTGAGCATCGTGCCGGCCTCCGAGGGGAAGGCGGACTCGATCATCACCTGGTAGCGGCGCATGTCGACGATGTGGTCGATGTGCTCGATGTCGACCGGGCACTGCTCCACGCACGCACCGCAGGTCGTGCAGGACCACAGCACGTCCGGGTCGATGACGCCGTTCTCCTCGGCCGTCCCGATCAGCGGGCGCTCGGCCTCCGCCAGAGCAGCCGCCGGGACGTCCTTCAGCTGTTCCGCAGTCGCCTTCTCGTTGCCCTCCATGTCCTTGCCGCCACCGGCCAGCAGGTACGGGGCCTTGGCGTGCGCGTGGTCGCGCAGGGACATGATCAGGAGCTTCGGGGACAGCGGCTTGCCGGTGTTCCAGGCCGGGCACTGCGACTGGCAGCGACCGCACTCCGTACACGTGGAGAAGTCGAGGATGCCCTTCCAGGAGAACTGCTCGACCTGGGAGACGCCGAAGACGTCGTCCTCGCCCGGGTCCTCGAAGTCGATCTCCTTGCCACCGCTGGTCATCGGCTGGAGGGCGCCGAGCGCGACCGCGCCGTCGGCGTTCCGCTTGAACCAGATGTTCGGGAAGCCGAGGAAGCGGTGCCAGGCGACACCCATGTTGGTGTTGAGCGAGACGACGATCATCCAGATCAGCGAGGTGCCGATCTTGATCATCGCGGTGAAGTAGATGGCGTTCTGCAGGGCGCCGAGCGAGAGGCCCTTGAAGGCCAGGACCAGCGGGTACGACACGAAGTACGCCGGCTCGTACGAGTCCACGTGGTGGATCGCGCCCTCGAGGCCGCGCAGGCACAGGATCGCGAGGCCGATGGTGAGGATGATGTATTCGACGAAGTACGCCTGCCAGGCCTTCGAGCCGGTGAAGCGCGACTTGCGGCCGGCCCGGGAGGGAAGGCTGAGCAGCCGGATGACCATCAGGACGACGATGCCCACGACCGTCATCAGGCCGATGAACTCGATGTACATCTCGAACGGCAGGAAGCCGCCGATGATCGGCAGCGTCCAGTCGGCCTGGAAGAGCTGGCCGTACGCCTGCGCCAGCGTGGGCGGCAGGGTAAGGAAGCCGATCGCGACGAACCAGTGCGCGAAGCCGACGATGCCCCAGCGGTTCATGCGGCTGTGCCCGAGGAACTCCCGGACGAGGGTGAGGGTTCGGGCCTTCGGGTCGTCCGTCCGGCTGCCTGCCGGGACGGGCTGGCCGAGCTTCACGAACCGGTAGATCTGCGCCACGGCTCGGGCGAGCAGCGCGACGCCGACCACGGTCAGGACCAGCGACACGATGATCGCGGCGAGTTGCATGGGAGGGCTCCTCGGGCGGCATTACTAAGCGGTAACTTATGTAGTCAAGGCTTGAGGTTACCCATTCCCGACGCCGCAATGTAGCCGAGCGTGCGGTGATCTGTGTCGCTCAGGCATGCCTGTGTCGACAGGCCGCCCGCGGTGTCTGCGCCAGGATCGCCAGGTCCATCCCCAGCCAGTGGTTCTCCACATAGTGCCGGTCGAGCAGTGCCATCTCCTCCCAGGGTAGGTCGGAGCGCGCGCTGACCTGCCACAACCCGGTCATTCCGGGCCGTACGAAGAGCCGCTCGGGGCGGTCCGTACGGGGCTCCGGGCGCGGCCCGACCAGGGACATCTCCCCGCGGAGCACGTTGAGCAGCCGGGGCGCCCCGTCCAGTGCGCACCACTCCAGGGCCGCGCCGAGGCGGCCCGCGCCCTCCGTGCGGAGTCCCCAGGTCCGGAACGGCCGTCCGCCGAGGCCGGCCGCCGGTTCCCGTACGAGGGCCCGCCCGCCCTGGATCGCGTACAGCAGCCCCGTCGCCACCGCGAGGGGGACGGCGAGCGCGATGAGCAGGATCACCGCTCCGGCGAGGTCCAGCACCCGCTTGGCCGAAGGCCTGGCCGGCCGTAGGGCGGGGAGGCTGAGCAGGAGAGGCATGTCAGCACGGTGCCGTACGCCTCAGCCGGTCCCCGGGTGCCGCGCGGCGGCGGTTACCCGTTCGGGCGCGGGGTTCGGGGTGGAGCCCCGGGTAGTTGCGCGTAAGGGGGGCCTAAAGGTTGAGCCGGACAGACTCAGCTCTGTTGACGCAAGCGCGACGATGCGGCATGGTTGAGTCTGTTGCACTCAAGTCAGCTGGAGGAATTGAAATGGCACGTGCGGTCGGCATCGACCTGGGCACCACTAACTCCGTCGTCAGCGTTCTGGAAGGCGGCGAGCCCACCGTCATCACCAACGCCGAGGGCGCCAGGACCACGCCGTCCGTCGTCGCCTTCGCCAAGAACGGCGAGGTCCTCGTCGGCGAGGTGGCCAAGCGCCAGGCGGTCACGAACGTGGACCGGACCATCCGCTCCGTCAAGCGCCACATGGGCACTGACTGGAAGATCAACCTGGATGGCAAGGACTTCAACCCGCAGCAGATGAGCGCCTTCATCCTGCAGAAGCTGAAGCGCGACGCCGAGGCGTACCTGGGCGAGAAGGTCACGGACGCGGTCATCACCGTCCCGGCCTACTTCAACGACTCCGAGCGTCAGGCGACGAAGGAGGCCGGTGAGATCGCGGGCCTCAACGTCCTGCGCATCGTCAACGAGCCGACCGCCGCCGCCCTGGCCTACGGTCTCGACAAGGACGACCAGACCATCCTCGTCTTCGACCTCGGTGGCGGCACCTTCGACGTGTCGCTCCTGGAGATCGGCGACGGTGTCGTCGAGGTCAAGGCCACCAACGGTGACAACCACCTCGGTGGCGACGACTGGGACCAGCGCGTCGTCGACTACCTGGTGAAGCAGTTCGCCAACGGCCACGGCGTCGACCTGTCCAAGGACAAGATGGCGCTCCAGCGTCTGCGCGAGGCCGCCGAGAAGGCGAAGATCGAGCTGTCCTCCTCCACGGAGACCTCGATCAACCTGCCCTACATCACGGCTTCCGCCGAGGGCCCGCTGCACCTGGACGAGAAGCTCACCCGCGCCCAGTTCCAGCAGCTGACCGCGGACCTGCTCGACCGCTGCAAGACCCCGTTCCACAACGTCATCAAGGACGCCGGCATCCAGCTGTCCGAGATCGACCACGTGGTCCTGGTCGGCGGCTCCACCCGCATGCCGGCCGTCGCCGAGCTCGTCAAGGAGCTCACCGGCGGTCAGGACGCCAACAAGGGCGTCAACCCGGACGAGGTCGTCGCCATCGGCGCCACCCTCCAGGCCGGTGTGCTCAAGGGTGAGGTCAAGGACGTCCTGCTCCTCGACGTGACCCCGCTGTCCCTGGGTATCGAGACCAAGGGCGGCATCATGACCAAGCTGATCGAGCGCAACACCACGATCCCGACCAAGCGCTCCGAGATCTTCACGACGGCCGAGGACAACCAGCCGTCCGTCCAGATCCAGGTCTACCAGGGCGAGCGCGAGATCGCGGCGTACAACAAGAAGCTCGGCATGTTCGAGCTGACGGGCCTGCCGCCGGCCCCGCGTGGCGTCCCGCAGATCGAGGTCTCCTTCGACATCGACGCGAACGGCATCATGCACGTCACGGCCAAGGACCTTGGCACGGGCAAGGAGCAGAAGATGACCGTCACCGGCGGCTCCTCGCTCGGCAAGGACGAGGTCGACCGCATGCGCCAGGAGGCGGAGCAGTACGCGGACGAGGACCTGCGTCGCAAGGAGGCGGCCGAGTCCCGCAACCAGGGCGAGCAGCTCGTCTACCAGACGGAGAAGTTCGTCAAGGACAACGAGGACAAGGTCCCGGCCGACGTCAAGACCGAGGTCGAGGCCGCCGTCACCGAGCTGAAGGAAAAGCTCAAGGGCGAGGACACCGCCGAGATCCGCACCGCGACCGAGAAGCTCGCCGCGGTCAGCCAGAAGCTCGGCCAGGCCATCTACGCCGACGCCCAGGCCGCTCAGGGCGCCGCGGGTGCCGCCGGTGACGCGGGTCAGGCCAAGGCCGACGACGACGTCGTCGACGCCGAGATCGTCGACGACGAGAAGCCGAAGGGCGGCGCTGCCTGATGTCGGAGGAGACCCCGGGCTTTGACGAGAAGCCCGAAGTCCCCGTCGACGGCACGCCCGACGAGCCGAAGGCCGCCGACTCCGCCACGGAGGAGGCGGCGGCCCCGGCCGGGGACGCAGCACAGGATGTAGCGCTGCTCGCGCAGCTGGACCAGGCCCGTACGGCGCTCGGTGAGCGCACCGCGGACCTCCAGCGGCTCCAGGCGGAGTACCAGAACTACCGCCGCCGGGTGGAGCGGGACCGGATCGCCGTCAAGGAGATCGCGGTCGCGTCCCTCCTGACGGAACTCCTCCCGACCCTGGACGACATCGGCCGGGCGCGGGAGCATGGCGAGCTGGTCGGCGGCTTCAAGTCGGTGGCCGAATCGCTGGAGACCGCCGCGGCCAAGATGGGTCTGCAGCAGTTCGGCAAGGAGGGCGAGCCCTTCGACCCGACGATCCACGAGGCCCTGATGCACTCGTACGCGCCGGACATCACGGAGGACACCTGCGTGGCGATCCTTCAGCCGGGGTACCGGATCGGCGAGCGTACGATCCGCCCCGCGCGGGTCGCGGTGGCCGAGCCCCAGCCGGGCGCGGCCCCCAAGTCCGAGTCGGCCGAGGCCGACACGCCGTCGGACAAGGACACGGATGCCCCCGACAAGGGCTGATGTTGAACAAGTAGAGGCACGAGAGGAGGGACACCGGGGATGAGCACCAAGGACTTCGTCGAGAAGGACTACTACAAGGTCCTCGGTGTCCCGAAGGACGCCACCGAGGCCGAGATCAAGAAGGCGTACCGGAAGCTCGCGCGCGAGTTCCACCCGGACGCCAACAAGGGCGACGCCTCGGCCGAGGCGCGCTTCAAGGAGATCTCCGAGGCGAACGACATCCTCGGTGACGCGAAGAAGCGCAAGGAGTACGACGAGGCGCGCGCCCTGTTCGGCAACGGCGGCTTCCGCCCCGGGCCGGGCGGGGCCGGCGGCTCGTTCAACTTCGACCTCGGCGACCTGTTCGGCGGACAGCAGCCGGCGGGCGCGGGCGGCGGCTTCGGCGGCGGCCTGGGCGATGTCTTCGGCGGCCTGTTCAACCGCGGCGCCGGCGCCGGTACGGGAACCCGTACCCAGCCGCGCCGCGGCCAGGACATCGAGTCGGAGGTCACCCTCTCCTTCACGGAGGCGGTGGACGGGGCCACGGTCCCGCTCCGGATGTCCTCGCAGGCCCCCTGCAAGGCCTGTTCGGGCACCGGCGACAAGAACGGCACGCCCCGGGTGTGCCCGACCTGCGTCGGCACCGGCCAGGTATCGCGGGGCAGCGGCGGCGGGTTCTCGCTGACCGACCCCTGCGCGGACTGCAAGGGCCGCGGCCTGATCGCGGAGACCCCCTGCGACGTCTGCAAGGGCAGCGGGCGCGCCCGCAGCTCGCGCACCATGCAGGTCCGGATCCCGGCAGGCGTCTTCGACGGCCAGCGGATCCGGCTGCGCGGCAAGGGCGCGCCGGGCGAGCGCGGCGGTCCCGGCGGTGACCTGTACGTCGTCGTGCACGTCGACTCCCACCCGGTGTTCGGCCGCAAGGACGACAACCTGACGGTGACCGTCCCGGTGACCTTCGCCGAGGCGGCGCTGGGCGCCGACATCAAGGTCCCGACCCTGAACGGCCCCTCGGTGACGCTGAAGCTGCCGCCGGGCACCCCCAACGGCCGCACCATGCGGGCCCGCGGCAAGGGAGCGGTCCGCAAGGACGGCACCCGCGGCGACCTGCTGGTGACGGTGGAGGTCGAAGTTCCGACCGAGCTGTCGGACAAGGCCCGCGAGGCGCTGGAGATGTACCGCGAGGCGACGGAGTCGCAGGACCCGCGCACCGCGCTGTTCGAGTCCGCGAAGGGAGCATGACATGGACGGTCGCCGACGACAGTCCTCCCGATTGGGTGGGGGCTACCAGCTCACCGATGAGACCCCGGTCTACGTGATCTCGGTGGCCGCCCAGCTCTCGGGCCTGCATCCGCAGACCCTCCGCCAGTACGACCGTCTCGGCCTGGTCTCCCCGGACCGTACGGCCGGCCGCGGCCGGCGCTACTCGGCCCGTGACATCGAGCTGCTCCGCACGGTGCAGGCGCTGTCCCAGGACGAGGGCATCAACCTGGCGGGCATCAAGCGGATCATCGAGCTGGAGAACCAGGTCGCCGCGCTCCAGCAGCGCGTGGCCGAGCTCTCCGCGGCTGTCGACGGCGCGGCCGTGGCCATGCAGCAGCGCGAGGCCCAGGTGCACGCGTCCTACCGGCGCGACCTGGTTCCGTACCAGCCTCCGCAGCCGGGCAACGCCCTGGTGGTGTGGCGGCCCAAGCGGCCGATGGACTGACGCCCGCCCACAGCGTGCAGGAAGGCCCCGCCCGGCTCACCGGGCGGGGCCTTCCGCGTTCCCGTTCGCGTTTTCCCGTTCCCGTTCCCGTGAGCGGTCAGGGCCGGGGCTCCCGGGCGGGGCCCGAGACCTGGCCCAGGATGCCCGACTGGGCTATGAGGAAGCCGAGTTGGGCGCGGCTGCCGCTGCCCAGGGCGGTGGCCAGCTTGGCGATGTGCGCGCGGCAGGTCCGTACGTTCATGCCCAGGCGGCGCGCGATGGCCTCGTCCACGTGCCCCTCGACGAGGAGTTGCGCGATGGAGCGCTGAACGCCCGAGATCCCCGAGGGCGTCGGATCGTACCGGATCTCCTCCAGCAGCGGCGTGGCACGGCGCCAGAGCTGCTCGAACACCTTGATGAGGTATTCCACGAGACCGGGGTGGCGCAGTTCGAGGGCGACGCTGCGGTCATCGCTGGCGGGGATGAAGGCGACGGTGCGGTCGAAGACGATGAGGCGCTCGATGAGTTCCTCGAGGGTGCGGATCTCCACCTTGCCCGCGGATATCCGCTCGACGTAGGCGAGCGTTCCCTGGCTGTGCCGGGCGGTGTGCTGGTAGAGGGTGCGGATGCTGACCCCGCGGTCGGTCAGCGGCTGGTCGCGCTCCAGGGCCTGTGTGAGGGCGTCTATGGGGCGGGCTCCGCCGGGCTGGACGGTGAGCATCTCCGTGTGGCATTCGGCGGTGGCCAGGTTCAGTGCCGCGTTGATGCGGTCGAACCCCTCGAGCACGGTGATCGCGTGCGTGGGCGCGGGAGTCAGCGCGCTGATGGCCATGAATGGCTCAAACGCTTCCGCCAGCTCGATGGACGTCCTGCGGCGTTGCAGGATCTCCCGCTCGATAGGGTGCAGCCGCTGGGTGAGTGCGACGGTGGGGGGAACCGGGCGCAGCCAGTTCGCGTCATCTGGATCCGGGTGCAGCAGCGCGAATTCCAGCAGGCAGGGAGTGTATTCGACCTCCGCGCGGGCGATGCGCCCCGAGCTGAGCGCAGTGGCGTAGAGCTCGGCGCCGAGAGCGCACAGTTCCGTCACTGGGTGGGGATGTGTCTGTTCCGCACCATTTTTCGGCATATCTCCCACCCCCAGGGTCTTGCATCTACAGGAACATGATGCACCGCCACGGTGGCGTCGGCGTGGCTCGATAAGTCATCGTCTGTCATGCGGGGGAGAGGAATCCATCCAGTGAGGACGAAGTCGACGATGTACAAGAGATTGCTTCGCTCGGTGGTTGCCGTTGCTCTCTCCACGGTTGTGGCTTACGGGGTGGCCGGCGGCAACACAGCCACGTTGGCGGGGATATCGGACGATAGCGGCTGGACCAGTGCTCCGGTGGACAGCGGGTGGACGCTCGGCCCTCTGGACAGTGGGTGGACCAACCTGCCGGAGAAGGTCGTCGCATGACCCCCGACGACCGCGGCTTCCGCCGCGAAATGGCCTCCGCTTACCGGTCGGGATGGCAGTTCATCGACCTGGCCACGGCGATCCCGTACCCCGGGGATTCGCTGATGGTCACCCTGTTCGGTCAACCGATCGTCGTCGTGCGCGAGGAGGACGAGGACGTACGTGCCTACCGGTGCCTGCGCCGCCCGCGGGGCGCGCCGCAGCCCGTCCGCTGCGAGGTGCGCTACGGAATGGTCTTCGTCAATCTTGATCAGCGCGATCACCAGCTCTTCGAACCCGACATCACCACCGCCACCCCCCGCAGTGCCTGAAGCGATTCCCCCGTCGTTGCAGATCGCTCAGGCGCTTCCCCCACACAACGGCGCCATCGTGGACCTGACCACGATGGCGCCGTTGTGATGTCCGCGTCCAGTAGTTGAACCGGACAAGATGTGGAGGGGCAGACCGGCCGCCGGCCTGGTCCCGGGCTCAGGCCCGGCCCATGGCCCGGTCCAGCGTGATCTCCATGACCACCCGGTCGGGATTGGGTGAGGGCGTCCGCCCGTAGCGCTCCGCGTAGCGCGCCACCGCGTCGGCGACCGACGCCTCGTCCGTACGGATCACCGCGCGCCCCTCGAGGGTGGCCCAGCGGCGTCCTTCCATCTGGCAGACCGCGACCCGGGCCGCGCCCGGCTGCGCCGCCAGGATGTTGCGGATCTTCTTGCTGTGCTTGTTGCTGATCACCCGGGCCAGACCGGCCTCCGGGTCGTACGTCACGCCCACCGGCACCACGTGGGGCGTCCCGTCCGGGCGCGGCGTGGTCAGCGTGCAGACGTGCCGCTCCCGCCAGAAGGCGAGGTACTCGGGCGTCGGGTTGAGTACGTCATGGGACATGGCCCGAAGGGTACGGGGCCCGGGCGCGTCGGGGGTACCGCGGCCTGCCTTGAGTGGAATAGACTCAACTTTGCGTAGGTTGTTTATGTCATAGTTCTGTCCAGCCTCCGGAGAGGAGCACATCACCCGTGGATGCCGAGCTGACCAACAAGAGCCGGGATGCGCTGAACGCGGCCACCAGCCGGGCCGTCAAGGACGGCCACGCGGACCTGACCCCCGCGCACCTGCTGCTGGCGCTCCTCGCCGGCGAGGACAACGAGAACATCACCGACCTCCTCGCGGCCTCCGACGCCGACCAGGCCGCCGTACGGGCCGGCGCGGAGCGGCTGCTCGCCGCCCTGCCCAGCGTCACCGGGTCCACGGTCGCGCCCCCGCAGCCCACCCGCGACCTGCTCGCCGTACTCGCCGAGGCCGACGCCCAGGCGGGCAAGCTCGGCGACGACTACCTCTCCACCGAACACCTGCTCATCGCCCTCGCCGCCAAGGGCGGCGCGGCCGGTGAGCTCCTTTCCGCACAGGGCGCGAGCGCGAAGAAGCTGCTGGACGCCTTCCAGAACGCACGAGGAGGGCGGCGGGTGACCACCCCCGACCCCGAGGGTCAGTACAAGGCGCTGGAGAAGTTCGGCACCGATTTCACGGCGGCAGCCCGTGAGGGCAAGCTCGATCCGGTCATCGGCCGGGACCACGAGATCCGGCGCGTGGTGCAGGTGCTCTCGCGGCGTACGAAGAACAACCCGGTGCTCATCGGCGAGCCGGGCGTCGGCAAGACGGCCGTGGTCGAGGGCCTGGCCCAGCGCATCGTCAAGGGCGATGTCCCGGAGTCGCTGAAGAACAAGCGGCTCGTCTCCCTCGACCTGGGCGCCATGGTCGCGGGCGCGAAGTACCGGGGTGAGTTCGAGGAGCGGCTGAAGACCGTCCTGGCGGAGATCAAGTCGAGCGACGGCCAGATCATCACCTTCATCGACGAGCTGCACACGGTCGTCGGCGCGGGCGCCGGCGGCGACTCCGCCATGGACGCGGGCAACATGCTCAAGCCCATGCTGGCGCGTGGTGAGCTGCGGATGGTCGGCGCGACGACGCTGGACGAGTACCGCGAGCGCATCGAGAAGGACCCGGCGCTGGAGCGGCGTTTCCAGCAGGTGCTGGTCGCCGAGCCGTCCGTCGAGGACACCATCGCGATCCTGCGCGGGCTCAAGGGCCGCTACGAGGCCCACCACAAGGTGCAGATCAACGACAGTGCGCTGGTCGCCGCCGCGACCCTCTCCGATCGGTACATCACCTCCCGCTTCCTCCCGGACAAGGCGATCGACCTCGTCGACGAGGCCGCGTCCCGGCTGCGCATGGAGATCGACTCCTCCCCCCTGGAGATCGACGAGCTCCAGCGTGCGGTGGACCGGCTGCGGATGGAGGAGCTGGCGCTGAAGAACGAGTCCGACCCGGCCTCGCTGGAGCGCCTGGAGAAGATCCGCAAGGATCTCGCGGACAAGGAGGAGGAGCTGCGGGGCCTGACCGCCCGCTGGGAGAAGGAGAAGCAGTCCCTCAACCGGGTCGGTGAGCTCAAGGAGCGCCTGGACGACCTGCGCGGCCAGGCGGAGCGCGCGCAGCGCGACGGGGACTTCGACACCGCTTCCAAGCTGCTCTACGGGGAGATCCCGACCGTGGAGCGCGAGCTGGCCGAGGCCACCGAGGCCGAGGCGGAGGTCTCGAAGGACACGATGGTCAAGGACGAGGTCGGCCCCGACGACATCGCCGACGTGGTGGGTGCCTGGACCGGCATCCCGGCCGGCCGCCTCCTGGAGGGGGAGACGCAGAAGCTGCTGCGCATGGAGGACGAGCTGGGCCGCCGTCTGATCGGCCAGGGCGAGGCCGTGCGGGCCGTGTCGGACGCGGTGCGCCGCACCCGGGCCGGCATCGCGGACCCGGACCGGCCGACCGGCTCGTTCCTGTTCCTGGGCCCGACGGGCGTCGGCAAGACGGAGCTGGCCAAGGCCCTGGCGGACTTCCTCTTCGACGACGAGCGGGCCATGATCCGCATCGACATGTCGGAGTACGGCGAGAAGCACTCCGTGGCCCGCCTGGTCGGCGCGCCGCCCGGCTACGTCGGCTACGAGGAGGGCGGCCAGCTGACCGAGGCCGTCCGGCGCCGCCCGTACAGCGTGGTGCTGCTGGACGAGGTGGAGAAGGCCCATCCCGAAGTCTTCGACATCCTGCTCCAGGTCCTGGACGACGGCCGTCTCACGGACGGCCAGGGCCGCACGGTGGACTTCCGCAACACGATCCTGGTGCTCACCTCGAACCTGGGCAGTCAGTTCCTGATGGATCCGGTCACGCCCGCGGAGCAGAAGAAGCAGCAGGTGCTGGACGTGGTCCGGGCGAGCTTCAAGCCGGAGTTCCTCAACCGCCTGGACGACCTGGTGGTCTTCTCCGCGCTGTCCGGGCCCGAGCTGGGCCGCATCGCGGAGCTCCAGATCGACCGCCTCGCCAAGCGGCTGGCCGACCGGCGCCTGACCCTGGAGGTCACGCCGGAGGCGCTGGCCTGGCTGGCGGACAAGGGCAACGACCCGGCGTACGGCGCGCGGCCCCTGCGCAGGCTGATCCAGACGGCGATCGGCGACCGGCTCGCGAAGGAGATCCTCTCCGGCGAGGTCAGGGACGGCGACACCGTACGGGTCGACGTGGCGGGCGAAGACCTGCTGGTCGGCAAGGCGCTGTGACCTCCTGAGCCGCCACCCGTGTCCGCCCGGAGCGGATCGTGCGTCCGGGGGTGGACACGGGGTAGGCGGGATGGGGGAGGATGCAGGTATCCGCACGAAGGGAAAACACGGTGAGCATCGACCCGGCCTCGATTCCGAACTTCGGAGGGCAGCAGCCCGATCCGCAGGCCACAGGACCGGCGGGCCCCGTCGTCCCCGACCAGGATCTGGTCAAGCAGCTGCTGGAGCAGATGGAGCTCAAGTACGTCGTCGACGACGAGGGTGACCTCGCGGCGCCGTGGGAGGAGTTCCGCACGTACTTCATGTTCCGCGGCGAGGACGAGCAGCAGGTCTTCTCGGTGCGGACCTTCTACGACCGTCCGCACAAGATCGAGGAGAAGCCGCAGCTTCTCGAGTCGATCGACGACTGGAACCGCCGCACCCTGTGGCCGAAGGTCTACAGCCACACCCACGACGACGGCTCGGTCCGTCTGATCGGTGAGGCGCAGATGCTGATCGGCACCGGCGTCAGCCTGGAGCACTTCGTGTCCTCCACGGTCAGCTGGGTCCGCGCCTCCATCGAGTTCGACAAGTGGCTCGTCGAGCAGTTCGGCCTGGAGAAGGAGATCGACTCCTCCGCCGAGGGCGACGACGACGGCGACAGCGACGGCAACAACTAGAAGCAGGTTCTAGAGCGGTACGCGGGCCACGAGCAGCAGATACAGCCCGTAGCCGTAACTGAGCCCGGCCAGCGCCGCGGTCACCACGACCGCGGTGCGGGGCCGGGCTCTGGCCATGACGGCCGCCACCGGCAGCAGCAGCGGGAAGGCCGGGAGCAGGAACCGCGGCTTCGACTCGAAGAACCCGGCCCCGCCGTACGCGATCACCAGCAGTATCGCCGTGTACGCGAGCAGCGGCAGCGGGGTCCGGTCCAGCACCAGCAGCATCGCCAGCAGCCCGGCGGCGGCCAGCAGGACCACGGTCACGGTGGTCGCCAGCGGTACGTGCCCGCCGGTCAGCACCCGCTCCGCGGAGCGCAGCGCACCGGCCCCGAAGTCGAAGCGGGATCCCCAGCGCCGCTGCACGGTGAAGTACCCGCCGAGCGGATCGCGCAGCCGCACCCCGACGGCCAGGACGTATGCCGCCCAGCCCGCGGGGGCCAGCAGCCCGGCCACCCACACCTCGGGCGCGCGGGACCGGCGGCTCAGGATCTCGTGCAGGGCCATCACCGAGACGGCGGCGGCGACCGCGAGCCCGGTCGGCCGGGTCAGTCCGGCGAGCACGGCGAGGCCGGCCGCCCAGAGCCAGCGGCCGCGCATCAGGGCGTAGAGCGCCCAGGCGGCGAGCGCGGCCAGCAGCGCCTCGGTGTAGGCCAGGCTCAGCACCACCGCGTGCGGCAGCGCCGCCCACAGCCCCACGAGCAGCAGCCCGGCTCGCGGCCCGATCACCCACTCGCCGATCCGGTAGACGCCGAGGGCGGCGACGGCGGCGCAGATCCAGGCGACGAGGATGCCGGCCGGGATCAGCCCGCCGGGCAGCACGGCGCCGACCAGCCTTATCAGCGTCGGGTAGAGCGGGAAGAAGGCGTAGTCGCTCTGGATGAAGCCGGTGCCGGTGACGGGGTCGGCCCACATCTGGGTGCGCCCGTAGCCGTTGGCGGCGATCCCGAGGTACCAGACGGAGTCCCAGGACTTGCCGAGCACCCGGAGCGGGTCCTTGCCCGCCCACCAGGATCCGAGGGTGAGGACCAGTACCCCGGCGCCGCGTACGGCGGCGAACACCCCGAGCGCGATGACCGTCGCCGGCGCGGCCGACCGCACCGCCTTGACGGCACGCATCTCCAGCGGCGACGCGGACACCGAGACTCTGCCCGTAGCCATGTATCCCGACTTTCCTGCTCTTCGTGAGTACGCTCATCCGACGATGAGAGCCGCGGGCACGTTCAAGGCCGTCAGCTTCACACCGGCCTCGGTCACCCCGCAACCACACTTGGTAAACAGCGAGGGTCCAGACGTCCAAGGCCCTGTCCGCCCGGACAGGGCCTAGAGGCGGCGCAGGCGGGCCACCGCCTCGCTGAGGACGTCGGTCCGCTTGCAGAACGCCCAGCGGACCTGGGTGGCTCCGGCGGACTTGTCGTCGTAGAAGACCTGGTTCGGGATGGCGACCACGCCGCAGCGTTCGGGCAGGGCGCGGCAGAAGGCCAGGCCGTCCTTCTCGCCGAGCGGGGTGATGTCCGTGGTGATGAAGTACGTGCCCTGCGGGCGGTAGACCTCGAAGCCGGCCGCCGCGAGGCCGTCGGCGAGGAGGTCGCGCTTGGCGGCCAGGTCCGCGCGGAAGCCCTCGTAGTACGCGTCGGGCAGGGCCAGGGCTTCGGCGATCGCGTACTGGAAGGGGCCGGAGGAGACGTAGGTGAGGAACTGCTTCGCCGAGCGGACCGCGGTGACCAGCTCCGGGGGCGCCGTGACCCAGCCGACCTTCCAGCCCGTGAAGGAGAACGTCTTCCCGGCGGAGGAGATGGTGACCGTGCGCTCGCGCATGCCCGGGAACCCGGCCAGGGGGGTGTGGGCGCCCTCGAAGACCAGGTGCTCGTAGACCTCGTCCGTGACGACCAGGAGGTCGCGCTCCACGGCGAGGGCGGCGACGGCGGCCAGCTCCTCGTGGGTCAGGACCGTGCCCGTCGGGTTGTGCGGGGTGTTCAGCAGGATCAGGCGGGTGCGCGGGGTGACGGCGGCGCGCAGTTCGTCCAGGTCGAGGGCGAAGGCCCCGGCGTGCGGGCGCAGGGTGACGGGGACGCGCACCGCGCCGGCCATCGCGATGCAGGCCGCGTACGAGTCGTAGTACGGCTCCAGGGCGATGACCTCGTCACCCGGTTCGAGGAGGGCGAGGAGCGCGGCCGCGATGGCCTCGGTGGCGCCGGCCGTGACCAGGACCTCGGTGTCCGGGTCGTAGGAGAGGCCGTAGAAGCGCTGCTGGTGCGCGGCGATCGCGGCGCGCAGCTCGGGGACGCCGGGGCCCGGCGGGTACTGGTTGCCGAGGCCCGTGAGGACCGCGCGGGAGGCCGCCTCGGCGATTTCGGCGGGGCCGTCGGTGTCGGGGAAGCCCTGGCCCAGGTTGATCGACCCGGTGCGGGCGGCCAGCGCCGACATCTCCGCGAAGATCGTGGTGCCGAAGGCCGCCAGACGGCGGTTGAGGAACGGGCGGTCGCTGCTCACGGGTGCGCTCATGGGCGCCATCCTGGGGGCAACCTCTGGACTTGCTCAAGTGTGCTTTGGGCCGCGTGGCCTGCGGGCATCCCCCCTTCACACGGGACGCGGGGATCCCGTCCCCCGGGAAGACCGGGGCGTGAGAGAGGGGGCGGGCATCGTGTTCGTCTTCATTGTGATCGGGCTTCTCTTCGTTGCGTTCGTCGTGACCATGGCGATCCGTTCGGCCGGCTCCGGCTCCGGCTCCGGCTCCGGTCGCGGCTCCGGCAGCAGCACGAGCAGCAGCTGGTGGGCCGGCGGGGGCGACTCCTCGTCGGGTTCTTGTTCGAGTGGATCGTCCTCGTCCTGCGGCGGATCTTCGTCCTCCTGCGGCGGTGGCGGGGGATGCGGTTCCAGCTGACACGGGGCAGCTGGCACCGCGTGGATGAAGGCGCCCGGCGGTCTGATTTCCGCCGGGCGCCCTCTCCTTGGCGCATGCATCACGACGCGCGGGGCACATGTTGTTGAACACGTGAACTGTGGAGCCCCCGGGGGGATGTAAACCCCGTCAAGTTGGGTAAAAACGCTGTGAGTGCCGTGCCTTTCATGATTCCCTCGGTTGAGTAGACCAGTCCTCGGACCTCCCTGGACTTCCTGTGGACCCGTGCCGGTGTCCCCCCACCCGTTGACTACCGCTGGCGGGCCCCGGCCCATCTCCCTCGCGCGTTTGCGGAGCCGACTCATGCTCACGACCCTCCAGACCACCTATACCGACACGCGTGCCGCCGATCTCGCCTGGGCCCTGGGTCGGGAGCGGCTGCCCGCCCTGGCCGTACTGAACCTCCAACTGTCCGGTGCGAAGGTGGAGTTGCGCCTGCTCGGCGCCTCTCATCAGGTGCTCCTGGAGGAGGGTGAGGTGCTCTGCTCGGAGACGGTCGCCTGCATGCCCGGCAGCAGTACGCCGCTGCCGCTCGGCGTGGCCAAGCGGGTGGGCGACTGGGAGTACGAGTTCGCCGCCCGGGTCGAGACCCTCTCCCGCGGTTCCTTCGCGGGGCGGGCGCAGGAGCTGCTCGCGCTGGTCGCCGACCACCCGAACGGACTAGCGGGCACCTTCCCGGGCAGTCCGCACGCGTTCACCGCCATGCTGGCGCAGCATCACGAGGGCCAGATGCGCTGGCGGACCTGGCACGCGTACCCGCAGGAGGGTCAGCTGGTGGCCACCAGGACCCGGGTCGGCGTACGGATGGGCGCCGCTTCCGCGGCCCCCGTCGAGTCGCCCGCGCTGCTCTAGCGCGCGCCAGGGGCCGCGTTCCTCCGGGGGCGCGGGCATTGCCACGTGGTTACGCCAACTGGCCGGATCAGTACGCCACTTGCACCCATGTGGGTGACCGGATGCGGGTGGGCGGTGACGTACGGTTCGCTGCATGATCGACCGTTCCGTCCCGCGCCGGGTACTCCCGGCTCCGGAGCCTCGGGGCGCGGCGACCGTCCCGGCCGCCCTGCCCGTACGGCCCCGGACCGGCCGACTCCTCGTCCTGGCCACCGTGTTCGTCTGCGCCGCCTGCGGGCTCGTATACGAACTGGAGCTGCTCGCCCTGGGCACCTACCTCATCGGCGATTCCGTCACCCAGGCGTCGGTCGTGCTGTCCGTCATGGTCTTCGCCATGGGCGTCGGCTCCCTGCTCGCCAAACGGCTGAGGCACCGGCCGGCCTTCGGCTTCTGCGCCATCGAGGCCGGGCTCGCGCTGCTCGGCGGGCTCTCGGCCGTGGCGCTGTACGCGAGCTTCGCCTGGCTGGGTGAATCCCGCCCGGCCCTCGTCGCCTTCTCCTTCGCCATCGGCGTCCTCATCGGCGCCGAGATCCCGCTCCTGATGGCCCTCATCCAGCGCATCCGCAGACAGGACGCGGGCGGGGCCGTCGCCGACCTGTTCGCCGCCGACTACGTGGGCGCCCTGGTCGGCGGCCTCGCCTTTCCGTTCCTGCTGCTGCCGGTGCTCGGCCAGCTCACCGGAGCCATGCTCACCGGCACGGTCAACGCGGTCGTCGGCGGCGGGCTCGTGCTCTGGCTGTTCCGCCGCGACCTGAGCCGGCGTGCCCGCTGGACGCTGGTCGCCGCCAACGTGAGCGTGCTGTCCGTGCTCGCCTGCGCGACCGTCCTGGCCGACGACTTCGAGCGGGTCGCCCGCGGCGCCGTCTACGGCGCGGAGGTGCGGGTCGCCGTCCAGACCGGGGTGCAGGAACTGGTGCTCACCGGGCCCCCGACCGGCTCCCCCCGCTCGCTCGACCTGTACCTCGACGGGCGGCTGCGGGTCAGCGGCTACGACGAGTACCGCTACCACGAGGCCCTCGTCCACCCCGCCATGACCGGCCCGCACACCCGGGTCCTGGTCCTCGGCGGCGGAGACGGGCTCGCCGCCCGCGAGGTGCTGCGCTACCGCGACGTCGCCTCCGTCACCGTCGTCGAACTCGACCCCGGCGTGGTCCGGCTCGCCCGCACCGATCCGATGCTCTCCGCGCTCAACGCCGGCGCGTACGAGGACCCGCGCCTCGGGGTCGTCACGCAGGACGCGTTCCGCTGGCTGCGCGGACCGGCCGCCCGGGACCGGTTCGACGTGATCGTCTCCGACCTCCCCAACCCGGGCATCACCCCCAGCACGAAGCTGTACTCGCAGGAGTTCTACGGGCTGGCCGCGCGGGCCCTGCGGCCCGGGGGCCGGATCGCCGTGCACGCCGGACCGCTGGCCACGCGCCCGCGCACCTACTGGACCGTGGAGTCCACCCTGCGGGCGGCCGGTCTGCAGACCTCCCCCTACAGCGCGGGCGGCCGCCTCTCGGGCTTCGCCGCCGGACCCGACCGCTCCCCCCTGCGCGGCAGCGACGCGCCCCCGCAGGACTGGGGCTTCGTACTGGCCTCCCGCGAGCAGGCGCCCCCGCTGCGGGTGGACCGTGACACGCCGGGGCTGCGCTCGCTGTCGACCCGCTCGCTCCAGGACGCCGCGCGCGACGCCGAGCGCACCCGGATGCCGGGACTTCCGCCGTCGACCCTGCCGCACCCGCGGTATTCGTGACCCGGTGCGGCTCTCGTCGGTAGGCTCGACCGCATGGAGCATCAGGTGTTCGTTCCGGTACCGGCAGACAGCCTCCGCGCCGTGCTGCGCGACCCCGTCCGGGTGGCCCGGTGCGTGCCGGGGCTCCAGCAGGACGCCGACACCGAGTCCGGACCCCTCTCCGGCCGGCTGAAGATCCGGGTCGGCGGGAACACCGTGACCTACCGGGGCGCGCTGGCCGTCACCGAGCGGGACCCGGACCACTTCGCCGTCGCCGGCGAGGGCACGGAGGTCCGGGGCAGCGGGACCGTGAAGCTCGCCCTCGCGCTGCGGCTCACCCCGGAGGGGGACCACCGGACCCGGCTCGACTTCACGGCCGGGGCCACCGCCGACGGGCGCGCCGCCGGATTCACCGCCGGGGCCACCGCCACCGCCGTGCAGCGGCTGCTGGAGCGGGCCGCCGAGCAGCTCGCCGAGGCGGCCCGGGGCGAGGCCGCCGGCCCCGAGGTGAACGATCCGGTGGCCGACGCCGAGGAGGCCGAGGGCGACGGGTCCGCCGGGTCCGACGACGATGCCACCGAGGTCACCGCCTCCGTGTTCGAGGCCGAGGTGCCGCCGCCGTCCCTGGACCCCTTCCTGGCCGGCGGGTTCGAGGAACTCGACGACCTCGGTGATCTCCCGCGGCCCCCGGCCGAGGCCGCCCACGCCCGCCGCACCATGATCGGCCGCAGCGCGGAGGAGGTGGACCACGCGCCCCCGCGCGGCCGGTACGCCCCCGTCCCCGCGCCCGCCGCCACCACGGCCGGCGACAACCTGCGCTGGCTCGCCCCCGCCGCCGCCCTCGCCCTGGCCTCGGCGGTCGTCATCGGCCGCGCCCTGCGCCGCCGCCGCTGAGCCCAGTCCCATTACGCTCGACCGCATGAGTACGCAACTGAGCGCCGGCGGCGCCGAGCTGACCATCGACCAGGAGAACGGCTGCCGGATCAGCAGTCTGCGTGTCGACGGGATCGAGCTGCTGCGCCAGGGCCCGCACTTCGGGGCCTTCCCGATGGTCCCCTGGTGCGGCCGGACCGCGGAGGGGCGGTTCCGTGACGGTGGGGTCGTCCACCAGCTCCCCGTCAACCACCCCCCGCACGCCATCCACGGCCTCGGCCGCGACACCGCCTGGCGCCGGGGCCGGCTCACGGACACCGAGGCGGCGTTCTTCTTCGACCTCGCCGACCCGTGGCCGTGGCCCGGCCGGGTCACGCAGACCTTCGAGCTGACCGCCGACGGGCTGACGCTCGGCGTGGGCGTCGAGACGTACGGCGACTCCTTCCCGGCCCAGGCCGGCTGGCACCCCTGGTTCCGCCGCAACCTCGGCACCGGCGAGGACGTACGGCTCGACTTCGAGGCCGAGTGGCAGGAGGAGCGCGGCGACGACCACCTCCCCACCGGCCACCGCACCGCCCCGAAGCCCGGCCCCTGGGACGACTGCTTCGGCATGCCGAACGGCGTCGACGTCACCCTCACCTGGCCCGGCGCGCTGGAGCTCAAGGTCACCAGCCGTGACGAATGGGTGGTCGTCTACGACGAGGAGGCCGAGGCCGTCTGCGTCGAACCGCAGTCCGGCCCGCCGAACGGGCTGAACACCCACCCGCGCCTGGTCACCCCCGTCGACCCGCTGGAGATCTCCACCACGTGGACCTGGCGGCGGCTCTCGTAGAGCCGAATTAAGCTCATGGGCATGAGTGACGTACGCGATGCGCTTCTGCAGCAGATCAAGGACAAGGCCGTCGTGCACGGCAAGGTGATCCTCTCCTCCGGCCGGGAGGCCGACTACTACATCGACCTCCGCCGGATCACCCTCGACGGCGAGGCGGCCCCGCTGGTCGGGCAGGTCATGCTCGACCTCACCGCCGACCTCGACTTCGACTGCGTCGGCGGTCTGACCCTGGGCGCCGACCCGGTCGCGACCTCGATGCTGCACGCCTCCGCCGCGCGCGGTCAGCGCCTGGACGCCTTCGTCGTCCGCAAGGCGCAGAAGGCCCACGGCATGCAGCGCCGCATCGAGGGCACCGACGTGAAGGGCAAGCGCTGCCTGGTCGTCGAGGACACCTCCACCACCGGCGGGTCCCCGCTGACCGCCGTCGAGGCGGTCCGTGAGGCCGGCGGCGAGGTCGTGGCCGTCGCCACGATCGTCGACCGCGGTGCGGCCGGCGCCATCGCCGAGGCGGGGCTCCCGTACCTCACCGGCTACCGCCTCGAGGACCTCGGCCTCTCCTAGGCACAGCTCCACAACTCGGGGCGAAGGTCCTGAGAACTCCCTGATCAGGCCCTGACCTGCTCCTTTTCGGGTCGCCGGGATGTTTCACGTGAAACATCCCGGCGGGTTCCGGCCGCAGTGGCCGACGGCCGGGGTGGAGTGTCGCGCGGAGTCTGGAAAGATAGGCGCGACGATGACGTCGCCCCCAGGTCAGGGCCCGCAATAAGCACACTCCCCGCACATCCAAGGAGCGGACAGATGCCCATCGCAACCCCCGAGGTCTACAACGAGATGCTCGACCGGGCGAAGGCAGGCAAGTTCGCCTACCCGGCCATCAACGTGACCTCCTCCCAGACCCTGCACGCTGCGCTGCGCGGCTTCGCGGAGGCCGAGAGCGACGGCATCATCCAGATCTCCACCGGTGGTGCGGAGTTCCTGGGTGGCCAGCACAACAAGGACATGGTCACCGGCGCGGTCGCCCTGGCCGAGTTCGCGCACATCGTCGCGGCGAAGTACGACATCACGGTCGCGCTGCACACGGACCACTGCCCCAAGGACAAGCTGGACGGCTACGTACGTCCGCTCCTGGAGGTCTCCGCCGAGCGCGTGGCCCGCGGTCTGAACCCGCTCTTCCAGTCGCACATGTGGGACGGCTCCGCCGAGACCCTGGCCGACAACCTGGCCATCGGCCAGGAGCTGCTCGCCAAGGCCGCTGCCGCGAAGATCATCCTCGAGGTCGAGATCACCCCGACCGGCGGCGAGGAGGACGGCGTCAGCCACGAGATCAACGACGAGCTGTACACCACCGTCGACGACGCGATCCGCACCGCCGAGGCCCTGGGCCTGGGCGAGAAGGGCCGCTACCTGCTGGCCGCCTCCTTCGGCAACGTCCACGGCGTCTACAAGCCGGGCAACGTGGTCCTGCGTCCCGAGCTCCTCAAGGACCTCCAGGCGGGCGTCGCCGAGAAGTACGGCAAGGCCTCGCCGTTCGACTTCGTCTTCCACGGCGGCTCGGGCTCCTCGGCCGAGGAGATCGCCACCGCGCTGGAGAACGGCGTCGTGAAGATGAACCTCGACACCGACACCCAGTACGCCTTCACCCGCCCCGTCGTGGACCACATGTTCACCAACTACGCGGGTGTACTGAAGGTCGACGGCGAGGTCGGCACCAAGTCCAAGTACGACCCCCGCACCTGGGGCAAGGCCGCCGAGGCCGGCATGGCCGCGCGCGTCACCGAGGCCTGCGCGAACCTGCGTTCCACGGGCACCAAGCTGAAGTAGGCGCCCGCGCGCTTACGTTCGCGCGGTGACGTTCACGCGCGTTCCTCCGAAGGGCCCGTCCCGCCGTCCCACGACGGCGGGGCGGGCCCTTCGGCCGTCGCCCTCCGGCAGTCGCGCCCCGCGATACCCCAGACTGGGGGCATGTCCATTCACCAGAACCTGCTCGGGGGCCCCGCCCCCACCCACCTCCCCGACGAGCCCGGCCGTGAGGCCCTGGCGTCCGGCACCCCCGCCGTCGAGGTGGCGGCCGCGCACCCCACCTCCTCGCTCGCCTGGGCGACCCTCGCCGACGAGGCCTTCGCCGCCGGCCGGACGGTCGAGTCGTACGCGTACGCCCGTACGGGCTACCACCGCGGCCTCGACGCCCTGCGCCGCGCCGGCTGGAAGGGCCACGGCCCCGTGCCGTGGGAGCACGAGCCGAACCGCGGCTTCCTCCGCGCCCTGAACGCCCTGGCCCGCGCCGCCGAGGCGATCGGCGAGAAGGAGGAGTACGAGCGCTGCTCGACCTTCCTGCGCGACTCCTCGCAGACGGCGGCGGACGCACTGCAGGCCTGAGGCCCGCCCGGCGGGGAGTGTGACCTGCGACACTCCCCGCTAGAGCCCCGGCGCGACGGCGTCCTATGATGCGAGCAGGGGACCGGGGCTCCACTTGCCTCACGGAAGGAGCGGACCGCTACCCGGAAGCACGTGTCGAGGAGACAGCGATGTCGAACACCCTTGATGCCTCCGGAGCCGGTTCGGACACCCCGAACCTCGACTTCGATGGCACGACCCCCTACGAGGACTACGTCCAGGCGGACGTCCTCACCCACCTCCAGCACCTCCGCTCGGACGACCCGGGCGAGATGGTCTTCCTGGTCACGACCCAGGTCATGGAGCTGTGGTTCACGGTCATAGTCCACGAGTGGGAAACCGCCGCGAAGGCTCTGCGCGAGGACCGCGTCCCGGTCGCGATGGACGCGCTGAAACGATCCCTCCGCGAACTCGAGGCCCTCAACGCCTCCTGGCGCCCGCTCGCCCAGCTCACTCCGGGCCAGTTCAACGCCTATCGCGCCGCGCTGGGCGAGGGCTCCGGTTTCCAGTCGGCGATGTACCGCCGGATGGAGTTCCTGCTCGGCGAGAAGTCCGCCTCCATGCTGGTCCCGCACCGCGGCGCCCCGCGCGTCCACGCGGAGCTGGAGAAGGCCCTGCACGAGCCCAGCCTCTACGACGAGGTCCTGCGCCTGCTGGCCCGCCGCGGCCTCCCGGTCCCGGCCGCGGTCCTGAACCGCGACCTCTCGCAGCGCTACGAGCCTTCGGCCGAGGTCGAGGCCGTCTGGACGGCCCTGTACGCCGCCCCGGACGAGCACCCGGACCTGCACCGCCTCGGTGAGGTCCTCACGGACGTCGCCGAACTGGTCTGGCGCTGGCGCAACGACCACCTGGTGGCGACCCGCCGCGCGATGGGCGCGAAGACGGGCACGGGCGGCTCGGCGGGCGTGACCTGGCTGGAGAAGCGCGCCACGAAGAACGTCTTCCCGGAGCTCTGGACGGCGCGCAGCCATGTCTGAGCCGATGCGGACACCTGATCTCCAGGCCCGCGCCACGGCCCTGGACACCGCCGACGAGCTGGCCAAGCTCCGCGACCGGTTCACCCTCCCCGAGGGTGTCGTCTACCTGGACGGGAACAGCCTCGGCGCGCTCCCGGCCGCCGTCGCGCAGACCACCGCCGACGTCGTCCAGCGCCAGTGGGGCGAGCTCCTCATCCGTTCCTGGGACGAGAGCAACTGGTGGACCGCCCCCGAGCGGATCGGCGACAAGCTCGCCCCGCTCATCGGCGCGGCCCCCGGCCAGGTGGTCGTCGGCGACTCCACCAGCGTCAACCTGTTCAAGGCCCTGGTCGGCGCAGCCCGCCTGGCCGAGCCGGGCCGGACCCGGATGCTGGTCGACGCCGCCACCTTCCCCACCGACGGCTACATCGCCGCGTCGGCGGCCAGGATGACCGGCCTCGAGGTGGTCCCGGTGGACCCGTCCGCCGCCGCGCAGGCGATCGGCGAGGACACCGCCGTGGTCCTGCTCAACCACGTCGACTACCGCTCCGGCCGGCTCCACGACCTTCCGGCGTTGACGGCGGCCGCCCGCGCCGCCGGCGCGGTCACGGTCTGGGACCTGTGCCACTCCGCCGGCGCCCTCCCCGTCGGCCTCGACGCGCACGCCGTCGACCTCGCGGTCGGCTGCACGTACAAGTACCTCAACGGCGGCCCCGGCGCCCCGGCGTACCTCTACATCGCCGACCGCCACCAGGCCGCCTTCGACTCCCCGCTCCCCGGGTGGAACGGCCACGCCGATCCCTTCGCCATGACGCCGGACTTCACCCCGGCCGACGGCGTGCGGCGCGGCCGTGTCGGCACCCCGGACATCCTGTCCATGCTGGCACTGGAGGCGGCGCTCGACGTCTGGGACGGCGTGTCCGTCGAGGCCGTGCGCGCCAAGTCCCTCGCCCTGACCGACTTCTTCCTCGAATGCGTGGCGGCGTACGTCCCGCAGGGCCGGGTCGAGTCGGTCACCCCGGCCGAGCACGCGCACCGCGGCAGCCAGGTCTCGCTGCGCACCGAGAACGCCCGTGAGGTCATGGGCGAGCTCATCGCGCGCGGCGTCATCGGGGACTTCCGGGCCCCCGACGTCCTGCGCTTCGGCTTCACCCCGCTCTACGTCGGATTCGCCGACGCGGAGCGTGCGGCCCGGACACTGGGTCACATTTTCGGGTGACCCCGTAGCGAAACGTCACATCACCGGGCGGGCGGGGCTACGGCTCCGCCCGCTCCGGCACATCCCGGGCCCGGCACGGAACGGCTCGTTCCAGACTGATACGGTCCCGCTCTGCCGGACCACCGGAACATCTGTCCCCGCTGTCCCACGCGTTACCGAGAGGTTGAGCCGATGACGGACCCCGCCGCAGTGGAACGGGACGCCGCCGAGGCCGCCTCGGCCTTCTCCCATCCGGCGGTCGCGCCGGACGCGACCGCCGCGTACGGGGAACACCCCGACCAGGTCGTCGACTTCTACGCCCCGCGCGGCGCGGGCGAGGGCCCGGTTCCGCTGGTCGCCCTGCTGCACGGCGGTGCGTGGCGGGCCCCGTACGACCGTCAGCACGTGACCCCGTTCGCCGACTTCCTGGCCCGGCAGGGTTTCGCGGTCGCCAACATCGAGTACCGGCGCGGCCGTTCCCTGCCGCAGCAGGGGGCGGAGGGCCCGGTCGCGGGGCGCTGGCCGGAGACCTTCGACGACGTCGCCGCCGCGCTGGACGCCCTCCCGGGCCTCGCCGCGGCCGCCCTGCCGCAGGCCGACGTCCGCCGCCTGGTCCTCACCGGCCACTCGGCCGGCGGCCACCTCGCGCTGTGGGGCGCGGCCCGGCACGTGCTGCCGTACGACTCCCCGTGGCGGCTGCCTTCCCCGCCGCTGCTGCGCGGCGTGGTGGCGCTGGCCCCGATCGCGGACTTCGCGGTGGCGGAGGAACTGGGCGTGTGCGGTGGCGCGAGCGCGCAGCTGCTGGGCGGCCCGGAGCACTTCGCGCCCCGGCTGCCGTTCGCCGACCCGGCGTCCCTGCTCCCGACGGGCATCGCGACTGCGGTGGTCCAGGGCCGCGAGGACATCGTGGTACCGCCCGCGGTGGCGGAGTCGTACGTGGCGGCCGCGGCGAAGGCGGGGGAGATGGTGGGCCTGACCCTGCTGGACGGGGTCGGTCACTTTCCGCTGATCGACCCGGCGGCGGACGCGTGCGCGGTGGTGGCCGAGGAGATCTCGCAGCTGGCCTGGTAGGGCCCGGCCGCGCGGAGCAGTACGGACTGGGCCGACCGATAATCGGTTCAGGTCGGGACAGAGCCGGGCCAATTCCCTCGCCCGGCCCGATCCCCCGGTGATCCCACCCCCGCTGCTATGTAGGCTGTGCGCGAGCTCCACGCTGAGCGCGTTCAAAAGCTAAAAAACGGGGGGTTCGGTGCGCAATCGCCGACTCGCAATGTCCGCTGCCGCCGTCGTGGCGGCAAGCATCGGTTTCATACCCGGCGCGGCTCAGGCCGCTGATCCGGTCAAGCCCGCCGCGCAGGCGGCGGGAGCACCCGCCGCCGACCCGGCAGAGGGTGCCGCGGCCGGGACCTTCACCAGCACCGCCACCGGCAGCAGTGCGCAGCTGAGTGTCTTCCTGAGCGCCCGGATGTCGTCGGCGTACGGCTTCGAGCTGACGACCTCGCTCAACAGGGGTACCCCGCCGCTGGACACCACCGTCGACTGGGGTGACGGGACCACGGAGACGATCGTCGCCTCCGGTTCTTCGGAGACGCGGACCAAGCACACCTACAAGCAGCTCGGCGAGTACACGATCAAGGCCACTGCCGTCGATCCGGTACTCGGGACGCAGGGCACCACGGAGGTCCGGGTCAAGACCCTGGGCTCGGAGTTCACCCCGTACGGCCCCACCCGACTGCTGGACACCCGCAGCGGCACGGGCGCCGTCAAGGGCAAGGCCGAGGCGTACTCCTCGACCCGTCTGAAGGTCGCGGGGAACGGCGGCATCCCCACCGGGGTCACCGCCGTCGCCCTCAACGTGACCGCCACCAACACCACCAGCGGCGGGCACGTCAGCGTCTTCGCCTCCGGTACCACGCGGCCGACCGCGTCGAACATCAACTTCGAGGCCGGGCAGACCGTCCCGAACCTGGTGATCGCGAAGGTCGGCGCAGACGGCTACGTCGAGCTGTACAACGGCGGCTGGGAGCCGGTCGATCTGATCGCGGACGTCACCGGCTACTTCGTCCAGAAGGAAGCCGGCGGGTACGCCCCGCAGGCGCCGTCCCGGGTCGTCGACACCCGCTACGGGACCGGCACGCAGCGCGGTCCGGTCGCCGGCCAGGGGTCCTTCACCGTCAAGGTGGCCGAACCGGGCGCCACCGCCGTCGCGCTGAATGTGACGGTCACCAACCCGCAGGAGGCCGGTCACCTGACCGTCCACCCGGCCGGGCAGGCGGCGCCGACCACGTCCAACGTGAACTTCACCGCCGGGCAGACGGTCGCCAACTCGGTGATCGTGCCGGTCGGCAAGGACGGCGAGATCACCGTCCGCAACGGCGCCTGGGCCCCGTCCGACGTCATCGTGGAGCTGGTCGGCACGTACAGCACCGCGAGCAACGGTGCCTACGTGGCGGTCACGCCCGTCCGGCAGATCGACACGCGCGAGAGCTGGTCCAAGGGGCCGTGGCCCACGCGCGGGTACCTCTGGCAGGCCTTCTCGCTGGAGCAGGAGGCCTGGGTGCTGAACACCACGGTCACCAACACGCACGGCGCGGGCTTCCTCTCGGTCGCACCGGACCCCAACGCCAGCATCGACTACTACGACAAGACCGCCGTCACCCCGGAACGTCCGGTGTCCTCCACCCTGAACTGGACGGCGGGCAAGACCGTCGCCAACCTGGTTCAGGCGAGCGCCGGTGACAACGGCATCGTCGACTTCTGGAACCAGGGCTGGGACCGCGCCGACCTGGTCGTCGACATCTTCGGCTACTACGACAACTCGTAGCCGAGCAGTGCTTTGAGGCGTCCCGGGACCGGCCAGTCGGCCCGTCGGCCGTTCCCGGGACGCCGTATCCCTCAATCCGCACGCACGTGAAAAGAAATGGGGTTCGGTGCGCAACCGCCGACTCGTCATGTCCGCTGCCGCCATCGTCGCGGCCGGCATCGGTTTCATACCCGCCACGGCCCAGGCCGCCGATCCGGTCAAGCCGGCCACGCACGGTGTGGCCGCCTCCGGCGTCGACCTGGACAAGGCCGCGGCGTCGAGCTTCAAGAAGTTCAGCAGCCCTGCCGACCGCTCGGTCCGCAAGAGCCTGCCGGGGGCCCAGAACAAGGCCGCCGCCACCGCCCAGGCCGAGGGTGCCGTCGCCGGCAACCCGGACCTGGCGATGGTCCTGAACGCCGGCAGCGACACCGCGCACGGTCTCGCCCTGTCCACCGAGATCATCAGCGCACCCGCGTTGCTCAGCATCACCATCGAGTGGGGCGACGGCAAGAAGGACACGACCACCGCCGGTGGGTCCACCACGCTGGAGAACCGGCACACGTACGCGGAGCTCGGCGAGTACACCGTCAAGGTCACCGTGACGGACACCGCGAACCAGGTCGAGGTCGTCAACACGCTCCCGATCCAGACCGCGGGCTCGGACTTCACCCCGTACGGGCCGACCCGTCTCCTGGACACCCGTAGCGGCATCGGTGCCACCAAGGGCAAGGTCCCCGCGCGCGGCACGGCCCGCCTGAAGGTCGGCGGCAACGGCGGCATCCCGAACGGCGTCACCGCCGTCGTCCTCAACGTGACCGTCACCAATGCCACCCAGGCCGGTCACGTCACCGTCTTCGGCTCGGGCCACGACCAGCCGACCACCTCGAACGTCAACTTCGAGGCCGGTCAGACCGTCCCGAACCTGGTCATCGTGCCGGTCGGCAAGGACGGCTACGTCGAGCTGTTCAACGGCGGCTGGGAGTCGATCGACCTGCTCGCCGACGTCACCGGCTACTTCACCCGGTCCGCGTCCAGCGGCTACACGTCGATGACGCCGGCCCGCTTCGTCGACTCCCGTACGGGCCTCGGCACGGCCAAGGGACAGGTCGCAGGCCAGGCGGTCTTCAGCACGCAGATCAGCGGCCTGCAGGGGGTGCCCCAGGGCGTCAGCGCCGTGGCGCTGAACGTGACGGTCACGAACCCGAAGGAGACCGGTCACCTGACCGTCTTCCCGAGCGGTCAGTCGGCGCCGTCCACGTCCAGCCTGAACTTCACCGCCGGCCAGACCATCGCCAACTCGGTGATCGTGCCGGTCGGCGCTGACGGGAAGATCAGCCTCCGCAACGGCGCCTGGGCCGGGGCCGACGTCATCGTCGACGTCGTCGGCTACTACAGCCTGGCGAGCAACGGCTCCTACATGCCGCTGGAGCCGGGCCGGATGCTCGACACCCGTGACCCCGAGAGCCCGATCTACGGGGCGCTGCCGGCCCGCCAGTACTACGCCCTGGAGATCTCCGGCGACGAGCCCGGCATCGCCGGCTACGTGCTGAACACCACGGTCACCAACACCCAGGGCGCCGGCTTCCTCTCGGTCGCCCCGGACGTGAACCGGATCGACGACTACAACAACGGCACCGCGGTCCCGGTCGCGCGGCCCGGAGCCTCGACCCTCAACTGGACGGCGGGCAAGACCGTCCCGAACCTGGTCCAGGCGAGCGCCGGCTCCGTCGGCGTCGTCGACTTCTGGAACCAGGGCTGGGAGCCCACGGACCTGATCGTCGACATCTTCGGCTACTACGAGACCAAGTAGCAGCACGCACCAGCGCCCCGGGACCGGCCGTCGAGGCCGGACCCGGGGCGCTGTTCTACCTCCGACACACATACGCACCTGAACAGAAAAATGGGGGGCCGGTGCGCAATCGCCGACTCGTAGTTTCCGCTGCCCTCGTGGCGGCGGGTATCGGTCTGATCCCGGGCATGGCCCAGGCAGCAGGTCCGGTGGCACCCGCAGGGCACGGCGTGGCCGCGTCCGCAGGGACTCTGGGCAAGGCCGGGGTGCAGGGCAAGGCTGAGCCGGTCCGCAGTGCCGCGGACCGTACGGTCGTCACGTCCCAGGCGGACGCGGCGGGCAACCCGGACCTCGCGATCGAGCTGCACGCCCACAACAACTCCGCGCACGAGATCCTGCTGGTCAACAACGTCAAGAGCGCGACTGCCGCGCTCGACGTCACCATCGCCTGGGGCGACGGGGCCACGGACACCTACGCCGCGTCCGGTGCCGACGTGCAGAGCAAGACCCACATGTACGCCGAGGTCGGCACGTACCCGGTCAAGGTCACGGTGAAGGACACGACGAACAACGTCACGGCCGTGAACGAGGTCAAGTTCGTCACGGCGGGCAGCGAGTTCACCGCGCACGCGCCCACCCGGCTGCTGGACACCCGCGAGGGCGTCGGAGCGGCGAAGGCCAAGGTCGGTGCGAAGGGCATGGTGGCCCTGAAGGTGGGCGGCAGCGCCAAGATCCCCGCCGACGTCGCCGCCGTGGCGCTCAACGTCACCGTCACCAATGCCACGGACGCGGGCCACATCGCGGTCCAGCCCGGCAAGGACTACCTCCCGCCCAAGACGTCCAACCTCAACTACGTCGCGGGCCAGACCGTCCCGAACATGGTGATCGTGCCGGTCGTCGACGGCTACGTACACATGGTCAACGGCGGCTGGGGGCCGGTCGATCTGATCGCTGACGTCACCGGCTACTTCACCCACTCCGCGGCCGACGGCTACGCCCCCCTGACCCCGGTCCGCGCCGTCGACACCCGCCAGGGCCTGGGCACGGCCAAGGGCCAGGTCGCCGGATACGGCACTTTCGGCGTCGAGATCGCCGGGCGCAACGGCGTCCCGAAGGGCGTCTCCGCCGTGGCGCTGAACCTGACGGCCACCAACCCGCAGGAGGCCGGTCACCTGACCGCCTACCCCAGCGGGCAGACGGCGCCGTCCACGTCCAGCGTGAACTTCTCCGCCGGCCAGACGGTCGCCAACTCGGTGATCGTGCCGGTCGGCGCTGACGGGAAGATCGCCATCCGCAACGGCAGTTGGAAGCCCGCGGACGTGGTGATCGACGTCGTCGGTTACTACAGCCCCGACAGCACTGCCGCCTTCCGGCCGGCGGACGAGCCGTTCCGGTTCATCGACACCCGCGAGGACGCCTGGTACCGCACCGCCGGGCCGGTGCCGGCGCGCGAGTACCTCCTCCTGCCGCTCATGGGCGATTCGACCGAGCCCGTCACGGCCTGGGTGGTGAACGCCACGGTCACCAACACGCGCGGTGCGGGCCACCTGTCGGTCGCTCCCGACCCGAACACGTGGACCGACTACCAGAAGGGCCTCCAGGTCAGGCCGGAGCGGCCGGGCTCCTCCTCGCTGAACTGGACGGCGGGTGCGACCGTCCCGAACCTGGTCCAGACGTCCGGGGGCAAGGGAGACGTCATCGACTTCTGGAACCAGGGCTGGGAGCCGGTCGACGTGATCGTCGACTGCCTCGGCTACTACGACACCAAGTAGAACCAACTTCCGAACCTGATCGAGCATCGACAGAAACAGGGGGGACCGGTGCGCAATCGCCGACTCGTAGTCTCCGCCGCCCTCGTGGCGGCGGGTTTTGGCCTGATCCCGGGCACCGCCCAGGCGACGGGTCCCGCTCCGGCGGGTCCCGCGCCCGCGGGCCACGGGAAGGCCGCTCCGGGCGTGGACCTGGACAAGGCCCGGGCTGCCGCCGCCCTGACCTTCGCGAGCCCTGCCGACCGTACGGTCCGTACGCTCCGTACGGCGCCGTCGGGCGGCCAGAACAAGGCCGCCGGGGCTGGGGCAGACGCAGGGGCGCAGGCACAGGCCGCCGAAGGGAATCCGGGCCTCGCCGTCGCACTGGCCGGATCGAGCCAGACCGCGCACGGACTCGACCTGGAGTCGACCCTCACGAGCGCCGAGGCCTCGCTCGACATCAGCATCGCCTGGGGCGACGGGACCGCGGACCGGGTCACCGCCTCCGGCTCGACCGTGCTGACCAACAGCCACAGCTACGCCGAGGTCGGCACCTACACCGTCACGGTCTCCGTGTGGGACGCGACGAACAAGGTCTCGGCCGTGAACAAGACCGAGATCGTCACGGCGGGCTCCGACTTCACGCCCCACGCCCCCACCCGGCTGCTGGACACCCGGGACGGGACCGGCGCGGCGAAGGCCAAGGTCGGGCCGTACGGAATGACCGCCTTGAAGATCGGCGGCGTCGGCAAGATCCCGGCCGGCGTCACCGCCGTGGCGATCAACGTCACGGTCACCAACGCCACCTCCGCCGGGTACGTCGCGGTCCAGCCAGGCAAGGACTTCTTCCCGCCCACCACGTCGAACGTGAACTACGTGGCCGGCCAGACCGTCCCGAACCTGGTGATCGTGCCGGTCCACGAGGGCTATGTGCACCTGGTCAACAGCGGTGCCGGATCGGTCGACCTGATCGCGGACGTCACCGGCTACTTCGGCCGGACGGAGTCCAGCGGCTACACCTCGCTGGCTCCGGTCCGTTTCGCCGACACGCGTGAGGGCCTCGGCACGATCAAGGGCCAGGTCCCCGGCTACGGGACGTTCGGACTGGACATCGCCGACCGCCGGGGCGTTCCGAAGGGCGCCACCGCGGTGGCCCTGAACATGACCGTCACCAACCCGAGGGACGCCGGGCACCTGACCGCCTTCCCGAGCGGGCAGGCGGCGCCGTCGACGTCCAGCGTGAACTTCTCGGCCGGTCAGACGGTCGCCAACTCGGTGATCGTGCCGATCGGGTCCGACGGCAGGATCAGCATCCGCAACGGCGGCTGGGCCCCGACCGACGTGGTGGTCGACGTCGTCGGCTACTACAGCCCCGACAGCAAGGCGGCCTTCATGCCGCTCGTCCCGAACCGGCTCCTCGACACCCGCAGGTGGGCCTACGGTCCGCTGCCGGCCCGCGGCTACGTTCCCCTGCCGATCTTCACCGGTTACCCCGGTATCGAGGGCTACGTGCTGAACGCCACGGTCACCACGACCCGCGGGGACGGCTTCCTGTCGGTCTCGCCGGACCCGAACACCTGGGACCTGTACGAGAACGGCACCGCGGGCCGGCCCGAGAGGCCCGTCTCGTCCACGCTCAACTGGACGGCGGGCTCGACCGTCCCGAACCTCGCCCAGGCGAGCGCGGGCAAGGGCAGCGTCATCGATTTCTGGAACCAGGGCTGGGACGACATCGACCTCGTCGTCGACATGTTCGGCTTCTACGAGAAGAACTGATCCACCGGCGGACACGGGGAAGGGGCGGCGGGCGCGGGTGCGCCTGCCGCCCCATCGGGGGTACTGCCTAGAGGAACGAGTTGATCTCGATCGTCTCGGTGCGGCCCGGGCCGACGCCGATCGCGGAGATCGGGGCGCCCGACATCTCTTCGAGGGCCTTGACGTACGCCTGGGCGTTCGCCGGAAGGTCCTCGAAGGTCTTCGCCTTGGTGATGTCCTCCGACCAGCCGGGGAGGTATTCGTAGATCGGCTTCGCGTGGTGGAAGTCCGTCTGCGAGTACGGGAGCTCCTCGACGCGCTTGCCGTCGATCTCGTACGCGACGCACACCGGGATCTGCTCCCAGCCGGTCAGCACGTCCAGCTTGGTCAGGAAGAAGTCGGTCAGACCGTTCACGCGGGTGGCGTAGCGCGCGATCGGCGCGTCGAACCAGCCGCAGCGGCGGTCACGGCCGGTGGTCACGCCGCGCTCGCCGCCGATGCGGCGCAGGTCCTCGCCGTCCTGGTCGAACAGCTCGGTCGGGAACGGGCCGGCGCCGACGCGGGTCGTGTACGCCTTCAGGATGCCGATCACGCGGCTGATCTTCGTCGGGCCGACACCCGTACCGGTGCAGGCGCCGCCCGCGGTCGGGTTCGAGGAGGTGACGAAGGGGTACGTGCCGTGGTCGACGTCGAGCAGGGTGCCCTGGCCGCCCTCGAAGAGCACGACCTTGTCCTGGTCCAGCGCGTTGTTGAGGATCAGGGTGGTGTCGGCGACGTAGCCCTTGATCTGGTCCGCGTACTGGAGCATCTCCTCTACGATCGCGCCGGCCTCGATCGCGCGGCGGTTGTAGAGCTTCGCGAGGAGCTGGTTCTTGCCCTCGAGGGCCGCTTCGACCTTCTGGGTGAGGATCGACTCGTCGTAGAGGTCCTGGACGCGGATGCCGATGCGGTTGATCTTGTCCGCGTAGGTCGGACCGATGCCGCGGCCGGTCGTACCGATCTTGCGCTTGCCGAGGAAGCGCTCGCCGACCTTGTCGAGGGTGACGTTGTACGGCGTGATCAGATGCGCGTTGCCGCTGATGAGCAGCTTGGAGGTGTCGATGCCGCGCTCGTTCAGGCCGCGCAGCTCGGAGAGCAGGACGGCCGGGTCGACGACGACACCGTTACCGATGACCGGGGTGCATCCGGGGGAGAGGATGCCGGAAGGGAGAAGGTGCAGTGCGTACTTCTGGTCGCCTACGACAACCGTGTGGCCGGCGTTGTTGCCACCCTGGTAGCGCACTACATAGTCAACGGATCCACCGAGCAGGTCGGTGGCCTTTCCCTTGCCCTCGTCACCCCACTGAGCTCCGAGCAGCACAAGAGCGGGCACAGGCGTACACCTCTTCCGGATGGGGCATGTCCAAGGTCAGGGGGCGTACGACGATGTACACCGCAGGCTGAGCCGTCGGACCGGTACCCCGGAATAGACGAAGGCCCTGGCGCAATAGCGCAAGGGCCTCTTGCACAAAGATGCTACCCGAGGAAGGACCGAGGTGTCGGCTCCAGAGCCCACCATGAGCCACGCGGGCGCGCCGGTAGGCGGCCTGCTCGTGCTCGTCGACCCGGTCGCCCGCCGTCTTGACGGCGAGTCCGTGCGGATCGCGAAGGATGTTTTGTCAGCGGGCGCGGCAGCGAAAATCTGCCTCCCGGACTCGCAGGAGGAATTTGCGCGGGCGCTAGCCCGCCGGGGTCAACGGCGGCTGGTGATCGTGGGCGACGACCGGGCTCTGGTGCGCGCCGTGGGGCTGCTGCACCGGGAACGGGGGCTGGCGGAGGGGCCCCTTTCGCTGGTCCCGGTGGGTCCCGCGGGGTCGCTGGGGCTGGCCGGGGCGCTCGGCGTGCCGCTGTCCGCCGTCGCCGCGGCGCGGGCGGTGCTGGAGGGGTCGGTACGGATGTGCGACCTCCTGGTGGACGACAGCGACGGGGTGGTCCTGCAGTCGCTGCGCATCCCGCCGCTGCGGGCGGCGGCGGCAGCCAGGCCTCCGGCCGGGCCCTCGGTCTGGAGCGCCTACCGCTCGCTGGTGCGGACGCTGGTCCGCCCGGTGGCCGGGCCGGGCGTTGACGCGGCCCGGCTGCGGCTGCGGGTGGAGGCGGACGGGGTGGTCCTGGCGGATGTGGACCGGCCGGTGGAGGAGGTCTCGGTGACCACCGGGGAGGATGGCGGCCTCGCGGAGGTCGTCGTCCGTACGGGTGGTGGCGGCGCCGGTTCGGAGGTGTCGGCGCGCGCGAAGACGGTCTCGGTGTCGGGCACGGACTTCCGCTACCGGGCCGACGCGGCGATGACCGGGCCGGTCCGGCGCCGCACCTGGACCCTGCACCCTTCGGCGTGGGCGCTCACCGTTCCCCGGTGAGGCCCCGGTGAGGCCCCAGTGAGGGCGCCGGTGAGCCGGGCGGGCCCTGCGGGACCCGGCCCGGTCCGCCGGGCCGGGCGGGCGCGCCCTGCCCGGCCTCAGCCCAGGTTCAGGGTCTTGCGGTAGTCCCGCCAGCGGTCCATCAGACCCAGCAGCTCGCTCTGCATGAACTCGAAGAACGCCGCCGTCTCGGCGATGCGCGCCCCGGCCGGGGAGTCGGCGCCCAGGCCTGCGGCGCCCTCGCGCAGGGTCTTCTCCCACAGGGTCACCATCTGGTCCTTCCGCGTGAAGGTCTCGTACCAGAGCTCGTTGTGCAGGACGTACCGGTCCCGCCGGGAGCCCGGTTCGCGCTCGCGGCTGACCATGTTGACCTGGGTCAGGTAGGACACGGCCCCCGACACCGCCGCCGGGCTGATCTGGAGCGCCTCGCCGAGCTCCGCCGAGGTCATCGCGCCCTGGTCGCTCGCCAGCAGCCGCGCGAAGACCCGCGCGGCCATCCGCTGCATCCCCGCCTCGGTCAGCTGCGCGGCGAACCGCTCCACGAAGCGGGAGACCGCCTCTTCGTTCCGTACTGCCGGTGCCGCCGGTACCGCCATGTCGTCCGCCACCTTCCAAACTTTATACGATTCCCTAACTTCACAAGTTTGTGAAAGTAGCGTACGTTCAGAAGCATGACGAAGGCAATCAGCGTCGCCGGACTCCACAAGGCGTTCGGCCGCACCCGCGCACTGGACGGACTCGACCTCTCCGTCGCCACCGGCGAGGTCCACGGCTTCCTCGGCCCCAACGGCGCCGGGAAGTCCACGACCATCCGGGTCCTGCTGGGCCTGCTGCGCGCCGACTCCGGCACCGCCGAGCTCCTCGGCGGCGACCCCTGGGCCGACGCCGTGGCCCTGCACCGCCGCGTCGCCTACGTGCCCGGCGACGTCACCCTGTGGCGCAACCTCTCGGGCGGCGAGGTCATCGACCTCTACGGGCGGCTGCGCGGAGGCCTCGACCGGGCCCGGCGCGCCGAGCTGACCGAACGGTTCGAGCTGGACCCGACCAAGAAGGGGCGTACGTACTCCAAGGGCAACCGGCAGAAGGTCGCCCTCGTCGCCGCCTTCGCCTCCGACGTCGACCTGCTCATCCTCGACGAGCCCACCTCGGGCCTCGACCCGCTGATGGAGGAGGTCTTCCAGTCCTGCGTCGCCGAGGCCCGCGCCGCCGGGCGCACCATCCTGCTCAGCTCGCACATCCTCAGCGAGGTCGAGACCCTCTGCGACCGGGTCAGCATCATCCGCAAGGGCCGCACCGTCGAGACGGGCACGCTCGCCGGCCTCCGCCACCTCACCCGTACGGCGATCAGCGCCGAGCTCGCCGGTCCGCCGAACGGCATCGCGCACCTGCCGGGCGTGTACGACGTGCAGGTGCAGGGCCTGAAGGTCAGCCTCCAGGCCGACACCGACAAGCTGGACGCCGTCCTGCGCTCCCTGACCGCATCGGGTGTGCGGTCGCTGACCTCGACCCCGCCCACGCTCGAAGAACTGTTCCTGCGCCACTACACCGAGGACTCCGCACGCACCGACGGGGCGAACGAACGATGAAGAACCAACTGGCGGGCACCGGCGCGCTGCTGCGCCTCGCCCTGCGCCGCGACCGCGTGATGATGCCGGTCTGGGTCCTGGTCACCGCCCTGCTGGTGGTGAGCATGCCGGGCTCGCTGGGGAGCGTGTACGGCACCGCCGCCGAACGCGCGCAGGCCGCCGCCTCGATGAACGCCAACAGCTCGATGCGCGCCCTGTACGGGCCGGTCTTCGGCGACTCGATCGGCGGGCTGACGGCCTGGCGGATCGGCGTCTACGGTGCGGTGCTCGCGGCGGTGATGAGCCTGATCGTCGTCGTCCGGCACACCCGCGAGGAGGAGGAGACGGGCCGTCAGGAGATGATCTCCGCCGCGATGGTGGGGCGGCGCGCGCCGCTGACCGCCGCCCTGCTCGCCGCCCTCGTGGCCAACGTGTGCGCCGCCCTGCTCATCGCGGGCGGACTCGCGGGGCAGGGCGCGCCGGGGGCCCTGGCCCTCGCGCTGGCCATCGCCGGTACCGGCATGCTCTTCGCCGGCATGGCCGCCATCGCGGCCCAGCTGACCGAGACGGCCCGGGCGGCCAAGGGGATCACGGCCGCCGTGCTCGGCGCCGCCTTCGTCCTGAAGGCGGCGGGCGACGCCGGTACGGCCGGCGGGACTTCGGCGCTGACCTGGGCCTCGCCGCTCGGGTGGGTGGAGAACGTACGGGCCTTCGCCGTCGAGCGGTGGTGGGTACTGGTGCTGCTCGCCGCCGCCGTGGTGGTGCAGGCGGGTGTGGGGTACCTGCTCGCCGAACGGCGTGACGTGGGGCTGAGCTTCCTGCCGCCCCGGCCGGGCCCGGCCGAGGGGCGGCTGGGTACGGCGGGCGCGCTGGCCTGGCGTTTGCAGCGCGGCAGCCTGATCGGCTGGAGCCTTGGATTCCTGGTCGCCGGTGTCGTGTTCGGCGGTATGGCCGACGGCGCCGCCGACGTGGTCGGAGGCAATGAGAAGACCCGCGAGATCATCGAGCGGATGGGCGGGCAGGGCGGGCTCACGGATGCCTTCCTCGCGACGATGGCCGGGATGTTCGGCCTGGTGGCGGCCCTGTACATCGTCTCGGCGGTGCTGCGACTGAGCGGCGAGGAGTCGGGCCAGCGCGCCGAACCGCTGCTCGCGAACGCGGTCGGCCGGCTGCGCTGGGCGGGCGGTCACCTGGCCGTGGCCTTCGGCGGGTCGGCGCTGATCCTGCTGCTGGCGGGGCTCGGCCTGGGCATCGGGCACGGGCAGGATGCGGGGGCGGCCGTAGGTGCCACGCTCGCCCAGCTCCCGGCGGTGTGGGTGATCGGGGCGCTGGCCGCCCTGCTGTACGGCGCGGTCCCCCAGTACGCGGTGGCCGCCTGGGCGGTGGCCGGGACCGCGCTGGTGCTGGGCTGGATCGGCCCGGCGCTGAACCTTCCGGGGGCGGTCCTGGACCTCTCGCCCTTCGCCCACCTGCCGAAGCTGCCGGGCGCGCAGGCCCTGACCTGGGCCCCGCTGCTGACGCTGACCGCCCTCGCCGCGGCCTTCACGGCAGCCGGCCTGGCCGCCCTCCGCCGCCGGGACCTGGCCGCCTAGGTCTCGCCCGCGTAAGGCGCCCCGCCTAAAACTCGACGAGCAATCGCTCCAGTCCCCGGATGACGTACCCGTCCCGCCACTGCGGCTCCTCGACGAGCTTCAGGGGCGGGACTCCGGCTGCCAGCAGCGCCCCGAAGGAGGCCTCCAGCTCCCGGCGCGCCAGCGGCGCACCCAGGCAGTAGTGGATCCCGGCCCCGAAGGCCAGGTGCGGATTGTCGGCCCGTACGAGGTCCAGTTCGTCGGGATCGGCGAACCGTGCGGGATCCCGGTTCGCGGACCCGAAGAGCAGTGCGACCTCGGCTCCGCGGGGGATCGCGGTGTCCCCGATCCGGATGTCGTCGAGGACCCAGCGCTCGAACATCTGGAGGGGCGTGTCGTAGCGCATGAGTTCATCCACAGCTGTGGACAACTTTTCGGGATGCGGATCCGTGCGCAGCGCGGCGAGCTGCCCGGGATTGCGGAACAGCGCCCACCAGCCGTTGACGGTGGTGTTGACGGTGGCCTCGTGCCCGGCGTTCAGCAGGAGCACGCAGGTGGAGATCATCTCCTGCTCGCTGAGCCTCCCGTCCTCATCGTGAGCGGAGATCAACCCGGAGATCAAATCCTCGCCGGGGCGTGCGCGCCGCTCGGCGATCAGCCCGCGCAGGTACGCACTGAACTCGACGCTCGCCCGCACCGCACGCCGCGCCGTCTCCTCGTCCGGCCGGAGCTCGAACATCCCGCAGATATCCGCCGACCAGGGCCGCAGCAGCCCCCGGTCCGCCTCCGGCACGCCCAGCAGCTCCGCGATCACCGCCACGGGCAGCGGTTCGGCGACCACGGTGAGCAGATCCCCGCCCCCGTCCGCGAGCAGCTGCCCCACCAACTCCCCGGCCATCCGCTGTACGGCCGGCACCAGCCGCTCCACCGTCCGCGGGGTGAAGGCCTTCGCGACCAGCCTGCGCACCCGCGCGTGCGCGGGATCCTCGAGGTCCAACAGGCCGTTCCCGTTGAGCACGTGAAAGGCCTCGTGCTCCGCCGGCGGGGCCTCGCGCCCGAACTCCTCGTGCGAGAACCGGTGCAGATAGGTCCTCCCCAGCCGCCGGTCCCGCAGCAGCGCACTCACATCGGCGTAGTGAGGCACCAGCCACTGCCCGGTGGCCTCGCACCACACCGCCCGCCCCTGCTCCCGCAACTCCCGGTACGCCGGATACGGATCGGCGACGAACGCGGCATCCCACGGATCAAAGCCCATTCCCGCAGCCTACGACGGAGTCACCAGCCGGGTCTCGTAGGCGAACACCGCCGCCTGGGTTCGGTCCCGCAGGCCCAGCTTCACCAGGATCCGGCTCACGTGGGTCTTGATCGTGGACTCCGCGACGATCAGCCGGCCGGCTATCTCCCCGTTGGACAGACCCTGCGCGATCAGCACCAGCACCTCCTTCTCCCGCTCCGTCAACTCGCCCACCCCCGCCGGATCCGCGACCCTCGGGGTCTCGGCGAGCTTCGAGAACTCCGCGATGAGCCGCTTGGTCACCGACGGCGCCAGCAGCGCCTCCCCGGCAGCCACCACCCTTACGCCGTCGGCCAGCTGACGGGCCGACGCATCCTTGAGCAGGAACCCGGAGGCCCCGGCCCGCAGCGCCTGGTACACGTACTCGTCGAGGTCGAAGGTCGTCAGGACCAGCACCTTCGCGTCCGTGTCGGCCGCCACGATCTCCCGCGTCGCCTCCAGCCCGTTCATCTGCGGCATCCGGATGTCCATCAGCACCACATCCGGACGGAGCGCCGCGACCTGCGCGATGGCCTCACGGCCGTCGACGGCCTCGCCGACGACCTCGATGCCCTCCATCGCGTTCAGCAGGACGGAGAACCCCTCCCGCACCATCATCTGGTCGTCGACTATCAGCACCCTGATCGTCATGCCGCCCCCGTCTCCTTCTGCGACGGGGACCCGGACCCGCCCCCGGAGCCCGATTCCGCCACCGGCTCAGTACGGTTGCGCACCGGTATGAACACCGCCACCTCGTACCCGCCCGCCGCCGTGCCGCCGGCCGTCATCTCCCCCTCCAGCATCGCCACACGCTCCCGCATCCCGGTGATCCCGTGCCCGGCCCCCGGCGAGGGCCGCACGTCCCCGGTCGCCGCCCCGTTGACCACGCGTATCCCCAGGCCGCCCAGCACGTACGAGACCTCTACCGAGGCGGTCGCCCCCGGCGCGTGCCGCAGCGTGTTGCTCAGGGCCTCCTGGATGATCCGGTACGCCGACAGCTCCACACCCTGCGGCAGCTCCCGCACCGCGCCCGTGACCGTCTTCTCCACACTCAGCCCGGCCTCCCGCACATTGGCCAGCAGCCCGTCCAGCGAGGCCAGCGTCGGCTGCGGGGCGTCCGGAGCCTCGTAGTCCGCGGAGCGCACCACGCCCAGCACCCGCCGCAGCTCCGTCAGGGCCGCCACCGCGTTCTCCCGGATGGTGACGAACGCAGCCTCCAGCTCCGGCGGCGGGTTCTTCACCCGGTACGGCGCGGCCTCCGCCTGGATGGCCACCACCGACATGTGGTGCGCCACCACGTCGTGCAGCTCCCGCGCGATCGTGGTCCGCTCCTCCAGCAGGGTCCGCTTGTCCCGCTCGACAGCCGTGACCTCCTGCTGCGCGCTCACCTCCGCCTTGGCGGAGCGGCGTATCTGGACGCTGCTCGCGATCGCCAGCGCGAAGGCAGAGGTCACCGCCATCTGCGGCAGGCCGGTCCCGTACCCGTTCCCGAGCAGCACCGACATCGTGAAGCCGAGCGCGAGGGTGAGCGTCCACATCCAGGCCGCGACCCGCGGACCGGTCCGCAGGGTGACGAGGACCATGACCACGAGGTAGGAGAGGAAAGCGCCCGGGCTCCAGGGCCAGTCCGGGCCTCCACCGACCACGGCGAGCACCAACGTCATCGCCACGGCCGCCCACCATGCGGCCACCGGCCGCACCAGCGTCATGAGGACCGGGACCGCGGCTATGAGCCCCATGGCGAACCTGCCGGCTTCGCCGATGTAGGGCGAGTGCGTGGTGCTCGTGAACACCAGGACGAAGAACGCCAGCGCCCCCACCGCCGCATACTGCCTCCACGGCGCGTGCCGGCGTATCACCTCGGGAAGCCTCCGCACGAAGCGCCCGGGCGTCTCCACCAGCGGCAGAGGCCGGTAGGCGAAGGCATCGGTGAAGAGGTCCTGGCGCAGGGTCTCGATCACCCCCGATGCCAGTCGGATTTCAGGCGTCCGGGCTGTTCCCCCGGTGGTCGTCTCGGTCATACGCACAACCGTAGGTCCGTGCCACCCTGGTCCGCGTCGCCACCGAAGGGGATTTCCCCAGGTCCCCCTCAGGTACTACACGGGTGACATCAATAGCCCGTCGGACGGACCAGCCCCGTCTCGTACGCGAACACCGCCGCCTGGGTCCGGTCCCGCAGGCCCAGCTTCACCAGGATCCGGCCCACATGGGTCTTCACCGTCTGCTCGGCCACGGTCAGGTGCGCCGCGATCTCCGCATTCGACAGGCCCTGGGCCACGAGCGACAGGACCTCGGTCTCCCGCTCGGTCAGCTCGTCGATCCGCGCCCGCGACGGCGCGCGCGGCGCCCCGAGCCGGGAGAACTCCGTGATCAGCCGCTTCGTGATGTTCGGCGAGAGCAGCGCCTCGCCGGCCGCCACCACCCGCACCGCCTCCGCGAGCTGGTCGGCCGAGGCGTCCTTGAGCAGGAACCCGGAGGCCCCGGCCCGCAGCGCCTCATACACGTACTCGTCGAGGTCGAAGGTGGTCAGCACCAGCACCTTCACGGCGGCGTCGGCGGCGCCCGTGATGACGGACGTGGCCTCGATGCCGCCCATCCCCGGCATGCGGATGTCCATCAGCACCACGTCCGGTCCCAGTTCACCGACCTTGGCCACGGCATCGGCCCCGTCGACGGCCTGGCCGACCACCTCGATGTCGGGCTGGGCGTTGAGAAGCACGGTGAAGCCCTGCCGGACCATCATCTGGTCGTCGGCGATCATCACCTTGATCGGGGTGCTCATGAATCCCTCGTCGTCTCGGGTGCGGAGCCGCCGGGCACGTCCTGCGGATCCATCGGAAGTACGGCGGTCACCTCGTACCCGCCGCTGGGCAGCGGACCGGCGGCCAGTTCGCCCCCCAGCATGCCTGCCCGCTCCCGCATCCCCAGCAGCCCGTGCCCCGCACCCGGCGAAGGCGGGGCCTGCCGGGTCGGCGCGGTGTTGGCGATGCACAGGTGCAGGTCACGCGGCCCGTACGCGATGCCGACCTCCACGCGTGAACCGGGCGCATGGCGCAGGCAGTTGCTCAGCGCCTCCTGCACGATCCGGTACGCGGTGAGCTCCACGCCGGGCGTCAACGGCCGGCGTATGCCCGCGATCTCGGTGGTGACGTTCAGACCGGCCCCGCGCACGTTGTCCACGAGGCCGTCCAACTCGGCGAGGGTGGGCTGGGGTTGGTGGGGGTTCGCCGGATCGTCGGGGTTCTCGGATCGCAGCACTCCCAGGACGCGGCGCAGCTCGGTCAGGGCCTCCAGCGCGTTCTCCCGGATGCCCGTGAGGTTCTCCTTGAGCTCCTCCGACGGGTTCTCCACCAGGTGCGGGGCGACCTGCGCCTGGATGGAGATCACCGACATGTGGTGCGCGACGACGTCGTGCAGTTCTCGGGCGATGCGGCTGCGCTCCTCCAGCAGGGTCCGCCGGGCCCGCTCCTCCTCGGTGAGGGACTCCTGCTCGACGAGCTTGCCGCGGGTCAGGCGCGTCGCGCGCAGCGCGTAGCCGAGGACGCCGACGAAGCCGAAGAGGAGGGCCATGCCCGCGACCAGCGTCTGACTGTTCGGTGGCCTGAAGGCCGTTTCGGCCAGCCCGGAGTAGAGGATCGAGACGCCGACGACCGCGATCGTCACCCGGGGCGGCACCCGCAGGGCCACCAGGAGGATCAGCGGTGCGAACGTGAAGGCCCCGGCGGGTGTCCACGGCCAGGACTGGCCCTGACCGACGTGTCCGTAAATCGTCCACGCGACCAGGGCGGCGGTGACGAGGCCGAGCCACCAGCCGGCGAGGGGCCGGAACATCCCGAGCACGATGGAGGCACCGGTCAGGAGCGCCATCGCGACGACCGGGCCACCCGTGACCCCGTAGTGGTCCTCGAGCTGTTGGACCGTGAGGGCGCATGACACCACGGCCCCGTAGACGACGAGCACATGCGGCAGCCAGGCCAGCCAGCGCGGCCGCGACATGCGGGGAAGCGGGTCCCACTCCAGGGTGAGCAGCTCCCGGGCCAGGCCGCGCAGCGCGGGACGCCCGCTACGGCTTTTGAGGGCGTCGGGTACCGGGGACTCGCTCGGCTTGGTCACGGGCTCCAGCCTAGGCATGGGTGATTTCCTTGACGGGGGCCGTCGCCTGGTGGTGGGAGCCGGCGACGACGCGGGTGCTGCTGGTCCCCGGCTTCGGGCGCCCGCCCCGCTCGTACGTACGGAACGCGGCCCAACACACCGTCAGGGCGGCGGCGAACACCGGCAGCCACAGCAGTCGGGCCGGTATCCACAGCAGGGAGTCGGGAACGGTGTGCAGCCCGGGCAGGTCCGCCGGGGCCAGCAGCCCGAGGGCGGTGACGGCCATCATGGCGGTCTGGTGCCAGAGGAAGATCGTCATGGCGGAGAGGTTCACCAGAGCCACCTTCGCCCAGGCTCCCGGCCGCCGCATGGCCCGGGCCAGCGGCTCGCGCACCAGCAGGGCCAGCCCGCACTGGGCCAGGCCGAAGGCGACCGCGGCGAGCGTCGGCGGGTTCAGGTTCGATACGGCGGCCCCGGGGACACCGACCATCGAGGCCGGGTAGCCGCCCCACAGGATCAGCGCGGCCGTGGCCACGGTGCCTGCGGCGAGCAGCAGGAGCGCGGTCCGGCGCCGGGCGAACGCGCCCCGGGACCAGGCGGCGCCCAGGGTGTAGGGGACGAGCCAGCCGGCGGCCACGTTGACCCAGCCGGTCCACTCGGGCCCGCCGAGCCCGAAGCGCCACAGGTCGACCCCGGCCACCACGGCCAGCGGCCACAGCGGATGGAGCCGGGCCACGAGCGGGGTCGCCGCGGTCAGCGCGGCGAACACCAGCAGGAACCACAGCGGCGACAGCACCAGCTTGACCAGCGTCTGGACGGTGGTGACTTCCACTCCGCCGATCAGCATCCCGCCCGCCGCGACCGTCCACAGGGTGAGCACGGCGGCGACCGGGCGGAACAGCCGCCCCAGTCGCCCGGCGACCCAGGTGCGGTACGAGTCCCCGCGCTCCCGCGCCGAGGCGTAGCCCCGGGCGGCGACATGGCCGCCGACGAGGAAGAAGACGGCGAGTGTCTGGAACACCCAGGAGACCGGGGCCAGCCAGCTCGTGTACGCCAGCGGACTGGTGTTGCTCAGCCCGCCGTTGGCGGTGGTCAGGGCGGTGACCAGCCAGTGGCCCAGGACCACGCCGAGGATCGCGAAGGCCCTTAGCGCGTCCACGGTGCGGTCGCGGTCGGCCGGGGTGGCCGCGTCGATGCCCTTGGCCAGGACGGACCAGCGGGTGCGGAGCTCACGCATGGGAAGCCTCCGAGGCGGTGGTGGTGGCGGGGGCGGCGGTGTCGGCGGTCGCGGTGCCGAGGACGATGGCGGCCAGGCTGTCCAGGGACTCGGTGCCGGGCTTGAGGTAGTCGCTGTGCCCGGCGGCGCCGGCGGCGAAGGCCCGTGCTCCGAAGGCGGGGTCGACGGGGTCGGTGCCGAAGCCGATCGCGCCGAGCCGGGCGTGCGGGACGTTGCCGATCCAGTCGTCGCTGCCACGCCCGGCCCAGACCCGGGCCCCCGCCGGGAGGTCCCGGGCGGCATCGGCCCCGGTGCCCGGGCTGCCGAACAGGACCATGTCGGCGACCGCGGGCCCGGTCCCCGTACGGGCGCAGACCACCGAGCCGTAGGAGTGGCACAGGAGGGAGAGGCGGGCGCCGGGACCCGATACGTCCCCCAACCGGTCGAGGAAGGGCCCCAGTTCGGCGGCGGCCTCGTCGGCGCGAGCGGCGGTCAGGACGGTCGTGCTGACCGTGCCGGGGGTGTCGTACCCCAGCCAGGCGACCACGGCGGAGCGCGGATGCTCGGCCTGGAGGCGCTGCTGAAGGGAGACGGCCCCGGCACGGAACCTTTGGTAGGTGTCGAGCGTCGTGTCGGACCCGGGCACCAGGACGGTGACCCGGTCGGCGGTTTCCAGATCGCCGAACACCTCGACGGCCCGGCCCCGCCCGCGGCCGTCGAAGGCGAGGAACTGCGCCGTACCGGCCGCCTCCATGGCGCGCAGCTTCGCGGCCCGCCCGGTGCGTCCGGCGTCCGTGGCCAAACGGGCCGCTTCGGCGAGGTTGGCACGGTTGGCCGTGTACCGGTCGCGGGGCGCGGCGTCCTCGGCGAACGCCACGGGTATGGGCGCGGGGACGTCGGGAGAGGCGGCTGCGGACACCGGCAGCACGACGGCCGCCGCGACCAGCGCTGCCAGCAGGGTGCGGCGCAGCCGGCCGGTCGACCCGCCGCCGGTCGCCCCGCCGCCGTGCGCCGTCGCAGTGGCCCTCTTGGTGCTCGTCGCCGTCCCCGCCGCCATGGTCTCTTCCTTCGGTCAGGAAGAGCCGTCAGCGCCCTTCTCTGCATCCGAAGTTAGAAATCGCGACCCCTCGTCGGCGTCCCGCTCCAGAGCCGTGTTCCTGCGTAGCTCTCAGGTATGACAGGGGCTACCTGAGAGTCAGGTCCGAGGTCGAAGTCCCTGGTGAGAGTGGTCGGTTAGGGTCGATGGATGACCGCAACCGACTGGCGTCACGACCGCATAGGCAGTGCTCACCGGGGGCAGAACCCGACCGTCCTGCGCCGCCTCGACGCGGGCTTCGCCGTGATCGGGGACCGGCAGTTCCTGCCCGGGTACTCCGTCCTGCTGACCGACGATCCCGCCGTGACCCGGCTCTCCGACCTGCCCCGGGCGCGCAGGACCGCGTACCTCACCGACATGGAACGGCTTGCCGAGGCCGTAGAACGGGCCTGCCGCCGCCTCGATCCCGCGTTCCGCCGCGTGAACATCGAGATCCTGGGCAACACCGACCCGTACCTCCACGCCCACATCTGGCCCCGCTACGACTGGGAGCCCGCCGACCGCGTCCGGCTGCCCGTCTGGTTGTACGGGAAGGAGTACTGGCGGGACGGACGGTACGAGCTGAGCCACCGCCACGACGGTCTGCGGGCCGCCATCGGGGAGGAGCTGGACGCCCTCGGAGCCCGGTCCCTCGGAGCTCAGTCCCTCGGAGCCCGGTCCCTCGGAGCTCAGTCCGCCGCCAACGGTTCCACGTAGCCCGCCCGCCAGCGGGGTGCCGGGTCCTGGCCGGGGCTGGTCCAGTACTCCCGCGCTCCGACGATCTCGCCGTCCCGCACCGTCCAGAGGGAGACGGCCCGGTAGAGCACGTGGTCCTGGGGCATCTCCACCTCGGTGACGAAGAGGTCCCCGTCCGCGAGTGCCCCGCGGGGCCGGGTGGGGTGCGGCGGTGCCGGGTCGGCTGCGCGGGGGGCGGGCTGCGCCCGAGGCATCTGGGGCTCCGCCCCAGACCCCGCGCCTCAAACTCCCCCAGACTCCGTCCGGGGGGACCCCCAGGCGGGGCCGGTTGGTGGTGCGGGCGGAGGTGTGGACAGGGTGTCCAGGGCCGCCGTCAGGCGTTCGAGGACGTGGACCGTTTCCGTGAAGGCGGCATCGCCCAGTTCTTCTGCCAGGCGGGTGGCCAGGGAGACGTGGCCCGGGGTGATGCGGGCGATCGCCGCGCGGCCCGCTTCCGTCGGGCGCAGGAGTTTGGCGCGGCGGTGTGCCGGGTTCGGGACGTACTCCGCCAGGCCCTCGGCGGCGAGCAGGTCGGCGATGCGCTGGACGCTCTGCCGCGTGATGCCCATGGCACGGGCGATGCCCGCGACAGGGAGGGGCTCGCGGAGTACGGCTCCGAGCACCTGCCACCAGGCTGCGGTCAGGCCGGCCGGGCGGGCCAGCTCCTCCGACACCGCGAGGAACTGGCCGTTCAGCCGGAACACACCGAGCGCGGTCCGGCTCAGCAGGTCCTGCCGGGCCCGGACGGGGAGTTCCTCCGGCTCAGGCATCGCCCGCCGCCTCCGCCGCCATCAGGACCGGGTACGCGCTCGCGTCCGAGTCGTGGAACAGCCGGTACCAGGCGTCCAGCACATCCGGCTTGTACACGTCCAGGCGGGCGAAGACCTCGCGGGCGAAGGCCACCGGTTCCGTCGGCCCCGCCGTGATCAGGTCGCCGTCCGTCACCGCGTCGGCCTCGACGTAGCGCTCGGCGCCCCCGTAGCCCGGCTGCTCGGCCAGGTAGAAGGAGGCCGCGCTGGTGTGGGCGCGCCCGTCCAGCAGGCCCTCCCGGGCCAGGCCGGCCGTGGCTCCGCAGATCGCCGCGACCGGCACGCCGGCGTCCAGGAACTCCCGGGCCTTCGCCGCGAACGGCGCCAGCTCCTCGCCGGTGTCCCACAGCGAGGCGCCGGTGAGGATCAGCAGGGAGGAGTCCTGCGGCCGCAGATCGGCCAGGGCCAGGTCGGGCTGGATGCGGACGCCGCCCATGGTGGTGACCGGCCGCTCCGCGGCCGGGCCGACGGTACGGACCCGGTGGCCGCGCTGGGTCAGGTGCGCGGTGGTGTGACCGGTCTCCCAGTCCGCGTACGTGTCGTAGACCGCGAGGTGGACGGGCTTGCGCGGGGTCTCGTTCATCGTGATCGCCTCCGGCGTTGACGTTCAGGACCTGCTCTGAGCTGCTCTGACCTGTTCTATGACAAGAGACTGTCATGATGACAGGATGCTGTCAATTGCTCGGAAGGGCAGGCGCGTGGCAGACAGACTGCCGAGACCGGCCCCCCACCCCCATACAGTCCGCCGATATCCCTCCTCACCTGCGCACTTCTAGCGTGACGCCATGACCCCTCATGTCACCTCGCACACCCTCGCCGCAGTGAAGGACGCCGACCGGAAGCACGTCTTCCACTCCTGGTCCGCCCAGGCCCTCATCGACCCGCTCGCCGTGGCCGGGGCCGAGGGGTCGTACTTCTGGGACTACGACGGCAAGCGCTTCCTCGACTTCTCCTCCCAGCTGGTCAACACCAACATCGGCCACCAGCACCCCAAGGTCGTCGCCGCCGTCCAGGAGCAGGCGGCCCGGCTCTGCACCCTCGCGCCCGGCTTCGCCGTCGACGTTCGCTCCGAGGCCGCACGCCTCATCGCCGAGCGGACCCCCGGCGACCTGGACAAGATCTTCTTCACCAACGGCGGCGCCGAGGCCGTCGAGAACGCCGTCCGCATGGCCCGGCTGCACACCGGCCGGCAGAAGGTGCTCTCCACCTACCGCTCGTACCACGGCGCCACCGCCGCCGCGATCAACCTCACCGGCGACCCGCGCCGCTGGCCCTCCGACACGGCCGCCGCAGGCGTCGTGCACTTCTGGGGCCCGTACCTTTACCGCTCCGCCTTCCACGCCACCACCGAGGCCGAGGAGTGCGAGCGGGCCCTCGCCCACCTCGCCGACACCATCGCCTTCGAGGGACCGCAGACCATCGCGGCGATCATCCTGGAGAGCGTGCCCGGCACCGCCGGGATCATGACCCCGCCGGCCGGCTACCTCGCGGGCGTACGCGAGCTCTGCGACCGCCACGGCATCGTCTTCATCCTGGACGAGGTCATGTCGGGCTTCGGCCGCACCGGCAAGTGGTTCGCCGCCGACCACTGGGGCGTCACCCCCGACCTGATCACCTTCGCCAAGGGCGTGAACAGCGGTTACGTGCCGCTCGGCGGCGTCGCCATCTCCGCCGCCATCGCCGAGACCTTCGCCACACGCCCCTACCCGGGCGGACTCACGTACTCCGGCCACCCCCTGGCCTGCGCCGCCGCCGTCGCCACGATCAACGCGATGGAGGAGGAGGGCATCGTCGAGCACGCCGCCCACCTCGGCGCGAACGTGATCGGCCCGGCGCTCGCCGAGATCGCCGAGCGGCACCCCTCCGTCGGGGAGGTCCGCGGGCTGGGCACGTTCTGGGCCCTGGAACTCGTACGGGACAAGGAGACGCGCGAGCCCCTCGTCCCGTACAACGCCGCCGGTGCGGCCAACACGCCGATGGCCGAATTCGCGGCGGCCTGCAAGGCGTCCGGGCTGTGGCCCTTCGTCAACATGAACCGCACCCACGTCGTCCCCCCGTGCACCATCACGGAGGCTGAGGCGAAGGAGGGGCTGGCACTGCTGGACGAGGCACTGACGGTCGCCGACCGCCACACCACGTCCGGATAGCGGTCGGTACATTCGCATACCGATCTTCAACCGCTCTATTTCGGCCTCGCTGCCTGGCCTAAGGTGTCCGGAGTTCACCTAAGGAGACGGACCCCTATGCCAGGCAGCGGCGCTGTCACCCGCAACACACTTCGCCAGCAGATCGCGGACGCGCTGCGTGACGAGGTGCTCGCGGGACGCCTGCCGCCCGGGACCGAGTTCACCGTCAAGCAGATCGCCGAGCAGTACGAGGTCTCCGCGACCCCGGTCCGCGAGGCACTGGTCGACCTCTCGGCCCAGGGCCTGCTCGAACTGGTCCAGCACCGCGGCTTCCGGGTGCGGATCTTCTCCGTGGACGACTTCCGGGGAATGATCGAGGCCCGCTCGCTGGTCGTGGACGGGATCTTCCGCAGGATCGCCGAGCGCGGCACCGCCATCGGCTCCGGCGAGCTGCTGGTGTCCGTGCGGCGCCGGGCCGAGGAGGCGCGGCGGGCCGCGCAGAGCGGTTCGCTCGAAGTGCTGATCGGCTACGACCTGCGCTTCTGGCGGGAGCTGAGCGGGCTGGTCGGCAACACCTACATCTCCGAGTTCCTGCACCGCATCCGGGTGCAGTGCTGGGTCTTCGCCGTACCCCACCTCCAGCGCGACCCGCAGCGGCTGCGGGCGGCGCTCTGGGACGGGCACAGCGACCTGGTGGACGCGGTGACCCTCGCCGACGCGGACGCGGTACGGCGCATCGTGCAGGGGTACAACCAGCACGGCCTGGACTGGGCCGCCGGACTCTAGCCGTACGGTTCTGCAGTCGTACGGCGTCTGCCGTCGTGTGGCGTCTGCAGTCGTACTGCCGTCGTACGGTTCTGCCGTCGTACAGGTTCTGCGCACCCCTTCGCGGAGCGTGTCCGGAGCACTACTCTGGCCGGATCGGCGCCAACGACTGATCGGAGCCCGCGTGGCCTGTGACCTGTGGCTGGTCCCTCTTGTCGACGTGCTGTGCCACAGCCCCGACAACCCCTTCGCGGAAGAGATCGCCTCGTACGACAAGGCGCTCGGCGAGGCCGGACTGCCGTCCGTGCCCGTGTTCGCCTACATGCCGGGCCTGAGCGGCGACGTGGCCCCGGTCGCCGGCTTCGACTACGACGCCCTGCATTTCCTGCGGCGGGCGTACCTGCTCCAGATCTGCGGGCTGCCGGTGACCCCGGTGGACGAGCTGGGCGGGGACTACGAGCAGCTGCTGGAGATGTTCGAGCCGACCGCGCAGCAGTCGCATCTGGTGTGGCACTACGACCACGCGGGGGCTTACGTGCCGGTGGACTTCGCGGCTCCGCTGGCGAACGAGGAGCTGTTGGCCGGTGGAGGGCCGCTGGGGTCCGCGCAGGGGTTGCTGCGGGAGCTGGCGTTCGTGGCTCCCGCCATCGGGATAGATCCCGGGAATCCGCCTGCCGCGCCGGCGCCGCCGGGGCGGCCGACGTCGTTGGAGGAGCCGGCGGGGCCGATTCCGTATGACGACAGTCCGTTCGCGCGGGAGCGGCACGTGTGGCTGGGGTTGCACGCCGCCGCCACGCGGAGTCTGGGGCAGGGCTCCATGATCATCTTCAGTTGAGCAGGGGGTCTGCGGCGGAGCTCGGAGATCGGGGCTCCGCCCCGGACCTCCCCCAGACTCCGTCCGGGGGACCCCCACGCCTCGGGCGCCGACAGGCCGAACCGGTCAGCGGGGCTGTTCCGGGGGGCGCTGGCGGGGCATGTTGGGGCGGGTGCCCGGGGGCAGGGGGAAACGGGCCGGGGGGACGTACGCGTCCGAGCGGGCTCCGTTGGCGCCCAGGGACTGCATCACCAGCGGGGCGGGGCCGGAGCTGAATTCCACCATCCACTCCGCGGTCTCGGAGCGCACCAGCTCCGTCACGTCCTCCGAGAAGCGGCGCAGCACCGTCAGGCACCGCTCGGCGGCCTCGCTGGCCGTGCCCTCCGTCGGCCCGAGCACCTCCCGTACGTTCTCCGAGGCCCAGTCGAACTGGAGGGTCTGGAGTCGGCGCTGCACCGCCTGGGCCGTGGCGACGTCCCGCATCCAGCCCGAGGTCAGGCCGAAGAACCGGTCGCAGGCCAGGCAGGCCGCAGCCAGCAGCAGGGACAGGTACCCGTACGCCGACGCGCCCGGCGCCGAGCCCGTCAGCTCCAGCAGCGGCATCGCGGCGCCCGTGACGGCGCCCGCGGCGGCCCCGACGCGCAGCACGCGCGCACCACGGCGCTTCCACGCCCGGTCGGACAGGTACCACTCGGCGGTGCGCAGCGCATCGGCCTCGACCCGGCGGTAGAGCTCGTCGAGCCGCTCGGCAGGCTCGCCCCAGTCCCCGAGGGGGAACGGCCGCCCGGTCAGATCGCCCGCCGCCATCGGTCCGCTGCCCTCCTCCCGGGGATCCCGGGGTGGCCCCTCGGGCTGCATCTCCGGCTGGCTCACCCGGCACTCCCTCTGCCTGCGCTGACGTGTGGTGGTGCGCGTGTGCGCAATGATGCGCATGCTCTTCCTACCTTCGAATGAGGCGCGATGGGCAAGGTATCCCAGGATTTCCGCCCGCAAGGAGGTCTCCATCAGGTACGCGTACGTCCTGTCTCTCACTCGAAAGAGTTGGTCCTCACGGCGTAGGGCGCAGCGCGCGGGGAGCACGTAGGCTCGGATTGACCAAGCGTCCCGACGGCATGGAGTGAGTGACCTGTGATTCCCGGTGGTGGCCAGCCCGACATGCAGCAGCTGCTCCAGCAGGCCCAGAAGATGCAGCAGGACCTCGCAGCGGCCCAGGAAGAGCTGGCCAGGGCCGAGGTGGAGGGCCAGGCCGGCGGCGGCCTCGTCAAGGCGACCGTCACCGGCTCCGGTGAGCTGCGTGCCCTGGTGATCGACCCGAAGGCCGTGGACCCCGAGGACACCGAGACGCTCGCCGACCTGGTGGTCGCGGCCGTCCAGGCGGCCAACGAGAATGCCCAGGCGCTCCAGCAGCAGAAGCTGGGCCCGCTGGCCCAGGGACTGGGCGGCGGCAGCGGCATCCCCGGCCTCCCCTTCTAGCATTCCCACCGCACACGAACGAAAGAAGGCAGTCCGTTGTACGAAGGCGTGGTCCAGGACCTGATCGACGAACTGGGCAGGCTGCCCGGCGTCGGGCCCAAGAGCGCGCAGCGGATCGCCTTCCACATCCTGCAGGCCGAGCCCACCGACGTCCGCCGCCTCGCGCACGCGCTGCTCGAGGTGAAGGACAAGGTCCGGTTCTGCGCGGTGTGCGGGAACGTGGCGCAGGAGGAGCGGTGCGGCATCTGCCGCGACCCGCGCCGCGACACCACGGTCATCTGTGTCGTGGAGGAGCCGAAGGACGTCGTCGCGATCGAGCGGACGCGTGAGTTCCGGGGCAAGTACCACGTCCTGGGCGGCGCGATCAGCCCGATCGAGGGCGTCGGCCCCGATGACCTGCGGATCCGCGAGCTGCTGTCGCGCCTCGCGGACGGCGAGGTGACCGAGCTGATCCTCGCCACCGACCCGAACCTGGAGGGCGAGGCGACCGCCACCTACCTCGCCCGCATGATCAAGCCCATGGGCCTGAAGGTCACCCGCCTGGCCAGCGGGCTCCCCGTCGGGGGAGATCTGGAGTACGCGGACGAGGTCACGCTCGGGCGGGCCTTTGAAGGAAGGCGACTTCTCGATGTCTGACGCAACGCTGCACGCCCTGGGCCAGGACCCGGACGACTTCGCCGCTTCCATCGCGGACCAGATCGAGTCGTTCATCGTCGCGGTCACCGAGGTGGCCAAGGGCGAGGACCCGGACAGTGCGGTGCCCTTCCTCCTTCTGGAGGTCTCCCAGCTGCTGCTGGCGGGCGGCCGGCTGGGCGCGTACCAGGACGTGCTGCCCGACGAGCGGTACGAGCCCGACCTCGGCCCGGAGCCGGACGTGGACGACCTGCGCGAGCGGTTCGCGGTGATGCTGGAGCCGGTCGACGTCTACTCCGAGGTCTTCGACCCGTACGAGCCGCGCAAGGCCCCGGTCGCGCACCGGATCTCCGACGACCTGGCCGACGTGGTCGCCGACCTGCGGCACGGGCTCATCCACCACCAGGCGGGCCGGATCACCGAGGCGCTGTGGTGGTGGCAGTTCTCGTACTTCACCAACTGGGGCCCGACGGCCTCGGCCACTCTGCGTGCCCTCCAGTCGCTGATCGCGCACGTACGGCTGGACCAGCCCCTCGCCGCCCTGGACGGCCTGGACACGGACGAGGACCTGGCGGAGGACGAGCTCGCCGAGCAGGCCGGAGAGGTGATGGCCCAGGAGCTCGGCGGTCTCGGCCGCGCGTGAGCGCCTGGGCGAGTGCGCAGGTGGGCGCCTAAGTGAACGCGCAACCGAGCGCGCAACCGGGCGCGTAACCGACTGCCCCGCGGGGGGAACCCATCGTTTGATCTTTACGTCTCATGATGTGGTACGAAGCGGTCGGATCCCGGTCGCTCGTTACACTGCACCAGCAATGAGACGGACTGAGCGAGGAGCGCACGTGGGCCTTGTCGTGCAGAAGTACGGAGGCTCCTCCGTAGCCGATGCCGAAGGCATCAAGCGTGTTGCCAAGCGGATCGTGGATGCCAAGAAGAACGGCCACCAGGTGGTCGTCGTGGTTTCCGCGATGGGCGACACGACGGACGAGCTGATCGATCTCGCCGAGCAGGTTTCTCCCATGCCTGCCGGGCGCGAATTCGACATGCTGCTGACCGCCGGAGAGCGGATCTCCATGGCCCTGCTGGCCATGGCGATCAAAAACCTGGGCCACGAGGCCCAGTCGTTCACCGGTAGCCAGGCAGGCGTGATCACCGACTCGGTCCACAACAAAGCGCGCATCATCGATGTCACGCCGGGCCGTATCCGCACCGCACTGGACGAGGGCAACATCGCCATCGTCGCCGGCTTCCAGGGCGTGTCCGCGGACTCCAAGGACATCACCACCCTCGGCCGTGGCGGCTCGGACACCACCGCCGTCGCGCTCGCCGCGGCGCTGGACGCCGAGGTTTGCGAGATCTACACCGACGTCGACGGCGTCTTCACCGCGGACCCCCGCGTCGTGAAGAAGGCGAAGAAGATCGACTGGATCTCCTCCGAGGACATGCTGGAGCTCGCGGCCTCCGGTTCCAAGGTGCTGCTGCACCGCTGCGTCGAGTACGCGCGCCGCTACAACATCCCGATCCACGTCCGCTCGTCCTTCTCCGGACTGCCGGGCACCTGGGTCAGCAACGAGAATCCGCAAGGGGACGCGCAGGTGGAGCACGCCATCATCTCCGGAGTCGCTCACGACGTCTCCGAAGCCAAGATCACGGTCGTCGGCGTCCCGGACAAGCCGGGCGAGGCCGCGGCGATCTTCCGCGCGATCGCGGACGCCGAGATCAACATCGACATGATCGTGCAGAACGTGTCGGCGGCCTCGACGGGGCTCACCGACATCTCCTTCACGCTGCCCAAGACCGAGGGCCACAAGGCCATCGACGCCCTGGAGAAGGCGAAGGGCCAGATCGGCTTCGACTCCCTGCGCTACGACGACCAGATCGGCAAGATCTCCCTGGTCGGCGCGGGCATGAAGACGAACCCGGGCGTCACCGCCTCCTTCTTCCAGGCGCTGTCCGACGCGGGCGTCAACATCGAGCTGATCTCCACCTCCGAGATCCGCATCTCCGTCGTGACCCGCCAGGACGACGTCAACGAGGCCGTCCGCGCCGTGCACACGGCCTTCGGCCTCGACTCCGACAGCGACGAAGCCGTCGTCTACGGAGGCACCGGACGATGACCGCCGACCGGTCCTCCGGCCCGGCGCTCGCCGTGGTCGGGGCGACCGGAGCAGTCGGGTCGGTCCTGCTCCAGATCCTGTCCCAGCGGGCGGACGTCTGGGGCGACATCCGCCTGATCGCCTCCGCGCGCTCGGCCGGCCGGGTGCTGGCCGTCCGCGCGGAGGAGAGCGAGGTGCTCGCCCTCACCGAGGACGCCTTCGACGGCCTCGGTCCGGGCGACATCGCGCTGTTCCTGACCCCGGCCGAGATCTCGGCCCGGTGGGCTCCCGTCGTCACCGCGCGCGGGACCGTCGTCGTGGACCAGTCCGCGGCCTTCCGGGAGGACCCCGAGGTGCCGCTGGTGGTGCCCGAGGTCAACGGGCACGCCGTACGGATCCGCCCGCGCGGGATCGTCGCCGGCCCCGACTGCGTGACCGCCGCGATGATCGCGGCCCTGGGCGCGCTGCACGCCGAGTACTCCCTCACCGACCTGGCCGTCTCCACGTACCAGGCCGCGAGCGCCGCCGGCCGGGCCGGCTCCGAGGTGCTGCGCCGCCAGCTGTCGCTGGTCGCCGGGACCTCCCTGGGCGAGCACACCGGAGACGTACGCCGTGCGGTGGGCGAGGACACCGGCCCCTTCGCGGCTCCGCTGGCCCTCAACGTCGTGCCGTGGTCCGGTGAGCTGCGCGAGGACGGCTGGTCGTCGCACGAGCTGGCCGTACGGGCGCAGACGCGCCGGATCCTGGATCTGGCGGGGCTGCCGATCGCCGTGACCTGCGTGCAGGTTCCCGTGGTGACCGGGCATTCCCTGACCGTGCGGGCCCGCTTCGAGAACGAGGTGGACGCCGCGCACGCCCGGCAGATCCTGGACGCCGCGCCCGGTGTGGTCCTCGTGGACGACCCGGCGGCGGGGGAGTTCCCGACGCCGGCGGACGCCGCCGGAACGGATCCGGCCTGGGTCGGGCGGGTGCGGGTCTCGCTCGACGACCGGTGCGGGCTGGAGTTCTTCGTGTGCGCCGACAATCTCCGCAAGGGCGCCGCCCTGAATGCCACTCAGATCGCGGAACTGATCGCGGGTGAATTTGCGTAATTCGCTTTGTAGGATCGGTACTGATCCCTTGATCAAGGTGATGGCCCGACTGCCGTCTCGATAGACGGGGCAATCGGGAAGAGCGGGTACGCATGAGGGCAATGGGGATATTGCTGTGGCGGCAGCCTCGCGCGTACAACCCTGACGGGGGGACGCGTGTCCTACAGGCGTGGCAGAGGCACTGCTCGAACTGGCCGTCCTACCGGCGCGCACCGGGTTCATCCCGTCGCACCGGGGCTCCCGTGCGCCCGGCGGCGGTCTTCCTGTGATCGTTCCCGTCCCGCCGGCCGGGCCGTCCGAGGCGCCCGTACGGGCTGCCGTACCGACCCGGGGCGGCCGCGTGCCCGCACCGCGCGACAGCGCTGAGGCGGGCGGGAAGCCCGCGGAGGCCGAGTCGGTCACCGAGGCGGTCACCGAGGCCGAGACCGTGACCGAGGTCGTGGCGGGCACCACCGTCGACCACCTCACGGAGACCTACCAGGCGCACTACCGCTCGCTCCTGGGCCTCGCCGCGCTGCTCCTCGACGACACCGCCTCCTGCGAGGACGTGGTCCAGGAGGCGTTCATCCGCGTGCACTCGGCCCGCAACCGGGTCCGTGACCGCGACAAGACGCTGGCGTACCTGCGCCAGACCGTCGTGAACCTCTCCCGGTCCGCCCTGCGCCGGCGCATCCTCGGCCTCAAGCTGCTGTCGAAGCCGATGCCGGACATGGCGAGCGCCGAGGAAGGCGCCTACGACCAGCTGGAGCGGGACGATCTGATCAAGGCGATGCGCGGACTGCAGCGCCGCCAGCGAGAGGTGCTCGTGCTGCGTTACTTCGCGGACATGACGGAAGCCCAGGTCGCCGAGACGCTCGGGGTGTCACTCGGCTCGGTGAAGGCGTACGGATCGCGGGGCATTGCCGCGCTGCGGGTGGCGATGGAGGCTGCGCAGTCATGAGGGACGACCACACCGCGCCGGGCGGCGCGAGCGAGGAAGAGGCCCTGCGGGGCCTGCTGCGCGGGGCAGTGGGGGGCCTGGAGCCCTCCGATGGCGCGCTGGAGCGGCTGCGGTACGCCGTCCCCGCCCGCCGGACCCTCAAGCGACAGGCCTTCATCGGCGCCGCGGCCGTCGCCCTGCTCGCCGGGACCGCCATCCCGGCCGCCATGCACATGACCGCCGGCGAGGGCGCCTCCACCGAGCACTCGGCGATGGCCGGACACGGGGCGGAGGCCGGCGAGAAGCCGGGCGCCGCACCCGCCGACCCGCACCAGAACGGATCCGGGACCCAGCCCAGGGCCACCCGGTCCGGCAGCGGCGCGCCCGACGCGGGCGGCACCACCGGGCAGCCGGACCCGACGGCTTCCGGTTCCCCGGCCGGCGGGGTGACCGTCGGCCCGACGAGCAGCGGCACCGCCCCGGCACGGTCGTGGGCAGCGGCAACGGCCCGCAGCCGCCTGCGGCCGCGCCGGGTGTGCCCGGGTGCGGCGCCGAACAGCTGGGGGTGGTGGGCGCGGCCCGCGCCCCGGAGGCCGACGGCAAGGTCTACGGCAGTTTCAAGGTCACCAACGTCTCGGCGCAGGGCTGCGCCGTCGCCGGCCCGGACACCGTGACGGCGGCCGCCGCGGCCGGTGCCCCGACCGGCCCGGGCTCCGGGGTCGCCGTGGTCGGTCACACGGCGGGGGACCCCGCGAGCGGGCTGCTGCCCGATCCGTCGGCGGAGGCGCCGGTGCTGGTGCTCCAGCCGAACACGGCGTACGAGGTCCGCTTCGCCTGGGTGCCGTCGGGGGAGCCGTGCGCCGCGGCGAGCCCGGAGGCGGGGGCGAAGCCGCCGCAGGGCCAGTCCGCCGACATGCCCGCTGCCGACCCGGACACGGGGACCACGCCCCCGGCGGCGCCGGGCGTGGCGGTGTCCCACACGCCCCCGACGGGTTCCCCGGTCACGCGGACGACCCTTCCCGAGGCCTGCGGGGGCACGGTGTACCGCACGGGAGCGATCCCGGTGGACGCCCCGAAGCCGCAGCCGTAGCCGCAGCAGGGGACCCGGATCCGGACAGGGCTTAGGCGGTCTCGGCGCTCTCGCGGGTCTCGGCGGGGACCAGGCCCGCCTCCGTGTCGCGGAGGGTTTCCAGCTCGCGGCGGTAGAGGCGGAACCACATGAAGAGCACGAAGGCGACGAAGACGAACCACTCGCCGGTGTAGCCGAGGTTCTGGAAGGCCTTCAGGTCGAGCCCGGTGTTGTTCGGGGCCGCGGCGGGCACCGGGGTCATGCCGTCCGACGGGGTCTGCACGGTCAGCCAGGCGTCGTACAGGCCGTACGGGACGAGGTTGACCAGCGAGGCCGCCCCGATCACGCCGAGCTGCCCGGCCGGGAGGCCGCCCTGGGCGTGGACCCCCTTGGTGCCGGAGTTCTCCGAGGCCTGGAGCGCGCCGGTGACCTCGACGCGGCCGGCCGGCGCGGCCGGGGCCTTCGCCGGGTCGGCCGTCCCCGGCAGCCAGCCCCGGACCACCGGGACGGCCTTGCCGGAGTCGGTCTTCAGCAGGGTCAGCACGTAGAAGCCGGTCGCGCCGTCCAGCCGGCGCTCGGGGACCAGCAGCTGGTCGCCGTACTCCCCGGACGCGGAAGCCAGCCGTCCGGAGGTCTTCTTGTCCACCGGGAGCAGCGAGTCCAGCGGCGCGGCCGTCTGGCCGGCGGGCCGCCCGGAGGTCGCCTCGCGGTGGCTGTCGACGCGGTCCTCGAACCGGCCGAGCTGCCAGGACCCCATGAACAGGCAGAAGGGGACGGCGAGCGCGACGAAGACGTTGATCCCCCACCAGCGCGGGGTCAGGAGAAACCGGTGCACCCCACCACCGTACGGGGGTGCACCGGCCGTCCCGCCGGGTGGGGCCCCTCCCAGCGGTAGCTGGGGGAGTCAGCGCGGGAGGTGCTTGAGCGCGAACTCCAGTTCCATCCGGACCTGCTTGATCCGCTCCTCCACGACCAGCGAGCCGTGCCCGGCGTCGTAGCGGTACACCTCGTGCACCGCGCCGCGCGCCGCCAGCCGGTCCACGTAGTTCTCGACCTGCCGGATCGGGCAGCGCGGGTCGTTGACGCCCGCCGCGATGTACACGGGAGCCTTCACCGCATCGACGTACGTCAGCGGCGAGGAGGCCTCGAAGCGGTCCGGGACCTCCTCCGGCGTGCCGCCGAAGAGGGTGCGGTCCATGGACTTCAGCGCCTCCATCTCGTCGTGGTAGGCCGCCACGTAGTCGGCGACCGGTACGGAGGCCAGGCCCACCGCCCAGGCCCCGGGCTGCGTGCCGAGGCCCAGCAGCGTCAGGTAGCCGCCCCAGGAGCCGCCCGAGAGCACCAGCCGGGCCGGGTCCGCCAGGCCGGAGGTCACCGCCCATTCGCGGACCGCCGCGATGTCCTCCAGCTCGATCAGGCCGACCCGGTGCTTGAGGGCGTCCGTCCAGGCGCGGCCGTATCCGGTCGAGCCCCGGTAGTTGACCCGGACGACCGCGAAGCCGTGGTCCAGCCAGGCCGCCGGGGTCGCCGCGAAGGCGTCGCTGTCGTGCCAGGTGGGCCCGCCGTGGATCTCGAAGACCGTCGGGAAGGGGCCGTCGCCGTGCCCGGCCGGCCGCTGCGCGAGCGCGTGGATCCGCCCGCCGGGGCCCTCCACCCACACGTCCTCCACCGGCACCGAGCCGGGCGCCCGGAAGCCGGGAGGGTCCAGGACGATCCCGCCCGAGGTGGACCGTACGGCCGGGGGCTCGGCCGCCGAGGACCACTGGTACTCCACCGTCCCGTCGGGGCGCGCCGTGGCACCCGACACCGTCCCCGGCGGCGTGTCCACGCGTACGAGCGCCCGCGCGGCCAGGTCGTACCGCCAGAGCTCGCTGCGCGCCTCGAAGCCGTGCTCGATCAGCAGGGCGGAGCCGTCCGGGTACCACTCGGCGCTGACGTCGCCGGGCAGCTCGATCGCGAGCTCCTCCTCGGCGCCGGTGGCCACGTCCCACACCATCGGCTCCCAGCGGCCGCGCCGCTGGTGGCCGACCAGCAGCCGGGTGTCGCCCGCGACCGGCGCGAAGCCCAGTACCTCCAGGCCCAGGTCTTCGGCGCCGCCCCGGGAGTCGTCCAGCTCGGCGACGGTGGCGCCGTCGAGGGTGACCACGCGCAGCGCGGAGTGCATGGCGTCACCGTGCTCGGTGTGCTCGATGGCGACCAGGGTCCCGTCGTGGGACAGGTCTCCGACCCCGGCCGACTCCCGGTGCCGGTAGATCACGGCGGGCGCGGTGCCGTCCGGCCGGACCACGTGGATGGTCGTGCCGTCCTCGTCGGTGGAGCGGCCCACGACGGCCGTCCCGTCGCGGCCGATGGCCAGCCCGGCGTGGTAGGAGGGCTCCAGTCCAGGGGTGGCCGGCTCGTCGGGGCCGCCCGCGAAGGGCTGGCGCACCCAGGTGCCGAACTCGTCGCCGTCGGTGTCGGAGAACCACCAGATCCACTCGCCGTCGGGGGTGAGGGTGCCGTCGGTGGTGCCGTTGGGCCGGTCGGTGGCCTGCCGCTGGGCGCCGGTGGCGCGGTCCCAGGCGTAGAGCTCGAAGGTCCCGGTCGCGTTGGAGACGAAGAGCGAACGGTCCGGGGCGTCCTCGGCCCACTCGGGCAGCCCGACGCGCGGCGCCCGGAACCGCTTCTCCCACGCGGGCATGTTCAGATCGGTGTCGCTGGTCATGCCCCCCATTCTTGCCGCACGCCGCGCCGGGATGCCGACTGCTCCGAACGGGCGCACAGTGGAACCCGAGTACGCCTGTTCCGTGTCCCGAGGAGGAGTGATCATGGCCAAGAAGGCTCGCACCGGTCACCACGGCCACCAGGATTCCGAGCGTGCGATGGCGAAGAACACCGCGGCCGAGGCGCGCGCCAAGGCCGCCGTCAGAGACGTGCAGTCGCTCTCCGCGAAGACGCGGGGCATGCAGCAGAAGGCTCAGGCCAAGCGCGGCTGAGTCCGGCACCGGTCACCGGCCCGCGCCCTCCCACGAGGTCGCGGGCCGTGTGCGTACGCTGACCGCATGCGGATGATCGTCCGGGGTGCCCGGCTGCTGCACGCTCACGGCCTGTCCGACGTGGAGGTCGCCGAGGACGGGCGGATCGCGCGGGTGATCCCGTACGACGACCAGAAGGAGCCGCCGGCCACGGGGACCCTCATCGAGGCCCACGGCTCGCTGCTCACCGCTCCCTTCGTCGAGCCGCACATCCACCTCGACACGGCCCTGACGGCCGGCGAACCGCGCCCCAACGCCTCCGGCACCCTCTGGGAGGGCATCGCCTGCTGGAGCGAGCGCAAGCAGACCCTGACCCGCGAGGACGTGATCGCGCGGGCCACCGAGGTGCTGCGCTGGCAGGCGGCGCAGGGGGTGCTGCACGTACGGACCCACTGCGACGTGACCGACCCGGCGCTCACCGCGCTCGACGCGCTGCTGGAGGTGCGCGACCGGGTCCGGGACGTCATGACCTTGCAGATCGTGGCCTTCCCGCAGGAGGGGATCGTCTCCTTCCCGGACGGCGAGGCGCTGCTGCGCGAGGCCGTGACGCGCGGGGCGGACGTCGTCGGCGCCATCCCGCACTTCGAGGACACCCGGGAGGACGGGGTCGCCTCGCTGAGCATCGCGTTCGCGCTGGCCGAGGCGCACGGGCTGCGCGTGGACGCGCACTGCGACGAGATCGACGACGAGCAGTCCCGCTTCGTGGAGGTGCTGGCCACCCTCGCGCTGCGCTCCGGCCTGCGCGAGCGCGCCACGGCCTCGCACACGACGGCGATGGGCTCCTACAACGGCGCCTACAGCTACAAACTCCAGCGGCTGCTGTCGCGTTCGGGCATCAACCTGGTCTCCAACCCGTTCGCCAACCTCAACCTCCAGGGCCGCTTCGACGCCTATCCCAAGCGGCGCGGGCTCACCCAGGTCAAGGAGATGCTGGCGGCGGGGGTCAACGTGGCCTTCGGCCACGACGACGTCATGGACCCCTGGAACGCGCTCGGCACCGGCAACCCGCTCCAGACCGCCCTGGTCGGGCTGTACGCCGCCCAGCTCACCGGCGCGGACGAGATCCCGCTGGCCTTCTCGATGGTGACGGAGCGTGCGGCGCGGGTCCTGGGACTGTCGGACACGGAGTACGGCATCAGGGAGGGCGCGCCCGCCTCCTTCGTCCTGCTCCCGGCCCCGACGCCGGAGGAGGCGATCCGCCGCCAGGTCCGGCCCCGGTACGTCGTCTCGCGCGGCACCGCCCTGGCCGAGACCCCACCCGCCCCGACGGTGCTCTCCTGGCCGGGCGAGCCCCCGGCGGAGGTCGGCTTCAGCCGGTCACGGTAGGCGTCCAGCCAGGTCGGAGCCGTAGTTCACCGTGTGAGAACCGGGTTCGCGCGACCAGGTCGGATAGCGTGCCCGCATGTCGTGGGACGAGGACGGAACACCGCACCCGCTCGCACTGCGCCGCACCGGCCGCAGCGAACTGGAGCCGGACCGGCTGCCCGAGGTCCGGGAGCTGGAGGTGCTCGGCTGGGAGCCCGCGCCCGAGGAACTGCGCTGGGCCTTCCTCCCGTACGTCTGGCCCCCGGAGGCCCGCACCTGGATCCCGGACCGCTCCACGCACTGGGCGGTGGAGACCTCGCTGGACGGCCACGGCCACATCACCGGGGTCGAGGCCGCCCCGCTCCCCGAGGCCGACCTGCACGACCTCGACGGGGAGGCCTCGACCGTCCTCGCCGACCTCGGCCTCCCGCCGCGCCCCGGGGGCCGGCTGTGGCTGCTCCGCCCCGTCGGCCCGTTCGCCACCGTCGCCGAACTCCTCGGCCACCTCGACGCGCTGGCTGCCGGTCGAGAGGTGGAAGCCCGGGCCTCCACGGAGTTCCTCTCCCTGGTCAGCGCCGAACTCGAAGCGCTCGCGGCAGGCTAGTGTCGTGACCGGAAAGCATCAGTTCGTCGGGACCCGGAGGCTTCCGTAGCGTTCCATGCGCTGCCAGTGCAGGCGGGATCCCGCGATCGCGGTGAACACCGACTGGATGACGACCAGGTACATGAGCTGGCGGTAGACGAACTGCTGGAGCGGCAGGCTCCACAGCGGCCCGGGCCGTTCCTTGTCGAGGTGGAAGGCGTAGAGCCCCATCACGACCTGGAGGAGCAGGAAGGCGCACCACAGGCCGATGATGCGGGCCGGATCGAGGAAGACCAGGCCGAAGACGGCGAAGATGTCCACGACCGGCGCGAGCAGCGGCAGCAGGACCTGGAACATCAGCAGGTAGAGCAGACCGCGGCGGCCCAGCTTTCCCGCCTGGCCCCGCTGGGTGAGGGCGCCCCGGTGCTTCCACATGGCCTGCAGGGTGCCGTAGCACCAGCGGTAGCGCTGCTTCCACAGTGCCCCGAGCGTGGCGGGGGCCTCCGTCCAGGCGATGGCCCGCTCCTCGTAGACCACTCGCCAGCCGTCGCGGCACAGCGCCATGGTGAGGTCGGTGTCCTCGGCGAGGGTGATGTCGCTGACCCCGCCGATCCGCAGCAGCGCCTCGCGGCGGAACGCGCCGACGGCGCCTGGCACGGTGGGCATGCACTCCGCGAGGTCGAAGAGGCGCCGGTCGAGGTTGAAGCCCACCACGTACTCGATGTGCTGCCAGCGCCCGAGCAGGCCGCCGCGGTTGACCACCTTCGCGTTGCCCGAAACGGCGCCGACCCGCCGGTTGGCGAAGGGCTGGACGAGCATGCGGACCGCGTCCGGCTCGAAGACGGTGTCGCCGTCCACCATGACGAGCAGGTTGCACGAGGCCGCGGCTATGCCGGTGTTCAGCGCCGCCGGCTTGCCCGCGTTCTGCTGGCGGATGACCCGTACGCCCCGCAGGTTCAGGGCCTCGACGATGTCGGCGGTGCCGTCGGTGGAGCCGTCGTCGACCACGATGACCTCCACCTGGTGGTCCGACGCGAGCAGGGAGCGTACGGCCGCCTCGATGCCGGCGCTCTCGTTGTAGGCGGGGACGATGACGCTGACCGGCTCGGTGACCGGCCTGCCCCACGGCCTGCGGCGGGTACGGACATGACGGCGCGCGGCGACGAACACCGCGATCGCGCGCAGCACGCTGATGGCGCCGGCCGCCCACAGCAGCCAGCCGAGGGCGTCGAGCACCCAGCCGCTGGCGCGCAGCGCGTCGATGAGGGCGAGCCCCTGCCACTCGTCGAGGGCGGAGGCAGGCTTCACGGGTGCGGGAAGGCCGACCGCGTCGCTGACCGTGGCGAAGCGGAAGCCCGCCTTCTTGAGGTCGGGCAGGAGCTGCTCCAGTGCCGCGACGGTCTGCGAGCGGTCGCCGCCCGCGTCGTGCATCAGCAGGATCTGGCCGTCCGTGCCCTTGGGGGTGGAGTTGGCGACGATCTGCGCGATGCCCGGGCGGCGCCAGTCCTGGCTGTCCTGCGTGGTGAGGACGGTGAGGTAGCCCTCCTGCCCGGCCTGCACGACGGTGTCCCAGTCGGCGTCGCCCAGCGCCTCGTTGGTCGAGGAGAAGGGCGGCCGCAGCAGCGGGGTGGTGACGCCGGCGGCGCCGGCGATGACGAGCTGGCTCTCGCTCAGCTCCAGGGAGCGCCGCCACGCGGAGGCGGCGCCGAGGTCGGTGTGGGTGAAGGTGTGGACGCCGATCTGGTGGCCGTCCTCGACGATCCGCCGGGCCAGCTCGGGATGGGCCGACACCTGGGCACCGACGGTGAAGAACGTGGCCGGCACCTGGTTGCGGCGCAGGACGTCGAGGATCTTCGGAGTCCAGACCGGGTCGGGACCGTCGTCGAACGTCAGGGCGATCGTGCGGGGCCCGGGACCGGCCACCCGCCCGGCGGCGCCCTCGATGACCGGGCCCCCCGAGCGGATCTGCTCCGGCACGGACGCCGACGAACCGGCCTCGCGCGGCGCCCCGTCGGCGGTGGTGTCGAACATGTGGTGGGCGTAGCCCTGGAGCAGCAGCGCCGCCGAGAGGGTGCTGACCAGGGCGGTCAGCAGCAGCCAGTGGGTGCGCAGGGGGACGTTGCGCACGGTGCTGTGCCGCCCGCGGGGGAGGCGGCGGCGCCGGTTCTTCGACACGGGAGGGAGTGCTTCCTGCCTGCTGGGATCTGGTCGGGGTCTACGGGCGGGCGGTGGGTTTGCCGCCGCCGTGGCCGGGCCGGTCCGTCGGCTTGCCCTGGCCGGCTGATCCGGAGCCCGGCGACGCCCCGTTCCCGTTCCCGTTGGCGGAGGGGAGCGCCGGGCCCGCTGTCGGGGCGGCGCCGGACCCGGTCGTGGTGACGGTGCCGGGGCCGGTGGGCGCGGGGGCCTGGGAAGTGGCGCCGGCGGGGGCCGCGGAGCGGCGCGGTCCGGCGGAGGCGGACGGGCCGGGCCCGGCTGCGGGGGCCTTGCTCGGGGCGGCGTCCGCACCACGGGGGGCGGGCAGGAACGGCGAGCGGAGCGTCGGGCCGCCGGACAGCGAGCTGAGCACGAGGACCACGTACGCGGCGGCGGGCACGACGAGCAGCCACCCCAGGCGGCGGACCCTGCGCTGGCGCCGCCCCGAGGAGTCCACGAACACCGGCCTCGGCTCGGCCGCTTCGGCCGCGCTAGGGGAGGCCACGTGGATACGCGGAAGCTCCAGCGTGTCGTCGTCCGCGTAACCCGGTTGTGGTCGCATCGGTGGGGTCTGCCTCTACGGGTTGGGGTGGGTGGTCGGGGCGTCGTCGCGGGGCTGGGGCGGCATCGGGCCGCCGGGTGTACGGGTCGCTTTCGGATGTCCGGGCGGCTTGCCCGCCTCGTGCTTCCCGGACGGCTTCCCGGACGGCTTCGCGGAGGCGGAGGTCGAAGCGCCGCGTGGTCCGTCCGTCGGCTGGGCGGCCGGCGAGCTGCCGGGGGTTTCGCCCTGCTCGCCGAGGACGGGGGCGCAGTAGCCCGGGACGGCGGTCGGCCCTCCGGCCGCGGCGACCAGCGGGGCGAAACGGCGCTCCGCGAGCACCTCTGCGGGCCTCGGCGTGTGCGGGGCGGCGTCCGCGGCGTAGGCACGGCAGAGTTCGGCGAGAGCGGCGGGCGCCGCCTCCGGCGAGTCGGCGAGTGCCCGGGGGAGTTGTCCGGGCTCGGAGGCCGGTGCGGAAGCGGAGGGGACCGGGGCGCTGCTCGCGGGTTCGCCGCCCAGGGCGGCGGGCAGATTGCCCGTCCCGGCGGCGACGGCGACACCGCCGAGGGCGGCGGCCGCCACGGTGGCAGCGGCCTTCGCGCACAGGAGCATCGCCGGGGTGAGCATGTTCCGCTTCCTGGGAGTGGCCACGGGGGTGGACGCAGTGGTGGATATCTGGGCAAGATGGGCAGACCGGAAAGCCGCCATGGCCGCCTGCTCGCCGGGCAGTTCACCGTCGCCCGCGGGCGCGGAGACGGCGGTGAGCAGTCCCGCGAGGGCGTCGTCGTCGGGTGCCGCGGCGGCCCCGGCCCCGCCGAGCAGCTGCTCGGCCGTGTCGCGGTCGATCCGGCGGGATCGGTTGGTGCTCATCTCGCATCCTTCAGCGTCGGAGACGTCGTCGGTGTCACTTCCGGGGCGAAAGTTCCTCCGGGAGGCTGCTGAGCACCGCCGGGGTCCGCCTCCTGCTGTTCGAGCAGCTTGGCGAGCTTGCGCAGGCCCCGGTGCGCGGCCGTGCGCACCGCACCCGCCCGTTTGCCGAGCACGCGCGCCGCGCTCTGCGCGTCCAGGTCCATGACCACGCGCAGCAGTACGGCCTCGCCCTGGTCGCGGGGCAGCCGGGCTATCAGGGCGAGCGCGTCGGCGGCGGCGACCGTGGCCAGCGCGCTCGACTCGGTGTCCTCAGGCGCCCGCCGGTCGAGCAGGTACTCGACCGGCAGGTCGGCTGTCGGGCGTCGGCGCCGGCGGCGCAGCAGGTCCAGCGCCCGGTTGCGGCCGATCGTCGTCACCCAGCCCCGGAACCCGTCGAAGTCCCCGTTGAACGTCCCCAGGTCGCGGGTGACCTGCAGCCAGGTCTCGGATGCGACGTCCTCGGCCTCCTCCCCGACCAGCACGGTCAGATAGCGCAGCAGCCCCGGCTGCACCTGCCGGAAGAGCGCCCGGAAGGCGGCCTCGTCCCCGCGTTGCGCTGCTCTGACCTCCCCGGACCTGTCTCCCGGGCGTCCTGCTTCGCTGTCGGCCTCGCCGAACTCCTCCGCACTGTGCACGCGGGACATGATGCGGCACATGAATCCGGCAGTTCGCCCGATGATCCGGATATCAGCCGGTGTTCACGCGAGGAGCACGGCGCCAAGGCCTGGCCAAAGCCCGGGGGGTTGGGCAAGGATCACGTCCGCACCAAGCCACGCACGTTCTTCCCGCACATCACGCCCTTCACAGGAGGATGTTCATGCCTCGCCGTATACCCAGCGGCCTGATGGTCGCGGCCGCCGCCACCGCGGCACTCGCCCTGGCCGCACCCGCCTCGGCGTCCGCGTCCGCCCCGGTCGCATCCCTCCCCCAGGGCCGCGTCTTCATGGTCAACCCCGTCCAGTCCTCCGGCGACCAGGCGCTTGCCGACGCCAAGGACTCCGCCACCTCCGTGCCCGCCTCCGCTTACGCCACGGCCGCGCTGCGCAACCTCGACGCGAGCGGCGGGCTGTCGGGGAAGTGGGCTCACGTCAGGTCGGACACCGGCGCCTCCGCGAAGACCGCGAACGCCGCCTCGTACGACCGCCACGACGACCAGTTCGAGCAGGTCATGGCCTACTTCTGGGTCAACGAGGCGCAGGAGTACCTGCAGGGCCTGGGCTTCGGCAGTGAGCTTCCCGGGGCCAACGACCGGGTCCAGCCCGTGCGCATCAACCAGTGGGGCGCCGACAACTCCTTCTTCACCGACAAAAAGGACGAGATCCGCTTCGGCAAGGGCGGCGTCGACGACGCCGAAGACGCCGAGGTGATCGTCCACGAGTACGGGCACGCGGTCCACGAGGCCCAGGTCCCCGGCTTCGGCACCTCCCCGGAGGCCGGGGCGATCGGCGAGGCCTTCGGCGACTACCTGGCCGTCGAGGTCGGCACGCACGCCGTCGCCCGGTACGGCTGGGTCCGTACGGCCGACGAGGCGTGCGTCGCCGACTGGGACTCGATCGCCTACAGCGCCGCCCCGCACTGCCTGCGCCGGATCGACGGTTCCAAGGTCTACGCGGACCGGGTGGGCGAGGTCCACGCGGACGGCGAGATCTGGTCCCGCGCGCTGTTCGACATCCGGGGTGCCCTGGGAGCCAGGACCGCCGACCGCGTCATCGTCAACGCGCAGTTCGGCTTCGCGGCCGACACCAGTTTCACGGACGCGGCGCTGAAGACCATCGCGACCGCCGAGCGCATGTACGGCAAGGGTGCGGCGGACGCGGTGCGCGGCGCGTTCCGGGCCCGTCAGATCCCGGGCGTCTAAGGGCGGTTGGCGGATGCCGCTCGGCCCCGGAGCCCAACGGGCCCCGGGGCCAAGCGGAATGGTCCGTTTTTGACCGTTGAGCGGACATGTAAGTCCTCTTTCCGGACAACAGCTGGTCAAATTCTTGTTGCATACCTGTCAATCGGGCCCTCCTTCCTGGCAATCTCGCTGCCGCCCCCACGGCAACGAATGGAGACCGAGTGCCCCACCACATGTCCTCATCCCCCGCCTCCCGACGCCGGATCCGCGTGCTGCGCACCGCCGCCCTCGTCGGCTCCGCCGCGATGGTCGCGCTCGCCGTCCAGAGTGGTTCCGCCAACGCGGTCGCCGACCGCGAGGACGGAGCCACCGCCGTCCAGCTGTCGACCGCCGCGCGCGGCCAGGCCATCGTCGCCGCGCAGACCGAAGCGGTCGGTACCGCGCGCGCCATCGGCCTCTCCGACCAGGAGCGCCTCGTGGCCCGCGACGTGGTCAAGGACGCGGACGGTACGGTCCACACCCGCTACGAGCGCACCTACGCGGGCCTGCCCGTCCTCGGCGGCGACCTGGTCGTCCACCAGAAGAAGGACGGCAGCCGCAAGACCACCAAGGGCACCGAAGCCCGCATAGCCCCCGCCGCCGCCCGCTCCCTGAAGGCCGCGCCCGCCGGCGCCCGCCAGGTGGTCTGGGCCGCGACCGGCACGCCCGTCTTCGCCTACGAGGCCGTCGTCACCGGCACCCAGCCGGACGGCACCCCGAGCGAGCGCCACGTCATCACCGACGCGGCAACCGGCGCCGAGCTCTGGGCATACGAAGCCATCGAGACCGGCAGCGGGACCAGCCAGTACTCCGGCTCCGTCACGCTCGGCACCACCCAGAGCGGGTCGGCGTACAACCTGACCGACGCGGGCCGCGGCGGCCACAAGACCTACGACCTGAACGGCGGTACCAACGGCACCGGCAGCCTGTTCACCGACGCCGACGACAAGTGGGGCGACGGGCTGGCGACGAACCGGCAGACCGCCGCCGTCGACGCCCACTACGGCGCGGCCGTCACCTGGGACTTCTACCAGGCCGAGCTCGGCCGCAACGGCATCGCCGGCGACGGCAAGGCCGCGTACTCCCGGGTCCACTACGGCAACGCGTACGTCAACGCGTTCTGGTCCGACAGCTGCTTCTGCATGACCTACGGCGACGGCGCGGGCAACCTCAAGCCGCTCACCTCGCTGGACGTGGCCGGCCACGAGATGAGCCACGGCCTGACCGCCTCCACCGCCAAGCTGAACTACAGCCGCGAGTCCGGCGGCCTCAACGAGGCCACCAGCGACATCCTCGGCACCTCGGTGGAGTTCTTCGCCAACAACCCGGCCGACGCCGGTGACTACCTCATCGGCGAGAAGATCGACATCCGCGGCAACGGCACCCCGCTGCGCTACATGGACAAGCCGAGCAAGGACGGCGCCTCCGCCGACTACTGGTCGAAGACCGTCGGCCGGCTCGACGTCCACAACTCCTCGGGCGTCGCGAACCACTTCTTCTACCTGCTCGCCGAGGGCAGCGGCGCGAAGACGATCAACGGCGTGTCCTACGACTCCCCGACCTACGACGGCTCCACCGTCACCGGCATCGGGCGGACCAAGGCCTACAAGATCTGGTACAAGGCCTTGTCCAGCTACATGACGTCGACCACCAACTACGCGGGAGCCCGCACCGCGACCCTCCAGGCGACGGCCGACCTGTACGGCGCGTCCGGCACCGAATACCAGCAGGTCGCGGCCGCGTGGACGGCCGTCAACGTCAAGTGACGCCCTGACAGCCCGGTGCCGGGGCAGGGCTCCATCGCCTCGGCACCGGGCTGTTCCGGCAGCGCCTCGCCCAACCGGCCCGCGGACCCGTCAGTGCCCGGAGGAGAGTTCGCCGCTGAGGGTGCCGTGGATCCGGGCGCTGGCCTCGTTCAGGCCGGTGATCTCGACGGCCTTGCCCCGCTGGGCGTACCGGTGCTCGATCGCGTCCAGCGCGGCCACCGAGGACGCGTCCCAGACGTGGGCGCCGGTGAGGTCGATGACCACCCTGTCCGGGTCGCCGGCGTAGTCGAACTGCCCGACCAGGTCGTTGGAGGAGGCGAAGAACAGCTCGCCGGTCACGCAGTAGACGACCTGGCCGCCGTCCGGATCGAGGACGGAGGTGACGTTCGCCAGACGGGCGACCCGCTTCGCGAAGATGACCATCGCGGTGACGGAACCCACCACGACGCCCACGGCCAGATTGTGGCTGACGACCACACACACGACGGTGACGACCATGACGGCGATCTCACCGGCCGGCATCCGCTTGAGGGTCTTCGGTGCGATGGAGTGCCAGTCGAACGTCGCGAAGCACACCATGACCATGACCGCGACGAGCGCCGCCATCGGGATGTCGGAGACGACCGGCCCGAAGACGATGCACAGCACCATCAGGAAGGTGCCCGCGAGGAAGGTCGACAGCCGGGTGCGGGCTCCGGACACCTTCACGTTGATCATCGTCTGGCCGATCATCGCGCAGCCACCCATGCCGCCGAAGAACCCGGTGACGATGTTCGCGATGCCCTGGCCGATGGACTCCCGCGTCTTCGAGGACCGGGTGTCGGTGATCTCGTCGACCAGCTTCGCCGTCATCAGCGACTCCATCAGCCCGACGAGGGCCATGGCCAGCGCGTACGGGGCGATGAGGGTCAGCGTGTCCACGGTGAACGGCACGTCCGGCAGGCCCGGCACGGGCAGCGCGCCCGGCAGCGCGCCCTTGTCGCCCACGGTCGGGACGGCGATGCCCGCGGCCACGGTGATCACGGTGAGGATGACGATGGACACGAGCGGAGCCGGCACCGCCTTCGTGACCTTCGGGAAGAACACCATCAGCGCCAGCCCGGCCGCCATCAGCGGGTAGACGGCCCACGGGACGTCGTGCATCTCGGGCACCTGGGCCATGAAGACCAGGATGGAGAGGGAGTTGACGAAGCCCACCATCACCGAGCGCGGGATGAACCGCATCAGCTTCGCCACGCCCAGCGCGCCCAGCACGATCTGGAAGACACCGGCCAGGATCACCGCCGCGATCAGGTAGCCGAGCCCGTGCTCCCGGTTCAGGGGAGCGATCACGAGGGCCACGGCGCCGGTCGCGGCGGAGATCATCGCCGGACGCCCGCCGACGAACGCGATCACGACGGCCATCGTGAACGAGGCGAACAGCCCGATCGCCGGATCCACTCCGGCGATGATCGAGAACGAGATCGCCTCGGGGATCAGCGCGAGCGCGACTACCAGACCGGCGAGCACCTCGGTCCGGAAGACCTTCGGCGAGAGCCAGACCGGCCGTATCGGACGAAGCAGGCCGCGCAGCCGCGCGGACCCGGACACAGGGGAAGAAGACACGGGGGCACAGACCTCGGGTTCGGGTGCACCCGAACCGGCAGGCGGGCGCGCGGAAAATGCAGGAAGGGCCTGATCCGCACTGCGGATCAGGCCCTTGACCTGGTCTTACGAAGTCGGGGTGGCGGGATTTGAACCCACGACCTCTTCGTCCCGAACGAAGCGCGCTGCCAAGCTGCGCTACACCCCGATCGCCGCCCTTGCAGCGCTTGCTGCCCTGGCGACATCGATTACTTTAGCGGACCCTCGGCCGGAGACGAAATCCGGTTTTCGCGGAGGGCCCGCTCGGCCGGCGCGGGCGCCGGGCGGCGGCGGTCCGCCGCGACCAGGGCGAGGCCGAGTGCGTAGAAGACGATGCCCAGGACGACCGCGTTGAGGGCGACCCGGCCGTAGCCGTACTGGGCCACGTCGATGAAGGGGTACGTGTACCGGCTCTTCGTGCCGGGGGCGAGCAGCGCGCCCCGGACCAGCGCGAAGGTCACGTACGCGAGCGGGTAGGCCAGCCACTGGACGGCGTGTGAAGAAGCTGAGCACGACCGGGACGCTGCCGTACGCGCACTCGATGGCGAGCCCCGTCACCGCCGCGGCGGAGATCAGGGCGCGGAAGGCGGCCGGGACGATGCGATGGGGTGCGGTCATCCCGTCGACGTACCTACGCCTGCGCCTTCGGCGTCAGCGTCAGGAGCGTGGCTTCCGGCGGGCAGGCGAAGCGGACCGGGGTGAACCGGTTGGTGCCGCAGCCCGCCGAGACGTGGAGGTACGCGCGGTGGCCGCCCGCCTCGTGCGTGGACAGGCCCTTCACCCGTTTGGTGTCCAGGTCGCAGTTGGTGACGAGCGCCCCGTAGAAGGGGATGCACAGCTGCCCGCCGTGCGTGTGCCCGGCGAGGATCAGCGGGTACCGGTCGGCGGTGAAGGACTCGAGGACGCGCAGGTACGGGGCGTGCACCACGGCCATCGAGAAGTCCGCGTCCGGCTCCGGACCGCCCGCGACCTGCTCGTAGCGGTCGCGCTTGATGTGCGGGTCGTCCAGCCCGGTGAAGGCCAGCTCCAGGCCCTCCACCTTCAGCCGCGCCCGGGTGTTGGTGAGGTTCAGCCAGCCCGCCGCGTCGAAGGCGTCCCGCATCTCCTCCCACGGGTTGTGGACGGCCCCGACGACCGGCTTGTTGCCGTTCAGCCCGTGCCGGCCCTGCGCCTTCTCGAGCAGGTAGCGCCCGGGGTTGCGCAGCCGCGGCCCGTAGTAGTCGTTCGATCCGAAGACGTACACGCCCGGGAAGTCCATCAGGGGCCCCAGGGCGTCGAGCACCTCCGGGATGCCCTCGGTGTCGGAGAGGTTGTCGCCGGTGTTCACGACGAAGTCGGGGCGCAGGCCCGCCAGGGACTGCAGCCATGCGCGCTTCTTGCGCTGCCCGCCGACCATGTGGATGTCCGAGACCTGGAGCACGCGCAGCGGGCGCATCCCCTGGGGGAGGACGGGCACCGTGATCCGGCGCAGTCGGAAGGACCGAGCCTCGAAACCGGCGGCATAGGCCACGCCCGCGGCCCCCACCGCGGCGATTCCGGCAGCTGCCTTCAGGGGGACTCCGTAACGCGCACGCATGGCCCCATCGTCGCAGACCCGGAAAACCTGCGGGCGCCACCGCCCCCGCAGGTGGCAGACTCAGGTGCATGACCACGCTCAAGGCCAAGCTCCAGGAAGACCTCACGACCGCCATCAGGGAGCGGAACGAGCTGCACTCGTCCACCCTGCGACTGACCCTCTCCGCCATCACCAACCAGGAGGTCGCGGGCAAGGAAGCACGCGTGCTCTCCGACGACGAGGTCCTCAAGGTGATCGCCAAGGAGGCCAAGAAGCGCCGCGAGGCCGCCGAGGCCTTCGCCCAGGGCGGGCGTCCCGAGCAGGCCGCGCGGGAGACGGAGGAGGGCGAGTTCCTCGACACCTACCTGCCCAAGCAGTTGAGCGACGACGAGCTCGTCGCGATCGTGACGCAGGCCGTCGAGGAGGCCAGGGCGGCGGGCGCCGAGGGGCCGCGCGCCATGGGCGCCGTCATGAAGATCGTGAACCCGAAGGTCGCCGGGCTGGCCGAGGGCGGGCGCGTCGCCGCCGTCGTCAAGCAGCAGCTGTCCTGAGCCGTACGGCCCAGAAGCGGCGCGCACGGAAGCCGCGCCCACAGGCCGTACGCACAGACGCCGTACACACAGAGGGGCCCTCAGCCGGATCCGGCTGAGGGCCCCTCTCGTTCCGCTGCCGCCTACTGGGTGTCGCGGCCGCCGATCAGGCCCGGTTGGATCGTGATCCCGGGGAACGGGTTGTCCGGGGTGGGGCCGCCGGTCGTACCGCCGGGCCGTCCGCCGGGCTTGTTGTCACCGCCGGGCTTGCCGGGCTTCCCGGGCTTGCTCGGGTTCGTGGTCGGCCGTCCGCCGGGGTTGCCGCCGGGGAGCACGGGTTCCGGGATGCTGACCGTGGTGAAGACGGGGGACTCGCGTCCGGCCAGTGCGCCGGTGACCGCGTCCTTCCAGATCGGGCCGGGCAGACCGCCGCCGAAGACCTTCTCGTAGGGCTTGCCGCCGATCTCGATGTTCTCCATCGTGATCTTCTTCGCGCCGCCCGAGCCGACCCACACCGCACCCGAGATGTTCGGGGTGTAGCCCACGAACCAGGCGTTGTACCGGGAGTCCGTCGTACCGGTCTTGCCCGCGCTGTCGCGGTCGGTCAGACCGGCCCGCTCACCGGTACCGGAGTCGACCACTCCGCGCAGCAGGGTGTTGATGGTGTCGGCCGTCTCGGTCGCCATCGCGCGCTCGCACTTGGCCTTCGGCACGGCGAGCGCCTTGCCGTGCGCGTCGGTGATCGACTCGATGGCGACCGGGGTGCAGTAGACACCGCGGTTGGCGAAGGTCGCGTACGCGTTGGCCATCGTCAGCGGGGAGAGCTCGGCGGAGCCCAGCGCGATCGAGGGGGCTTCCACCAGCTTCTCGCCGTTGGCGGAGATCACGCCGAGCTTCTGCGTCATCTCCGTCACCGGGCAGAGGCCGATCTCCGAGATCATCTGCACGAAGTAGGTGTTGATGGACTTCTCCATCGCCGTCCTCATCGCGTACGGACCGACCTCGTCCTCGGTCTCGTTCTCGGCCGTCTGCAGCTTGCCGTTCGAGAGCGGCAGGTTGAGCCAGTTGGTGCCGTCGCACTTCTGGACCGGGCTCGGGTAGTCCATCTTGTTCGGCGCCGGGTACACCTTGGTCGCCGGCATGCCCCGCTCTATGGCGGCGGCCGCGATGAACGGCTTGAACGTGGAGCCGACCTGGAAGCCGAAGTTCGAGCCGCCCATCCGCTTGTCCACGGAGTAGTTGATCTGCGTCTCGTTCTTCCCGAAGCCGTACGGCTTGGACTGCCCCATCGCCAGCACCCGGCCGGTGCCCGGCTGGACCATGGTCACAGCCGTCGCGATCGAGTCCTCCTGGTAGACGTGGTCCTTGATCGACTCGTTGGCCGCGTCCTGCGACTGCGGGTCCAGGGTGGTGCGGACCGTCAGGCCGCCCTGGTTCCAGACCTTGGCCCGCTCCTCGCGCGTCTTGCCGAAGGCCGCGTCGGTCAGGAAGGTGTTGCGGACGTAGTCGCAGAAGAAGCCCGCGCCCTTGACCGCGGTGATGCAGCCGTTCTTGGGCCTGGTCACCTTCAGCGTGACGGGCTTCGCCTTCGCCGCGTCCGCCTCCGCCTGCGAGACGTCCTTGATGTCGGCCATCCGCTGGAGGACGATGTTGCGGCGCTTCATCGCCTCCTGCCCGTCGTTCACCGGGTCGTACCGGCTCGGCGACTGGACGACGCCCGCGAGCATCGCGGACTCCTCCAGGGTCAGGTCCTTGGCCGGCTTGCTGAAGTAGCGCTGGGCCGCGGATTCGATTCCGTACGCCTGCTGGCCGAAGTACGTGATGTTGAGGTAGTTCTCGAGGATCTTCTTCTTCCCGAGTTCCTCCTCGACCTGGATCGCGTACTTCAGCTCGCGGATCTTGCGGCCGAGGCTCTTCTCCTGGGCCTCGCGCACCTTGGTCTCGTCGTCGCCGGCCTCTTCGACGAACACGTTCTTCACGTACTGCTGCGTAAGCGTGGAGGCGCCCTGTGCGGCGCCGCCCTCCTGTGCGTTGCGGTTGACCGCGCGCAGGATGCCCTTCAGGTCGACCGCACCGTGCTCGTAGAAACGCGAGTCCTCGATGGCGACGATTGCCTTCTGCATGTACGGGGAGATCGCCGTGAGGGGAACCACCTGCCGGTCACGCGAATAGACAGTGGCGATCAAGCCACCTTCGGAGTCCAGAATCGTGGTCCGCTGGCTCAGCGGCGGAGTCTTGAGATTGGCCGGGATCTCATCGAATCCCTCGACCGTGCCCTTGGCCGCGAGCCCCAGGGCGCCTGCCGCCGGAATCGCCATGCCGGCCAGCACAACTCCGGAGAGAACGGACACCCCGAGGAACTTGGCGGCCTGCTGGCTCCCGGTGAGCCCGCCGCCCGAGCGCTTCTTTCCCATGGAGGGCAGCCTACGTTCTCATTCGCCGGACACGTGCGAATGCCTTGGCCTAAGCTGTCCTCAACTGTCACAGCAGCGCGGTCCGACATCAACCCCTCGGCTTGATTTTCACCCTTCCCGAATGGGGTGGACTCATGTCCGAATCCCGCCCTCTGTGTTGAGTGCGCACCCCTGACGACTCGGTGATTTCACCCGAATCGCCGGAATGGTCGGGCATGTCGTCCGATCACTCCGTCGGGTGATCTGCCGCTTACCCATAGTCCGTTCGGACCATTCAAGATTGGGCCCGTCGGGGGTGTTGCACTGTGCTCGCCTTCCGTAACGTCCTCAACTGGCAGCGGTGAATATGCCGCTGCCGCCGTGGGGGAGCCTCGATTCGGGAGAGGACGGCGCCGGGATGGGCTGGGTTACCGACTGGAGTGCGCAGGCAGCCTGCCGCACTACCGATCCGGATGAACTGTTCGTTCAAGGAGCGGCACAGAACAGGGCCAAGGCGGTGTGCACCGGATGTCCGGTGCGGACCGAGTGCCTGGCCGACGCGCTCGACAATCGTGTCGAGTTCGGTGTGTGGGGCGGAATGACCGAGCGGGAACGTCGTGCGCTGCTGCGCCGGCGTCCCACCGTCACCTCGTGGCGACGGCTGCTCGAAACCGCCCGCACGGAGTACGAGCGCAGTACGGGCATCCTGACCATGGATGCCGATGAGGAGATCGACGTTCCGTACGAGACGTACGCGGCAGCCGGGTAGATCACCCGGACGCCACGTCGTACGAGCGCCGAATGCCTATGCTCCGGCCGGAACCCCGGCCGCGAGTCGTTCTCCGATGGCCCGCAGCCCGGCGAGGTCGTGCACATCGCCGGGCAGGGCCGCCACTTCGGCCACTGCCACCTCGGGGTGCAGTGAGGTGAAGCGATCGCGTGTGCGCTGTTCACGCGCGATCACCTGCATCCGTTCGGCATGCAGCCGGAGCAGTCCTGCCGTGATCTCGTCCACGTCGGAGGCGGGGGAGCCGTCGTCGGCGGAGTCACGAAGTCCAGCTTTCCCGGACTCCTGATCGACAATGCCGCCTTCTTCAAGATTCTCTGCGGCGGCCAGGGCCCGCTCGGCGGACAGCTGGTCGGCGCCGCTGCCGTGCACCCGGTTCAGTACCAGACCGGCCAGCGGCATCTTCTCCGCGGCCAGCCGCTCCACGAAGTACGCCGCCTCGCGCAGGGCGTCCGGTTCGGGAGCCGCGACCACGAGGAAGGCCGTACCGGGAGCCTGGAGCAGCTTGAAGGTGGCGTCCGCGCGCGTGCGGAAACCGCCGAACATGGTGTCCATCGCGGCCACGAAGGTCTGGACGTCCTTGAGCAGCGAGGCACCCATCAGCTTGCTCAGGGTGCCCGTCATCATCGACATGCCGACATTCAGGAACTTCATGCCGGCCCGGCCGCCCACCTTCGCCGGAGCCATCAGCACCCGGATGAACCTCCCGTCCAGGAAGGACCCGAGCCGCTTCGGCGCGTCGAGGAAGTCCAGCGCGGACCGGCTCGGCGGGGTGTCCACGATGATCAGGTCCCAGTCGTCCCTGGCCCGCAGCTGCCCAAGCTTCTCCATCGCCATGTACTCCTGCGTGCCCGCGAAGCCGGCCGACAGCGACTGGTAGAAGGGGTTGGCGAGGATGGCCTCGGCCCGCTCGCCGTCCGCGTGCGCCTCGACGATCTCGTCGAAGGTCCGCTTCATGTCCAGCATCATGGCGTGCAGTTCGCCGTCGGTCCCGGTCCCCACCCCGGTGACCTTGCGCGGGGTGTTGTCCAGCGAATCGATCCCCATCGACTGCGCCAGCCGCCGCGCCGGGTCGATGGTGAGCACGACCGCCTTGCGCCCGCGCTCGGCCGCCCGTACGCCCAGGGCCGCGGCGGTGGTGGTCTTGCCGACCCCGCCCGCCCCGCAGCACACGATGATCCGGGTCTGCGGGTCGTCCAGCAGCCCGTCGACCCCCAGCCGCGGCGGAGTGTCCAGGCCCACGGTGTCCACCCCCTCGCTCATTCGGCCACCGACTGCTTCCGCAGTTCCTTGGCCAGCTCGTACAACCCGGCCAGATCCATCCCCGCGCCGAGCAGGGGCAGTTCGTACGTCGGCAGGTTCAGCCCCGCCAGTACGGTGCGCTGCGCGCGCTCCAGCTCCACCCGGCCCGCGTGCTCGGCGGCCTGTGCGAGCAGCGGGTCCACCAGCCGCTCGGCCAGTCCGCCGCGGCGCGCGCCGCCCAGGCCCGCACGGGACAGCGCCTGGGCCACTCCGGCCCGGTGGTCCTCGGCCGCGGACCTCAGGGTGTCCTCGTCCAGATGGTGCGGGCGCACCATGTTGACGACGACCCGGCCCACCGGAAGCCCGGCTTCCCGGAGTTCCGCGATGCCGTCCGCGGTCTCCTGGACGGGCATTTCCTCCAGGAGGGTGACCAGGTGCACGGCCGTCTCGGGGGACTTGAGCACCTTCATGACGGCCTGGGCCTGGTTGTGGATCGGCCCGAACCGGGCCAGGCCCGCCACCTCGTCGTTGACGTTCAGGAACCTGGTGATCCGCCCGGTCGGCGGCGCGTCCATGATCACGTGGTCGTAGACGAACCGGCCCGCCTTGTCCTTGCGCCGCACCGCCTCGCAGGCCTTGCCGGTCAGCAGCACGTCGCGCAGCCCGGGGGCGATGGTCGTCGCGAAGTCGATGGCGCCGAGCTTCTTGAGCGCGCGGCCCGCCGAGCCGAGCTTGTAGAACATCTGGAGGTAGTCCAGCAGCGCCCGTTCGGCGTCGATGGCGAGCGCGAAGACCTCACCACTGCCGCCTGGCGCCACGGCGATCTTCCGCTCCTCGTAGGGGAGCGCCTCGGCACCGAAGAGCTGCGCGAGCCCTTGCCTGCCCTCGACCTCCACCACAAGAGTCCGCTTGCCCTCGCGTGCGAGGGCAAGCGCGAGTGCCGCGGCGACCGTGGTCTTGCCGGTGCCGCCCTTGCCGCTGACCACCTGGAGCCTGCTCACAGCGTCCGAGCCTAATTCCTTCGCCCCGGACCGCAGGCACTACCCTCGCTCCCATGACCAAGAAGTTCGAATACGCGACCGTCCCGCTGCTGGTCCACGCCACCAAGCAGATCCTGGACACCTGGGGCGAGGACGGCTGGGAGCTCGTCCAGGTCGTGCCCGGGCCGAACAACCCCGAGCAGCTCGTGGCCTACCTCAAGCGGGAGAAGGCATGAGCGGCGTCGTCGAGGCGAAGCTGGCCGAGCTCGGCCTGACCCTGCCCGAGGTCGTCCCGCCGCTGGCCACGTACCAGCCGGCCGTGCGGTCGGGCTCGTACGTGTTCACCTCGGGCCAGCTCCCGATGATCAAGGGCAACCTGCCGGTCACCGGCAAGGTCGGCGCGGAGGTCTCGGCGGAGCAGGCCAAGGAGCTGGCCGCCACGTGCGCGCTGAACGCCCTGGCCGCCGTCAAGTCGATCGTCGGCGACCTCGACAAGATCGCGCGTGTCGTGAAGGTCGTCGGCTTCATCGCCTCGGCCCCCGACTTCACGGCCCAGCCGGGCGTGCTGAACGGTGCGAGTGAACTCCTGGGCGCCGTCCTCGGCGACAAGGGCGTCCACGCCCGCAGCGCGGTCGGCGTGGCGGTCCTCCCGCTGGACGCCCCGGTCGAGGTCGAGATCCAGGTCGAGCTGGTGGCCGGAGCCTGATCCCGCCGTTTTTCCGTACGGGGCCGGGTGGCGCGCTGCGCCATTCCGGCCCCGTCGGCGTTCGAGGCGCGGGTCCGGGGCGGAGCCCCGGCAGCGGCGTCGCAGCCGGACACCCGGGCCGCCGCCCGGGATGACCCTCGAACATCGGGCCGGATGGCCGTAGCATCCCGGCATGCCGAATGGTCAGCAGCAGCCCCAGGCCCAGCCCCCCGCCGGAGGCCAGTGGTACCCGCCGGAGTGGCCCGACCGCATCCGCGCGCTCGCGGACGGTTCCCTCGTCCCGGTGGACCCGAGACGCGCCGCCACCGTGATGCTGCTGCGCGACACCCCCGCCGGACCCGTCGTGCACATGCTGCGCCGACGGGCCTCCATGGCCTTCGCCGGAGGCGCGTACGCCTACCCCGGCGGCGGGGTCGACCCGCGCGACGAGGAGCACCAGGTCGGCTGGGCGGGCCCGAGCCGGGACGACTGGGCCCGCCGCCTCGGCACGGACGCCCGTACCGCGCAGGCCATCGTCTGCGGCGCGGTACGGGAGACCTTCGAGGAGGCGGGCGTGCTGCTCGCCGGCGAGACTCCGGACACCGTCGTCGGCGACACCACCGGCGACGACTGGGAGGCCGACCGGCAGGCGCTCGTGGCGCGGGAGCTGTCCTTCGCGGAGTTCCTGGACCGCCGCGGCCTGCGGCTGCGTTCCGACCTGCTCGGGGCGTGGGCGCGCTGGATCACCCCGGAGTTCGAGCCGCGCCGCTACGACACCTGGTTCTTCGTCGCCGCCCTCCCCGAGGGCCAGCGCACCCGCAACGCCTCCACCGAGGCCGACCGGACCGTGTGGATCCGCCCGGCCGACGCCGCCGACGGGTACGACAAGGGCGAGCTGCTGATGATGCCGCCCACCATCTCCACCCTGCGTTCCCTGGAGCCGTACGGGAGCGCCGCCGAGGCGCTCGCCGCGGCCGGTGCGCAGGACCTGACCCCCGTACTGGCCCAGGCCTCGCTGGAGAACGGCGAGCTGGTGCTCAGCTGGCCGGGCCACGACGAGTTCACCAAACGAGTGCGCCTCGGAGGCTCCTCATGACCGACGCCGCCGCACTGCCCGGCCAGCCCCGCGGAATCGTCACTTCCGGGCCCGCCACCTCCCGCGCGGTCAACATCCTGGCCCCCAACGCCTCCGCGATGACCCTGGACGGCACCAACACCTGGCTGCTCTCCGAGCCCGGATCCACCCAGGCCGTCGTCATCGACCCCGGCCCGCTGGACGAGTCCCACCTCCGCGCGGTCATCGACACCGCCGAGCAGGCCGGGAAGCGGATCGCCCTGACCCTGCTCACCCACGGCCACCCCGACCACGCCGAGGGCGCCGGCCGCTTCGCCGAGCTCACCGGCACCAAGGTCCGCGCCCTGGACCCGGCCCTGAGGCTGGGCGACGAGGGTCTGGCCGCCGGGGACGTGATCAGGACCGGTGGCCTGGAGCTGCGCGTGGTCCCGACCCCCGGGCACACCAGCGACTCGCTCTGCTTCCACCTGCCCGCCGACCGGGCCGTCCTGACCGGGGACACCGTCCTCGGCCGCGGCACCACCGTCGTCGCGCACCCCGACGGCCGGCTGGGGGACTACCTGGACTCCCTGCGGCGTCTGCGCTCGCTCGCCGTGGACGACGGCGTGCACACCGTCCTGCCGGGCCACGGGCCGGTCCTGGAGGACGCCCAGGGCGTCGTGGAGTACTACCTGGCCCATCGCGCACACCGCCTCGCCCAGGTCGAGACCGCCGTCGAGGACGGCTTCGTCACCCCGCAGGCGGTCGTCGCCCACGTGTACGCGGACGTGGACCGCTCCCTGTGGCCGGCCGCGGAATGGTCCGTACGGGCGCAGCTGGAGTACCTCCAGGAGCACGGGCTGATCCCCGGCGGCCCCGAGTAGGTCCCTTTCCCCGGGCCCGGCTAGCCCCGGCGCTTCTTGGCGCCGTGCCGGGCCGTGTACTCGTCCGCGAGCCAGGGCCCGAGGTCCTCGATGTAGGTGCGCAGCACGGCCGGGTCCGCGACCGGATCCAGGGCCACGGCGGCCGCCGCCCGCATCTGGGCCGCGCGCTCCGGGTAGTACGTCCCGAAGATCTCCGCGGACTCGGCGAGATCGCTGGTCCAGCCGCCCCACCGCGGCATGACCAGGGTGAATCCGGTGCGCACCAGACGCCGCGAGAAGATCCGGCTCAGCTTGCGGTACTCGTCCGGGGCCGAGGCCTCCCGCACCCTCGTCCGCCACGTGGGCAGCAGGCCGGCCAGGTCGCCGTTGGTCTCCCGGGCGAGCAGGCTGTCCGGGCGGTAGCGCGGCAGGTGCTCGGCCAGGTCGGCGCCGAGCAGCGGGGTGCACAGGCAGGCGAGGAACCAGCCCAGGTCGAAACGTTCCGCCTCGCTGAGCATGGCGGCCTTGTCCTGGAGCAGGATGCCGACCCCGTCGATCTCCGGGAAGTCCTCGTCGAGCCCGCGCGCCAGCACGTCGGCGGCGTCCCGGTCCTCGCCGGCGGGCTCGTGGTGCAGGACGAGCAGCAGGTCGAGGTCGGACCGCCCGGGCCGGGCCGTCCCGCGCGGCACGGAGCCGTACAGGTAGGCGCTGTGCAGCCGCCGCCCGTACGCCTCGCCGACCCGCTCCCGCGCGGCGGCGACGACGCCCCTGAACTCCCCCTGCACCTTGCCGAGGGACCCCTCCCGCTCGAAGTACCCGTACGCGTCCAGGCCTCTGTGCTCCATGCCTCCACTGTGCCTGGTTCCTCGGCAAATCCAGCCGCAACGGCGCAGCTTCCGAACGCACGAAGGCCCCGCCCGAGGAACGGGCGGGGCCTTCACGAAGCCAAGGGCGTCAGCGCGACCGCTTCGCCAGCCGCTCAACGTCCAGCAGGATCACGGCGCGAGCCTCGAGGCGGAGCCAGCCGCGGCCCGCGAAGTCGGCCAGCGCCTTGTTCACGGTCTCGCGAGAGGCGCCGACGAGCTGCGCGAGCTCCTCCTGCGTGAGGTCGTGCACCACGTGGATGCCCTCCTCCGACTGCACGCCGAACCGGCGCGACAGGTCGAGGAGCGCCCGCGCCACGCGGCCGGGGACGTCGGAGAAGACCAGGTCGGACATCTGGTCGTTGGTCTTGCGCAGGCGCCGGGCGACGGCGCGCAGCAGCGCGGTCGCGACCTCGGGCCGGGCGTTGAGCCAGGGCTGGAGGTCACCGTGCCCGAGGCCGAGCAGCTTGACCTCGGTCAGCGCGGTGGCGGTGGCGGTGCGCGGGCCCGGGTCGAACAGCGACAGTTCGCCGATCAGCTCACCGGGGCCGAGGACGGCCAGCATGTTCTCGCGGCCGTCGGGGGAGGTGCGGTGGAGCTTCACCTTGCCCTCGGTCACGACATACAGCCGGTCGCCGGGATCGCCCTCGTGGAACAGGGCGTCACCGCGTGCGAGGGTCACCTCGCCCATGGAGGCGCGGAGCTCCGCGGCCTGCTCGTCATCGAGCGCCGCGAAGAGCGGGGCGCGCCGCAGAACGTCGTCCACGAGTCTCTCTCCTATGTCGACCAGCTCAGGGGACCGGTCTCCCATTTTGCCGGACGGCTCAAACAGTGCGATCAATCACTACTAAGGATGCCGGACGGACGCGCGTGCTGTGTGGTGAGAGACCAATCAGGGTGGTGTTACCTGAGGTCCGGGCGGGTGTCAGCGGCCGGGCTTAGGCTGGCCGGGTGTCCAATAAGCCGGTGAGAGCACAGGCCAAGGGGTCCGCAGGAGTGATGGCGGCCCATAATTCAGCCGTGGGCGAACAAGCCCCCGTGAAGGTGTCCGCGAAGGCTCCGCCCGCCTCCGAGGGTAAAGGTTCGGCCAAGAAACCGGCCGTGAAGCCCTCCGCGGCGAGGCCGGAATCCCGGCTGGCCATGGTGCGCCGGGCGCGCCGCATCAACCGCGAGCTGGCCGAGATCTATCCGTACGCCCATCCGGAGCTCGACTTCCGCAACCCGTTCGAGCTGCTCGTCGCGACCGTGCTGTCCGCGCAGACCACGGACCTGCGGGTGAACCAGACGACCCCGGCCCTCTTCGCCGCCTACCCGACCCCCGAGGACATGGCCGCGGCCGCTCCGGAGGATCTGGAGGAGCTGATCCGGCCGACCGGGTTCTTCCGGGCGAAGTCCAGGTCCCTGCTCGGGCTGTCGCAGGCCCTGCGGGACAACTTCGGCGGGGAGGTGCCGGGCCGGATCGAGGACCTGGTCACCCTGCCCGGAGTCGGCCGCAAGACGGCCAACGTGGTCCTCGGCAATGCGTTCGGAGTTCCGGGGATCACCGTGGACACGCACTTCGGCCGGCTGGTGCGCCGCTGGAAGTGGACCGAGCAGGAGGACCCGGAGAAGGTCGAGGCGGAGATCTGCGCGATCTTCCCCAAGAGCGAGTGGACGATGCTCTCGCACCGCGTCGTCTTCCACGGCCGCCGGATCTGTCACGCGCGCAAGCCCGCCTGCGGGGCCTGCCCGATCGCCCCGCTCTGCCCGGCGTACGGGGAGGGCGAGACGGACCCGGAGAAGGCGCGGAAGCTGCTGAAGTACGAGAAGGGCGGCCAGCCGGGCCAGCGCCTGACCCCGCCCCCGGACTACCCGGGCCTCCCGGCCCCGCCCCTGGGCTCCGCACCGGCGTGAATCCGGCCTCGCCGGCGATCGGGGCGTGGGGTTGAGGGCGAGACCCGGCAGCTGCGCCGCACCTGTGGAACGAATCGGTACCCGCACCGCGTTTGGCGTTGTGGGAAAACACGGACAGGGATGCCTATGACTGGGGCTACGCAGAACCGCCGGGCCGACGCCGACGCGTCCGAGGCGTCGTACGGCGGCCGGAGCGGCGAGCGTGACGGGACGGCTCTGAGCACCGACGGCCTGCCCGCCTGGCTGGATCCCGTCGTCGAGGCCGCCCGGACCATCGAGCCGCCCCAGCTGAGCCGGTTCCTGCCGCCCGAGGACGGCCGCGGGCGGCAGTCCGCCGTGCTCGTCCTGTTCGGCGAAGGGGCCCGCGGGCCCGAGCTGCTGCTCATGGAGCGCGCCGGCACCCTCCGCTCGCACGCGGGCCAGCCGTCCTTCCCCGGCGGCGCCCTCGACCCGGAGGACGGCGATCCGCACACCACCGGCCCGCTGCGCGCCGCGCTGCGCGAGGCCGAGGAGGAGACCGGGCTCGACCCGTCCGGCGTCCAGCTCTTCGGGGTGCTGCCCCGGCTCTACATCCCGGTCAGCGAGTTCGTCGTCACCCCGGTCCTCGGCTGGTGGCGCACCCCGAGCCCGGTCGGCGCCGTTGACCCGGCCGAGACGGCCCGCGTCTTCACGGTGCCCGTGGCCGATCTCACGGACCCCGAGCACCGGGTCACGGCCGTCCACCCGAGCGGTCACCTCGGGCCCGGTTTCACCGTCGAATCCGCTCTGGTCTGGGGCTTCACCGCCGGGGTGATCGACCGGCTCCTGCACTTCGCCGGGTGGGAACGGCCGTGGGACCGCTCACGTCACGTCCCGCTCGACTGGCGCGCGTGAGACGGTGACCCACGTGAACGTGCTGGACATCCTGTTGCTGCTCGCTGCCGTGTGGTTCGCGATCGTCGGCTACCGCCAGGGGTTCGTCGTCGGCATCCTGTCGGTGATCGGCTTCCTCGGCGGTGGCCTCATCGCCGTGTCCCTGATCCCGCTGATCTGGGACCAGGTGACGGACAACGGCACCCGGGTGTCCACCACGGTCGTCGTGATCGCCGTCGTCGTGATCATCGTCTTCGCCTCGATCGGCCAGGCCCTCACCACCCACCTCGGAAGCCGGCTCCGCCGCCACATCACCTGGTCACCGGCGCGCGTGCTCGACGCGACCGGCGGAGCGCTGGTCAACGTGGTCGCGATGCTGCTGGTGGCCTGGCTGATCGGCTCCGCGCTCGCCGGGACGTCACTTCCCACGCTGGGCAAGGAAGTCCGTAATTCCAGGGTGCTCCTGGGCGTGTCGCGGGTGCTGCCCGCACAGGCGAACACGTGGTTCTCGGACTTCAGTTCGACCCTGGCGCAGAACGGCTTCCCGCAGGTGTTCAGCCCGTTCTCCAACGAGCCCATCACCGAGGTGAAGGCGCCCGATCCGGCGCTCGCCAGCAGCCCGATCACCGAGCAGGCCAAGCGTTCGATCGTGAAGGTCGTCGGCACCGCGCCCAGTTGCAGCAAGGTGCTGGAGGGCACGGGCTTCGTCTTCGCGCCCGGCAAGGTGATGACCAACGCGCACGTCGTCGGCGGGGTCGGCGAGCCGACCGTGCAGATCGGCGGCGAGGGCAAGCTGTACGACGGCAAGGTCGTGCTCTACGACTGGGAGCGCGACATCGCCGTCCTGGACGTGCCCAAGCTGAAGGCGCCGGCGCTGGAGTTCACCGACAGGGACGCGGGGAGCGGCAGCGACGCGATCGTCGCCGGTTTCCCGGAGAACGGCGCGTACGACGTCCGCTCCGCCCGCGTCCGCGGCCGGATCAACGCCAACGGCCCGGACATCTACCACCGGGGCACCGTCCGGCGCGACGTCTACTCGCTGTACGCGACGGTCCGCCAGGGCAACTCCGGCGGCCCGCTGCTGACGCCCGACGGCAAGGTGTACGGGGTCGTGTTCGCGAAGTCCCTCGACGACCCGAACACCGGCTACGCCCTGACCGTGGACGAGATCCGCGACGACATCCGGATCGGCCGGAGCGCCGAACAGCGGGTCGACAGCCAGGGCTGCGCCCTCTGAGACCGAGACGCCGGGCCCGCGAGGGACCGGCTGGTCATGGGGTCTCTACGTCCGCGGATGACGCAGGCGCGCCGAGACCCAGAGGGCCCGGCGGCGCAGGATGCGTGGAATCCCGAGGCGGAGGTCGTGGCCGTGCCGGCCGGTCCTCCCGTGGGCGCCCGGCGTAGTTGCCGAGCGGCGTTCGTGTGCGGTGTCACCGTAGTCGTGCGTCCAGCCCATACTCCGAGCTGTGCCCGTGCCCCATGGTCGGTAACCCCGTACGAGGCGGCCAATTGGCCTATGCGCGAGGCAATTGAATGCTCGTCATACCGATCAGCGGTCCGGTTCGGGGTCCTTGAGCCAGTTCACCAGCTCGGTCGAGAAGGCCACCGGGTCCTCCTCATGCGGGAAGTGCCCGAGCCCGTCGAACAGCCGCCACCGGTACGGGGCTTCGACGTACTGCCCGGATCCGGCCGCGCTCCGCGTGCGCATCACCGGGTCGAGCGAGCCGTGCAGGTGCAGCGTCGGCACGCGCACCGGCCGCTTCATGCGCCGGTTGAACTGGAGGCCGTCGGGCCGTGCCATCGACCGCATCATCCACCGGTACGGCTCGATCGAGCAGTGTGCGGTGGAGGGGATGCACATCGCCCGCCGGTACACGGCGAGTGCCTCCTCGTCGGCGCCGTCCTCCTGGAGCCGCGGGCCCGACCAGTCGCGGATCAGCTCCCCCACGAGGGCGCCGTCGTCGGCGACGAGCTGCCGCTCGGGGACGAACGGCCGCTGGAAGCCCCAGATGTGCGAACTCGCCCGGGTCTGACCGAAGTCGGACAGCATCGCCGAGCGCCAGCGGCGCGGATGCGGCATGGAGGAGACGACCAGGCGGCGCACCAGCTTGGGCCGCATCACGGCCGCGGTCCAGGCGAGGTAGCCGCCCAGATCGTGCCCGACGAGCGCGGCGTCCGGCTCGCCGAGGGACCGTACGACCCCGGTGATGTCGAGCGCCAGATTGGCGGGGTCGTAACCGCGCGGGGTGCGGTCGCTGCCGCCCACTCCGCGCAGGTCCATCGCGACCGCCCGGTAGCCGGCGTCGGCGAGCGCGGTCAGCTGGTGCCGCCAGGTCCACCAGAACTGCGGGAAACCGTGCAACAGCAGCACCAGCGGCCCGTCACCGAGCTCGGCGACGTGGAAGCGGGCGCCGTTGGCGGCGACGTCCCGGTGCGTCACCGCCTGACCGCCGGGCAGATCGAGCCGGATCGCCGAGGCGGCGGTGGGCGGATTGCTGGGGTCCGGCGAGGGGGCTGTCATGAGGACGAGCGTGCCACACCCACAGCCTTGTCACTCACCGGTCGCTCGTGGGGCTTGACGGTGGCGACGAGGGCGGCGGTCTGCCTGACCGCTTCGATGGTCTTCACCGGCGGCTTGACCTTCTTGAACTTCACGTAGGCGAGGAGCCCGACCAGGCCCGCGAGCAGCCAGAACGCGACGCCGACGATGAGGAAGGACCAGGCGAGCCCGAGCCCGAGGTTATGGATCCCGTAGGCCGCGGCGAAACTCAGTACGGGGAGGGAGAAGAGCAGGAGCACGCCCGCGGCGATCGCGGCACCGCTGCCGATGCCCGCGCGCTTGACGTCCTGCTTGATCTCCACCTTCGCGAGGGCGATCTCGTCGTGCACCAGGGCCGACATCTCGGCGGTGGCCGAGGCGACCAGCTGGCCGAGTGTGCGCTCGGCTCCTTGCGCCCCTTGGTCCACTGCGCTCATCGCTCTCTCCTTTTGTCGTCTGCCGCGTCTGTACGCCGTCCTTCGTCAGATCATGCCGGACGGTCGCCCCCGATGCTGGACCCGGCCGCCGCTTCGGCCTGGCGGCGGTGCTCCGCGGCCTTCTCCTCGTGGATCTTCGCCATCCGCAGGTGGTACGCCGGGGTGTGCTCCTCGTAGATGTCCGGGATGCCGTCGTGGTCCTCGTCGCGCTCCTCGGCCTCGGTCAGCGCCCGGTACTTGCGGTCGCGGAGCTTGAGCAGGACGCAGGCGATCACAGCGGCGATGAGGGAGCCGATGAGGACGGCGGCCTTGATCTCGTCGGTGAGGATCGGGTCGCCGGCGAAGGCGAGTTCGCCGATCAGCAGCGAGACGGTGAATCCGATCCCGGCGAGCGAGGCGACGGCGAGTACGTCCGGCCAGGCGAGGTCGTCGTTCAGTTCGGCCTTGGTGAAGCGGGCGGCCAGCCAGGTGCCGCCGAAGATGCCCACCGTCTTGCCGACGACCAGGCCGAGGACCACACCGAGGGTCTCGGGCCGGGTGAACACCTGGCCGATGGCCTCGTCGGAGAGGGAGACCCCGGCGGCGAAGAGCGCGAAGAGCGGTACGGCGAGACCGGCCGAAATCGGCCGTACGAGGTGCTCGATGTGCTCGCCGGGGGACTGGGTCTCACCCTCCTTGCGGGTGCAGCGCAGCATCAGGCCCATGGCGACACCGGCGATGGTGGAGTGGACACCGCTGTTGTACATCAGGCCCCAGACGGCCAGGGCGAGCGGAACGTAGATGTACCAGCCGCGGACGCCCCGGCGCAGCAGGAACCAGAACAGCGCGAGGCCCACGACCGCGCCGCCGAGGGCCGGGAAGTCGATCTCGCTGGTGAAGAACACCGCGATGATGATGATCGCGAAGAGGTCGTCGACGACGGCGAGGGTGAGCAGGAACGCGCGCAGGGCGGAGGGCAGTGAGGTGCCGATGACCGCGAGGACGCCGAGCGCGAAGGCGATGTCGGTGGCGGTCGGGACCGCCCAGCCGCTCATGGAACCGTCGCCGAAGATGTTGACGAGGGCGTAGACCCCGGCGGGGGCGGCCATGCCGCATATCGCGGCGATGACGGGGAGGGCGGCGGCCTTCGGTTCGCGCAGGTCGCCCGCGACCAGTTCGCGCTTGAGCTCGATGCCGGCCACGAAGAAGAAGATCGCCAGCAGGCCGTCGGCGGCCCAGTGCTGGATCGAGAGGTCCAGGCCGAGGAACGCGGGGCCGATGTGGAAGTCCCGGACGGTCTGGTAGCTCTCCGTCAGGGCGGGGGTGTTCGCCCAGATCAGGGCGGCGACGGCGGCCACGAGAAGCAGAACACCGCCGACGGTCTCGGTGCGCAGGGCGTCGGCGACGAACCGGCGCTCGGGCAGCGAGAGCCGTCCGAGGAACTTGCGGCTCTGGTGGTCGGTGGGGTTGGGCGCGGCCACGGGTGGGACACCTCCGGTTGGTCGACGGCATGACGAATGCAGTTGCCGACCAGACTTCCCGGCGCACCTAGAGAGTTAAAGATGTCAAATATTGACGTTTCTCTTACTTTACAGGGTGCGCGCAGTCGTATCGGGTGATCTTCACCTTAAATGCGAGGGGGGTGTCCGGCGCGCTGTGCGCCGGACACCCCCCTGAGCCGATCGGCCCGTCGGTCCTGCTCGGTCCTGCTCAGTCCTCGCTGGAAGCGGAGGGCAGCTTGCTCTGGATCAGGTCCATGACCGAGGAGTCGGCGAGCGTGGTGACGTCGCCGACCGTGCGGTTCTCCGCCACGTCGCGCAGCAGGCGGCGCATGATCTTGCCCGAGCGGGTCTTCGGCAGCTCCTGGACCGGCAGGATCCGCTTCGGCTTGGCGATCGGGCCGAGCGTGGCGCCCACGTGGTTGCGCAGCTCGGCGACCAGGGTGTCGGTCTCCGAGGCGCTGCCGCGCAGGATGACGAAGGCCACGATGGCCTGGCCGGTGGTCTCGTCGTTGGCGCCGACCACGGCCGCCTCGGCGACCGAGGGGTGCGAGACGAGCGCCGACTCGACCTCGGTCGTCGAGATGTTGTGGCCGGACACGAGCATCACGTCGTCCACCCGGCCGAGCAGCCAGATGTCGCCGTCCTCGTCCTTCTTGGCACCGTCGCCCGCGAAGTACTTGCCCTCGAACCGCGACCAGTAGGTGTCGATGAACCGCTGGTCGTCGCCCCAGATGGTGCGCAGCATCGACGGCCACGGCTCGGTCAGGACCAGGTAGCCGCCTCCGCCGTTCGGGACCTCGTTCGCCTCGTCGTCCACGACGGTGGCGGAGATCCCGGGCAGCGCGCGCTGCGCCGAGCCCGGCTTGGTCTCCGTGACGCCGGGCAGCGGGGAGATCATCATCGCGCCGGTCTCGGTCTGCCACCAGGTGTCCACGATCGGGCAGCGGTCGCCGCCGATGTGCTTGCGGTACCAGATCCAGGCCTCGGGGTTGATCGGCTCGCCGACCGAGCCCAGTACGCGCAGACTCGACAGGTCGAACTTCGCGGGGATGTCGTCGCCCCACTTCATGAACGTACGGATGGCCGTGGGCGCCGTGTAGAGGATGGTGACGCCGTACTTCTGCACGACCTCCCAGAACCGGCCCTGGTGCGGGGTGTCCGGCGTGCCCTCGTACATCACCTGGGTGGCGCCGTTCGCGAGCGGCCCGTAGACGATGTACGAGTGCCCGGTCACCCAGCCGATGTCGGCGGTGCACCAGTAGACGTCGGTCTCCGGCTTCAGGTCGAAGACCGCGTGGTGGGTGTACGCGGCCTGCGTGAGGTAGCCGCCGGAGGTGTGCAGGATGCCCTTCGGCTTACCCGTGGTCCCCGAGGTGTAGAGGATGAAGAGCGGGTGCTCGGCGTCGAAGGCCTGGGGGGTGTGCTCGGCGGACTGCCGGCCGACCACGTCGTGCCACCAGACGTCCCGGCCCTCGGTGAAGGCGGTCTCCTGGCCGGTGCGCTGCACCACCAGCACGTGCTTGACCTGCGGGCACTTGCCGACGGCCTCGTCGATGGCCGGCTTCAGGGCGGTGGGCTTGCCGCGGCGGTAGCCGCCGTCGGCGGTGATGACCAGCTTGGCGTCCGCGTCCTGGATGCGGGAGGCGACGGCGTCGGCGGAGAAGCCGCCGAAGACCACGGAGTGCGCGGCGCCGATACGGGCGCACGCGAGCATCGCCACGACCGCCTCGGGGATCATCGGCAGGTAGACGGCGACGCGGTCCCCGGCCTGGACGCCCAGTTCGGTCAGGGCGTTGGCGGCCCTGGAGACCTCGTCCTTGAGCTCGGCGTAGGTGATCGCGCGGCTGTCGCCGGGCTCGCCCTCGAAGTGGATGGCGACACGGTCGCCGTTGCCGGCCTCGACGTGCCGGTCCACGCAGTTGTACGCGACGTTCAGCTTGCCGTCCGCGAACCACTTCGCGAAGGGCGGGTTCGTCCAGTCGAGCGTCTCGGTCGGCTCCGTGGCCCAGGTCAGCCGCCGGGCCTGCTCGGCCCAGAAGCCCAGCCGGTCCGCGTCGGCCTGTGTGTACGCAGCCTCTTTCACATTGGCGGCGGCGGCCAGATCGGCGGGCGGTGCGAACCGCCGCTCCTCCTTGAGCAGATTGGCCAGGCTTTCATTGCTCACGACATATCCCTTTCCCAGGGTGTCCGTTGTGTCCCCGGCATAGCTCATCAGTCAGCGGCCCGGGTGACAAGAGGTAGCCGAGAATTGGTTTAGACCTATAGCACGTCCAGGTGCGTGCGACGGCCCCTTCCCGCTGCAGGGTGCGGAAAGGGGCCAAGCGATTGCACGGATACCGGAGGGTATCGGTTCGAACGTGCCGTGATGTCGTCGTGAATCAGGCGCTCTGGCCGACCGTGTCGAAGACCCGGCAGTCGAAGAAGTCCTCGCCCTCGGACAGCAGATAGGCCTGGGCCTCGCCCACGTGGAAGTACATCCCGTGCAGCTCCAGCGTGCCCTCGGCGAGCCGCCTGGCCACCGATTCGTGGGCCCGCAGGTGCTCCAGCTGCTGCACAACGTTGGTCAGGCACAGCTGCTCCACGGCGTCCGCCGGGAGTCGGCCCGAGATCCTGGCCCAGGCGTGGTGCCGGCTGGCCATCCGCTCCAGGCTGGGCAGCCCGTGCCGGAGCCAGCGGCGCAGCGGGGTCATGGGGGCTCCGGGGGAGGAGTTGAGCAGCGCCTGCATGGCTCCGCAGCCCGAGTGCCCGCACACCGTGATGCTGTCGACCTGGAGCACGTCCACCGCGTACTCGATGGCCGCAGCGACGGAGTCGTCGGTGGACTCGGCGCCCGGCAGCGGGACGAGGTTGCCGACGTTGCGGACCGTGAACAGGTCCCCCGGTCCACTGGCCGTGATCATGCTGGTCACCAGGCGGGAGTCCGCACAGGTGAGGAAGAGCTGGGAGGGCCGCTGCCCCTCGCGGGCCAGGCGGGCCAGCTCGTCCCGTACGTGCGGTGCGGTGTCGCGCTGGAAGGCGCCGATCCCGTTGGCCAGCTGACCGGCGCCGCGCCGCCGCGCAGGCGGCGCCGGGGCTGCCGGTACGACAGCGGTGGCCTGGTCCGCAAGGGTGTCGGCAGCCTGGTGGTCGCAGTGGTTCTGCCACGGGGTCCAGGGACGGCAGCACTGGTGCCCGCCGCGCTGCGGGGTCCGCGGGCCGAGGTCGGAGCGCTGGGCCCCGTCGGCTCGGCGGCCGGTGACCTCCACCGATCCGCCGTGGGCAAGGTGGGAGTCCTGCCAGTCCTGCAGCGTCTCGTATGCCGCGTGGTCCATGAACGAGCCGTCCAGCTCGACCACCACACGCCCGTCGTGCGGAATCTGGTTCAGCACCCGGCTCAGCCGCGGCACCGCGAGGAAGGTCAACTGCCCGCGCGCCCACACCCGGTGGACACCGGTGTCCAGCTGTTCCACCGTGATCCGGGTCCTGGCCAGCCGGTGCAGGGCCAGGGCGACCGCCACCGCGATGCCGATGGCCACGCCCTCCAGGACCCCGCCGAGGACCACTCCCACGATGGTCGTGCCGTAGACCACGATCTCGCCGTGCCGGGTGACGGTACGCAGGTGCGTGGCGCTCACCATCTGCACGCCCACCGCCATCACCAGCGCGGCCAGCGCGGCCAGCGGGATCAGGTCGAGGGCGGGGACGAGCAGTCCCGCCGCGAGCAGTACCCACAGGCCGTGCAGCATGACCGACCGCCGGCTGACGGCACCGGACTTGACGTTCGCCACGCTGCGCATGGCCCCGCCCGCGACGGGCAGTCCGCCGAGCGCGCCGGAGACGATGTTCGCCGCGCCCTGTCCCCGCAGTTCCCGGTTGAGGTCGGCGCGCGGCGGGCGGTTGCCCGTACCCCGCTCGGAGGCGATCAGTTTATCGGTCGCGACTGCGGAGAGCAGGGACTCGACGCTGCCGACCAGGGTGACGGTCAGGACGGCGGCGATGATGCCGAGGACCGGGCCCTCGGGGAGCTCGGGCAGGGCGTGGCTGCGCCAGGACGGCAGGTCCACCCGGGGCAGGCTGAGGCCGGTCAGGGCGGCGAACGCGGTGGCCGTCGCCACGGCGGCGAGCGCGGCCGGCACCTTGCGCAGGGCGCGGCCGGCCCGCCCGGGCAGCTTCGGCCAGCTGAACAGGACGAGCAGTGTCAGCACGCTGACGCCGAGCGCGACCGGATGCAGATCGGCCAACTGGTCCGGCAGCCCGATGACGTTGGCGACGGCGGAGCTCTGCGGAGTGCCGCCGAGCACGATGTGCAGCTGGGCCAGCGCGATGGTCACGCCGATGCCGGCGAGCATGCCGTGCACGATGGCCGGGCTGACCATGAGCGCCGACCGGGCGGTGCGCAGCAGGGCGAGGCCGAGCTGGCAGAGGCCAGCGAGCACGGTGACGGCACAGGTGGTACGCCACCCGTAGTGCTGGATCAATTCGGCGCTGACGACCGTGAGTCCGGCCGCGGGTCCGCTCACCTGGAGCGGGGCGCCGCCGAGCCGTCCGGCGACGATCCCGCCGACGGCCGCGGCGACCAGCCCGGCCTGGAGCGGGGCCCCGGTGGCCAGGGCGATGCCGAGGGAGAACGGCAGGGCGATCAGGAAGACGGCGATGGAGGCGGAGAGGTCCGCGGGCAGGTCCTTGCGGGCCTGCTCGCGGGACTTGGAGCGGATCGCTTTGGCGCAGATCTCCTGGGCCTGGAGCTCTTGCGCCCGGATCTCTTCGTCTGTGGGTGTGGGTGAGGTGGCTGTCATAAGGTCCCGTCTCCTCTGGGGGAGGGATGAAGCGGCGGGAGTCTCAACACTCGGTAAATGGATGGTAATGGAGAGTAAAGGCCCGTGGTGGGCAATACGGGCAAATGGCCTATGAATTAACCCTCCAGGGTGATTAAGCATTTTGTACGGCTTGTCACATCTTCTTCATGGCGGACCGCATGGGACGTTGCGGCGCGGAAGTCCTGCGACGGAACTGCGAGGGAGAGGTGGGGCGGATGATCGCCGCCACGAAGAAGATCGCCGGTGGCCTGGTCGCCACGGCGCTGGTCCTGGGAGTGGCCGGGTGCAGCGGCTCGGAGCACGCCAAGTCCCCGGCCCCCGGCCCCGAGAACGCCCGGAAGGGCGCCGCCGCCCCCGAGGCCCCCGGCAGCGTCAACCGGCCCATCGGCGACGGTTCGACCGCGTACACCGGCGCGCAGCCGAAGGTCCAGACGGCCCAGAAGCTGAAGCCCGGTGAGAAGCCCCCGCAGTTCGTGGTGTTCTCGTGGGACGGGGCCGGCGAGGACAGCCAGAAGCTCTTCTCGCACTTCCGCGAGGTCGGCAAGAAGTACAACGCCCGGATGACGTACTTCCTCAGCGGCGTGTACATGCTCCCGGAAGAAAAGCGTTCCCTCTATACCGCCCCGCAGCACGAGTCCGGCCGCTCCGACATCGGCTTCGGCGACCTCCAGGGCATCAAGGACACCGCCACCCAGGTGCGCGGGGCCTGGCTCGAGGGCAACGAGATCGGCACCCACTTCAACGGCCACTTCTGCGGTCCCGACGGCGGCGTCGGCACCTGGTCCGTGGCCGAGTGGAAGAGCGAGATCAGCCAGGCCAAGTCCTTCGTCAAGAACTGGAAGACCAACGCGGGCCTGAAGGACATGCAGGCGCTCCCCTTCGACTACGACAAGGAGCTCGTCGGGGCCCGCACCCCCTGCCTCGAAGGCCAGAAGAACTTCATGCTGGCGGCGAAGGACCTGGGCTTCCGCTACGACTCCAGCGGCATCAGCAAGCAGATCTGGCCCAAGAAGACGGACGGTCTCTGGGACATCCCGCTGCAGCTGGTGCCCGTGCCGGGCCGCGCCTTCGAGACCCTGAGCATGGACTACAATTTCATGACAAATCAGTCCGGAACGACCTCACAGGGCGACCCCTCGCAGCACGCGTACTGGGGCGACCAGATGCGCGACGGCCTGCGCGAGGCCTTCGACCGCGTCTACCAGGGCAACCGGGCGCCGCTGATCATCGGCAACCACTTCGAGTCCTGGAACGGCGGCACCTACATGCGCGCCGTCGAGGAGTCCATCAAGGGCATGTGCACCCAGAAGGAGGTCCGCTGCGTGCCGTTCCGCGAGCTGGCGGACTGGCTGGACGCACAGGACCCCAAGACCGTGGAGTGGATGCGCACCCTCGACGTCGGCGAGACGCCGAAGGAGGGCTGGGCGAAGTTCCTGACCGCGGGGCCGCCGCCCGCACCGCCGGCGGCCCCCGCCGCGGTCAAGCCGGCTGAGGAGTCGGTCGAAGCCGGGGCGGACGAGGACTGACGAGAGCCTCGGCTCCGTCTTCTCCCGCTACGGCCCCCGCGGCCCCTTCGCGCAGCACGAAGCCGGGGTCGACCTGGTCCGCCAGGTCGACCCCGGTCTTGGCGTTGCCCCAGCTCTCCGCGTTCTTCAGGTGGAACCGCACCATCTGCTCGGTGTACCGCTCCCAGTCGCGGTGCGCGTACGAGTCGTCGGCCGCGTCCTGGAGGGACTGGAGGGCGAGCCGGTTCGTCGCCTCCAGCAGCTCGAAGGCGGCCGGCCGGCCCTTCTCCATGGCCCGCACCCAGTCGGAGTGCCCGACGGTGACCAGCAGGTCCTCGCCGACCTCGTCCTGGAGGAACTCGATGTCCTCCGGGCCCTGCACCTTGTTGCCGACGACCTTGAGCGAGACTCCAAAGTCCCGCGCGTACTCCTTGTACTGGCGGTAGACGGAGACGCCCTTGCGGGTCGGCTCGGAGACCAGGAAGGTCACGTCGAAGCGGGTGAACATGCCGGAGGCGAAGGAGTCGGAGCCCGCGGTCATGTCGACGACGACGTACTCGTCGGGGCCGTCGACGAGGTGGTTCAGGCAGAGCTCGACCGCCCCGACCTTGGAGTGGTAGCAGGCCACGCCCAGATCGGCCTCGGTGAACGGCCCCGTGGCCATGAGCCGTACGGGCTCCTCGTCGAGCAGGAGCGTGCGCGCGCAGGCCTCGTACACCGGGTTGTCCTCGGTGACCCGCAGCAGGCGCGAACCCCGGCCGGGCGGCGTGGTCTTGATCATCGTGTCGGCGGACGCGATGCGGGGGTTGGAACCCCGCAGGTAGTCCTTGATCAGGGGCAGGTGCGCCCCCAGGGCGGGCAGTTCGGCGGCCTCGTCCTCGCCGAGCCCGAGGGCGGTGCCCAGGTGCTGGTTGATGTCGGCGTCCACCGCGACGACGGGGGCTTCATTGGCGGCGAGGTGGCGGATGAAGAGGGAGGACAGCGTCGTCTTGCCGCTGCCGCCCTTTCCCACGAAAGCGATCTTCATGTTCACCAAGCGTAGTGGGTTGACAGCGGTGAGTTGTCAAGGTGAGTGAAGAAGACCACTCCAAGGAGGGGTCGGTGCCACGGGCGCGCAGTGCGTAGGCTCCCTACTTATGAGTAGCACTTCTGACCCGTTGGCCGCCCTGGCCGGGCTGCCGGGTGTCGCCGAGTCCGTGGATTCCGTACGCAAGGCCGTGGACCGGGTCTACGGGCACCGGGTCATGCGCCGCCGCAGCGGCGAGATCACCTCGGAGGCCGCGCTGCGCGGTGCCCGCGGGAGCGCGGCCCTGTCCGGCGCGGACTGGGCGCTGGAAGAGGTGCGGCGCCGGACCGACTTCGGTTCGGAGCCCGAGGCGCTGACGGTGGGCGCCGCGCTGCGGCTCACGGCGGAGGCCGGTCAGCTGCTGAGCATCTGGCGCCAGTCGCCGCTACGGGTTCTGGCGCGGCTCCACCTGGTCGCGTCGGGGTCGACGACGGACGGGGACGTGGTGGGCCGGCCCCGCCTGGCGGGCGAGCCGGTGGACGAACCGCTGGTTGAGCTCCCGCTGCCGAGCGCCGAGGAGGTCGCGGGCCGGCTGGACGGCCTGTCCCGCCTGATCATCGCGGGCGGCTCCGCCCCGGCGCTGATCACGGCGGCGGTGGTGCACGGGGAGCTGCTGGCCCTGCGCCCCTTCGCCACCTACAACGGCCTGGTGGCGCGGGCGGCCGAGCGCATCGTCCTGATCAACAGCGGTCTGGACCCGAAGGCGATCTGCCCGGCGGAGGTCGGTCACGCGGAACAGGGACGGGACGCGTACCTGGCCGCCTTCGAGGGTTACGTCTCCGGGACCCCGGAGGGGATGGCCGCCTGGATCGCCCACTGCGGCCGCGCGATCGAACTCGGTGTGCGCGAGTCGACGGCGGTCTGCGAGGCGCTGCAGCGCGGCGCGGCCTGAGGTTTCCCGAGGTTCCCTGCGGTTCCGGAGGTTTTTTGCCCGGACATGGGTTGCGGCGACACCGTCTTGCTTTGGTGTCGCCGCTGGCACTTACGCCCAGTTACCAAGCGTCCTCGAAGGTTGCCCATCAGGTCGGGAACTTTGCCCGTCACCTGGTGCGGCTGGCCCGTAATCGACGGGTCGACGTCGCGTGGGTGCTCGGCGTTCATGCTTCGGTCCGTGGGCCTTACTGCGTTTTAAAGATGATCCTCTCGGATGTTCTTTGGTCTCGCGGGCCGTTGCTTTATTTGTACTCCGCTTGAGAGCCATGCGAAACCCCTGGCTCCACTTTTTACTTTCCAGGGCGAGCCGGGGCGAACCGGACAGCCTGTATCGCCCCAGGTCAGGACATTCAGGCGGACGTGGCGGCGGCCAGCGCATTCGCCCGGCGCCGGCTCGCGTACCAGACCAGCCCGGCGGTGGCGGCCGCCGCGCCCACGGCGGCTGCGGCGACGAGCGCGGGCCGCGCGGACAGCGACAGTCCGGGCAGCCGCTGCTTCAGCCGCACGGGACGGTTGAACACGAGCACCGGCCACTCCCGTGCCAGCGCCTCCCGGCGCAGCGCGCGGTCGGGATTGACGGCGTGCGGGTGTCCGACCGCCTCCAGCATCGGGATGTCGGTGGCCGAGTCGCTGTAGGCGTAGCAGCGGTCGAGGTCGTATCCCTCGGACTCCGCGAGCTCGCGGACGGCTTCCGCCTTCGTGGGTCCATAGGCGTAGTACTCGATCTCGCCGGTGAAGCAGCCGTCCTCGCCCACGACCATGCGCGTGGCGACGACGCGGTCGGCGCCGAGCATCTCCCCGATCGGCTCGACCACTTCCGCGCCGGAGGTCGACACGATCACCACGTCGCGCCCCGCGGTGTGATGGGCCTCGATGAGGGACGCGGCCTCGTCGTAGATGATCGGGTCGATGAGGTCGTGCAGGGCTTCCGCGACGATCTCCCGGACCTGCTGCACGTTCCACCCCTTGCAGAGGGCGGAAAGGTACTCGCGCATCCGTTCCATCTGATCGTGGTCGGCGCCGCCGGCCAGGAAGATGAACTGCGTGTACGCGGTGCGCAGCACGGCTCGCCGGTTGATCAGGCCGCCCTGGTAGAAGGACTTGCTGAACGTCAGGGTGCTCGACTTCGCAATGACCGTCTTGTCCAGGTCGAAGAAGGCTGCGGTACGAGGCGAGGAGTGCGGCAAGGGCTGATTTTCCACGCTCCGAGCATATGCGCCCACCATTCGGCGTAAGGTGTGGCGCGTGGGTTTGCCTGAGAAGGCTCTCGGGTACACCATGGAAGTCACGGATCGTTCGCGACCGTGCTAACCCGGTCTGGCTCCTCCCCCCCCGAGTCGGACCGTGGGGACGACCCCCGCTCTCCCCCCCGGCGGGGGTCGTCGCATGTCCGGACGCGGTTCGCGTCCCTGCCTTCGGCCCCAAGTGACCATCCCTGCGGCCCTCCTTGTCTCGCGGCGCCTCCACGGCGAAGGCCCTCACCTGTCCAGACTCGTGACGGAGCGTAGTGGTTCCGGCGCGCTCCGGAACTCACCTGCGAGGGTGATCGGGTTATTCACAATCGACTCGTTGTCCACAGTTTTCGAGCAAGATCCACTTCCTTTTGCTGATCGCTGCACGGTGATTCCAGCCGCGAAGTCCGCGGTGCTGGATTTTGCAGGGAGAAGGGGGCGGAGATCGTGGCTCGATCGAAGTCGTGTGAAACACCGGAGTCCGTGGCGACCGGGGCGGGGACCACGTCCGGGGCGCCGGTCGGGGGAGGTGGCGGACGTCCACTGATCATCACCGAGGATCCCCTGCTGCTCGACGACCTGCTGCGGCTGTGCGCCGCCGCGGGCGCCGAGCCGCACGTGCACCACGAGGTGCCGGAGCCGAGCGATGCGGGCGGCCCCGGCGGGAGTGTCGGCTGGGAGTCCGCGCCGCTGGTGCTGGTCGGGGACGACGCGGCCCGGCGGGTGCGCGGGGCGCCGCGCAGGGACGGCGTGTTCCTCGTCGGCCGGGACCTGGACGACCCCCTCGTGTGGCAGCGGGCGGTGGAGATCGGCGCCGAGGAGGTGCTGAGGCTCCCCGACGCCGAGAGCCGCCTGGTCGACCGCATCGCCGACGTGGTGGAGGGAGCCGGGCGGCCCGCACTCGCCGTCGGAGTGATCGGCGGCAGCGGCGGGGCCGGGGCCTCCACCCTCGCCTGCGCACTCGCCGTACGGGCCGCGCGCACCGGCGAGCGGACCATCCTCATCGACGGGGACCCGCTGGGCGGCGGCATGGACGTCCTGCTCGGGGGCGAGGCCGCCGAGGGCCTGCGCTGGCCCGACTTCGCGGGCTCGCGAGGACGGGTCGGCGCGGGAGCCCTGGAGGAATCCCTGCCCGAACTGCACGCCCTGCGCGTGCTCAGCTGGGACCGCGGGGACCGGGTGGTGGTGCCGCCCGCCGCGATGCGGTCGGTGGTGGCCGCAGCGCGCCGCCGGGGCGGGGTCGTGGTGGTCGACCTCCCGCGGAGGGTGGACGAAACCGTGGCCGAGGTGCTGGCCCAGCTCGACCTGGTGCTGATGGTGGTGCCGGGCGAACTGCGGGCGGTTGCCGCCGCGGGCCGGGTCGCGGCCGGAGTACGGATGGTGGCCCGGGACGTCCGCGTCGTCGTACGGGGGCGCTGCCCGGGCGGCCTCGAACCGGAGGCCGTGGCCGCGCTCCTGGGAGCGCCGCTGGCCGGTGAGGTGCCGCTCGAGGTGGGGCTCCCGGGCCGGGTGGCCGAGGGGGAACCACCGGGGGCGCAGGGGCGGGGAGCGCTGGCCCGCTTCTGCGACGGCTTCTGGCAGCACGCGCTCGGCTCCGCCCAGGGGGTGCCGGCATGAGCGCCGTGCTGCTGGACGCGGTGCGCCGGCGGCTCGCCGAGACCGGGGCGGAGCCGACCCCGGCGCGGGTGGCGGCGGCCCTGCGGGCGCAGGGCCGACTGCTGGGTGACGCGGAAGTGCTCGGTGTCGCCGCCGAGTTACGGTCCGAGCTGGTCGGCGCGGGCCCGCTGGAGCCACTGCTCGCCGACCCGGAGGTCACCGACGTGCTGGTGGCGGCCCCCGACCGGGTGTGGGTGGACCGGGGCGGCGGGCTGGAGCTGACCGGGGTGACCTTCGAGGGCCCCGAGGCCGTGCGCAGGCTCGCCCAGCGGCTGGCCGCCGTGGCGGGACGCCGGCTGGACGACGCCCGGCCCTGGGTGGACGCCCGGATGCCGGACGGCACCCGGCTGCATGCGGTGCTCCCACCGGTGTCGGTCGGGTCTGCCTGCCTTTCGCTGCGCGTGGTACGGCCGCGGGCCTTCACGCTGGAGGAGCTCGTCGCGGCGGGCACACTGCCGCCCGGCGGACACCGGCTGCTCCGGGAAATGGTCGAGGCCCGGCTGTCCTTCCTCGTCTCGGGCGGGACCGGAACGGGCAAGACCACCCTGCTCAGTGCCCTGTTGGGCTTGGTCGGCCCAGGTGAGCGGATCGTGCTGGCCGAGGATTCGGCCGAGCTGCGCCCCGACCATCCGCACGTGGTGCGGCTGGAGACCCGGCCCGCCAACCAGGAGGGCGCGGGCCTGGTCACGCTGGCCGATCTGGTGCGGCAGGCGCTGCGGATGCGCCCCGACCGGCTGGTGGTCGGCGAGGTCCGTGGACCCGAGGTCGCGGATCTCCTGGCGGCTTTGAACACGGGACACGAGGGAGGCTGCGGCACGGTCCATGCCAATGCCGCCGCCCACGTGCCGGCCCGACTCGAGGCCTTGGGGACGGCCGCCGGGCTCGACCGGGCCGCCCTGCACAGCCAGTTGGCGGCAGCGCTGACCCTGGTGGTCCACCTCGTAAGGGACCGGGAAGGGCGGCGCCGGGTGGCCGAGGTGCACGTGCTGGAGCGGGATGCCGCCGGGCTGGTGGTCACCGTACCGGCGCTGCGCTGGGCCGCGCGGGGCTTCGTACGGGAGCGGGGCTGGGAGCGGCTGCGTCCGTTGCTGCGAGGTGTCCGGTGAGCCCCGGGGCGGCGCTGCCCGTGCCGGTGTTCGCCGGGGTGCTGTGTGCCGGGGCGGCCGCCTGGGGGCTGACCGGCGGAGACCGGGTGTCGCGGCGGGCCCGGGTGGTGCTGGCCGGGGGTGGTCCGGTGGTGCCTCGCGGGCCGGCCCCCCTGGAGTGGCTGCTGGTCGCCGTACGGGTCCGGTCGGCGCGGTGGCGGGAGTGGGCCGGCCTCGGGGCCGGGCTGCTGGTCGCGGTGCTCGGCGGGTCGGTGATCCCCGTGCTGGCCGGGGCCGCCGCGGTGCCGCTGGTGCGGCGGTGGCTGCGGGCACGGGCGCGGGAGCGGGCCCGGGCGGCGAGGGCAGCCGAGGTCGTGGCGCTGTGCGGTGCGGTGGTGGGGGAGCTGCGGGCGGGAGCCCAGCCCGGGCAGGCCCTGACGGCCGCGATACGGCGGACGGCGCCCGGCCCCGGTGGTCCCGGGGCGGCGGAGGCAGGGGTGCTGGCCGCCGCGGCGTTCGGCGGGGACGTGCCGGGGGCGATGCGCCAGGCGGCCCGCGAGCCCGGCGCGGAGGGACTGGCGGGGATGGCTGCCTGCTGGCGGGTCTCGGTGGACGGCGGTGCGGGCCTGGCCGCCGGGCTGGACCGGCTGGAAGGCGCTCTGCGGGCCGAGCGGGACCGGCAGGAGTCGCTGCGGGCCCAGCTGGCGGGGGCGCGGTCCACGGCGGTGGTGCTCGCCCTGCTGCCCCTGGTGGGCCTGCTGATCGGCACCGGGCTGGGTGCGGATCCGCTGCGCGTGCTGCTGCACACCCCGATCGGGTGGGGCTGCCTGGTCGCGGGCGCACTGCTGGAGGCGCTGGGGCTGCTGTGGTGCCGGCGGATCGTACGGATGGGGGAGCGGTGATGGGCGGTTTCGCGGTCCACAGGCTGGGGATCGTGCTGTGTCTGGCGGTGGCGGCGCTGACTGCGGTGTCCGCGCTTGCGGCGCGGCTGCGGGAGCGGCGGGCCCGGCGCAGGATCGGGCTCCTGCTCGGGGTGCGGCCGGGCCCGCGGGAGCCGGTGTGGCGTGCCCGGTTGCGCGGCGCGGCGCCCGGGCGGGTGGGCCGCGCCGGCCGGGGCGCTGCTGGCGGGCTGGGTGCTTGTCGGCGGTGTGGCCGGTGTGGCCGTCGGTGGTCTGGCGGCGCTCGGAGCGCGGCGCTGGCAGACCAGGGCGCGCCCGCCGGCGGGGGTGGATCCGCGGGAGGTGGAGCGTCAGCTTCCGTTCGCCGCCGATCTGTTGGCCGCGTGTCTGGCGGCCGGGGCCGGTCCGGTGGAGGCCGCCGAGGTCGTGGGGGAGTCGCTGGGCGGCCCGGTGGGCGAGCGGCTGGCGCGGGCCGGGGCGGAGCTGCGGCTCGGCGGTGAACCGGGAGCCGGGTGGGGGAGGTTGGCGGAGATACCGGGCGCCCGTGCCCTCGCGGAGTGCCTGGAGCGGGCAGCCCGGACGGGGGCTCCCGCATCGGAACCGGTCTCCCGGCTCGCGTCGGCCCTCCGGGAGGACCGGGGCCGGCAGGCGGGCGCGAGGGCGCAGCGGGCGGCGGTGCTCATCACGGCCCCGGTGGGGCTGTGTTTCCTCCCCGCATTTCTGGCGATCGGGGTCGCACCGGTGGTGATCGGAATGGCCTCCGGCCTTCTCTCGAACACCTGACGTCACATTAACCACTTGCATCAACAACGGAAATCAACAGGAGGTTGCCATGAGGATCATCTGGTTTCGTGTGCGGACGGCACTGCGCGGTCGCGGAGGCGATGCGGGGATGTCCACTTCGGAATACGCCATGGGCACGATCGCGGCCTGTGCGTTCGCCGCTGTTCTGTACAAGGTGGTGACGAGTGAAGTGGTCTCCACGGCCCTTCAGTCGACCATCGGGAAGGCACTCGATGTGCCGTTCTGAGGGCGACTCCGGAGCAGGGCGGAAAAGGGGAGACCGGGGATATGTGACGGCGGAGGCGGCCCTGGTGATTCCGGCTCTGGTCCTCTTCGCCGCGCTGCTGGTGTGGGCGCTGATGGCGGCGGCCGCGCAGATCCGGTGTGTGGACGCGGCCCGGGCCGGCGCCCGGGCGGCGGCCCGGTCGGAGCCCGCGGAGGTGGCGGTGGCGGCGGCCCGGGCGGCCGCGCCGTCGGGGGCTCGAGTGGAGCTGGAGCGGGAGGGAGACCTCTGGCGGGTACGGGTGGCGGCCCCGGCTCCGGGCCCGCGCGGACTGCCGGTACGGCTCGGGGCGCAGGCGGTGGCCCTGGCGGAGGACAGCGTGGAGCCGCCGCCGTGAGCCGGGACCGGGGTTCGGCGACCGTGTGGGCGGTGCTGGTGGCGACGGTGCTGGGGGCGGTGTTCGGCGGTGTGCTGCTGCTCGGTCAGGCGGTGGTGGCCCGGCATCGGGCGGCGGCCGCCGCGGACCTGGCGGCCCTCGCGGCGGCGGCGTACTGGGCCCACGGGCCGGAGACGGCCTGTGCCGCGGCGCTGCGGGTGGCCCGGGCGCAGGGCGCGGCCCTGGCCGCCTGCAGCCTCCGGGGCGAGGTCGCGGAGGTCACGGCCCGCCCGGCGGCCGGGACCTTCACCCCGGCGATCCGGGCCCGTGCGGGTCCGCCTCGGGAGGGGATTGCGCCAGGAGGCGGGTGAGGAGGCGGATGGCGCCGCGCTTGTGGAGCGGGTCGTTGCCGTTGCCGCACTTGGGCGACTGGATGCAGGAAGGGCAGCCGGCCTCGCATTCGCAGGCCGCGATGGCGTCGCGGGTCGCCGTCAGCCAGGCGCGGGCCGTGTGGAAGGCCCGCTCCGCGAATCCGGCGCCGCCGGGGTGGCCGTCGTAGACGAAGACCGTGGGGAGGAGGGTGTCGGGATGCAGCGGCACGGAGACGCCGCCGATGTCCCAGCGGTCGCAGGTGGCGAACAGCGGGAGCAGGCCGATGGAGGCGTGCTCGGCGGCGTGCAGGGCGCCGCCGAGAATCTCCGGGTTGATCCGGGCCTCGTCGAGCTGGTCCTCGGTGACCGTCCACCACACGGCCCGGGTGCGCAGGGTGCGGGGCGGCAGGTCCAGCTTGGTCTCGCCCAGCACCTCGCCGGTGATCAGCTTGCGGCGCAGGTAGGAGACGACCTGGTTGGTGACCTCGACCGAGCCGTAGCAGAGCCGGGCCGGGCCCCAGGGGACCTCGGTCTCGGTCTCCAGGACGGAGATGGAGGTGGTGTCGCGGGCGGTGGTGGAGAAGGGCGGGTTCGCCTCTTCCACGAGGGCCACCGAATCCTCGAGGTCCAGGCGCTTCACGAGATACGTGCGGCCCTGGTGCAGGTGGACGGCCCCGTCGTGGACGGCGGTGTGGGCGGCCGACTCGTCGACCGTGCCCAGCAGCCGCCCGGTCGAGGCCTCGACGATCTGCACCGGGCGGCCGCCGCCGCCCCGGATGTCGGTCAGGTCCGAGGCCCGCTCCCGGCGGGTCCAGTGCCAGGCCGTGGCCCGCCGGCGGAGCAGTTTCGCCGCTTCGAGCTGGGGGAGGAGGTCCTTGGTCGCCGGGCCGAAGAGCTCCAGGTCCGTATCGGTCAGCGGGAGCTCCGCCGCGGCCGCGCACAGGTGGGGGGCGAGGACGTACGGGTTGTCGGGGTCCAGCACGGTGGCTTCCACGGGCTGCCGGAACAGCGCCTCGGGGTGGTGGACGAGGTAGGTGTCCAGCGGGTCGTCGCGGGCGATCAGCACGGCCAGGGCGCCCTGGCCCGAGCGCCCGGCCCGGCCCGCCTGCTGCCACAGGGAGGCCCTGGTGCCCGGGTACCCGGTGATCAGGACGGCGTCCAGGCCCGAGACGTCCACGCCCAGCTCCAGGGCGGTCGTGGCGGCCAGGCCCAGCAGCTCGCCCGAGTGCAGGGCCCGCTCCAGGGCCCGGCGCTCCTCGGGCAGGTAGCCGCCCCGGTAGGCGGCGACCCGCCGGGCCAGCGAGCGGTCCACCTCGGAGAGTCGTTCCTGGGCGATCACGGAGATCAGCTCGGCGCCGCGCCGGGAGCGCACGAAGGCGACCGTACGGACCCCCTGGAGGACCAGGTCGGTCAGCAGGTCCGCGGTCTCGGCCGTGGCCGTACGGCGTACGGGCGCGCCCTTCTCGCCCCGCAGCTCGGTGAGGAGCGGCGGCTCCCAGAGGGCGAAGACCACCTCGCCGCGCGGCGAGGCGTCGTCGGTGATCTCGATCACGCGGGTTCCGGTCAGCCGGGAGGCTGCCGCCGCCGGGTCGCTGGCCGTGGCCGAGGCCAGCAGGAACACCGGATCGGAGCCGTAGCGGGCGCACAGCCGCCGCAGCCGGCGCAGCACCTGGGCCACGTGCGAGCCGAAGACCCCGCGGTAGGTGTGGCACTCGTCGATCACGACGTAGCGCAGGGCCTTCAGGAAGGAGGACCAGCGCGGGTGGGCCGGGAGGATGCCGCGGTGCAGCATGTCGGGGTTGGTGAGGACGTAATTGGCGTACTGACGCACCCATTCGCGTTCTTCTACCGGCGTGTCGCCGTCGTACACGGCGGGGCGGACGGCGTTGCCGAGCGGGGCGGCCAGTTCCCGTACGGCGCGCCGCTGATCGGCCGCCAGGGCCTTGGTGGGGGCCAGGTACAGGGCGGTGGCACCCCTGCCGTTCGGGGCCTCGGCGCCGTCCGCGAGGGCGGAGAGCACGGGCGCCAGATAGGCCAGCGACTTGCCCGAGGCGGTGCCGGTGGCGACGACCACGGACTCGCCGTCCAGGGCGTGCTCGGCCGCCGCGGCCTGGTGTTCCCACGGATGGCCGATCCCGGCTGCCTCAATTGCGGCTACGACATCCGTTCGGATGCGGTCGGGCCAGACTGCATGACGGCCCTCCCGAGGGGGCAAGTGCTCCGTATGGGTGATGCGCGCAGCCCGGGAAGACCCCCGTGACAGCCGGTCGAGGACCGTGCCGGGGGTGGGTCGAGGGTCCGCGGGTGCCGTGGGCCGACCGGGACGGTGAGTATTGGCCATTGGAACCGAGTGTGTCACTGGCGTGCGGGACAATGGTCCCAAGGCGTCGTGCGCGCCTGCCGGTAAGTGATTGAATGCCATCGCGGCAGCCAATCCCTCGCCTACCTTCGGGTGGGGAGGCCCCTGGGGGGCGCCGCTCGATAGCAAGGTGCTGGAGGATCCGTGGACCTGTCCCTGTCGACTCGCACTGTCGGCGACCGTACGGTCGTAGAGGTCGGTGGCGAGATTGATGTGTATACCGCGCCCAAGCTGCGCGAGCAGTTGGTCGAGTTGGTGAACGACGGCAGCTACCACCTGGTTGTCGACATGGAGCGAGTGGACTTCCTCGACTCCACCGGACTTGGTGTGCTCGTGGGAGGCCTCAAGCGCGTCCGCGCGCACGAGGGTTCGCTGCGTCTGGTGTGCAACCAGGAGCGCATCCTGAAGATCTTCCGCATCACTGGTCTGACCAAGGTGTTCCCGATCCACACCTCCGTGGAAGACGCCGTCAACGCCACCGACTGACGGCTCCCGAAGACTGGGAGCCGAAGAGGAGAGCGGGGGTACCGGGCCGCTGATGGCCCGGGCCCCTGTCCAGGCACGCCCGTAGTCCGAGGGGGACGCGCATGGCCACAGTTGAACTGCGCTTCAGCGCCCAGCCCGAACACGTCCGGACGGCCCGCTTGGTCGCGGCCGCCGTGGCGCGCCGGGCCGGAGTGGAGGAAGCCGTCCTCGACGAGGTCCGCCTCGCCGTGGGCGAGGCCTGCTCGCGTGCCGTCGGACTGCACCGCAGCAACGGACTGACCGCGCCCGTCCGGGTCGTCCTGACCGAGGAGGAGAAGGTGTTCTCCATCGAGGTCGGCGACGAGGTTCCCGGACCGGGCGGCGGCCCGGCCGATGCCGTGTCCGGCATCGCGGCCGTCCTGGACCCCGACATCGAGGGCGAGGACGAGATGGGCCTCGCCGTGATCAGCGGGCTCGTCGACGACGTCGAGGTGACCAGTGGGGAATCGGGCGGGACCATCCGGATGAGCTGGCCCGTCGCGGGGGGCTCCGACCTGCCGTAGATCCACAGCGCGCGGATTCCTTCGTATCTTCCGATCTTTATCAAGGCCCTGCTGAGCAGGGCCTTTTCCATTTCCCTAGATCAATGACCGGGCGTCAATGCCTTTGCCCCATTACTTCTTTCGGGGGTAATGGAGTGACGCGATCTATTGCTGAGGAGCGAGAGCACGCCAATTCCGTTTCCTGCGCACTGTTTTGATCAGGGTGCGCTCCCTACAATCCGTCCACATCTTGAGCTCATCACGTCAAGGAGGACGAATGACGGGGCTCTTCACCCCTATCGCGCCGGATCGCACCTCTGATCTGGCAGCCGCAGTACTCACCGATGAGAATCGGCTCATCGTGATCGTCATCGCGGCCGTGGCACTGGCCGCGCTCGTCGTCGCGCAGATCCTGGTCCGCCAGGTGCTCGCCGCCGACGAGGGAACCGACAGCATGAAGAAGATCGCCGCGGCGGTTCAGGAGGGCGCCAACGCCTACCTGGGCCGTCAGCTGCGCACCCTCGGCGTCTTCGCCGTCGTGGTGTTCTTCCTGCTCTTCCTGCTCCCCGCCGACACCTGGTCACAGCGGGCGGGACGTTCCGCCTTCTTCCTCGTGGGCGCCCTCTTCTCGGCGGCCACCGGCTACATCGGCATGCGGCTCGCGGTCCGCGCCAACGTCCGCGTGGCCGCCGCCGCACGCGAGGCCACCCCCGCCGAGGGCGAGCCCGCCAAGGACCTGACCGAGGTCTCCCACAAGGCGATGAGAATCGCCTTCCGTACGGGTGGCGTGGTCGGCATGTTCACCGTCGGCCTCGGCCTGCTCGGCGCCTCCTGCGTCGTGCTGGTCTACGCGGCCGACGCGCCCAAGGTCCTGGAGGGCTTCGGGCTCGGCGCCGCGCTGATCGCGATGTTCATGCGTGTCGGCGGCGGCATCTTCACCAAGGCCGCCGACGTCGGCGCCGACCTGGTCGGCAAGGTCGAGCAGGGCATTCCGGAGGACGACCCGCGCAATGCCGCGACCATCGCCGACAACGTGGGCGACAACGTCGGCGACTGCGCCGGAATGGCCGCCGACCTCTTCGAGTCGTACGCCGTCACCTTGGTGGCCGCGCTGATCCTCGGCAAGGCCGCCTTCGGCGACCTGGGCCTGGCCTTCCCGCTGATCGTCCCCGCGATCGGCGTGATCACGGCCATGATCGGCATCTTCGCGGTCTCCCCGCGCCGCAGCGACCGCAGCGGCATGACCGCCATCAACCGCGGCTTCTTCATCTCCGCCGTGATCTCCCTGGTGCTGGTCGCGATCGCCGTCTACGCCTACCTGCCGGCCACCTACAAGGAGCTGGAGGGCGTCGAGAGCGCCGCGATCCTGAACCACTCCGGCGACCCGCGCGTGCTGGCCGTCGTATCCGTGGCGATCGGCATCGTCCTCGCGGCCCTGATCCAGCAGCTGACCGGCTACTTCACCGAGACCAACCGCCGTCCCGTCCGGGACATCGGCAAGTCCTCCCTCACGGGAGCGGCCACCGTCATCCTCGCCGGCATCTCGGTCGGCCTGGAATCCGCGGTCTACACGGCGCTGCTGATCGGCCTCGGCGTCTACGGGGCGTTCCTGCTCGGCGGTACGTCGATCCTGCTCGCGCTCTTCGCGGTGGCCCTGGCCGGCACCGGCCTGCTCACCACCGTCGGCGTCATCGTCGCCATGGACACCTTCGGGCCCGTCTCCGACAACGCTCAGGGCATCGCCGAGATGTCCGGCGACGTCGAGGGCGCCGGGGCGCAGGTGCTGACCGACCTGGACGCGGTGGGCAACACCACCAAGGCCATCACCAAGGGCATCGCCATCGCCACGGCCGTGCTCGCCGCGGCCGCGCTGTTCGGCTCGTACAACGACGCGATCGCCACCGCGGTCAGGGAAGTCGGAGCCAAGGCCGGGGAGATGAACCTCAGCCTGGACATCGCGCAGCCCAACAACCTCGTGGGGCTGATCCTGGGCGCGGCGGTCGTGTTCCTGTTCTCGGGCCTGGCCATCAACGCGGTCGCCCGCTCCGCGGGCGCCGTGGTCTACGAGGTGCGCCGCCAGTTCCGCGAGCACCCCGGGATCATGGACTACTCCGAGAAGCCCGAGTACGGGCGCGTCGTGGACATCTGCACCAAGGACGCGCTGCGCGAGCTCGCCACGCCCGGCCTGCTCGCCGTCCTCACCCCGATCGCCGTGGGCTTCTCCCTCGGTGTCGGCGCCCTCGGCTCCTTCCTCGCGGGCGCCATCGGCACGGGCACGCTCATGGCGGTCTTCCTCGCCAACTCCGGCGGCGCGTGGGACAACGCGAAGAAGCTCGTCGAGGACGGCCACCACGGCGGCAAGGGCAGCGAGGCCCACGCGGCGGTCGTCATCGGCGACACGGTCGGCGACCCGTTCAAGGACACCGCCGGTCCGGCCATCAACCCGCTGCTCAAGGTCATGAACCTGGTGGCGCTGCTCATCGCCCCGGCCGTCGTGCAGTTCAGCTACGGCGCGGACGCCAGTCCGACCGTACGGGCGGTCGTCGCGGTCCTCGCGATCGGCGTCATCGTCGGCGCGGTGTACATCTCCAAGCGCCGCGGCATCGCCGTCGGCGACGAGACCGAGGGCGGAGCCGCCGAGCGGGTGGGCCAGCCGGCCGACCCCGCGACGGTCTCCTGACCCGAGGCACGACAGCGGCAGGGGCAGGGCCGGGCAGGGCCGGCCGTACGCCCGAAGGGCGGACAGGCGGCGCGGACTGACGCGCCGTCTGTCCGCCTTTGTGCGTCCCCGGATGGCGGCCGTGTATCTTCCGGGCCGAGAGCCTTCGAAGGGACCAATCCGGTGAACAAGAAGTTTGCGGCCGCATTGTCGGGCGGTGCGGCACTGATGCTCGTGCTGTCCGGCTGCGGTGGGGACGACGGCGACAAGAAGGCCGACGCCTGGGCCAAGAAGGTCTGTGACCAGTGGCAGCCCGAACTCAACAAGGTCGAGTCGGCCAACGCCGAGATCAAGCGCGTGGCGACGGAGAGCAGCAAGCCCGAGGAGGTCCAGAAGACCGACTCGGCGGCGTTCGCGACCATGTCCGAGTCGTACAAGACCATGGGGACCGCGCTGCAGCAGGCGGGAGTTCCGCCGGTCAAGAACGGCCAGGCCACCCTGGACGCGGCGGCCAAGGGCTTCGAGGAGACCTCCAAGGGCTACGCCGACCTGAAGGCCAAGATGGACGCCCTCGACGTCAAGGACCAGACGAAGTTCGCCGAGGGCCTCAAGGAGCTCGCGGGCGGCCTTCAGGAGGCCACGAAGGGCGGCAAGGACGCACTCGCCCAGCTCAACGCGGGCGGCCTGGACAAGGCGATGAACACCCAGAAGGGCTGCCAGGTCGCGGCGCCCTCGCCGTCGCCCAAGTAACCCGGTGAGCCGGTGAGCTGACGACGGCGGTGAGCTGACGGCGGCCGGGGCGGCCGTGTCCCGGAAGGGGGCCCGGCCGCCCCGTCGCACGCCCGGCCAGGGCACGTCGCGCCGATGCCCGCGGCGATGCCCGCGCCGACGCCAGCGCGGGCGCACGCATTGTCCGCCCCAGCGGCCACAATGGTGGGGTGAGTACCACCAGCCTTCCCTCGCCCGACCACACCGCCGAGCTGCGCACCGCACTGCTGGCCGCCGGCTTCACCGCCGACGGGCTGCTCGACCTGCTCGGCGCCCCCGCCTACGCCGCGCTCGCCCGCAGCGAGACGGTCCCCGCCCTGCGCGCCACCCGCGTCGGCGGCGACGGCCCGCTCGCCACGCTGGTCCGGCTGTTCCTGCTCCAGCAGCCCGTCCCGTACGTGCACGCCGCGGGCGCGCTGCCCGTCGAGGCGGCCCTCGCCGACGGCTGGCTGCGGCGGGAGGGCGACGAGGTGCACGCCACCGTCGACGTGCGCCCGTACGGCGGTCCGGACGGCGAGGACTGGTTCATCGTCTCAGACCTCGGCTGCGCCGTCGGCGGGGCCGGCGGGATCGGCAGCCGGGAGGAGGGGGTGGTCCTCGGGGTCGGCGGCGCGTCCACCACCCTGGCCGGGATCACCGTCCGCATCCCGGTGGGTTCCGCCCTCGACCTCGGCACCGGATCGGGCATCCAGGCGCTGCACGCGGCGCAGCACGCCACCCGGGTCACGGCCACCGACGTCAACCCCCGGGCACTGGAATTCACCCGGCTGACGCTGGCGCTGTCCGGCGCCCCGGAGGCCGAACTGGTCACCGGGTCGCTCTTCGAGCCGGTCGGGGACGCGACGTACGACCTGATCGTGTCCAACCCGCCGTTCGTGATCTCGCCCGGCGCCCGCCTCACGTACCGGGACGGCGGCATGGGCGGCGACGACCTGTGCCGGACCCTGGTCCAGGAGGCCGGCGCGCACCTCAACCCCGGCGGGTACGCGCAGTTCCTGGGGAACTGGCAGCACGTGGAGGGCGAGGACTGGCACGACCGGGTCCGCTCCTGGGTGCCGCGCGGCTGCGACGCGTGGATCGTGCAGCGTGACGTGCAGGACGTGACGCAGTACGCCGAGCTGTGGCTGCGCGACGCGGGCGACCACCGCACCGACCCCGCCGAGTACGCGCGGCGGTACGAGGACTGGCTGGACGAGTTCGAGGCCCGCAAGACGAAGTCCGTCGGCTTCGGGTGGATCACCTTGCGCCGGACGGACGAGGCCGAGCCCTCGATCGTGGTGGAGGAGTGGCCGCACTCGGTGGAGCAGCCGCTCGGCGAGACCGTCCTGGCCCACTTCGCCCGGCAGGACTACCTGCGCGAACACGATGACGCGGCTCTGCTGGAGGGCTACTTCCTGCTGGCCGGAGAGGTGGTGCAGGAGCAGGTCGGCGCGCCCGGCGCGGAGGACCCGGAGCACGTCGTGCTGCGGCAGAACCGCGGAATGCGCCGCGCGACCAAGGTCGACACGGTCGGAGCGGGCTTCGCCGGAGTGTGTGACGGCTCACTGAGTGCGGGCCGGATCCTGGACGCGATCGCGCACCTGGTGCAGGAGGATCCGATCGTCCTGCGGGACCGGACCCCGGAGGCGATCCGGATGCTGGTCGAGCAGGGCTTCCTGGAGCCCGTCACGGGCCCCGGGCAGTAGCCGAACCCGGGATGTAACCCTGGGTTCGCCCGCCGTACCCAAACGGCTGGGAGGCTCTCGCGGAGCGGGATCCGGGGGGATCCCGGGAGCGGCCCAGGGGTAGGGAGAGCGGCATGGAAAGCGGCCCGGCGATCTTCGCGGGTGCGGTGTTCCTGCTGTTCGGGGCCGCTCTGCTGGCCTGGACGGGGGCGCGCGCCCTGCGCGGCGCGCCGGTGGCCGAGGGCGTGCGCCCCGTCGTGGCCGTGCCGCTGGCACTGCTCGCCGGCGGGGTGTCGCTGGCCCTCGGGGCGTGGTGTCTCACCAGGCTCTGACACGGGCCCCGGCCGGTCTGATCCGGCCGCGAAAGCCGACGTGAGAGCGGGTGCGGGGGCGGGGCCAGACGGCCCCCCGGACACTCGGCCCGGTGACCGGAAGGGGCCCGGCGCGGCATCCGGGCGGCAGAAATGGCACTTGTCGGGTTACCGTTCGAGTGGCCGTTGCGGGCTTGTGCCGTTTGACACGGGGGCGGGTTGTACCGTCACACTCCGCAGCGTCGCCGTACTGCGACCGAGTGCCGACCGGAGAGAAGAGCCAAGTTGTCCCCGACTAGCGAGACCGCAAAGGGCGGCCGCCGACTCGTCATTGTCGAGTCCCCTGCCAAGGCGAAGACGATCAAGGGCTACCTCGGCCCGGGATACGTCGTCGAGGCGAGCGTCGGGCACATTCGCGACCTCCCGAACGGCGCGGCCGAGGTTCCCGACAAGTACACCGGCGAGGTCCGCCGCCTCGGCGTGGACGTCGAGCACGACTTCGCGCCGATCTACGTCGTCAACGCGGACAAGAAGGCGCAGGTCCGCAAGCTGAAGGACCTGCTGGCCGAGTCCGACGAGCTCTTCCTCGCCACCGATGAGGACCGCGAGGGCGAAGCCATCGCGTGGCACCTGCAGGAAGTCCTCAAGCCCAAGGTCCCCGTCCACCGGATGGTCTTCCACGAGATCACCAAGGACGCGATCCGCGACGCCGTCGCCAACCCGCGCGAGCTGAACCAGCGCATGGTCGACGCCCAGGAGACCCGCCGCATCCTCGACCGCCTCTACGGCTACGAGGTCTCGCCGGTCCTGTGGAAGAAGGTCATGCCGCGGCTGTCGGCCGGGCGCGTCCAGTCGGTGGCCACCCGCATGGTCGTCGAGCGGGAGCGCGAGCGCATCGCCTTCCGCTCCGCCGAGTACTGGGACCTGACCGGCACCTTCGGCACCGGCCGCACCGGTGACGCCTCCGACCCCTCGACGCTGGTCGCCCGCCTGAACACGGTGGACGGCAAGCGCGTCGCGCAGGGCCGCGACTTCGGCTCGAACGGGCAGCTCAAGAGCGAGGTGCTGCACCTCGACGAGGCGAACGCCCGGTCGCTCGCCGCCGCGCTGGCGGACACCTCGTTCGCCGTCCGCTCGGTCGAGTCCAAGCCGTACCGCCGCTCCCCGTACGCGCCGTTCCGTACGACGACGCTCCAGCAGGAGGCCTCGCGCAAGCTGGGCTTCGGTGCGAAGGCGACCATGCAGGTGGCCCAGAAGCTGTACGAGAACGGCTTCATCACCTATATGCGTACGGACTCCACGACGCTCTCCGACACCGCGGTGTCGGCGGCGCGGGCACAGGTCACGCAGCTCTACGGGGCCGACTACCTGCCGGAGAAGCCGCGCGTCTACGCGGGCAAGGTCAAGAACGCCCAGGAGGCGCACGAGGCGATCCGGCCTTCGGGTGATCGTTTCCGCACTCCGGCCGAGACGGGCCTGACGGGTGACCAGTTCCGCCTGTACGAGCTGATCTGGAAGCGGACCGTCGCCTCCCAGATGAAGGACGCGGTCGGCAACAGCGTCACCGTGAAGATCGGCGGCCGGGCGAGCGACGGTCGGGACGCCGAGTTCACCGCCTCCGGCAAGACGATCACCTTCCACGGCTTCATGAAGGCCTATGTGGAGGGCGCGGACGACCCGAACGCCGAGCTCGACGACCGCGAGAAGCGCCTGCCGCAGGTCGCGGAGGGCGACGCGCTCGCCGCCGAGGAGATCACGGCGGACGGCCACTCGACCAAGCCGCCGGCCCGCTACACCGAGGCCTCGCTGGTCAAGGAGCTGGAAGAGCGCGAGATCGGCCGCCCGTCGACGTACGCGTCGATCATCGGCACGATCCTCGACCGCGGCTACGTCTTCAAGAAGGGCACGGCGCTCGTGCCGTCCTTCCTGTCGTTCGCCGTGGTGAACCTCCTGGAGACGCACTTCGGCCGGCTGGTCGACTACGACTTCACCGCGAAGATGGAGGACGACCTCGACCGCATCGCGCGGGGCGAGGCCCAGTCCGTGCCGTGGCTGAAGCGGTTCTACTTCGGCTCGGAGGACGCGACCGAGGTCGTGCCCGCCGACGGTGACCACCTCGGCGGTCTGAAGGAGCTGGTCACGGACCTGGGCGCGATCGACGCCCGGGAGATCTCCTCCTTCCCGGTCGGCGAGGGCATCGTGCTGCGGGTCGGCCGCTACGGGCCGTACGTCGAGCGGGGCGAGAAGGACGCGGAAGGCCACCAGCGGGCCGACGTACCGGACGACATGGCTCCGGACGAGCTGACGGTCGAGTACGCGGAGGAGCTGTTCGCCAAGCCGAGCGGCGAGTTCGAGCTCGGCAAGGACCCGGTCAGCGGGAACGAAATCGTCGCCAAGGACGGTCGCTACGGGCCGTACGTGACGGAGATCCTTCCCGAGGGCACGCCGAAGACGGGCAAGAACGCGGTCAAGCCGCGGACGGCCTCGCTCTTCAAGTCGATGTCCCTGGACACGGTCACGCTCGACGACGCGCTGAAGCTGATGTCGCTGCCGCGGGTGGTCGGCGCGGACGCGGAGGGCGTGGAGATCACGGCCCAGAACGGCCGCTACGGCCCGTACCTGAAGAAGGGCACGGACTCGCGGTCGCTGGAGACCGAGGACCAGCTGTTCTCGATCACGCTGGACGAGGCGCTGGCCATCTACGCGCAGCCCAAGCAGCGGGGCCGGGCCGCGGCCAAGCCGCCGCTGAAGGAGCTGGGCACGGACCCGGTCAGCGAGAAGCCGGTGGTGGTCAAGGACGGCCGCTTCGGGCCGTACGTGACGGACGGCGAGACGAACGCGACGCTGCGGCGGGACGACGACGTCGAGACGATCACGCCGGAGCGGGGCTACGAGCTGCTCGCGGAGAAGCGGGCGAAGGCCCCGGCCAAGAAGACGGCGAAGAAGGCCCCCGCCAAGAAGGCCCCGGCGAAGAAGGCGACGGCGACGAAGGCCGCTGCCGCGAAGAAGACGACGGCGGCCAAGAAGACGACGACCGCGGCGAAGAAGACCACGGCCAAGAAGACGGTCGCGAAGAAGGCTGCGGCCGCCCCGGCGGCGGACGAGTAGCCTCCGCACCCGGCCCCCGAACCCCTCCCCGGGGTGCGGGGGCGGGGCGGAGCCCCGGAGAGGTGGGGCCGGGGTCACACCGGACCTTGTCCACAGGCCTCCGCAACGGCCAAGCGCAGCGGATAGGCTGGGCGGATGACGCGAGCCGAGCAGCCAACGGTCGTGACCGCCCCGGCGAACCCCACCTACGACGAAGCCCTAGCCGCGGATTCCCGCGAGCGTGCGGTGCGCGCACTGCTGCGCACCCCCAGGCTGCGCCGGCTGTGGAGCGCCCAGCTGGTGAGCGGCATCGGTGATGCCCTCGCCCTGCTGGTGCTGGTGCTGCTGGCCCTTCAGGCAGCCGTCTCCGAAGGAGCCTTCGGCGGCGGCTACCGGGGCGCGGCCCTCGCCGTGGCCGTCGTCTTCGGGGTCCGGATCCTCGCCACCCTGTCCTTCGGCGCGGTCCTGCTGGGCCCGCTCTCCGGTCTGCTCGCCCCAGGCGGCAAGCTGGACCGCCGCTGGACGATGATCGGCGCCGACGGGGTCCGGCTCGGGCTCTTCGTCGTCGCCCCGCTGTGGCTCGACTGGATCCCGGCCCACGCCCTCACCGCGCTGCTGGCCACCGTCTTCGTCGCCGGCGCCGCCGAGCGGCTGTGGACCCTGGCCAAGGAGAGCGCCGCTCCCGCCCTGCTGCCCGTGCCGCCGCCGGAGGGAGCGACCGTACGGCCGCTGCCGGACCACCTGGACGCGCTGCGGCGGCTGACCCTGCGTACTTCCTTCGCGGCGCTCCCGATCGCCGCGGCCGCGCTGCTCGCCGCCACCCTGGTCGGCAAGGCCCTCGGGCTCGGCGTCGACTGGTTCGCCGCGAACCAGGCCGCGCTCGGCTCGTACGTGGCCTCCGGCCTCTTCGCGGCGTCCGTGTCGCTGCTGCTGCCGCTGGTGCTGCCGGGGGCGAAGACCCCGCGGCCCCGTTCGCCGCTGGAGGGCCTGCGTGCCCCCAAGACCGGCGACCGGCCCGACAAGGGCCGTACCGGAGTCATCCCGCTGCTGGTCCTGGCCTGCGCGGCGGTCGCCGGAGCGGTGTCCTGCGCCGTGGCCGTGGCCGTACTGCACGCCCTCGACCTCGGCGGAGGCCCGGCGGCCTTCGCGCTGCTCGTCCTCGCGCTGGTCGGCGGCACCGCCGCCGGCATCCGGGCCACCCAGGCCGGCAAGGTGCTGCCCGCCCTGTCCCGGCGCCGCCTGCTGGCCCTCGCCATAGCGGTGGCCGGGCTCGCGCTGCTGCTGACCGGACTGGTCCCCGACACGGCGACCGTGCTGTTCCTGTCGCTGCTCGCCGGCACCGCCGCGGGCGTCGCCGCCAACACCGGCCACACCCTGCTGGACCAGGAGACCGAAGAATTCCGCCGGGCCCGGGTCACCGAGCACCTGCACGCGGTCGTACGGGTGGCCGTGGCGCTCGGGGCCGTCGTCGCCCCGGTGCTGGCCGCGCTGATCGGGCCGCACCGGCTGGGCGGGGGCGAGGTCGTCTTCGCACACGGCGGCGCCGCCTTCACCCTGATGCTGGTCGGCGCGCTGCTGCTGCCGGTCGCGGCCGTGGTCCTGGCCAAGGCCGACGACCGCGGCGGCGTCCCCCTGCGGCGCGACCTGCGCGAGGCGCTGCGCGGCGGGGAGCCGGTGCAGGCGCCGTCCGGCACCGGGTTCTTCATCGCCCTGGAGGGCGGCGACGGAGCCGGCAAGTCCACCCAGGTCGAGGCGCTGGCCGACTGGATACGGGGCAAGGGCCACGAGGTCGTCGTGACCCGCGAGCCGGGGGCCACCCCGGTCGGCAAGCGGCTCCGCTCGATCCTGCTCGACATCTCCTCGGCCGGGCTGTCGAACCGTGCTGAGGCACTGCTGTACGCCGCCGACCGCGCGGAGCACGTGGACACGGTGGTGCGCCCGGCCCTGGAGCGCGGCGCGGTGGTCATCTCGGACCGCTACATCGACTCCTCCGTGGCCTACCAGGGCGCGGGCCGCGACCTCTCCCCGACCGAGATCGCCCGGATCTCGCGCTGGGCCACCGGCGGGCTCGTCCCGAACCTGACCGTGCTGCTCGACGTATCGCCGGAGGCGGCGCGCGAGCGGTTCACGGAGGCTCCGGACCGGCTGGAATCGGAGCCGGCGGAGTTCCACCAGCGGGTGCGGTCCGGATTCCTGACCCTGGCCGCCTCCGACCCAGGCCGCTACCTGGTGGTCGACGCGGGCCAGGACCCGGACTCGGTGACCACCGTCGTACGGCACCGGCTGGACCGGATGCTCCCGCTCTCCGAGGCCGAGGTGGCCGCCCAGGCGGAGGCCCGGCGCCTCGCCGAGGAGGAGACCCGGCGCAAGGCGGAGGCGGAGGCCGCGCGCAAGGCGGAGGAAGCCCGGCTGAAGGCCGAGGAGGAGGCCCGCCTCGCGCGTGAGGCCGAGGCGGCCCGGATCAAGGCCGAGGCGGAGGCCGCCCGCAAGGCGGAGGAGGAGCGGATCCGCGCCGAGGAGGAGGCCCGGGCCCGGGCCGAGGCCGAGCGGCTGCGCGCGGAGGCCGAGGAGAAGGCACGGGCGGCCGAGCAAGAACGGCTGCGCCGGCAGACCGAGGAGGAGGGCCGGCTGCGGGCCGAAGCCGAGGAGCGGCGGCTGGAGAAGCAGCGGCGGGCCGAGGAGGCCCTGCTGAAGGCCGAGGAAGCGCGTCGGCTGGCGGCGGCAGCGGCTGCCGAGGCGGCGGCCCAGGCGTCGGCTGCCGCGGCGGCTTCGGCGGCTGCTGCGGCTCCGGCTCCGGCTGCGGCTCCGGCTCCGGCTGCGGCTCCGGCTGCTCCTGCTCCTGCCGAACCGGCTCCGGCTGCTCCGGTTGCTCCTGCTCCGGAGGCGGACGGTCCGCATCCGGACGACGCCGTCACGCTCGAGACCCCGGCGCTCAGGCGGGTCGTCCAGCCCGACGACATCACGCAGACCGTCCCCGTCCCGAAGGTCGACACGACGAAGCCGCCGGTGCGGCCGACCGACGAGACGGCCGTACTGCCCCCCGTACGCCCGCAGGCCTCGCGGCCCACGGCGCGGCGCACCGAGGAGAACCCGGCCGACCGGGTGCCGCCCGGCATCTTCCGGGACTCCGGCAGCGCCGGCGCCCCCGGCGAGGACCGGACGCGGGAGCTCCCGCTCCTCGGCGACGACGGCCGCCCCCGTAGGCCGCGTTCGGACTGGGCCGAGGAGACCCCGCTGGACGATCTGCCGACGCTGGCGGACGAACTGCTGGGCCGCCACCGGGACGACGAGTACGGCGACGACGGTGAGCGGGGCCCGCGCCGCGGGCGCTGACCTGGGCGGGACCGGATTGTCAGTGCCGCGCGCCACAATGGGTGCACGCAGAGTGAAGTGAAAGGTGGTGGGCGGGATGCCCGTATGGGACGACCTGGTGGGACAGGAGCGGGTCCAGAAGCAGCTCGCCGCCGCCGCCCGCGATGCCGACGCCCTGGTCACGGCGATCACGGACGGGACGGCGCCGCCCGCCGCGTCCAAGATGACCCACGCCTGGCTGTTCACCGGGCCGCCCGGCTCGGGGCGGTCCACCGTCGCCCGGGCCTTCGCGGCCGCCTTGCAGTGCACCAGCCCGGACCGCGCCCTCGGGGGCGAGCCGGGCTGCGGGTTCTGCGACGGCTGCCACACCACCGTGATCGGCACGCATTCGGATGTGGAGATCGTCCGGACCGATCTGCTGTCGATCGGTGTGAAGGAGACCCGCGAACTGGTGCGCCGGGCACAGCTTTCCCCGGCCGTGGGCCGCTGGCAGGTCATCGTCCTGGAGGATGCCGACCGGCTCACCGAGGGTGCGGGCAACGTGATCCTCAAGGCCGTGGAAGAGCCCGCTCCGCGGACGGTGTGGCTTCTGTGCGCTCCCTCGCTGGAGGACGTGCTGCCCACGATCCGCTCCCGCTGCCGGCACCTGACCCTGCGCACCCCACCGGTCCACGCCGTGGCCGAGGTGCTGGTCCGGCGCGACGGCATCGAGCCTTCCGTCGCCGCGGCCGCCGCCCGCGCGACCCAGGGGCACATCGGCCGGGCCCGCAGGCTCGCGACCGACGAGGCCGCCCGCTCCCGCCGCGCCACCGTGCTGAAGCTCCCGCTCCGCGTCGATGACGTGGGCGGCTGCCTCAAGGCGGCGCAGGAGCTCGTCGACGCCGCCGCCGAGGACGCCAAGCAGGTCGCGGAGGAGGTCGACACCAAGGAGACCGAGGAGCTGAGGGCCGCGCTCGGCGCCCAGGCGGGCGCCGGCAGCCGGATGCCGCGCGGCACGGCGGGTGTGATGAAGGAGCTGGAGGACCGGCAGAAGCGCCGCCGCACCCGGACCCAGCGCGACAGCCTGGACCTGGCGCTGACCGACCTCACCGGCTTCTACCGGGACGTGCTGGCCCTGCAGCTCGGCTCGTCCGTGGCCATCGCCAATGAGGAGATACGGCAGGACCTCGACCGGATCGCCCGCGCCTCGGGTCCCGAGCGGACCCTGCGCCGGATCGAGGCGATCATCGCCTGCCGGGAGGCCCTGGACCGCAATGTGGCCCCCCTGCTCGCGGTCGAGGCGATGACGATGTCCCTGCGCGCGGGCTGACCGGTACCGGCCCAGACGTCCACTTCCGGTTGACCGGCTCACCCGTACGGGCGGACCGGCCGCCTGAGCCGGGACAGGCCCCGTCCATGCCCGCTCCGAGCCCGGTCCGTGCCCCGCCCGGTACGGGCCGCGAATGGCGCGGGGCCGCCCGGTGCAGGGCCGCGGCCTGCCCTCCGCCGACAGGACGTAGGCTCCGGGGATGGACACCAGGCGCCTGCTGCGTACCACCGGGACCGTGATCGCAGCCGCCGGGCTGCTGCTCGCCGGATGCACCTCCGGCGAGTCGGCGGAGCCCCGGGCGTCCGCATCCTCCGATCCGGCGGCGCTGCGCCCGTACTACGAGCAGAAGCTGAGCTGGCGCGACTGCGGTGTCCCCGGGTTCCAGTGCTCGACCATGAAGGCCCCGCTGGACTACGCGAACGCCGGCTCCGGCCAGGACGTCGACATCGCGGTGGCCCGCCGCCAGGCCACCGGTCCGGGCAAGCGGCTCGGTTCCCTGGTGGTCAACCCGGGCGGCCCGGGCGGATCCGGCATCGGGTACCTCCAGGCGTACGCGGGGATCGGCTATCCCGCGCCCGTCCGCGCCCGGTACGACATGGTCTCCTTCGACCCGCGCGGGGTGGACCGCAGCAGCCCCGTCGAGTGCCTCACCGGCCCGGCGATGGACAAGTACACACAGGTGGACCAGACGCCGGACGACGCGGCCGAGCGGGCCCAGCTGGTGGCGGCCTTCAAGGAGTTCGCCGCCGGCTGCCAGGCGCGCTCGCAGCGGATCCTGCCGCACGTTTCGACCGTCGACGCGGCCCGCGACATGGACCTGCTGCGCGCGGTGCTCGGTGACGAGAAGCTCACGTACGTCGGCGCCTCGTACGGCACCTTCCTGGGGGCCACGTACGCGGATCTCTTCCCGGGCCGGGTCGGCCGGCTGGTCCTGGACGGCGCGATGGATCCCGCCCGCCCGGCGGTCGACCTGAACCGGGACCAGACGGCGGGCTTCGAGACGGCCTTCACCGCCTTCGCGAAGGACTGCGCGAAGCAGCCCGGCTGCCCGCTCGGCAAGGGCAGCCCGGACCAGGTGGCGGCGCGCCTCAAGGAGTTCCTCCGCAAGGTCGACGCCCAGCCCGTTCCGACCGGGGAGGCGGACCGCCCGCTGGGCGAGGCCCTCGCGACGACGGGGGTGATCGAGGCGATGTACGACGAGGGCGCCTGGCCGCAGCTGCGCGAGGCGCTGACGGCGGCGATGGACGGCGACGGGTCGTCCCTGCTTGCCCTCGCCGACAGCTACTACCAGCGCGAGCCGGACGGCAAGTACCCCAACCTGATGTTCGCGAACGCCGCCGTCAACTGCCTGGACCAGCCCCCGGCCTTCACCGGCCCGGATGCGGTCGAGTCCGCCCTGCCGTCCTTCGAGAAGGCCTCCCCGGTCTTCGGGGAGGGCTTTGCCTGGGCCTCGCTGAACTGCACGTACTGGCCGGCGAAGGCCACGGGCACGGCGAAGCCACTGACCGCGAAGGGCGCCGCGCCGATCCTGGTGGTCGGCACCACCCGCGACCCCGCGACCCCGTACAAGTGGGCCCAGGCCCTGGCGGGCCAGCTCGAGTCGGGCACCCTCCTCACGTACGACGGCGACGGCCACACGGCGTACGGCCGCGGCAGCGACTGCATCGACACCTCGATCAACCAGTACCTCCTGGAGGGCAAGGTCCCGGCGGACGGCAAGAAGTGCTGAAGCCGCTCCGCTCCCAGTGCCCGGCCCCTGTGGTCCCTCCGGGGCCACAAATATGTCCAAATATGTGATGTACCTCCCACCCCGCAGAACCCGGTTCAGGGCACCCTCCGACACCCTGTAGACTTGGCGCCGCTGCTGATGAGAGCACCTCTTCGAGGGAATACTTGTCTGACCAGCGGTGCCGCCTTAGCTCAGTTGGCCAGAGCAACGCACTCGTAATGCGTAGGTCTCGGGTTCGAATCCCGAAGGCGGCTCTGTAGAAGCCCCAGGACTCACTCGCCGTGACCTGGGGCTTTTGCTATTTCCGGGTACGGAGGCCGGGCCCACCGGGCGAGGGAGGCCGCTCGGGGGCACCCGTCAGGCGTCCACCTCGCTGGCCCAGTCGAACTCCAGCAACTCCTTCGGCTCCTTCGGCAAGTACTCGGACTCGACCTCGATCGGCATGCCGGCGTCACGGGCCATACAGGCGATGGCGAGCGGGCCGAGGGCGACCAGACCCTCACCGCTCCGGGACCGGGCCTCGATCGCGGCCCAGTACTCCTTGTGCCACGTGAGAGCCTCGGCCAACGCCTCGTTGAACAGCTCGCTCTCCTGGCTCAGATAGCGGTGGAAGAGATTGAGCGGCGGATACAGGATCTTCAGCATCAGCTCCTTGTCCGCGATCCGTATGTGCGCGGTCCGTGCCGTCGACAGCGCGGACCAAGGTGTCCCATGTCTCCTGCCGGCCGAACCAGCGGTTCTGGAGCGTCTCGATCCAGGCGTAGGGGTACTCGTCGAACTCCGCCGCGGACTCCCGGAGGAACGAGACGGGGACCCGCGCCAGCTGGTTCACCCGGTCGTCCTCCGACGTCTCGAGCCCTGCCAGCGCCTCCTCGGCGCTCTCGGCGACCGGTGCCATGGCCTCGGCCGCGTTGTCCGTGCGGATCGCGTGGCGGGGGATCACGTGGGGAACTCGCCGCCCCAGCTGCGCTGGAGGAGGTGTTTGGGGAGGTAGTCGGATTCGACTTCGATCGGGATCTTGCCGTCGTGGGCCAGGCAGGCGATGGCGAGGGGGCCGAGGGCGATGGTGCCGTCGATGTCGGCTTTCCGGTCCTCGTTGAGGGTCCAGTAGGCCTTGTGCAGCTTCAGTGCGTCTGCCAGGGCGGGGCTGAAGCCTGCCTCGTCTTTGCGCACGAAGTGGTAGAAGAGGTTGATCGGCGGATAGAGCACGCCTTGCAGCAGGTCGCGTGGAGCGACTCGTACCACTTCGGGGTTCGAGGCCTCGATCGTGGCGATGAGCTTGTCCACGAGGCCCGGACGCTGGAGCCAGTAGGTCTGCAGCACATCCACCCAGTGGTAGACGTACTCGTCGTACTGCCCCTCCGGGGAACGCAGTCGATCCAAGGGGATCTCGCACAACTGTGTCATCCGCGTCTGGTCACGGCAGATGACGGCCAGCCAGAATGCCGTCAGCCAGTTCCCCGCATCGGCCGGCGGCAGAGGGCCGACCGCCGGAAGGGTCCGCAGCTTGCGGTTGATGCGGCACTCGACGGAACCCTCGCTCACACCCGTCACGGCAAACAGGGCCGAACCCAGCTGCATCGCGTTGACCATGGCTTCCCACGTCTCCACAGCCGCCGCCCGCGGGTCGATGACACAGCGAGCGCGCAGAGCCAGAAGAGAGGAGTTGAACGCGAAATCGATCACGCCGGTTGACTCTTCGAGACTGTCGATTCGCCGGGCCATCCGCTCGCCGAGCCGCTCGGCAAACTGCTCGGCATCGGGGCCGCCCGGTATGGCGTGTCGGTGAACGCTTGCGGTCACGTGTCGAACTCTCCCACCCAGGAACGGTCCAGGGGCCGGAGCGGAAGGTAGTCGGACTCGACCTCGTCCGTGCGGAATGCGTGGCGTGCGACGGCGGTGGTCATTTGGGTGTCTTCCGTGGGTTGTGGCGTCAGGTGTGTGCTGCCCGCGGGTTTGCGCGTTACGCGTCGAACTCGCCGCGCCAGGCGAAGTCGAGGAGGGCCTCGGGGAGGTAGTCGGTCTCGACCTCGACCGGGATGCCGTTGGCCTTGGCCAGGCAGGCGATCGCCAGCGGAGCGAGGGCCACGATCCCCAGGATGTTCTCGGTGCGGTCCTCGTCGGCGGTCCAGTACTCCTTGTGCCAGCGGACGGCGTCGGCCAGGGCGTCGTTGAAGCCGGCGGTGTCGTTGCGCAGGTAGCGGTAGAGCATCATGATCGGCGGGTACCGGAGCTTGGTCATCGTCTCCGCGTCGACGACGCGGGCGTGCTCGGGAGCGCTCAGGTCCACGGCGCGCACCAGGTGCGTGCGCAGGTCGTCACGGCGGAGCCAGAAGCTCTGGAGGGTCTCCACCCAGGCGTAGGTGTACTCGTCCAGGGCTCCGCCGAAGTCGCGCAGCAGAGACACCGGGATCCGGGCCAGCATGTCGAGGCGGGCTGCTTCACGGCAGATGATCGCGAGGTAGAAGGCGTTGAGCCAGGTGTTCGCGTTGAGGTAGGTCTGCGGCCCGGTGGTGGCGAGGTGGCGCTCCTCCTCGCGGATCTTGCAGGTGACCGTTTCCCGGTCAGGAGCGGCGGCGGCGAAGACGGCCGAGTGCACCTGCATGGCCAGCAGCCAGGACTCCCAGGTCTCCAGCATGACGGCACCGGGGTCCCCGACACAGCGGACGAATGCGACGTTCAGCGACCTCATGACTGCGCCCGACCTGGAGTTGTGCGAGGTCTCGAACTCCTCCAGCGAATAGGACAGCGACCCCTCCATGGCGGGAACCACCGCCGCCATCTCGTCCTTCTGATAGTCCTGGCGCGGCACGATCACGGACGCTGTCTCCTTTGTCATATCTTGAAGAATTCGAGGACGGCCCCAGCGTACTTACTGCCGCCGTCCGTGGCCTTCACCATGGCGTACTCCAGGTTTTTGCCGTCCAGGGCCCTCGTGAGCTCATCGGCAAGGGCCTGGTTCGTCCATACCTTGCCCGAGGCATCGGTCACCTTCAGATTCGGCCGGAGTTCCATCTCGGCGATGATGGTCCGCAGGTACGGCTCGGTGCCCTGCTTCACCATGAAGCCTTCGGCCGGACCGACGCCCTTGCGCCAGAGGAGGCCGGAAGAGGGCGCCTTCGCCTCGATGATCATCAGCTTGCCGTCCGGACGACGGTACAGCTGGTCGAACATGTTGGCGCCGTTGGGCGTCTTCGGCAGCGGCTGCTCCACCGAACCGGGGAACTTCTCCGGGACCACGTGCAGCCGCGCCGCGTCCTCGCCCAGGCGCTCCGAGAACGAGGTGTTGTTGGAGGTGTTCTCGCCCCACCGCGGGGTCATGCGCGTGTCGAAACGCTCCTGCGCTTTCGCCAGATCGTCCAGCGTATCGGCGGTGGGCGAGGCCTTGTGCGCGCGCTCGGCGTTGGCGAGTTCCACCGAGGCCTTGCGGTCCTTGGCGACGTCGTCGAGGTGGTCGATCGCGGGATGGGCCTCGTCGCGGACGAATGGATCACGGCCGAACTTGGTCTCGGAGCCGAGGGACGGAAGGCTGTTCTTGGAGATCCAGGCCCCGTCGCTGTCCTTGGCCAGGATCGGCAGCTCGACGCCGTCGATCTTGGTGTGGATGCTGTGACGGTGCCCGTCCGACCGGTAGTACTGGTCGAACCAGCTCTTGTCGGGGTCGTTCGCCCTCTGTATGAACTCGTCCTGCTTGGCCTTGACCTGCTCGGGCGTCATCTGCTGCCCGGAACCGGGGTGCGTCGGCTGGCCGTCGTGACCACCCGCCGGGGTCGTCCCGTCACCCGCCCGGGCCGCGTCGTCACCGAAGCCCGGGATGTCGTCGAAGCCGCCGGGTCCGTGGCCGCCCAGCGGGCTGTGGGTGCCGCCCGCACCAGGGCCGTCCGGGTGGGTGGCGCCTGAGCCCGGGCCGTCCGGGTGGGTGCCGGCTGTGGACGGGGTGTCCGGGTGGGAGCCGCCGGTGGGCTGGTTCAGGTCGTTGCGCGGCATGTTGTCCGGGGCGTGGCCGCCGGGGGTGCCGTGGTCGCCTGCGCGGCCCGTGGGGGTGTTGTCGAAGCCGCCCGTGCCGTGTGCGCCGTTGTCCATCGCGTGGACCGGGTCGGAGATGTTGCTGCCGAGGTGGATGTCGCCGCCGCGGCCGCTGACGCCGACGAGTTCGCGTTCCGGGACCTTGGCCGTGGCCGGGGAGTCCGTCTTCGGGGCGTCGACGCGCGGGGTGTCCGCGCCTGCGCCCGGGGTCTTCTCGGGCGGGGATTCCTCGCCGCGCTGGAAGAGGCTGCCGTCTTCCTTGTACAGGTTGCCGGCACCGTCGACGTACTTCGCCGGGGTGTCGTCGAAGGGCAGCTTGACCGTGCCCGGCGGCAGGGTGGCGGTGCCCTCGGGGAGCTTGATGTTGCCGTCCGGGAGCTTGATCGCGCCGTCCGGGATCGCCGTGCCGTTGGGGAGGTGGATCGCCCCGTCGGGCAGCATCACGGCGCCGTCGGGCAGGGCGACCGCGCCGTCCAGGTTGATGTTCGGCGCCTCGATCTTGCCCATGCCCTTCAGGCTGGCCATGACATCGCCGATCTTCGAGATGCCCGCGCCCGCGCCCTTGAACATGTACGTCATCGGGTCGATCGCCCGGCCGGCCTTGCCCGCGAAGGACAGCGCCTTCGCGACCGCGCCCGCCTTGCCGGCGCCCGAGGCCGCGCCGCCCGCGCCGCCGGTGAAGACCGTGGTCAGGACGTTGAAGGTGACCGCACCGGCAGCCCGGGACGGGTTGGAACCCCACTGGTCCCAGGCCAGGAGCGCTTTGCCGGTCTCCTTCATCGCCGTGCGGGAGTCGCGCAGCCAGGAGGGCAGTTTGTCCTCGGGGGCCGCCATGAAGAGCGGGCCCACACCCGGGATCATGGCGATCCCCAGACCGGTGCCCAGCTTGGCCAGACCCGTCCAGGACTGTTTGAAGGTGTCCCAGCCCTGAAGTCCGACGAGGCCGCCCAATCCCTTGAGGGTGCCCCACACGCCGTCGACGATCACGCCCTTGCCGAACTCCCAGGCGTGCTCCCACACCTGCCACGCGGGGATGGACTCCTCCACCGCGTCACCCCAGGGCAGGGACTTGGACTGCTTCAACGCCTCCGCGTCGTAGCCGTACATGTCCTTGGCGTTGGAGCCGTCGTTCACCTTCAGCGGCGCGCCGCCGACCAGGGCGACGATCTTCGCGTAGGCGGCCCGTTCCACTTCCTGGAACTGGGTCCACACCTCGGCTATCTCGTTGCGGCGATCGAGGTTCTCGTCGATCAGATCGCCGTCTTCACGCCACTTCTTGTCCTTGTCCGTCTTCTCGCGGAACGTTTCCGCTTCCCGCTTGAGGTTCTCGAGCTTCTTGATGATGGGTGCGGCGTCGCGGGAGTACGTGCCGAGGGCGCCGGCGATCGTGCACATGTCGGAGCTGAGCTTCAGGCCCAGGTCGGAGACCGGCTTCGTCGTCGCGAACAGCTGGTCGGCTTCAGGCGCCTGGTAGAACGCCTGGATCCCGCCGAAGCTGGTGTGGACGTCCGACGCCTTCGTCGAGACGGCGGCCCCGCCCGACGAGATCGCCTTCACCTTCTCGTCGAGGGTCGGCAGATGGCCCGTGAAGACCGGCACCTCAGCCGGGTCGACCGGCGCGTTCCCGCTCACTTCTTGGCCCCCGTCTTCTCACGCAGGAATTCAAGGTTCACGGACTTGGCCGCGTCCTGCGCCTCCTTGGCCTGGTCGAGATCGCCTTCCAGGTACTCGTTCGTCGCCGTCACCGCGCCGAGGATGCACGCCTCGATCCGCTCCGCCATCGACTTGAACTCCGGCTTGCGGACAGTCAGGTACTCGCCCAGCGCGGCCGCGACCGGGCCCAGCGCCTTCTGCGTGAGGTGCGGCTGGCCGACCGGAACGGGGCCCGCCAGTTTCGTCTCCGCCTGAGAGCCAGGGACGGCGGTTCCCGCGGCCTGCGCCGCCTCCGACATGGCGGTGAGCAGGGCGTTCAGGGCCGTCTCGAGCTCGCCGGCGTTCGTGCCGACGGTCTTCAACTGGCCCTGCACACCCTGCGGCTTAATGTCCCACGACGTCATCAACGACCCCCCGTACAACCAACCAACTGACCTACGTCACCGGCCTGTTCAGCCGATCTTGTCGACCGCGGCCCGCGCCCGCTGAAGCGTCTGCTGCGCCGTCACGTCGTTCTTCTCCAGCGTCGTGTTCAGCAGCTGGATGATGTTCTTGACCTCCTGCGAGGCGTTCTTCCACCGCAGCTCCTTGGCGTGGTAGTCATCCGCCACACCATCCGCCGCGAAGTCCGTCATCGCCGCCGCCACCTGCGCCTCACGCGCCGCGATCACCTGCTCCAGCTGACCGATGACCGCCTTGATACCGCCCTGCACCTCCGTCGAGGCACCCAGGTCATACGCCCGACGATCCGTCCCACTCGCCATCACAACCACACTCCCCGCGAAGACAACTCAAAAGACCCAGAAGAAGACGAGCAGGGCTCAGCGGCCACGGAAGCGGGCGCCGTCGAAGTTCGCCGCGCCCTGCTGCTGCCGCGCGTTCTCACCCTGCTCCTGGTCACCCGACCCGAACGCCTGCTCCATCCCCGACTGACCGCCGAGAATCGCCGCCAGCGAAGCGTTCAGCTCCTTCGCGATGCCATCCGCACGCAGCTTGAACGAGTCGAACGCCACCTTGCCCTGCCCCTGGAACTTGCCCTCCAGCGGCTGCGCCGCAGCCACCAGCTGCTTGATCAGCGACCCCAGGTCCGTATTCGAATTACGTGACCCGGACATCAGGTTCGTCAGAACCTGCGTCCCCATGTCGAACTTCATCCCACTCCCCCGTACTCTCGAACGCTCTTACGTATGTCCAGTTTCCATCAACTCACATCGCTGCTGCAACCAGCAACGGGCCACCTGTGACCCACCCATGACAAACCACCAGGGCTCTTCACGCGCCCTTCAGATGCCTGACCAGCTGCTCGAAGACGCTCCACCCCGACAGGTCCGACGGGTCCCCCGGCAGCGGGTAGTAGTAGGCGGGGCGGGTCTTCGGCCCCAGCCGCACCGGCTGTTCGGCCAGCGGCGTACGCCGGGCCCGGTCGTCCGGCATCCCCCGGACCTCCTCCGCACCCAGGACGAAGGCCAGCGGTACGCCCGGCCCCTCGAAGCGCGGCGGCACCAGCAGGTCGCGGCGTGCTTTGCGGAGCTGTACGAGCATGGACTGGAGGTGGTGGCGCGTAACGAGCGCTTCCGCGGTGCGCTGAAGCGCGTCCAGCGGCAGTTCCTCCCCGGCGCCGTAGCCGAGCGCCAGCGTCACGTCCTCCTCGACGCCCGCCTTCGTACGGCTGACCCGCACCGTGGCCAGGCCGGGCCGGCCGGGGCTGCCCACCACCACGAACCATGTCGGCTCGGGGGCCCGCGAGAACGCCACATCGGTCAGCCGGCCGGGGGACCAGGGCAGGTTGGCCGGTTCGGCCGTCCCCCACCCCGCCGGGGGCTCGCCGGTCAGCTCGCGCCACACCGTCTCCAGGGCCCCGCCGAGGACCAGCCGGTCGTCCGCGGGGTGGATGGTGCGGAAGGTGACGGCCAGCTGCCGCTCGGCCGTGTTCACGGCCTCCTTGTAGGTGGCGGCGACCTGGGTCCGCGGGTCGTCCTCGGTGGCGTCCTCGGACACCACGGTGGCGAACATGCCCTCCTGCCAGCGCAGCACCGCGCCCGAGAGGCCGTCGTAATAGCCCTCCCGCCCGTCCTGCACGACCCACCGCGACGGCCACTCCGGCATGTTCGCCAGTACCGCCGGGGACAGCATCGTCCCGGGCGGGGTGACGACCTGCAGGCCCCGCTCGGCGGCCGCGGCGGCCCGGAAGGCGTCGGAGAGCCAGGCCGTCATGGCGACGACCGGGCGGTCCATGATGACCACGGCGACGCTGTGGGTCAGCACGTCGACGGCGGGCTGCGCGGCGGCCGGCGTCGGCGCGACGCTGACCCCGTCGGTCTGCACCACGCCCAGGTTGTGCGCCGCCTCCGGCGGCCAGGCGGTCCCGCCTGCCAGGGTGGTGAGGCGGGCCGCGAAGGTCCCCGCGAGGCGCTCGGCGTCCGGGACGCCGGTGGTGGCGCGGGCCTCCGTCCACCAGTACGGAACCCGGGGCGCGGTGGCGCCGAGCAGCCGCTCGGCTTCCCCCTCGACCTGCACCAGCAGCGGCGCCTCGACCGAGACCAGCGGCCGCCCCTGCTCGTCGCAGAGCTGTACGACCGCCCCCTCGCCCGTCGTGTTCACCAGCTTGTCCGGGCCCCCGGAGAGGAGGCCCGTGAGCACCGCCCACGGGTCGGGCATCTTCGGGGTGAGGGCTATGACGTCCTTGGTCATGAGGTCGTACGGTCCTTCGCAGTCCGATATACGGGGGACGGGGCGGGGGCAGGGGTGGTCGCGGGAGCGGGGGCAGGGGCGGTCGCGGGGCGCTATTCGGGCGTGTACACGGTCTGGATCAGGCGGTTGGACTGACCCCGGCGGATGAGCACACCGCGGCCGGCGGGCTGCTGGGAGGCGTACACCCCCGGGAACAGCTGGCCCTCGCCCCGGTCGCCCGCCATGACGACCGCCGAGGCCCCCGATTCGCGCAGGCCCTGCACCAGCGGCTCGTACATCCCGCGCGAGGCGCCCGCGACGCGGCGCGTCAGGACGAAGTGCAGCCCGATGTCCGCCGCCGACGGGATGTACGGGACGAACGGGGCGAGCGGCGTCTGCCCCGCGGTGGTGAGCACGTCGTAGTCGTCGACGAGGACCACGATCCGCGGTCCGCCGCCCCAGCTGCCCGGCTCCAGGTCCTCCAGGGGGGCGCTGTCGTCGGGCATGCGCCGTTCCAGCTCGGTGGCGATGCCCGCGGCCAGCCCGGCGCACATCTTGGCGTTGTAGGCGTAGCCGCCGTTGAACTCCTCCGGGACCACACCGCGCAGGCTGCGCCGCGGGTCCATGATGGCGAAGACCAGCTCGTCCTCGCCGTAGCGGTCGATGAGACCGCCGGCGATCGTCTTCAGCAGGTTCGTCTTGCCGCACTCGCTGTCGCCCATGACCAGCAGGTGCTGGTCGTGCTGGAACAGGTCGAGGAGTACGGGCGCCAGCGCGGTCTGGTCCAGGCCGATCGGCACCCGCTTGGGCTCGGAGACCGGGCCCGGCAGCAGGTGCGGCTCCAGCAGGTGCGGCAGCACCCGTACCGGCTGGGCGGCGTCGCCGCTCCAGGTGGCGCGGATCGTACGGGCCGTGCGCTCCAGCACCGCGCCGAGCTCGGAGGTGTCGCGGAGGCCGTCCGTACGGGGCAGGGCCACCTGCGCGAAGAGCTTGCCGTCGGTGAGGACGCGGCCGGGCTCGTCGGGCGACAGGGTCTCGGCGAGCTTGCGCTCGATGCTGGACTCGCCGGGGTCGTTGAGGCGCAGCTCGACGCGGGTGCCGAAGTTCGACTGGGTGGCGATGCGCACGTCGTTCCAGCGGAGCATGCCCGCGACGACGTGGATGCCGTAGCCGCCGCCGCGCTTGAGGATGTCGACGACGGCGTCGTCGAGCTCCTCGAAGTCGTCGCGCAGCGCGCCGAAGCCGTCGATGACGAGGACGATCTCGGCGGAGGCCAGCTGGGGCAGCCGGCCGCTCGCGTGCAGGGTGCGCAGCTGCTCGACGGAGTCGATGCCGTGCTCGCGGAAGAGGTCCTCGCGCAGGGCGAGCATGGTGCGTACCTCTTCGACGGTACGGGCGGCGCGCTCGCGGTCGGCGCGCCCCGCGATCCCGCCGACGTGCGGCAGGCCGGACAGGGCCTGGAGGCCGCCGCCGACCAGGTCGAGGCCGTAGACGCCGACCTCCTGCGGGGTGTGGGTCAGCGCGAGCGAGAGGACCAGGGTGCGCAGCAGGGTGGTCTTGCCGGACTGCGGGCCGCCGATGACGGCGGCGTGGCCGCCCGCGACGGTGAGGTCGAGGTACCACTCGCCCTGCCACTGCTTCGTCGGGTCGTCGAGCAGGCCGAGCGGCACGGTGAGCCGTCCGCGCCGCTTGGAGAGCTGCATTCCGCGCGCGCCCACGTCGAGGGGGCCGGCGACCGTGTCCAGGGAGATCGCGTCCGGCAGCGGGGGCAGCCAGATGCGGCGCACCGGAGCGGCGGCGTTCTCCAGCTGTTCGACGATGACGCCCATCTCGGTCGGCCCGGTCTCGCGGCGGCGTGCGGAGGGCTCCTGACCGCCCGTGCTCTCCGGCTTGGACAGGGTGTTGAAGGCCTCGTACTCCAGGGCGAGGGGGCCGGTGTCCTCGTCCTCGGCCCGCTGTACGGGGCCCCGGTAGGCGCCGGAGACGTAGCTGGCCTTGAACCGCTCGTAGTGGCTGGTGTCGACCTTGAGGTAGCCGAAGCCGGGCAGCGGCGGGAGGTGGAAGGCGTCCGTGGTGTCCAGGACCGTACGGGACTCGTCGGCGGAGAAGGTGCGCAGGCCCAGCCGGTAGGAGAGGTACGTGTCCAGGCCCTTGAGCTTGCCGCCCTCGATGCGCTGGCTGGACAGCAGCAGGTGCACGCCGATGGAGCGGCCGATGCGGCCGATGGACAGGAACAGGTCGATGAAGTCGGGCTTGGCGGTGAGGAGTTCACCGAACTCGTCGATGACGACGAACAGGTGCGGGAGCGGGTCCAGGTCGGGCCGGCGTTCGGCGCGCAGCGCGGCGTAGTCACCGATGTCGGCGATGTTGCCCGCGTCCTTGAGGACCTGCTGGCGGCGCTTGACCTCGCCGGCGAGCGAGGCGTGGACGCGCTCGACGAGACCGGCCTGGTTCTCCAGGTTGGTGATGACTCCGGCGACGTGCGGCAGGTCCGCGAACGGTGCGAAGGTGGCGCCGCCCTTGTAGTCGACGAGGACCAGGGCGAGGTCCTCCGGCGGGTGCGTGGCCACCAGGGCGAGGACGAGGGTGCGCAGCAGCTCGGACTTTCCGGAACCGGTGGCGCCGACGCACAGGCCGTGCGGGCCCATGCCCAGCTCGGAGGATTCCTTCAGGTCCAGCAGCACGGGCTCGCGGGAGTCGCTGATGCCGATGGGCACGCGCAGGAAGGCGCGTTCGCCGCGCGGGGCCCACATGCTCGGCAGGTCGAGGCGGGCCACGTCGTCGATGCCGAGCAGGTCGGCGAAGTCGACGGGCCCGGACAGCGGGGCGTCGATGAGGGACTCGGCGGACAGGCGCAGTGGGGCGAGCATCCGGGCCAGGCCCTCGGCGAAGGGGATGCCGACCTCGTCCACGGTGCCGTGGGCGCTGATGGGCTCGTCCTGGCGCAGGTCCTCGATGAGCACCTGGTCGCCGTCGACGGTGATCCGTACGCCGACGTGTCCGGGCTCCTGGACCCGCTGTTCGAGCAGGTGGAGGACGGTGACGCCCATCTCGCGCAGGCCGACCGCGTCGTCGGGGCGCGGCAGTTCGACGGCGTCCTCACCGTGTCCGTCGGTCACGACGAGCAGCCGGGACGACATGGCCAGGGCGTCCTTGCCGGACAGTCCGCGGCGCACCTCGGCGGCGTAGGAGGCGCGGCGGCGCAGTTCCGGGCCGACCTGACGGGCGAGCTGGGCCGCGGAGGGGGCGATGCGGCGGGCGGCGACGGGGCCGTCGAGCTGCTCGGTGTCGAGCAGGTGCGGCATCCACTTGGCCCACTCCCAGTCCGGGAGCCGGTCGCCGGGCACGGCCAGCGCGATCGCCACGTCGTCGGGGGCGTGCAGGGCGGCGGCCTGGACCAGCAGGGCGCGTGCGACGCGCAGGCAGTCCTCGCGGGGGCCGATGACACTGATGTTGCCGACGCGGTCGAGCGGGACGGTGAGCGGGAGTTCGGTGCCGTTGCGGAAGCGGGCCGTCAGCGCCGACGCCTCGTTGAGCATGAACTGGTCGGGCGGGGTGAGGACGGAGGATCCCTGCTGGCCGATCTGCAGATCCCGTACGGGCATCTCGCCGGTGCCGACGCGCACGCGCAGGAAGTCGCCGTCGATGCGGCGGCGCTCCCACAGCCGGGCCGGGTCGCGGACGATGTCGTACAGGGCGTGCGGCGACGGGTTGAGCACGTCCGCGTGCTCGCCGCGTTCGCGCTCCTCGCCCGCGAGTTCCTCGCGCAGGTCCTCCAGGTAGGCGAGGTAGGCCTCGCGCTGGGTGCGGCGGGTGCGCTGGGCCTTGCCGCGCTGCGAGAAGACGAGCGCGAGGGAGCCGATGATGGTGACGACGAGGATCAGCGCGCCGAGCCCGGCGAACTGGCTGTTGCGGACGACCGTCATCATCACGACGGACGACATGACCCCGGCCACGGGCAGCAGCGACATCGCGATGTTGCCCGCCTTGCCCTCGGGGAGGTTGGGCGGGGCCTCGATGGTGCGTGCGGCGGGGGTCGCCGGGGGCCTGATGGTCCGCGCCGGGCGGTGGATCAGTCGGGTACTCATCGTCAGTGGCGCTTCTGGGAGAGCTGGAAGACGTCCGCGGCGAGCCGGGCGGCGGTCTGCCTGGTCGAGTGGGCGAGCAGTTCGGTACGGATGTGGCCGCCGTCCGCCAGGTGGCGGTCGTACGGCAGGACGTGGACGCTCGGCCCGGCGGCCTGCAGGGTGCGGACCGCCTCGGCGAGGTCGATTCCCGACTGGGGCGCCTGCTCGGTGAGCACGACGACGGTGCTCGCCATCACGTGCGGCGGCAGACCCTGCATCCACTGGAGGACCGCGTACGTGCTGGCGACGCCGTCCAGGGTGGCGGGGGTGGTCAGGACGCGGGCCTGGGAGGCGGAGAGCGCGACGCGGGCGACCTCGGCGGGCAGCGTCTCGCAGTCGACGACGGTCACCCCGAAGTAGCGGCGGAGCGCGACCATGGCCCGCTCGTAGGACCGGGTGTCGAGCATCGCGCCGATCTGGCCCTGGCTGCCGGGCAGCAGCCAGGCGTTGTCCCGGAGCTGGACCAGGTAGCCGGTGACGTCGAGCAGCGACATCTGGGGCTCGACGATGTCCGCGACGTCGCCGGTGGTCCAGCGCAGGGTCTCGGCGCCGAGCCGGATCGGCAGCGAGCCGAGGGCCGGGTCGGCCTCGACGAAGAGGACGGGGTCCTGCCGGTAGTGCGCGTACGTGGTGCCGAGCAGGGCCGCGACCGTGGACTTGCCGGCGCCGCCGCGGATGGAGGTGACGGCTATCTGGCGGCCGGTGGTCACGGGCTGCTGGAGCAGTTCGGCGGCACGGGTGGCCTCGGCCACCTCGCGGGCGGCGGACGAGGAAACGGTCCTGCGTACGGCGCGCACGGCGCGGGTGGTGAAGGGCTCACCGTGCCGCGGCTTGCGGCCCGCCCCGGCGAGGTTCTTGTCCACCGCGGGCCGGGACTCGGGCGCACGGGCTCCCTGCCCGCGCCCTCCGGAGGCGTACGCGGCCTGCGGCTGCGGCTGGGCCTGCGGCTGGGGGTAGCCCTGGGGCACGCCCGCGGCCGGGGCGGCCGGCGCTCCGGCCGGCCCTGGTGCGGGTACCCGTACGCGGGATCCGCGGCGCCCGCGGCGGGGGCCTGCGCGCCGGGACCCGGCATCGGCTGCGGACCGCCCGGACCCTGGGCCGAAGGCTGCGCTCCGCCCCTGAGGTCGCGCAGGACGTCGCCCTGCCAGTTGTCTCCGTTAGGCATGTCTGCCCCTGCCCCTCTTCCTCAGAACTTGTTGAGCAGCTGCCCGTACACGCCGAACACCCCGACGGCGAGCGGGAAGAGTCCCACCATGCCCACCGATTCGATGAGGTCGGCCGTGCGCCGCAGCCGGACCTGCACGTGCTCCGGCGGCTGTACCGCGAGGACGAGCAGCGGCAGCAGCGCCGCCGCGCCCAGCACGGCCAGCGGTGCGGCGCCCCCGCCGTGCCCGGTCCACAGCATCACGAGGCGTACGACGAGCAGCGCCGAGGCGGTGATCAGCGCCACGACCTCGGCGACCAGCGGGAACGCCCGCGCCCTGGACAGGAGCACCACGGCGACGAGCGCCGGCAGTGTCACCGTCCACACGGAGGGCTTCTCGGCCAGCGTCAGCAGCCAGCCGGCGGCCGCCGCCGAGATCGCCGTGGCGATCGTCGCGAGCGCGAGCCCGCGGTGCGTGGCGGCGAGCGCGTTGCCCACCTCGTGGCGGCTGACGGAGGCGCCGCCCGAGCGGCGGTCGTCGAGCGCGGTGAGCCCCGAGGCCATCAGGGCGAGCCGCGGCAGCATGCCGAGCAGCACCACGGAGAAGAGGACCATGACCGCGCCGAGCCGGGCCGGGTCGCCCTGGACGGCGGCGACGGCTTCCCACAGGGCGGTGATCACGGTGGTGGCCACGGCGCCGATGAGCCCGCCGCGGCCGAGCGGCGAGAAGTAGCCGAGCAGCACCAGTGTCAGGACGAGCGCGCCCGCGACGGCGGCGAGCCGCGCGATGCCCGACCAGTGGTAGGCGTCAGCGGCGGTCCACGCGGTGAGGACGCCCAGCCCGCCCGAGGCGAGCAGCAGGGCCGTGGCCAGGCCTCGGTTGCCCTGCCCGATGCGGGAGATGAGGGCGCCGGCCGCCATCAGGACGAGCGTGACCGCGGTCAGGGCGCCGGCCAGCGATTCGAGCGCGAACTCGCGGCGGGCGAGCAGCGCGGCGGTCACCATGAAGGCGACGGTCGCCACGCCCGCGCTGCCCCGCCGGGCGGCGGGACGCCAGCGCCAGGCCTGCAGATCGAGGTCGTCGGCCACCAGGTCGGTGACGTCGTGGACCACGGGGGCCGGCGGAGCGGAGTGGCTTCTGACGAGGCGCAGGACGGCACCGTCGGCTATCCCGGCCGACGAGAGCGTGCTGTCGTGCGGCAGCGCGGAGCCGTCCGTCGTGATCAGCTGACGGGTCAGCGGGCGCGATGCGGCCCGGTCGTCGAGCAGCTGCAATATGTCCGGGAGCAGCTGCCCGATCGGGGTGTCGGAGGGCAGGACCATGTCGGCCCGGCGCCGCTCGCCGACCAGGGTCACCCGGCTCAGTTGCGCCCGGGAAGTCGTTGCTGTGCTCACCACTTACGGGAACCTATCATCGCGGGATTGCGACCTTTCGGGGCAAGGGGGGACATGGCGCTGCTGCCGGACTGTGAACTCTCCCGGATCTGCACGCCTCTGCTTCTTCCTCTACGACTGCGTCGGCTTGGGCGACTTGGCCGTGTGCGAGGGCGTGGGCTGTGAAGTCTTGGGCGATTTCGGCGGCTTCGACGGGGACGGGCTTGCCGCACCGGACGGCTGCTGCGACTTCGACGGCTGCCCCAGCGGCTGCAGCTGGCTCTGCTGTTGCTGTTGCTGCTTCTGCTGTTGCTCGGCCTTCTGCTTCGCGAGCGTGTGCTGGACGAAGGACCACCCGACGCAACCGGCGCACAGGACGGCCGCGATGGCGATCCCCGCGAACAGCTTTCCGAGCCGCTCGTCCGCCGTGCGCCGCGCCCGCTGTGCGCCGAAGAGCAGGGCGTCCCTCATCCTGCGGCGGCGTACCGCCACCGATTCCAGAAGCTGGCTGTCGTAGTCCCGTGCCATCCGTCGTCCGTTGCCTCAGTCTCGGCTCGTCGAGCGCCAACCACCGCTCCGGGGCGCGGCTGCTGCGCGTGCGCCATACGAAGTCCCCCGTGTTTTGCCTCTGCAACATAGAGCATGCACCGGCATCGAGCACATCCGGACCGGGGAGTGAACGCCAGCGGCGGTTACAGGGGGGTTTGCTCCTTGGGGTCGCCGGAGAGGCGGACGGTGCTCAGGATGCGCATGACCAGGTCGTCGCCGACCGCGCCGGGGACGCCCGTGCGGCCGTAGAAGTTCCAGGCGACGAAGCCGCCCTTGGAGTTCTTGAAGCCGAAGACGATCGCCTGGCCGTCTCCGGCGCAGCGGTTGGTCTGCTTGACCCCCGCGGAGCGGGCCTTCACGTACGTTCCCTCGACTCCGGACTTCGTGCGGTACTTCACCGGCTTGTCCCAGGTGACGAGGCTCTTGTCCGGCTGGGTGTAGGCGGCGTAGACCCAGGTCGGCGCGTTCTTCTCGGCGATCTCGGCGGTGTCCTTCGCCCCTTCGGCGCCCTTGGTGCCGGCGGCGCCGAGCTTGACGTCCGTGATCCGGCCGTCGCCGTCGGCGTCGATGCTGCACCACTTGGACTTGTAGAAGGCGGGTGCCGTGTGCCCGATGAGGAGCTTGTCCGGGTCCTTGCGGTCCGTGTGGCCGCTGAAGACGCTGGGCGCGAGGACCTCCCAGTCCGGCGGGACGTCGAACGCGGTGCCGTGCTCGGGGTTGACCACGGTCTTCCAGCCCGCGACGAGCGGCTTCGACGGGTCGGACACCGGTGGGGGGCCCTCGTCCTTCTGCCGGACGACCACGACGGCGGTGACGGCGGCGGCGACCGCCACCGCGGTCAGGACACAGATCCCGATGACGGTCCGCCGCCGCCCTTTCGGCGGCTGGGGCTGGGGCTCCTGCGGCCATTGCGGTGGGCCGAACTCGCCTTGCCGGTACTGGTTCTGCATGGTTCCCCCTACTTGCCGAAGGACAGGATCGCGCGGCTCGCGACTCCGGGCTCGGGGCTGGCCACCCTGCCGTTGAGCAGGAACAGCCGTCCTCCCGCCCAGGCGATGCGGACCCCGTGGTCGTAGATGACGCCCTCGGCCCCGGCGGCCGCCGCCGGGCTCTGCAGGAGCGGTTGCGAGGAGCCGTCGGCCGGTGCGAGGGACACGACCGAGCCGGTTTCGCCGCTGCCGGGCCGGACGTAGACGACGATCCTGCCGTCCTCGACGGCGAGCGGCCACACCGTGCGGTCCTTCGGCTGCTCGGCCGTGCGCCACTTCTCCTTGCCCGTGTTCAGGTCGACGGCGACGACCTGGCGGGTGTCGTCGATGCCGAGGTCGGGGCCGGTCTTGCCCGCTCCGATGTACAGCGTGTCGGCGTCGGCCACGGCGGCGTAGCACTCCTGGTAGCCGGTCGAGTTGCCCCATCCGTTGCACCGGCCGCTGACCCCGAACCCGGCGTCGCTCTGCGAGCGGACCTTTCCGTCGGGCGTGAACGCGGTGATGTTCCAGGTCTTCTTTTCCTTGTTGTACGCCGCGACCACCAGCGGGTCCACGGAGAGCACCCGGCCGACGTTCCATCCCTTCTCGTACGTGTGGCTCCACTTGGAGCCGCCCGTGGCCGGATCCAGCTCCTCGACCATCGACCGCGCGGACCCGACGGGTTCCTTCGGGGCGAAGCAGTTGCGGAGGCTGATCAGCCGTGAGCCCCCGGCGAACGCGCTCGGGGAGCAGCCGTTCGTGTTCGACGTACCGAAGAGCTTCCTGCCGTCGGTGACCGAGAAGCCGCTCATGACGGCCGACCGGGCGACGGCCACGGTGTCGCCGGCGATGGCCATCTCGAACTCCAGCGAGCTGTCGTAGGAGTTCTCCTGCGGCACCGGTGCCTTCCAGCCCGCCGTACCGGTGGTGAGGTCGATCTGCTGGAGCTGGGTGCAGTGCGCCGTCGCCGAGTCGCTCTCCTTCACGCCCACGACCAGCTTGCCGGTGGCGGACGGGGCCCGCGGAACCCCGCACAGCGGCGTCTGCAGCGGGAGCTTCCACTTCTCCTGGCCGTCGGCCACCGCATAGCCGGTGACCTCCTTGTACATCGCCTTGACCACGATGTCGCCCACCCGCCAGGGGCCGTACTGCGAGGCTCCCGCCCCGACGACCTCGGTCTGGTTGTCACGCAGCCAGACCCGCGCCTCGCCGGGCTGGATGCCGGCATTGGGGTCGTAGACGCCGGAGCCGACGCCGGAGCCCTTGCCGTCGCCCTGGTCGACCGAGGGCGAACCGGACGGCACGGCCGACTCCTTGCCGTCCTGTGCCGCGGGCTTGCCGCGGTCACCGCCGACCGCGAGGTACACGCCGCCGCCGAGGACGAGCAGTACGCCGGCCAGCACCGCCAGGACGATCGCCGTCCGGCCACTGATCCGGCGGCCCCCGCCGCCACCGGTCCCACTGGGCTGGGGCTGGAAGGGTTCGGGGGGCGGCCCGAAGCCGGCAGGTGTCTGGTTCATGGCACGAGTGTGGCCGATCCGGAAGTCTTTCTAGAATAGATTTTTAGACGACTTGCCCCCGGGCCGCCGAGTCGCCCGGGGGAGGGGGCCGGGCTACGTTGGAGGGTGGATCCTTCTCTCCACGTGGCAGGAGGCCGGGCATGACGACACGGTGGCGCAGTGCGGTGGTGGGAGCGGCCGCGGCGGGGCTGCTGCTGGTGCCCCTGGGCGTGGGAGCCGGAAACGCGGGGGGCACGGCGGGCCTCGCGCCCGCCGTCGCGGCGGCCGCGACGCCCGCTGCCGAGGACTTTCCCCAGCTGACCCCCGCGGTGGCCGCGCAGCTGGACGAGGCCGTCAAGCAGGTCATGACCGAGGCGAAGGTGCCCGGGGTGATGGTGGCCCTGTCGGCGCCGGGCAAGGGCGAGTACGTACGGTCCTTCGGTGTCGCGGACAAGGCGACGGACGCACCGATGACCACCGACCTCTACATGCGGATCGGCAGCGTGACCAAGACGTTCACCGTGACCGCCCTGCTGCAGCTGGTCGACGAGGGCAAGGTCGGGCTGGACGACCCGATCGGTAAGTACGTGGACGGCGTCCCGAACGGGGACCGGATCACCCTGCGCGAGCTGGCGGGGATGAGGAGCGGGTTGTTCAACTACTCCGAGGACGAAGGCTTCTTCAAGGCCCTGACGAGCGATCCCCGGCGGCCGTTCACCCCGCAGGAGCTGCTCGGGTACTCCTTCAAGCACCCGGTGCTCTTCGAACCGGGCGCGAAGTTCCTCTACTGCAACACCAATCTGATCCTGCTCGGGCTGGTCGTGGAGAAGGTGACCGGGCAGAAGCTCGACGATTACGTCAACCGGGAGGTCGTCGCGGCGGCCGGGCTGAAGCACACCATGTTCCCGGCCGGCGCGGAGTTCCCGAGTCCGCACGCCCACGGCTACACGGACCAGACGGCCTCCGGGAAGACCGAGGACGCCACGAACTGGAACCCCTCCTGGGGCTGGGCGGCCGGAGCGATGAACTCCGACCTCACCGACATGCGGAGCTGGGCGAAGACGCTGGCCACAGGTTCCCTGCTGACCCCCGCCACCCAGGCCGAGCGGCTGAAGGTGACCCCGGCGCTCCCGGGCACGGGCTACGGCCTGGGCATCTTCAACGTCCAGGGCTGGATCGGGCACAACGGCTCCCTGCCCGGCTACGAGGCGCTGGTGGTGTACATGCCGCAGACGCAGGCCACGATGGTGGTGCTGCTCAACACGGACATCGGCTACGAGGGCTCGGAGCCCAGCACGCTGTTCGGTGAGGCGATCACGAAGGTCGTCACCCCGGAGCACGTGTTCTCGCTGCCCGCCCAGCCCGTCTCCGGCAACTGACCCGAGGCGCTGTCTCTCTGTCCGATCCCGCGCGCACAATGGTGCCGGCGCGCGGGAGCGGACTTGAGGAGATGTGGATGAGCGGTCAGGCAACAGGGTCCCGGGTCGCGGTACGCACCGCGGGCGAGGCGGACCTCGAGGTGGCGGCGGAGCTGTTCCGCGGCTACCTGGAGTTCTACGAGGTCGACGTGAAGGACGCGGAGCGGCCGCGCGCCTTCCTGGCGGAGCGCCTCGCGAACGACGAGTCCCAGGTCCTGCTAGCCGATGTCCCGGGCGCCGGGACGGTGGGATTCGCGCAGGTCTACCGGACGTTCTCCTCGCTCTCCATGCGGCCCGTGTGGGTCCTGGGCGACCTGTACGTCGCCCCCTCCGGCCGCCGCACCGGCGCGGGCCGGGCCCTGCTGCACGAGGTGTTGCGGCGGGCCCGCGAGGCCGGGGTGGCCGGCGTGCAGCTGGAGACCGCGTACGACAACACCGTCGCGCAGGGGCTGTACGAGGCGGAGGGCTTCGTCCGCGAGGGCTTCCACGTCTACTTCCACGAACTGGGCTGAGCGACGCGCAGCGGTCACTTGGCGTCGGCGTAGCACTCCACGACCGCCGTCGTGAACGGGAACCGGACCGGGGTGTCGCCGAAGGCGATCCGGCCGGCCCGGTCACCGGCGGCGCGGATGGCCTCGGCGACGGCCGCGGCCTCCTCGGCCGGGCAGTGCACGATCACCTCGTCGTGCTGGAAGAACACCAGCTCGGCGCGCATCCCGGCCAGGGTCTGCCGCAGGCCCGCGAGCAGCAGCAGGGCCCAGTCGGCGGCGCTGCCCTGTACGACGAAGTTACGGGTGAACCGGCCGCGGGCCCGGGTGTTGGTCGAGGCGTAACTCGGGGTCCAGGCGTCCTCCCGGTCCTGCGGGATCCCGGCCTCGCCCTCGTCCGGGGTCTCGGCGGGCGGCGGGCAGGTGCGGCCCAGCCAGGTCCGTACGAGCCGGCCCTCCTCGCCCGCCTTCGCCGCGTCGTCCACGTACGCCACGGCCCGCGGGAAGCGGCGGCGCAGTGCGGCCAGGTTCTTCAGGCCGTCCCCGGAGGTCTGCCCGTAGACGGCGCCCAGGACGGCGATCTTGGCCTTGTCGCGGTCGCCGGAGAAGCCCTGCCGGGAGACGGCGGTGTAGAGGTCCGCAAGTTCCCCGGCCACTTCCATGAAGGCGGGGTCGCGGGAGATCGCGGCGAGCACCCGCGGCTCCATCTGGTCGGCGTCGGCCACCACCAGCCGCCAGCCCGGGTCGGCGACGACGGCCCGGCGGATCACCTTGGGGATCTGCAGGGCCCCGCCGCCGTTGGTGACCCAGCGGCCGGTGAGGGTGCCGGCCGGGATGAACTCCGGGCGGAAGCGGCCGTCCCGCACCCAGTCCGCGAGCCAGCTCCAGCCGTGGGCGGTGTAGATCCGGTACAGCTTCTTGTACTCGATCAGCGGCTCGACGGCGGGGTGGTCCAGCTCCTGGATCTCCCAGCGGCGGGTGGACTTGAGTTTGATCCCGGCCTCGGCGAAGGCCTTGATGACGTCGGCGGGCAGGTCGGGGCGCACGCGCCGGCCGAAGGCGGCGGAGATCCGGTCGGCCAGCTCGGCGAGGCGGCGGGGCTCGCCGCCGCCCGCGTACCGCTCGCCGAGCAGCTCGGTCAGCAGGGCGCGGTGGACGTCGGCCCGCCAGGGCAGGCCCGCGCGGTTCATCTCGGCGGCGACGAGGAAGGCCGCGGACTCGGCGGCGGTGAGCAGCCGCATGCGGTCGGGATGGGCGGTGGCGCCGATCCGTCTCGCCTGGTCGGCGTGGACGGCGAGCAGGGCGTCGAGGGGTACGGGGGTGGCGGGCCGCGGATCGAAGAGGGAGTCCTGGGCGCCGGGTTCGGCGGCGCGCTGTGGCGGGTCGGGCGGTACGGGGGCGTTGGTGAGCCGGGCCCAGGCGGCGGCGGCCGAGCGGGGCTCGCCGAAGCGGCCCTCGTGGCCGAGGAGCAGCAGCTCGGCGTCCTCGACGTCGTAGCAGCGCTCGACGCGGGCGCCGGCGGCGAGCAGGCGGGGGTACACGGCGGCGGTGGACCGCCAGACCCAGCGGGTGCCGGCCGGTGCGGCGCGGATGGCTTCGGCGGGGTGGCGTACGCGGATCCGGGATCCGGCGCCGGGGTCCACGGGCGCGGCGTGCCACAGCCCCTCGCCGTCCTCGGCGAGTCCCCACCGACCTGCGCTTTCGCTCACGCAGCGAGTGTCCCACCGGGGTCTGACAGCCGCCGGGAAGGGGACACGGAGGACATGCCAAGCTGAGAGGTGTGAGAGACCTTGCCGAGACCGTCGACCGAGCCTTCGCCGCCGCCCTCTACGCCCAGGACGACACCGGGCTGGACACCGGGGCGTCGCTGCTGGTCGCCGAGACCGAGCGGTGGGCCGCTGTCGGCCGGGAGCTGCTGGGGCGCGGGGAGGCGTACGTACGACAGGGCTGGGAGCGGGGCTGGCAGCCGGCCGACGTGCTCCGGCTGGTCCGCCGGGACCTCGAGGAGCGGCACCTGCGGATCACCGGGGACCTGATCGCCGCCGAGGCGCGCCGCTACGCCCGGCTCCCCGAGCGCTGGACCGATGCCGAGGTCTGGTGGGGCGAGGACGGGGCGTACGCCGACCGGCTCGCGCAGCGCGAGCGGACGGACCGGTTCACGCTGGCCACCGCCTTCCTGGAGGTGTTCCGGCTGCTGATCCGGCTGCCGTCGATCGAACCGGTGGGCCCCCTGCCCGGCGACCCGGCGGACGCGCTCGTGGAGCACGCGCACATCGAGCCGCGCATGCTGGGCCGGATCCGCGCGCTGCTCGCGAAGGCGGAGGCGACCACCTTCCCCGAGGAGGCGGAGGCGCTCAGCGCCAAGGCCCAGGAGCTGATGGCCCGGCACACCGTGGACGAGGCGCTGCTCGCGGCCGGCGGCAAGGGCCCGGCCCAGGTGCCCGGCGCCTGCCGGATAGGCGTCGAGCCGCCGTACGAGGAGGCCAAGGCGGTGCTGCTCGACGCGGTGGCCACCGCCAACCGCTGCCGGGCGGTGTGGAACAGCGGCTTCGAGTTCTCCACGGTGGTCGGCTTCGAGAGCGACCTGGAGGCGGTGGAGCTGCTGTACACCTCGCTGCTCGTGCAGGGCACGGCGGCGATGACCCGCGCGGAGGCCGCGCAGCGCTCGGGCGGGCGCAAGCGGACGAAGACCTTCAGGCAGTCCTTCCTGCTCGCGTACGCCAGCAGGCTCGGCCAGCGGCTCGCCGAGACGGCCGAGCACACGGCGAGCGAGGCCCCCGGCAACCTGCCGGCCCTGGTCGCCCGGGACGTGGCGGTCACCTCCCGGGCGGAGGAGATGTTCCCGCGGACCACGACGACCCGGCTGCGCGGCGCCACCGACCACGCGGGCTGGGAGGACGGCACGGCGGCCGCGGATGCCGCCCATGTGGCCCGCCGAGGCAAACCGCTACCGCGCTGACCGGGGCTCCGCCCCGGCCGGGACCGCTCTGTGACCAGGGAAGCACCGCGCGTGCACGTGCATCTGCCCATGCATACGCCAATGAACACAGCTATGATCCGGTGCAGTTGACATCTGCACTATCGGGGGCTTCCTGTGGACCACGCGTACAACGGGATGGCAGCTGCAGAACTCGCTTCCATGTTTGAGCTGACCTGGCAGAAGAGCAGACACAGCAACTCGCAGGGATCCTGCGTGGAGTTCGCGAAACTGCCCGGCGGCGATGTCGCCATGCGCAACTCGCGCTTTCCGGACGGCCCGGCGCTCGTGTACACGCCGGCCGAGATAGAGGCCCTGCTCCTGGGCGTCAAGGACGGCGAGTTCGATCACCTGATCGGCTGACGGAACGGCGCACCCCATCAAGCCATGCACGTGCACTGGCCGGGACTGATCACTGAGATCAGTCCCGGCCAGTTGTCGTGTTCAGGGCGGGTGGTTCCGGCTCGTTCCCCGCTCGCTCCCCGCTCAGTCCTGGAGCAGGAACAGCGCCCAGACCACCTTGCCGGTCAGCCGGCCCGCGAGCGGGTGCCAGCCCCAGCTGTCGCTGTACGAGTCCACCAGGAACAGCCCGCGCCCGGACTCCAGGTCGCAGTTCTCCTCCGTGCGCTCGGGGGAGAAGGAACCCCCGGGCCGGTCCTCGCTGGGGTCGCGCACCGCGCATACCAGCCGGGTGCTCCACCGCATCAGGTGCAGCCGTACCGCCGGCTCCGCCTCGCCGCCCGCACCCCGCGAATCCTCAGGCAGGGCATGGCGAAGCGCGTTGGTGACGAGCTCGGAGACTACGAGGGCGACATCGTCGAACCGCTCGTCGAGACCCCACTGGGACAGCGTCGACCGGCAGAAGGTGCGTGCTCCGCGCACGGCTTCCAGCCGGGCGGGCAGGGCGCAGGACGCGGACCCGGAGACAGCCGTGGGGTCGACCGGGGGAAGCCCCTGCCGTAACGGCTCGAGCATGGTCGATCCATTCGTCCCCATGCGAGGCACTCCCGGGATTCGCGGACGAAGCGGCGGCCTCGTCCAAAGAGAACTGCGGGGTGGGTCCGGCGCCGGCGCGAACAGCACGCAGGTGCGCGGGGACCATCGTTCCGAATGGGAGAGCCGGATGCAAGGGCAGATGCACGTGCACGCGCCGGACCTGTCCACTCCCGTGACGGTTCTTGCTCATTTCTTCCTACGCATACTTACGGACTTCTTTTCCAGGAGCCTGGATTCCGTTACAGAACGAGTACGGGCCGATGCGTTTTGGTGGCAGACTGCGGGCCCTGGGGTACGGGGGCCCCGCGCGCACGCATGCCAATTGCGATGGGGAGGGCAGTACTAGTGACCGCAGAAGCGAGCGGTTCTGTGGTGCGCCGCATCCTCCTGGGCTCCCAGCTCAGGCGACTCCGAGAATCCCGCGGCATCACCCGTGAGGCGGCCGGCTACTCGATCCGCGCATCCGAATCGAAGATCAGCCGCTTGGAGTTGGGAAGGGTGAGCTTCAAGGCCAGAGATGTGGAGGACCTCCTCACGCTCTACGGAGTCACGGACACCGCCGAGCGCGAGTCCCTGCTGGGACTGGTCCGCGAGGCCAACGCGACGGGCTGGTGGCACAGTTACGGCGACGTGCTGCCCGGCTGGTTCCAGACGTACATCGGTCTGGAGGGCGCGGCCTCGCTCATCCGCATCTATGAAGTCCAGTTCGTCCACGGCCTGTTGCAGACCGAGGCCTACGCCCACGCCGTCGTCAGCCGCGGCATGCCCGGCGCCACCCCCGCCGAGATCGACCGCCGCGTCGCGCTGCGCCTGGAGCGCCAGAAGGTCCTCGTCTCCGAGAACGCGCCGGTCTTCCACGCCGTCCTCGACGAGGCCGCCCTGCGCCGCCCGTACGGCGACCGCGACGTCATGCGCGGTCAGCTGGAGCACCTCATCGAGGTCTCCCAGCGGCCCAACGTGCAGCTCCAGGTGATGCCCTTCTCCTTCGGCGGCCACGCGGGCGAGAGCGGAGCCTTCACCCTGCTGCGCTTCCCCGAGTCCGACCTCCAGGACATCGTCTATCTGGAACAGCTCACCAGCGCCCTCTACCTGGACAAGGACGAGGAAGTGGGGCAGTACGGGCGGGCGATGGAGCGGCTCCAGGCAGACTGCCCCGACGCGGACCGGACCCGGGATCTTCTCCGCGGTCTGCTCCAACTGTCTTGATTCGAACGTACTATGACTCCTGATCAGTGCATGACGACCGATCGGTCTCCGGTGCAGCGCACGGGTGCGCGCTCGCAGTAAGGGATGGCATGTCCATATTCAGCGACCTGGCTCACCAGTACATCGACGGCGAATGGCTGGCCGGTACCGGTTCGTGGGACATCATCGACGTCAACCCGTACAACGGGGAGAAGCTCGCGGCCATCACGGTGGCCACCGTCGAGCAGGTGGACCAGGCCTACCGCGGCGCCGAGCGCGCCCAGCGCGAATGGGCGGCCACCAGCCCTTACACCAGACGCGCGGTCCTGGAGCGCGCCCTGCGGATCACCGAGGAGCGCGAGAAGGAGATCATCGAGGCGATGATCGACGAGCTCGGCGGGACCCGTCCCAAGGCCGAGTACGAGGTCCATCTCGCCAAGGAGTTCATCCGCGAGGCGATGCAGCTCGCCGTCCGCCCCGAGGGCCGCATCCTGGCCTCGCCGGTCGAGGGCAAGGAGAACCGGGTCCAGCGCCTCCCGGTCGGCGTGATCACCGTGATCAGCCCCTTCAACTTCCCCTTCCTGGTCACCCTGAAGTCGGTCGCCCCGGCGCTCGCGCTGGGCAACGCGGTGGTGATCAAGCCGAACCAGAACGCGCCCGTGGTCGGCGGCGGGGTCATCGCCAAGATCTTCGAGGACGCGGGACTCCCGGCCGGGCTGCTGAACGTCCTGGTCACCGACATAGCCGAGATCGGCGACGCGCTCCTGACCCACCCCGTCCCCAAGGTCATCTCCTTCGCGGGCTCCGACCGCGTGGGCCGGCACGTCGGGGCGGTCGCCGCCCGCCACTTCAAGCGGACGGTCCTGGAGCTCAGCGGCAACAGCGCACTCGTCGTCCTCGACGACGCCGACCTCGACTACGCGGTGGACGCGGCAGTCTTCAGCCGCTTCGTCTACCAGGGCCAGGTCTGCATGGCCGCCAACCGGATCCTGGTCGACGCCGCCGTCGCGGAGGAGTTCACCGAGAAGTTCACCGCCCGCGTGCGCGGCCTGAAGACGGGCGACCCGCACGAGGCCGACACCCACATCGGCCCGCTGATCAACTCCTTCCAGGCCGACGCCCTGACCGCGCTGGTGGACCAGGCCGTGGAAGCCGGCGCGCAGGCGCTCGTACGGGGTTCTACGCGCGGCAACCTGGTCGAGCCGACCGTACTGGCCGGCCTCCCCGAGGACTCGCCGCTGCTGGGCCAGGAGATCTTCGGCCCGGTGGCGCTGCTGGTGGTCTTCGACGGCGAGGACGAGGCCGTACGGCTGACCAACGCCACCCCCTACGGCCTGAGCGGGGCGGTGCACACGCGGGACGTGGAGCGCGGCGTCCGCTTCGCGCAGCGGATAGAGACGGGGATGATCCACGTCAACGACTCCACGATCGGGGACGAACCGCTGGCCGCCTTCGGCGGCGAGAAGGCCTCTGGCCTGGGCCGTCTCAACGGTGAGGCCACCGTGGAGGCCTTCACCACCCAGAAATGGATCTCGGTTCAGCACGGGCGCAGCCGCTTCCCGTTCTAGACTCAACCGGGCGTACGTGGAGCCGCCCGGGGGAGTGCAAGTTGAGCAACATACCCGAGACCGGCCGGACCCCTCGGGTCCAGAACCGGCTCGTCGTCATCCAGATCGTGGTCTTCTCGCTTCTGCTCACCCTGGGCGGACGGCTCTGGTACCTCCAGATACGCAATGGCGAGGAGTACACGGACGAGGCCAAGAACAACCACGTCCAGCGGGTGGTCCAGCCCGCCGTGCGCGGCTCGATCCTGGACTCGCGCGGGGTGCCGCTCGCCGACAACGCGACCCACCTGGTGGTGTCCGCCAACCGCACCGAGCTGCTGACCATGAAGGACCGCGGCAAGGACGTGCTCACCCGCCTCGCGGGAGTCCTGGGCATGGACCCGCAGGAGGTCGTCGACAAGGTCCGGCTCTGCGACTCCAAGACCCCGCAGCCCTGCTGGAACGGCTCGCCCTACCAGCCGATCCCGGTCAGCGACGAGGCCACCACCGAGCAGGCGCTCCAGATCCACGAGCACGCCGAGGACTTCCCCGGCATCACCGCCGAGCCCACCGCCATGCGCCGCTACGCCGCACCCGACGAGGCCAACACCTCCCAGGTGCTCGGCTACCTCTCGCCGGTCACCGACGAGGAGATCGGCAAGGCGAAGAACTCCGACTCCCCCTACCTGCGCTCCGACCAGGTCGGCCGCTCCGGCCTGGAGCGCACGTACGACAAGGAGCTGCGCGGCAAGGCGGGCATCACCCGCTACGAGGTCGACAACCTCGGCCGGGTCATCGGCCAGGGCGAGACCGACAAGGCGCTGCCCGGCTCGAACGTCGTGACCTCGATCGACTCCCGGGTGCAGGCGGTCGCCGAGAGCGAGCTGAACAACGCGATGATCGAGGCCCGCAAGACGTACGACAAGAACACCCGCAGGAACTACGAGGCGGACTCGGGCGCGGTCGTGGTGATGGAGTCCAAGACCGGCCGCATCGTGGCGATGGCCTCGAACCCGACCTACGACCCGAACGCCTGGGTGGGCGGCATCTCCGGCAAGGACTACGCGGCCCTCACCGACAAGGAGTCGAACTACCCGCTGCTGAACCGGGCGATCCAGGCCCAGGCGGCGCCGGGCTCCATCTTCAAGGTGGTCACCTCGACCGCCGCGGTCAATGCCGGGTACCCGTTCAACAACCGCTACCCCTGCCCCAGCTCGTACTCGGTCGGCAGCCAGACCTTCACCAACTTCGAGTCGCAGGGCCACGGCGACATCACCATCGGCCGGGCCCTGGAAGTCTCCTGCGACACCGTCTACTACGCCATCGCGGACCAGGAGTGGAAGAAGGACGGCGGGATCAACCCGAAGAAGAACCCGGGCGACTGGTTCCTCAAGACCGCCCACGAGTTCGGGCTGGGCAAGCGCACGGGCATCGACCTGCCGAACGAGGTGCCCGGACGGGTCCCCGACCGGAAGTGGAAGCAGGACTTCTTCGAGGCGAACAAGGAAGCCTGGTGCCGGGACGGCAAGAAGAACGGCTCCTTCGCCGAGAAGATCGCCTACGAGAACTGCCGCCAGGGCAACCAGCTGCGTGAGGGCGACGCCATCAACTACTCGATCGGGCAGGGCGACACGCTCGTCACCCCGGTCCAGATGGCCTCCGTCTACGCGGCCATCGCCAACGGCGGCACGCTCCACCAGCCCAGCGTCGGCAAGGCGATCGTCAGCGCCGACGGCACGTCGGTCCAGGAGATCGCGCCGAAGGAGCAGGGCAAGCTGCCGATGGACGCCAAGACCCGCGACAACATCGACGAGGCCCTCGCCGGCGTGGCCACCACGGGCAGCGCCGCCTGGCGCTTCGGCGGCTGGCCGCAGAAGCAGATCCCGATGCACGCCAAGACGGGCACCGCCGAGGTCCAGGGCAAGCAGACCACCTCGTGGTTCGCCTCCTACACCGAGGACTACACGATCATCATGACGATCTCCCAGGGCGGCACCGGCTCGGGCGCCTCGGGACCGGCGGTCCGCAAGATCTACGAGGCGATGTACGGGCTCGACCCGACGGGCAAGCAGGACCTTTCCAAAGCCCTGCTGCCGCAGCCGGCCACCGCCCTTCCGGTGCTCCGGCCGGAAGCCGAGGACGCCCCGAAATGACAGCCCATTGAGGACAGAAGCTGACCGCAAGGCTCCGTAACTTGGTTCTTGTCAGCAGGAAGCACACCGACACCGAAGGCGGTAGATCATGGCTCAGGTTTCCATGGAGATCCCCGGCGACGAGCGCGGCACGCTCCTCGCCTTCGTCGAGGCCCAGCGGGCGGCCCTGCGCGAATCGGCGCTCGGACTGAGCGAGGAGCAGGCCGCGAGCCGTCCCACCGCCAGCGAGCTGTCCCTGTCGGGGCTGCTCAAGCACGCAGCCGAGGTCGAGCTCAACTGGCTGCGGATGGCCCAGCAGCGGCCCAACGAGCGGCAGCGCTCGCGGGAGGCCTGGGGCGAGGCCTTCAGTCTGGCCGAGGGCGAGTCCATGTCGTCCGTCCTGGCCTTCTGGGACGGGGTCACGCGGGAGCTGGAGACCTTCATCCTGGCCGTGCCCAGCCTCGACGACGTTTTCCCGCTGCCTCCGGCGCCCTGGTTCCCGAAGGACGCCAAGGTCTCGATGCGCTGGCTGCTCCTGCACCTGGTGGAGGAGTACGCCCGGCACGCGGGCCACGCGGACATCGTCCGCGAGACCCTCGACGGGACCAAGGCCATGGGCTGACCACTGGCTTAGTAGCCTGGCCCCATGTCAGCGATCCGGCTTCTCGTCCTCGGCGCCGTCCGACAGCACGGGCGGGCGCACGGGTACCAGGTGCGCAACGACCTCGAGTTCTGGGGCGCGCACGAGTGGTCCAACGCCAAGCCCGGATCGATCTACCACGCGCTCAAGCAGATGGCGAAGCAGGGAGTCCTGCACGCGCACGAGGTGGCGCCCAGCGCCGCCGGCGGGCCGCCGCGCACCGAGTACGAGGTCACGGACGCGGGGAACGCGGAGTACTTCAAGCTGCTGCGCGAGGCCCTGGCGGCGTACGACCAGAAGACGGACGTGCTGTCCGCGGCGATCGGCTTCATGGTCGATCTGCCGCGGGCCGAGGTGCTGGAACTGCTCGGCGAGCGGCTGTCGAAGCTGGCGGGCTGGCGGTTGGCGGTGACGGAGTACTACACGCCGGAGGCCGGCCCGGGGCAGCTGGGGCACATCGGCGAGATCATGCACATGTGGGTCCACTCCGCGGACGCCGAGGCGGAGTGGACGCGGGGCCTGATCGCCCGGATCGAGGGGGGCGCGTACTCCTTCGACGGCGAGGGCGGCGAGCCGTTCGTCGGGGTCCTGGCGGACGGCGAGGAGAACCCGTTCGCGCAGTCCGACCCTCCCTGTCCGTAATCAAATTTGACTAGCTCACTTCGGGGCATTACCTTGCGAGCTGCTATTCAAGTTTGACTAGTGAGGGGTTCGACGCGTTGGCGATCTTCGTCGAAGGTGTCCACAAGCGGTACGGCGACAAGCACGCCCTGGCCGGGCTCGACCTGGAGGTGGCCCGCGGCACGGTCCACGCGGTGCTCGGCCCCAACGGGGCCGGCAAGACCACGGCAGTCCGGATCATGAGCACCCTGCTGCGCCCCGACGAGGGCGTGGTGCGGGTGGCGGGTCACGACGTACGGACCGGCGCGGCGGCCGTCCGCTCCCGGATCGGACTGCTCGGCCAGCACGCGGCGCTCGACGAGGAACTGGACGGGCGGCAGAACCTGGAGATGTTCGGCCGCCTGTACCACCTGGGCGCCCGGCGGGCCGCCCGGCGGGCGGACGAGCTGCTGGAGCGCTTCGGCCTCGCGGACACCGGCCGCAAGGCGGTCAACAAGTACAGCGGCGGAATGCGGCGCCGGCTCGACCTCGCGGCGTCCCTGATCACGGATCCGGAGGTGCTGTTCCTGGACGAGCCGACCACCGGACTCGACCCGCGCGGCCGCGCCGAGGTGTGGAGCGCGGTCCGCTCCCTGGTCGGCGGCGGCACCACCGTCCTGCTGACCACGCAGTACCTGGAGGAGGCCGACCAGCTGGCCGACCGCATCGCGCTGATCGACGCGGGGCGGGTGGCGCGGGAGGGCACGGCGGACGAACTGAAGGCCCTGGTCGGGGCCGACCGGATCGTCGTCGTCCTGCGGGACGCGGCGCGGCTGGCGCAGGCCGCGGCGCTGCTCCCGGACCCGACGGTGGACCCGGACTCCGCGACGCTCAGCTTCCCGGTGAAGGACCGGATGGCGGGCCTGACCCTGACCCTGCGGGCGCTGGAGGACGCGGGCATCGAGGCGGAGGACCTCTCGGTCCGGCGGCCCACGCTGGACGAGGTCTTCCTGCACCTGACGGACCGGACCGGCCGTACGGAGAAGGAGGTGGCGGCATGAGTGCGACGTGGGCGGTCTCGGACTCCTGGACGATGACCCGGCGCGAGCTGGCGCACTGGGCACGGCAGCCGGTGCAGGTGGTCGTCGGACTGGTCTTCCCGGTGATGCTGCTGCTGATGTTCGGCTTCCTGGTGGGCGGCGGCCGGGGGATCGACGGCGAGTACGTCGACTTCCTGGTGCCCGGGATGCTCGCGCTGACCATGGCCTTCGGGCTGGAGTCGACCATGACGGCGGTCACCCGGGACCTGGAGAAGGGGGTGATCGACCGCTTCCGGGCCATGCCGATGTACTCCTCGGCGGTCCTGGTCGGCCGCAGCGTGGCGGACATGATCCAGTCGGCGGTGGGCCTCGTCGTCCTGGCGGGGGTCGGACTGCTGCTCGGCTGGCGCTGGCACGGCTCGGCGGCGGCCGTCCTGGCGGCCTTCGCGTTGCTCCTGCTGCTGCGCTTCGCGATGCTGTGGATCGGGATCCACCTGGGCATGGTCGCGGGCCGGCCGGAGATGGTGCAGGCGGTGCAGATCCTGGTGTGGCCGGTGGGCTTCCTGTCCAACGCCTTCGCCACCCCGGAGTCCATGCCGGGCTGGCTGGGGGCGGTGGTCGAGTGGAACCCGATGTCGGCGACGGCGACGGCGGTCCGTGACCTGTTCGGCAGCCCGGCGGCGGCGTCCGCGTCGACGGCGACGTCGTCGTCCTGGGCCTTCGAGCACGCCGGCCTGCTGGCCGTGCTCTGGCCGCTCCTGCTGCTGGCGGTCTTCTTCCCGCTGGCGGTGGGCCGCTTCCGGGGGCTGAGCAAGTAGCCGTCCGGGCGGGCTTGCACCTCACGCGGCGTGAGGACCCACAGTGAAGGGCGTACCCAACCGGACGTCGAGGAGGGAAGAGGAGGGAAGCGGACATGGGCTACTCCGTGGGCCAGGTCGCCGGATTCGCCGGAGTGACGGTGCGCACCCTGCACCACTACGACGAGATCGGTCTGCTCTCGCCGAGCGGCCGCAGCCACGCGGGTCACCGTCGGTACGACGACGCCGACCTGGACCGGCTGCAGCGGATCCTGTTCTACCGGGAGCTCGGCTTCCCCCTCGACGAGGTCGCGGTCCTGCTGGACGACCCGGAGACCGATCCGCGGGAGCATCTGCGCCGGCAGCATGCCCTGCTGAGCGACCGGATCGCCCGGCTCCAGCAGATGGCCAAGGCCGTTGAGCACGCCATGGAGGCGAAGAAGATGGGCATCAACCTCACGCCCGACGAGCGGTTCGAGGTCTTCGGGGACTTCGACCCCGACGAGCACGCCGCCGAGGCCGAGGAGCGCTGGGGCGGCACCGACGCGTACAAGGAGTCCGCCCGCCGGACCGCCTCTTACACGAAGGAGGACTGGCAGCGGATCATGGCCCAGGCCGAGGGCATCAACCGGAGGTTCGCCGCCCTGCTCGACTCGGGCGCGGACCCCGAGTCCGAGGAGGCCATGGACCTCGCCGAGGAGCACCGCGGCTGGATCAACGGCAGCTACTACTTCTGCACGTACGAGATCCACACTTGCCTCGGTGAGATGTACGTCGCGGACGAGCGGTTCACGGCCTACTACGACGCCGTCCGGCCGGGCCTGGCCGTGTTCGTGCGGGACGCGATCCTGGCCAACGCGGTCCGCAAGGCGTAAGCGGAACGTCACGCACGCGACCCCCTCCGGGCTCTGGAACCGGGTGGGGGTCGTGTGCGTTGATAATTGAGACCGCCCGCCCCGCAGCACGCCCCCCGATCCAGGAGAGTCCGGAACCCGTGTACACGATTGCGCTCGGCCCTGAGTGGCTGTCCCCGGACTATCTGATTTCGCACTTCGGACTGATCGGCATCCTGGTCATCGTCTTCGCGGAGTCGGGACTCTTCGCGTTCCTGCCCGGCGACTCGCTGCTGTTCACGGCGGGTCTGCTGGTCGCCAACGGCGAGTACATCAAGCAGCCGCTGTGGCTGGTCTGCACGCTGATCGTGGCCGCCGCGATCATCGGCGACCAGGTCGGTTACATGATCGGCAAGTTCTTCGGGCCGAAGCTCTTCAACCGGCCGAAGTCCAAGGTCTTCAAGCGGGAGAACCTGGACAAGGCGCACGAGTTCATGGACAAGCACGGCCCGAAGGCCATCGTGCTCGCCCGCTTCGTGCCGATCATCCGCACCTTCGCCCCGATGGTCGCGGGCGCCGGCTCGATGAAGTACCGCACCTTCCTGACGTACAACGTCATCGGCGGCATCGGCTGGGGCGCGGGCATCACGATCGCGGGCTACTGGCTCGGCCAGATCGAATTCATCAAGACCAACGTCGAGGCGATCCTGGTCCTGATCGTCCTGCTCTCGCTCATCCCGGTGATCTTCGAGGTGCTGAAGGCCCGCAAGGAGAACAAGGCGCAGGCCGCCGAGGCCCCGCTCGAGGCCGAAGGTCAGACCCCGGGCCAGCGCGGCCGCCACGCGAAGCGCTAGCCGGTCCGGCCATCACGTACGCCCCCGCAGGCCCGCCAGAGCCTGCGGGGGCGTACGTGTACCCCCGGGTGCCTAGAACCCTCGCGTCCGCTTCGCCGCACGGCGCTTCGCGGCGCTGGCCGCCCCCGGGATCCGCATGAACAGCCGGGAGGTCTCCGACCCCAGGTTGACGCCGATCGCGATGGCGAGGGCGATGGCCGCGGCGTTCACCAGCGAGCCGAGGCCCTCGTTCAGCCGGTCCTCGGCGATCAGGAGCAGCCCGTAGTACGTCGCCGAACCCGGCAGCAGCGGGCCGATGGCCGCGGTCGTGTACGGCAGGGCGGAGGCGAAGCGGTAGCGGGAGAAGAGCTGCCCGAACAGGCCCACCAGCCCGGCGGCGATGGCGGTGGACGGCACGGGCGGGATGCCGCCCGCGTAGCGCAGGGCTCCGAAGGTCACCCAGGCGACCCCGCCGTTGAGGGTCACGATCAACACCGTGGACCGTTCCTGCTGGAGCAGGATCGCGAAGGTGAAGACCAGCACCATCGAGGCGGCGATCTGGATCAGCGGCCGCTGCTGGATCTGGAGGACCTCCTCCGGCCGCGGGGAGGCGTCGAACTGCAGGCCGACGTAGAGCACGACCAGCACGCCCATGATGATGCCGATGAAGAGGTACATGACCTCCAGCAGCCGGGCGGAGGCGGTGATGTAGAAGCCGGTCAGCCCGTCCTGCACGGCCGCGACCAGGGCCCGCCCGGGCAGCAGCGCGAACAGACCACCGGTGATCACGGCGGAGGCCTTGACGTCGATCCCCGTCATGTTCAGCGCCACCCCGATCGCGGCGGGCGGCATGGCCGCGACCACGAACTGGTAGAACTCCGGCAGCCCGCGCCCGGCGCACAGCCAGGCCAGCCGGTCGCCGAGGACCGCCCCGAGCGCCGCCGCGAAGAACACCAGCACCCCGCCGCCGACCAGGGTGGAGGCGGCCCCGGCGAGCAGTCCGGCGGAGGCGGTGAGCATCCAGCCGGGGTACGGGTGGCGGTTGCGGCGGATCTCGGCGAGGCGCCGGTAGGCCTCCTCCAGCGAGACGTCGATCTCGTGGGCGCTGATGTCGTCCACCAGCTGGTAGACGGCCGAGAGCCGGTTGTAGTCGGTGCCGCGGCGGCGCACGGTCCGGTTCGCCGACACCGGGTCGTCCACCAGCGAGGGCTGGTGGGTGATCGACAGCAGGGTGAAGGTGACGGTGGGCTCGCAGCGGTCCAGCCCGTAGGAGCGGGTCACCGCGAACATCGCGGCCTCCACGTCCTCGGCGCCCTCGCCGCCCGCGAGCAGGAGCTCGCCGATGCGCAGGGTCAGGTCGAGCACGCGGCCCACGGCGGGCCCGGTCTCGGTATGCCGCTGCACGAGGTCCGGTACGGGCCGTACGTCCACCGGCATGCGCAGCATCGTGCGCATCCGGTCCTGCCAGGGGGACTCCTTCATCCGGACGACGGGGAAGCCCTGGCCCGGGGTGTAGGCCGACGGCGAGTGCGCCGCGCGGTAGGTGGCCGGGGTCGCGAAGGCCGAGCCCTCCTCAGGCTCGGGCTGCACCGGCTCAGCGCCCGCCGGGAGCGCGAACTCCGAGGTCGGCTGATCGTCCTCCGGTGCCTCGGGCTCCATCCCGGGCGGCGGCGTGAAGGCGCTGTGCGCCTCGTCGGACTGGGGCTTCCTGTCCTCGGCCCCGTCGGCCTCCGCCACGCGTCCTCCACTCAGTGATCACCGGCGGTATCAGTATGCGGAACCGTTTCCTCCCCGCGCACACGCAGCCGGCTCCGAACGCACGGCGGGCGGCACCCCACAAGGGGTACCGCCCGCGAAGTCACCTGCTGCCGAAGCAGCGTCAGTGGTGGCCGCCCTGCGCCTCGAGGCGCTTGTACGAGGCCTCGATCTCGGCCTCGGCCTCGGTGCGGCCGACCCAGTTCGCACCCTCGACCGACTTGCCCGGCTCCAGGTCCTTGTAGACCTCGAAGAAGTGCTGGATCTCCAGGCGGTCGAACTCGGAGACGTGGTGGATGTCGCGCAGGTGCTCGACACGCGGGTCGGAGGCCGGCACGCACAGCAGCTTGTCGTCGCCGCCCGCCTCGTCCGTCATGCGGAACATGCCGATGGCGCGGCACTTGATCAGGCAGCCCGGGAAGGTCGGCTCGTCAAGGATGACCAGCGCGTCCAGCGGGTCGCCGTCCTCGCCGAGGGTGTTCTCGACGAAGCCGTAGTCGGCCGGGTAGCTGGTCGAGGTGAAGAGGCGACGGTCCAGACGGATCCGGCCGGTCTCGTGGTCCACCTCGTACTTGTTCCGCGAACCCTTGGGGATCTCGATGGTGACGTCGAACTCCACGTCCTGCTCCTCCATGATCAGCTTCAGCAGTCCGAATGCTTCGAGACCGCACTTGATTCAAATACGCGCGCGTCCGGCCCAGCCTCCCAGCTACCGCTGGGAGGTACCCCCAGCCGGGTGGGGTGCCATGCTCGCGGCAAGACGCAGTGGTTAAGTGTCCCTCACGCATATGTGTGATCGCGAAAGGGGCTGGTCCGAGGTGCCATTGATCAAGACGTGGCAGCTCATCGCGGGCTCGGCCGCCGCCGGCCTCGCCCTGTCGGTGGCAGTGGTGACCGCCGCCGGTCCATGGGACTCCGGCCAGCGTAAGGCCGAGCGGGACAGGGCCGCCTCCTGGGGCCCTACGGGTGGCGCAGATCACGGTGACGGCCCCGGCTCCGGATCCTTCCCGCAGGCCGCTCCCAGCGCCCCCGGGGTGCTCGGCGCGATCGGCCCCGGCGCCCCGCGCCAGGCGGCGGCCGCCCCCGAGGGCCTCGCCGCCGTGCTGCGGCCGCTGCTCGCCGACCCCGCGCTCGGCACCGTCCGTACCGCCTCCGTCGTCGACACCGCCACCGGGCAGGTGCTCTACGAGTCGGGCGCGCGGGACGCGATGACCCCCGCCTCCACCATCAAGATCGCCACGGCAGCGGCGGCGCTGGCCGCCCTGGGGCCCGAGCACCGGATCCGGACCGCCGTCGTGCCCGGCGCCGCTCCCGGACAGATCCTCCTCCTCGGCGGCGGCGACCCCTCCCTCACCGCCAAGAAGAAGAGCCCCGCCGGATCGGGCGGCAGCCTCGTCGCCCTCGCCGCCGACACCGCCCGGGCGCTCAAGGCCGCCGGCACCGACAGCGTGAGCGTGGGCTACGACGACAGCCTGTACACCGGGCCCGTCCGCCACCCGATCGGCGACAACCCCAACATCGCTCCCGTCACCGCCCTGACGGCCGACGAGGGCCGCCCCGACGACTCCACCTCCGGGCCCGTGGCGCGCACCGGCGAACCCTCCGGGGACGCCGCCCGCGCCTTCGCCGCCCTGCTGGCCGAGCGCGGCATCAAGGTCACCGGCGAACCCGCCCGGGCCAAGGCGCCCGCCGACGCCCAGCCGCTGGCGGCCACCCTCTCCACCCCGCTGGCCGGCCTCGTCGAGCGGATGCTGACCAACAGCGACAACGACATCGCCGAGGCCCTCGCCCGGCAGACCGCCCTCGCCTCCGGCCTGCCCGCCAGCTTCGAAGGCGGCGAGAAGGCCGTCACCGCCAAGCTCGCCGCCCTCGGCGTCGACGTCTCCGGCTCCCGCTTCGCCGACGGCAGCGGACTCAACCGGGCCGACAAGGTCAGCAGCGGCCTTCTGACGGGCCTGCTCACCAAGGCCGCCGACCCGCAGCGGCCCGAGCTGCGGCCCGTCCTCACGGGCCTGCCCGTCGCCGGATTCACCGGGACCCTGCGCGGCCGCAACGCAGGCAGCTCCCCGGCCGCCGGCCTGCTCCGCGCCAAGACGGGCACCCTGACCGGCGTGAACTCCCTCGCGGGCACCGTCGTCGACCGCTCCGGCCGCCTCCTGGCCTTCGCCTTCCTGACCGCCAACAGCGCGGACGGCCCGGCCGCCGAGAAGAGCCTCGACAAGCTGGCCGCCGCGGTCGCGGCCACGCCGTAAGGGGTCCGCCCGCGGGCCGGTCCACGTACGGTTGACGCATGACGAGCATCGGTGGTGCGGAGATGGTCGACTGGAACCTCGCGGTGGCGACCGCGACCCGGCTGGTGCGGCCCGGCCCGGAGGTCAGCCGGGACGAGGCCCGGGCCGTCGTCGCCGAGCTGCGCGGACACGCCAGGACCTCGGAACGGCACGTACGCGAGTTCACCCGGATGATCCCCGACGGGACCGTAATCAACGACACCCCGGTCCTGGTCGTCGACCGGGCCGGCTGGGTCAAGGCCAACGTGGCCGGCTTCCGGCAGCTGCTCCAGCCGCTCCTCGGCAAGATGCAGGACCGCCGCGCGGGCACCCCCGGCGCGACCGTCTTCGGCGCGGTCGGCGGCAAGGTCACCGGCGTCGAGCTGGGCATGCTGCTGAGCTTCCTGGCCTCCCGGGTCCTCGGCCAGTACGAGACCTTCGCGCCGGTCTCCCGCGAGCTGCCCGGCTCCACCGCCGGCGGCGGCCGGCTGCTGCTCGTCGCCCCGAACATCGTGCACGTCGAGCGCGAGCTGGACGTGACCCCGCACGACTTCCGGCTGTGGGTCTGCCTGCACGAGGAGACGCACCGTACCCAGTTCACGGCCGTCCCGTGGCTCCGCGACCATCTCGAAGGCGAAATCCAGACGTTTCTCGGCGCCACCGAAGTGGACCCGATGACCGTCCTCGAGCGCCTGCGCGAGGCCGCCCAGTCCTTCGCGGGCGCCCGCCCCGACGCCGAGCGGGGCGACGAGGGCCGCTCCCTCGTCGAGATCGTGCAGACCCCCGAGCAGCGGGAGGTGCTGGGCCGGCTGACCGCCGTCATGTCCCTGCTGGAGGGCCACGCCGACTTCGTGATGGACGGGGTCGGCCCCCAGGTGGTGCCCTCGGTCGCCGAGATCCGCGAAAAGTTCCAGCAGCGCCGGGCCAGCGGCGCCGGCCGCCTCGACGCCGCCCTGCGCAAGGTCCTCGGCCTCGACGCCAAGCTGCGCCAGTACCGCGACGGCGAGCGCTTCGTGCGCGCCGTCGTCGGCCAGGTCGGCATGGACGGCTTCAACCGGGTCTGGACCTCCCCGAACACATTGCCGACCAAGGCCGAGATCGCCAGGCCGGCGGACTGGGTGGCCCGAGTGCACCGCAAGGGGAGCGAAGAGAGCGAATAGGCGTGACGCAGGGGGCGTAAACATGTCTCCTTGGGGGAAGCAGCATCACCCGTCCGAGGGACCGTGGGCCGTGGAAGGGCGTGCGATGCTCGGGGAACGGCTCGGCTCTGTCACCATCGACGCACTCTGAGTGACATACCCGCCCCTGCGGGGGCCGCCCGACAGCACCCCCGACGCTCCACCCCCCAACGCTCCACACCCCGAAGCCTCCGAGGCATCCGAACTCCATCGAAGGGCACCGGACATGGGTCCCCATCCTGCGGTCGCGGCGATACGCCTGGCGGTCCGCCGCGCACTCCACGACGTCCTCACCGATCTCACCGACCACCCCCGCACTCCGTCCCGGCGGGCCCCCGGCGCCGCCCCCCACACCCCGGCCGGCAACCCGCCACTCGTCCTCGTCGCCTGCTCCGGCGGCGCCGACTCCATGGCGCTCGCGTCCGCCCTGGCCTTCGAGGCACCCAAACTCGGCATCCGGGCCGGCGGCATCACCGTCGACCACGGGCTCCAGCCCGGCTCCGACCTCCGCGCCGCCGAGGTCGTCATCCGCATGTCCGCCCTCGGCCTCGACCCGGTGGAGTCCGTCGCCGTGCGCGTCGGCCGCGACGGCGGACCCGAGGCCGCCGCACGCGACGCCCGCTACGGCGCCCTGGACGAGGCCGCCGACCGGCTGGGCGCCACCGCCGTGCTGCTCGGCCACACCCGGGACGATCAAGCCGAAACCGTCCTGCTGGGCCTCGCCCGCGGCTCCGGCATCCGCTCCCTGTCCGGGATGCCGGAAGTCTCGGGCGGTCCCGGGCTCTCGGGCCGCAGCCACCGCTACCGCCGCCCCTTCCTCCAGGTCGACCGGCAGACCGCCCGCAAGGCCTGCATGGTCCAGTCCCTCCCCGTCTGGGACGACCCGCACAACATCGACCCCGCCTACACCCGCTCCCGCCTGCGCCACGAGGGACTGCCCGCCCTGGAGAAGGCGCTGGGCAAGGGGGTCGTCGAGGCACTGGCCCGCACCGCCCAGCTCTCCCGCGACGACGCCGACGCCCTGGACGCCTGGGCCGCCGAGGCGGAGACCGGCGTACGGGACGAGGACGGCCGTCTGGAGTGCGCCAAGCTGTACGCCCTGCCCCCCGCCGTCCGCCGCCGGGTGCTGCGCAGGGCCGTGGTCGCCGCCGGTTCCCCCGCGGGCTCCCTCTTCGCCCGCCACATCGAGGAAGTCGACCGCCTCATCACCGGATGGCGCGGTCAGGGCGCCATCAACCTGCCCGGCCGGGTCGAGGCCCAGCGGCAGGGTGGCAGACTGGTCATCCGGCAGGGCTGATTGGTGCTGAAACACGGCTGAGTCCTCCGGGGGCATCCCCGGAGCCCCGGTCGACAACGAAAGTGATGCGGGTGGACGAGAAGGACATGGGCGACGACCTCCAGTCGGTGCTCATCACCAAGGAAGAGATCGACGCGAAGCTGGCCGAGCTGGCCGTGAAGATCGACGCGGAGTACGCGGGCAAGGACCTGCTCATCGTCGGCGTCCTCAAGGGCGCGGTGATGGTGATGGCGGACCTGGCGCGTGCCTTGTCCACCCCGCTCACCATGGACTGGATGGCGGTGTCCTCGTACGGCGCCGGGACCCAGTCCTCCGGAGTGGTACGGATCCTCAAGGACCTGGACACCGACATCAAGGACAAGCACGTCCTGATCGTCGAGGACATCATCGACTCCGGCCTGACGCTGTCCTGGCTGCTGTCGAACCTGGGCTCGCGCCAGCCGGCCTCCCTCGAGGTCGTCACGCTGCTGCGCAAGCCCGACGCCGCGAAGGTCGCGATCGACGTGAAGTGGGTCGGCTTCGACATCCCGAACGAGTTCGTCGTCGGCTACGGCCTCGACTACGCGGAGAAGTACCGCAACCTGCCGTTCGTCGGCACGCTCGCCCCGCACGTCTACGGCGGCTGAGACAGTCCTCGACGGGGGCGGCCGAACCGGCTGCCCCGACAGGGGAACCCTGGAACGATTCCCGCCGTTGGAGCAGGGGAAGGCGGGTCTGTCAGCCGTCCCACGAGGCCGCGGGTGACAATACAGGGGTACATTCCGAAGAACAGTCTTTACTCACAGCAGCATTTACCTACGGGCAGGAGGGACGGGGTGCCTGGCGCCCCGTATGGATGGACGTGAAGCGATACTTCCGTGGGCCGGTCATGTGGATCGTGCTGGCCGTCCTCGCCGTGGTCGTGTTGATGAATGTCGTCGGCTCCGGCGGCGGCTACAAGTCGGTGGACACCAGCGAGGTCATCAAGGCGATCAACAGTGGCCAGGTGGAGACAGCGAAGCTGACCACCGGCGACAGCCAGATGATCAAGATCGAGCTGGCCCAAGGCCAGAAGCTCGGCAAGCACGACGGCACCAAGTTCCAGGCCAACTACATCGGGGATCAGGGCGTCCAGCTCGCCCAGAACCTCCAGACCAAGTACGAAGCCGGTCAGATCCCGGACGGGTACTCCGTCACTCCGGACAAGACCAGCCCGTTCCTGAGCGTGCTGCTCTCGCTCCTGCCCTTCGTCCTCATCGTCGTGGTCTTCCTGTTCCTGATGAACCAGATGCAGGGCGGCGGCTCCCGGGTCATGAACTTCGGGAAGTCCAAGGCCAAGCTCATCACCAAGGACACCCCGAAGACCACGTTCTCCGATGTGGCGGGCGCGGACGAGGCCGTCGAGGAACTCCACGAGATCAAGGAGTTCCTCCAGGAGCCGGCGAAGTTCCAGGCCGTCGGCGCCAAGATCCCCAAGGGCGTGCTGCTGTACGGCCCGCCCGGCACCGGTAAGACCCTGCTCGCGCGAGCCGTCGCGGGCGAGGCCGGTGTCCCCTTCTACTCGATCTCCGGTTCCGACTTCGTCGAGATGTTCGTCGGTGTCGGTGCCTCGCGTGTCCGCGACCTGTTCGAGCAGGCCAAGGCCAACGCCCCGGCGATCGTCTTCGTCGACGAGATCGACGCCGTCGGCCGGCACCGCGGTGCGGGTCTCGGCGGCGGTCACGACGAGCGCGAGCAGACCCTCAACCAGCTGCTGGTCGAGATGGACGGCTTCGACGTGAAGGGCGGGGTCATCCTGATCGCCGCCACGAACCGTCCCGACATCCTCGACCCGGCGCTCCTGCGCCCGGGCCGCTTCGACCGGCAGATCGCGGTCGACCGTCCCGACATGCAGGGCCGTCTGGAGATCCTCAAGGTTCACCAGAAGGGCAAGCCGGTCGCCCCGGACGTCGACCTGGGCGCAGTCGCCCGTCGTACGCCCGGCTTCACCGGTGCCGATCTCTCCAACGTCCTGAACGAGGCCGCGCTCCTCACGGCCCGCTCGGACAAGAAGCTGATCGACAACCACTCGCTGGACGAGGCGATCGACCGCGTCGTGGCGGGCCCGCAGAAGCGGACCCGGATCATGTCGGACCGGGAAAAGAAGATCACCGCGTACCACGAGGGCGGACACGCCCTGGTCGCGGCGGCTTCCCCGAACTCCGACCCGGTCCACAAGATCACGATCCTGTCCCGCGGCCGGGCACTGGGCTACACCATGGTCCTGCCCGACGAGGACAAGTACTCGACCACGCGCAACGAGATGCTCGACCAGCTGGCCTACATGCTGGGCGGGCGCGCGGCCGAGGAACTGGTCTTCCACGACCCGACCACGGGCGCGGCGAACGACATCGAGAAGGCCACCGCCACGGCGCGGGCCATGGTCACGCAGTACGGCATGACCGAGCGTCTCGGTGCGATCAAGTTCGGCGGCGACAACACCGAGCCGTTCCTGGGCCGCGAGATGGCGCACCCCCGGGACTACTCGGAGGAGGTCGCGGCGCTGGTCGACGAAGAGGTCAAGAAGCTCATCGAGACCGCGCACAACGAGGCCTGGGAGATCCTCGTCGAGAACCGCGACGTTCTCGACAACCTGGTCCTCGCGCTGCTGGAGAAGGAAACGCTGAACAAGGAGCAGATCGCCGAGATCTTCTCCACGATCGTGAAGCGTCCGGCCCGCCCCGCGTGGACCGGCTCCTCCCGCCGCACCCCCTCCACCCGTCCGCCGGTGCTCTCTCCCAAGGAGCTCCAGCTGACGAACTCGGCGAACGGCACATCGGCGACCACCGCCGTCACGCCGGTCTCCACGGAGAAGGGCATCGAGGTGGCTCCTGAGGACCGCCCCGAAGTCTGATCCACCCGGAATGGAAGCCGCGCCCCCCAGGTTCTAGCCTGGGGGGCGCGGCACTTTTCACAGGAACGAGGAAGCAATGACGGACCCAGTGACCCTGACCGGCGACGAGGGCACGATCGGCGTGTTCGACGAGAAGCGCGCCGAGGCGGCGGTCCGTGAGCTCCTCATCGCGGTCGGCGAGGACCCGGACCGCGAGGGCCTTCTGGAGACCCCGGCGCGCGTGGCGCGGGCGTACAAGGAGATATTCGCCGGCCTCTACCAGAAGCCCGAAGAAGTCCTGACGACGACGTTCGACCTCGGCCACGACGAGATGGTCCTGGTGAAGGACATCGAGGTCATGAGTTCGTGTGAGCATCATCTGGTCCCGTTCCACGGCGTGGCCCACGTCGGCTACATACCGTCCACCGACGGCAAGATCACCGGCCTGTCGAAGCTGGCCCGCCTGGTGGACGTGTTCGCCCGCCGCCCCCAGGTGCAGGAGCGGCTGACCACGCAGATAGCGGACTCCCTGATGGAGATCCTGGACCCGCGCGGGGCCATCGTGGTCATCGAGTGCGAGCACATGTGCATGACCATGCGCGGCGTCCGCAAGCCCGGCGCGAAGACCATCACCTCGGCGGTCCGCGGCCAGCTCCGCGACCCCGCCACCCGCAACGAGGCGATGTCCCTGATCATGGCCCGCTGACGGCTGGGAGCCGCCCGGACGGCCTAGGCGGCCGTCGCGGGGGCTTTGCCCGGGTCGTCGTCCTCCGGGAGCTTCAGGACGTGTTCCAGGAAGAGGGCGGCGGCGATGACCGCCGCGCCCGCCAGGACCGAGAAGGCGGCGTACCAGGCCTGGTCGCGGCGGGCGGGGACGTCGAGGGAGTCGGTCAGCAGGAAGACGCCCACGCCGCCGTACGCGCCCGCGACGAGGGCCGCGACCAGGGCGCTCGCCTGGCCGAAGACCACCGCGCGGGCCGCCATCAGCGGCTCCACGCCCTTGGCCCCCGGCCGCCGCTCGCGCTGGGCCTTGAGGCGGGAGCGCATCGACAGTGCCGTCGCGAGCAGGATCGCGGCGATGACGCCCAGCACGATCGGCGCGGCCAGCGGAACGCCCGGCAGGGTGCCGTACGCGTTCCACAGGCGGGCACCCGCCCAGGACAGGATCCCGGCGACGACGAAGATCCCCGCCAGAACCCCCGGCCTCAGTTGCTTCACGTGCCCGTTCCCCGCTTTCCGCACTGATCCGTCAGGCAGTCCACAGGGTAACGATTACTCGGGCAGGCGGAGTTCCAGGTCGGGGCGCGGCGTGATGCCGGTGCGGCCGATTCCGGCCAGGAGCGCGTCGACGCCGCCGTGGCCCGGGAGCTGGGCCTCGGGGTCGATGTCGTGCCAGGGGGCCAGCACGAAGGCGCGCTGGTGGGCGCGCGGGTGCGGGAGGGTGAGGACGGGGTCCTCGGAGACCACCTCGGCGTACGAGATGATGTCGACGTCGATCGTGCGGGGGCCCCAGCGTTCCTCGCGGACGCGGTCGAAGGCCTCTTCGATGGCCTGGCCGCGCTCCAGGAGCGAGGACGGGGGCAGTGTGGTCCGCACCTTGACGACCGCGTTGAAGTACGCGGGCTGCGAGCCGGGCTCGACGCCCCACGGCTCGGTCTCGTAGACGGGGGAGACGGCCTTGACCCGCAGGCCCGGGGTGTCGCCGAGGGCGTCGATGGCGCCCTGCAGGGTCTCCAGCCGGTTGCCGAGGTTCGCGCCGAGCGCGATCACGGCCCATTTGGGGTTGGACAGGGTGACGTCCGCCGCGTCGACCTTCTCGACGACCGAGGCGGGTACCGGCTGGACGGTGGGGTCGCTCTGTGCGTTCAGTCCGTTGTTCATGCGCGGCTCCGGGTGATCGTGATGGTCACGTCGTCGAAGGGGACGGTGATGGGCGCGTCCGGCTTGTGGACGACGACCTCCACCTCAGCCACCGCTTCGTGCTTGAGGCACTGCTGGGCGATCCGCTCGGCAAGGGTTTCGATCAGGTCGACCGGCTCTCCCTGGACCACGTCGACGACCTCCTCGGCGACGACCCCGTAGTGCACGGTCTTCGCCAGGTCGTCTCCGGCCGCCGCAGGGCGGGTGTCGAGGTGCAGCACCAGGTCGACGATGAAAGTCTGGCCCTCCTCGCGCTCCCGGGGGAAGACGCCGTGGTGCCCGCGAGCCTTGAGGCCGCGCAGCGCGACACGATCCACGCGAATCACTCCTGCTTTCGTAGGTTCTTCCGGTCCCGGGACTCCCCGGGGCCATGGGCCTACGCCGAGTGCGGTCGGCGTCGTCCGTCTTCGAATTTACCTGCGAAACACCTCGGACCCTGCCGGAGGGGTCAGGAGGCGTCCTCCTCCTCGTCCTCGTCGGACTCCGTGAGCACCGGTGAACCGTGGTGGGACCAGAGCCGCCAGCCCTCGGATGTGCGTCGGAACACATTCGTGGCGACGACCAGCTGGCCTACGAGCGGGCCGAGCTCCCCGCCGTCCTCGGCGGGGCCGCCGCTGAGGATGTTCTCCGTACAGGTCACCAGGGCGGTGTCGCCGATGACGGCCACCTTGATGTCGGTGAGGAAGAACTGGATGTAGTCGGTGTGGGACATGATCAGCGCGTACGAGCGCAGCACCTCGCCGCGGCCCGAGAGCACCGGCCATCCCGGGTGCACGCAGGAGATCTCGTCATCGAGCCAGAGCGCCGACAGTGAGTCGAAGTCCCCCCGCTCCATGGCCTCGTAGAAGGCCGTGTTGACCTCTTCGACCGCTTCGATGTCGGTTCTGCTCACAGGGCTCCTTCTCGGTCGGTGGTCACAGCGCTCCTTCCACGGCCCGGGCCACCCGAACCGCGTCCGCGGTCGCCCGTACCTCGTGGACCCGTACGGCCCAGGCGCCCTGGTGGGCGGCGATGGCGGAGACGGCGGCCGTGGCGGCGTCGCGCTCGCGGGCGGGCGGCGGGGCGGCGTCGGCCGCGCCGGCCAGGACCCGGCCGAGGAAACGCTTCCGCGAGGCGGCGACCAGCAGCGGGAAGCCGAGGGCGCGCAGCTCGGGCAGGTGGGCGACGAGGGCGAGGTCGTGTTCGGCGTTCTTGGCGAAGCCGAGGCCGGGGTCGACGAGGAGCCGCTCGGGGGCGATTCCGCCGGCCACGACCGCGTCGATCCGGGTCCGGAGCTCGGCGGTGACCTCGGCGAGCACGTCCTCGTAGACGGCGAGGCTGTTCATGCCGTCGCTGAAGCCGCGCCAGTGCATCACCACGAAGGGCACCTCGGCGGCGGCGACCGCGGGGATCATCCCGGGGTCGGCGAGCCCGCCGCTGACGTCGTTGACCAGGAGTGCGCCGGCGGCGACGGCCCGGGCGGCGACGGAGGCGCGCATGGTGTCCACGGAGACGGTGACGCCCTCGGAGGCGAGGCCGCGGACCACGGGGACGACCCGGCGCAGCTCCTCCTCCTCGTCGACGCGGGAGGCGCCGGGCCGGGTGGATTCGCCGCCGACGTCCACGAGGTCGGCGCCCTGGGCGACGAGGTCGAGGCCCCGTTTGACGGCCGCGGTGGTGTCGAACCAGCGGCCGCCGTCGGAGAAGGAGTCGGGGGTGACGTTGACGACGCCCATGACCCCGCAGCGGTCCCAGTCCGGCAGACCTGCGACCCGGCCCCTGCCGGTGGCTCCGCGCTTGGTGTTCATAGGTCCAAGGGTAGGGCTGACCTGGATACGGCAGGGCCCCGGCGCCTCTCGGGCTGCCGGGGCCATGGCCGGACCACGGGCGCTTACGCGGCCTGGACCTCGCGTTCGGCCTGCTTGGGGACCGCCGTCATGTGGTTGTGCGTGCAGGTGCGGACGGGCTTGGGGCGGCGGCGGCTGGCGAAGAGCCGGGGCAGTGCCAGCGTGACGAAGCCCTCGGCCTGCATGGCGGCGAAACCGATGCGGGGCAGGTCGCGGGTGGTGCGGAAGACGACGAAGCGGGGCTCCCAGCGGGGGCGGAACTTCGCGTTGAACTTGTACAGCGACTCGATCTGGAACCAGCGGGACAGGAAGACCAGCAGGTTCCGCCACATCCGCAGCACGGGGCCGGCGCCGATCTTCTCGCCGCGGGCGAGGGCCGAGCGGAACATCGCGAAGTTCAGGGAGACCTTCTCGATCTTCAGCGAGGGGGCGGCTTCCAGGGAGGCCACGATCAGCAGTTCGTTCATGCCGGGGTCGGCGGCGCGGTCGCGGCGCATCAGCTCCAGCGACATGCCGTCGGAGCCCCACGGGACGAAGTGCAGGACGGCCTTCAGGTCGCCGAAGGGGCTGGTGTCGCCCTCCTCGACGCGGTGGGCGGTGGCGATGAAGCAGTCGCCGTCGCCCGGGTCGCCGACCCGGCCCAGTGCCATGGAGAAGCCGCGCTCGGTGTCGGTGCCGCGCCAGGCCTCGGCGGCGCCGCGTACCTGCTCGAGCTCGGTGTCGGTGAGCTCGCTGACCCGGCGGACCTTGGTGGTGTAGCCGTTGCGCTCGATGCGCTTCACCATCTGGCGGACATTGCGCATGGCGCGGCCCGACAGGGAGAAGTCTTTGACATCGACAATCGCCTCGTCACCCAGCTCCAGCGCGTCCAGGCCGGTCTCGCGGGTCCAGACCTCGCCGCCGGTCTCGCTGCATCCCATGACGGCCGGGGTCCAGGAGTGGGCCTTGGCCTCCTCCATGAACCGCTCGATGGCGCCGGGCCAGGCCTCGACGTCGCCGATGGGGTCGCCGGAGGCGAGCATCACGCCGGAGACGACGCGGTAGGTGACGGCGGCCTTGCCGCTGGGGGAGAAGACGACGGCCTTGTCGCGGCGGAGCGCGAAGTGGCCGAGGGAGTCGCGGCCGCCGTGCCTGGCGAGGAGCTCGCGCAGCTTGTCCTCGTCGTCCGCGGTGAGCCGCGCGGCCGGGTGCTCGGGGCGGAAGGCCAGGTAGATGGTGGTGAGCGCGGTCAGCATGCCGAGGGCGCCGAGGGAGTACCCGACGGTCCAGGAGACCCGGCCGGCGTAGTCGACGGGGCCCTCGAAGCCGAAGAGTCCGTAGACCACGTGCGTGATCTGCTCGTACAGGCCGGGGTTGCCGACGACCTTGCCCGGGTGGACGTTGACGATGACCAGGCCGAGGCCGATGGAACCGGCGCTCATCAGCACGAAGTTCGCGAGCGCCTTCCAGCGGCTGCGCGGGTCGGGCAGGGCCTTGAATTCACCCTGGTGCCGCAGGAGCAGGGCGAGGAGCACCGCCGCGATGACCACGCCGATGACCGAGTGCCGGTAGGTGAACTGCGCCACGGCGCCCGCGGGCAGCAGTACCACGGCGGCCCGCCAGGCCCGCCGCTTGTGGCGCTTGAGGCCGTGGGCGAGCAGCAGGAGCAGCACGCCCGCGCTGATGGACATGGCTGCCGCGAAGGGGCCCAGGGAACCGGGCAGCACCTCGGTGACGGCGTGGAACCGGCTGTGCCGGAACCGCGGGAAGACGCCCGCCGCGACGTCCAGAAGGCCGACGATCATGACGGCCGTACCTACGAGGCCGGGCACGGTCTCCGGTCGTGGCCCGCGGAGGATTCGGCGGACCCGCTTCGGAACCTGTCCGGACTTATCGCCATCTATCCTGCTAGACATCGCTTCCCGTTGCTCCGCGAGAGATCATGTGGCCGAAGGCCGCGACAGCCTCCGGGGTGTGTGGTGCGTCCATTAGGACGACATCGACGGGGAGCGGGTTCACTCTTCCGTCGGAAATTTCCAGTCCTGCCATCAGAAAGTCGACTGACTGCTCATGGGTCTCACCAGTAATACGGTTCTGGCGCTGGCCGTCCTCGCCGGTGTGCTGCTCTTCGCGGCCACCGTCTGGTTCTGGCCGAAGCTCTCGGGCCGCACCTGGCGCGCGTTCGCCGGCCGGATCGGCCTCCTGCTGGCGACCCAGCTGGCGCTGTTCTCGGCTGTGGGTCTTGCGGCTAACAAGTCGTTCCTCTTCTACGGGTCCTGGGCCGACCTGTTCGGCCAGGAGACGTCCATCGGCAAAGTCGTCGACCACTCGATGAGCAGCAAGGACATCAAGGTCATCGACAAGCAGAAGCTGGACGTGCCCGGAGGCGGCAAGCCGCAAGTGGGCGGTCAGATCCTGAAGGTTGCCATATCCGGGCAGAAGTCGAAGATAACGAGCCCCGGCTACGTCTGGCTCCCGCCGGAGTACTTCCAGCCGCAGCACAAGGACGAGAACTTTCCGGCGTCCATCGTACTGACCGGCTACCCGGGCACCGCCGAGAACCTGATCAAAGGGCTCGACTACCCCATGAAGGCCTTCAGCCTGTCCAAGGCGGGCAAGATGAAGCCGATGATCCTGGTCATGCTGCGGCCGACCGTCGCGCCGCCGCGTGACACCGAGTGCGTGGACATAGCCGGCGGCCCGCAGACCGAGACCTTCTTCGGCGAGGACCTGCCGCAGGCCATCCAGGACACCTTCCGGGTGGGCAAGGAGCCCAAGAACATGGGCTTCATCGGGAATTCCACCGGCGGCTACTGCGCTCTGAAGATCGCCGCGCACTACCCGCAGACCTTCGGCGCCGCCGCGGGTCTGTCCGCGTACTACGAGGCTCCCGACGACCCGACGACAGGCGACCTGTTCCGCGGGGACGACAAGCTGAAGCAGCGTGCGAACGTCCTGCACAGCATCCAGAACAAGAAGCCGACCGGTACGTCCTTCCTCGTCACCAGCAGCGAGACGGGCGAGCCGAACCTCGGCGACACCAAGAAGTTCATCAAGCTGGTCAAGGGCCCGGACCGGGTCTCCTCGATCATCCTCGACAGCGGCGGCCACAACTTCAACACGTGGCGCCGTGAGATCCCGCCGATGCTGATGTGGATGAGCGGTCGCATCCAGGCCTGACGGCCGGGCGGCGTGGCAGCAGGGGGAAGGGCCCGACTCCGGTCGGGCCCTTTCGCTTTGCCTCCGGCGGCCGTGCCTCCTGCCGCTGCGTCTCCTGCCGCTACGCCTCTTGCAGCTGGGCCCGGCGCAGGGCCCGGTGGACGCCCTCCGGGGTCAGTACGCCGACCAGTTCGCCGGAGTCCGGGTCCGTGACCCCGATCCGGCCCGAGTCCTCCTGGAGCAGGGCCGCCAGCGCCTCGCGCAGGCTCGCCCCCAGTTCCACGGCCGCCGCCGGGGCCGGGGACCTGCCGTCCGCCTCCGCCAGATCGGCCGCCCCGACCGCGGTGACCGCGAGCCGCTTGAGCCCCCGGTCGGCGCCGACGAAGGAGGCCACGTAGTCGGTGGCCGGCGCGGCGAGCACCGCCGCCGGGCTGGCGAACTGCTCGATGGTGCCCGCCCCGTAGACCGCTATGCGGTCGCCGAGCCGGATCGCCTCCTCCAGGTCGTGGGTGACCAGCAGGATCGTTTTGCGCACCGTCTTCTGCAGTGTCAGGAACTCGTTCTGCAGCCGCTCGCGCACCACCGGGTCCACCGCGCCGAACGGCTCGTCCATCAGCAGCACCGGCGGATCGGCGGCGAGCGCGCGGGCCACGCCGACGCGCTGGCGCTGCCCGCCCGACAGCTGCTGCGGGTACCGGCCTCCGTACACGGCCGGGTCCAGCCCCACCAGTTCGAGCAGCTCCGCCGCCCGCGCGCGGGCCTTGGCCTTGGGGGTGCCGATCAGCTGCGGCACGGTCGCCGTGTTCTCCAGCACCGTCTTGTGCGGGAAGAGCCCGACCTGCTGGATGACGTACCCGATCCGGCGGCGCAGCTCGACCGGGTCGGCGGCGGAGATGTCCTCGCCGCCGAGCAGGATCCGGCCGGAGGTCGGCTCGATCAGGCGGTTGACCATTTTCATCGTGGTCGTCTTGCCGCAGCCGGACGGTCCCACGAGCGTGACCAGCTCGCCTTCCGCCACCTCGAAGGACAGGTCCTCGACGGCTGTCGTCCCGTCGGGGTAGCGCTTGGTCACATGCTCGAATCGGATCACATCGCCATCCTCCCCTAACCCCGCGGCCACTTTGGCGAAGGGTTTATTAGGAGAGTGTTACGCGACTGCGAAGGATTCAGGCCATTGTCGGTGCCGGGGGTTAGGGTCACCCGTGGCCGCGTCTTCGGAAAGACGTGCGATCGGTAGCAGGGGGTGAGGAGCATGGCCGGGCAGAACTGCCTGGTGGCGAACGACTGGATCTGCTGGGAGTACGTCTCCTCCCGCTCCCAGGAGCTCACCGACGCCACCCTCGAACATGTCTGGATCACAGGCGTGTCGGTGCTCATCGGCATCGCCGTGTCCCTTCCGCTCGCCCTGCTGGCCCGTCGCGGCCGGCGCTGGGCGGCGCCCGTGCTCGCCTTCACCACCCTGCTCTACACGGTCCCCTCGCTCGCCATGTTCTCCCTGCTGCTGCCCGTGTTCGGGCTCTCGGCATCGCTGGTGGTGACCGGTCTGGTGCTGTACTCGCTGACCATCCTGGTCCGCAATGTGCTGGCCGGCCTGGAAGCCGTCCCCGAGGAGGTACGGGAGGCCGCGCGCGGCATGGGGTACGGCCCCGGGCGGCTGCTGTGGCAGGTCGAACTGCCGCTGGCGCTGCCCGCGCTGCTCGCCGGGGTCCGGATCGCGACCGTCTCCACGGTCGCGCTGACCACGGTGGGCTCCATCGTCGGCAAGGGCGGCCTCGGCAATCTCATCGCCCCGGCCGTGAACAGCTCCTTCAAGGCCCAGGTGCTCACCGCCTCGGTGCTGTGCGTGCTGCTCGCGCTCGTGGCCGACCTGCTGCTGCTCGGCGTACAGCGGCTGCTCACGCCGTGGACCCGTACCGCACCTGCCCCACGTACCGCCCGATCCGGCCGGTCCGCCCGGTCCGTGAAGGAGGCCTGAGGTGATGGGCGTACTGGGAGAGGCCGGGGGCTGGCTGGCGAACGGCGCCAACTGGTCGGGGGAGAGCGGTGTCTGGCACCGGCTGGGCGAGCACGTCTACGTCAGCGGGATCGCCCTCGCGATCGCCTGCGCGCTGGCACTGCCCGTCGGGCTGTTCCTCGGCCACCTCGGCAAGGGCGGCGCCCTGGCCGTCAACGTCTCCAACATCGGCCGCGCCGTGCCCGTCTTCGCGGTGCTGGCCCTGTTCATGGTCTCCCCGCTGCGCAACGCGGGCTATCTGCCCACCATCGCCGCGCTCGTGCTGTTCGCCATACCGCCGCTGCTGACGAACGCGTACGTCGGCATGCGCGAGGTGGACCGCTCGGTGGTGGAGGCCGCCCGGGGCATGGGCATGTCCGGCGGCCAGCTCTTCTTCCGGGTGGAGCTGCCGCTCGCCCGCCGCCTGGTCATGACCGGCCTGCGCTCGGGCGCCGTCCAGGTCATCGCCACGGCCACGATCGCGGCGATGGTCGGCCAGGGCGGTCTCGGCCGGATCATCACCGCCGGGTTCAACACCTACAACACCGCGCAGGTCGTCGCCGGCGCCCTGCTGGTGGCGGCGCTGGCCCTGCTGGTGGAGGGCGTCCTGGTGGCGGCGGACCGGCTGCTGCCGCGACCGGCGGACGCGCCGTCCGGCTGATCCCCTTCCCTCGCCCCATTCCCCCCGCCTCGAACGGAGAACTTCCATGAGCAAGACCACGCGCGTCCTCGGCGCGTCCCTGGGCGGCCTCGCCCTGACGGTGTCGCTGGCCGCGTGCGGCGGCGACAGCCTGGAGAAGAGCAAGGACGGCGACTCGGGCTCCGCCGCGTCCTCCTCCGGGGGCGGCAAGGGTGCCCTGGTGATCGGCGCCGCCGGGTTCACCGAGTCCAACGTGCTGGCCGAGCTGTACGCGCAGGTCCTCAAGGACGCGGGCTACAGCACGTCGATCAAGACGGTCAACAACCGCGAGCTGTACGAACCGTCGCTGGAGAAGGGCGAGATCGACGTCGTCCCGGAGTACGCGGCCACCCTCGCGGAGTTCCTGAACGCCAAGGTGAACGGCCCCAAGGCGCCGGAGGAGAAGCCGGTCGCCTCGAGCGACGTGGCGGCGACGGTGGCGGGCCTGGAGAAGCTCGCGGCGCCGCTCGGCCTGAAGGCGCTGCCCGCCGGCGGGGCGGTCGACCAGAACGCCTTCGCGGTGACCAAGGAATTCGCCCAGAAGAACAACCTGAAGTCGCTTTCCGATCTTGGGAAGTCCGGACTGAAGGTGAAGATCGCGGCGGGTGACGAATGCGCCGTCCGCCCCTTCTGCGCTCCCGGACTGACGAAGACTTACGGAATCCAGGTTTCCGGTATTGACCCCAAGGGTGTCGGCACCCCGCAGGCCAAGCAGGCGGTGAAGGACGGCGCGGACCAGCTGGTGCTGACCACCACCACCGACGCCACGCTCGACGGCTACGGCCTGGTCCTGCTCGAGGACGACAAGAAGCTCCAGAACGCCGACAACGTGCTTCCCGTGGTCAACGCCAAGGACGCGGGCGCCCCCGAGGTCGCGGCCGCGCTCGACAAGCTGACCAAGGCGCTCACGACGGCCGACCTCGTCGACCTGAACCGCAAGGTGGACGCCGAGCGCGCCAAGCCGGCGGACGTCGCCAAGGCCTACCTGGAGTCCAAGGGCCTTCTCACCAAGTAGCGGTTACCGGGTTGATGGAGAATTGTGGGTCAACTGCCCGGCAAGAGATTGCCGGGCGGGTATCCCACATGGCCTCCACGCCCTGTAAATTTCAGGCCATGCCCCGTGGACGCCACCGCAATCCAGAACCCCTGCACCGGCTTCTCACGCCGACGACGGTCGCCGGCGTGTCCCTCGCCAGTGCCGGAGCGGCCTGGCTTCTCGCGGAACCAGTAGCGCTGAGGCTGCTCGTGGCCCTCACGGCGACCGCCGGGGTCGCGGGCGCCGTCGTGATGCGAGCCTGGGACCGCTCGGCCGGCCGCCGCGTCGCGGAGCTCGCGCGCGAGCGGGTCAAGGACGAGTGGAAGACGGACGAGCGGATAGCCGAGCTCGAATCCGACCTCGAAGAAGCCCGGCTGCTGCGCGCCAGGCTGGACGCCAAGCTGCGTGCCAAGCGCGTCGAACTGGCCGGGCTGCGCGGCGAGCACGCGGCGCTGCTGCGGCGGTACGCGACCGCCGAGACCGAGCGCGCGAGCGCCCTGGAGGGCCGCCGACTGCTGGCCATCGAGGCCACCGCGAGCCCGGCCGCGGCTCCCAAGGAGCTCACGGCGGCCTCCGAGGAGCGCACCGCGGCGGGAGCGCCCACCGCGGTCGGCTACGCCAAGGCCCATGCGGCCCTGAGCGCGCTGGCCCGCAGGGCGCACACCCGCGCGCTGCCGGCGGGCGCGCCCGCCTCCGCGGCCCCGGTCCCGGCCCGTCGGCCGGCCGCGGCGGTGGCACCGTATGCGGCGCAGCGGCGGACCGCCTCCCGCGTCGAGGGCGGCTTCGACTTCTTCGGCACCAAGAACGCGGAACAGGCCCGCGCGGCGATCGAGGCGGTCCAGAACGAGGACCTGGCCGACGTGGTCGGCGCTGAGGCCCTCGCGGTCCACGAGGCGGAGTCGGCACGGACCGCGGCCGACGAGCCGGCCGACGAGCCGGTCACCGATGCGGCCGCCGAGCCTGCCGCCGAAGCGGCGCCGGACGAGGAGCCCGCGGCGGGCGGCCAGGTCATCGACCTGACGGCCCACGACGAGACCGAGCCGATCGACGTGGCCCGGCTGCGCACCGCGATCTCCTAGCCCCCGGCCGGCTTGACGTCGAACAAGTTTTCCACAGCCTGTGGACAGGGGCTCAGAACAGCGGCAGCTGCCCCGGATGCGGCCCCAGGACGAAACCGTCCAGAGTCGGAGCCGACGCCCCGAGGATCACCCGGGCCCGCGAGCCGGGGCAGGACACCAGATCGCCGCGCTCCCGCCCGGCCGGCGGATCGTGGCGGGCGATCCGGCCGGCGGTCACGGCGCAGTCGCGGCCGCAGGCGGGGCAGGCGCGGCGTGGTGAGTGGGACATGCCCCAAGTCTGCCCTGCCGCACCGACATCAGGCCGGCCGGGACGCCAGCCACGCCTCGTGGGCCTGGTTCACGCGGGCCCACAGCGCGGCCCGGTCCACCGGGGTCAGATCGTCGAGCTCCCGTCCGAAGACCCCCGCCAGCACGTCGAAGAACTCCTCGGGGCCGCCCAGTTCCCGGTCGACGGGTCCCTTGTGGGGGTCGATGCGGCTCAGCACCCGGCCCCGCAGCAGGTCTATGCCCGTCGCGTCGCGGCGCAGCAGCGACAGGGTCCGTATGAACGAGGAGTCCGGCGCGGTCGACAGCCGCGCGTGCTCCTGGGCGAAGTCGGCCATCACCGCCGGGGCGGAGCGGAAGTTCATGACGGGGAACGGGCCGCCGGTGTTGTGGAGGGTCCAGCCCTGCTCGGCGCCCTCGAGCCGCGTCAGACGGTAGAGGAACCCGCTCTGTTCGTAGCTGCCCTCGCGCAGCGGCAGCGGTTCGTGCGGGCCGTCACCGAGTCCGGCGTCGACGAAGTAGGCCTCGCCGTCGATGCGTACGGTCAGCGTCAGGTGGTTGCCGTTGACCTCCCGCGCGTCGGGCTCCTCGGACACCCCGCCGACGTGGCGGGTGACGTCGTAGCCGAGCGAGTCGAGCAGCGCGCCGAAACCGCCGTTGAGGTGGAAGCAGTAGCCGCCCCTCCCGGCGCCGAAGCGGCGGGCCGACAGCTCGGGATCGATGCCGGGCGGCCGGCCCAGCTGGATGTCGATGTTCTCGTACGGGACGCGCTCGAGGTGGGCGCGCTGGAGGGCGAAGAGCCCCTCGGCGGACGGGGTGTGGGGTCCGGTGATGCCGAGCCGTCGCAGATAGTCGGCGAATATGCCAGTGGTCATCGGCCCAGCCTACGAGCCGGATCCCCGGTCACATCCGTTTTTCATGGCTACTTGTCGATGTCGCCGACCACGAAGAACAGCGAGCCCAGGATCGCCACCATGTCCGCGACCAGCTGCCCGGGCAGGAGCACGGCGAGGGCCTGGATGTTGTTGTACGAGGCGCTGCGCAGCTTCAGCCGGTACGGGGTCTTCTCGCCCTTGGAGACGAGGTAGTAGCCGTTGATTCCGAGGGGGTTCTCGGTCCAGGCGTACGTGTGGCCCTCGGGGGCCTTCAGGACCTTGGGCAGGCGCTGGTTGACCGGGCCCGGCGGGAGCTCGGCCATCCGGTCCAGGCAGGCCACGGCGAGGTCGAGCGCGTTGTGGGTCTGGTCCAGCAGGACCTCGAAGCGGGCCAGGCAGTCGCCCTCGGTGCGGGTGACCACCTTGAGGACGTCCTGGAGCTCGCCGTACGCGAGGTACGGCTCGTCGCGGCGCAGGTCGAAGTCGACGCCGGAGGCGCGGGCGATGGGGCCGGAGACCCCGTACGCGTGCACCGCCTCGGCGGACAGGACGCCGACGCCGCGGGTGCGGCCGCGGAAGATCTCGTTGCCGCGGACGAGCTTGTCGTAGACGTCCATGCGGGTGCGGACGTCGGCGATGGCCTCGCGGGCCCGGCCGAGCCAGCCGGCCGGGAGGTCCTCCTTGAGGCCGCCGACGCGGTTGAACATGTAGTGCATGCGGCCGCCGGAGATCTCCTCCATGACGGCCTGGAGCTCTTCGCGCTCGCGGAACGCGTGGAAGATCGGGGTGATCCCGCCCAGTTCGAGCGGGTAGGAGCCGAGGAACATCAGGTGGTTCAGCACCCGGTTCAGCTCGGCGAGCAGCGTCCGCATCCACACGGCCCGCTCGGGGACCTCCATGCCGAGCATCCGCTCGACCGCCATGACCACGCCGAGCTCGTTCGAGAACGCGGACAGCCAGTCGTGGCGGTTCGCGAGCATCACGATCTGCCGGTAGTCGCGGGCCTCGAACAGCTTCTCGGCGCCGCGGTGCATGTAGCCGACCACCGGCTCGGCGCTGACGATCCGCTCGCCGTCCAGGACGAGGCGCAGGCGCAGCACGCCGTGCGTGGAAGGGTGCTGGGGGCCGATGTTGAGCACCATGTCGGTGCTCTCCGCCGCCCCGCCGATGCCGACCGTGGTCTCCGTCATGCGGGCATTGTCTCAGCCCTACGCTTGAGGGATGGAAACGGGGACGACGGGTGAGACGCGGGAGCCCGAGTGGGTGGGTCTGCCGGGCGGGCTGCTCGCGCTGCGCCGCATGCTGCTGGTGCTCTGGTCGGTGGTCGCGGCGGTGGCGACCGGGGTAGTCATGGGCCTGTCCGTCGGCCCGGTCTGGGCCCTCCTGGGGGTGGTCTGGCTCCTCGTCCTGGCCTGGGGCTGGGTGCTGATCGGCCGGAACTGGCGGTCCTGGCGGTACGCCGAGCGCGCGGACGACCTGCTGATCAGCCGGGGCGTGCTGTGGCGGGAGCAGACCGTGGTCCCGTACGGGCGGATGCAGCTGGTCGAGGTGACCTCGGGCCCGGTGGAGCGGCGCTTCGGGCTGGCCTCCGTACAACTGCACACGGCGGCGGCCGCGACGGACGCCAGGATCCCGGGCCTGGTGCCGGCCGAGGCGGAGCGGCTGCGCGACCGGCTGACCGAGCTCGGCCAGGCAAGGTCGGCCGGCCTGTGACCGAGCCCGTGTCCAGCCCCGAGCAGCGGCTGCATCCCTTCACCCCGCTGCGCCGCGCGTGGGTGCCGATCGCGGCGACCGTCGGCGTGGTCCTCCAGCAGGGCGAGAAGGCACAGGCGTGGATAGCGGACCAGCCCGCCGTGCTGCGGATCCTGGCGCTGGCGGCCCTGGTCCTGGTCTTCGGCCTGTACGGGTTCTTGAGCTGGTGGTTCACGCACTACTCCGTGACCGACACGGAGCTGCGCATCCGCACCGGACTGCTGTTCCGGCGCGCCGCGCACATCCGCCTCGACCGGATCCAGGCGGTCGACGTCACCCGGCCGCTGCTGGCCCGCCTCGTGGGGGTCGCGAAACTCCGCCTCGACGTCATCGGCACCGAGGACAAGGACGAGCTGGCCTTCCTTTCCGAGAAGGAGGCCGTGGCCCTGCGTGCCGAGCTCCTGGCCCGGGCGGCCGGGTTCGCCCCCGAGGAGGCGGTGCGCCTGGGCGAGGCCCCCGAGCGAGAGCTGCTGGGCGTGCGCCCGCGCGATCTCGCCGTGTCGCTGCTGCTGAGCCTCGGCGTCTGGGCGGCGCTGGCCGGCGGGCTCGTCGCGCCGGTGATCGTGTGGTGGCTCAGCTCCAACCCGTGGGCGGCCGTCGTCACCCTGCTCCCGATGCTCGGCGCGGTCTGGGCCGGCAGCGCGGGCCGGTTCCTCGCCGAGTACGACTGGCGGGTCGCCGAGTCCCCGGACGGACTGCGCCTGGACCACGGACTGCTGGACCGGGCCCACGAGACCGTGCCGCCGGGTCGTGTACAGACCGTACGGATCGTGGAGCCGCTGCTGTGGCGGCGGCGCGACTGGGTCCGCGTGGAGCTGGCCGTGGCGGGCTCGAAGAACGAGGTCCTGGTCCCGGTGGCGTCGCGGGCCGCCGCGCACGCCGTGATCGCCCGGGTGCTGCCGGGGGTGGACCTGGCGGCCCTGTCGTTCAGCGGTTCCCCGGGGGCCGGTTCGCGCTGGGTGGTCCCGGTGTGGTGGAAGGGCTACGCCCTGGCCGTCTCCCCGGACGTGTTCGCCGCCCGGCACGGCCGCCTGTGCCGCCGTACGGAGATCGTCCCGCACGCCAAGGTGCAGAGCGTCCGCCTCACCCAGGGCCCCTGGGAGCGGGCCCGCGGGGTGGCCGACGTGCACGTGGACACCGGCGCGAACGGCACGGTCACCGCCCGGCTGCGGGCGGCGGCCGAGGCCGCCGAGCTGCTGCGCGCCCAGGCGGCCCGCTCGCACACCTCGCGCGCCACGGCCCGTCCGGACCGGTGGATGACGGCGCCGGAAACCGAAGCGGGGGCGTAGGGCCAACGGCGACGGCCCGAGAGGGACCGTCGTGATCGGGCGGAACCGGTCAGGCGGAACCGCCGCCCGCGCGGACCAGGCCCGTCTCGTACGCCAGGACGACGACCTGGACCCGGTCGCGCAGGCTCAGCTTCGTCAGGATGCGGCCCACGTGGGTCTTGACCGTCGCCTCCGACAGGACCAGCCGGGCCGCGATCTCGCCGTTCGACAGGCCCTGGGCCACCAGCAGCATGACCTCGCGCTCGCGCTCCGTCAGCCGCTCGATCTCCTTGTTCTGCGGCTCCTGCGTGGTCGACGGCAGCATCGGGGCGAAACGGTCCAGCAGCCGCCGCGTCGTGGACGGGGCGACCACCGCGTCGCCGCTGTGCACCGAGCGGATCGCCGCCAGCAGCTCGGCCGGGGGCACGTCCTTCAGCATGAAGCCGCTCGCGCCCGCCTTCAGCCCGGAGAACGCGTACTCGTCCAGGTCGAAGGTGGTCAGGATGATGACCTTCGGGTGCTCCTCCGGCTCACAGATCCGCCGCGTCGCCTCGACCCCGTCGAGCCTCGGCATGCGCACGTCCATCAGCACCACGTCCACCTTCGTGGCCCGCAGCACCTCAAGCGCCTCCAGGCCGTCGCCCGCCTCGGCGACGACCTCCATGTCCGGCTGGGCGGCGAGCACCATCCGGAAGCCGGTGCGCAGCAGCATCTGGTCGTCGACCAGCATCACTCGGATGGACATCCGTTACCTCGTCCTCTTCAACTCTTCTTCAGGGGAAGCAGCGCACTGATCCGGAAGCCGCCGCCGGGCCGCGGCCCGGTGTCCAGGGTTCCGCCGACCATACCGATCCGCTCGCGCATGCCGATCAGGCCGTGCCCGGCGCCGTCGGCGCCGCCGTCCTCGTACAACTCGTGTGCCGCGCCCCGCCCGTCGTCCTCGACCAGCAGGCCGAGCCCGTCGTCGAAGTAGACCAGCCGGACGCTCGCCGTCGCGTCGGGGCCCCCGTGCTTGCGCGTGTTGGTCAGCGCCTCCTGCACGATCCGGTACGCGGTCAGCTCGACGCCGCTGGGCAGCCGCCGCGGCGCGCCCTCGACCTCGAAGTCCACCGCCAGCCCCGCCGCCCGTACCTGCTCGACCAGGACCTCGATCTGCTCGACGTCCGGCTGGGGCACGTAGTCCTCGGACTCCTGCGGCTCACCGGTGCGCAGCACGCCCAGCAGCCGGCGCATCTCGGCGAGGGCCTGGCGGCCGGTGCCGGAGATGGTCTGGAGGGCCTCCTTCGCCTGCTCGGGAGCCACGTCCATGACGTACGCCGCCCCGTCCGCCTGGACCACCATCACCGAGACGTTGTGCGCGACGACGTCGTGCAGCTCGCGGGCGATCCGGGCGCGCTCGCCGGCCACGGCCACCTTCGCCTGGGCCTCGCGCTCCTTCTCCAGCCGCTGGTTCCGCTCGATGAGCTGGGCGTAGTAGGCCCGGCGGGTGCGCAGGGAGTCGCCCATCACCCAGGCGAGGACGAACGGGACGATCATGAAGAGGGCGAAGAGGACGTTGTCGACCTCGTTCGTGCCCTTGTCCACGCCGTGCCGCAGGAAGTAGAGCGGCGCGGCGGCCAGCCCCCAGCCCAGCGCGGTGCGCGAGACCCAGCGCGGGACCTCGCTCGCGGCGACGGTGAACAGGATCACGAACATGGCGACGTCGTAGAACCCCGCGACGATGCCCAGGGCCAGCTGGTAGACCCCCGCTCCGAGGGTCAGCCAGAACATCGCCTGCGTCCACCTGCGCCGCAGTGCCACGGCCGTGCTCAGCGCGACCACCACGGGGACGGCGGCCAGCTTCATGGAGCCGCCGATGGAGGTCTCGGACACGACGTTCAGCATCGAGACCCCGAAGAGGAGGACAGCCCAGAAGCTGTCGACGCCCGTCGGGTGTCTGCGGAGGAAGTCGTAGAGGCGCTGCACGTAACCCAGAGTAGGGAACGCAGATAGGTGCTGGAGTCAACCAGAGGTTCCAACCTCGCCCTGGGGGCGTACTCCCCAAGGTGGAGGGTGAGCATAGCCTTCGTGTGATGAGCACCCAGGGTGGATACGCGACTCCGGTCCGGTGGGGCAGTGCGATGGAAAACGCGCTGTACGGGCCCGGCGGCTTCTACGTGCGGCCGGACGGGCCCGGCCCCGCCGGGCACTTCCGCACCTCCGTGCACGCCTCGGGGCTGTACGCGGGTGCCGTGGCCCGGCTGCTGCGGTGGGTCGACGCGCAGCTCGGCCACCCGGCGGAACTGGACCTGGTCGACGTGGGCGCCGGGCGGGCCGAGCTGCTGGCCGGGGTGCTCGCCGCGCTGCCGGCCGAGGTGGCCGCGCGGGTGCGTCCGTACGCCGTGGAGCGCGCGGAGCGGCCCCCGGGGCTCGATGCGCGGATCCGCTGGGTCGCGGCGCCACCCGAACGGACGACGGGGCTGCTCTTCGCCAACGAATGGCTGGACAACGTGCCCCTCGACGTCGCGGAGGACGGGCGGTACGTCCTGGTCGCGCCGGACGGTACGGAGAGCCCCGGCGGCCCGCTGGACGGCGCGGACCTGGCCTGGCTGGAGCGGTGGTGGCCCGGCGGCGGCCGCGCCGAGATCGGCCGGGCCCGCGACGAGGCCTGGGCGACGGCGGTGGCGAGCCTGGAGCGGGGCCTGGCGGTGGCGGTGGACTACGCCCACACCCGGGACGCGAGGCCCCCGTACGGCACGCTGACGGGCTTCCGCGGCGGCCGGGAGGTCCCGCCGGTCCCGGACGGCAGCTGCGATGTCACCGCCCACGTGGCACTGGACGCGTGCGCGGGACCGGACTCGGTGCTGCTGACCCAGCGCGAGGCGCTGACCGCCCTCGGAGTCTCGGGCACCCGCCCCCCGCTGGCCCTGGCCTCCACGGACCCGGCGGGCTACGTCCGCGGCCTCGCCTCCGCGGGAGAAGCGGCGGAACTGACCTCGCGCACGGGCCTGGGCGCCTTCGGCTGGCTCGTCCAGCCGGTCGGCATCCCGGCCTGGACCGGCGAGGACGCGCAGGCGAGATGACAGGAGGGGGCGGGATCCCTTCCGGGACCCCGCCCCTCCGCCAGATCTTCAGACCTTCAGAGCTCGTTCCTACTGAGTGACCTCGTCGTGGCCCTCGTGCAGGCCGCCGCCGCCCGTGCTGCCGCCGGGCGTCGGCACGGAGACGACCGGCTTCGAGAGCGGGGCCAGGTCGAAGGCGTAGTGGCCGACCGCGTTCGCGATGACGTCGACGTTGATGTCGAGCGCCTTCTGGTCGATGTTCGTGATGTCGTCACCCTTGGCGTGGTAGTTCACGTCGTAGGCGACACCCGCCTGGCCGCCGAACTTCGCGGCCTCCTCGGGCGTCTTGATGCCCTCGGCGCCCGTGAACGTACCGCCGGACGGGATGCCGACCTCGATGAACGGGCCGTAGTCCGAGCGGCCGGAGAAGTCCGTGCCCGCGTGCGGGATGCTCTTGGAGTCGAGGAAGTCGGTGATCCCCTTCTCCAGCTGGGCGGAGCCCTCCGGGCCGGGGCCCGCGCCCACGCCGTCCGAGTCGTCGCCGTCGTAGACGAAGTACGCGGAGTTCGGCGAGGCGATCATGTCGAAGTTCAGGTAGAGCTTGATCTGCTTCTTCTGCTCCTCCGTCAGCCCCGCGACGTACGCCTCGGAGCCGAGCAGGCCGTACTCCTCCGCAGACCACCAGGCGAACTTGACCTTGTTCTTGATCTTCGTCTGGCTGCCGGCGAGGCGCTGCGCGACCTGGAGGATGCCGGCCGAGCCGGAGCCGTTGTCGTTGATGCCCGGGCCCGCCGCGACCGAGTCGAGGTGCGCGCCGAGGAAGACAGTGTTGTTCTCGTCGCCGCCGCGGGTCTCCGCGACCACGTTGTACGTCTTGCGGTTCTCGCGGAACTGGCGGATGTCGAGGGTGATCTCGACCGGACCGGCCGCGGCGTCGGCGGCGAGCTTCTCGCCGTCGGCCTGGGTGATGCCGCCGGTCGGGACCTTGCCCGCGTTCGCGTCGCCGAGGGTGCCGTTCAGGGCCCCCGCGGTGTTGTTGTAGATGACCGCGCCGACCGCGCCGGCCGCCGCCGCGTTGGCCTGCTTGACGGCGAAGGTGCAGCCGCCGCGCTTGACCAGGGCGATCTTGCCGGTGAAGGCACCGGCGGCGAAGTCTCCGGGCTCGCAGCCGTTCGTACCGTCCGCGTCGACCGGCGCGACGGCGACCTGGGCCGTCACGCCCTCGGCCGGGGTGCTGGCCGTGTAGGTCATCAGGTGGATCGGGACGTCGCGCCCGTTCGCGCCGTTGACCGTCAGCTTCTCGGCGATGGTCTCGACGTACACGAAGTCGAACTCGTTCTTCGTGACCTCGTAGCCGGCCGCCTTCATCACGGCCTCGATGTACTTCGCCGACTGCACGTGCCCCTTGGAACCGGCCACGCGCGTGCCGTTGTTGTAGTCCGCGATCGACTGCAGGACCTTCAGGTGGTTGTACGCGCCCTTGCCGGTCGCGTCCTTGACCAGCTTCCTGGCCAGCGCGTCACCGCGTGCGGCGTCACTCTGCGGGCTCGTGGCGCCGGCCGGCCCGGCGAGCAGCAGCGGGGAGACGAGGGCCGCGGCCGCCAGGGCGGCGGTCGCAGCGGCTATACGGCGTGAGGGCATGCAAGGTCCTTCCACGGCAAAAGTGCGAGCAGGGCCAAACGGTGGACGCACGTTATGCAGCAAAGAGCCGCTCTGGCCAGAGTTTTAGCTGATTCCGGTTTATGAAATCCGTATATCGGCGAACTTCGCCTAGCGCAGGATGCCCTCGATGAAGTCCGAGCCGATGCGTGCGACCACGGGCAGATCCAACTGATGCTGGGCATACCGGCCTTGGCGTCGTGTATGGATCAGACCGGCCTTTTTCAGGACGGCCAGATGCCGTGACACCTCCGGCGCGGTGATCCCGTACACGGTCGCCAGCTCGCTCGTCGTGTACGGGGCCCGGGCCAGGCTCCGGCACAGCATCATCCGCATGGGATGCGCCAGCGCCTCCATCCGCCGCTGGAGCAGCTCCACCGATCCGGGCGGGGAGCCCAGTTCGGGGGTGCCGAGCGGATAGTGGACCACGGGACGCCAGCCCGGTGCGTGCAGCACCAGCAGATGCGGCCAGCCGAAGTTGGTCGGTATGAAGACCAGGCCGGTGCCTATTCGGTGGTCGGTGGCGGTCGTCGATCCGTCCACCATCTTGTCGGCGGTGATGGTGGTGCGGCCCTCGTCGACGCCGAGCGCCGCCGAGACCTCCTTCAGCGCGGCCGGCAGCCCCTTGCGGCGCAGCAGCTCGGTCTTGTGCCGGGCGTCGGCGCTCTGCGCGGGCTCGACGAGCTTCCAGGTCGCGGCGAAGAACGCCTCGTCGCAGTCCTCGATGAGCCGCCGCATCCACACCCGGACGGCGGCGGTGTCGTCCAGCAGCCGGATGGAGAAGTCCAGCTGGCGGGGGCCGCGGGCGGCGGCCGTCTCCAGCGCCTTGGCCCGGGCTGCGGGGTCCTTGAGCGGGGAGGGCCCGCCGCCGTCGTTGTAGGTGGCGAGCCAGCAGTGTTCCAGGGCGGCCGTCACGAACCGGTCGTCGTCCATCCGGTCGAGTACGTCGAGCTCCTCGGCCAGGGTCGCGCCGGGCAGGCCGGTCCCGCCGGGGACTCCGGCGAAGGGCATGAAGATGTCGGAGAAGGAGCTGCGCCACATGAACTCGGCCTCCAGCAGCCGGTCAGCGAGGCACGGATCGAGCGCGGCGGCGGTGGCGGCGGTCCAGGAGGCGAGCCGGGGGTGGTGGGCGGGCTGCGAGAGCGCGTGCAGGGCCATGCAGAGCTCGGCGAGCGGCGAGGGCGTGAAGGAGATCCGCTCGGCGGGGAGCCCGGCGATGTCGATGGTGACGCTCATCAGGCCATTCTGCCGGGGCGCTCCGCTGGGTGTGCGGGGGACAGGGCCGCATGGGTGCGGGTCCGCTGCTGGGGCTCCGCCCCAGGCCCCGCGCCTCAAACTCCCCCAGCTACCGCTGGGAGGGGCCCCCAGGCGGGGCTGAAACGGCTGCGACTAGGCGTACGTGATCTCGTACGCGACTTCCGCGCGGCGGTCGGCGATCACGATGTCGGCGGTTTCCACCGGGCGGCCGTCCGACGCGTAGTGGGTCCGCTCGATCTCGGTGATCAGGTCGCCGACGCTGATGTTGAGCAGGTTGGCCTGTGTCTGGGTCGCGCGCGCGGGGCGCGGGATCTCGGTCGCCGACACGACCGTCACCCCGATCGACCGCATCCGCTCGATCACCCCCGCCCCCTTGAGCGGCCCGCTCTCCGGCAGGACGACGGGGGTGCGGTCCGTGACCGCCATCGGTTCCCAGGACTCGCAGGTCTCCACCGGCCGCCCCTCGGCCAGGAAGGCGTACGAGGTGTGCACGCACGGGTCGCCCGTGGAAATGGCCAGCCGCCCGGCGATGCGCTCGGGCGCCGGGGTGCGGGCCTTGGAGCGCGCCTGCCAGGTCCCGCCGCCGTTGTCGCGGCCGCCCGGGCCGCTCAGCCGGCGCAGCCGGGAGCGGGGGATCCGCATCCGCTTGCGCGGGACACGGATGTAGGTGCCGGACCCGGCGCGGCCCTCGAGGAAGCCCTCGATGATCAGGAGCTCCATCGCGCGCTGCGCGACGTACTGCCCCACCGCGTACTCCTCGGCGAAGCGCGCCCGGGACGGCAACCGGGCGCCGACCGGCCACTCGGCGGCCAGGATCCGCTTCCGGAGGGCGTCGGCAATCTCCAAGTACGCCGTGTCACGGGGCATTTGGTCACATTAACAGCGCCGCCCCGCCCGTGCCCCGGCTTCCCCGCTCGCGCGGGTGAAGCCGGGGACACCCGTACGCCCGTCCCCCTACTCGAAGTTGGGGGCGTTGCGCTCGTACACCAGGCGCAGGCCGATCAGCGTCAGCCACGGCTCGTGGTCGTCGATCACCGAGGACTCGCCCAGCACCATCGGGGCCAGCCCGCCGGTGGCGATGACCCGGACGTCGTCCGGGTCGCCGTTCGGGCCGGCCAGCTCCTTGGCCATCCGGGTCACGACCCCGTCGACCTGGCCCGCGAAGCCGTACACCACGCCCGACTGCATCGCCTCGACCGTCGACTTGCCGATCACGTTGCGCGGGCGGGCCAGCTCGATCTTCCGCAGCTGGGCGCCTCGTACGCCGAGGGCCTCCATCGAGATCTCGATGCCCGGGGAGATCACCCCGCCCACGTACTCGCCCTTCGTGGACACCGCGTCGAAGGTGGTGGCCGTACCGAAGTCGACCACGATCGCCGGGCCCCCGTAGAGCTCGACCGCCGCGACCGCGTTGATGATGCGGTCCGCGCCGACCTCCTTCGGGTTGTCCATGAGGATCGGCACGCCCGTCTTGATCCCGGGCTCCACCAGCACCGCCGGCACGTCGCCGTAGTAGCGGCGGGTGACCTCGCGCAGCTCGTGCAGGACCGACGGCACCGTCGAGCAGATCGCGATGCCGTGGATCCCGTCGCCCAGCTCGCTGCCGAGCATCGGGTGCATGCCCATCAGGCCCTGCATCAGCACGGCCATCTCGTCGGCCGTGCGGCGCGGGTCGGTCGAGATGCGCCAGTGCTCGACGATCTCGTCACCGTCGAACAGGCCCAGGACCGTATGGGTGTTGCCTACGTCGATGGTGAGGAGCACGGGTTACACCGCCTCGCGCAGATCGAGGCCGATGTCCAGGATCGGGGAGGAGTGGGTCAGCCCGCCGACGGCCAGGTAGTCCACCCCGGTCTCCGCGTACGCCCGGGCGGTGTCCAGGGTCAGGCGGCCCGAGGACTCCAGCACGGCGCGGCCGGCGACCAGGGCCACGGCCTCGGCGGTCTGCGCGACCGTGAAGTTGTCCAGCAGGATCAGGTCGGCGCCGGCCTCCAGGACCTCGCCGATCTGCTCCATCGTGTCGACCTCGACCTCGATCGGGACCTCCGGGAAGGCCTCCCGTACGGCCTTGAAGGCCTGCGCGACGCCGCCCGCGGCCACCACGTGGTTGTCCTTGACGAGCGCGGCGTCCGACAGCGACATGCGGTGGTTGACGCCGCCGCCGCAGCGCACCGCGTACTTCTCCAGCGCGCGCAGCCCCGGCGTGGTCTTGCGGGTGTCGCGGACCTTCGCCGAGGTGCCCTCCAGCACGTCCGCCCAGCGGCGGGTGGCGGTCGCGATGCCCGACAGGCGGCACAGGATGTTCAGCGCGCTGCGCTCCGCCGTGAGCAGGTCGCGGGTGCGCGAGCGTACGGACAGCAGCACCTGCCCGGCCTTGACGGTGTCGCCGTCCTCCGCGTGCCGCTCCACCTCGAAGGCCTCCGTGCAGACCACGGAGAACACGGCCTCGGCGATGCGCAGTCCGGCCACGACGCCGTCCTCGCGCGCGACGAAGTCGGCCACGGCCTCCGCGTCCTCGGGCACCGTGGCGACGGTGGTGACGTCCACCCCGCCGTCCAGGTCCTCGGAGAGCGCCATGTGGGCGATGTCCTCGACCTCGACGGGGTCCAGCCCGGCGTCCTCCAGCAGCTGGGCCAGCGCCGGGTCCAGGCCGGTCTCCTCGCCGTCACCGCAGGCGCAGTCGTCGCCGCAGCCGCCGTCGTTCTGGTCGATCAGGGGAAGTTCGTCGGGGGTGCTCACGGTCACTGCTCCAGGCTCTGGGTGCTGAGGGGTACGTGCACGGACGGGAAGTCCGCGGAGTCGGTGGGGGTGACGACCAGCGCCCGCTTCTCGGTCGCCGACAGCCGGACGACCAGATGGCGGCGCCAGGCGGCATCGTCCCGGTCCGGATGGTCCTCGCGCCAGTGGCAGCCGCGGGTCTCCACGCGCCGCTGCGCGGCGGCGACCAGCACCCGGGCCACGCACAGCAGGTTCGTGGCCTCCCAGGTGTCCACCCCCGGTTCGGCGGTCTTGCCGTGCGCTTCGAGGTTGTTCAAGGCGGTCGCGTACAGGCCCTCGAGGGCCTCGGCGGCCGTACGCAGCGACTCGGCCGAGCGCAGCACGCCCGCGCCGTCCGTCATGATCCGCTGGATCTCGTGCCGCGCCTCGGCGGGCTGCAGCGGGCCGGTCGCGGGTACCGGTATGCCGGGGCCGTTGCCGGAGAGCGCCTGGGAGGCGATGTCGTCGGCGATGCGCTCGGCGAAGACCAGCCCCTCCAGCAGGGAGTTGGAGGCCAGCCGGTTCGCGCCGTGCACACCGGTGCAGGCGACCTCGCCGCACGCGTACAGGCCCGGGACGGTGGTGCGGCCCTGCAGGTCGGTCCGTACGCCGCCGGAGGCGTAGTGCGCGGCGGGCGCGACCGGGATCGGCTCGGTCACCGGGTCGATGCCGTGGGAGCGGCAGGCGGCGAGGATGGTCGGGAAGCGCTGCTCCCACATCTCGGCGCCGAAGTGCCGGGCGTCCAGGTACATGTGCTGCGCGCTCTGCTCCTGCATGCGCCGCATGATGCCCTTGGCGACGATGTCGCGGGGGGCCAGTTCGGCGAGCTCGTGCTGGCCGACCATGAAGCGCACCCCGTCCGCGTCGACGAGGTGGGCGCCCTCGCCACGGACCGCCTCCGAGACGAGGGGCTGCTGGCCCTCGGCGTCCGGGCCGAGGAAGAGCACCGTCGGGTGGAACTGCACGAACTCCAGGTCCGAGACCTCGGCCCCGGCGCGCAGTGCGAGCGCCACTCCGTCGCCCGTGGACACCGACGGGTTGGTGGTCGCGGAGAAGACCTGGCCCATGCCGCCGGTCGCGAGGATCACGGCGGGCGCGTGGACGGCGCCGACGCCGTCGTGCTGGCCCTCGCCCATGACGTGCAGCGTGACCCCGGCCGTACGGCCCCGCGCGTCCTGGAGCAGGTCCAGTACGAGGGCGTTCTCGACGGTACGGATCCCCGCGGCCTGCACGGCCTCGACGAGCGCCCGGGAGATCTCGGCCCCGGTGGCGTCGCCGCCCGCGTGCGCGATCCGGCGCCGGTGGTGGCCGCCCTCGCGGGTCAGTTCTATCTCCCCGGTCTCCGCGGAGGTGTCGAAGACGGCGCCCGTGGCCATCAACCGCCGTACCGCGTCCGGGCCTTCGGTGACGAGCAGCCGGACGGCCGCCTCGTCGCACAGGCCCGCGCCCGCGACCAGCGTGTCGTCCAGGTGCTGCTCGGGGGTGTCGCCCTCGCCGAGGGCCGCGGCGATGCCGCCCTGGGCCCAGCGGGTGGAGCCGTCGTCGAGCCGGGCCTTGGTGACCACGACCGTACGGCGGCCGGCGGCGGCGCAGCGCAGCGCCGCGGTCAGCCCCGCGACGCCGGAGCCGACGACCACGACGTCGGCGTCGACGGACCAGCCGGGGGCGGGCGCGTGCAGCCGTATGCCGGTGCCTGCGCCTGCGCCCGCGCCGTCCGACGGGAGGCCTCTGCCTGGGGTGCTCACGAGTGTGCTCCGAATTCCAGTGGGATGTTGTCGATCAGCCGGGTCGTGCCCACCTTCGCGGCGACGGCCAGCACGGCCTGCCCGGTGAACTCGGGCGCGGCATCGGTGAAGTCCTGCGGGTCCACCAGCGCCAGGTAGTCCAGTACGAGCGGCGGCTCGTGGCGGCCCGCCTCCACCAGGACGTGGTGCGCGGCGGCCCGTACGGCGTCCGGCAGCCCGGTGCCCGCCGCCGAGACGGCGTGCGCGTCGGCGGAGGCGCGGATCTCGCCGAGCTTGGCCAGCGCGCTGGCCCGCTCGTCGCTGGCCGGGCTGGCCTCGGCGCGGGCGCGCAGCGCCGCCTGCGCGGCGAGCCGGTCCTGCCCGGCGAACAGGGCGCGGGACAGGGCCAGGGCGGTGCGCCGCTCGGCGGGGGAGAGGTAGCGGTTGCGGGACGACAGCGCGAGCCCGTCCTCCTCGCGGACGGTCGGTACGCCGACCACCTCGACGGGGAAGTTCAGGTCGGTCACCATCCGCCGGATCAGGGCCAGTTGCTGCGCGTCCTTCTGGCCGAAGAGCGCCAGGTCGGGCCGGGTGAGGTGGAGCAGCTTCGCGACGACGGTCAGCATGCCGTCGAAGTGGCCGGGGCGGGTGGCCCCTTCGAGGCGCTCGCCCATGGGGCCGGCGCTGATCCGCACCTGGGGGTCGCCGCCCGGGTAGACCTCGTCGACGGCGGGGGCGAACACCGCGTCGGCGCCCGCTTCTTCGGCGATCAGCCGATCGGCGTCGAGGGTGCGGGGGTAGCGGTCGAGATCCTCGTTCGCCCCGAACTGCAGGGGGTTGACGAAGACGGTGACGACGACCTGGCCGCCCGGTCCGGCCTGCTCGCGGGCGGAGCGGATCAAGGTGGCGTGGCCCTCGTGCAGGGCGCCCATGGTCATCACCACGGCCCGGCGGCCGGTGCGCGGGAGCTGGTGCAGCTCCTCCGCGGTGTGCAGCAGCAGCCCGGTCACTGGTCGCTCCCGTCGGGATCGGTGTCCGCGAGGACACCGAGCAGGTCCTCGGCGAGCTCGGGCTTGAGCAGTCCGTGCGCGAGGGCCCGGTCGGCGGTGGTGCGGGCCATCGCCAGGTACCCGGCGACCGCGCCGGGCGCGTGCTTGCGCAGCTCCGAGACGTGCGCGGCGACCGTACCGGCGTCGCCGCGGGCCACCGGGCCGGTCAGGGCCGCGTCGCCGGAGCGCAGGGCGTTGTCGAGGGCGGCGCCGAGCAGCGGGCCGAGCATCCGGTCGGGGTGCTCGACCCCGGCCTTGCCCAGCAGCTCCATCGACTGGGCGACCAGGGTGACCAGGTGGTTCGCGCCGAGGGCGAGGGCCGCGTGGTAGAGCGGACGGTTCTCCTCCGCGATCCACTCGGGCTCCCCGCCCATCTCGATGACCAGGGCCTCGGCGGCGAGCCGCAGCTCGGCGGGGGCGGTGACGCCGAAGGAGCAGCCGGCCAGCCGCTGCACGTCGACCTCGGTGCCGGTGAAGGTCATCGCGGGGTGCAGGGCCAGCGGCAGCGCGCCCGCGCGGCGCGCCGGGTCGAGCACGGCGGTCCCGTACCGCCCGGAGGTGTGGACGAGGAGCTGCCCGGGCCGGATCGCACCGGTCTCGGCGAGGCCCTCGACCAGGGACGGCAGCGCGTCGTCCGGCACGGTGAGGAGGACCAGGTCGGCCTTCTCGAATACCTGTGCGGGCGTTACGAGGGGCACGTCGGGCAGCATCCGCGCGGCGCGGCGCACCGAGGCGTCGGAGACGCCGGACACGGCGACGGGCAGGTGCCCGGCGTGCTGGAGCGCGCGGGCCAGCGCGGGGCCGACCCGGCCGGCTCCGACGACGCCGATCGTCAGCCGGGCAGGGCGTGGCTGCTGTGATGGATTCACGCGGGGAGGGCCTTCCGTTCCAGTCCGCGGGGGGTACCGGACGATACGCCGCCATGCTAGCTCCTGGGCTCTTTGGCCGGTCGGCGATGATCGTGAGCCATGAGCGACGACAACGAGGTTGCAGAGCGGGAGAACGAGCTCGAGGACGAGCGCGCGGACGAGCGTGAGAAGCGGCAGGTGGCGGCCTGGCGGGCGGCGGAGCACAAACTGTCGCACTGCCTGCGCGAACCCACCGTGGCGGAGCTGCTGGCGCCGCTCGCCGAAGCCCCGTACGACATGGACCAGCCGGCCGACGTCTACGGGAACGGCGTGGTCGCCGAGCTGGAGCGGCGGGTCGCGCGGCTGCTGGGCACGGAGGACGCGGCGTTCTTCCCGAGCGGGACCATGGCGCAGCAGGTCGCGCTGCGCTGCTGGGCCGGGCGGACCGGGAACCCGGTGGTGGCGCTGCACCCGATGAGCCACCCCGAGCGGTGGGAGGGGGACGCCCTCTCGACGGTCTCCGGGCTCCGGGTGGTGCACCCGACGACGGAGGCCCGCCAGCCGTCGGCGGCGGAGGTCTCGGATCTCGCGGAGCCGTTCGGCACGCTGATGCTGGAGCTCCCGCTGCGGGACGCGGGCTTCGTCCTCCCCTCCTGGGAGGAGCTGGAGGCGCTGGCCGACGCGGCCCGGGAGCGGGAGGCGGTGGTCCACTTCGACGGGGCCCGGCTGTGGGAGTCCACGGTGCACTTCGGCCGCCCGCTGGCGGAGATCGCGGCGCTCGCCGACTCGGTGTACGTCTCGTTCTACAAGTCGCTCGGCGGCCTGAGCGGGGCGGCGCTGGCCGGGCCGCGGTCGTTCGTGGAGGAGACCCGGGTCTGGCGCCACCGGTACGGCGGCCAGATCTTCCGCCAGTTCCCGCAGGCCCTGGCCGCGCTGGCCGGGCTGGAACGGGAGCTGCCGCGGCTGCCCTCGTACGTGGCGCAGGCGCGGATGGTGGCCGGTGCGCTGGGCCCGGCCTTCGCGGCGGCCGGGATCCCGTGGTCCCGGATCCACCCGGAGCGGCCGCACACGCACCAGTTCCAGGTCTGGCTCCCGTACGACCCGGACCACCTGACGGAGGCGGCCCTGCGCACGGCGGAGGAGACGGGGCGCGTCCTGTTCCGCCGGTGGTCTGCGACGGGCGTCCCGGGCCTGGCGATGACCGAGGTCGAGGTCACGGAACCGGGCCTGTCCTGGACCCCGCCCGACGTCGCCGCGGCGGCGTCGGCCTTCGCGGCCCGCCTGTAGCCCAGGCCGAGCGCCGCTGTCGGGGGCTCCGCCCCCGAACCCCCGCGCCTCAAACGCCGGCGGGGGCTGGATTTTGGCTGATGCCTTCCGCCTGGCGCGGGCCGGATTGCCCGCAGGGCAATTTCAGCCCCGCCGGCGTTTGAGGCGCGGGTCCGGGCAGAGCCCGGTTTCGGGAAGGGGCGGGGTGGGGGCATCGCCCCGCGCAGCGGTACGCCCGACCCCGGCCGGGAACCGGCGAATCACCGAATTGCGTTAAAACCACCGGCACGGACCGGCCACGGGGATACCGTCCCCCCACTGGAACATCCCGCGAGGAGACACCATGACCGCTCAGCCCATGTGGCAGAAGTCCTCGTTCTGCGGCGAGGGAGAAGACGCCTGCGTCTACGTCTCCGCCGCCCCCGGCACCCTCGTGCGCGTCGCCGACCGGGCCGACCCCGCCCACCTCGTGCTCGCCACGACCCAGGCCGCCTGGACCGATTTCCTGGCCGCGGTCAAAGAGACCGGCTGAGGGAACCGCCGCGCCGCACCCGCACGCCCTCAGGGGATTTTGTCCGATTAGCGCGTATCTTCGGCCCATGCCCACGCCCTACGGATCCCGCGGCGGCATGGCGTTCAGTGCCGCTGAGCTGCACGTGCTCAGGCGCTCGCTCGCCCACGCCCTTCAGTCCTCCTCGGCCCCCCTCCAGGCCTCGGAGGTCCAGGACTGCCTGCGCCTCGCGCAGTCGGTGGACGACGTGGTCCAGGAGGCGGCCCGGCTCAGAGCCTTCCTGCTGGAGGATCTGGCCCGCTACCGGGGCGCACTGCCCGGCAGCCTCTCCGGGTACCTGGAGCTGCTCCAGGACGCCCTGGCCGCCGGGTACGAGCCGGCGCCCGACGACCTGGCCGCGCTGCGCGCCCTGCGGGCCAACCCGGTCGCCGCCGCGCTGCTGGACCGGGCCCAGGCCGTCGCGGAACGCTCCGTACGGCGGCGGCTGTCGACCGCCCCCGCGCCCCGGACCCGGCTGCTGGCCCTGGCCGGCGGCCGGGAGGAGCCGCGGCCGGGCCCGAAGCCGCAGCCCAAGGAACCGCCGCACCCCGAGCAGCCCCCGCGGCCGATCCCGACCCCGGGCGAGGTGTTTCCGCCGCGCCGCAAGCCCACTCCGCCCCCGGCGGAGGGACGGGCCGCCGGCTAGCTACGCTGAGGGGCATGGACTACGTTTCCGCGCTCGTGCCCCCCATCGTGATGGCCGCGTTCTTCATCGCTCTCGTCGTGACGATCGTGAAGAGCCAGGGCGGCGCCAACAAGGCCAAGGAGGACGCGGCGGTGGATGCCGTGATCGCCCGGGCCGAGGCCGCCCGGCAGCCCGGCAAGTAACCGACTCCTCCCGGGGTCCTCCGCCGAAGTCGGGGGGCCCCGGATTTTGTCGCGCGTTGCCGAGTGAATAGTCGGGCAATTACCCACAAGCCGCACTATCGTGCTGTTGTGCCTCGCCCCTTGGGAGAACTCGAAGACGCCGTCATGACGCGGGTGTGGCAGTGGAACCGCCCGGTCACCGTTCGGGAAGTGCTGGAAGACCTCCAGCAGGAACGGTCCATCGCGTACACCACGGTGATGACCGTTATGGACAATCTTCATCAGAAGGGCTGGGTCCGCCGGGAAGCGGAAGGCCGCGCCTATCGATATACGGCGGTCTCCACCCGCGCCGCATACTCGGCCGCACTGATGAACGAAGCGTGGTCGACGAGCGACAACCCCGCGGCCGCCCTCGTCGCCTTCTTCGGCATGATGTCCGCGGAACAGCGGGAAGCCCTCCGGGACGCCGTTCGGATCGTCCAGCACGACGACGAAGCGGCCGAAGCGGCCGAGGCCGCCGGAGCAGCCGGAGCGGCGGAGTCCGCCCCGGAGTCCGCCCCCGAGTCCGCGAACGCCGAAGGGGACTCCGCCGAGCGTACGGGGGGACCGGGGCGATAGCGTCCGGGGCCATGGGAGAGTTTTCCGCTGCACATGCAGAAACAGTGACGATCCGCCGTGCCCGCACCGGTGATGTTCCCGCGCTGCGCCGCCTGCTCGACCAGTACGTGCAACAGCGGATCCTGCTCGACAAAGCCCCGGTCGTCCTTTACGAGGACATCCAGGAGTTCTGGGTCGCGGAACGCGACTCCGACGGCCAGGTGGTCGGCTGCGGCGCTCTCCACGTGATGTGGGAAGACCTCGCCGAAGTCCGTACTCTCGCCGTCGACCGCGACCTGAAGGGCGCCGGCGTCGGTCATCTGGTGCTGGAGCAGTTGTTGCGGACGGCCCGCACGCTCGGGGTGAGCCGGGTTTTCTGTCTGACCTTCGAAGTGGACTTCTTCGCGAAGCACGGCTTCGTCGAGATCGGCGAGACCCCGGTCGAGACCGATGTCTACATGGAGCTCCTGCGTTCCTATGACGAGGGTGTCGCCGAGTTCCTCGGTCTCGAACGAGTGAAGCCGAACACCTTGGGCAACAGTCGGATGCTTCTGCACCTCTGATCGATGGCCCTGGCTTTTCCGGTGCTCCGTGCACCTGTGGCCTATGTCCGAATCGCGCACGTTTCCCGCCCTGTTGCGGTCTCGAACCTCTCCCCGGGGGTTTGTGTTTTCCAGGCAAAAGCGGTTTCCTTTCCGCGTACTGCTTTTCGATGAAAGGAAATCCCGGTGGCACAGAAGGTTCAGGTCCTTCTTGTCGACGACCTCGACGGTGGCGAGGCGGACGAGACGGTGACGTTCGCTCTGGATGGCAAGACCTACGAGATCGACCTCACCACCGCCAACGCTGAAAAGCTCCGCGGTCTGCTCGACCCGTACACCAAGGGCGGCCGCCGCACCGGTGGGCGCGCGACCACGGCCCGCGCCAAGGGCCGCGCCTCGGCCACGACCGGTAACCCGGACACCGCCGAGATCCGCGCGTGGGCGAAGGAGAACGGTTACAACGTGAACGACCGCGGCCGCGTACCGGCCGAGATCCGCGAGGCCTACGAGAAGGCCAAGGCCTGACCGCACGGAGTCGCACGGCGCCGGAGGCGCGCGCGGTGGCATTCCGTCGCCGCTGCCGCCACCAGGCGTACGAGATCGGGCCCGCGTGCGGGCCCGGCGCCCCGCCCGGGGAGACCCGGCAGGGCCGGCAGCAGTGCCTCACACCCCTGCTCGGGGGGCCGCAGCCACACGGCGGCCTCCCGAGGGCCAGGGGGCGGTCCCGGGGGAGCCGGGGCGGTGATCCGGCCACCCGCACCCAGGGCGGCGAGATCCAGGGCGACCCCGCCCCACTCCAGCCAGTCGAGCAGCCCGTCGAGCTCTTCTGCGCTCCCCGCGGCCACCAGGAACCGCATCCTGCGGCCCATGAGCGCCACCGGGCCCGTGTCGACAGGCCTGCGCAAGAGCGCCGCCCCCGCATCGGACGGCAGCTCCAGGACGTCGAACCGGGACCCCGTGACGAGCTGGACGGGCGGGCCGTCCGTCACCGGCCAGCCGAGCACCCGCTCGTACCAGGAGGCGTACGCGGCCTCCTCGGCCGGGACGCGGGGCAGCGGGACGGTGGGGGCTCCGACGGTGCTGAAGGCCATGCCCTGAGCAACTTCCCCGGCGCCCCCGGGTTACGGGCAGGGTGACACACCGCACGCGAACCAATGCGGAACGTAAACATCCGCGGGGGTGGCGTCCCACATTCGGGACGGAACTGTGTTCGCCCTTAGCGGAGGGAACCGGTGTCACCGGCATGGAGTGTCAGTCCTTACGGGTAAGACATTCCTAGTGGATCGGGGCGACACGCTGATTTGACCGGCTCCCGTTCGCCATCGGCGTACACGCATGACGGGTATCTGCCTGGCCTGCGGGAACATCGTCTCGCACCATCGGGTTGGAGCAGTTGTCGGCTGTTCGCGCCGGTTTTCCTCGCTGATGTGGGGGTGACCGCAGACGGATGTCGGCAGTTGGAATGAGCTGTCCCGCCCCGCGGGACTAGCATGCGGAAGGACAGGGCGGGGACCGACCCCGAACTGCCCGACCGCTCTGAGGAGCGATAAACGATGTTCGAGAGGTTCACCGACCGCGCGCGGCGGGTTGTCGTCCTGGCTCAGGAAGAAGCCCGGATGCTCAACCACAACTACATCGGCACCGAGCACATCCTCCTGGGCTTGATCCACGAGGGTGAGGGTGTCGCCGCTAAGGCCTTGGAGAGCCTCGGGATTTCGCTCGAGGCTGTTCGCCAGCAGGTTGAGGAGATCATCGGTCAGGGGCAGCAGGCCCCGTCCGGCCACATCCCCTTCACCCCGCGGGCGAAGAAGGTCCTGGAGCTTTCGCTCCGAGAGGCCCTCCAGCTCGGCCACAACTACATCGGCACCGAGCACATCCTGCTCGGCCTGATCCGCGAGGGCGAGGGCGTCGCCGCCCAGGTCCTCGTGAAGCTGGGCGCCGATCTCAACCGAGTCCGGCAGCAGGTCATCCAGCTGCTCTCCGGCTACACCGGCGGAGGCAAGGAGTCGGCCACGGCAGGCGGCCCGGCCGAGGGCACGCCCTCGACCTCGCTCGTCCTGGACCAGTTCGGCCGCAACCTCACCCAGGCAGCCCGCGAATCCAAGCTCGACCCGGTCATCGGGCGCGAGAAGGAGATCGAGCGGGTCATGCAGGTGCTGTCCCGCCGTACCAAGAACAACCCGGTCCTCATCGGCGAGCCCGGCGTCGGCAAGACCGCCGTCGTCGAGGGGCTGGCCCAGGCGATCGTCAAGGGCGAGGTCCCCGAGACCCTCAAGGACAAGCACCTCTACACGCTTGACCTCGGTGCCCTGGTCGCCGGTTCCCGCTACCGCGGTGACTTCGAGGAGCGCCTGAAGAAGGTGCTCAAGGAGATCCGCACCCGCGGCGACATCATCCTGTTCATCGACGAGCTCCACACCCTCGTGGGTGCGGGTGCCGCCGAGGGCGCGATCGACGCCGCCAGCATCCTCAAGCCCATGCTGGCCCGTGGTGAGCTCCAGACCATCGGTGCCACCACGCTGGACGAGTACCGCAAGCACCTCGAGAAGGACGCGGCCCTCGAGCGCCGCTTCCAGCCGATCCAGGTGGCGGAGCCTTCCCTCCCCCACACGATCGAGATTCTCAAGGGCCTGCGCGACCGTTACGAGGCCCACCACCGCGTCTCCATCACGGACGAGGCCCTCGTCCAGGCGGCGACGCTGGCGGACCGGTACATCTCGGACCGCTTCCTCCCGGACAAGGCGATCGACCTGATCGACGAGGCCGGCTCCCGGATGCGCATCCGCCGGATGACCGCGCCGCCGGACCTCCGCGAGTTCGACGAGAAGATCGCGGGCGTGCGCCGCGACAAGGAGTCGGCCATCGACTCCCAGGACTTCGAGAAGGCGGCCTCCCTCCGCGACAAGGAGAAGCAGCTCCTTGCCGGGAAGGCCAAGCGCGAGAAGGAATGGAAGGCCGGCGACATGGACGTCGTCGCCGAGGTCGACGGCGAGCTCATCGCCGAGGTCCTCGCGACCGCGACCGGCATTCCCGTCTTCAAGCTCACCGAGGAGGAGTCCTCGCGACTGCTCCGCATGGAGGACGAGCTCCACCGTCGGGTCATCGGCCAGAAGGACGCCATCAAGGCGCTCTCCCAGGCGATCCGCCGTACCCGTGCGGGTCTGAAGGACCCGAAGCGCCCGGGTGGCTCGTTCATCTTCGCCGGCCCGTCCGGTGTCGGTAAGACCGAGCTCTCGAAGACGCTCGCCGAATTCCTCTTCGGCGACGAGGACGCGCTGATCTCCCTCGACATGTCGGAGTTCAGCGAGAAGCACACGGTTTCCCGACTCTTCGGTTCGCCCCCCGGTTACGTGGGCTACGAAGAGGGCGGCCAGCTCACCGAGAAGGTGCGCCGGAAGCCGTTCTCTGTCGTCCTCTTCGACGAGGTCGAGAAGGCCCACCCGGATATCTTCAATTCCCTTCTCCAGATTCTGGAGGACGGTCGCCTGACCGACTCCCAGGGCCGGGTCGTGGACTTCAAGAACACGGTCATCATCATGACGACCAACCTGGGTACCCGGGACATCTCGAAGGGCTTCAACCTGGGCTTCGCGGCCCAGGGCGACACCAAGACCGGTTACGAGCGGATGAAGGCGAAGGTCAACGAAGAGCTCAAGCAGCACTTCCGGCCCGAGTTCCTCAACCGCGTCGACGACACGGTCGTCTTCCACCAGCTCACCGAGGAAGACATCATCCAGATCGTCGACCTGATGATCGCGAAGGTCGACGAGCGCCTGAAGGACCGCGACATGGGCATCGAGCTGAGCGGTGACGCGAAGCTCCTGCTCGCCAAGCGCGGCTACGACCCGATCATGGGTGCCCGGCCGCTGCGCCGGACCATCCAGCGCGAGATCGAGGACCTGCTGTCGGAGAAGATCCTCTTCGGCGAGCTGCGTCCCGGTCAGATCGTGGTCGTCGGCAAGGAGGGTGAGGGCGACGACGCCAAGTTCACCTTCCGCGGCGAGGAGAAGTCGGCCCTGCCGGACCTCCCCCCGATCGAGGCCACGGGCTCCGGCCCGGACCTGTCGAAGGGCGCCTAGCCCCTGGGGCAGGCAGCAGTACGAAGGGGCGGCCCGGAACCCAAAAGGTTCCGGGCCGCCCCTTTCTGCTCGTATGAGGCCTGGACAGCCCTCAGGCGTGGATCGCCGCCCGCCTCCTCGCCCGGTGGGAGCGGGCGCTCGCCCGGGGCCCGTAAGGCCTCCAGGACCCCCGAGGCCAGCCGGATCCCCAGCAGCGATGCGTCCACGACGCTGGCGCGTAGTGCGGGTTGCCTGCCGAAGGTCCCGGAACGGCCGGGCGGAGGCCCTGAGCCGGTGACAAGCCGCACAGGGCAAATCGGACCTACTAGGAGCTTTCGTAGATCCAAACGTCCGATTTGCCCTACGGCCGACCCAGTGGGGACAGGGTCAACAGGGCTGACATCCCCCACCGTATCTACGAGCTCCGGTAGTAATCGGGACGTTTGGGGATGTCAGGGGGCGCGGGTTACCAAGGTTGGGCAAGCCCGGCACACGGCTCAGCGTGCCGGGTCGCTTGATGCCCGAACCCGTCCTTGTTCCCGGCCCCGGAGGTCTTCTTCATGTCCGCGAAGCGCGTCATCACCCCTCGTACCCGTATTGCCGTCGGCGCAACCGCTCTCGGTGCGGCGCTGGCCCTCGGGGCCGGGACGACCGCCGCCTTCGCCGACACGACGCAGACCGCCCTGACCGGCACCGCCGAGCTGGTGGCCGAGCAGGCCGTGGCCCAGGCCGCCGACGCTGCCAAGACGGCGGCCGCCGCGAAGAAGGCGACCGCTGCGAAGAAGGCGACCGCTGCGAAGACCGGCCTGTGGGACAAGCCGGTCGCGAAGTACACGCTGTCCGCGACCTTCGGCAAGGGCGGCAGCATGTGGTCGCACAAGCACTCCGGCCAGGACTTCGCCGTCCCGACCGGCACCCCGGTCAAGGCCGCGGGCGTCGGCACCGTCGTGAAGGCCGGCCCCAACGGCGGCGGCGACGGCCCCGCGTACGGCAACGCCATCGTGATCAAGCACGCGAACAACACGTACTCGCAGTACGCGCACCTCTCGAGGATCCAGGTCAAGATCGGCCAGAAGGTCTCCGCCGGCAAGCAGATCGCGCTGTCCGGCAACACCGGAAACTCCAGCGGCCCGCACCTGCACTTCGAGATCCGGACCACCCCGAACTACGGCTCGGCCGTCAACCCGGTGGCCTTCCTGCGCACCGTCGGCGTCACCATCTGACCTTCCGGTCTCCGGACAGGACCTACGTGAGCAGCCAGGAGTGCGACGGCTTCGTCGTCGCACCCAGCTTGCCCTCCTTGTACGCGGCCGCCTGCTCCGGCGAGAACGCCGACTCGTAGATCCGGATGTTGTGCATGGCCCCCTGCCACGCGCCGGTCCAGATGTTGTGGTGCCGGGAGCGGCCCAGCTGCAGCGGGCCGGGAGCCTGCCAGATGCCCGGCACCGCGGCCTCTCCCGCCTTCTTGCCGTCCACGTAGAGGGCGATGGTCTTCTTCTCCGCGTCGTACGAGCCCATCAGCATGGTGGGGGTCTTGACCATGTTGAGCCCCTCGGCGACGACGGTCTGCGTGGTCGCCGCAGCGCCCTTGTCACCGGTCTGCACGCGGAAGATCCATGCCTGCTTGCCGTTCACCTCGTTGATGCCGAGCTCGAATGAGAACGACTCGCCGTCGCCCTGGCTCACCGCGATCCGCGAGCCCTTGGCGGCCGAGTTGTAGAGGCGGGCCGTGACGGTGAAGCTCTTGGACACGTCCACGGCCTGCTCCGAGGCCTGCGCGTAGGAGTTCGCCGTCCCCTTCGAGACGATCTGGAACCGCTTGCCCACCGGTCCGACCGTTGTGTCGGAGCCCAGCCGGATGCCGATCTTCCCGTTGCTGTCGCGCAGCAGCGTCGGGTCACCCTCGACGGTGGCGGAGTACGGCGCCGGCGACTTCGACCCCGAGGGGTCGCCCGGTGAGGCGGACGCGGACGCCGAGGGGTCGTCGCCCCCGTTCTGCGGGTCGTCACCGTCGCGGCCCAGCAGGAAGAACGTTCCGCCACCGGCCAGCAGCGCGAGTACGGTCACCCCGCCGCCCAGCATCCACAGCCGCTTCTTGCGCCGCTCGGCCGCGGAGCGGTCGGCCATGGCCTCCCAGTCCGGCTGATCGCCGCCCGGCGCCCCCGGTATGCCCGGCTGGGCCGCCGGTGACCACGGCGCCTGCTGCTCGCCGGGGTCCTGCCGGTAGGGGTCGGGCTGGTACGGGTTCGGCTGCCCGGGCTGCGGGTAGCCGTAGCCGCCGCCGTCCTGCGCGGGCTGCCCGGGCGGGAAGCCGTACCCGCCCTGGGCGGGCTGCCCGGGCGGGAAGCCGTAGCCGCCCTGCGCGGGAGGTCCCGGCGGGAACCCGTAGCCACCACTCCCCGGGGCGGGCTCGGGCTGCGGGTTGCTCTGGGGATTCGTGCCGTCGGTCATGTCACGGATGCTAAGTCACGGACCAGTCGGACCGTACGGCCCGGTACCGATCCGGACACCGGGACAGCCCTTAGCCGTGCGGCAGCTTGATCACCGGGAAGCTGCCCGTCGCCGTCGGCGCGTGCTCCGGCAGCCACAGCACCGCCACCGCGCCCGCCGCCGCGCCCTCGCGGTCCGAGCCGCCCGGAGCGGCCACGTTGCGGAAGGTCAGCCGGGCTCCGAGCACCCGCGCCTGCCCCTCCGCGATGGTCAGCCCCAGCCCGTGCCCCACGCCCGCGCGGTCCGTAGACCCGGTCCGGAACCGGCTCGGCCCCTCGCGCAGCAGTGCCTCCGGGAAGCCCGGCCCGTGGTCCCGGATCCGCACGACCCGGCCCTCCACGTCGACCTGGACCGGCGGCCGCCCGTACCGCGCAGCATTGGCCAGCAGGTTTCCCAGGATCCGCTCGAGGCGCCGCGGGTCGGTGCTGACGATCTCGTCCGCCACGACCCGTACCGACGCCTCCGGCATCAGCGCCGTCACCCGCCGGCTCACGAACTCGCCCAGCGCCACGTCCTGGAGCTCCGCCCGCTCGGACGCGCTGTCCAGCCGGGCCACCTCCAGCACGTCCTCGACCAGCACGCGCATCGCCTGCGCCCGGTCCCGTACGAGCTCGGTCGGCCGGCCCGGAGGCAGCAGCTCCGCCGCCGTCAGCAGGCCCGTCACCGGCGTCCGCAGCTCGTGCGCGATGTCCGCGGTCACCCGCCGCTCGGCCTCCAGCCGCTGCTGGAGGGCGTCGGCCATGGCGTCCACGGCCCGGGCGAGGTCGTCCGTCTCGTCCCGTACGACGCCCCCGACCGCGTCTCGCACCCGTACCTCGGGATCGCCGTGCGCCACCCGCTGCGCGGCCGCCGCGGCCTTGCGCAGCCGGCGCGAGATCTGACCGCCGATGAGCACGCCCAGTGCCGAGCCGCCGACCACAACGGCCACGGAGCCGACGACCAGCGCCCGGTCCAGGTCGCGCACCATGTTGGCGCTCTCCCGGAACTGCGTGTGCAGCGAGAGCACCTGCCCGTTCTCGAGCGGCACCGCGGCCCACACCTCCGGCGCCCCCTTGTGGGTCTCCTGGACGTACGTGCCGCGCCGCCCGGAGCGCGCCTTCTCCCGCAGCGGGGTGGGGAGGTCGGGGTCGTTGAGCTTGGCGCCCATGGGCGGCTTGCGCCCGGCTTCGGCGTTGCGGGAGATGAACTGCACGCGGTCGAGCTGCACCTCGCGGGCGCTCTCCAGCATCGACACCCGGGCAGCGCTGTGCACCACCAGGCTCAGCGCGAGCGCCGTGAGGGCGCCCACGGCGGCGATGGCGATGGTGATCTTCCAGCGGATCCCCGTGCGGAGGGTGAACCGTCTCATGCCTTGAGCTTGTATCCGAAGCCTCGGACCGTTTCGATCCGGTCCTGTCCGATCTTGGTGCGCAGCCGCTGGACGTGGACGTCGACGACGCGGGTGTCGCCGCCCCAGTCGTAGTCCCAGACCCGCTCCAGCAGCCGGTCGCGCGACAGTACGGTGCCGGGCGCGGAGGAGAACTCCAGCAGCAGCCGCATCTCGGTCGGGGTCAGCGCCACGGCCGCGCCCGCCTTGCGCACCTCCATGCCCTCGGTGTCGACCTCCAGGTCGCCGAAGGAGAGCACCCCGCGCTCGCCGTCCTGGCCCTCGTCGGAGGAGCCCGGGCCGCCGTTCTGGAGCCCGCCGGCGTGGCCGAAGCGGCGCAGCACCGCGCGGATCCGGGCGACGAGCACGGAGCCGTCGAACGGCTTGGTGACGTAGTCGTCGGCCCCCGCCTCCAGGCCCAGCACCACGTCGATGGAGTCGGCGCGCGCCGACAGCATGATCACCGGGACGGTGGACTCGTCGCGGATGCGACGGCACAGGCTCACGCCGTCCATGCCGGGGACCATCACGTCGAGCAGGGCGATGTCGGGGCGGTTCGCCCGGAAGGACTCCAGGCCGGACAGGCCGTCGGGCATGGCGGTGACCACGAACCCGTCGCGTTCCAGCGCCAGGGTCGTGGCCTCACGGATGACGTCGTCGTCCTCCACGAACAGGACATGGGTCTCGGCCATGCGGAAGCCTCGCCTCGGTTCTTCGGTTCTTCGGTACTCGGTTCTGCGGCAGTCGGGTCTTCCAGGGTCACTGTTTCTGGGTCACGGCCGGAGCGGGCTGGCTCCCGCCGTCGACCACGTTGCTGTAATCGGAGTGCACCCGGTCCTGCTCGGTGAACTTCTCCCCGTCCCAGCGGTACGTGATCACGTCCTCGCCCGACGGATAGGCGAGCGCGTCGCTCTTCCCGTAGACCTGCTTCGTGACCACCAGATCGCCCCGGTCGATCTCCGCGTAGACGGGCGGCTGCTCGTCCGAGAAGACATTCTCGTACGTCGCGCCGTCCGCGCGGTACACGTACGAACCGCGCCCCAGGGCGTCGGCACAGGACAGGACGTTGACCACGATGTCGACGACCGGGCTGCCGGTGACCTTCCCGTAGCTCACGTCCACCGGGTACTCCTTGCCCGTGCAGGGCTTGAGGTCCCGCTTGATCTCGGCGCTGACCTTGGGGTCCGCCTTCAGAAGCGCCACCGGGTCGACCTTGTTCAGCGGTTTGCCGGAAGCGGCTCCGGACGCCTCGGAGAAGCCCTCGGACGAGGAAGCCGACGGGGCGGTCTTGGCCACCGGGTCGGTCCGCGCGGGGCCGCCGTCGCGCAGGCCGGTGCCGCCCGTGGCGCAACCGACCGCGAACACGGCTGTGCCGACGAGGACGACCGTCCCCGCCGACATCAGGACCAGCGAACGTCTGCCGGTCAGTCCTTGGCCATTCAGGCCGCGCACCGCTCACGCCCCTCGTACCGGATGGTGTGGTCACCGCGTTCCAGCGCGCGCATGTCCAGGTCCCGGCTCTCCAGTTCCTGCCGCAGGCGGGCCAGCGCGCGATGCAGAGTGCTCTTCACGGTACCCGCCGACATGCCCAGTGCGGCGGCCGTCTCATCGGTGCTCATCTGCTCCCAGTGTCGCAGCACGACCACGCTGCGCTGTTTGGGCGCGAGCACCTTGAGGATGTCCATGAGCAGGGCGCGGTCGGCGCGCTGGTCGGAGCCGTCCTCGACGGAGGCGTCGGGGAGCTGTTCGGTGGGGACCTCTTCGAGCTTGCGGGCGCGCCACCACTCGGTACGGGTGTTGATCATGACGCGGCGGAGGTAGGCGTCGGCCAGGGACTTGTCGGCGATGCCGTCCCAGCGGCCGTAGGTGCGGACGAGGGCGGTCTGCAGGAGGTCCTGCGCGTCGGTGGGGTCCGGAACCAGGCGCCGGGCGCTGCGCAGCAGCGCGTCCTGCCGAGTGCGTACGTACTCTTCGAATTCGAGTACCTCGCCGTGCGCCATCTCAGACCGCCTCCGTTCCGTGCAACCGCTCGTCCGCTGCCTTACGGATCCGAAGGTACGGAGGGGTTGTCACGGGCCTGTGCGGGCCAGCCTTCGGTGGGCGCACGGACACCCATAGGTTGTGTAACAGCCCCCGTGAGCTGGGGTTTCGCGGTTGAAAGCGGAATCATCGACTCAACTTCGAGCCGGCCCCGGTCAGGTCTGCGGGAGCCGGTACAGGCTTCCCTCCAGCGGTTCCACCAGCCCGTCGGAGACCAGCCCGTCGAGCGCCCGGGCGCGCTGCACCGGCTCCTCCCAGACCGTGTCGAGCACGGCCTGCGGAACCGGTCCCACCGCCTCCCGGAGCACGGCGAGCAGCCGGCCCCGGACCTGACGGTCGGTCCCGGCGTACGTCTGCCCGCGCCGCGGCGGCCCCTCGTGCGCCGGCTTCCCGGCGAGCCGCCACGCGCACAGCCCGGCCACCGGGCAGCGGGCACAGTCGGGCTTCTTGGCGGTGCACACCAGCGCGCCGAGCTCCATCGAGGCCGCCGCCCAGCGGGCCGCGGTGTCCTCGTCCGCGGGCAGCAGGGCCCGGGCCAGGCGCCGTTCGGCGGCGGTGGTGGCGTTCGGCGGGTACTCGACCCCGGTGGCGGTGCGCGCGAAGACCCGCCGGACATTGGTGTCGAGCACGGCGTGCCGCTGCCCGTACGCGAAGGAGGCCACGGCCGCCGCGGTGTACTCGCCGATCCCGGGCAGGGCCAGGAGCTGTGCGTGTTCCCGCGGTACGTCGCCCCCGTGCCGCTCCGTTATCGCCACGGCCGCGCCGTGCAGCCGCAACGCCCGACGCGGGTAGCCGAGCCGCCCCCACGCCCGTACGGCCTCGCCGGGGGCCTCGGCGGCCAGGTCGGCGGGGCGGGGCCACCGGGCGAGCCACTGCTCGTACACCGGCAGGACACGGCTGACGGGGGTCTGCTGGAGCATGAACTCGCTGACCATGACCCCCCAGGGGCCGGCCTCGGGGCGGCGCCAGGGCAGGTCGCGGGCGTGCTCGTCGAACCACGCGATGACGGGGGAGTGCAGTGCGTGGGACTCGGGGGAGGAAACGGAGGATGCAGTCATGGCAGACGGCATCCTGGCACGTTTCGGGCCGAAGGGGGTGTCCTACCGCGCGGGGCCGGGGCCGGTGAACCAGACAACCGCCCGTACCCCGCTGGCCCGCATGGCGGCGACGATCCCGCCGACCGGACCCGCGAGCGCCAGGACGAAGAGGGCGGCCAGCGAACCGCCCAGCAGCAGGCCCATCGCCACGTCGTGCGGGTAGTGGACGCCGACGAAGACGCGGGAGAAGGCCATCAGCAGCGCGAGCGGGACGGTCAGCAGCGCGAGGCGGCGTACGGCCATGGCCAGCGCGACGGCGGCGGCGCCCGCCAGGGCGGAGTGGTTGCTGGGGAAGGACCAGTCGCCGCTCGCCGGGCACGTGACGAGCGAGGCCGCGGCCCCGGCGACGGCGCGGCAGGGCCGTTCCTCGTCCACGGTGGACTTCACGAGCTCCGAGGCGACGTACGCGACGGCGGTGGCCACCGGGGCGAGGACGGCGAGCGCGACGGTCCGGGGACCTGACTGCCCGCGCGAGCGCCACCAGACGGCCAGGAAGAGAACTCCGAAGAGCAGCAGCCCGTACTTCGTCCAGGCCTCGAACGCCGACTGCACCCAGGTGGGTGTGGAGTGGGCGAAATCGGTTATGTCGAGGTAGAGGCCTGTGCTGTCCATGGTCACCGACGGTACTCAAACCGGAATGACGCCCGCGTCAGACTCCTGGCCGATTCTCGGCGTCCCGGGTGCGCCCGCAGGATGATCATCGGCAGAACAAACCTGCCGCGCGGCATGGGGGGCGCCGATCGGGCCGCGGACTCTCGTAAAGTTCCGTCCGTGGGATCTCTGCGCAATCCGGTCGGGCCGCTCCCCTCCTCCATCTACTGGCGACGGAGGGCTGTGCTGGCGTCCGTCGTCGCGCTCCTCGCGCTCCTCGCCGTATGGACCGTCAGTTCCGGCGGGGGGAAGTCGAGTACGAACGGCAAGGGCCAAGGCCACCCGGACCCCCTCGCCTCGATCACCCCGGGCCCGGCGGGCACGGGGCCGGCGATCAGTCAGGCCCCGGGCGGACGCGCGGAGTCGGGCGGCAGTGGCACGGGCTCCGAGGGCGGAGGTTCCGCGGGCACGGGCAAGAACGGCGAACCGGGCGGCGGTACGGGTACCGGCGGCGCGGCCGGCGCGGGCCCGGGTGGCGGCGCGGCCCCCGTCCCGGCGGACCCGGCCCTGCCCACGTGCGCGCCGACGGCGCTGCAGTGGGAGGTCAAGAGCGTGAAGAACGAGTACGAGGCGAACGAGAAGCCCCGCCTCGAACTCGTCGCCCGCAACATCGCCGGCACCACGTGCAAGGTCGACCTCGGTCCGAAGCAGGCGGTCCTGAGCATCCTTCAGGCGACGAGCGGCAAGGCGGTGTGGTCCTCGGCGGACTGCCCGACGGGGCCGGGCAGCGCGTTCTTCCGCCTTCCCGCGCAGGGGGAGACGAAGCAGTCGCTCGAGTGGGACCGGAAGTTCAGCGCGGCCGACCAGTGCCAGTCGCCTCCGGCGGGGGCTGCGGGTCCGGACACGTACGTGGTCGAGGTCAAGTCCCCCGGCATGCCGGTGGCCCGGACCTCGTTCGTCCTGAAGCAGAACTAGCCCCGCGGCGCCGCTGCCGGGGGCCAGCCCCCGGACCCCCACGCCTCAAACGCCGGCGGGGCTGGATTTGGCTGGCGCAGGCCAGGAAGTGCGCGCCGCGCCATCGTGATCTCGGCGGGCTGGGTTGCCGCGCAGCGGCAATTCCAGCCTCGCCGGCGTTTGAGGCGCGGGGTCTGGGACGGAGCCCCAGCAGTGGACCCGCAGGTCAGACGTAGCGCTCGAGGATCGAGGACTCCGCCAGGCGGGACAGGCCCTCGCGGACGCTGCGGGCGCGCGCCTCGCCGACGCCGTCGACCGTCTGGAGGTCGTCCACCGACGCCGCCAGCAGCTTCTGCAGGCCCCCGAAGTGCTCCACGAGCCGCTCGATGATGGCCCCCGGCAGCCGGGGAACCTTCGCCAGCAGCCGGTACCCGCGGGGCGACACCGCCGAGTCCAGGGTCTCCGGGGACCCGGTGTAACCCAGTGCCTTCGCCACGATCGCCAGTTCCAGCAGCTCCGGATGCGTCAGCGCGTCCAGCGCCGGCAGCGCCTCCTCCACCGTGCGGGAACGCTTCGCCGTCGGCTCTGGCACGTAGTCCCGGATCACCAGCTCCCGCTCCTGCTCGATGCCGACCGTCAGCTCGTCCAGCTGGAGCGACAGCAGCCGCCCGTCCGTACCCAGTTCGACGACGTACTCGGCGATCTCGGTCGCGATCCGGCGGACCATTTCCAGCCGCTGCGCGACCGCGGTCACGTCGCGGACCGTGACCAGGTCCTCGATCTCCAGCGCCGACAGCGTGCCCGCGACCTCGTCGAGGCGCAGCTTGTACCGCTCCAGCGTGGCCAGCGCCTGGTTCGCCCGCGACAGGATCGCCCCGGACTCCTCCAGGACCCGCCGCTCCCCGTCCACGTACAGCGCGATCAGCCGCATCGACTGAGAGACCGACACCACCGGGAAGCCGCACTGCTTGGACACGCGGTCCGCCGTACGGTGCCGCGTTCCGGTCTCCTCCGTCGGGATCGACGCGTCCGGCACCAGCTGCACGCCGGCCCGCAGGATCTTGGTGATGTCCTTGTCCAGGATGAGCGCGCCGTCGAGCTTGCACAGCTCGCGCAGCCGGGTCGCCGTGAACTCCACGTCCAGGACGAACCCGCCGGTGCACATCGCTTCGACGCTCTTGTCCATGCCGAGGACGATGAGCCCGCCGGTGTTGCCGCGGACGATCCGTTCCAGGCCGTCACGCAGCGGCTGACCAGGTGCGACCGCGCTCAGCGAGGCGCGCATCATGGCCTCCTGCTTGGAGCTCGCGCCCGACTTGCCGGATGCTGCTGCCCCGTCCTTGGCTGCCACTGCACTCCTCCGGTCGCGGGTTGCGCCGCCTGCGTACGGCCGGGCGGACCATCCAGAAGTCTACCGGCGCGCGCTGCGGCCCCGCCGTGGCTTGTCCGGGTACGCCCCGCGCCGACCCCGTACGGACCCTCTGACCAGCTACTCCTTGGCCGCCGCACGGGACCGCCCGCGCGGCAGGACCCGCAGGGCGTCGCCCATGTCGGCGACCTCGGTCACCTTCATCCCGGCCGGTACCTTGCCCGGATCCGACGGCACCAGGGCGTGCGTGAAACCGAGCCGGTGCGCCTCCGCGAGCCGCCGCTGTACGCCGGTCACCCGGCGCACCTCGCCGGCCAGGCCGACCTCCCCGATGGCCACGAGGTTCTTCGGGAGCGGGACGTCGCTGGCGGCGGAGGCGAGGGCCAGGGCGATGGCCAGGTCGGCGGCCGGCTCGGTCAGCTTCACCCCGCCCACGGTGGCGCTGTAGATGTCCCGCTTGCCCAGCGCGGTGATCCGGCCGCGCTGCTCCAGCACCGCCAGCATCATCGAGACGCGCGAGGTCTCCAGGCCCGACGTGGTGCGCCGGGGGGAGGGGATCTGCGAGTCCACGGTCAGCGCCTGCACCTCGGCGACCAGCGGGCGCTTGCCCTCCAGGGTCACCGTCAGGCAGGTCCCGGGCACGGCCTCGGCGCGCCGGGTCAGGAACAGCCCGCTCGGGTCGGCGAGCCCGGTGATCCCCTCGTCGTGCAACTCGAAGCAGCCCACCTCGTCGGTGGCCCCGTACCGGTTCTTGACGCCGCGCACGAGCCGCAGCCGGGCGTGCCGGTCGCCCTCGAAGCTCAGCACCACGTCGACGAGGTGTTCCAGGAGGCGGGGCCCGGCGATGGCCCCGTCCTTGGTCACGTGGCCGACGAGCAGGGTGGACATCCCGCGCTCCTTGGAGGCGCGGATCAGGGCCCCGGCGACCTCGCGGACCTGGGCCATGCCGCCGGGCGCGCCGTCGATCTCGGGGGAGGCGACGGTCTGTACGGAGTCCAGGATGAGGAGGGAGGGCTTCACCGCGTCCAGGTGCCCGAGCACGGCCGAGAGGTCGGTCTCGGCCGCCAGGTAGAGGTGGTCGCTCAGCGCGTTGATCCGGTCGGCGCGCAGCCGCACCTGGCTCGCCGACTCCTCGCCCGTGACGTACAGCGTGCGGTGCTCGTCGCTGGCCGCCTTCGCCGCGACGTCGAGCAGCAGCGTCGACTTCCCGACGCCGGGCTCCCCGGCGAGCAGCACCACGGCGCCGGGCACGAGCCCGCCGCCGAGGACCCGGTCCAGCTCGTCCACGCCGGTGCTGCGCGCGGTCGCCGTCCGGCCGTCGACCTGCGCGATCGGCACCGCGGCGGTCGACACCCGGCCTGCGGCGGTGGTCCGCACGGCGGGTGCGCCCATCTCCTCGACGGTGCCCCACGCCTGGCACTCGGGACACCGCCCGAGCCACTTCGCGGTCGTCCAGCCGCACTCGGTACAGCGGTAGGACGGCCGGTCCTTGGCGGATGAACGAGCAGTGCGGGCAGCCATGCCGCTCACGGTAGCCGCCCGCACTGACAGCGCCGCACCGGTGCCCGCACCGGCGCCGGCAGCGCCGCTGACAACACCGCGGTCAGCGCCGCACCGATCTGTTCACCCGTAAGGGCTAAAAGCGGGAAAGGCTTCCGGGGGTCCACCGGCCCGCCGCCTACGGTCGCCAGGTGAACAGCAGCAGCCAGGCACACTCCTCGTCACGCTCCGGCGCACACCGGGCGCACGGGCGCACGCCCCTCGAGGGGGAGCCGCCGCCGGCCTTCCGGCACGAGCCCTACCTGGACGGCCTGTTCACGTACTGCCTGTCGGTCCTGTGCGACCACGACACCGCCACCGACGTGCTGGGCGACGTACTCGCCGTGGCCGACCGGCATCCCGGCCGCTGCCCCGACGAGGGTGACCGGCGGGCCTGGCTGTACGCCCTGGCGCGCTGGGGCTGCCTGCACCGGCTCGCGGAGCAGCGGCGCGTACGACAGGGAGCGCATTGCGCCCAGCGTGCGCCGGAGCACACGTACCCCGGTCGTGCGCCGGGTGGTGGTACGGAAGGCGACCCGTCCGGCGGGGCCCACCGCACGCTTGACGTGAGCGCGTACCGCCGTACCGAGCTGGCCCGGCTCGCCTGGCCGGAGGCCGCCGGGACCACGCCCGAACAGCGCGAGGCCCTGGAGCTCGCCGTCCGCCACCGTCTCGGTGTCACCGAGCTGGCCGCCGTCCTCGGCACGCCCCCGGCCGCCGCCCGGGAGCTCCTGTCCGGGGCCGCCTGCGAGGTGGAGCGCACCCGCACCGCCCTCTCCGTCGTGGAGACCGGCAGCTGTCCCAGCGTCTCCCGGCTCACCGGCGACGGGCAGGTCCTGCTCTCCACCACCCTGCGCGCCGAGCTCGTACGGCACGTCGACGACTGTCCGCGCTGCCGCCGCGTCGCCGAACGCGTGGGCGCCGGCGCCCCCTGGCCCGGCTCCGGCGGCATCGACACCGCCGCCCTCCCGCTCGTCCCCGCCCCCCGCACGGCCGTCCACGCGGCGATGCTCCGCTCCGGCGGCCGGGGGCGACGGCCCGCCCCGCGCTTCGACCGCACCGGCTTCCCGATGGACCCCAAGGACCGCGCGGCCCGCCGCGACCGGATGCGGGCCCGGGCGGTGACCACCACCGTGGTCGCCACAGTGGTCGCCGCGCCGGTCCTGGCGCTGTGGGCGGCGTACCGCGGCACGCCCAGCACCGGCGAACCCGTCGGCGACGCCGCCACGCGCATCTCCGCGAGCGAGTCCGACCTCCCGCTGCCCCCGCACGTCGGCGGGCGCCCGCTGACCGCATACGAGAACGCCGGGAACGCCGCCTCCACCACCGGCGGGCCCGGCTTCGCCCCGGGCAGCGCCGAGCCCGACGTCTCGGTCGAGGTCATCAGCACCGGGCCCCCACCGGCCGCCGACCGGGCCGGTGGCCCCGGCCGGCTCACCGTGGCCGCGTCCTCCCACGGAGCCACCACACTGCTCACCCTCACCGCGTCCGGCGGCGCCCCGGTGGACTGGCGGCTCTGGTCCGACGCGCCCTGGCTGCGCGCGAGCCGTACCGCGGGCACGCTGGCCCCCGGAGAATCGGTCACCCTGAGGATCGCGGTGGACACCGAAGCCCAGCCCGTGGGGGGCTGGACGGCCCGGGTGGGGGTGGATCCCGGCGGTGCCGTCGTCTCCATCCAGGGCCGCGGGCGCCCGGCCCCGACCCCGGAGCCGCCGTCGACCCCGGACCCGACGCCCACGCCGACCCCGACGCCGAGTCCCACGCCGACCCCGACGCCGACCCCGACACCCACGCCCACTCCGACCCCGACGCCCACGCCGACGTCAGGAGGAACGGTTTCCCCCGACCCCGGGCCGGCGCCGTCGGCTTCTTCGGCCTAGTCGACCGAGGTGGGGACCACCGGGTCGGCCGGGTGCGGGGCCATCGGCAGCAGCGAGGCGAGCCGCGCCTCGCACAGCTTCACCAGCTCCTCGTACGCCTCCTTGCCCATCAGCTCCGTCAGCTCGGCGCGGTACGACACGTACACCGGGTCCCCGGCGCCGTGCGCGGAGGTGGCCGACGTACACCACCAGTGCAGGTCGTGGCCGCCCGGACCCCAGCCGCGCCGGTCGTACTCGCCGATCGACACCTGGAGCACGCGGGTGTCGTCGGGCCGGTCGATCCAGTCGTAGGTGCGGCGGATCGGCAGCTGCCAGCAGACGTCGGGCTTGGTCTCCAGCGGCTCCTGGCCGCTCTTCAGCGCCAGGATGTGCAGCGAGCAGCCGGCCCCGGCGGGGAATCCCGGCCGGTTCAGGAAGATGCACGCGCCGTCCCAGCGGCGGGTCTGCTTCTCCCCGTCGTCGTCGGCTTGCGTCCACCCGGTCTCGCTGCCCACGTCGTGGAACTGCCACAGCTCGGGGGTCAGCCGGGCCACGTGCTGGGCGACGCGCTTCTCGTCGTCCTCGTCGGAGAAGTGCGCGCCGAGCGTGCAGCAGCCGTCGTCCGCCCGGCCCGCCTGGATGCCCTGGCAGCCCTGGCCGAAGATGCAGGTCCAGCGGGAGGTCAGCCAGGTCAGGTCGCAGCGGAAGACCTGCTCGTCGTCGGCGGGGTCGGGGAACTCCACCCAGGCGCGGGGGAAGTCGAGGCCCTTCTCGTCGGCGGCGAGTGCGGCGGCCTTCGCCTTGGCGGCCTTGGTGGCCTTGGCGGCCGTGGCAGCTTTGGTGCCGCCCTTGCTGCCGGCCTTGGCGTCCGTCGTGTTGTCGGTGCCCTTGTCGTTCTTCGACCGGGTCTTGTTGGCCTTCTTCGTATTTGGCACAAACCCAAGCCTAAGCGCCCCTTACCTCACCCCTCCGCGTTCCTCGCAGTAGCGTTTCCCCCTATGAGACTCGGTGTCCTTGATGTGGGTTCGAATACGGTCCATCTGCTGGTGGTGGACGCGCACCCCGGTGCGCGCCCGCAGCCGGCGCACTCGCACAAGGTGGAAATGCGGCTGGCGGAGCTCCTCGACGAGGGCGGCGCGGTCACACCCGAGGGCGTCGAGCGTCTCGTCTCGGTGATCGTCGACGCCGTGCAGGCCGCCGAGGACAAGGGGTGCGAGGACGTCCTGCCGTTCGCGACCAGCGCCGTGCGCGAGGCCACGAACGCGGACGAGGTGCTGGCGCGGATCAAGGCCGAGACCGGTGTCGACCTGCCCGTCCTGAGCGGTGAGGACGAGGCGCGGCTGACCTTCCTGGCCGCGCGCCGCTGGTTCGGCTGGTCGGCCGGGAAGCTGCTGGTCCTCGACATCGGCGGCGGCTCGCTGGAGATCGCGTACGGCATCGACGAGGACCCGTACGCGGCGGTCTCCCTCCCGCTGGGCGCGGGCCGCCTGACGGCGGGCTGGCTGCCGGGCGACCCGCCGGACGCGCTGGACATCCGGTCCCTGCGCAGGCACGTGCGGACGGAGATCGCGCGGACGGTGGGGGAGTTCAGCCGCTTCGGTACCCCGGACCACGTGGTGGCGACGTCGAAGACCTTCAAGCAGCTGGCACGCATCGCGGGCGCGGCCCGCTCGGCGGACGGCCTCTACGTTCAGCGGGACCTGAGCCGGAAGTCGCTGGAGGAGTGGGTCCCGCGGCTGGCCGCGATGACCACGGCCCAGCGGTCGTCCCTCCCGGGCGTCTCGGAGGGCCGGGCGAACCAGCTCCTGGCGGGTGCGCTGGTCGCGGAGGGCGCGATGGACCTCTTCGGCGTCGACGAACTCGAGATCTGCCCGTGGGCCCTGCGCGAGGGCGTCATCCTGCGCAGGCTGGACCACCTCCCGACGGGCAACGGCTGAGCGGAGCCGCGGGCGGGCCGGCCGGCGGGGCGGGGGCGCGGGACGGGGGCGGGACTGCGGGCGGGACTGCGGGCGGTACGGGGGCGGGACGCACCAGGCGGGCATCGGGCCCGTACCCTGTGTCCGTGGCAGAACCAGTCCGCGTCCCGACCGCGAAAGTCGCCCTGTCCACCGCCTCCGTCTATCCGGAGTCCACGGCGACCGCCTTCGAGATCGCCGCGCGCCTCGGCTACGACGGCGTCGAGGTCATGGTCTGGACGGACCCGGTCAGCCAGGACGTCGACGCCCTGCGCCGGCTGTCCGACCACCACCAGGTGCCGATCCTCGCCATCCACGCGCCGTGCCTGCTGATCACCCAGCGGGTGTGGTCCACCGACCCCTGGACCAAGCTCCAGCGTGCCCAGGCGGCGGCCGAGCGGCTCGGCGCGTCCACCGTCGTCGTGCACCCGCCCTTCCGCTGGCAGCGCCAGTACGCGCGGGACTTCGTCACCGGAATCTGGCGGATGGCCGACGAGACCGACGTCCGGTTCGCCGTCGAGAACATGTACCCCTGGCGCTACCGCGACCGCGAGATGCTCGCGTACGCGCCCGAGTGGGACGTCACCAAGGACGACTACCGGCACTTCACCGTCGATCTGTCGCACACCGCGACCGCCCGGGCGGACGCGACCGCGATGATCGACCGGATGGGCGACCGGCTCGCGCACGTCCACCTCGCCGACGGAAACGGTTCGGCGAAGGACGAGCACCTGGTCCCGGGCCGGGGTACGCAGCCCTGCGCCGAGCTGCTGGAACGGCTCGCCCACAGCTCGTTCGACGGGCACGTGGTGATCGAGGTCAACACGCGGCGTGCCATGTCCTCCGCCGAGCGCGAGGCCGACCTCGCCGAGGCGCTGGCCTTCACCCGCCTGCACCTGGCCACCTCGTCCGCGACGCGTGATGAGGTCCGGCGCCCGTGACCGAGCCCGTGAAGCGCCGCCGCGGCCCCGGCCGGCCCCGCCAGGACGAGGTCGAGGAAGGCCCCGGCACCCAGGAGCGCATCCGCCTCGCCGCCCGCTCCGAGTTCGCCGCGCGCGGCTACGACAAGACCTCCGTACGGGGCGTGGCCAAGGCCGCCGGCGTGGACCCGGCCCTGGTCCACCACTACTTCGGCAGCAAGGACGACCTCTTCGCCGCCGCCATCGAGCTGAGCATGGAGCCGGCGATGGTGGTCCCGGCGATCCTCGGCGAGGGCCCGGAGGGCATCGGGGAGCGGCTCGCCCGCTACTTTCTGGGGATCTGGGAGAACCCGGTCACCCGGGCGCCGCTGCTGGCCGTGATCCGGTCCGCGCTGACCCACGAGGCGGCGGCCGCGGTCCTGCGCCGCATCGTCCTGCGCCGCGTCCTGGAGCGGGTGGCCGCCGACCTCGACGTCCCCGACCCGACCTTCCGCGCCGAACTGGCCGCCTCCCACATGGTCGGCATCGCGATCCTGCGCTACGTGGTCCAGGTCGAGCCCCTCGCGTCCGCCGACCCGGACGACATCGTCGCCCTGGTGGCGCCCACCCTTCAGCGCTACCTGACCGAAGAATGAGCCGGCCGTCCCGGCATGCGGACTTGCTGTCCGTATCCCGGGCCGGGGGCGTAGCCTCGTAACTGATTCATATCTACAGTCGTGGCCGCGCTCCCAAGGCCGGCCGCACTCATGGGGAGTGAACCCGATGCCCGAGCTGAGGTCCCGCACCGTCACCCACGGCCGCAACATGGCGGGCGCACGCGCCCTTATGCGTGCGTCGGGCGTAGCGAGCGAGGACATCGGCAAGCCGATCATCGCGGTCGCCAACTCCTTCACCGAGTTCGTCCCCGGCCACACGCACCTGGCCCCGGTCGGCCGGATCGTCTCCGACGCCATCCGCGCGGCGGGCGCGATCCCGCGCGAGTTCAACACCATCGCGGTCGACGACGGCATCGCGATGGGCCACGCCGGCATGCTGTACTCCCTGCCCTCCCGCGACCTCATCGCGGACTCGGTCGAGTACATGGTGGAAGCCCACTGCGCCGACGCCCTGATCTGCATCTCCAACTGCGACAAGATCACCCCCGGCATGCTGATGGCCGCCATGCGCCTCAACATCCCGGTCGTCTTCGTCTCCGGCGGCCCGATGGAGGCCGGCCAGGCCACCCTCGTCGACGGCACCGTGCGCAAGCTCGACCTGATCGACGCCATGGTCGACGCCTCCAACGAGAACGTCTCCGACGAGGACGTCCTGCGCATCGAGGAGAACGCCTGCCCCACGTGCGGCTCGTGTTCGGGCATGTTCACCGCCAACTCGATGAACTGCCTCGCCGAGGCCATCGGCCTCGCCCTCCCCGGCAACGGCTCGGTCCTCGCCACCCACACCGCGCGCAAGGCCCTGTACGAGGACGCCGGCCGCACGGTCGTGGAGATCACCAAGCGCCACTACGAGCAGGACGACTTCTCGGTCCTGCCCCGCTCCATCGCGACCCGCGAGGCCTTCGAGAACGCCATGGCCCTCGACATCGCCATGGGCGGCTCCACGAACACGATCCTCCACCTCCTCGCCGCCGCCCAGGAGGCCGGCCTGGACTACGACCTCACCGACATCGACGAGGTCTCGCGCCGCGTCCCGTGCCTGTCCAAGGTCGCCCCGAACGTGGCGCCCGGCGGCACGTACTACATGGAGGACATCCACCGCGCCGGCGGCATCCCCGCCATCCTCGGCGAGCTGCACCGCGGCGGCCTCCTCAACAAGAACGTCACCACCGTCCACTCCGACGGCCTGGAGGACTGGCTGGCCGAGTGGGACGCCCGCTCCGGCACCGCCTCCGACACGGCGATGGAGCTGTGGCACGCGGCCCCCGGCTGCAAGCGCTCCGCGACCGCCTTCTCCCAGTCCGAGCGCTGGGAGACCCTCGACCTCGACGCCGAGGGCGGCTGCATCCGCTCCGTGCAGCACGCGTACTCCAAGGACGGCGGCCTCGCCGTCCTGCGCGGCAACATCGCGGCCGACGGCTGCGTCGTGAAGACGGCCGGCGTCGACGAGTCGATCTGGACCTTCGAGGGCCCGGCGGTCGTCTGCGAGTCGCAGGACGAGGCCGTCGACAAGATCCTGCGCAAGGAGATCAAGGCGGGTGACGTCGTCGTCATCCGCTACGAGGGCCCGCGCGGCGGCCCCGGCATGCAGGAGATGCTCTACCCGACCTCCTTCCTCAAGGGCCGCGGCCTCGGCAAGGTCTGCGCCCTGGTCACCGACGGCCGCTTCTCCGGCGGCACTTCGGGCCTGTCCATCGGCCACGCCTCCCCGGAGGCGGCATCGGGCGGCACCATCGCGGTCGTGGAGGACGGCGACCGGATCCGCATCGACATCCCGAACCGGTCGATCGAACTGCTCGTCGACGAGGCCACCCTGGCGGCCCGTCACGAGGCCCTCGGCGGCGTCTACGCCCCGAAGGACCGCGAGCGCAAGGTCTCCGCGGCCCTGCGCGCCTACGCGGCGATGGCCACCAGCGCCGACAAGGGCGCCGTCCGCGACGTCAGCCGCCTGGGCTGACCCGTCCGACCCGGCTTCCCGAACCCCGCCGCGCTCACCAGCCGGCGGGGTTCGCCGCGTCCACGGCGAACACGGACCCGTCGGGCGCACTCCCGAACACCCGCCCGTCCGCGACGACGGGCGCGGGGACGGTGGCCGTGTAGGTGCCCTGGCCCGTACCCATCCGGGGGTCCGTCTGCGCGACCAGCCGTCCGGCTCGGGCATCGACCGCGATCAGCCGGCCGTCGGCCGCCATCAGGTACAACCGTCCGTTGTCGACGACCGGCCGGGAGGCCGCGGCCACCGCCGTCTCCAGCCGCCACGCCTCCTTCTCGCCGGCGACCGCCGTCAGCGCACCCGAGATGCCGATCAAGTACACGACCCCGTCCGGTCCGACGGCCGACTCGGCCTGCAACTGCTCCACCGACAACGGGGTGCGCCGGACCGCCCGCGTGGCGAGATCGATGCGCACGACCGCGACGGTCATTCCCTGAAGGTCGCCGGCCAAGAGGTACAGACCGCCCTGTGCGACCCCGACCGGCTTGAGCAGCCCCGGTGCGCGCAGCTGCCAGCGCACCGTGCCGCCGGCCGGATCGACCGCCGAGACCTGCGAGGACTTGCCGTCGTCGGCGCGCGTCGCCACATACACGTCGAGGCTGCCGTCCGGCTGGTCGGGACCCGTGAACCAGACGGACCCCACCCGGCCCAGGCGCTTGCTCCAGCTCACGTTGCCGGTGGCCGCGTCGAGCGCCGTGACGGTCCCGTCCGCCCCGGCGGCCAGCACCTTCGAACCGGCGGGCAGCACGGTCGCGTTCTGCGCGATGTCCTTCTTCCACCGCGGTACGCCCGTTGCCGGATCCAGCGCCTGGAGCAGCCCGCTGCCGGGGGTCACGGCGAGGACGAGTCCGCCGCCCATGGCGGGAGCGATGGCAGTGGCGCCCGCCGTACGTGCGCCCGTGCCCGGTGCGGGGACCGACCAGGCGACGGCGCCGTCGGCCGGGTTCAGCCGGGCCGCGACGAGGCCGGGGGTCGAGCAGTACAGGGCTCCGGCCGCTGCGGCACACGCGGACACCGTGTTTCCGGGACCGCGGTCGCCGAGCGGCGCCGACCAAGGCGCCGGCGGTTGCGATCCCGTGGCCGAGCCCGACGGGTGCGCTGCCGTGTGCCCGCCGGGGTCTTCGCCGGCCGCGAACCGCGCGTACGTCCCGACGGCTCCGCCGGTCAGCAGCAGCGCGAGAGCCACCGCCACGGCGAGCCGCCGTGGCCGCCGCCCCGCCTGCGGGGCTTCGGGGGCCCGTACCCGCTGGTGCGTGGTGTCATCGGCGGCGGGAGGGAGCTGCGCCGAGACCGGCCGCCGGGGCTGCGGGATGAAGGCCTGGGTCTCCTCGCCCGTCGGGTACGCGGCGGCCCGCAGCTCGCCCAGCAGGGCGTCGGGGGTGGGCCGGTCGGCGGGGTCCTTGGCGAGGCAGCGCGCGATGACGGGCGCGAGGGAGGGCGGCACCCCGGCCAGATCGGGCTCGCTGTGCACCACCTGGTACGCGACGAGGTAGTGGCTGTCGGAGTCGAACGGTCCCCGCCCGGTCGCCGCGTGGACGAGTACGGCGCCCATCGCGAACACGTCCGCCGCCGGTCCGACCTCCCGCGGCCGCTGGAACTGCTCGGGCGCCATGAACGGGGGTGTGCCGATCAGCTTCCCGGTCTCGGTCCGCAGATCGCTGTCGGCGGGCCGGGAGATCCCGAAGTCGATGACCCGTACCCCGTCCGGCGCCATCAGGACGTTGCTGGGCTTCAGGTCCCGGTGCACGACACCGGCCCGGTGGATGTCCCGCAGCGCCTCCGCCAGCCCGGCGCCGAGCCGGGCCAGCCCCACGGGGCCGAGGGTCTCTTCCCGTACCTGCTCGGCGAGCGTGGGGGCGTCGATGAACAGGGTGGCCATCCAGGGCCGCTCGGCATCGGGGTCCGCGTCCACGACGGGTGCGGTGAAGGCCCCGCTCACCCGCCGGGCGGCTGCGACCTCCTGCCGGAACCTGGCCCGGAACTCCGGATCCGCCGCGTGCTGGGCGTGTACGACCTTGACCGCGAGCCGCAGCCCGGATGCGGAGGTGGCCAGATGCACCACCCCCATGCCACCGGAACCCAGGACGGATTCCAGCCGGTACTGCCCGGCGTACTCCGGAAAACCGGCCCGTTCCGCGCGCAGTGAGTGCACTGCCGACCACCCCCGCCGGAGCCTAGTCGATGGCGCATATGAACCGGTAAGGGCCTGCTACCCTGCGCGAGTTGCGGAGCGTCATGCTCAAGGGGGAGATTTTCGATGTCGGTTGAGAACGAAGCGAACCAGGTCCAGACCCTTGCCGAAGGATCCGGCTACAAGTCCTACCCGGTGGCGCCGGGTACCCAGCTCAATGTGCGCAGCGGCCCGGGCACCGGATATCCCGTCGTCAGCGTCCTGCCGCTGGGAGCCTGGGTGACGATCCGCTGCCAGTGCGCGGGCACCACCGTCTCGGGCCCGTACGGCACCACGAACCTCTGGGACTGCGTCGGCAACGGCCAGTTCGTCTCCGACGCCTACGTGAAGACGGGCAGCGACGGCTACGTCGCCGCACACTGCGGCTAGCCCGTCTGACACGTGAGACACGCCCGGCCCATCCGGCAAGGCGAGGGATAATCGCTGGTGTGAGCGACGACCAGCGAGACCAATCCCCCGCCGAGCCGGCCGAGGCCGCGGCACCCGCCGGGCCCGAGCCCGAGCCGATCCCGTTCTTCGGCACCACCTGGGTGAACCACGACGGCGGCTACGCCCTGCGCCGCGCCGGCATCGCCATCGGCGCGCTGGTCACCGCCGTCGCCGCCGCGCTGCTGCTCCGCCTCTCCTACGAGGGTCTGGAGCTCGGCAACGTCGGCCCCTTCCTCAGCATCTCCGTGGTCGTCCTCTTCGCGATCTCCAGCTCCATCGCCTTCGCCAAGACCTGGGAATCCTTCAGCCGCCGCCCGGCCCCCTCCTCCGACGAGGCCGCCCTCAAGGGCCTGAAGGCGATCGGTTTCATCGGCTCCCTCATCGCGTACTTCCTGCGCTGCCTCGTCGAGGCTCCGGGCGAGAAGCTGCGCCGCGCCGAGTACGAGAGTGCCGTGGCCGAATTCGCCCGCCGCCGCAGCACCCGTACCGGCAATCCGGCCGCGCGCCGCCCCAAGCGCAAGAAGTAGCCCACACCCGGAACGTTGACGCCCGGCACAGCCAGGAGCATTATTCATCACATGATGAATAACCCGCCTCCGGGAGCCCCGGGAGACCCGGCCGCCGTGCACGCCACCGGCCTGACCGTCCGCCGCGGCACGGGCCGAGCCCCCCGTACCGTCATCGACGCCATCGACTTCGACGTCCCCCGCGGCCGCATCACCGGCCTCCTCGGCCCCTCCGGCTGCGGAAAATCCACCCTCATGCGCGCCGTCGTAGGCACCCAGGCCCACGTCACCGGCACCCTCGACGTCCTCGGCCGCCCCGCCGGCCACCCCGAGCTCCGCTCCCGCATCGGCTACGTCACCCAGGCGCCCTCCGTCTACGACGACCTCACGGTCCGGCAGAACCTCGACTACTTCGCAGCGATCCTCGACCCCGGCCGAGCCGCCGCCGACCGCCGCGCCGCCGCCGTACGACAGGCCATCACCGACGTCGACCTCACCACCCACACCGACGCCCTCGCCGGAAACCTCTCCGGCGGCCAGCGCAGCCGCGTCTCCCTCGCCGTCGCCCTGCTCGGCACCCCCGAGCTCCTCGTCCTGGACGAACCCACCGTCGGCCTCGACCCCGTCCTGCGCCGCGACCTCTGGAACCTCTTCCACGAGATCACCCGCACCCGCGGCGCCACGATCCTCGTCTCCTCCCACGTCATGGACGAGGCCGAGCGCTGCCACGACCTGCTCCTCATGCGCGAGGGCCGCATCCTCGCCCAGGACACCCCCGACGACCTGCGCGCCCGCACCCACTGCGCCACCGTCGAGGAAGGCTTCCTCCGCCTCGTGGACGAGGCCAACGCACTCGCGAAGGAGACCCGGCGATGAACGGCGCCCGCACCACCGCCACCGCAGCCCGCGTCCTGCGCCAGCTCAGCCACGACCCGCGCTCCATCGCGCTGATGCTCCTGGTCCCCGTCCTGATGCTGACGCTGCTCCGCTTCGTCTTCGACGGCAGCCCCCGCACCTTCGACGGCATCGGCGCGTCACTCCTCGGGATCTTCCCCCTCATCACCATGTTCCTGGTGACCTCCATCGCCACCCTGCGCGAGCGCACCTCCGGCACCCTGGAGCGCCTCCTCGCCATGCCGCTCGGCAAGGGCGACCTCATCGCCGGCTACGCCCTCGCCTTCGGCGCCGTCGCCGTCGTCCAGTCCGTCCTCGCCACCGGCCTCGCCCTCTCGCTCCTCGGCCTCGACGTCGTCGGCTCCCCCTGGCTGCTCCTCCTCGTCGCCCTCCTCGACGCGCTCCTCGGCACCGCACTCGGCCTCTTCGTCTCCGCCTTCGCGTCCTCCGAGTTCCAGGCCGTCCAGTTCATGCCGGCGGTGATCTTCCCCCAGCTGCTCCTGTGCGGCCTCTTCGCGGCGCGCAACACCATGCAGCCCGTCCTCGAAGGCCTCTCCAACGTCCTGCCCATGTCCTACGCCGTCGACGGCATGAACCAGGTCCTCACCCACACCGACATGACCGCCGACTTCGTCCGCGACTCCGTCGTCGTCGCCGCCTGCGCCCTGCTCGTCCTCGCCCTCGGCGCGGCCACCCTCCGCCGCCGGACGCCCTGACGCGCCCTGACCCGCACGGTTCTGAGGCGAGGCCCGGCGACCACAGGCCGGACACCGGCCCGCCATTCCACCCACGGGTGCAAGGATGAGGGCGTACACCCAATCAGTTCGGCGAGGTGAATCGGGCATGACCCAGACAGTCGCAGTCCTCGGTACCGGCAAGATCGGCGAGGCCCTGCTCAGCGGGATGATCCGCGGCGGCTGGCCCGCCTCGAAGCTCCTGGTCACCGCCCGCCGCGCGGAACGCGCCGAGGAACTCCACGCCCGCTACGGCGTCGAGGCCGTCAGCAACGCCGAGGCCGCCAAGCGCGCCGACACCCTCATCCTCACCGTCAAGCCGCAGGACATGGGCAAGCTCCTCGAAGAGCTCTCCCCGCACGTCCCCGCCGACCGCCTGGTCATCAGCGGCGCCGCCGGCATCCCGACCTCCTTCTTCGAGGAGCGGCTCGCGCCCGGCACCCCCGTCGTCCGCGTCATGACGAACACCCCCGCCCTCGTGGACGAGGCCATGTCCGTCATCTCGGCCGGCAGCCACGCCACCGCCGCGCACCTCCTCCACACCGAGGAGATCTTCGGCGGCGTCGGCAAGACCCTGCGCGTCCCCGAGTCCCAGCAGGACGCGGCCACCGCCCTCTCCGGCTCCGGACCCGCGTACTTCTACTTCCTCGTCGAGGCCATGACGGACGCCGGGATCCTCCTGGGCCTGCCCCGCGCCCAAGCCCACGACCTGATCGTCCAGGCCGCCATCGGCGCCGCCGTGATGCTCCGCGACAGCGGCGAACACCCGGTCAAGCTCCGCGAGGCCGTCACCTCCCCGGCCGGTACGACGATCAACGCGATCGTCGAGCTCGAGCGGCACGGCGTACGCGCCGCGCTGATCGCCGCCCTCGAAGCGGCCCGCGACCGCAGCCGCGAGCTCGCCTCCGGCAACAGCTGAGACGCGCGTACGGGCCCCCGCCGCAGCGGGGGCCCGTACTCCGTTGCGCCGTCACCCCTTCACGGGGCGAGCAGCCCGATGGCCTCGTACGCCCGGTCCACCACCGGCCGCGCCAGCTCCCGGGCCCGCCTGGCACCCTCCCGCAGCACCTTGTCCACCTCCGCCGGATCGGCCGCCAGCTCGGCATGCCGCTCCCGCACCGGCCGCAGCAGCTCGACCACCGCGTCGGCGACATCCCGCTTGAGCGCGCCGTACCCGGTGTAGCCGTCGGCGAGGCGCACGGGATCCCCGCCCGTACAGGCGGCCAGGATGTCCAGCAGGTTCGCCACCCCGGGCCGCGCCTCCCGGTCGTGGACCACCCCGCCGTCCCCGCTGTCGGTGACGGCCCGCATCACCTTCTTGCGTACGACCTCCGGCTCGTCGAGCAGATAGACGATCCCCGTGCCGTTCGCGTCGGACTTCCCCATCTTCGAGGTCGGCTCCTGGAGGTCCATGACCCGGGCGGCCACCGCCGGATGCGTGGCCTTGGGCACCGTGAAGGTGTGCCCGTACCGCTGGTTGAAGCGCACGGCCAGATCCCGGGTCAGCTCGACGTGCTGCCGCTGGTCCTCACCCACGGGCACCTCGTCGGTCCGGTACGCCAGGATGTCGGCGGCCATCAGTACGGGATAGGTGAGCAGCGACAGCCGTACGCCGTCCCCGGCGGCCTGCGCCTTCGCCGCCTTCTCCTTGTACTGGATCATCCGGCGCAACTCGCCGTCGGTGGCGGTGCACTCCAGCAGGTACGCCAGCCGCGTGTGCTCGTCGACATGGCTCTGCACGAACAACGTGCACCGCTGCGGATCCAGCCCGGAGGCGAGCAACAGCGTCGCCGCCTGCCGGCTGAGCCGCCGTACCCGCGCCGGCTCGTGCTCGACGGTCAGCGCGTGCAGGTCGACGACGCAGAACAGCGCCTCTTCCGGCTCCTGGTCGGCGGCGACCCACTGCCGCACGGCACCCAGGTAGTTCCCCAGCGTCAGATGCCCGGTCGGCTTGACCCCGCTGAAGATCCTCGTCATGTCCTGCTCTCCCTTGTGTGAGTGGTGTCGAGGCCGCCGCGTCGGACGACCGAGCCACTCCCGGGGAGGGGAGAAACGAAAACGGCCGCCGAAGCGGCGGCCGTGAGCGCATGCGTGCTCGTGTTGCAGTCGGCCGCCGTCAGGCGGCCCACCAACGGAGGTTGAGCGTGAGCGCATGCGTAGTCATGGGCCCAGGGTAGCCGGAAGGGGATGGAGACGGGGTGAGATTCGGGCACCACGCACGGCCGGTCAGCCTGGGGTTGACACAGGTGTCCCCGATCCGTAAGGTTCTTCGAGTTGTCCGAAGTGAGCGCCGACCCCGGTCGGTCCCCGGACAGCCATCCCGCACTACACATTCGAACGAACGACGCACTTTGTCGTCCCGTTTTCATGCGTATTTGCGAATGAGGAATCTGCGTCCGAGGACGCTGCCGCCGATTAGGTTCGGGGGCAAGGAATCCGCTACTGTCTCACTCGCCGGAAGGGCCCAACAGCCCGGAAGGCAAACCCCGCTGACCGGGAGTCAGGCCCGAAAGGATCTGATAGAGTCGGAATCGCCGGAAAGGGAAAGCGCGAAAGCGCAGGACCTGGAAAGCGCCGAGGAAATCGGGCCCGAAAGAGTCTGATAGAGTCGGAAACGCAAGAACACAGAACGAAAGCCCGGAGGAAAGCCCGAGAGGGTGAGTACAAAGGAAGCGTCCGTTCCTTGAGAACTCAACAGCGTGCCAAAAATCAACGCCAAAAGTTGATACCCCGTCCATTTCGGTGGATGAGGTTCCTTTGAAAAAGACCTGTGAGGCTCCGTTTCGGGGTGCTTGCAGGCAATTACACAGCGAGGACGCAGTGGTCAGTCGGTCTTATTCCGACCATGACTGGCCCGCTCTACGTGATGTGTGCACCCGATTACGGGTAAACATTCATGGAGAGTTTGATCCTGGCTCAGGACGAACGCTGGCGGCGTGCTTAACACATGCAAGTCGAACGATGAAGCCCTTCGGGGTGGATTAGTGGCGAACGGGTGAGTAACACGTGGGCAATCTGCCCTTCACTCTGGGACAAGCCCTGGAAACGGGGTCTAATACCGGATACCACTCCTGCCTGCATGGGCAGGGGTTGAAAGCTCCGGCGGTGAAGGATGAGCCCGCGGCCTATCAGCTTGTTGGTGGGGTAATGGCCCACCAAGGCGACGACGGGTAGCCGGCCTGAGAGGGCGACCGGCCACACTGGGACTGAGACACGGCCCAGACTCCTACGGGAGGCAGCAGTGGGGAATATTGCACAATGGGCGAAAGCCTGATGCAGCGACGCCGCGTGAGGGATGACGGCCTTCGGGTTGTAAACCTCTTTCAGCAGGGAAGAAGCGAAAGTGACGGTACCTGCAGAAGAAGCGCCGGCTAACTACGTGCCAGCAGCCGCGGTAATACGTAGGGCGCAAGCGTTGTCCGGAATTATTGGGCGTAAAGAGCTCGTAGGCGGCTTGTCACGTCGGATGTGAAAGCCCGAGGCTTAACCTCGGGTCTGCATTCGATACGGGCTAGCTAGAGTGTGGTAGGGGAGATCGGAATTCCTGGTGTAGCGGTGAAATGCGCAGATATCAGGAGGAACACCGGTGGCGAAGGCGGATCTCTGGGCCATTACTGACGCTGAGGAGCGAAAGCGTGGGGAGCGAACAGGATTAGATACCCTGGTAGTCCACGCCGTAAACGTTGGGAACTAGGTGTTGGCGACATTCCACGTCGTCGGTGCCGCAGCTAACGCATTAAGTTCCCCGCCTGGGGAGTACGGCCGCAAGGCTAAAACTCAAAGGAATTGACGGGGGCCCGCACAAGCGGCGGAGCATGTGGCTTAATTCGACGCAACGCGAAGAACCTTACCAAGGCTTGACATATACCGGAAAGCATTAGAGATAGTGCCCCCCTTGTGGTCGGTATACAGGTGGTGCATGGCTGTCGTCAGCTCGTGTCGTGAGATGTTGGGTTAAGTCCCGCAACGAGCGCAACCCTTGTCCTGTGTTGCCAGCATGCCCTTCGGGGTGATGGGGACTCACAGGAGACCGCCGGGGTCAACTCGGAGGAAGGTGGGGACGACGTCAAGTCATCATGCCCCTTATGTCTTGGGCTGCACACGTGCTACAATGGCCGGTACAATGAGCTGCGATACCGTGAGGTGGAGCGAATCTCAAAAAGCCGGTCTCAGTTCGGATTGGGGTCTGCAACTCGACCCCATGAAGTCGGAGTCGCTAGTAATCGCAGATCAGCATTGCTGCGGTGAATACGTTCCCGGGCCTTGTACACACCGCCCGTCACGTCACGAAAGTCGGTAACACCCGAAGCCGGTGGCCCAACCCGTAAGGGAGGGAGCTGTCGAAGGTGGGACTGGCGATTGGGACGAAGTCGTAACAAGGTAGCCGTACCGGAAGGTGCGGCTGGATCACCTCCTTTCTAAGGAGCACAGTACCGATTGCAGACAAATGTTCTGCACGGTCAGCTCATGGGTGGAACGTTGATTATTTGGCACCAGACGGTCTGATGGTTCTCGAGTACTGCTTCGGCGTGGAAAGAGGAGACGGAAGACTGACTGGTGCCTGGCACGTTGTTGGGTCCTGAAGGTACGGCCGTGAGGTCATGTCTTCAGTGCCGGCCCCAGTGAACTCACTAGCTTGTCTGGTGGGGTGATGGGTGGCTGGTCGTTGTTTGAGAACTACACAGTGGACGCGAGCATCTGTGGCCAAGTTTTTAAGGGCGCACGGTGGATGCCTTGGCACCAGGAACCGATGAAGGACGTGAGAGGCCGCGATAGGCCCCGGGGAGCTGCCAACTGAGCTTTGATCCGGGGGTGTCCGAATGGGGAAACCCGGCAGTCGTCATGGGCTGTCACCCATGCCTGAACACATAGGGCATGTGGAGGGAACGCGGGGAAGTGAAACATCTCAGTACCCGCAGGAAGAGAAAACAACCGTGATTCCGGGAGTAGTGGCGAGCGAAACCGGATGAGGCCAAACCGTATGCGTGTGATACCCGGCAGGGGTTGCGCATGCGGGGTTGTGGGAATTCTTTTGATCGGTCTGCCGGCCGGTCGGCGAGTCAGAAACCGTTGATGTAGTCGAAGGACATGCGAAAGGTCCGGCGTAGAGGGTAAGACCCCCGTAGACGAAACATCAGCGGCTTGCTTAAGAATCTCCCAAGTAGCACGGGGCCCGAGAAATCCCGTGTGAATCTGGCGGGACCACCCGCTAAGCCTAAATATTCCCTGGTGACCGATAGCGGATAGTACCGTGAGGGAATGGTGAAAAGTACCGCGGGAGCGGAGTGAAATAGTACCTGAAACCGTGTGCCTACAAGCCGTGGGAGCGTCGCCGTTGTTCTTCGGAACAACGGTCGTGACTGCGTGCCTTTTGAAGAATGAGCCTGCGAGTTAGCGGTGTGTAGCGAGGTTAACCCGTGTGGGGAAGCCGTAGCGAAAGCGAGTCCGAATAGGGCGATTGAGTTGCACGCTCTAGACCCGAAGCGGAGTGATCTAGCCATGGGCAGGTTGAAGCGGAGGTAAGACTTCGTGGAGGACCGAACCCACCAGGGTTGAAAACCTGGGGGATGACCTGTGGTTAGGGGTGAAAGGCCAATCAAACTCCGTGATAGCTGGTTCTCCCCGAAATGCATTTAGGTGCAGCGTCGTGTGTTTCTTGCCGGAGGTAGAGCACTGGATAGGCGATGGGCCCTACCGGGTTACTGACCTTAGCCAAACTCCGAATGCCGGTAAGTGAGAGCACGGCAGTGAGACTGTGGGGGATAAGCTCCATGGTCGAGAGGGAAACAGCCCAGAGCATCGACTAAGGCCCCTAAGCGTACGCTAAGTGGGAAAGGATGTGGAGTCGCAGAGACAACCAGGAGGTTGGCTTAGAAGCAGCCACCCTTGAAAGAGTGCGTAATAGCTCACTGGTCAAGTGATTCCGCGCCGACAATGTAGCGGGGCTCAAGCGTACCGCCGAAGTCGTGTCATTGCAGCAATAGGGCCAACGCCTGCTGTGATGGGTAGGGGAGCGTCGTGTGCCGGGTGAAGCAGCAGCGGAAGCTAGTTGTGGACGGTTCACGAGTGAGAATGCAGGCATGAGTAGCGATACACACGTGAGAAACGTGTGCGCCGATTGACTAAGGGTTCCTGGGTCAAGCTGATCTGCCCAGGGTAAGTCGGGACCTAAGGCGAGGCCGACAGGCGTAGTCGATGGACAACCGGTTGATATTCCGGTACCCGCTTTGAAACGCCCAATATCGAATCAGGCGATGCTAAGTCCGTGAAGCCGTTCCGGACCCTTCGGGGAAAGGAAAGTGGTGGAGCCGACGAACCAGACTTGTAGTAGGTAAGCGATGGGGTGACGCAGGAAGGTAGTCCAGCCCGGGCGGTGGTAGTCCCGGGGTAAGGGTGTAGGCCGAGGGGTAGGCAAATCCGTCCCTCATTAAGGCTGAGACCTGATGCCGAGCCGATTGTGGTGAAGTGGATGATCCTATGCTGTCGAGAAAAGCCTCTAGCGAGTTTCATGGCGGCCCGTACCCTAAACCGACTCAGGTGGTCAGGTAGAGAATACCGAGGCGTTCGGGTGAACTATGGTTAAGGAACTCGGCAAAATGCCCCCGTAACTTCGGGAGAAGGGGGGCCATCACTGGTGAGGGAACTTGCTTCCTGAGCTGGGGGTGGCCGCAGAGACCAGCGAGAAGCGACTGTTTACTAAAAACACAGGTCCGTGCGAAGCCGTAAGGCGATGTATACGGACTGACGCCTGCCCGGTGCTGGAACGTTAAGGGGACCGGTTAGTGCGCTTTCGGGCGTGCGAAGCTGAGAACTTAAGCGCCAGTAAACGGCGGTGGTAACTATAACCATCCTAAGGTAGCGAAATTCCTTGTCGGGTAAGTTCCGACCTGCACGAATGGCGTAACGACTTCTCGACTGTCTCAACCATAGGCCCGGTGAAATTGCACTACGAGTAAAGATGCTCGTTTCGCGCAGCAGGACGGAAAGACCCCGGGACCTTTACTATAGTTTGATATTGGTGTTCGGTTCGGCTTGTGTAGGATAGGTGGGAGACTTTGAAACCCCAACGCCAGTTGGGGTGGAGTCGCCGTTGAAATACCACTCTGGTCGTGCTGGATGTCTAACCTCGGTCCGTGATCCGGATCAGGGACAGTGTCTGATGGGTAGTTTAACTGGGGCGGTTGCCTCCCAAAGGGTAACGGAGGCGCCCAAAGGTTCCCTCAGCCTGGTTGGCAATCAGGTGTTGAGTGTAAGTGCACAAGGGAGCTTGACTGTGAGACCGACGGGTCGAGCAGGGACGAAAGTCGGGACTAGTGATCCGGCGGTGGCTTGTGGAAGCGCCGTCGCTCAACGGATAAAAGGTACCCCGGGGATAACAGGCTGATCTTCCCCAAGAGTCCATATCGACGGGATGGTTTGGCACCTCGATGTCGGCTCGTCGCATCCTGGGGCTGGAGTCGGTCCCAAGGGTTGGGCTGTTCGCCCATTAAAGCGGTACGCGAGCTGGGTTTAGAACGTCGTGAGACAGTTCGGTCCCTATCCGCTGTGCGCGTAGGAATATTGAGAAGGGCTGTCCCTAGTACGAGAGGACCGGGACGGACGAACCTCTGGTGTGCCAGTTGTCCTGCCAAGGGCATGGCTGGTTGGCTACGTTCGGGAGGGATAACCGCTGAAAGCATCTAAGCGGGAAGCCTGCTTCAAGATGAGTATTCCCACCTCCTTGAGAGGGTAAGGCTCCCAGTAGACGACTGGGTTGATAGGCCAGATGTGGAAGCCCGGTAACGGGTGAAGCTGACTGGTACTAATAGGCCGAGGGCTTGTCCTCAGTTGCTCGCGTCCACTGTGTTAGTTCTGAAATAACGAACAGCTGTGTCCATGCCAGCGTTCAAATTTCATAGTGTTTCGGTGGTCATAGCGTTAGGGAAACGCCCGGTTACATTCCGAACCCGGAAGCTAAGCCTTTCAGCGCCGATGGTACTGCAGGGGGGACCCTGTGGGAGAGTAGGACGCCGCCGAACAATCATTGCGGGAAGCCCCGCACCAAACCCTTACGGGTTCGGTGCGGGGCTTTTCTGCGTTCACCACCAGAATCCGTCGGATGCCCGGCATGGGGTACGGATGGATCCGGGTTGACGGCTCGTAGGGTTGGGGGATGGGCTATGACCTCGTCATCTTCGACAACGACGGCGTGCTGGTGGACAGTGAGCCGCTCGCCAACAGCATCCTCGCCGGGTACCTGAGCGAGCTCGGGCACCCCACCTCGTACGAGGACTCGCTCCGCGACTACATGGGGGCCGCCGTGCACCGGGTGCACGATCTCGTTCTCGAGCGGACCGGGGAGCGGCTGCCGGACGACTTCGACGAGACGCTGCACGCGCGGACCTTCGCCGCGTTCGAGCGGGAGTTGCGGCCCGTGCCCGGGGTGGAGGAGGTGCTCGGGGCGCTGACCGCACACGGCATCGGGTACTGCCTGGCCTCCTCCGGGAATCACGAGCGGATCCGGGTCGGGCATCGGGCGGCCGGGATCGACGGGTGGTTCGAGGAGGAGTGGATCTTCAGCTCCCAGGACGTGGGCCAGGGAAAGCCGGCGCCCGATCTGTTCCTCCACGCGGCCCGGTCGATGGGCGTGGAGCCAGCGCGGTGTGTGGTCGTCGAGGACAGCCCGCTGGGCATTCAGGCCGCCGCGGCCGCGGGGATGGACGTGTTCGCCTTCACGGCGATGCTGCCTGCGGACCGGCTGCCCGGGGCCACCGCGTACTTCGGTGACATGAAGCAGCTGCCGGGGCTTCTGCAACTGCCCGTGTGATCGCTCTACCCACCGGTAGCCCCGGGGCCTACGCTGACCCGCCATGACGGTTGATGTGCGGCTGCGGCGCGGGCGCAGTGCCCTGGGGTTCAGCTTCTTCGCGCAAGGTGTCGCCTTTGCGCTGCTCGTGACCAGGATCCCGGCGATCCAGGACCGGTACGGGATATCCGACGGGCTGCTGCCCGCCTTCCTCGCCGCCGTGCCGATCCTCGCCGGGGTCGCGAGCGTGGCCACCGAGCACCTGGTGAAGCGGGTGGCGCCCAGTGCCGTACTGAGGTGGGCGCAGCCCGTGGTGCTGCTCGCGCTGCTCGGGGTCGGGGCCGGCACCGAGCTGTGGCAAGTGGCGGTGGCCCTGGGGTTGTTCGGGCTGTCGGTGGGTGCGCTGGACGCCTCGATGAACATGCTCGGCGTGAGCCTCCAGCGGGAGTACGGACGCAGCATCATGCTCGGCTTCCACGCCGCCTACAGCCTCGGGGGGATCGTCGGTGCCTCGGCCGCGTGGGCCGGGGCGCATTGGCGTCTGGACTTGTTCGTGAGCTATCTGCCGGCCCTGGTGGTGCTGGTGCCGCTCGTCCTGTGGGGGAGCCGGAGCTACGTCGACACGCCCTCCGAGGTGGTCCAGGAGAAGGGGCTGGGCGCCGGTGGCGCCAAGCTGCTGCTGCCGCTGTGTCTGGTGATGGCGTGCGCGTACATCGGGGACTCGACGGTGGCGAACTGGAGTGCCAAGTACCTTCAGGACGTGCTGGGGAGCTCCGAGCAGCTGGCGACCGTCCCGTACAACGTCTACATGGTGACCACCCTGATCGGGCGGGCCGTCGGGGACCTGGGCGTACGGCGCTTCGGGGCCGCGGCCGTGGTGCGGGGCGGGACGGTGGTGGCGGCCGCGGGGTTCGCCGTCGTGGCGGCCGCGCCGGGTGCGTGGGTGGGGATGCTCGGTTTCACGCTGCTGGGGATCGGGCTGTGCGTGATCGTGCCGCAGACCTTCGCGGCTGCCGGGAGGCTGTTCCCGGGGGGTTCGGACACGGCGATAGCCCGGCTGAACATCTTCAACTACGTCGGCTTCCTGATCGGGTCGCCGCTCGTCGGTGGGATCGGGGACGCCTGGAGCTACCGGGGCGCGATGCTCGTGCCGATGGTTCTCGTCCTGATCACGCTGTTCTACGCCCGTTCGTTCGGACCTCGGGAGGCCCGATACGGTGTCGGGCATGAGCGGCCGCGGGTTGTTGATGTGGGACGAGGCGGTTACGAAGTATGACTTCGGGCCCAGCCATCCGATGGATCCGGTGCGTCTGGCGCTGACCATGGGCCTGGTGCGCGCCTTCGGGCTGGACCGGGCCATGGAGGTACGGGCGGCCCGCGCGGCCGGTGACTCGACGCTGAGGCTGGTGCACCGGGAGGACTACGTCGCCGCGGTGCACGAGGTGTCCGCCGATCCCGGGGTCGCCGACGGTTCGTACGGGCTGGGGACCATGGACGATCCGGCGTTCCACGGGATGCACGAGGCGTCCGCGCTGATCGCCGGGCAGTCGGTGGCCGGGGCGGAGGCGATCTGGCGGGGCGAGGCCGAGCACGCCGTGAACTTCGCCGGCGGGCTGCACCACGCCATGCCGGGCGGGGCGGCCGGTTTCTGCGTGTACAACGACGCGGCGCTGGCCGTCGCGCGGCTGCTGGAGCTGGGGGCCGAGCGGGTCGCGTACGTGGACGTGGACGTCCATCACGGGGATGGCGTACAGGCGGCCTTCTGGGACGACCCGCGGGTGCTGACCATCTCCCTGCACGAGCATCCGCGGACGCTGTTCCCGCAGACCGGCTGGCCGGAGGAGACCGGCGGTGCGGCGGCCGAGGGGTCGGCGGTGAACGTCGCGCTGCCCGCGGGGACCGGGGACGAGGGGTGGCTGCGGGCCTTCCACGCCACGGTGCCGGAGCTGCTGGCGGACTTCCGGCCGCAGGTGCTGGTGACCCAGCACGGGGCGGACACGCACTTCGAGGATCCGCTCGCCCATCTGGCGGTGTCCCTGGACGCCCAGCGGGCCGTCCAGGAGGCCTGCCACCGGCTGGCGCACGAGTACGCGGACGGGCGGTGGCTGGCGCTCGGCGGCGGCGGGTACGCGGTGGTGGACGTCGTACCTCGGTCGTGGACGCATCTGGTGGCGATCGCGGCGCACCGGCCGATCGACCCGGCGACCGCGGTGCCGGCCTCGTGGCGGGACGAGGTGTACGCGCGGACGCGGCAGCTGGCGCCGGCCCGGATGACGGACGGGCGTGCGGTGGCGTGGCGGGAATGGGACGAGGGCTACGACCCGGCGGACCGCACGGATCAAGCCGTCCTCGCCACGCGGCGCGCGGTGTTCCCGCTGCGCGGCTTGCTGACCTGATGATGCATCGTTACGCCAAGTGTGGGGCCGTTCTCCGGAATTGATGATCCGCCAGATGTGTTGAGGCAGCATCGGAGGGTGTTGAGCTCCGGCGCGCTGCGTGCGCATCTGCTGGCCGCCCGGTTGGCCGGGCCCATCGCGACCTCCCGGGAGGAGAGCCTGCGCAGCTACCGGCTGTTCGCGGCGCGCGATCCGCGGGTGCTGCTCGGGCTGGATCCGGAGTGGGCCTGGGGCGAGGGTGACCTGCTGAGGCTGATGGCGGACAAGTGCGGGGTCTCGGCGGACCCGGCGCACGTCAGCGGGCCGGACGAGATCGACCCGGAGCGGACGATGGCCGCGCTGGAGGCCTTCGCGGGGCGGCTGCGGGCGGCGGCCCGGGCGCGGTCGCCCGTGCTGTTCGGGACGGGGCACCCGCACCGGCTCCTGGGCTTCTACGCCGGGTTGGCCGAGGCGATGTCGGCGGCGGGATGTGTTGTCCTCACTCCGGCGCAGGGGGTGAGTGTCGACATGGCGACCCGGTTCGGCGTACGCACGTACAGCATCGATTACGTACGAGGGGTCGCACTGGTGCGGGAGCCCGGCGTGCGGCCACCGGGGAGTGCGACCGGCGCGCACTCCCATTCGCCGCTGCCGGTTCGGCTCGCGCTGGGGGCCTTGGCGGAGGCCGGCGGGCCCTTGCCGGAATTGGTGGTGGGGGACCACGGGTGGGTCTGCGGTGCTGGTCAGCTGGGTGTGGAGGCGATCGGGCTGGCGGATACGGACGATCCCGCGCTGTTCGTCGGCGAGGCCGAGGGGCGGGTCTCGGTGGCCGTTCCACTTGATGACGCGGTGCGTGCGGACTACTACCGACCGCTTACTCGCTATGTGCTCAATCGGGCGAGTCTGTCGGGGCGCCAGGAGTGGCCGTAGCTCCTCTTCCCCACTCGTATCACGCGCCCCTACTCTGGGGAGTGAGCGTGCGACGACGAGGAGTAACCGGAGGGGAAGCCGGTGCCCGTCATGCGCGGAAGGTCAAGGTGTGTCATGGCTGCTGGCGAGAGGCCTCTCAGTGAGGTTCAGTTCCTGACCGTGGCGGAGGTTGCCTCGGTGATGCGAGTGTCAAAGATGACCGTGTACCGACTGGTGCACAACGGCCATCTGCCCGCAATCCGGGTGGGCCGGTCCTTCCGGGTCCCCGAGAATGCGGTCCACGAGTACCTCCGAGAGTCCTATGTGGGGGTGGAGTCGGCCTGAGACTGACCTCGGCACGCCCTCGGATTACAAGCTCAGAGCTCGGGACGGTAGGCTAGGCCGACGTAGGTCGTGTGGGCCCCGACGCCCCGCACCGAATGAAGAGAAGTGAGCGAGGGTAGTCGTGGGCTCTGTTATCAAGAAGCGGCGCAAGCGGATGGCTAAGAAGAAGCACCGCAAGCTGCTCAAGCGCACCCGCGTCCAGCGCCGTAACAAGAAGTAAACGGCAGCTGTACGTGTTCTCCGCAGCCCCTCCACCATTCTGGTGGAGGGGCTGCGGTGCAGCCGGGGGACTTCTTCGAGGGAGGCGCTGAACTCGTGGGGAAGGTCGTACTCGTCACCGGGGCTGCCCGGCAGCTGGGGGGCCGCTTCGTGCGGCGAATCCAGCGCGACCCGGATGTCGAGCGGGTGATCGCGGTCGACGCGGTTCCACCGCCGCACCGGCTCGGATCGGCCGAGTTCGTACGTACGGACATCAGACAGTCGGCGATCGCCCGCGTGCTGGCCGAGCACGCCGTGGACACGGTGGTCCATCTGGCGGTCACCGGCGGCAGTGTGGGGTCCGGCGGCGCGCACAGCACCGTCAAGGAAACGAACGTCATCGGGACGATGCAGCTCCTCGGGGCCTGCCAGAAGTCCCCGACGGTCCGGCGGCTCGTGGTGAAGTCCAGTACCAGCGTGTACGGGGGCACCTCGCGGGATCCGGCCGTCTTCACCGAGACCACGGAGCCGAAGTCGCTGCCGGCGGGCGGGTTCGCCAAGGACGCCGCCGAGGTCGAGGGCTATGTACGGGGCTTCGCGCGCAGGCGGCCGGACGTCGCGGTGTGCGTGCTGCGGTTCGCGAACATCCTGGGCCCGTTCGCGGATTCGGCGCTCGCCGAGTACTTCTCGATTCCCGTGATGCCGACCGTGCTGGGCTATGACCCGCGGCTGCAGTTCGTCCACGAGGACGATGTGCTCGACGTGCTGCGGCTGGCGGCGAAGGAGCCGCGGCGGGGGACGCTGAACAGCGGGACCTTCAACATCGCAGGTGACGGCGTACTGCTGCTGTCGCAGTGCTCGCGGCGGCTGGGGCGGCCGACGCTGCCGCTGCTGCTGCCCGCCGTGACGTGGGTGGGGTCGGCGCTGCGGGCGGTCGGGATCACCGACTTCTCGCCGGAGCAGATAAGGCTTCTGACGCACGGCCGGGTCGTGGAGACCTCGCAGATGCGGGACGTGCTCGGTTTTGAGCCGATGTACACGACCGCCGAGACCTTCGCGGACTTCGCGCGGAGCCGCGGGGGCGGGCTGCTGCCGCCGGAGCGGGCGGCGCGGGCCGTGGACCGGGTGGCGGCCGTGCTGAAGGTGGACGGCCTGGATGTCGACGTGGACGCGGTTGAAGGAGCGAAGCGATAGTGGCGGACGCCAAGGTCATTCCGTTCGACGAGGACCGGCCGCGCCGGCGGGCGCCCCGCAGGGTCCGGGCGGTGTCCGCTCCTGAACCGGTGGTGGAGCCGGCCGCTCCGGAGCCCGCGCCGGTGGAGGCGCGGGACGGCTGGGACCGGCGGATCGCCGGCGGGCTGGCGTTCCTGCGGCGGCGGGTCACCGGGGAGTACGAGGTCGACGAGTTCGGCTACGACAAGGAGCTGACGGACCAGGTCCTGATGTCCTTGATGCGGCCGCTGTTCGACAAGTACTTCCGGGTGGAGGTCAAGGGCATCGAGAACATCCCGGCGGAGGGCGGTGCGCTGATCGTGGCGAACCACTCGGGGACGCTGCCGCTGGACGGGCTGATGCTGCAGGTGGCGGTGCACGACCACCACCCGGCGCAGCGGCACCTGCGGCTGCTCGCGGCGGATCTGGTGTTCATGCTGCCGGTGGTGAACGAGCTGGCCCGGAAGGCCGGTCACACCCTGGCGTGCGCGGAGGACGCGCAGCGGCTGCTGGAGGCCGGGGAGCTGGTCGGGGTGATGCCGGAGGGCTTCAAGGGGATAGGGAAGCCGTTCGGAGACCGCTACAAGCTCCAGCGCTTCGGGCGGGGCGGGTTCGTGTCGACGGCTCTGCGTGCGGGGACGCCGATCGTGCCTTGCTCGATCGTGGGGGCGGAGGAGATCTACCCGATGGTCGGCAACGCGAAGACGCTGGCGCGGCTGCTGGGGATTCCGTACTTCCCGATCACGCCGACGTTTCCGTGGCTGGGGCCGTTGGGGGCGGTGCCGTTGCCGACGAAGTGGACGATCCAGTTCGGCGAGCCGATCGCCACCGCGGGTTATGCGGCGGAGGCGGCGGAGGATCCGATGCTGATGTTCAACCTGACGGACCAGGTGCGGGAGCAGATCCAGCACACGCTGTACAAGCTGCTGGTGCAGCGGCGGTCCGTCTTCTTCTGACGGTTGTGTGCCGGGGCTCCGCCCCGGACCCTCCCCCAGACTCCGTCCGGGGGGACCCCCACGCCTCGAACGCCGGCGAGGCTGGATGTGCCTCGCCGGCGTTCTCAAGTGCTACTCCGCGTCCTCCGCGTTGATGCCCAGGCCCGGCAGGAGGCCCGGGAGGAGGGGCGGGAGGGTGATGTCCGGCTTGGGCTGGTCCGGAGCGCCCGGGGAGGGCGGGGTGGACTGGCCCGCGGGCGGGATCAGCAGGTCGCCCGTACCGCCCAGGAGGCCGCCCGTGGTCGGGGGCCGGCTGCTGCTGCCCGAGGGGGACGGCGACGCGGGGCTGCCCGACGGGGTGCCGGAGGCCGGTGCGGACTGCTGCTTGCCGCTCGGAGCGCCCGGCTTGGCCGAGGTCCCGGGGGAGCCGGTGCCGCGGATCTGCTCGGGTGGCTTGGGGAGCAGGCTCTGGAGCGGTGCCACGTCTTCGTCTATGGCCTGGAAGACCGACTCCACCTCGCCGCCCACGTCCGTGAGCTGCACGGGGAGCCTCTCCCGGAGCTTGCCCCACGCGTCGCGGTGGGAGCGGGAGAACGAGGACAGCGCCTGGATCGGGCCGAGCGAGCCGTCCCGTTCGTACGCCGCCTGGAGGAGCCGGTGGCCCTCCTCCGCGTCGTGCTTCACCCCCGCCAGCGCTCGGCGGATCTCGCCCAGGGACTCGTGGTCCAGTAGGCCCGCCCGGTCACGCTCCATCAGCCTGCGGGCTTCCGACAGGCGGTTCGAGGCCTGGTCGAGATAGAGCTCGCCCCGGTCCGAATCGTCGTCGGCCATCCCGAGCTTCAGGTCCTCCATGCCCCGCTTCACGGGGTAGAGGTGGTCACCGGGCAGGGCGTCGGAACTGGCAGCGGCCACTCCGCTGAAGGCCCCTGCGGCCACACCTACGGTGAGGCCGCCTGCTGCGATGCCCTTGGACCAGCGGGAGCGGGGCCGCAATTTCCGGAGCGAGGTCGCCCGGTGGGCGCCGCGGCCGGTCCGCTGTTCGGGCACCTGAGGGTCCGAGGCGGCACCGCCCCCGGCCCTTTCCTCCATCACCATGGTCTCCATGGCGGCAACGAGCTGGGCTCGCTGCACCACTTTGACCTCTGGGTCCAGCACTGGGCGCGGCATTCGTTCGCCGAGCACGCTCGCCAGGGCCAACAGCCGGTCGTGGTCGGCAGGTTCGGCAGGTGCCTCGGACTGCTCGGCCGCCGGGTCCGGTTCCGAAAGGTCGGACAGGGTCCGATCCTCCAGGGCCTGGGCGAAGGCGTTCGCCCGCCGGTGCGGAGTCACGTTCGCGATCACTGGCGGCACCTCCTCTCGTCATGACGATCGACTCCCCAGGGTGTCCGGAAGGTTGCCTTCCTTGAGCACATCCACACTTTCGAGTGAGCGGCTTCAGGCAGGGCTTGTCCACAGGGGGTCTGCATTCCGCACAACGAGCGTCGCGGCACTTGGGTTACGGACGAAGGATGATCGGACCACAGCGTCATCGAGGGGTCACCGGATGTATGTGAGTTTGTGTTGATGTGTGAAGGGGGTCAGCGGGCGTCGTCCGGGAGGAGACGGGCCAGCGTGCGGACCGCCCGGTACTGGAGCGTCTTGATGGCGCCCTCGTTCTTGCCCATGACCCGGGCCGTCTCGGCGACCGAGAGGCCTTGCAGGAAGCGCAGGGTCACGCACTCCTGCTGCTGCGGATTGAGTTTCCGTACGGCCTCCAGCAGGGCCGCGTTGGAGAGGGACTCCAGGACGGAGTCCTCGGGGCTGCGCTCGACCTCGTTGGCGTCGAGCATCTCGCCGGTGGTGACCTCCAGCCGGAAGCGGCTGGACTTGAAGTGGTCGGCCACCAGGTTGCGGGCGATCGTCACGAGCCAGGCCCCGAAGTCGCGGCCCTGCCAGGTGAAGGTGGAGATGCGGCGCAGCGCGCGCAGGAAGGTCTCGCTGGTGAGATCCTCCGCGGTCGCCTTGCCGCCGACGCGGTAGTAGATGTAGCGGTAGACCGTGTCGCTGTACTGGTCGTAGAGGCGGCCGAAGGCCTCGGCCTCGCCGGCCTGGGCACGTTCGACCAGGTCCATCATGCGGGCCTGGTCACTGTCCGCGGTGGGGCGGCGGGGGGTGGCCTGGGTGCTCGTGCCGGCGGCGCTGTTCGAGCCCCCGGCCGCGCGACCTCGTCTGCCCACCGTCGCTCCGCCGTCGGTCAGGGCATAGCAAGGACCGGCCGGGCCGAGGCCGGCAGGGACCGCGGCGGCGAAGGCGGGGACGGCGTACGCGGTGGGGACGAAGCCACGCAGGTGGTCGAGGACCGTTGCGCGCAGCGTAGCCAGGCCCGAGGCGTCAACCCCGACAGGTGGGTACACGGGACTCCCAGAGGCAGAGCTTCCATCACGTGCAGTGCGGGACCGTTCACCCGTCGTAGCGACAGATGGCCGGTGGCATGCGTTTGAGGAGAATAACGCTTCGTACAGGCAGCGCTACACCCAGTTGCTCAAATCACCGGTTCCGACACTTCTGTTGCGTGTCGAGGGCATATTCAGTCGCAGTTGGTGATCGGTTGGTGATCACTTGGGTGCGCGGATTGGAAGCTTCCATGGGGGCTCGCGACCGAGTCGGGCAGGCCGGAGTGCCGTGTCCCGTCCGGGGGTAGGGCTGGGGGAATGCCGTGCCGGCCGTGGGGCCTGAGTGGGGCGGGGCCGGTGCGGGGCAGGCGTGGGCCGGGTCCGGGGCCGTGCGGTGGGCCCGGTGCGGGGCCGGCCTGACTACTTGCGGCGGCGGTGCAGGGCGATGGCGGCGGCCGCGCCGCCCGCGATCGCGCCGACTCCGGCGGCCGCCGGGACGCCGACCTTCACGGCCTTGCGGCCGGTCCGATAGTCGCGCAGCCGCCAGTCGTTGGTACGGGCATGCTTGCGCAGTTTTGTGTCGGGATTGATCGCGTACGGATGCCCGACCAGCGACAGCATCGGGATGTCGTTGTGCGAATCGCTGTACGCGGCGCAGCGTTCGAGATCCAGGCCCTCGGCGGCGGCCAGGGCGCGGACCGCCTCGGCCTTGGCGGGGCCGTGCAGAGGTTCGCCGACCAGGCGGCCGGTGTAGATCCCGTCGACGGACTCGGCGACGGTGCCCAGCGCTCCGGTCAGGCCGAGCCTGCGGGCGATGATCGTGGCCGTTTCGACGGGGGCGGCGGTGACCAGCCACACCTTCTGGCCGGCGTCGAGGTGGGCCTGGGCCAGGGCGCGGGTGCCCGGCCAGATCCGCTCGGCCATGTACTCGTCGTAGATCTCCTCGCCGATGGCCATCAGTTCGGAGACCTTGTGGCCCTTGACGATCGACAGGGCGCTGTCGCGGGCGTCCTGCATGTGGTCGGGGTCCTCGACCCCGGCGAGCCGGAACCAGGCCTGCTGCCAGGCGAAGCGGGCGAGCTCGCGGCGGCGGAAGAACTCGCGCTTGTAGAGGCCGCGGCCGAAGTGGAAGATCGCGGCGCCCTGCATCACGGTGTTGTCGAGGTCGAAGAAGGCGGCGGCGAGGTCGTCGCCCGCGACGGGGAACTCCGGCTCGTCCTCGTCCGCCGCGAGGGCTTCGAGGTCGGTGTCGAGGTCCGGTTCCGCGAGGTCCGGCTCCGTGAGATGCGGAGCTTCGGCAAGCGCGGTCTTCCGGGCGGCCTCGGCCGAGGCCTCGCCTGCCAGCACGCTCCGCGCGCTTGCGGAGCGTCTACGGGGGGTGAGCCATCCGAGAGCGGCCATGCGGCGAGCATAGCCACTGTGTTCGGGAGTTCTCGAACCGCTGGGAAACGGAGGCGTTAACACTTCGGGAGAATGAGGCCATGAGCCCTTTGTTGCGCCGCAAGGAAAAGAAGCGTCCCGGCGACCGGATGGTGACGCTGATCGGGAAGCCGGGGTGCCACCTGTGCGATGAGGCACAGGTCGTCATCGAGGAGGTCTGCGCGCAGACCGGTGCGCAGTGGGAGAAGAAGGACATCTCGCAGGACGCGGAGCTCTACCGGCTGCACTGGGAGCAGATTCCGGTGGTGTTGGTGGATGGCGAACAGCACACCTTCTGGAGGGTGAACCCGGACCGGCTGCGGCGGGCGTTGGAGGGCTGACCCGCATCCCGGTTACCATCATGGGCGATTTATGGGGTCTCGGGGGCGTATCTGTGAGGAGTGTGTACGGTTTTGCCCCCTTTGGGATTTGAACGGGTTCGGCGTGCCGCCGGTTCCCCGTTTACGCACTTGAGTCGCGTGACCCCGGTCACTTTGCTCGGACAAAGCGGACACAATCTTTGTGCACGCGTTCACAAAGGCATAGCCTGCTGTCGACGGGGCGGTCCTGGGACAAGTGGCCGCCTGCAGCCCCGCTCATCCCGCAGGAGCATCGTGGCAACTGGCCGAACTCACCGACCGGCGACCCGCAGCCGAGGTATTCCCGAGGCCACTGTCGCCCGGCTTCCGCTGTACTTGCGCGCCCTCACCGCGCTCTCCGAGCGATCGGTGCCCACGGTGTCCTCCGAGGAGCTCGCGGCCGCCGCCGGAGTCAACTCCGCGAAGCTGCGCAAGGACTTCTCCTACCTGGGCTCCTACGGCACCCGCGGCGTCGGGTACGACGTGGAGTACCTCGTCTACCAGATCTCCCGCGAACTCGGACTGACCCAGGACTGGCCGGTTGTCATCGTCGGCATCGGTAACCTCGGCGCCGCCCTCGCCAACTACGGCGGTTTCGCGTCGCGTGGTTTCCGCGTGGCCGCGCTGATCGACGCCGACCCGGCGATGGCCGGCAAGCCGGTGGCCGGGATGCCCGTGCAGCACACCGATGAGCTGGAGAAGATCATCGAGGAGAACGGGGTCTCGATCGGCGTCATCGCGACGCCGGCCGGTGCCGCGCAGCAGGTCAGCGAGCGTCTGATCGCGGCCGGTGTCACCTCCATCCTGAACTTCGCCCCGACCGTGCTCTCCGTGCCCGACGGCGTGGACGTGCGCAAGGTCGACCTTTCGATCGAGCTCCAGATCCTGGCGTTCCACGAGCAGCGCAAGGCCGGCGAGGAAGCCGCCGCCGCTGCTGCCGAGGGCACCTCCTCCGTGGGCGGCGCCGCCCCCGCCGCGGCCGTGGTGCCGCCGGCCGGGCGGGCAGCCGCCGAGGCGCGCAAGGGCAACCCCGAGGGTGACGTGCCGGCGGTGATGCCGGCATGAGTCTGCTCGTCGTAGGGCTGAGCCACCGCAGCGCGCCCGTGAGCGTGCTGGAGCGCGCCTCGCTGTCCGCGGACGCCAAGGTGAAGCTGCTGCACGACACCCTCGCCGCCGAGCCGGCGACGGAGGCGGCGGTGCTCGCCACGTGCAACCGGATCGAGCTGTACGCGGACGTGGACAAGTTCCACGCCGGTGTCGCAGAGCTGTCCACGCTGCTGGCGCAGCACAGCGGAGTGGCGCTGGAGGAGCTCACCCCCTATCTCTACGTGCACTACGAGGACCGGGCGGTGCACCACCTGTTCTCGGTGGCGTGCGGGCTGGACTCGATGGTCGTGGGCGAGGGGCAGATCCTCGGCCAGATCAAGGACGCGCTGGCGCTGGGGCAGGAGCTGCACACCGCCGGCCGGCTGATCAACGACCTGTTCCAGCAGGCGCTGCGGGTCGGCAAGCGGGCGCACTCGGAGACCGGGATCGACCGGGCCGGCCAGTCGCTGGTCACGTTCGGGCTCGAGCAGCTCGCCGGGGCCCGGGTGCCGGTGGGGGAGTGGGCCGCCGGGAAGCGGGCGCTGGTGATCGGGGCCGGGTCGATGTCCTCGCTGGCCGCGGCCACGCTGGCGCGGGTCGGTGTCGCCGAGATCGTGGTCGCGAACCGGACCGCCGAGCGGGCGGAGCGGCTGGCGGAGATTCTGGTTGCCTCAGGCACGGGTGTGCGGGCTTCGGCCATCGCCATGGCCGGTGTCGCCGAGGAGCTGACACGAGTCGATGTGGTGGTGTCCTGCACCGGTGCCACGGGGCTCGTGCTGACCGACGATGACGTGCTCGCCGCCGTGTCCTGGGGCTCCGTCCCGGACCCCGCGCCTCAAACTCCCCCAGCTACCGCTGGGAGGGGCCCCCAGGCGGGGCTGACTTCGGCTCCGGCCGGAGGTTCGCCTGCCGCCGCGGGGCTGGATTCGGCCGATGTCGTGGCTCGGCTGGCTGCCGCTGCCATGACGCACGGCCGGCTGGCCGATGCCGGGGCCGCGCGGACGATGCCCGCCGCCGTGGAGGCCGACGGGTGTCCCGTCGGGCCCGACGGGCGGGCGGCGCTGACCGGGGTCGACGCCAACTCGCTCGAGCTGCACGGGACCTGGGCCGACCAGGGCGAGGCCGCCGCGCAGCGGCAGCCCCGGCGCGGCACCCGTACGCACGCCGACGGTCCGACCGCGCGGCTGGCGCTGCTGGACCTGGCCATGCCCCGGGACATCGACGCGGCCGTGCACCGGATCCCGGGCGTGCGGCTGGTCGACATCGAGAGCCTCGCCGAGGCGTCCGCGGACGCCCCGATGGCTGCCGACGTCGACGCGGTACGTGCGATAGTCGCCGAGGAAGTGGCGGCTTTCGGGGCAGCCCAGCGGGCCGCGCACATCACGCCCACCGTCGTCGCCCTGCGGGCCATGGCCGCGGAGGTCGTGGCCATGGAGGTGGCGCGGCTCGACGGGCGGGTGCCAGATCTCGACGAACGGCAGCGGGCCGAGGTCACCCAGACCGTGCGGCGCGTTGTCGACAAGCTCCTCCACGCGCCGACCGTGCGCGTCAAGCAGCTCGCGAGCGAGCCCGGCGGCGCCGGGTACGCCGAGGCGCTGCGCGAACTCTTCGACCTCGACCCTCAGACGGTGGCTTCCGTCAGCCGGGCAGACGCGGCCGAACCCCTGAACGACGACGACCCAGGACGGGCATCATGAACACACGTCCCGACCAGCCGCTGCGGCTCGGTACGCGGCGGAGCAAGCTGGCCATGTCCCAGTCGGGCCACGTCGCCGAGGCGGTACGGGCGATCACCGGCCGGCCTGTCGAGCTCGTGGAGATCACGACGTACGGCGACGTGTCGCGCGAGCATCTGGCGCAGATCGGCGGGACGGGCGTGTTCGTCACGGCCCTGCGCGAGGCGCTGCTGCGCCACGAGGTCGACTTCGCCGTGCACTCGCTGAAGGACCTGCCGACCGCGCAGCCCGATGACCTCGTGATCGCGGCGATGCCGCTGCGCGAGGACGCGCGGGACGCGCTCGTCGCCAGGGACGGCCTGACCTTCGAGCAGCTGCCCGACGGTGCCCGGATCGGTACCGGTTCCCCGCGGCGGACGGCTCAGCTGAACCACTACGCCCGCTCGCTCGGCAAGCGGATCGAGACCGTGCCGATCCGCGGGAACGTCGACACCCGCATCGGGTTCGTACGGGACGGGGAGCTCGACGCCGTCGTGCTCGCCGCCGCCGGTCTGAACCGGATCGGGCGCAGTGACGAGGCCACCGACCTGCTGTCGGTCGACCACATCCTGCCCGCTCCCGGCCAGGGAGCCCTGGCTGTGGAGTGCCTCGCGTCCGAAACGGACCTCATCGCCGCGCTCGGCGAACTCGACGACCCGTACACCCGGGCCGCCGTGACCGCCGAGCGTTCCCTGCTCGCCGCCCTCGAGGCCGGCTGCAGCGCACCCGTGGGCGCGTTCGCCGACCTGTTGGCCGACGGACAGATTGTCAATGAAATGCGCCTGCGCGGCGTCGTCGGAACCCTCGACGGCTCGACGCTGGTGCAGCTGTCCACCACCGGTCCCGTGCCCCAGTCGTACGACGAGGCCATGTCTCTCGGCCGCGAACTCGCGGACGAGATGCTGGCCAAGGGCGCGGCCGGTCTGATGGGGGAGCGATCGCTTTGAACCCCTCAAGTCCGACCACCTCCGCATTCTCGGCACTCGCCGCCCACGGACACGTCACCTTCCTCGGTGCCGGCCCCGGCGACCCGGGTCTGCTGACGCTGCGCGCCGTCGAGGCACTCGCCGCCGCGGACGTACTGATCGCGGAGCCCGAGGTGCTCGACGTCGTACGGACGCATGCGCGCGCGGGTGTCGACACGCCGCAGCTGACGATTGCTGACGAAGTGTCAGCAGCCGCCGGGGTCCCGGTGATCCGCGACGCCGCCAATCTTGTCATGGAGGCCGCACGCTCCGGCAGGCGGGTCGTGCGTGCCGTCACCGGTGACCCCGGTCTCGACGGGAACGCGGCCGAGGAGATGCTCGTCTGCGCCACCGCCGGCATCCCCTTCGAGGTGGTGCCGGGTGTCGCGACGGCCGTCGGCGTGCCCGCGTACGCCGGTGTGCCGCTCAGCGACAAGCAGGGCGCGGACGTGCGGTTCGTGGACGCGAAGAACGCGTCGGCGCGCTGCTGGAGCGAGGTGGGGGCGAGCGACGGGATCCTCGTCGTCTCCGCGACGCTGGAGACCGTGTCGAGTGCCGCCGCCGAGCTGGTGAGCGCCGGGCGCAAGCCCGACACCCCGCTGACGGTGACCGTCGCCGGTACGACCACGCGCCAGCGCACCTGGTCCGCGACGCTGGGCACGATCGCCCAGGTGTTCAAGCAGGGCAAGGTGCTCCCCTCGCCCGAGGGCGCCCGGCCGGTCATAGCCGTGGTCGGTGAGCACAGCGCCGCCGCGCGGCGCGAGGAGCTGGCCTGGTTCGAGTCGAAGCCGCTGTTCGGCTGGCGGGTGCTCGTACCGCGCACGAAGGAGCAGGCCGCCTCGCTCTCCGACCAGCTGCGTTCGTACGGCGCGGTGCCGCACGAGGTGCCGACCATCGCCGTGGAGCCGCCGCGGACCCCGCAGCAGATGGAGCGGGCCGTGAAGGGCCTGGTGACGGGCCGCTACGAGTGGATCGCCTTCACCTCGGTCAACGCCGTGAAGGCGGTGCGCGAGAAGTTCGAGGAGTACGGGCTCGACGCGCGGGCCTTCGCGGGCATCAAGGTCGCCGCGGTGGGCGAGCAGACCGCTGCCGCGCTGGTGGAGTTCGGTGTGAAGCCGGACCTGGTGCCGAGCGGGGAGCAGTCCGCGGCCGGTCTGCTGGAGGACTGGCCTCCGTACGACCCGGTCTTCGACCCGATCGACCGCGTGTTCCTGCCGCGGGCCGACATCGCGACGGAGACGCTGGTCGCCGGGCTGATCGAGCTCGGGTGGGAGGTCGACGACGTCACCGCCTACCGGACGGTGCGCGCGTCGCCGCCGCCGGCGGACACGCGTGAGGCGATCAAGGGCGGCGGTTTCGACGCCGTTCTCTTCACGTCGTCGAGCACCGTGCGGAACCTGGTGGGCATCGCCGGGAAGCCGCACAACGTGACCGTCATCGCGTGTATCGGGCCGGCGACGGCCAAGACCGCGGAGGAGCACGGGCTGCGCGTGGACGTGCTGTCGCCGGAGCCGAGCGTGAGCAAGCTGGCGGAGGCGCTGGCCGAGTACGGCGCGGCGCGCCGCGAGGCGGCCAAGGAGGCCGGCGAGACGGTGTTCCGGCCGAGCGAGCGGCGGCCGGGGGCGCGCAGGCGTCGTACGACGTGACGTACGACGTGACGTGATGTGAGTGGTGTGGGTGGGGCCCGGGCGCGGTGCGCTCGGGCCCTACGCTTGTCCGGACTGTTCTCGATGCTCGAAGAGGCGACTAGAAGATGAGCACGTACGGATCCTTCCCCGGCTCGCGGCCCCGTCGGCTGCGCACCACCCCGGCGATGCGGCGGATGGTCGCCGAGAACCGGCTGCACCCCTCGGACCTGATCCTCCCCGCGTTCGTGCGGGAGGGCATCAGCGAGCCGCTGGCGATCTCGGCGATGCCGGGCGTCGTCCAGCACACGCGGGACACGCTGCGGAAGGCCGCCGTGGAGGCGGTCGAGGCGGGGGTCGCGGGGATCATGCTGTTCGGCGTCCCGGCGGACGAGAACAAGGACGCGCTGGGGACGGCGGGCACCGAGCCGGACGGGATCCTCCAGGTCGCGATCCGCGACGTGAAGGCCGAGGTCGGCGACGATCTGGTGATCATGTCGGACCTGTGCCTGGACGAGTACACGGACCATGGCCACTGCGGGGTCCTGGACGCGGACGGCCGGGTCGACAACGACGCGACGCTGGAGCGGTACGCCGAGATGGCGCAGGTCCAGGCCGACGCGGGCGTCCACGTGGTGGGCCCGAGCGGGATGATGGACGGCCAGGTCGGCGTCATCCGCGACGCGCTGGACGAGACGGGCCACGAGGACGTTTCGATCCTGGCCTACACGGCGAAGTACACCTCCGCCTTCTACGGTCCCTTCCGCGAGGCCGTCGCCTCCTCCCTGCAGGGCGACCGCAAGACGTACCAGCAGGACCCGGCGAACGCGCGGGAGTCCCTGCGGGAGCTGGCGCTGGACCTGGAGGAGGGCGCCGACATGGTGATGGTCAAGCCGGCCGGGCCCTACCTGGACATCCTGTACCGGGTGGCGCAGTCGGTGGACGTCCCGGTGGCGGCGTACCAGATCAGCGGCGAGTTCGCGATGATCGAGGCGGCGGCGGAGAAGGGCTGGATCGAGCGGGACCGGGCCATCCTGGAAACCCTGCTGGGCATCAAGCGCGCCGGCGCGGACACGATCCTGACGTACTGGGCGACGGAGGTCGCGGGCTGGCTGCGCGCGGCCCGCTGAGGCTGCGGCCGGTCGGCCATCCCGTAGAAGACGATGCGGCCGAGCACCGCGGCGGCCGGGGCCATGAGCGCGAGCCCCACCCGCGTGCGGTGTTCGGCCGGGGGCTCCTCGGGTGGCTGCGCTGTGTTGCGGGCCTGCCTACCCGGTGCGACCGTTTTCGAGGGGGCGATGCCGACCGCCTTGCAGGCGGCGGCAATACGGGCCGACGCACGGCCGAGCCGCGCCCCACCATCCCCGGCACTGCCACTCGGTGGACCGGCGCGTCCACCAACCGGGGGAAGCGCACAGAAAGCGGGAAACCCAATGGCGAACGGACCCATGGACAGGCGCGCCTTCGGCGAGCAGCCCGAACGGCCCAACGGCAACGGCAGCGGCAGCCGCCACAGTACGGAGTACACCGGTCGGTACGTGGTCCTGCTCGATCCCGGCAACCAGGAGAGCGGACTGAACGCACTGCGTGCCGCCGCCGACATCGCGCCCGTGGAACGCGTCCGGGGAGCCGCGGCCGCGAACGTCTCCGAACTCCTCGAACGCCCGGACGTTTCGGTGCTCTTCGAAAACCTCTCTGTGGCCGTCGTCGAGGTACGGCCCGAGAACCGTTTCGCGCTGGTGACCACGGCCGAGGCGGAGGCATCGATCCTCGCGGCCGAGCCGGAGCGCATGGTCTACGCCTCGCCGATCACCACCCCGCAGCTGGCGCCGACCGATTTCTTCCCGGCCTACCGCAGCGACGAGGAGGTGGTCGCCCACCAATCCCAGGCCGAAGCCGCCGCGTCCCTGGGGCCGGCGCTGGACGAGCAGAGCATGACCTGGGGCCTCCAGGCGATCAGGGCCAACATCTCCGGCATGACCGGACACGGAGTGAAGATCGCCGTTCTCGATACCGGCGTGGACACGGACCATCCCGACCTGATCGGGTGCATCGAGGAGACGGCCTCCTTCGTGGCCGGCCAGACGGTCGAGGACGGCCACGGCCACGGCACGCACTGCATCGGCACCGTTGCCGGTCCGCGGAACCCCCGGCAGGGCCCCCGCTACGGGGTGGCGTGCGACGCGCGCATCCTCGCCGGCAAGGTGCTCGCCAACAACGGGGAGGGCCCGGACGGCGGAATCCTGGCGGGCATCGAGTGGGCGATCGCCCGCGGCGCAAAGGTGATCTCCCTGTCGCTCGGCGCTCCCGTCCGGCCGGGTGCGCTCTTCGCGAATACGTACGAGATCCTGGCCAAAAGCGCGCTCGCCATGGGGACGGTGATCGTCGCGGCGGCGGGCAACAGCAGCCTGCGGCCCGGACTCGTGGCACCCGTCGAGCATCCCGCCAACTGCCCCAGCATCCTTGCCGTGGCCTCGCTGGACAAGGCGCTGAAGACGGCGTTCGACTCCTGCGGGGGCATCAACGGCCAGGGCGGCGAGGTCGACATCGCGGGTCCCGGCGTGGCCGTGCGCTCCGCCGCCCCCGGCGGTGGCTACGCGAGGATGTCGGGCACGAGCATGGCCACGCCGCACGTCGCGGGTGTCCTCGCCCTGCTCGCTGAGGCGAACCCCACCGCCTCCGCGGCCGCTCTCAAGGCCACTCTCCTGTCCAGTGCGTTCCCTCTTCCGCAGCCCGCCCGGGACGTCGGCGCGGGTCTGCTCCAGGCCCCGTGAGCGAGTCGTCCGAGCCGGTCGGGGTCATCCTCGCGGTCGACCCCGGCCGGTTCGCGGAAGTGGTCGAGGCGCTGCGGCGTGCCGGGTTGACGGTCACCGGCGAGCAGCCGATCACCGGCACGCTCTCCGGCACCGTCGCGGAGGACCGGATCCCGGCCCTGGCGGCGGTCGACGGCGTCGCGTCCGTCGACCGGGAGCGCATCAACCGGATCTCCCCGCCGTAGCCTCCCGCCCCGGCCCCCGCTCGCGCGCCGTCCTCCGGGGGCGCACCCTGGAGGGAAGGGTGACCCCCTGGAGGTGATGCACCATGTCCACGCTTGTCGGGTGGCATGTGGAGCTCGAATTCACCGAGGAGGGCCACCGCACCAGTGCGGCGGCCCTGGTCAGACTCGGGGACGGCTCCGAGATCAGGGCGCACGGCTATGCCATGCGCCACCCCTCCGACCCGGAGCAGCTGAGGGTCGGGGAAGAGATCGCGGGCGCTCGCGCGCTCATGGATCTCGCGTCGCAGATGTTGCAGAAGGCCCATGGCGAGATCGACGAGGCCACGGGCCGCCATTCCTACCCGCTCAATCGCTGAGCAGCGAGCGGCGGGTCGACCCGTTGGCGGGTTCCTTCCGGAGCCCGTCAGCGGGTTCGTCGGTTGAAGAGGGTGGCCGCCAGGGCCACGGACACGGTTGCGATCGCCGCGCACCAGGTCAGGGCCACCCAGGGGGCGTTGCCCGGGGGCTGGTCCAGGAGGAGGGCGCGGAGGGATTCGATCACCGGGGTCAGCGGCTGGTGATCGGCGAAGCCGTGGAGCCAGCTCGGCATGGTGTCGATGGGGACGAAGGCGCTGGACGGGTAGGGCAGGAACATCATCAGGAAGGTGAAACCGCCCGCCGCCTCGGGCGACTTGGCGAGCAGGCCGAGCGTCGCGGCCAGCCAGGAGATCGCCGTGATGTACGCGACGAGGAGCGCCGCAGCGGCCAGGAAGGCGGGCGCCGAGGCCTGCGGGCGGAAGCCGATGGCGAGGGCGACGGCCAGGACCAGGGTGGTGGAGACGAGGTTGCGCAGGACCGAGGCCGTTACGTGTGCGGCCAGGATCGGGATGCCGCCGATGTTCCGGGAGCGGAAGCGGTCGATGACGCCGTTCTTCATGTCGTCGGCGACGCTGACGGCGGTGCTCGCCGCGCCGAAGCCCGCGCAGAGCAGCATGGCTCCCGGGACCACGTACGTCACGTACTGCGTTCCGGTGTCGATGGCCCCGCCGAAGAAGTAGACGAAGATCAGCATCAGCATGACGGGGAGCATCAGGGCGGTGATCAGCGCGTCCGGCTGGCGGCGGCTGATGCGCAGGCTGCGGCCGGCCAGGGCGAGGGCAGGTGTGGTTGTCATGTGGCGGCTCCCGTCAGGGTGAGGAACACGTCGTCGAGGGTGGCGCTGCGGACCGTGAAGCGGTCCACGGAGGTGCGGTCCGGGTCGAGTTCGTCGAGCAGGGCCCGGACGTGGGCGGCGCTGCCGTCGGTGGGCAGGCCGAGGGTCAGTTCGTCCGGGGAGTGGTGGACGGCCCGCCCGGCGAGCGCCTCGTAGGCGGCCTGCGTGGTCAGGGTCAGGTCGAGGCGGTGCCCCGCGACGCGGGACTTGAGTGCGGTGGGGGTGCCTTCGGCGGCGATCCGCCCGTCGGCCAGGACGGCGACGCGGTCGGCGAGCCGGTCGGCCTCCTCCAGGTACTGGGTGGTGAGCAGTACGGTCGTGCCGTCGGCGCGCAGTTCCCGTACGAGGTCCCACAGGTCCTGGCGGCTGCGCGGGTCGAGTCCGGTGGTCGGCTCGTCCAGGAAGATCACCTCCGGCCGGGAGACGAGGCTCGCGGCGAGGTCGAGGCGCCGCCGCATGCCGCCCGAGTACGTCTTCGCGGTTCTCCCGGCGGCCTCGGCGAGCCCGAACCGGGCGAGGAGTTCGTCGGCGCGAGTACGGGAGTCGCGTGCGGAGAGCCCGGCCAGGCGGCCCATCATGCGGAGCATCTCGGTGCCGGTCTGGAGGTCGTCGACGGCCGCGAACTGCCCGGTGAGGCTGATGCGTTCGCGGACGCGGGCGCGTCCGGTGGTGACGTCGTGCCCGGCGACGCGGGCGGTGCCGGAGTCGGGGGCGGTGAGGGTGGCGAGGATGCGGACGGTGGTGGTCTTGCCTGCGCCGTTGGGGCCGAGGAGTGCCAGGACGCTGCCGCGCGGGACGGCCAGGTCGATGCCGTCGAGGACGCGGAGGTCGCCGTAGGACTTGGTCAGGCCGGTGGCGTGGATACCGAGGGCGTGCAGGGTCATGAGGGGTGGTCCCCCTTTCTGCGTATGGCTTACGCTCTTCTGTGTAAGTAATACACAGAACTAGGATGGGGGTCAATCGAGTAGGGGCGGTCATGGCGGACGAGGACAGCGGGACCGGGCTCCCGACGAGCCTGGAAATGGCCTGGGGTTTGCGCGAACGCCCCGGCAAGGGGCCGCGTCCCACGCTCACGCTGCCCCGGATCGTGGAGGCGGCGGTCGCGCTGGCCGCCACGGAGGGCACGGACGCCGTGTCGATGGGCCGCGTGGCCAAGGACCTGGGCGTCTCGACGATGTCCCTCTACCGGTACGTCGCCGCCAAGGAGGAGCTGTACGTCCTCATGGCGGATGCGGGGGTCGGCGTCCCGCCGCCGCTGCCGCCCGAGGCGGACGGGTGGGGCTGGCGCGAGCTGCTCACGGACTGGGCGTACGCACAGCGGGCCGTCCTGATGACCAACTCCTGGATCCTGCGCATCCCGATCACCGCCGCGCCCGTCTCCCCGAACCAGCTGGCCTGGATGGACCGGGGCCTCGCGTCAATGGCCGGCACATCCCTGAAGGAGGGCGAGAAGCTCTCGACGATCATCCTGATCGGAGGGCTGGTGCGGAACGAGGCCACGATGGCCGCCGACATGATGGACGCCATCGTGAAATCCGGGGTCGCTCCGGAGCAGGCGCTCGGTCAGTACGTACGCACGCTGCGACTGCTGACCGGCCCGGACAGCCACCCGGCCGTGACGGGGCTGCTGGACTCGGATGCCTTCAGCGGCTCCGGCGAGCCCGACTTCCAGTTCCGCTTCGGTCTGGACCGGATCCTGGACGGCCTGGCCGAGCTGATCAGTTCGCGGAGCCGGTCCACTCCGTGAGGGCGGCCCAGGCGGCGGGGGTCAGGTCCAGCTCCGGGCCGTCCGTGACCTCGGGGTCCCGGACGCGGACCTGGGTCGCACAGTTGGCGACCTCGACGCACTCGCCGCCCTCGCCGGCACCCGGGGCGTGGTGCCCCGGGCGCCGGGCGCCGGGCGAGGTGGTGTGGTGCGAGGTGCGCTGACTATGGCAGGCATCAGGCGGGCTGTTCCGGGGCCTTCGCCGTGATCACCGCGAACGGCGCGCCCTGCGGGTCGGCCAGGACGGCCATGCGGCCCGCCATCATGTCGAAGGCCGGGGTCACGGCCTTGGCGCCGGCCTTGGTGGCCGCGGCCTGGATGGTGTCCACGTTGTCGACGTGGAAGTACGGCAGCCAGTTCGGGGGCGTGCCGGGCGGGAGGTTGTCGAGGCCCATCATCCCGGCCACCGAGCGACCGGCGACCTTGAACTCCGTGTACGCCGGGCCGCCTTCCATCTCGGACGGGGCCGTGGTGACCGGCAGGATGGCGGAGTAGAACGCGCCGGCCGCGCCGGTGTCGCCGGTGCTGAGCTCGTTCCAGATCAGCGCGCCGTGCTCGTTGACGATGCCCGCGCCGTCGAAGGTGCCCGGCTCCCACAGGCCGAAGACGGCGCCGGTCGGATCGGCGGCCACGGCCATCCGCCCGAGGTCCATGACATCCATCGGGCCCATCACGACCTGGCCCCGTGCCTCGGTGAGGGACTTGAGGGTGGAATCGAGGCCGTCGGTGGACAGGTACGTCGTCCACACGGTCGGCGGCATCGGGTCGGGGATGCTGCCGTCCGGGTTCATCGCCTTCATGATCCCGGCGACCGGCTTGCCCTTGAGGGTGCAGACGGAGTAGCCGCCCTGCTCGGGCGGGCCGATCTCGCCCTGCCAGCCGAAGAGGCCGCTGTAGAAGTCGAGGGCCGCCTGCTGGTCGGGGACCATCAGGTCGATCCAGCACGGAGTGCCGGGCTTGTAGGGGCCGTTCATGTCGGGCACTGGGCTCTCCCGTCGAATGGGGGAAGGACGGGCCGTCCCCTACCCGGCCCGTACGACCCGAACCGGGCCGAACGGGTGACGTTAGGCCCGCGTCACGTCGGCCGTTAGAGCCCTGGGGCAGCGTTCCGTTCCGTCCGGGCGCCGGGCCAGGCCCGCGCCTTCGGAGACCGGGAGATGGGGAGATGGCTGTGGAAGCAACGGTGAAGCAGTACGGGGAACGGGGCACCCGCCGAGGGCGGATGGTGCGGCGCTTGGCGACGGCGGGGGCCGCGGTGGTCCTGGCCGGTGTGGCGGCCGGCCCCGCGAACGCGGTGGCCCAGCCGGTCGCGCCGGCGGCGGAGCAGCAGGCCGTGCCGGGGATCCTGGCGGCACGCAGCACCCACGTGACGCTGGTGAACATGACCGGCCGGGGCTGGACGTTCGGAGAGGCATCGCTGCGCTCGGGGATCTGGAGCTCCCGCCTGCCCGAATGGATCGCCCCGTACTCCGCGGGCGAATGGCAGTCGGAGTCGAACGGGGCCATGACCGGCACCGAGGGGCGGGCGAGCTACTCGACCGACCAGGGTTCCGTGGAGGTCCGCTGGAGCAACCCGTTCGTCGGCAGCAACTCCTACAGCTGCCACGTACCGTCCGGCTATTGGTGCCAGCGGACCGGAGGCTCCGGCAACAACGCCTCGGTGACCTTCGAGGTGCGGCCGGTCTGAGGCCGGTGCCCGCGGGCCGCAGTCGGCGTTTCACCGCCCTGTGAGGGCCGCCGCCCGCGTCCAGCAGCGCCGGGCCTCCTCACCGCGGCCGAGGGCGCGCAGCGCCTTGCCGCAGGTGTCCAGGAGCAGCGCCCGGCGCTCCTCCGACTGCTCGTCGGAGGCGAGGGCCAGCCCCCGGCGGCAGTGGGCCAGCGCCTCGTCCGGGCGCCCGGTGGTGAGGCAGTGGGCGGCCAGGTGGTAGAGCGCCAGGACCTCGGTGTGGGGGTGATCGAGGTCCTGGGCCATCCGCGCGGCCTGTTCGCGCCGGTCCCCGGCGCCCGGCAGGTCGCCCGCGCGCTCCAGCGCGATGGCCCAGTTGATCAGGGCGATGACCTGGCCCGGCGGATCCGCCGCCCGTAACGCCAAGTCCGGTGCCAGGCTCAGGTGCTCCAGTGCCGCGGTGTGCTGCCCGTTCTCGGTGAGGACCCAGCCGAGCAGCGAGCGCAGCCGCGACTGCGCATCCGGGTCGCCGAGTCCGGTGGCAGCGGCCAGGGCGTGCTGGAGGGCCGGCTCCCAACCGTCGTGCACCTGCCGGACGATGAGCGGCCACAGCTGTACGGCGATGCGCCAGGCCAGCTCCGGGTGCCCGGCGTCGGCCGCGGCGGCGACCGCCGCGGTCAGGTTGGCCCGCTCGGTGCCCAGCCAGGCCATCGCCTCGGCTCGGTCGGCGAAGACGGGCGGCGGACCGGGCGGGAGCACCCCGGCGGGCAGGGTGCAGCAGGGCTGGCTGCCGGGTTCGGCGGCCGCCGTGGCGGCCCGGGCGGCGGACAGGTAGTGCACCAGCAGCCGCCGCAGTCCCCCGGTGTCGGCCCGGTCGGCGAAGGAACGGGCGTACAGGCGGGTCAGGTCGTGCATCAGGTACCGGTCGCTGCTCCGTTCCTCGACGAGGTGGGCCGTGGCCAGGTCCTCCAGGGCGCCGCGGGCCGCCAGGGGCGGCAGGCCGCTGAGGGCGGCCGCGGCGCCGGCGTCGAGTTCGCAGCCCACGTGCAGGGCGAGCTGGCGGAAGAGCAGTGCGGCGTCCGGCGGCAGCTGCTGCACGCTCATCCGCAGCGTCGCCTCGACACCGAGGTCCTCGCCGGACAGCAGGGAGAGCCGCTGGTGCTCGTCGACCAGACCGTCGGCCATGTCGCGCAGGGCGAGCCGGGGCCGGACGGCGAGCCGGGCGGCGGCCAGCCGCAGGGCCAGCGGAAGGCCGTCGCACAGGACGGACAGTTCCTCCGCGGCGGCGGGCTCCGCCTCCACCCGGCCGTCGCCGATGACGGCGCGCAGGACCCGCACCCCGTCGGCGGGGGCCAGCCGCTGGAGCGGCAGAAGCCGCGCGCAATCGGTGGCCACGAGACCTTCCAGCCGGTTGCGGCTGGTGACCAGCACCGTGCAGTCGGGCGTCCCGGGCAGCAGGGGACGGACCTGGACCGAGTCCCGGGCGTTGTCGAGCAGGACGAGGGCCCGGCGGCCGGCGAGCGTCGCGCGGTACAGGTTCTCCGCGGCGCGTGCCTGGGTCGGCAGACGCTCCTCCGGGACGCCGAACGCCTGCAGGAAGTCGTTCAGGACACCGGTCGTCTGGGGGCCGGTGCCGTCCGGTTCCCCGGCGCGCAGGTCGGCGTAGAGGATGCCGTCGGGGAAGTCGTCGGCGTGTGCGTACGCCCAGTGGACGGCGAGCGAGGTCTTGCCGACCCCGGCCGGGCCGGTGACCACGCTCAGCGGCGCCCGGTCCGACCGCGCGGCCCCGGTGAGCCGTGCCAGATCGTCCGCGCGGCTGACGAAGCCGGCGGGCGCGCGCGGTAACAGGAAGGGCGGCGCGGGCGGTTGCGGGCCGGCGGACGGCCGGGCGGTCGGCCGGTGTGCCGGTGCCTGCGGGGGCGTCTGTGCCGGTGCCTGCGGCGGCGTCTGCGGCGGTGCCACCGGGGTGCGTACGGCGGCCGCCGCGCGCTGCGGGGACTGCGGGGGCCGCCCGCGCAGCAGGGCCAGGTACGCCTCGGACAGCGCGGCGCCCGGGTTGACACCCAGCTCCCGGGCGAGCCGGCGCTGTGTGCGGCGGTAGAGCTCGACGGCGTCGGCCTGGCGGTCCGCGTGGTGCAGGGCGCGGACCACGGCCGCGATCAGGGACTCGCGCAGCGGGTGCCGCTCGGCGGCGGGCCGCAGCAGCGCGAGGGCCTCCGCGCCCCGGCCGCATGCGTGCAGGGCGGCGGCGAACTGCTCCAGCGCGGCCAGCTGTTCCTCCACCAGCCGGTCGGCCGCCGCGGTCATCAGCGGGGTGTCGCCCACCCCGCCGAGTACCGGGCCGCGCCACAGCCCCAGGGCCTCCCGCAGCAGCTCCGCGGGCTGTTTCCCCGGGGGCGGGGCCGCGGACCGGCGCACCAGCTCGCGGAAGCGCCACAGGTCCGCCGAGCCCGGCGCGGCGCGCAGGGCGTACCCGCTGTCCCTGGTGACGACATCGGTGTCCCGCTCGGTACGCAACAGGCCGCGCAGGGCGGACACATGGCCGTACACGACGGTCCGGGCGTGCGTCGGCGGCCGGTCGTCCCACAACGCCTCGGTGATCCGCTCGGCACCCACGGGAGCGCCGTCCGCCAGTACGAGCAGTGCCAGCAGGGCTCTGCGCTTGGGCGGCCCGAGCGGTATCTCGGCCTGCCCCGAGAAGGCCGACACCGGCCCGAGCAACCGGAAGTCCATCACGTGCCCCACCCGCCCCACGTCGTTCCTGACCGCACCTTACGAACCCATACGGACCTACTCGCGGGCGAAGAGGCATAAAGGCGTGAAGTGGTTCACCAACTACACCAACACAGCCGGAATCCGCGTTAGATCGTCGTTAGGCCGCGTCGGCAAGCTCATCGCTGCGAAGCCGGAACGAGGAACAAGGAGACAGACATGTCGACCAACTCGGGATTCCACAGAGGAGCGCGGAGCACCGCCGTCGCGGTCATGGCGGCCGCCATGGCGCTCGCCCCGGCCGTCACGGCCGTCGCCGCGACCGGGAACGACACAGCACAGCAGTCCTCGGTGGTCGCGCAGTCGGCGCGCAGCACCAAGGTGAACGTCGTCAACGAGACCTCGACGACGATGTACCGCAACTACACGGAACTCTCGCACGGGGTGTGGGACGACGAGACACCGCCGGAGACGATCGAAGGCCGGAAGTCCGCCACGTGGGGATCGCACTCCTCGGGGATGATGACGGGGACGGAAGGGGGCGCGTGGTATGCCCTCGGGAACGACGGCGAGGCCGCCATCCACTGGAACAACCCGTACGCCGGCAGTAACTCCTACAGCTGCACCGTGCCCGACGGCTACACCTGTTCGCGCACGGGTGGCAGCGGCAACAACGCGACGGTCACCTTCACCATCGGCCGGAACGGGGCGAGGGCGGCAGCCGCATCCGCCCGTGGGCAGGACGCGCCGTTCTCGGTGACCGCGGCCCGCAGCACGCAGGTCAAACTGCAGAACCGCACCCCCAACACGATGGACCGCACCTCGTCGAGCCTGGTGCACGGAACGTGGAGCGACAACATGGTCCCGCCGGACCGTGTGTACCCCTTCGGTGACGGCACCTGGCGGTCGGAGTCGAACGGCTTCATGACCGGGACGGAAGGGGAGGCGGTGTTCAGCATGCTCGACGTCGGCAACGTCAGCATCGGCTGGAACAACCCCTTCTCGGGCAGCAACAGTTACTACTGCCACGTCCCGGAGGGCTTCAATTGCAGGCAGGGCGGCGGCAGCGGCGACAACGCCGCCGTCACCTTCACCGTGACGAAGGGCTGACGATGAACCGACGCATCGCAGCGGTGGCGTGCGCCGCCGCGCTGACCTCGATCGCGGCGGGCACGGCTTCGGCCGCCCCCGCCCCCGCTCCGGCGTCCGCGTCCGCCTCCGTCGGTGTGATGGCACCGCCGGTGCCGGGGCGCACGTACGTCGTGGCGCCCCAGGACACGCCCGACCAGTGGCTCGGCGACAACGACTGGTTCGGCAGCGTGGTGTGCCAGGCCAGCCGGCTCTGGAGCGGTGACCGGCGCGACGACGCCCTGTGGCGGGTGACCGGGAACAACGACGGCTCCATATCGCTCGTGAACATGGACGCGGCCCAGAACGGCTGGAGCCTGGCCTCTTCGGGCGAGGGGATCCGCATCGCCGAGGGCAACGGCGAGGAGTTCCACTGGGACGTGGTCGCCGGTCCCGGCGGGACGGTCGCACTGCAGAACAGGCAGACGCGGCGGTTCCTGTCCATCGTCGCCGGGACGGTCGTCGGGGCCGCCCAGGCCTACTACTGGTACATGACCAACGCACGCCCCTGAAACGGCGGTGGCCCCGCCTCCCGGGAAGGGAGGCGGGGCCACGTTGCGTACGTCAGAGCTTCTCGGGGGTCCGGATTCCGAGGAGCGACATGCCCTTGTTGAGGGTGCGGGCGGTCAGGTCGCACAGGAACAGGCGGTTCTCGCCGACGACGAGCTCCGGCTGCGGCTTGACTACCGGGCACTCGGTGTAGAACGTCGTGAACAGCGAGGCCAGCTGGTAGAGGTACGCGGCCACCTTGTGCGGGGCGTGGTCCGCGGCCGCCTCCTCGATCAGCGCGCCGAACCCGTCCAGGTGCAGGCCCAGCGCCCGCTCGGCCGGAGCCAGCGCCAGCTCCGGGTGGGCCACCGGGGAACGGTCGCCCGCGTTGCGCAGGATGGACCGGATCCGGGCGTACGCGTACTGGAGGTACACGGACGTGTCACCGGTCAGCGACACCATCTGGTCCAGGTCGAACTTGTAGTCGCGCGCGGCGGAGGTGGAGAGGTCCGCGTACTTGACCGCGCCGATGCCGACCTGGAGGCCGTTCTCGACGATCTCCTGCTCGGTGAGCAGGCCGCGTTCCTCGTCCTTCGAGCGGACCACGGTGGTCGCCCGCTCCACGGCCTCGTCCAGCAGGTCCACCAGCCGGACCGTCTCGCCCTCACGGGTCTTGAACGGCTTGCCGTCCTTGCCCAGCACCGTGCCGAAGGCCAGCTGCACGGCCTTGACCTCGTCGCTCAGCCAGCCCGCCCGGCGGGCGGTCTCGAAGACCATCTTGAAGTGCAGGGACTGCCGCGCGTCGACCACGTAGATCAGGGTGGTGGCGCCCAGCTCGGCGACCCGGTTGCGGATGGCGGAGAGGTCGGTCGCGGCGTAGCCGAAGCCGCCGTCCGACTTCTGCACGATCAGCGGGGTCGGGTTGCCGTCCGGGCCCTTGACGTCGTCGAAGAACACGCACAGCGCGCCGTTGGAGCGGACGGCGACACCCGACTCCTCCAGCAGCTTGCACGTCTCGACGAGCATGTCGTTGTAGCCCGACTCGCCGACCACGTCGGAGTCCCGGATGTCCATGTCCAGCTTGTTGAAGACGGAGTAGAAGTAGATCTTCGACTCGTCCACGAACCGCTGCCACAGCGCCAGGGTCTCGGGCTCGCCGGCCTGGAGGTCCACCACCCGGGCCCGGGCCCGGGTCTTGAACTCCTCGTCGGAGTCGAAGAGGGCGCGCGAGGCCTTGTAGAGGCGGTTGAGGTTGGACATGGCCTCCTCGCCGGAGACCTCCTCGTCGGACTTGTGGTCCAGCTCGTGCGGGTGCTCCAGCAGGTACTGGATGAGCATGCCGAACTGGGTGCCCCAGTCGCCGATGTGGTGGCGACGGACCACCTTCTCGCCCGTGAACTCCAGGATCTCCACCATCGCGGCGCCGATCACGGCGGAGCGGAGGTGGCCGACGTGCATCTCCTTGGCGACGTTCGGCTGGGCGTAGTCGATCACCGTGGTGCCCGGGTTCGCCGCGAGCGGCACGCCGAGGCGGTCGTCGAGCGCCCGCGCGGAGAGGGTCTCGATGATCGCCTTGTCGGTGATGGTGATGTTGAGGAAGCCCGGGCCCGAGACCTCGATCTCCTGGATCAGGTCACCGGTCGGGATGCCCTCGACCACGGTCGTCGCCAGCTCGCGCGGGTTGGCCTTCGCCTTCTTCGCGAGCGCCAGGATGCCGTTGGCCTGGAAGTCCGCCCGGTCGCTTCGTCGCAGCAGCGGGTCGGTGGCACCGGCCTCCGGCAGGGCGGAGGCAAGGGCGTCCGCGACGCGCTGGTTGACGGAGGAAGCGAGGGAAGGGACCGAGGCCATGAGCTGCCGTTCCTGTTGAGGTGCACTTGGTTGTTCCGACAAGTGCCGAGTATCCCACGGAGGGGCCCTTGGTTTCTCGGGAGAATCCCGGGCGATGAGCAACCTCGGAGTGGCCCGTTCCGTCTGGGAGAATGGCTGAAGCCAGCATTCGAGATAGAAGGACGTGTCGTGGCTCAGAGCAGCACCGAGACCGACTGGGTCTCCCGTTTCGCGGACGAGGTCATCGCCGAGGCGGAGCGCCGAGCACCCGGCAAACCTGTCGTCGTCGCGTCCGGACTCTCCCCCTCCGGCCCGATCCACCTGGGCAACCTCCGAGAGGTCATGACCCCGCACCTGGTCGCGGACGAGATCCGCCGCCGGGGCATCGAGGTCCGGCACCTGATCTCGTGGGACGACTACGACCGCTACCGCAAGGTGCCCAAGGGCATCCCCGGCGTGGACGAGGAGACCTACGGTCAGTACATCGGCCGCCCGCTGACGGCCGTCCCCGCCCCGGCCGGGTCGGAGTACGGCAGCTGGGCCGAGCACTTCAAGGCCGCCATGGTCGAGGCGCTGGCCGAGCTGGGCGTCGAGTACGACCCGATCAGCCAGACCGAGCAGTACACCTCCGGCGCCTACCGCGAGCAGGTACTGCACGCGATGAAGCACCGCGGTGACATCGACGCCGTGCTCGACCAGTACCGCACCAAGCAGAAGCCGGGCGGCAAGAAGCCCCAGCAGAAGCAGGTCGACGAGGCCGAGCTGGAGGCCGCCGAGGGCTCCGGCGCGGCCGCCGAGGACGACGGCAGCGCCGGCGAGGGCGGGTACTTCCCGTACAAGCCGTACTGCGCCGAGTGCGGCAAGGACTTCACCAAGGTCACCTCGTACGACGACGAGACGACCGAGCTGACCTACGTCTGCACCGAGGACGAGTTCACCGAGACGGTCAAGCTCAGCGAGTTCAACCGCGGCAAGCTGGTCTGGAAGGTCGACTGGCCGATGCGCTGGGCCTTCGAGGGCGTCGTCTTCGAGCCCTCCGGCGTCGACCACTCCTCGCCCGGCTCGTCCTTCCAGGTCGGCGGCCAGATCGTGCACATCTTCGGCGGCGAGCAGCCGATCGGTCCGATGTACGCGTTCGTGGGCATCAGCGGCATGGCGAAGATGTCCTCCAGCAAGGGCGGGGTCCCGACCCCGGCCGACGCGCTGAAGATCATGGAGCCGCAGCTGCTGCGCTGGCTGTACGCGCGCCGCCGCCCGAACCAGTCCTTCAAGATCGCCTTCGACCAGGAGATCCAGCGGCTCTACGACGAGTGGGACAAGCTGGAGTCGAAGGTGGCGGACGGCTCCGTGCTGCCCGCCGACGCGGCCGCGCACGCGCGTGCCGTACGGGTCGCCTCGCACGAGCTGCCCCGCACCCCGCGCCCGATGCCGTACCGGACGCTCGCCTCGGTCGTCGACGTCACCGCCGGCCACGACGAGCAGACCCTGCGCATCCTGAGCGACCTGGAGCCGGAGAAGCCGCTCACCTCGCTCGACGAGGTACGGCCGCGCCTGGACCGCGCGGAGAACTGGATCACCACCCAGGTCCCCGCCGACCAGCGGACCCTCGTACGCGAGGAGCCCGACGCGGAGCTGCTGTCGTCCCTGGACGACGAGGGGCGCGCGTCGCTGCGGCTGCTGCTCGAGGGGCTGGACTCGCACTGGTCCCTGGACGGGCTCACCACGCTGGTCTACGGCGTGCCGAAGGTGATGGCCGGGCTCGAGCCCGACGCCAAGCCGACGCCGGAGCTCAAGGTCGCGCAGCGGACGTTCTTCGCGCTGCTGTACCGGCTCCTCGTGACCCGGGAGACCGGGCCGCGACTGCCCACGCTGCTGCTGGCCGTGGGCGCCGACCGGGTGCGCAAGCTGCTCGCGGTCTGAGCCGTCCGAGCCGTCCGACGTACGGAGAAGGGCCCGCACCCCTCGGGGTGCGGGCCCTTCCGCATGCCTGCCGCCCGAGGCTCAGGCGATGTGCTCGTTCTCCAGGTCCTTCTGGTAGCGCTGCTTGAACGCCGGGATCATGCGGCGCAGCAGCGAACCGCTGCGCGGGTGGGTCACGCCGTAGCCGTCCGAGAGGTGTATGTCGAGCGCCTCGGCCGTCGGGAAGTCGTTCTGCTCGTCCACCAGCGCACGGAACACCTTGTACGCGACCTCCGCGAACTCGGCCTCGTCCGGGGTCTCCACGGCTTCCGGAGCGTCCTCTTGGCGAGGGGCCGGTATCGGCAGCTGCTCCTGCTCCTGTTGGGGCTGGGGCTGGGGCTCCTCCGGGCCCGTCGGGCGCATGACCGGGGTCGGCTCCAGGCCCTCGACGTACTGGGGGTTGTAGCCGCCCTCGTACGCCGCCTGCGGGGCCAGCGGCGCGGCGAACCAGGCGCTGTTGTGGGCCGCGGGCATGGCCGTCGGGTCCACCGCGAACGGCGGCGGGGCGTGGGCGGCGGCCACGGCCGGGACCGGGGCCTGCGCCGCGGTCTGCGCCGCGAGCTGCTGCTGGAGGCCGCCGGCCGGGGCGGCCGCCGCCTCCAGGGCGGGGGCCGGAGCCGGGGCGGGAGCCGCCGGGGGCAGCAGCGCCGGGTCGATGCCCGCCGCCGCCAGCCCCTCCGGGGCCGTCTGGGACAGGGGCACGCCGATCCGGGCCAGCTTCAGCGGCATCAGGGCCTCCACCGGAGCCTTGCGCCGCCAGGAACGCCCGTACCGCGCCTGCAGCCGCGCCTGGTAGATCAGCCGGTCCTGCTCCATGCCGACCGCCTGCTCGTAGGAGCGCAGCTCCCACAGCTTCATCCGGCGCCACAGCTTGAAGGTCGGCACCGGGGACAGCAGCCACCGGGTGAGGCGCACGCCCTCCATGTGCCGGTCCGCGGTGATGTCCGCGATCCGGCCCACCGCGTGCCGGGCGGCCTCGACCGTCACCACGAACAGGATCGGGATCACGGCGTGCATGCCGACACCCAGCGGGTCCGGCCAGGCCGCGGCGCCGTTGAACGCGATCGTCGCGATCGTCAGCAGCCACGCCGTCTGGCGCAGCAGCGGGAAGGGGATCCGGATCCAGGTCAGCAGCAGGTCCAGCGCGAGCAGGACGCAGATGCCCGCGTCGATGCCGATCGGGAACACCAGCGAGAAGCTGCCGAAGCCTTTCTGCAGGGCGAGTGCCCGCACTGCGGAGTACGAGCCCGCGAAGCCGATGCCCGCGATGACGACGGCTCCGGCGACCACGACGCCGATGAGTATCCGGTGCGTACGAGTCAGCTGCATCGCCGCCACCCGCGATCCCCTCCCCTTGTCGAGCACACTTACCGAGCCTTTACCCGGCTGCGGCAGGCACAGCGTACGGGTGACCCGACGTCAACGCCTCAGGCGGGCCCGCTCTACTGCTGGGGCTGCGGGGACTGCGGCTGCTCCGCCTGCTTGTTGGCGGCGTCGACCGAGGCCACGGCCTCCTTCGCCGCCGCGATGGCGTCCTGGAGCAGCTTCGCCTGGTCCGGTGCGCCGGCACCCTCGTACGCGGCACCGTTGTAGTCGAGCGTGACGACCACGTTCTGGGTGCGGGCCACGATCGTCGTGTTGAAGGAGTCGACGTCCTTCTTCACGCTGTACACGACCGACGTGGCCTGGTCGCCGATCCCGCCCGCCTCCTCCGCCTTCAGGTTCTGCGCGCCCTCGGTCGCCTTCGCCGCCTCTATCTGCTTGGTGTACTGCTCCTCGGCGCGCTTGTTGGCGCTGCCGAGGGAGGCCTGCGAGTCGTGGCGGGAGAAGTAGATCGCGAGCCAGCGGTACTGCGAGCCCTTCAGACCGTCCTCGTCCAGACCGTTCCAGGAGCAGCTGGCACGGCTCGCCAGGTCGTTCGACTTGCTCGCCGTACCGTTCTTGTCCTTGGCCTCCGGGACGAGCGTGTCGATCGTCGGGGTCTGGACGGCCTTGCAGGGGTCCGGAAGCGTGCCGTACGCCGCCTTCTCCAGCGTCGCGGAGGGCTTCGCGCTGGGCTTGCCGGAAGCGGAGGAGCCGGTCTTCTTGCCGCCGTTCGAGCCCGAGTCCTTGCCCGAGTCGGACGAGCACCCGGCGACGGTGAGGATCACCGGGACGGCTGCGCAGGCGAGAACGCGGGTGAGGCGCGAGGCTGATCGGTGCATGATTCCTTCAGTACGTTTGTGGGTCTTCTTCGGACACGGGGCCGGCGGTGGGACCCGGGCAACGGTAGCCCGATCGGGTGCGGGCTTGCTGTGCGCGCCGTCACCCAGGGCCGCGGCGGGCCCCGCTCACTCGTTGAGACGCTCGACCAGAGCCTGCGCCAACTGCCTTGCCCTGTCCTGGGTTTCGGCGCTGGAGGGGACCGTGCCGGGCAGTGCGGGCTGCACGCTGTACTCCAGCGTCACGATGACATTCGAGGTACGGAACACAATCCGCACGGTCCGCGACTGCGCCGCGGTGGCTCCGGCGGGGCTCAGCTTGTCCTCGATGAAGGCCTCGTTCCCGAGGCCGTCGATGACGCGGGAGCCGAGCTCGACCGGGGCGGACGGGCTGCCGGAGGGCGAGGGCGATCCGGAGGCGGGCGGCGCACCGGGCGTGGTCGCGGGCGCGGCCGGGGCCGTGGGCGTCGGGGCCGTCTGGGCCGGCGGGGTCGGGCTCGCGGTCGGGCCGGGGAAGGGCAGCTTGGCGGCGGTGAGCTGGCGCACGTAGACCTGGCGCGCCTTGTCGTCGTCGCTGGCGACGGCCCGGTCGTACGAGACCACGCGCTCGAAGCCGACCGACAGCAGCCGGGTCTCCTCGGGCGTCTGCGCGGTCCAGCGGCAGCCGACGCGGCGGTCGCCGTCGTACGAGGCGTCCGCGGTGCCCGCGTAGAGCTGGTCGCGCTGCTCGGGGGTGAGCGATTCCGCGACCGGGAGCATGACCTTGAGGCGCTTGCTGTCGGCGCCGGCCTTGCAGGGGGCGGGCAGGATGCGGTACTTCCCGGGTTGTGCGGGCGCGGCCTGGTTGCCGCCGGCCTTCGAGTCGCTGGTGCCGCCGGTCCTGCTTCCGCCGGTGCACCCGGTCAGACCGGCCGCGCCGGCCACGAGCACGGTGAGCATCGCGATGCCCGGGAGGGCTCGCCGTACCGCCTTGCGCTGCACGTCCAATGGCTCCCTTCGACCGGCGGTGCCCCCGACGGTCAGGAAAATGCGTTGCCGCGACTCGGGCGCGGATGGACACAATGTCTATCGCACACGCTGGTGCCGGCGCCGGTTCCTTGTCGCATTTGGGATCAAGAGCGAGGCTTTTGCGTATTCAGACTTTTCTGTGGTTTTCGGGGGATTGAGACCGTATGTCGTATGTAGAGGTGCCCGGGGCGAAGGTCCCGATCCGGATGTGGACCGACCCGGCGTCGGTCGAGGACGGCGCGATGCAGCAGCTGCGCAACGTCGCCACCCTTCCGTGGATCAAGGGCCTGGCCGTCATGCCGGACGTCCACTACGGCAAGGGCGCCACGGTCGGCTCGGTGATCGCCATGAAGGACGCGGTCTGCCCGGCGGCGGTGGGCGTGGACATCGGCTGCGGCATGTCGGCGGTGAAGACCTCCCTGACGGCGAACGACCTGCCGGGGGACCTGTCGAAGCTGCGGTCGAAGATCGAGCAGGCGATTCCGGTGGGCACGGGGCTGCACAAGGAGGCCGTGGACCCGTCGCGTCTGTACGGCTTCTCGGTGGACGGGTACGACGACCTCTGGAAGCGCTTCGACTACCTCACCGACGCGGTCAAATTCCGTCAGGAACGCGCCACGAAGCAGATCGGAACGCTCGGAAGCGGCAATCACTTCATCGAATTCTGTCTCGATGAGACAGGTTCGGTCTGGCTGATGCTGCACTCCGGGTCCCGCAACATCGGCAACGAGCTCGCCGCCCACCACATCGGAGTGGCCCGCAGCCTGGACCACAACCAGAACCTGGTCGACCGGGACCTGGCGGTGTTCCTGTCCGCGACCCCGGAGATGGAGGCGTACCGCAACGACCTCTTCTGGGCGCAGGAGTACGCCAAGTACAACCGCGCGGCCATGATGAGCCTGTTCAAGGAGGTCATCCGCAAGGAGTTCCGGAAGGCGAAGGTCTCCTTCGAACACGAGATCAGCTGCCACCACAACTACGTGGCGGAGGAGCGGTACGACGGCATGGACCTGCTGGTCACCCGCAAGGGCGCGATCCGCGCCGGCAGCGGTGACTACGGGATCATCCCGGGCTCCATGGGTACGGGCTCGTACATCGTGAAGGGCCTCGGCAACGAGAAGTCCTTCAACTCGGCCTCGCACGGCGCGGGCCGGAAGATGAGCCGGACGGCGGCGAAGAAGAAGTTCTCGGCGCGGGACCTGGCGGAGCAGACCAAGGGCGTGGAGTGCCGCAAGGACTCCGGCGTCGTGGACGAGATCCCGGGGGCGTACAAGTCGATCGAGCAGGTCATCGACCAGCAGACCGACCTCGTGCAGGTCGTGGCCAAGCTCAAGCAGGTCATCTGCGTGAAGGGCTGAGCGGCCCGGGCGCATTTGTCGGGGGAGCGGAGGGGCCCGGGCCGTGTGACGGTCTGGGCCCCTCCGCGCAAGTCGTCAGTCGAGCAGCATGTCCACGGGCAGTTCGAGGGACACACCGAGGTGGTCGGGAAGCTTGAACGATGTGCCGCGCTTGAAGGTCCTGCGCAGGCGATAGGACGTTGCGCGTGGATCCGTGTAGATCACGACTTCGTCGTGGTGACGGTCGGCGACGATGTAGACGGGTACGTCGGCCTTGGCATAGCTCTCCACCTTGGTGCCGATGTCGTCTGCCCAATTGGAGGAGGTGACCTCCAGGATCATGCGGAAGACGTCCGGTCGGTAGCAGTTCTTGACCACCTTGTGGTCCAGAAAGTCTGCCTCGACGAGCGAGAAGTCCGGGACGGCGTAGTCGTCCTCGCCGGTGGGCAGCCAGATGCCGATGCCCTGGAGGAATTCCAGGCCTGCCTTTTCGGCTCCGGCCTCGTGGAAGGCCACGGTGAGCCGTGTCAGAGTGCGGGCATGCCGCCCGTCGGCAGGTGGTGTCACGGTGAGCCTCCCCTGGAGAATCTCCACTCGGTGCCCGGGAAGCTCCCTGGAGAGTCGATCGGCGGCCTCCGCGATCGTGGTCTCGTGCTGTATCACGGCCATAGCTTCCTCCTTTTCGTGACCCACGCTTTCGGAGCGTAGCCGCGGCCGCCGGCTATCCGCGCGACTTCACCCGTACGGGCCGGTTCGGGCGGCCTCCGCACGCACGTGTGCCGTGCCCGGGAGGGTTCGGGCACGGCACGCGTGGTTCAGCGGGGGCCTGACGGGGTCAGTGGCGCATGCTCTTCGAGAGGCCCTTGTCGATCTTCGGCGGTGCGAGGGCGCCCGGCTTCCGCGGGGCACCGTGGCTGAGGAGGGTCGTTCCCGGAGGCTGCGGGCTGGCCGGGGTCCAGACCCGGGGGGTCGGGCAGTCGAGCAGGTTCGGCTCACCGTTGATCACAGTGCAGCTGGTCTCGTAGATCTGTCCGGCTGTGGTGACCACCTCGACGATGACCCGGCCGGCGGTCTCCGCGATCGTGATGCCGCAGGGGCTGGCCGGGTAGGTCGTGGACGGCGTGCTGAGGTTGTACCAGGTGTAGGCCGGCACGTCGGGGTTGGGCGCGTTGAAGTCGAACACACCCGCAAACGCGGTGCCGTCGGGGGTCAGTACCGCCTTGTACTTGACCTCCGCCTCGTCCCACGAGGTGGAGAGGTCGACGCACGGACCGGTGGCGCCGGTCGCACCCGTGGCGCCCGTCGCGCCGGTCGCGCCTGTGGCTCCCGTCTCACCCGGGGTTCCGGGGTCACCGGTGGCGCCCGTCGCGCCGGTCGCCCCCGTCGCGCCCGTGGCTCCGGTGGGGCCCGTCGGGCCGACCTTCCCCTTGCACTTGTCCCTGTCCTTGTCGCTACGGACGCCCTCGTCATCCTCGTCGTAGCCGTCGGGACCGTCTTCGTCATGACTCTTGCCGTCACGGCACTCGTCGCCGCCCGCCACCACGCCGGCCGAAAGCGGTCTCTCGGCGATCGCCAGTGCGGGGTTGGCGAAGCCGAGCATCACCATCGCCAGCGATGCCACCGCCCCGCCGGCGATCCACTTGCCTCGCCCGGGAAGCGGACCCATACGCGACGGTGTCCTCTTGTCAGGACTCATGTGTGTTTGCTCCTCGTGGAACCGGATGGATTGACCCTGAAGCGCTGTGAGCCTCGTCCGGATTCATTCCCGTTCGGTGCGAAATATGGTGAGTTACGAGGTGGGATCATCACATCGGAGTCATGTGCGGAGCCGATCAGGCGAATGCTGAAGCCACCGTCCGTGGCCAGCCCCGAGTGGCGCCGTAGTGGAGATATGACTGTTCCGTGACGACTCTCACCCGTCCTGCTCAGAACGCAGAGGCTCGGCCCGGGGAAAGGAGGCGACGCTTCTTCGGAGCACCGTCCGGCCTGTGGCTGTGGCCGATGCTGGGCACTCTGGCACTCGCGGTGTCCGGGATCAACAGCCCGCAATTGGGCACCGACGAGCTGGTCACCTGGAGCGTGGGCGAACGCAGTACGGGTCGGATCCTGGCCCTGGTGCACAACGTCGACGCGGTGCACGCCGCGTACTACCTCCTGATGCACGAGTGGATGGCCGTATTCGGCGATTCGCACACGGCCCTGCGCATGCCCTCGGCACTCGCCATGAGCGGCGCGGCGGCCTTCGTGGCGCTGATCGGGGGCCGGCTCTTCGGCCGGCGTGCCGGACTGTGCGGCGGGATGCTCTTCGCCCTGATCCCCGTCGTGAGCCGGTTCGGTCAGGAGGCCCGCAGTTACGCCCTGGTGGTCCTGGCCGCGACGTTGGCGACGTACTTGCTGCTCCGGGCGCTGGACAGGCCCGGGAGCCCGTGGCGCTGGGCGGGGTACGCCCTGTGCCTCGCGGCGGTGGGGCTGCTGCACCTGGTCGCGCTCACCGTTCTGCTGGGGCACCTGGCCCTGGTGGTCCTCCGCTTCGTCCGCCGTGAGCGCAGCGGCCTGTGGGGCTTCTGCCTGGCGGTTCCGGCCGGTGCGGCCTGTGTGGTGCCGTTGGTCCTGGTGGGCAGATCGCAGGCGTCCCGCCAGCTGTTCTGGCTTCCGGCGCCGGGGGTGGGGGGTCTCGTCGGCATCTGGCCGCAGGTGTTCGCCTCGGCCCTGTGCGCCGGAGTGGTGATCACGCTGGCCGCACTGGCGTGGAAGGAGGGCCGCGACGGCCTCGTGCTGTGCCTCGCGGTGGCCCTGCTGCCGCCACTGGTGCTGTGGGCGGCGTCCCACGGGGATGTCTCGTACTTCCGCTTCCAGTACGTCATGTTCACCGTGCCGGCGTGGGCGGTGCTGGCGGGGGCCGGACTGGCCGCAGTGACCCGGCCGTCCTGGCGGCCGGTGGCCGTGGGGCTGGCCGTGCTCGCGGTGCTGGTGCTTCCCGACCAGCGCACGATGCGGGGCACCTTCCAGCACGATGTCCCGCACGGCGCGGATTACGCGGGAGCCGCACGGACCATCGAGAAGTACTACCGGCCCGGGGACGCGGTGGTCTATGTCAGGGGTGCGCCGTGGATGCTCGACCAGGGGGTCCGCTACTACCTCCGGCGTGACCTGAAGCTGCCGGAGGTCTTCCTCGCGGAGTCGGCGGTCGAGAAAAACGAGCTGTATCCGGCCCATTGCGCGCAGCCGGCCAAGTGCCTGAAGGGCGAGGGCCGGATCTGGGTGGTGGTTCCGGGTACGGGTCCGGATGCCTTGGATGCGGTGCCCGTGCACCAGGCCCGGGCCTTGAGTGCGAAGTACACGACCTACGGGACGGAACGGGTCAGCGGTCTGACCGTCGCGCTGCTGCAGCGCAAACCGCAGCGCACACCGTAACCGTAGGTCTGACATCTCCTTCCGGTAGGGACATCACAGAGATGGATGGGCTGTGAAATCAACCGTCTGCCTGAACATGATCGTCAAGGACGAGGCCCCGGTCATCCGGCGCTGCCTCGAATCCGTACGTCCTCTGATCGACAGCTGGGTCATCCTGGACACGGGCTCGACGGACGGCACGCAGGACGTCATCCGCGAGGTTCTCGGGGACCTGCCCGGCGCCTTGCACGAAAGCCCTTTCAACGGGTTCGACGCGAGCCGCAGTGAGGCGATCGACCTCGCGATGGCGCGCGGCGACGCGGACTACCTGCTGTTCATCGACGCCGACGACCTGATGGAGGTGGAGCCGGGCTTCCGCATGCAGTCGCTGACCCACGACGCCTACCGGGTCGCCCTGCATGACGGGCCCATCATCCACTGGCGTCCGGCGCTGGTCTCCACGCGGCTGCCCTGGCGGTACGTCGGAATCCTGCACGAGTACATCGAGTGCGGAAAGCCGTACAGCCTGGGGACGCTCACCGGCGCCAACATCCTCTCGGTGGGGGGCGGGGCGCGCCTGCGGGAGGACGGCCAGCGGAAGAAGTACCTGCGCGATGCCGAGCTCCTCCAGCAGGGGCTGGTCAAGGAGCCCGACAACACCCGTTACGTCTTCTACCTCGCCCAGAGCTGGCGGGACGCGGGCGAGCCGGAGAAGTCGCTCGAGGCCTATGACCGGCGGGCGGCGATGGGCGGCTTCGCGGAGGAGGTCTTCTGCGCGCAGCTGTACGCCGCACGGCTCGCGGTGAACCTCGGCCGGCCGCAGGCCGAGGTGATGGACCGGTTCCTGCGCGCGCACGAATGCCGTCCCTCGCGGGCGGAGGCCTTGGGCGACCTCGCCCGTCTGTGCCGGGTGAACGGCCGGCGCTGGCCGCTCGCGTACATGTTCGCGCGGCAGGCGGTGGCGATCCCGTATCCGCAGGACATCCTGTTCGTGGAGTTCGACTGGTACGACTGGCGCGCACTCGACGAACTCGCGGTGGCCGCCTACTGGGTCGGCGAGTACGAGGAGTCGGCGCGCTGCGCGGAGCGCCTCCTCGCGGGCGGCAAGCTGCCGGCCGGCGAGCACGAGCGCGTGGCCCGCAATCTCGAATTCGCGCGCGGCAAGCTCGCCGAGCCGGGCAAGCTCGGCGAGCTCGGCTCGAAGGATCTCGTGGACGCCTGATCCGTCGGTCCGTCCGCGAAGGGGGTGAGGGGCCGCCGGGCTGGAGCCGGCGGCCTCGTGCCGCAGTACTAGAGCTCGCGGTGGACCTTCGTGTTCGAGGCCTGGGCGCGGGGGCGGACCACCAGGAGGTCGATGTTGACGTGGCTGGGGCGGGTCACTGCCCAGGTGATGGTGTCGGCCACGTCGTCGGCGGACAGGGGCTCCGCGACGCCCGCGTACACCTTGGCCGCCTTGTCGGCGTCGCCGCGGAAGCGGGTGGTCGCGAACTCCTCGGTCTTGACCATGCCGGGGGCGATCTCGATGACGCGCACGGGCTGGCCGACGATCTCCAGGCGGAGGGTCTCGGCGAGGACGCGGGCGCCGTTCTTGGCGGCGACGTAGCCGGCGCCGCCCTCGTAGGTGGAGTGGCCGGCGGTGGAGGACAGGACGACCACCGTGCCGTCGCCGGAGCCGGTGAGCGCCGGGAGCAGGGCCTGGGTGACGTTGAGGGTGCCGATGACGTTGACCTCGTACATCGTGCGCCAGTCGGCGGGGTCGCCGGTGGCGACGGGCTCGGCCCCGATGGCGCCGCCCGCGTTGTTCACCAGTACGTCGCAGCGGCCGAGGGAGGCCGCGAAGGCGTCGACCGCGGGGCGGTCGGTGACGTCGAGGGCGTGGGCGGTGGCCTCGTGGCCGGCCGCGGTGAGCTCGGCGGCGAGCGCCTCGATGCGGTCCTTGCGGCGGGCGGTGAGGACGACGTGGTAACCGGCCGCGGCGAGCTGCCGGGCGGTGGCGGCGCCGATGCCGCTGCTCGCTCCGGTGACGACGGCGGTTTTGGTGGCCGTGCTCATGTGCGGGGCTCCTCGTTCGTTCGTACGGGCGAATACCCGCCAGCATAGGTGGGGCTCAGCGGCCCCGCGGAACGTACATGATCACGGCCATGCCGGCGAGGCATACGAGGGCTCCGGCGACGTCCCAGCGGTCGGGGCGGTAGCCGTCGGCGACCACGCCCCAGACGAGGGATCCGGCGACGAAGACCCCGCCGTAGGCGGCGAGGACGCGGGCGAAGTCGCCTTGGGGCTGGAGGGTGGCGACGAAGCCGTAGAGGCCGAGGGCGATGACACCGGCGCCGATCCAGGCCCAGCCCTTGTGCTCGCGGACGCCCTGCCAGACGAGCCAGGCGCCGCCGATCTCCAGGAGGGCGGCGAGGGCGAAGAGGGCGGCCGAGCGGGCGATGAGCATGGCCGGAAGCCTACGCAGGCGCCGGGGCGGTGCGGGCGAATGGCGGGACGGCCTGCCCTCATTCGTGTGATGGTCCGACCGGATGGGCCGGGTGGTGGCTAGCGTCCGCGCGTGGAGGTGGTGGCGATGCGCCGTGTTGCCGTACGGAGTGTGGTGCTGGCCGGGCTGCTGGCGGTCGGTGGGGCGGTGCCCGCGGCGGCGGCCCCCGGGTGGGCGGGGCCGGAGGCCGACGTGGCGTACCACGGGCGGGTGTCCCTGGCCCATGGCCAGTTGCGGATCTGGCTGGTCCCGGAGAACGAGGGGCCGTCGGCGGTGCCCAACGCGACGCTGCGGGTGCGGCTCTCGGCCGATCTCGCGGACCGGCAGGAGCTGTCGCAGGGCTGTGCGCGGGTCGGGCCGCGCGAGGTGGTGTGCGAGACCGGGCCGCTGCCCTTGCACGGGCGGGGGCGGCACATCGGGCTGGTGCTGGATCTGCGGGACCGGACGCCGGAGGTGGTGGTGCGGGTCGACACCTGGTGGAACGGCGGTGCGACGGACCGGAACCACGCGAACAACGAGCACGTGGTGCTGGCGCTGGACACCGGAGACGCCTACGCCTTCTGAGCGGGACCGGCCGTACGGCCGGGGGTGGCGGCGGGCAGGAGCCAGGCCGCCACCGCTGCCGTGAGTTCGGCGTCGGTGGCCCGGGGTGCGCTCCAGGCGACGTGACCGTCGGGGCGTACGAGGACGCAGGCGGTACGGGCGGTACGGGCGGCACCGGCACGGGCGTTTCGGGTGGTACGCCGGCCCGTGCGCCAGTGGACGTGGGTGAGCGGGGCTCCGGGCGGGGTGGCCCGGCCGGGCGGGGTGACCAGGACGAAGCCGCCGGAGCGCAGGGCCTCGTAGAGCCGCTGCCCGTGCGGGCCGGGCTCGAGGGCGAGGTCGGGGGCGCGCCGGCCGGCGGGGCGGCGGGTGCCGGGCGGTGGCGGGTAGGAGATCCCGATGCCGGAGACCAGGCCGAGGGCGCGGTCGCGGGCGGGGCCGATGCGGGGGAGGACGGCGGCGCCGAGGCCCCGGGCGGTGCGGCGGACGGGGCCGGTGGCCATGACGGCGCGGACCAGGGCGCCGCTGATGCGCAGGACGAGGCGGCCGACGGGGTGGCGCTCGCGGTGGTAGCTGTCGAGGAGGGCCTCGGGGTCGGGGGTGCGGCCGTGGAGGACGGCGGCGAGTTTCCAGGAGAGGTTGGCGGCGTCCTGGAGGCCGGTGTTCATGCCGAGGCCGCCGGCGGGGGAGTGGACGTGCGCGGCGTCGCCGGCGAGGAAGACGCGGCCGGAGCGGTAGTGGGGGACCTGGCGTTCGTCGCTGTGGAAGCGGGAGATCCAGCGGGGGTCGTGCATGCCGTGGTCGGTGCCGAGGGCGGTGTGGAGGATGGCGCGCAGCTCGTCGAGGCCGACGGGGTCGGTGTCCTGGGCGCGGCCGTCGCGGTGCCAGCCGATGGCGCGGTACCAGCCGTCGCCGAAGGGGACGAGGAAGCCGAAGGCGTCGGCGTTGCCGTTGACGGCGAGGAGGTCCTCGGGGGGCCGGGTCAGGCGGACGTCGGCGAGGATCATGGAGCGGACGACGGCCTGGCCCGGGAAGGGCAGGCCGAGGGCGGTGCGGACGGTGGAGCGGACGCCGTCGGCGCCGATGGCGTGGCGGGCGTGGAGCGTGGTGCGGGTGCCGGTGCTGGTGCCGTTTGAGGTGCGCAGGTCGAGGGTGACGGTGTCCCGGTCCTGGCTCAGTCCGATGAGCTCGCAGTCATATCGGATGTCCACGCCTGTGGACAGCGCGCGACGCTCCAGCAGTTTCTCTGTCTCATATTGAGGGGTGATGAGTACGAACGGGTAGCGGGTGCTCAGCCGTTGAAGGGAGAGAGCCATGCCTCCGAAGGGGCGTACGCGGTCGATCCGCCGGCCGGTGGAGAGGAGTGCGTCGGCGAGGCCGCGCGCGTCGAGCAGTTCGAGCGTGCGGGCGTGCACGGCGAAGGCGCGGGTGAGGTTGGCGGCGGTGCGGGGGCGTCTTTCGACGAGAGTGACGGAGAGTCCGGCGGCGGCGAGGTCACCGGCGAGGAGCAGCCCGGTGGGCCCGGCGCCGACCACGACGACGTCGATCGTGTCCTCTGTGTCCACTGCGGAGGTCATGCCTCGGCAGTCTGCCACCCGCGGGCCGCCGAGGCGTGGAGTCAGACGGTGCCGGAGTCGGCCGTGCCGAATTCCAGGACCGCCTCGTCGACGATCCGCTCCAGGCGGGCGTGGTGGGCGCCGCGCCAGTAGACGCGCTCGCAGTCGGTGCACTGGGCGAAGACGTCGTAGGAGCGGTGCGTGCCGTGTTCGAGGCGGTCGCCGACGCTGTCCTTGTCGGCCTCGTGGAGCGGGCCGTTGCAGGCGGTGCAGCGGGTCCACGGGGCGAGCGCGGGTGCGAACCGGCCGAGGATGTCGCGCAGTTGGTCGTCGGGGTTGTCGCTGTAGACGTACGCGCCGGCGAAGAGCTCGCGGCGGCGCAGCAGTCCGCGGTCGCGGGAGAGCAGTACGCGCTGTTCGGCGGCGGAGCGGGTGGCGAGGGCCGGGTCGCCGATGTCCTCGTTCTCGTAGGCGGCGTCGACGCCGAGCAGGCGCAGGCGGCGGGCGAGGGTGCCGAGGTGTACGTCGAGGAGGAAGCGGAGCGGTGCGCCGGGGACCTGCTGGGGGCGGTCGACCCCGAACACCTCGACGGACTGGCCGTCTTGGGGCACGTAGGAGACGGGCACCTCGCGGCCGTCGACGAGGAGGCGGCCGACTTCGGTGAGCGGGACGCCGGCCGATTCGACGACGTGGCCGAGGCTGGAGGCGCCGTCGGTCGCGGTCGGTACCCGTTCGGCGCGCCGGCTGGGCGCGGCGAACAGGCGCAGTTCGGGGGCGAGGGTGAGCTGAATGCCGGGTCCGTTCACCCTGTCAGCATGCCACTGCCGGGGCGGTGGATGCGGCCGAATTACGGGGTCGCGGTGGTCTGGTCGTAGCTCTCGCGATGGGTGTTGACCTCGTCGAAGTGGTTTTCGGCCCAGAGTTTCACGGAGGAGAGGAGGCAGCCGAGGCTGCTGCCGAGATCGGTCAGCCGGTAGTCGACGCGGACGGGGACGGTGGGGGTCACGGTGCGGGTGACCAGTCCGTCGCGTTCGAGGGAGCGCAGGGTCTGGGTGAGCATCTTCTGGCTGACGCCGGGGATCTTGCGCCCGAGGTCGCTGTAGCGCATGGAGCGGTCCTCGGCCTGGCCGAGGGCGCTGACGATGAGGCCGACCCACTTGTCGCTGATCCGCGCCAGGAGCTGGCTGGTGGGGCATTCCTTGAGGAAGGCGTCGTAGGCGGAGCGGGCCTCTTCGCGGAGGGCTGCGGCGGTGCGGGTGGCCATGTGTGCCCACTTCCGGGTCGGGTACGCACCCCGAAGTGCGTACTTACGAAAAGAGAGTACCTCTCCCTAGGTTAGTGCTCATCGAGGACGAACCGAATGGGAGTGGACGATGACCGAGCAGATGATGTCGGCGGTAGTGGTGAACGAGTTCGGCGGCCCGGAGCGGGTCGAGTCGGCCGAGGTGCCGGTGCCGCGCCCGGCGGCGGGGCAGGTCCTGATCCGGGTGCGGGCCGCCGGGCTGAACCCGGTGGACGGCGCCGTCCGCGCCGGTGTCTTCGGCGGCGCCGGGCAGCGGCTCGGTCTCGGCTGGGACGTGGCGGGGGAGATCGCCGAGGTCGGCGCGGACGTGACGGGCTGGAGCCGCGGCGACCGGGTCGTGGGGCTGCACTACGGGCCGGTGAAGCCGCTGGGCACGCATGCGGAGTACGCCGTGCTCGACGCCTCCGCCGTGGCGGCCGCGCCGGCCACCGTGGACGCCGTGGCCGCGGCCGCGCTCCCGCTGGGCGGGCTCACCGCGGCACGCGCCGTGGACCAGCTGGGCCTCGCACCCGGGTCCACGCTGCTCGTCACCGGCGCGGCGGGCGTGGTCGGCGGCCTCGCGGTCCAGCTCGCGGCGCGGGCGGGCCTCGTGGTGACGGCCCTGGCGGGGGCGGAGGACGAGGAGCTCGTACGGTCGCTGGGCGCGGCCGCCTTCGTACCGCGCGGCGCGGCGCCGGCCGGGCCGGTGGACGGCGTCCTGGACACGGCCGTGCTGGGGGAGCCCGCGCTGGGCTTCGTCCGCGACGGCGGGGTCTACGTCGGGCTGATCCCCGGCGCCGCCCCGGCGGCGGAGCGCGGGATCCGGGTCGAGGAGCAGGAGGTCGCCGCGGACGGAAGGCACCTGGCCCGCCTGGTCGCCCTCGTCGACGAGGGCGCCCTCACCCTCCGGGTCGCGGACGCCTTCCCGCTGGCGGATGCCCAGAAGGCCCACGCCCTCCTCACGACCCCGGGCACGCGCGGCCGGATCATCCTGACGGCGTGACGGGGCGGAGCCGGTAGCACCAGTCGAAGCTGGGGTGGGGGACTCCGGGCGGGTACTCGAAGTCGACCTCACCCAGGCACTCGAAGCCCGCCCGGCGGCAGACCGCGTTCGAGGCCGCGTGGTCGGTGCCCGGGAAGGCGTGGACGGTGTCGCGGGAGCCGTGGATGCGCGCGTAGGCCAGGAGTTCCGTCAGCGCGGCCACGGCCAGCCCCCGCCCCTGGAACTCGGGCAGGACACCCCAGCCGGCCTCGTAGACCGGCTCGCCCTGCCACTCCCGCTCCCAGAAGCCGATGCTCCCGACGCTCTCCCCGGAGCCCTCCAGCACCACCCGGAACATCCGCCCGGCCGCGGGCTCCCGCGCACTCAGGGCCTCGTACCGCCGCTGCCGGTCGTGCAGCTTCTCCGCGGGCTCCGGCCCGCCCAGGTACCGGGTCATGACGGCCTCGTTCTTGCGCTCCAACAACCAGAAGTCCCCGGCACCCCAGGGAGTCAGCAGCACGGATTCCATGCGCCAAGGCTGCCAGAGGCCGACCTCGGTCCTCCGGGTGCCGGGTTACAGGGGCACGGGCCGGGTCGTAGGTGGGGGCGGAAAGGGGTGAGAGGGGGGCGCAGGGGCGTGTGGGGGGTGTGGTGGGAGGTGGGGGTGGGCAGCGGGTCGGTTCAGAGTCCCGCGAAAGGAATGTTTGTGGACACCATCACCGCTAAGGGTCATATCTTCGCCATGCTCGATGTGGACGGCGACGGGGTGATCTCCCGGCGCGAGTACCTCGCCCGCCCCGAGCGTGCGGCCGTGGCGCTGGGGCGGAGGGCGCAGGACCCGCTCGTCGCCGTCGCCCGTACCGCCCATGAGCGGGTCTTCGCGTCGATGGACGCGAACGGCGACGGAGAGGTGAGCTTCGAGGAGTACGCGGCGTGGGCGGGCGCCGAGGCCTTCGACGAGGTCTGCCGGCAGGCGTTGGGGTCGCTGTTCGACCTTGCCGACACCGACGGGGACGGGGCCCTGGACCGCGCGGAGTTCACGCGGCTGCGCGAGGCGCTGGGCAACCCGGCCGACAACGCCGGATCGGCGTTCGACGCGCTGGACGCCGACGGCGCCGGACGTGTCGACCGGGACGCCTACCTGGCCTCGATCCGTACCTTCGTCACCGACGGCGCCTCACCCATGGCCGAAGCCCTGCACCGTTAGGGCAGGGCCGGCCGGCTCCTCGCGCGTGATTCGCCGGGCCGTCAGCTCCGCTGGAAGAACTCCACCTCCGCCAGGGCGAGATGGCGGTCCGGAGCCGTCAACCCGGCGGGGGCGTCGAGGGTCAGCCGGATCGTCGTGGCGTCGCTGATGCCCGTGGGGAAGGTCTGTGGACCGGGCTTGTCGCTCAGGGTGAGCTTCTTGCGGACCTGCCGGCCGTCCCGCGACGTCACTTCCATGTCGATCTGGAGCGCCCGTCCCTGTTTCGCGTAGTCCTCCGGCGAGGACGAGGCGCCGTTGGTGATGATCACGTCGACCAGGCGGAACGGCTTGGTGAAGGTGTAGGTCACCGAGGCACCGGGGCCGGGCGCGCCCCAGTAGCGGTTGCTGAGCCCGTCCGTGGCGTGGCTCACCGGGTGCCCGGGCAGCTCGGCGCTCGCCTCGACGCGGGCCGCGGTCACCGCCTTGGCCTTGCCGAGCTTGTCCCGGGTGTCCTCGATCAGGTGGCGTCCGGCCGGCAGCATCAGGAAACCGGCCGCGCACAGGGCCAGCACCACGGCCAGGATCACCAGGAAGCGCACCATCCGGCCCGAGCCCGCCCGTGTGCGGCGGCGGAACGGCCAGACCGTCCGCCACCACGGCAGGGGAGCCGGTGCGGTGCCGGGCGTCAGCGGCGCCGCGCAGCGGCGGCAGAAGCGGCGGTCCGGCGGGTTGGGAGTGCCGCAGGAGGGACACGGCACCCCGGCCACGTCGTCGTTCACCGCGGCGGGACGCACGACCGGGCGCGGCGCGACGGCCTTCGCGGGCTGGACGGGCTGCGGGGCCGATGCCTCCGGGGCGGCGGGCGGTACGGCGGCGGCGGGCGGCACAGTGGCGGGGGTCGTGCGCGGCTGGGTGTCGGGGCTCCGCCCCGCGCCCGGTGCCTCAAACTCCCCCAGACTCCGTCCGGGGGGACCCCCAGGCGGGGCTGGAGTTGCCTCGGTGGCGCCGTCGGCGCTCCGGGCGGCGGGCGGCGGGGATTCCGCCCGTTCCGGGGCCGTGGCCCGGGGGGTGGTCGGGGTGGTGTCTTCCGACCAGCCCAGGTAGGCACCGCAGTTGCCGCAGAAGTCGTCCGTCACACCATTGGACGCACCGCACACGGGACACGCACGCAACGCCGTCACCTCCCTTCACCCGCGGGCGGCCCGGACAGGACCTCCACCCGACAGACCGTGTGGACAGGGCACAGGGTGCGGACGAGCGAGCGGACCCGGTCCGCGTCCACCTCGTACGCCCCTCCCTCGCGGTGCGGCCACACCCGTACCAGCACCTCGTCGGCCGGGGGAGGGGGCAGCTCGCCGCCGCCCGTACGGGACCAACTGGCACCGCCGTCCCCGCTGACCTCGGCGGACACGCCCAGCACCAGGCGCAGGGCCTCGGTCAGGCCGCGCCGGGTGCCGCGCCATCGGTGCAGTTCCACCGCGCGGGCCACCGCCTCGCGCCGCAGTTCGACCGGCCAGCGGGGGTCGTCGACACCGCCCACCCAGGAGGCCAGCCAGGACAGGAAGTCGGCCGGGGCCAGCCGGGGATCGAGGTAGGAGGGCAGGTTGTCGAGGGTCGTGAACACCGGGGCCAGGACCGTGTCCAGCCCCGCCGTGAACCGCTGGGCGAAGTCGTCGTCGGCGTACAGCGCGGGCAGCTGCGCGCCGATCGGGTGCCGGCTGGGCAGGCCGGGGACGGCGGCCCGGCTCATCCGCGGACCTCCGGCTCCGGGGCCGTCACGACCACCTGGTGCTGGTAGGAGAAGACCAGCGCGCCCGCGCCGATGTCGATCCGGTCGACCGGGGCACCGCGCCGCCCCGTGATCGGGTCGGCGGCGAACATCCGGATCTCCTCCACCAGCACGTCTCCGATGGCGCGTTGCAGTACGCCGAACACCTCGCCGTACTGCACGGGCCGGCCGAACGGCCAGCCGGCGCCGTCGGGCCCGCCGCGCAACGGGTTGAGGTGGCGGAACAGCGCGGCGAGCGCCGCGTCGCGCACCCGGTCCGCGTCCCCGGCGGGCGCCGACAGCCGGGCGACCACGGTGACGCCCTGGTAGACGGGCGGCTCCACGACGAGGCGCGTGCCGATCAGGCGCCGTTCGTCGAGGGTGGTGGTGATCGCGGTGAGCACCTGGTCGGAGGGGATCAGCTGCTCGAAGCGGAGCCGGTCGCCCTCGTCGGCCACCGCGTCCGGCACCACCAGGACCCGTACCGCGCCGGCCTCGCCGCCCGTGGCGGGCAGACAGCGGACCCGGCGCACCGAGGGCGCCGCCTGGCGGGCGATGATCTCGTAGTCCTCGGCGGTCACCGCGCGCTCCTGCATGCGCAGCGTCTCCGGCGCCCGCAGCTTGGCGTTGTCGATCGTCTCCCCGGCGACACCGCCGCGCGCCGCCTCCCGGTTGGTGACCCGGGCGACGTACGGGACGGAGCTGCGCAGTACGGAGATGGCGCCGCGGGAGACGTTGCCCGCCGGGCCGCCCCCGGTGCGGTAGCGGGCCACGCGGACCTGGGAACCCTTGGGCGGTACGGCGCCGCAGGGGCGCAGGGTGCCGTCGGCCTCGCGCAGGACCGGAGGGAACGTGAACTCGCCGGTGGTGGCGTCCACGCGCACGTGCCGGTCGTCGGGCGCCGAGCGGCCGAAGTGCTCCACCACGTCCCAGCGCTGCCACCCCTCGGGGGAGGACACCTCCACGACCGGGGGCTCCCCGTCGAGCAGCACGGGCGGGCGGCCGAGCCGGAACGTCTGCCCCGCCACCCCCTCCGACGCGCCGAGCGGTACGTCGGTCACCCGCTCGGCGTGCTCCACGGCCATCGTGCCGCCGACGGTGAAGACGGCGGCCTCGCGCACGGTCGGGGACTCCGAGTAGAACGGCTGGCCGGGCTCCGGCTCGGTGACCCGGCAGCGCAGCCAGCCCGCGCGGGTCCCGCTGATCAGCGACGCGGTGTGCCCGGCCGGTACGTACACGATGACCTCACCGGGCCGGTTCAGACCGCCGGTGCTGTCGTCGCCGGTCTCGCAGCGCTGCCACCGGCCGCCGTCCCACGCCTCCCACACCAGCGGGGGCTGGCGCGGGTCGACACCCACACCCTCGACGCGGCTGTCGAGGCGCACCGCGACCACGCAGCGCGGCACCGCGGTCGGCAGGCCGAACAGCAGCGCGTCGCCGGGCTCGGGCGTCGCCTGGAAGCACGGTATGTCGCGGCCCTCGGCGAGCGCACCGGTCCGGTCGGTCAGGTCACCGGTGCGGGGCGCGGTGACCAGGCGCGTCAACTCGCTCGGCACGATCCGCAGATCGCCGGTGGTGGCGAAGACCACGGCCTCGGTATCGGTGTGGGGATCGGTCTCGCCGGCCGCGGTCGTCACCTCGGTGCCCGCGGGCAGCGTCACCGTCTCGGGCTGCGGAGCCGACAGCCAGAAGTCGACGTCGGCGACGGCGGCCGAGGGCGGGTACAGCTGGATGCCCAACAGGTCCAGGAACGCCAGGTAGTTCTTGTCCGGAACCCGGTTCAGCCGGTACAGCAGCTGGTCCACGAGATAGGCGAACGTCTCGATCAGGGTGACGCCCGGGTCGGAGACGTTGTGGTCGGTCCACTCCGGGGCGCGCTGCTGCACGTACCGCTTCGCCTCGTCGACGAGCTGCTGGAACCGTCGGTCGTCCAGGTTGGGGGAGGGCAGGGCCATCAGTCCGCGACCATTTCCTCGGCCCCCTCCTCGGAGGGGATCGTGTAGAAGGGGAAGACCAGGTTGCGCCGGTCGTTGGTGGTGCGCACCGTGTAGTGCACATCGATGTAGAGGGTGCCCGCCTCCACGGAGTCGAAGGCCACGACGACCTCGTCGACCGCGATCCGGGGCTCCCACCGCTCCAGGGCCTCGCGGACCTGCTGGGCGACCCGGCCGGCGGTGTCGCCGTCGCCGGGGGCGAAGACGTACTCGTGGATGCCGCAGCCGAACTCGGGCCGCATCGGCCGCTCGCCGGGCGCGGTGCCCAGGACCAGCCGGATGGCCTCCTCCAGCTCCCGCTCCCGCTCGACCATGGCGATCCCGCCGGTCGGCCCGACGCGCAGGGGGAACGCCCAGCCGCGTCCGATGAACCGCTCGCTCATCACACGCCCCCGATCAGGACGTTCATGGCGCCGGTCAGGACCATCGCGCCGCACGCGGTCTGGTCACGGGCCCGGGCGGCGGGCAGTCCGCCGATGAGCACCGCGCCCGCGGCGAGGCCGGCCGGATTGGGCAGGATCACGTTGGCCGGGCCCGTCGCCGCGTGCGGCGGGACCGGGCAGACGTGCAGGCTGCCCACGACGGCGGCGGGCTGCCCGCCGATCAGCACCGTCGCCACCGCCGCGGCGGCGCCGGGCGGCGGCGTGGCGATCCGGCCACCGTGGTTGGTGGGGTCGCCGGTACGGGCTGCGGCTGGCATCGGATGCTCCTCGGGGAAGGCGGTCGTGGCGGCAGGTGGGGGAGGGGGGTGTCAGTTGATCCGGATGAGCCGGGCCTTGAGGACGGCGAGCAGGCCGCCGTTGACGGTGACGTCCGAGGTTCCGTTCACCCGAACCGACCGGCCGCCGATGCTGACCCCGGCGGTTCCGTCGATGTCCACCTGACGGCCGGACACCTTCACGGTGCCCTGCCCGGCGTCCAGCGTGATGCCGTTCTTGTCCATGAGGACGGAGGTCAGCGGACGGTTCCGCCCCGCGTACACGGTGAGCTCGATCCGGTCTCGGCGGTCGTCCATGCGTACCTCGAGCCGTTCGTCCCCGGTCACCAGCCGCAGCCCGGAGGGGCCCGGCGCCGCCGCGTCCAGCAGCTCCACGCGGTGGCCCGAACGCGACACCACCGAGCGGCGGTTGACCTTGCCGCTGGTCTTGTCGATCAGCGGCACGTCGTGCGGTGACGGCTGGTCCACGCCGTTGTAGAGCCCGCCGATGACGTACGGACTGTCGAGCAGCCCCTGCTCGAACCCGACCAGCACCTCGTCGTTGACCTCGGGGCTCACCACGCCGCCGCCGCCCTTGCCGCCCCACTGGACGGTGCGCACCCAGTCGGTGACGTACGTGTCGTCCAGCCAGGGGAACTTCAGGCGCACCGCGCCGCGTTGGGAGCCGTTCGGCTCGCGCACGTCCGTCACCACGCCGATCGCCAGACCGGGGATGCGCGGGCCGCGTCCCGGCGCGTTGGCGCCGGTCACCAGGCCGGTCAGGGAGCGGTCCGGGCTGGCGCTGACCCACACGGTGGTGCGGTAGCCGCCGTGCGGCTCCAGGACGTGCTGCACGGCCGTCGCCGTGTACCGGCCGGAGAACGCCTGCCCCACGTTGCCGAGCGCCACCGGCTTGCCCGCCCGCAGCATCGGGTTCCCCTCGGCCACCGCCTCCAGCTCGCCGAAACCGGCGCTGACCTGGTCCGCCGCCGCCTTCGCGACCGCCGTGGTCTCGGCCTGCGTGCGGTAGGGCGTGTCGGTGACGGCCACGGCCGACTTCCCGAACCGGGCCGCGAACTGGGGGCTGAGGCCCGGTACCACCGTGTCGCTGACCACGGACGGCTGCTCGGCGACCAGCGGCCGCTTGGTGGTCACGTCCCAGCCGCGCACCTGCACCTTCGAGGCGCCGTCGGCGGCCGACAGCGACGCGCGCAGGGCAAGGAGGTTCCGCCCGTACTCCAAGACCATCGGATTGCGCGTCGACGAAGTCGACGGGGCGGGCGCCCCGGAGGCCTTCACGGGCTTGGTGAACTGGAGCAGCCCCTTGTCGTCGACGCGCACCTGCGCGCCGCTCTCGCCCGCGAGGAACTGCAGGAAGTCCCAGTCGGAGACGTTCGCCTGGGACAGCTGCTTGTACGTCACCGGCGCGGCCTCCACCTTCCCGACGGCCAGTCCGGCGCCCGCGGCCACCTTGCGGACGATCGCGGCGGCCGTCATGTTCCGGTACGCCACGACCTTGCGGCCGCGCTGGAGGCGGTGCGCCTTGGAGTAGGCCCGTACGACGGTGAACGAGCCGGTGCGGTCCCGGTCGATCTCCAGGGCCGTGACCTCGCCGTTGAACAGCCGTTCCCGCGCCTGCCCCTTCACGGTCATCACCGACACCCGCAGCGGGGAGCCGATGGTGATGCCGGTGGCGCGCAGGAACTCGTGGTCGGGGTCGCGGTAGGTGAGCAGCGCCGTGTCCGGCAGGCCCACGTTCTCGTCCACCACACAGCTCACCAGCTGCGCCGCCCAGATCTGCGGCAGTTCGCCGGGTGCCTCCACGATCGGGTCGGCCGCGAACGACCGGCCCCCGGGCTCGGATCCGCTCACCGCTGCTCCTCCTCGTCGTCGCGGTCCCGCAGGGCCGGCACCACGAGCTCGGTGCCGGGGACGAGCGCCATCGGGTCGTCGATGCGGTTGGCCTCCGCGATGACCCGCCAGGCCGTCGCGTCGCCGTACTCGTGCCAGGCCAGCATCGCCAGACTGTCGCCCGCCACCACGATGTGCGTGCTGCGGGCGGTGCGTGCCCCGGAGGTCGGGTTCTGGCCGGCCGGGTCGACGCTCGCCTCCTCGATGGACAGCGAGCAGGTGGCCCGCAGCGGCTTGCCGTCCACGTCGAAGAGCGTGTACGACACCGACAGGTTCGACAGGACCCCGTCGAACGACGTCGTGCGCGCGCTGCCCCACTCGAAGCGGACCCAGGGGCTCGCCGGCTTCTTGCGGCCGAGGCTGGCCGGCGTCGGCACGCACGCCTTCATCAGCTTCTCCACCGCCTGCTCCACCGAGTTGTCGTGGGTGGCGGTGGCGTCGAGGAACACCTCCAGGCTCAGGGTTCGCGGCCCGCTGCCCACGAACTCGGGCAGCGCCGACTGCCCCGCCATCCGGGACGGGGACCGCCGCCACTCGGTGGTTTTGCCGAGCTGCAGGGTCGAGGGGTTGAACTGGAGGTTGAGCTTCGCGATCGTCCCGCCGGGCTTGGCGCCGACCGAGGTCGGGGGCTCTTTGAGGGTGAGCTGGGCCCTGGCGCGGCTGGCGCGTGCCGATGAGGCCATGGCGTGGACTCCCTTCCGGAGCGGTGACGACGAAGCGGACGAACGGGGGATGAGCTGGGCGGCCGGGTGGTCAGGAGGGCAGCAGACCCGCGTGGGCGATCTCCAAGCTCTCCACCGCCGCTTCGGAGTTGGCGGGGTCGAAGGACGGCCCCTGCCATCGCACCGGGACGATCCCGAACACCTGCCAGCTGATGATCCGGCTCAGATCGGGCCGCAGTGCCACGATCTCGCCGTCCTTGGGCTCGACCCGCCGCAGCGTCTCGTCCAGCCAGCGGCCGATCTTCGCCGTGTCGGCGGTGACGGGCCGGGTGAGGGTGATGTTCGACCAGCTCACGCGCCCCGGGAGCTGCCAGGTGAAGCCGTTGTTGCCGCCCTCGGCGTAGCTCTCCATCTCGACCTCGGCGCCCATGCCGGAGCAGGTGTGGAAGGCGCCCAGGTCGTTGCCGCCGATCGCCAGCCGGAAGAACACGCTTGTCGCGAAGATGTTGTCCGTCATCGGTCCGTCGTCCGTTTCTCGTTCGTCCGTGTTCTCAGCGTGCTCGGCGTGCGCGGCGTGCTCAGCGTGCTCGGTGTTGTCAGCGGCGCCCGTCGAAGGGCCTGCCCGCGCGTTCCCGGCCGCGCCGCAACTCGGTACGGAGCAGACGGGCGACCGGATCCAGCAGGCGGCGGGCCAGGTCGTCCAAGTCGGCGTCGGCGACCTGCGGCGCCGCATCGCGCGAACTCTCGTGCCGGCCGGCCGCGGTGGTCCCCTTGGCCGGGGCCGGGCGCCCGCCGCCGCGGGGCGCGGGCCCGGCGGTCTGGACGCCGGCCGCCCGGGGGTGGTGCCCCGGCTGCCACCCGTGTCGCGCTGCACCGGTGGCGTGCTCGCCCGGTGGGGTCCGCTCGCCGGTGGGGCGGGACTGGTCGCTGCCGGGCTGATGGCAGGGGCCGATGTCCTGGGCCGCACCACGGGAACGGGCTGCGCCGAAGACGTGGCCGCCACGGACGGCTGGACCACGAGCGGCGGCGCGTACGGTCCCGACACGGGCAGCGGGGTGGCCGCGACCCGGGCGGCGGCCGGCGCGGGCGCCGGGCGCACGGCGCGTGCGGGACGCTGGCCGTGGCCCGGGGAGGCCGGGGACGCCGGGGCGGGGGTACGCGTCGCGGGGGTCGGCGAGGACGTTCCCCGCGGCCCGTCCGCGGCCCGCTGGACCTGCTGCGGCGCGGTGGACGGGACGGCCCAGCGTGCCGCGACCACGGGACGGCTTGCCGGGCGGGGAACGGGGGCGGCCGCGCTCCCCATGTCACGGGTGCCGAGGGCCAGGGGCCGTGCCGCGAGGAGTTGGAGGGTCCGGGGCGCCGAGCGCGCTGCCTCGGCGCCGCGGGTGTGGTGCGGGGTTCCCGGGCCCGGGCGTGTGCTCCGGGCCGGTGACGACTTCTCGGTACGCCGTGATCCGGCGGGCATGGCAGGAGCAGTGCTCTGCGGGGTCGGGAGGTCCGGCGAGGCGGTGGCGGCCCGCTGGACGAGCGGGGGAGCACCGGCCGGGCCGCCGGGCGCGGGGGTGGTCGCGGCGGAGGGTCCGGCGGAGGGTCCGGCGGTACGGCGCTCCACGTTGCCCGCGCCCAGCAGAGGCGCGTGGACGGAGGGCGCCTGGGGCCGCGCGGAGTCCGTGGGCGCGGGCGCGCGCTGGACGTCGGCGGGGGCGGCGGGCGCGGGGGGACGCGCCGCTCGGGACCCGGACGACGGGGGAGTGGGCACGGCGGCGCTCGGCGGCAGTGCGGGCAGGGGCGCCCCCAGGCCGGAGCGCACGCGGGGGGTGGACGGTCCCGGGGCCGGACGCTCGGCCGCGGCTTCCGCCTGACGCTGGACCATCGGCATCGCCGGGGCGGGCGCGGAGTCGGGGGCCGCCGCTGCGGGGCGGCCCGACGGCGTGGCCGTGGGCGGCAGTTCGGTGAGGGGCGCCCCGAGCGGTGCGCGGCCCCGCACCCGCTGAACCGGCGTCTCGGAGCCGGCCGTGGGCGTGGTCGTGGTCGTGGGTACGACCGGTCCCGGGGCCGGGCTCTCGGCCGCGGGTCCTGCCTGGCGCTGGACCATGGGCATCGCAGGGGCGGGCGCGGAGTCGGGAGCCGCCGCTGCGGGGCGGCCCGACGGCGTGGCCGTGGACGGCAGTTCCGTGACGGGCGCGCCGAGCGGTGCGCGGGCTGCCGCACGCTGTACGGGCGTTTCCGGAGCCGTCTGCTCGGGGGCGGGGCGCGGTGTCTCGGGGGGACGTACGACGGACACGCGGCGCCGGGGCGTGGCAGCAGGGACCCGGGCGACGGTCAGCGTGCGGCCGACGGCGCGCGGCTGGACCACGGTCGTGCCGGTGGTGCCGGTGGTGCCGGTGGTGCCCGTGACCTCCGGGACGGAGGTGGAGGCGGGCCCCGCGGAGCCAGAGGTTCCGACGGATGCGGAGGTGCGCGCCGCGGCCCGCTGGACGGGCGGGCCGGACGGGGACGCGGCAGCACGCCCGGCAGCAGCCGCTCCCCGAGTGGCCGGGGCACCTGCGGCGGATGCGTCGGGGACCACCGCGATACGGCGGATCAGCGGGAACCGCGCAGGCGTCGGTGCATGGCCGGGCGCGGCCGGGGACACGGCCCGCTGCACAGCGGGAGCGGGCGTACCGAGCACGGCCGCGGAGTGCGTGGAGGTGAGGCCACGGGTATCGGTCGCCGTGTCGGCCGGGGAGCGGAGCTCCCGCGCGCCGCCGGGGGCGGTGGCACGCGCGACGACCGGGCCGGGTGCGCCGACGCCATGGCTGCGCGAGCGCTCGCCGCCGGGGGACGGTGGGACGGCGCCCGGTTCGGACGCCTGCGGATCCGGGGCCGGATCCGGGGCCGGGGTACGCGTACCCGAGGGACCCGGACGGGACGACGGCCCGCTCGGCGAAGGCGCGCCGGAGGGGGAGGCGCCGGACGAGGAGGCGCCGGACGACGGGGCGCCGGGGCGTACACGGCGCGAGATCTGCGGGAGGTCGCGCCCCTGCGGGGTGGCGCTCTTCCGCGGTGCAGCCGGACCCGGACCCGGACCCGGACCCCGGCCCGGACCGGACGACGAGGACCGTACGTGCTCGAACGGCTCCTCCGACCCGGGCGCGGCGTCCGCCTCGTACGGGCGCCGCAGCGCCCGCAGCAGCAGCGGGCCGCCGCCGCTGTGGGTGGGGCGTGCGGTGGCGGGGCGGGCGACCCCGCGTACGAGACCGGCCGGGGCGGACGGCAGGAGGGCGTGGGCGAGCCCGGTGTCGAACGACGGATCCCGCCAGGCGGCCAGGCCCGACCGGAAGGCGAGTCCGTCGCTGACACCCATCGGCGCGCGGGACACGGTCAGTCCGGGCGGCGACGTCATGCGCCAGCCGCCGTCCCAGTCGCCGGGTACGCCCACCTCCCGTGCGGCGGCGGCGCCGCCGGAGTTCGCCGCACCCGGGTCGGTCGTCGCGGCGTCCGGCACGGCGGCGCGCCGACGCAGCCTGTCCCGCCATGCCATGTGCTCAACCGCCTTCGTTCACACGGGTGTTGATACGAGCTATCTCGGTGACCCACTCCTGGCGCTCGCCGTGGGTCAGGTCGAGGATCTCGTCGCGCCGCCAGTGGAAGTGGTAGGCGATGTACGCGATCTCCTCCTTGAGCCGGGGGAGGGCGTACGTCACGATTCCCCCAGGCGCCCACCGGACAGGTCGACCTCGAAGCCGCCTTCGCAGTGCGGGCAGGTCACCGCCGCGCGGGTGTGCCCCTCGCTGTTGACGCGCCGGTAGAAGTCCTGGAGGAACGCGACGTCGGTCGCGTACATCCGCTCCACGATCCCGGCGTGCACGTCGGTGATGGCGCCGAGCCGGGTGATCACCTGGCTGAGCAGCACCACGCTCAGGTACGCCGGGTTCTCCTTGACCCGCAGATCGATCTGGGGGCGCAGCTCGTCGCGGGCGGTGGCCAGGCGCATCGCGCCGTGCCGGTGCACCGTGCCCGCCTCGTCCACGTACCCGCGCGGCAGCTCGAACTCGAACTCGGTGCGCAGCCCGTGGTCCTCGCGCGCCGCCGGAGCGGCGGCGGCCGGGGGTGCCGCCGCCTGCTCCGGGGCCGTCGTGGGCGCCGTGACCTGGAGGATCTCCTCCAGGTTGCCCGCCGTCACCGTACGACGTCTCATTCGACGATGATCTCCTCGAACACGATGGTCACGGACTCGGTGGCCGCCGCGGACTCGCCGGCCTTGAGGGAGGGGCCCTCCCACTTGGAGGCCCAGCCCTGCATCAGCTGGATGCGGCGGACGGTCGCGCCCGTGGAGTCCTTGATCTCGATGGTGAGGTTCTGCCGAGCGGTGTCGACGGCCCCGTTGTTCAGGGTCTCCTTGATCCACTTGGTGAACTCGCTGCTCTTGTCGAGTCCCCGGGTGATCGTGACCTCACCCGCCTGGCGGGCGCCGGGCTGCTTGCGGATGATCTGCTTGCCCTCCGCGCTGACCTGGCGGACCTCGACGACCTCTTCCTCGACGGTCAGGCCGCTGATCTCCTGGATCGATTCGACCAGGTAACCACCGAGCTGTACGCCGAAGATATGGGTGGAAAGAGCATCGCCCTCTGCCATGACTGTCGTTCACCTTTCCTTGCTGCCCCGGAGGGTCACTCGTCGATGAGGCTGGTGCTGTCGGAGAACTGAGCCAGCCGGAAGACCACGAACTCGGCGGGCTTGACCGGCGACACGCCGATCTCACAGACCACGCGGCCCTGGTCGATCGACTCCTGCGGGTTGTTGTCCCGGTCGCACTTGACGTAGAACGCCTCAGCCGCCGTGCGGCCGAACAGCGCGCCACGACGCCACTCCTCGGTCAGGAACGCGGTGACGTTGCGCCGGATGCTCGACCAGAGCCGGTCGTCGTTCGGCTCGAAGACCACCCACTGGGTGCCCAGGAGGATGGACTCCTCCAGGTAGTTGAAGAGGCGGCGCACGTTCAAGTAGCGCCAGGCCGGATCGGAGGAGAGGGTGCGGGCGCCCCAGATCCGGATGCCCCGGCCGGGGAAGGCCCGTACGCAGTTCACGCCGATCGGGTTGAGCAGGTCCTGCTCGCCCTTGCTCAGGCGCAGTTCCAGGTCCACCGCGCCGCGGATCACCTCGTTGGCGGGAGCCTTGTGCACACCGCGCTCGGCGTCGCTGCGCGCCCACACGCCGGCGACGTGGCCGCTCGGCGGGACGGTCGTGTTGTGCCCGGCGGCCGGGTCGAAGACCCGCACCCACGGGTAGTAGAGGGTGGCGTAGCGGGAGTCGTAGCCCGCCTCGTCGTTGCGCCAGGTGCGCACCTGCTGCGCGGAGAGGCCGGGCGGGGTGTCCAGGACGGCCACCCGGTCGCCCATCTGCTCGCAGTGCGAGATCACCGCGAGCTGCACGGTGCGTACGCCCTCGGCGTCGATGTCGCCGCGCTGGTAGGCGCTCATCAGGTCCGGCACCGCGACCATGGTGATCTCGTCGATGGTCTCCAGGCCGGCGAACCCGGTACGGGCGGCCGCGTCGCCGACGTACTCGGCCGGGTCGAGCCGGGACACGTCGCCGTGGCCGGCCGGAGCGGGCGCGGCCGGGGCGTCGGACAGGGCCACGGTCTGGGCGGCGGGCCGGGTCTGGCTCGCGCCCCGCTGCTCGGTGACCTCGATCAGCTTCGAGGCGCGGGCCTGGGTGACCAGGTAGCCCTTGACGCCCTTGCGGGCGGACACCTCGTAGGTCTCGGCCACCTGCTCGCCCTGGCGGACCAGGACCTTGAAGCGGTCCTCGGGCGGGTTCTCGCCGTCCGCGTCGGCGATCTCCACGGATACGCCGGTGACGCCGGGCCGGGCCGCGACCAGGAAGCCGCCGAGCTCGGCCGGCTCCGCCGCGCGGGTCAGGGGGCGTCCGCCGGTGGCGGCCGGTGCGGAGGCGTCCTGGCCGGACCCGCCGATGCGGACGACGTACGCGGCGCCGCCGCCGTTGGCGAAGTACCCGTAGACCGCGTGGGGCAGATAGGTGCCCTCGGTGAAGCCGCCGAAGTGCTGGCTGTACTGGTCCCAGTTGGTGACCAGGGTGGGCTCGTGGAACGGGCCGCTCTGGGCGAACCCGACGAACGCGGCGACGGCGGTGCCGACCCCTTCGATCGGGCGAGCACCGGACTGCACCTCCTCCACGTACACGCCCGGGGTGAGGTACGTCGGCATGCTCGCTCCTTCGCGTTACGGCTTTGAAATCAGGTCTGTCCACAGCCTTTCCGGCGGGCGTCACCGGCGGCAGGGGCAATCGGACCTGGCCGGGGGCAAGTGCGCTGCCCTCCTGGTCGGCCCCGCCGGACCGGCCAGGCAGCACGCCCGGCCGGTCCGCCGCGCTGCTCACACGTGCGTGACCTGGTCCACGTACGGCCCGAACTCGCCCTCCAGGAGCAGCCGGCCGAGCTTGCGGTACTCCTGGGCGACCGCCGTCACCACCTGGGGCATGGTCAGCGGCTCACCCGATGCGGCCGCGAAGTAGGCGGCGGTCACCGCGCAGGCCCGGATCGAGCCTCCGGCCAGTTCGAACCGGTCCGCGCAGAAGGCGAGATCGAGGTCGCCGGCCCGGGGCAGCCGGTCGCCCAGGCACCGCTCCCACAGGGCCAGGCGCTGGGTTGCGTCGGGTACCGGGAAGTCCGCGACCACGTCCAGGCGGCGGGTGAACGCCTCGTCGAGGTTGGCCCGCAGGTTGGTGGTCAGGATGGCGATGCCGTCGAAGGACTCCATCCGCTGGAGCAGGTAGGCCGACTCCATGTTGGCGTGCTTGTCGTGGGAGTCCTTCACCTCCGAGCGCTTGCCGAAGATCGCGTCGGCCTCGTCGAACAGCAGCACCGCGTTGACGGCCGAGGCCTCGGTGAAGATCCGCTCCAGGTTCTTCTCGGTCTCGCCGACGTACTTGTCCACGACGGTGGACAGGTCCACCACGTACAGGTCCATGCCCAGGTCGGCCGCCACCACCTCGGCGGACATGGTCTTTCCGGTGCCGGAGGAACCCGCGAACAGCGCGATCACCCCGCGCCCGCGCCCGCCGCCGGGCCGCATGCCCCACTGCCCGAGCACCTGGTCGCGGTGGCGGGCGCGCACCGCGAGTTCACGCAGCCGGCGGTGGGTGGGGGCGGGCAGCACCAGGTCGTCCCAGCCGACCGCGGGCTCCACCCGGCGGGCGAGGCGGGCGAGGCCCGCGCCGTTCTGGGCCCGTACGGCGGTCCGCAGGTCGCCGGGGGAGACCGGGCGGCCGTCGAGTGCGGCCGTGCGCACCGCGGTGTCGGCGGCGCGCCGCAGCTGCCCGGCGTCGAGGCGGTGCGCGGACACGGACCGGGCGAGCGCGTCGGTCTCCCCGGCCGCGCCGTGCTCCCCGGCGGCCCGCTCCAGCGCGTGCCGCCAGCGCACGACGTGCCGGTCGGGGGAGGGGGCCGCCACCGTCAGGGTGACGGGGGTGTCGGCCGCCCAGGCGGGTTCCCAGCCGCCCGCTCCGTACGTGAACAGGGGGATGCCGCGCAGCACCGTGCACAGCGTGCGCAGTACGCGGGCCCGCTCGTCGGGCTTGTCGGACAGTTCCTCCACCGGCCCGAGCAGCACACCGGCGCCCGTCAGGCGGGCCTCGCGGGCGGCGGCGCGGGCCAGTTCGGGCACGCTACGGGTGTGGTGGGCCAGTGCCGCGGCGTCCAGGGCCAGGGGGCTCAGCCCGCACGCGCGCAGCGCGGCGGCGGCCAGGCCCACGGGATCGCCGCTGCCCCGCAGGTGGACATGGCCGGTGCCGCTGCCGGCCGCGGCGACGGCCCGGTGCAGTTCGGCCGGGTCGACGGCCGGGTCGTCGGCGGCCTCGCCGAGCACGCCGGCCAGCCGCGGGTCGGGCGAGGTGTCGCCGAGCAGGTGGGCGGTGACCCGGTCCGGGACGGCCAGCACCCGTGACAGGGGCGGCCGTTCGGGCTCGGTGACCTCCAGCAGACCGCCCGCGACGAGCGGTGCGGCGGGGGAGAGCCGGAACCTCGCGGCCGCCGCGCCGGTGCGGCCGCACAGTTCGAGGGCGAGGCCGACGGTGGGCCGACGGCGGGTCAGGTCGTCGTTGAGGTAGCCGTAGAGCTGTTCGAAGCGGGCGTCCAGGTCCGGCGCCAGGGCGACCAGGAGCAGGTCCAGGTCGAGCGGCGCCAGCGCGAAGCGCGTGGCGAGGACATCGAGCGGCGAGCCGGGCGGGGGGCCGGCCGGTCCGAGCGGGGGCAGGGCGGCGTCGTGCGGTGCGTCCAGGATGCGGGCGGCCGCCGCGGGGGCGAGGTACTGGCCCCGGTAGGGGTCGTCCGGGTCGGGATCGACGGCGCGCCGCAGCGCCACGGCCTGCCGCACCCGCTCCTCGACGATCTGGAGCCGGGTCCACAGGTACGGGGTCGTGTCGGCCGGGTCCGGGTCCGGGGCCGGGGGTACGGGCGTGGGCTGGATGGTCTGCGTCACGGCTGCCGTTCTCCTCGCCGGCGGCGCGCGGGAGCCTTCGGCCGCTCGCGGGAGCCGCCGAAGCCCTCCGGTCCCGGCTCGCTCAGTTCGACGTAGCGCAGGCGGCGCGCGTTCTCGGTCCCGTCCGGTTCGGCCTGCGGCACGGAGCGTACGACGAGCCCCTCGGTGACCGGCGGGGCCGTGACCCTGCTGATGCCGGCCAGCGGTGCCTTCACGCGCAGCCCCAGCGACGGCTTCAGCTCGCCGCCCAGCGCCGACCACACGTCGGAGGCGGCCGGTGCGTCCATCCCGGTGCCCCCCGCGTCCACGTCCACCAGCAGGCCGAGTTCGGCGAGCGTGCCACCCAGCAGTCGCGGGGGCAGCGTGTCGGTGGAAACGAGGCAGGCCAGCACCTGCGAGAGCAGCCGGTGCTCGTCCTGTGGTCTGCTCGCCCACGCGGTGACCAGGTACGTCAGCTCGAACCAGCGGGGCGGGGTGCGGCGCGCGACGACGAACCCGTCCTCGTCGTACACCTCGCCCGCGCCGCTGCCGCGCCGGGTGTGGTCCTCGCGGATGTCGTACAGGAACACGCAGACCGTGGGCGCGCTGCGGCGCGCCGCCCAGTCACGCGTCGGCGCGTCGAACACCACCTCGACGCCCGACGCCTCCAGACCGGACTCCGCCAGCAGCCGGCGCAGCCCCTCGTCGACCTCGTGGATCACCGGCGGGTCAGCTCGTCGGGCGGCTGCACCGTGCCGCTGACCACGAGGAACTCGGTCTGCACCGGGGAGAATCCGGGGCCGCTCGCGATGATGACACGGGGGCCGGTCTGGTCCTTGGCGAGGATCAGCAGCTGGCCGATGAACGTGCCGTCGCGCCGCGGCAAGGTCGGTGCCGCCGCTGCCGTGATGCCCGGCTTCCACGTGAACCGCACCGGCGCGCCGGGCGGGAAGTCCTCGCCCCGTACGGAGGTGACGAAGCCGGGCTTGCCGATCGGCGGAACCGCGACGATGCGCGGCTGGAGGATGCGCAGCTGCTGCTCGGCGGTGTTGTCGCCGAGATCGGCGTCGGTGCCGGTCGTGGTGAGGTTGCCGGTCACCCGGCCGGTGAGCGCCTTGTCGGGGTTGAGGACGACCTGGAGCACGGTCCGGGCGCCCGGTGCCAGGTCAGGCAGCGCGCACACCCAGCTCTGGTCGCAGCCCGGCGGCGGCCCGTCGTGGGGCACGCCCTCGGGGAGGCCGATGCGCAGCCGCAGGCCGGTGGCCAGGGCGTTGCGGCCGTTGCGGACGGTGTAGGTGACGACGACGCGGCCGCCCACGTAGCCGGGGTTGGGCTGCGCCGTGACGCGCACCCCGGGGCCGGCCGGGGGTGCGGGCGGTTCCGGCTGCGGCGTGGGCGTCGGGGTCGGGGTCGGCGGGGCCGGGGTGGGGGTGGGCTTCGGCGTCGGGGGTACGGGTGCCTCGCGCACCGGCACCACGGTGCGGTCGGCGTTGTCGCTGGGGCGGGGGTCGAGGACGGTGCCGGTGACCGACCACTCCACCGGCTGGTCGCCGGGGGTGACGCCGGTGAGGGTGACGGTCACCGGGACGGTGGTGCCGGGCGGCACCACGCCCAGGGCGCAGGTCAGCGCCGCCGTGTCACAGGTGGCGCCGGGTGCGGTGAGCGCCGTGACGCTCACGCCGGCCGGGGGCGCGACGGTCAGCCGGGTACCGGGTGAGGCCGCCGGGCCGTGGTTGACGACCTCGACCCGGACGGTGGCGGAGCCGCCGACGGTGAGCGGCGCGGCCTTGTCCGGAGCCTGGACCGCAAGGTCCACGGACTGCTGCACGCTGGGTTCCTTCTGGCGGCCCGGCTGGCCGGTGACGAGCAGGTTGTGGGCGCCGGAGGCCACGTCCACCAGCTTCAGCTTCTCCGGGCTGTTGGGGGCCCGGGAGCCGCGGGCGCTGAGCACCAGGCTCTTGCCGTCGGCGGTCCAGGCGGCGTCGCGGGGCTGGAACGGTCCCTTGGCCGTGGGTTCGGGCAGTTCCCGGCCGCAGGCCCCCGGCACGTCGCGGGCGGCGTCGGGCAGCAGGACCCGGCAGGCGCCGCCCGCCGCGGAGGCGAGCAGGATGCCGCTGCGCTCGTCGACGCGGCCGGCGCCGTTCTTGCGGTTGAAGGCGATGGTGGCGCCGTCCGGTGAGAACGCCGGGCTGTCGTCGATGACTTCGCAGGCTCCGGGACAGATGGCGGCGCTCAGGTCGCGCTGCCGGTCCAGGCGGTCCACGGGCACGGTCCAGATGTGCTTGTTGCCGCCACCGCCGTTGATCACGAGGTTGCGGGTGAAGGCCAGTGTCGTGCCGTCGGAGGACCACGTGGGCTGGGCGTCGCCGCCCCGGGGCTGGCCCGCGGGCGGGGTGATCTCGCCCCGGATCGCGCCGGTGGCGGCGTCCGCGATCAGGATGCGCGAGGGGCCGGCGGCGGCGCCGACGCCGCCGGGCGAGGTCCGGGTGAAGGCGAGGGACTTGCCGTCGGGGGAGAACGTCGGGTCGGTGTCCCAGTCCTTGGGGCCGCGGCCGGCGAGCGGCAGGGCCGCCTCGTTGGTGCCGTCGGCGTCCGCCATCCAGATCCGTTCGATCCGGCCGTCGCGCGTGTCCTCGAAGCGGGTCAGTACGATCCGGCGCCCGTCGGGCGTGTAGTTCTGCCGCTCAGTCCACGGGTCGAAGCCGGGGGCGGGCTGGAACAGCGGGTCCTTGGCCGGGTCGGTGTTGGTGTCGGCCGCCGGGTCCTCCTTGAGGAGGGTCAGGTTGAGGTCGCGGGGGTCGGAGCCGTCCATCCGGGCGTCCTGCAGGGTCACCACGTGCGGTCCGGCCGCCGAGGTCCGCTCAACGACGGCGCCGCCGCCCTTGAGGGGCCCGAGCCAGGTGGGCGAGCCGACCTCGCGGTCCTCGCTGAGTACGAGCTGCGGCGTGTCCGCCGAGTGCGCGGGCACCCGGAAGACGTGGTCCCAGTCGCCCTCGCAGTCACAGGTGCGGTCCGGGCTGAGGAAGAGCACACCGTTCCCGTCGGGCAGCCACGCTGCCCCGTGGGTACGCCAGTTCGCCTGGGCACCGGCCAGCAGCTGCCCGTCCGTGCGGCCGTTCGTCCACCGCAGGCGGGGCCCGGAGGTCCCGGTGGCGGTGTAGGCGATGACGTCCCGGTTCGCCGCGTCGTCCACCGGGTTCCACACCGGCTCGGTGGCCGTGCCGTTGCCGGGGTCGGTGACGCGGGTGGCGGCGCCGCCCCGCAGGGGTCGTACGTAGACCTGCCGTCCGGCGGCCCGGTCCTCGTCGCTGGAGTACGCCAGACGTCCGCCGTCCGGCGAGACCGTGGGGTGTTCCTCGTTCGCGGGAGTGTCGGTCAGCCGGGTGAGGCCGGTGCCGTCGGTGCGCACCCGCCACAGGTCGCGCTGGGTGCCACCGGACCCGCCGGACTGGGGCGAGTCGAAGACGACCGCCCGGCCGTCCGGGGTCAGCCGGGGGTTCGCCGCGTCCAGGCCGCTGGTCAGGCGTCGCACCGAGCTGTCCGCGGACCGCAGGTAGACCTGCGGGGTCTTCTCGTCGCGGCGGCTGGCGAAGACCAACTGGTCGCCCAGCGCGGCGGGCTGGAGGTCCTGGTGGACCGGGCCCCCGCCGAACAGCGGGGTGCTGGACGTGCCGGTCGCCACCCGTCCCAGACTGCGGTGGCGCGTACCGGCGAACGCGACCCGGCTGTCACCGGCGTCGGCCGCGAGGGTGCGCGCCTCGGCGTCGCCGGGGCCGCTCGCCGCCGTCACCGCGAGCAAGGGGATCAGCAGCAGCAGCGACGCGCCGACTCTCCCCCAGCGGGGTTGCCCACCGCCGGATCCACCCGTGCCCATCAGGGTCCACCTCACCGTCCGGTGCAGCATCTACGTATGACCCCGCCACCCTGCGGCCCCGCACGTGCGGACCGGCAGGGCCGCGCGGCCGGACCCGGGGGAAGCGCCCGGTGCGCTTTCGGGCAGTGACGGGGGCGGCGGCCCGCCCGTCCGGGAGGCTGCCGGGCCGCGCCGCGCGGTCAGATCAGCCCGTTGCGCAGGGCGTAGCCGACCGCGTGCGTGCGGTTGCGCAGTTGCAGCCGCGTGATGACCTCGTGCAGCACGTTCTTGACGGTCCGTTCGGAGTACGAGGTCTTGCGCGCGATCTCCGCGGTGTCCAGGCCCTCCGACACCAGGCGCAGCATGTCCGCCTCGCGCGGGGTCAGGGTGGACAGGGACACGGCGCGCGGGTCGAGCGTCGAACGCTGCAGGCTGCCGACGTGGTCGAGGAGCTTGGCGAGCAGGTCACCGGGCAGCACGCCCTCGCCGTTCGCTATCGCCAGGACCAGACGCAGGAGCCGGTCCTGGTCCGCCTCGGTGCGCCGCAGCACCGCGGTGACCCCGCATTCGATGGCGCGCTGGAGCGCGTCCCCGGATTCGAACGTGCCGACCACGAGCCCGGTGCGCGTGCCGGTGTTGTGCCGCAGCCGGTACAGCAGAGCGGCCGTCTCGTCGTCCACGCTGTCCACGGTCACGAGCGACACCTGCGCGTCGTCGGCGTCGGCGTCGTCGACGAGATCGATCTCCGGTCGCTGGCGCAGCTGGTGGACGACCCCGACGCGCAGGATCGGGTCCGATGCGTACACGGCCACCGTGACCCGTTGGCCGGCGCGGGACGAGGAGTCGGGTCCGTTGTTGTCAGGCTGGGGCATGTGTCGTACCTGTTCCGTGATGGGTATGTCGGGATGCGCGATCGGGATTCGCGAAAGGAGGGATGATCAACAGGTGGGTCGGAACGAGGAGTTGAGGGGAGCCCGTGGGGGCATCGGGGCTGCCCGGAGCGTTGCCCTCGCGCCCGTGGAAGTGGCGACGGCGGCGCCCTAGCGTCGTGGCGTGATATCCCCAGCAGCCTCTTCCAGCCCTGGCGCGCCCGGCCTCGACATCTCGCCGGTGACGGTGACGCCTGGCGGCACCGCATCCACCAGCCTGACCGTCCGCAACGACAGCGACATCGTCGAGGCGTACCGCCTGGAGGTCGTCGGCGACTGCGCTGCGTGGACCACCGTGGAACCCGAGCGCGTCTCCCTCTACCCCGGCACCTCGGAAACGGTGACGATCCGCCTGGCCCCGCCGCGTTCGTCGCAGGTACGGGCGGGTGACGTGCCGCTCGCCGTGCGCGTGCTGCCCACCGAGCACCCCGAGTCCGTGCGGGTCCCCGAGACCACCGTGCACATCGAGGAGTTCCGGGAACTGCGCGCAGAGAGCGCTCCCAAACGCCGCCGCGGCTGGCTGCGCGGGCGCTATCGACTGGCCGTGCGCAACGAGGGCAACGCCCCCGTACGGCTCGGTTTCACCCCCGCGCAGCCGGGTGAGGAGCTGAAGTTCGACTTCCGCCCCCCGGCACTGAAGCTGGAGCCGGGGGAGTCCGCCGAGGTGGTGCTGCGGGTCCGCACCGGCAAGCCGGTGTGGTTCGGCTCCCCGGTGACCTGGCCGTTCACCGTCGAGGTGGCCGAATCCGGTGACGGTGACGGTGACGGCGGTGACGGCAAGGAGCGGCCGGAGCCGGGCGTCCGGGCCCCGCTGGAGGTGGAGTTCGTCCAGATCCCGGTCTTCCCGACGTGGCTGCTCGCGGTACTGGCCGCGCTGCTCGCGCTGTTGCTCGCCTGGTTCATGCTGGTGCGCCCGGCCGTGCGCAGCACGGCCAAGGAGGCCGCCGACGAGGTGGTCCAGAAGAGGCCGACGCCCAGTGCGGACGTGAACGGGCAGACCCCGGAGTCCGGTGGCACCGGCCGGCCGGCCGGCGGAGGCAAGAGCCCCCAGCCCGGTGCGGGCGGGGCGGGCGCGGGCGGTGCGGGAGGCGGGGCCGGACCGGGATCCGGCGGGGGCGCCGGAGGGCAGCAGAGCTCGGCCACCGTCGACCTGCAGACCGGCGGCGGGGAGACCAAGACCGGCGCCTACACGGTGCCCGCGGGCAAGACGTTCGGGATCACGGACATCGTCGTCGCCAACTTCCAGGGCGACGAGGGGGTGGTGACCATCAGCTTCGGTGACCGCAAGATCACGACGATCGCGCTGGAGACGTTCCGCAACCAGGACTACCACTGGGTCACCCCCATCAGCATCACCGAGAGCCAGACTGTGACCGTCCAGGTGACCTGTGCGAAGCCGGGCACCCCTGCCACCGGTCGTCAGGCGCAGGAGTGCCACGAGGTGCTCAACGTGAGTGGTGTGCTGAGCGATCTCCGGTGACCCGAGCGGAACAGACATCGTCGGTCAGGTCGTGCGCCAGGGCAAAGGGCGCGTTTGCCCCGGAGTCCGGAAATCGGTACTCCGGATGATCGATCAGACGTCCGTGCTTCGGTCGTGCGTTCTCATCCCAGTAGCCCCAGAGCGGCGAACTCCGGTCCCCTCAGCGATACTTGACTGAGCAGCAAAGATGGCCTGATTTCGACTACCTCCTGAGCTCCGGTCGGTGCGTGGGAACTCCCACATGCCGGCCGGAGGCCAGAACCGCCGTGGCGTCGCCATGATGTCCATGCCCCATTTGCCCTGGTTGTGCCCCTCGGAACCGGAAACCACTCAGGGGCCCGACCCGTTCTCGAGGACGCTGTCGGTCAATTCGGGCGCCTGGCGTGACAGGCGCTCACCGGTCGGTGCTCGGTCGAGGCCTCTGAGATAGACCCGGCTGGTGCGGTCGTCGACCCGCGCCACGGCGACCTTCAGCCAGTTGAGGCCGTCCTCGCGCGGCGCGCACACCCGACCTTCTCGGACCCTCGCCGGCAGATCGGGCTCCGGTAACCCCAGGTGCGAGAACGGGATGGGCGGTCCGCCGCCGGGGTGCCGTTGCCCGTCGTCCCGGAGCACCCGGCCACCAGCCCGGTGAGCACGGCCACCCCGCCGACCAGCGCCGGACGCCACCTGCTTCGCGGAGAGCGGCGTGGCAGCCCCCGCAAAGGGCTGCCCGTGTTGGCGAAGGGGCGGGTCAGGGCCAGACCAGGCAGTACGGCTGGTGGCCCGCCTCGTGGAGGCGGTGGGAGAAGTCCTGCCACTCGTGGAGCAGCTGGTAGACGTTGAACGCGTCGCGCGGGCCGCCGCGGTCCGGGACCGTGGACCAGATGAACGCGGCCGCGCCCACCGATTCCTCGCCGATGCCGCGCAGCGGGTCCACCACCGTCATGGGGAGCTTGACCACCGCGTAGTCGGGGTGGAGGACGACCAGCTCCAGCGGGGGCACCTTGTGCAGGGGTATGCCCTCGATGCCGGTCAGGACCATCGCGGCCACCGTCTCCGGCTTGATCTTGGTGAAGAGGCCGCCCATGCCGAGCTCGTCGCCGCCGAGCTCCTCCGGGCGCATCGTGACCGGGACGCGGGCCGCCGTCGCGCCGTCGGGCGCGCCGAAGTACTTGTACGTCACACCCATGCCGCGGCCCCTGGGCAGGCCGTCGGGCGCCTCCGCCGGCCCGGGAACCGCGTCGGCCGCCTCGGTGGCACGTCGGCGGTGCTTGCCCCGGCGGCGGGCCTCGCGGGCTTCGCGGGCGCGCTGCGGATCGAGGCCGTCCGTACCCTCGCCCGGTCCACCACCGCGTTGCATATCTCCACCCGACTGGTCTTGCTTGCCCCGGCTCCGCGGCCCCCGCCACGCAGCCTGATCATCATGGCAGTGACCTCCCCCGCGGCGGCGCGGTGAAACGCCCGTCCGCAAGTCTGTCGCGGCCTCTGAGACCATGGCTGGTGTGAGCTACCCGTACCCGTATGAAGCCCCAGTTTCGCAGACGCTCTTCGAGCGCGCCTCCCTCGTGACGCCCGGCGGCGTGAACTCTCCGGTGCGGGCCTTCCGCGCCGTGGGTGGTACGCCCCGGTTCATGGTGTCCGGCACCGGTCCGTACCTCACCGACGCCGATGGTCGAGAGTACGTCGACCTCGTGTGCTCGTGGGGTCCGATGATCCTGGGCCACTCGCACCCCGAGGTGATCGAGGCCGTCCAGGCGGCCGTCGCCCGCGGCACCTCCTTCGGCACGCCCGGCGAGGGCGAGGTCGCGCTCGCCGAGGAGATCGTCGCGCGCATCGAACCCGTCGAGCAGGTGCGTCTCGTCTCCTCCGGGACGGAGGCCACGATGTCGGCGATCCGCCTGGCGCGCGGCTTCACCGGCCGGGCCAAGATCGTGAAGTTCGCAGGCTGCTACCACGGCCACGTGGACGCGCTGCTGGCCGCCGCCGGTTCCGGGCTCGCGACCTTCGCGCTGCCCGACACCCCCGGAGTCACGGGCGCACAGGCGGGCGACACGATCGTCCTCCCCTACAACGACATCGAGGCGGTCCGGGCGGCCTTCGCCGCGCACGCCGGCGAGATCGCCTGCGTGATCACCGAGGCCGCGCCCGGCAACATGGGCGTCGTGACCCCGGCCGAGGGCTTCAACCAGGGGCTCGCCGACCTCTGCCGCGAGAACGGCGCCCTGTACATCTCCGACGAGGTCATGACGGGCTTCCGTACGAGCCGGGCCGGCTGGTACGGGGTCGACGGGGTCAAGCCGGACCTGATGACCTTCGGCAAGGTCATGGGCGGCGGCTTCCCGGCCGCGGCCTTCGGCGGCCGCGCCGACGTCATGGGCCACCTGGCCCCGGCCGGCCCGGTCTACCAGGCGGGCACGCTCTCCGGTAACCCGATCGCCACCGCCGCGGGCCTCGCGCAGCTGCGCCTGCTGGACGCTGCCGCGTACGAGAAGGTCGACGCGGTCTCGAAGGAGATCCAGGGCCTGGTCACGGCGGCGCTCGCCAAGGAGGGCGTGGCGCACCGGCTGCAGACCGCGTCCAACATGTTCTCCGTCTTCTTCACCGAGGACGAGGTCCGCAACTACGACGACGCCAAGAAGCAGGAGAGCTTCCGCTTCAACGGCTTCTTCCACTCGATGCTGGCGCAGGGCGTCTACCTGCCGCCGTCCGCCTTCGAGTCCTGGTTCGTGTCCACCGCCCACGACGAGCGGGCGGTCGAGCGGATCGCGGCCGCCCTGCCGGCCGCCGCCCGGGCCGCCGCGGAGGCCACCGCATGAGCAGCAGCGAGATCACCGTCGTCCACCTGGTGCGCCACGGCGAGGTGCACAACCCGGACGGGGTCCTGTACGGGCGCCGCGAGGGCTACCACCTGTCCGAGCTGGGCCGGCAGATGGCGGACCGGGTCGCCGAGCACCTGGAGAACCGGGACATCGCCTACGTGGTGTCCTCCCCGCTGGAGCGGGCCCAGGAGACGGCGGCGCCGATCGCCAAGAGCCACGGCCTGGACCTGGCCACGGACCGGCGCCTGCTGGAGGCGGAGAACGTCTTCGAGGGCAAGACCTTCGGCGTCGGCGACGGCGCGCTGCGCAAGCCCGGCAACTGGAAGCACCTGACGAACCCGTTCAAGCCCTCCTGGGGCGAGCCGTACGTCGAGCAGGTGGTCCGGATGATGAGCGCGCTGGAGGCCGCGCGCGACGCGGCCCGAGGCCACGAGGCGGTGGCGGTCAGCCACCAGCTGCCGATCTGGATCGTGCGCAGCTTCGCGGAGAAGCGCCGGCTGTGGCACGACCCGCGGCGCCGCCAGTGCACGCTCGCCTCGATGACGTCCTTCACGTACCAGGGCGACCGGCTGGTGTCGGTGGGCTACAGCGAGCCGGCCCGGGACCTGGTGCCCGCGCATCTGCTGGCCGGGGCGAAGCCGGTGAAGGGGAAGTCCAAGGCCTTCGGCGCCTGATCCGCAGCTCGTTGATCCACACTCTGTGACGATCTGTTACAGCTTTACCTAAATAAATACAAGACGCGCGGGAATCACCGTGTCAGCACACAAACTCAGGCTAATTGTCCGTTTATATAACGAACATGCGCCTTTGGGTCTGACGACGGGACGGTGACATGCGCGACTTCAGCCGAAGGGGAGTGCTCGGGCTCGGACTGGGTGCCGCGGCCGCGGGCATCGCGGGGTGTGGCGGCGGCGGATCCGGCCCGGGCAAGCCCGGCCCACTGGGCCCCGCCGCATCCGGACCGCCGCCGGCCAAGCCCATCGGTGACGGCTCCACCGCCGACACCGGGCCACAGCCCAACCAGCCGGACAAGCCCGTGCCCCTCCAGCCGGGCGAGACCCCGCCGCAGTTCGTCGTCTTCAGCTGGGACGGCGCGGGTGAGATCGGCAACGGCCTCTTCCCGCGCTTCCTCAAGCTCGCCAAGGACCACGGCGCGGGCATGACCTTCTTCCTCTCCGGCATCTACCTCCTGCCCGAATCGAAGAAGAGCCTCTACCAGCCGCCGAACAACCCCGTCGGAGCCTCGGACATCGGCTACCTCAAGGACGAGAACGTCCGCTCCACCCTGAAGTACGTCCGCGAGGCCTGGCTCGACGGGCACGAGATAGGCACCCACTTCAACGGCCACTTCTGCGGCGGCTCCGGCTCGGTCGGCAGGTGGACCGCGGACGACTGGCAGAGCGAGATCGACCAGGCCGTGTCCTTCGTCACCAACTGGCGCACCAACACCGGCTTCACCGACCTCGAACCCCTGCCCTTCGACTACCGCCGCGAACTGGCGGGCGCCCGCACCCCCTGCCTGCTCGGCCAGGACAACCTGCTGCCGACCGCCCACAGGCTGGGCTGGCGCTACGACTCCAGCTCGCCCGGCGGCCTCCAGGTCTGGCCGGTGAAGAAGGCGGGCGTCTGGGACCTGCCGCTGCAGTCCCTGCCCTTCCCCGGGCACTCCTTCGAGGTGCTGTCGATGGACTACAACATCCTCGCCAACCAGTCGAAGAACACCACCAAGGGCGTCCCCGCCAACTATCCGGGCTGGCGCACCCAGGCCACCGCTACCTACCTGGGCGGCTTCCGGCGGGCCTACGAGACCAACCGCGCGCCGCTCTTCATCGGCAACCACTTCGAGGAATGGAACGGCGGCATCTACATGGACGCCGTCGAGGAAGCCCTCAAGGGCATGGCGGACAAAAGGGATGTACGGCTCGTATCCTTCCGGCAGTTCACCGACTGGCTGGACGTCCAGGACCCCAAGGTGCTCGCCAAGCTCCGCGCCCTCGGCCCCGGCCAGTCACCCGCAGTCGGCTGGGCCGCGTACCTCGCCGCCGCCTGACCAGCACCTTCACGGCCCCTCGGGGGGTGCGGTAGATCCGCATTTCGCCCATGCGAAACTTTTCACATGAGCCTTAGCCGCGCCCCCCGCCGCCGCTCGACCAGCGGCCGCCTCCTGCTGACCGCGGTGACCGTCGCGGGCGTCATGACCCTGACGTCCTGCGAGGATGCGGACGGCGGCAGCAAGTCCTCCGGCAGCGCCGGCGGAAACTACGTCGTGGGCAAGGGCGGCATCTCCACCGTCGCCAAGGGCGAGCGCGACGAGGCCCCGAAGCTCGACGGCGCGACCGTCGACGGCAAGACCCTCGACACCACCGAGCTCAAGGGCAAGATCGTCGTCCTCAACGTGTGGGGCTCCTGGTGCCCGCCGTGCCGGGCCGAGGCCCCGGGCTTCGCGAAGGTCTCCAAGGAGCTCGCCGACGCGGGCAAGGACGTCGCCTTCGTCGGCATCAACACCCGCGACAACAGCACGCAGAACGCGACCGCCTTCGAGGAGAGCTACGGGATCACCTACCCGAGCCTCTACGACCCCGACGGAAAGCTGATGCTGCGCTTCCCCAAGGGCACGCTCAACCCGCAGGCCATCCCCTCCACGATCGTCCTCGACAAGGAGGGCAAGATCGCAGCCCGCACTTTGATCGCGGTCAACGAAACGCAACTGCGCTCCATGATCGACCCGCTCCTCGCGGAGAAGTGACCTCGTGGTCGAGTACGTCCTCGCAGCCGAGGTCACCGGCGTGAACGAGACGGTCCTGAACGGTGCGCTGCTGCTCGCCCTGCCCATCTCGCTCCTCGCCGGGCTGGTCTCCTTCTTCTCGCCCTGCGTGCTGCCGCTGGTCCCCGGCTACCTCTCCTACGTGACCGGCGTCAGCGGCGCCGACCTCGCCGAGGCGCGGCGCGGACGGATGCTGGCGGGCGCGAGCCTGTTCATCGCCGGGTTCACCGCCGTCTTCGTGTCCACGGGCGCGCTCTTCGGCTACTTCGGCGAGAGCCTCCAGGAGAACAAGGAGATCATCTCCCGGGTCCTGGGCGGGCTGGTGATCGTCATGGGCCTCTTCTTCATGGGGGCGATCCCGGGTCTGACGATGCGGGAGTTCCGCTTCCACAAGAAGCCGACGGCGGGACTGGTCGGTGCGCCCCTGCTCGGCGTGCTCTTCGGCGTCGGCTGGACCCCCTGCATGGGCCCGACCCTCGCCGCCGTCAACACCCTCTCCATCGACCAGGCGAGTGCGGGCCGCGGGGCGCTGCTGACCGTGGTCTACTGCCTGGGCCTCGGCCTGCCCTTCATCCTCGCCGCGATCGCCTTCCGCAAGGCGCTGGGTGCGTTCGGCTGGGTGAAGAAGCACTACGCGTGGGTGATGCGCATCGGTGGCGGCATGCTGATCGTCACCGGCCTGCTGCTCGTCACAGGAATGTGGGACAGCATCGTCAGCGACATGCAGAGCTGGACCCAAGGCTTCACGGTGGGGATCTGAGGACTACACGGACATGAGTACGACAGACAACACGCCCACCGAGGCGTCGCACGACTCCGAACCGGCGCTCGGCGCAGCCGGTTCCCAGCTCTCCACCGCCCCCGTCGAGGACAGTGGTCCCGTAGGCATCGGCGTGATCGGCTGGGCCCGCTGGGTCTGGCGGCAGCTCACCTCCATGCGGGTGGCGTTGATCCTGCTCTTCCTGCTGTCCCTCGGCGCGATCCCCGGCTCCCTCATCCCGCAGAACTCCGTCGACCTGATGAAGGTCGCCGAATGGAAGAAGCTCAACCCGTCCTGGGTGACCGTCGCCGAGAAGCTCCAGCTCTTCGACGTCTACACCTCGTTCTGGTTCTCCGCGATCTACATCCTGCTCTTCGTCTCGCTCATCGGTTGCATCCTGCCCCGCACCTGGCAGTTCGTCGGCCAGCTCCGGGGCCGCCCGCCGGCCGCCCCCCGCCGCCTCGACCGGCTCCCCGCGCACACCACGTGGCGCACCGAGAAGACCCCGGACGAGGTCCTCGCGTACGCGAAGACGCTGCTCGGCCGGCGCCGCTTCCGCATCGAGGCCGGCAACGGCCACGTCGCGGCGGAGAAGGGCTACCTCCGCGAGGCCGGGAACCTGATCTTCCACATCGCGCTCATCGTGATGCTCGTGGCCTTCGCCTGGGGCAAGCTCTTCATGTCCGAGGGCGGCAAGCTCGTCCTGCGCGGCGGCGGCTTCTCGAACACGCTCACCCAGTACGACGACTTCAAGTCGGGCAGCATGTTCGATCCCGACGACCTGCCGCCCTTCAGCTTCACCCTCGACAAGTTCGATGCCACGTTCGAGGAGAGCGGCCCGCAGAAGGGCACCCCGCGCGACTTCAAGGCGTACGTCACCTACAGCGAGGGCGCCCACGGCAAGCCCAGTAAGGCCGAGATCGAGGTCAACAAGCCTCTCGAGATCGACGGCTCCAAGGTCTACCTGCTCGGCCACGGCTACGCGCCGGTCATGTCGGTGACCGATGCCACCGGCAAGGTCGTCTTCCGGGACGCCGTGCCGATGCTGCCGCAGGACTCCAACCTCACCTCGGCCGGCGCCATCAAGGTCACCGACGGCTACAAGAACAAGAGCGGCGAGAAGGAGCAGCTCGGCTTCTCCGCCCAGTTCGTGCCGACCTTCGCGGGCAAGGGCAAGGGCACGATGCTCTCCCAGTTCCCGGACGCGAACTTCCCCGTGATCGCCCTGAACGCCTACCACGGCAGCCTCGGCGTGGACTCGGGCCTGCCGCAGAACGTGTACCAGCTGAACACGTCCAAGATGCAGCAGTTCAAGAAGGAGAACGGCGACCCGCTCGCCAAGATGCTGCTGCCCGGAGAGTCGATGGACCTGCCCGACGGCGCGGGCACCGTGAAGTTCGAGAGCATCGAGCGCTGGGCCACCTTCTCCGTCACCCACCAGCCGGGCAGTGGCCTCGCCCTCGCGGGCGCGATCGCCGCCATCGCGGGCCTGGCCGGATCGCTGTTCATCCAGCGCCGCCGGATCTGGGTCCGCGCGGTGACCGGCGAGGACGGCGTAACCGTCGTCGAGATGGCGGGCCTCGGCCGCAGCGAGTCCGCCAAGCTCCCCGAGGAGCTGGGGCAGCTCGCCGCCACGCTGCACGAGCAGGCGCCGACCGCGACGCCCGCCGAACCTGTCGAAGAAACCCCCGAAGGAGAGCGCGGATGACGCCGCTCGCTGCCGCAGCCAACGAGAACCTGGCTCAGATCAGCAATTACCTGGTCTATTCGTCGATGGCGGTCTACATGCTCGCCTTCTTCGCGCACATCGCCGAGTGGACCTTCGGCAGCCGCAGCAAGGTGGCCCGTACGGCCGCCGCGCTGACCCCGGCCAAGGGCGCCGCCGCGCCCGCCGCCCCCGCCGTAAAGGTCCGGGGCAAGGCGGGCAGCACGGCCGTCCTCGACGCGCCGAAGGTCGTCACCCGCTCCGCCGCGGGCACGCGTGACGTGCCCGACGGCCCGGGCGCCGCGGGCGGCACCGCGCAGGGCGACCTGTACGGGCGGATCGCGGTCTCGCTGACCGCGCTCGCCTTCCTCATCGAGGCGGCCGGCGTCGTCTCCCGCGCGATGTCGGTGCAGCGGGCCCCCTGGGGCAACATGTACGAGTTCTCGATCACCTTCTCCACGGTGGCCGTCGGCGCGTACCTGGTGCTGCTCGCGCTGAAGAAGAACGTCCGCTGGCTCGGCCTGATCCTGGTCACCACCGTCCTGCTGGACCTCGGCATCGCCGTGACCTGGCTCTACACCGACAGCGACCAGCTGGTCCCGGCCCTGCACTCGTACTGGCTGTGGATCCACGTCTCCACCGCGATCTTCTGCGGCGCCGTCTTCTACATCGGCGCGGCCGGAGCGGTGCTCTACCTCTTCCGCGACGCCTACGAGGGCAGGCTCGCGGCGGGCAGGACCGCGGGGAAGTTCTTCTCGTCCGTCATGGAGCGGCTGCCCTCGGCGGCCTCGCTCGACAAGTTCTCCTACCGCATCAACGCGGCCGTCTTCCCGCTGTGGACCTTCACGATCATCGCGGGCGCGATCTGGGCGGGCGACGCCTGGGGCCGCTACTGGGGCTGGGACCCCAAGGAGGTCTGGTCCTTCGTGACCTGGGTGGCGTACGCCTGCTACCTGCACGCACGCGCCACCGCCGGCTGGAAGGGCCGCAAGGCCGCCTACCTGGCGCTCTTCGCCTTCGCCTGCTGGATCTGGAACTACTACGGCGTGAACATCCTGCTCAGCGGCAAGCACTCGTACGCGGGCGTCTGACCGGCAGGAGTGGGACGCTGGTGTCATGCCTCCTGTGAGTCATGGCACCAGCGAGGGCCGCGGCGAGGACCGCTGGCGGATCCGCTTCGAGCTGCACTTTCCGTACGCCTACGAAGCGCTCTGGCCGGCCCTGACGACGCCCGACGGCCTGCGCGGCTGGCTGGCCGAGGCGGAGGTCCTGGAGCGCAGGCTCGGCGGGGCGGTCACGCTCCGCTGGCCGGCAGGTCCTTTTCAAAGCATCGGGACGGTGGCCACCGGACGCGTCACGGCCTGGGACGTCGAGCGGGTCGTCGAGTACACGGTGACCGGGCACGAGCGGATCCGCTTCCACCTGGAGCCGGTGGGGACCGACTCGACGGTCATCCGTTTCGTGAACGAGCGGAGCGGACCGGAGAGCGAGCGGCTGGACTCCCTGGCCGGCTGGCACGCGCACTTCGAGCTGCTGGAGTCCGCGCTTGGCGGACGGCCGGCGAACTGGGCCGCCTGGACCGCCACCCGCTGGGCCGCGCTGCGCGAGGACTACGCGTCCCTCTCGAGGGCGTAGGAGCCGCGCGCGGGCGAACGGCTGGTCCGTGCGGCTAGTCCGTGCCCTTGTCCGTGCCCGTGCCCTTGTCCTTCTCCTGCTCGTCGCGCAGGGACTTCAGGAACTCCGGGTTGTCGTCGGGCGCGACCCACTGGGCCCGGCGCGCCCGGCCGCCGCCGGCCGCGGCCCGCTTCTTCCCCGCGTACAGCCACACCACCGGCCCGACGATGGAGAAGAGCAGGATGATGATCACCCAGACCACCTTGGGCAGGTGCTTGACCTCTTCCTCCGGCGTGTTCAGGCAGTCGATGAAGGCGTAGATGGTCAGCGCGAGGATCAGCAGGAACGGCAGATAGCGCAGCACGGTGTGGGACCGACTCCCGGGCAGTGACGGCGGGCCCGCGAAGGGCCCCGGTGACCCTTCAAGGGTAGTTGGTGACGGATACTGAGCCCTATGGCTTACGACGATCTCCGCTCGCTGCTCCGGGCTCTGGAGCGGGAGGGCGACCTCAAGCGCATCAAGGCCGAAGTCGACCCCCATCTCGAGGTGGGGGAGATCGTCGACAGAGTGAACAAGGCGGGGGGCCCGGCCCTCCTCTTCGAGAACGTCAAGGGCTCGGCGATGCCGCTGGCCATGAACGTCTTCGGCACCGACCGGCGCCTGCTGAAGGCGCTGGGCCTGAAGTCGTACGGCGAGATCAGCGAGAAGATCGGCGGCCTGCTCAAGCCGGAGCTGCCGCAGGGCTTCATCGGGGTCCGCGAGGCCTTCGGCAAGCTCGGCTCGATGGTGCACGTGCCGCCGAAGAAGGTGAAGGGCGACGCCGCGCCCGTCCAGGAGGTCGTCCTCACCGGCGACGACGTGGACCTCGACCAGCTCCCGGCCCTCTTCACGTGGCCCAAGGACGGCGGCTCCTTCTTCAACCTGGGCCTCACCCACACCAAGCACCCCGAGACCGGCGTGCGCAACCTCGGCCTCTACCGCCTCCAGCGCCACGACAAGCGCACCATCGGCATGCACTGGCAGATCCACAAGGACAGCCGCAACCACTACGCGGTGGCCGCCAAGCGCGGTGAGCGGCTGCCGGTCGCGATCGCCTTCGGCTGCCCGCCCGCGGTGACGTACGCGTCCACCGCGCCGCTGCCCGGCGACATCGACGAGTACCTCTTCGCCGGCTTCGTCGCCGGCAAGCGCATCGAGATGGTCGACTGCAAGACCGTGCCGCTCCAGGTCCCGGCCAACGCGGAGGTCGTGATCGAGGGCTGGCTGGAGCCGGGGGAGACGCTCCCGGAGGGCCCCTTCGGCGACCACACCGGCTTCTACACCCCGCAGGAGCCGTTCCCGGCGCTGAAGATCGACTGCGTGACCATGCGCAAGCGCCCGCTGATCCAGTCGATCGTGGTGGGCCGCCCGCCGACCGAGGACGGCCCGCTGGGCCGCGCGACGGAACGCTTCTTCCTCCCGCTCCTCAAGATCATCGTGCCGGACATCGTGGACTACCACCTGCCCGAGTCGGGCGGGTTCCACAACTGCGCGATCGTCTCGATCGACAAGAAGTACCCGAAGCACGCGCAGAAGGTCATGCACGCCATCTGGGGCGCGCACATGATGTCGCTGACCAAGCTGATCATCGTGGTGGACGCCGACTGCGACGTCCACGACCTGCACGAGGTGTCCTGGCGGGCGCTCGGCAACACGGACTACTCCCGGGACCTGACGGTCGTCGAGGGGCCGGTGGACCACCTGGACCACGCCTCGTACCAGCAGTTCTGGGGCGGCAAGGCGGGCATCGACGCCACCAAGAAGCTCCCCGAGGAGGGCTACACCCGCGACGGCGGCTGGCCCGACATGGTCGAGTCCGACCCGGCGACCGCCGCGCTCGTGGACCGCCGCTGGAAGGAATACGGGCTGTGAGCCCGATCGCGATGGGCGGCCCCGCCCTCTTCCTCGGCGGCGAGACGTACGTGGCCCTCGTGCGCCCGGAGCTCGATCCGGCCGACCCGGGCGTCCGGCGGGCCGCCGAGGAGGCGGGCGTCTCCCCGGAGGAGTTCGCAGGGCCCGGCAACATCTGGGCGCTGATGCTGGACTGGGCCGACGACGAGGGCGGCGAGGGCGGCGGCTTCGAGCTGCCGGGCCTGCGCGACTCCGAGGCGGACGACTTCGCCGAGCGGCTGCAGGCGGCCCTGGCCGCCGGCGGGCGGTTCACCGTCGAGGCCGGCGCCGTACTGCGGCTCGACGGCCGCCCGGTCGGCGAGGACTACGCCTTCACGGCCCGGATCACCCCGCCCGAGGGTGACGCCGAGGCCTTCCTGATCCTGGAGACGGACCCGGTCCCCACGGCCACGCTGCTGGCCGACCTCGAAGAGTTCCGCGGGAGCCTCGCATGATGACCACTGCCGACGGAGTGGTCGGGCCCGGCCCCGCACCCGAGGCCACCAACAAGATCAAGGCGTTCCTGCGGCTCGTGATGATCGAGCACTCGGTCTTCGCGCTGCCCTTCGCCTACATCGCCGCGCTCACCGCGATGTTCCAGCTCGACCGGAGCGTGCACTGGGGCAAGCTGCTGCTCGTCACCGTCTGCATGGTGGGCCTGCGGACCTTCGCGATGGCCGCCAACCGGATCATCGACCGCGAGATCGACGCGCGGAACCCGCGCACCGCCGGCCGTGAGCTGGTCACCGGCGCGGTCTCGGTCCGCTCGGCCTGGACGGGGGCGGGGATCGCGCTCGTCGTCTTCCTCGGCTCGGCGGCGCTGCTGAACCCGCTCTGCCTGGCTCTGGCGCCCGTCGCGGTGATCCCGATGGTGGTGTACCCGTACGGCAAGAGGTTCACGAACTTCCCGCACGCCATCCTGGGCCTGGCCCAGGCGATCGGCCCGGTCGGGGCCTGGCTGGCGGTCACCGGCGAGTGGTCGTGGGACGCGGTGATCCTGGGCCTCGCGGTGGGCGTGTGGATCGGCGGCTTCGACCTGATCTTCGGCTCCCAGGACGTCGCCGCGGACCGCGCGGAGGGCGTCAAGTCCGTCCCGGCCCGCTTCGGTGTCCCGGCCGCCCTGTGGGGGGCCCGCGGCGCGCACGTCGTGACCACGGCCCTGCTGGTCTGGTACGCCCTCGCCACGGACGCGGGGATGTTCTTCTGGGCGGGCCTGCTGATCGTGGTCTGCGCGTTCTTCTACGAGCACTCCATCGTGACGCCGCACGACCTGTCCCGTCTGAACCGCGCCTTCTTCACGGTCAACGGGTTCATCGGGATTGCCCTGTTCGTGTGTGCCGTGATGGATCTGGCGGTCGGGGGCCTGACCTTCTAGGCCCGGACAGGGCCTAGGCGATGGCGGGGCGGCGGACCGGCCGGCGGAAGAAGAGGGCCGTCACCACGCCCGCCACGAGGCCTATGAGGTGGGCGTACCAGCCGACGCCGTCCGCCGGCAGGATGCCGAGGAAGGCCGTGGTGCCCCAGAGCGCGGCGAGGGCCAGTCCCACTGCCGCGTTCAGCGGCTTGCGTTCGACGAAGCCGCGGACGACCACGTAGCCGAAGAGGCCGAAGACCAGCCCCGAGGCACCGGCCCCGACGCTGTTCGGAGGGGCGATCAGCCAGGCGCCGATGCCGACCGCGGCGATGTTCAGCGCGCTCACGGCCAGGAAGCGGCGGATGCCGCTGAGGGCGGCGATGAAGCCGAGGACCAGCAGCGGAAGGCTGTTGGACGCCACGTGGCCGAAGCCGAAGTGCAGGAACGGATGGGCGACGATGCCGATCAGCCGGTCGGGGTCGCGGGGGAAGATCCCGTACGCGTCCAGCGCGTGGCCGGTGGCGAAATCGATCGCCTCGATCACCCACAGCAGGGCCACCCAGCCGAGCATCAGCTTGGCCGCGGCCTTCGCCCGGTCGGTCTGTGTCCAGGCGTCCTGAGCCGTGCTCACCGTCGTCCCCCTTGTCGTGCCGTCCCACCCCCTGGAACGTCCGGCCACCTTAGCGAGTGCCCGCCCGTGGTGGCCGGATAGTCTCGGAGGTATGACTGAGCGCAAGCGCACCCCGTGGGTGGTAGGGGTTTCCGGGGCTTCCGGGACCCCGTACGCGGCGGCGGTGCTCCGCGGGCTGCTCGCGGCGGGGGAGAGCGTCGACCTGGTGGTCAGCCGGGCCTCGCGGCTCACCCTGCTGGACGAGACCGGGATCGCCTTCCGGGACGCGCACTGGCGGGACGATCTGACGGAGTGGCTGGCGCGTGGCGCCGACGGCAAGCCGGGGACGTTCGAGCCCGTCACGGGCGACGTGCGGTACTGGGGCGCCGGGGACTTGGCGGCCGGACCGAGTTCGGGCTCGTACCCCGTCAAGGGGATGCTCATCGTCCCCGCCTCCACGGCGTGCGTGGCGGGGGTGGCGCTCGGGCTGTCGAAGGACCTGCTCCAGCGCGTGGCGAGCGTGACGCTCAAGGAACGGCGCCGGCTGGTGGTGTGTGTGCGGGAGACCCCGCTGAACGGGCAGACGCTGAAACATCTGGTGACGCTGGACGAGGCGGGCGCGATCGTGCTGCCCGCCTCTCCGGCGTTCTACGCGGGTGCGACGCACATCCAGGATCTGGTGGATTTCGTCGCGGGGCGGGTGCTGGACGCGGCAGGGGTGCCGCACCGGCTGTACCGCCGTTGGGAGGGAGAGCTCGGCGGAGCCGTCGCTCGGAAGGGGGAGCTGGGGAGCTCCCGGCCTCCGGAGGCAAGCGGTGGTTAGCGCTTCTTGGCGCTGCTCGGCCTGCGGGTCTTGTCCACGCGGTGGGCGGCGGACGGCTGGTCGGTGCGGGATCGGTTGGCCAGCTCCTGGAGCTGTCGCATGTGTGCGTAGGCCATCTCGATCGTGTACACGGTGAACCACTCCTGAAGATCGTCACTGATCTGTTGAAAGATTCACAGGGCGTTGACCCTGTGTGCCTTAGATTCTATACCTAGACTTGCAGGATCGCCGAATAATGGAAGGCTCCACGTAATGGACACGGTGGACAGGCAGCTCATCCAGGCACTTCGCGAGAACGGTCGTGCCTCGTATGCGGAGCTGGGCCGTCTCGTGGGCCTCTCCGGCCCCAGCGTCACCGACCGCATCAACCGGCTGGAGACGGCCGGCGTCATCACCGGCTACCGCGCGACCGTGAACGCGGCCTCGCTCGGCCTCGGCGTCACCGCGCTGATCGGGCTCTCCATGTCCGATGCCGCCGACCACGAGGACGTCGCCCGGCGGCTGCGAGACCTCGCCGAGATCGAGGACTGCTGGTTCATCGCCGGTGACGACTCCTTCATGCTGAAGGTGCGCGCCAACGACGTGGACGGCCTGGAGAAGATCATCCGCAGGCTCTCCGGCACCAAGGGCGTCTCCCGCACCCGTACCACCATCGTGCTCTCCACGAAGTGGGAGAACCGGGTCGGGGAACTTCCGGAGGAAGGCTGAGAGTACGGTTGGTCGGGTTGCAGGACAGGCATCTAGAGGAGGCGACCGGTACATGGACGCTGGGCTCAAGCGCGAGCTGGAGGAGAAGGTCCGCTCCGGCGAGCGGCTGACCCGTGAGGACGGCATCGCCCTCTACGAGTCGGACGACCTGGCCTGGCTCGGTGGCCTCGCCCACGAGGTGCGCACGCGCAAGAACGGCGACGTCGTCCACTTCAACGTCAACCGCCACCTCAACATGACGAACGTGTGCACCGCTTCGTGCGCGTACTGCTCGTTCCAGCGCAAGCCGGGCGAGAAGGACGCGTACACGATGCGCATCGAGGAGGCCGTGCGCCTGGCCAAGGCCATGGAGAACGACAACCTCACCGAGCTGCACATCGTCAACGGCCTGCACCCGAACCTGCCGTGGCGCTACTACCCGCGCTCGCTGTCCGAACTGAAGAAGGCGCTGCCGAACGTCTCGCTGAAGGCGTTCACGGCGACGGAGATCCACCACTTCGAGACGATCTCCGGCATGTCCGCCTCGGACATCCTGGACGAACTGATCGAGGCCGGCCTGGAGTCGCTCACCGGCGGCGGCGCGGAGATCTTCGACTGGGAGGTCCGGCAGCACATCGTCGACCACCGCACCCACTGGGAGGACTGGTCGCGCATCCACCGGCTGGCGCACTCGAAGGGTCTCAAGACCCCTTCGACGATGCTGTACGGGCACATCGAGGAGCCGCGCCACCGCGTGGACCACGTGCTGCGGCTGCGCGAGCTCCAGGACGAGACCGGCGGCTTCCAGGTCTTCATCCCGCTGCGCTACCAGCACGACTTCGTGGACATGCAGGACGGCAAGGTGCGCAACAAGCTCCAGGCGCGGACGACCATGGCGACGGGGGCCGAGGCGCTCAAGACCTTCGCCGTCTCGCGACTGCTCTTCGACAACGTGCCGCACGTCAAGGTCTTCTGGGTGATGCACGGCGTGCAGACCGCCCAGCTCGCGCTCCAGCACGGCGCGGACGACATGGACGGCTCGGTCGTCGAGTACAAGATCACGCACGACGCGGACAACTACGGCACCCCGAACAAGCTGGGCCGTGAGGATCTGCTGGAGCTGATCCGGGAGGCGGGCTTCCGCCCGGTCGAGCGCAACACGCGCTACGAGATCATCCGCGAGTACCCCGGCCCGGACGCGGGTCTGCGCGAGACCCCGCAGGCGATGCGGGTCTGACGCCGCGTCGCGCGAGGCATGCGGCGAGCCCCGGTCCGATGTGCGGGCCGGGGCTTCGTTGCCAGCGGTAAGGGTAATGGATAATCTTCCACTGTGACCCTTACTTTCACTCTGGATCCGGTCATCGACCCCGCCCTGCGTGACGGCATCCTGTCGCTGTGGGCCGACGTCTCCAACGCGGGCGGCGCCGTGGGCTTCGTGCCCCCGGTCACCCCCGACGACATCCGCCCGGCGCTGATCACGCAGCTCACCGCGGTCGCCGACGGGGGCACCCGGCTCCTCGTCGGGCACGACGGGGCGGGCGAGGTCGCCGCGACCGCCTTCCTCACCCACAACACGCACCGGCTCCAACTGCACTGGGTGTGGGCCTACACGGTGATGGTCCACCCGCGCCACCAGGGCAAGGGGTACGGCCGCGACCTGATGGCCGCGGCGGCGGACGCGGCCCGCTCCCTCGAGGGCATCGACGCGATCCGCCTCGGCTGCCGCGGCGGCCACGGCCTGGAGCACTTCTACGCGTCCTGCGGCTACAAGGAGGTCGGGCGAGTCCCCGACGCCATCCGCGTCGCCCCCGGCGACGACCGCGACGACATCACGATGCTGCTGCCGTTGCACTGAGCCGCCGCCGGGGGTACCCCCAGCGGGCCGGAGAGGGCGAGCGGCGTGCTTCACTGGATGGGCACGTGCCGCCGTACGAAGACGAGAAAGAAGGGGTCACCGTGTCCCTCAAGCCGAGCGCGACGATCCGCTACACCGCGATGCGTCTGGGCATCTTCGTCGGATGCCTCGTCGTCGTCGCCGTCCTGGTCCGCCTCCGCTGGGTGCCCGCCGGGCTCGGGGACGCCAACTTCGCCTGGATCGTGCTGCTGGCCCTCGTCCTCTCCGCTCCGCTCTCCTTCGTGCTGCTGCGCAAGCAGCGCGACGAGATGTCCCAGCAGATCTCCGGCCGCGTGGCGGGCGCGAAGCAGACGCTCGCCGCGAACCGCAGCCAGGAGGACGCGGCCGACGACGCCGCGCGCGCCTGAGCTTCTGGCGCCGGGGTCGCGTTGACCTCCCGTTAGCTTCATCACACACCGAACGCCCCAGTGCCGGGTTCACCGCCCGCAGCGCTGGGGCGTTCGTGCGTGGCCGCCTCAAAGAACCCCTTTGAGATTCTCAAAGGGGAAGTGTTAGCGTGTTCAACATGTCGACCACAGTTGCGCACCCGATGACCGCGAGCGTCCCGCTCGTGGCGCGCCTGCACGTCGACCTCTGCCGCCGCGCCTCCGCGGCCTGTTGCTGTTGATCAGCATCGCGAGCTGAATCGATACAGCAGCGGTCCCGGCCGGCCGCCCTTCTGGCTGCTGCCGCACCGCATCACCCCCCCCCCCGCAGAACTTCCCCCTGTCTTCGTGCGCACCCCCGGAGAGTGTCCGTGTCCGCGTCCCCCCAGGCCCAGGCTCCCGCCAAGGCCTCGTTCAAGTTCCCCTTCTGGGCCCAGATCATCGCCGGTCTGGCCCTCGGCGTCCTCTTCGGCTGGATCGCCCGCAGCCAGGACGTCAGTTGGCTCGGCACCACCCTGGAGAAGACCGGCGACATCTTCGTCCAGCTGCTGAAGCTGGCCATCGCCCCGCTCGTCTTCTTCGCGATCCTGGTGTCCATCACCAACCTGCGGAAGGTGAACAACGCCGCGCGGCTCGCCTCGCGCACGCTGCTCTGGTTCATGATCACCTCGCTGATCGCGGTCGGCATAGGCATAGCCATCGGCCTGCTGACCGACCCGGGCTCGGGCACCGGCCTCACCGCGGCCGACGGCAAGGAGCCCAAGAAGGCCGGCTCCTGGATCGACTTCCTGACCGGGATCGTGCCGACGGACATCGTCACGCCGTTCACCGAGCTGAAGGTCCTTCAGATCGTCTTCCTGGCCGTCGTCGCCGGCATCGCCGCCCTCCAGCTCGGCAACAAGGCCAAGCCGGTCCTCGAGCTCGCCGAGTCCGTGCTGGAGCTGCTCCAGAAGGCCCTGTGGTGGGTCATCCGCCTCGCCCCGATCGGCACCATCGGCCTGATCGGCACCGCGATCGCCACGTACGGCTGGGAGCTCATCGGCAAGTACGCGACCTTCACCGCCGACATCTACATCGGCTGCGCCCTGGTGATGTTCGGCGTGTACCCGCTGCTGCTCGCCACGGTCGCCAAGGTCAGCCCGCTGCAGTTCTTCAAGGGCGCCTGGCCCGCCATCCAGCTGGCCTTCGTCTCCCGCTCCTCGGTCGGCACCATGCCGGTCACCCAGAAGGTCACCGAGCGCCTCGGCGTCCCGAAGGAGTACGCCTCCTTCGCCGTCCCGTTCGGCGCCACCACGAAGATGGACGGCTGCGCCGCGATCTACCCGGCGCTCGCCGCGATCTTCATCGCGCAGATCTTCGACGTGCAGCTGGGCATCAAGGAGTACCTGCTCATCGTCTTCGTCTCGGTCATCGGCTCGGCCGCGACGGCCGGTCTGACCGGCGCCACGGTCATGCTGACGCTGACCCTGTCCACGCTGGGCCTGCCGCTGGCGGGCGTCGGCCTGCTGATGGCGATCGACCCGATCCTGGACATGATGCGCACCGCCACCAACGTGGCCGGCCAGGCACTGGTCCCGGTCATCGTCTCGGCCCGTGAGGGAATCCTGGACAAGGAGGCCTACGCCTCCGCCTCGGCCTCCCCGCTGGACGAGCCCGCCCCGGCGCAGCCCGCGAAGGCGGACCCGGTCCCCGTGGCCGCCTGACCCTTCCGCACTCGCCGCAGCCCCCGCCCCCGTCCGGGCGGGGGCTGCGGCGTGCTCAGCCCAGGGTCTCCCCGCGGACGTACGCGATCGTCCCGAGCACGACCGGCACGGCGAGCCACCACGGGCCCATGGCCCGGCGGACGCTGGGGATGAGGGTGATGAGCAGGCCCAGCACGCTGAGGCACACGGAGACGAAGCACATCGCGGCGGTGTTCTCGTAGCCCTGGTGGTCCCATTCGGCCTGCGGCCCGACGAACACGGCCAGGAACACGGCAGCGGCGTTCAGCAGGTGGATGATTCCGAGCGGGACGCCGAGCACCCAGCGCAGACATCCCCGGTCCTCGGGCAGGTCGATGTTCTCGCGCGGCAGCCTCAGCCGAGCGTCGCGATACGCACCCACGCGATCACCCCCAGGACGAGGGGCGGGGCGAGCCACCACAGGCCCATGGTCCGGCGGACGGGAGGGATGAGGGTGATCAGGATCCCGGTCACGCTCAGGAAGAGGGCGAGCAGGCAGGCCAGCTCGGTTCCGCCGTACCCCTGGGTGTCCCATTCGCCTGCCGGGCCCGCCGACACGGCGAGATAGACGAGGGCGGCGTTCAGCAGGTGGACGAGCCCGAGAGGCACTCCGAACACCCAGCCCACCCATCGACGGTCCCTGGGCGGGTTCCCGTCCCCGCGGCCGTCCGTCATCGCATCGCGTCCTTCACCTTGCCGAGATTGTCGCCGAAATCATTGCCGTAGTTCTGGGCCTTGTCAGACTCCCAGTACGGGCCGCCGTTGTAGCGGGCGGCGATCTCCCGCATCTGGGCATCGGTCAGCTGGTCGGCGGGAACGTCGCCGTAGCCCGCCTCCGCCTTGATCTGGGCAAGGAAACCAGCGGCGATGAAAGCATTCTGCTTCGGGTCCTGCAATGACTCCTCGACGAGGTCGCGCTGGTCGCCGGTGAGGTGCGCCGGATCGTAGCCGAGCACTTCGGCCCCGCGTCGGACCTGGATGGCGATCGGGCCGAAGGAGGTCTCGTCGGGTGCTCCCCCCGCCCGGCTGAAGAGGTTCTCGGGGGTGATGGGGCTCAGGAAGGTATCGGCCAGACCGCGTGCCGTGTCGACACCGTCGTCGATGATCCCGTACTGGCCGCCGATCTCCTTCCAGGCGATGCCCGCGACCAGCTCTTCGGGCAGCCCGGAGCGCTGGGCAGCGGCGCGCAGGATCGCCTTGTTGTGGGAGATCCACTCGGCCCTCTCCTTGTCGTTGCCCGGCGGGTCCCAGTAGTTGTCGTCCGCCTCCGGCAGCCCTGCGACCCGCATCCGGATGTCACGCAGCTCCGGCGACATCTCGGCGTTCCCGAGCGGCCCCGTCATTTCCCGCTTGGGGCCGCTGCCCGGCAGATGGGTCAGCGGGCTGGTGCGGGCCTCCGCGGCCTCCCGGCGGATGTCCGCCATGGCCGCGTACAGGTCGGGCCGGCTGCCGCCGCCCTGCATCTTGAAGTCGGGCAGCAACTCGTACGCTTGCTGGAGCGCGTGGACGCACGTGCTGCGGGCCTCCTGCTCGGTGGTCTTGGCCAGCTGGAAGCTGCCGCCCGCGCCGTCGTGGAGCCGGTTCGCCTCGTCCCGGATGTCGTCCACGTCCATCGTGACCTCGGCCATCCAGTCGAAGACCCCGGTCGTGGCGCGCATGTCCTCCCACTGGCGCATGGGCTCGGCCTCCTGCGCGACCTTGGTGATCGCGGTGCCCTTCGTGCCGATCAGCGCGGCGAGTGCCCGCTCGGAGCGCTTGCCGTCGCGGTAGTGGGTCTTGGCGGTGGCCAGGGCCAGGGCATAGGCGTTCAGGGCACTGGCCGCCTTGTCGTAGCCCTCGGCCATGTGGGTCACCAACTGGCGGGCCTCGGCGAGGCGTGAGGTGTACGTGTGGCTGCCGTCGCTCTGCCACTGCGTACGGGTCTCCGCCCGCCGGGCGGGCTCCTCCACCTGGACGAGGAGGTCGCGCAGCCGGCGGAACTCGGCGGCGTTGCGCTCGACGAGGGGAGGGTTGCACTCCTCCAGGAACTCGACGTCCTTGCGATGGCTGAGCCCGCTCACTTGCACTCCGGCGGTACGTACTGCCCTGATTCGAGCAGGTTGTTGAGGAAGGACCGGGCGGTGTCGTCGTCCACGTGGGCGAAGCTGGTGCCGGTCGTCTTGAGACGGGTCGCGAGGGCGGCGAACAGGCTGATCGTGTCCTTGAACTGGTCGTCGGCGAACCGGGCGAAGCGGAGGGCTTCCTTCGAGACGTCGGCGTGTGCCCGCGGGGCGCGGGCCATGGTGGAGGCGTCGCCGTCCGGGCGGCCCTCGTGCAGGAGCGCGGCGATCTCGATGAGGAGGTTGGCGTTGCCGTTGATGGACCCGGCCCCGGCCAGCAGGCTGCCCGGGCTGCCGCTCACCTCCGGCGCCACCTGGTTGAGCCGCATGGCGGGCGACTGCTGCCCGGCCAGGACGGCAGCCTTGTGCTGCGCCCACTCCGCATCGAACGACACCTGGTTCCCCCCGACTTGACCCGGAAATGATGGATCATGTCCATGCTAATGCGGGGAAAATGGCATCGGCGCCATCAATGCCATCAATGAGTATCCGTACTCAGGACCAGGCCCGGTCGGGCTGCGAGCCTCGGCTGCATGAACAAGATCTACGGGGTGGTGACGGGAAGCGCGGTTGCCGGGGCGGCCACGGGCTGGATGGCGAGGGCGCTGTGGCTGTGGGCCATCGCGCAGGACCAGCGCAGCTGCGCGGACAGCGTCTCGCTCTGCTTCACCTTTTACCCGCTCGCGGGGATCGGGTTGTGGGTGCTCCTGGCCGTGCCGGTGCTCATGTGGGCCGTGTGGATGCTGAACGTACGGCCGTTGAAGACGACGGTCGCGGCGTCCTTCGCCCTCCAGTGGTTCATCATCGTCGTCGTGGCAGCCATTTCCCGGCACGAACTCCCCGAGTCCACGGCCCTGACCGTCGGGGCCATGGCGCTGGGTCCGGCGCTGGTCGCGCTCGCCGCCGATCCCGCGCGGCGCCGGGCGGGGCTGATCACCATCGGCGTGCTGGTGACGGCGGGTCTCTCGCTCGTCTGGCTCTCCATCCACCTGAGCACGAACTTCATCTAGCTGAACGAGTCCGAGGACAACCTTGAGTCTCCAGTGACTGGAGACAGCAGAGTGGGGGACATGGACGTTACGACCCTCTACTCGATCGGGGAGCTTTCCCGGCGGACCGGCTTGGCCGTGAGGACCATCCGGTTCTACTCCGATTCGGGGGTGGTGGCGCCGACCACCCGGAGCCCCGCCGGCTATCGGCTCTACGACCACGACGCACTGCTTCGTCTGGAACTCCTCCGCACACTGCGCGAGCTGGGCATGGACCTGGCCACGATTCAACGGGTACTGGACCGCGAGCGCTCGGTGGCGGAAGTCGCCGCGGCGCACGCCGATGCCGTGGACGTCCAGATCCGGGTGCTGCAACTGCGTCGGAGCGTTCTGCGAGTCGTGGCCGGACGCGGGTCCAGTCCCGAGGAGACCAAGCTCATGCACAGGCTCACGCAGTTGTCCGGCGAGGAACGCCGGCGTTTGATCGACGATTTCATGGAAGGCACCTTCGGCACAGTGGATGGCGATCCGGCCGCGGTGGCCATGGTTCGCGCTGCCACTCCCGACCTCCCCGATGATCCGTCCGGCGAGCAGGTCGCCGCGTGGGTGGAACTCGCCGAGCTGGTCGGCGACGAGGACTTCCGGGCCCGGATGCGCCGGACGGCCACGTGCCAGGCCTCCGGGCGCACGCTGGGCATCGAGAGCGAGATCGGCGAGGAACTGATGGGGTTCACCCGTCAGAAGGTGGCCGAGGCCATGGAGTCGGGCATCGACCCGCTCAGCGACAGGGGAGCACCCGTCATCGACGACCTCGTGCACCGCTTCGCCGAGGTGTTCGCGCGCACCCCTGACACGGAATTCCGGGACTGGATGGCCCAGCGGTTCGAAGAGGCGCACGATCCCCGGGTGGACCGGTACTGGCGGCTGGTGTGGATCGTCAACGGCTGGCAGGTGGTGCCGAACCTGATCCCGGTGTACCCCTGGCTCATCCAGGCCCTGCGAAATGGTCGCGCCGCATAGTCACCGCGGTGGGTGGCCGGGTCGCGGATTTCCGCGATTCGGAGGCGGACGTGGGGCGGGGGGAACCGTGACGCGGGGACCCGCGACCCGGTGCGCTCGGACGTCACCCCTTGAAATCACCGGAGGTGAAACCAACCCTCCCAACCCAACCTGCCTCGCCCTCCGGCTCCCGTAACTCACACGGGTGAACTGTGCCAACTGGGCTGGATTTGTGGATGGTTGGCGGGCATATGCTCGGCCCACAACATCAGACATGAGACGGCCCCCGGCGGGACTGCAATCCCGGTCGAGGGCCTGACCAACTAGGAAGTAGCCCCTTCCCAATGGCTCTGAACGAGCTTAGCGCGCCCCCGCGCGCGTCGTCCCGTGTTCGTGCCGGGACCGCCCAATCCGGTGTCGTCCACGTCAACGTCCGGCATGCCGATCACTACACAGTGGTCGGCAACCACCTTGCCCAGCACCGTGGGTTGTCGCTGGTCGCGATCGGGCTGGCGCTCCACATCCAGTCGCTTCCGGCCGGTGCGAAGGTCGGCATCAAGAGGCTCGCCGACCGGTTCCCGGAGGGGGAGGTCCGGATCGCCGCCGCCCTGCGGGAGCTGGAGGCGTACGGGTACCTGGAGCGCAGCCGCGTCCGGCTGGCCGGCGGGCAGGTGGTCACGCGGACCGTGTCCTACAACCGGCCGCGCGGGATGCCGACCGTGGCCGAGCCGGAGCCGGAGCCGGAGCCGGAGCCGGAGCCGGAACCGGAGCCGGTGGCCGAGCCCGCGCCGGTTCCGGAGCCCGAGCCCGAGCCCGAGCCCGTACCTCCACCAGCAGTGGACGCGCCGCCCGCCCGGCTCCGGCAGGAGGCCGAGGACCTGCTCTCGCGGCTGCGTGCCGACGACCCCCGGCTGTTGCTCGCGCACAAGGACGTGAAGCGACTCGCGCCCGGAGTGATGGCCTGGCTGGAGCGCGGGGCCGACCCCGAAGCCGTACGGCAGGTCCTGGCCGGAGACCTGCCCGTCCCCCTCCGCCATCCGGCGGGCCTGATCGCGCACCGCCTCCAGGCGAGCCTTCCGCCGCACCTTCCGCCGACCCCGGTCGCCCGGCCGGTCCGCCGCCCCGACCCGCTCCAGAACTGCGACGGCTGCGAACGCGCCTTCCGCGCACCCGGACCGGGCCGCTGCCGGGACTGTCCGCCCGATGAGACGGCGGTCGCGGCGTAGCCACGAAGTCGGTGGTCGCGTGGAGCGTCCGTGAAGAAGGCGGTCAGGGGGGTGGCCGGACGGGTTACCGGTACGTAGATTACCGGCGGTAACTCCGTATTCCAGCCGAGGAGAGTCCGCCGTGGAAGCCGAGCTGAGGCTGGTCAGGCCCGTAGAGCCCGTCGAACCCGTCAAGACGGTCATCGACGGGGTGGTGCGCGAGGTGCACGTGCCCGCGCTGGTGGGCCCGCCGCAGAAGGGGTCGCTCGGGGACATCCCCTTCGACAACGCCCGGGAGGCGCCCGGCGAGGCGGTGCTCGCGCGCAAGGACCGGGACGGGAACTGGCGGGACGTGTCGGCGGCCCAGTTCGCCGCCGAGGTGCTCGCCGTCGCGAAAGGGCTGATAGCCGAGGGGCTGAGGGAGGGCGACCGGCTCGCCATCATGGCCCGCACGACCTACGAGTGGACGCTGCTCGACTTCGCCGGATGGGCCGCCGGGCTGGTCACCGTACCGATCTACCCCACCTCCTCCGCCCTCCAGGCACGCTGGATCATCCAGGACTCCGGCGCCGTGGCCTGCGCCGTCGAGGACACCGCGCAGGCGCGGATCATCAGCGCCGAGCGGGCGAACCTGCCGTGGCTGGCCCACCTGTGGGAGTTCGACACCGGCGCCCTCGCCCGGCTGGTCAAGGCCGGGGAGCACCTGCCCGACCGGGTGGTGCACGCGCGGCGGGCCGCCCGTACGCCGGAGGCCGTCGCGACCCTCATCTACACCTCGGGCACCACCGGGCAGCCCAAGGGATGCGTGATCACCCACGCGAACTTCTTCGCCGAGGTGGACAATGCGGTGGGCCTGCTGCACCCCGTCTTCAAGTCGGTCAGCAAGGATCCGGCCTCGACCCTGCTCTTCCTGCCGCTGTCCCATGTCTTCGGGCGGATGGTCGCCGTCGGCTGTCTGCGGGCCCGGGTGAAGCTGGGGCACGCGCCGAGCATCAGCACCGAGGACCTGCTGGCGGATCTCGCCGGGTTCCGGCCGACCTTCCTCCTCGCCATCCCGTACGTCCTGGAGAAGGTCTACAACACCGCCCGCGCCACCGCCGAGAAGATGGGCCGTGCCTCGTCCTTCGACCGGGCCGCCCGCATCGCGCGGCGCTTCGGCGAGATCGTCGAGGGCAAGAGGCCCGGGCTCGGGCTGCGCATCGCGCGGGCGCTGTACGAGCCGCTCGTCTACCGGCGGATCCGGGCCGCGCTCGGCGGCCGCGTCCGCTACATCCTCAGCGGCGGATCCCCGCTCGGCCGGCGCCTCGCCGCGTTCTACACGGGCGCGGGCGTCGAGGTCTTCGAGGGCTACGGGCTCACGGAGACGACCGGTGCGTCGACGGTGACCCCGCCGCTGCGGCCGAGGCTCGGCACGGTCGGCTGGCCCCTGCCGGGCACGGCCGTACGGATCGCGGACGACGGGGAGGTGCTGCTCGGCGGGCGCCACGTCTTCGCCGGGTACTGGAACAGCGGGCAGGGCGTCCCGTACGGGAGCTGGCTGCCGACCGGCGACATCGGTGAGCTCGACGCCGACGGGTACCTCACCATCACCGGCCGCAAGAAGGACGTGATCATCACCACCGGCGGCAAGAACGTGGCCCCCGCGCCCCTGGAGGACTGGCTGCGGGCCCACCCCCTGGTCGGCCAGTGCATGGTGGTCGGCGACAACCGGCCGTACATCACCGCACTGATCACCCTGGAGCCGGACGGCCTGCTGCACTGGCGCCAGATGCACAAGAAGCAGACGGTGCCGATCTACGAGCTGGTGCGGGACGAGGAACTGCGGGCGGACCTCCAGCGGGCGGTCGACGACGCGAACCGGCTGGTGTCGCGCGCCGAGTCGATCCGCCGCTTCACCATCCTCCAAGGCGACTTCACGGAGGCGCGCGGCCATCTGACCCCCTCGCTGAAGCTGAAGCGGGGCGCCGTCGCCCGTGACTACGCGCGCCAGATCGACGAGCTGTACCGGGGCCCCGCGGGCGGTGAGCCCCGCGAGGGGTGAGGCCGGCCGAGGGGCGGGGGCGCGTGGTCGCGCTTATGGTGGGCTGACCGGTCCGGGGGGACACCCGAGGAGGGTGCAGTGCACCGTTCCCGCTCCCGTTCCCGCTTCCGTGGCCGGTCCCCTTCCCGTGGCCCTGCCCGTGGTCCTTCCCGCATAGCTGCCGCCTGCGTGCTGGTCGTGACCTGCCTCGGGGCGGCTCCCGGCCCCGGCCCCGGCCCGAGCTCCGCACCTCCCGCCGCCATCCGCTGGGGGGACTGCCCCGAGCGGCCCGTGCCCGCCGGGATGCGCTGCGGGACGCTCGAGGTGCCCCTCGACCACGCGGCCCCCGGCAAGGGCACGGTCGAGATCGCCCTGGCCCGGATACCGGCCACCGACCGCAAGAAGCGCATCGGCTCGCTCCTGCTGAACTACGGCGGCCCCGGCGCCCCGGGCATCGCGAGCCTGGCCGCCGACCCCGACGCCTTCGCCGACCTCGGCGAGCGCTACGACCTCGTCGCCTTCGACCCGCGCGGGGTCGGCCACAGCGAGCCCGTCTCCTGCGGCGGCTCCCAGCAGGCCGACGACGAGGCGGGAGACCACGCCGCCGCGCAGCTGGCCGCCCTGCGCGCCGTGGTCAGGCGCTGCGAGCTCGCCTCCGGCCCGGTCCTCCCGTACATCGGGACCGTGCACGTCTCCCGCGACATGGACGTGATCCGCCGGGCCCTGGGAGACAAGAAGCTCCACTACCTCGGCTTCTCGTACGGGACCCGGCTCGGTGCCGTGTACGCGGCGCAGTTCCCCGGCAGCACCGGCCGCATGGTCCTCGACGGCGTGGACACCCTCACCGAGCCGCTGGCGGAGCAGGCCCTCGTCTCGGCGCGCGGCCAGCAGCGGGCCCTGGACCACTTCCTGTCCTGGTGCGCCCACCAGCAGGGCTGCGTCTACGGGACCAACACCCGCACCGCCAAGGAGAATGTGGGCGCCCTGGTGGCCCGGCTCGACGAGGAGCCGCTGGTCGGCCACGACGGCTCCTACGTGACCGGGCAGGATGCCGTCGGCGCGATCGGCGCCGCCCTGTACTCGCAGCTCATGTGGCCCGCGCTCGCCGACGCGCTGGCGATGGCCGAACGGGACCGCGACCCGGTGGGGCTGCTCCAGCTCGGCGGACCGATGGGCCCCTCCGAGGGTGGGGCGGGCAGCGGGGCGCAGGACGACGGCCCCGGGGCGGTGTCCGCGGACAACGCCGACGCCGCGCTCGCCGCCGTGAACTGCGCGGACGACCCGGACCGGTCGAACGACAAGGCCGCCCCGGCGGCCATAGAGAAGGAACTGGCAGACCTGAAGGGCGAGTTCCTCGAGGTCTCGAAGGTCTTCGGCCCGCGCCAGCTGATGACGGTGCTCTCCTGCTACGGGCGGCCCGCCGGCACCGACTTCATCCGGAAGATCGACCGCCCGGGAGCCCCGCGCATGCTGCTGGTCGGCACCCGCGGGGACCCGGCGACCCCGTACGAGTGGACGGAGGAGACGGCGAAGCGGCTCGGCTCGGCGGTGATCGTGGACTACAAGGGCGAGGGGCACACCGGTTACGTCTCCTCGCCGTGCGTTCGGGAGTACGTGGACCACTTCCTGATCGACGGGCGGCTGCCGCCGGGCACGCGGTCCTGCCCCGCCGTGGAGTGACCCGGCGGGGCATGTGTGCCGCGGGCGTTGGCTAGCAGTTGGCGTGCGTCGGGCGCCCGGCGAAGCGGTCCGCGAGCCAGTTGCCGACCGCGAGGGACTGGGTGATCACGCCGCTGACGTGCTCACCGATCCAGATGGTGTCGAACTCGACGTTCGCGCCCTTCGCGCACCAGTCGGAGCGCAGCCCGCGGCCCACCCCGTACGGGATCAACTCGTCCCCGAGCGCGTGGTACTGGTACACCGGCGCGGCCGGGGCGGTGCGCCCGAGCCTGCTCTGGTTCAGCCGGGCCTGCCAGTCGGGCTGGTCGAGCGGGTTGCGCGTCGTCAGGTCGGAGATCCGCTTGAAGGAGCCGGCGATGGCGTCGATCGCCACGCAGTTCTCCTTCATGCCGGCGACCAGCAGTTTGCCGGCCGGGTTGAGGTAGGAGTCCAGTTTCAGCTCGGGGAAGGCGGCGTCCTGGCCGGCGGCCGCCATGAAGATCAGCCCGGAGCCGTAGGAACCGTCGTTGAAGTCGGCCACCTTCAGCAGGTCGGCCGGGACGCCGCCGGTCGCCGTGCCCTTGACCTTCAGCTCCGGGGCGTACGAGCCCTGCAGCTCGGCGGCCCAGCTGCTGGCCTGGCCGCCCTGGGAGTAGCCCATGATGCCGACGGGGGTGTCGGCCGGCAGGCCCGCCTCCGGGAGCCGGGTGGCGGCGCGGGCCGCGTCGAGCATGGCGTGCCCGGCCGAGGGGCCCACCGTGTAGGTGTGCACGCCCGGGGTGCCGAGGCCCTCGTAGTCGGTGACGACCACGGCCCAGCCGCGCAGGGTGAGCTGCTGGATGAGGTTGGCCTCCATGGCGGTGCCGTACGGGAGGTTGTTGCTGGGCGCGCAGGAGTCGCCCATGCCGACGGTGCCGACGGCGTAGGTGATGAGCGGGCGGGGGCCGGTGCGGCCGTCCTGCGGGACGACGACGGTGCCGGAGACGGTGTTCGGGGCGCCGTCGGCGGCGGTGGAGCGGTAGTGGATCTTCCAGGCCTTGGTGTTGGTGGGCTGGCCGGGCAGCGGGTGGAAGGCGGACGGGGCGCTGCTGACCAGGTCTCCGGGGCGGCCGGATTCGGCCGTGGCCTCGGCTTCGGCGGCGGCGGTTGCCGTGGTGGCGGGGATCCCGGCCGAGAGGGCCAGGGCGGCGACGGCGGTCAGGGCGGTGCTTCGGAATCGCATGGGCGGCTCTCCCAAGGGTCCGTGCGGGGGTAGGTGAGGTGAAGGTAGTGACCGACCGGTCGGAACGTCGCTGACCGCGCAGCTCAGCTTTCCTGGCCGGGAATCGCAACCCTTGTCGGGCGGGGCGCGGGTGCGGTACAAACGCGCGACACGCCGGGGCCGGAATCAGCCATTCGGATGGCTGAAAACCGCCGATTTGACGTGGACACAACCATCTTGGGGGGATTCCGTGGCCGGACGCGGAGAGAAGTTCAAGCAGCGGGCGACGCTCTGCCTCGCCGTGACGGCCATAGCCGCCGGCATCTTCTTCTTCGTCGGCATGGCCTCCCAGAAGCCGGCCGGCTGGGGCGCCGCCTACGCCTTCGGCTCCCCGGCCACCGTCGAACTGCCCTCGCGCTGCGGTACGGAGACCTTCGTCCGCGGCGGCAGCGGGAGCCGCGGCACCGCCAAGTGCGACGGCACCCGGTGGACCGCCGGCGGCACGTCGCACACCGGCACGCTCTACGCGTACGCCGACGAGATCACGAAGGACGGCAGCGGAAAGCTCGCCTTCACCGGGCAGGCCCGCGGCCTCGGCGACCGGCTCTACGGCAAGCCGGAAACCTGGGAGACCGCCCTCCATCTGGCCACCCTCGGCGTCGCCGCCCTGGGCCTGCTCGGCCTCCTGCTCTCGGCGGTGGCCGCCCCGTTCGGCCCCCGCCGCTGATCCTCGCGGGTCCGGAGCCATTGCCGGGCGCGGAGCCCCAGTTCTAGCCGCCGGAGGCTATCCGGTAGGCGCCCGGGGTCGTGCCCGTCCAGCGGCGGAAGGCGCGGTGGAAGGCCGTGTCCTCCGAGAAGCCCAGCCGGGCCGCGAGTTCCGCGATCGGCTCGCCGCTCTCCGCCAGGCCCGCGATCGCCGCGTCCCGCCGGACGTGGTCCTTCAGCTGCTGGAAGGAGGTCCCCTCCTGCTGGAGGCGGCGCCGCAGCGTCGCCGGGGACACCGCGAGGCGCGCCGCCACCTCCCCGAGCGCGGGCAGCCGCGGTGAACCGCGCAGCTGCTGGGTCAGGGTCCGGCGGACCTGTTCCGCGACCGTGGTCCCGTACTCCGGCCGCGACAGCAGGTCGAAGGGGGCGCGGCGCAGCATCGCGTCGAGCGCGGGCTCGTCCCGTACGAGCGGCGCGGTCAGCCAGTGCGCGTCGAACGCCGCGCCCGTACGGGTCTCCCCGAAGTGGACCGGGCAGTCGAAGAGGATCTCGTACTCGTCCTTGTGCGGCGGCGGGGGATAGGCGAAGGCGGCGTACGCGAGCGGGATGCGCCGGCCGATCAGCCAGCTGCTCAGCCGGTGCCAGATGGCCAGCACGCACTCGGTGAGGAACCGCTCCTCGTCGCGGGCGAAGTCGTTGCGCACGGTGAACCGGGCCTCGGCGCCCACGACTTCGAGCGCCAGCTCGGGGCCGCCCGGGAACAGCCCGTAGAAGGCGGCCGCGCGTTCCATGGCCGCGCCCAGGTCCCGGCAGCCGAGGGAGGCGTAGCACATCATCGCGAAGGTGCCGGGGCGGCTGGGGACCGGACTGAGGCCGAGGAACTCGTCCTGCGTGGTCCGGTACAGCGCGCGGAACAGGCGGGCGAACTGCGCGGGCGTGATCCGGGCCCGGTCGTCGCCCAGCAGCAGCGGCGGGATCTGCGCCTCCTGGAGCAGCGGCACGGTGTCGATGCCGCTGCCGCGGGCCCCCGCGAGCACGGCCCGCACATGGTGCACGGTGATCGTCCGCCTCCCCATGGTCCGACGGTAGCTCCCCGCACGGCAGCGCGATACGGAAGCGGCGGCCTCGGCTAATGCCGTATGAGCAGCAACGCCAACTGCCAGGCCAGCACCGCGTGCACGAGCAGGCAGGTGCCCCAGGCGCGCCCGCGCGATCCATGGCGCGCCACCGCGACCCATCCGGCCGCCACCAGCACGGCGGCCAGGATCCACAGGGCCCAGCAGGCGATGAGCCACGCGCCGGTGGGATCCGCGAAGAGCCGGATGACCGCCGGCGGCGCGAGCACCAGGAGGGGAACGCCCCACGTGCCCTCGGTGGCGGTGCGAGGACAACGCGTATCGGACATCGGTGAAACCTCCGTGTCGCCTTACCTGAAAATCCCACTCTGTCATCCGCAACGGTCGGGCGGACGGCGGGTGTTCGTGAGCGATCCGGTCAGTGCGGGTGACGCTTCCGGTCATGCCCTTCGGGCGCCGCGGCTGCCTAGCGTCGGGGGTCACCAACTCCCGGGGAGGGCATGCGATGGACGTCGACGGCAGGCCGAGCACGCTGGCGCAGTTCACCCAGTGGACCGAGGAGCGGTACGGGCCGGAGACCGCACTCAGGTTCCGGGCGCCGGGAGACGGCGGCTGGCAGACCCGCACGTACGGGGAACTGGGCGCGGAGGTGCGGGCCGTCGGGCGGGCCCTGCTCGGGATGGAGGTGGCCGCGGGCGAGCGGGTGGCCGTGCTGGCGGAGACCCGGCCGCAGTGGACGTACACCCACTTCGGGGTGCTGGCGGCGGGCGCGGTCCTCGTCCCCGTGTATCCGACGGCGGGGGAGGAGGAGCTCGCCTGGGTGCTGGCGGACTCCGAGGCGGTGGTCGTGGTCTGCGACGACGCGGCGCAGGCGCAACGGGTCGAGGCGTTGTGGGCCGAACTTCCCGCGCTGCGGGCGGTGGTGGGGATGGACGCACTGCCGTCCCTGCCGCAGGCCCCGGAGGCCGAACTCCTCGCGCGCGCGGCGGCCGTCGCGCCCGGGGCGGACGCGTCGATCGTCTACACCTCGGGCACCACGGGCCTGCCGAAGGGCTGCCGCCTCACCCACGGGAACCTCGGCGCGATCCAGGACGCCACCCTCCCGCTGATCAGGGGCGGCCCGGGGGACTCGACGTACCTCTACCTGCCGCTCGCGCACCTGCTGGCACAGCTGATCCAGTTCTCGACGCTGCTGGAGGGCGGTGAGCTCTGCTACTTCGGCGGCAGGATCGAGGACGTGCTGGCGGAGCTGGCGGTGGTCCGCCCGACCCATCTCCCCTCCGTGCCCCGGCTGTTCGAGAAGCTCCACTCGGTGGTGCTGTCCCTGGCGGAGGCCCAGGAGGGCGGCCGGGAACGCCTCGAGGAGGCGGTGCGGCTGGGCGTGCTGGCGGCGGAGGGCCGGCTGCCGGAATCCCGGCGGGAGGAGTGCGAGGCGGCCGAGAAATCGCTGTACTCCCTGGTCCGGGGCGCTTTCGGGGGCCGCCTGAAGTGGGCGCTCACCGGCGGCGCCCCGATCGCCCCGGCGACCCTGGACCTGCTGCGGGCCTGCGGGATCGCGGTGTACGAGGGGTACGGGATGACGGAGTCGGGCGGTGTCATCTCCCTCAACCACCCGGACGCGGTGCGGTACGGGACGGTGGGGCGCCCGATCGCTGGCTGCGAGGTGCGGATCGCGCAGGACGGGGAGGTGCTGGCGCGGGGGGCGATGGTGTTCCCGGGCTACCACGCGAACGAGAAGGCAACGGCGGAGGCGCTGGACCCGGAGGGCTGGCTGCACACCGGCGACCTGGGCGAACTGGACGCCGAGGGGTACCTGCGGATCACCGGTCGCAAGAAGGAGATCGTCATCACCTCGGCGGGGAAGAACCTCACCCCGACGGAGGTCGAGTTCGCCATCCAGCGCTCGCGCTACGTCTCCCGCGCGGTGATGATCGGCGACCGCCGGCCGCACCCGGTGGCCCTGATCACCCTGGACGCGGAGGAGATCGGGGCCTGGGCGGCCCGCGAGGGCCACGACCTGGGCGCCGCCCCATCCACCCACCCGGCGGTCCGCGCCCTGATCGAGGCGGCCGTGACGGAGGCCAACGCCACGGTCTCCCGCCCGGCCCGCATCCGGGCCTTCCACGTCCTCCCCGAGGACTTCACGATCGCCTCGGGGACCCTGACCCCGACGCTGAAGCTCCGGCGGAGGGCGGTGGCGGAGCGGTACGCGGGGGAGATCGAGGGCTTGTACGGGGGGTGAGGCCTTGCACCCGGCCCTGCCCGCGGGGCATGCTTCGCCGGGGCAAAGCGGAAGGATCATCATGCCGGTGGACAAGCGGACCGTCGTGACCGTGGTGTTGTGTGCCGCGGCGGCATTGGGGGCTTCCGCCGCCGTGGCCGAGCTGGTGCCACCGCCCGAGGGGGTCGCGCCCGTGCGGGCGAAGGCCGCGCCGACGGGGTCGGCGACGGCTCCATCGCGTTCGCAAGCAGCGAAGCCGCAGCTCTCGACCCCGCCCAAGAGCACGCTGCCGCCTGCCGTCACCCCTCAGCCCGGCGGGCCCGCGGCCTTCACCGGGGCCCTGTTCACGGACGGTCTGGACAGCGACCACTTCTGCACCGCGACCGTGGTGCAGAGCCCCGGCCGGAACCTGATCGTCACCGCCGGGCACTGCCTGCTCGACGGGGACCAGGGCGGCGGCACCGCCGTCTTCGCACCTGCGTACGCCAACGGGGTCGCCCCGTACGGCACATGGAAGCTTGAGGAAGCCTTCGAGGACGACCGCTGGGCCGAGGGCACGGACGACAGCTACGACCTCGCCTTCGCCCGCCTGGCCCCCGATGCCACGGGCCGGTCCATCGAGGACGTGACCGGTGCGGCCGTGCTGGACACCAGCGGCCGCTCGGGTGAGGAGGTCACCGTCACCGGTTACCCCGCCGACCGCAAGGTTCCGCGTACCTGCACGGCGGTCACCGTCCGCGAGAGCGCGACCGAACAGCGCTTCGACTGCGCCGATTTCCCCGGCGGCACCAGCGGCAGCGCGTGGATCGCCCGGGACGGCAAGATCATCGGCATCCTGACGGGCGGCGACACCGACGACGTGTCGACCAGCACCGTCCTGGGCGAGTACGCCGCCTCGCTGTACGCCAAGGCCACCGCGAAGCGCTGAGCGGTCACCGCGTCCTGGACTGGGCCTAGGTGACCAGTCCCAAGTGGACCGGCTCGGCTGGGGCGTTCGCCAGGAGGTCCGGCAGGCGCGGCGGCCACAGCGGTTCGCCGAGGGCGGCCAGGCGCTGCGGGGAGAGCCACTGCCAGTGGATGCCGGGATACTCCGGCACCGGATCGCGGTGCGGGCCCGTCGTGAGGTAGATGTGCTCGTGCTGGCGGACCGGGATCCCCTGGTGCGTGAAGTCGTGCTCCCAGGTGCACAGCAGTCGCCCGGGCTCCACATCGGTCCAGCCGGTCTCCTCACGCAGCTCGCGCCGTACGCACTCCTCGGGGCTCTCGCCGGGGTCGATCCCCCCGCCGGGCGGCAGCCAGTGGATGCCGACCTCCACGTTGTCCTCGCGGAAGAGGAACACCGACCCGGCGGGGGACAGGATGACAACGCGCGCTGCGTGACGTGGAGTTCTCATCGAATCAGCCTACGCCGGTGATCCCTCCCGGCGTCCGGGTTATCCCGCCGCCAGCGCCAGTGTGGGGGACAGCCGGGCCGCCCGGACCGCCGGGTAGAGGCCGGCCAGGGTGCCGATCGCCAGGGTGGCCGCGAAGCCTCCGGTCACCGCCCAGAGGGGGACCACCCAAGGGAGGTCGCCCGCCCAGGCGTAGACGGCCGTGGCCGCCGCGCCCAGGGCGATGCCCGCCAGGCCTCCGAGCCCGGACAGCAGCAGGGACTCCGTCACCGTGTAACGGGAGGATGCCCCGGCCTTCAGGCCGGAGAGCAATCCGGCTTCCCCATGTAGCGGGGTAGGGGCAGCTGATCGCCTCCGGCGGGTCAGCGTCCGTCGCGGGCGTGTTGGGTGGCGGTCTGTGGCAGGTGAAGGCTCCTGGAGTTGGGGGATCGGCGGCCTGTGCGGGTGGTCGGTCACTCGTTCGGGTGGGGTGTCGGTGTTCCGGGGAGGGACGCGGGCTGCGGCTCTAGGTTGGCGTCATGACGGCATTGGCGGAGGTCGGGGAGGCCGGGCGCGCCCGGTACACATTCCGGCTGCGTCCGTCGTCTACGGCCCGCTCGGCCCTGCTGGGTGAGTGGGACCGGTGCCGGTGGGTGTGGAATCAGTGCGTTGCCAGGTCGCGGGCGGCGCACCGGGCGGGGGAGAAGTGCGGGCCTGCCGGTCTCGACAGGATGCTGACTGGATGGCGCGGTGAGCATGAGTGGCTTCGTGCGGGCGGGAGTGTGCCGCAGCAGCAGGTCATCCGGGACTTCGCGGCGTCCCGTGGCAAGGCGCTACAGGACGTCAAGGCGCGGTTGCCGGTGCGGCGGCGGGCGGGGATGCCGCGGTTCAAGAAGAGGGCTGTCGCCGATCCGTCGCTGAATTACACCCGGCGTGGGTTTCGGCTGAAGGACGGACGCCTGCACCTGGCCGGGGGTGTATCGCTGACGGTGGTGTGGTCGCGGGAGTTGCCTGCCGAGCCGTCGAGCGTGCGCGTCTACCGGGACAGTCTCGGGCACTGGTACGCGTCCTTCGTCGTCCAGGCCCAAGCGCGGCCGCTGCCCGCCACTGGCGCGGTGATCGGTGTCGACTGGGGTGTGAAGGAGACCGCGACCACTACCAGCGACGAACACGACCTTTCGCACCCCGAGCACGGCAAGCAATCGGCTGGGAAGCTGGCGGGCTATCAGAGGATGATGGCCCGTCGGAAGCCGAAGCGAGGTCGGGCCGCCTCGAAGGGCTACCGGAAGGCGAAGCGTCAGGCCGCGAAGACGCACAAGAAGATCGCCCGCCAGCGGCAGGACACCGCCCGCAAGTGGGCCAAGCAGGTCGTGACGGACTTCGACCGGCTCGCCGTGGAGGACTTCCGCCCGAAGTTCCTCGCCAAGTCGACGATGGCCCGCAAGGCGGCCGACGCGGCGATCTCCGCCACCAAGCATGAACTGATCAACATGGCGCGCAAGCACGGCCGCGACCTACGGCTCGTGAACCCTGCGCACACCACCATGGACTGCGGGCAGTGTGGAGCGAGAACCAAGCACGCACTCCCGCTGTCGGAACGAACGTACACGTGCAGCGCGTGCGGAGCTGTCTCCCCCAGGGACAAGAACTCCGCACGTGTCATGCTCGTCCGGGCTGGTCTCAACCCGGCTACCGCTGATCGTGGAAGACCTGACGGACCGCTGGTCCGTCAGGCAGCGTGAGGTAGGAATCCCCCTCACTCATGAATAGAGGGGGAGGATTCAAGAACTGGATCCGGATCTGGCCCTATGTGGCGCCCAGCGAGCGGCGCAGGCCGATCTAGTGGCGACGTTCCGGCACCCAGGTGATCCCGGTGTTCGCGACGCCGACCCCGCCCACCAGCAGGGCGATCCCGGCCAGCCCCAGCAGCGGGGTGCTGAAGGTACCCTCCGTGCGCGCCTTCGCCTGGAGCGCCGCCGACGGGTCGCTGACCACGACACTGCCGTCGGATGACCGCCGAAGCCCTCGACGCGATGCTGGGGCGGATGGAGCGGGGCCTGACGGTGGAACGCACCCTGGCCCCGCTGGCCGTGACGGGCGACCGGACGCTCCTGGGCCACCTGGTCCGGAACCTGCTGACCAATGCCGTACGTCACAACCGCGCGGGCGGGCGGCTCACCCTGGCCACCTCCATCGAGGGGGAACTGACGGTGTCCAACACCGGCCCGGTGATCGGTCCGGCCGATGTGCCGAGGCTCCTGGAGCCGTTCCGGCGGAGCGCGGAACGGCAGCACACCGCTGGTGAGGGCGCCGGTCTGGGGCTTTCGATCGTCGCCTCGATCGCGCGGGCGCACGGGGCGGAGCTGACGGCGCGGGCCAATCCGGCGCCGGACGGCGGGCTGACGATCCGGCTCCGCTTCCCGGTGGCAGACGCCCGGCGGCAGGGCAGCGTTCAGCCGGAGTGAAGGGCGGCTGATGTACGGTCGGTTCAATGAGCAAGCACCGCCGAGCCCGCTCCCGCACGCTCCGTACGTCGCGTACGCCTCGTCCGGGAAGTACTCGTACGTCCTCGCCCACGTCCCGGCGCGTGGCCCTCGCCGCGACCTTCGGCCTGCTGACCTTCGCGGCCGGCTGGGTGTACGCCCTCGACGACAACGCCGTCGGCACCGCCTCGCAGGCACGCGCCGACTCCCGTCCCCAGGCCCCGGACCGCGCCGCGCGCGACGCCCAGCGGGAAGCTCCCCGGGCCCCGCTGCAGGGGCTGACCGGCATCAGCGAGCAGACCCTGGCGAGGATCCCGGCCGAGTCCCGCCAGCTCGTCCTGGTCACCGGCAAGGCCGGGGACTCCTCGGAGTCCACCGCCGCGCTCTACACCCGTCCCGCGGCCGGCGCCGACTGGGTGCGGACCGAGAGCTGGCCGGCCCGCAACGGGGCGAAGGGCTGGTCCACGGAGCGCACGTACGGGGACCTGACCTCCCCGCAGGGCGTCTTCGCGCTCACCGACGCGGGCGGGCTGCTGGCGCCGCCGCCCGGCACCCGGCTTCCGTACGACAAGGACCGGGCGTTCGTCGCCACGGGGCGCGGGGTCAACGGCGAGTCCCTGGCGGGGTCCTTCGACTACGTCGTCGCCATCGACTTCAACCGCAGGCCGGGGAAATCGCCCCTCGACCCGGTCAAGCCGGAGGGTGAGGACAAGGGCGGCAACATCTGGCTCCACGTGGACCACGACGGCCCCTCGCAGGGCTGCGTCGGCATCCCGAAGGAGGCGATGAAGAAGGTCCTGGCGACCCTCGACCCGGCGGCGAAGCCGGTCATCGTGATGGGTCCGGAAGGCTTCTGACCGGGGCGGCGGGAGTCCGTCGGCGGGCCTGGAGCAGCAGCCCGATGTACACCAGGTCGAAGACGCTGCACAGGATCCCGAGCCCGAGGATGAACGGCGCGTCCGCGAGGACCCCGAACAGCACGGTCGGGGCCAGCGTGCCCAGCCACTTGGCGACGGCGATGGTCAGGGACTGCCCGCGCGGCCCCTGCCGGGCGGCGAAGAGGCCGATGAACAGGCCGGACATCAGCAGGTTCTGCAGGAACGCCGAGTAGCGCGAGGCGTCGTGCGCCCCGAAGTGGGCGAGGAACAGCCCCTGCACGGCGAACCCGGTGGCGAACACCAGGACCGACCAGGCGGCGAACATCGGACGGGTGACGAACCGCGGCAGCTCGGCCCGCCCGAACCGCATATAGGTGAAGACGATCACCACGTCGGCCGCCGCCCAGACCACGTTCACCACGGCTTGGGCGGTCATCCCGGAGTCCGTGAACTCGCGGACCGCGTAGATCGACTCCCAGGCGAAGTTCAGCGCGAGCGCGGCGACGGGCATCGCGTACGTCCGGTCGCGCAGCCCGACGCGGATCGCCTCCAGGTACACGACGGTCCAGGCGATCCCGCTGACCAGCGTGAGTATGAGATCCATCCGCGCACCCTAGGCGGTGTCCCGGCGGGGGCACAGCCCCGGGTCCTGTCCGACCCCTTGCCTGACGGTCCGTCAGCTACGACGATGGCCCGGCACCGATATGACGAATCGGCAGACGAAGGCGAGGCGGGTCCGGCATGGCGCGCGTGTTTCCGGAGGGTCGGCTGGTCTACGGGATGCAGCTCCCGGTCCAGTCGCAGAGCACCATCTACGCCGAGCCCTGGGAGGCGTCGGCCACCGCCGCCGACCTCGCCGAGGTGGCGCGGGCCGCCGACCGGGCCGGCTTCGGGTACCTGGCCACCTGCGACCACGTGGCCATCCCGCGGCGGCTCGCCGGGCCCATGAGCACCGTCTGGTACGACCCGGTGGCCACCCTGTCCTTCCTCGCCGGCATCACCGAGCACGTGCGGCTGCTCAGCCACGTCGCGATCCTCGGCCTGCGCCACCCGCTGATCAGCGCCAAGCAGTACGCCACCCTCGACCACCTCTCGGGCGGCCGGCTGATCCTCGGCGTCGGCGCCGGGCACGTCCAGGAGGAGTTCGAGATCCTCGGGGTGGACTTCGCCCGCCGCGGGGCCGTCCTCGACGAGACCCTCGACGCGCTGCGGGCGGCGCTCGGCCCCGAGGAGTACCCGGAGTTCGAGGGCGAGCTGTTCTCCTTCAAGGATCTCGGCCAGCTGCCCCGGCCCGCCCAGGAGCGGATCCCCGTATGGGTCGGCGGCTCCTCGCCCGCCGCCGTCCGCCGGGCCGCGCTGCGCGGGGACGGCTGGCTCCCGCAGGGCGACCCGCGCGAGAAGCTCCCGGCGCAGATCGCCCGCATCAAGGAGCTGCGCGCCGCGGCCGGGGTGGCCGGCCCCGTCGAGTTCGGCGCGATCACCGAGGCCCTGTACGTCGGCGAGCCCGGCTGGGACACCGGCCGCCGCACCCTCACCGGCAAGGCGGAGGTGCTCGCCGCGTCCCTGCGGGAGTACAAGGCGCTCGGCGTGGACCAGATCCAGGTCCGCTTCCGCAATCGCGACCGCGCCGAGCTCGTGGACCAGATCACCGCTTTCGGGGCCGAGGTGGCCCCCCTCCTCAACGACTGGGAGTCGTGACCATGGGCAAGCTGGACGGGCGCGTCGTCATCATCACCGGCGCGGCACGGGGCCAGGGCGAGCAGGAGGCCCGCCTCTTCGCCGCCGAGGGCGCCAGGGTGCTCCTCGGCGACGTACTGGACGAGCAGGGCGCCGCGGTGGCCAAGGAGATCGGCGAGGACCGGGCCCGCTACGTGCGGCTGGACGTGAGCCGCGAGGAGGACTGGGCGGGCGCGGTCGCCGTCGCGAAGGAGGCCTTCGGTCCGGTCGACGGCCTGGTCAACAACGCGGGCATCCTGCGCTTCAACGAGCTGACCGCGACCCCGCTGGAGGAGTTCCAGCAGGTGGTCCAGGTCAACCAGGTGGGCGCCTTCCTCGGGATCAAGTCGGTGGCCCCCGAGATCGAGGCGGCCGGCGGCGGCACGATCGTCAACACCTCCTCGTACACCGGCCTGACGGGCATGGCGTACGTCGGCACGTACGCGGCCACCAAGGCGGCCATCCTCGGCCTGACCCGGGTGGCCGCGCTGGAGCTGGCGGGCAAGGGGATCCGGGTCAACGCGATGTGCCCGGGCGCCGTGGACACCCCGATGGCCAACCCGGGCCTGCTGGATCCGGCGGGGATGACGGACGAGGCGCGGGAGGCGATGGCGGATCTGTACAAGCGGGTCGTGCCGATGGGCCGGGTCGGGCAGCCGGAGGAGATAGCGAAGCTGGCCCTCTTCCTGACCAGCGAGGACTCCTCGTACATCACCGGCCAGCCGTTCGTCATCGACGGCGGCTGGATGGCCGGTGTGAGCATCCTCTAGTCGTATCTGATGGAGCGTCAGGTATTGACGCTCCCGCCCCAGCGGTGGAACAGTCGAGACATCAAATCTGACGCAACGTCAGAAATCAAAGGACGGTGAACCCCCTTGGAATTCGGGCTCTTTGTGCAGGGATACGTGGCCGAGTCACGGTCCAAGGTCGACCCCGAGGCAGAGCACAAGGCGCTGATCGAGGAGACCGAGTACGTCATCCAGGCAGACAAGTCGGGCTTCAAGTACGCCTGGGCCTCCGAACACCACTTCCTGGAGGAGTACTCGCACCTGTCGGCGAACGAGGTCTTCCTCGGGTACCTCGCGCACGCCACCGAGCGGATCCACCTCGGCTCCGGCATCTTCAACCCGCTCGCCCCGGTGAACCACCCGGTCAAGGTGGCCGAGAAGGTCGCCATGCTCGACCACCTCTCCAAGGGCCGCTTCGAGTTCGGCACCGGCCGCGGCGCGGGAAGCCACGAGATCCTCGGCTTCCTGCCCGGCATCGAGGACATGAACGGCACGAAGGAGATCTGGGAGGAGACCATCGCGGAGTTCCCCAAGATGTTCCTCCAGGAGGAGTACGAGGGGTTCCAGGGCAAGCACTGGTCGCTGCCCCCGCGGAAGATCTTCCCCAAGCCGTACGGCAAGGCGCACCCGGCCATGTGGTACGCCGCCGGCTCCCCCTCCTCGTACGCGATGGCGGCGAAGAAGGGCCTGGGCGTACTGGGCTTCAGCGTGCAGAAGGTCTCCGACATGGAGTGGGTCCTCGACCAGTACAAGACGGCCATCCAGGAGGCGAAGGCCATCGGCGCCTTCGTCAACGACAACGTCATGGTCACCTCGACCGCGATCTGCGCCGAGACCCACGACAAGGCGATCGAGATCGCCGTCAACGCCAACATGAACCGCTTCCAGTCGCTGGTGTTCCGCTACCACGACACGTTCCCGCGGCCGGAGGCCATCCCGCAGTGGCCCGAGCTGCTGCCGGAGTACAACGCGGAGATCATCGAGCTGCTGATCGCCGAGGAACTGATGATCTGCGGCGACCCGTCGGAGGTCCTCCAGCAGTGCAAGCGCTGGGAGCAGGCCGGCGCCGACCAGCTCTCCTTCGGCCTGCCGACCGGGGTGTCGTACGAGGACACGATGACCACCATCAAGCTCCTCGGCGAGCACGTGATCCCCGAGATCGACACGGACCCGGTCCACCGCACGACGCGCTTCCGCGAAGCGGCCTGATCCCGGGCCCCGAACGGGGACGGCGTCTTCCCGGACCGCCGTCCCGACCGGCCCCGGCCGGAGGTCGCCCCAGGGCCGCGGCCGGCCCAACGACCCCCGACCGGGGCCCGCCTCAAACGCCGCGCGGCTCGTTTTGCCTCCGGCGGCGCCTCAAACGCCGGCGGGTCTGGGTTGTGCCCGGCGGACGGCATCAGCCAAATCCAGCCCCGCCGGCGTTTGAGGCGCGGGGTCTGGGGCGGAGCCCCAGCACACGGCCCGCAACCCGAACACCGGCAGAAGGGACGTCATGCTCGACCACCTGATCAAGGGCGCCACCGTCGTGGACGGCACCGGCGCCCCCGCCCGCCCCGCAGACGTCGGCATACGCGACGGCCGGATCGTCGCCATCGCACCCCCCGGCACGGTCGAAGAAGACGCGCGGACCACCGAGGACGCCACCGGCCTCGTCCTGACCCCCGGCTTCATCGACCCCCACACGCACTACGACGCCCAGCTCTTCTGGGACCCGTACGCCACCCCCTCCATGAACCACGGCGTCACCACCGTCGCCGGCGGAAACTGCGGCTTCACCCTGGCCCCGCTCCACCCGGACCGCCCCGAAGACGCCGACTACACCCGCCGCATGATGAGCAAGGTCGAGGGCATGGCCCTCAAGGCCCTGGAGGACGGCGTCGACTGGACCTGGTCCACCTTCGGCGAGTACCTCGACGCCCTCGAGGGCCGGATCGCCGTCAACGCCGGCTTCATGGTCGGCCACTGCGCCCTGCGCCGCCATGTGATGGGCGAGGACGCCGTCGGCGGCCAGCCCACCCCCGAGCAGCTCCAGCAGATGCTCGACCTCTTCCACGACGCCATGAACGCGGGCGCCTGGGGGCTGTCCACCACGCAGTCCTCCACCCACTCCGACGGCGCCGGCGCCCCCGTCGCCTCCCGGCACGCCAAGCCCGCCGAACTCCTCGCCCTCTCCAAGGCCGTCGCCGAACACGAGGGCACCCAGCTCGAAGCCATCGTCGCGGGCTGCCTCGACCAGTTCTCCGACGCGGAGATCGACCTCTTCGTCGAGATGAGCGCCGCCGCCGGACGGCCCCTGAACTGGAACGTCCTCACCATCGACGCCTCCGTCCCGGAGCGCGTCCCGCGCCAGCTGATCCCGAGCGCGCGCGCCCGCGAGGCCGGCGGCCGCATCGTCGCGCTGACGATGCCGATCCTCACCCCCATGAACATGTCGCTCGGCACCTTCTGCGCGCTCAACCTCATCCCCGGCTGGGGCGAGGTCCTCGCCCTGCCCGTCGCCGAGCGGATCGAGAAGCTGCGCGACCCAGCCGTACGCGCCGAGATGCTGAAGCGGGCCGACTCCAAGGAGGCCGGGGTCTTCCGCCGCCTCGCCAACTTCGGCCGCTACGTCATCGGCGACACGTACAGCAAGGAGAACGAGGGCCTGTCGGGCCGCGTCGTGAACGACATCGCGGCCGAGCGCGGCCAGGACGCCTTCCAGTGCCTGGTGGAGATCTGCGCCAACGACGAACTGCGCACGGTGCTCTGGCCGATGCCCACCGACAACGACCCGGCGAGCTGGGCCCTGCGCGCCGAGACCTGGCAGCACGAGGACGTCATGCTGGGCGGCTCCGACGCGGGCGCGCACCTGGACCGCATGTGCGGGGCCCCGTACACGACCCGGTTCCTCGGCGACTGTCTGCGCGGCCGCAAGCTGGTCCCGCTGGAGCAGGCGGTACGGATGCTCACCGACGACCCGGCCCAACTGTTCGGGCTGCGCGAGCGCGGCCGGATCGCCGAGGGCTTCCACGCGGACCTGGTGCTCTTCGACCCGGAGCGCATCGAGGCCGGCCCGGCGACGCTGGTCCACGACCTGCCCGGGGACAGCCCGCGGCTGGACGCGCGGGCCGTCGGGATCGTCTCGGTACGGGTCAACGGCGTGGAGACCATCCGCGACGACGAAGTGACGGGCGCGATCCCGGGCATCGTGCTCCGGTCGGGCCGGGACACGAGGACGGTGAGCACGCGGTGACCAAGCTCTACATCGGCGGCGAGTGGGTGGAGCCGGAGGGCGGCCACTACGAGGTGGTCAACCCGGCGGACGAGTCGGTGGTCGGGCTCGCGCCCGAGGCCTCACCGGCGCAGGTCGCGGAGGCGGCGCGGGCCGCGGCCGAGGCCTTCGGCGCGTGGTCCCGTACGAGGCCGGAGGAGCGGGCCGCGATCCTGGACCGGGCCGCCGACATCATCCAGCGGGAGTACGAGCCGTGGACGGCCCTCGCCCAGGCCGAGACCGGCGCGCCGACCGGCATCGCCCGCGGCATGCAGGTGGGGGTGGGCGTGGCCCGGTTCCGCCGGTACGCGCGCGGAGCCCTCGAACCCGTGGAGAAGGGCCTCCCGCCGCAGGTCACGGAGGCCGGCCCGATGGGGAAGGCGGGCATCCTCGGTGCGCTGGAGGTGCGCCAGCCGGTCGGCGTGGTCACCTGCATCACCTCGTACAACAACCCGTGGGCGAACCCGGCCGGCAAGGTCGCCCCCGCCCTGGCGATGGGCAACACGGTGGTGGTCAAACCCGCCCCGCAGGACCCGCTGTCGGTGTTCAAGATGGCGGAGGCGCTCGCGGAGGCGGGAGTTCCGCCCGGTGTGGTGAACGTGGTCAACGGTCAGTCGGTGGCGGTCGGCGAGGCCGCCGTGGACTCCCCGGACGTGGACATGGTCTCCTTCACCGGCTCCACGGCGGTCGGGCAGCGCATCGCCGAGGTGTGCGGGCGGACCATGAAGCGGCAGCTGATGGAACTGGGCGGCAAGGGCGCGGCGATCGTCTTCGAGGACGCCGACCTGGACGCGGCGATGATGGGCATCGGCACCACCTTCTCCTTCTACTCCGGCCAGATCTGCACCGCCCCGACCCGGGTGATCGTGCACCGGTCCGTCCACGACGCGCTGGTGGAGAAGCTGACCGGCTACCTGGCCTTCATGGAGGTCGGCGAACCGGCGGCGCAGGGCACGGTGGTCGGCCCGGTCATCTCGGCGGCCCACCGCGACCGGGTGGAGTCCTACATCGAGCTGGGGAAGAAGGAAGGCGCCCGGATCGCGGTGGGCGGCGACCGCCCGGCGGTCCGGGCCGACGGCAAGGGCTTCTACGTGGCCCCGACCCTGCTGGTGGACTGCACCAACGACATGCGGGTGGTCCGCGAGGAGATCTTCGGCCCGGTCGTCGTGGTCGTCCCCTTCGACACGGAGGAGGAGGCCGTCGCCCTGGCCAACGACTCCGACTTCGGGCTGATCAGCTACGTCTGGTCGGGGGACCCGTCGCGCGCCTTCGGGGTGGCCCGCCGGCTCCGGTCGGGCGGGGTCGGCGTGAACACCATCGGCCGGAACATGGAGGCGCCGTTCGGCGGCTTCAAGCGGTCGGGCGTGGGGCGCGACGTCGGCTCGTACGCGCTCCATGCCTACAGCGAGATCCAGTCGATCGTCTGGACCACTTGACGATCCTCGCCCTCATGAATGAGGGCGATTCCCTTCAGCTCGCGTGAACGGGCGTCGGGGCTTCACGCATCCGCCTCCGGCCGACGGCCGGGACTCGCACCCTGGGGATGCTGCGCGTGCTGTTGATGTCCAAGCCGCCCGTCCGGCGGGCTCGGGCCTCGATCTCGACCGAGGCATTGTGGTCGGCGTCATCCTCGTGCCCGCAGTGGGCGCAGGCGAACAGCCGGCCGCATCCCTTACGGGATTCGGGATCCACCAGGCCGCAAGCGGCGCAGGTCTGGGAGGTGTGGAACGGCGGCACGGCGACGAGTACGGACCCGTATAGACGGGTCTTGTACTCGAGCTGTCGCCGCCGTTCGCCGGGAGTGTTGTCGAGAATGGACCGGTTAAGCCCGGCCTTCGCCCGGACGTTCCTTCCCGGTGCCTGGGCCGTGCCCTTCGCGGACTTGCTCATGTTCTTCACGCGCAGGTCCTCGATACCGATCAGGCCGTGGTTTTTGGCGAGGTCGGTGGTGAGTTTGTGTGTGAAGTCCCGGCGGCGGTTGGCGCGGCGGGTGGTGAGCTTTGCGATCTGGGCGATCGTCGTGAGCAGGCGGCGGCTGTACTTCCCGCCGTTGTGTTTCTTCGCGTAGGCGAGTTGGCGGGCCTTGCGCTGCTCCAGTGCCTTGAGACGCTTCTTCTCGTTGGCGGTGAGCGTCGGCGCCATGAGGCGCGGTGTGGTCTCGGTGGACGCAAACGCGGACGCGGCAACACCGAAGTCCACCCCACATGCAGGTTTCCCGTTCGGCGCGTCCGGTCGGCGGCCGGTGTGGACGCCGAAGGAGATGTGCCAGCCGTTGCCGTCCCGGGAGACGGTGGCGTTGCGGATCGTGCCGCCGATGGCGCGGGAGAGGCGGAACCGCAGCCAGCCGACTTTCGGCAGGCGCACCTCGGCCCACTTGCGGTTCAGCTTGCGGACCTCGACTGCCTGCCCGGGAAACGGGACCGACAGGCGATGCCCGCGCTTCTTCCGTGATGGAAACCGGGCCGGATGGTTAGGGTTCCAGAAGTTGTCGTACGCCTGGTCCAGCTGACGCAGAATCTGCTGCCCGGACTGCGCTGGCAGATCACCCATCCAGTCGAGTTCCGCACGAGCCGCCGTCAGGTGCTTGCACTGCTCGACCGACCGCAGCGTGTACCGGCGCTGCTCCCACAGATACACCCGCTGTTCCAGAGCCACATTCCACAGAGCGCGCGCCGTATGCCCCCACCCGGTCAAGACCCGGTCTTGGTCCTCGGTGGGGTACGCACGATAATTGCGCCCCGCGTCTGCCTTCACACCCTCATCGTGCCGACGTTTCATGGCCGACATGGTCTAGATCCAGAAATGCCAGGTATCACCCTTTTGTGATCCGCCCGCTTCCGGTTTCGTGACGGAGTGCTGGCGCAAAATGTTCAACGATGCGCGTCTCAAACGGATGGGGGGCACTCGCCGCGGGCCCGGTGACACCACCCCCGGATCATCAACAACAAGGGGGGAAGTCATGCCGGGCCCGAAGGTCGGAGGCCCCATTGCGGAGCCACGAAAACGGTAACGGGGGGAGAGAGCCCCTTTGCGGCCCCCGCCCCGCTAGCGGCCCTTCCCGAAGGTCTTCGGGTCGGCGGTCGCGAGGCGGTCCAGGGCGGCGGCCGCCTGGGCCTCGGGCGGACGGCCGTCGTCCCGCAGCGTCCAGTGGAAGTAGCGCCGCGATCCGCCCTCCGCTTCCGCTTCCGTTTCCGGCCGGATGCTGAAGCCCACGTCCACCGTGTCCGGCTCACGCCAACTGGTGCCGACCCAGCCCGGTTCGACGTCCCACCGGGTCAGCAGGTCCGGGCGCTCCCGAAGGCCTGCCTTGATCAGCCGGGCCGTGTTCCGGGCCGGCCAGCACCAGGAGCGGTCCCGCTCGGCGCGCCCGACCTCGGCGTCGTAGGCGGCCGCGGCGAAGCGGTACTCGGGCGGTGTCGGACCGACCGCCCCGCGCCAGTCGCCCCACACCACCTCGTCGCCGTCCCGGCGGATGGTCACGTACAGCGCCCCGCAACAGCCTTCGGTGCAGTACGCCTCGGCGAGCTGCACCTCCCGCGGCTCGGCCCCGGCGCGTAGTTCGCCGGTGTCGAGCAGCAACTCGGGGGAGCCGGCCGGGCCCTTCCCGAAGTGCTCGGTCACCAGGGGCCGGCCATCCACCAGGATCCGGGTCTCGACGGCGTTCGCTTCCGCCGGATCGCGTACGACCACCTCGAGGTGAAACCGCTTCGGCGCCGGCAGCCGGACGAACGGCTGCCGGCGCGTGCGCCTGATCCAGTCCGCCCGCCGGCGTGCCTCGGCATCCTGCTGTTCCCGTACGGAAACGGCGGTCCACACGTGCCCGGCCAGCAGCCGGTCCAAGGCGTCGAGGAGCGCCTCGCGCTGTCCCGGCCGCCAGTCCAGCAGCACGCCGGGGCCGGTGTGGAGGTCCAGGGCGAGGACGAGCAGGAGTACGTGGTGGTCGAGGGTCGGGGACAGCCGGTCCGCGTGCCCGACCAGCGCCTCGTACACGGCCACCGCCGGCCCGTAGTCGAGGATCTCGGCCCGGTAGTCGCGCTGGCTCGCCATCCGGTACAGCAGCCGGCCGGCCCGGTCGAGCAGCTCGCCGTCCTGCGGATACGCACGGAGCAGACCCTCGAGGTCCGCGGCCTCGGCGATCCGCCGGGCGAGCCAGAGCACCTCCGCGTCCGGCGGCAGCGCGACCAGAGCGGTTCGGGCGTCCTGCGCGTCGCGGGTGGAGAAGGCGGCGAGCAGCGGGGCCATTTCCGGGGCCCGGGAGCGGTGCGCCAGCAAGAGCTGCGCGGCCGCCTGCCGGTCGAGAGGGTCGAGCGCTGCGGCAGCCGCCTGGCCGAGGCCGCGCAGGAGTCCGAGGACCTTGAGGCAGGGCACGTCCTCGGGTTCGCCGAGGCGGATCAGCAGCGCCAGGCCGACGCTGACGGCCGCCGTGCTGGTGCCGGTACGGGTCAGCCGCCGGGCGGTGCGCCGGGCGGCGGCCTCGTCCGTCAGCGGCAGCCGTCCGACGTGCGCGCGGAGGGTGCGGTACGGCATCCGCAGCGCGTCGGCACGGAGGTGGACGGCTTCGGCGGCCCGTACGGGATCCGGGTCGGCCAGCAACGGGGCGAGGGCGGCAGCCACTTCGTCCCCCGCCTGGGCCCAGGACAGGCCGCTGCGTCGGCTGGGCTCCGGCGGCCCGTCGGGCAAGGGGTGGCCGCGGCGCGGGAACGGGCCGTCGGGGTCGATGCCCTGCCGGAACAGGGCGTAGTCGTACAGGGAGGTTCCGGGAGTGAGCGCCGTGCGCTCGTCGCGGGCGCTCACAGGGCGGGGTGGGACTCGATTCGGTAGGTCATGTGCGGAGCCTGCCAGGCCGGTTCAGGGCGCGTCCAACGAAAATACGGCTTCGCCCCGCACCCGGCCGTTGATCTGCAGCTGCACCAGGTGCTCGCCGGAGTGGTAGCGGCGGGTGGTGATCGGCTTGAAGGAGTGGCGTTTGGTGCCGGTGAGGGTTTCGCCCGGGGCCAGCGTGCGGGTGGTGAGTTTGAAGACCTTCGGGGTGCGGGAGCCGTTCGCCTTCGTGTGGTGGACGACGTAGTCCACGACCAGCTCGGCCGGGAGCCCGCCGGTGTTGGTGACCGCGTAGTCGAAGACGAGGTACTCGCCCACGGCGATCCGCGGGGCGGTGACCACCGGCCCCTTCACCGTGACCGGGACGTCGGGGGAGTGCCCGAGCAGGGTCAGCGCCTCGGGCCGGCCGGCCTTGATCAGGGTGCGCAGGCCGTGCCGTACGACGCGATCCGTCGTGCCCGCGGACGCGGCCGCGGTGAGCCAGCGGGCGGCGGTCTCCACCGCCAGTCCGGGGTGGTCCCGGCTGATGTCGTTGAGGTGGTTGGCGACGGACCGGCGCACGTACTCGGACTCGTCGCGGTACAGGGCGTCGAGCACGGGCAGCGCCGGTCGCGGGTCGGCCACGAAGGCGGGCAGCTGCGGAGCCCACGGCAGCCGCGGCCGGGTCCCCTCGCTGGCGAGGCGCCGTACGTGCGGGTCCGGGTCGTCCGTCCACTTCCGTACGACGGCCAGGGCGCGGGCGGGGTCGGCGCGCAGGAAGGGCCGTACGGCGGATTCGGCGGTCAGCCGGGGGGTGAGGTCGTGGAGCAGCGCGAGGCCGGGCTCGAACGCCTCCAGCCCGCGGACGGCGACGGCCTCGTTGACGGGGAAGGTCATCCAGCCCTCGAAGCCGGGGTCGGCGAGGGCGGTGCGTACGACGGCCTCGAAGGCGGCCCAGTCACCGGGGAGGTCGGCGAGGACGGCGTCGCGGACGGCGGCGACGCGTCCGCTGTAGGTCAGCCCGTCGAGGGCGTCGGCGCGGGCGCGCAGGGCGGGTGAGGTCCGGCGGCCGGCCGCGCGGGCGAGCAGTCGGGCCAGGTTTCTGACGGTTTCCGCGCTGAGGAGCTCGTCGGCCGTGGGCATGGGGTCAGTCTGGCGGATGCCGGGCCGGTCCGGGGGCTCCCGGGCGCGGCGGTCGCCGCCGCGCTCCGGGCCCGGTCATGCAGGTGCGCCCGCTCAGTCCACGTAGTAGTCGGTGAGGACGCAGCCCTTCACGAGGGCCGGTTCCTTCCGGTAGCCGCTCGGCGGGGTGAAGCCCTCGTGGCAGTTCAGCATCAGGAGCCCGGCCTGCGGGGTCAGCAGGGCGCTCATGGCGTCCGAGCTCTCGGATCCCATGGCGAAGTCCTGCCCGATGACGATGCCGCTGTTGGGGTTCCCGCCGCCCTCTGCGGCGATCTCGGCCTTGAAGGCGGTCTGGAAGGCCTTCGGGTCCTTGATCATGTAGATCGAGGTGCGGCCCCTGCTGCCGCAGGTTCCGCGCTCGATGACGGTGGCGGACTTGATGAACTGCTCGTCCGGGCCCGTGCTCGATCCGCTGCCGCCCAGGGGGACGGCCTTGATCGGGTCGCAGTCGGTGAATCCGTTGACGAAGCGGGCGGCCGCGGCCATGGTGGCCGCCTTGGGGAGCTTCTGGAACGCCGTCCCGTTCTTGGGGGCGTTGCCGTTGACGCCGCCGTTCTTCGTCGGGTTGTCCAGCGTGCCCTCGTTGGGGCCGCCGTCGCCGGTGCCGTTGTAGGCGTTGTCTCCGCCCGTCGCGACGGAATCCCCGCCGATGCCGCCGAGCGCCGGGTTGCCGCCGCCTCCGCAGCCGGTGAGGGAGAGGAGGGCCGCGGTGGCCGTGACGGTGATGATCAGTGGCTTGAAACGCATGCGCGCGGTGTCCCCCTGTAAATGACCTTGAACGGCGGCGACTCTAGGGCGGTGATCATGTCCGCGGCAAACCAGGTGGGGGAAAACTCGCACGGGAAAGTTTGGAAACGCCCAAAACGGACATGGCTGCGGTTTCCGCATGCCGAAAGCTTCTCTCGGGAGCCTGCTGAAGCATGGCCGGATGGCGAAGTGAACCTTGTATTAAGTGTTTGTGAACGGCCTCGGCCTCGGAATTCCAAGGCGTTCAGGGTGGTCGGATTCCGGACTTCGATCCTCCAGATGTGGAAAACGCACCATCTAACGTCCTGACTCATGACTCAGCTGGACGTTCGGCCTCGGGCCGGAGACACGGTAAGCGGCGTCGCCGAGGGCGACGTTCGCGGCAAGGGCCTCGGCAAGGGCTCCGTCGGCCTCGTGGGAAGCGCCGTCATCGGCATCTCCACCGTCGCCCCCGTCTACTGCCTGACCTCGACCCTCGGCTCCACGGCCGGTGAGGTCGGGATGCAGATGCCGGCGATCTTCCTCGCCGGGTTCCTCCCCATGCTCCTGGTCGCCTTCGCGTACCGCGAGCTCAACAAGGCCATGCCGGACTGCGGCACCTCCTTCACCTGGACGGTCAAGGCCTTCGGCCCGCGGATCGGCTGGATGTGCGGCTGGGGCCTGGTGATCGCCACGATCATCGTGCTCTCCAACCTGGCCGGCGTCGCCACCTCCTACTTCTGGCTGCTGGCCGGCGAGATCACGAGCAATCCGTCGATAGCCGCCCTGGACGACAACAAGCTCGTCCACATCGCCACCTGCCTCACCCTGATCGCCGTCGCGACCGCCATCAGCTACCGCGGCATGACGGCCACCAAGGGCGTCCAGTACGCACTGGTCGGCCTCCAGCTCCTCGTCCTCGCCGTCTTCGTCGCGATGGCCTTCCAGAAGGCCTCCGCCGGCACCTTCGACACCGGCCTGGACTTCTCCTGGTCCTGGATGAACCCCTTCGCGGTCGAGTCCATGGCGGCCTTCACCGCCGGACTCTCGCTCTCGATCTTCATGTACTGGGGCTGGGACGCCTGCCTGGCCACCAACGAGGAGACCACCGGCTCCACGAAGACCCCGGGCCGCGCCTCCCTCATCGCGATGGTCGTCCTGGTCGGCTCCTACCTGGCCACCGGCGTCGCCGCCCAGATGGCCGTCGGCGCCGGCGGTGAGGGTCTCGGCCTCGCCAACGAGGAGACCTCCGGCAACGTCTTCGCCGCCCTCGCCGGTCCGGTGATGGGCCCGGCGCTCGGCATCCTGCTCTTCGTCGCGGTCCTGGCCTCGGCCGCCGCCTCGCTGCAGACCACCTTCATCCCGGTGGCCCGTACGGTCCTGGCCATGTCGACGTACGAGGCCCTGCCGCCCGCGTACGCCAAGGTCCACGAGCGGTTCAAGACCCCGGGCCGCGCCACGGTCGTGGCGGGCATCGCCACCGGCGCCTTCTACACCGTGATGACCCTGGTCAGCGAGAACGTCCTGACCGACACGATCTTCGCGCTCGGCCTGATGATCTGCTTCTACTACTCGCTGACGGCCTTCGCCTGCGTCTGGTACTTCCGCGGCGACCTGCGCCGCTCCGCCCGCGACCTGTTCTTCAAGGGCGTCTTCCCGGTCCTGGGCGGGCTGCTGCTGGCCGCGGTCTTCTTCAAGACCCTGTACGACGCCTGGGACCCGTCCTACGGCTCCGGCTCCACCATCCCGGGCCTCGGCGTCGGCAACGTCTTCGTCATCGGCGTCGGCCTGCTGGCCCTCGGCCTGGTGATCATGTTCGTCACCGAGCGCCGCAGCCCGGCCTTCTTCCGCGGCGAGATCCTGACGAAGTCCACCCCGGCGCTGCTGGTCGAGGACTGACCCCGCCCCCCACCCCCTCCCGCTGAGTCAACCCCGGCCCCGGATCGATCCCCCGATCCGGGGCCGGGGTGCGTTCGGGCAAAGTGGTGGTGGGCGGTGACCCCGGGAGTGGCCGGGTCGTTGGGTGGGGCATGAATGCCATGAAGCGCACCCTTTCCGCCCTGGTCCTCTCCGGCGGGGCCGCCCTCGCACTCACCCCCGTCGCCGCCCAGGCCGCGGAGCCCGCACCCCAGGCGCCGCCGGTCGCCGGGCGCGTCCTCGACATCGTCGGCCACCCCGGTCAGGCCCTCGAGGACACGAAGACCGCGGTGGGCGTGACCGCCGCGGCCGCCGGAACCGCCACCCAGGCCACCGAGTCCTCCCTGGGGGGCGCGGGCAACGCCCTGTCCGGCGGTCTCCCCGACGCCCCGACGGTCAAGTGACCTCGGCCGGTGCGGTGACCAGGACCAGCGGGATCTCGCGGTCCGTCGCCTCCCGGTAGCCCGCGTACGCGCATCGCGGCCACCACGACCGGCCACAGGCGCTCCGCCTCGGCCGGGGTGGCCCGGCGGGCGGTCGCCGCGAAGGTCTCGGCGCCGACCTGGAGGGTGACGGCCGGTCGGCGGCAAGGTTGAGGTACCAGGCCGGGTGGCGGTCCGCACCGGCGTTGGACGCCGTCAGCACGTACGCCTCCCCGTCCGGGTCCCGCACTCCCCCAGCTACCGCTGGGAGGTGCCCCCAGCCAGTGCGGTGCGGCGCAGCACCCCCGAGCGGCGGCCCCGCGTGGTCAGCAGCAGGTCCGAGATCCCCGGGCGCGGCCGCCCGGCGGTCTCCTCGAAGCGGCGGATGTGGTCGGCGACCCAGGGGTTCGGGCTGTCGGCCACGGATTCGGCGGTCATGCCGGTCCCACCCCCGCGTGCACCGCGTGCCGGGTCGGGGCCGCGATCGCCTCGTCCACCACGGCCAGGGCGAAGGCCGCGTGGGTGATCCGGCTCGCGGCGTCCGCCGGGCCGAAGACGTACCCGCCGGCCTCCGGGCCGTCGCCGAAGTCACCGGCCGGGGACAGCACCGCCCAGTCCAGGGCCGCCGGCGCGGCAGCCCGCAGGGCTTCGGTCCCGGCCCCGTGGCCGACGTAGAACTCCCGCCACTCCTGCGGATACCCCGGCGTGTCCATCAGCGCCGCCCCCGACTCCGTCGGCAGTACGGAGGCCAGCCCGACCGACACCAGCCGCGGGACCCGGGCCGCGCGAGACCCGCCGCCATCGCCCGCGCCGTCGCCGGGAAGAACACACCGGGCGCCGCCTGCGCTTCGTACACCGTGACCACCGCCGCGTCGTGCCCGGCGGCCAGCCGCGCCACGTCGGCCGCCGAGGTCACGTCCCCGTCGGCCCGCCCCGCCTCCGTGACCGCGTACCCGCGCGCCCGCGCCTCGGCGACGACGGCCCGGCCGACACGGCCGCGGGCCGGATCGGCGACAAGTGGGCCACGCTGATCCTGCGCTGCCTGGAGGGCGGCCCGCGCCGGTTCTCGGAGCTCAAGGTGCCGCTGCGCGGCATCACCTCCAAGTCCCTGACGCAGTCGCTGCGCGGGCTGGAGCGCGACGGTTTCCTCACGCGCGTCGCGTACGAGACCCCCGACCGCCGGGTCGAGTACGCCCTCACCCCGCTCGGCCGCGGCCTCCTGGGGCCGCTGGACGCCGCCTGCGAGTGGACGCGGGAGCACTGGGACGAACTCATCGACGCCCAGGAGGCGGGGCTTTCGGGGGAGGGCGCTCGTTGAGCAGCGCATGATCCTCTGGTTGCTCAATCACCTCAGTACTTTCGTCATCGCCGTCCTCCTCGCCGGCGGTCTCACCGGCCTCGCCGTGGCCGGCAGCCTGGCCGCCCGCCGCCGCTTCCCGCACCTCGCGAAGGGCGACCACAACGAGATGGTCGGGGTCGCGCTCGGCATGTTCGGCGCGATCTACGGCATCATCCTCGCGTTCGTCGTCGTCACGCTCTGGACGCAGCTGGAGAACACCCAGAACATCGTCGCCACCGAGGCCACCGACCTGGCCCTGGTCGTGCGCAGCGCCGACACCTTCCCGCCGGCCGACCGTGCGCGGGTGCAGCAGGCGGTGGGCGCGTACGCGCACGCCGTCGTCGAGGTGCAGTGGCCGCTGATGCGCGAGGGACAGCCGAGTTACGAGGCGACCGCGCCGCAGACCCAGGCCCTGTACAAGGCCCTCCAGTCGTACGAGCCGGCCGGCACCCGTGCCGAGACCTTCTACGCCGAGGCGGTCACCCACCTCAACGACGTCGCCGCGCAGCGCCGGGCCCGCGTCTCGATGGCAGAAACCTCACTGCCGATCCTGCTGCAAGTGCTCGTGTACGGCGGCGCGCTGGTGATCCTGCCGCTCACGTTCCTGTTCGGACTGCGGAGCCTGAAGATGCAGCTGCTGTTCGTGTCGGCGGTCGCCGGGCTGATCGGCTTCAGCCTGCTGCTGGTCGTGGCCCTGGACCGGCCCTTCGCGGGAGACCTGAGCGTGAGCCCGCAGCCGTACAAGGAGGCGGCCCTGTCGCAGTTCTGGGCCGCGGGCTCCTGACGCCTCAGCCCCAGGTGCGGGAGCAGAGCACGAGGCGGTAGCCGTCCGGGTCCTGGACGGTGACGCCCCACTCGTCCCAGTACGGATTGTGGGCGGCGACCCGGGTCCCGCCGTGCTCGACGAGCCGCTGGACGAGGGCCTCGTCGGGGGCCTCGCCCAGGTAGACGACGAAGAGGTCGTCGACGGTGGGGGAGGGAGCGACCGGGTTCTCGTCGTCCCGCGTCAGCTCGAAGTGCCAGCCGCCCGCGGCGGGCCCGACCATCAGCAGATCATGCTCGCCGGGCGCGTGTTCGCCGGAGCTGCGCCACAGGACGTCGAGCCCGAGCCCGTCGACATAGAACCGCTCGGCGGCCTTCAGGTCGAGGGAGGGCCGGGCGACGCGGATGTGGGTCTGTGAAGTGATCATGTGCGGCAGGGTACGAGGCCCCACGCGGGCGGGGGCCGGAATATGCCTCGAGGCGGGGCAGTTGCACGCGAGGTACGCGCCGACCGAGACCGGAGTAGACAATGACGACCGACCTGGCCAGTGACACGGACCGCTCGTTCCTTTTCGTCCTCGGCAGTTCCCGGCCCGACGGCAACACCGAAACCCTGGCCCGAGCCGCCGCCGAGCAGCTGCCCGCCGGCATCCCGCAGCGCTGGGTGGATCTGGCGAAGCTGCCGCTGCCCGACTTCCAGGACGGCCGGCACGAGAGCGGGTCCTGGCCGGTCGGGGAGGCCGAGGAGGAGCTGCGGCGGGTCACGCTGGAGGCCACCGACATCGTCATCGCCTCACCCCTGTACTGGTACTCCCTCTCCGCGCACACCAAGCGCTACCTCGACTACTGGTCGGGCTGGCTGGGGGTGCCCGGAATGGACTTCAAGAAGCGGATGGCGGGCCGGACGCTGTGGGGGGTCACCGTCCTGGCCCACGAAGAGGAGGAGGTTGCCGACGGGCTGGTCACCAGCCTCAACCACTCGGCGGCCTACATGGGGATGCGCTTCGGCGGGGTGCTCCTCGGCAACGGCTCCCGCCCCGGCCAGGTGCGGAACGACGAGCGGGCGATGGTCCGCGCCAAGACCTTCTTCGAGCGCGAGACCCCGCTCGCCCGGTTCCCGTACGAGGCGTAGTTCAGCAGTCGGCGGTGACCCCGCCCAGGAAGACGCCCCAGGCGGCGGGGGCGACGGCCAGCTCGGGTCCGGCCGTCACCTTGGAGTCCCGGATATGCACGGCCTCCGTACAGGCGGCGACCTCGACGCAGTCGTCGCCCTGGCTGCTGCTGTACGTGGACTTGTGCCAGGAGAGGGCGACCTCGACGCAGCTGTCGCCCTGGCTGCTGCTGTAGCTGCTCTTGAACCACCGGAGCTGGGAGCTGTTCACAGGGATCCTCGCATTCGCATCAACAGGCCCATGCTCTCAGCAGGATTGAGGGCCTGGATGCGAAGTTTGGCATATTGCTGATGGAGATTGCTGACGGCTTTCGGGTCAGAAATGACCTGGCCCGTCTGCGGGCCCTCGGTGTAGCCCAGCCACTGGTGTTCTTGGGTTTCGAGGAGCTGGAAGGGGCCGTCGGTGCCCGCGTGTTCGGGACTGATCAACGGCATGATCTGAAGGTCCACATTGGGCAGCTTCCCCACCTCCAGCAGGTGGTCGATCAGCTCGCGCGTCACCTCTGGGCCGCCCGTCTGCCGCTCGATCACCGACTGGTCGATGATGAAGCTGAAGGCGACGTACGGCGTCTTCAGGAGCAGCGCCTGCCGGGCCATCCGGAAGGCGATGCGTGCCTCCGCCTCTTCCACTGTTGCCAGGGGCGGGACATCCCGGATCTGGGCCCGCGCGTAGGCCTCCGTCTGTAACAGCCCCGGTATCGACCGGCACTCGTACGTATTGAGGGCGATCGCGTCCTCTTCCAGCTCCGCCCACCGCCGGAACCACTTCGCCAGCCCCCGCCGCCGCGACAGCTTCTTCGCCGCGATGTGGATGACTCCGAAGCCGTCCAGCACCTCCTCCGCCTTGTCCACGAACTTCTTGGACGGGTGGCGGCGGCCCTGCTCGACCGAGGCCACGTACTGGACGGAGTACCCGACCAGCGGCCGGAGCTGCTCCTGGGTCAGGCCGGCCCGTTTGCGGAACGCCTTGATCGTCTCGCCGAAGTTCCGCAGGTCGTCGTCCGGCTCGACCTCGGCGTCGCCGCTCTCGTCGACACTCGTCACAGCGGTCACCTCCCCGAAGTCAGGTTCACGCACGGTGACTGCCACTGTCCAGAGAGTGGACTACTACAGTTGAAAAGTAGTAGTCGCCCTGCTGGGAACTTCCCTGGCCGCACGGGACGTTCGTTCCATGCACGCACCCTCCGGCCACGCCCGGGCCCTCGTACGCACGTTCACTCAGCGTTTCAGCTCCACCCGCCGCGGGGCCCGCCTCGCCCGGCAGCTCGCCCTCGTCGAGCTGCACGAGTGGGGCATCCCCGAGTCCACCGCGCTCTCCGCCGACGCGGGGCTCCTCGTCGCCGAGCTCGCCGCCAACGCCGTCACCCACGGGTGGGTCCCCGGGCGGGACTTCGAGCTCCGGATGACCCTGCTGGAGGGCGTGCTCCGGCTGGAGGTGTCCGACGCCCGCCGCGACCGGCGGCCCGCTGTGCAGCCGCACGCGTACCAGGCCGAAACGGGCTACGGCCTCCGCATCGTCGACGCGGTCGCCGCCGCCTGGGGAGCCACGGACCGCCTGGTCGGCAAGACCGTGTGGGCGGAGCTCCGTACCGGCAGCCTCAGCGGTCGCGGACGATGACGGCTGCCGGCCGGAAGGGATTCCCACTGGCCGGTCATCGGCCGCTCCGCCACGGCGGGCCGTGCTTGCGGAGGTGTTCCTCGTGGAGGTCCCGGTCCGAGCGGCGGCGCTGGCCGGCCGTGAACATCGTGCCGCCGATGAGGAGGAAGAGGCCGCCGGTGATGCCCAGGCCGAGCGGGTCGAGGGCGCGGCTGTCGGTGGTCTCCATCCAGGGGTCGAGGCTGCCGAGCCGGTCCTTGAAGAGGAAGACGCGCCCGCCCGGCTCCACGTCGGCGTAGCAGTTCTGTATCGCGTCGAGCTCGTGGGTCTCGCCCGAGGTGTCGACCACGCGGCAGTAGAACCGCGGGTCGCCCTTGGAGTTGGTGTGCTCGCGGGACTCCAGCACCACCGCGTCCACCCGCTCGCCGAGCAGTTTCAGGTACGACTCGTTCAGGTTGGACCCGGCGAAGAGGCCGAGCGCCATGGTGCCGAAGCCGACGATGGTCGCGGCCCCCGCCCGGTTCCAGTTCGAGCCGGCGACGCCCGCTCCGAGTCCGGCCGCCGCGAGGACGATGAGCACGCCGACGTACAACATGCCGTAGGGGAACTGTGAGATGAAGCCGCCCAGCGTGCCCGCCCCCGCGATGAGCGCGGCCCAGAACAGCGAGTTCCGGGCGCGCCGCGCCCCCGACGGGGCCGTCTTCCCCCTGGGGCCGGATTCCCGTGCCGTGTCCATGCCGATCTCCTCCGAGCCCCGCCGCGTACCGTCCGGCCGCCCACCCTATGCAGGGGCCGCGCGGGGCCTGTTCAGAGGTACTGGGCGAACTCGTCCAGGGTGCGCAGGATCTCCGCCTCCGGGGCCGAGGGGAGCTGGAGGACGACCTCCTCGATGCCGAGGTCGGCATAGTGGCCCATCTTCCCGGGCGTGGGCTGGACGGCGTACGGGACCACCTGGAGGGACTTCGGGTCGCGCCCGGCGGTCTCCCAGAACCGGCGCAGCACCGGCAGGGACTCGGTGAGGCCGCCGCCGCCGATCGGGAGCCAGCCGTCGGCGTGGTCGGCGATGGCGGTGAAGAGCTTCGGGCCGGCCTGGCCGCCGATCAGGGTGCGGGGGCCGTACAGCGGGACGCCCGGGCCGAGTTCGCGCGGGGTCTGGACCGGCTTCGGGTGGGCGTCGCTGGCCTGCACCGAGGAGAACTCGCCGACGTACGCGGTCGGTTCGGGGGCCCACAGGGCGCGCATCAGAGCCATCCGGTCGCGGACCAGTTCACGGCGGGTGCGCCACTCGACGCCGTGGTCGGCGGCCTCCTCGACGTTCCAGCCGTAGCCGATGCCGAGGGTGAAGCGGCCGCCGGAGAGGTGGTCGAGGGTGGCGATCTGCTTGGCGAGGTCGATCGGGTCGTGCTGCGCCACCAGGGTGATGCCGGTGCCGAGGTGGAGCCGCTCGGTCACGGCGGCGGCCTGGCCGAGGGCCACGAACGGGTCGAGGGTGCGCCCGTACATCTCGGGGAGGTCGCCGCCCATGGGGGCGGCGGTGTCGCGGCTGACCGGGATGTGGGTGTGCTCCGGGAGGTAGAGGCCGGAGAACCCCCGCTCCTCGAGGCTGCGCGCGAGGCGGACGGGCGAGACGGTGCGGTCGGTGAGGAAGATGGTCGTGGCGATCCGCATGGCTTCTGACACCTCCGAGACGTGGGACCCGCAACGGTACGGGCTGGGGGCACGAATGTTGAGGGGGCGTCAGGTAGGTGTCGGGCGGCGGTCAGCCGCGCGGGTAGCGGGCCAGCCAGCCCGGGGAGGCGGCCGTGGGGCCGTGAAGGGCCGGGCCCTGGGTCATCTCCAGGGCGAAGTCGTCGGCGAGCTCCAGCAGCGTGGCGCGGCCCTCGAGCTCGGCGAGCCAGGCGGCCGGGAGGGCGGTCTCGCCGTGGAGGGCGCCGAGGAGGGCCCCGCACAGGGCGCCGGAGGCGGCGGAGTCCCCGCCGTGGTTGACGGCGAGGCGCAGGCCGTGCGGGATGTCCTCGGCGACCAGGGCGCAGTAGACGGCGACGGCGAGGGCGGCTTCGGCGTCGCCGGTGGAGAGGGCTTCGACGGTCGCGGGGCCGGGTGCGCCCTGGGTGACGGCCGACAGGGCGTGCTGGAGGGCGTCGGTGACGGGCTGGTGGCCGGGCCGGGCGCCGAGCAGGCCGAGGGCGCGCTGGACGGCGGAGTCCAGGGATTCGCCGCGGGTCAGGCCGTGGACGACGAGCGCGAAGGCCCCGGCCGAGAGGTACGCGGCGGGGTGGCCGTGGCTCTGCGCGGCGCATTCGACGGACAGCTGGAGGACCAGGGCGGGCTCCCAGCCGACGAGCAGCCCGAAGGGGGCCGAGCGGGCGGCGGCGGCCGCGTTGCGGGCGGTGGGGTTCTTCGGCTGGGCGAGGGTGCCGAGGATCTCGTCGGCGAAGCCGGTCAGGCAGGCGCGGTCCGGGTCGCGGCGGACGTAGAGCCACTCCTGCCGTGCGAGCCAGCCGTTGTCCTTGCGGCGCTCGTCGGGGCCCCAGTCGTGCTGGGTGGCGGCCCAGCGGAGGTAGGCGCGGTGGACGTCGGTGGGCGGGTGCCAGGCGCCGGTGTCCCGGCGTACGTGGGCCCGTATGAGGCCGTCCACGGTGAAGAGGGTGAGCTGGGTGACGGCGGTGACAGGGGTGGCGGCGGGCGCGGTCAGCCCCTCCGGGCCGTGGGCCTCGCGGATGGCGTCGAGGGAGAGCCCGCCGCCCGGTGCGCCGAAGGCGTCGCCGATGGCGGAGCCGAGGAGGGTGCCGCGGACGCGGCTGCGGAAGTCCTGCTGCTCGAAGCGGCCCCACAGGCCGCCGGCCAGGGACGCGGTGCGCCCGGCAGCGGCGGCCGGGCCGCGGGGGTGCGTCAGGCCGTGCGTCAGGCCGCGGCCGTCCGTCGCGCCGCGGCCGTCCGTGGAAACGCCGCGACCGTCCGTCGAAACGGCGTGGCCGGAAGCCTCACCTGGTCCCTCCACCGTGCCCTGAATGATCACCGCGCCCGCGCCGTCCGTGGCGTCCACCGCCCTCACCGTCCCCCTGGCCGTGCCTGCCCGCCGCACCTGCGACAGCACTGGCGGGCACTGTAGTGGACAGCTTCGTTCGAATCCGGAAGCAGTCCGTCAAGCGGTCCGTAAGCATGCGGAGAACGGCCGGAAAGCGAACGCTTTCGGCCGCCACCCCGGCTGATGGCACGTTTTGCCACTCGCCGTCGAGACGGCCGGTTTCAGCCATGCCTCGTTCATCCGGCGTTCTCCGCGGCCGCCCAGCCTCACAGGCATGAAGAAGGCACTCCTCGCCGCGACCGTCGTCGCCTCCGCACTCACCGCTTCCCTGATCGCGGCCCCGCTCGCCTCCGCCACCGGCTGGGACCGCCACGACCGCTCCGTCATCCCGTTCACCGAGGCCACCGTCACCGCCGGAGCCGATGGTTCCTTCACCCTCAAGTGGAAGGCCCAGGGCACCAAGCGGGTCGAGATCAAGGCGAACGGCAAGGTCGTCGCGAAGGGCGGCGCCCAGGGCCAGGCCGTCGTCACGGGGCTGCCCGCCGCCGACCGCCAGTGGTTCGACTTCAAGGCGCAGCACGGCCAGGGCCTGCACCTCGCCGACCGCCTGATCAAGCTGGACGGCACCGTCAACTTCCGCGACGCCGGCGGCTACCGCACCACCACCGGCCAGTGGGTCAAGATGGGCGAGGTCTACCGCTCCGACGCCCTCAACAAGCTGACCGAGAACGACCTGGCCAAGCTCCAGCGCCTGCGCGTCAAGACGGTCTTCGACCTGCGCATGCAGGACGAGCGCACCAAGGACGCCGACAAGGTCCCCGCGGGCGCCACGTACGTCGTCGCCGACGTCTTCGCGGGCTCCGGCTCCTTCCAGACCATGCCCAGGACCCCCGACGAGGCCGTCAAGGCCATGGTCGACGCGGAGCGGGCCATGGTCTCCGGCGAGGGCGGCAAGAAGGCGTACACGCAGGTCTTTGAAGGCGTGGAGAGCGACCGCAGCCGCTCCGTCCTCTTTCACTGCACCGCCGGCAAGGACCGCACCGGCTGGGCCAACGCCTCCCTGCTGACCGCCCTCGGCGTCCCCCGCGAGACCGTCGAGGCCGACTACCTGGCCAGCAACGACTACCGCAAGGCCGCCAACGACGCGATCCTCTCCCACCTGCCGGCCCAGCAGGCCGCCGTCTACAAGCCGATGCTCGACGTGCGCTCCGAGTACCTCAACGCGGGCTACGACGAGGTCTCGGCGAAGTACGGCTCCTTCGACCGCTACCTCAAGGACGGGCTCGGCATCGACGCCCGCGAGCTGAAGCAGCTCAAGAAGGACCTCCTCGTCGGCTGACCGTTCCTATGCGAGTTGGCCAGCGTTGGCCGAATCGCCATGAACCGGGTCAGACGCTGGGCGTCTGGCCCGGGATGTCTCCCGAACGGTCTTGGAGACGGGGAACAGCACAAGCTGACCGCTTCGGCTCCCGCAGGTCTTGCCACCCTGGCGGGGTGCGCCTGTGGTCCTTGGCGGACTTGTGGTCCCGCGTGCCCTCGGGCGGGGGACGGTCTGGCCGGTAGCTCTCCGCGCCACGATCCTCTGGTCGTGTGCGGTCACACCTGGCCGACGCCGTAGCCCGTGTCCGAGGGCGCGCCTGCCGATCGCCACCGAGGCCGCGTGGTGGCCGGTGACGACGGTGGTCTTCGATTGTTGCTGGAGCAGGGTCTTCCAGTGCTGGCCGCCCCAGCGGGAGGTGTAGGCGGGGTCGACCGCGACGACGACAAGCCCGGCGTGGTGGGCCATGCCGCGCAGTCGTTCCCGGAACCTCGCGGTCGGCAGTCCGGCGACGGTGCGACGGAACGTCTTGCCGCGTTTGCCGCGTCCCATGGTTTCGCGGCCGCTGGCGCGGGCGTCGGCGAAGCCCAGGTTCTCGATCGCCAGACCGGCGCAGCCATTTGTCTGGGCGAGCTTGATCAGTTCGGTGATTGCGGCCCGCAGGAGGCCGTCGCGTTGCGATGTGGGTCCGGTGAGGTCGGTGGGGACGGTGACCGGCTCGCCTACCGGATTGCCGTGTGCGTCCACGACGCACGCGGCGAGGTGGTCGGCGTTGAGGTCGACGGCCAGCAGCCGGACCCCTGCGGCAGCCAGCTCCACGGGGGTAGGCAGCACGGATTTCGGGGCGGACCAGGAGGCATCGAGGTACCAGCGGCCGCGAACGGGGTCGCGTGTGATGTCGTAGCGGACGGCTTGGTTGGCGGTGATCCGGTCCAGCCACTCCTCCCGGCGGTGGGTGAACGCTACCTTCACGGCGAGCCGGTACCGGCCGCGTGGGGCGTTCGCAAGGTGCCGCAAAGGCTCGGGCAGGACGATCGTGATGGTGCCATCGGCCGGGTCCACGCTGATCGTGTAGTTCCCGTACGGCGCCCCCGACTCCCCATCGGCGGTCAGGAACATGCGGGCCGCTTCCCACCGCTCCCGCCACTCGCCTTCGGTGAGCTGGGCGTCAGCGAGGTTGTGTCGGGTCTTGGCCAGCCGCCTGCCGCCGACGACGATTGCCGGACGCCCGGCCTCGATACGCGCCTCCACCTCGGCCAGACGCGCCGTGATCACCCGCAACCGGTACTGCTTCTGCGCACGCTCAGCCCGGTCCCGGTATCCGCGAACACCACCCACGCGTTGCCCGCACGGCACCGCCACACGCTTACAGATCTTCGCGATGGCACGGCGCAGGAACGCCCGCTCATCGAACAGGCACCGCAGGCCGAGCTGGAACTGGTCCTCACTGGTCCGGGTGATCGCACCCGCCCAACGCGAAGACGACACCTTCGTCAGCGCCCGCTTACGTTCCGCCCGCCGATTGTTCTTGACCGCCACCCTGCCGATACGGATACGCTCGGCCAGATCCACACGGGCGTGATGACCAAGGTGCTCACCCAGGAGCCTCAGGACCCGCTCATCCGCCGAACTCAGACGCAGCCGATCACGGATACGCGCACCGGCAGGGGCCTCGACCGTGAACGAAGGTGCCAGTGTACGCAGTTCACGCCTCTTCCTTCGTGCGGCGCGTGCCACAAGCCGCCTCCCCCTACTTGCCGCAGCGGACATACCGACCTCCACAGGCAACCAGTCCAGCAGGGCCACGAGCCCAGCAACGCCATACCCGTTCACCCAAATGAGGGACCCGGCGGCCAGCAATGGCCGCAGCAAAATCAACAGTTGTCAACCCGGCCGCACAGTCCAGGAGTGCAGGAGCCCGGCCGGATCACTCCCCGGCCGGGCTCCACCCGTTCCTCAGGGCCTCAGTCCTCAGCCCTCAGCCCTCAGTCCAGTACGGGCAGCAGCTCCGGCAGGTGACCGTCCGAGGCGCGGGCCGCGTCCTGGCGCTCCCGCGGCACCTCCCCGTACAGCGTCGTGCGGGCCTTCGCGGGCCGCCCCGCGGCCTCGGCGACGGCGATCAGGTCCCGGACCGACTTGTACGAGCCGTAACTCGATCCCGCCATCCGCGAGATCGTCTCCTCCATCAGGGTCCCGCCGAGGTCGTTGGCCCCGGACCGCAGCATCTCGGCCGCGCCCTCGGTGCCCAGCTTCACCCAGCTGGTCTGGATGTTGGGGATGTACGGGTGGAGCAGGATCCGCGCCATCGCCGTCACCGCCCGGTTGTCGCGGACTGTGGGGCCGGGCCGGGCGATGCCCGCCAGGTACACGGGCGCGTTCGTGTGGATGAACGGGAGCGTCACGAACTCCGTGAAACCGGCGACGTTGTTCGACAGCGCGGTCCGCTGGATCCGGGCCAGCGTGCGGAAGTGCCCCAGCCAGTGCCGAGGCTGGTCCACGTGCCCGTACATCATCGTGGACGAGGACCGGATCCCGAGCTCGTGCGCGGTGCTGATGACCTCGATCCAGTCCGCCGTCGGGAGCTTGCCCTTGGTCAGGACCCACCGGACCTCGTCGTCCAGGATCTCCGCCGCCGTGCCCGGGATGGAGTCCAGCCCGGCCTCCTTGGCCGCCGTCAGCCAGTCCCGTACGGACATCCCCGTCCGCGTGGCCCCGTTGACGACCTCCATCGGCGAGAAGGCGTGCACGTGCATGCCGGGGACGCGCTGCTTCACCGCGCGCGCGATGTCGAAGTACGCCGTCCCCGGCAGGTCCGGGTGGATGCCGCCCTGCATGCAGACCTCGACCGCGCCCACGTCCCAGGCCTGGGCGGCCCGGTCGGCGACCTGGTCCAGGGACAGCGTGTACGCGTCGGCGTCCGTGCGGCGCTGCGCGAAGGCGCAGAAGCGGCAGCCCGTGTAACAGACGTTGGTGAAGTTGATGTTGCGCGTGACGATGTAGGTGACCTCGTCCCCGACCACCGACTTCCGCAGGTCGTCGGCGATCCGGCACAGCGCGTCCAGCGCCGGGCCGTCCGCGTGCAGCAGGGCGAGGGCCTGGTCGTCGGTGAGCCCGGTCGGGTCGTCGGCGGCCTGCGCGAGCGCGGCCCGTACGTCGGTGTCGATCCGCTCGGGCACCATGCCGGGCGCGGCCGCCTCGCGCAGCGACTCCCAGTCGCCGTAGACCTCGTCGAAATCGTCGCGGCGGTCGCCGGTGCGGCCCTCCGTGTCGATGGTGGTGTGCAGATCGGTGCGCCCGTACGCGGTGAAGCCCTCGTCCGGCTCCTGCCACGGCCGGCCCTCGACCCGCGCGGACTCGTCGGCCAGCCCGGTGTCCGGGTCGGCCAGCGCGCGGACGTGCGGCAGCAGCCGGGGGTCCAGCCAGGGCTCGCCGCGCTGCACGAACTCCGGGTAGACGCAGAGCCGTTCGCGCAGCTCGAAGCCGGCCGCCCGGGACTGCTCGGCCAGCAGGTCGATCTGGGGCCACGGGCGTTCGGGATTGACGTGGTCGGGGGTCAGCGGCGAGACGCCGCCCCAGTCGTCGATCCCGGCGCCGATCAGGCGGGCGTACTCCCCGTCGACCAGGTTGGGCGGCGCCTGCAGGCAGGCGGACGGGCCCATGATGTGCCGGGCGACGGCGATCGTGGCGACGAGGTCGTCGAGTTCGGCGTCCGGCATCCCGCGCATCGCCGTGTCCGGCTTGGCGCGGAAGTTCTGGATGATCAGCTCCTGGATGCCGTGGTAGGCGCGGGAGACACGGCGCAGCGCGAACAGGGACTCCGCGCGCTCCTCGTACGTCTCGCCGATGCCGATCAGCAGCCCGCTCGTGAAGGGGACGGAGGAACGCCCGGCGTCCTCCAGGACGCGCAGCCGGACCGCTGGCTCCTTGTCGGGGGAGCCGTGGTGCGGGCCGCCCGGCTCGGACCACAGGCGGGTGGCCGTGGTCTCCAGCATCATGCCCATGGACGGGGCGACGGGCTTGAGCCGCTGGAAGTCGGCCCAGGACATCACGCCCGGGTTGAGGTGGGGGAGGAGGCCGGTCTCCTCCAGGATCCGGATCGAGATGGCCCGTACGTAGGAGATGGTGTCGTTGTAACCCTCCGCCTCGAGCCACTCGCGCGCCTCGGGCCAGCGGTCCTCGGGCTTGTCGCCGAGGGTGATGAGCGCTTCCTTGCAGCCGAGCTCGGCGCCGCGGCGGGCGATGTCGAGGACCTCGTCCGGGGACATGTACATCCCGTGTCCGGCGCGGCGGAGTTTGCCGGGGACGGTGGCGAAGGTGCAGTAGTGGCACTTGTCGCGGCACAGGCGGGTGAGGGGGATGAACACGCTCTTCGAGTACGTGATGACACCGGGCCGCCCGGCGGCGGCGAGGCCGGAGTCCCTTACGCGTGCGGCGGAGGCGGCGAGGTCGTCGAGCGCCTCGCCGCGCGCCTGGAGGAGTACGGCCGCCTCGGTCGCGTCGAGCGCGACGCCGTCGCGGGCCCGCCGGAGCGCGCGGCGCATCGCGTTTTCGGTCGGAGCGTCACTCGGAGTGGTCATGGGCCGAGCATACGATCCGGTCGCACGGGCACGGGAAGGTCATCGGGATGCTCATCGGGATCGTCATCGCATCAGCTCACCGGCGTTGACCAGCAGCGACTGGCCGGTTATCGCCCGCGCCCGGTCGGAGGCGAGGAAGGCGGCGGCGTCGGCGACGTCCCCGTCGGTGGCGAGCTCGGGCAGCGCCATGCGCTCGGTGAGGCGGGCGTGGACCTCGGCCTCGGGTACGTTCTCGGTGTGGGCGGTGAAGGTGACGAAGGCCTGCACGGGCGGGCCCCACATCCAGCCCGGGAGCACGGTGTTGACCCGGATCCGGTGCGGGCCGAGCTCGCGGGCCATGGAGTACATGGCGGAGGTCAGGGCCCCTTTGGAGGCGGCGTAGGCGGCCTGCTGGACCTCGTTGGGCGCGGCGACGGCGGACTGCGTGCCGATGATGACGACGGAGCCGCCGTTCTCCTTGAGCGCGGGCAGGCAGGCCCGGGTCATCCTGAGCGTCCCCAGCAGGTTCACGTCGATGATCTGCTGCCAGGTCCCGAAGTCGGCGTCTTCCAGACCGCCGAAGTACGAGTCCCAGGCGGCGACGTGCACGACGGCGTCGATCCGGCCGAACCGCTCCCGCGCGAGCGCGGCGAGGGCCTCGCACTGGCGCTCGTCGCCGATGTCGGTGGGCAGGTAGGCGGTGTGCGCCCCGTCGGGGTCGATCTCGGCGGCGGACTTGGCCAGATTCGCCTCGGTCCGCGCCCCGAGCACGGCGTTCCCCCCGTCCCGCACCACGGTGGCGGCCACCTGATGCCCGAGCCCGGCCCCGACCCCGGAGACGATGACGGTCTTCCCTCGCAGCAGCATGACGCCCTCCAGACGCAGACTATCTGACGGCCCGTCAGGCTAGGCGAGCGCGCCGGGCTTGGGAAGGGGCGGGGCGGGAGCCGGGCGGGGTGCGAGGTGCTCGCCTCGCGGCGTGGGGGGTGCGGGCCTACCCTGGTGCTGCTGCCTTGATCCTTGTGCTCCTACGTGCATTCGTACCGCTCCCCCGTACGACAGGAGGCATGCCGTGAGGCCGACGTACATACGGTTGCGCCGGGCCTGCGTGGCCGCTGCCGCCGCAGGTCTGCTCGTCACCCCGGGCGTCGCGGGCCCCGCGTACGGGGCTCCCACCCCGGGGCCGTCCGTCTCCGCCGCCCCCTCCCCGGACGGTGACGCGTACTTCCCGGAGCTCACCCCGGCCGTCGCGGCGAAGCTGGACGCCGCCGTACAGCGGGTCCTGCGCGAGGCGCAGGTGCCGGGCGTGATCGTGGGCCTCTGGGCTCCCGGCAAGGGGAGCTACGTACGGACCTTCGGCGTGGCCGACAAGGCCACGGGCTCGCCCATGGAGACCGGCTTCAACATCCGGATCGGCAGCGAGACCAAGACGTTCACGGTCACCGCGCTCCTCGAACTCGTCGACCAGGGCAAGCTGGGCCTCGACGACACCATCGGCAAGTACATCAGCGGAGTCCCGAACGGGGACCGCATCACCCTGCGCGAACTGGCGGGCATGCGCAGCGGACTGTTCAACTACAGCCTGGACGAGGACTTCAACAAGGCGCTCGCCGCCGGTCCGACACGGCCCTTCACGCCACAGCAGCTGCTCGACTACTCCTTCAAGCATCCGGTGCAGTTCGAGCCGGACGCCGACTGGCAGTACAGCAACACCAACCTGATCCTGCTCGGCCTCGTGGTGGAGAAGGTCGGCGGCAAGCCCATCCAGGAGTTCATCCGCCAGGAGGTGCTGGAGCCGGCCGGGCTGCGGCAGACGGTCTTCCCCACCGACGCGCACTTCCCCGACCCGCACCCCCAGGGGTACACCAACGACACGACCGGGAAGGTCGTGATCGCGACCGACTGGAACCCGTCCTGGGCCTGGGCCGCGGGAGCGATGATCTCCGACCTCATGGACCTGCGCAGCTGGGCGCGCACCGTTGCCACCGGCACGCTGCTGACGCCAAAGACCCAGGCCGAGCGGCTGAAGACCACCTCGATCAACGGCATTCCGGGCGCCGGGTACGGGCTGGGCATCTTCAACGTCCAGGGCTGGATCGGCCACAACGGCTCGCTGCCCGGGTACGAAACCCTGACCGTCTACCTGCCGGAGGCCCAGGCGACGATGGTCGTGCTGCTCAACACCGACATCCTGCACGAAGGCCAGGAGCCCAGCACCCTCTTCGGCGAGGCCATCACCAGGATCGTGACCCCCGACCACGTGTACCCGGGCCACAAGCCGACCGCCCCCAAGCCGACTGCCTCCAAGCCGGCCGCCTCCCCGACCGGCTGACGCCCGGCTGCCGCTAACCCGCGGCCCGGGCCAGGCGCGCCAGCCCCTCCGTGATCTCCTCCGGGGTGTGCGTCGTGAAGGACAGGCGCAGCGTGCGGGGGTCCGGGGGGCCCGTGAAGAAGGGGGATCCAGGGACGAAGGCCACGTCGTGGCCGAGGGCCGCCTTGAAGAGGGCCGCCGCGTCGTGGGTCTCCGGGAGGCGGGCCCAGACGAACATGCCGCCCTCCGGGCGGTTCCAGACCGAGCCCGGCGGGAGGGTGTCGGCCAGGCCCGCCAGCAGGGCGTCTCGGCGGTCCCGGTAGGCCGCGCGGACCGTGGCCACGTGGGCGTCCAGGTCCACCGCGGACAGGTAGTGCGCGGCGGCCAGCTGGTCCACCGTCGACGTGTGGAGGTCCGCCGCCTGCTTCGTGACCACCGCGGCCCGGCGCAGCGACTCCGGCGCCCGCAGCCAGCCCAGCCGCAACCCCGGCGCCATGATCTTCGAGAAGCTGCCGAGCAGGGCGGTACGGTCCTCCGCTCCCGGGTGCGCCGCCAGCCACGGCACGTCCGTGCCCTCGTAGCGCAGGTCCCCGTACGGGTCGTCCTCGACCAGCCACAGCCCCAGCCGCGCTGCGATCTGTGCCACCGCCGCCCGGCGGGCGCCCGGCAGGGTGCGTCCCGTCGGGTTCTGGAAGGTGGGGATGGTGTAGAGCAGCTTGGGGCGCTCCCGGGCGACGATCTCCTCCAGGGCTTCGGGAATGATCCCCTCCGCGTCGCAGGGCACCGCCACCACCCGCGCCCCGGCGAGCCCGAAGCACTGGAGTGCCGCCAGGTAGGTGGGGTTCTCGACGAGCACCACGTCCCCGGGCTCGACCAGCACGGCGGTGATGAGCGTGAGGGCCTGCTGCGAGCCCGAGGTGACGAGGACGTCGTCGGCGCCGGTCGGCAGGCCCCGCGCCGCCGCCCGCCGCGCGACGGCCTCGCGCAGCTCCGGCGCGCCCTCGGTGGTCGAGTACTGGAGCGCCCGCCGCGCCGACACGGCGAAGGCGGCGTCGTAGGCGGCCCGCAGGCCCTCGGTGTCGAACAGTTCGGGCGCGGGGAGGCCGCCGGCGAAGGAGATCACCCCGGGGCGTTCGGTGAGCGCGAGTATCTCGCGTACGGGAGAACCCCCCACCGAGGCGGCGCGCGAGGCGAACGCGGGCGGCGACGTGAGAGCGGAGGCGGCGGCAGCAGGCACGGGTGGCTCCTCTGGGAGTGGGGTGCGGGCATCGTAGCCGTCGAAAGATGCAGGCACCACGTATGTGTCACATGCTGAACGGCCCCGGAGGGCTCGTGATCTGACGCCACATCAGCTAGACCGGTCCCATGACGACAGAAGAGCGGGACACCCGCGCCGAGGACTACGCCGAGCTCGCGGCCGTCGGCCCGTACGGCGTCCGCCCCGGCCATGCGCTGATCACCATGGTGGAGCCGCACCCGGGCCACGAGTACGCCTACAACCGCTGGTACGAGGACGACCACTACTACGCCGGCGCCATGGCCATGCCCTGGATGTACGCCGGCCGCCGCTGGGTGGCCACCCGCGAGCTCCAGGAGCTGCGCTACCCCGAGAAGTCGGCCGTGGCCCAGCCCGTCACCGCCGGCTGCTACATATCGACGTACTGGGTCACCGAGGGCCGCTACGACGAGCACATGAAGTGGACCGTCGGCATCAACAAGCGGCTCAATCGCGACGGCCGGGTCTACCAGGACCGCACCCACGTGTTCACGGCCTTCCAGGACCACGAGGCGACCGTCTACCGCGACGGAGCCGCCGGTCCGCGGGACTTCCACGCCCTCGACCACCCGTACGCCGGTCTCGTCGTGCAGGTCGTCGACGCCGACGGGCCCGAGCAGCGGGCCGAGCTGCTGGAGTGGCTGCGCGCACGCGCCCTGCCGAAGCGGCTGCACGGCTCCCCGGCCGCGATGGTGACGGTCTTCCGCCCCACGCCGCTGCCCGGCGACCGGATGACGTACGTCAAGCAGGTCGAGGGGGTCGACACCCGCCTGACGCTCCTGTGGTTCCTGGAGCAGGACCCCCGGACCTGCTGGGACCGCTTCCAGGGGCTGGACGCGGAGGTCGCGGAGGCGGGGCTGGGCCGGGTGGAGCTGGTGGCGCCGTTCATCCCCACAGTGCCGGGGACCGACCGGTACGTCGACCGGCTGAGGTAGCCGGAACACGGACATGGCCGAGCCCCCTCGGCCAGGACGGCGGGCCGGTCGAGAGGGCTCCAGTCAGTGGTGCGGGTACTGCCTGTGGTGCGGGTTCTGCGTGTACTGCCTGTGCTGCGGTTAACGCACTCGGGTCGGTTGGGGAGCATGCCGTGACGTTCAGGCGAGGCGTCCCAGCCGGCCCTCGTTGACGCCGTCGACGAACGAGGTCCAGGAGCCGGGCGCGAAGGTGAGGGACGGGCCGTCCTGCACCTTCGAGTCGCGGACCGCGATGGCTTCCACAACGGGGGACTTGACCTCGACGCAGGCGCCGTTGGCGGAGTAGGAGGACTTGGTCCAGCTGTGCGTGGCGCCCTGACGAATAGCCATGTTTCTCTCCGGTTCAGCGAGTAGTTCCGTTTGCCGTGTCGGCCGGCCGGTTCTCCGGCCCGACGTGATCGACGCTACCCGCAGCTCCTGACGGGTGAAGGAGGCATTCACCCGACCGAGTGGCATATTCCATTCAGGCCTTCTGTGGCCGGGGAGTGACGGTGTACGGTACCGGCCCTCCCCGTCGCCCCAGGGGTTTCCTGCTGTTTTATCGCGTCTCGCCGACCTTGCCCGCGTATTGGTCGATGATCCCGGAGATGAACTGCCGGGTCTGGTCGACGTTGAGGGCCTGGGCGCGCAGGTGCTCGTACATCACGCTGTACTTCTGCACGTCGTTGGCCTTCTCCAGGTACAGGTCGCTGGTCACGCCCTCGATGTAGACCACCGTCGAGTCGGACGCGTCAGGGAACTCCAGAATCGCGTACTGGCCGTTGACGCCCGGATGCGCGCCGAGCGAGAACGGCATCACCTGCACCGTGATGTGCGGCTGCTCCGACTGCTCTATCAGGAACTCCAGCTGCCGGATCATCAACTCGGCGTCGCCCACGCACCGGAGCAGCGCGGCCTCGTCGATGACCGCCCACAGGCGCAGCGGCCCGAGTTCCGGATTGTTGTTCTCCGTCTCGGAGAGCCGCTTCTGCCGGTGCATCCGGACCTGGACGCGCTTCTCCACGTCGGCCGGAGCGGTCTCCGGCCACGCGCCGCGGACCAGGGCGTGGGCGTACTCCGTCGTCTGGAGCAGCCCCGGGATCACCAGGGGCTCGTACGTGCGCAGGCTCGCGGCGTCCGTCTCCAGGCCGATGTAGACGCTGTACGGGATGTCGCCGAAGGCGTGCCACCAGCCCTGCTGGCGGGAGTCCTTCGCCATCTGCATGAGCGAGTCCACGAGCCGGGGGTCCTCCACCTCGTACACCTCGCACAGGTCGCGTACGTCGCGCTGGCTGATGGACCGGCGGCCGTTCTCCAGCCGGCTGATCTTGGACTGGGAGACGAGGAGGCGCTCGGCGACCTGTTCGGCCGTCATGCCCTTGTCCTCGCGGAGCTTGCGCAACTCCATGCCCAGTCGGCGGCGTCGGACGGTGGGATTGACATTGGACGCCACGTGAACGGCACCTCCGCCTTCTTCTGTCGTGCAGCTGTCTGTCTCTCTGCGTGTCTGATGTTGAGCAGACTGCCACCGAAGGGTGCGGCGGCGCTGGGGAACGGCCGGGAAAAACAGACGCGCGGGGCGTCGGGACCGGTGGACCGGCCTCGTCACCCCGCGCGCTGGCGGCCTCCGAACCGGGTCTTGGCCGACGTCGGTTACGGCGATGGAACGGGTGGAACGGGTCGAACAGGTCGAACGGGTGGATCAGTGCGCGGCCGCGCGGGCCATCGCACCCGTCCGGCGCGGCTGCAGCGGAACGCTGCTCGCCGTGGCCCGGGCGGGCGGTACCGGGGCGCGGTCACGGCGTGGCTGTGCGGCCACACCGTTCTGGACGTCCATCACGGCGTGCGCCACGAGTCCGCCCATGGGGTCGTGCCGGATCAGGTCCCGCAGCCGGGACCTGGACGACCGCCCCTCGTTGCCGGGGTACAGGTGCTTGCCGAGTCCGACCGCGTGGGCCAGTGCGGCGAGCGCCGCGGTCCGCGGGTCCGGCGGTACGCCGGTGCGGATCGCAGTGTCCAGCCGGGCACGGATCTCCCGGCTGATAGCCGTGTCCGTCGCCTGGTAGCGAGTCGTCGGCAGCACCCCGCACATCTGGCCCGCGACGGCATGGACCATGCCGCAGCGCTCCAGGTGAGCGAGGTAAATCTGGCGGAGTCCCAGTCGGGGTCCGCCAATCCAGTGGACGGCCCGTACCGGACTGCCGCGCCTGCGCAGCAGTTCCAGTGCGGAGTCCAGAGTCGGATCTCCTGTCGGCCGTGGCATCACCACGGCGATACGATCCCCGTCAGGGGCTATCCGTCCTGCCAGAGCCAGCTCCACTAGCTGTGCCCCGGCCAGGCCGAGGTCGAGCGACTGCGGCTGCGCCGTGGTACCCGTGGCCGGGTCCAAGGCGAGCAGCAGAAGCTCCTCCGGAATTGTTCTGCGGCTCCTGCCCATCCATGCCTCCCCGCGTGGATGAGTGACAGGGTGACGCCTCTCACATTCATCTGTCGAGAGCGCGTGGCCGCTTTGTGGGGGAACCCGCAGCTATGTCGTTCTCGTCTATCACGTGGGCGATGCCCCCTAGACGGGACACTGTTAGACATTCGGACAGCCGGACGTGGCGACGATGGAGGAGGAACTGGTGGCGGGCGAGTCCCCCGACAAGTCGGTTGATGAAGGAACGCCGGGGGCGGCGTCGACCTCCGCGGAGCGTGATCCGAGGCTGTCGGTGTTCCGGCCGAGGGATCCTGAGGGTGCGGATGTTTCTGCGGACGTGGACGCGGACGCGGAGCCGGACGGTTCCGGGGGGCGTGACGCGCTCCGGGACGCGGTAGCGGCGTGGGTCGCCACGGCCGAGGAGCCGGCGGCCGCCGCCGGCGCTGGCGCTGGCGAGGAGTCGGCCGAGCCCGCCGAGCCCGCCGAGGATTCCGCTCCGGCGGAGCCGAAGGCTGCCCCGGCCGAGGAGGCCGCGGTGGCGCCCGCGGCTGATTCCGCTTCGGCGCAGGAGCCATCGGTCGACAGTGAGCGCACCGCCGTCTTCCGCGCTGTGAAGCCGGCCGCCGCCGAGCGGCCTTCCGACTCCGCTTCGGCGGGCAAGCCGGTCGCTGACGAGCGCACGGCCGTGTTCCGTGCGGTGAAGCCGGCGGCCCCGAAGGATGCCCCGGCCGAGAAGCCGGCGGAGCCGAAGGGCGCCCCGGCCGAGAAGGCGGCTGCCGCGCCCGCAGCTGATTCCGTTTCGGCGGACGAGCCGGTCGCCGACGAGCGCACGGCCGCGTTCCGTGCGGTGAAGCCGGCGGAGCGGAAGGATGCCTCGGCCGAGAAGGCCGCAGCTGATTCCGTTTCGGCGGACAAGCCGGTCGCTGACGAGCGCACGGCGGCCTTCCGTGCGGTGAAGCCGGCGGAGCCGAAGGATGCCCCGGCCGAGAAGGCCGCAGCTGATTCCGTTTCGGCGGGCAAGCCGGTCGCTGACGAGCGCACGGCCGTGTTCCGTGCGGTGAAGCCGACGGAGCCGAAGGATGCCCCGGCGGGTCCGGCGGCTGATTCCGCTTCGGCGGACGAGCCCGCCGACAGCGAGCGCACCGCCGTCTTCCGCGCCGTGAAGCCGGCTGCGCCGGAGGACGCCCCCGTCAAGGAGCCCGCCCCGCGCGAGCGGACCGGCGTGTTCCGGATTCCGGCGGTGGATTCCGATGCGGACGCCGCCGACAGCGAGCGCACCGCCGTGTTCCGTGCCGTGAAGCCGCCGACGGCCGCCGAGCGGCCCGCGGATTCCGCTTCGGCGCAGGCCGCGCAGCCCGCGCCGCCCGCACCGCCGAAGGCCAGCACCTTCGTGCCGCTGCGCACGGACACCCCCGAGCAGCAGCCGAAGCCCGCGGCCCAGGTGACGGCCCCGGCCGCGACCTCCGGCCCGGCCCCCGCCTCGCTGGACCGGTCGGAGCGGACCACCCAGCAGCCGCTGCCGCCCAAGCCGCCGCTCGACATGCTGGCGGACCTCACGAACAACCCGCCCCCGCCGCCGAGCCCGCTCCGCACCGCCGTCCGGCGGTTCAAGATCTACTTCCCGCTCGCCGTGCTCCTGGCGATCATCCTCGCCGTCGTGCAGCTGGTGCGCCCCCTGCCCGAGCCGAAGCTCGTGATGACGGCGCAGTCCTCGTACACCTTCGGCGGCGACAAGCCCCAGCTGCCCTGGCCCACCGAGGGCCAGGCCTACATGGCCGCCGCCGGCCTCAGCACGCTCGGCCAGTCCGGCGAGCAGAAGCCGGTGCCCATCGCCAGCGTCACCAAGTCGATGACGGCGTACATCATCCTGCGCGACCACCCCATAAAGAAGGGTGAGCAGGGCCAGATGATCGACGTCGACAAGACGGCCGAGACCGAGGGCAAGAAGAACAACTCGACCGACAACGAGTCCACCCTCGACACGGTCAAGGAGGGCGAGAAGATCTCGGAGTACGACGCGATCGCCGCCCTCATGATCCCGTCGGCCAACAACATCGCGCGGCTGCTGGCGCGCTGGGACTCCGGTTCCCAGGAGGCGTTCGTCAAGAAGATGAACGACACCGCCAAGGAACTCGGCATGACCAACACCACCTACACCGACCCCTCGGGCCTGGACGCGACCACGGTCAGCACCGCCGAGGACCAGGTGAAGCTGGGCCTCAAGCTCGTCGAGATCGAGACGCTGCTCGACATCACCAAGAAGCCCAAGTGGATCGACCCGTCGGGCAAGGAGTGGCGGAACTGGAACGGCCTGACCGGACCCACCGGCGCGCTCGGCATCAAGACCGGTACGACGACCAAGGCAGGCGGAAACCTCCTCTTCGCCGCCCAGAAGAAGGTCGGCAAGACCAACCAGCTGATCGTCGGAGCCGTCCTCGGCCAGCACAAGGCGCCGATCATCGACACCGTGCTCGCCGCGAGCAAGCAGCTGATGCTCGAGACCCAGAAGGCCCTCGAAGGCGCGACCGTCCTGAAGAAGGGTGACGTCGTGGGCTACGTCGACGACGGTCTCGGCGGCCGGACGCCCGTCGTGGCCACCGCCGACGTGCAGGCGGTCGGCTGGGCCTCGCTGGCCGTCGACGTCAAGCTCGCGGACGGCGGCGCGAAGATCCCGCAGACCGCGAAGGCCGGAACCGAGATCGGCGTGCTGACCGTCGGCGAGGGCGCCAGCCAGGTCAAGGTGCCGGTGGCCCTGCAGAGTGAGCTCGCCGCACCCGGCATCGGCAGCAAGCTGACGCGCGTCGGCTGACCGTCGGTGAGAGCGTGAATCCGGCGTCCCGGGCAACCCCGGGGCGCCGGGACGCGTCTTGGGTCCAGGGACGTGGACGTGTGTGCGGGTGTGGACTCATGTGTTGGGGAGTACGTCAGTGACCACCGCTGAGCAGCGGCAGCAGCAGGAGGGCCGGCGCGGCGAGGGCCACGGCGGTGGCGCGGCGGTGCCCGCGCCCCCCGCCCCCGCTCCCGGTGGCATAGGAACCCGGGCTCTGGACCGGATCCGCCGCCACCCGGTCGCCGTGTCGACGCTGCTCGCCGGGGTCCTGCACGTCGTCTGGTTCTTCAGCTTCGCCAACAGCGGCGGCGACCTCGCCGCGCAGGACGCCTGGGCCGAGTTCGTCGGCCGCCATCCCGACTCGGCGTACAACCTCGCCTGGTACGGCGGCATGCACCCCGTCTCGTACAGCGTGGTCTCGCCGTACCTCATGCACATGCTCGGCGTCCGGACCACGATGATGATCGCGGGCACCGTCTCGGCCGGGCTGCTCGCCCTGGTCCTGACCCGCTGCCGCGGCGCCGTGCGCGAGCCCCTGTGGCCCGCCCTGGCCGGGGTGTACGGGCTGCTCTGCAACGCCCTGTCGGGCCGCGTCACCTTCGGCCTCGGCGTGATGTTCGCGCTGGGCGCCGTCGCCGCCGTCTTCTGCTGGCCGCGCAAATGGGCGGAGCGGCGCTGGGCCAAGGCGGCCGTGGCGGCTCCGCTGGCCGGGCTCGCGACCGCCTCCAGCCCGGTCGCCGGGCTCTTCCTCGGGGTGATCGCGGCCGCGCTGTTCCTGAGCCGGCGGCGGCCGGGTGCGTACGCGCTGGGCCTGGCCCCGGTGGTCGTGGTCGGGCTGTCGGCCTGGCTGTTCCCCTTCTCCGGGACGCAGCCGATGAAGTTCGGCTCGGCCTGGCTGCCCTTCGTGTTCGCGCTTGCGGTGCTGTTCCTCGTACCCGAGCGGTGGAAGACGGTCCGGATCGCCTCGGCCGTCTACGCCTTCGGGGTCTTCCTGACCTGGGCGATCGACTCCCAGATCGGCTCGAACGTCACCCGGCTGATCATGCTCTTCGGCGGGGCGGTGCTGCTCGCGGCCCTCCCGTACGAGTTCCCGCGCTCGCGGCGGTGGTACGCGCTGCTGCTCGCCTTCGCCGGGCTGAACATCTGGATCACCACCAACAGCATCACGGACATCGTCCGCACCACCCCGGTGGCCGCCTGGAACCGTGAGCTGGCCCCGCTCGTCGACCAGCTGCAGAAGGCGGGCGCCGAACGCGGCCGGGTCGAGGTGGTCCCGGCCAGCAGTCACCGCGAATCCTCCGCCTTCCCCTCGTACGTGAACCTCGCGCGTGGCTGGAACCGGCAGGCCGACCTGGAGCGGAACCCGCTCTTCTACGACGACACGCTGACCGCCGACAGCTACCGGGCCTGGCTGGAGCGCTGGGCGGTGCACTACGTGGTGCTGCCCGCCGACAAACCGGACTCGGGCGGGGAGGACGAGGCGAAGTTGGTGCGCGAGGGACTCCCGTACCTCCAGCAGGTGTGGGGCGACACGAACTGGCAGCTGTTCAAGGTCCACCAGCCGACGGACCTGGTGTCCGGGCCGGCGACGGTGGTGCGGGCCGGCGCCGACCGGCTCGTGATCGACGTGAAGCAGGCCGGGCGGGTGCTGGTGCGGATCCCGCACTCGCCGTGGCTGGGGCTGGTGGACACGGCGGGCAGGCCCGTGGCGCCGCCGGAGGAGACCTTCGCGTCGAAGGCGAAGGCGGCCGCTGTGAAGGAGTACGCGAACACGGCCGGATGCCTGTTCAAGGCCGCTCCGGACGAGGCGGGCGACGTGTGGACGGAGCTGCTGGCGCCGGCCCCGGGGGAGTACCGGGTGGCGGCGAAGTACCAGCTGCCGCGGGGCACGCCCTGCCCGGAGGAGCTGGTCCACGGCACGCTGGGGCCGCCGGAGCGGCCGGCGCCGCCCCGGCCTTGATCCACAATTCTTTTACGTCCGGTCCGGGTGCGTTGGTCCGTATATCTGCATACGATCCCAGTAGTCCGATTGGGTGCTTCCCGAGGGAGTTGACGACGGGATGAGCAAAGAGCAGAAGCAGAACTTCCGAGCGGCGTTCCAGGCTCAGGAACCGGACCGGCCGCCGCGTCCGGCGGGCCACGGCTTCGACGGTATGTTGCGGACCAAGGTCAAGGGCGGGGCGCACACGAAGGCGGCCCTGAAGCGGGCCGGGACTCCGCAGGGCGACCGCATCGGCGAGCGCAGCAGAGGGCTGAGCTGAACTGATCTGACCCTTTCGCGACGCCCTTCCGGCTCCGGCCGGAAGGGCTTTTCCGATGCCTCGCGACTGCGGTCACGACTGCCGTCACGACTGCCGTCACGACTGCCGTCACGACTTCGCGGGGGAGCATCCGGACAACCGTTACATTGCCGACGGATGGCCCACACATGCCCCTCGTAACGTCATTCGTATGACCCGTACCCTCGCCCCCGCCCGCCGCGTACTGGCGGTGACCGTCCTCGCCGCCACCGTCACCGGCACCCTCGCCGCCTGCGGCTCCGGCTCCGGCCCCGAGCTGCCCCCGGACCCCAAGGTCGGCAGCACGGCGGCCCCGGCCGCCGACACCGGCGGCCGCGCACCGGCCCTGCCCCGGTCCCGGCCGACCGGCATGAAGATCGACGCGGCGGGCGTGGACGCGAAGAAGATGGTCGACCTCAAGGTGGACGCCGCCTCCGGCGAGCTGGGTGTGCCCAACGCCGACACCGACGCGAACAGTCCCGGCTGGTGGACCGAGGGCGTCACTCCGGGCGAGAAGGGCGTCTCCGTCCTCGTCGCGCACTTCGACACCAAGTACGGCCCGGCGCTGATGAAGGACGTCAAGAAGATCAAACTCGGCGATCTCGTCGAGGTGCCGCGCGAGGACGGGAAGACGGCCAAGTTCAAGATCCGCGAGATCGAGGACGTGAACAAGGAGGACTTCCCGACCGACAAGGTCTACGGGGACACCGGCCGTCCCGAGCTGCGCCTGCTGACCTGCGGCGGCGAGCTGAAGGACGGCCACCGCACCAACAACGTGATCTTCTACGCCGATCTGGTGGCGTAATCCGGCGCCCGCCGCGAGCCCGCCCGGGCGGGCGCATTACCGTGACCTGACGGGGGGACGGTCACGGACCGTCCGTGTCTCCACACCAGTCAGGCACCAGTCAGGGACGGACGGGTCCGCAGGATCATGAACGAGACCAGCGCACCATGAGCCTTCGGCTGCCCGCCTGGACCTCGACCCTGACCTGGAAGGCCGCGGTCTTCATCACCCTCATGTGCTGCGGGCTCGCGGCACTGCTCGGCGGCCTCGTCCACAACGCCATGACCCACCAGACGGTCGGCACGGCGCGCGAGAAGGCTCTCGCCAAACTGGACCGGACCATCGTGGCGTACGAGATCGGCGCGCGGATGGCGCGCGGCGAGGGCATCGACCCCGTAGGCCTGCCCCCGGAGCTGCGCGCAATGGCGCTCAGCGGCAAGCGCGCCACGGTCATCGGCGAACACCGCGGCCGCGCCGCGATGTGGGCGGCGGCGCCGGCCGACCACGACACCGCGATAGCCGTCTCCGTCGACTTCACCGCCGCCGAGCGGACGATCGCCGAGCTGGACCGGGCCATCCTCGGCTCCTCGGTGCTCGCCATCGGCGGCACCCTCCTCATGGGCGCGCTCGGCGTCACCCGGATCACCCGGCGGCTGCACCTGACGGCCCAGGTGGCCCGCCGGATCAGCGCGGGCGACCTGGACGCGCGGGTCGACGACCGTGCGCGCAACAAGGACGAGGTGGCGGCGGTCTCCCGGGCCCTGGACACGATGGCCTCCTCGCTCCAGCGCAAGCTGGAGGCGGAGCAGCGGTTCACGGCGGACGTAGCCCACGAGCTCCGCACCCCGCTGACCGGCCTGAACGCGGCCGCCGAGCTCCTGCCGCCGGGCCGGCCGGCCGAACTCGTACGAGACCGCGTCCAGGCAATGCGCGCGCTGACCGAGGACCTCCTGGAGATCTCCCGGCTGGACACGGGCAGCGAGCGCGTGGAGCTGGACGCGTACGACCTGGCCGGGCTGGCGGCCCGCACGATCCGCGCCTCGGGCACCGACACGCGGCTGGAGGTGGTCTCGTCCCTGCGGGTGGAGACCGACCGGCGCCGCCTGGAGCGGATCCTCGGCAACCTCGTCGCCAACGCCCACAAGCACGGCGCGGCCCCGGTCACCGTCAGGGTGGACGGCCGGACCCTGACCGTGACCGACGCGGGCCCCGGCTATCCGGAGTACCTGCTCACCGCCGGCCCGCAGCGGTTCCGTACGGAGGGCATGAACAAGGGCCACGGCCTGGGCCTGACCATCGCCGCCGGCCAGGCCCGAGCCCTCGGCGCCACCCTCGCCTTCCGCAATCCGCAGGAGGGCGGCGCCGAGGCCCGCATCACGCTCCCAGAGCCCGCAGCACCGGCAGCAACTGCGCCTCTTCGCCGTCGAGATGTGCCTCCAGCTCCCGGCTCAGCCGCTCCACCCGCTCGCTGAACCCGGCTCCGGGCCCGTCCAGCGCGCGTACCAGCTCCTCCTGGAGCCGCGCGATGACACGGTGCTCGGCATCGACCCTGCGGAAGAACTCCCGCATGTGGGGGTGCTGTTGCTCCAGGTACGGGAACAGTCCGGCGTCCTCGCTGCGGTGGTGGAACTCCAGCGTCTGGCAGAACGCGAGGCAGTGCTGGCGCAGTTGCAGCCCGAGCGAGCCGGGCCCGCCGCCGCGCGCCTGCTCCCGTACGAGGGCCAGCTGGGCCCGTAGCCACCCGTGCACCTCGAGCAGCTTCCCGGCGATCCCGCCCTCGCCGGCGGGCGCCTCGTGCGTGCGCTGGAGCGCCACGACGGGGATCACCCGCCGGGTCCGCTCCTGGTACTCCCCGTACCCGGGCGCCTCGCCCACGACGCGCGCGAACAGCTCGTCCCGCCGCGCCCCTTCGGCGGGTACGGCGACGGCCTCGTACTTCTCGGTCCCGGTCTCGACCTCTACGAGGGGACGCGCGAGCAGGTTGTGATACCAGGCGGGATGCCGGTCGGCCCCGGCCGCGGACGCGACGACGAGCAGCTGCCCGCCGCCGTCCGCGCCGTCCGCACCCTCACCGTCCTCCCGTACGAACCCGAGGGGGACGGTGTGCGGCTTCCCGGACCTGGCCCCGGTGGTGGTGAGCAGGATCAGCTCGGAGCCTTCGAAGGGCCCGCCGACCCGGCCGGCGTTCGCCCTGAACTCTTCTATGACGGCTTGATTGAAAGATGCGGCGCTGAATGACGACATGGAGTGTCGATTCCTCACGGTGTGTATGCGTGCGATGGCAGCGAAACAACCGAGGGAGATCACCCGTAGCCGGTGGCGTACATGCCCATGGGCCCGGTCCTTCAAGAACAGGTGCCTGCCCGACCACCGCCCGGCCCACATCTCAGTAGGCGGCGTCACGCGACACGGGCGCCATACAACCACAACGAAACGAGGACCCCCAGCCGATTGCGGCGGGGGGTCCTCGTGGTTGTGCCCTCGGCAGGATTCGAACCTGCGACACCGGCTTTAGGAGAGCCGTGCTCTATCCCCTGAGCTACGAAGGCGGGGGTCAGTCGATGACCGCTGACAGCCTAGCGGATCGTGTTGCACGGATGCGCCCCCAATAGTTCAGGTCAGCAGCCGCCGCCGACGGCGGGCGGGGCGCCGATCCGCAGGGTGGCCGGGGTGGCGCAGCAGCCGCCGCCCGTCCGGTCCGGTGCGGGCTCGTCGTAGAGGCCCGCGCCGCCGCACACGCCGGTTTCGGGGAGGGTGAGTTCGACGCGCTCGGCGGTTTCGCGGTCTCCGGCGAGGGCTGCGGCGCGTCGGCGGCCATGAGATCGACGCGAAGAAGCAGGCGAAGTAGAAGAGGGGCCGGGTGTCGGCCGGCTCAGTCGCGGTCGATGTGCACGCTGGTCGACTTCACCCGGGCGGTGGCCCGCATGCCGACCTCCAGCCCCAGTTCCTCGACGGCCTCCCGGGTCAGCAGGGACACCACGCGGTGCGGTCCGGCCTGCACCTCGACCTGGGCCGCGACGTCGCCGAGCTTGATCCCGGTCACGATCCCGGGGAAGGCGTTGCGGGCCGAGGTGTACGGGGCGTCCGCGTCCTCGGCGGAAGAGGCCTCCTGGGCGGCCTCCACGCAGAACGCCGCCAGGTCGGGGCCGTCGACGATGCGGCGCTTGCCGTCCCGGCGGGTGGGAAAGCGGTCGGCGTCCGCCCACCGCCGGGCGGTGTCGACGCTCACGCCCAGCAGTCGCGCGGCCTGTCCGATGGTGTAGGACTCCATGCGCCCCACCCTAGACGCGCGTCGGCGCCGCACGACCGCCGGTACGCCGGCCACGCGGGCGGCCCCCGGCCCGGACGTGCCGGGCCGGGCCGGGGGGCCGGACTTCCGCCCGTGAACCTCAGGGCCGGATGATCCGCACCTGGAAGCTGCCGTTGCGCAGTTCGCCCACCACCGAGACGCTGATGCCCGCCTTCTCGTCGGTGAACGTCTCGCCCGGCCGGAACGGCGCGTCCGACAGCTCCGCGTGCACGTTGGGCCGCCGGGTGCAGCCGCCGCTCGTGCTCGTGCTGTCCGACACCGTCACCGGACCGCGCCCGGTGTCCACGTCGGAGTCCACCTTGTAGATGAGGACGCCGGGTTTGCAGACGGACTCGTCGTTCCCGGCCTGCGTGCGCACCTCCACCGCGTACCCGGCGCTCTCGGACACCGGGACGAAGGCCAGCTTCGTCCCGCCCGAGACCGCCAGCGGCGACAGGACGTGGTCGCTGGCGCCCGACTTCGACGCGCAGCTGATCTGCGTGCTGTCCAGCCAGCCCAGCTTCCACTTGTGCCAGCCCAGCAGGTCGTTGTTGGAGCCCCAGTCCTCGCTCATGATGTCCCAGTGCCCGACGGTGCTCCCACCGTCGGCGGTGTACAGGTCGGGCAGCCCGAAGATGTGCCCGTTCTCGTGCGGGAGGACCCGGTAGCCGGTCTCCCGGTAGGTGCCGGAGCCGTCGTCCTGACGGCTGTAGACGAAGGACGTGTTGGCGAGCGGCACCCCGTCGGCGACCGGCGCCTCGCCGTTGCCCGAGAAGGTCACCGACAGGACGGTGTCCAGGGCGGACGGCCCGGCGTTCGGGGTGATCAGGATGTTGATCAGGTCGTACTTGCTGAAGTCCACCTCGGAGTCGGCGACCTTCGCGATGTGCTCGACGAGCTGCCGGTAGCCCGGTTCGTACGCGGACCCGCGCTCGATCCCGTACGCCGCGAAGGGCATCGGCATCCGCAGCCAGGTCCTTATCGGGGCCTCGGCCCGGTAGCTGAGCCGGCCGTAGGAGCTGGTCCGGAACCAGTTGGAGGTCTGGGGGAAGAACTCCGCCAGCCGGTCCAGGGCCGTGCCCTCGCCCTTGGCGTCAGGGAAGTCGATCATCAGGTTCAGCGCCTTGACCTCGCCGGTCGAGCGCGCGTACCCGGGCGGCGTCGGCAGCCCCTCGGACATCTGCACGCCCATCGTGCCGGCGATCCGGCAGGGCGCGAGGGCCGACTCGGCGGTCGTGGCCACGGCTCCGGCCGCCGACTGGCCGCGGCTGGATATCCCCGTGCTCGCTGTCGCCGTGACGCCGAGGGCCAGCGCGGTCAGGGCGATGTACGCGCTGGTTCGGCGTGGTCTGCGTATCCGCCGGCCGGTCTGCGACATGAAGATCGCCTTCGGGTCCGCGGCAGCCGGCCCTCTCCGGACTGCGCTCTGTTCGTCACCCTCCGACGGCTGCGGCGCGCCCGCGCGCCGGGAGAGGCCGAACGTGGATCGGTGCGTGACTCAGGTCACACGGAGGAGTGAAATAACCGGGGAGCCGATCCCCGTTTGTACGTGAGTCCCACGAAGTGGGGACAGGCTCCCCGTTTGGGCGGGGGCCGTACGTGATCACACGCCAGGAAGGCCCCGGAATGAAGCGCCCCAGCACCACCGCCCCGGCGGCCCTGCCCGTCCCGGGAGCGGCCGTGGGCCTGGCGGTGCCCGAGGTCCAGTGCGTGGCCGACGGCGCGGGCCCCGTCCCGCGCCCGCGCGCCGACGCCGTCCGCAACCGCGAACGGATCCTGGCGGCGGCCCGCGAGGCCTTCGTCGAGTTCGGAGCCGCGGCCCCCTTCGACGAGGTCGCCCGCCGGGCGGGCATCGGAAACGCCACCCTCTACCGGCACTTCCCCGACCGCCCCACCCTCGTCCACCACGTCGTGCTCTACGTGATGGAGCGGGTCAGCGCCCAGGCCGAGGCGGCGCTCGCCGAAGAGCCCGACGCCTTCGCCGCGCTGTGCCGGTTCACGCACGCCGCCGCGGACGAGCGGATCGGCGCCCTGTGCACCATGCTCGACGGCGACTTCGACTTCGAACACCCCGAACTCATCGCGGTGCGCAGCGCCTTGGAGGCCGGTGTCGAGGCCCTGCTGACGACCGGCCAGGACGCCGGACTGGTCCGCACGGACATCGGCGTCGGCGACCTGGTGGTCGCCCTCTCCCAGCTCAGCCGCCCCCTCCCCGGCACCGCCTGCCTCGACACGGACCGCTTCGTCCACCGTCATCTCCAGCTCTTCCTCGACGGGTTGCGGGCCCCGGCCCGCTCCGAACTGCCCGGTTCGGCCGCCACGTTCGACGACCTGAGGCAGAAAACCATGTGACACACCCAGAGCTTCCTTACTAGGTTTTTCCGGTCTATTCAGTCATTCCGCACAGTGAAACGGGTACACCCATGCCAAAAACAGCCGCGACACCGCCGCTGGCCGCAGATCCCAGCCGCTGGAAGGCGCTCGTCTTCATAGCCCTGGCGCAGCTGATGGTCGTCCTCGACGCGACCATCGTGAACATCGCCCTCCCCTCCGCCCAGACCGACCTCGGCATCTCGGACGGCAACCGCCAGTGGGTCATCACCGCGTACGCGCTGGCCTTCGGAGGACTGCTCCTCTTCGGCGGCCGCATCGCCGACAAGTGGGGCCGTAGGAACGCCTTCATCGTCGGTCTCATCGGCTTCGCCCTGGCCTCCGCGCTCGGCGGCGCCGCGAACGGCGAGGCCATGATGCTGGGCGCCCGCGCCCTCCAGGGTGCCTTCGGCGCCCTCCTCGCCCCGGCGGCCCTCTCCCTGCTCGCGGTGATGTTCACCGACGCCAAGGAGCGCGCCAAGGCCTTCGGCATCTACGGTGCCATCGCGGGCGGCGGCGGCGCCGTCGGCCTGATCCTCGGCGGCGTCCTCACCGAGTACCTCAACTGGCGCTGGACCTTCTTCGTCAACATCCCCTTCGCGATCATCGCGGCCGTGGGTGCCTGGATGGTCATCCGCGACGCCGCCGGCTCCCGCAACCGCGCACCGCTCGACATCCCCGGCGTGGTGCTGTCCACCCTCGGTCTCGTCTCGCTGGTGTACGGCTTCACCCGCGCCGAGTCGGCCGGCTGGTCGGACGCCGTGACCGTGGGCATGTTCATCGCCTCGGCGGCGCTGCTGTCCGCGTTCGTCTTCGTCGAGTCCAAGGTGAAGTCCCCGCTGCTGCCGCTGCGCGTCCTGCTGGAGCGCAACCGCGGCGGTGTCTACCTCTCGCTCGGTCTGGCCGTCATCTCGATGTTCGGCCTGTTCCTCTTCCTCACCTACTACCTGCAGGTCGTGAAGGGCTACTCGCCCGTCATGACCGGCTTCGCCTTCCTGCCGATGATCGCGGGCATGATCACGGGCTCCACGCAGATCGGCGCCCGGCTGATGACCCGGGTCGCGCCGCGCCTGCTGATGGGCCCCGGCTTCCTGCTCGCCGCCACCGGCATGCTGCTGCTGACCCAGCTCGAGGTCGGGTCCTCGTACCCGGCGCTGATCCTGCCGGCGCAGCTGCTCCTCGGCCTCGGCATGGGCACGGCGTTCATGCCGGCCATGTCCCTGGCCACGCACGGGGTGAACCCGGCCGACGCCGGTGTCGCCTCCGCCATGGTCAACACCTCGCAGCAGGTCGGCGGCGCCATCGGCACCGCGCTCCTGAACACCATCGCCGCCTCGGCGACCACCGCGTACCTGACCGACCACGCGGCCGAGGCCGCGGCGGGCGGCGCGGCGGGCAAGCTGATCCAGGCGCAGGCCATGGTCGAGGGCTACTCCTCCGCCATCTGGTGGGCGGTCGGCATCCTGGTCGCCAGCTCGGCCATCGCGCTGACGCTGATCAACACCGGCCGTCCCGGCGCGGGCGGCCCGGTGGCCTCCGGTTCCGGCGCGGAGGACGCCGAGATCAAGATTCCGGTGATCGCCCACTGACGGGGGCGACGGCGACGGGAGTGCCCGTCCGGGAATGACTGAACACCCCGCTTGGTTCAAATTTGAACCAAGCGGGGTTAGTCTTTTCGTGTCGGCCCCGCACCACGGCCCCGACCCCCCCGTCCCGAGGAGCGCCCCGATGAGCTCTGCCCCGACCCGCATGCCCGCGCTCTACCTCAGCCACGGAGCGCCGCCGCTCGCGGACGACCCGGTCTGGCCGGGCGAGCTGGCCGCCTGGTCCGCGGAGCTGCCCCGCCCCACCGCGATCCTGATGGTCTCGGCCCACTGGGAGGAGGCACCGCTCGCCCTCGGTGCCACGCAGCCGGTCCCGCTCGTCTACGACTTCTGGGGCTTCCCCGAGCACTACTACCAGGTCCGCTACGAGGCCCCGGGCGCTCCGCGGCTCGCCGCGTCGGTCCGCAAGCTGCTCCAGGCCCCCGGCACCCCGGTCCAGGACATACCCGACCGCGGCCTGGACCACGGCGCGTACGTCCCCCTGGTGGAGATGTTCCCGGAGGCCGACATACCGGTCCTCCAGATCTCCATGCCGACACTGGACCCGCGCCGCCTGATGGACATCGGCCGCAAGCTGGCGCCCCTGCGCGACGAGGGGGTCCTGATCGTCGGCAGCGGCTTCTTCACGCACAACCTGGCCGCGCTGCGGCACACGGGCGTCCCCGCCTGGTCCGCCGAGTTCGACGCGTGGGGCCACGAGGCGCTGGCCGCGGGCGACCTGGACTCCCTGCTCGACTTCGAGGCCAAGTCCCCGTCGGGCCGCCTCGCGCACCCCCGTACGGAACACTTCGCCCCGCTCTTCGTCACGCTCGGCGCGGCGGAGGCCTCCGGCGACCTCGCCGCCCGCCGGGACACGGTGGACGGCTTCTGGATGGGCCTCTCGAAGCGCTCCCTCCAGTTCGGCTAGGCCGTGCGCAGTGCGCCCGTGATCGCCTCGTCGATGGTGAACCCCTTGGCGGGCCCTTCGGGGACGATCACCTCCGTCCCGTAGGGCATCCGCACCTCGGAGGCATACCGTGCCTCACCCGGCACGGGGCCGGTCAGCACGCTGACGGTGCCGTGCCCGTCGTAGTCGTCGATCATCACGTACACCGGGATTCCGGCCCGCGCGTACGCCCGCCGCTTGCGTTCGCGGTCGCGCTCGAGGGATTCCTTGCCGGGTGACACCACTTCCGCGATCAGCTGGACCGCGGAGGCATCGATTCCGAGACCGTCCTCGGTGACGTGCTCCTCGGCGTCTTCCAAGGCGATGAACACGTCCGGGATCCAGACCTTGCGCTTGTGGATGACGTTCATGTCCTGGCGGGCGACGAACTCGCCCTGCGCGAGGAAGACGACCAGCGCGTCCCGCAGGCGATTGGCGATCCGGCCGTGTGAGTAGCGACCCGTGGGTGACACCTCGATGAACCCCTCGACGATCTCGGCGTGGTAGCCCTCGGGGAGTTCCATGGCTTTCCATGCCTGCCACAGGACGTCGTCCAGGTCCGACGGGGGAGTCGCGACCTTCGGCATTACGGCCTCCAGCGTCTCGTGGGCGAGAGCGGTCATGTGCAGCACCTCCTCTAAGTGTGGGCGTCGCCGGCCGGGCGGCACAAGCGACCCTCTGACGCTAGGGAGGTGCTGTCTCATGCCGAAGGGATATGCCGATGCCTCACTCGGGCGGGTGGCCCGGGCCCGTTCCCAGGGGCTTCTCGTACCAGCGCACGTCCCAGTAGCGGCCGAACTTCCAGCCCGCCTCCGTGAACTCCCCGACCCGGCGGAAGCCGAAGCGTTCGTGGAGGCGGACCGAGGCATCGTTCGGGAGGGCGACGCCGGCGAACACGCGGTGGACCGGCTCCTCGGCCAGCGCCGTGAAGAGGGCGTCGTAGAGCACCGTGCCCACGCCGCGGCCCACCGCGTGCGGGGCGAGGTAGACGCTGGCCTCCACCGACGTCGCGTAGGCCGGTTTCGGGCGGAAAGGGCTGCTTGTCGCGTATCCAGCGATTCGATCGCCGGTCCAGGCAACCAGAAGCCGGTGCGGGCCGTCTTCAGGGTGGGAGTGCAGCCATGGGCGGCGCTGTTCCGGGGTGAAGACGGCCGTGTCGAAGGTGACGGCGGTCTCGCGGACGTAGTGGTTGTACACATCCGTGAGCGCTGCCAGGTCGGCCTCCGTTCCGGGCCTGACCTGCACCTCTTCGTGTTCTTGCGGCACACTGCCCCCTCTCGTGGCGGGGCAGGATACTGCAAGATCTCGGAAAAGAGGGGGCAACGTGGGAATTCTGTCCCGATTCCAGTCGTTGTTTCCTTCGGAAGCGGGCACTCGGGAGAGTGTCCGGGGACGCACCACCCCGCCAGGGTGGCCGTCCGGCAGCCGCACCGCGACCGAACTCATCGCAAGGGAGCACGCATGGCAACCCGCGCCGTCGCCCGTCGTCAGTCCACGAGCAGCGCCCGCGCTGTGGGCGGGGAGATCGCAGACCGCGACCTGGTCGGCATGTACCTGGACGAGATCGCGCGCACCCCGCTGCTCGACGCCGCCAAGGAAGTGGAGCTGTCCCAGATCATCGAGGCGGGCGTGTACGCCCAGCAGCTCCTCGACGGAGTCATAGAGCGCGAGGGCACGACACCTTCCCGCGAGGAGCTCGAGGCGCTGGCCGCCGAGGGCGAGCGCGCCAAGGAAGTCTTCATCCGCTCCAACCTGCGCCTCGTGGTGGCCGTCGCCCGCCGCTACCCGCGCAGCGGCCTGCCGCTCCTCGACCTCATCCAGGAGGGCAACGCCGGCCTGGTCCGCGCGGTCGAGAAGTTCGACTACGCCAAGGGCTTCAAGTTCTCCACGTACGCCACGTGGTGGATCCGCCAGGCCATCACCCGCTCCATCGCCGACCAGTCCCGCACCATCCGCCTCCCCGTCCACTTGGTCGAGGAGCTCGGCCGGATCCGCCGCGTCCAGCGTGAGTTCAACCGCGAGCACGGCCGGGACCCGGAGCACGCCGAAGTCGCCGCCGAGCTGGACTCGACGGAGAAGCGCGTGGGCGACGTACTGGACTGGGCGCGCGACCCGGTCAGCCTCAACATGTCCGTGGACGACGACGGCGACACGCAGTTCGGCGACCTCCTCGAGGACACCTCCGCCATCTCGCCGGAGCAGTCCGTGCTCTCGCTGCTGCGCAGCGAGGAGCTGGAGGACCTGCTCGGCAAGCTCGACCAGCGCACCGCGTCGATCATCAAGATGCGGTACGGCATCGACGACGGCCGCGAGCGCACCCTGACGGAGGTCGGCAAGCAGCACGGCCTGACCCGCGAGCGGATCCGCCAGATCGAGAAGCACGCCCTCCTGGAGCTGAAGCGGATGGCGCGCGACACCGGCTTCGACGCCGTGGCCTGACCGGCCCGCGTCGCAGCCCCCCGGACGAGCCCCGGTGCCTATCCCCCCCAGGTGCCGGGGCTCCCTACGCCCCGGCCAGCCGCGCGGCCAGTGCGTGCGCCGCCGTGGACAGCGCGGCCGGGGCCTGCACCGTGAACGGCAGTCCGGTCATGGCCAGCCGCGCCACCAGCCACTCCGGAGCGTCCCCGCTCTCGAAGCGGACCCGCGTGCCGTCGTCGCCCGCGCCCGGAGCGGCCGCCTCCCGCAGCCACTCCGGCAGCTCCGCGCGGCCCGCCGCGAAGGTGACCTCCACGGCGTACGTCTGCCGGCCCCGCAGCCCCCTGCGCACGAACTCCCGCGCATCCATCGGCAGCTCCCGCGGCGCGAACCGGGCCCCGGTCGCGAAGGCCTCGCCCACCCGGTCCACCCGGAAGGTCCGCCAGTCCCCGCGCTCCAGGTCGTAGGCGACCAGGTACCACCGGCTCCCCGCACTCACCAGCCGGTACGGCTCCACCAGCCGCCGGGACCGGGCGCCGTCCCGCGCCTCGTACGCGAACCGCAGCCGCTCCGGCCCCGCCACCGCCGAAGCCATCGTCGTCAGCGTCCCCGGGGCCACGCTCGGCCCGTCGCCCCGGGTCAGCGCGACCGTGGCCGACTGCAGCGCGCCCACCCGGTGACGCAGCCGCGACGGAAGCACCTGCTCCAGCTTGGCCAGGGCCCGTACGGAGGCCTCCTCCACCCCCTCGATCGCGTGCCCGGCGCCCGCCCGCAGCCCCACCGCGATCGCCACCGCCTCCTCGTCGTCGAGGAGCAGCGGCGGCATCGCCGCCCCCGCCACCAGCCGGTAGCCGCCCTCCGCCCCCAGCGTGGCCTCGACCGGGTAGCCCAGGTCCCGCAGCCGCTCGATGTCGCGCCGGATCGTGCGGGGGCTCACCCGCAGCCGCGCGGCGAGCTCGCTCCCGGGCCATTCGCGCGGGGTCTGCAGGATGGACAGCAAGGAGAGCAGCCGCGCCGGGGTGTCGGTCATGCATTCCAGGTTGCCAGCGAAATAGGACACCGACTGACCTACATGCCGTCTAGGTTTCTCTCCATGAGCACCGAGACGTCCAAGACATCGCCCGAAAGAGAGAACGGGCCCGTACAAGAAGAGCGGAACGCACTCGCAGAAGCACGTGGCGACGGTGAAGCGTCGCACGAAGCCCCCGGGCACGCTCCCGGGCACGCCCCCGGCGAAGGACCGGCCGACCGCCGCCGCTGGCTGGCGCTCGCCATCGTGATGACCGCGGCCTTCATGGACCTGGTCGACGTCACGATCGTCAACATCGCGATACCCAGCATGCGCCAGAACTTCGGCGCCTCCACCAGCGCCGTCCAGTGGATAACCGCCGGCTACGCCCTCGCGTTCGCCGCGGGCCTGATCACCGGCGGCCGCCTCGGCGACATCTTCGGCCGCAAGCGCCTCTTCCTCATCGGCATCGCGGGCTTCACGGCCGCCTCGCTGCTCTGCGGCATCGCCGCGAACCCCTCGATGCTCGTCGCCTCCCGCATCCTCCAGGGCGGCATGGCGGCCATGATGGTGCCGCAGGTGCTGGCGATCATCCACGCCACCTTCCCGCCGCACGAGCGCGGCAAGGCCTTCGGCATGTTCGGTGCGGTCGTGGGTCTCGGTGCCGTCTCGGGCCCGATGCTCGGCGCGCTGCTCACCGAGTGGAACCTGTTCGGCCTCGAATGGCGCCCGATCTTCCTGATCAACCTGCCGGTCGGCATCGCCGGCGTGCTCATGGGCCGCAAGTTCATCACCGAGTCCAAGGCCCCGCAGGCCCTGCGCCTCGACCTGGTCGGTGTCGTTCTCGCGACCCTCGGCCTGGTCATGCTGATCTTCCCGCTCACCCACGGCCGGGAGAACGACTGGCCGCTGTGGGGCTTCGTGGCCATGGGCGCCGCGCCGGCCGTCTTCGCCGGGTTCATCGCGTACGAGAAGTACAAGATCAAGAAGGATGGCTCCCCGCTCGTCGAGCTCTCCCTCTTCAAGATCAAGAGCTTCGCCGGCGGTGTCGCCGTCCAGCTGACCTTCGGCATCGCGACCGGCATCTTCTTCCTGGTCTGGACGCTGTACATGCAGATGGGCCTCGGCTGGAGCGCGCTGCGCGCCGGCGCCACCGGCATCCCGTTCTCCCTCGGCGTCTCGGCTGCCGCGGGCCTCTCGGTCCAGAAGCTCGTCCCGCGCTTCGGCCGCAAGGTGCTCCAGGCGGGCGCACTGACCATGGCCGCGGGTCTGCTCCTCTACATCTGGGAGTCGCAGCGCTACGGGATGGAGATCGCCTCCTGGCAGATGGCGGCGCCGCTGGTGATCATGGGCATCGGCATGGGGCTCATCGTGGCCCCGATCACCGACACCGTGCTGTCCGAGGTGCCCCGCGAGCACGCCGGATCGGCCTCGGGCCTGATCAACACCACCCAGCAGATGGGCAATGCGCTCGGCCTCGGCCTGACCTCCGTCGTCTTCTTCGGGCTCATCGACGACGACATGGTCCTCGGGGCGCCGTACACCGAGGCCTTCCGCGGTGCGCTGTGGTGGGTCGTGGCCGTCATGGTCCTGATCTTCGCGGTGATGTTCGCGCTGCCGCGCAAGTCGATCCCGATGGAGCAGCGCGAGGGCGGCTCGGAGCACCCGGCCACGGTCCAGGAGAAGGTCCCGGCCGTCTGAGGTCTTCCGGCCCCACTTCACGGACATGCCCGCCTTTGTTGGCGGGCATGTCCGTTTCTCTTTGCTTCACGGCGGGGCGGGCGCCGTCCAGCTCCCCGGCAGCGCCATGCCGACCCCCTCGGACCTGCGCGCCGAAGCGGTCCGGAGCACCCAGGACCTGCCCTTGGACCTCCCCCTGTCGGCACCCGCCACGGCCTGAACCGTCGCCGCCCGAACCGGCGTCGGCGTCACCTCACCCGCGCGCGGAGCTCCATGGCTCCGCGCGCGGCCGCTTCGCTCTCGTACACCTCGCACATGTGCCGCCCGTCCGGCGTCGCCGTGTGCTCGACCTCCCACAGGCTGACCTCGGCCCCGTCGAGCAGGACGAACGCGTGCTCGTACAGGCTGAAGCCGGCGTCCCGCCCGCCCGACGGGCACTGCCGCCCGCCGAAGGACTGCGTGATCTGGTGCGCGTACGCCGACCGCAGCCGCGCCGCCACCTGTTCGCCGGGCCGGTCCGCGTTCTCCGCGCGGCGCAGCACCCGCCGGGCGTGGTCGGCGGACTGCTCCACCGCGTACTCCCGGTGCGGTCGCGTCGACGCCGAGGCCGCGAACAGCGCGCTCAGCACCGCCACATCGTCGTCGGGCTCCTCGTCACCCGGCAGCAGCAGCGGGTCCAGAGCCGCCTCGGACGGGGATTCACCGAACAGCCGGGCCACCGCCAGGCAGGTCTCCGCCTTGCTCGCGAAGAGCTCGTGCCGGACCGTCCGGTCGCCCTCCTGCCGGTACACCAGTTCCCACAGCGACACCGAACCGCCGTCGGCCAGCAGATAGGTGTGCCGGTGGGTCTCCCGCCAGCATCCCGTCGCCGGGCTGTGGTGGGTGGTGTAGAGCGAAGAGCTGTGTGCGAGCGCCGTGCCGAGGCGCTCGACGAGCCTGTCGGGCAGGTCGAAGGAGTTCAGGGCGCGGCCGAGGAGCCGGCCGAGGTGCGCCTCGGTTGTCTCGTACGGATCGCTCAAGGTGGGTCTCCAGGCCGTCGCAGCTTGTCACTTCGCGGAAGCTCAACGTAACCCCTCGCTCTGACATCACGTCCGGGGTTCGGTAAAACGTCCGGGAAGCAACAGGGGTTCCCGCCACACCTTCAGGTCAACTTCCGTACGGAAGGGCATGGTTACGCCCGCTCTGTGATGAAGCGCGGGACTATGGGCCACATGGCAACGAACACAGTGGGCGTCCCCCGCCGGCAGGGGCGGCCCGGCACCCGACACGAGGGCGAACAGGACGCCGCGGCAGCCGCCGGACGGGGGCCGGCCTGGCTGCTGGTCCTCACCGGGGCGGCCGGGGTGCTGGCCTCCTGGGTCATCACCCTGGACAAGTTCCTCCTGCTGGAGGACCCCGATTTCAAGCCCGCCTGCAGTCTCAACCCCGTGGTCTCCTGCGGCAGCGTGATGAAGAGCGACCAGGCGGCGGCCTTCGGCTTCCCCAACCCCATGCTGGGGCTGGTCACTTACGCCGTCGTGGTGTGCGTCGGCGCGGGCCTGCTGGCCGGCGCGCGCTACCGCGGCTGGTTCTGGCTGGGTCTGAACGCCGGAACCCTCTTCGGCGTCGGCTTCTGCTCCTGGCTGATGGTCCAGTCGCTGTACGAGATCAACGCGCTCTGCCTGTGGTGCTGTCTGGCCTGGGTGGCCACCCTGCTGATGTTCTGGGCGGTCACCGCGTACAACGCCCGTACGGGGATCCTGCCTTCGCCCGGCCCGGTACGGGACTTCTTCGCCGAGTTCGGCTGGGCCCCGCCCGCCCTGCACATCGGGGTGATCGCCATGCTCGTCCTCACCCGGTGGTGGGACTTCTGGACCGGCTGACGGCGCGGAACGCGAGAGGGCCCCGGCAGCTGGACGCTGCCGGGGCCCTCGTCGTTTCGCTCCACGGGCACGGGGCCCGGAGATCAGCTGCCGACGGAGGCGTTGCCCGAGAGGACCGGGATGTTGTCCAGGATGTGCGAGAGCGGCTCGTCGCCCTTGGCCTGGGTGGAGTTCTCGGTGCACTGCTGGTTCTGCGGGTTCGACAGGACGTTGATGTCCTGGACGCCGACGTTGGCGATCAGCGCGAACAGGGACTGGGCGTTGACCTTGACCGGCAGGCCGATGCAGGGCTTGTTCAGGGTGCCCTGGACCAGGCCGAGCTGCGGGCTCTGGTCACCGTGGGTCTTCTGGTTGCCGTAGATCTGCTGGGCGCCGTTGCCGTTGACGGTGTTGATCCCGTTGTCGTTGCCGATGGCCATGGCCGGGGCCGCAGCAGCAGCGCCTGCGCCGACGGCGGCGGCGGTGACGGCGGCGGCGGTCATGATCTTCTTGAACATCTTGATCCTTCTGTCGCACGAGTGCCCGCTAACGGAGCGCCCTGGTCAACTGCCCTGCCAGGAGGTTGGTTCCGCTGCTTCACTCAAACGGCCCGTGTGGCGCGAGGTTTTCCCCGGCCCGGGTGAGAGGCCCCCGGACGCCTGCGCGAAGCCCGTACGAAGCGCGCAGTCGGCCCGCCTCCGGTTGCGCTCCGTACGAGGTGTTCGCACGGTGGGTGAGGGAGCGGATCGCTCAGGTCCGTATCCGCGCGACCACGAGAAGGAAACATCCATGCACCCCACGAAGCCCTCCCGCGCCCGCCGCGTCCGCCTCCTTGTCCCTTCGGCCCTCGCCGTCGTCATACTGTCCGGCGCGGCGGCCCCCGCGGGCGCCGTGGAAAGCGACCGTGGAGCCGCGCTCAGCCGGCGAGCCGCGGCCGGCCCCGTCGACGACCTCATCAACGGCATCCTCGAATCCATCAAGGCCCTCCTGCCGCCGGGCATCAGCCTGCCGGACATCAAGATCCCGGAGATCAAGCTGCCGGAGATCAAGCTCCCCGAGATCAAGCTGCCCGAGATCCCGGGGGTCCAACTCCCGCAGATTCCGGGTGTGGAGATCCCGGGGCTGCCGTCGCTCACCCCGCCGGCGCTGCCGGACCCGGCGGACCCGGCGGACCCGGCGGACCCGGTGGAGATCGTGCCGGAGCTCCCCGACGTCGAGGTCCCGGGGATTCCGGACCTTCCGTAACGTCCGGAACGCGCCGTGGTTACGACTATTGAGCTGAACAGGTCTGATCGCGGACGGAACCGTGTCGTCAGGGAAGATGGACCGTTTCGCTCGATGTGAGCCCCGGATCGGGGCAGAACATCGAACAGAAGGTGCACTTCCCATGAACTCTGCCAAGAAGGCCGCTCTGGTCCTGGCCACCGCTGGTCTCGCCGCGGCCGGTGCCGCCGGCTCCGCCGTCGCCGACTCGTCGGCCGAGGGTGCGGCCGTGGGTTCCCCCGGCGTCCTCTCCGGCAACCTGCTCCAGGTCCCGGTGCACGTCCCGGTCAACGTCTGCGGCAACACCGTGAACGTGATCGCGCTGCTGAACCCCGCGTTCGGCAACGTCTGCGTCAACGACTGACGTCGGCTGTAGAACGACTGTGGGCGCCCCGGCCTCGCCGGTGGCGCCCACAGTCATGTTCGGGCCGTTCAGTGGGCGCCGCCGCCGTTGAGCTGCACGCCGCCGAGGAGCGGGGAGGCCTGGGTGGCGCCGTTCGCGAGGCCGAGCACCTCGCCGGGCAGGTTGTTGCGTACCTTGTTGACCCTCTGGACGGTGCCCAGGACCGTGTTGAGGTGGCCGCCCTGTTCGGCCAGTCCGGCGCCCACGGTCTGGGGGAGCGACTCGGAGACGGGGTTCACGGCCTCCGTCACTTCCGTCACCCCGCTCGTCAGGCTCATGGGCACCGCGGAGGGGGCATCGGCGGCGAAGGCGGGGGCGGAGGCGCCGAGGGCGGCTACGGAGCCGGCGACGACAGCGGCGACCTTCGTGAGCTTCATTTATCGAAATCCTCTTCTTTTCGTGGGCAGAGGCGTCGGCGGCGACCGTCGCGCCGCTTTCGCCATGGGTAACGATTCCCCGCCGATCCGGAAACGCGTCGCGCGGGTACATGACAGCGGCCGGAGAATCCGACAAGGGATTCTCCGGCCGATATTTCTTCCGATTACCGGTATTGCCGGTCAGGCGATACGCGACCGCCGGTAAAGAATGGCGCCACCGAGGATCAGTGCCGTGGCGAGGGCCGCCGCGGCCGCGGGCTGGCCCGCGCCGGTCTCGGCCAGCATGGGCCCGGTCACGTGCGCGGGAGCGGGCGCCGGTGCCGGCGCCGGTCCGGGCGCCGGGGCGGGGAGGGGCGTCGGTGCCGCGGCCGCCGGGGGCAGGTGGACGGGAGTGTCACCGGCGGGTGCGGCCGGGGGCTGGTCGGCCGGACGGACGACCTCCGGTGCCGGGTGCTCGACGGGCTGGCTCCCGTGCGGCGGCCGGGGCGCGGGCGCCTCTTCCACGACGGGGGCGGGCGCGGGAACCGGGGCCGGAAGCGTTACGGGTGCCTCCTCGACCGGGGCCGGAAGCGGTGCGGGTGCCTCCTCGACCGGTGCCGGGAGCGGTGCGGGTGCCTCCTCCGGGACGGGCTCCGGCCCGGGAGCGGGGGCGGGCAGCGGCTGGGGAGCCTCGTCCGCCGGCGCGGGGCGGGCGGCGCCTCGGGACTCGGTGCGGGCGCCTCCTCGACCGGGGCCGGGTGCTCCGCGACGGGCTCGGGCATGGGGTGCGGCCGCTCGGGCGCCGGGGGCGCGTGGTGCACCGGCGGCGGCGGGGCGTGCTCGGGGTGGTCGTCGCACTCCTCCTGGCCCTCCTCCCCGCCGGGGCCGCCGTAGCCGTCCTCGTGGCGCGGCTCCTCCTGGCGCGGCTTCGCGTGCCGCGGCCCCTGGCGGGGCTCCTCGTCCCTCGGCTGCTCGTAGCGCGGCGACTCGTGGCGCTGCTCCGGCACCGCGTGCCGCGGTCCCTCGCGCTCCTCGAGGTAGCGCTCGAAGGCCTCGGCGTTCTCGGGGCTCAGGTAGCGCCCGTAGTCGTGGCCGTCGTCGGAGTGCGAGCCGGTGGTGGTGACGCAGGTGTTCCCCATCGCGGGGTTGAGCGCCGCACCTCCGTCCACGCTGTTGCCGCACACGTTGGGTGCGAAGGTGACCGGTACCGAGACGCTGTTGCCGGCCAGCACACCCGGGGAGTGCGAGGCTTCGGCCGTCGCCCCCTGATGTGCGTAGGCCGCGCCGGCCGCGATCGACAGCAGACTCGACGCTGCCGCCGCCGTGAGCATCCCCTTGCCCAGTACCTGTCGGCTCAGTACCTGTCGCATGGGTCCTTCCCTGTCTACCGGCGCTGGTGCCGGTGCTGAATCGAAGGTGGCCTCGGAGTGCACCGCCGTGCACTCCGAGGCCACCCCGAGGAGGTTTGCCCTTGCGGGCGCAAGCGCTTCGTCAGCAGCTGCTGCGTCAGTGGTTGACGCAGACGTTGCCGAACGCGGGGTTCAGCAGCGCGATCACGTTCACGCTGTTGCCGCAGATGTTGATCGGGATGTTGATGGGCACCTGGACGGCGTTGCCCGAGAGGACGCCCGGGGAGCCCACGGCCGCGCCCGAGGCGCCGGCGTCGGCCATCGCGGGGGCCGCGGCACCGGCGGCCATGAGAACGCCGGCGGCCAGGACAACTGCCTTCTTGTACGTCATTTGATTTTCAATCCTTCCCGCAGAGGCGTATCCGCTGCAGAAATAACAACGAGCGGCTCCGGGAAAAGAAACAGTCCGGGTGCCCGGAATTCGGACTTTATTTGGGTTGCTATTCACTGCCCATTCATGCGGCGAGGCCGTCGCGACCGAATTGGTGCGACGGCCTCGCTGGCGCGGGCCTCGATCAGCTGCCGGCGGAGACGTTGCCGGAGAGGATCGGGATGTTGTCCAGGATGTGCGAGAGGGCCTCGTCGCCCTTGGCCTGCGTGGAGTTCTCGGTGCACTGCTGGTTCTGCGGGCTGGACAGGACCGGGATGTCCTGGACGCCGACATTGACCAGAGCAAGCACGGACTGCACGTTGGCCTTGGCGGGCAGGGCGATGCAGGGCTTGTTGAAGGAGCCCTGGATCAGCGCCATCTGCGGGCTCATGTTGCCGTAGGTGGCCTGGTTGCCGTAGATCTGCGAAGCGCCGTTGCCGTTCACGGTGTTGATGCCGTTGTCGTTCCCGATGGCCATCGCCTGCGGCGCCATGGCGGCGCCCATGCCCACGACCGAGGCCGCAACCGCTGCCGTGGCCATCATCTTCTTGATCATTGTCGTCCCTTTTTTGCAGGATTGCCCGGTACTGGAGCATCCGGAACAACGGCCCGGCACCCGCCGGGGTTGCGTGACTTCACCCGGATGCCGCCGTTTCGGACGGCGCGGTTGACGCTCAGGCGTTCCCCTCGGTGTCACGCTGCCGCTCGGGACGCCGTTGGGTCCCGCCCGCGAAGCCGCTCGCCGCGGCCTCGCCCTGCCGCATGCGCGGAATTCCTTTCGGTTCGAACAATGGTGCAAGAGATAACGACCCGCTCGGTTCGAGGGTGCGTGCCATCGCCCAAAAGGCCGTACGAGCGAGTCCGACGTGATTTCCAGCCCGATTTCTGACAAAGTTCACTCCTGTTTTGTTCCCTTGATCGAAAATGGAGACAGGGTCATGGGTTCCTCCCGCAGAATCCTCGGCACGCTCGGTCTGCTGTCCTGCCTCACACTTTCCGCGTACGTTCCCGCGGCGCAGGCGGCCCCCGCGCCGCAACCCCCCGCTCCCAAGGAGATGCCCCGGGTTCCGTTCACCCAGCGTTACCAGGCGGTGCAGCACGGCGGGCTGGTGCGGGCCTCCAACTCCGGCATCAGCTGCCGCCGCGAGGAGTCCCCGCAGGCCGAGCCGTGCGCCGAGGTCAAGCGGGGCGCGGCGGGGGTCAACAGCGACTTCGAGATGTTCTACAGCGAGGTCGACAAGGACCCGGACACCTACAACTCCACCCGGGCCGAGCTCAAGGTCCCGCAGGGCGCGAAGGTCTCGTACGCCCGTCTCTACTGGGGCGGGAACCTGCGGGTGGGCGAGCAGAAGCCGCCGGAGGACAACGGCCGGGTGCTGGTCGCCGAGCCGGGCGGCGCGTACAAGGAGGTCCTCGCCGACACCGTGATGGGCCACAGAACGGACGCGGGCAGCGATGCCTACCAGGCCTCCGCCGACGTGACGCCGCTGGTGCGCAAGGGCGGCGCCGGGATGTGGACGGTGGCGCAGCTCAACATCGCCATGGGCCACTCCGAGGTCGGGGCCTGGGGCGGCTGGACGCTGGTCGTCGCCTACGAGCACCCGCAGGAGCCGGTGCGCCGGATCTCGGTGTGGGAAGGCTTCGAGGCGCTCGCCGCCCGGGCGGGCGACGGGGTGGTCGAGCTGGACGGCCTGGACGCGCCGGCCGGGGCGTCCGGGCGGGTCGGGGTGGTCGCGTACGACGGGGACCGCGGCACCTTGGAGGACTCACTCACCGTGACGGCCGACAGTGGCCGCCGGGTGAGTCTCAGCGATCCGGAAAACCCTTTCAATGACGTCATGAATTCCACGATCACGGAATTCGGACAGCAAGCATTCTTGCGACAGCCGGATTATATGAACAATCTCGGATATGACGCGGACGTGTTCGATCTGAGTCCCGCCCTGTCCGGTGGTGCCCGCAGTCTGAGCTTCAGGTTCACGGGTGAAAGTCAGGGTCATTTCCTCGGTGTGCTCTTCGTTCAGACAGACGCGCGCCGCTGAACGTAGGAGACCACTCCACGTGCCCACACAGCCATGGGCGGCACAGCCCACGACCGTCCTCCATCTCGCCCAGCCCGTAGACGGCGGTGTCGCCCGGGTCGTCACCGATCTCGTGCGCGCCCAGACCGCCGCGGGCCTGCGCGCCGTCGTCGGCTGCCCGCGCGGCGGAACGCTCGCCGGCGCCGCCCGGGAAGCCGGCGCCGAAGTGCTCACCTGGCGCGCCGGGCGGGGCCCCCGGGCCCGGTCTGCCCGCCGAAGTGCTCGGCGTCCGGCGGCTGCTCCGCCGCGTCCGGCCCGACCTCCTGCACGCCCACAGCGCCAAGGCCGGGCTGGCCGGGCGGCTCGCCGCGCGCGGCACCGTCCCCACCGTCTTCCAGCCGCACGCCTGGTCCTTCGACGCCGTCGGCGGGGCCACCGGCGCACTCGCGCTGCGCTGGGAGAGGTACGGGGCGCGCTGGGCCGACCGGGTGCTCTGCGTCAGCGAGGCCGAGCGCCGCGCGGGCGAGGCCGAGGGGATCACCGCCCGGTGGTCGGTGATCCGCAACGGCGTGGACCTCGACCACTTCCGGCCCGGCGGCCCGGACCCCGGCCAGGACAAGGCACGGGCCCGCGCCGGGCTGCCGCTGCCCGCGGCCTTCCGGGGTGACGGGCCGCTCGCCGTCTGCGTGGGCCGGCTCTGCCTCCAGAAGGGGCAGGACATCCTGCTGCAGGCCTGGCCGGAGCTGCTGGGCACCGTCCCCAGAGCCCGCCTCGCCCTCGTCGGCGACGGCCCCGACACCGAACGGCTGCGCCACACCGCCCCCTCCGGGGTGCTCTTCGCGGGCGCTGCCCCCGACATCCGACCGTGGCTTCGGGCCGCCGATCTCGTTGTACTGCCGTCGCGGTGGGAAGGCATGGCGCTCGCCCCGCTCGAGGCCATGGCCTGCGGCCGCCCGGTCCTGGTCTCCGACGTCAGCGGTGCCAGGGAGAGCCTGCCGCCCGGCCAGGGACGGCTCTGCCTGGTGCCACCGGAGGACCCGACGGCGCTGGCCAAGGCCCTGGGACGGCTGCTCGCCGAACCGCGGCTGCTCGCCGAACTCGGAGAGCAGGCCCGGCAGCACGCCCGGACCGACTTCGACGTGCGGCGGACCACGGACGCGGTCACCGGCCTGTACCACGAACTGCTGGGCAGGCCCCGGCCCTTGAACCAGGAGCGCATCAGCCGATGACGATGGACAGCGCACCCGCCCGGCACACCGGGCAGGGCGGCACGGGGCCCGCCGGCGGTGCCGGCATCACTGCCGTACGCCGTGCCGCGACCGCCATCCACCCTCCGCGCGGGCCCAGGGCAGGTCAGGCCCGGCCCGCCGTACGCCCGCAGCGGGTCCGCCGCCTGGACGGGCTGCTCCCGCTGCTCACCGCCGACGCGCTGGCCGTCGTACTCACCGCGACGGCCCTGCCCGGAACGGGCCTGCCGGCCCCGGCGGCCGCCCCGATCGCCGTCCTGCTCACCGCACTGCACGCGCAGGCCGGGCTCTACCGGCCGCGGCTCTCGCCCTCGGCGCTCCTCGAACTGCCCGTGCTGGCCGGGAGGTCCGCCGTGCTGTGGTGCGGCGCGGCCACCGTCGTCGCCGCCGTGGAGCCCGCCCACGCCCTGGGCTGGGGCGCGCTGCTCACCGCCGTGTGCCTTCAGGTCGTACTGGCGTGTGCGGGGCGCGGGTTCGTCAATCAGTTCCGCCGCCGCACGCGCCTCCGCCGGCCGGCCTCCGCCCTCGTGGTCGGACCCGGCGCCGGAGCGGGCGCGGTGGCCGCCGCCCTGTACGGCCGCCCCGAGTACGGGCTGCGCCCGGTCGGGGTCGCCGACACCGGGACGGCCGCCGAGGGCGACACCGGCCCGCTGCCGGTGCTCACCACCCACGAGGACGTCCGGCGCGCGGTCATCCAGAACTCCGTGCGGCACGCCGTGTTCACCCGCCCGCCCGAGGCCGATGAGCGCACCGCCTCCCTGGTCCGCCTCTTCCACGACCACGGCTGCCGGCTCTGGCTCGCCGACCCGGCCGGTACCGCCAAGGTCACCGGGATGCGGGTGGCGCACCCCGCCGACCAGCTGTGGGGGTACGCCGTCCAGCCCCTGCTGCCCCGCCCGGCGCGGCCGCTGGAGCGCTGGGTCAAGCGGGGCCTCGACGCCATCCTCGCACTGGTCGCGCTGGCCGCCGCCGCGCCCGTGATGGCCGCCTGCGCGCTGGCCGTACGGACCTGCGACGGGCCGGGGGTGATCTTCCGTCAGGAGCGGGTCGGCCTGTACGGGCGCCCCTTCACCCTGCTGAAGTTCCGTACCCTGCGCGCCGACGAGCACGAGTCCGCCACCCGCTGGACGGTCGCGGGGGACCGGCGGATGAGCCCGGTCGGCTCCTTCCTGCGCAAGTCCTCGCTGGACGAGCTGCCGCAGCTGTGGAACGTCGTACGGGGTGACATGAGCCTGGTCGGCCCGCGCCCCGAACGGCCGTTCTTCGTCGCCAAGTTCTCCACCGTCCACCCCGGATACGAGGCCCGGCACCGGATGCCCGTCGGCATCACCGGCCTCGCCCAGATCAACGGCCTGCGCGGGGACACCTCCATCGAGGACCGCGCCCGGTTCGACAACCACTACATCGACACCTGGTCGCTGTGGCAGGACCTGTGGATCCTGGCCCGCACCGCGGCCTCCTTCTTCCGCTTCCGGCTGGGGGGCAGCTGATGAGCCTTGCGGTATCCCTATCCCTGAACGGTGCCCGGCCCGACCTGCCGGGGCTGCTGCGGCGGCACTGGCCGCTGCTGCCGCTCGCCGCGACCGTGCTCTTCCTGCTCGCCCCGCTCCCGGCGGGGGACGCGACGGCCTCCGGGAAGGTCGGCCCGGCCGACGCGGCCTCGCTGCTGCTGGTCTTCGTCTGCGCCGTGCAGGCGCTGCGCGGCCGGGTGCGCGGGCTGACTCCGCTGGGCGTGCTCGTGCTCGGGATGCCCGCCGTGGGGCTCGCGGTCGCGACGATGACCGCGGGTGACCCGCACGCCGCCCTGCCGGGCTTCGTGCGCTACCTCCAGGTCTTCGTGCTGGTCCCGGCGGCCGTGGTGCTGCTGGTGCGCGACGCCGGGGAGTTCCGGATCGCCGCCGGGTGCTTCGTGGTCCTGGCGCTGGTGCAGGGCGCGGTGGGGGTCGTGCAGTACGCGACCCACACCGGGGCCTCCTACCAGGGCCAGGACATCCGGGCCGTGGGCACCTTCGGCCCCGGTGACGTCATGGGCATGGCCACCGTGGTGGCGTACGGGCTGGTCGTGGCGACCGCGGTCGCGCTGGCGCCGGGGCTGGGGCAGCGGGTCCGGCGGATCGCCGGGGGTGTGGCGCTGGTGCTGGTGCTGCCGCTGGTGCTGTCGTTCAGCCGGGGCGTGTGGATCGCCACCGTCGGCGCGGCGGTGCTGGTGATGCTGCTGGCCGGCATCCGGCGGGCGCTGAAGGTGCTGCTCGCGCTGGCCGCCGCCGGGGTCGTCCTGGTGGGCGGGCTGGGGGTCGGCTCCGAGATGGTCGCGGAGCGGCTGACCTCCATCACGCAGGTCTCCAGCGCCCCCGACCAGTCGGTGACCGACCGCTACACGATGTGGGCGGCCGCGGAGTCGATGTGGCGGGAGCGGCCGGCGGTGGGGGTGGGGCTGAAGGGCTTCCCGGCCCACCGGGACGGGCACGCCTCGCTGGGGCTCTCCTCGGGCAGCGACACCGCGGGCGCGGGGCAGGCGTACCTGCGCCAGCCGCTGCTCTCCCCGCACAACATGTACTTGCTCATCCTGAGCGAGCAGGGGCTGATCGGGCTGACCGCGCTGGCGGGCGGCTGGGCGGCGCTGCTGGTGGCGGGGGCGCGGCGGCTCGCCTCCGGTGCCGCGGGACGGATCCGGGACTGCGGGCTGATCGCGACCGGGCTGTTCGTGTGGCAGCTGACCGACTTCCTGTACGCGGACATCGGCGGGCCGTCCACCGTCCTGACCGGAGTGATCATCGGGCTTGCCGCCTGGTGGGCCCTTCCCTCCCGGGGGGACGCGGATCCCGGTGGCCCGGGTGGCCCGCCGGTCCGCGCTCCCCGTACGGCCCGGGGCTCGGCCCCTGAGGGTGCGGCCACCCGGTGACGGACACCCCGCAGACCGGAACGCGGCCCGCCTCCGGTCCTCCGGCCGGGGCGGGCCCCGCCCGTGTGCCGGGCGCCCCCGCGGGCCCCGGCAGCGTGCCGGACCCGGCCGCCGTACCGTCCGCGCCGCCCGGCGGCCGGGCTCCCGTCCTGCCGGACCCCGGGTTCGTGGCGGGGGCGCTGCCCGGTGCCGCCGGGCATCCGGGCGGGGTGCTGGGACCGCGCAGCGTGCGGGTGGCGGCCCGGGCGGCCCGCGGTGGCTCCGGCCGCCCGGCGTCCGCCCTCGCGGCCTCCGCCGGGACCGGCGCCCCGGCACCCGGAACGCCCGGCCGTAGCGGCCCGGCACCCGGACCGCCCGCCGCCCCGAGCGGGAACGGGCCGGCGCCGCTCGGGCGGTTCCTGGCCAAGGCCGCCGCCGTCACCGCCGGGCTGACCGCGGCCGGTGCGGTGTTCGGACTGGTGCGGGACCAGACCATCGCGCACCTCTTCGGGGCCGGGCACGACAGCGACGCCTTCCTGATCGCCTGGACCGTGCCCGAGATGGCCTCGACGCTGCTCATCGAGGACGCCATGGCGCTGCTGATGGTGCCCGCCTTCAGCCAGGCCCTGGCCAGGCGGGCGGCCAGCCGGGCCGGGCTCACCCGCAAGGAGGCCCGCGCGCAGGACCCCGTACGGCTGCTCGTGGGGGCGACCCTGCCGCGCCTCGCCGTGTTCCTGGCCGCGGTGGCCTCCGTGCTCGTCGTGGCCGCGCCGCTGGTCGTCGCCGTGCTCGCGCCCGGCCTGCCCGACCCGGAACTGGCCGTCCAGTGCACCCGGATGACGGCGCTGACCGTCATCTCCTTCGGCATCGCCGGGTACTTCAGCGCGGCACTGAGGGCGCACCGGTCCTTCGTGCCGCCCGCCGCGATCTACGTCTCGTACAACGTCGGCATCATCGGCACCATGGTCGCGCTGCACGCCCTGTGGGGGGTGCGGGCCGCCGCCGCCGGGGTCGCCGCCGGCGGACTGCTGATGGTCCTCGTCCAACTGCCGGCCTTCATCCGGAACGTGGGCTTCGGCCCGCACCGGGCCAAGGGGGCCCCGCGCAGCCAGCGCGACCGCGACCGCCCCACCCTCATCGCCTTCGGCGTGATCGCCCCCGTGATCTTCTTCGCCGTCTTCCGGCAGTCACAGGTGCTCGTCGAGCGGTTCCTCGCCGCCTCCCTGCCGCCCGGGGCGATCTCGCACCTCAACTACGCGCAGAAGGTCGCGCAGATGCCGATGGTGCTCTCCCTGATGATCTGCACCGTCACCTTCCCCGTCGTCGCCCAGGCGATGGCCGGCGGGGAACGCGAGAAGGCCCGGCGCCGGGTCGAGCAGGACCTCGCCCTCGCCTGCCTCGCCGTCCTGATGGGCACCGCACTCGTCATCGGCTACGCGCCCCAGATCATCCAGGTCCTCTTCGAACGCGGCGCGTTCACCCACCGGGACACCCTCGCCACCGCCTCCGTCATGCGGGTCTACGGACTCGGACTCCTCGGCCACTGCCTCGTCGGGGCACTGTCCCGGCCCTTCTTCTCGACCGCCCGGCCCACCTGGTTCCCGGCGCTCGCGATGGGCGCCGGACTGCTCGTCAACATCGTGGCCGGAGCCTTCGCCGTCGGCTGGTGGGGCATCTACGGCATCGCCGCCGCCAATGCGGCCGGCATCTCCACCACCGCCGTCCTGCTGCTCACCGGCCTCGGCTCCCGGATCATCGCCATCCAGGTCCGCCGCGTCGCCGTCAGCATCGGGCGGCTCGCGGTGTCCGCGGCGGCCGCCTGCGCCACGGGCTGGATCGCCGGGCCCATGATCCCCGACCCGAAGCTCAGCGCCGCCCTCGGCTGCCTGCTGGTCCCGGCCATGTTCGGAGCCACCGGCACCGCCATACGCGCCCTCGAAGTCACCGCCCTGCCCGGTCAGATCGACCGGTTCACCTCCCAGTTCACGCAGAGGTTCCGCAATGTCCGCTGACACCGACACGGCGCCCGCCGCCGTGGTGGTCCCCGCCCGCCGGACCGCATCGCCGTGGGTCCTGATGTACCACTCCGTCGCCGAGTTCACCGACCCCGCGGAGGATCCGTACGGCATCACCGTCACCCCCCGCGCCCTCGAGGCCCAGCTGCTGTGGCTGCGCTCCCGCGGGCTGCGCGGGGTGTCGGTCGGCGAGCTGCTCCGGGCCCGGGCGGCCGGACGCGCGGCCGGGCTGGTCGGGCTGACCTTCGACGACGGCTACACCGACTTCCTGACCCACGCGCTCCCGCTGCTGCGCCGCCACGACTGCACCGCCACCCTCTTCGTACTGCCCGGGCGGCTCGGCGTGGACAACGTGTGGGACCCGCTGGGGCCGCGCAAGTCCCTGCTCACCGCCGAGGGGATCCGCGAAGTCGCCGAAGCCGGGCAGGAGATCGGCTCGCACGGGCTGCTCCACCAGGACCTCACCGCGGCCCCCGACCACGCCCTCCAGCAGGAGCTGCGCGGCAGCCGCGACCTGCTGCGCGAGCTGACCGGGACGCTGCCCGAGGGGTTCTGCTACCCGTACGGGCACCTCGACGCCCGGGTCGTCGACGCCACCCGGGCCGCCGGGTACGGGTACGCCTGTGCCATCGACCCCGGGCGGCTCGCGGGCCCGCACGCCCTGCCCCGTACGCACATCAGCCAGGCCGACGCGGGCGCGCGGCTCCGGATCAAGCAGGTGCGCCACCAGGTGCGGGAGCTGCGGCGGGTGGTCAGCCCGTGACGGCGGCCAAGGTACTTCACGTCATCACCGGACTCGGGGTCGGCGGCGCCGAGCAGCAACTGCGACTGCTGCTGCGGCACATGCCGATGCGCTGCGACGTCCTGACGCTGACCAACCCAGGGCCGGTGGCCGAGGGGCTGCGCGCCGACGGGGTCCGGGTCGTCCACCTCGGGATGCGGGGCAACCGGGACCTCGGGGCGCTGCCGAGGCTGGTGAAGTTCATCCGGCGCGGCCGGTACGACCTCGTGCACACCCACCTCTACCGGGCCTGCGTGTACGGGCGCCTCGCGGCCCGGCTGGCGGGCGCCGGGGCGAGCGTGGCCACCGAACACTCCCTCGGCGAGGGTGAGATCGAGGGCCGGCCGCTGTCGCGCGGGGTGCGCGCCCTGTACCTGGCCAGCGAGCGGCTGGGAGCCGCGACCGTGGCCGTCTCGGACACCGTGGCCGCCCGGCTGGAGGACTGGGGGGTGCCGGCCGCGCGGGTGCACGTCGTACCGAACGGGATCGAGGCCGTCCGCTTCCGCTTCGACGAGGGCGTACGGCGCTCCACCCGCGCCCGGACCGGGCTGCCGGAGCGGGCCTTCGTGGTCGGCGGGGTCGGCCGGCTGGTGCCGGGCAAGCGCTTCGACGTCCTGGTGCGGGCCGTGGCCGCGCTGCCCGGGGCGCACCTGCTGCTGGCCGGGGACGGGCCCGAGCGCGCGGCGCTGCGGCTGCTCGCCGCCGAGCTGGGCGCGCAGAGCCGGATCCACCTGCTGGGGGAGCGGAACCCGCTGGGCGACAGCGCGGACGGCCGCACCCCGGGGATCCCGGCTCTGCTGGCCGCCATGGACGTCTTCGTCTCGCCGTCGCGGGAGGAGGCCTTCGGGCTGGCCGTGGTCGAGGCGCTGGCCGCCGGGCTGCCGGTACTGCACGTCACCTGCCCGGCCATCGACGACCTGCCCGCCGCGCAGGCCCCCGGCGCCCGCCGCATCGGGACCGGCACGGACGAGCTGATCGCGGCCCTGCGCGGCCACATGGAGGCGGGCGTCCGCCGGCTGCCCCCGCCGCCGGTGGTCCGCCGCTACGACATCGCCCGCAGCGCGCGGCAGCTGCTGGACGTGTACGACCTGGCCCTGGCCGGGGCCGGCTCCCGGGGCTCCGCCCCGGACCCCGCGCCGCGAACTCCCCCGGCCATTGCCGAGAGGCGCCCCCCGGCGGGGCTGGACATGCCGGTGGGGCTGGAATGACCGGCCCCACGTCCCCGAAGGAATCGAACCCCGTTCAGGAAGCGAGCACGCTCATGGCCGACAGCGCCGACCAGAAGAAGTCCGAGAGCAAGTCGGAGAGCAAGTCCGAGAGGAAGTCCGAGAGGAAGTCGGAGAAGAAGTCCGACCACCGATCCGAGAGGAAGCGGGCCCGGCGGCGGTTGCTGCCTCCCCCCGCCTGGTGGCCGCTGCCCGCGTGCGCCCTGCTCGGGCTGGCCGCGGGCGGGGCGTACGGGGTGCTCAAGACCCCCGAGTACGCCGCCACCAGCTACGTCGTCGCCGTGCCGGACGACACCACCGAGCCGGCCACCGCCCTCGGCTTCTCCCAGGCCTACGCCCGGATCGCCACCAGCAGCTCCACGCTCGCCTATGCCCAGCCCCGCGCGGGCATCAGCGCGCGCCAGCTGCGGACCCAGGTGCGGGCCGAGACCTCCCCCGAGTCCCCGATGATCGCGATCACCGGTACCTCCAAGAGCCCCGGCGAGGCCGCCGACATCGCCAACGCCGTCGCCGACGCCCTGTCCCTGAGCAGCAATCAGGCCGCGAAGAACACCGGCGTGCAGCTGCTGCTGTTCAACCAGGCCGTGGCCCCCACCGACCCCGCCTCCCCGTCCGCCGCCATCAGCGGCGCCGTCGGGATGTGCGCCGGCGGCCTGCTGGGCGGGCTGTGGCTGCTGGCCCGGCCCGCCCGGCGCAAGGAGCAGGAGGAACCGCGGGCTCAGACGCGGGTTCGGGCGCAGGCCTCGGAGGAGCACCCGCTCGTCGAGGAGTACGCCTCGCTCCCGGCGCAGGGTGAGCACACCGAGACCAAGGAGAAGGAGTCCGTGCGATGAGTTCGGGCCCCGCCGCGGCCCTGTCGGTGACGCTGTGCCGCGACCCCCGGCAGTTCGCCGCGCTGGAGGAGCCGTGGAACCGGCTCGTCCGCGCCTGTCCCACCGCGACCCCCTTCCAGAGCCACGCCTGGCTGCACTCCTGGTGGCTGTCGTACGGGAAGGACGGCCGGCTCCGGATCGTCCTCGTGCGGCGCGGCGAGGAGCTGGTCGGCGCGGCCGCGCTGATGCTCGTACACCGGCCGCTGCCGCTGCTGGTGCCGCTCGGCGGCCCCATCACCGACTACTTCGACGTGCTCGTGTCCGCGGAGTACACCGACCTGGTCGTCCCGGCGCTGGCCCGCGGGCTGCACCGGGCCGCCCGGGGCGCGGTCGTCGACCTGCGCGAGGTCCGGCCCGGTGCCGCGGCCGAGGCGCTGTTCAAGCACTGGCCCGGGGTCGGCGCCCAGCTCACCGACTCCACCTGCATGGAGCTGCCCGCGCTGCCCTTCGACGAGCTGGTCAAGCGGATGCCGGCCTCCGGTGCCCAGCGGGTCCGGGCCAAGCTCCGCAAGACCGACGCGGCCGGGATCGAGGAGCACGATGTCGCCGAGCAGGAAGTGCCGCGCGCCGTACGGACCCTGCTGCGGCTGCACGAGAAGCAGTGGCGCGGCCGCGGGGTGACCCCCGAGCACCTCAGGCCCCGCTTCGCCGAGCACCTGACCCGGGCCACCCGGCGGATGGTGCGGGCCGGGGAGGGCCGGCTGACGGAGTTCCGGCTGGACGGCAAGGTGGTGGCGGCCAACGTCACGCTGCTGTCGGCCGGGCTCAGCGGCGGCTACCTGTACGGCGCCGACCCTGACCTGCGCACGCGCAAGGTGGACGTGGCGACGCTGCTGCTGCGCCACGAGGCCGGTCGGGCGTACGCCGAGGGCCGCCCGGTGGTGAGCTTCCTGCGCGGCGACGAGCCGTACAAGAACCACTGGCGGCCCGAGACCGTGGTCAACCAGCGGTTCCTGCTGGCGACCACCGCGCTCGCGCCCCTGCTGCGGCTGCACGAGTCGCAGGTGACGGGGCGCGAGCGGGCGGTGGACGCGCTGCGGGAGGCGCTGCCGGCCGCCAGGAACTGGCGGGCGCGGCTCAACGAACTGCGGGTGCGATGACCCGTCTAGAAGGGCCAGAAGCCGGAGCCCTCGCCCAGGTCGACCTTGACGCAGAACGACTGCTTGCCGACCAGCTTGGAGAGCCACTCGCCGAAGCTGAGCGGGATGCACCACTCCTTGCTGTTGACCGGCGGCTTCGCCGGTTCCGGCAGCGGCTGCGGCTTCGGCTGGGACGGGGAGGGGGTGGGCTCGGGCGACGGCACCGGGGTCGGGACCACGGGGGTCGGGGCTCCGGAGGGTGTGGGGACCTGCGGCGCCGGAAGGTCCGGCGAGGGCACGGGCGTCGGCTCGGGCACCTCGGGAGTCGGGACCAGCGGGCTCGGGGTCACCGGGAGCGGGACCTCGGGCGTGGGGGCCACGGGGGTCGGGGTCGGCACGGCCGGCGTCGGGATCTGCGGGGTCGGGAGGTCCGGTGTGGGGACGGCCGGCGTCGGGACGGCCGGTGTGGGTACGGCCGGCGAGGGCACGACGGGCGTCGGGACCACCGGGGTCGGGACCACCGGGGTCGGGACCACGGGCGTGGGCACCACGGGCGTGGGCACCACCGGGGTCGGGATCACCGGGTCGGACGGGTCCGACCTCAGCGCCTGGCGGAAGACCTTCGTGGACTCCGGGTTCTGCTTGCACTGCCACACGCCGTGCGGGCAGTAGTCGGTGATGGTGTGGTAGAGCGGCTTCTGCTGCTCGATCCACTTCAGCATGCGCCGCACGTACTCCGGATTGTCCCCGCGCCGGAACAGCCCCCACTCCGGGTACGAGATCTGCTTGCCGTGTGCTTCCGCGAAGTCGACGTGGTCCTGGAGCCCGTACGGCTGGGAGATCTGCTCGTCGAAGGTCCGGCCGGGACCCTGGTCGTACGAATCCATTCCGATGATGTCGACCACGTCGTCGCCCGGGTAGCACCTGGTCCAGCCGATGGCGTCCGTACCCCTGTTCGGGGCGAAATCGAACTTGAACTTCTGTCCGGGCACGGCACGCATCGTGTTGACGATGCGCTTCCAGTACACCTTCCAGTTCTCCGGGTCCGGAGCGCAGCGGTGGGTGTAGGTGGTGCCGTTCATCTCCCAGCCCAGCACGATCACCGTGTCCGGCACGCCCACTTCCACCAGCCGCTCCGCCAGTCTCCGGAAGTGCCGGTCGAACTCGCCCTCCGCGCCCGCCCTGATCAGCCGCGCCACCTGGTAGTCGGACACCCGGCCCTCGTTGCGCGCCTGCATGGGCACGTTGAGGACGAACAGCCGGTCGTCCTCGGCCCGGCGCCACTCGGCCCAGTCCTCCAGGAAGTCGACGTTGCCCTCGATGCCCGCCCACCGGTCGCCGGGCAGGTAGGTGTGCCCGACCCGGATCTCCTTGCCGCCCAGCCAGCGCGACAGGTACGGGATCCGGGCCACGCCGGGCGGCCCGTAGTGGAGATAGGCGCCCATGGCGACGTCCGAGCCCGGGTACCGGTCGTCGTCGGGAGTCGAGAGTGCGGCTCCGGTGGCCAGCAGTCCGGCCGTGACCGTACCGATGCAGGTGCTTGCCAGGCGGCGGCGTGGTCTGGGCATGGCGTCTCCCGAGCTTTCCTGAATCGGTTTGCTTACCAAAGACGTTAGGCATCAGATCCGACGAATGGCCTGTCCGGTGACGCCTGCCTAGGCCATTCGCAGTCGCACATCATCCCCGCTTGGTCCGACTAGGTGAAAGACACCGCTGCCATGCACGCGTATCTCAGCCATGTGCCCGCCGTTCTGCTCAGACTCGACCGGAATCCGTTCCACCACGGAACCCTTGGCGCCGTCAGATCCCTTGGCCGCAAGGGCGTGGAGGTCCATGCCGTCGTCGAGGCCGGGGGAGGTCCCATGGGGCGTTCGCGCTATCTGCGCGCCGTGCATCCCGGCCCGGCCGGCGGACTGGACCCCGAGGCGCCCGAGACGCTGCTCGAGTGCCTGACCGGGGTGTCGGAGCGGATCGGCCGCCCTGCCGTGCTCGTCGCCATGGACGATCTGAGCGCGATCACGGTGTCCCGGGTCGCGCCGATGCTGACGGACCGTTTCCGGATTCCCCATCAGCCCGACAACCTGCCCGCCCGGGTGGCCGACAAGGCCGAGCTGTCGCGGCTGTGCGCGCGCTGGGACATCCCGCACCCGGAGACGGTCATCCCGGCGAGCGGCGGCGAGGCGGCGGAGGCCGCCTGGCGGCTCGGCCTGCCGCTGGTCGCCAAGTGGAGCCGGCCCTGGCTGCTGCCGCCCGGGGCCGACGGCCTGCGCAGCACCACGCTGGTGCACACCGCCGCCGAGGCGCGGCGGCTGTACGAGCGCTCCGCCGAGGCCGGGAGCCGGCTGCTGCTCCAGCGGTTCCTGCCGGCCGGGCCGGACACCGACTGGTTCTTCCACGGGGCCTTCGCCCGGGGCGGGCGCCCGCTGCTGGCGGGGTCGGGCCGCAAGGAGCTGTCGTGGCCGGTGCGGACGGGGCTGACGGCCGTTGGCCGCTGGCTGCCGGATCCCGCGGTGGAGGAGGCGGGGCTGCGGCTCGCCGAACGCCTCGGCTACCAGGGGATCCTGGACCTGGACTTCCGCCGGGACGAGCGCGGCACCTTCCGGCTGGTGGACTTCAACCCCCGCCCGGGCGCGCAGTTCCGGCTGTTCACGGACGCCGCCGGGCTGGACGTCGTACAGGCGATGTACCTGGATCTGACGGGGCAGCGGGTACCGGCGCCCGCGGGCGGACCGGGCCGGGTGTTCGTCGCCGAGAACTACGCGCTGCTGGCGGCGGTGCGCGGCCGCTCGCTGCCGCCGCGCCGCGCGGCGGCCTCGAAGGCCGCGGCGACTGCGGGGGCGGCCGGCGAACCGGCGGCCGCGCGCGGGCGCGTGGAGGCGGCCTGGTTCGCCGCCGACGACCTGTTGCCGTTCCTGGCGATGATCCTCGCCTTCCTCGGCCGGGGGCTCGGCAAGGGCGCCCGGGTGCTGAGGGGAGTTCCGGTGGTGCAGGGGCGGCGCACCGCACGCGCGGCGGTCCGGGCGCCCCGCCAGCGCGCGCGGGAGCAGCCGCCGGCCGGGTCCGCCACCCGGTCCGTGCCGCCGGAGGCACCGGCGGCGCCGGACGAGCTGGTGACCCGTTGAGCACGACTCTGGAAGGAAGGCCGTGACCCGGATGGACGATCTCGTGGTGGTCGGCGCGGGCCCGTACGGGCTGTCGATCGCCGCGCACGCGGCGGGTGCGGGGCTCGACGTACGGCTGCTGGGACGGCCCATGGCCTCCTGGCGCGACCACATGCCCGACGGCATGTACCTGAAGTCGGAGCCCTGGGCCTCCAACCTGTCCGCGCCCGACGGGCGGTACACCCTGGCCGACTTCTGCCAAACCCGGGGACTGGTCGCGGAACACGGCACTCCGCTGCCGATCGGCACGTTCAGCGAGTACGGGATGTGGTTCGCCCGCCATGCCGCGCCCGAGGTGGAGGAGGTGACCGTCACGGAAGTGACCCCGCAGGGCGAGGGTTTCCGCGTGCACACCGCCGAGGGACCGCCGCTGCTCACCCGTACGGTCGCCCTCGCGGTCGGGGTGATGCCGTTCGCCCACCATCCCCCGGTGCTGCGCGACCTGCCGCCGGGCCACTACTCGCACAGCAGCGGCCACCGGGACCTGACGCGCTTCGCCGGCCGCGAGGTCGCCGTGCTCGGGGCCGGACAGGCGGCCCTGGAGACCGCCGCCCTGCTGGCAGAGCAGGGCGCCCGGCCGTGCCTGGTCGCCCGGCGCTCCCGGCTGAACTGGAACGCGGTGCCGCAGCCGCTGAACCGCCCCGCGCCGCGCGCCCTGCGCGATCCGCACAGCGGCCTCGGCACCGGCTGGCGCAGCTGGGTGTGGTCGGAGCTGCCGTGGGCGGTGCGGCGGCTGCCCGCCGCCAGCCGGGAGCGGATCGCGGCGACCGCGCTGGGCCCGGCGGGCGCCTGGTGGCTGCGGGACCGCTTCGAGCGGCGCGTCCCCGTCCTGCTCGGACACCATCTGCACCGGGCGGTCGCGGTGGGCGAGCGGACCCGGCTCGGGCTGACCACCAGGGCCGGCGAGTCCGTGGTCCTGGACACCGCGCACGTCATCGCGGCCACCGGGTTCACCCCGGACCTGGACCGGCTGGAGCTGCTCGACGCGGGGCTGCGGGCCGCGCTGGAGACCGTGGGGGACAGCGGGACGCCGGAGCTGAGCCCGGGCTTCGAGTCCTCGTGGCCCGGACTGTTCTTCGCGGGGCTGCTGACGGCTCCCTCATTCGGCCCTTCCATGCGATTCGTGCACGGTGCGGGCTTCACGGCGGGGAGACTGGTGAGAGGAGTCCGCAAGCGGCTCGGTGCCCGGGGCCCGCTGCCGGGCTCCACCGGTGAGGCCCGGGACGACCGGGCCGCAGCCGGGCATCCCAAGACGTATCTGCGGTGAGATCCGCAGTGAGACCCGCGGTGAGAGGGGTCCGCAATGAGCGCGGAGCGAGCACAGGGCCGTGGCTGGGTACGGATTCCCGCCAGTCGCGCCGAACAGCCCGCCACGTCCCGGGCCACCGGGTACGACCGTGGCCCGTACGCGACGGCGCCCCACACCGTCCAGCCCCCGATCTACCTCTCTCTCGTCAAGCGCTGGCGGGAGGCCGGGCGCACCCTTCCGGGTCATCCTGACGAGGAGTGGGAGCGGCTGATCTCCCAGCCGTGCTGGCCCGGCCGTTAGGTGGTGTGTCTCGTGGCAGCGGCGGAGCGCGACAGTCCCGAGCAGGACCGGCAGTCCCCCGAGACCGGGCCGGGGGAACGGCTCGCGCTGAACGGCATGGGCAGCTTCGAGTGGGACCTGGGCGACGACACGCTGGCCCTGGACGAGACCGGGATGTACGTCTTCGACCTGGAGCCGCAGGAGTTCGACGGCACCCCGCTGGCGGTCGGGGTGCGGATCCCGCCCGAGGACGCCGGACGGCTGCGCCAGACCGTCGCGGAGGTCCTGGACAGCGGCGCGGACTCGTACGGGGCCTACTTCACGGTGCGGCGGCGCGACGGCCGCGACCAGTGGACGCACACCCAGGGCCGGGTGCTGCGGGACGGGGACGGGCAGCCGCGGCGGATCGTGGGGATCGTCCGGGACGCGACGGCGGAGCTCGCCCAGGCCACGATGCTGCGCAAACTGGAGACGGCCCGGGCCCAGCAGACGACCATCGTCCAGCGGACCACGGAGGCCCTCTCGCGGGCGGTGACCGTGGACGACGTGACGGCCACGCTGACCGGGGCGGGCGCGCTGGAACGCCTCGGCGCGGACGGGCTGGCCCTGGGGCTGGTCGAGGGCGGCTCCATAAAGATCATCGCGCTGAGCGGGGAATCGCTGGAGATCCTCAGCGAGCGGCGGTTCACCCGGCTGGACGGTTCGCTGCCGCTGTCGCAGGCGGTGCTCAGCAGGCAGGCACGTTTCGTCACCTCGCTCACCGCGCTCGGTGAGGAATTCCCGCTGCTCAGCGACTACCTGGGCCGGATCCGGTACGACGCGGCCGCCTACCTGCCGCTGATCGCCCAGGCCCAGGCCATCGGCGGGCTGGTCCTCTTCTACCGGCGGCGCAGCGAGTTCAGCCCGGAGGAGCGCAACCTCTGCCTGGGGCTCGCGGGAATCGTGGCCCAGTCCCTCCAGCGCGCGCTCCTCTTCGACCAGGAGCGGGAGTTCGCGACGGGGCTCCAGGCCGCCATGCTGCCGCGGCGGATCCCGGAGATCACGGGCGGGGAGATCGCGGTCCGCTACCACTCCGCCTGGAGCGGGCGGGAGGTCGGCGGGGACTGGTACGACGTGATCGCGCTGCCCCGCGACCGGGTCGGCATCGTGGTGGGCGACGTGCAGGGCCACGACACGCACGCGGCGGCCATCATGGGCCAGCTGCGGATCGCGCTGCGGGCCTACGCGGGCGAGGGGCATCCGCCGTCCACCGTGCTGGCGCGGGCCTCGCGCTTCCTCGCCGAACTGGACACCGAGCGCTTCGCGACCTGCATGTACGCCCAAGTGGACCTGGAGACGGGCGGCGTACGGGCCGTGCGCGCGGGCCACCTCGGCCCGCTGATCCGGCACACGGACGGCCGAACGGGCTGGCCCAACGTGCGCGGCGGCCTGCCGCTCGGGCTGGCCTCGGTCTTCGAGCAGGAGGAGTTCCCCGAGACCCGCCTCGACCTGGTCCCCGGGGAGACGCTCGTACTGTGCACGGACGGCCTGGTGGAGGAGCCGGGCACCGCCATCACCCAGGGGATGGAGGCCCTCGCCCACGCGGTCCGCAGCGGCCCGCAGGAGGCCGGGGCGCTCGCCGACCACCTCTCGGACCGGCTCTGGGAGCGCTGGGGCTCAGGGGACGACGTGGCCCTGCTGGTGCTGCGCCGGGCCCCCGACCCGGGCACCCACCGTGCCCCGCGCATCCACCAGTACATCCACCAGGCCGACCCGGAAGGGCTCTCGGAGGCCCGCTACGCCCTGCGCCAGGCGCTGCGCGACTGGGGCATGCCGGACCTCGCCGACGACGTGGAACTGGCCGCCGGGGAACTGCTGGTCAACGCCCTGCTGCACACCGACGGCGGGGCTGTGCTGACGATGGAGGTGCTGCCCGAGCCGGTCCGGCGGATCCGGCTCTGGGTCAAGGACCGCTCCAGCGTGTGGCCGCGCCGGCGCACCCCGGGCGAGGCGGCCACCACGGGGCGCGGGCTGCTGCTGGTGGACGCGCTGGCCACGCACTGGGGAGTGGAGTCCCGGGGTGACGGCAAGGCCGTGTGGTGCGAGTTCGACGCCGCGAGCAGCCCCCGGAGCGCGGGGTGACCGGACGGTCACCCCGAGTTGTGGGGCGCCCGGGGCGGGGTGATGATGCGCGATATGGAACGGATCGTGCTGTGCGCAGGCTGAGCAAAGGCGCCGCGACGGGCATCCTGGCCCTGCTCCTGCTGGCTGCCGGGGTACCGACGGTCGTGGACTGGACGACGGGGCGGCCGCACGCGGACCCCGAGTGCCAGTCGGTGGCGTTCATGTCGATGACGGACGTCGCGCCCGAGTGCCGGTAGCGGCTGCTACCGGCCGGGCACCGCTCGGCCGGGAGCAGCCGCCCGGACAGGGCCTAGTGGTGGGCGATGAGCCGGATCTCCTGGCGGTCCTCCGCGACCGTGTCGATGGAGCGCGGCATCAGACCCGAGAAGTGGATCTCGTTGAGCTGGGCCTCGGCGAGCGCCGGGCCCGGGTGGACGGCCGGGGTGAACTTGAGCGAGCCGGTGGCCTCCCACTCGTGCTCCTGTCCGTCGCACTCCGCCTCGCCGCCGCCGAACGCGAGCCGCGTGCCGCCCTGGACGACGGCCGCCGCGATCTGGAGCTTCGCCCCCATGGGTGACGGGTTCGTGCAGTGGAAATTCCCTGGTCGAAAGAAGTGGCGTCGGCGGGCGCGGTGAATACCGCCGTGGCGGCCAGTACCGACAGCGCTGCCAGGGCCATGCGGGTTCCGTGAATACCCATCGTTCCTCCAGGTGGATGCGGGCGGCGGGATTCCGCCGGAACGAATTGTGCTGGCAGTCGGGGGCAACTCGCGTACACGCTCGCCGGGCCCGCTCGTGTCGGTGTGTGCAATTGCCCGCTCGGGCGCGTGAGACTGACCGAAATACGTCCCCGAAGGGATCCTGCATGCGCAAGTCCGCCGCCCCTGTCCGCTTTACCTCCCGCCTCCCCCGATTCGCCGCCGCCCTCCTCCCGCTGCTCGTGTTCGGCGCCACGGCCTGCCAGAGCGCACCCGAGGGGGCTGCCCTCGCCCCCGCCGCGGCGCCCGCCGTCGTGGTGGACGACGGGGCGCCGGGCGCCGAGGGGGCGCCCGCGCGGCCCGCGGTGAAGGATGCCCGTGTGGGTGAAGCCGTACGGGTGCACGGCCGGCAGGTCGGCCGGCACCTGGAGGCGGTGCTGAGCGCGTACGTGGACCCCGCGGTCAGCGTGGAGAAGAACTTCGCCCCGCCGGCGGGCAAGCGCTGGGTGGCCGCCTCGATGTCGTTCGTCAACGTGGGCGGGGCCTCGTACGGGGCGCTCGGACGCATGTGGGCGCACGACAGCGCGGGGCGGCGCCACCCGGTGGTGCCCACCGGTGAACTGACCACCGGCAAACCCCTCGTCTTCGATTCCCTCGAGGTCGGTGAGCGGGCCGAGGGATGGGTGGTGTTCGAAATCCCGGAAAACGCGCGCATTGAGCGGCTCCAGTACCAGGACGCGAACATCCAGGCGAATTCCGGAGGGGGATTCTGGGCCGTCTAGCCCGCCCGGGTGAAAGGCCGTGAAAGGGCCGGGCGACAGACCACTAGGGTGCGGCGCATGACTTCTACTCAAGCCGAAATCGACCGGTCCCAGCTCGGCACCCTTTCGGTGCTCGCCTGGATCGGCGACCCCTCCGAGGCCCACGACATTCCGTACCTCCTCGCCTACACCCTCGGGGACGGCCCGAAGGGCCGGGAGGCCGGCGAGGCGGCGGCCCGCGGGCTGCTGGAAGAGATCGGCCTGCCCATCGGCGACGTCGTCATGGACGGCACCCGCAACCCGGCCGCCTTCCCCGTGCAGATCCTGCTGGAGGGCAACCAGATCGCGCTCACCCTGCCCGGGATGAACGCCAAGTGCACCGCCCCCGACGAGTGGGTCGCCGCGGCGGCCGAGAGCGGTCAGGCGTACTTCCTGTTCGCCACGCGCGCCTGGCCCGAGGCGGTCCCGGGCCAGCCGGTCGACGCCCAGACCCTCCAGGCGTTCGCGGGCGACGAGTCGGTGCTCACCGGCAGCGCCCACTGCGTCCTGACCGTGCGGCGCCTGCAGAAGTAGCCGCGACGCACCGGGCCGTGCCGCCACCACTGCTCCGGCCGCCGGGCTCCCAGCCTGCCCGGTGGCCGGTCCCCGCCTTCAGGGCCGTTCGAAGGCGAACTTGAGCGAGCGGACCCGGTTGTCGAAGTTCGACCCGGCCAGATCCGGCAGGCCCACCGCGCGCAGCCCGACCGGCCGGGTGAGCAGTTCGCGGAAGAGCGCCTTCATCTCCACCCGGGCCAGGTGCGCGCCCAGGCAGAAGTGCGGTCCGCCGCCGCCGAAGCCCAGGTGCGGATTGGGCGAGCGGGTGATGTCGAAGGCGTCGGGGTCCGGGAAGACCGCCTCGTCGCGGTTGGCGGAGGCGTAGTACAGGACCACCTTGTCGCCCGGGCGGAACAGGTGCCCGTCCATGGTGTGTTCGGCGGCGACGGTCCGGCGGAACTGGATGATCGGCGTCGAGTGGCGGATCATCTCGTCCACCGCGCCGTCCGCGTACGTCTCGAAGTCCGAGAGCAGCAGGTCCCGTTGGCCGGGGTTGTCGGTCAGCAGGGTCAGCCCGTGCGTGATCGCGTTGCGGGTGGTCTCCACCCCGGCGACCATCAGGAGCGAGAAGAAGGCGCCGAGCTGGCGGGCCCCGAGGGCCTGGCCGTCGACGTTCGCGCACACCAGGGCCGAGATCAGGTCGTCGGTGGGGTTCTTGCGCCGCTCGCGCCCGATGCCGGCCACCATCCGCTGCATCCGGGCGAGCGCCCGCAGACCGCGCCCGGGCATCCGCAGCCGGGCGGCCAGAGCGCGCTCCACCCCGATGTTCTCGGAGGCGTGGTTGACGCGGTCGGCGATCTCCGGCCGGTAGTGCTCCGGGATGCCCATCATGTTGCAGATGACCTCCAGGGGCAGCCGGGAGGCCACCGCCGAGACGAACTCGTCGGGCTCCTCGGCCAGTACGTCGTCCACGATGCGGGCGGCCACCGCGTGGATGTCCTCCTCGGCGGCGGCCAGCAGCCGGGGCGTGAACGCCCGTTGCACGATCTTGCGGAGCTGGGCGTGGTCGGGGCCGTCCAGATTGACCATCGAGTCCCCGAACAGGGCGCGGACCCAGCGGGCGGGCTCGGGGGTGGTCACGCCGGGGGCGCTGGCGAAGACCTTGGGGAGGCGGCTGGCCTCCTGTACCTGGGCGTGGCGGACGAGGGCCCAGTGGCCCGGCCCCTGCCCTTCGGGGATGTGGACGGGGCCGTCGGCCGCCCGGAGGCGGGCGAAGGCCGCCAGGCGGTGGGCGGGGGGCTGCTGCCAGAAGCCGGGCTCGGCCAGTTCCCTGCCGGGGGCTTCGGCGGGGCGTTGTGCGGGGAGTGTCATGGCCTGGAAAACGGCCGCGGGGGCGCGGGGGTGACGGTTCGGCGCGGCGCCGTTGCCGGGGGCGCTGCCCCCGGACCCTCCCCCAGCTACCGCTGGGGGGGACCCCAGCGCCTCAAACGCCGGCGCTGGATCTCGTGGCCAGGGTCACGCCGATCGCGACTGTGGCTGTCGCGACCAGGCCCGCGAACAGGACCGCGTACGTGCCCGTCCAGGTGCAGGCGAGGATGGCGAGGGCGGAGAGCGGCAGGGTGAGCTGCTGGGCGAGGCCGTGTTTGAAGTGGCGGGAGTGCAGGAGCCACACCATCAGCAGGAACAGCGCGGACGGGACGGTGACGGAGGCGTTGGCGGAGAGCTGGGAGATGTGCGCCTTGCCGACCGAGTGCTCGACCGCGACCTCGATGCCCGCCCCGATCGCCGCACCCGAGGCGAAGATCAGCAGGTGGCCGTAACCCCACGGGATCGCCTCGCGGTTGGAGGTCAGGTGCTCGTGCATCGGCACCGCGAAGTAGATCCACCACGCGGCGAAGACGATCAGCAGTCCGCCGCCGGCGATCGGCAGCAGCTCGCCCAGGGCCTCGTGCTCGTTGATCGCCGACTGAACCGCCACCGTGCTCGCGGCGATCGTCTCGCCCAGCACGATGATGGTGAACAGGCCGTACCGCTCCACGATGTGGTGGGCGTGCCACGGCGTCTGGTGGCCGCGCTCGGCGATCACCGGGACGGCCAGTTCGGCCGCGGCCACGACGAGGAACAGCCAGCGCTTGGCGTCGTCCGGGGCGAACAGCAGCGCCACCCAGGCGGCCTGGCAGATCACCAGCCCGGCCGCGTACTTCAGCGCCGTCGTGCGCGCCGGGCCGCTCTCCCCGGCGGCGGCCCGCAGCCACTGGGCGGTGAGCGCCACCCGCATGATCAGGTAGCCGATGACGGCCACGGTCCAGTCGTTCTCGTCGAAGGCCTGGCTCACGCCCGCCGCGTAGACGAGAACGCCCGCGATCTGGACGAGCGTCGCGATCCGGTACGGCACGTCGTCGACGTCGTAGGCGGAGGCGAACCACGTGAAGTTCATCCACGCCCACCACACGCCGAAGAAGACGAAGAAGTAGCCGATCACCCCGGTGCCGGGATGGCCCTCCGCCAGCGCGTGCACCAGCCGGGCACCGGCCTGCGCGATCGCGACGACGAAGCAGAGGTCGAAGAACAGCTCCAGCGAGGTGGCCGCGCGGTGGTCCTCGTCGCGGCTGCGGGCGGTCATGGGGGAGTAGGCCATGCCGGCCAGCACACCAGATGGGCGCGGCTTCAGCGGGCCAGGCGCGCGGCCCTCGGCGCCCGCGTGCCCCGGGCGGTCGCGTACGGACCAACGCACTGTGCGCGGCGGGACCTTGTCCCGTCGCCCACAGTGCGTTCTCCTCTGCCGCGGTCCCGGGTGCGGGGCGGAGTCTGGATGGGTCAGGACCCTTCTCGCAATTCAGGACGTGCAGTGCAATGAGTACCGCTACGAAGGAAGCGCAGAGGCCGCTGGTCGGCGATCCGGCGCAGTACCGCCCCGGCCGCACCATCACCGAATGGACGCCGGAGGATCCCTCCTTCTGGCAGTCCACGGGGAAGAGGGTCGCGACCCGCAATCTGTGGATCGCGGTGCCGGCCCTGCTGGTGGCCTTCGTGGTCTGGCAGGTGTGGAGCATCACGGCGACCAACCTGAAGGACGTCGGCTTCGGCTTCTCGCAGTCCCAGCTGTTCTGGCTGACGGCGGTCCCCGGCATCACCGGCGGTACCGCGCGGATCCTCTACACCTTCATCGGCCCGATGATCGGGCAGCGCCGCTTCACGGCGATCTCCACGGTCGTGCTGATCGGGCCGCTGCTCTGGCTGGGCTTCGCGGTGCAGAACCCGGACACCCCGTACGGCACGATGATCGCGATCGCCGCGCTGTGCGGCATCGGCGGCGCGAACTTCTCCTCCTCGCTGGCCAACATCGGCTTCTTCTACCCGAAGCAGGAGAAGGGCAACGCGACGGGCATCAACGGCGGACTGGGCAACCTGGGGGTGTCCGTGGTCCAGCTGCTGACCCCGATCCTGATCACCTCGTCCGTCCTGGCGATCGGCGCGGGCCAGAAGAAGGCGAACGGCTCGGAGATCTACCTCCAGAACGCGGCCTTCGTGTGGGTGCCGGTGCTGATCGTCCTCGCCGCGGTGGCCTGGTTCGGCCAGAACGACCTGAAGGTCGCCTCCACCCCCTTCAGCCAGCAGAAGATCATCTTCAAGCGCAAGCACAACTGGCTGATGACCTGGCTCTACGTCGGCACCTTCGGCTCCTTCATCGGCTTCGCGGCGGCGCTGCCGCTGCTGATCAAGACCACCTTCCCCGGGTACTCGGTGGCCACCTACGCCTGGATGGGCCCGGCGCTGGGCGCGCTGGCCCGCTGGGCGGGCGGCTGGGTCGCCGACAAGCTGGGTGGCGCCCGGGTGACGATCCTGTCCTTCGCGGGCATGGCCGTGTCGATCATCGGTGTGATCACCTTCCTGCCGGCCGGCTCGGACTCCGGTTCCTTCTACGGGTTCTTCTTCTGCTTCCTGTCGGCGTTCTTCTTCTCGGGCATCGGCAACGGCTCGACGTTCCGGCAGATCCCGGTGATCTTCCGGGGGCAGCACCTGAAGGGGCTGACGGAGGGCACGCCGCAGTACGCGGCCGCGCTGAAGCAGGCGGAGATCGAGTCGGGCGCGGTGACCGGGTTCACGGCCGCCATCGCCGCCTACGGGTTCTTCTTCATCCCGGCGATGTTCGCCAACTTCGCGGTGACCAGCGCGATGTGGGGCTTCGTGGCCTTCTACGCCTCGTGCGTGGCCGTGGCCTGGTGGTTCTACGCCCGCCCCGGCGCGCAAGCCCCCAGCTAGGCCCTGTCCCGGCCTCAGTTCTCCAGGTGGACGGGCATCAGGAGCGAGAAGGTGTCCTCGGTATCGGTCCGGCGGATCGCCAGCGGGGCCTTGGGGGCGCCGAACTCCAGAACCAGCTGGTCGGCGGCTCCGGCGGCGAGGGCGTCCAGCAGGAAGTCCCGGTTGACGGCGACCTTGTCCCGGTCGTCGTCACCGTCCTCGCAGACGGTCACCACGCCGTCGGCCGCCACCTTGAGCACGCTGAGGTCGCAGACCGGACCGCCCTCCTCGCGCAGCTCGCTCGCACGGACCGGACCGGTTGCCACCGCCTCCCGGAAGGCCGGGACATCCACGAGGGCACGGCGCCCCGCGGGCAGGCGGACGAGGCGGCGGTAATCGGGGAAGTCGTGGCCGAGGCACTGGCCGGCGGCCTGACGGTCCCCCGTCTCCAGGAGCACGCGGTCACCGTCCACGGTGAGCCGGACGGACGCGTCGTGACTCAGCAGCGCCCGCATCGCGTCGGCGAGCGGGGAGGGTACGACGACCTGCACACGGGACCCGTCGTGCCCGCGGTGCCCGCCGTGCCCGTCCTGTCCGTCGATACCGGCTTGAGCGACAGCCATCCGGTACCGGTCGGTGGCCACGACACGGAGCGTCTCACCCTCGATGTCGAACAGGACACCGCCGAGCATCGGCAGCTCCGGGCCGGTACTGGCGGCGAAACGGACCGCGTCCAGGGCGGCGGCCAGCTCAGGCGCGGAGACGGCCGACCGGACGGAGGTGGTGCGGGGCAAAGCCATGGGGTTCTCCCTGCGTTCGAGTAGCGCTCGGATCGTGGAGAACTCACCGCGGGCATCGGACAGCCCCAGTTCCATACGGTGCAGATGCGCCTGGAGCAGTTTGCGCACCAGATCGGTGTCGGCGGCGGACCAGCCGGCCAGCACCAGCCGGATGTCGGCCAACGGCATGCCCGCCCGGCGCAGCCGGGCCAGCAACCGGGACTCGCCGAGCTGCTCCGGGCCGTACCAGCGGTAGCCGCTCACCGGGTCCACCCAGGCCGGGACCAGCACGCCGGCCCCGTCGTAGAACCTCAGGGCGCTCACGCTCAGCCCACTGTCCCGAGCCATCTCACCGATACTGCGCATCTCGCTCTCCACACCCCGAACTCTGTGCCCTGTACCAAGTCGAGGGTCAATCCCGGCCGACGGAACCCCTATTTGTGAAAGTGTTCACAAGCGCGCGATGGACTTTCGGCCTTGGTGAAATCCCAGGTCATGGCGGTGTCGAGGGTCGTCGGGTGGGGATCGCAGGACCTTCGGGCTTCAGGTCGGGACCAACGCGGCGCCAGATGATCGATCAAAAGGCGTGCAATGGAACCAAGCAATGAGGCGACTCGAAGAAGGTGCGGGCGATGACTGCCACCCCTGCGGAGACCACGAAGAACGGCGAGGCCTGGGAGGGCTTCAAGGGCGGTCTGTGGCGCGACGCCATCGACGTCCGCGACTTCATCCAGCAGAACTACACGCCGTACGAGGGTGACCACACCTTTCTCGCCGGCCCCACCGAGCGCACCACGGCCGTGTGGAAGGCGATCACGGACAAGTTCCCGGAAGAGCGCGAGAAGGGCGTCTACGACATCGCCCACGACATCCCGTCCTCGATCACCGCGCACGCGCCCGGCTGGATCGACCGCGACAAGGACCTGATCGTCGGCCTCCAGACCGACGCTCCGCTCAAGCGCGCGATCATGCCGTACGGCGGCTGGCGCATGGTCGCCGGCGCCCTGGAGACCTACGGCTACCCGGTTTCCGAGGACCTCGAGAAGGTCTTCACCGAGTACCGCAAGACCCACAACGCCGGTGTGTTCGACGCCTACACCCCCGAGATCCGCGCCGCCCGCAAGGCCGGCGTCGTGACCGGTCTGCCGGACGCGTACGGCCGCGGCCGCATCATCGGCGACTACCGCCGGGTGGCCCTGTACGGCGTGGACCGCCTCATCGCCGTCAAGAAGGAAGAGAAGGAGGAGCTGAACTCCCTCCCCGCGGGCCACCGTTCGCTGGAGGAGACGATCCGCCTGCGCGAGGAGCTCGCCGAGCAGATCCGCGCCCTCGCCGAACTCAAGGCGATGGCCGCCTCCTACGGGCACGACGTCTCCCGCCCGGCCGCCACCGGCCGCGAGGCCATCCAGTGGCTGTACTTCGCGTACCTGGCCGCCGTGAAGGAGCAGAACGGAGCGGCCATGTCGCTCGGCCGCACCTCCACCTTCGTCGACGTCTACCTCCAGCGCGACATCGAGGCCGGGCTCCTCACCGAGGAGCAGGCCCAGGAGCTGGTCGACGACTTCATCATCAAGCTGCGCATCGTCCGCTTCCTGCGCACCCCCGAGTACGACGAGCTGTTCTCCGGCGACCCGACCTGGGTCACCGAATCGATCGCCGGCATGGGCGAGGACGGCCGTCCGCTGGTCACCAAGTCCTCCTTCCGCTACCTCCAGACCCTCTACAACCTCGGCCCGGCTCCCGAGCCGAACATGACCGTCTTCTGGTCGCCGCGACTGCCGCGGGGCTTCAAGGAGTTCTGCGCCCGGGTCTCGATCGACACCTCCTCGGTGCAGTACGAGTCCGACGAGCTGATGCGCCCGCGCTTCGGCGACGACACCGCCATCGCGTGCTGCGTGTCGGCGATGCCGGTCGGCAAGCAGATGCAGTTCTTCGGCGCCCGCGTGAACCTCGCCAAGACCCTGCTCTACGCGATCAACGGCGGCCGGGACGAGAAGTCCGGCGCCCAGGTCGGTCCCGAGACCGGCCCCCTCACCTCCGAGGTGCTGGACTACGACCAGGTCATGGCCAAGTTCGACGAGCAGATGGAATGGCTCGCGCAGACCTACGTCCACGCCCTGAACGTCATCCACTACATGCACGACCGGTACGCCTACGAGCGCATCGAGATGGCCCTGCACGACCGCGACGTGCGCCGCACCATGGCCTGCGGCATCGCCGGCCTGTCGGTCGCAGCCGACTCACTGTCCGCCATCAAGCACGCCAAGGTCAGCGCGGTGCGCGACGAGACCGGCCTCGTCACCGATTACCGCGTGGAGGGCGACTACCCGGCGTACGGCAACAACGACGACCGCGTCGACGACATCGCCGTGTGGCTCGTCGAGGAGTTCATAAAGAAGGTGCGGGGGCACGAGACGTACCGGGGTGCCGAGCACAGCCAGTCCGTGCTGACGATCACCTCGAACGTCGTCTACGGCAAGAAGACCGGCAACACGCCGGACGGACGCCGGGCGGGCGAGCCCTTCTCCCCGGGCGCCAACCCGATGAACGGCCGCGACACCCGCGGCTACGTCACCTCGGCGCTGTCGGTGGCGAAGCTCCCGTACGAGGACGCGGAGGACGGCATCTCGCTGACCAACACCGTCACCCCCGACGGTCTCGGCCGCACCCCCGAGGAGCGGATCAAGAACCTGGCGGGCGTGCTCGACGGCTACATGGCCGGCGACGGATTCCACATGAACGTGAACGTGCTGAACCGCGACACGCTCACGGACGCCATGGAGCACCCGGAGAACTACCCGCAGCTGACCATCCGGGTCAGCGGATACGCGGTGAACTTCGTCCGCCTCACGCGGGACCAGCAGCTCGACGTGCTGAACCGCACCTTCCACGGCTCGCTCTAGAGCCCACCCGTCTGGAGCACCTGCCATGACCGTCCTCCTCGGCGCGAACACCGCCCAGCCCGCCGCCCACTCCGCCGCCGCCCCCGCGGCCGCCACCCCCGCGGCCGCCGCGACCCAGCGGCCGAGCGAGGGCTCGGTGCACTCCTGGGACCTGTCGACCGGGGTCGACGGTCCGGGCACGCGCTTCGTGACCTTCCTGTCCGGCTGCCCGCTGACCTGCCTGTACTGCCACAACCCCGACACCTGGAAGATGCGGGGCGGCAAGAGGACCTCGGCCGACGCCGTGATCGCCGAAGCCGCCAAGTACCGGAAGTTCATCGCCGCGTCCGGCGGCGGGGCCACCGTCTCGGGCGGCGAGCCGCTGCTCCAGCCCGTCTTCGCGGGCGAGCTGCTGCACCGGATGAAGCACGAGCTGGGGCTGCACACCGCCCTGGACACCTCCGGCTTCCTCGGCGTACGGGCCACCGACGCGCTGCTGCGCGACGTGGACCTGGTCCTGCTCGACATCAAGTCCTGGGACCGGGAGACGTACAGGCGCGTCACCGGGCGCCCGCTGCGGCCCACCCTCGACTTCGCGCAGCGCCTCGCGGACCTCGGCAAGGAGGTGCACCTGCGCTTCGTCCTGGTTCCGGGGCTCACGGACGCGCGGGAGAACATCGAGGGGGTCGCCGCCTTCGCGGGCTCGCTCGGCAACGTCTCGCGGGTCGACGTCCTGCCCTTCCACAAGCTGGGCGAGGCCAAGTGGCAGGCGCTGGGCATGAACTTCACCCTCCGCGACACGCCCTCGCCCGACGCCGGGCAGGTGGCCGAGGCCAGGGGGATTTTCGAGGCGCGGGGACTGACCGCCGTCTGACCCCCGTTCGGCGTAACCATGACCATGGCATAACGGGCTGAATCGGTATGAACCGCCTAGCGTGGTGCTGTGTCCGAGCCCACAGAAGCACTCGCCGCAGCCCCGCCACCGCCGGAGGCACCCGAGACCCCGCCGCCGGGCAGGAGATCCGTCACCGCCCGGGCCACCCTGGCCGGCACCGTCGTATCGCTCCTGCTCATCGCCGCGATCGTGCTGGGCAGCCGGCTGCTGCGCGACTTCGACTCGGCCCTGCTGCCGTACGCGGTCGCGACGGTCTTCCTGGCCTTCGGCGTTGCCTACCGGTACACGGTCTGGGTCTCCGCGCCCGGCGCGCGCCGCCTCTTCAAGAAGGGCTTCGGCAGCTTCTTCTCGGCCGACAACTTCCGCAGGGCGCCCACCGCCCTGCCCAAGATGATCGCCACCTACCTCGGCTTCCAGAAGTTCCTCGGCGCGCGCTCGCGCGCCCGCTGGGCCGCCCACCAGCTCATCTTCTGGGGCTGCATCCTGGCCGCGCTCATCACCTTCCCGCTGACCTGGGGCTGGTTCACCTTCACCTCGGACAGCGGCTCCGGCCCCGGATACGACATGCGGATCTGGGGCTTCAAGGTGCTCGGCTTCGACTCGCTGAACATCCTGGGCTGGCTGATGTTCCACGGGCTGGACGTCGCCGCGGTCCTGGTCATCCCGGGGGCCTCGTACTTCCTGTGGCGCAGGATGAAGGACCGCGGAGCCATCACCGGCCAGCGCTTCGCCTACGACCTGCTGCCGCTGATCTGCCTGATCGTGATCTCCGTGACCGGGCTGCTGCTGACCTTCTCGTCGATCTTCCTGCACGGCGGCGGCTACGAGTTCCTCGCCATCCTGCACATGGTGTCGGTGGTGTTCACCCTCATCTACATCCCGTTCGGGAAGTTCTTCCACATCGTCCAGCGGCCGGCCGCCGTCGGCATGCAGCTGTTCAAGTACACGGCCCGCCAGGACGAGCAGGTCTTCGCCTGCAAGCGCTGCGGGGAGCCGATCGACACCACCCCGTACGTCGAGAACCTGCGCGGCACCATGCAGGACCTGGGGCTCGACTTCAACGCCTTCGTCGAATACTGCCCGCGCTGCAAGCGGGTGCTGCGCGGCAACGCCTACCTGACCGACGTCAAGAAGGGCTTCAAGTGACCGCGACCGACCCCGTCAAGGCCGTGTCCCGGCCCGTTCCCGTTTCCATCGACCCGTCCATCGCGCCACCCGGCACCCGCAACTTCCGCGACGCAGGCGGGATCCCGGCCGACCAGTGGCACGCCGACCAGAACGGCGAGACCCTCGTCCCCACCCACTGCTGCTTCTGCGGCGTGCAGTGCGGGATGTACCTGCGCGTGGACAAGCACGGCAAGGTCTTCGGCGTGGAGCCGCGCAACCACGACATCAACCGGATGCGGCTGTGCCCCAAGGGCATCAACGCCTATCAGCAGGTCAACCATCCCGACCGGCTCACGGCCCCGCTGATGCGCCGCTCCCGCGACGAGGAATTCACGGAGGCCTCCTGGGAGGAGGCCCTCGACTTCACCGTCTCCGAGATCCGGCGCATCCAGCAGGCGTACGGCAACGACGCCTTCGGCCTGCTCGGCGGCGCCAGCCTGTTCTCCGAGAAGACCTACCTGGTCGGCAAGTTCGCCCGGGTCGCCCTGAAGACCAAGCACGTCGACTACAACGGCCGCCTGTGCATGGTCAGCGCCGCCGGGGCCAACAAGCTCGCCTTCGGCATCGACCGGGCCGGCAACCCCTTCTCCGACATCCTCCTCACCGACTGCCTGCTCATCGCCGGGTCGAACGTGGGGGAGTGCTTCCCCGTGATGACCCAGTACCTGTGGGGCGCCCGGGACCGCGGAGCCTCGCTCATCGTCATCGACCCGCGCGAGACGGCCATCGCGCGCACCGCCGACATCCACGTCGCCCTCAAGCCCGGCACCGACGCCGCCTTCTTCAACGCCGTCCTGCACGTGATCGTCGCCGAGGGACTGACCGACGAGACCTACCTCGCCGCCCACGCCACCGGCTGGGAGGAGGTCAAGCAGACCGTCGCCGCCTACCCGCCCGCCCGGTCCGCCGAGATCTGCGGGATCCCGGCCGAGCAGATCGTCCAGGTCGCCCGGGTCTTCGCCGCGGCGGACAAGGCCATGGCCTGGCACGCCCGCGGCATCGAACACCACTCCCAGGGCGTCGAGAACTGCCTCACGGTGATCAACCTGTGCGTCGCCACCGGCAACATCGGCAAGCCGGGCGCCGGCTACGGCACCATCACCGGCCAGGGCAACGGCCAGGGCGGCCGCGAGCACGGCCAGAAGTCCGACCTCCTCCCCGGCGGCCGCTCGATCTCCAACCCGGAACACCGGGCCCAGATCTGCCGGATCTGGGGCACCGAGGAGTCCGAACTCCCGGGCGCCGGAACCTCCATGATGGAGATGGTCTGGCAGATGCAGCGGCGGGAGATCCGCGGCCTCATCGGCATCTGCAACAACCCCTTCGTCTCCCTCCCCAACTACGCGGTGGTCAAGGACGGCTACGACACCGCCGAGTTCCACGCCCAGTTCGACTTCTTCCTCTCCGAGACCGCCGCCAACGCCCACGTCGTCTTCCCCGTCACCACCTGGGCCGAGGACGAAGGGGTGATGGCCAACGCCGAGGCCCGGGTGGTCAAGCACAACAAGGCCCAGGAGCCCCCCGCCGGAGTGCGCACCGACACCTGGGTCATCTGCGAGCTGGCCAGACGCCTCGGCGCCGGCCACCACTTCGACTTCCCCGGCTCCCGCGAGGTGTTCGAGGAGCTGCGCGTCGCCTCCGCCGGCACGGTCAACGACTACTACGGCATCACCTACGAGCGCCTGGAGGAGACCGGCGGGATCGCCTGGCCCTGCCCCTCCACCGAGCACCCGGGCACCCCCCGGCTGTTCGAGGACGGGAGGACCTGCCACCCCGACGGAAAGATCCACATGCAGGTCGTGGAATGGCATCCGCCCATGGACGCCTACACCGAGGAGTACCCCCTCTCCCTCACCACAGGCCGCACCGTCGCGCACTTCCTCTCCGGCAACCAGACCCGCCGCCTGGGCGCCCTCGTCGAACAGACCCCGCGCCCCTGGGTGGAGGTCCACCCCTCGCACGGCTTCAGGAACGGTGACCCGGTCCGCGTGGTCACCCGCCGCGGCAGCGAGGTCTTCCCGGCCCTGGTCACCGAGGCCATCCGCCCCGACACCGTCTTCATCCCGTACCACTGGCCTGTCCCGACGGCCGCGAACGCCCTGACCATCGACGCCCTCGACCCCCGCTCGAAGATCCCCGAGTACAAGGTCTGCGCCGCCCGTGTCGAGGCCGCCGACCGGATCGACGAGGTCCCCGCGCCGCCCACCGCCCCGGGCCAGGAGGCCTACCCGGAGGCCCAGGTCTCCCGCACCGACCCCCTGCCCCCCACGTCCCCGCAGGGCCGTGGCACGTCGGAGAGGAGCTGACCCGCCATGATGGGCCGCACGATCTTCATCGACCCGGGTCGCTGCATCGGCTGCCAGGCCTGTGTCTCCGCCTGCCGCGAATGCGACTCCCACCGCGGCAAGTCGATGATCCACCTGGACTACACCGAACCCGGCATGTCCGTCGCCTCCCTCCCGACCGTCTGCATGCACTGCGAGGACCCGGTCGCCCCCTGCGCCGAGGTCTGCCCCGCCGACGCGATCCTGGTGACCGCCGACGGCGTGGTCCAGCAGGCCGACACCACCCGCTGCATCGGATGCGCCAACTGCGTCAACGCCTGCCCCTTCGGCGTCCCGAAGATCGACCTCCAGGCGAAGCTGCAGATGAAGTGCAACCTCTGCTACGACCGCACCGCCTACGGCCTGGCTCCCATGTGCGCCACCGTCTGCCCCACCGGCGCCCTCTTCTACGGAACCCTCGAGGAGCTCCAGGCCGAGCGCCCCGGAGTCCAGGTCGCCGACTCCTTCGCCTTCGGCGACGTGATGGTCAGCACCGGCGTGGCGATGGTCGTCCCCGCCGACAAGGTCCAGTGGCCCGTCCCCGGCGGCCTGCCCGTGGTCGAGGTGAACGGAGTGGACGTCCGATGAGCGTCACCGAACAGCCGCCTCCCGCACCCGGTCCCGACGGTGACGCCGCCGCCGAGCAGCTCCGCGACCGGATCAGCGCCGACTCCCTCACCACCCGCCGCGACTACCTGCGGATCGTCGCCACCGTCTCCGGCGGCCTGGCCATCGGCGGGGTCGGCGTCGCCGGCGGCATCCTGCACCGGCACGGCGACAGCGAGAAGCTGCCCGAGCCCAAGCTGGTCGCCGCCGAGCTGGCGCCCGGCCAGTCCGTCGCCTTCCGGTTCCCCGGCGACGAGGACCGGGCCCTGGCCGTACGGCTGGCCGACGGCACCCTCGTGGGCTACTCCGCCGTCTGCACCCACCTGGCCTGCGGCGTGCTCTGGCGCGAGGACCGGGGCCTCGACGGGGAGCTGTACTGCCCCTGCCACGAGGGCGCCTTCGACGTCCGCACCGGCGAGGTGACCGCGGGCCCGCCACCTCGGCCGCTCCCCATGGTCTTCCTGACCGAGCAGACCGACGGCAGCGTCTGGGCCATCGCCACCGCCCGCTCGGGAGAGCCGGCCAAGGACGCCCTGTGCCGGCAGTTCGGCGATACCCGCCCCGAGACGAGCCGCCAGCTGGGCTGCCCCGGAGCCGATCGCGCCACTTCGAACGAGAGCGGGCGGACGTGACCGACGCACAGCTGCCTCCGCGCCCCGACTACCACCCGGGGAGTGCCCAGCCCCGGCTCAACCGGCCGGTGCGCGAGCGGTATCCGCAGATCCGCTCCACCAGCGGCTACGGGGACCCGCGGATCCGGCACACCGGCCCCGGCCCGGGAGCCGGCACCGAACAGGAGCCGGAGCGGTCCTCGAAGCTCAACGCCCGTCTGGCCCTGGCCCTCACCGTGGTCATCGGGCAGCTCTGGGCGCTGACCGTGACCGTCAACGAGTGGATGAAGGGCAACACCGGCACGGCCTGGTGGGGGGCGGGATTCCTGATCCTGTCCTTCCTCGTCGTGATCGCGCTGTGGCTCCTCGACCCGAAGGACCGATGACGATGTCCATACGCACGAACACCGACTCCGCGGTGCGCTCGCACCGGGCGGAGACCTACAAGCCCGGCGCCACCATCGGCGACTGGCGCCCCGAGGACGAGGGCTTCTGGCAGTCCACCGGCCGCAAGGTCGCCCAGCGCAACCTCTGGGTCTCGATCCCCGCGCTGATGCTCGGCTTCGTGGTCTGGCAGGTCTGGTCGGTCACCGTGGTCAAGCTCAACGACGTCGGCTTCGGCTTCTCCAAGTCCCAGCTGTTCTGGCTGACCGCCATCCCCGGCATCACCGGCGGCACCTTCCGGATCCTGTACACCTTCATCGGGCCGATCTTCGGCGAGCGGAAGTTCACCGCCTTCAGCACGATCATCCTCATCGCGCCGATGCTGTGGCTGGGCTTCGCGCTCCAGGACACCGGCACCCCCTACTGGGAACTGGCGCTGATCGCGGCCGTCTGCGGCATCGGCGGCGCGAACTTCGCCTCCTCGATGGCCAACATCGGCTTCTTCTTCCCCAAGCGGGAGAAGGGCAGCGCCAACGGCCTCAACGGCGGGCTCGGCAACCTCGGCGTGAGCGTGGTCCAGCTGGTCGCCCCCCTGGTGGTGACCGCCGCCGTACTCGGCGCCCCGGTCGGCGGTCCGCAGCACGACGCCAAGGAGAGCACCGACATCTGGCTGCAGAACGGCGCCTTCCTCTGGGTGCCGCTGCTGGTCATCATGGCGCTGCTCGCCTGGTTCCTGATGAACGACCTCAAGGTGGCCGCGGCCCCCTTCAGCCAGCAGAAGATCATCTTCAAGCGCAAGCACAACTGGCTGATGACCTGGCTCTACGTCGGCACGTTCGGGTCCTTCATCGGATTCGCCGCGGGCCTGCCGCTGCTGATCAAGAACAACTTCGAGGCGCAGGGCTACCAGGCCACCACCTATGCGTGGATCGGCCCCTTCGTCGGCGCGCTCATGCGCTGGGCCGGCGGCTGGCTCGCCGACAAGATCGGCGGCGCCAGGGTCACCATGCTGTCCTTCGTCGGCATGGCGGCCTCGCTGGTAGTGATCATCTTCGCGCTGCCGCACCAGGGCGACCAGGGCAGCTTCTGGGCCTTCTTCACCGGCTTCCTGGCGGCCTTCGCCTTCTCCGGCCTCGGCAACGGCTCGACCTTCCGGCAGATCCCGGTGATCTTCCGCGACCAGCACATGCGGGAGGCCGCGGACAAGGGGCCCGAGGCGCAGCGCGCCGCACTGCAGCAGTCCGAGATGGAGGCGGGCGCCGTCACCGGCTTCTCCTCCGCCATTGCCGCCTACGGCTTCTTCTTCATCCCCGCGATGTTCGCCGCCATGACGGTCACGAGCGCGCTGTGGATCTTCATCTGCTTCTACGCCAGCTGCCTGGCGGTGTGCTGGTGGTTCTACGCCCGCAAGGGCGCCGAGGCTCCCAGCTGAGCGGAGGAGCCACCGGCGGCGGCCGTACTCTGGAGGCATGAGCACCCCCGCCGCCCCCGACCCGCAGACCGAGCCTGCCGTGCCGCCGAAGCCCAGGCCCCGGCTGGTCTTCGACGACCCGCTGGACCAGCAGTCCTCGGACGACACCGACCGGGGCTGGGGCGAGCGGCCGCCCGCCGGCGGAAGCACGGCCGACCTGGCCCGCTTCCTCGACGAGAAGCCCCCGCACCACATCTGAGCCGCCGTGGCGGCCCGGCCGGACCGGCCGGCTAGAACGCGTCGCGCGACCCCGGTGCCCCGGTGCCACCGCCGTTGGCCCCCCGCTGAGCGACCAGGGCGTCCCGGATGTCCTTGAGGACCTCCAGCTCCGTGATCTCCATGGTCTCCTGGACGCCTTCCCTGGCCTTGCGGCGTGCCTCCACCTTGGCGAGGTACTTCGCCATCGGCAGCACCATGAGGAAGTACACGACGGCCGCGGTGATCAGGAAGGTGAGCGCGGCATTGAGCACCGAGCCCCACAGGATCTCGACGCCCGTGGGCTGACCGCTCGCGTCGATGGCGCAGGGGTCCTTCAGGCACGACTTGTAGACGTCGAGGTTCTTGGTCCCGATGGCTCCCACCAGCGGGCTGATGATTCCCTTGACGATGGAGTTCACGATGTTCGTGAACGCCGCGCCGATGACCACGGCGACCGCCAGGTCGACCACGTTGCCGCGCATCAGGAAGGCTTTGAAGCCCGCCAGGACGCTCTCCTTCTTCTTCTCGCTCACCACTGAGCCTTTCTTCATATGTGCCGAACACGGAGCCAACGGTTCCGAAAACTACGGCAGTCCGGCCGCGGCGTGTCCAATCGGCCCCCACCTCGAGGTGACTTGACTGAGCGCGTGTGCGAATCAACACAACGTCACCGCCAGTCGAGCCGTCGCGCCCGCCCCCACGAGAGCCCGCGCGGTGTCCCGCGGCACGGACAGGACCACCAGCGCCCCACCGTCCCCAACACCCTGGTCGGCAGGGGGCACTTCGGCAACCCTGGCCCCCGCGGCCACCACCCTCGGGGGTCCGGCGCGCTCCGCCGCGACCACGTCGACCCGGTCCCCGGGCCGCAGCAGCCGCACCGTCGCCGCGTCCGCGATGCGCACCGGGGCCGACACCATCCGCACCGCCACGGGTGGAGCCGCGCCCGGGGAGGCCCGTACCTCCGGGGGCGCGGCTCCCCGCGAGGCCTGAGCCTCCGTCCCGCCCACGGCCAGCGCCGCCGCCGCGACGGCCAGCCCGGCCGAGACGGCCCGCCGCCTGCGCCGCAGGGCCCTGCGCAGCCGGTCGCCACCCCGCCCGACCCGCAACGGCGGGAAGGAGGGCACCGAGCGCGCGGGAGGACACGTGGAGGAGCACAGGGAAGGCGGGGCGGGGGAGGGGACAGCAGAAGGGACGGAAGAGGAAGCGGAAGAAGAAGCGGAAGAGGGCGCGGACGTACGGGACATGAGGGCCACCACCAGTCGGAGTGAGTCGCTGTGCCCGGACCCGGCGCCCGGACACAACTCACGATCCGGCCTCCCGCCGGATCCCGCTCCGGCCTGTGGATGATCCCCAGGTTGTGGACAACGGCGTCACCCGCAGGTGTCAGATCCCGGCCCGGACCCGCCCCAGCGCCGCCACCGGGTCCGCGGCCCTCGTCACCGACCGCCCGACCACGATGTGGGAGGCCCCCGCCCCGAAGGCGGCTCCCGGGGTGCCGGCCCGGGCGTGCCCGCCCTCGGCCGCGCCCGGCAGCGTCACCCCCGGGGTGACGATCAGCGGCTCCGGCCCCAGCGCGGCCCGCAGGGCCCCGACCTCCCGGGGCGAGGCGATGACCCCGTCACACCCGGCGGCCACCGCGAGCCGGGCGAGGCGCAGCACCTGCTCCTCTGTGCTCGCAGCGGCGATGCCGACGTCGGCGAGGTCGCTCCCGGTCATGCTCGTGACCACGGTCAGCGCGAGCACCCTCAGCCGCGGGAACTCCCGCGCGGCCTCGACCGCCGCCGTCAGGATTCCCGTGCCGCCCATGGCGTGCACGGTCACCATCGACACGCCCAGCGCGCCCGCCGCCCGGACCGCGCCGGCGACGGAGTCGGGTATCTCGAAGAGCTTCAGGTCGAGGAAGACCTCGTGCCCCCGGCCCCTGAGCTCCCGGACCAGCCCGGGCCCCGCGCTGGTGAGCAGCTCCAGGCCGACCTTGTAGTGGCCGCAGGCATCCCCGAGCCGCGCGACGAGGGCCTCTGCCGCTCCGCGGTCGTCGAAGTCGAGGGCGACGATGATCCGGTTCCCGTTGTTCACGCCGTCATTGTCGCGGCCACCGCTCTACGGCAGTTCCACCGCTCTACGGCAGCTCCACCGCTCTACAGCAGCTCCACCGCTCTACGGCAGTTCGATGCCCAGGTCCCAGCCGTCGTGGACGTGCGTGCACAGGCAGGCGCGCGACTCCGTCGGCGGAAGGGCCGCCACCGCGTCGAAGAGGACCTCGCGCAGACGGCCGACGTTCTCGCCGAAGACCCTCAGGACCTCCGTGTGGGACACGCCCTCGCCGGTCTCGGCGCCCGCGTCCAGGTCCGTCACCAGCGCCATCGACGTGTAGCAGAGCCCCAGCTCCCGCGCGAGGACCGCCTCCGGGTGGCCCGTCATGCCGACCACCGACCAGCCCGCCGCCGCGTGCCAGCGCGACTCGGCGCGCGTCGAGAACCGCGGCCCCTCGATGACGACCATCGTGCCGCCGTCCACCGGCTCCCACTCCCGCCCGCGGGCCGCGGCCAGGGCGACCGACCGCCCCACCGGGCAGTACGGGTCCGCGAAGGTGGTGTGCACGACGTTCGGGACGCTGCCGTCGGGCAGCGGCTCCCCGTCGAAGAAGGTCTGCGCCCGGGCCTTCGTACGGTCGACCAGCTGGTCGGGAACGTGCAGCGTGCCCGGACCGTACTCGGCCCGCAGGCCGCCGACCGCGCACGGGCCCAGCACCTGGCGGACGCCGACCGAGCGCAGCGCCCACAGGTTGGCCCGGTAGTTGATCTTGTGTGGCGGGACGGTGTGGCTGCGCCCGTGCCGGGGCAGGAAGGCCACCTGCCGGCCGGCCAGCTCACCCACGTACAGGGAGTCGCTGGGGGGCCCGTACGGGGTCTCCACCTGGATCTCGGAGACGTCCTCCAGGAAGGAGTAGAAGCCCGAACCGCCGATGACACCGATCTCTGCGTTCACCATGCCGCCACCCTAACCGGGCGTGCGAAAGGCCCCGCTGCCCGGAGGGCGGCGGGGCCTTTCGACAAGCGATGAAGCAGGTCAGGCAGCCGAGGTGGAGCTGCTGCCCGTGCTCGACGACGTCGAGGAGGACGAAGCGGCGGGGGCGGCGGCCGTGGACGTCGACGAGGTCGAGGCGGGCTTCGAGGCAGGAGTGCTGCTCGACGAAGCGCCACGGCTGTCGTTCCGGTAGAAACCGGAGCCCTTGAAGACGATGCCGACCGCGGAGAACACCTTCTTCAGGCGTCCGTCACAGCTCGGGCACACGGTCAGCGCGTCATCGGTGAACTTCTGCACGGCCTCAAGGCCCTCACCGCACTCGGTGCACTGGTACTGGTAGGTCGGCACGAATTTCCTCCTGGCACTCTGACTCAATGAGTGCTAACGACGCTCCATGGTGACGTATTCCGGCGGATCAGTCCACCGTCACCGGCACGCGGTGACCCATCCCACGCTCGTTCACCCGGTTCCGGGCGGCCGGCGAGGCGGCCGACGAGGCGGCCGACGGGCCAGTGGACGGGGCGGCGGACGAGGGTGCGGGCACGGCGGCCGGCGCGGATGAGTTCACGATCCGGCTCGGAGCCTTCGGCGCCAGCTTCGCGCGCAGGGCCAGCAGGGTGACCAGGGCCAGCGCGGTGGCGACCATCGGCACCAGGAAGCCGTACGAGGACCCGTGCGCGTCCGTCAGGCGGCCCGCCAGGGTCACGGCGACGGCCTGCCCGAAGGCGACCGCTCCGGTCAGCCAGGTGAAGGCCTCGGTGCGCGAGGCGGCCGGGATCAGCTGCTCGATCATCGTGTAGCCGGTGATCAGCGCCGGGGCGATGCACAGGCCGACGACCAGGCCGAGCGCACCCAGCAGGATCACCGAGTTCGCGGCCCACAGGACCGAGGCCGCGGCGGTGAGGCCGACGTAGCCCAGGATCAGGCGGCGGCGCGGGCCGATCTTCCAGGCTATGGCGCCCATGGCGATGCCGGCGACCATGTTGCCCGCGGCGAAGACGCCGTAGAGCAGGCCGTTGGCGCCCGGGTTGCCGATCTCGTCGGAGAAGGCGGCGAGCGAGACCTGCATGCCGCCGAAGACGGCGCCGATGCCGATGAAGGCGACGATCAGGACGCGCAGGCCCGGGAAGGACAGGGCGGAGGCGTGCTTCTCGCCGTTCGCCGCGCGGCCGACCGGCTTGGGCTGGGTGGCGCGCTGCGCGGCGAAGATCAGGCCGCCGGCGATCGTCAGCGTGGCCTCGGTGATCAGACCGGCCGCGGGGTGCACCTGGGTGCACAGGAAGGTGGCGAGCACCGGACCGACGACGAAGGTGAACTCGTCGGTGACGGACTCGAACGCGGCCGCGGTCGGCAGCAGCGGAGAGCCCTCCAGCTTCGCGGCCCAGCGGGCCCGGACCATCGGACCGGCCTGCGGGACGGAGGCGCCGGCGGGGATGGCGGCCAGCACCAGCGCCCACAGCGGGGCGCCGAGGAGTGCGAGGGCGGCCAGTGCGACGACCGAGGCGGTGTGCGTCAGGGCGGCCGGCACCAGGACGGCGCTCTGGCCGAACCGGTCGGTGAACTTGCCCATCAGCGGGGCGAACAGCGCCATGGACACACCGGTCACGGCGGTGACGACGCCGGCGCTGCCGTAGGAGCCGGTGGTGTGCTGGACGAGCAGCAGGATGCTGACGGTGAGCATCCCGAAGGGGAGCCGGGCGGCGAAGCCGGGAAGTACGAAGCCCAGGGCACCGGGTGTGCGCAGGAGCTGCCCGTAGCCGGGGCGGGCGGACGTGGCGGACGTTTCGGTCGTGACCGCGGATGTCACGGCCTTGCCTTTCCGCTGCCTGGTAGAGCGTCCCCGTCTGCGGACGGCACGTCGCCTTGTGAGCGACCGTGCCCGTACATGTGGGATCCCCGAGAGCTGTCCTCTTGCGCAGAACCGAGTGATACCTGGGCGCCCACTGCGGGAGGGAGCCACGGCCGCTTTGCGGTCGCGCCAGCTCTGCGTCAGGCAGAGTTGGTTCGATCTGTTGTGCCTTAATCGTACAGGGGAATCCACTACCACGCCCTGTGATTGTGGCGACAAGGTGTGTCTTCAGCTGCGATTAACGGGACCTTCGTCTTTGAGGTCCCTAGAAATAGGGGCAAAAGCGGTCAGACGACACCGAAAATGGCCGAATTAGAACGCCGCTCTAAAGTCTGACTCCACCGGTACGCGTCACCCGCGCGAGCCCGGCCGCCCGTTCCCGCCCGTCCCCAGCCACCCGGCCAGCTTGCCGCCCCGGGCCACCGCGCGCAGCCGCGCCTCGGCCGCGTCCCGTACCGGATCCGTGGCCACCACCAGAAGTTCGTCCCCGCGCCGCAGCACGGTCGACGGCAGCGGTACGAAGCTCTTGCCCTCCCGGACCACCAGGGTGACCGAGGCCCCCGGCGGCAGCCGCAGCTCGCTCACCTCGACGCCGTGCATGCGCGAGGCCGGCGGGATCGCGAAGGAGAGCAGGTGCCCGCGCAGCTTCTCCAGCGGCGCCGACTCGATGCCGAGGTCCGAGGCGGTCTCGTCGGTCTCCCCGAGTTCCAGCTTGCGCGCCAGCCAGGGCAGGGTCGGCCCCTGCACCAGGGTGTAGACGACGACCAGTACGAAGACGATGTTGAAGACGCGGTCGCTGCCCTCGATCCCGGACACCATCGGGATGGTCGCCAGGATGATGGGCACGGCTCCGCGCAGGCCCGCCCAGGACATCAGGACCTGCTCCCGCCACGGAATCCGGAAGGGCAGCAGGCTGACGAAGACCTCCAGCGGCCGCGCCAGCATCGTGAGGACCAGTCCGATGACCACGGCGGGCCAGAAGTCGTGCACCAGCTCGTGCGGGGTGACCAGCAGGCCGAGCAGGACGAACATGCCGATCTGCGCGATCCAGCCGAGGCCGTCCGCGAACCCCCGCGTGGCCGGCCAGTGCGGGAGCTTGGCGTTGCCGAGCACCATCGCCGCCAGGTACACGGCGAGGAAGCCGGAGCCGTGCGCCAGCGCGCCGGCCGCGTACGCCGTCACGGCGATCGCCATCACGGCGATGGGGTAGAGGCCGGAGGCGGGCAGTGCCACGTGCCGCAGGCCGTAGGCGCCGAGGAAGCCGACCGTCAGGCCGATCGCGACGCCGATGACCAGCTCCAGGGCGATCTTGCCGAGGAGGACGTACCAGTCGTCGATCGGCCCGACGGTGGCGAAGGCCACGACCAGGATGACGACCGGTGCGTCGTTGAAGCCGGACTCCGCCTCGAGGACGCCCGTGATCCGGGAGGGGAGCGGGACCTTGCGCAGGACGGAGAAGACGGCCGCCGCGTCGGTCGAGGAGACGACCGCGCCGATCAGCAGGGCCTGGCGCCATTCCAGCCCGACCAGGTAGTGCGCCCCCGCGGCCGTGACGCCGACGCTGACCGCGACGCCCACCAGCGACAGCACGATCGCGGCCGGCAGGGCCGGTTTGATCTCTTTCCACTTGGTGCCCAGACCACCCTCGGCGAGGATCACGACGAGTGCGGCATAACCGATGACCTGCGTCAGCTCGGCATTGTCGAATACGACGTTGCCGATGCCGTCCTGGCCTATCGCGATGCCTATGCCGAGGTAGATGAGCAGGCTGGGGAGGCCGCTGCGTGAAGAGATGCGTACCGCCGCGACGGCGACGAGCAGCACGAGCGAGCAGACCAGCAGAAGCTCATTGAGCGTGTGGACAGTCAGCGGGCGACCCTTCCTCAAAGCGCGCGGAGGATCCGGCGGATCGTTCCTCCAGCGGCAGGTTCAGTGGCTAGTTCGTTACCTTACCTAATCTTTGACGTTCCCTTTACTTGATAGCCACATTGTGAAACGCCCGTTCCCCCTTGTCCTTGCCACCTCG